>NZ_VRKN01000009.1 GCF_008080435.1 Enterobacter asburiae | reverse complement strand
TTGTCCGAAGACATTAAGAATCCATGTCACTTTGAGTGCCCACACAGATTGTCTGATAAATTGTTAAAGAGCAGTGCCGCTTCGCTTTTCGCAGCGGCGCGGGGTGTGCATATTACGCTTTCCCGCTTCAGAGTCAAGCGTTTATTTTCGCTTTTCTCTGCTGACCCGGCGGCGTGTGTGCCGTTGTTCCGTGTCAGTGGAGGCGCATTATAGGGAGTTATTCCGAACCTGCAAGGATAAAGTGAAAACTATTTACTGACTGCTCATTTTCCAGGCAAACCCAACTCCAGACCTCAATTTTCGCCTGGTTTTTAAACAAAAACGAGCCGCAAGCGGCTCGTTTTTGCGTTTTGAGACTTACTGCACTGCCACAATGCGATCGTCGTTGGCTTCCAGACGAATAACTTTGCCTGGAATCAGCTCTCCGGAGAGGATCTGCTGTGCCAGCGGGTTTTCGATCTGCTGCTGGATAGCGCGTTTCAATGGACGCGCACCGTACACCGGGTCGTAACCATTCTCGCTCAGCAGCTTCAGCGCCTCGTCGGAGATATGGATTTCATATCCACGCTCTTCCAGACGTTTATACAAACGCTGCAGCTGAATCTGCGCAATCGACGCAATGTGTTTCTCGCCCAGAGGATGGAAGACCACCACTTCATCAATACGGTTGATGAACTCCGGACGGAAGCTATGGCTGACCACACCGAGTACCAGATCCTTCATATGGCTATAGTCAAGTTCACCGAAACGTTCCTGAATCAAATCGGAACCCAGGTTCGAGGTCATGATGACAACCGTATTACGGAAATCGACCGTTCTCCCCTGCCCGTCGGTCAGACGGCCATCATCCAGCACCTGAAGCAGAATGTTGAACACATCTGGATGCGCTTTTTCCACCTCATCCAGCAGGATGACGGAATAAGGGCGACGGCGAACCGCTTCTGTCAGGTAACCACCTTCTTCATAACCGACGTATCCCGGAGGTGCACCGACCAGACGTGAGACGGAGTGTTTCTCCATAAACTCGGACATGTCGATACGCACCATCGCATCGTCGCTGTCGAACAGAAAGTTAGCCAGCGCTTTACAAAGCTCGGTTTTACCGACACCCGTCGGCCCCAGGAACAGGAACGAACCAATCGGACGGTTTGGATCGGACAGCCCTGCACGACTACGGCGAATAGCGTTCGATACCGCCTCAACCGCTTCGTTCTGACCAATCACCCGATTATGGAGATCTTGCTCCATGCGCAGCAGTTTCTCACGCTCGCCTTCCAGCATGCGCGCCACCGGAATACCGGTCCAGCGAGCAAGCACTTCCGCGATTTCTGCATCCGTCACTTTATTACGTAACAGACGCATCGTTTTCCCTTCTGACTGCGTCGCTATCTCAAGCTGTTTTTCCAGCTCAGGAATTTTGCCGTACTGCAGTTCAGACATCCGCGCCAAATCACCGACACGGCGAGCCTGCTCAATGGCAATTTTTGCCTGTTCGAGTTCAGCTTTGATGGTCTGAGTGCCGGAAAGGGATGCTTTCTCGGCTTTCCACTCTTCTTCCAGCTCAGAATACTGGCGCTCTTTATCGTCCAGTTCTTCATTGAGCATATCCAGGCGTTTCTTACTCGCTTCATCAGACTCTTTCTTCAGCGCCTGCTGCTCCAGCTTGAGCTGAATGATGCGTCGGTCGAGTCGGTCCAGTTCTTCCGGTTTCGAGTCAATCTGCATACGAATGCTCGAAGCCGCTTCATCAATCAGGTCGATCGCTTTATCCGGCAGCTGACGGTCAGCGATATAACGATGTGAAAGCGTCGCCGCCGCAACAATGGCCGGGTCAGTGATCTGCACGTGGTGGTGCAGTTCATAGCGCTCTTTCAAACCACGCAGGATCGCGATGGTATCTTCAACGCTTGGCTCAGCAACAAACACTTTCTGGAAGCGACGTTCCAACGCAGCATCTTTCTCAATGTACTGACGATACTCGTCAAGCGTGGTGGCACCGACGCAGTGAAGCTCACCGCGCGCCAGCGCAGGTTTCAGCATGTTCCCGGCATCCATCGCGCCGTCCGCTTTACCCGCACCGACCATGGTGTGCAGTTCGTCGATAAACAGGATAACGTTGCCTTCCTGCTTCGCCAGGTCGTTAAGCACGCCTTTGAGACGCTCTTCGAACTCGCCGCGGTATTTCGCACCGGCCACCAGCGCGCCCATATCCAGCGCCAGTACGCGGCGGCCTTTCAGGCCTTCCGGCACTTCACCGTTGACGATACGCTGCGCCAGCCCTTCAACAATGGCGGTTTTACCGACACCCGGTTCACCAATCAACACCGGGTTGTTCTTGGTACGACGTTGCAGTACCTGAATCGTACGGCGAATTTCTTCATCACGGCCGATAACCGGGTCAAGTTTGCCCTGTTCAGCACGCTCGGTCAGATCGACCGTAAATTTCTTCAAAGCCTGACGTTGGTCTTCGGCTCCCTGATCGTTCACGCTTTCACCTCCGCGCATTTTCTCAATCGCCTGAGTCACATTGGCGGTGGTCGCACCGGCAGATTTCAGCAGGTCGGTCAAGGTACCGCGTGATTCAAGCGCCGCCAGAACAAACAGCTCTGACGAAATAAAGTTGTCCCCACGTTTTTGCGCCAGCTTGTCGCAAAGGTTCAGCACGCGAACCAGATCCTGCGACGGCTGAACGTCGCCGCCGGTACCTTCTACCTGCGGCAAACGGCTCAGCGCCTGATCGATAGCGGTGCGTAACTGGCCAGCATTAATGCCAGCGGACGTTAATAAAGGACGTACCGATCCCCCTTCCTGATTCAGCAAGGCGCTCATTAAATGAAGAGGTTCGATAAATTGGTTGTCGTGCCCCAGTGCGAGGGACTGGGCATCGGCGAGAGCAAGCTGGAATTTATTAGTAAGACGATCCAGACGCATAACTCCTCCCATAACAGGTCAAATTTGCTACTGGAGATTAAATGAGGTCATCCCTCAATTATTCAAGGTTAATGACCTGAATTATGTGAAAAGAAAACGGCACGTACCGGATCGTCTTGATTCTTTAGGTTATATCAGCCAAATGAAACTTGCCATACGTCCCGTGGTCTTGTCGCGGCGATAAGAGAAAAAATCACCCTTTTCGGTGAATGTGCAGCGATCGCCGCCGAAGATCTGCGTCACACCGATGTTATTCAGTCGCTGGCGAGCGAGCTGGTAAATATCGGCCAGATATTTATCCCCCGAAGGCAGAAAAGCTTCCGCTGCTTGCGGATCTTTTTCCATAAAGGCTTCGCGAACCTCTGGCCCCACTTCAAAAGCGCGAGGGCCAATGGCCGGGCCAAGCCAGGCCATGATACTGGCTGGCTCATCGTTAAAGCAGGCGACTGTTTCTTCGAGCACGCCTTCACACAGACCACGCCAGCCCGCGTGTGCTGCTGCCACCTCGGTACCTGCACGGTTACAAAACAGAACCGGCAGACAATCAGCGGTCATCACGGCACAAACGGTTCCCGGAGTATTACTGTAAGAGGCATCAGCGCGTTTAGAAGCATAGGGTTCCCCCGTCAACTTCAGCACCGCGTTACCATGAACCTGTTCCAGCCAGACCGGTTTCGACGGCAAGTTTCCCGCAGCAAACAGACGCCTGCGGTTCTCTTCAACGTGTTCCAGGTTGTCACCACAGTGCGCACCGAGGTTCAAAGACTCCCACGCGTCCTGGCTAACACCGCCAATACGGGTTGAACTGCAGGCAGCCACACCTGCAGGCAATGGCCACTCCGGGACAATCAGTTTGGTCATAACCAGTCCACTTGATCCTTATGTTCTTCGAAATCAGCACGCATGGCGTCAATAAGGTCCACCATATCCTGCGGGATAGGCGCATGCCACTCCATCTGAATACCGGTGATAGGGTGATAAAGACGCAGCATGGTCGCGTGCAGCGCCTGACGATCGAATTTACGCAATACGCTGATGAACTCATCCGATGCGCCTTTAGGCGGACGCGGACGACCACCGTATACCTGATCCCCCACCAGCGGATGGGTAATGTGGGCCATATGCACGCGGATCTGGTGAGTACGTCCGGTTTCCAGACGCAGACGCAGGCGCGTGTGAATACGGAAGTGTTCCATAATGCGATAGTGCGTCACCGCCGGTTTACCCATCGGATGCACCGACATATGGGTACGTTTGGTTGGGTGACGGCTGATTGGCTCCTCCACCGTTCCGCCAGAGGTCATATGCCCAATGGCTACCGCTTCATACTCACGGGTGATTTCGCGCAGCTGCAGCGATTCCACCAGACGGGTCTGAGCAGGAACGGTCTTCGCCACCACCATCAAACCGGTGGTGTCTTTATCCAGACGGTGCACGATGCCCGCGCGCGGAACATCCGCGATCGGCGGATAATAATGGAGAAGTGCGTTAAGTACCGTACCGTCAGGATTCCCCGCGCCCGGATGAACAACCAGGTCGCGCGGCTTGTTGATCACCAGAATATCATCATCTTCGTAGACGATGTCCAGTGGGATATCCTGCGGCTCGAAGCGGATTTCCTCTTCGATTTCAGCATTGATGGCGACAGCTTCCCCACCTAACACTTTCTCTTTTGGTTTGTCCCAGATCTTGCCGTTTACCAGCACGCGCTGGTCAAGGATCCATTCTTTTATGCGTGAACGCGAATAATCAGGGAACAATTCGGCCAAAGCCTGATCTAAGCGTTGACCGAGCTGATTTTCGGAGACTGTTGCGGTGAGTTCTACTCGTTGTGCCATAAACTGCTTCTTCGTTTAACGTTGGGTTTTACGGCTTTGCCGTTTAATATAGTGTGCTATTGTAGCTGGTCTTAATCGGGAGCAGGAACAGAGTTTCTCCCGGACAAACATTTGAGGAAAGTCAAAACGTCATGACGCGCATGAAATATCTGGTGGCAGCGGCCACGTTGAGCCTGGCTTTGGTGGGCTGCTCCGGTTCAAATGAACAGGTCCCTGACAATCCGCCGAATGAAATCTATGCGACTGCACAACAAAAGTTGCAGGACGGTAACTGGAAACAGGCGATAACGCAACTGGAAGCGTTGGATAATCGCTATCCATTTGGTCCGTATTCGCAGCAGGTACAGTTAGATCTCATCTACGCATACTATAAAAATGCCGATCTGCCGCTGGCTCAGGCAACCATCGATCGTTTCATTCGTCTGAACCCGACTCATCCTAACATCGACTATGTGATGTACATGCGCGGCCTCACCAACATGGCGCTGGACGACAGTGCGCTGCAGGGCTTCTTCGGCGTGGATCGCTCCGACCGTGACCCGCAGCATGCGCGTGATGCCTTCAATGACTTCTCCAAGCTGGTGCGCGGCTATCCGAACAGTCAGTACGTGACCGACGCCACCAAACGTCTGGTGTTCCTGAAAGATCGTCTGGCGAAATATGAATACTCCGTGGCGGAATACTATACCCGCCGTGGCGCATGGGTTGCCGTGGTTAACCGCGTAGAAGGTATGCTGCGTGATTATCCGGATACTCAGGCAACGCGCGACGGCCTGAAGCTGATGGAAAATGCTTACCGTCAGATGCAGATGACCGCTCAGGCTGAAAAAGTGGCGAAAATCATCGCCGCGAACAGCAGCAACACCTGATATTGCTTCAATGCAAAACGGCAGCCCGCAGGCTGCCGTTTTTTTATTCATTTTAGCGCGTCGCTGAAGCGCTTTAGCCTCAACACATCCAGTCAACTATGGCCCCAATTTTTGCCTTCGACAAGGTAAATCTCACCTCTTCCTGCCCTGCCTCACAAAAAAGATTCCCTGACAAAAACCGACAAAATAACGTGATCTAAATCACACATTTTGACATTAGGTCGGGTATGCTGGAATCACCAAGACGGAAAGACAAGAGGTAAAATTTATGACAATGAACATTACCAGTAAACAAATGGAAATTACTCCGGCAATCCGCCAGCACGTCGCAGACCGTCTCGCCAAACTGGATAAATGGCAAACTCATTTGATTAATCCACATATCATCCTGTCCAAGGAACCGCAGGGTTTCATCGCTGACGCAACTATCAATACTCCAAACGGCCATCTGGTCGCCAGCGCAAAACACGAGGATATGTACACCGCTATTAACGATTTGATCAACAAGCTGGAACGGCAGCTCAATAAAGTGCAACACAAAGGTGAAGCCCGTCGCGCCGCAACATCGGTGAAAGACGCCAGCTTCGCGGAAGAAGTTGAAGAAGAGTAATCCTTTAAATTGAGTGTACCGCCAACGCGCCTTCGGGCGCGTTTTATTTCCTTGTAGCACATTGAAATAAAAGGATTTATTTCAATCAACGTCCACATATCGACCACATCAACCAGAAAAAACCCCGCATATGCGGGGTTTAGCTGTTCTGAAAATCTTCGGCCCTTCTCTCCAGTTCAGCCATGAAAGAGGTCTTGGCCTTCTCATGGCCGTTGGGACTCATAATGCTGATAACCTGAATGTTATCGTAATCAAGCCAGTGTCTTGAAAATACCAGGTAGTGATTTGAATGCCTGTCAATCTGTGCTTTTGTCTTCTTCCATCCAGGCTCTGAGGGCAATCGAATATGGAGCTTGTAAACGTAAGAATCACACAATCTTGAATTATCTTCCCACTGCCCTTCACTACCAAAACGATCCGGTAATACGCCTGAGTTTTTCCAGTTCTCAAAAGCTTTGGCATAACTACTGGCCACGTCCGGCATTTCTACGTCAGCATGAACGCTTACTATGCAAACCATCAACACAGCCCCTATGCATTCAGCCCAAGCTTTTTGTGCTCTGCTTTAATCCAGGCTTTTACTTCTTCGTCCCCTGGCATGTCAGTTAAATGCACAGTCTTTTTAGGAGCCTCGCTTTGTTCCATATAAGACAACATATCACGGTAAAGAAACTCACTCTGAGCAAGAGCACGACCAAAACGCATAAGATCGGCTTTGTACTTAGCTTGTCTCGCCAAATCGCCGGGGAAAGTCTTATAGATATTATCCCCTTTCATCACCAGCTGGATGGCCTCTTTTATGCGCTCATGGTTTTTGAGTCCATCGGAACAGAGGCGCTTCATTCGAGAAGAGATCGCGAACAAAGGACCCTTTCCTCTGCTCTGCCTGTCGCGAACGACAGCATTCAAAAGAAATCTCTGACGCTCATTGAGCTGGTTAAGGTAGTCAGCGGCTTCATTGAGAGGCAGATAAATCTGTCCGCTCGGTAAATTATAAGTAAGGGACGCAGCTACACCATGCATTCCACTAACTTCAACAGCCGTTGCCGGCAGAGTTGTACTTTGTGCTGGCACAGGCGCGAGTGAAGCCAGTAGGCTCGCTGCGAAAGCTGCAACAGTTGTATGAGTTGATTGTTTGGCCATATTAACCTCTGTAACACCAAAGCTGCTGATACAGACAGCCTTAAATACTTATTAAAGAATACCTCAAAGCGCCCGCCGTATAAAGATCCATCAATCGTTCAAACATTCGTGAGCCAGCATACAAACGTGATTATCTTCTTTCACGTACAGACCTGACAAAGCGGAAGTGGCATAGATCGCAGCGCTCATCATCAATCGCAAACAATCTTTCAATTAAAGAACGCTTCTGACCGCAATCCTGGCAGTGCTTCATTGCAAAAAATTTCATTTGATTATCTTCATCCTGTTGTTGGATTGCGCTCACCATATGCCCCACTCAGCTTTAATTCCAATTACTTAGAACGATCGGTTTCGCTTAATTGATCGCCCATAACGATCAATTCTCATCAGAGAGCAGTATGTTAATAAACATGAGCTTAGCTTCGCCCCGTATTTAAGTCGGCCATCGGAAAACCGTCACAACCATCACAGCCATTAAAAACAGCCATCAACCATATGATTTAATTGACTAAACCTTGTGACGGTCAAACCATCACAAAACGTAACACAAACCGTCACACTCAATAAATACAGTCACTTATAAAACAGAGTTGTGATGTTTTAAGACCGTCACACTGTGATGCTTATGTGATGCTTTTGTGATGGTTATAGATATGCTTATTTATTATTAAATATCATATAGATATATAGAATTTATAAATCTTGTGACGTTTGTGACGGTTTTCCGATGCCCCCCTTCAATTTTTGGAAATATCCAGATTGGTTAGAAATCATCCTGATTTGTTAGTGAGTTTGTATCTCTATCTGTTACTGATTTGGTCACTGATAGCGGCATGTGTGCGCAGGAATGGGCGCGGGCGGAGCTGTGCAAAGTATTTCAGTTGCGCCAGTTCGTGCGGCTCCCCGCAAACCCGCGCCAGCTGCGACTCTCTGTTTTTAAACGCTAACGAGATCCCACTCCGACCGTTACGTAAAAAGTTACGTAATCACACCTGACACCGCATGGAGCAAGGCTTTCCCTTCAGAGGCGACCGGCTGGCCATTGTCCAAAAACTGAAATCTCTGAAATCTGTTTCACACATTTCAGTTTGGGATCGGACGTTAAAGCCCTAGCGCTGACGCGGTCTGCCGGGGTGTTTTGTACCACCGGAAAAACTGAAATCATTCTCAACACAAAAACCGCAGGCGGGTGCGGTGTAGCGCCGTTTTCGTCACTTCCGTCGTTATTTCGTCGCCGTCAGGATTCGCAGGCGCAGGCGTGCGCCGCTGCACTGAGTGCGGGAGTATGTTTGTCTGGGTGTAATGATGCGCTGCGCTGTGAGCGTTCTGAGACGTTTGAGAGGGGGTACAAAAAACCCGCTACGATGAGCGGGTGGGATGGGGATTACTTGCCGATAACGGGGGAATATTTACCGTTCAGTGTGTCAGCTTTCGTACCGGTGCTGCGGATGTCGCCGGCGTTCGTCGGCGTGCCGGTATTGCTGTGCGTGTGGCTGGCCGTCAGTTCTGCCAGCTGCTTGACCACATCAAGCGTATCCAGCATCAGCTGCGCCACGTTAATGCTGCCGGAACCGATCCATACCACTGGCGCGATAATCTGCTGCTGTACGGCTGCAACGCTTTTCCGAATCTGGCCAATCTGCTCCGTCAGGCTCTTGCCGATCGTAACTGTGACATTTTCGGCCACGGCAATTTCATCATTGCCGCCGACCGTGGCCAGCCGGCTCCCCTGAATCGCCTGACTAAATTTGCCTGTGCTGATCTGCTGAATGGCTCCGGCCATCAGCGTGGAGGTGCCGATAACGCTGGTCTTATCCGTGGCCTTAATGGTCGTTTCCCTGCTTACCAGCTCCCGGCTTTCGGTGTCTGCCTTAACCGTTCTGGCCATCGATGTTTCGCTGATCGTCTGGTCAGTCTGCCGTACCCAGTCGCCGGCCTGCGTCACCCGCTGGGAGACTTCCGCCCGCTGCTGCTGGAGCTGCTCGCCGGGTTTGATATCTGGAAGGCTGGTACCATCCGGCACGGTCTGGCGGATAAATGGTTTATCCGGCCGGCCGTCAGTAAAGGCAACTTCTACCAGCGTCCCTTCAGGAGGGAACTGGTACATGCCGGAATCATTACCAGCCATCGGTACCGGTAGTGGAACAGCAGAATAAACGGGCGTTTGCGCGTCGGGTTTTCCGTCTGCGTCAAGCAGCTGCACGTCCACGGCGTAGCGCGGACGGAACGGATCCGAAAAGTTACCGCTCTTTACTGCTTCTGTCGGCGCAATCACCCTGGCGAACTTCGGCAGATGCAGCCCGGACGCCAGCTCAGGGAAATGGCTTTCAACCTGTCGCTGTACCGGTGATTTTTGCAATGGCCTGCCGGTGGCGCGGTTGCGGGGTGTCCAGGTAACGGACATCGTATCATTAGTCAGATGTACCTTAGTGACGCGTTCGCCGTTCATTTCAACCCCCGGCCGCAGGCTCTGGACAACGGGTAACGTCATGGTGTTACCGCCAGCTGCACCCTGGCTGAACCCGGCAGGGATATCTACCGATTTGCCGGCAAAGAGTGACTTTTCCGCGCCTCCCACATACAGCCCGCCATCCGGCAGCTGATACCAGATGTAATCCGTGATACCAAAGGCTTTACCCAGATTATTCAGCAGCTGGTACCCGCTGCCGCTGTGGGTGAAGTGGGGGATCGGTTTATCAGTGTAGCCGGCATCAGGTACCGTCACCGTAATGCCGCTGTTCTCTTCCAGCCAGCCAGCAACGCTGCGCAGAGTGGGGTGCTGAAGTGAGCATGGCCACAGGCGTTCAAACACCCCGACCAGCTCACGAACAAAAAGCCGCTGAAAACCGTTATCAGCCGGCTGCGACCGTTCCACATACCCGGTAAACCACCGCAAAAGCAGGTCTGTATAGCCCACATTAAGACGTACCAGCTTGCCGGTATAATCCTGGTCAGTTTCGGCCGTAATAAATCCCCGGCCGCAGCTGTTCAGCTCAAGCACCAGACTGGCGTCAGCGAGATGTACCTCATCCGTGGACAGATACAGGCGTTTTATCGGTTTCATCCTTACCCCAGCGCATCGTTGACGGGCTTCAGGACTTTGCGCTCAAACCACGTCATTTTCTCATCATCTTCGTCAGCAGACTGGCCAGCACTTCCGGCCGTACCGCCCTGCTTTTTCGCCGTCGTTTTACTGCTCGCCCTGGCCTCTTTCTTCTCCTGGACGCTGATATGCTCGGTCAGCGTAAACGTCACCAGCCAGGACATTTTCCCGTCCTGCTGCGGGGCATCCAGCGTGCCAGTAAAGGTGGCTTCACGAAAATTCACCGCCCTCGCCTGCTCATGCGCCACACGGTATTTCTGCCGTTTTCCGCTGGCATCGGTGGCGCTGGCCAGCTCAAAGATGCGGCGCAAAATTGCCTTATCCTTAAAGGGAACCTCACCGGACACACGCAGCTCCTTGCCCTTCGCCCCCTGTTCGGATTTGGTCGTAGCGCTGGTCTGGCCGGACTGGTCTTTATCCTGAAACTGCTGCGTGATGGTTACGCGCATGTTTTTAAGCTGGATAGCTTCTCCGTTAAGCGCCAGCGTCGGGTTCGAGGTCATGTATCATTCCTTTTATGCCGTCGAGATCATCGCCGGTCAGCATCATCGCCGCAGAGTAAACCGCCGATTGCAACGGGATGCCCTTGACCAGCTCCAGCAACGTGGTAGCCAAATCACCGCTGCCAGTAAACACCCATGCTCTGGCGCTTTTGCCCTGCAACGCCTCAAGACTGCCGGCGATATCGCCCAGCAGGCTATCGCGCAGCTGGCTAAAATCGTCCAGCTGCTGCTTCAGCGCGCCGATATCCACCGCTGCGGCGGCTTCTTCCTGCGCTTTTTGTACTGCCGCTGCGGCCAGTGCCGCCCTGCTGGTTGGGATTGACAGCGGAAGTGCATCAGCCAGACCTGCTGTATACTTAGCGGGGATCTGCATCTTCTCTATGGCCAGCACTGCGGTGGATTGCGCCAGGCGCTTTACCTGAGTGAAAGCCGGCGACGGAAAAACATCTACCAGTTGATTAAGACTGTTCATAAAGCTGTCATGCGTCTGGCCAGCGACCATCATAATCACCACATCAGCATTACCACCTGTTCCGGCCAGCTTTTCGGCCAGATATGAGATTGCGTTGACGGGGCTGAGATAGGCCCCGTTCTCTGTCTGCTGCCCCAGACCATAAACCCAGGGATGCGCGGGTATGACGGAACAGCTTACTGACGCGATAGCATCAGTAAATGCGATTTTTGCCTCACGCCACATTTTCCGGCACCTCAGGCCAGACCGGTTTGATAACATCAACCCGGTTCAACAACACGCGGTATTTCTTCCATTCCGGCAGGATTTTTGTTTCTTTCTCGGTCGCCATGTCCAGATCAACGGCATCCTGAAGCGTGGCAATTACGTTATTCGCCTGGTTTAATAACTCCAGCTTTTTACGCTCTGCCTCTGCCTCATAATCAATAGGTGCAGCAATAACCTCCCCACCATCAAAAAGAAATGCTCCGCCTAATGCTTTTTCGCCCGCTGCGGTAAATTCATCCGGTACATTCTCCGGCGCGACTTCAACGACAATCTGATTAATCGGGAAAATTGCGCTTGCATCATAAGAGAAATGGATAATTTCTTTCGTATCAGGGTTAAATGATATCTTTAGCGTTTCCTGTGAAAGCGTCTTGAGCCACAGATACCAGTCATTGCCGTTATCATCTTTCAGGAAAACGATATTCACCTCTGGTGATTTAGCAACGTAATATAATTCGAGTTCCTCCGGCGATAGTTTAGCTACCTTCGCCGGGGTATATTTCCCCCACTTATCTAATGGGTCATATTTTTTAAACACTCCAGATTGCTTCGTCATTAAGCCACCCATGCTGTGTACCAGTTTCCGCCGATGTTATATTGAAGAGAACGATACTGTACCGCCGTGTAATTCGTTTTTTGCTGCACAGCAGTAACTACCGTTCCGTTAGGGGCATATGCAAATTCATTATCATTATTTCCGTTTGTCGCGACGCCTGCCGATGCCAGCCTAAGCCCCCCTTGCAGGAAGTTCGCGATAGTCCATGATGCTGTTGCATAAGGGCTTAAATCCTGCTGGGGCGGCGGGTTGTTACTTGAGTAAACCCTGACTAAACCGCCTGACTCATACAGACCCTGACCGGCAACAATATTCCCACCACAGTCAAGCTGCCCAGCGGCGTGAATATTCCCCCCTTTCGCAGTTATATCACCCTCAGAAACAATAGTTCCGCCGCTATAAAGCTGGGCGGGTACGGCAAATAAGCCGTCTGTATCAAACGAAAGCATGGCACTTTTGCCATTATCCCCAATGATATGAATAACGGCTTTACCAAAATCATTATTCCCTGAGCGCAGGATGCCAAAGCTAACGGCGGCACCAAAGCCGTATCCTTCTGTTGCAGAAAGACCTTTGATGATTGGTAAATACTGAGATTGTCCCTTCGGCGTTACGCGGCCAAAGGGGATGGTGAAAGGCGCTACCGGGTTGCTGTATTGGGCTGCAAATGTACCAACACCGGGCCATGCAGCCGGGTTTATATGGTAATAGCTCGCGTTACTGAGATGGTCAACGTCACCTCCATAATTCGTCAGAACGTTAGTCCAGTTTCCCCAATAGCCATTATCAGCATTTAAGGTGCGGAATTTAAGCCGCTTCCCCCCGTCCGCATATGACGCGGCATACTGCACGCGATAGCCATTCCCACCAAGTCCGCCCACATCAAGAATGGTAGCTTCATAGCCCGGTGAAAATGCTGCATCGGCATAACAGAAGCTCACAGAGTTAGCCGGGAGGGCGCTTGCATCGGCGATTGCCGTACCCGCTCTGGCGGCTACCGTTCGCAACGCCAGCGCACCACCGTTAACCAGCACGCGCCCCGGCGTAATGTCGTCGCGGCTTTCCTGAACGTCTTTTTTAGCCGCAGTACCCAGGCTTTTTTCCAGTTTCGTGACATTATCGCTGACGGTTTTTACTGCTTTCGGGGTTGCAGCAAGGATTTCAGAATCACTGTCAGTGGCATTGCTTAATTGCGTAAAGCCTTTAGCGGATGTTGATGCGTCGGGATGATTACGCGATTGCTCATGTTTTTTCAGCGCATCACTGGCGGCCTGGTTATCAAGCGTTCCCTTTGGGCGCAGATCGGTGACGTTGCCGCTGGCATCAATATCCGCCAGGGCAAAGACGTAATGTTGCACGCCATTTTCAGCATAATCAGTGAGATTATCAGTCACCACGATTTTGCTCTGCACCTTCCATTCACTGGTTAACGTCCCGGACCAGGCAACATCCAGCCATACTTTTACCGGCCTGGTTGTAACCGTAATATTCTGGTTTGCGGCAAGCTGAGCACGCAGGCCGGCAACGTATCCCGCCCCTTGCGTGACAAAATACTGATTCCCCGTTTTACCAACCAGATACCCATCCCCGAAAAACGCACCGGCACCATAAATATCAATATTTTCCAGGCGCTGACGCTCATCCATTCCGGCCATACGGGCGGTAAAGTCAATCTGCCAGGTCTCTGCCGGCGTGTTAATAGCCGTTTCGGTCTGTGCGCCGGTGAATTCCATCAGGAACGAGCGGGTCAGCACGTTGCCCTGCTGACCTTCTTTCGTTTTCAGCTTCTGCTGCTCAGGTGCATGGACAATCATCGCCAGCGTACCGCTGGCCTTGTTAATCAGCCCAATCCAGTTGAAGACGAAGTCCCCCACATCTGCACCCAGCACCGCCGAATGCACCACTGCATTTTCATTCACTACCCCCTTACGGACGACTGCTGCGCGGTGAACAATCTGCGCGGCCGGTGGCAACGTTTCGCTGCGATCGACAGGTAAAGCCGGGTCAAGCCCCGGTACCAGGGCGAAAACAAACTCATCGAGCAGGACAGGTTCGCCCGTTGAAGCCTGTTGTGCTTTCCACTGCTCAAATACCAGCGTGATAGCTGTCTGTGACATAAACTACTCTCCCTGTAAGCGTGCGCTGAATGTCGCGCCGCTGCTGCTGTCCGTGACGGCAATCCTTGCCGGATAAACCAAATATTCACCTTGATCCCATCCCGCCCGGATGGCTAACGTCTCAGACGTGATCACCTCAAACTGATAGCGCCGACACGTACGGCCGTACTGGCGGATAATCTGAATCATCAGTTGCGTGTTGTCTGAGATCTGATTGTCGGTGACGCGAACCAGTATCACGTCCCAGTCAATCCCCGGCTGACGCTCCAGTAATTCCACATAGCCGATCCCCAGCCGGTCAAAGATATTGATAAACCCCTGAACGGAGCCGGCATCGGCCGCATTCATAAAGGCGTAAGCAACGCGCCGGCGAAACAGCTTCAGCGGTTCACCGTTAAACCGGCTGATATCCCTGTCCCATGCGATGAGACCCAGTATTGTTTCGTTGCAGGTCAACGGGTCAAACTGGCGCAGCGGCCACGTTATCCAGCTGTAAGTCTCCGCCCAGAAGGTCTGCGCCGCTTTCAGAAGTTTTTGCGGCTCGCCCTGGTTCATCCATGACGGCAGTACCATGCCGGCCAGCTTTTTAAGAAAATCACTCATCCTGTAGTTCCACCGTCAGTGAGTTAAGGCGCGGCACGCTCAATTCACTGGTGATATCTTTCAGCGAGAATTCCAGCGAGTCCGTGTCCGGAAACGTCTTGTGGATCTCCCGCCCCAGCTGTGAGAAGGAAAAGCGCGCGTATGGCCACGTCTTCTTAACGTCATAGTCGGTATTTTCCCGAAAGGCGCAGCGGATAAGGTTTTCAATACCCTTTCTGAGGTTGTCCTGCTGCTCCTGCTTCAGGTTGCTCAGGTTTTTAACCCAGACTGTGGCGACAAGATCGTGACGGGTTTCCGGCATTGCGAAGCACTGCATATCATCGCCGTGGCCATGATGTCCCTGCGTGTTGATATAGTCGTTAACGGCATCAATGAACGGGTCAGACGCCACCCCGCTGTCCAGCAACAGATACGCATTGGCGGTACCAGGTCCGCGCGGCGCATCATGCTCAAAGAAGATCCTGTCAATACTCAGCCCCGCCACGCCGGCAATCATCGAACGATATACCGCATCGGTATGGTAATTTCCGACCAGATTGAACTGATTACGGCAGCGTTCGCGCAGCTCGTCGTCGCTCTCCTCGTCCGCCCCCGGTACCGTCAGCCAGTTTTCTTCACTGGCGACGTGGCTGATACCGTCCACGGCCACGGGCAGAATGCGGTAATACCCCGGCGCAAGGTTGTACGCTCCCCCCGTTCCTGTCGCTTTTACCTCCAGCAGAGCACTGGATGTGCCGGAGGGGATCGTAACATCAGCGACGGTGGTCATGGCGTATACCTTGCCGTTAATACGCTCAGTCTGTATCACCGTGCCGGCTTTAACCGTCACCGCCTGCTTAACATCATCCTTGAAGAAGCGGATCACACCTTCGGCTGCACTGGCCGGTTTTGGGGTGACGTTCACCGCCCAGGCAAGGAGACGCAGCATCTGCCCGGTGGCGGTGGCCACGAACATACCGGGCATGACCACAGCAACCAGCGCATCTTTCAGCCACATCACCGGTGCGGTTACAATCGCCGTAATCAGCCGCCAGAAAGGTGACATACGGGATGTATTGGTAATCAGCCCTTCATCGGCTACAACGGCATCGAAACGGGTGCGCACCTCCTCTTCCGTGACCGGCATCCCGCTGGCTTTCACCACCTCTTCAAAATCGACCTGCGGCTTTTCCGTCATAGGTTCACCTGATATGTAATGCTGCCAAAGTCATACGTACCGGCTGTCACCCACAGCCGCTTAGTGCTTTCCTCGCTGATTTCCACCGTACCCGGCACGATGCGATCGTCGCTTTCAACCAGCAGTTCCAGCTGGGTAAAAATATCTGCGCGTAAGGTCGGGCTGCGCTCGGCAATTAACTGCGTGGCCAGCCCGCTTTCGATAATTGAATGGACTACATCCTGGCCGATACTTTTACGGTTATTGCACAGCTCTGGCTCACTGCCTGTGTTAAGTACAAAGTTTCGCCCCTCAATAAGCAGGTCGATATAAAGCACATCACTCATTAATTAAGCTCCTGCCATTCCATTAGCTGAGCCGGTGAAAGCGCTTCTTTGGTATGGAAATGCACTTCACCAATCGTCTTGCTGTTGTCCGTTACGGCTTTTGAATTTTTGCTGATAGTGCTGCTGATACCGCCCCGGTCGACGCCTTTTAGTTGCCCCCCGGTTGAGAGCGTATTGGCTGTCAGCGACTGCTGAATATTGCCGGCGTAATTATTCTGCATCACTGGCGGCATCACTCCGCCCACAGCTTTATTGTTTCCGGGAGTAACGACTGGAGATAGCTCAATATTAACGCCGGGGATTTTGTTCAGCTTGCCGACAATCCAGTTCCAGGACTTCAGGAACCCGCCTTTGATAGTCTGCCAGACGTTATCAAACAGCGTCACAATGCCGCTGGCCATACCGCTTAGCGCCTTTGACGGCGAAAAACCGGTGAGCAATGCAATGAAGCTGTTCCAGCCGGCGACGATCGAATCCCATGCTGAACTGAACACACCCGCCAGCCACTTCACCACGTCCGCCGCAGCCTTAAAGGCTGCACTGTTCATGACGGCGGCCTTGATGGCATCCCAGTGCTTAACCAGCAGATAGCAGCCCACGACCAGCGCCGCAATCGCTGCAATAATCAGCAGCACCGGCCAGCTCATCAGATTGATACTGATACCGGCCAGCATCGCGGCCATACGCACCGCAAGCAGAACACCCCGCAGGGTTTTAAGGACAATATTCCAGGCTAAAACGGCTTTCTGCGCCAGCCAGACGGTCGCGCTGTAAATTTTGGTGACAGATGTCAGTACCTTCCAGATGCCCGTCCATCCCATCATGATGAATTTAGAGATACCCATCACGATATTGGCGCTCGCGCCCACGGCGGCAAAGCCCAGCAATGCCAGCGTTGCATACCCGATAACGCGCGCGATATTGGGGAACATCTGCATCCAGCGGGCAAACGTCTGCCCCATATCGGCCAGGCGATTCAGCACCGGATACAGAACGGGGATCAACGTCAGACCAATCACCGTCTGGATAGCTTTCAGGATTTGCACGAAGCGATCCCACGGCTTGACCATCTTTTGCGCCATTTCCTGCGTACGCTTCAGCCCGTCAGCCCCGCCCAGCTCGGTGATATTGCGTTGCAGTAAAGCTACGTTGCCATACAGCTGCTTGACCACTGCCGAACTGTCGCCAAAGGCGGCATCCAGCTCCGCCTGCGCTTTCAGGTTGCCGTCCAGGCTTTTACCGTACTTGTTCTGGAGCTTCGTCAGCATATCCGGCATGGACAGCATTTTGCCGTTCACATCGGTAAACGAAAGTCCGAGCTTTTTAGCGCCATCAATCGCGCCGGTCATAAAGCCCTCGTAGGCGCTACTGGCCTCCGTTCCAAGCGTGCGTTGCAGTTGCCCCAGCACCGCCAGCTGTTCGTCCATCCCGACACCGTAGTTCGTCCCGACGCCGCGCGCGCCCTCCATCAGGTCTTTGATGGTTCCCATCTCGGTACCGAAGGTTTTGCGCATGTACACCATCTTGCCCGCCAGCTGTTCGGCAAACGGGACTTTCCCCAGCCTCGCCGCCTCAGCGGAAAAGTTACCGAACATCTGCCCCATAAATTCCGACGTTTCGGCAGCGGTGGATTTCATGGCAAACGCCAGCGTATTGGCAACCTTTGTCACTTTCGGCAGCTCGGTATCGCTCAGGCCAGCAATGGAAGCATTAATACTTTCGGTTGACTTCACGAACTCCACGGCACTGGCACCGTAGGTCATGCTGAAGCGCAGCGCATCACGCTGCACGGTCTTCAGCGAGGTATCATCAATCCCTTTAGCGGCGGCATCGTTCAGCGCGTCATACATCTCAATGGCCGGCGACAATGCCCCCTGAATAGCCTGAGCAACACCCCACATGGCCAGCGAACCGGCACCAATCTGCTTAAAGGCATTTTTTGATTTTTCCGCAAAGCCGGATACGCTGGCCTGCGCCTGTTTTAAAGGGCGGGTCAGTTTATCAATCAGGCTTAATGTAAAATCTAGCTGTTTCATTCCGTGCCTTTAAATGCCGTGCTAATTCCGTTAGCCACCGCAACGCGCATATTCTCCCAGTGGCGATTATCCAGCCATATGGCAGCGGAAATATCATCCACGGTATCTTCCCCATGCGGGAGATAATAACGGCGCAATATCAGATATTGTTCGAGTCCATTCTCTTCAATAGTCTGGACTCGTCTGGTTAGTTTTTTACTTCAATTTCCAGCTCTGGCGCGTAAAGCTCGTTAACCTTACCCGCAATCTGAAGCGCAGCTCCGGGACGTTTTAAAATGTCGGTCAGCGCTTCTTTACTTTCCGTCGCCACAATACGCGTCAGATAATTGTGCGCTGGCACCACTTTATTATCCATCGCCATTTCATTAATGAACTTATTATAAGCCGTCTGGTTAGGTTCAAAGGTAATATCTTGGCCACAAACAGTAAGATTAATTTTTTCCATAAATAACGCTCTCTCTTAAATTAATTTCATCAATAAGCTGGTTATGTCGGGCAGCGCACTGCCCGTATAAGTCCAGATAAAGGGTTAATAACTCAGCTGCATCCCGCCCAGTCGTTCCGGCCAGACGCGGTAGCTGCGTGGTACATTTAGTCTTCAGGTTTTCCTGATAGCGCACGCTCGGTGCCGGCTGCGGCCTCGTTGTACATGCTGACAAAATCATCAGACAGGCAACGATTGGTAAAGACCGGCTTGACCACTTCGGTACGAATTTCACGCGGTGGCGCATTTTTCAAAGCCTCCAGCTGAGCCTCCAGTTTTCGACCCGACGCACTGGCCACGTCTGCCAGCTGCTTACCGGTAGCGGTGGCCGTCTGGCTAATCGCAAGGTCAATACTGTCCCGCTGCCACCCTGCCACCGTCCAGCCACTACAGAACGTCAGGACAACCAGAATAATTCTCACCACAGGATGTTCCATCAACGAACCCCGTTGTGTTCCAGGCTGAAGTGATTGCCGTCCGGACGGGATTTGAAGCGCCCACCCCACGTACCGCCCAGTGATTCCCAGTACTCGCCCAGCGGCAGGTATGCCGTGCTGTCGGTCTGGTACTGACCGTTAATGAACAGATTGAAGTCCACGGCCAGACGCTGGGTATGCAGGCTGTTGGTGATACCACTGCCTTTTTTCGCATTCAGCGCAGCCTGCTCCGGCGTGCGGTACGCTTCACCGAACGTCAGACGGTAGCCGTGTTCTTCAGCCCACTGAATCAGATTTGCCACCATTACGGTGAAAAGCTGCTGTTTTTCGCTAAGAGTCATTTCCCTGTCCCTTTATTCAGAAAACCGCCGATCCCTTTTTTACGGAGCCAGGCTTCCACACCGTTCAGCCCCAGAATCCCCAGCCCCGAACCAATCCCAACCAGCGCCAGCGGATGAATGTCCGGTACCACATACAGCGCCACCCCGGCCAGCAGTGACAACGCACTGCCTACAATCAGACGGCCGGCCAGTAAACGGGCGGTGATAGGCTCACCGCTGTTCAGCATCTTTCCCAGTGCAATCAACGCCCCCATGATGGCCAGCGCAATAAATCCTTTTTCGTAGTCCTGCATCCCTGCCTCTTATCCAATCAGGTTTTCCGTGGCTTCCGCTTCCAGATACGGAATGCCGTCAATGTTGATAAATTTAGGGCTGGTCACGAGAAACTTAATTTTTCGCGTGGACAGCGCTCCACCTTTGGGATCGAGATCCAGAAGGTTGTTCAGCAGCAGCTTGCAGCCAAACGCCTCCACTTTGGTTTCTTCGTTGCCGGCTTTGGCATAGAAGAGAAAATCCAGTTCAGGAATGCCGCGCCACGACCCGGCAGACTGCGCACGGGCTTTGATGGACGCCAGTGCCTTGGTGGCCAGCTCCAGCTCCCCCTCTGCGGACACGTCACCATCCACCCAGCCATCCGGCACGCCGCGCGTCTGTGCTGCTGCGGTGTTGTCGGTGATATCGAGCGAAATCTTCTCCGCATGTACCAGCTCGCCATCCATATAGAAGTCGAAGGACATGCCCGAAATACGTCTGGTCATGAGTTTGCCTCCAGGCTGGCATCCAGCAACAGGCTGATCGTGATTTGCAGCGGTACCTCATACGTACGCACCACAATGTAAATATCGACGGCCTTTTTGTTCTTCCAGACGATCGTGATATCGCCATCCTGCGGGGGCTTCACTTCGCCGGGGAAGGACACGCCGTTAATGTTCGCGGCAGTGGACATTTCGCGCAGCGGACGGGCAAACAACGTCTGGTGTGCGGCAATGCTGCCCGGCGTGCTGTTAAGCGAACGGTCAGCAATTTTGCCAATAGCCAGCAGACGCACGCGACGTGCGGCTTTATCCACAATACGCAGCGTTTCAATGGACTGATAATCGCCGCCCTCGACGTCCAGCGTACGGCCGTCAGACCAGTAGTAGCCGTCATAGTCCGGATACCACATCGGCACGCTGTAGCGCTGCGCTTCCAGCGCCTGAAGCGTGGCCAGCTCCAGCACCGCACCGGTACCGTCTTTCGGCAGCTCATCGCTCCCCATGCTCAGCAGTGCCCCGGTCTTCACCCGCGCGGGGCTGTCGGCAATAGTGACGGCACGATTACACAGGCGGCCGGCAAGCACGCCCGGTTCGTTACCCCAGAGGCGTGGAACCAGCTGTACCGATTTTTCGGCAATACCATTCTGAAGCGTGGACAGGCGGGTCAGATAGTCAGCCTGAGCCTCCTCATCCTGCATCCCCTGCACCGCCAGAATGAACCAGACCCAGCGGCCATATTTCGCCGTCAGCTCCGATCGCAGCGTTGCCGCCTGGGTAATGGTCGCTTTGGCGGTGACATCATCCGACAGCACCACCCCTTCAACCGAACAGGACACCTGCGCAGCTTTAACCGCAGCCACCCACGCATCCGGCTCGCTGTCTGCGGCCAGCACATGGACAAATCCCCACCAGTTCTGACCAGCGTTAGCCAGTGCAGCCAGTACATCGTTTTTTAACGGGCTGTCACCGTCACCCAGCAGCGAGTCAAAATCGCTCTGTGCGTTGACGGCCAGCGTCTTCCCTATATTTGTTTTACCGGTACCGATAAACAGCAGCGTGCGCTCCACCTCATTGGTTTCTCCCAGCAGCTGATTTACCTGATTCACGGTTACGTTTGGCCAGGTCATGCTCTCCCCCTGATATCCTGCGCGTTAACATCCAGACCGAACCCGACAGCCTGAAGCTGCCGCGCCAGCGCTTTGTTAAAATCTTCCTGACTAATCCCCAGAAACGCCCTGGCAGGTAAATCAATCTGCCAGGAGGTTTTGACCGGCTTATCCTCCAGTGTCCGGATAAGCAGACCAGCCTGACGGGCGGTCATTTTTTCCTGAATTTCCTTATATCCGGGTTTACGCCAGCGCTTACCGCGCCTGACTTTATACCCGGCCTTGCGCAGGCGCTTCGCCTGTCGCAGTGAGGCAGGTTTATCACCCTGCTCACGGCCTGCCACCTGCTTACGGTTGACGGTGACGCTCATCCCGTTTTGCTGGACATACCCCACGACGCCGGCAGAGAGTTTCCCTTTCGCGTTGCGGTAATGACCGCCGGCAAGATAGAGCCTGACGGACTCGGTTTCCGGCATCTCCCGGATGCGAATCAGTTTTGGCATATTGCGCAGCATCTTGCCCTTACGCCGCGTCTGCCTTGCCGGCCACTTCTCCCCTTCAGGAGACTGCTGGTTACGCACATTGCGCCTGGACGCAGCTTCCACGCCATATTTAGCCATACGCCACAGAAGGCGGCGGCGCTTCGGCGGCGGTAACTCAAGGCTGGCCAGCGCCGTCTGAAGCTGCCGGAACTGCTCCTGATTCAGCTCCCCCTGAATCATTTTTGCCCCTCATTACGCGGGATGATGGTCATTTCCTCCGCCGTCCAGACCTCCGGGTCATCAAGTCGCCAGCGCTGGCCATCGAAGGGGATCTCACCTTTTGGATCGGGAACCATATTCAGTTCTTCCGCCATTGGCAGCGTCACCACCATGATGGCCGTCTCCTGGTCGATGGTTTCGATATCGAACTCCGGCAGCTCGCTGTCAATGCCGGTTTCCTCCAGCAGCCCCCGCTCATCCTGCGTCAGCCAAGACATAAATAGCGCCATCAGGATTTTGGGATCGTACTCACGGTAGGGATAACGCTCCCACGTCAGAACGGCGTTATAGCGAATGATGGCAAGGCGATACTGCCCCAGCCCATTATCCCGCTGTGCCGGAATGAACGTGATTTCGTCCATCTGGCTGTCAAAACCCTGCATGGCGCGCTTAGGCATGTTTGCAATGAGAAAATCGGTCAGTTGCTTTAACTGGCTCATATCATGGCCACCGTAATACGTTTTAGCCCCTTGATACGCCGTACCGTCAGCGTGGATTCGGCAATCAGGCTGGAGCGCGTCTCGTCACTCTCCTGCCCCGGATGGCTCTCTCGTCGTCCAACAGACGCAAACTCCCCCATCAGGTCAGCTTTGGCGCGGGCATACACCGCTTTGCGATAGCGGGCGCAAAGCAGGTTTTCGCCGTCGATTACCACTCCCGGAACGGCCTCCGCGCTGGTGTGGCCATCGCTCTGATATTTAGCGGCTACCTTAACGAGATCGTCATTGATTTCGCCGGCTGCGGTCAGCAGCGCCTGGCGGATGGTGGCCGCGTCGATATCGGCCGGAATGGTGCGCTGGGACTGAAAATCCTTCACGCTCAGGTCAGGCCAGAAGCCATCATTCGTCAGAATGGCATCATCAAAATCAATAGAGGTTCCGCTGAACATCCTGTTTCTCCGGAAAAAAAGCGGGCAGGCCGGTTTCCACGGGCGATACGCTTATGCGATCCCCTCCACCGCGCCCGCTTTCGGGTCGGTAGCCTTATGCGCCGCGCGGTGCGGCCTGAATCTCACCTTCTTCAAACCACGCATCAGATGCGCGGCCGTCAGCGGTCTGATAGTGGATCAGATACTGGTTGCAGCTATTGGTATATTCCGCGCGGGCTTTGATATGCCCCTCTTCGCCGCTAATGGAAACTTCAACAACCTGCCCTAACTCATGCTTAAACGACATCTCAGACTCCTGTAGTCTCTTTATCCAGCGCCCGCAGACGCGCAGCGATACGCTGCAACATCGTGCCGACACCACATTTAGGGTCGAATCCCTTCGCCTGCTCCAGCAGTTCCTTAGCCCGGAGCAATACATCCCTGTCTTCCGTTGCCGCTGCGCGTGGCTCTCCATTTTCATCGCGCAGCAGGTGCAGACCGGCAAACTTCAGGTATTTGGCCTTAATGACCTCGTACACATTCCAGTGCTGCATTACGTTCTCCAGCGTGCGGCCGAAATACGGCTCTACATCATGTCCCTCAACGGCTTCCGCTTCCGCCCAGGACAACACCGTATCCGCCACAAACACCGGGAATGTACTGCCGAACGCGGCCGGGGTTTCCTGCCCCAGCGCTACGGCCACGTCCGCCCAGTCCAGCGCCTGGTCAAACTGGCCGGTATCAAACAGCCAGACGACACACCAGGCAAAAACGGGATTCTGATTTGCTCCGTCACCGTCAAGCCACTCCTGCGCCGTTGGCATCCAGCGCGGCAGCAGTACATCCCGCTTGAACGTCATACGTTCGACGCGGCTCTCAATTGCCGCCGCTGCGGCAATATCTTTTTCGAGCGCCACGAGCTGAACATGCAGGCTGGTTTCCGTGTCCAGCGCTTGCTGCTGTCGCAGTAACCGCTCTGCTTCAATTCGTGCACTGTGGCGCTGTGCCGGTGACAGTTGCATTCAGTTCCCCTTACTCTCCAGCCGGTGGCACTACTGGTGCCCCGATAGTTACCGCACTTTCATCAAACGCGGCGTACAGTTCCGGATACTCAACCGCATAACCTTCGTTACGCAGGTATTTGTTTTCGTACTGTTTACGGTCTTCCACGAACTCAGCCTTACGCTTGCGGGTGCCGCGCTGGGTGTAGATGTGCAGGTTCGGCAGCGTGGTGACAATCATACGTTTACCCGGCATAAACGGCGGGACGTAAGCAGTGCGGCCGGCGATACTGTCAGACAGCAGCTGCGCGGCGATCTTCTCGGTCGGCTTATCCGCTTTCTGGTACAAACGGAAAGATTCTGCCGCCACAAGGTCAGCACCAACCAGCACCACAAGACGCGGGTCATTACGGTACTGTGCCGGGATTTTGGCGTTGATAAGGTCGGATGCCATCGCATCGAGCGACACATAATCGCCTTTACCGTCACCATCGAGCACAACCGAATCGGTGATAATCTGCTGACCATCCTTCCACTCTTTAACGATCTGGTGCCAGCCCTTGTTCACATCTTCGCCGTTCGGGTTCTTCTCGGCATCCGTGGTTTCCGCAATGGACTTACCGTTAAAGCCGATACGCAGCATATCCAGCGCAAAGGACTGGTTGGTAAATTCCTGCACGCGCTGGAAGAACTCACCTTCATCGCCGGCATTCGCCCAGACAGAAAGCAGTTGCCAGGTCAGCGCTGCACAAGAATCAGTTTCAACCAGCTTGTAGTCATTACCGCTCACGCCCACTTTCTTACGGAAGCGGCCATCCAGCACACGACCGGTATACAGGCCAGAACTGCCAACCGGCACCACCTGCCCCTGTAACTGGTCAACATCAGCGACCGTCAGGAAATTCAGAAAGTCAGACTGTTCCAGCAGCGCATTGCGCAGCTGGGTCTCTTTCGGGTCGGTCAGTGCAAACCAGCGGTCATCCTCATTAGCACCGTAGGATTCACGCAGTCCGCTGTGGTACTGACGCAGAAACTGACGGGCTTTTGCATTCAATTGCATATTCATTTTCCTTAAAGAAAATCAGCATCATCCCTTACAGGAAGTTGAAGCCTTTTTTGCCCTTACTGAACTGCTTAGCCGGCAGTCGGGTGACTTTTTCATTCAGCTTGCTGAAGCCCTTAACCAGCTCCGGCAGGTTGCCCACCAGACGCGCGAAATCTTCGGTATCCACCACGTCTTTCACGGTATCAACATCGTCCTGTACATCGGACATAGCGGACTCAATGGCGCTAACGCGATCTTCCAGCGCGGCCAGCGCATCCGCCAGCGCCTGCAAGGCATCAGACGGTGCCGGATCCGGGTCAGGAGTCTGCTCCGGTTCTTCGATACTGAAAAAATGACGCCAGCCTTTTTTTGCTGTTTTAGACATTCCCTTTTCCTTTTTAAATTCCCTGACTTCATCAAACGCCAGCGGCTTATATGGCCCGACGCGTTTACCTTTTGTGCGGCTGAAACGTAGCCGTGTGGTGCTTACTCCGGCAGGACTGTCAGTAATAGCCAGCCCCTCAAGATAGGTTTTTCCGGTATTTCTGAAATTGCCATCCGGTGTAAACTCCGGTGACAAAAATAAAAGCTGTCCTTCTGCATTTGCCTGTAGCAATGAAATTGCCGGACAGAGACGGGCATATAAACGAAGAATATCTTCATCATCCCGCTCGGCTTTTACTTCCAGCACCTCCCCCATATTCCCGAAATTACGGGAGTGTTCCGGCCATAACAGCGCGGTATACAAAGAGGGATCATATAATTCAGCGGCATCAAGCAACCATTGTTCTTCAATGGTACGTTTGTCCACCGTTTCACCCGCAGTGGCGATACAAATCCAGTTTGTTGCCAGTTGTGAACCTGACATATTGCCTCCGTTCATTCTGCGAGTTTCAGTATCACCAATAAAATGCATCTCCGCATTTCAATTATTTTGAAAAAATTCGGTTATCGATTCTTTACCGCATCAATAAGATTAAATTTTCAAAAATTACGTCCAGATTGCTGAATAATTGGCTTATTAAACAAAACAGGCAAAAGGCAAGGAAGCCAATGGCGAAATACAGTGAAGAACTAAAAGGGGTGGCAAGGGCGCTATATCTGAAACGTTTTACCCCACAGGAAATAGCCAGCGAACTTAATCTACCCAATCGACGTATCGTTTATTACTGGGCGGAGAAATATGCCTGGGCGGAGCTGCTCAGCCATGAATCTACGGAAGACGCGCTCAATCGCCGCGTGCAGTCGCTGACGCTGCGTGAGGGTAAATCGGAGCTGGAACTGCGCGAGCTGGACAGTCTTGTGGCGCATCTGGTGAAACTGCGTGCGCAGCATAATAAGCATCAGGAAAAGCTGGCTGAAATTAAACACAGTGAAGGTGATGCAGCCGCGCCGCGCCAGTCCGGCGACGGCGAAAAATCGCGTAAACGCGGAAAATACAAAAAGAACGATATCAGTAAGCTCACCCAGGAGGACTTTGACCGATTCGCGCAGGAGACCCTCTTTGGGTATCAGAAGCACCTGCGTGCCAATCTTCACCAGCAAATCAGGAATATCCTGAAAAGCCGCCAGATTGGTGCGACCTGGTATTTTGCAATAGAAGCGTTTGAAAATGCGGTGATGACGGGCGATCCGCAAATCTTCCTCTCGGCATCCAAAGCCCAGGCGGAAGTATTCCGCAGCTACATCGTGAACATCGCGGAGAGATATTTTGGGGTGGAACTAAGCGGCAACCCCATCCGACTGTCCAACGGCGCGGAGCTGCGCTTTCTTTCCACCAACAAGAATACCGCCCAGTCCTACAGCGGCCACCTGTACTGTGATGAATATTTCTGGGTGCCGAACTTCGCCAAACTTAACGAAGTGGCCAGTGCGATGGCCACGCACGACAAATGGCGCACCACCTACTTTTCCACGCCCAGCAGCAAAACCCACCAGGCGTACCCGTTCTGGACGGGGGAAGAATGGAAGCGCGGCGACAAAAAACGCGCCCGGGTCGAATTTCCGACAGAGAAGCAGCTGCGTGACGGCGGACGCCTCTGCCCAGACGGTCAGTGGCGCTACATCATCACGATGGAAGACGCGATCGCAGGCGGTTTTAATCTGGCCAGCATCGAGAAGCTACGCAACCGCTACAACCGCGATACGTTCAACATGCTTTACATGTGCGTGTTTGTGGACAGTAAGGACAGCGTATTTTCGTTTTCCCATGTTGAGCGCTGCTGTGTGGATCCTGCCACCTGGGAAGACCATGACGAAAACCTGCCCCGGCCGTTCGGCAACCGCGAGGTGTGGGCGGGCTATGACCCGGCACGTAGCGGCGACACGTCCACCTTTGTGATTGTCGCGCCTCCCGTACTGGCCGTTGAAAACTTCCGCGTACTCCGGGTCTTTCACTGGCAGGGGATGAACTGGAAGTGGCAGGCGGCACAGATTAAAAAGCTGTTTGGCCAGTACAACATGACCTATATCGGCATTGATATCACCGGGCTGGGAAGCGGTGTCTATGAAGACGTTCAGCACTTTGCCATGCGCCAGACTGTCGCTATCCGCTACGGCGTCGAGACCAAAAACCGCCTGGTGATGAAGATGATCGACGTTATCGAAGACGGCCGCGTGGAATGGGATAAGGAGCAGACGGAAATCGCCGCCAGCTTTATGACCATCCGCCGCACGTCCACGGCCAGCGGCAACGCCATGACGTTCGTCGCTGACCGCACAGCAGAGACAGGCCACGCAGACAGTTTCTGGGCTATCGCCCACGCTATCGACAATGAACCACTTAATTACGGAAACCAGCGTAAATCCCGCTGGGGAAACTTAGGGAAAGCAGCATGAAGAAACGCAAATTCCGGGAGCGCCACAGCGCCCCTAAACCGCGTCATATGAGCCTTATCAGCCTGGGTAAACCTGAACCCATCCTGACCACCGGCACAAACTATACCGATGTCTGGTACGACAACGAGGCAGAGCACTGGACGCTGCCGATTGACCGGCTGGCACTGGCGCAGCTGGTTAATCTGAATGCACAGCACGGCGGTGTATTGTATGCCCGCCGTAACATGGTGACGGCTAACTATGAGAATGGCGGGCTGACGCATGAGCAGCTCGGCGCTGCCGTATTCGACTGGCTGACGTTCGGTGATGTGGCCATTCTGAAAGTGCGTAACGGATGGGGGGATGTGGTGGCGCTGTATCCGCTGCCGGCGCTCTACACCCGCCAGCGTAAAACAGGCGAATTCGTCGTACTGCAACAGGCTGAACCGATGATCTATCCGGCGGAAGATATCATTTTCCTGAAACAGTACGATCCGCAGCAGGCGGTCTATGGCCTGCCTGACTACATCAGCGGCATTCACTCCGCACTGCTGAACGGTGAGGCGACAATCTTCCGCCGTCGCTACTACCACAACGGCGCTCACACCGGGGGAATCATCTATTCCAATGACCCGAACATGACCGACGAAGTGGAAGAAGAGATTATCAGCAAGCTGGAACAGTCGAAGGGGATCGGGAACTTCAGCACTATGTTCGTGAACATCCCCAAAGGCGATCCGGATGGCATCAAATTTATCCCGATTGGCGATATCAGCGCCAAAGATGAGTTCCAGAACATCAAGAGCATCAGCGCCCAGGACGTGCTGACCGCGCATCGCTTCCCGGCCGGACTGGCGGGAATTATCCCGACGAACGGCGCAGTGATGGGAGATATTGAGAAAGCGGCTAAAACCTACCGTAAGGCTGAAATTTTACCTATTCAGCGCATGTTTGCGGCGGCGATTGCTGGCCAGAGCGATATTCCGCAGCATTTGTACCTGAATTTCCTGAAAGACAGCGAGCTGGAAGGTGATTAATGCCCCCAAAAAGGCTAAAATATAGGCGTTTTCAGGTTGATGGAGCGCGGAATATGCGGGTACTAAAAGTAAAATGTCCGGAGTGCGGGGCAAAGGCGATTATCAAAAAGACGAATCCCAAGCACCCTCATATTTCAGATATTTACTGCGCCTGTTCTGACGTGGAATGTGGTCATACCTTCGTACTTAATCTGACGTTCTCGCACACGTTAAGTCCCAGTGCCAAAACCGGGGACTTGATGGTGCAGACGATCCTCAATTCGTTCTCACCTGAACAGAAGCAAATGACTCTGGATTTATTAAAGGCCGGACTAGTTGCATAAAAAAGGCACCGTTTAGGTGCCTTTTGGTTTCTTTATAATTATCTCCTTTTTATCCTCCCTATTAGATGTTAAATCAGAAATTTTGGATTCTGCTTTTTGAACTAGCTTAGAATCGACTGACTTAGAAACACGGTCATCCTGCATTTGACTAGATAACTGGAGATCTTGTATTTCCTTACCAAATTTCTGTATATTTTCAACATTCAAGACATTTAACGGGTCTAGAGAACCTAACGAACCCAAACTGGGGTTTGTAAAAGGAAGTGTAAAACTAGATATCTTTTGATTTATACCATCCAATCTCTTTTGATTAGATATGATTTTAGAATTTAGCTCCACCAACTCTTTGCCCTTTAACTCCAACTCCTCTCTTATCTTTAACAATGAAGAGGATGCTTGGACATAAGAAACATTTTGAGCCTCAATTTCTTTTTCTTTTTCTTTTATTGAAAAACTCAAATCCCTTACTTTTACCTGCATATCATTAAATTTATCTTCGATAGCATTTGTACTGTATTCGATCGCCTTATTTGCGTTCTCAGCCTTCAGTCGTGCTTTTGCATCAGCATATTCATACTCAACATTTTTGCTGATCTCACTGATTTTCAAATCCAAAACGTCTTGTTTTCTTTTACTATCATTAGTGTTTTTTTTCGTAAGAACTTCATTTTGTATTATATCGACAACATATGTGAGAAATGGAGTACCAACAACAAATATAATAGAAATAATAAATGGATACCAAAATGTATGTGCATGAGGGATACTAACCCCCCAAAAAACAGTATTTGATGGTAATGCTTTTACTGTTTCAATACGTTGCTCCATGCTCAGACTGAGCGAGAAGCATATTAATAAAACGCGATCCCAGTTACAGATTATCCATGAGGATATAAAACATAGAAAAAAAGGATTGGACAACCTCTGATTAACGACATTCATTACTGGCTCTGTTGTGACTGCTTTGGCCGCATCCAAAACTTTATTTAAAGTTTCACTCATTTTATGTATACCAACCATTGTTTATATAAGCAGAGTTATTGATAAGCGGATAATAACATACAGTTCGAAAGCTGCGACATAACATCTTTCATCATTATGTCACAGTTTTTCAAATGCAAGAGATAAACACAACGCATTTAGTTTCGTTTAAAAATCCAGCACCGGAAGGTTTCCGGCATTCGTTGCATTTCACCTTTGCCGCGGTTGTGACGCTCACTCACCATGCTGCGCGTAGTTTTGGTGTCGATAAAACGGCGCTCATTGCCGTTTTTAAGCAGCTTTTTAATCTCGGTTAACGTAAACGGAATACGCTGCCGGTGTGCAGCGGCAACCTCTTCCAGATGGTTAAAGTTCACCGCAATTTCCCCTTCATCAGAGGAATGGTTAATGCCGTGCGGTGCCAGTTCGTCGAGGTAGTCAAACAGCTCCCAGAACTCCTGCACCAGTGGGTGATCCTTTTTAAGTGCCTGGCAACGTTCCACGGCCAGCGCGGTAATGGCCTCGCGGGTCTTCTCAATACGTTCCACCGGTACCGGCACAACCAGCGCCAGCGCTTCCAGTAAACCGACCAGCTGCGCGTGGTTTTTGGCGACACGAATATGGCGAATATTGGTATTAGTCTCCAGTTCACCACGGGCGCGTTCGTAGCCCCGGCCAAACGCTTCCATGATTTCTTTTTCGCGCATGGTGGCCAGCAGCGTAAAACCGGATACCTGGCTGACAGGTATCTGCTCAAGGCGTTCGGCGGCATAGCGGGTCTGGATGGACTGGCCACGTTTGTCGGTATAGATATGGATAATACGCTCCAGAAACGCCTTGCTGCCGTCCGTGTCGGCATTCTGTGCTATCACTATGCTGCCCCTGAAAGGCGGCTCGTAGGTCTCGTTATTGTTCGATTTGATACCCACGGCACGGGAGGCGCGGCCGTTATACAGTGATTTCAGCTCGTCCCAGTCGAAAGCGCGTTGTTTGGCGTTATCTGTGGTGCGGTCCCCTTCAATCAATACAACCGGCAGATTTCCGACCTGTGCAAAGTTACGGCCGCGCGCGGCAGCGGTCGATTTTGACGGGTCAAACCCTTCATATTCTTCACGGCCGGCGAGCTTCCAGAGAAATTCAATCAGCGTGGATTTACCTGTGCCGGGTTCGCCCACAATTTCAAGGAACGGGAAAGACTTGTCACGCTCGCGGATTTGCTCAGCAAACAGCGACCCCAGCCAGAACGCCAGCGCCACATACCCTTTTTCACCAAATGCCGTCCAGATATCGTCAACCCAACCCGTGGTAAATTCGTTCAGCTTCGGATTCAGATCCAGCGACGGTGTGAGGCTCAGGCTCTTGACGCTGGCGCTGTTGATTTCGAAATAATCCTCGTCATTCATCTCATACAGCCGGCCTTCACACACGGCCACACGGTTAAACAACCAGGCAGCATAATCTTTGTTGTAGCCGATGAAATTCTGCGTCTTAACTTCTTTGATTTCCGGGAGACGCATCTGGATGAACTTATCCAGCTGTTTGGTACTGCCGGTGTATACCGCCCCTTTGGCGATGTGCAGCAATCGCTTTTTGAACTCGGCGGAGCTGGTGAGCTGATTGGCCGTGAAGGTGTCTTTCACGGCTGGCCGGTTAGGCATATTGACCTTCACGTAATACCAGGACTCGTCCGTAGGTTCAGATCGCTGAAAGTAAAGCGGCGTCAGCCAGCAGTTGGCTATTTCGGTCACGCCCCCTGACTCTTTAACCGCCCGTTCTTTGGCTTCCCACTCCATCACCACTTCAGTACCGGTATTGGTGATTCGCTCATAGGCTCGCATGTACCGATCCAGATCCAGCTCAAACCAGTACATGCGGGAGTTATGCTCAAAATAGAACGAATGCCACTCATTATGCTGATGCATGAGCAGCGCTTTCTCCGTTGGGCTTTTCGCCAGCAGAATATCGCCATAGTAGCGATAATTTTTGATGTCCGATTTGCTGAACCGGCCACGTAACAACAGGTCATTCCAGTCCAGATTGGAGGATGACTTCACCGGCTGCGCCGCGCGAACCTTCCAGCCGGCTTCCTCGCTACGTGCAGCAAAGGCCAGAGTGTGTTTAGTGCCGGCTCTGTCACCATCAAACGCCCATATCAGGCGTGGGCGGGGTTTCTCGCCCAGCTCTTTGGCCAGGGTATCCAGCGCCGCCAGTGGGTAATTGTTGCTGCTCAGCGTGGCCACAGCAGGTAAACCCGACTGGCACAGACTCAGCGCGTTGAAAATACCCTCAGTGATCCAGATTTCGTTCACTTCCAGCAGGTTCACGGACGGCGGAACCCACCAGTGACCAACGTAGCTGCCTCTGATGTTCGCTTTCTGCTTACCGAAGCGCTGCGGCTGGTCTATGATGCGCTCCCACGTCGCACCACACGCCAGCTTAAATTTGACTGTTGCCGAACCCATGTTGTCTCTGACGAACGCGCCCTGGGTAAAGCAATCCTTGAGCGGCTCAGTATCGAGCCCCCGCGCCTCTCGCAGATACGCCTCTGCGGCAGCGTGTGGGGTTTCAGGCGTGGCCTGATAGCGCTTTGACCAGTCCTCAAAGATTTCCGGATACTGCTCTTTAACAACCACCTGATGGCCGCAGTTGTTTTCGCGGCCACACTTCAGGATCCAGGGCTTTTCTATGCTGGTGAATAATTCGCGTTTACGGCATTTAGGGCATACGCCCTGCTGCAAATATTTATCCCGTTCCTTGAATTCAAAATCCTGAACGAGCCGGCGCACAACGTCCTGCTGTATTGTGGCATTCATAATTAATCCAGATATAAAAAGGTGTTAAAGGCAAAAACTATATTCGGTATTGTTTGTTATATCGTTCATGCGTCATTAACTCCCAGTGCCGCCCCTTATCTTTGCTCAGCAATCGCCAGCGATAAGAGACATGCACAGAAAAATAATGATGCGGTTTTATGACCTGATATACCTTTTTGCCATTGTAATATTCTGACAGCACTGAAAATGCCTTGTTAATGACACTTTCACTTGCATGAGAGGTCACTGTAATCATCGTTATTTCACACTGGCTATTTTTACGAGATACATCCAGACGTAAGAAACAATTTTAGCCTGATGAATGGCATCATATAAGGCGTGATGTTTTACACCCTGAAACTGGATAATGTTATGGACGTTCAGCCCAAGATTTTTGGACAGCTCCACAATTGTTCTGACATCCCTGTCATTCCAGAAGAACCACAATGGTTCACTAAATCCGCATTTTTCTGCCGCATTGCGGAGGATAACATTGTCGAACGCTGCGCCATTGCCCCACACCTGCACTTTAGACGGGTCGGAGTGCTCCGTCACAAATGCTTCGAGATTCGCTAATGACAACGATAAATCCAGGCAATCTTCATTCAGAATTTCGTTGCGCGCCGCTTCGTCCTGACGCATCCACCAACGCACCGTACTAGCCCCCATGGTCAGGCCATGCTCTACGCAACTGTCCAGACTTACGCGCTGGTAAAACTGCTCGCCCATTTCCCCAGTTTCCGGATTGAAAAAGACAGCACCAATAGAGGTAATAGCCGCAGTTGGTTTATTATCCATAGTTTCAAGGTCAATCATTAAATGTTTCATATCGGTTCCTTAACGTGGGGTGGCTGCCACAGGTTTAAGATGCGAGTTATTACTTTTCAATGCGGAAGTCGCCAGCGACATAAGCCCGGAAATATTATTTTCAGTTGGTATATTCCCACCAAACACCATAAGTGTGATTTTGTGAAGTTCTTCAAAATCATCACTATCATTATTAAAACGAGCAGTAGATGTTATTCCCTCAAGGCATTTCGCCAGTTGAATATTCAATTCCATTAACTGTAATCCGTCGCTGTGGACAGAGAACGTTTCTTTATCTATGGCTTTTGCCTGAGCATGATAATTTTGCAGCAAACTACGAATGAGAGTGGCGTATTTAGTTTTCATGATAAGACCCAATCATATTTATTTTACTAACGAGCACTTTTATCGGCCGTGAATAAACGATTCTTCCAGTCATGCCATTCAGGTGGGGCAATCTGAGCTAAATGCGCTGCATATGCATCCCATTCCCCCCGATGAATATAAATTTCCCCACCTTTTTTTGATGGGTTCAGAGGGTCTTTCATGCGTATCACTGGCAATTTACCAGCCATGGCCATTTTGCGAATTGCTGCAGGTGTTTTGCCTATATAAGCAGCAAAAAGCTCTGGCGTTACCAGGTCTGAAAGCGCGTTTTCTGCTGGCTCCTTCATCTGTGGTATCCTCCGTTAGTTTGGGTTCCTAGGGCGCTTTAGGGCGTACTAGGGTTTTCATTTCAAGGTTCTTTCTCAAGAACCAATCATAGTTGCGACACAAGAACCATGTCAAGAAATTATGCGGATAAACTCCGGACGATTAGGAAAGCAGAGGGGCTGACTCAGAAAGCTTTTGCAGAGCTTACTGGTGTTGCCCTCGGGACGATTAAAAAATATGAAACTGGCCATCAGCCAGCACGAGCAGAAGTTTTAGAAAGTGTTATTGAGGTACCAATGTTTGAAAAATACACACTCTGGTTAATGACAGATAAAACTGCACCAATCGCGGGGCAGGTATCCCCGTCTCTCTCCCCTGATGGGCACGACAACACAACATCACCCCGCTCCGTCCAGAAAACTGGTTAAACATCTGTTTTTTCTATGCGTTAGCGCAAAATTTACATAATGATTCATACATCGGAGGGCTTCGCTATGTCGATTAAGAAGCTTGATGATGGTCGTTTTGAAGTGGACGTTAGACCGCGCGGAACCTCAGGAAGAAGGATCCGACGCAAATTTGACAGGAAGGCCGAAGCGCAGGCGTACGAGCGGTACGTACTGACAAACTTTCACGATAAAGAATGGCAGGACAAACCTGCGGACAGAAGACTTGTTTCAGAGTTGATTTCGTTATGGTGGAGCTACCACGGGAAGAACCACAATTACGGCGATTCATACAGAAAACGCCTGGAGAAAATCAATCGTGAAATGGGTGAACCGCGTGTGTACGAGCTGACCCGCAACTTTTTGATGAAGTATCGCGCTGACAGGTTACATAGCGGAGTATCAGCAGGAACGGTTAACCGAGATTTCTGCGTTATATCCAGCATGTTTACACTCCTGATTGATATGGAAGAGTTCCATCACGATAACCCCTTCCATAACGTACGCAAGTTACGGCTGGAAAATACAGAAATGGCCTTTCTGTCAGAAGAGGAAACACAAGTGCTTCTGAGTTCCAGTGAACTCACGGATGATGATCGCCGTGTTGTCGTTCTTAGCCTCAACACAGGGGCAAGGTGGGGGGAGGCCAGCAAGCTGGATGGCAGGAATGTGATCAAGAACAGGGTTAATTTTGTGAAGACAAAAACCGGACCAGCCCGCACCGTTCCGATATCTCAGGAAGTTGCCGATTACATTCTGACGAGAAAATCCGGGAGGCTGTTCGATACAAGTTATGATCGCGTACGCAAGGTATTGCGCAAAATTAAACCTGACCTCCCAAAAGGTCAGGCAGTTCATGTTTTCCGCCACACTTTTGCGACCCACTTCATGATTAATGGCGGCAACATAATCACGCTGCAAAGGATTTTGGGGCATACGAAAATTGAACAAACAATGGTGTATGCGCACTTTGCACCCGACTATTTGACCGATGCCATACGCTTTAACCCTATGCGTGGGCGCGTCCACATAATGTCCACCGACTAGGTCATTTTAGGGTGTATTAGGCACAATAAGGCGCTCGTAACGTATTGATCCTACGTTGAGCGCCTTATCTGACAGCCCCTTTTAACGCACCTTCGGGCGCGTTTTTTGTTTTTTATTGACAGGGTGAAAACAGTACGGGTACTTTAACGGTATCAATCACAGGATGACTTTATGAAACTCACGCCGTTCTTCTTCGCATTCTTTTTTACCTTCCCCTGACTGGGAGGCGTTTCGTCGTGTGATAAAGAATGCGAAGACGAACAACAAGGCCTCCCACACCGGGGGGCCTTTTTTATTGATAACGATAAAATGAGACAGGCAACACTATGACACCGGAAAACCCGTTACTGGATCTGCGCGTAAAAATCAGCGCGCTGGACGAGAAATTACTGGCGCTGCTGGCCGAACGCCGCGCCCTTGCCGTTGAAGTGGGCAAAGCCAAGCTGGATTCCCATCGCCCGGTACGTGATATCGACCGCGAGCGCGATCTGCTGGAGCGTCTGATCCAGCTCGGGAAAGCGCATCATCTTGATGCCCACTACATCACCCGGTTGTTCCAGCTTATCATCGAAGATTCCGTTCTCACCCAGCAAGCATTACTCCAGCAGCATCTGAACAAAACCAATCCGCACTCTGCGCGTATCGCCTTCCTCGGTCCGAAGGGCTCTTATTCTCACCTGGCCGCACGTCAGTATGCCGCACGCCATTTCGAAGAATTTATCGAGAGCGGCTGTGCGAAGTTTGCCGACATTTTTAATCAGGTTGAGACCGGCCAGGCGGATTACGCCGTCGTGCCTATTGAGAACACCAGTTCCGGCGCCATCAACGACGTCTACGATTTGCTGCAGCATACCAGCCTATCGCTGGTTGGCGAACTGACGATCCCTATCGATCACTGCGTGCTGGTCTCCGGCTCAACCGACCTGAGCACGATCGAAACGGTCTACAGTCATCCGCAGCCGTTCCAGCAGTGCAGCCAGTTCCTGAACCGCTATCCGAACTGGAAAATTGAGTACACCGAAAGCACCTCGGCGGCGATGGAAAAAGTGGCGCAGGCTAACTCCTCAACCGTCGCTGCACTCGGCAGCGAAGCGGGCGGCGCGCTGTATGGTTTACAGGTGCTGGAACGCAACCTGGCGAACCAGACGCAAAATATCACCCGCTTCGTGGTGCTGGCCCGCAAGGCAATCAATGTGTCAGACCAGGTGCCAGCCAAAACCACGCTGCTGATGGCCACCGGCCAACAGGCTGGCGCGCTGGTTGAAGCCCTGCTGGTGCTGCGTAACCACAACCTGATCATGACCAGGCTGGAATCACGCCCAATCCACGGTAACCCGTGGGAAGAGATGTTCTACCTCGATATCCAGGCCAACCTCGAGTCTGCTTCCATGCAGAAAGCCCTGCGTGAACTGGGCGAGATCACGCGTTCCATGAAAGTACTGGGCTGCTATCCAAGCGAAAACGTCGTCCCGGTCGATCCGATCTAACGTTCGATAAAGCGGCTTTTCTTCATCCCTGCCACGCTCACCGGCAGGGTGAAGATGGCGCCGGAGAGGGGATACTTCGCCACCTCCTCCGCATCCATATTTTCCCGCGTGGTGGTAATAAACAGCGTTTTCATGTCATCGCCGCCAAAACAGACCATCGTCGGACAACGTACCGGCATGCGGTATTCTTCCAGTTGCTCTCCTTGCGGAGAAAAACGCGCAATACGCCAGCCGTCAAACAGCGCGCTCCAGTAGCAGCCTTCCACATCCATCGCCGCGCCGTCCGGTATCCCTTCGCCCTCTTTAAACTGACGAAAGACCTCACGCCTGCCGGGTTCGCCCTGTTCATCAAGCGGCGTACGGTAAATAACGCCGTTTGGCGTGTCTGAGGTAAACATCCACTGCTTATCCGGACTAAACGCTAAACCATTGTGCCCGTGAATATCACACTGGATCACTCTCGGCTCCAGGGTGTTGTCGATGCGCATCAGCAGGGCACCGTTGTAATCTCCCGGCCCCCAAAACGTGCCCGCGTAGAACCGCCCCAGAGAATCGGTGCCGCCATCATTAAAACGTGCAAGCTGCGGGTTAGAGGGGTTATCGCACACCTTGCGCTGCAGGAGGCCATGCTTATCGGTAAGCCAGATACCATTACGCATGGCGACGATAAATCCGCCGCGCTCGCGCAGCGCGAAACAGCCCACCTCCTCATGAAAAGAGAGCACGGTGTGTTCTGCCGTTGGCAGATGGTAGCGGTGGATCTCCCCTTCCAGAATATCGGCCCAGTAGAGCGCATGCTCTTCTGCACTCCATGTCGGGCATTCAGGCAGATGCCCGGTGTAATTCAACAGCAGCTGCGGTTCGGCCATGACAGTTCCCCAAAATAAAAAAAGCCAGCATTGCTGGCTTTCAGTATATACATCATCGCATTACTGGCGACTGTCATTTGCCTGGCGCAACAGCGTCCGGCTCTCGCTCTGGAAACGCTGCGCGTAATCGCCAAACCAGTGCTCGACCTTGCGGAAGCTGTCGATAAACGCCTGCTTGTCTCCGTGCTCCAGCAGCGTAATGGCTTCACCAAAGCGCTGATAGTAACGCTTGATGAGCGCCAGGTTGTTCTCGGAGGACATAATAATGTCCGCGTAAAGCTGCGGATCCTGAGCAAACAGTCGCCCGACCATCGCCAGCTCCAGACGATAAATAGGTGAAGAGAGTGCCAGCAGCTGTTCAAGCTGCACGTTCTCTTCCGCCAGATGCAGACCGTAGGCAAACGTCGCAAAGTGGCGCAGCGCCTGAATGAACGCCATGTTCTGATCGTGCTCGACCGCGCTGATACGGTGCAGCCGCGCGCCCCAGACCTGAATCTGTTCCAGGAACCACTGATAGGCTTCCGGCTGGCGACCGTCGCAGTAAACCACCACCTGCTTAGCCAGGCTGCCGCTGTCCGGGCCAAACATCGGGTGCAGACCCAGCACCGGGCCCGTATGTGCTGCCAGCATTGCCTGCAGCGGACCATTTTTGACGGAGGCCAGATCCACCAGGATACAATCTTTCGGTAAAGGAGGAAGCTTTCCGATGATCTGCTCCGTCACGTGGATCGGCACGCTGACGATAACCATCCCGGCATCTTTCATGAGTTCCGGAGCATGCGCCCAGCCCTCTTTTTCCAGAATGCGCACCTGATAGCCAGACAGCGTCAGCATTTTTTCAAACAGACGCCCCATCTGTCCTGCACCACCGACAATCACCACCGGACGCAACGACGGACAAAGGGTTTTGAAGCCCTTGTCGTTTTCGCTGGAATAGGATTCCCGCATCACGCGACGCAGAACATCTTCAATCAAATCCGGTGAAACGCCCAGCGCCTGCGCCTCTTTACGACGGGAGGCCAGCATTGAGGCTTCGCGCTCCGGGACGTAAATCGGCAGGCCGTATTTGCTTTTCACCTCACCCACTTCGGCAACCAGCGCCATGCGGCGCGCCAGCAGATCCAGCAGCGCCTTATCCACTTCATCAATTTGATCGCGCAGTGCGGTCAATTCAGCAACCATAACTAACCTCTTAAGCCAGACGCGTCGCCAGCTGGCCGTTCAAATCTTTGTGGATCTCACGCAGCAGCGCATCGGTCGTCTCCCAGTTGATGCAGGCATCCGTCACGGAGACGCCGTGCTTCATTGCACTGCGCGGTTGTTCAGATGATTGATTGCCTTCATGAATATTGCTCTCAATCATCAAACCGATAATCGAACGGTTGCCATCTTTGATCTGTGCGACCACGGACTCCGCAACCGCAGGCTGGCGACGGTAATCTTTATTCGAATTACCATGACTGCAATCTACCATCAGTGCCGGGCGCAGTCCCGCCTGCTCCATCTCTTTTTCACACTGCGCCACGTCCGCCGGGCTGTAGTTAGGTGCTTTCCCGCCGCGCAGGATCACATGGCCGTCCGGGTTGCCCTGCGTTTGCAGGAGACATACCTGGCCTGCCTGATTGATACCGACGAAACGGTGCGGCATGGCGGCAGCGCGCATGGCGTTGATCGCCGTCGCCAGGCTGCCATCGGTACCGTTTTTAAAGCCAACCGGCATCGACAGACCCGACGCCATCTCGCGGTGGGTTTGCGATTCCGTGGTACGCGCACCAATCGCGGACCAGCTGAACAGATCGCCCAGGTACTGCGGGCTGTTCGGATCCAGCGCTTCGGTTGCCAGCGGCAGCCCCATGCTGACCAACTCGACCAGCAGGCGACGCGCAATCTTCAGGCCTGCTTCCACATCAAACGAGCCATCCATGTGCGGATCGTTAATCAACCCTTTCCAGCCGACGGTAGTACGTGGCTTCTCAAAATAGACGCGCATCACCAGATAGAGGCTATCGCTGACCTCCTCCGCTAATGCTTTAAATCGACGAGCATACTCAATGGCGGTTTCAGGATCGTGAATGGAGCAAGGACCGCATACCACCAGCAGGCGCGGATCGCGGCCGGCGATAATGTCAGAAATGGTCTGGCGCGAGTGCTCGATCTGAGCCTCCTGCGCGACGCTCAGCGGAAATTCCGCTTTCAGTTGATCCGGAGTGATTAAAACCTGTTCGTCAGTGATATGTACGTTGTTCAGCGCGTCTTTTTGCATGATGGCGATCCTGTAAAGCTCGTTTGCGATAGTTGTTTTCCTCAATGAGGTGAAACCACGATACCATAAAAAGTAAACATTTCAATCCAAAATACGTACACATTAGTTTACACAAGCCAATTTATTGCAAAAATAAGCCGGTAAAAACGTAAACTTTAAATTACAGACAGATTTTCTTTAGCCAGGCTATGCTGAAGAAAAAAGGAGAATGGCTATGCGTTCAATTGCTCTCGCGCTGTTGTCGCTGTTTTTAACGGGCTGTCAGATCAATCCTTACACCTTCCAGCCCGACTGGACCAGCCCATCCTGGTTTGATGCAGGTAAAGAAGACGCCATGAATGGCCTGCCGGTTAAAGATAACCAGGCCCTGGCCGATAGTTTTAACGACACACATGTTGATCGTAGTGAATATCTTCGCGGCTATGCCGATGGTCAGAAGAAAGTCTGCGAAGAAGGGTTTATTCATGCCTGGGGATTAGCCGGTAAATCTTTCCCTGCCAGTTGCGATACTGTCGAAAACGCGGCAAAACTGCGTGCGTCATGGCAGAAAGGGATGGATGAAAGTATGCGTTCCAGCAGACTGAATTAAGGCTATTTTTATCCACCAGAAAATAAACAACAGTAGGATTTAGCTTAGGTTGGCCTCAGGCTATTTCTGACATAATGACGGCTCTGATAAACAATGGTATTCTGCCCGCAACTCTTAAGGACATCTATTTCCGGAGCGATGTGGCGGATTCTGGTGAGAAATTTATTCTTGATCTCTTTTTTCCGACTCACTCTGGTGTTAATGCTGTTCCTTATGGTGGGCCCTGCGTCGGCAGGCACGCTTACGGAAACGGATAAATCGGTACGCTCGATTGTCTCAGGCATTGTGAGCTATACGCGATGGCCGTCACTTACTGGCCAGCCTAAACTCTGCGTCTACGCCACTTCTCACTATACGCACGCCCTCAGCGGCGATGAGGGGCATAGCGAGTTACCCTATACTCCCGTTATTGTACGTAACGATCAGGAAGCCCTGGCAGCGACGTGCGATGCGATTTATTTCGGGTCTGAATCACCGGCAAAACAACTTGAATTAATAAGTCAATATCAGGGCAGAGCATTGCTATTAATCTCAGAGCAAAATCCGGAATGTGTAATTGGCAGTGCCTTTTGCCTGATAATCGATCGCGGCCAGGTACGGTTCTCCGTCAACCTGGATGCACTGACGCGCAGTGGCGTAAGAGTCAATCCGGATGTATTAATGCTTGCACGGAATAAGCAGCATGGATAAAGATCTCACTTCAACGCCGCGTCCGACGTTTAAAAGAACATTGAGGCGAAACAGCATGATAAGCGTCATCATCACGATGACATTAATATGGCTGTTGCTCTGTTTTGCTTCCGTCGTAACCTTAAAACAATACGCGCAAAAGAATCTCGAATTAACCGGCGCCACTATGAGCCACAGCCTGGAAGCCTCGCTGGTGTTCAACGACTCGCTGGCGGCCAACGAAACGCTTGCAGCCCTGGGCAAACAGGGCCAGTTTGCCCAGGCCGAGGTTATCAACGCGCATAAAAAGCGGTTTGCCTACTGGTCCTGGAACCCGGAGGATAACAACGACACGCTGGGCGCATTGGTCAGCCGCTGGCTTTTCCCCGTACCGGTTGCGCAGCCCATCATGCATAACGGCGCGATGATCGGTGAAATTCGCCTTACCGCGCGTGACAGCCTGATCAGCCATTTCATCTGGATGTCGTTTGCCGTTCTGACCGGCTGCATTCTTTTTGCTACCGCCGTCGCGCTCACCATTACCCAGTCTTTGCATCACGGGATGGTCACGGCCCTGCAAAACATTACCGACGTCGTGCATGACGTTCGCACTAACCGCAACTTCTCCCGTCGGGTGAAAGACGGGCGTATCGAAGAATTTCACCAGTTTGGTGAAGACTTCAACAGCCTTCTGGATGAGATGGAGGAGTGGCAACTGAAGCTCCAGGCGAAAAACGCCCAGCTGTTGCGTACCGCCATGCACGACCCGCTCACCGGTCTTGCCAACCGCGCAGCGTTTCGTAACAGCATTGCGGCCTTAATGAACGACCCTTCTGCCAAAACGAACTCGGCCCTGCTCTTCCTCGACGGTGATAATTTTAAGTTCATTAACGACACCTGGGGACACGCGGCAGGAGACTGCGTGCTGATTGAAGTCGCCAGCAGAATGATGGAGTTTGGCGACAAACGTCACCAGGCATACCGGCTTGGCGGTGACGAATTCGCCATGGTGCTGTACGGCGTGCACTCTGAGCTTGAGGTTCAACACATTTGTGCTGCACTTTCGCAGCAGTTTATCCGTCCGTTTGATCTTCATAACGGACAAAAAGCATCAATGTCACTCAGCATTGGCTTTGCTCTGGCGTGGGAAAATGCTTCCGTGGAAGCATTACTGGAGAGGGCTGACCGCAACATGTACCAGGTTAAAAACCAGCGTACGAAAACAATAAGTTAGAAAGGATACACTATGTTAAAACGTTACTTCGCGCCGATAGTACTGGCCTCAATGGTTCTGGCAGGCTGTCAGTCGCCGCCGGAAGGCAAATTCACTCCTGAGCAAATTACGGCGATGAAGTCTTATGGTTTTAACGAACTGAACGGTGACTGGTCACTTGGTATGTCGGACGCTATCCTGTTTGATAAAAATGACGCCAGACTGCGCCCGGAAAGTGAAACGCAGATCCAATCCATGGCCTCTCGCCTGGCGGAAACCGGCCTGAACCACGCGAGAATGGACGGTCACACGGATAATTACGGTGAAGAAAGCTACAACGAAGCGCTGTCGTTAAAACGCGCCAATGCCGTGGCCGATGCCTGGGCTAAGGGCGCAAATATCCCGCGCAGCAATCTCACCACGCAGGGATTAGGTCAAAAATACCCAGTTGCGAGCAACAGTACCCCACAAGGGCGCACTGAAAACCGCCGCGTCGCAGTGGTTATCAGCACGCCATAGGGTTATTTAGCGGATGATTCGGCGAGCGTCACCCTGGTTGCCGCTCGCCAGCGCAGCCAGTCCACCAGAACAAGCAGCGCCAGACTCACGCCCATGACCGGCAAGGCCAGCCCCAGCAGTACGCTGATTATCACCGTAACCCCTCTTCCCCATCCTGACAGCGCCAGCCAGCTCTGACAAAGCGTCTGCACTGGATCCACGACCGATTGCGCCGGACGACGCATCCACCACATCCGGTACCCCCAGATGATCAGCACGCACAGGGCAAGGCCGAACGCAACAAGCAGCAGCTGATTCACCAGCCCGAATAAGATCCCCATATGGAAATCCACGCCCCAGCGAGTCAGCTTTGCCATTAACGGGAAATCCTCGAATTGGGTTCTGTCCAGGACCTGCATCGTAGTAGGATCAACCGCAACGGCATCGACCTGGGTCGGCCAGCTGCGATCGATTTCCGTCACGGTCCAGGCACGATCCGCCGTTTTCGCCGGGCGGATCTCCAGTTTGTTGGCATCAATCCCTGCTTTACGGGCAGCGCTTAATACCCCGTCAAACAGCGTCAAATCCATCGCCATTTCCGGCATCCCCATTCCACCGTGATGGCCATAGTGTTCGGCATGTTCATCCACGATCTCATGTTGGCCGGAAAGCGTCGTGTTCACCTGCGGGGTTAGCCAGTTCATCTCTGCCCGCAGCTTATCAACGTTCCCCCCTGCCCACTGGGACCATGTCAGGCCGGTTGCTGAGAACAACAGCATTCCGCCCAGCAGACTCCAGCCCAACGTCACGTGCAGGCGACGCCGATTCTGGAAACGATTATTGATCCGCCGTTTGGGTCGGGTATAAAACCACAGGGCAATACCGCCCAGCGCGGCAACCCACATCCAGGAGGCCGCAAGCTCGCTGTAGAGTCGCCCGACGTCACCCAACATCAGAGACGTATGCAGGTAATCAATGGTCTGACGCAGCGGTAATATCCCGCTGGTGCCGTATACCGTCATATCCCCCAGCACCGCCAGGCTTACCGGATCAATAAAGATAGCCCGGTTCTCCGATGGCCCAAGCGACGGGTCAGCAAACATCACGCGGGTGGTTTCGCCTTCAGCCAGTCCGGGACGCACGGCGTGCAAACGCACATCTGATCCAACGGTTTTTTCCGCCACGGCAATTTGTTCCGCCAGCGGCTGCGGCTCGCCCACGGAACTCGTGTGTAGCACGTGCCGGTAGAGCGCATTCTCCAGCTGCGGGGTCGCCACATACAGCGTACCGGTCAGCGCGGCGAAGAAGATAAACGGGCCGACAAACAGCCCCACGTAGAAATGGAGACGACGCAGCAGGTTTCCCCATGCCGCGCGCGGAGTGCAGGTAGTCATACTTTTCCTTTTTAAGGCAGTAAGTTATCGATTTATTTTTAAAGGGAAAAAGCAGACTGCCGCGGCGGCGCGCGGGTATCAGGGTAAAGCCAGGGGAAAAAGTGCCAGTAGCTGACCGCCTGGCGCGGCGACTTAACGCGAAGCCTCTGCACCACCACGCTGAGCAGGACGATCAGCGCCAGCATCACGCCAGGGACATGCGCTAACAGCACGCAGTAGCCGCAGGCTTCCGCATGGTCGACAGGTATGGAATGTGGCATATCGCCATGATGCTCGTCCATCGACATCATGCTCATATCATGATGCATGCCCGGCATGGCGCTCATGGGATCTTTCTGCAACGAGACGGAGATCAGCGGCGCCACCACGATCAGCAGGATCGCAAACAGTGCGGTCAATGCCGCTGCGCGTTTCCAGTTGTGCTGATGCAGTACGTTATCCACTTCCCCTCCACTCAGGAGGCCGTATTGTAAATGATTTATGACAGAAGGGTTAACGCGAGAGGTGCAATGGGATAAAAAAAGGGCCAGCCTTTCGGCCAGCCCTTTCTAACAGGATGTCGCTTAAGCGAATCTTAGTTCAGACGCTCTTTAATACGAGCAGACTTACCAGTACGCTCACGCAGGTAGTACAGTTTAGCTTTACGTACAGCGCCACGACGTTTAACAGCAATGCTGTCAACTACCGGAGAGTGAGTCTGGAAGACACGCTCAACGCCTTCGCCGTTGGAAATTTTACGAACAGTGAATGCAGAGTGCAGACCGCGGTTACGAATAGCGATAACCACGCCCTCGAATGCCTGCAGACGTTTTTTGGAACCTTCAACAACCCATACTTTCACTTCCACGGTGTCACCTGGACGGAAGGAAGGTACGTCCTGCTTCATCTGCTCTTGTTCAAGTTGCTTAATAATGTTGCTCATAATTTAATCTCTTATCCTGGGTAAACTGATATTCGGGAGCGTATTACGCCTTCCCATCATGTTCATGCTGCTGGTGCGCGTGTTCAGTTTTGAACTCGGCCAGCAACTTTGCTTGCTCTTCAGTCAGAGCCAGGTTTTCCAGAAGTTCAGGTCTTCTAAGCCAGGTTCGGCCCAGCGACTGCTTCAAACGCCAGCGACGTATCTCGGCATGGTTTCCAGACAGTAACACCGCCGGTACTTCCATCCCTTCTAACACTTCAGGACGAGTATAGTGTGGACAGTCCAGCAACCCGTCGGCAAAGGAATCTTCCGTTGCCGAAGCTTCATGGCCCAGAACCCCCGGAATGAACCGGGCGACGGAGTCAATCAGCGTCATTGCGGGTAACTCACCACCGCTGAGAACGTAATCGCCGATAGACCATTCTTCGTCAATCTCGGTTTGAATTACGCGCTCATCTATCCCTTCGTAGCGCCCACAGACCAGAATCAGTTTTTGATTCGTCGCCAGTTCGCTCACGCCCGCTTGATCAAGCTTGCGTCCCTGAGGTGACAGATAAATCACCTTTGCGCCTTCACCTGCCGCGGCTTTTGCTGTGTGAATGGCGTCCCGTAAGGGTTGCACCATCATTAGCATCCCCGGTCCGCCGCCGTAAGGACGATCGTCCACGGTACGGTGCCGGTCATGAGTAAAGTCACGAGGACTCCAGCTCTGGATGCTCAGCAGGCCATTCTTTACTGCCCGGCCAGTTACCCCGTAATCGGTAATCGCGCGGAACATTTCAGGAAACAGGCTAATTATGCCAATCCACATAGCGCCGTCTTTTACCGTTTATCCGGAGAATTTAAAAACCAGGATCCCAATCTACTTCAATGGTTTGAGTAGTGAGATCGACTTTCTTGATAACCTGTCCATCGAGGAACGGAACCAACCGCTCCTTGATGCCAAATGCATCTTTCAGGTTTGCCTTAATGACGAGAACGTCATTTGACCCGGTTTCCATCATATCGATGACTTTCCCCAGGCTGTAGCCTTCGGTAGTGACTACCTGGCAACCCATAAGGTCTTTCCAGTAGTAGTCGCCCTCTTCCAGCTGTGGCAACTGCGACGAATCCACGACAATTTCACAATTGGTCAGTGCATTCGCGGCATCACGATCGTCAACGCCTTTCAGCTTGATGATGATGTCCTGATTGTGGTGACGCCAGCTTTCCAGCTCGACCTCTTCCCACTTACCGCCTTTCTGGATAAACCAGGGCTGGTAATCAAAAATGCTATCAGCGTCTTCAGTGGAGGAAAACACTCTGAGCCAACCACGGATACCGTAGCAAGAACCCATTTTTCCCAATACGATCGGTTCAACAGGTGCTTTATTGCTCATCATGACCACCGTGACAGATTAAGCTGCTTTATTTGCTGCTTTGATCAGCGTAGCAACGCGATCGGAAACAGTAGCGCCCTGGCCAACCCAGTGAGCGATACGATCCAGATCCAGACGGGTTTCTTCTTCTGCGCCAGAGGCCAGTGGGTTGAAGAAACCAACGCGCTCGATGAAGCGACCGTTGCGTGCATTACGGCTGTCAGTCACAACAACCTGGTAGAACGGACGCTTTTTAGCGCCGTGACGAGCTAAACGAATAGTTACCATAACATCCTCTTGTGTGAATAAAACAACCGGGCCCCATCGAGGAACGGAGCCCGGGTGTCATATTAAAAGCCCGAAAATTTTACTGATTTCTGGGGAAAATGCAATCAGCATCTTGATACTGAGCATTAAACACGATTTATCTGCCAGGGAATCCTGGGGGCATCATCCCTTTCATGCCGCGCATCATCTTCGCCATGCCGCCTTTCTTCATTTTCTTCATCATGCGCTGCATGTCGTCGAACTGTTTCAGAAGGCGGTTAACGTCCTGCACCTGCATGCCGCAACCGGCTGCGATACGGCGTTTACGGGAACCTTTGATGATGTCCGGGTTAGCGCGTTCTTTGAGGGTCATCGAGTTGATGATCGCCTCCATTCGCACCAGCACCTTGTCATCCATCTGCGCTTTCACGTTGTCAGGGATCTGGCCCATGCCCGGCAGTTTGCCCATCAGGCTAGCCATGCCGCCCATGTTTTTCATCTGACGCAGCTGCTCAAGGAAGTCGGTGAGATCGAAACCGTCACCTTTTTTCAGCTTGCTGGCCAGCTTCTCGGCCTGCGCGCGGTCAACCTTGCTCTCGATATCTTCGATCAGCGACAGCACGTCGCCCATGCCGAGGATACGGGAGGCAATACGGTCCGGGTGGAACGGCTCCAGCGCTTCAGTTTTCTCGCCCACGCCGAGGAATTTAATCGGCTTACCGGTGATGTGACGAATGGAGAGCGCCGCACCGCCGCGGGCATCACCGTCCACTTTGGTCAGCACCACGCCGGTTAACGGCAGCGCTTCGTTAAACGCTTTCGCGGTATTCGCCGCATCCTGACCGGTCATGGCGTCGACAACGAACAGGGTCTCTACCGGGTTGATAGAGGCATGCACCTGTTTGATCTCGTCCATCATCGCTTCGTCAACGTGCAGACGACCGGCGGTATCCACCAGCAGCACGTCGTAGAATTTCAGCTTCGCCTCTTTCAGCGCCGCGTTAACGATGTCGACAGGCTTCTGCGCCACGTCGGACGGGAAGAAATCCACGCCGACCTGCTCCGCCAGGGTTTCCAGCTGTTTGATCGCCGCCGGGCGATAGACGTCCGCAGAGACCACCAGCACTTTCTTCTTGTGCTTTTCACGCAGGAATTTACCCAGCTTACCGACGCTGGTCGTTTTACCCGCACCCTGCAGGCCCGCCATCAGCACCACGGCCGGCGGCTGAGCCGCCAGGTTAAGCACCTGGTTCTCTTCGCCCATCGCCGAAACCAGTTCATTACGAACGATTTTGACGAACTCCTGACCCGGGGTCAGGCTCTTGTTAACTTCATGACCAACCGCCTTCTCTTTTACGCGGTTGATAAAATCACGAACAACCGGCAACGCGACGTCTGCTTCCAGCAGAGCCATGCGCACTTCGCGCAGCGTTTCCTTGATGTTCTCTTCAGTAAGGCGTCCGCGGCCGCTGATGTTGCGCAGCGTGCGCGACAAACGATCGGTTAAATTATCAAACATTGTCTCTCGCCTGAGTAGAAACGTTGGGCCGCCATGGGCGACACATACACAGAATTTTGCCGGAGTATAACATGAAGGCGCCTTTGTTGTTATGCAACGGTTGGAGCAGGCGTCACGTAACGTTATACTGCTTCTCTTTCTTATTAAGACAACTGTCGATGCCTATATGCCTGTTTTCGCACTGATCGCCCTTGTTGCCTACTCTGTCAGCCTCGCGCTGATCGTTCCCGGACTGCTGCAAAAAAACAGCGGCTGGCGGCGCATGGCTATTCTTTCCGCGGTGATCGCACTGATTAGCCACGCGTTTGCGCTGGAATCACGCATCATTCCCGGCGACGGCAGCGTGCAAAACCTGAGCGTCCTCAACGTCGGCTCGCTGGTCAGCCTGATGATCTGTACGGTAATGACCATTGTCGCGTCTAAAAATCGCGGCTGGCTGCTGCTGCCGATTGTCTATACCTTCGCGCTGATCAATCTGGCTCTCGCCACCTTTATGCCTAATGAATTCATTACGCATCTGGAGGCTACCCCGGGGATGCTGGTGCATATCGGCCTGTCGCTCTTTGCCTACGCGACGCTGATCATCGCCGCGCTTTACGCCATGCAACTCGCCTGGATTGACTACCAGCTGAAAAACAAAAAGCTGGCGTTTAACCATGAGATGCCGCCGCTGATGGTCATTGAGCGTAAGATGTTCCACATCACCCAGGTGGGCGTGGTGCTGCTGACGCTGACGCTCTGCACGGGCCTGTTTTACATGAAGAACCTGTTCAGCGTAGAGAATATCGATAAAGCGGTGCTCTCCATCATCGCGTGGTTTGTCTATATTGTCCTGTTATGGGGCCATTATCATGAAGGCTGGCGCGGTCGTCGCGTGGTCTGGTTCAACGTCGCGGGTGCGGGCATTCTCACCCTTGCCTATTTTGGCAGCCGCTTCATACAGCAATTTGCTGGCTAAGAAACAAAGGAGTTCCCCCTGGAACACATCTCTACCACCACGCTGATCGTTATCCTGATCGTCATGGTGGTCATCTCCGCCTATTTCTCCGGCTCGGAAACCGGCATGATGACCTTAAACCGCTACCGGTTACGGCATCGTGCTAAACAGGGTAACCGTGCCGCACGTCGCGTTGAAAAACTGCTCCGCAAGCCGGATCGCCTGATAAGCCTGGTGCTCATCGGCAATAACCTCGTCAACATTCTTGCCTCTGCCCTCGGCACCATCGTCGGGATGCGCCTGTACGGCAACGCCGGGGTGGCGATTGCCACCGGCGTGCTGACGTTCGTGGTGCTGGTGTTTGCCGAAGTGCTGCCGAAAACCATCGCTGCGCTGTACCCGGAAAAGGTCGCCTACCCGAGCAGCTTCCTGCTGGCACCACTACTGATCCTGATGATGCCCCTGGTCTGGCTGTTGAATATGGTCACCCGCATTCTGATGCGTATGGTCGGTATTAAAGCAGACGTCACCATCAGCAGCGCGCTTAGCAAAGACGAGTTGCGCACCATCGTTCACGAATCCCGCTCGCAGATATCCCGGCGTAATCAGGACATGTTGTTATCGGTACTGGATCTGGAAAAGGTCAGCGTAAACGACATCATGGTGCCGCGTAACGAAATCGTCGGTATCGACATCAATGACGACTGGAAAGCCATCGTCCGCCAGCTGACGCACTCCCCGCACGGACGCATTGTGCTCTATCGCGACTCGCTGGATGACGCCATCAGCATGCTGCGCGTGCGCGAAGCCTACCGTCTGATGACCGAGAAAAAAGAGTTCACCAAAGAGGTGATGCTGCGCGCCGCCGACGAGATTTACTACGTGCCGGAAGGAACCCCGCTCAGCACGCAACTGGTGAAATTCCAGCGCAACAAGAAGAAAGTCGGCCTGGTGGTCAATGAGTACGGCGATATTCAGGGGCTGGTGACCGTCGAAGATATTCTGGAAGAGATTGTCGGGGACTTTACCACCTCAATGTCACCTTCCCTCGCGGAAGAGGTTACCCCGCAAAACGACGGTTCGGTGCTGATTGACGGTAGCGCGAACATTCGCGAACTCAACAAAGCATTTAACTGGCATTTGCCGGAAGATGAGGCTCGTACTATTAACGGGATGATTCTGGAAGCGCTGGAAGAGATCCCGGCGGCAGGCACGCGGGTGCGCATTGAGCAGTACGATATTGATATCCTGGACGTGCAGGACAATATGATTAAGCAGGTTAAAGTCCTGCCCGTGAAACCGCTGCGCGAGAGTATCGCTGAGTAAGGCTGTAGACCGGGTGAGGCGAACGCCGCCACCCGGTACTACAAATGGCAAATTACGCTTTCGCCACGGTCACCATCGCTGCGCGAATGGTACGGCCGTTCAGGGTGTAACCTTTCTGCATCACGCCCAGCACTTTACCGGCTTCCACCTCTTCTGACTCCACCATGGCAATCGCCTGATGAACGTTTGGATCCAGCGGAACGTCGGTATCGGCAATCACTTCCACGCCAAACTTACGCACCACGTCGAGCATGGATTTCAGCGTCAGTTCGATACCTTCAATCATCGCCGCGTTGTCTGGATTCGCTTTGTCAGCCACTTCCAGCGCGCGATCGAGGCTGTCGATGACCGGCAGCAGTTCGTTGACGAATTTCTCCAGCGCAAATTTATGCGCCTTCTCAACGTCCTGCTCGGTACGGCGACGCAGGTTTTCCATTTCCGCCTTGATGCGCAGAACACCGTCGCGTTCGCGATTCTGTGCTTCTACCAGTTGAGCTTCCAGATTCGCAATTTTTTCATCGCGCGGGTCCACCTGCTCAGCAGATGCGTCTGGCTCTACAGCCTCAACTTCATCGTGCTGTTCCGTGATAATTTCTTCAGGGGCTTGCCCCTCAGGCGTTTTCTGTTCTTTACTACTCATGAATTTCTCCGCGTTTTTCTGCATTCATCTCGCTAACTTCGCTTATTATGGGGATCAGTTTCCGGGATTCAAGGGAACAAGACAGATTGTCATCATTCATCAGGCACAAGGACCTCCAGAAAATGAATAATCATTTCAGGTGTATTGGGATCGTCGGGCATCCGCGTCACCCTACCGCACTAACGACACATGAAATGTTGTATCGCTGGTTGTGTAGCAAAGGCTATGAAGTGATGGTCGAGCAGCAGATTGCCCAGGAGCTGCAGCTCAAGAGCGTCAAAACCGGCACGCTGGCGGAAATTGGCCAACAGGCCGATCTCGCCGTGGTGGTGGGCGGCGACGGCAACATGCTCGGCGCGGCCCGCACGCTGGCGCGTTATGACATTAAGGTCATCGGCATCAACCGTGGCAATCTCGGCTTTTTAACCGATCTCGACCCGGACAATGCGCAACAACAGCTGGCCGACGTGCTGGAAGGCCACTATATCAGCGAAAAACGCTTTTTACTGGAAGCGCAGGTATGCCAGCAGGACTGCCAGAAGCGCATCAGCACCGCGATTAACGAGGTGGTTCTTCACCCCGGTAAAGTGGCGCACATGATCGAGTTCGAAGTCTATATCGACGAAATCTTTGCCTTCTCCCAGCGTTCTGACGGGCTGATTATCTCCACCCCGACCGGCTCAACCGCCTACTCGCTTTCGGCCGGCGGCCCGATCCTGACGCCCTCGCTGGATGCCATTACCCTGGTGCCGATGTTCCCGCACACGCTCTCCGCCCGCCCGCTGGTTATCAACGGCGACAGCACGATACGTCTGCGCTTCTCGCACCGCCGTAACGACCTGGAGATCAGCTGCGACAGCCAGATCGCGCTGCCGATCCAGGAGGGTGAAGATGTCCTCATTCGTCGGTGTGATTACCACCTGAATCTGATTCATCCGAAAGATTACAGCTATTTCAATACATTAAGCTCGAAGCTTGGCTGGTCAAAAAAATTGTTCTGATTTTGCATCCAGCACTTTACTGTATATAAAACCAGTTTATACTGTATGAAAACACAGTTATGGTTTTTCATACAGGAAAACAATTATGCTGGCACAACTGACCATCAGCAACTTTGCCATTGTTCGTGAGCTTGAGATCGATTTCCACAGCGGCATGACGGCGATCACCGGGGAAACCGGTGCAGGTAAATCCATTGCCATTGATGCCCTCGGCTTGTGCCTTGGCGGCCGCGCAGAGGGCGATATGGTGCGCATGGGCGCTAACCGCGCTGACCTATGCGCCCGTTTCTCCCTGAAAGACACCCCTGCCGCCCAGCGCTGGCTGGAGCAGAACCAGCTTGAAGATGGACGTGAGTGTTTACTTCGCCGCGTGATCAGCAGCGACGGTCGTTCCCGAGGCTTTATCAACGGCACGGCGGTTCCACTTTCCCAGCTTCGCGAACTCGGCCAGCTGCTTATCCAGATCCACGGTCAGCATGCGCATCAGCAACTCGTTAAACCAGAACAGCAGAAAGCGCTGCTTGATGGCTATGCGGGTGAGTACGCGCTTACTCAGCTTATGGCAGAGCACTATCGCCAGTGGCATCAGAGCTGCCGTGAACTTGCCCAGCACCAGCAGCAAAGCCAGGAGCGCGCCGCACGTGCGGAGCTGCTGGCGTACCAGCTTAAAGAGTTGAACGAATTCAACCCGCAGCTGGGTGAGTTTGAGCAAATCGACGAAGAGTACAAACGTCTGGCGAACAGCGGCCACCTGCTCTCAACCAGCCAGAATGCACTCAACCTGCTGGCGGATGGCGAAGACGTGAACCTGCAGAGCCAGCTGTATAACGTCCGCCAGTTGATTACCGAACTGGTCGGCATGGACAGCAAGCTTTCTGGCGTCCTGGATATGCTGGAAGAAGCGGCGATTCAGATTTCCGAAGCCGGTGACGAACTGCGCCACTACTGTGAACGTCTGGATCTCGATCCGAACCGTCTGTTTGAGCTGGAGCAGCGCATTTCCCGTCAGATTTCACTGGCGCGCAAACACCACGTCACGCCGGAAGAGCTGCCGGACTACTATCAGTCTCTGCTGGAAGAACAGCAGCAGCTTGACGATCAGGCTGACTCGCAGGAAACCCTCTCTCTGGCGGTGAACCTGCACCATGAGCAGGCGCTGGCGACAGCACAAAAGCTGCATGAAATCCGTCAGCATTACGCCCAGGAGCTAAGCCAGCACATCACCAACAGCATGCACACGCTAGCGATGCCGCACGGCGTCTTCACTATTGATGTTCGCTTTGAAGAAAACCACCTGACGGCGGAAGGCGCGGATCGCATCGAATTCCGCGTCACCACTAACCCGGGGCAGCCGCTGCAGGCTATCTCCAAAGTGGCCTCCGGCGGTGAACTGTCGCGTATTGCGCTGGCGATTCAGGTGATTACCGCGCGTAAAATGGAAACCCCGGCGCTGATTTTCGATGAAGTGGATGTCGGCATCAGCGGCCCAACAGCAGCGGTGGTGGGTAAACTGCTGCGCCAGCTAGGCGAATCAACGCAGGTGATGTGTGTCACCCACCTGCCGCAGGTCGCGGGCTGTGGTCATCATCACTTTATTGTCAGCAAAGAAACCGACGGCGAAATGACCGAAACGCATATGAAGCCGCTGGATAAACGTGCGCGTCTGCAGGAGCTGGCACGCCTCCTCGGTGGCAGCGAAGTCACCCGTAATACGCTCGCGAACGCGAAAGAACTGCTGGCGGCATAAACTTTTTCGGGATCTCAGGGTCATACAGAACAACAAAAACGCCGCCAGACCGGTTTCAAAGTGGGGCAAGGTCTATTATCATCGGCATATTACATATGAGCCGCGTTCTGCTCGGGCCCGAAAAGGAATCAAATCACTATGCGTTGTAAAATGCTGACCGCTGCCGCAGCGGTTCTTCTGATGTTGACCGCAGGCTGTTCCACTCTGGAGAAAGTGGTTTACCGTCCTGACATCAACCAGGGGAACTACCTTACCCCTAACGATGTGTCCAAAATCCGTGTGGGGATGACACAACAGCAGGTCGCTTATACACTGGGAACCCCGATGATGTCCGATCCGTTCGGCACTAACACCTGGTTCTATGTATTCCGTCAGAAGCCGGGCCACGAAGATGCGACCCAGCAGACCCTGACGCTGACCTTCAGCAGCGCCGGTGTGTTGACCAACATCGACAACAAACCTGCCCTGACCAAATAATCAGAAGTCAGAAATGCAAAAAGGTGCTCATTGAGCACCTTTTTTGTGTCTGAACTCTTGCGCAGAATCGTAACCCCGGTAAGCGCAGCGCCACCGGGGAAAGAAACCGCTACTTACCAGATTTCTCCGCACGCTGGCGACGCAGCTCTTTCGGGTCGGCAATCAGCGGACGATAAATCTCCACCCGGTCGCCTTCTTTCAACACATCACCCAGCTTCACCGGACGGCTATAAATCCCGACCTTATTCTTCGCCAGGTCGATATCGCTGCGAAGCTCAAGGATGCCGGAAGCACGGATAGCCGCCTCAACGGTTGCCCCCTCTTCCAGCGTTACGCGCTGCAGATACTGCTTCTCCAGCAGCGCGTACACCACTTCAACAGCAATCTTATGCGACACTGTAAACCTCTTTGGCGCGGGTGGTGAACGCCTGAACCATATTCGAAGCCAGTTCTTTAAAGATGCGACCAAACGCCAGCTCTATCAGCTTATTGGTAAATTCAAAGTCCAGCTGAAACTCGATGCGACAGGCGTCTGCGCTCAGCGGCGTAAACTTCCAGCCCCCCATCAGGGTTTTAAACGGACCATCCACCAGATGCATCAAAATACTCTGATTGCTGGTCAGCGTATTGCGGGTGGTGAACGTCTTGCTGATCCCCGCTTTGGAGACATCCACCGCAGCAGTCATCTGCGTCGGGCCGGACTCCAGAACGCGGCTCCCGGTGCACCCCGGAATAAATTCTGGATAAGACTGAACATCGTTCACTAACTGATACATTTGTTCCGCGCTGTAAGGCACAAGCGCAGTACGGCTAATCTGAGGCATAGCATTTCCCATGGTCACACAACGGACAAATAATAACATTTATCACCTGTTAAAAAAACGCTAAGCCTCATCTCGTGCTAAGATAGCGCGTTAGACCTCACAGGACGCAATGAGGTGACTTTTTGAAATCAGATTACCGACGGCTTTACGACACTTATGACGAAGAAAAAAGCACATAAACCAGGCTCGGCGACCATTGCGCTCAACAAGCGTGCTCGCCACGAGTATTTCATTGAAGAAGAATTCGAAGCTGGCCTTGCATTGCAGGGCTGGGAAGTAAAATCGCTGCGCGCCGGGAAAGCCAACATTGGCGATAGCTACGTGATCCTGAAAGATGGCGAAGCCTTCCTGTTCGGCGCGAACTTTACGCCGCTGACCGTCGCTTCTTCGCACTACGTCTGTGACCCAACGCGCACCCGCAAGCTACTGCTGAACAAGCGTGAGCTTGAGTCCCTTTACGGCCGTATCAACCGTGAAGGCTTCACCGTGGTTGCACTCTCTATGTACTGGAAAAATGCCTGGTGCAAAGTGAAAATCGGCGTCGCAAAAGGCAAAAAACAGCACGACAAACGTACTGACCTGAAAGAGCGCGAATGGCAGCTCGACAAAGCGCGCATCATGAAAAACGCAGGACGTTGATTCTGCACACTTATTGTACTATTCAATAAGTTAGCGTTCCGGGCTGGTATCCAGGAAGTGAAATCTGGTATACTCAGTTCAACACTATTGGGGCTGATTCTGGATTCGACGGGATTTGCGAAACCCAAGGTGCATGCCGAGGGGCGGTTTGCCTCGTAAAAAGCCGCAAAAAAATAGTCGCAAACGACGAAAACTACGCTTTAGCAGCTTAATAACCTGCTAAGAGCCCTCTCTCCCTAGCTTCCGCTCTTAAGACGGGGATCAAAGAGAGGTCAAACCCAAAAGAGATCGCGTGGAAGCCCTGCCTGGGGTTGAAGCGTTAAAACTAATCAGGCTAGTTCGTTAGTGGCGTGTCTGTCCGCAGCTGGCGTGCGAATGTAAAGACAAACTAAGCATGTAGTACCGAGGATGTAGAAATTTCGGACGCGGGTTCAACTCCCGCCAGCTCCACCACTTTTGATAGGACTGCAACCGGACAGCGGCAATAAAAACAGCCACTTACGGACATTGACCAGACAGTGCGCAGACCGAGAAAAGACAAAAATATGCACGTGAAATGCACGTGCACTTTAAAAGAACCCCAGATTTTGCAGTCTGGGGTTTTTCTATTTGTAACTAAGGGTAACAAAAACACTTCCATTCCTCGCGCTGCGCTCGCCTTGACACTGTTTATTTTTACAGTAAAAATACTGTATACAACCACAGTGGTTTTCCGGAGGCTTTTATGTTCGTTGAACTGGTTTATGACAAGCGAAATGTTGAAGGACTAGAAGGGGCCAGAGATATCATTCTGGCCGAGCTGACGAAGCGGGTGCACCAGATTTTCCCTGATGCCGAAGTGAGGGTGAAACCGATGCAGGCGAACGGCTTGAATAGCAATGCCAGTAAAAGCGATCGGGAAAAGCTTAACCGCATGCTGGAGGAGATGTTTGAAGAGTCGGAACATTGGTTAAACAACATTTGAATTCAATATGTTAACGGCTAAGGAATATTTTTAGGAATATTTTGTTGTCATTTTTGTTGTTGATGGTACTCTTATCATTATCATCAATAACAGAGTGCGAGTTATGTCCCTTATCTCTAAAGAAGAAGCGTTGCTGGAACTTGAACCCTATTTCCCTCTGTTGCGAAAAGCTGTACATGCTGCATGGAACTCTTGGGTTACGGGTCCAATAGCACCTCGCATGCAGCACAAGCGCGTCCGTGCAAATCTCGTATGGAATGATTATTTTTTCGAGATGATAAAAGAACTTTCAACAGGTGAACACAAAGGCATTAGGTTTGCAAAAATACCTTATAATCAAGGGTTTGCAGTTAATGACAGATTCTTCATTAAGTTTAAAAAGGCAGACTCCAACTTCCTTTCCTCCAACCTTCAGACTCAATCAGCTATGAAATATCATGACCCAGAGATTGATATGTTTGGCGGAGAAGTTCGCTTAGAGTTGCTGTATGTTTTAGACGATGATGGGATCAACATTGACAAAATTGCAATTGTTCAAAGAAAAGACAAATTTGTCGCTTGGGCAATAGATATTGAAGGCGATAATGTTGCTGAAATTCCTCATACATTTGAACCAAGCACAACCGAGACAGCTAAAACTGTCGCGAAAAAAGTTATCAAACCTCGCAAACATGCAAAAGAAAACGTGGTAAACAAAGATGGCACAAATTCCTGAATCTCTCTCTTTGATTAGAAATGAGATGATCGAGCTTCGCCGCAGAATGCTTGGAATCAGCCAAAAAGTTTTATCAGAAAAAGTGGGAATGTCCCAAGGAACCCTTTCGAAGATAGAACAGGGACTTAAAGCTGTAACACCAGAACAAGCTCAGAAACTTTCTGAGGCATTATCATGCCCACTAAGTTTTTTTACGATGTCAGAACGCTTATACGGTGGGCCAATCAGCGCGGCTCCAATGTATAGAAAAAAAGCATCTGTTGGTATAAAGGTTTTAGATCGCCTCATAGCAGAGATTAATGTACGAATAGCTCACATTAGAAAACTTCTTCAGTTCGTTGATTTTGAACCAGAGTTTGAATTACCTTCATATGATCCTGACGACTACAACGGTGATGCGACTGAAATTGCAAGAAATACGCGAAAAAGTTGGTATATGCCCGCAGGTCCGGTGAAAAACTTGATCGAGGTTCTTGAAAGAGCTGGATGCTTAATAATCGAGTGTGACATGGATGACACTGGCTTATCTGGGGTTAGCTACAACCTTCCAGGATTACCACCGATTATTTTCATCAACAGAAATCAGCCACTTGACAGATATCGTTTTACACTAGCGCACGAGCTTGGCCATTTAGTCATGCATAAATCGCCCAATCCAAACATGGAGAGCGAAGCTGATGCTTTCGCAGCAGAATTTTTAATGCCTGAACGTGACATATCTCCCTATCTTCGTGATATGAGCATTGAAAAAGCTGCAACCTTGAAGCCTTACTGGAGAACCTCAATGGCCTCCGTAATTTTCAGAGCCAAAACTTTAGGATATTTAAATCAGGGACAAAATGAATATATCTGGCGTCAGATGTCTGCACGCGGATATAGACTCAATGAACCAGTACAATTATCTCCTGATAATGAAAAGCCAACATTGTTAAAAGAGATATTTGAACACGTCAAACAAGAGCTTGATTATGACGAAAGCGAATTGTCGCAAGTATTCTCAATACATTATGATGAAATAGAACAACTTTATCCTATTAACAAAAAAACTGGCTTAAGATTAGTGAAATAGAACCAACCCGGCCACCGCGCCGGGTTTTCACTCAGCTTTCCTGTCCTTACCTGTCCTAATTTTCAGCAGAGCATCCAGCTCCTTACTCGCGTCCTTCTGACGCAGAGAGAAATACTCTTCTTTTTCGCGCTTCACTTCTCTTTCTCTCAGCCGCACAGGTTCAACCGGTACAGCCTGCAATGCGGCCATACAATCCTCGCGTGTAAACAGAAGTGGGGACTTGGGACTATCACTTATACGGTAAGCCTTTAGCCTTCCTTCCAAAACCCATCGCGTTACAGTACCCCTTGAGATACCTAGGAGCTCGGCAGCTTCCTTTCGTGTCAATGTTAGCTTTTCCAAGAAGACGTCCATTTATCATTCACTGAGGAGAGCATAACTTGAACATATATTTGATGGATCTGAAAGAAGTTTGTAAAGCTGTTGGGTTCAAAAAGGGATCCATTTACAGTTGGATGAACGCGGGCAAATTCCCAAAACCCATTAAGATAGGTAGGTCAGTAAGATGGGTATCAACGGAAGTGGAAGAATGGATAGCTGAAAAAATTCGTGCAACGAGGCAGGAAAATAGCGATATTTGAAAAGGCCGATATGTGGCTTGTGTCTGAGTTCCCGACTGTCCGCCAGGTTGGTTTGTGATGTGAATAAGGCTGCCGGAATATTCCCGACAGCCTTTTTATTTATGCTTAGCCTGCCGGTGGTATCGGCCAGCTGATATCCGGTGCTTTCGAGGTATCGATCGCATCCAAAGCATCAAGATAATCCAGCCACAAATTGTATTGCGCCAGTTCATCGCCTTTGAGCCGCCCTATAGCCGCCTTCCCCGGCCATTGTTTTATATTAATACTGGCGTTTGCCTGCCCGATAAGCCGCATTTTTTCACCGTCGGCAATAGCGATGAGCTGCTCCTTTGTTGGGTCTGGCACTGCCTCCCATGCAGGAAGTCCATCCTTTCCAGCAACACGGTATTTATCGGAATGGGAAACTGACGTAAATTCAAGGAAGCATTCTTCAGTCACTTCCTTCCCATCATCTGGCCAGGAGCCAGCTTCTACATAATCCTCTTTCATATCGACTGGATAAAATGCATTGTTTTTTGCACTGTAGATATATTCTGACATTTCTATGCTCCGATGGCTTCCCAGGCAACAGTAACAGCCATTCCCTGCGTAATAGTTTTATTGGACAAATCAATTGCAATTGCCTTAAGCCTGATTTGTGTCGTTGAGATAGCTTCCGCAGTTGCAAAGCAAGGTGTGTTAGTTGTTGTTGCCGTGCCATTTGCTCGACAATTAAGAACGCCGTTAGGGAATGGGATAGCGAAAGTATCGAAAGCGAAATCTGTGCTCGCATTTGCGGCTGGGATGCTAATCGTTCCCCATTGGCGAATTTGACCCGATGGCAGCTTTTCATACCCTTTTGCTACTGCTGAAAACTGGAATGAACCCATATCAGGAATTTGACCGCTCCCCACCCCCACATCACGAGTAGCTGCCGTTTTAAGCCCCAGATTTGTTCTTGCTGTGGTTGAATCTGTCGCTCCGGTGCCCCCGCGAGAAACAGCAAGAGGTATTATCTGACCACTGTTGTTGCTCGCCCCCCAGTCCCCTGAGTTTGTGATGAAGGTATAGGCGGCTGCGTTTGGTGAAGATGCTGTCGAGCGGGTGCTATCGGAACCGAATGCTGAAACTCCGAGGTTTACCCGTGCTCCCAAAAGCGTATTGGCACCCGTACCACCTCCGGCAACAGGCAACGGAAGTGGATTGCCTGCCGAGTCCTGTACACCCCAGTTTCCATTATTTTCGACGTACAAAAACACACCGGATGTAGGCGCTGAAACGGTCGTAATGGTGCTGGAAATATTAAACGCCTGCAAACCCAGATTAATTTTCGCAGCATTGACTGCCCCATCAGCCTTGATATCACCGAATGGGTTGTTTCGTGATAAATACTGCTTTGCAAACGCGCTTTTCAGCTTACTGGTAAACCCGGCAATATCGCCATCATCGAGAACATTAAGGTTGGCGTTATCACTTACAAACTGAGCAAGAGCCGATGCGATGAATGATGCCTGACGGATTGCTTTATTTACCTCAGCACTGCTCGCCTTTCCGCTGCTAAATCCTGTCAGTAACGCAGGAAGTGTCTCCCACTCATTCTGTGGGGTAACATTAGCGCCAGATCCGGTGGCAAACGGTTTAAATTCATTAGTAGCCATTAGAGTTTCATCTCCCATGCGCCGTCATCAAATCCGGCGATATATTCATTGTCTAAGTCGAAGCCAAAAAAACGATTTCCCACTGAGGGGGTTTCCACAGAGGGTGTTTGAATATCCCCAGCCCACACACCGGCCGCTTTTACCGTCAGATATCCCTGCTTTATTGCGGCAATCAGTTCCAGAGAAACATCCGAAATATCGGTTTCAGGAAACACCCACACAGAAACGGTCATGTCCTGGTTATCCACGATCTGCATCTTCAGGCCAGAACCGGCAGTCGCAGCGTCAAGGATGGGTGGCAGCGAATCATTGCGTCCGTCCCAGTTGTTGATGGCGATTTTCGCCTTCAGAACGATGCGGTAGGTTTCATCGCTAAGCGTCGTGTAGCCTGCGTCAGGGTCAAATGGCCCCTGCCATACGCCCTGGTCATAACCAAGCCCGTCAGTGTCCCAACTGAAATAAACGCCGCTTATCGGCTGGCTGACTATGCGACTGCGGCCAATCCAGAGGCCGAGCGTATCGAGCTGGACGCCGACAGCGGTATCGATGTCGAAAGCGCTCACCAGCCCCCGGGTGGCGGTAGTGATATCAATCAGTGGCCGCGTGCTCAGGTCGACGTGATCAAAAAATTTCGGCTTCGTGGCGTGATAGTTGGTGATTAAGTCTGTGTACTTGCTCATGACGTCACCGTTAGAACAATGTTTTCAGGCTTACACGATGCAGATTCGTTGTAGGCGATGATGATGTTTGCCGCCGCCACGCTACCGGCTGATTTGCCAATCAGCAGCTCCTGTATGTCGTAGTAGCGCGCGTTGCCACCGCTCACTACACCGAGGTTCGCCGGAGAATAAATCCTGCTCAGCAGCACATCGTCGCCGATCGTCAGCCCGTTGATGTAATCCGCGACGGCCTGCTGAATCTGTACGCCAATTTGCGACGTGTAGCCGGTGAATGCCTTCAGGGTGATATGTCCAAAAATTGGCACATCAGTAGATCGCGAAAAGCGGATCACGTGTGGGTTGCCGTAGGTGTCCGGTACCGTGACAGCTGTCGTCCCGTAGGTCGCCGTTCCCTGCCCTTTATTACCCCGGATAGTCTGGGCAATGTCGGTCACGTCCCCGCCGTCCACGATGGCCGAGATAGAGTGTGGCGGCAGCCCGTTGCTGTCGGTAGCTCCAGTATCATTCTCGTAGAGCTTGTGACGTGTCACGCCTGCAACGTTGGCGATCGCACCGTCGACACCTTCAAACGGTGTGAGTGACGGCAGAGCGACGCTTTGTCCCTGCCTGATACGCAGTTCTGCGTCGGTTTCAGCCGGTTCGCCTACGGTGGCCGCCGCCGGATTGGTTACCGATGCCCAGCCACGGGTCGGTGTGTTGATAGTGGTAATCGTCCCGGCCAGCGCCGCAACCGCTCCGCTGTTTGAACAGGTTGCAGTTACCGTCACGGTACCGCCGACACCGATCGTCACCGAGGAAGGAAGCCGCCAGATCACGTTATTCGTGTCTTTCACGGTACCGTTTGTGATGGTTGTCCCGGCAGTACCGATCAGAACGAGATCCACGGTGGAGTTTGTCGCCCCCCGGCGCGCGATACCGTTAATTTTTACGTTACTGGTCAGCGCTGCGCCGTAACCTGTAGCAGGTGAGAAGCAGTTATAAACGGAGATGGCCGTATTGTTGGCATCGTGGATAGCCAGCGCCACCAGTGCCACCATCTGGCCGTCTTTGCTGTCCGGCTCCAGATAAGCGTCACTGCCATAAATCTGCTGGAAATAGCTCGTCAGGGTATCGAGTATCGTCTGGTAATCAGGCGCACTGATCCCCTCAGCGGTTACCGTTGCCGATAAGCCGAGTGTGTCCAAATTGAGGGCCATTTATGCCTCGCTGGTTACTGTCGTTGTTCCGTAGATAGTGTCAATTTCAGCGAAGAACTGGACGCGGCGCGTCGTAGTGTTCACTGTCGTATTGAAAGAGAGGATGGATTTAACACCCCGCGTTTCGAGAATGCGTTTACGGATCGCCAGGTTGTAGGTTTCCGGCTTCTGCTTACCGAGTACGGACTGAATCCACGGTGTCCCCTCTGTGGTGTCGAGAAACCACTGCCCATACCACAATTCGAATCGCGTTTTTACCGCCTGCGCCACGGCCTCGGGTGAGTTAATCAGCCAGGTATCATCGCCGCTGCCAAAGGTGTAATCACCGTCGGCGTCTTCACGTCTGTATCGCATCAGTTTGGCGCTCCTGTATTACCGCCGCCGGTCTGTACTCCGCCGTGCGTATGCGTCATCAGACTCTTACCACCGGCTTTTACATCGTTAGTCACCGTGACAGGGCCGAGCATCGTCGCGGTACCGCCACTTGCGCCCATACCCTGAGAGAGATTCCCGTTTATTGTCACGTTCCCGTTAAGCGTGATAGTGGGTGATGTGATCGTGGTTCCTCCTTCTGCTGTCGCCGTCAGCGCGCCGGGGGTTTTAACCGTGATGCTATGACCTGCGGCCACTTCCACAAACGCAGCGCCATCATCAGTGCGCAACTGCGCGCCACTGGTGCTGATTCCGCTTATTTTCTGCGCCTGTGACTGCGGCCCGACGATGCAGAACGCATCCGATAAATCATGCACCCGGTCGTCGACAGGCTCCTGCACCCCGCCGTTCTGCCACCAAAAATCGATGCACCGATCGGCAAAAATCACCAGGCATTCATCACCGGCTTTCACCGGGAACGTTAGCGTGCATCCCCCGCCACGCGGAAATACCACTGGCACATCCACCAGCAGCGGGTAATTTTTGGTAATGCGGTTCCCGTCGTTATCAGTTTCAACCGAACGGATAGCAGGCTGCACAACCGCCGTCACCGCGTCAGGATCGAATGACTGGACGATGCCAGGCAAAGCGACGCGGATCTGGTTTTTTGTGGTTTCCCGCTCAGATTCGAATGTTTCGGCAAGGTCGCCGCTTCGGGTCTGGTCAGATACTGCCATTTCGTAGGCTCCAGAAAGCAAAAAACCCGCCGGGTGGCGGGTTATGAGGTCGAAGGTATGACAGCTATTTTACGCTGACATTGACACCAAGTTCTTTGGACATTTCCCTAGCCATAGCCTTTCGTTTTTCCATAGGTGTTGTATCAATTATATTAACGATACATTTCGCATCAGTGGCTGCGCACAATTTATAATCATCAGTTAATCTTGTAATCATTTTAGTAAATAAAATAAAAGTGTTAGCGTCTGATTTAGGGTCTTTAATATCCTTCAGCATCGCCATTGAATCTTTATACATAACGTCAGATGCTGTATTTACATATTCATCTGTTGGCAGACACCCGCGAAGAACAGGGTCACCTAATACTGAGCCATCACCTATACAGGCGTAACTGACTTTATCGCCCTTATTCAAATCAATCGCAAGCTTCTCGTTTTCTTTAGTGAAATATAAAGAAACCCCCTTAATCCCCACATTAGTTTTTAGCTCTACTGCTGGAACATCGCCCATGGTGGATCTAATTTTTTCGACAGTTCCAGAAACGATAATGGGTTTACCCTTATAGTCTCTGTCGCCCCTCGCTTCATTTGCATCATAATCCTCTGCAATTTTTTCAGCGGAAACAATCACCGTTTCATAAGAAAACATATGGGCGTCAGAATGGATGAATTGTTGAAGGTCATATTTAAAAAGATGCTTAAGCATGACTTTTTCGCTATCACTAAACGTTATGTTTTTAACAGCTGAAATAGCAGCAAAAGGAACAGAGCATAAAAATAGAGCAGCAATAACCTTTTTCATCATTGGTCACTCACCCTTAATTTGTGAACATGGGTAGGAACCAATTAGCTTGGGAGCATTCATGCTATTTTGAAGCAATTGGACATTGAGGAACGATTTCCCTCCACGCTTCACAAATTCGAAACCGTAATTATTACCGTCACGCGCAGGCATCAGCCCCATATCCGTTTTAACGTTATTCCAATCGTCCTTCTTACCGAGAAACTTGATTTTTTGAGATGTAACTTGCTCGCCGTTGATTTTCGTCCAGCCGTTATCAGCTGCATGAAGTCGGTATCCGCCGCATTGTAAATCAGCGAAAGCCGCAGAGCAGGAAAACAGTAACGAAATTGTCAGAAATAACTTCATACGCTTCATGAATATATCCTTTGCTGCGCTGAGGACGAGAGTAAATCCGCCGCGCCACGCGCTTCGCACATCATATCCATGTACCACGCCTGGCCCCTTGTGTCGCCAGTGTACATAATCCCGCGCACAATATAAACGCCATCCGTTGCAATGCTGGCAGGTTGCGCCGTGGTGCCGCTTAGCGTGATATTTCCGTCCGTGTTCTGGTCGGTGATCTGCCCACCAGCCATAGCGATATCGTTGTTCGACAGCGCGGTGCGATACACAGAAGCCTGATCCAGCTGAATAAGCCCGTTAACCCGGATGTTCGGATTAATCAGCGCGCGGACGTTTACGCCGTTGCCGATGGTCTGCTGCGGCATACCGATAAGCCCGGTGGCGCTGTTGAGCACAATCGCGTCGTGAACATACTCGTTATTCGCCACCATCTGACGCTGACCGTCCACGAACTGCCATGTTGCGCCACATTGCCCGGCCACGTTATCCATAAGATGCCGTGTCATGCCGAACAGCACCCGGCCCCGGGGGAATACGGTAGCAGGCATTTCAGGCGTCAGGCCTTCGGTCGCGCCTTTGGCCTCGAAGTCTCTCATCAGCGCGCGGTTCACATCTGCGACCGTGTAACCGGCCGCCAGCGTCTGCGAGGTAATGCTGGTGGCAAACGCCAGATCCGTATCGGCTGCCTGAATCAGGACGTAGGAATCAATGGGGCTGTCTTTTCCTGTGACCGAGTAGCGAATTTCGCCGCTAAAAATCAGACCGTAGTTCCGGCCATCACTCTGGCCCACGGCCGCCGCGTCGACTTCACGTACGGTCCCGACGTCGCTTGCCGATACCTCCGGCGCGATACCGTCGTAACCTGCAATTAGCCGCACCTTAGAAAACTCCTGCCCGGTGATGCGGTTCACCGTATCTGCCGAGAGGTTGTAGATTTTGAACGTTCCCACCCGGGACGCGCTGCTGATGTTGAACCAGTCGATCGTAAAGGTCACTTTAAAATCGCTGAGCTCGATACCCTGCCCGTTCTCGTCCACGAGCTGCAGCTCGAAATGTCTCATCCAGTTCTGTGACATACTTACTCCGTTGATACCAGTAAATGACTGCGGCCGCCCAGGTCGGTTTTCGTCGGATAATCCTGTGTGCTGTCGTCACAGACCACCACCAGCTTAAATCCGAGCCCCATATAGCCGTACTGCGCCAGTAGGTCAGCGCCGGTGACGAGAGGAATACCGGAGATTACCGGCTCCCCTCTGTCGTTCTGCAGGTCCATAATCCAGTACAGATCGCGCCAGGTGATGTTAATCCGCCAGGTGGTACCAGCCAGGATGATGCTGAATTGCTGGTTATCCGCCGTCAGCGGGATTTCCTGAATTGCCATTAGCCGAGCCCCAGTAATGACGCCGCGTTACCCGTGATGCTTTTCAGCAGCGAGGTATTTGGCGGCTTTGTGGTTTTGTTGCCGGTATTCAGTACCGCCGACGTGCTGGCCCCATCCTTCATGTTGGTTTTATCCGCGACGGAGATCTGCTGCGTCTGCGAGATAAGAACCTCCCTCAGGGTGAGAACGGCAGACAGGACGTTTTCGGTTGTCTTGTCTGTCGTCACTTCCAGCGCGCGGATCAGCATGTTGCTGTACAGCCGTTTGCCGGTCACTACATCGAAAGGAATACGGCTCGCCTGCAGGTCAAGAATCTCCTGATACGTTTGCTGGGGACTCAGGCCCAGTAAGCTGGTGGCCGTCAGATTACTGGCAAAATCCAGCAACGATCCGCCACCAGCGAAACCGACCTCCATCACCACTTCAGACGGTTTTTTGTAGGCATGGTCGGCGATGGCGGCCCCGACCTCGACAGGGTGCTCTGTTATCTCCAGCGTGTCGGTATGCTTCTCAGAAACAACCACGCTGGGGACAATCATCCCTATTTTTCGGCTCTGCTGCTGAAAGAGCGTAGAGAGAATATCCATTAGCCCACCTTCGTTTGATTACCGCGCATAACCTGGGCGTTTGCCGACTGCTGTCGACGCTCGACCTCGGTACCGACAGAACGCGGGTCACCACCACCGTAAATGTGATAAGTGTTCTGTTGCTGTACCTGAGCCCCGGGCGCGGGCATGTTGCTTAACACCTTCGGAATGTAGTTGCGGGTTTCCTGAGGCATGAGGGCCATACCGTGCTTCTGCACGTTCCCGATCCCCCAGTTGTATGAGGCCAGCGCCTTGCTCAGGTCACCGCCGTTAGCCTGCAGCAGCTGTGAAAGATACTTTGCGGCTGCCTGCGCGGCCTTCTCCGGGTCGAAAACATCGTTTCCGCGCAGCCCCATGTCACGCGCCGTGCCGTCCATAAACTGAAACAGGCCTTTAGCGCCAGCGCCTGAAACGGCGAACTGATTACCGCCCGATTCCGTTATGGCCACGCTGCGCAGTAACCCCTCCGGAAGCCGGTAGAGCTGTTCCAGGTTGGTAAGCATCGGCTGCATCCATCCCAGCAGCTCAGAGCCCGCTTTGGTTGGCTGTGGCCGCTTTACTGACTGGCCGAGCTGTTCAGGGTCATCCTCACCAAACCAGCCGCGCACCGTTCGGCCCACGCTGCGAGGATCGAATCCCCAGTGCTCTTTAATCCAGTCGGCGGTACCGTTGGCGCTGTCTGTTACCATCGGCATCGCTGACGGATTTTCGCTGCCCTGATTAAGCATCTGTTTGCCGATGCTGGCGGCATCAGCCCAGCGGCCATCTTTAATGGCGTTGAGCAGGTCGGCGATCATATTCAGCATTTTGCTGAACTCGCCCATCTGGTCGATAAAGTTGCTGAAATCCCACTTCAGGGACCATGATTTGGGGTCAATATTGAGCAGTTTCGCCAGCGCTTTCGCCAGTTCGTTAACGGTCGTTTTAAGGTCACGAACCATCTTCAGCGCGGCGTCGACTTCCGGCTTCCACTTGCCCCAGTCAATCAGGCTGTCCCCGCCCTCCTTCCAGGTCTGATAATCTTCCCACAGGAGGGCAATTCCCGCCGCCAGCGCCGTAATCAGGCCTATCGGCGACATCCAGAACGTACTGTTCAGAATGCGCAGCGCAATCGTCAGCGCGCCAAACAACGAGATCAGCTCCCGCGTTTGCTTATCCAGCGATTGCCACCAGTTGATAAGGCTGGATGTCCCCTCAATAAGCCGGAAGAACAGCCGCCCGATAATGTCCCCGAGCGCCAGAATGCCTTTTATGGCTTTCGTCAGGGTCTGTTCGATGCGCGGGAAGTTATCCAGGATGTGTCGGCGCAACGTGTCCAGCGAACCCGCCAGACCACCAGCAAGATTAGAGCCAATTTTGTCACGGGCCATGCCTGCCATCGCGCCGAACTCGCGCAGGGAGGTCATGAATTTGTTGGAACTTCTGGCCGCCTCGTCAGCATTGAAGCCGATAGCTTTCGCCATTGCGCTGTACTGCCCGGAGAAACCGCCCACACCCCGGCGCATCGCCATCAGGGTATTTTCGTCAATGCCCAGCATCTGCGCATACTGGTTAGCCCGGTAATACGGCATGCTGCTGAGCTTCTGGCCGACACCCGTAAAGATAGCGGCCATGTCACGCATGTTACCGCTGGCGTCACGAGTCTGTACGCCCAGGCGATTCAGGAAGCCTTCCGCGCCGGGATTGTTACGAACAAACCGGGAGAGGCTTTCCAGAGAGGTTCGCGCCGCGTCAACGCTGCCGCCTACCTGCGAAACAGCATAGCCAATAGACTGAATCCCCTGCACCGTCGCGCCGGTGCGCTGTGACGCCCAGTAGAGATTATCCAGACCGGAGGCGATCTTAGCCGTGAAGGCCACCACGGTAAGCGCGGCACCTTCGACGGCCAGCCCCATTTTGATGGCATTTGCGGTCGTACCGGCGAGAACAGAGTCGAACTTTGACGCGCCCGCTTCATCGATATCGAATCCGAGCGAGACGAGGAAATCTTTAATAGTCTCAGCGTTCATTATCCTCTCTCCATTTCTCAATACGGCGCTGGTTGTCTGCCTTAACGGCCAGGTGGTCATTCATCAGCGCGATATCGCACAGATCGACTGATCCATCCTTCAGCGCGTAATAAGGGATTAACCCGGCGTCAACCGGGTCAAGGAGATAAGACAGCCCGTCAGGCAGGCTGTTGAGGGTTAACCCTGAGGCTGGCCCGGCGTCGCGCTGGTAGGGCTCACGGGCAAAAAATTTCCCAGTGAATCGGCGACCACCCGCGCCACCAGCTGCAGCATGGTCAGCAGGTCGATATCATCGAACATCAGCTGACCGCTGTTGAATACCGGCGTCCATCCGTCCATGTGCTTGCGTGATACCACGGCCAGGCACGGATGAATAATCGCGTTGGTATCTTCTTCAGTCAGGGAAGACAGTTCCTCAGCGATACGCGGGAGCAGGGTTTCAAACACCGGTTTCAGCTGATCGAATTTCACGGTGTCGATTTTGCCATCAGCAGGCAGAAGGGAGCGAATGCTCCCGAAATCTGACATCATGCCCGCCAGCACCGGCAGCAGTTTGCGGGTCACTTTCAGCTGGTCAAAAACGCTGAGTTTTGCCACGCGGTAATCGTGGCCTTTGATTGAGCATTCCATCTGTTAAAACTCTCCGAGAACCTGGTCGATTTTGCCGCAGTCAAACACCCAGGGCATCGTATTACCGGCTTTAGCGTTGGCGTTATCCGGCTGTTTCTGGAACGCCACGCTGCGCGCCGTGATGATGTCACCGCTCACCTTGTTTCGGATCACAATGACGTTGTTTCCCCAGGTACCTGAGGACTGACTCTGCGCGTTGTACGCCAGCGACAGCTTTTTGTTTGTCGGCGAGGTCTTCAGCAGGTTGACGGTTACCGTGCCGCTTTTATCCGCGTGCAGGCTGTGCATCACTTCGCCGTCAGCGCCGATGGTCATGGTATTTTTGGGGCCGCCCATTGCAACGGTGATCCCCTCCTCTGAACTGGCGGAACCGTAGCCCAGATCAATCTCGCCGGTCGGGCCGGAGAGGGACGCCGTGACGTCCATAAAAGAATAAGTAGCCATTCATGTTCTCCTTAGCGAACGACGTTGATCTGAACATCAGCGAAATGAACCGCGCCAGCCAGCTTACAGGCCACCTGAATAACCGGTGCCTTACGTGCTTCACGGTCTGCCTGCGCCTGCTCTGAAATCGGCTGCGCGTAGACGTAATAGCCTTTTGTCAGCGTGTCGCCGGAATCCAGCTGCCCAATCGGGCCACCGTTCCATACGCCAGCAGCCACCAGCCCGTTCGTGACTGACTGATCCATTGATTTCTCAACGTTAGAAAGGAGGCGCGTAACACCTGCATCAGTCTGTGGGACTTTGGTTGTGCTGGTGTAGAGCAGGTTATACAGGTTGGTCTGAACGTAGTTCTGCAGCCAGTCGAGCCCGTGGCGCTCATCGAAGAAATCGCCGCTGGACATGACGCCCTGCTGCAGGATTGCCGTATCGTTTTCGTAATACACGTAGACGTTACAGTTTTTGGTATCCAGCGCCTTAGCCTGGCTGAGATCCAGTGTCTCGTAGGTGATACCCGGCTCCTGCTTGAATTTCAGGGTAATGGTCGTGTTACTGCCGTTGAAATTCACCGTAAACGCCCGGCCAAACGCAGAAAGCGCGGCGTACTTGCTGCTGGTGGAATACTGCACAAACGTGCGACCGTATTTTGCCGCCTTCAGCTTATAGGCGAGATCGGTTGTGGATGTCGTGTTAATCGCTTCCGGGTCTTGAGTGGTAATTGCCAGAATTCGACTGAGGCTGGAAGCTTCAATCGCGGCGGCCACACTCAGCCAGTCGGCATCGTCGATCTCTTCATCATCGGCTACGCCCAGACCGTACCAGCTCGTGTAATTCAGTACAGCGTTCACGGCCTGCAGCAGCGTTTCCGTCGAACCGCTTTCAGCCGATACCAGCGTTTTAGCCCAGCGACCGACATACACCTGCTGAGGTTTCGGTGACTGTGAGAAATACACGGTCGCGGCTTCATATTCCGGGCTATCCACGCCGAAATCTGTGCCGATATCTTCCGAGGATGAGTAGAGGCGAATGCGCTCAGAAACCGGGATAACCGTCGAGCTCCCGAGAATGAGCAGTGAACCAAAGTTTCGACCAGTAGCCGCACGCGGCCCAATGATCACGTCGACATTAACGACGTTAGATACAGGTAATCCCTGCGGCATAATTTAGTCTCCGAAAAATGAGACGGGCGCATCTTGCAGCGTCCGGACGTTGTAGGTACGAATGTTTTTGCGGGACAGCGTGATGGTGAGGTCGTAGCGCCTCACCCACTGGTTATTAATGAGCTCGGGCAGCTTGTAGATAGTCCCGGCCTCCACCAGCGAAAGCCCCGAGCGATTCAGCTCGGCGTTGTTTTGCTCGACGAATATCCCGGCTCGGAAAGTTGATGCAGTATTGGCACCCAGAGGGCCATAGAAGCAGCAAATCACCGTTACCTGTTCCCACGTCCATTGCTCGGACTGTTCTTCCGAAACCTGAACATCGGACTGGCTTAACGGCTGGGGAACGGTAGTGATACCGAAGCCGCACCACGTTACCCCGTTGTTGGGGATCTGCGGCTGCGGGTCAGTCAATCGGGGGAAAACAAGCGCGGCCGGCAAGCCAGAAACACCGCGAATCCACCGACTGATTTCACGCTCCAGCGCCTCGTCATACTGGGGGCTATCCCCGACAGGCGTCAGATAACCGCGCGCGGTGCTGTCGTTACTCAACTGGCGTCCCTCCGTTAAAGTCCACCAGCTCACAATGTGCCTGGACGAATCCAGCACCGTAACTGGTGTACGGGTCGACGAACGTCACTCGATAGTCGCGTCCGTTATAGCTCACGATATCGGCATCAAGTCGCGGGGCGCTGTCTGTACCGGGCTGGCCCTGGGTTAATCTGAACTGCGTCACGATGAGGATCGCGCCACTGATGTTCTGGCCAGCCTCCATTCGCCTGGCTTCCAGAGAACGGTCAACCGTCACCACGCCAGAGAATGGGATATCCTGAGCTGTGTTTTTCGTGAAATTGTCCTCATCTACCGTCTGAACCTGCCGGTGACAAACCAGACTGGTGTCCATGAAGTCGGGATCAAGAAGAACATCGCTCACATCGAGAAGAGGCATTATTTTTTCCTCACGACGTAGTTAATTGAGCGCAACAGGTAACCGTGGGCATACAGCGGCTTTTCGCCGGGAATGCCCTCGGCCCGTCTGCGTTCGAGGGTTTTCTCAGAAAGCGGGTGCAATCTGTCGCCAGCTCCGATAACGGCTTTTGCAGCGTCACGGGCAATCTGTCCGGCGCTTTCCAGCTCACGCATTGCTGCTTCAGTCTGCCCCTCCAGCGCGGCGGTTGCCGCTGCCTTGAGGTGTGCAGTGGTTCGGGGTTTTGAATCCTCGATCCCCATATCCAGAAAAGGACGTGGGGGAAGCGTGACCGTTGTACCGTCGATTTCCACCGTTGCACCCGTCGAGTGGAGGTAGCCCAGTTCCGCGTTATTAATCGGGGAGCCATCCTCACGCCCTGCCTTGTCCTCAGGTATTCCCACCAGCACATCCATTCCGGATAGCTGCCGGAGGGATTCCAGAACAGCCACGGCGTTGTCAGCGCGAACCGTCAACCCGCTTTTCATAGCAGCTGCCTGCCACCAGCGCCGAACATCGACCACCACCAGTAGAACTCGCGCCCGTAGGCGGTACTGTTCCAGAAACCGGCATCCGGGTTAATTACTCCGGACACGTCATAGCTCACTGAAACCTTATCCACTGATTTAGAGGACACGACACCTGCTGCGCCGTTGCTGTTCACACCACCAGCGGCAGCGGCGGCCAGCGTGCGGCCGCGCAGCTCCGTATAGTGAGCCGTGAATAGTTCGGCCAGGTAGACGAACTGATCGCCCTGTACGTCCTGATTCAGAATCGAATCGGCCTGCCCCAGATAGAAATTCACTGAGGGGTCAGGGTAGCGGGTTGTATCGGCGAACTCGGGAAAGTCGGTGCGGAACTGCTCGTTAGTCGGAAGCCTGCTGTTTTTTGGCATTTTTCGCGTCCCCGCCGGTGTTATCGGTTTTGTTCGCGCTGTCGGCAGGTTTACCGCCTGCTGGTGCCTGAGCGGCTGCCAGCTGCGCTTTCAGGTCTGTGTTTTCATTCCCCAGCGCGGTAATGGTTTTTTCATGCTCAGCCAGCTGCGCTTTCAGGGTGTTATTTTCTTCTGCCAGGAGAACAAGGCTCGCGGAAAGGTCTTCATTGCTCTGCTCGTTCGCCAGGTCGGCTTCGTCAATCGGGCGCGCATAGGCTTTAAAGGCCCAGTGGTCCTTAACTTCTTTCGGGAAAGAGGAACTGTCGTGGATGCCCTGAGACAGCTCAAATTTAGAACCGTCGGCAAAGCTGAGAGTAGCGCCACCGGAAACAACGTATTTCATGTTTTTGCTCCATAAAAAAGGCGGGTTTCCCCGCCTGTTTCAGGTTAAGACGCCGGAACGTCCAGGTAAGAGATCGTATTGGAATACGGGGTTTCCACCTGGCCCAGCTTGCCGTAGTAAGTGGTCAACTGCTGCAGGCCGCGATATTCCAGCGGCGTGTTCAGCAGAGGGACCATTGGGAAGCGAACGTATTTTTCGTCCTGGGTGTAAGCAACGATACGATGCGCGCCACCAGCGCCACGCTTGGAGGCCCACTTCATGGAGACGATCTCCAGTGGTGTGCCGTTTTCCTGGAACGCGATGGTGTTAATCTTCACGTATTCCAGCACGGAGATATTCCCTGCAGAGGAAACCTTTTTGCTCGCCAGCAGGCCGAACAGCTCCGGTGCCAGGCCGATTTTTGCCGGGCAGACCGCATAACCAGAACGAACCCAGCCATCAGACAGCACCAGGTTGATATCCTGGACAATCACATCCGGATCGGTGGTTGCGGTCCACGCTGCAGCTGCAGCAACAGGAGTAACATCCGGCAGGTTCAGCAGGCCAGCAACGCCGAGCTCGTTATCACCGATATAAACCTGTTCGTCGGTGTCCATGTTCCACTTCAGCTTCATGCCTTCGTATTTCTGGACATCAACCGGACGGCCCAGTTTCTGGGCAGAAGCCAGTTCCGGTACCGTCCAGCTGATTTCTTGCCCCCACAAGGTGAGGTTGTTACGGGTAGGCTGAATATCGAGTTCGATACCAGGAATGGCAGTCGCTTTTTTACCGATCCAGTTTTTACCGTTAGGGTTTGGACCACCAACGCCGACGAAATCGGTGTTAGTGAAGGATGACACTTCATCAGCGATAGAAATATCGCTGCGCAGCGGCATGTCGCGTGACCATTTGTAGGACACTAAAGGCATGTTCAGCGTCTGATCCATGCGCTCCAGTTCGCCGACGAGAAACGCGCCGGTGGAGTCGATGGTCGCTCTGTCAATTGTAAACATTAATTATTCCCTCAGATGTTATAAGCGATTTCAATACGGCCGTCGGCTTCACCCGGCCCCATGACCTCTGCATTTGGCAGCTGAGGTGTATTTGATGCGGTAGAGTCCGGAGACAGCACAAAGGAGCCAATCGGGCTTTGAGTGGTGCCACCAGCCACGCGAACGTAAACCGGATCGCCCTTTTTCGCGGTCGCCGCGTTGCCTGCGGTAGCAGTTACGCAGATGTAACCACGTTTCAGGTTGTCACCAACCTGATTAGCCGTCACACCGATGTAAGCAAGGTCCAGAGCAGAGGTGATCGGGAACGGACGAACCAGAATCCCTTTCACTTTGCTGATGGTGTCGCCAGATTCCAGCGGAACGAATTTATCGTTCACGTATTTACCAACCAGCCCGTAGGACGCGAACTGCTTCGTGTGGTCCAGGCTAACCGGCTCGATGGTGAGATCACGAGGACGGGTAACGCCCCCGGCAATGCCCAGGGGCATGCGCGTTAAATATGCAGTACCTGCCATGATGATTTACCTTATTTGTTTTTTGCCCAGAATTCGGCGTTGACCTTGTTCAGCTCTGCCGGGGAAAGGTGCTTAGTGCTGATTCCGCTGTCCGTGGTGCGGGTAATGTTGTTCAGCGGGGTCAGCTGATTTTTCGCCTTATGCAGCGCCACAGCGGCAGTAAACACCGCGTCGACCGTAGCCTTTGGCGCTTTGTAGAAATCATCCACGCCGAACGATTTCAGGCTGTCGCCGGTGCGCATTGCATGATTCAGCACCTGACGCTTCAGACTCTTATCACCAGCAGGCTGGAAGCCAGGGCAGATAATTTCCGCATCGGCGATCAGGTTGCGCTTAAAGGCTGCGTCGCCCGTCACTTTGCGGTTTTCTTCTTCGTCTTCGTCGGTGGTCATGTTGCCGGGGTCCGGATCGCCGTCGGTGGTTTTACCCTCCAGCTTTTCCAGACGAGTCAGCAACGCTTTCGCCCAGGCTGGAATTTCTTCATCGCCCGTGCCGGTTTTGTCTTTGTTAGGATCGCCTTCGTCCGTTGTGGTGGTGCGATTGCCTTCAGGCAAGGCGGTGGCCTGTGAAGGAATGTTGATGGTGATAGAGGAACCGGGGATTGAAGGCATGCCATCAGACGGCATATCCGGCGCTTCGTCGATGAGTTTTGCCAGCGCATCCTCATCTTTCGTCTTAATGGCCTGAGCCAGTTTTTTAAGCCATGACATTACAGGCTTCTCCTTTGTTGTTGATGGGATGGAATCCCCGATTGCACAGCGGCCACCAGCACGCCCCCGGTCGATGCCGACAGCGAGGTGGTTACCTGTGATTTGGTATTGCTTGCCTTTGCCGGGTGCCAGCTGCTTGTACTGCGCGTCATAGCCACAGCTGACATCGGTCAGGCCAGAATTCACCGCGTCGATTGCTTCCTGCCGTTTAATCAGCACGTCAGCAATGAGCAGATCCGATTTATCGCCGGTGCCGCGCCGGACGTTCTGAATGTGTCCGTGCGCTAGCTCTGCGAAGTTAGAAGGGTTCACGAAAACGATGTTGCCCAGACTGTCCTCTGGATGCCCCAGCGTGACGGCTACGCCCTCAAAGCTCGCCATCGTCTCAGGGGAAAACACCTCGTCTTCTGTTCGCCAGACTGTCACCGTGCCGGTGCCGTCCGGTTCGAGGTCGATTTCCTCAGGTAAATAGACCTGCGTCCCTGTGCGTGCGATCGGCACGTCTTTACACAGCAGAGAGCCGTCCGCCTGCAGATAGCGCGTTTCGCCCAGGCGTGTAGTGAAGAAATATTTCATGGGTTACCTGCTCGATTACGGACAACAAAAAGGCCGCCCGGAGGCGACCTTGTGAGATGGGAAAAATGCTCAAAATATCGGGCTATTTAACATAAGGGTTCTTACACGTACCGACAAAAATGGACTCGATTAAAATGTCCCCTTTAAGCCGTAAAAGTAGCGGTTATCTGGCCTGAAAATGGAGATTTTGAAACACAACATTTTCATAACATTTCGCGGGTATTGCCGTTCGTCTGAAATACCAACCTAAAGCCGTATTTTTCATTTTCTCGGCGGTGGAATCTGGACTTCCGGCCAGCATTCGCAGTTCGGCAGGCAGCCAGCATGACCTGTCATACCGTCCAGCGTCGGCGGGTTATCCCAGCGCACAAATTTATCCTTCATACCTCGATGAGATTTGCGCGTGCCAGCACCGTGGATGCGCCACCAGTAACCCTCGGAGCCGACCGACAGCGCTCGGGCCTGCGTCAGCGCGCCGGTAGCTCGTCCAATCTCTGTACGGGCAATCAGCTGCGCCCTGCTGGCGGCCACGTCACCGGAGGCCATGATCATCTCGTAGAGCTCGTCCGGACGTTCGCCAGTGATAACCGCCTGCATTGCTCGCTGTTGTATGTCCATCACGCGATCGGCTGCTTCCAGCGGCAGGGACTTCATCAGCTGAATCTGGCGATACACGATATCCTGCGCCACCTGACCGACGGGGGTATTACCCACCACATCGCGCAGGCCAGCGCCGATTTCCTCTGATACCGATTTCCACAGGTTCCATTCCTCCTGCTCGACCTGGGCAAACATCCTTCGCCCGACCTGTTCTGCCCAGTCGCTGATTACCTCGGAATAGTCCACCAGCGTTTTCGAAATGCTGTCAGCGCTGGCCTGTGAACCGTCGTAGGTACCATCGACGATCTGCCCTATCTGGTTTGCTATCGCCAACAGGCTTTTTCGATACTGGATCTCCGAACGGCGGCGGAGGGATGGTTTCAGGTTCATCCTCCTCCCACTGGGCCTTCGCATCTTCTATGTCCTCGTCAGTGATAGAACCACCGATCCCAATCACATCAGAAATGTTCCTGAGATCGTTAAGCGCGGCTGCCGGAGGCATTCCGAGGTCACGAACGGCGGTACCGAGTGCAGTAACCACATTGTTCGCCATCGTTGCGCGGTCCACGTCTGACATCTCCCAGAGCTTGTTAAACTCGAAAGTAAAATCGTCAGGCAGTGGTTCACCGAACAGAGAACGCCAGGAGATATCGAGCAGCCAGCGGATATGACGGCGTAAGCGTCTCTCCTGCAGCGAGTTAACCCGGCTGTAGTAGTTTTCCAGATCGCCGTCGCCGGTATTGAAACCTGCAGGGGACTGCCCGAACAGACGGACGAGAGGAATTCCCGTCGCGCCAGAAACCTGCTCAGCGAAGCGCAGGAGGACATCCGCGATACCGGCGAACGTATAGCTGTGAGTCTCGAATTTATCCCTTGAGTCCATCATGGTCATGCCTTCGATGGTCTGAAACTCACGAATCATGTCCATGTGCTTCATCAGCGACTTTTCCAGATCACCGCCTTTGGCAAGGATGTCACGAAGCTTTTCAATGCTGTAGGTTCGCAGATGCGCTTTGTGGATCAGCTGTGTGGTGCCGACGGTCGCAGTATCAAACGCCTCAATACGCTCGAAAATACGCTCCACGACAGACATCCCCCAGCCATTTTCCGTCTGGGCCTGCTGGAAAGGAAGCGTATCGCCCTCCATGCGGATAACGCGGCTATGGTGGATCTTCCAGGGGGGAATCCCCTGCTGGTTCGTGATTACCTTGTAATATTTCGGTTTCCCAAAATCGGGACCGTAATCGGTAACGAGATCGTAATAACTCGGGTTAACCATCCAGCGGTCAAGGCTCATCACGCCCTTAAACTGCCCCTCTTTGATGCGATCCAGTTTCAGCGGGGAGGACATATCCTGCCCTTCAAGCAGGACCACTAGCACCGCGCCACCGTACAATCGTGACCATTTGAGGTTATCGTTAAGACCATCCCATATAGCGAGCTCATCCCAGAAGGTTTCGAGCTTGCCCTTTTGTCCGGGTTTCAGCTTTGAGCTGATGTTAATCCCCTTGCGGGTCATATCATCAGCCATCGCGTCCACACCGGCACCAACGAGGAACGATGAACGATACGCAAACTCCAGCATCACCCTGTTACGGCTGATGTACCCAGGCATGTACATTCCGCCCGTCTGTATGTTTCTGGTGTCGCTGCCAAGTTTGGCCGTGAAATTGTTGTACCCGTCAGATGTCCTAACGGGCTGCTGTGCGCCGTTCTGGCGTTTCTTTCGGGACATGTCACGCTCCGGCCAGTTTGGCCCAGGTATCAAGAGAGGAATCCATCGGCGCGTAATTAATCATTACGGCGTCTGCAAGGTTCGGCGATTTTGTGCCTTCCGGCTGTTTATCCACGAGGATTTTACCGACGGCGTTTTTCGACCACGTAGGCTGTGAAAGCTCCATCAGCAGGCGGTCAATATTTTCTATCTCGCTGCTTATCGAAATTATTTCGTCGGGGTTGTAGTCCATCCCGTTCAGCGCGCGGAAGGTGTTACGAAACAGCTTGCGAAGATGCCACCAGCTCTGTGCTTTCGCGTTCGCGAAGAAGTCTTTATTCAGGCGCGCCGCTTTACCGTTATCACCAGGAACGGCTTCATCTTCCGGATCGAATACGCTACCGCTACCACGGAAAGGCGTAGCTGTGATTGTTCCCCGGCCTTCAGCCTGCCTGAGTTCGTTTATCACGCGAGCATCACCACGCGCACCCGCACCCAGACCGTCCTCATCGAAGCGGAACTCATCCAGACCGTAATCGTCACAGTAACCAAACGATTTAACGACAGAAGCGTAGATGTCGCTGCCAATGCCAGACCATTCGTGAACGTTCTGCAGAAGGAAGCCATAGCGGCAAGAAAAGCCGTTTTTGTCTTTCCCTTCGTCTGCGATATCCATTGCGCCAAGGCGCTGGCCGCTGGGCTGAATACCCAGTTTGATATGCGCGTCGACGGAAGCCTGCACCCATTCAGAAGGAATGAGAATCCCCTCTGTGGATGCGCTGTAGTTCAGGTCCAGCTCCTGAGCAACGATAATCGGATCATCAATTTTCAGACATTCGTTGCGGTACCACTCATCATCCTTGCGCGGGTCGCCGCGCCAGTGGAACGTAAACACCGGGATATTTCCGCTGTGGCGCTTACGGGCAAACGGGTTATTCATGCCGTTGACGGATGAGAGGTCTATACGGCAGCGGGTCGTCTGAGAGAGCGCAGCATCGATGAGTAATGGCCGTTTGAGGAATGCCGACTCATCCACGAAATAAAGTGTGGTACGGTCACCACGGCCAATGTTATCGCCAGCCTCTCCCTTAATGACCGCGCCCGTTTCCGGGAACTCCACGCGCATGTAAGGAGCATGTTTTTTGTCACTCCATGAACCGCGAAACTCTACCGGCAGCAGCTCGACAAACTTACGCGCTTTCCAGAACAGTGCTTTCGGGTCGCCGGTACTGTCGACATATTCCTCTTTACGGGAACCGAACCCGATCACCATTTCTTTGTTGAACAGGCAAAGCGAACAGGCCAGACCGATAGAGGTCCAGCTCAGCCCCATTTCGCGGCTTTTTTCTGTCAGTCCATGCTCAAGACTGGCGCGCCTGTCCATGATCCAGTTAATCCATTCCTCCTGGCGGGGGAACAGCAAAAACGGGATGGTCGCAGGCAGGCCATAGTCGAGGTTACGCGGGTCCGTCGTCATACCCCAGTCGATGATGAACTGGGCCGGGTTAGTGCGGTAGAACTCACGGAGCGCCGGAAGCATTTCAGGCGCTTTCCTGATCCGCTCCAGCCTCTCCATTCTCCACTCAAACACGGCGGTATAGTCCGGTTTGCGGAAGTCAAATGGGAACGGCAACGGCATAATTTTGATCCGGTAGTGATTTTTATTTCTTCAATACTTCCATACTGATTTAGCCGTCGACCGACGGTTCAACAGGAAATATGAAATGGGATATTTTGAACTCAAGAAAAGCGGTAACACCCTGCTTAGCCAGAAATACTTCTTTGTTCTCAAAGCGGCTAATGGCGAAACTATCGCTCAGAGTGAAATGTACTCAAGCAAACAAGCTGCATTAAACGGGATTCAGTCAGTCAAGACCAACGCCCCAACGGCCCCAGTTCGCGATAACTCTGGTTTTTAAGCTCGTGTTTTCCTCAGGGGCAGGCACGCCCCTTTTACAAGCTAATTTCATCAAAAACGCTCCGATTTAACATAATGGTCGTTACCCGCACTGGCGCAACAGCACCCATCACGCAAACGGCGTGAAGCCTCTGTTTTGAACAGAAAAGTGGTCAAATCGGGATGAATAAAACGTGCATAAAACGGGTCAAAAAGTGCATAGCGTTTTTACGGTTCGAAACGCCTGTTTTTGCAATTTTCAGCCCAGGTATTTTTTGTAGATATCGGCTGCTTCCTGCGGGGTCAGGTTCGCCGCGTCGGCTTTGGCTGCCTCGTCCATATTGTTGAACGGTTCGAAAATTTTCGGTGCTCCCAGCTCCATAAGCAGGGTTGCCGGAACTTTCACTCCCTCAGCCTCAAGCAGCTGCGCCGCCTCCAGCGCGGAGTATTTCCCGGCTACCTTATGTTTCATCACCTCGCGAAGCACATCACGCTGACGTTCTTCCTCGCTATAGACGCTGGTACCAAGACCGAGCACCTTTGAGAAAACAGCAATATCGTTGTGCGTGGGCAGCACATCTTCAATCGTGGTTTTCACACCATCCGGCGATGTGGTGACAACCTTCCGTTTACGAACGTCCAGGCTCTTACCGGCGACGCGGTTTATTTTCTCTCTGAGAGCTTCGCGAGCCTCAGTGAAAGCGCGCTCAAACTCGATATTCTCTTTACGCCAGCGACGGATCGTCGTCTCGTCCACACCTAAGCGCTGAGCAACCATCCGATTGCTGATTTTGCTACGGGCTAATGCCATGTCCATAACGATACCGACGTAGGCTTTTCTGAAGCTTTTTTTAGGAGCCATACTTCCGCCTAAGTCAATGTGATTATTTTTTGTTCAAAATCCAATTTCTCCGATCCGGGTGCGGCGTATCACGCGGTAAATTCTGGCGTGCAGGCCGCGTCCTCTCTGGTGCCAAGTGCGGCATATCAGAGGGGGTAAAAATGCGGCATATCCTTTTTTTCGGGAAAACTGCGATTTGATGCCCGGAGGCCGCGCAGAATGGGGAGATAGTGGATCGCCCTAATATTTCCACTATGTGGATAACTCAGTCGTCCAAATCCATTTCCACCACTTCACCGAAAAGGTGACCGTAAACGTCCATTGTGGTTTTGATGTTCGAATGCCCAATAAGTCGGGAAACCTTCAGAATATCGACGCCTTTGTTTGCCAGGCGAGATACAGCAAAGTGGCGAAGATGATGGAATCGCTTAATGCCATAGTCGTTCAGGGTTCTGATGAGAACCCCCTGAGTGCCGTAGCTGGTAGCGAGGCATGCGCCGGTAAACTGGTTGCAGATAAGAGGCTCAGAGGTACCGAGTTTACTTTTATCCAGCAACGCGAAAAGCTCACGCGGCATCCTTACCCGGCGCTCCACACCTCTTTTCAGCCCCTCATGTATAACGCCGTCAACAACATGCCCCCGGATGTCGATCCAGTCGGCTGACACGTCGTTATAAGTAACCGCCAGAGCCTCACCGATGCGCAGGCCACAAATCCCGAGCCAGCACGCGATACGCTCACGAACTGGCGCGTTATTCAGTAGCTCCCTGACCGATGATGATGGCGGTATGGTGATGGGTCGACGCTTCCGGCGCGCGGGACGGTCAACAGGGTTAAAAGTGATGAGCCGCTTTTCCACCAGCAGGAAGAAAGCCGAACGAATCCAGCGATGGCAGCCGGTGCGAACCGAATCAACGATATCGCGATGGCTGATATGGAGAATATTTTTTTCCAGTATCGGCCCGTCTACAGCGAGTAGATCGTGACGGCATTTCGTATATGACGACAACCGAATGATATTTTTTTCCAGCTTGCCGGCCTGATACCCCAGATAAAACAGAATTAATTTTCGGAAAGTCCAGGAATGGTCTATTCCGGTCCAGCTGGCAGTTCGACAATCCAGCTCGATATTCTGTTTTTGCCAGAAAAGATGTGCGGCATCATCAATATTCTTAAAAATGCGGCGGCGTCCATGACCGGATTTTTCATCCTTCCAGTGGACGTAATATTTTGATTGTCCAATGGCATCAGTGGATTCTTTTATCGAAGCCATGCTGAACAATCCTCACTCAAAAAACATTATCAAAGCCACTCAGTGAATGGCTTTTGTAATGTCATGCTGGCAATAATCATTGCCTGTCCTTCTCGATCTGGCGTATTCCAGCCAGCTGATTATTCGCTTTTTCGATAGCGGCCAGCAGCGGCTTGATCCAGAGAACAGCCTGGCAATAGGTCAGCGCGCTGGCGGTAGTGGTGCTATCACCGGCTGCGTCAGCGTTCCCGGAATCGGTGAGCATTGCGCTGGCACGTAAACTGTTCGCGTAGCTGAGCAGCCCACCAGCGACATCAGCAGGAACAGGCAGATCGCAGGTCTTTTCACGGCGGAGGATCTCCCGGTATTGGATAACAGTTTTATCGGTACTGGCATCAATCAGTGAGTTAAGCCGGCTGGCGTTATCGGCCACCTGGTTAAACCGGTTGAAATTGAAAGCCTGAGCAGCGATAACCGTCCCCTGCAGGGTGTTGTCACTGCGCAGAACGTCGTTATCACTCTTCAGCGTAGCGACGTCAGATCGACTGTTTGCCAGCAGGATGCACAACACCGCAATAATAATCACCACGGCCACCAGCGCTATCGAACGCCATGCGGCTTTGATATCCGCAAAGGTGATCATTTCAGACCGTCCAAGCAGAGAGCCTCTTCTTTACCTGCGCGAGTAACCAGCCCAGGAAGAACCCGACCGCCACCGTAAACCCAACGAGGGAATTGGTAGCACGCCGCCTTAAGGTCACCTTTTCGAAAAAGCGAGAACATTGTCGAGCTCCGCATATTGCCGCACCCGGCGCGGAAAGTGACCGATACTACAGCGCTGAAAGTATCATCAGACAGATTTCTGCCATTGGCATACCGATTAACGCATGATTCAGCATCGAGTATATTTTTTTCCCATTCCGCCGCGATCTGCTGGTCGTTTTTAACTGTGCCGGGTTTAACGCCGTGGGTGTTTCCCATGCCATCGGTGAGCACACCAGCGGGGCAAACATAAGGATCACGACGACATGACTCCGCGTTACCGATGAGCTCAAGTCCGCGCTCATTGGTTCGAACATGCCCGTTACCGAGCACTATCGCGATGATCGCAGCAACTGAACAAACAATACCCGCAGCACCTGCCTTTTTATTTTGCATTTGCGTTTATCCTGTTAATGGCATCTGTAACAACCTTGACGCTTGCCGGACGATCCGCAGGAGGTAGCTTTCGGGCATCATCAAAATATTTTTCCAGCAACTGAGTGCGGCGCTGGTCCTCTTTATGGAGTTTTCTGGCGTCAAGCCGACCGGATATAAAAGAGGCCAGAGAAAGAAGTACGCCAATCAGACCGAAAAACATGAAAACCATGTCCTGGGTTGAAAATCCCAGAGCCGCTGATACAGCTGCCAGCCACGCGAAAAACTGGGTAATTACATTACCTGACTGGTCATTCATACGATGCATTCCACACCTCCGGGTCCGGGGTGCTGTGTGTTAAAAAAGAAGTTAAATTTTGCGGAAAGCGTACGACGCGACGCCTTTACGCCCTAACTGGCATTCGATTGTGTTTTGCTCTGCGCAGGTGAAGCCCTGCTCTGCAAACCAGCGCCTGATACCTTCATCAGTGAAATACCAGATGTGCTCGTTCTTTCTGAAATGATGGGAGCGGAGAATGTCTCCGGCATCAGTGAAAATCGGGATCGACAAGAACACGTACTCGCTGGCCTGCTGTACCGCCAGTTCCGGCTCGTCAATGTGCTCCAGTACATCCCACATCGTAAGAGCTCGCCACTTGTTGGCGTAGAGGTCAGCGAATGCGCCCCGCTCGTTCAGCCAGGCGATACCAGCCGGATTAACGTCATACCCAAGCGTTCCCGGTCGGGTAGCGACGAACTGACCAGCGCCGATACCAACGTCGAGAACAGGGCCGTGAAAATGGCGCTCCACCAGTTCAATACGGGATTGCGTTAAAGCTCTGCCCGTTTCGGTGTCAGCCAGCTGCTGATACTTTGCGAAATACTGCTCGTCATACGGGCGTGATGCCGGAACGGGATAGCGTCCGATCCCGAGCTCCGGTAGAAATACCAGCCCGCTTTCCAGTTCCTGATAAAACGACTTCATGGAGCCAGGCCTCGAATTTATCGGAGAAATTTGAAATCCGCTTGTCGCAGTGGTGATCCCATGCTTCACAGCGGCAGTAATTGTCGGGAATAGCCCAGCCAACCCGGGAGAGGTCCATCGCCGGATCGGTTACGATTTCCGGTGCATTGTGGCCGCCTCTCCCACCAGCGACGACGTACACTGGCGTTTTATAGGCAATAGCAGCAGGAAGCGCCCAGCCCACCGGCGTAACCACCACGGCGGCATGCTCAATAAGGCGCATCAGTGATTTGAAGTTGAGCTGGCCGGAGTGCATACGCAGATCTGCTTCGGGAAGTTCACCGACTGACCACTCCTCCCCCTCCTGCAGGTCAGCCACACTGATTACGCAAAAATGCTTTCTCAGTAATCGGGATGCCTGAAGTAGGTAATCTGGATCAGGATTACGGGAATCACTGCGCCATTCACTGCGAACAGTTGCCGGACGAATTACCGCGATCGGCTTTTCAGACGTAAATTCAGCGGGTCCGTAAGAGGGCAAATCAAGTTCAGACGGCTCGGTGCCAAACTGCTGGCGCATCGCGTCAAATATTGAACCGCGCCGAAGATGATCCGGACCGTAGAAAATCCGTTTTGTCTGGCGCATATCTGGCGGCAGGTGAAAAGCGGCCTGCGTCCGGTACTCGTTTTTTCGCTGCGTGCGGAGCGTTGTAAAACTGCGAACGGGCAGAACGGGCAAATCTTCGTACAGTTCGGGCCAGGCTGTCCGGATATAAGTACCAGCGGGCAACTGCTTAACGAAAGCACGCTGGTAGATGTTGTCACCCATGCCCAGCATGCCTTCAATGAATAGAGGGACGTTTAACATGCTACCTCGCGTAAAGCCTCATTGAGGCCGAGACGCCGGAAGCACTTAAGCGCTGTCTGGCGGCTACTGTTGATAATATTCACCTTACCGGTCAGCGCTCTGGCGGTATTGGCAAACTCCCCGCGCCATCGCGTAACACTCTCAGCTGTAGGGTTATCCAGTCCGACGTGATCACCATGCCAGTGACTACCGCCATTAATGGAGCAGTCAAACCCTAACAGGATGATGTTTTTCGCCCCCTGGCTGGCAGCAAACAGAATTGAGCGCTGCCCGGAGTTGAAGGCCCACCGGGTGTCTGTATCAAACAGATTTAGCCCATAGCGTTTATGAGCCCGGTAATTACAGGTCCAGCGAGAGGCGGAGGACGGCAGAACATCGATGTTTGCATCCCACCAGCGCAGATCACCCGCGTAAATGTATTCACAATCAGGCACGGCTCGCCAGGTGGAGTTAACAGCAATAACCGGCAGCCCCGATCCGGAGATCAGTTGGCAATCTGATTTATTGAGAGACGGGCCGGACGCACAAATGATGAATGTATTCATTCGTGTTGACCTGGTTCGGGAGTAATTGGTTACGGTTGCCGATGCTTATCTTCGGCTTGTCTCTGAGGACTGCAATTAACCGTAACGGGGAGAGCACTGAGCCTACTGTGACGGGTTATCGTCACTCTTTCCCCCGAAGGGTGGCCCTCGACGCAGAACGCCCATAAGCCCAATGTTCTTCCCTGTTACGGCCATAAAAAAACCCGCTCGGAGGCGGGTTTGATTTCGTGTAGGCGCAATAACCTACGATTTGAAGCATACATGACAAGTTCGGACAAAATCAAGCTTAACATGGCTAATTTGCTAAATTTTGTTCACATCATCACGAAAGCTCGTTACGTCCTGAAACGCGGAGTCTGCTTTTTGTTCTTCTCTGTAGCAGACGTCGACAAGTCCCTCCAGAAACGGTTTCCAGTTACGTGTCCACGTTCTGACGTGCAAATCCGGGACTCGCTTCAGTATCGCTTTATAGGCTGCAGTAGACGGCACCCCAGAAAATCCATTTCCGCTGCAGCGCTCGCAGGTTTTAAACACTGGCGCGCCGCGCTCGTTTGTGGCTTTGCGGTCGAGCACCTCACCTTTACCGCCGCAACGGCATCGGGCCAGCAGCTCACCTTTACCGTTACATACCGCGCATTTACGCTTGACCAGTTCGTACTTGATTTTCGGTGGTACGATTTCCATTCCGTCAGAGTTGAAGACTCCAGGATGTTTGATCACATCCTCATACTGAGAGGTTAATCCGCTGCCGCTGCAGCTGTGACACGTCACGCTGGTTTCCGCTGAACGGGAGTATTCAGCAAAGGCGAATTGTGCCAGTGTCAGCATACACCAGCCAAATTCGCCTGCTGCTGCTTTACGTACATTCCTGGGCGCTGATTCCATTGCATGACGCGCCAGAGCCTGTACTGCCAGCTGCTCATCGCTTTTGCTGATCCCGGTCTTACCAAAGAAGGCAGCCAGACCAAACCGCGCTCGGCTGCTGGTGGTACCAATGGCCGCCATAACATCAGTGCCGGTGATACGCTCCGGAGAAGTTCCTTTCACGTCGTCGCTGATGTGCATTCCCTGAGGGCTAAAGTGTTTTAGTGATGCCTCCAGTTTCATTCTTCACACTCCCCTACCAGGTTAAGAATCACCGCTGCGCCGTGGTTCTCCATGTATTGCCCCTTTTCACTTTCAAGGAACCAGCGACATACCTCGATAGCTTCAGCTCGCGTCACGGGTTTGATGGTTTCCAGCAATTTTTCAAGGTAGCGCTCGCGGTCATATACGGATTCGTGATGCTCGGAGTAACCAAATTCATAGCCCTGTTCTTTAGTTGCAGTGTGACGAACGCTGTAGAGCCAGTCCCAGTAAACAAACTCACGAACAACGTCAGAAAGCGTATTGGGCTCTGGCAGTACATCACGATAGCCTTCAACAAATGCCCGGCGCTGTTCATCAATTTCGTTCATACGGCTGCCGTTAATGCTGCCAGCTTTCTTCTCGGCCAGAGTCCATCCCCAAAGGTGATCGTCGATAAATTTCGGGGAAGACTTGATTACTCGCTCGGCCTCCACATCTTCGAGAGCTGCCTCATAGCTGCCGAACGTGGCCCTGACTGATGCTGCTTTTTTGATGTCCTCCCGGGCGTTCCTGATTGCCCGTGCCGGGTTATCCATACCGATGGTACCGAAAGCGACCTGGAAAGGATCGCCACCATTCGCCAGCAAATAACGCGCGTAACGTTCCTCGGCCTCTTTTGGGGAGATTTCAATTTTCTCCAGTGCGGCTTCGGCTGCGTCCAGATGTGCGGGTTCGTTCAGACGGATCACCTCCAGCACCCAAAGATAAGCGTCAGTTTGCTTATGCCCGGTGATTCTCCGTTGCTCGGGCAGAGGCTTGATGTTTGCGAGGGCGGAGCTGTGCGCTGCCGTCGGGATGGTGAATAGTGCTTTATGTTCGTTGTTATCAGTACGCATTACGCAGCCGCCTTTTTCTTGAAGAAAACCACCTCACGAACCTGATCGCCGTTCATGAGCATGTCGTTAAAATCCCCGTTATCCGGGTAGTAGATGCTGATTTTTTCCAGGTCATTTTTTGCCAGTAAGTTGGCATGGGCGCATTCGGTGGCCGCAGCCAATCCGGTGGCGCTGTTTACGTCTCGATCTGCGAAAATAATCAAATTTTTCACACCTGCAGGAACACGGAATTTCTTCATGAATCCGCTGGTCATGGTGGCCCAGGTGTTAACGTTGTACAGCTGCTTGCAGGAAAGAGCCGTTTCGATACCCTCGGCAATTCCGAGGGTCGTCGCTACCGGGAACATGCGAATAGCGACGGAACGGGCATGATCCAGATAGCTTTCGTCCTGAAGAGATTTCTGGCGCTTCGCTCCGGCAGAATCCCTTAGTTGGGCTTTCTGATTGCCGTCTAGTAAGGTTCTGTGCAGATAGCAAAGCTCGCCTTTGTCGTCAGTTGCGAGTGAATACAGACACTGGTAAACCTTACCGCCGTAGCGTTGTTTATCATTGAACTTCACCGCCTCTTGTGGGAGCTGATAAATTCCCCTGGCCTGCAGATAATCCGCCCCGGTAGTTCCTTTCAGGTTGACCAGTTTCGAAAATTTGGACAGAACCCGATCTCGGGCGCTTACTGCATCTGAAGTGCGCGGGAAGGCTTCGCGGGTAAAGTTATTACCAATCAGCTGGTCTATTTCCCTGCAAATTTCATTGAATGGCTTCCCTTGTGTCAGAGTGACAAGCTTCATTCCGTCACCGCTGCCGCAGGTACAGATCCATGTTCCCCGGCCGTCCCGGTCATCAATACGCAGCTTTCCCCGCGCACCACATACCGGACACTCGCCTTTAAAGTGATTTCTGGCATTAATGGGAGGTAACCCGAAGTGCTCAAAAATCATTGCCCATTGACCTTTTGCCGCTTCTGCCGTCTTCATGCTCGTTTTCCTAACTGCTGTTTAATGTCGCTAATCGCTTTCTGTGCTTGCTGTACTGAGGATGGTGCTGCCGTGCCTGATGCCTCCTGCAGGCGCTTGGCCTTCTCCTGCCCTTTCGCATACGCAATCAATTTGTGCCGGATGAAATTAGAGACGGTCGGAGTGATCTCCATCGGGAAATCGCTCAACCCGTTAGGCCACTCGTCAAACCGTTCGCGAAAGGTATTTGCGCACCAGCCATCGCTGACGGGCTTTTTCCCCTGCGATACGCGCTGGCGTTGATAGAATTTGATCTGACTCCACCAGGCCTGTTTCTCTGCCTTCGTGGGCTGATGCTGGTTTTTACCCAGCTTTTTGAGTTTGCGGCCGGTGTCGGTATCGACGTCCTCACCGCCCAGCGGCTTATGCCCACATTTCGGGCATACATAGACGCCAGCTGGCTTCATGTAATGGCATTGAGAGCATTCATGTGGCAGTTTTTCGGCCCGTTCCTCAGCTGCGCGGCGCGCGCTTTCCTCCATGCCGTCAGACTTACCGGGAAGATCGTCGTACTCGATTGAGTCCGGGTAACCCAAACGGTGCACGGTACCGCTATGATCGAAGATGAGGCAGGACTCTTTACCCGGTGCGGTGCGCAGGCCACGCCCGAGCGCCTGCAGCCAGCGAATTTCGCTTTTTGTTGGCCTGGCGTAGATGATGCAACGAACGTCACTATCGAAGCCGGCCACCAGAACGCCCACACTAACGATGATTTTCGTTGCACCGGTTTCAAAGCGGTGAATGATGGTCTGGCGTTCATCCACTGGAGTGTCGGCGGTCATAACCTCAGCGTTAACACCCGCCAAATTAAACTGGATTGTCAGGTAATTGGCGTGGGCTACGTTGACACAGAAAGCGATGGTAGGCAGATCCCGGCCATTCTCCAGCCAGTTCTGTACGATGTCGCCCACCAGCGTAGAGCCGCACATGATTTCAGCCAGCTGCGTTTCGTTGTAATCGCTGCCGTACTCAAGCGATGCTTTGGTTTTAACACCTTTCAGATCCGGCTTAGTTGGCGCGTAAAATTCGTATTTACTCAGATCTCCACGCTGGATTAACTCGCCGATGGTGGTCGGCTTAATCAGTCGGTCATAGTATTTGCCCAGGAACGGGGAAAACGGAGTACCCGACAGGCCAATCACCTTTACGCCTTTGCCGCGCAGACGTTCAATATCCTTCAGGATGCGTTTTTTACGCAGGTGTGCTTCGTCGATAATCAGCAGATCGATATTTTCAGGAAAAACACGACGAATAAGCGTGTCGGCGCTGGCAATCTGAATTTTCCGGTCCGGATCGTAGTTCGGGTGATCCGCCCAGATATAACCGATTTCATCCCCCGGTAATCCATACTCCACAAACCGATTAGCCGTCTGACCGATCAGGATGGTGTACGGTGCACAGAACAGGACGCGCATACCACGGCTGACAAACCCGGCAACGATGAAGGCGGCCAAACCCGTTTTACCGCTACCGGTTGGCGAATACACCATGAAGGTGTCGTTTGCCTTCCAGTCACGGCGCAACATGTTTAGCGCTCGTTCCTGTGCAAAATTCGGCGTGATCGTCAGCTCCATTGTGCTGCTCCCGTGCTGATGAGATAATAATTTTGTGATGTGGTTTTCATGGATTCCCCCTCACATGGCTGGTGGCCTCCCCAAAGGCTGCCAGCCTCCCTTCTGATTCAGCTCCTCTGAAAAATCACTCTTCCAGGAAGAACCCTTTTCGTTTCTCAGTGCCTGAGCGCTTTGTACTACCTTGCTGATACAGGCGTTTTTTAATTGCGCCCTTAAGACAGTGATCTACTTAACCAATGGATCTCTCCTGTTGGAAAAGACCCTATTCCTGCCCCTACACCCAATCCCCCCTTACCCCCCTTTCCCTCTTCCCCATAAAAACGTACTACTTACCTAGTACATATGAGGAGTTGGGTCAGTTGGTTGCCAACCTGAACAGGCACCTTTAAGCCTGTTTCTGTTCGGGTACCTTTAAACCCGAAACAATGAAGAGCGCGATTGCGTTCCAGCCAGGGGAGGTTCGGCGGTATACCCCTGTAAAGCTCTGCCCTGATTTCTCACAAACAGGCGAAGCCTTGTGTTTGCTTCATGCCTTGCCCGGTTCTCCTTGCGGTAGGAAACGGGTTCAGCTTCAAACGTCTCCTGATACACAGCTGCATAACGCTGGATAGCTTTTTGTCGTGCAGTTGGTGTCAGGCTAAGTATCTGCTGCTTAATCCACTCGGCATCCGCTTGGCTAAAATCGGAAGGTAAGATGCTGAGTAACTCAGGCTCTGGTTTCATCGCTTCGCCGCTTAGATGGGAATGCTTTGTTTTCAAAAGCTGAAACAGTCCCTTCCTCAGAAATCACAACAAAGATTTCCCGACCGGCTCTTAATGCTTTGCTTATGGCAATTTGCGTTACTCCGAGCGCTGCGCCAGCTCTTACCTGGCCGTGCTCTTTCACGTATTCCTTAAGAGTAATCTGGTTCATACGTCCTCTACGATTAAATACTACTAAAAGTATTAAAATGAAGGGTACTATAGGTAGGAGACATAATCAAACTTTTGGTATTAAATCAGGCTATGGAAAAGAAAAGCAGATTGACGACAGAACAGCTTCAAGACGCAGCGCGCCTTAAGGCCTTGTATGACTCGAAGAAAAAAGAATTGGGCATCACCCAAGCTGATATGGCCGACGAACTGGACATTTCTCAGGGAGCTGTCGGTCATTACCTGAACGGTAGAAACCCACTGAATCTTCCAGTTGCAGCTAAGTTTGCGAAACTGCTTCATGAGCCGATTTCGAGTTTCAGCCCAGCTCTTGCTAAAGAAGCTGAGCTGTTATCTCAGGTATCAAACGTTACTTATCATGGCCCGGCCAAACCACGTGGGACATACCCACTCATTAGCTGGGTAAGTGCAGGGGCATGGTGTGAGGCTATAGAACCGTACACACTAAAAGACATTGATGAATGGTACGATTCGGATGCACACATTGAAGGTCAAGGATTCTGGTTGAAAGTCCAGGGTGACTCAATGACTTCTCCTGTCGGTATGAGCATTCCTGAAGGTATGTACGTTTTAGTCGACACAGGTAAAGAACCAATCAATGGGAGTTTAGTAGTTGCCAAGCTTACCGACGCAAACGAAGCGACCTTTAAAAAACTGGTAATTGACGCCGGGAAAACCTATCTCAAGCCATTGAATCCTCAATATCCTCTCATTCCAATCAACGGCAATTGCAGGATCATAGGTGTCGTTGTTCAAGCTATGATGTGGCTCTGATTAAGCTACTAACAGTACAAAACCTGTCCTCCTGACAGGTTTTTTTTATTTCTTTACATTTCAATAAGTAAGCCCATTCCCGCCACAAAACTATACTTTTAGTATTGCAGATACTAAAACATCTAGTATTATTCATTTCATCGGCAAGTGACGGAGCCAGAGAAATGAAAAGAGATCCACAAGCGGTAACGGGTAATAGGCACTTTGATATTCATAAAAAAATCAAAGAAAGCAGAAGCCATTGGGTATATTTAAAAACGGCGCAACCCTATCAGGGCGATGCTAATTACGAATTTATCACCAATCTTATCGATTGGATAGAATTTGCGATTTACCAAAGATACGAAAACTATTTCGTATTAGTTGATTTTTTCAAAAGCTATGATGATGCCTGTGATGAAGCTAAAAAAATCATTGATGAGCATCCTGATATTAAAAATATGTTTTCTGCTAGATCATTAATTAAATAAATATAGAAATAAATATAACGCCTTAAATGGCGTGACCGAACTCACCCCGAGGAAATGAAAATGCAAAATTCACTTTCTTTTAACGAGCCAATTAAAACACCACAAATGCTGTTCGGCTCTGACAATATTAATGATTTTGGAAACAGAGTTAAGAGCTGCAGGATGGAAGGTGATTCAATGCAACCGACTATCGAACCCTGTGAGGTTGTAGCTTTTGTTGATTGTGGAGGCCGCGTTCTTACACCCGGCATTTATGTTTTTACTGGCGATGTTTTTGGCCGTAACTGCCTCTTCATCAAGCGAATAGAACCGTTGCTGGACGGGTCACTAAAGATTATTTCTGACAATCACCATTACCCAACTTTCACGCTTTACTCGGGTGAGCAAAAAGACATACGTATTCATGGAAGAGTTGTCGCTTCTTTGGCTGTGAGGCACTTCATATGACTTTCATCAAAGACAAAGCGGCATATAGAACAGCGTGCCTTTATGCGGCGTGTGGTTACGAAGTAATCGCCAGGCTTTATCTTAAAAAAGCATATGGGAGGTAAACAATGCCAATTGAAGAACGCCAGGATATACAAGGCGTGAATGTTAAAGCTGAGCAGTTAAATGCCTTGATGCAAACAATTCACGCTCATCATGAACAATTTGACCGTCACCAACTGGATGGCCTTTTAGGTCTGGCTTATGACCTAGCCAGTTTGATTTATAACTGGACAGAGAAGGAAGAAAATATCGTTTTAGCGAATGAAGATGCGCAAAGGGAGATTAAATAAATGGATAATTTAATTAACACTTATCGCCGACGAATTTTAAAGGCTGCGTTATTACGCCACCAGCGTAAGACCGGAAGCACCTGCATCATTATTAATATGCCTAAGGGTGGAATAAACACAGTCGAATTAACAGAAATACTGCTTGATGGTTTGTTGAGACGATTCGAAAAACTGGCTCTCAGTGAATACGGGAATATCGACGGTGTAAAAGCCATCAGAGGAATTTACAGCAACGCCGTAGATGTGAATGGCAGCGGTGAGTTCCTGACAGAAAGCGGAAAAGCATTAATCGACGATCTCATTGCTGAGTTGGTCGAGTTTGCCAAGAAACAAAAATCAGTCACAGCGGAGACAAGCCATGAGTGACCAGACACCAATTATCACGCACGAACCAATAAATATCGTGCTGACAATCGAGAACGGGAAAGTTATCCACGCGCGCCCGGTTCAGAACGGCGAGGTTACAGCATCGCTGGAGACTTTTTTATGGATGGCTGAGCAAGCCGGTTACACGATCACCCCACCAGCAGGAGAGAAGGACAATGGCCCTGACAGCGATACGAATTCCTGAGTGGGTACACCTGCAGGCGGTCCATGTACTCCGCCAGTTCAGGGCCAGGCGGATTCATCCCTGCCGTATGCACGGCTCCGGAAACCTGAGCCTGAGGGTTAATCGCCGCTGGCGACTGCTGTCCCGAGACGGCGGCCAGAACTGGGAAGTAATGAGCCATGAACGATACAGCAAACTGAAGGACAGAAGATGAAAATTCAACATCAGGACTATGGCGCCGTGGCGAACATCGTTATCACAAGCACACTGTTTGAGTTCCGTAAACATAACAGAGTGGTAGATGTCACGCTGCTACACACCCCCGGAATCGTAGCAACCCGTAGCGGGATGTTCTTCATGAGAACAGTTTTATCCGGCAAGTCTCGGGACATGCTGCGTGCGTACAGATCTGTTTTTCGGGAGGCATCACGATGAAGTATTTCCTCCTCTCTATGCTGTTTGGCCTGTTGCTGGTGGCCGTCGTTTTCGGCGCGCTGATTGAGTATAAATTTTTGATAGGTTTCTGAGGTATGCCATGAAAAAAGGTACCACTGAAATTATTGAACGCTGGACCCGTTTAGCAGCTGAGGCCAAAGAGCTCGGGCTCGCCACCATTCCCATCGACCCGGAAAACATGTTGATGGTGCTGGCGGAGCTGCCGGCCAGTTCGGCCGATTACCAGAATGACTATCAGGCTGCGATCGACATCTTGCGCGACAGAGCTGCTCGCGAACTTGATGGTGGTTTTCGCGCGCATCACAACGCCCTGATTTATGCCGCTAATGAACTGGAAAATGCCCAGGCTTTCGGGCAGGAGGTCAGCCATGAGTCTTGACTGTGTACCCCTTTCTACATACTGCAGGGACGCGGGGGAAACGGTAGAAGCCGTTAACAAACGGATACAAAGGGGGTTATGGAAGGAGGGAGTACATGTATTAAAAGTCGATGGCGTTAAAGAACGCTGGATTGACTTAACGGAGGTTTCAAAGTGGGCAAGAAAGAACAAGGATCATTATCTCTCCCAAGAGGAGTAACCATCCGCCAGCATAAAACTGGCGACACTCTGGTTATCACGTTCACATACAAAGGGGTTCTGTGCCGGGAGCCCCTCTCCAAAATGGAAGCAAACGCGCGCGGTGTGAAGTACGCCGAGCGCCTGCTCGGGGAGATACAAAACCAGATCGTCAGTGGCACCTTTGAATATGCGAAATATTTCCCCAACTCCAAAAAGCTGGAGCTGTTCGGGGTGGTGAAGAAAACCAAAAACATAAAGTCTTACCTGGACGAGTACCTGAAAATCTGCCAGAACCGCAACCTGTCCCCGTCGACGATCAACGGTTATGAAAAATGCCTGTCGGCGCTGTCAGCCCTGCATAAACTCCACGTGTCAGAACTGACGCCAGCGGTCCTTAAAAACTGGATAGCCAGCCGGAAAACAAAGCTGAAAACGACCAGGAATAACCTTTCGTTTCTGCGCAGCGCCATTGATGAAGCGGTTACGGATGGCCTGCTGACAATTAACCCGGTAACCCTCGTCAGCGCCAGCCGGTACCACGTGATCGACAGCAGCCCAAGCGCCGACGATTACGAGGTGGACCCGTTCACGCCAGCGGAAACCCTCGCTATTTACCAGAGCTGCAGGTACCCGGAATGGGAAAACCTGTTCCGCTTTGCTTTCAATACCGGTCTGCGGAGCTCCGAACTGTGCGCGCTGCGCTGGCCTGATCTCGACACCATCGCGAACACAGCCCACGTTCAGGCGGCCAGTGTCGTAGGGGTACTTAAAGGCACCAAGACAAAAGCCGGTACCCGTAAGGTGGAGCTGAACAGTGAGGCGCTGGCGGCCCTGCAGGCGCAGAAGCAATATACCTTTATGAAAAGTGAGTTCATATTCAGCGATCCGAAAACGGGAGAACCCTGGGCGAACGCCGACGCTATCCGTAAAAAAGCATGGGTGCCGACCCTGAAAAAAGCTGGCGTGCGCTACCGTAACCCGTACCAGACGCGGCACACATTCGCCACCAAGCATATTAGCCAGGGCGTTAACCTTTTCTGGCTTGCCGGACAGATGGGCCACAAAGGGCCGGAAATGATATTCCGCAACTACGGTAAATACCTGGCTGAATATGACGGTAAAACCGCGATTTCAGCCGCGCTGTAGCGGGGTAAATATTTCAAAATGTTGGACAGAATCAGGACGTTAGACAGACCTCAATATGCACGTAAAATGCACTTGATGCCTGTCACAGTGACAGAATTCTTTATTTTCAATGAGTTAAACACCTTTCGGACGCGGGTTCAACTCCCGCCAGCTCCACCACTTTTTAGTAAAGCGAAGTCTACTAAAGGCTACCAAGGCCGCACCTCACAAGGGTTGCGGCCTTTTTCGTGTCCAGTGAAGTCTACTGAGAATTGCTAGAAACTACTTGTTATGACACCCTGTTTAGTACCCCGACCATTCAGGCTACTAAAAATGGGATACTAAAAATGGCAAGAATCGTTACTAAGCTCAACGACACCCAGATCAAGAAGGCCAAGGCAACAGACGATAACAAAGAGATAACACTGTATGATGGCGATGGCTTGATGTTGAGAGTTAAGCCCAGTGGTAAGAAAGTGTGGTATTTCAACTATCAGGTGCCAGCGACCAAAAAACGAACAAAAACAAAATTAGGAAACTACCCTCATCTTACCCTTGCTCGTGCTAGAGCAATGCGTGATGAATACCTGTCACTGCTCGCAAACGGCATCGACCCACAAGTTCATAATGAAAAAGTGGCTAATGACCTGAAAGATGCTACTGAAAATACATTGCAAGCAGTTGCTGAACGCTGGTTAGAAGAGAAGAAGAAGACAGCAGGACTCTCGCAAGACCACGCTAACGATATCTGGCGTAGTCTTGAAAGGAACATCTTTCCAACGCTGGGTAATGTTCCTATCAAAGAGATCCGCCCCAAAATGCTCAAGCAGCATCTAGACCCAATTGAGCAACGAGGAGTGCTTGAAACGCTACGCCGCATCATTTCTCGCCTGAATGAAATTTTTCGCTATGCTGCCACGGAAGAGCTTATAGAGTTCAATCCTGCCGACAATCTCGCTCAGCGTTTCAGTAAGCCTAAGAAGCAAAACATGCCTGCCCTACCACCTGATGAACTACCTCGTTTCATGGTAGCTTTATCTAACGCATCTATACGATTAGAAACTCGTATGCTGATCGAATGGCAATTGTTGACGTGGGTAAGGCCCGGTGAAGCTGTTCGTGCTCGTTGGTCCGATATTGATGAAGAGAACAGGTTTTGGAACATTCCTGCAGAGTTCATGAAGATGAAACGTCCTCATAAAGTTCCATTAAGTAAAGAAGCTCTTCGCATTCTTGAAAACATGCGTCCTATCAGCGGCCATCGAGAATGGGTTTTCCCCAGCATCAAAGCTCCCCTCAGCCATATGCATGAGCAAACAGCAAACGCCGCCATAATCAGAATGGGATTCGGTGGTGAACTGGTAGCTCATGGTATGCGTTCTATCGCCAGAACAGCAGCAGAGGAGTCCGGTAAGTTCAGAACGGAAGTTCTTGAGGCGGCTCTTGCTCACTCGAAGAAAGATGAGATCATAGCCGCTTATAACCGTGCCGAGTATTTGGCAGAACGGGCAACACTAATGCAATGGTGGGGTGATTATATTCAGACGCAGAAATTTAAGGCTCTAGCGGCATGATAATGAAAATACAGCATGGATTCAGGTCAACCTACTGCGATTTGGGTGGCGCGGATGGATGATTGTACGAAGTATTTTTTAGCCAGCTCTCTTCGTTAGACGTTAGGGTAAAATCGTATTAAATAAAGATCATGACAAGGGACTCACAATGATAACAAATATTGATATCAACAAACTTGAGATCATTCCAACATCTGAACTTAGTTCTCAAGCTTTAAATAAAAAAAAATCATTGCTACCAGTAAAACAATCTGGATATTGAAAGAAAACATAAAAGCCGTAGACCTTTATTGTTATTTTAATGTAAGATTCGGAAAACCTAATGGCTTATTTACTCTTCTTAAAAATCATCACGATTCTGACAACCTAATTCATTGGGACTATACCTTCAGTTATGAAGATAAGCAACTGACAATTCTTTGCAGAACATATTATATAGAAGTAATGAAAAACTTCGACATATCAGATGAAAAAAAAGCCAAAGAGAAACTTTTAACTGATATAAAGAATGATTTTCAAAACTATGGAAGGGATATTTCAAACTTTAAAAAATCATTAGAACCTTGGATCTTATTTGTAAATCCATTTAAGAGACTTAAGCAAGTTATAGAATCTCAATTAGAAAAGCTTGAAAAAATAGCAATCAGCAAAATCCCGCATTCTCTTGGATTTGATCCACGCACGAAACCAACAAAAAAAGCTATCAAACAATGGGAAAAAAACAGTAAAGAAAAAATAGATAAATATGTAGAAGCAACCTCATTGGGTTTGTCAATAAGCATGCTATTGCCTGTTTATGCTGAATCATTTATAAATTTCTTATTATTTATGCTTGCTAAACCAGAAATCAAAAAAGACAAGAATAATTATGACAAAATATTGAGAATGCGTATTAACGAAAGAGTAAGTTGTTTGCATGAAAATTGTATCGGATTTGCTCAACCTGTAGACTACAATCATATTCAAGCATGCAAAGACTTTCATTCAATCATGAATAAAAGAAATGAAATCTTGCATGGGAATATTAACCCACTGAATTATCTTTTCGACTCTATTTATTTTGAATACAGGACACCGTTATTTGAAACATTTAGAGACATAGAATATGATACTTATAAAGCAACATTACGAGGTATAGAATTTGAAAAAGTTGTAGATGATTATCAAAAGATCCAAGATTTCATTTCTTATATACTTTTATGCCTTGATGCTAAAGTCCTTGAACATGTAAAAATATTAATGGAGACCGTACATCCGGGATGGCATAAAAAAGAAAATCGCCTTGGCGTATTATTTCCTAGCTATGCAGTTGAGGGAATCGCAGTTTATGGTAAAAATACAAATCTAATCTAATCTAATCTAATCATGTTGGATAACTAAGCTGATAGAAACATCACACGCAATGAACAATGATATCTAACAGGGCATTTATCGTCATTGTAACCACAAGCTAGCTATATAATTCAGGTTTATAGTCAAGACGCTACAGAGCTTCAAATGAACCACAAGGAAAGCAACAGCGTTCGTGCTGCGTGTACCTTGATCAGCGCCGCCTGATGCTGCAATGGTGGGCTGATTTCCTTGATGCCAATCGAAACGGTATGGTTAGGCCGTTTGAATTTGCTCAAAAAAGATAACAATAGAGGCCAAGGATGGCCTTTCACCATACTTCACCCCTATTTTTATTATCTAATATGAAGATTGAGTGGCTAACCTTATTTATTCCTTCTCACTTTGACCTGTAACCATTGCCTGAATATATTTATATTCAGACCTCAAAGAATTATATTATGAAGCATTTAGAAGTCTATTTGAATTTAACTCAATAACATTAGCATCATGTTTAAATTCATTTAATGCATCATTTTCCATTGCACATAGTATTATTTGATAATCCTGAGGAACACTACGCATTAATTCTTTAATGACAGTTTCATAGCGGTATCCCGCTTGTTCCTGCTGGTTGGGTGTATCGATAACGAAAGGAGGCACTACGCAAGATTTAGCGCCATGAATTTGTTGTAGTATAGAGAGTTGATAAGCAAGTAGTCCCCTAGCAGCCTCAGCAGCACCACCACCAAGCAACTGTTTGTAATCAGTGGGTGATTTAACTTTGCTAAGATTTATCCCTGTCGAACCTAGTGCTTCAATATTTGCCAACAGTTTGGACATAAAGGACGAATTCAGTTCTTCCTTTTCTTTGGTAGAAAGAAGTTTTTTCTGGTCTTTTTTCAACTCCTTGATGGAGCTGTTGGCCTTGCTGATGTTAAGGTCTTCATTATCGATTTTAATTTTAATATTTTTTGAAACGTTTTCAGTAGATATAGTATCAATTACTTGAGCAATGAGATCTTTTTCAACTGCATCGTCGTCTGTAATGTATTTCTTATTTATCCTTTCGATTTCGTTAGTAATAAACTGAGCGTCATCATTTAATGAGTTCAATGAAGAATTGAGTTCCGCTATTTTAGATGCTATTGAATTTGCCTCATTAAGCAATGAGTCCTTTTCTGAAAGAAGCAACGCTCTGTTAGGTAGTGAGTTATCATGAAGAGTGCCACACAATGGACACTCTAAATTATCAGTAGGTATGGATTCTACCGCAAACTTATAATCCTCCTCAAGTTCATTTGCAGAAGTAATGGCTAACGCATACTGACTTTCTAGATCGTAAATATTTGAGGTGATAGTAGTCTGAGCATCATAAAGTCTTGTTTGGTAATCGATCAAGTCGTAAAGTTCATTTTTTATTTCATTCTGAATCTTAATGAAGTCATTATTATCTAAAGCTATAGGCGAATCAACCGAGTTATCAACTATAACTTCAACGGCGCTTTGAAATTTTTCTATTTTATGTGCTGATTCTTTTTTGATTTCACTATATTCATAAATATTTTCTTCAATATCAAAATGCTCAGGCTTAAGATAACCAGTAAAGTATTTGATTAATGGACCTTTCCAGTTGGAATATTGCCCTAAGTTCTCGAATGAATTCCAAGGTGAACTCCAGCTTTTTATCTGGTCAATGTAGAATGGTAAAAAATAATATGCTGGAGGAGGTATCTCTAAGTTTCCATCACCACGATTAGGAAGCTTCATTTTGAAATTGACGAGATCCGAGAAGTCTTTCGAAAAATCACCAGTTATATTTATATATCTTTGAGCTTCATCACCGATAGCTCCCAAAATTATTGAGTGGCTTCCTCGACATGAAAAATACTCTTTGTTATTTATAGTAAAGTATAAAATGGATTTAATGTCATTTGATTTCCATTCTTCATCGAAAATAGGATCGCATCCTAAAGACCATAGTAAACTTTTTGCAAGGGTGGACTTGCCAATACTATTATCTTTTCCGGTAATTAAATTCAATCTTTTCTTGAACGAGAACTGATTCGCAAGTCTTTTCGAATCTGATATCAGAACTAATCGTTGAAATGTCAAGCTTCTCATTTTTCTTGTTCCTTAAATTCCGAATTAATAATTTATAGTTATCTTTATTGCTTACAATATTATTCATGCATCACCTTTAAAAAACTATAAATTACCTCGCATAATATATCGTCATATTCTGGCACTTGATCTTCAATATTAAGCTCTTGAGATTTTGCAATAACTGATTCAATGTAATCACGGGTTTCTGTAAAGTCTTCTTCTGAAACACTACTTAGCGCCTGCTGGACTATTCTCATTATATTCATATCAAAAGCCGACGAATGTCCGATTCGGCGCAAGAAAAGTTGTTTTATTTTTTTATTAATCTTCCGATAAGTCAAGGTGTTCCATTTCATATCATTTTTAGCTAAGTACTCAAAGTCTTTCTCAAAGTCTTCAAATTTTGGGCTTGTTGTATTAACAGCTATAACATCCTTTACCTTATGAGATGTGAGAGATTTATCCTCTACCATTTTCTCCCAAACAGTAAAATCGTAACTATTCTGTCCTTTGCGATGAATTTCATCGATTATTGCTCTATAAATATTAACGGCATTACAATGGCTATTTGGAAATATTTCATTTACTAATTCAGCAAATCTACCAATGACAAACTCTTCTTGGTTCTCTAATTTTATTTTTGGAACAATAAACTTTAGATTTTCTGGTAAGAGAGCTATTCCAAGCTCATCCTTTAATTTTTCAGTTAACCCCGACAAGCAATCTACACTAAGATCACCTGAAGTTATAATGTCTAATTTTAACTTCTTATCTCTTTGTTCAAATGAGAAACCACTGGAGGACACAAGACCTATTTCCGTAATGCGTGCTTCATAGTCTGTACCAATACATGAGCTTAATAGCTTACCTAGAATGGAACTCTTAGCTCCCTCAGCACCTTGCTCTCGTTTGGTTAAGGCGTCAGAAGTGAAAGGTTTTCCAGTATTTTTTACTTGAAAAAATTCAAATTTTGCCGAACTTCCATACAATGAGTCTGCGATAACAACATCCTCATGATATTCGATCAATAATGCATAGTCAGAATTTAATTTATGCTTTTCAATTATTCTGCATAAGGCCCAATGATATTGAAAATCATATTTTCCGAATGTGGTTGCTCCTGAAATTTCTCTTTGAGCATGACCCAAAACATTACGTTCCATTGAAAACCTCACCCTTACTTAATGAATCGCTACTGACTTTTCTAACCAATCTAATTTAGGAAGGGCAAAAAGTCTATAAAATCGTGGTCTTAGCCCGCTCTGAAGTAGAGCTATCACAGCACAGAGCGTTACACATAAACAGAACCAGCATTTTTTCAACATATGCTACCAGCATCTCATAGTCGTGCCGGTAATCGAGTGGTAAAGACAATGATGATGGCTATCGGAGTCAATATTGATGGTTATATGGTAGCATTGATAGGTCAATAGGTAATTCATTATGTCATATGGTTATATGGCTATATGGCTATATGGCTATATGGCTATATGGCTATATGGCTATATGGCTATATGGCTATATGGTTATATGGTTATATGGTTATATGGTTATATGGTTATATGGTTATATGGAAAGTAAAAATCATTCAGATATGCAATAAGTAAAACGACAGCGTTCACATTACTTACACTATTAGGCTAACATCTTGATCAGCACCTCCTGATGTTGCAGTGGTGGATTTGTTATCTAAATAGCTGCATCTAATATCGCTACACTTACGCTGACTGGCATGTAACATGTTGCATAAAGGCATACATCGTGGACCTGATACAGCGTGGCAGACAGAGAAAACAGCACCAAAGCCTTACGCTGTAAATGGATTGCTATCCCGCGCATCTATTTAGGTGCCAATATTAATGACATGGTCAGGCCATTTGAGTTTGCCCACATCACATAAAGGCAAGAAAACCAAGGATGGCTTTACCTTATGCAGTAGACATACATAATCCAAGGATTTAATCTAGATAAGTCAGTCATAGTAAAGAAATGGAGTTTGTATTGATCATTGAATATGCAGTGGAAAAAGAAACAAAACAGATTATGCATATTGATGATGTTCCTAATGGAGCTAAGTGTAATTGCATATGTAAGTCATGTAATGATGAACTAATTGCTCGCAATGGTGGGAAATTAAAAAAACATCATTTCGCCCATAGGAATCTTATCGAGAATCGTGCTTGCCGAATGACACAGTTGCATTTAGCAATGCAACATTATTTTATTGGCTTAGATCTATTAACAATACCTCAAATGACTTTTGTGTATAAGAACCACACGCTAAAAACACCACTAATAAAAACAAAAATACTTTCCGCATCCTTAGAACACAGAATTGGAAACTATGTGTCAGATGTCTGCCTTAACACAGATACTGGATTATACATCGTCGAGATCTGCGTAACACATAAATGCGAACCTGAAAAAGTACGTTACTTTAAAAATAACAAAATAAATTCAGTAGAGTTAGTGTTCGAATACTCTGAAGATATCGAGATAGAAGAATGGCATCAACGTATTAAAAACAATCAAGTACCCAATGAATGGTTTTATTACTCTGAGTGTATTAAAGCGATTGAATGCCATGAGTTAGCTGTCGAAAAAGAAATAAATGAAAGACGTTCAATAAGATTAAAAAACACACTAAATTCAATCAACAAAACAATGAAAAATAGAACCATATTCCTGCCAAGTATTCATGAGATTATAACTTATGAAGAATCTAATGAGGTTTTTACTGAAAGCCTCTGCCTGTACGCAAAGAAGAATCGCGCCGTTGATAAACTATCGCTTATACAAAAAAACGATGCTTGTTTTATCCTACGTGGAGACACCTTGCATAAAGGGAAAGAATTTCATATATGGATAATATATTTACTAAATGAATTTGATTTGAATCTAATGGATGATTTTGATGGAAGTGTAATTATAAGATTCTATCCTGAAGATAGTAACAAACCTCAATGGCGCTGGTTGAAATATCCATCACTTGAAAAAGAAAAAAAACGAGTACGGTCTCAGTTCATTAAAACATGTAAAGAAAATATACATATAAACTCCCAAACAATTTATATGAGCAATAGATTAAAAAATCGCTCATATGAGTATTTAGACATGACAGATGAACTCTTCAATAGAGACTATAACACATGGAGCAAATGGCTTATAAGCAATGACCTATTTACACCAAGCATACAGAAGAAGTGGCCAAAATTACCTAAAATGCTCAAAGAAATGAAAGAATCACCCAGCCTTTGGATGTTCCAGAGATGGTCAATTTTAGTAATAAGCATCATGCTTAATATAATAGATAATGCATCAACTGGAAGCAGCATTACAGTTTATAACATATTTGATGAGATGAGTGACATCCTACCTCTCGATCCTGAATTTATATCTTTAGAAGCAGAAGCAATTGCCAATAAAAAAACCGTTCAATTACCTCATCGCCATCTTATTTTTAGAAGGCATATAATCATCGAGGTTCTACGACCATTAATCGAAATAAGTATTTTGACTGTGAAAGGTGATATTGTCATTAAAGAAACACCACTGCGACAATTGTTTCTTCAAAGAATAGCTTAACTGTCAATCGGGGAAAAGATCTCTGCCAAATAAAACCCATAAAAAGGATAACATACTCTCCGCGTTACTTATTTTATCAAATCAATGAAAAACATTTTACCTGTTGTTTTTAACCTCTGATTTTTGACCTTAACCTATGAATTGTACGACACATTAAAGCATCTTTTATTTTCACTATTTAACCTCAAATTCCGCGTTCCCACCTTACGGCGGGAGAGAAAACACTAATTTTGCCCTTTCGGGCACTATCCAAAAACCCAATATTTAATATTATTACTCTACCTCAACCGCTTATCCGATTTTGCCCCTATTAATTTCACAACCCCTAAAACTAGCGTTATTATTTAAGTATAGAAAAACTTAAAACATTGTCGTTATTTTTAGCTCCTTTAGGAGATATAAAAATAAAGCAATGCCCACCTATACACTCACTTCGTGAGCGTGTGGGGTCTACCGACGGTTGCCTGCCGCAGGCTAACACCGTTTCCTTCGGAAACAAGGTCAACGTCAACACCAGAGTTTTTCTTGCGAAAAACTAAAACCAGCATAGTCGCATTGGAGATTTATATTTTGGTTTGATATTTAAATTTATATTGAGGTTATTTTTATTGTATGGCTATTTTTCATCTTGATTTTAAAATTGTGAAACGAAGTGAGGGCAAATCTTCCGTTGCGAAAGCTGCCTATCATGCTCGTTGCAGAATCACAGATGAAAGAACAGGTGATACCTATGATTATAGTCGCCGTACTGATTTGTACGGGCATTTCATATTAGCACCTGTTAATACTCCAGAACATATTGTTAAAGATTCTACAGCATTGTGGAATGAAGTTGAACGAGTCGAGCGTCAGCAAAATGGTCAAACAGCTCGTTATTTCGATGTTGCTATTCCTGCCGAGTTAAACAATGACAACAAGAAAAAACTTGTCCTTGAGTATTGCCAGAAAAATTTCGTTGATAAAGGCATGATTGCCGACATCGCTTTTCATGATCTTGATAGCGACAACCCACATGCTCACGTTATGTTGACATTAAAAACTATAGGACCAGAAGGTTTTGGTAAAAAGGAAAGGAGCTGGAACGACAGAAAAATGTCTGTTTTATGGCGTGAATCATGGTCAGCTATGGCTAACAGCTACCTTGCTGCCGCTGGTTCGTCAGAACGTATTGATCATCGTTCCCTTCAGGCCCAGCACAAGGAAGCTTTAGAAAAAGCAGCAGTAGCTTTAGATAATGAAGAAAAAGCGCTATGGCTTGCTAAAGCCACTGAAACGAACCGCCCTGCAATGAAACGTATCCACAGTGCCAAATGGCGTAGTAAGGCGGCTCAGGAACAAAGAGCCACAGAACAAGCTGTTCGTGATGCTGCCAAGCAGGAAGCAGTTGAAGTCTACAAAACATTCAGCGAACTTGATCTTGAAATCGTCGTTGATGTCAGAAGCTTTACGATTACACATCTTGCTGAACCAGAAGAGATTGTATTACCTAAAACACACCCCGGCTCTTCTACTGATGAGAATCAAAGACCTGTATTGGTAGCACCAACTCCTCATACTCGTATGCTTGGCGTTAAATCTTACCGTGATAAAACAAAAGTCAGTAAGGTCGTTGCTGGTAAGAAACCATCAGTCAGTATTTCTGATTCTGGAACAAATACTATCCTGAAAACATCCTCCTCTCAAAACCCAAACAGGGCATCCAGAAGCGCCCCTGAACGTGTTAAGAGGACACAGGCTATTCCACCGTCAGGATAATATTTTTAAACGCTTCACAACTCTTGTCATAGATTTTTTCAAGCAGAAGTTTGTATGGGCTAAAACAAACAAATCCCAAATTGATCTTATCAGTGAAGAACATGATAAACGTATTGCTGAAAACTACGTCTTTGACGAGGTTCAGGGCATCTATGTATCACGCGTTGAGTATGAAAGACAAGCCAGATTTAACAAGGATGACTACAAACCTACACCCGATGAGGTCAGGCGCTTTCCAAGCCGTCTGGTTAAAACAGCACAGCCTGATAGTGAACTTGACTACATACCAACGCTCTCAGTTGGCAGGAGATCGCCATACCTTAAGCTCAGGTATGAACCACAGGCTAAAACCATAAAAAAATGAACTCATCGCCCTATTGATTTTTCAGATTTAGACTATATCTATCTTCTGAATAAGGCATAAGCCATGATTTTACCGTGGCTTACATAGTTTAAGACAATTAACAACAGTTTTTATAAGGATTTTCATGAAAGATGGTATCGAGGTTGACTTCTTGCCTGTGGGCGAAAACAAGCGTAGTGGTGATGCGATCGTTATTCGCTGGAGAGAGAATGACGAATATAAAGTGATGGTTTATGACGGGGGAACCAAAGATTACGGCAAGGAAATTGTTGCACATATACAAAAATATTACGGTGTGGATTATATTGACTATGTGGTAAATTCTCATCCCGACAATGATCATGCTGGTGGCTTGGCCTATGTGCTTGAGAACATGTCTGTAGGAGAACTATGGATGCATCGTCCTTGGGCCCATAGCGCAGAAATACGTGATTTCTTTCATGATGGCAGAATAACAGACAATAGTTTGGCTGAAAGATTAAAAGATAAAATGTCAGCTGCTTATGCTCTAGAAAAAATAGCTGAAGAAAGGGACATACCTATTATTGAACCTTTTGCTGATTGCCAGATAGGTATTTTTAAAGTTTTATCGCCACTGCGTGCTCGCTATACTAGCGAATTGATTCCTGAATTCGAAAAATCGCCTGAACAGAAAAAATCAAATGTGATTGTTGAAGGTATGGAATCTTTTAATGATAAGATTAAAAGTCTAGCTGCTTCTTTTGTAGATAAATGGAATTTTGAATATCTCCCTGAAACAGTTAAAACCTCTGCTGAAAATGAAAGTAGCGCGATTTTATTTGCAAAAGTAAATAAAAAAGGTTTTTTGCTTACAGGAGATGCTGGAATTAAATCTTTGCGTGAAGCGGCTGTCTTTGCACAAGGTTCAGGTATTGATTTACCCCAAGAAGTATTTTTCGTTCAGATCCCTCATCACGGTGGTCGCCACAACGTATCAACAGAAACATTAGATTTAATTATTGGAAAACCATTATCAAGCAGAGGACAAAATCCTACCCGAAAGGCCTACGTTTCCGTAGGTAAAGAGGCTCCGACTCACCCTAAGAAAGTTGTAACCAATGCGTTTGTGCGAAGAGGTTTTGAAGTCGCTAAAACTAAAGGTCAATCTATCCGCTATCACTATAACATGGAGGCACGTGATGGATGGGTTCCACTCGAATACGTTCCTTTTTATGATGATCCTACTGAGGCAGAAGAATGACTGACTCCTTAAACTCAACATCTTTTGTTAAAGCATTGAGCCAGTTTACTGACCCATATGAACGTAATGCTCGCCTATATCCATCACTTATTGCTATTTTACCATTTGTTGTGATGGTCTTGACTCTCTACCAAGAGAATTTAGCTTTACTTCATCTAGGGTTTATCTCGGTACTTTCGTGCGGTGGATTATTTTTACTCTCCGATATAGCAAGGCGTAGAGGAAAGATGAAGGAAAAAAAACTCTGGAAAAAATGGGGAGGAATTCCATCAACTCAAGTACTGCGGCATAATGATGATTCTTTTGATGCAATATCTACTGTTCGCTATCACCAGATATTATCAAACAAAATGGGTCAACAGTTCCCCACCCTAAGAGATGAAGATAAAGATCCCATCAGCGCTGATGCTATATATACAGCCGCAGGTAATTTTTTAAGAAATGCGACAAGGGACAAGAATAAATACCCGTTACTTTTCAATGATAATATAAGTTATGGATTTCGTCGAAATGGATATGGTCTGAAAGTTATAGGTATAGTAATTAGCCTTATATGTTTACTGTGGGTCTTTGTAAGAACTAATATTCAAACTTGGAATGTTCGGATAGAAACAAGCCATAGCATTGAATCAATATTCAATATTGGTGAATGGTCAACAGTTGTTTTTTCCTTATGTATGACCGTTGTTTGGTTGTTTGCTTTCACAGAACTAGCAGTGAGAGAAGCCGCTTTTTCATATGCTAAAACGTTAATATCAACATGCGAATCCTTACGTTAAATTAAAATAAGGCAGTTCACTGAAAGTGAGCTGCCTTATTTATTGACATAATTATTTTTAATGTAATTTAAAACTAATCATTACATTCTTCGCCTGAACACCACATTGTCAGAGAAGATCGCCTTGCCAGCAACAAAACTGATAATAGCAATTATTGGTAGGCTGATAGTAGCACCCGCGATGCCTGTAGACATTCCGATCAGGATAGACAGGCCAAATGTCAGTAAGATAGCTACGGCAGCATACCACTGCGGATAAGCCCCATATAAAACAGTCGCCATGCAGCCTGTGCATACATGCACACCGCGCTGGCTCTCTTTCAGGCAAAACGGACACTGAATTGTATTGTTTTCCATAATATCCCCCTTAAATCGCTTTCCAGCCATTGCTGGTTTTAACAAGATTAATCAGGCCATCTTCAGGTTCATTCATGCCCTTGACGCTAGAGAACGCTTTTTTGTCCACCCATGAAGGAACATCCGCCAACTTCCATGTATAAGACACGCGAACAACTTTCTGATTACGGTTTCCCGGTTCGGTCCATTCCTTGATTTCAGCAACTGCCCGATGACCGACACAGGCACCTTTCTCACGGTCCCAAAACTCAACCTCTTGGCCTTTGTCTGTTACTTCCAGAACATCGACACTACTGAAACCATTAGCTTGTTGAGAAACATCAAGCAGTCCCTGATTAGCCAGACCTTTTAAGATTTCATCACTGGTACTGTATCCGGCAGAACGGTAGCCACGGTTAACCTTAATTGGAAAACCTTTATTGAATGCAAAGTCATTGTCCTGCAGCGAGTAGCAAAGCTTTGCTTGTGATATTTTCTCGTTGATCGCTTTCTCAAAATCGCTTTTATCACCGCATCCCGATAAAAGAGCAGCAAGACCTGCCACGAGTAAAAATTTACGCATCGTGTTATCCCAGAGTTAATGGTTAATCGTACCGTTTCTTAGAACAACCAGACGGACTGGCATATCTGCGTTGTTGACGGTAGCGAACCCACGGACTTCGAAATTGTTTACCGTTCCAGTGACGCTGACTTTCTGCCCTTTCTTATAGGTAAGAACTGCATCATCAATACCAGAGTAGTAATCCAGCCAGACCATCCCGCCGCAGTAGCTTGTATCGGCTGTTTTAAAGAGCAGATAATAGTTAGGGTTAGATTTGGGCATTCCCGTCATCATATCGCTGGCACTTCTGCCCTTCGTAACTTCCAGAACAGTGGCATTGGTGATAGCGATCCTTTTGCCCGTCCATTTTTTCTCTGCTGCCATTGCGTTTTCTTCATAGTCTTTGCAGACAGGGCCAAGGCCAGACACAGGTGATTCCGGGCCAAGGCTTTGAGTGGAGGCGGTTCCCCCCAGCGCTTTACCTACTGTAGACAACGAAGAACTGATTGCCCCATTAACTGTATTCACGCCATCGTTGAGCTGCTGGCAGCCAGAAAGAAACACCAGAGAGACCGCCAGTGGTAAGAAGTTATGTCCTTTCATTTATTCCTCAAGGATTTAGTCAGATTCGTATACCCCAATCCCGGCGCACTGACCTATAGATCAGGAGTTATCGTCTAATCAATTGATAGAATTGAATTATTTTTAGTGTTCGTCACATCGTTTAAATCGATCGATACAAAACAAATGATAGTTACAAGCTATCATAATTAACACATCGATCGATTAAATCAATTAAAAGATCGATCGATAGCTCGCTTTTAATCGACAAAAACTATCAATATAAATTTATCGATCGATTTTACAGATCATTTTGCTTGAGTATGCTGGCACTGGCGACTATGCTGGGCTGAGATAAAGCAGTAAAACAGCGAGGGATGAGCATGGAAATCTTCGAAAAAGATCAAAAAATCGCTTTTGTTGACTCGTTCAGCAATGCTGCTTTGTCTTACGAATACGAACAGGCGGGCTTCACCATTAATTTAATGCAACGCTCGGTTCTTCTCTTTAACCATAATATAAAGAAAAACGTAATGTCTTCGACATTGCGTAAAAATATGAACAGTACATTTATATATCCATATAGCAACATCAGGGAAATCAACTACTCGCTGCCTGATTGCAGATCCGATGATGCCGAGATCTGTATTATGACTGATGATGTATTAAAACCAGTCTGGACGTTCAGGGTTCCATCTCATGCACATTATATTTGCGAGCAATGGGTGGAAGTATTTAATAACCATATTTTCTTTGGCCCATAAACGAAGTATTAAACAAAAGGAAATTAAATATCTGACTAATGATATTAATTAATAGAATTATTTGCTTTTTAGTGAATTAATGTTTAATTATATACACATATAATATTTAATATCGAGGTACATTTATGTCTGGAAAAAATCCATTTTGGAATTATGATTACAATGCGGCACAACGTAATAGAGAAATTGCAGATTCTTACCGACAAGCAAATGAGGCAAGGCTGGATTCTCAGCAGGCTCAGTTTGAAGCATCTATGGCTAATGATAGGGTTAGCAGAATACAGATGCAGTTGAATAACACAATCAACAGCCATAAGAAGGTTGTGGCTGATTATGAGCAACGTCTTGAAGAATATAAACAAAATTTCTTTCGTGTAGCTTTACATAAAAACATTCTCTTCAGAACGGTTCGCAGACTTCAGGAGGAATGGCCGGATAAAAAGGAATTCATCCTTGATGAAATGCAAAGACAAAGAATTTTATGTAATCAACAGGATTATAGAGAAAGATGGTGGAATGCCATAAAAGATAATAATCTTGCTGACGATTATCTTGAGTTTCCATTTCCGAATAGAGAGGTAAAAAACAAACCATAATAAGAATTTAACTATTCGTTCATTACATTATACTTATTTTATTAATACACTAACCTGCTGTATCTCCTAAAAACACGCCTACACATCAATCATCCATTTTATGGAATACTCATCATGACAACTACTTTGCATCCAAATTACGTTGTTGTATCAAAGCTAATATCTAAGTTTGACATTACACATGACAGTAGAGATGAGAATATTAATATCTTGATTTCTATCATTTATGACTTGGATAACGGCAATACAATCGAATACTACATTAATAATCAGGAAGAGGCCGAGAAAAAATGCATTGAGAAAAACAGATTTTCAAGGAAATTTAAAAATCGCATTGATAATATATCACCTGAAGAAACCCGCTCGGCTAAAGATAATCACAAACCCAAATAAAAAATTTGAACTCAGGATGGAACTAATGTCTATACCATATAATGTATTGATTTTGTGCACAGGAACGATTAAAACTATGATGTTATTGCTTGTATTCTTTACCACAAACATTAGGGAAATCGCATGTCTGATGCTTTAAAGATCATCAACAATATTCGTACTCTCCGCGCTCAGGCTCGTGAACTGACACTCGAAGCCTTGGAAGAGATGTTAGAAAAACTCACTATCGTTGTAGAAGAACGTCGTGAAGAAGAGGCCTCATTTCTAAAACAGCAGGAAGAGAAACAGGCCAAGCTGGAAGCATTCCGTCAGAAGTTGTTGGAAGATGGCATAGACCCGGCAGAGTTGCTTTCAACTGTTAGCCCATCCTCTTCCAAGACAGGAGCGAAACGCGCCCCACGTCCTGCTAAGTATAAATATGTTGATACCGATGGTTCGGAAAAGACATGGACAGGTCAGGGCCGAACTCCTCGTGCTATCGCTGCTGCGCTCGAAACCGGTAAGACGCTGGAAGATTTCGAGATCAAGTAATCTTCATACCATATGTCTACCAAATCCGCTGGCCCATCGCTGGCGGTTTTACCATGACTTTCAATTATTTTGTTGCCTGAGTCGCTCTTGTAGCATTAGTTTTTAAATTATTCAGCATTTGCTTATCAACCGGTTGCAGTTGCTGTCCTAACAGAGCCGCAAGCAAAATATTTGTGTCTTCTGTTCTTTCGATTTGAAGCATTTGTAATCTTAAATCAAGTGCCTGCATTCTTGCCTGCTCATGCGCAGTTTCTTTTTCATCAGCACTACTGATTTTTACCTGCCAAGCGTCAGCGCCTGTTGTATCTGCATAGCGTGAATAGATCTCATATCTTAACATTTCCCACTCTGAAGGATTATCCGGGAATGTTGTGCCGGGAAATAAGGTCGCATACTTGTTTTTTACGGAAGCATCTGACCAAGCAAGGTTTGCTCCCTGCGTAGAACCTAATGTGGATCCTATTTTGGCTCCTCTGGAGTTCACTGATACATTACTTGCTTTTTTCATTGCCAGTACGGAATCAATGGCGTTTGTTCCAGCAGTGCTTCTGGAGACAAAGCTCGAAAAGGCAGATAAATATTCTCGACCTTCATTTGTGTCTTCTAATCCTTTGTTCTTCAATGGTTCAACGGGCAAGTTCCCTATAAGATTTCTTTTTGCTGCTTCAGCAACCTCAATCTGCTCAACAGAATAGGACTGATTCGAAACCTTATTAGACAATGCATCGGATTTAGATAATGGTGGTGTAATTAGGCTTGATGCCGACTTATCTTTATCAGGATACTGACCTATAGTATTGCACCCACCTCTGTTATATTTCACATCATCTTCAGAGCAAACATTTATTGATACTCTGCCCATGATGTTTTTCTTGGCCTCATTTATTCCGGTATTTGCTTGCGTAAACATCTTAACGCTGTTTTCAGATAAAGCCTCTTTCGCTGAGCTTGTATTCGATCCTGCTGCACCACGACCACCTGCGCTCGTGACTTCTTCACAGGCGCTGGCATCAGGTATTCTGTTTAAGATATTTTTCATACGCTGTTCTTGGATAGCCTGACTGGCATTACTGACAACCGCATTCTTCTGATTCTCATTGGCTGTTATGGTTGCTTGTGCCAGCTTATCATTCATAGAGACCAGTGTCTCTATTAGACCATTTCCCATAGATTGAGGTGAACGCCCCATTAAATAAGGATCCAGAGTATAGTTTGTGACTGGATAAACAGCCGCTGCTGGGTTTACATATAACATGGTGAAACATATTATACATATCCCCTCTACTTTATTGACTTTAAATTTATTAACTTTCATCACCATTCCTTTTAGTTACCACCCAATTTACTAATTAATCAATTTAAAATAACTTGTCAATTATGCCAAAGAATGTTAAATAATTAAAATAGAAACTGGCTTAAACAATTAATTATTTGGAATAGATTTTTAGGTGTGTAGTTATTAAAAAAATCAAACAGCGCAGATTTATAAAATCATCAATGAAGTTTTTCTATAATGATTATTAATTATGTTATTCACTTTATTTCCCATGACTGCTTTTACAGCCCTTACACCACGTTGCATTTTATTTAAGCCCCTGTTAGCTAACCATTTTTCTCCGTCTTCGTATCCGTGCTCAAAACGCCAAGGAACAAGTTTATCACGATACCCCCATATAAATGGAAATCTATCTTCTATCTTTTTAGCTGCTAGTTTAACATCATTTTCATTGATACCAAAAACACTGTTGATTACGCCAAGAAAGTTACTATGCGAAACAAAATTCCTAGAATCTGAATTTATACTCTTAATTGCACATTTACTTACAATATCTGAAATATAGCCATGAATTTCGTTGAAAATTTTAAAACACAAGCTATTTTTAGATGTTAAATACGCATTAATGCTATCATGCGTGTAGTATCGCTCTGTCACATTCATAGCTTCTATGTAGTCAGAAATAGCCTCGATAATGAATCCTGCTTTATCTCTTCCATATAATTTATCAAGAAGAATACAACAATATAGATCGGCATAACCTTCGCGTGTAGCTTGTCGTGCGATCATTTCTGTTTCTACTATTTTCCCAGAGAACTCATGCTGAGATATAACCAACTCTTCAAATGACATTAATTCATTGATAAACTTAGCCTCTTCTGTTCCCTCATGAAGATAGCTACCGTTTAATTTTTCTGTCTGATGGTGAACAGCATGACCAAGTTCATGTAGCAAAGTGATGTTGGCAGCAATATTGATATCGATGGGCTTTTCTGTATATTTATTTAGCCCATCATAAAAATCATGTTCTGCTGTGAATGTTTTATCAAGGATGTAGATACACTCTTTGTTAGATTTATATGATGTATCCAATCCTCCTAAAAACTTATTAGGTAGACTTTTAAATTTAGTCCATACAGAAAAATCATAGAATATGATTGGTAATGTTTTATCTATACTCGGAAAAATGATATTACTATTACCATTTAAAATATCTAATAATTCATTTGTATTTGTGGACTCATTAATATTAAGTTTAACTAACTTATTCTCATCAAATTTTTTCTTTTGGCCCCCATCTTTTTTCTCAATAAATGTATTGAATGCCGGAATACCTCTTCCAACAACCTTCATGCTGATTTCATCCTTATCATTGTCATTTCACCATTACGTACCTTATCATCATGTTCTAAAAAAACAAATGATATATGGAAAAAATCTTCTTTCTGCTTACAGACAAAATCCATTATATAATTTTTCATATCAAAACTATATATGACATCTTCCAACTGAAGACCCACAACTCCATTTTCAATGGCTATAATATAGTCTTTACTATCTATACAATCTTCAAATTCAGTCTTCCTATCACTACTTACCCCCTTAATATCCACTATAAGTAAGTCTGGTTGGTCGTTGTAAGAATATAAATCAAACTTTGGTTCTAGCAGTATTTTATCTCCAACTCTAAATTCTAACTTCATCTATCATCTCCTTTTGTTATATCATTATGGAGATAATCAATTTATAATAGACTGTCAAATATCAATCCAAGAAAAGAGGATCGCATCCTATTAATATTACGTGTTATTTAAATATCTAATTGATCTTGCTTTTTTTCTGTGTATGATAAGGGCTAATAATTCGGTCCAGAGAGATTAATATGTCGATTAGCATATCATTGGTCGGAGGTTTTTTAAAACTCGTTAAACCCTTATGGAATATAATTACTAGGTTATTTTTGTTAAGAACATATCAGTTCTCACATGATCTTTGGCTTAAAGATCACTTACTGGGGACTCATTGGTATTCCTTAGACGAACACATTGAATATTCATTATACCTTTCCACTTCAACAGATAATTTTTCTGGAGGTTCCAAAATCGCCTTTCGCACGAAAAAATCCAACATTTCTGCATTCAGATTAATATTTGAAGCCGAAGGATGTGGGATCAGATTCCAACAAGAGATTAGTTTAGAAGATATAAATAAAACTCCTATAGTTGTTCATTTAACAAATATCCCCCAAATTAATGTTATCAGCACCAATGATGGAGGTATCATGTTCACTATAGAGAAGTATTCGTTCAAAAATTGTCTTGTCATGAATAAAGAAAATATTAGCCCAAAGCCATTTAGCACTCATACCTATCATCTTTTTAATGGTTGGGCACTAAATGATGAATGGATATATCGTTGGGATACATGGTGGAATTGCGATGCGATTAAATTGGCTAAACGTAGCATAAGGGATTATTGGTTCTTCCGCTATGGAGGATTAAAGTATTATGATTGTATCTATGATCAAAATTCAAAATTACCATATACAATAATCAGAAAAATACTATCAAAGATGCTTACAAACTCAATCTCCATAGATATACAATTTTGGTTAGCGATTCATTCTAAACATTTCTATTTCGATAACACTGGCATTCATTTAGAAAAAGACAGTAGGAAAAATGGTATAGAGGATAACAATTAAAAAGAGGACCGAAGTCCTCTTAATATCACATTCCATCATTACCTTCTTTTGATGATGAACTACCACCGGAAGATCCGCCACCATTCCCTTTATCTGGAGCCTTAAAGCTTTCAATCGGTGAAGCTTGGGCCTGTAGACTTATAGGCAGTAACGGTCTGTTCTGCTCACCAAATGATACAGCCCTGTTAGCAGCCTTTTGAGCTACATTCATATAACCCGCTGCGCCTGCTGTATCACCAACAGCATCTGCGGCCTCAGCCGCATTGTAAGCCGAGTTAGCACTTTCAAGAGACTGATATTCATCCTGCTGATCCAGTGGGCCAGCATTACTCATATGAGTTCTGAATGCAGATCCCGTATCATTGGCTTTATTAGCTGCCTGTGCTTTCCCCTGTTGAGCTTGTTGATGCTGCTGAAGCTCACGTTGCTGTTCACGGTCTTTGTTGATTTGCGCATTCCTGAGCTGATTACTCATCGCATTTGAGGCGTGAGAAACCTGATCCAACACGGTTTTGGTAAACATAGCACCTTCAACACTTTTTGATGCCGACTGTGCGTAACCCGACATGCTCTGGCCACCATGAACACCAAGCCACTTCATAATTTCATCAGGGATGATGTGAATCAGTGAAAGTGATTTCTTCACTACCGTGAACATCATCGCAATATAAACAGCAATGAGCGCCAGTGACTCGATGATACCTATCCCGGCATTGGCTGACATCATGCCAAACGCGCCGGAAAATGTTTCATTGACGATCCCACCAAGGATAGGGAGCATCGTATAGGCTGCTATTAATCCTGTTATCATTAGCGCTGGACGCATGGTTAACGATAAAACCAGACCATAACCAGCGCCACCACGACCCACTACGCCATCACCGTCTGGATGTAAATGTGTTATTACCCATAATGGTGCTGCGACCATTGCTTCAAGGCACAGGATCATCCAGCCGACACAAACACCAAACCACATGACGTAAGGCAACATAGGAATAACGACGGCTAAAGTATCGCCAGCTATCCATAATGGGATAACCAGTGGCATAACAATCCCCATAGCGCCAAATGCACCTGATACCCAGCTTGCAGTCGCTGATGTCCATGCGCCAAGACCTGCGCCAACAACCGCAGAACTTCCTAATAACGTCCAGCCAGCGGCACTGATTGTATCCCCAAGCCCTTTAACGGCTAATAACGGGTTTATCGCCTGTAAATTGGCAGCGGTTGTGTCGGTTGAAAATGAAACAATTTTCCCTTGCTTTCTTCCATTAATAACGCTGGAACTGAGAAAACCCGCCATTGCACCAGAAATGCTCTTATTGGCTTCACTCTGAAGAGAGGAAACAATCTTCCCGGCATCATCCGTTTTAGGACCTGCGCCACTTTTACCACTGGTATTCGCTTCTGTTCGGTTTTGCGCATCAATACCATTCGCATATCTTGAAGCTGTCGTTGATTTCGCCATATCCTGAGCCACTTTTGCCATAATTGCGTTCAGACTGTTATCGAATATATCGCCGTATTCCATTGTCGCTTGTCCAGCTACAGGAAGATTATGAGCAGCTCCATTAATCGCATCCTGCACACGGATCAGTTTCATACTCCATGCGCCAGCCATAAACCATCCGTCTTTCTGGACATTCTCTTTGAAATCATCCCACTGGTCGCCAGTGGAAAAAACTGTTCGTACTGCAGTATCAATAATGGATACATATGAGGCTGTTGCGCTGTTTATCCCGGTCTGGATATCTATGTTATTATCAGCGACATACTGTTCAGCCAGCGTTTTCATACTGTTATTAAGGCCGATGAATGCGGCATTGTGTGCCTCAATAACATCTGAAATATTCGTCTTTATATCCTGTGGCATGTAGGCCATATACATGCCGCCAGCAGCAATGGTAGCCTGAGCTTTAGCCCGTTCATCATAAGAAGCTTTGGCCTTGGGGTCTGTAAGCGTGATGCTTCCACAGGCAGCCTTTGATACCAGTAAATTTTTATTCATATCATTACCGGCATTGCTGGCTCCATAACTGTATGTGTATAAATAGGCACCTTTCTCCAGTGTCATATCAAACTCAGGCGTAACGTGGGGAAAAGGATCGGCTGCTGCTGATTTCTTCCATAGCTCACTTGCCTTCAACATACAGACGTTATTGATAAAAGCAGTTTTCGCTATACGGTCAAGTTCCTGATAAGACGCTGATGTTGTGATAACTGCTCCATCTGAGGGGTTGGAGGCATAAGTATTCCAGACGGTATCCGCCAGACCGACTCCCTGATTAATCATCCACAGCACCATAACCTGAGCGGCACAGAAACCACCTGCTGCCGGAAGTATCATTGCCGTGCCTAATGCAGTTCTTACGGGCAACCACATGGAAGACCATTTCTTACCCAGCATTTCTCCGTCATGTGCCGTTGACATGGTTCCGGCAATCAGTGTGTAGGCAGCTAAAATGCCACCAACCAGTAAAACAGCGCTGTTGAGGATCGTCATTGTGCTGGCTAAGGGGCTTTCCGCTAAATTCTCCGGGAATAAGATATCCAGAAACCACAGCTTTGATTTGTCTGTCTCCGGGACGGTAAATAAATCTGCGGCATAAGCTGACTGAGTTAATAACAGGAAAGCTAATATTGCTAATAATATCGATACTTCTTTTTTATTTATATTTATCATCATTACATTCCTTTGTCTCTTACTTCATTGAATTACTGATGCTGCTCCAGACATCGGTTCCATTGACGGTTGCTCCCGATCCTGATGAAGAGCCAGTTCCTGTAGAAACACTTCCATTTGCGATATTCCCAATCACGGGCATATCAATAGAAATACTCTCGGATATACTTCCGGTCAGTTGAGTGACTTTTTCTCTCGCAATCGAACAGGCTTTACTTATTGCTGCTTCCTTCGTTTTTTTAATTATTGAATCCACAGATGGCAGGTTGATGCCGAGGTTTCCCACAGGCCAAGCGTCCGTACAACCAATCGTCTCAAGTGACTGATTGATGTTATCCATGAAATTCTTCGCTACCGGCTCTAACTGAGCCGCATCCTGCTTCATGGCGTTATATTGCGCTTGTTTTAATGATGAGCTGACATCCGGGCTACAGACTGCTGCGTTAGCTGTGGTTGCTGAAATTAACATTGTTGCGGGAAGGATTATTTTGAAAATGCGGACACAGACATTTGTTCGCCATTTGTTTTTATTAAGTTTATTCATGTGATACTCCTTTGATTTATTACATTTTATTCACCATATTTTCTTCTTCTGATTAAATAAAAATACAATGCCTTATTAATATATATTAAATAAAATAGAATTAATCAAGAGAACGATAATTTAATTTGACAATGACTTTATTTTTGATTACTGTTTAAAAGTAAATAAATGATTACTCCGAAAAATTTATTACAATACTCTGAAGAGGCCAGTTTATCTGGCTTCTTTTAATTTAATAAGGATTTCATCTTGCACATCCCAACGTTTAAAATATGAATATATGTGTATAAAAAGTTCAGAGAAGTCGCGTTAATGGATCACTAAATATTATCCCAATCTAACGGTTCTTCTGGTGGCACAAGACTTGTGTTCTCTACAGAAGGGATTTTATTTATACTTTCACTCTTCACTAACCCTTGAGACTTTTTAGCCTGCAATCTTGCGATTAACAAATCTATGTCTTCTTGGTTATTAACTTCTTGCATGACTGCTTCAATTGACCTGTTTTTGTCTTTAAGTTTGCTATTGCCGCCGCCATTGACAACTATGCTTTCGGGTTGTTCTTCCATTGCTTCTTTCTTTTTTATAATCTCTGAAACAAAGCGAGCACGATCACCATTGAAGACAATAGCAGGGTTTATGAAATACCAGTTTTTCTCATTGGTTTTAGCAATAATGCGTTTTTCGATGAGTTCTTTGATCCCTCTGTAAAAGATAGATTCAGACAAGACAAAGTGATCTATTTTTTCAGCAAGAGACATTGCCTTTTTACAGCTCAGGTAGAAATGATCTTTGCCTATCGCATCCTGATATATTCGTAAAAATATGAAAAACACTTTGTATGCTGTTTTCGTGAGATCAAAGTATGCTTTTATCTGAGAGGTATAGAGTTTAATGAACTCTTCTTTATCGACCTCTTGTGTATGGACGATATTGGCGAAGTAGCTTTTACCAGTGTCTTTCTTTTCGATAAGTTCTGTGCCTCTTGAAACGGTCAGATTTTTCTTTCGTGTTTCAATCTTTAGCTCTGTCTCAAAGCAAAAAGGATTTAATCCTAAATCCAAGTCAACGTCTATTTCATTCATTTTATTATTACCTCTTGTTATTTTATTTATAATAAATTAAATACCATGCACAAAAAAGATATCAAGTTTTTTGCATATTTTTTTGCGAAAATATTTTCAAAATCGCAACTATTCCAGTGACGATACTTTAAAGCACTGTCGTTTTTAAGCTAAAAATGACATAGAAACTGACTGCAAAGTCAGGAAAGCTCACCGTGCAGTCAGGAATACTGACTATAGAGTCAGGAACACTGACTGTACGGTCAGTCGTATATTTTCGTTCTAAACCTTATGCCGTAAGGGCTACAGGCCGTTTTTTTCTTAATTTAATTTTGCAAGAAGTAAGAGATAATACTTAATAGGATTAAAAGAAACCGGGCGATTTTTATAATCGCCATACAGGGTTTCAACATTTTAAATGATTAGTTTTTTGAGTGCAATATTTATTTTTATTGCGAAGCATCTCTTTCTATTTCACTAACATCTTTTTTTGAAAATCACCACCATCTATGAGCTGAAGCTCATGTGCTGACGCACGGCTACGCCCTAACGCTGTAAAATATATTTAACACTTTAACAATGATATTTGCTATGTTTTAGAGGAAAGCCAAAAGGAACAATCTCTGTTCTTTTAATCATAATAAGATATATATGAGCCTATATGTTATAACAGTATTAGCACTAAAAAATATAGCATTTGCTCTTAAATGTATAGAAAAAATATATTTAAAGAAGCAGCACTTCATGATTGCTCAAAGCAATCACATTGCTGGAACAGGGTTCATCTCTGTTAGGGATGATTTTATCCAAAAAAAAAATCGGCAATAGCCGATGAAGAAATAATGGTATGATTGATCTTACTTGTCACTTCATGTGCGGTTTAGTTTTTAAGACATTTTATACACAAACTTTGTCCTATGCTTAATTAAAACTTCATATTGAAAAACAGATCTTTTCTTATGAGCTTTCGCTCATGGCTTCGCCCTTTCTCTATATATTAATTAGAAGATCATCAAGGATATAGAATGTTCTTTTACACGCATAGTAAAACTATATCCCCAACAGCAGCACTGAGTGATTGTCCAAAACAATCACATTGCTGGAACAGGAATCATTGGAAGCCTTCCTCCAGAAACTGTTAGAAGATGGTATTGACCTTGCTGAACTACTCGCAGCAGTTGGTTCATCTCAACCTAAAGCCAAATCGGTACGCACTTCACGTCCGGCAAAATACAAATATACAGATTAAAACGGTAATGAGCAGACTTGGACGGGTCAGGGACCCACGCCTAAATCGATAGCAGCAGCTATCGAGGCTGGTAAAAAACTTGAAGACTTTGAGATCTAACTATTTGTAGATGTATAGCCTCTGTTATCCGGGTTTAGTTGCCATCGTTACAACAAACCCGGAGACAATAATTTGTATTAATTCATGCCAGAGCTAATACAAATAAATCAACTACGGATTAGTCATTTTTATCTCTGCAATTCTATTATTATTCATATTAATCAAGCAACTCAGCATTACCTCACCAAAGGCATGTCCCCCCTGTTCACTTGTTGTAAGAACTTGGCAATAATTATCTCTATATTGAACCCACCCATCTTGGCTTTTTTTGAAAGCAGATAACATACTCTGTTTTTGTTCCTTACTTCCCATCCACCACTTTGAATAATCCATTTCCTCTAACTCATGAAACTTTTCATTATAGCTTTTTTGTAGTTCAGCATTTGTCTTCTCATTCAGAGAGCCAAGACATTCATCGTCCTCTTCACTATATTTTGCGACACAATCTTCAACAGCTTTATTTTTCAACATTGGAAATGAGTCAGCAACTGCATTAAACTGGAGTGCAAGTAACGATATCAAAAAAAATATTTTTTTCATTTTAAATAATTCAACCGTAAAGTTAACCTGCGAGGATCTCTTTTCTGATAAATATCATTATTAAGATATGTGATAACATCTTGTTTACTGCCATTTTTAGCAATTATTGCTACCATATCACTGGCTGTAACATTCCCCTGAAAAAGGGTATCAACAAAAGTATCTTTAATTTTCTGGTCTATATTATCCCATGATACAGGTGATGGCACTTTTGCTGAAAATTTTAGATACAGGTGTTTAGCGTAACTGACTTTTTCAGCATAGGATAACTCAAAAAGCCTGACCTGTTGATAATGGCTAATCTCCCCTACCAGTGGGCCATAAACTTCAATAAAAATATCAGCCTCGTGTCCTGACAGATGTGATGCCAGCGCACAAAGCTGTGCTTTATACTCTTTAATCCCGGCCTGTCTTAGCAAAGAGAGTATTTCCCCGGCACTTCGCTTCTTCATATCAAAACCACGTCCCAACGTTACACCTGAATCATTGGTAGGATGATGCAAAATGCGGGAGAACCACGGCATACGGGATGGTTGTCGAAAAGGTTCAACTGCAGTGATATAATCAACACCTTCGTAGTCAAAGGTCAACTGACCTTCCTTAACTGTCAATATACCTCCACTATGCTTAGGTCGCCATTCGGTGCTTGAGGCATTGCGCATTGCCTCCATAAACCAGATGTCAGTGGGTTGTACAAGCCCTGTTGGAGACATTCTTAGTAGCGATTGATACCAGCGTATGGCTTCAATAGTATCAGCAGAACAGTGCCCCGTCACAGGTAAAGGCCGCCCAGTACTCAAGGTATAACCTGCAGCATCTAACATTAACTGTAGATTTTTAACTTCTTTTACTTCGTTGGCACCACAAGCCCCAACTGAACTTGTCAGCCGAAATATATGTGGTTTTGTTCGATTGGATCGCAAAGTCCCTCCCGCGTCAGGCAACTGAATGCCGCTTTATCATCATCGAGTTAAAATTACTGAAACAGTTTGATTATATTCCTTCATATTATCACGCGAAAACAGTTAGTTATCCATAACCTATAATTAGGAATAATCTTAGTTTAGTTATTGTATGCAGACTTACATATTAGCTAGATTTTATTTAAGGAATGAGCATTGGTATAGTAATAGAAAATATTTCATTAAACATTTAATATGGACAATATATCGCCATATAGATTTGATGATCATCTGTATAAATCTTTTGGTGAAATACGATCATGTCCCATTTTCTCAAGCAACTGTTGTAACCTCTTGGCTCTCAATTTCTGAGCCTTTTTCTCACCAATCTCCTGATAGTATTCTTCCCGGCGCTCCGCAACAACTTTACGGAACTTATTCAAAAGCTGTTCCAGTGTTTTGATGTCAGTAGTAGCCGCTTCAGCTTGGATTTTTTTGTACATATACATAACATGGAATTCATCAATCATATTGCTTATCTCCGATTCTTTACAGGATTATTTCCCTCTGCACGAGGGAATATTCATCATATTTTAATATCAAATCAATGTGAACTTTAACCTCCAATAAATGGGATCTTGATTTTTATCAGGTTTTATATTTTTCATAACATGTTCGATGATGTGTTCTTGATGCCAATACAATATTGTGGCTTTTAAATCTCTTCTATTGATATCAGACACATCATTTTTGATAGAGTATTTCTTCATCTCAAGAGCAATCAAAAAATTATATGTGATGCCTGAAAGGAACCCATCATTAAAAATATCGATTGCTGTTTCAGGATGTTTTTCATAAATGGAATATATCTCATCACAGTATCCTTGTAAGATGTTAGCAATAAGTTCGTTTTTTCTTTTTCACTTTTATTAAATATAATCTCTTTCATCTTTAATCCTCTTATTATGTTAATATTTAGGAATGCATTGGTTCTTATAAACAAGCTTGAGGATTACAGAGCCATATTCCAGATCTAACTCATCGACTAAATCGTTATTAACATGTCGATTCAATGCATCAACTAAGTTTTTATCTTCTATGATTTCTTCTACTGAATACCCACTTAGAGCAACAAATATATCAAAGCTTTCTTGAATAATATTCATTACTTTCGGGGTTTCTTCGCACAACATACTTACTGCTACAGATATTTTATTTGTCATTTATATTTCCCTTTTATATTTTTGTTTAGCCCCTTACGGGGCAAGATTGGTTCTTATTTTCTAAAGCTTCCTGAATACTCAACTAACATGGCAGCGACTAGTTCAAAGTCAACTTGATTAATATCACCACTGTTTCCTTCTTGGACAGTGAATCTTTCAAAGTTGTTCTGGATATGGTCAATAATATAAACATTAAATAGATTCATGAAAGCGGGATCATCCAGATAATCATTTGCGTCTCCATCACCATTGACTTCCATGAACATCTCCCAACTTGCTGTAAACGACCTACAAGCAAGGTCATAGAACAGTTCGGTTGATTTATTAATACCTATCTTTTCTTTAGACATATTTATATCCTCATAGTTAAATGCTTATTTAATTCATTGTGTTTTTTCATTAGCCCCTTTCGGGGCCGAATACGCTGTTGTTAACTCATACTAAAAAGTAATGCTTGAGTATGAACATATCTCATTTCACACATGACTTTATCCATATCAACATAGATAAGCCTTTCTCTTTTACCCACTTCTTCCATATGTTCATCAAAGCGTTTTGCCAGATATTCTTTAACATGCAAAATATATGACTCCGTTCTATCACTATCTAACATTATGGCTGCCAATACCTCATATTCTTCTTGTTCTTTATATATACGTATTCCTGTGATATAAAGATTCTTCGCCATAGCAGCAAAAACTTTAGTCGATGAGTCCTTAATGTTATTTAGTTCTTCAGTATTCATATAGTTACTCCATATTTTTTTGATGTATAGCCCTCTACATTTTCATGCATTATTTTGAGAGCGGGTTATTTTTTTGTTTTTATTCTGATGCTAAGTGCGATTGTATTTACATAAAACCTCCCACATTTATATTTTTAGTTAATAGATAAACCAGCTGTACCGAAACCATTATGATTTTTATGCTACTTTATTACGTGATAAAGAAATCTTTTCATCAATCCACTTATCAATATCACTCTCTAAGAATGCTATTGTTCTTTCACCAAGTTTTACTTGGGCCGGGAACTCATTGCGACTAATCAGGCGATAAATCCAAGCCTTACAAAGGCCAGTTCTGTTTAGTACTTCAGGTAAACGGATAAATCTTTTTCTTTCGTTCATATATTTCCTCGTCGTTGTTTTGATGAGGTCATTATTCGAATATCGCTTATGACAATCAACACCTGTTTTTTCGGAATTATTGCGTAAATGAATGTTTTTTGTACAAATCAGAAAGGGATAGTCTGAATGCTGTTACAAGACGGGACTTAGAGGGATTTAGCAAAAAGTGCTATTTTTAGTAGAGGAAAAAGGATTTTAAAAATATATATATTTATCAATCAATTATGATAACTCAGTTTAAATTCTGTACTGCGGAGGATACCCACTTAACAGCGCATCCCCCTTTGCTCACTTTATCTCAATCCATCAATACCGCTTTGTGGTAGTGATAGAACTGATTTTAAACTGAGTTCAATTCGACTGATGATTGCTTCTCGTGGGCCATTGCGCCAACCCGCACTTGCGTAGAAATCCTCAAGAACGCTTTTCATCTGTTCTTCACTTTCAAAAGCTCGTATGAGGTAGTAGCTGTCAGCATCGTGCAGAGAATTTCCGTACGCAACCACATCGATACCGTTCCGGGTATGAAGTGGAACACTGACTTCATGCATGATCTGATGAAACTCCTCACCAGAATCTTTTTTCAGGGTGTATTGTAGTATTTCGACGATCCTATCCTTCATACCTTCTCCATCAATGACCATGAGAAACTGTTTCAATGACGCTAACGCATTCGGCTGGTTAAAGGAAGAAAAGCTGACACGGATGATGTGAGTTCAACTTCGAGTTGGTAGCTGAACTGGCTGATGTGTTATCTTTTGGCACAGTTTGACGTCAAGTGTTCAGCTGCTTCGTTTAATGGTTTCATCATTGAACCCCAAATAGAACCCTCAATTGAAAATAAACATTAAATAACAATATAAATCAATTAAATAAGAAACCAGTTACAGGGACGCCAGCCACCAAAATTCTCCATCGGTGATTACCAGAGTCATCCGATGAAGTCCTGAAAGCCCGCACGGTGTAAGCCCTGCGGGCTTTTTTGTGCCCTCAACACGTCCTGCGAAGTCCGTATAATTTTCCGGCTACAGTTGAGCATCACGCCATTAAACATTATTTCTCTCATGCTCAATGAGCCATTCTTTTCGAGAAATCCCCCCTCCGTAACCCGTCATCGCGCCATCTTTTCCAATTATCCTGTGACAGGGGATCACAATCGCAATCCGGTTTGCACCATTAGCAGCAGCGACGGCGCGTACAGCATTTGGCTTATTAATCCGTAGTGAAATGGCCTGATAGTGTGTGGTCTGTCCATAGGGAACAGCACGCAACTCATGCCAGACGGATTGTTGAAAATCACTGCCCGGAGCATCTAAAGAGAGGCCAAACTGTCGGCGCGTTCCGGCAAAATACTCGCTGATCTCTTTTACTGTCTGCCGGGTATGGCTGTTTTCTCCGGTGACAATTCTGGCGTTAAATAAACGCTGGATATCGCGAAATTCTGTTTCTAACATCCGGCGATCGGTAAACTCCAGCAGGCAGACTCCCCGCTCTGTCGCACAGACAAACATAGGCCCAAGCGTCGTGGTAAACCGGTGAATGACTATCACCTGAGTTGCCTGAGTCGGCGCTGCGCCAGTAAGCCGCTTGTAGGTGTAACCAAATCCACTCAGGGATTCATAGCCATTGTCCAGCGCAACGTCAGTCGCCGCTCGTCCGCTTTTCAACTCCTGCAGGGCAACGTTCACCCGCTGCATTCGCTGGAAAGCCTGAAAAGTGATGCCATGATGTTGCTGAAACCAGCGTCTTACCCGCTCCGGGCTGATTCCATGCTGACGAAGCTCCGCGTCTGCAACACGGGATTTGATATCGCGCCTGACAAGCGCAAGCGCCTGCTCAACGAATAATGGCGCGCTGTGCGCATTTTCCGCAGGTCTGCAGACCTTACAGGGACGAAAGCCGTCCGCCAGGGCAGATTTGGCATCTTTATAAAATTCTACATTTTCGCGTTTGGGCTTTCGCGCCCGGCATACCGAAATGCAGAATACGCCAGTGGTTTTGACGCCCACAAAAAACACGCCAGTATATTCTGAAGCACGTTCAAGTAATGCCTGATACCAGATATCACACAAATTCTTATCGGTTATTTTCATCACCAAAAAGTCCTTCAAACGTCTGACGAGATCGGATCGCATGCATGACATCAGTCAGCGTTGACTGCATGGCTGAATGAACAAAATTGCCCATTGAAATGCGGCTTGCCCCGGCCAATTTCAGCCTGCTGAATGACGGAAGATTAGGCATACACACGACATTCAGAGGCAGACCCGTTGCCTCTGCAATGAGGCTGATGTCTCTCTCTGACGTCAGGCAGGGAACAAAAAGGCCGTCAGCACCTGCAGCTTTATATCTTTGACCCCGTAATATCGTCTCCTGCAACGCATCTTCATGCCCGAGAAGGTACGTGTCAGTCCGGATGTTCAGAAACAGGCTGTAACTTTCGCTTCTCAGCGCATCGCATACTGTTCTCAGGTTACGGGAAAAATCAGAGACATCGTCGAGCTGACGCACCCCGTTTATGGCTCTGCTGTCTTCGAGGTTAACGCCTGCGACGCCTGTCTGAGCAAGGCGCCTCAAATTGGCTGTTATCTCTTCGGCTGAATCACCATATCCTGCTTCCATGTCAACGCTCAATGGCAGGTTGCTGACAGCCCGAATCCGAGTGACCATATAAAATAACTCATCAAACGGCACTCCCTGCCCGTCTTCATATCCCAGTGTGGACGCTATAGCTGCACTGGATGTTCCCAGTACCTGATAGCCTGCTTTTTGCGCTGCGACAGCAATGGCGGCATCCCAGACGTTGGCGATAAGAAGAGGCTCATGCTGATAATGGAGTTCTGCAAAGTTCATATTCATATCCTCTCGATAGATTGAAAATGAATCTAAGCATTGAGTAAGAACCTCACAACCGAAATTCAGACGACCATTTTTTAGCAAAGGTCGTCTGAACGCGGGGGCGGAGCAGACCAAAACCTTTCAGGGTCGGGTTCCAGCTTTCAGCATGGCAAGGACCGCCCAATGTGCCTCATCGTCTGCGATATTTTCCGGCAGCGCATCAGCCCGCAGAGTGATATAAGCGTCAACAGCCTTTCTGATGGCCATGCTGACGGAGTCACGATCGTGCGTTGCCAGCGTGGAAGTCAGCAGACCATCAGGATCAATGCTGAGGAATTCAATGCGGCGAACCCCACGTTGCGGAAGATTTGCACGACGGAACAGCATAGGTCCCAGCACTTGTTCCCGGAAGAATAGTTCGGGGCCATACAGGCAGATAAGCAGACGAGGCTCTCCTACATGTTCTCCGGTGAAAGCATGGAGCAGATGGCCCAGTGTTCCGGCGAGCACAATACGCTGTGCCAGGATTTCGTCATAGTAGAGAGGGTCTACCACAACGACAAAATCGAGGTCGGAGTATTTATCGAACCCGCCATGAACAAGCGAACCGCCAGCGAGAAGGGAGTGAATCCGCGAATCAGCCTGAAATTTCAGCTTGAGTTGCTCTGCAAAACTTCTGTGTAAATCGGGTAACGTACTAAGCATACTTTTTCCTGTTCACAAAAAAGACAAAGCATTACAGAGTATCGCGCCGTGTATAGGCAGGCTAGATATTTTTTGCAGGAACAATAATGTTCTAAGAGGGTTCTCCCGATGCGTTATATTGTCCTGTAAATTCGGAGAAATTTCTGGCCATCGTCGATTACTCCGATATCTGACTGACATAGTCGTACCAGTAAAGGCAATAAAGCAGTCTTTATGAGATTATGACACGGCCCTCTGGTTTATGGGATTTCGCGGTGAGACTGGTCTGGCTGCGTATAAAACGGTAAGCCTTGCTGCCAATGCTTACAGCGTATTTGGTTTACTTCGCAAACCTGGCTCCTTGCGTTTGTTTTATTTTATGCGCTCAGATTTTTACAGAAAAATGGACTCAATGAGTCGGCCAAAACTTACTATGAAAATCATCGGATATGGCATAAACGCAAAAATTGTTTTTGACTTACTGTCTATTGATAATAGCCCCTCTTAAAACGCCAGGCTTTATACGTTAATTTGAGAGGAGTCATCCAACAGAAGATGCCAAAGATAAACAGCACAGCAACGCCTGATGAGATAATATTTTCTCGGGAAGCGAAGCATACCGCCAGTATGAACAGAACAGTGAGTACGACTGAAAGTATAACAGTCCCTTTAAACCGATTTGAAAGCGCAGGAAGTAAAATATCCAGCGTCGAACACTGAGTATCCACATAGCGTTTAAGTTTTTGCAGCTCTTCTTTTGTGAAACCAGATCTAAGCAACGCTTCTTCCGTTATCGCTATGTCATTCCCCTCCTTCTAATCAAAGCCAGTATACCGCGATCTTTGTAAAAAAACCGACCAACAGGCCAGTAGTTTATAGTGTTACCCCCTGGCTTTGACAAACATCAACACCCTCTCCCCCCTCCTGTGCAAAATTACCCACACCACCCAGCGCTACGGATTAGCCGCCCCAACCCGGAAGGAACCCCACCATGTACAAACCCATAACCGTCATAATCTTCATTCTCCTGACCCTCGCTGCCCTTGCTGAAATAGGCTTTTTATCCTTTGGATAATCCTCAGCCGAAATTCCCCTCATCAAGGCACATTGATCTCATTACAGTTTTTTCCTAAAGCCACCCCGCTTCGTCTGTGCCATGCTGAATCACGCTCATAACCGATAACGTTAAATGAGGATATTATGAAAAAAACAATTATCGCATTATCTGCCGTTCTGCTGGCTTCCCCAGTATTTGCTGCGACCACACATGCAACTGACGATACCGTCGCTACGGCGAACGCAAACGCCAACGAGGCGAAGCAAAAACTGCATGAAGAGCAGAACAAAGGTGAAGAGCTGAAGCTGAAACAAAAGCATGCTGCGGAAGGTAAAAGCGAGAGCCTGGGCAGCAAGGTCAGCGAAGATTCCCAGAAGGCCTGGCATAAAACCAAACAAGGCACCGAGAAAGGGTGGGATGCCACCAAAGAAGGCGCTGAGAAAGGCTGGAACAAAACCAAAGAAGGTGCCAGCGAGCTGGAAAAGAAAGTCACTGAGTAATCCCTTCGAAAGGCCGCAGACGCGGCCTTTTTTATTCCCCCCTGTTCTGCGCTCTCAAGGCTACACTTGTCACCAGGTCCGGTCATCGCGCTCCGGTTGAAATAAAGTCAACAAAGCCGAATAGATCCCGGGGCTGACGCGTTTACTCCCTGCCCCCCTAAAAGAGATCCTGAGATGCTGCGACGCCTGGTGATAGTGCTTGTTTTGGTTTGTCCGTGGGTGATGGCTGCCCCGAAGAGCTACATCATCAACACCGATAACACCGCCATTCGACTATCGTGGCATGCCTTCGGCGGCATCCTCTCCTGGGCAACATTCAGCGGCGTGACGGGCGCCGTGACGCTCAACCCGGAAAACGACGTCGACGACCATATTCACGTCACCATTCCCGTAGCGACTCTCGTGGCCTCAAACAAGCTGCTCACCTGGCAGCTGAAAAGCGATATGTTTTTTGAATCTGAGCGCTACCCGACTATCGAGTTCATCAGCTCTCGCGTAGTCGCCCAGGGCGACGGGCGGTTCAGGGTGTTTGGCACGCTGACCGTGCGAAACATTGCCCGCCCGGTGATCCTGGAGGCCATCGTGAAAGACCCGCACGCGCAGGCCCTCACGCTGGATGCCACGACGGCGATCTCGCGCGCGGCCTACGGGATGGATAAGTTTGCGCTGGTCGTGGACGATCGTATTGCGATCGCCATTGCGATTAAGACCAACGACGTGCCGTCATCCTGAGATGAGCCGCTGTAGCTGCTCCGCGTTTCCCCGCAGGTGAGACGGCGGATTGCGACCAATCAGGACAAACTGGTAGCCCGCATCCTGCCACCACACCAGGTTCATGCTGTGCCGCTGCTCCTGGCGAAGAGAGGCCGTCGTCTTCTCATCAACAGGAGAGATACAGAGCGCCATCGGGCCGTAGTCGGCGTTTATCCAGGCAATCTGCGCAATCGAGGTAGTTTCATAGCGCAGCATTCGCACCATTTTCAGCTCAGCCCCCTGCAGGACAAGCTGCGACATGTGCAGCTTCATGCCGATATCCTGCGCGGCTCGTTCCAGCCCGCGCTGCAGGACCGGCGTTGCGCTGTCCATATCCAGCAGCGTCTCGACGCTGTACAGGGACATATATTGCGCTTCGAGGTCGCGAATATGGGCGTTCTCATCCGCTGGCGCGGAAGCGGGCCGCAGCAGGTAGCCCAGCCCGGAGCCGACCATCAAAAAACTCACCGACGCGGCAATCAGCGCCCGCCTGCTGACGCCGATCGGCGTGGAGGCTTGTGGATCGGGAAGCGCCGCCAGACGCGCCTGCATTGTCTGAAGAGGCGCGTCATCCAGCAGAGAAGCAAACGCCCCGGCGAAATCCTGGCTGCTTTTCATCAGTTCGGCGGTTCGCCCGGAGAGGCGTTCATCACTTTTCAACTGTTCTTCAAAATGCAGCGCGTCGGCGCGGCACATCTCGCCATCTATCCATGCCACGATAGCGTCGTCGTTATAGGGCGGTGCAAAACGGTACGAGTTCAAGAGCGTTTCTCCTTTACCGGAGGCAGTGCGTCAGCAGACCTGGCAAGCCGAGCCCGTGCCGTCGCCAGCCGGCTCATCACGGTACCGATTGGCACCGCCAGGGTCTCCGCCGCTTCCTGGTAGGTAAAGCCTTCGACATAAACCAAAAATACCGCGTTGCGCTGGGCTTCAGGCAGCGCGTTAACACGCTGCATCACCTTCAGATAATGCAGGCGCGTCTCATCCTGTTCGCGGGTGTCCGGCGCCAGAAGATCGTCGCTGGCCACAAATCCCTGCCCCTGACGCACGTGTCGCGCCCGAAGCTCAGAGATCCAGATGGAGTGCAGTATCGCGAACAGCCACCTGTCGATGCGTGTGCCAGGCGTATACTGGCTGCTCCTTTCAAGCGCACGCACGCAGGTGGACTGAACCAGCTCTTCGGCGACATCCCTGTTTCGCGACAACACCAGCCCATAGCGCCAGAGACGCGACAGGTGTGCGGCTAACTGTTGACGAACCTCACTGGTAGCGATGAGTTTTCCCTCCACGAGAAAATCAGGATTCCGGATGCCCGTTGATGGCGGCCTGCAGGTCGCGATACTCCTCGCAGGACTGGCCACAAATACCGGCAATCACCTTCAGCTGTTCTTTAGCGAGGTCAGGACGTCCTTTTACCATCCACGCTTCACCGAGATATTCCCGGGCTTTGGCATAATCCGGTGCGATAGCCAGCGCGCGCTGGTAATAACCAATGCCTTCGTCCGTGCGGCCAAGTTTGCGCGTGGCGAACCCGCGATAGTTCCACGCTTCAGCCGTATTGCCATTTTTCAGCGAATCAAGCAGATTCAGCGCCGCCTGGTATTCCCCTTTCTTCGCGAGATGGTACGCATAGTTGGTTTTATCCTGATCGCTGAGGCTGCTGCTCTTGTCCGGCACGCATTTCTGGGTGGCGCTGTCATACACCTGTCCGGAAGGACAATCGGGCGTTTTGCTCTCGGTACTATTATTGCCCATTGCCAGCGCCAGAGGGGACAGCAGGGAAAAAATCAGCACCGGGATCAAACGAAACGAGGTCGTGCTCATATAAAGCTCCAGGGTAAGAAGGGAGTGACGTCAGTAAACGCCCGACTGACGATTTTTATTCATTCTCCCCGTGAATTTTTTGCTGTCCCAAAATCATGCTGACGTCGTAGCCCCAATGGAAATGAATCAGGTTATTTTATCCTTGCCTTAACGTTATTAATTCGCGTGATAGCAGAATTTCAACCCCGCATAAGAATATATTTTATTGCGCAAGCGACATAATATATCTTATATCAAAAACGTTACCCTAACTTAAATGCATATTAAGCACACTTAAACAATAACGTTTTACATTATATTGATAGTGCCCCCTACCAATTATCATACTGCGTAAACCACATTAAAAAACAACATCACAAGGAAAAATAAAAACAATACAAAACAGATAGTTATACAAATCAAATTATTAACAACATCAATATATTAATGTCCTCTTCATTGTTTCCGCACTTATTTACGGAAGCTTAATTTGCACAACCCGTGTTTTCTGTCTATATCATTTTTATATCCTCAAAAACAGATTCCTCCATTAATTACAGGGTTTTACAAGACATAAAACACGAATAAAAACGGTTCTCTTTCATAAGAAATTAGATTCGCTCTGATGTTGCCACTCTGAATCCTGGCGGGCATCGTGCGCGCTAAAAACAACGGTCAGTGCTGCGTTATAACAGCGACTGCGCCGGGCGCCCTTTACCTTCTGCAGAGATGGCTCGTCTTGCTCGCCGTTCATGATACATCTGCTGGAGTAATACCTAAATGAGCCAAATCTCTGTTATATCGAAACTTACTGGCGTGGAAACGACCACGGAAGGCACACAGGTTACGCTGAGCCATTCCTCAATCGTTGAGCTTCATGTCGAGCGAGCGAGCGTCTCCCACTTCGCGCGAAGTGGTAACGATCTGCTGGTTACGCTGCACTCTGGCGAGGTGATCACCCTTAAAAATTTCTACGTCACGGACGCGCAGGGCGTGAGCCAGCTGGTACTGCAGGACAGCAACGGCGCATTATGGTGGATTGAAGATCCGACCGGAGCCGCCACGTACGAATCTATCGCGTCTACGGACGTGCTGCTGGCAGCCTCCGGGAGTGACACCGGTGCCGCCGCCATCTGGCCATGGGCCCTGGGCGGTATTGTCGCAGCGGGCGGCATCGCGGCGGCGGCAAGCACCGGTGGTGGCGGCGGCGGTGGCGGCGGTGATGGCGGCAATAACAATAGCACCAACCCCAACATACCCGCCGATCCTGCCGATCCTGCCGATCCGGATACAACACCGCCGAATGCGCCTTCCGGCCTTCAGTTCTCTTCAGATGGCAAAACGGTCACCGGTACCGCCGAACCCGGCAGTACTATCACGCTGAAAGACGCGAACGGCAATGTCGTTGGCACAGGAAAAACGGGCAGCGACGGCAACTTTACCGTCTCTCTCGGCACACCGTTGACCAACGGCGAGCAGGTGACTGCCACCGCGACGGATAACGCCGGGAATACCAGCCCGGGCACGAATCTTACCGCACCGGACACCACCGCGCCCGATGCGCCAGCAATCACCAACGTAACGGACGATATTGCCCCGCAGACCGGGGCAGTCAGCAACGGCGGCAGCACCAACGATCAGCGCCCGCAGCTCACCGGCACCGGCGAAGCGGGCTCGACCGTGACGATTTATGACGGCGGAGTCGCTATTGGTACGGCGGTCGTCGCCAGCAACGGCACCTGGACCTTTACCCCGTCAGTTGACCTGAGTGAAAGCACTCACCAGATTACCGTGCGGGCAACCGACGCCGCTGGCAACACCGGGCCAGCCTCACCGGTGTTTACCCTTACGGTCGACGTTACCCCGCCGGTAGTACCCTCCGCGATTGTGCTAGCCGACGACACGGGCCAAATTAGAGGAACCATTACGTCGGGCATGTCTACCGATGCCTCACTGCCGATCCTGGCGGGAACCGGCGAGCCCGGCGGAACCATCACCATTTACGATAACGGCGTGGTGGTTGGCACCACGACGGTGCAGCCCAACGGCACCTGGAGCGTAACGCCGAACGGCCCGCTTCCGGACGGAGCGCATTCGATAACCGTCATTGAAACCGATGCCGCCGGAAACCAGAGCACGGCCTCAGAGCCTGTCATCTTCACCGTGGACACCACGCCGCCGTCAGCCCCTGGAAACCTCGTGGTGTCGAATGATGGCAGTACCATCAGTGGCATCGCGGAAGCAGGCAGCACGGTGACCATCCGTGAAGGCGACGTCACCCTTGGTACAGTTGTTGCCGATAGCCAGGGCAACTTCAGCCTGACGCTGACCCCACCGAAGCTCAACGGCGAAATCCTGACCGCTGACGCTACCGACGCGGCAGGCAACACGGGGCCGACAGCACCCGCCATAGCGCCGGATCTTACTCCACCACAGGCGCCGGTCATCGTTGCGGTTATTGATGACGTGCAGGCCACCATCGGGACCGTGGGCCAGAATGGCCTCACTAACGACACGACGCCGACGCTCACCGGCACCGCTGAACCAGGTTCAACCGTTACTATCCGCCTGGACGGTACTGATATTGGCACAGTGCTAACCAACAGCAACGGTCTGTGGTCTTATACTCCCACCACGCCGCTTGTCGAGGGCGCTCACACCTTTACCGCCGTTGCCTCCGACACGGCGGGTAACACAAGCCTCCCGTCGGGGGGCTTCACCTTTACCGTTGATACCACTCCGCCACCAGCAGCGACTATCGCTACCGTGACCGATGATGTCGGCGGCGTTCAGGGGCCGCTCAGCAGCGGTGATACCACGGACGATACCCAGCCGCTGCTACAGGGCTCCGCGCCAGCTGATGCGGTTATCACCGTCTATGACGGCGAAACCCTGCTCGGCACCGCCACCCTCGACGGTAGCGGCGGCTGGAACTTTACGCCAACGACCCCACTCACCGACGGCCCGCATTCGCTGACGGTTCACGCCACGGATGCCGCCGGCAATACCAGTATCTCCAGCCCGTTCACACTGGTAGTGGACACCACGCCGCCGTCTGCCCCTGGAAACCTCGTGGTGTCGAATGATGGCGGTACCATCAGCGGCATCGCGGAAGCAGGCAGCACGGTGACCATCCGTGAAGGCGACGTCACCCTTGGTACAGTTGTTGCCGATAGCCAGGGCAACTTCAGCCTGACGCTGACCCCACCGAAGCTCAACGGCGAAATCCTGACCGCTGACGC
>NZ_VRKN01000062.1 GCF_008080435.1 Enterobacter asburiae | reverse complement strand
GGGGGGCAGAGAACGGGTCTGGGGAACCCGTGCTGATGGTAACATTTTAGCTGAGGCAAGAAAGTAACATTAACTGGGGTGAGTCAACACGCCGGCCAGGGTAGTTGACGTCTAATATTTCTCTCTTTGCTGGGGATTAGGCTGCGCTGTGCTTGCCCAGTCAACTCGTTTTCAGTGCAGGTGCGAACCTGCCTGACAGGCATATCATAGCGCAAACAGGTTGATTATTAGCTTTTTTATCATGAAGAAGAATCGGTTACGTTATGTAGAAAATACCAACCTGAATTGGTTATTTCCTGATTTGTGCGGAAAATGGAATGATGAGAATGAATGCTTCGGCTCTTCTCTGCTACTGTTCACCTTTATTTACTATCCTTGCAGGGTCATTATAGAATGCTGGTGCAGCGGAGAGACATCGCACTCAGGCTCTGCCTGCCAGCCACAGCGATTAAACAGTTTCGTCACCCCCGCTACGTTCCCTGTCAGACGGGCTATCAGCGGATTTATCTGTCAGCCACTGTCGTCAAAAGCGACATCGAGGTTTGTTCGTGAGAGATAAATGCCGTTCACGCTTGCACTAAGCGCCTCAGCATTCCGGCCGGACCATTCCCGATCGCTCAGCAGACGGTAGTTCCAGCGCATATCCTTCGCAGTTTCCAGGGCATACGTCAGCCGTTACCCTGACAACATTCCCGCCTTATAGTGGCGTTCTGTAAGGCGATCGCATTAAACCATCATGCGCCTGTGCGGCGATGCCGTCAGGCGGTGTTACCAGAGTAACAGAGGAGGGGACCGAACCACCCCGGAACGGCCCCCGGTGAAACAGAAGGTACCAGGAGCCCAGCTCCGGTATAATACTCCCGGATGCGCACACCAAAACCAAAGGAGACGCGAATGTCAGGCAGAAAAGGAAAGGGCGGGAAGTCACCGGTTCCCCACGACGGGCTGTTTAAAAC
>NZ_VRKN01000061.1 GCF_008080435.1 Enterobacter asburiae | reverse complement strand
CCAACGGTACGGCCGCCTTCACGGATTGCGAAACGCAGACCGTCGTCCATCGCGATTGGGTGGATCAGCGTCACAACCATCTTGATGTTGTCGCCTGGCATTACCATCTCAACGCCTTCTGGCAGTTCGATGGTACCGGTCACGTCAGTTGTACGGAAGTAGAACTGTGGACGGTAGCCTTTGAAGAACGGAGTATGACGGCCGCCTTCGTCTTTGGACAGAATGTACACTTCAGATTCGAACTTGGTGTGTGGCTTGATTGAGCCTGGCTTCGCCAGAACCTGACCACGTTCGATTTCTTCACGTTTGATACCACGCAGCAGAACACCAACGTTCTCACCAGCACGGCCTTCGTCCAGCAGTTTGCGGAACATTTCAACGCCAGTACAGGTAGACTTCGCAGTCTCTTTAATACCAACGATTTCAACTTCTTCGCCAACTTTGATGATACCGCGCTCTACACGACCGGTAACAACGGTACCACGACCGGAGATGGAGAATACGTCTTCGATTGGCAGCAGGAATGGCTTGTCAATCGCACGCTCTGGTTCTGGGATGTAAGAATCCAGGAAGCCAGCCAGTTCGATGATTTTCGCTTCCCACTCAGCTTCGCCTTCCAGCGCTTTCAGAGCAGAACCACGAACGATTGGGGTATCGTCGCCTGGGAAATCGTACTGAGACAGCAGTTCACGAACTTCCATCTCTACCAGTTCCAGCAGCTCTTCGTCATCAACCATGTCGCATTTGTTCAGGAACACGATGATGAAAGGAACGCCTACCTGACGACCCAGCAGGATGTGCTCACGAGTCTGAGGCATTGGGCCGTCAGTCGCAGCAACAACCAGGATCGCGCCGTCCATCTGCGCAGCACCGGTGATCATGTTTTTAACATAGTCGGCGTGGCCTGGGCAGTCTACGTGTGCGTAGTGGCGAGTCGGGGTGTCATATTCAACGTGGGAAGTGTTGATGGTGATACCACGAGCTTTTTCTTCTGGTGCGTTATCGATCTG
>NZ_VRKN01000008.1 GCF_008080435.1 Enterobacter asburiae | reverse complement strand
AGCCGTATGTTCCCCCTCACCCCAGCCCTCTCCCTCAAGGGAGAGGGGGTTGTCCGTGCAGGCATTATTTTGTGGGGAACCCTCAGCCCCGTGGGAGAGGGAAAAAACAACACCGCACAAAACCAACTATCCTTTCCCGCTTTTTATCTAAAAACGAATCGTTATGAGCGATTCATTTTTATTCCTTTATCATAATTCCCGCGCCGGAAATACTGCCCTCATAACAACAAGGGGAGCAGGCACTATGGCAATTTCATCGCGAGTCACACTTCTCGGCGCACTGGCGCTGTGGGCATTTCAGGCGCAGGCGGTGGACGTCACCGTCGCGTATCAAACCTCTGCGGAACCGGCGAAAGTCGCGCAGGCGGACAACACCTTTGCCAAAGAGAGCGGCGCGAAAGTCGACTGGCGCAAGTTCGACAGCGGGGCGTCCGTCGTACGGGCGTTAGCCTCGGGCGACGTGCAGATCGGCAATATCGGATCCAGCCCGCTGGCGGTTGCGGCCAGCCAGCAGGTGCCGATCGAGGTTTTCCTGCTCGCCTCGCAGCTCGGTAACTCAGAAGCGCTGGTGGTGAAGAAAAACATCACCAAACCGGAGGACCTGATCGGCAAACGCATCGCCGTGCCGTTTATCTCCACCACCCACTACAGCCTGCTGGCGGCGCTGAAACACTGGGGCATCAAGCCGGGTCAGGTACAAATCATCAACCTGCAGCCGCCGGCGATTATCGCCGCCTGGCAGCGCGGGGATATTGACGGGGCCTATGTGTGGGCACCGGCCGTGAACGAACTGGAAAAAGACGGCACCGTGCTGACCGACTCTGAAAAAGTGGGCCAGTGGGGGGCGCCAACCCTCGACGTGTGGGTAGTACGCAAAGACTTCGCCGAGAAACATCCTGAGGTGGTAAAAGCCTTCGCCAAAAGCGCGATTGACGCCCAGCAGCCGTACATCAGTAACCCGGATGAATGGCTGAAGCAGCCCGCCAACCTGGAAAAACTCTCCCGACTGAGCGGCGTGCCGGAAGCGGACGTACCGGGGCTGGTGAAAGGCAATACCTATCTGACGCCCACGCAGCAGGTGCAGCAGCTGACCGGGCCGGTGAATAAAGCGATTGTTGATACCGCCACCTTCCTGAAAGAGCAGGGCAAAGTGCCTGCGGTGGCGGCGGATTACAGCCAGTACGTGACCGATCGTTTTGTGAAATAAGGAGTCCGCCATGCTGAATATTACGAACCTGTATGCCGATTACGGTGGTAAACCCGCGCTGGAGGACATCAACCTGACGCTGGACAGCGGTGAACTGCTGGTGGTGCTGGGCCCGTCCGGGTGCGGAAAAACCACGCTGCTGAATCTGATCGCCGGGTTTGTCCCTTATCAGCATGGCACCATTCAACTGGAAGGCAAAAAAGTGGAAGGCCCGGGCGCCGAGCGCGGCGTGGTCTTCCAGAACGAAGGATTGCTCCCCTGGCGCAACGTGCAGGAAAACGTGGCGTTTGGGCTACAGCTCGCGGGCATCAATCGCGAACAGCGGCTGGAAATGGCGCGGACGATGCTGAAAAAAGTGGGGCTGGAAGGGGCGGAAAAACGCTTTATCTGGCAGCTTTCCGGCGGTCAGCGGCAGCGCGTAGGGATTGCCCGCGCGCTGGCGGCAAACCCGCAGCTGTTGCTGCTGGATGAGCCTTTCGGGGCGCTGGATGCCTTCACCCGCGAGCAGATGCAAACTCTGCTGCTACGCCTGTGGCATGAGACGGGCAAGCAGGTGCTGTTGATTACCCATGATATCGAAGAGGCGGTATTTATGGCGACGGAGCTGGTGCTGCTCTCGCCGGGGCCGGGCCGCGTGCTGGAGCGTTTACCGCTGGATTTCGCCCGCCGCTACGTCGCGGGAGAACCCGTGCGCAGCATCAAATCCGATCCGCTGTTTATCGAACAGCGTGAATACGTTTTAAGCCGCGTGTTTGAACAACGGGAGGCTTTCTCATGAGCATCGTCTTCAGTGAAAAAACGCGCCGTACGCGCCTCGCACTGCGCTGGCCGTTCTCGCGCCAGATAACCCTCAGCGTCGGCACGCTGCTGGTATTGCTGGCGGTGTGGTGGGCGGTTGCTGCCCAGCAGTGGGTCAGCCCGCTGTTTCTGCCGCCGCCGGGACAGGTGCTGGCCAAACTCATTACCATCGCCGGGCCGCAGGGCTTTATGGATGCCACGCTCTGGCAGCATCTTGGGGCAAGTCTGGCGCGTATTCTGGTGGCGCTTCTGGCGGCCGTCATCATCGGCATTCCCGTGGGGATTGCGATGGGGCTGAGCCCGACGGTGCGCGGCATACTCGACCCGCTGATTGAGCTTTACCGCCCGGTGCCGCCGCTGGCCTACCTGCCGCTGATGGTGATCTGGTTCGGCATCGGTGAAACGTCAAAAATCCTGCTGATTTACCTGGCGATTTTCGCCCCGGTTGCTATGTCGGCGTTGGCAGGCGTGAAGAGCGCTCAGCAGGTGCGGATCCGTGCGGCGCAGTCGCTGGGTGCCAGCCGCACGCAGGTGCTGCTGTTCGTAATTTTACCGGGCGCGCTGCCGGAGATTTTAACCGGGCTGCGCATTGGCCTCGGCGTAGGCTGGTCCACGCTGGTGGCGGCAGAGCTGATTGCGGCCACGCGCGGCCTTGGCTTTATGGTGCAGTCGGCGGGAGAGTTCCTGGCGACTGACGTGGTGCTGGCAGGGATCGCGGTGATCGCCGCGATCGCCTTTGGATTAGAACTGGGGCTGCGCGCGTTACAGCGCCGCCTGACGCCCTGGCATGGAGAAATACAATGAGTGAACGTCTGACCATTACCCCGCTGGGGCCGTACATTGGCGCGCAGGTGTCGGGCCTGGATGTGACCCGTCCGCTGAGCGATAACCAGTTCGAGCAGCTGTACCACGCGGTGCTGCGCCATCAGGTTGTGTTCCTGCGCGAGCAGGCGATCACCCCGCAGCAGCAGCGCGCGCTGGCTTTGCGTTTTGGCGATTTGCATATCCACCCTGTCTACCCGCATGCGGAAGGCGTGGAGGAGATTATCGTTCTGGATACCCACAACGATAACCCGCCGGATAACGATAACTGGCATACCGATGTGACCTTTATCGAGACGCCGCCCGCCGGGGCGATCCTTGCGGCGAAGCAACTGCCGGAGACCGGCGGCGATACGCTGTGGACCAGCGGGATTGCGGCGTATGAGGCGCTCTCCGCGCCGTTCCGGACGCTGTTGAGCGGGCTGCGGGCGGAGCACGACTTCACAAAATCGTTCCAGGAGTACAAATACCGCAAGAGTGAAGAGGAGCATCAGCGCTGGCTGGAAGCGGTCGCGAAACATCCTCCGCTGCTGCACCCGGTGGTGCGGACCCATCCGGTCACGGGAAAGCAGGCGCTGTTCGTGAACGAAGGGTTCACGACGCGCATTGTGGATGTGTCCGAGAAAGAGAGTGAAGCGCTGCTGGGATTCCTGTTCGCACATATTACCAAACCGGAGTTTCAGGTGCGCTGGCGCTGGAAGGAGAACGACCTGGCGATTTGGGATAACCGCGTAACGCAACACTATGCCAATGCGGACTATCTTCCGCAGCGCCGGATTATGCAGCGGGCGACGATTTTGGGGGATAAACCGTTTTATCGTGCGCCTTGATCCCCTCACCCTAACCCTCTCCCCAAAGGGGCGAGGGGACTGCCCGGTGCGGTTTTCACCCTCTCCCTTTTAGGGAGAGGGCTGGGGTGAGGGTATTAAATGCGCCTCAATATACCGCTGATAGCGGTTCGCCTTCAGATAACACAAATCCACCAGCACCAGTCCGTCGACGCAGTCGTTAAATGCCGGGTCGCTGCCAAAATCAATAAACTGCACGCCGCCGGGTTCACACAGCTCGGAATATTGTTTGTAGAGCGGCGGAATACCGCAGCCCAGATTGCCGAGCAGGGATTTCAGCTTCGTCAGATCATCCACGTAATCCACGCCGCCAAACTGCGCGAGCACGTCCGGCAGCGATGCGGGATACGGCTGGCGTGACGCGGCTAGCGGATGCGTCGCCGGGAACCACAGGCGGTAAAATGCCACCAGCAGATCCCGCGCGGCAGGCGGTAAGCCGCCGGAAATGGAGACCGGACCAAACAGGTAGCGGTAGTGCGGATAACGCGCCAGGTAAGCCCCAATGCCGGACCATAAATAATCCAGGCCGCGGCGTCCCCAGTAGCGCGGTTGAATAAAGCTGCGCCCCAGTTCAATGCCGTGTTCCAGCACGTCCTGCATTTTGTCGTCGTAGTGGAACAGGCTATAGCTGTACAGCCCTTCCAGACCGCGACGTTCAACCTGTTTTGCGGTCGGCATAAAGCGATACGCGCCGACGATCTCCAGATCCGCATCATCCCACAGGATCAGGTGCAGATAATCATCATCGTAGCAGTCGGTGTCCCGGCGTTTGCCGCTCCCTTCCTCCACCGCGCGAAACGCAATCTCGCGCAGGCGGCCCAGTTCGCGCAGCAGCGGGGCATCTTCCTGGCCGTTACGCTGCCAAAGATAGATGGTTTTGCCGTCGCTGGTATTGCCCAAACATTCTGCCTGTGCCAGCGCGCGTTTCAGGGTGGCCCGGTCTTCCGGACGGGCAATGGCGCACTGAGTTTTAAAGACGCCAGGCACTCCCTTGCCAAGACGCATCACGTGCTGACGACACTGCTCGGCCATCTCACGCGACGAAAGGGTGGCGCTATGCCAGTGATGCCATGCAATTTGCTGGCCGATTTTAATCGGCAACTGGCTATGGCGGCGGCGGAACATCTGCTGCATTAGCAACAGTATCGACAGCGTCGGGGATACCAGCGTGCTGGCATAAAAGAGCAGGCTGTTATGCGCCTGAATATGCACCGGCAGCAGCGGGGCGCGCAGCTTGCTGGCGAGTTTGATAAAGCCAGAGTGCCACTTTTTGTCGCGAATGCCTTTGCGCGTGGGGCGGGAAACTTCTCCGGCCGGGAAGAAGATCAGCACGCCTGCGTTTTGCAGATGCTGTTCCATCTGAACCAGGGACGTTTTCGCCGTCCTGCCGCCCATATTGTCCACCGGAATAAACAGCGAGCTGAGGGGCTCAAGGTGAGTCAGCATCCGGTTGGTCACGACTTTAACATCGCGTCGCACGCGGGAGACGGCGTACATCAGCGCCAGTCCGTCCAGCGTACCCGTCGGGTGGTTGGCAATAATGACCAGCGGGCCATGTTCGGGGATTTGTTCGAGATCGCGGGCGGAAACGGTGCACAGAATATCAAGGTGTTCCAGAACTTGCTCCACCATATCCAGTCCTTTCAGGTGGCGGTGTGCTGCGGCAAATTGCTGAAATTCGTCTTCGTAAAACAGTCTTTTTAACAGACTTTTTTGCCAGGGTGCAGGCCTCGCCTGAGGCCAAAGATCGTCGAGAACGCTATCGAGGCTAAACATGGTTACTCCTCCTGCCGTCTTGCGAAGACAGTAGAAGGAGCAGATGTCGGTTGTATTGCAGTTTGGTGAAGATTAGCGCAGGATTTTCTTCTCGGCCAGATCCAGCGCGAAGTAGCTGAAGATCAGATCCGCGCCTGCGCGTTTGATGGCGCCGAGGCTTTCGAGGACCACTTTCTCTTCGTCAATCGCACCTGCCAGCGCGGCAAATTTGATCATCGCGTACTCGCCGCTGACCTGGTAAGCGCCCAGAGGCAGCCCGGTGCGCTCGCGGATGTCGCGCAGGATATCGAGATACGCGCCAGCCGGTTTCACCATCAGGCAGTCTGCACCCTGGGCTTCATCGAGCAGGGATTCACGAATGGCTTCCCGACGGTTAAGTGGGTTCATCTGATAGGTTTTACGATCGCCTTTCAGCGCCGTACCGGCCGCTTCACGGAACGGGCCGTAGAAGGAGGAGGCAAATTTGGTGGAGTAAGACATGATAGCGGTGTCGGTAAAGCCCGCCGCATCCAGAGCCTGACGAATCGCCTGAACCTGTCCGTCCATCGCCGCAGAGGGTGCGATGAAATCCGCACCGGCAGCGGCAGCGACCACAGCCTGCTTGCTAAGGTTCAGCAGGGTGGCATCGTTATCCACGCCGTGATCGCACAGCACGCCGCAGTGGCCGTGAGAGGTATATTCGCAGAAGCAGGTGTCTGACATCACCACCATTTCCGGCACGGTCTCTTTGCAGATGCGCGACATGCGGGCAACCAGGCCATCTTCTTTCCAGGTGTCGCTGCCGGTGGCGTCGGTATGGTGAGAGATGCCGAAGGTCATCACCGAGCGGATCCCCGCGTTGGCGATGCGTTCAATCTCACGCGCGAGATATTTCTCCGGAATGCGCATTACGCCCGGCATGGCTTCGATGGCTTTGTAGTCATCGATCTCTTCTTCGACAAAAATCGGCAACACCAGATCGTTTAAGGTCAGGGTTGTCTCTTCAAACATAGCGCGCAGTGCAGGTGACTTGCGCAGGCGGCGGGGACGTGCAATTAAATCGGTCATGGTATGCCTGATGTTTGTGGAACAAAGAAGGCTAGTGTACCTCAAAGTGAAGACAGGTGTTTTACTAAAGTGGGCATTTTGTTTTTTGCGAAATGTGGCAGGTCAGGTTTTATATCATCAATATATAATACAGGTCAGTATATTGCTGAAAAGGGGAGGAGATATTCGTGTTGTTTCTATATTAAGGGGGATGCATCATTAAAAATGATCTATTATTTATTGTTATATGTTTTGCATTGGCTGGTCTATATTTTAACGTTTTGTTTTTATGATATTTATCTCGAGTGACCCATGTGTTTGTCGTTTTGAAGGTGCTATTGGTCTGGATACGGACTTAATGGAAACATTCATTGAACCTTTTCGAAATGAAAATGCATAATTCCCTCCGCAATAAAATATTGCCAAATGATTTGATGGACAAACTTGCTTACGTCCCTGAGGAGGGATGACCCAATGCAAACATGGAAAAAGAAACTGGTTGTATCTCAACTTGCATTAGCCTGCACCCTGGCTATCGCTTCTCAGGCCAATGCGAAGGATATTTCCGGCACGACATATAATACGTTTGGATATGATAATACCGCGTCTACTCCCTGGTATTATGGTTACGCTGACTGGGATTACTCCGGTGCCAGCCACGATGGTGATATTTATCCGGTGATTAATAAATCTACCGTGAATGGTGTTATTTCAACGTATTATCTGGATGATGGTGTCAATGGCCATGCTAATGCGCTGAGCATTTCTAACAGCACCATAAATGGCATGATCACTTCTGAATGTATGACCACGACCTGTGCAGATGGTGTGAATACCGACGGCACCAATCATACTCAGTACGATCGTTTTAGTTTGACCGTGGATAATTCTACCATCAACGACACCTATGAGCATTATGCTTACGACGTTGTAAATGGCGACAATACCGAAACTCATTATCTGGACACATATGCTCTGGGTAATGCAATTACGCTGGACGTGGAGTCTGATATCGTTATTCAGAACAACTCCCACGTAGCGGGCATCACACTGACGCAGGGTTATCAGGAGCCGGATAATACTCCGTACGACGGTGTTGAAGGCGTAGCCAACAGCAGCAAAGTCTTTACTGACACACTGCTGGTGAAAGACTCTGTACTGACTTCTGGTGCGTACAGCGACCTGGGTACCAGCGGATTCTACGGCCAAACCGCGAAGCCGAGCGATTATGGTGAAACCAACGCGACAGCGGCGGATGATGCAGCGTTGATTGTGGCCGCCAGCGCGTCTGATAACGCGATGCAGACCGCCGCCACGTTCGATCACTCCACCGTTACTGGCGACATTCTTTTCTCCAGCACCTTCGACAACAACTTCTACCCGAACGGCGACCCGGCAACCGATATCACCGATGACGGTGTGTATAACCCAACCACTAATGGCTGGGATGGTACCGATAAGCTCGACGTTACGCTGACCAACGGCAGCAAATGGGTGGGCGCAGCTCAGTCAAGTGTTGAAGCTATTGGTACCTCCCAGATGTACGGCCAGGGATATAGTGATGTGGACTGGAGCACCCTGTCTCCTAACAGCATCTGGCCTGACTCCACCTATGACAGCAATGGCCACGTAGCGGGTGAAGAGGTCTATCAGAGCGGTCTGTTTAACATCGCGCTGGATAACGGCTCTGAGTGGGATACCCGCAAGGTTTCTAACATCGACACGCTGACGGTAAACAACCAGTCTCAGGTCAATGTTGAAAACTCTGGCCTACTGGCGGATACCATCACCCTGACCAATGCTTCATCAATGAATATCGGTGACAGCGGTGGTGTGGCGACCGACCATCTGTATCTGGACAGCTATAGCCGTGCGGCACTGACGGAAGAAACGGCCGAACTGTATGCCAACACCATCACCGTGGATAACGGTGCTGAGCTGGCGCTGGGGCTGGGTCAGGTTGATACGCACAATATGGTACTGACCGATGGTGGTGTACTGAACGTTGCCAGCCGTGATTACGTGCTGAACAGCGATCTGAACAACGCACGCTATATCACCAACGATAAGTACAATGCTGATTACGACTACGGCGTTGTGGCGATTAACTCTGACGGCCATCTGGCGGTGAACGGTGATGTTGCCGGCAACTACAAAGTACGCATCGACGATGCGACGGGTGCTGGTTCCGTTGCCGATTACAAAAATAAAGAGATCGTCCGCATCTATGACAATAACGCGGATACTGCAGCCAGCTTTACTGCTGCAAATAAAGCCGATTTAGGTGCTTACACCTACCAGGCGCAGCAGCAGGGTGACTCCGTTGTCCTCCAGCAGAAAGCGCTGACCGACTACGCCAACATGGCGCTGAGCATCCCATCTGCCAATACCAACATCTGGAATCTGCAGCAGGATACCGTAGGTACGCGTCTGACCAACAGCCGTCACGGCCTGGCGGATAACGGCGGGGCGTGGGTGAGCTACTTCGGTGGTAACTTCGACGGCGATAATGGCGTTATTAGTTACGATCAGGACGTGAGCGGTATTATGGTTGGTCTGGATACCCAGATTGACGGTAATAATGCGAAGTGGATCGTCGGTGGTGCGGCAGGTTTTGCGAAGGGTGATATCAGCGATCGTACCGGTCAGGTCGATCAGGACAGCCAGACGGCGATGATCTACGCGTCAGCGAAGTTCATGAACGATCTGTTCCTCGACAGCTCCCTGAGCTATACCCGTTTCAACAGCGATCTCTCTGCTAACATGAGCAACGGTCAGTATGTTGACGGCAACACCACCAATGACGCAGTTGGTTTTGGGCTGAAACTGGGCTATGACTGGAAACCAAACCTGTCCGGCTATGTCACGCCATACGCAGCCGTGTCTGGCCTGTTCCAGTCAGGCGATGATTATCGTCTCAGCAATGACATGCGCATGGATGGGCAATCTTACGATAGCCTGCGTTATGAACTCGGTGTTGATGCGGGTTACACCTTCAACTACAGCGGCGATCAGGCTCTGACGCCTTACTTCAAACTGGCCTACGTCTATGACGATGCCGATAACAATGCTGACATTAACGGTGACAGCATTGATAACGGCGTGAAAGGCTCCGCTGTGCGGGTAGGGTTGGGCACCCAGTTCAGCTTCACGAAAAACTTCAGTGCTTACACTGATGCCACTTATCTGGGCGGCGGCGACGTTGACCAGAACTGGGGCGCAAATCTGGGTGTGAAATATACCTGGTAATGAATAAAACGGGGGGAGGCGTGATATCCCCCCGCTTTTTATATACATAAATAAAAATAATATTGAACCGACAAATACGGATGCCTTGAGGTCTGCATGAACGTTAATGCGAAACCACTTTCTGAATTAAGCCGGCTCGAACAGTATTTGAAATCAGCCAGTACCCCTTTTAAATGTGCTCCACAACAATTAATTACATCAGGTGAATGTAATGAGCCCTGCACCATGGTATTACAAACCGGTATCATCGAAATCTATCGTCATTCAGATGAACTCCTTGTGGGTATCGCGGAAGCACCTTTTATTTTGGGACTATCCACCGTAATGATTAATCACTGTCAGGAATACAGAGTGATTGCCAAAACACCCTGTGTGGGTTTTTATTTGTCCACAGAAACTACCCGTCAAGTCATACAGCAGCATGCTCTGTGGAAAGAGGCCTTCTGTTGGTTATCCTGGATAAATTACATTCTTGAGAAACGCGATATGCAGCTGGTGGGAAATAATTCCTATCACCAGATCCGCGCTATGCTGCTGAATATGGCCGAGTGGGATGAAACGCTGCGCTCAAAAATTGGTGTGATGAATCATATTCAACAAAGTACGCGTATTTCGCGTTCAGTTGTTGCTGAGGTTCTCGCTGCCCTGCGGCAAGGAAACTACATCAATATGAGCCGGGGCAAGCTGGTCAGCATCAACCGCTTGCCCACGGAATATTAAGATCAGTTAGACGCGGTGAGAACCTGGGCTTTATTGGCGCTCAGTTCAGCCACCAGGTTATTAATCCCGTCACTCATATTAACGAAACGCGTATGCGGGGAGCGGGTGACCACCACAAACGCGCCCACGTTTGACTGCGGGATCATGGCCATATAGGTGATGAATCCACCGCCGCCGCCGGTTTTCTGAATAATACCCGGACGGCCATTTTTCGGCGCCATATAGACCCACCCCATGCCGAGCGCGTCGGCTTTACCCGGTACGTCCATTCCGATAACGCGGTGCAGCTGAGTACGCTGATAAATCAGGGTCTGCATGCGGTCGGCCTGGCTGCTGCGAGCGTAGAAATCCGAGGAAAGGAACTGCTGCATCCAGCGCATCATGTCACCAGGCGTGGAATAGACCCCGCCGCTGCCCACGGCCGCCAGCGTGTTATTACAGGGGCTAGCGCCTTTCTCCGCCACCATCAGGCGACGGCACTGATCCGGGGACGGGGTAAAGGTGGTGTCTTTCATACCCAGCGGACGGGTAATCTGCTCTTCAAACAGCTGCGTGTAGGGTTTACCAGACGCCGTTGAAAGGGCGTCCGCCAGCAGGTCAAAGGCCAGGTTTGAATAAGAGGCCTGCGAACCCGGAGCTGCCTTCAGCGTGGCGGTACTCAGGTAGCTCCAGCGCTGGTCGCGCGTTGGCCAGACAAAGACGTCACGATGCGCCGCCCCGCCTGGCTGCTCACGCGGCAGGGCGCTGGTGTGGGTGGCAAGGTTCACAAGCCGGATCGGCGTTCCCTGCCAGGTTGGAACCCGGGCGCCCGGCGGTGCGTATTTGCTGAGCGGGTCGTCGAGTTTTACCACGCCCTGGTCGAGCAGTTTCACCAGCATTTCGCTGGTCATCAGCTTGGTTAAGGACGCGATGCGGATAACGGAATCCAGCTGCGGGTGAACGTTATTTCCTGGGCGCGTTTCGCCAAAGCTGCGGAACACACGCTGGTTGCCGTCGATGACGACCATCGCCATCCCGGTCGCGCCGCTGCCGTAATAGATAAGGTTCGCGTAGCGATCGGCAATGTCTGAAGCTAAAACGGGCGCCGTCAGCGGTTGGGCTGCCTGGGCGGTAGAAAAGCTCACCGCACACAGCGCGGCAAAAGAGAGCAGACAACGTTTCAACGAAAAGCATCCATGAAGTGAATGAGGAAAGTAATGGGTATTTATACTACTAATCGGTACCGCGCAATGCCCCGAATTGCATAACGATAGCGAGAAAAACGTAACCATGGGTAAATATGAACAATTTACTTACGAGCCATCTCCCATTTTGTGACATCGGGCTTATGATAGGCACCAGTGTCACTCAATCTTATGGAGAACGGTATGTCTGAGAAGCGTGTGGTTATGGTTGTCGATATGCAGAACGGGGTATTTGAAACCCCTCGTCATCAGCGCGAAAAGTGTGTCTCTCTTATCAACCAGCTTACGCAGGCAGCCGACAAGGTGATTTTTATTCAGCATACCGAGGCTGGGGGCCTGGAAGAAGGAAGTGAAGGGTTTGCGCTACTGCCTGAACTCCATCAGCCTGCTGACGCGATTTACGTGACCAAAACCGCCTGTGACGCCTTCTATAACACCGCGCTTGAGGTGCTGCTGCGTGAGCAGAGCATTCGCGAGTTTGTCATCTGCGGCTGCGCCACCGATTACTGCGTTGATGCGACGGTTAAGAACGGCGTCAGCCGGGGTTATCACATCACCGTGGCGGAAGATGCCCATACCACCGCTAATCGCCCGGCGGCAGATGCGCAGGTCCTGATTAACCACCACAACGACGTCTGGCGTAACTTCATCGCGCCGGCGAATCCTCTTGCAGTGAAACGCACCGAAACAATTCTCGAAAACTGGAAAGCGAACTAATAATCAGCCGTCGGGTCTGACCTTTTTGCCTGAGCCGGGAGGCTGGCTCAGGCACGTTTTTCGTGTGGTAACGTGTTGTGCACAGCAACAGCCATAACAACAAGAAGGAAGCATTATGTTTAAGTCTTTTTTCCCAAAGCCGGGGCCTTTTTTCCTGTCGGCATTTATTTGGGCACTCATCGCTGTCATTTTCTGGCAGGCGGGCGGCGGCGCATGGCTGACGCGCATTACGGGAGCGACAGGCGAGGTGCCGATTAGCGCGGCGCGCTTCTGGTCGCTCAGCTACCTGTTGTTTTACGCCTACTACATGGTATGCGTGGGGCTGTTTGCGCTGTTCTGGTTTATGTATTCTCCGCACCGCTGGCAGTACTGGTCAATTCTTGGCACATCGCTAATTATCTTTGTCACCTGGTTCCTTGTTGAAGTGGGCGTGGCGGTGAACGCCTGGTATGCGCCGTTCTATGATCTGATCCAGACCGCGCTGAGCTCGCCGCATAAGGTGACCATCAACCAGTTCTACCATGAAGTCGGGATCTTCCTCGGTATCGCCCTTATTGCGGTGGTCATCGGCGTGATGAACAACTTCTTCGTCAGCCACTACGTTTTCCGCTGGCGTACCGCAATGAACGAACATTATATGGCGCACTGGCAGCACCTGCGCCATATCGAAGGCGCCGCGCAGCGTGTGCAGGAAGACACCATGCGTTTTGCCTCCACCCTTGAAGACATGGGCGTAAGCTTTATCAACGCCATCATGACGCTGATTGCCTTCCTGCCCGTGCTGGTGACGCTCTCGGCGCATGTGCCGGATCTGCCGATTGTTGGTCATCTTCCATATGGTCTGGTGATTGCAGCGATCGTCTGGTCGCTGATGGGCACGGGCATGCTGGCGGTGGTGGGGATCAAACTGCCGGGGCTGGAGTTTAAAAATCAACGCGTGGAAGCCGCTTACCGTAAAGAGCTGGTTTACGGTGAAGATGATGCCAACCGCGCCTCGCCGCCGACCGTCCGCGAGCTGTTTGGCGCCGTGCGTCGTAACTACTTCCGACTCTACTTCCACTATATGTATTTCAACATTGCCCGTATTTTGTATCTGCAGGTGGACAATGTTTTCGGTTTGTTCCTGCTGTTCCCGTCGATTGTTGCGGGTACGATTACGCTCGGTCTGATGACGCAGATTACCAACGTTTTCGGTCAGGTTCGTGGGTCGTTCCAGTACCTGATCAGCTCCTGGACCACCCTGGTAGAACTGATGTCCATCTATAAACGTCTGCGCAGTTTTGAACGTGAGCTGGACGATCGTGACCTGCAGGAAGTCACCAACACATTTAGCTAATACAGGAAGTTGCTATGTCTTTTGCCGTACCGCGCGCGTTACCGTTGTCCTTGCTGGCCGCTCTGGTGCTGGCAGGCTGTGCCGAAAAAGGGGCCGCTCCGCTCAAAAAGGGGGAGAAGCCCGTTGATGTGGCAAGCGTTGTGAGGCAGAAAATGCCCGCCAGCGTGAAGGATCGCAATGCGTGGGCAGATGCCCTGGCAAAAACCTTTGAAAGCCAAAAGATCGCGCCGACCGAGGAGAATATCTGCTCGGTGCTCGCGGTGGCGCAGCAGGAGTCAATGTACCAGTCAGACCCGGTTGTGCCGGGTCTGAACAAAATTGCCTGGAAAGAGATCGACCGCCGCGCGGAATCCATGCATATCCCGGTGTTCCTCGTGCACACCGCGCTTAAAATCACCTCGCCGAACGGCAAAAGCTACAGTGAACGGTTGGATACGGTGAAAACCGAAAAACAGCTTAGCGCCATCTTTGATGATTTCATCAGTATGGTCCCGATGGGGCAGAAGCTGTTTGGCTCACTGAACCCGGTACACACCGGTGGTCCGATGCAGGTGAGCATTGCGTTCGCAGAGAAGCATACCGACGGCTACCCGTGGAAAATCGACGGTACGGTGCGCCAGGAGGTCTTCTCCCTGCGCGGTGGGCTGTGGTTCGGCACCCGGCATCTGCTGAACTATCCGGCGAACTACAATGAGCCGCTGTACCGCTTCGCCGACTTTAACGCGGGCTGGTATGCCAGCCGTAATGCGGCATTTCAGAGTGCGGTCAGCCGCGCGAGCGGCGTCAAGCTGGCGCTGGACGGCGATCTCATCGCTTACGGCAGCAGCGAGGCGGGAAGCACCGAGCTGGCAGTACGAAAATTATCGACAACGCTTGGCTTGAGCAACAGCGATATTCGCCGTCAGCTTGAGAAAGGCGACAGCCTGGCATTTGAGAAAACGGATCTGTACAAGAAGGTATTTGCGCTTGCAGAGCAGAAAAGCGGGAAAACGTTACCGAAGGCTATCCTGCCAGGGATCCAACTGGAAAGTCCGAAGATCACGCGTAACCTGACCACCGCATGGTTCGCAAAACGCGTGGACGATCGCCGGGCTCGCTGTATGGGGCTTTAACGGCGACGGCGAAAGCGCAAAACTAACGCCACAACGCCCAGAATCATACATCCCGCGAGGAAGGGAATCAGGCCGAACAGGGTACTGACACCAAACCCAATCTCCACTCGCGGGCGTCCGTTATCCTGTACCTGCATCAGGTGTTCATAAACGCCTGGCGCATGGACCAGCATATTGAGCAGCTGGGAACCAGCCCAGAAGCAGAACAGGACAAACAGGGCATAAGCGATATTACCCGCCGTGGAGGTTTTTGGTTTGCCGCCAAAAATCGGTTTCGACAATGTAAAGTCAGCCATATGACCTCCCGAATATTACTCTGTTTCAATACGCGTCTTACGGGGTGAGTTTGACAGGTCATCGCATTTGTCAATATCAGAATCGTGGTAATTTACGCGCCGGAATCCTCCTGGATTGTCGATTTCTGCAGCACATCACAATTTCATCACTTAAGTGAAATTGCGTCGCGTTTCAGAATTTCCGCATCTGCCACAGACCTGGCCGTAAAACTGTGAGAGGATGTCTTTTTTCCCTGCCGGAGTTGTTATGAAGCTCACGTCCAAACTACGCCGTGACTGGCACTACTACGCCTTTGCTATCGGGCTGATCTTTATTCTTAACGGTGTCGTGGGCCTGTTGGGGTTTGAAGCAAAAGGGTGGCAAACGTATGCCGTCGGGCTGGTGACCTGGGTGATAAGTTTCTGGCTGGCGGGGTTGATTATCCGCCGTCGTCCTGAAGCGACGACAGCGGATGAGACGGAGTCGGCGAAGAACGCCGATTAACCGTTAACGGAACTTTTAAGGGCGCTGTCGGCGGCGTGACGCTCCAGCGCCAGTTCGATCAGGCGGGTGATCAATTCCGGGTAGCTCAGGCCGCTTGCCTGCCACAGTTTCGGATACATGCTGATGTTAGTGAACCCCGGCAGCGTGTTGATTTCATTGATCACCACCTCGTTTTCCGGCGTCAGGAATACATCCACGCGCGCCATGCCGCAGCAGCCGAGCGTCTGATAAGCGCGAATGGCGATCGCCCGGATCTTATCGTTAATCGCCGGATCGATATCCGCAGGAACGACAACCTGCGCGCCTTTGTCATCAATGTATTTGGTGTCGTACGAGTAGAAGTCGCTGTTTAAGACCACTTCGCCGCAGGTGCTCGCCTGTGGAAAATCGTTGCCCAGCACGGCGCACTCAATTTCACGGCCTTTGATGCCCTGCTCAACCACCACTTTATGGTCGAACTCAAACGCCAGAAGGACCGCCTGCGCGAACTCTGCTTCGCTGGTGACTTTGCTGACGCCCACGGAGGAGCCCTGATTTGCAGGCTTCACAAACAGCGGCAACCCCAGCACTCCGCTAATTTGCGCGAAGCTGTGCTTGTCGCGGTTGGCGCGGGTGAGGGTCACGAATGGCGCAATGCTCAGCCCGGCATCACGCAGCAGGCGTTTGGTGACGTCTTTGTCCATGCACGCGGCAGAGCCGAGGACGTCCGAGCCGACGAACGGCAGGTTGGCCATGCGCAGCATACCCTGCAGGGAACCATCTTCCCCCAGAGTGCCGTGAACGATGGGGAAGACAACGTCGATCTGGGCGAGAGCCTGTGCATTGCCGGCGTCGATGAGTTGCCCCTTCACGACGCCGGGTACGGTGGCGACGCTCACTTCTGAAGGATTAAGGGCGATGTGTGCCGGATCGTGAGCATTAAGCAGATACTGGCTGGCATCGTTAACGTGCCACTGGCCCTGTTTATCAATGCCCAGCAGCACCACGTCGAAACGGCTTTTATCGATCGCATCAACGATATTTTTGGCCGATTGCAATGATACTTCGTGCTCCGCTGATTTTCCCCCAAAGACAATACCTACGCGCTGCTTAGCCATCTCACTCTCTTCCAGTCTGACGAAAAGCCAATAACATACCATGATGCCCGGCGGGTTTCGCGGCCTTCTGTAATAATGTTTTGGGGAATGTTAAGGGAGGAGAGTAAAAGGAAAAATGCTGCTGACCGTTTTCATCGTTGTGGCTGTTGCAACGTCGTTCGCGCGCCTGCTGTTGAAGCATAATATTCCGCCAGAAAATGGATGAATTGTGACTTATTTCACAAATATGATGACTGGGAAGATAAAACACCAAAGTCAGGCAGGCCGCATCTCTGGTGCGACGTCAAAACGCGTAACTTGCTAATCTGTAGGCGAATTCGCCTAAAAATGAAGACTATTTCTTTATGGAATCCTGGAAAGTTAATCTCATCTCGGTCTGGTTCGGCTGCTTCTTTACCGGGCTGGCCATCAGCCAGATCCTGCCGTTCCTGCCACTGTACGTCTCGCAGCTGGGGGTGACCTCGCATGAAGCGCTCTCCATGTGGTCCGGTCTGACGTTCAGCGTCACGTTTCTGGTGTCCGCTATTGTGTCACCGATGTGGGGTAGCCTGGCGGATCGGAAAGGCCGAAAGCTGATGCTACTGCGTGCCTCGCTCGGGATGGCGATTGCCATTCTGCTGCAGGCTTTCGCCACCAACGTCTGGCAGCTGTTTTTCCTGCGTGCGGTGATGGGGCTGACGTCCGGGTACATTCCGAATGCCATGGCGCTGGTCGCCTCTCAGGTGCCGCGTGAGCGTAGCGGCTGGGCGCTGAGTACGCTCTCCACGGCACAGATCAGCGGCGTCATCGGCGGTCCGCTGCTGGGCGGCTTTCTGGCGGACCACGTCGGGCTGCGCGCGGTATTTATCATCACCGCGATCCTGCTGGTGGTCAGTTTTCTGGTCACGCTCTTTCTTATCAAAGAGGGGGGCCGCCCGGTTATCAGTAAATCTGAACGCCTGAGCGGCAAGGCCGTCTTCGCCTCACTGCCTTATCCGGGACTGATGATCAGCCTGTTTGTGACTACCATGGTGATCCAGCTCTGTAACGGTTCGGTTGGTCCGATTCTGGCGCTGTTTATCAAGTCGATGGAGCCGGATAGCACAAATATTGCTTTTTTGAGCGGCATGATTGCCGCCGTGCCGGGCGTATCCGCCCTGATTTCCGCGCCGCGTCTGGGAAAACTGGGTGACAGGATCGGCACGGCGCGCATCCTGATGGCTACGCTGATCTTTGCGGTCGTGCTCTTCTTCGCGATGTCGTTCGTCACCTCTCCACTTCAGCTTGGCGTATTGCGATTTCTGCTCGGCTTTGCGGATGGCGCAATGTTGCCTGCGGTACAGACCCTGCTGGTTAAATATTCCAGCGACCAGGTGACGGGGCGTATTTTTGGCTATAACCAGTCATTTATGTATCTGGGGAATGTGGCAGGTCCGCTTATTGGTGCATCTGTTTCCGCGATGGCCGGTTTTCGTTGGGTATTTGCGGCCACGGCGATTGTCGTTTTAATCAATATTATCCAGCTGGCTATTGCGCTGCGTCGTCGCAGACAAATGGCGGAGGCCAGGTCGGCGAGATAACCATTTCGCTGATGCATTATATATTCTTATGATGGCCGCATTTTTATATAACAAAATGCGGCATTTTTTTATAGCAAAACGTTTCGCTCACCGCGATGGACCTTTATTTTCATTCCTGTATCACTTTTGCATACCATAATAATTTTCTTCTCTTTGCATTATGGATTCAGAATGCTAACTTCAGACAAAACTGAAAAAGGAACTGGCACGATGAAAAATCTCATTGCTGAATTGCTGGTCAAACTGGCACAAAAGGAAGAAGAGTCAAAAGAGCTGGTTGCCCAGGTCGAAGCGCTGGAAATTGTGGTCACCGCGCTGCTGCGACAAATGGCGAAAACCGATCAACAAGCGTTGATTGAGAGCGTAGAAGGCGCGCTGGACAGCGTCAGACCTGAATCGCAGGTCCCGGTTGAGGATGCCGAGATGCTCCACCAGTACGTAAAGAAGCTGTTAAGGCATCCGCGCAGCTAAACCGTCACAGGACGTAACGACGTGTCATAGAATTGTCATGCAGGATGCCTATAGTCGCTCTGTTTTTATTTTTATGTATTTTTACATGGAGAAAATAAATTGAAACAGAGCGCACTTTTCATCGCATTACTTCCCCTGTTAATTACCCCTGCCATTTATGCCGATACTGCTCATACCAGCGTGCTGGATAATCGTGCGGCAAAAGGGGATATCACCCAGCCTGGCGGCGCACGCCGTTTATCAGAAGATCAAACTGCCGCTATTCGTGCTTCGTTGAATGATAAGCCGGCGAAAAATATTATTCTGCTTATTGGCGATGGAATGGGCGATTCCGAAATCACGGCGGCGCGAAATTATGCCGAGGGGGCGGGCGGCTTTTTTAAAGGTATCGACGCATTACCCTTGACTGGACAATATACCCATTACGCGCTGGATAAAAAAACCGGTAGACCGGATTACGTAACGGACTCCGCGGCCTCTGCCACGGCGTGGTCCACCGGCGTGAAAACCTATAATGGCGCGCTGGGTGTGGATATTCACGAAAAAGATCATCAAACCCTTCTGGAGATGGCAAAAGCGGCGGGCCTGGCGACCGGCAACGTCTCCACCGCTGAACTTCAGGATGCGACGCCTGCGGCGCTGGTGGCACACGTGACCTCGCGTAAATGCTACGGCCCGTCAGTGACCAGTGAAAAATGCCCAACAAACGCGCTGGAAAAAGGCGGCAAAGGCTCGATTACGGAACAGCTGCTGAATGCGCGTCCTGACGTGACGCTGGGCGGCGGCGCGAAAACCTTCGCGGAAACCGCGACGGCGGGCGAGTGGCAGGGCAAAACGCTGAGCGAGCAGGCGCAGGCCCGCGGCTATCAGCTGGTGAGTGATGCAAATTCGCTGGCAGCAATCACCGACGCGAACCAGGACAAACCGCTGCTGGGGCTATTCTCTGACGGCAACATGCCCGTGCGCTGGGAAGGACCAAAAGCCTCTTATCACGGCAATATCGATCAGCCTGCAGTGACCTGCACCCCGAACCCGAAACGCACGGACAGCGTACCGACGCTGGCGGCGATGACCGATAAAGCCATCTCTCTGCTGAGCAAGAGCGAAAAAGGGTTCTTCCTGCAGGTGGAAGGCGCGTCGATCGATAAGCAGGATCATGCGGCGAATCCGTGCGGCCAGATTGGCGAAACCGTCGATCTGGACGAAGCGGTGCAGAAGGCGCTGGAGTTCGCGAAAAAAGACGGTAACACCCTGGTGGTGGTCACCGCGGACCATGCGCATGCCAGCCAGATCATTCCGCCAGATACCAAAGCCCCGGGCCTGACGCAGGCGCTGAACACCAAAGATGGCGCCGTCATGGTGTTGAGCTACGGCAACTCTGAAGAAGAGTCCATGGAGCACACGGGCACCCAGCTGCGCATTGCAGCCTACGGCCCGCACGCGGCAAACGTGGTAGGCCTGACCGATCAGACGGATCTGTTCTACACCATGAAATCTGCGCTGGGTCTTAAATAATAAAATCCCGGCGGAAATCACATCTGCCGGGTGGTTTTTTTCCTGTCACGAACCAGACTTACAGGGAATATTCACAAAAGGATGGTGCAATGAAAACAACATTACTGGTTACTCTGCTCTCTGGCCTGTTCCTGATCGCATCGGCGAACGCGGAAGAGAAAACGTTAACGCCTCAACAACAGCGTATGACCACCTGCAATCAACAGGCGACGTCTCAGAGTCTGAAGGGAGATGCTCGCAAGACCTACATGAGCGACTGCCTCAAAAATAGCGCCTCGAAACCGGCTGAAAAAAGCCTGACGCCGCAGCAGCAAAAAATGCGCGAGTGTAATGCGAAAGCAACCGAGCAGTCCCTGAAAGGGGACGACCGCAGCAAGTTCATGAGTGCCTGCCTGAAGAAAAAAGTGTAGTTCTAACGGGTGAGCGGCTTCGGCGGCTCACCCGAAATTTCATACTTTCCCCGCAGACCCCCTCTCTATAATTTGGGAAAATGTTTCAGAATATTCCCAAAAATGATGAATGATGAAACGTATTACAACAAAAAGCGCATTCGGGAAGAGTGGAATTTAACCCTTTCTCAGGATGACCCTCACCGCGCCGGCATTCAGTTTGCCCGGCGAGTTCGGCTGGCGCGCGCCGTTGGGCTGGCGGCGATGTTTTTCCCGGTGGCGGGGATGCTGGTCACCCATTTTTTACCCGGAGGCTGGTGGCTTTTACTGGTGGGGTGGTCGTTCGTCTGGCCCCATTTCGCCTGGCAGCTATCCTGCCGTGCCGCTTCACCTCATCAGCAGGAAATTTTCAATCTTAAAATCGATGCCATTATTGCCGGGCTCTGGATCGGCGTGATGGGGATGAATGCGTTACCCACGGCAGCGCTGGTGATGATGGTGGGGATGAATATGATGGGCTCCGGCGGCTGTCGTCTGTTTATCCCGGGGATCGTGTTGACCCTGCTGTCCGCGCTGGTGACCTTACCACTCGTCGGGAGCGTGGCCGTCTTCAACCCCGACCTCGTGGAGTGGGGCTTAACGCTGCCCGTTCTCGTGGTTTATCCCATGCTGTTTGCCTGGCTCAGCCACCGCACCGCCATCAGGCTTGCAGAGCACAAGCGGCGGCTGGAAATGATGAGCACCCGCGACGGCATGACCGGGGTCTTTAACCGCCGACACTGGGAAATGCTGCTGCGAAATGAATTTGAGCATTGTCGGCGCGACCACAGCACCGCCACGATATTGCTGATTGATATCGACCACTTTAAAAACATCAACGACACCTGGGGGCACGACGTGGGCGACGAGGCGATCATCGCTATTACGCGTCAGCTCCAGCTGTCGGTGCGGTCAGGCGATGCGATCGGCCGATTTGGTGGGGATGAGTTTGCGGTGATCATGTCGCAGACAGCGGCGGAAAGCGCCATCGCCGTGATGTCGCGGGTGCATGAGCGGCTGGAAAACCTGTCGTTACCGTGCGCGCCAAAAGAAGCGCTGCGCATTAGCGTAGGCGTTGCTCCCTGGGGACCGCAGTTTGGACATTATCGGGAATGGCTGAAGGCGGCTGACGTGGCGCTGTACAGGGCGAAAAATGCCGGGCGCGGCCGCACCGAAGTGGCCGCCTGACGCCCGACGGAGAGTGTCAGGATTTACTCAGCTTCTCTGATTTTTCCATGCATTTTGCCATCGCTTCAATGACGGCCGAGCGGAATCCGCGCTCTTCCAGCACCCGCACCGCTTCGATGGTGGTACCGCCCGGGGAGCAGACCATATCTTTCAGTTCACCCGGGTGTTTGCCGGTTTCCAGCACCATTTTGGCGGAGCCCATGACGGCCTGCGCGGCAAACTTATACGCCTGCGCGCGCGGCATTCCGCCAAGCACGGCGGCGTCGGCCATCGCCTCTAAAAACATGAAAACATAGGCAGGGGCTGAGCCACTCACGCCGACCACCGGATGGATCATCGATTCGGCAATCACTTCTGCTTCACCGAAGCAGCGGAAAATGTTCAGCACATCGGCCACTTCTTCTGTGGTCACCAGCGCGTTAGGCGTGACGGAGGTCATGCCGGCGTTGACCAGGGAGGGAGTGTTGGGCATTGCGCGGACGATTTTACGATCGTGACCCAGCGCGCGCGCCAGCTGATCGAGCGTGACGCCCGCGGCAATCGACACGACCAGCGTCTCTTTATTCAGGCTGGAGGTGATATCGCTCAGCACTTTGATCATGATGTTCGGCTTGACGGCGCCAAAGACGATATCGGCGACCTGGGCCACTTCCTGCGCGCTTTCGGCAGCGTTGATCCCGTATTGATCGCGCAACGCGGCGACCTTGTCCGGTGACGGGGTATAGACCCAAATCTGACCCGGCAGCACCTGCCCGCTGGCGATCAAACCGCCCAGGATGGCTTTGCCCATGTTACCGCAGCCGATAAACCCGATTTTCTTGTCCATCACGATTCTCCGTCATTATGCGTTGTTTTCTCTGATTGATAGCTTAACAACGAAATGCAGGCGACAATAGTCGGCAGAGTTATTATGGGGAGACAATATGGCGATTTGGGTTGATGCGGACGCGTGTCCGAATGTGATTAAAGAGATTTTATTTCGCGCCGCCGAGCGCGTTCAGATGCCGCTGACGCTGGTGGCGAACCAGAATATTCGCGTACCGCCTTCGCGGTTCATCCGCTCTTTGCGCGTGCCGGCCGGGTTCGACGTGGCGGATAACGAAATTGTTCGCTTGTGTAGCGCGGAGGATCTGGTGATCACGGCGGATATTCCGCTGGCCGCTGAAGTGCTCGAGAAAGGGGCGGCGGCACTCAATCCGCGCGGTGAGCGTTATTCGCCTTCGACCATTCGCGAAAAGCTCACCATGCGCGATTTTATGGATACGATGCGGGCCAGCGGCGTGCAGACCGGTGGACCGGACAGCCTGTCCCAGCGCGATCGCCAGCAGTTTGCTGCCGAACTGGATAAATGGCTGCTGGAAGTGAAGCGCCGCACAGCGTAATGATAATTATTGTCAATTTGTGGTACAGTGTGGCCTCCACAGGGTTGTCATCCCGTACCGCTTTGCAGTAAAGTAATCGCAACATCTTCTGCAATTATTTCTTTACACTCTTCAGCCATTCGGCATCAAGGGGAACACCTGGCATGACCCAACCCATCTTTTTAGTTGGCCCCCGCGGCTGTGGGAAAACCACCGTTGGCCTGGAGCTGGCACGCGTGTGTCATCGCCAGTTTGTTGATACCGACCACTGGCTGCAAACCGAGGCCGGAAAAACAATCGCTGAGATTGTTGAGCAAGAGGGATGGGAGAGCTTTCGCGCACGCGAAACCGCCGCGCTGAAAGCGGTCACTACCCCGTCTGCCGTGATCGCGACCGGGGGTGGTATTGTTCTGGCGGAGTGTAATCGTCACTTTATGCGCGAAAAGGGGATTGTGATTTATCTCAGCGCGCCGGTGTCGGCTCTGGTAGGGCGTCTGGAAGCATTTCCGGAAGAGGGGCAACGCCCTGCACTGACCTCCAGGCCGCTCAACGAAGAGGTGAGTGAAGTGCTGGCCGAACGCGATGCGCTATACCGCGAAGCGGCTCACCACGTGGTGGATGCGTCAGCCTCTCCCGAAGACGTTGTGATTCAGATTATTACCGCCCTGCGTTTGGCTTGTGCCAGCTAACCGGCGTCTATACTTATAGCTCAGACATAAAAAAAGGATGAGCTATGCCAACCAGACCTCCCTATCCGCGTGAAGCGCGCATTGTTACCGTTGAAAAAGGCCATACGGGTCATACCGTGACCTGGTATCAACTGCGTGCCGATCACCCTAAGCCGGACTCGCTGATCAGTGAACACGAGACTGAACAGGAAGCGCTTGACGCGAAACGGCGCTACGAAGATCCCGATATAACCTGAATGTTTTCCTAAACGATCCAATATCGTGCCTGAATCACACTTTTTACTCGTCGAGAAAGTTAAGCAGGAGTTAATATTTAGTTATTACAAGTAACTCCGGTATCGGCAGGCGATCTTTACATTTCGATGTCGGGATCACCTGCTACGCTTGGTGCTGTTTTGTTGAAAAAATGAACTGTGCAGCGTAGTGAGCCTGTACCTGTGTACACGATGTTGGAGTAATGGAAGGCGATAAAAATGAAGGCAACGTTGGCGATCCTCACCATTGGTGTGGTCCCTGTAAGCGAAGTGTTACCGCTCTTAACCGAGCATGTATCTGAACAACAGATAACGCATCTAAGCCTGCTGGGGAAGATGAGTCGGGAAGAGGTCATGGAAGACTACGCTGTCGAGGCGGGGGAGGATCCCCTGGCGACGTTATTAAGTGACGGTAAACTGGCGCACGTTTCACGCCAGAAAATCGAGCGCTCGCTGCAGGGCGTGATAGAAGTGCTCGATAATCAAGGTTATGACGTTATTTTGCTGATGAGTACCGCACCCATTAAGGGCCTCACGGCGCGTAATGCGATTTTGCTGGAGCCGATGCGGATCATTCCACCGCTGGTGGCCTCTATCGTTGATGGTCATCAGGTGGGGGTGATTGTTCCCATTGAGGAGCTCATGGATAACCAGGAGGCAAAATGGCACGTGCTGGAAAAAGTGCCCTTGTATGCGCTGGCAAATCCCTTCTGGGACAGTGAGGTCAAGCTCATTGCTGCCGGGAAGGAACTGCTTGAGAGAGGGGCAGATGTCTTGATCCTGGACTGCCTGGGTTTCCATCAGCATCATCGTGATTTGCTGCAAAAAGCGCTGGATGTGCCCGTGCTGTTATCCAACGTTCTGATGGCTCGCCTGGCCTCGGAACTCCTCATGTAATGATTTTGCGTGACAGGTGATGAGCATGGCCCCTATAGTGAATTTTTATCTAAAAATATAAGGGCCAGTTCATGCTTCAAAGTAACGAATACTTTTCCGGTAAAGTGAAATCCATTGGTTTTACCAGCAGCAGCACTGGTCGCGCCAGTGTCGGCGTAATGGCGGAAGGGGAATACACCTTTGGCACGGCGGAAGCTGAAGAAATGACGGTCGTCAGCGGTGCGCTGAATGTCTTATTGCCGGGTGAAACGGAATGGAAAGTTTACGCTGCCGGGCAAGTTTTCAACGTCCCTGGCCACAGCGAATTTCATTTGCAGGTCGCTGAACCGACCTCTTATCTGTGCCGCTACCTGAAATAAAAAATAAGCCGGGTGGCGCTAACGCTTACCCGGCCTGCGTTTTACCTGTTATCTCTGCGCTTCGCCGCCGAGACCTTCCACCAGATTCTGAATCAACGCGGCCAGCTCGCCGGTCATCAGGATGAAGTCCGCATCAAAACGCTGGGCGTAATCTTCCCTGTCGATATCTTCGTTCTGATCGCGCAACTCGTCGCAGAACTTCAGACGCTTCACGGAGCCGTCGTCGCACATCATAAACTGAATGCGCTGCTGCCAGTCGAGCGCCAGTTTGGTCACGACTTTGCCCGCTTCAATATGGACGGCGATCTCATCGCTCACCAGATCCTGCTTCTTCGCGCGGATCACGCCGCCATCTTCCAGCAGGGCTTTCAGCTCGGCTTCATCAAGGATCTGGAAACCCTGTGCCGCAGCACCGCTGCGTACCCATTCGGTCAGCGTCAGCTCGATCGGCGTTTCCAGCGCCAGCGGAACGACAGGTAAAGAGCCGATGCTTTTGCGCAGCAGGGCCAGCGTATCTTCTGCTTTCTTGGCGCTGGCGCAGTCCACCATGATCAGCCCGTTGACGGTGTCGATCCACATCATGGTCTGGCTGAAGCGGCTGAAGGCGCGCGGCAGCAGGGAGTGCAGCACTTCGTCTTTCAGCGAATCTTTTTCGGTCTTTTTCAGCTTGCGGCCCTGTTCGGCTTCCAGCTTGAAAATTTTCGCTTCGAGCGCCTGCTTAACCACCGGCGTCGGCAGGATTTTCTCTTCTTTACGGGCGCAGACGATGATTTGACCCGTGCTGCTGGCGTGGGTCAGGGCATCGCTTTGTGAACCCATTGGCGGAACCCAACCGGTTTTCGCCATATCCTGGCTACCGCAAGGGGAAAAGGTATAAGCGGCTAACTGTTTTTCCATCTCTTCTGCACGCAGCGAAACGTCGCGGCTGAGACGGTAAACCATCAAATTTTTGAACCACAGCATGATAATTTCCACGGCCTTGTCGTTAAATCAGCGGGCATGATAACGAATTGTCGCATCGCTTGCATTGCTAATCGGGAAGCGTGCTTCTACTCTGTTGATAATCAAAATAATGAGGAGAGTCTTGTGCGTATTGGGATCGATTTGGGCGGCACCAAAACAGAAGTCATCGCGCTGAGCGAGCAGGGGGAACAGCTGTTTCGCCATCGTCTGCCGACGCCGCGCGATGATTATCACCAGACTATCGAGACGATTGCCAGACTGGTTGAGATGGCAGAGCAGGCGACAGGGCAAACCGGCAGCGTCGGGATGGGGATCCCGGGGTCGATCTCGCCGTATACCGGGGTGGTTAAAAATGCCAACTCCACCTGGCTCAATGGTCAGCCGTTTGATAAAGATTTGAGCCAACGTTTGAACCGGGAAGTGCGTCTGGCCAACGACGCCAACTGCCTGGCGGTCTCTGAGGCCATCGACGGCGCGGCGGCCGGTGCCCAGACCGTGTTTGCCGTTATCATCGGTACCGGCTGCGGCGCGGGCGTGGCGTTCGGCGGGCGCGCCCATATCGGCGGCAACGGCACGGCAGGCGAGTGGGGACACAACCCGCTGCCGTGGATGGATGAAGATGAGCTTAAATATCGCGCTGAAGTGCCGTGCTACTGCGGAAAGCAAGGCTGTATTGAGACGTTTATCTCCGGCACCGGTTTTGCGACCGACTACCGCCGTCTGAGCGGGCAGCCGCTCAAGGGCAACGAAATCATGCGTCTGGTCGAAGAACAGGATCCGGTCGCCGAACTGGCGCTTAGCCGCTACGAAATGCGGCTGGCGAAATCCCTGGCGCACGTGGTGAATATTCTCGATCCGGACGTGATTGTGCTCGGCGGCGGCATGAGCAACGTCGACCGGCTGTACGCTACGGTACCGAACCTGGTGAAACAGTGGGTCTTCGGCGGCGAGTGTGAAACCCCGATCCGCAAAGCGCTGCACGGGGACTCCAGCGGCGTGCGCGGCGCGGCGTGGTTGTGGCCAGTAAATTCGTAGGCCCGGTAAGCGAAGCGCCACCGGGCGAATTCAGGCAGTCGCAAAAAAAAAAGCCGGGTGGCGGCTACGCCTTACCCGGCCTACAGATGGAGTGGACCTTTACTGCACCGCAAATTCTCTGTCCAGCCTGCTATACCCCAGCCCGTTAATCTTCTTCACCTTGATCTGCACCGGAATGCGCTCTTTCATCGCCTCAACGTGGCTGATCACGCCGATGGTTTTGCCGGTGGCGTTCAGCGCGTCGAGCGCATCCAGTGCTGTATCCAGCGTTTCACTGTCGAGCGTGCCGAACCCTTCATCCAGGAACAGAGAATCGATCCGCGTCTTATGACTCACCAGGTCGGAAAGGGCCAGCGCCAGCGCCAGGCTGACCAGGAAGCTTTCGCCGCCCGAGAGCGTGCGGGTATCGCGCACCGCGTCCGCCTGCCACGTATCGACCACTTCCAGCTCCAGCGCGTCGCTGGCCTTACGCTGCAGCAGATAACGCCCGTGCAGACGGTTAAGCTGCTGGTTAGCAAGCCAGACAAGATTGTCCAGCGTCAGCCCCTGCGCGAACTTACGGAACTTGTCGCCGGTGCTGGAGCCAATCAGCGCGTTCAGATAACCCCAGTCGTCCGCCTGGCGTGCGGCCTCTTCAATTTGCTGCATCAACGCCAGCTGGTGCTGACGGTTATCGCTGTCCTGCTTAAGCTGCTGGCGGATCTCGCCCTGATGCGTCGTGTTCTCGCGAAGCCGTTGCGCCAGCTGCTGCAGCTGGCTTTGCAGCGTGGGAGCATCGGCGTCGAGCCCTTCCGGCCGCAGCGCCAGATGAGCTTGCAGCTGCTGGTTAGCCTGGCCGGAAAGGGCCGCGGCCTGCTGTATCTGGCTTTCCAGCGACTGTTTCAGCTGTTCGAGGTGGCGAATAGCGTCGTCATCCAGCAGCGCGGCAAGGAACGCGTCCCGATCGGTAAAACAGCTCGCTGAGAGCGCCGCGGCGAACTGCGTCTGCGACTGCTGCAGGCGCTCTTGCTCCAGCGTTTCCTGCTGCTGCTGCGCGGTGAGCTGGCTCTGTAGCGACACGCATTCGTCGTGGACGTCGCGCCAGCCGTCCGGAATAGCCGGTTCGGCCTCTTCGCTGTTTGTTTCCGGAAGCGTGTCGAGCAGCGGCTTGAGAGCGTTTATGCGTTCCAGAAGCACGCCGTGCTGCGTTTGTTTCTCCTGCCACTGCGCGAATTCCGCTTCACGGGCGTGCAGCCAGCCGGCTTCATTACCGTCTTCAGGTACCTTAAGTGATAGCGAGAGCAGGGTGTGTTCCAGCGCCTGGCGCGCGGCCGTCAGCTGCTGCTGATACTGTCGCTCCTGCACTTCCTGCTCGTTCAACTGGTTTTGCAGGGTCAGACGCTGGCTGAGCTGATAAAGCTGGCGCTCGTACTGTTCCTGCTCGTTCATCCATGGCGTGATATCTTCCTGAATATTCAACGCGATGTTCAGGGAAGCGCAGGCTTCCATCCACTCTTTAGTGAGTGCTTGCTCTTCCTGAGAGAGAGTCTGCGCTTCGTCTGTTTCGCGCTGGATCTGCTGAGTCAGGGCATTAACCTGTCCTAATACCAGCAGGCCTTCCTCTTTAAGCGCGGTGACCTCTTTTTCCAGGGCATCACGGCGGCGCTGGTTATCCGTCAGCTCAAGCGACTGGTATTGCTCAACGGCGGGATGCTCACTGGAACCGCACAGCGGACAAGGTTTGCCTGCCTCAAGCCGGGAACGATAGCTTTCCAGGTCTTTAATCGTCGCTTCACGTTCGCAGAGGGCCTTCAGGTCCAGATAGTGCTGGTGTTTCTCTTTGTACTGCTGGCGGCGCAGCGTCAGCGTTTCATTGAGTTTATTTTGATCGGCCTGGGCCTTCTGCACGCTTTCACCGCTCTGGCGCAGGCGCTTTTGCAGCGGCTGATAGCGGGCATGCAGCGACGTTAGCCGCTGGCGCAGGGGGCGTGACCGGGACTGCTGCTCCATGGCCGCGCTGACCTCATCCGCCGTCAGCGTCAGCGCATTTTCCGGCATCTCAGCCAGTTTGTTACGTAATTCACTCATCCGCGCAGCAAGCGAGGCTACCTGCGTTTTATCGCGGTTAAGCTGCGAGAACTGGGCACGCCAGCCGGCAATCTCCTGGCCCAGCAGGCGATAGCGCTCGTGCTCCGCCAGCCACTGCGCCAGCGCCGTCAGTTCAGTCTGAAGCTGCTCATGATTACGCTGGGCGGTATGACGGATCCGTGCGCGCAGTGCGGTTTTGGCTTGTAAGCGAGTATTTACTTCGATAATTCGCTGCTGGGTTTGCGTCAGACGCGCGGTCTGCTCCTGCAGGTGCTCCCAAAGCGGTCGAAGCTGGGCGGCGGGCAGAGCGAGCTGGAGCTTTGCCAGCTCTGGCGCAGCGTTCGTCAGCGCCTGTTGCGCCTGCTGCTGCATCGCGGTGACGCGCTGTTGCTCAAGCACGAGCTCATCATGGCGCGTAAGCCACTGAAAATCTTTCTGTTGGCTTTGCTGCTGAACCAGCAGGGTTTTCTCTTCATCAGTAAGTGCCTGCAAACTTTGCTGTAACTGCTGCTGTTGCTCTTCGCTCAACAGCACAACGCCCGCCGCCTGCGCTTCGCATTTTTCAAGCACGCTGCGGGCGGCTTTGTGTTTTTCAAACACCATGGCGGAAATCTGGCCGTAGATCTCGGTGCCGGTCAGCTCTTCCAGCAGCTCGGCACGATCGCTCGGTTTGGCATTAAGGAAGGCGGCAAACTGCCCCTGTGAGAGCAGCATGGAGCGGGTAAAGCGACCATAGTCCAGCCCGGTGAGCGCAGCGGTTTGCTCCAGTTTATCCGTTACTTTGTCGGCCAGGATTTTGCCATCTTCGCAGCGCGCCAGCTCCACGCGCGGCGCCTGCAGGTTTCCGTCCGGCTGGTTGCGCGCGCGGTTCTGGCTCCAGAAGGCGCGATAGGCTGTGCCTTTTACCTCGAATTCCACTTCCGCCAGGCACTCGGCGGTGTCGCGCGTCATCAGGTCGTTTTGCGCCTGAGAAACCTTCTGCAGTCGCGGCGTTTCGTGATAGAGCGCCAGACAGATAGCGTCAAGCAGGGTGGTTTTACCTGCCCCGGTCGCGCCGGTGATGGCAAACAGACCGTTGCTGGCAAACGGCTCCGCGGTAAAGTCAATTTTCCACTCGCCCTTGAGGGAGTTGAGGTTTTTCAGGCGCAGGCTCAAAATTTTCATGCGTTTTCTTCCTCATCATTGAGCGCATGCAGGGTATGGCTGAACAGTTCGCTGAGTCTTGCGCGCTTCGCGTCGTCAATGTCCTCCTGCGAGAGCCTGCGTTCAAACACCTCTTCAACCCGAAGCTCACTGAGCGTTTCACGTTGAGCGCTTAACAGAATTTTCTCGCGCTGCTCGCGGCTGCGGCGAACCAGTAAGACTTCGACGGGCAAATCTTCCGTTAGCGCCTGAATTTTACGCTGCATATCGTGCAGGTAGTCATCGGTGGTGATTTCGATATCCAGCCAGACGGGCGGGTTAAGCGCTGCCCCGCGCCACTGCTCAAGCTGGGCGGAGATGGCATCCAAATCGCCTTTCAGCACCGCCAGCGGCTGGGTTACGGGCACCTCCAGCGTCTCGACGGCGAGGAGTTTGCCCTCGGAGAAGCTCACCAGATGCACGGACTTGGCTTTGCCCGTTTCGTCAAAGCTGAGCGAAATAGGCGAGCCGCAGTAGCGGATGTGCTCGCTGCCGCCGACGATCTGCGCCCGGTGTATATGTCCGAGCGCAATGTAGTCGGCTGGCGGGAAGTTTTGCGCCGGAAAGGCATCCAGCGTGCCGATATAGATGTCACGTACGGCGTCACTTTTACTGGCCCCGACGGTGGTGAGATGCCCGGTCGCAATCACCGGAATCAGCTGGTCGCCGCGCAGGGAGCAGGCATCGGCGTGCTGCTGGTGATAATAGTCGGTGATGGCCTGTAACAGATGCTGTTGCTTTTCGCCGCCGGACAGTCCCGCCTGGCTTTGCACAATATCGCGCGGACGTAAAAACGGTATGGGACACAGCACCGCTCCTGGCGTGCCGTCGCGTTTTTTCAGGATCTGCGGAGCATGTCCGGCACTGGCGACGACGGTGGTATTGAGAAACGCCAGGATGTCGCGGGATTCATTGAGCGTTGCGACGGAATCATGGTTGCCGGCGACAATCACCAGATGACAACCGGTTTGCTGCAAATTCACCACAAAGCGGTTATACAGTTCGCGCGCATAGCTGGGGGGCGAGCCGGTATCAAAGATGTCACCCGCCACAATAATCGCGTCCACCTCGTGCGTCCGGGCGGTTTCCAGCAGCCAGTTCAGGAAGGCTTCATGTTCAGCCGCACGGCTTTTGCTGTAAAAATTTTGACCCAGATGCCAGTCCGAGGTGTGAAGTATGCGCATAGCTGATCCGTGGCAAAAAAGAGAAAGCAGGATTATAAACGTTCAGAGACGAGAAAATAACCGCTGTAATAAAACAACAGTTTGCCCGTTATCGTGGTACTGTTTTTCATAAATCTGTCATAAATCTGACGCATAATGGCGCCGAATTACAAACTTGTAACTTAAATAAGATAAGACAGGGCAAAGTATGGCGAGACGTATTCTGGTCGTAGAAGATGAAGCTCCAATTCGTGAAATGGTGTGCTTCGTGCTCGAGCAAAACGGCTTCCAGCCGGTTGAAGCGGAAGATTATGACAGCGCAGTGAACCAGCTGAATGAACCCTGGCCCGATCTGATTCTGCTGGACTGGATGTTGCCTGGCGGCTCCGGACTGCAGTTTATCAAACACCTGAAGCGTGAGGCGCTGACCCGCGACATCCCGGTTGTGATGCTCACGGCGCGCGGAGAAGAAGAGGATCGCGTTCGCGGTCTGGAGACCGGCGCGGACGATTACATTACTAAACCGTTCTCCCCAAAAGAGCTGGTTGCCCGCATTAAAGCCGTGATGCGCCGTATTTCGCCGATGGCGGTGGAAGAGGTGATAGAGATGCAGGGGCTGAGCCTTGACCCCACCTCACACCGCGTGATGACCGGTGAAAATCCCCTCGACATGGGGCCTACCGAATTTAAACTCCTGCACTTCTTTATGACCCACCCGGAACGCGTTTACAGCCGCGAGCAGTTGCTGAATAACGTCTGGGGAACTAACGTGTATGTCGAAGACCGGACGGTTGACGTACATATTCGCCGCCTGCGAAAAGCACTGGAACTGAGCGGCCACGATCGCATGGTGCAGACGGTCCGCGGCACGGGTTATCGTTTTTCTACCCGTTTCTGAACAATGACAGGAGTGTGACGCGTGCTGGAACGTCTGTCATGGAAAAGGCTCGTCTTTGAACTGATCTTATGCTGTATTCCGGCCTTTCTTCTGGGGGCCTTTCTTGGACACCTGCCGTGGTTTCTGCTGGCGTCGGTCACCGGGCTGCTGATCTGGCATTTCTGGAACCTGCTGCGCCTCTCCTGGTGGCTGTGGGTTGACCGAAGTATGACGCCGCCGCCGGGAAGCGGTAGCTGGGAGCCGCTGCTTTACGGTCTGCATCAGATGCAGATGCGTAATAAAAAGCGCCGCCGCGAGCTGGGAAGCCTGATTAAGCGTTTTCGCAGTGGTGCAGAGTCGCTGCCGGATGCCGTTATCCTGACGACCGAAGAAGGGACGATCTTCTGGTGTAACGGCCTTGCGCAACAGCTGCTGGGCCTGCGCTGGCCCGACGACAATGGCCAGAATATCCTCAACCTTCTGCGTTATCCCGAGTTCACGCTGTATCTGAAAAAGCGTGATTTTACCCGCCCGCACAATCTGAAGCTCAATAACGGTCGTCATCTGGAAATCCGTGTGATGCCCTACAGCGATCGGCAATGGCTGATGGTAGCGCGCGACGTGACGCAGATGCACCAGCTGGAAGGGGCGCGTCGCAACTTCTTCGCCAACGTCAGTCACGAACTGCGTACTCCGTTGACCGTGCTTCAGGGCTACCTGGAGATGATGCAGGAGCAAACGCTTGAAGGCGCGCCGCGTGAAAAAGCGCTGCACACCATGCGCGAGCAAACGCACCGGATGGAAGGGCTGGTGAAACAATTGCTGACGCTATCGAAGATTGAAGCGGCACCAACGCTTGCGCTAAATGAGACCATTGATGTCCCGATGATGCTGCGGGTCGTTGAGCGAGAAGCGCAGACGTTAAGCCACAAAAAGCATCACCTGACCTTTGAGGTCGACAATACGCTGAAGGTGCTGGGCAGCGAAGATCAACTGCGTAGCGCCATTTCCAACCTGGTGTATAACGCGGTGAATCATACGCCGGAGGGGACGGATATCGTGGTGCGCTGGCACCACGCCCCAACGGGGGCTGAGTTTAGCGTGGAAGACAACGGGCCAGGGATCGCGCCTGAGCATATTCCGCGTCTGACCGAGCGCTTTTACCGTGTGGATAAAGCGCGATCCCGGCAGACAGGCGGAAGCGGCCTGGGGCTGGCAATTGTGAAACACGCGGTAAATCACCATGAAAGCCGTCTCGATATTCAGAGTACGCTGGGTAAAGGAACCCGCTTCAGCTTCGTTATTCCGGAACGATTAATTGCCAAAAAGATCGCCTGAGAGCAGGTGTGTCATTTTACCTTTCCACGGGTCAGCCATCGCTGGCCCGTTTGCTTTGCAGTCAAGCGAAACGCAGATGAATTATATACGGCTGACTGTTTTTTGTTCGCATGATTAGCCATGGGTTTTTCTTATCAATAGCGTATTGTTCTGACGTGTATTTTCATGCTGGCATATTGTTCTGGTTTTGCGATCCCACCTTGCCTTTAAACGTTATAAGCGTTTAAATTGCGCCCCAGATACTGTCAGACCGACTGTATTTGCGTGGTAAATCGAAAAACTATTCTTCTCCACGCCAGGACGGGAGCATTTCCCGCTGAAATTGAGCAAATTTTCGGCTGTATCGTCCCGTCAGGGATATCGAAAATCTCATTGTTTTCAACACCACATCCACAGGCAGTAAGGTTTTATGACCCATCACTTAAAATCGCGTGACATCATCGCGCTGGGCTTTATGACATTTGCGCTGTTCGTTGGCGCAGGCAACATCATTTTCCCTCCAATGGTTGGCTTACAGGCGGGTGAACACGTCTGGACCGCCGCGTTTGGTTTCCTGATTACTGCCGTGGGTCTGCCGGTTCTGACCGTCGTCGCGCTGGCGAAAGTCGGCGGCGGTGTGGATAGCCTCAGCACGCCGATTGGCAAAGTGGCGGGTATTCTGCTGGCAACCGTCTGCTATCTGGCCGTTGGCCCGCTGTTTGCGACCCCGCGTACGGCGACCGTTTCCTTCGAAGTGGGTATTGCTCCCCTGACCGGTGACGGTGCGATGCCGCTGTTTATCTACAGCCTGATCTACTTCGCGATCGTGATTCTGGTTTCCCTCTATCCGGGCAAACTGCTGGATACCGTGGGTAACTTCCTGGCTCCGCTGAAAATTGTGGCGCTGATTGTTCTGGCGGTAGCGGCCATCGTCTGGCCAGCAGGCCCGATTAGCGACGCGATGGACGCCTATAAAAATGCCGCGTTCTCTAACGGCTTTGTGAACGGCTACCTGACGATGGATACGCTGGGCGCCATGGTATTTGGTATCGTTATTGTTAACGCCGCGCGTTCCCGCGGTGTGACTGAAGCGCGTCTGCTGACCCGCTATACCATTTGGGCTGGCCTGATGGCCGGTGTGGGCCTGACGCTGCTGTATCTGGCACTGTTCCGTCTGGGCTCCGATAGCGCCATGCTGGTCGATCAGAACGCCAACGGTGCGGCTATCCTGCACGCCTACGTTCAGCACACCTTCGGCGGTGCGGGCAGTATGCTGCTGGCGGCGCTCATCTTCCTGGCGTGTCTGGTAACCGCGGTTGGCCTGACCTGCGCCTGTGCAGAGTTCTTTGCACAGTATCTGCCGCTCTCTTACCGCACCCTGGTGTTTATCCTCGGTATCTTCTCCATGGCGGTGTCCAACCTCGGTCTGAGCCACCTGATTCAGGTCTCTATTCCGGTACTGACGGCGATTTATCCGCCGTGTATCGTGCTGGTGGTGCTGAGCTTTACTCGCCCGTGGTGGAACAACTCTTCACGAATTATTGCGCCAGCCATGTTTATCAGCCTGATTTTTGGTATCCTTGACGGGATTAAAGCATCAGCTTTCGCGCACATACTGCCGGCATGGACACAGCGTCTGCCGCTGTCCGAGCAGGGCCTGGCCTGGTTGATGCCTACCGTTGTTGCACTGGTTCTGGCCATTATCTGGGACCGTGCTGCAGGGCGTCAGGTCGCATCGAACGCCCATTAATCAACGGCAACAAACTGTTTAACCACGGGGCTTAAGGCCCCGTGGTTTTTTGTTTTTTTCGTGTTGAATGGCAAGATTTAAATGGAAAGCACTAACAAACTTAAACGTGGATTGAGCACGCGCCACATCCGCTTTATGGCGCTGGGCTCTGCTATCGGCACCGGTCTTTTTTATGGCTCGGCAGATGCCATCAAAATGGCCGGTCCCAGCGTTCTGCTGGCGTACATTATCGGCGGCGTGGCGGCGTATATCATCATGCGCGCCCTCGGCGAAATGTCGGTTCACAACCCGTCCGCCAGCTCATTCTCCCGCTACGCGCAGGAAAATCTCGGCCCACTGGCCGGGTTTATCACCGGCTGGACCTACTGCTTTGAAATCCTGATTGTGGCAATTGCCGACGTGACGGCATTTGGCATCTATATGGGCGTCTGGTTCCCGGCGGTGCCGCACTGGATTTGGGTGCTGAGCGTGGTGCTGATCATTTGCGCCGTCAACCTGATGAGCGTGAAGGTGTTCGGCGAGCTGGAGTTCTGGTTCTCCTTCTTCAAAGTCGCCACCATCATCATCATGATTGTGGCTGGTTTCGGGATTATCATCTGGGGAATTGGCAACGGCGGGCAGCCGACCGGTATTCACAACCTCTGGAGCAACGGTGGCTTCTTCAGCAACGGCTGGCTCGGGATGGTCATGTCGCTGCAGATGGTGATGTTCGCCTACGGCGGTATCGAGATTATCGGTATCACCGCCGGGGAAGCGAAAGATCCGGAGAAGTCCATTCCACGCGCCATCAACTCGGTGCCGATGCGTATTCTGGTGTTCTACGTGGGTACGCTGTTCGTGATTATGTCCATCTACCCGTGGAATCAGGTAGGCACCAACGGCAGCCCGTTTGTTCTGACCTTCCAGCATTTGGGGATTGCCTTTGCGGCCAGCGTTCTGAACTTTGTGGTACTGACCGCGTCGCTTTCCGCGATTAACAGTGATGTCTTTGGCGTGGGCCGTATGCTGCACGGCATGGCGGAGCAGGGCAGTGCGCCGAAGGTGTTCGCCAAAACCTCACGCCGCGGCACGCCGTGGGTGACCGTCGTGGTCATGACCGTAGCGCTGCTGTTCTCGGTGTACCTGAACTACATCATGCCGGAGAACGTCTTCCTGGTGATCGCATCGCTGGCGACCTTCGCGACGGTGTGGGTGTGGATTATGATCCTGCTGTCGCAGATTGCCTTCCGCCGTCGTCTGTCGCCGGATGAGGCGAAAGCGCTGAAGTTCAAAGTACCGGGCGGCGTTGCGACGACCGTCGTCGGGCTGATCTTCCTGGTGTTTATCATTGGCCTGATTGGCTACCATCCGGATACCCGCATTTCCCTGTACGTGGGCTGCGCGTGGATCGTCCTGCTGCTGGTGGGCTGGGCATTTAAATGCCGCCGCGACCGTCAGCTGGCGGAAGCGCAGTAATCTCCTTTCTCCCTCTCCCTGTGGGAGAGGGTTGGGGTGAGGGCATCAGGCTGCACTGATGCCTCCTCCCCCGTCCTCCTCCCCCAATAAATCACGTCATGGTGAGCTATCCTTAACCACCCTGTGGCAAGGTGACGTCAATTTCATCAAAGGGGATTCGTGATGTTAAACGCCTGGCACCTTCCGGTTGCCCCATTTGTTAAGCAAAACAAAGACAACCTTGTGATTACGCTCTGGCTGGCGGGGGAAAATCAGCCTGAACGCGTGACGCTCCGCGCCGAAATAGATAACGAAGAGACCGGGCTGAAAATGCACAAGCTGCGCAGCCAGCCGCAGCCGGGGATCACGGCGTGGCGGGCGAATATCGATCTGCGCAGCGGGCAGCCGCGCCGTCGCTACAGCTTTAAGCTTTTGTGGAATAACCGCCAGCTGTGGTTTACCCCGCAGGGGTTTAGCCGTTTCCCGCCCGCTCGGCTGGAACAGTTTGCGGTCGATTACCCGGATAACGGCCCGCAGTGGGTTAGCGATCAGGTCTTTTACCAGATTTTCCCGGACCGTTTTGCGCGCAGCGAAAAACGCACTGCAGACCAGGATAAGATCTATCACCACCATGCGGTGGGCCATGACATTATCCTGAAAGAGTGGGACGAGCCGTTAACCGCGCAGGCTGGCGGCTCGACGTTTTACGGCGGCGATCTCGACGGCATCAGCGAAAAGCTGCCCTACCTGAAAAATCTCGGCGTGACGGCGCTCTACCTGAACCCGGTATTTAACGCCCCGAGCGTACACAAATACGATACCGAAGATTATCGCCACGTTGACGCGCAGTTTGGCGGTGACGAGGCGCTGCTGCGCCTGCGTAAGAACACCCAAAACGAAGGCATGCGCCTGATTCTGGACGGCGTGTTTAACCACAGCGGAGATTCGCACGCTTGGTTTGACCGTCATAACCAGTCGATGGGCGGGGCATGCCATAACCCGGATTCGCCGCAGCGCGACTGGTATAGCTTTAGCGAGGCGGGCCGCGCGCTGGACTGGCTGGGCTACCCAAGCCTGCCGAAGCTGGATTTCCAGTCGCCAACGCTCGTGAATGAAATCTACGGCGGTGAAAACAGCATCGTCCGTCACTGGCTGAAGGCGCCGTGGAATATGGACGGCTGGCGCCTGGACGTGGTGCACATGCTCGGCGAAGCGGGCGGGGCGCGGAATAATCTTCAGCACGTCGCCGGGATTACGCGCTCCGCGAAAGCGGCCAAGCCGGAGGCGTTCGTCTTTGGCGAGCACTTTGGCGACGCGCGCCAGTGGCTGCAGAATGATGCGGAAGATGCGGCGATGAACTATCGCGGCTTTACCTTCCCGCTGTGGGGATTCCTCGCTAACACCGATATCTCCTACGATCCGAATCATATCGACGCTGAAACCTGTATGGCGTGGATGGAGAACTACCGCGCCGGTCTGTCTCATCAGCAGCAGCTGCGGATGTTTAACCAGCTCGATAGCCACGATACCGCCCGCTTTAAATCCTTGCTCGGCAAGGATGTGGCGCGTCTGCCGCTGGCGGTCACCTGGCTCTTCACCTGGCCGGGCGTGCCGTGCATCTACTATGGCGATGAAGTAGGGCTGGACGGCAACAACGACCCGTTCTGCCGCAAAACCTTCCCGTGGGAGCCAGCGAAACAGGACAAGGTACTGTTCAGCCTGTATCAGCGGCTGGCGAAGCTGCGTAAGCAGAGTCTCGCCCTGCGCTACGGCGGCTGTCAGGTGGTGTACGCCCACGATAACGTGGTGGCGTTTGCTCGCGTCTATAATCAGCAGCGCGTGCTGGTGGCGATTAACCGGGGCGAGGCCTGCGAAGTGGTGCTGGATGATTCACCGCTGCTGAAGGTGGCGACGTGGAAGAATAAAGAGGGCAAGGCGACGATACAGGACGGCGTGCTGGCGCTGCCTGCGATATCAGCGACGATCTGGTTCGGCAGCTAAGACCTGTTAATGTTTCCACCTTTTAAGATGGCGCAAATGCAACTATTTGTGTCAATCTTAACGGATCGTTTACGGTGAAGGTGGAAACATGGACGAGCTTTACATCCTTGGCTGTTTGTTCCTGGTTTTTGCGCTGGTGGTTGCACCCGTGCTTGCGGTTATAGGCTTTAATCGAAGTACGGCGGCGCGACAGGAGATCGCCCGGCTACGCCAGCGCATTGAGGCGCTTGAGCAGCGCGGCGTGCCTCAAAGCGCGCCGGAGCCGGTGGCAGTGACCGCGCCGTTAGTTGAGGACGCTCCCGCGACTGTCGACCCCTGGCGCCCCGATACTCCCGCTGCCGTGACAGAACCCGCTCCGGCCCCTGCGGCAAAACAGCCTTCTGCCTTTGGCGGCATACTGACGTCGCTGGTACGCTGGTTCATGCAGGGCAATCCGCTGGCAAAGCTGGGGATCCTGCTGCTCTTTCTCGGCCTTTCATTCCTGCTGCGTTATACCGTGGAACATTCCCTGTTCCCGCTTGAGCTGCGCCTGGCGGCGACGGCGCTGTTTGCCATGGTCTTGCTGGCAATCGGGTGGCGACTGCGTCACAGGCAGCGCGTCTATGCGCTGATCCTCCAGGGCGGGGCGACCGGCGTGCTCTACCTGACCGTTTTTGGCGCGTTCCGGCTCTGGCAAATGCTGCCGATGACGCTGGCCTTTGCGCTGCTGGTGGTGATTTGCGCGGCAAGCGTCGGGCTGGCGGTGCTGCAGAAGGCGCTGAGCCTTGCCATGCTGGCGAGCCTCGGCGGGTATCTTGCGCCGCTGCTGTTGTCTACCGGGGGCGGAAGCTTTGTGGCGCTGTTCTCTTTCTATCTTCTGCTTTCCATCGGTATTCTCGCGATCAGCATCTGGCAGCACTGGCGCGAGCTGAATCTGCTCGGGCTGCTGTTTACGTTCGGCGTGGGCGGCCTGTGGGGGCTGAATGACTACCAGCCTGAAGATTATTGGGTCTGCCAGCTGTTCCTGATTGCCAATACGCTGATATTCGGTGTGCTGAGCGTGGCGCTGTCGCTGCGGGCGCAGGAGAAAGGGAAGCAGATTATTGACGGCGTGCTGCTGTTTGCCCCGCCGCTGATAGGTTTCGGGATGCAGTACGGCATGACCCGGCACTGGGAATATGGCCCGGCCCTGAGTGCGCTGGGATACGGCGCATTTTATCTTACCCTCGCGTTCCTTGCGCTGCGGCGCTACCCCTCCATCGGACGACCGCTGGTCCTGGCAGCGCTGGCAATCGGCGGCGGGTTCGCGACGCTCGCGATTCCGCTGGCGCTGTCGGCGCGCTGGACGGCGATGGCCTGGGCACTGGAAGGGCTGGGTATCCTCTGGCTGGGTGTGCAGCAGCACCAGCGTCGCATGAGCTATAGCGGAACGGCGCTGTTGGTGCTGGCGCTTGGCAGCGCGCTGTGGGCGCAAACGAACGACGTTACGTCGCTGAGCCTGCTGCTGATCTTCACCATCCTCAGCCTTTGCTGGCTGGCTGCGGCCTGGCTGTGGCGGAAACTCTTTCAGCCAGTCAGTTGGGCGCTGCTGGCAGGCGGGCTGATGTTCTGGATGGTGGCGCAGCTGGGCGCGTCGCAGCTGGTACTGACGAAGGAATTACCGATTCTGGCGGGCGTGCTGGCGCTGACGGCGGCGTCGGTCTGGGGCTGGCGGCAGGTGGCTGCTCGTCTGGCGTGGCGGGAGCTGGATGCCAGCAAATGGCTGCTGTGGCCGGTTATGCTGCTGATGGTGGGTTATCAGCTCTGGCACCAGCAGATCGTTGCCGGCGGTTGGTCAAATCTGGCCTGGTGCGTTGCGCTTCCTGCCGCGCTGATGCTGTTGCGGCGCGACGGTGAAAGACTCCTGTCGCGCATCGCGATGGGGCTGCATTTGTCGCTGTTCTGGATGATTTTGCTGGCGCTTGCCGCTGAGCTTTACTGGTTTGCCCGGTCGTTGCCGTGGGGCATGGCGGCCTGGGGCAGCGGATTAGCGATGGCCGCAGGTGGCGGGGTGATTATGGCGCTCTCTGCAGCCGTACGGCGTCGCGGGTGGCCGTTCCGGGAGTGGCCTGCGCTCTACGCCTGCCTGGCACCGATCCCCGTGGTCGTGGCGCTGCTGGTATTGCTGGTGGTGACCAATTTCCAGGACGGCGTGGTCTATCGTCAGACCTGGCTACCGCTGGTAAACCCGCTTGAGGAAGGCGCAGCGTTCGCGTTGCTGGGGCTGGTGATCTTTTATCGGGCTGTGGATCGCTACTACCCGGCGTGGCTCTCTCAGGCCCGACCGTGGCCTGCCGTCGCGATTATGGCGTTTGGCTTCTGGTGGTTGAACGGTGCGCTGATGCGCGCCCTGGCCTGGTACGGCGACGTGGCCTGGAATATGGCATCGCTGTGGGATTCGCGGCTTATCCAGACCAGTTTTGCCCTGTTCTGGATGCTGAGCGCGCTGGTGGTCATGATCCATGCCACCCGTCGGGCTTCCCGGCAGGAGTGGCTCTGCGGTGCCGCGCTGCTGGGTGTAGTGATGGTTAAACTGATGCTGGTGGACAGCGCGGGTGGAGGCGGTTTGTCGCGTGCGGTGGCGTTTATCGGCGTGGCGATACTGGTTCTGATCGTGGGGTATTTCTCACCGCTACCGCCCAAAACAGGAGATGAAAAATGAAATGGATGAAAGCGGTAGCGTGTACCGCGCTGCTGGCGCTTTCCGGCCCGGCGTTCTGCGACGAGGGACAAACGGAATCGCCCCGGGATTATGCCTTTGGTCGATCACTGGATACGTCTGTTCCTTCCCAGTGGTATCGGGTGATGCTGCCGCTCGCCGTCTATGAGCAAAGCACGTCGCCGGATCTGCATGATGTCCGCGTCTTTAACCAGTCGGGCGAGCCGGTTCCCTTCAGCCTGGTCACCGCGACGCATCCACAGGCGTCAGTGCAATCCACTGCGCTGCGTCTCTTCCCGCTGGACGCCTCGCCGCTTGCGGCTTCCCGAGGATCCGGTGATAGCGATAAGATTCTGCTCCGTTCCGGAAACGGTGTAGAGATTGTGCTGGAGGGGCAAAAAGCCGCCGCAGCCGGACAACATTATCTGCTGACCCTGCCGGAGCAGGCTACGGGGGAGATGGCCATATCCCAGCTGCAGCTGCTCTGGAATACCCCTCAGACGCCGTGGCAGGGAACGGCGTCGGTCTATTACAGTGAGGATCTTAAGCGCTGGTATACCCTGCGCGAGGATATGCCATTGCTGGACGTCGTCAGCGGTCAGGATCGTCTTAAGCTCGATCGGATCGATACCGATACGGTTTTATCTCCCGAGGCGAATCGCTATCTCATGGTGGTGCTGAATGCGCAGAGCCAGGGGATAACCTTGACCGGCGTAAACGCAATCAGCACACCTGCGCAGGCGGCCCCGGAAGCGGTCGACCTTGAGGGGGAAGGGGAGCAGTTATCGACAAGCGAAGCGCAGTGGCACTGGGCGCGCCCGCAGCCGCTGAGTGCTGTCAGCATCTCACTGAATGGCGATGGCGTCCTTCCCGTGGAGATAGCGTGGCGGAGTACGGAAAAAGACACATGGCACCCCCTGAAAAAAGAGGTCCTTTACCGTCTTGAGGGAAAAATGTCGCCACCGGTTTCACTTCACGGGGGCCTGGTGCAGGCAGTGAAAATCACGACGTTGAATGCGCGTCTGCCAGAATATCTGCCGAGCGTCACGGGACATCGCGACCGCTATGACCTGGTGTTCAACGCGCAGGGGAAAGCGCCGTACGTGCTCGCCTGGGGCAACGGCGCCGCAAAGCCTGCCAGCGTGGAGCCCGGTATGCTGATCCCAGCCGACCTGCGCAAGACCTATGATATGGCTAACCTGCCGCAGGCCGATATGCTGGAGGATGTTGCACTAGGCGGCGAGGGGCGTCTGACCGCCACCTCTGCGGCCGAGCGGGAGAGCAGGCTGAACACGCTGCTGGTATGGGGCGTGCTGATTGCGGGGGTGATTCTGCTGGCGGGCATGGCCTGGCGCATCTGGCGAGAGACGCAGCGTAAGGCATAAAAAAAGGCCCGCATAAGCGGGCCTTTTTCGTAAACCGTGCCGATTACAGGCTGGATACGTTCTCAGACAGGTATTTAGCCACGCCGTCTGGAGACGCGTTCATGCCTTCTTTACCTTTTTCCCACTGAGCCGGGCACACTTCGCCGTGCTCTTCGTGGAACTGCAGCGCGTCAACCATGCGCAGCATTTCGTCGATGTTACGACCCAGCGGCAGATCGTTCACAACCTGGTGACGAACGATGCCGTTTGCGTCGATCAGGAAGGAACCACGCAGTGCAACGCCAGCGTCCGGATGTTCGATACCGTAAGCCTGCTGGATTTCGCGTTTGATGTCCGCAACCATTGCGTATTTCACCGCACCGATGCCGCCTTTGTCGACAGGGGTGTTACGCCATGCGTTGTGTACAAATTCAGAGTCGAAGGAGACGCCAACAACTTCCACGCCACGCTTCTGGAATTCTTCATAACGTTTGTCGAAGGCGATCAGCTCAGACGGGCAAACGAAAGTGAAGTCCATTGGCCAGAAGAACAGAACGGTCGCTTTACCGTTGGTGTGCTGTTTGAAGTTGAAGTTTTCAACGATTTCACCGTTGCCCAGAACTGCTGCAGCTGTAAAATCCGGAGCCGGACGAGTTACCAGAACCATATGATTCTCCTGTAGATACTAAGGTTATTTGGAACGCAACGCGAGCCAGTATAGAGAGTGTTCATGGATAAGACAAAGAGGTGGTGACAATCGTTCCGCCAGCTTTTACCTATCAATCATATCTGCATCAAAGTTGTTTGTTTTTCGCCTGCGCCATCATGCGCGGGTAAAACTGCCAGAAACGCGTTTCCAGCGCATCGTAATGTTCATCCAGGTCATACCAGGAGTCGCGCAGCGCATCCAGTCGTGGGCGACGGCTGGCCATCCCATTCAGCACATTCTGGATGAAATCCATCTCGCGATAACGCTCCAGCCAGCGTTCCGACCACAGATAGTTATTCAGATTCACAAAGCGCGGTGGCGAGTCGGGCAGAATGATCGACACCTGCTGGCGGGCATAGCGCACAAAATCCGGCAATGGCATCTCCGGCGACAGCTGTTCCCAGTGGCGCGACAGAAAGTGGTCCCACATCACGTCGAGCGTGATCGGCGCAACGCGGCGCGTTTCAGGGCGAAACCACGCTTTGGCTTCCGTCACTTCCGGCAGCTTATCAGTCAGCACGTCGATGCGGCGGTGCATAAAAATCCCGTCGACAACCTCAGGGGAATAGTCTTCAGCGGGGTTGCCGCGTACGAAATCGGCCAGCAAATTGCCGGACAGGGAGCTGTCAGCGAGATGAGCGAGATGCAGGTGAGCGAGAAAATTCATGCGTTTTATTTGTCCGGGGGCGGCTAGTTGTTGCAGCAAAAGGGTGTGAGCACTAGACTATGCCGCCTGTTTTTAAGTCACGAGTATACGTCATGCGCGTCGCCGATTTCTCCTTTGAACTACCTGAATCCCTGATTGCTCACTATCCCATGCCTGAGCGCAGCAGCTGTCGCTTACTGTCACTGGATGGGCCAACGGGCGAGCTGACGCACGGTACTTTCACCGATTTGCTCGACAAGCTCAACCCTGGCGATCTGCTGGTCTTTAACAATACCCGCGTGATCCCGGCGCGCCTGTTTGGCCGTAAAGCAAGCGGCGGCAAGATTGAAGTGCTGGTCGAACGTATGCTCGATGATAAACGTATTCTGGCACATATTCGCGCTTCTAAGGCGCCGAAGCCGGGCGCTGAACTGCTGCTGGGCGATGATGAGAGCATCAAAGCGACCATGACCGCGCGCCACGATGCGCTGTTCGAGGTGGAGTTCGATGACGAGCGCACGGTGCTTGATATCCTGAACGCCATTGGCCACATGCCGCTGCCGCCGTATATTGAGCGTCCGGACGAAGAGGCCGACCGCGAGCTGTACCAGACCGTCTACAGCCAGAAGCCGGGTGCCGTCGCTGCGCCGACCGCGGGTCTGCATTTTGATGAGCCGCTGCTGGAAAAACTGCGTGCGAAGGGCGTGGAGATGGCGTTCGTGACGCTGCACGTCGGCGCGGGGACCTTCCAGCCGGTGCGCGTGGACAGCATTGAAGATCACATCATGCACTCTGAATATGCCGAAGTGCCTCAGGATGTGGTGGACGCGGTGCTGGCAGCGAAAGCGCGCGGCAGCCGCGTCGTTGCGGTCGGTACGACGTCCGTGCGCTCACTCGAGAGCGCCGCGCAGGCGGCGAAAAACGGTCTTATCGAGCCGTTCTTTGGCGATACGCAGATCTTTATCTACCCGGGCTATCAGTACAAAGTGATTGACGCGCTGGTGACCAACTTCCATCTGCCTGAATCAACGCTGATTATGCTGGTGTCCGCGTTTGCCGGTTATCAGCATACGATGAACGCCTACAAGTCTGCGGTAGAACAAAAATATCGCTTTTTTAGCTACGGGGACGCGATGTTTATCACGTACAATCCGCTGGCTTTGAATGAGCGTGTCGGGGAATAAGTCCGCGGCACCGTTTTACAACGTTGGACTGTTTTTCTGACGTCGGAGAAAAAATGAAATTTGAACTCGATACCACCGATGGCCGCGCGCGTCGCGGTCGCCTGGTGTTTGAGCGCGGCGTGGTAGAAACCCCCGCGTTTATGCCTGTGGGCACGTACGGCACCGTAAAAGGGATGACGCCGGAAGAAGTCGAAGCCACTGGCGCACAGATTATCCTCGGCAACACCTTCCACCTGTGGCTGCGTCCAGGCCAGGAGATCATGAAGCTCCACGGCGACCTGCACGATTTCATGCAGTGGAAAGGCCCCATTCTGACCGACTCCGGCGGCTTCCAGGTGTTCAGCCTGGGCGATATCCGCAAGATCACCGAGCAGGGCGTTCACTTCCGTAACCCGATCAACGGCGATCCGATTTTCCTCGATCCAGAAAAGTCGATGGAGATTCAGTACGATCTCGGCTCTGACATTGTGATGATCTTCGACGAATGTACGCCATACCCGGCCGACTGGGACTACGCCAAACGTTCCATGGAGATGTCCCTGCGTTGGGCGAAGCGTAGCCGTGACCGTTTTGACTCCCTGCAGAACAAAAATGCGCTGTTCGGCATTATCCAGGGCAGCGTTTACGAAGATTTACGCGATATCTCTGTTAAAGGTCTGGTAGAGATAGGTTTTGATGGCTACGCTGTCGGCGGTTTGGCTGTGGGTGAGCCGAAGGAAGACATGCACCGCATTCTGGAGCATGTCTGCCCGCAAATCCCGGCGGATAAACCACGATACCTGATGGGCGTGGGTAAACCAGAAGATCTGGTTGAAGGCGTACGCCGCGGCATTGATATGTTCGACTGCGTCATGCCAACCCGCAACGCGCGTAACGGACATTTGTTCGTTACCGATGGCGTGGTGAAAATCCGTAACGCGAAGCATAAGAGTGACACCAGCCCGCTCGATTCCGAGTGCGATTGCTATACCTGTCGCAATTATTCTCGCGCGTATCTGCATCATCTCGATCGTTGTAACGAGATTTTGGGCGCGCGTCTCAATACCATTCATAATCTTCGTTATTATCAGCGCTTAATGGCTGGTTTACGTAAGGCTATCGAAGAGGGTAAATTAGAGAGCTTCGTGACCGATTTCTACCAACGTCAGGGGCGGGATGTTCCACCGTTGAACGTTGATTAATTTTAATAATGAGGGAATTTGAATGAGCTTTTTTATTTCTGATGCGGTAGCGGCAACAGGTGCTCCAGCGCAGGGCAGCCCGATGTCTCTGATTCTGATGCTGGTTGTGTTCGGTCTGATCTTCTACTTCATGATCCTACGTCCACAGCAGAAGCGCACCAAAGAGCACAAAAACCTGATGAGCTCCATTGCGAAAGGCGATGAAGTACTGACTAACGGTGGTCTGGTGGGTCGCGTGACCAAAGTGGCTGAAAACGGCTACATTGCTATCGCCCTGAACGACACCACTGAAGTGGTCATCAAACGTGACTTCGTAGCTGCCGTTCTGCCGAAAGGCACCATGAAGGCGCTGTAATCCCAACTTTTCCCAAAGGGAACTGCCGTGTTAAACCGTTATCCTTTGTGGAAGTACATCATGCTGGTCGTCGTGATTCTCGTCGGCCTGCTGTACGCGCTTCCCAACCTGTATGGTGAGGATCCGGCCGTTCAAATCACTGGCGCGCGCGGTGTCGCCGCCAGTGAGCAAACGCTGATCCAGGTCCAGAAAACGTTACAAGAAGAAAAAATTACCGCTAAGTCTGTGGCTCTGGAAGAGGGCGCAATTCTTGCTCGCTTCGACACCACCGACACGCAGCTCCGCGCTCGCGAAGCGCTGATGGGCGTGCTGGGTGACAAATACGTCGTGGCGCTTAACCTTGCCCCTGCAACCCCGCGTTGGCTGGCTGCGATGAAAGCAGAGCCAATGAAACTCGGTCTTGACCTGCGTGGCGGCGTTCACTTCCTGATGGAAGTGGATATGGATACCGCGCTCGGCAAGCTGCAGGAACAGAATATCGACAGCCTGCGCAGCGATCTGCGTGATAAAGGCATCGCTTACACCACCGTGCGTAAAGAAGATAACTACGGCATGAGCATCACGTTCCGCGACAGTGCGGCGCGCGATCAGGCTGTAGATTACCTGACCCAACGTCACCGTGACCTGGTGATCACCTCTCAGGGCAGCAACCAGCTGCGTGCGGTGATGACCGATGCGCGTCTGAAAGAAGCGCGTGAATATGCCGTTCAGCAGAACATCAACATTCTGCGTAACCGTGTAAACCAACTGGGTGTGGCTGAGCCGCTGGTACAGCGTCAGGGTGCTGACCGTATCGTGGTTGAACTGCCGGGTATCCAGGACACTGCGCGTGCGAAAGAGATTCTGGGTGCGACCGCAACGCTGGAATTCCGTCTGGTGAACTCCAACGTCGATCAGTCCGCTGCAGCAGCAGGGCGTATTCCGGGTGACTCCGAAGTGAAACAGACTCGCGAAGGTCAGCCAGTTGTGCTGTACAAACGCGTGATTCTGACCGGTGACCACATCACCGACTCCACGTCGAGCCAGGACGAATACAACCAGCCGCAGGTTAACATCTCGCTGGATAGCGCGGGTGGTAACATCATGTCTAACTTCACCAAGGACAACATCGGTAAACCGATGGCGACTCTGTTCGTGGAGTACAAAGACAGCGGTAAGAAAGATGCAAACGGTCGTGCGGTACTGGTGAAAGAGGAAGAGGTGATTAACATCGCCAATATCCAGTCTCGTCTGGGTAACAGCTTCCGTATTACCGGTATTAACAACCCGAACGAAGCGCGTCAGCTCTCCCTGCTGCTGCGTGCCGGTGCGCTGATTGCGCCAATTCAGATTGTTGAAGAGCGTACCATTGGTCCTACTCTGGGTATGCAAAACATCCAGCAGGGTCTGGAAGCGTGTCTGGCTGGCCTCGCGGTCTCTATCCTCTTTATGATCTTCTTCTATAAGAAGTTTGGTCTGATTGCGACGTCCGCGCTGATCGCCAACCTGGTGCTGATCATCGGCATTATGTCCCTGCTGCCGGGGGCAACGCTGACCATGCCGGGGATTGCGGGTATCGTTCTTACCCTTGCGGTGGCGGTCGACGCCAACGTACTGATTAACGAACGTATCAAAGAAGAGTTGAGCAACGGTCGCTCTATTCAGCAGGCGATTGACGAAGGCTATAAAGGCGCGTTCAGCTCCATCTTCGATGCGAACGTAACAACACTGATTAAGGTTCTTATCCTGTATGCAGTGGGTACTGGCGCGATCAAAGGCTTTGCGATTACCACCGGTATCGGTGTCGCAACGTCAATGTTTACCGCTATTGTCGGCACCCGTGCCATCGTGAACCTGCTGTACGGCGGCAAGCGCGTCAAAAAGCTGTCTATCTGAGGAGTGCGTTGTGGCACAGGAATATACTGTTGAACAATTGAACCATGGCCGTAAAGTCTGGGACTTTATGCGCTGGGACTACTGGGCCTTCGGCATTTCAGGTTTGCTGCTGATTCTGTCCATCGGCATTATGAGCGTGAAAGGTTTTAACTGGGGTCTTGATTTCACCGGCGGTACAGTCATCGAGATCTCCCTGGAAAAACCGGTCGATATGGACCAGATGCGCCTGTCTCTGCAGAAAGCGGGCTTTGAAGAGCCGCTGTTGCAGAACTTCGGCAGCAGCCGCGACATCATGGTGCGTATGCCGCCGGTGCACGATGCCAACGGCAGCCAGGAGCTGGGCAGTAAGGTTGTTAGCGTGATTAACGAAACAACCAGCCAGAGCGCGGCGGTTAAGCGTATTGAGTTCGTCGGCCCAAGCGTGGGGGCTGACCTGGCGCAGACCGGTGCGATGGCGCTGCTGGTGGCGCTGATCTCCATCCTGGTGTACGTCGGTTTCCGCTTTGAGTGGCGACTGGCGGCCGGTGTGGTTATCGCCCTGGCGCACGACGTGGTGATCACCATGGGCATACTGTCGCTGTTCCACATTGAGATTGACCTGACGATTGTGGCATCCCTGATGTCCGTTATCGGTTACTCACTGAACGACAGTATCGTGGTATCTGACCGTATCCGTGAAAACTTCCGTAAGATCCGTCGCGGTACGCCGTACGAAATCTTTAACGTGTCGTTGACCCAGACGCTGCACCGTACCTTGATCACATCCGGTACAACCCTGATGGTGATCCTGATGCTGTTCCTCTTTGGTGGTCCGGTACTGGAAGGTTTCTCGCTGACCATGTTGATTGGTGTCACCATCGGTACGGCATCGTCTATCTACGTCGCGTCCGCACTGGCACTGAAACTCGGCATGAAGCGCGAGCACCTGCTCCAGCAGAAAGTCGAGAAAGAAGGGGCGGATCAACCGTCCATTCTGCCGTAAAGCGACGTTTAGCGCGTTATCGAAATCCCGGTCTGTTGACCGGGATTTTTTTTATCTGCTCCTGACAAACACTCCTGACAGTATGCTGTCAGGAGCCCTGTCGTAGACTCCTTCTGAACCCAAACAACAGTCAGGAGGATGTATGAAAAGCGTAATTAACTGGTTTGAAATTCCGGTCTCGGATATGGATCGCGCCATCAAATTTTATGAGCCGGTGATGCAGCTCGCGCTGCGTCGCGAGAAAATGGACTGTGCGGAGCTGGCCGTTTTCCCGCATGAGGATCCAGGTACCGGCGGGGCGCTGGCAAAATTTGACGGCGTTACACCGTCTTTGCAGGGCGCTATTATTTACCTGCATACTGACAATCTGGCGGCCACGCTCGATCGCATCGCCTCTGCGGGCGGTGAGTGCGTGTTTGGCCCGCTGGAACTGCCGCATGGTATTGGCACTATCGCATTGTTTACCGACAGCGAGGGTAACCGCGTCGGCCTCCATCAACCTGCCTGAGAGCGGAATAAGATATGACCCGACGCGCTGACCGTTTGTTTCAGATTGTGCAGATCCTGCGGGGCAGGCGTCTGACAACGGCAGCGCATCTGGCGGATCGGCTTGGCGTGTCCGAGCGCACGGTCTACCGCGATATCCGTGACCTGTCGCTTTCCGGCGTGCCGGTGGAAGGTGAGGCGGGGAGCGGATATCGGCTGATGTCGGGTTTTGACCTGCCACCGCTGATGTTGACAAATAAGGAGTCAGAGGCGCTGATCGTCGCGATTCGCCTGCTCAAAACCTGGGGAGGGGAATCGCTGTCGCGCGAGCTGGAGTCGGCTCAGGAGAAGGTGCTGGCTATCCTGCCCGAGGAGAGCCGTCTAAAGGCGGAGCAGACGCGGATCTATGCCCCGGATTTTTGCATGCAAAGCCACTCCCGCAGCGATTTTGACATGATTCATCAGGCGATTTCCGCCCAGCGCGTGCTGGCGTTGCATTACCGTGATGAAGCCGGACAGCTCTCAAAGCGCGAGGTTCAGCCGCTGGGGCTGTTCTTCTGGGGGGAGCGTTGGCTGCTGGCGGCGTGGTGTGAACGGCGCGATGACTACCGCTGTTTCCGGCTCGACCGATGCCTCAATATTGTGCAGACGGAGAGGCGGTTTAGCGAGAGTGCGGACAGGTCTCTGGCAGATTTTTTGCGAAAGGTTAAACAGTAAAAAGCCGGGTGGCGGCTACGCCTTACCCGGCCTACATTCGGATCGTAGGCCCGGTAAGCGCAGCGCCACCGGGCGAAACCCGCACTGATTAGAAGTTATAACCTACAACCAGGTAACCACCCCAGCCGGTAGAACGGACGTTTTCGTTCATCCACACCAGTTTCGCATCGTCGTTCCACTGGCCGCCGTTGTGCCAGTAACGTGCCACTACAGAGTAGTGCCAGTGATCGTAGTTCAGCGCCAGAATGTGGCTAGAGGCGATGGAATTGTTGGTACGCTGCTTGATGCCGTTTTCAGCGTAACCGCTCTTATCGCCCAGATCTGAACCCCAGTCGAAGTTGGTGAAGCCGATGTAGCTCAGGTTACCGCCCCACAGCTGAGTGATTGGCACAAAGTATTTCACTTTAAAACGGTAGCCATCCCACTCATTCTGGTTTTCGGCACCATAGTTCTGCCACTGGTATTTCGCGTACACGTTCAGGGACAGGCTCATTGGCAGACCGGTGTCAACGTCGGTACCCAGACCCATATACCAGGTGCTCTGACGACCAGACTCGTTGCGGCCCATGTCGTAGATATAGTTGTTCGCGAAGTACCACTCTTTGAACGGACCGAAGCTCAGGTCGGTACCGGTCAGCTTGTCGATGGAGAAGCGCGGCTCGATCTCCATGAACAGAGGAGAACCGTGGTTCCAGATACCTTTTGCCTGAGAGTTACCACCAAAGAAGACCGGTGCATCCATATAGCCATAGAAATCAAACCAGTCTTTCTTGGCGAATGCTTCGTATTCCAGGTAGGTATCGTTGCGGATCTGTGGTCCGAAGCGCGTGTGGTAGCTGCCGACCACGTTAACGCTCTGATGCCACCAGTCGGAGAGGTATTGTGGTTTATCGTTTTCCGCTGCGTTAACAGTGAAAGAGGAAGACAGTGCCAGCACGGCGCCAGCTGCGAGTAATGTTTTTTTCATAATCATGCCACTGATTGAAATTCCCTTCCGGGAGTGAAAAATGCGCGAATTGCGTTTCTAAATATTTCGTGTTTCTGCGGTGCCTATTATAGGAATCCCTGCTCACAAAAATATGTGTTGTTTCACATATCTCTCACATACGTAATCGATTGCGTTCACGTTTGCGTACTTTAAACGGCCGGGATTGTAGCGGCAATCATTTATGTTGCCAATCCATACGAAATGTAAATGTTAGCGGAGTGACATTGCACTCCGCTAAAGAGAGGGTTACTGCGCGGCGGGCTGGATATCGTGAATGCGGATAAAACCTAACTGATCCGGAGTCAGTCCGTTAAGCTGCAGCGGAATGTCAACATCGCTCGGAGCCAGCACGCTGGCCGGTGCGGTGAACAGCTGGCTGTTAACATTCACCTCCTGGTAGCTTTCAGTGGTGCCCTGGATCTGTCCCCATTCGACGGTACCACTGAAGGCTGGCAACGGATCGTTGGATTCTCCCTGAATGCGTAATGTTGCGCGAGTACCATTTGCATTCGCCGCCACGTTCACCAGCGACATTTTCAGCGTACCAATCTGACTATTGAGACGCGCAGGCGTATTCGCTCCCGGCAGGAGATAAACCCCGCTGCTGGATTTCGCATTCAGGGCGTTTTGCTGGGTGATCTTCACCGTTTCTTTGTTCAGTTTGTCCATCGCCGTATTGAGCGTATTCACGCTCTGTTTCATCTGACGGACTTCGGCTTGTTGTGCACAGGCGCTAAGGGTGAAGAGGCTCCCCACCAGCAAAATTTTCAGGTAACGTCTTGTCATTGCGTTTATTTCCTTGAAATAACGGATTGCCTAATGGTAGCCAGCATCCTCGTGTCAGACATAGATCCTTTGTCTCAAAAAGCTCTTCCTTTGTTGTCAGGCCAGATCAGGGTAAAATGAAAATCAGTTAACCGGATAACAGGGATACCGTATGCATTGCCCATTCTGCTCCGCTGTGGATACCAAAGTCATCGACTCTCGTCTTGTGGGCGAAGGGTCATCCGTACGCCGTCGTCGGCAGTGTCTGGTGTGCAACGAGCGTTTTACGACCTTTGAGGTTGCAGAGCTGGTAATGCCGCGCGTGGTAAAAAGTAACGACGTGCGCGAGCCGTTTAACGAAGAGAAACTGCGCAGCGGGATGCTGAAAGCCCTCGAAAAACGTCCCGTCAGCGCGGACGACGTTGAGATGGCGTTAAACCACATAAAATCTTACCTTCGTGGTTTGGGTGAGCGTGAAGTACCCAGCAAAATGATCGGCAACCTGGTAATGGAGCAGCTGAAAAAGCTCGATAAGGTCGCCTATATCCGCTTCGCCTCAGTCTACCGCAGCTTCGAAGACATCAAAGAGTTTGGCGAAGAGATCGCCCGCTTACAGGATTAAGCTCATGCACGATGAGATGTACATGGCGCGCGCCATGAAACTGGCGCAGCGCGGTCGTTTTACCACCCATCCCAACCCGAACGTCGGGTGCGTGATCGTAAAAGATGGCGAAATCGTGGGGGAGGGGTTTCACTATCGTGCCGGCGAACCGCACGCCGAGGTTCATGCGTTGCGCATGGCTGGTGAGAAGGCACGCGGTGCCACAGCCTACGTCACGCTGGAGCCCTGCAGCCATCACGGGCGTACGCCGCCGTGCTGCGAAGCGCTGATTGCCGCCGGTGTTTCACGCGTGGTCGCCTCGATGCAGGACCCAAATCCGCAGGTGGCCGGACGCGGGCTGTATCGCCTGCAGCAGGAAGGCATTGACGTCAGCCATGGCCTGATGATGCAGGACGCGGAAGCGATCAACAAAGGCTTTCTGAAGCGCATGCGCACGGGGTTCCCGTATATTCAGCTCAAGCTGGGCGCCTCGCTGGACGGTCGTACGGCGATGGCAAACGGCGAAAGCCAGTGGGTAACCTCGCCACAGGCAAGGCGCGATGTGCAACGTCTGCGCTCGCAAAGCCATGCTATCCTCACCAGCAGTGAAACCGTTCTCGCTGACGATCCGGCCATGACCGTGCGCTGGGACGAACTGAATGCCGATACCCAGGCGCTTTACCCGCAGGAGAACCTGCGTCAGCCGCTGCGTATTATCATTGATAGCCAGAACCGCGTGACGCCGGAGCACCGCATCGTCCAGCAGCCGGGTGAAACCTGGATTGCCCGCACCAAAGAAGATACGCGCGAATGGCCGGAAGGCGTGCGCAGCATCATGGTGCCGGAGCATAACGGGCATCTGGATTTAGTTGTGCTGATGATGCTGCTCGGCAAGCAGCAGGTGAACAGTATCTGGGTCGAAGCGGGGCCAACGCTCGCCGGTGCGCTCTTACAGGCCGGGCTGGTGGATGAACTGATTGTCTACGTTGCGCCTAAACTGTTGGGTAACGATGCGCGCGGCCTGTTTGTGCTGCCTGGCCTTGAAAAACTGGCCGATGCACCACAACTCAAATTCAGCGAGATTCGTCCGGTGGGTCCGGATGTCTGCCTCCACTTAACGACAGCGTAATTGCTCCTGAAATAGGGAAGCAGTGCGCAAAGTATTATGATAAAATCCGCCCCCCTGCGGGGCCAAATGAACCCGTAAAGGAAGAGTATGAACATTATTGAAGCTGCTGTAGCTACCCCGGACGCTCGCGTCGCCATCACCATTGCGCGTTTCAACAACTTCATCAACGACAGCCTGCTGGAAGGTGCTATTGACGCCCTGAAACGCATCGGCCAGGTTAAAGATGACAACATTACCGTTGTTTGGGTTCCAGGCGCTTACGAACTGCCACTGGCGGCGGGTGCGCTGGCGAAAACCGGTAAATACGACGCGGTGATTGCGCTGGGTACCGTTATTCGTGGCGGCACTGCGCACTTCGAATACGTTGCGGGCGGTGCAAGCAACGGTCTGGCACACGTTGCGCAGGACGCTGAAATTCCTGTCGCGTTCGGCGTGCTGACCACCGAAAGTATTGAACAAGCCATCGAACGTGCTGGCACCAAGGCCGGTAACAAAGGTGCAGAAGCCGCACTGACCGCACTTGAAATGATCAATGTATTGAAAGCCATCAAGGCCTGATTTTTTTGTAAGGGGAATTCCGTGAAACCTGCTGCTCGTCGCCGCGCCCGTGAATGTGCCGTCCAGGCACTTTACTCCTGGCAGTTGTCCCAGAACGACATCGCTGATGTTGAATACCAGTTCCTGTCAGAACAGGACGTGAAAGACGTTGACGTTCTGTACTTCCGTGAACTGCTGTCGGGAGTGGCGACTAATAGCGCGTATCTCGATGGTCTGATGAAACCTTACCTGTCCCGTCTGCTCGAAGAGCTGGGTCAGGTAGAAAAAGCAGTGTTGCGTATCGCGCTGTTTGAGCTGTCTAAACGTGATGATGTGCCGTATAAAGTGGCCATCAATGAAGCGATCGAGCTGGCGAAAACCTTCGGCGCTGAAGACAGCCACAAATTTGTAAATGGCGTACTTGATAAAGCAGCACCTGCGATCCGTCCCCACAAAAAGTGATCCGCAAACCGGAGTCCTGCATTGCCTGACGGGCAGTGCGGCTCCGGTTTTTTCTTTTATTTGCTGAGGCATAACGTATGGCATGCGGCGAATTCTCCCTGATTGCCCGTTATTTCGACCGTGTCAGAACCTCTCGTCTTGATGTTGAAACCGGCATTGGCGATGACTGTGCACTTCTCAATATTCCTGAAAAACAGACGCTGGCAATCAGCACCGACACCCTGGTGTGCGGCCGTCATTTCTTACCGGATATCGATCCTGCCGATCTGGCGTATAAAGCGCTGGCGGTTAACGTCAGCGATCTGGCGGCGATGGGCGCCGATCCCGCGTGGCTGACGCTGGCTCTGACCCTGCCAGAGGTGGATGAAGCCTGGCTTGAAGCCTTTAGCGATGCGCTGTTTGAGCAGCTTAGTTACTACGATATGCAGCTGATTGGCGGTGATACTACTGCCGGGCCGCTGTCGATGACGCTGGCGATCCACGGCTATGTGCCGCTCGGCCGCGCGCTGAAGCGCTCAGGCGCAAAACCAGGCGACTGGATCTACGTGACCGGTACGCCGGGCGACAGCGCGGCAGGGCTGGCGATCCTTCAGAACTTTTTAACAGTTGAAGATGCTGACGATGAGGCGTATCTGCTGAAACGCCATCTGCGGCCAACGCCACGTATTTTGCATGGCCAGGCGCTGCGCGAACGGGCAAGCTCGGCTATCGATCTCTCTGACGGGCTGATCTCGGACCTCGGGCATATCCTGAAGGCCAGCGGTGTGGGCGCGCGCGTTGACCTGGATCTGTTCCCGCTGTCTGAGCAACTGCTTCGCCATGTGGAACCTGAGCAGGCGCTGCGCTGGGCGCTGTCTGGTGGTGAAGACTACGAACTGTGCTTCACGGTGCCTGAGCTCAACCGTGGAACGCTGGACGTGGCGTTAGCGCATCTCGGCGCGAAATTTACCTGCATCGGTCAGATCATGCCGGAGAGTGAAGGGCTGAAGTTTGTGAAAGACGGTGCGCCCGTTACGCTGGACTGGAAAGGGTACGATCACTTCGCGTGATGTTGTGCGCTCTGTATTGCCGGGTGGCGGCTCCGCCTTACCCGGCCTACAAAAGATGGAGCTTACTTAAACCCCACCACCGGATGCTGCTGATACGGCGTCTCCAGCTCGGCAATCTGCTCCGGCGTCAGCGTGAGATCAACCGCATTCAGCAGTTCATCCAGCTGTTCTTCCCGCGACGTTCCAATAATCGGTGCCGCGACCCCACGCTTACCCAGCAGCCACGCCAGCGCCACCTGGGCGCGGGTTGCATCGGTATCGTCGGCGATCCCGGCTAAACGTTCGGCAATCAGCGCATCGCTGGCTTCTGTACCGCCATAAAGATTTTTTCCCACTTCATCCGATACCAGGCGAGCCGTGGTTTCCCCCCATGGACGGGTCAGGCGGCCGCGTGCCAGCGGGCTCCACGGGATCACTGCCACGCCCTCCTGATGGCACAGCGGTAGCATCTCGCGTTCTTCTTCACGATAGATCAGATTGTAGTGATCCTGCATGGTGACAAAGCGCGCCCAGCCGTGCTGCGCCTGGAGAGCCAGCGCCTGGGCAAACTGCGATGCGTGCATAGACGACGCGCCGATGTAGCGTGCTTTACCGGCTTTCACCACATCGTTGAGCGCTTCAAGCGTCTCCTCGACTGGCGTGTTGTAATCCCAACGGTGAATTTGCAGCAGGTCGACGTAATCCATGTTCAGGCGTCTGAGGCTGTCATCAATAGAGCGCAGGATCTGCGCGCGAGAAAGGCCTTCAGTCAGATCGCCTGACGGATAGTAGACCTTGGTAGCGACGACGATGTCATCACGACGGGCAAAATCGCGCAGGGCACGGCCGACAATCTCCTCGCTGCTGCCGTCGGAGTAGCTGTTGGCGGTGTCAAAGAAGTTAATGCCGCCCTCGATGGCGCGTTTGATAATCGGACGGCTGCTCTCTTCCGGCAGCGTCCAGGCGTGATTACCCCGATCGGGCTCGCCAAAAGTCATGCATCCCAGGCAAAGTCGGGAAACCTTAAGGTCGGTTTTTCCTAACGTAGTGTATTGCACGGTTCCGCTCCTGCTGTTTAAACACCAGGTTTAAGCATAGCAGGAGCGGAAAAGGGGGGGGGAGGGGTCAGTCCAGCCTGCTGCGGATTTTGGCTTCGATACCAGCCGCGTCCAGGCCAATCGCCGCACGGGCTTCGTCCTGAGTACCTTGCGGAATGAAATGATCCGGCAGGCCGAGGTTCAGCACCGGCACGGCTTTACGATTTGCCATCAGCACCTCGTTCACACCGCTGCCCGCGCCGCCCATGATGGCGTTTTCTTCCAGCGTGACCAGCACGTCATGCGTCTCGGCCATACTCAGGATCAGAGAGTCGTCGAGCGGCTTCACAAAGCGCATGTCTACCAGGGTAGCATTCAGCGTTTCAGCCGCTTTCGCCGCCTCTGGCATCAGCGTACCGAAGTTCAGGATCGCCACTTTCTCACCGCGACGCTTCACCAGACCTTTACCGATCGGCAGTTTTTCCAGCGGCTGGAGCTCAACGCCTACTGCATTGCCGCGCGGATAGCGAACGGCGCTTGGGCCGTCCTGGTAGTGGTAGCCGGTAAACAGCATCTGGCGACATTCGTTCTCGTCGCTTGGCGTCATGATGACCATACCCGGGATACAACGCAGGAACGACAGGTCAAACGCGCCCTGGTGTGTCTGGCCGTCAGCACCGACGATACCCGCACGATCGATAGCAAACAGTACCGGCAGCTTCTGAATCGCCACGTCATGGATCACCTGATCGTAGGCGCGCTGCAGGAAGGTGGAATAGATAGCGACAACCGGCTTGTAGCCGCCAATGGCCAGGCCCGCTGCAAACGTCACCGCATGCTGCTCGGCAATGGCAACGTCAAAATACTGGTCAGGGTATTTTCGGGAGAACTCCACCATGCCGGAGCCTTCACGCATGGCCGGGGTGATCGCCATCAGCTTGTTGTCTTTCGCTGCGGTTTCGCACAGCCAGTCACCGAAGATTTTTGAATAGCTCGGCATGCCGCCGCTGCTTTTTGGCAGACAGCCGCTGGACGGGTCAAATTTCGGGACCGCGTGGAAGGTGATCGGATCTTTTTCCGCCGGTTCGTAGCCACGCCCTTTTTTGGTCATGATATGCAGGAACTGCGGGCCTTTCAGGTCGCGCATGTTCTTAAGCGTGGTCACCAGACCCAGCACGTCGTGGCCGTCAACCGGGCCAATATAGTTAAAGCCCAGCTCTTCAAACAGGGTGCCCGGCACGACCATGCCTTTGATGTGTTCTTCGGTACGCTTGAGCAGCTCTTTAATCGGCGGTACGCCGGAGAAGACTTTCTTGCCGCCTTCACGCAACGAGGAGTAAAGCTTGCCGGAGAGCAACTGGGCCAGATGGTTGTTCAGCGCGCCGACGTTCTCGGAGATCGACATTTCGTTATCGTTAAGGATAACCAGCATGTCCGGCTTGATGTCGCCCGCATGGTTCATGGCTTCGAAGGCCATGCCGGCGGTAATGGCGCCGTCACCAATCACGCAGACGGTGCGGCGCTGCTTGTTCTCTTTTTCGGCGGCAACGGCAATACCGATGCCCGCAGAAATGGAGGTGGAGGAGTGGCCGACGCTCAGCACGTCATACTCGCTCTCACCACGCCACGGGAACGGGTGCAGGCCGCCTTTCTGACGAATGGTGCCAATTTTATCGCGACGTCCGGTCAGAATTTTGTGCGGATAAGCCTGGTGGCCCACGTCCCAGATGAGCTGATCGAACGGCGTGTTATAGACATAGTGCAGCGCCACGGTCAGCTCTACCGTGCCAAGCCCGGAGGCGAAATGGCCGCTGGAGCGGCTTACGCTGTCGAGCAGGTAGCGACGAAGCTCGTCGCACAGCTTCGGCAGGCTCTCTTTCGGCAACAGACGTAACTCCTGGGTGGAGTCAACTAACGCCAGTGTCGGGTATTTGGCAATATCAAAACTCATCAAAGGCTCATCGAGATATATAGTTTATTTATCACGCTGGATTATATAGTCCGCTAGCGCTTCCAGTGCCGAGGTATCCAGCGATTGCGCGGCCAGTTCATTTAGCGACTGGCGGGCATCGTCAATCAGATCCCGGGCTTTACGTTGGGCTTGCTCAAGACCCAGCAGGGCGGGGTAGGTACTTTTGCCAAGCTGCTGGTCCGCACCCTGACGTTTACCCAATGTTGCAGTATCGCCCACCACATCCAGAATGTCATCCTGAACCTGGAATGCCAGACCGATACTTTCTGCGTATCTGTCCAGAATCGGCAGGGCTTTGCGCCCTTGCTCACCCGCGCTCAGCGCGCCCAGGCGAACGGCGGAACGAATCAATGCCCCTGTTTTATGGCGATGAATACGCTCCAGCTGTTCCAGATTAACCTGACGTCCTTCCGCTTCAAGGTCCAGCGCCTGACCGCCACACATGCCGGCCACGCCGCTGGCCATCGCCAGTTCGGAGATCATCGCCAGGCGGTCGCGGTCAGCCACTTCCGCCATCGGCGCGTCGCTCAGAATCGAGAACGCCAGCGTTTGCAGGGCATCACCCGCCAGAATGGCATTCGCCTCGCCAAACTTGATATGGCAGGTGGGTTGTCCCCGACGCAAGTCGTCGTCGTCCATGGCCGGGAGATCGTCGTGGATCAGCGAGTAGGCATGGATGCACTCAACGGCGGCTGCCGGGGCGTCCAGCGTGTCATCGCTGATACCAAACATATTGCCTGTGGCGTACACCAGGAACGGGCGCAGGCGCTTTCCACCCAAGAGTGCGCCATAGTGCATGGCTTCAACCAGTGGAGTGTTCTGAAAAGGCTGTGGCGCAATAAAACGGCGCAGGGCGTCGTTGGCGCGTACGACACGCGCCTGAAGCTCATTGGCAAAATCCATTTACTCGGCGTCCGGTGTAAAAGGCGTGGTTTTCGCATCTTCGCTGTCGGAAAGCAGGATCTGCACGCGCTGCTCGGCCTGCTGCAGTTTGACCTGCCCCTGGCGCGCCAGCTGCACGCCACGCTCGAATTCGTTGAGCGCCTCTTCCAGCGGGAGATCGCCGCTCTCAAGACGGGTTACGATTTGCTCCAGTTCACTCAGCGCAGTTTCGAAACTGGCCGGTGCGTCGTTCTTCTTCGGCATAGTGAATTGACTCTTATATTCTCAGCCCCGACATGGTAACGGACTCAGGGCAATTATCAAATAACGCGCAATGTGCACAGGAGCGGCGCGATGGTGGTATACTTGCGCGCCTGGATGCAGCCACGGGTGTGGGCTGCTGTACTCTTTTCCATTACAAGCCTTAATACGCTTGCCTAAGAAACATTGCCGCCATGAAGTTTATCATTAAATTGTTCCCTGAAATCACCATCAAAAGCCAATCTGTGCGTTTGCGCTTTATTAAAATTCTCACCGGGAACATTCGTAACGTATTAAAGCACTACGACGAAACCCTCGCCGTGGTGCGCCACTGGGACCACGTTGAGGTCCGTGCGAAAGACGAAAACAAACGTCAGGATATCCGCGACGCGCTGACCCGTATTCCGGGGATCCACCATATTCTCGAAGTGGAAGATGTTCCGTTCAGCGATATGCACGACATCTTCGAGAAAGCGCTGGTCCAGTACCGCGATCAGATCGAAGGCAAAACCTTCTGCGTGCGCGTGAAGCGTCGCGGCAAGCACGAATTCAGCTCCATTGAAGTGGAACGTTACGTCGGCGGTGGTCTGAACCAGCATGTTGAGACGGCGCGCGTACGTCTGACCAACCCGGACGTGACCGTGAACCTGGAGATCGAAAACGATCGCCTGCTGCTGGTGAAAGGGCGCTATGAAGGTATCGGCGGCTTCCCGATTGGCACTCAGGAAGACGTATTGTCCCTGATCTCCGGCGGCTTCGACTCCGGCGTCTCCAGCTATATGCTGATGCGTCGCGGCTGCCGCGTGCACTACTGCTTCTTCAACCTGGGCGGTGCAGCGCATGAAATCGGCGTTCGTCAGGTCGCGCATTACCTGTGGAACCGCTTCGGCAGCTCCCACCGTGTGCGTTTTGTGGCGATCAACTTCGAACCTGTGGTCGGTGAAATCCTCGAAAAAGTGGACGACGGCCAGATGGGCGTGGTGCTGAAGCGCATGATGGTGCGCGCGGCGTCCAAAGTGGCTGAACGCTATGGCGTGCAGGCGCTGGTCACCGGCGAAGCGCTGGGCCAGGTCTCTAGTCAGACGCTGACCAACCTGCGTCTGATCGACAACGTGTCTGATACGCTGATCCTGCGTCCGCTGATCTCCCACGATAAAGAGCACATCATCGATCTGGCGCGCGAAATCGGCACCGAAGATTTTGCCCGCACCATGCCGGAATACTGCGGCGTGATCTCAAAAAGCCCAACGGTGAAAGCGGTGAAGGCGAAGATCGAAGCGGAAGAAGAGAACTTCGATTTTGCCATCCTGGACAAAGTGGTGGAGGAAGCCTCCAACATTGATATCCGTGAGATTGCCCAGCAGACCGAGCAGGAAGTGGTTGAAGTTGAAACCGTCAGCGGTTTTGGTGCCAGCGATGTGATTGTGGATATTCGTTCGATTGATGAACAGGACGCCAGCCCGCTTAACGTCGAAGGCGTTGAGGTGGTTTCTCTGCCGTTCTACAAGCTGAGCACGAAATTTGGCGATCTCGACAAGAGCAAAACGTATCTGCTGTGGTGCGAGCGTGGGGTGATGAGCCGCCTGCAGGCGCTGTATCTGCGTGAGCAGGGCTTTGCGAATGTAAAGGTGTATCGCCCGTAGTTTCTCGCCCGGTGGCGCTTCGCTTACCGGACCTACGGTACCGTGCATTTGTAGGCCGGGTAAGGCGTAGCCGCTACCCGGCTTTTTTATGCGCTACTCTTCATAGTAGTTATAAATCCCCGCCGGCATCACCAGCGATGACGCCACTTCGTACGCTTTCTCGCGTCCGACAAGCAGGTCAATAATCTTCAGCGCAAAATCAATCGCGGTGCCCGGCCCCTGGCTGGTTAGCAGGTTGACGCGCGGATCCCAGACCACGCGTTTATCCACCCAATGCTCTTCCGGGATCGTATCCTTAAGCCCCGGGAAGCCGGTCATATTGCCGATGGGGAAGATATCGTGCGGAATCAGAACCGTTCCGGCGGCGGCACAGATTGCCGCGACAATGCGGCCGGATAAATGAAACTGACGCACGGTCTCGACCAGCAGCGGGCTGTCGCGAAAATATTCCGCGCCTTTTAAGCCGCCGGGCAGCACGATGATGTCGTAATCGCCGTCAGCCACCTGTACCAACGGTGCATCCGCGAGGATTTTCACCCCGCGTGAACAGGTGATTGCCAGATTACCGTCGCTGGCGACGCTGGCGGTGGTGACCTTAATGCCGCCGCGCACCATCAAATCAATGGTGGTGACCGCTTCCATCTCTTCGCTACCAGGGGCGAGACAGATCAGTGCTGACGCGCTCATATTCACTCTCCTTACGTTTAACCAGGTCATACAGACGGGCGTTTTCCGGCACGGCGATGCCGTGCGCACGGGCGCGTTTTAGCAGATAGCCAGTGATGTAGTCGATCTCTGTGTGGCGTAATGCCCGAACATCCTGCAACATTGAGGAGATGTTTTCTGCGGTACTCTCAATGACCTGCTCGACATAACAGCGCAAATCGTCTGCCGAGGTATGTAAGCCTTCCCGCTCAACGACCGCCGCGACTTCAGCACACAGCATCGCAACCTCCTGCGGATGATTTTTCAGCTCCCCGTTCGGGCAGTCCCACAGCGCCGTCAGCGGATTGATCACGCAGTTTACCGCAAGCTTACGCCACAGCTGAGGGCGAATATGGTTATGCCAGGCCACGTCCGGCAACACCTTCTGCAGCACATCGGCAAGATAACTGTAGTCGCCATCCTGCGTTCTGGCGGGGCCGATGTGCGTCACACCGCTGGCGACGTGTACGATGATGTTGCCGTCACGACGTGCAGCGTGCGTGGTCGTCGCCATCAGCAGGGGCTGAGGGACGCTTTTCAGCTCATCAAGGGTCCCCATGCCGTTATGCAGCAGCAGGATGGGTGAAGTGGGGGGGAGCTGCGCGGCCAGTGTCTTTACCGCGTCTGAGACCTGCCACGCTTTGAGCGTCACGAGTAAAAGGTCGCTTTGTGCCAGGAAATCAGGATCGTTCGCGGTCAGTGATTCGTTAAAGAGGCTTCCGTCTTCACCAATCAGGTTCACACTGCAATAGGGCTGGGGCACGCGCAGCCAGCCCTGAACCTCATGTCCGTGCTTGCACAGCGCGGTCAGCCACAGCTGACCAAGCGCTCCGCATCCGAGCACTGTAATTTTCATTGTTCCTCCTCACCTGCAACTGCGCCAGGTGTTACAGCTTAATTATACAGCTAAGCTTCTGTTGAGTTATGCCTAGTAGCGGGTATTATGCAACGCAACAAAAGTGAAGGGAGAAGAAAAGATGCCATCTTTCGATATTGTTTCCGAAGTTGATATCCAGGAAGTTCGCAACGGCGTTGAGAACGCAACCCGCGAAGTTGAGTCACGTTTCGATTTTCGTGGCGTTGAGGCGTCGTTTGAGCTGAACGACGCAAATAAGACCATTAAGGTGCTGAGCGAGTCTGATTTCCAGGTGAATCAGCTGCTCGACATTCTGCGCGCCAAGCTGTTAAAACGCGGCATTGAAGGAACGTCTCTGGATGTGCCGGAAGAGTTTGTACACAGCGGTAAAAACTGGTTTGTTGAAGCTAAGCTGAAGCAGGGCATTGAGAGTGCGGTGCAGAAGAAGATCGTTAAGCTCATCAAAGACAGCAAGCTGAAGGTGCAGGCGCAGATCCAGGGCGAAGAAATTCGCGTCACCGGTAAGTCCCGCGATGACCTCCAGTCCGTAATGGCGCTGGTGCGCGGCGGCGATCTGGGACAACCGTTCCAGTTTAAAAACTTCCGCGATTAATATAAAAAGCCCGGTTTAACCGGGCTTTTTATCACGCTTTGAGCGCCTGCTCGACTTCGAAGCGGTTGGTCATTTTACTGTCTATTTTGACATACGCGCTGCGCTCTTCTGCCGCGATAAGCACTTCACTCACGCCCTCTGTCGATGTAAGACGCTGTTTTAGCGCGTCGTTGATCTCCACATCATCCGGAATTTCTACCCGCAGGCTGCTCACGTAGCGCGGCTCTTTCATGGTGCTGGCGACCAGCAACCAGACTGTCGCCAGTAGCGCACCGGCGAGAAACACGGTCTGTGAATCAAACAGCCCATCCACCCAGCCGCCAAGCGAGCCGCCAATCGCCACGCCGAGAAACTGGCTGGTGGAGTAAATACCCATCGCCGTGCCTTTGTAACCGGCGGGGGACTCTTTGCTGATAAGCGACGGCAACAGCGCTTCCATCAGATTAAAGGCCAGGAAGAACAGCTGTACGCCGGCAATCAGTTCCCAGAAGTGCGGACCTGCACCCCAGAGCACAATTTCGGCAATCAGCAGGACCGCCACGCAGCCCACGAAGACGCGCTTCATTTTGCGCTTCACTTCGGCGTAGATGATGAACGGCACGACGGAGACAAACGAAATCAGCATCGTGACCAGATAGATTTTCCAGTGCTCAGCCGCCGGAAAACCCGCTGCGGCAAGCTGGCCTGGCAGGGCAACGAATGTGGACATCAGCAGAATGTGCAGACACATGATGCCGAAGTTCAGCTTCAGCAGGCGCGGCTCGACAATCACTTTGCTGAAGCAGCCTTTTACCATCCCCGATTCACGGTTCAGAACGTGGTTTTTGCTGTTCGGCACGACCCACAGAGTTAAGGCAATACCGATGGTTGCCAACACGGCAATCATCCAGAACAGGGCGTGCAGACCCAATGTGTGCGTAATGATGGGACCCAGCACCATCGCGATCGCAAAAGTCACGCCAAAGCTCACGCCAATAAACGCCATCGCTTTGGTGCGGTTCTGCTCGCGGGTTAAGTCTGACAGCAGCGCCATCACCGCGGCGGCAATCGCGCCGGAACCCTGCAGAGCGCGGCCGAGAATAATCCCCCAGATGGAGTGGGAGAGGGCGGCAATAACGCTTCCGAGCACAAAGACCAGCAGCCCGCCGACGATCAGCGGTTTTCGACCCACCCGGTCAGAGAGCAGGCCAAACGGGATCTGGAATACTGCCTGCGCCAGACCGTAAATGCCGATCGCGAGGCCAATCAGCGCCTCGCTGGCGCCCTGCAGCGCCATACCGTACGTGGTCAGAACAGGCAGGACCATAAACATGCCAAGCATCCGTAGCGAGAAGACAGTCCCTAAGCCCCAGGTCGCGCGTAGCTCGCCTGGCGTCATTTTATAATCGTTCATTACCACCTCAGTTCAAAAGCAGGCCATAGTGTAGTGCGGGGAAGGGGCGGGGTAAATAAAGGGTTATTTAACAAATATTACATGCGTTATTAATAGATTCAGTGAATAAAAAAGGGTGCCGAAGCACCCCTTTATTCACCTGTTGTGGCTTACCAGACGTAAGTCAGCAGGTTGTGTGAATCTGGCACCATGAAATCTACGGACATCATCACGGACAGCGAGGTGATGGCCACAATCGAGAACACAAACAGTTTGCGCGCCCAGACTTTGTCATCTTCCACTTTGTAACCGCGCAGCGCCATACCGAGCCACCAGACGCTCACCGCAGCGGCTACAGCCAGATATTTATACCCGGCGTAACCACCCAGAGAGAGCATCAGCGTTGCCACGGCAAAGGCGATGATGTACAGCGTGATGTGGTTCTTGGCAACGGAAATGCCTTTCACGACCGGCAGAACCGGGATGTTCGCTGCCTGATAATCCTTAAAGCGGAAAATCGCGATGGCATAGGAGTGCGGCATCTGCCACAGGCTAAAGATAGCCAGCAGGATCAGCGCACCGCTGTCGAACTCGTTCGTGACCGCGCAGTAGCCAATCACCGGCGGCGCAGCGCCGGAGAGAGAACCAATCAGCGTGCCGTAGACGGAGTGGCGTTTCATATACAGGCTGTAGATGCCCACATACACCACGAACCCCATCACCCCCAGCCAGCAGGCCAGCGGGTTAGCACCAAACCACAGCAGCATAAAGCCAGCAATACCCAGCAAGGTGGCGTACACCAGCGAGACGGAAGGGGCGATCAGGCCTTTCACCAGCACCCGATTTTTGGTCCTTTCCATCTTCTTGTCGATATCCATGTCGATGTAGTTGTTAAATACACAACCGGACGCAACAACCAGTGACACACCGACCAGCGTGTAGATAAAGAGGGTGTAATCAATGCTGCCCTTAGAGGCCAGCAGGAACCCTCCGATCACGGAGATCAGGTTGCCAAAGATGATGCCTGGTTTCGTTACTTGCAGGTATTGCTTAAACATACTCGCCGCTCTTAGTGAACCATCATGTTGTAGTTGAGGTTCCACATAATCCAGATGGAACCGACTACCAGGATAGCGATGATAATCACGGTAAAGATAAAGGCGGTCATATTCCAGCCTTCATCGGACTTGGTGTTCATGTGCAGGAAGCAAACCAGATGCACCAGAATCTGAATCACCGCGGTCACCAGGATTGCACCCAGAATAACCGGTTTAGACGCAGAACCGCTCATCACCATCCAGAACGGGATCACCGTCAGGATGATCGACAGGATGAAACCTGTCATGTAGGTTTTTACGCTACCGTGGGAAGCGCCATGATCGTTTGAATGACTCATTACATCGCCCCCATCAGATATACAACAGAGAACACACAGATCCACACCACGTCCAGGAAGTGCCAGAACAGGCTCAGGCACATGATACGGGTACGGTTAGTGCTGGTCAGGCCGCGACGGGATACCTGGAACATCAGTACCGCCATCCAGATCAGACCAGAGGTGACGTGCAGACCGTGAGTACCCACCAGCGCGAAGAACGCGGACAGGAAGCCACTGCGATCCGGACCGAAACCTTCCAGAATCAGGTGATGGAATTCATAGATTTCCATCCCGATAAATCCAGCACCAAACAACCAGGTCAACGCCAGCCAGGAGACAACCTGGCTCTTGTTGTTTTTGTACATGGCGATAGCCGCCATGCCGTAGGTGATGGAGCTGAATAACAGCAGTGCGGTTTCAACCAGAACGAACGGCAGTTCAAAGATGTCCTTGCCAGCCGGGCCGCCCGCCGTGCCGTTCACCAGAACGGCATAGGTCGCGAACAGACAGCAGAACAGAATGCAGTCGCTCATCAGGTAGATCCAGAAACCGAAGACTTTGGTCGGTCCTGTATCGTGGTGCGCATGCTCATGCGCGTGGGCAGTTGAGTGCGCCAGAGTATCAGTTGCCATTTTTCAGCCCCGCTTTAGAAATCTCGTCGAAATGCTGATTTTCCAGCTTCTCAACTTCACGGACTGGTACGTAGTAGTCCACGTCCTCGTCAAAGCTCTTCACAATCCAGCTGATTACGATGCCGGCGAAGCCAACAATCGCCATCCACCAGATGTGCCAGATCATTGCGAAACCAAATACCGTTGCGAAGGCGGCAATGACAATGCCCGCACCGCTGTTTTTCGGCATGTGGATCTCTTCGTAATGAGCAGGTTGCTTGTACGCTTCACCTTTCTCTTTCATTTCCCAGAATGCGTCGCGTTCATGAACCTGCGGCACGATGGCAAAGTTATAGAAAGGAGGTGGAGAAGAGGTCGCCCACTCCAGCGTACGGCCACCCCATGGGTCACCGGTCAGGTCACGGTTCTGGTCGCGGTCGCGAATAGACACGTAGAACTGAATCAGCTGAGACGCGATACCACAGGCAATCAGCACGGCACCGCCCGCTGCAACCACCAGCATTGGGTGGAACTGCGGATCGATCTGCTGGCTCAGACGACGGGTCATACCCATGAAGCCCAGCACGTACAGCGGCATAAATGCCACGAAGAAGCCGATGATCCAGAACCAGAACGCGCGTTTACCCCATTTTTCGTTCAGCGTGAAGCCGAACGCTTTTGGCCACCAGTAGGTTACGCCAGCGAAGCAGCCGAAGACCACGCCACCGATGATAACGTTATGGAAGTGCGCAATCAGGAACAGACTGTTGTGCAGAACGAAGTCAGCACCTGGTACCGCCAGCAGTACGCCGGTCATCCCACCTACGGAGAAGGTAACGATGAAGCCGATGGTCCACAGCATCGCTGAGTGGAACACGATACGGCCCTGGTACATGGTGAACAGCCAGTTGAAGATCTTCACCCCGGTAGGGATGGCGATAATCATGGTGGTAATACCGAAGAAGGCGTTTACGTTCGCGCCCGCACCCATAGTGAAGAAGTGGTGCAGCCAAACGATGAACGACAGAACGGTAATACACACGGTTGCCCACACCAGAGAGGTGTAACCAAACAGACGTTTACGCGAGAAGGTTGCCGCGATTTCGGAGAACACACCGAACACAGGCAGAACCAGAATGTACACTTCCGGGTGACCCCAGGCCCAAATCAGGTTGATGTACATCATCATGTTGCCACCCATATCATTCGTGAAGAAATGGGTGCCCAGGTAGCGGTCCAGGGTCAGCAGCGCGATGGTGACGGTCAGAATTGGGAAGGAGGCAATAATCAGGATGTTGGCGCACAGAGATGCCCAGGTAAATACCGGCATCTTGAACATGGTCATGCCAGGGGCACGCATCTTGATAATGGTCACGAAGAAGTTGATACCGGTCAGGGTAGTACCGACACCGGAGAGCTGAAGCGCCCAAATCCAGTAGTCGACGCCAACGCCCGGACTGTACTCAATTCCTGACAGCGGCGGGTAAGCCAGCCAGCCGGTCTGCGCGAATTCGCCCACACCCAGTGACAGGTTAACCAGGATAACGCCGACAACCGTGAACCAGAAGCTCAGGTTGTTCAGGAACGGGAACGCCACGTCGCGCGCGCCGATTTGCAGCGGAACGACAACGTTCATCAGACCGATAACCAGCGGCATCGCCACGAAGAAGATCATGATAACGCCGTGGGCGGTAAAGATCTGATCGTAGTGGTGCGGTGGCAGGAAGCCGGCTTCACCCGCAGAAGCGAGTACCTGCTGGCTACGCATCATGATCGCATCCGCAAAGCCACGAATTAACATGACGATACCGACGATGCAGTACATGATACCGAGTTTTTTGTGGTCAACCGAAGTCAGCCACTCGTTCCACAGGTAGCTCCACTTACCGAAGTAAGTGATCAGGGCCAGTAAGGCCGCGCCACCAATGATAATTGCAGCCACCGTAACCACGATAATCGGTTCATGGTAGGGCACTGCATCCAGTGTCAATTTTCCGAACATTTTCTTCCTCGGCCCCTTAGTGAGCGGTTTCCGCGTGGCTCATGTCCATGCCTTCCATACCTTCATGCGCGCTGTGCTCGCCTTCAGGCTGGGTCATGTCCATGCTCTTGCCGTGATCCATAAATTTGCCAATAACCTCTTTGAACAAATCAGGTTTCACATTAGAGAAGTACTCCACCTTGTTGTATTCGCTAGGTGCAGCCACTTTATCGAACGCCGCCATGTCAGACATGGTGTTTGGAGACTGCTTCGCTTTTTCAACCCACTGGTCGAAAGCGGCACGGTCTGGCGTCGCAATAGCTTTGAACTTCATACCTGAGAAGCCCGGGCCGCTATAGCTGGCGGAGATACCATCATAGGTGCCTGCTTCATTCGCGATCAGGTGCAGGTTGGTCTGCATACCGGCCATCGCGTAAATCTGGCTACCCAGACGTGGGATGAAGAAGGAGTTCATTACGGAGTTGGAGGTCACTTTGAACTGAACCGGAGTGTTCGCCGGGAAGGCGATTTCATTCACGGTAGCGATACCCTGCTCTGGATAGATGAAGAACCATTTCCAGTCCATGGAGACCACTTCAATGGTAATAGGTTTCTCATCGTGAACCAGCGGTTTGCTTGGCTCAAGTGCGTGAGTGGTTTTCCAGGTCAGTACGGCAAGGAACAGGATGATCAGAATAGGTACCGTCCAGACCACAGCTTCCACTTTATTGGAGTGTGACCAGTTAGGGCTATACTTCGCATCTTTATTGCTCGCACGATACTTCCAGGCGAAACCAACAGCCATCAAAATGGCAGGAATAACCACAATCAACATCAGGCCAAAAGCCGTCAATATCAGTGAACGTTGTTCCAGTCCAATCTGTCCCTTGGGGTCTAGTAGTGCAGAATCGCAGCCACTGAGTAATACAGTGCCCGCGAATAATGACAACCATCCCAAACTTTTATTGTATTTCCCGAGTCTCATTTAACGACCTCAATTCCACGGAGTCTGGTGGCGTTTAAAGTGTGCGGGCATTTTACGGGAAGGTTACATTACTGTAAACATCATTAGGCCTGTGTCAGGAAGGTGTTACCGGGTTCTGCCGCACGTGTCACAAGTGTTGCAAGTTATGTCGGTTTTTATGACCGAAGCCGCATGGTGTGGGCTTTATAACGAAAGGACCCCCAAGCATACCCTAAAAGGGACAATTGGTATAACCATTGTTGAAAATAAACAAAAAATTAACAATTAATTATCAATAAAAAGACATCTAAAAAACGAAAAATCAAACTCTCGTATGCTGAATCGTTTAATGAAAAATAGCGTTTTGGAATGGGAGCCAATAATTTCCAAATCCTATCCCGCACAAAACAACAAATATTTTTTTTAGCGGTTGGTGGCTATTTCGCCGTTATAATTTCGGTTAGTGATTACAACGGGAAATAACCTTTCGCATTTTTCTTCAGGTCATCTGCGTTTTACGCAACGCCATGAAATCGAGCAGACCCCCGGTCAGGATCCCGGCGATAGCCAGCAGAGCGCCTGCGTCCAGCAGAAGGGTTTCGAAGGGGAGTGTCAGTGACGTGCTGACATTAATAATGAGCACCACCAGCCAGAGTGCCAGAGCAACGCATCCCACCATTAACAGACGTAACGCAAAACGGTAGGCGCGGTGATATTCGGTGCGCGGCATAAAGTGTTCTGTCCGCTGGGTATATTCCAGCGTCTGACGGCAGACCAGCAGCAATAAAATTCCCGGCACGGCAGCCACGACCGAGAAGAGATAAAATGTTGGCCAGCCGTGGGCTTCCACGAACCAGCCGGCAATCGGGCCAACGTACACGCGACCAACGGCGGAGAGCGCCGAGAGCAGAGCGAACTGTGTGGCGGAAAACGACTTGTTGCACAGGGTCATCAGCAGGGCGACAAACGCCGCTGTTCCCATGCCACCACAGAGGTTTTCGAAGAATACCGCTGCGGCCATGCTGATCGTATGTTTGTCAGTAATCGACAGCAGCCAGTAGCCTGCGTTAGAGACGCCCTGAAGGATGCCGAAAATCAGCAGCGCGCGAAACAACGTCAGGCGCTGCATCAGCACGCCGCCATAAAGCGCGCCGACAATGGTCGCAAACAGTCCGAGCGTTTTATTCACCACACCCACTTCACCGGCGTCAAAACCGACACCCCGGATCAGGAAGGTGGTGGTCAGGCTCATGGCAAAGGCATCGCCCAGCTTATAAAGGACGATAAGCAACAGGATCAGCCAGGCGTTGTTGCGGCCAAAGAAGTCACGAAGCGGTTCGGCGACGGCCTGCTCCAGCGAGCGGGGAACCGGGATGACATCACTCGGTTCGGGCGCGAATAACGTCGCGATAATGCAGGGGATCAGCAGGGCGGCCATCAGCCAGTACATGCCCTGCCAGCCAAGGTAACGGTCGGCCAGCCACAGTGCCAGCCCGCCGGAGACCAGCATGCCGAGGCGATAGCCCAGCACGCTGATTGCCGCACCGGCGCCGCGCTCTTCCGCAGGTAACACGTCCGTCTTCCAGGCGTCGAACACGATATCCTGAGAGGCGGAACAGAAGGCAATCACCACCGCAAGCGCGGCCATCCAGCGAAGCTGCGTGGTGGGTTCAAGAAAACCCATCGCCGCAATGGCCAGCAGCAGCAGGATCTGCGTCATCACTAACCAGCCGCGTCGACGCCCGAGGAAAGGCGGCGTGTAGCGATCCATGACCGGAGACCACAGGAACTTAAAGACATAGGCCTGGCCCACAAGCGAGAAGAAACCAATGGTTTTAAGATCGATGTTCTCAACCGTCATCCACGCCTGAAGCGTGCCGGAAGTGAGTGCGAGGGGTAAACCCGAGGCAAAGCCGAGGATCAGCAGAATCGCTGATTTCGGTTGCTGGAAAATGCGTAAGTAATGGCTGGACATATTCTTATAAAACTGACCCGGTGATACACCGGGTCAGTGAGCAGAATTAACGCGCGTTCTGCTTGATGAAGTCGTGAATGCTGGTGTCCTGCGCCATATCGGAGATGGTATCGGTCAGCACGCTATTAACGGCGTTAGCAATGTTCTGGTTGGAGGCCTGGAACGCACCTTCAACAGAGTAGCTGGCGCGGTAGTTTTTGGTCATCTTGTTGCCATTCTTCGCGGTGGCAATGATGGCGATATCCGCTTTGGTCGCGATGTTGTAGCGCACGTTGCCCTGAGACACGTCAGCGTACAGGTTGTTGACGATGATCTGGAGATCGACCGCGCCGCTTGGGCCAATCATATAGCCGCGAGCGGTCATCTGTTTCTCCAGCACTTCCTGGAGCAGGAAGCGCAGGTCGCGGGACGCGGTGAGGGTAACCTGCTGGTTATCGCGGGTCACTTTTGCCAGCGCCTGATCCTGACGCTGATCGGCACCGTTAATGCTCACGGTGACGCCCATCAGGCTAGGGTCCTGCTGAGGCAGGGTGATTTTTGGTGAGACATCAATAGTGGTAGGCGGGGTAGCACAGCCTGCCAGCATAAAAAGGGCTACCAACGGAAAGAAGAGTTTTTTTAACATTTTCGGGTTCTCAACGAATCGTAAGCATATAAAGAGAAAAATTGTCGCCATCATAACATCGCCAACGGCGAGGGGAAGTGGTCAACGCATGTAAATTCATCGCCTTGTCCGAAAACTGACCAGTTCACCGTTTTTCCCAGTCCGCGTATGACAAAACGTATGAGTCTCACAGTGAACTTCATTCGTTTGAGTGAGAAAATCAGACGAAAGCTAAATATTTGTTGTCAAGGTGTAATGGAAACGGTAAAAGCGGCTAACATTTAAAGGGATGGGTGACATCCTGGCGTTGTCGGAGGAGTAATTTCATGATGATACGTGAGCATATAGAAGATAAATTAAGGGCAGCGTTCAACCCTGTGTTCCTCGAAGTCGTCGACGAAAGCTATCGTCATAACGTGCCGGCAGGTTCTGAAAGCCACTTTAAAGTGGTTCTGGTTAGCGATCGCTTCACGGGAGAACGTTTCCTGAATCGACACCGCTTGATCTACAGCACCTTGACGGAAGAACTCTCCACGACCGTGCATGCGCTGGCACTGCATACCTATACCATTAAGGAATGGGAAGGCTTGCAGGATACGGTTTTCGCATCTCCGCCCTGTCGCGGTGCAGGCACTATCGCCTGATAAATCGGATTTGCAACGGCTGGAGCTTTTCCAGTATGTTGCTTACAGATTTCCTCAAAACGGCCTCCGGGCCGTTTTGTTTTGTCTGAGTTTTGAGCGGATGGTGCGATTTTAAGGCTAAAAATAGCCTTAAAGTGTGAAAAAAGCCGCAGCAACATGCCCCAACCGTTCTCGACTCACCTAAGTGATGCCGCTATAATGCCGCGTCTTATTGAATGTCTTCGGGATGATTCTGGCGACAGGGAATGTGAATCTGCACTAAGAGAGCATCCCGGTATAACAGACAGATTCAGAGTTGACCGAGCACTGTGATTTTTTTGAGGTAACAAGATGCAAGTTTCAGTTGAAACCACTCAAGGCCTTGGCCGCCGTGTAACGATTACTATCGCTGCTGACAGCATCGAAACTGCTGTGAAAAGCGAGCTGGTCAACGTAGCAAAAAAAGTACGTATTGACGGCTTCCGCAAGGGCAAAGTACCAATGAATGTTGTTGCTCAGCGTTATGGCGCTTCCGTGCGTCAGGATGTGCTGGGTGAACTGATGAGCCGTAACTTTATTGATGCGATCATCAAAGAAAAAATCAATCCGGCCGGCGCGCCGAACTACGTTCCAGGCGAATACAAACTGGGCGAAGACTTCACCTACTCCGTAGAGTTCGAAGTGTACCCGGAAGTTGAGCTGAAAGGTCTGGAATCGATCGAAGTTGAAAAACCAGTTGTTTCCGTGACTGACGAAGACGTTGACGGCATGCTGGATACCCTGCGCAAGCAGCAGGCGAACTGGAAAGAAAAAGAAGGCGCTGTTGACGCTGAAGACCGTGTCACCATCGACTTCACCGGTTCTGTAGACGGCGAAGAGTTCGAAGGCGGCAAAGCGTCTGACTTCGTACTGGCAATGGGCCAGGGTCGTATGATCCCAGGCTTCGAAGACGGTATCAAAGGCCACAAGGCTGGCGAAGAGTTCACCATCGACGTGACCTTCCCGGAAGAATACCACGCTGAAAACCTGAAAGGGAAAGCAGCGAAGTTCGCTATCAACCTGAAGAAAGTTGAAGAGCGCGAACTGCCAGAACTGACTGAAGAATTCATCAAGCGTTTCGGCGTGGAAGATGGTTCCGTAGCGGGTCTGCGTACCGAAGTGCGTAAGAACATGGAACGCGAACTGAACGGCGCGGTGCGTAACCGTGTGAAATCTCAGGCGATCGAAGGTCTGGTGAAAGCCAACGAAATCGACGTTCCCGCTGCCCTGATCGACAGCGAAATCGACGTTCTGCGCCGTCAGGCTGCACAGCGTTTCGGTGGCAACCAGCAGCAAGCAATGGAACTGCCACGTGAGCTGTTCGAAGAGCAAGCGAAACGCCGCGTTGTTGTTGGCCTGCTGCTGGGCGAAGTGATTCGTACCCACGAGCTGAAAGCTGACGAAGAGCGTGTGAAAGGCCTGATCGAAGAGATGGCTTCTGCATACGAAGATCCATCAGAAGTGATCGAGTTCTACGGTAAGAACAAAGAGCTGATGGACAACATGCGCAACGTTGCCCTGGAAGAGCAGGCTGTTGAAGCGGTACTGGCGAAAGCGAAAGTGTCCGAAAAAGCGACCTCTTTTAACGAACTGATGAACCAGCAGGCGTAATTTCGCCCCAACGGTTTAAAGTTTGAACAGAAAACCCGTTGCCTTGCGGCAGCGGGTTTTTTTTATCGCAGCTACAGCCCTGGAAGAGTGCTAAAACGCCCTTTCAGTGTTAGCGTAACAACAAAAGGTTGTTATGCTTGAAATAGGGCACTGTGAACCCCATAAGTACGTAATCATGATGAATGAGACTGGCTGATAATCCGTCCGTAAGGTTACAATCAGTACAGCAGGTGTTTTCAATTTTGATCCAGGAGACGGAAATGTCATACAGTGGCGAACGAGATAACTTTGCACCCCATATGGCTCTGGTGCCAATGGTTATTGAACAGACCTCACGTGGTGAGCGTTCTTTTGATATCTATTCCCGTCTGCTCAAGGAACGCGTTATCTTTCTGACCGGCCAGGTGGAAGACCACATGGCTAACCTGATCGTGGCGCAGATGCTGTTTCTGGAAGCGGAAAACCCGGAAAAAGACATTTACCTGTACATTAACTCCCCAGGCGGCGTGATTACAGCAGGGATGTCCATTTATGACACCATGCAATTCATCAAGCCTGATGTAAGCACTATCTGTATGGGTCAGGCTGCATCTATGGGCGCGTTCCTGCTAACCGCAGGGGCGAAAGGTAAGCGTTTCTGCTTGCCAAATTCCCGCGTGATGATTCACCAGCCGCTGGGTGGTTACCAGGGGCAGGCGACGGATATCGAAATCCACGCCCGCGAAATTCTGAAAGTAAAAGCGCGCATGAATGAACTCATGGCGCAGCATACGGGTCAACCACTCGAGCAGATCGAGCGCGATACCGAGCGCGATCGCTTCCTCTCTGCTCCAGAGGCAGTTGAGTACGGCTTAGTCGACTCCGTGTTGACCCATCGTAATTGATGCCCGCGACGCGAGTGTGCCGCTATACTAAGGTAGGGCGGCACGCTGCTGAATGCAGCTTGCGTCTTAGAATGGCATTTGCGTCGTCATGTGCGGCACAAAGAACTTAAAAAGAGGTTTGGACTCATGACAGATAAACGCAAAGATGGTTCGGGCAAACTGCTGTACTGCTCTTTTTGCGGCAAAAGCCAGCATGAAGTGCGTAAACTGATTGCCGGGCCGTCCGTGTATATCTGCGACGAATGTGTCGATTTATGTAACGACATCATTCGCGAAGAGATTAAAGAAGTCGCACCGCACCGTGAGCGCAGCGCGCTGCCAACGCCGCATGAAATTCGTCATCACCTTGATGACTACGTCATCGGACAGGAGCAGGCTAAGAAAGTGCTGGCGGTAGCGGTCTATAACCACTACAAACGTCTGCGTAACGGCGACACCAGCAATGGTGTAGAACTGGGTAAAAGTAACATTCTGCTGATCGGCCCAACCGGTTCCGGTAAAACGCTGCTGGCTGAAACCCTGGCGCGTCTGCTCGATGTTCCGTTCACTATGGCGGATGCCACCACCCTGACCGAGGCCGGTTATGTGGGTGAGGACGTCGAAAACATCATCCAGAAACTGCTGCAGAAGTGCGACTACGACGTACAGAAAGCCCAGCGCGGGATTGTTTACATCGATGAGATCGACAAGATTTCCCGTAAATCAGACAACCCGTCCATTACCCGTGACGTATCGGGTGAAGGCGTACAGCAGGCACTGCTGAAGCTGATCGAAGGTACGGTTGCCGCCGTTCCGCCACAGGGTGGTCGTAAACATCCGCAGCAGGAGTTCCTGCAGGTTGATACCTCCAAGATCCTGTTCATCTGTGGTGGTGCGTTTGCTGGTCTGGATAAAGTCATCTCCCACCGTGTTGAAACCGGCTCCGGCATTGGTTTTGGCGCAACGGTGAAATCGACGTCCGAAAAACCGAACGAAGGCGAGTTGCTGTCTCAGGTTGAACCGGAAGATCTGATCAAATTCGGTCTGATCCCTGAATTCATTGGCCGTCTGCCGGTTGTGGCAACGCTGAATGAGCTGAGCGAAGACGCGCTGATCCAGATCCTGAAAGAGCCGAAAAATGCGCTGACCAAGCAGTATCAGGCGCTGTTCAATCTGGAAGGTGTTGATCTGGAATTCCGCGACGAAGCGCTGGATGCCATTGCCAAGAAAGCGATGATCCGTAAAACCGGTGCCCGTGGCCTGCGTTCGATTGTTGAAGCGGCACTGCTCGACACCATGTACGATCTGCCGTCGATGGAAGACGTTGAGAAAGTGGTGATTGACGAGTCCGTCATTAGCGGTCAAACCAAGCCGTTGCTGATTTACGGCAAACCAGAAGCACAGCAGGCATCTGGCGAATAATTCACCAAATCATACAAGCAGTTAATCAAAAAGGGGGGATTTTATCTCCCCTTTACTTTTTCCGTATTCATAGCGTTGAATGTGTGGCAAACATCCCCATATACTGGATACATGTTAATGGTTATGTGAAGCACAGTGACATGACCAGCTTACCTGGCGGACACTAACTAAGAGAGAGCTCTATGAATCCTGAGCGTTCTGAACGCATTGAAATCCCCGTATTGCCGTTGCGCGATGTGGTGGTTTATCCGCACATGGTCATACCCTTATTTGTAGGGCGGGAAAAATCTATCCGTTGCCTCGAAGCCGCCATGGATCATGATAAAAAAATCATGCTGGTGGCGCAGAAAGAAGCATCAACGGATGAGCCGGGTGTAAACGATCTTTTCACCGTCGGGACCGTGGCCTCTATTTTGCAGATGTTGAAGCTGCCTGACGGCACCGTGAAGGTGCTGGTAGAAGGCCTGCAGCGTGCGCGTATTACCACTCTGTCAGACGACGGCGAGCACTTCTCTGCGAAGGCAGAGTACCTTGATTCGCCTGAGCTTGATGAGCGCGAGCAGGAAGTGCTGGTTCGCACCGCGATTAGCCAGTTTGAAGGCTATATCAAGCTGAACAAGAAAATCCCACCAGAAGTGCTGACGTCGCTGAACAGCATCGACGATCCTGCGCGTCTGGCGGACACCATCGCTGCACACATGCCGCTGAAGCTGGCTGACAAACAGTCTGTGCTGGAAATGTCAGACGTTAACGAACGTCTGGAATACCTGATGGCGATGATGGAGTCTGAAATCGATCTGCTCCAGGTTGAGAAGCGCATTCGCAACCGCGTGAAAAAGCAGATGGAGAAATCTCAGCGTGAGTACTATCTGAATGAGCAAATGAAGGCCATTCAGAAAGAACTGGGTGAGATGGACGATGCGCCGGACGAAAACGAAGCGCTGAAGCGTAAGATCGACGCGGCGAAGATGCCGAAAGAGGCGAAAGAGAAAGCTGAAGCAGAACTGCAGAAGCTGAAAATGATGTCTCCAATGTCGGCTGAAGCGACCGTTGTACGCGGCTACATTGAGTGGATGGTGCAGGTTCCGTGGAACGCCCGTAGCAAGGTCAAAAAAGACCTGCGTCAGGCGCAGGAAATCCTGGATACCGACCACTACGGCCTGGAACGCGTGAAAGACCGCATTCTTGAGTACCTCGCGGTACAAAGCCGTGTAAACAAAATCAAAGGCCCAATTCTGTGCCTGGTAGGACCGCCGGGGGTGGGTAAAACCTCTCTGGGTCAGTCCATCGCCAAAGCGACCGGACGTAAGTATATCCGTATGGCGCTGGGTGGTGTACGCGATGAAGCGGAAATCCGCGGTCACCGCCGTACCTACATCGGTTCTATGCCGGGTAAACTGATCCAGAAGATGGCGAAAGTGGGGGTTAAAAACCCACTGTTCCTGCTCGATGAGATCGACAAGATGTCGTCGGATATGCGTGGCGATCCTGCGTCTGCACTGCTGGAAGTGCTTGATCCAGAACAGAACGTGGCGTTCAGCGATCACTACCTGGAAGTGGACTACGACCTGAGCGATGTGATGTTCGTGGCGACCTCCAACTCCATGAACATTCCGGCCCCGCTGCTGGACCGTATGGAAGTGATCCGTCTCTCCGGTTATACCGAAGATGAGAAGCTGAACATCGCTAAGCAGCACCTGCTGCCGAAACAGATTGAGCGTAACGCGCTGAAAGCCAACGAGCTGACCGTCGAGGACAGCGCGATTATCGGCATCATTCGTTACTACACCCGTGAAGCGGGCGTGCGTAGCCTTGAGCGTGAAATCTCTAAGCTGTGTCGTAAAGCGGTGAAACAGCTGCTGCTGGATAAGAGCCTGAAACACATTGTGATTAACGGCGACAATCTGCATGCGTACCTGGGCGTTCAGCGCTTCGACTACGGTCGCGCGGACAACGAAAACCGCGTTGGTCAGGTGACCGGCCTGGCATGGACGGAAGTGGGTGGCGATCTGCTGACCATCGAGACCGCCTGTGTGCCGGGCAAAGGCAAGCTGACCTACACCGGCTCGCTGGGTGAAGTGATGCAGGAATCCATCCAGGCGGCGCTGACCGTGGTGCGCGCGCGTGCGGAGAAACTGGGTATCAACCCTGATTTCTACGAAAAACGCGACATCCACGTGCACGTTCCGGAAGGCGCGACGCCGAAAGATGGCCCAAGCGCGGGTATTGCCATGTGTACCGCTCTGGTTTCCTGCCTGACAGGGAACCCGGTGCGTGCCGATGTGGCAATGACCGGTGAAATTACGCTGCGTGGTCAGGTTCTGCCGATTGGTGGTTTAAAAGAAAAACTGCTGGCGGCACACCGTGGTGGGATCAAAACCGTATTGATCCCTTACGAAAATAAACGCGATCTGGAAGAGATTCCGGACAACGTGATTGCCGATCTGCAGATCCATCCTGTGAAGCGAATTGAGGAAGTTCTCAGTCTCGCACTGCAGAATGAACCCTCCGGAATGCAGGTTGTAACCGCAAAATAGTGACCTCGCGCAAAGAGCGTCAATAAAAATAAGGCTGGTAAGTCATTTCGCACTTGCCAGCCTTTTTTTGTATAGCTAATTTAGATTGCTGATTAGGTCAGCCATCAACAACGGGTGTTGTAAGGTCATGGCAGGCCTGATATAACTGCTGCGCGGTCGCGTTGTGAAGGATTCAGGCGCGATATAAATTATAAAGAGAGGAAGAGAACAGTGAATAAATCTCAACTGATTGACAAAATTGCTGCTGGTGCTGATATTTCTAAAGCTGCAGCTGGACGTGCGTTAGATGCATTAATTGCTTCTGTTACTGAATCTCTGCAGGCTGGAGACGACGTTGCACTGGTAGGCTTCGGTACTTTTGCTGTTAAAGAGCGTGCTGCCCGTACTGGCCGCAACCCTCAGACCGGTAAAGAGATCACCATTGCTGCTGCTAAAGTGCCAGGTTTCCGTGCAGGTAAAGCGCTGAAAGACGCAGTAAACTGATTGCTTTCCCGTTTCAGGGAAGCCGGAAAGTACAAGGGCGCATCATTTGATGTGCCTTTTTTGTTTGTCCAGACCTGATTTGTGCGAGTTTATGCGAGTTGTGGGCTGACAATCGCCCCGTTTTCTTGTCACAATACGCCTTCACGCGCGACGGGCAGGATTTTCCGTCAGCGTCAGGTAACCAGTCACCTACAGCGGAGTGTTGTTACACCATGATGGACAGCTTACGCACGGCTGCTAACAGTCTCGTGCTCAAGATTATTTTCGGTATCATTATCGTGTCGTTCATATTGACCGGCGTGAGCAGTTACCTTATTGGCGGTGGCGCAAACTATGCCGCAAAAGTGAATGGCCAGGAAATCAGCCGTGGTCAGTTCGAGAATGCTTTTGCCGGTGAACGTAACCGTATGCAGCAACAGCTGGGCGACCAATTCTCTGAACTGGCGGCGAACGAAGGGTACATGAAGACCCTGCGCCAACAGACACTGAACCGTCTTATCGACGAAGCGCTGCTGGATCAGTATGCCAAAAAACTGGGCCTTGGCATCAGTGATGAGCAGGTGAAAAAAGCCATCTTCTCCACGCAGGCCTTCCAGTCTAACGGTAAATTCGACAACGCGCGTTACAACAGTATCGTCAACCAGATGGGGATGACGGCCGATCAGTACGCTCAGGCGCTGCGTAACCAGCTGACAACCCAGCAACTCATCAATGCCGTCGTGGGCACTGATTTCATGCTCAAAGGTGAAACGGACGAACTGGCCGCGCTGGTGGCACAGCAGCGCGTTGTACGCGAAGCAACCATTGATGTGAACGCCCTGGCGGCGAAACAGCAGGTGAGCGACGCTGACGTTAACGCCTGGTACGAGCAGAACAAGAATTCCTTTGTTTCTCCAGAGCAGTTCCGTGTGAGCTACATCAAGCTGGATGCAGCCGCGCTGCAGGAAACCGCGTCTGATGCGGAAATCCAGTCTTACTACGATCAGCATCAGGATCAATTCACTCAGCCGCAGCGTAACCGTTACAGCGTGATCCAGACGAAGACCGAGGCTGATGCCAAAGCGGTACTGGAAGAGCTGAACAAAGGCGCTGATTTCGCGGCCGTTGCGAAAGCGAAATCCACCGACATTATCTCTGCGAAAAACGGCGGTGATATGGGTTGGCTGGAAGACGCGACCACGCCGGACGAGCTGAAAAATGCCGGTCTGAAAGAGAAAGGCCAGCTTTCAGGCGTCATTAAGTCTTCCGTTGGTTTCCTGGTTGTCCGTCTGGACGACATCACCGCGGCGAAAACCAAACCGCTGGCTGACGTTCGCGAAGATATCGCGGCGAAAGTGAAACAGGAAAAAGCGCTGGATGCCTACTACGCGCTGCAGCAGAAGGTAAGCGATGCTGCCAGCAATGATAACGAATCTCTGGCAGGTGCAGAGCAGGCGGCGGGTGTGAAAGCGGTTGAGACGGGCTGGTTTGGCCGTGACAACCTGCCGGAAGAGCTGAACTTCAAACCGGTTTCTGATGCCATCTTCAACGGTGGTCTGGTTGGCGAGAACGGCACACCGGGCAGTAACTCTGACATCATTACCGTCGACGGCGATCGTGCGTTTGTGTTGCGCGTCAGCGAGCACAAGCCAGAAGCGGTCAAACCGCTGGCGGAAGTGAAGGATCAGGTTGTCGCTCAGGTTAAGCACAACAAAGCGGAACAGCAGGCGAAACTGGATGCTGAGAAGATTCTGTCCGATCTGAAAGCGGGTAAAGAAGACGCGCTGAAAGCGGCTGGCCTGAGCTTCGGTGAAGCGAAAACGCTGAGCCGTACCGGCCAGGACCCAATCAGCCAGGCCGCGTTTGGTCTGACTCTGCCAGCGAAGGACAAGCCAAGCTTCGGTACCACCACCGATACGCAGGGTAACGTCGTTCTGCTGGCGCTGGATGAAGTGAAAGCCGGCACCCTGCCAGAAGCGCAGAAGAAAGCGATGGTTCAGGGGATTACCCAGAACAATGCTCAGATTGCCTTCGAAGCCATGATGAGCAACCTGCGTAAAGAAGCCAAAATCAAGCTGGGTGATATAATGACTCAGCAGCAGTAATTACGTGTCTGCTCGCAGATTTTCGTAACGCTCTGCAATAACTAAAGGCCGCTTTCGCGGCCTTTTCCATTTCTGCAATCTGCTGTTTGTGCCGGTTTTATCTGGCGGCTATCGTGACGTGGCTGTCAACAAACAAGGAGATAACAGCATGAAATGTGGAATCAAAGCACTGTTAATTACCCTGGCTATTGCCACCACCGGGATGAGTGCGGGGGCGATGGCGTCGGCTCCCGCCGCCAAAACACAAACTACCCAGAGCAAGTCCGACGCGGCAGCGCCGGTGCAAGGGCAAACCAAAGCGACTGACGCCGGTAAAAATGCGGATGATGACGGTACGCGGGTCAGTATCAATTCGGCCTCTGCGGAAGATCTGGCCCGCGCGATGAATGGTGTCGGCCTGAAAAAAGCGCAGGCCATCGTCAGCTACCGCGAAGAGTATGGTCCTTTCAAAACGGTCGACGATCTCAAACAGGTGCCGGGTATGGGCAGTGCGCTGGTTGAGCGCAACCTCTCACACCTGACGTTGTAATTACGCAATTTCTTGCACTGTGGCAAAATTTTGCCAGGATAAAGAGGTCATACCAGTCATGACCTCTCATCCTACAATAACAGTAAAGGCTATTGCGCTATGCAGACAAAAATCAAAGTACGCGGTTTTCATCTCGACGTTTACCAGCATGTTAACAATGCCCGCTATCTTGAGTTTCTTGAAGAAGCGCGCTGGGACGGGCTGGAAAACAGCGACAGCTTTCAGTGGCTGACCGCGCACAACATCGCGTTCGTGGTCGTCAATATCAACATCAACTATCGCCGTCCGGCCGTGCTGGGTGATGTGCTCACGGTGACCAGCCAGGTGCAACAGATCAATGGTAAAAGCGGGGTGTTAAGCCAGGTGGTGACGCTCGATCCAGAAGGGCAGGTGGTGGCTGATGCGCTGATCACCTTTGTCTGTATCGATCTCAAAACGCAGAAAGCGCTGCCGCTGGAAGGGGAGTTGCGGGAAAAGCTGGAGCTGATGATCGTATAAGACATGGTAAGGCGTACCGTGCTGTCGAAACCTGTTTTGCGACAGCACGGTCAAATAACCCTATTTAAGCCCGGTCTTTTTCTGCATCGCGGCCATCACGCTGACTTTATCGGCAAGGTAGTGGTTCAACCCGTTAGCGCGTAGATTACAGGCCGCGCACTGGCTGCAACCGTCGCCTTTGATACCGTTATAGCAGGTGAGCGTTTCGCTGCGAACCAGGTCCAGCTTGCCCCAGTAGTCCGCCAGCGCCCAGGTTTCGGCTTTATCCAGCCACATGAGCGGGGTTTCAAAGCGCGTCTCTTTCGCCATCCCCAGATTGACGGCGTGGTTTAACGCCTTCACGAACTCATCACGACAGTCCGGGTAGCCGGAGAAGTCGGTCTCGCACACGCCCGTGATCACCGCTTCGGCTTTTACCTGGTAGGCGTAGATCGCCGTCAGGGTCAGGAAGAGGATATTACGGCCCGGCACGAAGGTATTCGGAATGCCGCTGGCACCGGGTTCGTAGTCCGGGACGGGAATACTGTCCCGGGTGAGGCTGCTCACGGCCAGTTCATTTAACAGCGTAACGTCCAGCACCTTGTGCGCGCGTGCGCCCAGTTTCAGGGCAAGTTCACGGGCAACGTCGATTTCAGCGCGATGACGCTGACCATAATCGAAAGTGACACAGTGAACTTCATCATACTGATGAAGGGCCTGGACCAGGCAGGTAGTAGAGTCTTGTCCTCCGCTGAACACGACGACGGCACGTTTCATAAATCATCTCGACTGTTACGGTAAAAACGTTATGTTACCGTCTGACCACGACGGCGACCAGCTTCTTCATGATTTTGGCGCGGGCAGCCAGGCTTCGGTAAAATCAAACCAGCCGCGGGTGTTGAGACGTATACCGTTGACCCCCGGCGGGGCGCTGATCTGGTATTGATAATTGAACAGGGGGGTTATCACCGCCTTTTCCATGAGCCGGGAGAAAATAGCCCTGAGCCCGGCATGTCTGGCCTGTTCGTCGGCCTGGGTCTGTACCGCATCCAGGGTGGCCTGCAGATGAGCATATTGCGGTGCGCTAATCACGTGTGGCCAGAGGGCATCACAGCGCAGCCACTGTTCAAGCGTATATTCCGGCGCTTCGCCAATCAGCCTGTCGCCCATCATGATGTCCGCGTCCGCCAGTTGCTGGCACCCGTCCCAGGTTTTCGCATCGTAAAAGATCACCGTAAGCTCGCAGCCGTGTTGTGCAAGGTACTGTTTTAGCTGGCGCGCCATCGTGTGTAACTCAACCGGTAAATGATAAATCAGGGTTAATTTCTTCGGCAGAGGGACATGTGTTAAATCCGGCCACTGAGGGATCGCCCAGCCGGGGAGTAACTCCTCTGTCGGGGTAATCAGCCCTTCATTGAGCGGAAGCGTATGCAGAAGCGTTGAGAGATGAATGATGTTAATGAGCCGTCGAGCCTGCATTTCGCTCAGGCGCGGGCTTTGCTTCAGGGTGAGATAACAAAAGCCCAGACTGGTGCTGTTCGTCACCAGGCGCAGGCTCTCCAGTTCATCCGGCTCGCCAATGGCAATCTGCACCGGATGGCGACAGCTGGTACCTAACCCATAGTCAAACAGCGACGGTGTTATCCAGTACTCGATAGCCTTAAGCAGCGGATGGCTGAGATGGTATTGTTCGTGGCTTTCCAGACGAACCAGATCCGGGTCATACACGCTGAGTCGGAAGGGGCCGCTGCCCGTCATAGGCTGTTCGGGATGTGCAAGCCGACTACAGTAGGTGGCCAGGCGGTGTGCCAGCCAGTAATCCGGCTGGTGCAGCGTAAAGGTCAGACACTGAGGATGGGTAACGTCAACGCGTAAGACGCTCTGGAACAGTTTACGCAGGGCAGGCAAGGCAAAAAGCGCATCCAGGCTTTGCTGAAGCTGTCCGGTTTCGATTTTATCGCCGTTATGCCAGTGCAAGGTGGAGCGAATATAAAAATGCCAGTGCAAACCGTCCTTCGATACTTCCCAGTGATGAGCAAGATCGCCCGTGGGTTCACTGCTGTTGCCATGAAAACGCGTCAAACCTGAGAATACCTGTCCTGCCAGATGCTGCTCCGCTCGGCCCGGTAAAAACCCCGGCTGAAGCGGATCCAGCGAGCGGTAATAGGGGATGCGCAGCGTCGGCGTGTCGTTTTGCCACTGCCCGCCCAAAAACGGATGCAGCAATGATCGTAATTCTGCGGGTGCAAGCTGGGCCAGTTCCAGCGCGTTATGCTGCTGCCCGCTCTTCAGCGCCTCCTCCATCATCGCATTGCGCAGTGACTCCGGCGCGACATGGAACGTCAGCTCACCCCGCTTACCGCGGCCAGACTGCGCTCGCCAGTTCAGCCAGCCCGCCTCCTGGGCCTGACGCAGCAGCGTTCGGACATGCCGCTCGCTACAAAAACAGCGGGCGGCCAGTTCGCCGATGGTGACCTGTTGTGTTGCACCCAGGGAAGGCTGCCACAGGCGGTGATACTGATTGAGTCGATTGAGCTGGCGCATAAGAAACCCGGAACAATAATTATCATCTATTCACTATTACTTCCGTATATCTCACACGATACTGATGCACAAGTTAAACGCATCACATTTCGGGAGTAATCATGGCTCGGCTCGCTGCATTTGATATGGACGGTACGCTGTTAATGCCGGACCACCGTTTAGGGGAAAAAACCCTGAACACGCTGAAGCGCCTGCACGAGCGTAATGTCACCCTGACATTTGCCACCGGGCGCCATGTGCTGGAAATGCGCCATTTGCTGGGGGCGTTTTCCCTCGACGCTTTTCTGATCACCGGCAACGGGACGCGAATTCACTCCGTAGAAGGCGATGTGCTGCACCGTCAGGATCTCAACCCGGAAGTAGCGGACATCGTGCTGCACAGTACCTGGGACACGCAGGCCAGTATCCACGTCTTTAACGATCGCGGCTGGTTTACCGGAAGTGAAATCCCGGAATTATTGCACGCGCATGTTTACAGCGGCTTCAAATACCAGCTTATCGATCTGCGTCGGATCCCCGCCCATGCGGTAACTAAGATCTGCTTTTGCGGCGATCATGACGATCTTTGTCGCTTACGGATTCAACTGAATGAGGCGCTGGGCGACCGGGCGCACCTGACCTTCTCGGCGGTGGATTGTCTGGAAGTGCTGCCGGTTGGCTGTAACAAAGGTTCCGCTCTGGCGGTTCTGAGCGACCACCTGGGCTTAACGCTGCAGGAGTGTATGGCGTTTGGTGACGCCATGAACGACCGCGAAATGCTGGGTAGCGTTGGTCGCGGTTTGATCATGGGTAATGCGATGGCGCAGCTGAAAGCAGAACTTCCCCATCTGCCGGTTATTGGCCACTGCCGCAATGAAGCAGTGTCCCATTTTTTGACACATTGGCTGGACAACAACAACCTCCCGTATTCCCCCGAATAGTGAGACCCTTCCAGCAAGCCAGACCTCGGTCTGGCTTTTTTTTATTTCACAAGCTTTGCAATCTGCGCCTTCCACGGGGCGATATCGCCGATGTTGGCCTGCACCCACTCCGCGTTGTAATAGGTCTCGAGATAACGCTCGCCGCTGTCGCACAGCAGCGTGACGATGGAACCGGTGCGACTCTCTTCGCGCATACGTGCGGCAAGCTGCAGTGCGCCCCACATATTTGTGCCCGTCGATGCGCCCACTTTGCGGCCCAATTGCGTTTCCAGCCAGTGCGCCGTTGCCACGCTTGCGGCATCCGGCACGCGCATCATCTCATCCACAACATCGGGGATGAAAGAGGGCTCCACGCGCGGGCGGCCAATCCCTTCAATTTTACTGCCAACCGGGCTGCGCAGACCGGCATCGCGGTTTTGCCAGTAGTCGAGGAACACGGAGTTCTGCGGGTCAACCACCATCAGTTGGGTGTCGTAGCCCTGACAGCGGATGTAGCGTCCAATAGTGGCTGACGTGCCGCCGGTACCGGCGCTCATGACAATGTACGACGGAACCGGATGCGGTTCGTGGGTCATCTGGCGGAAAATACTGTCGGCAATGTTGTTATTGCCACGCCAGTCCGTTGCGCGTTCGGCGAAGGTGAACTGGTCCATATAGTGGCCGTTGAGTTCACGGGCCAGCATTTCGGAGGCGGCGTAGATTTCGCAGGCGCTTTCCACAAAGTGGCAGCGACCGCCGTAAAATTCGATCTGTTCGATTTTGCGTTTTGCTGTGCAGGACGGCATCACCGCGATAAATGGCAGGCCCAGCAGGCGGGCAAAATAGGCTTCGGACACCGCTGTTGAACCGGAGGAAGATTCAATGATGGTGGTGCCTTCTTTAATCCAGCCGTTACATAAACCGTATAAAAACAGTGAGCGCGCCAGGCGATGCTTCAGGCTACCGGTAGGATGAGTGCTTTCATCTTTCAGATAGAGCTGAATGCCGTCAAATCCCGGCAGGGAAAGGCGAATCAGGTGCGTATCCGCCGAGCGCTGATAGTCGGCATTGATTTCGCTGATCGCATGTTTAACCCAGGTGCTATTCATCGTCGTTATCCGTTTGTCATTTTGTGCCTAGCATAGCGAAAAGCACAGAAAAAATTGTTGCTATCTGGCCTTTAAAATAGAATGAAGGGAGAAAAATTTTCTCTGTGAGGTGGGTATGCTAGATAAAATTGACCGCAAGCTCCTTTCATTGCTGCAAAATGACTGTACCCTCTCTTTGCAGGCGCTGGCAGATGCCGTTAATCTGACCACCACCCCGTGCTGGAAGCGCCTTAAGAAGCTGGAAGATGACGGCATTCTTCTGGGGCGCGTCGCGTTGTTAGATCCCGAAAAGCTGGGTCTTGGGTTGACGGCATTTGTGCTGATAAAAACCCAGCATCACAGCAGCGAGTGGTATTGCCGCTTCGTCACTCAGGTGTCGGAGATGCCCGAGGTGCTCGGTTTCTGGCGTATGGCCGGAGAGTACGATTACCTGATGCGCGTCCAGGTGGCCGACATGAAGCGCTATGATGATTTCTACAAGCGGCTGGTGAACAGCGTACCGGGTTTGTCGGACGTCACTTCAAGCTTCGCCATGGAACAGATTAAATACACCACAGCATTACCCATTGAATAACTTCGTAAAATACCTTCAGGAACAAACCGCGTGCGATTATTTGCCCAACTAAGCTGGTACTTTCGTCGGGAGTGGCAACGCTACCTCGGCGCAGTATGCCTGCTTATTATCATTGCCATCCTGCAGCTGATCCCGCCGAAAGTGGTGGGGTACGTCGTGGATGGCGTCACCGAACAGCATTACACCACCGCACGGGTGTTGATGTGGGTCGGCACGCTGGTGCTGACGGCCGTCATTGTTTATCTGTTGCGCTACGTCTGGCGCGTGCTGCTGTTTGGTGCGTCCTATCAGCTGGCCGTTGAGCTGCGTGAAGATTTTTACCGCCAGCTGAGCCGGCAGCATCCCGAATTTTATCTGCGCCATCGCACCGGGGATCTCATCGCCCGCGCGACTAACGACGTCGATCGCGTGGTCTTTGCCGCCGGGGAAGGGGTGCTGACGCTGGTGGACTCGCTGGTGATGGGCTGTGCCGTGCTGATCGTGATGTCCACGCAGATCAGCTGGCAGTTGACCCTGCTCGCCCTGCTGCCGATGCCGATCATGGCGCTGGCGATCAATCGCTATGGTGAACAGCTGCACGAGCGCTTTAAGCTGGCGCAGGCGGCGTTTTCGTCTCTGAACGATCGCACCCAGGAGAGCATGACCAGCATCCGCATGATCAAAGCGTTTGGCCTGGAAGACCGACAGTCTGCGCTGTTTGCGGCCGATGCGGCAGACACGGGGGCGAAGAACATGCGCGTCGCGCGTATTGACGCCCGTTTTGACCCGACGATTTATATCGCGATTGGCATGGCAAACCTGCTGGCGATTGGTGGCGGAAGCTGGATGGTGGTGCAGGGCTCGTTGACCCTGGGGCAATTGACCAGCTTTGCGATGTATCTTGGGCTCATGATCTGGCCGATGCTGGCGCTGGCCTGGATGTTTAACATCGTGGAGCGCGGCAGTGCCGCCTATAGCCGCATTCGCGCCATGCTGTCCGAAGCGCCGGTGGTCATTGACGGTAGCGAATCCGTACCTGAAGGGCGCGGCGTCATGACTGTCGACGTCCATCAGTTTATCTATCCGCATACGGCGCATCCGGTACTGGAGAACGTCAGCTTTTCGCTGCAACCAGGGCAGATGCTGGGCATCTGCGGCCCGACGGGATCCGGCAAAAGTACCGTGCTCTCTCTGCTTCAGCGCCACTTTGACGTCACCGAGGGCGATATCCGCTTCCACGATATTCCTCTGACCAGACTGCTGCTGGATGAGTGGCGTGGTCGCCTGGCGGTCGTCAGCCAGACGCCGTTTTTATTTTCGGACACCGTGGCGAACAACATTGCCCTGGGACGCCCTGCGGCGACGCAGGAAGAGATTGAACATGTGGCGCGTTTGGCCAGCGTACATGATGATATTTTGCGGTTGCCGCAGGGCTACGAAACGGAAGTTGGGGAACGCGGCGTCATGCTGTCCGGAGGACAAAAACAGCGTATCTCCATTGCCCGCGCGCTGCTGCTGAATGCTGAAATCCTGATCCTGGATGATGCGCTTTCCGCCGTGGACGGCCGTACCGAGCATCAGATTCTGCATAATCTGCGCCAGTGGGGCGATGGACGCACGGTGATTATCAGCGCCCACCGTTTGTCAGCGCTCACCGAAGCCAGCGAAATTCTGGTATTGCAGCACGGACACATTGCCCAGCGCGGGCAGCATGAAACGCTTGCCGAGCAGCCGGGCTGGTATCGTGATATGTACCGCTATCAACAGCTTGAAGCGGCGCTGGACGATGCGCCAGAACAGGATGAGGAGGCCGCCAGTGCGTAAGCTCGGAACGATGTGGCCGACGCTCAAACGTCTGCTGGCCTACGGCTCGCCGTGGCGTAAACCGCTCTCGGTGGCCGTGCTTTTACTCTGGATTGCGGCGATTGCTGAAGTGAGCGGTCCACTGCTCATTAGCTACTTCATCGACAATATGGTCGCCAAAAGCTATCTGCCGCTGGGGCTGGTGGCGGGCTTAGGGGTGGCCTACGTTGGCTTACAGCTGACGGCAGCAGGGTTGCACTATGCTCAGTCGCTGCTGTTTAACCGCGCAGCCGTGGGCGTTGTTCAGCAGCTGCGTACGGATGTGATGGACGCGGCGCTTCGCCAGCCGCTCAGCGAGTTTGATATCCAGCCTGTCGGGCAGGTGATTTCGCGCGTGACCAACGATACCGAGGTGATCCGCGATCTGTACGTTACCGTGGTGGCAACCGTACTGCGCAGCGCAGCGCTGATTGGTGCGATGCTGGTGGCGATGTTCAGTCTCAACTGGCGCATGGCGCTGGTGGCGATCGCTATCTTCCCGGCGGTCCTGATTGTCATGGTCATTTACCAGCGCTACAGCACGCCGATTGTACGTCGGGTGCGCGCTTACCTGGCCGACATCAATGATGGCTTCAACGAAGTGATCAACGGCATGAGCGTCATCCAGCAGTTCCGCCAGCAGGCGCGCTTTGGCGAACGCATGGGTGAAGCCAGCCGTTCGCACTATATAGCGCGTATGCAGACGCTGCGGCTTGATGGCTTCCTGCTGCGTCCGCTGCTGAGCCTTTTCTCTGCGCTGGTGCTTTGCGGGTTGCTGATGCTCTTTGGCCTCAGCTCAAACGGTACGATTGAAGTGGGCGTGCTGTACGCCTTTATTAGCTATCTGGGACGCCTTAACGAGCCGTTGATCGAGCTCACCACCCAGCAATCGATGCTGCAACAGGCGGTCGTCGCCGGTGAGCGCGTGTTTGAGTTGATGGACAGGCCACGCCAGGCCTACGGCAATGATGAGCGACCTCTGCAAAGCGGGACTATTGCCTTTGATAACGTCTCGTTTGCCTATCGCGAAGACAGGCTGGTGTTGCAGGACATCACGCTTGACGTTCCATCACGCGGTTTCGTGGCGCTGGTGGGGCATACCGGTAGCGGTAAGAGCACCCTTGCCAGCCTGTTGATGGGCTATTACCCGGTCACGCAAGGTGAAATCCGTCTCGACGGGCGCCCGCTCGCGTCCCTCAGCCACACTGTGTTACGCAAAGGCGTTGCGATGGTGCAGCAGGATCCGGTCGTAATGGCCGATACCTTCTTCGCCAATGTGACCCTGGGGCGAGATTACACCCAGCAGCAGGTCTGGGACGTGTTGGAAAAAGTGCAGCTGGCAGAGCTGGCACGCGGGTTTAGTGACGGGATCAATACCAAACTGGGCGAGCAGGGGAACAATCTCTCCGTCGGGCAAAAGCAGCTCCTGGCGCTGGCGCGCGTCCTGATTGAAACGCCGCAGATACTGATTCTGGATGAAGCAACGGCCAGTATTGATTCCGGCACCGAGCAGGCCATCCAGCAGGCGCTGGACGCGGTACGCGACCATACGACGCTGGTGGTGATTGCCCACCGTCTTTCCACCATCGTCGATGCGGATACCATTCTGGTGCTACATCGCGGACAGGCCGTTGAACGCGGTACGCACCGTGAACTGCTGGAAGCAAAAGGGCGCTACTGGCAGATGTACCAGCTGCAGCTGGCGGGCGAAGAGCTGGCGGCCAGCGTGCGTGATGAAGAGTCGCTTAGCGCCTGATGCACTAAAATGAGGCGGCGCGCTAACAGTCATTCCTGTTGGTGCAAAACTGAAACGCACCCTGCACCGGCATGGTGCGTTTTTTTTCACCTGGGCGTTTAACAGAACCGTGTAACGCTCATCGCATCGCTGTTCCCCTCTCGTTTTCATTTCTGGCACACCCCTTGCAATACCTTCTGCGTAAGCTACGGCCATTACCGAATTCTGACTGGAGGGGATCTATGAAGCTGGTTACGGTTGTAATCAAACCATTCAAACTCGAAGACGTGCGTGAAGCGTTGTCTTCAATGGGTATTCAGGGACTGACTGTCACCGAAGTGAAAGGCTTTGGTCGTCAGAAGGGTCATGCCGAGCTTTATCGCGGGGCGGAATACAGCGTTAACTTTCTGCCAAAAGTAAAAATTGATGTCGCGATTGCTGACGATCAGCTTGATGAAGTCATTGATGTCATTAGCAAAGCGGCCTATACCGGCAAAATTGGCGACGGCAAAATTTTCGTTGCCGAACTGCAGCGCGTCATTCGCATCCGTACCGGCGAATCTGACGAAGCGGCTCTGTAAATAACGCCTGGCACACAGTGATAGGGATCGAGAAAATGAAGATAGCAACACTCAAAACGGGTCTGGGTTCGCTGGCGCTGCTGCCGGGCCTGGCGCTGGCTGCTACCCCTGCGGTGGTCGACAAAGCCGATAACGCCTTTATGATGATCAGCACCGCGCTGGTGCTGTTCATGTCAATTCCGGGCATTGCGCTGTTCTACGGCGGCCTGATCCGTGGCAAAAACGTTCTCTCCATGCTGACGCAGGTTGCCGTGACGTTCGCACTGGTCTGCGTGCTGTGGGTGGTTTACGGTTACTCGCTGGCGTTCGGCACGGGCAACGCGTTCTTTGGTAACTTCGACTGGGTGATGCTGAAAAATATTGAGCTGACCGCGCTGATGGGCAGTTTCTATCAGTATATCCACGTTGCGTTCCAGGGCTCCTTCGCCTGTATTACCGTCGGGCTGATTGTGGGTGCGCTCGCCGAGCGTATTCGTTTCTCTGCCGTCCTGATCTTCGTGGTGGTCTGGCTGACGCTCTCCTATGTGCCGATTGCGCACATGGTCTGGGGTGGCGGTCTGCTGGCAGCGCACGGTGCGCTGGACTTCGCGGGCGGTACCGTTGTACACATCAACGCCGCGGTAGCGGGCCTGGTGGGCGCCTATCTGATTGGCAAACGCGTGGGCTTCGGTAAAGAAGCGTTTAAACCGCACAACCTGCCGATGGTGTTTACCGGTACGGCTATCCTCTACTTTGGCTGGTTTGGCTTCAACGCCGGCTCAGCGAGTGCAGCGAACGAAATCGCCGCGCTGGCCTTTGTGAACACCGTTGTGGCCACGGCGGGTGCGATCCTCTCCTGGGTGTTTGGCGAGTGGGCCGTACGCGGTAAACCTTCCCTGCTGGGTGCCTGTTCGGGTGCCATTGCCGGTCTGGTTGGCATCACGCCAGCGTGTGGCTATGTCGGCGTAGGCGGTGCGCTGCTGGTGGGGTTGGTGGCAGGTCTTGCAGGTCTGTGGGGCGTGACGGCACTGAAACGTGTGCTGCGCGTTGATGACCCATGCGATGTGTTTGGCGTGCACGGCGTGTGCGGTATCGTCGGCTGTATCATGACCGGTATCTTTGCCGCGAAATCCCTGGGTGGCGTGGGCTACGCTGAAGGCGTCACCATGGTTCATCAGCTTCTGGTACAGCTGGAAAGTATTGCTATCACCGTTGTGTGGTCTGCCGTTGTCGCTTTCATTGGCTACAAACTGGCGGACATGACGGTCGGTCTGCGTGTCCCTGAAGAGCAGGAACGCGAAGGTCTGGACGTCAACAGCCACGGTGAGAATGCGTATAACGCCTAATAAACAGCAAAACGGCAACCTCAGGTTGCCGTTTTTAGTGTGTATTCCCTCTCCCTGTGGGAGAGGGCCAGGGTGAGGGCATCAGGCCGCACACAATCACCCGCGATTACGCATCACCCCTTCCTGCACCGTAGAAGCCACCAGCACGCCGTCCTGGGTATAAAACTCCCCGCGCACAAACCCGCGAGCGCTCGACGCTGACGTACTCTCCACGCTGTAGAGCAGCCACTCATTCATGTTGAAGGGACGGTGGAACCACATGGAGTGATCGATCGTTGCGACCTGCATCCCTTTTTCAAGGAACCCGACGCCGTGCGGCTGCAGCGCCACCGGCAGAAAGTTGAAATCTGACGCATAACCCAGCAGATACTGATGAACGCGGAAGTCCTCAGACACGGTGCCGTTAGCCCGGATCCAGACCTGGCGCTTCGGCTCGGCGGGGTGACCTTTCATCGGGTTATGGAACTCAACCGGGCGGATCTCCAGCGGTTTATCGCAGAGAAACTTCTCTTTGACCTGCGGCGGAAGCAGATGCGACAGCGCACGGGCAATATCGGTCTCAGATTTGAGATCGTCAGGCGCGGGTGCCGGCGGCATCACTTTTTGATGCTCGTAGCCGGGTTCCGGTGCCTGGAAAGAGGCGGTCATGTAAAAGATTGGCTTACCGTTCTGAATGGCCGCTACGCGGCGAGCGCTGAAGCTGTTGCCGTCTCTCAGGACCTCAACGTCATACACGATCGGTTTCGCGCTATCGCCAGGGCGTAAGAAGTAGCTGTGGAACGAATGCACCAGACGGTCTGCCGGGACAGTCTCCTTTGCAGCGTACAGCGCTTGTCCAACGACTTGCCCCCCGAAGACCTGGCGTAAGCCGAGATCTTCGCTCTGTCCGCGAAAGAGTCCTTCCTCAATTTTTTCCAGATTCAGTAATGTCAGCAGATTGTTCAGTGCCTGACTCATAGTTGTCCTCAATAAACGCCGTAGCGAAAGATAGGCAGAGTATAACGCAGAAATGAAAGTGGTCCGATGGGTAGAATAATCTGAATATCGGGCCGATTTCAGGCATTAATCAGTGAGTTGTGCCACACTTGAATACGATATGTGATTGAAACGACATCGGATGGGATCGATCCCGCTGGTGCATTGATAAGGAGACTTCAATGAAACTCGTGCCCATGCTAAGTGGTATAGCTATTGCGGTGGCGTTGTCCGCCTGTGCCGGTAAGAGCGCCCAGGTGCCAGTGCCAGCAGCAGACCCGAACGGGATTAATACCCTTTCGCAGCAATCCATTCAGCAGCCTAACGTTTCCGGTACCATCTGGATTAAACAGAAAGTTGCGTTGCCGCCGGATGCGGTATTAACGGTGACGCTGTCTGATGCTTCTCTGGCCGACGCGCCGTCGAAGGTCGTGGCTCAGCGCGCCGTCCGTACTGAAGGCAAGCAGGCGCCGTTTAGCTTCGTGTTGCCGTATAACCCGTCGGACGTGCAGCCTAATGCCCGTATCCTGCTGAGCGCAGCGGTAACCATCAACGGTAAGCTGGTCTTTATCACCGATACGGTCCAGGAAGCGATTAACAATGGTGGGACTAAAATCGACCTGAACCTGGTCCCGGTGCAGCAGACCGAAGTACCGGTCGCGCCGCAGACCAATCAGCCGTCTCTGCCAACCCCACCGACTCAGATGTAACGTATGCCTTTCCCCTCTCCTCCGGGAGAGGGGTCAGTACACCCAGCGAAACTTTTGCAAATCGATCTGACCCGACCTTGACACCTGCACCCCCTCTGAAAGTAACGCCTGACGCTGACGCTGGAGATCCGGCCCGGTGAGCGAAATGGTGCCATGACGATTCACCACCCGATGCCAGGGCAATGTACTTCCTTCCGGCAGCCGTTTCAGGACGCCTCCAACCTGTCGCGCCGCGCGCGGGGAACCGGCAAGACGTGCGACATCACCATAGGTGGTGACATAGCCTTCCGGGATTGAGGCCACGATTTGCCATACGCGCTGTGGAAAGGAGTCGTGTTCGTCCATACCTTCACCTGTGGGGAGTTTCTGGAAAGCTATGGTAAACGAAGATCTTCATGATTGCTGCGCCTGTTTGCGCAAGAAACCAGCATCCGGTTCCTGGTCGCTTGCAATTGGGCCTTAGCACAGGGATAATGCGCCAGCGCGTTGGTTATCAACGCTCTCAATGGGGGCTCTGTTGGTTCTCCCGCAACGCTACTCTGTTCACCAGGTCAGGTCCGGAAGGAAGCAGCCAGGGCAGACGACGTGTGTGCCGGGATGTAGCTGGCAGGGCCCCCACCCATTTGTGGCCTTATAAGATTCTTCAGCTTTACCTCTCCCCTTAAATCGCTATCCCACAATAATACTGTGCCTATATCGTGTAATATATATTTCATTGTACTGAAATATTATTGTCATAAACTTGTAATAATAGACTGTCATTTTAGAATTGGACGGTTATTTTCTTCCATAACTCAAAAAAATATATATCTGGATAACATTGTTAACTTCGTGTATTAAATAAGGTACTTATTCCGAAGGGAAGTGACAAACATGGCTACAGCGGTATTAAACGTTAAGATTGATGACGCGCTAAAAGAAAGACTTCGCCACTATGCGGAAGTCAATAACGAGAATTTAAGCGTGACGACAGAGAAACTGCTGCTGCTGGCGTTCGAAGCAGTAGAAGAGGCGGGAGTATCGGAAGAGGATATTGATAATCAGCATACGGAAGAAGAGAGTGTTTCTCCTTTTACTCCTAAAGAAATCAAAGCTCTACGCAAACTTCTGAAGAAGAGAAAATGAAACAACAACTGTCAACTGCCAGTGACTACAAAGAGGCCTGCGATCTGTTGCGTTCAGGCTACGTGAAGCATGTACGTCTTGGCTGGAATGTCGGAAGTGATGAGTTCTTTCGTATTGCGTCTGACTGGTGTGATACCGGCGCAAAAATAAAGAAAGACGGTGAAAACTTCGTTATTTCACTGAAAGGTTTTCCTATTCCTGCTCAGCATTAACTCCTGACTGGTGAAAACTGCTGACTGTATCTGTGACAGTCAGCAGTTTTTATTTTTTATGATCTGCTTCAAAAATTTTATTATTAGATCACGCTGCGTTTTAACGATGGCACGTTTTTATTCAGGGCGAGCCATAACGGTTTGATCCTCAGCAACGCCTGCTCAAGCTCTGTTGAATCGAGCGAGAAGGGCATCCGTAAATAGCGGTCAAACGCGCCAGATAAACCAAATCGCGTACCGGTCCCCAGATTGATCCCCAGAATCTCAGCTCGCGCGGCAAGCTGTGTCGCCAGCATGCCCGGGAGTTCTATCCAGTAAGAGAGCCCGCCTTCCGCTTCATGGAATTTCCAGTCCGGGAAATGTTCGCGCAACAGCTCACCGCATCGATCGCGTCGTTCCGCCAGCATCTTCCGGCGTGCTGGCAGAAACGTCTCGCTGTTGTTAATGAGCCACTGCATCGCCAGCTGTTCCAGCAACGGCGAGCCTAAATCCAGGGTATCCCGCGTCTGGGCAAGCGTAGCGATAGTGCGCGAGGAGGCGCGGATCCAGCCGAGACGCAGCCCTCCCCAGAAGCTTTTTCCGGCAGAGCCTAAGGTGATGACGGTGGCCTGCGGGTTAAAGGCGGCCAGCGGTGGCGGGGGAGGCGCATCAAACCAGAGATCCACCATCGTTTCATCCACCACCAGCGTCGTGCGGGTTTGGGCTGCAATATCCGTGATCGCCCGACGGGTTGCGATATCCATACAGCGCCCGGTGGGGTTATGAAAATCAGGCATTAGATACGCCAGGCGCGGCGCCGTTTGGGCAAGCGTGGCCGCGAAGCCATCCGTATCCCAGCCGGTTTCCGGCAGCGACACCCCCACGGGCCGACACTGCGCTCCCTGAATGGCGGCAATCGCCAGCGGATAGGTGGGATGATCAACCACGACGCGATCCCCCGGCCCGGTCATCATCCGCAGCACCAGCGCAAAGCCGCTAACGGCGCCATTGACCACCATCACTTCGTCTGCGCGGGTGGGGAGACCCCGCGCGGTATAGCGTGCAGCGATGGCCTCCCGCAACGTCGGCAGCCCTAGCTGATCGTAGCCCGTCAGCGAGAGATGCTGCGTAATGGCCGTGAGCGCATGGGCATAAGCCTGATGGATCTCTGGCCCGGCATTGAGGGCGGCAGTAGAGAGATCCAGTGCGGCACTTGCCGCTGAAAGGGTGGGAACGGCACGCGTATCCGGGAGGAGCACGCGTGACCCGCTGCCGTGGCGGCTTTCAAGATAACCCTCCTCGCGCAGGTGGGCGAGGGCGCTGCTGATGGTGGTCCGGCTCACGTCCAGCGCAGAGGCCAGCTCACGCTCCCCCGGTAGCCGCGTATTCAAGGCCAGACGTCCATCAAGGATTAACAGACGCAGCGCGTCGGCCAGCTGTCGCCAGAGCGGGGTGCGGGATGAGGCTTGCTGCCAGTGGCCTAAAAGGCGTACCAGAGACTGGCTTCCGAAGCGACGAGATGACATATGCAGTCCACTATTTGAAAACTGGACATTAATCATAGTGCCATTTTAGGTCAGGATGAAAGCCTGGTTCACTGGAGAAGATAAAAAATGGTACGTCGTCTGCTACAACTCTATGTCGGTTTAGGACTGTATGGCCTTTCCACCACGATGTTTATTCGTTCCGATTTGGGTGTCGATCCCTGGGATGTTTTTCACCTTGGGGTGGGGATGCAGCTGGGGATGACTATCGGGACGGTAATCATTTTAGTCGGTGCAGCAGTGCTGCTGCTGTGGATCCCACTGCGTCAGATGCCTGGTCTTGGCACGATCAGCAACGTGATTTGTATCGGTCTGGCGGCGGACGCCAGCATGGCACTTATTCCGGAACTGGATTCGTTACCCGTTCGAATCGCTTTCCTGGTGTCGGGCATCGTGATGAACGCGATTGCGACCAGCATGTACATCGGCGCCGGTTTCGGGCCTGGCCCGCGCGACGGCCTGATGACCGGCATTCATGCCCGTCTGGGGTGGTCCATTCGCAGCGTGCGCACCTCAATTGAGGTGTCCGTCCTGCTGATTGGGTGCGTGCTTGGCGGCACGTTTGGAGTGGGGACCGTACTGTATGCCCTGACCATTGGCCCGCTTATTCAGCTCTGTCTGCCCTGGTTCCGCCAGAAGCCGCGCATTGAGGAAATACCCCAGCCGGAGCGGGTTGTTTAATTTTGCGAAGCGCTCACATGTTTTAACGGTGTCGCTGTGCCAGAATAGGGGCACGATAAACGCGATGCCAGAATGCATGAAAGCTATCACTCTCTATGATGTCGCCCTCCTTGCGGGGGTTTCTTATCAGACCGTTTCCCGCGTCATTAACAACGCGGAACATGTGTCTGCCCGCACGCGAGAAAAGGTGCAGCAGGCGATGGCGGAGCTGCACTACGTTCCAAACCTTCGGGCACAGCAGCTGGCGGGTAAACGCACCCGTACGCTGGGTCTCATCACTACCGACCTGGCCCTGCACGCGCCTTCGCAAATTGTGTCGGCGGTAAAATCGCGTGCGGCGGAACAGGGGACGAGCGTCCTTATCTCCATGGTGGAGCATCCCCGGCAGTGTCAGGCCGCGCTTCAGGCGCTGCTGGCACAGCGGGTGGAGGCGCTGCTGGTGAATGTGCCGCTTGACGATCCGTACGCCGAAGAGCTCAGGGCGCTGGCGTCGCCTGTTCCGGTGCTATTCCTCGATGTATCGCCCTCAGCGCAGGTAAACAGTCTCGTGTTTAACGCAGAGCAGGGGGCGCATCTGGGCGTTGAGCATCTGCTTTCGCTGGGGCATCAGCGCATTGCCCTGCTGAGCGGGCCGGAAAGCTCGGTCTCTGCACGGGCGCGTCTGGCGGGATGGAAAGCCGCTCTGACATTCGCCGGGCTTGAAGCCGTTGCGGCGGCCTGCGGTGACTGGAGTGCGGCCAGCGGTTATGAGAAGGGACATTTGCTATTGTCTGCGGCGACATTACCGGACGCGATTCTGGTGGCGAACGATCAAATGGCGCTCGGGGTGATGCGCGCCTGCGCGGAAAAAGGGGTTGCGATTCCGGGCCAGATATCGGTGGTCGGGTTCGACGATACGGCTGACAGCGCCTGGTTTTCTCCGCCACTGACGACCATTCGCCAGGCGTTTCGCGAGGCGGGTGAACGCAGCGTGGAGTGGCTGCTGGCTCCCACCGGGGACGAGGCGTGCTGGCAGGTTCAATTGCCGGTTACGCTGGTTACCCGTCATTCCAGCGCACGCCGCGCGCCGCAGCAGGCTGAACGCGAGGATCTGGCGCAGCAGCTCAGAAGCCTGGCACTCCTGGCCGAGCAGCTTGCCCGCAAATAAGACTTTTGTGATCTGACTCGCTACCCTGCGATTGAACGCTTTACCGTCGCAGAGTGCCAGGGCATGTTAACCAAAATTGTGAGCGCTTCGCAAAGAGGTTACTATGTCCACCACTTCACCGCTGACCCTCAGCGCAATCCTGGCCCGTCGGGACTGGGAAAACCCCGTAGTTACCCAGTGGAACCGTCTGGCCGCACACGCGCCGTTGCACAGCTGGCGCAATGAGCCTTCGGCCAGAGATGACGCTGGATCCATCAGCAGACACTCTCTCAACGGAGTATGGTGGTTTAGCTACTTTACCGCGCCGGAGCAGGTTCCTCAGACATGGGTGACTGAAGATTGCGCGGATGCCGTCGCGATGCCCGTGCCGTCTAACTGGCAGATGCAGGGGTTCGACACGCCCATCTACACCAATGTCACCTATCCCATCCCCGTTACCCCACCTTTTGTGCCGCAGGAAAACCCGACCGGTTGTTACTCGCTCACATTTGAGGTGGATGACGCCTGGCTTCTGAGCGGGCAGACCCGCATTATCTTTGATGGCGTGAACTCGGCGTTCCATCTCTGGTGCAACGGACAGTGGATGGGCTATTCCCAGGACAGCCGGTTGCCTGCCGAATTTGACCTCTCGGCGGCATTACGCCCCGGGCAGAACCGCCTGGCGGTCATGGTATTGCGCTGGTGTGACGGCAGCTATCTGGAAGATCAGGACATGTGGCGCATGAGCGGTATCTTCCGCGATGTGTCCTTGCTGCATAAACCCGATACCCAGATTGCCGATTATCACGTAGTGACGGACCTGAATGCGGAACTGGACCGCGCGGTGCTGAAGGTTGATGTCACGCTGGCAGGCGCTGACGTTGCGGACTGCGAGGTGGCTTTCACCCTGTGGCGCAAGGGGGAAAAATGCGCCAGCGTATCCCGGCAACCGGGGTCTGCCATTGTTGACGAACGTGGCAGCTGGGCCGAGCGGCTAACGGCAACGATTCCCGTCGTATCCCCCGCGCTCTGGAGTGCGGAAACGCCAGAACTGTATCGCCTGACGATGGCGCTTCATAACCCGCAGGGTGAGGTTATCGAGATTGAGGCGTGCGACGTGGGCTTCCGCCGCGTTGACATCAGCAATGGCCTGCTGAAGCTTAACGGTAAACCGCTGCTGATCCGCGGGGTCAACCGGCACGAGCATCACCCGGAAAACGGCCAGGTGATGGACGAAGCGACCATGCGTCGCGATATCGAAATCATGAAGCAGCACAATTTCAACGCCGTGCGCTGCTCGCACTACCCGAACCATCCGCTGTGGTATCAGCTTTGCGATCGCTACGGGCTGTATGTCGTTGACGAAGCCAATATCGAAACCCACGGCATGGTGCCGATGAGTCGCCTTGCTGACGATCCGCGCTGGCTGCCCGCCATGAGCGAGCGCGTGACCCGCATGGTGCAGCGCGATCGTAATCACCCCTCAATTATCATCTGGTCGCTGGGCAATGAGTCCGGCCACGGCGCAAACCACGATGCATTGTATCGCTGGCTGAAGTCCACGGATCCGACGCGCCCGGTGCAGTATGAAGGCGGCGGCGCGAACACGGCGGCGACCGATATTGTTTGTCCGATGTACGCCCGGGTCGATCAGGATCAGCCGTTCCCGGCAGTGCCTAAATGGTCAATCAAAAAATGGATCGGCATGCCGGACGAAACGCGTCCGCTGATCCTCTGTGAATACGCCCACGCGATGGGGAATAGCTTCGGTGGGTTTGCGAAATACTGGCAGGCGTTTCGCAATCATCCTCGCCTGCAGGGTGGGTTTGTCTGGGACTGGGTCGATCAGGCCCTGACGAAACAGGACGAAGATGGCAATACGTTCTGGGCGTACGGCGGAGACTTTGGTGATAAACCGAACGACCGGCAGTTCTGTCTTAACGGGCTGGTATTCCCCGATCGCACGCCACATCCCGCGCTGTACGAGGCGCAGCGCGCCCAGCAGTTCTTTACCTTTACGCGGGTCAGTACCTCTCCGTTGGTGATTGAGATACAAAGCGGTTACCTGTTCCGCCATACCGATAACGAAGTGCTGAACTGGACGGTTGCCCGTGACGGGGACGTGCTCGCTGCGGGCGAGGTGACGCTGGCGATGGCGCCTGAAGGTACTCAGCGTCTGGAGATCGCCCTGCCGGAGTTAGAGGCCGAACCGGGTGAGGTCTGGCTGAACGTTGAAGTACGCCAGCCGCGGGCAACGCCGTGGTCACCGGCAGACCATCGCTGCGCGTGGGAGCAGTGGCCGCTTCCGGCTCCACTCTTTATTGCTCCGCCTGTCCCGGCGGGTGAGCCTCCGGTGTTAACGCAAAGCGATCGCATCCTGGAGATCACCCATCGTCAACAGCGCTGGCAGTTCGATCGCGCATCCGGACACCTGACCCAATGGTGGCGAAATGGTGTTGAAACGCTCCTTTCACCTCTGACGGATAACGTCAGCCGCGCGCCGCTGGATAACGACATTGGCGTGAGTGAAGCGACGCAGATCGATCCGAATGCCTGGGTTGAACGCTGGAAAGCGGCGGGCATGTACGATCTCACCTCGCGCGTTCTGCATTGTGAGGCACAGCAGCACGCAGGCGACGTGGTGGTCACAACCCAGCACGCGCTTGAGTATCGCGGCAAAGCCCTGTTCATGAGCCGTAAAGTCTGGCGGGTGGACGATCGGGGCGTTCTGCATGGCGATATTCAGATTGATGTTGCGTCTAATATCCCTGAACCTGCGCGCGTTGGCCTAAGCGTTCATCTCGCCGAAACGCCGGAAAACGTTCACTGGCTGGGGCTGGGGCCACATGAAAACTACCCGGACAGAAAGCTGGCGGCGCAGCAGGGGCGCTGGACATTACCTCTCGGGGCCATGCACACGCCGTATATCTTCCCGACGGAAAATGGTTTGCGCTGCGATACCCGCAAGCTGGTGCTGGGAATGCATCAGCTGAACGGCCGATTCCATTTCTCGGTGAGCCGCTATAGCCAGCAGCAGCTGCGAGAGACAACCCATCATCATCTGCTGCGGGAAGAGCCGGGATGCTGGCTCAATCTCGATGCGTTCCATATGGGCGTCGGCGGCGACGATTCCTGGAGCCCCAGCGTCTCGCCGGAATTCATCCTGCAGAAACGCCAGCTTCGCTATACCTTCAGCTGGCAGCAGAAGCCTTAACTGCCCAGGAGATGCGGCCACCGGGCGTGGCCGCAGGCTTACGCCAGAATGCCGTTCAGGCCATGCAGGCTCATGTAAATCCCTACCACGGTAATCAACGCAGCGGAGATCCACGGTGCTTTGCGGGAGAATTCGCTAAATCCGGGCCAGCGTTTTGTCGCATGCTTGAGGCTTAAGGCGGCAATCGCGCCGGAAGCGACCAGCGTTAACGCCAGACCAATACTGAAGCTGAATACCAGCGTCGCGCCGAGGGCGAAATGCTTCAGCTGCAGGCAGATCAGCAGAACGGTAATTGACGCCGGGCAGGGAATAAGCCCGCCGGTCAGGCCAAACATCACGATCTGCCCGGTGGTGACATTTTGACCGCTGAAGCGCCGGTTAATATCCTGCGCGTGCGCGCGCTGGTGGGCGTCCTGCCACTCTTCTTCAATCAGCGTGTGTTCGTGGTGGTGATGATCATGATGATGGTCATGGTGGTGATCATGGTCGTGATGATGATGATCGTGCGGCTGGCTCTCTTTCCAGGTTCGCCACGCCATCCACAGGGCGATCGCAACGATCAACCCCCCGGAGATCAGCTGGAACCAGGGCTCGGACGTATGCGCATCCCAGCCCCGACCAAACCATAATCCCGCCATGGCAACGAACCAGACCACCGCCGTATGGGAGAGCGTTGCTGCCAGGCCGAGCAATACCGCCTGTTTAAGCGTGCCGCGGATGGCCACGATAAAGGCGGCCATCATTGTTTTTGAGTGGCCCGGTTCCAGGCCATGTAGCGCACCGAGCAGGATAGCGCTGGGAACAAACAGCCAGGCATTGCCCTGCTGAAGAAGTGAAGCAAAATCGGTCATGGGAAATTCCGGAGTGGAAAGCGTGCGGAGATACTACTCCCCCCCAGTAGTTTAATACTACCCCCCAGTAGAAAAATACTCAGGGGGAGTAGAGCGTGATATGCTTTGAAAGCCAAAAATGAGGGATACAGAGATGTCACATACCGTTCGAGATAAGAAGATGTTACTGACTCGCCTGAAGAAAATTCAGGGGCAGAGTAATGCTCTGGAAAAAATGCTCAACAGCGATCACGAATGTGCCGAGGTGTTACAGCAGCTGGCGGCGATCCGCGGGGCGGTCAATGGCATGATGATGCAGGTGATCGAAGGGCATTTAACCGATCATGTGGTGAAAGAGCCTGAAGAAGCGCAGCGTGAAGCCGATCTTGGCGTGGTGTTGCAGGTGATCAAATCCTATCTTAAGTAGAATGCATGCCGAGGTTATTTTCTGCCCATAGAATAAATTCCGTTTTTGGCAGTGCCTTGCTGTAGTACTACCCCTGCCCGTACTGCACGCCGTGCCGGTGCAGCCAGGCGAGCTGCCCTGCGGTCTCGACCCCCTCCGCCACCATCGCCAGCTTCAGCGACTTCGCTATTTCAATGATGTGTGGCGTCACGTTTTTATATTCCAGCGCATCCACGAACGACTTATCAATTTTTAGCGTGTCGACGTCCAGATCCTGCAGATAGCTCAGGCTGGAATAGCCGGTACCAAAATCATCAATATAGACAGGGTGACCCGAACGACGGAATGCGGCGATAGCCGGTGCGCTAATTTTGGGATCGGCAAAGCCGCGCTCGGTGAGCTCAAGGGCGATTTGTCGGGGATGGATTTGCCACTTATTCAGGAGCTGACTCAGCAGAGGCGGCAGGATGCCGGAGGTTAAATCGGCAGGCGCGAGGTTAATGGAGATATGCTGATCCGGATGGTGTTGCAGCCAGTGGCCCATATCTTCAAACACCTTTTCGATGACGAGCTGTGTCAGCTGCGAGATGAGCCCCGTTTGCTCGGCAAGGGGGACAAAAATATCAGGCGAGAGGCTGCTTCCGTCCGGCTGGGGCCAGCGCGTCAGCGCTTCTGCGCCCACAATTTTTCCGCTACACAGCGCCACGATGGGTTGATAGTGAACCACAAAATCGCGGCTGTTAATGGCGTCCAGCAGGCGATTACGTGGAGACTGGATACGGCGCAGTATCCGCAGGACAAAGAGCGCGGCAAGCAGGCTCATCAGTATGCCAAAGGGAAGCCATAAAAGCAGTTGCCGGTGCCAGGTTTCAGCCAGCGGTTTGAGTGTCGCCCATGCGACGACGGTAAACCCAAGCTCAGGAAGCGGCTTCATGACGTACATTGAACCGTTGTACTGTACGCTGGTCACACCCTGACCCTTAATCATGTCACGGATATGCGGGTCGAGCGTATTGCTGCTGGCGAATATGCGGCGTGTTGTATTTCCTACCAGGGCGGCATCAATCGCTATCTCACCGAAAGGGATTACATCTACAAGTGAGGCTGGATCGACCATGACAAGGTAATGACCTTTTCCCAGCACGGCCATGTAGTGGTGAAACCCAAGATCATTTTGCGTGGTCAGCCAGGCACTGTAACCATCTTTGGTAATACGCATCGGAGGGGGAAAAGGGGAGGCATGGCTGGTTTGCTCCAGGGAGGAGCAGAGCGGTTGAAGGTTGTCGATATAAATCACTTCCTGGACATATCGCCACGAGAAAGCGACCCGGCGCATCTCTCTTAACTGCAGAGGGCTACACGGCACCCCCTCAAAGGCCTGCAGGTGATTGAGCGCTTCTTTTGCCTGCTCCACAACTCTGTCGGTTCGTACCTGCACGCGTGAGGCATAGTTTTCCAGCGCATCGACAAATTTATCTTCCGCCTGGCGATGGGCCAGCCAGATGCTCAGGCAAATGGGGACCAGCACAGAAAAGATAAGTACGCCAGTCACAAGACTGACCAGATGTCGGGCTTTCATGCTGTCGTGTCCTTCCTCGTATACCCGTTCCTGGGCGCTGAGTTCCCTGCCTGAAGAGAAAGATTTTACCGCGAAATGATATAGTTATAGCACGTGGGTGGCGTGGTTTTCATTTTATCTAAGACAAACCAGCAAATATCGTCAGAAGAGAGGGGTTGTTTTTTCAACCTGGCCTGGATATTATTTTGTTATGTTATAACAAAACATAAAGGACTTACGATGAAACCAAATATCCACCCTGCCTATCGCACTGTGGTATTCCACGACACCAGCGCTAATGAATACTTCAAGGTTGGCTCAACCATTAAGACCGACCGCGAAATTGAACTCGACGGTGAAACGTATCCGTACATCACCATCGAGGTTTCTTCAAAATCGCATCCGTTTTATACCGGTAAGCAGAAGACATTCTCCACGGACGGCAGTGCAGCGCGCTTCCGCAAGCGTTTTGGCGGTTTTCTCAATGCGAAGCGGGGTTAACCATGCACGTACTTAACTCATTACGCAGTGCAAAGCAGCGTCACCCGGATTGCCAGATAGTCAAACGCAAGGGACGCTTATACGTGATTTGCAAATCCAATCCGCGCTTTAAGGCGGTTCAGGGACGTAAAAAAAGACGCTAGACGCGCGTTTCTCGCCAGCTTTCCAGGGATCTTCTCTGTTTGCCATCGGCAGTGAAATTGTCGGTGGCAAGCCAGCTTTCAAAGGCGCTTGCCAGTGCCGGCCACTCTTTATCGAGAATCGAAAACCAGTCGGTATCCCGGTTGTGGCCTTTTATGACCAGCGCCTGGCGAAAGCGCCCCTCAAACTGAAAGCCCAGACGCAGTGCCGCTTTACGGGAAGGCTCGTTCAGACTATTACACTTCCATTCATAACGCCGGTACCCCAGGGTATCGAACACGTATCGCATCAGCAGATACTGCGCTTCTGTCGACATTGGCGTACGGCTTAAAAGAGGAGAGAAGTGAACGTGCCCCACTTCCACGACCCCGTTTTTAGGATCGATCCGCATCAGGGACAGCGTCCCGACAGGAGACTGGGTCTGGTTATCCATAACGGTAAAGTGGATGGGATCGGATAATTCACTTACGCTCGCCACCCATTCGGCAAATTCCTCTGCGGTGGCATCGGGTTCACGCAGTAGCCACGTCCAGCTGCGGGTATCTTCGGCCAGGGAATACGCAGAGAACAGCGCGTGGGCATGCTCCACGCGCAGCGGCTCAAGCCGACAATAGTGACCCTGAAGGACCACCCGGGACGGGTGCTGACGGGGTTGCCAGTCGGTAAGCGCTTCGCCCACCGGCTGTCCGAACTGATTGAATGTCTTCATCTTAATTTCCGTGACGTTGAAAAGAGCTTCAGACTAGTGAATTGCTGGTTCCTTAAAAAGAACCACTGCGCTATGTTTTGATGGTGCCACGAGGAGGCGAGATGAATATACCGGGTGATGAATTTTATACCTTGCTCAATGCAGCCCTGAAAACTCGCGGGGAAGAGACGCTCCAGCGCGCGCTCTACCTTGCTTTGCGGGAAGCCATACTGTGCGGAAGGCTACGATCCGGCAGCCAGCTTTCCGGTTCGCGAACGCTTGCCCGGCAGCTCTCCCTTTCCCGGAATACCGTCAATGCGGCGCTGGACCAGCTCACCCTCGAAGGGTATTTGCAGCGTAATCGCCAGGGAACGCGGGTGGCTCAGTTAGCTCACCGTTCTGTCACCCGGACATTGCCGGACCCTGCCATCACGCTTGCAAAACGGGTCGGCATGCTGCCTGCGCAGGTGATTCGGGACACGCCGGTTCTGGCGTTTACCCCAGGCACGCCGGCCATCAACTATTTTCCTCTGCCGCTGTGGCGGCGATTGTACGACCGCGTGATGCGGGAGGAAGGAAATGCTCTGTTAGGGTATGGCGACCCGGCCGGGGAGCCGTCGCTGAGGGCCGCGATTGCCCGGCATCTCGCCCTGTCCCGCGGTATTGTCTGCGACGCCAGCCAGATAGTGATAACGGAAGGGGCGCTTGAGGGCGTTAACCTGAGCACGATGCTGTTGAGTGAGCCAGGCGATGTCGCCTGGGTGGAAAACCCTGGCTATAGCGGGGCAAAGAGCGCGTTTGTTAAAACCGGCCTGGCAATGACGGGGATACCGGTTGATGACGAGGGTATGTGCTGGGAAGGGTTAGATGCGCCTTCTCCCTCGCTGATTTTTACCTCTCCTTCGCATCAGTATCCTTACGGGAGCGTGCTCAGCGCGCGGCGACGGCTGGCGTTGCTGGAGCTGGCCAGACAGAATAACGCCTGGATTATTGAGGACGACTACGACAGCGAGTTCCGCTATACCGGTGAGCCGGTGCCGGCCATGCTGGGAATGGTCGCTAACGCACCCGTTGTCTATCTGGGGACGTTCAGTAAAACGCTTTTTCCGTCGCTCCGAATGGGGTTCATGGTGCTGCCGCCAGCGCTGGCGAAAGCGGCTCGTCCAGCCATCGGCTCGCTGTTGCGCGGTGGGCACCGTGCGGAACAGCGCACCCTGGCGCTGTTCATTGAGGAAGGTCATTACGCCCGCCATCTTGCCGCCATGCGTCGGCTCTACCGTAAACGTTACCGCCAGCTGCGGGAGGTGCTGGGCGCAGAGCTTCATTCTCCGCATCGCATTCTGGCTGGCGAAGGCGGGATGCATCTGACGCTGGCGATAGACGATATTGACGACCAGAGGCTGGTGGAGCAGGCGAGAGCGTTTCAGCTGGCACCCGCTGCACTCAGCGGGTACTACCTGGAGGCGAAGCAGGGGCAAACCGGTCTGGTTTTAGGTTACGGCAATACCTCTGCTTCTCAGTTTGCGCCGGGGATCCGACGCCTGCAGGCGTTAATTACGCGGCAGCAGGGCGGGAAAGGGTAAAGACATCATAGAAAGAGAGCTGACCTTTGGTGGAGACCATTTTCTGCAGCTTCTCTTTTTGCCCGGCTTCAACTGCCGGAGAGTGCATGATGCTGTCGATCAGCTCCCCTGGTACGTAACGCGTGTTGTACCATTCGCCGTTGTAGCAGACCCGGAAATCGAGTACGTCGATATCTTCGTAACGGTAGCGCGGATTCACGTCGAAAAAGAAAAAGGCGTTGAAGACGACAAACAGTACAACCAGCAGCCAGACGGAGTCCACCAGCGTTTCGGATTTCAGCATCACAATAAGCGTCGCCAGCCAGGCGGCATACATGGCGACAAACAGTCCAGGATGTTTGCGAATAAAGCTAATGCTAAAGCGCGGGCGATTGTCGCGCTTTTCGCGGAGGTTAAGATCGTCGATGGTGGCGGTAAGCAGGCGCTGTATCTCGGTCATTATTTGCCTTCATGAGAGTTGACAATACAGGGTGTCTGCCAATTTTAGGGGAGCCATCAGGCTGAAAAAAGTAACAGTCTGGCGCTAAAAGACCATAACAGTTGACTCCCCCGGAACCTCACAGCGTTTTGATGATTTTTGCCGGGTTGCCGCCAACGACGACGTTAGCCGGGACGTCTTTCGTCACGACGGTACCGGAGGCCACCACCACATTATCACCAATGGTAACGCCAGGGTTAATGACCGCCCGGCCACCAATCCAGACATTATTTCCAATGCTGACGGGTTTTCCAAACTCCACGCCGCTATTCCGTTCCTCTGCGTCCAGTGGGTGAGTTGCCGTATAAATATGGACACCCGGCGCGAGCATACAGTTATCGCCAATATAAACAGGGCAGACATCCAGCATCACGCAGTCGAAGTTAGCGTAAAAGTTTTTGCCCAGATAAATGTTATATCCATAGTCGCAGCGGAAGCTCGGCTCTATATAAGCCCCTTCGCTTTTCCCCAGAAGTTCCGCCAGAATTTTCTGGCGTTCTGTTTTATCATCAGGCGCGGTATGGTTATAGCGATATACCAGATGGCGGGCCCGTAGTCGGTCGGCCCGTAACGTCTCATCGCCGGGGCGGTAATGTTCACCGGCAATCATTTTCTGTTTTTCTAAGCTCATTGGAAACCTCGCTGGATGTTATTACCGCAGGGTAATCGGAACAGGCCAGGAGGGGAACGTTCCCGAAAAGCCGGTGTGACTGGCGTCACAACATTGCTGCTGATGAACACGTTTTACACGGAGACCTGGCCTGGGCGCAGGGAGCATAACGGGATAGGTAAAAACCGAGAACGTGGCGTAGAACTCTACAGACACCCTTCAAAAATTAACGGACAAATTTCCACACAGAAGTAGGGATTTTGTCATACAGTTTATTCATTGTCAGCTCAGCAAGACGATGGTCAGCAGCTGAATAAAATACCGCCAGTTCATTATCAGAAAGCTCGTATTTATTCTTTTCAATGACGCGCTCAAGCGTGTCAATTGACTGACAACGTCGTAAGCGCATCAAATAATCGAACTTTGTGAGTGGTTTATCAGACATAAATTCACCTTAGTAATTGTAATAATTTTAACAGGAAAGACTAACCGGGTTAGCTCTGCTCACGTTGACGAAACAACGGAATAGCCGGTTTCCCGATTTACGCCATTTTTGCAAATCCTGGGCGTTAATGCCGTAACTGCTGAACAACATAAAGGTGTCGTCCAGGTATTCATCAATTTGCTCAATGAGCTTATTATCTTCATTGTACTTAATTTTATAATTAAGTGCGAAGGTTGCGATATGCTCTATCAGCTCATTCAACTGTAAATTGATGGCAGACGTTGGGTCGTTTACCCAGCCATGGTTGCTTTCATCAAGATTGGCAAGGCAGTCATGGTACAAGGATTCGCAGAGAAATTTCAACTGCGCGATATCATGCCTTTTTGGCGAGTACTCGTCCATAGCGCATCCCCTTCTGAGTGATTTCTTACTCACCGAACATCATTGTCGGGATGGATACAACTGACTTAGCTACATGAGTGCTGTGTTCCTGATAACCTAACTATAAGCCACTCCTTCCTGGATTTCACCGCGCTATTACGAAAAATTACAAATAAAACCGCAGACATGCGAGCATGTACGCAAATGGTCATCCTGGATTCAACTTTTTTATCCAAATTAACGGCGGTGTTTTATCGCTTCCTTACGTTTCATTGGCTTAGCAAAAATGATGAGAAAAGTTCAGATTCAGACTTCTCTTTGTAAGAACTTCTTATTAGGAATACTCCTAATAACTTAAGCGGGGAAATGAAATTAAAAAAATCCTGAATTCACCGATTAAGTTATCAGTTAATTATGATATGTCTAATTAAGATGGCAGAAAATAAATAGAACCACAATAAGCGTAATTTATGATTTTTTCTGAAAATGAAAAAGGCCGCTAATGCGGCCTTTTTATCATGTGAAACCGGTATCAGTGAGGTTCTACCGAATGACTGTGTTCAACATCTTCGTTCTTTCGGCTAAAGCGGCGGCGAACCACCACGAAGAACACCGGTACGAAGAAGATAGCCAGTACGGTCGCGGTAACCATACCGCCCATCACACCTGTACCTACTGCGTTCTGCGCGCCGGAGCCCGCACCGGAGCTGATAACCAGCGGCAGTACGCCGAGGATAAACGCCAGTGACGTCATCAGTATTGGGCGCAGACGCATACGAACCGCCTCAAGCGTCGCCTCAATAAGACCTTTGCCTTCTTTCTCCATCAGATCTTTGGCGAATTCAACGATAAGTATCGCGTTCTTCGCCGACAAGCCAATGGTTGTCAGCAGGCCTACCTGGAAGTAAACGTCGTTGGTCAGTCCACGGAACGTTGCCGCAAGCAGCGCACCGATAACCCCGAGTGGCACCACCAGCATAACGGAGAACGGAATCGACCAGCTCTCGTACAGTGCCGCCAGACACAGGAACACCACAATCAGTGAAATGGCGTACAGAGCAGGGGCCTGGTTACCGGACAGACGTTCCTGATAGGACATACCGGTCCAGTCATAGCCGATACCCGCAGGCAGTTTGCTTGCCAGCTCTTCCATCAGGTTCATGGCTTCACCGGTGCTTCGGCCCGGAGCGGCCTGACCCAGGATCTCCATTGATGGCAGACCGTTATAGCGTTCCAGACGCGGTGAACCGTATTCCCAGCGTGACGTTGAGAACGCCGAGAACGGTACCATCTGACCATTGCTGCCGCGCACGAACCAGCTGTTGATATCGTTTGGCAACATACGGTACTGCGCCTCTGACATCACGTACACTTTCTTCACACGACCGCGGTCGATGAAGTCGTTAACGTAGCTACCGCCCCAGGCTGCGCCCAGCGTGGTGTTGATGTCACTGATGGATACGCCCAGCGCCTGGGCTTTCTCCTGATCGATATCGATTTTGTACTGCGGCGTATCTTCCAGGCCGTTTGGACGCACGCCGACCAGCAGGTCAGGGTGCTTAGCCACTTCGCCAAACAGCTGGTTACGCGCCTGCGTCAGTTTTTCGTGACCCAGACCGCCCTGGTCAATCAGCTGGAAGTCGAAGCCGGTCGCGGTACCCAGTTCAACAATCGCTGGCAGGTTAAAGGCGAAGACCATCGCATCTTTAATCTGCGAGAAGGTGCCCATTGCACGGCCGGTGATGGCTTCAACCTTGTTCTTTTCGCCCGGACGTTCAGACCAGTCTTTCAGAGAAACGAAGGCAATACCGGTGTTCTGACCACGACCCGCAAAGCCAAAGCCGTTGACCGCAAACACGGACTCAACGTTGTCTTTCTCTTTGGTGAGATAGTAGTCCGTCACTTCATCCAGCACTTTCTGGGTACGCTCTTGCGAGGCACCCGCCGGAAGCTGTGCCATCGTCAGGAACACGCCCTGGTCTTCATCTGGCAGGAACGAGCTTGGCAGACGAACGAACAGGAAAGCCATGCCCACCACGATGATGATATAGAGCAGCAGGTAACGACCGGTGCTGCGCAGGATGTTACCCACGCTGTCGGTGTAGTGGTGCGTGCTCTTATCAAACATGCGGTTAAACCAGCCGAAGAACCCTTTATGCTCGCCGTGACCGCCTTTCTGAATCGGCTTCAGCATGGTGGCACACAGGGCAGGCGTCAGGATCAACGCCACCAGTACCGACAACGCCATCGCGGAAACGATGGTAATGGAGAACTGACGGTAAATCGCACCAGTAGAGCCCCCGAAGAAGGCCATCGGGATAAATACCGCAGACAGCACCATCGCGATACCGACCAGTGCACCCTGGATCTGGCCCATGGATTTACGGGTAGCTTCCTTCGGCGGCAGACCTTCCTCCGCCATCACACGCTCGACGTTCTCGACCACGACGATGGCGTCATCCACCAGCAGGCCGATGGCGAGCACCATCCCGAACATCGTCAGGGTGTTTATCGAGTAGCCAAATATCGACAGGATCGCAAAGGTCCCGAGCAGAACAACCGGCACGGCAATCGTTGGGATAAGCGTCGCGCGGAAGTTTTGCAGGAACAGGTACATCACCAGGAAGACCAGGATGATCGCCTCAACCAGCGTCTTAACCACTTCGTGAATCGAGATTTTTACGAACGGCGTGGTGTCGTACGGGTAAACGATTTTCAGACCTGACGGGAAGAACGGTTCCATCTTCTTCAGCTCTGCGCGGATCGCCGTGGCGGTGTCCAGGGCGTTAGCGCCTGTCGCCAGTTTAATACCCAGACCGGAAGCCGGTTTACCGTTAAACTTCGCAATGATGTCGTAGTTCTCACCGCCCAGCTCAACTTTCGCCACGTCGCGCAGGCGAACCTGCGAACCGTCCTGATTCACTTTCAGCAGAATTTTGCTGAACTCATCGGCAGAGGTCAGACGGGTCTGCGCGATGATCGAGGCGTTAAGCTGCTGGCCTTTCACCGGCGGTGTACCGCCTAACTGACCGGCCGCTACCTGGGCGTTCTGCGCTTTAATCGCGCTGATCACATCAACCGGCGTCAGCTGGAAGTTGTTCAGCTTGTTCGGGTCCATCCAGATACGCATCGCGTACTGGGAACCGAACAGCTGCACGTCACCCACACCGGAAGTACGACTAATCGCGTCCTTCATGTTGGCGCCCACGTAGTCGGAAATATCCTCCTGCGTCATGGTGCCGTTGGTGTTGATAACGCCGACAACCATCAGGAAGCTACTGGACGATTTCTCGACGCTCACACCCTGCTGTTGTACTTCCTGCGGCAGCAGTGGCATCGCCAGCTGCAGTTTGTTCTGCACCTGAACCTGCGCAATGTCAGCATCCGTACCTGACTGGAAGGTCAGGGTGATCTGAACTGTACCGGTGGAGTCACTGTTTGAGGACATGTACATCAGGTTATCGATACCGTTCATGTTCTGTTCGATAACCTGGGTGACGGTGTCCTGCACCGTTTTCGCATCAGCCCCCGGGTAGGTTGCGGAAATTGTCACCGCCGGTGGCGCAATCGTTGGATATTGCGCAACAGGCAGCTTCAGGATCGCAAGTCCCCCGGCCAGCATGATGATAATGGCGATCACCCACGCAAATATGGGGCGATCGATAAAGAAATTAGGCATGTCTTAACGGCTCCTGTTTAAGTTAAGACTTGGTTTGTTCTGACTGGCCAGCGGCCGAAGCTTGTTGTTTATCGTCAGATTTCACTTCCTGTGCTTTAACCTGCGCGCCAGGACGAACTTTTTGCAAACCAGTAACAATCACGCGATCGCCATCTTTCAGACCTTCCGTCACCAGCCATTTATCGCCAATCGCCTGGGTGGCGGTGATATTGCGCGTTTCGACTTTGTCATCAGCCCCAACAACCAGTGCACTCGCATCGCCGCGTGGCGTACGGGTCACACCCTGCTGTGGAACCAGAAGTGCGGTTGGATTCGTTCCTTCTTCCAGACGCGCGCGAACGAACATACCTGGCAGCAGATTCTTGTCAGGGTTCGGGAAAATCGCACGTAAGGTGATGGAACCGGTAGTCTGGTCGACCGTCACGTCAGAGAATTCCAGCGTACCTTCCTGCGGGAACTTGATACCGTCGTTGGTAATCAGCTCCACTTTGGCTTTGCCGTTTTCCTGTTTCAGGGTGCCGTTAGCCAGCTCCTGTTTCAGGCGCAGGAAATCGTTGCTGGACTGCGTCACGTCAACGTAGATCGGATCGAGCTGCTGCACGGTCGCCAGCGCAGTGGTTTGACCGTTCTGCACCAGTGCCCCTTCCGTGACGGAAGACTTACCAATACGACCGCTGATAGGGGAGGTCACTTTGGTATAGGCCAGGTTAATGCGCGCGGTTTCGACAGCCGCTTTGGCTGCCACCACGGCCGCGTTAGCCTGCTGTGCATCTGCCAGGGCGGTATCGTAATCCTGTTGGCTGATGTACTTAGTGCCGAGCAGTTTTTGGTAACGGTTCACCGTCAACTGGGCGATTTTGGCTGCGGCTTGTGCTTTCGCCAGGTCGCCTTTCGCGCTTTCATAAGAGGCCTGATAGGTTGCTGGATCAATCTGATACAGAGACTCACCGGCTTTCACATCACCACCTTCGGTGAAGTTACGTTTCAGGATAATGCCGCTAACCTGAGGACGCACTTCCGCAATGCGGTAAGCATTTGTACGGCCTGGTAATTCGGTGGTGATTTGTAGAGGTTCAGATTTGAGCGTCACGACGCCTACTTCTGGCGCCTGCTGAGCTCCTTGTTGAGCTGGTTTGTCGTCACATCCTGTAAGCGCTAAGCTGCCTGAGAGCATCAGAACGACCGCCAGAGGCGTTAACCCTCTGTTTTTGTTCATATGTAAACCTCGAGTGTCCGATTTCAAATTGATCAAGGGTCCTGAGTCTAAAACCCATTGCTGCGTTTATATTATCGTCATGCTATGGTACATACATTCATAAATGTATGTAAATCTGACTCCTGTAAATTCACCCACCTATGGCACGAAAAACTAAACAACAAGCGCTGGAAACCCGACAACACATACTGGATGTGGCAATACGTTTGTTCTCTCAGCAGGGTGTTTCATCCACCTCGCTGGCACAAATTGCTCAGGCTGCCGGTGTGACGCGAGGAGCGATTTACTGGCATTTTAAAGACAAGTCAGATCTGTTTGGTGAAATCTGGGAGCTTTCAGAGTCCAGCATTAGCGATCTCGAGAGTGAGTATCGGGCAAAATTCCCTGACGATCCACTCTCAGTATTGAGAGAAATATTAGTATATATCCTTGAAGCGACGGTAGTTGAAGAACGTCGCAGATTAATGATGGAAATAATTTATCATAAATGCGAGTTCGTGGGCGAAATGGCGGTGGTGCAGCAGGCGCAACGCAGCCTCAGCCTGGAGAGCTATGACCGTATTGAACAGAACCTGAACCTGTGTATGCAGGCAAAGCTGTTACCGGCCACTCTCCTGACCCGCCGGGCGGCTATCCTGATGCGCGGCTACATTTCAGGTCTGATGGAAAACTGGCTTTTTGCGCCACAATCCTTTGACCTCAAAGAGGAAGCCCGCAGCTACGTGGCGATTTTACTGGAAATGCTACAGCTCTGCCCCACGCTGCGCAGCGACGCGCTCTCGCTAACGGCCTGATCCCTTTCCAGGATTTATCTCAGAGGATAACGTTCGCGCTATTCTGCTTCCGGCGAGCGTGATATTCTTCACGCCGGACTATTTTCGGTCATCTTCTGACATCATTCACAACTATGCTGCCCATCAATCGCTCGCAACATCCTGTTTTTGCATTGCTCTTTGCGATGCTATTTTTCTTCGCCACGGCGCCGCTGACCTGGGCCCGCGCCGATAACAGCAATGATATTCCCTCGCGCGGCGATGTTCAGTCGCAGCTCGACACGCTGAACAAACAAAAAGAGCTCTCTCCTCAGGATAAACTCATCCAGCAGGATCTGACGGAAACGCTGGAAACGCTGGATAAAATTGAACGCGTCAAAGCAGAAACCGTCCAGCTTCGTCAGAAGGTGGCGCAGGCCCCTGAAAACATGCGCAAAGCGACGGAATTGCTGAATGCCCTGAGCGACGTCGATAACGATACCGAAACGCGCAAGACGCTCGCGACGCTCTCTTTACGCCAGCTGGAGTCGCGCGTCGCGCAACTGCTCGACGACCTGCAAACCGCGCAGTCCGACCTCGCGACCTATAACAGCCAGCTTGTCTCCCTGCAGACCCAGCCCGAGCGCGTGCAAAACGCGATGTACGCCGCGTCTCAGCAGTTGCAGCAGATCCGCAACCGCCTGAACGGCACGACGGTAGGGGAAGGTACGCTGCGCCCGACGCAGCAAACCCTGCTGCTGGTTCAGCAGACCTTACTCAATGCGCAGATTGAACAGCAGCGTAAAAGCCTGGAAGGGAATACGGTGCTGCAGGACACGCTTCAGAAACAGCGTGATTACGTCACCGCGAATATTAATCGCCTGGAACACCAGCTTCAGCTGTTGCAGGAGGCGGTAAACAGCAAGCGCCTGACCCTGACGGAAAAAACCGCTCAGGAGGCCGTATCGCCGGACGAAACCGCCCGCATTCAGGCGAATCCGCTGGTGAAGCAGGAGCTTGAGGCGAACCATCAGCTCAGCCAGCGCCTGATTCAGGCGACGGAAAACGGTAATTCGCTGGTTCAGCAAAATATCAAAGTGAAGAACTGGCTGGATCGCGCGCTGCAGGCGGAACGCAACATCAAAGAGCAGATCGCCGTCCTGAAGGGCAGCCTCCTGCTGTCGCGTATTCTCTACCAGCAGCAGCAGACGCTCCCGTCCGCCGATGAGCTGGAGGACATGACCAACCGCATCGCGGATTTACGTCTGGAACAGTTTGACGTCAACCAGCAGCGCGATGCCCTTTTCCAGAGCGATACCTTTGTCGCCAAAGTTGAAGAGGGGCATTCCAGCGACGTGAACCCGGAAGTGCACGACGCGCTGCTCCAGGTCGTCGATATGCGTCGTGAGCTGCTGGACCAACTCAACAAACAGCTGGGTAACCAGCTGATGATGGCCATTAATCTGCAAATCAACCAGCAGCAGCTGGTGAGCGTCTCGAAAAGTCTGCAGGAGATCCTGACCCAGCAGATTTTCTGGGTGAACAGCAACAAGCCGATGGACTGGGACTGGATTAAATCCTTCCCTGAGACGCTGAAAACGCAGATTAAGAGCATGAAGATCACCGTAAACTGGGAGAAAGCCTGGCCTGCGGTGACGATTGCCTTGCTGGCGGGATTACCGCTGCTGCTGATTGCCGGCCTGATCCGCTGGCGCCTGGGCTGGCTCAAGAGATATCAGGCGAAGCTGGCCTCTGAAGTGGGGCAACTGCGCAACGATAGTCAGCTCCATACGCCAAAAGCGATTCTGATCGATCTCATTCGCGCCCTGCCGGTGTGCCTGATTATTCTGGCTGTGGGCCTGATTCTGCTCACCATGCAGCTCAACGTCAGCGATCTGCTGTGGGCATTCAGTAAAAAACTGGCGCTGTTCTGGCTGGTGTTTGGCGTGTGCTGGAAGGTGCTGGAAAAAGACGGTGTGGCGGTGCGTCATTTCAACATGCCTGCACAGCTGACCAGCCACTGGCGTCGTCAGATTGTGCGCATCAGCCTGGCGCTCCTGCCGCTGCATTTCTGGTCGGTTGTCTCTGAGCTTTCCCCGCTGCATCTGATGGATGATGTGCTGGGCCAGCTGGTTATCCTGCTGAACCTGCTGCTGATTGCGATCCTGATGTGGCCGATGTGCCGCGACAGCTGGCGTGATAAAGAGTCCCACAATATTCGTCTGGCCACCGTGACGGTGCTGGCGATCATTCCGCTGGCGCTGATGGTGCTGACGGCAACGGGCTATTTCTATACCACACTGCGCCTGTCCGGGCGCTGGATTGAAACGGTCTATCTGGTGATCGTCTGGAACCTGCTCTATCAGACCGTGCTGCGCGGCCTGAGCGTGGCGGCCCGCCGCATTGCCTATCGCCGTGCCATTGCGCGTCGTCAGCATCAGGTGAAAGAGGGGGCCGAAGGCGCGGAGCCACAGGAAGAGCCGACCATCGCGCTGGAGCAGGTTAACCAGCAGACGCTGCGTATCACCATGCTGGTGATGATTGCCCTGTTTGCCGTGATGTTCTGGGCCATCTGGTCCGATCTCATCACCGTTTTCGCCTATCTCGACAGTATTACCCTCTGGCAATATAACGGTACCGAAGCGGGCGCTGCGGTCATGAAAAGCGTGACCATGGGCAGCCTGCTGTTTGCGCTGGTGTCGTCGGTGGTGGCCTGGGCGTTGATTCGCAACCTGCCAGGCCTGCTCGAAGTGCTGCTCCTGTCACGTCTGAATCTTCGCCAGGGGGCGTCCTACGCCATTACCACGATCCTCAACTACGTGATCATTATTGTCGGGGCGATGACGGTCTTTGGCTCGCTTGGCGTCTCGTGGGATAAACTGCAGTGGCTGGCGGCCGCCCTCTCGGTCGGTCTTGGTTTTGGCCTGCAGGAGATCTTCGGTAACTTTGTGTCCGGCCTGATTATCCTGTTCGAACGTCCGGTACGAATCGGCGATACCGTTACCATCGGCACCTTCTCCGGTACGGTCAGCAAGATCCGTATTCGTGCCACCACCATCACCGACTTCGATCGCAAAGAGGTGATCATCCCGAACAAAGCGTTCGTGACCGAGCGTCTGATCAACTGGTCGCTTTCGGATACGGTGACGCGCGTGGTGATCCGCCTGGGCGTCGCCTATGGATCGGATCTGGAGAAGGTGAAAGAGGTGCTGCTGAAGGCGGCGTCAGAACATCCGAAAGTGATGCACGATCCGGCGCCGGCGGTCTTCTTCACCACCTTTGGGCCGAGTACGCTGGATCACGAGCTGCGTTTATACGTGCGCGAACTGCGTGACCGCAGCTACACGGTGGATGAACTTAACCGTTCTATCGATCGTCTGTGTCGTGAAAACGATATTAATATCGCCTTCAACCAGCTTGAGGTTCACCTGCGTAACGAGAAAGGTGATGAGCATACGGAAGTGAAGCGCGACATTAAGGGTGACGATCCGACTCCGGCTTAATCTATTATTTTCCCTCTCCCTGTGGGAGAGGGTTAGGGTGAGGGCAACAGGCCTTCACCTTTGCCTCAAAATCACGCCGCACAATCTCCAGTGCCTTAAGCACCGTCTCGGCGGGGATCTCATGATTCTCCAGCAGCATAATCAAATCGACGGCCAGTTTGACCTCATCGGGTGCATTATCCAGTGACATGGGTGTGGCTCCTGTTAACGGGTCAAACGTTCAATGACGCGGTCAATTTCATCCAGCGCCTGGCGGCAACGGACAATGCGGCCTTCCAGCGCGCTAACCTCGCGCATCAATAGCTGCTGCTCTTCCAGCGTTTCGCTGCTGTTCAGCCGCACTTCGCGCTCGCGCTTCATCTCAAACAGACGGCGCTCGAATTCCTGATTCTCCAGCCGCTTGCGCTGCCATTTACCCAGACCCGGCGACGCACTGTCCCAGGCGCGCAGCGGCCAGGCGGCGATTTCGCGATGCAGGGCGGTGATCTGCTCAGTGAGATGCTCCGCAAGCCAGACGACCTGCTCTTTATGTTCACTCTCTACCGCGTGGCGAAGCTCGTCGAGATTTGTCTGTGCCTCAGCCAGGTAATCCTGAAGTCGCGTGCTGCGGGTACGGAAAAGCTGCCGGTCAAAGCGTGGCTTCAGCGTGGCGTGTCCCATCAGCGGCGTAGCCTGCGTCCGCAGCAATGTCAGCTGATTTTGTAGCGTCTCAAGAAGCAAGGCTGTTTTCAAAACGCTCTCCAGTGGTAAAGTAGCCGTTCAGTTTGATAACGATTCGCATTATGCAGCGTACTATTTTAATCATCATTGGCTGGCTCGCGGTAGTGCTTGGCACGCTGGGTGTGTTTTTACCCTTACTGCCGACCACGCCGTTTATCCTGCTGGCGGCCTGGTGCTTCGCCCGCTCGTCACCGCGTTTTCACCACTGGCTGCTGTATCGCTCATGGTTTGGCGGCTATCTGCGGCACTGGCAAAAACACCGGGCCATGCCGCCCGGCGCGAAGCCGCGCGCGATCGCGGTGATCCTCATCACCTTCGCTATTTCATTATGGCTGGTGAAAATGATGTGGGTACGCATTCTGCTGCTGGCGATCCTGACCTGTCTGCTTTTCTTTATGTGGCGGATCCCGGTGGTTGATGAAAAGCAACAAAAGCACTGAAGCCTCATCATGGCTGTTGCAATTATCACGCGCAGCCAGTAAATTCGACCGTTTTCGAGCACAGGTGCGCCTGGTCAAAGGTTAAACAATTGTTGCCTTGGCCGACTCGTTGCGCGCTGTGAGTAACACTGTTTCATTTAGGCACAAACCGATGACCGCAACTGCACAGCAGCTTGAATATCTGAAAAACAGCATCAAAAGCATCCAGGACTATCCAAAGCCTGGCATTCTTTTCCGTGATGTCACCAGCTTGCTGGAAGACCCGAAAGCGTACGCGCTCAGCATTGAACTGCTGGTCGAGCGTTATAAAAACGCCGGGATCACCAAAGTAGTAGGTACCGAAGCCCGTGGCTTCCTGTTTGGCGCACCGGTTGCGCTGGCAATGGGCGTGGGTTTTGTGCCGGTGCGTAAGCCGCGCAAACTGCCGCGTGAAACCATTGCTGAGAACTATGAACTGGAATACGGCACCGATCAGCTGGAGATCCACGTTGATGCGATCAAGCCTGGCGACAAAGTGCTGGTGGTTGACGATCTGCTGGCAACCGGCGGTACTATTGAAGCGACCGTAAAGCTGATCCGTCGTCTGGGTGGTGAAGTGACCGACGCGGCATTCATCATCAACCTGTTCGATCTCGGTGGTGAACAGCGCCTGGAAAAACAGGGTATTACCAGCTACAGCCTGGTGCCTTTCCCGGGTCATTAATCCCGTTCCTCACAACCTCGCTCAATGGGTGAGGTTGTGATAGCATTCCCCTCCATAAATTCACCTTCCAGCGTTGCAGAGCCTGCCCATGAGTTATCAGGTGTTAGCCCGTAAATGGCGACCACAAACCTTTGCTGACGTTGTCGGTCAGGAACATGTGCTGACGGCCCTGGCGAACGGCTTGTCGCTAGGTCGCATCCATCACGCCTATCTTTTCTCCGGCACCCGCGGCGTCGGTAAGACCTCTATTGCCCGTTTGCTGGCAAAAGGTCTCAACTGCGAAACCGGGATCACCGCCACGCCGTGCGGCGTGTGTGATAACTGCCGGGAGATCGAGCAGGGGCGTTTTGTCGATCTGATCGAGATCGACGCCGCCTCGCGCACCAAAGTGGAAGATACCCGCGATCTGCTCGATAACGTGCAGTACGCCCCGGCGCGCGGCCGCTTCAAGGTCTACCTGATCGATGAAGTGCACATGCTGTCGCGCCACAGCTTTAACGCCCTGCTGAAAACGCTGGAAGAGCCGCCTGCACACGTGAAGTTCCTGCTGGCGACCACCGATCCGCAAAAGCTGCCGGTCACGATCCTGTCGCGCTGCCTGCAGTTCCATCTGAAGGCGCTGGACGTTGAGCAGATCCGCGCTCAGCTTGAGCACATTCTTGATGAAGAGAAAATTGTCCACGAACCGCGTGCCCTGCAGCTACTGGCCCGCGCGGCGGACGGTAGCCTGCGTGATGCGCTAAGCCTGACCGACCAGGCGATTGCCAGCGGTGACGGCAAACTCTCCACCGAGGCGGTCAGCACTATGCTCGGCACGCTGGATGACGATCAGGCGCTGTCGCTTATCGAAGCGATGATTGCCGCCAACGGCGAACGCGTGATGTCGCAGGTGAATGCGGCCGCTGCCAGGGGTATAGAATGGGAAGGGCTGCTGGTTGAGATGCTCAGCCTGCTGCACCGCGTGGCGATGCTGCAGCTTTCTCCGTCCGCCATCGGTGCGGATATGGCCGCCATTGAACAGCGGATGCGTGAACTTGCCCGCACCGTGCCGCCTGCCGACGTACAGCTTTATTACCAGACGCTGCTGATTGGCCGCAAAGAGTTACCGTTCGCGCCGGACCCCAGGATGGGCGTTGAAATGACGCTGCTGCGCGCGCTGGCGTTCCACCCGCGCATGCCATTGCCGGAGCCGGAAGTGCCTCGGCAGTCTTTCGCGCCGGTCGCCCCTACGGCGGTGATGTCACCGCAGCAGGTGCCGCCGCAGCCGACACCGCCGCCACAGCAAAACGTGCCGCTGTCGGAGGCCACCAGTTCGGTGCTTGCCGCACGAAGCCAGCTGCAGCGTGCCCAGGGAGCAACCAAACCAAAAAAGAGTGAACCGGCAGCGCCAGGAAGAGCGCGGCCGGTGAACAACGCCGCGCTTGAACGACTGGCCTCGGTAACGGAGCGCGTGCAGTCGCGTCCTGCACCGTCCGCGCTCGAGCAGAAAGCCCCGGTGAAAGAAGAGGCTTACCGCTGGAAGGCAACCACCATCATCGAAGAGGTGAAGGAAGAGGTCGCCACGCCGAAAGCGCTGAAAAAGGCGCTGGAGCATGAGAAAACGCCGGAGCTTTCCGCGAAGCTTGCCGAAGAGTCCATTGCACGCGACGCCTGGGCCGCCGAGGTCAGCAAACTCCAGCTGCCTAAGCTGGTCGAGCAGGTCGCGCTGAATGCCTGGAAAGAGCAGGACGGCAATCAGGTGCGTTTACACCTGCGTCCGGGTCAACGGCACCTGAATTCTCCTGGTGCGCAAAAGGCGCTGGCCGAGGCGCTCGCCACATTACAGGGTGCGCCGGTTGAATTGACTATCATTGAAGATGATAATCCGGCAGTGAAAACGCCGCTCGAGTGGCGCCAGGCCATTTATGAAGAAAAGCTCGCGCAGGCGCGCGAGGCGATTATTGCGGATAACAACATTCAGACCCTGCGCCGGTTCTTCGACGCCGATCTGGATGAAGAGAGTATTCGCCCCATTTGATCGTGAGTCTGACTTACGGTTGTAATCCTTAAACGTGAAAGAAGAGAGAAGCCTATGTTTGGTGGAAAAGGCGGTCTGGGTGGCCTGATGAAGCAGGCTCAGCAGATGCAGGAAAAAATGCAGAAGATGCAGGAAGAGATCGCTCAGATGGAAGTCACGGGTGAGTCCGGTGCCGGTCTGGTCAAAGTGACCATCAACGGTGCGCACAACTGCCGTCGCGTGGAAATCGACCCGAGCCTGCTCGAAGACGACAAAGAGATGCTGGAAGATCTGGTTGCCGCCGCGTTTAACGATGCTGCGCGCCGTATCGACGAAACCCAGAAAGAGAAAATGGCCTCTGTTTCCAGCGGTATGCAGCTGCCGCCTGGCTTCAAGATGCCATTCTGATGCAAACCAGTCCGCTGCTCACGCAGTTAATGGAAGCACTGCGCTGCCTGCCGGGCGTTGGCCCGAAGTCGGCGCAGCGCATGGCGTTTACGCTATTGCAGCGCGACCGCAGCGGCGGGATGCGCCTGGCGCAGGCTTTAACCCGCGCCATGTCAGAAATTGGTCACTGTGCGGATTGCCGTACCTTTACCGAGCAGGACGTGTGTAACATCTGTACGAACCCGCGTCGTCAGGAAAACGGTCAGATTTGCGTGGTGGAGAGTCCGGCGGACATCTACGCCATCGAACAAACCGGGCAGTTTTCCGGCCGCTACTTCGTGCTGATGGGGCATCTCTCCCCGCTGGACGGTATTGGCCCGGATGATATCGGTCTTGACCGCCTTGAACAGCGTCTTGAGTCCGAAACCATCAAAGAGGTGATCCTCGCCACCAACCCGACGGTGGAAGGGGAGGCAACCGCCAACTACATCGCCGAACTGTGCTCGCAGTACGGCGTTGACGCCAGCCGCATCGCCCACGGCGTGCCGGTGGGCGGCGAGCTGGAAATGGTGGACGGCACCACGCTGTCGCACTCTCTGGCCGGGCGTCACAAGATTATTTTCTGACCAAACGGAGGCTGCGCGCGCGGCCTCCGCTTGAAAATCCCCCCCCTTATCCCCATCTCTCACTCAACGTTTTACAACCCCATTAAATGGCATTGTTGAGGTCGACTTAGATGAAAGGACAAGAAACCCGTGGTTTCCAGTCAGAAGTAAAACAGCTTCTGCACCTGATGATCCATTCCCTGTATTCCAACAAAGAAATTTTCCTGCGTGAGCTGATTTCCAACGCCTCGGACGCGGCGGACAAGCTGCGCTTCCGCGCGCTGTCTAATCCGGATCTGTATGAAGGCGACGGAGAGCTGCGCGTGCGCGTCTCGTTCAATAAAGAGAACCGCACCCTGACCATTGCCGATAACGGCATCGGGATGAACCGCGACGAGGTGATCGACCACCTTGGGACCATCGCCAAATCTGGCACCAAAGCGTTCCTTGAGTCCATGGGCTCTGACCAGGCGAAAGACAGCCAGCTGATCGGTCAGTTCGGCGTCGGTTTCTACTCGGCGTTCATCGTGGCGGATAAAGTTACTGTGCGCACCCGCGCCGCGGGCGACAGCGCCGAGAACGGCGTGCTGTGGGAATCTAAAGGTGAAGGCGAATACACCGTTGGTGACATCACCAAAGCGGATCGCGGCACCGAAATCACCCTGCACCTGCGTGAAGGGGAAGACGATTTCCTGAACGACTGGCGCGTGCGCTCCATCATCAGCAAATATTCCGACCACATCGCCCTGCCGGTAGAGATTGAAAAACAGGAAGAGAAAGACGGCGAAACCGTGGTCTCCTGGGAGAAAATCAACAAGGCGCAGGCGCTGTGGACGCGCAACAAGTCTGAAATTAAAGACGACGAATACAACGAGTTCTACAAGCACATCGCCCACGACTTTACCGACCCGCTGACCTGGAGCCATAACCGTGTGGAAGGTAAGCAGGAGTACACCAGCCTGCTGTACATTCCGGCACAGGCACCGTGGGACATGTGGAACCGCGATCACAAGCACGGCCTGAAGCTGTACGTGCAGCGCGTGTTCATCATGGACGACGCCGAGCAGTTCATGCCGAACTACCTGCGCTTTGTGCGCGGTCTGATAGATTCTAACGATCTGCCGCTCAACGTCTCGCGTGAAATTCTGCAGGACAGCACCGTCACCCGTAACTTGCGCAACGCCCTGACTAAACGTGCGCTGCAGATGCTGGAAAAACTGGCGAAAGACGATGCGGAAAAATATCAGACCTTCTGGAAACAGTTCGGCCTGGTGCTGAAAGAAGGCCCGGCAGAAGACACCGCGAACGTTGAAGCGATCGCCAAACTGCTGCGCTTCGCTTCTACGCATACCGACTCCTCCGCGCAGACCGTGTCGCTGGAAGAGTACGTCTCGCGCATGAAAGAAGGGCAGGAGAAGATCTACTACATCACCGCCGACAGCTACGCGGCGGCGAAGAGCAGCCCGCACCTGGAGCTGTTGCGCAAGAAAGGCATCGAAGTGCTGCTGCTTTCTGACCGCATCGACGAGTGGATGATGAACTACCTGACCGAGTTCGACGGTAAATCCTTCCAGTCCGTTGCCAAAGCTGACGAGTCCATCGACAAGCTGGCGGATGAAGTGGATGAAAGCGCGAAAGAAGCCGAGAAGGCGCTGGAGCCGTTCGTTGAGCGCGTGAAAACCCTGCTGGGCGAGCGCGTCAAAGAGGTGCGCTTCACGCACCGTCTGACCGACACCCCGGCCATTGTCACCACCGATGCTGACGAAATGGGCACCCAGATGGCGAAACTGTTCGCAGCGGCGGGCCAGGCAATGCCGGAAGTGAAATATATCTTTGAGCTTAATCCGGATCATCCGCTGGTGAAACGCGCGGCGGATACCCAGGACGACGCCCGTTTTGCCGAGTGGGTCGAACTGCTGCTGGATCAGTCCCTGCTGGCCGAGCGCGGCACGCTGGAAGATCCTAACCTGTTCATTAAACGTGTGAATGCGCTGCTGCTGGCGTAACTAAACACCTGCCCCTCACCCTGCCCTCTCCCCAAAGGGGAGAGGGTGTTCAAATTCCCTCTCCCCTTTGGGGAGAGGGTTAGGGTGAGGGGGAATCAACCGCACTAACCCAAATAATCTCCCCCCGTTAACCGTTTCAGCCTTCCTGCCTTCCTTGAGCGATGCCCGTTCTGGTGGTATTGTTTAGCGCTTTTGAAAAATTGAAACGACTTTTGAGGGGATTTTCGCAATGCGTATTATTCTGCTTGGCGCTCCGGGCGCGGGTAAAGGAACTCAGGCTCAGTTCATCATGGAGAAATACGGTATTCCGCAAATCTCCACCGGTGACATGCTGCGCGCCGCTGTTAAATCTGGCTCCGAGCTGGGTAAACAAGCGAAAGATATCATGGACGCAGGCAAGCTGGTGACCGACGAGCTGGTTATTGCTCTGGTCAAAGAGCGCATTGCTCAGGAAGACTGCCGTAACGGTTTCCTGCTGGACGGCTTCCCACGCACCATTCCTCAGGCTGACGCCATGAAAGAAGCGGGCATCAACGTGGACTACGTTCTGGAGTTCGACGTACCGGACGAGCTGATCGTTGACCGTATCGTTGGCCGTCGCGTACACGCTGCTTCTGGCCGCGTTTACCACATCAAATTCAACCCACCTAAGGTTGAAGGCAAAGACGACGTGACCGGCGAAGAGCTGACCACCCGTAAAGACGATCAGGAAGAGACCGTGCGTAAACGCCTGGTGGAATACCATCAGATGACGGCACCGCTGATCGGCTACTACACCAAAGAAGCGCAGGCGGGTAACACCAAATACGCCAAAGTTGACGGCACCAAAGCCGTGGCTGACGTACGTGCAGAGCTGGAAAAAATCCTCGGCTAATCGCGCGCCTCTCACCCGGGCTCCCGGGTGAGAAATATTCTCATCTTACCTATTACAGCAATGGGTTTCGTTTAAACGCATTTCCGCTACAATTGACAACCTATCAAATGGTTAAGAGGCGTGAATGAGTCAGGCGAAAACCGGCATCCTGCTTGCCAATCTGGGCACTCCAGAAGCACCTACATCAGACGCGGTAAAACGCTACCTGCGACAATTTTTAAGCGACTCGCGCGTCGTGGATTTTCCGAGACTGCTGTGGTGGCCGTTGCTGCGTGGCGTCATTCTGCCGATTCGTTCTCCGCGCGTCGCCAAACTCTATCAGTCCGTCTGGATGGAAGAGGGCTCGCCGCTGATGGTTTACAGCCGTCGTCAGGAAAAAGCGCTGGCCGCCCGCCTGCCGGATATGCCCGTCGCGCTTGGCATGAGCTACGGAAAACCGTCCCTGGAAAGCGCGGTGGAATCACTGCTGGCGCAGGGCGTGGACCATATCGTCGTGCTGGCGCTCTACCCGCAATACTCTTGCTCGACGGTGGCCGCCGTCTGGGACGAGCTGGCCCGCATTCTGGCGACCCGTCGCCGCATTCCGGGCGTGACCTTTATTCGCGATTACGCGGATAACGATCTCTACATCAAGGCGCTTGCCAACAGCGCGCGCGTATCGTTTGAAAAGCACGGCGAGCCGGATCTGCTGTTGCTTTCCTATCACGGGATCCCACAGCGTTTCGCCAATGAAGGGGATGATTATCCACAGCGCTGCCGTGATACCACGCGCGAACTGGTTTCTGCCCTTGGCCTGCCGCCGGAGAAGGTGATGATGACCTTCCAGTCGCGCTTCGGTCGCGAGCCGTGGCTGACGCCGTACACCGATGAAACCCTCAAAATGCTCGGTGAGAAGGGAGTGAAGCATATTCAGGTGATGTCGCCGGGCTTCTCGGCAGACTGTCTGGAAACGCTGGAGGAGATCGCGGTGCAAAACCGGGAGTTTTTCCTTGAGGCTGGTGGCGAAAAGTACGAATACATTCCGGCGCTTAACGACTCGCCTGAGCATATCGACATGATGGTCTCGCTGGTAACGAACAGCCGCTGATCGCACTCCGGGCCGGGTTTGTGCTACCATTCCCGGCCCATATTCTTCGTACAGTTCAGACCATGAAATTTCCCGGTAAACGCAAATCCAAACACTACTTCCCCGTCAATGCCCGCGATCCGCTCCTGCAGCAAATCCAGCCAGAAAATGAAACCAGCGCGGCATGGGTCGTCGGTATCGATCAGACGCTGGTGGACATTGAAGCGAAAGTGGATGATGCGTTTGTCGCCCGTTACGGTTTGAGCGCCGGTCACTCGCTGGTGATTGAGGACGATGTCGCCGAAGCGCTGTACCAGGAGCTGGTTCGCGAAAACCTGATTACCCATCAGTTCGCCGGTGGCACCATCGGCAATACCATGCACAACTACTCCGTACTGGCAGACGACCGCTCGGTTCTGCTCGGCGTGATGTGCAGCAATATCGAAATCGGCGGCTATGCCTACCGCTATTTGTGCAACACCTCCAGCCGTACCGATCTGAACTACCTCCAGGGCGTCGACGGGCCCATTGGTCGCTGCTTTACGCTGATTAGCGATTCCGGCGAGCGTACCTTTGCCATCAGCCCGGGCCATATGAACAAGCTGCGTGCCGAGAGCATTCCTGAAGAGGTGATTGCGGGCGCCTCGGCGCTGGTGCTGACCTCCTACCTGGTGCGCTGTAAGCCGGGCGAGCCCATGCCGGAAGCGACCATGAAAGCGATTGAGTACGCGAAGAAATACAATGTGCCGGTCGTTCTGACGCTGGGCACGAAATTCGTTATCGCCGATAACCCGGAGTGGTGGCAGGCCTTCCTGAAAGAGCACGTCTCGATTCTGGCGATGAACGAAGAAGAGGCCGAAGCGTTGACCGGCGAAAGCGATCCGCTGCTGGCGTCTGACAAAGCGCTGGACTGGGTGGATTTGGTGCTCTGCACCGCCGGCCCGGTAGGGCTGTATATGGCTGGCTTCACGGAAGAAGAGAGCAAACGCAAAACCCAGCATCCGCTGCTGCCTGGCGCGATTGCCGAGTTCAATCAGTACGAGTTCAGCCGTGGTATGCGTTACAAAGATTGCGTGAATCCGCTGCGTATCTACTCGCATATCGCGCCTTATATGGGCGGGCCGGAGAAGATCATGAACACCAACGGTGCGGGCGACGGCGCGCTGGCCGCGCTGCTGCACGACATCACCGCTAACGCCTATCACAAAACCAACGTGCCGAACTCCAGCAAGCATAAGTTCAGCTGGCTGACCTATTCGTCGTTGGCGCAGGTGTGTAAGTACGCTAACCGCGTGAGCTATCAGGTACTGAATCAGCACTCTCCGCGCTTAACGCGTGGCCTGCCGGAACGGGAAGACAGCCTCGAAGAGGCGTACTGGGACAGGTAAAATAAAACCCCTCACCCTAACCCTCTCCCCACAGGGGAGAGGGAACGTGAACACCCTCGCCCCTGTGGGGAGAGGGCTGGGGTGAGGGGACATGGCCGCACAAGCTAACCCGTCACCGCCTCTTCAACCGGCGGTTTCTCCAGCAGCGTCAGCATCGTATTTGCAATCTCGCGCTCGCCCATCACCACCTTATTCGCGCCGCGCTCGGTAATGTACTCCACCTCGTCGTCATAATGCGCCCGGGCGATAATCTCAATCGTTGGGCACTTTTCGCGCGCGGAGGCAACAATCTCACCCGCTTCATAGCCGTTAGGTATGGTCAGCAGCAGCCAGCGCGCGCAGTCCAGATGCGCCAGATTCATAATCTCTTCGTTTGCCGCATTGCCCAGCACTGCACGAATACCGCGCTCGCGCAACTCGTCGACGCGGGTGCGTGAGGTTTCAATCACCACCAGCGGGATCCCTTGCGCCATCAGTTTCTCACCGAGCAGGCTGCCCACGCGGCCAAAACCGACCAGCAGGGCGTGATTGCAAATATCCACCGGGATCTGCTTCTCTTCTTCGATGACCTCTTCGAGCGTCTGTTCTTCCAGCGTTTCGGTTTTATCGAGGTATTTTTCCAGCAGGGCAAACAGCACCGGGTTTAGCATAATCGACAGGATCGCGCCCGCCAGCACCAGGTTTTGCCCCGCCTGCGGCAGCAGGTTCAGGGCCATACCCAGACCGGCCAGAATAAAGGCGAACTCACCAATTTGTGCCAGACTGGCGGCGATGGTCAGTGCCGTCCGCGGAGAGTGGCCGAACATCCGCACCAGGAAGAAGGCGGCGAGCGACTTACCAAAGATGATGATCGCCAGCGTGCCCAGCACGGCCAGCGGTTGATGAATCAGAACCATCGGGTCAAACAGCATCCCGACGGAGACGAAGAACAGCACGGCGAAGGCATCACGCAGCGGCAGAGTATCGTGTGCCGCGCGGTGGCTCAGTTCGGACTCGTTCAGCACCATCCCGGCGAAGAACGCGCCCAGGGCAAAGGAGACATCAAACAGCTCAACGGCACCAAAAGCGATACCCAGCGCCAGCGCCAGCACGGAGAGGGTAAACAGCTCGCGTGAGCCGGTTGCCGCGCTGCGGGACATGATCCACGGTACCAGGCGGCGGCCCACCAGCATCATGATGGCGATAAACGCCACAACCTTACCGATGGTGATGCCCATATCCAGCGCCAGCGAGGCAAAGCCGACGTTGTCTTTTTCCATCATCCCGGCGACGGCAGGCAGCAGTACCAGCGTCAGCACCATGACCAGGTCTTCAACAATCAGCCAGCCTATCGCGATTTGCCCGCGCTGGCTGTCTATCAGCTGTCTCTCTTCAAGCGCGCGCAGCAGCACCACGGTACTGGCGGTTGAGAGACACAGCCCAAAAACGATACCGGTCATTAACGACCAGCCCAGCACGGCCGAAAGCGCCATCCCCAGCAGCGTCGCCACCCCTATCTGGGCGATCGCTCCCGGTATGGCAATCGACTTTACCGCCATCAAATCCTTCAGGGAGAAGTGCAGGCCGACGCCAAACATCAGCAGAATCACGCCCAATTCCGCCAGCTCAGGGGCCAGTTTGGTATCCGCCACGAAGCCTGGCGTAAACGGTCCCGCCAGTACACCCGCTAACAGATAGCCGACAAGAGGAGAAATACGCAGTTTATTGGCAATCATGCCGAGGATAAAAGCGAGCACAAGTCCACCAACAATGGTGGTGATAAGCGGTGTGGCGTGGTGCATTCCGTCTCCTTTCGTTGTGGGTGTTCCTTTTTGGTGTAAACCAAAAAAACCGAGTAATAGTTTATGACAATTTTTACCCTTATGTTTATGAATAATTGTTGAAGTTTGAATAAAACAGCAATATGCGCATAAAAAAGCGCATATTGATAAATTCAGGGAGGGGATGGAGAAGAAACCCTTATGGCATCAGGGTGTCAGGTAGCTAAAGTAAAACTTTGGCTACCTGTAATTTATGCTTTATGACGGTTATCAGGCAGGAATATGGTTAACATCCCAAGAAGCGGCAGGAAAGCGCAGATTTTATAAACCAGGAAGATGCTGGTGTGATCCGCAACCATCCCCAGCACTGCTGCACCAAGCCCGCCCATGCCGAAGGCGAAACCGAAAAAGAGTCCGGAAACCATACCGATACGGCCAGGCAGCAGCTCCTGAGCATAGACCAGAATGGCGGAAAATGCGGAGGCGAGGATAAAACCAATAATCACGGTTAAAATCCCCGTCCATTCGAGGCTCGCGTACGGCAAAATAAGGGTAAACGGCGCTACGCCGAGGATAGAGCCCCAAATGACATATTTACGCCCAATCTTATCGCCCACAGGCCCGCCAATGACCGTACCGGCCGCAACGGCGAACAGGAAGGCAAACAGGTGGATCTGCGCGTTCTGTACCGATAATCCGAATTTTTGCATCAGATAAAAGGTGTAATAGCTGCTGATGCTCGCCATATAGAAGTATTTCGAGAAAATCAGTACCAGCAGCACAGAGACGGCCTGGATAACCTTATTGCGCGGCAGGGGATTGATAACCCTGGCTTTAGGTTTCCCTTTATTCACGCGATGTTGAGCGGCATACCAGCGGCTGATCTGCGCCAGCACGATAATGGCCAGCAGTGCGGCCAGCACAAACCATGCCACGTTGCCTTTACCATAAGGGGCAATAATCACCGCGGCCAGCAGCGGACCCAGGGAGCTACCAAAGTTACCGCCTACCTGGAAGAGTGACTGCGCCAGACCGTGACGCCCCCCTGAAGCCATACGCGCCACGCGCGAGGACTCCGGATGGAAGACGGACGATCCGGTGCCTACCAGCGCGGCGGCAACCAACACCGCTTCAAAACTCCCCGCCATGGCCAGCAGCACCAGCCCGCTTAAGGTAAAGCACATGCCAATCGGCAGCGACCACGGCATCGGGTATTTATCCGTCCAGTAGCCCACCACCGGCTGCAGCAGTGAGGAAGCCAGCTGGAAGGTCAGGGTGATCATCCCTATCTGCACGAAAGTTAACGAAAACTCGGACTGCAGCAGCGGATAAATGGCCAGAATCAACGACTGGATCATGTCGTTGAGCAGGTGCGAGAGACTGATTGCGCCTAAGACTTTAAAGGAGGTGCGCGACGCCGGTGCGCCCGGAACGGGCTGGGTTGATTCACTGATTGCCATAGAGAGAAGTACCACGTCTTTAGTTATTAGAGATGCAGGGTGTAATTATTATCCGACTAACATACCCGCCCGGGACATTTGAAGAAAGTCGCAATTCTGAAAACTTATTTGTCTATTCTTGTTAGTCACTGTAATTTTTGCCTTTGTCTATTGGTCAGGGAGAGAGAAGATGAAGTTAATGAAGCGGGGCGTCGCGCTGGCGCTCATCGCCGCATGGGGCCTGGCAAGCCTGCCCGCGCAGGCGTATGAAAAAGACAAAACCTATAAAATCACCATTCTGCATACTAACGATCACCACGGTCATTTCTGGCGCAGTGAATACGGCGAATATGGTCTGTCGGCACAAAAAACACTGGTGGACGGCATTCGCAAAGAGGTGGCTGCCCAGGGCGGCAGCGTGCTGCTGTTGTCGGGTGGCGATATCAATACCGGCGTGCCGGAATCCGATTTACAGGACGCCGAACCTGATTTTCGCGGCATGAACCTGATTGGCTACGACGCGATGGCCGTGGGTAACCATGAGTTTGATAACCCGCTGACCGTGCTGCGTCAGCAGGAAAAATGGGCCAAATTCCCCTTCCTCTCCGCCAATATTTACCAGAAAAGCACCGGCGAACGCCTGTTTAAGCCCTGGGCGCTGTTTAAGCGTCAGGATCTGAAGATCGCGGTCATCGGCTTAACCACCGACGATACGGCGAAAATTGGTAACCCCGAGTTCTTTACCGATATCGAATTCCGCAAACCGGCAGACGAAGCGAAGCTGGTGATTCAGGAGCTGCAGCAAAACGAAAAGCCGGACGTGATTATCGCCACCACGCACATGGGGCACTACGACAACGGTGAGCACGGCTCCAATGCCCCCGGCGACGTAGAGATGGCGCGCAGCCTGCCTGCGGGCTCGCTGGCGATGATTGTGGGTGGTCACTCACAAGATCCGGTGTGTATGGCCTCGGAGAACAAAAAGCAGGTGGATTACGTGCCGGGCACGCCGTGCGCGCCGGACCGTCAGAACGGTATCTGGATTGTTCAGGCGCACGAGTGGGGTAAATACGTGGGCCGGGCGGATTTCGAGTTCCGTAACGGCGAGATGAAACTGGTCCATTACCAGCTCATCCCGGTCAACCTGAAGAAGAAAGTCACCTACCCTGACGGGAAAAGTGAGCGCGTACTTTACACGCCAGAGATCGCAGAAAACCAGCAGATGCTCTCCCTGCTGACGCCGTTCCAGAACAAAGGCAAGGCACAGCTGGACGTGAAGATCGGCACGCTGAACGGTCGCCTGGAGGGGGACCGCAGTAAAGTTCGCTTCGTGCAGACCAACATGGGCCACCTGGTGCTGGCGGCGCAAATGGCGCGTACCGGCGCTGATTTTGGCGTGATGAGCGGCGGTGGCATTCGTGATTCCATCGAAGGTGGCAACATTACCTATAAAGACGTCCTGAAGGTGCAGCCGTTCGGCAATCTGGTGGTCTATGCCGATATGAGCGGGAAAGAGGTGATTGACTACCTGACCGCCGTGGCGCAGATGAAGCCGGATTCCGGGGCCTATCCGCAGTTTGCCAACGTCAGCTTCGTAGCGAAAGACGGCAAGCTAAACGACCTGAAGATCAAAGGCGAACCGGTTGACCCGGCTAAAACGTACCGTCTGGCGACGTTAAGCTTTAACGCCACCGGCGGCGACGGCTATCCGCATATTGATAACAAACCGGGATACGTGAATACCGGCTTTATCGATGCGGAAGTGCTGAAGCAGTTCATCGAGCAGAATTCGCCGATTGACGTGAATGCGTATGAGCCGAAGGGTGAGGTGAGCTGGCAGTAGTGTGGCGGTATTGCCCGGTGGCGCTGCGCTTACCGGGCCTACGGGTGCAAAATGTAGGCCGGGTAAGGCGTAGCCGCCACCCGGCTTTTTTTACTCCCGGCGCGCAATATCCGCAAACTTCGCGTCCAGCATTTTCGCCAGATCGCCCGCCGCCAGCTCAATATCCAGCCCGCGTTTGCCGCCGGATATAAAGATGGTGTCAAACTCCTGGGAAGGCGCATCGATCAGCGTCGGCAGGCGTTTTTTCTGCCCGAGCGGACTGATCCCGCCCACCAGATAACCCGTGGTGCGTTGCGCCACCATCGGATCCGCCATATCCACCTTCTTCGCCCCCAGCGCTTTGGCGACTTTCTTCAGATCCAGCTGTCCCGCCACTGGGGTAACCGCGACGGCGAGGTGTTTCATGTCACCGTTCACCGCCACCAGCAGCGTTTTATAAACCTGGTCCGCGTTCAGGTCCAGCTTGCGCACCACTTCATCACCAAAGTTGGTTTCATTCGGATCGTGATCGTAAGTGTGGATCCGGAAAGAAATTTTGTTTTTTTCGAGTAATTTAACGGCGGGAGTCATAGCTATCCTTCTTACGACAGACAAATCATGCCTACAGCATACGCCTGACGTTTGTCTAAAAAATAGCACCATCTTGCGCAATAGTATTGGCAGTGATGGTCACTTTGAGCGACAATCGGCTCAACCGAAGGTCTCCTTCGGCATAATAAAAACGATGAAATTCCTCTTTGACGGGCCAATAGAAATATTGGCCATTTTTTTATTTTAGCAACGACGGCAAATTCCCTTCTCCGTACAAATGTAACGCCCCAACCGCCACCACGTAATGCCCCGCAGGTAAAGCATGCAGCGTCTGCCGCCAGGCTTTGTTGCGCGCACTCATCAGCACATCATACAGCGATTCGCTGAACGTCGACGGTAACGCCAGCTTACCGTCCTCAGGCGGCGCATCCAGCCACCAGCCAATCATGGTCTGCAGCAGGCGTGCGTTAGTGTGCCAGTGGGTCAACGTATCATCCAGCAGCATCAGACCGTCGTCAGGAAGTTGTCGCAGAAGCGCAATCTGGCTATCCGTCCCTTCCAGCTCGATGATGGGCAGGCTGCGCGCTCTTGCCGCGTTCAGCAACTGGTAATCAATGCCGTAGTCACCGCGCAGTCCCAGACGCTGGGCCTGCGTAGCCTGCAGCACCATCGCAATTTGCCAGAGCGGCAGGGGGTCAATCATGGAGAGCGACACGCCGGTTTCATCGGCGACGCGCGTCAGTTCCGCAAGCTGGGCATCATCCAGACGTTCCGCCAGGGGGAGATCGCTCTCGAGCCCGGCAAACGGTGACTCCTGACCCGAAATGTCCGCCTCAACGACCAGCGCATCGGCGTGTTTCAGCAGTTTAATCAGGTCGGGTGGCAGGGGAGACATATCCTGCGTACCCATATGGATGCTGCCGACCAGGTGCAGGTGTTGTCCGCCGGGGAGAGAAATATCCAGACCGGGCCAGGCATAACGGCGAGGAAAGAGGGCGCGAAACGATGCTTTTATACGATTAAACAGACTCATACGCGCTCCATGAACGGAAAGGTTCATGCTAGCGCGTACGGGTACAAGGTTCAATCCTTCGGTTTAAAGCGCAGCAGGCGGTTGGCGTTGCTCACCACGGTAATGGAGGAGAGCGCCATCGCCGCACCCGCGACCACCGGGTTAAGCAGCGTGCCGGTCAGCGGCCACAAAATACCGGCTGCGATTGGGATACCGAGGGTGTTATAGACGAACGCTCCCAGCAGGTTCTGCTTCATGTTGCGCAGCGTGGCTTTTGAAATGGCCAGCGCGTCGGCAACCCCCATCAGGCTATGGCGCATCAGCGTAATGGCAGCGGTTTCAATGGCGACATCGCTCCCGCCACCCATGGCAATCCCCACGTCCGCCTGGGCCAGCGCCGGGGCATCGTTGATGCCGTCGCCGACCATCGCCACCTGACGACCCTGACTTTGCAGTTTCTTGATGGCGTCCGCTTTACCGTCAGGCAGTACACCTGCAATGACCTCATCAATTCCGGCTTCTTCCGCAATGGCGTTGGCGGTGGTCGGGTTATCCCCGGTCAGCATCACCAGACGGTAGCCCGCACGGTGCAGGCGCTGCAGGGCGTCCACGCTGTCCTGACGAAGCGGATCGCGCACGGCCAGCAGCGCGGCGGCTTTGCCATCCACCGCCAGCAGAACCGGCGTGGCGCCCTGAGACGCCTGCGCTTTCAGCTCGTTTTCCAGCGCGGCGGTATCAATGCCGTTTTCATTGAGCAATGCCTCGTTGCCCAGCAGCAGCGCGTGGCCTTCTGCTTCACCGCTGACGCCGAGCCCGCGCAGGGTGCGGAAATTGCTGACCTGCGGCAGGGCAGAAGCATTCGCTTTATCGAGAATGGCGCGCGCCAGCGGATGGCTGGAACCTTGCTCCAGCGCGGCGGCGAGGCGCAGCGCGTCCTCTTGCGCAATGCCTGCGGTAGTGACGGCCACCACCTGCGGTTTGCCTTCGGTCAGCGTGCCGGTTTTATCAAACACCAGCGTGTCGAGGGTGCTGGCCCGCTGCAGCGCGTCTGCATCCCGCACCAGTACGCCAAATTCAGCCGCGCGGCCTACGCCGGAGATAATCGACATCGGGGTCGCCAGGCCAAGGGCGCAAGGACAGGCGATGATCAGCACCGTGGTGGCGATCACCAGGGTGTAAACAATCTGCGGTGCGGGGCCGAAGAAATACCAGATAGCTGCGCTCAGCAGGGCAATGCCGACCACCACCGGCACAAAAATGGCCGAGATTCTGTCTGCGAGCTGGCCAATTTCCGGCTTGCTGCTCTGCGCCTGGCGCACCATGCGGATAATACGCGACAGCGTCGTGTGGCTGCCGACGGCGCTGGCGGTGAACAGCACGCTGCCGTCCTGCACCACCGTGCCGGCATGAACGGCGTCGCCGTCTGATTTCTGCTGGGGGATAGGCTCGCCGGTCAGCATCGCTTCATCCAGCCAGGCTTCGCCCTGGGTTATCTTACCGTCAACGGGAACGCGATCGCCCGTGGTCAGACGCAGCGTCATGCCGGGCTGAACTTCCGCCAGCGGGACGCTTTTTTCCCCCTCGTCCGTGACCACGCGGGCCGTCGGCGGGGTTAAATCAAGCAATCTTTCCAGCGCTTTCGAGGAGCGCTGACGGGCGCGGGCTTCCAGCATGTGGCCTAAGTTAATCAGGCCGATAATCATCGCGCTGGCTTCATAATAGAGATGTCGCGCCTCCATCGGGAACCACTGGGGCCAGACGTTCACGCTCATCGAATAAAGCCACGCCGCGCCGGTACCGAGCGCCACCAGCGTATCCATCGTTGCGGTGCGGTTTTTCAGGCTCTTCCAGGCGCTGGTATAGAAATGCCCCCCTGCAAACACCATCACCGCAAGGGTAATCAGACCAATCACCAGCCACTGCGTGCGGTTGTCAGCGGTGACCATCATGTTGTCGCCGATCATCCCCCACACCATGACCGGCACCCCGACCAGCAGGGCGACAATCGCCTGCCAGCGGAAGCGCTTCATGGTGGCAATAGCCGTTTCCTGCTGGCGCTCGCGGCGCTCGGCATCATCTTCGATGGCCTCCGCGCCATAGCCCGCTTTCTCAACGGCCTGCACTAAATCTGCGGCGGAGGCACTGCCCATCACCAGCGCAGTACGCTCCGCAAGATTGACCCGTGCCTGCGCGACGCCCGGTACGGCCTGCAAGGCGTTTTGTACCCGGGAAACACAGCTGGCGCAGCTCATGCCGTTGATCAGCAGCTGTTGGCTGTCATCAATATCATCAGCTGCCGGAAGCTCAGGAGTGGCCGCTGTCAGTGCTTCCGACGGGGATGATGACTCTGCCAGCGGTTTAGCCTTTGGGTGGCTTAACTCCGCCCCGTAACCGGCCTGCTTGATGGTATCGATCAGCGCATCCGCGCTGGCGCTGCCGGTCACGGCGGCATGATCGATAGTCACGTCAGCGCTTTCAACATCAGGGCGCTGTTCCAGGCTTTCTTTAACGCGTTTGACGCAGTGGCCGCAGGAGAGGCCGTCCAGCGTCAGGTCGATAGTGTGAGACATAACAAAACTCCCGTATAATATGTTGGTCAGTTGTTGACCGGAGTAACGCTTTTCGCTAACTGTTATGAAGGTTAAACCTTCCATCAAGGGGAAGGTCAAGGGGGAAATGTGAATATCAGTGATGTTGCGAAAAAAACCGGATTGACCAGCAAAGCGATTCGCTTTTACGAAGAGAAAGGGCTGGTGACGCCACCGCTGCGTAGCGAAAACGGCTACCGCAGCTATACGCAGCTGCATCTTGATGAACTGACGCTACTGCGCCAGGCAAGACAGGTGGGTTTTAATCTGGAAGAGTGCGGCGAGCTGGTTAACCTGTTCAACGATCCGAAGCGCCACAGCGCTGATGTGAAAAAACGCACGCTGGAAAAAGTGGCCGAGATTGAACGCCATATCATTGAGCTGCAGGCGATGCGCGAACAGCTGCTACAGCTCGCGGAATCCTGTCCGGGGGATGACAGCGCCGACTGCCCGATTATCGACAATCTTGCCGGCTGCTGTCATCGTAAGGCCTCTGCCTAACAGGCTTTCACCCGCAGGGTAATACCTTCCACCGCAATGACCTCAACCCGCGTGCCGGCGCTGAGGTCATCGTCAGCCACGACAGGCCATGAGCTGTCGCCCACCCGCATGTGCCCTCGCCCGTTCACCAGCGCGGTGTCGAGCGTGAAACGCTGGCCGACAATCTGCTGTCCGCGCTGGTTGAGGTGTGCGTCCACCGGTTTCTGCTCTTTTACCTGTCGGTTAAGCCAGCGCCACCACAGCCACGCGGCGACCAGCGTCAGCACGGCAAACAACGCCCCCTGCCACGTCCAGTCAAGCGGCAGAAGCCACACGACCAGCCCGGTAATGACAGCGGCAACACCGCTCCAGAGCAGGTAGCCGTTGCCGCCCAGCATCTCAGCGGCCAGCAATAAGCCACCGAGGCTTAGCCAGAAGGCATGAGGATGTGCGACGATGAGCTCAATCATTTTTTACGCTCGTTTCCGCTGTCTTTAATCAGTTCGGCAATACCGGCGATAGAGCCCATCAGGCTGCTGGCATCCAGCGGCATCATCACCACCTTGCTGTTGTTCGCGGAGCCAATCTCTTTTAGCGCGTCGGTATATTTTTGCGCGACAAAGTAGTTCACGGCCTGGATATCACCGGCCGCAATTGCCTCAGACACCATCTGGGTGGCGCGGGCTTCCGCTTCGGCCGAACGTTCACGCGCTTCAGCCTGTAAGAATGCAGATTGACGCTCGCCTTCCGCTTTCAGGATCTGCGACTGTTTTTCACCTTCCGCTTTGAGGATCTCAGCCTGACGCACCCCTTCGGCTTCCAGAATATAGGCGCGCTTGGTTCGCTCGGCCTTCATCTGGGCGTTCATGGAGGCGATCAGCTCAGCCGGTGGGCGCACGTCGCGGATCTCGATACGGGTGACTTTGATCCCCCACGGGTTCGTTGCCTCATCGACAATGTGCAGCAGGCGGGTATTGATGCTGTCGCGCTGGGAGAGCATCTCGTCCAGCTCCATCGAGCCGAGCACGGTACGGATGTTGGTCATCGTCAGGTTGACGATCGCCAGTTCCAGGTTGCTCACTTCATAAGCCGCTTTCGGCGCATCAATCACCTGAATAAAGCAGACTGCATCGATGGTGACGTTGGCGTTATCTTTAGAGATTATCTCCTGGGAAGGAATGTCCAGCACCTGTTCCATCATGTTGATCTTGCGACCAATTCTGTCCATGAACGGAACAATCAGGCTTAAGCCTGGCTGGAGCGTGTTGGTGTATCGACCGAAACGCTCGACGGTCCACTGATAACCCTGAGGGACAATTTTGACGCCTGCGCCCACAATAACCAGCGCAACGAAAATAAGGACAGGAACAACGATAAGCATAAAAACCTCCTGTTTTGCATGCTGTGACGAGAGATGTGTGTGTTTATTGCTCGTAAGTATAGGTAAAGTCAGAGATGAATCCATCACCCGCCTTCGCGATGGCTTTGGACAATCCCTGGTAGTAATTCTCCAGCCCCAGCGCTTCGATACGCTGGATCTGTTCGCGGATAGGGGCGCAGAACAGAACAGCATTCCCCGCTTCTACGCGCTTGTTATTGGGGGGAAGGTCGCCCGCAATGGCTTTGAACCACGTTCTGATACCTTGCTTTAAATTATGCGGCGCTTTTGTCAGGTTATCCATGCCCGTCAGGACCTGCAGAGTGGGGAACTCATCGGCCAGCACGGCGGTTTTCATGCGAGCAAAGAACTGGCTGAACAATTCAAACGATCCCAGGTCGGTCACGCGCGGTTTGGTGGTTTTACCGTTTTTATTGCCGATTTTCCCTGCGGCTGACGCTGCGGCCGGAACCGCATTCACCTTTTCCAGCTCCAGCCCGAATAACAAATTACAGTGCGCACGGCGCTCTTTCAGCGGGTAGGACATCAGCACGTCAATGAACCGGGTGGCTTTCACATCCGCAAGATCGTGGTTGATAAGCCACTGGGTGCGAGAAAATTCAGCCGGAGAGACGAACCAGTCGGGTACCTCATTGAAACGTTTTGATTTTCCCTTCCCGTCAAATTCCAGGAAGTGTGTCCCGTTGTCGAAGGCGAAATAGCAATTTTTGAAACTGCCGATCGTGGTGTTTACGATGAGCGCCTTCTTAACAAAATCCACCACCTCTGCACCAATGACAAAACGCGTGAGTTCCGACGATTTGATGACTTCCATTAATGTTTCGACATCAGGAACACCAGGCTTCAGGGAAGGAAACTCATAAAAGATATGTGCCATGTCGCATACTTCCTGTAGTGATGGTGGTGACAAATAACAAACAAAAAGTTTAACACTTGCTTAAGCGTGAGGCTATTCGCTCTGTGCAGGGGAAAGGATTATGCTACAGACGTTTCTTACAATAAGCGGTTAACGGAAGCGCAATGAACGATAAAAAAAACGTATTACATCTCAGGGATGTCGGATTTCGTGTCGGGGAAAACATTATTCTTCAGCACGTCGGGTTTAGCCTGTCGCCGGGCGAGTTTAAATTAATCACGGGCCCTTCAGGCTGCGGTAAAAGCACGCTGCTGAAGATTGTAGCCTCACTCCTCAGCCCGACGGAGGGAACCATTCTTTTTGAAGGACAGGATATCGCGACACTGTCCCCGGAAAGCTATCGCCAGCAGGTCTCCTATTGCGTGCAAACCCCCACGCTTTTTGGCGATACGGTCTATGACAACCTGATTTTCCCGTGGCAAATCCGCAATAAAACGCCGGAGCCGGAAAAATTTATCAGCGATCTGGCCCGCTTTGGCCTGGCGCAGGAGACGTTAACCAAATCCATTACTGCGCTGTCGGGCGGAGAAAAGCAGCGCGTCTCGCTGATCCGTAATCTGCAGTTTTTACCGAAGGTGTTGTTGCTGGACGAAATTACCAGCGCGCTCGATGACGTCAACAAGCGCAACGTCAACGAGATCATTCATCGCTATGCTCGGGAGCAGAATATTGCCGTGCTGTGGGTGACGCACGACGCTAACGAAATTACCCATGCGGATGACGTGATTACGCTCCAGCCGCACGGCGGGAAAATGCAGGAGGCCAACCGTGGGTGAGCATAACATTACCAATGAATCCCTGGCATTTTCGATGGTGCTGGTATTGATTGCGATTGTGGTCAGCTACCGGGAAAAGCTGGGGCTGGAAAAAGATATTGTGTGGAGTATCTGCCGCGCGGTGATTCAGCTCATCATTGTCGGCTATGTGCTGAAGTATATATTCAACGTTAACCACGCGGTGCTGACGCTGCTGATGGTGCTGTTTATCTGTTTCAACGCGGCGTGGAATGCGAAAAAGCGCAGTAAATACATTGATAAGGCGTTTATCTCGTCGTTTATCGCGATTACCACCGGGACGGCGCTCACCCTGGCGGTGCTGGTGCTCTCCGGCTCGATTGCGTTTACGCCGATGCAGGTTATCCCTATCTCCGGGATGATTGCGGGGAACGCCATGGTGGCCGTTGGGCTGTGTTATAACAATCTCGGCCAGCGTTTTAGCAGTGAACAGCAGCAGCTACAGGAGAAATTAAGCCTGGGGGCGACGCCTAAAGTAGCCTCGGCGCGGCTGATTCGTGAGAGCATTCGTTCATCGCTGATCCCCACTGTAGATTCAGCCAAAACGGTGGGGCTGGTGAGTCTGCCGGGCATGATGTCGGGGCTGATTTTTGCCGGTATCGATCCGGTAAAAGCGATTAAGTATCAGATCATGGTGACGTTTATGCTGCTTTCCACGGCAAGCCTGTCAACCATCATTGCCTGTTACCTGACCTATCGGAAGTTCTACAACGCGCGCCACCAGCTGGTGGTGACGCAGTTGAAAAAGACGGGGTAACATCGGCTTTTGTAGGCCCGGTAAGGCGAAGCCGCCACCGGGCTTTTTTTTATCAGTACAGCAACGCATACAGCTGACGACGATACTTCGACGCCAGCGCGTCTCCGGTGCCCAGCGCGGCCAGGATCTCCTGGAACATTTTACGTGCCTGACCGTCTGCGGCGGCGAGGTCTTTTTGCAGATGGCTGAACAACAGCTCCAGCGCCTCTTCGTTACGGCCCACCTGGTGCAGCTGCAGCGCCAGCTGGCTTGCCAGCGCGGCATCGGCCGGGTTGTCGGCGACCTGCTGCTGCAGTTGCTGAATTTCCGGGGTGTCCGCCGCCTGTTTCAGCAGCTCAATTTGTGCGACCAGACCCTGATAGCGGGTGTCCTGATCCTGCAGGGGAACCGTTTTGAGTACCGCTTCCGCGTCTTCTGAACGGTGCAGGGCGATCTGCGTTTCCGCCAGCAGCAGGCCAATCTGGCTGTTCTGATTCGACAGCTGCCACGCCTCTTTAAGCAGCGGCAGCGCCTCGTCGTATTTGCCTTCCTGCATCAGCGCCATGCCTTCCTGCGCTTTCAGCTCTTCTTCGCGCGGCAGCACTTTATCCAGCAGAGCGCGGATAGCCTCTTCCGGCTGCGGCCCCTGGAAGCCATCAACAGGCTGACCATTCTGGAACAGATAGACGGTTGGGATAGCGCGCAGACCAAACTGAGACGCCACCATCGGCTCGGCGTCACAGTCCAGCTTAGCGAGAATGAACTGACCGTTGTACTGGGCGGCAAGGCTTTCCAGTACCGGCGTCAGCTGCAGACAGTGTTGGCTGCGTTCAGACCAGAAGTAAAACAGCACCGGTGTGGTCATCGACTGCTCAAGGGTCTGTTGCAGGTTTGCTTCGGTAATATTGACGATATTCTGTACGGACATGCGGCTTTCTCTTTTGTCGGTTTGTTCTTTACATGGGGATGCGCGTCGTCGCTTCAACTCAACCGTGTAAAATTTTGTCCATCATCCGGCCCGGCAGCAGGCGTTTTAACCAGCCTACGGCGTGGGTGACCAGCGTCACCGGATAGCGCATTTTGGGATGTTCACTCTCAAAAGCATGGCGCACTTTGGCAGCAACCGCTTCTGGCCCGAGGGTAAAACGTGCGGCAATGCCGGGGTTCTCGACCGGTTTATCCGCCTGCGTCTGGTTCACGTTGTCGGTAAAGCGGGTGCGGATCGGGCCGGGTTCAATCAGGCTGACCTTAATGCCGCTGTGGCGTAGCTCCATGCGCAGGGCGTCGGACCAGGCCTCCAGCGCATATTTGCTGGCGGCGTAGGCGCCGCGGCCCGGGGTGGAGATCAGCCCCATCACTGACGATGTCATCACGATGCGCCCTTCACCGTGCGGCAGCATCGCGGGGAGCAGACGCATGGTGAGCTGATGCACGCCGAAGAAATTGGTCGAAAACTGTTTCTCCAGCGTTTCGCGGGAGAGCGTATCCAGCGGGCCATACACGCCGTAGCCAGCATTGTTAAAGAGCCCGTACAGACGATTGTCGGTCAGCGCGATCACTTCATCTGCGGCGCGTTCCACGCTCTCCGGCGAGTCCATATCCAGCAGCACGCCGGTAAAGCCCAGCCCGTTCATGCGTTCGACATCGTCGGGTTTGCGACAGGCCGCCAGGACCCGAAACCCCTGGCGCTTCAATTCGAGCGCGCTTTCCAGGCCGATTCCACTGGAACATCCTGTAATTAAGACCGATTTTTGCATAACTTTACCTGTCAGGATCTCCGCTTAATCAGGAGTCATGTTTAACTAAAGGAGCCAGCCGCGTTGCCATCCAGTCGGCAATAAACGGCTGAGCATCGCGATTGGGGTGGATCCCGTCGTCTTGCATCCACTGGGGTTTGAGATAGACCTCTTCCATGAAAAATGGCAGCAGCGGAATATCAAACTCTTTGGCAAGCTTAGGGTAGATCGCGCTAAAGGCCTCATTATACCGACGACCGTAGTTGGCGGGCAGGCGAATTTGCATCAGCAGCGGTTGAGCGTTTGCCGCCTTGATGTCCTGCAAAATGGTGCGCAGCGTGTGTTCCGTTTGCTGAGGCTGGAAACCGCGCAATCCATCATTGCCGCCAAGTTCAACCAACACCCAGCGCGGCTGATGCTGTTTGAGCAGTGCATGCAGGCGCGACAGGCCCTGCTGCGAGGTATCGCCGCTGATGCTGGCGTTGATTACAGACGTTTTGCTCTGCCATTTGTCATTGAGCAGGGCGGGCCAGGCCGCGCTGGCCGCCATGCGGTAGCCTGCGCTCAGGCTGTCGCCGAGAACCAGTAACGTGTCCGCTGCCGCCGCGCGGAAGGTCATCAGAATCAAAAACAGGAAGGGCAAATGCCAGCGGAAAACAGTGTTGAAGTTCATCATCTTAAGAAGTCCGTCGGTCAGGGGGAACACGAGCTTTCCATCCTTACTGGAGTTGAACTCGTTGTCAAACGCGCTGAAACCATCGCGCTGATTGGCGAATCCGGTTCCGGTAAGTCCACGCTGCTGGCGATTTTAGCCGGTCTGGACGACGGCAGCAGCGGTGAGGTCCACCTTGTCGGACAACCGCTGCATCAGCTTGATGAAGAGGCGCGGGCCGCGCTACGTGCGCGTCACGTTGGTTTTGTCTTTCAGTCCTTTATGCTGATCCCGACCCTGAACGCGCTGGAAAACGTCGAACTTCCGGCGCTGTTGCGCGGTGAAAACAGCCGTGAAAGCCGCACGCATGCAAAGGCGCTGCTGGAACAGCTCGGTCTGGGGAAACGTCTCGACCATCTTCCCGCGCAGCTTTCCGGCGGTGAGCAGCAGCGCGTGGCGCTGGCGCGGGCGTTTAACGGCCGTCCTGAAGTCCTGTTTGCCGATGAGCCCACCGGTAACCTTGACCGTAAAACCGGAGACCGGATTGCCGACCTGCTGTTTTCGCTCAACCGTGAGCACGGCACCACGCTGCTCCTCGTGACCCACGATCCGCAGCTCGCCGCCCGCTGCGACCGTCGCCTGCGGCTGGTCAACGGTATTCTTCAGGAGGAGGCATGATTACCCGCTGGTTCTGGCGCGAGTGGCGTTCCCCCTCGCTGCTGATAGTCTGGCTGGCGCTAAGCCTGGCGGTGGCCTGCGTGCTGGCGCTCGGCAGCGTCAGCGACCGCATGGAAAAAGGGCTCAGCCAGCAGAGCCGGGAGTTCATGGCGGGGGACCGGGCGCTGCAAAGCTCCCGCCCGGTGCCGTCGGGCTGGATTGAAAAAGCGCGCAAAGAAGGGTTGAAGGTGGGAGAGCAGGTAAGCTTCCAGACCATGACCTTTGCGGGCGACACGCCGCAGCTTGCCAGCGTGAAGGCCGTGGATGATATCTACCCGATGTACGGTGACTTACAAACCAGCCCGCCGGGATTAAAGCCGACGCCTGGTACGGTGCTGCTGGCATCACGTTTGATGGCGCTTCTGAACCTGAAACCCGGCGACAGCATCGACGTTGGCGACGCCACCCTCAAAATTGCCGGGGAAGTGGTGCAGGAGCCTGACGGCGGCTTTAACCCGTTCCAGCTTGCGCCGCGCCTGCTGATGAACACCGCGGATGTCGCGGCAACCCATGCGGTACAGCCGGGCAGCCGCGTCACCTGGCGCTATAAGTTTGGCGGCACGCCTGCCCAGCTTGACGCGTATGAAAAATGGCTTTTGCCGCAGTTAAAACCGGAACACCGCTGGTACGGGCTGGAGCAGGACGAAGGGGCACTCGGTAAATCTCTTGAGCGTTCTCAGCAGTTCCTGCTGCTTTCGGCATTGTTGACCCTGCTGCTGGCGGTGGCGGCGGTTGCCGTGGCGATGGGGCACTACTGCCGCAGCCGTTACGACCTGGTGGCGATCCTCAAAACCCTGGGGGCGGGCAGGGCGCAACTGCGCAAGCTGATTGTCGGTCAGTGGCTGATGCTGCTGGTTCTGTCCGCGCTGACCGGCGGAATAATGGGGCTGCTGTTTGAAAAACTGCTGATGGTGATGCTGAAACCGGTGCTCCCGGCCGCATTGCCGCCAGCCAGCCTCTGGCCGTGGCTGTGGGCGATTGGCGCGATGACGGTGATTTCACTGCTGGTGGGGCTACGTCCGTACCGCCTGCTGCTCGCGACGCAGCCGCTGCGCGTGCTCCGCAACGATGTGGTGGCGAACGTCTGGCCGCTGAAGTTCTATCTTCCGGTGATTATTGCAGTGGCGGTGGGACTTCTGGCGTGGCTGATGGGGGGCAGCACGCTGCTGTGGGCGGTACTGGCCGGGGCGATTGTGCTGGCGTTGCTCTGCGGCGTGCTGGGCTGGATACTGCTCAACGTCCTGAAGAGGCTGACGGTAAAATCCCTGCCCGTGCGCCTGGCGGTCAACCGCCTGCTGCATCAGCCCTGGTCAACGCTCAGCCAGCTGTCGGCCTTTTCGCTGTCGTTTATGCTGCTGGCGCTGCTGCTGGTGCTGCGCGGCGATCTGCTCGATCGCTGGCAGCAGCAGCTTCCCCCGGAAAGCCCGAACTATTTCCTGATCAATATCGCACCTGAGCAGGTCGCGCCGCTGAAAGGCTTCCTGTCGGAACATCACATTATCCCTGAGTCGTTCTATCCCATCGTTCGCGCGCGTCTGACGCAGATCAACGGTCAGCCAACGGAGGGGAACAAGGACGAGTCGCTGAACCGCGAGCTGAACCTGACCTGGCAGGAGAAACGCCCTGACCATAACCCGATAACCGCCGGCACCTGGCCGCCAAAAGCGGGGGAGGTGTCGATGGAAGAGGGGCTGGCGACGCGCCTGAACGTGAAGCTCGGGAACAGCGTGACCTTTACCGGCGATACCCAGGATTTTACCGCGAAAGTCACCAGCCTGCGCAAAGTGGACTGGGAAAGCCTGCGGCCAAACTTCTTCTTTATCTTCCCTGCGGGCGCGCTGGACGGTCAGCCGCAGAGCTGGCTGACCAGCTTCCGCTGGGAGAACGGCAACGGCATGCTGACGGCGCTTAACCGGGAGTTTCCGACGGTCAGCCTGCTGGATATTGGGGCGATCCTGAAGCAGGTGGGGCAGGTTCTGGAGCAGGTGAGCCGTGCGCTGGAGGTCATGGTGGTGCTGGTGACTATCTGCGGCGTGCTGTTGCTGCTGGCCCAGGTGCAGGTGGGTATGCGACAGCGCCATCAGGAGCTGGTGGTCTACCGCACGCTGGGCGCGGGTAAGCGGCTATTGCGGGCGACGCTCTGGAGCGAGTTTGCGCTGCTGGGGCTGGTGTCGGGTCTGGTGGCGGCCATTGGCGCAGAGACGGCGCTGGCGGTGCTGCAGACAAAGGTCTTCGACTTCCCCTGGGAGCCTGACTGGCGCCTCTGGTTGATCCTGCCTCTCTGTGGCGCGGTGCTGCTTTCTCTCTGCGGAGGCTGGCTCGGCACGCGGCTGTTAAAGGGCAAAGCCCTGTTCCGTCAGTTTGCGAGTTAATTTAGAACAGTGATAGTTGCGCACCGGGTTTTAATGCCGGTGCGCAGTATTTAAATAGCACAAAGTGATAATACCCACTCATTTAGTAGCACAAAACATTAAAAACCCGACCACACAGCCCGATTATTTCCAGTTAATATTCACCCGCTAAATATTTAGCAGCGTGTCTATTAAGGAAAGATAATGACTATAAAAAAATCAGCGCTGGCGGCAACGATCGGCGCGGCAGTGGCATTGACTACGTTCGCTTCTCAGGCGGAAATCACCGTTCTTAAGCAGGATCCTCAGGCGGGTAACCCGCTGAGTCGCCTGAACTTCACCGTTGGCGGCAGTATCCGTCCTCAGTTCCAGAACATGACCGGCGACGACGGTAAAAACAGCTACAAGCGTAACGGCTTTGACGGTGGCACCCGTTTCCGTTTCGCGGCTGATTACTACCTGTTTGATGACATCAGCTGGGTAAGCTACTACGAGCTGGGCGTGAACTTCCCTGCAATGTTCAACTGGGACAACCACCACAGCGAAAGCGACCACGACACGACGCGTCGTATGCTCTACACCGGTCTGAAGAGCGACACCTGGGGTACGCTGACCTTCGGTCAACAGAACAGCGTTTACTATGATGTGGTGGGCGTGAAAACCGATATCTGGGACTACGACATGATCGGTCAGGCGCCAGGTAACGGGATCAAAGGCGATTACGACGGCTCTTACCGTTCACGTAAAATGCTGAAATATAAGAAAACCGTGGGCGATGCCGACATCTATGCATCCTACCTGTTTGAAGACAGCGAATACCTGCCGGGCAACGGCCTGCGCTACAAGCGTAAAGGCGGCGGTTCACTGGGTCTGGATTATCACCTGACCACCGATCTGACCTGGGGCGCCGCGTGGAACTACACCCGTGCGGACATGCGTAACCCGGACAACGGCGACAGCAAAACCTACGACCAGAACATCCTCGGTACTGCGCTGAGCTGGACGCCGGACAACTGGACTTTCTCCGTTGGCGGCGGCTGGTACCAGAACTTCATGACCACCAAAAAAGTGTCTGTTAACGACTACTTTGCGGGTGACGCGTGGGGTATTGAATACTTCGCAGGGTACAAATTCCCGGTCGGTCAGTACGCGGTTAAATCCATCCAGCCTTACTTCATGGGCGACCGTATTGACTACGTGAACGGCCGTAACTACCAGCGCATCGACAACGGCGTGGGTATCAGCTTCCAGCTGGATTACGGTTTCCGCGTGGATTACGAACACGTGTTCACCTCCAGCACCGACAACCTGGGCGACATGAACCTGGTGCGTCTGCGTTACGACTTCTAAGCCGTCTTGTAGGGTGCGGCCTGATGCCCTCACCCTGACCCTCTCCCACGGGGAGAGGGAACAAACATTAAAAACGGCAACCCTGGTTGCCGTTTTGCTTTTACCTCGCCACCCGGCTTTTTTTCAGCGATTAAGCCACTCGGCAACGTCTTCAAACGTCCCGCGATACACAATCTTTTCTGCTTTTTTCTCCAGCTGATAGCTGTACATCGGGTCGTAATAGTCCTTCAGCAGCGGCGCAAGCCAGCTGAAGTGCGCGTTCGTGCTGCCAGAGCGTTGCTGTTCCAGCAGCGCGGAATCTAACAGCGCGGTGAATTCTGCATACCGCTGCAGCCCCAGACGGCGGCGAATGGCGAACAGGCCGTGGTGCAGATACTCGCTGTACTCCTTCCAGCCCGCTTCTTCACCGTAGGCAGCAGAAAAATCTGCCCACATATGGTCGAAATACTCTTCGCGCAGGCGCTCCAGGCGGACGTCAAACGGGTCTTCGACGACAGCGATAGGGGCTTCAACCATGCGGTCGCGCAGGCACTCCGGCAGGTGGTTGGAGCCAATCATCCGGCCTTCATCTTCCAGCACCCAGCGCGCGGCGTCTTTTTTCAACAGTTTAACCGCAAGGTGGTTTTCAAAGCTGGCCTGGGAAAGCTGCGGCGTGAGCGTGCGGCCAAACGACGAACCGCGGTGGTGCGCCAGCCCTTCGAGATCGATGCCCTGCGCGTGCTGCTTCACCAGCAGCGTTTTACCGTTTCCGGTACAGCCGCCGATAAGCACCATCGGCTTTTGTGACTGCTCAATCGTCACCTGAATCGCCGTCTGACGCAGGGCCTTATAGCCGCCGCGGATCAGCGGGTAGTCGATGCCCGCCTCTTTCAGCCAGGCCTGCGAGATATGCGAGCGCTGGCCGCCGCGCGCGCAGCAGAGAAAGCCCTCAGGATGGGCAAGGCTGGCCTGGCGCCAGGCGTTGATGCGTGCCTCACGCGTCTCGCCGTTCACCAGGCTATGGCCGAGCGCCAGCGCGGCCTCGGGACCCTGGCGTTTATAGCAGGTGCCGACGGCAGCGCGCTCGTCATCATTCATTAAAGGCAGGTTGAACGCCGCAGGCATCGCGCCTTGGGCAAATTCGATCGGCGCGCGAACGTCGATTAAAGGGGTATCAGACGCGAGGATCGCGCGATAGTCCGTTCCATCGTTCATGGTTATTCCAGAAGAAAACTCAGCAGCAATGGGCGGGGATTGTACGCCGGGGAAGGGGAAGGTCAACTCCCCGGCGTAGATGTCTTACTTGAGCTTTGATTGTGCCCAGATAATACCGCTCGCATATTCCGGCGGCAGGAGCGGGATCATGGCTTCCAGGGTGGCGCTCAGGCGGCCCGTGTCGCTGTCGTTCAGGTTCAGGTGACCGACCTTACGACCCGCGCGAACCTCTTTGTCATACCAGTGCAGATGCACCAGCGGCAGCTTCAGCCAGTCGTAGTTCAGATCGGTGCCGATCAGGTTGATCATCACCGACGGACTGTCCACCACCGGCTGCGGCAGAGGCAGGTCGGTGATCGCGCGCAGGTGCAGCTCGAACTGGCTGATGGACGCACCGTTTTGCGTCCAGTGACCGCTGTTGTGCACGCGCGGCGCAAGTTCGTTGATCAGCAGACCGGACGGGGTGATAAAGCACTCCATCGCCATGACGCCCACATAACCCAGTTCGTGCATGATGGCAGAGAGCATATCTTCCGCCTGCGCCTGCTGGTCAGCATTGGCGTGCGGGAAGGCCACGCTGGTGCGCAGGATGCCGTCCTGATGCAGGTTATGCGTCAGCGGATAAAAGACGGTATGCCCGTCATGCCCGCGCGCGCCAACCAGCGACACTTCACCGCTGAAGTTGATGCCCTGCTCAACGATGCACTCACCGTAGCAATCGTCCGGCAGCTCGGCGGTGTCGTTCGCGCGCAGACGCCACTGACCGCGGCCGTCGTAGCCACCCACGCGGCGCTTCACGATTGCCAGCTCGCCCAGCATCGCGAAAACGTCATTCCACTCGCTTTTATCGGACAGGAGCTGCCACGGTGCGGTCGGCAGACCGAGCTTGTCGAACAGCTGCTTTTGCGTCAGACGGTCGGCAATGATCGGGAACACATCGCGGTTAACGAAGGCGTTATGACGCGCCAGCTCGCGGGTCAGGGCCGTTTCCGGCCAGCGTTCGATCTCGGCGGTGATCACGCTCTGGTGGAACGGTACGGCTTCCGGTTCAGCATCCAGCCCGACGGGCCAGACGGCAATACCCAGTGGTTCGCCAGCCTGACGCAGCATGCGGCCTAACTGGCCGTTCCCGAGGACGCAAACCTGCTTCATGCCGCACCCCGCGGGTCCGGATTGTCCAGCACGTCGTCGGTCTGGGCTTTACGCCACTCAGCCAGACGCTGATGTAATGCTTTATCGTGCGTCGCAAGAATTTGCGCCGCCAGCAGGGCTGCGTTTGCGGCACCCGCTTTGCCAATCGCCAGCGTGCCGACAGGAATACCGCGCGGCATCTGGACGATGGAGTAGAGGCTATCCACGCCGCTTAACGCGGCGCTTTGTACCGGGACGCCCAGAACCGGCACCAGGGTTTTGGCGGCAATCATGCCAGGCAGATGTGCTGCGCCGCCCGCACCGGCAATGATCACCTCATAACCGTTCTCTTCGGCGCTTTCGGCGAAGCTGAACAGTTTGTCCGGTGTACGGTGCGCGGAGACCACTTCAACGTGGTGCGGAACATTCAGGATTTCAAAGATTTCGGCGGCGAACTGCATGGTAGCCCAGTCGCTTTTGGACCCCATCACGATGGCGACACGCGCCGGATTATTGCGGGAAGACATGCGTCTTAAAACTCCTGTGGTGCGAAACACACTGCTTTCGAGGGCACAGAGAATAGCATGTTATACGGGCAAGGAAAACGGTTGCGCGGTTAAATCTTGAGCCGTTGTTGCCATCAATTCATAACAAAACAGACCGCGTTCTGGCGGTCTGTTTTCGTCAATCGGCAATGATTATTTAGTCAGTTCTGCGGTCATGTAAACGCGGTTGTTGACCTTCGCGCTCGTAATTTTATAAGAGGCACCCTGTTCGGCGGCCTGCGCGGCAATTTTCGCTTCTGCGCGGTCAAGGGTAGATGCGGTTGCGCTCACGCTCTGAGCGAAAGAACCGAAAGAAACCAGGGAGAGAGCAGCAACTGCAACGAAAGTTTTGATGGATTTCATGGTCGTATTCCTTAAGCATTTTGTCTGGGATAGGGCGTTTTGCCCTGATGTGATAAATAATAGGCCGACCACGGGCTGATTAAAATCGAAACAATTTGCCGATATTGTTCAAAAAAATAGAATGAAAGTGTGAGAGGTTAAAACGGAAACGCGATCAGCTCCACGCCCTCAGGCGTGACTTTGACCATGGAGCCTTCGGAATGCCAGGCCCCCAATACCACACGATGGGCCGGTTCGCCGTTGGCGATAAGGGAATGCACGTCAGGACGATGGGTATGACCGTGGATCAACCACTGAACGCCATGCTTTTCCATCACGCTTACCACGGCCTGCGGGTTCACGTCCATGATGGTCATGGATTTGCTGCTGTTGGCGGCTTTACTGCCCGCGCGCATTCTGGCGGCAATACGGTTGCGGATAAACAGCGGCAGAGCAAGGAACACCTTTTGGATCCACGGGGTGTGGACTTTGGCGCGAAACGCCAGGTAGCCGGTATCGTCGGTGCAGAGCGTGTCGCCGTGCATGATCAGGACCTTGCGACCATAGAGGTCGAGCACCTGTTCTTCCGGCAGCAGCGTCATGCCGCTTTCGCGGGCGTAGCGCTTGCCGATCAGAAAATCACGGTTGCCGTGAATGAAGTAGCAGGGGACGCCGGAATGTACCAGCGCGTTAATGGCAGCTGCCATTTCACGGTGCAGCGGGTTAGGGTCGTCGTCGCCAATCCAGGCTTCAAAGAGGTCGCCCAGGATGTACAGCGCATCGGCGCTTTTCGCTTCACCGCGTAAAAAACGCAGAAAACCGGCGGTGATCGCCGGTTCTTCTGTTTGCAGATGCAGATCCGCAATAAAGAGTGTTGCCACGAATTACTCGCTGACGGTCACGCTTGTAATCACAACGTCTTCTTTAGGAACGTCCTGGTGCATACCGCTGCGGCCAGTAGAGACGGCTTTGATCTTGTCAACCACGTCCATACCTTCAACCACTTCTGCGAATACGCAGTAGCCCCAACCCTGCAGGCTTTCGCCGGAGAAGTTCAGGAAGTCGTTGTCAGCCACGTTGATGAAGAACTGCGCGGTAGCAGAGTGAGGTGCCTGAGTACGCGCCATCGCCAGCGTGCCGCGGGTGTTTTTCAGGCCGTTGTTCGCTTCGTTTTTGATCGCTTCTTTGGTGGCTTTCTGGTTCATGCCAGGTTCGAAACCGCCGCCCTGGATCATAAAACCGTTGATCACGCGGTGGAAAATGGTGTTGTTGTAGAAACCTTCGCGGCAGTAGTCCAGGAAGTTTTTAACTGTTTCAGGCGCTTTGTCATCAAAGGTTTTGATTACGATATCGCCATGATTAGTGTGGAAAGTAACCATTTGTGCATCCTGTTCCGTTATTGTGGTACGTCGACCCGCGTTCGGGTCATCTATAGGGGCTTGTTATAGCATAACCACAGGATGCGATCACCTTGCATTGTGTGCTGCTTCGGGTTTGAATTACGGGTAGAATAACTGGTTTTCAACCACACACGTGTTTACATGGAATCTTCAATGTTAAAAATCTTTAATACAATGACGCGCCAGAAAGAGGAATTTAAACCTATCCATGCCGGGGAAGTCGGCATGTACGTGTGTGGTATTACGGTTTACGATCTCTGTCATATCGGCCATGGCCGTACCTTTGTCGCCTTTGACGTGGTGTCACGCTACCTGCGTTTTCTGGGCTATACCCTGAAATACGTGTGTAATATCACCGATATCGACGACAAAATCATCAAGCGCGCTAATGAAAACGGCGAAAGCTTCGTTGCGCTGGTGGACCGTATGATCGTCGAAATGCACAAAGATTTCGACGCCCTGAATATTCTGCGTCCGGACAGCGAGCCGCGCGCGACCCATCATATTCACGAAATCATTGAGATCACCGAAAAGCTGATCGCACGCGGTCACGCTTACGTTGCGGACAACGGCGACGTGATGTTCTCCGTGCCGACGGACCCAACCTACGGTGTGCTTTCCCGACAGGATCTGGATCAGCTCCAGGCCGGCGCGCGCGTTGACGTGGTTGACGTGAAGCGTAACCCGATGGACTTCGTGCTGTGGAAAATGTCCAAAGAGGGCGAACCAAGCTGGCCATCCCCGTGGGGCGAAGGCCGCCCGGGCTGGCACATTGAGTGTTCTGCGATGAACTGCAAGCAACTGGGCAAGCACTTCGACATTCACGGCGGCGGTTCGGACCTGATGTTCCCGCACCACGAAAACGAAATCGCGCAGTCCACCTGCGCTCACGGCGGCGAGTACGTTAACTACTGGATGCACTCCGGGATGGTAATGGTTGACCGCGAGAAGATGTCTAAATCGCTGGGTAACTTCTTCACCGTGCGTGACGTGCTGAAGTATTACGACGCGGAAACCGTGCGCTACTTCCTGATGTCCGGCCACTATCGCAGCCAGCTGAACTACAGCGAAGAGAACCTTAAACAGGCGCGCTCGGCGCTTGAGCGCCTGTATACCGCGCTGCGCGGTACCGACAGGTCTGTTCCTGCGGCAGGCGGAGAAGCGTTCGAAGCACGCTTTGTTGAGGTGATGAACGACGACTTCAACACTCCGGAAGCCTACTCGGTGCTGTTCGACATGGCGCGTGAAGTGAACCGCCTGAAGTCAGAAGATATGGCCGCAGCGAATGCGCTGGCATCCCATCTGCGTAAGCTCTCTTCCGTGATCGGCCTGCTGGAGCAGGATCCGGACGTGTTCCTGCAGAGCGGTGCACAGGCGGACGACGGCGAAGTGGCGGAAATTGAAGCGTTGATCAAAGCGCGTCTGGAAGCGCGTCAGGCGAAAGACTGGGCGGCTGCGGATGCGGCGCGTAACCGTCTGACCGAGATGGGCATTATTCTGGAAGACGGCCCGCAGGGAACGACCTGGCGTCGTAAGTAATTTTCCCCTCACCCTAACCCTCTCCCACAGGGAGAGGGAATTGTTAGGTTTTCTCCCTCTCCCACGGGGAGAGGGCCGGGGTGAGGGCATCAGCGAGCACGTTTTCTCCACCACAGCAACCCCATCAGCACTACCCCCGGCAGCCACACCCACAGCAGTTCTGAAATGATCACCTGATGCCCGTACGGCGTGGTATAGCGCGACAGCGCAAACGGCGCGACCTTAATGACCTGCCACGGCGCAAAGAAGCGTTCATCTGACCATGGCCACAGCCAGCCGACGCCTTTCCCGCCTGTTGTAATCGAATCCAGCAGGCTGTGCGACAGCAATGACACCGTTAAAAACAGCCAGCACCGCGTCAGGCTGGCCCGGAACCATCGTCGGCCAATCAGCACGCAAAGTATCGGCACCACAAAGGCGAACAGCAGGGAGTGGGTAAAGCCGCGATGGCCGAAAACATTGCCGTACGCGACGCCGAACTTGAACGCCAGCACGTCGGCATCCGGCAGCATGGCGAGGACAATCCCGGTAAACAGCAGGCGGGGAGGGATAACTTTGGTTCCCAGGCCTAAGCCCAGACACAGCGGAACAGCAGCGTGCGTAATAACGGTAGGCATTGACATTATCCATGGCAAATCATGGGAATATAGCAGTAATCCCGCGCTAGCAGACCCGTGCTAAATTCTGATTTTACGCCGACTCGCGCGCGATAAGCTGCCCGGAAAGCGTAATGCGCTGGGTTTGCAGCGTCGGCTCCTTCAGTGTGCGAATAATCAGCCCGGCAGCCTGACGCCCCGTCTCTTCGCTGGCGGACGAGACGTAGGTAAAGGACGGCGAGGTGAGATTAACGTGGAGCATATCTTCGAAACCGACCAGCGCGACCTGCTGCGTCAAAAACACATCTTTACCTACCGTTCGTCCTACCTGATGAATACCGGAGATGGAGCCGATCATGGCATCCGGCGAGTGGCAGAGCAGGGCGGTGATGGTGTTGTTTTTTTCCAGCAACTGGCGGGTGGCGAAACCCGCGGCCAGGGTGTCATCGCTGCAGGCCGGAGAGTATTCATCGCGCCAGACCAGCCCGTTCTGCGTCATCGCGCTGCGAAAACCGAGCAGGCGCTGCTCGCGGATAAGGCAGCCTTCACGTCCGCCAATGTAGGCGATATTGCGATGGCCGCGCTCGATAAGATAACGCACCGCCAGATTTGCCGCCTGACGGTTATCGCGCATCACCAGATTGCATTTTTCATCCAGCAGCGACTGAGAGACCACCACCAGCGGCAGCGGGCAGTGGCGAATCTGTTCCGGCAGGGCGGATGTGCGGGTATCCGAAGCCAGATAGATAACCCCGGCGACGCCCTGCTGCTTAAACGACAGCAGGCAGCGCTCAAGATGGTCATGGTCGTTCTGGGGCTGGCCGAGAAAAACCATATACCCCTGTTTTTCAAGATCCTGGACGATGCTCGCCATCACCTTGATGGAGAAACTGTCGCTAAAGTCACGGAGGATCAGGCCAATCAGATTGGACGTATTGGCGCGGAGGTTGGCAGCGGCGACGTTATGAACATAGCCCAGCGTATTGATGGCAGCGTTGACCTTCTCGATCGTTGCCTCTGAGATTTTCCCTTTCTGGCGCAAAACCAGCGATACGGTTGAGACCGAAACGCCCGCATGCTTTGCGACATCAATAATGCTGACTTTCTTCAAAACCGCTCCCTGAAATTCACCGATTATCAGTCAGATACGACAATGCGTCTCCCAGACTACAGGAGACGCGTCGTTGAGGCATCTTATTATTTGCCGATCATGGTGGACATGGTCTGGGCGATAAACTGTGCTCTGGCACCGAAAATCACCTGAATACCGTTGTCGCCGACGAAGACCACGCCGCGCGCGCCGAGTCCGTTCAGGCCGTCTTTATCAACCACCTCGCTTTTTGCCACTTCCAGACGCAGACGGGTGATACAGGAGCCGACAGAATCGATGTTATGCGCCCCGCCCAGCAGAGAGATGATCTCGGTCGCGAGTTCTGAATCAGACTTATCATCCGCGTTGGCGGTCACTTCAGTGCGGCCCGGCGTTTTCACGTCGAAACGACGGATCACAAAGCGGAACGTGAAGTAATAAATCAGGCCCATTGGAATGCCGATGATAATGGCATTCAGGAAGTTGGTCTTGTAACCGTTAAAGGACGGCAGGATCCCGAATGACAGATAGTCGATAAAGCCCGCGGAGAACGACTTGGCGATATGCGCATGCAGCAGATACATGGTCATGTAGGCCAGACCCGCCATGATGGCGTTAAAGACGTACAGGATCGGCGCCACGAAGATAAAGGTAAACTCGACCGGTTCGGTGATCCCCGTCAGGAAGCAGGTCAGCGCTGCAGAGAACAGAATACCGGCCGCGATTTTCTTATTCTTCGTATGGGCTTCGTGATACATCGCCAGGCACGCTGCGGGCAGCGCGAACAGCATCAGCGGGAATTCACCCTGCATGAACTTACCGGCGTTCTGGTAGGTATCGCTGCTGAAGGATTTCACCCCTTCCTCCAGCATCTTGAACCAGATGGTCTGGTCGCCGTGGATCACCTGGCCTGCCTGGGTGGTGTAATCCCCAAACGAATACCAGAAAGACGGATACCAGATATGGTGCAAACCGAGCGGGATCAGCGCGCGCTCCACCAGACCGAAGATAAAGGTCGACGCCGCCTGATTATCGCCGTTCACCACCACGGAGAGCGCGTCGATACCGGCCTGAATATGCTGCCAGACGTATGGCAGCAGCAGCCCCATCAGGAATGAGAGGAACGCCGTTGCAATGGCCACGAAGCGCTTACCGGAGAAGAAGCCCAGAAACTCCGGCAGCTGCATGGTGTGGAAGCGGTTATAGCACCAGGCCGCGAGAATACCGCAGATCAGGCCGCCGAAGACGCCCATCTGCAGCGTCGGGATGCCGACGACCATGGCGTATTTCCCACCCTGAGAGGCCATTTCCGGCGTTATGCTCAGCACGGTGCTGATGGTGATATTCGTGACAAACACCGAAACTGCCGCGGATAGCGCCGCAATACCGGATTCTGATGCCAGACCCACAGCAGAGCCAATGGCAAACAGCATCGGCAGATTATCAAAAATAACCCCACCTGCGTTCATCATCAGCGGCAGATGGAACTTATCGCCGAAGGCCAGCAGCAGGCCCGCAGCGGGAAGCAGTGAAATTGGCAGCATTAAGGCGCGACCAATCATCGATAACTTAGACAGCGATTTAACAAACCCTGATATCAGACTCATGCTGATTTCCCCCGAGTAGCGCTTTTTTTGGCGCTGTTATTGTAAGTAGAACGTTTTAGTAGAACGTTCTACTTATCGTGGGCAAAGTGTGAAAAACGCGCAACTGAATTTTCACGTTTCAACAGATGAAATAGTGATTATTTGAAGTTGATCGATAAATAACCGTGATGGGTGTGAGGGGATTTTTTATCCCCTCTCCCTGTGGGAGAGGGTTAGGGTGAGGGCATCAGACGGCTCAGGCCGTAACCGTCACGCTCTGTCCTTCAAAGCTCACGGTCTGACCCGCGACAATCTTGCAGCGCTTGCGCGTTTCCACCGCGCCGTCCACTTTAACCCGCCCGTCGGCAATGACGATTTTCGCCTGCGCGCCGCTTTCGCTCCAGCCTTCCAGCTTGAGCAGATCGCATAGCTCAACGTGTGGGTGTTTGCCTAATGAAAATGTGGCCATCTTACGCGTCCTCTACGTCGTGGTACTCTTCGCACGCCTGCAGCGTATTCTGAATCAACGTTGCTACGGTCATCGGGCCTACGCCGCCCGGTACTGGGGTAATGTAAGAGGCGCGCGCGGCGGCATCTTCATACACCACGTCGCCGACCACTTTGCCGCTTTCCAGACGGTTGATCCCGACGTCCACGACGATCGCACCCTCTTTAATCCACTCGCCCGGAATAAAGCCCGGCTTACCGACCGCGACGATCAGCAGATCGGCGTTCTCGACGTGGTGACGCAGGTTTTTGGTGAAGCGGTGGGTAACGGTGGTGGTGCAGCCGGCCAGCAGCAGCTCCATGCTCATCGGGCGGCCCACGATGTTGGACGCACCGATAACCACGGCATTCAGACCGTAGGTGTCGATGTTATAACGCTCCAGCAGCGTCACAATGCCGCGCGGCGTGCACGGGCGCAGACGCGGCGCACGCTGGCACAGGCGGCCAACGTTGTACGGGTGGAAACCGTCCACGTCTTTATCCGGTGCGATACGCTCCAGCACCTTCACGTTGTCGATACCTGCTGGCAGCGGCAACTGAACCAGAATACCGTCGATTTCTTTATCGGCATTCAGGGTGTCAATAAGTTCCAGCAGTTCTGCTTCGCTGGTGGTTTCCGGCAAATCGTAAGAGCGGGAGACGAAGCCCACCTCTTCACACGCTTTGCGTTTGCTGCCGACATAAATCTGCGATGCCGGGTTGCTACCAACCAGCACAACGGCCAGCCCGGGGGCGCGTTTTCCGGCTGCTTTACGCGCCTTCACTTTTTCCGCGACCTCAGAGCGCACCTGCTGCGCAATCGTTTTACCGTCAATAATCTTTGCTGCCATCAGAGAGAAGATTCCGTCTGTAACGTTTGAAAGGGGGGATGGCGTGTATTTTGTCAGAAGCGAGCGTCGCTGTCAGTCACCCTTTACGAGTTTTCATCAGGGAGGCGCAAAAACCCTTCTTAGGGGATGGTCAATTTCTTAGGCGGGATTAGGATGTGACCTGGCGAAATGGCAGCGTTTTGACATATTTAAAAATCACTTCCTGAGCTACTTTGTCTCCTCCGAAATAAGCTTTCAATTAATCAATTGAACGTATTTCTTATTCCCGATTATTCGCGGGAAGGGTTATTTACATTTTAAAGGAATAGACATGAAACTCAGCAACATTGCTTCTACTGTTATTGCTACTTTGGCCCTGGTTGCGGGTGCCGCAAATGCAGCAGATCCTGCTGCGCCGGTTTCCGTAAATGGCGGTACCGTACATTTTAAAGGTGAACTGGTTAATGCGGCTTGTTCAGTAAATACTGATTCTTCCGAGCAGACCGTTAATCTGGGTCAGTATCGTACCGCGAAATTTACCAAAGTGGGCGACACCACCTCGAATATTCCATTCAACATTGAACTGAATGATTGCGATCCGCTGGTTGCCAAAACTGCAGCTGTTGCGTTCACCGGTCAGATCGACCCAACCGACAAAACCCTGCTGGCAGTGACCTCCGGTAACAACGACAACACCGCGAAAGGCGTGGGTATCGAGATCCTCGACAGCAAATCCAGCGTTCTGACCCCAGACGGCGCGACCTTCTCTGCTGCGCAGACGCTGATCGAAGGGACGAACACCCTGCAGTTCACCGCGCGTTACAAATCAACGGCTGCGACTACCGAGCCAGGCCAGGCGAACGCTGACGCCACCTTCGTAATGAAATACGAGTAATTCCTCCGCACAGGGATGTTCAGGCCTCAGGGACGAGGCCCGCCATACGCTAATGCCAGGAACGAAGGATGACAAGGACTGGAACACTACTGCTGTTAACCCTTGCGATGGCTTGCCCGGCATCGGCGCATACCGTGGTGATCGAAGGTGGCAAGGTTCATCTCCGGGGTGAACTGGTGAACGGCGGCTGCGCCGTGGCGCCCGACAGCCAGAATATGCGCATCGATATGGGGCAGTACCGAACCAATTCATTTTCCGGTGTGGGCAGTTTTTCCACGGTGAATGTGCCTTTCACCGTGCGGCTGCTGGACTGCAGCGTTGATGTTTCGCGCACCGTGGGGATCCAGTTTCAGGGCGTCACACCCGCAGAGGATCCGCAGGTCTTTCTGGCGACATCGCGGCCGGGTGAAACACCTGTCAGCAGCGGCGTTGGGCTGGCGCTCTTTGACGAACAGCAGCGTCAGATTATCCCAAACGCCACAGCCGTCAGCTGGCTGCCGATCGATACCCGCGAGCTGGCGTTCCATTTTAGCGCCCGCTATCGGGCTATTTCTGAACACCTCGAGCCAGGCAAAATTCAGTCGGATGTCTGGTTTACGTTGATTTATCCATAACACCTGCGAACACATTATTAAAGGTACGGTTGTGATGAATACCCTAATTAAACCAGGACTTTTTTTATCGTTTATTTTGATGATGGTTTCTGCCTGCGCAAATGCGTCCGGCGGTATTGCGCTGGGAGCCACGCGCGTTATTTATCCGGCAGAGGCGAAGCAAACATCGCTGGCGATCACCAACAGCAACAAACAGGAACGCTATTTAATTAACGCGTGGATCGAAAATGCGAACGGGCAAAAAGAAAAAACCTTTGCCGTCACCCCGCCCCTGTTTGTTAGCGAGCCGAACAGTGAAAACACGTTGCGTATTATTTACGCCGGGCCGGCGCTGCCTGCCGATCGCGAATCGCTCTTTTACATGAACGTGAAGGCGATCCCGTCAGTGAACAAAGCGAAAACGGAAAACAGTAACGTGCTGCAGCTGGCGATCCTCTCACGCATCAAGCTGTTTGTGCGCCCGAACAACCTGGCGATGCAGCCGGAAGAGGCGCTTTCCCAGCTGCGGTTTGAGCGCGTGGGCACCCATCTCAAAGTCAGCAACGCCTCCCCGTATTACATCACCCTCGTCAATCTGAAGCTGGGCGGGCAGACGCTGGATAACCTGATGGTTGCGCCGAAAAGCTCGGCTCAGCAGGTGCTGCCAGCCGGTGCCAGCGGTACGCTTTCCTGGCAGAGCGTGAATGACTACGGTGCCATCACCCCGGCGCGTAGCGTCAACCTGTGAGCAGAGTCAGGGCGATGAAAAACCACCAGGGACGTTACTGCCCGGTTGCACTGGCGCTGATGGCTGCGCTCTGGCCGCAGGCTGGCTGGAGCGAAAGTTATTTCAACCCGGCCTTCTTGTCCGACGACACCGCCAGCGTGGCGGATTTGTCGCGTTTTGAGCAAGGACACCAGCAGGCACCCGGCGTTTATCGCGTGGATATCTGGCGTAACGATGAGTTTATCGGTACCCAGGACGTGCGTTTTGAGCAGGCCGAAAACACGCCGCCGGTGGCGGGCGGTTTGTCGCCGTGTATTACGCGCGCGATGCTCGATCGCTTTGGCGTCAATGTCGCGGCGTTTCCCGAGCTGGCTAAGGTGCAGGGTGAGACCTGCGTTCCGTTGACCACGGCCATACCCGGCAGCGAAACAGTATTCAACTTTGCCTCACAGCGTTTGAACGTCAGCCTGCCGCAGGTGGCGTTGCAAAACAGCGCCCGGGGCTATATTCCGCCTGAACAGTGGGATGAAGGCATCCCCGCCGCACTGGTGAACTACAGCTTCTCCGGTAACCGGGGAAGCGAAGACGACAGCTATTACCTCAACCTGCAAAGCGGGTTGAACTATGGCGCCTGGCGTTTACGTAACAACGGCGCCTGGCGGTACACGCAGAATAACGGGCAGCGGCACAGCGAGTGGCAGAATATTGGCACCTGGGCGCAGCGCACCGTCATCCCGCTTAAAAGTGAACTGGTGCTGGGCGACAGCAATACCGGGAATGACGTCTTCGACAGCATGGGTTTTCGCGGTGGACGGCTTTTCTCGTCTGACAGCATGTACCCGGACAGCCTGCAGGGCTACGCGCCGACCGTGCGCGGGATCGCCCGTACGCCCGCCAAAGTGGTGGTTCGCCAGAATGGCTACGTCATCTATCAAAGCTATGTCCAGCCGGGCGCATTTGCCATTACCGATCTTAACCCGACCTCCTCAAGCGGTGACCTGGAAGTCACGGTCGAAGAGAAAGACGGCACCCAGCAGCGCTATACCGTGCCGTACTCCACCGTGCCGCTCCTGCAGCGTGAAGGGCGCTGGAAGTACGACCTCGTCGCGGGGGATTACCGCAGCGGTAACAGCGATCAGGATACGCCGTTCTTCACCCAGGGCACCCTGATTACCGGTCTTGCCAACGGTTACACGCTCTACGGCGGGACACAGCTGGCGTCACGCTATACCGCGGTGGCCGTCGGGGCCGGAAAAAACCTGGGTGACTGGGGCGCGGTTTCGCTCGATATCACCCATGCCCGTAGCCAGCTCGCGGACGACAGCAAGCATGAAGGGCAGTCTCTGCGCTTCCTCTACGCGAAATCCCTTAACGGCTTCGGCACCAACTTCCAGCTGCTGGGCTATCGCTACTCCACGAAAGGGTTTTACACCCTCGACGATGTCGCCTGGCGCTCAATGGAAGGCTATCAGTATGCCGATAGCCAGAACGATAACGATGTGCCGGACGTGCAGAGCTACCACAACCTGACGTGGAATAAAAAAGGCCGCTTCCAGCTCAACGTTTCTCAGTCGCTGGGGGACTATGGCTCGGTCTATATCTCCGGTAGCGAGCAGACCTACTGGGGAACAGACGAGACCAACCTCTGGTACCAGCTGGGCTACGCGGGAGGCGTGAAGGGGATTAACTACTCCGTCTCGTGGTCGTGGAACAAATCCGTTGGAATAGACGGTACCGACCGGATCGCGTCGTTTAACGTCTCCGTGCCATTCAGCCTCTTTACCCGTCAGGGCTATCGCCGGGACAGCGCGATTGACCGCGCCTATGCTACGGCATCCGCCAGCCGAAACAGCGATGGCGACACAAGCTGGCAAACCGGCGTCAGCGGAACGCTGCTGGAGGACCGCAACCTGAACTACAGCGTGACCCAGGGACACGCCAGCACCAATGGCTCAAGCGGAAGCGCCAGCGCCAACTGGCAGGCGACCTACGGCACGCTGGGCGTGGGCTACAACTATTCCCGCGACCAGCACGATCTCAACTGGCAGCTCTCCGGTGGGGTGGTCGGCCACGCCGACGGCGTGACCTTCAGCCAGCCGCTGGGCGACACTAATGTGTTGATCAAAGCGCCGGGGGCATCAGGCGTCAGTATTGAAAACCAGACCGGTGTGAAAACCGACTGGCGAGGCTACGCGGTCATGCCGTATGCCACCGTCTATCGTTACAACCGCGTGGCGCTGGATACCAATACCATGAGCAACAACACCGATATCGAAAACAACGTAAGCAGCGTGGTGCCGACCAAAGGCGCGCTGGTACGCGCCAGCTTCGATACCCGCATTGGCGTGCGCGCCCTGCTGACGGTGATGCGCGGTAACCAGCCGGTGCCGTTCGGCGCGGTGGTCCGTGAAACCCGAAGCGGCGTGACCAGCATGGTGGGTGATGACGGGCAAATTTACCTGAGTGGGCTGCCGCTGGAAGGCGAACTGCTGATCCAGTGGGGCGACGGGGCGAAGTCCCAGTGTCGCGCACCTTACAGCTTGTCTGAACAGAGCCTGCAACAGGCAATCACACTTAAGGGGATCAGCTGTGATTAAAACCCAAATCTTTGCCTTGTCGCTTCTGGCGTTACTGCCCGCGACAAACGCATTAGCGACCGTGTGCGTCAATGAAAAAGGTGTGCCGACGGAGGTGCATTACGACCTGACGGATAAATTCAATAGCTCAAATAACCAGGTCGGGCAGGTCGTGACGCTCAGCGAGAAGTCGCAGTGGGTAGGGGTGAATGCCGTCTGCCCGAAGGGCACGACCGGGAATACCACCAAGCGCAGCTATGTGACGGATTACCCGATCACCGGGACCAGCGATGGCTACCAGTATCTGAAGCTTAACGACTATCTGGACGGGGCCATGAAAATCACGGACAGCTATGCTGGCGTGTTTTACCCGCCAAAAAGCTATATCCAGATGGGGAGCCATCCTAACGTCTCCAAAAACAAACCGTTTGGGGTTCAGGACTCCAGTCTTGTTTTCCGTCTTAAAGTGACCCGGCGTTTTATTAACATGGTGGTGATCCCGCGTGCCACTATGTTCCGCGTTTACGTCACCACCACCTCCTCCGATCCGTTAACCACGCCGGTCTATACCATCAGCTACAGCGGAACCATCCAGGTGCCGCAAAGCTGCGCCATTAATGCCGGTAACGTGGTGGAGTTTGATTTCGGTGACATTGGTGCCTCCTTGTTCAGCAAGGCGGGCGTGGGTAACAAGCCGGAGGGGGTCTCATCGCAAAGCAAAACCATCGCGATCAAATGCACCAACGTGGAGGCGAACGCCATGCTGACGATGCGCGTCGAGGCAGAAAAAGTCTCTGATAATGTGCTGGTGTCGGATAACCCGGATGTGGGGTTCATCATTGCCAACGAGAGCGGGGCGCCGCTCACGCCCAACAACCTGACAAGCAAAATTCCGTTCCGCCTCGACGACAGCGCGCAGGCGCAGGTGGGGATCCGGGTCTGGCCGGTGAGCGTGACGGGCAATAAGCCAGCGGAAGGGCGTTTCACCTCCCGCGGGTATTTGCGCGTGGATTACGACTAAGGAGCCAATATGCGAAACGGGATCCGTTTTATCACCGTGGCGCTCTTTGCGCTTTGCACACAGGCTCAGGCGGACACCGCGTTGGGCGAGATTAACATTCGGCTCTACGGCAATATCGTCGATTTTACCTGCGTTGCCGAGGGCAGCGACAGCGACAAGACCGTCACGCTGGGCACCTGGCCCACGAAACAGCTCAGCACCACCGGGAGCCGCACGCAGCCCATGCCGTTTACGCTGAAGCTGACCGGCTGTCCGCCGGGCGCGGCGTCTATTACGTTTTCGGGTAAAGCCGACGGGAGCAACAACGGCTTGCTGGCGCTGAATGACGCCAGTACAGCAAGTCATGTCGCCGTCGAGATCAGGGATGCGGATAAAACGCGTCTGGCTCTCCAGCAGGCCAGCCAGCCGGTCTCGGTTGATGCGCAGGGGAATGCGATTCTGTCATTTTATGCCAATTATATTGCCACTGCCGATAACCCTCAGCCCGGACGGGCCGATGCGGATGCCACCTTCATGATTAACTATAATTAGCACTGACCGCACTCCCTGCAGCTCAGATAAGCTGCAGGGAGTGAATTCAGGTTATAGCAGTTCGTGGGCTTTGGCGTAATCAATTAATTCCACGATGCTTTGCACGCCCAGTTTGGAATAAATATTAGATTTATGCGCGCTAATGGTCTTGTTGCTTAATAGTAGCTGTTCAGCAATTTCCTTGTTGGATAATCCATTCGCCAGATACCGTAATACCGTAACCTCGCGATTTGATAATGGCATATCTGCTACCATCCCTTTCCCTGAACCCAAATGGTTTATAAAGTTCAGCGTTTCCGACGGGAAAAAAGAATAGCCCATCAGGATCATTTCTACGGCGTTGTAGATCTCCCCTAAATCTTTTCGTTTACTGACGAAGCCATTTGCCCCGGCGCGAATAGCGCGACCCGCGTAAAATAACTCTGATTTAGACGAGAGGAACAGAACCTTAATGTTTTTGTTTAAGTTTCTGATTCTTTTAAGTAAAGCGAAAGCATCCGTGCCCGTGAGTTCAATGTCAAGGATCACCAGATCGATAGGGTGATTGCGGATACAGTCAAGGACTTCATGGCTATCGCCAGACTTGAGCTTGACTGTGATATTCTTATTTTTCTGTAGCAGGACTTCTATCGACATTCTGACGATAGGATGTTCGTCCATAATGATAACGGATGCCGGTTTCATTTTTAATGCCTCAGATTGTTAAAAGCGTTATGCAGAGTTTGGTAAAACTCTCGAAATGCCGGAAGGATATAATGTGCAGATCCCTATACCGTAGTATTTCCCTGGAAAGAGCGAAAGCATCCTTGTTTACGTAATGAAAAGAACTATGCCTCAGCGCGGTCATCTCATTTGGCTGGTGTTGGCAAAAAGGTTTTTCTTATTCAGATTTGGTACGCATCTTATTATACAGGGTAAGTTTTTTCCGAAAACCCTGTAAATTAATATCCGCGCATGGGTTTGTATTATCTTCTGGATCTGAATCGCTATTTTTTTAAAATTAGCGGAAATATCCTATTATCTCATTTACCGCATATTTTCATCTTTATGTAATAACAAAAAATAACAGATATCTCTGTATGTTGATCAATTGTTAACGGAAATGCGCATCTTTTTAAGGGGGAAACCCACGACGGTAAGGTCAAAAATTGCCCTCGCAGGCCGTCAGACCTTCATCTGAAAGTGTTTGTGTTGACCCGGATAACGGCGTCTGGTGCACAGGAGAACATGCTACCCGCTTCGCTTTTTACTCCTGGCAGTTGTCGCGAAGCTGCTTGTTTTTACATCATTATCATCTTGTTAACGCCTTCTGAATTCACTTAACGGATGGAGGAAAGTGCTGCCGTTCCGTTAATCTGTGGCATTTCACAAGGTTCGCTCCCATAAATTAGGAATAGTTATAATTTCGAATTTATTGTTAAAAATTAACATTATTGCAACGCAGATGGTAAGTAAATTCCTAAACCGCTTTAGGAAATAAGGGGTTAGGACGTGAGTGAAAACGTGCAGTCTGAGAGGTTATTAAGAAGATGCAGCAATTCCTGGCGATGGCTTAGCCCCAGTTTCAGCAGGATGCAACTGAGACGATAGATAATGCGGCTATAGGGCCGATTCTGCATAAGGGCAATCTGACGCAATGTCTTGCCCCGTGAGAGCTCCTGCAGGATGGGCCATTCATTGCGCGAGAACCAGTCTTTGTCGGAACCCTGCGGGGCGCGAGTATCGAGCAGGCTGTGCTGGAGCGCAGCGGCGTTCAGCTGACGTTCGAGCACATGAAAGGGACCTGCCGCTTTGCAGAAGAGGCGGGTGTCGTAATTATCGGCCCGGACCAACAGCCAGGGCGTCAGGAACGGAGGAAACAGGCTATGCCGCCTTAATTGATCCAGTTTATCCAGAAGCCCCGTGGACCGGCTTTCAATATCGACGACCAGACGGGCTGAGGGCCACTGTGTCTGAGCGACAAGGGCGTCGTCCAGCGTGGCGTAGTCGCAGCAGCTGCTCAGGGGGTACTGCCCGTTGAGAAATCCGGTGCGCAGGTAGTGATCCTCCGTCACCAGAATGATAAACGGGGCGTCTGTTTTGCGGGGCTGGCTGATGGACTGGCTCAAAAATTCGAGCCGGTCGAAAAAGGGGGGAGCAAAAGGTGAGCGCGTAAATCCCAGTGCATCACTTCCTGTACGCCGCCGCCGGTAACGGCGCACTGTCATTCGCATGGTCTCCCTCCTGGAAATGGCTTTTTAATCCTCCGGCCATGTCCAGGACGGCCAGTAATATCCCTGGCCGAGGTCTGCGCCTGCCTGCAGTGCCCAGGTACAATCGCGTTCAGTCTCAATACCTTCGATAAGCACTTTCCCGGCAAGCTGAAAGCAAAGGGAAACCAGTTGCCTCAGCGCAGGGGTATCGCGTAAACGCCAGAATGCTTCCTTATCAATTTTGATGCCGGTTAACGGGAGTCGGCAGGATAAAAACGACCGTACTAAGACGTCATCCACGTCATCCAGCCAGATAGCGTGTCCATGTCTGCTAAGTTGCTGCAGATTCTGAACGACATGCTGCTTCTGCGCGACGGACAGCGCCAAAAAGGACGCGAGGTCGACAATCTCAATATTGAGCGGCACGCCTGGCATTCGGATAAGTCGCTGAAAAGACGCAGGCTCTGTCAGGACGGTTATCGGCAGATTAATAAAAAGGTTATGACCGTGCGGCGTATTTTTTAACGCGGCAAGCTGTGCTTCAAGCAGCGTTATCGACCAGTCTGCGGATCGATCGCAAAAAAAGTCCTCGCTGTGCCGCGTGTCGGACAGAACGCTAAGTACCTCCACGCCTACCTGGCGCAAGGAGGAAAGGGCGACGATGGGCTCAAGCTTTATGCCGACGATGTCCTGAGAAATGTACTGTAACCGGGGGGGCGTATCGATCAGGTTTTGCGCTGTCACTCCATTGTCCTGTTGTCTGTCAGCCTCCAGGCGGCCGGGATACCTGACTCTAGTGTGACGAGCTGACCTTCAGGAAAACAGCAGGCGTTACTTAAATGCAACTAAGCCTTTTCGCAGCGCTAAATTTTACGGTGAAACAAAGGGGGATGTTGAGAAAATAGCCGTATTTACAATCGGCTAGCGGTAATTGCCGTTGAAAGCGGAAAAGGCATTGACTCACCTGCCATTGACCGTATAATTCTTCGCGTTTCACCGCCGCGAAGTTCACGCTTCTCAGTGCGCCCTTAGCTCAGTTGGATAGAGCAACGGCCTTCTAAGCCGTAGGTCGTAGGTTCGAATCCTACAGGGCGTGCCATTTCATTTCATAGAGTTACGCCTCCTTCACATCCTCCTGATTTCCGTTGTGGGACATATTTGGGACATCGACCCTAAAATTGAGTCACTTTGTTTTGCATGCTCAGTTAAATGGTTCGGTGACAGGTGAGCATATCGACGGACCATGTCGATACTTTCCCATCCGCCCATTCCAGTCCCATTCACTATTGTACATACCGGTCATGAAGGACATTTATGTGGTATCTACTCGCAACTTCGCTTGCCGCACTTTCCCTTAATAAAAGCCTGGCTTACCTGATGCTGGGATTAACGGCATTTCTCGGCTGGAAACAGAGTATTCTTGACGCCCCGGCGCTGCTGGTTATTGCATCAATCGTTGTTGGCTGGTCTGTTGTTGAATGGCTACGTAATAAAAATAATAAATATACTTATCTGGTCGAAGGCCTGTGCGTGGTCATCGCCGTTGCCCTGGTTCTGCATGTGATCCCGGGCTTCCATAACCCCAAAGTGCTGGATGTTGTCGTCGTTGGTCCCCAAAGCATACCGTTCAGTATGTACTTTAATATGGACAAGGCAGTGGTGCCGTTCTTTTTAATTACGTGCATGCCAACGTTATTCGTAGCAAAACCCCTCTATAAAGCTGGCAAGCTCGGCTGGGGAATATTGGTTCTTGCGATACCCGCGCTGTTACTTCTGGCTGTTGCGTTGGGCGGACTTAGAATTGAGCCGCATGCGCCAGAATGGTTCGCTCAATTTGCCCTTGCGAATATTTTCTTCGTCTCTTTGGCCGAGGAAGCCTTGTTCAGAGGCTACCTGCAGCAACGCTTGTCGCAGATTATTCATCCTGTTGTCGCGCTGTTGATTACCTCAGTCATCTTTGGGCTGATGCATTATAGCGGCGGTTTCCTACTGATTATTTTTGCCAGCCTCTCCGGCATAATTTACGGCCTGGCGTGGATGTGGAGCGGTAAGCTCTGGGTTGCAACGTTATTCCATTTTGGGCTGAACTGCGTGCATTTATTGTTCTTCACCTATCCGATGTATGCCCGCCACGCGGCGATGTGATGCATTTTCACATCCCCCGCCTGGCGGGGTTTTTTATACGCGCGGTACGCGCAGAAAAAAATGTTCACAGGTGCACCAGAATAAATAGAAGGCTAATTAATTTCATTGCGTTCAGAATTAAGGTTTTCTTAATCTTTAATTTTTCCATTTTTTAAATCTGGATTTTTATCATTCCAAACTCCGCAATAATGAAATTTTACACTTTTACGCGTAAACTTGATTGATACTAATTATCATTAGCGTTGTTGTATGCTTTAATCCTGTCCCACAAAGCTATGAGCCGTTAATCCCGTTGGTCTATTAAGGATATGTTCATGAATTCTCGCCTGCTGTCCTGCTTCTCGCTTGCCTTGTTGTCTTCATCCCTTTTCCTTTCCACACAATCGGTTGCCGCCGATAACAACGAAGGTATCGTTGTTTATAACGCGCAGCACGAAAACCTGGTGAAGTCGTGGGTTGACGGTTTTACCAAAGAAACCGGCATTAAAGTCACTCTGCGTAATGGCGATGACAGCGAGCTGGGTAACCAGCTGGTTCAGGAAGGCAGCGCGTCACCGGCAGACGTATTCCTGACGGAAAACTCGCCATCAATGGTGCTGGTGGATAATGCAAACCTGTTTGCACCGCTGGATGCAGATACCCTGAAGCAGGTACCGGCAGAATATCGTCCGGCGCACGGTCGCTGGATCGGCATTGCCGCCCGCAGCACGGTATTTGTGTATAACCCGGAAAAGCTGAACGAACAGCAGCTGCCTAAATCGCTGATGGATCTGGCAAAACCCGAGTGGAAAGGCCGCTGGGCGGCATCACCGTCAGGCGCGGATTTCCAGGCCATCGTGAGTGCGATGCTGGCTCTGAAAGGCGAAAAGGCCACTCTGGAATGGCTCAAGGCGATGATAGCCAATTTCGTAGCCTATAAAGGCAACAGCACGGTGATGAAAGCCGTCAATGCCGGTCAGATTGATGGCGGCGTGATTTATCACTACTACCGTTTTGTCGACCAGTCCAAAACCGGTGAAAACAGCAAAAACACCCAGCTCTACTACTTCAAACACCAGGATCCGGGCGCGTTCGTAAGCCTCTCTGGCGGCGGCGTGCTGGCGTCCAGCAAACACAAAGCGCAGGCGCAGGCCTTCATCAAATACATTACCGGTAAAGAAGGTCAGGAAAGTCTGCGTACCAACAATGCCTTTGAGTATGCAGTGGGCGTGAATGCGGCCTCAAACCCGAAACTGCTCCCGCTGAAAGATCTTGATGCGCCGAAAGTTGAACCTTCAACGCTCAACAGTAAAAAAGTTATCGAACTGATGACGCAAGCCGGTCTGCTGTGATCCTGAAAGTTAAGTGAACGTCTTATGTCTGGTCTGAGTCTCGACATCGGAAAAAACAGAGTGCAGGAGCCTGCCCGCAGGCGTCCTGCACTGCCGATGGTTGCGTTAGCTGTGTTGTTTTCATTAATGGCGCTTCTGCCTTTGGGTTTTATCATTGCCATTGGCATTGAGACCGGCTGGGAAACCATTAAGGCGCTGGTGTTTCGCCCGCGTGTTGCTGAGCTACTCAGCAACACGCTGTGGCTGACGGCTTTAGCGGTTCCGCTGTGTATCGTGACGGGCGTGGCAATAGCCTGGCTCACTGAGCGCACGCAGCTTGCCGGGCGAGGGATCTGGTCTGCACTGGCGGTCGCCCCGCTGGCGATTCCGGCGTTTGTGCAAAGCTATGCCTGGGTAAGCGTTGTCCCGTCCATGCACGGGCTCTCCGCGGGCGTGTTCCTCTCCGTTCTTGCCTACTATCCGTTTATCTATATGCCGGTTGCGGCGGTGCTGCGTCGCCTTGACCCGACGCTTGAAGATGTCGCCGCTTCACTGGGGACGCCGCCGTGGCGGGTCTTTTTCCGCGTAGTGCTGCCCCAGCTCAAGCTGGCTATCTGCGGCGGCGCGCTGCTGGTGGCGCTGCACCTGCTGGCGGAATATGGCCTGTACGTGATGATCCGCTTTGATACCTTCACCACGGCAATCTATGACCAGTTCCAGTCTACCTTCAGCGGCCCGGCGGCGAACATGCTGGCGGGCGTGCTGGCCTTGTGCTGTCTGGCTATCTTAATGCTGGAAGGCGTAACGCGCGGAAAAGCACGTTACGCGCGCATTGGCGCCGGTGCCGCGCGTGAACAGAAACGCTGGCCGCTGAAGCCTGCGGCCGCCGCGCTGGGTCAGCTGTTTTTCATCGTGCTGATCGTGCTGGCGCTGGGCGTGCCGCTAATTGTCCTGTGTCGCTGGATTTGGCTCGGCGGCGTGCAAAACTGGATGAGTCCCGATCTCTGGCACTCGCTGCGCCAGACGCTGATGCTCGGCGTGGGCGGAGCACTCCTGACGACGGCGTGCGTGATCCCCATTGCGTGGCTCGGTATCCGCTATCCGCACCGTATCTTCCGGATGCTGGAAGGGTGCATCTATATCACCAGTTCACTGCCGGGTATTGTCACGGCGCTGGCGCTGGTCACCGTCACCATTCATTACGCCCGTCCTGTTTACCAGACGGAAATTACCCTGTTCCTGGCCTACCTGCTGATGTTTATGCCCCGTGCGCTCATCAACCTGCGGGCGGGGATTGCTCAGGCGCCGGTCGAGCTGGAAAACGTGGCGCGCAGTCTGGGCAGCACGCCCGCGAAGGCGCTCTGGAGCGTCACGATGCGGCTGGCCGCACCGGGTGCGGCGGCGGGTGCCGCGCTGGTGTTCCTCGGCGTCAGCAACGAGTTGACCGCCACGCTGTTGCTCTCTCCACTGGGCACGCGCACGCTCTCGACCGGATTTTGGGCGCTGACCAGTGAAATTGACTATGTTGCCGCCGCGCCTTACGCGATGCTGATGATCCTGATTTCACTCCCGCTGACCGCCATTCTCTATATGCAGTCGAAAAAAATTGCAGGGCTATGACATGCTTGAATTAACCGCCATTTCTAAATCGTTTTCTGATGTGCAGGTGCTCGACAGCTTAAACCTGAGCGTTGCGCCGGGGAGCAGGACGGCGATTGTCGGGCCGTCCGGGTCGGGGAAAACCACGCTGCTGCGTATTCTTGCCGGGTTCGAAACGCCTGACACGGGGCGCGTTGTCATGCAGGGGAGTACGCTGTTTGATGAAAACAATTTTGTTCCCGCTCACCTGCGCCGGATCGGTTTTGTCCCTCAGGAGGGTGCGCTGTTCCCGCACCTCAATGTGGCAGACAACATTGCCTGGGGACTGGACGGTACCCGCCACGAGAAGCGCCAGCGCGTTGAGGCGCTGATGGAGATGGTCTCTCTGGACAGGCAGCTCGCAACGCACTGGCCCCATGAGATTTCCGGCGGACAGCAGCAGCGCGTGGCGCTTGCCCGTGCGCTGGCCCAGCGTCCTTCCCTGATGCTGCTGGATGAACCGTTCTCGGCTCTGGATACCGGCCTGCGCGCGATGACGCGTAAGGCAACGGCCGATCTGCTGGCCGAAGCGGGCGTGGCCTCGATTCTGGTCACCCACGATCAGAACGAAGCGTTGTCCTTTGCCACGCAGGTTGCCGTCATGCGCTCCGGACGCTTCACACAGGTCGGTACGCCTTATGACGTCTACACCCGTCCCGTTGACGAAGAGACGGCGCTGTTTCTTGGCGATGCCGTGATCCTGCCTGCTCAGCTCGCTGCCGGGTATGCCGTGTGCGCGCTGGGTGAAGTGCCGACTGACAACGCGCATGCGACAGGGCAGGGCAGGGTAATGATGCGCCCTGAACAATTACGCGTGACGGCATGTGCAGCACATGAAAGCCCGATCTCAATTCTTGATGTGGACTTCACCGGCCAGCTGTCGACGCTCACCCTGGGATTAGCCGGGCAGCAGCAGCCTGTGATTCTGAAGACCGTAAGCCAGCCTGGATGGAACCCGGGCACGGCGGTACGCATTGATATTGCTGGCACCGCGCGTGTATTCGAATATTCTTAATATTCGTTAGTAATTTCATGCAACGGGTTGTTATAAAAGAATTTTCCTGAATGTATGGCATTTCCTGAGATTCTCTACCATGCTCATAAAACCTCACCACAATGCGTGAGGTTTTTCGTAGTTGCTGATTAATCTCAAGGAAAAAGGTTATGAAAAAGACGACTGCTATTTTGTTGGGAACGGCGTTACTGTTTACAACCAATGCTTTTGCTGCTCAGTTGCTGACTAAAAGCGAGTTCAAGAAAGTTGCATCTCAGTATAAAAAAATCGGTACGGTAAACACCTCGAATGAAGTATCGATTGATGATGCAAAAAAAGAACTGATTGAGAAAGCCGATAAGAAAGGCGCGGATGTCCTGGTGCTCACTTCAGGGAACACCAACAATAAAATTCACGGTACGGCCAATATTTACAAGAAAAAATAACGTCATTGCAGCCACCCCCAATGCGGGGTGGCTGTGCTTCATCTTCCCTCGCCTCGCCTTCTTTGACGGACAGGTGGCGAACCGCACACCTTTAAGGTCTCGGTTGGCTACGCGTTTTAAGCGTTCCATCTCGTTATCCGGGGCAGGGATGCCCCAATCCCTTGCTACCTCCAGCATGAAGTGTTAAAACGTGCCCCTTCTAAAAAAGAGACAGGGGTAGGACGTGAAAGACGCGTCATCCGCTTCAGGCCATGGTAGCGCTGAAGCCTCGTCGGATCAGAATCCGACGCTGCAACGTGGTTTGCAAAATCGACATATTCAGTTAATTGCCCTTGGCGGCGCGATCGGTACCGGGCTGTTTCTCGGCATCGGCCCCGCTATTCAGATGGCTGGCCCGGCGGTCCTGCTGGGTTACGCTATCGCCGGGATTATCGCCTTCCTGATCATGCGCCAGCTTGGCGAGATGGTCGTTGAAGAGCCGGTTTCAGGCTCCTTCGCGCACTTTGCTTATAAATACTGGGGCCCGTTTGCAGGCTTCCTGTCCGGCTGGAACTACTGGGTAATGTTCGTGCTGGTAGGGATGGCGGAGCTGACCGCCGCAGGCATTTACATGCAGTACTGGCTGCCGGATGTCCCGACGTGGATCTGGGCGGCGGCCTTCTTCATCATTATTAACGCCGTTAACCTCGTCAACGTGCGCCTGTATGGCGAAACCGAGTTCTGGTTTGCGCTGATCAAGGTGCTGGCGATTATCGGGATGATCGGCTTTGGCCTGTGGCTGCTGTTCTCCGGCCACGGCGGCGAGCGCGCCACGATTGACAACCTGTGGCAGCACGGCGGCTTCCTCGCCACCGGCTGGAAAGGGCTGATTCTCTCCCTGGCAGTGATCATGTTCTCCTTCGGTGGATTAGAGCTGATTGGCATTACCGCTGCGGAAGCGCGCGACCCGCATAAAAGCATTCCAAAAGCGGTCAACCAGGTGGTGTACCGGATTCTGCTGTTCTACATCGGCTCGCTGGTGGTGCTGCTGGCGCTCTATCCGTGGGTGGAAGTGAAGTCCGACAGCAGCCCGTTCGTGATGATTTTCCATGACATGAACAGCAACCTGGTGGCCTCGGCGCTGAACTTCGTCATTCTGGTGGCGTCTCTTTCGGTTTATAACAGCGGCGTTTACTCCAACAGCCGCATGCTGTTTGGCCTCTCCGTACAGGGCAACGCGCCGAAGTTCCTCACCCGCGTCAGCCGTCGCGGCGTGCCGGTGAATTCCTTGTTCCTTTCTGGTGCTATCACCTCGCTGGTGGTGTTGATCAACTATCTGCTGCCGAAAGAGGCCTTTGGCCTGCTGATGGCGCTGGTTGTCGCCACGCTGCTGCTGAACTGGATCATGATCTGCCTGGCGCACCTGCGATTCCGCGCCGCGATGCGCCGCAAGGGACGCGAGACGCAGTTCAAAGCGCTGCTTTACCCGGCGGGGAACTACATCTGTATCGCGTTCCTGGGGCTGATTCTGGTGCTGATGTGCACCATGGATGAGATGCGCCTGTCGGCGATGCTGCTGCCGGTGTGGGTTATCTTCCTGTTTGTAGCATTCAAGTTATCCCGAAAAAAGTGATCTGCTTTTCTCCCTCTCCCTGTGGGAGAGGGCCGGGGTGAGGGCACCAGAGCGCACTTGCCTTCACGCCCGGTGTCCGAAACAGATTATCTGGCGATGACGCCCGCCAGGGCGCGAATATCGTTCCCGGTCGGGGACTGGTGAATACGCAACCCAAATTCATCCACCACCGCGAAAATATGGTCGAAAATGTCGGCCTGAATCTCCTCATATTCTGCCCAGACCACCGTGTTGGTGAAGGCATATATTTCAATCGGCAAACCATTCGCGTCAGGCGCTAACTGGCGCACCATCAGCGTCATATCTTTGCGAATACGGGGATGGTTGCGCAGATATTCATTCAGGTAGGCGCGGAAGGTGCCAATATTGGTCATCTTACGCAGGTTTAATACCGACTCCCCTTCACCGTTCTTCTGATTCCACAGGTTAATTTCCTCATGTCGCGCGGCCAGATAGGGCTTCAGCAGTTTCGCCTGAATGAGTTTCAGCTGTTCCTGCTCGTCGAGAAAGTGAATGCTGGTGGTATCAATATTCAGGCTGCGCTTAATGCGTCGCCCGCCAGAGGCAGACATGCCGCTCCAGTTAATAAAGGCGTCGGAGACCAGGGCCCACGTCGGAATGGTCGTAATCGTATTATCGAAGTTGCGCACTTTAACGGTGGTCAGACCGATGTCCGTCACCGTGCCGTTGGCACCGTATTTTGGCATCTCCAGCCAGTCGCCGAGCTTGAGCATGTCGTTGGCGGAAAGCTGAATACCCGCCACAAGTCCGAGTATCGGGTCTTTAAACACCAGCATCAGAACGGCGGCCATGGCACCCAGACCGCTTATCAGAATAGCCGGAGACTGGCCGATCAGCAGGGAGATAATCAATATCCCCACGAGGATGGCGCTCACCAGCTTGATGCCCTGGAAGATCCCTTTCAGCGGCAACTGTGATGCGGTGGCCATTTTCTGCGACAGATTAAAAATCACGTCCAGCAGCGAGAAGAAGGAGAGCAGGGCATATACCATGACCCACAGCTTTGCGCAGGTAGTGAGAATTTCCGCCGCTTCGCTGCCTTTTTGCAGCCACAGAACCGCCTGGACGTTGACGATTATCCCCTGAAGGGTGAAGGCCAGACGGTGAAATAATTTATTCTGGGTAATGATCTGCAACCATAAATGGCTGCTGGCCTGCGCGCGTTTTTCAAAAGCGCGAAGCACCACTTTGTGCAAAATAAAATGAACAATGATGGCGGTAAGAAAAATAATCCCAAAGATAATCACTAAAGAGGTGGTGTGATTAATTTCAATGCCTAACTCTTCGACCTGAGCAATTAATTCCTGCATAACGTCTCCTGTATTGATGCAGCCCCATAATGGCGGCTGCGGATCTATTATGCAAATTTCACGGGCTTATTTGGTGGCCTGGCAGACCTTTACCACCGGCAGACACAGGCTATGGCGTATGCGCAGTGTCGCCAGGGCAAGCACTACCATCATAGCCGTTTCCACCATCAGGAAGACGTTAACCGCCTGGGTGTAATCCCCGTGATGGTTCTGCAGCGCGTGGAGCAAGATCGCCCCGAAAATGGCCGGACCCAGCCCCAGCGCGGCCTGCTGCAGCGTGCTGAGAATGGCACTCGCGGCCCCCGCGTCGTCAGGCTGAATGTCGCGCATCCCGATGCGGTAGAAGCTGTTCACGATCAGCGCCTGCCCGTAGCCTATCAGCCCGGTCGCGGGCGCGAGCGTCAGCGCGGTGTTGTTCATGCCCCACAGCCGGAACGTTGCCATCAGCGCCAGCAGGCCGGCAATCTGGATCGCCAGACCCGTCAGCAGAATGGTACTGGTGCTGTAGCGAGCAATCAGACGCGGCGCGAACCACGCGGAGATAAAATAAGTCACCCCAAGGGCGATAAAACTGTTTCCGGACTGCCACGGTGCCATCCCCAGACCAGTTTGCATGGTGAGCGCCATACAGAACATAAACCCGGACCAGACGCTGAAAAAGAGCATCGCAATCAGTATGCCAAAGCGAACGCTGCGAAGCTGCAGCAGGCGCGGCGGGATCAGCGGGTGAGCATTATCACGCTCCTTTTTGCGTGAATTCAGCGCCATCAGCCAGGCCAGCGGAATAATGGCGAGAAGCATAACTTTCAGCGGCCACGACCAGTGCCACTGGGGGCCGAGCGCCATCGGGAACAGCAGGCAGCAAAGAATGATCGCCAGTAGCACGGTGCCCGTCCAGTCGATGCGTGACCGCGTCTCGCGACGGGTTTCGGGTACGAAATGGCGACTCAGCGCCAGCACCACCAGACAGATCGGTACATTGATAAAGAAGGCGTTACGCCAGCCCAGCCCGGCGATATCTGCCGATACCAGCCAGCCGCCGCCCATTTGTCCTACGATAAACGCAATCCCACCGATGCCGCCAAACAGGCTGATGGCTTTTGCGTGGGCGGTACCTTTCAGCGTCACGTGCAGGGTGGCAAGAATTTGCGGCATGATCAGAGCCGCCCCCGCACCCTGAACAATACGTGCGGCCAACAGCTGTTCAATGTTCCCCGCCATGCCACACAGCAGCGAGGCCAGGCCAAAGCTCGCCACACCCCACATGAACAGACGCCGACGGCCAAAGTTATCCCCCAGCTTGCTGCCGAGCGCGAGGCAGACGGCAAAGGCCACGCCGTAGAGGGCGACAATCAACTCCAGCTCGGTGGCGGTAGCGTGCAGTGAATGGGTGATGGCGTCCAGCGCCACATTGGTGATTGAGGTATCAATCATGGGCAGCATCTGGCCGGTTAGCAGCAATATCAGGCCAGCACGACCCGGTGAAACAACTGACGTATTCATGGTAACTCCATTGCGTCATTCATCAGATGGTCGTAGCATCAACCATCTTATAAACGGGTACCAGTTCTTGCTTATACTGGTACTGGCACTACCATGCAGGGGGATTTATGGCCTTGATGTCTGAACCCGTCGTCTCACTTCAGGATGACACCCGAAAACAGCTGGGGGCATTTTTACGCGCACGACGTGAAAGCCTCGATCCGCAGCGTCTCGGCTTGCCGCGCAGCGGTCGCCGACGCACGCCGGGACTGCGCCGGGAAGAGGTGGCGATGCTGGCTGACGTGGGCGTGACCTGGTACACCTGGCTTGAGCAGGGCAGGGACGTCAATCCCTCCAGCGCGGTGATGGCCGCTGTTGCAAAAGCGCTGCAATGCACCCCGACCGAGGCCCGGCACCTGTTTGTGTTAGCCGGGTTGCCGCCGGGTGAAGCGCCGCAGGCGGTCTGCTGCGAGAGGATCAGCGAGGGGACACGGCGCCTGCTCGATACCCTACTGCCGAAGCCTGCCAGCATCCAGAAACCCAACTTCGACATCGTGGCGTGGAACGACAGCTTCTGCCACCTGATGGGCGTCGATTTCAATGAAATTCCGCCGGAAGACCGGAACTGTATTTACCTGTTCCTCACCCATCCGGCGTGGCGCACACGTCTCGGCAGACGTGATGATGTGCTGCCGATATTTGTCTCCTATTTCCGCGCGGCGATGGCCGAGCACCGGGGCGACCCGCTGTGGGAAGCCAAACTGGCGCGATTCTTTGCAGTATCGGAGGAGTTTAAAACCCTGTGGCACCAGCGCAACGACGTGCGCGGCGTGGAGAACCAGCTCAAGCTGTTTACCCACCCCGAGCTGGGGGATTTTACGCTGCAGCAGATGTACTGGTACTCAGCGCCGCGAAACGGATCGCGACTGCTGGTGTATCTGCCGGTGGATGAGGCGGGGGAGAGGGCGATGGAATGGCTGGCGGAGCAAGGGAAATAAGTTTTTTGCGAGACGTTTTCAGGGAATCAACGCGAATCCGGTTCTGACTGATAAAAGCAGGTAAGGTAAGTCACGAAAGGCAATATTAGCCTTTAATGAAAATTGCCTTATATGCTAATATCATCAGGGATGAAATACCGTGTTCAGACTTATTGTTCATGAGGCGGTCAGGGAAGAGATTCTCTCACTGCCTGCAGGGGTGCAGGCGAAGCTGATTCGCCAGCTTGATAAATTGCTCTTAAACCCGACGGCTCTTCGGGAACCTGACAGCAAACCATTGCCGCATGGCCTGTTTGAAATCAGGACCGTTGGGCTGATCCATACTCGAGGTATCTATGTTTACCAGCGGGAAAAGACGATTTTTCTCTTGCGCGTATTTGTTAAGAAGACGCAAAAAACGCCCTCAGCTGAACTCCGTCTGGCATTGAAACGACAACAGGAGATGTTGGATGAGCAAGAAGATTATTGACTGGGACGAATTCAGAGCTGAGCTGTTAAGCGATTCAGAGGTTCAGGCCGCCTTCGACGCAGAAGAACGTAAGGAGCGTCTGCGGGAGATGCTGGCGCAATGGCGTAACCAGGCTGGCCTGACGCGCGCGCAGGTGGCGGAGCGAATGGGCGTCAGCGCACCCACCGTATCAAGAATGGAAGCGAATATTACCCGGGCGAGTCTTGATACGTTAACGCGCTATGCACTGGTGTGTGGGGTTAAACACCCCCAGATTACGCTTTATTGAAAACAGGCACGCCGGAAGCCAGCGTGCCAGAAGGGATTAGCACTCAGTTACAATCGTGCTCAGCGGCAGGCGTGACTTCGGTAGCGTGGCGTTGAAATCTTCCACGCTGTGGTGCCCAACCGGTACCACCACCAGGCTGGTAAAGCCTTTCTCTTTCAGGCCAAACTCTTCGTCGAGGATAGCGGCGTCGAAGCCTTCAATCGGTACCGCGTCCAGACCCATCGCGCCCACGCCCAGCAGGAAGTTGCCGACGTTCAGGTAAACCTGCTTCGCCATCCACTGGTCGTCATCTTTCAGATCCACGCGGTGCATGTCGGCGAAATAGGTGCGGCCTTTATGGTTTGCGGATTTGGCTTCCGGAGTATTGAAACGGCCATCGGCCTCTTCCTGATCCACGACGCGCTCCAGCCAGGCGTCATCCATCGCGGTTTTCGCACAGAACACCACCACGTGAGAAGCATCCAGCATTTTGCGTTCGTTGAACACATAGGTGCCCGCGGCGGATTTCGCCACGCGCGCTTTACCTTCCTCGGTGCTGGCGACTATGAAGTGCCACGGCTGGGAGTTGGTGCTGGACGGGCTGTACTGCAGCAGGGTTTTGATTTTTTCCGCTTCTTCCGCGGTCAGTTTTTTGCTTGCGTCGAACGCCTTGGTGGAGTGGCGTTTCAGGGCGACAGAAATGATATCCATAACAACTCCTGGTGATGAAATTCGCCCGCTCGCGGGCGCGAAAGGAAAGCAGATTACAGCGGGACGCGGAAAAAGATAAGTGCAATTCGAGCGCTTAATCTGTTCGTCTCAGACGAACAATCAGACCGGCCGGATCCACTTCTGATCTTTTTTCGGCAGCTTATCCACCACCAGATTCCAGGAATCATTAATGAGGTCGGTAACCAGTTCCGGGGTCACGTCGTCAGTGCCGTAAAGGGAAATCCAGTGCTTTTTACTCAGATGGTAACCCGGTTCTATTCCGCGATAGATCTGCTGATTTAACAGTGATTTTTCCGGATCTGACTTCAGGCTGATGTGCGGTCGCCCGTGCGCGACCGCGACGAGCATGAAAATCTTTCCACCCACTTTAAACACATCAAACTCCGGCCCAAACGGCCAGCAGTGTTCGGTGAAAGGCAACTCAAGGGCCACGCGCATTGCGTGTTCCTGCAGGGATTTACTGTCCATCGCTATCCTCCTGAGCCAGTCCGCGCCACATGGCCTCAAAACCCAGCGCTTTAAAATCGACGGCGCGTGACGGATCGCGGGTGGCAAACTCCATAGTGGTTTCCGCCAGCGATAAGAAAAGCGCATCGCCAAACGTTTTAAATTCATCCGACATAAACACCGGGCGTACCGAACGGCGGCACAGCTCATGGAGTTCCGGGAACATCTCTTTCACCGCCTGCTCCGTTTCGGTGCTTAGTTTTTCACTGACGCCAATCTGGCGGATAGCCGCATGAGAAACGGGATTGCGAATACCCCAGTCGACGTAACTGTTCCAGATATTGCGGGTATGTTCTTTGGGAAGCGTGATAGTGCGATCGAGGTTTGCCAGCATAGCCTGGCAAAGATCCTGCTTCAGGTGCAGATAGAGGGCATTCAGCAGATCGTCTTTAGTCGGAAAGTAGCGAAACAGGGTACCTTCGGCGACGCCCGCGTTGCGGGCGATTAACGCCGTTGAGGCGGCGATACCTGACTGTGCAAATGCCACCGTTGCGGCTTCCAGTAAGGCCTGTTTTTTATCTTCACTCTTCGGACGTGCCACTAAATTTTTCCCCCTGTCAATTGTAAAAACCCCGATTGAAACACGTGCTTTGGCACGCTGCAACGCGGAATGTCAAAGATCGAAAACGTCTTGACGACTTTATCATCATATCTATAATGAGTGCTTACTCACTCATAATCAAGTTTACCCCGCGCAAACTATCGGATGGGGCGCGTTTTCGGGTCAGGATATGAAAAAACCTCTCTTCATCTGCGTGGTGTTAATCATGATTATTGCTTCAGCTGCGAGTTTACCGTTTGTTCTGAATGCTGGATTCGGCCAGCCGCCGCAGGGTGAGCAGCTCACTGAAGTGGAGGCCTCCCCCCAGTATCGTGACGGAAAATTCCACAATACGCTGCCGACGCCGGGTTATAACGGCGACAAAAACATGCTGGTCGCGACGTGGGATTTTCTGACCAAAAAAACCGAAAACGCACGCCCGGCCCAGCCGCTACCGCTGGTGAAAACCGATCTTGCGAGCCTGCCGCTGGAGCAGGACACCCTGGTGTGGCTCGGTCACTCCTCGTGGTACCTGCAGCTCGCGGGCAAACGCATCCTGATTGACCCGGTGCTCAGCAACTATGCCGCGCCGTTCTCGTTCCTCAATAAAGCCTTTGCGGGGGAGTATCCGTGGCGCGCTGAAAGCATGCCGGAAATCGACCTGCTGATTATCTCGCACGATCACTACGATCATCTGGATTACGCCACCATCAGGGCGCTACTGCCGAAGGTGAAGCGGGTGGTGGCACCGCTGGGTGTGGGATCCCACCTGCGCTACTGGGGGATGAAGCCTGAGATTATTGACGAGCGTGACTGGAACCAGTCGGTACGCATCAGCGATGAACTGACGGTGCATGTTTTGCCGGCGCGTCACTTCTCCGGGCGCGGCATCAAGCGCGATCGGACCTTGTGGGGCAGCTTTATGTTCGTCACGCCAGAGCAGAAGGTTTATTACAGCGGGGATTCCGGTTACGGCCCGCACTTTAAGGCCATCGGCGAGCAGTTTGGTGGCGTGGATGTCGCCATCATGGAAAACGGCCAGTACGACCAGGACTGGAAGTACATCCACATGCTGCCTGAGGAAACGGCGCAGGCCTCGGTGGATCTGAACGCGAAAGCCGTGGTGCCCGGGCATAACGGACGCTTCGTGCTGGCGAAACACGCCTGGAACGATCCGTTGATCCAACTGGCAAAAGCCAGCAAGGATAAAAATTATCGGTTACTGACACCGGCGCTGGGCGAGCCCGTCCGGGTGAGTGACACCACGCAAACCTTTCGTGCGTGGTGGGAATAATGTTTAAGCGAGAAGCAGAGGGGGACAGCTGTATGACCATTTCCGCTCAAGTCATCGACACTATCGTCGAATGGATCGACGACAACCTGCACCAGCCATTACGTATAGAAGAGATTGCCCGCCACGCGGGTTACTCGAAGTGGCACCTACAGCGGTTGTTTATGCAGTACAAAGGGGAGAGTCTGGGGCGTTATATCCGTGAACGCAAGCTGCTGCTGGCGGCGCGCGATCTGCGTGAATCCGACGCTCGGGTGTACGATATCTGCCTGCGTTACGGGTTTGACTCGCAGCAGACGTTTACCCGTATTTTCACCCGCACGTTCAACCAGCCGCCTGGGGCGTACCGCAAAGAGAACCACAGTCAGGCGCATTGAGTAGTCGTTTTCCGCTCTACCGGGCCTGGAAAATCGCCAACGTTGGCCGGGTAAGGCGTAGCCGCCACCCGGCTTTTTTATTGGCTTACGACGCCAGTGAAAACCACCGACGCCAGACGAAACGCAGCACGAAGAATTCGATGGCACCCAGCAGTAAAAACCATACGCAGAACAGAATGGTATAGAGCTGGTTCAGATCGACCATGTGAAAGGTCTGAACCAGTTTCTGCGCCAGCACCAGCCCCAGCGAAGGCGCAGGGAGCAGCAGGCACGAAAGCAGGGCCAGCAATAAAATGCCGCCTGCAGTAAGCAGCGACTCTAACGGGTGTTTCATCGTAATGTTAATCGTCAGTTAAAAATGTCATTGTCCGGCATCCCGGAACGTAAAGCAATATCAACCCGACGGACATTTATTGAATAAAACGAACGCGTTATTCTGCGAATAAATAACAGAAAAAGAATTATTCTCCTGAAGCGATAAGGTTATTATCGCGTAATGTAAATAAACGTCTTTATCAGGAAAGTAATTTTACAAATGTATAGGTGCTATAACCAATTAACGTGGCAATAACAATGGCCGCGATAACGTATAACACCAGTCGGCGTCCGCGATAAATACCCCACATGGTTCCCCCTCGTTTAGTGTTGGTTTAGACATATTTTGTAAAAATCAGGCCATCGAAATAGCTTTAATCAGTTTTGAATAACCGAGAAGTCATTATATTGCGGTAGATCAATTTTACCCGCAAGACTTTAAAATGAATTTATTTAAGCCAGAAAGGAATTCAGGCTTCTGTTCACCGGATATTGAAGGAAAAATACGATGACCGAAAAAAAATTGTCCCCAAGCATGCCGCCTTCCGGCGGGCTGGCATACCAGCAGACCGTCGGGCAGGTGCTTACCCACACCCAGAGCCAGGCCAGCGGTCTGGATCGTGCAGAGGCGCAGGCGCGTTTGCAAAAATCAGGTCCGAACGCGCTGCCGGAGAAAAAAGGTAAACCCGCCTGGCTGCGTTTTTTGGCCCATTTTAATGATGTGCTGATTTATGTCCTGCTGGCCGCCGCCGTATTAACAGCAATAATGGGCCACTGGGTTGATACGCTGGTTATTTTGGGTGTGGCGGTAATCAATGCCTTAATTGGCCATATTCAAGAAAGCAATGCGGAAAAATCCCTGAAGAGTATCCGCAATATGCTCTCCAGCGAGGCGCGCGTTATTCGTAACGGCAACCACGAAACAATACCCACAACTGAAATAGTCCCGGGCGATATTATTGTATTACGCGCAGGGGATCGTATTCCGGCGGATATGCGTTTAATCGAGGCGCATAATTTACGCGTGGAAGAGGCGATTCTGACCGGTGAATCCACCGTGGTGGATAAACACATTAATCCGCTGAGCGGCGAATTACCGCTGGGCGATCGCACCAACATGGTCTTCTCCGGGACGACCGTAAGCGCGGGCGGTGGCGTCGGCGTGGTCACCGCGACCGGTAAGGATACGGAGCTCGGCCACATCAACCAGATGATGGCGGGTATCGAAAAGCACCGCACGCCGCTGCTGGTGCAGATGGACAAGCTGGGTAAAGCGATCTTCGCCATTATCCTGGCAATGATGGCCGCGCTGTTTGTCTTCAGCCTGGTGTTCCGCGAGATCCCGATGGGCGAGCTGCTGCTCTCCCTGATCAGCCTGGCGGTGGCCTCCGTGCCGGAAGGTCTGCCAGCCATTATCTCCATCATTCTCTCTCTGGGCGTGCAGGCGATGGCGCGTAAGCGGGCGATTATCCGCAAGCTGCCAACCGTCGAAACCCTGGGCGCAATGACCGTGGTCTGCTCGGATAAAACCGGCACCCTGACCATGAATGAGATGACGGTTAAAGCCATCATCACCGCTGACGCCTGCTACCGCGTGGACGGCAACAGCTACGAGCCGGTGGGCAACATCTACCTGGAAGGCAGCGACGAGCCGGTGCAGATCCAGCCGGGCACCGTGCTGGAGCAGTACCTACGCACCATCGACCTGTGTAACGACAGCCAGCTGATTCAGGACGAGCGTGGCCTGTATGGTATCACCGGTGGCCCGACTGAGGGCGCGCTGAAGGTGCTGGCGGCGAAGGCCAGCCTTGAGCCGGTCATGACCACGCTGGTTAACAAGATCCCGTTCGACTCGCAGTACAAGTACATGAGTACCCACTACCAGATTGGCGGTGAGGAGCAAATCCTGATCACCGGCGCGCCGGATGTCATTTTCGCCCTGTGCGCGCAGCAGCAGACCCGTAACGGTGCGGAAGCGTTCGACCGCGCGTACTGGGAAACCGAGATGGAGCGCTATGCCCGTCAGGGACTGCGCATGGTCGCCGCGGCGTTCAAGCCGGCGAACGGCGAGCAGGAATTAACGCACGACGACCTGAACCACGGACTGATCTTCCTCGGCATCGCCGGGATGATGGATCCGCCGCGTCCGGAAGCGATTGATGCGATTAACGCCTGCCAGCAGGCGGGGATCCGCGTGAAGATGATCACCGGGGATCACCCGCAGACGGCGATGAGCATCGGCCAGATGCTGGGGATCACCAACAGCGAGCAGGCGGTCACCGGTTACGAGCTGGAGAAGATGGACGACGCCGCGCTGGCGGAAGCGGCGGTGAAGTATGACATCTTCGCCCGTACCAGCCCGGAGCATAAGCTGCGCCTGGTGAAAGCGCTGCAGGACAAAGGCGAAATCGTCGGCATGACCGGTGACGGCGTGAACGATGCCCCGGCGTTGCGTCAGGCTGACGTAGGCATCGCGATGGGCATCAAGGGCACGGAAGTGACCAAAGAGGCGGCGGACATGGTCCTGACGGACGATAACTTCGCCACCATCGCCAGTGCGGTGAAAGAGGGGCGCCGCGTTTACGACAACCTGAAGAAGACCATCCTGTTCATCATGCCAACCAACCTCGCGCAGGGGCTGCTGATTGTGATTGCGCTGCTGGCGGGGAACATCATTCCGCTGACGCCGGTGCTGATTCTGTGGATGAACATGGCGACCTCCGCCACGCTCTCCTTCGGCCTGGCCTTTGAAGCCGCCGAGCGCAACATTATGCGCCGTCCGCCGCGTCAGACCGGGCAGCACGTGATGGATGCCTATGCCGTATGGCGCGTAGCCTTCGTCGGCACCATGATTGCCATCGCCGCCTTTGCGCTGGAAGCCTGGCTGGCCCCGCGCGGCCACAGCGCGGAGTTCATCCGCACCGTGCTGCTGCAGATGCTGGTCTGCGCCCAGTGGGTGTACATGATTAACTGCCGCAATACCGAGGGGTTCTCCCTGAACCGCGGCCTGCTGGCGAACAAAGGGATCTGGCTGGTGACGGGCGTGCTGTTCCTGCTCCAGGCGGCGATTATCTATCTGCCGTTTATGCAGATGCTGTTCGGCACCGAAGCGCTGCCGCTGCGCTACTGGTTTGTGACCCTGGCGGTTGCAGGCGCGATGTTCTTCGTCGTCGAAATCGAGAAGCGACTGACCCGCAGGTTCCGTAAGGCTGCATAACGAAAACCTTACCCCTCACCCTGCCCTCTCCCCAAAAGGGAGAGGGTGTTCAAGTTCCCTCTCCCCTTTGGGGAGGGGGTTAGGGTGAGGGGAAACAACGCCGAGGTACTCTCCATGAAACTCCCACTCCTTTTCGCGCTCCTCGCCTGCACTCTGCAACCCGTATTCGCCGCCATTCCCGTTCGCGTCGCCACCGTAGAGCAGACCGCCCATGCCGCCGAGCGCCAGATCCCGGGCCGCATCGAAGCCATCCATACCGTTGAGCTACGTGCCCGTACGGAAGGCGTGATCACCAAAATCAACTTCCGCGACGGGCAGTACGTGAAAAAAGGCGACGTGCTGTTTGAGCTGGACGACGCCGAGCCGCGCGCCGCCCTGCGTCTGGCGCAGGCCGAAGTGAGAAGCGCCGAAGCCACGCTGCGCCAGGCGCAGCAGCAGCTTTCCCGCTTTGAAAGCCTGGGCAGCAGCAACGCCATCAGCCGTCATGACGTGGACAACGCCCGCATGCAGCGGGACGTCGCCAGCGCCGCGCTGGAGCAGGCGAAAGCCCGGCTCGACACCCGCAGCGTCACCCTGACTTATACCCGCATCGCCTCGCCGATTGACGGTCGCGTGGGGCACAGCCAGTTCCACGTGGGCAGCCTGGTTAATCCTGCAAGCGGCGTGCTGGTGGAGGTGGTGCAGCTCGATCCCATTCGCATCGCCTTTGCGCTGGAAGAGGGTGCTTTTGCCGCCAAAGCCGGGCAGCATACGGATATCAGCGCCATGAAGCAGGCCTGGCAGGCGTTAATTGACAGCAACGGCCAGCGCGTCAGCGGCGAGCTCACCTCCGTAGACAACCGCGTCGATCCGCGCACCGCCAGCGTGATGCTGCGCGCCGAGTTCGCCAATCCGCGCCATCAGATCCTGCCCGGCGGCAACGTGAATGTGACTCTGCGCCCGATGAGCGAGAAGGTGGTGCTGACCCTGCCCGCCGCTGCGGTCCAGCAGAACGGCGACGGGTTCTTTGCTTGGGTAGTTAATGCCGACGGCAAAGCCGAAATGCGCCCGCTGAACGTTGCCGGGCAGATCGGCCAGCAGTTCCGGATTACCTCCGGCGTGAAGTCCGGTGAGCGAGCGATTACTGATGGCGCGCAGCGCGTGCAGCCAGGTGCTGCCGTCCAGATACTGAATTAAGGAGCCATCATGCTGACGTTTTTCATCAAACGCCCGCGCTTCGCGATGGTGATTGCGCTGGTCATCACCCTGCTGGGGGCCATTGCGCTGAGGATTATCCCGGTGGAGCAGTACCCGCAGATCACGCCGCCGGTGGTGAATGTGTCTGCCAGCTGGCCGGGTGCCAGTTCGGCTGACGTGGCGGAGGCTATCGCCACGCCGCTGGAGACCCAGCTTAACGGCGTGGATCACATGCTCTATATGGAGTCCACCAGCTCGGACGAAGGCTCGTATAGCCTGAACATTACCTTTGCGGCGGGTACCGATCCGGATCTCGCCGCCATCGACGTGCAGAACCGCGTGGCGCAGGCCGTGGCGCAGCTGCCGACCGAGGCGCAGCAAAACGGCGTGCAGGTACGCAAGCGTGCGACCAACCTGATGATGGGGGTAAGTCTTTACTCACCGAACAACACCCACACACCGCTGTTCGTCAGCAACTATGCCAGCACCCAGGTGCGCGAGGCGCTGTCGCGTCTGCCGGGCGTCGGGCAGGTGCAGATGTTTGGCGCGCGCGACTACAGCATGCGCATCTGGCTACGTCCGGACCGCATGAACGCCCTGAACGTCACGACCGACGACGTGGCGCAGGCGCTGCGCGAGCAGAACGTGCAGGGGGCGGCAGGCCAGGTCGGCACGCCGCCGGTGTTTAATGGCCAGCAGCAGACCCTGACCATCAACGGGCTGGGGCGCTTAAACCAGGCCGAAGACTTTGCCGACATCATTATCCGCGCGGGCGAGATGGGTCAACTGGTGCGCCTGAAGGATGTCGCCACCATTGAGCTCGGCTCGCGCAGCTACAGCTCCGGTGCACAGCTGAACGGGCACGACTCCGCCTACCTCGGCATCTACCCGACACCGTCCGCCAACGCCCTGCGCGTGGCCGACGCGGTGCGCGGGGAGCTGGAACGTCTCTCGACGCGTTTCCCGGACGACCTGGTCTACGAGGTGAAATTTGACACCACCTCTTTTGTTGCCGCCACCATTAAGGAGATCGGCGTCTCTCTGGCGCTGACGATGCTGGCGGTGGTTATCGTCGTTTCCCTGTTCCTGCAAAGCTGGCGTGCGACGCTGATTGTCGCGCTCGCCATTCCGGTATCACTGGTGGGCACCTTTGCGGTGCTCTACACGCTGGGCTACTCCGCCAATACGCTGAGCCTGTTCGCCATTATTCTGGCGCTGACCATGGTGGTGGATGACGCCATCGTGGTGGTGGAGAGCGTCGAAACGCTAATGGCGGAAGGGCAGAGCCGCACGGCGGCGACCGCGCTGGCGTTGCGCCAGATTGCCGGGCCGGTGATTGCGACAACGCTGGTGCTGCTGGCGGTGTTTGTGCCGGTGGCGCTGTTGCCGGGGATCGTCGGCGAGCTGTACCGCCAGTTCGCGGTGACGCTCTCGACCGCCGTGACGCTTTCAAGCCTCGTGGCGCTGACCCTGACGCCCGCGCTCTGCGCGATGCTGCTGCGTCCGCGCCCGGAGAAACCTGCGGCAGTTTATCGCGCCTTTAACCGTGGACTGGATGCCACGCGCAGTTTCTACACCCGCATCGTGCATGTCTTAAACCTGCGCCCGTGGCTGGCGCTGCTGGCCACCGCAGGCGCGGCGGCCGTGGTGGCATTCAGCTTTACGTCGATGCCAAAAGGCTTCCTGCCGCAGGAAGACCAGGGCTACTTCTTCGCCAGCGTCCAGCTGCCGGAAGCGGCCTCGCTGGAGCGCACCGAAGCGGTGATGAGCACGGCACGCGAACTCATCGCTAAAAATCCGGCGGTGGAAGACGTGATTCAGGTCTCCGGGTTTAACATCCTCAACGGCACCAGCGCCTCCAACGGCGGGTTTATCTCCGTCATGCTGAAGGACTGGAGCGAGCGCCCGCCGCTGGACGAGGTGATGGGGAGCCTGCAGCGTCAGCTGCTGGCCCTGCCGGAAGCGACCATCATGACCTTCGCGCCGCCAACGCTGCCTGGGCTGGGTAACGCCTCCGGCTTCGACCTGCGCATACAGGCGCAGGCGGGGCAGAGCCCGGCGGAGCTGGAGCGCGTGACGCGTGAGGTGCTGATGAAAGCCAACCAGCACCCGCACCTGAGCCGCGTGTTCACCACCTGGAGCAGCAACGTGCCGCAGCTGACGCTGACCGTTGACCGCGAGCGCGCCGCGCGTCTCGACGTGCCGGTGTCGCGCATCTTCAGCAGCCTGCAAACCGCCTTTGGCGGCACGCGCGCCGGGGATTTCAGCGTCAACAATCGCGTCTACCACGTGGTGATGCAAAACGAGATGCAGTGGCGCGAGCGCGCCGGGCAAATCAGCGAGCTGTTCGTGCGCAGCAACAGCGGCGAGCGGGTGCGCCTGAGCAACCTGGTCACCATCACGCCGACCGTCGGCGCGCCGTTCCTGCAGCAGTACAACCAGTTTCCGTCCGTGTCGGTAAGCGGTTCGGCAGCGGAAGGGGTGAGCAGCAGCACCGCGATGGCGGTGATGGGCGAGCTTCTGGCGGAGAACCTGCCAGCGGGGTACGACTACGCCTGGAGCGGTATGTCGTATCAGGAGCAGCAGACCGGGAACCAGGCGGTATGGATTGTGCTGGCGGCGGTGGTGATGGCGTGGCTGTTCCTCGTCGCCCAGTACGAAAGCTGGACGCTCCCGGCGAGCGTGATGCTCTCGGTGCTGTTCGCTATTGGCGGGGCGCTGGTGTGGCTGTGGAGGGCCGGATACGCCAATGACGTTTACGTGCAGATAGGTCTGGTTCTACTCATAGCCCTGGCCGCCAAGAACGCGATTCTTATCGTGGAGTTCGCCCGCGCACGGCGCATGGACGGGATGGCGATTGTCGATGCGGCGCGGGAAGGGGCATCACGCCGCTTCCGCGCGGTGATGATGACCGCCGTGTCGTTCATTATCGGTGTATTGCCCATGATGCTGGCGACCGGGGCGGGCGCCCAGAGCCGCCGCATCATCGGCACCACGGTCTTCAGCGGCATGCTGGTGGCAACCGTGGTAGGGATCCTGTTTATCCCGGCGCTGTTTGTGCTGTTCCAGCGCCTGCGTGAGTGGGGCCACGGCCTTACGGACTCGTCGCCCACAGCTCGCAGTGCTTCTGAACCAGAGAAATCAGCGAGCCGCCGTCGGCGATAAACTCCCGCATGCGCTGCGCCTCGCTCTTGCCCTGCTTTAACAGCAGGGCAATTTCATTGATTGCGCTCGTCGCGCCAAGCTTCTCGGCCGAGGGCGCAACCTGCTCCAGCAGCCACACAATGTCTTCCGCCACGGTTTTGTGCTCGCCGGTGTGCACGTCCGTCAGGATCCCCTCCAGCCCGTAGCGACAGGCCTGAAAACGGTTAAAGCGGTAGAGCAGAAAATCCCTCTCCTGATGCTTATAGGGCCGCGCGGTCAGCAGCCAGTGCGACGTCGCCTGAATAAGCCCGGCGATGTTAATCGCGTGGCCGAGCGTCAGCGGGGTATCCATCACCCGCACCTCCACGGTGCCGAAGTGCGGGCTGGGGCGGATGTCCCAGTGCAGATCTTTAATGCTGTCGATCATGCTGGTGGAACTCAGGCGGCGGAACAGCCCCTCGAACTCCTGCCAGCTGTTGACCCACGGCATCTGGCCGTTATCCGGAAACCCCGAGAAGATGTTGAGCCGCGACGAGGAGAACTTCGTGTCCGTGCCCTGCATATAAGGCGACGACGCGGCAAGGGCGATAAAGTGCGGCACGAAGCGCGACAGGCCGTGCAGCAGGTAAATGGCATCGTCCCCGGTCCGGCAGCCGACGTGCACGTGCTGGCCGAACACCGTCGCCTGCAAAATCAGATAGCCAAAGCGCTCCAGCGTGACGTTATAGCGCTCGTCGTCGCACACCTCCTGACGCTGCCACTTCTGGAACGGGTGCGTCCCGCCGCCGCAGATCTGGATATGCTGCTTCGCCGCTGCACGCAGGATGCTCTGCTGCATCACCGAGAACTGCCCCGCCGCCTGATCGATGTTCTGGCACACGCCGGTGGCGATTTCGAGCATGCTTTCGGTGATGTCGTGTTTGACTTCGCCGCCTTTGATGTCGTCTTTGACGGCGGCGATGAGCGCGGAGGAGTCCTGGCTCAGATCGTAGCCCGGCGGGTTAACCACCTGCAGTTCGAGTTCGATGCCGAGGGTGAAAGGTTCAGAGGACTTAAAATCGGGTAAAGGCATGGCGCACTCCGTTGTCTGTTGTGTGTTGAGTATAGACAACGGGTGTGGCGCGCTCGTCTCAGGGTGGTATAACTGATAGCAGGCTTAGCAAAAGGGGAGTGATTCATGTCTGACTATCCAACCATTGCGCTGATAGGACCGGGTGCGATTGGGACTACCATTGCCGCGGTGCTGCATGATGCTGGCCGTACACCGCTGCTGTGCGGACGCACCGCGCACCCGGAATTACGCCTGCGTCACGACGAGGGTGAAACTGTGGTGCCCGGTCCGGTATTCACCGATCCGACCGTCATCACGCGCCCCGTCGATCTCGTTTTTGTGGCGGTAAAAACGACCCAAAATGCCGACAGCGCCGGATGGCTGCGCGCGTTGTGCGATGAAAACACCGTGGTCTGCGCGCTGCAAAACGGCGTGGAGCAAAAGGCCCAGCTTGAGCCGTGGGTCAACGGCGCGACGGTACTGCCGTCGGTGGTCTGGTTCCCGGCGCAGCGCGAGCCGGATGCCTCCGTCTGGCTGCGGGCGAAGCCGCGCCTGACGCTGCCGGACGTACCGCAGGCGCAGCGGGTGGTAGAGGCGCTTCGCGATACGCGCTGTGAAGTTGAACTCTCGCCAGATTTTGCCACCGTCGCCTGGCGCAAGCTGCTGCAAAACGCGGTCGCCGGGCTGATGGTACTGGCCAACCGCCGCGCCGGGATGTTCTCCCGTGAGGATATCAGCGAGCTTGCGCTGGCCTACCTGCGCGAGGGGCTTGCCGTCGCCCGCGCCGAGGGGGCGAAGCTGGACGATGCGGTGGCCCAGGAGATTCTGGCGAACTTCCAGCGTGCGCCCGCAGATTTGGGCACGTCAATCCTTGCCGACCGTCAGGCGGATCGCCCGATGGAGTGGGATATTCGCAACGGCGTGATCCAGCGCTACGGCCGCAAACACGGTATTGCGGTGCCCATCAGCGATGTGGTGGTGCCCCTGCTGGCGGCGGGGAGCGAGGGGCCGGGCTAACGGCCGCTGTTTTTCCGTTCGGCAAAGTAGTGGGCGGGCGTGCTGCCCATCGCTTTTCGGAACATGGTGATAAACGCATTCACGGATTCGTACCCGAGCGTTGTCGCCACGTTCTGGACGGGTACGCCGCTTGCCAGCTCCCGCAGGGCAATAATCAAATGCAGCTGCTGGCGCCATCGCCCGAAGCTCAGCCCGGTCTCGCGCTGCATCAGGCGTGCAAACGAGCGCTCGCTGAGGGCGAGCCGTTTCGCCCAGTCCTTCAGGGTGCTTCTGTCCTCAGGGCGGGTAACCAGCGCGTCGGCCATAGCGCGAATTTTCGGGTCGGTCGAGACCGGCAGGCTCAGCTTCTGCTGCGGCATGCTGGCGAGCTCATCAAGCGTGACTCTGGTTAGTCTGGCGACGTGGCTGTCGGGGGGATAGTCCACGCCTTCGCGCGTTAAACGATCCACTAATTCCTTGATCAAGGGCGAGATCGCCAGCGTGCAGCATCTCTCCGGCAGCGCCGCCGCGCCGGGCTCAATAAACAAATAGTTGAGATGCGCGTTCCAGGTCGCTTTGGCGCTGTGCGGGATCCCGCCGGGGATCCAGACGGCGCAGTCTGGCGGCACGATCCAGATATCATTTTCCGCGTAACAGCTGACCGCACCGTATCGGGCAATAATCAGCTGGCCCTTGCGATGGGTATGTACCGGCACTTCCGCGGCGTAGTCCACGAAATCCAGATGACGCGCCACGGCAGGAGAGGCGGTAGAGTCAGGGTCATACAGCATATTGGCAGGTTGAGGCTTCACGATTCTGGCAACATTCAGGTATTTTTTGACAGAATAGAGTATTTAAGCGGGTCTGCAAGCCGGTAATAATCCCGGCATGAATAAAATCTTCTCTCATCCCATGCGCCTGCCCGCCGCATTGCGAAACGATGCGGGCGCGTTGATCTACGCTGCGAAGAGTTTTGCCGCGGCGATGCTGGCTTATTACCTCGCGCTGTCGATAGGCCTCGAGCGTCCCTCATGGGCCATTATTACGGTCTACATCGTATCGCAGACGTCGGTCGGGGCATCGCTGAGCAGAAGCCTGTACCGGCTGGCCGGTACCGTGGTGGGTGCCAGCGCGACCGTTCTGATTGTGCCCACCTTCGCGAATACGCCGATCCTGTGCAGTGTGGTGCTGACGGGCTGGATCGCATTCTGCCTGTGGCTCTCCCTGCTGGAACGCACGCCCCGGGCCTATGCCTTTGTGCTGGCGGGCTACACCGCAAGCCTGATTGGCTTTCCGGCGGTGTCCGATCCCGGCGGCATCTTTAACGTCGCCATTGTCCGAGTGCAGGAGATCGCGATTGGGATTTTCTGCGCGGCGCTGATTCACCGCTACGTGCTGCCCGCGCGCGTATCAGGCCAGTTCAACGCTAAATTATCCCAGACGCTACAGGCCGCGCGCGGGCGGGTGGCGGATACCTTAGCGGGCAAACCCGATGCGGCTTCCGGCCCCCTGCATCTGGCCCTGGCGCTGCAGTTCCTGCAGGGCATAAGCCACCATATTCCGTATGATTTTGCCCTGTCAGCCCCGATGCGGCAGGCCAGGAAAGCGATCCACGATCGGCTGGCGCGGCTGGTTATCGTCAACTGTGAACTACACGATCGTCTGCCAGCGATCGGAACCCTGCCCGCCGACGTGCAGGCATTGCTGGGCGACGTTCAGGCCTGGCTTGCTGCTGAAGGCGCTGGTACCAGCAGCACGGCAGAGACGCTGCGGCTCCGCTGTGCGCTTCTCATCGATCGGTATGCCGCGCAGGCGCAGACGTTTGACGACGCGCTGCAGGTCAGTTTTATTCGCTACCTCTCGGAGGCTATCGCCCTTCTGCAGCAGTGCGAACGTCTTTCCGGGGCCATCCTCCGCGCCAAACCCGTCTTTGGGGAGATGCAAACCCGCGCGGCGAAAGGCTACGTTTTCCACCGCGATCCTCTTACCGCAGCCCGCACGGCGCTGGGGGCTTTCACTATCATCCTGAGCGGCTGCCTGATCTGGATCTTCTCAGCGTGGCCGGATGGCGGTACGGCGGTTTCTATCCTGGGGGTCTGCTGCACGCTGTTTGGCAGCTTCGATACTCCGGCGCCGCACATCGTGAAATACATCATTGGCTCATTCTGGGGCGTGGTCATTAGCCTGTTCTACAGCTTTGCGCTGCTGCCGCTGGTGAGCGATTTCCCGGTGCTGGTGGCGGTGCTTGCCCCGGCGTATCTGCTGGCCGGGTCGCTTCAGGCGCGTCCGCCCACCACGTTTATGGCGATGGGTATCACCCTGACGCTGCTGATCCTGTGCGAGCTGGGGGCACATTACAGCGGCGATTTCTCCGTCGCAGCCAACACCGCCATCGCGCTATTCGCCGCGACCGGCTTTGCCGTCGTCAGCATGAGCCTGCTGCAAACCGTGCAGGCGGATGGCGCCATCACGCGTCTGCTGAATCTTTGCCAGCGCGACATTCGCCGCAGCGTGAAGGGCACGCTGCGGGTTGATGAAACATACTGGATCAACCTGATGATGGACCGAACCGCCCTGTTGCTGCCGCGTTTGCAGCGCAGCGAGCGCGCGCCAGAGCAGGCACTCGATCGGCTATTACACGCGCTGCGTCTGGGGCTTTCGGTCATGCATTTACGCCGCAGTGAAATACCGCCCGGCAGGGAGGTTGACGCGCTTTTTCATCGGATAAACGCCGCAGACCGCAACGCCTTACTCGAACGCATCGCCACCCTTATCGAGCGCCATCTGCCTGCGGTAGATGAACATACGCGCCAGTTTGTCTTCAGACTGGTGGATCTGCACTGTGCATTACGGGGGCCAGACCATGGTTAACGATCTCAATATCAGCGGCATTTTTATTCCGGGACTGCTGATGGTCGCCCTCGCGGCGCTGGTCTGCACGCTGAGCCTCGTCGCGCTTTTCTCTCTCAGCAGGCTCTACCGGCGCTTGCCGTTTCGCCCGCTGATGGATGTTTCAACCTGGATTGTCACCTTTTTCCTGCTGATGCAGGGTCTGACCGCGTTGGGGTTATTTTCATGAAATCACTGCTCTCTTTACTGGCTCGCTATGCGCTGACGTTAAGCGTTGTCGCGGCGGCCACGCTGCTGGCGTTTATGATGTGGAAACACTACGCACAAACGCCTTGGACCCGCGACGGCCGCGTGCGGGCGGATGTGGTGCAGATTGCGCCGGACGTCTCCGGGCCCGTCATCAGCGTGGCCGTGCGGGACAATCAGTGGGTGAACCGGGGCGATGTGCTTTACGTCATCGATCCGCGCTGGCTTAAGCTGGCGGTGGTCAGCGCGCAGGCGGACGTTGAGTCGAAACGCCATGAGATGCTGATGCGCCAGGATGCGGCCCACCGACGCACGCTGATTAAAAACGCGATTTCCAGCGAGGATTTGCAGCAAACCGGCAGCGCGGCGAACGTCGCGGCGGCCAATTATCACGGCGCGCTGGCCGCGCTGGATCTGGCAGAGCTTAATCTGGCGCACGCCACCGTGCGTGCGCCGGTCTCGGGGTACGTTACGCATCTGCGGCTTCGGCCCGGAGACTATGCGACAGCGGGGGAGACAAAGGTCGCCATCGTCGATGCGCACAGCTTCTGGGTGGTGGGGTACTTTGAGGAGACCAAGCTGCGCCATATTCGCGTCGGGGATGCCGCGCAGGTGGTGTTGATGGGATACGAGCCGGTTATCACGGGTCACGTGGAGAGCATCGGGCATGGGATCGGGGACAGCAACGATGAGACGGGCGGACTGGGTCTGCCTGACGTTGAGCCCACCTTTAGCTGGGTGCGGCTGGCGCAGCGCGTGCCGGTACGCATTCATATCGACAGGTTGCCGGAGGGGGTTGAGCTGGTGGCGGGGCTGTCGGCGAGCGTGGCGGTGGGGGGATAGAGAGAGGTGATGTCTGTTTTACATTAACGGCAGACACTCACTCGATCGCACAATGTCATCCTGATCATTTCCCCACAAACGCACTCACCGGCAAACCAAAACGCTTCGCCAGCGCACGCATATGATCCAGGGTCAACGTACGCTGTCCGTTAAGGATCCGACTCACCAGAGACTTCTTGCCTATTTCGTTCTCGAAGTCACTCTGAGTGAGTTGGTGCTGATCCATCAGCGTTCGCAATAACGCAACGCCTGACGGAATGCTGGCAATACGCGCGTTAAATTCTGCAAACTCCAGAGACTCGTTTTCGTATTTATCGATTTTGGCGGTGAGCATCTCTACCAGCGGGCTATCGGGTTCGTGTTCGATCAGATACTCCACCAGCGCAAGCGCATCCTCGTAATCTCGTCGCGACGGGCTTGAACCCAGGAAAGGGAGCGCGTTTGTCAGATCGTTTGCCGCTTTGATGGCTGCTGCATAGTTCATTCTTTTGTTCTCCGGTAGAGGTCTGTCAGCTTGTCATACTCTGCGTGAGTGCTGATGTGTTTGATGAAAATCTTTCCTCGCTCAAAATCAGCAAAAAACATCACTCTTAAATGCCCGCCGCCTACATCTATGACCCACCATTTCTCCCGGTATTTCATCCTGTCCAGGCTGGGGAATCGCTTTCTCATCTCGTCTGGTGAGGGGTAGTGTTCCTTCTTTAGCACCCGGTAAAGATCCTCCAGGGCGAGTGCTTGATTGGGAAAGTTTCTGGTCGCTGTTTCGAAAGGCGCTCTTGAGACTACGTGCATCCTTGCCCCTTGTTTCCAGGCTGGAAACATTATAGGTTATGGTTGGTGAGTTGACAATGTGGAAACTGTGAGAGAAGTGGAGTTTCTACATGTTCGTGATAATTGCGCTCGTGTATTGAGTGCGAGCACTTTAAGTTGGGGTAGCTTGAGATTAAAGTGGTAGGTATAGCCTGGCTTGGGGTATTTGTTTGATTTGCGTAGCTTATTCAGGAATTGTATGTTGAGAAGGAGTGCGGTAGGTGATGATTTTACTCACAGCCAGAAGCGGACGTTGCTAATTCTGCACTGCTCAGCGATGGCGTTATGGCGGCAGGCAATGCCACTGTCCAGTCGGCAAAAGCGACCACTTCGCCACCGCCGGGGATAAACTGATTGAAGCTCTCGCGCAAAATCACTTATTCTTTTGCGTTAATAAAATGCAGGAGATGAGTCATGACAGGCGAAAATCGCGGACGGGGAAGGCCGCGAAAGACAGAAAGTACCTATGCAGATACTCGTAATGACCTTATCCGCAGCGGACTTGAACTGCTGACGCAGAATGGTTTTCTTGCGACGGGAGTCGATGCCATTGTTAAAAATGCCAATGTTCCTAAAGGCTCATTTTATTACTACTTCAAGAGTAAAGAGGAATATGCTCAGACTGTTCTGAATGCCTATGACAGTTTCTTCGAGCATAAACTCAAAAAACATCTACATGAATCATCCTGCACACCAATGGTACGTCTGGACAATTTCATCAATGATGCCTGCGAGGGGATTAAAAAATACAATTTCACCCGCGGCTGCCTGGTTGGAAATATGATGCAGGAGAGTCCGGGGCTTCCGCAATCCTTTATTAAATTGCTACAGAATATTCTTGAGAGCTGGCAGGCACTTGTCGCGACCTGTCTGTCCGACGCGTTATCTTCGGGCGAAATAAGTTCAAATATGAATGATACACAACTGGCGGCTATTTTCTGGAGTGGCTGGGAAGGTGCCGTAATGCGTGCCAAACTATATTGTTCAACTCAACCTGTATGCGACTTCTGGAGCTATTTCAAAACGTCAGTACACTATCAGCCCTCTCAGGAAGCGACAGCTGAACAGTAAAAAGGGGCCGCGGCCCCGTAAAAGTAATAAACCCAAGCTGAGCCTGGTATCCATTGATTAGCTACATTGAATTACTGCCCGACCGCGAATTCCGCCACTCAGTAGTTTTTCGGCCACATTGATGGCTTCACTCAGCGGGTATACTGTAGTGAGGCTATCCAGTCTGGACTCTGGTAAATACGTTAACGCTTGCTGCCAGATCGCCGCTCTTTTTTCTTTCGCAAACATGACACTGTCAATCCCTTTAAGCGTGACGCCACGTAGGATAAACGGAGCCACATTACCCATCAGCTCCATACCCTGTGCCATGCCGCAGGCCGCAACAATACTGCCATACCGCACCCCGGCGCAGGCATTGCAAAGCGTGTGGCTGCCGACTGTATCAATGGCGGCAGCCCAGCGTTCTTTCTGTAACGGTTTTCCAGGGGAGGAAAGCTCGGAACGGTTAATAATCTCCTCTACACCGACCGTCTTATAGAGCCAGGCGGCTTCTTCCGGACGACCAGTAGACGCGGTCACGCGGTAACCCATCGACGCAAGGATCATGGCTGCAATACTCCCGACACCTCCGCTGGCACCAGTAACAAGTACCGGACCATCTTCAGGCTTAATACCATGACTCAATAATGCGTCGACACACAGCATCGCGGTAAAACCAGCTGTTCCGATTGCCATTACATGTTTGCTGTTTGCGCCAGCCGGGAGCGGCGTCAGCCAGTCTCCTTTTACCCGCGCTTTTTCGGAAAGCCCACCCCAGTGTTTTTCTCCTACACCCCAGCCGGTCAGGAGGACCTTATCTCCGGTCTGATATTCAGGATGTGAGCTGGCGGACACCGTACCGGCAAAATCAATGCCTGGCACCATTGGAAAGTGCCGGACGATAGGCCCGCGGCCCGTAATGGCCAGTGCGTCTTTGTAGTTGATAGATGAATAGTCGACACTGACCTCCACATCCCCCTGCGGCAGCTCACTTTCAGCGATTTCAGCAAGTTGCGTACTGTAGCGATCATCTGTTTTGTTGATTAATAAAGATTTAAACACTATTACCTCGTCTTTTTGGTCGTATGCCGTTTAGCTATATAGTAGTCAATAAATAATATTGACCGATCGTCTAATAATCAACGCTACTATCCCAGCGTTTTGTCAGTACACAAGAATTATCATTCTTTTCATCAAGTTAAATCTGTCTTTTTTGATCAATATCAAGCCAGATTCGGTTTTCAATTATGCAGGTGGCAAAGTTAGCGGTCCTGCAAGATACACAGTCGATGCTTCAGGGTGTTGCTGATGATGAGATAAAACAAGCAGGCTTAGATTAGTTGGTCTGCTCCTCGCTCTTAACGGACATTCAACAAACAACGTTGTTCTTTGCGTAAGGCCGAAATTTTGCTTCTTATCCAGCAGAACTCCGGCCCCTATCAGCCGCCTCAGTGCGCCGTGATATACGGCTCCTTCACAAACTCCGCCAACAGCCAGACCATGTCATGCAGCAGCCCGGTCAGCTCTTTCGCCACGCTTGCAGGCAACGTCCCACCCATTACCGCAAGCGTTAACGCCACGGCATAGTCCACCTGTAGTGTCGTCTCTTGCCAACAGTCCGGCACGCACGAGGTAATCTTTTCCCCGGCAATAAGCCGTTCAACCAGATAGGTCGGGAGTTCAGAATCGCAGCATTCACGCAGCCGCTTAAGCGCTGCCAACAAACGCTCGCAGAGTGTGGCAAACGTCACTGCGTCGTCAGTTTCCACCAGCACGCTCACATAAGCGGTGCAGGCATCGGCCAGTTCGAAGAGATCCGCAGAATCAGAATCAGAAATTGAATTGTTGATGAGGTGATGAACAGCGCTTTCTTCAGAGAGCGCGTAAGAAAATTCAGGGGTAGTAGCCATTTAGCATCCTCTTTGTCCTAAAAATGTCATGTTATGCTAACGGGTTCCTACGCCCGGTTACGGACGTGCCGCAACGCAGGCACTTTAAGATCGCGAAGAAGGGATGAAAAGGGATAGCCCTGAATTACATAAGGTTGCTTGCAGGTTTGCGAGGCGGCTTCCAGAAGGGCATTGCCGGGTGGCGTCTACGCCTTACCCGGCCTACAAAACCGCCAACCAACCTACCCGCGACACGAACCGTAGGCCCGCGCAAGCGCAGCGCCGCCGGGCACAGTTTGCACCGCGGTTACTCCTTATGCAGACCTTTTCATTTTGAGCAACCCTTCTACTCACGTCTGCGTCGCCAGGGAAGATTTCCCCTCCGCCGAACAAACCAGTCCAAATTCCCGGCAGAGTGAAAGCGTAGCCATTTTGCAGTACCTGGTAGACCTCAAGCCAGAACGATGTCTGGCACCGCGAGCAGCCATCCGGGCGTTTAAATGGTTAAAATAAATAATAATAATCATTGCGCAATAAATTTCGCTGTGTCTTAATAGCGTCATCGGTTTGGAATACAGACCTTATGAAAGCAGTTTTAGTAAAGCAGTCCTCAGTTCAGGTGTTATCCATAGATACTCCTTCTTCGTGAGCCTCCTCCTAAGTGCCAAATAAGTAACTCTCGAAATACAGGCCATCATCGCCGCGCTTAAGTGGCTCATAAATTAAGGATTTATCTATGTCTAATAAAATGACTGGTTTAGTAAAATGGTTCAACGCAGATAAAGGTTTTGGCTTTATCACCCCTGACGACGGCAGCAAAGATGTATTCGTACACTTCTCTGCTATTCAGAGCGACAACTTCAAAACGCTTGATGAAGGTCAGAAAGTTTCCTTTATCATTGAGAATGGCGCAAAAGGTCCTGCAGCTGGAAATGTTTCTCCACTGTAACCCGCGCTAAATATCAGTGTGGCGTACGATAGCGATGAAGACAATAGTCCGAGCAGTTAAGCTGTACTGATAAAAAATTAACCCGCACCTGTGCGGGTTTTTTATTTTTAAAGGGTAATGGCACCTGAGTTTTATATGGCAGCCTGCCCATACTCCCTTCAAATTCAACCTCAAAACCCGCTTCACCGTTCGTGAGCGTTCAAAACGCCGTCAGCAGCATTTACAGCAAATGCGCCGAGTATGAGCAAAAATGTAATAACTCGTATAGTCATCGAAACCTCCAGTATTCAGGGTATTTCACAGGCATACCTCACCTCTGATTTTCAACACTCGACCTGACAGCCTCCAGCGTCCTTCTACGGATCCAGCCGCTGCCCACCCGTATTAACAGCCAGTAAGCCGTCATCCTGAGCCGGGTACTTCTGTCCGGGCAACAGACGAACGTTTCCGTACTGAGTTCATGCTGGCCTGGCGTCAGTTCCGTTACCTGATAGCGCAGCAACAATGTCGCGCTACCCGGCGCGGCTGGCATCTGAAAAGCGCTGGCATCCGGCACGTTTTCCAGACCGAAATCTGAACGCCAGAATTGCCCTATTAGGCGACAATTACCCCGTCCGCATCGCGACAATTACTCTGGCCTGTTTGTAATCTGAGCGTCCTGTTTCTTCT
>NZ_VRKN01000060.1 GCF_008080435.1 Enterobacter asburiae | reverse complement strand
AGTAACGACCAAAAGACTAAAAAGAAGGTAAGTAGGAGGGGGGGGGGGGGGGGGGGGGGGGTGGGGGGGGGGGGGGGGGGGGGGGGGGGGGGGGGGGTTAGGGAAGTATTGACCCGGGAAGGACAGCTTGCAGAAAGCGCGAAAAAGGAGGAAAGAGTATGTCTCAAAAAATCAACGAGTTCATAAAACTGTAATTTATTATTTAATTCCAAATAATATCGATTAATGCGGTTTTATCTGCCAATAATTTGCATGCAGTCGGCCATGTACGCCTACTTTATGCGGAATTCTGTTTTTTTATCCTGAATTTTTTCACGAGAAAGTCTGCGTTCGGGATGGCGCCCTCTTTCTGGCAATGCCATCAATGCCCCCGTTTGTCGCTTCCGGCAAGGCACAGCATCGCCCTCTGAACCATGCCCCTCATGAACCAGCGAAGCGCCCAGCGTGATAATTCCGCTTGAATACCTTGTTTTATCGACAATTGTTTTTTTGTTTTAATTTATGTCTGAGCCACGCCGTTACTGCCCGGAGATGGACGACACGGGCAGTCATTCAGTAGAATTAGAGGGCGTCCCCGATGGCGTTGGTGGACGGATGGCAAACGAAATAAAGGATGACATTACAGAAGGCAGAAGATGGCCGGCGTGATATCGGGTTATTGGTTTCAGAATAGAAGCCGTTGCTGAAAACCATTCAGCAGTCGGCGGTTCAGTTGTAGGCATAAGAGTATACCCACCACACATATCCAGTGTCCTCACTGTCTTGCTGCACGCCGGTTCAAAGGTCGGCAAAAGATACGGTCTTGTCGCATTAACGGCAGTTGCCCTGGAATATTAGATAGTTAACGCGCCAGCCTCTAAATGTGACCCTACTTGCAAACTGATCAGATTAGCTTAGGCGCGTCGCTACGGTTGTCTTTCTGTTTAAAAAAACAGGAGGAAGATGCATTGTAAGTCAGCACCTGAAATCAGACGACTGAGAACAACCAGATTGCCAATATCTGTTTGGAATACTTATCGGATGTTTTTTCAATATGTCATTCATGGAGTATTAGACGTCAACTACCTTGGCCGATACGCGTCAACTACTCTGGCCGCCTTTGAGTTATTTCTTAGCTGACTGCTG
>NZ_VRKN01000059.1 GCF_008080435.1 Enterobacter asburiae | reverse complement strand
TGAATCGCCACGGATAATCTAGACACTTCCGAGCCGTTGATAATACTGGTTTTCATATTCTGTCGGTGACATCTGATCGCTGGAACCATGCCGACGCTTACTGTTATAAAACATTTCGATGTAATCAAAAATATCACTGCGGGCTTCTTCCCGCGTTCCGTAGATCTTTTTCTTTATCCGTTCGCGTTTCAACAACTGGAAAAAGCTTTCTGCAACCGCATTATCATGGCAGTTACCGCGACGGCTCATGCTGCCCTCCAGGCCGTGTGATTTCAGGAACGACTGCCACTCATGGCTTGTGTACTGACTGCCCTGATCCGAATGAACCAGCACCTGTTTTTGGGGATTACGCCGCCATACAGCCATCAGCAGTGCGTTCAGGACAATGTCCTTTGTCATCCGGGATTGCATGGACCAGCCGATAATTTTGCGTGAGAACAGATCAACAACCACGGCCAGATACAGCCAGCCTTCGTGGGTCCTGATGTAGGTTATGTCCGTTACCCAACGCTCATCCGGAGCATCCGGATTGAACTGTCGCTGGAGCCTGTTGGGCGACACGATACTGGCCTCGCCTTTACGTGCCCGCGGGCTCCGGTATCCGACCTGAGCCTTTATCCCGACACGTTTCATCAGTCGCCAGACTCTGTTCACTCCGCACTGTTGCCCGCTGTCCCGCAGATCCAGATGGATTTTGCGATAACCATAGACACACCCCGATTCCAGCCAGAACTGTTTAATCTGTCCTGTCAGTCTCAGGTCTGCCTGATGGCGTTGTGAATGCGGCTGCTGAAGCCAGGCGTAAAAGCCACTGGGATGAACATCCAGCACCCGACAGAGCAGGCGAACAGGCCAGCAACGGGCGTTGTCACGGATAAAGGCGTACCTCAGTCGGACAGTTTTGCGAAGTACGCCGCGGCTTTTTTTAATATGTCCCGTTCGTCCGTAACCCGCTTCAGCTCTTTCTGGAGACGACGGATCTCGGCCTGAGCATCTGACTGTTCTTTATGAGTGGAGGAATCCGGACCGTACTTCTTTATCCAGGCGTAAAGGCTGTGGGTGGTGATATCGAGACGTGTTGCAACGCTGGAAACAGAATAACCACGATCAACAACCTGTTTGACTGCTTCAATTTTAAACTCTTCGGGATAACGCTTACCGCTCATGGGCACCTCTCTTTAAGCCATCTTAAATGACTCTGAGGTGTCTGTTAAACCCATGGCGATTCA
>NZ_VRKN01000058.1 GCF_008080435.1 Enterobacter asburiae | reverse complement strand
CAGCAGTCAGCTAAGAAATAACTCAAAGGCGGCCAGAGTAGTTGACGCGTATCGGCCAAGGTAGTTGACGTCTAATACGCAGAAATCCAGAGCCACTCCGGGCAATCAGAATCTGCATCACCGAAAAGGCATAATACCAGCGGATAAGAGAAGCGAACCCATCCTGATGCTGCTCAATGGAGTGGATGCGCACAGCGGCTTGGTCAGGCAGGAGTTAACGTTGTGTCTATGGTGAGGATGCGGAATGTCCGTTACGGGAACGCTTGTACCTAAGATAACGGCTGGTTGCTAAAACTATGTGTTTCGCAATGTAATGCAAGCTCTGCTAATCGACTGGCATTCGTCGTGTTTAAGGGGGGACAGGAAACCTTAATTCCGCAACATTTTAAAATGCTGTGGGGGAATGCTGAGTATGATTTCTAAACATCGGGTGCTGCAGCATGATTTAAATCAAATTAACCACGTTAATAGAGGCTAATTTAATTAGTGGCACAGTACGTTAAGTCGCCATCATCTCTCACATTCATCATGGCATGTGGAGAATCTAACTTCCTCAATAAGGTATTATTATCCTGTGATACATAAACGTCTTTACACTGAAGCCGGTAATTTTATAATCATAAAATCCAGTAACCCATTGATAATTATGGTCAGAAATGACGAAGAACAGAAACGTTATATTAGCAGAGGTACTGCAAACTTCTACGGTGGATTCTTTAATCACTTCCCGGCATTGATCCAGGTTCCAGAAACAGGGCACTGGAATGTATGCATTGACTCATGTGCCTTTACGGCAGAGAAAATGGAATATTCGGTTGAAATTTTTCGGGAGGAAGTCTGTAGCAACACCCGTGAGTAAAATGTGAATTCCACTTTACTCACCAAGGCAACTAATTAATTTTTTCTTATCACTTCGACATAATTGGTTACAGATAATGTCAATTTAATGCATTTTAAATGCAAAGAAACAAGGGATAATCTGTTCTGGTTTCCCTTTGTTTGGTGTGGTCTTTTGACCGCCTGAGTAGTAAGCGATTCAGCGCTGCTGCTCAGGTTTTTTTAATTTAAAGAAAATCCGGTGCAAAAAAAAGCTGTCTTTTAGTACAGGGAAGATCTTTCACGTGTAGGCCCAGTGGAAGCGAAGCTACAAAATGCGACATTTGACGTTTATCATAACGGTGGGCTCTGTTGAACCTGAAGTTAGTCGTCATCTAAAATTACAGGTGCGTTTTAAACCATTCTGTCTGAATGCTGATAACCAGCTTAAAGTGCTCTC
>NZ_VRKN01000057.1 GCF_008080435.1 Enterobacter asburiae | reverse complement strand
ACCGCTGGCAACAAAGGATAAGGGTTGCGCTCGTTGCGGGACTTAACCCAACATTTCACAACACGAGCTGACGACAGCCATGCAGCACCTGTCTCAGAGTTCCCGAAGGCACCAAAGCATCTCTGCTAAGTTCTCTGGATGTCAAGAGTAGGTAAGGTTCTTCGCGTTGCATCGAATTAAACCACATGCTCCACCGCTTGTGCGGGCCCCCGTCAATTCATTTGAGTTTTAACCTTGCGGCCGTACTCCCCAGGCGGTCGACTTAACGCGTTAGCTCCGGAAGCCACGCCTCAAGGGCACAACCTCCAAGTCGACATCGTTTACGGCGTGGACTACCAGGGTATCTAATCCTGTTTGCTCCCCACGCTTTCGCACCTGAGCGTCAGTCTTTGTCCAGGGGGCCGCCTTCGCCACCGGTATTCCTCCAGATCTCTACGCATTTCACCGCTACACCTGGAATTCTACCCCCCTCTACAAGACTCTAGCCTGCCAGTTTCGAATGCAGTTCCCAGGTTGAGCCCGGGGATTTCACATCCGACTTGACAGACCGCCTGCGTGCGCTTTACGCCCAGTAATTCCGATTAACGCTTGCACCCTCCGTATTACCGCGGCTGCTGGCACGGAGTTAGCCGGTGCTTCTTCTGCGGGTAACGTCAATCGACAAGGTTATTAACCTTATCGCCTTCCTCCCCGCTGAAAGTACTTTACAACCCGAAGGCCTTCTTCATACACGCGGCATGGCTGCATCAGGCTTGCGCCCATTGTGCAATATTCCCCACTGCTGCCTCCCGTAGGAGTCTGGACCGTGTCTCAGTTCCAGTGTGGCTGGTCATCCTCTCAGACCAGCTAGGGATCGTCGCCTAGGTGAGCCGTTACCCCACCTACTAGCTAATCCCATCTGGGCACATCTGATGGCAAGAGGCCCGAAGGTCCCCCTCTTTGGTCTTGCGACGTTATGCGGTATTAGCTACCGTTTCCAGTAGTTATCCCCCTCCATCAGGCAGTTTCCCAGACATTACTCACCCGTCCGCCGCTCGTCACCCGAGAGCAAGCTCTCTGTGCTACCGCTCGACTTGCATGTGTTAGGCCTGCCGCCAGCGTTCAATCTGAGCCATGATCAAACTCTTCAATTTAAGTTTGATGCTCGTGAATTAAACTTCGTAATGAATTACGTATGTTCACTCAGAGACTTGGTATTCATTTATTGTCCGGAGACATTAAGAATCCATGTCACTTTGAGTGCCCACACAGATTGTCTGATAAATTGTTAAAGAGCAGTGC
>NZ_VRKN01000056.1 GCF_008080435.1 Enterobacter asburiae | reverse complement strand
ACTGACGCTGACATCGGACGAGAAGACGTAAAGTGACAGACGTGACAAAATTTTGGACGGTTCCCGCTTACACCCCCGGATTCAGACTGAGATGCCCGTGTTTCTCCATTGCCGGAATGAGCCGGGGCAGTAACGCCCTGAGACGTTTGCCGCACAACCGGTCTGAAGCTTCCCGTAGGACAATCAGAGCCTGCTGAACGGCTGCGCCATAAACCGAGCCGGAGCTGAGCGACGCTGTTGACTACCGTTAGTGACGGCCCCGTTCAGTAACCGGATTGCTGATTTACGATGGTACCCGCTGATCAGAATGAACTCTTCGAGAATCCTGTTTTTCTCTGCCTTACTGGCTGCCTGATAGCGTGTTTTCAGCGCCCGCAGCAGCTGGCGACGGGTATCCACAGGCAACAATACATTGCTTACAGGTGCACCTTTGTCTGGTTATTTATTAATCAGCCAAAGTGACGATTTTGATGAGGCAAGAAAGTAACATTAAATGGTGAGGCAACACGGCGGACGGGGTAATTGTCGCCTAATAGATTAATATCTATGGCCTACCCACCAGGGCATTAGATAGTTCTTATAGATAGTCTAAACCCCATCCTTGCTTTTCTTAACATCAAAAAAAATTAAAAATATTAACGTTACTGAGTAAATATGTAACGATTATGGGTCTGCTTGCGAGCAGAAAAGCAGTACATGGGCAAGCACATGTGCTGAACAAAAATCAACCACAACCAAAGGTGAAGCTTATGGCTATCAACCGTTACTTGATAAGGGTTTTAACTCTATGGGAAGTATCTTTGATGAAAAACACAACGTAGTTTTAGACTCACTGGCTCGAATCTGCCTCGATGGAAAGTTACCTGTCTTTGTTTTTGATCTTGATGTGAAACGTTTTCAGGGGAAATATTACGCTTCGGCGGAACATTACGGGAAACCAACGAAACCAGAAGAAATGGGGCGTTATAACGACCTGTCTGGTAAAACCGGAGTCTGTTACTTTGCAAAGAATAGCCTGACAGCGCTGGCTGAAAGCTATGGCAGAATGTACCACCACGCCAATGGAGATTTCGCAATATCTGAGCATGCATTGGATATTGCACATATGTATACGCTGCACCCGAAATCCCCATTGATACTGGTTGATATGGCAACACTTGCGTCAATGTTGCATCTAACAGCGGATCAACTAACAGGTGTTGATTACTCGCTGACGCAAGCCATTACTGGTTATTAGGCGACAATTACCCCGTCCGCATCGCGACAATTACTCTGGCCTGTTTGTAATCTGAGCGTCCTGTTTCTTCT
>NZ_VRKN01000055.1 GCF_008080435.1 Enterobacter asburiae | reverse complement strand
TGATGTAGCCCCCTGAAACACCAGACAGTAGCTGTATCTCCAGATAAGAGATAGGCTTGAATATATGTCTAACACTAACGCCAATTTTGAAATGACCGGGATCCTTTTAGGGCAAGAAGTCCGTAAACGTAAAACTCCTCAGGAGAAGATCGCCATTATCCAGCAGACGATGGAGCCAGGCATGAATGTCTCCCATGTCGCCCGCCTGCATGGTATCCAGCCCAGCCTGCTGTTCAAGTGGAAGAAGCAATATCAGGAAGGCAGCCTCACAGCCGTTGCGGCCGGAGAGGAAGTCGTTCCTGCTTCTGAGCTTACTGCTGCTCTGAAGCAGGTCCGTGAGCTCCAGCGCCTGCTGGGCAAGAAGACGATGGAAGTTGAGATCCTGAAAGAAGCCGTGGAGTACGGCCAGTCGCGAAAATGGATAGCGCACGCGCCCTTGTTGCCAAAGGACGGGGAATAGCACAGGTCAGCCGCGCCATGAGCGTGTCGCGTGCGCAGTTGTCACTGCGGGTTAAGCGTTCTGCCGACTGGCAGGACAGGCGCTGTCACCGGCGTAATGACGAAGCAGACGCTGAAATACTGTCGGACATCCTCGATATCATCAGCGACATGCCCAGCTACGGCTATCGACGAGTGTGGGGCATCCTGCGTAAGCGACGTCGCGCAGAAGGGCTGTCGCCGGTAAATGCCAAACGGCTTTACAGGATAATGAGCGAACATAACCTGTTGTTACTGCATGACAAACCGGAGCGGCCGAAGCGTGAGCATAAGGGTAAAATCGCGGTAGCGGAAAGTGATATACGCTGGTGCTCAGACGGCTTCGAGTTCGGCGACAACGGTGAAAAACTGCGGGTCACGTTCGCGCTGGACTGCTGTGACAGAGAGGCCATAGACTGGGCGGCAAGCACGGGAGGCTATGACAGTTCGACGGTGCAGGATGTGATGCTGAGGTCGGTAGAAAAGCGCTTCGGCGACAGGTTGCCCGACAGACCGGTGCAGTGGCTGACGGATAACGGTTCAGCGTATACCGCGCATGAAACGCGGAGGTTCGCCAGAGAGCTGAACCTGGAGCCCTGCACAACAGCGGTGAGCAGCCCACAGAGTAATGGCATGGCCGAACGGTTCGTGAAAACGATGAAGGAAGACTATATCGCGTTCATGCCAAAACCGGATGTGAGAACAGCACTGCGAAACCTTGCCGCAGCGTTCGCGCATTACAATGAAAACCACCCGCACAGCGCGCTGGGATATCACTCCCCGAGAGAATACCGGCGGCAGCGGGCATCGTTAACTTAAGATACAAAAGCTGTCTGGAGATGGCGGGTCAAGATCA
>NZ_VRKN01000007.1 GCF_008080435.1 Enterobacter asburiae | reverse complement strand
TTGTCCGAAGACATTAAGAATCCATGTCACTTTGAGTGCCCACACAGATTGTCTGATAAATTGTTAAAGAGCAGTGCCGCTTCGCTTTTCGCAGCGGCGCGGGGTGTGCATATTACGCTTTCCCGCTTCAGAGTCAAGCGTTTATTTTCGCTTTTCTCTGCTGACCCGGCGGCGTGTATGCCGTTGTTCCGTGTCAGTGGAGGCGCATTATAGGGAGTTATTCCGACGTGACAAGAGGAAATTTAAAAAAAGTTTCCATCCGCGTTTTTTTTCACCAACAGAGGTGAAATCAAGCTACAAATTGTTCTATTTGATGTATCTGCAACCACAATCACATTCGAGGTGGCATAATTATCAGCATGAATCTTTAAGGAATAAAAGCGATGCCATTAAGCGCACAACAGCTGGCCGCCCAAAAAAACCTGTCGTACGTGCTGGCAGAAAAGCTGGCTCAGCGGATTTTAGCGGGTAAATATGCCCCGGGTAGCATCCTGCCGGGTGAAATGGAGCTGGGTGAGCAGTTTGGGGTGAGCCGTACCGCCGTGCGCGAAGCGGTGAAAACCCTGACGGCAAAAGGTATGGTGCTTCCACGCCCTCGTATTGGCACACGCGTGATGCCGCAAAGTAACTGGAATTTTCTCGATCAGGAGCTGCTCTCCTGGTGGATGACGGAAGATAACTTTCATCAGGTCGTCGATCACTTTCTGGTGATGCGCAGCAGCCTTGAACCTCAGGCATGTCTGCTTGCCGCCATGCTAGGAACGGCAGAGCAGAAAGCACAGCTTAACGCGTTGATGGAAGAGATGGTGTTCCTGAAAAAACACTTCAACCGTGAACGCTGGGTTGAGGTCGATATGGCCTGGCATGAACACATCTATATGATGAGCGCCAATCCGTTCCTCACCTCTTTTGCCTCTTTATTTCATTCGGTGTATCACACCTACTTTACCTCTATTACACAAAACGAAGTGGTAAAACTGGATTTGCATCAGGCGATAGTGGATGCCATCCAGGAAAGCGACGGGCAGCGAGCCCTGAGTGCGTGCCAGGCATTGCTGGCCGCGCCAACCCACCAGCAGGTAAATAAATGACAAAGAAAAAAGCGCGCAGCATGGCCGGATTGCCGTGGATTGCAGCCATGGCGTTTTTTATGCAGGCACTGGATGCCACCATCCTCAACACAGCGCTTCCCGCGATTGCGCAAAGCCTTAACCGCTCCCCACTGGCGATGCAGTCCGCCATCATTAGCTACACCCTGACGGTCGCAATGTTAATTCCGGTCAGCGGCTGGCTGGCCGACCGCTTTGGCACCCGAAGAGTTTTCATGCTGGCCGTAACGCTCTTTACGCTCGGTTCGCTGGCCTGTGCGCTCTCCTCATCCTTAACGGAGCTGGTTATCTTCCGCGTATTACAGGGCATTGGTGGCGCGATGATGATGCCGGTGGCGCGCCTTGCCTTGCTGCGAGCCTACCCCAGGAGCGAACTGCTTCCCGTGCTCAACTTCGTCACCATGCCGGGCCTGGTCGGCCCGATACTTGGCCCGGTACTCGGTGGCGTGTTTGTCACCTGGGCAAGCTGGCACTGGATCTTCCTGATTAATATTCCAATTGGCGTTGCGGGGCTGCTGTATGCCCGCAAATATATGCCGAACTTCACCACGCCAAGGCGCAGCTTCGATATGGGCGGCTTTTTCCTGTTTGGCCTGAGCCTGGTGTTATTCTCCAGCGGGATGGAGCTATTTGGCGAGAAGATCGTTGCGACGTGGATGGCGCTCTCCGTTATCCTCAGCGGTATTCTGTTATTCCTTCTTTATATACGTCACGCGCGCCGTCACCCGACGCCGTTAATCTCCCTGGGGCTCTTTAACACCCGAACGTTTTCCGTAGGGATTGCAGGGAACATTGCGTCTCGTCTGGGGACGGGTTGCGTACCGTTCCTGATGCCATTGATGCTGCAGGTGGGTTTCGGCTACCCGGCCCTGATTGCTGGCTGCATGATGGCGCCCACGGCAATGGGCTCGATTCTGGCAAAATCAACCGTTACACAGGTGCTGCGCTGGTTTGGCTATCGTAAGACACTGGTTGGCGTGACGGTCTTTATCGGTCTGATGATTGCGCAGTTCTCACTGCAATCCGCCGCGTTACCCGTCTGGATGCTAATCCTGCCGCTGTTTGTGTTGGGTATGGCAATGTCGACGCAGTTCACATCGATGAACACCATCACCCTCGCCGATCTGACTGACGAGAACGCCAGTAGCGGCAACAGCGTGCTGGCGGTAACGCAACAGCTGTCGATCAGCTTAGGGGTTGCCGTGAGTGCAGCGGTGCTGAGGTTTTATGAGGGTTTTGACAGCACGAATACCGTTGAGCAGTTCCACTATACCTTTATCACCATGGGCGCACTTACCGTGGTATCGGCGCTGGTCTTTATGCTGTTAAAACCGAAAGACGGCCGAAACCTGATTAAAGAGCGTCACAAAGAGAAAGCTAAACCGAACCGCGTTCCATCAGAACAGGAGTAAGCTGCAGGCGTTGCTGTTGCAGCGTGGGCTGCGCCATACGGTGGATCAATACATCGATGGCCAGCTCGCCCAGTTCATCCTTCGGCTGATGAATAGTGGTCAGCGGCGGCGTCATGTAACGGGCAAGTTCGATATCATCGTAGCCAATCACCGCCATATCGTCCGGCACGCGTAGCCCCGCCTGATACAACGCCTGATAGGCACCAAACGCCATCGCGTCGTTACCGATAAACACCGCCTGCGGGCGCTGCGCTTGTGTCAGCAGTTTCTGCATTGCCTCAAAGCCACCGTTAAATTCAAAGTCGCCGGTGATCCGGTAGCCATCTGGAATGGCGAGCCCTGCTCGTTCCATGGCGGAGAGATATCCTTCCAGACGCAAACGCGCCGGGGTTTTATCCAGCGGACCGGTAATACAGGCGATGCGGGTATAGCCTTTATCAATCAGATGCTGAGTCGCCATATCACCGCCCAGCAGGGAGTTATCCTGAATGAGATCGCTGGTACCGTCGAACGGCGCCCAGTCCATCATCACTGTGGGAATCGAGGGATAGCGCTGGATGATCTCTTTCGAGGGCTGGTGCGTTTCGGTGCAGAGCAGTAGTAGCCCGTCGACGCGTTTTTGCATCAGCGTTTCCAGGTTACGATTCATGCGCTGCTCGTCACCTTCGGTATTACACAGCACCAGGCTGTAGCCACGCTCGAAGCAGCTGCGCTCCACGCCACGAACCAGTTCTGAATAAAAGGGGTTGGTACTGGCGGTGATCAGCATACCGATGGTGCGCGTCTGGTTGAGCTTAAGGCTGCGCGCCAGCGCAGACGGCGCATAGTTGAGATCTTTTACCGCAGCTTCAACTTTCTCCCGAATCGCCTCGCTGACGAAGCGATCGTTGTTTATAACGTGAGAGACCGTCGAGGTAGAAACGCCCGCCATGCGGGCGACATCTTTCATTGTGGCCAAGCGTTACCCCTGCTGACTTAAGAATTCATCGATCTCTTTACGCCACGGAACGGAAGGCTGAGCGCCCTTGCGCGTCACCGCTATCGCGGCGGCAGCGTGAGCGAAGCGGATAGCTTCATCCATTCTCTTGCCTTCCAGCAGCGCGGTCACCAGTGCACCATTGAAGGTATCTCCCGCTGCGATGGTATCAATCGCTTTGACCTTAAAGCCCGGCACGCGACGGCCTTCGCCATTGACGCTTGCCCACACCCCACGGCTACCAAGGGTGATAATCACGGTGCCAATGCCTTTATCATGCAGTGCACGCGCGGCTCGCGCGGCATCGTCATCATTTTCAACGCGAATGCCCGTCAGCTTTTCGGCTTCAGTTTCGTTCGGCGTAATGATGTCCACCAGCGCCAGCAGCTCGTCTGATAATACACGGGCTGGAGCCGGGTTAAGTACGACACTAGTATGATTTTCATGCGCAATTTTGGCGGCGGCCAGCACGCTTTCAACCGGTGACTCCAGCTGCATCAGCAGGGCTTCGGCTCCGCCGATGATTGTACGTTGCGCTTCTACGCGCGCCGTCGTCAGTGCAGCGTTAGCGCCAGCATGAATACCGATGACATTCTCACCTTCCGCGTTGACGAAAATCAGCGCCACGCCGGTAGATTCCCCTGCAACAACGCTGACCGGTGCGATATCAATGTTGTCGCTCGCCAGCTGTTTGCGTACACGCTCACCGGTATCGTCATCACCCGTGCAGGCGATAAACGCAATATTCGCCCCGCTGCGACCGGCGGCGACGGCCTGGTTTGCACCTTTACCGCCAAATGCCACCTGATACTGGTTACCCGTGACGGTTTCGCCCGGTGCAGGGAACGATTCAAGGTTAAGAATGTGATCGGCATTGATACTGCCAAGGACGACGAGTTTGCCTGCGGTTTTCATGGTTGGGTTGTCCATCTGAGAGCGCCACCGGTGTTACCCGGTGGCGTATGCCACACTTTTCTTTATTGGTGTCCCTCAGGCAGCCAGCGACTGCCTGATTCGCCTTTTACTGCTTGATGACCAGCTTCAGGTCAACCGGGTATTTGGCCTGAACCTTTTCGCCCTTCAGCACTTTGTCGGCAGTTTCAACGCCAGTCGCGCCAATCTGCTCAGGCAGCTGAGCGATGGTCGCAGCCAGTTTGCCATCGTTTACTGCTTTTTCACCATCCGGCGTGCCGTCAAATCCGACAACCATCACATCAGATTTACCTGCAGTCTGCAGGGCACGCAGCGCGCCGAGCGCCATTTCGTCGTTCTGCGCGAATACCGCCTGCACGTCAGGATGTGCAGTCAGCAGGTTCTGCATAACGTTCAGACCTTTAGTACGGTCGAAGTCCGCTGGCTGGCTGGCCAGCACGTTGAATTTGTGCGCAGCCACAGCCTGCTGGAAGCCTTCACCACGCTCGCGGGCTGCGGACGTACCGGCAATCCCCTGCAGTTCGATAACTTTCGCGCCTTCGCCGGCTTTCTTCGCGATGTAATCACCAGCGATTTTGCCGCCCAGCACGTTATCAGACGCAATGTGGCTCACAACTTCGCCTTTCGTTGCCTGACGGTCCAGGGTGATCACCGGGATCTTCGCCTGGTTTGCCATCTTCACGGCGTTGCCTACGGCATCGGAATCGGTTGGGTTGATCAGCAGAATTTTGGTGCCACGAACGGTTAAGTCCTGAACGTTAGCCAGCTCTTTCGCCGGGTTATTCTGTGAATCCAGAACCACCAGGTTGTAGCCCAGTTTGTCCGCTTCTTTCTGCGCGCCATCCTTCAGGGAGACGAAGAACGGGTTGTTCAGGGTAGAGACAACCAGCGCGATGGTATCTTTCGCCATAGCGTTAGCACTTACGGTTGCGCTCAGCGCGACAGCAGAAACCAGGGTAGCCAGTTTTTTCATGTTCATATCTAAGATGTCCTGTAGTGTCGTCAGTTACTGTTTTTTGTTGTCTACCAGTACCGCCAGCAAAATCACCACTGCCTTAACGATCATCTGGTAATAGGAGGAAACACCTAACAAATTCAAACCATTATTCAGGAAACCGAGGATCAGTGCGCCGATCAATGTCCCAACAATACGACCTTTACCGCCCGCAAGGCTCGTACCGCCCAGAACCACTGCTGCAATGGCATCCAGCTCATACCCCGTACCCGCCGTCGGCTGCGCAGAAGAGAGGCGCGCCACTTCGATGATACCTGCCAGTGACGCCAGCAGACCGCACAGGGAGTAAACGATAATTTTGACTTTATTAACGCTAATACCGGACAGGCGCGTTGCCGCTTCGTTTCCGCCCAGCGCATAGATATAACGGCCCAGACGGGTGTGGTGCAGCATGTACCACGCCGCCAGGAAGACGATAGCCATGATCCAGACCGGGGTCGGGACACCCAGCGGGCGACCAATACCGAACCAGCCAAACAGATCCGCGTTATCGGTAAAGCCGGTATTAACCGGGCTGCCGTTGGTATACACCATGGTCACACCGCGCAGCAGCAGCATCATCACCAGCGTGGCAATAAAGGCCTGAACGCGGCCTTTCGCGACAATCACGCCGGTTACGGCGCCAATCGCTGCACCTGCCGCCAGAGCAGCGGCCACGGCTACCAGGGCGTTGACTTCAATGCCAACAATCGAAGCGGCGATCGCACCGGTGAGCGCCAGCAGGGAACCGACGGACAGATCGATACCCGAAGTCAAAATCACCAGCGTCATGCCGACCGCCATAATGGCGTTCACCGACGTCTGCTGCAGAATGTTGAACAGGTTATTAACGGTGAAAAAGTTCGGACTCATGGTCGACACAATCGCGATCAGCACCAGCAGGGCAATCAGCGATTTTTGTTCCAGCAGCCATGCCTTTGTGAAATAACGGCGACCAGCAACAGCCTGGGTAGTCATCTTCTTACTCCTGATTCACGCGATTAAGCTTGCCCACAGCGGCAGCCATCAGAACTTCCTGGGTGGCCTGCTCGCGAGTGAATTCACCGCCGAGATGCCCTTCATGCATGACGATAATGCGATCGCTCATGCCTAATACTTCTGGCATCTCGGAAGAGACCAGAATGATGCTCAGACCGTCGGCCTTGAACTGGTTAATCAGCTGATAGATCTCTTTCTTCGCGCCGACGTCTACGCCGCGGGTTGGCTCATCGAGGATCAGCACTTTCGGGCGCGTCATCAGCCCGCGCGCAATCGCCACTTTCTGCTGATTCCCGCCGGACAACAGGCCAATCGCCTGCTCCATCGACGGGGTTTTGACGTTAAAGAGACGGATAAAATCGCTGACTGCCTGCTGTTCGTCTTTATGCTTCAGGCTACCGCCGCTATAGCTGAAATAGCGCAGCGCGGTAAGCGACATGTTCTCTTTCACCGACATGCCCAGCACCAGGCCGTCGCGCTTGCGGTCTTCAGAGATATAAACGATACCGTTCGCCAGACCATCCTGCGGAGAGCGGGTCACCACTTCATGACCGTCGAGCGTGACATAACCGCTGGTGCGCGGCAGTGCGCCATAGAGCACTTTCATCAGCTCGGTACGGCCCGCGCCCATCAAACCTGCTACGCCCAGGATCTCGCCCTGGCGCAGGGTAAAGGTCACGTCGTCCACACCCGGGCCGCAGAGGTTGTCCACCTTCAGGCGGATCTCACCCGGCGCTTTCTCCAGATGCGGATACTGATCTTCGAGCTTACGTCCCACCATCATTTCGATCAGCGTATCTTCGGTCAGCGTGGCGACTTCGCGCTCGGCAATAAACTGCCCGTCGCGAAAGACGGTGACGTCATCGCAGATTTCGAAGATCTCTTTCATGCGGTGAGAGATATAGACAATACCGCGCCCCTGCGACTTCAGCTCGCGGATGACGCGGAACAGGGATTCGGTTTCGGTATCGGTCAGGGCGTCGGTCGGTTCATCCATAATGATGACCTTCGACTCAAAGCTCAGCACCTTGGCGATTTCCACCATCTGCTGATCGCCAATGGAGAGATCGCCCACCAGGCGGTCGCTCTTAAAGCGCAGGTTAAGCTTCGCCAGCAGCTTGTCCGCTTCGGCATACATGGTTTTCCAGTCGATTTTGCCGAACCGGTTTACAAACTCGCGGCCGAGGAAGATGTTTTCCGCAATGGTGAGCTGCGGAATCAGGTTCAGCTCCTGATGAATAATACCGATGCCGGCTTCCTGAGAGGATTTCGGGCCATTGAAGGTGGTCTCTTTTCCCAGCCAGACCAGTGAACCGGCATCGCGTTGGTAGATACCGGTCAGCACTTTCATCATGGTGGATTTGCCGGCACCGTTTTCGCCCACCAGCGCCATCACGCGCCCGGGGTAGACGTTCAGCGCCGCACCGGAGAGGGCTTTTACGCCCGGGAACGACTTATCGATCCCTTTGAGTTGCAGTAATGCGTCCATGATGGCCTCAGAAGGTGACGCCAGCACAGAGAATGATATTCGCATACGGGGAACACTCCCCGCTGCGAATCACCGCCTGACTGTCTGCGGTTTGTTGTTTGAATTGTTCGTGCGTCGTGTAACGAATTTCTATGGTGTTTCCCTGGTGTTGTTGCAGTTGCTCAATGTGGCTGAGCAACGTTTCGTGGAGTTGCGGATTATGTTGTTTGATTTCCGCCGCGAGAATGGCTGCCTCAACCTGCATCTCCGCAGTCACCACGTCCAGTACCTGCATAAACGAGGGTACGCCCTGCGTTAACGCCATATCGATACGGGTTGTGCTGCGCGGAACCGGTAAGCCTGCATCGCAAACCACCAGCGTATCGGTATGCCCAAGACGGGAAATAACCGATGAGATTTCTGAGTTGAGTACAGTGCCTTTCTTCATTTTCTTGCTCCACTAGCGAAACGTTTCGCTGAAAGTAGTGTAGCGCCAGAAATGTTCAGAAAACCATCATGACGTAACAGATTTGTGATCGACGTCGAAACGTTTCGCTAAGTGAAATGTAGAGACAATTATTGTGGGTTGGCGAGGGGTTTGGTAGGCCGGGTAAGCGAAGCGCCACCCGGCATTTTCAGGAGGGATTAGATCTCGACCTGCGTACCCAGTTCAATCACGCGGTTAGGCGGGATCTCAAACTGGTCAGGCGCGCGCAGGGCGTTACGCTGCAGGATAAGGTACAGCTTGCCGCGCAGGCGCAGATACCACGGGCGCTTGCCGATGATCAGTGACTCGTGAGACATGAAGAATGACGTCTCCATCATCCGGCAGCTCAGCCCTTCCAGGCCGCAGCGGTGGAACACCTCTTCCACGTTCGGCGTTTCACGCCAGCCGTAGCTCGCCACCACGCGCCAGAAGGTCGGCGACAGCTGCTCAATTTGTACACGGCGCACGTTGTGAACATACGGCGCATCTTCGGTGCGCAGCGTCAGCAGGATCACGCGCTCGTGCAGTACTTTGTTGTGCTTGAGGTTATGCATCAGCGCGAACGGAATGACATTCAGCGCGCGAGACATATATACCGCGGTACCTGGCACGCGGACCGGCGGGGATTTCTCCAGCGAAGCAATCATTGCCTCCAGAGAATTCCCGTGCTCATGCATACGGCGCAGCAGGCGGAAACGCTCGCTTTTCCAGGTGGTCATGACAATGAACATCACCAGACCCAGCGTCAGCGGCAGCCAGCCACCGGAGACAATTTTGTCGAGGTTTGCAGAGAACAGCGGCACGTCGATGCACAGGAAGCCCACCAGAATCATCGCCACGAGGAATTTATTCCAGTGCCAGTTTCGGTACGCCACCGTGGTGGAGAGAAGCGATGTCAGCACCATCGTACCGGTTACCGCAATACCGTACGCCGCCGCCAGGTTACTGGAGTGCTCGAAGCTGACGATAACAATGACAACAGCAAAATAGAGCAGCCAGTTAATGAACGGGATGTAGATCTGACCCGACTCCATCTCTGAGGTATGGATGATGCGCATCGGTGAAAGGTAACCCAGACGCACGGCCTGGCGCGTCAGAGAAAACACGCCGGAAATCACCGCCTGAGAGGCAATGACGGTCGCCAGCGTCGCCAGGATCAGCATCGGCACCAGCGCCCAGTCAGGCGCCAGCAGGAAGAACGGGTTCTTGATCGCTTCCGGGTTTTTAAGCAACAGCGCACCCTGACCGAAGTAGTTCAGCACCAGCGACGGAAGCACCACAATAAACCATGCCACGCGGATAGGCAGTTTCCCGAAGTGGCCCATGTCAGCATACAGCGCTTCCACACCGGTGATGGAGAGCACGACGGCCCCCAGCGCCACGAAGGACACCACTTTGTATTCCAGGAAGAAATGCACGGCCCAGTAAGGGTTCAGCGCCTGCAGCACTTCCGGGTTCGCGATAATGCTGCGCAAGCCAAGCGCCGCCAGGATCAGGAACCAGGCCAGCATAATCGGTGCAAACAGTTTGCCCACCAGCCCTGTACCGTGCTTCTGGATCATGAACAGCAGCGTCAGGACAATAATGGCCAGCGGAACCACCCATGAATCGAGCTGCGGAGCAATAATCTCCAGCCCCTCTATCGCCGACAACACCGAGATAGCCGGCGTTATCACCACTTCTCCGTAGAAGAAACTGCCGCCAATCAGGCCGATAATGACCAGCACTGAGGTCATTCTGGCCGAGGTGTTGCGTCCGGCAAGGGACATCAGGGTCAGGATCCCACCTTCACCTGCGTTATCAGCACGCATAACGAAGGAGAGATATTTAACGGAAACCACCAGGATCAGCAGCCAGAAAATGAGGGACAGGAAGCCAAACACGGCATCGCGTTCAACACCAAAACCAAACTGGCCGGACAGACATTCACGAAGCGTATAAAGCGGGCTGGTGCCGATATCACCGTAGACAACCCCGATCGCCGCAAGCGTTATTGCGGGTAATGATTGCTTATTATCAGTGCTCATAGACTAGTCTTTTCGTTTAAATAACAAATGTGTTCCTGGTCCCTTGGCCCACAAAAAGCGCACAGTATGCACGATTCATTGCAAAATCGTACCCCTAAATGCAACCGCATTAATGTAGCGCAAAGAAAATTGCGCCGCACTTCAGTCTATTACCAGCCCTGACTGAAACGTCTATACTCGCTTCAATTGGCCGCCACGACGGCGAAAGGATGCAAAACTATTATGGCTCACTCACATTTATTAGCAGAAAGAATTTCCCGCCTCAGCAGCGCGCTGGAGAAAGGCCTCTTCGAGCGTAGCCACGCCATTCGCCTCTGTTTACTGGCGGCGCTGAGCGGTGAAAGCGTGTTTTTGCTGGGACCACCTGGCATTGCCAAAAGCCTGATCGCCCGCAGGCTAAAATTTGCTTTTCAGAACGCCCGCGCCTTCGAATATCTCATGACCCGGTTTTCTACCCCAGAAGAAGTTTTTGGCCCGCTTTCCATTCAGGCATTGAAAGATGAGGGTCGCTATCAGCGTCTGACAGAAGGGTACCTTCCGGAAGCTGAGATTGTTTTTCTTGATGAGATCTGGAAAGCGGGACCGGCTATTCTGAACACCCTGCTCACGGCGATAAACGAACGTCGCTTCCGTAACGGTGCCAGTGAAGAGAAAATCCCGATGCGCCTGCTGGTGGCCGCCTCTAACGAACTGCCTGAAGCCGACAGCAGTCTGGAAGCGCTGTATGACCGCATGCTGATCCGCCTGTGGCTGGACAAAGTGCAGGATAAGTCCAACTTCCGCTCCATGCTGGTCAGCCAGCAGGATGAAAGTGAAAACCCGGTATCCGCTTCGCTGCAGGTGACGGATGAGGAGTATCACCAGTGGCAGCAGGATATTGGCAAAATCAAATTGCCCGATGCTGTGTTTGAGCTGATCTTCATGCTGCGCCAGCAGCTAGATTTGTTGCCTTCAGCGCCGTACGTCTCGGACCGTCGCTGGAAAAAAGCGATCCGCCTGCTGCAGGCCAGCGCTCTGTTCAGCGGGCGTGATTCCGTTGCGCCAATCGACCTGATCCTGCTGAAAGACTGCCTGTGGCACGATGCAGAAGGGATGAACCTGATGCAGCAACAGCTTGACGTTTTGATGACCGGACACGCCTGGGGGCAACAGGCGATGCTCAACCAACTGGGGGCGATTGCCCAGCGGCGCATCCAGCTCCAGCAGCAGCAAAGTGATAAAACCGCGCTGAAAGTAAGTCGCCTGGGGGGCATGTTCGCCCGCAAACCGCACTACGAACTTCCCGCGGATCTGACCGGCGCAACGCTAACGTTGCTGCTCCAGCAGCCGCTCAAACTTCATGATATGCAGGTGGTACACATTACGATTGAACGCGAGGCGCTGGCGCAGTGGCTGGATAAGGGCGGTGAGATCCGTGGAAAACTCAACGGCATTGGTTTCGCGCAGCCGCTGAATATGGAAGTGGACAGTAGCCAGCACCTGGTGCTCCGCGACGTGAGCCTCCAGGGATCGCGTCTTGCGCTTCCGGGCGCCGCCTCTGACAGCGTCCCAGAAGAGATTAAGCAGCAACTGGAAGCGCTGGATACCGAATGGCATCAGCAGCACACCCGCTTTAGCGAGCAGCAAAAATGCCTCTTTATTCATAGCGACTGGTTAGGTCGCATCGAAGCCAGCCTGCAGGATGTCAGCGCGCAGATCAAACAGGCGCGTCAATGCTAACGCTGGATACGCTTAACGTCATGCTGGCCGTCAGCGAGGAGGGGTTGATCGAAGAAGTGGTTATTACCCTTCTGGCGTCGCCGCAGCTGGCGGCGTTTTTTGAAAAATTTCCGAAGCTTAAAAAAGCGATGACGGACGATCTTCCGCGCTGGCGAGAAAATTTGCGTCAGCGGTTCAGGGAGACCGAAGTTCCGCCTGAGTTAACGGAAGAGGTGGCCTGCTATCAGCAGTGCCAGCGGCTCTCCACGTCGCAGTTTATCGTCCAGCTCCCGCAAACCCTGACGTTGCTCGATAACGTCCACTCTCCGTTTGCCAGCCAGGCCCGGGCGCTGGTCACGGATAACGCCACCTTTACCCCGGCGCTGCATACCCTCTTCCTACAGCGCTGGCGCCTCAGCCTGGTGGTTCAGGCCACAACGCTGAACCAGCAGCTGCTGGATGAAGAGCGTGAACAGCTGCTCAGCGAAGTTCAGGAGCGTATGACGCTGAGCGGCCAGCTTGAAGAGGTGCTGGTAGAAAATGAAAACGCCGCCGGACGTCTGTGGGACATGAGCGCCGGGCAGTTGAAGCGCGGTGACTATCAGCTGATCGTCAAGTACGGCGACTTTCTAACGCAGCAGCCCGAGCTGATGAAGCTTGCAGAACAGCTGGGGCGCTCAAGGGAGGCAAAGTCGGTCCCAAAGAAAGATGCCCCAATGGAAACCTTCCGCACCCTGGTGCGCGAACCGGCCACCGTACCGGAGCAGGTCGATGGACTCCAGCAGAGCGATGACATTTTACGCCTGCTGCCCACGGAGCTGAGCACGCTCGGGATGACCGAGCTGGAGTATGAGTTCTATCGTCGGCTGGTGGAAAAACAGCTTCTCACCTACCGACTGCACGGCGAAGCCTGGCGCGAGAAAGTCAGCCAACGGCCTGTCGTCCATCAGGATTTTGATGAACAGCCGCGCGGGCCATTCATTGTTTGCGTGGATACGTCCGGATCGATGGGCGGATTTAACGAGCAGTGCGCGAAGGCGTTCTGTCTGGCACTGATGCGCGTGGCGCTCGCCGATCGCCGTCGCTGCTTCATCATGCTCTTCTCCAGCGAGGTTGTGGGCTATGAGTTGACGAATCAGCAGGGGATCGAGCAGGCAATCCGCTTCCTGAGCCAGCGTTTTCGCGGCGGCACGGATCTGGCCAGCTGCTTTCGCAGCATTGTGGAGCGTATGCAGGGCGGCGACTGGTACGACGCTGACGCGGTGGTGATTTCCGATTTTATTGCCCAGCGGCTGCCGGATGACGTAGTGAATAAGGTGAAGGAATTACAGCGGGTGCATCAGCACCGTTTTCATGCGGTGGCGATGTCCGCACATGGAAAACCCGGCATCATGCGCATCTTCGATCATATCTGGCGCTTTGATACCGGGTTGCGTAGCCGCCTGCTCAGACGCTGGCGGCGTTAATTACAGAAGAGAACCGACGCTTTCACGTACCTGCTGTGGCCAGACCCCACACTGAACCTGACCGATATGGGGCAGTTGCAGCAGCAGCATGGTCAGACGGGACTGGCCGATACCGCCGCCGATCGTCTGCGGCATTTCACCGCGCAGCAACGCCTGGTGCCACTCGAGTTTGAGACGATCTTCATCACCGGTAACCGCCAGCTGGCGCTTCAGCGCGTCAGCATCCACGCGGATCCCCATAGAAGAAAGCTCGAAGGCGTCTTCCAGTACCGGGTTCCAGACCAGAATATCGCCGTTCAGCCCGGCAAATTCACCCTCACCCGCAGTACTCCAGTCATCATAGTCCGGCGCGCGAACGTCGTGGCGTTTGCCATCGGACAGTTTGCCGCCAATACCGATCAGAAACACAGCACCTAACTCTTTGGCGATCGCACGCTCACGTCCTTTGGCATCCAGATCCGGGAAACGGCTCAGCAGCGCCTGGCTGTGAACAAAGTGGATCGTATCCGGCAGGAACGGTGCCAGACCAAACTCTTTGCTTACGGCCGCTTCGGTCGCTTTGATCCCGGCGTAGATCGCCTCAACGGTAGATTTCAGCGTACCGACGTGGCGCTCGCCATCACCCATTACGCGTTCCCAGTCCCACTGATCAACGTAAACGGAATGAATTGGAGAAAGGCGATCTTCATCGGGACGAAGGGCTTTCATGTGCGTGTAGAGCCCTTCGCCCGCGCTGAAGTCGTGTTGTCCCAGAGTTTGACGCTTCCACTTCGCCAGTGAATGAACCACTTCGAACTGGGCATCTGGCAGTGTTTTCACTTTCACCTGTACCGCTTTTTCGCATCCAGAGAGGTTATCCTGGGTCCCGTCACCCACGCGGCTCAGAATTGGCGCCTGGACTTCAATTAGTCCAAGCTTCTCTTCCAGCTGGCGGGAAAAATGGGATTTAACGAAACTGATCTGGCGTTGTTTTGCGATGTAAGCGGTTTTCATTATTTATACTCCTGCGTCCTGTTGATATTGATTAAGCAACAGAAATGGCACCTTATTCAATAACCCATCAACAAAAAGCCATCTTCACTTTTGATTCGCTAAAATAAGACGCTAGAATAGAGTGATTCATTAATCTTCATAAGAAAAAGCTATGGAAAATTATCAGATCGACAATCTCGACCGCGGCATCCTGGAGGCGTTAATGGCCAATGCCCGTACCGCCTACGCCGAACTGGCGAAACAGTTTGGCGTCAGCCCGGGAACCATTCACGTTCGCGTAGAGAAGATGAAACAGGCGGGGATCATTACCGGCGCACGCATAGACGTCAGTCCTAAACATCTGGGTTACGACGTCTGCTGCTTCATCGGCATCATTCTTAAAAGCGCCAAAGACTACCCTTCCGCCCTGGCGAAGCTGAACGCGCTGGATGAAGTCACTGAGGCGTATTACACCACCGGTCACTACAGCATCTTTATAAAGGTCATGTGCCGATCCATCGACGCCCTCCAGCAGGTACTTATCAACAAGATCCAAACAATCGATGAAATTCAGTCCACCGAGACACTGATCTCCCTGCAAAACCCGATTATGCGTACCATCCGCCCGTGATCGGGCAAATTCATTCCCACATTTTCCACAGGTAGATCCCAGCTCGTTCACAGCGTACAATGGCCGTCTCTTTATCTGGGCGAGCGATCAATGGCGGACATTACCCTTATCAGCGGCAGCACCCTTGGTGGTGCGGAATATGTAGCGGAACACCTGGCTGAAAAGCTGGAAGATGCGGGCTTTTCCACACAAACCCTGCACGGCCCGTTGCTTGAAGATCTCCCGACTGACGGGGTCTGGCTGCTGATCACCTCCACGCATGGCGCGGGCGATCTGCCGGATAACCTGCAACCTTTATATGACGAACTGCTGGAACAACAGCCCGACCTGTCAAACGTCCGTTTTGGCGCGGTGGGGATCGGCAGTCGTGAATATGACACCTTTTGCGGGGCAATAGAGAAAGTCGAAGCCGTTGTTACCTCTTGTGGAGCGAAACAGCTGGGTGAAACGCTCAAGATCAACATCCTCGATCATGACATTCCGGAGGATCCAGCCGAGATCTGGCTCGCGGAATGGAAAATTTTACTCAAAAACGATTAAAGATCGCGCGAACAGATGTGGATAACTCTGGTTAAAAGCTCGTATTAACCGGTAGTTATCCAAAGAACAACTGTAGTATTGTTTTTGACCTGTGTATAAAGTCGCGATCTGATCCCAGCTTATACTGTCCAGGATCACCGGTCATTCACAGCAAACGATCCTTTCTAACTGCATGATCTTCTTTATGAGATCGGACTTATCCACACATGTTCGCGATCCTAATAAGAGATCACAATAGAAAAGATCTCTAAATAAAAAGATCTTCTTTTTAATAGCCAGGATCCCAATGCTTTCTCGAAAGACTAAAGTTGAGTAGAATCCACGGCCCGGGCTTCAATCCATTTTCATACCGCTTTACGCGAGGCAGACCACCATGTTTTATCAGGATCCTTTTGACGTCATCATCATTGGCGGGGGTCATGCAGGCACTGAGGCCGCAATGGCCGCAGCGCGTATGGGTCAACAGACCCTGCTTTTGACACACAATATCGACACGCTGGGACAAATGTCCTGTAATCCGGCGATTGGCGGCATTGGGAAAGGACACCTGGTAAAAGAAGTGGATGCACTTGGCGGCCTGATGGCGAAAGCGATCGATCAGGCTGGTATCCAGTTTAGGATACTAAACGCGAGTAAAGGTCCCGCTGTGCGAGCGACCCGTGCCCAGGCAGACCGCGTGCTTTACCGTCAGGCTGTGCGCACCGCGCTGGAGAACCAGCCGAACCTGATGATCTTCCAGCAAGCAGTTGAAGATCTTATCGTTGAGAACGATCGCGTCGTGGGTGCCGTGACCCAGATGGGCCTCAAATTCCGTGCAAAAGCCGTGGTGCTGACCGTGGGCACATTCCTGGACGGGAAAATTCATATCGGTCTGGATAACTACAGCGGTGGCCGTGCTGGCGATCCGCCGTCTATTCCACTGTCTCGTCGTCTGCGTGAACTGCCGCTGCGCGTCAGCCGCCTGAAAACCGGTACGCCACCGCGTATTGATGCGCGGACCATTGATTTCAGCGTGCTGGCGCAACAGCACGGTGATAACCCAATGCCGGTCTTCTCGTTCATGGGCAATGCGGCGCAACATCCGCAGCAGGTACCGTGCTATATCACGCATACCAACGAGAAAACCCATGACGTGATCCGTAACAACCTCGATCGCAGCCCCATGTATGCTGGCGTGATCGAAGGGATCGGCCCACGCTACTGTCCGTCGATCGAAGACAAAGTGATGCGCTTTGCCGATCGTAACCAGCACCAGATCTTCCTGGAGCCGGAAGGGCTGACCTCGAACGAAATTTACCCGAACGGCATCTCCACCAGCCTGCCGTTCGATGTGCAGATGCAAATTGTTCGCTCAATGCAGGGGATGGAGAATGCGAAAATCGTTCGTCCTGGCTACGCTATTGAGTACGATTTCTTCGATCCGCGTGACCTGAAGCCAACCCTGGAAAGCAAATTCATCCACGGTCTGTTCTTCGCGGGTCAGATTAACGGCACAACCGGCTACGAAGAAGCGGCTGCACAGGGTCTGCTTGCCGGTCTGAACGCCGCACGCTTCTCTGCTGAGAAAGAGGGCTGGGCGCCAGGCCGTTCTCAGGCGTATCTGGGCGTGCTGGTTGACGATCTCTGCACGCTGGGTACCAAAGAACCGTACCGTATGTTTACCTCGCGCGCGGAATATCGCCTGATGCTGCGTGAAGATAACGCCGATCTGCGTCTGACCGAAATGGGTCGCGAGCTGGGTCTGGTCGACGACGAGCGCTGGGCGCGCTTTAACGAAAAGCTGGAACGCATCGAACAGGAACGTCAGCGCCTGAAAACCACCTGGGTGAATCCGCAGGCGGAAACCGCTGCCGAAGTAAACGCTCACTTAACAGCGCCGCTGTCGCGTGAAGCCAGCGGGGAAGATCTGCTGCGCCGTCCTGAAGTCACCTACGAGAACCTGGTCAAATTGACCGCGTTCGCACCGGGACTGGAAGACGCTGAAGCGGCAGAGCAGGTCGAGATCCAGGTGAAGTACGAAGGTTACATCGCGCGTCAGCAGGATGAGATCGAAAAACAGCAGCGTAACGAAAACACGCTACTGCCGGAAATGCTGGACTACCGCCAGGTGACGGGTCTTTCCAACGAAGTGATCGCCAAGCTGAACGATCACAAACCGGTGTCGATCGGCCAGGCCTCACGTATCTCCGGCGTCACGCCTGCAGCGATTTCCATTCTGCTGGTGTGGCTGAAAAAGCAGGGTATGTTGCGCCGCAGCGCGTAATGCCCAGAACATTGCCCGGTGGCGCTGCGCTTACCGGGCCTACTGAACCCGTAGGGCGGGTAAGCGAAGCTCCACCCGCCACCTAAGTTTTCCAACAGGTATTCACCGTGCTCAACAAACTCTCTCGTCTGCTGGATCAGGCAGGTATTTCGCTCACCGATCACCAGAAAAATCAGCTGGTGGCCTATGTCGATATGCTGAACAAATGGAACAAAGCGTACAACCTGACCTCAGTACGTGACCCCAACGAGATGCTGGTACGCCATATTCTCGATAGCATTGTGGTTGCCCCCTGGCTGAAAGGTGAGCGTTTTATTGACGTGGGGACGGGACCTGGTTTACCGGGCGTTCCGCTGTCGATTGTTCGCCCTGAAAGCCACTTCACGCTGCTGGACAGCCTGGGCAAGCGCGTGCGCTTTTTACGTCAGGTTCAGCATGAGCTGAAGCTTGAGAACATTACGCCCGTACAGAGCAGGGTAGAGGAATTCCCGGCAGAGCCGCCGTTTGATGGGGTTATCAGCCGTGCTTTTGCGTCGCTCAACGATATGGTGAGCTGGTGCAAGCACTTACCGGCAGAGAACGGACGCTTTTATGCGCTGAAAGGGCAGTTGCCAGGCGATGAGATTGAACAGCTTCCGGACGGATTTGCTGTTGAATCCATCGAGAAATTAAACATTCCTCAGCTCGATGGGGAACGTCATCTGGTGATAATTAAGCCAAACAATTTTTAAAAAATTAATAAAAAATGTGGAATTTGTGCTGTTCTTAGCATGTTAAAAAACAGCACAACTACCGGGGATTTACCGGTGAGCTTTTAACCTCTTTTTTACTAAGGTTTTTCTTCCAGTTAACGTAGCATCTTTTATTCACCGATAAGATAGTCATCTGTGAAAATATAAGTCTGCTAAAAGTGGAAGGCGGTAACCAGAATGCAATGTTAATTATTTATTAAGAATGTCAATAAAAGGTTTTTATTGTGTACTGGGCTGTTTTGAAAATAGTTACGACGTTTTGCGTTTAATTTCATAAAGATAAATTTACGCGATTTGCGCCTTTGATAAATACAACCTTATCGCAAATGTGTGTTTTGTGATCTCGTGCACGCTTTATCGTCAACGTTTTCGCGCTGTTTGCAGTTTTGGTCGAAGGTTGACGCTTTCAGCGAAAGTTAAAAAATAGCGGTGGGGAAAAATATTTAAACATTTATTCACCTTTTCGCTACTTAATGTTTGAAATCACGGGTGCGCACCGTATAATTTGACCGCTTTTTGATGCTTGACTCTGAGCCTTAAAGGACGTTTTATACGACACGCGGCATACCTCGAAGGGAGCAGGAGTAAAAACGTGATGTCTGTGTCGCTCTTGAGTAGAAACGTTGCTCGTAAGCTTCTGTTCGTTCAGTTTCTGGCTGTGATAGCAAGTGGACTGCTGTTTAGCCTCAAAGACCCCTTCTGGGGCATCTCCGCCGTGTGCGGGGGTTTGGCGGTTGTGCTGCCAAACGTGCTGTTTATGATTTTTGCCTGGCGTCATCAGGCGCATACACCCGCCAAAGGCCGCGTGGCCTGGTCCTTCGCCCTCGGCGAAGTGTGTAAGGTGTTGCTGACCTTTGCTCTACTGGTGATGGCGCTGGCGGTTTTGAAAGTGGTCTTCATGCCGCTGATAGCAACGTGGGTTTTGGTGCTGGTGGTACAAGTTCTGGCTCCAGCTGTAATCAATAACAAAGGGTAAAAGGCATCATGGCTTCAGAAAATATGACGCCGCAGGATTACATAGGTCACCATCTGAATAACCTTCAGCTGGACCTGCGTACATTCTCGCTGGTGGATCCACATAACCCCCCGGCCACCTTCTGGACGATCAACATCGACTCCATGTTCTTCTCGGTGGTTTTGGGTCTTCTGTTCCTGGCCATGTTCCGCGGTGTTGCTAAACGAGCGACCAGCGGTGTACCAGGGAAATTCCAGACATTCATCGAAATGATCATCGGCTTCGTCCATGGCAGCGTCAAAGACATGTACCATGGTAAGAGCAAGCTGATTGCTCCTCTGGCTCTGACCGTGTTCGTTTGGGTCTTCCTGATGAACCTGATGGACCTGCTGCCAATCGATCTGCTGCCGTTTATCGGTGAGCACATCTTCGGCCTGCCTGCACTGCGTGTTGTACCGTCTGCGGACGTGAACATCACCCTGTCGATGGCGCTGGGCGTATTTATCCTGATTCTTTTCTACAGCATCAAAATGAAAGGCGTAAGCGGCTTTGTGAAAGAGCTTACCTTGCAGCCGTTCAACCACTGGGCGTTTATTCCGGTCAACCTGATCCTGGAAGGCGTTAGCCTGCTGTCCAAACCTGTTTCACTGGGTCTGCGACTGTTCGGCAACATGTATGCGGGTGAGCTGATTTTCATTCTGATCGCGGGTCTTCTGCCGTGGTGGTCACAGTGGATTCTGAATGTGCCATGGGCCATTTTCCACATCCTGATCATTACGCTGCAAGCCTTTATCTTCATGGTTCTGACGATCGTCTATCTGTCGATGGCGTCTGAAGAGCACTGATTTTTTACCAACACTACTACGTTTTAATTGAAACAAACTGGAGACTGTCATGGAAAACCTGAATATGGATCTGCTGTACATGGCTGCCGCTGTGATGATGGGTCTGGCGGCTATCGGTGCTGCGATCGGTATCGGCATCCTCGGGGGCAAATTCCTGGAAGGCGCAGCGCGTCAACCTGATCTGATTCCTCTGCTGCGTACTCAGTTCTTTATCGTTATGGGTCTGGTGGATGCTATCCCAATGATCGCTGTAGGTCTGGGTCTGTACGTGATGTTTGCTGTCGCGTAGTAGTAGTTTTAAAACCCTAAGCCACAGAAATTAAAGAGGTATTGTGCTGTGAACATGAACGCAACAATCCTCGGCCAGGCCATCGCGTTTATTCTCTTTGTCTGGTTCTGCATGAAGTATGTATGGCCGCCTTTAATGGCTGCCATCGAAAAACGTCAGAAAGAAATTGCTGACGGTCTGGCTTCTGCAGAACGCGCTAAGAAAGATTTGGACCTTGCACAGGCCAACGCGACAGACCAGCTGAAAAAAGCGAAAGCGGAAGCTCAGGTTATCATCGAACAGGCTAACAAACGCCGTTCGCAGATCCTGGACGAAGCCAAAGCTGAAGCAGAACAGGAACGTACTAAGATCGTGGCACAGGCTCAGGCAGAAATTGATGCTGAGCGTAAACGTGCTCGTGAAGAACTGCGTAAGCAGGTTGCGATTCTGGCTGTTGCTGGCGCCGAGAAGATCATCGAACGTTCCGTGGATGAAGCTGCTAACAGCGACATCGTGGACAAACTTGTCGCTGAACTGTAAGGAGGGAGGGGCTGATGTCTGAATTTGTTACGGTAGCTCGCCCCTACGCCAAAGCAGCTTTTGACTTTGCTGTCGAACACCAAAATGTCGATCGCTGGCAGGATATGCTGGCGTTTGCCGCTGAGGTGACGAAAAACGAACAAATGGCTGAGTTGCTTTCCGGTGCGTTAGCACCTGAAACTCTCGCCGCGTCGTTTATCGCCGTGTGCGGAGAGCAACTGGATGCCAACGGCCAGAACCTGATTAAGGTCATGGCTGAAAATGGTCGTCTCCGTGTGCTCCCGGATGTTCTCGAGCAGTTTGAGCACTTACGTGCCCTTAGTGAAGCAACCGCTGAAGTCGAAGTGACTTCTGCGACTGAACTGAGTAATGAACAGCTTGCGAAAATCACCGCCGCGATGGAAAAACGTCTGTCACGCAAAGTTAAGCTGAATTGCAAAATCGATAAGTCTGTAATGGCAGGCGTAATCATCCGTTCGGGTGATATGGTCATTGATGGCAGCGTACGCGGCCGTCTTGAACGCCTTGCAGACGTCTTGCAGTCTTAAGGGGACTGGAGCATGCAACTGAATTCCACCGAAATCAGCGAACTGATCAAGCAGCGCATTGCTCAGTTCAGTGTTGTGAGTGAAGCTCACAACGAAGGTACTATTGTTTCTGTAAGTGACGGTGTTATCCGCATCCACGGCCTGGCCGATTGTATGCAGGGTGAGATGATTTCCCTGCCGGGTAACCGTTACGCTATCGCACTGAACCTGGAGCGCGACTCCGTAGGTGCCGTTGTGATGGGTCCATACGCTGACCTTGCCGAAGGCATGAAGGTTAAGTGTACTGGCCGTATTCTGGAAGTGCCGGTTGGCCGTGGCCTGCTGGGTCGCGTTGTTAACACCCTGGGTGCGCCAATCGACGGTAAAGGTCAGGTTGAGCACGATGGCTTCTCCCCAATCGAAGTTATCGCACCAGGCGTTATCGACCGTCAGTCCGTAGATCAGCCTGTTCAGACAGGTTATAAGTCCGTTGATGCCATGATCCCAATCGGTCGTGGTCAGCGTGAACTGATCATCGGTGACCGTCAGACCGGTAAAACCGCGATGGCAATCGACGCCATCATCAACCAGCGTGACTCCGGTATCAAATGTGTGTACGTGGCCATCGGCCAGAAAGCGTCCACCATTTCTAACGTGGTTCGTAAGCTGGAAGAGCACGGTGCACTGGCTAACACCATCGTTGTGGTAGCAACTGCTTCTGAATCTGCTGCACTGCAATACCTGGCGCCATACGCCGGTTGCGCAATGGGCGAATACTTCCGTGACCGCGGTGAAGATGCGCTGATCGTATACGATGACCTGTCTAAACAGGCTGTTGCTTATCGTCAGGTTTCCCTGCTGCTCCGTCGTCCACCTGGACGTGAAGCGTTCCCTGGCGACGTATTCTACCTCCACTCTCGTCTGCTGGAGCGTGCTTCCCGCGTTAACGCGGAATACGTCGAGAACTTCACCAAAGGTGAAGTGAAGGGGAAAACGGGCTCTCTGACCGCTCTGCCGATCATTGAAACCCAGGCGGGTGACGTTTCTGCGTTCGTTCCGACCAACGTAATCTCCATTACCGATGGTCAGATCTTCCTGGAAACCAACCTGTTTAACTCCGGTATTCGTCCGGCAGTTAACCCAGGTATCTCCGTATCCCGTGTTGGTGGTGCTGCTCAGACCAAGATCATCAAGAAACTGTCCGGTGGTATCCGTACCGCGCTGGCACAGTATCGTGAACTGGCTGCGTTCTCTCAGTTCGCATCCGATCTGGACGAAGCAACCCGTAAACAGCTGAGCCACGGTCAGAAAGTGACCGAGCTGCTGAAGCAGAAACAGTATGCACCAATGTCTGTTGCTCAGCAGGGCCTGGTACTGTTCGCGGCTGAACGCGGTTACCTCGAAGATGTGGAACTGGCGAAAATCGGTAGCTTCGAAGCCGCTCTGCTGGCTTACGTCGACCGTGATCACGCTCCGCTGATGCAAGAGATCAACCAGACCGGTGGCTATAACGACGAAATCGAAGGCAAGCTGAAAGCTATCCTCGATTCCTTCAAAGCAACCCAATCCTGGTAATCGTCCGGCGGCTTGTCTCAGGACAAGCCGCCTGGCATTGAGGAGAAGCTCATGGCCGGCGCAAAAGAGATACGTAGTAAGATCGCAAGCGTCCAGAACACGCAGAAGATCACTAAAGCGATGGAAATGGTCGCCGCGTCCAAAATGCGTAAATCGCAGGAACGCATGGCAGCCAGCCGTCCTTATGCTGATACCATGCGCAAAGTGATTGGTCACCTTGCCACCGGTAATCTGGAATATAAGCACCCTTACCTGGAAGAACGCGACGTTAAGCGCGTGGGCTACCTGGTGGTGTCCACTGACCGTGGTCTGTGCGGCGGTTTGAACATTAACCTGTTCAAAAAAGTGCTGGCAGATATGAAAGCCTGGTCTGATAAAGGCGTTCAAAGCGAACTCGCGATGATCGGCTCTAAAGGCGTGTCTTTCTTTAATTCCGTTAGCGGTAACGTGGTTGCTCAGGTTACAGGCATGGGGGATAACCCTTCCCTGTCTGAACTGATTGGCCCGGTAAAAGTGATGTTGCTGGCCTACGATGAAGGCCGTCTGGACAAGCTTTATGTTGTCAGCAACAAATTTATTAACACCATGTCTCAGGTGCCAACCATCACTCAGCTGCTGCCTTTACCGGCATCAGACGATGATGCGCTGAAGCACAAAACCTGGGATTACCTGTATGAACCCGATCCGAAACCGCTGCTGGATACCCTGCTGCGTCGTTACGTTGAGTCTCAGGTTTATCAGGGCGTGGTAGAAAACCTGGCCAGCGAGCAGGCCGCACGTATGGTGGCGATGAAAGCCGCGACCGACAATGGCGGCAGCCTGATTAAAGAGCTGCAGTTGGTATACAACAAAGCTCGTCAGGCCAGCATTACTCAGGAACTCACCGAAATCGTCGGTGGTGCATCCGCGGTATAACCAGGTTAATTCGTAGAGGATTCAAGATGGCTACTGGAAAAATTGTCCAGGTAATCGGCGCCGTGGTTGACGTCGAATTCCCTCAGGATGCCGTACCGCGCGTGTACGATGCTCTTGAGGTTCAGAATGGTAACGAGAGCCTGGTGCTGGAAGTTCAGCAGCAGCTCGGTGGTGGTATCGTGCGTACCATCACCATGGGTTCTTCTGATGGTCTGCGTCGTGGTCTGGAAGTTAAAGATCTCGAGCACCCAATCGAAGTCCCGGTAGGTAAAGCAACACTGGGCCGTATCATGAACGTGCTCGGTCAGCCGATCGATATGAAAGGCGACATCGGTGAAGAAGAGCGTTGGGCGATTCACCGCGCAGCACCTTCTTACGAAGAGCTGTCAAGCTCTCAGGAACTGCTGGAAACCGGTATCAAAGTAATGGACCTGATCTGCCCGTTCGCTAAGGGTGGTAAAGTTGGTCTGTTCGGTGGTGCGGGTGTAGGTAAAACCGTAAACATGATGGAGCTGATCCGTAACATCGCGATCGAGCACTCCGGTTACTCCGTGTTTGCGGGCGTAGGTGAGCGTACTCGTGAGGGTAACGACTTCTACCACGAAATGACCGAATCCAACGTTCTGGACAAAGTATCCCTGGTTTACGGCCAGATGAACGAGCCACCAGGAAACCGTCTGCGCGTTGCGCTGACTGGCCTGACTATGGCTGAGAAATTCCGTGACGAAGGCCGTGACGTTCTGCTGTTCGTTGATAACATCTATCGTTACACCCTGGCCGGTACGGAAGTATCTGCACTGCTGGGTCGTATGCCTTCAGCGGTAGGTTATCAGCCTACGCTGGCGGAAGAGATGGGTGTTCTTCAGGAACGTATCACCTCTACCAAAACCGGTTCTATCACCTCCGTTCAGGCGGTATACGTACCTGCGGATGACTTGACTGACCCATCTCCAGCAACCACCTTTGCGCACTTAGATGCAACCGTGGTACTGAGCCGTCAGATCGCGTCTCTGGGTATCTACCCGGCCGTTGACCCGCTGGACTCCACCAGCCGTCAGCTGGATCCACTGGTTGTTGGTCAGGAGCACTACGACACCGCGCGTGGCGTTCAGTCAATCCTGCAGCGTTACCAGGAACTGAAAGACATCATCGCCATCCTGGGTATGGACGAACTGTCCGAAGAAGACAAACTGGTGGTAGCACGTGCGCGTAAGATCCAGCGCTTCCTGTCCCAGCCATTCTTCGTTGCAGAAGTCTTTACCGGTTCTCCGGGTAAATTCGTACCGCTGAAAGAAACTATCCGTGGCTTTAAGGGCATCATGGACGGCGAATACGATCACCTGCCGGAGCAGGCGTTCTACATGGTTGGTTCCATCGACGAAGCCGTGGAAAAAGCCAAAAAACTTTAACGCCTTAATCGGAGGGTGATATGGCAATGACTTACCACCTGGACGTCGTCAGCGCAGAGCAACAAATGTTCTCTGGTCTGGTCGAGAAAATCCAGGTAACGGGTAGTGAAGGTGAACTGGGTATTTTCCCGGGTCACGCACCGCTGCTCACCGCCATTAAGCCTGGTATGATCCGCATCGTTAAACAGTTCGGTCATGAAGAGTTTATCTATTTGTCCGGCGGCATTCTTGAAGTGCAGCCTGGCAGCGTGACCGTTCTGGCCGATACCGCTATCCGTGGACAGGATCTCGACGAAGCGCGAGCCCTGGAATCGAAGCGTAAGGCTGAAGAGCACATTAGCAGCTCTCATGGTGACGTGGATTACGCTCAGGCGTCTGCGGAGCTGGCCAAAGCGATCGCGAAACTGCGCGTTATCGAGTTGACCAAAAAAGCGATGTAACACCGGCTTGAAAAGCACAAAAGCCAGTCTGGATACCAGGCTGGCTTTTTTTTTCGGCCTTAATTCATGATGAAAAAGATGTAGAATTTTAAGCATCAAACGTTTTTACTTCACACTCAAACTACCGTCAGGATGCGTATGTCAAACAGTGCGATGAGCGTGGTGATCCTTGCCGCTGGCAAAGGGACCCGCATGTATTCCGATCTGCCTAAGGTGCTCCACACGCTTGCAGGAAAGCCAATGGTGCAGCATGTCATTGATGCAGCGAATGAACTGGGCGCCAGTCAGGTCCACCTGGTCTACGGCCACGGCGGCGATCTGCTTAAAAAGACGCTGAGCGATGACAAGCTCAACTGGGTGCTTCAGGCCGAACAGCTGGGCACAGGCCATGCGATGCAGCAGGCAGCCCCGTTCTTTGCGGATGACGAAGACATTTTGATGCTTTACGGCGATGTCCCGCTGATCTCCGTTGAAACACTGACTCGCCTGCGTGAAGCCAAACCGCAGGGCGGCATCGGTTTGTTGACCGTCGTGCTGGACGATCCAACCGGTTATGGACGCATAACCCGTGAAAACGGCAACGTCACGGGTATTGTTGAGCATAAAGATGCCAGCGACGAACAGCGCCAGATTCAGGAGATCAACACCGGTATCCTGATTGCCAATGGCGCGGATATGAAGCGCTGGCTGTCCAAACTCAACAATAACAACGCGCAGGGTGAATACTACATCACCGACATCATTGCGATGGCGTACCACGAAGGGCGTGAAATTGCCGCCGTTCATCCGGCGCGCATCAGCGAAACGGACGGCGTGAACAACCGCCTGCAGCTTTCCCGTCTTGAGCGTATTTATCAGTCCGAACAGGCTGAAAAACTGCTGCTGGCAGGTGTGATGCTGCGCGATCCGGCGCGTTTCGATCTGCGTGGTTCGTTATCTCACGGGCGTGACGTTGAAATTGATACTAACGTTATCCTCGAAGGTCACGTCACGCTGGGCAATCGCGTCAAAATTGGCGCCGGCTGCGTGATTAAAAACAGCGTCATCGGTGACGACTGCGAAATCAGCCCGTACAGCGTGGTGGAAGATGCCCGTCTGGATGCAGCCTGTACCATCGGCCCGTTTGCGCGTCTGCGCCCGGGAGCTGAGCTGCTGGAAGGCGCTCACGTGGGCAACTTCGTGGAAATGAAAAAAGCGCGTCTGGGTAAAGGCTCGAAAGCCGGTCATCTGACCTATCTGGGCGATGCGGAAATTGGCAATAACGTGAATATTGGTGCAGGGACCATTACCTGTAACTATGACGGCGCGAATAAGTTTAAAACCATCATCGGTGATGATGTGTTCGTTGGCTCCGACACGCAGCTGGTGGCGCCTGTTACCGTGGGTAACGGCGTGACCATTGCCGCCGGAACAACCGTTACGCGCGATGTGGCCGAGAACGAGCTGGTGTTAAGCCGCGTTCCGCAGGTCAGCAAGCAGGGCTGGAAACGCCCGGTGAAGAAAAAGTAACTACAAGGCGGGTGGCGCTACGCTTACCCGCCCTACGATTGAGTAGGCCTGATAAGGCGTAGCCGTCATCAGGCAAACCCGGGTGAGGAGATAAATATATATCTCCCCCCACAAGCAGTACCCATAAAAATAACCCCACTCTCTACAAGGCTCGGGGCGCCCGGAAAGGGCAAATACAGGTCAGCGACAACGCAGGCATAATGCCTAAATTCGGAATCTAAAATTATGTGTGGAATTGTTGGCGCAGTTGCGCAGCGTGATATTGCTGAAATCCTTCTCGAAGGTTTACGTCGTCTGGAATACCGTGGTTACGACTCTGCCGGTCTGGCTGTCGTCGATGCAGAAGGTCATATGACCCGTCTGCGCCGTCTCGGTAAAGTGCAGATGCTGGCCCAGGCCGCGGAAGAACATCCGCTGCACGGTGGTACCGGTATTGCGCACACCCGCTGGGCGACGCACGGCGAACCGTCTGAAGGTAACGCGCACCCGCATGTGTCTGAACACATCGTGGTGGTGCATAACGGCATTATCGAAAACCACGAACCGTTGCGCGAGGAACTGAAAGCGCGCGGCTACACCTTCGTCTCTGAAACTGACACCGAAGTGATTGCTCACCTGGTGCACTGGGAGCTGGAGCAGGGCGGCACGCTGCGTGATGCCGTGCTGCGTACTATCCCTCAGCTGCGCGGTGCATACGGCACGGTAATCATGGATTCCCGCGACCCGTCCACGCTGCTGGCAGCGCGTTCCGGTAGCCCGATGGTTATCGGTCTGGGCATGGGTGAAAACTTTATCGCCTCTGACCAACTGGCGCTCCTGCCGGTTACCCGTCGCTTTATCTTCCTCGAAGAGGGTGATATCGCGGAAGTGACTCGCCGCAGCGTGACCGTATTCGATACCAAAGGCGAGCAGGTGAAACGTCAGGAGATCGAATCGAATCTGCAGTACGACGCGGGCGACAAAGGCGCTTACCGTCACTACATGCAGAAAGAAATTTACGAGCAGCCAAACGCCATCAAAAACACCCTCACCGGGCGCATCAGCCACGGTGAAGTGGATCTGAGCGAGCTGGGCGCAAACGCGAACGAGCTGCTCGGTAAGGTTGAGCATATTCAGATCGTAGCCTGCGGTACCTCCTACAACTCCGGTATGGTTTCTCGCTACTGGTTTGAATCCCTGGCCGGTGTGCCGTGTGATGTGGAAATCGCGTCTGAATTCCGCTATCGCAAATCAGCGGTGCGTCGTAACAGCCTGATGATCACCCTTTCCCAGTCCGGCGAAACGGCGGATACGCTGGCTGCGCTGCGTCTCTCTAAAGAGCTGGGTTACCTGGGCTCGCTGGCCATTTGTAACGTCCCTGGCTCATCGCTGGTGCGTGAGTCCGATCTGGCGCTGATGACCAAAGCGGGCACCGAAATCGGCGTGGCCTCCACCAAGGCGTTTACCACTCAGTTGACCGTTCTGCTGATGCTGGTGGCGAAGCTGGCGCGTCTGAAAGGCGAAGATGCTTCCGTTGAGCATGACATCGTTCATGGTCTGCAGGCGCTGCCGAGCCGTATTGAGCAGATGCTGTCTCAGGACAAACGCATTGAAGCGCTGGCGGAAGATTTCTCTGACAAACATCACGCTCTGTTCCTGGGGCGTGGCGATCAGTATCCGATTGCGCTGGAAGGCGCGCTGAAGCTGAAAGAGATCTCCTACATTCATGCGGAAGCCTATGCGGCAGGCGAGCTGAAACACGGCCCGCTGGCGCTGATTGACGCGGATATGCCGGTCATCGTTGTTGCACCTAACAACGAACTGCTGGAAAAACTGAAATCTAACATCGAAGAAGTACGCGCCCGCGGTGGTGTCCTGTACGTCTTCGCCGACAAAGATGCCGGTTTTGTCAGCAATGACAACATGCACATCATCGAGATGCCGCATGTGGAAGAGGTGATTGCACCAATCTTCTATACCGTTCCGCTGCAGTTGCTGGCCTATCACGTTGCGCTGATCAAAGGCACCGACGTTGACCAGCCGCGTAACCTGGCGAAATCGGTTACCGTAGAATAATCCCCAGGCTCCACCTTCGGGTGGAGCTTTTTTATCCCGCCCGGTTTGTTTTTAATCAATCCTTTCTCGTTTTTAATAATGACAATCTGTCATCTTCAGCTACTTTTTTCAGTGTCACATAAAGAAAATATTTCTGAAAACGTCTTGTCATAAAACTGGCTAATACGATGAAATTTAAGCTTTCTTTTGCTGGTTTTTAAGTTAAATTTTCATTGTCATAAAACTGTCATAATTCGTACATTTATCTGTCACCTGTTTGTCCTATTTTGCTCATCGTAGCCACTTAAACAATGATTTACGAAATCCTTGCAGGAGACATTATGAAAGTTATGCGTACCACTGTCGCAACTGTTGTCGCCGCGACCTTATCTCTGAGCGCGTTCTCTGTATTTGCAGAAGCAAGCCTGACTGGCGCTGGTGCAACCTTCCCTGCGCCGGTGTATGCCAAATGGGCGGATACCTACCAGAAAGAAACCGGTAACAAGGTTAACTATCAGGGTATCGGCTCCTCCGGTGGCGTTAAACAAATTACCGCGAACACTGTTGATTTCGGCGCATCAGACGCTCCGCTGTCTGATGACAAACTGGCTCAGGAAGGCCTGTTCCAGTTCCCAACCGTCATCGGTGGTGTGGTCCTGGCCATCAACCTGCCGGGCGTGAAGTCGGGTGAGCTGGTGCTGGACGGCAAAACCCTGGGTGACATCTACCTGGGCAAAATCAAAAAATGGGATGACGAAGCGATCGCTAAACTCAACCCAGGCCTGAAGCTGCCTTCTCAGAACATCGCCGTGGTTCGCCGCGCGGATGGTTCCGGTACCTCTTTCGTGTTCACCAGCTACCTGGCAAAAGTGAACGAAGAGTGGAAATCTAAAGTCGGCTCCGGCTCTACCGTTAACTGGCCAACCGGTCTGGGCGGTAAAGGCAACGACGGTATCGCCGCGTTCGTACAGCGTCTGCCTGGCTCTATCGGTTACGTAGAATACGCTTACGCCAAACAGAACAACCTGGCTTACACCAAACTGGTCTCTGCTGAAGGCAAACCGGTTAGCCCGACCGAAGAGAACTTCGCTAACGCCGCTAAAGGCGCTGACTGGAGCAAATCTTTCGCGCAGGATCTGACTAACCAGAAAGGCGAAGGTGCATGGCCAATCACCTCTACCACCTTCATCCTGGTTCACAAAGAGCAGAAGAAACCTGAGCAGGGCACCGAAGTGCTGAAGTTCTTCGACTGGGCGTACAAAAACGGCGGCAAACAGGCTAACGCCCTGGATTACGCCACCCTGCCGGACAACGTGGTTGAGCAGATTCGCGCTGCATGGAAAACCAACGTGAAAGACAGCAGCGGTAAAGCGCTGTACTAACAGGATATATTTAACGAAGATGGCGGGTGGCGCTGCGCTTACCCGTCCTACGGTTTACTCTGTAGGCCCGGTAAGCGTCAGCGCCACCGGGCATATTCGTAAAAACGTCTCAAACAGAAGAGTAATTTATGGCTGCAACCAAGCCTGCATTTAACCCTCCGGGTAAAAAAGGTGACATGATTTTCAGCGCGCTGGTCAAACTGGCTGCGCTGATTGTGCTATTGCTGCTGGGCGGCATTATCGTGTCTCTGATTTTCTCCTCATGGCCGAGCATCCAGAAATTCGGTTTCTCCTTCCTGTGGACCAAAGAGTGGGACGCGCCGAACGACATCTACGGTGCTCTGGTGCCGATTTACGGCACGCTGATGACCTCGTTCATCGCCCTGCTGATTGCGGTTCCGGTGAGCTTTGGTATTGCCCTGTTCCTGACGGAGCTGGCGCCGGGCTGGCTGCGACGCCCGCTGGGTATTGCCATCGAACTGCTGGCAGCCATTCCGAGTATCGTCTACGGCATGTGGGGCCTGTTCATCTTTGCACCGCTGTTCGCAACATACTTCCAGGAACCGGTGGGTAATGTCCTCTCTGCCATTCCGTTTGTGGGGGCCCTGTTCTCTGGCCCGGCTTTCGGTATCGGTATTCTGGCTGCAGGTGTGATCCTCGCCATTATGATTATTCCGTACATTGCGGCGGTCATGCGCGATGTCTTCGAACAAACCCCGGTGATGATGAAAGAGTCGGCCTACGGCATCGGCTGCACCACCTGGGAAGTTATCTGGCGCATTGTTCTTCCGTTCACCAAAAATGGGGTGATCGGGGGCGTGATGCTGGGCTTAGGTCGTGCGCTGGGTGAAACCATGGCGGTCACCTTTATCATCGGTAACACCTACCAGCTCGACAGCGCGTCGCTCTTCATGCCGGGTAACAGTATTACCTCGGCGCTGGCGAATGAATTTGCGGAAGCGGAATCGGGGCTGCACGTGGCGGCGCTGATGGAGCTGGGTCTGATTCTGTTCGTTATCACCTTCATTGTTCTGGCGATTTCCAAGCTGATGATTATGCGCCTCGCTAAAAATGAGGGAGCACGCTAATGGCAACTCTCGAAATGCAAGCTACCGCTGAACTGGCGGAATCCCGCCGCAAAATGCAGGCCAGACGCCGCATGAAAAACCGTATTGCCTTGTCGCTCTCTATGGCGACGATGGCATTTGGCCTGTTCTGGCTGGTCTGGATCCTCTTCTCGACGGTTGTCCGCGGGATTGACGGGATGTCACTGTCGCTGTTCACCGAAATGACGCCGCCGCCGAACACGGCGGGTGGTGGCCTGGCAAATGCCCTGGCGGGCAGCGGCTTGCTGATCCTCTGGGCAACGGTCTTCGGCACGCCGCTGGGCATCATGGCGGGTATCTACCTGGCAGAATACGGTCGTAAATCCTTGCTGGCGGAAGTCATTCGCTTCATCAACGATATTCTGCTGTCTGCACCTTCTATCGTTGTGGGTCTGTTTGTTTACACCGTGGTGGTGGCGCAGATGGAACACTTCTCCGGCTGGGCGGGTGTGATTGCACTGGCGTTGCTGCAGGTGCCGATTGTTATTCGTACCACCGAGAACATGCTGAAACTGGTGCCGGACAGCCTGCGTGAAGCGGCTTATGCACTGGGTACGCCGAAATGGAAGATGATCTCTGCGATTACGCTAAAGGCGTCCGTCTCCGGGATCATGACCGGTATCCTGCTGGCGGTTGCGCGTATCGCGGGTGAAACGGCACCGCTGCTGTTTACGTCCCTCTCCAACCAGTTCTGGAGCACGGACATGATGCAGCCGATCGCCAACCTGCCGGTGACGATCTTTAAATTTGCGATGAGCCCCTTCGCGGAATGGCAGCAGCTGGCCTGGGCCGGGGTGCTGATCATTACCCTTTGCGTATTGTTGCTGAACATTCTGGCGCGCGTCATTTTCGCGAAGAAGAAACACGGTTAAATTTTTACGGCGCGGCACATCGCGGCGCCGAATGAGGAAATGAGTCAATGAGTATGGTTGATACTGCCCCGGGTAAGATTCAGGTTCGTGATTTGAACTTCTACTACGGCAAATTCCATGCCCTGAAGAACATCAACCTGGATATCGCGAAGAACCAGGTCACGGCATTTATCGGTCCGTCCGGCTGTGGAAAATCCACGCTGCTGCGTACCTTTAACAAAATGTATTCGCTCTATCCGGAGCAGCGCGCTGAAGGTGAAATCATCCTGGACGGCGAAAACATTCTGACCCAGGCTCAGGATATCGCCCTGCTGCGTGCCAAAGTGGGGATGGTGTTCCAGAAACCAACGCCGTTCCCGATGTCCATTTATGACAACATCGCGTTTGGTGTTCGTCTGTTTGAAAAGCTCTCCCGTGCCGATATGGACGAGCGCGTGCAGTGGGCTTTGACCAAGGCCGCATTATGGAACGAAACCAAAGATAAGTTGCACCAGAGCGGTTACTCTCTCTCCGGTGGTCAGCAGCAGCGTCTGTGCATTGCGCGTGGCATTGCTATTCGCCCGGAAGTGTTGCTGCTGGATGAGCCGTGTTCAGCCCTGGACCCAATCTCAACCGGTCGTATTGAAGAGCTGATCACCGAGCTGAAGCAGGATTACACCGTCGTTATCGTGACCCACAACATGCAGCAGGCTGCGCGTTGCTCCGATCACACGGCGTTTATGTACCTGGGCGAGTTGATTGAGTTCAGCGATACGGACGCGCTGTTCACCAGGCCCGCGAAGAAACAAACCGAAGATTATATTACTGGCCGCTACGGTTGATTTGCCTTAGTGCATGTGGAGAAACCATGGACAACCTCAATCTTAATAAACACATTTCAGGCCAGTTCAACGCAGAGCTGGAAAGCATTCGCACGCAGGTGATGACCATGGGTGGCATGGTTGAGCAGCAGCTTTCTGATGCGATTACGGCAATGCACAACCAGGACAGCGAGCTGGCGAAGCGCGTCATTGAAGGCGACAAAAACGTCAACATGATGGAAGTGGCTATCGACGAGGCCTGCGTGCGCATTATCGCGAAACGTCAGCCGACGGCGAGCGACCTGCGTCTGGTGATGGCGATCATCAAAACCATCGCCGAACTGGAACGTATTGGTGACGTTGCGGATAAAATCTGTCGCACCGCGCTGGAGAAGTTCTCTCAGCAGCACCAGCCGCTGCTGGTGAGCCTCGAGTCGCTGGGCCGCCACACCGTGCAGATGCTGCACGACGTGCTGGATGCCTTTGCGCGTATGGATCTGGACGAAGCGGTGCGTATCTACCGTGAAGACAAGAAGGTCGACCAGGAGTATGAAGGCATCGTGCGTCAGCTGATGACCTACATGATGGAAGATTCACGTACGATCCCAAGCGTACTGACTGCCCTGTTCTGCGCGCGCTCCATTGAGCGTATCGGCGACCGCTGCCAGAACATTTGCGAATACATTTTCTACTTCGTGAAAGGTCAGGACTTCCGTCACGTGGGCGGCGACGAGCTGGACAAGCTGCTGGCGGGTAAAGATCCGAAAGAGTGATCCGCGTAAATATGCCCGGTGGCGCTGCGCTTACCGGGCCTACGAGCCTTGTAGGCCGGATAAGCGTTAGCGCCATCCGGCTTTGTTTTTTCAGCGAGTAATATCCCACCCGCGTGCCTTCCACAATTCCGGCAACTGCGCCAGATCGGTAAAGGTCGTCACGTTTGGATGGTCGATCGGCTTGTTGTGCGGGTCGGCGCAAAAGTAAAATACTTCCATCCCCGCATCAATCCCTGACTGCGCACCCGCAGACGAATCATCCACCAGAATGCAGTTCTCTACGTTAACGTTCATCGCTTTTGCCGCATGGAACATCAGCGCCGGGTCTGGCTTCCAGCGCTGGATATCGTAGCCGCTGAACAGTTTTTCCGGGAAATGGTGCAACATCTCAAGCTTGCCCAGCGAGTGCTGCATTTTGCTGACCGGACCGTTAGAGACGACGCAGATCGGCACCGTCATCGCATCGAGCAACGCGTTAGCCCCGGAGATAACCTCCAGCTCGGAGTCGAACAGGCGTGCGACCTCGGCGCGGTACATCGGTTCCAGATCGGCTTTCGCCAGATCCACACCGTGTTCCTGGTTAATGATGTCGATGATCTCGTAGAGCTTCACGCCCTTAAAGCGTTTAAACACCTCTTCGAGTTCCAGCGTAATGCCAAATTCCTGGAACATAGTGACATATGCGCGGGAACAAATGACCTCACTGTCGACCAGCGTACCGTCGCAGTCGAAAAATACCGCTTCAATTCCGGACATGCCTTTCCCTTTTAACAAGTTTAACGTTTACGTACGGCAGTTCACCGGGACGCAATCGTTGCCGTATAAGCAAAATCAATGAAAAAAGTATCACGTAACCGCCACTATTGTCGCATTTTGGTATAGGATAGCGACGAATTTTCCCTCCTTGTTCGGAAATTGATGATGAGTCAACAACACACTACCCAGACATCTGGTCAGGGTCTGCTTGAGCGCGTTTTCAAACTGCGCGAGCACGGCACAACGGCACGCACCGAAGTGATCGCTGGTTTCACCACCTTCCTGACGATGGTCTATATCGTTTTTGTGAACCCTCAAATTCTGGGCGTTGCTGGCATGGATACCAGCGCCGTCTTTGTAACCACCTGTCTGATCGCGGCCCTGGGCAGCATTCTGATGGGTGTGTTCGCTAACCTGCCGGTGGCGCTGGCACCGGCGATGGGCCTGAATGCGTTCTTCGCGTTCGTGGTCGTTCAGGCGATGGGTCTGCCGTGGCAGGTTGGCATGGGCGCCATCTTCTGGGGTGCGGTTGGCCTGCTGCTGCTGACCATTTTCCGTGTGCGTTACTGGATGATTGCGAACATTCCTGTGAGCTTGCGCGTGGGCATCACCAGCGGTATTGGTCTGTTCATCGGTATGATGGGGCTGAAAAACGCCGGCGTTATCGTGGCTAACCCGGATACGCTGGTGAGCATCGGTCACCTGACCTCTCATAACGTGCTGCTGGGCGTGCTGGGCTTCTTTATCATCGCGATCCTGGCTTCCCGTAATATTCACGCGGCGGTGCTGGTATCCATCGTGGTGACCACCCTGCTGGGCTGGATGCTGGGCGACGTTCACTATAACGGTATCGTCTCTGCGCCGCCGAGCGTCTCTACCGTGATTGGTCACGTTGACCTGGCGGGGTCCCTGAACCTGGGCCTGGCAGGCGTGATTTTCTCTTTCATGCTGGTCAACCTGTTTGACTCCTCCGGTACGCTGATCGGCGTGACCGACAAAGCAGGTCTGGCGGACGAGAAAGGGAAATTCCCGCGCATGAAGCAGGCGCTGTTTGTGGACAGCGTTTCCTCTGTAACCGGTGCTTTTATCGGAACCTCGTCTGTTACCGCGTACATTGAATCTTCTTCCGGCGTGTCCGTGGGCGGCCGTACCGGCCTGACGGCGGTGGTCGTGGGGATTCTGTTCCTGCTGGTGATCTTCCTCTCTCCACTGGCGGGTATGGTTCCTCCGTATGCGGCAGCCGGCGCGCTGATCTATGTGGGTGTGCTGATGACCTCCAGCCTGTCACGCGTGAAGTGGGATGATTTAACCGAAGCGGTGCCGGCGTTTATTACCGCCGTGATGATGCCGTTCAGCTTCTCGATTACCGAAGGTATCGCGCTGGGCTTTATCTCTTACTGCATAATGAAGATCGGTACCGGCCGCTTCCGCGACCTCAGCCCATGCGTGATTGTTGTGGCGCTGCTGTTTGTGCTGAAGATTGTGTTTATTGACGCGCACTAAGGTGCGGTTTGTGGTGTCAGGTGGCGCTTCGCTTACCTGACCTACTGACGAGTGTAGGCCCGGTAAGCGCTAGCGCCACCGGGCTTTTTTATCAGGCTTTAACCCGCTTAATATAATCCCCAAAGGCCGTCAGCTGACCAGAAAGGTGGTCACGTGTGCTCTGATCCACCACGTCACCCGTCTGCGGGTCGACCTTGTTCTGAATCACTCCGCCCATAAATTCCGGCTTGTTCATGACCATCGCATCCAGGAATACCAGAATCTGGCGCAGATGATACTGGCAGCGCGCGCCGCCAATCGCGCCCATTGAGCTGGTCTGGATCAGCACCGGTTTACCGGCGAGCGGCTGTTCAGGTAAACGGGACAGCCAGTCGATGGCATTCTTCAGGCCACCCGGAACCGAGTAGTTATACTCTGGCGTGACAATGACCACCCCGTCGGCCTGGCGGATCTGCTCTGCCAGCGCCGCAACGCTCTGCGGGAATCCTTCTTCCTGCTGGACATCCGCATCATACAGCGGAATATCGCCAATAGACGGCAGGGCGCTAATCTCCATACCTGCCGGTGCCAGCTGTGGCAGCGTGCGGGCAACCATCCCGTTAAATGAACCTTTGCGCAGGCTTCCCAGTAACGTAACTACTTTCAACGTATCAGACATGATTACTCCTGTTTCATCATGATGACCCTGATTGGATCAGCTAAGGGTGAATGCTTTTTCTGCCGGTAAACTGGTTAAACGCATCAGGCGTGCTGCGGGCTCGTTGGCGCGCTCGGGCACATCAGGAAGGCTACGCCATCCCTGTTGACTGTCAAATTCCCAGATTTTCATGCGTTCGATGGCGGGGGTAACCGCAATGGACCAAATGAGTACATCCTCTGCGTCACTGAGCGCCTCTACCAGCGTGGCTTGGGTGGCACGAAGACGTCCGGAACCTGGCAGCAGCTGCAGCAGGCTGGCGTCGTCTGAGGCGCATCCACAGAGCTTGCGAATACTCTGGCGTAAGGTAATGAGCTGGGCTCTGGCTTCGACAGGATCGTTCTGGTTACGTACCCACAGCTTCTCATTGCTGGAGAGCGGATAGTCTTCATGCGCATTACCAGCATGGAAGCTGCGCGTCGCGCGCTGAAGTTCCATATCGAGCCCGCAATCCCCTTCGGTAGTCAGCGCGACGCCAATAATATTGCCTGCGTAGGCAATCGAAAAACGAGGGAGATCCGGGTCGGCAAAGACCGGGCGGCCTTCGGGTTGGGTTATGATGTCCGGCAGCTCGCTGGTGCCGTACAGCATAAACAGCAGTTCTGCGAGAAGCGCTCTGGACGCTAAAAACCGCGTCCTGCGGTGTTCCGGGAGTGCGAGTGCTTCGCTGTGACAGGCTGAAGAAATTCTTGCCGATACGAGACGTCCTTCCGTAAGTATCCCTCTTGCAAAGTGCGTAGCCATTTTTCGCTCCTTGATAATGGTCGTAATCGGTTAAACGGTTACATGATTATCGCTTAACTTGACTCCTGTTTTAATCAGTAAATGGGAGTAAGAGAAGCCTTAGGACCGAACTTTACATTTTCTTAGGCAAAAATTGGATCGCTGGCACCGTACAGCGCCTTGATGGTGTCCCGTAACCAGACGATTTTCGGATTATGGCTGTTCCGTTTATGCCAGATCAGCGTGAAGGGAACGGTCAGCTTTTCAGCCTGCGCTTCGTCAATCGGAATAGGAAGTGCGATCAGCTTCCGCTGGTGGAGCTCATTGTAGTGGTGGCAGTAGTGCGGAGCCGTGGCGATATAGTTATGGCCGGGCTGCGCCGCCATAAACATCGCCTGTTCGAAACCCGGCAGGCACATGGCGATATTGCGCTCACGCCCCATCTCCTTTAGCACCTCATCAAGCGCCCAGGTGTCGCTACGTTCCCAGAAGATACTGATATGCGGGTAGCGCAGGAAGGTCTCCAGATTCCATGCTTCCTGCAGCGCCGGGTGGTCCTCGCGCAGATAGACGCAGGGGCGGTCACTAAACAGGATTTCGTAGTCGATAAACCACGGCAACAGCTTCAGCAGCTCGCGGGAACGCGGATGTGTCTCTCGGCCGGTGAAGCCAAGATCCACCTCTCCACGCGTAATGGCATCCAGCGAATCGTAATCCCAGTGGCGCATCTTCACCGTAGCCTGCGGATAGCGCTGGTTCACCTGCTCCAGCAGGGCGTTAAAGCGGATCAGCATCAACGGCGTTTCGGCGGCCAGCACGAACGTCAGTCCGCCTGGCGAATCATGGTGGAATTTATCGAGGATCTGATTGCCGATTTGCATCCAGTCGGCCAGATCCTGCTCCAGGCTTACCGTCAGCGGGGTTGGCAGCAGCCCTAACGGCGTTTTGACAAACAGCGGGTCGTCAAACCAGTCGCGCAGCTTGGCCAGCGATTTACTTACCGCTGACGGCGTCACGTTCATCCGCTTCGCCGCTTTGGTGACGCTGCGCTCCTGCAGCAAAAGCTGCAGGCACAGCAACAGGTTAAGATCGAGACTGCTGATGGGCTTCTTCATAATGCGCCGCAGGCCGGATGACCATAAGTAAGGTAATGCACAGTATGCTACAGCCAATCAGAACCCCGATCAGCATATTCAGCGCGTTAAGCCCGATGACCGCCGCCAGCCAAATCCATAGCGACGAGCCGCAGACCTGCGCGATCCCCAGCACCGAGCTTGCCACGCCTGCCCGCAGCGAGAATGGGCCAAGCGCCTGACTCATCGCCACGCCAAAGCCAACCGAAAACCCGGCACAAATGAGGGTAATACCCACCAGCATCACCGCATGTGAGCTGGTGGTCGCCAGGAGCATGCCTGCAGTGAGGAATAAAACCTGTGAGGTCAGCATCAACGCGCGCTGGCTGAAAACATTTAGCGCAAACGGGGTAGAGAACGAAACTGCCATACTGACCATGGCGGTTAATGCCATCACCGTTGAATACTCACCCCGATCGAAGCCCATGGTCTCCATCAGTAAAACCGGGGAAACGTTTACATAGGTCAGGATCACCGCCACGCTTAACGTGGTTACGGCCAGACGACTGAGGAAAAAGCGGTTAAGCAGCTTCTCTGCCGGGTGAATGGTTGCGGTATGGCCGATATTCTGCGAGCCCGGGTGGGTCTCTTTCAGCACGGCGATGGACAGGATAAACACCAGCGCGCCCATCGCCGCCATGGTCCAGAACAGGCTCTGCCACGGGAATTTCAGCATGATCAGATATCCCACGACCGGGGCCAGCACCGGGATGATGCAGGTAATGCCGTTCAGCATCGAAAGCACTTTGGCGCGGCGCTGGGCGCTTAAGGTGTCGCGCAGAATGGCAAAAGCGACGACGTAACAGCCACCGGCTCCAGTGCCCTGGATAAACCGTCCTGCCAGGAACAAGGTGCTGTTCTGCGCCTGTGAACAGAGAAGAGAGGCGAGGGCAAAAATGATAGCGCCGGTTATCGCGACAGGCTGACGACCTGCCTTATCCGCAATCTTCCCGGCAAACACCATCGACGACGCCATCCCCGCGAGATAGGCCGAAAACGCGATATGCAGCTGCGCTTCGCTGGCGCCCAGATCGCGAGCGATGTGCGGCAATCCCACCAGATACATATCAATGCCAGACGGATAAAGCAGAACTAATGCGAAACTACAAAACAGAAAACGCGCCATAAACCCCCCATAGATGCAGGCATGCAGGATAGGGGGTGAAAAGGGATTAGGCGAGTTGCCATTTGGACAATGGTGATTTCCTGGATGGAAACCACCATCAATTAGCGGGCATTACTTACCAATACAGAAGCTCGAGAAAATCCTTCCCAGCAAATCATCCGACGTAAACTCCCCGGTGATTTCGCTCAGATTCTGCTGCGCCAGACGCAGCTCTTCCGCCAGCAGTTCTCCCGCCCACGCGCCAATCAGCTGTGCTTTGCCCTGAACAAGGTGGTTTGCCGCCTCTTCCAGCGCCTGCAGGTGGCGACGACGTGCCAGGAAGCCGCCTTCCATGCTGGTGTCAAATCCCATGCTCTGTTTGAGATGGTTACGCAGGTCGTCCACGCCTTCACCGGTTCGGGCTGACAGACGAATAAGTGAGTGACCATTCACATCGCTGATGCCCAGCGTTTCGCCGGTGGCGTCCGCTTTGTTACGCACCACGGTGATCGGCAGTTTCGCCGGCAGACGGGCGATAAAGTCCGGCCAGATCTCTGCCGGGTCAACGGCGTCGGTCGTGGTGCCGTCCACCATAAACAGCACGCGGTCGGCCTGCTCGATCTCCTGCCAGGCACGTTCGATACCAATGCGTTCCACTTCGTCGCTTGCATCGCGTAGACCGGCGGTGTCGATAATATGCAGCGGCATCCCGTCGATGTGGATATGCTCACGCAGCACGTCGCGGGTGGTGCCGGCAATGTCGGTGACGATGGCCGCTTCACGGCCCGCCAGGGAGTTCAGCAGGCTCGATTTCCCGGCGTTAGGACGACCGGCAATCACCACTTTCATCCCTTCACGCAGCAGGCTGCCCTGACGCGCTTCGGCACGCACGGCGTCGAGATCGTTCATTACCTGATTGAGCTGCGCTTCGATTTTACCGTCAGAGAGGAAGTCAATCTCCTCATCCGGGAAGTCGATAGCCGCTTCGACGTAGATTCTAAGGTGAGTGAGTGCTTCCACAAGATGATTCACGCGGGCGGAGAATGCACCCTGCAGCGAGTTCAGAGCGGAGCGGGCCGCCTGTTCAGAGCTGGCGTCGATCAGGTCTGCAATTGCTTCTGCCTGCGCCAGGTCGAGCTTGTCGTTGAGGAAGGCACGCTCGGAGAACTCGCCCGGCTTCGCAATACGCAGGCCAGGCAGGGTCAGAATACGTTTTAACAGCAGGTCGAGGATAACCGGGCCGCCGTGACCCTGCAGCTCCAGCACGTCTTCGCCGGTAAAGGAGTTCGGGCCGGGGAACCACAGCGCAATGCCCTGGTCCAGCGGCGTGCCGTCGGTGTCTTTAAACGGCAGATAATCAGCGTAGCGCGGCTTTGGCAGTTTACCCAGCACCGCTTCGGCCACCTCGCGCGCCTTCAGGCCGGAGATACGCAGAATGCCTACACCACCGCGTCCCGGTGGGGTTGCCTGGGCGACGATAGTGTCGTTATGGCTCATGGTTGGTCTCGTTCAATACAAATAAAAAAGGCGGTCAATTGACCGCCCTTATTTTAGCGTTAACTTACCGAATCAGGACTTTTTCTTTTCGCGGCTATGCAGGCCACGTTTTTCCAGACCACGGTAAATCAGCTGCTGCTGGATGATGGTCACCAGGTTGCTGACGATATAGTACAGCACCAGACCTGACGGGAACCACAGGAAGAACACGGTGAAGATGACCGGCATGAAGGTCATGATCTTCTGCTGCATCGGGTCGGTCACGGTGGTCGGCGACATCTTCTGGATGAAGAACATCGTCACGCCCATCAGGATCGGCAGGATGTAGTACGGGTCCTGTGCAGACAGGTCATGGATCCACAGGGCGAACGGCGCGTGGCGCAGCTCAACGGAACCCATCAGCATGTAGTACAGCGCAAGGAAGATTGGCATCTGAATCAGCAGCGGGAAGCAACCACCCAGCGGGTTTACTTTTTCTGCTTTATACAGGGCCATCATTTCCTGGCTCTGACGCTGTTTGTCATCGCCCAGACGCTCACGCATTGCCGCAATCTTCGGCTGCAGCATACGCATCTTCGCCATGGAGGTGTACTGCGCTTTAGTCAGCGGGTACATGATGCCACGAACGATAAAGGTGATAACGATGATGGAGAAGCCCCAGTTACCCAGGAAGCTGTGGATGAACTTCAGCAGCTTAAACAGCGGCTGAGAGATGAACCACAACCAACCGTAATCGACGGTCAGATCCAGGTGCGGCGCAACAGCGGCCATTTTGTCCTGAATTTCCGGGCCGACCCACAGGGTGCTTGCCATCTTACCGGTTTGACCCGGCTGAACCAGAACCGGCTGAGATTTGTAGCCGATGGCTGCAAGACCGTTACCCAGGTTCGCGGTGTAGAAGTTGTTGGTACCGTCGTTATTTGGCACCCACGCAGTGGCGAAATACTGCTGCAGCATTGCCACCCAACCGCCTTTAGCGCTGACGTTCAGGTTTTCGTTATCGGCAATGGTGTCGAATTTGTATTTCTCATACTTCGCGTCAGGCGTGGAGTACGCCGCGCCACGGAAGGTATGCAGCGCAAAGTTGCTGCTTCCGGTGTCACGGTGAGACGGCAGATTGATGGACTGCTTCAGCTGACCAAAGGTCGACAGTTCCAGTGGTTTCGCACCGGTGTTCTGTACGCTGTAACCCACATTCACCGCATATTCACCGCGTTTCAGGGTGAAGGTTTTGGTGAAGGTGTTGCCCGCGGCGTCGGTGTAGGTCATCGGGATCGCGAGTTCGTTCTGGCCATCAGCCAGCACGAAAGTCTCTTTCTCGACGTTGTACAGTGGACGCGCACCGTTAGCCGGGTTATCCGGGCCATCACGACCGGTCAGGCCGCTTTGCGCCTGGTAGATAAACTCAGGCGTGGTTTCCAGTAACTGGAACGGTTCGGTAGACTTCAGCTCTTTCGGGTAGGTCAACAGCAGCGCCTGCTCAACATCACCACCACGGGTGTTGATTGTCAGCTCAAGCACATCGGTCTTAACCGTAATCTGTTTCCCCTGGCCACTGGCCGGTACGCCCTGGTCGGCGGCGCTACCCGCTGCGGTGGTCGTAGTCTGCGTGGTCTGCTGCTGGGGTTGAGGATTTTTATCCTGCTCCCATGCTTGCCAGATCATGAAAGACACGAACAACAAAGCGATGATAAGAAGATTGCGTTGCGAATCCATCGTTAGTGTTCTCTGGTATCAAAGGGTCCTGGGGGGACGGGGTCGTCTCCACCGGGGTGTAAAGGGTGGCATTTTAATACGCGTTTCACCGTCAACCAACTGCCTTTTATCACTCCAAACCTGCGCAATGCCTCAATTCCGTAGCTTGAGCATGTTGGTGTGAAACGGCAATGCGGCCCGAGTAGCGGACTAATCAGGCGTTGATAGACCCGAATGAGGGCTATCAGGACCCGTGAGCCAGGCGACAGTGGCGGCGCCATAATTTTTCCAACGCTTCCGAGAGAGCACGGTTATCGAGGTCGGCAACCCCTTTCTTCGCCACCACCACGAAATCCATTGAAGGCAGTTCGTGCTGACGTAAACGGAAGCTTTCACGCGTCAGACGTTTAATCCGATTGCGTTCATGCGCACGCTTAACATTTTTCTTGGCGACTGTGAGACCGATGCGGGGATGCCCCAGCGAATTTTGGCGGCCGAGGATGGTGATTTGCGGCGTGCCAGCCCGTAGTGGCTGCTGGAAGACGAAAGTGAAATGAGCGGGAGTTAACAAACGTAACTCCCTGGGAAATGCTAGCTTAACCACTCAGGGGTTAGCTTTATTACTTGGAAACGGTCAGACGAGAACGGCCTTTAGCACGACGACGTGCCAGAACCTGACGACCATTTTTAGTAGCCATACGAGCACGGAAGCCGTGAGAACGGTTGCGCTTCAGTACAGACGGTTGAAAAGTGCGTTTCATGGCGATTTCTACCTAAACTTGAATAATTTCACTGACTTTCGCGTATACCCGAACGAGTTTCGAACGACTAACGCCTCAGCGTGGGTGATTAAAGAGGCCGGATTGTAATAATTGTACACTCCGGAGTCAATTCTCTTTCCTTATTTCCCGCGTATTTCCGCACGTTTTCGCGTGGAAAATGAGCAACGGACGACGCAGGAAGATGAGCATCACGCGCCGGGTCGAGGATTATACGGGCTCAACGATAAAGCGCAAGGATCGTCCCGGATCTTCGTTAGATCATTTAAGCAATAAATTGTCTGTGCTCATTAATTTTTCCAATATGCGGACTAAATCGCGGGGCACTTGCGCCAGGATCGTTTACACTTACCCGGTTCCGGATCTTCCTGTGGATAAATCGGGAAGAATCTGTGAGAAACAGAAGATCTCTGGCTCAGTTTAGGCTATGATCCGCGGTCCCGATCGGGATCCAGCGATCCCGGCCGGGCATAAACACAACATCGTTCAGATTGTATCAACGATGGCGTGTATAACCGCAGATAGCGGTTCGCACATCCCCCTTATTGGGTCATGTCGATGTGCGCCAACAATCATGAATATTCAATAGTTTTCTTTTATTGTTCGAGTGGAGTCCGCCGTGTCACTTTCGCTTTGGCAGCAGTGTCTTGCCCGATTGCAGGATGAGTTACCAGCCACAGAATTCAGTATGTGGATCCGCCCGTTGCAGGCGGAACTGAGCGATAACACGCTGGCTTTGTATGCGCCAAACCGTTTTGTGCTCGATTGGGTAAGGGACAAATACCTTAATAACATCAATGGACTACTGAACGATTTCTGCGGGTCAGATGTCCCGCAGCTGCGCTTTGAAGTGGGCACAAAGCCGGTCACCCAAACCGTACGTGAAACCGTGAATGTGGCTGCGCCTGCCCAGGCCGCACCCGCGCCGGCTCCTCGCGTCGCACCCGCTCGTCAGGGCTGGGATAATGTCCCTGCACCGGCTGAGCCAACCTACCGCTCTAACGTTAACGTGAAACACACGTTCGATAACTTCGTTGAAGGTAAGTCGAACCAGCTGGCACGCGCGGCGGCCCGCCAGGTTGCTGATAATCCCGGTGGGGCCTACAACCCGCTGTTCCTTTATGGCGGCACGGGTCTGGGTAAAACGCACCTGCTGCATGCGGTGGGTAATGGCATTATGGCGCGCAAGCCCAATGCCAAAGTGGTGTATATGCACTCCGAACGCTTCGTTCAGGACATGGTAAAAGCCCTGCAAAACAATGCGATCGAAGAGTTTAAACGCTACTATCGTTCTGTTGACGCGCTGCTCATCGATGACATCCAGTTCTTTGCCAATAAAGAACGATCGCAGGAAGAGTTTTTCCACACCTTCAACGCCCTGCTGGAAGGCAATCAGCAGATCATTTTGACCTCGGATCGTTACCCAAAAGAGATCAACGGTGTTGAAGATCGTCTGAAATCCCGCTTCGGCTGGGGCCTGACCGTGGCGATCGAGCCACCGGAGCTGGAAACCCGCGTCGCGATCCTGATGAAGAAAGCCGATGAAAACGACATTCGCCTGCCGGGCGAAGTGGCGTTCTTCATTGCCAAGCGTCTGCGCTCCAACGTGCGTGAGCTGGAAGGGGCACTGAACCGCGTTATCGCCAATGCCAACTTTACCGGTCGTGCGATCACTATCGATTTTGTGCGTGAAGCGCTGCGAGATTTGCTGGCATTGCAGGAAAAACTGGTCACCATCGATAATATTCAAAAGACGGTGGCTGAGTACTACAAGATCAAAGTGGCAGATTTGCTGTCTAAACGTCGTTCCCGCTCGGTGGCGCGTCCGCGTCAGATGGCGATGGCGCTGGCAAAGGAGTTAACCAACCACAGTCTGCCGGAAATCGGGGATGCGTTTGGTGGCCGTGACCATACGACCGTGCTGCACGCTTGTCGCAAGATTGAGCAGTTACGCGAAGAAAGCCACGACATAAAAGAAGATTTTTCCAATCTAATCAGAACATTATCATCGTGACGCTATGAAATTTACCGTTGAACGTGAACATTTATTAAAACCGCTGCAACAGGTGAGTGGCCCATTAGGTGGCCGCCCAACGCTGCCTATTCTCGGAAACCTGCTGCTTCAGGTCGCGGACGGTACGCTGTCGCTGACCGGTACAGATTTGGAAATGGAAATGATCGCGCGCGTTACGCTGACGCAGCCGCACGACGCGGGCGCGACCACGGTTCCGGCACGTAAATTCTTTGACATCTGCCGCGGGCTGCCGGAAGGCGCTGAAATCGCCGTGCAGCTGGAGGGCGACCGCATGCTGGTGCGTTCTGGCCGCAGCCGTTTCTCGCTTTCCACGCTGCCTGCTGCGGACTTCCCGAACCTGGACGACTGGCAGAGCGAAGTAGAATTCACCCTGCCACAGGCGACGATGAAGCGTCTGATTGAAGCCACGCAGTTCTCCATGGCGCATCAGGACGTCCGTTACTACTTAAACGGCATGCTGTTCGAAACCGAAGGTGAAGAACTGCGTACCGTCGCCACCGACGGCCACCGTCTGGCGGTCTGTTCTATGCCGATTGGCGATTCACTGCCAAACCATTCGGTGATCGTGCCGCGTAAAGGGGTGATTGAGCTGATGCGTATGCTCGACGGCGGTGATACGCCGCTGCGCGTGCAGATCGGCAGCAACAACATCCGCGCACACGTGGGCGATTTTGTCTTCACTTCGAAGCTGGTTGACGGTCGTTTCCCGGATTATCGCCGCGTATTGCCGAAGAATCCGGACAAAACGCTGGAAGCGGGCTGCGATAGCCTCAAGCAGGCCTTTGCCCGTGCCGCTATTCTCTCTAACGAGAAATTCCGCGGCGTGCGCCTGTACGTGAGTGAAAACCAGATCAAAATCACCGCTAACAACCCGGAGCAGGAAGAGGCAGAAGAAATTCTGGACGTCACCTACGCCGGGACCGAGATGGAAATCGGCTTTAACGTCAGCTACGTGCTGGATGTGCTGAATGCGCTGAAATGCGAGAATGTGCGCATTCTGCTGACCGACTCCGTTTCGAGCGTACAGATTGAAGATGCCGCATCACAGTCGGCTGCTTATGTTGTTATGCCAATGAGACTGTAATGTCGCTCACCCGTCTGTTGATCCGCGACTTTCGCAATATTGAAAGCGCGGATCTCGCTTTATCCCCTGGCTTTAACTTCCTGGTTGGCGCAAACGGCAGCGGCAAAACCAGCGTGCTGGAAGCCATCTATACGCTCGGCCATGGTCGGGCGTTTCGCAGTTTGCAGATTGGTCGCGTCATTCGCCACGAGCAGGAATCTTTTGTTCTGCACGGTCGTTTACAGGGCGAAGAGCGGGAGACCGCCATCGGCCTGAGCAAGGATAAGCAGGGCGACAGCAAGGTGCGCATCGACGGTACCGACGGCCACAAGGTGGCTGAGCTGGCGCTGCTGATGCCAATGCAGCTGATTACGCCGGAGGGGTTTACTTTACTCAACGGCGGCCCCAAATACAGAAGAGCGTTCCTCGACTGGGGATGCTTTCACAACGAAGCCGGTTTCTTTAACGCCTGGAGCAACCTGAAGCGTCTGCTTAAGCAGCGTAACGCCGCGTTGCGCCAGGTGACACGTTACGCCCAGCTGCGTCCGTGGGACATGGAGTTAATCCCTCTCGCGGAACAAATCAGCCGCTGGCGTGCTGAATACAGCGCAGGTATCGCCGAAGACATGGCCGACACCTGCAAACAGTTTTTACCCGAGTTTTCTCTCACCTTCTCCTTCCAGCGCGGCTGGGAGAAAGAGACGGATTATGCGGAAATATTAGAGAGAAACTTCGAGCGCGACCGCATGTTGACCTACACCGCGCACGGCCCGCACAAGGCGGATTTCCGCATTCGTGCCGACGGTGCACCGGTGGAAGACACGCTGTCGCGCGGGCAGCTCAAGCTCCTGATGTGTGCGCTGCGCCTGGCACAGGGGGAGTTTCTCACTCGCGAGAGCGGGCGACGCTGCCTGTACCTGATAGATGATTTTGCCTCGGAACTTGACGACGCGCGGCGCGGGCTGCTTGCCAGCCGCTTAAAAGCCACGCAGTCGCAGGTTTTCGTCAGCGCCATTAGCGCTGAACACGTTATAGACATGTCGGACGAAAATTCGAAGATGTTTACCGTGGAAAAGGGTAAAATAACGGATTAACCCAAGTATAAATGAGCGAGAAACGTTGATGTCGAATTCTTATGACTCCTCCAGTATCAAAGTCCTGAAAGGGCTGGATGCGGTGCGTAAGCGCCCGGGTATGTATATCGGCGACACGGATGACGGCACCGGTCTGCACCACATGGTATTCGAGGTGGTAGATAACGCTATCGACGAAGCGCTCGCGGGTCACTGTAAAGACATCGTGGTCACCATCCATGCGGACAATTCCGTCTCCGTCACCGATGATGGTCGTGGCATCCCAACCGGTATCCACCCGGAAGAGGGTGTCTCTGCTGCGGAAGTGATCATGACCGTCCTGCACGCAGGCGGTAAGTTCGACGATAACTCCTATAAAGTTTCCGGCGGCCTGCACGGCGTAGGCGTCTCCGTGGTTAACGCCCTGTCGCAGAAGCTGGAGCTGGTTATTCGCCGTGAAGGCAAAGTGCATCAGCAGACTTACGTCCACGGTGTGCCGCAAGCGCCGCTGGCGGTTACTGGCGATACGGAAGCAACAGGTACTCTGGTCCGTTTCTGGCCGAGCCACGAAACCTTCACCAACGTCGTTGAATTTGAATACGACATTCTGGCAAAACGTCTGCGTGAGCTGTCATTCCTGAACTCCGGCGTCTCTATTCGTCTGAAAGACAAACGCGACGGTAAAGAAGACCATTTCCATTACGAAGGCGGCATCAAGGCGTTTGTTGAGTATCTCAACAAGAACAAAACCCCGATCCACCCGAATGTATTCTACTTCTCTACTGAAAAAGACGGTATTGGCGTGGAAGTGGCACTGCAGTGGAACGACGGTTTCCAGGAAAATATCTACTGCTTTACCAACAACATTCCACAGCGTGACGGCGGTACTCACCTTGCAGGCTTCCGTGCGGCGATGACCCGTACCCTGAACGCCTACATGGACAAAGAAGGCTACAGCAAAAAAGCGAAAGTCAGCGCTACCGGTGACGACGCCCGTGAAGGCCTGATTGCCGTTGTCTCCGTGAAGGTACCGGATCCGAAGTTCTCCTCTCAGACCAAAGACAAGCTGGTCTCTTCTGAGGTGAAATCGGCGGTTGAACAGCAGATGAACGAACTGCTGAGCGAATACCTGCTGGAAAACCCGTCCGACGCGAAAATCGTGGTGGGCAAAATTATTGATGCGGCGCGTGCCCGTGAAGCGGCGCGTAAAGCCCGTGAAATGACCCGTCGTAAAGGCGCGCTGGACTTAGCAGGTCTGCCGGGCAAACTGGCTGACTGCCAGGAACGCGACCCGGCGCTGTCTGAACTGTACCTCGTGGAAGGGGACTCCGCGGGCGGTTCTGCGAAGCAGGGCCGTAACCGTAAGAACCAGGCTATCCTGCCGCTGAAGGGTAAAATCCTCAACGTTGAGAAAGCCCGTTTCGACAAGATGCTCTCTTCTCAGGAAGTGGCGACACTCATCACCGCGCTGGGCTGCGGCATTGGCCGTGATGAATACAACCCGGACAAACTGCGCTACCACAGCATCATCATCATGACCGATGCGGACGTCGACGGCTCGCACATTCGTACGCTGCTGTTGACCTTCTTCTATCGTCAGATGCCTGAGATCGTTGAACGTGGCCACGTCTACATTGCACAGCCGCCGCTGTACAAAGTGAAGAAAGGCAAGCAGGAACAGTACATTAAAGACGACGAAGCGATGGATCAGTACCAAATCGCGATCGCCCTTGATGGCGCGACCCTGCACGCGAACTCGCACGCCCCTGCACTGGCCGGTGAGCCGCTGGAGCGTCTGGTGTCCGAGTTCAACGCCACGCAGAAAATGATTACGCGTATGGAACGCCGTTATCCGAAAACGCTGCTGAAGGAGCTGGTTTATCAGCCAACCCTGACCGAAGCCGATCTGAGCAATGAGCAGACCGTAACCCGCTGGGTGAACGCCCTGGTGACCGAGCTGAACGAGAAAGAGCAGCACGGTAGCATGTGGAAATGTGATGTTCAGCAGAACGCCGATCAGCAGTTCGAGCCGATCATTCGCGTGCGTACCCACGGCGTTGATACCGACTATCCGCTCGAGCACGAGTTTGTCACCGGTCCGGAATACCGTCGTCTCTGCACGCTCGGCGAGAAGCTGCGCGGCCTGATCGAAGACGATGCGTTCATCGAACGTGGCGAACGTCGTCAGCCGGTAGCCAGCTTCGAGCAGGCGCTGGACTGGCTGGTGAAAGAGTCCCGTCGTGGCCTCGCGATCCAGCGCTATAAAGGTCTGGGCGAAATGAACCCGGATCAGCTGTGGGAAACCACCATGGATCCGGAAAGCCGCCGCATGCTGCGCGTCACCGTTAAGGACGCGATTGCTGCAGACCAGCTGTTCACGACCCTGATGGGCGATGCAGTTGAACCACGTCGTGCCTTCATCGAAGAGAACGCCCTGAAAGCGGCAAATATCGATATTTAATCGTCGTTATACCGCACGAAAACTGGCCGCGCTTTTAGCGCGGCTTTTTTGTGGGCGCAGGCATATCCAGCGACATCACGGACGGTAAACGGCTCGCCAGCGTATCTATCGCAATTCTAACCCTTAGCGGCAGGTGCGGCGTCTGCTGCCACACCGCATGAACGTCGAAATGCACATCCGGTGCCTGCTTCAGGAGTGGGACGAGTTTACCCAGGTGAATATCTTTGACGACCATCCAGCAGGGCAACCATGCAATGCCGTGCCCGGCCAGCGCAGCGTCGCAGATCGCCTGCAAATCATCCATATTGAGCGACGATCGGGGCGTAAAGGTGTGCGACGTTCCTTCGTTATCCATCAGCTGCCAGGACAACACTCTGCCTGCGCGCAGATAGTTAATCGCCGTATGCTGGGGTAAATCATCAACGCGTTGTGGCTGGCCTTTCTTCTGCAGATACTCCGGCGCGGCGCACAACACCATGCGGTGTTCTCCCAGCTTTCTGGCGACCAGCACGCTGCTGTCCTGAAGCGTGCCGTTACGCACCGCCATATCAAACCCTTCCTCGACCAGATCCACCACGCGGTCGCTGAATGACATTTCCAGTTCAAGCCCGGGGTGTTCCTGCGCCAGCGCTATCAGCAGCGGGGCGACACACTGGCGACCAAACAGCACCGGCATGGCAACGCGCAGGCGGCCGCTGACCTGCTGTTTTCCGGTTTCAAGCAGCGATTCCGCACCCCGAATCTCCTCCAGCGCGCGCAGGCAGCGTTCATAAAAAAGGGCGCCGTTATCGGTCAGACTCTGGCTGCGGGTGGTGCGTTGAAAAAGACGTACCCCCAGCCGCTCTTCAAGGCGGGCAATGCTTTTTCCAACCGCCGAGCGTGACAAATGCAGACGGATGGCGGCCTGAGCAAAACTTCCCGCCTCAACGGCGGCCACAAAAACAGGAATATCCTTCAGCGTATCGGTCATGGATTGTATCTATTCTGGCGTCAATAAAGAGAAAACTTATCGCCACTGGCGACCTTTAGTCAACGGTAGACTGTCAGGACTAAAGCTCATCTGATGGCAGGAGAAATAAAATGACAGAGACAATGCAACGCTGGTCCATGGACGCCCTCGGGCGCGAGAACCTCAAGCTGACTCAGGCGCCCGTGCCACAGCCAGGTCCGGGTGAAGTGCGCGTACGGGTGAATGCCGTTGCGCTCAACTATCGCGATAAAATGGTTATTGAAGGCACAATGCCGATTCCGCTTTCCTTCCCGTTTACCCCGGCGTCTGACATGGCAGGCGTGGTGGACAGCATTGGTGAAGGCGTTACGCGCTTCAAACCCGGCGCACGCGTCATCTCAACCTTCTTCCCTGAGTGGATAGACGGTAAGCCGCAGGCGGACGCGCGTAATCTGCCCTATAAAACGTCCGGCGGATACTTCCAGGGCATGCTGTCCGAGTATGTGATTGTGAATGAAGACGCGCTGGCGGCATCACCGGAAACCCTGGATGACGCCGAGGCGAGTACTTTACCCTGCGCAGGGCTTACTGCCTGGTTTGCGCTGGTGGAACGCGGCCAACTGCGCGCCGGACAATCGGTGCTGGTACAGGGCACGGGCGGCGTGGCGATATTCGCCCTGCAAATTGCAAAAGCCCACGGTGCGGAGGTTTTTGTCACCTCGGGGAGTGATGAAAAACTGGCGCTGGCCAAAAAGCTGGGAGCCAGCCAGGGCATCAACCGTCTGAAAGGCGACTGGGCTGAAAATACGCTGGCACTCACGCAGGATCGCGGCATCGACCATATTATCGAAACCGTGGGGGGAGAGAACCTGAAGCATTCCCTGCACGCCGTTGCTGTTCACGGACGTATCTCCGTCATTGGCGTGCTGGCCGGGACGGAGATTACGCTCTCAGCTGGCGAACTGTTGCTGAAATCCCCCGTCATTCAGGGGATTGGCGTAGGCCACCGCCGGGCGTTGGAAGATTTCATCCGCGCCGTGGATGTGACCGGACTGAAACCTGTGATCGAACATCGCTACCGTTTTAACGAGCTGGAACAGGCCCTTGAACACCTCGATCGCGGTGCGTTCGGTAAAATCGTTCTCACCCGCGAGTAAGCCTTTGTTCCCCGGGATAAGCGTAAAAGGGGTGTTTCTGTTGCGCAATGTAGCTCTATTTTTGTGGGCTTAATCGCGTTAGCATGAGACAGCACTCATTTATTCCGGGGAACTCATGGCTATCAAACTCATTGCAATCGACATGGACGGCACGCTGCTGCTGCCAGACCACACCATCTCTCCAGCCGTTAAAAACGCGATCGCCGCGGCACGCGCAAAGGGCGTGAATGTGGTCCTGACCACGGGGCGTCCGTATGCGGGCGTACACAGCTACCTGAAAGAGCTGCACATGAATCAGCCTGGCGACTACTGCATCACCTATAACGGCGCGCTGGTGCAGAAAGCCGCAGATGGCAGTACGGTTGCGCAAACCGCGCTGAGCTACGATGACTACCTGTTCCTGGAAAAATTGTCCCGTGAAGTGGGGTCCCACTTCCACGCGCTCGATCGCAATACGCTCTATACCGCCAACCGTGATATCAGCTACTACACGGTACATGAATCCTACGTTGCGACCATTCCGCTGGTGTTCTGTGAAGCGGAGAAAATGGACCCGGCGACGCAGTTCCTGAAAGTGATGATGATCGACGAGCCGGAGATCCTGGATAAAGCGATTGCGCGCATTCCGGCGGAGGTAAAAGAGAAGTACACCGTGCTGAAAAGTGCGCCGTACTTCCTCGAAATTCTCGATAAACGCGTCAATAAAGGCACCGGTGTTAAATCACTGGCCGATGCGCTGGGCATTAAGCCGGACGAGATCATGGCGCTGGGCGACCAGGAAAATGACATCGCGATGATCGAATACGCCGGTATGGGCGTGGCGATGGATAATGCCATTCCGTCGGTGAAAGAAGTGGCTAATTTTGTGACCAAATCCAACCTCGAAGACGGCGTGGCTTATGCCATTGAGAAGTTTGTGCTGAACTAAAAACCCGCTTGCGATACCCTGATGTGATAACTGCGCATCAGGGTATCCCCATGAAACAAATCACCTTCGCCTCCCGCCATCATCAGCTCACTAACATCAATACCTGGACGCCGGACAGCCAGTGGCTGGTCTACGACGTGCGCCCGTCCGGTGCCTCGTTCACCGGTGAAACCATCGAGCGGGTCAATGTTGGCACGGGTGAGGTAGAGGTGGTTTATCGCGCCACTGACGGCGCACATGTCGGCGTGGTGACCGTTCATCCTGCACAAGAGAAATATGTCTTTATCCACGGGCCGAAAAACCCGGATGCAGACTGGCACTATGATTTTCATCATCGTCAGGGAGTGATTGCGCAAAACGGTCAGGTGAGCAACCTGGACGCGATGGATATCACCGCGCCTTACACCGCAGGCGCGCTGCGCGGTGGTAGCCATGTCCATGTCTTCAGCCCGAACGGGCAGCTCGTCAGCTTTACCTATAACGACCATGTCCTGCACGAGCGCGATCCTAAACTTGATTTACGCAACGTCGGCGTGGCTGCGCCTTACGGCCCGGTGAACCCGCAGGGGAACCATCCCCGAGAATATCCGGGAACCTTCTGGAGCGTGCTGGTTAGCCTCACGACGCCCAACCCACAGCCGGGCAGCGATGAAATCAACCGCGCTTACGAAGAGGGCTGGGTGGGCAACGACAGACTGGCGTTTATCGGCGACACCCTCTCTGCGCAGGGCGAAAAAGTACCAGAATTGTTTATCGTCGACCTGCCTGAAGACGAGCAGGGCTGGAAGCGTGCGGGCGATGCGCCGCTACAGGGCACGACAGAGACCCTGCCAGCCCCGCCTGCAGGGGTGAAGCAGCGTCGTTTGACCTTTACGCATCAGAGGGCGTATCCGGGCCTGGTGAACGTGCCGCGTCACTGGGTTCGCAGCAATCCGCAGGGGACGCAGATCGCGTTTCTGATGCGGGATGATAACGGCATTGTGCAGCTGTGGCTGATCTCTCCTGAGGGCGCCGAGCCGCGCCAGTTGACGCGTACCGGGAGCGATATTCAGTCTGCATTTAACTGGCATCCTTCCGGCGACCGTCTGGGGTTTGTGCTCGAAAATCGGATCGCCTGCTGCGACGCGCAGACCGGAGAGGTGACGTTTTTGACGTCCGATCACGGTAACCCGCCGTCTGCTGATGCGGTCGTGTTTTCCCCGGACGGTTGCGTTATTGCGTGGATGGAAGAGACAGGCGGTTTCCGTCAGCTTTGGGCAACGGAAACCGCGCAGCACTAACGTGGAGGCATCTCTGCGGGCGGGATGACGGCGTTTGTCGCCAGATTCTCCTGCTCGCTTTTTTCTACCCGTGAGCGCACGGAGTTGTCTTTACGAAACATATCCCACGGTAGCAGAAGCGTATCTGCCACGGCCGTAAACGGCATATCCAGGATAACCAGGGATTTGGTGCCCCAGTTTGTATCGTCATCGGAGATCATCGCCGCGCTGGCGCGCGTCCCCGGATATGTTCCTTCTTTACCGCCGGTGTGAGACATCACGCTCGAACACCCGCAAAGTAAAACTACCCCGCTGAACGTCGTCAGCTTTATCAGAACATTTTTCATCATCACTCAGTCATCGTTAATGGCACTGCATAGACCTGCAACTCAGGGTTATAGCGAGCCTTATCCAAAATGGATAGCCCGATAACCCCGCACTGTGGCAGCCATCGCAATTTAACCCTTTGTGCTGTTGTCCCAGTCTAAGCGAGATGCAGGAAAGTGCAAAAAAAAGTGCAGTTGTCGTGCTTGAAAAGCCCGATTGCAGACCCATTTTAAGAATGTGACCCGATAACGAACTCGCCTGATGGGTGTTCGGGGGCGCAAAGGCCTGTCCATGGTGGAAGGCTACAATTTCTCGCTGATTTCAGGAGTTTTATTTATGCGTAACTTCGATCTTTCTCCGCTATACCGTTCTGCAATTGGTTTTGACCGCCTGTTTAACCATTTAGAAAATAACCAAAGCCAGAGCAACGGCTACCCTCCATACAATGTTGAGCTGGTTGACGAAAACCACTACCGCATCGCCATTGCCGTCGCCGGTTTTGCAGAAAACGAACTGGAGATCACCGCGCAGGACAACCTGCTGGTGGTGAAAGGTTCCCATACGGCCGAGCAGAAAGAACGTACCTACCTTTATCAGGGCATCGCCGAGCGCAACTTTGAACGCAAGTTCCAGTTAGCCGAGAACATTCACGTCAAAGGCGCTAACCTGGTCAACGGCCTGCTGTTTATCGAACTGGAACGTGTGATTCCGGAAGAGAAAAAACCGCGTCGTATCGAAATTAACTAATTACGCGGGTCGCGTGAGCGGCCCACCCGGACTTGCTTGCCGTAACGGGAGCATATGCGAATCCATCAGGATTTGCAGGAACAACTGCGCACAAAATTAAACTGTGCCGAACTCGCTTCTCAGAAGGAGATTTAGTATGCGTAACTATGATTTATCCCCCCTGCTGCGTCAGTGGATTGGTTTTGACAAACTGGCTAATGCCCTGCAAAGCACCACCGAGCAACAGACGTTTCCGCCGTACAACATCGAAAAAAGCGACGATAACCACTATCGTATTACCCTTGCGCTGGCCGGTTTCCGCCAGGACGATCTGGACATCCAGCTTGAAGGCACTCGTCTGACCGTGAAGGGGTCGCCGGAAAAACAAGAGACCGAGACTAAATGGCTGCATCAGGGGCTGGTTAATCAGCCGTTTAGCCTGAGTTTTACCCTGGCAGACCATATGGAAGTATCCGGCGCAACGTTTACCAACGGGCTGCTGCATATCGACCTGCTCCGCAACGTGCCGGAGGCCATCGCGCCGCAGCGTATCGCCATTAGCGACCGGCCGGCGTTAAACAGTTAATAGTGTGCGGGCTGATGCCCTCACCCCGGCCCTCTCCCACAGGGAGAGGGTGAAAAGATAAAGCCCTGCCACGGCAGGGCTTTTTTGTGCGCCATCGCCCATACAACCGTATCCTGCTCTGAGAGAATCCTTAGCATAACTAAGGTTATGCCAAGGAAGTGGATCATGAGTGATATCGCGTTAACCGTCAGCGTGTTGGCCCTGGTCGCTGTTGTTGGACTGTGGATAGGGAATATTAAAATCCGCGGCGTCGGGTTTGGGATTGGCGGGGTGCTGTTTGGCGGCATTTTTGTCGGGCACTTCGCCGACCAGCTTGGGCTGGCGCTCAGCGCCGAAATGCTCCACTTCATTCAGGAATTCGGCCTGATTCTGTTCGTCTACACTATCGGGATTCAGGTGGGGCCGGGCTTTTTTGCTTCCCTGCGCGTCTCCGGGCTCCGGCTCAATCTGTTTGCCCTCGGTATTGTGGTGATGGGGGGGCTGGTCACCGCGATCCTGCACAAAATCTTCGATATCCCGCTGCCCGTGGTGCTCGGGATTTTCTCCGGGGCGGTCACCAACACGCCTGCGCTGGGTGCGGGCCAGCAAATCCTGCGCGATTTGGGCATTGAACCCGGCATTGTCGACCAGATGGGGATGAGCTACGCCATGGCCTATCCGTTTGGGATTTGCGGCATTCTGCTCTCCATGTGGCTGGTACGCGTCCTGTTTCGCATTAACGTCGACAAAGAGGCGAAGGACCACGAAACCACGCTCACCAACGGTCATATGCCGATCAAAACCATCAACATTCGGGTCGATAACCCCAACCTGAACAATATGGCGATTCAGGACGTGCCGATCCTGAACAGCGCCAATATCATCTGCTCCCGCCTTAAGCGTGACGATATGCTGATGGTGCCCGCGCCAGGTACCGTCATTCAGCAGGGCGATCTGCTGCATCTGGTCGGCCAGCCCGGAGATTTAAACAACGCGCGGCTGGTGATTGGTCAGGAAGTGGATACCTCGCTCTCAACCCGCGGCACCGATATGCGCGTGGAGCGCGTTGTGGTGACTAACGAGCACGTCCTTGGTAAGAAAATACGCGATCTGCAGGTAAAAGAGCGCTATGACGTGGTGATCTCACGCCTCAACCGTGCGGGCGTCGAACTGGTCGCCAGCCCGGAGGCCAGCCTGCAGTTCGGGGATATCCTCAACCTGGTCGGGCGCCCGTCGTCCATCGACGCCGTGGCGGATATGGTGGGTAACGCCCAGCAAAAACTGCAGCAGGTGCAGATGCTGCCGGTATTTATCGGCATCGGGCTTGGCGTGCTGCTGGGCTCCATTCCGGTTTACGTACCGGGCTTCCCGGTAGCGCTCAAGCTGGGCCTGGCGGGCGGGCCGCTGATTATGGCGCTGATCCTCGGGCGTATCGGCTGTATCGGTAAGCTCTACTGGTTTATGCCGCCGAGCGCCAACCTGGCGCTGCGCGAGCTGGGCATCGTGCTGTTCCTGGCGGTGGTCGGCCTGAAATCCGGCGGAGATTTTGTCGATACCCTGGTCAAGGGCGAAGGGATGAGCTGGGTTGGCTACGGCATCTTTATCACGGCTATTCCGCTGCTGACGGTGGGAATACTGGCGCGGATGTTCGCCAAAATGAACTACCTGACGCTGTGCGGCATGCTGGCGGGCTCCATGACCGATCCGCCTGCGCTGGCTTTTGCCAACAACCTGCACGCCACCAGCGGTGCGGCGGCGCTGTCGTATGCCACGGTTTATCCGCTGGTGATGTTCCTGCGCATCATCACCCCGCAGCTACTCGCGGTGCTGTTCTGGGGGATGGGTTAGCAAATCATCCGGGTGGATGCGCCGCAGATGGTAGTCCACCTGGTAATCACTGGTATTTCGGAACATCACGGAATAATTAAGGAACTCGCCGCTGTCGCTGTAGGAAAGAGACGTAATTCTCAGCAGCGGCGTCTGTTCCGGCAGGTTCATATAACTGGCAAGCTGTTTATCTGCCAGCACCGGCGTCAGGCTCTCGTAGTTACCGCTGATGGTGATCCCACACTCCTTCTCGATGTAATCAAACTTAGACCCTTCAAGATGCGCCAGTGAAAGATTGCGGAACAGCTTCACAGGCATAAAGCTGTCCTCCAGCATCAGCGGCTTCCCGTCCACGTAACGTACCCGCCGGGAAAAGTAGATCCGCTCATCCACCTGAATCCGCAGCTGGCTGGCGATAGCGGGCGGCGCGGGCATCACTTCGAACTGCAGCACCTTGCTCTGCACCTCTTTCCCCTGCTGGCGCAGCACCTCCACCAGCCCGGTCAGGTTGGTCGTTTCGTGGTGAACGTCTTTGCGTGAGACAAACGTGCCGCTGCCGTGCCGCCGCTCAACCAGCCCCCAGCTCACCAGCAGATCCAGCGCCTTGCGGATGGTCATTCGCGCCACGCCAAACTCCTGCGCCAGCGCTTTTTCGCCCGGCAGCGGGCTGCCGATGTTGTAGTCCGATGAATTCAGCCGCAGCCGCAACCTGTCGGCAATAGATTTGTAGATCACCAGTAGACCTCTCTGCCCTTATCAGGGCGTGGATTGCGTCCTGACATGTCCATGTTTACTGCGAAAAGTAGACCTGAATGGTCAAAATAAAACCATGAATGCGATCACGAATCGCAGCGGCACGCCATGTTCGCGCATCAGTAAGTTCTTATGCTCACCTCAGGCCAGCAAAAAACCATAAAGGCCTCTACCCCTACAGGTTGTTTCATGAGGATTTAAAAATGCTCAGTCAAATACAACGTTTTGGCGGTGCCATGTTTACCCCGGTGTTGCTGTTCCCCTTTGCCGGGATCGTGGTGGGAATCGCCATCATGCTTCGCAACCCGCTGTTTGTCGGCGAAGCCTTAACTGCCCCTGATAATCTTTTCGCGCAAATTGTTCACATCATTGAAGAGGGCGGCTGGGCGGTGTTCCGCAATATGCCGCTGATTTTTGCCGTGGGTTTACCGATTGGCCTGGCGAAGCAGGCGCAGGGCCGCGCCTGTCTGGCGGTGCTGATTAGCTTCCTGACCTGGAACTACTTCATCAATGCGATGGGGATGACATGGGGCCATTTCTTTGGCGTTGATTTCTCCGCCGAACCGACGGCCGGAAGCGGGCTGGCGATGATTGCCGGGATCAAAACCCTCGATACCAGCATCATCGGTGCCATTGTGATTTCAGGCATCGTCACCGCCATCCACAACCGCTACTTCGACAAGCCGCTGCCGGTCTTTCTGGGGATTTTCCAGGGCAGCTCGTTTGTCGTTATCCTCGCGTTCTTCGTCATGATCCCCTGCGCCTGGCTGACGCTGCTGGGCTGGCCGAAAGTGCAGATGGGCATCGAGTCCCTGCAGGCGTTCCTGCGCTCTGCCGGTGCGCTGGGCGTGTGGGTGTATACCTTCCTGGAACGCATTCTGATCCCAACCGGATTGCACCACTTCGTCTACGGTCCGTTCATCTTCGGCCCGGCGGCGGTGGAAGGCGGTATTCAGGTCTACTGGGCGCAGCATCTGCAGGAGTTCAGCCAGAGCACCCTGCCGCTGAAAACCCTCTTCCCGGAAGGCGGTTTCGCGCTGCACGGTAACTCGAAAGTGTTTGGCTCGGTCGGGATTGCGCTGGCTATCTGGTACACCGCGTCGGCAGAAAACCGCGTCAAGGTGGCGGGGCTGCTGATCCCGGCCACGCTTACCGCCGTGCTGGTGGGTATTACTGAACCACTCGAATTCACCTTCCTGTTTATCTCACCGCTGCTGTTTGCCGTGCACGCTGTGCTGGCGGCCACGATGGCGACCGTGATGTACACCTTCGGCGTGGTCGGGAACATGGGCGGCGGCCTGCTGGACCAGTTCCTGCCGCAAAACTGGATCCCGATGTTCCATAACCACGCCCCGACGGTATTCACCCAGATCGGCATTGGTCTCTGCTTTACCGGGATCTACTTCGTTGTCTTCAAGACGCTGATTGAACGTCTGAACCTGAAAACGCCAGGCCGGGAAGAGAGCGAAATCAAACTGTACAGCAAGGCCGACTATAAGGCCGCACGCGGGCACACCACTGCTCCGGCAGCGGCCAGCCAGCAGGTCGGACAGGCCGCCGGATTTCTGCAGGCGCTCGGCGGTGCGGCCAACATCGAAAGCATCAACAACTGCGCCACCCGCCTGCGTATCGCGCTGGTCGATATGGCGAAAACGCAAAGCGATGACGTCTTCAAAACCCTCGGCGCCCACGGCGTGGTGCGACGCGGCAACGGCATTCAGGTGATCGTCGGCCTGCACGTTCCTCAGGTGCGCGACCAGCTGGAGTCGCTGATGAAAACCCCTTTAACGAATGAACAAACCACCCTGACAGAGGCTATATCATGAAAAAATTCTCAGTTGTCATTGCAGGCGGCGGCAGCACCTTTACGCCTGGTATCGTCCTGATGCTGTTAGCCAACCGCGACCGTTTCCCGCTGCGCGCGCTGAAGTTCTATGACAACGACGGCGCACGTCAGGAGACCATCGCCGAAGCGTGCAAAATCATCCTCAGGGAGCAGGCGCCGGAGATTGAGTTCAGCTACACCACCGATCCTAAAGCGGCGTTTACCGATGTAGATTTCGTGATGGCGCATATCCGCGTGGGCAAATACCCGATGCGTGAAAAAGACGAAAAAATCCCGCTGCGCCACGGCGTACTGGGCCAGGAAACCTGCGGACCGGGCGGCATCTCCTACGGGATGCGCTCTATCGGCGGCGTGCTGGAGCTGGTGGATTATATGGAGCAGTACTCCCCGAACGCGTGGATGCTGAACTACTCCAACCCGGCGGCGATTGTCGCGGAAGCCACGCGTCGCCTGCGGCCGAACGCCAAAATCCTCAACATCTGCGATATGCCGATCGGCATTGAAGGGCGCATGGCCCAAATTCTCGGCCTGAAGGACCGCAAAGAGATGCGCGTGCGCTACTACGGCCTGAACCACTTCGGCTGGTGGACGTCGATTGAAGATCTCAACGGCAACGATCTGATGCCGAAACTGCGCGAGTACGTGGCGAAAAACGGCTATGTTCCGCCTTCTGATGATGCACATACCGAAGCGAGCTGGAACGATACCTTTGCCAAAGCAAAAGACGTGCAGGCGCTGGATCCGGAAACCATGCCGAACACCTATCTGAAGTATTACCTGTTCCCGGACTACGTGGTCGCGCACTCGAACCCGGAACGTACCCGCGCCAATGAGGTGATGGATCACCGTGAGAAGCACGTATTCAGTTCCTGCCGGGCGATTATCGAGGCGGGAAAATCCTCTGCCGGTGAGCTGGAAATTGACGAACATGCGTCGTACATCGTCGATCTGGCGACGGCAATTGCCTTTAACACCCAGGAGCGGATGCTGCTGATTGTGCCCAACAACGGGGCCATCCATAACTTCGATGCCGACGCGATGGTGGAGATCCCGTGCCTGGTCGGCCATAACGGACCGGAGCCGCTCACCGTCGGCGATATTCCGCACTTCCAGAAAGGGTTGATGAGCCAGCAGGTGGCGGTGGAAAAACTGGTGGTGGATGCCTGGGAACAGCGCTCATACCAGAAACTCTGGCAGGCGATCACCCTGTCGAAAACCGTGCCGAGCGCGTCAGTCGCGAAAGCGATTCTGGATGACCTGATCGAGGCTAACAAAGCGTACTGGCCAGAGCTGCATTAATCGTCGTGACCGGCATCACCCGATGCCGGTCTCCTTGTCCTTGTCGATTTACGCTATGCTGAAGCCTGCCCGTGCCACGACAAGGAACCCCCATGAAAATTTCCCGCCTCGGCGAAGCGCCGGACTACCGCTTCTCTCTGGCTAATGAACGTACTTTTTTAGCGTGGATCCGCACCGCGCTGGGCTTTCTTGCCGCAGGGGTGGGTCTTGATCAGCTCGCGCCTGATTTCGCCACGCCGCTGATCCGCGAAGTGCTGGCGCTGCTGCTGTGCCTGTTTGCGGGCGTGCTGGCGATTTACGGCTATCTGCGCTGGTTGCGTAACGAAAAGGCGATGCGTTTGAAGCAGGATTTGCCCTATACGCGCGGGCTGCTGGTTATCAGTACGATTTTGCTGACGGTGGCAGGGGTGGTGATGGTGCTGGTGTTCTATGGCGGATAGCCGCAAAGCGCGACGTGAAGCCGACCCCGGCCTGCAGCCGGAGCGGACGTCACTCGCCTGGCTGCGCACGCTGCTGGGGTATGGCGCGCTGATTGCCCTGGCGATTAAGCACAACTGGCACCGCACAGGAGTGCCATTCTGGATCTCAGTGGTTGTGCTGGCGCTGGTGGCTATCATTTTATGGCGCTATACCCGCAACCGTAACCTGATGGACGTGGCTCAGAACGATTTTGTACAGCCGAAAGCGGTGCGGGATAAGTTCCTGATCGCGCTCGCTGTGCTGTCGCTGTCTTTACTCTTTGCAGTTACCCACATTCAGCAAATTGTGGGCCTGTAAGCCCGGTGGCGGCTACGCCTTACCGGGCCTACAACTGCCGCGAACCGTAGGCCGGGTAAGGTGCAGCCGCCACCCGGCATAATTACTTCCCTTTAGCCAAATACTTCGCCATCTCGTCTTCCGGCACCATGCCGCCGCCGGTAGCCCAGACCAGATGGGTGGCGTTAGCGTCAGCCTGCACGCGCACCGGCCCGGCCATGCCCGCCAGCGCCGACGGTTCCAGACGGATCCCTTCCTCCTGCGCCAGCCAGCCGAGCATGTCGTACATGCTCCGATCGGAAAGCGTAAAGAACCCGTCGAGCAGACGTTCCATCGCGCGGCCCACGAAGCCGGACGCGCGCCCTACCGCCAGACCGTCCGCCGCCGTCACGTTATCAATGCCCAGTTCCTGCACCGCAATCGCGTCATGCAGGCCGGTATAAACGCCCAGCAGCATGCACGGGGAGTGCGTTGGCTCCGCGAAGAAACAGTGGACGTTATCGCCAAAGGCCAGCTTCAGACCAAACGCCACGCCGCCGGGGCCACCGCCGACGCCGCAGGGCAGATAGACATACAGCGGATGTTCTGCATCCACCACGCGACCCTGTTCGGCAAACTGCGCCTTCAGGCGCTCGCCCGCCACCGCATAACCAAGGAACAAGGTGCGGGAATTTTCATCGTCAATGAAGAAACAGTTCGGATCGCTTTCCGCCGCTTTTCGTCCCTGCTCCACTGCCACGCCGTAATCCTGCTCATATTCCACGACGATGACGCCGTGGCTGCGCAGTTTGGCTTTCTTCCACTCGCGGGCGTCGGCGGACATATGTACCGTCACCTTAAAGCCGATGCGTGCGCTCATAATGCCGATGGACATCCCGAGGTTGCCGGTTGAGCCCACCGCAATGCTGTACTGGCTGAAGAAGTCCTTAAAGCGCGGCTCCAGCAGGATGCTGTAGTCGTCTTCAACGCTCAGCAACCCGGCTTCCAGAGCCAGTTTTTCCGCGTGGGTCAGCACCTCATAGATACCGCCGCGCGCTTTAATCGAGCCGGAAATCGGCAGATGACTGTCTTTTTTCAGCAGCAGGGCGCCAGCAATGTCTGTCGCGAATTCCTTCTCCAGCCGTTTTTGCATCGCCGGAATGGCGACCAGCTCGGATTCGATAATCCCGCCCGTTGCCGCCGTTTCCGGGAAGGCTTTCGCCAGATACGGCGCGAAGCGGTTGAGGCGCGCGTGCGCGTCGTCCACGTCGGCTTTGGTCAGCCCGACATAGGGCAACCCTTCTGCAAGCGTCGTGGTGCGCGGGTTAAGCCAGGTGGTTTCTTTCAGGGCAATCAGATCCTCAACCAGAGGAAACTGTGCGGTTAAAGTAGTGATAGTTGCGTTTTCCATAATACGTCTCTTCGCGCTCAGATAATGAAAGAAAGCAGGAATGTGCCGCCAAGTGCAAGCACCGAGGCGATAAACGTCGCCGTCGTATAGTATTTGAAGGTCTCATTCAGGGTCGCACCGCAGTATTGCTTCACCAGCCAGAAGAGAGAATCGGTCACGATCGTGCAGCCAATAGCGCCAGAACCGATGGCAATGGTAATGATCTCCGGGCTCACGTTTGGATAGAGCGGCAGCATCGGCGCGACTATCGCCGTGGCGCCCATCATCGCCACCGTAGCCGAACCCACGGCGGCATGCAGCACCAGCGCCACCAGCCAGGCGAGCAGGATAGGGTGCATGTGCAGATTCGAGAGAATATGCGCCAGTGAGTCCGCCAGTCCGCTGGTTTTCAGAATGGCGTTAAACGCGCCGCCCGCGCCGATAATCAGCAAAATGTTGGCGATAGAGCCGAAGCCGTGCTCGGTGTGCGTCAGCATCGTACCCATGCCCATATGCTGGCGGATCCCCAGCAGGTAGTAGGCGACAAACACGGCGATAAACATGGCGGTGATCGGGTTGCCGATAAACTCCAGCAGCGTATACAGCGTGCCTTCTTTTGCCATATTCAGCTCGGCGATGGTTTTCACCAGCATCAGGGCAATCGGCAGCAGCACCGTGAAGAGCGTGGCGCCCAGCGACGGCAGGGTGTGCTCTTCACGCACTTTCAGGTCTGAAAATTCTGCAGGAACCGGTTTAAACGGCAGACGATTGCCGAGCAGTTTCAGGAACAGCGGGCCGCCGACCAGAGAGGCCATCAGGCCTACCATCAAACCATAGACAATGACCGTTCCGACGTCCGCGCCTAATTTATTGGTCACAAACAGCGCGGCCGGATGCGGAGGCACCACGCAGTGCACCGCCATCAGCGCGGTACACAGCGGAATGGCCAGCTTGAGCAGCGACGTGTGGGTCTTTTTGGCGATGGAAAACGCTAGCGGGATCAGCAGTACCACGCCCACTTCCACGAACAGCGTGATACCGCAGATAAGGCCCACCAGCACCATAATCACGTCCGCCGACAGCCAGCGGCAGCGCTGCAGTGCGATCCCGATGCGCTCGGCCGCACCGGAGACTTCCATCATTTTGCCGAGAATAGTGCCCAGACCAATCACCGCCGCCAGGAAGCCCAGCGTACCGCCAATTCCGCTCTCAATGGCGTTCACCATATCCAGCGGGCTCATCCCCATCATCGCGCCGACGAAAAAACTCGCCAGCAGCAGCGCGAGGAACGGGTGAAACTTCAGTTTTACGATGGTTAAAACAATCAACACAATGCTGACCAGCAGCGTTGCCACAACCCAGACCTGAGATCCCATATCTCACCTCATCCTTATGTCATCTGTGGGTATTGGACGAAAAAACGGCGTGGGCTGACAAACGATATAAATTGGCGTTCAGGTGAGCCAGATTGGATCAACTGAGTGACTGCGCTCTAAAAAGCGCACTTAATTCGTATTAGGTTCACATAAATTCATCCTTGAGCGGTATAGTGAGCGCAGAAACCATGCGTGAGAATTGTGATGACCGATGCAAATGAAGCCGGAAATCGGCTGTTAAACGGCTGGCAGCTGTCGAAAATGTACACCTTTGAAGTGGCCGCCCGGCATGAGTCCTTCGCCCTGGCGGCGGAGGAGCTGTCGCTCAGCCCCAGCGCGGTGAGCCACCGCATCAACCTGCTGGAAGAGGAGCTGGGCATTCAGCTGTTCGTCCGCTCGCACCGTAAAGTCGAGCTGACGCAGGAGGGAAAGCGAGTTTACTGGACGCTGAAATCGTCCCTCGACACCCTGAATCAGGAGATCCTGGACATCAAAAACCAGGCGCTGTCCGGTACGCTGACGGTGTACTCCCGCCCGTCGATTGCCCAGTGCTGGCTGGTGCCCATGCTGGGGGACTTTACCCGTCGCTATCCGTCGATTTCACTCACCATTCTGACCGGCAATGATTACGTCAATATGCAGCGAACGGGTGTCGATCTGGCGCTCTATTTCGACGATACGCCACCAAACCACCTCTCTCATTACTTCCTGATGGACGAGGATATTTTGCCCGTCTGCTCCCCACAGTATGCCTGCGAGCATGAACTGCTGAAAAATCCCGATAACCTCAGCCACTGCACGCTGCTGCACGACCGTCAGGCCTGGAGCAATGATTCCGGTACGGATGAGTGGCTGAGCTGGGCGCAACACTTTGCAGTGAATATGCCGCCATCGTCAGGCATTGGTTTCGATCGCTCCGATTTAGCGATTATTGCGGCCATCAACCACGTAGGCGTCGCGATGGGCAGAAAGCGGCTGGTGCAGAAGCGGCTTGAACGGGGCGAGCTGATCGCCCCCTTTGGTGAAAAGACCCTGAAATGTCATCAGCACTACTATATCTCGACGCTTTCTGGCCGTCAGTGGCCGAAAATAGACGCCTTTATCAGCTGGCTGAGAGAACTGGCAGGTTGAAGAATTATTACGCTTTCGCTCTACACCAAATGTGAAAAAGCGTGCTAAATACAGGTAATGCTTTCGATTTATCCAGGGTAAACCGTGTTAAAGCCTTTTATTGCCTCTGCATTACTGATCTCTTCCGGCTGGGCGATTGCCGCTGAGCCGCCGCTGACGGCTGCCCATTATGCGCAGCAGCTGGGCGTCGGGATGGATGTGGACTGGGCGCGCACCGAGCGCGGCATACGCGAATTCGACCCGCTGGTGGTACGCGATTTTCATGCAAAAGGCATAACCCACGTGCGCATCCGCGTGGCCGATGAGCCGACGGAAGCGCGGCTGATCCACCTGCGCAAGCTGGTGGAAGCCTGCGAGCAGTATGGTGTGATCCCGATAATCGCTTATCAGGCCGATGAATATAAAAATGACCCGAAAGCCGATAACGAGAAAGAGACGATCAACTGGTGGATTGCCGTGGCGCACTATTTCGGCCAGAGCTACCCACTGCTGGGTTTTGATCTCATTTATGAGCCGGCTGACAAGCTCAATCACAATCTCGCGTCGCTAAACCGCGTGTATGAAAAAACCATTAAAGCGATCCACGACATGGACCCGCAGCGCATGATCTTTATTGCGCCACGCCTGCGTGCCGCGCCGGAGGATTTATCCAGCCTGAAGCTGCCTGCGCACAGTCAAAACTACCTGCTGGCGGAGTGGCATATTTTCCCGTGGGGGCCGCTGAAAAATAGCGGTAAATACCCGTGGACGTCCGGCACGGCGGCGGAGAAAGCGGCTATCCATAATCGCATCAATACCGCGCTGCACTGGCAGCAAAAAACCGGGCACGTTAGCTGGGTCGGGGGCTGGGGCGTGGGGGAGTCAAACCACCTCACGCCAACCGCTTCGCAAATGGCCTTCGCCACCTTTATGGCCTGCGAGCTGCAAAAGGCGAAAATCCCGTATGCGCTTAACGCGGATTTCCAGTTTTACGACGGGGAAGAGGGGGCCTGGCGACCTGCACCGGAGCCGTTATTGCAGGCGATGATTGCGCCCGTCTGTGAAAAGCCCGGCGAGAAGCCGGGCCATCATGCGGTTAAACCGGCTGCTCGTGATGCGGGACACGCGACGCCAGCGGCAGCCAGCACAGTAAAATCAGCAGCCCCATCAGCGTCATCAGTAACCCCAGACTAGCCTGCCCGGTCTGCGGCATCATGGCCGAGAGCCAGGCCAGCGCGCCGGAACCGATGTTCTGCAAACCGCCCACCAGCGCGCCCGCCGTACCTGCGAGGAACGGGAACGGCTCCATCGCACCGCTGGTCGCCAGCGGGAACAGCATCCCCGCGCCGAAGAAGAACAGCGCTGCCGGGATGAGCAGCGTCCAGACCGTCATCACGCCGAACAACCCCGGGATCCACATCATCAGACCCGCCAGCAGACAGCTGATCACCGACTGCCACATCAGCGTGGAGAACCGTTTGTTCGGTCGTCCGGCAAACCACGCGCCGAAGAACGCCGCCGGGATCGGCAGTATAAAGAGAATGCTCACCACCATGCTGCTCAGGCCCAGCCCTGCGCCCAGCAGCACGCCGGAGCAGGCTTCGAACACCGCAATGCCCGCCAGGCCGCCGATCAGCATCAGAAGATAGCAGGTAAACGAGCCGTTACCGAACAGCGTCTTATAGCTGGTGATAAGTTTCGTGCGCGGTGCGTCCTGCGGGCGCGTTTCTGGCATCCAGCGCGCCATGCTGAACGTAACAATGACGCACAGTACCAGCAGGAAGGCGTAACAGGCCCGCCAGGACCACATTGTGTCCAGCAGGCCGCCAATCAGCGGGGCCAGCAGCGGGCTGACCAGAATACCCATATTCAACAAGCTGTTTGCATGACGGAGCTGGGTGCCCTGATACATATCGCGCGGTAAGGTTCGCGCCATCACCCCACCGACGCCGGTCCCAACGCCCTGCAGGGCGCTGGCGGCAATCAATACGGTCAGGTTATGGGTGGTCATCGCAACCACCGTCGCGACCATGAAAATACACATGCCGACTAAAATCACCGGACGACGGCCGATACGGTCGGAGAGCGGTCCATAGAACAACTGCGAAACGCCATAGGTCAGCAGGTAGGCTGCCATCACGCTCTGCACTGCGCCCTCGCGGACGTTAAGTTCCTTTGCCATGTCGGCAATCGCCGGAATGTAGATGGTTTGCGCCATCTGACCGACGGCCACCAGTAACACCAGCATCAACAATAAGTTAACGTTCCTTTGTTTTTTCATGTCGCTGAATACTTTTGCCAAAAGAGAAAAATGAAGAATAAGTGACTACGCATTCCCATAAATGCGCGAGGAATCTACCACAGAGAGATGACAATTTAAGCATTGTCGTGGTGAATGAAAAAACCGGGAAAGGCAGGATTTGTAAACAAGAACGGCAACTAATGTTGCCAGTGATTTACGCCAGGCGCAGCAGAATGGCTCCGCCGGCAATACCCAGTGCCGCCGCGATGCGCAGACCCGCAACCTTCTCTTTTAAAAGGACAAACGCGATCAGTGCCCCAAAGAGTATGGAGGTTTCACGCAGCGCCGCGACCACCGCCAGCGGTGCCTGCGTCATTGCCCAAAGCGCCAGACCGTAAGAGCCCATGGTGCCAACGCCACCGAGTAACCCCTTTTTCCAGTGCAGACGCAGGTAGCCGGACGCCTCGCGCCGACGTGCCACCATTGCCCACGTGAGCAGGCAGAAGCCATTCATAAAGAAGGTCCACAGCGTGTAGCCCAGCGCGGTGTCAGATAAGCGCACGCCGGTGCCGTCCACCAGGGTATAGCCTGCGATGAAGCAGGCGTTCAGCAGCGCCAGCCAGATCCCTTTTCGCGACTGCATGCGCCCGTTCATCGCCATCGCCAGAATCGACAGGCAGATCACCCCGATGCCGGACCAGGCGAGCCAGGAGAGGCTATCGCCGAGCGCCAGCACGCTGATCAGCGCCACCAGCAGCGGGGCGGTGCCGCGCATCAGCGGGTAAGTCTGGCTCATATCGGAGACCTGATAGGTCTTCGCCACCAGTACGGTGTACACCACCTGTAAGGCGCAGGAGACAATCAAAAACGGCCAGCTTTCTGCAGATGGCTGTGGAGAAAATGGCAGTAAAACCAGGGCAATAAGCGTGGCCGAGCCGCTGACGCTGATCGCGGAATAGAGCTTGTCCGTTCCGGCTTTAACAATGGCGTTCCAGCTGGCATGCAGCAGTGCGGCGAAAAGCAAAATGCAGAAAACGGTGATGGTCATGGCGTATCGGGTGGTGAATTGTCACTCAACTGTAACATTCACGCCCTGAAGCTGCCAGCCGGTTACACTGCACAAAAAAGGCGGTGCGTCACCCGCGGTTCGTCCGAGACCAGCGTAAAACCTGCGTGGTGATAAAATCCGTATGCGCTGTCAGGCGCATGGGTATTCAGAAAATCAAACCAGATGCTGGCATCGGCCATTACCACGGTTAAAAGCTGCTTGCCAATGCCCAACCCGCGGCACTTCTCACTGACGTAGAGATGGCGAATGCGCCCGGCGCGCGGCTGCTGGCTGAACGGATCGCGGTTGAGGCCGCACACGCCCACCAGCTTGCCGTTGAGAAATGCACCCAGCAGTTTTTCACCCGGTGCGTTAAAACGGTTCTCACCCCGCAGCCAGTTCTCTTCCAGCCTGCGCAGCATATTGAAATTCAATGCGAGACTTTCCGCCTTCAGGGCAATATATCCCGGCTCATCCGGTGTGACAGGCTCAATTAACAGACGCGACATAGCATTCCCTCGTTATTAAAGAGGGGCGGTTACCCGCCCCTCTCAGGTGCGACTTGAACCTGAATCACCGAAGGTATTTCAGGACAGCATCAAGCAGTTGCAGTACAGCAACAATGAGTTTGAGGATAAGTATCACCATATCCACTACGCTCATACGCGTCTCCTTTTGGTTAAAAGGAGCACGATGCTGGCGTACCTTTCCGCCGCCTGTTGCCAGCACCTGGATTGACGTAACACAGTGTGCTCACTTCAGGGGTTAAGGCACTGACGGCACCACCCGTTTCAGCCAGGACTTCGTTGCGCCGGTAGAACTGCGGCCCCCTCGCTCACTGCGAACACCCTCAGTATAGATAAATACTGTATGCATGAACAGTATTTTTTTGGACAAAATCAGGAAGGCGATCCATACTCAAAAACGTCAAAATCCGTGCCGGAATTGCGCGTTCGCCTGCGATCGCGTATACTTTTTGCGTTGACGTAACACAGTGTGTTCTGCGGCAACCAACCGCAAAACCCTGATAAAAACCTCGCTTAGGCGGGGTTTTTTGTTTTTCTCACCCAACAAACGAAACGTGATCCCTGACGCATTTTTGCGCAGATGAAAATATTTCCATTGTCACGCCCGAAAACCTGTGTTTGTATAAATTCCATCAATGATTCCAAACACAGGTCCCCAATGACTTCATCCCTGTTCACTTCGACCCTACTAAAAACTGCGCAACCAGCCGCAGTGGTCGTCGTGCGTGTGGTGGTGGTCGTCGGCAATGCGCCGTAGGGACTGGATCAACACACGAATCCAAAACCCCGCCGGCGCAAACCGGGCGGGGTTTTTCGTTTAAACACCTCCCGGAAAGTCGGCCCAGAAGAAAAGGACTGGAGCATGGCAAGTTCGGGCACAACATCCACGAAGACGCGTTTTACTGGCGCGCAGCTGATCGTTCATTTGCTGGAACGGCAGGGCATCACCACCGTTGCGGGTATCCCGGGCGGTACGGTGCTGCCGCTGTATGATGCGTTAAGCCAAAGCACGCAGATCCGCCACGTGCTGGCGCGCCACGAGCAGGGGGCAGGCTTTATTGCTCAGGGCATGGCGCGTACCCAGGGCAAACCGGCGGTCTGTATGGCCTGCAGCGGCCCGGGCGCAACCAACCTGGTCACCGCCATCGCCGACGCGCGCCTCGACTCCATTCCACTGATCTGTATTACCGGCCAGGTACCGTCCTCGATGATCGGCACCGATGCGTTCCAGGAAGTGGACACCTACGGCATCTCTATCCCCATCACCAAACATAACTATTTAGTTCGCGATATCAGCGAGCTTCCTCAGGTTATCAGCGATGCGTTCCGCATTGCCCAGTCTGGCCGCCCGGGCCCGGTGTGGATAGACATTCCTAAGGATGTCCAGACCGCAGAGATCGAGATCGACGTCCTGCCGGAGCCGGGCGACCGTGCCCCCGCGCCGGAATTCAGCGCTGAGAGCGTGCGCGACGCCGCCGCCATGATTAACGCCGCCAGACGCCCGGTGCTCTATCTGGGTGGCGGAGCGATCAACGCCGCGGATGAAATCCGTCAGTTCGCAGAGAAAGCCAACCTGCCGACCACCATGACCCTGATGGCGCTCGGCATGCTGCCTAAAGCGCACCCATTGTCATTAGGGATGCTGGGCATGCACGGCGCGCGCAGCACTAACTTTATTCTGCAAGAAGCTGATTTGCTGATTGTTATGGGCGCGCGTTTTGATGACCGGGCGATTGGTAAAACCGAGCAGTTCTGCCCGAACGCCAAAATCATCCACGTGGATATCGACCGCGCGGAGCTGGGTAAAATCAAGCAGCCGCACGTGGCGATTCAGGGCGACGTGGCTGAGGTGCTGGCGCAGCTGATCCCACAAACCGACGCAACCGACCGCGCCGACTGGCGTCAGCTGGTGGCCGATCTGCAAAAAGAGTTCCCGGGCGCTATCCCAACCGAAGGTGACCCGCTGAGCCACTACGGGCTGATCAACGCCGTGGCCGCCTGCGTGGACGACAGCGCGATTATCACCACCGACGTGGGCCAGCACCAGATGTGGACCGCCCAGGCCTACCCGCTGAACCGTCCGCGCCAGTGGCTGACCTCCGGCGGCCTCGGCACCATGGGCTTCGGCCTGCCAGCCGCAGTGGGTGCCGCGCTCGCCAATCCCGATCGCAAGGTCATCTGCTTCTCCGGCGACGGCAGCCTGATGATGAACATTCAGGAAATGGCGACCGCGGCCGAAAACCAGCTGGACGTGAAAATCATCCTGATGAACAACGAGGCGCTGGGGCTGGTGCATCAGCAGCAGAGCCTGTTCTACAAGCAGGGCGTGTTTGCTGCGACCTATCCGGGGATGATTAACTTTATGCAGATTGCCGCCGGTTTTGGCCTGCACACCTGCGATCTGAACGCCGAAGAGGATGCCCACGCGGCGCTGCAGGCGGCGATTTCTCGCCCTGGCCCGGCGCTGATCCACGTGCGTATCGACCCTGAACAAAAAGTGTATCCGATGGTGCCGCCGGGCGCGGCAAATACTGAGATGGTGGGAGAATAAACCATGCAGAAACAACATGATAACGTCATTCTGGAACTCACCGTCCGCAACCATCCCGGCGTCATGACCCACGTCTGCGGGCTCTTTGCCCGCCGGGCGTTTAACGTGGAAGGCATCCTCTGTCTGCCGATTCAGGGCAGCGAGCACAGCCGCATCTGGCTACTGGTCAACGATGACCAGCGTCTGGAGCAGATGATGGCGCAGATCGACAAGCTGGAAGATGTGACCAAAGTGGCACGCAACCAGTCCGATCCCACCATGTTTAACAAAATTGCGGTGTTTTTCGAATAGATCGCTTAAGGTAAGCGTCTTTCGCTCTTGTAGGCCGGATAAGCGCAGCGCCATCCGGCGTTTTCAGACCGCAGGAAGACACATGACCACCATCGCTCTTATCGACGACCACCTTATCGTCCGCTCCGGCTTTGCCCAGCTTCTGAACCTCGAACCGGATTTTCAGGTCGTGTCCGAGTTTGGCTCCGGTCGCGAGGCGCTGGCGGGCCTGCCGGGGCGTGGGGTACAGGTCTGTATCTGTGATATCTCGATGCCGGATCTCTCCGGGCTTGAGCTGCTAAGCCAGCTGCCGAAAGGGATGTCGACGATTATGCTGTCGGTCCACGACAGCCCGGCGCTGGTCGAGCAGGCGCTCAACGCGGGGGCGCGCGGGTTCCTCTCCAAACGCTGTAGCCCGGACGAACTGATCGCCGCGGTGCGGACCGTCTCCACCGGCGGCTGCTATCTTACGCCGGATATCGCCATCAAGCTGGCAGCCGGAAGGCAGGACCCGCTCACCAAGCGCGAACGCCAGGTGGCAGAGAAGCTCGCGCAGGGAATGTCGGTAAAAGAGATTGCCGCCGAGCTGGATCTTTCCCCGAAAACCGTACACGTCCACCGCGCCAACCTGATGGAAAAACTCAACGTCAGCAACGACGTCGAGCTGGCGCGCCGTATGTTCGACAGCTGGCAATGAGTCCCGTTTTTTCGCGGCTGATCGCCGTTGTCGCCAGCTTTTTTATCTTCTCTGCCGCATGGTTCTGCCTGTGGAGCATCAGCCTGCATCTGGTGGAACGCCCCGAACTGGCGGTGCTGCTGTTTCCCTTCGGCCTGCGTCTGGGGTTAATGCTCCAGTGCCCGCGCGGTTACTGGCCCGTTTTGCTGGGCGCAGAGTGGCTGATGCTGGTCTGGCTGGCGCAGGAAGTGGCCATGGTGCATCTGCCTTTATTGATGACCGGAAGCCTGCTCACGCTCCTCCCGGTCGCCCTCATTTCCCGCTACCGCCACCAGCGCGACTGGCGCACGCTGCTGCGTCAGGGGGCGGCGCTGATTGCCGCCGCGCTGCTGCAGTCGCTTCCTTGGGTCGGTGAGAAGGAGATGCTTAACGCGCTGCTGCTCACCCTCACCGGCGGCCTGACGCTGGCGCCGACCTGTCTCGTTATCTGGCACTACCTCACCAGCACCGTCTGGCAGCCGCTGGGCCCGGCGCTGGTTTCCCAACCGGTGAACTGGCGTGCCCGGCATCTCATCTGGTATCTGCTGCTGTTTGTGGTCAGCCTGTGTCTTCAACTGGGTTTACCTGCCGAGCTTTCACGCTTTACCCCATTTTGCCTTGCGCTGCCGATCATCGCCCTGGCCTGGCACTACGGCTGGCAGGGGGCATTGATTGCGGCGCTGATGAACGCCATCGCGCTGATCGCCAGTCAGACCTGGCACGACCATCCGGTGGACCTGCTGCTCTCGCTGCTGGCGCAAAGTCTGACCGGGCTGCTGCTCGGTGCGGGCATTCAGCGTCTGCGTGAGCTGAACCTCTCTTTGCAAACCGAACTGGCGCGCAATCGCCGTCTGGCAGAGCGTCTGCTGGAGACGGAAGAAAGCGTGCGCCAGGAAGTCGCCCGCGAGCTGCACGACGATATCGGCCAGACCATCACCGCCATCCGCACCCAGGCGGGCATTGTCCAGCGTCTGGCGGCAGAAAACGCAGGCGTGAAGCAGGGCGGGGCGCATATCGAACAGCTTTCGCTGGGCGTCTATGACTCCGTTCGACGCCTGTTAGGGCGGCTGCGCCCGCGCCAGCTCGACGACCTGTCGCTGGAGCAGGCGGTGCGTTCCCTGATGCGCGAGATGGAGCTGGAAAGCCGCGGTATTGTCAGCCATCTCGACTGGCGAATTACTGAATCTACGCTCAGTGAAGGCCAGCGCGTGACGCTGTTTCGCGTCTGTCAGGAAGGGCTGAATAATATTGTTAAGCACGCCAGCGCCAGCGCGGTCACGATCCAGGGCTGGCAGCAGGACGAGCGCCTGATGCTGGTGATTGAAGACGACGGTTGCGGCCTGCCGCCGGGCTCCGGCCAGCAGGGCTTTGGCCTGGCGGGCATGCGCGAGCGCGTGAAGGCGCTGGGCGGCACGCTAAACATCTCCTGCACCCACGGGACGCGCGTCAGCGTCAGCCTGCCGCTACGGAGTTACCATGTTTAAAACCCCTGCCAGCGCCGCGCCGATAGGTGATAAAGCGGAAATCGACGCCCGCTACCGCTACTGGCGTCGCCATATCCTGATCACTCTCTGGCTCGGCTACGCATTGTTCTACTTCACCCGTAAAAGCTTCAACGCCGCCGCGCCGGAAATCCTCGCCAGCGGCGTGATGACGCGCACCGATATCGGCCTGCTGGCGACGCTGTTTTACATCACCTACGGTCTGTCGAAGTTCTTCTCCGGCATCGTCAGCGACCGCTCCAACGCCCGCTATTTTATGGGCGTTGGGCTGATCGCCACCGGCGTGGTGAACATCCTGTTTGGCTTCTCCACCTCGCTGTGGGCCTTCGCCCTGCTGTGGGCGCTGAACGCCTTTTTCCAGGGCTGGGGCGCGCCGGTCTGCGCCCGCCTGCTCACCGCCTGGTATTCGCGCAACGAGCGCGGCGGCTGGTGGGCAATCTGGAACACCGCGCACAACGTCGGCGGGGCGCTGATCCCGATGGTAGTGGGTGCCGCAGCGCTGCACTACGGCTGGCGTGCAGGGATGATGATTGCCGGTGGCCTGGCGATTGTCGCCGGGCTGTTCCTCTGCTGGCGCCTGCGCGACAGGCCGCAAACCGTGGGCCTTCCGGCGGTGGGCGACTGGCGACACGACGAGATGGAGATCGCCCAGCAGCAGGAGGGCGCGGGGCTGACTCGCCAGGAGATCCTCACCAAATACGTGCTGAAAAACCCGTACATCTGGCTGCTGTCGCTCTGCTACGTGCTGGTCTACGTGGTGCGTGCGGCGATCAACGACTGGGGCAATCTGTACATGTCCGAGACGCTCGGCGTGGATCTGGTCACGGCCAACTCGGCGGTGACGATGTTCGAGCTGGGCGGGTTTATCGGTGCGCTGGTGGCGGGCTGGGGATCGGATAAGCTGTTCAACGGCAACCGCGGCCCGATGAACCTGATTTTCGCCGCCGGGATTTTGCTCTCCGTCGGCTCGCTGTGGCTGATGCCGTTCGCCAGCTACGTGATGCAGGCGGCGTGCTTCTTCACCATCGGCTTCTTTGTGTTTGGCCCGCAGATGCTGATCGGCATGGCGGCGGCCGAGTGCTCCCACAAAGACGCAGCAGGTGCGGCGACGGGCTTTGTCGGGCTGTTTGCCTATCTCGGGGCATCGCTCTCCGGCTGGCCGCTGGCGCGGGTGATCGACATCTGGCACTGGAGCGGTTTCTTTGCGGTGATCGCTATCGCGGCGGGGATTTCCGCGCTGCTGCTTCTGCCGTTTTTGAACGCGCAGGTGCCGCGTGAGTCCAGCGTGATGTGATGCGCCTCACCTTTTCGACCCGAATAGCGCAAAACTAAGAAATTTTCCCGGTTTTACCTGGACGCTGTCTCAGGCATCTCTCCCGGCTGATTTTTACAATGCTGCAAAAATCAGCTCAGGAGTAAACCAACCATGCTGGCCTTCTTAAACCAGGTGCGCAAGCCGACCCTGGATCTGCCGCTCGACGTGCGGCGCAAAATGTGGTTCAAACCGTTCATGCAGTCCTATCTGGTGGTTTTCATCGGCTACCTGACCATGTACCTGATCCGCAAAAACTTTAACATCGCGCAGAACGACATGATCTCAACCTACGGGCTGAGCATGACGCAGCTGGGGATGATTGGCCTGGGCTTCTCCATCACCTACGGCGTGGGTAAAACCGTCGTTTCCTACTACGCGGACGGCAAAAACACCAAGCAGTTCCTGCCGTTTATGCTGATCCTCTCCGCCATCTGTATGCTCGGCTTCAGCGCCAGCATGGGCACAGGCTCTGTCAGCCTGTTTATGATGATTGCCTTCTACGCCCTGAGCGGTTTCTTCCAGAGTACCGGCGGGTCGTGCAGCTACTCCACCATCACCAAATGGACCCCGCGCCGCAAGCGTGGTTCGTACCTCGGCATGTGGAACATCTCCCACAACCTCGGCGGGGCGGGTGCGGCAGGTGTGGCGCTGTTTGGCGCGAACTACCTGTTCGATGGTCACGTGATCGGCATGTTTATCTTCCCGTCGATTATCGCTCTGATCGTCGGCTTTATCGGCCTGCGCTACGGCAGCGACTCCCCGGAATCTTACGGCCTCGGCAAAGCCGAAGAGCTGTTCGGGGAAGAGATCAGCGAAGAGGACAAAGAGACCGAAGAAAACGAGATGTCCAAATGGCAGATCTTTGTTGAGTACGTGCTGAAAAACAAAGTGATCTGGCTGCTCTGCTTCTCGAACATTTTCCTCTACGTGGTGCGTATCGGTATTGACCAGTGGTCTACCGTGTATGCCTTCCAGGAGCTGAAGCTTTCTAAAGAAGTGGCGATTCAGGGCTTCACCCTGTTTGAAGTGGGCGCGCTGGTCGGCACCCTGCTGTGGGGCTGGCTCTCAGATCTCGCCAACGGTCGTCGTGCGCTGGTGGCCTGCGTCGCGCTGGCGCTGATTATCGCCACCCTCGGCGTCTACCAGCATGCCAGCAACCAGTACGTTTACCTGGCTTCACTGTTTGCGCTCGGCTTCCTGGTGTTTGGTCCACAGCTGCTGATCGGCGTGGCGGCAGTGGGCTTCGTACCGAAAAAAGCGATCGGCGCAGCCGATGGGATTAAAGGCACCTTCGCCTACCTGATCGGCGACAGCTTCGCCAAGCTCGGCTTAGGTATGATTGCCGACGGCACGCCAGTTTTCGGCCTCACCGGCTGGGCCGGCACCTTCGCGGCGCTGGATGCGGCAGCGATTGGCTGTATCGTCCTGATGGCGATGGTTGCCGTGCTGGAAGAACGTAAGATCCGCCGTGAAAATCGTGCGCAGAAATTAAAAATAGCCTGAGTGTGCAGGTAACTTCTTTGCCCAGTGTGTGATGCCGGGCTTTTTTATGCCTGTCGCTGTCGACGCCGTGTGTTTCCCGCTATGATGAGCGGCTGATGTAAGGAGAACACATGGTCTGGATAATGCTGGCAACGCTTGCCGTGGTATTCGTGGTCGGATTTCGTGTCCTGACCTCAGATTCCCGCCGCGCCATCAAACGATTAAGCGAACGACTGGGGATCACCCCGATGCCGGTTGAGTCGATGATCGACCAGTTCGGAAAAACGCCCGGGAATGAGTTTATCCGCTACCTTGAGCGGCCGGACGAGGCACATTTGCAAAACGCGGCGCAGGTGCTGCTCATCTGGCAGGTCTGCATCGTCGATGGCAGCGAGGAGAATCTGCACGCCTGGCACCGCATGCTGCGTAAAGCCCGCCTTGCCGCACCCATTACCGATGCGCAAATTCGTCTGGCGCTTGGCTTTATGCGCGAGATGGAGCCCGATCCGCAGGAGCTGAATGCCTTTCAGCTGCGCTACAACCAGCTCTTCCTGCCGGAAGAGGGCGTGTTCTACCTGCACTGATCCCCTGTAAAAACGACAAAAGTTGTCAAATCGTTAAATTCGTCACACTTTTGATGATAAACTGCGCGACTTTTCCGCACGTTTTTATCTTCAGGTGAGGCCATGACAGAACATATCCAGCCCACGACCAGACCGCAGACCAACGAGGTTTCACGCCCCAACTGGTCGGCCGTTTTCGCCGTGGCGTTCTGCGTCGCCTGCCTGATTACCGTTGAGTTTCTGCCGGTGAGCCTCCTGACGCCGATGGCGCAGGATCTGGGCATTTCCGAGGGCGTGGCGGGTCAGTCCGTTACCGTCACCGCGTTTGTGGCGATGTTCGCCAGCCTGTTTATCACCCAGGTGATTGGTACCATCGACCGTCGCAAAGTGGTCATTCTGTTCAGCGTGCTGCTGACGCTCTCCTGCCTGCTGGTCTCCTTCGCTGAAAGCTTCACCCTGCTGCTGCTCGGTCGTGCTTGTCTGGGATTAGGGCTCGGCGGCTTCTGGGCGATGTCGGCCTCGCTCACCATGCGCCTGGTGCCCGCGCGTACGGTGCCAAAAGCCCTGTCCGTTATCTTCGGTGCGGTCTCTATCGCGCTGGTGATTGCCGCGCCGCTGGGCAGTTTCCTCGGCGGGATTATCGGCTGGCGTAACGTGTTTAACGCTGCGGCGGTGATGGGCCTGCTCTGCATCATTTGGGTGTGGAAAGCGCTGCCGTCGCTGCCGGGCGAAGCGGCGCACCACAAACAGAACATGTTCGCGCTGCTGAAGCGCCCCGGCGTACTGGCGGGGATGACTGCCATCTTTATGTCCTTTGCCGGGCAGTTTGCCTTCTTTACCTATATCCGCCCGGTGTTTATGACCATGGCGGGCTTTGATGTCGATGGCCTGACGCTGGTGCTGCTGAGCTTTGGTATCGCCAGCTTTGTCGGCACCTCGCTGTCGTCGCAGTTCCTGAAACGCTCCCTGAAGGTCGCGCTGGCTGGCGCGCCGCTGGTACTGGCGGCGAGCGCGGCGGTGCTGGTGCTGTGGGGAAGCGATAAATGGGTGGCTTCGGCGATTGCGATTATCTGGGGCTTTGCCTTTGCGCTGGTGCCGGTGGGCTGGTCGACGTGGATCACCCGAACGCTTGCCGATCAGGCGGAAAAAGCCGGGTCGATTCAGGTGGCGGTGATCCAGCTGGCGAACACCTGCGGCGCGGCCATTGGCGGCGTGGCGCTCGATCATCTGGGGCTGACGTCACCGCTGGTGATTTCCGGTACGCTGATGCTGCTGACGGCACTGCTGGTGGCAGGGAAGGTTAAGGCGAAGTAAGTCAATTTTCCCCTCACCCTAACCCTCTCCCCATAGGGGAGAGGGGACTGTTCGGTGCTGTCTTTTCACCCTCGCCCCTTTGGGGAGAGGGCCGGGGTGAGGGCATCAGGCTACGCCGATGCCTTAACCCTTCTACGCGAATCCATCGAAATCAGTACCACCGACGACACGATCAGCAGCGTCCCCAGCCAGTCCGGCAGGGTAAACGCCACGCCCAGCAAAATCACCGACAGCAGCGCGCTGCTCAGCGGCTCGGCGCAGCTCAGAATGCTCGCCTTCGGCCCGCCGATCATCTGCGCGCCTTTCAGGTACAGGCTGAACGTCAGCGCCGTGCCAATCACCACCAGGTAGAAAAACGCCAGCAGCAGGCTGCCGTCGATCACGAAGGTGGTCCCGCGCCCGGCGTAGAACGGCGTCAGCATCAATCCCGCAATCAACATACTCCAGCCGACAATCGGCAGCGTGCCGTAGCGGGCGATCAGCGTTGACGGATAGGTGGTGTAAAACGCTGCAGCAAAGGCCGAGGCGATACCGAAGAACAGCGCGGCAGGCGAGATGGAGAGCGAGGTTGGGTCGCCGTGGGTAACAAGCAGAAACGTGCCAATCAGCGACGTTAAAATCGCGGACAAGACAAACACACCGGGACGCTTTTTCCGCGCCAGGGCAAACCACGCCACAATGATGGTCGGCGACAGAAACTGCAGCACGGTAGCGGTCGCCGCGTTGGATTTTTCAATCGTCAGCAGGAAGGTGAGCTGCACGGTGAGCGCGCCGACGAGTGAGAAAATCAGCAGGCTGAGGGCGTCTTTGCGATGTTTGATGACCGAGAAAATCTTGTCGCCGTGAACGAAAGAAAGCGTCAGCAGGATCACGCCGGTAAACAGCAGGCGAACCATGGTCAGGTAAGGCGAAGAAATGTGGCTTTTCTCCATGATGTACTGCGCGCAAACCCCTGAGCTGCCCCATAAAACGGCGGCGATCAGGACGTTCAGCATCCCTTTGCGTGTGGAACCCATGTTCTCCCCTGCTATGTTGATTTTTTTCTAGCATAACATGGGATCTTGCCGGGTGGCGCTGCGCTTACCCGGCCTACAAAACCTTGTAGGCCCGCGCAAGCGCAGCGCCGCCGGGCGAAACAAACGTCGCTGTACTAGAACCACGCCTCCCACATTGCGCCAACGTTGAAGTCGTCGAGGGTTTCGTCTTTGGTGCCGTTTACGTGCGCGGTGCGTGCGTTATCCACTTTGCCGCCGGTCACGTAGAAGCGCAGCATTGGACGGAACTCCGGCCCCATAGCGATAGACATGTTCTGCGACAGGGTCAGCTTCCAGCCCTTGTTGTCGCCGCCGTTGTCATAATCCACGTGCTGCCAGCCCGCTTCCAGCCAGGTGGAGTGAACGTCATTCCACCAGTGCATTGGGCGCACGATGGCGTTGTAGTTCTTGCGGTTGTCGGTCTTATCGCGGCTGTTGTCGTAGTCGTGGAAGGCGAGGATGTACTCTACCTGCGTCGCCTGGGTGAATTTATACAGCCCTTCGAAGCTGGCGTAGACCGTGGTCAGATCCTCGGTTTTATTGAACACGCTGTTGTCCGCGTTATCGGAGTAACGGGCAATCACCTTGTTCACGCCGCTGTCGTTGGTGTGGCTCAGCACCACGCCACCCTGCCACGCATTCAGACGCTCGTCGCTGTCTACGGCTTTGGAGTCAAAGCCGTAGTTGGCGTATAGCTCCAGGTCGATTGGGCCGAGCTTCATGCCGTGAATTTTTGAGGTCGCCGCATAGTTGCCCTTATCGCCCGTGCCGGAACCGCCGGTACAGGTGATGCGCGACGGGTTGGCCTCGTCTTCCATCACTTCCGGGCTACAGGATTCCACTGCCGCCACGGTCGCGACGTCAAACTGCACGCCGCCGATGTCGAAGTTCTTCACCCCGGCGCCCTGGCCGTCGTGGTTCATCCAGAAGTAATCGTTGATGCCCTGCTGCGGACGCTGGTGGAAGTCACGACCGGCCCAGAAATAGGCGTTCGGGTTGGAAGCCATAATGTTGGTCACACCCGCGTAGGCTTTTTTCAGGTTAACTTCGTCACCCCAGTGGTCGATCATCACGTTGATGTCCCAGATGGCGCCGTTTTCACCCTTAAAGGCTTTGGAGAGCTGGAATTCACCGCCGTTGCCTTCGTTACCCAGACGACCAATCGCGGACGCGCCGTTGTAGGAGCCATCCACCGCCACGTATTTCTGATCGGCCGCCTGGAAGTGCGCGCCGTAGCGGGCGTAGCCGGTAAATTTAATCCCGAACGGGATCGCCATATCCGGGGATTGTGCCGCGCTTTGCGGCTCGGTCACCACGTCTGCTTTTTTCGCGACCGCCGCATCCATTTTGGCCTGACGTTCGGCCAGGGCTTTATCCACCGCTTTGGCCACAATGGCGTCGATTTGCTCCTGCGTGAATTCTTGTGCGAGCACGGAAATTGGGCAAAGCGCGGCGATAACCGCCATGGTTAATGGAAGTTTTTTAATCGTATTCATGGTTATCTCAATATAGTTTAATTTTATTCAGACAATAACCATCCCGCTCCGATCTGACAGAGTATGTCGCTATCATCAGAACAAGTGGATCTCTATTTAGGGTGCAGAGGTATTACAATAATTATTTCGCCATGGATTATCTCTGGTATAAATGAATAATTTCTTCCGATAATTCACGCGCTAATAAGGAATTCATTAAGTGATCCTGCGCGTGTACCATAATTAATGTCATCGGCTGGCGGGCTTCACCCGCATCCTGCTCGATCAGTTTGGTTTGCATCTTGTGCGCCTGGCGTGCGTAGCCGTCGGCTTCGCGCAGCAGGCTTTTGGCCTCGTCAATGTTGCCCTGACGCGCCGCGTGCAGCGCTTCAAAGCACAGGCTGCGGGACTGTCCGGCATTGACGATAATTTCCATTACGGCTTCTTCTAATGCGATCATCATCATTACTCTTTATCAAAGCTATTATTTAATGCGGTGGCGGAAAACCACTCTCCGCTTTTCTTAATGGTGCGCTGCTGCGTCTTTAAATCGAGCTGGATAAATCCGTAGCGATTTTTATAGGCATTACACCACGACCAGTTATCAATAAACGTCCACATATGGTAGCCAAGACAGTTGCACCCTTCGCTAATACCCTTATGCAGCCACGCTAAATGCTCAGAAATAAACTCGATGCGGTATTGATCGTTAATCTGGCCATTTTCAATAAAGCGCTGTTCATTTTCGACACCCATGCCGTTTTCAGAAATAAAGCAGCGAGGGTTGCCGTAATTGTCGCGCAGGTTGACCAGGATATCGTAAATACCTGGCTCGTAGATTTCCCAGCCGCGGTACGGGTTCATCTTGCGGCCTGGCATCTCGTAGTTATCAAAGAACCACTCCGGCATAAACGGTGCCTGCGGGTTCACCGCGCTGTCGCGACACTTCACGCGACGCGGCTGATAGTAGTTCACGCCGAGCAGGTCGATTTTTCCTTCCGCAATCAGGAAACCGTCTTCCGGTTTACAGGCGGGTAATTGATCGTAGGATTTCAGCAGCGCCACCAGGTCTGCCGGGTATTCACCGCGCAGGACCGGGTCAAGGAAGCTGCGGTTAAACATCAGGTCTGCGATGTGCGCCGCCTTCACGTCTGCCGGATTCTGCGAACGCGGGTATGACGGGGTCAGGTTCAGCACGATGCCAATCTCCCCCGCGTAATGCCCGGCGCGGTAGGCCTGCACCGCCTTCGCATGGGCCAGCACGGTGTGATACGCCACGGTGGCTGCCCGACGAAAATCCACCACGTTCGGATAGTGGAAATCGTACAGATAGCCGCCTTCCACCGGCACGATCGGCTCGTTGAAGGTGAACCAGTGCAGCACGCGGTCGCCGAACAGCTCGAAGCAAATCTGCGCATAGCGGGCGTAAGCGTCCACCACGTCACGATTTTCCCAGCCGCCAATCTCCTGCATCGCCATCGGCATGTCGAAATGGAACAGGGTGATAAACGGCGTGATGCCCTGTTCATTCAGCTCATCAATGACCTGATTATAAAAATTGACCGCGTCCGGGTTCACTTCACCGATACCGTCGGGGATCAGGCGCGCCCAGCTAATTGAGGTGCGAAAGCTGTTGTGATTCAGCTGCTTTAACAGCTGAATATCCGTTTTCCAGTGCTGATAGAACGTGGAGGTCTGCTGCGGCCCCACGCCGTTGTGAAAACGGTTCGGCTCGCGGGCAAACCAGTAATCCCACGTGGTTTCCCCCTCTCTTGCCCCTTCCGTCTGGAGAGCGGAGCTTGCGCTGCCCCACCAGAAGTTATCGGGAAATGCGTATTTCATGACTCTTCCTCTTTGACTTAATTGCTGGCGGTTTCGGCGGCGCCGACGGTTGCCTGGGCTTTCTGCTCTTCGTTTTTGATGAGCGTACGCTCATAGGCACGCAGGAACGGCAGGTACATCAGCGCGGACATCACCATGCAGACCAGGCACATCACCACCGGGCTCAGCGCCCAGTTCGCCGCCCAAGAAGCGCCAATCGGCGCAGGGGTGGTCCACGGGGTCAACGATACAACTTGTGCCAGCCAGCCGAGTTTGGTTGCGCCGTACGCCAGGCAGGCGTTGACCAGCGGAACAAACACGAACGGGATAAACAGCATCGGGTTCATGATGATCGGCGCACCGAACAGAATCGGTTCGTTGATGTTAAAGAAGCTTGGCACCACGCCCATTTTGCCGATGGTACGCAGGTGGGTAACGCGGCTGCGCAGCAGCAGGAATGCCAGTGGCAGAGTCGAGCCTACGCCGCCAATCAGCAGGTAGTGATCCCAGAAGCCCTGCAGGTAAACGTGCGGCAGCGCCGCGCCAGCCGCCAGCGCCGCCTGGTTTGCGGAGAGGTTCGCCATCCAGAACGGGTTCATGATGCCGGTGACAATCAGCGAGCCGTGAATACCGGCGAACCAGAAGATCTGGCACAGCAGCACGGAGAGCAGAATCGCGGGCAGGGAGTCAGACGCTGACACCAGCGGCTCCAGCAGGTGCATGATCGCCTGCGGGATAATCATCCCGGTTTGCGCTTCAATAAACAGGTTCAGCGGGTGCAGGGTACCGATCACGACCATTACCGGGATCAGAATTTCAAACGAACGCGCCACGCCGGTGGGGACTTCCTTCGGCAGGCGAATGGTGACTTTGTTTTCCTTCAGCCATGCATACACGCGGGTGGAGTAGATAGCGGTGATAAGCGCGGTGAAGATGCCCTGGCCGGAGAGATACTGGGTCGAGATTTTGCCGTCGGCATAGGGTGCGGCGACCAGCAGGAAGGCCATAAAGGCCAGCAGGCCGGACATCACCGGGTCGAGGTTAAACTGACGCCCCAGGCTCGCCCCAATCCCCACCGAAATGAAGAAGGTCATGACGCCCATGCTGAGGTTAAACGGCAGCATCAGCTGCTCGCGGTAGGTCTGGGAGAAATCCAGCCAGCCGCGGGCGAAGCTGTTGGTGGTATCCGCCGAGAACGGCGGGAAGATGAACACCAGCATAAACGAGCCGATGATCATAAACGGCAGCGCGGCGGTAAAGCCGTCGCGGATGGCAATCACATACTTTTGCTGACCTAGCTTTGCGGCCAGCGGGGTAATTGACTGCTCAATCACCGCGACCATGGATTGATATAACGAACTCATGTGAACACCTTTTAGTGTGCCGCTTCGATGAGCGACAGAGCATAGTCCAGTACTTTATCGCCACGTTGCATGCCGTAGTCCATCATGTCGATGGGCTGCACCGGAATGCCTTTTGTAGCCGCCTTGTCTGAGAGTGTCTGTAACATGTATTTCACTTGCGGTCCGAGAAGGACCACCTGATATTGCGGAAACTGCGTATCAAATTCGGAAACACCGTACGCATCAATCTTCACCGGCAAACCACGTTCTTTGGCGACATCGACCATTTTGCTGACCAGCAGGCTGGTGGACATCCCGGCAGAGCAGCACAGCATAATCTTGAACATCGACAACCCTCCTCTAAATGTAAAAAGTTATTGCGAGGATGATTGGACATTATACGGAAACCGGTTTCCATTCATAAAAGACAGAAGTGTGATACCCATCAAGATCCCTTGCTTATGAGGCTAATTAACCGGATGTGCATCACATAATTTGGCTGTTTTGACATCATTTTGAGTGGAAACGGAAAATCGGTTTCCATGAAAAACGGAAACGGATATACTTCGTTCTGGCTATAATGTGAGCCGAAGCGGTCATGGAATTTGCAGGCGCGAGGTAAGCCTGTCAGGGGAAAGAGATGTCGACAATCAATGATGTATCACGTCTTGCCGGGGTGTCTAAAGCCACGGTATCGCGAGTGTTGAGTGGGTCGCGTGGCGTAAAGGAAGCCAGCCGTCAGGCCGTTCTGAAGGCCGTGGATGAACTTAACTACCGCCCTAATGTGATTGCCCAGTCGCTGCTGAGCCAGTCGACAGGATGTATCGGGGTCATTTGCGCGCAGGAAAACATTAACCAGACCACCGGTTATCTGTACGCGCTGGAGAAACAGCTCAGCCAGCATCAAAAACACCTGCTGTTGCGCTTCGCGCACAGCAAAGCGGAAGTGATGAACGCGCTCGAAGAACTCTCCTGCGGGCTCTGTGATGATATCCTGGTGATTGGCGCCCGTTTCCCGTTGGATGTGGATATGGAAAACGTCATTCTGGTGGACTGCATGGAGTCTGATAATTCCAACAGCATTCAGTTCGATCACGCCTTTGCCGCCGAAACCGCCTGTAACTACCTCACCAGCCAGGGGCGCCGCCAGATTGCGCTGATCCACCCGCACGGCAGCGGTTTTGCCGACCAGGTGCTGCTCGGGTACAAACACGCGCTGGAGAAAAATTTCCTGCCCTTTAATCGCAACCTCGTTTTTATGGACGCGACCTCCTCGTCCGTTGCGCTGCAGGAGCTGCTTAACAATGCCAGCACCCTGAATTTCAACGCGCTGCTGGTGGCGGACGAGCAGGAAGCCCAGCGGGTGATCCCGCAGCTGCAGGCGTTCAATAAATCCGTGCCGGACGACATTATGGTCTTCAGCCTTGCCGGATCGCTGCACCTGCCGGGTATTCCGGTGATCCCGGCGATTGAATATTCCATGGACGCGATGGCGGCGCGCATTGTGGGTTGGCTGACGGAGAAAACGCAGATGCTCGGGTCCTATGTTCTGCGTGGGGATTTAATTATTCCGGATATGCGTAAGCGCTAAAAATGTTTTCCAGGCCGGGTAAGGCGCAGCCGCCACCCGGCGAGAAGCTTCAATAATCTTCCATACAATCCACCTGACCAACCGCCGCCCAGTAGGCGTCCAGGTTGTCGCGCTTCACGGCGGTAATGGCATTTTTGATCAGCAGCTGATTGGCCTCGGACGACAAAATCATCGCCTGCCAGGCCTTATCGCTCTGCTTTTTCTGTGGCGTACAGGTTTTCTTAATATCTTTAAGGACCTGCTGCTTTATTTGCGCCTCTTTCGCCGGATCCTCCTTTTCCTGAGCATGGACAAACGCGGCGAAGAGCAGACAAACCAGCAGGCAGACCAGGTGCGCAGCTTTCATCAACAACCCCCTTTAGAAGTCACATGCTTCCCATGAAATATATCGTTACATTCAGTGTAGCGACGCCAGTCGAAAGTATGAAATTCTCTTTTCGGCAGATGAGAACCGCGCACCTGAGGGATTACTGAATCCCCCCGCCCAGCGACTGCCACAGCGTGATGCGGTTTTCCAGGTCGGTTTGCTGCAGCGCGATCAGCGATTCCTGCGCCGACCACAGCGACCGCTGTGCGGTCAGTACCGTCAGATAATCCCCCGCGCCCGCCCTGTAGCTGCGCGTTGCCACATCCAGCGTTTTTTTCTCTGCCGCCACGTATTCGCGCTGGGCGTCGAGCTGCTCGCTCAGGGTTTCGCGTCGCGCCAGCGCGTCGGCCACGTCCTTAAACGCGCTCTGGATGGCTTTCTCATAGGTGGCGATCAGTCCCTTCTTCTCCGCTTCCGCGTAGCGCAGCTGCGCCAGGTTGTTCCCTCCGCTGAACAGCGGCAGGGTGATGGACGGCGCGAACGACCAGACCTTCATCCCGTGGCTGAACAGGGATGAGAGCGAATCGCTACCGACGCCCGCGCTGGCGGTCAGCGAAATGGTCGGGAAGAAGTTGGCGCGCGCCGCGCCGATGTTGGCGTTGGCGCTCAGCAGGTTATGTTCCGCTTCCTGAATGTCCGGGCGACGCAGTAGCGCACTGGAGCTGACGCCCGCCGGGATCAGCGTGATAGCGTTATCGCTCAGGCTTTCCAGCGTGCCGGGCAGCAGGTTCTCCGGCACCGTATCGCCCGCCAGCAGATTAAGGGCATTTTTGTCCTGCATCACCAGCGTCTGGTAGCTCGCCACGCTGGCGCGCGCCTGCTGATACACCGCCATCGCTTCGTTGACGTCCGTGGCGGCTGCCACGCCCACGTCCTGCTGGCGCTTCACTATCTTCAGCGAGTTTGCCGCGCTCTCCATCGTGGATTTCGCCAGCGCCAGGTTGCTGTTATCCGCCGCCAGCGTCACCCAGGCCGTGGTCAGCTCGCTAACCATCGTCAGGCGCGTGTTCTGCGCGGTGAACTCGCTGGCAAGCCAGGTTTCACGCGCGGCACGGGAGAGGCTCTGGTTGCGGCCAAACAGATCCAGCTCGAAGCTGGAGACCGCGCCGTTGGCTTCGTCGCTGGTGGTCACGCCGCTTGCCAGCGTGCGGCTGCGGGTGTGGCTCAGCTCGGCGTCCACCGTCGGGAACAGGGACGAGCGCGTTTCACCGTACTGGGCGCGGGCGGCATCGATATCCGCAATCGCTTTTTGCACGTCGCGGTTGCTGTTAAGCGCCATCGTCACCACGCTTTTCAGCCGCGCGTCGTTCATCACCTGCTGCCACTGGCTCACCACGGCGGTGGCTTCGCCGTGCGCGCCGGGTAAGGTTGCCGGGACGGGGGCGTCCGGGCGTTGATACGTTGGGTCTAACGACACGCAGCCTGCGCTCAGCAGGGCTAACGCTAAAATAGATACACGAAACATTATGACCTCCGGTTTGCGTGCTTACCGGAGAACAGACGTTTCACCAGTACAAAGAATAAGGGGACGAAGAAAATCGCCAGCAGCGTCGCGGCCAGCGTCCCACCGATAATGCCGGTACCAATCGCCACGCGGCTGTTGGCACCTGCCCCGGTTGCTACGGCCAGCGGCGTGACGCCTGCGATAAACGCCAGCGAGGTCATGATGATTGGACGCAGGCGCGTCTGGGCGGCTCGCAGGGCGGCGCGGGTCAGGGAGTACCCTTCAGCGACTTTAGCTTCGGCGAACTCGACAATCAGGATGGCGTTCTTCGACGACAGGCCAATGGTGGTGAGCAGCGCCACCTGGAAATAGACGTCGTTGTTTAGGCCGCGCAGGGAGGCGGCGACGGCCGCGCCCAGCACGCCAAGCGGGATCACCAGGATGACCGAAATCGGCACCGACCAGCTCTCATACAGCGCCGCCAGGCACAGGAACACGACCAGGATGGAGAGGGCATAAAGGCTCATCGCCTGACCGCTCGCCAGTTTTTCCTGCAACGACAAACCGCTCCACGCCCAGGTGCTGCCGGACGGCAGGCTGTTTGCCAGCTGCTCCATTTTGCCCATCGCCGTGCCTGAGCTGGCGCCGCTGGCGTTTTCGCCCTGAATCTCATACGCCGCCGAGCCGTTGTAGCGCACCAGGCTTTCCGGGCCATACTCCCAGCGGGTGGTGGCGAAGGCGGAGAACGGGGTCATGGTGCTGTCGCTGCCGCGCACAAACCATTTGTTGAGATCCGACGGTACGGCGCGGGTGTCGCTGTCGCCCTGGATGTAGACCTTTTTCACGCGGCCGCGATCGATAAAGTCGTTCACGTAGGTCCCGCCCCAGGCGCTGGAGAGGGTGTCGGTGACGTCGCTCAGGGATAGCCCCAGCGACACCGCCTTGTTGTTGTCGATATCGACCTGAAGCTGCGGCATCTGCGGCAGATCGTTGGCGCGCACGGCGTGCAGAGAACTGTCCTGATTGGCTTCGCCAATCAGCTGGTTACGCAGTTTCAGCAGCGCGTCGCGGTCGGTGCCGCCGCTGGCCATCAGCTCAAAGGTAAAGCCGTTGCTCTGGCCCAGGCCGTCCACCGCAGGCGGTGTCATGGCAAAGATGGTGGCATCACGGATGGTGCTCAGCTCCTGCGTGGCGCGCAGGGCAATGGCCTGAGCGGTATTCTCATCGCCTTTACGTTCGGACCAGTTTTTCAGGGAGACGAACGCCATCCCGGCGTTCTGGCCGCTGCCGCTGAAACTGAAGCCTTCAATGGTGAAAATAACGTTGGTGTTGGCTTTCTCTTTGGTGAGAAACCACTCGCGCACCTGGCGGCTGACTTCGGCGGTACGTACCGTCGTTGCGCCGGCTGGCAGGGTGTACTGCACCATGATTTCGCCCTGGTCTTCCGTTGGCAGGAAGCTGCCCGGCAGCTTAAGCATGGCGAAGCCCATCGCGCCGCAGAGCAGGGCATAGATGACCAGCATGCCGCCGGAACGACGCAGGGCGCGCAGCACCTTGTTCTGATAGCCATGCTCGGTTTTGCTGTAGAAGCGGTTAAATGCGCCGAAGAAGCCCTTTTTGTGCGGCGCCGTGTGGCTCAGAATCGAACCGCAGAGCGCGGGCGTCAGGGTCAACGCTACCACTACGGAGAGGAGCATCGCCGAGATAATGGTGACCGAGAACTGACGGTAAATCACCCCGGTGGAGCCGCCGAAGAAGGCCATCGGCAGGAATACCGCAGAGAGCACCAGCGCAATGGCGATCAGCGCGCCGGAGATTTCGCCCATCGATTTTTCGGTGGCTTCGCGGGCGGGCAGCCCTTCGTCGCGCATAATACGCTCGACGTTTTCCACCACCACGATGGCGTCATCCACCAAAAGCCCAATCGCCAGCACCATCGCAAACAGCGTCAGGGTGTTAATGGAATAGCCGAACAGCGCCAGCACGCCGAAGGTGCCCAGCAGAACGACAGGTACAGCCAGCGCCGGGATCAGCGTCGCGCGGATGTTTTGCAGGAACAGGTACATCACCACCACCACGAGGATAATGGCTTCGAACAGGGTCTGAATCACGTCCTCAACGGAGATCTTGATGAACTCGGTGCTGTCTTTCGGGTAGGCCACGTCGTAGCCTTCCGGCATCGACTTTTTGAACTCGGCGATTTTATCTTTCACCGCCGTGGCGGTGTTGAGCGCGTTCGCGCCCGGTGAAAGCATCACCGCCATACCCGCTGCCGGGTGGCCGTTGAGTTTTGCGGTTGAGGTGTAATCTTCGCTGCCCATCTCCACGCGCGCGACGTCGCTGATGCGCACGACCGCACCGCTGGACTGGCTCTTCACGATGATATTTTTAAACTGATCCACCGTTTGCAGGCGCGACTGGGCGCGCACGGTCGCGGTCAGCTGCTGGGCGTTCGACGAGGGCAGCGCGCCAATTTTACCGGCGGAAACCTGCACGTTCTGCGCTTCAATCGCGCTCTGCACGTCGGACGGCATCAGCGAGTACGACGCCAGCTTCGCCGGGTCGAGCCAGATGCGCATGGCGTATTCTGCCCCGAACACCTGCAGGCTGCCGACGCCTTCCACGCGCGCCAGCGGGTCCTGCATATTGCTCACCAGCCAGTCGGCGATATCCGAGCTGCTGGCCGTGTCGGTTTTATCGTACACGCCCATGATCAGCAGGAAGTTACTCTGCGATTTCTCGACGGTAATGCCGGACTGCTGCACCTCGGTCGGCAGGCGCGATTCTGCCTGCTGGACCTTGTTCTGCACCTGCACCTGGGCGGTGTCCGGATCGGTTCCCTGTTCAAACGTGACGTTAATGCTCACCGACCCGTCCGAGCTGCTGGTGGAGGTGAAGTAGAGCAGGTTATCCAGCCCGGTGAGCTGCTGCTCGATCACCTGCGTCACGCTGTTTTCCAGCGTCTGCGCGGAGGCACCGGTATAGGTGGCGGAGATTTTGATCGACGGCGGGGCGACGTCCGGGTACTGCGCCACCGGCAGCGTGCGGATCGCCAGCATCCCGGCAAGCATGATAAGAATGGCGATAACCCAGGCAAACACCGGGCGACGCACGAAGAAACGGGAAAACATCAGGCGTTCCCTCCGCTGGCTTTCATCTCTTCGGGTTTCACTTCCTGCCCGGCGGTCACTTTGTCGGTGCCTTCCACAATCAGCTTATCGCCCGCCTTCAGTCCGCTCAGCACCAGCCATTTGTCGCCGTAGGTGTCGCCCGTCTCCAGCTGACGCTGCTCGACCTTGTTGCTGGCGTTCACAACCAGCGCGGTGGCGGCGCCTTTGGCATCGCGGGTGATGCCCTGCTGCGGGGCGAGGATCGCGTCGTTCATGACGCCTTCATCCAGTCTGGCGCGAACGAACATTCCCGGCAGGAGCTGATGCTGCGGGTTCGGGAAGACGGCGCGCAGCGTGACGGAGCCGGTTGATTCATCCACCGCCACTTCGGTTAACGCCAGACGGCCTTTTTCACTGTAGGTGCTGCCGTCTTCGAGGATTAACGACACGCTTAGCGTATCGCTATTGGTGGCAAGGGTTTGCTTGCGTAAACGCAGCAGATCGGCGCTGGAACGGGTTAAGTCGACGTACATGCTGTCCAGCCCGCGAATGGTGGCGAGTGCGGTATCCTGCTGTGCAGTCACCAGCGCGCCGGGGGTCACGGAGGAGATGCCGATGCGTCCGGCAATCGGTGCGGTGACGGTGGTCCAGTTGAGGTTAATACGGGCGCTCTCCTGCGCGGCCTTCTTTGACTCAACGCTGGCCTTATCCTGTGCGCAGGTGGACTTCGTGTCTTCTGCGTCCTGACGCGACACGCCGTCGTCTTTCACCAGCTGCGCGTAGCGCTGGGCTTTCTGGCAGTCGGCCGCTACCAGCGCCTGGGCCTGTTTCAGCGCCGCGGCGGCTTCATCAAACGCCGCGCGGTAGCTGGAAGGGTCTATTTGATACAGCGCCTGGCCGGCCTTGACCGTATCGCCTTCGGTGAACAGCCGCTTCTGAATAATGCCGCCCACCTGCGGGCGCACTTCGGCGCTCATGGCGGCCGTGGTGCGGCCGGTCAGCTCACTGACGACGGACACCGGCTGGCTCATGAGGGTGACAATCCCCACATCCGCAAGAGGACGCTGGGGAGCAGATGTTTGCGCATTATCGCACCCTGTCAGGAGGAATAATGCCGCGATGGAGGTTGTTATGGTTTTCATAATCTTTTTTCCAGGGTGGACGATGCCTGCCCTGTTAATGGCTTAACAGGGAGGAGGGCTATTTAAAGGCACAGCGATACCGCATCTCCGGCATGGCCGGAAATGTTAAGTTGGGAAATTACTTATTCCCGTTAATTATTCACATGCGATTACTTCGCAGAGAAAAGCATATTTAAAATATTCTGATAGATAGGCTCTAATTGTTCTGACGGTACTTTTAAAGGCGCGAGTCGACGGTAAATAGTGCCTTCGATCATCACCGCGGTAATCTCCACGCAGCAGCGAATATGTTCATCGCTCAGATGAGGAAACTGTTTTTTCAGGTGCGCACAGGCGTTGGCAAACATACGGGCATCGGCTGCTGTTAACATGGCAGCCACCTGCGGATTACGCGTCGCCTCGGCAGACATTTCCAGCATCAGCGCATCGTCGTCTTCGTTGATCGTCTGACGCCAGGCGAGCGCCTGCGGCATCCCTTCCACCACCGTTTTGTCCTGCATCCCTTCGATACGTGAGTCGATAATACGGCGGATCATCTCTTCAATAATCGCGTCTTTGTTACTGAAATAACGGTAGATTTGCCCGACGCTGAGCTTCGCCTCACTGGCGATCTGCGACATGCTGGCAGCATGAAATCCGCTGGCGCGAAAGCAGCGACGCGCGGCGGTGATGATTTCGTCCTGACGTTGTTTTTGTCGTTCTTCCAGTTTCGTACTCATCGTCGGCTACCGTGTAAAAATGAGAATGATCGTTCTCAGTATACGTTTTGGGTGCGTATTGGAAAGGCCTTTTTTATTTAGATATTGAGAGAATGTTTCTGTATTTAAAAAATGGAGGAAATTAGGAGTTTTTATGAAGGTTAAGCTGTGAGATATTCAAATTGCGCTGAAAATAAGGAGAGAAATATGCACCTGAGCATAACAGATAATGTAACGCCCGCAGAAAAAGAAGAGCTATTTGTAGGGTTAAGAGCCTATAACGGACAGTTTATCGATCTGACAAACTTTAGCGGCGACATCGGTGTTTACGTACGAGACGATAAAGGCGTCATGCTCGGCGGGCTAATTGGGGTACGAAAAGGTGACTGGCTGAATATCGACTTCCTCTGGGTGAGCGACACCGTGCGCGGATCCGGCGTCGGCAGCCAGCTCATCAGAACGGCTGAAGAGGAAGCCAGACGCAAAGGCTGCAAGCACGCGCTGGTGGATACCGCCAGCTTCCAGGCGCGCCCGTTCTATGAAAAACAGGGGTACCAGCTGCAGATGTCTTTGCAGGATTATCCTTATCCGGGCATGCAGCGACATTATCTGGCGAAGCCCCTTTAAGTCCGTTTCTGCGATTATGGATTCAGCTATTTATTGCGAGTCGCATTCCTAATTTGAAGCGTGTTGCTTGTCTTCTTTTCAGGCCCTGGCGCATGCTTTGGCCTGGTCAAGTAAACCATGGAGATGGCAATGGAACGCACAGCAAAACTCTTCAAAAAGGGGCGAAACCAGGCCGTGATGCTGCCTGCTGAATTCGCATTTGATACAGAGAGCGTGTACATCCGACGGGATGAGGAGGGGAATGTCGTTTTGGCGGCAAAACCTGTTCAGACAAAGAGTTGGGATAAGTTTTTCCGCATGCTGGCAGTTACGGACGTACCGGATTCGTTTCTGAATAAAGACGAACGTAATCAGAGTGTTACGACAAGAGACCCTCTGGATGGAGCATGTTCATAAGGCATATGCTGGATACGAATATCGTGAGCCACTTGTTTAAACGACACCCGGAAGTTGTAAGCAGAATGACATGTTTGACTCCGGGAGACGTTTGTATCTCAAGCATTACCGAAGCGGAGTTGCTTTATGGTGCTGATAAGAAGAAAAGCAGTAGATTGAAAGAAACAATCCAGGAGTTTCTCAATACCATCACGATTTGCGACTGGGATAGTGATGCCGCCGCAACGTACGGCGAACTCCGTGCCGCGATGGAGAAAAAAGGGAAAGTGATGGGGGATCTCGATCAGCTGATCGCTGCACATGCTATCAGTCGGGGGTCACTAACGATCGTGCATTCAGAATGGTGCAGGAGCTTGCCGTCGAGGACTGGACGACAACGTTGTGATCCCTGATGCCCGGTGGCGCAGCGCCACCCGGCAATACCCGCATATAACTTATCCTTCTTATTGATTCTTTTTCGTTTTTTATTTCACCGCCTCGTTGTCGATATAGTCACTACAACATTCAGCAAAAGGAACTGTCTTGTGAAACGTCGATTGGGTGCTCTGGTACTTGCTGGCCTGCTGCTGGCGGGGTGCGATCAAAGTGGCAGCGATGCCAAACACATTAAAGTGGGCGTTATCAATGGCGCCGAACAGGACGTGGCGGAAGTCGCCAAAAAGGTGGCAAAAGAGAAATATGGCCTGGACGTGGAGCTGATCGGCTTCAGCGGCTCGCTGTTGCCTAACGATGCCACAAATCAGGGGGAACTGGATGCCAACGTCTTCCAGCATCGCCCGTTCCTTGAAGAAGATAACAAGGCGCATGGCTACAAACTGGTGGCCGTGGCGAACACCTTTGTTTTCCCGATGGCCGGCTATTCCCGCAAAATCAAATCCGTTTCTGACCTGAAGGACGGGGCGACCATTGCCATTCCAAACGACCCGACCAACCTTGGTCGCGCGCTGTTGCTGTTGCAAAAAGAGAAGCTCATTACCCTGAAGCCGGACACCGGGCTGCTGCCGACGGCGCTGGATATTACCGCTAACCCTAAGCACCTGAAAATCATGGAGCTGGAAGGGGCGCAGCTGCCGCGCGTGCTGGACGACCCGAAAGTGGATGTCGCCATCATCAGCACCACCTACCTCCAGCAAACCGGGCTGTCACCGGTGCATGACAACGTCTTTATTGAAGACAAAAACTCGCCCTACGTGAACATCGTAGTGACACGCGAAGACAACAAGGACGCGGAGAACGTGAAGGCGTTTATCCAGTCGTATCAGTCACCGGAAGTGGCAAAAGCGGCCGAGACGATATTTAACGGCGGGGCAGTGCCAGGCTGGTAAGGTTGACCCGATTCCATCGATCATCGCCCTTTAGCCCACATCGGACAACGCCGCATCTGGCTATTCTCCTTATCACACCAACAGGAGAATAGCCCATGAACATCACTCAAATTCGCAATGCCACCCAGGTAATCACCTACGCAGGAAAACGCTTTTTAATTGATCCCATGCTCGCGCCTAAAGGTGCTTACCCGGGTTTCCCCGGCACGGCACATGCGGATATTCGTAATCCGACGGTCGAGCTACCTGTTGACGTCAACATGCTGCTGGATACCGATGCGGTGATTGTCACCCACACTCACGACGATCATTGGGATCAAACCGCGATTGCCCTGATCGCTAAAGACAAGCCGATCTACGTACAAAACGACAGCGACGCCGCGCTGCTGAAGAGCCAGGGGTTTACTCACCTGACCGTGATGACTGAAGAGACTGCATTTGGCGATGTACATATCGCAAGAACTCACGGCGGGCAGCACGGTACCGATCGCGCTTACGCCGTGCCGGAGCTGGCGGAGCGTCTGGGCGAGGCCTGTGGCGTGGTGCTGCGTCATCCCGATGAGAAGACGCTCTATCTTGCAGGAGATACCGTCTGGCGTGACGAGGTGGCGGCCGATCTGCAAAAGCACCAGCCGGATGTGGTGGTGCTGAACGCTGGCTATGCCCACGTCATTGGTTTTGGGCCCATTATTATGGGGCAGGAGGATGTGCTCAACGTTCATTTCCTGCTGCCGCAGGCTAAAATTGTGGCGAGTCATATGGAGGCGATTAACCACTGCCTGTTGACCCGCAGCGCGCTGCGTGATTACGTTGAAGCCAATCAGGTGAGTGACGCAGTGAGCATTCCCCAGGATGGCGAAACCGTTATATTCTGAGTGCGTTAAAGGGAAAGGAGAAACAGATGTCGCCAATCAACGTCGCGATTGTCGCAGTAGACGGGTTCAGCCCGTTCCACTACTCCGTTCCCTGCATTCTGTTTGGTGATTCGGTCTCCGGCGAGAAGCGCTTTAACGTGACGATCTGCGCCGAAACGCCGGGTTTTCTCACCTCGAAAGACGGATTTGCCCTCAACGCCACGCAGGACTACACCGCCATTGGTCAGGCCGATATTGTCGTCGTTCCCTACTGGCAGCATGTCCTTGCGCGGCCGCCTCAGTCGCTGCTCGACAGCCTGGTGCAGGCAAGAGACAACGGCGCGGAAATCGTCGGGCTGTGTCTGGGGTCGTTTGTGCTGGCCTATGCGGGGATCCTTGATGGCAAACGTGCGGCCACCCACTGGGAGTTCGAACATCAGTTCCAGTCGCTCTTTCCGCATGTCCAGCTGGATATTAATGCCCTGTACGTGGATGACGGCAATATCATCACCTCTGCCGGTACCGCGGCTGCGCTGGACTGCTGCCTGTATATCATTCGCCAGCGCTTTGGCAGCGTGGTCGCCAACCAGATTGCCCGCCGGATGATTGTACCGCCCCATCGCGAGGGCGGGCAGGCGCAGTTCATCGCCCAGCCGGTACCCAAAGATACCCGTGACGGACGCATTAACTGCCTGATCGACTACCTACAGCAACACATCACCGAACCGCATAGTCTGGACTCGCTGGCGGAGGTGGTTTCGATGAGCCGCCGCACCCTGACCCGTCATTTTATTAAAGCTACGGGGATGAGCGTCGCCGACTGGCTTACCGCTGAACGCCTGCGGCGCAGCCAGATCCTGCTTGAAGCCGGAAATATGCCGATTGAGCGAGTGGCCGAGCTGGTGGGATTTAATTCCGCCGTCACCTGGCGACAGCAGTTTAAAGCGCGTTTTGGGGTGAGTCCCGCTGAGTGGCGAAAAACGTTTCGGCTTCATGCCTAGTGTATTACGGCTAACTCCAGATTTAAGGGTTAGTTAAATCATTTCTCATATTTTCTTAATCAACCTCTCACTTTTCTGAAAAAGTATTTTCTTTGATGTCCCTTAAAGCAAATTAGATATACTCGCATTAAGAATGCTCCTATATTTCGAGAATATTAATTGCGAATAAATTTTGTGGCATGGATGAATAGCAATAAAATAAAAAAAGAATAATTTCATTAGAAAATTATATTGTTTTTATCTTATCTGTTGCGCTTTTTTCAGCGAGCGTTAACGCTGCACCGTTGTCGCCAGCCGACCGCGACACTATTCAGCAGCAACAGCAGCAGCTTTTATTACAGAACCAGCAACAGCGTGAAGAGCTGGAGCGGAGTATTCCTCGCCCCGCGCCCGCCAGACCGCTGCCCGTTACCGGCACCGGGCCCTGTTTCACCATTGATACCATTACCCTTTCCGGCGCAACCTTAATCCCCCCGAAAACCCGACAGGCCCTTGTTGCGCCGTGGCAGGGCCGGTGTCTGGATATGGCGAAAATAACGGAACTTCTCGCCCATATTTCTGACTGGTATATCAGCCGGGGATATATCACCAGCCGTGCTTTTCTCACCGAGCAGGATCTCTCCGGCGGTCAGCTGAATATTGTTGTGCTGGAAGGCCGTCTGGAAGCGATCCGTCTGGAAGGCGAAACGCCGCGAATGCTGAAAATGGCGTTTCCGGGACGGGTGGGCGGCATCCTTAATTTACGCGACATCGAACAGGGTATGGAGCAAATTAACCGTTTGCGCGCCGAACCGGTTCAGATTGAAATTCTTCCGGGGACGCAGGCCGGATATTCCATCGTTAATCTCACGGCAAAGCCGGAATTTCCGTTAAGTGCATCGGTAAGCCTGGATAATAGCGGGCAGAAGAGCACCGGTGAAGACCAGCTTAACGGTGTGCTCACCGCCAGTAATATGCTGGGGCTGGCGGATAAATGGTTTGTCAGCGGCGGGCGCAGCAGTGATTTTGCCAGCGCGTACGATGCGCAGAATTTCCAGGCGGGCGTCAGCGTGCCGTTTGGCTACGGGTTACTGGACTACAGCTACGCCTGGAGTAATTACCGGACCACCATCAGTAACCAGGGATTTAACTGGCTCTCCACGGGCGATACCAAAACCCACCGCCTTAACGCGTCATGGGTGGTTTTCCGCAACGGGGATGTGAAAACCGGCATTGCGGCTGGCATGGTTCAGCGCTCCAGCCGCAACTGGCTCAACGACGCGCCGCTTCAGAGCAGCACGCGCAACCTCTCCAGCCTGGTCCTGGGGATTACCCACACGCAAAAAATGCTGGGCGGCGTGGCGACCTTCAACCCGACCTGGAGCCACGGCATGCCGTGGTTCAATGCCGAAACCGACGAAAATAAATCCGGGGATATGCCGCGGGCAGAATTCCGTAAATGGAGTCTGAACGCCAGTTTCCAGCGTCCTGTCGCCCGTAACGCGTGGTGGCTGACCAGCGCCTACGGCCAGTGGTCGCCCGACCGGCTGTACGGCGCCGAGCGCCTGACGCTCGGCGGCGAAAGCTCCGTGCGCGGTTTTAAAGAGCAGTACCTGTCCGGGGATAACGGCGGCTACTGGCGTAACGAGCTGGGGTATTCCCTCTTCACCCTCCCGGTGATTGGCGCGGTGAGCGCAACGGTCGCCGTTGACGGCGGCTGGCTGGAAAAAGACAGGCAGGACCGCTTTGCCTCCGGCACGTTGTGGGGAGGCTCGGTGGGGCTGAGCAGCGCAGGGCGCTGGTACAGCAGCCAGATTTCGGTCGGTACGCCGTTGCACTACCCCGACTGGCTCGGCCCGGATCATGTGAGCGTTAACTGGCGCATTGCCTTCATGCTTTAAGAGACTCTACGACTATGGATACCCGTCACCCACCCGTTCGTTTCTCGCAGCGTCTGATCAGCTGGATTGTCTGCGGCCTGATGGTCTGGCAGCCGATGGCGCCTGCCGTCGCGGCGGCGCTTACGCCGACCGGGCAGACCACGGTCGATCGGGCGGGGAACGGGGTGCCGGTCGTCAACATTGCCACGCCGAACGGGGCGGGTATTTCGCATAACCAGTTCGGTGAATATAACGTCGGCAAAGAGGGGCTTATCCTCAATAACGGCGCGGACCGTTTAACCCAGACCCAGCTGGGCGGGCTTATCCAGAACAACCCCAACCTGCAGGCCGGGCGGGAAGCGAAAGGCATCATCAACGAAGTCACGGGGGCAAACCGCTCGCAGCTGCAGGGCTATACGGAAGTCGCCGGTAAGGCGGCAAACGTCATGGTGGCCAACCCGTACGGGATCACCTGTAACGGGTGCGGATTTATCAACACCCCGAACGTCACCCTGACAACCGGCAAGCCGCAGTTTGACGCCAGCGGTAACCTGCTGGCGCTGGAAGTGACAAAAGGGGCCATCACGGTCGAAGGCCAGGGGCTGGACGCCAGCAAGAGCGACGCGCTGACGATTATTGCGCGCGCAACGGAAGTGAACGCCGCGATCCACGCGAACGACCTGACGGTGACGGCAGGGGCGAACCGCGTGGGCGCAGACGGCAGCGTTAAGCCGATTACCGGTGAGGGTGCCGCGCCCGTGGTGGCGGTGGATACCGGCGCGCTTGGCGGGATGTATGCCAACCGTATCCGCCTGGTCTCCAGCGAGACGGGCGTGGGGGTGAATCTCGGCAACCTCACCGCGCGCCAGGGCGATATTCAGCTGGATGCGGGCGGCAAACTGACGGTCACGAACAGCCTGGCCAGCGGATCGATTAGCGCGAATGGTGCGGGGGTGGCCCTCAGCGGCAGCCATCAGGCCGGTGGCGCACTGAATGTGGCCAGCTCGCAGGATGTGGAACTGAATAACAGCACGCTCGCCAGCCAGGGCGATATGCGCCTTTCCGCTGCGGGGAAAGTGCAGATGACGAGCGGCGGGACAAACAGCGCGGGCGCGCTGGCGGTCAGCAGCGGGCAGGCGATGACGCTCAGCAATACCTCCCTTATCTCCCGCGGCGCGGCGACGCTGGACAGTAAAGACACCCTGACCGTCAACGGCGGCGGCGTGTCGGCACAGGGCGGGGCACTGACCGTCGCAGGCGGGCAGGGAGTTGCACTTTCGGATGCAACGCTGACAGGCCAGGGCGACACCACGCTGTCTACCGGCGGCAGCCTGACGCAGCGCGGCGGCAGCGTCACCAGCAAAGGCGCGCTCAGCGTGGCGGCCGGGAAAGACATCACGCTGACCAATACCCGCAGCGGAAGCGATACCCGCGCGACGCTGACCAGCGGCGGCACGCTGTCATCCACGGCCAGTGCGGTCTCTGCAGGGGAGAGCCTGGCGCTGAGCGGCGGGCAGATAGTCCTGGACGGCCAGAGCAGGGCCGATGCCGCGGCAGATATCCGCCTGACGGGCAGCACCGTCAGTAACCAGGGGCAGGTGAATGCGGGGCGCGACATTGCGCTCTCCGGCGACAGGGTGTCAAACAGCGGCCAGCTGGCGGCGAAAGGGCATCTGGATGTGAATGCCGGAGACCTGACAAACGGCGGCACGGCGCAGGGCAACGACGTCACCCTGAAGGGGCAGACGGTCACCAACAACGGCACCCTGCAGAGCGCCGGTAACCTGGCGTTAAGCGCCGGAACCCTGGAGCAGCGGGGCACGCTGAGCGCGAAAGGTAATGCGAACGTCACAGCGCAGCAGACCCTGCGTAACGGCGGCAGCCTGCTGGCTGACGGCGCGATGAACGTGACCGCTGGCACGCTTGAGCAGAATGGCACCCTGTCCGGCGCGACGACGCTGACGGCGCAGGCCGGTACCCTGACCAGCGGTCAGGCGTCCCGCACCACCAGCCAGGGCAATGTCCAGCTTACCGCGACCCGCAGCGCCAGCCTGAACGGGCAGACGGACGCGGCGGGGGCATTAACCGTCAGCACCGGCGACCTGATCACCGGCCAGGATGCGCACCTGCAGAGCGGGCAGGCGCTCACCCTGCAGGCGCAGAATGCCACGCTGAACGGCACCCGGGCGGCGAAGGGCGCCCTGTCGGTGACGGCGGGCACGATTGCGCATGCCGGGAAATCCACCGGTGACACGCTGAGTTTGCACGCGACCGGCGACCTGACCAGCGGCGGGGAGCTCACCGCCAGCGCCATTACGCTCAGCGGACAGAACATCCTCCAGTCCGGTGTTGCAAAAGCGGACCGCATGACCCTGACGACCCCCGGGCGCATCACCAGCAGCGGCTCTCTGGTTGCCGGTACCCTCTCGCTGGACGCTGCCTCGGTGGAGAACGGCGGGCTGCTGCAGGGAACCACCCTGCTCAATCTAAAGACCGGGTCACTCACGAACCTCGCCGGCGGGTCGGTCTACAGCGCGCAGGATTTAACGCTGAACGTTCCGGTGCTGGCTAACAGCGGGCTTATCACCACTGACGGCACGCTGCGCATTAAAGGCGACACGCTGACAAACCAGGGTGAAATCAACGGCGTCAGCCTGAGCAGTGAGTACCTCAACCTGACCAACAGCGGACGTATGCTGGCGGACGACCGGCTCACGCTGAACGGCACTGCGTTTACTAACGCGGGCAGTATTGCCGCCGGCGACCTGCATATCACGGCGAACAGCCTGCAAAACCAGGGCACCGTTCTGGGGGAAGATACCCTGACGCTCGGCGTGGCAGACATCAGTAACCAGGGCGCGCTGCGCAGCAGCGGAACGCTGACGCTTAACGGCGAGACGCTTGCCAACAGCGGCGAGCTCAGCGCCACCGCCCTGCTACTGAAACTGACCCGCCAGGCCAGCAACGATGCCGACGGGCGGGTGATTGCCCGGGACGGCCTGACCCTGACCGCCGCCAGCCTGACGAACAGCGGGCTGATGGCCGGTACCGACGCGCAGTTTAGCAGCGTATCGGTGACCAACGGCGGCACGCTGCAGGGAACCCGTTCCCTGACGGCGACGGGGGAACAGCTCAGCAACCAGCAGGCGGGCATGCTGCTCTCCGGTGGCGCGCTCGACCTGCACCACACCACCCTGAACAACGCCGGACTCATGCAGGGTAACACCCTGAACCTGGCCACCGGCGAGTGGATTAACACCGGTAACACGCTCGGGGAAGCGGGCGTGACGGCGGTGGTGACCGGCGCGCTGACCAACAGCGGTAAGGTGCTCAGCCAGCAGGCGCTCGACGTTCAGGCCGGCAATACCGATAACCGGGGCCAGCTGCTGGCGAAAGTGCTGACCCTGCGGGGCGACCTGCAGAACAGCGGCCTGCTTCAGGGGAGCAGCACGCTGGCCTGGTCCGGCAACACCTTCGCGAACCAGACTCAGGGGCAGGTGACGGGCGGCGAGACCCTGACCCTGAGCGGGCAAACCCTCAGTAACGCGGGCAGCCTGCAGGGGCGCCGCGCGACGCTGGATGCCGGAAGCCTGAGCAACCAGGGCAGCGTCCAGGCGCTGGACGCCCTGACGCTTGCCACTACCGGCAGGCTGGATAACCAGGGGACCCTGCTCAGCCAGAGCCTGTTCACGCTGACGGCGGCGCAGCTGTTCAACGACGGCCAGCTGGCCGGGAAAGCGCTGACGGTGAAGGCCGCGCAGCTGAACAATACCGGCATTCTGCAGGGCAACGACACGCTGGCGCTGACCACCCGCGCGCTGAGCAACGGTGCCACCGGGCAGCTGGTGAGCGGAAGCAACCTGGATTTATCCCCCGACACGCTTGATAACGCCGGTCTGCTGCTGGTGAAAGGCAGGTTTACCCTCCGGGGCAGCGACCTGACCAACCGGGGAGATATTCAGGCGCAAAGTCTGGATTTTGGCCTGAGCAACACCCTGACCAGTATCGGGAACATCGTGGCCACCGGAGATGCCACGCTTAACGCGACGACGCTGACCAGCAGCGGCACGATGGCGGGCAAAACGCTGACCGCAGGCGCGGCGGAACTGCGCAACAGCGGCCTGATGCAGGGCAGCAACGCGGTTAACGCCACCGCCGACCGCTTTATCAACGAGCTGAACGGTAAATGGCTCTCCGGCGGCGGCTTCACGCTGAAGGGCGGACAGCTGACGAACGTCGGTACGTTGCAGGGCACGACGCTGGACATGACCGGCACCACCCTCACTAACAGCGGCACGGTGAACGGGCAGTCGGGACTCAGCGGCACGCTCAGCGGGGCGTTAACGAATACCGGGCTGCTGCAGAGCGGCGGCGCGACCACCTTCACCGCGGACACCCTGGCGAACCCGGGGCGCATCACCGGCGGCACGTTGACCCTCAACGCTCGCGACCTGAACAACAGCGGCCTGATGCAGGGAACGAACGGCCTGGCGCTCACCGGCACCACGCTGACCACGGGCGCGACCTCGCGCACCCTCTCCGGCGGCATGCTGACGCTGAACGCAGGCCAGCTGACCACGCAGGGGACGCTGCAGGGGAACGGCGCAGACGTCCGCGCCACCGACTGGACGCACGGCGGGTCACTGCTCAGCCAGGGAACGCTGACGGCCACGACCGGCGGCACGCTGACCTCAACCGGCTCGCTGATGAGCCAGGGCAGGGTGGATATCACCGCGCAGACGCTGGATAACCGCGGGCAGCTCCTCAGCGAGGGCGATGTGACGCTCGGCGGCAGCACGCTTAAAAACAGCGGCACCGTGCAGGGGAGCACCCTCGCGCTGCGTCAGGGCAGCATTAACAACCAGGGCACCTTAACCGGCCTGCAGAGCCTGACCCTGCAGGGGCAGCAGCGGCTGATGGCGCGCATGGCGATGGCCGCGCCGCAGCAGGAGCTGATTAACGGCGCAGGCGGTAAGCTTCTCACCCAGGGCACCCTGGCGATTACATCCGGCGCGGTGACCAACGCCGGCAGCTGGCAGGCACAGAACATTCTGCTTAACGCGCAGTCGCTCAACAACAGCGGCGCGGTGCAGAGTGCCGACGGGCTGCAGATGACGCTGGCCGACGCGCTCACCGGGACCACGGGCAGTAAGATTACCGCGCTGGGCACTGCCACGCTGCAGGCCGCCACGCTGGTGAACCAGGGGCAGTGGGCGGCGAAAAACCTGACGCTGACAGGCGGCACGCTCAGCAACAGCGGTGCCATCAGCGGGGTGAATGGCCTGACCCTCAGCCAGGCCGGCGCGGTCAGCCAGCAGTCGACCGGGACTCTGCTCTCCGGCGGGGCGCTGAACGTCACGGCGGCCTCCGTCACCAGCGACGGCAAAATGCAGGGGAGCACGCTCGGCATCACCACCGGGGCGCTCACCAACAGCGGACGTCTGCAGGGCGATAACGGCGCGACGCTGGCCCTCAGCGGGACGCTGACCAACAGCAGCGGGGGCGAAATCGTCAGCCGCGATGGCCTGACGCTGACCACGCCCGCGCTGTTTAACTACGGCCTGATCCAGGGCGGCGGCGAGACGCGCGTGACCGCCTCCTCGCAGGCGCGTAACGACGGCAGGCTGCTTTCCGGCGCGCGCCTGACGCTCGGCACGCCGCAGTTCTCCGGCACCGGCTGGCTGCAGGCCACCGACCTGATTCTTAATGCGGCAAACGCCGTCAACGGCGGTACGTGGGTGGCCGACCGGGCCACGCTGACCGGCACCACGCTTGCCAGCCAGGGCACCACCCAGGCGGGACAGCTGACGGTTAACTACGGCCAGCTGAACAACAGCGGCACGCTGCTCGGCAACACGCAGCTGAACATTAATGCCGACCAGGTGACCCAGAGCGCGGGCGGTAAGCTGCTGAGCGGCGGCAACCTGTGGCTGCAGAGCCGGGGGCTGGACCTGACCGGCCAGCTGGTGTCCCTGGGGGATTTAACGCTGCAGCTGACGAACGCGTTTACCAGCAGAACCGCCGTGGCGGCAGGCAGAACCCTGACCATCAGCAGCGGCGGCGATATCGATAACCGCAGCGTGCTGCAGGGGCAGGCGGTCAACCTCAATGCGGGCGGGCAGCTCAGCAATAACGGACAAATCACCACCGGCGGCGGCACCAGCACGCTCTCCGGCAGCAGCGTGGCGCTGAACGCCGCGGGCTCGGTGCAGGGCGGGGGCGATATCACCGTTGCCAGCCGGAGCAATATTACCGTCGACGGATTTACCGGTACGCGCGGCTCGCTGACCCTCAGCGCACCGGGCTCCATCGTCAACACCGCGCTGCTGTACGCGGCGAATAATCTGGCGCTGTTTGCCGACAGTATCACCAACCAGCGCGGTGACATCATGGCGGGGAACAACCTGTGGATGCAGCGGGATGCAGCGGGGAATGCCAACAGTCAGGTGGTGAACACGTCGGGGAATATTGAGACGCAGAATGGTGATATTGGGATCAGGACGGGGCATTTGCTGAATGAACGAGATGATATGGAGTCGAGCGGTAATACGCAGACTTTGACCAATCCCGCTTACGTCGGAACGGCATCATATCAGATATCTCTGGATGACATGCCAAAACTCAATTACGACATAGTTTATACCCGTACTGACGTATGGGTTGGCAGTTGCGGTCCAACGGGCGCATGTACTATGGATGAACCTTTTTACAGGAAATCCTATAAGCTTTCCGATACAGGAAAAACTCAGCGTTTTGCTATCTCCCGTACAACGATGGACATTTCAGGGAATAGCGCGGCAGGTCGTATTGCTTCAGGTCAAAACCTGAACATAAACGCCGCTACGCTAGATAACAATGCAAGTAACATTCTGGCAAATGATAATGTCGCGTTAAGCGGAAACGTGCTCAATAACAATAGCTATCAGTCTGGGGGTTATACAGATTATCTGGTTTACTCATCCTCTTATGTTGGCGCGGGTGGGGCTCTCTACACGCTGACAGGTCAGGAGCGGGTGCAAGATGAAGGGGGCGCTATTATTCGCGCCGTTATCCAGGCGGGCGGCAACGTCACCGCAAACTTCACCAGCAACATCAGCAACACTAATACCACCGCCAATGCAGGCGGCGTCAGCAACGTTATCTCCACCCCGTCGCTGAACACCCTCAGCAACCAGACTGTCGGCAGCGGCGTTCAAAAACAGGGGCTGAACGCTACCGGCACCGTGGCGGTGAACTCGCCGCAGTGGAACGATCAGCTTCAGGGGGCGCTGCAGCAGCTTAACGGCGGCGGCGCGCTGGAAAACGGCGGCGCGTCCGGCACGTCTCTCAGCAACATTGCCACCACGCAAAAAGGCAATGCGAACCTCGGCCAGCTGGGCGCACTGGCGAACGCCGGGGTCACCACCGCCGATCTCCGAACCGCTCAGGGCGGTGCCGTCGGGCATTATCAGGGCCAGCGCGTCGATACCAGCGCTTACCCGCTGCCGTCGGGCAACAACGGCTATTTTGTCTTCTCCGACAACCCGAAAAGCCCGTACCTGATCAGCATCAACCCGAAACTGAACGGTCTCGGGCAGCTTGATCCCGTCCTGTTTGCCGACCTGAACGCGATGCTCGGGGTCAAACCGTCTTCCACGGCGCCGCAGGAGACGCGGCCGGCGTTTACCGACGAGAAGCAGTTCCTCGGCTCGTCCTATATGCTGGGCCGCCTCAACCTGAACCCGGATTACGACTACCGCTTCCTCGGCGATGCGGCGTTCGATACCCGCTATGTCTCCAACGTGGTGCTCAACCAGACCGGTAACCGTTACCTGAACGGCATCGGCTCCGATCTGGATCAGATGCGCTATCTGATGGACAACGCCGCGTCGGCGCAGCAGTCGCTGGGCCTGCAGTTTGGCGTCTCGCTGACCGCCGATCAGATTGCCGCGCTCGACCACAGCCTGCTGTGGTGGGAAAAAGCCACCGTCAACGGCGAAACGGTGATGGTGCCGAAACTCTACCTGTCGCCGAAGGACGTCACCGTCAATAACGGCAGCGTGATCGCGGGCAACAATGTCACCCTGAAGGGCGGCAGCATCACCAACAGCGGCAGCTCGCTGCTGGCGAAAAACAGCCTGACGCTCGACAGCCAGAACAGCATCAGCAACCTCAACAACGGCCTGATGAAAGCGGGCGGTGACCTGAACCTGAGCGCCATCGGCGATATCAATAACATCAGCTCCACCATCAGCGGCAAAACGGTCGCGCTGGAGAGCCTGGACGGCAGCATCAACAACCTGACGCAGGTTGAGCAGATTGATATCAACGCCGGAGGGAAGTACGGCAACATCGGCATGAAAGACACCCTGCTGGGCAACACGGCGTCCATTACCGCGCAGGATGGCCTGTCGCTTGAGGCGGGGAAAAACATCACCGTCACCGGGGCGAACCTGGCTTCCGGCGGCGATATGCTGCTGAATGCGTGGGGCGATATTGCCGTCAACGCGAACCAGATCAACGACGCATTCAGCTCCAGCCGGGAGAAAACCAGCCGTTCGTCCGTCACGTATCAGGGCAGTAACGTCACCGCGGGCGGCAACCTGCTGGTGAATGCCGGGCACAACCTTGACGTGACCGCCAGCGACCTGAAAGCGGGCGGCAGCGCGGGGCTGAGCGCGGGCAACGACCTGAACCTGAACGCGGCACAGACAAGCGAAAGCAGCCGTAAAGGGAAAAGCGAATCCCACAGCACCGGGCTCGACCGCACCACGATTTCCGCAGGCGATAACCTGGTCCTGAAGGCCGGGCAGGATATCAACGCTCAGGCCGTCGCGCTGGCGGCGGAGAAAAGCGTCGGGCTGCAGGCGGGTCGCGACGTGAATCTGGCTGCGGAAGAGACCACGCAGGGCGACAGCTATAGGTCAGGCAAGAAAACCGTTATTAACGAATCGGTGCGTCAGCAGGGAACCGAGATCGCCAGCGGGGCGAATACCCAAATCCTCGCCGGACGCGATGTCACCACCGAAGCCGCGCAGGTGACGGCGAAGGGCGATATCGGCGTGGCGGCAGGCCGCGACGTCAATCTCAATACCGCAACCGAAAGCGATTATCACTACAAAGAGCAGACCAAAACCAAAAAAGGTTTCCTGAGCAAGAAAACCACCCACACCATCGAGGAGGACAGCGCGACGCGTGAATCCGGCTCATTGCTGAGCGGCGATAACGTGCAGGTGGTGGCGGGCAATAACCTGCGGGTGTTAGGTTCCGCCGTGGCGGGCGATGGCGACGTGCAGCTTAAGGCGGGCAACAACGTCGATATCGTGGCGGCCACGAACAGCGACACCTCCTGGCGCTTTAAGGAAGAGAAAAAATCCGGCCTGATGGGCTCGGGCGGGATTGGTTTCACCATTGGCAGCAGCAAAAGTACGCACGATCTCCGTGAGAAGGGCACCACCCAGAGCCAGAGCTTCAGTACGGTGGGTTCGACGGGGGGTAACGTGGCGATTTCTGCCGGAAACCAGGCCCACGTCGGCGGCGCGGATCTTATCGCCGGGAAAGATTTAAGCCTCAGCGGCGACAGCGTCGTCATCGAGCCGGGGCACGACAAGCGCACCCGGGATGAAACCTTCGAGCAGAAGAAAAGCGGGCTCACCGTGGCGCTCTCCGGCACCGTCGGTAGCGCTATTAACAATGCCGTGAGCGCGGCGCAGGAGACCAAAGAGCAAAGTGATGGCCGTCTGAAAGCCCTTCAGGCCACCAAAACGGTGCTGTCCGGCGTGCAGGCCGGGCAGGCAGCGGATATGGCGGCAACCACCGGCGACCCGAACGCAATGGGTGTAAGCCTCTCGCTGACGACCCAGAAGTCGAAATCACAGCAGCATGCTGAGAGTGATGCGGTGGCAGGCAGCACGCTGAACGCAGGCAACAACCTCGCCATCACCGCGAACGGCAAAAACAAAGGCGCGAACAGCGGCGATATAGTGATTGCGGGCAGTCAGCTGAAAGCCGGGGGTGACACCACGCTGGATGCACAGAACGATATTCTGCTGTCCGGCGCGGCGAATACCCAAAAAACAAGCGGCAAGAACAGCAGCAGCGGTGGCGGTATTGGCGTGAGCATCGGTGCCGGAGGCAACGGCGCGGGTATCAGCGTGTTTGCCAACGTCAACGCCGCGCACGGCAAGGATAAAGGCAACGGTACTGACTGGACCGAAACCACAATCGACAGCGGCAAAAACGTCACCCTTAAAAGCGGGCATGACACCGTGCTCGAGGGTGCCCAGGTTAACGGCGATAAAATCGTGGCAGATGTTGGTCACGATCTGCTGATGCGCAGCCAGCAGAACAACAGTGACTACGACAGCAAGCAGACCAGCGTTGCGGCGGGGGGCAGCTTCACCTTCGGCACCATGTCCGGTTCAGGCTATATCAACGCCAGCCAGGACAAGATGAAGAGTCGCTTTGATTCGGTGGCCGAACAAACCGGGCTGTATGCCGGGGACGGCGGCTTCGATATCACCGTGGGGCATCACACCCAGCTTGATGGCGCGGTTATCGCCTCTACCGCCACGCCGGACAAAAACAGCCTCGATACCGGGACGCTGGGCTTCAGCGATATCCACAATGAAGCGGACTTTAAAACGTCGCACTCCGGTATCAGCCTGAGCGGCGGCGGCAGCTTCGGGGATAAATTCCAGGGCAACCTGCCGGGCGGCATGATCTCCGCTGCGGGTAATAAAGGTCATAAGGAAGGCACCACACAGGCCGCGGTGGCAGAGGGCTCCCTCACTATCCGCGACAAGGCAAACCAGAAGCAGGACGTGGCCGATCTGAGCCGCGACACCGAACATGCTAACGACAGCATCAGCCCCATCTTCGACAAGGAGAAAGAGCAGAACCGTCTGAACGCAGTTGGGATGATCAGCGACATTGGTAGCCAGGTGGCGGATATTGCCAGGACGCAGGGTGACCTGAACGGGCTGAAGGCGGCCCAGAAAGAATCCGGCGCAACACTCCCCGCAAACGCGACAGAAAAAGAGCGGCAGGATTATCTTGGGAAACTGCGTGATACCAAGGCATACAAAGATGTGATGGTGACCTACGGAACCGGCAGCGCCATGCAGCGCGGCATCCAGGCGGCTACGGCAGCGCTGCAGGGACTGGCGGGCGGCAATATCGGAGGGGCGCTGGCGGGCGCGTCAGCACCGGAGCTGGCGAACATCATCGGCCATCATGCAGGCATTGATGACGATACGGCGGCAAAAGCGATTGCCCATGCCATCCTCGGCGGCGTAACCGCAGCGCTTCAGGGCAACAGTGCCGCAGCGGGCGCAGTGGGGGCCGCATCCGGCGAACTGATTGCGACAGCTATCGCCAGACAGTTCTATCCGGACACAGACCCGTCGAAGCTGACGGAAGAGCAGAAGCAGACCGTGAGTACGCTGGCATCTATTTCAGCGGGCATAGCTGGCGGGATTGCCGGGGGAAATACGGCTGGTGCGGCGGCTGGAGCCAGTGCTGGGAAGAATAGTGTTGAGAATAACTATCTGAGCAGTACGCAGGCAGTAGCATTCGATAAGGAACTTTCTGAGTGTCGAAAAGCTGGTGGTGACTGTCAGGCGATTATCGATAAATGGAAAAAAGTCAGTGATGAGCAAAGTGCTACAGTTGATGAGATATTGAAGGATGATCCCCTAACGGCTGTTGGCTGGAATAAGGAAGTTGCTGAGGGTGGCTACGATATGACAGAGCGCCCCGGCTGGTTGGGAAATATCGGCGCTGATGTTATGACCAGTGACGAAGCCAAGACCTACGTCCAACAGTGGAATGGTCAGGATCTGGCGAAAATAGACCAAAACAGTCCGGAGTGGATGAAGTATGCGGTATTCGCGTCCGATCCGGAAAATCAGGCCATGCTCGTCAGCGGTGGGTTGCTTGTAAAAGACATAACCAAAGCGGCGCTATCGTTCATGAGCCGCAATACTGCAACGGCTACTGTCAAAGCCTCTGAACTTGGAATGCAATGGGGACAGGGTAATATTAAACAAGGTATGCCTTGGGAGGATTATGTTGGATCATCCTTACCCTCCAGTGCCAGATTGCCCCAGAATTTTAAAACGTTTGACTATTATGATGTATCTACTAAAACAGCTGTGAGCGCTAAATCATTGGATACACAGACAATGGCGAAGCTGGCAAACCCTAATCAGATTTACAGTTCGATCAAAGGAAATATTGATGCAGCTGCAAAATTTGATACATACACACTCTCTCGAAAGACAATTGATTCTTCTATGATTGCTAATAGAGAGGTCCAGCTTGCTGTTCCTGCTACTACAACAAAAACGCAGTGGACAGAAATAAACCGAGCCATTGAATATGGCAAGAGTCAGGGTGTGACAGTTAAAGTGACACAGGTGAAATGATGAAATTTAATAAAAGTCAGGATTACAGGGCTAGTTGTTACTATAACTCTGAATTGTTGCTTGTTGAGACTCAATCGGGGCTGGGGATGGTTGCTGCTGATCCCCTCTTTCCTCCCCACTTATTGCACCCCGATGCCGATAATCAAAGTATCGGTGAAGTTGTTTTACAAGCGTTGTCAGATAGCCGGACATTGACGATTGAAGAGTGTGATACGTTCTTTGATGTTGAGAAAGGCAAAGAACAATATGCTGCCTGGATAGCAATGTTGATGAAAAAATACGGCTATAAAACCAAACGTGCTTTATTCAAAGATATGAAGAACTGTAGTGTACATTGTACCAATGGTTTTATCACTTTTTCACCCACTCGCCATGAGAAACTAGAAGGTTGGGGAAGAACTAAAGGTGATGGCATAGAAAATGTCGTTCTCTCTGTAGATAGCACTCCAGCCGAAATTGGCGCGGGTTTGCGACTAGCCCTCAGTCGTTGCAAAGGTTGATTCGAAATCCCGCCAAATGTCGGCGGGATTTTTGGGTTTGCCCTTTTTCACTTCCAGATAAGATGTATTTGGGCGTATCGTCTTCCGGTCAATTCTGATTTTCCAATAACTACTCTTGCCGTTGGAGGAATATTGCACATTATGTCAAAAGAAAAGAAGCGCTCTGAAGATCTACCCGAATGAGGGTATAGAGCTACCCTAGCCTCTCCACCCTCGTCTCCCCCTCCACCATCGACAGCTGATACAGCGAGAACGACCTCTGCTTCTCAATCAACTTCGCCAGCTCCGGCGAGTGGCTGGTGAGCCAGATCTGCGAGTAGCGGCTGGCCTCGGCAATTAAGCTCGCCAGCGCGGGCAGCATCTGAGGGTGCAGGCTGTTTTCCGGTTCGTTCAACGCGATAAACGCCGGTGGGCGCGGGCTTAACAGCGCTACCGCCAGGCACAGGAAGCGCAGGGTGCCGTCGGAGAACTCCGCCGGTTCCAGCGGCCTGCTCAGCCCCTCCCGCTGCATCATCATGCGAAAACGTCCGCTGGTGTTGTCGCTGTAAAACACGCAGCCGGGGAAGGCCTGGTCGAGAATGCGCATCAGCAGCAGCTCGTCGCCAATTTCCACGATGGTCTGAAACGCGGCCGCCAGGTTGGCACCGTCGCTGGCCAGCACCGGGGAGCGGAAACCGACCTGTGGGGCACGCATCGCCGAGCCGGATGAGACGGAAAACTCATGGTAAAAGCGCCAGTTACGCAGGGATTCGCGCATCTGCGACACTTCCGGGTAAAGATGCGGTTCGCCGAGCTGTCCGAATACCGATTCGTTCTCATACAGCGTGCCGCTGTGGGTCACTTTCTCGTGATGCACGTTGTTCAGAAACACCGCCTGGTTCTTACGCTTCATCAGCTGTGACGAAGGCCGACGGTGCTGGCCGCTCAGCCAGATGGACTCCTCTTTGATCACCGGATCGAGCTGAAACTGCGAGGGATAGGGCAGCTTCTCCACAAACCCGACCTGCAGTTCGTATTCGTAGGTCTCTGTTTCCACCGCCAGATTCATCCGCCGCAGCTGGTCGCTGCGGGTTTTGCCTGCCCAGAACACCTTCAGAATGCCGCCCTCATTCGCCAGCGCCTGGGAAAACTGCCCCTGGGCGGCGCTGTGCATCAGGTGTATCGCCTTGTAGATATTCGATTTCCCGGTACCGTTCGGCCCGAAGACGATGTTGAGCTGCTCCAGCTCCAGCGACATCTCGCGGATGGAGCGGTAGTTTTGAATGTGCAGGGTGTTGATCACAGGCGGGCCCCTTTTGCAGAATAAGCCTGTATATAATCACAGTCTTTGAGATGAAATGCAAAAAAGAGACGACAGTGAGGGTGTCGTCTAAACGGGGTACTGCTTTGGGCCTCTACGGGTTAGTGGGGCCTTCGCATTTTTATGATCACTTGACTGCCAGACGCAGACCCAAATCATCAGGATAGGGATCAAAGTAGTTTTGCGTCATCAGATACCGGTCGGGGTATTCGGCCAGGTAGTGCTTCAGCAGCGTGATCGGGGCGAGAATAGGCAACTGTCCGTTGCGATAGTGCAGGATCACGTCGCGTAGCTCGCCGCGCTGGCGGGTATTCAGTTGGCTACGAAAATACCCCTGGATATGCATCAGCACGTTGGTGTGATTCTTCCGCGAGGCGGGTTTTTTCAGGATGGTCATTAGCTTTTCCCGGTACGCCATGAAGAAGGCGTCCAGGTCTTCCCACTCGTGCAGCGAGGCAACGAACGGGCCGATTTCGCGGTAACCTGCCTGATGGTGCGCCAGCAGCTGAAGCTTATAGCGGCTGTGGAAGTCCAGCAGCGCGCGGCGCGTGAGCCCATTTTTACGCAGCGTGTTCAGTTCGTGCAGGGCAAATACCCGCTCGATAAAGTTTTCCCGCAGTACCGGGTCGTGTAACCGACCGTCTTCCTCGACGGGCAGCCACGGCCAGGTTTCAAGAAGGGCGGCGGTGAACAGCCCTACGCCCTCCTTGCGGCCCCGGTTGCCGTTTTCATCGTACAGCCGCACGCGTTCCAGGCCGCAGCTTGGGGATTTTGCACAGACGATAAATCCCGACAGATCGCCGATTTTTGGCAGATAGTCCGCCGTAAAGTCGGCCATTTTCTGCGTAATGTCATCATGAGGCGGCTTGCTGAAACGGAGTTGCGTTTCGCCGCAGTCCGTCAGCGTCAGGCGTATGGCCGGGCGAGGCGTCGGCAGACCGATGGCCATTTCCGGGCAGACGGGCCTGAAATTTACCCACTGGGCCAGCTCATCCATGACGAAGCCCATACGCTTGTGTCCGCCGTCAAAGCGAACGGCGGATCCGGTCAAACATCCGCTAATACCGAGCACAGGTTTCGTTGTCATGATGTGGTCCTCCCGTTCCAATAACTAAAACTTACACAATATGACTAATTTGTCCAAGTATTCGCGGAGCTATTTTTTATAATCCTTTAAAATCAATGCGTCTTAACTGCCCTTGTAGGTCGAGTAACCGTACTGGCTCAGCAGAAGCGGGATGTGCAGCTTTTCGTTGGTGCGGGTCACGGTAAACAGCACCGGGATCTCCGGGAAGAAGGAGTCCAGCTTTTTGCCGTGGAAGTAATCTGCGGTTTTGAAGGTCACTTTATACACGCCAGGCTGCATGTCCTGATCCTGGGGATAGAGCGATTTGATACGTCCGTCGTGGTCGGTTTTGCCGCTGGCAATCGGGGTCCATTTGTCCTGCTGCTGTTTCTCCAGCGTAACGGTTACGTCGGATGGCGGCATCCCGGTTTGCTGGTCGAGAATGTGGACGCTTAGCGTGCCGGCTGGGGCGCTAAAGGCGGCAGGGGCAAAGGCCATCGAGGCCAGGATCAGCAGAGGGGTCGTTTTTTTCATGGTGTTTTCCTGTGGAGTTATTCGTCACAGGAAAACGTTAGCATCTGCGGTGCGGGAAAATATTCAACTTTTCGTGAAGATTCCCGCAGGAGAAAATTATCAGAGGATAATCACTTCAAGCGATACCTGCTGCTGCCATTGCTCCAGCTGCTTTTTCCGCCCGACGGTAAGTTTGCCGCTGGTCACCAGAAGCCATTTACGTTCCGGGAAAATTTCCGGTGCCAGCGCGTCAGGCGGAACCGGCAGAATGTCGATCCGGTGGCCCTGCCCGCTGCGCGTTAGGGCTTCGAGCCAGATCTCGCACGGGTCGTTCAGGTGCCAGCCGCTGAGCAGAATATTATCGCCCGGCGCTTTTTTATCACCTTCGAGGCAAAACGAGGTGTAGGCGATGATGATGCCGTCGAGGATCGCGCGCAGGGTCATGGCGGCGGCGATGTTGGCCGAGACCTGGCTGCGCAGCGGGCGCAGCACGTTCGCGACCAGCTCCGGTCTTGGGTACTCGCGTCCGGCGTCGTAAATCATCTGGCGCAGGGACTCGACTTTGCCATCCTGCAGGCGTTGCAGCATGTTCTGCTGCAGGGTTTGCCAGTTGTTGGTCCGACCCGGCGTCGGGCGTTCCAGCAGCGGTTTGACCTGGCCGATCGGGACGCCTTTTTTTACCCAGTCGAGAATTTTTAGCGCCTGCTGGACGTCCTCATCGCTGTACTGGCGGTGGCCGCCTTCCGTGCGCTGTGGCTTGAGTAAACCATAGCGACGCTGCCACGCCCGCAGGGTGGTGGCGGTGATGCCGCTGAGTCGGGCGAATTCGCCGATGGAGTAAGCCATGTCCGTGTCCAGAGTGGAGGAATACTCTCAATATACTACGAATTTTCCCGGACGGGATGAAGCGCCGAAACGGTGCACTACACTTAACGTCCAACCGTGCAAATGAAAGGAATTCTCATGAAGCTATGGCCTGTTGTGACCGGTGTTGCCATTGCGCTGACGCTGGTCGCCTGTAAATCTCCTACGCCGCCGAAAGGCGTGCAGCCGATTTCCGGTTTTGACGCCAGCCGCTATCTTGGCAAATGGTATGAAGTCGCTCGTCTGGAAAACCGTTTTGAACGCGGGCTGGAGCAGGTAACCGCCACCTACGGTGAACGCAGCGACGGCGGCATCAGCGTGCTGAATCGGGGCTACGACCCGGTCAAAAATACGTGGAATGAGAGCGAGGGGAAAGCGTACTTTACCGGCGAGCCGACCACCGCCGCGCTGAAAGTGTCGTTCTTCGGCCCCTTCTACGGTGGCTATAACGTGATCAGGCTGGACGATAAGTACCAGTACGCGCTGGTCAGCGGCCCGAACCGCGATTACCTGTGGATCCTGTCGCGCACGCCAACCCTTCCCGAAGCGGTGAAGCAGGATTACCTGAACACCGCGCGCAGTCTGGGCTTCCGGGTTGACCAACTGGTGTGGGTAAAGCAGTAAGCCTCTACTGGTAGGAAAACGTAATGCTGGCCAGCGCGTTGGCCGAGCCGGGCACCAGTTCGCCGGTTCGGATGTACTGCGCCTGGAACGGCAACGTGAGCGTTTGCGCCGCCGTGGTGCTCTGGATAAAGAACTGGCCGGTTGTACCTGCGGCCGAGCTGTCCGGCCCCATCATCAGCGGTCCGGTGCCGTTGTAGAAAAACTGCACCCCAACGCCGGAAGCGGTGGAGTCTCCGGTCAGCGTCACCACCGACGAGGTGTTCGACGGCGTGGTCTGATCGGTCATCACCGCGTGAACCGCCACGTCCGCGTCGCAGGTCAGGCCGACGGTAAACGTCCCCGATGGCGACGTGCTCCCCACCATGGGCAGGGTGCGAATATCAATGGTGCCTAGTTTGACGCTGGCATTTTTGCTGCCGACCGTACATCCGCTGGCGGTCACCGTGATGGTGGTCGGGCTGATGATGACCTGCGCCGTTTTGACCTCGTTGTTGTAGGCGGTTAACACCGCGGCGTTGATGGTCGGGATGTTATAGACGTCGGATTTCAGCGCCGTGCCGGTTTTAATAAAGGTGACCTTGGCTGACCAGCCTAAACTGGTCGCATAACCGTTGGTGCCCTCCGCCGGGTAGCTTTGCGTAATACCGCTTTGCAGGGGAATGTATTTTGTCCCATTAAAATCCTTCAGCCCGATGATATACCCTACCCCCGGCACGCCGGTTTCAAAAATGGTGTAGTTTATGCCGTCGACGTTGACCGTCATCCCGCTTGAGATCGCGCTGCTGCTCGGCTCCAGCGTGCCTTTGGAACAGGTAAAAACCAGCCCGCACCAGAACACCTCCTTCACGCTGGCGGAGGCGCTCCAGGTCGATCCGATAATGCTGCCCGGCACAACCGAATCTGCCGGTCCGTTGTAGGTCATCGGTTGTGGGGAGAGCGTAATGTCCGATTTCCACTCCATCGCCTGCAGGCTGGCACAGAGAAACATACTGCTGATAAAAAAGAATAAACGCATCATAGATACTCCGTTGTCCATGTGGCGAAGGCTGACACATCGCCAGCGCTCACGGGTGCGCCGGTGGCAACCAGCTGCGCGTAAAAGGTCATCTGTACGCTGTCATCCCCCGTCGTTGCGTACGCGGTGGTTTGTGTTTTCAGGGGAATGAGTACGCTCTCTTTATCGAGGATTTGCACCGCCACGCCGGTAGCGCCACCGTCGGCAATTTTCAGCAGTTGCGGGTTGTCATCATCCGGCGTACCGCTGAAGCGGATTTTTACGCCAGCAAAGGTTGGCCCGCATGCTTCAAGCCTGAGCGTGAAGGGCGTTTTGATATTGCTGACGGCGCCGGTGCGGTTGAACTGTTTAATACCGATGGTGCCCAGCGGCACGTTCTGCTCCCCGGAGTCCTGTGCAACCACGCAGGTGTTGCCGATCAAATTGCCGGTGACGGAAACCAGCACGTCATACCCGCGAACGGGGAGGGTGAAAACCAGCAGTGCGATGCAGCCGATCCGAAACATTACTGACATACCACCTCCTGAGAATAGAGACCGGTGCGGGCGTTATAGTTCTGCTTGTTTAACGCATAGGTAATGGCGCAGCGCTGGCTGTTGCCGCGACCCCACACGGCATTCAGCGTGCCCTTCTCTGACAAACCGGACAGATACAGGCTGCCGCCATCGCCAACGATGCCGCTGGTTTTGTCATTATCGAGCGAGACCAGCGTGCCGAAGGGAAGCATGTCGTTGCCGCGACGCACGATAAACATCGCTTTTGCTCCCTGGTGCGTGGTGAAGGTGGCGCGAACCAGGGCACCATCGGTGGGCGTTTTATTGGCGATGGCGTTTTCCAGCTCCACGTTGTTGCCGGCGGTCGTCACGTCCAGTGCGACCTGGTTAACGCGGTACGGCGTGGCGTACGGGATCACCGCGTATCCCCGGCTGTCCGTTTTGATGCCCTTGTGGTTAAGCACGGCGACGTTGCTGGCCCCCGGGGCTTTCACCAGAATGTTGGTGTTCCCGAGTGGCTGGCTCAGCGTCAGGCCATCTTCATGCACTACCGCGCCACCGCTGATACCGTAGCTGAGGTTGCGGGAATCGCTGGCGTAGCTGTAGCCCAGGTTGTAGTCCCCCCACGCGCCTTCGTATTGCAGGGTGGCATCGCCGCCGTAGTGCTGCTGGGCGCTGTAGCGCTGGTTGACGCTATAGAACAGATTCTCCTGACCCGGCAGGTAACCGCTCACGCCCGTGCTGGCGGTTGTACCGGTGGCGTCCGCATGGGTCGTGGTAAAGCGCGCGCGGGTCGACAGCGCCGGGTTGCCCAGCGGGACCGAAATCGACATCGACAGGATGTTATCTTTCTTGTCGTCATACAGGCTCGAGCTTCGCTGGACGCTGACGCCAAGCGACACATTACGAAACGTGGCGTTCCACGCAAACTGCAGGCTTTGTGTGGTGTCTGACGTGTTCCAGTAGGTCTGCTGATCCCACGACAGTGACAGCGAGCCGTATTGTCCCATCGGCTGCGACAGCAGCAGCTGGTTTTTTGCCTTGCGCGACATGCGCAGGTTGTACACGTTGTCGTAATGGGTGGTGACGGTGCCATCATCTTCCACTGTCTGCTTTGGCGATCCGCCCGACATCCCTTTGTAGGTGGTATCGCTGAGGGTATAAAACCCTTTCGTGGAGTAGCGCAGGGAGAAGAAGTTAATCCGCGTGCCAATATCATTCAGCAGCTTGCTGTAGCGCAGGCGCACCGAATCACCGCTGTAGTGCCGATCGTCCGCCAGCTGGCTGCGGGCATGGGTCAGGTCAAGAGAGTAGGCGCCAAAGCGGCCGAGGTTTTGTCCAAACCCGAACGCCAGGCCGTTATAGCGATCGGCAAACTGTGCCCCGCCGTAAAACGTGAGGCCATATTGCCAGCCATAGAACAGCTCGCCCTGCACGAAGGAGGGCGCGTCCTGATCGCCCGTCGGGCGATATTTCCCGGCACCCAGGGCATATTTCACCTGTCCGTTACGCACAAGGTTCGGCACGCTGGCAAAGGGAAGCGTGTATTGCGTTTTGCTGCCGTCGTTCTCCTGAATGGTGACCGCCAGATCGCCTCCCGAGGAGGTCGGGTAGAGATCTTTCAGCACAAACGCCCCTGGTGGAACGGAGGTTTGATAGATGATGTTGCCGTTCTGTCGAACCGTCACGGTGGCGTTGCTGCGCGCGATGCCGCGAACTTCGGGCGCATAGCCGCTGAGGCTGGCGGGCAGCATGTTGTCATCGGTTTTCAGGGCGATGCCGCGCAGGCCCACGGAATCGAAGACCTGCGCCGAGGTGTACGTTTCCCCGGCATACATCTGCGCGCGCAGGGCGTGAATATCACGCTGCAGCCAGGTCTGCACGTGGGTGAGTTCATTACTGTCTTTGGTCCACGTGGTGAAGTCACGCAGCCGCCACGCGCCCAGGTTGACGCCGCTATTGAGGCTTGCAAACAGCTGCTGTTCCCGCGTGCGCGTCTCGCCGCGATACTCATTATTCGAGCCATTGACCACATAATTCAGCCATGCGGCAGGAATGCCAGCCTCCCAGCTTTCCGGGCTGACATACCCGCGCGGCAAATTGCGCATCGCACTTTGCGGTACGGTGAAGCTCAGGGTGAGCGTCTTCTGGTCCAGATCAAACTGCGTATCCGCAAACGCCTTCGTTAAGAAGATGCAGCGTTGCGCCAGCGGCAGGGCTCCGCCCTTCGCCTGATTGCTATCGATGCCCAGCGCGGCGAATTGCTCAGGCGTGAGGCAGGGCAGCGCTTCACCCGTGCTGTCTTCAGCAAGGCGGAACGTGACGTTACCTGTGAACGCGTAGTTAGTATTGATATACACGTTGAGGTTGTAATCACCCGGCGGCAACGCGCTCCCGGCGTTGACCCAGGCGAGATCGGCGCTGTTTGCGCTCTCGCCGTTGAGGAACGCGGGGTTAAATAGCAGCTCGCTTTCAGCAGCCACGGCTTGCCGAATCACCAGGGCGATCACCGTGGCGCACAGGATTTTTCTTTTCACGTGGTCACGCCTTACTGTTTGTATTATTGGGATAACGATGCGCGTGTGGCGGGAGTCCATGCCCCATAATCGTTAATGGTCTGGAAGCTCATGCTGCTCGCATGGCTGAAGGTTTCGGCCAGCGTCACGTTACCTTTTGGAGGCACCATCACCGGCTGCACCGGGATCCCGTCAATTTTCACGTTGATGGTGGTGAGGTAGTACGGCGTGGGGTTGCTGAGCGTCACCTTTCCGGCGCGATAGGCACCGGTCAGGCGTTTCCACGCCTCTCCCGGACTTTCCCCAAGTCCTTCCGGGCGATAAAAGACCTTGATGCGGTTAGCCGACGCAAACTGCAGCGTATTCCCGGAACCGCTTTGAGCCTGCTGTGGTATGGCTTTGACCGTCATCCAGTAGAGCGTCTCCCGATCCTGTGGCAGGGCTTTACCGTTAAACATGATTTTCACCGCGCTTTCGCTGGCCGGTTTCATGACGTACAGCGGTGGCGTGATCACGAAGTCGTTGGTGCGTTCCCCTTTCTCGTTCTCCACCCATGACTGGATCAGGAAAGTGGCGTCGGGATGGGTGTTTCTCACCTGCATCATGGACTGGGTAGTCGCGCTGGAGTAGACCATTCGCGTTGCGCCCAACCCCACGCCGCCGGCATAGACGGCGGAGGAACATAACGTGCCCGCCAGGCAAATCAATGTGTTTACGCGCATAGTGTTTCTCCTGAAAGCTAAGTCAGGCCCGGCCAGCAGACCGGGCCTGAAGATTACGAATAGGTCACGGTGTAGGTCGCGACAGCGCTGGCATCACCCGCGGTGGCGCCGCCCTTCGGCGAGTAATATTTCGCACTGAAGTTCAGGGTGTTGGCACCCTTACGCAGAGGGATGGCCGTAGCAGCTTCACCCAGCTTCACCACCTTGCCCTGCTCGTCATAAAGGCGAATAGCCACATTTTGTGCAAAGTTGGCACTGCCGTTTGTCCCGATGGCCAGGCTATTAACATCGGAGGTGTCTGGCGTACCGGTGAAGGTGACCGCCACGGTTGTTGCGGCAATCGGGTTCTCATCCGATGAGGCCGAGGTGTCGGCGATTTCACAATCTTCCAGCGTGATGGCAAACGCTTTTGCCGTGCTGGCTTCACTGCCTGCATTCTTCAGCGTTGCGGTACGAACTTCACCCATATCAACGTCAATGTTGGCGCTTCCTGCGCTGATGGCGCAGGCGGAAGTCACGACTTTGCCGTTGAAGTTCACCGTGCCGCCGCTGGTCTCTGCAGCCAGCGCCGTTCCTGCTGGCAGTAAGGCAGCAATAGCGACCGCAAGCAGTGTTTTGGTATTGAGTTGAGTTTTCATTGTCCTGATTCCATTATGTTGTTATGTCGAGATTTGCTCTGAAAGGAGCAGGTCTAACTGGTTAAAAAGACCAGCAAATCTGTCTTGTTCCTGAGCCCGAGTTTTCTTATCGCTGAGCTTTTTAACGCACTGACACGACGGTAAGAAAGCTGCTCTGTTTCGGCGATGTAACGCATATCCAGACCCTTTCGCAGTTCCTTCAATACCCTCCATTCGCCCGGCGTCAGCGATAACGCCGTGGGTTTCTTTATTGGGCGATAACGGCTATCGACCAGTTTTAATACGCTGGCTCGCCAGTGATAAAGCGGGTCCTGCAGCGAGATATAAGCGTCTATTTCACCGCGTATCCACAGCCAGGAATTTGCCGGCGCGGAATACATACAAATAAGCACGCCGGGATAGAGCACTTTCATCTTCTTGATATATTTCAGGCAATCATAACCCGCGTGATATTTATCCGTGCCGGATAAAAAAATTACATCTACAGGTCTTGCCGTTAACATCTTTTCGAGCTCCGCGTAATCATTGCTTGATGCATTAATCTGCATGTCAGGGGCAATGTTTTTTAATAACGCGGCGATCCCCTGGCGCGTAAAGTGATCTCCACCCAATAGCGCGATATTTAAATGACGTGTGTTGTTGTGTTTATTCGCCATGACATTCCCTCGATTTATAATTGTAATGAGACTCGCCTGTATGGTAGGGCGATGCCTGATATTTTCGAAGCAATTAAGCATTGCACGGTTTGAGCTCACTATACTCAAGGCGTAAAAGACGTAACCTGAATTAATCTTAATTTGTTTTAAGTGTGGTTTGCGTGTAGCGTCAATTTCTCCTCGTTGAACCGGTTCTTGCTTATCTGCCTGTAAATAATCATACCGGTATTTTTTATTGAAAAGTTGGCTTTAATAAATGTTTTGTAAGGGAATCGTCTAGTGATGTCATACGAGGCGCATTGTTACTGACGGTTACTAACAGTTTCGTGTTGAAATTGTTAATTAAGACGACAGCTTTCGAATTGGCCGTAATGTCGAAATCCGGTGGCAGGGCGCGTCCTCTCTGCTTTTCGCTAAAAAAATAAATTAAGCATGCTGAATAATTCAGACAGCGATGGCTAAAGCGTTCAACGGGCGCATTTGTCGAGTTTTGTCAGTGTCAAGATGGCTTAAGTGGCGATTAAGAAAAGTTCAGACCGGATAGATAAAGGGAAAGGAAAAATAAGATTTTTCGCCAGGCGTCAGGATATACAGTTGTGCATTTATCCGTCACATTAATCCTTACACAGGCGAGGGATACGCAGGTTAACCGTGAAGGGATTCTACTGTAGCAACAGGTGTTGACCAGAGGTATTTAGTCCATTCTATGCATAAGTATTACATTATTAATGGCCTGGTAGAGTTTCACCCAGCGGCCAGCACATTACGCGATCTGAACAATCCCGAGCGGGTAGTGGTATTAAATTCCCCGGCGGGCCGTTGTTTGTTGTTATTAATAGAGAGAGTCGGAAGTATTGTGACTCAACAGGAGTGCATGGATATTGTCTGGCAGCGTCGGGGGATGCTGGTTTCGCCTAATACCTATTACCAGAACATTTCTATTCTGCGTAAGGGACTAAAGAAAGTCGGTTTTGAAACCGATCCGATAGTCACTATCCCACGCATTGGACTGACGCTCGCAAGCGATACGCAAATCATTATTAAAGAGACGCAGCCGCAGACCGAAGAGGAAGAACAGGCTGCTCTGGATACCTGCGAAGAGGAGATTGTCGAGCCGACGGTTTCTAAACAACGCTTATGGTTGCCTTGCGTGCTGGTGGCGTTGCTGGTATTGGCTGGCGTGAGCGTGAGCGTGAGCGTTATCGGCCATCGCCTGACGCATGACAGCTATTTTGTTGACGGATACCGCTTCGCGACGAAGATGGGCGAGTGCCAGCTCTATTTTGCTCGCGATGTTGAAACGCAATACGATCGAGATAAAGCGCTGGTCTATGCTGCACCGTTTAAGGAGCAGTGCGTGAACTATCCCTGGATATATGTCAGCGGCTACACCCTGCTACCTCGTGCGTCAGTAATTCGCTGTGACAGGCCGATGACGGAATCCAACCACTGTATGTCTGATTATTTTATAGAGGATCGTTAGTATGATTCGCTACCGTCAAATGCTCTTTGCGCTCTGCCTGTGCCTGCTGATGGGGGCTGTTGTGGCAGCGTATTACCTCTGGCATCGCCATTACATCCAGCCCTTTGCCTGTCAGGTGAACTTTATTCAGCATCACCGTGATGAGACGTTGTCTCTGTGGCTGAACTACACCGTGGAGGGTAACAGCGGAATACTCAGCATGAATGGCAAGGTGAAAAGCGACCCAACGAAGAGGCTGAACCGCAAAGTTTTCTTTCAGATTGAGCGTAAAGACAGCGTCTATAACCTGACGTCCGTACGTAATATAAAATTCCCGGACGATAACATCAGCGACAGTTGGCTGGAGAGATACGAGCCCTTATTTTTTATCTACCCGGATAAGAATATTTATATGCGCATTAAGAAACAGCAGAATGAGAATTATTTATTTATTCTGGGGACGCTACCAACCTATGTGTGCCACACGTCAAAAAACAGGTAGTGACAACGAGAAATTCTTTTAAGTTTTTCCTGACATCATTTATGTTTGATTTAACAGCCAGACTATACATTAGGGAAATATAATAGCAGCAATAATGTTGCGATAATGTAATTATTATTCTTCGGCAAGTTAATGAAAACTTTAATTGATGATCACGTCAGAATGACGCCTGCACGGAATAAACCCCTGCATATGGGTTTACTCCTGTGGCCCCAGTTCTCGCTTTTCGCATTTTCAGGATTGATAGAAGCGTTACGCATTGCATCCAGCGTCCAAAAGCGTAGCCAGAAAATATGCTTTAAACTCAGCCTGATAAGCATTCACCCCGACTTACCGGTGGTAAGCAGTTCTGGGATCAGCGTACGGCCCGATGCCGCCCATGCGCCGCCCGGTGACTTCGACTACATTGCGGTGATTGGTGGAGGCCTGGAGCACCTTAACCAGGGGCACCGTGGCGACAGAGCGTTTCTCACGGATGCTCATCACAACAGCATTCCTCTGATAGGTATTGGGACCGGCAGCTTTATTCTGGCGGAGGAAGGCTTACTGAATGAGCGCCGCGCCTCGATTCATCCTCACCATCATGGCGTTTTCACGCAACGGTTCCCGCAGGTTTATGCTGAGCAAGGCCTCGATTTTATAGACGAAGGCGATGTGCTGACCTGCCCGGGTGGGATCTCAACGCTCACTCTGGTAACTTCGCTGATCCGCGCCCACGGGGGAGACGACATTGCGGCCACCACCTCCCGGCGGCTGTCTCTTCCTCCGCATGATGCCGCCACGCCACAGCCCGCGAATGTCGCCATGATCCCTGATTCACGGCTGCGCAGGGCGGTGACGATCGTCGAACAATATCTGACTCACCCGCTGAATGCCGCCAGGCTCGCTCAGGACGTTAGGTTGAGCGAACGTCAGCTTAACCGCCTGTTTCACGCCGAGTTTGGCAAAACGGCGCGGGAATTTATTCGCAGCGCCAGGCTGCGCTATGCCTGCTGGCTGCTGAAGAACTCTCAGCAAAGCGTCACGGATATCGCGCGGCGGATGCGATTTAGCGACTGTGCCCACTTTATTCGTCATTTTCAGACCGAGTACGGCTGTACGCCGGGGGTATGGCGCACGTCGCAGAACTGATGTGCCGATTTCGTGCTTTCTTCGTAGGGTATTACTGGCCCGCCTGGATAGACTTCCGTTAAAAGCCTAACGGAGGGAAGATGACATGAACTGGCAGCCTTTTCGCGGCGATGCACCGGAAAATATGACGATTTTCAGCGCGTCATTTCCCGACGTCAGCGACCAGTGGCCAATGAAAGACGATGCTGCCCGTGAGATCGCCTCCCTTGACCGCGCCCTGAAAGCCGAGCCAGCGCTCCGGCCGCCGCGGGTGGAGTACGAAGAGGGGGGGCAGGCCGTGCTTGTCCCGCAGAACCGCTATTCCGAACAGGCGTTTCACAACCGCCCGGCGCTCACCGCGTGGCGAACCCGGCTGGTACCCTCCGCGCTGGCGCTGTTTGTGGTGCAAAACCCGCTGGAAGACCGCCTGCCCGACGGCACAAAAATGGACAGCGACAGCCGCCAGTGGTTTATTCACGCTAACGATGCGGTTGGCGTGCGTTCCCGCGCCCGGGTGCTGGCCGCGCTGGTGGATAAGTACATTCATAATGAAAGCGAGAACAACTGGGTCAGCCTCGCGAGCGGCGCTGCCATCCCGGTGCTGGAGGCGCTGCGTGAAGCAAAGCTCGACGGCCAGCAGGTGTATCTCACGCTGGTGGACAAAGACCCCGTAGCGCTCAGCTGGGCCGAAACCATGGCGGCGCAGGAAGGGATTGTGGTGGGCGAACAGCTGACGTTGCTCAGGCGTAACCTGTTCCATACGCTGGTACGTAACGAGGATTTACTGCTGGAGCTGGGCGAGCATCAGGCCGAACTGGTCGACGCGCTGGGGATTTTTGAATACTTCAACGATACCGATGCGGTGATTTTTCTCCAGCGCGCGCTGCGGCTGGTGAAGCCCGGCGGGGCGGTGATTGTGTCGAACATGCTCACCAGCAGCCCGCAAATTGACTTTGTGCTGCGGGGCATCGGCTGGGAGGATATTCACCCGAGGTCGTTACAGCAGCTGCAGGATATTCATCTCGCGGCGGGCGTGCCGGTGGAAAACGTCACCGTGGTGGTGCCGAAGGATGGGGTGTATGCGGTGATGGAGATTAAAGCTTAGCGCAGTCTGTTCCCTCTCCCTTGAGGGAGAGGGCTAGGGTGAGGGGGGGAACAGATCGCAAAGAGTGGCTTGAAATAGTTCGATTTTCCAAACATGATCCCCCCATGAAAATTGAAACTGCACTCCCCACACACTTCGAACGTCTGGTCGCGATCTGGGAATCCTCCGTCCGCGCCACCCATCACTTTTTGCAGGAAAGTGATATTGCGGCGCTGCGCCCGTTATTGCTTAATGCCTATCTTCCTAACCTCAAGGTCGTGATTGCTCGCGATGACGCAGGCGTTATTCACGGCTTTTTAGGCGTGGATGAAAACCGCATTGAAATGCTGTTTGTTGATGATGTGAGCCGGGGGAAGGGCGTCGGGAAATTGCTGCTGCAACACGCTATTGCAGAGTTCGGCGCGAACGAAGTGGACGTGAATGAGCAGAACCCGCAGGGCGTCGCGTTTTATCGCCATATGGGGTTTGAGCAGGTCGGACACTCGGAACTGGACGGGCAGGGGAATCCGTTTCCGTTGTTGCATATGCGGTTGGGTGGGCAGGCTTAACGCCCTCTCCCTGTGGAGAGGGAGTCTGCAAACTAGTTACTGGTAATTTGCCCGATGATTACGCCACGCACTTTTTCGCCATCGAAGTAATAAGAGACGGTATTACTTTGAACAAACCCATCCTGGACTGGCGTCTCCTGATAAAAAAGCACCGCTTTCTTTTTAGCGATCTCTTTCTTGCCGAACAATTCGACTAAACTCCCGTGAGTTGCATTGAATAATGGAACGTTAGCGACTGAGACTCTGACTGGTTCTGTGGTTTTCGTACACTCTTCATGGCTGCCATCTTTGGCTATGGCTAGCGCAGTTAACAATCCTGCACCCATTTCGTTATCAGAAATGAACCAATAGTTCGTGCCATCGTCGTCATGAAGGCAGACCCAACGAGCGGAGTTGTCTTTGTTAACTGATGTGCTGGAGATATCTGTCAGATGAGTAACCTCCATTTGCACGGTTTTCTTACCAATGGTGATGGTCGGTGAAAGGGGTACTGTTGTAGAAATTTCCGTCAGCGATCCGTCTTCATCGTAATACTGGGTCGCGAAGCCGGTCATTTCAGTTGCTGAGACGTGCGAACTTACTGAAACGAGTAGTGGCAATAAATAAAATAAACGCTTCATTTGGCAACCAATACCGTATCGTTGCTTTTCCAGATACTCCTCCTGGCACTCAGAGGAGCAATGATGCAGCCCTCTGAAGAATCGTCAGGGTGCAAACTGCTTTTACCATTTGTTGTGATTTTTCCGGAGAACTTATCTATTGGTTGTTCTATAGAGTGCATAAACTCAATCACCTCTATTGAACCTTCGCGATCTTTTACATCGACAGATCCTTTACTCCTCCGGCCTGAATTATCCTCAAGCCATAAGTAAACTGATATAGCCATCTCAATCTCCTTTTACAGACTGAGTGAAACTACTCTTCATTAATCGTTTAAATTGTGACTGACATTTCAAAACATGAACGCTAAAAAACGTTGGCTGGTTAAAAAGAAAGTTATCGTTGTGAGATATGAGTGGCTTGAATTGATGTTAAAAAATTATAAGGTTGATTTATGGCTGCTCTTACATCGCAAGAACAATGATAACTAGAAAATAGCATTAAATATTGAAATGATGAATATGATTAAATACTGAGCCAGCACCGGCATTAGCGCTTAGCCTGCTTATCCCATTTTAATAAGCCGACAATATCTTTCTCACCTTCGGCTTCTTTCAGCAGGCGCTGCTTTTTTTCAAACTCAATGTATTCTGAGCACGCCTTTTCATCAGCCGCTTTCTTGCTGATTTTGCCTGCTCCTTCTAAAACGTCCCGGTCGTTAAATTGCAGGAACTGATCGAGTTTGGTTTGCCAGTCTCGTAAAAATACCTGCTTGCGGCGTTTGGCCTGATCTTCAGCAAAATCGAGCCACATATTCACGACGCGATTAAGCTCGCTCACCTCATCCTGAGAAAGATAATTTTTTGCGGTGGTGACATCGCTTTTACGGACTTCTTCGCCTTTATAGCTGGTCAGCCCCATATGCGGCTGAGTGGCGTCTGCACGTTGGTGAATCAGCTCAGCAGCGGTGTGGCCCGTGCAGGCAAAATGCAGTTTATTCTGGATGGTCTGGAAGAATTGCGCGGTTTCTTTGAGTGACGGCTGATAATCAGCGGCTAATGCGAAAATCTCCCTCACGCGGAGATAGACCCGGCGTTCGCTGGCTCGTATATCGCGAATGCGTTCCAGCATTTCATCGAAATAGTCAGGTACGGCGGATGATCCCACTGGCGGATTTTTCAGGCGCTCGTCGTCCATAACGAAGCCTTTAACCAGATATTCCTGCAACGTTTGGGTGGCCCACTGGCGGAACTGTGTCCCTCGAGCGGAGCGGACGCGATAGCCGATGGCGAGAATGACGGGCAGGCTATAGTGAAGCGTGTTGCGATTGACCTTTCGCTGACCTTCTTGTTGAACTTGTAAGTAAGCCTTACAAGTTGCTTTTTGTTCAAGCTCACCTTCTTCGTAAATTGCTTTAATATGCTGAGTAATGGCTTGAGGAGTGACCTGATAAAGAGCCGCAATGGCTGCTTGCGACAGCCAGAGCGTTTCATGTTCAAAGCGACATGTGATGCGAACAGTTCCATCATCACTGGCAAACATAACAAATTCGCCTGCTGGAGATTGGATTACGTCTTGATCTGCCATGTCGCCTCCCTCTTTCGAGTGATTAACCTTACCAGTGTGTAGTATGCCAGAAACAGTCGCTATACCAGGTGGTTTGTATGTGATTTTGCGAGGCGCTTTCCAGGACGCGGAGTTTGGATCGCTGCAAGCGCGTCCTCTATTTCAATGAGCTTTGCTTTCGTCCGTTTATAATCATCCTGCAACCTCTGCTCCTGCTCGTTATACGCCACCAGAACGATGCATCCCTTCATGACTTTTATTGTGACCTGCTGCCCGGTATCAAAACCTGCCGCGCGTAGCCATTTGCCGGAAAGGATGATTTTCGGCGTGGATTTGTCAAAAACATTCGGGCGGTATCCCACAATTACCGAACGCTCGGTTCCGGATTGGTCGGTGTCTGGGGTAGAATGCGAATCAGCCATAATCAACTCCTTGATAGTTGGTGAGGTTAGACGCTCCGGTTGTGTTCCCGCACACCGGGGCGTTGCAAGTACAGGAGGCTTAGGTGGCCTCCTATATGTGCCAGAGTAGATGGATAGGTGGCCTCATGTCAATCATATCGCGCGAAAAAAAACCAAAAGGCGGCGGGCAGTCTCCGCAGTTTAAGATGCGAATTGATCCGGCATTGAAGGAGCAGTTGGATGCTGTGGCAGCTGAGGAAGGGGTGAGTCTCGCCAGCTGGTTGAAGGAACTGGCGAGGGAGGCGTTACGATTAAGGAAAATTGAACCTAAGGGTTAACATGATGAATAAGGGATTCAGCCATGCCTAAAGAAATGGATCGATATGGTACCGTTAAAGTAATATCTGGAAAATTTAAAGGACGTATTGGTTATTACGATGATGATGATTCTCTTTTTCCAGAAAACTATGAATGGAATGAAGAAGATGATGATGATGAAACAATAGAAGGTATAATCCATGTCGCTATCGTATATTTTGGTCATTTTTCTCTAGCGACTGAGCATCATGGAATCTCTTATGATGATTTAGAATATGCATCAATGCACGATTTAGTAAATCGTAAAGCTGAACTTACTAAACTGTGCTCCCCATACAATAAAATATCATATAAGAAATTGTGTAGTTATTTTTCAGAATTACATTACATTGAAACTACTCTTCTGGATCAAATTGTGGAGCAGCGCTATATGAATAAACCTAACGGGGCAAAAGTTTTCATCTCTCATTCATCATTGGATAAACCGTTTGCAAAGATGTTATGTATGGACCTTGAAGCAAATGGGTATGCTCCTTGGTTGGATGAATGGGACATAAAAGTAGGGGAAAGTATTCCCGAACGAATTTCAGACGGACTAGAAGAAGCTGATTTTGTAATTGTTATTCTTTCTGAAAATGCGGTTTCATCAAAATGGGTAGAAAGAGAATGGCAAACAAAATATTGGAATGAAATTCAACATAATCGTATTCATGTGCTTCCTTTACTTTTGAAAGATTGCAAAATACCTGAATTGTTAAAAACAAAAAAATACGCAGATTTCAGAAATGATTTTAATAGTGGATTAAGGGACTTATTGGCAGCACTAGAAAGTTTGTATAAAAAGAAATGAATTTTGGCGGAAGATCACAGGAGTCGAACCTGCCCGGGAACGCTGGCGTCCCCAACTGGATTTGAAGTCCAGCCACCTCACCGGAGATGACGATCTTCCGCGCCTGCATTGCTACATGGAGGCGGGGCGCATTATAGCTACTTTCAGGCATTTACCACATACCCTCACACACTTTTTTCACCTCTCTTTTGACCTGTACCCCCCTGTTTCAGTTAATTCCTAAGAAAATCCTCATGTTAGCCCTTCGTGCTTCCAACATTTACCGCGATCACAAAAAACAAGAAACGTAATCTGCTAACCAGAAAACGCAATACCCGCATCTGAAACAATGGTTTAAAACCAATGCAACCGGTCTCAGCGCCCCCTACAGCGTGAAGGATAAAAAAGATGAGCGAAGTATTGTCAGTAAAAGAGAAGATTGGCTACGGCATGGGAGACGCCGCCAGCCACATCATTTTTGATAACGTCATGTTGTACATGATGTTTTTCTACACCGATATTTTCGGCATTCCCGCCGGGTTTGTCGGCACCATGTTCCTGCTGGCGCGCGCGCTGGATGCGATCTCCGACCCGTGCATGGGGCTGATTGCCGACCGCACCCGCAGCCGCTGGGGCAAGTTCCGTCCCTGGATTTTGTTTGGTGCTATCCCGTTCGGCATTGTCTGCGTGCTGGCCTACACCACGCCGGACCTCAGCCTCAACGGCAAAATGGTTTATGCCGCCATCACTTACACCCTGCTGACCCTGCTCTATACCGTGGTCAATATCCCCTACTGCGCGCTGGGCGGCGTGATCACCAACGACCCGACGCAGCGTATCTCCCTCCAGTCCTGGCGCTTTGTGCTGGCGACGGCGGGCGGCATGCTTTCTACGGTGCTGATGATGCCGCTGGTAAACCTGATTGGCGGCGACGATAAGGCGTTCGGCTTCCAGGGCGGGATCGCCGTGCTGTCGGTGGTCGCGTTCCTGATGCTGGCGTTCTGCTTCTTTACCACCAAAGAGCGCATCCAGGTGCCGCCGAGCACCACCTCCATGCGGGAAGACCTGCGCGACATCTGGCACAACGACCAGTGGCGCATCGTTGGCGTGCTGACCATCCTCAACATTCTCGCCGTCTGCGTGCGCGGCGGTGCGATGATGTACTACTGCACCTGGATCATGGGCTCGCCGGAGGTGTTCGTCGCGTTCCTCACCACCTACTGCGTCGGCAACCTGATTGGCTCCGCGCTGGCAAAACCGCTCACCGACTGGAAATGCAAGGTCAGTATCTTCTGGTGGACTAACGCCGCGCTGGCGGTGGTCAGCGTGGCGATGTTCTTCGTCCCGATGCATGCCACCGTGCTGATGTTCGCCTTTATCTTCGTCATCGGCGTGCTGCATCAGCTGGTGACGCCGATTCAGTGGGTAATGATGTCCGATACCGTCGATTACGGCGAGTGGACCAACGGCAAGCGTCTGACCGGCATCAGCTTCGCGGGCACGCTGTTCGTGCTGAAGCTTGGCCTGGCGCTGGGCGGGGCGATGATCGGCTGGATGCTGGCAGGCGGGGGCTACGATGCGGCAGCCAAAACCCAGAACAGCGCGACCATCAGCATCATTATCGGCCTGTTTACCCTGGCCCCGGCGGTCTGCTACGTGCTGAGCGCCATCATCGCCAAACGCTACTACACGCTGAAAACCCCCTTCCTGACCAAAATCATGGGCGAGCTGGCGCAGGGCGCGCGCCGCAATCAGCAGGAATTTGAAAACCTGCCGGTCAGCAAAGAATTACAGAACTAAGAGGACGAGAGCATGAAAATCAGTGATGGAAACTGGCTCATTCAACCGGGCCTGAACGTGACGTATCCGGTTCAGGTGTTCGACGTGGAGCAGCAGGGTAATGACCTGGTGGTGTACGTGGCGCCGCGTGACGTGCGCGAGCGCACCTGGCAGCTCGACACATTGATGTTCACGGTGCGCCTGTTTGCTCCGCAGGAAGGGATTGTCGGGGTGCGAATTGAGCATTTCCAGGGCGCGCTCAATAACGGCCCGCACTATCCGCTGAACGTTCTGAAAGACGTGAAGGTTGAGATTGAAAACAACGCGGATTTTGCCGAGCTGAAAAGCGGCAGCGTTAGCGTGCGCGTCACCAAAGGCGAGTTCTGGGCGCTGGATTTCCTGCGTAACGGCCAGCGGATTACCGGCAGCCAGCTGAAAAACAACGGCTACGTGCAGGATACCAACACTGACCGCAATTACGTTTTCGAACGTCTGGATCTGGGCGTGGGGGAAACGGTCTACGGCCTGGGCGAGCGCTTTACCGCCCTGGTACGCAACGGTCAGACGGTCGAAACCTGGAACCGCGACGGCGGCACCAGCACCGAGCAGTCCTATAAAAATATTCCGTTCTACCTGACCAACCGCGGCTACGGCGTGCTGGTGAATCACCCGGAAAACGTCTCGTTTGAAGTCGGCTCCGAGAAGGTCTCCAAAGTGCAGTTCAGCGTCGAAGGGGAATATCTGGAGTACTTCGTGATCGACGGCCCGACGCCGAAAGCGGTGCTGAACCGCTATACGCAGTTTACCGGGCGTCCGGCGCTGCCGCCTGCGTGGTCGTTCGGCCTGTGGCTGACCACGTCGTTCACCACCAACTACGACGAGGCCACGGTAAACAGCTTTATCGACGGCATGGCCGAGCGCGACCTGCCGCTGCACGTCTTCCACTTCGACTGCTTCTGGATGAAAGCCTTCCAGTGGTGCGATTTTGAGTGGGATCCGGTGACCTTCCCGGACCCTGAGGGGATGATCCGCCGCCTGAAGGAGAAAGGGTTGAAGGTCTGCGTGTGGATCAACCCGTACATCGGCCAGAAATCCCCGATCTTCCGGGAGCTGAAAGAGAAGGGCTACCTGCTCAAGTGCCCGGACGGCTCCCTGTGGCAGTGGGACAAATGGCAGCCGGGCCTGGCGATTTATGACTTCACCAATCCGGAAGCATGCCGGTGGTATGCCGACAAGCTGAAGGGTCTGGTGGACATTGGCGTCGACTGCTTTAAGACCGACTTCGGCGAGCGTATCCCGACCGACGTGCAGTGGTTCGACGGGTCCGATCCGCAGAAGATGCACAACCACTTCGCCTACATCTATAACGAGCTGGTGTGGAACGTGCTGAAAGAGACGGTGGGAGAAGAAGAGTCGGTGCTGTTTGCCCGTTCTGCCTCCGTCGGGGCGCAGCAGTTCCCGGTACACTGGGGCGGCGACTGCTACGCCAACTACGAGTCGATGGCCGAAAGCCTGCGCGGGGGGCTGTCGATTGGTCTGTCCGGCTTCGGGTTCTGGAGCCACGATATCGGCGGGTTCGAAAATACCGCGCCGGCGCACGTCTACAAGCGCTGGTGCGCGTTCGGGCTGTTCTCCAGCCACAGCCGCCTGCACGGCAGCAAATCCTACCGCGTGCCGTGGGCGTACGATGACGAGTCCTGCGACGTGGTGCGCCATTTCACCCAGCTGAAGTGTCAGCTAATGCCGTATCTGTATCGGCAGGCGGCGCAGGCCCGCGAGTTCGGCACGCCGATGCTGCGGGCGATGATGCTGGAGTTCCCGAGCGACCCGGCATGCGATTACCTCGACCGTCAGTACATGCTGGGGGATTCGCTGATGGTGGCGCCGGTGTTCTCCGAGGCGGGCGACGTGCAGTTCTACCTGCCGGAGGGCCGCTGGACGCACCTGTGGCACAACGACGAAATCCAGGGCAGCCGCTGGCATAAACAGCAGCATGATTTCATGAGCCTGCCGGTCTACGTGCGCGACAACACCCTGCTGGCGCTGGGCAACAACAACCAGAAGCCGGACTACGCGTGGAACGAGGGGACGGCCTTCCAGCTGTTTAACCTGGACGATGGCGCAACGGCGGTGAGCGAAGTGCCTGCGGCGGACGGCTCCGTGGCGTTTACGCTGAAGGCGTCACGTCGGGGCGACATCGTGACCATTACCGGCGCGGGAGACGCGCAAAACTGGTCGGTGTGCTTGCGCAACATGTTGAAGATAAGTGGTGTGAAAGGCGGCTCGCACGCAGGCAGCGAGTGGGGCGTGGTGGTGAAAGCAGAGGGGAATGAGGTAGTGGTTCACTTCTGAGCCGCAAAAATGCCCGGTGGCGCTTCGCTTACCAGGCCTACGGTAATTATGCGGTCTGGTGCCCTCACCCTGGCCCTCTCCCACAGGGAGAGGGAACAAATATCAAAAACGGCAACTGGGTTGCCGTTTTGCATTTACCTTACGCCACCCGGCTTGTTTATTGCACAGGTGTTGAAACCACGCCATCCGTTATCGTCTGCTGTACCTGCTGTTTATCCATATTCACCGCGTTCAGCTTGCCGTTCACCGTCGGCTTCAGTGGTGCGCTGGCCTGCACGCTGCCGCTGGCGGTGAGCTGAATATTGCCGTCGCCCGTAATCGGCAGTGCAGGCCAGCCCCATTGTTGCAGTACGTTAAGCGGTACGCCGCGCCCGTTCAGGCTCACCGTAGTCTGCCGCTGCGGGAGCTGGGAAACCGTCGCCGTTGCTTCCAGAATACCTTTCTCGGTAAACGCGCTCAGGTCGGTAATGTTCACCGTGGCGGCGTTGGCATTCAGCGCCAGCGACGGACGGCGCACGTCCACGCGGTTAAAGGTCGCCGCCGCGCCGTTCAGGGTTGCGCTACCACCCCAGATACCCCACTGGCGATCTTTCACCAGCTGCAGGTTTGCGCCATAGCCGTCCAGAGAGGTGATCTGCCACGGGAAGGCGGGATCGATGTCGATCACCAGGTTGCGGCTCAGGCCGAATTTTTGCAGCGTGACGCTGTTCAGCCATTCCGGCAGAGGCTCCATCCACAGCGTTTTCCAGTTCTGCGGCAGGGTGTATTCCAGCCCGGCGATGGCGACATCGTCCAGCACCAGCGCTTTACCGTCGCGCAGCCAGTTACCGGAGGTGCGCACCATGCCGCCTTCCCAGCGGGAAGTGAACTGGCGCAGCGCCATGCCCTGCGGGGAAAACTCCGCATTCAGGATCGGGTCGAACAGATGCAGCGAGCCGTAGATAAATTCGCTGGCGTTCATGGACAGGCGACCTTCCTGGCTTTGCCAGTCGCCTTTGCTGAGAGTCAGGTTGCGCAGGCTTAAATCGAGATCGGTCACCGCCCAGTCCGGGCCCTGAAGCCGGGCGTCGGTCACATCCAGACGGCCAATCTGCAGAGAGGGAATGGTGGCCAGCGGCGCGAAGAACGCCATCAGCGTTTTATCGCTCTGCAGGCGGATCTCGTTCAGACGCATCGTGTCGATAATCCAGCTCCCGTCGGCGTTGCGCAGGGCGGAGCCGGTGAGTGAGCCACGGGCCATGTCGGCGCCAATCGTTTTCAGCACCACTTCCTTGCCGTTAAGCTGGCCTTCGATCAGCACGTTGGTGGCCGGTACGCCGTTCAGGGTCAGCGAGCCTGCGCTCATCTGAATCTGCGCGTTATTACCCAGCACGTTGCCCGCTTCCGGCTGCCATGGGCTGACGCCGCCCGTGACCTTCTGCGCGCTGAGATCCCATTCGGTATTCGGGCTGTTAAACGCCATGTTGTTCAGCTGCAGGCGATCCGCCTGGAAAGGCAGCGGTGCGGTCTGTGGCGAGAGATTCAGCGTGCCGTCGAACAGGGTGATGGTGTCCATATGCAGCGGATCGGTTATCTGGCGGCTGCTCAGGCCGATATCGACTTTTTTGGCAACCAGCGTGGCGGGTTTACCGTCCCGACCGAAGGTGACGTTTTCCAGAATGATGTGGGAAGGTGACGAAAAGCGGTGATTCATCTTGTCGAAACTGAGTTCGTAGTCGGTATTCACCGTCACCCAGCTGCTGACCTGAGACGCGCCCCAGCGAGTCTGGAGCAGAATGTAGAGCGCCAGCATCACAATGAGCAGGGCTACCAGAAGATAGATGAGGAGCTTTCCAATAAATTTCATGGTCTTCCATCCCGCAAAACGCACATAAGGGAGTTATGCACGATTTATGCGCAATCCTCAAGGCGGGAATGGTGTAATTAGATGTCACGGCAGGCATTGACTGCCTGCCGTGAAGAGGATCAGTTCTTTTCAGGCGGGAAAACGAGGTTCAGAACGATAGCGGTGATACCGCCCGCGGCAATGCCGGAAGAGAGCAGGTTTTTCACCCAGTCAGGTGCAAACTGCAGGATCAGCGGCTGCTGGGAAACACCCAGACCGACGGCCAGCGACAGCGCGATAATCATGATCGCGCGGCGGTTCAGCGGCTCGCGGGAGACGATACGCACACCGGAGGCCGCGATAGTCCCGAACATCACCAGTGTTGCGCCGCCCAGCACCGGCTCAGGGATGTGCTGCACAAAGCCGCTCACCGCCGGGAACAGACCGAGGACGATCAGCATCAGCGCCACCACAAAACCGACGTAGCGGCTGGCGACGCCGGTCAGCTGGATCACGCCGTTGTTCTGACCGAAGCAGGAGTTCGGGAAGGTGTTGAATACCGCAGAGACAAACGAGTTCAGGCCGTTCGCCAGCACGCCGCCTTTCAGGCGCTTCATGTACAGCGGGCCGGACACTGGCTGCTCGGAGACGTCGGAGGTGGCGGTGATATCACCGATGGTCTCCAGAGAGGTGATCATAAAGACCAGCATCAGCGGCAGGAGCAGACCCCAGTCAATGCCCAGACCGTAGTACAGCGGCGTAGGGACAGTGATCAGCGCGCTGTTGGTCGGCGCGGTGCTCTCAGGCAGCATGCCCAGCGCCCACGCCAGCAGATAACCCGCCGCCATCGCGATCACCAGTGAGGCGACGCGCAGGTAAGGGTTACGCTGACGGTTAAGCAGAATAATGATCGCCAGTACCACGCCCGCCAGCAGCAGGTTTTTCGGCGCGCCGAAGGTGTGGTCGCTCATGGCGGCATATCCGCCGCCGATGGAGGTGAGGCCCACCTGGATCAGCGACAGGCCGATAATCATTACGACGACGCCGGAAACCAGCGGGGTGATGACGCGACGAGCCAGATGCAGAACGCGGGAGATCACCATCTCCGTACAGCTGGCCAGCATCAGCGTGCCGAACAGCGCCGCCATCATGGTCGGAACATCCGCACCGCCGGTTTTCAGCGCCGTACCGCCCATGATCAGTGGCGCCACGAAGTTAAAGCTGGTGCCCTGAATCGACAACAATCCCGACCCCACCGGACCCCACGCTTTAATTTGAATGATCGAGGCCACACCAGAGGCGAAAAGAGACATGCTGATGATGTGCTGCGTGTCCTGCGCCGGTAAACCGAGCGCCTGGCAGATCAGCAGCGCCGGGGTGATCACCGCAACAAACATCGCCAGAAGATGCTGGCAGGCGGCGAAAAGCGTTTGCGGCAGCGGCGGGCGGTCTTCAAGGCGGTAAATTAGTTCGCTATTTTGCTTCTGCGCAATCGGTTGCGCATCAGGCGACTCTATGGTGTTAACGGACATCGGCGGCAATCCCACGGTGGAAAAGCGGGCATTTTATCTGACCACCTGGTAAAAGCAAACGATTGCCAGCAAAAAAAGGGAATAAAATCTGCCGCTGCGAGCAGGTTTTCTACACCCCATCGGGAAAAAAAATTACACTTTTCGCGCCGGGGCTCATGACGAGCGCAAACCGGCCCAGGATAACGCCGCGTGTGTATGGAACACGCGCAAAACAGGAGCCTTCTATGATTCATCTCGATACGTTGTCGACACTTGTTGCCGCAACGCTGGTCCTACTGCTTGGCCGTAAGCTGGTACATAGCGTTTCCCTTCTGAAGAAATACACCATTCCTGAACCTGTCGCCGGTGGCCTGCTGGTGGCGCTGGCCCTGCTGATACTGAAAAAAAGCATGGGCTGGGAAATTGATTTTGATATGTCCCTGAAAGACCCGCTGATGCTGGCCTTCTTTGCCACTATCGGCCTGAACGCCAATCTGGCGAGCCTGCGAGCGGGCGGTAAAGTGCTCGGCGTGTTCCTGATTGTGGTGGTGGGGCTGCTGCTGATGCAAAACGCTATTGGCATCGGGATGGCGACGCTGCTGGGGCTGGATCCGCTGATGGGGCTGCTGGCGGGGTCAATTACCCTTTCGGGCGGTCACGGTACCGGCGCGGCGTGGAGCAAGCTGTTTATCGAGCGCTATGGCTTTGAAAACGCAACGGAAGTAGCGATGGCCTGTGCGACCTTTGGTCTGGTGCTGGGTGGCCTGATTGGCGGTCCGGTGGCGCGGTATCTGGTTAAGCACTCCACCACGCCGAACGGCAGGCCTGACGATGAGCTGGTGCCGACGGCATTCGAAAAGCCGGACGTTGGGCGTAGTATTACCTCGCTGGTGCTGATTGAAACCATCGCGATGATCGCCATCTGCCTGACCGTGGGTAAAGTGGTTGCGCAATGGCTGGCGGGCTCAGCGTTTGAACTCCCGACCTTTGTCTGCGTGCTGTTTATTGGGGTGATCCTGAGCAACGGTCTGGCGCTAATGGGCTTCTACCGCGTGTTTGAACGGGCGGTATCGGTGCTCGGCAACGTCTGCCTGTCGCTGTTCCTGGCGATGGCGCTGATGAGCCTCAAGCTGTGGGAACTGGCCTCGCTGGCGCTGCCGATGGTGGCGATACTGGCGGTGCAGGCGCTGTTTATGGCGCTGTACGCCATCTTTGTCACCTGGCGCATGATGGGGAAAAACTACGATGCGGCGGTTCTGGCGGCGGGTCACTGCGGGTTTGGCCTTGGGGCTACCCCAACGGCTATCGCCAACATGCAGGCGATCACTGAACGATTCGGACCATCACACATGGCGTTTCTGGTGGTCCCGATGGTCGGGGCGTTCTTTATTGATATCGTCAACGCGCTGGTGATTAAGCTGTACCTGATGCTGCCGATGTTTGCCTGAGATCAGGCGTTGGAGTAGCGTTCGGTTTCCGGCATCCAGCGCTCAATTAACGCTGCCGCCTGTTCGGGGTAGCGTTCATGAATATGGCGGGCCAGGCGCTGAACTTCGGGGATCATAGCCTGATCGCGCAGCAAATCCGCCACTTTGAATTCGGCGTTCCCCGTCTGACGCGTGCCCAGCAGTTCACCCGGGCCGCGGATCTCCAGGTCTTTTTGCGCAATCACAAAACCGTCGTTGCTGTCGCGCAGCACCTGCAGACGCATCTGGGCGGTTTTTGAGAGCGGGGCTTTGTAGAGCAGTACGCAGTGGGACGCTACCGCGCCACGGCCAACGCGCCCGCGTAGCTGGTGGAGCTGGGCAAGGCCGAGACGTTCCGGGTTTTCGATGATCATCAGGCTGGAATTCGGAACGTCCACGCCGACTTCGATCACCGTGGTGGCGATCAGCAGATGCAAATCACCCTGTTTGAACGACTGCATCACCGCCTGTTTTTCGGCGGGCTTCATGCGTCCGTGAACCAGACCCACGTTCAGCTCCGGCAGCGCCAGCTTAAGCTCTTCCCACGTTGCTTCGGCAGCCTGCGCTTCCAGCAGTTCAGACTCTTCGATCAGCGTACAGACCCAGTAGGCCTGACGCCCTTCGTGCGTACAGGCGTTGCGTACGCGGTCGATGATATCGCTGCGGCGCGTGTCAGGAATGGCGACCGTTGTGACCGGCGTACGGCCCGGCGGCAGTTCGTCGATGGTGGAGGTATCCAGATCGGCGTAGGCGGTCATCGCCAGGGTGCGGGGGATCGGCGTGGCGGTCATGATCAGCTGATGCGGATGGAAGCCCTGCTGCAGCCCTTTTTCCCACAGCGCCAGACGCTGATGCACACCGAAGCGGTGCTGCTCGTCGATAATCACCAGCGCAAGACCGTTAAACTGCACCTGCTCCTGGAAGATGGCGTGCGTGCCGACAATCATCTGCACCTGCCCGCTGGCAATAGCCTCCTGTTGCGCAAGGCGTGCTTTGCCTTTTTGCTTCCCGGCAAGCCAGCCCACTTCAATCCCCAGCGGTGCGAACCAGGCGCGGAAATTGTTGGCGTGCTGTTCAGCCAGCAGCTCGGTCGGCGCCATTAGCGCGACCTGTTTACCGTGGGCAATCGCGCGCAGGGCCGCCAGGGCGGCAACCAGCGTTTTACCGGAGCCCACGTCGCCCTGCACCAGGCGCATCATCGGCACGTCGAGCGCCATGTCGCGTTCTATCTCTGCGGTGACGCGCGCCTGTGCACCGGTGGGTTTAAACGGCAGCGAGGCCAGCAGCTTATCTTTGAGCTCATCACGCGGGCTTAAGGGCTGGGCGTGGAAACGCTGCGCGCCCGCGCGAAGCGCCAGCATGCTCAGGTTATGGGCCAGTAATTCCTCAAGGATAAGACGCCGTTGGGCGGGGTGTTTGCCGCTTTCCAAATCGCTAAGCTGCAGCGTTGGCGGCGGGCGGTGCAGGGTACGCAGCGCTTCGGGCAGGCTCATCATGCCTTGAGCCAGCTCGGGTGGCAGCAGCTCGGTAATGGCGCAGGTATCCAGCAGCTCCAGCGCCTGGTCAGTGAGCTTACGCAGCGTCGCCTGCTTGATGCCTTCCGTCGTCGGGTAAACCGGGGTGAGCGTCTCCTGCAGTTCCGGCGTGCTGAGATCGCCCTGCACGCGGTACTCCGGGTGGATCATCTCTGCGCCGTATTTCCCGCGTTTGGCTTCGCCATAGGCCAGCACTCTGCGGCCCGTTGCCAGGCTGTTTTTCATCGCCGCGCTGAAGTTGAAAAAACGCATCGTGAGAATACCGGTGCCGTCGCTGATCTGACAGGTCATCATCCGGCGTCCGCCGAAGGTGATGTTGCAGTTCAGGACTTCGCCTTCAACGGTGGCGTAAATGGCGGGAAGGAGATCGCTAATCTTATAGAGCTGAGTGCGGTCTTCGTAACGCAGGGGGAGGTGAAGCAGGAGATCCTGCACGGTGTGCAGGCCAATTTTTGCCAGCTTATTGCTTTGCGCCGCGCCCACGCCCGTCAGGCTGTTGAGCGGGATGGCATCCAGCAGGCGGCCTTTCATCGCTTACCCGGCGTACTGCATGGTGGCCCACCACTCGGCATCGGCTTCAATTTCGCCCTGCGCGTTGACGTGGGGGTAAGGCAATTTTTTCTGCTTCGCAACGCGAGCCAGCACCGGATAACCACCTTCAAACAGCAGGCGCTGCTGTTCATCTTCCGGCAGCATGCTGTTGCTGCGCTCATACATCCCGGCGTTTTGACGCTGACGCTGCGCTTCATACAGAATGAGCGCGGACGCCACGGAGACGTTGAGAGACTGGACCATGCCGATCATCGGAATGATGATGTCCCTATCCGCCAGATCCAGTGCTTCCCGGGAGATCCCGGTTTTCTCCTGACCCATCAAAATGCAGGTCGGACGGGTGTAGTCGATCTCGCGGAAATCTACGGCTTTAGCGGACAGGTTAGTGGCAAGGATCTGCATCCCACGCCCTTTCAGGTGCGATACGGCTTCGCCAATGGTGTGATGATTTTTGACAGACACCCAGCTGTTGCTGCCTGCCGCCGCCGAGACCGTATTTCGCATACGGCCATCCGGCCAGACGGCGTGCACTTCATGCACACCGACGGCGTCTGCGGTCCGGACGATGGCAGAAACGTTATGAGGTTTATGCACCTGCTCCATGCAGACCGTCAGGTCAGGCTGACGCCTGGCGAGCATTTCGCAGATACGTGCATAACGTTGTGAATTCATAAACCTAGTTTCGGTTTCGGGTGACTTTAATCACGTCCGGCATGACGCGGATCTTGCGCATAATATTCGCCAGATGCACGCGGTCGCGGGCGGTCAGACGAATAAAGGCGCTATACACGCGGCCATCTTTCTCTTCCGTATTCAGACTCTGAATGTTGGACGAGGCCGTGTTGATCGCTGCCGTCAGGTTCGCCAGGGCACCCTGGTGGTTGAACATATCCACCTTAATTTCGGTGATAAATTCCTGCGCGGTCTCTTTATCCCACTCGACCGCCATAAACTTCTCGGCTTCTTTCTGGTAGCCGCGGATGTTACGACAGGATTCGTGGTGAATAACCAGCCCTTTACCCGGGCTGACGTGCGCAATAATCGGGTCGCCAGGAATTGGACGACAGCATTTTGCGAAGGTGATCAGCACCCCGTCCGCGCCTTTAATCGGCAGGTGTCCGTGGCTTTGCGTGGTTGCCGGCACCGCTGTCGTGTCGCCTTGCTGCAGATTCTTCGCCACCACCACGCTCATGGCGTTGCCGAGGCCAATCTCTGCCAGCAGGTCATCAAGCGACGCGAGCTTCATGCGCTCCAGCTCACGCTGGACGTTCTCCTGCGGAATTTCAGCCAGCTTACGGCTGCCGCCCAACGCGTGGTTGAGCAGACGACGCCCCAGGCTGACGGAATCATCACGCTTGAGGTTTTTCAGCAACTGGCGAATTTTGGCGCGCGCTTTGGAGCTCACGACAAAGTTCAGCCAGGCCGCGTTCGGACGTGCGCCCGGCGCGGTAATAATTTCTACCGTCTGGCCGCTGGAGAGCGGCTGAGACAGCGGATAAGGCTGTCTGTCGACACGCGCGCCGACGCAAGCATGCCCGATATCGGTATGCACGGCGTAAGCGAAGTCGACCGGTGTTGCGCCCGCAGGCAGTTCGACAATGCGACCTTCTGGGGTGAAAACGTAAATCTCATCCGGGAAGAGATCGGATTTCACGCTTTCGATAAATTCGAACGAGCTACCCGCACTCTGCTGAAGCTCCAGCAGGCTTTGCATCCAGCGCTGGGCGCGGATTTGTGCGGTTGTGCTGCTTTCACCACCGTGCTCTTTATACGCCCAGTGTGCGGCAACACCCATCTCTGCCATCTGGTCCATGTCTTCGGTGCGGATCTGCACCTCAACAGGCACGCCGTGTGGCCCGATCATCGAGGTGTGCAAAGATTGATAGCCGTTCGCTTTTGGAATGGCGATGTAATCTTTCATGCGCCCCGGACGCGGTTTGTAGAGGCTGTGCATCTGCCCCAGCACGCGATAACAGGTGTCTGAGTCATGAACAATGACGCGGAAGGCGTAGATATCCATGATCGAGTGAAAACGCTGCTCTTTGAGCACCATTTTGCAGTAGATGGAGTACAAATGTTTCTCGCGACCGCTGACGCGGCACGGGATTCCCGCTTCCTGTAAGCGCCCTTCGATTTCAGAGAGGATTTTTTGAATCATCTCTTTACGGTTACCGCGTGCGGCTTTCACCACCTCTTTAATCACGCGATAGCGGTTCGGGTACAACGCTTCAAAACCCAGCTCTTCCAGCTCAGTTTTAATGTGATGAATACCTAAACGGTGCGCCAGCGGGCTGTAGATTTCGAGGGTTTCACGGGCAATGCGGCGACGTTTATCCGGGCGAAGTGAGCCCAGCGTGCGCATGTTGTGGGTACGGTCAGCGAGTTTGATGAGAATGACGCGGATATCCTGCACCATCGCCATAATCATCTTGCGGAAGTTTTCGGCTTGCGCCTCTTTCTTGTCGCGGAAATTCAGCTTATCAAGCTTAGAGACCCCTTCCACTAGTTCGGCAACGCTTTTGCCAAACAGCTGTTCCATGTCCTGATAAGTAGCAGGGGTATCTTCGATCACGTCGTGCAGCAGAGCGGCCATGAGCGTTTCGTAGTCGAGTTTCATCTCGGCCAGAATACAGGCCACCGCTACCGGGTGCGTGATATAGGGTTCACCGCTTGAACGTGTCTGGCCCTCGTGAGCGTCACGTGCAACGAGATACGCCTGCTGAAGACGCTTAATCTGGTCTTCAGGCAGGTAGGTTTGAATCAGTTGATTCAGGCTTTCAAACAGATACAAGGGCGACCCGCAGGTTTAATTAACGACGACCTTCAGCAATAGCGGTTACGGCCTGCAGTTCTGCGGCTTCCTGCTCTTGCTGCTCCTGGCGCTCACGCACGTCGAGGATCTGGTTGTTGATCAGACCTTCTTCGATTTCGCGAAGTGCAATAACGGTGGTTTTATCGTTTTCTTCCGGTACCAGCGGATCTTTACCGCCTACCTGCATCTGACGAGCGCGACGCGCGGCGACCAGCACCAGGTCAAAACGGTTACCAATTTTCTCTACAGCGTCCTGAACAGTTACGCGTGCCATACTTAAAATGCTCCACAGGTGAAGAAATGACTGGGCATGATACTGAAAGTGGGTTCAGTCTGCCAACAGTTTGGTGATTAATGCGTCATGTCGCTGCTTCTGGCGGCTCATACGCAGGCGTTCTGCACGAAGAATGGTTTTGAGATCGCTCAGCGCGGCATCAAAATCATCATTCACAATAAGGTAATCATATTCCGCGTAATGGCTCATTTCTGCAACAGCCTGTTCCATACGCTTTGCGATCACTTCTTCGCTGTCCTGGCCGCGGCCACGCAGGCGGCGATCCAGCTCATCTTTCGATGGCGGTAAAATAAAGATACTGCGCGAGTCAGGCATTTTCTTACGAATTTGCTGTGCGCCCTGCCAGTCGATATCCAGGAACACATTCACGCCCGTGGCCAGAACCTGCTCAATGGTTTCACGCGAGGTACCGTAGTAATTACCGAATACTTCAGCGTGTTCAAGAAACGCGTCTCTGCCGATCATCGCTCTGAACTCATCGTGATCCACAAAGAAATAGTGTTCGCCGTGCACTTCACCTGGACGCGGCGCTCGCGTGGTGTGAGAAACAGAAACCTGAGTGTCATACAACGGTTGGGTTTTTAACAGTGCCTGAATAAGGCTGGATTTACCCGCGCCACTAGGGGCAGAAACAATATAAAGCGTGCCTTGAGCCATGAGAGTCTTTTGTATGTGTTAACGAAGAAGTCCTACATACGGGCTTATTATACACGTCACCGCCGTGTGACGTAGCCTTTGTCACACTTTTTCCCCTCGATTATTGAATTTTGCGTGCCGTTTTCAGGTTTTATCTGGGGTTTTCAGCAACCAAAAGAAATACCGGATAGCGTCTCGCATTGTGAAACGTTGGCGTTAGCGTTGTTTCAGGCATCCGGGTATACCTCCTGCAATGCAAAGGAGGGGTAGCGATGTGGCGATGGATAAGCGGGTTAATGCTGTTGTGGTGTGGCTATGGCGCGGCGGTGTGTCCGGTGTGGTCGCAGGCAAAAGCAGAGAAAGAGATGGCGTCGTTAAGCGCACAAATCAAACGCTGGGATGAGGCTTACTGGAAGCAGGGCGTGAGCGAGATCAACGACGAGGTTTACGACCAGCTTCACGGGCGGTTAACGCAGTGGCAGCGCTGTTTTGGCAGTGAGCCTTCAGAAGAGAAACTCCCCGCGCTGGCGGGGAGCGTAAAACATCCTGTTGCCCATACGGGCGTACATAAAGTGGCCAGCAAAGAGGAACTTAGACAGTGGATGCGTGCCCGACAGCATCTGTGGCTGCAACCCAAAGTTGACGGTGTGGCGGTGACGCTGGTCTATCGTGACGGAAAGTTAGCCCAGGCCATCAGTCGCGGTGATGGCCTGCAAGGGGAAGACTGGACCGAGAAGGTGCGTTTAATCCCGTCTGTTCCGCAAAATCTCACCGGCGCGCTGGTGAATAGCGTCTTACAGGGCGAGCTTTACTGGTTACGCGACAACCACATTCAGCAGCAGATGGGCGGAATGAACGCTCGCGCAAAGGTGGCGGGTGCGATGATGCGGCAAAAGGATAACTCGCTATTGAGCAAGATCGGCGTGTTCATCTGGGCCTGGCCGGACGGACCGAGAGATATGCAGACCTCTTTAGCTGAACTGTCTCAGGCCGGTTTTACGCTGTCGGCACGGTATACGCTCCCCGCTGAATCTGTTGATGCCGTCGAGAAACAGCGCGCGGCCTGGCACGTGACCGCATTACCCTTTGCCACGGATGGCATTGTGGTGCGTTCGGAGGATGAACCCGCGGGCGAAAGCTGGTTACCCGGAGAAGGCAACTGGGTCGTCGCGTGGAAATATCCTCCCGCAGCACAGGTCGCTGAGGTGAGTGATATTCATTTTTCCGTGGGGAAAACGGGCAAAATTTCCGTTGTAGCAGCGCTGGAGCCCGTGCAACTGGATGATAAACAGGTGCAGCGGGTGAGTCTGGGCTCGGTTGGGCGCTGGCAGAGGCTGGATATTGCTCCGGGGGATCAGATTCAGATCAGCCTGGCCGGGCAGGGTATCCCCCGGTTTGATAAGGTGCTCTGGCGCGGGACGGACAGACATAAACCAGAGCCTCCGGCCTCGCATTATCATGCTCTTAGCTGTTTCTATGCTTCGCCGGAGTGTATGGAGCAGTTCTTTGCCCGGCTGACGTGGCTCAGTTCAAAGCAGGTATTCGATATTGAAGGGTTAGGCGAGTCAGGCTGGCGGACCCTCTGGCAGGCGCATCATTTTGAACATCTCTTTTCATGGCTGTTATTAACTCAGGCGCAGCTGCAGGCTACTCCGGGGGTTTCCTCAGCACGCGGGCTGGCACTCTGGCACCGATTTGATCTGGTGCGCGAGAAGCCGTTTATCCGCTGGCTCATGGCATTAGGTGTTCCATTGACACAGGCTTCGCTGAAGGCGATGGGAGACATATCGTGGCAGAAGATGAGCGGGCGTAACGCAAAGGACTGGCAGACCCTGCCGGGAACGGGAGAGGAGAAAGCGCGACAAATCGTTAACTGGATGCACGCGCCTCAGATTGATGTGCTGACGAAATGGCTCGCTGAACAGCACATCAATGGGTTCTGAAGCTAGTGTGCGCTGTGTTTGTAATGAAAAACGGGCAGCCCGAGCTTCAGACGCAGCGCCAGCATGCGGGCCGTAAAGCCAAACAGCAGCGTCGAGATGACCACCACATCATGGTTCGAAACGTAATGCTGAAGGGCGATGTAAAGCACCGCTGCGGCGAAGGAGATACCGGCATACAGCTCTTTTTGAAAGACCAGGGGGATGCGTTTGCAGAACATATCGCGCAGCACACCACCGAATACGCCCGTGACCACGGCAGCAATGGTGGCGATAGCGGGCCCTTCCCCCATATCGAGCGCGATTTGCGCACCGATGATCGAAAAGACGATCAGCCCCAGCGCATCAAGCACCAGGAACAGGCGGCGAAGATGGGGCATAACGGGCGCCACTATGGTGGTTAACACGGCAGCTGTCGCCACGATAATCACGTACTCAGGGTGTTTAACCCAGCCGAGCGGGTAATGGCCAAGCAGAATATCGCGCACGGAACCACCGCCCAGTGCGGTCGCTGTAGCAATAATGATTACGCCGAAAGTGTCCATACGGCGACGTCCGGCGGCAAGTGCGCCGGTCATGGCTTCTGCGGTGATGCCAATGAAATAAAGGATGTGAAGCAGCATATACCCTCCGGTGTGAACGCGGGGAGGTTAGCGATTTGTGCGTAAGATCACGATTGAGATTTTCTAAGGCGAGTCAGTTTGCCCTATAAAATTTTATCACGTTATGCTGAGCAGGCTTGATGAAAGGCGGTAAGAAGTGAAAATTGGCGTTGAGATGGATTAGAAATAATAATGGGTGGTGCAGTCGACACCACCCTAAAGGCATTACTCGATATTCTGGATCTGCTCGCGCATCTGCTCAATCAGCACTTTCAACTCAATCGCTGAATTCGTCACTTCTGCATTGATCGACTTAGACGCCAGGGTGTTCGACTCGCGGTTGAACTCCTGCATCATAAAGTCCAGACGGCGGCCCACAGCTTCTTTCTTCTTCAGAATGTTGTAGGTTTCTTTAACATGCGCTTCCAGACGGTCCAGCTCTTCAGCCACGTCAATGCGCTGCGCCATCAGCACCAGCTCTTGTTCCAGACGGGTGTTTTCCAGCTGAACTTCCGCTTCTTCCAGTTTGGCGACCAGGCGCTCGCGCTGCCATTGCAGCACTTCTGGCATATGGGTGCGGACTTTGGCTACTTCGGTACTCACGCCTTCAAGACGCTGCTCAATCATCGCTTTCAGCGCCTGGCCTTCGGTTTCACGGGCAACGATAAAGTCGTCCAGCGTGCCGTCGAGGGCTGCCAGAATTTCAGCGGCAATGGCATCCAGATCCTGCTCACCGGCGGCCATGACGCCAGGCCAGCGCAGAATATCAACCGGGTTGATTTCGCCTTCATCGCTCTGCATTTTGACCCAGTTCGCCGCATTCACGAGCTGTTTCGCCAGTTTTTCATTGAGGATGAGTTCGCCCTGTGCGCTGGCATCAGGCTCAAAACGCAGGTTACATTCCACTTTCCCGCGCGTCAGACGCGTACGGATACGTTCACGTACGACAGGCTCAAGGCTGCGGAACTGCTCCGGCATACGGAAATACGTTTCCAGGTAACGCTGGTTTACCGAGCGCATTTCCCATGTAGCGCTACCCCAGCTACCCTTGATTTCACGCCGGGCGTAGGCGGTCATACTGCGGATCATAGACATTCCCGTTTTTAAAGGAGAGATGGGGGGATTATAGCTTTCGGGGGCTTCTCAGGATAGGAATAAGCGTCCTTTATCCGTATAATGCGCAGCCACATTCGTTTCAAGCCGGAGAATCCATCATGCGTCCATCAGGTCGTAGCGCCAATCAGGTGCGTCCCGTCACCCTGACCCGTAACTATACAAAACACGCAGAAGGCTCCGTGCTGGTTGAGTTTGGTGACACTAAAGTTCTGTGCACCGCCTCCATTGAAGAAGGCGTTCCGCGCTTCCTGAAAGGTCAGGGCCAGGGCTGGATCACTGCCGAATACGGCATGCTTCCGCGCGCGACCCACACCCGTAATGCTCGCGAAGCAGCAAAAGGGAAACAGGGTGGCCGTACCATGGAAATCCAGCGTCTGATCGCGCGTGCGCTGCGCGCTGCCGTTGACCTGAAAATCCTTGGCGAATTCACCATCACGCTGGACTGCGACGTGATTCAGGCAGACGGCGGTACGCGTACGGCGTCGATTACCGGTGCCTGCGTGGCGCTGGCGGATGCCCTGAATAAGCTGGTTGCGGCCGGTAAGCTGAAAACCAACCCAATGAAAGGCATGGTTGCGGCGGTTTCTGTCGGTATCGTTAACGGCGAAGCGCTTTGCGATCTGGAATACGTTGAAGATTCCGCCGCCGAGACCGACATGAACGTGGTGATGACCGAAGACGGTCGCATCATTGAGGTGCAGGGCACGGCAGAAGGCGAGCCGTTCACCCACGAAGAGCTTCTCTCCCTGCTGGCGTTGGCCCGAGGGGGAATCGAATCCATTGTAACGACGCAGAAAGCGGCGTTAGAAAATTGATTTTAAAGGCGACCAATGAGTCGCCTTTTTTTTGCCTGTAAGACAGAAAAACCAAAGGAGCAAATCCATGAAATCGTATCAGCGCCAGTTTATTGAGTTTGCGCTTAACAAGCAGGTACTTAAGTTTGGCGAATTTACGCTGAAATCCGGGCGTAAGAGTCCCTATTTCTTCAACGCCGGGCTGTTTAATACCGGGCGCGATCTGGCATTGTTAGGCCGTTTCTATGCCGAAGCGCTGGTAGATTCCGGGACTGATTTTGACCTGCTGTTTGGCCCGGCCTATAAAGGCATTCCGATTGCGACCACCACCGCGGTTGCGCTGGCGGAACACCATGACCGCGACGTGCCGTACTGCTTTAACCGTAAAGAGGCCAAAACCCACGGTGAAGGCGGGAATCTGGTCGGCAGCCCGCTGCAGGGCCGCGTCATGCTGGTCGACGATGTGATCACCGCGGGTACGGCGATCCGCGAATCGATGGAGATTATTCAGGCCAACGGTGCGACGCTTGCTGGCGTGCTGATTTCTCTGGATCGTCAGGAGCGTGGTCGCGGTGAAATTTCCGCTATTCAGGAAGTCGAACGCGATTACAGCTGCACAGTGACGTCGATTATCACCCTGAAAGAGCTGATTGCGTATCTGGAAGAGAAGCCTGAGATGGCGGATCATCTGGCGGCGGTACGTGCGTACCGGGAAGAGTTCGGGGTGTAATTAAATTGCCTGGAGGCGCTACGCTTACCTGGCCTACGCATTTCGTAGGCCGGATAAGGCGAAGCCGCCATCCGGCAACGGTGTTACTGCAACTGAGCAGCGACTAACGGCCAGCGGGCGTCAAAATCGTCCGTTGGACAGTATTTGAACTCGCTACGCACAAAGCGGGAGAGCATCCCTTCACAAAACGCCAGAATCTGGCTCGCCAGCAGCGTTTCATCAATGCTATAACCTTCGCCTTCACGCATTTTCTTTTCGCGCAGTACCTGGCGCAGCTGCGCTTCAATACGTTCGAAAAGCTGGTTAATGCGGCCCTGCAGTCTGTCCTGTTCAAACATCAGCGCGTGGCCGGTGAGGATACGGGTTAAGCCCGGATTGCGTTCACCGAAGCCCAGGATTAACAGCACAATCAGACGCAGACGCGCGGTGGTGTCTTTTTCGTCTTTCAGAATCAGGTTGATGCGCGTGATCAGGCTGTCTTCAATAAACTCGATCAGGCTGTCGAACATCCGGGTCTTGCTCGGAAAATGACGGTACAGCGCCGCCTCAGACACGCCTACAGAGGCGGCCAGTTTAGCGGTGGTGATGCGTTGACTGCCATCGCTGGATTCAAGCATCAGAGCCAGAGATTGAAGTATTTCTTCGCGACGATTCCTTTTCGCAGTTTGTTTTTCTGCCATGTTACAAAATACCCCTGAAAATAAGCACTTGCCAGGCTGGCATCCACACAGCGACCGCAAACTGGCGTTTGCGGTTTGTTATTGCATTATGACGCTGTGAGATACGTGTCTTTCGGGCCGTTATTTGCGCCCGGAATGGCCGAAGCCGCCTTCGCCACGGTCGGTGGCGTCAAAGTCTGCCACCAGGTTAAATTCTGCCTGTACCACCGGTACAAAGACCATCTGCGCGATACGCTCGCCCGGTTCAATGGTGAAGCTGTCCTGACCACGGTTCCAGACGGAAACCATCAGCTGACCCTGGTAGTCGGAGTCGATCAGGCCGACCAGGTTCCCCAGCACAACGCCGTGCTTATGGCCCAGACCAGAACGCGGCAGGATCACCGCTGCCAGCGACGGGTCAGCAATGTGAATCGCCAGGCCAGTTGGAACCAGGGTAGTGGCACCCGGAGCCAGTTCTACGGCGTCATCGAGACAGGCGCGCAGGTCAAGACCGGCAGAGCCGGAGGTGGCATAGGTTGGCAGCGGGAATTGCTCGCCAACACGCGGGTCCAGAATCTTAACGTCGATTTTTTTCATCATAACGGGTAACGATCTCGTCGAGTAATTGTTGGCCCAGGAGTTCCTTGCGCTCAAGCGGTAAGACTTTATCTCCATCCTGCCAGAAAAGGTGCAGTGCGTTGCTGTCGCTGTTAAATCCTTGTGTGGCCAGCGATACGTCGTTCGCGCAAATCAAATCGAGGTTTTTGCGGGTACGTTTTTGCCGGGCATATTCTTCCACATTATTCGTTTCTGCGGCAAACCCAACAACGTAAGGACGATGGCTTTTTAATGCGGCGACACCGGCAACGATGTCCGGGTTTTTCACCATTTTTAGTGTTAATTCATCGCCTTGCTTTTTGATTTTAGACTCGGCGATGGTCTCGGCTCGATAGTCAGCCACGGCCGCACAACCGATAAAAATCTGCTGGCTTTGCGCATGGGCCTGCACGGCGGCTTCCATCTCCAGCGCGGTGGTAACATTAATACGCTGCACAAACGGTGGCGTAGGTAACGAGACCGGGCCGCTTACCAGCGTGACGTTGGCACCGCGTTTTGCCGCCGCGGCAGCTATCGCAAAGCCCATTTTACCGGAACTGTGGTTGGTGATGTAACGCACCGGGTCCAGCGGCTCGCGCGTGGGGCCCGCGGTAATCATGATGTTGAGATGTTGCAGATCGTTGACAGGCGAAAAATGGGCTGCGGCCATATCAACAATCGTCAGCGGGTCAAGCATGCGACCCGGGCCAACATCGCCACAGGCCTGGCTGCCGCTGTCCGGACCCCAGATAAGCAGGCCGCGTGAGGCCAGCGTCTCCAGATTGTGCTGGGTGGCTGCGTTACGGTACATCTGCTGGTTCATGGCAGGAACGACGGCAACAGGCGCTGGCGTGGCCAGACAAATGGTGGAGACCAGGTCGTTTGCCATACCGGCCGCCACCCGAGCGATTAAATCAGCCGTGGCGGGGGCGAGGATAATCAGGTCTGCCCATTTCCCCAGTTCAATATGGCCCATCGCGGCTTCGGCGGCTGGATCCAGCAGGCTGTCAGATACCGGGTATCCTGAAACGGCCTGCAGGCTCAAAGGAGTGATAAAGGCTTTACCGCCTTCGGTTATCGCGACCCGCACATCTGCCCCGCGCTCGCGCAGACGACGCACCAGCTCCGGCGCTTTGTAGGCAGCAATGCCGCCGCTCACGCCAAGAACGATTTTTTTACCGGCCAGGCTCATCATGATTCTTTCCTGTTGGGTTTCACCAGAGAGCGGGCATTTTACCACAATCCCCAAAGCGGGGTGATTTTGTCCTTCGACCACTTTGCGAGGCGCTACGCAAGAACGCAATGTGGTCGTCGAGCGACGGATTGGCCTGTGGCAGCATGAGGTCAAAAAAGGGAGAAAGAGCATGGAAGAAGAGGATGAGCAGCTGCTGCCGCGTGAAAAACTGCTGCGCTATGGCGTCACCCAGTTAAAAGACGATGAACTGTTGGCGCTCTTTTTACGTACCGGAACGCCCGGAAAAACGGTATTTACGCTGGCAAAAGAGCTGATAGCACATTTCGGTTCGCTGTACGGTTTACTGACCGCAGATCTGGCGCAGTTTAAGCACGTTGAGGGGATCGGCGTGGCGAAATATGCCCAGTTGAGGGGCATTGCTGAACTTGCCCGCCGTTTTTACAATGTCCGCATGGAGAAGGAAGAGCCGATCCTGACTCCAGCGATGACGCGCGAATTCCTGCAAAGCCAGTTAACCGATATTGAACGCGAGATCTTTATGGTGATCTTTGTCGATAACAGAAACCGGGTGCTGAAACATAGCTGTCTCTTTGCGGGCACGTTGAGCCACGTTGAGGTGCATCCGCGTGAAATTGTGCGGGAAGCGATAAAAGTGAATGCAGCGGGCGTGATCCTCGCGCATAATCACCCCTCTGGCTGTGCAGAACCGAGCAGAGCGGACAAAGAAATCACCGAACGCATTATCAAATGCTGTCAATTCATGGACATTCGTGTGCTGGACCATCTGATAATTGGCCGCGGAGAGTACATTTCTTTCGCAGAACATGGCTGGATTTAGGCTATTTCTCGCGATCCATCGGGATCTTTGTCTGTTCGGGACTTGAGCACACCGCCGAGTCAGCGTATACTACGCCACCTTTGAGAATCTCGGGTTTGGCATTTGGGCCTGGCAATCGAGAGTTCACTTAGAACTATGCGATGACCGGGCTGTAAAGCCTGACGAGGCGCCGATACCCCATACGAAGCTCGAGCTAATTTGATTTTTGGAGAATAGACATGTCCCGAGTCTGCCAAGTTACTGGCAAGCGTCCGGTGACCGGTAACAACCGTTCCCACGCACTGAACGCGACTAAACGCCGTTTCCTGCCGAACCTGCACTCTCACCGTTTCTGGGTTGAGAGCGAGAAGCGTTTTGTCACCCTGCGCGTATCTGCTAAAGGTATGCGTGTAATCGATAAGAAAGGCATCGATACAGTTCTGTCCGAACTGCGTGCCCGTGGCGAAAAGTACTAAGTACTTAAAGAGGAAATAAATCATGGCTAAAGGTATTCGCGAGAAAATCAAGCTGGTTTCTTCTGCTGGTACAGGTCACTTCTACACCACCACGAAGAACAAACGTACTAAGCCGGAAAAACTGGAACTGAAAAAATTCGATCCAGTTGTACGCCAGCACGTACTGTACAAAGAAGCTAAAATCAAATAATTTTAGTCTCCTTGTATCGAAAAACCCCGCAACTGCGGGGTTTTTTGCATTCTGTATCTCAACGGAGGAACCATGCCTGAATTACCTGAGGTAGAAACCAGCCGTCGCGGCATTGAGCCCCATCTGGTCGGCGCGACGATTCTTCACGCGGTGGTTCGCAATGGACGTCTGCGCTGGCCGGTGTCCGATGAGATCCATGCCCTGAGCGATAAACCCGTCCTTAGCGTACAGCGCCGCGCTAAATACCTGCTGCTGGAGCTGCCCGACGGCTGGATTATTATCCACCTGGGGATGTCCGGGAGCCTGCGCATTCTTACCGAAGAACAGCCTGCGGAAAAGCACGACCACGTCGATCTGGTGATGAGTAACGGCAAAGTGCTCCGTTACACCGACCCACGGCGCTTTGGAGCGTGGCTGTGGACGAAGGAGCTGGAAGGGCATAACGTGCTGGCGCATCTGGGCCCAGAGCCGCTTTCAGACGCGTTTAACACGGAATACCTCAAGGCGAAGTGTGCGAAGAAGAAAAGCCCGATTAAGCCCTGGCTGATGGATAACAAGCTGGTGGTCGGCGTGGGAAATATCTATGCCAGCGAATCGCTGTTTGCGGCCGGGATCCATCCCGATCGGCTGGCCTCTTCGCTGTCTGCGCAGGAGTGTGAGCTGTTGGTCCGGGTCATTAAGGCGGTACTGCTGCGCTCTATTGAGCAGGGCGGGACAACGTTAAAGGACTTCCTGCAAAGCGACGGGAAGCCAGGCTATTTTGCCCAGGAGCTTCAGGTGTATGGCCGTAAAGGCGAACCGTGCAGAGTCTGCGGCACGCCAGTTATTGCAACGAAGCACGCCCAGCGCGCCACGTTTTACTGCCGTCAGTGCCAGAAATAGGGTTACTTTAGCTTTTCCATCAATGCCTGGTGGACGTTAGTCGGCAGGAAATGGGTGACATCGCCGTGATGACGCGCCACCTCTTTTACCAGCGTGGAAGAGATAAACGACCACTCTTTGGAGGGCATCAGGAACACGCTCTCCAGCTCCGGCATCAGGTGGCGGTTCATGTGCGCCAGCTGCATCTCATACTCGAAGTCTGCCACCGCGCGTAAACCACGGATCAGAATATTTGCCTGCTGAGCGCGGGCGAAGTTTGCCATCAGGTCGCTAAACCCGACCACCTCAACATTCGGCAGGTGCGAAATGGCATCGGTGGCGAGCTTTACGCGCTCGTTGAGGTCAAACATCGGCTTTTTGCTGGGGCTGGCGGCAATGGCCAGGATCACCTTGTCGAACATGCACGCCGCACGGGTGATGATATCAAGATGACCGTTGGTGATCGGATCGAAGGTACCCGGATAAATCGCTTTTGTGCTCATGGCTCACGTTTTCTCTGAGTAGCCGCGGCAGAGCGCCCACAGCTCGGTGTATTTGTTGAAAGTATACTGGGCATTCACTACCGCGAGTAACCAGCCCTGCTTACCGTCCAGTACGCCACCACGCAGCAGCAGCGTTTTCAGGAACGCGCCCAGCGTGTGGGTGAAGATACCCGTCAATGAGGCCTTTTTGCCGCGCTGGTGACGTTCCTGCGCCCATGCGGTGGCATAGTTGAGCTGTTTACGCTGGAAGCTCGCGAAATCACGGCAGGTCAGGTGCAGCAAATCGCCCGTCAGGGGAATGACCTGGGCGCTATCGCAGCTCAGGGATTCATGGACCAGATTGTCGTTGTACTGATACCGCTCGCGTTCGTAGAGGCGCATCACGCGGTCAGGATACCAGCCGCTGTGGCGCATAAAACGGCCAAGGAAGTAGTTGCGGCGGGCAATGCTGTATACGGCACCAGGCTGAGGTGAGGAAAGCACTGCCTGAATGGCCTGCTGAAGTTCTGGCGTAATGCGCTCGTCAGTGTCGAGCATCAGGACATAATCACCGGTGGCATACCCCTGCGCGCGCTGGCGCTGGATGCCATAGCCTTGCCAGTCAGCGTCGACAAAGACTTTTGCGCCCGCTGTCCGGGCAACGTCCACCGTGTTGTCCGTACTTCCGGAGTCAAGCATGACTATCTCGTCAGCCCAGGCAACCGACGCCAGGCAATCCGGAAGCAGGTCGGCGGCGTTTTTGGCGATCATTACGACCGACAGACGCGTTGACATTAGTGGCTCCGCTGGGGCAGATAAGGTTGCAGAAGTTGCAGCAGACGGGTCAGTGCGCCCTGGTTCTGGTGCAGTACTTCGACGGCATGTCGCCCGTACCACAGGCGATAATCTTCGTCAGTCAGAAGGGTCGATACCTCTTTGACCACCGAATCCGCATCGGTTACGGTAATTAAACCATCGGCCTGCTGTAATTTTGCACAGATATCTTTGAAGTTAAACGTGTGCGGACCCATCAGCACCGGAATGGCGTGCGCAGCCGGTTCCAGCGGGTTATGACCGCCGCGCTCGACCAGGCTGCCACCGACAAACGCGAGGTCAGCAATGCCGTACAGCAGCATCAGCTCACCCATCGTATCGCCAATCACCACCTGGGTGCTGCCGGAAGGGATTTCACCGCTGCTGCGCAACGTGAAGCTGAAGCCGCCTTTCTGGACCATTTCACGGGCATCTTTAAAACGCTCCGGATGGCGAGGCACAAGGATAAGCAGTAAATCAGGGAATGTTTCCAGCAGCTTACGGTGAGCCTGCAGGATGATCTCTTCTTCGCCATCATGGGTACTGGTCGCAATCCAGACCTGGCGACGTGGGGCCCACTGGCGACGCAGTGTGATCGCACGGGCGGCGAGTTCAGGGGTAACAGAAATATCAAATTTCAGGCTGCCCGTTACCGCAAGCTGGTTGCGTTTGAGGCCCAGCGCGATAAAGCGTGACGCGTCCTCTTCGTTCTGCGCGGCAATCAGCGTGATCCTGCTGAGCAGGCGGCGCATAAATTTACCCAGCTTGCCGTAACCTTTCGCCGAGCGCTCTGACAGGCGCGCGTTGGCAATCACCAGCGGGATTTTACGGGCATGCAGGGCGGAAATCATGTTCGGCCACAGTTCGGTTTCCATCACGATCACCAGCTTCGGGCGAACGGTATTCAGGAAACGATTCATGGCGCAGGGCAGATCGTAAGGCAGATAGACGTGCTGCACGTCTTTTCCGAAAGCGGATAACGCGCGCTCCGAGCCAGTCGGCGTCATGGTGGTGACGGTGATCGGCAGCGACGGGTAGCGGTGACGCAGGGCGCGAACCAGGGGGATCGCCGCCAGCGTTTCACCGACAGAAACGGAATGCAGCAAAATACCGTCCGGTGTGACTTTATTGCGGCAGAAGCCATAGCGTTCAGCCCAGCGTTTACGATACGCAGGCGCTTTCCGGCTACGAAGCAACAGTCTCAGCCACACCAGTGGCTGAATGATGTAGAGCAGAGCGGTATACAACAATTCCAAGCGATTATCCGTTTTTTTAGTTTCGGCGGGCAAATTCTAAGCATTTAGGCCAGGTAAAGCTATCTCTTATGCCAGATACCGTTTTAAACGAAAATAACGTCGACCCAGCCGCCAGCGCAGACGCGGACTTTTTGCACTTTTCCAGATGAGTTTCCAGATGCCTGCTTCGAAGAATTCTTTAATAATCAGTGATTTCTTCTTCTCATCCTTCATGTTGTCGAAGGTGTGAATAATTCCCAGCCCCTCTTTGGCAATTTGCCAGTGGCAGGCTGGGATCCCTTTCACTTTATCCGGGTAACGCTGATTGATGGCATCGAGCAACTGCAGGATTTTCATGTAGTGACGCGCGGAGCGGATCAGCGTGTCGTCATTGTCCGGCATATGGGACACCGATGCAGAGTGAATGTAGTAGTCGTAATAACGTTCACTGGTGTACTGAACCCGCTCTGCCGCGAGCAGCACTTCGGTGGTCCACGGGATATCCTGATGGCGCAGGCCGGGTTCGAAATGGAAACTGTGTTTACGGATAAAGTCGTGGCGATAGATGTTCAACCAGGTGACGTGAAGGAATTTACGCGAATCCAGCGCCATTTTTAACCACGCTGGGCCAGCCATGACCCCTGTCGAAGCCAGTTTGTCTTCAGGGAAGATCGGGCGTGAGGGTTTCTTGTTGTTCTCCCAGACGTAGTTCCCGTTACAGGTGGCGACATCCAGATCCTGTGTGACGGCCATATCCAGCAGGCGCTGGTACATGCCGGGTTTAAAGACATCATCAATATCCGGGAAAGAGAGATATTGACCCGTCGCAACGGCCAGACCGGTATTACGCGCGATGGATACGCCCTGGTTTTGCTGTTCTATGACCTGCAGCTGCGGCAGTTTTTCTCGCCAGTTTTCGACGATCTCCATCGAGCGGTCAGTAGAGCCGTCATTGACAATGATGACTTCCATGCTGTCGATGCGTTGATTCACAAGGCAGGTAAAGAACTGATCCAGGAAAGCTTCACCGTTATAAACGGCAACCACCACGCTTAACAATGGGGCTGAATTTTGCATAAGAAACCTGATTATTTTTGATTGTCGACCAGAGCAATATATTGCTGGCAAATGGCATTGATACCGAACGACGCGATCGTTGCATCGCCAACGACCGGTGGGGCGGTATAAATATCCGCCAGCGTTTTTGCCAGTGACGCGTCATTTAACTCTGCCAGCCCGCGCGCTAAGGCTCCGGTAAGGATTTCGGCGGGGCCACCTGGGCAATTTGTACTGACCGGTGGCGTCTGGCAGATAATGGCTTCAACCAGCACATTACCAAAACCTTCGCAGTCAGAACTTAACACTAAAAGGCGTGCCCCTTTAATCCAGGGATAGGGATTGGAATCGAACGGGCGGAAAACCGTTTTGTTTTCAATACCCAGCTCGGCAGCCAGCTGCTTGAGTTTTTGAATTTGCGCTTCGGATCCATTGCCCATCATGACCAGCGTTGTGTCAATTTTACTCAGGGCGAACGCACGTAAAAGGCGGTCGTGGCGTTTGTGCTCATGGAAGCGACCAACATGAATGATGTAATCCTTTCCCTGCATCTCGAAGGGCGCATCCGCCAGACGCTGAATTTCAGGAATATCGAAAGGATTATGGATAACCGCTTTGCGTCGAAGATTGAGTGCCAGCGTCTCGGAAAGATCTTTCAACACGGCGCCTGAGACGGCGACAACGTTGCGGTTTTCGTAGGTATGACGAATTTTGAGATGTTTAAACCAGCGTGAAAGTCCGCTGCGATGGCGAAGATAGGAAAACGAGAACATGCCGTGCACGCAGAACCAGACTTTGTCACGTTCCAGCGCGCGGCAGTGCGCCACAATGCGGTCTGTTTTGTGCAAATGAGAGAAAACCACATCAAATTTGCCGCTGCGTTCAGCTCGCTTAATTGCTTGATCCAGCAATTGGGCGCGGCGTGGGATCTCCGTCAGCTTTCGCCACGGTTTTTTACATGTGTCCTGAACAACCTGATAATCGATGCCTTCCGGGATGGCGTAGTCGCACACTTTCCGCAGAGAGAATAGAGAGACCTGATGCCCCATTTCTTTTAATCCGCGGGAGAGTGTAAGAACCGTTTTTTCGGCTCCTCCACCGGGTAAACCATCAATAATCATTAGGATGCGCATTTTTAATCCAGTAATTTTTGATAAAGCGTAATAAGCTGACTTGACAGTTTTTCGGGAGTGGCGTCTTTTACACGTTCACGTGCCGCTCGTCCCATATTGTTATTTTTTTCCAGAGAAGGGATGGCGGCTACCGCTTCCTTCAATGCACTGATATCAAGTGCGTCACAATAAAATCCGTTCTGGCCTTGTTGAATAAATTCTGCACCACCGCAACTCTCTGAAGTAATGACGGGTAAGCCGCAGGCCATCGCTTCAAGAATGACGTTAGGAAAGGGATCATACAGCGTTGGCAACAGTAAACCATCGGATAGCTGATAAAAAGGCAGAGTTTCTTTTTGCACCCCCAGGAAACGGATTTGCCCCTCGCAGCCTAACGAACGGGCGAGTTCGCGATAACGACGTTCTGCTTTATCTTGTCCAACCACAATCAGCCAGGCTGATGTTCCAGCGATAGCGCGTATGGCGCTGGCCAATCCTTTTCGTTCAAACCCTGAGCCTACGAAGCAGAATATTACGGCATCGGTTGGCAAGCCAAACTGCTGGCGTAGTGCAAAACGCTGCGACTCTTCTGCCGGAACGAAGCGGGTGGAGTCTATTGAATTATAAATCACATGTATTTTTTTTGCGTCAATATCAAAGTCTTCAACGATTTCGCGTTTGATCATTTCCGCATTACAAATCACCGCTTTTAACTCGGGCGCCTGGTACATTTCACGTTCGGCATGCATCACGTAGCGGTGATAACGGTCGAGCATCAACATTTTCGCGCGCCAGGCAGGTAAAATGCGCGCGCGCTGCAGCAGCCAGCGACGATGCACCCCATCACCTGCGCGATAGATATCACAACCCGGGATGCGCTCATGGCTTTGAACAATATCAAACTGCTGTTGCTGCCACAGCGCGCGTGCGGCCTGTGCAAATCCGCGTTCACGACTGATGCGACCCCATTTTTGAGGGTTGCAAATGTGAATATGCCAGTCGTCTTGCTTCTCTCCCTGCCACTCACGCGTGATGACGTTGAGTTCAAGGTTCTGATTGCTCAGTGCGGTGAGGGCGCGCGAAACGAAGCGTTCCGCTCCGCCATCAGGGCGATACTTTTGGCGAACAATGGCCAGACGATGGTGTTTCATGACAGATATCTCCTTGCGGCGGAGACGACAGCATCAACGGGAATGGCGTCGAGATAGCGTTCTTTCGTTTTGGTATCAATGGCATCCGGATCGGGTAGTGGGCCGTAATCGCCGGCCCAGATCACTTCCCCTTTAACCTGCCAGGGTGACCAGAACGTCAGTTTTGATGGACCAAACAAGGCCACGCAGGGCGTTTGCAGCGCGGCGGCCATATGCATCGGTACGGAGTCGACACCAATAAACAGAGAGGCATGATCGATAAGCGATGCCAGTTGACGCAGCGTCAACTGGCCCGCCAGCGAAACGACACCGGTTTTCGGTGCGGCAGCGAGAATGCGATCGATCATCGCCAACTCTTTTTTATCCGGCCCCGCGGTGAGCACAACCGTATGACCATCCTGCTGAAGTGCAGTAATGGTTTGCGCCATTTTGTCTTCGCTCCAGCATTTAAAGAACCAGCGTGACGTCGGCTGGATCACGATATAGCGCTCGCCCACACCCGTCTGCGTCAGTCTTTGACGGGCATGATCCCAGTCTTCTGCAGTGTAGGCCATGGTTACGGCAGGCTGCGGCGCGACCGGTAATGGCGTTAAAATGGAGAGATTCTGTTCGACCGTATGCAGGGATTTGTGGCCATCGACAGAGACCAGATCGGTATGACAAAAACGCCAGAATGCACTGTTGCGTTTGTTAAACGCGAATCCGAGGCGAACCGGTGCACCGGTGAAACGGGTGACGATAGCGCTACGCCATTGATCGGCAAGGTTAATGACCAGATGATAATGCTGATTTCTTAACGCACACAGCAACTGCCACTCTTTTTGAAGATGCTTCAGCGTGCCCAGCTGCTTCCATTTACGATCGATTCCATAAATTGTACCGATCGCCGGATGCGCGGCGAGCATATCGCGCGTTTCTTCATACAGCAGGACATCAATCTGTGCCTGCGGCCATTTTTGACGTAACGAATCAATGACGGGAGTGGTCAGCAACATGTCGCCATGATGGCGGAGTTTGATAAGTAAAATGCGCAAATCAGGTGTGTCAGGTAAGTTATTCATCATCATCTTATCGGCGTTGTACTGATGGCAATTCTAATAGACCTGATAGCGACTTGCACTCTTTCTCCATAATCTCAGGAATTTCCCTGGAAGGGTTTACTCATGCTTTGGAGAGTGCGTAACATAGCGCTAACTTTCCTGTCTTGCGGACTCATTATGAACAAACCAGCGTTTATCATCACAATTGATACTGAGGGCGATAATCTCTGGCAAAATCACCGCGTCATTAAAACGGAAAACGCGCGCTATCTGGCGCGGTTCCAGACGCTTTGTGAGCGTTTCGGCTTTAAGCCCGTGTGGCTTACCAATTACGAGATGGCAATCGAGCCCGTTTTCATTGCGTTCGCCAGGGACGTGATCGCCCGCGGTCAGGGGGAAGTGGGGATGCACCTTCACGCATGGAATAGCCCACCGGAGCACGATCTCACGGGAGATGACTGGCGCTGGCAGCCTTATTTGATTGAATTTTCGGATGAGGTTATGCGCGAGAAAGTGCTGTTCATGACTCGCCTGCTGGAAGAGACATTCCAGACCAAAATGCTAAGCCACCGTGCCGGACGTTGGGCATTTGATAGCCGCTACGCCAGGTTACTGATTGAGCTGGGCTATCAGGTTGATTGTTCCGTCACGCCGCGAGTGAACTGGCGCAACGCGAAGGGGGCGCCGCAGGGTAATGGCGGAACGAATTATCAGCATTTTCCTGACCACGCCTACTTTATTGATACTGACGATATCTCCCGGGCAGGCAATAGCCTATTACTCGAAGTGCCGATGAGCATTCAGTATAAACACCCGGCCTGGTTGAACACGATCAAACAGGGTTACGATCGGCTTCGCGGTAAATACCGCTCACCCTCCGTCAACTGGCTAAGACCGTCCGGTGGGAATGCGGCGCAAATGATTCAGGTTGCACAGCAATGCCTGTCTCAGGGAAGTGAGTACGTGGAGTTTATGCTTCATTCGTCGGAATTTATGCCTGGCGGAAGCCCTACGTTTAAAGATGAGGCGGCGATCGAAGGGTTGTATCAGGATTTAGAAACGCTCTTTAGCTGGTTATCCGATAAGACGGTGGGGATGACGCTGGCGGAGTTTTATCAATACAAGAAAAAATAATGCCCGCGACGCGGGCATTATCATTAACGTTGCCGGGTCTGAGAAAAAGGTGTACTCAGCGCAAACACGGTGACAAAGAAGATTAAGGCTTCTGAACTCAATAGTATGACGTCCGTCAGGCCATAGAGTAATAAAAGAAGCATGGTCGTCAGCAGCAGGCCGTTTCTGTTTTTAAGCGCGTAAGCGATCATCGATATATAGAAAAAGAATAATATCACCAGACCGGGGATCCCTTGCAGAGAATATTTTTCAATAAACTCATTATGCAGATGCACCCTGATATAATCGAGTGCGGATGCGAGATGTGGATGCCCATTTTTCACATATTGCTGTGTCCATACTTCACGGTCTTCAACAGACTGCCCTAAAGGATGGGCAAGTCCGTTTTGAATACCAACACTCCACATAGAAAAACGTGCACCGAGTGAAGTTGCATCGTATCCTTTTTGATAACTTTCAACTTCAGTTTGTGTTTGTTGTATCTTTGGTAAAATTAATGGCTTGTAGCTAACGATAACAATACCTGCCACAATACATAAGAAAATCAGCGTTGATTTAAGGTGTATTCTTCTGAAGTGGTAAAGCGTGAGTACAATCGCCAGGAGTAAATATAATCCCATTGCGGCACGCGTGCCCGTTAAAAGAATAACAAAATAAGATATTAAGATGATGAGTCCTGCGGCTACATAAAGTTTTATATTTTTCTGTAGATAAAGGCTGTATACCAACGCCAGTGACAGTACAGAGTAAACATAGGCCGACACGGTCGCACGATTTATAGCCATCTCGATACGCCCCATACCCTGTGATGCCTGCCATAAGCCATAGCCAGTGGCGAGTATAAACCCTGCACCGGAGGCGTATAAGAAATATTTCTGGAAGGATGTTTTATCAATATAAGACTTAAACCGGTCAAGATAAAAAATGAGAATGCTTGCCAGAATCAATTTTTTACTTGCGCCGAGATAATCGCTATAAACGTTCAGACCTTCACTATGGTATTCATACACCATGTACCAGCCAAAATTAAGCAACCCAATTAGCAAAATCGGCAATGCGATAGAAAAAGGACGCACTGCGATTTTTTTATATTCACATGCTAAGCCGATAATGCTGGCATAAGTCGCAATATAGAAAAACTCTCGTTGCTTACCTGAACTAAGCAGCGTGAGCGCAAGCGAAATAAGGCTCAAAATCAGCGTAAGCTGATAAAGCCGCAGTTTTACTTTTTCCATAGTGCCTCAATGACCCTTTTTTTGTAGCTGAAACGTACATCTCTGGAGAAGAAGAAAGAGAAAGAATAAAGTGTGTTTACCCGCTGTTTAACCAGTTTGAGTTGCAGGTCGGTTAGATGCTGCCGGTGGTTACTGTAGATATCAAACCAATGACAATTAATAAGATGTTTGAATAATATCGGGAATGTTTTTTCCATCCGTAAGGTGCATTCGATAAGCGTAGCGATTTTACTGGCATCGAGTCGGCTCGACAAACTGTCGCTACGTTTGATGTAATAATAGTGTCCCTGACGCTGATAGACTATTTTACTCGATTGCATCAACATGCCGGGAAATACGGCGAAATCTTCATAGCAGACCATCGAAGGAATCGGGTTGCTTACGTACAATTTCCGATGAATGAATTGCCCGATGAGATGTGCCTGAAAATCTTTGTGCTGCAGGAACCGCTTTATTGCCTCATGTTGTGACAAAGCAACAGGAGAGAACCCCTGCCAGTCGGCGGTGATTTTTTGGGTGTCACGAATTTCCAGCAAGCGCGTCAGTAGCATATCAGGGCGCTCTGTTTTGAGGTACGCCACAGCGTCCCTGATGCTGCCCGGTTTCAATCGGTCATCGCTATCCAGCATGGTAATGTATTCACCTGAGGCCAGCGAGAGGGCACTGTTTCGAACATGACCTACGTTACGGTACTCTACGTATCGGGATTGCGCATTCGGAAGCGTTGGCAGCCACGCCTCAATAATATCCTGTGTTGAGTCATCGGAACTGTCGTTAAAGATAATGATCTCTACATCATCGCCCGCATCATTAATCGCGTTTTGTAGACTTTCCAGCGTTGTATGAAGCGTATCTTTGGCGTTATGCGCGGCAATAATGATGCTTAGAAAAGCCATAATAATTAGTTTCCCTGAGCATCAAAGGAATATGCGGTTGCGTTAATTGTTGATAACTCGCAAATAAAATGTTTGAGGTCACGTAGCGATTCGTCTGTTACAGCGAAGAGTTCTTCCCGGCTCTGTGAGAAGTAATATCGTGTTTCAAAAACATATGAGCAAATGTTGGCATCATTACCAATCAGCAATACGTTGCCCAGCGGACGCTGTTCATAGTGGCAGCAAGGCCCGAACAGTAAGATTACCGGCACCCCGACTGCATCGGCAATGTAGACATTCCCCGAGTCAGACGCGATATAGCAATCCATTTTAGAAATGGCCCACGGCAGCTCTTCAAGCGAGATTTTGCCAATCAGATTAATAAAGTTGGGCAGTTCACCATAAGCGCGGGTGATATCATCCATCCACGATTGTTCATTCGGGGCGCCAAACACATAAAATTCGCAAGGCAGGTCGGCGAGACGATCGGCAATTTGCTTCCAGATGACCGGCGGAACGGTTTTCGCTTTATTTCCGGCGGCTACGCTGATGCCAATGCGGATCACGCCGGGTTTATCGAGGATTGCCGGATAGGTCGCGGGTTTGAAAAGTGGCTTTGTGGCGTGCTTTGGCGAGTCTTGCCAGGTTAAGGCGCGATCGGCCAGTTTCAGATAGTTCGTGACCGACAGCGTCTTTCTACCGTGTTCAACAGTACCGTCTGCCGTTGCATAGAAAATACCGTGATACCATCTGCGTGTGTAAGTGCTTAAAAACTGTTTGTTTTTAGCATTACAAACGGCGGCGAAAAAGAGGTTCACGCTGTTAGGTTGCAGAAGATAGACATTGTCATAGCGGTTCATGATCCGACAGGCAAAGACCAGCTTTCGCCACAGGTTACGCTTATGCTGCTCGATAAAAAAAATCTCGTCGATCGTCTCATCATGCTTCGCCAGTGCACCCACGCTACGACTGATGAGCACGTCGCTTTTTTGCAGGTATGCCAGAAGGGGCGTTGCATTAACAAAATCGCCGATTTTTGCTGTCTGAATGACCAGGTTTTTACCTGTCTCTTTGCGGAACAGCTTCCGGATAAGTTTCACCGGAAAGAGTAAAATCAGCAGAAATACGTAACTCATGCGTTAGATATCCCTGTTGGAAAGCCAACGGCTGCCCTGTAAAAATGAAAAAATAGCATCTGCGCTGATATCCTTCGTTTGCTGGGTCGGGCTGACCATCTGATGCTGGTTTTTACCGTAACCCCCGATCAATCCAGGATCGGTCGGGCCAAAAATCGTAATATTCGGACGATCCAGCGCTGCGGTTAAATGGCTTAAGCCTGTATCAACGGAAACAACAGCATTCGCCCCCGCCAGCTGCGCTGCAACCTGCGCCAGCGTGAGCTTCGGCAATACCTCGACGTGCGAATAGCCGGCGGCCAGACGCTCTGCACGCTGCCGCTCATGTTCAGCTCCCCAGGGCAGTTTAATATGGATACCGGTAGGTTGCATTAGTTCAATCAGGCTTCGCCAGTGCGTTTCCGGCCAGTGTTTATCGTCGCGCGTTGTGGCATGCAGGAAGACAAGATAAGGCTGAGCACAGGGATCTGTATTGCGCAAAAAGTGCTGCGCAATGGCGTAGTCGCCCTGGGTTTCCGGTTTCGCATAGCCCAGGCTTTTTGCAAACAGCTCGCGGGTACGTTCGACGGCATGCTGTTGCTTTGCGATGTGGTGGCGGCGGTTATAGAACAGGCTCGCCAGCGGTTCACGGGCGGTGTGCCAGTCCATGCCGTGCTTTACGCCGTGTGCCAGACGCGTCACCAGCGCGGCGCTTTTCACCAGCCCCTGGGCGTCGATGATAGCGTCATAATGCTGTGCCTGCACCGCCTCACGGAAGGCTTTGCGTTCGGCTTTAATCGGCGCGGAGAACCACGCTTTGCGCCAGCGGCGAATCGCCACCGGGATCACGCGGTCAACCGCTTCATGCCAGGTGGGGATCTGCGCGAAGCCTTCTTCCACCACCCAGTCAAAACGAATGCCGGGAATGGCCCGCATGGCGTCCGTCAGCGACGGCAGCGTATGCAGAACATCGCCCATCGAAGAGGTTTTAACGATCAGTACCCGCATTCGTTATCCTTCTTCGCTCAACAGCAGTTCGTTAAGCTCTTCGAGAACGCGCTCTGGCGTGATGTCGATCAGGCTCTGATGGTAGCCTTCTGCGGCATCGCCTTTGCGCACTTTGTGGTAGCCGGTGATCAGGCGGATGACGCGCGCTTTATGAGAAAGCGGGGGCGTGAAGTCCGGGCTACTTGGGCCATACAGCGCCACCAGCGGGCGGTTGAGCGCAGCGGCGACGTGCATCAGGCCTGAATCGTTGGTGACCACAGCCTTGCAGGCGGCAATCAGAATAACCGCCTGTTCAAGCTGCGTTTCTCCCGCCAGGTTGCGGCACCAGGCCTGCTGTTCATTACTGAGCGTCGCGAGAATTTCGTTGCCAGCCTCGTGGTCTTTTGCCGAACCAAACAGGACAATCTGGTAGCCTTCGTCAATCAGCTGTTTCGCCAGCTCCGCATAATGATAGTGCGGCCAGCGTTTTGCCGGACCGAACTCGGCGCCAGGGCAGAAGCCAATCATCGGGCGTTCAGACGAAAGACCAAACGCGTTACAGGTCTGGGATTTTTCACCGTCGTTAACCTGAAGCTGTGGCCAGAGCAGCGGCTGCGGCAGATCTTTCGCACTGCGCATCACGCCTTTGTCATAGGCCAGCGCCACATAGCGCTCCACCATCAGCGGCCAGGCGTCTTTATCCAGCACCCGCGCATCGTTCAGCAGGCCGTAGCGCATTTCACCGCGCCAGCCGGTGCGATGTGGGATGCCCGCAAAAAAGGGCACCAGGGCGGATTTAAAGGAGTTTGGCAGGACATACGCGCGATCGTAGCGCTTCTCGCGCAGGCTATGACCGAGCTTGCGGCGTTCGCCGATTTCCAGCGCCCCGTGGCCAAGCGGCATCGGGATGGCTTCATTCACTTCCGGCATACGCGACAACAGCGGACGGCACCACGCGGGCGCCATCACGTCGATTATCGCCTGGGGATAACGCGCCTTGAGCGTGCGATAGAGACTTTGCGACATCATCATGTCGCCCACCCATGACGGGCCGATCACCAGAATTCTCATACTTACGCGTCGCGGTTCAGCCAGGTCATATATTCCGTTACGCCTTCGGCAACGGTCTTGAACGGCTTGTCGTAGCCTGCGGCGCGCAGGTTGGTCAGATCGGCCTGCGTGAACGCCTGATAACGGCCTTTCAGCTTGTCAGGGAACGGAATGTACTCGATGCTGCCTTTTTTGTGATACGCCAGCGTTGCGTCAGCCACTGCCTGGAAGGACTCCGCGCGGCCGGTACCCAGGTTGAAGATGCCGGATACGCCGTTTTCCCAGAACCACAGGTTCACTGCGGCAACGTCGCCCACGTAAACGAAGTCGCGCTTAAAGCCGTCGCTGCCTTCGAACAGTTTCGGGCTTTCGCCGTTATTCAACTGGGTGTTCAGGTGGAATGCTACGCTTGCCATGCTGCCTTTGTGGCCTTCGCGCGGTCCGTAGACGTTGAAGTAACGGAAACCGACGATCTGCGAGTTCGCTTCTGGCAGAACCTGACGCACGTACTCGTCAAACAGGAATTTAGAATAACCGTAGACGTTAAGCGGCTGCTCATATTCGCGGGACTCGATGAAGTCCGAGGTGCGGCCGCCGTAGGTTGCCGCGGAGGAGGCGTACAGGAACGGAATTTCACGCTCCAGGCAGTAGTGCAGGATCTCTTTGGAGTACTGATAGTTGTTGTCCATCATGTACTTACCGTCCCACTCGGTGGTGGAGGAACAGGCGCCTTCGTGGAAGATGGCTTCGATCTCGCCGAACTCTTCGCCTGCCATAATCTGGATAAGGAAGTCTTCTTTATCCATGTAGTCAGCGATGTTCAGATCCACCAGGTTGACGAACTTGGTGCCATCTTTCAGGTTGTCAACCACCAGGATGTCGGTGATGCCTTTGTCATTGAGAGCCTTAACAATATTGCTGCCGATAAAGCCTGCGCCGCCGGTAACGATGATCATAACTGTAACCTTTGAAGTGTGAAGCCCGGGGACAATCCCGGACGCTAATGTCTCTATCATATCATTAGTATGGCTGCCCTTCAGCCATTCACCTTCACAGCGCAGGGGTACGCGTGATTTATGCTGCAAAAACGACAAGAGATGACGTGTCATCTCGTCATGAACTATAGGTTTGGGTAATATGTCCCGAAATTTGCCGAGTCTGGAGAATTGCAATGCGTGGTGATTTTTACAAACAGTTAAACAACGACCTCGACACCGCACGTGCGGAAGGGTTGTTCAAGGAAGAGCGTATTATCACGTCTGCCCAGCAGGCGGACATCACCGTTGCCGACGGCAGCCATGTGATCAACTTTTGTGCGAACAACTACTTAGGTCTTGCGAATCACCCTGAGCTGATTGCCGCTGCAAAAAACGGCATGGACACCCACGGTTTCGGTATGGCCTCCGTACGCTTTATCTGCGGTACGCAGGACAGCCACAAGCAGCTTGAGCAAAAGCTGGCGAGCTTCCTCGGAATGGAAGACGCGATTCTGTACTCCTCCTGCTTCGACGCCAACGGCGGTCTGTTTGAGACCCTGCTCGGCGCAGAAGATGCGATTATCTCCGACGCCCTGAACCACGCTTCCATCATCGACGGCGTACGCCTGTGCAAAGCGAAGCGTTTCCGCTACGCCAACAACGACATGGTTGAGCTGGAAGCGCGCCTGAAAGAGGCTCGTGAAGCAGGTGCTCGCCACGTGCTGATCGCCACCGATGGCGTGTTCTCCATGGACGGCGTGATCGCCAACCTGAAGGGCGTGTGCGACCTGGCGGATAAATACGATGCGCTGGTGATGGTCGATGACTCTCACGCGGTCGGTTTTGTTGGCGAAAACGGCCGTGGTTCCCACGAATACTGTGATGTGATGGGCCGCGTGGACATCATCACCGGTACGCTGGGCAAAGCGCTCGGCGGCGCATCCGGCGGCTATACGGCCGCTCGAAAAGAGGTGGTTGAGTGGCTGCGCCAGCGCTCTCGCCCATATCTGTTCTCCAACTCCCTGGCACCCGCGATTGTGTCTGCCTCCATTAAAGTACTGGAGATGGTGGAGTCCGGTGCCGGGCTGCGCGACCGTCTGTGGTCCAACGCTCGTCTGTTCCGTGAAAAAATGAGTGCCGCAGGTTTCACTCTGGCCGGTGCTGACCACGCGATCATTCCGGTGATGCTGGGCGATGCGGTCGTCGCGCAGCAATTTGCCCGCGAGCTGCAGAAAGAAGGGATTTACGTCACCGGGTTCTTCTTCCCGGTGGTGCCAAAAGGTCAGGCGCGTATCCGCACCCAGATGTCTGCGGCGCATACGCCTGAACAAATTGAACGTGCGGTGGAAGCCTTTACCCGCATCGGCAAACAGCTGGGCGTAATTGCCTGAGGACGTGTGATGAAAGCGTTATCCAAACTGAAAGCGGAAGAAGGGATTTGGATGACCGACGTGCCGGAGCCGGAAGTCGGTCATAACGATCTGCTGATCAAAATTCGTAAAACGGCTATCTGCGGTACTGACGTTCACATCTACAACTGGGACCAGTGGTCGCAGAAAACCATTCCGGTACCGATGGTTGTCGGTCACGAATATGTCGGTGAAGTGGTGGGTATCGGCCAGGAAGTGAAAGGCTTCCAAATTGGCGACCGCGTCTCCGGTGAAGGCCATATTACCTGCGGCCACTGCCGTAACTGCCGCGGCGGGCGTACGCACCTGTGCCGTAATACCATTGGCGTGGGCGTAAACCGTCCGGGCTGCTTCGCGGAGTACCTGGTGATCCCGGCGTTTAACGCGTTCAAAATCCCGGACAATATCTCTGACGATCTGGCCTCCATCTTCGACCCGTTCGGCAACGCGGTGCACACGGCGCTCTCCTTCGACCTGGTCGGTGAAGACGTGCTGGTCTCCGGCGCGGGCCCAATCGGCATTATGGCGGCAGCCGTAGCGAAGCACGTGGGTGCGCGCAACGTTGTGATCACCGACGTGAACGAATACCGACTGTCGCTGGCGCGTAAAATGGGCGTCACCCGTGCGGTAGATGTCTCGAAAGAGAGCCTGACCGACGTGATGGAAGAGCTGGGCATGACCGAAGGCTTTGACGTGGGTCTGGAGATGTCCGGTGCGCCACCGGCGTTCCGCACCATGCTCGACACCATGAACCACGGTGGCCGTATCGCGATGCTGGGTATCCCGCCGTCAGATATGTCTATCGACTGGAACAAAGTGATCTTCAAGGGGCTGTTCATCAAGGGCATCTATGGCCGCGAGATGTTCGAAACCTGGTACAAGATGGCGGCGCTGATCCAGTCCGGTCTGGATCTGTCCCCGATTATTACTCATCGTTTCTCCATTGATGAGTTCCAGCAGGGCTTTGACGCGATGCGTTCCGGCCAGTCAGGGAAAGTGATCCTGAGCTGGGATAAATAATCAAAAAGGGGCCTCAGGCCCCTTTTTTCATTGATTCTTTTTCTCTTCGTCCGTCAGGTAACGCACCTTGCGGGTGTAGTCCTGACCTTTGAACAACAGTTTGTTATCCGGCGATTCAAGATACTTCTGCCATTCGGAGAGTGGGAAACCGCCGTGCGCACCAATCACCTCTTTCGGTACCACGGCTTCCTGACCGCCGATCTTCTTGGAGACCGGCCAGTTCATCCAGTCGCCCAGGTTGACCGTTTTTAAATCCAGCATATCCAGCAGCGCGGCGAGGGGTAATTGATCGGTCGGCGGCTGCGTGTCGTCCATCAGCTCCCAGGTATCCTGGAACAGCGTCAGCCACAGCGGGCAGATGCGGCGCCAGGTTTTTTTGTTTGCCGCAAGAAACGCGCCGTTAACGTGATCGACCAGATACGGGCGCACCGTCTCTTTGTAATACGCCGGCACCTTCTCCGCTGGCGCACCGTCAAGCTTGGCAATCATCTTGCCCTGACGGAAGCTGGAGTAGATGTGCATATCGGCCATCTTGATCTCGGGCATCTTCAGCAGGTTGAGATCGGAATCGATCATCAGTATCCCTTCACCGCGTGCCTGCAGCGGGGCGTTAAGCTTCACCAGACGGCTGAGGTAGATCTGCTTATAGCGGTAACCTTCCTCACGAACCGGAAGGTTAAGCGTCACGACGCGGGTTTTAGGCGGCAGTACCCCAAAGGCGGATTCAGGTTGATCGCTGACGATGACGATTTCGCTCGCCCCGGTGGCATAACGTTCCGCGAAGGTGGCAGAGAGTAATGCTTCTTCGACGAAATCTGCGCCGGTACACGGAATCACAATAGAATCCACCGCAGCAAGTGCGCCCGTCACGGGCAGAGAGCTATAAGGAATGTTGTGTCGCCCGGTGATATGACGATAGCGAGCATTAAGAAATTTAAACATAGTTATCTCGTTTGGTTAGTGCGCACCAAGCACGGCTTCGACACCGCTGACATAGTTTTCGATGGCATAGGTATGACAGACGTTCTGGTATGCAGCCGCAGCCAGTCGAGCCCGCAGCTCCGCATCTGCCCAGATATTGTCCAGATGCTGTGCAAGTTGTGAAACATCGCTCCAGGGGAAGAGCAGCCCTGTCGAATCATGATCAATCAATTCCGCCGTGCCGGTCACCTGAGATCCAATCACCGGGATATTGAGAAGCATCGCTTCCAGCACCACACGCGGTAGCCCTTCGCTTTTTGAGGCGAGAATAAAGGCGTCAAACGTAGCGAGGTAATCAAACGGGGTATTCTGAAAGCCGGTAAAGATGACGTGGTGTTCAATTCCCAGCACTCGGGCCTGTTCCGCTAAAGCGCGGCGTTCGCCACCTTCGCCGACCAGCACCATTTTCCATTTCGCCTGGGGATGCTTCTGGCTGAACTGCGCCAGCGCCTCCAGCGTGTGGTGGTTGGTTTTGCGAGGGATTAACGACCCGATACTGCCGAACACAAACGTGTCGTCATCAATGTTCAGGCGCTGGCGCATCGCGCGTCGGTCAGGTAAAGGCTGGTGGATGTCGATGGCATTATTGACCGTCGTACACAGTTCAGGCCGGACGCCATGCTGAAGCAACACGCGTTCAACGCCGTGCGAGACGGCGATGATTTTTGTGGCATGGGCATTAACCAGCTTCACCAGCGGTGGGGTCAAAACAGGTTCAATGCGGCAGTGCTGAATCAACCGCGCCTGCAGTTTTGCTGCCGCGAGATAGCCTTCCTCATTTGAGCCCGGTTGGTTATTCATATAGAGCGTATCGAAACCGCCCTGCGTGAAAAGGGTTTCGATTTTGCTGACGTTAGGCTTGATGCGCCACATAATATCCACATGACGCGTCAATGCCTTGCGGGCACTGCGTGAGAAAAACAGCAGGCTACGTCCCGCTTCCTTCAACAATTTGGCCCAGACCGGCTGCTGACGTTGAGGGATCACGATGAGCGGGATCCCGATGCCGTTGAGCACCTGGCCAATTGTCTCACCTTCAGCACGACTATAATCACTGTAAAAACAACAGGTAATATCGAATTTATCGCGATTGATTCGCTTCAGGAGCTCAAGCATACTGTTGGTGCCTCCCCCCCATTCTTTACCCGTGTCCAGGAGGAGAATTTTACTTTTGTGCGGCATGTCTGAATCCGTGTGCTACCCTTCATCTGACTGCATTATAAAGAATCTGTTGAAATAAAATAGATTTTTCTATTTTATTGCGCTTCAGGATTAGACAAAATTTCAAGCGTGCTTATTTGAAAAGTGTGATTCAGGACTTTAATCGTCTCTACTCATTTATATAGTATTAATAATATTAATTTAGGCTGCTATTGAGAGTGGAAAAATGTTTAAAATAACGGTCTGCTTATTAACGTTTAATTCTGAAAGATTATTGCACGATGTTATCCCGCCTCTTTTAAAAATAGCGGATGAAGTTGTCGTCGTCGATTCAGGCAGTACGGACAAAACACGATATATTTGTGAAAGCTTTGGACTGCTACCCGTCTATAAAAAATTTGGCTGGCATGGCGAGCAGATGAACCATGCCATATCCTTAGCCAGCAATGACTGGGTCCTGTGCATCGACAGCGACGAAATTCTTGACCAGGAAACGGTTGATGCCATTTTAACGTTAAAAGCAGGCGATGAGCCAGACGCCGGAATGGCATGGCGAATATGCCGCCACTGGTTTGTTCTGGGTGAAGAAGTCCGGACGATCTATCCTGTTTCATCCCCCGATTATCCTGTGCGGCTTTTTAACCGTAAACAGTCCCGGTTTAATAACCGACCGGTAGACGATCAGGTCGAAGGTTTTCTCCGTTGTGCGCGTATTCCGGGCTACGTAAAACATGATACGTTTCCCACGCTGCATGAACTTTTTAACAAATTAAACTGTTATTCAACCCGTCTGGTTCAACATCAAAAAATACGGCCCTCTATCGGGCGCGGCGTAATCAGCGCCATCGGCGCTTTTTTCAAATGGTATCTGTTTAGCGGTGCCTGGCGTCAGGGCAAAGTGGGGGCGGCGACAGGGCTGTATGCCACAGCCTATAGTTTTTTGAAGTATTTCAAATCCTGGTATCAGCATCAGGAGAAAAAAGAGCCCGTTGCTAACGAGCAAACGGACTCTCAGATTGCGAAATAAGTGTCAGGCTTTCTTACCCCATCCCTGCCACTGCTGCTGGACGTATTTCACCAGCGTACTGTTGCTGATGCTGTCACCAATCACAGAGAAGAAGCGGGTCGCATAGACCGGTTCAGGCGGTTGCTTCGGTACACAGCGCTTCACGCCGCGGAACGGATTACGCGGCGCTGTCGGGGAGGGTTGCGCAGAATTCGGTGTAGAGGTATCCACCTGCGGCTCGTTCAGCAGATCGCTCGGACGCACCAGCGTGATATCGGCAGGCAAGGTCGGCAGCATTTGCTGCAGGACGCGAACGGTAGATGGGTGCGGGTGACCGATGGCAATGGCTGAACCATTGCGGCGGGCCAGCTGTACCGCGCGATTAAACTGCATGCGGATATCGGCTTCGTTCTGGGTATCGTCCAGGAACACCTTGCGCTTAATCACCTTTACGCCCGTTCCCTGAGCGGCACGCATCGCCTGGCTGTTGCCGATGGTCATGCTGTCGAGGAAGTAGAGGTTGTAACGCTCCAGCGCCTGCATCACTTTGAGCATCCCGTACAGGCTTGATGTCATCGCGCTGCCCATATGGTTGTTCAGCCCAACGGCATACGGCACTTTGTTGTAGGCGTCGCGGATGATGCGCTCGATCTCCTCGCTGCTCATATCCGGGCGCAGGGTATCTTTTTCCAGCGGCTGCTTGCTGATCGGTGCCATGGGCAGGTGGATCAGCACCTGATGACCGCTGCTGTGGGCTTTGGTCGCCATCTCACGCGCATGGGGGGCATTTGGAAGGACGGCGACAGAGATGGCCGACGGCATCGCCAGCACCTGATTTTCATAGTGTGGACGATAACCGAAGTCATCAATCACGATAGCGAGTTTACCTGCATATACCGGTGCAGCCAGCGCCAGCGCGCTGACGACGGAGAAAACCAATCGACGAAATTGAAGCAAAACTTATCTTCCCAACCACGGCTGTGGATTGACCGCCTGACCCTGACGACGAATTTCGAAATAGAGTGACGGGCGGCCCTGACCGCCACTGCTGCCCACAAGGGCGATGGGTTGGCCTGCGCGCACCTGCGTGCCGACGCTGACCAGCGCGCTCTGGTTGTAGCCGTAAAGGCTCATATCACCTTTACCGTGTTCGACCACCACCACCAGTCCGTAACCCTGCAGCCAGTCGGCCAGAATCACGCGGCCATCGGCAATGGCTTTCACTTCGCTACCTTCAGACGCACCGATAACGATCCCTTTCCAACGTAGCTCACCCTGCAGCTGTTCGCCATAGCGATGCAGAATTGAACCGCGAACGGGCCAGAAAGCCTGGCCGCGAGGAGAGCCCAAACCGCCGGTACGCGACATCAGGGAACGTTCGCTCTCGCTTGGCTTGTAGGTGGTTCCTTTGCGGGACGCTTCCTGCTGTTTGTCGCGAACGGCCTGCGCCTCGCGAGCCTCTTTTTCGGCACGCGCTTTCGCCGCCGCTTCCGCACGGGCGATGCTGTTACGCAGTTTTGATTCGTTGGCGCGCATTTCGCTCAGCTGGCTCTGACCTTCCTGAATGGAGGATTCAAGGCCGGAAAGGGTTTTCTTACGCTCGTTGCGAGCCTGCTCAAGCTTCGCCTGCTGGGCCTGCTGATCGTAGAGCAGCGTCTGCTGCTGGCTCTGCTTCTCTTCCAGCTCAGCTTTTTGCGTGGAGACCTCTTCGCGCGTCTGCTTCAGCTGCGCGATCGTTTCCTGACGCGCCTGGTTCAGATAGCCAAAGTAGGCCTGCAGGCGCTGGCCGCGCTGGCTCTCTTCGCCGCTGAGGATCAGCTGGAGTCCGGTATGTTCACCCTGGCGGAAGGCGGCATCAAGCTGTGCCGCAAGATTGCGCTCCTGCGCATCACGCTGGCGCTCCAGTTTGGCAATCGACGCGTTCATCTCGTCGATCTGTTTATTCAACTGGGCGAGGGTGTTTTGCGTTTCACGGAGTTTACGTGTGGCGGCGGAGATCGCCTCTTCCTGCTGCTTAAGCTGGGCGAGCAGAGAGGAGCGCTGCTGCTGCTGTTGGCGTACCGCACGCTCTTTGGCGGCGATATCGGCCTGAATGGATTTCAGCTGGTCGCGGTCATCCGCGTGGGCGGATGCGGCGCACAGCAATACGCCAGCGCTGAGTGCGCTGGCGTAAAACAGAGGTCTGACTGATAACCTAAGCGGCTTCACGACCCATGTGATTGAAAAAATCGCCTTTCCCCTCATGGGGAGCGATTATTCCACGATGAACAGCGGCTTACCAGTCATCTCTTCAGGGATTGACATCCCCATCAGCGTCAACATGGTTGGCGCGATGTCAGAAAGCTTGCCGCCATCCACTGCTTTCAGTGATTTACCACCCACATAAATCAGCGGAACAGGCAGGTTGGTATGGGCCGTGTGCGCCTGGCCGGTCGCCGGGTCGCGCATCTGTTCAGCGTTACCGTGGTCAGCGGTGATCAGCAGCTGGCCGCCAACGGATTCAACCGCTTTCGCAACCTGCTCAACGCAGTGATCCAGCGCTTCAACCGCTTTCACTGCCGCTTCCATCACCCCGGTATGCCCCACCATATCGCCGTTCGGGTAGTTACAGATGATGGTGTCGTACTTGCCGCTCTCGATGGCCGCAACCAGCTTTTCCGTCAGCTCGGCAGAGCTCATCTCTGGCTGCAGATCGTAGGTGGCTACTTTCGGGGAGTTGATCAGAATGCGGTCTTCGCCTTTGAACGGCTCTTCAACGCCGCCGTTAAAGAAGAAGGTCACGTGTGCGTATTTTTCAGTTTCGGAAATACGCAGCTGCGTTTTGTCGTTCTTCGCCATCCACTCACCGAAGGTATTGGCCAGCGAGGCGGGTGGATACGCGCAAGGCGCTTTGATGTCTGCCGCGTATTCAGTCAGCTGGATGAAGTCGAGGTTTACCACTTTCTTACGGGCAAAACCGTCGAAGTCGCTGTTGACGAATGCACGGGTGATTTCACGCGCGCGGTCAGCGCGGAAGTTCATGAAGATCAGCGCGTCGCCATCTTCCATGGCGGCGTCGGCCTGGCCTTCAGCACGGATCACGGACGCTTTCACGAATTCGTCGTTTTCATCACGTGCGTAAGCCGCTTCCAGCGCTTCAACAGCGGTCGCGAACTGGAAATCACCTTTTGCCAGGGTCATCAGGTCATAGGCTTGTTCAACGCGATCCCAGCGGTTGTCGCGGTCCATGGCGTAGTAACGGCCAATGATGGACGCTACGCGGCCTTTACCCAACGCGGCGAATTTGTCTTCGAAGGCTTGCAGGGAGCCTTTTGCGCTGCGTGGTGGCGTATCGCGACCGTCCAGGAAGGCGTGCAGATAGATTTTTTCCGCACCGCGCTCAGCGGCCAGTTCAACCATCGCCATGATGTGATCTTCGTGGCTGTGAACGCCGCCAGCAGAGAGCAGGCCCATGATGTGTACGGCCTTGCCAGCGGCAACGGCTTTATCGACCGCGCCAGACAGCGTTGGGTTGGAGAAGAAGGTGCGTTCTTTGATTTCAACGTCCAGACGCGTCAGATCCTGATACACAATACGCCCGGCGCCCAGGTTTACGTGACCGACTTCGGAGTTGCCCATCTGACGGTCCGGCAGGCCCACTTCCAGGCCAGACGCGTCAATCAGCGTATGCGGACGTTTCGCCCACAGCGCATCCATGACCGGGGTTTTGGCGTTGAAAATAGCGTTATCCTGGCTGTCTTCACGGTAGCCATAGCCATCCAGAATCACCAGTACCATAGGTTTTTTAGAAACCGACATTGCGACAACCTCATGCTCAAGAGTCAAAATTTGCGTAATTTTACTACAGCTGAATCGATCAAATAGCCGCAGAAGATCAAAGAAAGCGCAGGGGCAAGGTACTGACCAGACCATTTTGAGGCATTTTTTAGGTGGCATGCCGCAGAAAATGGATTAGGTTATTGTCGCTGGCTGTATTTGCCAGAACGCACAGGTATACTCCTGTCCTGGTTTTTTTTATCACTTAGTCGGGAGTAGTTACCCTCCATGCAAGAAATTATGCAATTCGTTAGCCGCCATCCGGTTCTGAGCATCGCGTGGATTGGCCTGCTGGCTGCTGTGCTGTTCACCACATTTAAGAGCCTGACGTCTAAAATTAAGGTTATCACCCGTGGTGAAGCGACGCGTCTGATTAACAAAGAAGATGCCGTCGTGGTCGATCTGCGTCAGCGTGACGATTTCCGCAAAGGTCACATTGCGGGCGCAATCAACCTGCTGCCAGCTGAAATCAAAGCGAACAACGTCGGTGAGCTTGAAAAACACAAAGCCCAGCCGATTATCGTTGTGGATGCGACCGGCATGCAGGCACAGGAATCTGCCAGCGCGCTTCATAAAGCAGGCTTCGAAAACGTAACGGTGCTGAAAGAAGGTATTTCCGGCTGGAGCGGAGAAAATCTTCCTTTAGTTCGCGGTAAATAAGGAGTTCAGTGATGGCCAATATTGAGATCTACACCAAAGCAACTTGCCCGTTCTGCCACCGTGCGAAAGCGCTGCTGAACAGCAAAGGCGTCACGTTCCAGGAACTGCCGATCGATGGTGATGCGATTAAACGCGAAGAGATGATCCAACGTAGTGGTCGCACGACGGTTCCGCAGATTTTTATTGATGCGCAGCACATTGGCGGCTGTGATGACTTGTATGCGCTCGACGCCCGTGGCGGACTCGATCCGCTGCTGCGCTAAGAGACTTTAGGACAATTAAAAAGGGTATTTCCATGTCAGAACAAAACAACACCGAGATGACTTTCCAGATCCAGCGCATCTACACCAAGGATGTCTCTTTCGAAGCGCCAAATGCGCCACATGTTTTCCAGAAAGATTGGCAGCCAGAGGTTAAACTTGATCTGGATACCGCATCTACCCAACTGGCAGATGACGTGTATGAAGTCGTGCTGCGTGTGACCGTTACCGCGTCTCTGGGCGAAGAAACTGCATTCCTGTGTGAAGTACAGCAGGGCGGCATCTTCTCTATCGGCGGTATCGAAGGCAACCAGATGGCGCATTGCCTGGGTGCGTACTGCCCGAACATTCTGTTCCCGTATGCGCGTGAATGCATCACCAGCCTGGTTTCTCGCGGTACATTCCCGCAACTGAACCTTGCGCCAGTTAACTTTGATGCGCTGTTCATGAACTATCTGCAGCAGCAAGCTGGCGAAGGTACTGAACAACATCAGGATGCCTGATGAGCACTGTTAATGCGTCAATGATTGTGATCGGTGCCGGCTCATACGGCACCGCTCTTGCCATCACGCTGGCAAGAAATGGTCACGAAGTGGTTCTCTGGGGCCACGACCCAAAACATATCGCAACGCTGCAACGCGACCGTTGTAACGTGGCGTTTCTTCCTGACGTTCCGTTCCCTGACTCCCTGCACCTTGAAAGTGACCTTGCGACCGCGCTGGCGGCCAGCCGCAACATTCTGATTGTGGTCCCGAGCCATGTATTTGGCGACGTGCTCCGTCAGATTAAGCCGCTGATGCGCCCGGATGCGCGCATTGTCTGGGCGACAAAAGGACTGGAAGCCGAAACCGGACGCCTGCTGCAGGACGTTGCCCGCGAAGCGCTGGGTGATACGATCCCGCTGGCGGTCATCTCCGGCCCAACCTTTGCCAAAGAGCTGGCCGCTGGCCTGCCGACGGCGATATCGCTGGCCTCCACCGATCAGGCCTTCTCCGACGATCTTCAACAGCTGCTGCACTGCGGCAAGAGCTTCCGCGTCTACAGCAACCCCGATTTTATCGGCGTGCAGCTGGGCGGGGCCGTGAAGAACGTGATTGCGATTGGCGCCGGGATGTCCGACGGCATTGGTTTTGGTGCCAATGCACGTACAGCGCTGATCACCCGAGGGTTGACCGAGATGTCCCGTCTGGGCGAAGCCCTGGGTGCCGATCCGGCCACCTTTATGGGGATGGCAGGCCTGGGCGACCTGGTGCTGACCTGTACCGACAACCAGTCTCGTAACCGCCGCTTTGGCATGATGCTCGGACAGGGCAGCGATGTAAAAGGCGCGCAGGAGAAGATTGGTCAGGTGGTTGAAGGTTACCGCAATACCAAAGAAGTCCGCGAGTTGGCGCACCGTTTCGGTGTCGAAATGCCAATAACCGAGGAAATTTATCAGGTATTGTATTGCGGAAAAAATGCGCGCGAGGCAGCATTGACCTTATTAGGTCGTGCGCGCAAGGACGAGCGCAGCAGTAACTAGTCGGAACCGTTGTCACCTGAATGACCCAGCCAGCGCAGAACTGGCTGGTCATTAACTATCGTCTGGAGTAAGCAATGCCGTGTGAAGAACTGGATATCGTCTGGAACAATATTAAAGCCGAAGCCCGGGCGCTGGCCGACTGCGAGCCTATGCTGGCCAGTTTCTACCACGCGACGCTACTCAAGCATGAAAATCTCGGCAGCGCGTTGAGCTATATGCTCGCCAACAAGCTGGCTTCCTCGATCATGCCTGCTATCGCCATTCGTGAAGTGGTGGAAGAGGCTTACGCCGCAGACCCGGAAATGATCGCCTCTGCCGCCTGCGATATCCAGGCCGTACGCACGCGTGACCCGGCGGTCGATAAATATTCTACGCCGCTGCTGTACCTGAAAGGCTTCCACGCCCTGCAGGCTTACCGCATCGGTCACTGGCTGTGGAATGAAGGCCGCCGCGCGCTGGCGATCTTCCTGCAAAACCAGGTGTCCGTGACGTTCCAGGTCGATATTCACCCGGCGGCAAAGATTGGCCGCGGGATCATGCTCGATCACGCCACCGGGATTGTCGTCGGGGAAACGGCGGTGATTGAAGATGACGTCTCGATCCTGCAGTCGGTTACCCTGGGCGGTACCGGTAAAACCAGCGGCGATCGCCACCCGAAAATTCGTGAAGGGGTGATGATTGGCGCGGGTGCCAAAATCCTCGGCAACATCGAAGTCGGGCGCGGTGCGAAGATCGGCGCAGGCTCCGTGGTGCTCCAGCCTGTGCCACCGCATACTACTGCCGCTGGCGTACCGGCACGCATCGTCGGTAAACCAGACAGCGATAAGCCGTCCATGGACATGGATCAGCACTTCAACGGCATTCACCATACCTTCGAGTATGGTGACGGCATCTGAGATTTTGCCCGGTGGCGCTGCGCTTACCGGGCCTACCTTAATATGGCGCCCGGGTAACCCAGCTGGCGCCAGGCTTCATACACCACCACCGACACCGCATTCGACAGGTTCATGCTGCGGCTGTCCGGCATCATCGGAATACGGATTTTCTGCTCAGCGGGCAGGGCATCCAGGATCGTGGCCGGCAGGCCGCGCGTCTCCGGGCCAAACATCAGATAGTCACCTTCCTGATAGCTCACGGCGCTATGCGCTGGCGTGCCTTTGGTGGTCAGGGCGAACATGCGCTGCGGTTTCTCTGCTTCCAGAAATGCAGCGTAATCGTGATGGCGAACGACGGCGGTAAATTCATGATAATCCAGCCCTGCGCGACGCAGACGTTTGTCGTCCCACGTAAAGCCCATCGGCTCAATGATATGCAGACGAAAACCAGTGTTCGCACACAGGCGGATGATATTGCCGGTATTCGGCGGAATTTCTGGTTCGAATAAAACGATGTTAAGCATGCTGCCCCCTTAATTGCGGGGGCAGAATAGCAGAAAAGAGAGGAACTACGCGACGCCGGGTTCCTGCGAGCGGCTGTACAGCATTTTGTAGACGGTTGCTGCAGCGGCCACCAGAGCGGGCACGCTGAGGATCATTAAAATACTGTCTGCCTGCCACTGCATAGAAAGAAGTTGGGCGCTGGTCATGGTTCCCGCCACGCCGCCAAAGCGGCCGATCCCCTGCATCCAGGCGATGCCCGTCGCACGGCACTCGGTAGGGTAAAAGGTGGCGGCCAGGGTTTGCATGCCCGATTGCGCACCGTTCATCGCGATCCCCATCAGGAAAATCAACCCGCCAAACAGAGCGATATGGTTATGCTCAATACCCAGTAAAAGAATAAGACCCATTGTCAGCACGAAACCACACGCAACCACCCTGTGCGCTTCCCAGCGGTCCATCATCCAGCCCGCGAGCAGAATGCCTGCGGTACCGCCGAAGGTGAACAGCGAGGTGAGCCAGGCGGATTCCGTCAGGGCATAACCCATCCCCTGCATCAGCGTTGGCATCCAGCTCAGCAGGACGTAGTAAATGACCAGGCCCATAAAATAGGTCACCCACAGCATCAGGGTGCCGGGCAGCCAGGGCATGGAAAACAGCTGCGACACGCTCCCTTTTTTAGATGCGACCTTCTCCTCCGCCAGGAAAAAACCTGTGACGCTTTCCAGCGCGCTGCGGGCGAACCGGCTGGCGATACGGCGGACCTGCATGACGTCTCTCCCGCGCTGCACCAGAAACTTCACGGACTCCGGTAAAAACAGCGCCAGCAGCAGCGTTAAAACCAGCGGAGCAATCGCGCCAGTCAGCAGCACGCTTCGCCAGCCGTGGTGGGGGATAAGCCAGGAAGAGATCGCGCCGCCGCCCGCCGCACCCAGAGGGAAGCCGCAGTACATGGTATTAATCGCCATGGCGCGGCAGCGCTGGGGGGCAAATTCGGAGATAAGCGTAATGGCGTTAGGCATTGCGGCGCCGAGCCCCAGGCCCGTCAGAAAGCGCCACAGCGTCAGAGTATTCAGACTCTGCGCCCAGGCCGTCCCCAGGCTCGCAAGGCCGAAGAACAGGCACGAAAAGACCAGCACGCGCTTGCGCCCCATCCGGTCAGATACCGGACCGGCAATCAGCGCGCCCAACGACAGCCCCAGCAGCGCCGCGCTCAGCACCGGCCCCAGATCCTGTTTATGTATCCCCCATTCTGCCGACAGCGTAGGCGCGATGTAACCCATCGCCGCCGTATCAAAACCATCGATCGCCAGAACCAGAAAGCCCAGCACAATGAGCAGCCAGTGAAACCCTGAAAAGGGACTCTCATCGATCACCTGCTGAATATCCACCTTACCTGAATACGCCATACGCTCCCCTCCGATCTGATGTTGTTTTTGTGTTCTTGTATTTGCTTGTCTATACAATTGCGGACGGCAGGTGTATGTCAAATTTTCTTATCTAATATGTTATCTAGATGTTATTTTTGGCGTAAAAAAGCGCCCGAGGGGGAAATCGGGCGCATGAGAAAGGGGGGTTAACCGGAGAAGGTCAGGCCGCGTTTCCCTGAGCAAGGGGAGCCAGCGGCGCCGGTAATTTGCTTAACTCCTGCACCAGGGAATCTTTGCTGATTTCGCTAATCGTTCTTGCACCTGTCAGCGTCATCGCCACCTTCATCTCTTTTTCGATCAGGTTGAGCAGATTCGCCACGCCTGCCTGGCCCGCCGTCGCCAGCGCATACAGATACGCACGCCCCAGCAGTACGCTGTCAGCGCCCAGCGCAATCATGCGCACCACGTCCAGCCCGTTGCGGATGCCGCTGTCGGCCAGGATGGCAATATCGCCTTTCACCGCATCGGCGATGGCCGGCAGGGCGCGTGCGGAAGAGAGCACCCCGTCAAGCTGGCGTCCGCCGTGGTTAGAGACCACAATCCCGTCTGCCCCAAAGCGTACCGCATCGCGGGCATCTTCCGGATCGAGGATCCCTTTGATCACCATCGGGCCGTCCCAGAACTCGCGGATCCATTCCAGGTCTTTCCACGAGATCGACGGATCGAAGTTGTTCGCCAGCCAGCCGATGTAATCCTCCAGCCCGGTCGGTTTACCGAGGTAAGCCGAGATATTGCCCAGATCGTGCGGACGACCGTTCAGGCCGACATCCCACGCCCACTGCGGGTGGGTCACGGCCTGCCAGTAGCGGCGTAGCGCAGCATTCGGGCCGCTCATGCCGGAGTGGGCATCACGATAGCGCGCGCCGGGGGTCGGCATATCGACGGTAAAGACCAGCGTGGAGCAGCCCGCCGCTTTGGCACGCTCCAGCGCATTACGCATAAAGCCGCGATCCCGAAGGACGTACAGCTGGAACCACATCGGGCGCTTGAGGGTCGGGGCGACCTCTTCAATGGGGCAGACTGACACGGTGGAAAGGGTAAACGGAATGCCTTTGGCATCTGCGGCGGCGGCGGCCTGCACTTCACCGCGACGGGCGTACATGCCGCATAAACCGACAGGTGCGAGCGCTACCGGCATGGAAAGCGTCTCGTTGAACAGTTTTGTCTCAAGGCTCAGTTCAGACATATTCTTCAGCACGCGCTGGCGAAGAGCTACCTCCGACAGATCTTCCACGTTGCGGCGCAGGGTGTATTCGGCATATGCCCCGCCGTCGATATAGTGGAACAGGAACGGGGGCAGAATGCGCTGCGCCGCGGCGCGATAGTCACTGGCTGCTGAAATGATCATGCTTTGTTCTCCCTGGAAATATCACTGTCGCCAGGCAGACGGGTAATACGCGCCTGTCGGGCCTGGTCTTCATCGAATCGTTTAATGGTGGTATGCACGAAGCCGAGATGCGCCATCATCGCTTTGCGTGCGGCCTCGGCATCACCGGCCAGAATGGCCTTGAGCACCGCCTCGTGCTGTTCGGTCAGCTGGGCAAACACCGGCGGAACCAGATACATGCGTTGGCGGCTCTGTTTAACGGAGGATTGCAGCAGGTCGAAGAACCCGCGCATGGTCTGGAGCAGCACCACGTTGTGCGACGCCTCGGCAATCGCCAGGTGAAAACGCACGTCCGCCTGGGAGGCGATATCCGGGTCGCTGCTTTGCGTGGCCTCAAAGCAGGCGATGAGTTTCTCTTTGTCGGCGTCGGTTGCCCGCATGGCCGCGTGCCAGGCGGTACTGGTTTCGATGGCGTGACGCGCTTCAAGGATGTCGAAGCTGTAGTCCGGGTCGTTCTCCATCAGCGTCTTCAGCGGCTGAACGATGTTTTGCTCGGACCAGTCGTCATGCTGCCAGCGCACAAAGGTGCCGCCGCCGCGACGGCTCAGCAGCACCCCTTCGCTGACCAGCGTCGCCAGCGCCTCGCGCAGTGAATTGCGCGACACGCCAAGTTGGGCGGCGAGCTGGCGTTCGGCGGGCAACTTCATGCCCGCTTCCAGCTGTTGTTCTTCAATCAGCGCCCGCACGCGAGAGGCAATCTCGTCGGACAGGCGTCTGGGCATCACTATCATGGGATCATCCAGGTTAAGACATAGGCCTGCAGGGTGGTGATCACCCCGACCATGCAGGTGAATATCAGGCTGTGTTTCACGGTAAAGCGGAACAGATCCGACTCTTTACCCACCAGTCCCACCGCCGCACAGGCAATGGCGATGGACTGCGGGGAGATCATCTTCCCGGTCACGCCGCCGGTGGTGTTAGCGGCGACCAGCAGCACGTCCGAGACGCCAATCTGCTGGGCTGCCGTTGCCTGCAGCGCGGCAAACAGGGCGTTAGACGAGGTATCGGAACCGGTCAGGAACACCCCCAGCCAGCCGAGGAACGGCGAGAAAAAGGTGAAGGCGTGGCTGGTATGGGCCAGCGCCAGTGCCAGCGTCGATGACAGGCCGGAGTAGTTCGAGATAAACGCGAACGCCAGCACCATGCCGATGGAGTAAATCGGCAGCATCAGCTCTTTGATGGTCGCCGCAAAGGTCTGCACCGCAGCTGCAGGTTTCATGCGTAGCCACACCACGGAAAGGATAGCGGCAAACAGGATGGCGGTACCGGTGGCGGAGAACCAGTCGAATTTATAGACCGCGGCATACGGCGTGGCGGCGTGCACCACCGGCGGCATACGGGCGACCATCTTGTCGAGGAACGGCACAGAAATATTAATCACCATGTCGTACAGCGCCCCGCCCGGTGCGAACAGGGCTTTAAACGGCGGGATGCTCCACAGGGTGACCGTTGCGGTCAGGAACAGGAACGGCGACCAGGCACGGACAACCTGGCCTGCGGTATAACCTGTACGGGCCAGGGTTTGATCAACCTGCGAGGCACCCATGTCGGCGAAGCGGAAGATACGTACCGGCTGCCAGCGTTTCAGGAACAGCGTCAGACAGACCAGAGAGACCAGCGAAGAGATGATGTCCGGCAGCTCAGGGCCGAGGAAGTTGGAGCTGAGGTACTGGGCAATGGCGAACGAACCGCCCGCCACCATCACCGCAGGCCAGGTCTCTTTCACGCCGCGCCAGCCGTCCATAATCGCCATGATCCAGAACAGGACGATAATGGTCAGGAAGGGCAGCTGGCGGCCGACCATCTGGCCGATCTCGAAGCTGTCCAGCCCGGTGACCTGTCCGGCCACCAGAATCGGAATGCCCATCGCGCCAAACGCAACCGGCGCGGTGTTCACAATCAGGCACAGGCCCGCGGCATAGAGTGGGTTAAAGCCCAGACCAACCAGCAGCGCAGCGGTGATCGCCACCGGTGCGCCAAAGCCAGCCGCACCTTCCAGAAATGCCCCGAAGGAGAAGCCGACAATCAGCATCTGCAGGCGCTGGTCCGGCGTGATGGAGAGAATCGACGAGCGGATGATGTCGAACTGCCCGGTTTTCACCGAGATTTTATAGACAAACACCGCCGCGATGATGATCCACGCAATCGGCCACAGGCCGTAGAAGAAACCGTAGACGACGGAGGCCAGTGCGCGATCGACCGGCATTTTGTAGAAGAACAGCGCCACCATCAGGGCGATAGCAACGGTATACGTCGCGGCGAGGTAGCCCTTCAGCTTGAGCTTAATCAGCGCAAAGAAGAAGAACAGGATCGGAAGCGATGCGATCAGGCTCGACAGCCAGATATTTCCGGCCGGGTCGTAGTTTTGTTGCCAGAGGCTCATGCAGGTCTCCTGGGGACCAGACAGCCTGCGCTGCGGGTGAGTCTCCGCTCAACTCGGCGTCACAGGTTGTGTAAAAGTGGTCCTGCCAATGTTGTGTTGTAGGGTTAATGACAATGAATGGTTAACCAGATGTTATGAGCTAGCAATGGTTTTGTGAGCGGAAATAATGGAATTGTGAACCGGGGGAGGATTGATTGCGCTATTGGTTGGACCAATTCACTCGAAGGGGAAAAGAGTAGGCCGGGTAAGCGCAGCGCCACCCGGCATGAAATCAGAACGCCGTCTTACAAAAACCGGTCATCTCTTTCAGGCCCATTTCGCGGCCAAGCTCGGTCATCGGGTGGACCACCACCAGACCACGGACGCTTTTCTTCAGCTTGCCCATGTCGGCCTGCTCTTTTTTGGTGATCGCGCGGCGGTGCGGCATGTCCATCAGCTTCTGCGCTTCTTTGCTCAGCTTCTGGCCTTTCACTTCGCGCAGGCGCTCGATTTCTGTTTCCAGCGTGGCGGCTTCTTTTTCCAGCTCGGCGTACTTCTCGGCGGAATCGACCAGTGACAGGCCCGCCATCTGGTGACGGATCAGATCCAGGCGGTCGCTCAGGCGTTTAATTTCGTTCTTTTCGACTTCTTTCATGACAAATGACTCTGAAAACGGGGAATTTACAGGGAAGGATACACCAATGTGAGCAGGCTTACTTCTGAAACGCTTTTTTTAAGCTGATTCGGGAAATCAGCTCAGTCAGGGAAAGCACCATCGTGGAACGGACAACCTGTTGATAACGCAGCTTTTGCATCGCGTATAGCTCAGGATCGCTGTTATCAAAATGGGGAGCAGGGGGCAGCGCGGTGACGCAGTGCAGCTCGCCGAAGGGCCCCAGGATCTCATCATCGGTAAAGGTGTACTCATTACCGTCATGATTGAGTTCTTCGCGCAGCGCCATTAACAGTTCCGCATCTTCATACTCTTGCCGGTTCAGCACGCCAAGACCATAAATCAGCTTCAGACGCACGGATAAATCGCCCAGCGGTCCGTCTCCGTCCAGTAACGGTTCTACAGCATATTTTACCGCGTAGTCGTCTTTGCGAAACACCTGAAGCACCAGGATATTGACCGCCTCGGTTAACAGCTCGACGGCGGCAATCAGGAAGCTTCGTACGGTTTTGCCAGCATTCAGACGCTCAAGCACACGATTTTCAAAGGCCTGGGTTTGTTCCATTATTGCCTGCATATCTGACAATCTATTATTTGGGCGCAGGTTAAACTGCGCCGCATTGTGCATCATTTGGTTGCGTTGTATGCGTTAACCGCCTCCACAACCACGTCGCTGTTGGCGTCCAGACCGGAAATCTGCGCCAGCGCAGCCTGCGCGCCTTTGTCATCAATCAGCTGAGCCAGTTCCTGCGCCTGTGGATCCTGCTCGCTGCGGTAGTGCATTGCAGCGGCAATCCCTTTCACCAGGTTGGCGTGCGGCAGGCCGTATTCCAGCGTGCCCAGCAGCGGCTTAATCAGACGATCGCCCGCGCTCAGTTTGCGCAGAGGCTGACGGCCCACGCGCTCAACGTCATCTTTCAGATACGGGTTTTCAAAGCGACCGAGGATTTTCTGGATGTATGCTGCGTGTTTATCAGCATCAAAACCGTAGCGTTTGATCAGCACCGCGCCGCTCTCTTCCATTGCCCCTTTTACCACCGCGCGGATCTTCTCATCGAGGATCGCGTCACGAATGGTCTGATGACCGGCCAATTTTCCGAGGTACGCGGTTATAGCATGCCCGGTGTTCAGCGTGAAGAGTTTGCGTTCGACAAATGCCATCAGGTTATCGGTTAATTCCATTCCCGGAATGGTCGGCAGGGCGCCTTTAAACTGCGTTTTATCAACAATCCACTCGCTGAAGGTTTCCACGGTCACTTCCAGCGGGTCGTTGGTGGCGGATTCAGACGGCGGAACGATACGATCCACGGCGGAATCCACAAACCCGACGTGCGCTTCAACCCAGGCTTTGTCTTCGTCTGCTACAGCGTTGAGCACGTGGCCTTTCAGCTGCGTGGTGCCGCGCACCATGTTTTCACAGGCGATGATGTTCAGCGGGGTGTCGTTGCCCTGCGCTTTACGTTTTGCCAGGCCTTTCGCGACCGCAGGGGCGATGCGCTCAAGGACGACCGGACCCACGGCAGTAGTGACCAGATCGACGCTGGCGATCAGGTCAATAACGTCTTCACCGATGCTGCTGACCGCGTTCACACCGGATACCGTCTCAACCTGCTCGTTTTCACCTACCACATGGACCTGATAGCTATGACGCGCATTCAGGGCATCCAGGACGACCTGATTCACATCGGCGAATGTCAGCGTAATGCCCGCGTCTGCCAGCAGTTTACCGATAAAACCACGACCGATATTACCTGCACCAAAATGTAATGCTTTCATAGTGTTAACCTTCATCAATGTTTTTACCCGAGAGGGCTGGGGTGAGGAACTTTTTCCCCTCACCCTAGCCCTCTCCCCGGGGGGAGAGGGAAGAGGCGCTGTTACTTGTTAAGCAGAGCCAGAACTTCGTCAACGCTTTCAGTCTGTGCCAGACGCTCGATAACAGACTCATCGTCCAGCGCGTTGGTCAGGCTGGTAATCACCTGAATGTGCTCGTTGTTGCGAGCGGCGATACCAATCACCAGACGGGCGATGTCGTCTTCTTCTTCACCGAAGCGCACGCCCTGCGGATACTGACAGAATACGACGCCGGTTTTCAGGACGCGATCTTTCGCTTCAACTGTACCGTGCGGCACCGCGATGGATTCGCCCAGGTAGGTTGGCGTCAGTTTTTCGCGTTCCAGCATCGCGTCGACATATTCAGGCTGAACGTAGCCGCCTTTTACCAGTTGCTCACCGGCAAAGCGAATCGCTTCTTCTTTGGTTGCCGCTGTACGACCGAGGAAGATGTTTTCCGCACCCAGTTTGAACAGGTGGGCATTGCTCTCGTCAAAGCTGTCCTGCAGGCTGGAGCGCACTTTTACTTCGTTGTCTTCGTGACGCTGCGCGGCAACCAGACGTTCGGTCAGGCTGGTGTACAGGCCGCTGTCGAGGAAGTTGGTCAGCGAGATGTGCTGTGCCTGTGGTACCTGGCGCATGGCACGTTCGGTCAGGTCGCGGTGCGTGATGACCAGGTCAACATCCGGCGGCAGGCTGTTAATGGCGCTGTTGGTCACGGAGATGTTGGTCAGGCCCGCATCCTGCACTTTCTTACGCAGCACGCCTGCACCCATTGCGCTGGAACCCATACCGGCATCACAGGCAACGATGATTTTACGCACGTGGCTCAGGTCGTTAGAAACATCACCCGCCGTCAGTGGGGTAGCGCCTTTGGATTCGGCTTTCATGTCGTGCATACGACGGGTTGCCGCTTCGATATCATCCTCTTCTTTCACTTTGCTGGTTTTCAGCAGGATAGAAGCGACCACGAAGGAGACAGCCATCGCCGCACAGATCGCCGCGATGTTTGCGAAGTACGTCCCTTTTGGCGTCATCGCCAGCACCGCCAGGATAGAACCCGGAGAGGCCGGAGACACCAGACCACCACCCAGCACGCTCAGGGTGAACACGCCGGTCATACCGCCGAGGATAACGGCCAGGATCAGACGCGGGTTCATCAGCACGTAAGGGAAGTATATTTCGTGGATACCGCCCAGGAAGTGGATGATCGCCGCACCGCCAGCAGACTGCTTAGCGCTGCCGCGGCCAAAGAACATGTACGCCAGCAGAACGCCCATACCCGGACCCGGGTTGGCTTCAATCAGGAAGAAGATGGACTTGCCGAGATCGTGTGACTGCTGAATCCCCAGCGGCGAGAAGATACCGTGGTTGATGGCGTTGTTCAGGAACAGGATTTTCGCCGGTTCTACGAAGATAGACGCCAGCGGCAGCATGTCGTGCGCCACCATGAAGTTAACGCCTGCCGCCAGAATTTTAGATAGCACTTCAACCGCAGGGCCAATGCCGAGGAACGCCAGAATCGCGAGGATCATCCCGATGATGCCCGCAGAGAAGTTGTTCACCAGCATTTCGAAGCCGGATTTGATCTTACCATCAACCCAGACGTCGAATTTCTTAATCGCCCAGCCGCCCAGAGGACCGGCAATCATCGCACCGAGGAACATCGGCATATCCGCACCGACGATAACACCCATGGTCGTAATGGCACCCACTACGCCACCACGGTCACCGCCCACCAGACGACCACCGGTGAAACCGATGAGCAGTGGCAGGAGATAGGTAATCATTGGGCCAACAAGTTTCGCCAGCGTTTCGTTAGGCAACCACCCTGTCGGAATGAACAATGCGGTGATGATACCCCACGCGATAAACGCGCCGATATTTGGCATCACCATGTTGCTGAGGAAACGACCAAAGCTTTGAACTTTGATCTTGAAATCGGATGACATAAAACACCCCTTCTTCTGTTTACGCTTAGGCTTACGGCCCGAGGTTTATTGTTAATGAGGCGGCAGAGGTAGCCGGGCCCTGTTCTGATGCTGTGAAATCTGGCACTGAATCGTTCAACTGTCCAGACAGTGAAAATTTGTGTGACACATATCACGTAAATGTAGGGGGTGTGGATATCAATGAGGTGATCTTAATCACAAAATAGATGGGCAAAAAAAATACGATGGCGAGAAATAAAGCAAAAACAACCCTTTTATGTGACCGCTGTCACGTTTTGATTTTGTGTGTTTGTTTCTGGATTGTGACTGATTTCACAAAATATTTTTATGCAGATTTCTCCGGCTGTGATCGGCGGCAAACTCTGCCTGGCGATTCGGCGTCAGGATGATCTGGCATGACACGTTAAGCTAAAAAACCACTTTTGATGTGTGGTATGGCGAAAAGTTAAAAGGTGGATTACGCTCATATTGTAAGGTTAAGTCTATTATTGTTCAGGATATATTTTGACACGCTTATAAACTTGCATGGAGATATTATAAAAACCGATACTCCCCGGCTCGGAAATAGTAAGCACAACCTCGTGTTTATAAAAATTAATTAGGTTGCGTACCGTTTTATTAATTTAATGAGTTGACGTTGTTTAAGTGAGGAGAATATGTTTCTCAACTATTTTGCGCTGGGCGTATTGATTTTTGTATTTCTGGTTCTCTTTTACGGAATCATCGCCATCCATGACATCCCTTATAATATGGCCAAAAAGCGTAACCATCCCCATGCCGATGCGATTCATACGGCAGGCTGGATTAGCCTGTTTACGCTCCATGCCATCTGGCCGTTCCTGTGGATTTGGGCCACGTTGTACCGTGAAGATCGCGGTTGGGGTATGCAAAACCACATCACAAAGCCTGATGAGGTTCCGGGCATGGATGCGCTCGCCAAACGCGTGGCGGAACTCGAACAAAAGCTGGCCGCGGTAAAGCCTGCTGCTGATAAGAACCCGCTGGAGCGTTAATCATGGATCTGTTAATTATTTTGACCTATGTGGCATTTGCCTGGGTGATTTTTAAAATATTCCGTATTCCGGTAAACCAGTGGACGCTTGCCACCGCGACATTAGGCGGGGTGTTTATTGTTGCCGGACTTATTCTTCTAATGAACTATAACCACCCGTACACCTTTATGGCGCAAAAGGCGGTTATTTCTATTCCGATTACACCGCAGGTGACCGGGGTGGTCAGTGAAGTGACCGATAAAAATAACCAGCTTATTAAAAAAGGCGAAGTGTTATTTAAACTTGATCCAGGCCGCTACCAGGCGCGCGTCGACAGACTCCAGGCCGACCTGGTAACCGCGACGCACAATATCGACAATCTGAAAGCGCAGCTGGTGGAGGCCGTCGCCAATACGACGCGCGTCTCCGCAGAGCGTGACCGCCTGTATAAAGATTATCAGCGTTACCTGAAAGGCAGCCAGGCGAAGGTGAATCCTTTCTCTGAAAGTGATATCGACAACGCGCGGCAGAACTATCTCGCGCAGGATGCGCTGGTAAAAGGCTCCGTTGCTGCACAGACGCAGATTCAAAGCCAGTTGGACAGCATGGTGAACGGCGAACAATCGCAGATTGCCTCATTACGCGCTCAGCTTGCCGAAGCCAAATACAACCTGGATCAGACCGTGGTACGTGCGCCAAGCAATGGTTACATCACCCAGGTGTTGATCCGTCCGGGGACGTATGCCGCCGCGCTGCCTCTGCGTCCGGTGATGGTCTTTATTCCTGAACAGAAGCGTCAGATCGTGGCCCAGTTCCGTCAGAACTCGCTGCTGCGTCTGAAGCCGGGTGATGAAGCGGAAGTGGTGTTTAACGCGCTGCCTGGTCAGGTGTTCTCCGGGAAGCTCACCGCGATTCTGCCGGTGGTGCCGGGAGGCTCTTATCAGGCGCAGGGCGCGCTGCAGTCGCTGACGGTGGTACCGGGAACGGATGGTGTGTTGGGCACTATCGAACTGGATCCGAATGCGGAAGTCGATGCGCTGCCAGACGGTATCTATGCCCAGGTGGCGGTCTACTCGGACCATTTCGCCCACGTCTCGGTGATGCGTAAAGTATTGCTGCGCATGACCAGCTGGATGCACTACCTCTATCTCGATCACTAATCCTTCCGGGGCAGGAATGCGACACGCATACCTGCCCTTTTTTCATCGCTTGATCCATACTGACTTTTTTCCGGCATCAAGGATCAGGCAATGAAACTCATCGGTAGCTACACCAGTCCCTTCGTGCGAAAGATCTCGATTCTCCTGCTGGAGAAAGGGATTGAATTTGAATTCATCAATGAACAGCCCTACAACGCTGAAAACGGCGTCGCGCAGTACAACCCGCTGGGGAAAGTCCCGGCGCTGGTGACGGACGAGGGCGAATACTGGTTCGATTCCCCGATTATTGCGGAGTATATCGAGCTGCTGGGCGTTGCCCCGGCAATGCTTCCGGCTGACCCAAAAGCGGCGCTGGCAGTGAAACAAATTGAAGCCCTGGCCGATGGCATTATGGATGCGGCGTTAACCTCCGTACGTGAACAGGCAAGGCCCGCCGCCCAGCAGTCGGAAACGGAACTGTTACGCCAACGGGAAAAAATCAGCCGCAGCCTGGACAGGTGCGAACAGCTTATCCGGGAGGGAAAGATTCACACCGACAGCCTGAACCTGGCAACCATCGCCATCGTCTGCGCCATCGGCTATCTCAACTTCCGCCGCGTTTCCCCTGGCTGGTGCGTAGACCGTCCGCTGCTGGTGAAACTTGCGGACACGCTTTTTAGCCGCGAGAGCTTTGCCCGTACCGAACCGCCAAAGGCTTGATGCGGGTTATAACACTTCGGCGTCGGAGGCGGTACAATCCCTCCACATGTTAACTCCCTCTCCCGTCGGGAGGGGGGAAGATATTTACTCGCCAGGCGCTTTCATGACTACTCATCATTCGTTGTACAGCCAGATCCCCGCTACCGACCGTCTTCTTCGCGAGCCCCGCATTCATGCTGTTGTTGAGCGCTTCGGCCATACCGCGACGGTGGAGATGTTACGCCTGCTTCAGGACGAAGCCCGGTGCGCGATTCAGGCAGAAAACGCCTTGCCCGACTGGTGCACGGCGTGGGAGCAGGAAGTTGAACACCGGCTGGACGAGAAAGCGCAAAGCGCGTTACGCCCGGTGATTAACCTGACCGGTACCGTGCTGCATACCAACCTGGGACGCGCGCAGCAGGCGGAAGAGGCGGTTGCTGCGGTCGCGCAGGCCATGCGAGCCCCCGTGACGCTGGAGTACGATCTGGACGGCGCCGGACGCGGGCATCGTGACCGGGCGCTGGCGGACCTGCTGTGCCAGCTGACCGGCGCGGAAGATGCCTGCATTGTGAATAACAACGCCGCAGCGGTACTGCTGATGCTGGCGGCTACCGCCAGCGGCAAAGAGGTGGTGGTTTCCCGCGGCGAGCTGGTGGAGATTGGCGGGGCGTTTCGTATTCCGGATGTGATGCGCCAGGCGGGCTGCACGCTACATGAGGTGGGCACCACCAACCGTACCCATGCGAAAGATTATCGCGCGGCGGTGAATGAAAATACCGCCCTGCTGATGAAGGTCCACACCAGCAACTATCATATTGAAGGCTTTACCAAAACGGTTGAAGAGGCGGAGCTGGCGGCGATGGGTCGCGAACTGAATATTCCGGTGATTGCCGATCTCGGCAGCGGATCGCTGGTGGATCTGAGCCAGTACGGTCTGCCGAAAGAACCGATGCCGCAAGAGATGATTGCGGCGGGCGTTAGCCTGGTCAGCTTTTCCGGCGACAAACTGCTGGGCGGGCCACAGGCCGGGATTATCGTCGGCAAGCGCGAGCTGATTGCGAAGCTGCAGCAGCATCCGCTCAAGCGCGCCCTTCGAGCCGATAAAATGACGCTTGCCGCGCTGGACGCGACGCTGCGGCTGTATCTCCACCCGGAGAAACTGGCCGACCGCCTGCCCACGCTGCGTTTGTTAAGCCGCGATGCCGCCTCGATTCGCGCCCAGGCCGAATTGCTGCTGCCGCGCATTGCCCCGCACTACCCCGATTTTGACGTTCACATTGAACCCTGCCAGTCGCAGATTGGCAGCGGTTCGCTGCCGGTGGACAGGCTGCCGAGTGAAGCGCTCACGTTCACCCCGCGTGACGGGCGCGGCAGTCACCTTGAAGCCCTGTCGTCGCGCTGGCGTGGCCTGCCTGCGCCGGTTATCGGGCGGATTTACGATGGCCGAATGTGGCTGGATCTGCGCTGCCTTGAAGATGAAGAGCGATTTCTGGAGATGTTGTTGAAATGATTATTGCCACCGCCGGTCATGTCGACCACGGAAAAACCACGTTACTGCAGGCGATTACCGGCATAAACGCCGACCGCCTGCCGGAAGAGAAAAAGCGCGGGATGACCATCGATCTGGGCTATGCCTACTGGCCCCAGCCTGATGGCCGCGTACTGGGTTTTATTGATGTTCCGGGGCATGAAAAGTTTCTGTCCAACATGCTGGCGGGTGTGGGGGGCATCGATCATGCTCTGCTGGTGGTGGCCTGCGATGATGGCGTCATGGCACAAACCCGTGAGCATCTGGCGATCCTGCAGCTGACCGGTAACCCGCAGCTGACCGTGGCGCTGACCAAAGCCGATCGCGTGGATGACGCACGCGTCAGCGAGGTGCGCGAAACGGTACAGGTGACCTTGCGGGAATATGGTTTTGCCGATGCACCGCTTTTTGTCACCGTGGCGACAGAAGGGCGCGGTATCGATGAACTTCGCCACCACCTACAGCAACTTTCGTCGCGTGACCACGCCAGCTATCACCGCTTTCGTCTGGCAATTGATCGGGCGTTTACCGTCAAAGGCGCGGGTCTGGTGGTTACCGGTACGGCGCTGAGCGGTGAAGTCAAAGTGGGGGATAGCCTGTGGCTGACGGGCGTTAACAAACCGATGCGCGTGCGCGGCTTACATGCGCAAAACCAGCCCGCAGAGCGTGCTCATGCCGGGCAACGGATCGCGCTGAACATTGCCGGGGATGCAGAAAAAGAGCAGCTTAACCGCGGTGACTGGCTGCTGGCCGATGCCCCACCTGAGCCGTCTGAACGCGTCATTGTCTCCCTGCAGACGCACATGCCCCTGACCCAATGGCAGCCGCTGCATATTCACCACGCGGTGAGCCATATCACCGGGCGCGTGTCGCTGCTGGAAAACGACCTTGCCGAACTGGTATTCGATTCACCGCTCTGGCTTGCAGACAACGATCGTCTGGTACTGCGTGATATTTCAGCGCGGGAAACGCTGGCCGGAGCACGGGTCGTCGCGCTGAATCCACCGCGACGCGGCAAGCGTAAACCTGAATATCTGCAGTGGCTGGCAGCGCTGGCGCAGGCCAGCGATGATAACGCCGCGCTGCGGGTGCATCTCGATCGCGGTGCGGTGAGCCTGAGTGATTTTGCATGGGCACGCCAGCTGAGCGGGGAAGGCTTACGCCAGCTGACCCAGCATCCGGGCTTTATTCAGGCTGGCAACAGCCTGCTCAATGCCCCGGTTGCTGCACACTGGCAGCGTAAAATACTGAACACGCTCGCAACGTACCATGAACAGCATCAGGATGAGCCTGGCCCGGGCCGTGAGCGTCTGCGACGCATGGCGCTGCCGATGGAAGACGACGCGCTGGTGCTGCTGCTGATTGAAAACATGCGCGAAAGCGGGACGATCAAAAGCCACCACGGCTGGCTGCATCTGCCGGATCACAAGGCCGGGTTCACCGCAGAGCAAGAGGCTATATGGCAAAAAGTGGCCCCACTGTTTGGCGATGAGCCGTGGTGGGTTCGCGATCTCGCTCGCGAAACGAGCACCGACGAGCAGGCGATGCGTCAGGTATTGCGCCATGCGGCGCAGCAGGGGTTGATAGTCGCGATCGTGAAAGATCGTTATTACCGTAACGATCGTATTGTGGCGTTTGCCAACCTGATCCGCGAGCTGGATCAGGAGCGGGGCTCTACCTGCGCAGCTGATTTCCGCGACAGGCTGAACGTGGGCCGCAAGCTGGCGATTCAGATCCTGGAGTATTTCAACCGCATCGGCTTTACCCGCCGTCGTGGTAACGATCATTTATTACGCGATTCGTTATTATTTCCTGAAACGAAAACCGGGACTAATACAGAATAAGAATAGATTGAAATAGATTTATATATTAATGAACACCTTCGCAGGGAGTAATTTGTTAAACCTGCGAAGGTGTACGCAAAAACAGGTTTTTGATCATATTTTTAAGATAATATTTTCCGTATGCTGCCGATAGTTTATATCTCTTTGAGGATTTATTATGGCTGCATCCGTATTTTATATTCCTTCCGTGAATATTATTGGTTCTGATTCATTATCTTCCGCAATGGATAGCATGCGCGACTACGGGTGGCGCCGCGCGCTGATTGTCACCGACGCGATGCTTAGCAAACTGGGTATGGCTACTGATATCCAAAACGCGCTTAAAGAACGCGATATTTCCAGTGTGATTTACGATGGCACACATCCGAATCCAACAACGGCAAACGTTGCTGCTGGTCTGGAAATATTAAAGAGCAACCACTGTGACTGCGTTATATCACTGGGCGGTGGATCGCCACATGACTGTGCAAAAGGTATTGCACTGGTGGCCGCTAATGGCGGAGATATTCGTGACTATGAGGGTGTTGATCGCTCGGCAAAACCGCAATTGCCAATGATTGCCATTAATACCACCGCCGGTACAGCCTCTGAAATGACACGCTTCTGTATTATTACCGATGAGGCGCGCCATATTAAAATGGCTATTGTGGATAAACATGTCACACCAGTTCTTTCCGTCAACGATTCTTCTCTAATGGCAGGGATGCCTGCATCGCTAACCGCGGCAACCGGCATGGATGCCCTGACCCACGCGATTGAGGCCTATGTTTCCGTGGCAGCCACACCGATTACGGATGCCTGTGCGCTGAAAGCAGTGACGATGATCAGCGAAAATCTGGTGCATGCTGTTGAAGAAGGCAGTAATGCGCGGGCACGCGAGGCGATGGCCTATGCGCAATTCCTCGCTGGCATGGCGTTTAACAATGCTTCCTTAGGCTACGTACACGCGATGGCGCATCAGTTGGGTGGTTTTTACGACCTTCCACACGGCGTATGTAATGCGGTACTGCTGCCACACGTTCAGGTGTTTAACAGTAAAGTGGCGGCAGCCCGTTTGCGCGACTGTGCAGAAGCCATGGGCGTAGATGTTAGCAAGATGACTGATGAGCAGGGTGCACAGGCGTGCATCGTGGAAATTCGTGCCCTGGCTCATAAAGTGAATATCCCGTCCGGTCTCCGCGAACTGAACGTCAAAGAGGAAGATATTCCGGTTCTTGCGACCAATGCGCTGAAGGATGCTTGCGGGTTCACCAATCCCGTTCAGGCTACCCATGATGAAATAGTGGCGATTTATCACGCCGCGATGTGACCCCTGTCGTAAACACCGTTACCGGTTGGCGAGAAAATCGCCAGCCGGAACTACCCTTGTTGTACACCAACAGCAAGGAGATGGTCATGACAAACAATCCTCCCTCATCGCGTATCCAGCCCGGCGAGTATGGTTTTCCCCTCAAGCTGAAGCCTCGTTATGACAACTTTATTGGCGGCGACTGGGTGGCTCCCGTCGACGGCGAATACTATTCCAACCTGACCCCCGTTACCGGCCAGCCGCTGTGCGAGATAGCCAGCTCCGGCAAGCGCGATATCGATCTGGCGCTGGATGCGGCGCACAAAGCGAAAGATAAATGGGGCCAAACCTCCGTTCAGGATCGCGCGGCCATTTTGTTCAAAATCGCCGACCGGATGGAGCAGAATCTGGAGCTGCTGGCGACGGCGGAAACCTGGGATAACGGCAAGCCGATCAGAGAAACGATGGCGGCAGACGTGCCGCTGGCCATCGACCACTTCCGCTATTTTGCCTCCTGTATTCGCGCTCAGGAGGGCGGAATAAGTGAGGTAGACAGCGACACCGTGGCGTATCACTTCCACGAACCGCTGGGCGTCGTCGGACAAATTATTCCGTGGAACTTCCCGCTGCTGATGGCGAGCTGGAAAATGGCGCCCGCGCTGGCGGCCGGGAACTGCATTGTGCTGAAACCGGCGCGTCTGACCCCGCTCTCGGTGCTGCTGCTGATGGAAATCGTTGGCGATCTTCTGCCGCCGGGTGTGATTAACGTGGTCAACGGTGCGGGCGGAGAGATAGGGGAGTATCTGGCTACCTCTAAACGGATCGCTAAAGTGGCGTTTACCGGGTCGACGGAAGTGGGTCAGCAGATCATGCAGTATGCCACCCAGAACATCATTCCGGTGACCCTGGAGCTGGGCGGGAAATCCCCGAACATCTTCTTCGCGGACGTGATGGAGGAAGAGGATGCCTTCTTCGATAAAGCCCTGGAAGGGTTTGCGCTGTTTGCGTTTAACCAGGGCGAAGTCTGCACCTGCCCAAGCCGCGCGCTGGTGCAGGAGTCCATCTATGAACGCTTTATGGAGCGGGCCATTCGCCGCGTTGAATCTATCCGCAGCGGTAACCCGCTCGATAACGTCACGCAGATGGGCGCGCAGGTCTCGCACGGACAGCTGGAAACTATCCTCAACTATATTGATATCGGCAAGAAAGAAGGGGCGGATATTCTGACCGGCGGTCGCCGTAAAGTGCTCGGCGGGGATCTGCAGGAAGGGTATTACCTTGAGCCGACGATCCTGTTCGGTCAGAACAACATGCGTGTCTTCCAGGAGGAAATTTTCGGACCGGTGCTGGCCGTGACCACCTTCAAAACGATGGAGGAGGCACTGGAGATTGCCAACGACACGCCGTATGGCCTGGGGGCTGGCGTCTGGAGCCGCAACGGTAATCTGGCCTATAAAATGGGCAGAGGCATTCAGGCCGGGCGCGTATGGACCAACTGCTATCACGCCTATCCGGCACACGCGGCTTTTGGCGGTTATAAGCAGTCGGGCATCGGGCGTGAAACCCACAAGATGATGCTGGAGCATTACCAGCAGACGAAATGTTTGCTGGTCAGCTACTCCGATAAACCGCTGGGGCTGTTCTAATCGCCCAGTTCAGGCCGTCCATGGGCGGCCTGAGCAATTTGCTGGCGCAGGCAGTTCAGAACGCCATCCAGAACGTATTGCACACGCCAGGGCTGGTATTCGCGTTTGCGGAATATGGCGGTCAGATCGAGCCACCATTCTTCCTGATGCGGGAAGCAGGGGACCAGCATCCCTTGCGTTAATTCTTTCTTCAGACTCTCTTTTGGCGCAAACACAATTCCAAGATTATTTCTTGCCAGCTCCAGGGCCGTCTGCGTATTGTCGCAAATATAATTACCGGTCACCCGGTAGTCATGCACGTTATCACTGCCGTGCACACGGAAACGCCAGATGTTTGCATCATCGACCAGCATGGAGTCAATCATAATACAGGAGTGATTAATTAAATCTTCAGGTCCCGTTAAGGGGTGTTTATTTAAATACTCAACGGTTGCGAATGCCGTAACGGAATATTTTGTCAAAACACTGGCGACCAGACTTTCGTCTTTCGGTTGCGCATAGGTAATTAAAATGTCGCAGTCATCAGGAAAGGAAACGCCTTCTGAAAATTCATTCCGGTCCAGGTTGTAGGTTTTCAGGGAGATGCGGATGTCACCGATGTCTACTATCTGATGAATCACGTGGCGCGCGAGATAGGTTACGATACCTGTAGGGGCATAGATTGTGACTTTTCCGCGCTTTTCATGCTTATAATCAGCAATAAAATTAACGAGTTGACTGTTCTTGTCCAGCGTGGCATTAACGTAAGGGAGTAACGCTTCACCAAACTGAGTAAGGGCCAGTTGCCGCGTGGTGCGCTCAAAAACCTTCAGTCCAACCCGCGTTTCAAAATCAGACAGATATTTACTGACGTTGGCCTGCGCCATGCCCAGCAGGGCGGCGGCATCACCAATGCTGTGGGTGGCTGCGATGACGGATATAATTTTTAATTCGCGTGGTTTTAGCTGTAATTTATTCATCATGCGCACCCATCTATATGATTTTATATATAATATTATATAAACCGCAGCGTTGCATTGGCAAATTTGTAACCATTATTATGCGCCTCGCTTGTTTGGCATTTTAATGGATTACATGTAATGACTATTAAATACAATTTACTCATCGCTGCCACGTTATTTGCAACATCCTCAGCAATGGCCGGTGATTTTTCACTTGGAGCGGGGGCTGTATTTAATGAGTCTCCTTACAAAGGCTATAACGAAAATACTACTGCAGTACCGCTAATTAGCTACGAAGGCGATCGCTTTTACGTTCGCCAGACCACCGGAGGATGGATCCTGTGGAAAGACGCAAAAAATGAATTCAGCCTGACCGCGTCGTGGATGCCGCTGCATTTTGATCCTGATGACAACGACGACCATCAGATGAAACAGCTTGATGAACGTAAAGCCTCTGCCTTCCTCGGCGGCGCGTACTACCGCCATGAAAGCTGGGGTTCGCTGAAAGTGGCGGTCTCGGGTGATGCCACGGATGAAAGCGGCGGCGTGATCGGTGAGGTATCTTACTTCCGTCCAATCAGGATGGAACGCCTGACCCTGACGCCCTCTGTCGGTATTTTCTATAGCGACGAAAGCTATAACGACTACTACTACGGCGTATCCGGCAGCGAGTCTCGCCGCTCAGGTCTGGATGAATACACCGCCGGTGACAGCTGGACGCCATACGTTGGCCTGGCAGCTAAATATCAGTTAACCCAGAAGCTGTACCTCAACGCCAGCGCGGTCTACACCGTGTTGCCTGACGACGTGAAGAACAGCCCGATGATCGACCGCGACGACAGCTTCGCGCTGATGACCGGCCTGACCTGGCGCTTCTGATGCGGTAAAGCCTGTTTACTCCCTCTCCCGTGGGAGAGGGTTGGGGTGAGGGCAACAGGCCGCAGATATTCAGCCTTCATCCACCCAGATCCGCATCTCTCCTTCTCCCCGATTAGCCCAACTAAACCAGGGAATGAAAGTCAGCGTCTGGGGCTGACGTTGTACCGGCGAGCGGTCGTACTGCCACAGTGCATCCGTGTCCTTCACGTGACATCCTATCCCCTCTGCCTGAATCAGCATCTTATGGGCGAATATCCCTTTTCCTTCAAAGACCCGAAATTCGCTATCAGCTGGCAGGGAGAGGTTATGTAAGTTCGCACCGTTATCGGCCTCTTCCAGGCAATAAACCAGCGGTCCGCGCTGCAGGGCGACTTTCCCCGCCTGCTGGCGGACCTGCGGGTTGCCATACACACGGCGAACCGGCATAGGTAATGTTAGCGTAATGACGTCACCCTCCTGCCAGCTGCGGCTCAGATAAAGGTATCCACGGGAGAGCTCGCCCGTTACCGCTTCTCCATTTAATGAAACGTCAGGCGTGGCACACCAGTCCGGCAGCCGCAGGGCTAGCGTATGCGTGACGGGAGCAGGAGAGGTAATTTCAATTTTTACCTCTTCATGCCACGGATAATTACCGCTAATTCGCAGCGCCAGGGTTTCGTCGCCAACCGGTATGGCGACATCGTTGCCTACGTAGAGGTTAATAAAAAGCGCATCCTGGCGGACGGTATAAATGTAGTGCCCCAGCGAGGTCAGCACCCGGGCGATATTCGGCGGGCAACAGGCGCAGCCAAACCAGCGCTGGCGGACGGGTTTCACGTGATCGTAGATATGGTTGAACGCCAGCGTTTTCGGATGTACCTCCAGCGGGTTTACATAGAAGAAATGTTTTCCGTCCAGCGCCATGCCACCGAGTACCGTGTTGTATAACGCGCGCTCCATCACGTCGGCGTAGTGGCCGTCGGCCTCCATTTCCAGCATCCTGCGGGCAAACATCATCAGACCGATAGAGGCACAGCTTTCGGCATACACCGTATCGTTGGGCAGATCGTAATCGCTGCTGAACGCCTCGCCGCTGCTTTGTGAGCCGATTCCACCGGTAATGTACAGCTGGCGCTGCGCCATGTTTTTCCACAGCCGCAGACAGTCCTGCCGTTTACCCTCGTCATGACTCAGGCGAGCCAGATGCGCCATGCCCGCCATCAGATAGACAAAACGCACCGCGTGTCCAATGGCGGTTTGTTGTTCTGCAATTGGCTGATGCGCCTGGCTGTAGGCTTTGTCTTTGACCATCCATGCCGGGCCATAGGTGTTCCAGTATGACGTTCTGCCGCGTTTCTCGTACTCGATATCATAAAAGTGAGGCTGCACGCCGCGTTGTTCGATGAAATATTTCACCAGTGTGAGATAGCGGGGCTCCTGCGTGACGTCATACAACCGCATCAGCGCCAGCTCGATTTCCGGGTGGCCCGGATAGCCGTGCAGTTGGTTTTCGCCCGGGCCAAACACGCTATCGATATGGTCCGCTAGCCTGGACACCACGTCCAGCAGGTGGCGCTTTCCGGTCCCCTGGAAATACGCCACGCCCGCTTCAATCATATGTCCGGCGCAGTATAGTTCGTGGCATTCGGCCAGATTCGTCCAGCGCTCGTTGGGCGCTTTTACCGTAAAGTACGTGTTGAGATAGCCATCGTCACATTGCGCCGCCGCGACCAGCGCAATCACCTCATCGGCGGTTTTTTCCAGTTCCGGGTCAGGCTTTTGGCACAGCGACCACGCCACGGCCTCCAGCCATTTCGCGACGTCGCTGTCCTGAAACACCATGCCGTAGAATTCACCTTGTTCCAGGCCCGCCGCAATGCGGAAGTTGGTGATGGCGTGGCTGGGTTCGGCTTCCGTCACGCGATCGTTTAGCGCATCCCACTGGTAGGGGATCACTACCTCACGCACCAGTCGTTGATACTGCCCGAGAAACGGGTCGTTAATTTTCAGTTTATGCAGGTCGGCTTCCATTATGGACATCATGTTCTCCTCAGGATGGTACGTGACGCTGGCGCAGGTCGGTGGCAATGCGCGACATCACAGGGTTGTTGAGTCTGCACCAGCGGATAGAGACGGCCAGCAGCAGATGGAAAAGGGCGGGGAGCAGCGTCTCCATGGCGGTGATACCCTGCAGTGAAGCCGGCGTTTGATTGCCCGCGCCTGGCTGGTAGGCGACGGCGATAAACATCAGGCTGATGATCCCGGCGCTGGACGCCCACGCGAGTTTGATGAAAAACAGGTTGAAGGCGAAGTTCATGCCCGACGAACGCACGCCGGTTTTCCACTCGCCGTAGTCATCGGCAAACGCCATCAGCGAGAAGTGCAGCGGCAGGGTAAACCCGAGAATGACGCCGTTGCTCAAAATGACGATCAGCCAGAGTGTCTGGTGGGCCGGGCCGCCTGGCAGGAACCACATGCCCACCGCGAGCGCGGCGAGTACCAGGTTGGTGCAGGAGTAGAGTTTGACGGTATCAATACGGCGCGACAGCGGGCTGACGATCACCGCGCCCAGAATGGCCGCAAAGGTCACCATGGTGAAAAACAGCGAGGTATAAGCGGTGCTGCCCTGCAGCACGTAGGTGATGAAGTACATATACCCGCCGCCACGAATGTTGAAGACGTTGATCAGCAGGAACGACATCACCAGCATCAGCAGCAGCTGATCGTTTTTACGCAAACCGGCCAGATGCTCACGCAGGGTGAATTTGCCCATCAGCGCCAGCGGGACGCGCTCACGTACCCAGAAGAAGCAGCACAGGAACATTACCACGGCGACAGCGCACAGCACCCCGACGCCTAGCTGGTAACCTTTTGCGGCATTGCCCTGGCCCAGTTCCGCGACCAGCCACGGCAGACCCACCGAGACCAGGAAGCCCGCAACGCCGCAGAGTACAAAGCGCCATGACTGGCAGGAGATCACCTCACTGTGACGGGTCGTCATGGTGTTGATCAATGCGCAGTAGGGCACGTTGATGGCGGTATAGCCCACGGACAACAGCAAATAGGTACCGAATGCCCAGGCGATTTTCACGCCCATGCTGGCTTCCGGAACGGTGAAAGTCAGTACGCCGATAATCCCGATCGGGAAGGCAACCCACAGCTGCCACGGGCGAAAGCGCCCCCAGCGGCTTTGCGTGCGGTCAGCAATAATGCCCATTACCGGATCGGAAATGGCGTCAAATACACGCAAGGCAATAAAGAGCGTGCCAACGAGCGCAGGCGTCAGACCAAAAATATCGGTATAGAAAAAGGTCAGAAAATTCATGATCAGGCAGGTAATAACCGTACCGCCAGCATCCCCCAGGCCGTAGCCAATTTTTTCGCGGATGGACAAGTGGCCATCTGTTGCCTCTTGTGTCACGTCTGATTCTGTAATCGGTGTGGAAGTCATGAAGTAACTCCTCGGTAATCGAATTTATTATCGTATTTGTGCAAGGTACTCATTTATTCTGCACCGAATGGAAAGGCCAACAAGGGAAGGGAAAAGTATAAAAAGATGACGATTCCGACCTGATGATAAAAATGTGATTCCGATCGGACAGTTATTCGAATATTAATTAATAATCAAAGCGTAAGTTGAATATTAATGGCAATAAAAGCGGAATGGTGAATATCAATGCTTGAATTATCCATAGCGCTTCCGATTAAGGTCCAGAATGGCGGGTTATTTATCTCCCGGGGCGTAGGCCGCCACCCTGCGCGAAAATTAACGTCATGGGAGATTATTTTTGTCGAAAAAGGGACATTAACGATCCAGGAAGAAAGCACGTTATTTGAGGTAAAAGCAGGAGAGAGTTTGCTGCTTTGGCCAGACCGACGCCATGTGGGCGTGGACGACTTTCCGGCCGATCTTAAATTTTACTGGCTGCATTTTGAGGTTGAGCATCACCCGCCCCGGTTGCCAAATTTGGCAATAGAACAACATTGCCGAGTGAGGGATGCACAGTATGTGATTTCTCTTTTTCGCCAGTTCCTGAGTGAGCAGGAGAAATTACAGCGAAGCGTGGCGCTGGAAATCATTTTATTACTGATTTTGCAGCAAATTTCCATTTCATCAGGATATGAAGATAAAGCTGATGAAGCCGGTGCGGCGATAGCGTGGAAGGCGAAGCAGCTTATTCGCACGCAGTTTCATTTGCCCCTTTCTACGTCGCAACTGGCAAAAGCGTTGCACTGCAATGCCGATTACCTCGGACGCGTGTTTCGCCGGACTTTCCATTTAACCCTGACGGAGGCGATACATCGCCAGCGCGTCAGGGCAGCGGAAAAGCTGTTGCTGGATGGCTCCGCCTCGCTCACCGAAGTGGCAACCCGCTGCGGTTTTAATGACGTGGGGTATTTTCGGCAGATCTTTTCAAAGCATACCGGGCTAACACCCGCCGTCTGGAAACGGCGGTACTGTAAAGAGCATATTAATTCCGGCTGATCACTGGCCGTAATAGGCATTCGCCCCGTGCTTTCGCAGATAATGCTTGTCGAGCAGCTCCTGCTGCATAACCGGCAACTGCGGTGCAAGCTGGCGTGAGAACAGGCCCATGTACGCGCACTCTTCCAGTACAACGGCATTGTGGACCGCATCGGCAGCGTCTTTACCCCAGGCAAACGGGCCGTGGGAGTGGACCAGCACTGCCGGGATCTGCATTGGGCTGAGATCGCGCTCCTCGAAGGTTTTGATGATCACTTCGCCCGTCTGATACTCGTATTCCCCGGCAATTTCTGCCGAGGTCATCAGGCGCGTGCAGGGAATGGTTCCGTAGAAATAGTCCGCGTGCGTTGTGCCCCAGGCGGGTAAGTCCTGCCCCGCCTGCGACCAGATGGTGGCGTGGCGAGAATGGGTATGCACGATGCCGCCGATCCCCGGATAACGACGGTACAGCGCAAGATGGGTGGGCGTGTCTGAAGAGGGTTTTTTATTACCCTCGACAACCAGGCCCGTGGCGATATTCACCACTACCATATCCTCCGCCGTCATCACGTCGTACTCCACGCCGGAGGGCTTAATCACCATCATGCCGCTTTGGCGGTCCACTGCGCTGACGTTGCCCCAGGTAAAGGTCACCAGCTGGTGGGCGGGCAGCGCCAGGTTTGCTGCCAGCACCTCGGCTTTGAGTTGTTCTAACATGTCATGCCTCCTTCCTGCATACGGGCTTCAATCCAGCGGCGTGCCTGGATAATCTCCAGCACCGGCTCTTTTGCTTTTTCGGTCCACATTTCAATCAGAAACGCGCCGCGATAGTTCAGCTTATTCAGCGTGTTAAAGACGCCGACAAAATCGACGCAGCCTTCGCCAAACGGTACGTCGCGGAACTGCCCGGGGCTTTGCGCGGTGACGGGTTGGGTATCTTTCAGGTGAATAGCCGCAATGCGGTCAATGCCCAGCGTCAGCTCGGCGGTGACGTCGTTGCCCCACGCGCTCAGGTTGCCAACGTCCGGGTAAACGCTGAACCACGGCGAGGCGAGCATGTCGTCCCACTTTTTCCATTTGCTGATGGAGTTCATAAACGCGGTATCCATGATTTCCACCGCCAGCATCACCTGCGCGGCGGCGGCCTGCTCGACGGCCCACGCCAGCCCTTCGGCAAAGCGCTGCTGCGTGCCCTCATCGTGCTCTTCGTAGTAGACGTCATAACCCGCAAGCTGGATGGTGCGAATACCTAAGTCACGCGCCAGCTTAATGGCTTTGGTCATGATCTCGCGGGCGCGTTCACGCACGGTCTCGTCGCGGCTGCCAAACGGGAAGCGACGGTGGGCTGACAAACACATGGACGGGATCGCCACGCCGGTTTCCAGCATCGCTTCCACCAGAGAGGTACGCTGCGTGGTGCTCCAGTCGAGGCGTGATAAACGCTCGTCGGTTTCATCAACCGACATCTCAACAAAATCGAACCCGCAGCTTTTTGCCAGAACCAGGCGCTCGGGCCAGGAGAGATCTTTTGGCAGCGCTTTTTCGTAAATCCCTAACGGATGCTGACGCATAGTTACGCTCCCCAGATGTCGCGAATTTGCGAATGGAATGCCTGTGCCACCTGCGACGGATTAGCGGCGCCTGCCAGCGCGCGCCCGGCAATAAAGGCTTTAACGTTGATCTGCTTAAACAGCGGCAGATCGGCGGGGGTGATACCACCGGTAACCGAAAGCTGTAAACCGATGTCGGAGAGCGCTTTCATTTTCGCGAGATCCGTTTCGCCCCATTGCTGACCGCTCGCCTGTGCGTCGCGCCCGCGGTGGTAGATTGCCTGCTTCACGCCGACGCGATGCCATGCGCGAGCGTCGTCCAGCGTCCAGTTACCAAAGAGTTCCATCTGAATTTCTCCCCCGCAGCGCAGTGCCACCTCATGGCCTCGTTCAACGGTCGCCAGCGGAGCGGCGCAGATGATGGTCATCCAGTTCGCGCCCGCGCCAAACGCCTGTTCTGCCAGCGTTTCTCCAGCATCGGCGACTTTCCAGTCCGCAACGATGATTTTATCCGGGCATTGCTGACGCAGGGCGCGCACGGCATTCAGCCCTTCGGTCAGGCACAAAATGGTGCCCGCTTCGACGATATCGACGTGATCTGCAAGCGTCACGACGTCGCGCTGCGCGGCCTGAAGAGAGGTGTGGTCGAGCGCCAGCTGCAGTAATGGTCGGCTCATAGGTCGTACTCCTTAACGCGGGCGTGATAGCCCTGTAGTGCTGAAATCAGTAGCTGGTAGCGCTGATACTTGCGCTGATAGGCCTCATGGGCGCGCATGTCAGGTTCAATGACACGAATGTCGTGTCGGAGGGCGCATTGCGCCGCATGGAAATTGGGGTACACACCGGTGCCGACCAGCGCCGCGAGCGCCGCACCGGAACACCCCGTCTCTTCCACCTGTGGCAGCTCAATCGCCAGCCCGCTGACGTCGGCGAGCATTTGCATCCACACGTCGGAATGGGTCGGGCCACCCGTGACGCGTAGTGCCTGCACCAGGGTAAAGCGCTCAAGCATGCGGTTGAGGTGGGTCATGTGGCTGAACACCACGCCCTCGTAAACGGCCTGCAGCAGGTGCGCGCGGGTGTGTAGCGCCTGCATGCCGTAGAAACCACTGGTCATCTCCAGCCCGGCGTTGCTGCCGTAGAGGAACGGCAGGAAGAACAGATCGCTTTCGGCTTTCGGCAGGCTGGCGACGGCCTGGTTGATCTCATCGAATGAGATGTCGCCCCACTGTGCGGTAAGCCATTCAAGGTTGCCGGACGAGGTGGGGCTGGCTTCGTGAACGATGTACTGCTGCGGATGCACGTAGCGGCCATAGACGTACGGAAAGGGTTCGTTGTCGCGAAGCGCATTGGCGATCCCGCTGGTGACGGCCCAGGTGCCCATCACGGCATTTAGCGTGTGTTGGTCTTGCAGCCCGGCGCAGACTGCGGTGGAAACCACATCAAACAGTCCACCCACGACGGGCGTGCCCGCCGCGAGACCGGTAAGTGCGGCTGCCTGAGTGGTGATTTCCCCGCAAATTTCTGCTGAACCGACAATCGGCGGCAGGGCGCCGTCAATTTCGCTGATACCGAGCCAGCGCGTAAGTTGTGGGTCGTATTTCCCGGTATTCATGTTGTAGAGATTGGACTCGGAGATATTGCTCTCCTCGCAGCCTTTCACGCCGGTCAGACACCAGCGCAGATAGTCGTGCGCCATCATTACGCAGCCAATCTGTTGGTACCGCTGCGGTTCGTTCTCTTTGACCCAGCGCAGAAGCGAGGCCGGGTGCCCGGTCCACAGCGTCTGGCGCGTATGCGGATAAAGTTTTTCGGGAATACCGTCCTGCTGCCAGCGCTGCACTATTTCCAGCGCCCGGCGGTCAGAGGAGAGTATGGCGTTGCCCAGCGGTTGGTCCTGTTTATCGAGCAGAAACAGTCCTTTGCCCTGTGCAGAAATGCCGACGCCTTTGATCTGTTTACCGTTTACGCCTGAATGTTTGAGCAGCGTGGCGACGGTAGTGTGGCAGTGCTGCCACAGTGGGGGCATATCCCGTTCGGCGTAGCCAGCACGCGGGCTGAGCGTGGCAACGGAGCGACGTTCGATACACACTTCCTTACCCTGGCTGTTGTATAAACCGGCTTTCAGATAAGTACCGCCACAATCGATACCCAGCCAGAAGGGTTCTTTTTCACTCATCTTCATCTCACTTAATTGCCGGGTGGCGCTTCGCTTACCCGGCCTACGGTTCGGTTTAGTGGGTCAGGTGAGGGCATCAGGCCGCACGCTTGTGTGGCGTCACCTTGGGATTAGGCTCTCCGCCGGCATCGCATTTCGCCGGTAACAGCAGGGCCAGCAGCGACGCCAGCGCCAGAGAAACGGCCAGGCAGTAAACGCCTGCATCTTTGTTGTACAGGGTGATCAGCACGCCAACCGCATACGGGCCACAGAAGCCGCCGAGGTTGCCCAGAGCGTTGATCACGCCGCGCGCACCGCCTGCCATTTCGGCGCTGAACAGTCGCGCCGGAATGGTCCAGAACACGCCCGCGGCGGATTGCAGGAAGAACCCGCAGCCCACCAGGGCGGCATAGGCCAGCCAGGTGTTTGCTTTCAGCGCCACGGAGAGGAACATGCAGAGCGCAAAACCAATCAACGGAAGGGAGACAAACAGCTTGCGCTTGCCGGTGCGGTCAGAAAGCGTAGAGAACAGGAACATCCCCGCAATGGCGCCGATGTAAGGCAGAATAGCGAGCATCCCCACCTGACCAATGCTGGTGTGCGTCAGCTCCTTCAGAATGGTGGGCAGCCAGAGGGTGTAACCGTAAATCCCGGTCTGGTAGAAGAAGTTCAGGGCGATCAGCTGCCACATGGTTTTGTCAGACAGCACTGCGCTGAGCGAGGCATTTTTCACCTCTTTGCCGGCGATGGCCTGCTGTTCAGCCGCCAGCGTTTGCACCAGATAGTTTTTCTCAGCGTCTGAAATCCAGCGCGCTTCCTGCGGTCGGTCGTAAACGGTGAATGCCCACAGCACCAGCACAACGACGGACATCAAACCTTCAATGATGAACAGCCAGCGCCAGTCGAGTGCGGTAATAATCCAGCCCGACAGCGGGGCGGTGATGATCCCGGCGATGGGCACGAACATGATCACAATCGCGTTGGCGCGACCGCGCTCGGCATCCGGGAACCAGTTGCTGATCATGGTGAGCACAACGGGCAGCATCCCACCTTCCGCCACACCGAGTAAGAAGCGCAGCACCAGAAGCTGATACTGATTCGTCACGAGACCCGTGAGCACCGAGATCACCGCCCAGGCAACCAGCGACCAGCCGATGAACTTCTTGCCGCTGCCGTGCACGGCAATCTTGCCGCCGGGAACCTGCAGGAACAGATAGCCGATAAAGAAGATCCCGCCCGCCAGGCCTGCCATCGTCGCGGTAATACCTAATTCTTCATCCATACCACCCGGCATCGCAAACGCGATATTCACGCGGTCCATATATGAAATAATGCAGGCGATAAGAATGGGAGGAATGATTCTTAGCCAGCGCTGGCGCGGAATGTCCGCATGTAGAGCATGAGTAGAAATATTCATAGTTAATCTCTCAGTAATGTAACCGGAATAAACTTTTATTATTGTTATTGCGTCGCTTTATTCATTTCGCTAATACCGTCGCGCAAAATGGCGATGCGATGGCTGACGTCAGCATTAGCATTTATTTCCAGTAATTTAATACCGGAGAATTTCAACGTTGCGGCGCTCGCCGCAGTAAAGAGTGATTTTGCGTGTTCAGTTGACATCAAACTGTCGGCGCAGAATGAAGAAAACGGCGCGTGCTGATCCTGCCATTCACCGTACTCCCCGCGTGTGGTTGTGCCCGAAAACATCAGCGCCCCCAGTTTCCCGGCTTTGAGCGCAGCCTGAACATGGTCAAGCGGAAGGGTCATGCTACGACCTTCGATGGCCGAACGCGCCCAGTTGATGCAAACGCTGATATCCGTCTCTTTCACCACCTCCAGCACCTGCTCTAAGGGCAGGAAACCCTTGCGCGGTGCCGGGCCGTTCATAGCATCGCAGTGTTCCAGTACCAGATCGCAATCCCAGTCCCAGCCCGCGATTTCCCGGATCGAACGGGAAAACGCCTCGGTGGCCTGTTCGACGGAAACATTCCCCGCCTGCGGGGCTGCCTGCATTTCCAGGGCAATCACTTTGCCCGGATAACGGGCGTTCACGGCGTTAACTTTCTGGTGCAGATGACGGTAGAAATCGACGCAGGCTTTACGCTGCGCTTCGTCGGCTGACGCCAGGCCAAACGCGCCGTTGATGCCGCGGCGGCGCATGGTTTCCATCACTGCCGTGACCACAATTTGCCATTCACCCGGCGTATGGCGGAACAGCCATTCGTCGCCAAGAGGATGCAGATTTTCAAGGCAAGGCTGTTCCAGCCCGCGGATATGCGGCGTGTCGGAAAGTTCCCGCCAGAAGGTTTGTTCTTCTTGTTCCCCTTTCTGGTGAAACGAAGGTGCACAGGGGTACGCACCAATAATAAAACCGGTGTTGGTCATTTCGCGTTCCTGTATTTATTAGAAAATTAATCTAATTCGCTGATTGCCACTTTCACCACAATTTTACGAATTGTGGATCCCTTGTTTTTAATACAGGCAGGACGATGCACATCCTGCGGAAAAAATATGGCATAGCTGCCGGGTATCATTTCGATAAACGATTCATTTTCACTGTCGCGATAAAAAATAATATCTCGCTGTTCCAGTAATGATTCGCTTATTTCGTTATTACCGGTATCAATAGCGATACCGATTTTCTCTTCACCCCATGCCAGAAACTGAATATCCAGATAGCGGCGGTGCACTTCCGGGCGATTCTCGTGCCGTTCCTTTGTTGTAAGGTCGAGAACCTGGGCAAAAATAGTGCGGCCTTCAATTTCCACCACGCCTGGCGGCAGGGTGGTGAAATCCGTGGTGCGCAAAAAATTCAGTGCTTTTTCAATCGCCCGCGGCAGACGACACGGATTGGGCTGGGAAATATGTCCGAATATCATGGTCCACTCCTTACAGAGACTGGATTTTCGCCCACACGCTGTCGTCAACCGTGATGCCGTTACGGCGGTTCTCTTCCAGTAAACGGGTGAATTCATGCCCCGGCAGACGGACGGCGATATTTTCATCAGCGCGTTCGGCGGTGGTAACGAAGTCCATGATGCGCTGAAGTTTGGCATCTCGGGTTGGGCCGTCGATCAGGCGATCAACCTCGATGGCGATAAAGATCTGCGACACGCCATACTCGTCGCTGTTGTCCTGGGTCACTTCCGCGACGGAGGAACCGTTGGAGAGCAGGGTGGCGATCATATCGAGCACGATGGATAAGCCGGAACCTTTCCAGTAGCCCATCGGCAGAATACGGCGGTTTTTCTCAATCACGCCCGGCTCTCTGGTCAGATTGCCTTCATCGTCAAAACCGCCGTCTACCGGCAATTCGCGACCGGCCAGACGGTTCACTTCCAGCATGCCGTAGGAGAACATCGACATCGACATGTCGACCATGGTGATCGGGCTGGAGGGGATCGCAACGATCAGCGGGTTGGTGCCGATGCAGCATTCTTTTGATCCCCACGCGGGCATGACGGCAATGGAGTTGGTCCAGCAAATGCCGATATAGCCTTTCTCCGCTGCCTGCCAGCCGTAGCTGCCGCCGCGCATCCAGTGGTTCGCGTTACGCAGTGCCACCAGACCAATACCGTGGTCGGATGCCAGCTCGGTGGCGCGATCCATCATCTTTTTCGCCGTCAGGTTGCCGATAGCGCGCTGGGCGTCCCACTGTTCGATGGCGCCTAAAGTCATCACCCGTTTTGGCTGAGCGTCGGGAATGATATCGCCTGCATCAAGCTGCTGAATAAAGCGCGGGAAGCGGTTCACACCATGTGAATAGACGCCGGACTCCGTGGTGCGGGCGAACATGTCGGCGCAGGCGTCTGCGGTTTCCGCTTTCACGCCGCGATCGAGCAGAACCCGATTGAACGCCGCTTTCAACTCTTCAAAGGTCACTTTCATCCCTGTTCTCCTGTTCTTTTAAGGGGCAAGTGCGAATGCTTTTTTATCGCCAAATTTCACTATGCGAAATCTGATTTCAAATATAGCGATCAAATTTTGTCAGATCAACGACATTCATGTTTTTCAAAATCGATTAAAATCAAATGGTTGTGTTTTTTCTGTTGAGATCGTGAACTGAACCACACTTTGCGCTACCATCAGGGCGCGATAAAAAGGAGCCATTTAATGAGCATGAAAGAGAGCGAAATGACGCAAGAAAAAGAGAGGCCAGCAGGCAGCCAGAGCTTGTTTCGCGGCCTGATGCTGATTGAGATCCTCAGCAACTATCCGAACGGGTGTCCGCTTGCGTATTTATCGGAACTGGCGGGGCTGAATAAGAGCACCGTGCATCGCTTGCTGCAGGGGCTACAGTCGTGCGGGTACGTCACGCCGGCACCCGCGGCGGGCAGCTATCGCCTGACCACCAAATTTATCGCCGTTGGTCAAAAGGCGCTGTCGTCGCTGAATATCATTCACGTGGCCGCTCCGCACCTCGAAGCGCTGAACATTGCGACCGGCGAGACGGTGAACTTCTCCAGCCGGGAAGACGACCACGCGATCCTGATTTACAAGCTTGAGCCGACAACCGGTATGCTGCGCACGCGCGCCTATATCGGTCAGCATATGCCGCTCTACTGCTCCGCAATGGGCAAAATCTACATGGCGTTTGGTCATCAGGATTACGTGGCGAGCTACTGGGAAAGCCATCAGGAACAGATCCAACCTTTGACCCGCAACACCATCACTGAGCTGAGTGCCATGTATGATGAGCTGGCGGAAATCCGCGATCGCAGCATGGCGATGGACAAAGAAGAGAACGAGCTGGGCGTTTCCTGCATTGCCGTGCCGGTATTTGATATCCACGGCCGCGTCCCGTATGCGATCTCTATCTCGCTATCGACGTCGCGCATGAAGCAGGTAGGTGAGAAGAACTTGCTCAAGCCGCTGCGCGAAACGGCAGAGGCTATCTCAAAAGAGCTGGGTTTTAACGTGCGCGAGGCGTAACAGATGAACCGATTTATCATGGCGGATTCGGAAAAATGCATTGGGTGCCGCACCTGCGAAGTGGCCTGCGCGATGTCGCACCAGGGCGCTGTCTCCGCTAATGCCTTTACGCCCCGCCTTCGGGTGGTGAAGGGAGGCGCCTACACTACGGCAGTGGGTTGCCATCAGTGCGAGGATGCGCCCTGTGCTAACGTCTGTCCAACCCATGCCATCAGCCGTACGGCGGGAGCCTGGCTCGTTGAGCAGACGCGCTGCATTGGGTGCAAAAGCTGTATGGTGGCGTGTCCGTTTGGGGCGATGCAGGTTCGACTGGTGGGAAATAGGGCGCAGGCGCTGAAATGCGATTTATGTGTGCATCGCGAAGGCGGACCGGCCTGCGTTCAGGCTTGCCCGACCCACGCGTTAAGTTATGTCGATCCCACCAGATTACGTGCCGAGCGGCTGCATAATCTGGCGTAAGAACTTATTGACCGTCTTCGCGCCAGGCTTTTTCGATTTCTTCGGCGAGAATCTTAACCCCCGCTTCGATTTTTTCCGGGTCGGGCACATAGTTCATGCGCATGCACTGGTGCGTATGCGGCCACGGCTTATCCAGTCCCGGGAAGAAATAATCGCCCGGTACCATCAGCACACCGCGCTTTTTCAGGCGCTGGTAGAGCAGCTCGGTGGTGATAGGCAAATCCTTAAACCACAACCACAGGAAAATCGCCCCTTCAGGCTTGTGGATCAGGCAGCGTTCTTCCGGCAAGTAGCGGCGAATTGTCGCAATTGTCTCCTGAACGCGCTGATAATAGAACGGTTTGATCACGTCATTCGACAAACGCAGCAGGTCGTTGCGCTTAATCATTTCGCACATCATTGCCGGGCCAATGCCGCCCGGTGAAAGGCTGATAATGCCGTTCATATTGGTAATGGCGGTGATGATTTTCTCGTTAGCGATGATGATGCCGCAGCGGCTGCCCGGCAGACCGAGCTTAGAGAGGCTCATGCACAGGACGATGTTCGGGTTCCACAGCGGACGTGCTTCGCTGAAGATAATGCCCGGGAACGGCACGCCGTAGGCGTTATCGATCACCAGCGGAATACCGTGCTGATTCGCCAGCGCATCCAGCTTCATCAGTTCGTCGTCGGTGATCACGTTGCCCGTTGGGTTAGTCGGACGCGATACGCAGATCATGCCCGTCTCTTCACCAATATGCAGGTGTTCAAAATCGACGTGATATTTGAACTGGCCTTCCGGCAGCAGCTCAATATTCGGGCGCGCGGAGACGAACAGATCCTCTTCCAGGCCGGAATCGGCGTAGCCGATATACTCCGGTGCCAGCGGGAACAGCACTTTTTTGGTGGTGCCGTCGGCGCGACGACCTGCGAACAGGTTAAACAAGTAGAAAAATGCGCTCTGGCTGCCGTTTGTCAGTGCAATATTCTGTGGTTCGATATCCCAACCCAGCTCGTCACGCAGCATTTCGGCGAGGAGTGCCAGCAGCTCGGTTTTACCCTGCGGGCCGTCGTAATTGCAAAGCGCATCGGTTGCTTTGCCGCTTTCCAGCATCTGAGCGAGCAGTGTCTGGAAATAGGTCGTCATCTCCGGGATTTGAGCCGGGTTTCCGCCGCCGAGCATGATGGCGCCCGGTGTGCGCAGCCCGTCGTTGAGGTCCTCCATCAGGCGAGTAATGCCTGAATGGCGGGTAAATTTGTCGCCGAAAAGTGAAAACGTCATAGCAGGTGATCTGTCGAGCTTATTTTGAAAGTGGGTAACCATAACGCTAGCACCGTGCTGGTGCAAATCGGGTGATGTGGTCGGATTTGTTGTTTTGTATGGCGGAGTTGGATTTGTGTAGTGAATAGTTCTTGTGGGTTCCCCCCTCACCCCGGCCCTCTCCCCTGCGGGGAGAGGGTTAGGGTGAGGGGGATGATTATTGATTACCTGCCCATACCACCATTACCTTATCGTCCTTGTGCTCGCGCACGAAGCCGTACCCCTCTTTCAGCGACAGCGTGGTTTGCTTGCCTTCACCGATCGCGGGATGACGGGCGCGGAACTGGCCCAGCGTTTGCCAGTGGGCGACGGTTAGGGCCTGCTTGCCCGTGACGTCCTGCCAGTTCATATCCGAACGGGTGCCCTGCAGCGGGTCGGAGCCTGTCGGCCCGAACGGACGCTCGGATTCATCCCCGTAATAGATTTGTACGCTACCCGGAGCCAGCAGAAGCAACTCCGCCGCACGCTGGCCCCCTTCGCGGAACAGACGGGTATCGTGCGACGAAAGGTAGCTCAGCACGTTGAAGCTTTGCAGCTTCTCCGCCATCTGCTGCCAGGTGAGATCCATGTCGGCCAGGCAATCCACTGCTTTTGCCGCCTGCTCCTGATAATCAAAGTTGATCATCGCATCAAAACCGTGACGGTAATAATCGCTTTGCATCACCCCGTGGCCCCAGGATTCCCCGGTCATCCAGAACGGTGCGTTGTCGAGCTTTTTGTCCGGGTTCGCCCCTTTCCAGGCGGCCAGCGCCTGGCTTGCCTGATCTTTCAACTGTTGCCAGGCCGCAAGCTCAACGTGTTTAGCCGTATCCACCCGGAAACCGTCGATGCCGTAGTCACGGACCCACTGGCTGAGCCAGTGGGTCAGATAATCGCGCGGGGTATATCCCGTGATGGCCTTCGCGTGGGTGTCGGGCTTGTGTTGGTAAAAGTTTGGCAAGCCGGAAGGCGTCGTGGATTCCGTTTTCAGATCCGGCAGAAATGCCAGCGACATGGTCAAATCATCGAAGCCGGGGTTGTCGTAATCGCCGATATCGGTGCGGATCCATTTCTTGCCCCACCATTTTTCCCATGCGGCTTTGTCGCTAAAGTTGATGTAGTCGTTAAAGCTGTGCCAGCTTTGGCCCGCGCCCGGCTTCCAGTCTGTCCAGCGTTCTCCCAGCGTCTTTTTCAGCTCATCACCCTGCAGGTACAGGGCGCCAAAGTGATACTCCTGCATGTCTGCCAGCGTGGCATAACCAACGTGGTTCATGACGATATCGAACAGAACGCGGATCCCGCGCTTGTGCGCTTCGTCGACAAGCTGGCGCAGGTCATCCTCAGTTCCCATATTGGCGTCGAGCTTTGTCCAGTCCTGGGTGTAGTAGCCGTGATAGGCGTAATGCGGGAAATCCCCTTTGGTACCACCGCCTACCCAGCCATGGATCTGCTCAAGCGGGGAGCTTATCCAGAGCGCGTTCACCCCCAGCTGCTGTAAATAATCGAGCTTGCTGGCGAGTCCTTTGAGATCCCCGCCGTGGAATGTCCCTATTTCCTGCATACCGTCTTTGTGGCGACCGTAGCTGTTGTCGTTGGCCGGATCACCATTCACATAACGGTCGGTCAGCACAAAATAGACGGTGGCGTTTTGCCAGTTAAACGGCGCAGGTTTGTTGGTTTCGGCGCGCTCAAGCAGCAGCAGGCCGTTACTGTTGGCGGCTGGCTGCAGGGTGATTTTTCCATTCTGCACCGTCGCCGTCTGTTTACTGTAGTAGTCGCGCACCACGGAGCCTTCCGGGAAGGCAGTGCTGACTTCCAGCGTCAGCGGTTTACCATCCCACTTCGGGCACTGGCGGATGACGTTTGCAACCGGCTGTTCTGCGGCACTCTGAATCGTCAGCAGCAGGGTGGGCGTGCCGGAGCGGGTATCAATCCGCATCTGGTAGTCACCGTCGCGGAAAAGGCGCCACTGCGGCGGCGTGCCGTCACAGGGTTTGAGCGACAGCATCTCATTGAGTTTTATCGCATCCGTAGGCTGCCAGCACGTCTTGTCAAAACTCAGCGTCAGAGGACGCGTACCCTTCGCAAGCTTTGCCTGGCTGGTGAAGACCCCGGTGCCTTCGGCGCTAAATGCGCTAAACCCCGGCGATGACCAGTCGGCATGGGCCAGTGCGGGTAACATCAGAAAGGCTAATGCGGTGCGTTTCATTCCTTTTTCCTGTCGCGGCATTTTTGACCAGTGTGCCATCAGGTGGGGGGCAAAAACTCATCCCCTGTCGTTTTCTGCCAGGAGGATGCGTGAGGATGAGTGATCTCGCGCAAAATTAGGCAGTTATCTGCGATAGCGCACACAATTTTTGCGGAATGATTTTTTTATGAGCAAGTTTCAGGTGACATAGTTTCGGAATTGGACTATTTCTATACGTGCTCTTGAAGTCTATTTTTGATATGATTTGAGATTCCGCTCTCAAATTTGTGAAAAAAATAAGGTGTTGGGATGATTACATCCGACCAGGAGACCTAATGATATCGACTCCCATTCGACGATATGGGGCTGCGATACTCATGTTACTCACCACGGCATTTTCGGGTGAGGTGCTTGCGAAGACGCACACGGATACAACGAGTAAGAAAGCCCACGTAATAAAGACGACAAGTAGTAAGGTTAGCAGTAAACAAGAGTATTCTCGCAATAGTGCAAAGAGTAGTTCACTTCCTGATTTGCGAAAATACCCTTCCGGAACACCAAGGAAAAAAGCGTTTCTCCGGACGGTAATGCCTTACATCACGAGTCAAAATGCCGCGATTACTGCGGATCGTAACTGGCTGATTTCCAAACAGTACGATAGCCGCTGGTCGCCGTCAGAGCGCGAGCGTCTGAAAGATATCACGAAGCGCTATAAGCTGAGCTGGAACGGTAACACACGTCGTGTGCCGTGGAATGCTCTCCTTGAGCGAGTGGATATCATCCCGGGCAGCATGGTTGCGACCATGGCTGCTGCCGAAAGCGGCTGGGGGACTTCTAAGCTTGCGCGTAGCAACAACAACCTTTTTGGCATGAAATGTGTGAAAGGTCGTTGTAATAATGCCCCTGGCAAGGTGAAAGGCTATTCGCAGTTTGAATCAGTGAAAGATTCCGTCAGCGCCTACGCGGTGAATCTGAACACGCACCCGGCCTACTCATCGTTCCGTAAATCACGCGCTCAGCTGCGTAAAGCGGACCAGGAAGTCACGGCCAGTACGATGATCCACAAGCTGAAAGGTTATTCGACAAAGGGACAGAGCTATAACAACTATCTGTTCGCCATGTACCAGGATAACCAGCGCTTAATCGCCGCCCATATGTAATCTCAAAAAAACGCCTTCCAGTGGAAGGCGTTTTCTTTTCTATATCAGCACCTCGCTGTGGCGATCCCGATACTCCTTCGGCGTGGTGTCATACTCTTTGCGGAACACCGAGTAGAAATATTGCAGAGACGGGTAACCGCACATCTGCGAGATTTCGTTGATCGACAGCGACGTGGAAATGAGCAGGCTGCGTGCTTTCTCCAGCTTTTCAGCATGGATAACGGCATGAATGGTTTCGCCCACCTCTTCTTTAAAACGCTTCTCCAGATTCGAACGTGAAATGCCCACCGAATCCAGCACCTGATCGACCTTAATCCCTTTGCAGGCGTGGTTGCGAATATAGTGCATAGCCTGAATAACGGCCGGGTCGCTTAAGGAGCGATAATCGGTTGAGCGACGTTCTACGACGCGGACAGGAGGAACCAGCAGGCGCTGAAGCGGCAGAGATTCTTTATCCAGCAGACGATGCAGCAGCTTCGCCGCCTGATAACCCATCTGACGCGTGCCTTGTGCAACGGAGGAGAGCGCTACGCGAGACAGATAGCGGGTCAGTTCTTCATTATCAATGCCAATCACGCACAGCTTTTCGGGCACCGGAATGTGTAAGTGTTCGCAGACCTGCAGCACATGCCGCGCGCGAGCGTCCGTCACGGCAATAATACCGGTTTGCGGCGGCAGCGTTTGCAGCCAGTCTGCCAGGCGGTTTTGCGCGTGCTGCCAGTTTTCCGGCGCGGTCTCCAGCCCCTGGTACACCACGCCGCGATACTTCTCCTGTGCGACCAACTGGCAAAACGCGTGTTCGCGCTCAACGGCCCAGCGTTTGCCGCTGGTGGTCGGTAACCCATAAAACGCGAAGCGATGGACGCCTTTCTCTTTCAAATGGAGAAAGGCGGCCTCGACCAGGGCATGGTTATCGGTGGCAATATAGTGGACCGGCGGATAGTGTTCGGGCGAATGGTAGGAGCCGCCGACGCCCACAATCGGGACGTCGACGTCGGTCAGCAGCTGTTCGATGACGGGATCGTCATAGTCGGCGATGACGCCATCGCCCAGCCACTCTTTGATGTTCTCCAGACGGGTGCGAAAATCTTCTTCAATAAAAATATCCCATTCAGATTGCGACGCCTGCAAATATTCACCAACACCTTCCACCACCTGACGGTCGTAGGCTTTATTGGCATTGAATAACAACGTAATGCGGTGACGCTTTTCAAACATGGTCGCTTCCCAATTAAGTCACAATACGGTTATCAGGCCCGTCGCTTGGTGGCCGAGTCCATCCAGACTGCCAGTAAAAGAATGGCCCCCTTGACGATATACTGCCAAAACGTCGGGACGTCCATCATACTCATCCCGTTATCCAACGACGCCATGATAAATGCCCCCATGACCGCACCTGCCACGCTACCGATACCCCCAGCGAGGCTGGTGCCGCCAATAACGCAGGCGGCGATAGCATCCAGCTCGGCGATGTTCCCAGCGGAGGGAGAGCCGGCGCCCAGACGCGAGCTGAGGATCAACCCGGCGATAGCGACCATCAGGCCGTTAATGGCGAAAACCGCCAGCTTGGTACGCTCAACATTGATACCCGAGAGGCGGGCAGCTTCAAGGTTGCCGCCAATGGCATAAATACGGCGGCCAAACGCGGTGCGCGTGGCCATAAACATGCCGCCCAACAGTAAAAGCGCCAGCAGCAGGACGGGGGTCGGGACGCCGCGATAGTCATTCAGAAGCCAGATAGCACCCAGCACAATGACCGCCGTGAGCGCCTGACGCCCCACCACCGACGTTGATGCAGGCGACGCCAGCCCCAGCGCCTGACGACGCATGCGTCCACGCCACTGCCACGCGACAAACGCCAGCAACCCCACAACACCGATCGAAAAGCCCACGCTATCGGAGAGGTAACTCTGGCCAATCTGCGACATGGCTGCACTGGTCGGGGAGACGGTGGTACCGTTAGTGATGCCGATTAAGATCCCGCGGAAGGCCAGCATCCCCGCCAGGGTGACAATGAACGATGGCACCTTACGGTAGGCAACCCACCAGCCGTTCCAGGCTCCCAGAACCAGACCCAGCACCAATGTGACCGCCACGGTCAGCGGCAGCGGCCAGCCGAGCCATACGTCAAAAATCGCCGCCACGCCACCGAGGAGCCCCATCATCGAACCGACCGACAGGTCGATTTCCGCGGAGATAATCACGAACACCATGCCTACGGCCAGAATGCCGGTGATGGCAGTCTGGCGGAGCAGGTTGGAGACGTTACGCGCGCTTAAGTACGAGCCATCGGTCATCCAGGTAAAGAACAGCATGATGACGATAATTGCCGCGATCATCACGAAAACCTGCAGGTTCAGCGCTTTTAGCCCCGCGAACGCACCGGGCGTCGGAACAGCGACTTTGATATCAGACGGATTGCTTTTCGACATGACGTTCGCTCCTTAAAGCGGCTTCCATCACCTGCTCCTGCGTCAGGTTCTGGTTAATCAGGTTGGCTTTCAGTTTTCCCTCGTGCATGACCAGCACGCGGTCGCTCAGGCCGAGCACTTCGGGTAACTCCGACGAAATGACAATGACGGCAATCCCTTGCTGTACAAGCTGATTAATCAGTTTGTAGATTTCATATTTGGCACCGATATCAATCCCGCGCGTGGGCTCATCAAGGATTAATATGCGTGGATTGAGAAGCAGGCAGCGCGCCAGAATCGCCTTCTGCTGGTTTCCCCCGCTCAGGCGGCCAATTGCCAGCTCCGGCGAGGAGGTTTTGACCTTCAGCCGGGCAAGCGACTGGAGGATGCACTGCTGCTCGGCGGCATCGTCCAGGCTGCTCAGCGCGCCGGAGAACCGATCGAGTGCCGCAAGCGTAATGTTTTTACCCACCGCCATGACCGGCACGATGCCGTCTTTTTTGCGATCTTCCGGGACCATGGCAATGCCGCGGGCAATCGCCTGCTGGCAGTTATCGATTTTCACCGGCTGGCCGTCGATATAAATCGTGCCCTCCCAGCGCCCCGGCCACACGCCAAACAGACACTGTACGGCTTCGGTGCGCCCGGCACCGACGAGGCCCGCAATACCAAGAATTTCGCCACGGTGAAGGGAAAACGAGACGTTATTGACACGCTTGATGTGGCGGTTAACGGGATGCCACGCGGTCAGGTTTTCTACGCGCAGCACTTCATCACCTGTTGCGTGGGGTTCATTCGGGTAGAGTGCCGTCAGCTCGCGACCCACCATCATGGTGATGATGTCATCTTCGCTCATCCCGGCGGCTTCACGCGTGCCGATGTGCTGCCCGTCGCGGATCACGCAGATGGTGTCCGAAATAGCTTTGACCTCGTTCAGCTTGTGCGAAATGTAGATGCAGGCGATGCCGTGGTTTTGCAGATCGCGGATGATATTGAGCAGAACCGCCGTTTCCTGTTCGGTGAGCGAGGCCGTGGGCTCATCAAGGATCAGCAGCCTGACCTGTTTATTCAACGCTTTCGCGATTTCGACCAGCTGCTGTTGCCCGAGGCCAAGATCCCCCACGCGGGTATCCGGTGAAATGTTGAGGCTCACCTGCGCCAGCAGCTTTTCGCAGCGGAGCGTCATGGTGTCGTAATCCAGCACGCCGTGGCGGGAAATTTCGGCCCCAAGGAAAATGTTCTCCAGCACGGTAAGATGCTTCACCAGTGCCAGCTCCTGGTGGATGATGGCGATGCCTTTGCGTTCGGTATCGCGGATGTGTGTCGCCTGGATAACTTCACCGGCAAAGACGATTTCGCCTTCGTAGCTGCCGTGTGGGTAGATCCCGCACAACACTTTCATCAGTGTCGACTTGCCCGAACCGTTCTCACCGCACAGCGAAACCACTTCGCCGGGGTTTAACCGGAGGCTGACGTTGTCGACAGCTTTCACCGTACCGAAGCGTTTGGTGATGCTTTTCATTTCAAGTAAATAAGGCATAACCGCTCCACATAACCCGAGGGAAGAACAGTACAACGTGATGCGCCCCCGCAGAGCAGGGGCCGCGCCGGATTACAGTTCGCTCTTCTTGTGGAAACCGTCTTTAACCACGGTGGCGTCAATGTTCTCTTTGTTGACTTCAATCGGTGTGAGCAGGCGAGCCGGAACGTCTTTCAGCCCGTTATTCAGCGTTGCGTCTGCTTTAGGTTGTTTGCCATTGCCCAGCTCTACGGCGATTTCCGCCGCCGTATTGGCCAGTTGGGTAATCGGTTTGTAGACCGTCATGGTTTGGGTGCCTGCGATAATGCGTTTTACGCCAGCCAGATCGGCATCCTGTCCTGAAATGGCGACTTTACCGGCCAGCCCCTGGGCGCTCAGGGCCTGGATAGCGCCGCCTGCGGTGGCATCGTTGGAGGCCACAACCGCGTCAATTTTGTTGTTGTTGGCCGTCAGCGCGTTTTCCATAATCTTCAGCGCGTTTTCTGGCAGCCAGCCGTCGGCCCACTGATCGCCAACCACTTTAATTTTCCCGTTGTCGATGTACGGCTTAAGGACTTTCATTTGCCCTTCGCGGAACAGTTTGGCGTTGTTATCCACCGGAGAGCCGCCCATCAGGAAATAATTACCCTGAGGCACTTTGTCGATCAGGCTTTGCGCCTGTAATTCCCCGACTTTTTCATTGTCGAACGAAATATAATAATCAATGTCCGCATTATTAATCATGCGGTCATAGGCCAGGACTTTTATGCCTTCCTGTTTGGCTTCTTTCACCACGTTACTTAATACCTGGCCGTTATAGGGGATAATGACCAGAACATCGACGCCACGGTTGATCATATTCTCGATCTGCGACATTTGTGTTTCTTCGTTCCCGTTAGCCGACTGAACAAACACGCTGGCGCCGAGGGATTCTGCTTTCTTCACAAAAATATCGCGATCTTTTTGCCAGCGCTCCAGGCGCAGGTCGTCAATCGCCATGCCAATTTTGACCTCTTTGGCATGTCCTGCAAAGCTTGCAAGGAGGAGCGTAGTGCAGAGCGTTAGAGTCAGGTTCTTTATCTTCATAATTATTAGGCCTTTTTGTAGGGGTATGTGTTGCTGAGATAAAAGAAACATTCACTGCTGAGACGCAGCAAATTTTTAACGCGGAAAGGCGGGCTGGCAATTACAGATTTTTATCTTCTCATTATGATATTTGGTTTATTTCTGAATTTATGACCGCGATCGTATTTTAAAATACGTAACGTCTTAATTACATTTGATTCTGGAATACGCACCGAAAAATAGTTTGTCTGCGCATTATTTTGCGAGCCAGCGCACAGTTGTGCATTCTCTCAATAGCAGTGTGAAATAACGTAATTGAGCAACCCAAAATGTCTATTCACTATTACTCCTGTATCAACGACTCGCCGCATACCCTGATTATGGAGCTCAATATGCAAGCTTATTTCGACCAACTCGATCGTGTTCGTTACGAAGGCCCAAAAACGACCAATCCTTTAGCATTTCGTCACTACAACCCGGATGAGCTGGTGCTGGGTAAGCGCATGGAAGATCATCTGCGCTTTGCCGCCTGTTACTGGCATACCTTCTGCTGGAACGGCGCCGATATGTTCGGCGTGGGTTCCTTTGACCGCCCATGGCAGCAGCCGGGTGAGGCGCTTGAACTGGCGAAGCGTAAAGCCGATGTGGCGTTTGAGTTCTTCCACAAGCTGAACGTGCCGTACTACTGCTTCCACGACGTGGACGTGTCGCCGGAAGGGGCGTCGCTGAAAGAGTATCTGAACAACTTCGCGCAGATGGTGGATGTGCTGGCGGCGAAACAGCAGCAAAGCGGCGTGAAGCTGCTCTGGGGCACGGCAAACTGCTTTACCAACCCTCGCTACGGCGCGGGCGCGGCAACTAACCCGGATCCGGACGTGTTTAGCTGGGCGGCCACGCAGGTGGTGACGGCAATGAACGCCACGCATCAGCTGGGCGGTGAAAACTATGTTCTGTGGGGTGGCCGTGAGGGCTATGAAACCCTGCTCAACACCGACCTGCGCCAGGAGCGCGAACAAATTGGCCGCTTTATGCAGATGGTTGTCGACCATAAGCACAAAATCGGCTTCCGCGGCACGCTGCTGATCGAGCCGAAACCGCAGGAACCGACCAAGCACCAGTATGACTACGACGTGGCGACGGTGTATGGCTTCCTGAAGCAGTTCGGTCTGGAAAAAGAGATTAAAGTGAACATTGAAGCCAACCACGCCACGCTGGCGGGGCACTCTTTCCATCACGAAATCGCGTCTGCGATTGCGCTGGGCATCTTCGGCTCAGTCGATGCTAACCGTGGTGATGCGCAGCTGGGCTGGGATACAGACCAGTTCCCGAACAGCGTGGAAGAGAATGCGCTGGTGATGTACGAAATCATCAAAGCGGGCGGCTTCACCACCGGCGGCCTGAACTTTGACGCCAAGGTGCGTCGTCAGAGCACCGACAAATACGATCTGTTCTACGGCCACATTGGCGCGATGGACACCATGGCGCTGGCGCTGAAAGTGGCGGCCCGTATGATTGAAGACGGCGAGCTGGATAAACGCGTAGCGAAGCGTTACAGCGGCTGGAACAGTGAGCTGGGCCAGCAAATTTTGAAAGGCCAGTTATCGCTTGCTGAGATCGCGAAGTACGCTGAACAGCATCAACTGGCACCGCAGCATCAGAGCGGACACCAGGAACTGCTGGAAAACCTGGTCAATCATTACCTGTTCGATAAATAACAGCATCCAGGCCCGGTAAGCGCAGCGCCACCGGGCATTTCTGTCAAAGGAGTCACCACAATGTATATCGGGATCGATCTTGGCACATCGGGTGTGAAAGCCATCCTGTTGAGCGAGCAGGGCGACGTGTTAGCAACGCAGACGGAAACGTTGCAGGTTTCACGTCCGCATCCGCTGTGGTCGGAACAGGATCCGGAGCAGTGGTGGCAGGCGACGGACCGCGCAATCAAAGCCTTAGGTGGGCAGCACAGCCTTCGTAACGTGAAAGCGCTGGGGATTGCCGGACAAATGCACGGCGCTACGCTGCTCGATAGCCAGCATCGCGTGCTGCGTCCTGCGATCCTCTGGAATGATGGCCGCTGTGCGGAAGAGTGTGCGCTTCTCGAGGTGCGCGTACCTGCCTCCCGCGAGATTACCGGCAACCTGATGATGCCCGGCTTTACTGCGCCTAAATTACTGTGGGTGCAGCGCCACGAACCGGAGATTTTCCGTCAGGTGGCGAAAGTCATGCTGCCGAAAGACTATCTGCGTTTTCGCATGACGGGCGATTTCGCCAGCGACATGTCCGATGCCGCCGGCACGATGTGGCTCGACGTGGCGAAACGCGACTGGAGCGAGGCGATGCTGGATGCCTGCCATCTGACCCGTGAACATATGCCCGCGCTGTACGAAGGCTGTGAGGTGACAGGCGCACTGCTGCCAGCCGTTGCTGAGCGATGGAATATGCCTGCCGTACCGGTGGTGGCCGGGGGCGGTGATAACGCGGCGGGCGCTGTCGGTGTCGGGATGGTTGAGGCGGGGCAGGCGATGCTGTCGCTGGGAACGTCTGGCGTCTATTTTGCCGTCAGCGACGGGTATCGCAGTAATCCAGAAAGTGCTGTGCACAGCTTCTGTCATGCTCTTCCCGGGAAATGGCATTTGATGTCGGTAATGCTCAGTGCGGCATCCTGTCTGGACTGGGCGGCAAAACTCACCGGCATGGCCGACGTCCCGGCGCTCATTTCCGCGGCGCAGCAGGCGGATGACGCTGCCGGTACCGTCTGGTTTTTACCCTATCTTTCCGGCGAGCGTACGCCGCACAACAATCCGGAAGCAAAAGGGGTGTTCTTTGGTTTAACCCATCAACATGGCCCGGCAGAACTGGCGCGTGCGGTTCTGGAAGGCGTGGGCTATGCGCTGGCCGACGGGATGGACGTGGTACACGACTGCGGCCTGAAACCGACGAGCGTCACCCTGATCGGCGGCGGCGCGCGAAGCCCTTACTGGCGACAGATGCTGGCGGATATCAGCGGGTTGCAGCTGGATTTCCGCACAGGAGGTGATGTTGGCCCCGCGCTCGGTGCCGCGCGTCTGGCGCAGATAGCCATTCATCCGGAACAACCGCTTTCGCAACTGTTGCCGCAGCTTACGCTTGAACAGGCGCATGTACCTGACGCGGCGCGCCATGCGCGCTATGCGGAAAGGCGCGACGTGTTCCGCAAAATCTACCAGCAGCTGCTGCCGCTGATGTCGTAAATACGCTTGTCCGGGAGAGGTACGAGGATGTCCTTTTTTGGTCTGTGCGTGCCTTCATTTCCTTGCCAGTATGGTGTCACACCCACTGGCGAGGAGATCCATCATGTCACGCACTGCATTAATCAACATCGATACTCAGCAGTCATTCCATCACCGCAATTACTGGCAGGAAAGCGAGATCCCTGCTTTTCAGCAGGCGATGCTGGGGCTGATTGAAGGCTGCCAGGCGCGCAATATTCCGGTCGTTGATATTTTTCATGTGGATGAAGACGGACCTTTCACCCTGGAAAGCGGCTACGTCAAACCGATGGCCTTTTTGCGTCATCAGCCGGATGTGGTTTTCCAGAAACACGTCCATAATGCCTTCACGGATACCGGGCTTGACCGCTGGCTGCGCGAGCGTGATATCAACAGTGTGATTATCTGCGGCATTCGCACTGAACAATGCTGTGAAACCACCGCCCGGGTGGCATCCGATCTGGGTTATGCTGTGACCTTTGTCAGTGAGGCAACGCTGACGTTTCCCATGACGTACAAGGGCATTACCCTTAGCGCAGCGGAAATTCGCCATCGTACCGAGACGGTACTTTCGGGGCGTTTTGCCGAGATTAAAACGGTAGCGGAGACGCTGGAGTCACTGTAATGAGCATCGACGTTTGGTTCGTGATGTTGCCCGGGGTGCTGTCATTAGACATGACCGGCCCGGCAGAGACCTTTGTGCTGGCTGGCGACGCGTTTCGTCTGCATTACATTGGCCCGCAACCTGAGGTTCCGACGTCGATAGGCTTGACGATGAGCGGCATTCAGCCGCTGCCGGAGCGTCTCCCGGAAGGCAGTTTGCTGGTGCTGCCGGGGGTGAGCGACTCCCGCTTTCAGTTCTCAACGCCACAGGCGCAGCAGATCCAGCACTGGCTGATGCGCCTGCAGCCGCAGATCCAGCGCCAGGAGATCGCCGTGATGTGCGTCTGTTCAGGAGCCCTACTGGCGGCTAAATCGGGCCTGCTGAACAACCGACAGTGCACAACCCACCATGATGTTATTAGCCGTTTACGCACCGCGGCCCCCACGGCGACGATTAAAGAAAACCGCATATTTGTGCAGGACGAGAACATCTGGACCAGCGCAGGGATCACCTCAGGCATCGATCTGGCACTGCACATGATTAACCGCCTGTGCGGCCCCGAAAAGGCGCTGACCGTGGCGCGTGAGATGGTGGTCTGGTTCCGCCGTTCCGGTGACGATCCCCAGCTATCTCCCTGGTTACGCTACCGCAACCATCTTCACCCGGCGATTCATCGGGCGCAGGATGCGCTCACCGCCGAGCCGCAAAAGACGTGGAGTTTGCCTGATATCGCCGCACTGGCGCACGTTAGTCCTCGTCATCTCACCCGGCTTTTCCAGTCACACTTAGGTATTAGCGTTCGCGATTATCTGGAGCAACTGCGTCTGGCGGTGGCGGAGCAGTGGCTATTGCAGGGGCGCGGCGTGGAACAGGCTTCACTGGCGGCAGGGTTTTCCTCCCCGCGCCAGTACCATCGCGCCCGGCAGCGAAGCATTAACTGACGAAGCGGCGAGTGTCTATTTTTTGCAGCAGCATCGACAGCAGCAGGCTGATCGCCAGCGTAGCGGCAAAAATCCAGACGATATCCAGCACCGGCCAGCTTTTTAGCTCAATGCCTCTCGTGCGCAGCGCGTGGATCACCAGCGCGTGAAAACCGTAAATTCCGAGAGAGTGCCGCGAGATAATACTCAACACGGGCAGGGGACGCGCGTTCAGGGTGTTTTTGGCGAGCGTGAGCAGCGAAACGGCACAGATAAAGACCATCGGCCCGCAATAGAGATACCAGGTATCGGCAAAATTGCCGCGCCACTGCAGCTCGTGCAGCGTCCCGCGTGAAATCACCGCCACGCCAGCGATAAACAGCGCCCCGCAAAGCCAGTTCAGCCCGCGTTTTTGCGTGTCCATCATCCCGATGGCGCGCCCCAGCATGCCGTACAGCACATAGTAAAAAGTATCGCCGTTGATATAGAGATTGACCGGCAACCACTCAAATCCGTCGATTTTCTGTGAGAGCGTATTCGGGTTGGCGATAATGCCAGCCACCACCATCAGGGCCAGCAGCATTTTACCGCTGACGTTTTTTACCTGGATGAGCGGGGAGACCAGATAGATAACAATAATGGCGAAGAAGAACCACAGGTGGTAGAACACCGGTTTTTGCAGCACGTATTTCAGCGATAACCCGGCGTTAATGGAGGTGAACAGGGTGATATAGAGTAAGGCAACGGCGCTGTAGAATCCCAGGCAGGCCGCGATGCGAATGAAATTCCTCGGCTGCGCGCTACGCTCGCCAAAAAAGAGAAAGCCGGAAATCATAAAGAACAACGGCACGCTGACGCGTGACGCAGAGTTGAGAATATTGGCGATATCCCAGTTAACGGGGCTGACGCTGTGGGCATTCGTGACGTACCAGGTCGTCGTGTGGATCATGACCACCATCAGACACGCTATTCCCCGCAGGTTATCAATCCAGTTAATTTTTGACTGCATCAGTTCCTCGTATTCCCTGTAAATGGAGTGTGACTGCCGTTGTCCAAAAGTCTTCGTTTGGAAAATTCTGAGTTTTATTCAGCAGGCTTGTAGGGAGGCCGCGAGATTCGCAGAATGCCGGACCGTAATCTATAAAAGCTTTGATACTAAAAATAACAGCCACTGACCAGGGCGGTAATAAAAATGATGATGAAGCGTGTGGCGTCACTCTTTCTGCTGTTGATCCTGACGGGATGCAGTGCGCCGCAAGAAGCACCTGTGCAAAAAGCGCAGCAGGGTAAAATGAGCCCGGAACGTTCACTGAATATGGAAGCGCTCTGTAAAGATCGGGCCGCTCGCCGCTATAACTCGGACGTGCAGAAAATTGATGTCACCGGGTTTGAGCGTTTTCAGGGAAGCTATGAGCTGCGGGGCCATACGTCGCGCAAAGAGGGCTTTGTCTGCTCGTTTGATGCGGACGGTCAGTTTTTACACCTCTCCATGCGCTAGCCTGCTCGGATAATCAACAGCCAGACGCCGTCAGCGTTCTGGCCGCAAGGCTTATTTCCCAATTTTCCCTAAACAACCCCGTTTCGTACTGTATATCTTGCAGCCAGCGGGTATACTGGTCCCTTCCATTTAAAACCACACGTATCCAGCACGAAATACTATGCAAAAGTTTGATACCAAGACCTTCCAGGGCCTGATCCTGACCTTACAGGATTACTGGGCTCGTCAGGGCTGTACCATTGTTCAACCTTTGGACATGGAAGTCGGCGCCGGCACTTCACACCCGATGACCAGTCTGCGCGCGTTGGGGCCAGAGCCAATGGCGACCGCGTATGTGCAGCCTTCCCGTCGTCCGACCGATGGTCGTTACGGTGAAAACCCGAACCGTCTGCAGCATTACTATCAGTTCCAGGTGGTGATTAAGCCATCACCAGACAACATTCAGGAACTGTATCTCGGGTCGCTGAAAGAGCTGGGTATGGATCCCACCATCCACGACATTCGCTTCGTGGAAGATAACTGGGAAAACCCAACGCTGGGTGCCTGGGGTCTGGGTTGGGAAGTGTGGCTGAACGGCATGGAAGTGACCCAGTTCACTTACTTCCAGCAGGTGGGTGGTCTGGAATGTAAGCCGATCACCGGTGAAATCACCTACGGTCTGGAACGTCTGGCGATGTACATTCAGGGCGTAGACAGCGTTTACGACCTGGTCTGGAGCGACGGCCCGCTGGGTAAAACCACCTACGGCGACGTGTTCCATCAGAACGAAGTGGAGCAATCCACCTATAACTTCGAATACGCGGACGTGGACTTCCTGTTCACCTGCTTCGAGCAGTACGAGAAAGAAGCGCAGCAGCTGCTGGCGCTGGAGACTCCGCTGCCGCTGCCTGCCTACGAGCGTATTCTGAAGGCCGCCCACAGTTTCAACCTGCTGGACGCCCGCAAAGCCATCTCCGTGACTGAACGTCAGCGTTACATTCTGCGTATTCGCACCCTGACCAAAGCCGTTGCAGAAGCTTACTACGCGTCCCGTGAAGCCCTTGGCTTCCCGATGTGCAACCGAAACAAATAAGAGGCGGCCATGTCTGAGAAAACTTTCCTGGTGGAAATCGGCACCGAAGAGCTGCCACCAAAAGCCCTGCGCAGCCTGGCTGAATCTTTCGCTGCGAACGTGACCGCTGAGCTGGATAACGCTGGCCTGGCACACGGTAAAATTGAGTGGTTTGCCGCACCGCGCCGTCTGGCGCTGAAAGTGGCAAATCTGGCGGCGTCTCAGCCGGATCGCGAAGTCGAAAAACGTGGCCCGGCGATTGCCCAGGCGTTTGACGCGGAAGGCAAGCCAAGCAAAGCGGCTGAAGGCTGGGCGCGCGGTTGCGGCATCACCGTTGACCAGGCCGAGCGTCTGGCCACGGATAAAGGCGAGTGGCTGCTGTATCGTGCGCATGTGAAAGGCGAAAGCGCGGAAGCGCTGCTGCCGGACATGATTGCCACGTCTCTGGCGAAGCTGCCGATTCCTAAGCTGATGCGCTGGGGCGCGTCTGACGTACACTTCGTGCGTCCGGTTCACACCGTGACCCTGCTGCTGGGCGATACCGTTATTCCTGCTACCATTCTGGGCGTGGCATCCAATCGCGTGATCCGCGGTCACCGCTTCATGGGCGAGCCGGAATTCACCATCGACAATGCCGACCAGTACCCGCAGATCCTGCTGGAGCGCGGTAAAGTTATTGCCGACTACGAACAGCGTAAAGCCAAAATCAAAGCGGACGCCGAAGAAGCGGCGCGCCAGATTGGCGGTAACGCAGACCTGAGCGAAAGCCTGCTGGAAGAAGTGACTTCTCTGGTTGAATGGCCGGTTGTGCTGACCGCGAAGTTCGAAGAGAAATTCCTGGCCGTTCCGGCTGAAGCGCTGGTGTACACCATGAAGGGTGACCAGAAGTACTTCCCGGTTTACGCCAACGACGGCAAGCTGCTGCCAAACTTCATCTTCGTGGCGAACATCGAATCGAAAGATCCGATCCAGATTATTTCCGGAAACGAGAAAGTGGTGCGTCCGCGTCTGGCGGATGCCGAGTTCTTCTTCAATACCGACCGTAAAAAGCGTCTGGAAGATCATCTCCCGCGTCTGCAGACCGTGCTGTTCCAGCAGCAGCTGGGTACGCTGCGCGACAAGACAGACCGTATTGCGGAACTGTCCGGCTGGATCGCCCGCGAAATCGGTGCAGACGTCAACCACGCGACGCGTGCTGGCCTGCTGTCAAAATGCGACCTGATGACCAACATGGTGTTCGAATTTACCGACACCCAGGGCGTTATGGGTATGCACTACGCGCGTCACGATGGCGAAGCGGAAGACGTGGCCGTGGCCCTGAACGAGCAGTATCAGCCGCGCTTTGCGGGTGACGAACTGCCGTCCAACCCGGTTGCCTGTGCCGTGGCGATTGCCGATAAGATGGACACCCTGGCGGGTATCTTTGGTATCGGCCAGCATCCAAAGGGCGACAAAGACCCGTTTGCGCTGCGTCGTGCTGCGCTGGGCGTGCTGCGTATCATCGTTGAGAAGAACCTGAACCTCGATCTGCAAACGCTGACCGAAGAAGCGGTGCGTCTATACGGTGATAAGCTGACCAACGCGAAGGTTGTGGATGATGTGATCGACTTTATGCTCGGTCGTTTCCGCGCGTGGTATCAGGACGAAGGTTACACCGTTGACACCATTCAGGCAGTGCTGGCGCGTCGTCCAACCCGTCCGGCTGATTTCGATGCGCGTATGAAGGCGGTTTCCCACTTCCGTACGCTGGAAGCGGCATCTGCCCTGGCCGCGGCCAACAAGCGTGTATCTAACATTCTGGCGAAATCCGACGAGACGCTGAACGAGCGCGTGAACGCCGCGACCCTGAAAGAGCCGGAAGAGATCGCTCTGGCGATGCAGGTTGTGGTGCTGCGCGACAAGCTCGAGCCGTACTTCGCGGAAGGTCGCTACCAGGAAGCGCTGGTGGAGCTGGCTGAGCTGCGTGACGTTATCGACGCCTTCTTCGAGAAAGTGATGGTGAACGTAGAAGATAAAGAGCTGCGTGTTAACCGTCTCTCCATGCTCGAGAAACTGCGCGAGTTGTTCCTGCGCGTAGCGGATATTTCGCTGCTGCAGTAATGTGCCCGTTGCCCGGCGACGCTTCGCTTGCACGGGCCTACAGGTGAGAAAAACCCGCTTCGGCGGGTTTTTTTATACCGTACCGCACAAAATTTAACCTTGAAACCGTCAACACATTACCGCTATCCTTATCGCGTTAACTTTCTCGCGCTGGAGCGCCCCCCAAAAATGAACAAACACGACTGATGAACTTCGATCCTTGCTAAACGCCACCGCGTCGGCAGGGGATGTTTTGATTTCATTCAGGAGTGCTTATGGCTCATTTTGCGCAGTCCCCTTCTTTTATTTTGCATCAGGTCACCTGTCAGTTTCCGACGGGCGATACCCTTTTTGGTCCGCTGAATCTCACGCTGGAACCCTCCCTGTGCGCGCTGGTTGGCCGCAACGGCAGCGGGAAAACGCGTCTGCTGCGTCTGCTGGCGGGGCTGGACGAACCGGCTACCGGTCATATTGAGCGCTTTGGCTCGCATGCCTGGGTGGCGCAGCAGCACGTTATTTCTCCGCAGACGACGCTTGCTGAACTGCTCGGGTATGACGCGATTTTTACGGCGCGTAAGCGCATCGACAGCGGCGATTACCAGCCTGACGATCTGGAGATGCTCGACGGTTACTGGGATGTAGCCGAGCGCCTGAGCGAGGCGTTTATCAATGCGAAGCTCCCACCGTTTGACCCGGATAAACCTGCCGGTGAACTCAGCGGCGGCGAGCGCATTCGCGCCCTGCTGTGCGGGGCGTTTACGGCTGAAGCGGATTTCATGCTGCTGGACGAACCCACTAACCATCTGGATCGACAAGGCCGGGCGTGGTTCTACGACCAGCTCAGCCGTTTTCAGGGCGGCGTGCTGGTGGCCTCCCATGACCGTGAACTTCTGGAGCAGGTGCCGCGTATCCTTGAACTGAGCGCCTCGGGTCTGCGCAGCTACGGCGGGAATTATGCGGATTATCACACCCAGCGCGATGCCGAACAGCAGGCGGCCCGCGCGGCGCTGGAACATGCTGCAACCGAGCGCAAACGCACTCGGGCACGCATGCAAAAAGAGCATGATGACAGCCAGCGGCGTTCGGCAAAGACATTACGCACCGTCGATACCCTGAATATCGCGTCGTTCGAGCGGGTCAAATATAAAGGCGCGGCAAAGGAGCGGATCGGCTCCTGGAAAAAACAGCACAGCGAGCAAAATGAAGCCCTGAACGCCGCGGTAAACAAGGCGCGTGAACGCGTTGAAGAAGATAATCCGGTGATGTTCACCCTGCCGGGGAGTCAGATCCCGGAGGGGAAGCAGGTACTGGTGCTGGAGGATCTGGTGCTGCCGCATGTGCCTGTTCCTCCGCTCAACTGGCGGATGGACGGACCAATGCGCGTGGCGTTAAAGGGACCGAACGGCTGCGGAAAATCGACGCTGTTAAAAACTATCCTCGGCGAGATTGCCCCCCGTTCGGGTACCTGTAGGGTTTCCGTCAGCTGCGCTTATCTCGACCAACATCTGTCCCGGCTCGATCTGTCGCAGTCGGTCATGACGCATCTCAACTTGAGTCATACGCCTCTGGAAGAGGGGGTATTGCGAACCCGTCTGGCGCAGCTTCAGCTGGGTGCCGACAAAGTTACGCTTCCGCTGGCGGAGCTCAGCGGCGGCGAGCGTCTTAAGGCCGCCCTGGCCTGCGTGCTGTGGCGCGCGGAAGCCACGCAGCTTCTGCTGCTGGATGAACCGACCAACCATCTGGACTTGGCCTCAGTCCAGGCCATTGAAGCGGCGCTGGCCGGTTTCCCCGGGGCTTTACTGGTGGTATCACACGATGAGGTTTTTTTAAAAGGATTAACATTAACGCATGAATGGGTATGGGAAGAGGCGGGTTGGCGTTGTGATAGCCTTTAAAACACAAGCCCCCGCAAAGGCGGGGGCATTCAAACTTCACTACGCTATCTGTTTGCTGAATGCAGGGTTGGCCTGAATCAGGCGCATCAGCCTTAACTCGGTTGGGGTGGGTTTCTCTCGTTTTGACTCCCACTCCTGCACCATAGCCACGCTGACACCCATCGCTCTGGCGAATTCTTCCGTTTTCAGTCCTGTCCCTTTGCGCAATTGCTCATATTCTGTAAAGGGATTGGATTTTTGTTGCAGGGTAATCGTCTGCGGTACATCTTTAAAAATGATCTGTTCCAGACTGCTCAGCAGCTCAAACTCAGGATCTTTATATTCCATTGAGGACTCCTCTTAAATCTCACATCGTGATCAAGAACATCAGAGAGCCAATTAAGAATAGTCCCTAATACCAACCCAGGATCGTCGCGGTTGTGATTAATCGTGCGGTAACGATCGCTTTACCCGATTCAGCGATATGGATAGTTATGCTAATTCCCTGATTAGTCATATGTCGGCTTCGTCAGGTATTTTTTTGTAAATGGTAAGAAATAAATCGGCAATAGCCGTTTTGCATGAAAAGAGTATCTTGCAAGGCTGACCTGGACTATCCTTGTCAGCGTCGGGCACGCGTGTGCCGGTGTGCGCTTTTTTGGGTGAAAGGAGTAATAAAATGGCGACAGGAAAGTCCTGCTCTCGCTGGTTTGCGCCTATTGCGGCGTTGTTGATGGTTGTTAGCCTGAGTGGGTGTTTTGATAAAGAAGGCGATCAGCGCAAAGCGTTTATCGATTTTCTGCAGAATACAGTGATGCGCAGCGGCGAGCGGTTGCCGACGCTGACTGCGGATCAGAAAAAACAGTTTGGCCCCTTCGTGTCCGATTACGCCATTCTTTATGGTTATTCACAGCAGGTGAGCCAGGCGATGGATTCCGGTATCCGTCCCGTGGTGGATAGCGTGAACGCCATTCGCGTTCCGCAGGATTATATGACGCAGCGTGAACCGCTTCGCCAGTCCAACGGCGCGCTTGGCGTGCTGAGCCAGCAGTTGCAGAATGCGAAAATGCAGGCTGATGCGTCACGTTCTGCGCTGAAGCAGGGCGACGATCTCAAACCGGTCTTCGACAAAGTGTATGAGAAAGTGGTGACGAAACCGTCTGAAGCACTGCAACCGTTGATTCCGGCCGCGCAAATCTTCACGCAGCAGCTGGTTCAGGTGGGTGACTTTATCGCCCAGCAGGAGACTCAGGTGAGCTTTGTTGCCAACGGCATTCAGTTCCCGACCTCGCAGCAGGCAAGCCAGTACAATACGCTGATTGGGCCGCTGGCCTCCCAGCATCAGGCCTTTAGCCAGGCCTGGGGTGTCGCAGTCACTGCCACAGAATAAACCGAAAAAACCTCGCTTCCGGCGGGGTTTTTTATGCATATCGAAAATAACGCTTGTCATTCTTCTACCACATCGGTATAACTATCCCCGTCGGTTTGTTACACAGACCTAAAGCAGTTTAGTAAAGCAGTCCAGATTGTTATCCATAGATACCCTTCGTAGTGACCCTTCCTTCATCGCTTAAAACTCTGTAACGCAATCCATCAAGCCGGAAGGCACAATATATTTGTTAATAAGGTAATTTCTATGTCTGCTAAAATGACTGGTCTGGTAAAATGGTTCAACGCTGATAAAGGTTTCGGCTTCATCACTCCTGACGATGGCTCAAAAGACGTGTTCGTACACTTCTCTGCTATCCAGAACGAAGGCTACAAATCTCTGGATGAAGGTCAGAAAGTTTCCTTCACCATCGAAAGCGGCGCTAAAGGCCCAGCAGCTGGTAACGTTGTAAGCCTGTAAGCTTCCAACCCAGTAGCACAAAATTCAAAAACCCGCCTTCTGGCGGGTTTTTTCGTTTCTATCGTTGCACCTGCGGGTTCACGCAGTTTATCTCCACCTTTCCGCTAAGGGCGGCAATAAGATTATCGACCGCAGTGGCCGCCATGTTGTAGCGCGTCTCATGGGTGGCTGAGCCGATGTGCGGCAGGGCAACCACGTTTGGCAGCGAAAGCAGCGGGGAATCCACCGGCAGCGGTTCCTGCTCAAAGACGTCCAGACCTGCTGCATGGATCTCACCGTTCTGCAGGGCCTCAATCAGCGCCTTCTCATCCACCACCGGGCCGCGACCTGCATTGATGAAAATGGCTGACTGCTTCATTTTCTTAAACGCCTCTTTGCCAATCAGATGACGCGTTTCGTCCGTCAGCGGCAGAACCAGGCAGACAAAATCGGCTTCCTCCAGCAGGGTATCCAGCTCGCAGTAACGGGCGTTGAAGCGTTCTTCGGCTTCACTGTGATGGCGACGCGCGTTATACAGAATCGGCATGTTAAAACCAAAATGCGCGCGCTGCGCCAGTGCCAGCCCGATACGCCCCATGCCAACAATGCCCAGCGTTTTGCCGTGGACGTCCACGCCAAACCAGTCCGGTCCAATGCTTTTTGTCCATTCGCCCGCTTTCACGCGCTCAGCCACTTCCACCACGCGACGGGCCGTGGTGAGTACCAGCGCCATCAGCGTGTCGGCCACGGTTTCCGTCAGGGCGTGTGGCGTATGCATCAGCAGGATCTTGCGGGCATTAAGGGCATCCACATCGAAGTTGTCGTAACCCACGGAAACGGTAGAGGTAGCACGAAGCTTCGGCATTTTCTCCAGCAGGGCGACATCCACTTTCTCGCTTGAACCCAGCAGACCTTCGGCGCGGGCGAACGCTTCGGCGTGCTGTGCCACGGTTTCCGGGCTCAGGTTCTTCACCTGCGTGACGGTGAAGTGTTCTTCAAGGCGTTTCTGCAGATCTTCCGGCAGTGCTTTATACAAAATGACGGACGGCTTCATGCTAATCTCCGTTGATTTTTAAGGATTCAGGCGTGGCGAGCGCCGACAGGGTGTTGTTGATTATTAGCAGGCTTAACAATCAAAGTAAGCCACACGGAGGCGAAAAGCGCCACCCCCATAAAGATGTACGATGCGGACGGACTGCCGGTGGCACCGTTCAGGTAGCCGACGAACCAGGAGCCGCAGAACGAACCCAGCGCACCCATACTGTTAATCAGCGCCATCGCGCCGCCCGCTACGTTACGCGGCAGCATTTCCGGGATGATGGCAAAGAACGGACCGTACGGGGCGTACATGGCTGCACCGGCAATGACCAGCAGGGCGTAAGAGGCCCAGAAGTGATTCGCGCCTACGGCCCAGGAACCAATGAACGCAAAGGCTGCGATCAGCAGCAGCGGCCAGACAAACAGCTTACGGTTCTGCAGCTTGTCCGATGCCCATGAAGCAACGATCATGGCGATGGTCGCGGCCAGATACGGTACGGAAGAGAGCCAGCCTACCTCTACCATGCCGAGGTTCTCGCCGCCGCTGCGGATAATCGACGGCAGCCACAGCACAAAGCCGTACACGCCAATGCTCCAGGTAAAATACTGTGCGCAGAGCAGGATCACGTTACGCGAGCGGAAGGCTTCACCGTAGTTGCGTACCGCCTTCAGACCTTGCTGTTCTTTATCCAGCTGTGCCTGCAGCGCCGCTTTTTCGTCTTCGGAAAGCCATTTCGCCTGGGCAGGTTTATCTTTCACCAGCACCCACCAGCAGAATGCCCAGATCACTGCCGGAACCCCTTCGATGATAAACATTTCACGCCAGCCGAAGGACTGGATCAGGTAGCCAGACACCACCGACATCCACAGTACCGTGACCGGGTTACCGAGGATCAGGAAGGTATTCGCTCGCGAGCGTTCAGATTTGGTAAACCAGTTGCTGATGTAGATCAGCATCGCTGGCATGACCGCCGCCTCGACGATGCCGAGGATAAAGCGAATGGCGGCCAGGGCAGGAATATTGTTCACCACGCCGGTCAGTGACGCGCAGGCACCCCACAGGATCAGACAGACGAAGATCAGCTTACGCACGCTGCGGCGTTCCGCGTAAATCGCGCCGGGGATCTGGAAGAAGAAGTAGCCCAGGAAGAAAAGGGCACCCAGCAGGGAGGAGATACCTTTGGTGATGCCGAGGTCCTCTGTGATCCCCGCCGCGGACGCGAAGCTGAAGTTGGCACGGTCAAGGTACGCCAGGCTGTACGTGATAAACACGATCGGCATGATGTACCACCAGCGTTTTACTGCATTGGTCGAACTGTTCATAGGCTTGCCTCTGTTGTTGAGGTTGTTACCGCCGTTGTCTGTAGGGTACACGGTGGCTTAATTATTTGGTGCGGCTTGCTGCCCTCACCCTGGCCCTCTCCCTGTGGGAGAGGGAATTTAAACGCCGAGCGCTGCTCGCGTTGGTAATCCTTCGCTGTCGCCCTGCACCTGAATGGCCAGCGAACCAATCTTGTTGCCCCGTGCGACGGCCTGCTGCAGCGTTTTGCCTTCCAGCAGGGCACTAATCACGCCCACGGCAAAACCGTCGCCCGCGCCGACGGTGTCGACCACGTTCTCAACTTTCACCGCCGCGACCGCGCCCTGTTCGCCGTCGGCCGTTTTAAACCATGCGCCATCGGCACCGGTCTTCAGCACTACCGCTTTTACTCCTTTATTCAGGTAGAAATCGGCAATGCCTTCCGGCGTGTTTTCGCCGGTCAAGATCATCCCTTCTTTCAGACCCGGTAGAACCCAGTCCGCTCTGAACGCCAGACGGTTGAGTTTCTCAACCATTTCCGCTTCGCTTTTCCACAGCACCGGGCGCAGGTTCGGATCGAAAGAGATCGTTTTACCCTGGGCTTTCAGAGTGGCTGCCGCGTGATCCAGCAGTTCATACGAGCTGGCAGACAGCGCTGCCGCCACGCCGCTCAGGTGCAGATGGCGCGCGGAGGCGAAATAGTCGGCGTGGTAATCCGCCACAGAGAGGTGGCTTGCGGCCGATCCTTTGCGGAAATACTCCACAATGGGATCGGTTCCATTTTCGACCTTAGATTTAAGCTGAAAGCCGGTAGGGAAGCGTCCGTCGAGGGTGACACCTGCGGCATCAATACCCTCTTTTTTCAGCGAATCGAGAACGAAATGGCCAAAGCTGTCGTCCCCCACGCGGCTGACCCAGCCGACGTTCAGGCCGAGACGCGCCAGGCCGGTCGCGACGTTCAGCTCTGCGCCTGCTACGCGTTTGATAAAGTGCTCCACCGCGCTCAGTTCGCCCGTTTCAGTGGCGACAAACATCGCCATGGCCTCGCCAATCGTGATGACATCCAGCGTCTTGTGCATGGTCTACTCCTCGCGCAGCAGGTTGACGTAATGGCGGGTAACGGCGGTTAAATCCGTCCCTTCCAGCGGGAACTCGATACCGCGCGGGGCATCGGCAGGCAGCTGGCTGAGCAGATCCAGCCAGCGCGCATCAGCGTGGTCCGGTGCCACGGCGCGGAAGTTATCTTTATGCGGTACGGCGGCTTTAACGTGGATATAGCTCACCGCTGGGGCCAGATGACGCGCGGCCTCTTCGGGGGAATCGCCAACCCACAGCCAGTTGCCCATGTCGAAGGTCAGCGTGATGGGCAATGCCATTTCCCGACAGGCTGCCTGGAAGCGCTGCATGGGCGCGAGCTGACCGCAGTCGGTCTGGTCGTTCTCCACAACCAGCGCCATGCCGCTTGCGCTCAGCAGGGCATGCAGGGCGTCGAGAGGCTGCGTGTCGCGGAAGTGGCCGAGGGAAACCTTCAGCCACAGGGCGTTCAGGGTGTTAGCCTCAGAGAGATAGCGGGTCAGATCCGGGTTGAGGGTGCCGTCGGGCATAAACAGGGCGGCGGGGGCGGAGTAGCACGCCAGCAGGCCCAGCAGCTCAATGGATTCTCCCAGCGCAGGCAGCGCCAGCAGCTCTTCGCTGGTGAACAGTTCACGGCGGATCTCCACGCCGTCTGCTCCTGCACCTGCAATAACGGGCAGCATCGCCCGTTGACCGCCTGCCTGTCGCACCTGTTCCGCACCGTACGCGGCGGTGACCACCATAATTTTCCTGCCCATCTTCGGACTCCATCGCAACATATCAATACTATTACGCTAGATGGAACCGGTTCCAAAGAAAAGATCAGGATGTCGAATTTATGATCGGTATCACAAGGGAAAATTAACGTGCGGTGGAGCCGCGAACGATCAGCTCGCCGGAGAAGACCTGCTCGCGAACGCTATCGCTGGTGCCTTCAATGCGACGAACCACTTGTTCAACAGCAGCATAGCCAATCTGCCAGGTGGGTTGTTTGAGGGTAGTAATGCCAACGCCGGCCAGCTCCGCCCACTCCAGTTCATCAAACCCCAGCAGACCGATATCGCTGCCCCAGTGCAGGCCAATGCGCTTGAGCGAGCGGGCGACCTGAAGCGTCAGCGCACCGTTGGCGGAGATAACGGCTTTGCGCATCCCGCGATGGCGCGTGTGGAACTGACGCAGAGTGTTGTCGAGCTGGTCGGCTTCGTGAAGCGGCGTTTCGGCATTTTCGGCGATCACGCCAGGATAACGCTCCAGCGTGGCGCGAAATGCGCTCAGGCGCTCGCGACGGGTGTTGACCATTCCCAATGGTTCGCTCAGAAACAGAATCGCTTCGAAGCCCTGTTCAATCAGATGTTCGGTCGCGGTAGTAGCGGCCTGAGTGTTATCCAGCCCGACCACATCGCAGGCAAATTCCGGAATTTTACGGTCGATGAGGACCATGGGCAGGGAGGATTGCTGCAGGCGGTTTAAACCCTCTTCCCGCATGCCCACCGCGTTAACCACAATCCCTTCAACCTGGTAGCTGCGCAGCAGATCGAGGTAATGCAGCTCCTGGTCGACTTCGTTGTTGGTATTACAGACCAGCGGCGTGAAACCCTTCTCGCGACAGGCGGCTTCAATACCGCTGAGCACGTTAACGGAATAGGGGTTGGTGATATCGGCGATGATAAGCCCGATAAGGCGAGTGCGACCGCGTTTGAGCCCGCGTGCCATAAGGCTGGGACGGTAGTCGAGATCGGCAATGGCTTGTTCAATTCGCGCCAGCAATGCGTCGGACAACAGGTGTTTCTCGCCGTTAAGGTAGCGCGAAATGCTGGTTTTACCGGTTTTGGCGGCTTTTGCCACGTCGCTGATGGTGGCCCGGGCTGGTTTGCTCATCGCTGATTTCCCTGAATTTAGTGAGAATACCTTAACGGGAAAATCTGACGAATCAAGTAATTTGCCCGGTGGCGCTGCGCTTACCGGAGGTTGCGGTCTGATGCCCTCACCCCAACCCTCTCCCACGGGAGAGGGCGCAAACACTAAAAACGGCAACGGGGTTGCCGTTTTGCTTTTACCTACTGCACAGGACTTAACGTAATCTCAACGCGGCGGTTCTGCGCTTTGCCTTCCGCCGTGCTGTTGCTGGCGATAGGGTTGGCAGGACCCATGCCGCTGGTGCGGATGCGGTTCGCTTCAACACCCTGGGTAATCAGCGCGCTGGCCACGGCGTCTGCACGCTGCTGGGACAGACGCATGTTCAGATCCTGGCTGCCGGTGCTGTCGGTGTAGCCCATCACGTTTACGGCGGTCTTGTTGTACTCTTTCAGCACCATCGCCACGCCGGTCAGGGTGTTCGCGCCCGCGGGTTTCAGCGTTGCGCTGCTGCTGTCGAAGGTCACGTTGTTCGGCATGTTCAGGATGATGTTATCGCCGCTGCGCGTCACGCTCACGCCGGTTCCCTTCATTTTGTCGCGCAGTTTTGCTTCCTGCACGTCCATGTAATAACCGACGCCGCCGCCCAGTGCTGCCCCCGCCGCTGCGCCAATCAGGGCGCCTTTGCCGCGGTCTTTCTTGGAGGAGGAGAGCGCCCCAACGCCTGCGCCGACCAGCGAGCCGATACCCGCGCCAATGCCGGATTTACCCGCTTCGCGCTCACCGGTGTAAGGGTTGGTTGTGCAGCCAGAAACAGCCAGGGCACCGCTCACCAGAGCGGCAATAACGAGTACGCGTTTTTTCATCTTCTTTCCTTAATCCTTTTTATTCTTTGCCACGGCGAGCGTGGCAGTTGATTATGACGTCCAGATACGGAGAAAATTCCGGGTATAACTCTGAAATTTGTGACAAACCATAAACGGCCTCAGCAAGAAGGCCGTAAAACCTGCACGCAACCAGGAGCGCACGCTTGAGCACCTCAACAAAAACCATTCTGACCGCCGCCCACTGGGGGCCGATGCTGGTCGAAACCGATGGCGAAAATGTTCTGTCGTCCCGCGGGGCACTGCCAACACAACATCCCAACTCGTTACAGACCGTCGTTCGCGATCAGGTGCATAGCAAAACGCGCGTGCGCTGGCCGATGGTGCGTAAAGGTTTTCTGGCCTCGCCGGAAAAACCGCAGGGGATTCGCGGTCAGGATGAGTTTGTTCGCGTGAGTTGGGATGACGCGCTGGCGCTGATCCACGCCCAGCATAAACGCATTCGCGACAGTTACGGTCCGTCGTCCATTTTCGCCGGGTCGTACGGCTGGCGTTCTAACGGCGTGCTGCACAAAGCCTCAACGCTGCTGCAGCGCTACATGAGCCTGGCGGGAGGCTATACCGGTCATCTGGGTGATTACTCCACCGGTGCGGCGCAGGCGATCATGCCGTACGTCGTGGGGGGGAACGAAGTGTACCAGCAGCAGACCAGCTGGCCGCTGGTGCTGGCGCATACCGACGTGGTGGTGCTCTGGAGTGCTAACCCCCTCAATACGCTGAAAATTGCCTGGAATGCCAGCGACGAGCAGGGCATCGGGTATTTTGACGCGCTACGCAAAAGCGGCAAGCGCATCATCTGCATTGACCCGATGCGCTCTGAAACCATGGATTTCTTCGGCGACAGCGCCGAGTGGATTGCCCCCCATATGGGCACCGACGTGGCGATGATGCTGGGTATCGCCCATACGCTGGTCGAAAACGGCTGGCACGATGTCGAATTCCTGACGCGCTGTACCACCGGCTTCGATAAATTCGCCGACTACCTGACGGGCCAATCCGATGGGGTAGCGAAAACGGCTGAGTGGGCAGCAAATATTTGTGGCGTTTCTGCAGAGAAAATCAGCGAACTGGCGGCGTTGTTCCATAAAAACACCACGATGTTAATGTCTGGGTGGGGAATGCAGCGCCAGCAGTTTGGCGAGCAAAAACACTGGATGCTGGTAACGCTTGCCGCAATGCTTGGGCAGATCGGTACGCCGGGCGGGGGTTTTGGTCTCTCCTATCACTTTGCGAACGGCGGTAACCCAACACGTAAAGCGGCGGTGCTGGCGTCTCTGCAAGGCTCGGTGCAGGGCGGTGTGGATGCCGTGGATAAAATCCCGGTAGCGCGGATCGTTGAAGCCCTGGAAAAACCTGGCGGTTTTTATCAGCACAATGGTCTGGACCGCCACTTCCCGGATATTAAATTTGTATGGTGGGCGGGCGGGTCAAACTTCACGCACCATCAGGATACCAATCGCCTTATCCGCGCCTGGCAAAAGCCGGAGCTGGTGGTGATTTCAGAGTGCTTCTGGACCGGCTCGGCCAAACACGCCGACATTGTGCTGCCGGCGACCACCTCGTTTGAGCGTAACGATCTCACCATGACCGGCGACTACAGCAACCAGCATATGGTCCCGATGAAGCGCGTTGTCGCCCCGCGCGATGAGGCGCGTGATGATTTTGACGTGTTTGCTGAACTGAGCGAGCTGTGGGAAGCGGGCGGTCGCGAGCGTTTTACCGAAGGGAAAAGCGATCTGCAATGGCTGGAGACCTTCTACCAGATTGCCGGACAGCGCGGCGCAGCGCAGGGCGTGACGCTGCCGCCCTTTGCTGAGTTCTGGGAGGCGAACCAAATCGTCGAGATGCCGGAGAGCGAACAGAATGCGAAGTTTGTCCGTTTTGCCGATTTCCGCCGTGACCCGGAGAACCATCCGCTGAAAACCGAGAGCGGAAAGATCGTGATCCACAGCGAGCGCATCGCCAGCTTTGGGTATGCCGACTGTCCGCCACACCCTATGTGGCTCGAACCGGACGAGTGGCACGGCAACGCCCGGCCGGAACAGCTGCAGGTATTATCAGCGCATCCCGCGCACCGCCTGCACAGCCAGCTTAACTATACGTCCCTGCGCGAGCAGTATGCGGTCGCCGGGCGAGAGCCGATCACGCTGAATACCCTCGATGCGAAAGCCCGCGGGATCGCGGACGGCGACATGGTGCGCGTCTGGAACTCGCGTGGGCAGGTGCTGGCAGGGGCGGTGGTGAGCGACGGGATTAAACCGGGCGTGATCTGCATTCATCAGGGCGCATGGCCCGATCTTGAGCCCGCCGAAGGCGGTATCTGTAAAAACGGGGCGGTTAACGTGCTGACCAAAGATCTCCCCAGCTCGAAGCTGGGGAATGGTTGCGCAGGGAATACGGCCCTGGCCTGGGTCGAGAAATATCAGGGACCCGAGCTTACCTTAACGGCGTTTGATCCGCCTGCCAGCTCATGATCCAGGTCGGGTGCTGGGTATCATCCTGCCAGGCGCTGTCTTCAATGCGAAAGCCCTGAGCATGGTAGAAATTCACCGCCCGAACATTTTTCTGATACACCTCCAGGCTTAAGTGCGGGAAGCGCTGTTGAACATAGTTCAGCAGCGCGCGCCCGATGCCTTTCCCGATGTACGATGGGGCGACAAACAGTGCGCCGACAAACTGAGACTGCATCACGCTGATAAATCCGCAAGGTTCGCCGTCCTGCTCCCAGACCCAGGTTTCCGCCGACGGCAGGTAAACGTCCCGCACCATGGCCTCGTTCTCTTTCCAGTAACCCGGCTCGATAAACGGATGCGCTTCTGTGGTGCTTTCAAGCCATAAGCTCAGAAGCGGTGCGGTATTCTCACTTTGCCATTTGCGGATCACGATGGCCTCCCGGATGACAGAAGCAGCCGGTAACGTGGTCGTTGACCAGGCCACAGGCCTGCATAAAGGCGTAGCAGATGGTGGAGCCGACAAACTTAAAACCGCGTTTTTTCAGGGCCTTCGAGAGAGCATCCGAGGCCGGGGTGGAGGCCGGGATTTCCGCGAGCGTGGCGGCCTGGGTGACCTGCGGATCGTTGTTCACAAACGTCCAGACAAAATCTGAGAACGATTCACCGTTTTGTTCCATCGCCAGGTAAGCGCGTGCGTTACCGATGATGGCCTGGATCTTACCGCGATGGCGGATGATGCCGGCATCCTGCACCAGCCGTTCCACGTCCTCATCGGTCATGGCGGCGACGGCGACAGGATCGAACTGGTGGAAGGCGTTGCGGTAGTTTTCGCGTTTCTTCAGCACCGTAATCCACGATAACCCCGCCTGCTGGCCCTCCAGGCAGATCATCTCAAAGAGTTTTTTGCCATCCGTTTCCGGCACGCCCCATTCCCGATCGTGATAGTCGATATAAAGCTGATCCTGGCTTACCCAACCGCAACGTTCCATCCGTCATCTCCCTTATTGATACTGATTTCGCAAAAATTTCATTCTGCCTGGCTTGACGTGTCTACTATAAAGACAATAGTTAATACAGGGCCATATGATCCTTAAGCTCTTCCTGAATAACGACAAATATCGCCGAATTCGGCTCTCTCTGGGGTCGCGTTGATGATGATAAAAAAAATCAGTGGTCGCCATGCTGCTTCTGGCCTGGTGGGAATTTCAGTCTGCCTGTTTTTTTGTAATACAGCGTCTGCCTGGCAACAGGAATATATCGTTTCAGACGCACAAAATAATACGGCGGAACGCTATACATGGGACGCGGATCACCAACCGCGTTATGAAGATATTCTTGCTGAGCGTATCCAGTCTTCGCAAAATGCGCCAGGTCTTGCCCTGAATATACCGTCTGGCAGTACGACAGAGGGGGCGATGAGCGTGGGCTGGAATTTTCCGGTTTCAGCGCGTATCACCACCGGCCCGGTAGTGGCGTGGCGGTACGACGGCACGGCTCCGATGATGATCAACGAGTTTGGTGATAGCGCGTCGACGCAGGCAATCACCGACCCGCTCTGGCACGCCAGCGTCAGCACGCTGGGGTGGCGCGTGAATACCCAGTACGGCGATCTCCGTCCCTGGGCGCAGATCAGCTATAACCAGCAGTTTGGTGAAAACCAGTGGAAATCGCAGTTTGGCATGCCGCAAACGCCAGCCCCTGCCCAAAACGGTAGCTGGATGGATGTTACCGTAGGAACAGATATTCCTTTTAATACGCACATGGCGGCCTATGCGTCGCTGGCTCAGGGGGAGCACACCACCACCGGTGAGGAGTTTTTATACACCCTCGGCGTCAGCGCGAACTTCTAGAGTTGTTACTTTTTTAAACGTCACGATAACATCTCGAATACAACAACCACGGGCTTTACAGCGATAGCAGATACTAACACGCTGTCGCTTTATTCCCGGGCCAGGTCATTCATTCCCGATTCCAGGCATTTCATTCCGTACCGCCTGCATTTCATGCCGTTTTACCCCAGGCGTATTAAGGTTTTGTTTATCGTTGTCCTCAGCGAACTTCCTTAATTTCTCTTGCAGGACAACTGCCATGAACACATCAACTTATAACCGCACGCGCTGGCTCACGCTCTTTGGCACCATCGTCACTCAGTTTGCGCTGGGGTCGGTCTATACCTGGAGCCTGTTTAACAGCGCGCTTTCCGACAAACTCGGCGCACCGGTCAGCCAGGTCGCGTTCTCCTTTGGTCTGCTGAGCCTGGGTCTGGCGATTTCGTCTTCCGTCGCAGGCAAGCTGCAGGAGCGTTTTGGGGTGAAGCGTGTGACCATGGCATCCGGCATTCTGCTGGGGCTGGGTTTTTTCCTGACGGCGCATTCCAGCAACCTGATGATGCTATGGCTGAGCGCCGGCGTGCTGGTGGGGCTGGCCGATGGCGCAGGTTACCTGCTGACCCTGTCGAACTGCGTGAAGTGGTTCCCGGAGCGTAAAGGCCTGATCTCTGCGTTCGCCATTGGTTCCTATGGCCTGGGCAGCCTCGGGTTCAAATTTATCGACTCCCACCTGCTGGCGTCCGTTGGCCTCGAAAAAACCTTTATGATCTGGGGCGCAATCGTGCTGGTGATGATTCTGTTCGGCGCCACGCTGATGACCGATGCGCCGCAGCAGGAGGTCAAATCCGTTAACGGCGTGGTGGAGAACGACTTCACTCTCGCGCAGTCCATGCGTAAACCGCAGTACTGGATGCTGGCGGTGATGTTCCTGACGGCCTGCATGAGCGGTCTGTATGTCATCGGCGTGGCGAAGGATATCGCGCAGGGGATGGTGAAGCTGGATGCGGCCACGGCGGCGAATGCGGTGACGGTGATCTCCATTGCCAACCTTTCGGGTCGTCTGGTGCTTGGTATTCTGTCTGACAAAATTGCCCGCATCCGTGTGATTACGATTGGGCAGGTGGTTTCGCTGGTCGGCATGGCGGCGCTGCTGTTCGCTCCGCTGAATGAAGCCACCTTCTTCGCGGCGATTGCCTGCGTGGCCTTTAACTTCGGCGGCACCATTACCGTCTTCCCGTCACTGGTGAGCGAATTTTTTGGCCTGAACAATCTGGCAAAAAACTACGGCGTTATCTATCTGGGCTTCGGGATCGGCAGTATCTGCGGCTCGCTGATTGCTTCCCTGTTTGGCGGGTTCTACGTGACCTTCGGCGTGATATTTGCCCTGCTGATTATTTCGCTGGCGCTGTCCACGACCATTCGTCAGCCGCAGCGCGAAGTATATAAGGAAGCGCATGCATGATTCGACGAAAAGAGGCCGCAGGGCCTCTTTTTTATCTACGCATCGTTTCCAGACGAGTTATTTTGTAAAAATCTTCATTGATCACATTCTCTGCTGCCACTTTTTTTCCCCGCTGTGGTCTACTTACCGCGCTTGTAGACGTTTCTGATAACGATTTCTCCCGCACCTACTTACTCTGTCTGCTCTCTCCATGAGATTCGACGGGTCTTTATACCCCTTCCCCCAGGGTTGTTTGCATGAAATATATTAGATCTCTTACCCAGCAAAGATTGTGTCTGATGCTGGCTGTCTATATCGGTTTGTTTCTGAATGGCGCGGTGCTGTTCAGAAGAGTGGAAGGCTATTTTGAACACCTCACCGTAAGCAATGGGATTTTCGCCGCGATTGAAGTGTTTGGCTCTGTTCTGGCTACCTTTTTCCTGTTACGCCTGCTCTCTCTCTTCGGCCGCCGAACCTGGCAAATTTTGGCCTCGCTGGTGGTGATTATCTCCGCCGCCGCAAGCTATTATATGACCTTTATGAACGTGGTCATTGGGTACGGTATTGTTGCCTCGGTGATGACCACGGATATCGATCTCTCGAAAGAGGTGGTAGGGAAAGGCTTTATCGTCTGGACGGTTTTAACCTGTCTGATCCCGCTTTTCTTTATCTGGAACAATACGTGCCGCTATACGCTGTTACGCCAGCTGCGTACGCGTGGACAGCGGATCCGCAATATCGTCGTTGTCCTGCTGGCCGGTCTGCTGGTATGGGCGCCTATCCGCCTGATGGAAACACAGCAAAAACGCGTCGAGAAAGCGACGGGCGTCGATATGCCAAGCTATGGCGGCGTGGTGGCAAACTCGTATTTGCCGTCTAACTGGCTGTCAGCGTTAGGTCTTTATGCCTGGGCGCAGGCGGATGAATCCAGTGATGTGAAATCGCTGATCAATCCACTGAAAAAATTCACCTACCAGCCGCCAGCCGACGGGATTGATGATACGTACGTCGTCTTTGTCATCGGTGAAACGACGCGCTGGGATCATATGGGCATTCTCGGTTATGACCGGGATACCACGCCAAAGCTGGCGCAGGAAAAGAACCTGGTGGCTTACCGAGGCTACTCCTGTGATACCGCAACCAAGCTCTCGCTGCGCTGTATGTTTGTGCGTGAAGGCGGTGCAAGCGATAACCCGCAACGCACGCTGAAAGAACAAAACGTGTTTGCCGTGCTGAAGCAGCTTGGATTCAGCTCTGACCTGTTCGCCATGCAAAGTGAGATGTGGTTCTACACCAACACGCTGGCAGATAACATCGCGTACCGCGAGCAGATTGGTGCCGAGCCGCGTAACCGCGGTAAAAACGTCGACGACATGCTGCTGCTGGAAGAGATGTCGGAGTCCCTCAAGAACCATCCACAGGGTAAGCATCTGATTATTCTGCATACCAAAGGGTCGCATTACAGCTATTACCAGCGCTACACGCGTGATTTTGCGAAGTGGCAGCCTGAGTGTGTGGGCATTAATAAAGACTGCAGCAAGCAGGAGCTGATCAATGCCTACGATAACTCGGTGCTTTATGTAGATACCTTCCTGAGCCGGGTCATTGACCAGCTGCGCGATAAAAAAGCGATTGTAATTTACGCGGCCGACCACGGTGAGTCCATCAACGAGAAAGAGCATCTGCACGGTACGCCGCGCAAGCTGGCACCGCCGGAGCAGTTCCGCGTGCCGATGATCATGTGGATGTCGGATAAGTATCTTGAAAATCCGGAGAAGGCGAAGATGTTTGCTCACCTGAAGAAAGAGGCGGAGATGAAAGTGCCGCGTCGTCACGTTGAGCTGTACGACACCATTATGGGTTGTCTCGGTTATACCTCACCGAATGGTGGGATTAACGAAAACAACAACTGGTGTAAACTCCCTGACAACACCGCAAAAGCCGCGCAGTAGCTGCTCTGGCGAGAATATCGCCAGTTGAATGGCTTTTTGAAAATAAGGGATTGACGGGGGCGCACCTCAGCAGTAAGATGCGCTCCGCATTCGGCGAGTAGCGCAGCTTGGTAGCGCAACTGGTTTGGGACCAGTGGGTCGGAGGTTCGAATCCTCTCTCGCCGACCACATTCTGAAAAGGGCTAACCGCAAGGTTAGCCCTTTTTGCATTATGACCTTATCCCGTCAGAGTATCCAAAACGCCCCTTAGGCCTGCTTCTTCCTGCCTGTTAACGATTTTGTGACATAATCCATTGTATTTTTTTATATATAGATTGATCTTTTTTCGCGTTGCTTATGGATAACCTCAGCATTTTTCGCTGTGCGTTTTAACGTTCGCGGTATTTAGTGCTCAGATAATCACCATTCTGCAAGAAAATTTACCCATTCTGAATAAAAGTTAATCACTGATTGTGACGAAATATGAAGAGACTTGTGCTGCAGGATGGCGAGTAGCATAAATTTCCCTGCTGAAAACTGGCATGCATAGTTTTTTTAATCTTTGTTTGCGGTTTCTCACACTCAGCGTAAATCCCCGTCACCTGTATTGACGTTTTCACATTCTGTTGACAGATTGTAGGGCATGAGGGGCATTTCAGGGACGATCTGCGCTGCAACTCAAACGCTCTTCTGAAAGGATTCTCCATCCCTTTAAAGCCTTCGGGCATCACCGACCGGACCGGGTAAAAAATAAATAAAGGTCTGGCGGCGTAACACAACAAAGCAAAACATCACATTGGAGCAGAATAATGAGTATTTCCTTGAAGAAGTCAGGGATGCTGAAGCTTGGTCTGAGCCTGGTGGCTATGACCGTGGCAGCAAGCGTACAGGCAAAAACCCTGGTTTACTGTTCTGAAGGCTCGCCGGAAGGCTTTAACCCACAGCTCTTTACCTCTGGTACGACTTACGACGCAAGCTCTGTACCGATCTATAACCGTCTGGTTGAATTCAAAACCGGTACCACGGAAGTTATTCCGGGTCTGGCCGAGAAGTGGGAGGTCAGCGAAGACGGTAAGACCTATACCTTCCATCTGCGTCAGGGCGTGAAGTGGCAGGACAACAAAGAATTCAAACCAACGCGCGACCTTAACGCCGACGACGTTGTGTTCTCCTTCGACCGTCAGAAAAATGCCCAGAACCCGTACCACAAAGTGTCTGGCGGCAGCTATGAATACTTCGAAGGGATGGGTCTGCCTGACCTGATCGCTGAAGTGAAAAAAGTTGACGATAAAACGGTACAGTTCGTGCTGACTCGCCCGGAAGCGCCATTCCTGGCTGACCTGGCCATGGACTTCGCCTCAATTCTGTCCAAAGAGTACGCGGACAACATGCTGAAAGCCGGTACGCCGGAGAAAGTCGACCTGAACCCAATCGGTACCGGTCCATTCCAGCTGCTGCAGTACCAGAAAGACTCCCGCATTCTGTATAAAGCATTCGAAGGCTTCTGGGGCACCAAGCCGCAGATCGATCGTCTGGTCTTCTCTATCACGCCTGATGCGTCAGTGCGTTATGCAAAACTGCAGAAAAACGAATGCCAGGTGATGCCGTACCCGAACCCGGCTGATATCGCCCGCATGAAGCAGGACAAGAACATCAACCTGCTGGAGCAGGCTGGCCTGAACGTGGGCTATCTCTCCTTCAACACCGAGAAGAAACCGTTTGATGACGTGAAAGTGCGTCAGGCGCTGACCTACGCGGTGAACAAAGAAGCGATCATCAAAGCGGTTTATCAGGGTGCAGGCGTTGCGGCTAAAAACCTGATCCCACCAACCATGTGGGGCTATAACGACGACGTTAAAGACTACACCTACGATCCTGAGAAAGCGAAAGCGCTGCTGAAAGAAGCAGGCCAGGATAAAGGCTTTACCGTTGAGCTGTGGGCGATGCCGGTACAGCGTCCGTACAACCCGAACGCACGCCGTATGGCGGAAATGGTTCAGGCTGACTGGGCTAAGGTTGGCGTTCAGGCCAAGATTGTGACCTACGAGTGGGGCGAGTACCTGAAGCGCGCCAAAGCGGGTGAGCACCAGGCGGTAATGATGGGCTGGACCGGTGATAACGGGGATCCGGACAACTTCTTCGCCACCCTGTTCAGCTGCGCGGCGGCGAAAGACGGTTCTAACTACTCTCGCTGGTGCTACAAGCCGTTTGAAGACCTGATCCAGCCGGCGCGTGCGACCGACGATCACAACAAACGTATTGAACTGTACAAGCAGGCTCAGGTTGTTATGCACGATCAGGCTCCGGCGCTGATTGTTGCTCACTCCACCGTGTACGAGCCTGTGCGTAAAGAGGTGAAAGGCTACGTGGTTGATCCACTGGGCAAGCACCACTTCGAAAACGTATCGGTTGAATAATAAGTAGGGTGTTCTCCCTCTCCCTGTGGGAGAGGGCAGGGGTGAGGGGCGTGCATGCATCCCCTCACCCTAACCCTCTCCCACAGGGAGAGGGAATTTACATTTGTGAGCAATACAGACGTCACGCCACTGGTCGTGCGTCATCAGAGAGAATCCGGGTTATGTTGCAGTTCATCCTCCGACGTCTGGGACTTGTTATCCCCACGTTTATCGGTATCACCCTTCTCACTTTTGCCTTCGTCCATATGATCCCCGGCGACCCGGTAATGATTATGGCGGGCGAGCGTGGTATTTCCCCTGAGCGCCATGCACAGCTGCTGGCGGAACTCGGTCTCGATAAGCCGATGTGGCAGCAGTACCTCCACTATATCTGGGGCGTGTTGCACGGTGATTTAGGGATTTCGCTGAAAAGCCGTCTTCCGGTGTGGGACGAGTTCGTGCCGCGTTTTAAAGCGACACTGGAGCTTGGCGTCTGCGCCATGATTTTCGCTACTGCGGTGGGTATTCCTGTTGGGGTACTGGCTGCCGTCAAGCGTGGCTCTATTTTTGACCATACCGCCGTAGGCCTGGCGCTGACCGGCTACTCCATGCCTATCTTCTGGTGGGGCATGATGCTGATCATGCTGGTATCGGTGCAGCTTAACCTGACACCGGTCTCCGGGCGCGTCAGCGATATGGTCTTCCTCGACGACACCAATCCGTTAACCGGCTTTATGCTGATTGATACGGCTATCTGGGGCGAAGAGGGCAACTTCATGGATGCCGTCGCGCATATGATCCTGCCTGCCATGGTGCTGGGCACCATTCCCCTTGCGGTGATCGTGCGTATGACCCGTTCATCGATGCTGGAAGTGTTGGGTGAAGATTATATCCGCACCGCGCGCGCCAAGGGCCTGACGCGTATGCGCGTCATCATCGTTCATGCGCTGCGTAATGCCATGCTGCCGGTGGTGACCGTTATTGGTCTCCAGGTGGGGACGTTGCTGGCGGGGGCGATCCTGACGGAAACCATCTTCTCCTGGCCGGGGCTTGGACGCTGGCTGATTGATGCGCTGCAACGCCGTGACTATCCGGTTGTGCAGGGCGGTGTGCTGCTGGTCGCGACGATGATTATCCTCGTCAACCTGCTGGTCGATTTGCTGTACGGCGTGGTGAACCCGCGTATTCGTCATAAGAAGTAAGGGACCATCATGTCACAAGTCACTCAAAATAAAGTGGTCGCTGCACCGGTGCCAATGACGCCGCTGCAGGAGTTCTGGCACTACTTCAAGCGCAATAAAGGCGCTGTGGTAGGGCTGGTGTATGTCGTAATCATGATCCTCATTGCGGTATTTGCGAACGTCCTATCACCGTATAACCCTGCGGACCAGTTCCGTGATGCGCTGCTTGCGCCTCCAGCCTGGCAGGACGGTGGTAGCCTGACGCACCTGCTGGGTACCGATGATGTGGGCCGCGACGTGCTGTCGCGCCTGATGTACGGCGCACGTCTGTCGCTGCTGGTGGGCTGCCTCGTGGTTGTGCTGTCGCTGGTCATGGGTGTCGTGCTCGGTCTGGTGGCGGGCTACTTCGGAGGAATCGTTGATAACATCATTATGCGCATCGTCGATATCATGCTGGCGTTGCCAAGCCTGCTTCTGGCGCTGGTGCTGGTGGCGATCTTCGGCCCGTCGATTGGTAACGCCGCGCTGGCGTTGACCTTCGTGGCACTCCCTCACTACGTACGTTTAACCCGTGCGGCGGTGCTGGTGGAAGTGAACCGCGATTACGTCACGGCGTCTCGCGTGGCGGGTGCCGGTGCGATGCGCCAGATGTTCGTTAATATCTTCCCTAACTGCCTTGCGCCGCTGATTGTTCAGGCGTCGCTCGGTTTCTCTAACGCCATTCTTGATATGGCCGCTCTTGGCTTCCTGGGCATGGGTGCGCAGCCGCCAACACCGGAGTGGGGCACCATGCTCTCCGACGTGTTGCAGTTCGCACAAAGCGCCTGGTGGGTTGTCACCTTCCCGGGTCTGGCAATCCTGCTGACGGTGCTGGCATTTAACCTGATGGGTGATGGTCTGCGTGATGCACTTGATCCCAAACTGAAGCAGTAAGAGGCACGAGATGGCGTTATTAAATGTAGATAAATTATCGGTGCACTTCGGGGATGTTGGCACTGAGTTTCGCGCCGTGGACCGCATCAGCTACAGCGTAAATCAGGGCGAAGTGGTTGGCATTGTCGGGGAGTCCGGTTCCGGTAAGTCAGTAAGCTCACTGGCAATCATGGGGCTGATTGATTATCCGGGCCGCGTGATGGCGGAAAACCTGCAGTTCAACGGTCAGGACCTGAAGCGCATTTCTGAAAAACAGCGCCGCCAGCTGGTGGGCGCCGAAGTGGCGATGATTTTCCAGGATCCCATGACCAGCCTGAACCCTTGCTACACCGTTGGTTTCCAGATTATGGAAGCAATTAAGGTGCATCAGGGCGGGAATAAGAAAACCCGTCGTCAGCGCGCGATCGATCTGCTGAATCAGGTGGGTATTCCTGACCCGGCATCGCGTCTGGACGTATACCCGCACCAGCTCTCCGGTGGGATGAGCCAGCGCGTGATGATCGCGATGGCGATTGCCTGTCGGCCAAAACTGCTGATTGCGGATGAACCGACGACGGCGCTGGATGTGACCATTCAGGCGCAAATCATCGAACTGCTGCTGGAGCTGCAGCAGAAAGAAAATATGGCGCTGGTGCTGATTACGCACGATCTGGCGCTGGTGGCCGAAGCCGCGCACAAAATTATCGTGATGTATGCCGGCCAGGTGGTCGAGACCGGGAATTCACACGATATTTTCCGTGCGCCGCGTCACCCGTATACCCAGGCGCTTTTACGCGCGCTGCCGGAGTTTGCCCAGGACAAAGCGCGTCTGGCATCGCTGCCGGGTGTGGTACCGGGTAAATATGATCGTCCGCAGGGCTGTCTGCTCAATCCGCGCTGTCCGTATGCGACGGACAAATGCCGGGCAGAAGAGCCAGAGCTTAACCAGCTTGCTGACGGTCGTCAGTCGAAATGCCACTACCCACTCGATGATGCCGGGAGGCCAACACTATGAGTACGCAACAGGCCACCACGCAACAGCCGCTGTTGCAGGCCATCGACCTGAAAAAATACTATCCGGTGAAGAAGGGATTGTTTGCCCCTGAACGCCTGGTGAAAGCGCTGGACGGCGTTTCCTTTAACCTCGAACGCGGTAAAACGCTGGCGGTGGTGGGGGAGTCAGGCTGCGGCAAATCCACGCTGGGCCGTCTGCTGACGATGATTGAAGTGCCGACCGGCGGAGAGCTCTATTATCAGGGGCAAGATCTGCTCAAGCACGATCCGCAGGCGCAGAAGCTGCGTCGCCAGAAAATCCAGATTGTGTTCCAGAACCCGTATGGTTCTTTGAACCCGCGTAAAAAAGTGGGGCAGATTCTGGAAGAGCCGCTGCAAATTAACAGTAATCTGAACAAAGAGCAGCGCCGTGAAAAAGCGCTGGCGATGATGGCGAAGGTCGGCCTCAAAACCGAGCATTATGACCGCTATCCGCACATGTTCTCCGGTGGTCAGCGTCAGCGTATCGCTATCGCGCGTGGTCTGATGCTCGATCCGGACGTGGTGATTGCCGATGAGCCGGTCTCCGCGCTCGACGTATCCGTGCGTGCGCAGGTGCTGAACCTGATGATGGATCTCCAGCAGGAGCTGGGGCTGTCTTATGTGTTCATCTCCCACGATCTGTCGGTTGTCGAACACATTGCTGATGAAGTGATGGTGATGTACCTGGGGCGCTGCGTGGAGAAGGGGACCAAAGACCAGATCTTTAATAACCCTCGTCACCCGTATACCCAGGCGCTGCTGTCTGCGACGCCGCGTCTGAACCCGGACGATCGTCGTGAGCGTATTAAGCTGACGGGTGAACTGCCAAGCCCGCTGAATCCACCTCCGGGATGTGCATTCAACGCCCGCTGCCGTCGCCGCTTTGGCCCGTGCACCCAGCTCCAGCCGCAGCTGAAGGATTATGGCGGCCAACTGGTTGCCTGCTTTGCGGTCGATCAGGATGAAAATGGCGAGAAGCCACAGGCATAACGAAAAAAACCGGCGTTAAGCCGGTTTTTTTATATCTGCTTTATTATTTCCGCAGGCGAATCTGGTCGACGGCGTGCTTCTCGCTCTTGGTGAGGATCAGGCTCGCACGCTCGCGCGTCGGCAGGATGTTCTCTTTGAGGTTCACGTAGTTAATCTCATTCCACAGTCCCGTGGCCACATTGATCGCTTCTTCTTCAGAAAGCTGAGCATAGTGGTGGAAATAGGAATCCGGGTCAGTGAACGCCCCTTCGCGGAACTTCAGGAAGCGGTTGATGTACCAGTTTTGCAGCAGGTCTTCCGGCGCATCGACATAAATAGAGAAATCGACGAAATCCGAGACGAATACATGATGCGGGTCGTGAGGATAGTCCATCCCGCTTTGCAGCACGTTCAGACCTTCCAGAATCAGGATGTCCGGCTGGACCACTGTTTTATCCCCACCCGGGATGCGATCGTAGATCAGGTGCGAATAGACTGGCGCAGTCACGTGCGGCACGCCGGATTTCAGGTCAGAGACAAATTTCACCAGACGGTGCATATCATAAGAGAGCGGGAAGCCCTTCTTCTTCATCAGCCCGCGTTCTTTTAACACCTCGTTCGGGTGCAGGAAGCCGTCAGTCGTGATCAGCTCCACGCTGCGGTGTTCCGGCCAGCGGCTCAACAGCGCCTGCAGGACACGCGCAGTGGTACTTTTACCCACGGCCACGCTGCCTGCGATACTAATGATATAAGGAATGCGTTGACCGTTCGTCCCGAGAAACTGCTCCAGCACAGCCTGACGGCGCAGGTTCGAGCTGATATAGAAGTTAAGCAAGCGAGAGAGGGGGAGATAAATTTCTGCCACCTCTTCCAGGGACAGATCTTCGTTTATCCCTTTTAACCGTGCGATTTCACCTTCCGTCAGCGTCATAGGGACGGAATCACGCAGGGCAGCCCACTGGCTGCGGTTAAAGTGAAGATAAGGCGTCATTAACGTTTGCTCTTTTTTGCTCATAAGCATGCTTCAGTGAGCCAGCATCACACTGCCGGATCATGGCTCATCACACAGTTAATTTTGGACAATGGGCAGGAGGTTAACACCAGATGACAGGAATAATAAGAAAAAAGATGGAAAGGGCTGCGTAACGCGGAAGCCGTCACGCTACGGTGAATACGGTGCAAATCACCCTGATATGTTGAATATTTGACCTCAAATGACTACTTTTACAGCGCCCGATACGCCGTTCGAATAAAATGTGAGCGAAAGAACGTTTTATGCAAATTTTTAGTTGCATGACCGCGCAGGTATCCATAGAATGCGCGCTACTTGATGCCGACTTAGCTCAGTAGGTAGAGCAACTGACTTGTAATCAGTAGGTCACCAGTTCGATTCCGGTAGTCGGCACCATCAAGTCCGGTGGGGTTCCCGAGCGGCCAAAGGGAGCAGACTGTAAATCTGCCGTCACAGACTTCGAAGGTTCGAATCCTTCCCCCACCACCACTTTCTGGCAGCGTAAATGCCGCCGGAGCTGGTTGGAAAAATTAGCCAGCTCAAACTGAAAAAGAGAGAAATCTCTTTTTTTGTTACAGAAAGAACTGGGTAGCCGAGTTTCAGGATGCGGGCATCGTATAATGGCTATTACCTCAGCCTTCCAAGCTGATGATGCGGGTTCGATTCCCGCTGCCCGCTCCAATACGTGCTGATATGGCTCAGTTGGTAGAGCGCACCCTTGGTAAGGGTGAGGTCCCCAGTTCGACTCTGGGTATCAGCACCACTTCACTTCTCCTTCCCGTTTCTCTCTGTTTCAATTTTACTGTATTCAACAATTCAGGCATTTCGTCTGGTTGATGTGGTGATATCACCGATTTATCCGTGTCTTAGAGGGACAATCGATGTCTAAAGAAAAGTTTGAACGTACAAAACCGCACGTTAACGTCGGTACTATCGGCCACGTTGACCATGGTAAAACAACGCTGACCGCTGCAATCACTACCGTTCTGGCTAAAACCTACGGTGGTTCTGCTCGCGCATTCGACCAGATCGATAACGCACCAGAAGAAAAAGCTCGTGGTATCACCATCAACACTTCCCACGTTGAATATGACACCCCGAC
>NZ_VRKN01000054.1 GCF_008080435.1 Enterobacter asburiae | reverse complement strand
CGCCCTCAGGGTACTGGATTTGGATAAAAAACCGTAAAACCAGTAGTTCCGGTTGACACGGAAAGTCATATCAGCGTCTCATCTAGACCGTCTGTTCGGGAGCCTCCGGTTCGGGAAAAATAGTGTCCATCATTTTTTAATGGACACTATCCTGTGAAACTCCGGACATGGCCCAATGGGAGCGAAGGTGCGATTTCACGACATTTGCCAATATCCGAAACCGACCGTTTTCGTACATTGCTTACAGTACCTGTCCAAAACTTAGTGAAATTAGTTTCGTACACGCGCTATAATTCGTACATCCATTTCGTACAGAAGATTACGCCATGTCACGAGTTTTTGCTTATTGCCGTGTATCCACACTGGAACAGACAACTGAAAACCAGCGCAGGGAAATTGAAGCAGCTGGCTTTACCGTTAAACCCCAGCGCCTGATTGAGGAACAAATCAGCGGTTCGGTTGCCGCCAGCGAACGGCCCGGCTTTGCCCGGTTACTTGACCGCATGGAAAATAGCGATGTGCTGATAGTGACCAAACTTGATCGCCTGGGCCGTGACGCAATGGACGTTCGGAAGACCGTGGAGCAGCTGGCAGCGTCCGATATTCGCGTACACTGTCTCGCGCTGGGCGGCGTGGACCTCACCAGCGCGGCCGGAAAGATGACCATGCAGGTCATTTCGGCGGTAGCGGAGTTTGAGAAGGACCTGCTGATTGAGCGCACACATTCCGGCCTGGCAAGGGCCAGGGCCGCCGGGAAACGGTTTGGCCGGCCACCGGCGCTAAACCCGGAGCAACAGCAGGCCGCGCTTGAAAATCTGAAGGCGGGAGCCAGTATCAGCGCCGTTGCCCGCCAGTTTGGAACCTCACGGCAGACCATCATGCGACTGCGTGACGATGCGGTCAGCCCGGTGTCACCGGAATAACAGGGGAGGGGACCGAACCACCCCGGAACGGTCCCCTGTGAAACAGAAGGTACCAGGACCTCAGCTCCGGTATAATACTGCCAGATGACCACACTTAAACCAACGGAGACGCGGAATGTCAGGCAGAAAAGGAAAGGGCGGGAAGTCACCGGTTCCCCATGACGGGCTGTTTAAAACCTTCCTGACCCACACGGATACCGCCCGGGATTTTCTGGCTCTGCATCTGCCCGCAGAACTGCTGCAGCTGTGCGACCTGACCACCCTGCAGCTGGAGTCTGGTTCCTTTATTGAGGAAAACCTGCGAACCTATTTTGCCGACGTGCTGTACTCCCTGAAGACCACAGAGGGTGAGGGATACATTTATACGCTCATTGAGCACCAGAGCAGCCCGGACAGGCATATGGCGTTCAGACTCATGCGGTACTCCATTGCCGCCATGCAGAAACACCTGGATGCCGGTCATGAGCAGCTGCCGCTGGTTATTCCGCTACTGTTTTCACACGGCCGTGGCAGCCCCTGGCCATATACGCTGAACTGGACGGAGCTGTTTGCCAGCCCGGGAACAGCACAAAAACTGTATACCGGTGATTTTCCCCTCATCGATGTTGGCGCCATCGATGACGATGAAATCATGAAGCACCGCCGGATGGCCCTGCTGGAACTGATGCTGAAGCACGC
>NZ_VRKN01000053.1 GCF_008080435.1 Enterobacter asburiae | reverse complement strand
TAAAAATGGTTCTGTGAAAGTGACACGAACCGATCTCCATCAATGTTACTCACCGATCTCCTTCATGGTAATACGCAAATGGACCGGAATATACCAGTACTACATTGATATCATGGGCTTGTAAGCAAGGTATCCAGATTAACTTCATCCAGCCCGGCAATCCGCAGCAAAATGCCTATATTGAACGCTATAACAGGACGGTACGCTATGACTGGTTAGGGCAGCACCTGTTTTCATCGCTGGATGAATTACAGCACTATGCCACGCAGTGGCAATGGTTTTATAATCACGAACGCCCGAATATGGCGTTGAATGGTTATACACCGATGCAACATATTCAACGCATGACCTGATTCTACTTGTCACCTCCGTTAAGAATGGGGGGATTACCGATCCCGCCGGAGACAAAAACAGCGATTTAACCGCGTTTTTGCAGGACCTCTCCGTAGCCAGGCAGGAAAGTGCTGTGAATCCTTTACATCATCCGGCCCCCTCAAAACCCCGCCACTGACGAACCCGGGCAGCTCCCTTTGCGGAGGTCTGGAACGAAACAGAATGCTGGCTGAAAGATGAGCCGCAGCCGGGCAGCACCGAATTACTTCTCAGGCCTGAAGACGCACATCCGGGTAAATTCACCGAAGGCCATCGCAGAACATTGCACCGGAGGTTACAGGAATGGCGGGTCAGGGGGGCAGAGAACGGGTCTGGGGAACCCGTGCTGATGGTAACATTTTAGCTGAGGCAAGAAAGTAACATTAACTGGTGAGGCAATACGTGGCAAAACTAGTTGACGTCTAATAGCCCGGGCCCCGGTGAAATAACCAAAATTCATGAGACACAGTCTGTTATTTTCCATGCCTCGAAAGCTTCGAGACGATGGTACCGATGGTGAGTGCTGAGTGACGGTATTAGACATCAACTACCCTGGCCGACGCATTGACTCAGCATTTGTGTTACCCAACGCGCACTTGCGGCGCAGAAGACAGAAGTTGCCATCGGCGTGGCGGTATTGAACCGTCTGCTGTTAGTCGCACGGCCACATTCTATCCGCAAGCAGGCTAAAATCGTCTGAATTACAGTAGATAAGGGAAATTGCAACCTATAGCTACCCATGCATCAACGCCGTTGCGACGAGTACATATTAAAGCATCGATCCAACGTCCCAACCATCGCGGACACGTTTCAATACTTCCTCCATACTTAACCCAAAATCTTTAACATAAGAGAAACTATTTTTCCTGGAAGGCGATAATACAGGTTCGATTTTTATGTGACCAGCTGATGACATCAGGCTATCAACTGTGGAAATTGTGGCATGGGAAAATCCTAGCTTGGTTATCACGTAATGTTCATTCGTTGATTCTGTTGAATATATACCCAGCACAACACCTGGCTTTGTTTTTGTCGAGCGCATAAGTGCGTAATGGAGAGCATCATTATAGTCTTGGGCTAAATAACCATTAAAAGCCCTATCTTTCATTATACTTTTGGCACTTTCCTGAGATGTTCCATGATAACCAATCAGTCTCTGCCCAAATGAATTTCGATTAAATGATCGTACGTCATCAGCCAAAGAAGATATTGCTTCGACCGGATTTCGTTGCGACACACTACGAAGCCTGATACTGGTTGTATCGACATTTTCACGAATAAATATATTGCGTTCCCGCCAGGCTTTTCTGGCAGCTTTCACACCTTTAGGTGCAAGAGCTGCGCCAGTCACCATCCCCGCAATGCCTGTAGCCATAGAGACCCAGCCCAGCACCGATGATGCAGCCGGGTTCACATCCTCTGTGGCCCCGCTGGCTATTCCCGTCAC
>NZ_VRKN01000052.1 GCF_008080435.1 Enterobacter asburiae | reverse complement strand
GATGAGGAAACGGGGATTGAGGCCGATGCGCTGGTCTGGCGGCTGGTTGTACCGGCATAAACATATATCCTCAGAGAACTATAAAAGAGTTCTTTGAGGAATGTTCTTCCCTGGAGCTAGTAGCGATGATGAGAAAAATACTTTGTGCTGGTGACGTACCGGAAACCGGTGGTCAGGTATTTCCACCTGCTGCGGCTACCTGTCTGATTGGCAATCGTCAGGCAGCATTAATTGGTGGGCAGGCTTTTTGCGCAGCATGTGGGCAAAAAGGGATCATTGTTAAGGCCGGTGGTCCATACCGCCCCCGCTATCCAGGCGGTGAAGGTGCACTGGAGTTCGATGTATTACAGTGTGGTTGTCAGCCACCACCAAAATTATTAGTTGTGGCGCACAATCGGGCCAAAGTAGAGGATCAAAGCCAAGGGATTACTAATTGAATTTTTCCCGATGTGTACGAAGGATATCTTCCTTCAGCGCAGGTCATTCCCCTTATCATTGCATCTGGTGTAGACATGACAGCAAATGGTATATCCTGTCTAAATCCGACGCTAATTAAAATGGATAGTAACAGGTTTTTATATGCCATCTCAGGATCATTCCAGGAAACACGGTTTGGAGCTGGAAAGTCAATACGACTCCCAATTACAGCGAGTGACGGATGCCGCAATGTTGCACCGGTTTCTTTGTTGATGACAGAGGACGATGTGCAAGCAGTCATGGACCTGATTGGTAAGCTCGAGCATGGCGTTTTTTCTTGATTCCTTTATGGCTGCATATCCTCTTTAACCGCCAGCCTGTCCTGCGTGTGTGATGAGCGGGTTTTGCAGACAGCCGATTTCTCGCACCACTGGTGCGAGTTTTTTGGCATGGCTGTTACTTGCCTTGGTTCAACACCTATGGTTAAAAACCCACCAGGAAAATTGTCTCTCAACTTCCATTCTTACTGCCGGGTCAGTTTTCATCGATGCTTTGTCGGGCATACCATCCGGACAAAAATCAGCAAGTTGACTCTGAATAAACTTCAGCTTTTCGTCTTTTTCCTCTACGTTTTCAAACACCATAAATGGCAGCCTGATAATCGGTGGCTTGGTCTGGGTGGTTAACGGTATGGTTATGCCTGAGTTATGGCCAGGCAGTGAGTGAAACTCTCTGATATGACTCAACAGATTGTACTGTACGGTGTTTTTCACGAAGTAAAAAACGTCAGCATAATAATCTGTCACAAACCCGTCCCTTTTTCCTGGATAAGCCAGTGTGTCCATCTCTGGAAAGGGAAACTTTAAACCTTCATTTCTGTAATGTACGATTGGCACTCGTTCAAGTACACGCTCACGATATTTGAGTATGTATTCGTAGTGACACGGTTGCTCAATACCAATCGTTGACCACCAGTGTTGTCCTCCCAGATCTTTTTCTGTGTCGCCAATATGAATGGCATAATCCGGATCCAACCGATAATAGGCCTCGCTGATACCGTCGTATTCCCAATTGTCATAATCCAGTAGCAGTCTGACAATACGGTCAGCGGGTGCCAGGTCCAGGTTAAAGCGCTCTCTCCACATAGCCATGACATCTCCAGGGCTGGCACAGCTATTTACGGGCGTATTGGCATCCTGTTGACGGGTGTATACGACGCCGGCCCTGACAGTTTTTCCCTCTTTGCTGTAATCCTGAGTCAGGTAGTAAGGTTTCATCCTGACGTTACGAATTTGTAGAATTGCCAACGACTTATGCTGGAGTGTGATGTGATGCAGTTGAATATCTGGATATTAGGCGACAATTACCCCGTCCGCATCGCGACAATTACTCTGGCCTGTTTGTAATCTGAGCGTCCTGTTTCTTCT
>NZ_VRKN01000006.1 GCF_008080435.1 Enterobacter asburiae | reverse complement strand
AGCCGTATGTTCCCCCTCACCCCAGCCCTCTCCCTCAAGGGAGAGGGGGTTGTCCGTGCAGGCATTATTTTGTGGGGAACCCTCAGCCCGCGGGGAGAGGGAGAACATCGTTTCGCAATTCCTGCGCTTTTGATTCTCGTTTCTTGATACTTACCCTGATAACTATTATCGTGAGGGCGTAATACGAGAGGACTCCCCATGAGTGAAGAAGAACTGTTCAGCCGCAGGCCGATGGGTATGCGGATGGCGATGATCGTGCGCCAGTGGCGTGCTGTCATTGACGATGCCATTCTCGATACCGGTTTAACCCAGTCGAGCTGGACGGTGATGATGCAGCTTCATCAGCTCGGGGATAACGTCTCCATGAGTGAGCTGGCAGAGGTGCAGGGCATTGAACTGCCGCCGCTGATGCGCACCCTGACACAGCTGGAAAAGCAGGGATACCTGCTGCGTACCGTATCGCCTTACGACAAGCGCATCCGGCTTCTGACGCTGACGCCTGAGGGAAAAGCCATATTAAAAAGGCTCACTCAGGTGATTGAGACCTATCAGGCGCGCGTATCGCAAAACATCGCGCCGGAACAACTCGACATTTTCAGCGCCATGTTGAATCAAATCGCCTGCAATTTGCGGACAATCCGCGAAGAAGATAACAAGACCGAAAAATAATGACCCCTGAACAAAAGTTTGCCCGCTGGGTAAGGGTGAGTATTGCCTCTTTCCTGCTGATGTTTGTCTACTTTATCGTCGCGGATATCTGGATCCCGCTGACGCCGGACTCCACCGTGATGCGCGTGGTGACGCCGGTTTCTCCGCGCGTCTCCGGTTATGTAGCGGCGGTACACGTCCACAACAACAGCCAGGTGAAGAGAGGCGAGCTGCTGTTTGAGCTCGACGACACGCCGTTTCGCAATAAAGTGGAAGCGGCGCAAATCGCGCTTGAGCAGGCACGCCTTTCCAACGAACAGCTGGATGCGCAGATCGCCGCCGCGCAGGCCAGCCTGAAAACCGCCGTGCTGACCGCGCGTAACGATAAAGTGACCTTCGATCGCTACCAGAAGCTGAGCACCCTGCAGAACGTCTCGCAGGCGGATCTGGATAAGGTCCGCACCACCTGGCAGAGCAGCGAGCAGTCCGTCAGCTCCATCCAGGCCAATATCCATAACCTGCGTATTCAGCGCGGCGAGCGGGACGAACACCGCAACGTGACGCTGCAAAAATACCGCAACGCGCTTGATGACGCGGAGCTGAACCTCGGCTGGACGAAGGTCTACGCCCAGGCGGACGGTACGGTCAGTAACCTGCAGTTAAGCCCGGGCTTTTACGCCTCCTCGGGTTCAGCCGCGCTGGCGCTGGTGAACAATCAGACCGATATCGTGGCCGATTTTCGTGAAAAAAGCCTGCGTCATACTCATCAGGGCACCGATGCCGCCGTGGTGTTTGACGCCTTTCCGGGGCACGTTTTCCGCGCCCACGTGACCAGCAGCGATGCGGGGATACTGGCGGGTCAGGAGGCCGTGAACGGTCAACTGTCCGAACCGGAAACCTCCAACCGCTGGGTGCGCGATGCCCAACGCATGCGTATTCACGTCGCGCTGGACGAAGAATTGCCGAAGCATCTGCCGACCGGCGCACGCGCTACCGTGCAGCTCTACAACAGCGAAGGGCCGTTTGCGCGCTTCTTCTCCGGGATGCAGATCCATCTGGTAAGCCTGCTGCATTATGTCTATTAGTACCCTGGCGCGGGTTTTTACCCCGCACGGCAACATCGTCTACACGGCAAACGACTTTCGCCAGACCCTGCGCATCGTCTTTGCCGGGATGATTGCGCTGAGCATCTCCAGCTTTTACAACACCAGCTACGGCGTGTTTTTCGTGGTCTACCCGATCATGCTGTTGTCGCTGGTGCCTGTGTTTAATCGCCACGTGGCAAAGCAGTTTATCTTCAGCGCCGCGTTAAACTGCGTTGAAATGATCTTCATCATCGGCTATCTGTCGCAATGGCCGGTCATCATGACGCTGGTGGTGTTTGCCCTGTACGTGATGCGCTTTCGTTTTATGAGCAAGGGGCCGCTGTTCCTGTTCGGCTCAATGGGCGTGGTGTGCCAGAGCGTGATGCTCAACTTTATGAGCTACCCCACTACCAACTGGCACACGCTGCTGTTTTCCAACATCGAAGCGAGCGTCATGGCGGTGTGCCTGAGCGCGCTGATGAACTATCTCCTGCCGGACGTGGAGCCCCGTAAGCCGCCGCCGCTGATTGAGAAAGACGATGCCCGCGTGCGCCACGAGTCGCTGCTCTCCGGCACCGTCGCGACGCTGATATTCGTGGTGTTTCAGATTAGCGACTTAAGCGATTCGCTTTCGGCGCTGATGGCGGGGATTTTGATCCTGTTCCCGATGCACTATCGCGGTTCGGTGATGAGCTCTATCTGGCGCGTGGTCGGGGTGGTGCTGGGCTGTCTCTACATTCTGGTGGTGCAGTTGATCCTCTACGATCACAGCAGCCATATGCTATTGATGATGCCCCTGATTGGCCTCGGGCTGGCGTTTGGTGCGCGACTCCATGTGATGGAGAAGGTGGGGGCAGGCGTGGGGTTTTCCAGTATTACCACCATCGGCATTATGTTCGGGCAGAACATGCACCCGGACACTGACTTGGTGTTCAGCGATCTCTATCGCATCACCTCCGTCACCTTTTCGCTGGTAACAACGCTGACGATGGTCTTTCTGGTGCACCTGATCCTGAACCGCTTCGAGGCGACGCGCTACGTGATCGCGCCGCCTGTCGTGGATTAATGCCCAAGCACGGCAGGTAATTGCGACAGTAAAAACAGGATCAGGCCAATCGTCCCGCCTACCAGCGTGCCGTTGACGCGGATGAACTGCAGATCTTTACCGATGTTAATCTCAATCTGGTGGGACATGTCTTCGGCGTCCCAGCTTTTGACCGTGTCGCTGATGTGGCGGGTCAGAAACGCCGCGAAATCCGGTGCGAGGCGGTGTGCGGCCTGCTCCAGATGCTCGTTCAGCGACGCCCGCAGGCTGGCGTCATTAGACAGCGTTTCGCCAAACCACAGCCCGGCGTTGGCGATGCGCTGCTTCACGCGCGAATCTTCACTTTGCATATCCGCTTTCAGCCACTGGCGCAGGTCAGCCCACATCTCTCCCAGATAGCGGTTAAACGCCTCATCGTTTTTCAGGTAGTGCTTGATGTTGTCGGCTTTTGCCGCCATTTCCGGATCGTTTTTCAGGTTGTCGATAAGCTTCAGCGTGGCGCGGTCGAACGCCTGGCGGATCTGATGCGTGCGGTCGTGGCTGATATCGTCCAGCAGCGCGTTCACCGCGTTCGACACCATCTCCGCGCTTTGATCGCCCAGCCACTCGGTGGGCAGCACCATCGCCTTGCGCGGGTGTTCGGTCTTCAGCCAGTGCACGATCTGGTCAGAGATAAACTCCCGCGTGCTTTCCCGCTGAATCAATGTAATCAGGCGGTTGATGATCGTATCCAGCAGCACCTGATGACGGTTGTTTTTGGTCATGCTCTCCAGCATCACGGCGCTGGTTTCAGTGAAATCGACCTTGTCGATGGCCTTATGCACCGCCCGTTTGAGAAGACGCTGAATGCGTCCGTCGTCGGTGAGTTCGAGAAAACCGCTCATCACTTGCATCAGATGCAGCCCGACGCGCTGGGCGTTGTCGGGCTTGCTGAACCAGGCCCCGATCATCTGGGCAGGTTCATAGCGGCGAATCAACGCCACCAGCGACTGGGTATCCAGAAACTTCTCCTGCACAAACTGGCCGAGATTATCGCCAATCCGGTCTTTATTGCGCGGGATAATCGCCGTATGACGCGAAATGAACGGAATCGGCACCCGGCGAAACAGCGCAACCACGGCAAACCAGTCTGCCAGCGCGCCGACCATTGCCGCCTCGGCAATGGCCTTTACGCCACGCACCCAGAAGGTCTGCGGCAGAAACAGGGTGGTGATAAACGCCGCGGCGGCAACCAGCAGCAGCGACAGCGCAAGAAGCTTAGCGCGTTTGAGTTCAGCTATTTTTTCCATGGGGTAAGGATAGAGGGAAGTGCACCAAAAGTGCAAAACTCGTGTAAGAGGAGGGAGACGCATTCTCTGAGCGAACAAACAGCTATTATATTAAAAAATATATGCTTCAAAGTTATCCATTATTAATTCCTCTATATTTTTTGTGCTTATCTATTCTCGATGGTAAGGTTTTGTGACCATCGTGGTAATTTAAATTTTCTTGTTAGTCATAAGATAAAGGACTATTCGTAAAAGGAGGTGCTATTAATGACATGGGAATATAAATTATCGACAGGAATATTGAGCCATAACGGCGAGTTTGTCGCTAACTGCTACAGCGGTGCTGGTGAATCGAAAGATAAGCCTGAGTGTGAAAGTCAACGAAACAGAGGACCCATTCCCAGAGGTGTTTATTTTATTGCCGGATGGAATAATCATAAAAGTGCAGAGGCCATTATTCTTGAGCCTATAGCGGGGACCAATACCTTTGGTAGAGATCATTTTCAAATTCATGGGGACAAAAAGGGGCAACCGCCAGGATCAGCATCAGCTGGTTGCATCATTATGAATGGTCAGGACAAGCGCCATATGATTTATGATTCGGGTGACACAATTCTGGTGGTGCGATAATGAAATATATTATTGCGCTATTCTTCTTGTGCTTACCGGTGAGTTTATTTGCCAAAAATCACACTCCTGAACAGATATTGCAAATGATAAACGACAAAGGTGCCAGCACTGTTGTTGGAGAAATGGATTCAAATGATAACGGTGAGTCGGAATGGTGGAACCATATCATCCCGAAGATTAGGAGCGGAACACAAGCATGGTTAGCCGTGGCGAGTGCCCTTGAACCCGGAGTGGACGCCAGTACGGCTGAAGATTTAAAAGCGGCGCTTTCTGAAGCCATCCCGCATAACCCTGAGGGTGTCTTAGCAATCTTAAAAGACGATAAACCGTTGCTCACTATTGAACAAGTCTGCGCTTTTGCCAATTTCCCTGAGACAGAGGCAGAGAGTAATAAGCTTTATGTAGATTCCATCAGGGAGATGTTTAAGGTTAATAGCCCGAAGGGTAAAAGATGCCTCGCCGTTATGATCGCGACCGTTGAATACTCTGTTCCATTCGATAAGGATATTTAAATGGCCATTCCGGGATATATGTCATTAACTGACGATGCGGGTAATATCATTAAAGGCAGCGTGGAGGTAAAAGATCGTGAAAACCAGATTGAGGTTTTGGGACTCTATCATAATGTGAGTTATAACTCAGACCTGCACAATGGCAGAGCGCTGAGCAAACGCCAGCATCGCCCCTTTCTCATTGAAAAGGAAATTGATGCCTCCAGCGTTTTTCTCTATAAAGCGCTGAGCACGGGAGGTACGCTCAGGAAAGCGACTATCGACCTGTACAGAATCAATGATGCCGGGCAGGAAGACATTTATTTCACGATCACGCTGGAAGCGGTGAAGGTCGTCACGTTGTTTTCATTAATGCATGACGTTAAAGAGACTTATCATGAAAAACAGGGACATCTTGAGCTTGTTCTGCTTCGTTATGAAAAGATCACCTGGCATTACCGTGACGGTAACGTTATTCATTCGGATGACTGGGATTATCGGTTAGGAACCTGAAAGCAGCCCGGTAAAATTCTTTCATATCAACCGCCACAGCACCCATCCTCCAAACCCCATCAACACCACCCCCGCCGTGCGCTCAATCCACCACAGCGAACGGCTGAGCTTCTGTTGAACCACGGGCAACCCCATCAGCGACACCAACGCTAAATCCCACACCAGCACCACCATCACCATCCAGACGCCGCAGGTCGCCTGTTGAAGCAGCGTGACGTCCGGCCCCAGTAACGCCGTCATCAGCGCCAGATAGAACAGCGCGTTCTTCGGATTAAGCAGCGCCGAACCGAGCCCCAGCAGGGTCTGCTTACGCAGCGAAGGGAAGTGCTGGTGGGTTTCATTCAGCGCCAGCGTCTGAGGTCGGCTGCGCACCAGATGCGAGCCGATCCACAGCAGGTACAGCGCCCCGCAAAGCTCGATAAGCGTAAATAGCCACGTAAACTGGCGCAGCGCGCTCCAGCCGATAATCACCAGAAGAATATAAAGCGCGTTACCCGCGGCGATGCCGAGGCACAGTCCAGCGCTGCCGCGCAGCCGATAGCGCGCGGCGTAGCCCACCAGCAGGAAGAAATCCGGGCCCGGGCTTAGCAGGGCAACAAAGTGCGCCAGCGCCAGGGCGAGAAAAGCGGAAGGGAATAACAGTTCCATAGCGACCTCGGTTAACAATCTGAGGTCAGAGTACGGCGCTGAAGAACCTATTTATTGTCTGATATTGATCGGCCCGTGGCGTACTGGCGCGGCGTGGCGGCGGTATAGTTGACGAAGGTCTTATGAAAATGGCTCTGGTCGGCAAAGCCGCTCTGGTAGCCGACGTCGGCAATATCATCCCCGGCACGCAGCCGCGCCTTGGCGTACTCCACGCGGGAGATGTTGAGAAAGCTGCCCGGCGTCAGGCCGGTGTCCTGCCTGAAGGTGCGAATCAACGTCTCCTTGCGCAGCGAGAATCGTTGGGCAAGTTCGTCGAGGGAAGGCGGGCAGGTGAGATCGGCAAGAAATGCCTGCTGAACCTGTCGGCTGGTTGAGCGAAGCGCGTCTGCGTTATCCGCACCGCGGGGAAGGGCAGAAAGCAGCGTGTCCAGGGACGCTGGAGACATCGCCCCGACAACCTCCAGGTAATGGGCAAACAGGTCAGGATTACGAATCACCTGGAGCGCCAGAGGAAGCTCGGTGTCGAGATAGAGCATATGGTAGCTGCGGGGCTGCCCGGCCACGGGGTTGCAGCTGTGCGGCGCATAGGCCGGGATGACAATGAGGTTCCCGGGGTTAAGGATGTACTCTCTGTCATGACACACGCAGCAGGTCTGGCCCTCCACAATCGCGCCGATGGAGAGCTGAGGGTGACTATGGCGTTTGTACGCCTGCGTACTCTGCCAGGTGCTGCGCAGCTCAAGGCCTGAGGCGCGGTGAAACGTCTGTCGGACGTGTCGGGTATCGGTCATGGGCGCTCCTTCTGAAGGTTTTTTATACCACGTCAGCGAACCGTCTGGCAGCCCTTCATTAAGAACCTTCCGGATATACCCAACTTTACGTCCACAGCCAGTCATGTTGACTACCCTTAATACCCTAAGCGGTAAAACAAGGAGATTCGACATGGCTTATCAGACAGTAAATCCTGCCACTAACCAGCTCATCAAAGAATACCCCTCACATACCGACGCGGATATCGAAGCGGCGCTGAAGGCGGCCGATGCGCTTTATCATTCGGACTGGGCGAAAGGCGACATCAACCAGCGCCTGCCGGTGTTGCATAAGCTTGCCGACCTGATCGACGATCGCGTGGAGGATCTGGCTAAAATCGCCAGTCAGGAGATGGGGAAGCTCATCGAACAGAGCCGCGGCGAGGTGAAACTGTGCGCGCAAATCGCCCGCTATTACGCCGATAACGCGAAGCAGTTCCTGGCGCCTGTGAAGTATCAGTCTGAACTAGGGGAAGCCTGGGTGGAGCATCACCCCATCGGCGTCCTGATGGCCGTCGAGCCGTGGAACTTCCCGTATTACCAGCTGATGCGTGTACTCGCGCCAAACCTGGCGGCGGGTAACCCGGTTATCGCCAAACATGCCAGCATCGTACCGCACTGTGCGGAGATCTTTGCGCATCTGGTGCGCGAGGCGGGCGCGCCGGAAGGGGCGTGGACTAACCTGTTTATCTCGTCCGATCAGGTGGCAAACATCATTGCCGACGATCGCGTGCAGGGTGCCGCATTAACCGGCTCCGAAAAAGCGGGCAGCGTGGTAGCGGCGCAGGCAGCGAAGCATATCAAGAAATCGACGCTTGAACTCGGCGGCAATGACGTATTTGTGGTGCTGGACGATGCCAATCTGGATAAAGCCGTGAAGATAGGTGTCAATGCGCGACTCAACAACGCCGGGCAGGTCTGTACCGCGGCGAAGCGCTTCATCCTGCATGAAAAGATTGCTGATGCCTTCCTGACCAAATTCACCGAAGCGTTTAAGCAGGTGAAGATTGGCGATCCGCTGGACGAAAGCACCACGCTGGGACCGCTGTCGTCTAAAGATGCCCTGGAAACGCTGACCAAACAGGTTAACGAGGCGGTGAAAAACGGTGCGACGCTGCACTATGGCGGCAAGCCGGTGCAGCGCGACGGGAGCTTCTTCGAACCGACGATCCTGACGAATATCTCGCGCAACAACCCGGCGTACTTCGAGGAGTTCTTCGGCCCGGTGGCGCAGATGTATGTGGTGAAAAACGACGACGAGGCGGTCGCCCTGGCGAACGATTCCCACTACGGCCTGGGCGGGGCGGTATTTAGTCAGGATATCGAGCGCGCGAAGAAAATGGCGTCACGGATTGAGACCGGGATGGTGTATATCAACTGGCTCACCGATACCGCGCCAGAGCTGCCGTTCGGCGGTGTGAAGCGCTCCGGCTACGGACGCGAGCTGTCGGATCTGGGGATCAAAGAGTTTGTGAACCAGAAGCTGGTGGTGGTGCGTAAGTAATTGCCGTCATAAAAAAACCTGCCATCTGGCAGGTTTTTTTGGTCAGTATTGGAACCTTAGAAGCTCACGCCACCGCCCACATAGGCGCCGTCAATCAGCGTGTGGCCAGGACGGCCGTCTTTGCCATCCACGCTCACATGACGGTAACCCACTTTCAGGGTCACTGGCGTAATCGGCGTCCAGCTGACGCCACCGTTGGCTTCCACATAGTTTTTCACGCTGTTGTTCAGGCCTTCTGGTGCCACATAGCCTTCACCGTACACGTGGATGCTGTCGGTCAATGCAACGTTTACACCACCGCCAACCGGGAACGCCACGCCGTTATCGCCTTTTTTCGGGCCGAGGTAAATCGCCTTCGCGCCCGCATTCAGCATCACCGGGCCCACTTCCAGGTTGTAGCCTGCGCCCACGCCGCCGGTCTGGGTACCGTCGTCGGTGTTTTTGAGCCAGTTACTTTCGAGATAAACACCGGATGAGGATTTCCCCATTTCCAGATTAAGGTTGGTAAAGTTTTTACCCTGCTCAACAGTGCCACCCATCGCCAGTGCGGAACCCGATACGGCAGCCAGAGCAGAAAGAAGAAGGATATTCAGTTTTTTCATGTTTTATGCCTCGTCATTAAATTTATCTGGGCGCACCTTAACAAGCGATGTTTATGACTGCAAATGTGATGTAAATCGCAGCTTTATACTGATAATGTTAATTTTTTTGTTGATATTGTTGCGTTGATGTTTGATTGCCGGAGTGTCAACGGGGGATGTTTTGGCGTTTAGGAACCATTTACTTTTTTGACTAAACATAAACTGAACGAGGCGGGGATAGTGATTTGAGATGAATTAATTGGGTTTCTAATAATTTCCAAAAATGTTTCATGTGTCACACAAAACAACAAAGCCTTACATTTCGAGTGATGAATATACGTTCAATCGCGCAGGCCGCTTTCCTTTTCATGTCATTTTTCTGACACGTTTATTCTTTACGTTGTTGGCTTCACTAACTGGATGCTAACAATATGAAAAGAAAAATTATTCCTGTGCTTATCGGTTGTGCGCTCTCTTTCTCTGGCCTGGCGGCGCAGCCCACTGCTGAGCGCTATGTCGTCAGCTTCCCTGAAGGCTCCCACGTGAGCTACAACGGCGCGTTTGCCAGCGCGTTTCCGAACGGACTGCCCGTGGGAATTGGTTCGGGTCTGCTGTTTACGGGCAAGCAGGGCGACGCCCTGACCTTTGCGACCGTGACCGATCGCGGTCCAAACGCTGATGCGCCAAAAATGGGTAAAAACGAAGCCAAAATATTTGTCACGCCGGATTTCGCGCCGCTGCTGATGACCATCCGCGTTCAGAACGGCAAAGCAGAGGCAACGGATGCTCGCCCGCTGCATGACGACAAAGGCGAGATCAACGGTCTGCCGCTGCAAAGCGGTGTGATTGGCTCCACCAATGAAGTGGCGTTCAGCGATACCCTCAAGATTCTGAAGGGGGACAACCGCGGGCTGGACACGGAAGGCATCACGCCGGACGGCAAAGGTGGCTACTGGCTGTGCGACGAGTATGGCCCGTTTCTGATTAACGTCGACAGCAAAGGGAAGATTTTGGCGATCCACGGGCCGCAGGCGGCGGAAGGGGAGAAATCCATCGCGGGCGGTCTGCCAAACATTATCAAATGGCGCCAGGCGAATCGGGGCTTTGAAGGCCTGACCCGGATGCCGGACGGGCGGATTATCGCCGCCGTGCAAAGCACGCTGGACATCGACGGTAAGAGCAAAAAGCAGGCGCTGTTTACGCGTCTGGTGAGCTTCGACCCGGCGACAGGGAAAACCGCGATGTACGGTTACCCTATCGACAGCGCGGCCTACAGTAAAAACAGCGACGCCAAAATCGGCGACATTGTGGCGCTTGATGACCAGCACATCCTGCTGATTGAGCAGGGAAGCGATAAAAACGACGGCATGCGTAACCTGATTTACAAGGTAGATCTCAGTAAGGCGAGCGACCTTTCCGCCTTTGACAAGCCGGGCGAGTACCCGGAGTTTGATGATGAGAAAACCCTGGCGCAGCGCGGCATAACCCTTGCGGAGAAAACGCAGGTTGTCGATTTGCGCGCGCTCGGCTGGCAGCAGGAGAAGGCCGAAGGGCTGGCGCTGATCGACAGCAAACGGCTTGCGGTGGCGAATGATAACGACTTTGGCGTGAAGGTGGCGATGCAAAACCCGGTCGAGGGCAAGAAGCTCAAGGATTATCGAGTGAACGCGGAAGGCACGCTGACGCTGGATGATAAACCGGTTGAAACCACCCTCAGCGTGAAGCCGCTGAAGAAACCGGAGTCGGACAGCGAGCTCTGGATTGTGACGCTGCCGGAAGCGGTGAAATAAGTTTCCCGCTCACCCCTCACCCTGACCCTCTCCCCACAGGGGAGAGGGGATGCATGGCGGTTATTTTTTTAGCCCCGCAAACGCCGCCCGAATTTCCTCTTCCGGCAGCTGTATGCCAATAAACACCATCACGCTGCGCGGCGCTTCATCGCCCCACGGTCTGTCCCAGTCGGCGCTGTACAGGCGCTGCACGCCCTGGAACAGCAGACGGTTCGGCTCGCCGTCGATCCACAGCATCCCTTTGTAGCGCAGCAGTTTGTCGGCAAACGACAGCAGCAGGTTCTCCATCACGCGCGAAACCTCACCGATGTCCACTGGGTAGTTCAGCTCCACCACAATCGACGCCACGTCGTTTTGCTTATCTCCCATAAAGTGGAAGCGCGGTTTCGACGTGACGTTTTCCTCCAGCATAAAGCCGTTGGTGTTGAACAGTTGGGACAGGTCGATATCGCCGTGCGTCACGGTATAAATCGGTGCGCGTGAATTAATGCGCGTCAGGCGCTCGCGCAGCTTAACGCTTTCGCCCGCCACGTCGGTTTTGGTCAGCAGGATGCGATCGGCGTAGCCCACCTGTGACTGGGCGATGGTGAACTGGTTCATCTGCTCGTCAGCATGGACCGCATCGACCAGGGCAATCACGCCGTCCAGCAGATAGCGCTGGCAGAGGATCTCGTGAGAGAAAAAGGTCTGGATAATCGGGCCGGGGTCTGCCATGCCGGTGCACTCGATCACCAGACGGTCAAAGTCGATCTCGCCGCGATCGCGGCTGTCGAGCAGGTCCAGCAGGGCGTCTTCTAATTCGTTAGAGCGGGTGCAGCAGATGCAGCCGTTGGTGAGGGTTTTGATCTGGGTGGCGCGATCGCCGATCAGCTGATCGTCTACCGAGACTTCACCGAATTCGTTTTCGATGACGGCGATTTTGAAGCCGTGCCGTTCATTCAGGATGTGGCGCAGCAGGGTGGTTTTACCGGCGCCGAGAAAACCGGTCAGCAGGGTAACGGCAATCGGGGTCATGGTCTCTCCTTTAGCAGCAGCGGACGCCGCCTTCTCCACTTCCGCCGTAGCGCGCTTCCTGACGCTCGCGGAAGAATTCGGTGTAGGTCATGTACGGCTTATCCGGATGGTTGGTCTTCATATGCTCAACGTAGTTGTCATAGTCCGGAATGCCAATCAGCATTTTCGCCGCCTGACCGAGGTATTTTTTTGCTTCGCCTAAGTTACCAAACATTGTGGGTTCCAGACAGAAAAAGCCCGGTGGCGCTACGCTTACCGGGCCTACAGTTTCTGTGTAGGGCGGGTCAGCGCAGCGCCACCCGCCATTTTTTTAATGGTGTGAAGAGGTCTTCACGCCGCCTTCCGGTACCGGCACGTACGGGGTTTCTTTATCCGTACGGCCGTCGGCGTTGCGCACGTTCAGCCAGGTTTTGATACCGTAGAAAATGATGCTGTACACCACCACCAGGAACAGAATGCTCAGACCCGCGTTGGTGTAGTTGTTCACCACGATATGGTTCATGTTGGCAATCTGCTGCGCGGTCAGATCCGCGCCGCCTGCGGCAATCTTCTCTTTGTACTGGTTAGCCATGAAGAAGAAGCCTTCCAGCTGCGGGTTGGCGCTGAACAGTTTCAGGCCAAGCGCCCAGGTGGTGCAGAGCAGCAGCCACAGCGCAGGCACCACGGTGACCCAGATGTATTTGGTGCGTTTCATCTTCACGAGGACCACGGTACCGAGCACCAGCGCCACGGCGGCCAGCATCTGGTTAGAGATACCGAACAGCGGCCACAGGCTCTTCACGCCGCCGAGTGGGTCGACAACGCCCTGATACAGCAGGTAACCCCACAGACCGACGCAGCCAGCAGTACCGAGAATACCCGCCACCAGAGAGTCGGTTTTCTTCAGGAACGGCACGAAGTTACCGAGCAGGTCCTGCAGCATGAAGCGGCCCGCACGGGTACCGGCGTCCAGTGCGGTCAGGATGAACAGCGCTTCAAACAGAATACCGAAGTGGTACCAGAAGCCCATGTCCGCCCACGGCAGCACTTTGTGGAACACGTGTGCGATACCGACGGCAAGCGTAGGAGCACCACCGGCGCGGTTCAGCACGGACGGTTCGCCGATGTCCTTCGCCGTCTGCATGATCTGCTCTGGCGAAATCACGAAGCCCCAGGAGCTGACGGTCGCTGCCGCGTGTGCGCTCGCATCCTTCAGTTGGGCCATAATCAGCGCCGCGTTGTCACCGCCCATCTCGTGCAGGTTTGGCATGGTAATGCCGAGGCCAGCAGGAGGGGTGTTCATCGCGAAGTACAGACCTGGCTCGATGATGGAGGCGGCAACCAGCGCCATGATCGCCACGAAGGACTCCATCAGCATGGCACCGTAGCCGATCAGACGCGCGTCTTTCTCGTTCGCCAGCAGCTTAGGCGTGGTACCGGATGCAATCAGGGCGTGGAAGCCGGAGACCGCACCGCAGGCGATGGTGATGAACAGGAACGGGAACAGGGCGCCTTTCCACAATGGACCGGTACCGTCGATATACTGGGTTACCGCAGGCATTTTCAGATCCGGGTTAATCACCAGGATGCCGATCGCCAGGCCGACGATAACGCCGATTTTGAGGAAGGTCGCCAGATAGTCACGCGGGGCCAGAATCAGCCAGACCGGCAGCAGCGCGGAAATAAACGCATAGCCAATCAGCGCGAAGGTAATGGTGGTGTCCTTGAAGGTCAGCGCCGGGCCCCAGTACGGGTCGTGCGCAATCACGCCGCCGAAGTAGATGGAGGCCACCAGCAGCACGATACCAATCACCGACACTTCACCCACGCGGCCCGGACGCAGGAATCGCATGTAGATCCCCATGAACAGCGCAATCGGCACGGTCGAGCAGACGGTGAAGACACCCCACGGGCTTTCGGCCAGCGCTTTCACCACGATCAGGGCCAGCACCGCAAGGATGATGATCATAATCAGGAAGCAGCCGAACAGGGCGATGGTCCCCGGCACGCGGCCCATCTCTTCTTTGACCATCTCACCCAGAGAGGCGCCGTTACGGCGAGAAGAGATAAACAGCACCATAAAGTCCTGCACCGCACCCGCCAGCACCACGCCGGCGAGCAGCCACAGGGTACCCGGCAGGTAGCCCATCTGCGCGGCCAGCACCGGGCCCACCAGCGGGCCTGCACCGGCGATAGCGGCAAAGTGGTGACCAAACAGCACGTAGCGGTTGGTTGGCACATAGTTCAGGCCGTCATTGTTAATGACTGCCGGGGTGGCACGCGTCGGGTCGAGCTTCATGACCTTCTGCGCGATGTACAAGCTGTAGTAGCGATAAGCAACAAGATAGACGGAAACCGACGCGACCACGATCCACAGGGCGCTTACGTGTTCGCCCCGGCGTAATGCGACAACCGCCAGACAAAAAGCGCCGAGGATCCCGAGTAAGGCCCAGGGCACGTGCTTCAGTAGTTTTTTAGTATCCATAGTAAGACCTGGTTTTTTATGTAAAGAAAAAAGGGTCAGGGTTCGTTGTGAGGAGGTATTGATTAATGCTGGAGGGATTGTGCCAGACGGTCGCACGTGTAAAGGACGGTAAATGAATGAGTGGTTGAAAGTGCCAGGTGAGCGGTCAAAGGGGGCGACGAGCGGTTCCGGCTCGCCGCCAGGGGGCGAAATTATGTGATTGAGATCACTTGATTATTCGGGTTACGCTCCACGGCCAGATAGCTCTCCAGCGTTCCGATCAGTTTTTCCTTCAGCCAGTTCGGCTCCAGAATCTGAATATGGGGCAGCCAGTAGAACAGCAGCGGCAGGATCTGGTTCTCGTGCGCCGCCTGACAGCGCAGCGTGACGCCGCCCTGTTGCTCCTCCAGCAGCTCCTGTTCCGGCAGAAGATCGCGGCGCAGGAAGTAATGCGAAATATTATCTTTAATGAATATTTTCACCGCGAAAGTATTTTCAGACACCCAGGGGTCGAGGCTTTTTTCCAGCAGCTCAAGGACATTTTCTTCCGGGGTGAAGGTCGTTTTCTGAATATCAAACCAGCTAATCTGGCTCAATGAGAAGGATTTCAGGCGGCTATTTTCGGTGGCTTGTAAATACCATATATTTTTTTTGTTAATGAGTTTATAGGGATTAATCAGACGGTTTTTCCCCTTATAAACAATCTGACAAACATTATGGTTTTTAATCGATCTCTCCATTTTCGTTAAATGACGGCGAATATCACGCTGGACCGTGTGTTCGGCTTCATTCGCAAGAATAAGAATATGGTTTTCGTCAACGCGCGTTTCAAGATTCTGCCAGAATTCCGTATTTCTTTCAGGGAAAAAGCTGTCAGCATTCAGGAAGTTAGCAAGGGTATGATGTAAGCCTTGTCCGCCGGGCGATTGTGCAGAATGGATCAGACGATATAGCCCGTTACCGGTATGTTCAACAATGGGAGAGAGGGCATTTAAATCCCTGTAGACGGTACGCTCGGTAATTTTAAATTTTTCCATTAGCGCACTGCGGTTTACCACACCGTTTAAATGTAGCTCAAGGAGAATATCGACCAGACGTTCAGCCGAGCGGCTCCGCGTCGTTTTAGCCATAAGGTCATCCTGTATATTTAGGTATGCGCTGAATGATGCGGGTGCACTGACAAGCGGTGTCAGTATTCAGTCACAGAAAATTTCTCTTATGGTTATATAACGGCGTGATTTAGCGGAAACCTTAGGAGTTTTTGTAGAAAGCGGCGCTGGCCGGAAAAAAAAGGCCAGCGCGAGGGGGGATCACACAGCGGCTTCCGCCTCCAGCATGACCGGGTGGAAACGGCGCTTGAAGTAGATCAGGCCGTGTCCCGCGTCACTCAGGATGATGTTTTTAATTTCAACAAGGTATACAAGATGTGTGCCGATGGTTTGCACCTGGCTAATCTCGCCTTCAAGACTGGCGAGCGCGCCCTTAAGCACCGGCTGCGCCAGCGGGCCTTTCTGCCAGCAGGAGAGAGCAAAGCGCTCTTCCATCGTCATACCGGTCATCCCGGCAAAATGGCGAGCCATGATCTCCTGCTCGTGATTCAGCACGTTAACGCACAGCCTGCCGTTGCCCTGAAATACCGGGTTCATGGCGCTGTTGGCGTTGATGCACACCATGACCGACGGCGGGGTATCGGTGACCGAACAGACGGCGGTGGCGGTAATGCCGCAGCGACCCGCCTCGCCCTCGGTGGTGATTACATTGACGGCAGCCGACAGGCTACTCATTGCGTCGCGAAAACGCAGGCGTTGTTCATCTAAATGCATTGAAACCTCCCGCTGCGCTATTTCAGCAGCTTGTCCAGCATGTTGATATCGCTGTTGTTGTGCAGGTGCGGCACCGTCCAGCCGTGCTGGTCGTATTCGGACATGCAGCGGTCGACCATCGCCATCATCTTGTCCATGTTGCCGGAGCTCTGTGCCTGGCGCAGACACTGCAGGCGAATTTCATCCTGGCTGCCGGAGTAGTTGATCTCATACAGTTCGTGACGACCGCCAAACTCGCTGCCGATGGCGTCCCACATCAGCTTCAAAATCTTGATGCGTTCGACGTGATCCATACCGTTGGAGCCGCGCACGTATTTCGCCAGATACTGGTCGATCTGCGGGTTGTTCAGATCCCGGGCGCTGGACGGCAGGTAGATCAGTCCGGAGGTGACGTTACGCTCGATGATGTTCTTGATCTTCGCGTAGGCCATCGGCGCCATCACGCGGTAGGTTTGCAGCGCGGCGTGATCCGGCAGATACGCACCGTTGACCCACGGCGTGGCTTCGGAGCACATGGAGTCGCTCAGCGCCCAGAACATGTTGCGCCAGGCCACCACTTCGCCTAGATCCGCCTGCACGCCGCGGAACTCCAGGGTACCGGTGCACTCCAGGGATTTCTTCAGCAGGGCGGTGATGAAGTCGAGCTTCACCGCCAGACGCACGCAGGCCTGCAGCGGGTACATGCGTGCAAAGCCGCCCTCCATCGTCCAGCGACGGCAGCGGTCGAAATCGCGGTAGATCAGCACGTTTTCCCACGGGATCAGCACGTGGTCCATCACCAGGATCGCATCGTTCTCATCAAAGCGGCTGGAGAGCGGGTAGTCGTACGGGGATCCGGTTGCGCCTGCCACCATCTCGTAAGAGGCGCGGGAGATCAGCTTCACGCCTTCGGCATCCATCGGCGCGACGAACATCAGCGCGAAGTCCGGGTTTTCGCCCATCACCTGCGCGGAGCCGAAGCCGATCATGTTGTAGTGGGTCAGCGCCGAGTTGGTCGCCACCACTTTCGCGCCGCTGACGATGATCCCGGCGTCGGTCTCTTTCTCCAGCTTGATGTAGACGTCTTTCACCTCGTCCGCCGGCTTGTGGCGGTCGATTGGCGGGTTAACGATGGCGTGGTTGAAGTACAGGCCGGTTTCCTGAATGCGGGTGTACCAGTTACGGGCGTTCTGCTCGAACTGGCCGTAGAACGCCGGGTTGGCGCCGAGCGCGCAGCCAAAAGCGGCTTTGTAGTCCGGCGTACGACCCATCCAGCCGTAGCTCAGGCGTGACCACTCGGCGATGGCGTCGCGCTGCTGGCGCAGGTCGTCGGCGCTTTTCGCCACGCGGAAGAACTTGTGGGTGTAGCCGCCGCTGCCGGTGTCGGTGCCCCAGCAGAGCGTGTCCTGCATGTCCGGCTTGTGCAGGGCATCGTACATCTGCGCGATGGAGGCCGCCGCGTTACGAAACGCCGGGTGGGTGGTGACGTCTTTGACGCGCTCGCCGTAAATATAAATCTCACGACCGTCCTGCAGGCTTTTTAAATACTCTTCGCCAGTTAACGGACGTTTGGCATCAGCACGGAAATCTTCAGGCTTCATAGGGACCTCGTATCGGAATTGTGTTGTTAAATTTATGTTTTGTTTTTGTTGTTTAATTGAAGCCTGAGAGCGGGGCGACGTGAAGGGACGATTGGGACAACGGCAGGTACTTTTCGGGTGGGATGTGGTTTTGTGATCTGTGCGGCTTTTCGGCGGGTGGCGCTGCGCTTACCCGCCCTACGAACCGTGATGCGTTCAGGAAACCGGTACTTTCTGTGCCCGGTACGCGCTGGGCGAGCACCCCACTAAGCGGTTAAAAAAGCGGGCGAAATAGGCAGGGTCTTTAAACCCCAGCTGCCAGGCAATCTCGCTGACTGCACTGTCAGAAAAGAGCAGTAAGCGCCTGGCTTCACGCAGCTGCCGGTCGAAGATCAGCCGCTTCGGCGGGCGGTTGGCGAAGCGGCGGCAGATATCGGTCAGGCGGGATTCGGTCAGGTGCAGCTCGCTGGCGTATTCCGGCACCGTCCAGTGCTGGTGGTAGTGGGCATCTATCAACTGGGTAAAGCGCTGGAACAGCTTCAGCTCACCACGCATACCGCTTGCAGCGTGGTCGTCGAGCTTCGCGTTACGCAGCAGCAGGGTAAATACCGCCTGCGCCAGCAGAACCAGGGTATGCTCGCGCCCCGGCAGCTGTTCCGTGGATTCCCGGGCAATCAGCTGCCAGTAGTGCTTCAGCGCCGCCAGCTCGTCCGGCCTGTCGGCCAGCGAGAGGCAGATCCCCGGCAGGCCGAACGCTTCCCGTGTGCCGGGGTAGAGCACCTCCAGCAGGGGCCAGATCAGATCCTCGCGCACCGTCAGGACGTGTCCGTCGCTGTCGGATTCGGTGATAAACGCGTGCGGCACCGACGGCGGCGTGAGGACGAACAGCGGCGCCTGCACCGAGTAGCGGTGGTCGTCGAGCTGGAGCTCAATCTGCCCGGTATCGAGAAAGTGCATCTGAAAATACTGGTCATGACGATGCGCCTGCATGTCGCGGCCAAAAAAGGCCGCCATGCGCGCGAACGACTGGTAGTGCACATCGTCGGTGCCCAGACTTTCGTCGTACTCCTTGCTGATATCAATGTTGGCGATGGGGCTCTGGCACATGGCCGCTCCTCTGTTGAGCCCGCTGCGTCATCGGGATGCGCGTCAGCACCAGCGCGCCGACCACCAGTAGCCCAGCCACGAACCACAACCCGGAGCTGAAGCTGCCGGTCGCGTCGCGCAGAATGCCGATCAGCAATGGGCTGACGGCGGATCCCACGTTGCCGATGGCGTTGATCACCGCCAGCGCCACCGCGCGGGACTGCAGGCTAATAACCCGATCCGGCGTGGTCCAGAATATCGCCATGGCGGTAAACGATCCGGTTGAGGCCATGATGATGCCAAGCAGCTGGATCAGGCTGTGATCCGTTGCCGAGGCCAGCATCCATCCCGCCGCTGCGAACAGGTACGGCAGGATGGTGTGCTTTTTTCGCTCTTTCAGCCTGTCGGAGCGGCGGCTCCACCAGATCATCCCGAGGATGGTGCAAAACTGCGGGATCGCCGCCAGCAGGCCGATGACGATATTGCTGCTCCCCGTGTTAAAGCTTTGCAGGATCTGCGGCGTCCAGATGTTGATTGCGCTGAGCGTGTTGGTCAGGCAGAAGTAGGCCAGCGTGTAGAGCAGCACCGCCGGGGTCAGCACTTCGCGCAGCGTCGATCGCGGCGTGACGGATTGGGCAATGGCGACCTCCTGCTCGCGGGCGATCATCATTTTCAGCGCCTGCTTTTCGTCGTCGTCCAGCCAGGTGGCCTGATCCGGCGTGTCGTTGAGGTAAAACCAGGTCACCACGCCAAGCACCACGGAGGGCAGCCCCTCCAGCAGGAACAGCCACTGCCAGCCCTTCAGGTTCCACAGCCCGTCCATCGCCAGAATGTACCCGGAGAGGATCGAGCCGAGCATCATGGTCACCGGCATGGCGATCATAAACAGCGCGTTGGCGCGGGCGCGGTGATAGGCCGGGAACCACCAGGTGAGATACACCAGGATCCCCGGCAGGAAGCCTGCTTCCGCAATGCCCACCAGCATGCGCAGCACATAGAGCGTATGCGGGCTGGTGGCGAACATGGTGCAGGTGGAGGCGATGCCCCACACCACCATGATCCCGGCGATCCAGCGGCGTGCGCCGATCTTCGCCAGCATGATGTTGCTCGGGATCCCGCACAGCACGTAGGTGACGTAAAACAGCGTCGCGGCCAGGCCAAACATGGTCGACGTAAGGCCCAGATCTTTGCCCATCGTCAGCCCGGCAAAGCCGATATTGATGCGATCGAGAAACGAGAAGACAAACAGGATAAAGAGAAAGACGATCAGGCGTCGGAACAGTTTGTTAATGGCGCGATGTTCAACAGCTTTATTATCATGAGTTTGCAGGGTAGAGGTCGTCATGGTGCGCTCCAGATCTTACGTTTAGTAGACGGATTTATTGTTATTAACTGACGTAACCGGTTTTTCGATAAAACGTGCCGCCAGCGCTTCCGCGCCGCGGGCGAGCAGGGTGGTGTCGACCCCGACGGCGACAAACAGCGCGCCAAGCTCAAGATAGCGTTTCGCCAGCTGCTCATTCGCCATCAGGATGCCGGGCGCTTTACCGGCGGCACGGATCTGCGCGATAGCCTGCTCGATGGCGGCCTGCACCTCCGGGTGCTGCGGATTGCCGGCAAAGCCCATGTCGGCGCTGAGATCCGCCGGGCCGATAAACACGCCGTCGACGCCTTCCACGTCCAGGATCTGCGGCAGGTTTTTCAATGCCTCGCGGGTTTCGATCTGCACCAGCACGCACATGGCGTCGTTAGCCTGCTGCAGGTAGTCCGGAATGCGGTTCCAGCGCGACGCTCTAGCCAGGGCGCTGCCGACGCCGCGAATGCCCGCGGGCGGATAGCGGGTGGAACGTACCGCCAGCCGCGCTTCGTCGGCGTTTTGCACCATCGGCACCAGCAGGGTTTGCGCCCCCACGTCCAGCAGCTGTTTAATCTGCACCGGGTCGTTCCACGACGGGCGCACCACCGGTTGGCTGGCGTAGGGGGCAATCGCCTGAAGCTGGGTTAAGACGGTCTGCACGTTGTTTGGCGCGTGCTCCCCGTCGATCAGCAGCCAGTCGAAGCCTGCCCCCGCCAGCAGTTCAGCGCTGTAGCTGCTGGTCAGCCCCAGCCATAAACCGATTTGCGGACGGCCCGCTTTCAGCGCCGCTTTGAATGCGTTTTGCATGGTTATCTCCTAAACAAAGCGGCAGCTGATGGAGCCCATGTTGCCGTAGTCGACGTGGAAGGTGTCGCCTCTGCTGGCGGGCACCGGGCGGGTAAAGGAGCCGCCGAGGATGATTTGCCCCGGCTCAAGCTGCACGTCGTACGGCGCAAGCTTGTTCGCCAGCCACGCCACGCCGTTCGCCGGGTGGTTAAGCACGCCTGCGGCAACGCCGGTCTCTTCGATCACGCCGTTGCGGTAGAGCAGGGCGGAGATCCAGCGCAGATCCAGCTCGTCGGGCTTAATCGGACGGCCGCCGAGGATCACCCCCGCGTTGGCCGCGTTATCGGAGATGGTGTCGAACACCTTGCGCGGACGCTGGGTTTCCGGGTCAACGTTGTGGCAGCGGGCGTCGATCAGCTCCAGCGCGGGGATGACGTAGTCCGTGGCGTTGTAGACGTCGAAGATCGTGCAGTTCGGGCCGCGCAGCGGTTTTGCCAGCACAAACGCCAGCTCCACTTCGATGCGTGGGACGATAAAGCGATCGACAGGAATGTCGCTGCCGTCGTGGAAGAACATGTCGTCCAGCAGGGCGCCGTAGTCCGGCTCGCTGATCTGCGAGCTGGCCTGCATCGCTTTGGAGGTGAGGCCGATCTTGTGGCCTTTCAGCACCCGGCCTTCGGCGATTTTCAGGCTGACCCATTCGCGCTGGACGGCGTAGGCGTCGTCAATGGTGATCGTCGGGTAGTCCAGGGAGATCTGGCGGATTTGCTCCCGAGATTGTTCCGCCTGATGCAGACGATGGGCGATCAGGGTATGGGTATGTTTGTCGAGCATGGCGATATCCTGTTTTATGTTTGTTTTCTCCCTCTCCCCGTGGGAGAGGGACGGGGTGAGGGCATCAGGCCGCAGAGATTTCCCCTCACCCTAACCCTCTCCCAAAGGGAGAGGGGACGGTTTTACTTAAACAACGCGTGCACGTTGTTTTGTTTGTAATTGAGCGTCGGGTGAAGCTCGTCGAGCTCAAACGACAGCGCCAGATAGCGGTTCGCCATCAACTCTGCGAAGTGCGTTTTGATCAGCGTAAACAGCATTTCGCCCACGGCCTCGCGGCTCTCCAGGCTGCGTCCTGCGCCGATTTTCAGCGTCATATGCACAAAGGCGTAATCGTGCCTGCCGTCGGCCATCTGCCAGGTGTCCAGCCAGTGGGCGCGGCTGCGGATACCGCCGATGGGGAAGATGTCCGTGGCGGCGAGCGCCTCGTTCACTTTGGCGAACAGCCCCGGCAGATCGGCCTGCTCGCGGATGTTGTCGGTACATTCAGCAATAAAGTGCGGCATGGTGGCTCCTCAGGCGGGCAGCGGGAAAACGGCGTTGACCTGGCCGGTGCCGGAACTGGCGAACAGCTCGGTGAGGAACTCCACCTTGCCGTCGTACTGGTCCCAGCCGAGCATGCCCAGCAGCATCACCGTGTCGTGCATGTTGCCCTCGCCGTAGCAGTAGTCGGCGTACTCCGGCAGCATGCTGCAAAACTCTTTGAACTGGCCTTCGCGCCACAGCTTCACCACGCGCTCGTCCATCTGGCGGTCGAACTCGCGGGTGTAGCTGTTCATCCCTTCCTCCGCGCGCTGGTCGTCGATGAAGCGGTGCGACAGCGAGCCGCTGGCGAGCACCGCCACGGTGCCGTCGTATTTTTCGATAGCGCTGACGATGGCCTCGCCCAGCCTGCGGCTGTCGGCAAAGTCATGGACGGTGCAGAACGCCGAGATGGAGATCACCTTGAAGTGCTTATCGCTGTTCATGTAGCGCATCGGCACCAGCGTGCCGTACTCCAGCTTCAGGCTTGGGATGTTGTGCGCTTTGGCGCGCACGCCGAGCTTCACCGCTTCGTCGGCAATCAGCTGGCCGAGCGCCGGGTTGCCGTCGTAGTCGTAGGTCATGTCGCGGATAAAGTGCGGCAGCTCGTTGCTGGTGTAGACGCCCGCAAAATGGTCCGCACAATTGATGTGGTACGCACTGTTCACCAGCCAGTGGGTGTCGAACACGATGATGGTGTCCACGCCCAGCTCGCGGCAGCGCTTGCTGATCTCTTTATGCCCGTCGATGGCCGACTGGCGGCAGCCGTGGTTTTTCCCCGGCAGCTCAGAGAGATACATTGACGGAACGTGGGTGATTTTTGCCGCTAACGCTAATTTACCCATTTTCAGATCCCCCACTTTGGAATCGGATGGTCGCCCATGGAGATGCAGACGTTCTTCATCTCCGCGAACACCTCAAAGCTGTACTCGCCGCCCTCGCGGCCGGTGCCGGAGGCCTTCACGCCGCCAAACGGCTGGCGCAGATCGCGCACGTTCTGGGTGTTCACAAACACCATCCCGGCTTCGATGTTGCGCGCCAGGCGCAGCACTTTGCTGATGTCCTGAGTCCAGATATAGGATGCCAGGCCGTACTCCACGTCGTTCGCCAGACGCAGACCTTCCGCTTCGTCCTTAAACGGCAGCAGGCAGGCCACCGGCCCGAAGATCTCCTCCTGCGCCACGCGCATCCGGTTGTCGACGTCCGCCAGCACGGTCGGGCGCAGGAAGTTGCCGCCTTTCAGGTGCGCAGGCAGATCGGTCGGTTTGTCCGGGCCGCCCGCCAGCAGGGTCGCCCCCTCTTCAATGCCGAGGCGGATATAGCCGGAGACTTTTTCCCAGTGCTGCTGGCTGATCAGCGCGCCAATCTGGGTGTTCGGATCGGTCGGGTCGCCCACGCGAAGGCGACTGGCGCGTTCGGCAAAGCGCTTGACGAATTCCGGGTAGATGCTCTGCTGGATAAAGATGCGCGAGCCCGCGGTGCAGCGCTCGCCGTTGATGGAGAAGATGGTGAACAGGGCGGCGTCCAGCGCGCGCTCGATGTCGGCATCTTCAAAAATCAGCACCGGGGATTTGCCGCCCAGCTCCATGGAGTATTTCTTCAGCCCGGCGTTTTTCATGATGTTGCGCCCGGTGGCGGTGCCGCCGGTAAAGGAGACGGCGCGCACGTCGTGATGGCGCACCAGCGCGTCACCTGCCGTGGCACCGTAGCCCTGCACCACGTTCAGCACACCCGCCGGAATGCCCGCCTCCAGCGCCAGCTCACCCAGACGGTCTGCGGTGAGCGGGGAGAGTTCAGACATCTTCAGCACCGCGGTGTTTCCGAGTGCCAGGCACGGCGCGACCTTCCAGGTGGCGGTCATAAACGGCACGTTCCACGGCGACACCAGCGCGCAGACGCCGACCGGCTGCACCAGGGTGTAGTTCAGCATCTTGTCATCGACCGGGTAGGTTTTGCCGTTCATCTGCTGGCACACCTCGGCGAAAAACTCGAAGTTGTGCGAGGCACGCGGGATCAGCACGTTTTTGGTCTGGTGGATAGGCAGGCCGGTATCGGCGGTTTCCATGGCGGCGATCTCGGGCACGTTCTGGTCGATCAGGTCGCCCAGACGGCGCATCAGGCGCGCGCGCTCCTTCATTGGCAGGTTAGCCCACGTCGGGAACGCCTCTTTGGCGGCAGCGACGGCCTGGTGAATTTCAGCTTCACCGCCGGAGGCCACTTCTGCCAGCACCTCACCGGAGGCCGGGTTGGTGGTGTGGAAGTACTCACTTCCCGCGACGTTTTTACCGTTGATCCAGTGGTTAATCTTTTTCATTTTGCAGTCTCCTCGCTGACAATCCGGTTCACCAGGCGTCCCACGCCTTCCACTTCCACCACCACTTCATCACCCGGCACCACATCGGACAGCCCTTTCGGCGTGCCGGTGGCAATCATGTCGCCCGGCTGCAGGGTCATAAAATCGCTCAGGTACGCAATCAGGAACGGAATGCTGAAGATCAGATCCGCCGTGGTGCCTTCCTGGCGCAGTTCGCCGTTGACGAAGGTGCGCAGGGCGAGGTTGTGCGGGTCGGGAATCGCCGTTTTCGGCACGATGTGGGGGGAAATGGGCGTCAGCCCGTCGCGGCTTTTTACCCGCAAATTCGGGCGGTAGTAGTTTTCCAGGTAATCACGGATGGCGTAGTCGTTGCAGACCGTATAGCCCGCAACATAGTCCATCGCCCAGGATTCGCTGACCTTACGCGCGGTTTTACCGATGACCACCACCAGCTCCGCTTCGTAATGCATGTATTCGATATTGTTCGGGCGCACCGACGTCTGGCTGTCGCCGTTGAAGGTGTTTGGCGCTTTGATAAATACCAGCGGCTCGGTAGGCGGTTTGAAGTCCAGCTCGCTGGCGTGATCGGCATAGTTCAGACCGAGGGCAAACAGCGTGGCGTGCGGCGGCGTGCTGTGAGCAATAGTGACGTTGCGCTCATCCAGCACCGGGTTTTCCAGCGGCGGAAAACCTTCCGCCAGAATACGCACGCGATCGCCCGGGCGGATCTCAACACGGCTTTGCGGGGTGCCGAGCAATATCGCATCGCCGGGATTGAGGGTGGCGAACTCGCTCAGGGCGCTCAGCAGTTCGGCAGCGTTACGCTGAAGATCGGCCGTATTCCAGTGGTCCGCTTCGCGGCCGTTGATCTCGGTGATGATGGTCAGGTTATCCACGTTATCAACGGCGATCGGTTCGCCGAGCGGGCAAAAACCGTCCCGGCACTTGGCCTTAATGGCCGGGCGGTAGAAGCTCTCTTCCGGCAGGCTCACTTCGTTGGCGAGCGCATATCCTGCGATGTACTCCGCGGCGTCCTCCACGCGCACCTTGCTGGCGGTTTTGCCCACCACCAGCGCCACCGTCGCGCCGCTTAGCACCGTTTCCCCCTGCGGAAAGGGGATCGGCTCGCCCGCACGAATCACCGTATTGTGCGGCTTGATAAACCACACGGCGGTTTTCGGCGGCGTGCTGTAGGGGGCTTTTTCAAATGCCTCACGCCAGGCTTCACGCTGGCTTTGATGGTTGAGGGCGACGGCAAAAACGGTACCTTTCATTCACATACTCCTCACCCCGGCGGTCCGGGTTATGATTTCATTAATATGTTAATGATCTGTTTTTATGCTTTTGCTGTTCATTTCGCAATCAGAAGTGAAAAATTTGTGATATGAATAACAATAAATTTACATCATGGGTTTTATTTATATATAAATTAGTGAGTTAATAAAATTGACGGGTTTCTGTTAGACTTTTTGACGGAAAATATGTTGCTTATAAAAACATCTTTTAGTGATTGTTTACTTGTTAATGATGTGAAGGGGAGAGGCTATGCATGACTCATTAACCATCGCGCTGCTGCAGGCGCGGGAAGCGGCGATGTCTTACTTCCGCCCGATTGTGAAGCGCCATAACCTGACCGAGCAGCAGTGGCGCATCGTGCGCGTGCTGGCTGAACATCCGTCGATGGATTTTCACGATCTGGCGTTTCGCACCTGCATTTTGCGCCCGAGCCTGACCGGTATTCTGACGCGCATGGAGCGTGACGGCCTGGTGCTGCGCTTAAAGCCGGTGAACGACCAGCGCAAGCTGTACGTGTCGCTGACCAAAGAGGGGAATGCGCTGTATGAACACGCCCAGGCGCAGGTCGAAGAGGCGTATCAGCAGATTGAGGCGGAATACACGCCGGAGAAGATGAAACAGCTGACGGCGCTGCTGGAAGAGTTTATTGAACTCGGAAACCGGCATAACGCAGTGCGGGAAGAAGAGTAAAAACCCCAAATTCCAGGATGATTTTCGTAAAGTTTTCCCTTTCCAGGCCGAAAATTCTGTATCTGTCTGAGGAAAGAGAAAACATGTTGAACCGTATCAAGATTGTCACCAGCTTAATGCTGGTTTTAGCGATATTTGGCCTTTTACAACTCACATCCGGTGGTCTTTTCTTTAATGCCCTTAAGAATGACAAAGAGAATTTCACCGTCCTGCAAACCATTCGCCAGCAACAATCCACGCTGAACGCCAGCTGGGTAGCGTTGCTGCAAACCCGTAATACCCTGAACCGCGCGGGTATCCGCTACATGATGGATCAGAGCAATATCGGCAGCGGCGCGACCGTTAACGATTTGATGCAAATCGCGTCTACGTCTCTGAAACAGGCGGAAAAAAACTGGGCTGCCTACGAAGCCCTGCCGCGCGATCCGCGTCAAAGCGATGCGGATGCCATGGAGATCAAGCGTAACTATGATATTTACCACGGTGCGCTGGCGGAGCTGATTCAGCTGCTGGGTGCAGGCAAAATCAACGCCTTCTTCGACCAACCGACCCAGAGTTACCAGGATGGTTTTGAGAAGCAGTATGTGAGCTACCTGCAGCAGAACGACAAGCTCTACCAGATGGCGGTCGAAGACAGCGACAGCTCCTTCAGCCAGGCTATCTGGGTGCTGATCAGCGTCCTGATTGCCGTGCTGGTGGTGATCGTGGCCGTCTGGCTCAACATCAAGCAGACCCTGATCTCTCCGCTGAATCGTCTGATCGACAACATTCGCCATATCGCCAGCGGCGATCTGGTGAAGCGTATTGAGGTTCAGGGCACCAACGAGATGGGTGAACTGGCCGACTCGCTGCGCCATATGCAGGGTGAGCTGGTGCGTACCGTCGGCGACGTGCGTAACGGTGCCAATGCGATCTACAGCGGCGCGAGCGAAATTGCGATGGGCAATAACGACCTCTCTTCCCGTACTGAACAGCAGGCCGCTTCCCTGGAAGAGACCGCTGCCAGCATGGAGCAGCTGACGGCGACCGTTAAGCAGAACGCCGAAAACGCCCGTCAGGCGAGCCATCTTGCCCTGAGCGCCTCTGAAACCGCGCAGAAAGGCGGTAAAGTAGTGGATAACGTGGTGCAGACCATGCGCGATATCGCGGGCAGTTCGCAGAAAATTGCCGACATTATCAGCGTGATCGACGGCATTGCTTTCCAGACCAACATTCTGGCACTGAACGCGGCGGTAGAAGCGGCGCGTGCGGGTGAGCAGGGGCGTGGTTTTGCGGTGGTGGCAGGTGAAGTGCGTAACCTGGCCCAGCGCAGCGCCCAGGCGGCTCGTGAAATCAAGAGCCTGATTGAAGACTCCGTGGGCCGCGTGGAAGTGGGCTCAACGCTGGTAGAAAGTGCCGGTGAAACCATGGGTGAGATCGTGAACGCGGTGACCCGCGTAACGGATATCATGGGTGAAATCGCCTCTGCGTCTGACGAGCAGAGCCGCGGTATCGACCAGGTGGGTCTGGCGGTAGCTGAGATGGATCGCGTGACCCAGCAGAACGCCTCGCTGGTTGAGGAATCTGCCGCAGCGGCGGCCGCACTGGAAGAGCAGGCGAGCCGTCTGACTCAGGCCGTGGCGGTGTTCCGCATTCAGCAGGAGCAGATGAAAGCGCGCGAATTCGCCGCGGCTAAAGCGGTTTCCACGCCGGTGATGGCGCGTAAAACCGCGACGGCCGATTCAGGCGATAACTGGGAAACGTTCTAACTCTGTGCGTTGTGCCGGGTGGCGGCTGCGCCTTACCCGGCCTACGATTCAGGGTTTTGTAGGCCCGGTAAGCGCAGCGCCACCGGGCGATATTACAGAGGCAGGCGCATAGCGCAGCGCGTTTCATACGCTAAGCCGTGCGCGGTCTCTTCTTCTCTTTTCTGACGCAGTTCAGGCGTGAGTGCCGTTACGTATTCAAACCCCAACCGCGCATAGAACGGCGCGTTCCACGGTACGTCCCGAAACGTCGTCAACGTCAGCGACGCCAGCCCCAGCCTGCGGGCATGATCAGCCGCACAGGCGATGAGCTGCCGGCCCATTCCTTTTCCCTGCCAGTCCAGATCAACCGAAAGCTCCACGATAAACAGCGACGAAGAGTGCGCTTCGGCGAGGATAAACCCCGCGGGGCGGTCATTCGCCAGCGCCAGCCAGCTTAGCCCACGTTCGGCATACTCAAGGTGCTGCTCAGCGGAAATGACCTCGCCATCGGCAAGCCAGGCGAGCTCCGGGTCTTCACGAAAGCGCTCGCCCGCCGCGCGTTCAATGGCGGGCAGGGCGGCAACGTCGCCGGGACGCGTGGGTCGAACGGTGATGTTAAGGTCGACCATTAGCCTGCGCTACTCACAATTTTAATTTCTACCATGCCAATCCCGAGTTCGCGCGGTGAATGGCCGAGAATATTCCCTTCATTGGTGGACTGCGGATCCGGTGGCACGATCACCAGGGTATTGCTGCGCGATGGATTCTCAAAATGCAGCGTGTGCGTGCTCACATCGTTCCCGAGCGTTAGCGTCTGCTCCCTGTCGCCCACGCGCACCGGTACGGGCCTGTTAGCGTTGGGGCCATACGCTCTGGCGGTGATCACCAGGTCGAATTGTTCCGGCAGCGGATGGGTGTACTCAATTTTCACCTCGTTGCCCAGCTGCGCGTTTGACCAGCGTCCCCAGGACTCCGGACGCGAGATGCCGCTAAACTGCTTCACTTCCTCGGGGGCGCCGGCCACGTTAAAGATAAAGCTGTCCGCCTTATAGCGAATATCGTTATCGACGATTTTCAGCATGTCGATGTTGTGCTGATAGCGCGCCGTATCAATCACCGTATCTTTAAACGCGGTCTTGCCTTTCCACTGGGCTTTATCAACGTGCTGCACGGTTTGCTCCCCGCCGAGCTGACCCTGAGAGATGCACCAGTCGGTAGAAAGCGCCAGCGGCTGTGACCAGAGCTGGCCCATTTTGTAACATCTGTCGACCCAGACGAAATTATCGCGTGGAGCAAAATCGGCCAGCTGATAGCGCAGCGGCGCGGAATATTCGCTTTCCGGCAGCGGCTCAACGCGACCCTCCGACACCCGCACCAGCAGCGGCAGACGGAAGTTGCTGCCCGAGAAGGCAATCGTGTTTTTATCCCGATCGACGGTGAAGTCTTTCATCTCTTTCGGGAAGTTCCACAGGCGGATGATGTCTGGCTTCCAGGCGAGGATTTTTTCCTTCATGTTGAGGAACACTTCCGACAGGGATTGCCCCGATAGCGTACTGCGGCCCAGGCCAATAAAGTTGTCGCCGCCCAGAATGTCCAGCACGGTTGCGCCGTTATCCATGGAGTTGCGTTTGGTGGCGATCACCTCCTGCTGCGGCTGATCGCCGCGCAGGACGAAGAACAGATTGCTGCGATCCTGCTTGTTGAGCTGATCCCAGGCGCTGTTTTTCATCGCCAGATGGTCAGATGAGACGACGATGATGGTGTTTTTAAACCAGGGCGAGGCTTTGATTTTCTCGACCAGTGCCGCAATGTGCTCCTGGCTGCAGGTGACGGCGCTGAAAGACGTGTTGTTTTTGCCGTCAACGTCATAGCGTTTGCGTTTACAGCTGCGCGAGACGAACCCGTCCGGATGGTGGGTGTCCACCGTCAGCGCAAAGAGGGAGAAACGCTTGCCCGCGCGGGAGAGCTCCTCGAATTTCTTCCAGGTTTCGTCGAGTACCGTATCGTCATAGAAGCCCCAGTCGTTACGGTAGCTCGGATCGGCAACCGTCGTTTTTAACTCTTCTGAGCCATACAGGTGGTCAAAACCGTGGGATTTCAGGAACACGTCTTTTCCGGCAAAGCGCAGGTTTGCCCCCTGCACAAAATAGTTTTCGTAGCCGGAGTTTTTCAGGATATCGCCGAGGCAAATATTCTGTGGGAAGAACGTCGACATCGAGGCTGAGGCGTTACCTTCAAAAGGCGCGAACAGCGGGATACCACACTGGGAAGCAACCATTCCGGCAATCGTATAATCCGTACCGGGCAGCTGCATGGTGTGGCTGAAATCAAGACCTTCATTTTTCAGCGCACCCAGGTCTGGCGTCAGGTCCGGGAACGCATCGTTATCAAAGTACGTGCGCTCCAGACTTTCACCGTAGATATAGACCAGATTGAGTTTCGGGTTGGCGATCGTTTTCGACGGTTCTTTATAGTAAGCCACGAAATCAGGATCGCCGTCGCGCGACTGGGATTTCACCAGCTCGGTGATCTGATGGAACGCCGGGCTGGCGTCGACGGAGGCCAGCGCAAGGAATAACGCGAGCAGGCTGTAGCCATGATGGTGCGGATGATGGCGGCGTCGACGCAGCACCCAGGCCAGCGCGCCAAAAATCGTCACCAGCGCGACGATAAGGCCGAGCCCTGGAAGAATGTACTTGCCCACACCCGCGCCTGTCAGGCTGTTCGTCAGCGTGTAGAGCACCGCATCGTTAATACCGTCACCGGTAAAGTAATCGCTGGCGTATAAGGTAATGTTTAAAATAATAAAAATGCCGAGCACCACCAGCGTGGCGATAAACCACCAGGTGTGACGGCCGGCTTTCCAGGCGTAAACGCCGACAGAAGCCAGAAAAAGGATAAGAGACATGAATTCAGACAACAGCATATCCTCATGACGCCAGATGGTTCGCTGGCTAACTGTTTATTTTTTGGGTCATACAATGTAATTGCGATGTCGTTAAGCTGCAATTTTAGTGTCACGAAAATGTGCTGTTGTTAGGATTTGGTTTAGAAAATCGTTTTTATGAAGAGGGACACATCCTGACAAACGGACGCTGAGACGGTGGCAGGTAGGAAAAACGCTCATTTAGCGCCGCGTTGCAAGACTATCGCATTAAACGCGGCGCGTTGTGGCAGAAAATGGGATGGATCAGGAGAGGAAATTAACGCCTTGTTTCAGCACCAGATCGCAGGCTTTGGTTTTCACCTGTTTTGCCAGAGAAGAGTTGCCGAGGGTGCTCAGGTTAAGCTGCTGGCCGTTTTGCGCGTTAAGCAGGCCCTGAATGCCGTCCATATAGTTGGTGTCCGCTTTCTGCTCCTGGGTATCCAGACCCAGTTTACCCAGCACCTGGTTTTTCACGTTTTGCGCGTCGGTCACGGAGGCCAGCTTTTGCTTCGCGCAATATTCCAGAATCCCCGCCGCATTGTTCATCGTGCCCGCGCTAAGGCTCTGGGAGCTGTTGCCCAGCAGGCTGGTGAGGGAAGAGGCGGAAAGTCCGCCCTGAGAGCCGCTGCTCTCTTTGCTCAGCTCATTTGCTGCGCTTGACAGGGACTCCTGCCACGACGCCGCTTGCGCTGCGCCGGTCACCAGCAGCGCGCCTAAAAAGGTGCTGATTAGAATCTGTTTTTTCATCATGGCTCTCTCAAAAAGGTCCGTTTTGGGCCGAAGGGGTTCCAGTATATACCTATGCCCTTCCGGCGATTCCTGGAACTGTCTTAATACTCTTTGCCGGTGACGCGGCTGCGGTAACTTTCCCAGTCGAAGATGACATAGAGACTGTTACCCAGCTTCATGCGGTCCATGACGCGTTCCCCCAGTAAACGGGTCATCTCGTCGATATTGTGGTTCGTCAGCATGCCGGTGGGGCGTTTGGACGAGGAGCGGCGATCGACTATCTGGTTGATGATCACTTTTTCATAGCGGGATTCTGTCTGAACGCCAATCTCATCAATGACCAGTAAATCAACATTGCTCAGATCGTTAAGCAGTTGCTCTTCGCTGGTTTCGCGGTTGCTGAAGGTGTCTTTCATCGCGGACATGATATCGGCCACGGTGATGATAAGAACCGATTTACCCCGCAGAAGCAGCTCGTTGCAGATGGCGGCTGCCAGGTGGTTTTTTCCGGTGCCCGGCTTGCCGCTAAAGATGAAGCTGGCGATGTTACCGTCGAATTCATCCACGTACTGACGGGCGGCCGCAAGGGCGTTCATCTGCCCGTTGGTTTCGACTTTATAGTTATCGAACGAGCAGTTCTGGTGCAGGGGACGGATACCGGAACGGTTAAAGGTGCGCTGCATTTTCATCGCCCGGTTTTCCCTGGCGAGCGCGGCGGCGCGGATCTCACCTTGCTCTTTTTGCCACGCCAGCAGCTCTTCACCCGTGGTGAAAGCGGGCTTCACGTTGGCAGGCATCATTTTTTGCAGACGTTTCATCAGGTCGCCGACGTTCTTCATTTCGCACCTCGGAATCCACTGGGGATCTGTTTATCCGGTTCTGAAAACGCGTTGATGTCGCGTTTGGGCTGGCCGTTGTTGCCGGCGCGGGTAATTTGAAGATGACGCGCGAGCTTTTGCTGCCACTGAATGTGGGTGAAGACTTTACCTTCCGCCTGCCACCAGGCAGTAAACGCGGCAAGTTCTTCCGCGGTGGCCGGTTGGGTTAACGCAATGCCCCACAGCGCCGCCTGTCGCTGAAAATCCGCATCCGGTTGCCAGCCCGCGTACAGGGCAAATTTTCCCATCGGAACGGTCACGGGGATGTTAACCGGTTCATCAAAGAACTGGTTGTCCAGCGTGACATCGCTCGCCGGGCGTGACACTTGCGCTTCGATCTCCAGAAGCTGTGCCAGACGTTCCGGTGTGATTGCGTAAAACGCCGGAGCGTTGTCGGCAAAAACCGCAACCGTGCCGCCTTCGGCGTGAGTCAACACACCGCGTGGGTCGTGCATAAAGGCATCAATGCCAGCAATGCTGGTGGTCAGAATTCTGGAGGACATAACGCTTACTCTACTGATTACTACGGGCGTGATATAGGCTTATGGTAGCACAGAGAGGATGAGGGGATGGAGGGGATTTCCCCGGTGGCGCTGCGCTTACCGGGGCTACAGTCGTAGGTCTGATAAGCGCAGCGCCATCAGGCATTTATCACGCGATGATATTCAGGGTCACGTCGATGTTGCCGCGGGTCGCGTTAGAGTACGGGCAAACAATGTGCGCCGCATCGACCAGCTTTTTGGCTTCCGCGGGATCCATCCCCTCAACGTGGATATTCAGTTTTGCTTCGATACCAAAACCGGTTGGCAGCGGGCCAATACCCACTTCGCCTTCAATAAAGGCATCTTTTGGCAGGGTAAATTTGTCGCGCGCGGCCACGAACTTCATCGCGCCCAGGAAGCAGGCAGAGTAGCCGGCAGCAAACAGCTGCTCAGGGTTCGTCACTTCTCCCCCCATGCCGCCCATCTCTTTTGGCACGCCCAGTTTTACGTCCAGTACGCCATCGGAAGAGGTGGCACGACCGTCACGGCCACCGGTTGCTTTGGCTTTGGCGGTATAAACGACTTTTTCTAAAGACATGGCAGATTCCTCATCTTACTTTAATGTGCGCTATTGAATAGTGTGCGATGTATCTGGGTAATAATCACGCGTAAAGTATAGCTTTACGCGCGGTGTAGCTGTTGTCGAAAAAGTTCGAGCTGCTGTTTGAGCGCCAGCAGGGTGTCGGTATCACACTGCGCTGCGCAACCCACCGCATGGGGGATACCCAATGCCTGCTGCTGAAGTTCACGTCCCGCTTCACTCAGGGTGACGGCGACCTGACGTTCGTCTTTACGCGAACGGTGACGGTTGATGAGCCCGGCGCCTTCCAGCCGTTTCAACAGCGGCGTCAGGGTCGCAGAGTCCAGAAACAGCCGTTCGCCGATGTCCGACACCGTCATATCATCCTGCTCCCACAGCACCAGCATCACCAGGTATTGCGGGTAGGTCAGGTTCAGCGGTGCCAGCAGTTGCCGGTACAGCTTGTTAAGCGCCAGATTTGCCGAATAGAGGGCAAAGCAGAGCTGGTTATCCAGCTTGAGCGCAGCGGTTGCGTCGTTCGTTTTCGCGTTCATGTAATGAATATAGATAGTGCGCGATTTAATTGCAAGCAATTTTATGGGCAGGTGTAGCGGAGCGCTACCTGAACGGCCATTTTGCGGTAGTGCTGGCGCTGAGCCTGTTCGTCCGCACCGTCTTCAAACAGGAGCGTGAAGGTGTAGCTGTTGGCTACGTAGTGAAAGCTGAAGCTGCTTATCAGGCGGTGAAGATCGCGGGCGTCGACCGTCTGGCTGAAGAGCTGTTTTTCTTTACCCCGGCGAAGGATCTCCTCCAGCAGGTCGAGCGCGCTGCGGTTGACCTGGCGAAGATAGCTCGACTGCTGCATAAAGCGGCCACGCTGCATGTTTTCCATGCAGATAATCCGGATGTAGTCTGGATGGTCGGCATGATAGTCAAAGGTGGCTTCAACCAGGTCGACCAACGCTTCGACGGGGGGCATTCCCGCCAGGCTTAGCGCTTTTTCACTGGCGCGAATCTGGGTGTAAACGTGTTCCAGCACCAGGAGATAGAGATTCTCTTTATTCTTAAAATGGTAAACCACCATGCGTTTGGTGGTACCCGCTTTCTCCGCGATCTGCTCCATGCGGGCACCGTTCAATCCATACTCGGCAAAAAGCGCGATGGCGCTCTGAAAAATTTTCTCTTTCAGGCTGGATTCTTCACTGTGCTCGGGGTGTTCGCTGCCAGGGTTAGCCACATCCTTTCCTTATTTTCACCAAACGGACCAGAAGGATTATCTCCATGGCAGCGAAATAACACAAATATCAAACGCGTGGGCGTTTGCGGTATAGCCATAGTCCGGGGATCGACAGCCCGATAGAGAGCGCGCCGACGATGGACGACGCTTTAAGAAAGTTGCTCAGGAGGAGGATCATCTGAGGCTCGGTGTAGCCAAAATGGCTGATTTTCACCGCGGAAATCATCGCCGTATACGCAGATATGCCCGGGAACATCGGGATCACGGCGGCGACGGTGAATACTTTGGGATGCGCCAGATACCAGCGCGACCACTGGATGCCGATACTGCCGACCAGCATAGACGCCATGAATGTTGACCATTCGATGTTAAAACCCGCGGTCATCATCACCATTCGCGAGCCATGGCCAATCGCGCCCAGCAGCGCACACCACGGCAGCGCGCGTTGCGGAACGTTAAATACCATCGCAAAGCCGACGGCAGGAATGGCGGCCAGAAGCATGTCCTGCGCCAGCGCCAGCAGAAAATCTATCACGCCCATCCGCGTAACCCCCAGAGTGTCATGGCCATGACCACGCCAATGCAGGTCGCCAGCGTCAGCAGGCTGGCGATAGCCCAGCGTGCCAGACCGGTATTGATGTGCCCTTTAAACATGTCGGCGACGGCGTTGATCAACGGAAAGCCTGGGACCAGCAGAAGCACGCTGGCGGCCATGGCAATCGTCGGGGTGTTAGCAAACTGCGGCAGGCGCAGAAGCAGGCCGGAAACTGTGGTGGCGACAAACGCGGTAATGCAGAAGTTAATTTGCGGATGCAGCTGTCTGTGCGTCAGCAGCTGGCGAACATACATGGCGATACTGCTGGCGAAAAAGGTGACGATCGCGCCGTCCCAGCCGCCTTTATTGAGCTTACAAAAGCAGGCGCACGACAGCCCTACCATCAACACGACAAGCCAGCGCGGATAACGTAATGGCTTAATTTGGTTGAACCGTTTTTCAATTTCATGGAGATCGAGAAGCTTATGTTCAGCAAGGATGACAATGTGCTGCACTTCGGTCACGACGTGCATGTTAATGCCACGGTCATGGTTTTTGCGGGTGGAGGTCAGGCACTGACCGTCTTTGATCGTGGTCAGCACAATGGCGTTGGATGAGATCGCGCTTTCAACGCTATCCATACCCAGCGCCAGTCCCAGCCGGGTGGAAAGCTCCTCAACCAGCGCGCTTTCCGCGCCGTGCTGGAGCAGAAAAAGACCGCACTGAATACATAGCCGCGTGATAGCACGCTGCGTTGACCGATCTGCCTGCATGTATTGTCCTGAAGAAGATGGAAAGTTGCCGGTTGGCCCATAGTGATTACTTTTAGCACAAAGTGCAGTGCCTCTTGCTGTGGGCCAGATCAAGGTTTATGCAAACAGTTGCAGCCCGTATCGCGAAAGGGGGCTGGATTAATTTATCAATGCAGTGAATTATTAATGTGAAAATATAAAATATTTGTATTTAGTTATTCTAATTTTATATTGTCGTTATTTTAATGGCTCCGCAATTAAATTTGTTTGCGCTTTATGAGATATTACCGTTGTTTTAGGCATTTCTTAAACTAAGAACACATCTCATCTTCTGCTTGTATTAATCAGTTTTACACTCAGGGACGAAAATACCCATACATTGATGCGTCTTAACGTGACTCATCAAATGAAGAATGGACACGGAGGGGTCTATGTTGTCATTGCATGGTAAACATGGCGTTGTCATTAGCCGGATACCCGTAATGCAAAACGGGTTAGGGGGCGTGATGGCACGCCATTTCCCGGATTTTGAATTGACCTATTGCCGCTCGCTGCAGGAGTTAACGCTGCTCCAGTTACGCCGCGCAGATGTCATTATTGCCGATATTTCAGGTGAATACAGGAATCCTCGGGGCACCCTCGAAGAGTATTACGGTTTATTGAATCAATACCGGGATATTCACTGGATCTTTTTAGTTTCGCGGCCGCTTTACCCTATTGCGGTTGAGTTGCTTATGCGCCCGGAAAGTACGTTGCTGTCTGATATGGAGCCCATTGAAGGCGTGGTTAACGCTATTCGGGCAGGTAGCGAGCGGGCAGAGCGGATAAGCCAGACGTTATTAACCCCGGAACCTAAAAGTACGGAGGATGAAGACGAACACGTTATTGCGCTCACGCACTCCGAACGCAAGGTATTGCGTCTGTTAGGTAAAGGATGGGGGATTAACCAAATCGCCACATTGCTCAAGAAGAGCAATAAAACCATCAGTGCGCAGAAAAACAGTGCGATGCGACGGCTGTCATTACGCAGTAATGCCGATATGTACGCCTGGATCAACAGTTCGCAGGGAATGAGAGAGCTGAGTTTGATGTCAGCCTATGGAGAGTTCGAGGAATGGAAAAAACCGATTCAACAAGACATATCGCCATCGTCGAAAATTGCACGATGAGTGCTGTTGGGCTACAGCATCTTTTTGCGATGCCCGGCCTGAATCATTATCAGCTGCATCTGTTTAGCGAATTTGACAGCTTTAAGAAAGCACTTCAGCACGTCAATTTTTTCTCGCTGATCTATTCACTTTCCGATGCGCGAGAAGAACGTCGTAACTGTCTGGCGCACCTGCGGGATCTCGCGTTTACGCATGGTCATATCCAGCGCATTATCCTGGTCGCTGATGAGACGGAAGCACGGTTAATTAGCCATCTTTCGCCGTCACGACTTCACGGTGTGGTCAGTAAATCGCTGACGCTTGACCATCTGCAGGAGGAACTCATGGTGTTGTTGAGTGAAACGCTGCGCATCAATGACAATATGATGAATCACTGGTACCGGAGTCAAAACAGAATGTTAAGCCCAACGGAACGGGCAATATTGCGTTATATGTCTTGCGGCTATTCCATTCCTCAAATCGCGGCACAGCTTGAACGCAATATTAAGACCATCCGGGCGCATAAGTTTAATGCGATGGTGAAGCTGGGGGTGAATTCCGATGTGGGCTTGCTTGATGCGGCGGATATTATTACCCACCTTCCGGCAAGGGAACCGCGAAGTTCGGCACTCAGCAAGCCGACCTTTTTATAACCTGCCTGTTGCGCGCCAGACAGGCTCTGGCGCATCAATCAGATGCAAACATCAACCCACTTTGCGGAAGTCAGCTCTGCCATTCTGTCAGGTGAAATACGCACGGCGCTATGAATTGCACCTGCGGCGGGCAGCACTTCGGCGTACTGCTTTAACGAGATATCGCAGTAAACCGCAAGCGGATTTTCCAGTCCGAAGGGGCACACACCGCCAACGGGATGACCGGTGATGGTCACCACTTCATCACTGCTGAGCATGCGCGCTTTCGCACCAAACGTGTCTTTTAGCTTTTTGTTATCCAGACGCGCATCACCTTTCGCCACCACCAGAATCACCTCATTTTTCACCTTTAAGGATAAGGTCTTGGCGATCTGTCCCGGTTCAACACAGTGGGCGGCAGCAGCCAACGCAACGGTAGCGGTACTCTGGCTAAGTTCAATTACGTCTATATCCGGCGCGTTGTCGGCAAAAAACTGCTGTACAGACTGCAAACTCATTGTTTCCTCCTGACAAATATCCTGCGTAATCTGTCATAAGAATTTATGCTCTGTAAATATCTCTTACGTAACAAATATCCCGAACGGCTGATTTCTGGATCCTCTTCACAATCACGGAAACCGGTTACAGTAACCGGTTGCAGAGCGTGATGCGTCGATTAATACTGAGTACGTAACGTCCCCTGTATCCAATAATAAGAGCAAATTATGAAACCATTCCGTCTGAGCAGTACCACTGGTACACAAGCCAGCAAGGTTGTGAAGCTGATTTATGGAACAACGTGCGGCGCAAATGTGCCCGTAATAAACGTCTGACAGGAGATCTGCCATGTCTGCCAACCATGCTGCGTTTAACCTGATATTCCGTTTTGTTGAAAATTACGTTAGCCCGATTGCCGGGCGGATCTCCTCCCAGCGTCATGTCATGGCTATTCGTGATGGGTTCATCTCCGCGATGCCATTTATGATTGTGGGTTCATTTCTGTTAGTGTTCGCTTACCCACCGTTTTCGCCTGATACCACCTGGGGTTTCGCCCGCGCCTGGCTGGATATGGCGAAGCAGTTTGAAGGCCAGATCCTGACGCCGTTTGATATGACGATGGGCGTTATGTCCATTTATATCTGTGCGGCCATTGCCTATAACCTTGGCAAACACTATGTCAAATCGCACCAGTTAGACCCGTTTATGTGCGCCATGCTGTCGCTGATGGCGTTTCTGCTGGTCGCGGCACCGAAAACCAAAGGCACGCTTCCTGTCGACAGCCTGGGTGGGACGGGTATTTTTACCGCGATTCTGGTGGCGATCTACTGCGTTGAGATGATGCGTTTCCTCAAAGCGCATAATATCGGTATTCGTCTGCCGGACCAGGTTCCTCCGATGATCAAAAACTCTTTTGATCTGCTGATCCCGGTGCTGGTGGTGGTGTTGACGCTCTATCCTCTGAGCCTGGTCATTCAGTCTCAGTTTGGCATGCTGATCCCGCAGGCCATTATGTCGGTCTTTAAACCTCTGGTTTCCGCAGCGGATTCTCTGCCTGCGATCCTGCTGGCCGTGCTGATTGGCCATCTGCTGTGGTTCGCCGGGATCCACGGAGCCGCCATCGTCTCCGGGATGCTGCAGATGTTCTGGCTGACTAACCTGGGCGCTAACCAGACCGCGCTGGCCGCCAGCCAGCCTCTGCCGCATATTTTTATGGAGGCGTTCTGGACATTCTTTATCGTGATTGGCGGGTCGGGAGCCACGATGGGGCTGGTGATTTGCTATCTGCGTAGCCGTTCAGCGCATTTACGCTCTATCGGGCGTTTGAGCGTGGTACCCAGCTTCTTTAACATCAACGAACCCGTCATTTTCGGTACGCCGATTGTGATGAACCCGGTGTTCTTTATTCCGTTCCTGCTGGCACCGATGGTAAATGCCGTGCTGGCCTGGGCGGCGATGACGTTTGATCTGATTGGCCGCGTCATCTCAGTGGTTCCCTGGACGGCACCGGCGCCGATAGGCGCAGCGTGGGCTCTGGGCTGGGATTTCCGCGCGGCTATTCTGGTTGTGGTTCTGGCCTGCGTATCGGCAATCATCTACTACCCGTTCTTCAAAGTGTACGAGAAGCAGCTGCTGGAGCAGGAAGCGGAAGAAGCGCAGCGTAACGCGGAAGAGGACAATCAGCAGGTGGCCTAGGTAAAAGCAAAACGGCAACTCATGTTGCCGTTTTTAGTTTTTGTAGGCCCGGTAAGCGCAGCGCCACCGGGCAATTCACTGCACTACTTCAGCGTGCAATCTCCGCACTGCTTAACGTCCGGCAGGCGGTAGCGCTGGCAGCAGGTGCGACGGACCAGAAGCCCATCACGGAGCACGACGGTACGGAATAACGGGTTGTCACGGCCATCGGAAAGCTGTTTTGCAAAGAAACAGGACTGACGCAGGGCATCAACGTTCTCATCACCAAGCAGAGGCTTCATTTCCGTTAAATACCAGTGGATTAAATAGCCCGTATTGCTCCAGATAAGCTTCGCGTTAATCTCTCCCGTCGCTTCAAGCGCTTCTACCACCGGGATCAGGGCCTGCATGATAAGCCGCTCCATACGTTCCTGAGCCGTCAGGCGCTCAGCGTTGTGGTCTTCGTGGAGATCAATCCAGAAACAGGCTGCACGCCCGGTTTCGTGAAACTCAACGTGGAAATTATCCGGCGAGAGTTCCAGCATGCTCTTTTGCGTTAACAGCGCCAGCATGAGGGGAGGCACCATCAGCCCGATATACCACTGTGCCCAGAGAGAGAGCAGAGGTTTATTTTCCCGCGTAAGGGTGGGCTGATTGCGATAGATATGGTCGGAATAGGTGGCCAGCAGCGATTGCAGTTTTGTCGGCTGTCGCCACTCTGAGAGCGTCATGGCGTGGTGCGGGTGCGCTTCATCAAGCCGGATAAAGTCCAGCAGGTGGGCGCGAGTCTCCGCAATCTTATCCCGTATGGCATCCGCAAGCGAAGCATTCCCGCTGGTGAGGGGCGCTCGCCAGAGGAGGGGTTCGACGATGTGTGCGGTATGCGTGGCCATAGTATAGATAGAAATCTAAATGATAATGATTGCCAATCCTAACTATTGCTCATACCAATGGCAAGACTTTTGTCCTGGTGACATCGCCGTGATGTTTACGCCGACTGCAGCTCTTCACTCAACAGAATATTATTGCGCCCCATATGCTTTGCTTCGTAGAGGGCTTTGTCCGCTTTTTCCAGCGCGCCTTCCACGTCTTCATCCTCGAAAATAGCAATACCAATGCTGATGGTGACGTTTGTCGCGACACTCTCGTTAAACAGATGCGGGATTTTCAAATCGTAGACTTTCTGACGGATCCGCTCGGCCGTCTGGCGAGCATGTTCGAGTGAAATATTGGTTAGCAGCACCATAAACTCTTCCCCGCCAAAACGCGCCACAATATCACGAGAACGCACGGCGTCGCGGATTGCCGCAGAGACGCGTTTCAGCGCCTGGTCGCCCATCATATGGCCATAATGGTCGTTATAAGCTTTGAAGTGATCGATATCCATCAGCAGGACAAAGTGCTCGCCATTTTCTACCGTCGGCAGGTTCTCCAGACGGCTTTGCAGACCGCGACGATTATAGAGCCCGGTGAGCGGGTCCATCATGCTGAGATCGGTAAGGGTTTCTCGCTCTTCCAGCAGGCGTGAGAGCAATTCCTGAGCGAAACGATCGTTACGTCTTTGCAAAATGTTATGAATAGCAATTGCTACCACAGGAAGTGCGAAAGAATAGGTCATTCTCAGCCATATATCGTGATCGCTTAGCCACAGGCAGACAATAAAGGTGGGCAATGAGTGCAGCGTAAATGCTTTGATATTACTGGCGAATGCCAGCGTTCCGATAAAAAGCACCGTTAAGAGGGCGATTAACAAATACGTCGCATGGTCGTGGGAAATTAAGGAGAATTTGGACACAATTTGCCAGGCCCACAAAATACCGAAGATCCCTGAAACAACAGGAATATTTATCTTCCGCGCTTTCTTTCTCCAGTGCCAGACGAACAGCCCGGTGCTGATGGAGAAAATAGCAATAAGTGGGGCTGATAACAGGCGTACAGAATTGAGCGGGTTTGTTACCGAGAACACTGCTGAGGTTGCGTTCAGAAATAAAAACAAACGTAACGACAATTGATATTTTCTGTGAACCAAAGACCGCCAGGATTGTGATGTCATAGTCGTGCGTTTTTATTAAAATTTAATTAAAACAAATAAGTAGGTGTTGTTTCGCAATAAAATATGCAAAAAACTCAAAGAGTAATTATCAGAAAATCTTTAGATGTTGTTAACAGGTGTGCAATTTATCACCTTAGGCAATTCCTGTCATTACGGGAAAGGTAAAGGTCGATGGATTTTGATTCATTCAGCTGACAAATGATAATCTCTGCCATATGATATTGGTTATCATTATCGTTGTGAGAGGGCGGATCATGTTGAACAGGGCGCTGGGAAGTGGTTGGGGGGTATTGCTACCGGGAGCCATTCTCGGCGGTTTGATGTTTGCCGATCTCTCCCTTGATACCTGGAAAGCGATCATTGTGTCAGGACTGTTAGTCACGTCAGGGATGATCTGGCATAAGCAACTTCGGCACTTTGTTTTACTGCCATCCTGTGTAGCACTGGTCAGCGGAATTCTGGTAATACTGATGAGTTTGAAATAACAGGGAAAACGAGAGGTACTTCAGAAGGGATGTAAGATAATTGGTGCGAGGGGGGGGACTCGAACCCCCACATCCTAAGGACACTAACACCTGAAGCTAGCGCGTCTACCAATTCCGCCACCTTCGCACAGTCATCTTACTATTGTTGATATCGCCTCGTTGGTGCGAGGGGGGGGACTCGAACCCCCACATCCGTAAGGACACTAACACCTGAAGCTAGCGCGTCTACCAATTCCGCCACCTTCGCCCAGTGCGAGCAATATCATTGTGATTTATGGTGCGAGGGGGGGGACTCGAACCCCCACATCCAAAGGACACTAACACCTGAAGCTAGCGCGTCTACCAATTCCGCCACCTTCGCATACCATCGATACTGTAAAAGTATCGTAACCACGGAGGCGCATTCTAGATGTTTTCAGCTTTACGTCAACAGAAAAGTGCGCGCCTTTTATTGATTGCTGCAAAAATGGCCGGAACGGAGACGCCTGCTTGCCGGATGGCGCTGGCGCTTATCCGGCAAGCATTGCATGGCGAATTATTTCTTTGCCTGACGCGTCATCACGGTACGGTAGACCTTAAAGCGACCGGTCTGGGCGATCACTTCGTGGAAGCCGAAGGTTTCGTCCAGCACTTTCGGGTACGCCAGGAAGGCGTTAGCGACAATACGCAGCTCACCGCCGCTGTTAAGATGACGGGTTGCGCCACGGATAAGCGTTTGCGCGGCTTCAAGGCTGGTCTCCATGCCGTCGTGGAACGGCGGGTTAGAGATGATCATATCGAAGCGACCGGTGATGTCAGAGAAGACGTTGCTGGCAATCACCTCGCCTTCAATGCCGTTTGCGGCAAGCGTTGCGCGGCTGGCTTCTACCGCCGGGGCGCTCACGTCACACAGGGTTAAACGTACTTTTGGGGAATGGCTGGCGAGCACGGTAGAGAGCACGCCCGCGCCGCAGCCCACGTCCAGCACTTTGCCTTTGGTATGCGGCGTCAGAGTGGAGAGCAGCAGCTTGCTACCTGTATCCAGCGCATCACGGCTGAACACGCCCGGCAGGGTTTTGATGGTCAGACCGTCAAGCTGGTACTCGTCCCAGTAAGCCTGTGGATCAAACGTTGTCTGTTTTTCCAGACGGCCATGGTACAGACCACAGCGGCGAGCGCTGTCGACTTTATTCAGCGGCGCGTAGCCTTCCAGCATCTGTTCAGCGCTACGCACGCCGCTGCGGTTCTCACCCACCACGAAAATATCGCAGCCGACCGGCAGCAGGGAGAGCAGGTTCATCAGCTGGAACTGGGCTTCCGGTTTATTCTTCGGCCAGTAGTAAATCAGCGTGTCGCAGTCGGCAATATCGCTCTGCTCCGCCACCAGGCTAAAGCGCGCGCGCTCGCCCATCTGGCGGCTCAGCACCTGCCAGTGGTGGTAGTATTGGGTGTGGGCACGGCTTTCAGCACAGTCGAAACGCGCAGGCAGGTCATCCTGCATATCTCCGGCAAACAGAATACGGCTTTCTTCGAAATCATCACTGTGACGCAGCAAGACTTCACTTGCCGGGGTAAATGCAGACATGAATTGTTCCTCAATAAACTCAGGCGGGGATTATAGTAGGTAGATGGCGCACTTTCGACACATTTGCTATATTTGCGCGCCTGAGAGACAGGAGTTTTCCCTATGACATCCCGACGAGACTGGCAGTTGCAGCAGCTGGGCATAACCCAGTGGGCCTTGCGTCGCCCGACGGCGTTGCAGGGCGAAATCGCCATTTCCATCCCTGCGCACGTTCGCCTGGTGATGGTGGCGGAAGAACTGCCTGCCCTGAATGAACCCCTGATCGATGATGTCCTTCGCAGCCTGAAGATGACGGCCGATCAGGTTTTACAGCTGACGCCAGAGCGTGTCGCGATGCTTCCTCCTGATAGCCGCTGTAACAGCTGGCGTATCGGAGAGACAAACGAGATCCCCCTCCAGGGGAGCCAGATCTGCACGCCAGCGCTGGATGAACTGAAAGCCAACCCAAAAGCGCGCAGCGCGCTATGGCAACAAATCTGCGAATATGAACACGATTTCTTCCCTCACGACGCCTGACCTGACCACAGCGTTTGCGATTGAAACACGCGCCCACGCGTTTCCGTGGAGCGAAAAAACCTTCGCCAGCAATCAGGGCGAACGGTATCTGAACTACCGCCTGGACGTTGACGGCACCCTGGCCGCCTTCGCGATCACGCAGGTTGTTCTTGATGAAGCGACGCTGTTTAATATCGCGGTTGATCCCGCGTTCCAGCGCCGTGGGCTGGGAAGAGAACTGCTCGAGCACCTCATCCGTGAGCTCGAAACCCGTGACGTTTTCACCCTGTGGCTGGAGGTGCGCGCGTCGAATGTCGCCGCCATCGCGCTCTATGAAAGTTTAGGCTTTAACGAGGCGACAATCCGCCGTAACTACTACCCCACCGCAGAGGGACGTGAAGACGCCATCATAATGGCTCTGCCGATTGGATAATAAAAAATAAGGTTGTAACGATGAAATGGGACTGGATTTTCTTTGATGCCGACGAAACGCTGTTTACGTTTGATTCGTTCGGCGGCCTGCAGCGGATGTTTCTCGACTATAGCGTGACCTTCACCGCTGAAGATTTTCAGGACTATCAGGCGGTAAACAAGCCGCTGTGGGTGGATTACCAGAACGGTGCCATCACCGCGTTACAACTTCAGCACCAGCGTTTTGACGTCTGGGCGGAACGTTTAAAGGTCAGTCCGGGGACGCTGAATGAGGCCTTCCTGAACGCGATGGCCGATATCTGTGCGCCACTGCCGGGCGCGGTTTCCCTGCTGAATGCGTTGAAAGGCAAGGTGAAACTGGGGATCATTACCAACGGTTTTACCGCTCTGCAGCAGATCCGCCTTGAGCGCACCGGCCTGCGCGATCATTTCGACGCGCTGGTGATCTCGGAAGAGGTGGGTGTACCTAAACCGGATCCGCGTATTTTCGATTATGCGCTGTCGCAGGCCGGTCATCCCGACCGCGAACGCGTACTGATGGTGGGTGATACGGCAGAGTCAGATATTCTGGGCGGCATGAATGCCGGTCTGTCGACCGTCTGGCTCAATGCGCATGGCCGCGTGAAGCCTGAAGGCATTGAGCCGACCTGGACCGTGACGTCGTTGAACGAACTGGAGCAACTCCTGTGTAAACAATGATTGCCTGCCCCCCATTGATGGGTAAAATAGCCGCAATTTTGTATTCCATGATGCGTGGCGTGCTGCCGCGCTTATAAAAGAAGATTTGATTATGACGTTGTCTCCTTATCTGCAAGAGGTGGCCAAGCGCCGCACTTTTGCCATTATCTCGCACCCGGATGCCGGTAAAACGACCATCACTGAGAAGGTGTTGCTGTTCGGACAGGCGATCCAGACTGCGGGTACCGTTAAAGGCCGTGGCTCCAGCCAGCATGCAAAATCTGACTGGATGGAGATGGAAAAGCAGCGTGGTATTTCGATTACCACCTCCGTGATGCAGTTCCCGTATCACGACTGCCTGGTGAACCTGCTGGACACCCCGGGCCACGAAGACTTCTCCGAAGATACTTACCGTACCCTGACGGCGGTGGACTGCTGTCTGATGGTGATCGACGCCGCGAAAGGTGTAGAAGACAGGACACGTAAGCTGATGGAAGTCACTCGTCTGCGCGATACGCCGATCCTCACCTTTATGAACAAACTCGACCGTGACATCCGCGATCCGATGGAAGTGATGGACGAAGTGGAAAGCGAGCTGAAGATCGCCTGTGCGCCCATCACCTGGCCAATTGGCTGCGGTAAGCTGTTCAAAGGGGTGTATCACCTCTATAAAGACGAAACCTACCTGTATCAGACCGGTAAAGGCCACACCATTCAGGAAGTCCGCGTGGTGAAAGGTCTGGACAACCCGGATCTGGATGCGGCAGTCGGTGAAGAGCTGGCTGCGCAGCTGCGCGACGAGCTGGAGCTGGTAAAAGGCGCGTCTCACGAGTTCGACAAAGAGCTGTTCCTGAGCGGCGAAATTACCCCGGTCTTCTTTGGTACCGCGCTGGGTAACTTCGGCGTTGACCACATGCTGGACGGTCTGGTGGAGTGGGCGCCGCGCCCGATGCCGCGCAAAACCGACACCCGTGAAGTGGAAGCGCAGGAAGAGAAGTTCACCGGCTTCGTGTTCAAAATTCAGGCCAACATGGACCCGAAACACCGCGACCGCGTGGCCTTTATGCGCGTGGTATCCGGTAAATATGAAAAGGGCATGAAGCTGCGCCAGGTGCGTATCGGTAAAGACGTGGTGATTTCCGATGCGCTGACCTTTATGGCGGGCGATCGCTCCCACGTTGAAGAAGCGTATCCGGGCGACATCATCGGTCTGCACAACCACGGCACTATTCAGATCGGTGATACCTTCACTCAGGGCGAGATGATGAAGTTCACGGGTATTCCGAACTTCGCACCGGAGCTGTTCCGTCGTATCCGTCTGCGCGACCCGCTGAAGCAGAAACAGCTGCTGAAAGGCCTGGTTCAGCTCTCCGAAGAGGGTGCCGTGCAGGTGTTCCGCCCGATCGCGAACAACGATTTGATCGTTGGCGCGGTCGGTGTGCTGCAGTTCGACGTGGTTGTTGCGCGTCTGAAGAGCGAGTACAACGTGGAAGCGATTTACGAGTCAGTGAACGTGGCGACGGCGCGCTGGGTTGAGTGTTCCGACGTGAAGAAATTCGAAGAATTTAAGCGTAAGAACGAAATTCAGCTGGCGCTGGATGGCGGCGATAACCTGACCTATATCGCGCCAACCATGGTGAACCTGAACCTGACGCAGGAACGTTATCCTGACGTTCAGTTCCGTAAAACCCGCGAGCACTAATCCCCTCTCAGAGCACGGCTGCCGCCGTGCTCTTCTTTAATTCCTGTCTTATTAATCCCTTGCGGAATGTTCTTAATTCAACGCAATTTCACGCTATTCGCGCGTTTTTTACCCAATTCTGAAAGCGGCTCTGTGAGAGTGATCTATATTTAACTCAGTGTTTAACACCGGGCGTGGATAAATTAACTGTTCAATGCATGACTTTAGGTTATCCATTTTGCCCGTGTGTTTATTCGCAATATATAAAACTACTAAGGAAGTATGTAGCCCGAATAACGGGTCAACACAGGAATAGATCGATGAATATGACAAGACTGAAGATTTCTAAAACTCTGCTGGCTGTGACTCTGGGTAGCGTTCTGGTGAGCGGTTCCGCCCTGGCGGAAAGCAGCACAATGGATAAAGCACAGTCCACGGCCGATACCGCAGGGCAAAAAATCGATAGCTCTATGAATAAAGTCGGCAATTTCATGGATGACAGCTCAATCACAGCAAAAGTGAAAGCCGCACTGGTGGATGATGAAGCCATCAAGAGCACCGATATTTCCGTTAAGACCGACAAGAAAGTGGTCACGCTGAGCGGCTTCGTGGAAAGCCAGGCTCAGGCCGAACAGGCGGTGAAAGTCGCTAAGGGCGTCGAAGGTGTTGCCTCCGTCAGCGATAAGCTGCACGTACGTGACAGCAAAAACGCGTCGGTGAAAGGTTATGCCGGTGATGCCGCTACGACCAGCGAAATCAAAGCTAAACTTTTAGCAGATGACATCGTGCCATCCCGTAAGGTGAAAGTGGAAACCACCGATGGTGTGGTTCAGCTTTCCGGTACGGTAGATTCGCAGGCGCAAAGTGAACGTGCCGAGTCCATCGCAAAAGCGATTGATGGTGTGAAAAGCGTTAAAAACGATCTGAAAACGAAGTAAATCTGGACCATTCGCCCGTCTGGCTAACACCTGCGGGCGAAATAAAAACGACTCTGGAAAAACGCCGGTGAGTGACCTGAGCGCTCACATTTAGCGGCCGACATTAACTATGGTAAAGGAGAAGCTTATGTTTCGTTGGGGCATTATATTTCTGGTTATCGCGTTAATTGCCGCCGCATTGGGCTTTGGTGGACTGGCAGGTACAGCGGCATGGGCAGCTAAAATTGTCTTCGTTGTGGGTATTATTCTGTTCCTGGTCAGCCTGTTTACGGGGCGTCGACGTCCGTAGCAAATGCAATATTCCTTCAACAAAAAAAAGCCAGTCACTGTGACTGGCTTTTTCTTATTTGCGTAACAGGTCGGGTGCGTTACTGTGGTGTTATAAAATAATCAAAACAGGAAAGCAGAGGTGGGGCAACGAATTCCCGTTACGCTCGGCAATATTGCGCCGCTGACGTTAAAGCCGTTTCGCGCAGGTCAACTCGCGCTGGTCTGCGAAGGTGGAGGACAGCGCGGCATTTTCACCGCCGGCGTGCTGGATGAATTTATGCGCGCGCAGTTCAACCCGTTTGACCTTTACTTCGGCACGTCTGCCGGGGCGCAGAACCTCTCTGCCTATGTCTGTAACCAGCCTGGCTACGCGCGAAAGGTCATTATGCGCTACACCACGGCGAAAGAATTTTTTAACCCGGTGCGCTTTGTGCGCGGCGGCAACCTGATCGATCTCGACTGGCTGCTGGAGTCGACCTCCAGCCAGATGCCGCTGGCCATGGATACCGCCGCCCGTCTGTTTGATAGCGGCAAAGAATTCTGGATGTGCGCCAGCCGGGGTGATGATTATTCGCCGGGCTATTTTTCTCCTCAGAAGGAGAACTGGCTGGACATCATCCGCGCCTCCAGCGCGATCCCCGGTTTTTATCGTACCGGCGCCCTGCTGGATGGCATTAGTTATCTGGACGGGGGGATCAGTGACGCGGTGCCGGTGCAGGAAGCCGCCCGGCGCGGGGCGAAAACCATTGTGGTGATCCGTACCGTACCGTCGCAAATGTATTACACGCCACAGTGGTTTAAACGGATGGAGCGCTGGTTGGGCGACAGCAGCCTGCAGCCGCTGGTGAACATCGCGAAGCAGCATGAAACCACCTACGGCGCGATGCAGCGCTTCATTGAAAAACCGCCGGGTAAGCTGCGTATTTTTGAAATCTATCCGCCTAAGCCGCTGCTGAGCATGGCCCTGGGCAGCCGCGTCCCTGCGCTGCGCATGGATTACAAAACGGGGCGGCTGTGCGGGCGTTACTTCCTGGCGACGGTAGGGAAAATGCTGGCGGAGCAACCGCCGCTTCATCGGCATAAACGCATTATTATGCCGCCTGCGATTGTCGCCAACGACGCCCTGACGATGCCGCTGGTGGATATTCCGCAGGCGAATGACGCTTTACTGGATAACGAGGATCTGGCGTGACGCACCGCTTTGTCGATACCCACTGCCACTTTGATTTTCCGCCGTTTACGGGGGATGAAGAGCAAAGCATTGTGAAAGCGGCCGAAGCAGGCGTTCAGGCCATCATTGTGCCGTCAGTGGAAGCGGCTTATTTTTCCCGCGTGCTGGATCTTTCTATGCGGCACCCCGCGCTCTATGCCGCGCTTGGCCTGCATCCGATTGTGATTGAGCGGCATCTTGATGAGCATATTGAGAGGCTTGATGAGGTAGTGCAGACCGCAGGAGACAAACTTGTCGCCATCGGTGAGATCGGCCTCGATCTTTATCGCGAGGATCCGCAGTTTGAGCGCCAGCAGACGATCCTCGACGCGCAGCTCAGGCTGGCGAAGCGCCACGATCTGCCGGTGATCCTCCACTCAAGACGCACGCACGATAAGCTGGCGATGCACCTGAAACGCATCGATCTGCCGCGAAAAGGCGTCGTGCATGGTTTCTCCGGCAGCCTGCAGCAGGCGCAGCGTTTTATTGAACTGGGCTATAAAATCGGCGTCGGTGGCACCATCACCTATCCGCGTGCCAGTAAAACCCGGGACGTGATGGCACAGCTGCCGCTGTCGGCGTTCCTGCTGGAAACCGACGCGCCGGATATGCCGCTGAATGGTTTTCAGGGGCGGCCGAATCGCCCGGAACAGGCGGCGCGCGTGTTTACCACCCTGTGTGAACTGCGAAAGGAGCCTGAAGAGGTGATTGCCGACGCGCTGCTTGAGAATACCCGTTCGGTATTTGGCATCACGCTATAGGTAAAGCGCCGGACGGATCACCGTTATCTTCTGTTTTTCCAGCGCCCGCGCCAGCGGTTCAACGTCCTCGGGCGTGGCGCTGCGCCATGATGCTGCCTCACCGTAAACGCCATGCGCATGAAACGCGTTGATGCGCACCGGCACATTCCCAAGGCCGTGGATAAAGGTCGTTAGCGGTTTGAGATGTTCCAGATAATCACACTGCTCCGGAATAACCAGCAGGCGGAGCTCCGTCAAGCGGTGACGATCTGCCAGCCAGCGGATGCTCTGCTTGATCTGCGGGTTCTCGCGTCCGGTCAGGAAGCGGTGATGCTCGTTCCCCCACGCCTTCAGATCCAGCATCGCGCCATCCAGTACCGGCAGCAGCTTTTGCCAGCCGGTTTCGCTTAACAGACCGTTGCTGTCTACCAGACAGGTCAGGTGACGCAGGGCAGGATCGGCTTTGATCGCTGTGAATAGCGTCACTAAAAACGGCAATTGCGTTGTGGCTTCACCGCCGCTCACGGTGATCCCTTCGATAAAGGGTGCGGATTTGCGGACCTGGGTGAGGATCTCTTCCACGCTGAAGCGGTGCGCCATGGGCGTTGCCTGCTGCTGGCACAGGTGCAGACAGGTGTCGCACTGCTGGCAGTCACTCTCCTGCCACCAGACGCGTCCGGCCTGAATGGTCAGCGCGTCGTGCGGGCAGTGGGGCACACAGTCCCCGCAGTCGTTGCAACGGCCAATCGTCCACGGGTTGTGGCAGGTTTTACAGCGCAGGTTGCAGCCCTGCAGGAACAGGGCCAGGCGGCTGCCCGGCCCGTCCACGCAGGAAAAAGGAATCACCTGACTAACTAAAGCGCATCTGCTGTTCATGGCTAATCACGCGCGGCTGACGTTCCAGAATACGGGTATTGCGTGCGGCCTCTTCCCCCAGCCACGTGGTATTGGTACGCGATCCGGCTTCACGGTATTTATCCAGATCCGATAGTCGCACCATATAACCGGTCACGCGGACCAGATCGTTACCCGCTACGTTGGCGGTAAATTCACGCATACCCGCCCTGAACGCGCCCAGGCAAAGCTGAACCACCGCCTGCGGGTTGCGTTTTACCGTCTCATCCAGCGTCAGGATATCGCTTATCCCGGAAGAGTAGTGCTTGTGATGAGGGGCCACGGCCAGCAGATGGCTGATGGGATCCGGCTCGTCGCCGTAGGGCAGACGTGCGCCCGGCGTGGTGCCCGAGTCGGAGCTGATCCCCGACTGCGCGTGAAGCATCGCGTGATGCTGCCAGCCGTGTTTCACCGGCGTGTTTTCGACAAACGCCGCAAGCTGTTCGCTGATGCGATAACCCAGCGCGTTGGCCTGTTCATCCTTTCCGTAGCGTCCCGCTATTCCTGCTTTCTCACAGAGCGCGTTTACCGCCTCCGCCAGACCGTACATGCCAAACATTGGCACAAACCGATCGGCATCAATCAGTCCCTCTTTTACCAGGAAGCTATTCTCAAAGAAGCCAGATTGTTGATACAGAAAATCACAGCGCGCATCGATGATGGCAATTTGCTGCTGGCAGTAGTGCGGGAGCGTGCGGGTAAAGAAGTCGTCAATGGATGTGCTGCGTTCAGCAATGGTTTTGAGGTTAAGGCGCACCAGGGTGCTGCCACCGCCTGCAAGCGGCAGGGAGTTGTAACAACTCACCACGCCATAACGACCTTTTGTGAAAATTTTATCATTCACCGGACCATTGGAAACATGCGGTTTACTGCATTCACATATGTTTTTCGCCACCTCAAGCAGCAAATCGTCTGGGGTGATATCTGGATCGTAGATAAAGGTCAGATTCGGCGAAACCTGCTTCAGCTCTGCATCAGCGCGCAGAATGGCGCGTGTGACGGGCGTATCCGCCGGGCCGATATTGGCGTGCATAAAGGCATCCGGCAGGGTTCTGTCGAGATAGCGCCAGAAACGTTTTATTCGGCTATCGATCTCTTCTTGTGTTAGAATTCTAACATAAGGGTTCAGTATTGCATCCAGCTGGCCCAGATAGACGGGCATTGATGTGACGGACGGAACATGGTGATAAAGGATGGTTAACAGCGAGAGGGCGTCATCAAAGTCTTTCGCCCCTTCCAGCTCCAGCCATTCTGAACCGTTAGCCAGGAATTTTTCATAATCCGGCAGAACGTAGCGCGGTTTGTAAGGGGCATGGCCTTCGAACATGTCGCAGATAAATCCCTCGTCCAGTGCGGCTCGCGCGGCCTCAGGAAGTGCCGGATAAGGCAGGTTGTTTTCCGCTTCCAGCGCCAGAAAATGACGTTTTTGTTCCGGGGTTAACACCGGGCTTGTCACAATGTGCTGGCAACGTTGTTGCAGGGCGTCGGGGCTGGAGTGGGGCATATTCGCTTCCTTGAGTGTTCTGCGGATGATGCACGGATTGTAGGAAGCCAGCCTGTCGGGGCTTTTGATCCGACAGGGGGTATCGCTGCTTTAGTCGACAATTTACGCGCTAAAGTTTGAAGAAGATCTCATTACAGTAATGCAAATTTGTACGCAGTTTTCATTAACTGTGATGAATGTCGAAGTGTGGATGCGGGTGAATGTTAGAATACTCACAGACCCGCAAGGTAAAATTTATACGGCACTGCCGTTGGAGAATGTTATGACCGATTTAACTGCAAGCAGCCTGCGCGCGTTGAAACTGATGGACCTGACCACCCTGAACGATGACGACACCAATGAAAAAGTCATCGCCCTGTGCCATCAGGCGAAAACGCCGGTGGGTAACACCGCAGCCATCTGTATCTACCCGCGCTTTATCCCGATTGCCCGTAAAACGCTGAAAGAGCAGGGCACGCCGGACGTGCGCATTGCAACCGTAACTAACTTCCCGCATGGCAACGATGATATCGAGATTGCGCTGGCAGAAACCCGCGCGGCGATTGCTTACGGCGCAGACGAAGTTGACGTGGTGTTCCCGTACCGCGCGCTGATCGCTGGCAACGAGCAGGTCGGTTTTGACCTGGTGAAAGCCTGTAAAGACGCCTGTGCTGCGGCAAACGTGCTGCTGAAAGTGATCATCGAAACTGGCGAGCTGAAAGAAGAGGCGCTGATTCGTAAAGCATCTGAAATCTCCATCAAAGCCGGTGCAGACTTCATCAAAACCTCTACCGGTAAAGTGCCGGTTAACGCCACTCCGGAAAGCGCGCGCATCATGATGGAAGTGATCCGCGACATGGGCGTATCCAAAACCGTTGGTTTCAAACCCGCGGGCGGCGTGCGTACCGCCGAAGACGCGCAGCAGTTCCTGGCGATTGCCGACGAGCTGTTCGGCGCAGACTGGGCCGATTCCCGTCACTACCGCTTCGGTGCATCCAGCCTGCTGGCCAGCCTGCTGAAGGCGCTGGGTCACGGCGACGGTAAGAGCGCAAGCAGCTACTGATTGCCAGACAATGCCGGATGACGCTTTGCTTATCCGGCCTACAGGATCGTAGGGCGGGTAAGCGTAGCGCCACCCGCCACAATTCCCCCGATTCCGCATGGAGGTTACCGTGTTTCTCGCACAAGAAATTATTCGTAAAAAACGTGATGGTCATGCATTAAGCGACGAAGAGATCCGCTTCTTTATCAACGGCATTCGTGATAACACCGTCTCAGAAGGGCAGATTGCGGCTCTGGCGATGACCATTTTCTTCCACGATATGTCGATGCCTGAGCGCGTGTCGCTGACCATGGCGATGCGAGATTCAGGAACCGTTCTGGACTGGAAGAGCCTTAATTTAAACGGTCCGATTGTGGATAAACACTCCACCGGCGGCGTGGGTGACGTGACGTCTCTGATGCTCGGCCCGATGGTGGCAGCCTGTGGCGGTTACATCCCGATGATCTCCGGACGCGGCCTGGGCCACACCGGCGGTACGCTCGACAAACTGGAAGCCATTCCGGGCTTCGATATCTTCCCGGATGACAACCGCTTCCGCGACATTATTAAAGACGTTGGTGTGGCAATTATCGGCCAGACCAGCTCTCTTGCTCCGGCAGACAAGCGTTTCTACGCGACCCGCGATATCACCGCGACCGTTGACTCCATTCCCCTGATCACCGCCTCTATTCTGGCGAAAAAACTGGCGGAAGGGCTGGACGCGCTGGTGATGGACGTGAAGGTGGGGAGCGGCGCGTTTATGCCGACCTACGAACTTTCTGCAGCGCTGGCCGAAGCGATCGTTGGCGTCTCCAACGGCGCAGGCGTGCGCACCACCGCACTGCTCACCGACATGAACCAGGTGTTGGCCTCCAGCGCCGGTAACGCGGTTGAAGTGCGTGAAGCCGTGCAGTTCCTCACAGGCGAATACCGTAACCCGCGTCTGTTCGACGTCACCATGGCGCTGTGCGTTGAGATGTTAATCTCCGGCAAGCTGGCGAAAGACGACGCCGACGCCCGTGCGAAACTGCAGGCGGTGCTGGACAACGGTAAAGCGGCGGAGATCTTCGGCCGCATGGTTGCGGCGCAAAAAGGCCCGACCGATTTCGTCGAAAACTACGCGAAATACCTGCCAACCGCGACGCTCAGCAAAGCGGTGTATGCCGATAGCGAAGGCTTTGTCTCGGCGATGGACACCCGTGCGCTCGGCATGGCGGTGGTCTCAATGGGCGGCGGCCGTCGTCAGGCATCAGACACCATTGATTACAGCGTCGGCTTTACCGATATGGCCCGTCTGGGCGACAGCGTTGACGGCCAACGTCCGCTGGCGGTGATCCACGCGAAAGACGAAGCCAGCTGGCAGGAAGCGGCAAAAGCGGTGAAAGCGGCCATTACGCTTGACGATACAGCGCCGGAAACCACACCGACTGTCTATCGCCGTATCACTGAATAGCGGTATACTGATCTGATCGATAATTTTTGAAGCACTACGTACGGAGAACAATTATGAAACGTGCATTTATTATGGTGCTGGACTCATTCGGCATCGGCGCAACCGAAGATGCAGAACGTTTTGGTGACGTGGGTTCTGATACCATGGGTCACATCGCGGAAGCCTGTGCGAAAGGCGAAGCGGACAACGGTCGTAAAGGCCCTCTGACTCTACCCAACCTGACCCGCCTCGGGCTGGTGAAAGCGCATGAAGGCTCTACCGGTAAAATCGCAGCCGGTATGGACGCTAACGCGGAAGTCGTGGGTGCCTACGCCTGGGCGCACGAGCTCTCTTCCGGCAAAGACACCCCGTCTGGCCATTGGGAAATCGCCGGTGTACCGGTGCTGTTTGACTGGGGTTATTTCTCCGATCACGAGAACAGCTTCCCGCAGGAGCTGCTGGATAAGCTGGTGAAGCGTGCCAACCTGCCGGGCTACCTCGGTAACTGCCACTCTTCCGGTACCGTGATTCTGGATGAACTTGGCGAAGAGCACATGAAAACCGGCAAGCCGATTTTCTACACCTCTGCTGACTCCGTGTTCCAGATTGCCTGCCACGAAGAGACCTACGGCCTGGATAAACTCTACGAGCTGTGCGAAATCGCCCGCGAAGAGCTGACCGAAGGCGGCTACAACATTGGCCGCGTGATCGCGCGTCCGTTTATCGGCGACAAAGCGGGTAACTTCCAGCGTACCGGCAACCGTCATGACCTGGCCGTTGAGCCACCGGCGCCAACCGTGCTGCAGAAGCTGGTTGAAGAGAAAGACGGCCACGTGGTTTCCGTGGGTAAAATCGCGGATATCTACGCCAACTGCGGTATCACCAAAAAAGTGAAAGCCACCGGTCTGGATGCGCTGTTCGATGCCACCATCAAAGAGATGAAAGAAGCGGGCGACAAGACCATTGTCTTCACCAACTTCGTGGACTTCGACTCCTCCTGGGGCCACCGTCGCGACGTCGCAGGCTATGCGGCCGGTCTGGAACTGTTCGACCGCCGTCTGCCGGAGCTGATGGAGCTGGTGGGTGAAGATGACATTCTGATCCTGACCGCGGACCACGGCTGTGACCCAACCTGGACCGGTACCGACCATACCCGTGAGCACATTCCGGTGCTGGTGTACGGCCCGAAAGTAAAACCGGGATCGCTTGGCCACCGTGAAACCTTCGCGGATATCGGCCAGACCCTGGCGAAATACTTTGGTACGTCTGACATGGACTATGGCAAGGTCATGTTCTAAACGGATTGGGTGCGGCCTGATGCCCTCACCCCGACCCTCTCCCACAGGGAGAGGGAGAACAGAATGTAGGCCGGGTAAGGCGTAGCCGCCACCCGGCAAAAACAACAAGTTAAAAGGAACTGAAGATGGCAACTCCTCACATTAATGCAGAAATGGGTGATTTCGCTGACGTCGTATTGATGCCGGGTGATCCGCTGCGCGCGAAGCACATTGCAGAAACCTTCCTGGAAGACGTGCGTGAAGTGAACAACGTTCGCGGCATGCTGGGCTTCACCGGTACCTATAAAGGTCGCAAAATCTCCGTTATGGGCCACGGTATGGGTATTCCATCCTGCTCTATTTACACCAAAGAGCTGATCACCGATTTCGGCGTGAAGAAAATCATCCGCGTTGGCTCCTGCGGCGCGGTGCGCATGGACGTTAAGCTGCGCGATATCGTTATCGGCATGGGTGCCTGCACCGATTCCAAAGTTAACCGCATGCGTTTCAAAGATCATGACTTCGCTGCCATTGCAGACTTCGGCATGGTGCGTGACGCGGTTGACGCGGCAAAAGCGCTGGGCGTTGAAGCGCGCGTGGGTAACATCTTCTCTGCTGACCTGTTCTATGCACCAGACGGTGGCGAAATGTTCGACGTGATGGAAAAATACGGCATCCTGGGCGTTGAAATGGAAGCGGCGGGTATCTATGGCGTGGCGGCTGAGTTTGGTGCGAAAGCGCTGACCATTTGCACCGTGTCTGACCACATCCGTACCCACGAGCAGACCACTGCTGCCGAGCGTCAGACGACCTTCAACGACATGATCAAAATCGCGCTGGAATCCGTTCTGCTGGGCGATAAAGAGTAAGACCTGTTGTGCCGGGTGGCGGCTTCGCCTGACCCGGCCTACGGTTTTGTAGGCCCGCTAAGCGCAGCGCCAGCGGGCTTTTTTACTAACGCACGGCCTGTGCAATCCACGCCGACATCTCCCGCAGCTCTTTTTCCTGCTCTGGGAAATCCCCAATTAACGCGTCGCATTCCTGCTGCAGCATATCCGCCCGATACAAACAGCCCTGCAAACGTGCCGCGAGGGCTTCCAGCGGTGCCGGGTTCAGGCTATCGGTAAACACCTGCGTGCGGGTGATATGGCCTTTCTCCACGTCAAAATGCAGCTCCACGCCGCCCCAGGTGAAACGCTCGTTCAGTAGGTGCGAAAAAGCGGGAGCCTGACCAAAGTTCCACTCCCAACTGCTCTGACGGGCGAAGGTTTCCGCGAAGTTGGGCAGGTCAGGGGTTTTATCCGGTGATATCACCTCCGCTTCTACGCGCTCGCCGTAGTGGGCAAAGAATGCCTCGCGGATTGCTTCGCAGACCTGCTCGTGCGTAATGCCCGGCAGCAGTTCCACCAGATTTGCCACGCGTCCGCGCACGGAGGTAATCCCTTTAGCCTGCAGTTTTTTCTTGTCCGGATTCAGGTAGTTCGCCAGACGGCTCAGATCAGCGTTCAGCAACAGGGTGCCGTGGTGGAAGCCGCGATCCATCGTTTCGCGGTAGGCGGAGCCGGAGACCTTCCGGTCGCCCTCGGGGGTTTTTACCACCAGATCGTTACGCCCGGAGGCTTCCGCAGTCACGCCAAGTGAGTTGAGCGCATTGAGGACAATCGAGGTAGAGATGGTTTTGTCGTATTCCGGTTTACCCGCCATAAAGGTAAAGCAGGTATTGCCCAGATCGTGAAACACCGCGCCGCCGCCGCTGCTTCGACGTGCCAGACGGACGTTGTCCTCTTCCATACGCCGCGTGTTGCACTCTTTCCACGGATTTTGCGCGCGACCAATCACCACCGTATCGGCGTTACGCCAGAGAAACAGTACGCGCTGGGTAGCGGGCATCTGGCGGAAGATGCACTCTTCTACCGCGAGATTAAACCAGGGATCGTAAGAGTCAGAGATAAGCAGGCGTAACGTCGTCATGGTAAAATTCCTTTTCCGAATCGTTCGCCCACTTTATCACTATTCTTTCTTCTCACTCTCTTCGTCTTCGGGGACCGACCGGCTGGCGGTCAGCAGGAACGGGGATTGCTGCCAGCGCGAGCGCTTGCCGCGAAGCAGGGTGCGTGCCAGCACAACGCCGATGGCGAGTGAAAGCAGCAGCATCAGGCGCAGAATATTGGTGGTATTATCGACCTGTTTGGCTTCAGTGGGCAGGGTGTGGGTATCGAGGGTCAGGCGCAGATAGCCCAGTGGGCCATTCTTCCCCTGAATAGGTTCGACGATCTGCTGGTTAAAATAGCCCCCGGCTTTTTTACCGTCCAGCGCCAGCCTGTCGCGCACGTCGACGTGTTCGCCCGCGCGGGCAATCAGGTTGCCTTGCTCATCATAGACACCGGCATCAAGAATGCGGCTGTTCTCCGTGAGCAGGCGTAAAACCTGGCCTATCCGCTTATCGTCCGGCGTTTCGGTACGCATGGACGGCGCGACGTTGAGCGTCACCTGGCGTGCCAGCGTGCGGGCCAGCTCTTCAAACTGCGGGTTGCGTTGCCGTTGATGGTTCTGGCTAAACCACGATGCCCCTTGCATCAGCACCACTAACAGTGCGAGACAGGAAAGGACAATCACGGCGCGATGAAGCCGGAATTTCAGTTTTGCGCGAGCCATATTCCACCTGCTGAAAATTTACGGCTTAATGTTGCCAGAAGTGATGGTTACAGGGTAGCCTCATGCGTTATTTTCCCTCTGCAACCTTCCGGCGCGAACGAAACTACAGGAGCTTTAATGCCGAACATTACCTGGTGTGACCTGCCAACGGATGTCTCTTTATGGCCAGGATTGCCGCTCTCTTTAAGTGGCGATGAGGTGATGCCTCTGGATTACCACGCCGGTCGTAGCGGCTGGCTCCTCTACGGACGCGGTCTGGATAAGCAACGCCTGACCCAGTATCAAAGCAAGCTGGGTGCGGCGATGGTCATCGTCGCCGCCTGGTGCGTGGAAGACTACCAGGTTATTCGCCTGGCGGGTTCCCTGACGCAACGCGCAACGCGTCTGGCGCACGACGCCGGGCTGGACGTCGCGCCGCTGGGTAAAATTCCGCACCTGAAAACGCCGGGCCTGCTGGTGATGGATATGGACTCTACCGCCATTCAGATCGAGTGTATTGACGAGATTGCGAAACTGGCGGGCAGCGGCGAGCTGGTTGCGGAAGTTACCGAGCGGGCGATGCGCGGCGAGCTGGACTTCACCGCCAGCCTGCGACAGCGCGTGGCGACCCTGAAAGGGGCCGATGCCAACATTCTGCGCCAGGTGCGCGACGTGCTGCCGCTGATGCCAGGGCTGACGCAGCTGGTGCTGAAGCTGCAGTCCCTCGGCTGGAAAGTGGCGATTGCCTCGGGTGGCTTCACCTTCTTCGCGGATTACCTGCGGGAAAAACTGCATCTGACCACCGTGGTCGCCAACGAACTGGAGATTATGGATGGCAAGCTGACCGGCCAGGTAATCGGCGATATTGTGGATGCCCAGTACAAAGCCAATACACTGACGCGTCTGGCGGAAAAATACGACATTCCGGTCGTCCAGACCGTCGCCATCGGGGATGGCGCCAACGACCTGCCGATGATCAAAGCGGCCGGGCTGGGCATTGCCTACCATGCCAAGCCAAAAGTAAATGAAAAGACGGAAGTCACTATCCGTCATGCCGACCTGATGGGGGTGTTCTGCATTCTCTCCGGCAGCATTAATCAGAAATAACGGTCTGCTTTGTAGGCCGGGTAAGCGTTAGCGCCACCCGGCACGCAGGCCGCACAGAAATAACGAGGTAAACCGTGGCGAAAGCTCCAAAACGCGCATTTGTCTGTAATGAATGTGGTGCGGATTATCCGCGCTGGCAGGGGCAATGCAGCGCCTGTCATGCCTGGAACACCATCACCGAAGTGCGTGGTGTGGCGGCTTCGCCGAGCGTGGCCCGCAATGAACGCCTGAGTGGCTACGCGGGCAATGCCGGAGTGTCGAAAGTACAAAAACTCTCGGACATCAGCCTCGAAGAACTGCCGCGCTTCTCCACCGGGTTCAAAGAGTTTGACCGCGTGCTCGGTGGTGGCGTGGTGCCCGGCAGTGCCATTCTGATCGGCGGTAACCCCGGGGCCGGTAAATCGACGCTGCTGCTGCAAACGCTCTGTAAGCTCGCCGAACAGATGAAAACCCTGTACGTCACGGGTGAAGAATCATTGCAGCAGGTGGCGATGCGTGCCCACCGTCTGGGCCTGCCGACCGGCAACCTGAACATGCTCTCCGAAACCAGCATCGAGCAGATCTGCATGATCGCCGAAGAAGAGCAGCCGAAGCTGATGGTGATCGACTCCATCCAGGTGATGCACATGGCGGACATTCAGTCCTCGCCGGGCAGCGTCGCGCAGGTGCGTGAAACCGCAGCCTACCTGACGCGCTTTGCCAAAACGCGCGGCGTGGCGATTGTGATGGTCGGCCATGTGACCAAAGACGGCTCGCTGGCGGGGCCGAAAGTGCTTGAACACTGTATCGACTGCTCCGTGATGCTCGACGGCGACGCGGATTCCCGCTTCCGTACGCTGCGCAGCCATAAAAACCGCTTTGGCGCGGTGAATGAGCTGGGCGTGTTTGCCATGACCGAGCAGGGGCTGCGCGAAGTCAGCAACCCGTCGGCCATCTTCCTGAGTCGGGGAGATGAGATCACCTCCGGCAGTTCGGTGATGGTGTTATGGGAAGGGACGCGTCCGCTGCTCGTTGAAATTCAGGCGCTGGTGGACGTGTCGATGATGGGCAACCCGCGGCGCGTGGCGGTCGGTCTGGAACAGAACCGTCTGGCGATCCTGCTGGCGGTGCTGCACCGTCACGGCGGGCTGCAAATGGCGGATCAGGACGTCTTCGTGAACGTGGTCGGCGGCGTCAAAGTCACTGAGACCAGCGCAGACCTGGCGTTGCTCCTGGCGATGGTTTCCAGCCTGCGTGACAGGCCGCTGCCGCAGGATCTGGTGGTCTTCGGCGAAGTGGGCCTGGCCGGGGAAATCCGCCCGGTGCCGAGCGGCCAGGAGCGTATCTCCGAGGCGGCAAAACACGGTTTCCGTCGGGCGATCGTACCGGCCGCTAACGTGCCGAAAAAAATCCCGGAGGGGATGCAGGTTTTTGGCGTGAAGAAACTCGCAGATGCGTTAAATGTCTTTGACGACTTATAATTACGTATTCGATTTTGCAGGAGGCACCGTAATTTATGTCATCATTTGACTACATCAAGACCGCAATTCGCCAGAAGGGCTGCACGCTGCAGCAGGTGGCGGACGCCAGCGGCATGACCAAAGGCTACCTGAGCCAACTGCTGAACGCCAAAATCAAAAGCCCCAGCGCGCAGAAGCTGGAAGCGCTGCACCGCTTTCTGGGGCTGGAATTCCCGCGTATGCAAAAGAACATCGGCGTGGTGTTCGGTAAGTTTTACCCGCTGCATACCGGGCATATCTATCTGATCCAGCGCGCCTGTAGCCAGGTTGACGAGCTGCACATCATCATGGGCTACGACGAAACCCGCGATCGTCAGCTGTTTGAAGACAGCGCCATGTCGCAGCAGCCCACCGTGCCGGACCGCCTGCGCTGGCTGCTCCAGACGTTTAAATACCAGAAAAATATTCGCATTCATGCCTTTAACGAAGAGGGCATGGAGCCGTATCCGCACGGCTGGGACGTGTGGAGTAACGGCATCAAAGCTTTTATGGAAGAGAAGGGTATTGCGCCGAACTGGATCTACACCTCTGAAGAGTCCGACGCGCCGCAGTTCCGCGAGCATCTGGGTATTGAGACGGTGCTGATCGATCCGAAGCGTACCTTTATGAACATCAGCGGGGCGCAGATCCGCGAAAACCCGTTCCGCTACTGGGATTACGTCCCGACCGAAGTGAAGCCGTTCTTTGTGCGTACCGTTGCGATCCTGGGCGGCGAGTCGAGCGGTAAATCAACCCTGGTCAACAAGCTGGCGAACATCTTCAATACCACCAGCGCGTGGGAGTATGGCCGCGATTATGTCTTCTCGCACCTTGGCGGCGACGAGATGGCACTGCAATATTCCGACTACGACAAAATCGCGCTTGGTCACGCTCAGTATATTGATTTTGCAGTGAAATATGCCAACAAGGTGGCGTTTATCGATACCGACTTCGTCACCACGCAGGCGTTCTGTAAAAAATACGAAGGTCGCGAGCACCCGTTCGTGCAGGCGCTGATTGACGAATACCGCTTTGACCTGGTGATCCTGCTGGAAAACAACACCCCCTGGGTCGCTGATGGCATGCGCAGCCTCGGCAGCTCCGTGGACAGGCGAGAGTTTCAGACCATGCTGGTGGAGATGCTCAATGTGAACAACGTTGAGTTTGTGCATGTGGAAGAGTCGGACTACGACTCCCGCTTCCTGCGCTGCGTCGAGCTGGTGAAGGAGATGATGGGGGAGCAGGGGTAAAAAACTTACCCCTCACCCTAACCCTCTCCCCACAGGGGAGAGGGAACGATTACACCCTCGCCCCTTTGGGGAGAGGGCAGGGGTGAGGGGAACAAACCACTCAATACTCAACCACCACTTTCCCCCGCATATGCCCCTCCAGCACCTTACGGTGCGCCTCGGTAATGCTTTCCACGCTCAGCCCGTGCAGCGTTTCACTCAGCGAACTTTCCACCACGCCGTTATCCACCAGCTTCGCCACCTCATTGAGGATCTCTCCCTGACGCGCCATATCCGGCGTCTGATACATGCTGCGGGTGTACATAAATTCCCAGTGCAGGGCGGCGGATTTGGACTTCAGCTTGTCCTGGTTCAGCGGATGCGCATTCTCAACGATGGAACAGATATGTCCCTGAGGCGCAATCAGTTCGCTGACCGCATCCCAGTGCCCGTCTGTGTCGTTGAGGATGAAAATGTAATCCACAAAGGTGAGCCCCTGTTTCGCCAGTTCACCTTTCAGATCGCGGTAACTTACGACGACATCCGCACCACGATCCCGACACCACTGGGCAGAATCCTCCCGCGATGCAGTGGCGATTATCCTGACTTTGCTGTTGTGTTTTGCAAACGGGATCGCCAGCGATCCCACTCCTCCGGCACCGCCGATGATCAGCAGCGTTTTATCCGCCCCGGCATCCTGAATGTTCAGCCGTTCAAACAGACCTTCCCACGCGGTGAGGGCGGTCAGTGGCAGTGCAGCGGCAGCCGCCCAGCCGAGGTTCGCCGGTTTGTGCCCGACAATCCGCGCATCAATCAGCTGATGTGTGGTGTTGCTGCCCGGGCGGGTGATGTCGCCCGCATACCACACTTCATCCCCCGGTTTGAATCCCGTGACGCCAGCCCCAACGGCTTTGACGATCCCGCTGGCATCCCACCCGAGAATGCGTGGCTCGTTCAGCTCGTTCCTGGCAATGCCCGCATGGACTTTGGTATCGACCGGATTAACGGAGACGGCTTTCACCTCCACCAGCAGATCGTTCTCGCCAGGCTGTGGCATCGGCGGGGTGATTTCAATAAAAGTGGAGGGGTTCGCTGGATTAACGGCAATGGCTTTAACAGACATGGTGTGCTCCTCAATGGAATGCGTTTTGTTGAGGCTAGTCTATTAAGCGGTCAGCTGCATGATAAGATGGACAATCAAGAACTCAGCGTTCGTACAGGATGAACAATCATGTTTAAACAGCTGCAGGATATGGCGCTGTTCGCGCTGGTGGCAGAGATGGGCAGCTTTACCGCTGCCGCTCAGAAGGCCGAACTGCCGAAATCCAGCATCAGCCAGCGCATCAGCCAGCTGGAGCAGCAGGTGGGTATCCGCCTGCTCAATCGCACCACGCGCAGGATCAGCCTGACGTTTGCGGGCGAGCACTATCTGGTGCACTGTCGCGAGATGCTGGCGGCCAGCGAGCGGGCAGAGTACGCCATTCAGCGGCTGCGCGAAAACCCCTGCGGGCGGCTGCGCATCACCTGTCCGGCGGGGATTGGGGCGACGCTGCTGGCGCATATGAATGCCGAGTTCCAGCTTCGCTATCCTGACGTTTCGCTGGATGTGTCGATCTCTGATGACGTGGTGGATCTGGTCGAGTCTGGTTTTGACGTGGCGCTGCGCACCGGCAAGCCGCAGGACTCCTCCCTGATAGGCCGGATGATCGGACACTGCCCGCGCCATATGCTGGCTTCGCCGGACTATCTGGCCCGCCGGGAACCGTTAACGCATCCTCGTCAACTGGTGGAGCACCGCTGCATTACGCACCGGGCGTGGTCGGAGTGGCTTTTGCGAAGCGAGAGCGAGGATTATCGCTATCTGCCGGATAACGCGCACATGACCGATAATCTGGTGTACGCCCGTGAGTGTGCGATTGCCGGTGCGGGGATCACGCTGTTACCTGCTTTTTTACTGGAAGATAAGGTCGAGAAGGGGGCGCTGGTTCAGGTGTTGTCTGAGTGGAACGTCGAAGGAAACGATCTGTGGCTGGCCTACCCGAGCCGTAAGCTGAATTCGCCGGCGCTGATGAGCTATATCGACTTTGCCATGCAGTTTGATGAGGTGAAGCGGTATTACGTGGGTGGGTGATTTTGTACGGCCTGATGCCCTCACCCTGACCCTCTCCCACGGGGAGAGGGAACAAACATAAAAAACGGCAACCGAAGTTGCCGTTTTGCTTTTATTTTGCAATACGCTTGTACTTAATACGCTTCGGCTCCAGCGCGTCGGCGCCCAGCGTGCGTTTCTTGTACTCTTCGTATTCGGTGAAGTTACCTTCGAAGAACTCCACCTTACCTTCATCCTGGTAGTCCAGAATGTGGGTCGCGATACGGTCCAGGAACCAGCGGTCGTGCGAGATAACCATCGCGCAGCCCGGGAACTCCAGCAGAGCGTTTTCCAGCGCGCGCAGGGTTTCGATATCCAGGTCGTTGGTTGGTTCATCGAGCAGCAGAACGTTACCGCCCACCTGCAGCAGCTTCGCCAGGTGCAGACGACCGCGCTCACCGCCGGACAGCTCGCCCACGCGTTTGCCCTGGTCGGTGCCTTTGAAGTTAAAGCGGCCAACGTAGGCGCGGCTTGGCATCTCGGTGTTGCCGATACGCATGATATCCAGACCGCCGGAGACTTCTTCCCATACGGTTTTGCTGTTATCCATTGCGTCACGGAACTGGTCAACGGAGGCCAGCTTCACGGTTTCACCCAGGGTGATAGAGCCGCTGTCAGGCTGTTCCTGACCGGACATCATGCGGAACAGGGTCGATTTACCCGCGCCGTTCGGACCGATGATGCCAACGATAGCGCCTTTCGGTACGGAGAAGCTCAGGTCGTCAATCAGCAGACGGTCGCCGTAGGACTTACGCAGGTTAGTAACTTCAACCACTTTATCCCCCAGACGTGCTCCAGGTGGAATAAACAGTTCGTTGGTCTCGTTACGTTTCTGGTATTCGGTGTTGTTCAGCTCTTCGAAGCGTGCCAGACGGGCTTTGCCCTTAGACTGACGGCCTTTCGCGCCCTGACGAACCCACTCCAGCTCTTTCTCGATAGACTTACGACGCGCCGCTTCCTGAGAAGCTTCCTGCGCCAGACGCTGATCTTTCTGCTCCAGCCAGGAGGAGTAGTTGCCTTCCCACGGAATACCTTCACCGCGGTCCAGCTCCAGGATCCAGCCTGCGACGTTGTCGAGGAAGTAACGGTCGTGGGTAATCGCCACCACGGTGCCTTCGAAGTCGTGCAGGAAGCGCTCCAGCCACGCCACGGATTCCGCATCCAGGTGGTTGGTCGGTTCGTCGAGCAGCAGCATGTCTGGTTTTTCCAGCAGCAGGCGGCACAGCGCCACGCGGCGGCGTTCACCCCCGGAGAGCTTCTCAACTTTCGCATCCCAGTCCGGCAGACGCAGGGCATCAGCCGCGCGCTCCAGCTGCACGTTCAGGTTGTGACCGTCGTGCGCCTGGATGATCTCTTCATACTTGCCCTGTTGCGCGGCCAGCTTGTCGAAGTCCGCATCCGGCTCGGCGTATTTGGCATACACTTCATCCAGACCTTTCAGGGCGTTAACCACTTCGGAAACCGCTTCTTCAACGGATTCGCGAACGGTGTGTTCCGGGTTCAGCTGAGGTTCCTGCGGCAGGTAACCAATCTTGATGCCAGGCTGCGGACGGGCTTCACCTTCGATGTCTGTATCAATCCCGGCCATGATGCGCAGCAGGGTGGACTTACCGGCACCGTTGAGACCCAGAACACCGATTTTTGCGCCCGGGAAGAAGCTCAGCGAGATATTTTTAAGAATATGACGTTTCGGCGGGACAACTTTGCCGACACGATGCATGGTATAAACGAATTGAGCCACGTTGGACTTCGCCTCTTTTATCGTAATGAGAAGGAATTTCAGCCTCGAAGTGTAGCCTTTTTCACGTCCTAATCCCAGCCAGGAACGTTGGGAGTGTTAAAACGCGCAAGAAAGGTAAAAAAGTGTCCATGACGTGGCGCGTTGAAGGATGCCTGGTTAGCATAAGTTAATTAGACTTTGACGTGGCAAGACGCTGCAATTGACGAAAAAACAATGAGGAAGAGCTTGTGGAAAAAGCCAAACGGGTGGTCTGGCGTCTGCTGGCTGCCAGCGTATGCGTAATGGCGGTAAGCCAGGCGGTGCATGCCGATTCACTGGATGAACAACGTAATCGCTACGCTCAGATTAAACAGGCGTGGGACAACAAGCAGATGGATACCGTGCAGGCGCTGATGCCGACGCTAAAGGATTATCCGCTGTATCCGTATCTGGAGTATCGCCAGATCACGGACGATCTGATGAACCAGCCTACCGTCACCGTGAATAACTTCATTCAGGCGAACCCGACCCTGCCGCCAGCCCGAAATCTCCAGTCTCGTTTTGTGAATGAGCTGGCGCGTCGCGAAGACTGGCGCGGACTGCTGGCGTTTAGCCCTGAAAAACCGAACGCCACCGAAGCCCAGTGTAACTATTACTACGCGAAATGGGCGACCGGCCAGCAGGAAGAGGCCTGGACCGGGGCGAAAGAGCTCTGGCTGACCGGGAAAAACCAGCCGAACGCCTGTGATTCCCTGTTTGGCGCCTGGCGTGCTTCCGGCAAGCAGGACCCGCTGTCCTACCTTGAGCGCATCCGTCTGGCGATGAAAGCCGGTAACACGCGTCTGGTGACCACGCTGGCGGGGCAGATGCCATCCGATTACCAGACGATCTCCACCGCGGTTATCTCGCTGGCAAACGATCCGAACAGCGTGCTGACCTTTGCCCGCAGTACGGGCGCGACCGATTTTACCCGCCAGATGGCAGCGGTGGCCTTTGCCAGCGTCGCGCGTGACGATGTGGAAAACGCACGGCTGATGATCCCGCAGCTGGTGCAGGCGCAGCAGCTCAATGAGGAGCAAACCCAGGAGCTGCGCGACATCGTGGCGTGGCGACTGATGGGCACCGACGTGACCGATGAACAGGCGCGCTGGCGTGACGATGCGATCATGCGCTCAAACTCGACCTCGCTTGTCGAGCGCCGCGTGCGCATGGCGCTGGGCACGGGCGATCGCCGTGGGCTCAATACCTGGCTCGCGCGGTTGCCAATGGAGGCCAAAGAGAAGGACGAATGGCGCTACTGGCAGGCCGATCTGCTGATGGAGCGCGGTCGTGATGATGAAGCTAAAGAGATTCTCCATACGCTGATGCAGCAGCGCGGGTTTTACCCGATGGCAGCCGCGCAGCGTCTGGGTGAGGAGTACACCTTCCGCATTGATAAAGCGCCCGCTAACGTGAGCCCGGCGCTGACGCAGGGGCCAGAAATGGCGCGCGTTCGCGAGCTGATGTACTGGAATATGGATAACACCGCGCGCAGCGAGTGGGCGAATCTGGTGACCAGCCGCACCACCGATGAGAAAGCCCAGCTCGCCCGCTATGCGTTTGATAATCACTGGTGGGATCTCAGCGTGCAGGCGACGATCGCCGGTAAGCTTTGGGATCATCTGGAAGAGCGTTTCCCGCTGGCGTACAAAGATCTTTTCGATCGCTATACCAGCGGTAAAGATATCCCGCAAAGCTACGCGATGGCGATTGCCCGTCAGGAGAGCGCCTGGAACCCGAAAGTCCGTTCCCCGGTGGGTGCCAGCGGTCTTATGCAGATTATGCCGGGCACGGCGACGCACACGGTGAAGATGTTTAATATTCCCGGGTACAGCAGCCCGTCACAGCTCCTGGATCCGGATACCAATATCAACATCGGTACCAGCTATCTCCAGTACGTGTATCAGCAGTTTGGCAATAACCGCATCTTCTCTTCGGCGGCGTATAACGCGGGGCCTGGACGGGTGCGGACCTGGCTCGGCAACAGCGCCGGACGCATCGACGCCGTGGCGTTTGTCGAGAGCATCCCGTTCTCGGAAACGCGCGGCTACGTGAAGAACGTGCTGGCCTATGACGCCTACTATCGCTACTTCATGGGGCAGAAAGATACCCTGATGAGCGATGCCGAGTGGCAGAGACGTTACTGATCGGCGTGGGTTGTGTTATGCTGTACTCGTTAAAGAGTACAAGAGGCAGCATAACATGACCCAGCATTCCCCGTATTCCTCGGCAATGGCCGAACAACGTTATCTGGAGTGGCTTCGTTTTGTGGAGTTGCTTCGCCAGTCTTACGAACAGGATCTGCATTTACCCCTTATGCAGCTGATGCTCACGCCGGACGAGCGTGAGGCGCTGGGCACGCGCGTGCGGATCATTGAAGAGTTGCTGCGCGGTGAGATGAGCCAGCGAGAGCTGAAAAATGAGCTCGGCGCGGGCATTGCAACGATCACCCGCGGCTCAAACAGCCTGAAGTCGGCACCGGTTGAGCTGCGCCAGTGGCTCGAGTCAGTCTTATTAAGCGATCAACGATAAATCGCGTTATGGAACGGGCTTAACGCCAAAATCACCGCCTGGTGGTAAACGCCTGAACGCGTCAGCGCGCCTGCGGTAAAGACGCCAATCGCCCCTTCTTTACGACCAATCTCATCGATGCCGGTGTACTGCGACATCACCGGCCCGAGCGCTTCACCCGCACGGACTTTTTCCAGAATGATCTCCGGCAGCGGCAGGGTGGCCGAACGCGCTTCACCGCGCTGCTCGCGGCTTTCGATCACTACCCAGCTAAAGGTTGCGCCTTCGTCAATACCTGCTTCAATCGCTACCCAAAAGTCAGCATCCGGTGCTGCGGCCTTAGCGTTTGCCACGCGATTTCGTGCGCCAGCGCGCGTTTCCTCGCTGCCAAACGGCTGTTCAGGAACGCCACTCTCGACGCCGATGGCCTCAATATGGCAGGATCCTGTGCCGAAGATCTCGTCAAATGCCCTTAGAATTGCCTGAATTTTGGCAGGATTAGTGGTAGCAGAGACAACATGGTGCATAATTAAGCTCGATTCAAAAAAAACTCATCGCAGTATAACGGAAAAAAAGCATGTTACAGGTATACCTTGTTCGCCACGGTGAAACGCAGTGGAACGCCGAGCGACGTATTCAAGGCCAGTCAGACAGTCCTCTCACTGAGAAGGGTGTGCAGCAAGCGTGGCAGGTGGCGGAACGCGCCAGGACGTTGGGGATTACCCACGTGATTACCAGCGATTTAGGTCGCACACAGCAGACGGCGCGCATCATCGCAGATGCCTGCGGCTGTGACGTCATGCTGGAGCCGCGCCTGCGCGAGCTGGATATGGGCGTGCTGGAAAAACGCCATATCGATACGCTGACGGAAACGGAGGAGGGCTGGCGTCGCACGCTGGTGAACGGTACCGAAGATGGCCGTATTCCTGAAGGTGAATCCATGCAGGAGCTCAGCGTTCGCATGCATGCCGCACTGGCGGAATGCCTGAAGCTTCCGGCGGGAAGCCGTCCGCTGCTGGTGAGTCACGGGATTGCGTTGGGTTGCCTGGTGAGCACCATTCTGGGGTTACCGGCTTACGCCGAGCGCCGTTTGCGTCTGCGCAACTGCTCCATTTCCCGGATTGATTATCAGGAAAGCGCGTGGCTGGCGTCGGGCTGGGTAGTGGAGATGGCAGGGGACATTTCGCATCTCGATGCCCCTGCGCTTGACGAACTGCAGCGTTAACGACGTATCGGAATCAAGAATTCCATACGCAGATTGATTGGGCCTTCTTCCGGTTTGGCATCCTTCGCCGGGTAGTAGCGCTCAATGTCCTGACCTTTACGGCGATTCAGATTCAGCATCGGCATGCAGGTCCCGTAAACGGTCAGGATGAACTCCTGAACGCCCGTCCCCAGTCCTTCATACGAGAACATCACGTATTCGCCGCCTTCCAGCACGACAGGCTTCGAACCCTGAATGTACCCATTGGCCATCTCTGGCGTCAGCGCGGTGGTGTAGAACACCTCCTGCTCGTCGTCTTTTTCCTGGCTTGGGTGCGTTTCGTTGAGACCATACAGGATTGGTGGGATCGCCGGTGCGTGGCTCAGGAAGTCGCGCCAGAACTGGACGCGCATCTGATGACGGAACTCAGAAATCTGCTCCAGTGAACAGGAGTAGCTCTGCGTCGTGCCGATCAGATGGGTTTCCGGCAGTGTAATCATGTCGTACTTCGGCATCGCGAATTCGCCCAGACGCAGCGGTGGACGCATACCAAACGAGCTCCAGTCAGGCGAGCGACGATAAAGCGCTGGCGTCAACGAGAACTGTTTTTTAAAGGCGCGGGTGAAGGTCTGCTGCGAATCGAAACGATATTGCAGGGCAATATCCAGAATCGGCCGCGCGGTCAGGCGCAAGGCCACAGCAGATTTCGATAAACGGCGCGCGCGAATATAGGCCCCGATAGCATGACCGGTGACATCCTTGAACATCCTTTGCAGATGCCACTTGGAATAGCCTGCTTTAGCCGCCACATTATCCAGTGACAAAGGCTGGTCGAGATGACCTTCCAGCCAGGTGAGCAGGTCGCGAATAATTCCAGCCTGATCCATATACTATCCTCATCCTTAAAACAGCAGGTGCCTGATAACAGGTTAGCGGATAATAGCATTTTTTGATGTTTTAGCATTCAGTGTTTTTTTTGCGCATTCATGCTTTTTAGAGCACATTACAGGCAGATATATTCTAATCCTGTGATCTTGCTACATTTTTGTCTAAAGTGTTGAATAATCGCTCAGTGTAATTTTAAAGAATGGTAACAATATGAAATACAAGACTTTGATCTTCACCGCGTTGATGCTGATGGTCGGGCGCGCGGCGCAGGCAGAACAGATTGGCTCCGTCGATACCGTGTTCAAAATGTTTGGCCCGGACCACAAAATTGTGGTGGAGGCGTTTGACGATCCGGACGTGAAAAACGTCACCTGCTACGTCAGCCGTGCGAAAACGGGCGGTATCAAAGGCGGGCTGGGACTGGCGGAAGATACCTCCGATGCGGCGATTTCCTGCCAGCAGGTGGGGCCGGTGGAGTTGAGCGATAAAATTAAAAACGGCAAAGCGCAGGGCGACGTGGTATTCCAGAAACGGACTTCGCTGGTGTTCAAAAAGCTGCAGGTTGTGCGTTTCTACGATGCGAAACGCAATACGCTGGCTTACCTGGCCTATTCCGACAAAGTGGTGGAAGGCTCACCGAAAAACGCGATCAGCGCGGTGCCGATTATGCCGTGGCATTAATTCAGGGATGAATCATGCAACAACCTGTGGTCTGGCTGGTTGAAGACGAAACCAGTATCGCCGATACGCTGATCTACATGCTTCAGCAGGAAGGATTCGCGGTAAAGGCGTTTGAACGCGGTTTACCCGTGCTGGAGGAGGCGCGGCGGCAGGTTCCGGCGCTCGCCATTCTGGACGTCGGGCTGCCGGACATCAGTGGATTTGAGCTTTGCCGCCAGCTGCTGGCGCAGCATCCCTCACTGCCTGTGCTGTTTCTGACGGCGCGCAGTGATGAGGTAGACAAGCTGCTTGGCCTGGAAATGGGCGCTGACGACTATGTCGCCAAGCCCTTCTCTCCGCGAGAAGTGTGCGCCCGGGTAAGAACAATTTTACGACGGATGCAAAAATCCGCCGCGCCAACAGAGATTGTTCGTATCGGACAGTTTGAACTGAACGAGCCTGCCGCGCGAATCAGCTGGTGCGGTGAAGCATTGCCCCTAACCCGCTACGAATTCTTGCTGCTCAAAACCTTGTTACAGGCTCCCGGTCGGGTCTTTTCTCGTCAGCAGCTCATGGACAAGGTGTGGGGGGAAGACGGCGACAGTTTCGACCGTACCGTGGACACCCACATCAAAACCCTGCGCGCCAAGCTGCGGGCGGTGAACGAGGAACTATCACCCATCAGCACCCATCGCGGTATGGGCTACAGTCTGGGCCTTTACTGATGCGCATTGGGATGCGGTTATTGCTGGGATACTTCCTGATCGTGGCCATCGCCGCGTGGTTTGTGCTGTCGATCTTTGTTCAGGAAGTAAAGCCCGGCGTGCGCAGGGCAACCGAGGGCACGTTGATCGATACCGCGACCTTACTGGCCGAAGTTGGGCGTGAGGATCTCCTCTCGGGCAACGCGCAGCAGGGTAAACTGGCGCAGGCCTTTTCTCAGCTTCATCAGCGCCCTTTCCGCGCCAATATCGGCGGGATTCACAAAGTGCGTAACGAGTATCACGTCTACATGACCGATGCGCAGGGCCGCGTCGTGTTTGATTCCGCGGGTCTGGCCGTGGGTCAAGATTACTCGCGCTGGAACGATGTCTGGCTGACGCTTCGCGGCGAATACGGTGCGCGTAGCACCCAGAGTAACCCCGACGATCCGGAGAGCACGGTGATGTATGTGGCCGCGCCGGTTGTGGATCAGGGTAAGATTATAGGCGTGCTGTCGGTGGGGAAACCTAACAGCGCGATGGCACCGGTTATCCATCGCAGCGAGCGGCGGATCCTCTGGGCGGGTGGGGCGCTGCTCGGCATTGCCCTGCTGATTGGCCTTGTTGTGGCGTGGTGGATCAATCGATCTATCGGTACGTTATCGCGCTATGCCGACTCGGTGACCACTGATACGCCTCTCCCGCTGCCTAATCCTGGCAGTAGCGAACTGCACAAGCTGGCACAGGCGCTGGAAAATATGCGCATCCGCCTGGAAGGGAAAAACTACATTGAACACTATGTCCATGCGCTGACCCACGAGCTGAAAAGCCCGATCGCGGCGATTCGCGGTGCGGCGGAAATTCTCTCCGAGCAGCCGCCGCCGCAGGTGGCCGCGCGGTTTATCGATAATATTCTGGTACAAAATGCGCGCATGCAGTCGCTGGTTGAAAAACTGCTCACCCAGGCGCGGCTTGAAAATCGGGTCGAGATTACGCCTGAGATTGTCCGTGTCGACTTGCTGTTTACGCGGCTTGCCGATGCGCGCTCGGCGCTGTTGGCGGCAAAAGAGATTGTGCTGACCCTCCAGCCCGTTTCGCTTCATGTTGAAGGCGATCCCGACCTGCTCGAACAGGCGCTTGGCAATTTGCTGGATAACGCTATCGATTTTACGCCGCAGGGCGGCGCCATTGAACTGGCGGCCCGGGAAGAGCACGGGCAGATACAGCTTATCGTCACCGACAGCGGAAGCGGGATCCCGGATTACGCGCTGGCGCGTATTTTTGAGCGCTTTTATTCCCTGCCGCGCGAGAACGGGTTGAAGAGCAGCGGACTCGGGCTGGCTTTTGTTCAGGAGGTGGCGCGTCTGCATCAGGGAGAGATCGATTTACACAATCGTGAGGAAGGGGGCGTGATGGCCACGCTGACACTTCACCGTCCCTTCACATAACTTCAAACTGACCCCACACAGCCTGGTTACGCTCTCCTCATCACAAAGGAGACGTAATGATGAAATCCCCCCTGTTCTGGAAAATTAGCACCCTGCTGGGGTGCATCCTGCTGCTGTTAGTCCCGCTGTTTATGGTCAGTAACCTCATTTCAGAGCGTGAAAGCTATCGTAACGATGTCGAAAATACGCTTCGCCAGAGCACCAGCGGACCGCAAAAACTGGTCGGCCCGCTGATTGCCATTCCGGTGACGGAGATCTTTTACAAGATAGAGGACGATAAGAAGGTCGAATACAAGAAAAGCTATATGCATTTCATTCTGCCGGACTCTCTGGTTGTGGAAGGGAACCAGCGCGTGGAGTCCCGAAATATTGGCATCTATGACGGGCAAATCTGGAACACTGACCTGAAGATAAAAGCGCAGTTTAATACCGAAGCGCTGAAGCAGTTGAAAGGGGAAACGATCGCGACAGGGCAGCCGTTTATCGTGACGGGCGTTGGCGACGCGCGGGGTATTGGCACGGTCAGTATCTCTAAAATCAATGGTGAGACGCTAAGCGTGGAACCCGGTTCAGGTGTCTACGGGGCGCTTGCAGGGATCCACATCCCGCTGACCGACAAAGCGCTGGAAGCCAAAACGTTTGCGCTTGAGATGTCCCTCAGTCTTGCGGGAACCGGCAGTTTTGCGGTGGTACCGGTAGGGCGTAATAGCGAAATGACGCTCAACAGCAATTGGCCGCATCCGGGTTTTATGGGCGATTATCTCCCCGTTAAGCATCAGATAGGCGAGTCTGGTTTCCAGGCGAACTGGCAGAGCAGCTGGTTTGCAAATAACCTTGAGAGCTGGTTCTACGACAAGGAGTCGCCGGAGTGGGAGGCGCTCCCGGCCTTTAGCGTCACGGTAGCGACGCCCGCCGATCAGTATCAGCTGACTGACCGTGCGATCAAGTACGCCATTTTGCTGATTGCGCTGACGTTTATGGCCTTCTTTGTCTTTGAAACCTTAACCGGATTACGCCTTCACCCGATGCAGTATCTGCTGGTAGGGCTGTCGCTGGTCCTGTTCTATCTGGTGCTGCTGGCACTGTCTGAACACGTCGGGTTTACGCCAGCCTGGATTGTTGCAAGTCTGGTTGGCGCAGCGATGAACGGAATGTACCTGCAGGCCGTGCTGAAAAGCTGGAAACGCAGCGGGCTGTTCGTGCTGGCACTACTCGGGCTGGATGTCGTGATGTGGTTCCTGCTGCGCTCGGAGGACAGTGCGCTGCTGTTGGGGTCAGCGGTTCTCGCGCTGGCGTTGTTCGCCGTGATGTACCTGACCCGGCATTTCGACTGGTACTCGCTCTCTCAGCCGAAGCGACCTGAACCGCCCGCAGAGCCCGATAACGATACGATGCGGATCTGGAAATAAAAAAAACGGCGCAAATGCGCCGTTTTTTAATGCGTTAACTGCGGGATTACTCCTGCAGGTCACCGCAGAAACGGTACCCTTCGCCGTGGATCGTGGCGATGATTTCCGGCGTATCTGGCGTAGATTCGAAATGCTTACGAATACGACGGATGGTGACGTCTACGGTACGGTCGTGTGGTTTCAGCTCACGGCCGGTCATTTTCTTCAGCAGCTCTGCACGGGACTGAATTTTGCCCGGATTTTCGCAGAAGTGCAGCATCGCGCGGAATTCACTGCGCGGCAGTTTATACTGCTCACCGTTCGGGCTAATCAGCGAACGGCTATTGATATCAAGTTCCCAGCCGTTGAATTTGTAGCTATCTACGCTACGACGCTCTTCGCTGACCGTACCCAGGTTCATGGTGCGGGACAGCAGGTTGCGTGCACGAATGGTTAACTCGCGAGGATTGAACGGCTTGGTGATGTAGTCATCCGCACCGATTTCCAGGCCAAGAATTTTATCAACTTCGTTATCACGGCCCGTCAGGAACATTAACGCGACGTTCGCCTGCTCGCGCAGTTCGCGCGCCAGAAGAAGACCGTTTTTGCCCGGCAGGTTAATATCCATGATCACCAGGTTGATATCATTTTCAGAAAGGATCTGATGCATCTCTGCGCCATCGGTCGCTTCAAAGACATCGTAGCCTTCTGCTTCGAAAATGCTCTTTAACGTGTTGCGTGTTACCAACTCGTCTTCAACGATAAGAATGTGCGGGGTCTGCATGTTTGCTACCTAAATTGCCAACTAAATCGAAACAGGAAGTACAAAAGTCCCTGACCTGCCTGATGCATGTCGCAAATTAACATGATCGGCTTAACGTGACTAAAGTACGTAATTGCGTTCTTGATGCACTTTCCATCAACGTCAACAACATCATTAGCTTGGTCTTGGGTACTTTCCCTTTGGACCCGACAGTGTCAAAAACGGCTGTCATCCTAACCATTTTAACAGCAACATAACAGGCTAAGTGACACCAGACACCCAATAAAACTACGCTTCGTTGACATATATCAAGTTCAATTGTAGCACGTTAACAGTTTGATGAAATCATCGTAGCCGAATGCTAGCCTTTGTCACAATTTTTCAATAAACCAACTAGTTGCGGACATTGATTTATAAACGAAGTGAATCCAATCAGAATAGGGTATTCACATCGCCATTATCATTATAAAACATAGGGATAATAGTGTTCTGTTAACATTCTAACTGATTGTTCAGACAAGGAATAGTTTAGCGTTTTTAATTTGTTATGAAACGCTATTTCGGTGATTTGTGTTGCAATTTTGTAAATTCGCGCTGCGTAATATGTTGAAGCGCATCACATTTTTACCCGCTAACTGATTAAAAAGAGAGCATAAATGCATCTGTCGATTGTACTGGTTGCCCCAGCCAGAGCAGAAAATATAGGCGCTGCCGCGCGTGCCATGAAGACCATGGGTTTTACCGATTTACGTATCGTGGACAGCACGGCTCACCTGGAGCCTGCGGCACGTTGGGTGGCACATGGTTCGGGCGATATTCTCGATAATATAACCACTTACGCGACGCTTGCAGATGCGCTGCACGACATTTCGTTTACCGTTGCGACCACTGCGCGCAGCCGGGCGAAGTTCCATTACTACGCCACCCCTGCTGAACTGGTGCCCATGCTGGAAGAGAAAAGCCAGTGGCTGGAGAAGGCCGCGCTGGTGTTTGGTCGCGAGGATTCCGGGTTAACCAACGAAGAGCTGGAACTGGCTGACGTTCTCACCGGTGCGCCGATGGTAGCCGATTACCCCTCTCTGAATTTAGGCCAGGCGGTCATGGTCTACTGCTATCAATTAGCCTCCCTAATACAAATCCCCCAACCTCAGGCAGAACGGGCGAATGAAAATCAGCTGGCTGCGCTGCGGGCGCGCGTTGAGCAACTGTTATCTCAGCTGGGAGTGGCGGACGATCAAAAAATGGCTGACTGGCTGCAGCAGCGTCTTGGGCGACTTGAACAGCGGGACACCGCAATGCTGCACCGTTTGCTGCACGATATTGAAAAAAAATTGGCCGAGTAAAATACTGCCATAAGTTTTTACTATGGCGAATAAGTCTGTCCGGAAGGGTTGCACCTGGGCGAATCGGATGAAAATAAATCTGCAAGCAGCGGGACGTGAGAGTCTCCCGAATTGTGATCAAATTAAAAATTCGTTGACTTAAGGTGCCCGATCCTTTAACCCTAAAAGAATACAGCACAGACAGATAATAATGACAGAGTACACAACATCCATGAAACGCATCAGCATCACCACCATTACTACAACCATCATCATTACCACAGGTAACGATGCGGGCTGACGCGTACAGGAAAAACAAAAAAAAGCCCGCACCTAGACAGTGCGGGCTTTTTTTTCGGCTAAAGGAAACGAGGTAGAACCATGCGAGTGTTGAAGTTCGGCGGTACATCAGTGGCAAATGCAGAACGTTTTCTGCGTGTTGCCGATATCCTGGAAAGCAACGCCAGGCAGGGGCAGGTTGCAACCGTGCTCTCTGCCCCGGCAAAAATCACGAACCATCTGGTGGCGATGATTGAAAAAACCATCGGTGGTCAGGATGCACTCCCGAACATCAGCGACGCAGAGCGTATCTTTGCTGACTTACTGCAAGGGCTGGCAGAGGCGTTGCCTGGCTTCCCGCACGCTCAGCTGAAGTCCTTCGTTGAGCAGGAATTCGCGCAAATCAAACACGTCCTGCACGGCATCAGCCTCCTCGGCCAGTGCCCGGACAGCATCAACGCGGCGCTGATCTGCCGGGGCGAAAAACTCTCTATCGCCATCATGGCCGGCGTGCTGGAAGCGCGCGGTCATAGCGTGACCGTGATCGATCCGGTTGAAAAACTGCTGGCGGTGGGCCACTACCTCGAATCCACCGTTGATATTGCCGAATCAACCCGCCGTATTGCCGCAAGCAAAATTCCTGCTGACCATATGATCCTGATGGCAGGCTTCACCGCCGGTAACGAGAAGGGCGAGCTGGTAGTGCTGGGCCGTAACGGCTCCGACTACTCCGCCGCCGTGCTGGCCGCCTGTTTACGCGCGGACTGTTGTGAGATCTGGACTGACGTCGACGGCGTCTATACCTGCGACCCGCGCCAGGTACCCGATGCCAGACTGCTGAAGTCGATGTCGTACCAGGAAGCGATGGAGCTTTCCTACTTCGGCGCCAAAGTGCTTCACCCGCGTACCATCTCCCCGATTGCCCAGTTCCAGATCCCTTGCCTGATTAAAAACACCGGTAACCCGCAGGCGCCAGGTACGCTGATTGGCGCGAGTACCGATGAGGATGGTCTGCCGGTGAAAGGCATCTCCAATCTGAACAACATGGCGATGTTCAGCGTCTCCGGCCCGGGGATGAAAGGGATGGTCGGCATGGCGGCTCGCGTCTTTGCAGCCATGTCCCGCAACGGTATCTCGGTGGTGCTGATTACCCAGTCCTCTTCCGAATACAGCATCAGCTTCTGCGTGCCGCAGGCTGACTGCCTGCGCGCCCGCCGCGCGCTGGAGGAAGAGTTCTACCTGGAGCTGAAAGAAGAGCTGCTGGAGCCGCTCGCTATTCAGGAGCGTCTGGCGATTATCTCTGTGGTAGGCGATGGTATGCGCACGCTGCGCGGTATCTCCGCCAAGTTCTTTGCCGCGCTGGCGCGCGCCAATATCAATATCGTGGCGATTGCCCAGGGCTCGTCTGAGCGTTCAATTTCTGTTGTCGTGGACAACGATGACGCCACCACCGGCGTACGCGTGGTTCACCAGATGCTGTTCAACACCGATCAGGTCATCGAGCTGTTCCTGATTGGCGTGGGCGGCGTGGGCGGCGCGCTGCTGGAGCAGGTGAAGCGTCAGCAGGAGTGGCTGAAGAAGAAACATATCGATCTGCGCGTCTGTGGGATTGCCAACTCCAGAGCGCTACTCACCAACGTTCACGGTCTGAACCTGGAGAACTGGCAGGCCGAGATGAACGAGGCGAAAGAACCGTTCAACCTGGGCCGCCTGATCCGTCTGGTGAAAGAGTACCACCTGCTTAACCCGGTGATTGTCGACTGTACGTCGAACCAGGCGGTGGCCGATCAGTACGCGGACTTCCTGCGCGAAGGTTTCCACGTGGTGACGCCGAACAAAAAGGCCAACACCTCGTCGATGGATTACTATCACCAGCTGCGTCTGGCGGCGAGCAAGTCGCGCCGCAAGTTCCTGTATGACACTAACGTGGGTGCCGGCCTGCCGGTTATCGAGAACCTGCAGAACCTGCTGAACGCGGGTGACGAACTGCAGCGTTTCTCCGGCATTCTCTCCGGCTCGCTGTCGTTTATCTTCGGCAAGCTGGATGAAGGGATGAGCCTGTCAGAAGCGACCCGTGCCGCGCGTGAGCTGGGCTATACCGAGCCCGATCCGCGTGACGATCTTTCCGGTATGGACGTGGCGCGCAAGCTGCTGATCCTCGCGCGTGAAACGGGCCGCGAGCTTGAGCTTTCCGATATCGTGATTGAGCCGGTACTGCCGGCAGAATTTGACAGCAGCGGTGATGTCGCTGCCTTTATGGCCAGTTTGCCGCAGCTTGACGACGCTTTTGCCGCGCGCGTTGCGAAAGCCCGTGATGAAGGTAAGGTATTGCGCTATGTTGGCAACATTGAAGAGGATGGCGTGTGCCGGGTGAAGATTGCCGAAGTGGATGGCAACGACCCGCTGTACAAAGTCAAAAACGGCGAAAACGCCCTCGCGTTTTACAGCCACTATTATCAGCCATTGCCGCTGGTGCTTCGCGGCTATGGCGCAGGGAACGATGTTACGGCGGCGGGTGTGTTTGCCGATCTGCTGCGTACCCTGTCATGGAAGTTAGGAGTTTAACATGGTCAAAGTTTATGCCCCGGCTTCCAGCGCGAATATGAGCGTCGGATTTGACGTGCTGGGTGCGGCGGTGATGCCGGTGGATGGTTCGTTGCTGGGCGATACGGTCACGGTGGAAGCGGCAGACAGCTTCAGCCTGAATAACGTGGGCCGCTTCGCCAGCAAACTGCCGTCTGAGCCGCGCGAAAATATCGTCTATCAGTGCTGGGAACGCTTCTGTCAGGAGATCGGCAAAAACGTGCCGGTCGCCATGACGCTGGAAAAAAGTATGCCGATTGGCTCGGGTCTGGGTTCCAGCGCCTGCTCGGTGGTCGCCGCGCTGGTGGCGATGAACGAGCACTGCGGCAAGCCGCTGAACAACAACCGCCTGCTGGGGTTAATGGGCGAGCTGGAAGGGCGCATCTCCGGCAGCATTCACTATGACAACGTGGCGCCGTGCTTCCTCGGCGGTATGCAGCTGATGATTGAAGAAAATGGCATCATCAGCCAGCAGGTGCCAGGGTTTGATGAGTGGCTGTGGGTGCTGGCCTATCCGGGCATTAAAGTCTCTACCGCGGAAGCGCGTGCCATCCTGCCTGCACAGTATCGTCGTCAGGACTGTATCGCTCATGGGCGTCATCTGGCGGGCTTCATCCACGCCTGTTACACCCGTCAGCCACAGCTGGCGGCAAAACTGATGAAGGACGTCATTGCCGAGCCGTATCGCACGAAGCTGCTGCCTGGCTTTAACGAGGCGCGACAGGCATCGATGGATATCGGCGCGCAGGCGTGCGGCATCTCCGGCTCCGGCCCGACGCTGTTCGCCCTGTGCGACAAGCCTGACACCGCGCAGCGCGTGGCGGACTGGCTCTCTAAACACTACCTGCAAAATCAGGAAGGCTTTGTTCATATTTGCCGTCTGGACACGGCTGGCGCACGAGTACTGGGATAATCAATGAAACTCTACAACCTTAAAGATCATAACGAGCAGGTCAGCTTCGCACAGGCGGTAACGCAGGGATTGGGCAAAAATCAGGGGCTGTTCTTCCCCCATGACCTGCCGGAATTCCAGCTCACCGACATCGACGAGCTGCTGAAGCAGGACTTTGTCACCCGCAGCACCAAAATTCTGTCGGCGTTTATCGGCGATGAAATTCCGCAGGAGCTGCTGGAAGAGCGCGTGCGTGCGGCGTTCGCCTTCCCTGCGCCGGTTAAGCAGGTTGAGCCTGATGTTGGCTGTCTGGAGCTGTTCCACGGCCCGACCCTGGCGTTTAAAGACTTCGGTGGCCGCTTTATGGCGCAGATGCTGACCCACATCAGCGGCGACAAACCGGTGACCATCCTGACGGCAACCTCCGGGGACACCGGTGCGGCGGTAGCGCACGCGTTCTACGGACTGAAAAACGTTCGTGTGGTGATCCTCTATCCGAAAGGCAAAATCAGCCCGCTGCAGGAAAAACTGTTCTGTACGCTCGGCGGCAACATTGAAACCGTGGCCATTGACGGCGATTTTGATGCCTGCCAGGCGCTGGTCAAGCAGGCCTTCGACGACGAAGAGCTGAAGGTGGCCCTGGGCCTGAACTCGGCAAACTCCATTAACATCAGCCGTCTGCTGGCACAGATTTGCTACTACTTCGAAGCGGTGGCGCAGCTGCCGCAGGAAGCGCGTAATCAACTGGTGGTTTCCGTACCAAGCGGTAACTTCGGCGATCTGACGGCGGGCCTGCTGGCGAAATCCCTGGGTCTGCCGGTGAAACGCTTTATCGCCGCCACCAACGCCAACGACACCGTGCCGCGCTTCCTGAAAGACGGGAAGTGGGCGCCGAACGCCACGCAGGCGACGCTCTCTAATGCAATGGACGTGTCGCAGCCAAACAACTGGCCGCGCGTGGAAGAGCTGTTCCGCCGTAAGATCTGGCGTCTGGGTGACCTGGGCTACGCCGCGGTGACGGATGAAACCACCAAAGCGACCATGCGCGAGCTGAAAGCGGTGGGGTATACCTCTGAACCGCACGCGGCGATTGCCTACCGCGCGCTGCGCGACCAGCTTAATCCGGGTGAATATGGCCTGTTCCTGGGTACCGCGCATCCGGCGAAGTTCAAAGAGAGCGTGGAAGCGATCCTGGGCGAAACGCTGCCGCTGCCGAAAGAGCTGGCCGAGCGTGCCGACCTGCCGCTGTTGTCTCATGAGCTGCCGGCAGATTTTGCCGCGCTGCGTAAGCTGATGATGACGCGTGCGTGATTGTGTTGCCCGGTGGCGGCTTCGCCTTACCGGGCCTACAACGACGAACTAATCGTAGGCCGGGGAAGGCGTAGCCGCCACCCGGCTTTTTTGTGAAGAAATTAAGGAGAAATAAAGCAGGAAAAAAGTAGAAATTCCCAATAAATGCGGTCACTTAGCGTTTAGGATTGCAGAGAATAACATCCCCCGTTCCCTTCACGTACTCTCCTTACATCGGCCCACGTTGGGCAAGAAGAATAAGGAGTCACCTGTGTCTACACTGAAACCTGCACTCATCGCGCTTTCACTGCTGCTGGTCGCCCCCATGGCGGTTCAGGCATCTGAAATTACCCTCGTACCTGCGGTAAAACTGCAGATTGGTGACCAGGATAACAACGGGCACTACTGGGACGGCGGCCGCTGGCGCGACCACGACTGGTGGAAGGCGCATTATGACTGGCGTGATAACCACTGGCGTCCACATGACGAGCATCGTAAACATGACGATCGTCACGATGACCATCATCACGATGACCACCGCGACGATCGCGGCCCGGACTGGAAACACCGTTAATGCAAAACCCCGCCAGCTGGCGGGGTTTGTTTTTACTGCTCGTGGCGCTTAAACACCAGCTCGCCTTTCCCCGACGACGCCTCGTCAAAGAAATAGCCTTCGCTGTTAAATTTGGTCAGCTGCTCCGGCTTTGTCAGACGGTTCTGGATAATGTAGCGGCTCATCAGGCCGCGCGCTTTCTTGGCGTAGAAGCTGATCACTTTGAACTTACCGTTCTTCTCGTCGAGGAACACCGGTTTGATAATCTCCGCATCCAGCTTTTTCGGTTTCACCGATTTGTAGTACTCATCGGATGCCAGGTTAATCACCACGTTATCGCCCTGAGCGCGTAGCGCCGTGTTCAGCTTGTCAGTAATGATATCGCCCCAGAAATGGTACAGGTCTTTGCCTTGGGCATTTTCCAGGCGAATACCCATCTCCAGACGATACGGCTGCATCAGATCCAGCGGGCGCAGTACACCGTACAGACCCGACAGCATGCGCAGATGCTGCTGGGCAAAATCGAAATCGGCTTCGCTAAAATCTTCCGCCTGCAGGCCGGTATAGACATCGCCTTTAAACGCCAGGATGGCCTGGCGAGCGTTAGCTGGGGTGAAATCCGGGTGCCACTCGTGAAAGCGGGTCGCGTTAAGATCGGCCAGCTTGTCGCTGATGCTCATCAGAGAGGCGATTTGCGGCGCAGAGAGTTTACGTGCTTCGCGGATCAGCTGTTGCGAGTAGTCCAGCAGTTCAGGCTGGGTATAGCGCTCGGTGGCGAGCGGGCTCTGGTAGTCGAGCGTTTTTGCAGGTGAAATCAGAATCAGCATATCCAGTCCTTGCAGGAAATTTAGAGCGACTTTAGCAAAAAATCGCCCTGAATTGATCGATAGCTGTTATTGCCGCGGCAAATCATCCCACGTGCCGGGAGCAAGCTGCGCCTTAATATCGGGATAGCGGGCGGGATCAAATACCGGCGGAACGCCGAGTTTGCGCTGACGCAGATAGTCTCTGGCAATCAGGGTCACAACCGGCGAGAGCAGCAGGATCGCCGTGAGGTTAGTGATCGCCATCAGCGCCATAATGATATCGGCCAGCTGCCAGACCAGCGGCATACTGAGGAAGGAGCCAGCGATGATCATCAGTATGACCGCCAGACGCAGGGTTCCGATTGCGGCGCGAGAGTCGAGTTTCAGGAAAATAAGGTTATTTTCGGCGTAGAGGTAATTCACCACAATTGAGCTGAAGGCAAATAACACCAGGATGAGTGAGACAAACCCCGCGCCCCAGCCGCCGGTCAGGTTCACCAGCGCCTGCTGGAGAAGCTGTATCCCTGCGGTTCCCGGGGAATGCGGTACGGGGCCTGCCAGCAGCAAAATCATGGCGCTGGCGGAACAGATAATGATGGTATCGGTAAAGACGCCAATCATCTGCACAATGCCTTGTGCGGCCGGGTGCGGCGGCCAGGAAGAGGCGGCGGCTGCCGCGTTGGGGGTTGACCCCATTCCGGCTTCATTGGAAAACATGCCCCGCTGAAAACCCGCCATCAGCGCCTGGCTGAAGGTGTAGCCCAGCGCCCCGGAGGCCACCTCACGCCAGCCAAAGGCGCTTTTGACGATGGTCGCCATCACGCCCGGCACCAGCTCGATATGCAGTGCGGCGACGAACAGACTCGCGACAACCCACAGTAGCGCCATAATGGGGACCAGCCACTGCATCAGGCGGGCGATGCCCCTGAGACCGGCAGAAATGGTGAGCAGAACGACGAGGGCTAAAGCAATACCGGCGATCCACTCCGGGCAGGAGAAGGCATAGCTCAAGGCATTGACGACAGAATTTGCCTGGACGGTATTAAAAATAAGACCGTACGCGAGCAGTAAAAAAAGCGAGAACAGGACGCCCATCCAGCGCATCCCTAAGCCACGCGCCATGTACCAGGCAGGACCTCCGCGAAACTGGCCGTTTTTATCTTTCTCTTTATAAAGCTGGGCGAGCGAACTTTCGGCAAAAGAGGTGGCCATCCCGAGTAGCGCCGTCACCCACATCCAGAAGACCGCGCCTGGCCCGCCAGCGCTGATGGCGAGCGCAACGCCCGCCAGATTGCCGCTGCCGAGGCGTGCCGCCAGGCTGGTACAGAGTGCCTGGAACGACGTTAATCCGCCCGGCTGGGGCGTCACGCTGTTTTTCAGACTTCTGCCAAACTTGCGAATATAACGAAACTGGATAAACCCACTGCGTAGCGTAAACCAAATACCTGCTCCCAGAAGCAGGTAAATCATTATCGAACCCCACAGGACTTCGTTAATAAAGAAAAAGAAATCAGGCATTAACGTCCCTCTTGTTGATGCCAATGTGAATATGTAAGCGCTACCACTGATTGGGCATGCTGTTGCTTAGCAGCCTGTTAATCTTACGAGTTTACCATACTCTACCTAAGCGCACTGTCTGCGGTTGCGCTACCCCTCCGTCGTGTTATCATCAGGGCAGACCGGTTACATCCCCCTAACAAGTAAACCTGTCATTTTTCCGCTGCAGGCATGCTGTCGGTAGCGTGAATTATCCAGGGCACGTTAAAAGAGAAACACTATCATGACGGATAAATTGACCTCCCTTCGTCAGTTCACCACTGTCGTAGCTGACACCGGAGATATCGCGGCAATGAAGCTGTACCAGCCGCAGGATGCCACAACTAACCCTTCTCTGATCCTTAACGCCGCACAGATCCCTGAGTATCGCAAACTGATTGACGACGCAGTGACCTGGGCGAAAGCACAGAGCAACGACCGCGCGCAGCAGGTTGTGGATGCCACCGACAAACTGGCAGTGAACATCGGTCTGGAAATCCTGAAACTGGTTCCTGGCCGTATCTCTACCGAAGTGGATGCGCGTCTCTCCTACGACACCGAAGCGTCTATCGCCAAAGCGAAACGTCTGATCAAAATGTACAACGACGCTGGCATCAGCAACGACCGTATCCTGATCAAACTGGCTTCTACCTGGCAGGGTATCCGCGCGGCAGAGCAGCTGGAAAAAGACGGTATCAACTGTAACCTGACCCTGCTGTTCTCCTTCGCGCAGGCGCGTGCATGTGCAGAAGCAGGCGTATACCTGATTTCTCCGTTCGTGGGCCGTATTCTGGACTGGTACAAAGCCAATACCGATAAGAAAGAATACGCACCGGCTGAAGATCCAGGCGTGGTTTCTGTTACTGAAATCTACGAATACTACAAACAGCACGGCTATGAGACTGTGGTTATGGGCGCAAGCTTCCGTAACGTCGGTGAAATCATCGAGCTGGCTGGCTGTGACCGCCTGACCATCGCCCCTGCGCTGCTGAAAGAGCTGGCTGAAAGCGAAGGTACCCTCGAGCGTAAACTGTCTTACACCGGTGAAGTGAAAGCACGCCCAGAGCGCATCACTGAATCCGAGTTCCTGTGGCAGCACAACCAGGATCCAATGGCTGTAGACAAACTGGCGGACGGTATCCGTAAGTTTGCTGTTGACCAGGGCAAACTGGAAAAAATGATCGGCGACCTGCTGTAATCATTCTGCGTGACCGGGCTCCCGGTCACGCGACTGCTTTCGTACCCTGTCTGAATCTCCTCTCTGCGTGTATCATTCCCTTTAATCAGTACTCTTTGAATGGAATGGATATGAATACCTTACGCATCGGCTTAGTGTCGATTTCTGACCGCGCCTCCAGCGGTGTTTACCAGGATAAAGGCATCCCCGCTCTGGAAGAATGGCTGGGCAGTGCGCTGACCACCCCGTTTGACATTCAGACCCGCCTGATCCCTGACGAACAGCCAATCATCGAGCAGACGCTTTGCGAGCTGGTGGATGAGATGAGCTGCCACCTTGTTCTGACGACGGGTGGAACCGGCCCCGCGCGCCGCGACGTGACGCCGGACGCGACGCTGGCAATTGCCGATCGCGAAATGCCGGGCTTCGGTGAACAGATGCGCCAGATCAGTCTACACTTTGTTCCGACAGCCATTCTTTCCCGCCAGGTGGGTGTGATCCGCAAGCAGGCGTTGATCCTGAACCTGCCGGGCCAGCCGAAGTCGATCAAAGAGACGCTGGAGGGCCTGAAAGCAGAAGATGGCAGCGTCCTCGTTCACGGCATCTTTGCAAGTGTACCGTATTGTATACAGCTGCTTGACGGTCCCTATGTGGAAACCGATGAGAAGGTGGTAGCAGCTTTTCGTCCGAAAAACGCACGTCGCGAAACAATCTCCTGAAATTAGCCAATATGTGACATTAGCTGAAGCGGCGATAGCGTGGTAAAGCTTTTACGGTATAGTAATTTTTTCTTTACGATTGCTGTAAAAATAAATCCACAATACACGCATAATGGTTCGCTATGTCACATAACACCCGACCTCTGAATCGACAGGACTACAAAACCCTCACGCTCGCGGCCTTAGGCGGCGCGCTGGAGTTTTACGACTTCATCATCTTCGTCTTCTTCGCCGCCGTGGTGGGAGCGCTCTTCTTCCCGGCAGATATCCCGGAATGGCTGCGTCAGGTGCAAACCTTCGGCATTTTTGCCGCCGGGTATCTGGCGCGTCCGCTGGGCGGCATTATCATGGCCCACTTTGGCGATCTGGTCGGGCGTAAGAAGATGTTTACCCTTAGCATTCTGCTGATGGCCGTACCCACGCTGGCCATTGGTCTGCTGCCCACCTATGCCTCGATGGGCATCCTTGCTCCGTTGCTGCTGTTGCTGATGCGCGTTCTTCAGGGCGCGGCGATTGGCGGTGAAGTGCCGGGCGCGTGGGTGTTTGTCGCGGAGCATGTTCCGGCGCGCCGCATTGGTATCGCCTGCGGAACCTTAACGGCGGGTTTAACGGTAGGGATTTTGCTGGGTTCGGTGGTCGCAACGATTGTTAACACCAGCATGACGCAGCAGGCCGTGCACGACTGGGGCTGGCGTATTCCGTTCCTGCTGGGCGGGGCGTTTGGTCTGGTCGCGATGTACCTGCGCCGCTGGCTGCAGGAGACGCCGATTTTCCTCGAGATGCAGCAGCGCAAAGCGCTGGCGCAGGAGCTGCCGGTGAAGGCGGTCGTGGTACGTCATAAAAAAGCGGTGGTGGTGTCGATGCTGCTCACCTGGCTGCTCTCGGCGGGCATTGTGGTGGTGATATTGATGTCCCCGGTGTGGCTGCAAAAGCAGTACGGCTTCGCCCCTGCCGTGACGCTACAGGCGAACAGTATCGCGACAATCATGCTCTGCTTTGGCTGTCTGGCCGCCGGGCTGGCGGCAGATCGTTTCGGTGCCAGCATTACCTTTATCGTCGGTAGCCTGTTACTGGCCGCATCAAGCTGGGCGTTTTACCATCTGGCAGGAAGCCATCCTGAACAGCTGTTCCTGCTGTATGGCGTGGTAGGGCTGTGCGTGGGCGTAGTGGGTGCTGTGCCTTACGTCATGGTGCGAGCTTTCCCGCCGGAAGTTCGTTTCACCGGCATCTCGTTCTCTTATAACGTCTCATATGCCATTTTCGGCGGGCTAACGCCGATTGCGGTTACCGTGCTGATGGGCGTGTCGCCGATGGCGCCTGCCTGGTATGTACTCGCGCTCTCGCTGATGGGGCTGGTATTAGGTTTCTGGCTTCGTCAGGCGGGGGAATGTCGTGCCCGCGAGGCGGGCACGACAGAGGGATCAGTGTTTTTCACCAATCGGTAGAATGGTTCGGTCAAACTGCTCGTTCAGCACTTCACCCATTGCGAGGTAGATAGCGCTTGCGCCGCAAACCAGACCAATCCAGCCTGCAATATGAACGATGCCTTCGTTATCCACCAGGTGACCGATCGCCAGCAGGGCGAACAGCACGGTCAGGCTCAGGAAAACGAACTGCAGCATGCGGTTACTTTTCAGGGTACCGAAGAACATGAACAGGGTGAAGACGCCCCACAGGCCCAGGTAAACGCCCAGGAAGTGGGCGTTTGCCGCGTCTGCCATGCCCATTTTAGGCAGCAGCAGAATGGCAACCAGGGTCAGCCAGAAAGAACCGTAAGAGGTGAAGGCGGTTAAGCCGAAGGTATTGCCTTTCTTATATTCCAGCAGGCCCGCGAAAATTTGCGCGATACCGCCGTAAAAAATGCCCATCGCCAGGATGATGCCATCCATCGGGAACATCCCGATATTGTGCAGGTTCAGCAGGATAGTGGTCATGCCAAAACCCATCAGGCCCAGCGGAGCCGGATTAGCCAACTTAGTGTTGCCCATAAGTCCTCAAAAAAATCATCATTAATATGGTGAAATGGTTAAACCCGCGTCAGTTCTCCCTGACTGGGCGCGGCATCATAATGGGCGCAATCGATGACGTCTATGATCTCATCAGGGTGAAATTAAAATTTTTTTTATGCTTGCCCCTTGATGGATGCCGTCGCGACCCCATCTTGTAGTCAACCGCAGTGTGTGGACCTGAAAAAAATCAAATCTGGGCAGTTGAAAAAGCACGTTCTGCCCTTATTACAGGTACACAACCACATGTTGACTGAATTTTTAGTGGAGACGTTTAGATGGGTAAAATTATTGGTATCGACCTGGGTACTACCAACTCTTGTGTAGCGATTATGGATGGCACTACTGCACGCGTGCTGGAGAACGCCGAGGGCGATCGCACCACGCCTTCTATCATTGCTTATACCCAGGATGGTGAAACTCTGGTTGGTCAGCCGGCTAAACGTCAGGCAGTGACAAACCCGCAAAACACCCTGTTTGCGATTAAACGCCTGATCGGTCGCCGCTTCCAGGACGAAGAAGTTCAGCGTGACGTTTCCATCATGCCTTACAAAATCATCGCGGCAGATAACGGCGATGCATGGCTTGATGTGAAAGGCGCTAAAACTGCACCACCGCAGATTTCTGCTGAAGTGCTGAAGAAAATGAAGAAAACCGCGGAAGATTACCTGGGTGAGCCGGTAACTGAAGCTGTTATCACCGTACCTGCCTACTTCAACGATGCTCAGCGTCAGGCAACCAAAGATGCTGGCCGTATCGCAGGTCTGGAAGTAAAACGTATCATCAACGAACCAACCGCTGCTGCACTGGCTTACGGTCTGGATAAAGAAGTTGGCAACCGTACTATCGCGGTTTACGACCTGGGTGGTGGTACCTTCGATATCTCTATTATCGAAATCGACGAAGTTGACGGCGAAAAAACCTTCGAAGTTCTGGCAACCAACGGTGATACCCACCTGGGTGGTGAAGACTTCGATACCCGTCTGATCAACTACCTCGTTGACGAGTTCAAGAAAGATCAGGGCATTGACCTGCGTAACGACCCGCTGGCCATGCAGCGCCTGAAAGAAGCCGCTGAGAAAGCGAAGATCGAGCTGTCTTCCGCTCAGCAGACCGACGTGAACCTGCCGTACATCACTGCAGACGCGACCGGTCCTAAACACATGAACATCAAAGTGACCCGTGCAAAACTGGAAAGCCTGGTGGAAGACCTGGTGAATCGTTCTATCGAGCCGCTGAAAGTTGCCCTGCAGGACGCTGGCCTGTCCGTATCTGACATCCAGGACGTTATCCTGGTGGGTGGTCAGACGCGTATGCCAATGGTTCAGAAGAAAGTGGCTGAGTTCTTTGGTAAAGAGCCACGTAAAGACGTTAACCCGGACGAAGCGGTGGCAATCGGTGCTGCGGTTCAGGGTGGCGTACTGACCGGTGAAGTGAAAGACGTACTGCTGCTGGACGTTACCCCGCTGTCTCTGGGTATCGAAACCATGGGCGGTGTGATGACTGCGCTCATCAACAAAAACACCACCATCCCAACGAAACACAGCCAGGTGTTCTCTACCGCTGAAGACAACCAGTCTGCGGTAACCATCCATGTGATTCAGGGTGAGCGTAAGCGTGCGGCGGATAACAAATCTCTGGGTCAGTTCAACCTGGACGGTATTAACCCGGCACCGCGCGGCATGCCGCAGATCGAAGTGACCTTCGACATCGATGCTGACGGTATCCTGCACGTGTCTGCGAAAGACAAAAACAGCGGTAAAGAGCAGAAGATCACCATCAAGGCATCTTCTGGCCTGAACGAAGCGGAAATCGAAAAAATGGTTCGCGATGCCGAAGCTAACGCGGAATCAGACCGTAAGTTCGAAGAGCTGGTTCAGACCCGTAACCAGGGTGACCATCTGCTGCACAGCACCCGTAAGCAGGTTGAAGAAGCGGGCGATAAACTGCCAGCGGAAGACAAGACTGCTATCGAAGCTGCACTGAGTGCGCTGGAATCCTCACTGAAAGGTGAAGATAAAGCGGACATCGAAGCGAAGATGCAGGAACTGGCGCAGGCTTCTCAGAAGCTGATGGAAATCGCTCAGCAGCAGCACGCTCAACAGCAGGCGGGCGCTGATGCTTCGGCGAACAACGCGAAAGACGACGACGTTGTCGACGCTGAGTTCGAAGAAGTTAAAGATAAAAAGTAATCGCCCTGATGCAGGGTAATTAATCGGCACGGGCGTAGGAGAACTCTCCACGCCCGTGCTCGCATGTTAAGGGGCTTAAAAAAACCAATGGCAAAGCAAGACTATTACGAGATTTTAGGCGTTCCGAAAACTGCGGAAGAGCGTGAAATCAAAAAGGCGTATAAGCGCCTGGCCATGAAATTCCACCCGGACCGTAACCAGGGTGACAAAGAGGCTGAAGCCAAATTTAAAGAGATCAAAGAAGCCTACGAAGTCCTGACCGATGCACAAAAACGTGCGGCCTATGACCAGTATGGTCACGCAGCCTTTGAACAGGGCGGCATGGGCGGCGGTGGATTCGGTGGCGGCGGCTTTGGCGGCGGCGCTGACTTCAGCGATATCTTTGGCGATGTATTTGGCGACATCTTCGGCGGCGGCCGTGGTCGTCAGCGCGCGGCGCGCGGCGCGGACCTGCGCTACAACATGGAGCTGACGCTGGAAGAGGCCGTTCGCGGTGTCACCAAAGAGATCCGTATTCCGACGCTGGAAGAGTGTGACGTTTGCCACGGCAGCGGTGCGAAAGCGGGTACGCAGCCTCAGACCTGTCCAACCTGTCACGGCTCTGGTCAGGTACAGATGCGTCAGGGCTTCTTCGCGGTACAGCAGGCCTGTCCTCACTGTCACGGTCGCGGTACGCTGATTAAAGATCCTTGCACCAAATGCCACGGTCACGGTCGCGTTGAGAAAACCAAAACCCTGTCCGTTAAAATCCCTGCTGGCGTCGATACGGGCGACCGCATTCGTCTGGCGGGTGAAGGTGAAGCAGGGGAGCACGGCGCACCGGCAGGCGATCTGTACGTTCAGGTGCAGGTGAAACAGCACGCCATCTTCGAGCGTGAAGGTAATAACCTGTATTGCGAAGTACCGATTAACTTCGCGATGGCTGCTCTCGGTGGCGAAATCGAAGTACCGACGCTGGATGGTCGCGTGAACCTGAAAGTGCCTGGCGAAACCCAGACTGGCAAACTGTTCCGCATGCGCGGGAAAGGCGTCAAGTCCGTTCGCGGTGGCGCGCAGGGTGACCTGCTGTGCCGCGTCGTCGTGGAAACGCCGGTTGGCCTGAACGACAAGCAGAAACAGCTGCTGAAAGAGCTGCAGGAAAGCTTCGGTGGCCCGACGGGTGAGAAAAATAGCCCGCGTTCCAAAAGCTTCTTCGATGGCGTCAAAAAATTCTTCGATGATTTGACCCGTTAATCTGTTCGCAGGTTTTCATCCGCAAAAGCCCGGAAGCGATTCCGGGCTTTTTCTATTTGCGGGTATTGCTCGGTAAAACTGAGTCTATACTCAATATTAATCTGTTTTTGCCGAGTTATCTGGCTTGGTATTATGGTTTTATCGAAGTATTGTTGTAAAAGAGAGAATTAAAGTGAAATTACTACACCGTTTTTTTAGCAGTGAGGCGTCTGGCGGCGTGATCCTGATTATTGCCGCTGCGGCCGCGATGGTGCTGGCTAACCTTGGCATCACGCGGGATCTCTACCATGCGTTTCTGGAAACGCCCGTTGAGCTGAAGGTCGGGGCGCTGGAAATTAACAAGAACATGCTGCTGTGGATCAACGATGCGCTGATGGCGGTGTTCTTCCTGCTCGTCGGGCTTGAGGTTAAGCGTGAGCTGGTACTGGGCTCGCTTGCCAGCCGTCAGCGCGCGGCGTTCCCGGTGATTGCCGCGCTCGGTGGGATGGTGGTGCCGGCGCTGCTCTTCCTGGCGTTCACCTGGCAGGATCCGATTGCACGTCACGGCTGGGCGATCCCGGCTGCGACGGATATCGCCTTTGCGCTCGGGGTGCTGGCATTGCTGGGAAGCCGCGTGCCGGTGGCCCTGAAAATCTTCCTGATGGCGCTGGCGATTATTGATGACCTGGGCGCGATCGTGATTATCGCGCTGTTCTACACCAGCGATCTGTCAATCCTGTCCCTGAGCGTGGCCGCTGGGGCAATTGCAGTGCTGGCGCTACTGAACATCTTCAATGTTCGCCGCATCGGTATTTACATTCTGGTGGGGATGGTGCTGTGGACGGCGGTGCTGAAATCAGGCGTGCACGCTACGCTGGCAGGTGTGATTGTCGGCTTCTTCGTGCCGCTTAAGCCGCAGGACGGCAAGTCGCCTGCCAAACAGCTGGAACACGTGCTGCACCCGTGGGTCGCCTTTATGATCCTGCCGCTGTTTGCGTTTGCCAACGCGGGCGTTTCCCTCGGCGGCGTGACGCTGGATGGGCTGACGTCCGTGTTGCCGTTGGGCATCATTGCCGGGCTGTTTATCGGTAAGCCGCTGGGCATTAGCCTCTTCTGCTGGCTGGCGACGAAGCTGAAGCTGGCGTCATTGCCGCACGGCACCACGTTTACGCAGATTATGGCCGTCGGCGTGCTGTGTGGAATCGGGTTTACGATGTCGATCTTTATCTCGACGCTGGCGTTTGGTGCGCATGCCCCTGAGCTTATCGTCTGGGCAAAACTCGGCATTCTCATCGGGTCGGTACTGGCGGCGGTAATCGGTTATACCTTGTTGAAGGTGAAGTTGCCCGGACAGGCTGTCCAGGCATAACGGGAAACCGGGAGGAGGGACTCCTTCTCCCGATACACACTCAGGGAGAGAAGACGCGATGTCTCATTTGAATTACAACCATCTGTACTACTTCTGGCACGTCTATAAACAGGGCTCGGTGGTGGGGGCGGCAGAGGCGCTCTACCTGACGCCGCAAACCATCACCGGACAAATCAAAGCCCTGGAAGAGCGTCTGCAGGGCAAGCTGTTCAAGCGTAAGGGGCGTGGGATTGAACCCAGCGAACTGGGTGAACTGGTTTTTCGCTATGCGGATAAAATGTTCACCCTGAGCCAGGAGATGCTGGATATCGTTAACTACCGCAAAGAGTCGAACCTGCTCTTTGATGTGGGCGTGGCGGATGCGCTGTCCAAGCGGCTGGTGAGCGGTGTGCTGGATGCGGCGGTGGTAGAAGATGAGCAAATCCATCTGCGCTGCTTTGAATCCACCCACGAGATGCTGCTGGAACAGCTGAGCCAGCACAAGCTGGACATGATTATTTCGGACTGCCCAATTGACTCCACCCAACAGGAAGGGCTGTTCTCGGTGAAGATTGGCGAATGCGGCGTGAGCTTCTGGTGCATTAACCCGCCGCCGGAAAAACCGTTCCCCGCGTGCCTTGAAGAGCGCCGCCTGCTGGTGCCGGGAAGGCGTTCCATGCTCGGACGCAAGCTGCTGAACTGGTTTAACTCGCAGGGGCTAAAGGTAGAAATCCTCGGTGAGTTCGACGATGCGGCGCTGATGAAAGCCTTTGGCGAAGCGCATAATGCGATCTTCGTTGCGCCGACGCTGTATGCGCACGATCTCTATTCGGACGATAAGATTACGGAGATAGGCAGAGTGGATAACGTGATGGAGGAGTATCACGCCATATTTGCCGAAAGGATGATTCAGCACCCGGCGGTACAGCGAATCTGTAACCGTGACTACTCGGCGCTGTTTACGCCACCGGCAATCTGAAGGCATAAAAAAACCCGCGTTAAGCGGGTTCTTTAAACAAGCAACAACAAGTAGCGATTAAGCCAGTTTGTTGATCTGCGCGGTCAGGTTTGCTTTATGACGCGCTGCTTTGTTTTTGTGGATCAGACCTTTAGCAGCCTGACGATCCACGATTGGTTGCATTTCGTTAAATGCGTTCTGCGCTGCAGCTTTGTCGCCAGCTTCGATTGCTGCGTATACTTTCTTGATGAAAGTACGCATCATAGAGCGACGGCTTGCGTTGTGCTTACGAGCCTTTTCAGACTGAACGGCACGTTTCTTAGCTGATTTGATATTAGCCAAGTCCAACTCCCAAATATGTTCTATGTGGACAATTCAAAGGCCGAGGAATATGCCCTCTTTGCCTTCTTTTGTCAATGGATTTGTGCAAATAAGCGCCGTTAATTAGCGACGCTACGTTACGTAGTGATGGCGCAGGATTCTACCAGCTTGTCTTCCCTGAATACAGCCTTTCGGCATAAAAATCGCAGTTCACGAGCAGATTTTTTCGCTGCGAAAGGTCAGCCTGATGAAATCATTACGGCTTTCTGTTTTGCGCGAACAATCGCCGGTTAACCTTAACCGCTGTACAAGGTATACTTTGGCGATTTTCACTGTTTTGAGCCAGACATGAAGCTGATACGCGGCATACATAATCTCAGTAGCGCGCCACACGGGTGCGTGCTGACCATTGGTAATTTCGACGGCGTGCATCGTGGTCATCAGGCGCTGTTGCAGGGATTGCGTAAAGAAGGGGAGGCCCGTGGTCTGCCCGTTGTAGTGATGATTTTCGAGCCGCAGCCGCTGGAGCTGTTCGCGGGCGATAAATCTCCCGCCCGGCTCACTCGCCTGCGCGAGAAGTTGCGCTATCTGGCGGAGTCCGGCGTGGACTATGTATTGTGTGTACGTTTCGATCGTCGCTTTGCCGCGCTGACAGCACAAAATTTCGTCAGCGACCTGCTGGTTAAGCGTCTTGGCGTGCAGTTTCTTGCCGTGGGCGATGATTTCCGCTTTGGCGCTGGTCGTCAGGGCGATTTCTTGCTATTACAGAAGGCTGGTCTGGAGTACGGCTTTGACGTCACCAGCGCGATGACCTTCTGCGAAGGCGGCGTGCGCGTCAGCAGCACGGCGGTTCGCCGGGCACTGGCCGATGACGAACTGGATACGGCAGAAAACCTGCTGGGGCATCCGTTCACTATCTCTGGTCGCGTGGTCCATGGCGATGCGCTGGGCCGCACGATAGGCTTCCCGACGGCGAATATACCGCTGCGTCGTCAGGTTTCCCCGGTTAAAGGGGTCTATGCGGTGGAAGTGGCAGGACTGGGCGATAAACCGTTTTACGGCGTCGCCAACATTGGCACGCGTCCGACCGTCGCCGGCGTGCGCCAACAGCTAGAAGTACACCTGCTGGACGTTGTAATGGACCTGTATGGTCGCCATATAGATGTGATACTGCGTAAAAAAATACGCAACGAGCAGCGATTTGGTTCGCTGGATGAACTCAAAGCGCAAATCGCGCGAGATGAATTAACGGCCCGCGACTTTTTTGGGCTATCAAACCCGGCTTAAATGCCTACGTGATAAATACGGAACCGAGAATCTGATGAGTGACTATAAATCAACCCTGAATTTGCCGGAAACAGGGTTCCCGATGCGCGGCGATCTCGCCAAGCGCGAACCGGGAATGCTGGCGCGTTGGACCGATGATGACCTGTACGGCATCATTCGTGCAGCCAAAAAAGGCAAAAAAACCTTCATTCTGCATGATGGCCCTCCATATGCGAATGGCAGCATTCATATTGGTCACTCGGTTAACAAGATTCTGAAAGACATTATCGTGAAGTCCAAAGGCCTCACGGGCTATGACTCGCCTTACGTTCCGGGCTGGGACTGCCACGGCCTGCCAATCGAGCTGAAAGTAGAGCAAGAATTCGGCAAGCCGGGCGAGAAGTTCACCGCCGCCGAGTTCCGTGCGAAGTGCCGCGAATACGCCGCTACGCAGGTTGACGGTCAGCGCGCCGACTTCATCCGTCTGGGCGTGCTGGGCGACTGGTCGCACCCGTACCTGACCATGGACTTCAAAACTGAAGCCAACATCATCCGTGCGCTGGGTAAAATCATTGGTAACGGACACCTGCACAAAGGCGCGAAGCCGGTGCACTGGTGCGTGGACTGCCGTTCTGCGCTGGCAGAGGCGGAAGTGGAGTATTACGACAAAACCTCTCCATCTATCGACGTGGCGTTCCATGCCGTCGATCAGGATGCGGTGAAAGCTAAATTTGGCGTCTCCTCGGTGAACGGCCCGATCTCTCTGGTGATCTGGACCACCACCCCGTGGACCCTGCCAGCGAACCGTGCGATCTCCCTGTCCGGTGAGTTCGAATACGCACTGGTGCAGGTTGAAGGTCAGGCGGTTATCCTGGCGAAAGATCTGGTTGAGAGCGTGCTGAAGCGCGCGCACATCGAAGACTACACCGTGCTGGGCACCGTGAAAGGTGACGCGCTGGAGCTGATGCGCTTCAAACACCCGTTCCTGGACTTCGATGTTCCGGCGATCCTGGGCGACCACGTGACGCTGGAAGCGGGTACCGGTGCGGTACATACCGCCGGTGGCCACGGTCCTGACGACTACAACATCAGCCTGAAATACGGTCTGGAAATCGCTAACCCGGTTGGCCCGGACGGATCTTACCTGCCTGGCACCTATCCGGCGCTGGACGGAATCAACGTCTTCAAGGCGAACGACATCATCGTCGACATGCTGCGCACCAGCGGCGCGCTGCTGCACGTTGAAAAAATGCAGCACAGCTATCCGTGCTGCTGGCGTCATAAGACGCCGATCATCTTCCGTGCGACCCCGCAGTGGTTCGTCAGCATGGATCAGAAAGGCCTGCGCGAGCAGTCTCTGAAAGAGATCAAAGGCGTGCAGTGGATCCCTGACTGGGGCCAGGCGCGTATCGAATCCATGGTGGCTAACCGTCCTGACTGGTGTATCTCCCGTCAGCGTACCTGGGGCGTGCCAATGTCTCTGTTTGTGCATAAAGAGACGCAGGAGCTGCACCCGAACACTCTGGAACTGATGGAAGAAGTGGCGAAGCGCGTCGAAGTGGACGGCATTCAGGCGTGGTGGGATCTCGACTCCCGCGACATCCTGGGCGCTGACGCAGACAACTACGAGAAAGTGCCGGATACCCTGGACGTGTGGTTTGACTCCGGGTCTACCCACTCCTCCGTGGTTGACGTGCGTCCGGAGTTTGCCGGTCACGCTGCCGATATGTATCTGGAAGGGTCTGACCAACACCGCGGCTGGTTCATGTCATCTCTGATGATCTCCACCGCCATGAAGGGTAAAGCGCCTTACCGTCAGGTACTGACTCACGGCTTCACCGTGGATGGTCAGGGCCGTAAGATGTCCAAATCTATCGGTAACACCGTTTCTCCGCAGGATGTGATGAACAAGCTGGGCGCGGACATTCTGCGTCTGTGGGTCGCCTCTACCGATTACACCGGCGAAATGGCGGTGTCCGACGAGATCCTGAAGCGTGCTGCCGACAGCTATCGTCGTATCCGTAACACCGCGCGCTTCCTGCTGGCGAACCTGAACGGGTTCGATCCGGTAAAAGACATGGTGAAACCGGAAGAGATGGTGGTGCTGGACCGCTGGGCGGTAGGCTGCGCGAAAGCGGCGCAGGACGATATCCTGAAAGCCTATGAGTCTTACGACTTCCACGAAGTGGTGCAGCGCCTGATGCGCTTCTGCTCCATCGAGATGGGCTCGTTCTACCTCGACATCATCAAAGACCGCCAGTACACCGCGAAAGCGGACAGCGTGGCGCGTCGTAGCTGCCAGACTGCCCTGTTCCACATCGCAGAAGCGCTGGTACGCTGGATGGCGCCGATCATGTCCTTCACCGCAGATGAGATCTGGGGCTACCTGCCGGGCGACCGTGAGAAGTATGTGTTCACCGGCGAGTGGTACGAAGGTCTGTTCGATCTCTCCAGCACCGAAGCGATGAACGATGCCTTCTGGGACGAGCTGCTGAAAGTGCGTGGCGAAGTGAACAAGGTTATCGAGCAGGCGCGTGCTGACAAGAAAGTCGGCGGCTCTCTGGAAGCGGCAGTCACGCTGTACGCCGAACCAGAACTGGCGGCGAAACTGACCGCGCTGGGCGATGAATTACGATTTGTCCTGTTGACCTCCGGTGCGAAAGTTGAGGATTATGCCGATGCTTCTGCTGATGCTCAGCAGAGCGAACTGCTCAAAGGACTGAAAGTCGCGCTGAGCAAAGCCGACGGTGAGAAATGCCCGCGTTGCTGGCATTACACCACTGATGTTGGCCAGGTGGCGGAACACGCAGACATCTGCGGACGCTGTGTAAGCAACGTCGCCGGTGACGGCGAAAAACGTAAGTTTGCCTGATGAGTAAAACTCTCTGTTCAACAGGACTGCGCTGGCTGTGGCTGGTTGTGGTGGTGCTGATTATTGATTTGGGCAGCAAGTTCCTGATCCTCCAGAATTTTGCTCTGGGGGATACGGTCCCGCTGTTCCCGTCGCTTAACCTGCACTACGCGCGCAACTACGGTGCGGCGTTTAGTTTCCTTGCTGACAGCGGTGGCTGGCAGCGCTGGTTCTTTGCAGGTATCGCTCTCGGTATCTGCGTGATCCTGGCGGTGTTGATGTACCGCTCGAAGGCCACGCAAAAGCTGAATAACATCGCCTACGCGCTGATCATTGGCGGCGCACTGGGCAACCTGTTTGACCGCCTGTGGCACGGCTTTGTGGTCGATATGATCGACTTCTACGTCGGCGACTGGCACTTCGCGACCTTTAACCTCGCCGATAGCGCAATTTGCATCGGTGCGGCGTTAATCGTGCTGGAAGGCTTCTTGCCGAAACCAGCCGCGAAAGAGCAGGCGTAAGCATCAATGCCGGGTGGCGCTACGCTTACCCGGCCTACCGAATATGCCGACACTTGTAGGCCGGGTAAGCGTAGCGCCACCCGGCACACAGGCGAGACAACATTAAAGAGCAATGTGTATGTCTAAATCCGTACAGAGCAACAGCGCGGTTCTCGTTCACTTCACTCTGAAGCTGGATGACGGCTCCACGGCCGAATCCACCCGTAACAACGGCAAACCGGCCCTGTTTCGTCTTGGCGACACCTCCCTGTCTGAAGGTCTTGAGCAGCAGCTCCTGGGGCTGAAAGAGGGTGAGAAAAAAGCGTTTTCGCTGGAGCCGGATGCGGCATTTGGCGTGCCAAGCCCGGATCTGATCCAGTATTTCTCGCGCCGTGAGTTTATGGACGCGGGTGAACCGGAAATCGGAGCGATTATGCTCTTTACCGCTATGGACGGCAGCGAAATGCCTGGCGTGATCCGCGAAATCAACGGCGACTCTATCACCGTTGATTTCAACCATCCGCTTGCCGGGCGTACCGTTCATTTTGATGTTGAAGTGCTGGAAATCGATCCTGCACTGGAGGCCTGAAATGCAGATCCTGTTGGCTAACCCGCGCGGCTTTTGCGCCGGTGTAGACCGCGCTATCAGCATTGTTGAAAACGCGCTGGAGATTTACGGCGCGCCGATTTATGTACGTCACGAAGTGGTGCATAACCGCTACGTGGTCGACAGCCTGCGCGAGCGCGGCGCAATCTTTATTGAGCAGATCAGCGAAGTGCCGGACGGTGCAATCCTGATCTTCTCCGCGCACGGCGTCTCGCAGGCGGTACGTAACGAAGCGAAAAGCCGCGATCTGACCGTATTCGATGCCACCTGTCCGCTGGTGACAAAAGTGCATATGGAAGTGGCGCGCGCCAGCCGTCGTGGTGAAGAGTCGATTCTGATTGGCCATGCCGGTCATCCGGAAGTCGAAGGCACTATGGGCCAGTACAGTAACCCGGAAGGGGGCATGTATCTGGTTGAGTCGCCTGAAGATGTCTTTACGCTGAACGTTAAAAATGAAGCGCGTCTGTCGTTTATGACCCAGACGACGCTCTCCGTAGACGATACCTCAGACGTGATTGACGCGCTGCGTCAGCGCTTCCCGAAAATCGTCGGTCCGCGTAAGGATGATATCTGTTACGCGACCACTAACCGTCAGGAAGCGGTGCGTGCGCTGGCTGAACAGGCGGATGTGGTGCTGGTGGTCGGCTCCAAAAACTCCTCTAACTCCAACCGTCTGGCCGAACTGGCGCAACGCATGGGGAAAACGGCTTTCCTGATTGATGACGCGTTGGATATTCAGGAAGCGTGGGTTAAACACGCGGCCTGTGTCGGCGTGACGGCCGGGGCGTCTGCGCCGGATATTCTGGTGCAGAACGTGATTTCCCGTCTGCAGGAGCTGGGTGGTGGCGAAGCGATTCCACTGGAGGGACGCGAAGAGAACATCGTCTTCGAGGTGCCGAAAGAACTGCGTATAGATACCCGTGAAGTTGAATAAGATTTACAAAATGCCAGTCATTAAATGACTGGCATTTTTTCATTCAGATAGTTGATCATGGCCCGCATTCTGGCGGGCATATGTTTGTTACGCGTCCAAAGCAGCCAGAGCTCGCCCGTATAGCTGCTGATAAACTCCCACTCCGGCAGGACCTGCACAATTTCCCCTTTTTCCAGTGCTTCACGCGCCGTAAACAGCGGCAAACTCCCTATGCCAACATGGTGCTTGACCGCATCCAGCCGCACGCCCGTGTGGTTTGCGGCGTAGCGTCCGTGCGTCTGTACGATTTCCGTTTTCCCCTGCAACGTAAATTTCCAGCGTGAATCGGCCGGGGTTTCACCGAGCGAAATACAGCTGTGTGCCCGGAGGTCGTGCGGGTGCCGTGGCGTACCTGCGCGACGAAGGTATTCTGGCGTGGCGCAAATCACATGGGTCACCGGCATCAGCGGTTTTCCATACAGGCCAGGAGAAGGGGTATTGGTGATCCGTAATGCCAGATCGACACCATCGTCGATCAGATCCATGTAACGATCTTCCAGACGCAGGCAGACGTCAATTTGCGGATAGCGTTCCAGGAATGCCGGCATCAGCGGATGGATCACAAACCGCCCCACGGCTTTCGGCACACTCACCGTGAGTGTTCCCTGCGCAACGGTTTGCAGGCTGCTACCGGAATCGACTGCCTGTTGCGCCGCTTCCAGCATATCCAGCGCATGTTCATAAACCGATTTCCCGGTTTCAGTCAGTGCCAGCTTGCGCGTGGTGCGGTGCAGTAATTTACACCCCATCTCCTTTTCGAGGCGTGAAACACAACGACTGATCGCCGAGGGGGTAGCTCCCGTAATACGGGCAGCCGTTGAAAAATTGCCATGTTCGACGATGGTAACGAAGGTGGCAAGATCGGGAAGCAGTGCAGTTTTCATTTGTGCATACCAGGCAAGAGTGCATTGTTTGAAAGGCGGATTATCGATGCTTATGTGATGAATATACTGTCCGGGTACAGAGGAGAACAACTATGACAGAACGACTTTGACAGAACGACTTTATTACATAAGTGACGCGACAGAAGGCCGCGCGAAGGTGATCCGTTGCACTGAAGAGCCTGATGGCCGCTATGCCGTTGAGCTGGATCAGACCCTTTATCATCCGCAGGGTGGCGGACAGCCAGCGGATCGTGGCGTGATTGCGGGGATCGCGGTGGAGGGCGTGAGCCTGCGCGGGGAGCAGGTTATTCACATGCTGGCTCGATCGCTTGAGCCAGGCGAAGAAGTGGAAATGCAGATCGATAAAAGCGCGCGAGTGCGTCATTCCCGCTGGCACAGCGCAGGCCATTTGATTGGTTATGCCGGTGAGCAATTTGGCTGGGAGCCAGTAAAAGCCCATCACTGGCCTGGTGAAGGACGGATTACCTTTATGCCACGAGAGCAGCAGGCGTCAATGCCGGAGGCCAGCGCGCTGCTAGCGATGATTGACGGCTGGAAAGCGGACAATCTGCTTTGTCATAGCGAAATTGAAGCGGGCAGGCGCAAGATTCGCTTTGGCGATCTTCCGGCCTATCCGTGTGGCGGAACGCATGTTACGCAGCTGGCAGAAATAGGGGAAATGCAGCGCTTCGAGCTGAAAATCAAAAAAGGACAGCTTGTAGTCACGTATGCCCTCGACGAGCAGGAATGTGATTAACCCGACAACACAGGCACCCTTGTAAAGAGGTTAATCGTTTAATCTGGTAAGCTTGACATGTTGTTCTCCTCGGGCCGGAGATAAACATGAACGTTGACGTTATCCTGCCACCTCAGGTGGCATGGGCCAGCGGTGTATTCGCTAATGGTCCGTTTATCAGCAAGACAACACATCTCGCCGATCTGTCAGGCGTTTTCAGTAACGACAACGCCTGGCGCGACGGCGATCCGCAGCAGCGCGTCTATGACGTTGAAATGTTCGACTCCCCGTCGGGTGAAGGAGCGCTGTACGTCGGCGTTACCCATCTTTACGCGGGCAAAATCGGTGATGAGTTTTTTATGACGCGCGGTCACTTTCACCAGCGCCGCGAACAGGGTGAGGTCTATTTTGGCCTGCGCGGCTGCGGCTTGCTGCTACTTCAGACGGCGTCCGGTGAGGCGCGCCTTGAGCGCGTGAAGGCCGGTTCCGTGCACATCATTCCCTCTTATACCGCACACCGTCTGATTAACACAGGCCAGGACACGCTTTCTGCGCTGGCGGTCTGGTCCAGCGTTGCCGGACATGACTATGCGGCGCTGGTCGGTGGTTTTGCGCTTCGCGTATTTGCCTCTGACAATCACCCACAGGGATGGGAGGCGCGCAATGATTAACATCGGACTGAATATGGCTATCACGCATCGGCCATTGGGTTTTAGCTACGGAGATGACGTGACCGGCCCGATGCCGGAAATTCGCACGCTGGATCAGATCCGTCCGTCGCTGCGCAATCCGGACTGCGAAGGGCCAGAGCAGGTGTATGCCATCGCGATGGACGTGGCGCGTCTGGCGGACAGGCCGGAGCTCGAAAAACGGATGCTGCTTTTTGGCGTGGTCACCTACGCCGCAGGCACGCTCGGCGATGAGCCGGTTCGCAGCCAGGGGCATGTTCACCGCATTAGCCAGCATAGCGGATGGTCGCCGCCTGAGCTGTATGAGATCTGGCAGGGTAAAGCGATTATCTACATGCAGGAGTATGTTGATGACGATCCGGGGCGCTGTTTTGCGGTGCTCGCGGGGCCAGGTGAAAAAGTGCTGGTTCCTCCCGGGTGGGGACATGCGACGATTTCGGCCTCCCCCGAGGAGCCGCTGACGTTTGGGGCGTGGTGTGACCGGGAATATGGCTTTGAGTATGACACCGTTCGCGCGCGAAAAGGTCTGGCGTGGTATCCCTTAGTTCAGGGAAATCATATTGTCTGGCAGCAAAATAGTCATTACACGCCGGGGCGATTACAGATGATTACGCCGCGCAGTTATCCCGAGTTCGGTATTACTGATGCACCGATTTATCAGCAGTTTATCGACGATCCGGCGCGGTTTCAGTTTATCTCGCGACCGGATAAAACCGCAGAGCTGTGGAATAACTTCCATCCCTGATGGGACCGGGGCATTGCCCCGGTTCTCTTATCCTGCAAACAAACCGGACGCCACGCCCAGCGCCGCGAGTATAAGCAGCAATACCATGGCTTTTACCGGCGATACGCCGCGTTTGGCCATCAGATACCAGGTGCCCAGCACCACGGCCAGCGGAAGCAGCTGCGGGAAAATACCGTCCAGCATCTGCTGCACGTGAATGTTGACCCCATCCTGGGTGATGAACTCCAGCCCGGTGCCGAGCTTCACGTAGCTGGCCGCCACGCCGCCCATGACGAATACCCCCAGCAGCGAGAGCGCTTCCCGTAGCCGCGTGGATTTGCTGCTGACCAGCATCTCCACGGAGCCGGAACCCATCTGGTAGCCTTTGAGAAACAGGAACCAGGAGCCGGGGATGATAATGGCCAGCCAGGCGACAGTGTAAAACAGCGGGCCGAGGATATTCCCGCCTGCCGCCAGTGCCATCCCGATACTGAGGAGGATCGGGATCAACATCCCCGGGATCATCGAATCGCCGATCCCGGCAATTGGCCCCATCAGGCCAACCTTCAGGGTGTTAATGGTTTCACCGTCAATCGGCTCGCCGTTGGCTTTTTTCTCCTCCAGGCCCAGCGCCATACCGTTAACGATCGCGCCAATCTGTGGCTCTGTATTATAGAAAGAGGCGTGACGGCGCAGCATCTCGGTGCGTTGAGTTGCATCGGGATAGAGCTTTTTTGCCACCGGCAACATGCTCAGGCAGAAGCCGAAGGACTCCAGACGTTCAAAGCTCATTGAAGAGAGGTTGTGCATCATCCACGCTCGCCAGCAGCGGCGCAGATCTTTGCGGGTAAGTTTACGTTCTTCCATCAGAATTCATCCTCGTCGTCAGGGACAGGTGCTGAAGCCACGGCCTGCGGTGTTTCGGGTTTGTAGTTGTAATGAATCAATGCCAGCAGGGCACCGACGATCACCAGCGCGACCATATTGAGTTTCAGGAAAACGATACAGACGAAGCACACCAGGAAATAGATGAGCATGGTGTAGCTTTTGATGATTTGCTTAAGCAGGATGGCGATACCGACGGCGGGTAAAATACCGCCCAGTACGTTCATGGTGGAGAGAACGATCTGCGGCAGGCTGTCCATAAACCCGCTAATGTATTGTGCACCGAAAAAGACGGCGATAAAGGTGGGCACAAAGCGCAGCACAAAATTCATCGCCTGCGGCCAGATGGCGCTGTTGAGGTAGATCCCGCGCTCGTCGCCGTGCTCAAGCGCGACGTCCGCCCGATGATTCCAGAACGAGTTCAGTACCATCATCGCATTAAAGAGAATGGTGCCGGCGATGCCAATGGTTGCAGCCAGCGCAACCGCCACTTCTGGCCCTTTGCCGGAGAGGATCCCCAGCGCGATGGCCGGATACGCGACAAAGTTAAGGTCTGCGGGCATCGAGCCGCCGGGGGTCACCATCGCGATATAAACCGCCTGTACCGCCACGCCAATCATGATCCCGGTTTTGACATCGCCCAGAATCACCCCAACCAGCATTCCGGAGATAAGCGGGCGGGAGATAAGATACCAGCCGCCGGTTAACCCTAAGAGCCACGGGCTGCTGAGGGCGCCCAGATAACAGAGCAGGCCAATTAACGCCGCTTCGATAATCATGATCTGCTCCTTATTTCAGCTTCTGTCTGGCGTCCTGCCAGCTATAAAAACTGGCATCGGGAACCAGGCGAAATTCAATCGTATGTCCCCGCTCGGTTAGCCACTCGAAGGCCGCGGCTTCATCGGTCGTTACTGACTGATTCGGACCGATGGTGGTCGTGTTTGCCCTGGCACTCATCGGCCCGACGTTAATTTTGCCATTGCTGTTTTTCAGGCTGATTCCGGCCTGTTCAATGCGCTGAAGCGTGAGCGGCGATTTGCCAATCACAAAATAGCGTTTCTCACTGGCGATCACTTTTGGCAGTTTTTCAATGGCCGTTGCCGTATCAAACAGCCACACTTTGGTGTCAGAGACGGCTCCTTTCATGACCGACGACAGCAGCGGATCGGCCGCAACGGCATCGTCAATGGCAACGATGCCGTCACAGGGGAGCTCCCGGGCCCAGCGTGTAATGAGCTGCCCATGGATGACGCGATCGTCAATACGTACAAAAGAAATACTCATATGCGGCTCCTTAAAAATCGTCTGTCTGTGCTGAATCCACCGGTTTCGCCTTAATCAGCGTCGGGAGAGTCAGTTCGATAATCTGCGCGGCGGCATGGTGAACATCACATGCCATCATGACGTCTTCGGTTTGCAGTAGCATCGGGAAATTGACGCCGGCGACCACGGCGACCGGGGGCTGTGTGTGCGGGTTAAACGCAGCCTCGCACGCCACGTTCCACGGCGTGCCGCTTTGCATATCACACAACACCAGCACGCCGTCGGCGTTGACGCTCGCCGCGTCCAGCGCAGCACCAAAATCACGTCGGAAACCCTCAATTCCCGCCTGTTCGTTCAGACAAACGGCCTGCACGCCGGGCTGGTCGCCGTATACCATCCGGCCACTTTCCAGAAGCGCGGCGGCAAGCGGACCATGGGTTGCCACAATAAAATGAATCATCGTTAGCTCCTTACCCAGGCTTTGATGGTGGCCAGCGGCTGTTCAGAGGCGCTGGCGGGAGGTGAGATACGGTATTTGCCCACCCTGGCCGGGATGATGAAGGTTTCGGCGTAATGAACGGTAAACGGCTCGAAAGCGCCGGTTGGGCTGTCGACAATAGCGGTCTCGCCCTCCACAAGGTTCAGCACATTCACCCCGCCATCGGTGTGATGCACAACGGGTTCGCTAAACCAGTGGCGGCGCGTTTCAATAAATTCACGTTCGTGCAGGCCGGTGCGTTCTTCGCGCCAGCGCTTTCCTTCTGCAATGGGTTCAAACTGATTCACCAGATGGTGATGGACCCACTGCGTGTCGCGCTGCCAGTCGATCACCTTTTCGCCATGCTCCAGGTGTACCGGACGCGGCAGCCCGTCCAGGCCCAGGCGGCCCCAGTCCCACAGTTTGAAGGTGAAGATAAATGGCGTGGCGCTGATCTCCAGTACCATTGTTCCTGCGCCGGAGCAGTGCACCGTCCCTGCCGGGATCAGGAAATGGTCGTGTTTTTTCGCCGGGATCTGATTAACGAACCGGGCGTCATCAAACGGTTTTTCACCGCGACCAGCGCGCCTGAGATCGTCCATCATGGCCTCAGGGTCGGTGCCGGTTTTGGTACCCAGATAGACGACAGCACCCGGCTCGGCTTCCAGGATGTAATAACTCTCATCCTGGGTATAGTGCATCCCAAACTGCTGCTGGATGTACTCCGTAACGGGGTGAACCTGGAAGCTCAGATTCTGGCCACCGATGGTGTCCAGGAAGTCAAAGCGGATCGGGAACTCCGCGCCGAAACGCGCGTGAACTTTCTCGCCCAGCAGCGCGCGGGGCTCAAGCAAGACCAGATCCTGAGAGGGGATCTCGATCCGCACCGCGCCAAAACGCAGTAACAGGCTGTTCTCCTCGGGCACGCAGTCAAAACACCATGCGTAATTGGGTGCAGAGGGATCGAGATCGAATTGCTGTTTCATCCACTGGCCGCCCCACACGCCGGGATCGAAAAACGGTACGACGCGAAATGGCTGCGTGGTCGTCTGGGCCAGCCCGGCGCGCAGCGCCTCGCCGCTGACCATTGCGGGCTGCTGTGCCCGGGTGGTATCCAGTAAAAAATCGGCGCGCCTGAGCAGGGGCGTTTTATGGCGATCGAAGACGCGCCACTCAACAAAAAAAGCCCGCTTGTAGCGACGAAGCATATCCTCGTGCTGGTTCCCTGCGCCCCAGTTCCCCGTCTCGCCGCTGCGCATACGCTGTTGGATCTCCCAGCGCGGAAGATCGGCATACACCAGCACATCGCCGGGATGGATCAGGGAAGCACCAGGCCCGTAAATCACAATCAGCCCCGCAGAAGACTGGCTGACCTGTGTCTGCAGGGCATCCAGACGCGCAGGATCGAAAAATTCGGCGAGCTGGTGGCAGGAGAGCACGCCAAAGACGCGATCGTCGGTAAGGTTCCGCGCCAGCATTTCATGCAAGGCTCGCGCTTCTCGCCGCGCCTGTTCAGCGTTAATCGTCAGCGTCGGCTGCAACCATGGCAGCAGGTTGTCTTCAATCTCAGCCATGCGCACGCCTGGATAGCAATCAATCACCAGCACGGTACGGCTGTGCGGATCGATTCTGGCGTGAAGGGCGCTGGCAATAGTCTCCCAGCTCTGCCATGCGCAATCGTCATAGCCGTGTACCGTTACCGTGGGAAATTTATCGTAGGTTGTCATGGTATCCTCCATCATCGTTAGTTAAGGTTATTCGATTAACCGCGTTTGAGAAGAGTGGTTAACGCGATTAACCCGCCATAAATGGCAATGCAATGCCGATCGGCAGCGGTAATGTGAAGAGACTCACAGGGAAAAATGCAAAAAACAGGTTATTCGATTAATCTGGAATGAAACGCAAGGAGACAGCATGACGGGTATTACACTGGCAGACGTCGCGAAACGCGCTGGCGTGTCAACGGCGACGGTCTCAATGGTGCTCTGTAACAAAGGCCGTATTTCGCAAAGTACGCGTGAGCGCGTGCTCAAGGCGCTGGATGAGACGGGCTATGTCTACAACCAGACGGCGGCCAATTTACGTAACCGCAGCAGTAACCAGGTAGGGCTACTGCTGCACGACATCACCAACCCGTTTTACGGTGAGATGACGGCCGGGCTAAGCCACGAGATGGAACGCCACGAACTGATGCTCTTTCTGGCGAACAGTGAGGAATCCGCAGAGCGGCAGCAAAAATTTGTCGATTCGTTGATGCGTAACAACGTTGCCGGGATGGTGCTGTGCGCGGCCCGGGAAACGCCTCAGGCTTTTTTTGATGGGCTGAAGCGGCGTAACATTCCGGCTATCATGGTCGTGCGCCCGCTTAACGATCCGGATTTCGATTTTGTCGGCACCGATAACTTCCTTGGTACGCAGATGGCGACAGAGCATCTGCTCAGAATGGGCCATCGCCAGATTGCGTTTATCGGGGGAAGCCAGAACTCAGGCTCGCGGGCGCAGCGCATAGGCGGGTTTACCAGCAAGCTACTGGAATATGGGGTGACGCCCAATCCGGCCTGGATCAGGACGTCGCAGGCCAGCCAGAGCGATGGTGCACGCGTGGCGGAGGCATTATTACTGGAATATCCCGCCATCAGCGCTGCGATTTGCTATCAGGATATTGTGGCGCTGGGCGTGATGCAGGCGCTGCGTAAACTGGGGCGAGAACCTGGCCGTGACTTTGCCCTCGTCGGTTTTGACGATATCACCGAGGCGGCACTGGTCCAGCCAGCGTTGACCACCGTGTCGGTGGCGGCAAAAGAGATAGGCCGTAAAGCCGGCGAGCTGCTTTACAGCCGAATTCAGGGGAATACCGAACCGCCGAAACGTATCATTCTGCCGCCAGCGCTGGTGGTCAGAGGATCCTGCGGTTTCGTTTAGTATGTCTTTTACTGATAACGACTACGGTTTCACATTAAATTCTAATTATGGGTGTTTTTAGTGGCAGCCTGCGAGATGGCTGGTTACTCTGAAAACGGTTTACATCATTTTAACGTAAGAGAATAACTATGCATGATGCACAGATCCGTGTCGCCATTGCGGGCGCGGGTGGACGTATGGGCCGTCAGCTGATTCAGGCGGCACTTCAGATGGATGGCGTAGCGCTTGGCGCGGCCCTGGAGCGTGAAGGTTCTTCGCTTCTGGGGACCGATGCCGGTGAGCTGGCGGGCGCAGGCCACACGGGCGTTACCGTGCAAAGTAGCCTGGAGGCGGTAAAAGAGGACTTCGATGTATTCATCGATTTTACCCGCCCGGAAGGGACGCTCACGCATCTGGCGTTTTGTCGTCAGCACGGCAAGGGGATGGTGATCGGCACCACTGGTTTTGACGATGCGGGCAAGCAGGCTATCCAGGATGCATCAAAAGAGATTGCGATTGTCTTCGCCGCAAACTTCAGCGTGGGCGTAAACGTCATGCTGAAGCTGCTGGAGAAAGCCGCGAAGGTGATGGGCAACTATACCGATATTGAGATCGTAGAAGCTCACCACCGTTACAAAGTTGATGCGCCATCAGGTACGGCGCTGGCGATGGGCGAAGCGATTGCTCATGCACTCGATAAAGATTTAAAAGACTGCGCGGTCTATACCCGCGAAGGTTACACCGGCGAACGCGTGCCGGGCACCATTGGTTTCGCCACCGTTCGTGCAGGTGACATCGTCGGCGAACACACGGCGATGTTCGCCGATATTGGTGAACGTGTCGAAATTACGCATAAAGCCTCCAGCCGAATGACGTTCGCCAACGGTGCCGTTCGTTCTGCTTTGTGGCTGAAAAGCAAGAAAGATGGTCTTTTTGATATGCGAGATGTGCTCGATCTCAACAATTTGTAAGCATTATTACCCATCGTGATGTGGTTATTGCAGTCGTAATTGCTTGATTGCATAGGGCAATATATTATTGCCCTTTTATTTTTCCTGTCTCATGTAGTATTTTTCTTTAAGTCTCTAAAAGTCTATCTGTTGTTGAGATTTGACGTTGCTGAAATGTAAATTTTGACCATTTGGTCCACTTTATTGTGCTCCATCGCGTTATTTTTTATTAAACCAGGCGCGCAAGCGTTTTCCACAGTGATTTTCCTGATCTTTTTGTCGCTTAAGCTGCATTCCTCTCACCAGGCCTGCAAAAGACTAAACAAAATATCCGTTTTAAGTTGACTTTTACCCACCAAATCCCCAGAATGCCGCCGTTTGCCAAAAATCCGCTGGCAACACATTTGCATTGATTCATGACATGGTTATGAATTAATATGCAAATAAAGTGAGTGAATATTCTCTGGAGGGTGTTTTGATTAAGTCAGCGCTATTGGTTCTGGAAGACGGAACCCAGTTTATCGGTCGGGCCATAGGGGCAACAGGTTCGGCGGTTGGGGAAGTCGTTTTCAATACTTCAATGACCGGTTATCAAGAAATCCTCACTGATCCTTCCTATTCTCGCCAAATCGTTACTCTTACTTATCCTCATATCGGCAATGTCGGCACCAATGCGGCTGACGAAGAATCCTCTCAGGTACATGCGCAAGGCCTGGTCATTCGCGACCTGCCGCTGATTGCCAGCAACTTCCGCAACACCGAAGATCTCTCTTCTTACCTGAAGCGCCATAACATCGTGGCGATTGCCGATATCGATACCCGTAAGTTAACGCGTCTGCTGCGTGAGAAAGGTGCACAAAACGGCTGCATCATCGCAGGTGATAACCTCGATGCGGCACTGGCGCTGGAAAAAGCGAAAGCCTTCCCGGGCCTGAACGGCATGGACCTGGCGAAAGAAGTGACTACTGCTGAAGCCTACGGCTGGACGCAGGGTAGCTGGACGCTGGAAGGCGACCTGCCGGAAGCGAAAAAAGAGAGCGAGCTGCCGTTCCACGTGGTGGCCTACGATTTCGGCGCCAAGCGCAACATCCTGCGCATGCTGGTTGACCGCGGCTGCCGCCTGACGGTGGTTCCGGCACAAACGTCCGCCGAAGACGTGCTGAAGATGAATCCGGACGGTATTTTCCTGTCCAACGGTCCTGGCGACCCGGCGCCGTGCGATTACGCCATCGCCGCCATCAAGTCCTTCCTGGAAACCGACATCCCGGTATTCGGCATCTGCCTCGGCCATCAGCTGCTGGCGCTGGCGAGCGGTGCAAACACCGTTAAGATGAAGTTCGGCCACCACGGTGGTAACCACCCGGTGAAAGATATCGACAACAACACGGTGATGATCACCGCGCAGAACCACGGTTTTGCCGTCGATGAGGCCTCGATGCCGGCTAACCTGCGCGTGACCCATAAGTCACTGTTCGATGGCACCCTGCAGGGTATCCATCGTACCGATAAGCCAGCATTCAGCTTCCAGGGCCACCCGGAAGCCAGCCCGGGCCCACACGACGCCGCGCCGCTGTTCGATCACTTCATCGAACTTATCGAGCAATACCGTAAGACCGCTAAATAATCAGGAGCCGAGAAGACAATGCCAAAACGTACAGACATAAAAAGCATCCTGATCCTTGGCGCTGGCCCGATCGTGATCGGCCAGGCCTGCGAATTCGACTACTCCGGTGCGCAGGCGTGTAAAGCCCTGCGTGAAGAGGGTTACCGCGTAATTCTGGTGAACTCTAACCCGGCGACCATCATGACCGACCCGGAAATGGCTGATGCAACCTACATCGAGCCGATTCACTGGGAAGTGGTGCGTAAAATCATCGAGAAAGAGCGTCCGGACGCGGTGCTGCCAACCATGGGCGGCCAGACGGCGCTGAACTGTGCGCTGGAGCTGGAGCGTCAGGGCGTGCTGGCCGAGTTCGGCGTGACCATGATTGGTGCGACCGCCGACGCGATTGATAAAGCAGAAGATCGTCGCCGCTTCGACGTGGCGATGAAGAAAATCGGCCTCGACACCGCGCGTTCCGGTATCGCACACAACATGGAAGAAGCGCTGGCCGTTGCGGCTGACGTGGGCTATCCGTGCATCATCCGTCCATCGTTCACCATGGGTGGCACCGGTGGCGGCATCGCTTACAACCGCGAAGAGTTCGAAGAGATTTGCGAACGCGGTTTGGATCTCTCCCCAACCAAAGAGCTGCTGATTGATGAATCGCTGATTGGCTGGAAAGAGTACGAGATGGAAGTGGTGCGTGATAAAAACGACAACTGCATCATCGTCTGCTCTATCGAAAACTTCGATGCGATGGGTATCCACACCGGTGACTCCATCACCGTTGCGCCAGCCCAGACCCTGACCGACAAAGAGTATCAAATCATGCGTAACGCCTCGATGGCGGTACTGCGTGAAATCGGCGTGGAAACCGGCGGTTCTAACGTGCAGTTCTCGGTGAACCCGAAAACCGGTCGTCTGATTGTTATCGAAATGAACCCGCGCGTGTCCCGTTCCTCCGCGCTGGCCTCTAAAGCGACCGGTTTCCCGATTGCGAAAGTGGCGGCGAAACTGGCAGTGGGTTACACCCTCGACGAGCTGATGAACGACATCACCGGTGGCCGCACGCCTGCGTCCTTCGAGCCGTCCATCGACTACGTTGTCACCAAAATTCCTCGCTTCAACTTCGAGAAATTCGCGGGTGCGAACGACCGTCTGACCACCCAGATGAAATCTGTCGGTGAAGTGATGGCGATTGGCCGCACGCAGCAGGAATCCCTGCAGAAAGCGCTGCGCGGTCTGGAAGTGGGCGCAACCGGCTTCGACCCGAAAGTAAGCCTGGATGACCCGGAAGCGCTGACTAAAATCCGCCGTGAGCTGAAAGACGCGGGCGCAGAACGTATCTGGTACATCGCCGACGCCTTCCGTGCGGGCATGTCCGTCGACGGCGTGTTCAACCTGACCAACATCGACCGCTGGTTCCTGGTGCAAATTGAAGAGCTGGTGCGTCTGGAAGAACAAGTCGCTGAGCTGGGCATCACTGGCCTGGATGCTGACTTCCTGCGCGTGCTGAAGCGTAAAGGCTTTGCCGATGCGCGTCTGGCTAAGCTGGCAGGCGTGCGTGAAGCGGAGATCCGCAAGCTGCGCGACCAGTATGACCTGCACCCGGTCTATAAACGTGTGGATACCTGTGCGGCTGAATTCTCAACCGACACCGCGTACATGTACTCCACCTATGAAGACGAGTGCGAAGCGAACCCGTCCGTAGACCGCGACAAAATTATGGTGCTGGGCGGCGGTCCAAACCGTATCGGTCAGGGCATCGAGTTCGACTACTGCTGCGTACACGCCTCGCTGGCGCTGCGTGAAGACGGTTACGAGACCATCATGGTCAACTGTAACCCGGAAACCGTCTCTACCGACTACGACACCTCTGACCGCCTCTACTTCGAGCCGGTTACCCTGGAAGACGTGCTGGAAATCGTGCGCATCGAGAAGCCAAAAGGCGTTATCGTGCAGTACGGCGGTCAGACTCCGCTGAAGCTGGCGCGCGCGCTGGAAGCGGCAGGTGTGCCGGTTATCGGCACCAGCCCGGACGCGATTGACCGCGCAGAAGACCGCGAGCGTTTCCAGCAGGCGGTTGACCGTCTGAAGCTGAAACAGCCGGCGAACGCCACCGTCACTGCTATCGAGATGGCCGTTGAGAAGGCGAAAGATATTGGCTACCCGCTGGTGGTGCGTCCTTCCTACGTGCTGGGCGGCCGTGCGATGGAAATCGTCTACGACGAAGCCGACCTGCGCCGCTACTTCCAGACCGCGGTGAGCGTCTCCAACGATGCGCCAGTGCTGCTCGACCGCTTCCTCGACGACGCGGTTGAAGTTGACGTTGACGCTATCTGCGACGGCGAAATGGTGCTGATTGGCGGCATCATGGAGCATATCGAGCAGGCGGGCGTGCACTCCGGTGACTCAGCCTGTTCTCTGCCAGCGTACACCCTGAGTCAGGAGATCCAGGACGTGATGCGCCAGCAGGTGCAGAAGCTGGCCTTCGAGCTGCAGGTTCGCGGCCTGATGAACGTCCAGTTCGCGGTGAAAGACAACGAAGTCTACCTGATTGAAGTCAACCCGCGTGCGGCACGTACTGTACCGTTCGTCTCCAAAGCCACCGGTGTTCCGCTGGCGAAAGTGGCGGCGCGCGTGATGGCTGGCCAGACGCTGGCGCAGCAGGGCGTGACCAAAGAGATCATTCCACCGTACTACTCGGTAAAAGAAGTGGTGCTGCCGTTCAACAAATTCCCGGGCGTTGACCCGCTGTTAGGGCCAGAAATGCGCTCTACCGGGGAAGTGATGGGCGTGGGCCGCACCTTCGCAGAAGCGTTCGCGAAGGCGCAGCTGGGCAGTAGCTCCACCATGAGAAAATCAGGCCGTGCGCTGCTCTCCGTTCGCGAAGGCGACAAAGAGCGCGTGGTTGACCTGGCCGCTAAGCTGCTGAAACAGGGCTTCGAGCTGGACGCAACCCACGGTACGGCGATTGTGCTGGGCGAAGCCGGTATCAACCCGCGTCTGGTGAACAAGGTGCATGAAGGTCGTCCGCACATTCAGGATCGTATCAAGAATGGCGAATACACCTACATCATCAACACCACCGCAGGCCGCCAGGCGATTGAAGACTCCAAGCTGATTCGCCGCAGCGCGCTGCAGTACAAAGTGCACTACGACACCACCCTGAACGGCGGTTTCGCAACGGCCATGGCGCTGAACGCGGATGCCACCGAGAAGGTGATTTCAGTGCAGGAAATGCACGCGCAAATTAGCAAGTAAGTTAAAATGCCCGGTGCCGTTCGGTTGCCGGGCATTCTCCCCATCTTCAGAACCTTCTGGTTTTTCATCCGCTTTCAGTCAGTTAGCCTAAAATGGTTAGGTCGATAACGAAATTCAACTGAGAGCAGGGGAAAACACCATGCAAAATAAATTACTGATCGCTTCCGTTCTGGCTGCCACTGCAATGTTCACCGTTGCGGGCTGTTCGTCTAATCAGGCTGTAAAAACCACCGATGGCAAAACCATTGTCACCGACGGCAAGCCGCAGGTGGATGATGACACCGGCCTGGTGTCATACAAAAATGCCGAAACCGGTCAAACCGAGCAGATCAACCGTGACCAGGTGAAATCCATGGGCGAGCTGGATAACTAATTCAGAATTCTGACATAAGCCCGTCAATAATATTCACTATTAGCCTGTTGAATTACTGACTACACTCTTTTGTTAAAAGAAAGCAGTAACAACAGGCTAATCAATGATTCTGATAATCTATGCCCATCCTTATCCGCAGCACTCGCATGCGAATAAGCGGATGCTTGAGCAGGTAAGGACGCTTGATAACGTAGAGATACGTTCCCTCTATCAACTCTATCCCGATTTTAATATTGATATCGCCGCCGAACAGGAGGCGCTTTCTCGTGCCGATCTGATTATCTGGCAGCATCCCATGCAGTGGTACAGTACGCCCCCGCTCCTGAAACTGTGGATTGATAAAGTCTTCTCCCACGGCTGGGCGTATGGCCACAACGGCAATGCGCTAAAAGGGAAAAGCCTGATGTGGGCGGTCACCACCGGCGGAGGGGAAAGCCACTTTGAAATCGGTTCCTTCCCGGGTTTTGACGTCCTGGCGCAACCGCTGCAGGCGACTGCGCTCTATTGCGGTCTGAACTGGCTTCCGCCGTTTGCGATGCACTGCACGTTTGTTTGCGACGATGAAACGCTACAGGCGCAGGCTCGCCATTATAAACAACGCTTACTTGAGTGGCAGGAGGCGCACCATGGATAGCCATACGCTGATACAGGCGCTGATTTATCTTGGCGCGGCGGCGCTGATTGTGCCCGTGGCGGTACGTCTGGGGCTGGGCTCTGTTCTCGGCTACCTGATTGCGGGCTGCGTCATTGGGCCGTGGGGCTTTCGACTGGTCACGGATGCAGAGGCGATTCTCCATTTCGCTGAAATCGGCGTGGTGCTGATGCTGTTTGTGATTGGCCTGGAGCTCGATCCGCAGCGGTTATGGAAGCTTCGCGCCTCGGTATTTGGCGGTGGGGCGCTGCAGATGGTGGCCTGCGGCCTGCTGCTGGGTGGGTTCTGCATCCTGTTGGGCATGGACTGGAAAGTGGCAGAGCTCATCGGCATGACCCTGGCGCTCTCCTCTACGGCCATTGCTATGCAGGCCATGAATGAGCGAAATCTGACGGTATCCCAGATGGGTCGCAGCGCGTTCTCGGTGCTACTGTTCCAGGACATAGCCGCTATCCCGCTGGTGGCGATGATCCCGCTGCTGGCGGCCAGCGGTTCCTCTACCACGCTGGGCGCTTTCGCGCTGTCGGCACTGAAGGTGGCGGGCGCGCTGGCGCTGGTGGTGCTGCTTGGCCGCTACGTAACCCGCCCGCTGCTGCGGTTTGTTGCCCGTTCTGGCCTGCGCGAAGTGTTCAGCGCCGTGGCGCTGTTTCTGGTGTTTGGCTTCGGTCTGCTGCTGGAGGAAGCCGGGCTGTCGATGGCGATGGGGGCGTTCCTCGCAGGCGTTCTGCTGGCGAGTTCTGAATACCGTCACGCGCTGGAAAGCGATATTGAGCCGTTCAAAGGGTTGCTGCTGGGGCTGTTTTTCATCGGCGTAGGGATGTCCGTCGACTTCGGCACGCTGGTGACGCACCCGCTGCGGATCGTCATCCTGCTCGTCGGATTCCTGGTCATTAAAATGGTGATGCTGTGGCTGATTGCTCGTCCATTGAACGTACCGACCAGGCAGCGCCGCTGGTTTGCCGTGCTGCTGGGGCAGGGGAGTGAATTTGCGTTCGTGGTCTTTGGCGCCGCACAGATGGCAAACGTACTCGATCCTGAATGGGCGAAAGCGCTGACGCTGGCGGTCGCACTGTCGATGGCGGCGACGCCTGTGCTGCTGGTGGTGCTGACGCGTCTGGAAAAATCGGACAGCGAGCAGGAGCGCGAAGCCGATGAGATTGACGAGGAGCAGCCGCGCGTCATCATCGCCGGATTTGGTCGCTACGGGCAGATCGTGGGGCGTTTACTGCTGTCGAGCGGGGTGAAAATGGTCATCCTCGATCACGATCCAGACCATGTCGATACTCTGCGTAAATTCGATATGAAGGTGTTTTACGGGGATGCGACCCGCGTCGATCTGCTGGAATCCGCCGGGGCGGCAAAAGCCGAGGTATTGATTAACGCCATTGACGATCCGGAAACCAGCATGCAGATGGTGGAGCTGGTAAAAGAACATTTCCCGGCGCTGACCATTATTTCCCGTGCGCGCGATGTGGATCACTATATCCGGCTGCGACAGGCGGGTGTAGACGCGCCGGAGCGTGAAACGTTCGAAGGTGCGCTGAAGTCTGGCCGTGTGGCGCTGGAAAACCTGGGGCTCGGCGCGTATGAAGCGCGTGAACGGGCGGACCTGTTCCGCCGCTTTAATACCGAGATGGTTGAAGAGATGGCGGCGATGGCCGGGAGTACGGCCACCGAGCGCGCGGCGGTGTTTAAACGCACCAGCGCGATGCTGACGGAAATCATTAACGAGGACCGTAACCACCTGTCGCTGATCCAGCGCCATGGCTGGCAGGGCACGGAAGAGGGCAAGCATACCGGCGATCCGGCTGACGAGCCCGAGAGTAAACCTTCCGCGTGAAGTGGAGTTGCCAGCAATAATAAAAAATTTCTTTATCTTTACCCTGCCGCCAGTCGACGAAAGATTAAGCTTTCCGTATAGTGGCGGCAATTTTTTGCATCCGGGAAATTTTCAATGATCAGTCTGATTGCAGCGCTGGCGGTGGACCGCGTTATCGGTATGGAAAATGCCATGCCGTGGAACCTGCCTGCCGATCTCGCATGGTTTAAACGTACTACGTTAAACAAGCCGGTAGTGATGGGCCGCCTGACCTGGGAGTCGATTGGTCGTCCATTGCCGGGCCGTAAGAATATCGTTATCAGTAGCCAGCCAGGCACTGACGATCGCGTCGAATGGGTAAAATCAGTAGACGAGGCGATTGCTGCATGCGGCAATGCCGAAGAGATCATGGTGATTGGCGGTGGGCGCGTGTACGAGCAGTTCCTGCCAAAAGCGCAGAAGCTGTATCTGACCCACATTGATGCGGAAGTGGAAGGGGATACCCATTTCCCGGACTACGATCCGGACGAGTGGGAATCGGTATTCAGCGAATTCCACGACGCGGATGCACAGAACTCCCACAGCTACTGCTTCGAGATTCTGGAACGTCGTTAAGTGATTTTCCCTCTCCCGGCCGGGAGAGGGAATAACGTATCAGGAGGCAACGGCCTCGTTTTCTCCTAAGTCCAGCTGACGGTTGGACGGCTGCACAAAGTAAGCTTTATCTTCCCAGCGTAAGCAGGTTAACTCTCCGCCCCAGCAGCATCCGGTATCCAGGCCGTAGATCCCTTCCGGTGTCCCTTTTCCTTCCAGTGCAGCCCAGTGACCAAATACCACGCTGTACTCGCTTGTCACCGGCCCCGGAATGGCAAACCACGGTTTGAGCGGGGCGGGCGCGCTTTCCGGCGTCTCTTTGGAATACATATCCAGCTGTCCGTTCGGGAAGCAGAAACGCATGCGGGTGAACGCGTTGGTGATAAAGCGCAGACGGGCCAGACCGCTGAGATCCTCGCTCCAGTGGTTCGGCATATCACCGTACATGGCATCAAGGAAGAAAGGATACGAGTCGCTCGCCAGCACCGCCTCAACGTCACGCGCGCAGGATTTTGCCGTCTCGAGATCCCATTGTGGGGTGATCCCGGCATGCGCCATGACCAGCTTTTTCTCTTCGTCGATCTGCAGCAGCGGCTGACGGCGCAGCCAGTTAAGCAGATCATCGGCATCCGGCGCATCCAGCAGTGGGGTAAGGCGATCTTTAGGTTTGTTGCGGCTGATCCCGGCGAAAACCGCCAGCAGATGCAGATCGTGATTGCCCAGAACCATGCGCACGCTGTCGCCGAGAGATTTGACGAAACGTAATACTTCAAGGGAGCCGGGGCCACGCGCGACTAAATCGCCCGTCAGCCAGAGCGTGTCCTGTCCTGGCGTAAAGTCGACCTGTTTTAATAATGCGATCAGTTCATCGTAGCAACCGTGAACGTCGCCAATCAGATATGTAGACATTAGATTAATGAATGAGTGTTGTAACGGCGAGACGGAACACAGGAATGGCAACGCGGAATCCATTGCCATCGACGTCGACCATTTCATAATGGCCTTGCATGGTACCCATCGGCGTTTCAATCACTGCGCCGCTGGTGTACTGGTACTCTTCGCCAGGGGCGATGTGGGGCTGTTCACCGACCACACCTTCGCCCTGAACTTCGATTTCGCGGCCATTGCCGTTAGTGATAAGCCAGTAGCGCCCGCGCAGCTGCACGGGCATCCGCCCCAGATTGCGAATGGTCACGGTGTAAGCGAAGACAAAACGTTCTTCGTCCGGTGAGGACTGTGATTCAACATAGACGCTTTGTACATGGACACATACGCGGGGCGAATCAATCATGGCTTAACTCTCCTTCGGCGGCGCATTATCGCTGATGTAATTAGCCAGCTTGCAGTACTGCTCTACGGAAATGTTCTCCGCACGCATTGCCGGGTCGATCCCCAGCTCGGCTAACACCTCAACGGTAAACGAATTGCTCAGGCTGTTACGGATCGTTTTACGGCGCTGGTTAAAGGCTTCTGTGGTAATGCGGCTCAGTACGCGCAGATCTTTAACCGGATACGGTTTCGTTTTGTGCGGCACAAGGCGCACAACCGCTGAATCCACTTTCGGTGGTGGTGTGAACGCTGACGGCGGTACTTCGAGTACCGGGATCACGTTGCAATAATATTGTGCCATCACGCTTAAACGACCATACGCTTTACTGTTCGGGCCTGCAACCAGACGGTTAACAACCTCTTTTTGCAACATGAAGTGCATGTCGGCAATGGCATCAGTATAGCTAAAGAGGTGGAACATGAGCGGCGTGGAGATGTTGTACGGCAGGTTGCCGAAGACGCGCAGCGGCTGGCCCATTTTTTCCGACAGTTCGCCAAAGTTCATGGTCATGGCGTCCTGCTGATAGATGGTCAGCTTCGGCCCGAGGAACGGGTGCGTTTGCAGGCGTGCGGCCAGGTCGCGGTCCAGTTCGATGACGGTCAGCTCGTCGAGGCGTTCGCCTACTGGCTCGGTCAGCGCGGCAAGGCCCGGGCCGATTTCGACCATAGCCTGACCTTTTTGCGGATTAATAGCCGAGACAATGCTTTCGATCACGAACTGATCGTTAAGGAAGTTTTGCCCGAAACGTTTACGGGCTAAGTGGCCCTGATGGACTCGATTAGTCATTGAGTATTAACAATCATTTTGATGGCGAGATTAAGCGCCGTAATAAAACTGCCGACATCCGCTTTCCCCTGGCCTGCCAGATCCAGCGCAGTACCGTGGTCAACGGACGTTCGAATAAAGGGTAAACCGAGGGTGATATTCACCCCGCGGCCAAAGCCCTGGTATTTTAGCACGGGCAGGCCCTGATCGTGGTACATCGCGAGCACGGCGTCGGCATTATCCAGGTATTTCGGCTGGAAAAGGGTATCTGCAGGCAGCGGACCGCTGAGGTTCATCCCCTTCGCCCGCATTTCGTTGAGCACCGGAATAATGGTGTCGATCTCTTCGGTTCCCATGTGCCCGCCTTCGCCGGCGTGAGGATTCAGGCCGCAGACCAGCACATGCGGCTGCGGGATCCCAAACTTTGTCTGCAGATCGTGATGCAAAATCCCGATGATCTCGCGCAGGAGTTCAGGGGTGATCGCATCAGGGATGGCTTTGAGCGGCAGATGGGTTGTCACCAGAGCTACGCGCATCTCCTCCGTCGCCAGCATCATCACCACTTTCGGGCTGTGCGAGCGCTCTTCGAAGAACTCCGTATGCCCGGTAAACGGTATGCCCGCTTCGTTGATGACGCCTTTGTGGACGGGGCCGGTAATCAGGGCGGCAAATTCGCCCTTCAGGCAACCGTCGCATGCGCGTGCAAGGGTTTCAACGACATAGTGGCCGTTTTCCGTACTGAGCTGGCCCGGGATGACCGGCGTACGAAGGGGTACTGAAAGAAGGGTGAGCGTACCGGCTTGCTGCGGTGCAGGCTGTTGACCTTCAACGTAAGGGATGAGCGTTAAAGGCAGACCGAGCAGCGTTGCCCGGTCTTGTAACAGTGTTGCATCGGCGCAGACAACCAGTTCTACTGGCCAACTGCGCTGGGCGAGCTGGACAACAAGGTCAGGCCCAATCCCGGCGGGTTCGCCGGGCGTGATAACAACACGATGCTGTTTCATTAGTTGCTCAGAACTTTCACGTAGGCACTGGCGCGTTGTTCCTGCATCCAGGTTGCTGCTTCTTCAGAGAACTTACGGTTAAACAGCATACGGTAGGCTCTGTCTTTCTGCGCCGCATCCGTTTTATCAACGTTACGGGTGTCCATCAGCTCGATCAGATGCCAGCCAAATGAAGAGTGAACCGGCGTGCTGATCTGGCCTTTGTTCAGCTTCATCAACGCGTCACGGAAGGCAGGATCGTAAATATCCGCAGCTGCCCAGCCCAGATCGCCGCCCTGGTTAGCAGAGCCTGGATCCTGAGAGAACTCTTTTGCTGCCTTCGCAAACGAGGTTTTACCGCTCTTAATGTCTGCTGCGATCTGTTCCAGCTTCGCACGCGCCTGATCGTCAGTCATGATCGGTGACGGTTTCAGAAGAATGTGGCGAGCGTGAACTTCGGTGACAGAGATATTTTGGCTCTGGCCGCGCAGATCGTTCACCTTCAGAATGTGGAAGCCCACGCCTGAACGGATAGGACCAACGATATCCCCTTTCTTCGCCGTGCTCAGCGCCTGGGCAAAGAGGGATGGTAGCTCCTGAATACGTCCCCAGCCCATCTGGCCGCCTTTCAGCGCCTGTTGGTCCGCGGAGTAGGTGATAGCCAGCTTGCCAAAGTCGCCGCCGTTACGCGCCTGTTCAACGATAGAACGCGCCTGGCTTTCTGCTTCTGCAGCCTGATCGGACGTTGGGTTCTCTGGCAGTGGGATCAGAATGTGGCTCAGGTTCAGCTCTGTGCTCGCATCGTTCTGGTTACCCACCTGTTTTGCCAGCGCGTCCACTTCCTGAGGCAGAATTGTGACGCGGCGACGCACTTCGTTGTTACGCACTTCCGAAATCAGCATCTCTTTACGGATCTGGTTACGGTAGGTCGCGTAGCTGATGCCATCGTAGGCCAGACGGCTGCGCATCTGGTCTAAAGACATATTGTTCTGCTTCGCGATGTTAGCGATCGCCTGATCGAGCTGCTCGTCAGTGACCTTCACACCCATTTTCTGCCCCATCTGCAGAACGATCTGATCCATGATCAGACGCTCCAGGATCTGGTGGCGCAGCGTGGCGTCATCCGGAAGCTGTTGACCAGCTTCACCCGAATTGAGCTTCACCGATTTCATCAGACCGTCAACGTCACTTTCAAGCACGACGCCGTTGTTAACCACAGCAGCAACTTTATCAACAACCTGGGGGGCCGCGAAGCTGGTATTCGCAACCATAGCGACACCGAGCAGCAGCGTTTTCCAGTTCTTCATACTTTTTCCATTTCAATTAACCGCAAAGCGGATTACGTTGCAAATCAAGCACATTACAAGGCGCTACTGTACGGCAGAATATTCGAGCGCAGCATTTTCTGCGTACCCAGACCGTAGTTGGAACTCAGGCCGCGTAACTCGAAGTTAAAGCCAATCACGTTATCGTATTTGCTCTGATTGTTTTCACTGTTCCAGCCGTTAAGCTTACGTTCGTAGCCGACACGCAGCGCGTAACAGCAGGAGTTATATTGCAGACCCACCATCTGGTCAGCAGGTTTACTGGTGTTGGTGTCAAAGTAGTAAGCCCCTACGATTGACCAGCGGTCGGCGATTGGCCAACTCGCTGCACCACCCACCTGCGAAATACCGTCTTTATAGGGTTCTGAGCCAGCATAAGATGGCAATGTTGCCTGAATATATTCCGGGCTGGCGTAACGATACGTCAACTGCACCATACGGTCTTCATCGCGACGGTACTCAATTGCAGCACTGCTTGTGGCAATATTATCGAGACGAGTGTCATATTGCACACCACCGCGCAGACCCCAGCGGTCAGTCATACGCCAGTAAGTATCTCCCGCCCAAACCAGCGATCCCGTTTTGTTATCTTTCTCCCAGTTAATGTTGTCATCACCGGTGCGTGACTCGGTGAAATAGTAGATTTGACCAACAGAAACGTTAAAACGTTCAACAGCAGAATCATCATAAACACGTGTTGTGACGCCGGTCGTTAACTGGTTAGCGGACGCGATGCGGTCAAGACCGCCGTAAGTACGGTCACGGAACAGACCACTATAGTCAGATTGCAGTAAAGCAGAATCGTAGTTCTGAATTTTGCTCTGATCGCGATACGGCACGTACAGATACTGCATACGCGGTTCAAGCGTCTGGGTATAACCATCTGCCAACAAGGCCATATCACGCTCGAAGATCAGCTTGCCGTCCATTTTGAACTGCGGGAGCGTTCGGTTGACCGACTCTTCCAGATGAGCATTGTTAGTTGCGTTGTAATTATCAATATTTTTTTGCTGATAGTGAGTCGCCATCAGCTTGGCTTCGGTATTCAGGCTCGCCCAGTCGTTAGACCACGGCAGATTGATCGTCGGCTCAAGGTGAACACGCGTGGCTTCAGGCATGTCCGAATCCGTGTTAACGAAATGCACCGCCTGAGCGTAGACATGGGTGTCGAATGGACCCACATCATTCTGATACCAGTTAACGTCCAGCTGTGGCTCTGCCCCATATGTAGACGTGGACTGGTCAGAAAATACCTGGAATTGCTTGGTCGAGACGGTTGCGTCAAAGTTCTGTACCGCATAGCCTACGCTGAATTTCTGCGTGGCATAGCCATCGGTACTTGAGCCGTATTTGGACGAGAAGTCATTAAAATACGACGAATCGCTAACTTTGGTGTAGTCAACATTAAAGCGCCACACCTGATCCATCACCCCGGCATGCTGCCAGTAGAATAACCAGCGGTGCTTATCACCTTCGGTCGGATGCTCGTCCTGGAAGACTTTATCCGACGGCAGATAATCCAGCTCCATCAGACCCGCACCGGCATGGGTCAGATAGCGGAATTCGTTCTCCCACATGATGTTGCCGCGCTTGTGGATATAGTGCGGCGTGATCGTCGCATCCATGTTTGGCGCGATGTTCCAGTAATACGGCAGGTAGAACTCAAAGTAGTTCGTGGTGCTGTATTTGGCATTCGGGATCAGGAAACCGGAGCGACGTTTGTCACCCACGGGAAGTTGCAGATAAGGGCTGTAAAATATGGGTACCGGACCCAGCTTGAAGCGGGCGTTCCAGATCTCTGCGACCTGTTCTTCGCGGTCATGGATAACTTCGCTCCCGACCACGCTCCAGGTATTTGAACCTGGCAGACATGACGTGAACGTACCATTTTCCAGGATCGTATAGCGGTTTTCACCACGCTGTTTCATCAGGTCTGCGTCACCGCGCCCCTGGCGACCCACCATCTGGTAATCACCTTTCCAGACGTTAGTATCTTTGGTATTCAGGTTTGACCAAGCTTTCGGACCTTTCAGGATGACCTGATTGTCGTCATAGTGCACATTACCCAGCGCATCCACCGTTCGTACCGGCTCGGCCGCACCTTCCGGCTGCTTCTGGTGCAATTGCACTTCATCTGCCTGCAGGCGGCTATTGCCCTGGTTAATATCCACATTACCCGTAAACGTGGCATTGTCAGGATAGGTACCTTTTGAACTGTCGGCAGTAATGGTTACCGGCAAGCTATTTGTATCGCCACTCACCAGTGGGCGATTATAACTTGGGACGCCAAGCATACACTGCGAGGCGAGATCGGCCGCCAGCCCCTGTTGACTGTACAGGGCGGTGCCAATCATTGTGGCCAGGAGGGTGGGGATACGTTTTTTCATACGTTGTATTTTATTGTTCCGTCATCAGTGGCTACGGCTTACAAACGCTCAGAGACTATCTTACTCATCTGCGCAGTACCAGCGTTAATCCTGCCCGTTTGCGTGCCAGAGTGTTAGGCTCGCTATCGAATGACGAGTATGATAAAGCAAATTATAGGCGATGTCCTTCAATTGACCGTGACTTGAACACAGTGATGATGACGTTGCGTCGGCCAGGAATATGACTATCCGGGGAGTATATGCAGTATTGGGGTAAAATAATCGGCGTTGCGTTCGCCATCATCATGGGTGCCGGGTTCTGGGGGATTGTGCTTGGGCTTATTATCGGCCATATGTTTGATAAGGCGCGCAGCCGCAAAATGGCCTGGTTTGCCAATCAGCGCGAGCGTCAGTCACTCTTTTTCTCCACCACCTTTGAGGTCATGGGGCACTTAACCAAATCCAAAGGGCGTGTCACTGAAGCTGATATTCAGATTGCCAGCGTCTTTATGGATCGCATGAACCTGCATGGCGACTCCCGTCTGGAAGCGCAAAATGCGTTTCGCATCGGTAAATCGGATAATTATCCGCTTCGCGAAAAAATGCGTCAGTTCCGCAGCATCTGCTTTGGACGTTTTGATTTAATTCGGATGTTTCTGGAAATTCAAATCCAGGCGGCCTTCGCCGACGGTTCACTACACCCTAATGAACGTGATGTGCTGTACGTCATCGCGGAAGAGCTGGGCATCTCGCGTATGCAGTTCGACCAGTTTCTGCGCATGATGCAGGGTGGGGCGCAGTTTGGCGGCGGCTATCACCAGCAGTCGTCCGGCGGTGCGTGGCAGCAGACGCAGCGTGGTCCTACGCTGGAAGATGCCTGCAACGTGCTTGGCGTAAAGCCCTCTGACGATCAGACCACGATTAAACGTGCCTATCGTAAGCTCATGAGCGAGCATCATCCGGACAAACTGGTCGCGAAAGGCTTACCGCCGGAAATGATGGAGATGGCGAAGCAAAAAGCGCAGGAAATCCAGAAGGCGTACGAGCTTATTAAAGAGAAGAAAGGTTTCAAATAAGAGAAAGCCCGACGGTGTCGGGCTTTTTCTTTAGAAGTCTACCGGGGCTTTAAACGTCATCGCGTTACCGAAGGCCGGATGGGTGATGGTGAGCGTCTGCGCGTGCAGCTGCAGACGTGGCGCTAAGGCCAGCGCTTCAGGCGGAGCGTAAAATCGGTCGCCCAGAATCGGATGACCCAGCGCAAGCATATGCACGCGCAGCTGGTGTGAACGTCCGGTAATCGGCTTAAGCAGGACGCGCGCGGTATTATCCGGCGCGTACTCCAGCACTTCATACTCGGTTTGCGCGGCCTTGCCGGTTTCATAACACACCTTCTGCTTTGGCCGGTTCGGCCAGTCGCATATCAGCGGTAAATCCACCAGCCCTTCCGCCTGCGCGGGGTGGCCCCAGACGCGGGCGACATACTGCTTTTTCGGCTCGCGCTCGCGGAACTGGCGCTTTAACTCGCGTTCCGCCGCTTTATTCAGCGCCACCACAATCACGCCGCTGGTGGCCATATCCAGGCGATGGACAGACTCCGCCTGCGGATAATCGCGCTGGATGCGCGTCATCACGCTGTCTTTGTGCTCATCCAGACGCCCCGGCACGGACAACAGGCCGCTGGGCTTGTTGACCACCATAATGTGTTCATCCTGATACAGAATGACCAGCCAGGGATCCTGCGGCGGATTGTAAGGCTCCATCACCATCTTGCGCTCCGTTTACTGATGCGTCACAACGATAAGACGCAGGGCATCCAGACGCCAGCTTGCCTGGTTCAGGCTTTCCAGCACCTGCTGACGGTTGCTTTCAATCGCCGCCAGCTCGTCGTCACGGATGTTCGGGTTGACTGCTTTTAACGCTTCCAGACGGGACAGCTCCGCAGACAGTTTCTCGTCGGCTTCACTGCGCGCGGCGTCAATCAGCGCTCTGGCCGCTTTTTCAATCTGGGTTTCGCCCAGTTGCAGAATAGCGTGCACATCCTGCTGTACCGCGTTAACCAGCTTGCTGCCCGTATGACGGTTTACCGCGCTCAGCTGTCGGTTGAAACTCTCGAATTCAACCTGTCCCGCCAGGTTCGCGCCGTTTTTGTCCAGCAGCAGGCGGACGGGCGTTGGCGGCAGGAAGCGGGTGAGCTGCAACTGTTTCGGTGCCTGCGCTTCCACAACGTAGATCAGCTCCACCAGCAGGGTGCCCACTGGCAGCGCCTTATTTTTCAACAGGGAGATGGTGCTGCTGCCGGTATCGCCGGACAGGATCAGATCCAGACCGTTGCGGATCAGCGGGTGCTCCCAGGTGATAAACTGGGCATCTTCGCGGGACAGCGCCACATCACGCTCAAAGGTGATGGTACAGCCATCTTCCGGCAGGCCCGGGAAATCCGGAACCAGCATGTGATCGGACGGGGTCAGGACAATCAGGTTCTCGCCACGGTCGTCCTGGTTGATGCCGACGATGTCGAACAGGTTCATGGAGAAGCTGATCAGACTGGTGTCATCATCTTGTTCTTCAATGCTCTCGGCAAGCGCCTGCGCTTTTTCACCGCCGTTGGAGTGGATCTCCAGCAGGCGGTCGCGGCCCTGCTCCAGCTGCGCTTTCAGCGCGTCGTGCTTCTCACGGCAGGACTTGATCAGCTCATCAAACCCTTCCGCGGTTTCCGGTGCCGCCAGGTAACCGATCAGATCGCCATGCACCTGATCGTAAATGGTGCGGCCCGTCGGGCAGGTATGTTCAAACGCATCCAGACCTTCGTGGAACCAGCGTACCAGCACGGACTGCGCGGTTTTTTCCAGATACGGCACGTGGATCTGAATATCATGCGCCTGACCGATACGATCCAGACGACCGATACGCTGCTCCAGCAGATCCGGGTTAAACGGCAGATCGAACATCACCAGGTTGCTGGCGAACTGGAAGTTACGGCCTTCAGAGCCGATTTCCGAGCACAGCAGAACCTGTGCGCCGCTGTCCTCTTCCCCGAACCACGCCGCGGCGCGGTCGCGTTCAACGATGGACATGCCTTCGTGGAACACGGCGGCACGAATACCTTCGCGCTCGCGCAGGACCTGCTCCAGCTGCAGTGCGGTGGCCGCTTTGGCGCAGATCACCAGCACTTTCTGGGAGCGGTGCGCGGTCAGGTAGCCCATCAGCCACTCCACGCGCGGATCGAAGTTCCACCAGGTGCCGGTATCGCCTTCAAATTCCTGGTAGATTTGTTCCGGATAAAGCATGTCGCGGGCGCGCTCTTCCTGAGTTTTGCGCGCACCCATAATGCCGGAGACTTTAATCGCCGTCTGATACTGCGTCGGCAGCGGCAGCTTGATGGTGTGCAGCTCGCGTTTCGGGAAGCCTTTCACGCCATTACGGGTGTTTCGGAACAGCACGCGGCTGGTACCGTGGCGGTCCATCAGCATGTCGATCAGCTCTTGACGCGCGGATTCCGCGTTGTCGCTCTCGCTGTTCGCGGCCTGCAAAAGCGGCTCGATGTCCTGCTCGCCAATCAGATCGCTCAGGGTGTTGAGTTCGTCATTGGAAAGACGCTTGCCTGCCAGCAGCATGGCGACGGCATCCGCGACTGGACGGTAGTTATTCTGTTCTTCCACGAACTGCGCAAAGTCGTGGAAACGGTTTGGATCGAGCAGGCGCAAGCGGGCGAAGTGGCTTTCCAGACCCAGCTGCTCCGGCGTTGCGGTCAGCAGCAGAACGCCAGGCACGCGCTCGGCAAGCTGCTCGATAGCCATATATTCGCGGCTCGGCGCGTCTTCGCTCCAGACCAGATGGTGCGCTTCGTCAACGACCATAATGTCCCACTCGGCATCGCACAGGTGCTCAAGACGCTGCTTGCTGCGGCGCACGAAGTCCAGGGAGCAAATGACCAGCTGTTCGGTTTCAAACGGGTTGTCGGTATCGTGCTGCGCTTCGGCATAACGTTCGTCATCGAACAGAGAGAAACGCAGGTTGAAGCGGCGCAGCATCTCCACCAGCCATTGGTGCTGCAGGGTTTCTGGTACCACAATCAGCACGCGTTCGGCAGCGCCGGAAAGCAGCTGTTGATGCAGGATCATGCCCGCTTCGATGGTTTTACCCAGGCCCACTTCATCTGCCAGCAGCACGCGCGGCGCGTGACGACGGCCCACGTCATGGGCGATGTTCAACTGGTGGGGAATCAGGCTGGTGCGCTGGCCGCGCAGGCCGCTCCACGGCATGCGGTACTGTTCACTCTGGAACTTACGCGCGCGATAGCGCAGCGAGAAGCGATCCATACGGTCGATTTGCCCGGCAAACAGGCGGTCCTGCGGCTTACTGAACACCAGTTTGCTGTCGAGCAGCACTTCACGCAGGATGACATTGGCCTCATCGGTGTCCAGACGAGTCCCGATGTAGGCGAGCAGTCCATTCTCTTCTTTTACGTCTTCAATCTTGAGCTGCCAGCCGTCATGGCTGGTCACGGTGTCACCCGGATTAAACATCACGCGGGTCACAGGGGAGTCATTGCGAGCGTACAGACGGTTTTCACCGGTGGCAGGGAAGAGGAGGGTTACCATACGCGTATCGATTGCAACGACGGTTCCTAATCCAAGTTCGCTTTCTGTATCGCTGATCCAGCGTTGACCAAGTGTAAAAGGCATAGTTGTTCGGCTCTAATCTTTAATTGCAGGCAATAGTTCGACCCCCGTCAAAAAAGACGGTCATCGAAAAATGGGTCCGGGAATGGAAAGGGCGCTATGGTACTGGATGGCAGCCATTTCGTCACGCGTCAAAATAGGCCAAGTTGCCCTGTCACTAGTGTAGCAAAATCATCGTCGATGAAGGGCAAAATTCCGTCGGCAACCGGCTGAAGCTGACGCGTCAGATAGTGTTCGTAATCCAGAGGAGAATGCTGATAATCCACGGGTTCCGGGCCGCTAATGGTCCAGACGTATTTGATGGTTCCCCGGTTTTGATACTGCGGCGCGCGGCCACGGCGGACATTTTCTTCATCCGCAAGACGCGCGGCGCGTACGTGCGGAGGAACGTTACGCTGGTACTCCGCCAGCGGGCGGCGCAGGCGCTTGCGGTACACCAGCTGCGCGTCAAGTTCGCCCGCCATCAGGCTGGCTATCGTCTCGCGCACGTATTCCTGATACGGCTCATTGCGGAACACCCGCAGATAGAGCGTCTGCTGGAACTGCTGCGCCAGCGGCGTCCAGTCGGTACGCACCGTTTCCAGCCCTTTAAAAACCATCCGCTGCGCGTCGCCTTCCTGAATCAGCCCGGCGTAGCGCTTCTTGCTGCCCTGATCGGTACCGCGAATGGTGGGCATTAAAAAGCGGGCGAAATGGGTTTCAAATTCCAGCTCCAGCGCGCTGGTTAACCGCTCTTTCTGCAAATTTTCCTGCCACCAGTCGTTCACGAAGGCGACCAGCGCTTTGCCGATTTGCGCGGCGTCGGCTTCTGAATGTGGACCCTTAAGCCACACAAAGGTGGAGTCCGTGTCGCCGTAGATGACGTCATAGCCCCGGGACTCAATCAGCGCTTTGGTCTGGCGCATGATCTCGTGTCCGCGCATGGTGATCGAGGAGGCCAGACGCGGGTCGAAGAAGCGGCAGGCGCTGGTACCCAGCACGCCGTAAAAGGCGTTCATGATGATTTTCAGCGCCTGTGATAGCGGCTTATTGCCGTGGCGCTTGGCCTCATCGCGGCCGTGCCAGATGTTTCCCACAATTTCAGGCAGGCAGTGTTTTGCCCGCGAGAAGCGTGCACCGAGGAAGCCTTCGGTGCTGTGCTCACCATCCGGCTGGGCCATGCCCTCAACCAGCCCGACGGGATCGATCAGGAAGGTGCGGATAATCGACGGGTACAGGCTTTTGTAGTCGAGGACCAGAACCGAGTCGTATAACCCCGGACGCGAATCCATGACATATCCGCCGGGGCTCGCCTGCGGCGGCACGTCTCCGAGATTGGGGGCGACGTATCCTGCCCGGTGCATCCGTGGAAAATAGAGGTGGCTAAAGGCAGCAACCGATCCACCGTGCCTGTCGACCGCAAGACCGTTCACCGTCGCGCGCTCCAGCAGGAACGGCATGATCTCGGTTTTGTGGAATATCTGCGTGACCAGCTCGCAGTCTTTCAGGTTATAGGTGGCGAGCGCCGGTTTGTCTTCGTTAAAGCGCCGGTCGATCTCATCCATTCTGTCCCAGGGGTTGTCGATGGATTTACCCTCGCCAAGCAGCTCCTGCGCGACCGCTTCAAGGGAGAATGAAGAGAAGTTCCAGAAGGCGGATTTTAGCGCCTCAATGCCGTCGATAATCAGGCGACCGTTAGCCTGCGCGAAGAAAACGCCGTTCTTAAAACCGTGTTCGCGCCATTCCAGCTCGCTGTTTCCGCGCCCCAGCATCAGCGGGATGCGGTAGCGCTCGGCGTGCTTTTGCAGCACGCGCAGGTCGAACTGCACCACGTTCCAGCCGATCAGGACGTCGGGATCGTAGTCGGCAAACCACTGATTAAGCTTCTCCAGCAGCTGCGGGCGGCTGCTGACGTACTCAAGCCGGAAATCCAGCGCGGAGGCATCGCCATTCGGCGGCCCGAGCATATAGACAACCCGATCGCCGCAGCCTTCCAGGCCAATGCAGTACAGCTCGCCGTGACGGGTGGTTTCGATATCCAGTGATACCCACTTCAGCGGTGGGCGATAGTGCGGATTGGGCTTCAGGCGAGCCTTAATGAGGCTGCCGTTTTGCTCAGCGCCATCGACCCAGACGGGGGCGGTAATAAACCGCTCCATCAGAAAGCGTTCCGGTGGGCGGATATCGGCTTCGTAGAGCGTCACGCCCGCCTCGCGGAGCAGTTTTTCATAGCGCATCAGCTGACGATGGGCGCGACAGTAGAGGCCGTAAACCGGCTGGCGGTGGAAATCTTTCAGTTCAAGCGGGGTGATGCGCCAGCCGTTTTCGCCGCGCAGCAGCTGCTTCACCTTCTCGACGTGGGCTTCAGGAATAAAGGCCACGGATTCCTGCGGGGGCAGCGTAACGTGTAGCGGACCGTTATCGGTTGCCAGCCAGAACGCGACCTCGGTACCCTGAGGGGTATCCCGCCAGTGTCGGGTCAGTAAAAAACCTTCTTGCGCCTGCGCCACGCCGTTATCCCATAAAACAAAACCAGGCCTGATTATAGCCTGGTTGAGGGGTGTTTGCTGGGGTTTTATACAGTGCTGGTTTTGCCGGATGGCGCTGCGCTTATCCGGCCTACAGGTTCCGTAGGCCCGGTAAGCGCAGCGCCACCGGGCGATGAGCTACTGCCCGTAATACGCCTTCGCACCGTGCTTGCGCAGGTAATGCTTATCCAGCAGGGTTTGCTGCATATCCGGCAGCTGCGGCGCCAGCTGGCGACAGAAGATCCCCATATAGGCCACCTCTTCGAGGACGATAGCGTTATGCACCGCGTCTTCTGCGTTTTTACCCCAGGCAAACGGGCCGTGGGAGTGCACCAGCACGCCGGGCATTTGCGCCGCGTCGATCCCCTGTTTTTCGAAGGTTTCAACAATCACGTTGCCGGTTTCCCACTCGTACTCACCGTTAATCTCCGCATCGGTCATCAGACGCGTGCAGGGAATGGTGCCGTAAAAGTAGTCCGCGTGGGTGGTGCCAGTCGCCGGGATGGACTGGCCCGCCTGCGCCCAGATGGTCGCATGGCGCGAATGGGTATGCACAATGCCGCCGATGGTCGGGAATGCCTGATACAGCAGGCGGTGGGTGGGCGTATCGGAGGAGGGCTTTTTGTTGCCTTCAACCACTTCACCCGTTTCGATGCTGACCACCACCATGTCTTCTGCGGTCATCATTGTGTAATCCACGCCGGAAGGCTTAATCACGAACACGCCTTTTTCCCGGTCAACGGCGCTGACGTTGCCCCAGGTCAGGGTCACCAGATTATGTTTCGGCAGCGCCAGGTTGGCTTCGAGCACCTGACGTTTGAGATCGTCTAACATTGTTATCTCCTGCCGGATGGCGCTGCGCTTATCCGGCCTACAAAACCGTAGGCCCGGTAAACGCAGTACCACCGGGCATTCAGGGCTTAGCGTTTTGAACCGTAATAGACTTCGTTCCAGCGCAGCGCGTCTTTAAAGGCGGGCAGGCGGGTATCGTTATCAATGACGGTCAGCTCGATATCGTGCAGCTCGGCGAACTGACGCATGTCGTTCAGATCCAGCGCATGGCTGAACACGGTGTGGTGCGCGCCGCCGGCCAGGATCCAGGCCTCTGATGCGGTTGGCAGGTCTGGCTGCGCTTTCCACAGGGCGTTGGCTACCGGCAGTTTCGGCAGGGAGTGCGGCGTTTCTACCGCATCGACGCAGTTCACCAGCAGGCGGAAACGATCGCCCAGATCGATCAGGCTGGCGTTGATGGCCGGGCCCGTACGGGTGTTGAAGATCAGACGTGCCGGATCCGCTTTACCGCCGATGCCGAGATACTGCACGTCGAGGAGCGGTTTCTCTTCGACGGCGATAGAAGGGCACACTTCCAGCATGTGCGAGCCGAGCACCAGGTCGTTGCCGTTTTCGAAGTGGTAGGTGTAATCCTCCATAAAGGAGGTGCCGCCCTGCAGACCGGTCGACATCACCTTCATGATGCGAAGCAGAGCGGCAGTTTTCCAGTCGCCTTCGCCCGCAAAGCCGTAGCCCTGCTGCATCAGACGTTGTACTGCCAGACCCGGCAGCTGTTTCAGGCCGTGGAGGTCTTCAAAGGTGGTGGTAAAGGCGTGGAAACCACCCTGTTCCAGGAAGCGCTTCATGCCCAGCTCGATGCGCGCCGCGTCCAGCACGTTCTGGCGCTTGTCGCCGTTGATTTGTGCCGCTGGCGTCAGGCGGTAGCTGCTTTCGTACTCGTCCACCAGCGCGCTCACGTCGCCGTCGCTGATTTCATTCACCACCTGCACCAGGTCGCCCACGGCCCAGGTATTCACCGAGAAGCCGAACTTGATCTGCGCGGCCACTTTGTCGCCGTCGGTGACCGCCACTTCACGCATGTTGTCACCGAAACGCACCACTTTCAGGTGGCGGGTGTCCTGCTTAGAGACCGCCTGACGCATCCAGGAGCCGATACGTTGTTGCGCCTTGCCATCCTGCCAGTGGCCGGTGACCACCGCGTGCTGCTGACGCATACGCGCGCCGATGAAGCCGAACTCGCGGCCGCCGTGTGCGGTCTGGTTCAGGTTCATAAAGTCCATGTCGATGCTGTCCCACGGCAGGGAGGCGTTGAACTGGGTATGGAACTGCAGCAGCGGTTTGTTGAGGATAGACAGACCGTTGATCCACATTTTTGCTGGCGAGAAGGTGTGCAGCCACACCACCAGACCTGCGCATTTATCGTCGTAGTTGGCGTCGCGGCAGATATGGGTGATCTCATCCGGCGTGGTGCCCAGCGGTTTCAGCACCAGTTTGCACGGCAGTTTAGCTTCCGCGTTCAGCGCGTTAACGACGTGCTCCGCATGTTTCGTCACCTGCTGCAGCGCTTCCGGTCCGTACAGATGCTGGCTGCCAATCACAAACCACACTTCATAGTTATTAAAAATGGTCATCATCGTGTCCTTAATGGGTCAGGGTTGCCGTGGTGTCCGCGGTGCTTTTGGCCGGGGCGGCGACAGGGAGATAGTGAAGTTCGGCGCTTTTTGCCCATTGCTGGTAGCGCTGATAAAGTTGTTCAAAGCGTTGTGCCTGCTGGGCACGCGGCTGGAGCGTATTTTCGACGGCACTTGCCATATGCTGCTGCGCGACCGGAATATCGGCATGCACGCCTGCGGCCACGGCAGCGAAAATCGCCGCGCCCAGCGCACAGCACTGATCGGAGGCCACAATCTGTAGCGGACGGTTCAGCACGTCGCAGCAGGCCTGCATGATCACCGGGTTTTTACGGGCGATACCGCCCAGCGCCATCACGTTATTCACGTCAATGCCTTGCTCGGTGAAGCACTCCATAATGGCGCGCGCACCGAAGGCGGTAGCGGCAATCAGGCCGCCAAACAGCGCCGGGGCGTCGGTTGCTAGGTTGAGATCCGCGATCACCCCTTTCAGACGCTGGTTCGCAAACGGCGTACGGCGGCCGTTAAACCAGTCAAGTACCACCGGGAGGTGGTCGAGCGACGGATTTTTTGCCCAGGCTTCAGTCAACTGAGGCAGAAGCTGTTTTTTGCTTTCGGCAATCTGGCTTTTCAGTTCAGGATGCGCTGCCGCCAGCTGATCCAGCGGCCAGCCCAGCACGCGGCCAAACCAGGCATAGATATCGCCAAACGCGGACTGACCCGCTTCGAGGCCGATAAAGTCCGGTACCACGCTGCCGTCCACCTGGCCACAAATGCCTTTTACCGCACGGTCACCGACGGTGGTTTTATCCGCCGTCAGAATGTCGCAGGTTGATGTGCCGATGACTTTCACCAGCGTATTGGGCTGTGCACCCGCGCCCACAGCACCCATATGGCAGTCAAAGGCGCCGCCGGAGATGGCCACGTTCTGCGGCAGGCCGAGACGCGTCGCCCACTCTTCGCAGAGGGTGCCGACGGGAATATCGGCGGTGAAGGTGTCGGTAAACAGCGGGTATGTCAGGCTCTTGTTGAGGATCGGGTCGAGCTCATCGAAGAACGCGGCCGGAGGCAGGCCGCCCCAGCTTTCATGCCACAGGGATTTATGCCCGGCGCTGCAGCGACCGCGGCGGATATCCTGTGGACGCGTGGTGCCGGAGAGCAGGGCAGGCACCCAGTCGCACAGCTCAACCCATGACGCCGCAGCCTGCGCGACGGAAGCATCGGCACGGGTGACGTGGAGGATCTTGGCCCAGAACCATTCACTGGAATAAATCCCGCCGATGTAGCGTGAATAGTCGGTTTTGCCCGGCTGATGGCACAAGCGGGTGATGGCTTCGGCTTCTTCCACGGCGGTATGGTCTTTCCACAGCACGAACATGGCATTCGGGTTGTCGGCAAACTCCGGGCGCAGCGCCAGCACGCGGCCTTCGGCATCCACAGGGGCAGGCGTGGAGCCGGTGCTGTCGACGCCAATTCCGACAATCTCAGCCCGCTGGGCGTCCGTCAGTTCAGCGAGGACGGTTTTGATCGCCGCTTCCATCGACTCGATATAGTCACGCGGGTGGTGGCGGAACTGGTTGTTTGGCGCATCACAGTAGCGCCCCTCTTGCCAGCGCGGGTACCACTCAACGCTGGTTGCTATCTCCTGGCCGGACGTACAGTCCACTGCCAGCGCGCGAACTGAATCGCTGCCAAAATCGAGGCCAATCGCAATTGCCATGGTGTTGCTCCATCGAAAAAACAGGTATGGAAGAACATTAGAGACTGGGGACAAAAGTCGTCAGGCAGGATCCGCTAATCTTATGGACTAAATTGCTGTTACAACGGAAAGTGTGACGCCGTGCAAATATTCAATGTGGACATTTCTGCCGTACTTATAGACACTTTTGTTACTGGTTATCTGCCTGCTCTGGCGGAGAAATCAGGGGGAAAGGCTGAAACATGGCGGACGTAAAAGCGGCGTGATGCTTTTTGGATCTTTTCGCGGGCCATTTTTAACCTGCTTTTAATGATATGGACAATTGGTTTCCTTCAGGACCCTTGGGAGAACTGAATCTATGGCCGAAACGCAAAACGATCCCCTGCTGCCGGGATACTCGTTTAACGCGCACCTTGTGGCGGGACTGACCCCTATCGAGGCTGAGGGATATCTCGACTTTTACGTCGACCGACCGCTCGGGATGAAAGGGTATATCCTCAACCTGACCGTGCGAGGGGAAGGGATCATCAAGAACGGTGACCAGCAGTTTGTCTGCCGCCCGGGCGATATCCTGCTGTTCCCGCCGGGAGAGATCCACCACTATGGCCGTCATCCGGATGCCAAAGAGTGGTATCACCAGTGGGTCTACTTCCGTCCGCGCGCCTACTGGCAGGAGTGGCTTTCCTGGCCGGCTATTTTTGCGCACACCGGTTTTTATCGTCCGGATGAGGTTCATCTGGCGCAGTTTCGCGAGCTTTTTGCGCAGATTATCGAGGCGGGACAGGCTGGCGGGCGCTACGCCGAACTGCTGGCGATTAACCTGCTCGAACAGCTGCTGCTGCGACGGATGGAGGCGATCAACGAGTCGCTTAACCCGCCTCTGGATAACCGCGTGCGCGACGCCTGCCAGTACATCAGCGACCACCTGGCCGATAGTCAGTTTGATATCGCCAGCGTTGCGCAGCACGTTTGCCTGTCGCCGTCGCGGCTGTCGCATCTTTTCCGCCAGCAGCTGGGCGTCAGCGTTTTGAGCTGGCGCGAGGATCAGCGCATCAGCCAGGCGAAGCTGCTGCTCAGCACCACCCGGATGCCGATCGCCACCGTGGGGCGTAACGTGGGCTTTGAGGATCAGCTCTATTTCTCCCGGGTATTTAAAAAATGTACCGGCGCCAGCCCGAGTGAATTCCGCGCGGGATGTGAATAAACGGTAAACATTCAGGTGAACTTCTGGAGCATCTTGTAAACTATTCAGACAATTGATGCCTTGACGCGGTGCGGGGCGCTAAGCAGAATCGCTGATTCGTTTTCTGACCGGAATAGTTATGCAGGCATTGCTGGAACACTTTATTACCCAGTCCGTTATGTACTCGCTCATCGCCGTGGCGCTGGTGGCGTTTCTGGAATCGCTGGCGCTGGTTGGGCTGATCCTGCCCGGCACCGTGATGATGGCAGGGCTTGGCGCGCTGATTGGCAGCGGCGAGGTTAATTTCTGGCAGGCGTGGCTGGCCGGGATTATCGGCTGCCTGCTGGGCGACTGGATCTCCTTCTGGCTGGGCTGGCGCTTTAAGAAGCCGCTGCACCGCTGGTCGTTCATGAAAAAGAACAAAGCCCTGCTGGATAAAACCGAGCATGCGCTGCATCAGCACAGCATGTTTACCATTCTCGTCGGCCGCTTTGTCGGACCAACGCGTCCGCTGGTGCCGATGGTGGCGGGAATGCTGGATCTGCCTGTCGCGAAATTCGTGGTGCCGAACATTATCGGCTGCGTCTTCTGGCCGCCGTTCTACTTCCTGCCTGGTATCCTTGCGGGCGCAGCCATTGATATTCCTGACGGTATGCAAAGCGGCGAGTTTAAGTGGCTGCTGCTGGGGACGGCTGTGCTGCTGTGGCTGGCGGCATGGCTGTGCTGGCGACTGTGGCGCAGCGGGAAAGCGAATATCGATCGTCTAACGCGCTATCTCCCGCGTACTCGCCTGCTCTGGCTGGCCCCGCTGACGCTGGGGGTTGCGGTTGTAGCGCTGGTGGCGCTGATTCGCCACCCGCTGATGCCGGTGTACGGTGAGATTTTATTAAAACTGGTCAGCCGTTAAGGACTATTTCCCTCTCCCCCTGGGAGAGGGCCAGGGTGAGGGCATCAGATCGCACGAATGCCCAACAGTGAAGACGCTCCCGCCTTACCACTCAGCAGTTCTTCTGTTTTTCCATCCCACAAAATACGTCCCTCCGCGATCACCACCGATCGCGGCGCGATGCGCGCAGCGTCTTCAATGCTGTGCGACACCATCAGCATCGTCAACTGCTGGCGCTGACAGACGTCCTGCACCAGCGCCAGCATCTCCAGGCGCAGCGCGGGATCGAGCGCCGAGAACGGCTCATCCAGCAGCAGGATCGGCTGCTCGCGCACCAGACAACGCGCCAGCGCCACGCGCTGACGCTGGCCGCCGGAAAGCTCGCCCGGCAGCCTGTCGATGAACTCAGCGATCCCCATCTGCCCGGCAATGTTCTCCAGCTTCTGGCGCTGGGCATCGTTCAGCCTGAGTCCCGGATGCATTCCCAGCGCGATGTTTTGCCGCACCGTCAGATGGGTAAACAGGTTGTTTTCCTGAAACAGCATTGAGACCGGACGTTTTGCGGGCGGCGTGTGGGTATGATCGTGATTTTCAATGACGATCGCGCCGCTTGCCGGTTGCAGAAAACCCGCAATCAAATTAAGCAGCGTGCTTTTTCCCGCGCCGCTTGGGCCAAGCACCGCGATCATCTCCCCCTGGCGCACGGAGAGCGTGAAGCGCATCGGCAGATGCTGGTAAAGCCAGGTTACATCAGTCAGTTTTAACATCACGCCCCGGAAGTTTTTCGATAACGGTAAATAAGGCAAAGCACAGCAGCAGCAGTAACAGCGCGGTTACCGCGCCGTCCTGACTGCGATAAGAGCCGATTTGCTGATAGAGCCAGTATGGCAGCGTGCGGAAATCGTCATTGCCAAATAGCGCAACAACCCCAAAATCACCTATCGAGAGCACGCAGGCAAATGCCAGCGCCTGCGCCAGGGGGCGCTTTAGCGCGCGGAGTTCGACCACCTTCAGCCGCTGCCAGCCTTGCATGCCCAGCGACTGGCACAGCAAACCGTAGCGGCTATTGACGTCGCGCATCGGGTTTTCCAGCACTTTGAGCGCGTAAGGAATGGCCATCAGGGCGTTGGTGAAAATCACAATGCCATCGGCTCTTTCCGGCAGGCCGATGGTGCTGTTGAACAATAAAAAGAAGCCCGTCGCCAGCACGATGCCCGGCATCGCCAGAATCAGCATGCCCGTCAGCTCCAGCGCCTGTCCGGCCTTTTGGGCCTGCCGGGCATAGAGTTCACGGCTGCTCCACAGCAGCATCATGGTCAGTATGACGCACAGTAACCCAGCCGCCAGTGCGATACGCAGTGAGGTCCAGGTCGCCTGCCAGAGGATGGGCTGTTGCAGGACGGATATAAGATTGAGGTTCAGTCCGTCAACGATAACGGCCATCAGCGGCGGCAGCAGTAGCAGGAGCGCCAGCGCGATCAGGATAAAATCGGTGACGCGGCTGTGCAGGCTATCCTGCGGATCGCGCCAGCCGGTTATTTGATTGCTGCCAGCGGGAATGGCTTTACTCAGCCGCTGGCTCAACAGCACCAGCGCAAGACAGCACGCCATCTGCACCATCGCCAGCAGCGCGGCGCGACCGGGATCGTAGTCGTAGCTTAAGGCCTGGTAAATCGCCAGCTCAATGGTGGTGGCCTGCGGCCCGCCGCCGAGCGACAGCACGGTGGCAAAGCTGGCAAAGCAGAGCATGAAGATTAACGCCGCGACGGGCGGGATCTGGCGGCGCAGCCACGGCCATTCGACAAAGCGGAAGAACGACACGCCGCGCATGCCGAGCTGGGCGGCAACCTGACGCTGTTCGCCGGGAATGTTTTCCAGCGCTTGTAAAAAAAGACGCGTTGCCATCGGCATATTGAAAAAGACGTGCGCCAGCAGAATGCCCTGCAGTCCGTAAGGCGAGAATGACCATTCCAGACCAAGCTGGCCGAACAGCGAAGCCAGCCAGCCCTGACGGCCGTAAACGCTCAGAATACCAAAAACGGCCACCAGCACGGGCAGGATCAGCGTCATAGCGCAGAGGCGCAGCAGTGCCAGCCTGCCGGGGAAACGCCGCCGATACAGTGCGCGCGCCAGAAAAATGGCCGGGATCACCGACAGCAAGGCAGAAAGCGATGCCTGCCAGAAGGAGAACCGGATAACGTGCCAGAGGTAGCTGTCGTGCCAGAGGGCGAGCAGGTCACTCTCTGGCGCGTTGAACCACAGTGCAAGAAAAGCCCCCAGGCTGACCACCACCATCACTACGGCGGCGAGCAGCCCGGGCAGTAACCAGCCGGGAATCAACGGCTGACGGCGCGTTGCCATTCACTGACCCATGCTGCACGCTGCGCGGCGACCTGCTGAGGCGTAAACTCCAGCGAGGTTGTTGGTTTAGTCAACTGCTCGAAACCTGCGGGCAGCGCAACGCTGGTGACCGGATACATCCAGTTGCCCGCAGGAATGGCATTCTGGAACGCCGGTGAAACCATGAACTTCAGGAACTTCTCAGCCAGCTCCGGCTGTTTGCTGGCGGCGGTACGCGCGGCGACTTCCACCTGCAGATAGTGCCCTTCAGCAAAATCAGCGGCAGCATAGTTATCTTTCTTCTCGGCGATAATGTGGTAGGCCGGAGAAGTGGTGTAGCTCAGCACCAGGTCGCTTTCGCCTTTGAGGAACAGGCCATAGGCTTCGCTCCAGCCCTTGGTCACGGTGACGGTTTTGGCCGCAAGTTTCTGCCACGCTTCCGGTGCTTTATCCCCGTAGACCTTTTGCATCCACAGCAGCAGGCCCAGGCCTGGCGTGCTGGTACGCGGATCTTCATAAATCACGCGCCATTTCTGATCGCTTTCCACCAGCTCTTTCAGGCTCTTCGGCGGGTTTTTCAGCTTATTTTTGTCGTAAACAAAAGCAAAGTAGCCATAGTCAAATGGCACAAAGGTGTCGTTTTTCCAGCCGCCCGGCACGTTAACGGCATCTGCCGCGACGCCGCTTTTGGCAAACAGTTTGGTTTGCGAGGCAGCTTCCAGCAGGTTGTTATCCAGCCCGAGCACCACGTCGGCTTTGCTGTTTTTACCTTCCATGCGCAGACGGTTGAGCAGCGAAACGCCATCTTCCAGCGCCACGAACTTCAGCTCGCAGTTACAGTCAGCTTCAAAGGCTTTTTTGACTACCGGGCCAGGGCCCCAGTCGGCAGAGAAGGAGTCATAGGTGTAGACCGTCAGGACGGGCTTGGCAAAAGCAGGCAGCGCAAACAGCGCCAGCAGGGGGAGAACTTTTTTTAACACTTTGCACCTCAAAGTTGAGTGGCAAAGGATTTTGAGCGACAGCCTCAAATCCCTTCGCCGGCGTTATCCGGATCAGGTTCGACGGGTATTATCTCAGCGCACATCTGTGATGCAGCACCCCGTTGAGAACGGCGCTATTGTAATGATTTGGTGAATATTACGAAAGCGTTATGGCCCCGGCGGCGCAAACCAGGCGGATTTAAAATCAAACCAGCCCAGGGTATTCATCCGCAGGCCGCGCATGCTGCGCTGGCCCTGGATCATCAGCCAGTGGTGGATCAACGGGACGATCGCCTGCTCGGCCAGCAGCTGCTGGCACCATGCGGCAAGATTCATTTCGCCCGCACGCCACTGGGCGGCATCCTGCTGCCAGTCACGGTCGATGCAGTGCTGGATGAGAGGAACTTCATACAAATGCGAGAAAAGGGAAAAATCGAGCGGCAGGGTAAAGTTGGCGCTGTTGAGCCAGATATCACTGGCGATCTCCCCCTGATGCCATTCGTCATAGTCCACTTCCCTGACCTCCAGCCTGACCCCCTCGGCTGCCAGCAGTCGGGTCATGATTCTGGCAATAAAACGATGCTCCACGTGCTCGCGGTAGTAGGTCAGGGTGATGGACTCCAGCCCTGCGGGTTTGTCGCAGTGCACCGGGCGGGCGTGGTGCCAGCGGGGAAGCAGGCCGTACGCCGGAAACCAGTATGTCTGGTACTGCTCTTCCGCATGGTAAATCAGATTAGAAGGGGACAAGGCGTGGCTGACCCACTTGCGGACGGCCTGGTTTGCCCCACGGTGGGTGCGACGGTCAAAGAGGAGATAATAACATCCCTCCTCCAGGCGGCTCTCCACGGCCTTTTCTCCGGTGGTGGGGCCTTCAAGCGTCAGCCCGCAGCTCAGGTCTTCATTGAGATCCGGTAATACCCACACGTTCACTTCGTCGATCAGCGCCCGATAGCCAAAGTAGTCATCGAACGCGCGGATTTTCAGCTGGTTGCTGTTATTGCGGGAGACGGAGTAGGGCCCGGTGCCAATTGGCAGGCTGGCAAAATTGTTCAATGTTTCCCACTCGCCGGGCAAAATCATCGACGGCACATAGCCCAGCAGCCAGGGAAGCCACTTATCCTGCTGCGACAGCTCAATATCCAGCGTCCAGGCCGTGGGGGAGTGGACGCGGGAGATATGCGAGTAGAGCGGGAGCTTGCGGACGCGTTCCAGAGAGGCGATGACGTCGTGCATTTCCAGCTCGCGACCGTGGTGAAAGTGGATGCCGGGGCGTAAGAAAAAGCGCCAGTGAAGCGGGGAAACCTGCTGCCAGTGGTGCGCGATATCCGCCTCCAGTTCCCCGTTTTCCTCATTTATGCGTGTCAGGCCGCTGAAGATTTGTCGGGCCATATGGGTTTCTGAGCGGCGTAAGGCCGTGCCAGGCAATAGATTTTTCATTGGGCGGTAGTAAAGCACTCGCAGAATATGGCGACCCTGACGAAAGCTGCGTCCCAGATGAGATACCAGCATCTGGCGCACGGCGGCCTTGTCGCCCACCAGCTGTACCAGCTGATCGATGCGGTCCTGCTCGAGCAGATCTTCTGCACGCTGCTGCTGCAACGCCAGCCCGGTATAGAGAAAGGTCAATCGCGAGCGTTTGCCGCGTCCCGCCTCCGCTTCCCAGCTTAACCAGCCCTGTTGCTGCATGGTGTTGAGCAGCGTGCGCATATGGCGGCGGGAGCAGCTAAGCAGGTCAGCCAGCTCGTTGAGCGTGGTCTCCTGCGATTGCCCCTCGCAGCACTGCCAGAGGCGGATAAACTGTTGTTGCAGACGACCGGAAGGCATAAAAGGGGAACTCCTGACAAAAAACCAGCAATTTATTTATCCCTATATTAGGCCAATAATTCTCCTCGATGAAGCGAGGAGGTAAATTATGAAGAGGTCTACCGCACGTCAGTTTTATCAGCAGTACTTTTCAGCGACAAAAGGAACGTCCTGGCTGGCCCGCCAGTGTGCAGAGCAACGGCTGAAAACGTTAGAAGAATTGATGCAGTGGGACGTTACAACACCGACCTCTTCCCGCTAACTCGCCTCGATCATGTGTGACTGAGTATTGGTGCTTATCACCCGCCAGCAAAATGTTTTTGCTGGCTTTTTTCGTTTATTCTTTCACCCGGTTTCGATTCGCTTTCACAAGGACTTGCGCATGCTCTGGTTGATGACGATGGGGCGACGCCTGAACGGCGTGTATGCCGCTTTTATGCTGGTGGCCTTTATGATGGGCGTGGCGGGGGCGCTACAGGCACCGACGCTGAGCCTGTTTCTCAGCCGCGAGGTGGGGGCACAGCCGTTTTGGGTCGGCCTGTTTTATACCGTCAACGCCATTGCCGGGATCCTGGTCAGTCTCGCGCTGGCGAAACGATCGGACAGCCAGGGCGATCGCCGCAAGCTGATCCTCTTTTGCTGTGCCATGGCCGTGGGCAACGCGCTGCTCTTTGCTTTCAACCGTCATTACCTGACGCTGATCACCTGCGGCGTGCTGCTGGCGTCGCTGGCGAACACCGCCATGCCGCAGCTGTTCGCGCTGGCCCGTGAATATGCGGATAACTCGGCGCGGGAAGTGGTGATGTTCAGCTCGGTGATGCGTGCCCAGCTCTCGCTGGCGTGGGTCATTGGCCCGCCGCTGGCCTTCATGCTGGCGTTGAACTACGGCTTTACCACCATGTTTTCCATAGCCGCCGGGATTTTTGTCATCAGTCTGGTATTGATTGCCTTCGCGCTGCCGTCCGTGGCGCGTGTCGAACAGACGACGGATAAACCTGTCACCGAGGTGAGCGGCTGGCAGGACAAAAACGTCCGCATGCTGTTTATTGCCTCCACGCTGATGTGGACCTGCAACACCATGTACATCATCGATATGCCGCTGTGGATCAGCAGCGATCTGGGCCTGCCGGACAAGCTTGCGGGGATCTTAATGGGGACCGCTGCCGGGCTGGAAATTCCGGCGATGATTCTGGCGGGTTACTACGTTAAGCGCTTTGGAAAGCGTCGGATGATGATCGTCGCCGTGGCGGCCGGGGTGCTGTTCTACGTGGGGCTGATCCTTTTCCATTCGCGTGAAGCGTTGCTGGCGCTGCAGCTGTTTAACGCCGTGTTTATCGGGATTGTTGCCGGGATCGGCATGCTCTGGTTTCAGGACCTCATGCCCGGCCGTGCAGGATCGGCGACCACGCTTTTTACCAACAGCATTTCAACCGGAGTGATTCTGGCTGGCGTGATTCAGGGGGCGCTGGCGCAAAGCTATGGGCATGCGTCTGTCTACTGGATGATTGCGGCGATCTCTGTCGTGACGCTTCTGCTGACCTGCCGCGTAAAAGACGTGTGATCGGATGAATAAAACGGAGCCCGGAAACGCCGGGCTCTGCGAACCCTTTATTCTGAATACTGATATTTACGCTGCGCGCGCAGCGTCAGGTACATATGAACGAGGCCCATGAAGCCGTGTGCCCAGAAATATGTCTCAATAAAGACCGTCAGGAATTTATGCAAATATAAGGCGGATTCCGTGACGGGCGACACGGGCCCGAGCGTGGCGTTTAGCACGAACCAGGCCGCGCCGCAGAGTGCCACGCCCAGTAGCGCCAGCACGCCCAGACCTTGCACCGTTGCCGCCATTCCGCCGGCATGCGCGTCAGGAAGCTGACGCTGCGCGAGGGTGCGAATATCGTCAACGATTCCGCGAAAATCCAGCGCCAGCCAGGCGAAGTAATATTTGAATCCGCGCTGGGTTAACATCCATGCCATCATGGCAATGCCACAAAAAATTAAACCAAATCCGGAGATAACATGCATCCAGGTGACAATTCCGTTCAGCCCGGATTCGTGGAGGGCTTCACTTTCGGTGAAATTAGAATTGATGATCTGGACCAGCACCAGAACGGCCACAAGAATGTGCAGTACGCGAAGAAAAGGCGTTTCTTTATGGGGAAGCGTATTGCGTAGTGTTGGGTTCATCGCTTTTTACCTCAATAATGAGAGAGCTGATGCGATGCAGTGTGACGCAGATTAATTAACGAAACCTTAACGATGGGGTGCGTCACACTGTATTTATGCGTTCAGATTAGTGGGCAGGATCAATATGCGTCATCACATTCAGCACATTGAATTTTTGCATCACGTTGTTTCTGGCATTGACGGCAATCTGATGTCCTTCTTTTACGCTTAATTCGCCGTTAACTTCCAGATGAACATCGACAAGGGCTAAATCGCCCATCTTGCGGGTTTTTAAATCATGGAGCCCGGTGACGCCCTCGGTTGCGAGAAGACACGTTTTGATGTCGTGCTCCAGCTCGGGTTCAAGCGAACGGTCCATCAGGTCGTGCAGGGCATCGGCAGAGAATTTGTAACCCATATGGGCGATGAAAATCCCGACAATCAGGGCCGCAATCAGGTCCATCGCGTGAAAACCCACTAAATTCCCGGCAATGCCGATGGCGACAACCACTGACGAGGCTGCGTCAGAGCGGGCATGCCAGGCATTGGCTACCAGCAGCGAGGACTGAATACGTTTTCCCGTGGCAAACATGTATCTGAACAGACTTTCCTTCACCACCAACGCCAGTATTGCCACCCACAAAGCGGCCCCTTTCACCAGTTGATGCGTCTCGGGGTGAAGCAGTTTATTTCCTGCGGACCAGAGCATCCCAACCCCCACAAGCAGCAGAATAGCGCCAATAATGAGCTTTGCACCGTTTTCGAAACGCAGATGACCGTAATGGTGATCAATATCAGAGGCTTTGTGACTCTTTTTATTCGCAATCAGAACGACAAAATCAGAGGATAAATCGGAAAGAGAATGAATCCCATCAGCAATTAATCCTTGTGAACCGGAGAATATTCCTGCAACTATCTGAAAGCCGGTGAGTAAACTATTTGTTATCACGCTCACTAATGTGCATTTTTGTATTTCCCGAGAACGGAGATGAGACTCATTGCCATTTTTCTTTTCCATGATAATTTCCGCTGCCAACTGATTGAGCGATTATTCTGCGCAGAGAACATTAAATTGACATTAAATATAACGTCATTATTGGCTGGATTGGGGAAGTATTTACAGAAGGAGGGCAGTATCGTGATAAAACGCGGCCTGCAGAGTGCGCTGCAGGCCGGAGGGTTATTTCATAAATGCAGGTTGTTTTTGTTCGTAAGTGGCAATCGCCGCTTCGTGCTGGAGAGTTAAACCAATGCTGTCCAGACCATTCAGCATGCAGTGACGGCGGAACGTATCAATGCTGAAGCTGTAGAGCTTATCCCCGGCTTTCACCACTTCGGCTTCCAGATCCACTTCAAACGAAATGCCCGGATTCGCCTTAACCAGCGCGAACAATTCATCGACCTGTTCATCGCTCAGCGTCACCGGCAGAAGCTGGTTGTTGAAGCTGTTGCCGTAAAAAATATCCGCGAAGCTTGGGGCAATGACCACTTTAAACCCGTAGTCGGTGAGCGCCCACGGCGCGTGTTCACGGGATGAGCCGCAGCCAAAGTTTTCCCGCGCCAGTAAAATGGAGGCGCCTTTGTATTCCGGGAAGTTCAGAACGAATTCCGGATTAGGCACTTCGCCCTTATCGTCCAGGAAACGCCAGTCGTTAAACAGATGTGCGCCAAAACCGGTACGCGTCACCTTCTGCAGAAACTGTTTCGGAATAATAGCGTCAGTATCAACGTTAGCGGCGTCCAGTGGGACAACCCGGCCCGTATGTTGGGTAAATTTCTCTGCCATGATTGTCTCCTTATTTCAGGCTGCGAATATCGGCGAAATGGCCGGTGACTGCCGCAGCGGCGGCCATTGCCGGGCTGACCAGATGGGTGCGCCCACCGCGGCCCTGACGGCCTTCAAAGTTACGGTTGCTGGTAGAGGCGCAGCGCTCACCCGGATTCAGGCGGTCATTGTTCATGGCCAGGCACATGGAGCAGCCAGGCAGGCGCCACTCGAAGCCCGCTTCGATAAAGATCTTATCCAGACCTTCGGCTTCCGCCTGGGCCTTCACCGGACCGGAGCCTGGAACCACCAGCGCCTGCACGCCTGGCGCCACTTTGCGGCCTTTGGCAATTTCGGCAGCGGCACGCAAATCTTCGATACGGGAGTTGGTGCAGGAACCGATAAAGACTTTATCAATGGCGACATCGGTCAACGGCACGCCGGGTTTCAGCCCCATATAGGCCAGCGCTTTTTCCGCACTGGCGCGCTCGACCGGATCGGCGAAGGAGGCTGGATCGGGAATGGCGTCATTGACGGAAATCACCTGGCCCGGGTTGGTGCCCCAGGTCACCTGAGGCGCAATCTCTTCAGCCTGCAGTGTGACAACGGTATCAAACGTTGCCCCATCGTCGGTTTTCAGGGTTTTCCAGTACGCGACCGCGTCGTCAAAATTCTGACCTTTCGGCGCGTGCAGACGACCCTTCACATAGTTGAAGGTGGTTTCGTCCGGGGCGACCAGACCGGCTTTTGCGCCCATCTCAATGGCCATATTGCACAGGGTCATGCGTCCCTCCATGCTCAGCGCCTGGATGGCTTCACCGCAGAATTCAACAACATGACCGGTGCCGCCTGCGCTGCCGGTTTTACCGATGATGGCCAGCACGATGTCTTTTGCGGTAATACCCGGTGCGGCTTTACCCTTCACTTCAATCTTCATGGTTTTGGCGCGGCCCTGTTTCAGGGTCTGCGTTGCCAGCACGTGTTCCACTTCGGACGTGCCAATCCCGAATGCCAGAGCGCCAAACGCGCCGTGGGTCGCGGTATGGGAGTCACCGCAGACGATGGTCATGCCCGGCAGGGTGATCCCTTGCTCAGGCCCCATCACGTGGACGATGCCCTGATACGGATGGTTCAGGTCGTACAGCTCAACGCCAAATTCATTGCAGTTCTTAATCAGCTCCTGCATCTGGATACGCGCCATCTCACCCGAGGCATTAATGTCTTTGGTCTGGGTGGAAACGTTGTGATCCATCGTCGCGAAGGTTTTACCCGGCTGACGTACCGGACGCTTGTGCGCGCGCAGGCCGTCAAATGCCTGAGGAGAGGTCACTTCGTGTACCAGATGACGATCGATGTACAGCAGCGGGGTTTCGTTTGGTGCCTCGTAAACAACGTGCGCATCAAACAACTTTTCATATAACGTCTTAGCCATGATTACACCCCTTCAGCGACATAGCGGGCAATAATGTCGCCCATTTCATCGGTACTGACTGCCGCCGTGCCGCGTGCTAAATCGCCGGTACGGACGCCTTCTTCTAACGCCCGGTTAATGGCGTTCTCAATTGCGGTTGCCGCATCGCCTGCATCCAGACTGTAGCGCAGCAGCAGGGCCAGGGAGAGGATCTGCGCAATCGGGTTGGCAATGTTCTTGCCTGCGATATCCGGCGCGGAGCCGCCCGCAGGCTCGTACAGGCCAAAGCCTTCTTCATTCAGGCTTGCGGAGGGCAGCATGCCCATGGAGCCGGTGATCATCGCGCACTCATCCGAGAGAATATCGCCGAACAGGTTGGAGCACAGCAGCACGTCAAACTGGGACGGATCTTTAATCAGCTGCATCGTCGCGTTGTCGATGTACATGTGTGACAGCGCGACGTCCGGGTACTGCTTAGCGACTTCACTGACGATCTCGCGCCACAAAATGGAGGACTGCAGCACGTTCGCTTTATCAATGGAGGTCACTTTATGGCGGCGTTTACGCGCCGACTCGAACGCGATGTGGGCGATACGTTCGATTTCGAAACGGTGATACACCTCGGTGTCGAATGCTTTCTCGTGTTGTCCGCTGCCTTCGCGTCCTTTTGGTTGACCAAAATAGATCCCGCCGGTCAGTTCACGCACGCACAGAATGTCGAAACCGTTGGCGGCGATATCCGCGCGCAGCGGGCAGAACTCTTCCAGACCCTGATACAGCTTCGCCGGACGCAGATTGCTGAACAGCTTGAAATGTTTACGCAGCGGCAGCAGCGCGCCGCGTTCTGGCTGCTCTGCTGGCGGCAGGTGTTCCCATTTCGGGCCACCGACGGAACCAAACAGCACGGCATCGGCATTTTCGCAGCCTTCCACAGTTGCTTTCGGCAGCGGTGTACCGTGGTTATCAATCGCAATACCGCCCACGTCGTAGTGGCTGGTGGTGATTTTCATCGCAAAACGCGCGCGAACGGCTTCCAGTACTTTCAGCGCCTGTGCCATCACTTCCGGGCCAATACCGTCGCCCGGTAACACAGCAATATGGTAATTCTTCGACATTACACGGTTTCCTTGTTGTTCTCGTTATTCTGAGCTTTGCGTTGCAACTCTTTTTCGACTTCGGCGGCGCGCCAGATGTTGTTCAGAACATGCACCATCGCTTTCGCGGAGGATTCAACGATATCGGTCGCCAGGCCCACACCGTGGAAGCGGCGGCCGTTGTGGGTCACAACAATGTCGACCTGACCCAGCGCATCTTTGCCGTGACCCTTGGCCGTCAGGTCATACTTCACCAGCTCAACGTCGTACTCGGTGACGCGGTTAATCGCCTGGTAGATGGCATCGACAGGGCCGTTACCGTTCGCGGCCTCTGCTTTAATTTCATCACCGCAGGCCAGTTTGACCGAGGCGGTGGCGATGTCGCTGGAGCCGGACTGCACGTTGAAGTAATCCAGACGGAAGTGCTCGGGCTCTTCCTGCTGCTTGTTAATAAAGGCCAGCGCTTCCAGGTCATAGTCGAACACCTGACCTTTTTTGTCGGCCAGTTTCAGGAACGCGTCGTACAGCTGATCCATGTTGTAATCGCTGTCCTTATAACCCATCTCTTCCATGCGGTGTTTAACCGCTGCGCGACCGGAACGGGAGGTCAGGTTCAACTGCACCTGGTTCAGGCCGATGGATTCCGGGGTCATGATTTCGTAGTTTTCACGATTCTTCAGGACGCCATCCTGGTGAATACCGGAGGAGTGCGCGAAGGCGCCAGTGCCGACAATCGCTTTGTTAGCCGGAATGGGCATGTTGCAAATCTGGCTGACGGTCTGGCTGGTGCGCCAGATTTCGTTGTGATTGATGCGGGTGTGTACGTCCATGATGTCTTTGCGCACTTTGATCGCCATGATCACTTCTTCCAGCGAACAGTTGCCCGCGCGTTCACCGATGCCGTTCATCGCACCTTCTACCTGGCGCGCCCCGGCATGGACTGCAGCGATGGCATTGCCCACGGCCAGACCCAAATCATCGTGGGTGTGGACGGAGATAATCGCTTTATCAATATTCGGTACGCGGTCATACAGGCCGGTGATGATGTTGGAGAACTCAAACGGCATGGTGTAGCCGACGGTGTCCGGGATGTTGATGGTTTTCGCGCCCGCGCTGATGGCGGCTTCCACAACGCGCGCCAAATCGTCGATTGGCGTACGGCCCGCATCTTCACAGGAGAATTCAACGTCATCGGTATAGTTGCGTGCACGCTTAACCATGTACACCGCGCGCTCAATCACCTCATCCAGCGTGCTGCGCAACTTGGTTGCGATGTGCATAGGCGAGGTCGCAATAAAAGTGTGGATACGGAACGCTTCGGCGACTTTCAGCGACTCGGCGGCGACGTCGATATCTTTCTCTACGCAGCGCGCCAGGGCACACACGCGGCTGTTTTTAATGGTGCGAGCGATAGTCTGGACGGATTCGAAATCACCCGGAGACGAGACCGGGAAACCGACCTCCATCACGTCGACACCCATACGTTCGAGAGCCAGCGCGATCTGCAGTTTCTCTTTTACACTCAGGCTTGCCTGTAATGCCTGTTCACCGTCACGTAAAGTAGTATCGAAAATAATGACTTGCTGGCTCATGGGTTAGGTCCTTGTCAGTCTTAGGGCGCCTTGCTACGAGCATAAAAAAACCCGCGCAGTGGCGCGGGTTTTAGTCTTACTGGTGACGATTCAACGCTGAATTTCGCCCGCCAGTCTACCGCGCACAGTGAATGCGTTTAGTAGTAGTAGACCGGTGAAACAAATGGTGCGAATCATGAATCGTGCTCCGTTAAATTCAATATGCTTTTAGTGGTACTGGATACGGCCGTTCATGTCAACCCCTGACGATGAAAACGGGCCCGACAGACAGAATCGACAGGGTATTCACTTTAGCTAATTGTGCTGGTTTTAGCTTTTGCGACCCGACTAATTGTCTAATTTTGGACTTAAGAAAAGAGTTGCAGAAACAAATAAATATAATTTTTTAAAAATGAGTGAAATGTCTTGCAGAGGATGCTTTGTGCTTAAAGGGGTTTGATATCATTAAGTTATAAATACAGTGAATCTATTCCAGAACGCTGAAGAGCGAACGGAAATAACAGGTTGTTAACTAACTGTAGGGCGGTGGCGATAACAGTTTAATAATACTTAAGTCATCATTAACCTGATGGAAATTGTATATTTGTTTGGTTTATGGTTTCATTCAAATCCTAAAGTCAAACATATCATTTGCGCTCATTAATTTTCGTTAATATAGAGTCTTTATATATTCCGAATTTTAAATAATTTTCTTTCGCTGATCGTATTTGCATGATAAATCATATTTTTCGAGATTATTACCGTACGATGGCAAAGGGAGTGTAGCGTGACAGTGGAGTCAGAAGTGCCAGAAAATAATATTAAACAACCTCAAGCTACTGATGGGATTAAACCGCAGTTACGCACGGTGGATCTTAATCTTCTGACGGTGTTTGATGCGGTCATGCAGGAACAGAATATTACCCGGGCGGCCCAAACGTTGGGGATGTCACAACCTGCCGTGAGTAATGCCGTCGCCAGACTTAAGGTCATGTTTAACGACGAATTATTTGTTCGCTACGGAAGAGGGATCCAGCCTACGGCGCGCGCATTCCAGCTGTTTGGCTCCATTCGGCAGGCGTTGCAGTTGGTACAAAATGAGCTGCCGGGGTCGGGCTTTGAACCCTTAAGCAGCGAGCGTGTATTCCATCTTTGTGTCTGTAGCCCATTAGATAATTATTTAACGTCGATTATTTATAATAAAGTTGAAGAGATCGCACCCAATATCAATCTGGTTTTTAAATCATCCCTGAATCAAAACACGGAACATCAGTTACGCTATCAGGAGATCGAATTCGTTCTGGGATATGAAGAGTTCCGTCGTCCAGAATTTTCCTGCGTGCCGCTGTTTAAAGATGAAATGGTTCTGGTCGCCAGTAAAAAACATCCGCGCCTGAATTCTCCGCTGCGAGAAAGCGATGTTTATAACGAGCAGCACGCCGTTGTTGCGCTCGACAGATATGCGTCCTTTAGCCTGCCGTGGTATGACACTGCGGATAAACAGGCTAGCGTGGCTTATCAGGGCATGGCCATGGTTAGCGTATTAAACGTGGTCTCCCAGACACAGCTGGTGGCGATTGCGCCGCGCTGGCTGGCAGAAGAGTTTTCTGACACTTTAAATCTGCAAGTTTTGCCTCTGCCGCTCAAGCTAAATAGCCGTACCTGTTATCTTTCCTGGCATGAAGCGGCGGGTCGGGATAAAGGACATCAGTGGATGGAAGAGTTGCTGGTTGGCATCTGTCGGCGGTAAATGCATCAGGGTAAATCGCATCGGTTAATGTGATTTATCCTGAGTTCTTTTAGATAATTGCTATTTTGTTCTGTGGTGCTTTTTTCGGGCTGCTCTCTGGCACGCAAAAATAGATGATTTCCTGTATTGTCGCGCTTTTCAGCGATGATTTATCACCCCATCCTCTATTCCCAGAGGAATTAACCATATCTTCTGTTAACGGCTGCTTTTTCTGCTTTACGCGCCGTTTGTCTCCCCGGGTTTGCTAATTGCCTGCCTCATAACGAGCGGTTAAGGTAAAGAACACTCTGCAAAATATAAGATTGGTTTATCCCAATCGTAAGACGGTGCGGAAATGAATTCGGCAGTCCGTCTATAACAAAATGCCTGGAGGCAAAGCATGGAGATGTTGTCTGGCGCGGAAATGGTCGTTCGGTCGCTGATCGATCAGGGCGTAAAGCAAGTGTTCGGCTACCCTGGCGGTGCGGTCCTCGATATTTATGATGCGCTGCACACGGTAGGGGGCATTGACCATGTTCTGGTACGTCACGAGCAGGCGGCGGTACACATGGCTGACGGCCTGGCACGTGCGACGGGTGAAGTGGGCGTGGTGTTAGTCACGTCCGGTCCCGGTGCGACAAACGCCATTACCGGCATTGCCACGGCCTATATGGACTCTATCCCGCTGGTGATCCTCTCCGGGCAGGTGGCAACCTCACTGATTGGCTACGATGCGTTTCAGGAGTGCGACATGGTCGGGATTTCGCGTCCCGTTGTGAAGCACAGCTTCCTGGTCAAGCAAACAGAAGACATTCCAGGCGTACTGAAAAAAGCCTTCTGGCTGGCGGCAAGTGGACGTCCCGGACCGGTGGTGGTCGATCTACCTAAAGATATCCTGAACCCGGCAAACAAGCTGCCTTATGTCTGGCCGGAATCGGTCAGTATGCGCTCTTATAATCCAACAACGCAGGGGCATAAAGGCCAGATCAAGCGAGCGTTGCAAACGCTGCTGGCAGCCAAAAAACCGGTGGTCTATGTCGGTGGCGGGGCGATCAATTCTGCCTGTGAAGTCCAGCTTCGTGAACTGATTGAAAAACTCAACCTTCCTGTTGCGTCGTCATTGATGGGGCTGGGGGCGTTCCCTGCCACCCATCGTCAGGCGCTGGGTATGCTGGGTATGCACGGTACCTATGAAGCCAACATGACGATGCATCATTCCGATGTCATCTTTGCCGTCGGCGTGCGCTTTGACGATCGCACCACCAACAACCTGGCAAAGTATTGCCCGAACGCCACCGTGCTGCACATTGATATCGATCCTACGTCAATTTCAAAAACGGTGTCGGCTGATGTGCCGATCGTCGGTGATGCCCGTCAGGTTCTGGAGCAAATGCTGGACCTGCTGACCCAGGAGAGTGCAACCCAGCCGCTGGATGAGATCCGCGACTGGTGGCAGCAGATTGAACAGTGGCGGGCGCGTCAGTGCCTGAAATATGACACTCAAAGTGAAAGCATTAAGCCGCAGGCGGTCATCGAAGCGGTGTGGCGACTGACGAAAGGTGAGGCGTACGTGACCTCAGACGTGGGGCAGCACCAGATGTTTGCCGCCCTGTATTACCCGTTTGATAAACCGCGACACTGGATCAACTCCGGTGGTTTAGGAACCATGGGCTTTGGTCTGCCTGCCGCGCTGGGCGTGAAGCTGGCATTGCCGAATGAAACCGTCGTCTGCGTGACCGGAGATGGCAGCATTCAGATGAACATTCAGGAGCTGTCTACCGCACTGCAATATGAACTGCCGGTACTGGTGCTGAACCTGAATAACGGGTATCTCGGTATGGTGAAGCAGTGGCAGGATATGATCTACTCTGGCCGCCATTCTCAGTCATACATGACGTCGCTACCGGATTTTGTTCGTCTTGCTGAAGCTTACGGCCATGTAGGCATGCGGGTGACCGATCCGGCTGAGCTGGAAACGAAGCTCGCACAGGCGCTTGAGCACGTTAAAAACAACCGCCTCGTCTTTATGGATGTGATTGTTGATGGGACCGAGCACGTTTATCCGATGCATATTCGTGGTGGTGGTATGGATGAAATGTGGTTAAGCAAAACGGAGAGAACCTGATATGCGCCGGATATTATCTGTTTTACTGGAAAACGAGTCTGGCGCATTGTCGCGCGTCATTGGCCTTTTTGCGCAGCGCGGCTATAACATTGAAAGCCTGACCGTTGCTCCGACGGAAGACCCCACGCTGTCGCGCATGACGATCCAAACCGTCGGCGATGCCAAAGTGCTTGAGCAAATTGAAAAACAGCTGCATAAGCTGGTCGACGTACTGCGCGTGAGCGAGCTGGGGCAGGGGGCCTACGTTGAACGTGAGGTCATGCTGGTGAAAATCCAGGCCAGTGGATACGGGCGCGATGAAGTCAAACGCAATGCGGATATTTTCCGCGGACAGATTATCGACGTCACGTCTTCTCTTTATACGGTTCAGCTGGTCGGGACAAGCGACAAGCTGGATGCTTTCCTGGCGTCCGTACGGGATGTCGCAAAAATTGTCGAGGTCGCGAGATCGGGTGTCGTGGGTCTGTCACGCGGCGAGAAAATCATGCGTTAGTTGTCAAAAAGGTTCGCCTCTTTCTGCCCGGTCACCAAAGCCGGGCTTTTTTTTGCGTAATCAGCCGACAACGCAGATAAAAGCGGTTGCCGCGAAGGCTTTTCTGCGTTTAGATGTTAAAAGATTTAACCATAACCTTGACAGGGCCATGGACTCTTTTCTTTTTTTAAGGGGCAATTGTGAAACTGGATGAAATCGCCCGGCTAGCCGGCGTGTCACGAACAACGGCCAGCTATGTGATTAACGGTAAAGCAAAGCAGTACCGTGTCAGCGACAAGACCGTTGAAAAAGTTATGGCGGTGGTTCGTGAGCATAACTACCATCCGAATGCTGTCGCAGCCGGTCTGCGTGCCGGGCGTACCCGCTCTATTGGTCTGGTGATCCCTGACCTGGAAAACACCAGCTATACCCGTATCGCCAACTATCTTGAACGTCAGGCGCGCCAGCGCGGCTATCAATTGCTGATTGCCTGCTCGGAAGACCAGCCCGACAACGAGATGCGCTGCATTGAGCATCTGCTCCAGCGCCAGGTGGATGCCATTATCGTGTCGACCTCCTTGCCGCCAGAACATCCGTTCTACCAGCGCTGGGCGAACGACCCGTTCCCAATCGTTGCGCTGGATCGCGCGCTCGATCGCGAGCATTTCACCAGCGTCGTGGGTGCGGATCAGGATGATGCAGAAATGCTGGCCGCAGAGCTGCGCACGTTCCCCGCTGAAACGGTGTTGTATCTTGGCGCGTTGCCCGAGCTTTCTGTGAGCTTCCTGCGTGAGCAGGGATTCAGAACCGCCTGGAAAGACGATCCGCGCGAAGTTCACTACCTCTATGCCAACAGCTACGAACGTGAAGCCGCAGCACAGCTGTTCGAGAAATGGCTGGAAACGCACCCGATGCCTCAGGCGCTGTTCACCACGTCGTTTGCGCTCTTGCAGGGTGTCATGGATGTGACCTTACGCCGCGAAGGTAAACTGCCCTCCGATCTGGCGATTGCCACGTTCGGGGATAACGAGCTGCTCGACTTCCTCCAGTGCCCGGTGCTGGCGGTAGCACAACGTCACCGCGATGTGGCTGAACGTGTGCTTGAGATTGTGCTGGCAAGCCTGGATGAGCCGCGTAAACCGAAGCCGGGCCTGACGCGTATCAAACGTAATCTCTACCATCGCGGAATTTTAAGCCGCCAAAAATGAAATGACTGGGGCGGCGAAATCTGCCCCATTTTGTTGCGATAATTCGCGCAGATAATTCCCGGAGAGAAATTAGGATAATTCTTGAGGGACCATAATCACCTATTTTTCTTAATTCATTCTGGCTTTTAAATTGTCCTTTTAAAGAACGTCTGGGCGATTTTAAACAGCACTCTTTGTATTATTTTGTTACAAACCCTCTTCGGTCGATGAATATTCAGACGTTTTTCCTCCTCCTTTGCCAGCTTACGTGGCAACCGCTGCGTTTACCGCGTGCCTGGGTGAATCTGGCGCTGTTATCCCCTGAGAATCTGTCATAAAATGCTGCCCGCGTCGCAAACTGACACTTTATATTTATCTGCGATGATATTGAGTGAGCTTTAACGCTAGTGTGCATATTCGGTTTTTTTCTTACAAATATTCATAACGTTAATTTTGCCTCGCCAGTTGTGCAGTTATTAACCAGGACTGTTTATCTCTGTAAATAGAGGGCTTTCGAGTCCTTATAGGGAGAGTCCCGGCTTGACAAGCTTTTCACTCGCTCCGTAAACTCCTTTAGGTGGGAATTTGTGGGTTAAAGTGGTGAGGAGGGGTGAGACTGGCATGTTCCGTGGAGCTACGTTAGTCAATCTCGACAGCAAAGGGCGTTTATCGGTACCAACCCGATACCGCGACCAGCTGATTGAGAACGCTGCGGGTCAAATGGTTTGCACCATTGACATTAACTCCCCCTGCCTGCTGCTTTACCCCTTGCCTGAATGGGAAATTATTGAGCAAAAGCTGTCGCGACTGTCGAGCATGAACCCGCAGGAACGCCGCGTGCAGCGGTTGTTATTGGGACATGCCAGTGAATGTCAGATGGATAACGCAGGGCGATTACTGATTGCCCCTGTGTTGCGGCAACATGCCGGTCTGACGAAAGAAGTGATGCTGGTCGGGCAGTTCAACAAGTTTGAACTGTGGGATGAAACGACCTGGTATCAACAGGTCAAGGAAGATATCGACGCTGAGCAGTCTGATTCCGCGACATTATCGGAACGGCTGCAGGACTTGTCTCTATAAATATGATGGAAAATTATAAACATAAAACGGTGTTACTGGACGAGGCCGTTAACGGCCTGAATATTCGTCCGGATGGCATCTACATTGATGGCACGTTTGGTCGCGGTGGTCACTCGCGTTTGATTCTCTCCCAGCTTGGAGAGGAAGGACGTCTGCTGGCAATCGATCGCGATCCGCAGGCAATTGCCGTTGCACAAACCATCAATGACTCACGCTTTTCCATCGTGCATGGACCTTTCTCTGCGCTTGCGGATTATGTTGCTGAGCGCGGCCTGACGGGCAAGATCGACGGGATTCTTCTCGATCTTGGCGTCTCTTCACCCCAACTTGATGATGCAGAACGTGGTTTCTCCTTTATGCGTGATGGTCCGCTGGACATGCGGATGGACCCGACGCGCGGTCAGTCTGCCGCTGAGTGGTTACAGACCGCTGACGAAGCAGATATTGCATGGGTCATCAAAACGTTCGGCGAAGAGCGCTTTGGCAAACGTATTGCGCGCGCCATCGTTGAGCGCAATCGCATTGAGCCAATGACTCGCACCAAAGAGTTGGCCGAGGTGATCGCGGCGGCGACACCGGTGAAGGATAAGCACAAACATCCCGCGACCCGTACCTTCCAGGCGGTTCGCATCTGGGTAAACAGTGAACTGGAGGAAATAGAGCTGGCGCTAAAAAGCTCGCTCGACGTGCTGGCCCCGGGTGGGCGGTTATCCATCATCAGCTTCCATTCGCTGGAAGACCGTATTGTGAAACGCTTTATGCGTGAGCAAAGCCGCGGTCCACAAGTACCAGCGGGGCTGCCGATGACGGAAGAACAACTCAGGAAGCTGGGTGGCCGTCAGTTGCGAGCATTAGGCAAGTTGATGCCGGGCGAAGAAGAAGTGGCAGAGAATCCACGCGCCCGTAGTTCAGTGCTGCGTGTTGCAGAGAGGACGAACGCATGATCGGCAGAGTGACAGAGACCCTAAGCAAAGTTAAGGATTCGTTAGGAAGCAACGAGCGCCATGCCTTGCCTGGCGTGATCGGCGACGATCTTTTGCGGTTTGGGAAACTGCCACTCTGTCTGTTCATTTGCATCATTGTCACGGCAGTTACGGTGGTGACCACTGCCCACCATACACGTTTATTGACTGCGCAACGCGAGCAGATGGTACTGGAACGCGATGCGCTGGATATTGAATGGCGAAATCTGATCCTTGAAGAAAATGCGCTCGGCGATCACAGCCGGGTTGAACGGATCGCAACGGAAAAGCTGCAATTGCAGCATGTTGATCCTTCGCAGGAAAATATCGTAGTACAAAAATAAGGGAAAACGCGACGCATGAAAGCAGCGGCAAAAACGCTAAAACCAAAACGTCAGGAAGAACAGGCCAACTTTATCAGTTGGCGTTTTGCGTTGCTTTGCGGCTGTATTTTACTGGCGCTGGGTTTCCTGCTGGGACGCGTGGCCTGGTTACAAATCGTCGCCCCTGACATGCTGGTACGCCAGGGCGATATGCGCTCTCTGCGCGTCCAGGAAGTGTCGACATCCCGTGGGATGATCACCGACCGCTCGGGTCGTCCGCTGGCGGTGAGCGTGCCGGTGAAGGCTATCTGGGCCGATCCGAAAGAACTGCATGATGCAGGCGGGATCACGCTTGATAACCGCTGGAAGGCGCTTGCGGATGCGCTGAAGATGCCGCTGGACCAGCTAGCTTCACGCGTGAATACGAACCCGAGAGGGCGATTTATCTATCTGGCGCGTCAGGTGAACCCTGACATGGCGGACTACATCAAAAAATTGAAGCTGCCGGGGATCCATCTGCGTGAGGAATCACGTCGTTATTATCCATCCGGCGAAGTGACTGCTCACCTCATTGGCTTTACCAACGTTGATAGCCAGGGGATTGAAGGCGTTGAAAAAAGCTTTGATAAATGGCTCACCGGCCAGCCTGGCGAGCGCATTGTGCGTAAAGACCGCTATGGTCGCGTGATCGAGGATATTTCCTCAACGGACAGCCAGGCCGCACATAACCTTGCGCTGAGTATTGATGAGCGGTTACAGGCGCTGGTTTATCGTGAACTGAACAACGCCGTGGCCTTTAACAAAGCGGAATCGGGCAGTGCCGTGTTAGTCGATGTCAGCACGGGTGAAGTGCTGGCGATGGCCAACAGCCCGTCCTACAACCCTAACAATCTCACCGGTACGCAGAAGGATGTTATGCGTAACCGTACCATCACCGACGTGTTCGAACCGGGTTCGACCGTTAAGCCGATGGTGGTCATGACTGCTCTTCAGCGCGGTATCGTCAATGAAAACACCGTACTGAATACCATTCCTTACCGAATTAACGGTCACGAAATCAAAGACGTGGCGCGCTATAGCGAATTGACCCTGACCGGGGTGTTACAGAAGTCGAGTAACGTCGGTGTTTCAAAGCTGGCGTTAGCGATGCCGTCCTCAGCGTTAGTAGAGACTTACTCACGTTTTGGGCTTGGAAAGGCGACCAATTTGGGGTTGGTCGGAGAACGCAGTGGCTTATATCCTCAAAAACAACGGTGGTCTGACATAGAGAGGGCCACCTTCTCTTTCGGCTACGGGCTAATGGTGACACCGTTACAGTTAGCGCGAGTCTATGCAACGATCGGCAGCTATGGCGTTTATCGTCCGCTGTCGATTACCAAAGTTGATCCACCGGTTCCCGGTGAGCGTATCTTCCCGGAATCGACCGTCCGTACTGTGGTTCATATGATGGAAAGCGTGGCGCTGCCCGGCGGCGGCGGCGTGAAGGCGGCAATCAAAGGTTATCGCATCGCCATCAAGACCGGTACGGCGAAAAAAGTAGGGCCGGACGGCCGCTATATCAACAAATACATTGCCTATACCGCAGGCGTTGCGCCTGCAAGCAATCCGCGTTTTGCGCTGGTGGTCGTGATAAACGATCCACAGGCGGGTAAATACTACGGCGGCGCCGTCTCCGCGCCTGTGTTCGGGGCTATCATGGGCGGCGTGTTACGCACCATGAACATTGAACCAGATGCGCTGGCGACGGGCGAAAAAAGTGAATTTGTAATTAATCAAGGCGAGGGTACAGGTGGCAGATCGTAATTTGCGCGACCTTCTCGCTCCGTGGGTGCCAAATGCACCGGAGCGAGCACTGCGAGAGATGGTACTGGACAGCCGCGTGGCTGCTTCTGGCGATCTTTTTGTGGCGGTGGTCGGTCATCAGGCGGACGGGCGTCGTTATATCCCGCAGGCGATTGCGCAAGGTGTGGCTGCCATTATTGCTGAGGCCAAAGATGAGGCAACCGACGGTGAGATCCGTGAAATGCACGGGGTGCCGGTTATCTATCTCAGCCAGTTAAACGAACGTCTTTCCGCGCTGGCGGGACGTTTTTATCACGAACCTTCCGACCAGCTGCGTCTGGTTGGCGTGACGGGCACGAACGGTAAAACCACTACCACGCAGCTGATGGCGCAGTGGGCCCAGCTGCTGGGTGAAACCGGTGCGGTGATGGGGACCGTGGGTAACGGCCTGCTCGGCAAAGTGAGCCCGACGGAAAACACCACCGGCTCGGCGGTAGACGTACAGCATGTGCTGGCCGGTCTGGCAGGGCAGGGGGCAACCTTTGCGGCGATGGAAGTCTCTTCGCACGGTCTGGTACAGCACCGCGTCGCGGCGCTGAAATTTGCTGCTTCAGTGTTTACCAATCTGAGCCGCGATCATCTTGATTACCATGGTGATATGGAGCACTACGAAGCCGCGAAATGGCTGCTGTTCTCTACTCACCATTACGGACAAGCCGTCATCAACGCCGACGACGAAGTGGGCCGCCGCTGGCTGGCGAAGCTGCCGGATGCGGTTGCGGTGTCGATGGAAGACCATATCAATCCGAACTGCCACGGCCGCTGGCTGAAGGCGGTTGAGGTGAATTATCACGACAGCGGGGCGACAATCCGCTTTGCCTCTTCCTGGGGGGAAGGTGAAATTGAAAGCCGCCTGATGGGCGCCTTTAACGTCAGCAACCTGCTGCTGGCGCTGGCGACGCTGCTGGCGCTGGGTTATCCGATGGCTGAACTGCTGAAAACCTCAGCGCGTCTGCAGCCGGTTTGTGGCCGTATGGAAGTGTTCAGCGCGCCGGGCAAACCGACCGTTGTGGTTGATTATGCCCACACGCCGGATGCGCTGGAAAAAGCGCTGGAAGCGGCACGCCTGCACTGCGCCGGTAAGCTCTGGTGCGTGTTTGGCTGCGGCGGCGATCGCGATAAAGGCAAGCGTCCATTGATGGGCGCCATTGCAGAACAGTTCGCGGATATCCCGGTTGTCACCGATGACAACCCGCGTACGGAAGAGCCGCGCGCCATCATTAATGACATTCTGGCGGGCATGCTCGACGCGGGCCGCGCTCGCGTGGTGGAAGGCCGTGCGGAAGCCGTGACTAACACCATCATGCAGGCTCAGGAGAATGATGTTGTCCTGCTGGCGGGTAAAGGCCATGAAGATTATCAGATCGTTGGCAATCGCCGTCTGGACTACTCGGACCGCGTAACGGCAGCACGTCTGCTGGGAGTCGTGGCATGATTAGCATCACGTTAAGCCAGGCCGCTGCAATCCTGCAGGGCGAACTGCACGGGCAAGACCTGACGATTGATGCCGTGACGACGGACACTCGCAAAATCACTGCAGGCTGTCTGTTTGTGGCGCTTAAAGGCGAGCGTTTTGACGCGCATGATTTTGCTGAACAGGCCAAAGAGAACGGCGCTGGTGCGCTGCTGGTCAGCCGCCAGCTCGATATCGATCTGCCGCAAATTGTGGTGAAAGATACGCGTCTCGCGTTCGGTGAGTTGGCCGCCTGGGTTCGTCAGCAGGTCCCTACTCGCGTTGTCGCCTTGACCGGGTCATCAGGCAAGACGTCGGTAAAAGAGATGACGGCGGCGATCCTCAGCCAGTGCGGTAATACGCTTTATACCGCGGGCAACCTCAATAATGACATCGGCGTGCCGATGACATTACTCCGCCTGACCAAAGAGCATGAATTTGCGGTGATCGAGTTAGGGGCAAACCACCAGGGCGAAATCGCCTGGACCGTGAGTCTGACTCGCCCGGAAGCCGCGCTGGTGAATAACCTCGCGGCTGCGCATCTGGAAGGCTTTGGCTCGCTGGAAGGTGTAGCGAAAGCCAAAGGTGAGATTTACACCGGCCTGCCGGATGACGGTATCGCCATTCTGAACGCCGACAACAACGACTGGCTGAACTGGCAGAGCATCATTGGTTCGCGTAAAACCTGGCGCTTCTCGCCGAATGCGGCCAACAGTGATTTTACCGCGACCAATATCCATGTGACGTCGCACGGCACGGAGTTCACCCTCACCACCCCAACGGGTGGCGTCGAGGTACTGTTGCCACTGCCGGGTCGCCATAACATCGCTAATGCGCTTGCCGCGGCGGCGTTGTCGACGGCGGTGGGCGCGTCGCATGAAGCGATTAAAACCGGGCTAGCGAACCTGAAAGCCGTGCCGGGGCGCCTGTTCCCGATTCAGCTTTCGGAAAACAAGCTGCTGCTGGATGACTCCTACAACGCGAACGTTGGCTCGATGACGGCGGCGGTACAGGTGTTATCTGACATGCCGGGCTACCGAATCATGGTGGTTGGCGATATGGCAGAGTTGGGCGACGAAAGCGAAGCCTGTCATACCCAGGTCGGTGAAGCGGCGAAAGCAGCGGGGCTGAACTGTGTACTGAGCGCAGGAAAACTGAGCCAGGCGATTAGCCATGCCAGCGGCGTTGGCGAGCATTTTGCTGACAAAGCCGCGTTGATAGAGCGCCTTAAAGCGTTGATTACAGAAAAACAAATTGTGACTGTGTTAGTGAAAGGTTCACGTAGTGCCGCCATGGAAGAGGTTGTGCACGCATTACAGGAGAACGGGACATGTTAGTTTGGCTGGCCGAACATTTGGTCAAATATTATTCAGGCTTTAACGTCTTTTCGTATCTGACGTTTCGCGCCATCGTCAGCCTGCTGACTGCGCTGTTCATCTCGTTGTGGATGGGCCCGCGCATGATTGCCCGTCTGCAAAAACTCTCTTTCGGCCAGGTTGTGCGTAACGACGGTCCGGAATCGCACTTCAGCAAACGCGGCACGCCGACCATGGGCGGAATCATGATCCTGACCGCCATCGTCGTTTCCGTGCTGCTGTGGGCGTATCCCTCCAACCCGTACGTGTGGTGCGTTCTGACGGTACTGGTGGGTTACGGAATCATTGGTTTTGTTGATGATTACCGCAAAGTCGTTCGTAAAGATACTAAGGGCCTGATCGCGCGCTGGAAATATTTCTGGATGTCGGTGATCGCGCTGGGCGTGGCTTTCGCGCTGTATCTGGCTGGGAAAGACACGCCAGCTACCGAGCTGGTCGTGCCGTTCTTTAAGGACGTGATGCCACAGCTGGGGCTGTTCTACATCCTGCTGGCCTACTTTGTGATTGTCGGTACTGGCAACGCCGTTAACCTGACCGACGGTCTGGATGGCCTGGCCATTATGCCAACCGTCTTTGTGGCCGCTGGTTTTGCGCTGGTGGCGTGGGCGACCGGTAACATGAACTTTGCGAACTACCTGCACATCCCTTATCTGCGTCATGCGGGTGAGCTGGTGATCGTCTGTACGGCGATTGTCGGTGCGGGGCTGGGCTTCCTGTGGTTCAACACCTATCCGGCGCAGGTCTTTATGGGTGACGTCGGTTCTCTGGCTTTGGGCGGTGCGCTCGGCATTATCGCCGTACTGCTGCGTCAGGAGTTCCTGCTGGTAATCATGGGCGGCGTGTTTGTGGTTGAAACCCTGTCGGTGATTTTGCAGGTCGGTTCCTTCAAGCTGCGCGGTCAGCGCATCTTCCGTATGGCGCCGATTCACCACCACTATGAACTGAAAGGCTGGCCGGAGCCGCGCGTGATTGTGCGCTTCTGGATTATTTCGCTGATGCTGGTGCTGATTGGCCTGGCAACGCTGAAGGTACGTTAATCATGGCAGATTACCAGGGCAAAAAAGTCGTTATCATCGGGTTGGGCCTCACGGGGCTCTCCTGCGTGGACTTTTTCCTCGCGCGCGGCGTGACGCCACGCGTGATGGATACGCGTGTCTCTCCGCCGGGTCTGGACAAACTGCCGGAACAGGTTGAACGCCACCTTGGTGGTCTGAATGATGACTGGCTGCTGGCAGCCGATCTGATTGTCGCCAGCCCGGGGATGGCGCTGGCGCACCCTTCGCTGAGCGCTGCCGCGGATGCGGGCGTTAAGATTGTCGGCGATATCGAGCTGTTCTGCCGCGAAGCGCAGGCGCCCGTTATCGCGATTACCGGTTCTAACGGCAAAAGCACCGTCACCACCCTGGTGGGTGAAATGGCGAAAGCAGCGGGCGTGAACGTTGGCGTTGGCGGTAATATTGGTTTGCCGGCGCTGATGCTGCTGGACAAAGGCTGCGAGCTGTATGTTCTCGAGCTTTCCAGCTTCCAGCTGGAAACGACCTCCAGCCTGCATGCTGCGGCTGCGACGATCCTCAACGTGACTGAAGATCATATGGACAGGTATCCATTTGGTCTGCAGCAGTACCGTGCCGCTAAGCTGCGCGTTTATGAAAATGCCAAAGTCTGCGTGGTTAACGCCGATGATGCGCTGACCATGCCGGTGCGTGGCGCAGACGATCGCTGTATTAGCTTCGGTATTACCATGGGTGATTACCACCTGAACCGCCAGCTGGGCGAAACCTGGCTGCGCGTGAAAGGCGAGAAAGTGCTGAACGTGAAAGAGATGAAGCTCACAGGTCAGCACAACTATACCAATGCCCTGGCGGCGCTGGCGCTGGCAGATGCAGTAGGACTGCCGCGCTCCTCCAGCCTGAAAGCGTTAACCACGTTTTCTGGTCTGGCACACCGTTTCCAGCTGGCGCTGGAGCACAACGGCGTGCGCTGGATCAACGACTCCAAAGCCACCAACGTGGGAAGCACGGAGGCCGCGCTGAACGGCCTGCACGTTGACGGCACCCTGCATTTGCTGCTGGGTGGCGACGGTAAATCAGCTGATTTCTCCTCCCTGAAACCGTATCTCTGTGGAGATAACGTCCGTCTGTACTGCTTTGGCCGTGACGGCAGCGAGCTGGCTGAACTGCGCCCTGAGGTTGCCGAGCAAACCGAAACCATGGAACAGGCGATGCGGCTGATTGCTCCTCGCGTGAAGCCAGGTGATATGGTGCTGCTCTCTCCGGCCTGTGCCAGCCTCGATCAATTCAAGAATTTCGAACAGCGTGGTGATGTCTTTACCCGCCTGGCGAAGGAGTTAGGCTGATGCGTTTATCTTTCCCTCGCCTGAAAATGCCGCGCCTGCCAGGATTTGGGATCCTGTCATGGTTGTTTGCGGCACTCAAAGGCTGGGTGATGGGCTCTCGTCAAAAAGATAACGACAGCCTGATCATGTATGACCGCACGCTGTTCTGGCTCACGATGGGGCTGGCGGCGGTCGGCTTTATTATGGTGACGTCAGCCTCAATGCCTGTCGGGCAGCGTCTGGCGAACGATCCTTTCCTGTTTGCCAAGCGTGATGGTCTTTACATCATCCTGGCGTTTTGTCTGGCGCTGGTGACCTTGCGTCTGCCAATGGAGTTCTGGCAGCGGCACAGTACGGCGATGCTGATCGCCTCAATTATTATGCTGCTGATCGTACTGGTAGTGGGGAGCTCTGTTAACGGGGCATCACGCTGGATCGCCTTTGGCCCGCTGCGTATTCAGCCTGCGGAATTTACCAAGCTCTCCCTGTTCTGCTACCTGGCTAACTACCTGGTGCGTAAGGTAGATGAAGTGCGTAACAACCTGCGCGGCTTCTTAAAACCGATGGGCGTGATTTTGGTGCTGGCAGTATTACTGCTGGCGCAGCCTGACCTCGGTACCGTTGTCGTGCTGTTCGTTACCACCCTGGCCATGCTGTTCCTGGCGGGCGCGAAGCTGTGGCAGTTCATCGCTATCATCGGGATGGGGATTTCGGCGGTTGTGCTGCTGATCCTCGCTGAGCCTTACCGTATTCGCCGTGTGACCTCGTTCTGGAACCCGTGGGAAGATCCTTTCGGCAGCGGTTATCAGCTGACGCAGTCGCTGATGGCCTTTGGGCGCGGTGAAGTCTGGGGACAGGGTCTGGGTAACTCGGTACAGAAACTGGAGTATTTACCGGAAGCGCATACTGACTTCATCTTCTCCATTATTGCGGAAGAACTGGGTTATATCGGTGTGGTATTAGCGCTATTAATGGTATTCTTCGTCGCTTTCCGCGCCATGTCCATCGGCCGGAAAGCGCTGGAGATCGATCACCGCTTCTCAGGCTTCTTAGCCTGCTCAATTGGTATCTGGTTTAGCTTCCAGGCATTGGTTAACGTCGGGGCCGCAGCGGGTATGCTGCCGACCAAAGGTCTGACGTTGCCGTTGATCAGTTATGGTGGTTCCAGCCTGTTGATTATGTCGACGGCCATCATGTTTTTGTTACGCATAGATTATGAAACGCGTCTGGAAAAAGCCCAGGCGTTTACACGAGGTTCACGATGAATCAACCGAAGCGGTTAATGGTGATGGCAGGCGGTACCGGCGGGCACGTGTTCCCGGGGCTGGCGGTTGCGCACCATTTAATGGATCAGGGCTGGCAGGTACGCTGGCTGGGAACCGCAGACCGCATGGAAGCCGATCTGGTACCGAAGCACGGTATCGAGATCGACTTTATTCGTATTTCCGGCCTTCGGGGCAAAGGCCTCAAGGCAATGCTGCTGGCACCAGTGCGTATTTTTAACGCCTGGCGTCAGGCCCGCACCATCATGAAGCGCTTTAAGCCAGATGTGGTGCTGGGCATGGGCGGCTATGTCTCTGGTCCTGGTGGGCTTGCGGCGTGGTCGTTAGGTATTCCCGTTGTGCTGCATGAGCAGAATGGTATTGCCGGTCTGACCAACAAGTGGCTGGCGAAAATTGCCACCAAAGTCATGCAGGCGTTTCCCGGCGCGTTCCCGAAAGCGGACGTGGTGGGTAACCCGGTACGTGTGGACGTACTGGCGCTGCCGCTGCCGGACGCTCGTCTGACGGGCCGTGAAGGGCCGGTTCGTGTACTGGTCGTCGGCGGCTCTCAGGGCGCGCGTATTTTAAACCAGACGATGCCGCAGGTTGCCGCAAAGCTGGGGGATGCCGTGACGATCTGGCACCAAAGCGGAAAAGGCGCTCAGCAGACCGTTGAGCAGGCTTACGCCGAGGCGGGGCAGCCACAGCATAAAGTCACCGAGTTTATCGACGATATGGCGGCAGCGTATGCCTGGGCCGATGTCGTGGTCTGTCGCTCAGGCGCGCTGACGGTGAGCGAAATCGCCGCCGCCGGGCTGCCGGCCCTGTTTGTGCCGTTCCAGCACAAAGACAGACAGCAGTACTGGAATGCGCTGCCGCTTGAGAAAGCTGGCGCGGCGAAAATTTTTGAGCAGCCACAATTTACCGCCGACGCGGTCGCCACCACCCTGGCGGGCTGGAACAGAGACGCACTGCTGGAGATGGCGCAACGCGCGCGCGCGACCGCTATCCCGGATGCGACGGAACGGGTGGCAAAAGAAGTGAGCCTGGCAGCCCAGGCTTAACCCTCGCAGCGCGTGTTGCGCTGCACGAATTTTAAGTAGTCGATGGCGTTTAGAGAATGAATACACAACAACTGGCAAAACTGCGTTCAATCGTGCCCGAGATGCGTCGCGTCCGGCACATTCACTTTGTTGGCATCGGTGGTGCTGGCATGGGCGGTATTGCCGAAGTGTTAGCTAACGAAGGCTATCAGATCAGCGGGTCTGACCTGGCGCCAAACCCTGTTACGCAGCAGCTGGCGTCGCTTGGGGCGACTATCTATTTTAACCATCGTCCGGAAAACGTGCGCGATGCGAGCGTAGTGGTGGTCTCAAGCGCCATCTCCTCGGACAACCCGGAAATCGTTGCCGCGCATGAAGCGCGCATTCCGGTGATCCGCCGTGCAGAAATGCTGGCGGAACTGATGCGTTTCCGCCACGGCATCGCTATTGCCGGGACCCACGGTAAAACCACGACCACGGCGATGGTCTCCAGTATTTATGCGGAAGCGGGTCTCGACCCGACGTTCGTCAACGGTGGTCTGGTCAAAGCCGCAGGCGTACATGCGCGTCTGGGCCACAGCCGTTATCTGATTGCCGAAGCGGATGAGAGCGACGCGTCGTTCCTGCATCTGCAGCCGATGGTGGCGATTGTCACTAACATCGAAGCTGACCATATGGATACCTACCAGGGTGACTTCGAGAATTTAAAGCAGACCTTCATCAACTTCCTGCACAACCTGCCGTTCTATGGACGCGCGGTGATGTGCGTAGACGATCCGGTGATCCGCGAGCTGCTGCCGCGCGTGGGTCGTCAAATCACCACTTACGGCTTCAGTGAAGACGCTGACGTCCGCGTGGAAGAGTACAAACAGATTGGTGCGCAGGGGCATTTCACTCTGGCGCGTCAGGACAAAGAACTGCTGCACGTCACGCTGAATGCGCCAGGTCGCCATAACGCCCTCAATGCCGCAGCGGCAGTGGCCGTCGCGACGGAAGAAGGCATTGATGATGATGCGATTCTGCGCGCGCTGGAAAGCTTCCAGGGCACCGGCCGTCGTTTCGACTTCCTCGGTGAATTCCCGCTGGACGCCGTGAACGGTAAAGCCGGTACAGCGATGCTGGTGGACGACTACGGCCATCATCCGACCGAAGTGGATGCCACCATTAAAGCCGCACGTGCAGGCTGGCCTGACAAAAATCTGGTGATGGTCTTCCAGCCGCACCGCTTCACGCGTACGCGCGATCTGTATGACGATTTCGCCAGCGTCCTGTCACAGGTCGATACCCTGTTAATGCTGGATGTTTATTCAGCGGGCGAAACTCCTATTCCGGGCGCAGACAGTCGTTCTTTATGTCGCACCATCCGCGGACGCGGTAAAGTGGACCCTATTCTGGTTTCTGACCCTGCACAGGTGGCGGAAATTCTGGCACCGGTCCTGACAGGTAACGATTTAATTCTGATTCAGGGTGCGGGAAATATCGGCAAAATCGCCCGTACCTTAGCTGAAATCAAACTGAAGCCGCAAACGCAGGAGGATGAGCATCATGGCTGATAAGATTGCTGTCCTGTCTGGCGGCACCTCCGCCGAGCGCGAGGTTTCCCTGAATTCTGGCGCGGCTGTACTGGCGGGCCTGCGTGAGGGTGGTGTCAATGCGCACCTGGTCGACCCAAAAGAGGTCGACGTGACGCAATTAAAAGCCATGGGCTTCGATAAAGTCTTTATCGCTTTGCATGGTCGTGGCGGTGAAGACGGCACCCTGCAGGGCCTCCTGGATCTGATCGACATGCCGTACACCGGCAGCGGCGTGATGGCCTCCGCTATCTCTATGGATAAACTGCGCAGCAAACTTCTGTGGCAGGGCGCGGGGTTACCGGTTGCGCCGTGGGTGGCACTGACGCGTCGCGAATTTGAATTGGGCCTGCCGGATAGCGTTAATACGCGCATTGCTGAACTGGGCTTACCGGTTATTGTAAAGCCCAGCCGGGAAGGCTCCAGCGTGGGAATGTCCAAAGTAGACAAAGCTGAAGATCTTTCGTCCGCGTTAGCACTGGCATTTCAACATGATGAAGACGTTCTGATTGAAAAATGGCTCAGCGGGCCGGAATTTACCGTCGCGATGCTTGGCGAAGAAATTTTACCGTCAATCCGTATCCAACCGGCCGGAACCTTCTATGATTATGAGGCGAAGTATCTCTCTGATGAGACGCAATATTTCTGCCCTTGTGGTCTTGAAGCTGAGCGTGAAGCAGATTTACAGTCCCTGGTGCTTAAAGCCTGGCATGTTCTGGGTTGCCGCGGCTGGGGACGCATCGACGTGATGCAGGACAGTGATGGACAATTTTATCTGCTGGAAGTGAATACCTCTCCGGGAATGACCAGCCACAGCCTTGTGCCGATGGCCGCGCGTCAGGCGGGGATGAGTTTCTCGCAGTTAGTCGTACGCATTCTGGACCAGGCGGGCTGATATGTCTCAGGCTGCATTGAACACGCGCAACCGCGATGACGAGGAAGAATACGCCTCTTCACGCCGCAGTAATGGAACGCGTCTTGCAGGCATCATTTTCCTGCTCGGGGTGCTGTGCACCGTGTTTATCAGCGGCTGGATGGTCCTGGGCTGGATGGAAGATGCGCAGCGGTTGCCACTTTCTAAGCTGGTGGTCACCGGTGAGCGTCACTACACGCGTAACGACGATATTCGCCAGTCAATTCTGGCGCTGGGCTCGCCTGGCACCTTTATGACGCAGGACGTCAATATTATCCAGAGTCAGATAGAACGTCTGCCATGGATAAAACAGGCGAGCGTAAGAAAGCAATGGCCTGATGAATTGAAGATTCATCTGGTTGAATATGTGCCCATTGCGCGTTGGAATGATCAGCACATGGTTGACGTAGACGGAAATTCCTTCAGCGTCCCAGCCGATCGTGTCAACAAGCAAAATTTACCGATGTTGTATGGCCCTGAAGGCAGTGAAAACGAAGTGTTACAGGGTTTTCGCGAAATGGGTCAGGTGCTGGCGAAGGACAGGTTTACGTTAAAAGATGCTGCAATGACGGCGCGCCGTTCCTGGCAGTTGACGTTAACGAACGGCATTAAGCTCAACCTGGGACGCGGGGACACAATGAAGCGTCTGGCGCGGTTTGTCGAACTTTACCCGGTTTTACAGCAGCAGGCACAGACTGACGGCAAACGGATAAGCTACGTTGATTTGCGCTATGACTCAGGCGCAGCAGTCGGTTGGGTACCGGCTCCGGTCGAGGAACCTAATCAGCAACAGAATCAGGCACAGGTACAGGCAGAACAACAATGATCAAGGCGACGGACAGAAAACTGGTAGTTGGACTGGAGATTGGCACCGCGAAGGTTGCCGCTTTAGTAGGGGAAGTTCTGCCCGACGGTATGGTCAATATCATTGGCGTAGGCAGTTGCCCGTCCCGTGGTATGGATAAAGGTGGGGTAAACGATCTTGAATCGGTGGTGAAATGCGTTCAGCGCGCCATCGATCAGGCTGAATTAATGGCAGATTGCCAGATTTCTTCTGTCTATCTGGCCCTTTCTGGTAAGCACATTAGCTGCCAGAACGAAATCGGTATGGTGCCGATTTCCGAAGAAGAAGTGACGCAGGAAGACGTTGAAAACGTAGTGCACACGGCGAAATCCGTGCGTGTCCGCGACGAACATCGCGTGCTGCATGTCATCCCGCAGGAATATGCGATTGACTACCAGGAAGGGATCAAGAACCCGGTCGGTCTTTCTGGTGTACGTATGCAGGCAAAAGTGCACCTGATCACATGTCACAACGATATGGCGAAGAACATTGTAAAAGCCGTTGAACGTTGTGGCCTGAAAGTTGACCAACTTATTTTCGCCGGTCTGGCGGCAAGTTATTCCGTGCTGACCGAAGATGAACGTGAACTGGGTGTCTGTGTGGTCGATATTGGTGGTGGTACAATGGACATCGCCGTGTATACCGGCGGTGCGCTGCGCCACACCAAAGTGATCCCTTATGCCGGGAACGTTGTGACCAGCGATATTGCTTACGCTTTTGGTACGCCGCCGAGCGATGCAGAAGCGATTAAAGTGCGCCACGGCTGTGCGCTGGGGTCTATCGTTGGCAAAGATGAGAGCGTTGAAGTGCCGAGCGTCGGTGGTCGTCCACCGCGTAGCCTGCAGCGCCAGACGTTGGCAGAGGTGATTGAGCCGCGCTATACCGAGCTGCTCAACCTGGTCAACGAAGAGATTTTACAGTTACAGGAACAGCTTCGTCAGCAGGGCGTTAAACATCATCTTGCGGCGGGGATTGTATTAACCGGCGGTGCAGCGCAAATTGAAGGTCTTGCGGCCTGTGCTCAGCGCGTGTTCCATACGCAGGTGCGTATTGGTGCGCCGCTGAATATCACCGGTTTAACGGATTATGCTCAGGAGCCGTATTATTCAACGGCTGTGGGCCTGCTCCACTACGGGAAGGAATCTCATCTCAGTGGTGAAGCAGAAGTGGAAAAACGCGTCTCAGTGGGGTCGTGGGTCAAACGACTGAACAACTGGTTGCGAAAAGAGTTTTAATTTTTTTAAGAGACCGGAGAGAATTAGCGGTCTCGGGCGACAGGCACAACGGAGAGAGAAATTATGTTTGAACCTATGGAACTGACCAACGACGCGGTGATTAAAGTCATCGGCGTCGGTGGTGGCGGCGGTAACGCCGTAGAGCATATGGTGCGTGAACGCATTGAAGGTGTTGAATTCTTCGCAGTTAACACCGATGCGCAGGCACTGCGTAAGACGGCTGTAGGCCAGACTATCCAGATCGGCGGTGGTATCACCAAAGGGCTGGGAGCTGGGGCTAACCCGGAAGTCGGTCGCAATGCGGCTGAAGAAGATCGTGAAGCCCTGCGTGCTGCACTGGAAGGTGCGGACATGGTCTTCATCGCAGCAGGTATGGGCGGCGGTACGGGTACCGGCGCAGCACCTGTTGTGGCTGAAGTCGCTAAAGACTTAGGTATCCTGACCGTTGCTGTCGTGACCAAGCCTTTCAACTTTGAAGGCAAGAAGCGTATGGCCTTCGCGGAGCAGGGTATCACCGAGCTGTCCAAGCATGTGGACTCGCTGATCACCATCCCGAACGACAAGCTGTTGAAAGTTCTGGGTCGCGGTATTTCCCTGCTGGACGCTTTCGGTGCAGCAAACGACGTGCTGAAAGGCGCGGTTCAGGGTATCGCTGAACTGATTACCCGTCCTGGCCTGATGAACGTTGACTTTGCAGACGTTCGCACCGTGATGTCCGAAATGGGCTACGCGATGATGGGCTCTGGCGTGGCGAGCGGTGAAGACCGTGCAGAAGAAGCGGCTGAAATGGCTATCTCTTCTCCACTGCTGGAAGATATCGATCTGTCTGGTGCGCGCGGCGTGCTGGTCAACATTACCGCTGGCTTTGACCTGCGTCTGGATGAGTTCGAAACCGTGGGTAACACTATCCGTGCGTTCGCCTCTGACAACGCTACCGTGGTAATCGGTACTTCCCTTGACCCTGAAATGAACGACGAGCTGCGTGTTACTGTTGTTGCGACCGGTATCGGTATGGACAAACGTCCTGAGATCACCTTAGTGACCAACAAGCAGACTCAGCAACCGGTAATGGATCGTTACCAGCAGCACGGTATGTCTCCTCTGACTCAGGAGCAGAAGCCGGCCGCGAAAGTGGTGAATGACCCAACGCCGCAAACGGCGAAAGAGCCAGATTATCTGGATATCCCGGCGTTCCTGCGTAAGCAAGCTGACTAAGAATTGGCTGGAATTAGGGGATTTGCGCTCTTTGTGCTAAACTGGCCCACCGTTAGTGATATACACTCTCGGTTGGATAGTTAATTTGGCGAGATTATACGATGATCAAACAAAGGACACTTAAACGTATCGTTCAGGCGACTGGTGTCGGTTTACATACCGGCAAGAAAGTCATGCTGACGTTACGCCCTGCGCCGGCCAATACCGGGGTCATCTATCGTCGCACCGACTTGAATCCACCGGTAGATTTTCCGGCCGATGCCAAATCTGTGCGTGATACTATGCTCTGTACTTGTCTGGTGAACGAGCATGACGTGCGGATTTCTACCGTAGAGCACCTGAACGCCGCCCTGGCGGGTCTGGGTATCGACAACATTATTGTTGAAGTCGATGCGCCAGAAATCCCGATTATGGATGGCAGTGCTGCACCGTTCGTCTATCTGTTGCTGGATGCCGGCATCGAAGAACTGAACTGCGCGAAGAAATTTGTTCGCATCAAAGAGACCGTTCGCGTCGAAGATGGCGACAAGTGGGCTGAATTCAAACCGTACAATGGTTTCTCGTTGGACTTTACCATCGACTTTAACCATCCGGCGATTGACTCCAGCACCCAACGCTATGCGATGAACTTCTCTGCCGATGCGTTTATGCGCCAGATCAGCCGAGCCCGTACATTTGGCTTCATGCGTGATATCGAATATCTGCAGTCCCGCGGCCTGTGCCTGGGCGGCAGCTTCGATTGTGCCATCGTTGTTGACGATTATCGCGTACTGAACGAAGACGGCCTGCGTTTCGAAGATGAATTCGTTCGTCACAAAATGCTGGATGCCATCGGCGACCTGTTCATGTGTGGTCACAACATCATTGGTGCATTTACCGCGTTCAAATCCGGTCATGCGCTGAACAACAAACTGTTGCAGGCCGTCCTGGCAAAACAGGAAGCCTGGGAATATGTGACCTTCGAAGACGAAGCTGAACTGCCGCTGGCTTTCAAAGCTCCAAGCATAGTTCTGGCGTAACGGTTCACGCCGTTTCGTAAAAAAATCGACTGGTTAACTTGGTACTCTCTCCGACCAGGAAGGCCAGTCGTTTTTATTTTTACCCTTCTTCGTTTGCCCCGGCGTTATCTCTTATTTGTCTTGTGCAGATAATGTGTGCGTTAGCTGCATTCTTGACCGTTTTTCCCCGTGGCGGCACCTCATTCCTGCTGATGTATATTGGCTTTAGTGGTAATATCTGGGCGCTAAAAAGAATAACTGAACTCAGCCTCTGCAAGGCTGACTTATTGGGTGGAGCAGGTGAGCGGAATACTGACGCGCTGGCGACAATTTGGCAGACGTTACTTCTGGCCGCATCTCTTATTAGGGATGGTCGCGGCGAGTTTCGGCTTGCCTGCGCTCAGCAACAGTGCCGAAGCGGCGACGCCCGCAAAAACCTCCACTACCAAACACGATCTCAACACGCGGGTTAACTTTACTAACCTCGCGTGGCTTGAAGCCAACCGCCGCCCAAACTTCTCCGTCGATTACTGGCACCAGCACGCTATCCGCACGGTTATCCGCCATCTGTCCTTCGCGATGGCACCGCAGGCCATGCCTGTTGCGGAAGAGACGCTGCCGGTGCAGGCTCAGCATCTTGCCCTGCTGGACACACTCAACGCGCTGCTCACGCAGGACAGCCAGCCGCCGGTCATGGTTCGCCAGGCGACGCAACGTGCGTTGGTTTCGCCTGTTTCATTCTCTGTTTCAACCTGGATTAGCCAGGCTCACGGCATTCGCGCCGGGCCACAACGCCTCAGCTAAATTAACTTTTTCAATACCTTAATTTATCTGCCCACACTGGGGCGTTTGAGAATTTATTATGCTAATCAAATTGTTAACTAAAGTTTTTGGTAGTCGTAACGATCGTACCCTGCGCCGTATGCGCAAAGCTGTTACCGTCATCAACGGTATGGAACCGGCGATGGAGAAGCTCTCCGATGACGAGCTGAAAGCGAAAACGGCGAAATTCCGTGCGCGTCTGGAAAAAGGCGAAACCTTAGAAAGCCTGATCCCGGAAGCGTTTGCTGTCGTGCGTGAAGCGAGTAAGCGCGTCTTCGGCATGCGTCACTTCGACGTTCAGCTGCTGGGTGGTATGGTGCTTAACGAGCGCTGCATCGCGGAAATGCGTACCGGTGAAGGTAAAACCCTGACCGCAACGCTGCCGGCATACCTGAACGCGCTGACCGGTAAAGGCGTTCACGTCGTTACCGTCAACGACTATCTGGCGCAGCGTGACGCCGAAAACAACCGCCCACTGTTCGAATTCCTCGGCATGACTGTCGGCATCAACATGTCCGGCCTGCCTGCGCCAGCCAAGCGCGAAGCGTATAACGCGGACATCACCTACGGCACCAACAACGAATACGGCTTTGACTACCTGCGTGACAATATGGCGTTTAGCCCGGAAGAGCGCGTGCAGCGTAAACTGCATTATGCGCTGGTGGATGAGGTGGACTCCATCCTGATCGATGAAGCGCGTACCCCGCTGATCATCTCCGGCCCGGCTGAAGACAGCTCCGAGATGTACCGTAAAGTCGATAAAATCATTCCACACCTGCTGCGTCAGGAGAAAGAGGACTCGGATACCTTCCAGGGTGAAGGCCACTTCTCCGTAGATGAAAAAGCACGCCAGGTGAACCTGACCGAACGCGGTCTGGTGAAAATTGAAGAGCTGCTGGTTGCTGAAGGCATCATGGAAGAGGGCGAGTCTCTTTACTCTCCAACTAACATCATGCTGATGCACCATGTGACTGCTGCACTGCGTGCTCACGTGCTGTTCACCCGCGACGTCGACTACATCGTCAAAGACGGTGAAGTGATCATCGTTGATGAGCACACCGGGCGTACCATGCAGGGACGTCGCTGGTCTGACGGTCTGCACCAGGCTGTGGAAGCCAAAGAAGGTGTGGATATTCAGAATGAAAACCAGACCCTGGCGTCTATCACCTTCCAGAACTACTTCCGTCTGTACGAGAAGCTGGCAGGGATGACCGGTACTGCCGATACCGAAGCGTTTGAATTCAGCTCCATCTACAAGCTGGATACCGTGGTCGTTCCAACCAACCGTCCGATGATCCGTAAGGATATGCCGGACCTGGTGTACATGACCGAAGCAGAAAAAATTCAGGCGATCATCGAAGATATTCGCGACCGTACTGCCAATGGTCAGCCGGTTCTGGTGGGGACCATCTCCATCGAGAAATCCGAAGTGGTTTCGCACGAGCTGACTAAAGCGGGTATCAAACACAACGTTCTTAACGCCAAATTCCACGCCAAAGAAGCGGACATTGTTGCTCAGGCGGGTTATCCGGCTGCCGTGACCATCGCCACCAACATGGCGGGTCGTGGTACTGATATTATGCTGGGCGGTAGCTGGCAGGCTGAAGTGGCGGAGCTGGAAAACCCAACGCCAGAACAGATTGCCCAGATCAAAGCCGACTGGCAGGTTCGTCATGACGCCGTTCTGGCTTCCGGCGGTCTGCACATTATCGGTACAGAGCGTCATGAATCCCGTCGTATCGATAACCAGCTGCGTGGCCGTGCGGGTCGTCAGGGTGATGCCGGTTCATCCCGCTTCTACCTGTCTATGGAAGATGCGCTGATGCGTATTTTCGCCTCTGACCGTGTATCCGGCATGATGCGTAAACTGGGGATGAAACCTGGCGAAGCCATTGAGCACCCGTGGGTGACTAAAGCGATTGCTAACGCACAGCGTAAAGTGGAAAGCCGCAACTTTGATATTCGTAAGCAGCTGCTGGAATATGATGATGTGGCTAACGATCAGCGTCGTGCAATCTACACCCAGCGTAACGAACTGCTGGACGTGTCCGACGTGAGCGAAACCATCAACAGCATCCGTGAAGATGTGTTTAAAGCCACCATCGACGCGCATATTCCACCGCAGTCTCTGGAAGAGATGTGGGATATCGAAGGTCTGCAGGAACGTCTGAAAAATGACTTTGACCTCGATCTGCCAATCAAAGAGTGGCTGGATAAAGAGCCTGAGCTGCACGAAGAGACCCTGCGTGAACGTATCTTTGAAACCGCGCTGGACGTCTACAAGCGTAAGGAAGAGGTTGTTGGCGCTGAAATGATGCGTCACTTCGAAAAAGGCGTGATGCTGCAGACCCTGGACTCCCTGTGGAAAGAGCACCTGGCGGCAATGGACTACCTGCGTCAGGGTATCCACCTGCGTGGCTATGCGCAGAAAGATCCGAAGCAGGAATACAAGCGTGAATCCTTCTCCATGTTTGCGTCTATGCTGGAGTCACTGAAGTACGAAGTGATCAGCACTCTGAGCAAGGTTCAGGTGCGTATGCCGGAAGAAGTGGAAGCGATGGAGCAGCAGCGTCGTGAAGAAGCTGAGCGTCTGGCACAAATGCAACAGCTGAGTCATCAGACCGACGACAGCGAAGCCGCAGCGGCGATCGCCGCGCAGACCGGCGATCGTAAAGTGGGTCGTAACGATCCGTGCCCGTGTGGTTCCGGTAAAAAGTACAAGGCGTGCCACGGTCGTCTGAGCTAAGTTCATAAAAAAACAAAAAGGCGCAGATTTCTGCGCCTTTTTTATGGAAGTGACAATATGAAAATACTGCAAATTGCCGTCGGGATTATTCGCAACCCGCAAAACCAAATCTTCATCACCCAGCGCGCTGCCGACGCCCATATGGCGAACAAATGGGAGTTTCCAGGCGGTAAAATCGAGTCAGGTGAAACGCCGGAACAGGCGCTGGTTCGGGAGCTTCAGGAAGAGGTGGGGATCACCCCACTTGGCGCAACGCTGTTTGATAAGCTTGAGTACCAGTTTCCGGACAGGCACATCACGCTGTGGTTCTGGCTGGTGGAAAACTGGGAAGGTGAACCCTGGGGAAAAGAGGGACAGCCGGGTAACTGGGTGGAACTTCAGGCAAGTGATGCTGAAAAATTCCCGCCAGCGAATGAGCCCGTGATCCTGCGGTTAGTCGCACAACCGTAGGCCTGCTAAGCGAAGCGCCAGCAGGCTTTACAGATTACTGCTGGGTTTCACTCCAGTCGTCGCTGTCCGAGAGATCGCCTTCACTTGGAATGCGTTTCTCTTCCGCCGCCCATTCGCCCAGGTCAATGAGCTGACAGCGCTTGCAGCAGAATGGGCGGAACGGACTCACTTCGCCCCAGACAACGGTTTTGCCACAGGTTGGGCAGCTTACGGTGGTGACATCAGACATTGGCACTCCTTAACAACAGGCCAGTTCAAAATCGAGACGTTCCGGCACGGTGCCATTTTCACTGTCCAGCGGCATAAAGCGAATCGCAAAGCGGCTCTTATGCCCGGAAATCTGTGGGTAAAGCTGTTCGCCAAGAGACAGATTGAGACGCAGAAGATCGGCATCATCACCGTTATCCTGGAAGAAACCATTCAGGCTGGTTTGCTTGCGGAACGGCGCAGAGTTACGGATCAGATCGAGGATCAGCGACAGCGTCTGGTGCATTGGCTCCAGGCTTGCCAGCCAGCTGTTCACCTGCGCGTCACGCTGTGCCTGGGGCATATGTAGCCACATATGCAGTGTCGGCAGGTCGAAGCTGCAGCAGCCGCCAGGGATGCTCAGACGCTGGCGCACCAGGCCAATCAGGCGGTCTTCACGCAAAAACTGCCCGACGCGCGGCGCGGCCATCAGGATGGCGCTACTGCTTTTCAACTGCTGGCGGAGCGCGTCGATACGGCTCTGATCTACGCCGGGGACTTCTGTCCATGCCTGCAATTTACGCTGCTGGCGTTCCAGCTCTTTCAGCAACTCGGTACGAACATCACCACGTTCAATCACATCCAGCAGGTCGCCGACATTGCGGAAGAAATGCAGTGCAGTCGCATGGTCGTTGATGGGCAAATTGTGTGAAAGCTGTTGAGTTAAAAACTCAATGCGCAGCCAGGTACGCATTTTTTCATTTAGCGGGTGCTCAAAAAGAATATGAGTCGACATTAGGGTTTTTCCTGTGCAACGGCCTGCGCGGCAAACGTCAGATACTGCGCGTGCAGACGGGCAACATCCGATGCAATGGCATCTGGTGCGCCGTTATTATCAATGACATCATCCGCCACGGCAAGGCGCTGATCGCGCGTGGCCTGAGCGGCAAGAATGTGTTCAGCATGTTCACGCGAGACCTGGTCACGCGCCACGGTTCGCTGGATTTGCGTTTCAGGGGAGACATCGATGACTAACACCCGATCGGCTTTCTTTTGCAGCTGATTTTCGACCAGCAATGGAACGACCCAGAGTACATAAGGCGAACGTGCTGCGGCAATCTGGCGCTGAGTTTCCTGATGGATAATGGGATGGAGCAGGGCATTAAGCCAGGCTTTTTCCGCAGAATCGGAAAAAATGCATTCGCGAAGCTGACGGCGATTTAGTGTGCCATCGGCATTGATGATTGCCTGACCAAAATGTTCTGCAATGGCCTTTAGCGCGGGTGTATTGGGCTCTACCACCTGGCGGGCAATGATATCGGCATCAATAATCGTGATACCCAAACGAGAGAAAGCGTCCGCAACGGTACTTTTACCACTACCGATGCCGCCGGTTAATGCGACGATATACCCCATTAAATCAAATCCTGGGAATTATTCATTATTAAAATCAGTTGATTAAAACTCTTAGGTGCGCCAGCAACTGTTTAGCCCTGCTTACCGGCTTTTTACCAGGTAAATTTATAGGATTGTAGCGTAAAAAAAGAGAATTTCGCAGTCTTGCGGAGCAGGTATTAGTGCGTATGATAACGTCACTGGAGTTGTGCTTTTAACAAATTTGCCTCTAACCCCAGGAATCTGCACATGCGTATCGAAGAAGATCTGAAGTTAGGTTTCAAAGACGTTCTTATCCGCCCTAAACGCTCTACACTGAAAAGTCGCTCAGACGTTGAACTCGAACGTCAATTCACCTTTAAGCATTCCGGTCAGACCTGGTCTGGTGTGCCGATCATCGCTGCCAACATGGATACTGTGGGAACCTTTGAGATGGCAACCGCCCTGGCACAGTTCGACATTCTCACCGCCGTGCACAAACATTACAGCCCTGAAGAGTGGAATGCATTTGTTGCGTCCGCGTCTGCTGACGTGGTGAAGCATGTGATGGTCTCCACCGGTACCTCCGATGCGGATTTCGAGAAGACCAAACAGATCCTGAACGCTAACCCGGCGCTCAACTTCGTTTGTATTGATGTGGCGAACGGTTATTCCGAGCACTTTGTGCAGTTCGTCAGCAAGGCGCGTGAGGCCTGGCCGACGAAAACCATCATCGCGGGCAATGTGGTGACCGGTGAAATGTGTGAAGAGCTGATCCTCTCCGGCGCAGATATCGTGAAAGTGGGGATTGGCCCTGGCTCCGTGTGCACGACACGCGTCAAAACCGGCGTCGGTTATCCGCAGCTTTCCGCCGTCATTGAATGTGCCGATGCGGCGCACGGTCTGGGCGGTCAGATCATCAGCGATGGCGGTTGTACCACGCCGGGTGATGTTGCGAAAGCCTTCGGCGGCGGCGCGGACTTCGTGATGCTCGGCGGTATGCTGGCAGGCCACGAAGAGAGCGGTGGTACTGTAGTTGAAGAGAATGGCGAGAAATTTATGCTGTTCTACGGTATGAGCTCTGAATCCGCGATGACCCGTCACGTCGGTGGTGTGGCAAAATACCGTGCGGCAGAAGGCAAAACCGTGAAGCTGCCTCTGCGCGGCCCGGTTGAATACACCGCGCGCGATATCCTCGGCGGCCTGCGCTCGGCCTGCACTTACGTTGGGGCATCCCGCCTGAAAGAGCTGACGAAACGTACAACGTTTATTCGCGTTCAGGAACAGGAAAACCGCGTATTCAATAGCCTGTAATGGCTTTAGCTGGCGCATGCCCGTGCGCCAGCATTGTTCAGCACTAGCCCGCGCTCATCGCATCCCCCAGATGGAAAATCGGCAGGTACATTGCCACCACCAGCGTGCCGATGATGACCCCCGTCACAATCAGAAGCACTGGCTCCAGAAGTGCCGCCAGATTATCTGCCCGTTGAAAGGTTTGTTCCGTGTGATGCCGGGCGAGGTTTGCCAGCATGATGTCCAGCGCACCTGACATTTCACCGGTTCGTAAAAGCTGAATACACAGCGGGGTAAAGATGGCTGCTTTCTGAAAGGATGACCAGACGGGGAGGCCTTTTTCAATGTCCTCCCGAACGTTGCGGAGTATTTCCTGCCAGTAACGACTTTCAACCGTCTCCTCCGCACTCTCAAGCCCCTGTAAAAAGGGGATACCGGCCTGCTGCGTGAGTGACAGCACGGTAAAGATGTGTCCCAGTTTTTGGCCTTTTGCCAGTGCCCCCATCACGGGCGTATGCATCAGCATGCGCTGCCAGCGAGGGTTCTGCCGCAGAGCCCAGGCGGTGGCTAAGGGCGCTAATAACGCGGCGAACAACGCGAGGGCATAGGACTGTATAAATGCGGCTATCCCCATGACCATTTGTGTCAGCATCGGAAGCGGAGTGTTAAACGTTTTGTAGATCGCGGCAAACTCGGGTAAGACCAGGGTGACCATCGCCAGCACTACGAGTACGGCCAGCGTCAGGACGATCGCCGGGTAGCGCAGCGCCTTTCTCACTTTCGCACTGAGCTGCTGCTGCGCTTTTTGCTGCTGCGCGAGCTGGCGACAGCACTCCTCCAGTTTCCCTGTGAGCTCACCGGTTTTCACCATCGAAACATGCAGTGGGCTAAAAACGGCTGGCCACTTTTTTAGCGACTCAGAAAAGGGGGCTCCCTCACTGAGCTCATCGGCAATGCTTTGCAGCAGCGCCTGCCACGGTTTTAACGGATGTTGCTCTGCCAGCATCTGCAGGCTGTGGGACAGTGTCAGCCCGGCCTGCAGAAGCGTTGCGAGCTGGCGAAACATCTCGTAGCAGTGATATGGCCGCCAGCGGTGTCGCTGAGCGCATCGGGTCAGCGTCAAAGGATGGAGCTCGCTACGCAGCAGCCTGATGAAGGCGGTATTGCGGTCTGTGGCCCAGAGTGTCCCGCTTCGGGGTTCTCCTTCTTTGGTGAGCGCTCGCCAGCGCCAGAGCTGATTAGCAGCCATCCGGCATACCCAGGACGCGCACCAGCTCTTCGATCGTGGTCAGCCCTTGTTCGACGGCCATGCAGCCGTGCTCAAAAAGAGAAATCATTCCCCCCTGCCGGGCGCTCGCCTCTATCACTTCTGTTCCCGCCCCGCTGGCAATGGCCTGCCGCAGGGCATTGTCGATCGCGAGTACTTCAAAAATGGCCACGCGGCCATAAAAACCGTGATAACAACGATCGCAGCCGATGGGCTGCCAGCGTGGAAGCGATCTGGACCGTACGGAACGCGGTAATTCAGCATGCTCGCTGGCTTCCCGGCGACAATGTGGGCACAGACGCCGGACCAGCCGCTGGGCAATCACCATCGACAGCGCGGAAGATATCATCCAGCGCGCGACGCCCATCTGCTCCAGGCGAATCAGGGTTTCCGTCGTCGAGTTGGTGTGCAGCGTTGACAGCACCAGATGACCGGTCTGGGCGGCATTAATGGCAATGTCTGCCGTTTCACCGTCACGGATTTCGCCGACCATAATGATGTCTGGATCCTGACGCAGCAGCGCCCGCAGCACGCTCTGGAATGTTAAACCCGCCCGGGGATTAATCTGCGTCTGGTTTAACCCCGCCAGGGGGATCTCAATGGGATCCTCCACGCTGCAGATGTTGACGTCAGGGGTGTTACGCGCCTGCAACGCGCTGTACAGCGTCACGGTTTTGCCGCTGCCGGTAGGGCCGGTGACCAGAATCAGCCCCTGCGGCTGGTGGAGGACCTCATTAAAACAGGCCAGTTGTTCAACACTCATGCCAAGCGCTTTTGGCTCAAGGGCCTGCTGAACCTGATGCAGAAGACGCAGCACAATTTTCTCGCCACCGCTGCAGGGAAGCGTCGCGATCCGAAACGAGACCGGTTCGTTTGCCAGCTCAATCGTAAACTGGCCGTCCTGGGGCAAACGACGTTCTGCAATATCCAGGTTACCCAGCACTTTTAAACGTGCGCTGAACAGGCTTGCCAGTGAGGCGGAAAGCGGAGGCTGGGGGCAAAGAACCCCGTCGATGCGTAAACGGATCTGGCACGTGTGCTCCATCGGTTCGATATCAATGTCGGAGGCGCGTTGGTTGATTGCCTGCTGCAGCGTGTGGTTGAGAATATCCACCGTTGAGTGTTTTTGCGAAACGACGGGCAGATGCGATTGTGACGTTAGCTGCCGGTGTTTTTCCATGCGCTCAGCGCTCCAGCACTCAATATCAATCCGTTTCTGGGTCGCGAAGCGCAGTGCCTCCATGAGTTCAGCCGCGGGGTTGCCCACGACGGCGATGCTGACCATGTCACTGTCGCTGGTGAGCAGCAGAGCGTGATGTCGCAGGCAAAGCGCCACGAGTTGATCGGTATTCATTATCCGCTCCTCAGTTATTGTCGAAGCGGAAAACGTCTTCGCAGGCCTGTTTCAGGGCGCTGTCAGCACTGATGTTGCAGTCACGCGTCCAGCCTGTCATACCGTTGCCGTCGTTCCACCGTGGCGTCATGGTTACCGTCAGCCCGTTAAGACTCTCCTGTCCTGTTAAGGTCACGGTCCCTTTCGCCACGCTCATTCCTGAAACGTAGCGTGTCGTGGTGGGGGAAGGAATACCGTTACTGCCGGCATCGCAGCTCTCCACGCCACCGTGATCCAGCGCGCAAAGCTCAATGGCTGTGCGGTAGGGAACGAAGGTTTGCAGCATATCGGTCAACGCCGCCTTGCGCAGGTAGTTCTGATAGGCGGGAACGCCGATGGCGCTCAGAATCGCAATAATGCCAATGACCACCATCAGTTCAATGAGTGTGAAGCCTTGTTGTCTGTCCATATCTGCTCCTTATGCAAAGTGGCGCTACTTTGTCAGCGGGAAAGAGCAGAAACGAGAGGCAAGAAAGGGAACGGGAAGGGGTCTTCAGAGAATTTATTCAGTGTTGCAGCGAAGAACAGCGGATCTGCGAGCGGGGCTGAAATTCCCCTCTCCGGGTGGAGAGGGGAGAATGCGTCACTTGAAGCGCATCGAGAGGTCGAGGGCGCGAACGTGTTTGGTCAGCGCGCCAACGGAGATGTAATCCACTCCGGTTTCGGCGAATTCACGGATCGTTTCGAAAGTGACGTTCCCGGACACTTCAAGCTGGGCGCGGCCGTTTGTCAGTTTTACCGCCTCGCGCATCTGCTCTGTTTCGAAGTTATCGAGCATGATGATATCGGCCCCGGCCTTAATCGCCTGCTCCAGCTCTTCCAGGCTTTCGACTTCCACCTCAACAGGCACATCCGGGTGCAGCCAGAAGGCTTTCTCCACCGCCTGACGCACGGAGCCAGAGGCAATAATGTGGTTCTCTTTAATCAGGAAGGCGTCGGATAAGCCCAGACGATGGTTTGCGCCACCGCCGCAGAGCACCGCATACTTCAGCGCAGTGCGCAGGCCCGGCAGCGTTTTGCGGGTATCCAGCAGTTGGGTTCGGGTGCCGGCCAGCAGGTTAACGTAGCGACGCACTTCACTGGCCACGCCAGAGAGCGTTTGTACAAAATTGAGCGCGGTACGTTCGCCGGTCAGCAAGACGCGGGAAGGACCGTCCAGTTCGAACAGCGGCTGATTGGCAGTGACTGCATCGCCGTCTTCAACATGCCAGGTCACCTGCACATCATCGCCCGCCAATTGAGTAAAGACCTCTTCAACCCAACGTTTGCCGCAAAAGACGCCCTCTTCACGGGTGATAATGACCGCGTGTGAGCGTGTCTCTTTTGGCAACAATTGTGCAGTAATATCCTTTTCAGCATTAACGTCACCGCCCAGATCTTCTTTCAAAGCATGGGAGACGCTTGCCGGAATATCCATATTAATACGTTCCAGAAGCGCTTCACGTCGGTGGTCGGGGTTGTAGCGGCGAGGCGGCATGATAAAACTCCAAATTGGTAACGAATCATAATATTGAAACATGCTACTCTGAACCGAGTCATTGCACCATACAGAAGGAGTTCCAGCATGTTGTTAGAAAACGGATGGCTGGTGGATGCGCGGCATGTGCCCTCGCCGCACCACGATTGCCGCCCGGAGGATGAAAAGCCCACACTGCTGGTGGTTCATAATATTAGTCTCCCGCCGGGTGAATTTGGCGGCCCGTGGATCGATGCGTTATTCACGGGAACGATTGATCCCGATGCTCATCCCTTTTTTGCCGAAATTGCACATCTGCGCGTATCGGCTCACTGCCTGATTCGTCGGGATGGTGAAGTGGTTCAGTATGTTCCCTTTGATAAGCGCGCCTGGCATGCCGGCGTGTCGATGTATCACGGGCGCGAACGGTGCAACGATTTTTCTATCGGGATCGAACTGGAAGGCACGGATACGACGCCCTACACCGATTCACAGTATCAACAGTTAGCGGCTGTGGTCCGCACGCTTATCGGACTCTACCCGGCAATTGCCGACAATATCACGGGACACAGTGATATTGCCCCGGAGAGAAAAACCGATCCCGGCCCGGCTTTTGACTGGCCCCGGTTTCGCGCCATGCTCACCGCGTCGTCAGAATAAGGAGATACCATGACGTTGTTTACCATGCTGCTGGTTATCATCGCTGAACGCCTGTTCAAACTCGGCGAGCACTGGCATCTGGATCACCGGCTGGAGGTGTTATTCCGCCGTATCAAACATTTTTCCATGTTGCGCACGCTGCTGATGATGGCAGGGGTGATGGTCATTACGTTCCTGCTCCTGCGCTCGCTGTACGGACTCTTTTTCAACGTGCCGCTGCTGGTGGTGTGGATCCTGCTTGGGGTGCTGTGCATTGGCGCGGGCAAGGTGCGTTTACACTATCACGCATATCTGAAAGCCGCCTCCCGTGACGATGCCCATGCGCGCGGTGCCATGGCGAGTGAACTGACCATGATCCACGGCGTGCCGCCGGACTGCGACGAGCGCGAATTTCTGCGCGAACTGCAAAACGCGCTGCTGTGGATTAACTTCCGTTACTATCTTGCGCCGCTTTTCTGGTTCGTGGTGGGCGGTCCGTGGGGGCCGGTACTGCTGATGGGGTATGCGTTCCTGCGCGCCTGGCAGACCTGGCTTGCCCGTTATCTGACGCCGCACGAACGCCTGCAGTCCGGTATAGATGCCATCCTGCACGTGCTCGACTGGCTCCCGGTGCGTCTGGTGGGCGTGGTGTACGCGTTAATTGGTCACGGTGAAAAAGCGCTACCCGCATGGTTCGCGTCTCTTGCCGATCGCCATACGTCGCAGTACCAGGTGCTAACGCGTCTGGCGCAGTTCTCGCTGGCGCGTGAGCCGCATACCGACAAGATTGAAACACCGAAAGCCGCTGTCTCGATGGCGAAGAAAACCTCGTTTGTGGTGGTGGTCGTGGTGGCGCTGCTGACTATCTACGGCACGCTGGTGTAAGCCAGCGCGCCGTAAAGACTAAAGCGTATCCGCGGGCGGGATGCCGAAATCAGGCATCCCGTTTTCATTCCAGCGGACGAGCTTCAGGCGGGTATGGCGATTCGGATCGTAGAGCGGATCGCCCTCAATTTCGGTGTAATTACGCGCGTGATACACCAGCACATCTTCCCCTTCCGGCGTTTGCGTAAAGCTGTTGTGTCCTGGGCCGAACTGGCGGTTTTCATAGCTGGTAACGAACACCGGACGTGGGGATTTGTGCCAGCTTGCCGGGTTTTGCGGATCGGCATTCAGGTCTATCCACAGCAGCCCCATACAGTAGTTCTCGTCGGTGGCGCTGGCGGAATAGCTGATAAACAGCTTATCGCCGTGAACCAGCACCGCCGGGCCTTCGTTGACCCAAAACCCGCGACGCTCCCAGTCATACTCCGGCTTGCTGAGCATCACCGGCTCGCCTTTCAGCGTCCAGGGGTTCTCCATTTCGCACAGATAAAGATTGGAGTTTCCGGTGATATCCGGCGCTTTTTGCGCCCACAGATACCAGCGTTTCCCCTGATGAACAAAGGTGGTGGCGTCCAGGGCGAAGGTGTCGAAAGGCGTTTTGATCTGCCCTTTTTCCACCCACGCGCCGGTGAGCGGATCGCCGTCAGCACATTCAATGGCGAACATACGGTGCTGGAACATTCCGAGCGCGTCGAGCGCCTGGGTGTGCGTCGCAGCAAAATAGATGTACCACTTCCCGTCAATATGATGCAGTTCTGGTGCCCAAATCAGCTGGCTCATTGGGCCGGTGTCGGGTTTGCGCCAGACAACGACCTCGTCGGCATCGCGAAGCCCTTCCAGGGAGTCTGCGCGGCGGATCGCCAGCCTGTCGTACTGCGGCACGGAGGCGATAAAATAGTACTGCCCCTCGTGGCGTAAAATGTACGGATCGGCGCGTTGTTCAATAAACGGGTTTCGCCACTGATGCATTTGGCTCTCCTTATTTTGTCTCTGCGGCTTTCAGTTCCTGATAGTCGCTCAGTTCACGGTAATTGGTGCGACGTTTTTCCAGGTCTTCCTGAATGCGTTTCATCGTTTCACGGTCCACTTTAAGCAGGCGTACCACGCCCGCGGTAATTAAGTATCCAATGCCGGGAATGACGGTAAACAGCAGCACGATCCCGTTAATGGCGTCCGCGCTTTGCGCTTTCGCCCCGGCATCGTAACCGTACCAGGAGAGCAGGAAGCCGACCATCGCCCCGGCAATCGCCAGCCCCAGTTTCAGGAAGAAGATGTTGCCGGAGAAGCTGATCCCGGTAATACGCTTCCCGGTTTTCCACTCGCCGTAGTCGTCCACGTCGGCCATCAGTGACCAGTGCAGCGGAGACGGGATCTGGTGCAGGATGTTCAGCAGGAAGTAGAGCACCACGATGGTGACGGTGGCTTTCGGGTCGAAGAAATAGAAGGCGGTTGAGAAAATCGCCAGCACGATATTGGTCCAGAAGAAGACCTTCAGCTTACACCAGCGGTCGGTCAGCACTTTAGCCAGCACGCTGCCGAGCATCATGCCCACGACGCCCAGGCTGATAAACAGGGTGGCGAAGTGGGTGCTCTGCCCCATCACCCAGGTGACGTAATACATGGTGGCCGCCATGCGGATAAAGCCCGGGCAGACGTTGCACAGCGTTAACAGCAGAATGCGTACCCACTGGTCGTTCTTCCACACGTCTTTCAGATCGTTTTTCAGCTCGTCGTGGGTCTGTACCGCCGGGCGCACGCGCTCGCGCACGGTGGCGAAGCAGAACAGGAACATGCAGGTTCCAATCAGCGCCAGCACGGTCATCGCCATCTGGTAGCCTTTGGCTTTGTTATCTCCACCAAACCAGTCGGCCATCGGCAGCAGCGTCAGCGACAGCAGCAATGTGGCAATGCCAACCAGCACGAAGCGATACGACTGGCAGGCCACACGCTCTTTTGGGTCGTTGGTGATCACCCCGCCCAGCGAGCAGTAGGGAATGTTGATTGCCGTATAGGTCAAAGAGAGCAGGAAGTAGGTGACAAACGCATAGATAACTTTGCTGTTATAGCTCCACTCCGGCGTGGTGAACATCAGAATGCTGAACAGCGCGTAGGGGAAGGCGATCCACAGCAGCCATGGACGAAACCGGCCATATTTGCTGCGGGTACGGTCGGCAATCGCGCCCATAATCGGGTCCGTTACGGCGTCAATCACCCGGACAGACAGCAGCAGCACGCCGACCAGCGCAGGGGCAAGGCCAAAAATATCCGTATAAAAATAGTTAACAAACAGCATGATGGCGCCGAAGATGATGTTGCATCCCGCGTCGCCCATCCCATAGCCGATCTTTTCTTTTACTGACAGTGTGTTGTTATCCATCGACAGCTCTCCGGTTTACGGTATGGAGAGAATTATTTGCTGGCAAAGGAATATATGCGTTGCAGTATCAGGGCGGTGATATGGATAAATGCGCTGTGGGTGTGAAAGTGTGAGAGAGGTAACAACGCGCGGCACCCGCAAAAGCAGGCGCCGCGGAGAGAGGCTTAGTGGGCCTTCATGGCATTACGGCTTTTCTGACTGAAGAGATAGCCCACGCCAAGGATCGCAATCCAGACCGGGATCAGGTAGACGGAAATCGCCATACCCGGCGTGATCAGCATGATCACCAGCACGGCCGCCATAAACAGCAGGCATATCCAGTTACCCAGCGGGTAGAGCAGGGCAGGGAAGCGCGTGGTGACGCCCTGCTGCTGTTTTGCGCGGCGGAACTTCATGTGCGCCAGGCTGATCATCGCCCAGTTGATGACCAGGGCAGAGACCACCAGTGCCATCAGCAGGCCAAATGCCGATTCCGGTGCCATATAGTTAATGAGCACGCACAGCGCGGTCACGACCGCAGATACAAGAATCGTGTTTACCGGCACGCCGCGTTTATCGACGTTGAGCAGCGCTTTTGGCGCGTTACCCTGCTGGGCCAGGCCGAACAGCATACGGCTGTTGCAGTATACGCAGCTGTTATAAACGGAGAGCGCTGCGGTCAGTACCACGATGTTCAGGGCGTTTGCTACAAAGGTGTCGCCCAGCTCATGGAAGATGAGAACAAACGGGCTGGTGTCAGCGGTCACGCGCGTCCACGGCAGCAGGGAGAGCAGCACGGTCAGCGAACCCACATAGAAGATCAAAATGCGGTAGATAACCTGGTTAGTGGCTTTTGGAATGCTCTGCTCCGGGTTGTCGGCTTCAGCGGCGGTGATACCCACCAGCTCCAGACCGCCGAAGGAGAACATGATAATGGCCATCATCATCACCAGACCGGTCATGCCGTGAGGCAGGAATCCGCCCTGTTCCCAGAGGTTGCGTACGGTTGCCTGCGGGCCGCCGTTGCCGCTGAACAGCAACCAGCCGCCAAAGATAATCATTGCCACCACGGCAATGACCTTGATGATGGCAAACCAGAACTCCATTTCACCGAACACTTTTACGTTGGTCAGGTTAATGGCGTTAATCACGACGAAGAAAGCCGCTGCGGAGGCCCAGGTTGGGATCTCGGGATACCAGAACTGAATGTATTTCCCGACGGCGGTAAGCTCAGCCATGGCGACCAGAACGTACAATACCCAGTAGTTCCAGCCCGAGGCGAAACCGGCAAAGCTGCCCCAGTATTTATAGGCAAAGTGGCTGAAGGAGCCTGCGACCGGCTCTTCAACGACCATTTCGCCAAGCTGACGCATAATCAGAAAGGCAATAAAACCGGCTATCGCGTAACCCAAAATAATGCCAGGACCGGCTGACTGGATAACGGATGCGCTGCCCAGAAACAGGCCGGTACCAATCGCACCGCCCAGTGCGATGAGCTGTATATGGCGGTTTTTAAGCCCGCGCTTTAGCTGATCGCCGTGCTGTTGAGCTTCCATTTGAAACCTCGTGTGTGGTTGTTATGTTCACGCTGTGCGTGTGTAATTATGAAAGTCCATATTCTGTATTTATTTCTTTACGGTTAACGAGACCGAAAAAAGCGGAGATGACTTCCGTAAGCGCAAGAATAGTGGTAAGCGCCTGCGAATGCACCTGCTTTATGAAGGGGTGATGACGACTTGAATAAAAAGAAAGCATTTGTAAATCGACCCGCTTATTCTTCCTAACCCAACCTATAGAATAGAAATGCGCCATAAGTGGGCGAATTTTCATTATTTGCCTTGTTGAATCGCTTCAGATTGCAAAAACCCTCGTTTCATTATGGTTAAAACTCCCTCTTAAGGAGTAATCAACTCATTTGTGCAAAGTTACATTTCTGAAACGTTATTTCTGTAAGGTTGTTAAAATGTGCAGGGTTTACTGATTTCAATCAAAACCAATATGGACAGAAGGTGAATACTTTGTTACTTTAGCGATACGAAATAGAAATTGGTAAGACCAATTGACTCCGGGCAAAAAGGCGTAAGACAGGGAATATGGCCTACAGCAAAATTCGCCAACCAAAACTATCTGATGTGATTGAGCAGCAGCTGGAGTTTTTAATCCTCGAAGGGACTCTGCGCCCGGGTGAAAAACTTCCGCCAGAACGCGAGCTGGCAAAACAGTTCGACGTTTCACGTCCCTCTCTGCGTGAGGCGATTCAACGTCTCGAAGCAAAGGGCTTGCTGCTTCGTCGCCAGGGCGGCGGAACCTTTGTGCAAAACAGCCTGTGGCAGAGCTTCAGCGATCCGCTGGTAGAACTTCTCTCTGACCACCCAGAATCCCAGTTTGACCTGCTTGAGACCCGTCACGCGCTTGAAGGTATTGCGGCCTATTACGCCGCCCTTCGCAGCACTGATGAAGATCGCGTGCGTATCCGCGAACTGCATCAGGCCATTGAACGGGCACAGCAGTCCGGCGATTTAGACGCCGAGTCCAGCGCCGTCGTCCAGTATCAAATCGCCGTCACCGAAGCAGCACACAATGTGGTGCTCCTCCATCTGCTACGCTGCATGGAGCCGATGCTGGCCCAGAACGTTCGTCAGAATTTTGAATTGTTGTATGCCCGTCGGGACATGCTCCCACTGGTAAGCAACCATCGCACCCGAGTATTCGAGGCGATAATGGCCGGGGAACCGGAGCAGGCGCGCGAAGCGTCGCACCGACATCTGGCTTTCATTGAGGAAATCTTGCTGGACCGCAGCCGTGAACAATCGCGTCGCGAACGTTCATTACGCCGCATACAGCAACGAAAGGATTAAGCGCCAGGTACTTTTAGAGCGCGGCAACTAAACGCAGAACCTGTCTTATTGTGTTCTTGCCCAAGAGCACAATGGGACAGGTTCCAGACAAATCAACGTATTAGATAGATAAGGAATACCCCCATGTCAGAACGTCTCCAAAATGACGTGGATCCGATCGAAACTCGCGACTGGCTACAGGCGATCGAATCGGTCATCCGTGAAGAAGGTGTTGAGCGCGCTCAGTATCTGATTGATCAGCTGCTTTCTGAAGCCCGCAAAGGCGGTGTGAAGGTTGCTTCAGGTGCAGGGGCTAGCAACTACGTAAACACGATTGCCGTCGAAGACGAACCGGAATACCCGGGCAATCTGGATCTGGAACGTCGTATCCGTTCTGCAATCCGCTGGAACGCCATCATGACCGTTCTGCGCGCATCCAAAAAAGACCTGGAACTGGGTGGCCACATGGCGTCCTTCCAGTCTTCTGCAACCGTTTACGAAGTGTGCTTCAACCACTTCTTCCGTGCAGCGAACGAGAAAGACGGCGGCGATCTGGTGTACTTCCAGGGCCACATCTCTCCGGGCATCTATGCACGTGCATTCCTGGAAGGTCGTCTGACTGAAGAGCAGATGAACAACTTCCGTCAGGAAGTTCACGGTAAAGGTCTGTCTTCTTACCCGCACCCTAAACTGATGCCTGAATTCTGGCAGTTCCCGACTGTATCTATGGGTCTGGGCCCAATCGGTGCGATCTACCAGGCTAAATTCCTGAAATACCTGGAACACCGTGGTCTGAAAGACACCTCTGAGCAGACCGTTTACGCCTTCCTGGGCGACGGCGAAATGGATGAGCCAGAATCCAAAGGTGCGATCACCATCGCGACCCGTGAGAAGCTGGACAACCTGTGCTTCATCATCAACTGTAACCTGCAGCGTCTGGATGGTCCGGTAACCGGTAACGGCAAGATCATCAACGAACTGGAAGGCATCTTCGCAGGTGCTGGCTGGAACGTGATCAAAGTCATGTGGGGCGGTCGTTGGGATGAGCTGCTGCGTAAAGACACCAGCGGTAAGCTGATCCAGCTGATGAACGAAACCGTTGACGGTGACTACCAGACCTTCAAATCCAAAGACGGTGCCTACGTTCGTGAACACTTCTTCGGCAAATACCCTGAAACCGCCGCACTGGTTGCAGACTGGACTGACGAGCAGATCTGGGCGCTGAACCGCGGTGGTCACGATCCGAAGAAAGTTTACGCTGCACTGAAAAAAGCGCAGGAAACCAAAGGTAAAGCGACTGTAATCCTGGCCCATACCATCAAAGGTTACGGCATGGGTGATACCGCAGAAGGTAAAAACATCGCTCACCAGGTTAAGAAAATGAACATGGACGGCGTGCGTTATATCCGCGACCGTTTCAACGTTCCAGTGACCGATGAGCAGGTAGAAAACCTGTCTTACATCACCTTCCCTGAAGGTTCTGAAGAGCACAAGTACCTGCACGAACGTCGTCAGGCGCTGAAAGGCTACCTGCCAGCTCGTCAGCCTAACTTCACCGAGAAGCTGGAACTGCCAGCGCTGGAAGACTTCTCTCAACTGCTGGAAGAGCAGAATAAAGAGATCTCTACCACTATCGCTTTCGTTCGTGCCCTGAACGTGATGCTGAAGAACAAGTCGATCAAAGATCGTCTGGTTCCAATCATCGCCGACGAAGCGCGTACTTTCGGTATGGAAGGTCTGTTCCGTCAGATCGGTATCTACAGCCCGAACGGCCAGCAGTATACCCCGCAGGACCGTGAGCAGGTTGCATACTACAAAGAAGACGAGAAAGGTCAGATCCTGCAGGAAGGTATCAACGAGCTGGGCGCAGGCGCATCCTGGCTGGCTGCTGCGACCTCTTACAGCACCAACAACCTGCCGATGATCCCGTTCTACATCTACTACTCCATGTTCGGTTTCCAGCGTATCGGTGACCTGTGCTGGCAGGCTGGCGACCAGCAGGCTCGCGGCTTCCTGGTAGGCGGTACGTCCGGTCGTACGACCCTGAACGGTGAAGGTCTGCAGCACGAAGATGGCCACAGCCATATTCAGTCTCTGACGATCCCTAACTGTATCTCTTATGACCCGTCTTACGCGTACGAAGTGGCTGTCATCATGCACGACGGTCTGACCCGCATGTACGGTGAAGCGCAAGAGAACATTTACTACTACATCACCACCCTGAACGAAAACTACCACATGCCGGCAATGCCAGCAGGTGCCGAGGAAGGTATCCGTAAAGGTATCTACAAACTTGAAACCCTCGAAGGTAGCAAAGGTAAAGTTCAGCTGCTGGGCTCCGGTTCTATCCTGCGTCACGTTCGTGAAGCAGCACAGATCCTGGCGAAAGACTACGGTGTGGGTTCCGATGTGTACTCTGTGACTTCCTTCACTGAGCTGGCGCGTGACGGCCAGGATTGTGAGCGCTGGAACATGCTGCACCCAATGGAAACCCCACGCGTTCCGTACATCGCTCAGGTGATGAACGACGCGCCAGCGGTGGCGTCTACTGACTATATGAAACTGTTCGCTGAGCAGGTTCGTACTTACGTTCCAGCTGATGATTATCGCGTTCTGGGTACTGACGGCTTCGGTCGTTCTGACAGCCGCGAAAACCTGCGTCACCACTTCGAAGTTGATGCTTCTTACGTGGTTGTAGCAGCACTGGGCGAACTGGCTAAACGTGGCGAAATCGATAAGAAAGTGGTTGCGGACGCAATCACCAAATTCAACATCGATGCAGAAAAAGTTAACCCGCGTCTGGCGTAAGAGGTAAAAGAATAATGGCTATCGAAATCAATGTACCGGACATCGGGGCTGATGAAGTTGAAATCACCGAGATCCTGGTCAAAGTTGGCGACAAAGTTGAAGCTGAACAGTCGCTGATCACCGTAGAAGGCGACAAAGCCTCTATGGAAGTCCCGTCTCCTCAGGCTGGCATCGTTAAAGAGATCAAAGTCTCTGTTGGCGATAAAACCGAGACTGGCAAACTGATCATGATTTTCGATTCCGCCGACGGTGCAGCAGCAGCTGCACCTGCGCAGGAAGAGAAGAAAGCCGCTCCGGCCGCCGCTGCTCCAGCAGCTGCCGCGAGCGCGAAAGAAGTCAACGTGCCTGACATCGGCGGTGACGAAGTTGAAGTCACTGAAATCCTGGTGAAAGTGGGCGACACCGTTGCGGCCGAGCAGTCACTGATCACCGTAGAAGGCGACAAAGCCTCTATGGAAGTGCCAGCTCCGTTCGCCGGTACCGTTAAAGAGATCAAGATCAACACCGGCGACAAAGTGTCGACCGGGTCGCTGATTATGGTCTTCGAAGTGGCGGGTGCAGAAGGCGCCGCCGCGCCAGCACAGGCCGCTGCTCCGGCTCCGGCTGCTGCACCAGCAGCTGCTGGCGGCGCGAAAGACGTTAACGTACCGGATATCGGCGGTGACGAAGTTGAAGTGACCGAAGTGATGGTGAAAGTGGGCGACAAAGTTGCCGCTGAACAGTCACTGATCACCGTTGAAGGCGACAAGGCTTCTATGGAAGTCCCTGCGCCGTTCGCGGGTACCGTTAAAGAGATCAAAATCAGCACCGGCGACAAAGTGTCTACCGGTTCTCTGATCATGGTCTTCGAAGTGGAAGGCGCTGCGCCTGCCGCAGCTCCGGCTGCCGCGGCTGCTCCAGCACCGGCTGCTGCACCGGCTCAGGCTGCTAAACCTGCTGCGGCTCCTGCTGCTAAAGCAGAAAAATCTGAGTTCGCTGAAAACGATGCTTACGTCCACGCGACCCCGCTGATTCGTCGCCTGGCGCGCGAATTCGGTGTGAACCTGGCGAAAGTGAAAGGAACGGGCCGTAAGGGTCGTATCCTGCGCGAAGACGTTCAGACCTACGTGAAAGACGCGGTGAAACGCGCCGAAGCTGCACCAGCTGCAGCCGCTGGCGGCGGTATCCCGGGCATGCTGCCATGGCCGAAAGTGGACTTCAGCAAGTTCGGCGAAATCGAAGAAGTTGAGCTGGGTCGCATCCAGAAAATCTCTGGCGCTAACCTGAGCCGTAACTGGGTGATGATCCCGCACGTTACGCACTTCGACAAAACCGATATCACCGATCTGGAAGCGTTCCGTAAACAGCAGAATGCCGAAGCTGAGAAGCGCAAACTGGACGTGAAATTCACCCCAGTGGTCTTCATCATGAAAGCCGTTGCCGCTGCCCTTGAGCAGATGCCACGCTTCAACAGCTCCCTGTCCGAAGACGGCCAGAAGCTGACGCTGAAGAAATACATCAACATCGGTGTTGCGGTTGATACGCCAAATGGTCTGGTTGTTCCGGTCTTCAAAGACGTGAACAAGAAGAGCATCACTGAGCTGTCCCGTGAACTGACCGTGATCTCCAAAAAAGCGCGTGATGGTAAGCTGACTGCCGGCGAAATGCAGGGCGGCTGCTTCACTATCTCCAGCATCGGCGGCCTGGGTACTACCCACTTCGCGCCGATTGTTAATGCGCCGGAAGTGGCTATCCTCGGTGTGTCCAAGTCCGCGATGGAGCCGGTGTGGAACGGCAAAGAGTTCGTGCCGCGTCTGATGATGCCAATCTCTCTGTCCTTCGACCACCGCGTGATCGACGGTGCTGATGGTGCGCGCTTCATCACCATCATCAACAACACCCTGAGCGACATTCGCCGCCTGGTGATGTAATCGAAAAGCCGGCCAATCGGCCGGCTTTTTTCTGATAATCTCATGGGGTTTGTGAGGTTATTGGCGAAAGCGACAATTCGTGAGCTGTTTGTTGTTTCAAAATTGTTAACAATTTTGTAAACTGCGGGCGGATAGAACGACCCGGTGGACGACGGGTATAAATTAAGAGGTCATGATGAGCACAGAAATCAAAACTCAGGTCGTAGTACTTGGGGCAGGCCCGGCAGGTTACTCCGCAGCATTCCGCGCCGCGGATTTAGGTCTGGAAACCGTCATCGTAGAACGTTACAGCACCCTCGGCGGTGTTTGTCTGAACGTCGGCTGTATCCCTTCTAAAGCGCTGCTGCACGTAGCGAAAGTTATCGAAGAAGCCAAAGCGCTGGCTGAACACGGTATCGTCTTCGGCGAGCCGAAAACCGATATCGACAAAATTCGTACCTGGAAAGAGAAAGTTATCACTCAGCTGACCGGCGGTCTGGCGGGTATGGCCAAAGGCCGTAAAGTGAAAGTGGTAAACGGTCTGGGTAAATTCACCGGTGCGAACACCCTGGAAGTGGAAGGCGAAAACGGCAAAACCGTGATCAACTTCGACAACGCGATCATCGCGGCAGGCTCTCGCCCAATCGAACTGCCATTCATTCCGCATGAAGATCCACGCGTGTGGGATTCCACCGATGCTCTGGAGCTGAAAACCGTTCCTAAGCGTCTGCTGGTCATGGGCGGCGGTATCATCGGTCTGGAAATGGGTACCGTGTACCATGCGCTGGGTTCAGAGATCGACGTGGTTGAAATGTTTGACCAGGTTATCCCGGCTGCCGACAAAGACATCGTTAAAGTCTTCACCAAACGCATCAGCAAGAAATTCAACCTGATGCTGGAAACCAAAGTGACTGCCGTTGAAGCGAAAGAAGACGGTATTTACGTTTCCATGGAAGGCAAAAAAGCCCCATCCGAACCACAGCGTTATGACGCCGTGCTGGTGGCTATCGGTCGTGTGCCGAACGGTAAAAACCTCGACGCGGGCAAAGCTGGCGTGGAAGTGGACGACCGTGGCTTTATCCGCGTTGACAAACAGCTGCGCACTAACGTACCGCACATCTTTGCTATCGGCGATATCGTCGGTCAGCCAATGCTGGCACACAAAGGTGTTCACGAAGGTCACGTTGCCGCTGAAGTTATCGCCGGCATGAAGCACTACTTCGATCCGAAAGTCATCCCATCTATCGCGTACACCGAGCCAGAAGTTGCATGGGTGGGTCTGACTGAGAAAGAAGCGAAAGAGAAAGGCATCAGCTACGAAACTGCCACCTTCCCGTGGGCTGCTTCTGGCCGTGCTATCGCGTCCGACTGCGCAGACGGTATGACCAAACTGATCTTCGACAAAGAGACTCACCGCGTGATCGGTGGTGCGATTGTCGGTACCAACGGCGGCGAGCTGCTGGGTGAAATCGGTCTGGCTATCGAAATGGGCTGTGACGCTGAAGATATCGCGCTGACCATCCACGCTCACCCGACTCTGCACGAGTCCGTGGGCCTGGCGGCAGAAGTGTTCGAAGGTAGCATCACTGACCTGCCAAACGCGAAAGCGAAGAAGAAATAAGTTTCTTCCGATGAAAAAAGCGGCCTCTGGCCGCTTTTTTTATGCGCTGCGTTTAGGGTGTCACTGGCTGCCAGGTTTTATCAGGGCTATAGGCGGTCAGTGCCCGGGCTTTCTGCTCTGAATCGCCGCCGAGATCGGACTGGTACACCTTGTCGTCCTGGTTTATCACAAAGCTCATTACGCCCGTCTGACCATAGCTGACCGGCCAGGCAACCATCGCGAAACCGTTATTATCCGGCAGAACTCGAAAGCGATAGCCATGATAGCCGGTACCCGGCTCTTTCGGGCTAAATGCCGGTCCGAGCGGGCTGGGCGCTTCACCGGGTGAGGCTGGCCAGTACAAACCGTCTTTTTTCCCTTTCGAGCTGACAATCTTCTGCGCGTATTTCTGGTTCATCGCAAAATAGCTTTGCTGCGCATCAACATAGGCATGTAAGGCTTCAATGGCGGCGAGCTCGTTACGCCCAATTTCGCGAGTCAGGATCTCTTCAGCCCCTTCTTTAATATCGAACTGCCAGCCTGCAGTGGTTTTGATCACCGGGATGGGAAGCTGCCAGCCGCTGTCTCCGACAACCAGATGCGCCGTATCCCCTTCGACAACCGTGTTATGACGGACGTTCCAGTCGCGCAGGAAGCGATCGACAGCATCCGGATCAACGCCTTCAGGGGGCAGAAAATCGCGCCAGTTCTCTCCTAGCAGGTTGGTCATCGCGCTCTCATTTTGCTCACTAATGGCTTTGGTCAGCGCATCGGTTGCCTGATCGGGTGTGCTAAAGGACTGCTGCGCCATCACTGAGGCCGAAAGCATGAACAACACCATTCCACTGAGTAGTTTACTTTTCATGTCGGTTCCCTTAGCGATGTCGAATTTCACGGCGTTCAGCACGTCCACCAGACGCCTGACGTGGCTGCTGCTGGCGAGCAGCGAGTTGTCTGCTTTGCGCACCGCGCTGCTGCTGCGCCTGCCAGTTTGCGGAGCGGCTGTCGTTGCCACTCAGCGCATTGGCCCGGGGCTGACTGTTTCGCTGCTGGAGAGGGCGTTGTTGTGCGGGCTGCGAAACGCGTTTCTCTTGTCTCTGCGCAGTGGTCTGGCGATTTTCTCGCTGCTGCGTGGTGCTCCGCTTCACCGTCTGCGGTTTGGTGTCGTAGCCACGGTAGTTATTGCGCTGCGAAATCTGCTTCAGCTGTTCATTTGAGGCCTGACGCTGCACATCTTTCGTTCCGGTGCGCGCCGTTTGCGGGAAGGTTTTGCCCGTGGATTTCTCCATCTGGCTCAGAGCGGCCTGACGCTGGCTATCGCGGTTAACCGGTTTTTGCTGCGTTGAACTGAGCCCTGTAGCCGAGTTGGTGGAGTGGAAGCGAGTGTTGAGCTGGTTAGTCGGATAGGGCACACCTTCCCGATAGGCCGGGTTGTGCTGCCAGGTGCGGTTGGCGTCCGTCAGACGCTGTCCGCTGATTTTATTGAAGTTCTCAACGTTGATATTGATGTTGTTATCACCGTTGCGATTGTAGCCACCGTGATTATCCCAGTCGTCATGGTGATGATCCCAGTCATCGTCATCATCCCAGTCGATGTTACTGAAGATGGCATAGGTTGTGGCGACGCCCAGGCTGAAGCCTAAACCGTTTACGAAACTGTTGCCAAACTGCTCCCCGGGTGTCGGTGGGAGATAGGTGGGCGGATAGGCGGTGTTTGGCCAGGTGCCGTAAACCGTATTGGGGTTATAGGTGGGGACGTAAACAACCTGCGGGTCGGCAGATTCAATTTTGATTACCGTTGGGGCGGGCGCGGACGTCGCCGCTGTTGTTGCCTCGGTGGTGCTGGTTTTCGCTGGCGCCGGTTTTGTCACGGTGGTGACCGTCTGCTGAGGTGTGGATTGTAAAGCGCCTGTCTTCTGTGCCAGCGCGCGCAGGCGCTGAACGGAATCCATCACGTCTTTCGGTTGCGCGAGAAACGCATCACCCAGATTTTGTACCCACGGCGGGTTTTCACCCATCAGGGACATAAGCTGAGGAAACGCGACCAGCGATTTTACGCTGGGATCCCAGGGCTGGCTGGCAACGGCCTGAATCGCGGCGTCTCCTTCCATTTTAGGGTTGTCTTTGGACCACTGCGCCGCCTGGATCACGTTGGCCGGATAGGTCGACGCCATTAAAATTTGCGACAGCAGGGCATCCGGGTAGAGCGCGATGGGAGCAACCCATTGATCGATTTGCGCGGCAGTGTAGGTTGGCGCGACAACAGGGGCGGGCTGGGCTGCGGCAGGCGCTGGTGCAGCTGGTTGTTGTGCGACGGGTGCCAGCGCAGCGGGCTCCGTGGCGCGGCTTTTGACAAACATGACGCCTGAGGCGGCAAACAGCCCGGCACTGCACAGAAGGACGAGCAGATGTGGCTTAAAGGGCAACTTCATAAAATGACTCCAACGAGACAAGCGCTGTGCCGTGAGGCGTTACGGTTGGCGTGAGTATTATTCACCCGTCTTTTACTGTTTTGACTTTTATTGGGAAGCGTCCGGGACGTCCGGATAAAGAGTGTGAGTATTTATTACACAATTATATGCGATGCGGGAAAAACCGCAGGGAATTCAGAAGGCCGCTCTTGCGAGCGGCCAGCAGCTAGTTGCCGAGGTTGACGACAAACAGCACCGTGATGTCGGATATGTTCCAGCCACCGTGCAGCGCGGTAAGCAGTAAACCGGTCACAACGATCAGCGCAGTGATTCGCATCTCCATTGCGTGCGTTCCTGTACAGGCTACGCGGGTTCATTCTCCACCGGGAAAGGCAGAACCAGGCAAATAAGTGTATTGCCGCGTAGGTTACGGAACTGCTCCCGGGCCCGGTGACTGGTTGCTACGCCAGCGAAGCAGGCCGGGAGCAACAGTATTACAGTTGCTACAGACTGAGAAGAGTGGAAATGCAGTTACATCCTTTTTCATTCGAAACTGGATGGCGACTCGTAAACACCAAACAGGTACTTGCAGATTTTCTTACTCAGGAGCATTATTCATGTCGAGTGTATTGCCGCAAATCTGCCGGCCCGGTGTGCTACCACCGCAAGGCAACAAATAAACCGCTACCAGGCGGTTTTTTTGTCCCTAAAATTCGTCTCGTCTCCCCGCTACACCATGCTTAACGATTCAGCAAATTTTTTAATGTTGCTTTTTTGTAAACGGATTAACACTGTGTAGAAATCCTGCTATGCTGCCCGACGCGGTATCGGGCATTTACCCTACAAACTGCTGTCTCACAGGAGCGTGAAGAGAACGCCCGCCGCATATGACAATGAGAGCGAGGAGAACCGTCGTGCTAGAAGAATACCGTAAGCACGTAGCAGAACGTGCCGCCGAGGGAATTGTACCCAAACCTTTAGATGCAACCCAAATGGCCGCGCTCGTCGAGCTGCTGAAGAACCCGCCTAAGGGCGAAGAAGAATTCCTGTTAGATCTGCTGATCAACCGCGTACCGCCTGGCGTAGATGAAGCTGCCTACGTAAAAGCCGGATTCCTTGCTGCTATCGCCAAAGGCGAAGCCACCTCCCCACTGGTTACTCCTGAAAAAGCCATTGAACTGCTCGGCACCATGCAGGGTGGTTACAACATTCATCCGCTGATTGACGCGCTGGATAACGACAAGCTGGCACCGATTGCCGCTAAAGCGCTCTCTTCCACGCTGCTGATGTTCGATAATTTCTACGATGTAGAAGAAAAAGCCAAAGCAGGCAACGTCTATGCGAAGCAGGTGATGCAGTCCTGGGCTGATGCCGAATGGTTCCTGAACCGTCCTGCTCTGGCTGAAAAAATCACCGTTACCGTCTTTAAAGTGACCGGTGAAACCAACACCGATGACCTCTCTCCGGCACCGGACGCGTGGTCTCGCCCGGATATCCCTCTGCACGCCCTGGCGATGCTGAAAAACGCCCGTGAAGGTATCGAGCCGGATCAGCCGGGCAGCGTCGGCCCGATCAAACAGATCGAAGCCCTGCAGGAGAAAGGTTTCCCGCTGGCCTACGTGGGTGACGTTGTGGGTACCGGTTCTTCCCGTAAGTCCGCCACCAACTCCGTGCTGTGGTTCATGGGTGACGACATCCCTCATGTGCCGAACAAACGCGGCGGCGGCCTGGTCCTGGGCGGCAAAATTGCGCCGATCTTCTTCAACACCATGGAAGATGCGGGCGCACTGCCAATCGAAGTTGACGTGAACAACCTGAACATGGGCGACGTGATTGACGTCTATCCGTTCAAAGGCGAAGTGCGTAACCACGAAACCAACGAACTGCTGGCAAGCTTTGAGCTGAAAACCGACGTGCTGATCGACGAAGTGCGTGCCGGTGGCCGTATCCCGCTGATCATCGGCCGTGGCCTGACCACCAAAGCACGTGAAGCGCTCGGTCTGCCGCACTCAGACGTATTCCGTCAGGCGAAAGATGTGGCGGAGAGCAACCGTGGTTACTCTCTGGCGCAGAAAATGGTGGGTCGCGCATGCGGCGTAGCCGGCGTTCGTCCGGGTGCGTACTGCGAGCCGAAAATGACCTCCGTGGGCTCTCAGGACACCACTGGCCCAATGACCCGTGACGAACTGAAAGACCTGGCGTGCCTGGGCTTCTCTTCTGACCTGGTGATGCAGTCCTTCTGCCACACGGCGGCCTATCCGAAGCCGGTTGACGTGACCACGCACCACACGCTGCCAGACTTCATCATGAACCGTGGCGGTGTTTCCCTGCGTCCGGGTGACGGCGTAATCCACTCGTGGCTGAACCGCATGCTGCTGCCGGATACCGTGGGTACCGGCGGTGACTCCCATACCCGTTTCCCAATCGGTATCTCTTTCCCGGCGGGCTCCGGTCTGGTGGCGTTTGCTGCTGCGACTGGCGTGATGCCGCTGGATATGCCGGAATCGGTGCTGGTGCGCTTCAAAGGTAAAATGCAGCCGGGTATCACCCTGCGTGACCTGGTTCACGCGATCCCGCTGTATGCGATTAAGCAAGGCCTGCTGACCGTTGAGAAGAAAGGGAAGAAAAACATCTTCTCTGGCCGTATCCTGGAAATTGAAGGTCTGCCGGATCTGAAAGTGGAACAGGCGTTCGAACTGACCGATGCCTCTGCTGAGCGTTCAGCGGCGGGCTGTACCATCAAGCTGAACAAAGAGCCGATTATTGAGTATCTGAACTCTAACATCGTGCTGCTGAAGTGGATGATTGCAGAAGGCTACGGCGACCGTCGTACGCTGGAGCGTCGTATCCAGGGCATGGAAAAATGGCTGGCCGACCCGCAGCTGCTGGAAGCTGATGCTGACGCAGACTACGCGGCGGTGATCGACATCGATCTGGCGGATATCAAAGAGCCAATCCTCTGTGCACCGAACGATCCGGATGACGCGCGTCCGCTGTCTGAGGTTCAGGGTGAGAAGATCGACGAAGTGTTCATCGGATCCTGTATGACCAACATCGGTCACTTCCGTGCTGCCGGTAAACTGCTGGATACCCACAAAGGCCAGCTGCCAACCCGTCTGTGGGTGGCACCGCCAACCCGTATGGACGCGGCTCAGCTGACCGAAGAGGGCTACTACAGCGTGTTTGGTAAGAGCGGTGCGCGTATCGAAATCCCTGGTTGTTCCCTGTGTATGGGCAACCAGGCGCGCGTAGCCGACGGTGCGACGGTGGTCTCCACTTCTACCCGTAACTTCCCGAACCGTTTAGGTACCGGTGCAAACGTCTTCCTGGCCTCTGCCGAGCTGGCGGCGGTTGCGGCGCTGATTGGCAAACTGCCAACGCCGGAAGAGTACCAGACCTTTGTGGCGCAGGTTGATAAGACGGCGGTAGACACCTATCGCTATCTGAACTTCGACCAGCTCTCTCAGTATACCGAGAAGGCTGACGGGGTTATCTTCCAGACGGCAGTATAAATGCTACCCTCTCCCGTGGGAGAGGGGCTGGGGGTGAGGGCACCAGACCGCACCTGACCCATTGCCCGGTGGCGCTTCGCTTACCGGGCCTACAAACCCATCGCAACGTCGGTGGGTTTTTTATTTTCATTCCTCCCACCTCTCACGCTTTTTTTCTTCCTCTCTGCTGCGATAATTACCTTAATGGCTTTGCAGAGGAAAACACTATGGATTACGAATTTCTGCGCGACATCACCGGAGTGGTGAAAGTGCGTATGTCGATGGGCCACGAAGCCGTTGGACACTGGTTTAACGAAGAGGTGAAAGAAAATCTTGCACTTCTTGATGAGGTTGAACAGGCGGCAAATACGGTGAAAGGCAGTGAGCGCTCCTGGCAGCGCGCCGGGCATGAATACACGCTGTGGATGGACGGTGAAGAGGTCATGGTGCGTGCCAACCAGCTCGAGTTTTCGGGTGATGAGATGGAAGAGGGGATGAGCTACTACGACGAAGAGAGTCTGTCGATGTGCGGCGTGGAAGACTTCCTTCAGGTAGTGAACGCATACCGTGACTTCATGAAACAGAAATAACAGGCCGGAGCATCCCTGCTCCGGTTTACGTTTACACGGCCGGAATATTACGGCCGTAGTAGATCTCGCGCATCTCTTTCCAGAGCAGGTCAGTGATGGCCTTCCGCTCTTCTTCGCTAAGATCTTCCGGTTTGGTATGGAACATGTAGTGCTTAAGGTCGAATTCCTTCAGTAACATCTTGGTATGGAAGATGTTTTCCTGATATACGTTCACGTCCATCATGTCGTACAACGATTTCATGTCGTCGGACATAAAGTTCTGAATGGAATTGATCTCGTGGTCGATGAAGTGCTTCATTCCGTTGATATCACGGGTAAAACCACGCACGCGATAATCAATGGTGACGATGTCCGATTCCAGCTGGTGGATTAAATAGTTCAACGCGTTCAGCGGGGAAATCACGCCGCAGGTCGACACTTCGATATCGGCGCGGAACGTACACAGCCCACCTTCCGGGTGACTCTCCGGGTAGGTATGTACGCAGATATGGCTTTTATCAAGGTGAGCAACCACCACTTCCGGCAGCGGGCCCGGATGTTCAGTTTTGTCGATAAGCTTCGGGTCGACCGGTTCTTCGCTGACCAGTATGGTCACGCTGGCGCCCTGGGGTTCATAATCCTGTCGGGCGATGTTCAGGATGTTTGCGCCGATAATGGAACAGGTTTCTGACAGGATCTCGGTCAGACGGTTGGCGTTGTAGAGTTCGTCGATATAGGCGATGTAACCATCGCGTTCTTCCGCTGTTTTGGCATAGCAGATATCGTAAATACAAAAACTCAGGCTTTTCGTCAGGTTGTTAAAGCCATGCAGTTTAAGCTTTTTCAATTAGCTCACCCCCTTAGTGGATAATGCGTCTTGCAGGTACTGCGGCAGAGCAAACGCTGCGGTATGAATTGCCGGATTGTAGTATCGGCACTGAAGACCGGCCTGATGGAAGCGGGCCTGAATAATTTCGGTGGAGAGATGGCGTAACACGTCGTTATCCGTCGCCCAGGCAAAGGTCATGATCCCGCCGTAGTACGTCGGAATGGCCGCCTGATAGAAGCTGACATCATCGAAATAGGTGCTGAGCTTACGATGGCTGTCGAGCGCTTCATCCTGCTGCAGGAAGCAGACGCCATTCTGTGCGACGAAGATCCCGCCCGGGTTCAGGCAGCGCTTGCAGCCTTCGTAGAAGGAAGAGGTAAACAGCGACGCGCCAGGGCCGATAGGGTCGGTGCAGTCGGAGATAATAACGTCAAAGGTCTGCGAGGTTTGGTTAACAAAGTTAACGCCGTCGTCAATCACCAGGCTAAAGCGCGGATCGTCATAGCTACCGGCATTGTGGTTGGGGAGGTACTGGCGGCAGAAAGAGACGACGCCCGCATCGATTTCCACCATGGTGATGGTTTCAATGGAACGATGGCGGGAGACTTCACGCAGCATTGCACCGTCGCCACCGCCGATAATCAGGACATGCTTCGCGTGACCGTGCGCCAGCAGCGGGACGTGGGTCATCATCTCATGATAGATAAACTCATCTCGCTCGCTCGGTCGTTTGCACGACGCCGTCCAGCGCCATGACGCGGCCAAAGGCGGCATTCTCGAAGATGATCAGATCCTGGTGATCGGTTTTCTCATGATAGAGCACGTTATCAACGGCAAAGTACTGACCAAACTGGTCATGCAGTGTTTCATGCCACAACGTGTGGTCGGCCATAGCGAACTCCTCCTGTGTAAACATCCGTTACACTCACAAAAAATGAGCGAAACATGATAGCTAACTCTAACCGTGGTTGCACGGCCAGAGGTTCAACAGGGGGCGTCGGGAAGGTTATTTCACGTAGGCGAGCAGGCTGAGTGAATCACGAGCCAGCGCTTTGCATTTTTTGGCAGTGGGAATACCAATACCGCTCAAGTCACGGTAGCTGTCTTCGCCGAGCGCCTTCATGTCGAAGCTGTCGTAGTTGCTGAGATCCCACTGGTTCTGCTGGGCAAAAAAGACCAGCGCGCGGCGAATTTGCCCGTTGGGTAAATTCTGGTAGCCACAATCATTTTTCAGGAATACAAAAACCGCCGTTAAATCGGCCATATCTTCCGCTTCATTTTCACTTAGCGCATAGCTGTTCGCACACATTGCCATCAGGCTACCGAACAAAATTGTCCTGAAAAACATCTTCATTGCTTCTACCACTTCTTCACGGAAAATTAACGTTAGCATACTTGATGCCGGTGCGACGATCTTTATTATTGCCGCTTGACTTGACCTTCCGGTAAGGGGAGGGTTTATGCTCAAAAGATCGCCTGCTGGAAATAAGGAAATGAACATGCAACGTCGTGATTTTTTAAAATATTCCGTTGCGCTGGGGGCTGCCAGCGCATTACCACTCTGGAGCCGCGCGGTTTTCGCGGCTGACAGGCCTGCCTTACCCATCCCTGACTTACTGACCGCTGACGCCCGCAGCCGTATCCAGCTTGTTGTTCAGGCCGGTAAAACGACGTTCGGCGGGCACAACGCCACAACATGGGGCTATAACGGTAATTTGCTCGGCCCGGCACTCCAGTTACGTAAAGGGAAAGCGGTGACGGTGGATATCCACAACACGCTCGCCGAAGAGACGACGCTGCACTGGCACGGGCTGGAAGTGCCGGGCGAGGTGGACGGCGGGCCGCAGGGCGTCATCAAAGCGGGCGGTACGCGCAGCGTCACCTTCACGCCTGACCAGCGTGCGGCGACCTGCTGGTTCCACCCGCATCAGCATGGCAAAACGGGCCATCAGGTGGCGATGGGGCTGGCGGGGCTGGTGCTGATTGAAGACGACGAAAGCCGCCTGCTGCGCCTGCCGAAACAGTGGGGCATCGACGACGTTCCGGTGATTGTGCAGGACAAGAAATTCAACGCTGACGGGCAAATTGACTACCAGCTGGACGTGATGAGCGCGGCAGTAGGCTGGTTTGGCGACACGTTGCTGACCAACGGCGCCATTTACCCTCAGCATGCCGCACCGAAAGGCTGGCTGCGCCTGCGACTGCTCAACGGCTGTAACGCACGCTCGCTCAATTTCGCCGCCAGCGATAAACGCCCGCTGTACGTGGTTGCCAGCGACGGCGGCCTGCTGCCGGAGCCGGTGAAAGTGAGCGAGCTGCCGATGCTGATGGGCGAGCGCTTTGAGGTGCTGGTGGATATCAGCGACGGCAAGGCGTTTGACCTCGTAACCCTGCCGGTTAGCCAGATGGGAATGGCGGTTGCGCCATTTGATAAGCCGCATCCGGTGCTGCGTATTCAGCCATTACTGGTGGCCGCTTCCGGCACGCTGCCTGATACGTTAACCACTCTGCCAGCACTCCCGTCGCTTGATGGGCTTACGCAGCGCAAGCTGCAGCTCTCCATGAACCCGATGCTCGATATGATGGGCATGCAGGCGCTGATGGCGAAATATGGCGATAAGGCGATGGCGGGGATGCAACACGGGCAGATGATGGGCCACATGAATATGGACCACGGCAAAATGGGCGGTATGGGGAACATGAATCACGGCGACCATGGCTTTGATTTCCACAACGCCAATATGATCAACGGCAAAGCGTTCGACATGAACATGCCGATGTTTGCTGCGACAAAGGGTCAGTTTGAGCGTTGGGTGATTTCAGGCGAAGGGGACATGATGCTGCACCCGTTCCACATCCACGGCACCCAGTTCCGCATTCTTTCTGAGAACGGCAAAGCGCCGGACGCGCATCGCGCGGGCTGGAAAGATACGGTGAGAGTGGAAGGCGGCGTCAGCGAGGTGCTGGTGAAGTTTGACCACGATGCGCCGAAGGAATTTGCCTATATGGCGCACTGCCACCTGCTGGAGCATGAGGATACGGGGATGATGCTCGGCTTTACCGTATAAAAAAAGCCGGGTGGCGGCTTCGCCTTACCCGGCATACATAGGGCACCCTGTAGGCCCGGTAAGCGGTAGCGCCACCGGGCTTTTCAGTTACTTGTTTTCGTCAGGCAACGCATACGCGACGATGTAGTCGCCCATCTTCGTGCCAAACGAACCGTGACCGCCCGCTGAGATGACAACGTACTGCTTGCCATTCACTTCATAGGTCATCGGCGTGGCCTGTCCACCTGCCGGCAGACGGCCCTGCCACAGTTTTTCACCGTTGGTCATGTTGTACGCGCGCAGGTAGTTATCTGCGGTTGCCGCGATGAACAGCACGTTACCGGCGGTGGAAATTGGGCCACCCAGCATCGGCATACCCATATTGAACGGCACCGGAACCGGCATCGGGAACGGCATGCTGTCCTGTGGCGTACCAATACGTTTTTTCCATACGATCTGGTTGGTTTTCAGATCCAGACCGGAGATATAGCCCCAGGCAGGCTGTTTACACGGCAGACCAAACGGAGACAGGAACGGGTTCAGCGTTACGCCAAACGGTACGCCGTACTGCGGCTGAATGCCGGCTTCGGTACCGCTGCCTTTCGCGTCTTTCGGCTGCTCCATTGGGTTGCCCGGACCGCGTGGGATCAGGCGGGAAACGAACGGCAGCGCCATTGGGTTGGCGATCGCCACCTGACGGTTCGGGTCAACGGAGATCCCGCCCCACTCAAACATCCCCAGGTTACCCGGGAAGACCAGCGTGCCCTGCTCAGAAGGCGGTGTGAAGATGCCTTCATAGCGCAGCTGGTGGAACATCACGCGGCACACCAGCTGGTCAAACATGGTGGCACCCCACATGTCTGCACCGCTGAGGTCTTTCTTCGGACGGAAGCTCAGGTCAGAGAACGGCTGGGTTTTGCTGACGTAATCGCCTTTCGCTGCACCCTGTGGAACCGGTTTTTCCGGGGCAGGCACAACCAGCTTACCGTTACTGCGATCCAGGACGAAGATGTTACCCGTCTTGGCCGGAGCGTAAATCACCGGCACGGTTTTGCCGTCAACGGTAATGTCCGCCAGCGTCGGCTGGGACGGCATATCCATATCCCACAGATCGTGGTGAACCGTCTGGTAGCTCCACGCCAGCTTACCGGTGGTCGCGTTCAGCGCCACGATAGCGCTCGCATAGCGCTCCTGCTCCGGCGTGCGGTTACCGCCCCAGATATCTGGTGTGGTCACACCCATCGGCAGGTAGACCAGGTCCAGCTTCGCGTCATACGCCGCTGGTGCCCAGGAGTTTGGCGAGTTAAAGGTAAAGGTGTGTTCATCCGACGGGATCGCGTTGGGATCTTTCGCGCCCGGGTCGAAGGCCCACAGCAGTTTACCGGTATTCACGTCGAAGCCGCGGATTACGCCGGAGGTTTCACGCGTGGAGAAGTTATCCGTTACCGAACCGGCAATCACGATGGTTTTATCGGTGATGATTGGCGGTGAGGTTGGCTCATACAGACCCGGTGTGGTGTCCGGCATGTTGGTCTGCAGGTTCAGGATACCTTTGTTGGCAAAGGTTTCACACAGCTTGCCCGTCTCGGCATTGATGGCGAACAGACGGCCATCGTTCACCGGCAGCATGATGCGGCGAGGACAGTCGGCAACCACTTCCGGGCTCGCATTCTCGGCGCGCGCTTCGTGGTAAGAGACGCCACGGCAGGTGACATGCTGGAAGGACGGGTTGGAGTTCAGCTGCGGATCGAAGTGCCATTTCTCTTTACCGGTGGCCGCGTCGAGCGCGAACAGACGCTGGTGCGCCGTGCACAGGTAGAGCATGTTGCCGACTTTAATTGGCGTCACTTCGTTGGTCAGCTCGCCCGGATCGTTCGGCATTTTCACATCGCCGGTACGGAATACCCAGGCTTCTTTCAGGTTCTTAACGTTGTCCGCGTTGATCTGCTTCAGCGGGGAGTAACGTTGACCTTCCTGATTACGACCATACGCAGGCCAGTCTCCGTCAGCGACCTGAGAGATAGCTGCCGCAGGTGTGGATTCTGCGTTCAGCGTACCGTTAATCTCCTGCGGGTCGTTAAAGCCAGCCCAGGTCAGGATGCCGCCGCTGATTAACAGGGCCACCACCAGCGCCGCAACGGCACCGCTGGATGGCACAATCAGGCGGCGCCAGACGAACGGCAGGATCAGCCAGATACCGAAGAAGACCAGGATGTCGCTGCGCGGCGTCAGTGCCCAGAAGTCGAAACCGACTTCCCAGACGCCCCAGATCATCGTGGCAAGAAGGAGTGCGGCATACAGCCACAGTGCAGATTGTTTTCTACGCAACAGCAGGACGGTTACGGCAACCATAACCAGACCCGCAATCGGGTAGTACCAGGAGCCGCCTAAAGCGACCAGCCAGACGCCACCGATTAACAGATACAGCGCGCAGAAGGCTGCGAAAGCGGCTGTTAATGTCACCAGTAGACGCGGCTGTTTAGAGTTTGTTTCAGCCATAGAAAGTGTACTCGTCAGTTTTTGTTAATAATTTGCTAGCAACTAATTATAGGTATTAACAAGTGTGATCGGAATCACAATATTTGCTTTTTATAACTCATACGCCAGGGTTATCCATTTGCTGATATAATGGCTGGCTTGCGTATCAATGCTGGATATTAACTCATCCGTATTGAGAGATTTTCATTAAAATCATTTGGTTAGTAATATGAAACATACTGTTGAAGTGATGATCCCGGAAGCCGAGATCAAAGCGCGTATCGCCGAACTGGGTCGTCAAATCACCGAACATTACAAGGACAGCGGCAGCGAAATGGTGCTGGTCGGTCTGTTGCGTGGCTCTTTCATGTTCATGGCAGACCTGTGCCGTGAAGTGCATGTGCCCCACGAGGTCGATTTTATGACCGCCTCCAGCTACGGCAGCGGCATGTCCACAACCCGTGATGTGAAAATCCTGAAAGATCTGGATGAAGATATTCGCGGCAAAGATGTGTTGATCGTTGAAGACATTATCGACTCCGGCAACACGCTGTCAAAAGTGCGCGAGATCCTGAGCCTGCGCGAGCCAAAATCTCTGGCGATTTGTACGCTGCTGGATAAACCTGACCGTCGTGAAGTGCAGGTGCCGGTAGAGTTCGTGGGTTTCTCGATTCCGGACGAATTCGTCGTCGGTTACGGCATTGACTACGCGCAGCGTTATCGTCATCTGCCGTATGTTGGGAAAGTGGTATTGCTGGACGAGTAATTGCGGGCTGATGCCCTCACCCTGGCCCTCTCCCACGGGGAGAGGGAGAAAACCGTAGGCCGGGTAAGGCGCAGCCGCCACCCGGCTTTTTAACGGGCACTTATTTATGATTGACGTGCTTAAGCTGAAGGTTGGCAATCCCCGAACGGTAACGCTGCTCCAGCGTTTCGCGGTTGGTGGCGGTGACTTCCAGATTGCGCAGCAGACCATCGTGAATACCGTACGCCCAGCCGTGGATAGAGACCTTCTGCCCGCGTTTCCACGCCGATTGCATGATCGTTGAGTGGCCCAGGTTATATACCTGCTCCATCACGTTGAGTTCGCAAAGGGTATCCATGCGACGTTCCTGCGGCATTTCGCCCAGCAGTGAGCTATGTTTGAACCAGATATCGCGGATGTGCAGTAGCCAGTTATCAATGAGCCCCAGTTCCGTGTTTTCAACCGCCGCCTGCACGCCGCCGCAGCCATAATGGCCGCAAATGATGATGTGCTCGACTTGCAGAACGTCAACGGCATACTGAACAACAGAAAGACAGTTGAGATCGGTGTGAATCACGAGATTGGCGACATTACGGTGAACAAACAGTTCGCCGGGTTCAAGGCCGGTCAGGCGCTCCGCCGGTACGCGGCTGTCGGAACATCCAATCCAGAGAAAGCGTGGGTTCTGAGCCTGCGCGAGTTTTCCAAAAAATCCGGGGTCTTCCTCCACCAGCATTTTTGACCATAGTGCATTGTTGCTGATGAGTGTATCTATGTTGTTCATGGAGGTTAGCGACCTGTAACCGAGTTATTGCGTTGCGCTACTATAGGGTAACCCGACTTTTAATGAAACCACACAACGTGTGTAAGAACTGAAGGTAAGTTAATTTCATGGCAATTGCACTGGAGCTTGAGCAGCTTAAAAAAACCTATTCGGGTGGCGTTCAGGCGCTACGCGGAATAGATCTTAAAGTAGAGGCCGGCGATTTTTACGCGCTTCTGGGGCCGAACGGAGCAGGGAAATCGACCACCATTGGGATTATCAGCTCGCTGGTCAATAAAACGTCCGGCCGGGTGAGCGTCTTTGGGTACGACCTGCAAAAAGATGTGGTGAACGCCAAGCGCCAGCTGGGGCTGGTACCGCAGGAGTTCAACTTCAACCCGTTCGAGACGGTGCAGCAAATTGTCGTTAACCAGGCGGGTTATTACGGCGTTGAACGTAAAGAGGCCCTTGAACGCAGTGAAAAGTACCTGAAACAGCTCGATCTGTGGGAAAAACGTAACGAACGTGCGCGGATGTTATCCGGCGGGATGAAGCGCCGCCTGATGATTGCCCGCGCGCTGATGCACGAGCCAAAACTGTTGATTCTTGATGAACCCACCGCAGGTGTGGATATCGAACTGCGTCGTTCCATGTGGGGCTTCCTGAAGGATCTGAATGATAAAGGCACCACTATCATTCTGACCACACACTATCTGGAAGAGGCGGAGATGCTGTGCCGCAACATCGGCATCATTCAGCACGGCGAGCTGGTGGAAAACACCTCGATGAAAAATCTGCTCTCCAAGCTGAAATCAGAAACCTTCATCCTCGATCTGGCGGCGAAAAGTGCGCTGCCGAAGCTGGAAGGGTACAACTACCGGCTGGTGGATACCTCAACGCTGGAAGTGGAAGTGCTGCGCGAGCAGGGCATCAACAGCGTATTTTCACAGCTGAGCGCGCAGGGCATTCAGGTATTGAGTATGCGTAACAAAGCGAACCGACTGGAAGAGCTGTTTGTCTCTCTGGTACATGACAAGCAAGGAGACAAGGCATGACGCATCTTTACTGGGTCGCGCTGAAAAGTATCTGGGCGAAAGAGATCAACCGCTTTATGCGCATCTGGGTGCAAACCCTGGTGCCGCCGGTGATCACCATGACGCTCTATTTCATCATCTTCGGTAACCTGATCGGTTCCCGGATTGGTGAGATGCACGGTTTTACCTATATGCAATTTATCGTACCGGGCCTGATTATGATGGCGGTGATCACCAACGCCTATGCCAACGTGGCCTCGTCGTTCTTCAGCGCCAAGTTCCAGCGCAATATTGAAGAGTTACTGGTCGCGCCTGTGCCGACGCACGTCATTATCGCTGGCTACGTGGGCGGTGGTGTGGCTCGTGGGCTGTGCGTGGGGATTCTGGTCACGGCGATTTCGCTTTTCTTCGTACCGTTCCAGGTCCACTCGTGGCTGTTTGTCGCGCTGACGCTGCTCCTGACGGCGATCCTGTTCTCGCTGGCCGGTCTGCTGAACGCCGTGTTCGCCAAAACGTTTGACGACATCAGCCTGATCCCGACCTTCGTGCTGACGCCGTTAACCTACCTGGGTGGGGTGTTTTACTCTCTGACGCTGCTGCCGCCGTTCTGGCAGGCGCTGTCGCACCTGAACCCGATCGTTTACATGATCAGCGGCTTCCGCTTTGGCTTCCTCGGTATCACTGATGTGCCGCTGTTTACCACGGTGGCGGTGCTGGTGGTGTTCATCATCGCCTTCTACCTGCTGTGCTGGTATCTGATCCAACGCGGACGCGGTCTGCGCAGCTAACCTTCTGCCCGGCGACGTTCTGTTTGCCGGGCACTTTCTTTGACAGTTATCACCGAAAGCCAACCTTCACTCCGCTAAACTACTTGCCTGCTAAGGAGAGAGTTATGCTGGGATGGGTTATCACCTGCCACGATGAACAGGCGCAGGACATGCTGGATAAACTTGAAGCCAGATTTGGCCCGCTGGCGCAATGCCGGGCGGTAAATTACTGGCGCGGGTTGAGCACCAATATGCTTGGCCGCATGATGTGCGATGCTCTGCATGAAACGGATACCGGTGATGGCGTGATTTTTTTGACCGATAAATCGGGCGCGGCGCCTTACCGGGCAGCCGCTTTGCTGAGCCATAAGCATGCGTGCTGTGAAGTCATCTCGGGGATCAACTTCGCCCTGCTGGCGTTAATGTATCCACAGCGTGAATTATTAAGCAGCACTGAGTTTCGCCATGCTATCGTGGCGCAGGGCCTACCGGGCGTCAGCAGCCTGTGGCATCAGCAGCAAAAAAATCCTCCTTTCGTCCTGCTCCATGACCTGTATAAGAATTAAACGTTGGTATTGATGTCTCATTTGTTACAATAGCGGCAGTTTCCCGCATCGATTAAGACACCATGTTACCGCGTATTCTTTTCTTGTTATTGATGCTCGCTTCCGGCGTCAGCTCAGCCAGTTTACTTAGCCAGCAAACTCTGCCTGCCCAGTATATGCAAACCACCGAAGATGCGGCGATCTGGGCGCAGGTGGGGAATAGCGTGATCAACGTGGGTAACGTGCGTGCCGGGCAGATCCTGGCCGTTGTGCCCGCGGCGGCGGACTACTACGAATTTCGCTTCGGTTTTGGTACGGGGTTTATCGACAAGGGGCACCTGGAGCCGGTTCAGGGGAAACAGCGCGTCGAGGATAGCCTCGGGGATCTCAATAAACCCCTGAGCAATCAGAACCTCATTACCTGGAAAGATACGCCGGTATATAACGCACCTTCCAGCGGTAGCGCACCGTTCGGCACATTAAGCGCTAATCTTCGCTATCCGATACTGAACAAACTGAAAGATCGTCTGAACCAGACCTGGTATCAGATCCGCATCGGCAACCGTCTGGCGTGGATCAGCAGTCTGGATGCGCAGGAAGATAACGGCCTTCCGATTCTGACCTACCATCATATTTTACGTGATGAAGAGAACACACGTTTTCGACATACGTCCACGACGACCAGCGTACGTGCGTTCAATAACCAGATGGCCTGGCTACGCGATCAGGGCTATACCACGCTGACGATGTATCAGCTGGAAGGGTACGTGCGTAACAAAATGAACCTGCCTGCGAAATCGGTGGTGATCACCTTTGACGATGGCCTCAAATCGGTCAGCCGCTATGCGTATCCTGTACTGAAAGAGTACGGCTTTAAGGCTACCGCGTTTATTATCTCTTCCCGCATAAAAGGCCATCCGCAGAAATGGGACCCTAAATCGCTGCAGTTCATGAGCGTGCAGGAGATTAAGGGCATCCAGGATGTATTCGATATCCAGTCTCATACCCACTTCCTGCACCGCGTGGATGGCAATAAGCATCCGATTTTACTGAGCCGCAGCTATCACGTGATCCTGTTTGATTTTGAACGATCACGCCGGGCGCTGGCGCAGTTCAACCCGCGCGTGCTTTACCTTTCGTATCCGTTTGGCGGCTATGACAGCAAAGCGATAAAAGCGGCAAATGATGCCGGTTTCCATCTGGCGGTGACAACAGTGAAAGGGAAGGTGAAGCCGGGGGATAATCCGTTCTTGCTGAAACGTTTGTATATTTTAAGAACGGATTCGCTGGAGACGATGTCGCGGCTGATCAGTAATCAGCCGCAGGGGTAGTATCAGAAATAATCAATCGTAAACGTGGCGATGGCTTTGAAATTACCTGCTTTGAGCGGGGTATTATTGTCTCTTCCCATTGTGGCCTCAAAGGGGAGGTCGACACTTGAGCTGGTTCCAACCTGATAAGCTAAAGGTACATAAATATAAGAGGGATCGTTAATAAAAGGTTCACCATGGCCGGACGGGTTTGCCGTAAATAGCTGCTCAATGGCCACGCCAACGCCTGCAGCAGCATTCGACGTTAAAATATTCAGCATCAGGACATCCGCGCCTGAGGTGCCGTCTGTTTTGTTAGAGCTAACTTTGTATTTAATCGCCGCAACGTTATTGCAGCCTTTCAACTGGAGATTGAAGGTTTGACGTGGGTAAAAACTGTCTCGTATAGAGGAAAACATGATTTCACCAAAATCGACATTGTTTGTGCCCCCATTAACGACTGCAGCCTGACAGGTCGAAGAGGCAACAGGCAAACTGAAGGTCGACATCGTTACATTAAACCACCAGGGTTTGTTATCGGTACTGGTGTGACCACCAATTGACATGCCGCCGATTTTTTTATCCATACCTGGCGTCAGTCTCGTGACATTATTGGTGTTACCAATAAATTGGTTGGACTGAACGATTTTAATTTGCGCTGCCCAGTTATGGCTTGCCACGCTACTATGTACAGGAAGGTCTGACCATCCGTCATTCGAATACTGGAAATAAGATCCTTCTGAGGTATCGCTGTAGATACGGACGGCGTAATAAATACCCGTAATGTTCGTTGGCCAAAGTGCCTCCCTGCCATCACCTAAAGCATCATAGGTGATGTTTGACATCTGGTCACCATCGGTGCCTGCACTACAGTTCGACCATAGCGCGGGCGAAAGTTGAGCTGTGAACGGCCCGGCAATATCGATATATTCACCGGGCCCTAAACTGTCGACGGTCTTAAAATATATAGGTGCACCGGCCGCCGTGTTGACGATAGTGGATGTGCCGCCTTCGCCATGGTCGCCCATTGCGCACTCTGCCCATGCATGGCCTTGAATCAGCAATAAACTTGCAGCGAGCAGCTTAGCCAGTGCGATGATTTTCGAGCATCCTTGTTTCATCATGAGTATATTCTCCTTATTTACTCTAGTTATATGTCGCATTTACCACGACCCGGCTGGTGACTTTCCCTGCCTGTACCTGACCCGTATTTTGTAGGCGAGCATAAAATTGATAGTCCTTTGCCCAGTTCACTGGATCAGTGTCGAGCAATACACTGGAGCTACCGTCGGTATTTAAGACGTTAGTATTTAAGTCCTTTGAAAAAATCACTACGCCCGTGTTTTCTGCACCACCTTCTGCCAGGGACGTTTCGTTGATAAATACCTGACGCGTGCTGGTGGGCCATTGCTGGCTTTGTGGCTGGAAGCTGAAATTCAGCTTCTTAACATCGCTATTGGCAGAACAACTTTCTACGCTGACGGAAAATTCTGTCCCGGCTGCGGCATCTGTAGGCTGGAGGCGTGAACTACCATCACCATTATAAAACCAGTTTTTACCTACCGTCGGAAGATGGACTTTTCCGTCGCCCGGAACAGATATCTGGCAGGTGTTTTCTACAATATTGGCATTGAACGTAATATCCATGCCTGTCTCTGCGGACAGACATGGGGCAGACCAGTGCCAGCTGATAAGTCCCGCCAAGAACAGAGTTCTCTTCAGGACATTATTATTTGAAATTTTTGACATGGCGACTCTGCCCCTGCTGATTATTATTGGTAGGTGATGACAAATGTCACTGGTGCGCTTGCATCGCCGGGCGTTACATCAGCAATATTCTTCCCTTTTGCCAGGACAATACGGGCTGCCATATCAACGATTGTCGTTGAACTGCTAATCACTATATTCTGCGTGGGTTTGGTACTGCAGCTTAATAAAGTGCCGGACTCTGCCGTATCCTTCCATACTTCGAATCCTGTCGCATGTCCAGCAGCAAAAGAATCACCGTTAGCACTTGTACCGGAACAACCGCCACCTGAGCCAGGAATGGCCTGTACGCTGGCGTTTTTTACCCCAGCGCAGCCGCTAAAAGCAATTTTGAACGGCTCGCTGCGGCTTTTGGCAACCAGGTCAGATTTGAAGACATCGCCGAAGGCCAGGGTGCTGATCGGCTGACCGCCAGCATTCTGGATCTGAGCAGTACAGGTGCCAGCTTCAATCGTAGAGGTAAACGTTGCCTGTACGCTCGTAGTACCGGTAATTGCGCTGGCAGAGGCGGTAAAAATACCGGCAGAAACTGCCAGAGCAATGAGTGTGGACGATTTCATGTTCATCGTTGCGTATCCTTCCGCTTACTGGTATTCAAAGTTAAAAGTGGCAATCGCGCTAAAATCACCCGTTGTAGCCTGATCGGTTTTGGTTTCTACAAGGCGGGCAACCAATGCGACTTCCTGGCTACTAATTTCCTGTGGGCTCCATACCAGGCGTTTTGCATCCTCTGTCGCGTTAATCGTGAATGGTGTCATTGGAGCAGAGGCACGGGCGATGGAAACCCCCATATATTCAGCCATATTTGTTGCCGCAGCATTCATGATAGCGGTGGCGAGATCTGTAGATGCAGTGCCAGAAACGGTAGTTTTTAAACCTGCCAGACTTGAAGGGCATTCAATAATTTTCAGTTTAAAAGCTGTCGTTGCGCTATCAGAACCACTGGTAATATCCGCCAGCGATGTTTTACCACCAGCACCGATAGGAATAATGTTGGCCTTTCCATCGCCCGTACCGCCTTCGATTTTCATATCGCAGGTTGTTTCACGCAGCGTTGCGGTGAAAGTCACATCCAGGTTGGCGCCTGCAGCAAATGTCTGTGAACTTACGGTCAAAGCCAGGAATGCGGCGAGACGCGTAAGTGCTATTGTTTTCTTCATTAAAATAACTCCCTGTTAAAAAATTACATCTGGCAAGTCTGGTTGGTAAGCATGGTCGTCAGGCCCACTTTCTGTGCCGACGGCGTTATTTGGTATGTCACGGTGCATGTACTGTCGGCACCACTGCCCCAAACGACGTGTAATTTTCCGCTATCTTCAACGCCGCGCACATAGGCTTGTCCCGCCTGACCTACCGAGCCGACAGAATGGCCCTGTTCATCGACGACATCTGCACCGAGCGGAATAAAGCTATTATCTGAACGGTGTAGATCGAGCAGTAACGATTTGCCCTGATCGGTTTCGAAATCGACTCGAATAACCGCTCCGCTGCGCGGGACGGCCACTGAACTGGTGCTTTTCACCTCAACGTCTGATTCTATTTTTGAAATATCAATCCCGACGGTGTTTTCGCGGTAGGCGGATAAATAGGGCATTACGGCATAGCCTGAACTGCCAATGACCCCATCACCCACGGTCAGATGCGCGCCTTTCGCCCCCGGTGCGCTGACCAGTGCCAGCGTATCGGTATCACCGATACTGCCAGGTGCAAATGTCACACCACCAGAATGCATCAGTACGCCGCCGCTATAGCTCATTGAATATTGCTGGCTGTTGTCATCGGAGGCTGAAGCTGAAACGCTGACCGGTCCGTATGGACTGTTATAGCTGCCGTAACCGCCGACCTGGTTGAGATCGCCGCTGTCGGCATGGCTGGTACTGGCGTTTACGCTGTAGTTAAAACGGTAATCCTCTGTATTGCCGTTGGCACTGGTGTTGAATGCCGTACTGTTTTTGAAGTCGGAGTTCATGCTCATGTTGACGCTTGAGAAACCGCCAGGACGTTTTTTATGCCCCAGTAAGTTTTCCAGAGGAATACTCAGGTTCAGGTAGACGCTGTCGTCCTTTTCACCGTATTCGTCATAGCTGCGTTGCAACGAAATGCTGTAGCTGCCCAGCCAGAATGAGTTGTTGTAACCTACTGAATACTGAGAGGTTGAACTGGATTCGGTCCAGTAATCCTGCCAACTGCCCGTTACATAAAGCGAACCGTAATCTGTCTTGCCTGCGGAGAGAGGTTGGCTGACGTTAAGCTGAATCTGATTTTTCATACGCTGGAAGCTGTTATACACATCCTCCCCGTTATGATTCGGGTTACGTGATGTATCACGATGTTTGACGTCTTCTGCCAGTGATGCCGCATCGTTCAGCGTGAGATAGTCTTCCGTGGAGAAGCGATAGGCTGCAACGTTGAACGAGGTACGCGTATCTTCTAAGAGCTTACTCCAGGAGAGGCGGTAACTCTGACCGGTCAGCGTACCGACACCGTCGATATCTGCATCGGAATGCGTAATGTCCAATGCAAATGCACCCACCCCGGTGTTCATGGCTATACCCAGAAGCCCGGAAAGGTAACCGATGTCCATATATTGCAGACCGGTGTAGCCGGTAAAGGTGTTATTAATCCCGTAGTAACCCGTGGCATAGCCGAGGCGAGGCTTATCACGCAGCCCGTCGTCGTTTAACTCACCCACGCCGATATCCCAGCGGCTATAACCTGGGCGAAGCATCTGGCTTACTGAAGAGTAAGGGACGGAAAACGTACGTGTGCTGCCATCGGACTCTTCAATGGTAACCATCAGATCGCTACCGTAGCCTGTGGTACTGAGATCGTTTATCTCAAAAGCGCCTGGCGGAACGGTGCTTTCATAGATCTTGCTACCACTCTGGCTGATCGTGACTTTGGCGTTGCTTTTCGCCACACCGCGAATGGTCGGTGCGTAGGTTGAAATACCGCCCGGCAGCATACGGTCATCGTTGTACATGCGCAGGCCGCGTAGGTTTAACGAGTTGAAGGCGTCGCCGCGCGTATAGGAATCACCAATCAACAGTTGTGCGCGTAGCGGCGTGATGTCGCGTTGCAGGTAGATATCCTGGCTCGAGTAGTCGGTGCCGCTTTCCTGATCCCAGTTTAATGTGCCGCGTGAACGCAAACGCCACGGACCCATATTAAAGCCATATTTCAGCCCGGCGTAGGCGGTATCGCGCGCACCATCCGTACTGTCGGAATGCCAGGCGTTAAGATCGTAAGAGAGCATTCCGGCGGTAATGCCATCCTCCCAAAGAGAAGGATCGACATAACCGTTAGGTCGACGTTCAACATAGATTTGCGGAACCGTCAGGCTTAGCTCTTGTGTTCCGGCGTCGTAATCCCATGTGGCGCCGGAAAATGCCTTATAAAGATCGACACAGGTAGCTTCAGGCGCGTCAGCGGTATCTTTGCCGACGGCTTCGTTTATTGCGTCAGCTTTAATGCCAACTTGCATTAAAACTTTAGGGGTGAAGCAGGGGCTAGCACGAGGTGTGCCGTTATCTTTAAAGGTAAACTCCGTGAGCAGTTTTTTCTTACCGTTAACGATTATTTGTGTTTTAAACGTGCCAGGTACAACCGGATTTCCCTGAGAAAAGCGGCTAACGTCAATATTCGTTCCTGTATTAAACAGAAACTGATCATTGAATTCGACCTCTTCACCACCAGAGGATGGCATAGCGTTTTTTTCGGCCGCATAAGAGGCCGATTGAAGCACTGTGCATATGGCAATACAAAGAAATGAGCGGCGAAATAACATTGCTATCACTAATCCGTTAGCTGCTAATTATTAGGGAAATTTATAACTATTTGATTTTTTTTAATTAACCGAAACGTCGTGCTTCTCAGAACCGCCGAAATCATTAATTGTGGTATAAGTGAATTTATTGATTTTCACTGCACCTGCGTTCTTCATTTCATAGGACTGGCTGGCAAATGGGGCGACCACATGCGGTTCTACTTCAAGGGCTTTACCACCGACTTTTATGTCAAATTTCGCCACGGAAACGTAATAAGGCGAATCATTTTTTGCAACCAGGGCATTACCCTGTTGAGTCCACTTCAGCTGGCCTGCAGCAATGGAAGAATCGCCTTTCAATCCGTCAGGGCGGAAGAACATTTTGATGCGTGTACGGAATGCTAACTGCAGCATGTTCTGGCTATCAGCCTCTTTTGATTTAGGCGGAACTTCCAGTACGTTGAACCAGTACATCGTTTCTCTGTCCTGCGGCATCGTCTGTCCAAGCCAGGTGATACGCACGGTCTGTCCTTTAGCCGGATCGACTCGGGATACAGGCGGGGTGACAATGAACGGTAATTTCAGCTCTTGCGGATTGGTCGTATCGCGGCCGTCATCAAGCCAGGTTTGTACCAGAAGGGGCTTATTACCGCGGTTTTCCATATTGACAGTGACGTCTTTAGCGGATTGCGGATAAATGACGCGCGTACCCGAAATAACGATATCAGCGAGAGCGGAATGGGAGACAGCAAAGGCCGCACTGAAAATAAGTGCGGTCATACACATTTTAAAAGGGCGCATAATATTCATCCATTAAATAAAAAAGCGCCCACCTCATCCGTGAGCGCATGACAGCTATTAAGCTATTATTCGTAGCTCATGGTGAAAGTAACGTTGCTGCTTACTTTACCGGAGGTCAGATCGTTGGTACCAGCAGCCCAGTCGGCGCTTGGAACATACGCAACGCGATAAGCCAGAGTACCTTCACCTGCAGTCAGGGTTGCAACCTGAGTATTGTTTCCTGGCAGACCAACCTGCACGCGATCGCTGTTAGCAGCGGTGTTGTTGTACAGCGCCAGGCTTACGTTGTCAGCGTGACCAGCAACAGTTGGGTCAGCTTTCAGAGTGCCGTTAGACAGCTCAGCAAATTGCTGAGAAGTAAAGGTTGCTGATGCTGTGGTCAGTGTATCCGGGCACTTGCTCAGGTGCAGTTCAAACTCTTTAGAGCCTACGCCAGTATCAACAGTTGTACCTTCAACATCGGATTTTTTTACAACTGGCAGCGTTACGGTCACGTTGTTTGCATCAACACCGTTGTTGGTAGTGATGACACACGTTGTGTCCGTTACCGCGCCGTCAAAGGTGATCAGACCAACATCATCAGCCATTGCAGAAACAGAACCCATTGCCATAACAGCTACAGATGCAGCCAAAACAGTTTTCTTAAACATATAAAACATCCATTTATTAAAAAAAATTATTCAGAAAAACCGGTGCTCATTAATAAAGCTTGCACAATATAATATTGTATTTATTAAATCGATAATCACTAATGCTTCAAGATGAATTGAGAAAAACTAAATTGACTGTTTTTGTTTGAAAAACAATATATTGCACACTGTTGTGCGGATTGGGTATCAGGGGGTGTTTGTTTTAACAGCTATCTTCGGCAATATTGTTACACGTTTAATTGTTATGAGTAAATGGGCGATTTATTTTTTATTTCAATGAAAGGCGAGGGGATGTTCGAAATATTATCGGTTTCTATTCTGTTTTTTTGCGGGAATGCATTCTCTTTGTGAATATAAAAAGAAAAGTAATGGGGCAAAAAAGAATGAGAGCGCAAACTGTAGAACATACTATCAGGCAGGAAAAAAGGGCTGTCTGTTTATGACCAGCCCCCGAATTTGTTATCAGGCAACCTGAACCGGAATCGCCTTCGCGGTGCGTTTCATGTCATTATCACCGTCGAAGTAAGCCACCTTCGGCTGCCAGCGACGCGCTTCTTCGTCAGACATCATCACAAAGCTGGCGATGATCACAATATCACCCACGTCTGCACAGTGTGCGGCAGCACCGTTGACGGAGATGATTTTAGAACCGCGTTCGGCAGCAATCGCGTAGGTTGAGAAGCGTTTACCGTTGTTCACGTTCCAGATATCAATGGCTTCATTTTCGAGAATACCCGCCGCGTCGAGAAAATCCTGATCGATCGCGCAGGAGCCTTCATAGTGCAGGTCGGCCTGGGTGACTTTCACACGGTGAAGCTTACCTTGCAGCATTTTGCGAATCATTACGTTTACCTTTCATCTTCCGGGTAGAAAAAACTACACCAGCTCAACCACTTTGTTATCGATAAGGCGGGCCTGACCGAGCCATGCCGCCACCAGAATTACCGCACGTTTGCTGGTCTCTGCAAGCTCCAGAAGCGTATCGGCATCTCGAATTTGAACGTCGTCAGCGCGAAGACCTTTATCGTTCAGCGCCTGTTCGGCGAGGGCGATGATCTCTTCGGCGGTCAATTCCTTCGCCAGTAGCTGCTCAGCCATGGTGTTCATGACCTTGCTTAAGCCCGGCGCGATTTTGCGCTGCTCAGCAGTCAGGTAGCCATTACGGGAGCTGAGGGCCAGACCGTCTTTGGCACGTACAATCGGTACGCCGACAATCTCGATATCGTAGCCCATATCGGCAACCATTTTGCGGATCAGCGCCAGCTGCTGGAAATCTTTCTCACCGAAGCAGGCAACGTCTGGCTGCACCAGGTTGAACAGCTTGCTGACGATGGTCGACACACCGCGGAAATGACCCGGACGGCTTGCGCCTTCCAGCATGGTCGAAATGCCCGGGACATCAACATAGGTTGCATCTTCTGTGCCATGGGGATACACATCCGCCGGAGCGGGTGAGAAGACAATGTTTGCATGGCGTTTTTTAAGCTTCTCGCAATCTTCCTGCAGGGTGCGCGGGTAGCGTGCCAGGTCGTCGGCGCGGTCAAACTGCATTGGGTTAACGAAGATACTGACCACCACGATATCTGCACGCGCTCTTGCTTCATCGACCAGCTTCATATGGCCATCATGCAGGTTGCCCATGGTCGGGACCAGTGCGATACGTTTACCTTCCTGACGCGCACGACGGATATGCTGGCGAAGCAGCGGCAGGGTTTCAATGATTAGCACAACGAGACTCCTTAATGGAAACTGTGTTCTTCACCCGGGTAAACACCGGATTCAACGTCGGCAATATACTGCCTGACCGCAGCGCGCATGTCGCCCGCTTCGGTGAGGAAATTTTTGGCAAACTTCGGAATATGCCCGCCGGTGATGCCAAAGGCGTCGTGCATCACCAGAATCTGACCATCCGTCACGTTGCCTGCGCCAATACCAATCACAGGAATGGAAAGGGCTTCAGTGATACGTTTCGCCAGCTCAACCGGCACGCACTCCAGCACCAGCAGCTGCGCGCCTGCGGCTTCCAGCGCCAGGGCATCATCAAACAGCGTCTGGGCGGCGTCACCGCGGCCCTGCACCTTATATCCGCCAAAGATGTTGACGGATTGCGGCGTCAGGCCCAAATGGCCGCACACCGGCACGGCGCGTTCGGTGAGCATTTTCACCGTCTCCGCAAGCCAGGCACCGCCTTCGATTTTGACCATATTGGCCCCGGCGCGCATGACGGCTGCCGCGTTTTCGAATGCCTGCTCTGGCGTGGCATAGGCCATAAACGGCAGATCGGAGAGCAGCAGGCAGGCTGGGGCACCACGGCGTACGGCGCGGGTATGGTAAGCGATATCCTCAACCGTGACCGGCAGGGTGGAATCATGTCCTTGTACCGTCATCCCTAACGAATCTCCGACCAGCATGACGTTGATACCCTCTTCGGCAAAGAGTTTGGCGAAGCTGTAGTCATACGCGGTGATGGTGGCGAAGCGTTTTTTTTCCTGTTTGCATTTCTGCAGTAAGGAGATGGTGGTTGGTTTCATACTGTTTCCTGATAGCCCAAAAGCGAATCTTTGCGCATTCTAACAGTAACATTCGAGGGAACAATGATTTTAGGTAACCGATTAGGCACAATTATTTTGAGGCTAATCGGCAGGGGAACCGGATCACCAGCGGGCGGGTCTTTCCGCGTTGAGTCTGTCCAGAATGGACTTGAGTGGGATGCCATCCGGGAAGATGAGATCGGGGGCGACTTCAAAGAGCGGCCAGAGCATAAACCCGCGATTTTTCATGTCGTAATGCGGAACGGCGAGACGTTCAGTATTAATGGTCTCGTGACCAAACAGCATAATGTCGAGGTCCAGCGTGCGCGGTCCCCAGCGCTCGGCTTTGCGTACGCGGCCCTGCTGCAGCTCGATGCGCTGGGTATTGTCCAGCAGCGTTTCGGCATTAAGAGAGGTATCAAGCACCACGGCAGCATTGAGATAATCAGGCTGATCCTGAGGCCCCAGCGGCGGGGTGCGGTAGAAAGAGGAGACCGCCACGATCTTGCTTTGCGGAATCTCCCCAAGTGCCTGTACGGCAGCATTAACCTGCTCCAGCGGAGAGGCTAAATTACTGCCAATGGCGATATACGCGAGGGTCATGCTGTCCCTTCACGACGCGGCGCGCGTTTGCGCGGACGACGATGACGGCGACGCGGTTCCGGCTCTTCATCCAGCCCGGTAAGCATATCTTTCTGCTCCGGCGGGGCGGAGACCTGGAATTCAGCCCACCACTGCGTCAGGCGCTGCAGTTCCTGATTTCTTTCAATTTCAGCACGCAGCGAGAGCAGATCGAAGGCGGCGCGGAATTTTGGATGCTCCATCAGCTTCCAGGCGCGTTTGCCCTGACGACGGGACATGCGCAGCTGAAGCTGCCAGATATCGCGCACCAGGGTGGTAATACGTTTTGGAATAGCGAGCGTACGGCACCCTTCGTCCAGCACGTCGTTTGCGGCCAGCGCGAAGGCATCATAATAGGCGAGCCCGCTCTCCTGGGTAATGCGCTGGGCCGTTTCCAGCAGCGGATACCAGAACATCGCCGCAAACAGGAAGGCCGGATTTACGCGCATGTCGTTGCGAATACGGGTATCGGTATTTTTCAGTACCTGCGCAATCATCCGCTCCATTGGGCTGTCGCCGCTTTCGGTGAAGTAGCGGGTAATTGTCGGGAACAGCGGCTGGAACAGGTTGTATTCGCGCAGCAGATTGTAGGTTTCAAAGCCGTGGCCGGCCTGCAGCAGCTTCAGCGCCTCTTCAAACAGACGGGCAGGCGGCACGTCGTTAATCAGCGTCGCCAGACGCGGAATAGGCTCTGCCGTTTCCGGGCTGATGCGCATATTCAATTTTGCGGCGAAACGCACGGCGCGCAGCATACGCACGGGATCTTCACGATAGCGCGTTTCCGGCGTGCCAATCAGACGGATCAGACCTTCTTTCAGGTCCTGCATGCCGCCGACGTAATCGCGCACGGTGAAATCCGCCACGCTGTAATAAAGGCTGTTGATGGTGAAGTCGCGGCGCTGGGCATCTTCTTCGATAGAGCCGAAGATATTGTCGCGCAGCAGCATACCGTTCTGGCCGCGCTGTGACGTGGTGCGATCGGATGCGCCCGCTTCGTGGTGACCGCGGAAGGTCGCCACTTCGATAATCTCCGGTCCAAACATCACGTGAGCCAGACGGAAACGGCGGCCAACGAGACGGCAGTTACGGAATAATTTGCGCACCTGCTCAGGCGTGGCGCTGGTCGTCACGTCGAAATCTTTTGGTTTTTTGCCCAGCAGTAAATCACGCACTCCACCGCCCACGAGATAGGCCTCGTAGCCCGCTTTATTCAGACGATAGAGCACCTTGAGGGCATTTTCACTGATATCTTTGCGGGAAATAGTGTGCTGCTCACGCGGAATAACCGACATGTGTGGCTGTGCAATAGCATCGTTCGCCATGCTCTCTTCGCGGCTTAGCACTTTACGGCAAAAATTAGCGACTCGGGTAAAAATGGTACACCTCGTAGTGTGTTTTGTTATGAAAAAAGCGGCTAATCATAGCTCAGCGCAACGCATTTGAGAATGCTGGATTTTTGGCACTGCCGTGAGCGTCCAGTTGGCAATGGCTATTTTCAGCAGTTCGTCAATTCGCAGATCCCGCCATTCGTTGATTACATTCTGGTTGAGAAATCGCAGCGCGTCGATCAAAACAGGACGTGGATCGCCGTCTGGCAGGGCCGGGGCGTGGTTCTGCTTGGAGAGCTTAAAGCCCTGCGCATTGACCGCCAGCGGCAGATGGATGTAATCCGGCGCCGTCCAGCCAAACTGATGATAAAGCGATATTTGCCGTACGGTCGGTTCGACCAGGTCTGCCCCGCGCACAATTTCCGTCACGCCCTGAAAATGATCGTCGACGACCACGGCCAGGTTATAAGCAAACAGACCATCACGGCGGTGAATAATAAAATCTTCACATGCCAGACGTTCATCGGCATGAATTTCACCGGAGAGGAGATCGTTAAAGCACGTCACCGGGGAACGCTGCCGTATACGCACGGCGGCATTTTCCGGGGGATGGTTGAGCGTGCGGCAGTGCCCGTCATAGACGCCCCCTACGCTCTGGATACGCGCGCGGGTGCAGGTGCAGTTATAGGAAAGCCCCCGTTCGCGAAGCCAGGCCAGACGTTCCCGATAAGCCTCGTGACGTTTTGACTGCCAGAGAACCTCGTCATCCCAGTGAAGACCATAATGTTCCAGCTGACGCAGAATGGTGTCTGCAGCACCGGGAACTTCACGCGGAGGGTCAATATCTTCAATGCGTACGAGCCATTTTCCCAGACGGGCGCGAGCCTGCAGGTAGCTGCCGAGCGCGGCAATTAATGAGCCGAAGTGTAATTCACCGGAAGGAGATGGCGCGAAGCGCCCAATATAGTGTGATTCAGACATATCAACAGTAACAAGGCGGGAGAGACTCCCGCCTTTGGAGTGTGTAAACAGCGCTGGTATTAACCGGCCATCTGTTTTTCGCGGATTTCAGCCAGCGTTTTACAGTCGATGCACAGATCGGCAGTTGGACGCGCTTCCAGGCGACGAATACCGATTTCAACACCGCAGGATTCGCAGTAGCCAAAATCTTCGTCTTCGACTTTTTTCAGCGTTTTCTCGATCTTTTTGATCAGTTTGCGTTCGCGGTCACGGTTACGCAGTTCGAGGCTGAACTCTTCTTCCTGAGCGGCACGGTCTACCGGATCCGGGAAGTTAGCAGCTTCATCCTGCATATGAGTAACGGTGCGATCGACTTCATCCCTGAGTTGATTACGCCATGCTTCAAGAATACGCTTGAAGTGCGACAGCTGGGCTTCGTTCATATACTCTTCGCCCGGCTTCTCTTGATACGGCTCCACCCCAGCGATGGCGAGAATACTCAGGGACGATGTTTTACGGTTTTGCCCTTCTTGCATGTTGCTTCTCCTTAACACGCACTATCGATCCCCGTGTTGGGGGAAAAATCAGGTCGCTATAAATAGCAGATGCTTTTCCGGATGGCAATTATCTAAACGTAACACTTGACAAGCCTGTGAGGAAAAGCGTATTTGCGCACGCGGCCAGAACACTTATTCGTCAATCGTCTAATCCCTTATAAGACAATGGGAAGAGAGGATCTCAGAGTCATATTATCGGCAGAAAGTTCCGCTTTATAAGCGAAAACCTCCACCCCCTGCTTTTGTGCCTCATTCAACAATTGCGCGTATTTAGGATCAATATGGCGGGCAGGGGAGAAACGTTCAATGGCTGAATGCAACACTGCAAACAGCAATACGGCGCGTTTGCCCGCCGCCGCAACACTCATTAGCTCTCGCAGATGCTTCTGGCCACGTAGCGTTACCGCATCCGGAAAGAAGCCATTTTCCTGTTCCGCTAACGTCACTGATTTCACTTCAATATAGCACTCAGGCCGGTCTTCCGCCTGTAACATGAAGTCAATTCTGCTGCCTTCATCGCCATACTTCACTTCGCTTTTATGCGTACCGTAACCGACAAGCTCGGGAAGGGTGCCGTTGGTCAGCGCTTCCTTAACCAGCTGATTTGCACGCAGGGTGTTAACGCAAATAAATGCCCCATTTTGCGTCTCGGTCATTTCCCATGTGTGGGGATATTTGCGTTTCGTATTTTCTGATGTGGAATACCAGACGGTGTCACCTGGCGTCGCGCAGCCCGTCATGGCGCCGGTATTGGGGCAGTGCAGGGTGAGCTGTTCTCCTTCGGGGGTGATCACGTCGGCGAGGAAGCGTTTGTAGCGTTGGATAAGCGTAGCGTGCTGCAGGGGAGGACTAAACTTCATCAGAATTCCTTTCGGTGTTGCCCAGCGTCCAGCGCTGTAGCGGCGTATAGCGGGTGCGTCCCTGTGCAAAGACGGATTCGTAAAGCGCGAATCCGTTGACCGGAAAGGCCCAGTGAAAACCCGGCGGCGGGATGGCAACGGCCTGACCGGCATCGCGCAGCAGCGTGATATGGGGATGAAACGGCTGCGGGCTCTGATAACAGCCGCTGCGCGCCGCCTGCGCGCGCAGCATATTCGCCAGCTGTAATAATCCGCGCGGCGGCTGGCGCGTTCCCAGCCAGACCACGCGCGAACGCAGCCACTGACCCGCGTCGTCGAGGTGCAGCGTAAATTCTGGCTGGGCGATACGTCCGGCCATTGCGGCTAACGCCCGCTGTTTTTCGGCACTGACGTCGCCCAAAAAGGCCAGCGTCAGGTGCAGGTTGGCTGCCGCAACGGGGCGGCCAGCTTCCGGCGGGAAGCGATCGGCGCGCCAGCGAACAATTTGACGCTGTATCGTGGTGGGTAATTCAATGGCAAAAAACAGCCGTTTCGACTCAGGCATACGGAGGACTCGGTAATGATATGCGCCGATGCTACAATGTACGCCGACTAATGTTAACCCTCTGGAGCTGTTAGTGTCCTCATTGCCGGTCGCCGTCATTCTTCCTGAGCTTCTCGCTGCCTTACACCATGCCCCGCAGGTTTTGCTGAATGCCCCTACGGGTGCAGGCAAGTCGACCTGGCTGCCACTGCAGATTCTGAAAGACGGAAATATCAGCGGGAAAATTATCCTGCTGGAGCCGCGCAGGCTGGCCGCGCGCAACGTGGCGCAGCGACTGGCGGAACTGCTGAATGAAAAACCGGGCGAAACGGTAGGTTACAGGATGCGTGCTGAGACCTGCGTTGGCCCGACCACGCGTCTTGAAGTGGTCACTGAGGGTATTCTCACCCGCATGCTGCAAAACGATCCGGAGCTGACCGGCGTCGGGCTGGTGATCCTGGATGAATTTCACGAACGCAGCCTGCAGGCGGATCTGGCCCTTGCGCTGTTGCTGGATGTGCAACAGGGACTGCGCGACGATCTCCGGCTGCTTATTATGTCGGCCACGCTGGACAACGAGCGGCTACGACAGACATTACCCGATGCACCGGTCATCAGCTCAGAAGGGCGGGCGTTCCCGGTTGAACGCCGCTATCAACCGCTTCCCTCCCATCAGCGTTTTGACGAGGCCGTCGCCATTGCCACCGCTGAGTTGCTGCGCCAGGAAGCCGGTTCCCTGCTGTTGTTTTTGCCAGGTGTCGGTGAAATCCAGCGCGTGCAGGAGCAGCTTTCTACGCGCACAGGCGCTGATGTGCTGCTTTGCCCGCTCTACGGCGCGTTGTCGCTACAGGATCAGCGTAAAGCCATTCTTCCGGCCCCGGTGGGGCAGCGCAAGGTGGTGCTGGCAACCAACATTGCGGAAACCAGTTTGACCATCGAAGGTATTCGCCTGGTGGTGGATAGCGCGCAGGAGAGGGTGGCAAGCTTTGACCCGCGTACCGGGCTGACTAAACTCCTGACGCAACGCATTAGCCAGGCCTCGATGGTGCAGCGCGCGGGCCGTGCGGGGCGTCTTGAGCCGGGTATTTGCCTGCATTTGACCAGCGCGGAGCAGGCTGAACGCGCTGCACAGCAAAGCGCGCCGGAAATTTTACAAAGTGATTTGTCTGGTCTGGTGATGGATCTACTGCAGTGGGGCTGTCCGGACCCTGAGCAGCTCACCTGGCTTAATCCTCCGCCTGTCGTCAACCTCACCGCTGCGCGCACTCTGCTGACCCAGCTTGGCGCACTGGAAGGCGAGCGTCTGACGGCGCGTGGCCAGAAAATGGCGGCGCTGGGCAACGACCCGCGTCTGGCCGCGATGCTGGTGGCCGCGCAAGGGGAAGATGAAATTGCCACGGCGGCAAAACTGGCGGCTATTCTTGAGGAGCCGCCTCGCGGTGGCAGTAGCGATCTGGGGCAGGCGTTTTCGCGCAATCAGGGGAACTGGCAGCAGCGGGCTCAGCAGTTGTGCAAACGCCTGAATAGCCGGGGGGGATCGCCTGGCAGCGATAAAATTGCCTTCCTGCTGGCACAGGCCTTCCCGGACCGGATTGCCCGTCGGCGCGGGCTGGACGGTCGCTACCAGCTGGCAAACGGCATGGGGGCGATGCTGGACAGCGATGATGCGCTGACGCGACATGAATGGTTGATCGCGCCGCTGCTGCTGCAGGGCAGTCACTCCCCGGATGCGCGTATCCTGCAGGCGATTGCCGTAGAGATTGACGCCCTGACGCGTACCTGTCCGCAGCTGCTTCACCAATCGGACATCGTGGAGTGGGATGACGCCCAGGGCACGCTGAAGGCGTTTCGGCGCAGCCAGATTGGCAAACTGACGCTCGGGACGAAACCGCTGGCGAAACCCTCTGAAGAAGAGTTACACCAGGCCATGCTGAACGGTATTCGGGAAAAAGGGCTGAGCGCCCTGAACTGGACGCCGGAAGCTGAGCAATACCGCATTCGTCTGCACTGCGCCGCGAAGTGGCTACCGGAATATGGCTGGCCCGCGGTGGATGATGAGACGCTGCTTGATACGCTTGAGCAGTGGCTGCTGCCGCAAATGAGCGGCGTGCACTCCCTGCGAGCCCTTAAGGCGCTTGATGTTAAGACAGCGTTACAGAATTTACTGGACTGGTCATTACGTCAACGTCTGGATAGTGAACTGCCAGGGCATTACACTGTGCCGACCGGAAGCCGGATTGCCATCCGTTATCATGAGGATAATCCGCCGGCGCTGGCGGTTCGGATGCAGGAGATGTTTGGTGAGGCAATCACGCCGTCCATTGCTGAAGGGCGTGTGCCGTTAGTGCTTGCGCTGCTATCGCCTGCGCATCGTCCATTACAAATCACCCGAGATTTGGGGGCGTTCTGGGCGGGAAGCTACCGTGAAGTGCAGAAAGAGATGAAGGGGCGATATCCCAAACATGTCTGGCCGGACGATCCGGCGAATACGGCGCCGACGCGGCGAACGAAGAAATATTCGTGAGTTAGGTGAAAGAGGGGAGTGCGGCCAGAAAAGTGCGGCCTGATGCCCTCACCCCAGCCCTCTCCCACAGGGAGAGGGAGAAAACAAATTTTGAGAGATTTCTTCTTTCACAGGCCTGTGAAAGAAAAGAAAATCTGGCCTTTGCGCCTGAAAGTTGCGGAGAAAAAGCATGGCGGGGAATGACCGCGAGCCAATAGGACGTAAGGGAAAACCAACGCGTCCGGCGAAAGAAAAGATAAGCCGTCGTCGCCTCAGAGATGAGGACTATGACGATGACTATGAAGACGATTATGAGGATGAAGAACCGATGCCGCGTAATGGAAAAGGCAAAGGGCGTAAGCCTCGGGGCAAGCGCGGCTGGTTCTGGCTGCTGCTGAAGCTGTTTATTGTTTTTGTTGTGCTGATGGCGATTTACGGTGTGTATCTGGATCAGAAGATCCGCAGCCGTATCGACGGTAAAGTCTGGCAGCTACCTGCGGCAGTGTATGGTCGTATGGTGAACCTTGAGCCAGATATGTCCGTCACAAAGAATGAGATGGTTAAACTGCTGGAAGCCACCCAGTATCGTCAGGTGTCAAAAATGACGCGGCCTGGCGAATTTACCGTGCAGGCGAACAGCATTGAGATGATCCGTCGTCCGTTTGATTTCCCGGACAGCAAAGAGGGGCAGGTGCGCGCGCGTCTGACCTTTGACGGCGATCGTCTGGATACCATCGAGAACATGGATAACAACCGTCAGTTCGGTTTCTTCCGTCTCGATCCGCGTCTGATCACCATGCTTTCGTCGGCAAACGGCGAGCAGCGTCTGTTCGTGGCGCGTAACGGCTTCCCGGATCTGCTGGTCGATACCCTGCTGGCAACCGAAGACCGTCACTTCTATGAGCACGATGGCATCAGCCTCTACTCGATTGGTCGTGCGGTACTGGCTAACCTGACTGCCGGTCGTACCGTGCAGGGGGCGAGTACGCTGACTCAGCAGCTGGTGAAGAACCTGTTCCTCTCCAGCGAACGCTCTTACTGGCGTAAAGCGAACGAAGCCTACATGGCCGTGCTGATGGATGCGCGCTACAGCAAGGATCGTATCCTTGAGCTGTACATGAACGAGGTGTACCTCGGTCAGAGCGGCGATAACGAAATCCGCGGCTTCCCGCTGGCGAGTCTGTACTACTTTGGTCGTCCGGTGGAAGAGCTGAGCCTGGACCAGCAGGCGCTGCTGGTGGGCATGGTGAAAGGGGCGTCCATTTATAACCCGTGGCGTAACCCGAAGCTGGCCCTGGAGCGTCGTAACCTGGTACTGCGTCTGCTGCAACAACAGCAGGTGATTGACCAGGAGCTTTACGACATGCTGAGCGCACGTCCTCTCGGCGTTCAGCCGCGCGGTGGCGTGATTTCGCCTCAGCCTGCGTTTATGCAGCTGGTGCGTCAGGAGCTACAAAGCAAGCTCGGTGATAAGGTCAAAGATCTCTCCGGCGTGAAGATTTTCACCACCTTTGACTCCGTGGCGCAGGATGCGGCAGAAAAAGCGGCGGTGGAAGGCATTCCGGTGCTGAAAAAACAGCGCAAGCTGAGCGACCTGGAAACCGCGATGGTGGTGGTTGACCGTAACTCCGGCGAAGTTCGTGCAATGGTGGGCGGTGCCGAGCCGCAGTTCGCGGGCTACAACCGTGCCATGCAGGCGCGTCGCTCAATCGGCTCCCTGGCAAAACCTGCAACTTACCTTACTGCCCTGAGTCAGCCAAATCAGTATCGCCTGAATACCTGGATTGCGGATGCGCCGATCTCCCTGCGCCAGCCTAACGGCCAGGTCTGGTCGCCGCAGAACGATGATAAACAGTTCAGCGGTCAGGTCATGCTGGTGGATGCGTTAACCCGTTCAATGAACGTGCCAACGGTGAACCTGGGCATGTCGCTGGGTCTGCCAGCCATTACCGATACCTGGCAGAAGCTGGGTGTACCGAAAGATCAGCTGCATCCGGTACCGGCGATGATCCTGGGTGCGCTTAACCTGACGCCGATCGAAGTGGCCCAGGCATTCCAGACCATTGCCAGCGGGGGCAACCGCGCACCGCTGTCTGCCCTGCGTTCGGTGATTGCCGAAGATGGCTCCGTGCTGTATCAGAGCTTCCCGCAGGCGGAGCGTGCCGTTCCTGCTCAGGCTGCCTATATGACACTGTGGACGATGCAGCAGGTTGTGCAGCGCGGTACCGGGCGTCAACTGGGTGCGAAGTATCCGGGTCTGCATCTGGCGGGTAAAACCGGTACCACCAACAACAACGTTGATACCTGGTTTGCCGGTATTGATGGCCGTGAAGTGGTGATCACCTGGGTAGGCCGCGACAACAACCAGCCGACCAAACTGTACGGGGCGAGCGGGGCGATGTCGATTTACCAGCGCTATCTGGCAAATCAGTCACCGGTCCCCCTGAACCTTGTCGCGCCGGAAGATATCGTGGATATGGGCGTGGACAGTTCCGGTAACTTTGTCTGTGGCGGTGGAATGCGTACCCTACCGGTCTGGACGGCCAACCCGGACGCGCTGTGTCAGCAAAGCCAGCCTGAACAGCCGACGGGCAACCCGTTCGACCAGTCTTCTCAGCCGCAGCAGCAACAGCAGCAACAGCCGCAGCAGCAGAATGAGAAGAAAGACAGCGATGGCGTAGCCGGCTGGATTAAGGACATGTTTGGCGGAAACTGATTAGTTTCCTGAATAAAAAGCCGCTTTAATATAAAGCGGCTTTTTTTATGCTTTACACTTTGAAATTATTTAAAAAAATTAAATGTCAAATTTAGAATTTCTAAGTTTATCTATTTTTCATTTAAAACATGTGGTTGGAGTGAGTTGCATGTCACGCAATATTATCCACTCTGGACACAATGAAGAATAATCTGATGTAATCGCCTCAAGAAATTCACTGACTCAAAGAATATTACTATCGAGTGAGTGGCGTAACATGTTGGATAACATTCTAACGCAAAATATTTTTAGCGCGAATGGATGCCTCAATCATCAAATATAAGGATATTAGTATGAATAAGTTGATTGTTTCTTCTTTATTGGCCGGAAGCATTATGGCGTCTTTGTCGCTGCCGGTCTTTGCGGCGAATGATTCAGGTACGGTAAATTTCGCCGGAAAAATTGTGGCGGATACATGCGAGATCAATGTTGATGGCACGGGGACCAATACATCCACCGTCACATTCGCAGATACCTATCCTTCAGATTTTGGCATCGATGGTCAGGTCGGGACGTCTAAAGCCTTTAAGATTGAAGTGAAAAAATGTGACCCGCTGGTCGCCAACCTGAACCTCAAGTTCAGTGGCACAACAACAGACGCTGCGTACAAGCGTTTGAAGAACGATCTCTCCGGCGCAGGCAACGCCACTAACGTTGGCATTATTGTCAGCAATGATAACGGTGCCAAAGGTGATGTGGTCTTCGACGGTTCAGTACCGGATGCGGGTACCGACGTGGCTAACGATGCGACCGGCGCAGAGGCTTCTGTCTTTAACTACACCGCGAAAGTGATTCAGGTGGGGGATACCGCGCCAACCGCGGGGCATTACTCCTCCTCAGCCACATTTGAGGTTGTCTATCGCTAAACAATGACTGGCAGCCTGAACGGCTGCCTTCTGGAACGCTGTATGAAGACGTTATTTAAATTGTTATGTGGTTGTTTAATTATTTCTTGCTGTTCAGTGCAGGCAAGCATTGTTCTCGGTGGTACGCGAATTATTTATCCATCGAATAAATCTGAAGTACAAATAGCACTTAAAAATAAAGATCCTCATACGCGTTATCTGGTGCAAAACTGGGTGAGTTATCCCAATGATGCAAAAGCACCCTTTATTATTACGCCGCCTGTCTATAAGTTGCAGGAAAATCGTCAGACGCTGTTACACGTTATTTTTACCGGCGATAAAAATAGTCTGCCGGCCGATCGCGAATCTCTGTTTCTGGCGAATGTGAAATCCGTTTCTGCATTGTCTCCCGATCTGAAAGAGAAGAATACCCTGCAGTTCGCAATGAAAACGCGCCTGAAGCTTTTCTGGCGTCCCGCGCAGCTGAAGGAAGCTGATGCCCTGGGGGCCTATGAAAAAATCACGTTCCATCGTCAGGGTGACACGCTCGTCGCAAACAACCCCACGCCTTTTTACGTCTCCTTTGGCGAACTGGCCGTTGGCGGGAAAAGTGTACCGGTGAAAGAGACCAAAACCATGCCGGGCGCCATTTCAATGATGGTTGCACCGTTTAGCAGGCAGAGTTTCACGATACCAAAAGCGGCAAATGGCGCGGTTACCTGGACGGCTATCAATGATTTCGGCGCCCAGACTCCTCAACGCAAGCAGGCTCTTTAAATCGATCATGTTGGTATGTTATGTCGTCATCTTTACTTCACAAACAGGTACTGTCCGGGATCGCGCTGGCGCTGCTCGCCGCGATCCAGCCTGTAAGCGCGGATGACGAATTCAACCTGCAGATCCTTGAACTGGATACCCCTCTCGAAAATACCTCTACGCTAAAAAACTTTATCAATGACAACGGGTTACTTGCTGGAAGCTACCCCACGACGATAATGTGGGATCGGGACGTTCTGGATACACGTACGCTCACCTATGTGCTTTCTGATGATAAACAGCATCTGCTGCCGGAGCTGACCAAAGCGGACCTGCGTGAATACGGCGTGAAAGTGGACGCGATCCCGGATTTAAAGGCGCTGGATGACGAGGCTTACGTTCGGGACATCTCTCATTTCATTGAAAATGCGCGCTACGATTACGATCAGGATAACCAGACCCTGAAGCTGGTCATTCCGCAGATCTATCGCGATCACGCCGCCGCCGGGGCGATTAACCCGAAATTCTGGGATGACGGCGCGCCTGCCGCCTGGACAAGCTATCAGCTCAGCGGCTCTCAGCAGCACTATAGCTCGGGCAAAACCTCTTCAACCTGGCTGGGTCTGGAGTCGGGGATGAATCTTGGGGCGTGGCGACTGCGGAATAACAGCACCTGGAGCGACGCTTCCGGCTGGGAGACCATCGCCAGTACTTTACAACGTGACATCAAAACGTTGAAAAGCCAGCTTGAGATGGGCCAGACGTATACCAATGGCGAGCTTTTTGACAGCGTCCAGATGACCGGCGTGAAGCTGGAAACGGACACCGCTATGCTGCCAGTTAGCCAGCAAGGTTTTGCGCCTGTTGTGCGGGGTATTGCTAATAGCGACGCGAAAGTTACCATCAAGCAAAATGGCTACACCATCTATCAAACAAACGTCTCGCCGGGGCCTTTTGAGATCCGCGATTTAAGCCAGGTGACATCCGGAGCCGATCTGGAAGTGACCGTCGAAGAGGCGGATGGCAGCGAGCACAGCTTCATACAGGCCAGTGCGTCGGTGCCGGTGTTACAGCGAGAAGGCGGTTTTAAGTATTCGCTGGCAGCAGGGCGCTATCGCGGCAACGAAGGTGAAGATGAACCCACCTTTGCACAAGGTACGGCTATCTATGGTCTGCCTTACGGCGTCACGGCCTATACCGGCGCACTGGGGGCGTCACTGTATCATGCGCTGCTGCTGGGGCTTGGTGCTGACCTGGGGCGCTTTGGCTCCGCATCTGTCGACCTCACGGCCGCTCGTACCGCGTTTGATGACGGGCGTGACGATGCCAGCGGTTTATCATGGCGGGCTCAGTACTCCAAAGATATTCCCGACACGGGTACAACCGTCACGCTTGCCAGCTACCGCTATTCCACCTCGGGGTTTTATACCTTTCAGGAAGCTATCGATCAGCGTGACAGCGAGATCGATGACGGCATTTATACCTACCGCAGAACCAACAACCGCCGTAGCCGCATGCAGTTAAACCTTTCCCAGCGTATTTCAGACTGGGGCTCGGCTTATCTCAATGGCTATCAACAGGATTACTGGGATATGGACGGCCATGAGCGTAGCGTCAGCGCCGGGTTGAGCTCCAGCTGGCGCGATATCACCTGGTCAATAAGCTACAACCTGACCCGCACGCCGGATGCCGATACAGACCGGCAAATGGCGTTGACGGTCAACATTCCGTTATCAAAGTGGCTGCCTGATGCCTGGGCAACCTACAGCGCTAACACCGCCAGCGGTGGGTTTGTCTCGCATCAGGTCGGGCTCGGCGGTACCGCGCTGGAGGACAATAAGCTGAGCTATAACCTCCAGCAGACCTATGCCAATCACGATACCGGCTACGGCGGTAGCGTATCGGGACGTTACCGTGGGTCTTCCGGTGAGGTAGGGATGGGGTACAGCTACGGTGGCGATAACCGGCAGTGGAACTATAGCGCGCAGGGCTCGGTTGTTGCCCATGAGCATGGCGTGACGCTGGGGCAGCCCGTCCGGGACGCCTTTGCCATTGTCCATATCAAGGATGGCGATAACGTCAAAGTACAGAACGGGCGAGGCATTTATACCGATCGTTTTGGCAATGCGATTATCCCCTCCCTGACAGCCTACCGACATAACACCGTCACGGTGAATACTCAGGACCGTGACGATATCGATATTGATGCCGCGACGCAGGATCTTGTGCCAACCAAAGGGGCGATGATACCCGTCACGTTTGATGCACGCGTCGGGCAACGCGCACTTGTCACGTTGCTACAGCAGGGCAAGGCGGTGCCGTTTGGTGCGGTGGTTGCGCTGGATAACACCACCGCTATCGTGGGTGATGACGGCGAGGTCTATCTTTCTGGACTTCATGGGGCAACGACGTTCAGTGTGCAATGGGGGGAAGGGCGCGAACAGCAGTGTCAGGGGACGATTGATCTGCCCTCTGACAGCCGTGCCGGGATCGTTAAAACAACGGTAAACTGTCAATGAATCGGGTAACGCTATGAGCCAGACTTTTTCTGTAAAATCCTTTTTTGCGGTCGTGCTGTTGCTGGCAGTCGGGGGTTTTGTTCATCCGGCGCTGGCTAACTGTACGTTTAGCGGGGGGGATGGGAACGGTGGCGTGGTCACCTTTCAACTTCCGCCCGTTATTTTCCTCGAACCTGACACGCCCGTCGGCACAGTGATTTATGAAAACAGCGTGGAAAGCAACGAAATCAGGGTGAATTGTGGTGGGGCTGATGCACAGATCCGTCGGGGCTATTTGTCGCTAAAGGATACCGATGCGCGGGAGGATGTTATGCCTGGCGTCTACAAAACCAATGTGCCGGGTATTGGTGTCCGTGCCGCCTCATCGACCGAACAGTTTCCTGATTACACCGAGGAAAATATTACGCGTCCGATGCACAATGTCGGCATGATCCATGGCTTTTCAGAGAACACCTCGACGTTTCGCGCAATTGCACAGTTGATTGTGATTGGGAAGATTGAAGAGGGAGATCTGAATACTTCAGCGTTAACCTCTCAGGATATATTAGGCGGTGTGGTCATTGGCGAAATGCGTTTTTCGCCCACCAGCGTTCACATCACCACCAACACCTGTAATCTGGTCGACCGTAACATTTATGTGCCTCTGAAAACGGTTAATGTGCAGGATTTTGACGGGCAATACTCAGACATTCTTACCGACGGCAGTTTTAAGATTGAAATCACCGACTGTGCGGCGGGGACAAAGGTCGATTATCAGTTCACCAGCGCGGGTTCGACGGGGGTGACGAACGGCAATATCCTCGGCATTGCCGCAGGAGATTCCGCCGCTGCGGGTGTCGGCATCCAAATTCTCGACAAGAACAATACGGTGCTGCAGTTTGACCAGAACTACACGGCGATAACCAGTACGCAGGACAACGTTCCCGTTGAAATCCCTCTTAAGGCGCGCTACATCAAAACGGGGGAGGTTAAAGCGGGCAAAGTCGATTCCGTTGCCACGTTCGAGGTGTTTTACCGTTAACCCTCTCTGCCCGTTTCGGCGGGCTTTAGCGATCATTTCGCTAACCTCATTAACCCTCTCTTTTCATCTGGTTAATTCTTAAACCCTTAAATCTTGTAGGGCCGCTTACTGCTTGCTATGCAGTCAGCGTTTCGCATATTATTCTGGTGCTCATAATAATAATTCTCGTTTACGTTATCATTCACTTTTCCATCAGAGAACAACATGGCGCTTTCCAATACTGCTCAGCCCATTAACACGTCGCTGCGTAAAATCGCGGTTGTCGTCGCCACAGCGGTTGCCGGCATGTCTACTTACGCACATGCGGCCGAAACCCCGAAAAAAGAAGAAACCATCACCGTCACTGCCGCACCTGCTGCACAGGAAAGTGCCTGGGGGCCGGCACCGACGATTGCAGCAAAACGGACTGCAACAGCGACCAAAACTGATACCCCGATTGAGAAAACCCCGCAGTCCATTTCCGTGGTCACACGTGAAGAGATGGACATGAAACAACCGGGTACGGTTAAACAGGCTCTGGCCTATACGCCGAGCGTCTTCTCAACGCGTGGTGCATCAACGACCTATGATGTGGTTTCTATTCGTGGCTTCACGACTTCCAGCACTGTGAATACCAACCAGTATCTGGATGGCATGAAACTGCAGGGTGATAACTATTCGGAAGCGTCCATGGATCCGTATTTCCTTGAACGCGTTGAATTGCTGCGTGGCCCAACGTCCGTTCTGTATGGTAAAAGCCATCCGGGCGGGGTTGTGAGTATGGTTAGCAAGCGTCCAACTACTGAGCCGTTGAAAGAAATCCAGTTCAAAATGGGAACGGATAACCTGTGGCAAACCGGGTTTGACTTCAGCGATGCGATTGACGATGACGGCGTATGGGCGTATCGCCTCACCGGTCTGGGGCGCAGCGAAAATGCGCAGCAGGAAAGGGTGAAGTCTACCCGCTACGCGATTGCGCCTTCCTTCAGCTGGCGTCCTGATGATAAAACCGATTTTACTTTCCTGAGCAACTTCCAGAGCGATCCGGATGCAGGCTATTACGGCTGGCTGCCGCGGGAAGGCACCGTTGTGCCTTACTACGACGTGAACGGCAAAGCGCATAAACTGCCGACTGACTTCAATGAAGGCGAGGAAGATAATAAGATCTCCCGTCGTCAGAAAATGGTGGGTTATAGCTTCTCGCATCAATTCGATGACACCTTTACCGTGCGTCAAAACCTGCGCTACAGCAAAATCAATACCCTTTACCGCTCAGTCTACGGTAACGGCTATATCGCTCCGGCTCAGATCAGCCGTGCCTATGTCCGTTCTGATGAAGATCTGAATTCGTTCACGGTTGATACTCAACTTCAGTCCAAATTTGCGACCGGCGCAGTTGACCATACCCTGTTAACAGGTGTCGATTACCTCCGCATGCGTAATGACATTAATGCTGATTATGGCACTGCTGATCCTCTCAGCATGACGAAGCCTGAGTATGGTAATCCGAACGTCGATGTTTACTACTTGTATCAAATGCTTAACCGTCAGGAGCAAACGGGCCTGTACGCTCAGGATCAGGCTGAATGGGATAAGTGGGTACTCACAATGGGTGGCCGCTATGACTTCGCAAAAACGTCTGCCCTGAACCGCGCTAGCGGAACCACCGCGGAAATTAACGACCAGGCATTCACCTGGCGTGGGGGCATTAACTACCTGTTCGACAACGGTATCACGCCGTACTTTAGCTACAGCGAATCCTTCGAACCGATTTCTGGAACGACCCAGGGCGGCAAGCCGTTCGATCCGGCTCGTGGCAAGCAGTATGAAGCAGGCGTGAAGTATGTCCCGAAAGATCTGCCTGTTGTTGTCACTGCAGCGGTGTACCAGCTGACCAAAAATAACAACCTGACCGCCGATCCTGCGAACCCGACCAGCGGCTTTAGCGTGCAGGGAGGTGAAATTCGCTCCCGTGGTTTCGAACTGGAAGCGAAAGCGGCCGTGTCTGCTAACGTCAACGTGACGGCATCCTACAGCTATACAGATGCGGAATATACCCACGACACCTGGTATGAAGGCCGTCGTCCTGCGGAAGTGCCACGCAATATGGCCTCTCTGTGGGCGGATTACACCTTCCACGAAACGGCGCTGAGCGGTCTGACTGTCGGTGCGGGTACCCGTTATATCGGTAATACCGTGTCCTACTACTCTGCCGCGTCGCCGAAAGCCTACGAGTCGTTTAACGTTGCGGGTTACGCGCTGGCAGATGCGGCTGTGAAATACGATCTGGCGCGCTTCGGACTGCCGGGCTCTTCTGTCGGCGTCAACGTGAACAACATCTTTGACCGCGAGTACGTTTCCAGCTGCTATAGCGAGTATGCATGCTACTGGGGAGCAGGACGTCAGGTTGTTGCCACCGCGACCTTCCGCTTCTAATCTCTCTTCGGGCACGGTTCGCCGTGCCCTTTTTATTTAAGTTGGCTGATATGCAGGATATTCAAACGCAACCCGACACCACCTTTACGCTCAATCATCTCTCCTTTCGCGTACCCGGACGCACTCTGCTGCATCCGCTCTCTTTGACGTTCCCTGCCGGTAAAGTGACGGGCCTGATTGGTCACAACGGTTCCGGTAAATCCACGCTGCTCAAGATGCTGGGGCGCCATCAGCCGCCGTCGGAGGGCGATATTCTGCTGGATGACCAACCGCTGGAGAGCTGGAGCAGTAAAGCCTTTGCCCGCAAAGTGGCCTATCTGCCGCAGCAGCTGCCGCAGGCAGAAGGGATGACGGTGCGTGAACTGGTGGCGATTGGGCGTTATCCGTGGCACGGGGCACTTGGGCGCTTCGGCGTCGCCGACAGAGATAAAGTGGAAGAGGCGATTGCGCTGGTCGGGCTAAAACCGCTGGCGCACCGTCTGGTGGATAGCTTGTCCGGCGGCGAACGTCAGCGCGCGTGGATTGCGATGCTGGTGGCGCAGGACAGCCGCTGTCTGCTGCTGGATGAACCGACCTCTGCGCTGGATATCGCACATCAGGTCGACGTGCTGGCGCTGGTGCATCGCTTGAGCCAGCAGCGTGGTCTGACGGTCATTGCGGTCCTGCACGATATCAACATGGCGGCGCGTTATTGTGACTACCTCGTCGCGCTGCGCGGGGGCGAGATGATTGCCCAGGGTACACCGGCAGAGCTGATGCGCAGCGAGACGCTGGAACATATTTACGGTATTCCGATGGGTATTCTGCCTCACCCGGCCGGGGCTGCACCGGTGAGTTTTGTCTACTGATGCTGGAGAACACACGCATTAGCCGCCGTCGCCTGCTGACGGCGATGGCGCTCTCGCCGCTGCTGTTAAAAATGAATACAGTGCGCGCTGCCGCCGTCGATCCGCACCGTATTGTGGCCCTGGAGTGGCTGCCGGTCGAACTGATGATGGCGCTCGGCGTCACACCCTATGGTGTGGCGGACATTCCTAACTATAACCTCTGGGTAAACGAGCCGAAACTGCCGGACTCGGTGATCGACATCGGCCTGCGAACGGAGCCAAACCTTGAACTGCTCACCCAGATGAAGCCCTCGTTCATGTTCTGGTCAGCGGGCTACGGTCCGTCAGAGGAGACCGTGGCGCGCATTGCGCCAGGACGTGGATTCGCTTTCAGCGACGGTAAAAAACCGCTGGCTATGGCGAAAAACTCAATTAACGAGATGGCGCGTTTCCTCAACCGCGAGGTGGAGGCCAAAAAACATCTCGATGAATTTGATGCCCTGATTGACTTTCTGAAGCCGCGCTTTGCTCATCGGGGCGATCGTCCGCTGCTGATGGTGACGCTGCTGGATGCCCGCCATATGCTGGTTTTCGGTAAAAACTGTCTGTTCCAGGAGGTGCTCGACAGTTTTGGCATTCGCAATGCCTGGGAAGGGGAGATGACGTTCTGGGGCAGTACCGCCGTGGGTATCGATCGTCTGGCGGCGTTTCGCGATGTCGATGTGCTGTGTTTCGACCACGGCAACGAACGCGCCATGCAAACCCTGATGGCGACTCCACTCTGGCAGGCGATGCCGTTTGTGCGCGAGCAGCGCTTCCAGCGCACCCCGGCGGTTTGGTTCTACGGTGCGACGCTGTCGGCCATGCATTTTGCCCGCGTGCTGGATAACGCCCTGGGAGGTAAAGCATGAGTACGCGTATCGCCCGCTTCCCGGCGCTGCTGTTATCCCTGCTTTTTTTGGTTGCGCTGGTATTAACCGGGTTCAACCTCTCGACGGCGTTACCCCGCGCGCAGTGGGGGGCCGCTCTGGCCTCGCCGGATATCGACAATATTCAGCAGATGCTGTTCCACTACAGCCTGCTGCCGCGTCTGGCGATCTCCCTTTTAGTCGGCGCCGGTTTAGGGCTGGTGGGCGTGCTTTTCCAGCAGGTTTTACGTAACCCGCTGGCAGAGCCAACCACGCTCGGCGTCGCGACCGGTGCACAGCTTGGGATCACCATCACCACGCTGTGGGCGCTGCCGGGAGCGTTAACTTCGCAGTTTGCAGCACTCGCGGGGGCGTGCGTGGTGGGCGCGCTGGTCTTTGGCGTGGCCTGGGGCAAGCGCCTTTCTCCGGTAACGCTTATTCTGGCCGGGCTGGTGGTGAGCCTCTACTGTGGCGCGATCAACCAGCTGCTGGTGCTGTTTCACCACGACCAACTGCAAAGCATGTTTATGTGGAGCACAGGGACGCTGACCCAGACCGACTGGAGCATTGTGCAGCGCCTGTGGCCGCAACTGGCTGGCGGTGTTGTGCTGACGCTGCTGCTCCTGCGTCCTCTGACGCTCATGGGGCTGGATGATGGCGTGGCGCGTAACCTGGGGCTGGCACTGTCGCTGGCTCGCCTGGCGGCGCTGACGCTGGCGATTGTATTGAGTGCCCTGCTGGTGAACGCGGTCGGCATCATCGGGTTTATCGGCCTGTTTGCGCCCCTGCTGGCGAAAATGCTCGGGGCGCGTCGTTTACTGACGCGTCTGATGCTGGCGCCGCTGATTGGGGCGCTGATCCTCTGGCTTTCCGATCAGCTTATTCTCTGGCTGGTGCAGGTCTGGAGGGAAGTATCCACCGGCTCTGTGACCGCGCTTATCGGGGCGCCGCTGCTGCTGTGGCTGCTCCCGCGCCTGCGCAGCATGAGCGCACCGGCGATGGACGCGGGCGATAAAGTCTACGCTGAACGTCAGTCGGTGCTGTGGTTTAGCCTGGCCGGTCTGGCGGTGCTGATTATCGCCGCGTTCGCGGCGCTCTCATTCGGACGCGATGCCTCGGGCTGGCACTGGGCAACGGGTGATTTACTCAATGAACTGCTGCAGTGGCGCTGGCCGCGAATAGTTGCTGCGCTGATCGCTGGGATGATGCTGGCGGTGGCGGGGTGCATTATTCAGCGTCTGACCGGCAACCCGATGGCAAGCCCTGAAGTGCTTGGAATTAGCTCTGGCGCCGCCTTTGGCGTGGTGCTGATGCTGTTCTTCGTGCCGGGCAATGCGTTTGGCTGGCTGATGCCTGCCGGCAGTATCGGTGCGGCAGCCACGCTGATGATTATCCTGATAGCCGCTGGTCGCGGCGGGTTTTCACCGCACCGCATGCTGCTAGCCGGCATGGCGCTCAGTACCGCATTTACGATGCTGCTGATGATGCTGCAGGCAAGCGGCGATCCGCGTATGGCGAAGATCCTGACCTGGATTTCCGGCTCAACGTACAACGCCACCGGCAGCCAGGTGGTCTGGTCCGGGATCGTGATGCTCGTGCTGCTGGCGATTGTGCCGCTGTGCCGCCGCTGGATGACCATTCTGCCGCTCGGCGGTGAAACCTCACGTGCGGTGGGAATGGCGCTGACGCCAGCGCGTGTGGCCTTGCTGCTGCTGGCGGCGTGCCTGACGGCGACGGCCACCCTGACGATTGGACCGCTGAGTTTTGTCGGATTAATGGCGCCGCACATTGCCAGAATGATGGGATTCCGCCGGACGATGCCGCATATCGTGATGTCGGCCCTGACGGGCGGGGTGATGCTGGTGTTTGCGGACTGGTGCGGAAGAATGGTGCTGTTCCCGTATCAGATCCCGGCGGGTCTGCTGTCGACCTTTATCGGTGCGCCGTATTTTATTTATCTGTTGAGAAAGCAGAGCCGGTAATAAAAGTAAACGGCAATCCTGAGATTGCCGTTTTAGTGTTTGCTCCCTCTCCCCGTGGGAGAGGGTTGGGGTGAGGGCATCAAGCCGCACATCTTACAACTTCGCAAACACCTTACGCGCAGCGTCGATGGTGTTGTTGATATCGTCTTCGCTGTGCGCCACTGACATAAAGCCTGCTTCGAACGCGGACGGCGCCAGGTATACCCCTTCTTCCAGCATCAGGTGGAAGAAGCGTTTGAAGCGTTCAACGTCGCACTTCACCACGTCCTGATAGCAGGTCACGGTTTTTGCATCGGTGAAGAAAATCCCGAACATGCCGCCCACGTGGTTAACCACCAGAGGGATACCGGTCTCTTCTGCGGCTTCCAGCAGACCGTTTGCCAGCTGCGTGGTCAGGTCGGTCAGGGTCTCGTGAATGCCTGGCTGAGCCACTTCGGTCAGGCAGGCAAAGCCCGCAGCCATGGCGATGGGGTTACCGGAGAGCGTGCCCGCCTGGTAAACCGGGCCGGTTGGCGCCAGGGCTTCCATCACGTCCTTACGACCACCGAATGCGCCAACAGGCATGCCGCCGCCGATGATTTTGCCGAGGCAGGTCAGGTCCGGCTCAACGCCATAGTAAGACTGGGCACCCGCCAGCGCCACGCGGAAGCCGGTCATGACTTCATCAATGATCAGCAGCGCGCCGAACTCATCGCACAGGGCGCGCAGGCCCGGCAGGAACTCAGGCTGCGGTGGGATGCAGTTCATGTTGCCTGCAACCGGCTCAACGATGATGCAGGCGATCTCCTGCGGATACTGCTCGAACGCCGCGCGAACGGTAGCAAGATCGTTGTAGGTGCAGGTCAGGGTGTGCTTCGCGAAATCTGCCGGTACGCCAGGTGAGTTTGGCTGGCCGAGCGTCAGCGCACCGGAACCGGCTTTCACCAGCAGACAGTCCGCATGACCGTGGTAACAGCCTTCGAATTTGATGATTTTATCGCGGCCCGTAAAACCACGCGCCAGGCGAATGGCGCTCATGGTGGCTTCGGTACCGGAGTTCACCATACGCACCATGTCCATGGTGGGCACCAGTTCGGTGACCAGCTCCGCCATCTTCACTTCCATTTCGGTTGGTGCGCCGAAGCTCAGGCCGCGCTGGGCGGCTTCGATTACCGCGTTACGAATGGCAGGATGGTTGTGCCCCAGCACCATCGGCCCCCAGGAACCCACATAATCGATATAGGCTTTGCCATCGACATCATACAGATACGCGCCGTCAGCACGTTCGATAAACAGCGGCGTACCGCCCACGCCGGTGAAGGCGCGCACAGGTGAGTTCACGCCACCCGGAATAAGCTCGCGGGCTGCACTGTAGAGGTTTTCAGACTTGCTCATGGCGTCGTTCCTGGTTCGTATAAAATGATTAAGCCCACTATTCTAAGTGATTCGGGGAAGGTTATGAAATTTTTAGCCGGGTAATGCTTTAAGATTTGTTAAGTAATTTTCAGGAGACGGTAGGGCAGTCTCTGGTAAAATCCTCGCGGCTTTTTGTATGACGAATAAGAACAGGACATGAAATCAGATTCTCCGTCTTTTGAAGAACAACAGTTTACGCGCGCCCGGCACCGGATCAGTATTCGGCGGCTGCTCAATCGCGATAAAACGCCGCTGGCGATCCTGCTGGCCGCTGCCGTGGTGGGGACTCTCGCGGGTCTGGTTGGCGTGGCGTTTGAAAAAGCGGTCAATGCCGTGCTCAACTGGCGAGTGGGCACCGTGGCCGGTTTCGCCGATAGCGAATGGCTGGTCTGGGTTTGGGCATTCGGGCTGTCGGCGCTGTTTGCCATGGTAGGGTATTTTCTGGTGCGTAAATTCGCGCCGGAAGCGGGGGGATCGGGCATCCCGGAAATTGAAGGTGCGCTGGAGGAGCTGCGTCCGGTGCGCTGGTGGCGGGTGATTCCGGTTAAATTCATCGGCGGCATGGGGACTTTGGGCGCGGGCATGGTGCTTGGCCGGGAAGGGCCCACGGTACAGCTGGGGGGGAACGTCGGCCGCATGGTGGGCGATCTGTTCCGGATGCGAAGCGCCGAAGCGCGCCATACGCTATTGGCCACCGGTGCGGCGGCGGGCCTTTCCGCCGCGTTTAACGCCCCGCTGGCGGGCATTTTGTTCATTATCGAAGAGATGCGCGCGCAGTTCCGCTACAACCTGATCTCCATTAAAGCGGTGTTTACCGGCGTCATTATGTCGAGCATCGTGTTTCGCATCTTTAATGGCGAAGGAGCGGTCATTGAGGTGGGGAAACTGACCAACGCGCCGGTCAACACCCTGTGGCTTTACCTGATCCTCGGCATGATTTTTGGCGTGGTGGGGCCGCTGTTTAACACGTTTATCCTGCGCACTCAGGATATGTTCCAGCGTATTCACGGTGGAAACACCACGAAATGGGTGCTGATGGGTGGTCTGCTGGGCGGAATGTGTGGCGTACTCGGGTTTATTGAGCCGAATGCCGCAGGCGGCGGGTTCGGGCTGATTCCCATTGCGGCGGCGGGGAATTTCAGCGTGGGTCTGCTGCTGTTTATGTTTATTTCAAGAGTCATCACGACGGTGCTGTGCTTCTCCTCCGGTGCGCCCGGCGGGATTTTCGCCCCGATGCTGGCGCTGGGGACATTGCTGGGCACCGCGTTTGGTATGGCGGCTGAAGCGGGTTTTCCCGCCTATCATCTTGACGCCGGGACTTTTGCCATCGCCGGAATGGGGGCGCTGCTGGCCGCATCCCTGCGTGCGCCGTTGACCGGGATCGTGCTGGTGCTGGAGATGACGGACAATTACCAGCTCATTTTGCCAATGATCATTACCTGTCTCGGCGCGACACTATTAGCCCAGTTCCTGGGTGGAAAACCGCTATACTCCACCATCCTTGCGCGTACCCTGGCAAAACAAGAGGCTGAGCGGGCCGCCACGCAGAATACTTGAATGAATTACCAGGGTATTAGATAATGACACAAAGAATTGGGTGAATTTTACCCAATAGCAGTATTCATGGGAGCATAAGATGAGTGATGACGTAGCGTTGCCGCTGGAGTTTACCGAAGCAGCAGCCAACAAAGTGAAAACCCTGATTGCCGACGAAGACAATCCGGATCTGAAACTGCGTGTCTATATTACCGGTGGCGGCTGCAGCGGCTTCCAGTATGGTTTTACCTTTGACGATCAGGTTAACGATGGCGATATGACTATCGAGAAACAGGGCGTCGCGCTGGTGGTTGACCCGATGAGCCTGCAATATCTGGTGGGCGGTTCGGTGGATTACACCGAAGGTCTGGAAGGTTCGCGCTTTGTGGTAACTAACCCGAATGCGACAAGCACCTGCGGGTGTGGTTCTTCGTTCAGTATTTAAGAGGGTGCGGGCTGATGCCCTCACCCCGGCCCTCTCCCACAGGGAGAGGGAGAAAAGACTAAAAACGGTAACCTTGCGGTTACCGTTTTGCGTTTACCTGTCATCCAGCGCAAACGTCGGCAGCTTCAGGTGCCAGCGTATCGCCGCTAAACGTATCACCAGCGTCACGACCATCCCCAGCATCGCGGCATTCTCCAGCGGGAGTGCAAAGGTGTAGTACGCGGTAGCGTGAACAATCCCGCCGACAATGCAGGCCGTCGCGTAAATTTCAGTACGCAGGATCATCGGCACTTCACGCGCCAGAATGTCGCGAATGATCCCACCGCCCACGCCGGTTAATACGCCCATGCAGATTGCCACCATCGGACCGGTACCCGCATTAAACGCCTTATTGACGCCAATACCGACAAACACGGCCAGACCGACGGCATCCAGTACCGGCAATATCCACTTGGGTAATCTGCGGGGCTGGCGAACCAGTACAATGGTTAACAGGCAGGTGACCATCGCGACCACCAGATCGGTAGGATCTTTCACCCAAAACACCGGGCCATTCGCCAGCGCCATATCACGGATAGTCCCGCCGCCGACGGCGGTCACAACGCCCAGCACCAGCACGCCAAACGGATCCATGCGTAGTTTTCCGGCGAGCAGGACGCCGGAGATAGCAAAAACGGCTGTGCCAAGAATATCCAGCCAATAAACGAGCATCGTTAAATCCTCGAAAAGGGTCTTATGTTAGTGACTCTCTGCCAGCGCGGCACAGAGCTGTTTTGCGGCGAGGATAATACGCGGGCTGGCGCGTTCAAACCAGTCGCTGTTGAGTGGGATCACCGGAATTTTTAGCTGCCTTTGCCAGAATTGTTCAATTTTAGGAATTTCGCTCGCATTTCCAACCACGACGATGGCCTGTGGCTGGCGCGCCAGGACCTGTTCACGGCTAACCTGAGGCCATGGCACCCGGCTGGCAGCAAAGATATTTTCACCGCCACAGACTTCCAGCACCTGGTTCTGAATCGACCCTTTTCCGGTGGTGAACAGCGGCTGGCTGCCAAACTGCAGGAAGATGCGCTTTTTAACAGGGGTATCGTATCGGGATTTCAGCGCGGCATAGTCGCTCAGCATCTGTTTCGCTGCCGCCTCGGCTTTTTTGGGGGTAGGGCTATAGGGTGCCAGGGCGCGCAGCGACTGAGCGACCTGCTCAATGCTGACGGCGTCAATCCACATAACCTTTATGCCAAGCGAGGTGAGCTGGTTAACCTGCCGCTCAGCGTTACCGCCACGCCAGGCCAGCACGAGATCCGGTTTAAGCGCCACGATGCGCTCAAGGTTCATCCCTTGCCAGGTTGCCACTTGTTCAATACCTGCGGCTTGCGGTGGGTAATCCGAAAAGCTACTCGCGCCAACGGGCGTGATCCCGGCTGCAAATGCCAGTTCCGTATTCGCGGGAGAGAGCGTAATCACACGCGGTACAGCATAGAGCCACAGCGGTGCGAGAAGAAGCAGGGCGGCCAGCGCCCTGACGGTATGTTTAGCCACGTGCCAGATTCTGCACCAGGCGTTCCACCATCACGGTGGACTGTTTTGCCGCAACGGTCAGGAACTCGTCGAAGCTGATGTGGGACTGCTGGTCTGCCACGTCAGAGATGGCGCGAACCACCACAAACGGTACGCTGAAGTTATGGCAAACATGAGCGATCGCGGTCGCTTCCATCTCAACGGCAACCGCCTGAGGGAAGTTATGACGGATTTTCGCCAGCCCAACGGAGCCGTTGATGAAGGCATCACCGCTGACAATCAGACCGCGTACCGCGTTGAGGTTGAGTTCAGCAATGCAGGTCTCTGCCGCCGCAATCAGTTTGTCGTTAGCTTTAAAACCAGCAGGGCAGCCCGGGAGCTGACCGTACTCGTAACCGAAAGCGGTGACGTCGGCATCGTGGTAACGCGCTTCGTCGGAGACAACGATATCCCCCACTTTCAGCGTCGGCGCCAGGCCGCCCGCAGAGCCGGTATTCACGATCACGTCCGGCTTGCAGCGCTCAAGCAGCAGGGTTGCACCCAGCGCAGCAGCCACTTTACCGATGCCTGATTTCAGCAGAGCCACGTCAACGCCGTTCAGCTGGCCGGTGTAGATCTCACAACCACCCAGAGAGAGCGTCTGACGGTTCTCAATTTTGTCACGCAGCAGCGTAACTTCTTCTTCCATTGCACCAATAATGCCGATTTTCATAGATTTACTCGCGATGTGCCTTGTTAAGATGCATAGTCTATCATGCGGTTAAGGGGAAACGCATTCTCACGCGGGGGAGCACATGTCACCAATCGATTTTCGCACCAAAATTAACTGGCACCGACGCTTCCGTTCGCCGCAGGGCGACAAGAGCGAGCATGAGATCCTGCGTATCTTCGAAAGCGATCGCGGGAGGATCATTAACTCGCCCGCCATTCGCCGTCTGCAGCAAAAGACCCAGGTATTCCCGCTGGAGCGTAACGCCGCGGTGCGCACCCGCTTAACCCACTCCATGGAAGTGCAGCAGGTCGGGCGCTACATTGCCAAAGAGATTTTGAGCCGACTCAAAGAGCAGCGTTTGCTGGAAACCTATGGTCTGGACGAACTGACGGGTCCCTTCGAGAGCATCGTTGAGATGGCCTGCCTGATGCATGACATCGGCAACCCGCCTTTCGGCCACTTTGGTGAGGCGGCTATCAATGACTGGTTTAAACAACGGCTTTATCCTTCGGATGCGGTAAGCCAGCCCCTCAGCGATGACCGCTGCATCGTACGCAATTTACGCCTGCGTGAAGGTGAAGAGGGGCTGAACGATCTGCGTCGCAAAGTGCGCCAGGATTTGTGTCATTTCGAGGGCAACGCGCAGGGGATCCGGCTGGTCCATTCCCTGATGCGCATGAACCTGACCTGGGCACAGGTCGGCTGCATTCTGAAATATACCCGCCCCGCGTGGTGGATGGGGGATACGCCCGCATCCCACAGTTATTTAATGAAAAAACCGGGCTATTACCTTTCCGAAGAGGCCTATATTGAACGGTTACGTAAAGAACTTTCATTGACGCCAAACGGCCGCTTTCCATTGACCTGGATTATGGAAGCCGCGGATGATATTTCCTATTGCGTGGCCGATCTGGAAGATGCCGTTGAGAAAAGAATTTTCAGCGTCGAGGAGCTTTATCAGCATCTTTATGCGGCCTGGGGTACCCATGAAAAAGGCTCGCTGTTTGCGCAGGTAGTCGAAAATGCCTGGGAAAAATCACGCTCAAATACATTAAGCCGCAGTACGGAAGACCAGTTCTTTATGTATTTGCGGGTCAATACATTAAATAAACTGGTGCCGTATGCGGCGTCGCGCTTTATTGATAATTTACCGCTCATTTTCAGCGGGGAATTCAACCACGCGCTGCTGGAAGATGACAGCAGTTTCAGTCAACTCCTTGAGCTTTATAAACAGGTGGCGATGCGGCATGTATTTAGCCATCCGGATGTCGAGCAGTTAGAACTGCAGGGTTATCGGGTAATCAGTGGGTTACTGGAAATTTATTCCCCGTTGCTCCAGCTTTCTGTCGACGAGTTCAGCGAACTGGTGGAACACGAGCGCGTGCGCAGAATACCCATCGAATCGCGGCTTTATCAGAAACTCTCTACCCGGCATCGTCTGGCGTATGTCGAAGCGATTGGCAAACTGGATCGCCATTCTTCCCAATGGCCGGTGATGGAATATTATTATCGCTGCCGTCTTATCCAGGACTATATCAGCGGCATGACGGATTTGTATGCCTGGGATGAATACCGCAAGCTGATGGCGGTGGAATAACCCCGGAGTTTTGTAAAGACGGCCAATAAATTTTTACCTTTTCCATAAACTTATCGCCGGAACTAAGCGGTATAAAACGAATCTGAGTTACACAGCAATTTTGCGTTACCTGTAAATCGAGATTGAGAAACATGAAAAAAACCACATTAGCAATGAGTGCACTGGCTCTGAGTTTAGGTTTAGCGCTGTCTCCTCTGACTGCTACTGCAGCCGAGACCGCATCGTCGGCAGCAACCGCGCAGCAGATGCCAAGCCTGGCACCGATGCTCGAAAAAGTGATGCCATCGGTGGTGAGTATTAACGTTGAGGGTAGCACGACCGTCAATACGCCGCGTATGCCGCGTAACTTCCAGCAGTTCTTCGGTGATAACTCGCCGTTCTGCCAGGACGGTTCGCCATTCCAGAGTTCACCGTTCTGTCAGGGCGGTGGTGCCGGGGATGACAGCCAGGGCGGCGGCCAGCAGCAGAAATTCATGGCGCTTGGCTCGGGGGTCATTATTGATGCAGCGAAAGGCTACGTCGTGACCAACAACCACGTTGTTGATAACGCTAACAGCATTAAGGTTCAGCTGAGCGATGGCCGTAAGTTCGACGCCAAAGTGGTGGGTAAAGACCCGCGCTCCGACATCGCGCTGATCCAGATCCAGGATCCGAAAAACCTGACGGCGATTAAAATTGCCGATTCCGACGCGCTGCGCGTGGGCGACTATACCGTGGCGATCGGTAACCCGTTCGGTCTGGGTGAAACCGTGACCTCGGGTATCGTCTCAGCGCTGGGCCGTAGCGGCCTCAATGCCGAGAACTATGAAAACTTCATCCAGACGGATGCGGCGATCAACCGCGGCAACTCCGGCGGTGCGCTGGTTAACCTGAACGGTGAGCTGATCGGTATTAACACTGCGATCCTGGCACCGGACGGCGGCAACATCGGGATCGGCTTTGCTATCCCAAGTAATATGGTGAAAAACCTGACCGCACAGATGGTGCAGTATGGCCAGGTGAAACGCGGTGAGCTGGGTATCCTCGGTACGGAGCTGAACTCCGAACTGGCTAAGGCGATGAAAGTTGACGCTCAGCGCGGGGCATTTGTCAGCCAGGTGATGCCGAATTCCTCTGCGGCGAAAGCGGGCATTAAAGCGGGGGATGTGATCACCTCCCTGAACGGTAAACCGATCAGCAGCTTTGCTGCCCTGCGTGCGGAAGTGGGCTCAATGCCAATTGGCAGTAAAGTGACCCTCGGCCTGCTGCGCGACGGTAAGCCGGTTAACGTGAGCCTGGAGCTGCAGCAGAGCAGCCAGAATCAGGTGGATTCCAGCACCATCTTCAGCGGTATTGAAGGTGCCGAGATGAGCAACAAAGGCGCAGACAAAGGCGTGGTGGTGAACAACGTGAAAGCGAATTCACCGGCAGCCCGTATTGGCCTGAAAAAAGGCGATGTGATCATGGGCGCTAACCAGCAGCCGGTGAAAAACATCGCTGAACTGCGCAAAATTCTCGACAGCAAGCCTTCCGTGCTGGCGCTGAATATCCAGCGCGGTGATACCTCTCTTTATCTGCTGATGCAGTAATCCTCTTAAGCCCCTGTTCGCAGGGGCTTTCCCGTTTCTGTGATTCTTGCCACAACTCCATACTTCTCCTTCTCTCTTTGTGCATTCGCACAATGCAGTCGTCGCTGAACTTCCCTATGCTTGAGCTCTGCTCACAGGAGGGTTCCATGGCTGGCTGGCATCTTGATACCAAAATGGCGCAGGATATCGTGGCGCGCACCATGCGCATCATTGATACCAATATCAACGTAATGGATGCCCGCGGGCGCATTATTGGCAGCGGTGATCGCGAGCGTATTGGGGAATTGCACGAAGGTGCGCTGCTGGTGCTTTCCCAGGGGCGGGTCGTGGATATCGACGATGCGGTAGCGAAACACCTGCACGGCGTACGTCAGGGCATCAATTTACCGCTGCGCCTTGAAGGCGAGATTGTGGGGGTAATCGGCCTGACCGGCGAGCCCGAGTCACTGCGAAAATACGGTGAGCTGGTCTGTATGACGGCAGAAATGATGCTGGAACAGTCACGCCTGATGCACCTGCTCGCTCAGGACAGCCGCCTGCGTGAAGAGCTGGTGATGAACCTTATTCAGGCGGAAGAGCATACGCCTGCGCTCAGCGAATGGGCGCAGCGTCTGGGGATCGATCTGAACCAGCCGCGCGTGGTGGCTGTGATTGAGGTCGATAGCGGCCAGCTTGGCGTGGACAGCGCGATGGCCGAACTGCAGCAGCTGCAAAATGCGCTGGCGACGCCGGAGCGCGATAACCTGGTGGCGATCGTTTCTCTGACGGAAATGGTGGTGCTTAAACCGGCACTTAATGCGTTCGGCCGCTGGGATGCGGAAGATCATCGTCGTCGCGTGGAGCTGCTGATCTCCCGGATGAAGGAGAATGGTCAGCTGCGTTTTCGCGTTGCGCTCGGCAACTACTTTACCGGGCCGGGCAGTATCGCCCGCTCCTGGCGTACCGCGCGCACCACTATGATGGTGGGCAAGCAGCGGATGCCGGAGAGCCGCAGTTATTTCTATCAGGATCTGATGCTGCCGGTGCTGCTCGACAGCCTGCGCGGGGGCTGGCAGGCCAATGAGCTGGCGCGGCCGTTAGCGCGTCTGAAAGCCATGGACAACAACGGCTTGCTGCGCCGTACGCTGCAGGCGTGGTTCCGGCATAATGTGCAGCCGCTGGCGACCTCGAAGGCGCTGTTTATTCACCGCAATACCCTGGAGTATCGGTTAAACCGGATTTCGGAACTGACGGGGCTGGATCTGGGGAATTTTGACGACAGGCTGCTGCTGTATGTGGCGCTGCAGCTGGATGAACAGAGATGACTGAGTGCGGTCTGGTGCCCTCACCCCATCCCTCTCCCACGGGGAGAGGGCGCAAACATTAAAAACGGCAATCAAGGATTGCCGTTTTGCTTTTATTTCCGCGTTAATTTCTCAAGATCCGCTTCAATCTCGCTGATCTTATTAGTCACAACGCTTTCAAGGTGACGCAGATCGTCAAGGATCTTACGCTTGAGATCGACTTCGGTGCGGTCGCGCTGGCAGATCTGATCGAGTTCATCGATCACATAGCGCAGGTTAGGGCTGATTTCCTGTACTTCTTTGTATCCCTGTCCTACACCGTCAGCAACAACGGTCTTACGCTGGCGTGGATATTTAAACTTCACGCTTTTGGCGAAAAACTCTCCTTTGTCCTTGTGAAAATAGATTTTCAGAATATCGTTATTGGCTTCCTGACGGAGGCTGTAACGATCAATTTCATCAGGATTGGTAATGCCCAGACTTTTCAGATTATCGTACATAGCGGTACCCTTGAGCTCAACATAACCTTTGAATAATTAACGAAAAAATCTATTTTCGCCACCCTCAGATATAAAAAAAGCGGGGTTGCCCCCGCTTTTTGTTATACCCGATTAATCGATGGTGCGCAGCAATTCGTTGATGCCCACTTTACCGCGCGTTTTCGCATCCACTTTCTTCACGATAACCGCACAGTACAGGCTGTATTTGCCATCTTTTGACGGCAGGTTGCCGGAAACCACCACGGAACCCGCCGGAACGCGGCCGTAGTGAACTTCTCCGGTTTCACGGTCGTAAATACGGGTGCTCTGACCGATGTAAACGCCCATGGAGATCACGGAGCCTTCTTCAACGATCACGCCTTCAACCACTTCGGAGCGCGCGCCGATGAAGCAGTTATCTTCGATGATGGTCGGGTTAGCCTGCAGTGGCTCCAGAACACCACCGATGCCCACGCCGCCGGACAGGTGAACATTTTTACCGATCTGCGCGCATGAACCGACGGTCGCCCAGGTGTCGACCATGGTGCCTTCGTCAACGTAGGCGCCGATGTTCACGTAGGATGGCATCAGCACGGTGTTGCGTGCGATGAATGCGCCCTGACGCACTGCCGCAGGCGGTACCACGCGGAAGCCTTCTTTCTGGAAACGCGCTTCGTCGTAGTCGGCGAATTTCATCGGTACTTTATCGAAGTAGCGGCTTTCTGCGCCGTCGATAACCTGGTTATCGTTGATACGGAAAGAGAGCAGCACGGCTTTCTTCAGCCATTGATGAGTGACCCACTGACCGTCGATTTTTTCTGCCACGCGCAACGCGCCGGAATCCAGAAGGGAAATCACCTGGTTTACCGCCTCACGGGTCACGGTATCCACATTTGCCGGGGTAATCTCGGCGCGACGCTCAAAAGCGGACTCAATAACGTTCTGTAACTGCTGCATTGTTTACTCTTTCCATTTCACTAAAAAACATATCACCCTTTATCGTTTGGATTGAGGGCTGCTGTCAACCGTTGTTGCACTTCAAGTTGCAGGTCATTATTAAGGGCACGCCGGTCCGCTGTCGCGATTATAAATAAATCTTCTACTCGCTCGCCAATGGTTGTAATTCGGGCCCCATGAAGCGAAATTCCCAGATCGGCAAAAACCTGGCCGACGCGGGCGAGCAGCCCTGGCTGGTCGAGCGCGATCAGCTCCAGGAACGATTTACGGTCGGTGTGGGTCGGCAGGAAATTGACCTCGGTATCGACGGTAAAGTGGCGCAATTTCGCCGGCTGGCGACGCGGCTGCGGGGGCTGCCAGCTGCGCTGGGTAATCGCCTGTTCCAGACCAAAACGTATTCCTTCATGCCTGTCCGACGAGAGCGGACTGCCGTCCGGCTCAAGCACGATAAAGGTATCCATCGCCATGCCGTCGCGGGTGGTGAAAATCTGCGCGTCGTGAACGCTCAGATTACGCCTGTCCAGCTCGGCGCAGACCGCAGCAAACAGATAAGGTCGGTCCGGGCTCCAGATGAAAATCTCCGTCCCGCCGCGGGTGGCCTGCGGGCTCAGCAGGATCATCGGCTGGGACAGATCGTGCTTCAGCAGGTGCCGCGCGTGCCACGCAAGCTGGTTTGGGCTGTGGCGGACAAAGTAGTTGGCACGGCAGCGGGCCCAAATCTGATGCAGTGCCTCTTCATCAATGTTATCCATCCGCAGCAGTGCCAGTGCCTGGAGCTGATGATGACGCACGCGCTCGCGCATGTCCGGGGTGTTTTGCATCCCGCGACGCAGCTGTTTTTCGGTAGCGAAGTACAGCTCGCGCAGCAGGCTCTGCTTCCAGCTGTTCCACAGCGTTTCGTTGGTGGCGCAGATATCGGCCACCGTCAGGCAGACCAGATAGCGCAGACGGTTTTCCGTCTGAACCGCTTCCGCGAACTGCTTGATCACCTCAGGATCCTGAATGTCACGACGTTGAGCGGTGACCGACATCAGCAGATGGTGGCGCACCAGCCAGGCCACCAGCTGCGTTTCACGTGAGTTCAGACCGTGCAGTTCGGCAAATTTCAGTACGTCCTGTGCGCCCAGCACCGAATGGTCACCGCCGCGACCTTTGGCGATATCGTGGAACAGGGCAGCAATCAGGATCAGTTCCGGATGGGTCAGCCGCGGCCACAGTTCCACGCACAGCGGGTGGCGGGAGCGCGTCTCTTCTTTCGCAAAGCTTTCCAGCTTGAGCATCACGCGGATCGTATGTTCATCCACCGTGTAGGCGTGGAACAGATCAAACTGCATTTGCCCGACAATGTGCGACCACTGCGGCATGTAGGCCCACAGCACGCTGTGGCGGTGCATCGGCAGCAGCCCACGGCTGACGGCGCCCGGGTGGCGGAGCATGCTCAGGAACAGCGAGCGCGCTTCCGGGATATAGCACAGCGGCTGCGTCAGATGACGGCGCGCATGGCGCAGATGACGCAGGGTGGTGGAGTAGATCCCGGTGATGGAGCTGTTGCGCACCATGGTATAGAACATCCGCAGAATCGCTTCCGGCTCGCGGATGAACAGCGTTTCGTCGCGCAGATCGATAAGCGTGCCGCGCAGCTGGAATTCGTCATCAATCGGGCGCGGTTTCTCGTCCGCCGTCAGGGCCAGAATGGCCTCGTCGAACAGCTGCAACAGCATCTGGTTCAGCTCGGTCACCCGGCGGGTGACGCGGAAGAAATCCTTCATCATGTGCTCAACCGGCTCGTTGCCCTCGCCCTGATAATTCAGGCGCTGAGCCACGCTGAGTTGGCGGTCAAACAGCAGGCGGTTATCGTAGCGGGTGACTTCCAGATGCAGGGCAAATCGGATGCGCCACAGCAGGTGCAGGCATTCGTTCAGCTCGTTACGCTCGGCCTCGGTTAAGAAGCCGAAGCCGACCATCTCGTCCATCGAGGTGGCGCCAAAGTGGCGGCGGGCGACCCACTGCAGGGTGTGGATGTCGCGCAGGCCGCCGGGGCTGCTTTTAATATCGGGTTCAAGATTATAGCTGGTGCCGTGGTAGCGCTGGTGGCGCTGATTTTGCTCCTCAACCTTCGCAGCGAAGAACTTTTCTGACGGCCAGAAGCCGTCGCTGAAGATGTGTTTTTGCAACTCCAGGAACAGGGCGACGTCACCGATCAGCAGGCGGGTTTCAATCAGGTTGGTGGCGACGGTCAGGTCCGATAACCCTTCCAGCAGACACTCTTCCAGGGTGCGCACGCTGTGGCCGACTTCCAGCTTCACGTCCCAGAGCAGCGTCAGCAGTTCACCAATTTTTTGCGCCTGTTCATCCGGGAGCTTTTTGCGGCTTAAGATCAGAAGATCGATATCGGAAAGCGGATGCAGCTCACCGCGGCCATAGCCCCCGACGGCAACCAGCGCAACATCACTGATTTGCCCAAACCCGTAATCGATCCACAGGCGCTGCAGCAGCTGGTCGATAAATTCGGTGCGCGCTTCAATGAGCTGCTCGGCCGACACGCCTGCGTCGAACGCGCTACCCAGCCAGCGATGGAAAACATCCATATGGGCTTTAATATGCGCGCAGCTCAGCTCGTGCGACGGCCAGACGCCCGGGTTATCGGGCTGGTCGGGAAGGGTGGGAAGTGCTGTGTTAGCATACTGTTCGGGTAAAAGATTACTCATCGTGCGCCACCCATAAGAAAAAACTATAGCCATTAAAAAAGCCGGCATTTGCCGGCTTTTTTATCATTCATCGTGCGTCAGTATCGCCGGGATGGTGTCATCCTTGCGCAACGTCATAATTTCGCAGCCGTTGTCTGTTACCACAATAGTATGCTCGTACTGCGCAGACAAGCTTCTGTCTTTGGTTTTCACCGTCCAGCCGTCTTTCATGGTTCGGATGCGGTAATCACCCGCGTTGACCATCGGCTCGATAGTAAAGGTCATACCTTTTTGCAGCACCACGCCGCCGTCATCGGCATCATAATGCAGGACCTGCGGTTCTTCATGGAAGACGCGACCAATGCCGTGACCGCAATACTCGCGTACCACGGAGAAACCTTCCGCTTCCACAAACTTCTGGATTGCCGCACCGATGGTACGCAGGCGAATACCCGGTTTAACCATTTTCAGCGCCAGGTAGAGGCTCTCTTGCGTCACTTTGCACAGACGCTCGCCAAGAATAGTCGGCTTGCCAACGATGAACATTTTTGAGGTGTCACCGTGGTACTCGTCTTTAATGACGGTCACGTCGATATTGACGATGTCGCCATCTTTCAGCAGTTTTTCATCGTCAGGAATGCCGTGACACACCACTTCATTAATAGAGATGCAGACGGATTTCGGGAAACCGTGGTAGCCGAGGCAGGCGGAGACCGCGTGCTGCTCGTTCACGATATAGTCGTTACAGATACGGTCCAGTTCACCGGTGCTGACGCCCGGCTTCACGAACGGTTCGATCATTTCCAGCACTTCCGCGGCCAGACGACCGGCGACGCGCATCTTTTCAATTTCTTCAGGTGTCTTAATAGAGATAGCCATGTAATCTGTCCATCGGTGTCGATTTTTTCGACAATACTAGTCTAAGTGTCGTCAATGGTATCAGTCAGGCACACCCCGTGCCAAATTGAGAATCATTAACAGCACACTCCGCCAACAACTGTTGGTTTCTGGTCGTGTTTTGTGGTATAAAGCGCGCCGGACTTCCGATCCATCTCAGATACACAGGCTGGACGGAAGCGACAAATCTCACTTTGTGTAACAACACACACGTATCGGCACATATTCCGGGGTGCCCTTCGGGGTCGGTAATATGGGATACGTGGAGGCATAACCCCAACTTTCAATATAGAGGTTTTAAACATGGCAACTGTTTCCATGCGCGACATGCTCAAGGCTGGTGTTCACTTTGGTCACCAGACCCGTTACTGGAACCCGAAAATGAAGCCTTTCATCTTCGGCGCGCGTAACAAAGTTCACATCATCAACCTTGAGAAAACTGTACCAATGTTCAACGAAGCCCTGGCTGAGCTGAACAAGATCTCTTCCCGTAAAGGTAAGATTCTGTTCGTTGGTACTAAGCGCGCTGCAAGCGAAGCTGTGAAAGATGCTGCTAACAGCTGCGACCAGTTCTTCGTGAACCATCGCTGGTTGGGCGGCATGCTGACCAACTGGAAAACTGTTCGTCAGTCCATCAAACGCCTGAAAGATCTGGAAACCCAGTCTCAGGACGGTACTTTCGACAAGCTGACTAAGAAAGAAGCGCTGATGCGCACTCGTGAACTGGACAAGCTGGAAAACAGCCTGGGCGGTATCAAAGATATGGGCGGCCTGCCAGACGCGCTGTTCGTAATCGATGCAGACCACGAGCACATCGCAATCAAAGAAGCTAACAACCTGGGTATCCCGGTATTCGCTATCGTTGATACCAACTCCGATCCGGACGGTGTTGACTTCGTTATCCCGGGTAACGACGACGCAATCCGTGCTGTTAGCCTGTACCTGAGTGCTGTAGCTGCTACCGTTCGTGAAGGCCGTTCCCAGGATCTGGCTTCTCAGGCGGAAGAAAGCTTCGTAGAAGCTGAATAATAAGGTTTTACCCCTTATTAGTACCGTGTATGAATAGGGGCCCATTACCGGCCCCTTTTTTCAATTTACACTGTTTGGCCCCCGGCCGGGCAGTTCACATCTCCCGAGGATTTAAGAATGGCTGAAATTACCGCATCCCTGGTAAAAGAGCTGCGCGAGCGTACTGGCGCAGGCATGATGGATTGCAAAAAAGCGCTGACTGAAGCGAACGGCGACATCGAGCTGGCAATCGAAAACATGCGTAAATCCGGTGCGATCAAAGCAGCTAAAAAAGCAGGCAACGTTGCTGCTGACGGCGTGATCATCACTAAGATCGACGGCAACTACGGCATCATTCTGGAAGTTAACTGCCAGACTGACTTCGTTGCTAAAGATGGTGGTTTCCAGGCATTTGCTAACAAAGTTCTGGACGCAGCTGTTGCTGGTAAAATCACTGACGTTGAAGTTCTGAAAGCACAGTTCGAAGAAGAACGTGTTGCGCTGGTTGCTAAAATCGGTGAGAACATCAACATCCGTCGCGTATCTTCTCTGGAAGGCGACGTTCTGGGCTCTTACCAGCACGGTGCACGTATCGGTGTTCTGGTTGCGGCTAAAGGCGCTGACGAAGAGCTGGTAAAACAGCTGGCTATGCACATCGCTGCAAGCAAACCAGAATTCGTTAAGCCAGAAGACGTGTCTGCTGAAGTGGTAGAGAAAGAGTACCAGGTTCAGCTGGACATCGCGATGCAGTCTGGTAAGCCAAAAGAAATCGCAGAGAAAATGGTTGAAGGCCGCATGAAGAAATTCACCGGCGAAGTTTCTCTGACTGGCCAGCCATTCGTAATGGACCCAAGCAAGTCTGTTGCTCAGCTGCTGAAAGAGCACAACGCTGACGTAACTGGCTTCATCCGCTTCGAAGTGGGCGAAGGCATCGAGAAAGTTGAGACTGACTTCGCAGCAGAAGTTGCTGCAATGTCCAAGCAGTCTTAATGATTGAAAAGGAGCCGCCTGAGGGCGGCTTCTTTTTGTCACCCGTCACAGGAAATCAGACAGGCTCCAGTATCGCTGTGCTGATTTGCGGCATATCATGTCGCCAGAATTAACCCCCATCTTAATCGTTGACAGTCTCAGGAAAGAAACATGGCTACCAATGCAAAACCCGTGTACAAACGCATTCTGCTTAAGCTGAGTGGCGAAGCACTGCAGGGAACGGAAGGCTTCGGTATTGACGCAAGCATCCTTGATCGCATGGCACAGGAAATCAAAGAACTGGTCGAACTGGGTATCCAGGTTGGCGTGGTCATTGGCGGTGGCAACCTTTTCCGTGGTGCTGGTCTGGCGAAAGCGGGGATGAACCGCGTTGTGGGCGACCACATGGGTATGCTGGCAACCGTGATGAATGGCCTGGCAATGCGTGATGCACTGCATCGCGCCTATGTGAATGCCCGCCTGATGTCCGCGATTCCACTGAATGGCGTATGCGATAATTACAGCTGGGCAGAAGCCATCAGCCTGCTGCGCAATAACCGCGTGGTGATCCTCTCCGCCGGTACGGGTAACCCGTTCTTTACAACCGATTCCGCTGCCTGCCTGCGCGGTATCGAGATCGAAGCCGATGTGGTACTGAAAGCGACCAAAGTCGATGGCGTGTTTACTGCCGACCCGGCAAAAGATCCTTCTGCCACCATGTACGATCAGCTGAGCTACAGCGAAGTGCTGGATAAAGAGCTGAAAGTGATGGATCTTGCCGCCTTCACGCTGGCTCGCGACCACAAACTGCCGATCCGTGTCTTCAACATGAACAAGCCTGGCGCACTGCGTCGCGTGGTCATGGGCGAAAAAGAAGGCACTTTGATCACGGAATAATTTCCGTTGACGATAAATACAGGTAAGATTCCGCTTTATTTTGTAGTGGTATCTTACCCGGGCGCGCCTTTGGCGTTGTCATGAATTAAACGCGACTATACTTAGCACACCTGTAGCGCTGTGCTGGCGGATAGTCTGCCTGAGACAAGTTTTCAAGGATTCGTAACGTGATTAACGACATCAGAAAAGATGCTGAAGTACGCATGGAAAAATGCGTAGAAGCGTTCAAAACCCAAATCAGCAAAATCCGTACTGGCCGTGCTTCCCCAAGCCTGCTGGATGGCATCATCGTAGAATACTACGGTACGCCAACCCCTCTGCGTCAGCTGGCGAGCGTAACGGTAGAAGATACCCGTACGCTGAAAATCAACGTGTTCGATCGTTCTATGAGCCCGGCCGTTGAGAAAGCGATCATGGCCTCTGACCTCGGTCTGAACCCAAGCTCTGCGGGTGCTGACATCCGCGTTCCACTGCCTCCACTGACGGAAGAGCGTCGTAAAGATCTGATCAAAGTGGTTCGTGGCGAAGCTGAGCAGGGTCGTGTATCCGTGCGTAACGTCCGTCGCGACGCGAACGATAAAGTAAAAGCGCTGCTGAAAGAAAAAGAGATCAGTGAAGATGACGATCGTCGTTCTCAGGACGACATTCAGAAAATGACCGACGCTGCCATCAAGAAAATTGATGCGGCGCTGGCAGATAAAGAAGCGGAACTGATGCAGTTCTGATTTCTGTCTTACACTGATAAACGCCGTTCAGAGGGACTTCGGGTCTTGCTGGCGGCGTTTTGCTTTTATCTGGTCTAACTTTTTTCGGGCATCTCATGAAGCATTTAATACTCCTCGGCTCAACCGGCTCTATCGGTTGCAGCACTCTCGACGTTGTTCGCCATAATCCTGAACTTTACACCGTGACAGCGCTGGTGGCCGGTAAGAATGTGCAGCGAATGGTCGAGCAGTGCCTGGAGTTTGCGCCCCGCTATGCGGTGATGGATGACGAAGAGAGCGCGCGTCTGCTGAAAGCACAGCTACTTGAACAGGGCAGCCGAACCCAGGTGCTGAGTGGCCAACAGGCGGCCTGTGAGATGGCGGCGCTGGATGAGGTGGATCAGGTGATGGCGGCTATCGTCGGGGCGGCAGGATTATTGCCCACGCTTGCCGCGATTGATGCCGGTAAGGATGTTCTGCTGGCCAATAAAGAGTCGCTGGTCACCTGTGGACGCCTGTTTATGGATGCGGTGAAGCAGCGCGGCGCGCGTCTTTTGCCGGTCGACAGCGAACACAACGCGATTTTTCAGAGTTTACCGCAACCTTTTCAACAGAACCTGGGGTACGCTGACCTGGAGCAGAATGGCGTAGTGTCTATTCTGCTTACCGGGTCTGGTGGCCCGTTCCGTGAAACGCCACTGTCTGAACTGCGCGCCATGACGCCGGATCAGGCGTGCCGTCATCCGAACTGGTCGATGGGGCGTAAAATCTCCGTTGACTCTGCCACCATGATGAACAAAGGTCTGGAATACATTGAAGCGCGCTGGCTGTTTAATGCGTCAGCGAAACAGATGGAAGTACTGATTCACCCGCAATCGGTGATTCACTCGATGGTGCGTTATCAGGATGGCAGCGTGCTGGCACAGTTGGGCGAGCCGGACATGCGTACGCCCATTGCCCATTCAATGGCGTGGCCAAATCGAGTGAAATCCGGCGTAAAGCCGCTTGATTTCTGCAAGCTAAGTTCCCTGACGTTCAGTGAACCAGACTACGACCGCTATCCTTGTCTGAAGCTTGCGATGAATGCCTTTGACCAGGGGCAGGCGGCGACGACGGCACTTAATGCAGCCAATGAAATTACCGTTGAGGCATTTCTGAATCAGCAAATTCGTTTTACCGATATCGCGTCGTTAAATTTATCGGTACTGGACATGATGGATTTGCGCGAACCACAAAGCGTGGAAGAGGTGCTGGCGGTGGATGCAGCTGCGCGTAATATTGCGCGCCAACAGGTGACACGTCTCGCAAGCTGGTGATAAAGCAAGCACTAGTCGTCGTGCTATTTGTTAGCGTTGGGCTTCAGTGATATAGTCTGCGCCACCTGATCGCAGGTATTTGACTTTATGTGGTCAGGTGAGCCGTGGTTTGACACGGCTTTTTTATGTATAGGCTTCAGTATTCCTGAGTACCGTTAAATCCTTTTCAGGGACAAAAAACGCGTTATGTTGTCTGCGAATCAACCAATAAGCGAAAATTTGCCAGCTCATGGCTGCCGTCATGTAGCAATCATTATGGATGGCAATGGCCGCTGGGCGAAAAGACAAGGGAAGATACGAGCCTTTGGGCATAAAGCGGGGGCGAAATCCGTTCGCCGCGCCGTTTCTTTTGCCGCCAACAACGGCATTGATGCGTTAACGCTCTATGCTTTTAGCAGTGAAAACTGGAATCGACCTCTGCAGGAAGTGACTGCGTTGATGGAATTGTTTGTGTGGGCGCTAGACAGCGAAGTAAAAAGCCTGCACCGCCACAACGTCCGCCTGCGTATCATTGGTGATACCAGTCGTTTTAACTCACGTTTGCAGGAACGGATTCGCAAAGCAGAAGCGCTGACGGAAAATAATACCGGTCTGACGCTGAATATTGCGGCGAATTACGGCGGACGCTGGGATATTATCCAGGGCGTTCGGCATCTGGCCGAACAGGTTCAGGAAGGGCTGTTGAGACCCGACCAAATTGATGAAGAGGCGCTGAGCAAGCAAATCTGCATGAATGAACAGGCACCTGTGGATTTGGTAATTAGGACAGGGGGGGAACATCGCATAAGTAACTTTTTGATATGGCAAATTGCCTATGCCGAACTTTACTTTACGGATGTTCTTTGGCCCGATTTTGATGAACAAGACTTTGAAGGTGCGCTGCATGCCTTTGCCAATCGAGAGCGTCGTTTCGGCGGCACCGAGCCTGGTGGCGACAAAGCCTGATGGGGGTAGCTTTTGCTGAAGTATCGCCTGATTTCCGCTTTTGTATTAATACCCATTGTCATTGCGGCGCTGTTTTTACTGCCCCCGGTGGGATTCGCTATTGTCACGCTGGTGGTGTGCATGCTCGCCGCGTGGGAATGGGGACAGTTTAGCGGCTTTACCTCGCGCACTCAGCGAGTATGGCTTGCGGTACTTTGTGGCTTTATCCTGGCCATAATGCTGTTTACGTTGCCTGAATATCATCATGATATTCATCAACCCCTGGTTGCCGGTTCCTTGTGGATATCGTTGGCCTGGTGGGTTGCCGCGCTGTTGCTGGTTCTTTTTTATCCAGGTTCCGCGGCATTATGGCGTAATTCAAAAGTGCTGCGACTGATTTTTGGTTTGCTCACAATTATTCCTTTTTTCTGGGGTATGGTTGCGCTGCGAGCCTGGCACTACGACGAAAACCACTACAGCGGTGCGATCTGGCTGCTTTATGTGATGATTCTGGTCTGGGGGGCTGACTCCGGGGCCTATATGTTTGGTAAACTGTTTGGCAAGCATAAACTGGCGCCGAAGGTTTCTCCGGGCAAAACTTGGCAAGGATTCATCGGCGGCCTGTTTACGGCAGCGATCATCTCCTGGGGCTACGGCGTCTGGGCGAATCTTGAAGTGGCACCGTCAATACTGCTGGTGTGCTCGATTTTTGCTGCGCTTGCCTCTGTGCTCGGTGATTTAACCGAAAGTATGTTTAAGCGTGAAGCAGGGATTAAGGACAGCGGACATCTGATTCCAGGGCATGGCGGTATACTGGATCGCATTGATAGCCTGACAGCGGCTGTTCCAGTGTTTGCGTGTTTGCTTTTACTGGTATTCGGGACGATTTAACGGAAGGTTTTATGCTGAGCATTCTCTGGAATCTGGCGGCGTTCATTGTTGCACTGGGTGTACTGATTACCGTGCATGAATTTGGCCATTTCTGGGTTGCTCGCCGCTGTGGCGTGCGCGTAGAGCGGTTTTCCATCGGTTTTGGTAAAGCACTCTGGACGCGCACCGACCGTCACGGCACGGAATTTGTCATCGCCCTTATCCCGCTGGGCGGCTACGTCAAGATGCTCGACGAACGCGTCGAGCCTGTCGCTCCTGAGCTGCGACACAGCGCATTCAACAATAAAACCGTTGGACAACGCGCCGCCATCATTGCTGCCGGACCGGTAGCCAACTTCATCTTTGCGATTTTCGCTTACTGGCTGGTGTTTATCATCGGCGTCCCTGGCGTGCGTCCGGTGGTGGGTGAAATTGCCCCTAACTCCATCGCGGCGGGTGCGCAAATTACATCCGGGATGGAACTTAAAGCGATTGATGGCATCGAAACCCCTGATTGGGATGCGGTGCGACTGCAGCTGGTAGCCAAAATCGGCGATCCGCAGACCACCATCAGCGTATCGCCGTTTGGTTCAGATACGCGTCAGGACAAAGTACTCGATTTACGTCACTGGCGTTTCGAGCCAGACAAAGAGGATCCCGTCGCTGCGCTGGGTATTCGTCCACGCGGCGCGCAGATCGAGCCGGTATTAGCCGAAGTACAGGCAAATTCGGCGGCGAGCAAAGCGGGTTTGCAAGCAGGCGACAGGATCGTTAAAGTCGATGGTCAACCATTAACAGAGTGGATGACCTTTGTTACTCTGGTGCGCGATAATCCGGGAACGTCTCTCGCGCTGGAAGTTGAAAGGCAAGGCAGTCCGCTTTCGCTGACGCTGATCCCGGATACGAAGTCGGTCGGCAAAAAGGCAGAAGGGTTTGCAGGCGTTGTGCCAAAAGTGATCCCACTGCCAGATGAGTACAAGACAATACGCCAGTATGGGCCGTTCAGCGCCATCCTTGAAGCCACGGATAAAACATGGCAACTGATGAAGCTGACGGTCAACATGTTGGGGAAATTGATAACCGGTGATGTGAAACTGAACAACCTCAGTGGGCCAATTTCGATTGCTCAGGGGGCTGGGATGTCAGCGGAATTCGGGGTGATTTACTATCTCATGTTCCTCGCGCTCATTAGCGTGAACCTTGGGATAATCAACCTGTTCCCGCTTCCCGTTTTAGACGGGGGTCATCTGCTGTTTTTAGCGATTGAAAAGCTAAAAGGCGGACCGGTATCCGAGCGAGTTCAAGACTTTAGTTATCGCATTGGCTCGATTTTGCTGGTGCTGTTAATGGGGCTTGCACTTTTCAATGATTTCTCTCGGTTGTAAGAGAGTGTTAGGAAGAACGCATAATAACGATGGCGATGAAAAAGTTGCTCATAGCGTCGCTGCTGTTTAGCAGCGCCACCGTATACGGTGCTGACGGGTTCGTAGTGAAAGACATTCATTTCGAAGGCCTCCAGCGTGTCGCCGTTGGTGCGGCCCTCCTCAGTATGCCTGTACGCCCCGGCGATACGGTTAATGATGATGATATCAGTAACACCATCCGTGCTCTGTTTGCCACTGGCAACTTTGAGGATGTCCGCGTCCTGCGCGATGGTGATACGCTGCTGGTACAGGTAAAAGAACGTCCAACGATTGCCAGTATCACTTTCTCCGGTAACAAGTCGGTGAAAGATGACATGCTCAAGCAGAACCTTGAAGCATCAGGTGTTCGTGTGGGTGAATCCCTGGACCGCACAACCCTTTCAGACATTGAAAAAGGTCTGGAAGACTTCTACTACAGCGTCGGTAAATACAGTGCCAGCGTGAAGGCGGTTGTCACTCCGCTGCCACGTAACCGTGTTGACCTGAAACTGGTCTTCCAGGAAGGTGTTTCTGCGAAGATCCAGCAGATCAACATTGTCGGCAACCACGCCTTCAGCACCGACGAACTGATCTCCACCTTCCAGCTGCGCGATGAAGTGCCATGGTGGAACGTGGTAGGCGATCGCAAATACCAGAAACAGAAACTGGCGGGCGACCTTGAAACCCTGCGCAGCTACTATCTCGATCGTGGCTATGCGCGTTTCAACATCGACTCGACTCAGGTAAGCCTGACGCCGGACAAGAAAGGGATCTACATTACGGTAAACATCACTGAAGGCGAGCAGTACAAGCTTTCTGGTGTTGAAGTGAGTGGTAACCTGGCAGGGCATTCTGCTGAAATCGAATCGCTGACCAAAATTCAGCCAGGCGACCTGTATAGCGGTTCCAAGGTAACCAAAATGGAAGACAGCATTAAGAAGCTGCTCGGCCGCTATGGTTATGCCTATCCGCGCGTACAGACTCAACCGGAAATCAACGATGCGGATAAAACCGTTAAGCTGCATGTGAATGTTGATGCGGGTAACCGTTTCTACGTGCGTAAGATCCGCTTCGTTGGTAACGACACCTCCAAAGATTCCGTTCTGCGTCGCGAAATGCGTCAGATGGAAGGCGCATGGTTGGGAAGCGACCTCGTTGATCAGGGTAAAGAGCGTCTGAACCGTCTGGGCTATTTTGAAACGGTGGATACCGATACCCAGCGCGTACCGGGCAGCCCGGATCAGGTTGATGTCGTTTATAAAGTGAAAGAGCGCAACACCGGTAGCTTCAACTTCGGTGTGGGCTACGGTACTGAAAGCGGCGTCAGCTTCCAGGTCGGCGTGCAGCAGGATAACTGGCTGGGTACGGGTTACTCTGTCGGTATTAACGGCACCAAAAACGACTACCAGACCTACTCTGAGTTCTCTGTGACTAACCCATACTTCACCGTAGACGGTGTGAGCCTGGGCGGTCGTATCTTCTATAACGACTTTAAAGCAGACGACGCGGATCTGTCTTCCTACACCAACAAGAGTTACGGTGTAGACGGTACGCTTGGCTTCCCGGTTAACGAATACAACACCCTGCGTGCGGGCTTAGGTTACGTGCATAACGACCTGTCCAACATGCAACCGCAGGTGGCGATGTGGCGTTATCTGGACTCAATCGGCCAGTCAACCAGTAAGAATGGTAATGACAATGGCTTCGCGGCGGATGACTTCACCTTTAACTACGGCTGGACTTATAACCGTCTTGACCGTGGTTACTTCCCAACGGAAGGTTCTCGCGTCAACCTGAACGGTAAAGTGACCGTGCCGGGTTCCGATAACGAGTTCTATAAGGTCACGCTGGATACCGCGTCCTACTTCCCGATCGATGACGATCATAAGTGGGTGGTTCTGGGTCGTACCCGTTGGGGCTATGGCGATGGTCTGGGTGGCAAAGAACTGCCGTTCTATGAAAACTTCTATGCGGGTGGCTCCAGCACCGTTCGTGGTTTCCAGTCCAACAACATTGGTCCGAAAGCGGTTTACTACGGCGGTAACGACAAAGATAACTGTGATAAGTCTTCCTCTTCCGAAGTCTGTAGCTCCAATGACGCGGTGGGCGGTAACGCCATGGCCGTTGCTAGCCTGGAATTCATCACGCCAACGCCGTTTATCAGTGATAAATACGCGAACTCGGTACGTACGTCCTTCTTCTGGGATGCCGGTACCGTGTGGGATACCAACTGGCAGAATACTGCCCAGATGCGCGCAGAAGGCATTCCTGACTACAGCGATCCGAGCAATATTCGCATGTCTGCCGGTATCGCATTACAATGGATGTCACCGCTGGGGCCGTTGGTCTTCTCTTACGCCCAGCCGTTTAAGAAATATGATGGAGACAAAGCGGAGCAATTCCAGTTTAACATTGGTAAAACCTGGTAATAATCCGCTGCAAAGGAATGCGTTGGCAGTGTAGCGCTGACAACTGGCGATCGGTAACACGGTCGCCTTGCCACGCAAAGAACGGTACCTTCTGGTGCCAATGGGATGGTAAGGAGTTAATTGTGAAAAAGTGGTTATTAGCTGCAGGTCTCGGTTTAGCGATGGCAACTTCTGCTCAGGCAGCAGACAAAATTGCAATCGTCAACATGGGTAATTTGTTCCAGCAGGTTGCACAGAAAACAGGTGTTTCTGCGACTCTGGAAAACGAATTCAAAGGCCGTGCAAGCGAACTGCAGGGTATGGAAAACGATCTTCAGTCCAAAATGCAGCGTCTGCAGCGTGATGGTTCTACCATGAAAGCAAGCGACCGCAGCAAGCTGGAAAAAGACGTAATGGCTCAGCGCCAGGCGTTCTCCCAGAAAGCGCAGGCTTTTGAGCAGGATCGTCAGCGTCGTTCTAACGAAGAACGCGGCAAGCTGGTAACTCGCATTCAGACTGCTGTTAAAGCAGTGGCTGCCGATCAGAGTATCGATCTGGTTGTAGATGCGAACGCCGTTGCTTATAACAGCAAAGATGTTAAAGACATCACTGCTGATGTTCTGAAACAGGTTAAATAAGTAATGCCTTCAATTCGACTGGCTGATTTAGCTCAGCAGTTGGATGCAGAATTACACGGTGATGGCAATATCGTCATCACCGCTGTTGCGTCCATGCAATCTGCTAAAGCTGGCACGATTACCTTCATGGTAAGCCCTAAGTACCGTGAGCAACTGGCTCAATGCCAGGCGTCAGCTGTTGTTCTGACGCAGGACGATCTTCCATTTGCCACTGTAAGCGCGTTGGTAGTGAAAAACCCCTACCTGACGTATGCACGCATGGCTCAAATTCTTGATACCACGCCGCAACCGGCGCAGAACATTGCCGCCAGTGCAGCGATTGATGCGACGGCCAGGCTGGGTAACAACGTCGCCGTTGGCGCGAATGCGGTTATCGAATCCGGTGTTGTGCTGGGCGATAACGTCGTCATTGGCCCGGGTTGCTTCGTTGGGAAAAATACGAAAATCGGCGCCGGGACCCGTTTATGGGCCAATGTGTCCGTTTATCATGATGTTGAAATTGGCGAAAATTGCCTCGTCCAGTCCAGCACTGTGATTGGTTCTGATGGCTTTGGTTACGCTAACGATCGCGGTAACTGGGTTAAGATCCCGCAGCTTGGTCGCGTCATTATTGGCGATCGCGTAGAGATCGGCGCCTGTACCACCATTGATCGTGGCGCGCTTGACGACACGATCATTGGCAATGGTGTTATCATTGATAACCAGTGCCAGATTGCGCATAACGTTGTGATTGGCGACAATACCGCGGTTGCGGGTGGCGTCATCATGGCAGGCAGCCTGAAAATTGGCCGTTATTGTATGATTGGCGGTGCGAGCGTGATTAATGGCCATATGGAAATATGCGACAAGGTCACCGTGACGGGAATGGGCATGGTAATGCGTCCTATCACTGAACCTGGCGTCTATTCCTCAGGCATTCCGCTACAACCCAACAAGGTATGGCGTAAAACAGCAGCTCTGGTGATGAACATTGATGATATGAGCAAGCGCCTCAAGTCTCTTGAGCGTAAGATCGATCAACAAGATTAAGCGTCATCCGTTTAACGCTATTTTTCCCGGCCTGTCGGCTTTCTAATAAACCGGCAGGCCGTGTTATTATTGTTATCAGTACATTTTGACAGGAAGAGTATTTTGACTACTGACACTCATACTCTGCATATTGAAGAGATTTTAGAACTTCTGCCGCACCGCTACCCGTTTCTGCTGGTAGACCGTGTGCTGGATTTTGAAGAAGGTCGTTTTCTGCGCGCAGTGAAAAATGTTTCCGTGAACGAGCCGTTCTTCCAGGGGCACTTCCCTGGTAAGCCTATCTTCCCGGGTGTGTTGATTCTGGAAGCGATGGCTCAGGCTACCGGTATTCTGGCGTTTAAAAGCGTTGGCAAACTGGAGCCAGGTGAGCTGTATTACTTCGCGGGTATTGATGAAGCGCGCTTTAAGCGCCCTGTCGTGCCTGGTGATCAGATGATCATGGAAGTCACTTTTGAAAAAACGCGTCGTGGCCTGACTCGCTTCAAAGGCGTAGCGCTGGTTGACGGCAAAGTTGTTTGCGAAGCGACGATGATGTGTGCTCGTAGCCGGGAGTCCTGATACGTGATTGATAAATCCTCCTTTATTCATCCTACCGCTATTGTGGAAACCGGTGCCATCATTGGCGCTAACGTCCACATTGGCCCGTTTTGTATTGTTGGACCCCATGTCGAAATTGGTGAGGGTACAGTACTGAAATCTCACGTTGTCGTGAATGGTCACACGACCATTGGCTGCAATAACGAGATCTATCAGTTCGCCTCCATCGGCGAAGTTAACCAGGATTTGAAATATGCTGGTGAGTCGACCCGTCTGGAAATTGGCGATCGTAACCGTATTCGCGAAAGCGTCACCATTCATCGTGGAACAGTACAAGGTGGTGGGTTGACGAAGGTGGGCAGCGATAACCTGTTTATGGTTAATGCGCATATCGCGCACGACTGTACCGTAGGTGACCGCTGTATTCTTGCCAACAACGCAACGCTGGCAGGACACGTATCGGTTGATGACTTCGCAATTATTGGCGGCATGACCGCAGTCCATCAGTTCTGCATCATTGGTGCGCACGTGATGGTTGGCGGATGCTCCGGTGTGGCGCAGGACGTCCCACCTTATGTGATTGCGCAGGGCAACCATGCCACGCCGTTTGGCGTGAACATCGAAGGTCTCAAGCGTCGTGGTTTTAGTCGCGAAGCGATTACTGCCATCCGCAACGCGTACAAACAGCTGTACCGTAGCGGTAAAACGCTGGAAGAGGCGAAGCCGGAAATTGCCGAGCTGGCGAATCAGCACCCGGAAGTGAACGCGTTCATGGAATTCTTTGACCGTTCAACAAGGGGTCTGATTCGTTAATGGTCGACAGTCGTCCGCTTACGATAGCCCTGGTCGCCGGAGAAACCTCCGGCGATATTCTTGGTGCAGGTCTCATCCGCGCGCTTAAGGCGCGTGTACCCAATGCTCGCTTTGTCGGCGTTGCTGGCCCGCTGATGCAGGCCGAAGGCTGTGAAGCCTGGTATGAAATGGAAGAGCTGGCCGTGATGGGCATCGTTGAGGTGCTGGGACGGCTACGCCGTTTACTGCACATCCGTGCCGATCTCACCCGCCGTTTTACCGAACTCAAACCCGATGTGTTTGTCGGTATCGATGCACCTGATTTCAACATTACCCTCGAAGGGAATCTGAAAAAGCAGGGCATTAAAACCATTCACTACGTCAGTCCGTCCGTCTGGGCGTGGCGACAGAAACGCGTTTTCAAAATTGGACGGTCCACCAACCTGGTGCTGGCTTTTCTGCCTTTCGAAAAAGCGTTTTACGACAGATTTAATGTTCCGTGCCGTTTTATCGGTCATACCATGGCGGATGCGATGCCATTGGATCCGGATAAAAACGCGGCGCGCGACGTGCTGGGCATCCCGCATGATGTGCACTGTCTGGCATTGCTGCCAGGCAGCCGTGGCGCAGAAGTTGAGATGCTGAGCGCCGATTTCCTCAAAACAGCGCAAATTCTTCGCCAGACTTATCCCGATCTTGAAGTGGTTGTTCCGCTGGTGAATGCCAAACGCCGCGAGCAGTTTGAGCGCATCAAAGCGGAAGTTGCCCCGGATCTTCACGTCCGTCTTCTGGACGGGAAAGGGCGGGAAGCGATGTATGCGAGCGATGCCGCGCTGCTGGCCTCCGGCACGGCGGCGCTGGAATGTATGTTGGCGAAATGCCCGATGGTGGTCGGTTATCGCATGAAGCCGTTCACTTTCTGGCTGGCAAAACGTCTGGTGAAAACGGATTATGTCTCCCTGCCAAACCTGCTTGCCGGGCGCGAGCTGGTGAAAGAGCTGCTGCAGGATGAGTGCCAGCCGCAGGCGCTCGCCGATGCGCTGCTGCCGCTGCTCGCCAACGGCAAAACCAGCCACCAGATGCACGATACCTTCCGCGAACTGCATCAACTGATCCGCTGTAATGCTGATGAGCAAGCGGCTGATGCGGTGCTGGAGTTAGCAAAATGATGGAATTTGTTTATCCTCACACTCGCCTTGTGGCGGGTGTGGACGAAGTGGGTCGTGGCCCGTTAGTCGGGGCTGTGGTGACCGCCGCGGTGATCCTCGATCCGGCTCGCCCGATTATTGGGCTGAACGACTCAAAAAAATTGTCTGAAAAGCGCCGGCTGGCGCTGTTTAGTGAGATTCAGGAGAAGGCGCTGGCCTGGAGCCTGGGGCGCGCTGAACCGCATGAAATAGACGAGCTGAATATTTTGCATGCCACGATGCTGGCGATGCAGCGCGCGGTAGCGGGTTTGAACATTTCCCCGGAATATGTCCTGATTGACGGCAACCGCTGTCCGGCATTACCCATGCCTTCAATGGCGGTCGTCAAAGGCGATAGCCGGGTCGCAGAAATTAGCGCAGCTTCTATTATTGCCAAAGTGACGCGTGACGCCGAAATGGCCGCGCTGGATCTCACTTACCCTCAGTACGGTTTCGCCCAGCACAAGGGTTATCCTACACCTTTCCATCTGGAAAGACTGGCTGAACATGGCGCAACCGAACACCACCGTCGCAGCTTTGGCCCGGTGAAACGCGCCCTGGGACGGGTGTCCTGAATCAATACGCAAGCAATTAAGTAACGCGGAATCTGAAGATGGCTGAACCACGTTTCGTACACCTGCGGGTGCATAGCGACTACTCCATGATCGATGGGCTGGCGAAGACCGGGCCGCTGGTAAAAAAGGCGGCCTCCCTTGGCATGCCCGCGCTGGCGATCACCGATTTTACCAACCTGTGTGGCCTGGTGAAGTTCTACGGAACGGCGCACGGCGCGGGGATGAAGCCCATCGTCGGGGCGGATTTTCATGTGCAGAGCGATCTCATCGGCGATGAAATGACGCAACTCTCCGTGCTGGCGATGAACAACACGGGCTATCAAAATCTCACTCTGCTTATCTCTAAAGCCTATCAGCGCGGATATGGTGCGCTGGGTCCGTGGATCGACAGAGACTGGCTGGCTGAGCTGAACGAAGGGCTGCTGCTGATCTCTGGCGGCCGTATGGGGGATGTCGGCAAATGCCTGCTGCGCGGCAATAGCGCGCTGGTGGATCAGTGCGTCTCGTTCTATGAAGAGTATTTCCCGGATCGTTATTATCTGGAGTTGATCCGCACCGGTCGCCAGGACGAAGAGAGCTATCTGCATGCCGCGGTCGCACTTGCGGAAGAGCGCGGCCTGCCCGTCGTCGCGACAAACGATGTCCGGTTCCTCGAACCGGGTGATTTTGACGCTCACGAAATTCGCGTGGCGATCCACGATGGTTTCACGCTGGACGATCCGAAACGACCGCGTAATTACTCCGCTCAACAGTATATGCGCAGCGAGGAGGAGATGTGTGAACTCTTCTCCGATATCCCTGAAGCGCTGGAAAACAGCGTAGAGATCGCCAGGCGCTGTAACGTTACCGTCCGCCTCGGCGAATATTTCCTGCCCCAGTTCCCGACGGGTGACATGACCACGGAAGATTTCCTGGTCGTGAAATCTAAAGAGGGTCTGGAAGAGCGTCTGGAATTCCTGTTCCCGGATGAAGCCGTTCGCAAAGAGAAGCGGCCGCCGTACGATGAACGCCTGGATATTGAACTCCAGGTGATCAACCAGATGGGCTTCCCGGGCTACTTCCTGATCGTTATGGAGTTTATCCAGTGGTCGAAGGATAACGGCGTACCGGTCGGACCGGGGCGTGGCTCCGGTGCAGGATCGCTTGTGGCCTATGCGCTTAAAATTACCGACCTCGATCCGCTGGAATTCGACCTGCTGTTCGAACGTTTCCTCAACCCGGAACGTGTTTCCATGCCCGACTTTGACGTCGACTTCTGCATGGAGAAACGCGACCAGGTGATCGAGCACGTCGCCGATATGTACGGCCGTGACGCGGTATCGCAGATTATTACGTTCGGTACGATGGCGGCGAAAGCGGTTATCCGTGACGTCGGCCGCGTGCTGGGCCACCCGTACGGGTTTGTCGATCGTATTTCTAAGCTGGTGCCGCCCGATCCGGGCATGACGCTGGCAAAAGCGTTTGAAGCTGAACCTCAGCTGCCGGAAATCTACGAAGCTGACGAAGAAGTTAAAGCGCTGATCGACATGGCGCGCAAGCTGGAAGGCGTCACGCGTAATGCCGGTAAGCATGCGGGGGGCGTGGTTATCGCGCCGACCAAAATTACCGACTTCGCGCCGCTCTACTGCGATGAAGCGGGTGAGCATCCGGTTACTCAGTTTGATAAGAACGACGTGGAATACGCCGGGCTGGTGAAGTTTGACTTCCTCGGCCTGCGTACGCTGACGATCATCGACTGGGCGCTGAAGATGATCAACCCGCGCCGGGAAAAGCAGGGCCTTGAGCCGATAGACATTGCCGCCATCCCGCTGGATGACAAGAAAAGTTTCGACATGCTGCAGCGCTCGGAGACCACCGCGGTCTTCCAGCTTGAATCCCGCGGCATGAAAGATCTGATCAAACGTCTGCAGCCCGACTGCTTCGAAGATATGATCGCACTGGTCGCCCTGTTCCGTCCGGGCCCGCTGCAGTCAGGGATGGTAGATAACTTTATCGACCGTAAGCACGGGCGCGAAGAGATTTCTTACCCGGACGTTCAGTGGCAGCATGAAAGCCTGAAGCCGGTACTGGAGCCAACCTACGGCATTATCCTGTATCAGGAACAGGTCATGCAGATTGCCCAGGTGCTTTCCGGCTATACCCTCGGCGGCGCGGACATGTTGCGTCGTGCGATGGGTAAGAAAAAGCCGGAAGAGATGGCCAAGCAACGAGGCACTTTCGAAGAAGGCGCGAGAAAAAACGGCGTTGATGGTGAACTGGCGATTAAGATCTTTGACCTGGTGGAGAAATTCGCCGGGTACGGATTTAACAAATCCCACTCCGCCGCCTATGCTTTGGTGTCGTATCAAACGCTGTGGCTGAAAGCACACTATCCTGCTGAATTTATGGCGGCGGTAATGACTGCCGATATGGACAACACCGAGAAGGTGGTGGGCCTGGTGGACGAGTGCTGGCGCATGGGGCTGAAGATCCTGCCGCCGGATATTAACTCAGGACTCTACCACTTCCACGTCAATGACGACGGAGAGATCGTTTACGGGATTGGCGCGATCAAAGGCGTAGGCGAGGGGCCGATCGAGGCGATCATCGAAGCGCGTAACAACGGCGGGTATTTCCGCGAGCTGTTCGATCTGTGCGCCCGTACCGATACCAAAAAACTGAACCGCCGCGTGCTGGAAAAACTGATCATGTCCGGCGCGTTTGACAGGCTGGGGCCGCACCGCGCCGCGCTGATGAATTCCCTCGGCGACGCGCTGAAAGCGGCGGATCAGCATGCAAAAGCGGAAGCCATTGGTCAGGCGGATATGTTCGGGGTGCTGGCGGAAGAGCCGGAGCAGATCGAGCAATCTTATTCCAACTGCCAGCCGTGGCCAGAACAGGTGGTACTGGATGGAGAGCGTGAGACGTTAGGTTTGTACCTGACGGGGCACCCGATCAACCAGTACATCAAAGAAATTGAGCGCTATGTCGGCGGCCACAGGCTTAAAGACATGCATCCGACAGAACGTGGTAAAATCACCACGGCTGCGGGGCTCGTGATTGCTGCAAGGGTTATGGTCACCAAGCGCGGCAATCGTATCGGCATCTGTACGTTGGATGACCGTTCCGGGCGTCTGGAGGTGATGTTGTTCACCGACGCGCTGGATAAATACCAGCAATTGCTGGAAAAAGACCGCATACTTATCGTCAGCGGACAGGTCAGCTTTGATGACTTCAGTGGGGGGCTTAAAATGACCGCCCGCGAAGTGATGGACATTGACGAAGCCCGGGAAAAATATGCTCGCGGGCTTGCTATCTCGCTGACGGACAGGCAAATTGATGACCAGCTTTTAAACCGACTCCGTCAGTCTCTGGAACCCCACCGCTCGGGGACAATTCCAGTACATCTCTACTATCAGAGGGCGGATGCACGTGCGCGGTTGCGCTTTGGTGCAACGTGGCGTGTCTCTCCGAGCGATCGTTTACTGAACGATCTCCGTGGCCTCATTGGTTCGGAGCAGGTGGAACTGGAGTTTGACTAATACAGGAATACTATGAGTCTGAATTTCCTTGATTTCGAACAGCCGATTGCTGAGCTGGAAGCGAAAATCGATTCTCTGACAGCGGTAAGCCGTCAGGATGAAAAACTGGATATTAACATCGACGAAGAAGTGCATCGTCTGCGCGAGAAAAGCGTAGAGCTGACGCGCAAAATCTTTGCCGATCTCGGCGCATGGCAGGTGGCCCAGTTGGCTCGCCATCCACAGCGTCCGTACACCCTGGATTATGTCCGCCTGGCGTTTGACGAATTTGACGAACTGGCAGGCGATCGCGCATACGCTGACGATAAAGCTATCGTTGGCGGTATCGCGCGTCTGGACGGACGCCCGGTGATGATCATTGGTCATCAGAAAGGTCGTGAAACCAAAGAGAAAATCCGTCGTAACTTTGGTATGCCAGCACCAGAAGGCTACCGTAAAGCCCTGCGTCTGATGGAGATGGCTGAGCGTTTCAATATGCCAATCATCACCTTCATCGACACCCCGGGTGCATATCCTGGCGTGGGTGCGGAAGAGCGCGGTCAGTCTGAAGCTATCGCACGCAACCTTCGCGAGATGTCTCGTCTGAAGGTCCCGGTCATCTGTACCGTGATCGGTGAGGGTGGTTCCGGTGGTGCGCTGGCCATTGGCGTGGGCGATAAAGTGAATATGCTGCAGTACAGCACCTATTCCGTTATCTCCCCGGAAGGCTGCGCGTCCATTCTGTGGAAAAGCGCCGACAAAGCGCCGCTGGCTGCAGAAGCAATGGGCATCATTGCGCCACGCCTGAAAGAGCTTAAGCTGATCGATTCCATCATCCCGGAACCGCTGGGTGGTGCGCATCGTAAGCCGGAAGTGATGGCGGCTTCCCTGAAAGCGCAGTTGCTGGCTGACCTCGCGGATCTGGACGTGCTGAGCAAAGACGATCTGCTTAATCGTCGTTACCAGCGTCTGATGACCTACGGTTACGCGTAAGCGTCACAATTATCTGAAAAGCCGCACAATGTTGCGGCTTTTTTTATACCTGCCGTTTACCTTAACTATGCTTAGCTAATGTTTTTTAAGGAGGAAGCCCATGAATATCATTGCCATTATGGGGCCGCACGGCGTCTTTTATAAAGATGAGCCGATTAAGGAGCTGGAGCAAGCCCTACAGTCGCGCGGGTATCAGCTAATCTGGCCGCACAACAGCGCCGACCTGCTGAAGTTCATCGAGCATAACCCACGTATCTGCGGCGTGATCTTCGACTGGGACGAATATGATCTCGAACTGTGCAGCGATATCAACAAGCTGAACGAATACCTCCCGCTGTATGCATTTATTAATACCCACTCAACCATGGACGTCAGCGCCAATGATATGCGTATGGCGCTGTGGTTTTTTGAATATTCCCTCGGCGTGGCGGAAGATATTGCGACCCGAATTCAGCAGTACACGGGTGAATACCTCGATAACATTACGCCACCATTTACCCGCGCGCTCTTCACCTACGTGAAGGAAGGCAAATATACCTTCTGTACGCCGGGTCATATGGCGGGAACGGCTTATCAAAAAAGCCCGGTGGGCTGCCTGTTCTATGATTTCTTCGGTGGCAATACGCTGAAAGCGGACGTGTCGATTTCAGTCACCGAATTAGGCTCTCTGCTCGACCACACCGGCCCGCATCTGGAAGCCGAAGAGTATATCGCCCGCACCTTTGGCGCTGAGCAGAGCTATATGGTGACCAACGGCACCTCGACCTCGAACAAAATCGTCGGGATGTACGCTGCGCCTGCTGGCAGCACCTTGCTGATTGACCGTAACTGCCATAAATCGCTGGCACACCTGTTGATGATGAGCGACGTCGTACCGCTCTGGCTGTCACCCACGCGTAACGCGCTCGGTATTCTTGGCGGCATTCCGCGCCGGGAGTTCACCCATGACGCCATTGAAAGTAAGGTCGCGGCAATTCCTGGCGCAAGCTGGCCTGTCCATGCGGTGATCACCAACTCAACCTATGACGGTCTGCTGTATAACACGAACTGGATCAAAAAGACGCTGGACGTGCCGTCGATCCACTTCGATTCCGCATGGGTGCCGTACACCAATTTCCACCCGATTTACGCAGGTAAAAGCGGCATGAGCGGTGAACGCGTGCCGGGTAAAGTCTTCTTCGAAACGCAGTCGACGCATAAAATGCTGGCGGCGTTTTCCCAGGCTTCGCTTATTCACATCAAAGGCGAGTACGACGAAGACACGTTCAACGAAGCCTTTATGATGCACACCACCACCTCACCGAGCTATCCGCTGGTGGCCTCCATTGAAACGGCCGCGGCGATGCTGCGCGGCAACCCGGGCAAACGTCTCATCAACCGTTCGGTGGAGCGCGCGCTGCATTTTCGCAAAGAGGTTCAGCGGCTAAAAGATGAAGCCGACGGCTGGTTCTTTGATATCTGGCAGCCGGAAGAGATTGATGAAGCAGAATGCTGGCCCGTCTCGCCCGGCGAAGACTGGCATGGATTCCGGGATGCCGATAGCGACCATATGTTCCTCGACCCGGTAAAAGTGACGATCCTGACGCCGGGTATGGATGAGCAGGGCAAGATGAGCGATGAAGGTATTCCGGCCGCGCTGGTGGCGAAATTCCTGGATGAACGAGGCGTGGTGGTGGAGAAAACCGGCCCCTATAATCTGCTGTTCCTGTTCAGCATTGGGATCGATAAAACCCGGGCGATGGGGTTGTTGCGCGGCCTGATGGAGTTTAAGCGCGCCTACGATCTCAACCTGCGGGTGAAGAACATGCTGCCGGATCTCTACGCGGAGGATCCTGACTTCTATCGTAATATGCGCATTCAGGATCTGGCTCAGGGGATCCACAGGCTGATTCGTCAGCACGATCTGCCGCGTCTGATGCTCCAGGCATTCGATGTATTACCGGAGATGAAGTTTACTCCGCACAAGGCATGGCAGCGCCAGGTGAAAGGGGAGGTCGAAACCGTCGAGCTGGAAAATCTGGTCGGACGCATATCGGCTAACATGATCCTGCCTTACCCGCCAGGCGTTCCGCTCCTGATGCCGGGAGAGATGATTACCGAAGAGAGTCGGGCCGTGCTCGATTTCCTGCTGATGCTCTGTTCTGTCGGCCGCCACTATCCCGGTTTTGAGACGGATATCCACGGTGCGAAGCGCGACGAGAACGGCGTTTACTGGGTGCGAGTCCTAAAATAAAGGTGACCGCTTGCCAGGCGCGGGTTTTCGGTTGTAACGTTCAGGCATCATAAAAAGGAGAAGCTATGCTGGGTTTAAAACAGGTTCATCATATTGCGATCATTGCGACCGATTACGCGAAAAGTAAGGCCTTCTACTGCGACATCCTGGGCTTTACGCTGTTGAGCGAGGCCTACCGCGAGGAGCGCGATTCCTGGAAGGGCGACCTGGCGTTAAACGGGCAATATGTGATTGAGCTGTTCTCTTTTCCTTTTCCGCCTGCGCGTCCGTCCCGCCCGGAAGCCTGTGGCCTGCGTCATCTTGCCTTCAGCGTCGATGACCTGGATAGCGCCGTCAAACATCTGGAAGCGCACGGCGTGACGTGCGAAGCGATACGCGTCGATCCGTTCACCGACAAGCGCTTTACCTTTTTCAACGACCCGGACGGTTTGCCGCTGGAGCTTTATCAGCAGTAATGGTTGTCCTGTGTGATAATGCCCGCTCAGTTCGGGCATTTTTTATGTGTAATCTCCTATGACCTTACCCGCTATCGCACAAGCCGTTTCACCGTACCGCCAGCTGCTGGTGGGGTTTAGCGGTGGCCTGGATTCCACCGTTCTGCTACATCACCTTAAGCTTTGGCGCGATCGGGAACCTGACGTCCAGCTTCGGGCTATACACATCCACCACGGATTAAGTCCTCACGCAGAGGAGTGGGTGGCGCACTGTGAAGCCTTGTGTGCGGCCTGGGCGATCCCGCTCATCGTTGAGCGCGTCACGCTTGCGGAGGAAGGTCAGGGCATCGAGGCGCAGGCGCGTAAAGCCCGCTATGCCGCATTTGCCGGGGCATTACGTACTGGCGAAGCGCTGGTCACGGCCCAGCATCTGGATGACCAGTGTGAAACCTTTCTGCTGGCGCTTAAGCGAGGCAGCGGGCCGGCGGGGCTTTCTGCCATGCCGGCGCGTTCTGAATTTGCCGGCACTACGTTACTGCGTCCGCTGCTTGGCGAGACGCGTGCCTCACTGGAAGCCTGGGCGCGAGAACATCAGCTGAACTGGATTGAGGATGAGAGTAACCAGGATGACGGCTATGATCGTAACTTCCTGCGTCTGCGCATCCTCCCGCTTTTAGGCGAGCGCTGGCCGCATTTCGCCGACGCGACGGCAAGAAGCGCCATGTTGTGCGCCGAACAGGAATCGTTGCTGGATGAGCTGTTGAGCGACGAGCTGGCTGGACTCATTTCTGCCGACGGGGCGTTGGCGATCGCGCCGATGATAGCGATGAGCCCGGTACGTCGCGCCGCGCTGTTACGACGCTGGCTGGCCTTTCATCACGCCGCGATGCCGTCGCGGACAATGCTGAGCCGTATCTGGGACGAAGTCGCACTGGCGCGGGATGATGCTTCACCGTGCGTCCACCTGAACGGTTTTGAGGTTAGGCGCTATAAAGGGGAACTCTGGTGGATAAAATCCACGCCCTCAATGACCGATGTGGTGCTCGACTGGCTTTCTCCTGACGCACCGCTGGTATTGCCCTGTGAAGCAGGACGCGTCTCCCTCCTGCCGTCTGGTCATGTGCGGCTGCCGAAGCCCGGTGAACCGGTCACCGTGCGCTTTAAGGCCGGCGGCATGCTGCATATCGTCGGGCGCAACGGGGGAAGGAAGCTGAAGAAAATATGGCAGGAGTGTAACGTGCCGCCGTGGCTGCGTGACACCACGCCGCTACTGTTCTACGGTGAAACGCTTATCGCTGCGGCAGGGGTGTTCATCACGGAAGAGGGGTGGTCAGAAGAGGGTGTCTGTTTTGAGTGGCAGAAAGCGTAACGGGCAGCCTGGCTGCCCGTTAGTGTCATCAGGATTCGCTCACAACCACGGTGCCGATTTGCGGGTGGCTGAAGCTGGCTATTTTGTCCAGACGCAGCTCACGCGTCGCACCGGCATCTTCCACTATCAGGTATTCCACATTTTTACGTGAAACCAGATCGCTGGCTTTCGCCTTCAACACTTCGCCATCTTTTAGCTCCAGCGTCAGTAATAAATGATGCTGGCAGGCGAGTTCGAGGTTGTCATAGTCATCACAATTGATGGGTTGATAAGTATCATTCATCGACATAATCGCTCACCAGTAAATTCGCCGCAGCATACGCTGCTTTTTCCCTGACCGACTCTGAAAGGCTCTCATCAGAGGCCACTTCATTAAGCACCTTCAATACACAGCCCAACGCGTCCGGGACATACCCCAGATCTCCGCTGGCGATTTCCGCATACCGTTTGCGAATTAACTCACAATAATTATTCACATCCCCTCCCGCCAGCGCACTGACTTACTGTGAGATATCATTAAGCCTACGAAGATAAACTCGGTTTAGCAAGGTGACTATACCATACTCATTTAAGCAATATCAGAGCCTTGATAGCGGTGTATTTAACACCCTGTAACAGCCTTTTGCCGCGGTTTTCGCTACAATGTGCACCTGATTCGAATGGAGTTCTCTCATGGCGCTGAAAGCGACAATTTATAAAGCAGTGGTCAATGTGGCCGATCTGGATCGCAACCAGTTCCTGGACGCGTCGCTGACTCTGGCACGCCACCCCTCCGAAACCCAGGAGCGCATGATGCTGCGCCTGCTGGCGTGGATTAAGTATGCTGACGAGCGTCTGCATTTTACCCGTGGGTTAAGCGCGGAAGACGAGCCTGAAGCCTGGCTGCGCAACGATCATCTGGGTATCGATTTGTGGATCGAACTCGGACTGCCGGACGAGCGCAGAATTAAGAAGGCCTGTACCCAGTCCGCTGAAGTGGCCTTATTCGCGTATAATCAGCGCGCTGCGGAGATTTGGTGGCAGCAAAATAAGAGCAAGTGCGGACAGTTTAAACATCTCACGGTCTGGTATCTGGATGATGAGCAACTGGCCCAGTTGAGCGAGTTTGCCAGCCGGACCATGGTTTTGCAGGCGACGATTCAGGATGGCGCCATCTGGCTCTCTGATTCTCAGAATAATCTGGAAATTCATTTAACGGCGTGGCAACCCGCGTCATGATCGTCTTGTCCCGAAACGTCAGCATTCCTGACAACGAGCTGGAAATCACCGCCATCCGTGCGCAGGGGGCAGGTGGGCAGCACGTCAACAAGGCGTCGACGGCTATCCATTTGCGTTTTGACATTCGGGCCTCAAGCCTGCCAGAGTATTATAAAGAAAGCCTGCTTGCCGCCAGCCATCACCTGATCACCAGCGATGGCGTGATGGTGATCAAAGCCCAGGAATACCGCAGCCAGGAACTCAACCGGGAAGCGGCGATAGCCAGGCTGGTAGCAGTCATCAGCGAGTTAACGGCAGTACAAAAAAGCCGCCGGGCAACACGGCCAACCCGCGCATCGAAAGAGCGTCGGTTGTCCTCGAAGTCCCAAAAATCCACAGTGAAAGCACTACGCGGTAAAGTTCGTCGCCCGACAGAGTGACGAAAGGGAACACACTTTTCATAAGGAATTCATTGTGAAAAAAGCATTATGGTCAGCGCTGGCAGTGAGTACGCTGTTTGCGCTTTTCGGGTGTAACAACCGCTCCGAAACGCAGGTTTTACAACCCACGCAAACGGAAGAATTAAAACCAATGCAGCAAAGCTGGCGCGGCGTACTGCCTTGCGCGGACTGCGAAGGTATTGAAACGTCTCTGTTCCTGCAAAAAGATGGCACCTGGGTGATGAATCAGCGCTATCAGGGTGCTAAAGAGCCTTCTTCTTTTGCGACTTATGGAACATGGGCGCGTACGGCGGAGAAGCTGGTCCTGACGGATACCTCCGGGGAGAAAACCTGGTTCCGCCCTAAAGGTGACAGCATGGAGATGCTCGACCGCGAAGGTAACCCTATTCAGTCCCAGTTCAACTACACGCTGGCACCGGTGAAAGCGGCCCTGCCTGCAACGCCGATGGCAATGCGGGGGATGTACTTCTATATGGCGGATGCGGCGATCTTTACCGACTGCGCAACCGGCAGGAAGGTCAGCGTGGCAAACAATGCGCAGCTTGAACGTGATTACGCTGTGGCACGCGGCAATGACAGCAAGCCGGTATTACTGACGGTTGACGGTCACTTTACGCTGGAGCCAAACCCGGATAGCGGAGAGATGGTGAAAACGCTGGTGGCAGATAAAGACGCGAAGTTTGTCGCGGGTAAAGACTGTAACAGTAAATAAGCTGACGTTGAGCCATTAAAAAACCCCGCCTGAGCGGGGTTTTTTGTTTAGCCTTTGATGGCTTTCACCAGGTAATCAAGAATGTCGCCGGTCTTGATCATCTGTTTTTCGCCGCTGCGACGGTATTTGTATTCAATCTCATCGCTGTCGAGGTTACGGTCGCCGATGACGACGGTGTGCGGGATACCGATCAGTTCCATATCGGCGAACATCACGCCTGGACGCTCTTTACGGTCATCCATCAGTACTTCGATACCCTGAGCGCGCAGCTCGGCATACAGCTTCTCGGCCAGCTCCTGCACGCGGTAAGACTTGTGCATATTCATTGGCAGAATAGCCACCTGGAACGGCGCGATGTTGTCCGGCCAGACGATGCCACGCTCGTCGTAGTTCTGCTCAATTGCCGCAGCCACCACGCGCGTCACCCCGATACCGTAGCAACCCATGGTCAGGATCTGGTTACGGCCATCTTCACCCTGAACAGCGGCGTTCAGCGCACGAGAGTATTTATCACCCAACTGGAAGATGTGACCGACTTCGATGCCGCGCTTAATCATCAGGGTACCCTGGCCGTCCGGGCTTGGATCGCCTGCAACCACGTTACGGATGTCAGCTACTTCCGGCGTCGCCACGTCGCGATCCCAGTTGATGCCGAAGTAATGTTTATCGTCGATGTTCGCACCTGCAGAGAAGTCGCTCATTGCAGCAACCGTGCGGTCAATAACAACCGGCACCGGCATATTGACCGGACCGAGAGAACCTGGACCCGCATTCACCACGGCGCGAATTTCCGCTTCCGTTGCGAACGTCAGCGGGCTGGCTACCTGCGGCAGCTTCTCAGCTTTCACTTCGTTCAGCTCGTGATCGCCACGCACCAGCAGGGCAACCAGCGGGTAAGCGCTACCTTCGGTGGATTTCACCAGCAGCGTTTTAACGGTTTTTTCGACTGGCAGATTGAACTGCTCAACCAGCTCGGCGATGGTTTTCGCGTTTGGCGTGTCAACCAGCGTCATCTCTTGCGTTGCCGCGCCTCGTGGTTCTTTTGGTGCCAGCGCTTCTGCAAATTCGATGTTCGCCGCGTAGTCTGAAGAGTCAGAGAAGATCACATCGTCTTCACCGCTCTGTGCCAGTACCTGGAACTCATGGGATGCGCTACCGCCGATGGAGCCGGTATCAGCCTGCACAGCACGGAAATCCAGACCCATGCGGGAGAAGATTTTGCTGTATGCCGCGTACATTGCGTCGTAAGTCTCTTGCAGTGATTCCTGAGAGGTATGGAAAGAGTAGGCATCTTTCATCAGGAATTCGCGAGAGCGCATGACGCCGAAACGTGGGCGAACTTCGTCACGGAACTTGGTCTGGATCTGGAAGAAGTTCAGCGGCAGCTGTTTGTAAGAGCTCAGCTCATTACGAATCAGGTCGGTAATGACTTCTTCATGCGTTGGGCCGAGAACGAACGGACGCTCGCCGCGATCGACGAAGCGCAGCAGTTCAGGACCATACTGTTCCCAACGGCCACTCTCCTGCCACAGGTCAGCGGGCTGAACCACAGGCATGGACACCTCGATAGCACCGGCGTTGTTCATCTCTTCACGCACGATGTTTTCGACTTTTTTCAGGACGCGCACGCCGGTCGGCAGCCAGGTATATAACCCGGAGGCCAGCTTGCGGATCATCCCGGCGCGCAGCATCAGCTGATGGCTGATCACTTCGGCGTCGGCAGGCGTCTCCTTCAGAGTGGAGAGCAGATATTGGCTAGTACGCATGTTGTTACGGTTCCATTTCGACGATTGGAACAGGCTGAAACACCAGCCTGACACAAAAAAAGTGGTTTAGTTTACCAGTGTGGCAAAGATGCCAAAAGAGAGGAGAACAAAATTACCTGGGTTCAAGGGCAAACACTTCAAAACCTGCCCCGGTAACGCGCCAGCGAACGTCAAAATCCAGCAGCCAGACGGCGTACGTTTTTCCTGCTTCCTCTTCTTTACGGTAGGCCGGACGAGGGTCCTGTGCCAGAACTTCAATGATGAAATCCCGTAAGCGAGGATAGCGCTTCTCCAGTTGACCGAGCTGCGCGGTTATCTCCGGCGTAAAATAAACAGGCATGTCCGCCTGCGGTGCGTCCTGAGCATAACTTGCGCGAGCGTCCGGGAGGGCTTCGGCGAAGGGCAAATAGGGTTTGATGTCGATTACCGGCGTGCCGTCTACCAGGTCCAGGCTACCTAACTCCAGTATCACCTGATCTTTCTGGCAACGTATACCTTTCAGTTCAACCAGCGACATTCCAACCGGGTTAGGGCGGAAGGTCGAGCGAGTCGCAAACACGCCCATTCTCGCATTTCCGCCAAGACGAGGAGGACGCACGGTCGGACGCCAGCCGCCTTCCATCGTCTGGTGAAACACGAAGACCACCCATAAATGGCTGAAAGCCTCGAGCCCGCGTACCGCATCCGCCTGATTGTAAGGCGCAATCAGGTGAAGCTCACCGCTTCCGCTGGTCACAAGACCGGGCTGACGGGGGACGGCGAACTTCTCTTTATAAGGAGAGTGGATAACGCCTATCTGCTCGAACTGAAATGCACTCATTTTGCCGTGATGTTCAGCGCAGAACCGATGCAAACCGCCTGACGGTAGCAGCCCGGCGTGCCGCTGGTAACTTCACAGCTGTGCAGCAGGACCGCGTTGGCTTTCATTTTTGCGGCATTAATCTGCATACGTTTACGCGCTGTCGGAATATTCGGTGGTGAGTCCTGATTGGTCGCCTGGCAGGATTCGCCACTCACTTCGCCCAGTTCACGGAACGGTTTACCGACGAGTTCGTCTGCTTTCGTGATAATGCGAACCGGCGCAGGGCGAACCACTTTCGGTTTCGCAGGCTCGGTTTTTGGCGGGGTTGCCGTGCTTTGAACAGGTTCAACGGGAGATCTGCTTAGCATAGAACAGCCGCTCAGCATGAGTGCTAAAAGACAGATCGGTAAAGCACGCATAATATTTCCTCAATGGATAATCAAAACGTCAGATATTGAATCAGTAGACTGCACAAATGACAAGACGGGCATAAGCCCGTCCTGATGATATTACACTGAGGTGAGATTACCAGCCTTTAACAGCGCCGCCGTTAAACACTTTGTTGGCTTCCTGGTAAACTTCATCAGACTGATAAGCCTGAACGAATTTCTTCACGTTTTCCGCGTCTTTGTTGTCTTCGCGAGTCACGATCAGGTTAACGTACGGGGAGTCTTTATCTTCAACGAAGATACCGTCTTTGGCTGGTGTCAGGCCGATCTGGCTGGCGTAAGTGGTGTTGATCACGGCCAGGGCAATCTGCGCATCGTCCAGAGAACGTGGCAGCTGCGGTGCTTCCAGTTCAACAATTTTCAGATTTTTCGGGTTTTCGGTGACATCCAGAACGGTTGGCAGCAGGCCAACACCGTCTTTCAGTTTGATCAGGCCCACTTTCTGCAGCAGCAGCAGGGAACGACCAAGGTTGGTTGGGTCGTTAGGCACGGCAACCTGAGAGCCCGGCTGCAGTTCGTCCAACGATTTAATTTTCTTAGAGTAACCGGCAATTGGATAAACGAAGGTGTTCCCGACACCCACCAGTTTATAGCCGCGATCTTTGATTTGCTGATCCAGATATGGCTTATGCTGGAAGGCGTTAGCGTCGATATCGCCTTTGCTCAGCGCTTCGTTCGGCAGAACGTAATCGTTGAAGGTCACCAGCTCAACGTCCAGGCCATACTTCTCTTTTGCCACTTTCTGAGCAACTTCAGCAACCTGTTGTTCTGCACCCACGATAACGCCCACTTTAATGTGGTTTGGATCTTTCTCGTCCTGACCGCATCCCACCAGTGCCAGAGAGCCGATCAGCGCGCCTACTGCTGCAAAGGTCTTTAATTTAAACGCCATGTTTTATCCTTAACTCGTAGAGTTTGTGTTGTGTGTAACGTTATTTGTGAGTAACGGTCCGGACGATGCGATCGCCAGAGAACTGGATTAAATAAACCAGAACAACCAGCAATACCAGAACGGTATTCATCACGGTAGCGTTATATCCAATATAGCCGTACTGGTAACCAATCTGACCTAAACCGCCAGCGCCAACAGCACCACCCATTGCGGAATAACCGACCAGCGTGATGAGCGTGATGGTTGCCGCGTTCACCAGGCCAGGCAGTGCTTCCGGGAGCAGGACTTTGCGGACGATCTGCATCGGTGTTGCACCCATCGCGCGCGAGGCTTCGATCAAACCGGTTGGAATTTCCAGCAGGGCGTTTTCCACCATACGGGCGATAAACGGCGCAGCCCCAACGGTCAGCGGAACAATGGCCGCCTGCAGTCCGATAGACGTTCCGACGATCACGCGGGTAAACGGAATCATCCACACCAGCAGAATAATGAACGGGATAGAACGGAAGATGTTCACCAGCGCAGAGAGCGTTCGGTACAGTTTCGCGTTCTCAATGATTTGACCCGGACGTGTCACGTACAGCAATACGCCGACCGGCAGGCCAATCACAAAACCAAAGAAGCCAGAGACAAAGGTCATTGCCAGCGTTTCCCAAACGCCGCGAACCAGCAGCCACATCATCGGCTCAGACATAACCCAGTACCTCTACTTTTACGTGGTGTTCTTGCAGCCAGGCAATCGCGGCCTGGGTTTCTTCTTGTGTGCCGTGCATTTCTGTCAGCATGATGCCGAACTTCACGCCACCGGCGTAATCCATCTGCGCGCTGATGATGTTGTTGTTCACGTTAAAGCGACGCGCGGTTTCGGAAAGCAGGGGAGCGTCAACGGACTGACCGGTGAACTCCATGCGCAGCATCGGGACGCTGTCTGCCGTTGGTTCGGTTTTCAAACGCTCCAGATAGTCTTCCGGAATATCCAGATGCAGTGTGGACTGGATGAACTGCTGTGCCAGCGGCGTCTTCGGATGCGAGAACACTTCACTTACCGTGTCCTGCTCGATCAGTTCACCGTTGCTGATGACCGCCACGCAGTCGCAGATGCGTTTCACCACATCCATCTCGTGCGTAATAAGGAGGATCGTCAGACCCAGGCGACGGTTAATGTCTTTCAGCAGTTCCAGAATCGAACGCGTGGTTGCCGGATCCAGTGCGCTGGTGGCTTCATCACACAGCAGTACCTTAGGATTGCTTGCCAGCGCGCGGGCAATGGCCACACGCTGTTTTTGCCCACCAGACAGATTTGCCGGGTAGCTATCATGTTTGTCGCCCAGACCTACGAGGTCGAGCAGCTCGGTGACGCGACGCTTCACTTCTTCTTTCGGCGTGTTATCCAGTTCAAGCGGCAAGGCAACGTTGCCGAACACGGTGCGCGAGGCCAGCAGGTTAAAGTGCTGGAAGATCATGCCAATCTGGCGACGCGCTTTGGTGAGTTCTTTCTCTGAGAGGGCGGTAAGTTCCTGGCCGCCAACTTCTACGCTGCCCTGGGTTGGGCGCTCAAGCAGGTTAACACAACGAATCAGCGTGCTTTTACCTGCACCCGATGCGCCAATGACGCCATAAATTTGACCAGCAGGAACATGCAGGCTGACGTTGTTCAGCGCCTGAATGGTTCGGTTCCCCTGCTGGAACACTTTGGTGATATTGGAAAGTTTAATCATTAGATTATTTTTATCGTATGTAAGTTAGCCGTGGCATTTTCTTCTGCCAGATACGGGTGATGACCGTAAACAAAACGGATGTTAAGGCATCCAGACGTCTAAATCAATCCAACTCTGTACGATGAGCACTTTATTGCGCTGCGATTCATGAGATACTAGCTGAACACGCCTTTTTCAGGAGCAAACCGGTGGCAAAATCAGTACCCGCAATTTTTCTCGATCGTGATGGCACTATTAATGTGGATCATGGTTACGTCCATGAGATTGATGAGTTCGAGTTTATCGAGGGCGCAATTGATGCCATGCGCCAGCTGAAAGAGATGGGTTATGCGCTGGTGGTCGTGACGAACCAGTCTGGTATTGCACGCGGTAAATTCACCGAAGCGCAGTTCGAGACGCTGACAGAATGGATGGACTGGTCGTTGGCCGACCGCGGTGTGGATCTCGATGGCATCTACTATTGTCCGCATCACCCACAGGGAACAGTAGAAGAGTATCGCCAGACCTGTGATTGCCGTAAGCCGCATCCGGGGATGTTTATCTCTGCGCAGGAGTTCCTGCACATTGATATGGCCGCTTCTTATATGGTGGGCGACAAACTGGAAGACATGCAGGCAGCGGCGGCGGCTGGCGTAGGGACCAAAATATTAGTGCGCACCGGTAAGCCCGTGACGCCAGAAGCAGAAAGTGCAGCGGATTGGGTGATTAATAGTCTGGCCGATCTGCCAAAAGAGATTAAAAAGCACCAAAAATAGCCTTTTTGGTGAAAAGATGAGCGGTTGAAATAAAAATGCATTTTTCCGCTTGTCATTCCTCGGCGGCCCCCTATAATGCGCCTCCATCGACACGGCGGATGTGAATCACTTCACAAACAACCCGGTCGGTTGAAGAGAAAAAATCCTGAAATAACGGGTTGACTCTGAAAGAGGAAAGCGTAATATACGCCACCTCGCAACGGTGAGCGAAAGCCGCGTTGCACTGCTCTTTAACAATTTATCAGACAATCTGTGTGGGCACTCAAAGTGACATGGATTCTTAATGTCTACGGACAA
>NZ_VRKN01000051.1 GCF_008080435.1 Enterobacter asburiae | reverse complement strand
AGGAGAGCATGAAAAACCGTGGGGCAGTCGTAATCTAAGCTGCCATCGCTGATACCTTTCCATCACTTTGTTCGTCCATCGAGAACCCCGGATACCAGCAGGCGAATTTATCCTGCAGCTCGTTATTCAGAACAGCGGTCCGGGTCTGTAACAAATAATGTGCCCCTTTTCTGCTCCACTGCATCTGCTGCTTTTTGGCCATTCGTCTGGCGATCACTTCATTTATCGTTGATTCCACAAACGCCGTTGAAACAGGCTCTCCGTACCGGTGCATTTCACCGTAGTTTGGGATCATCATCTTATTGTTCCGGATGTAGGTATACATTTCATCCAGGTGTTTTTGCAGGGATTTCAGGCCTGCATAGTTGAGCTCAGGGTCATCGCAATACATGACGCAATTATCGATATGCTCCAGTGCGGCGACAACATTGCCATGCCAGAGGTATCGTTTACTGCTTTCCAGAAGCGCAGAAACTTTACTGCCCGTCTCTGGGTCTGACACCTGCAGCCCCTTTGCATACTGCATAAGCACCGTCAGCCGCATCGTAATATGAAACCAGTCAAGCACATGAATTGACTCAGGATACATGCCGAACTGCAGTTCCCTCAGGTTATCCGCACCGTCGGACAGAAAGAAAATCTGCTGGTTGGCCTGCATTCCCTGGGCAGACAAGTGTGCCATGAGCCTGCGTTCCGGATGACAGTCACCCTTCTGGACAAAGCCGAAACGGCGCGTGTCTGTTGGCGCCCCGATTGAAAAAGATTTACCGGTAATAATTTCAAAATTACGCTTTTTGTCATCCCGGTCGCGAACATAACCACCATCAATGCCCACCACAAGCGGTTTCCCTGGTCTGGTCAGGTTACCCCAGTCACGGGGGCAGCCGGAAAGAAAACCAGAATGCGATTCCGCCTCAGCATCAAGACGCTGTGCCACCTGGCATAAATGATTCCTCACCGTTGAGGCATTCAGGCTATCCCCCACCGGCAGAACATCCTTCAGCAGGCGAGTCGTCATTTCATACGAGATCATGGACGCCCAGCGGGTTTCTATATATTTCAGTGAAGGATGGGTGTGATCGCCAGCCCAATCACTGAGCAGACTGACGGTTTTTGTCGCACTTTCTTCGCAACGACACCGCCACACCCGGAGCCCTGAGACAGGAATAATGCCAAACAGTGTCCTGTACTGTATTTTCTGCCGGCCTTTGATCCTGCGCGCCGCAAGGCAGTGAGGACACTGGATATGCTGGCGAGTATATTCATCAGCCTGCTGTTGAACCACCGACTGCTGGACGATATTCAGCAACTGCTTTGACTCTGAAAGCGATAACCCGATATCATTCAGGGCATATCCTGATCTCTGCAATGTCATCAGTTCTTCCGTTCTACTCACGCCTGATTCATCGGTTATGACTACCTGTAGCGTCAATTTCATCGTTGCCTCCTGCGGTGGTATAGACATCAGTCAGTGTCGACGACCCGCCAGATCACTTCAGGCTCCAGTGCCGGAGAGGCAAGGTCGAGTTTGCTCAGTTGCCGATTGATTTTATTGCGGTTGAACAGGACAGCGTCCAGTTCGTCAACAAAGGGGCGGATCTCACCAACCGCTGTTGCATCATCCGCATTAACGATGGCCTCCAGAAACGCCAGCGTCTTATCGGCTTCATCCGCTGCTGTGGCTCCGGGCATTCCATGGCCGTTTATACAAAATGGCGTTTTCAGCATGGAGTCTTCATGAATGGCTTCAACACGGATGTCATGAAGCCAGTGCTCAAAGAAATTGTATTCGTAGGTAAATCGGTCGCCGGTGTCAAAGGCGAAGTCATCAATCACGATCCGGAAGGGGTTATCCGGAAAACCAATGCCACCCTCATAAGAGATATCGTAATCTTTGCCATAAATATGAAACTGGTGAAGGTGATCGTCACCCCAGCCCTGCGCTATCTGGAAAATGAAGTGAAGTGCGGCCAGTGAGGTATCAGCCGCGATTCTTAGTCGACGCCAGACCATGGGACTGACACCACGAACCACGATTTTGATGACGTAGATCTTCATATAGGTTGGCGGTGAGCGTTGTCATGGAAAGGTGCTGGTTATTCTAACCCGGGCAGGTGACCCATTTGGTGACTGCCCCACGGTTTTTCATGCTCTC
>NZ_VRKN01000050.1 GCF_008080435.1 Enterobacter asburiae | reverse complement strand
TATTAGGCGACAATTACCCCGTCCGCATCGCGACAATTACTCTGGCCTGTTTGTAATCTGAGCGTCCTGTTTCTTCTTTCCAGGGAGAGGTTGTGACGCTAAATACCAGACAGGTCAGTTTTTACATGGCTCAACGTAATAAAGGTCTTACGCAGGAAGCCGCTGCGGCCACCACCGGCATTTCTGTTCGCTCCGGACGACGTATTGAAAAAGGGCAATGGCAATCATCAGGTGAGCGACACTGGCGGACACGTCAGGATCCTCTGGAAGCGGTCTGGCTCAGTGATGTGCTTCCTTTACTCGTTTCCCGTCCGCAGATCTCGCCGACAACGGTTCTCGAATATCTGCAGGATAAATATCCGGGCCAGTACCCCGATAAGGTGCGCCGGACGCTGCAGCGCCGTATCCGTACCTGGAAAGCCTGCCACGGTGAGGAACGGGAGATCATGTTCCGCCAGGAGCATCAACCGGGAATGCGGGCGCTGTCAGATTTTACCCAGCTGAAAGGCACGGTTATCACCATTAACGGCTGCCCGCTGGAACACAAGCTCTTCCACTTCCGTCTTGAATGGAGTCGCTGGAGCTGGATGCGGGTTGTCACCGGCGGCGAGAGCTTCACCGCTCTGGCCGAAGGACTACAGGAGGCGCTGGGTCAGCTGGGTGGTGTACCAGCAGAGCACCGTACAGACAGTCTGGCCGCAGCATGGAAAAACCTGAGCGAGGAAGACCACCGGGACCAGACAGCGCGCTATGCCGGGTTGTGTGAACACTACGGCATGACTCCTTCCCGCAATAACAGCGGACGGGGCCATGAGAATGGTTCAGTGGAGTCGGCTCACGGACACCTCAAGGAGCGTATACGGCAGGCCCTGCTGCTACGCGGAAATAACGACTTCGGTTCCCTGAATGAATATCGTCAGTTCGTTACACAGCAGGTGCTGCGTCATAACCAGCGCAATCAGGATCTGGTCCGTCAGGAACTGGCACTTCTGAAGCCCCTTCCTCAGCGGCGGTGTGCTGACTACGAAGAGTTGTCTGTCCGGGTCAGCAGCAGTAGTACCATCAACGTCCGGCACGTTGTGTACAGCGTGCCATCCAGACTTATCGGACAGATGCTGAAGGTTCGTCTGTGGGATGACAGACTGAGTTGTTACGTTGGCAGCGATGAAGTAATGAGCTGTCAGCGGGTCCGGGCACCGAAAGGTAAACGGCGGGCGCGCAGTATCAACTTCCGGCACGTGATCGGTAGTCTTGTCATGAAACCCGGGGCGTTCTACCACGCCACACTGCGTAACGACATCCTGCCAGATAATGAATGGCGGCAGCTGTGGCAGCGGATGTGTTCACGTCTTGCCCCTCAGCTGGCGAGTCGCCTGATGGTTAATGCCCTGAAGCTGGCGGCAGAGCGGGAAGACATCTCAGCGGTCGCGAAGGGGCTGAACCACCTGCTGCTGGAGCCGGGAGAGCCGGATCTGCAGAAGCTGCTCAACTGGCTGGGCGTGAAGGATAAACGCCCGCTGCCGGACGGGAAACTGGTTCAGCACAGCCTGCAGGGTTATGACAACCTGATGCGTAAAGGAGGCCTGCAATGACCGATATCCATACGCTTGAAAGGTTGCTCAGAAGGTTACGTCTGACGCGCATAGCCACCGAGTGGCACAGCCAGGAGAAACGCGCGCTGGCCGAAGGGTGGACCCCTTCGCGTTATCTGCTGTCACTCTGCAGTGAAGAGGCGACGCACAGGGAAAGCGAACGGCTGCGGCGGTATATAAAGGATGCGCGGTTGCCAGTGGGGAAAACGCTGGCCGAATATGACTTCGGCCAAGTCCCGGAGCTGAATGCCGCACAGGTGCGTCAGCTGTGTGAAACAACGGACTGGGTGGACAGCGGGGAGAATGTCCTGCTGTTCGGTGCCAGCGGTCTGGGCAAGAGCCACCTTGCCGCAGCGATCGCGGACGGCGTAGTGAGCCAGGGTTACCGGGTCCGGTTCTACAGCGCCGGCGAGTTGTTGCAGGAGCTGCGTAAAGCCCGGTCGTTGCTGAGGCTGAACGAGATGCTTCTGAAGCTGGATCGCTACCGGGTGATAGTGATAGACGACCTGGGCTATGTCAAACGGGATAACGCGGAAACGGGCGTGCTGTTCGAACTTATCGCGCACCGGTACGAAAGAGGAAGTCTGATCATCACAAGTAACCATCCGTTCAGCACATGGGGCAGTATCTTCGTGGACGAAACAATGGCGGTGGCAGCGGCGGACAGGCTGATCCACCACGGGTACATCTTCGAAGTTACAGGAGAAAGTTACAGAAAGAAAACATCAAAAGCAGTCACCCAGCAGTCAGCTAAGAAATAACTCAAAGGCGGCCAGAGTAGTTGACGCGTATCGGCCAAGGTAGTTGACGTCTAATA
>NZ_VRKN01000049.1 GCF_008080435.1 Enterobacter asburiae | reverse complement strand
AGACCACCATCCGCAAAATGGCGGAGTATAACCGCCTGCTCTCACAGCGGGTGGCGTCGTACGCCAGCGAAATCAACTGGCTGAAGGCGCCTGTCGCTAAGCTTCAGCGTATGCAGTTCGGCAAGAGCTCCGAAAAGCTGCGTGAGTAAACACAGCGCCAGGTACGCGAGGCGGAGGAGCGCATCAGCGCCCTGCAGCGAAGGTGCTGGGTGAACAGCATGACCCGGTTCTCCCGCAGCCGTTGCGCCAGTCTTCCTCCCGCAAACCGTTGCCAGCCTCGCTTCCCCGCGAAACCCGCACGCTGTCGCCGGCTGAAACGACCTGTCCGGCATGCGGCGGCGAGCTAAGCGCGCTGGGGTGCGACGTGTCGGAGCAGCTGGAGCTTATCAGCAGCGCCTTTAAGGTTATCAAAACACAGCGGCCAAAACTGACCTGCTGCAGCTGTGACCACATCGTTCAGGCCCCCATGCCGTCAAAACCCATAGAGCGCAGCTATGCAGGTTCCGGCCTGCTGACACGCATCGTCACGGCGAAGTTCGCGGAGCACACGCCGGGGGGAAACCCGTGAAAACGGCTTCCGTCCCCCTCAGGGCGACGGAGGGGATGTCAGCGCCCCGCCGGGGCCGGACTGCGTTATTTTACCCGGACATCCCCGGGGAGAGGCATCCGGAGCACAGCGTGTTTAAAATGTAAGAAAGTTTGTTTGCGACCCGGCCTGCCACTGCGTCCCCCTGATACCCTGCCCTCCCGCCGGAAGGCAAGGTTGTATGCGTAGTCCCCGTGACGTAAAGCCAGGCTGCAGGCGCGGACCTGCCATGCATCACGGGATTACCTGCGTTCAGCGCGACTATCGGGATACGGCAGCGGGGTGAAAGGCCGCCCGGGAAGGCGAAATGCGTTGCCGGCCGCGAGCCCGGAGCTTCATTCGTTTTTTACCGGGTGCCGGTATGCCTGAACGGATTAAATCCCTGTCAGGAGTGTCCGGCAAAAAAACTTTGTCCGGATCAGATCTGAAATACAGACAGGGGAAGGGGTATTTATCCTTTAAAAAAACGTTTTTACAGCAAAAGTGTACTTATAGAGGTGGCTACTGAGCATATTTGTAATTCGCCGTTTACTCATCACGGATACCGGATATTAACATCATTGACGGGATCCCGTCGATAGTCTCGCGAACAATAGCCGGCTGTTTTTTAGCCAACTATTTTTTTTGTTAACACTTAGCCAACCAACCTCTCTGACTTCGTTGCACAACCATTTACATACCATGGTTTACGTTAAGTACCTATATGACACGATGTATACGTGCATGTACGTCCGTACAATAATGTGATGTTTTTCGCCCCGCCATCCTCAGATTGTCGGGGTTTTTTTTATCATCTGCCGGAAGACAACTTAACTCTGGCTGTATTCACCAGCCAGAATGAAACATCCCGGTAACATTCATTGTTGTGTTGCTTTAATAAGCATTGAAAGTAATCAGTTTAGTGTTTAACAGTGCTGATTCATTGAGTGGCACACACCTGTAATGTTAGGAGCATTTGACCATATTTCTCCCCGGCTTCTGTTTGTTGCCGGGGATTTTTTTACCACTATCCGCTTTGCGGCAAAACAGTTCAGCACGGGACGTTTTTTCTGTCAGGCAGCCCCCCTCCGGTTGTCTGAATATTGCAGATTCTCCGGGATGCTTTGCTCAACGGAAAACATGTCATCGGGTCTGAAGAAAACGGATTCATGCCATAAGTAACGTCCCTGATATCAGATAAGTGTGGTGCAAAATGAAAATCACAGTATTTATTGTTTTGGTTATCACATGTTATTCCTTAATCCCTGACAGCTGGATCAGGAACCTGTTAATGCCACATCACCGGTTATCCGTTTATGGTGGAGAGGCCATGAGCGATTATGATTTTACGGTGATTCTTCTTAAATTCTGCCTGACCACGTTGATAGTGCTTGTGCTGAGAATGCTGAAGAAATTTCTGAACAGATGATTTTTTTAACCCGGAGAATAATGGATTCACATGGCAGGAACGAGGAAATTCCGGGAACCATTGCCGGAAATGATACCGTTTTTGTGACTCCAGTCAGGGGTTCGCCGTCACGAACCGTCTCAAAAAGTTACGTGAAACGTATCCTGACTAACTGCCCTTTCCATCATTAAAAGCGCCCTGTGATAAGGGCGTTAATAGATGTGCCGAGTTCTCTTTCTTCGGGGAGAAATGAATATACCGGGACTGGCTTCTTCAGCTTTTTTTAAATCTGTTATGGCCCAGTCAAAAGACGGAACCAAAGGGCTTGCCACCAGTATTGCTGTTACAGTTCCGTCGGGAAGGGTTCCAAACAGCATGTGAACCGGTAACGTCTATTAGACGTCAACTACCTTGGCCGATACGCGTCAACTACTCTGGCCGCCTTTGAGTTATTTCTTAGCTGACTGCTG
>NZ_VRKN01000048.1 GCF_008080435.1 Enterobacter asburiae | reverse complement strand
TGCGTATTTTCATGAATAGAGATCGCCCAATAACATCCATCGAGATCGGGTAATAACATTTGAGCAGATCGCTGAATAACATTCATAGAGATCACTTTTGACTCATTTTGTTATTCGGTGATCTCTATCAATGTTATTGGAACTTCACAGGTGTGTTGATCTGTATCTTTTGCCAATCTGGTGAAGGATACCTATGCCGACAGTTCCAATCTCTATGAGAAAACTCAAGGAAATACTTAGACTTAAATATGGTTCAGGACTCAGCCATCGTCAGATTGGCCGGAGTCTGGCGATCTCACCTTCTGTTGTATCCCGCTATGCCAATCGGGCTGCTCAGCTTGGTATAAAGCAGTGGCCATTGCCTGCGGAATGGGATGATGCAGCACTAAAGCATGCGTTCCTTCAAACACAGGTGAAGATGAAGAAACACTCCCTGCCAGACTGGGCTACGGTACACAAAGAGCTGCGTAATAAATGCGTGACGCTTCAACTGCTCTGGGAAGAGTACAGAGAGCGCAATCCTGGCGGTTCTTACAGTTATAACCATTACTGCCGGATGTATCGCGAATGGCTGAAAACCACCTCGCCATCGATGCGTCAGGTCCATAAAGCCGGTGAAAAACTCTTCGTTGATTACTGTGGACCAACCGTCGACATTACCAACCCCGATACAGGAGAAATAAGAACCGCACAGATCATCGTGGCTGTTCTCGGGGCGTCGAGTTACACATGGGCAGAAGCCACCTGGTCCCAACAGCTTGAAGACTGGGTGATGAGCCATGCTCGCTGCTTCCAGTGGCTTGGCGGTGTTCCTGAGCTTGTTGTTCCGGACAACCTGAAAAGTGCTACGTCACGGGCCTGTAAATATGATCCTGACGTTAATCCCACCTATCAGCAGATGCTTGAACACTACAATGTTGCCGTCATACCAGCACGTCCGCGTAAACCGAAAGATAAAGCCAAAGCCGAAGTAGGTGTCCAGGTTGTTGAACGCTGGATCATGGCCCGTATCAGACATGAAACCTTCTACAGCCTGGCATCACTTAACCAGCGTATCCGGGAGTTACTGGAAAGGCTGAATAACAAGGTAATGCAGAAACTGGGGTGTTCGCGGGCCGATCTCTTCACTCAGCTCGATAAACCTGAGCTGAAACCACTCCCTGAGGCCAGTTACAGCTATACCCTGGTGAAAAAAGTCAGGGTCCATGCTGATTACCACGTGGAGATCGACAAACATTACTACTCGGTACCCTGTTCGCTACTGGGCTTACAGCTGGAAGCATGGATCTCGGGTGAGCTGGTCAGACTGTTCAATCAGGGGCAGGAAGTGGCGACACATCCCCGCAACCGTAACTATGGTTACAGTACCCGTGAAGAGCATATGCCGGAGGCTCATCGCCAGCATGCTACCTGGACACCGGAACGGCTTCTGGAGTGGGCCAGTCACGTTGGCAGTGAAACCCATGACTACGTCCTTCACATCCTGAACTCACGGCCCCATCCGGAACAAAGCTACCGGTTCTGCCTGGGACTTCTGAACCTGCATAAGAAATACAGCAAAGCGAGGCTAAACGCAGCATGTGCCCGGGCGCTGAAAACTCAGGTATGGCGACTTGCGGGAATAAAATCGATCCTGGAAAAAGGTCTGGATAAACAGCCTGTTCCTGAAAACAAACCTGACCTGTTATCAACGCTGGAACATGAAAACGTTCGCGGCAGCAAATACTACCACTGATACGGAAGCCAATAATGAACCATCTTTATGAACAACTGACGGAACTGAAACTCACCGGCTTCCGGGATGCACTAAAAAACCAGATCGCGCAACCTGGCGCATACCAGGAGCTGGGGTTCGAGGAACGTCTGTCGTTACTGGCTTCAGAGGAACTGACCTGTCGCGAAAACAGGAAAGCAGAGCGCCTGGTGAAACAGGCGCGGTTCAGGCTCAGCGCCGAGTTATCAAAACTGGATTACCGGAGCAGCAGAGGCCTGGATAAGGCTCTCATCCGTTCACTCGGTCAGGGAAACTGGCTGAACCTGAAACAAAACCTGTTGCTGACGGGGGCGACAGGCAGTGGCAAAACGTATCTGGCCTGCGCGCTCGGCCATAATGCCTGTCGGCAGGGATACAAGGTCTACTACTACCGACTGAAAGCGCTGATGGATCTGTGCTATCAGGGGCATGCCGACGGAAGATACAGCAAACTGCTGACGAAACTGAATCACAGCGATCTGTTGCTTCTGGACGACTGGGGGCTGGAGCCTCTGTCGTCAGAACAACGCAGCGATCTACTGGAAATAGTGGATCTGATGTACCAGCGAGGCTCAATCATCGTCGTGAGCCAGTTGCCGGTGGAAAGCTGGTACAAGATGATCGGGGACTCAACGCATGCTGATGCCATCCTGGATCGCCTGGTTCATGGGAGTATCAAGATAGAACTTAAAGGAGAATCAATGCGAAAAATGCAAACCACGTTGACCGAAGGAGATCAGTGAAGTTAATGTAAAAATGGTTCTGTGAAAGTGACACGAACCGATCTCCATCAATGTTACTCACCGATCTCCTTCATGGTAATACGCA
>NZ_VRKN01000047.1 GCF_008080435.1 Enterobacter asburiae | reverse complement strand
GTGTGTTCGAGTCTCTCAAATTTTCGCAATTTGATGATGAATCGAAAGAAACATCTTCGGGTTGTGAGGTTAAGCGACTAAGCGTACACGGTGGATGCCCTGGCAGTCAGAGGCGATGAAGGACGTGCTAATCTGCGAAAAGCGCCGGCGAGGTGATATGAACCTTTGACCCGGCGATGTCCGAATGGGGAAACCCAGTGTGTTTCGACACACTATCGTTAACTGAATACATAGGTTAACGAGGCGAACCGGGGGAACTGAAACATCTAAGTACCCCGAGGAAAAGAAATCAACCGAGATTCCCCCAGTAGCGGCGAGCGAACGGGGAGCAGCCCAGAGTCTGAATCAGCTTGTGTGTTAGTGGAACGGTCTGGAAAGTCCGGCGATACAGGGTGATAGCCCCGTACACGAAAGCACACTTGCTGTGAACTCGAAGAGTAGGGCGGGACACGTGGTATCCTGTCTGAATATGGGGGGACCATCCTCCAAGGCTAAATACTCCTGACTGACCGATAGTGAACCAGTACCGTGAGGGAAAGGCGAAAAGAACCCCGGCGAGGGGAGTGAAAAAGAACCTGAAACCGTGTACGTACAAGCAGTGGGAGCCTCTTTATGGGGTGACTGCGTACCTTTTGTATAATGGGTCAGCGACTTATATTCTGTAGCAAGGTTAACCGTATAGGGGAGCCGAAGGGAAACCGAGTCTTAACTGGGCGTTAAGTTGCAGGGTATAGACCCGAAACCCGGTGATCTAGCCATGGGCAGGTTGAAGGTTGGGTAACACTAACTGGAGGACCGAACCGACTAATGTTGAAAAATTAGCGGATGACTTGTGGCTGGGGGTGAAAGGCCAATCAAACCGGGAGATAGCTGGTTCTCCCCGAAAGCTATTTAGGTAGCGCCTCGTGAACTCATCTTCGGGGGTAGAGCACTGTTTCGGCTAGGGGGCCATCCCGGCTTACCAACCCGATGCAAACTACGAATACCGAAGAATGTTATCACGGGAGACACACGGCGGGTGCTAACGTCCGTCGTGAAGAGGGAAACAACCCAGACCGCCAGCTAAGGTCCCAAAGTCATGGTTAAGTGGGAAACGATGTGGGAAGGCACAGACAGCCAGGATGTTGGCTTAGAAGCAGCCATCATTTAAAGAAAGCGTAATAGCTCACTGGTCGAGTCGGCCTGCGCGGAAGATGTAACGGGGCTAAACCATGCACCGAAGCTGCGGCAGCGACGCGTATGCGTTGTTGGGTAGGGGAGCGTTCTGTAAGCCGTTGAAGGTGTCCTGTGAGGGGTGCTGGAGGTATCAGAAGTGCGAATGCTGACATAAGTAACGATAAAGCGGGTGAAAAGCCCGCTCGCCGGAAGACCAAGGGTTCCTGTCCAACGTTAATCGGGGCAGGGTGAGTCGACCCCTAAGGCGAGGCCGAAAGGCGTAGTCGATGGGAAACAGGTTAATATTCCTGTACTTGGTGTTACTGCGAAGGGGGGACGGAGAAGGCTATGTTAGCCGGGCGACGGTTGTCCCGGTTTAAGCATGTAGGCGGAGGTTCCAGGTAAATCCGGTACCTTTTTAACGCTGAGGTGTGATGACGAGGCACTACGGTGCTGAAGTAACAAATGCCCTGCTTCCAGGAAAAGCCTCTAAGCATCAGGTAACATCAAATCGTACCCCAAACCGACACAGGTGGTCAGGTAGAGAATACCAAGGCGCTTGAGAGAACTCGGGTGAAGGAACTAGGCAAAATGGTGCCGTAACTTCGGGAGAAGGCACGCTGATATGTAGGTGAAGCCCCTGCGGGTGGAGCTGAAATCAGTCGAAGATACCAGCTGGCTGCAACTGTTTATTAAAAACACAGCACTGTGCAAACACGAAAGTGGACGTATACGGTGTGACGCCTGCCCGGTGCCGGAAGGTTAATTGATGGGGTTAGCGGTAACGCGAAGCTCTTGATCGAAGCCCCGGTAAACGGCGGCCGTAACTATAACGGTCCTAAGGTAGCGAAATTCCTTGTCGGGTAAGTTCCGACCTGCACGAATGGCGTAATGATGGCCAGGCTGTCTCCACCCGAGACTCAGTGAAATTGAACTCGCTGTGAAGATGCAGTGTACCCGCGGCAAGACGGAAAGACCCCGTGAACCTTTACTATAGCTTGACACTGAACACTGGTCCTTGATGTGTAGGATAGGTGGGAGGCTTTGAAGCGTGGACGCCAGTCTGCGTGGAGCCAACCTTGAAATACCACCCTTTAATGGCTGGTGTTCTAACGTAGACCCGTAATCCGGGTTGCGGACAGTGTCTGGTGGGTAGTTTGACTGGGGCGGTCTCCTCCCAAAGAGTAACGGAGGAGCACGAAGGTTAGCTAATCCTGGTCGGACATCAGGAGGTTAGTGCAATGGCATAAGCTAGCTTGACTGCGAGAGTGACGGCTCGAGCAGGTGCGAAAGCAGGTCATAGTGATCCGGTGGTTCTGAATGGAAGGGCCATCGCTCAACGGATAAAAGGTACTCCGGGGATAACAGGCTGATACCGCCCAAGAGTTCATATCGACGGCGGTGTTTGGCACCTCGATGTCGGCTCATCACATCCTGGGGCTGAAGTAGGTCCCAAGGGTATGGCTGTTCGCCATTTAAAGTGGTACGCGAGCTGGGTTTAGAACGTCGTGAGACAGTTCGGTCCCTATCTGCCGTGGGCGCTGGAGAATTGAGGGGGGCTGCTCCTAGTACGAGAGGACCGGAGTGGACGCATCACTGGTGTTCGGGTTGTCATGCCAATGGCACTGCCCGGTAGCTAAATGCGGAAAAGATAAGTGCTGAAAGCATCTAAGCACGAAACTTGCCCCGAGATGAGTTCTCCCTGAGACTTTAAGTCTCCTGAAGGAACGTTGAAGACTACGACGTTGATAGGTCGGGTGTGTAAGCGCAGCGATGCGTTGAGCTAACCGATACTAATGAACCGTGAGGCTTAACCTTACAACGCCGAAGATGTTTTGGCGAAGAGACGAC
>NZ_VRKN01000005.1 GCF_008080435.1 Enterobacter asburiae | reverse complement strand
AGAAGAAACAGGACGCTCAGATTACAAACAGGCCAGAGTAATTGTCGCGATGCGGACGGGGTAATTGTCGCCTAATAAGAAGAAATGGTGTCATCATTAATCGGCTATAACGATGACTACAGCCTAAAGCACTGGTTAAGGCTTTGGAATAACTCATCTCAGAGTTAAGTAATTTTGAGCCATGTCATCAAATTAGATTGAAAAAATTAGGTGCAATCCACGGGGGCGGGTTGTGAAAATGAAGAAAGTTTTACTATGTGTTGTGGCACTGCTGCCGTTGGCGGCTCATGCTTTGACAGTTACTTTGACACTTCAGGATGTCATTGAAGCAGCGGACGGTAAGATCTGCGTGTATGGTGACCATCTACGAACCGAAACTATCAAGATCCGTAATGCTCAATGTAGCCATACCAAAATTTTCACTTTCGATTAAAGGTAGTTTTACACACCCTGCAATACCAGTTTGGTTTCTCTACAAATGAACCAAGCCCAGCATATGCTCTTTCACGTGATTCCATGTGAATCTTTTTATTTTCGCTCTCGTAACACTTCGGACAGAATGCAGTGTCATCACCTTCAGTCCAAAATACACCGTCCCGAAAGGAAAATGCTGTTTTATCCTTCAGTTTTTCTTCAAGATCCTTGATCTTTTGTTCTGCATCAAACAGTAAAGCTTGGGTGGTTATAACTTCTATTTTGACGCTGGCAAGCTCTGTCATGAGGTTTGCAAGCTCAAGTTTAAGCGTCGCCTTATCAAGCTCATCACTCTCATCAGCGAGCTTCTTCGCGATACCAACAGCTTTATCAATGATCCCAACAGCGGCGGCTGTACTTGCTAACATTCCAGACATTGATCATTCCTTTCGTATAAATAATCTATCGTAATCTTCATCATTTTTAATTTTATTTTTATTGAGTGTATCAATGATGATTGAATCTTCAGGGAGCGGTAGTCCGGCCAAGGTTCGTAAGCTGGATGAAACGTTGTAAAAATAAATCGCAAGGTCTGTCAATTCCTTGGCACGTATTGTTGTTGGATAATCATCGTTTAAATGTTCATCAAATTCATTCCACTCTTTGGCGAAACGTTGCCTTGCATTATTAACTTTTGTGGGAAGTGTGAAAATCTCATGCATTAAATTCACAGGTAACAACTTCCAGTCAATGTCTTCGAACTTCCCAAGGTTAAACTCTGGAAATTCGATGTTATAACCTTTGAACAACGAACCAGAGCATCTACCTTCATCTTCATGATAATACTCACGCCCATCATCTTCTGAACACTCCAGGCACAGTGCAACATAACGCTCTAGTTTATAAGTCAGTTTTAGGGATAACACTTCTAAATCTTTTTTATTCTTCGAACGGTTCTTACGCCAATCGGTAAACCAGGCAAAGCCGCCTGTAATGATTGCACCCACAACCGTGCCAATAAGACCAGCATAACTATCCGACATAAGCACCCCTGTTTTTTTTTGCATAGTACATCATAAGCCCCGTTGGTGGTAAGACAACAAGCGGAGCCGTTAGGCAACAACATCAGGGCTATGTCAGACAGTGAAGTTTATCAGGATGACCATGTACCCGAAGGAGCGAGGCCGAACCGCTGGCAGAGCCTACATTTCGTGTGCAGGTACGTACACCACCATAAACCTGTTTATCCCCTGCAACATCATCTCGACGTGTGGCATATGGGGGCATCGGGCTAAAATGCGCTTCACTGAAAGTTTTGGGAGTTATGCCCGGTATGCGGCTTTTTGTTCGTTGTTGTGCTGTCGCGGTAAGAACTTGGAACCACCGCCAGCGTGATGATATGCTCCCTTGTACCACAGACCAATCACGCGACAGGTGCGGGCGTAGAACAATGGGTAGTTTAAGTTGTACCTACTTTAGCGGGGCAACGTAACTAACTGATAAATCATAACTTCTTGATTTATCAGGAGATTGGAGCGGGCGAAGGGAATCGAACCCTCGTATAGAGCTTGGGAAGCTCTCGTTCTACCATTGAACTACGCCCGCTTTGAGGTGCGTAAGGCATTATAGACCTTACACACCTTCATACAAGCCTCTTCATAACTAACCGGCGATTAAATAACCACTTAGCACTTCGGTTTGCTGCCGGGCGCAGGAAGATAACGCTGCGGATCGATGGCCGTCGCCTTATAGCGAATCTGGAAATGCAGCTTCACCGTATCCGTGCCGGTGCTGCCCATAGTGGCAATCTTCTGCCCGGCTTTGACGTTCTGCCCGTTGTTGACCAGCATCGTGTCGTTGTGCGCATAGGCCGTGATGTAGTCTTCGCCATGCTTAATCATGATCAGGTTACCGTAGCCACGCAGCTGGTTACCGACATACACCACCTTCCCTGCCCCGGAGGCATAAACCGGCGTACCGCGCGCAGCCGCGATATCAATACCTTTGTTACCCCCCTCAGACAGGGAGTACGGCAGCACCACTTTACCGCTGGCAGGCCAGATCCAGCAGCGTTGACCGACCGGCGGCCAGGACGACTGCGGCACCGCGTAAGATGGCGTCACTTTGGCGGTTTTGCCTTTCGAAGAGGATTTTTTACCCGAGGACGATCCGCCGCTAACCTTCAGTTGCTGCCCCACCTCGATGGTGTAGGGCGGAGAGAGATTATTCAGCCGCGCCAGATCCTTCACGCTGGTCCCCGTAGCGCGCGAAATTCGATACAGGGTGTCCCCGCGCTTAACGGTATAGACCGAACCGGAATAGCTACCCATATCCGAAGATTTGCTCCCTGAACAGCCCGCCAGTAATAGCGTCAGCGTCAGGCAAAAAATGGCGGTGATGGGGTTTCTCGTCAGGCTTCCTGCAAACAAAACAGATCCTCTGTCAGCGTGAATGGCGCACTATGATAACAGCCAAAACGAATATGGGTCATGCCCTTTTCCGCTCTACGAGCCAAACCGTTCGTATAAGAATGCCGTATAATGATCCGGCTGATGGTGCTGAACCACTCGGCATTTTGGCACTGGAGCATCAATGAGTATTCAAGAACACGTTATTTTGGTAAACGACCAGGGAATGGTGATTGGCACTCAGGAAAAATATGCCGCGCACACCTTACATACCCCGCTACATCTGGCTTTCTCTTCCTGGCTTTTTAACGCAAACGGCGAATGTCTGATCACCCGGCGCGCCTTAACCAAAAAAGCCTGGCCCGGCGTCTGGACCAACTCCGTCTGCGGCCACCCGCAGTCCGGCGAAGAGACGATACAGGCGATAATCCGCCGCTGCCGCTTTGAAGTGGGCGCTGAACTGGCCGATATCACCGCCGTCGCCCCTGAATTTCGCTATCGGGAAATCGACCCGTCCGGGATCGTGGAAAACGAAATCTGCCCGGTATTCGCTGCCCGCATCACCAATGACGTGACGATAAACGAAGATGAAGTGATGGACTATCAGTGGGTTGAGCTGGATGCGTTATTCCGCGCGCTGGACGCGACGCCCTGGGCCTTTAGTCCGTGGATGGTGATGGAAGCGACGACCGCCCGTGAAAAACTCAAAGCCTTCGCGGCGCAATAAAAAAGCCCCTTTCGGGGCTTTTTTCACATCTTGACGTCTTATTTCACCGGGCGCATCGCCGGGAACAGGATCACGTCGCGGATGGTGTGGCTGTTGGTGAACAGCATCACCATACGGTCGATACCAATCCCCAGACCCGCCGTTGGTGGCAGACCGTGCTCCAGCGCGGTCACGTAGTCTTCGTCGAAGAACATCGCTTCATCGTCACCTGCTGCTTTCGCGTCAACCTGGTCCTGGAAGCGCTGAGCCTGGTCTTCCGCATCGTTCAGCTCGCTAAAGCCGTTGCCGATTTCGCGGCCACCAATGAAGAATTCGAAGCGATCGGTGATTTCCGGGTTCTCGTCATTACGACGCGCCAGCGGAGAGACTTCAGCCGGGTATTCAGTGATGAAGGTCGGCTGAATCAGGTGCGCTTCGGCCACTTCTTCGAAGATCTCGGTCACGATACGGCCCAGACCCCAGCTCTTCTCAACCTTAATACCAATGCTTTCCGCGATTGCTTTCGCAGAATCGAAGTTATCCAGATCCGCCATGTTGGTTTCCGGACGGTATTTCTTGATCGCTTCGCGCATGGTCAGCTTGACGAACGGCTTGCCGAAGTCGAACACCTCTTCACCGTAAGGCACTTCCGTGGTGCCCAGAATATCCTGCGCCAGGGTGCGGAACAGGGATTCGGTCAGCTCGATCAGATCTTTGTAATCTGCATACGCCATATAGAGTTCCATCATGGTGAACTCTGGGTTATGACGAACGGAAATACCTTCGTTACGGAAGTTACGGTTGATTTCAAACACGCGGTCGAAACCACCGACCACCAGACGCTTCAGGTACAGTTCCGGCGCGATACGCAGGTACATGTCCAGGTCAAGGGCATTGTGATGGGTGATGAATGGACGGGCAGACGCACCGCCAGGGATCACCTGCATCATTGGGGTTTCCACTTCCATAAAGTCGCGCTTAACCATGAACTGGCGGATACCGGCCATGATCTGGGAGCGAATTTTGAAGGTCTTTCGGGATTCATCGTTAGAGATGAGATCCAGGTAGCGCTGACGATAGCGCGCTTCCTGATCCTGCAGGCCGTGGAATTTATCCGGCAGCGGGCGCAGAGCTTTGGTCAGCAGACGCAGCTCGGTGCAGTGGATAGACAGTTCACCGGTTTTGGTTTTGAACAGTTTACCTTTCGCGCCCAGGATATCGCCCAGGTCCCACTTCTTGAACTGCTCGTTGTAGATGCCTTCCGGCAGGTCGTCACGGGAAACGTACAGCTGAATACGGCCACCAACGTCCTGCAAGGTCACGAAGGAGGCTTTACCCATGATACGACGGGTCATCATGCGGCCTGCAACGGCCACTTCGATGTTCAGCGCTTCCAGCTCTTCGTTCTCTTTAGCGTCGAAGTCAGCGTGCAGTTGGTCTGAGGTATGGTCACGACGAAAATCGTTCGGGAACGGCACGCCCTGCTCGCGCAGCGCTGCCAGCTTCTCGCGGCGGGTTTTCAGTTCGTTGTTAAGATCGACTACCGCGTCAGCGCCCTGTGCTTGTTGTTCAGACATGTTGGTTCCTCATAACCCTGCTTTCAAACTTGCTTCGATAAATTGGTCCAGGCTGCCGTCCAGCACCGCCTGCGTGTTGCGGGTTTCAACCCCGGTACGCAGGTCTTTGATGCGGGAGTCATCAAGGACGTAAGAACGGATCTGGCTGCCCCAACCGATGTCAGACTTGTTGTCTTCCATCGCCTGTTTCTCAGCATTTTTCTTCTGCATCTCCAGTTCATAAAGCTTCGCTTTCATCTGCTTCATGGCCTGGTCTTTGTTTTTATGCTGGGAACGGTCGTTCTGGCATTGCGTTACCGTGTTGGTTGGAAGGTGGGTAATACGCACCGCCGATTCCGTACGGTTAACGTGCTGACCACCCGCACCGGATGCGCGATATACATCAATACGCAGGTCCGCCGGGTTAATTTCAATATCGATATCGTCTTTCACTTCCGGGTATACAAACGCGGAGCTGAAGGAGGTATGACGACGGCCGCCGGAATCGAATGGGCTCTTACGCACCAGGCGATGAACGCCGGTTTCAGTACGCAGCCAGCCGTAGGCGTAGTCGCCAATAATCTTGATGGTGATGGATTTCAGGCCCGCGACTTCACCTTCAGATTCTTCGATGATTTCGGTTTTGAAACCGCGCGCTTCTGCCCAACGCAGATACATACGCGCCAGCATGCTTGCCCAGTCCTGTGCTTCTGTACCGCCAGAACCGGCCTGAATATCGAGATAACAGTCAGCGCTGTCGTATTCGCCGGAGAACATACGGCGGAACTCAAGCTGCGCCAGCTTCTCTTCCAGCACGTCGAGTTCTGTCACGGCTTCATTAAAGGTTTCTTCGTCGTCGGCTTCGACGGCCAGCTCCAGCAAACCGGAAACATCTTCCAGCCCCTGGGCCATTTGATCCAGCGTATCTACGATAGCTTCGAGAGAGGAACGCTCTTTACCCAGCGCCTGTGCGCGTTCAGGTTCGTTCCAGACGTCCGGCTGTTCCAGCTCGGCGTTTACTTCTTCAAGACGCTCTTTCTTGGCATCGTAGTCAAAGATACCCCCTAAGAACGTCAGAGCGCTCCGTGAGGTCCTGAATACGGTTTTTTACCGGATTAATTTCAAACATGGTCTGTTTTCTTTTATGGACTTGTCAAAATGCGGTGATAAGAGCGGGATTGTACCGAATCCACGCCCTTTTTTATAGAGATTACTGCCGCTAAATTGGCCAGATATTGTCGATGATGATCTGAAGGGTGCGGTTACCGCGAAACTCGTTGATGTCCAGTTTGTACGCCAGCTCAACCTCGCGCACGCCGTTGTCCGGCCATACCGCCGTGTCAACGTTGAAGGCAATGCCGTCCAGCAGCGGGCCACCGCCCACGGGCTCGACCATCACTTTCAGATGGCGTTCGCCGACGATACGCTGCTGCAGCAGGCGGAAACGACCGTCGAACAGCGGTTCCGGGAACATCTGCCCCCATGGACCGGCATCGCGGAGCATTTGCGCCACGTCCATCGTCATCTCCAGCGGTGAAAGCTCGCCATCGGACACCACTTCCCCCTGCAGCAGGGCCGGGTCAATCCAGTCGGTCACCAGCTCGCCAAACAGGCGCTGGAATTCGTCGAATTTCGCCTCTTCCAGCGACAGGCCAGCCGCCATCGCATGGCCGCCGAACTTGATCATCAGACCCGGGTACAGCGTATCGAGACGCTCCAGCGCATCGCGCATGTGCAGACCCTGAATCGAACGGCCAGAGCCTTTCAGCGTGCCGTCGCCCGCGGGGGCAAACGCGATCACCGGACGGTGGAAACGCTCTTTAATGCGCGACGCTAGAATACCGACCACGCCCTGATGCCACTCAGGATGGTACATCGCCAGGCCGCCCGGCAGCGTATCGCCGCTGCGCTCAAGTTTTTCGCACAGGGTCAGCGCTTCGGCCTGCATCCCCTGCTCAATCTCTTTACGGGTCTGGTTCAGCGCGTCCAGGTCGTTGGCCAGCACGCGTGCTTCACCAATGTTATCGCACAGCAGCAGCGCCACGCCGACGGACATATCGTCCAGCCTTCCGGCTGCGTTAAGACGCGGCCCGAGGGCAAAGCCCAAATCGCTTGCCGCCAGCTTGAGCGGATCGCGGTTGGCAATCTCCAGCAGCGCCTTGATCCCCGGACGACACTTGCCTGCCCGGATGCGGCTTAAGCCCTGCCAGGTCAAAATGCGGTTATTGGTATCAAGCGGCACCACGTCCGCGACGGTACCCAGCGCCACCAGATCGAGATATTCGGCCAGATTCGGTACGGCAATACCGCGGGAGTCGAACCAGCCCTTATCGCGTAACAGGGTACGCAATGCCAGCATCAGATAAAACGCCACGCCCACACCGGCGAGGGATTTCGATGGGAAATCGCAGTCGCGCAGATTGGGGTTAATAATCGCTTCCGCATCCGGCAGCGTTTCGCCCGGCAGGTGGTGATCGGTGACCAGCACCGGGATCCCCAACTGATGGGCATGATCGACGCCCGCATGGGAAGAGATCCCGTTATCGACGGTCATGATCATCTGTGCGCCACGGGCGTGGGCCTGATCGACCACTTCCGGGCTGAGGCCATAGCCGTCTTCAAAACGGTTCGGCACCAGATAGGTGACGTTATCGCAGCCCAGCGCGCGCAGGCTGAGCACGCTCAGCGCGGTGCTGGTTGCGCCGTCGGCGTCGAAATCCCCTACCACCACAATCCGCGTTCCCTCACGAAGCGCGTTGTAGAGCATTTCAGTGGCTTTTTCGATACCGCTCAACTGCTGCCAGGGCAGCATCCCTTTCACGCTGCGTTCAAGATCCTCAGCGCTACGCACGCCGCGGCTGGCATAGAGGCGCTTGAGCAGCGCCGGGAGATCGTCTGGCAAATCAACCGGTTCAACCGCCTCGCGGCGGCGCAATTTTATCGGGGCTTTCACGCGGATTATTTACCACCAAACTGTTTCTGGTGCGCGTCGAGGAACTCTTTCATCTCTTTCGGTCCCTGATAGCCCGGAACGACATAGCCGTTGCTCAGGACAATCGCTGGCGTACCGCTCACGCCAAACTGCACGCCGAGCGCGTAGTGGTTAGCAATATCAATGTCGCAGGAGGCCGGTTTAACGCCTTTGCCGTTCATCGCGTCGTCAAACGCTTTGTTGCGGTCTTTCGCACACCAGATAGCTTTCATATCCTGCTCTGGCTGGCTCTGCACGCCCGCACGCGGGAAGGCCAGGTAACGCACGGTAATGCCCAGCGCGTTGTAGTCTTTCATCTCTTCATGCAGCTTGTGGCAGTAGCCGCAGGTGATGTCGGTGAAGACGGTAATGACGTGTTTTTCCTGCGCCGCTTTATAGACGATCATCTCTTTTTCGAGCGCGTTCAGGTTTTTCATCAGCAGCTGGTTGGTGACGTTCACCGGCTGCGCGCCGCTCACGTCGTACATTGGCCCCTGAATAATGTGTTTGCCGTCTTCGGTGACGTACAGCACGCCGCTGTTGGTCAGTACCGTTTTCATGCCGGCAACCGGTGCAGGCTGAATATCGCTACCGGTGACGCCAAGCTTAGCCAGCGACTGTTTGATGGCGGCGTCGTCCGCATGGGCGAAACCGGTAAATGAGGCTGCCAGCAGGGTGAACAGCGCGAAAGACTTTTTCATATGTGATCCTGTTACAATTCGTCGGCACTCACGCACGAGGGTGGTGCTGTTGGTGTAGCTGCCGCAGGCGTTCCGTCGCGACATGGGTGTAAATTTGCGTCGTGGAAAGATCGCTGTGCCCCAGCAGCATCTGTACCACGCGTAAATCAGCGCCGTGGTTTAACAGATGCGTCGCGAAGGCGTGACGCAATACGTGCGGCGAAAGCTTTTCACTGTCGATCCCCGCCAGTGTGGCGTAATGCTTGATGCGATGCCAGAACGTTTGCCGCGTCATCTGCTGGGCGCGCTGACTCGGAAACAGGACGTCGATAGACACACCATTGAGCAACCACGGACGACCATGCTCCAGATACGTCTCCAGCCAGTAAACCGCCTCTTCACCCAGCGGAACCAGCCTTTCCTTATTTCCTTTACCGATGACGCGCACCACGCCCTGACGCAGACTGATGTCGCTCATCGTCAAGCCAACCAGTTCCGAAACGCGCAAGCCGGTAGCATACAATAGCTCAAGCATGGCTTTATCGCGTAACTCCAGCGGCAGGTCAACAACCGGTGACTGTAATAATCTCTCAACTTGTGCTTCGCTGAGATCTTTCGGTAGCCGCTGTGGAAGCTTAGGGGATGCCAGCAGCGCGCTGGGATCGTCTTCGCGAATCTTCTCGCGATACAGGTGCTGGAACAGCCGACGCATTGCGCTGAGCAAACGTGCGGAACTGGTGGCTTTGTAGCCCCCCGCGATACGTTCCCCAAGCAGCGCCTGCAGGTCGTCACGTTGTGCGCTCGCAAGGGATAACCCGCGGTGCGCAAGCCACTCCACCAGCATGGTGAGATCGCGACGGTAGGCGCTGAGGGTATTCTCGGCCAGATTTTTCTCCAGCCACAGCGCGTCGAGAAACTGTTCGATCAGTGCGAGATCCTTTTCCACATCGGCCCCTTAGATTCTGCAGTCAGGCCATTATGCCTGATTGCGACCGGTTTCTGGTACACTACGCGCAAAGTCAACGCAAGAATTGAGATAGTTACGCGATGAATATTGGTCTGTTCTATGGTTCCAGCACCTGCTACACCGAAATGGCGGCAGAGAAAATTCGCGACATCATTGGCCCGGAACTGGTGACGTTGCATAACCTGAAAGATGACGCGCTTACGCTGATGGAACAGTATGACGTGCTGATCCTCGGCATCCCGACATGGGATTTCGGCGAGATACAGGAAGACTGGGAAGTTATCTGGGACCAGCTTGATACGCTCAACCTCGACGGCAAAATCATCGCCATGTACGGCATGGGGGATCAGTTGGGTTACGGGGAATGGTTCCTTGACGCACTCGGCATGCTGCACGACAAGCTGGCACCGAAAGGGGCGTCGTTTATCGGCTACTGGCCAACCGAAGGTTACGAGTTCACCAGTAAAAAACCGATTATTGCCGACGGCGAGCTGTTTGTTGGACTCGCGCTGGACGAAACCAACCAGTACGATCTCAGCGATGAGCGCCTGCAAAGCTGGTGCGAGCAGATTCTGGGCGAAATGGCAGAAAAGTTTAGCTAACGCGTTTTACCCCTGCGTCGTCTGTTGCAACAGCATCCGGCGCAGGTCTCGCCACTCGGCAGCATCCATACTGTCAGCCGACAGCCACAAATGCTGGCAACGCCCGCCGTCCACTTTGCGCAACCGTAACATCATGCCGCAGTTGAGCATCCAGGGCATACCGAGAATATCCCACTCTTTCCCCTGCCAGCGCAGGCGGGAATCCATCAGTAATTTAATCTCTCCCTGGCGGGCATTAATGCGACGCTGGCTGCGTACGCTGTCAAAAACGACAAACGACAATAACAGCAGCCACAGAGGCGTATAGCTCAGCGGCCACGGCATCAGTAACACAAAGGCCGCAACCAGGCCGTGGAGCAATAAAGACATCCACTGCGAGCGCCACGAGACGCGAAGATCAGATTGCCACAGGACCACGTTCCCGATTCCGTGTTTGAATTAATTGCACCATCCGTTGCAACTCGGTGTCGGCGGGTTTGCCGTGGTTCATCAGCCAGTTGAACAAATCCGGATCGTCAGACTCAAGCAGGCGAACAAACAGACGCTTATCGTCATCGCTTAAGCTGTCATACTCATATTCGAAGAAAGGCATGATGGAAATATCAAGTTCACGCATGCCGCGACGGCACGCCCAGTGAATACGGGCCTTGTTGTTAATATCCATGTTCAGTTTCCTGCATTACGTTTGGCACAGTCGGTACCCCGTTCAGTGTTCTTTATTTCTCTACGGGGACACCAGCTAGTGTAACGTGTTTTTGACCGTTTCATTACTGGAATATTGCGATCGCCGAGCAGGCTTCCGGAATAATCCCTACAAAGACAGCGGATTACATTATTTTGCGTAGCGCTACGCATAACCGGTTTATGGCACAAATGGTCTGTTGAAAGCGCTTGCATTGCCTGCAGGCTCTTTTACCATTAGGCATTATCAAAGCGTTAAGCAATTCAGGATATCGTTATGGCATTTACACCATTTTCTCCTCGCCAGCCCGCCGCCTCTGCGCGTCTGCCGCTGACGCTTATTTCTCTTGATGACTGGGCGCTGGCAACGCTCACCGGTGCCGACGCCGAAAAATACCTGCAGGGGCAGGTGACTGCCGACATCAGCCAGATGACCGAACATCAGCACCTGCTGGCCGCGCACTGCGACCCAAAAGGCAAAATGTGGAGCAATCTGCGTATCTTCCGCCGCCAGGACGGCTTTGCCTTTATTGAGCGCCGCAGCCTGCAAGAGGCCCAGCTTAAAGAGCTGAAAAAGTACGCGGTCTTTTCCAAAGTCACCATCAACCCGGACGACGAACATGTCCTGCTGGGTGTGGCCGGTTTCCAGGCTCGTGCGGCGTTGAAAAATCTCTTCAGCGAACTGCCGGATGCAGAAAAGCAGGTGGTCAGCGAAGGCGCAACCTCCATCCTGTGGTTTGAACACCCGGCGGAGCGTTTCCTGTTAGTCACGGATGCGGCAACCGCCGAACGCGTGACCGAGGCGCTGCGCGGCGAAGCGCAGCTCAACAACAGTCAGCAGTGGCTGGCACTGAACATCGAAGCGGGTTTGCCGGTGATTGACGCCGCAAACAGCGCGCAATTTATTCCTCAGGCAACGAACCTGCAGGCGCTGGGGGGTATCAGTTTTAAAAAGGGCTGTTACACCGGCCAGGAGATGGTGGCACGCGCAAAATTCCGCGGCGCAAACAAACGCGCGCTGTGGACGCTGGCGGGCCATGCCAGCCGTGTACCTGAAGCGGGTGAAGACTTAGAGCTGAAGATGGGTGATAACTGGCGTCGCACCGGCACCGTGTTAGCCGCCGTACAGCTGGATGATGGACGTCTATTGGTTCAAGCCGTCATGAACAACGACATGGAAGCCGACAGCGTGTTCCGCGTGCGTGACGACGCGAATACGTTGAGTATTGAGCCGCTGCCGTACTCTCTGGAAGATTGATGCTGTATCGCCCGGTGGCGCTGCACTTACCGGGCCTACGGTTTTGGTGCTCTCCCTCTCCTTTGGGAGAGGGCCGGGGTGAGGGCAACCGCCCGCACGGTGGAAAAAACTACGCCTGCCCCACATACAAATAAATCGCCAAAAAGTGGCACACGCTGCCGCCCAGCACAAAGCCGTGCCAGATGGCATGGTTGTACGGGATGCGCTTGCAGACGTAGAAAATCACGCCGAGCGAGTACACCACGCCGCCTAAGGCCAGAAGCGTCACGCCTCCTACCGACAGCTTGACTGCCAGTTGATACACCACAATCAGCGACAGCCAGCCCATCGTCAGATAGGTGACCAGTGACAGTACCTTAAACCGGTGCGCTATGGTCAGCTTAAACAGGATCCCCAGCAGTGCCAGGCTCCAGATAACAATCATCAGGCCACGCGACAGCGGTGAGTTGAGCCCCACCAGCAGAAACGGTGTGTAGGTGCCTGCAATAAGAAGATAGATAGCACAGTGGTCAAATTTCTTGAGCCACGTCTTGGCCCGCTGATGCGGGATCGCATGATACAGCGTCGACGCCAGGAACAGCAGGATCATACTCCCGCCATACAGGCTGTAGCTGGTAATGGCCATCGCGCTGGCATTGGCGTCCACCGCCTGCACCAGCAATAACACTAAACCGACAATCCCAAACACCAGGCCAATGCCGTGGCTGATGCTGTTGGCTACTTCCTCAGCCAGCGAATATCCCTGCGCGATTAATGGTCTGCTCACCATACAAAACTCCGGGAAAACAAAAGATGATTATTCATCGCATAACTATGCTAACTGAGAATGATTCCAGTGAACACCTGTTAGCTAAAAAAAATTCATTTCAAAATTTATACCTAAAAATCATAGATATAAAGAAATCTTTCACCTAACAATTGTTCACATAAAAATTTAATCATTATGAATCAAGAGCATAAAAATGGATCCTGCCGTCTGGGTGCATGTTATGATGTGACGAAGAGGTCAGAATGAGAGTTATGCCATTGTGAGTATGTTCACCCACTCCGCCATTGCCAGTCTCAATAACCTGGAGATGATGGTCTACAACTATGTCATAAAAAATCGTGACAAAGTCATGTACATGACCATCCGCGAGCTGGCGGATGCGGCAGACGTCTCAACCACCACTATCCTGCGCTTTTGCCGCAAGCTTAACTGCGAAGGGTATTCTGAATTCCGCGTGCGCTTTAAGCTCTATCTTGAACAGAACGAGCCCCAGCAGGCGAACTTCGGTGCCAGCGAAATTATCAGCTTTTTTAAAAGCGTAAATAATGAAGAGTTCGACGCGTTATTAGATAATGCAGTAGATATTATTTTATCGTCCGAGCGAATTATATTTGTCGGTGCCGGGACATCAGGTTCGCTGGCAAAATATGGCGCACGTTTCTTTTCTAATATCGGGAAATTCAGTAACCATATTGATGACCCTTATTTCCCGGTCACCAACGATATGGCGAAAAATGCGCTGGCGATTGTGCTCTCCGTCTCGGGCGAGACCGAGGAGATCCTGCGCTTCGCCAGCCAGTTCAGCCTGCATCACTGTAAGGTGCTCTCCATTACCAGCCACGAGCACTCGCGTCTCGCAAAACTGGCAGACTTTAATCTCTCCTGGCATGTTCCTCAGACGCGTATTGCAGGCGTCTACGACATCACCACACAAATTCCCGTCATTTATATTCTGGAGTCTCTCGGACGTAAACTGGCGAAGAAACTCACAGAATAAAACACCCTGTTTTTTTGATGTAACAAATCACATTTACTGTGAATTGTTATATCGTGACATTTAATTTCGCTTTGCTAGACTCGATGCCAATAAGCCATTTATTGAGAATAGCAGCGATGAAAAAATTAACCTTACCAAAAGATTTTTTATGGGGCGGCGCGGTTGCCGCTCACCAGGTTGAAGGCGGCTGGAACAAAGGCGGCAAAGGGCCAAGCATTTGCGACGTATTGACCGGCGGCGCACACGGCGTGCCACGTGAAATCACGCAGGACGTGGTGCCGGGTAAATACTACCCCCAATCATGAAGCTATCGATTTCCACGGCCACTATAAAGAAGACATCAAGCTGTTTGCCGAGATGGGTTTCAAGTGTTTCCGCACCTCTATCGCCTGGACGCGCATCTTCCCGAAAGGTGACGAAACGCAGCCAAACGAAGAAGGGCTGAAGTTTTACGACGACATGTTCGATGAGCTGCTGAAATACAACATCGAACCGGTGATCACCCTCTCCCACTTCGAAATGCCGCTGCACCTGGTGCAGGAGTACGGTAGCTGGACTAACCGTAAAGTGGTCGATTTCTTTGTGCGCTTCGCGGAAGTGGTTTTTGAGCGCTACAAAAGCAAGGTCAAATACTGGATGACCTTCAACGAAATCAACAACCAGCGTAACTGGCGTGCGCCGCTTTTCGGTTACTGCTGCTCGGGAGTGGTCTATACCGAACATGACAATCCGGAAGAGACCATGTATCAGGTGCTGCACCATCAGTTCGTGGCCAGCGCGCTGGCGGTGAAAGCCGCGCGCCGCATCAACCCGGAGATGAAAGTCGGCTGCATGCTGGCCATGGTGGCGCTCTATCCGTTCTCCTGCAAACCGGAAGACGTGATGTTCGCCCAGGAATCGATGCGCGAGCGCTATGTCTTTACCGATGTCCAGCTGCGTGGATACTACCCGTCCTACGTGCTGAACGAGTGGGAGCGCCGCGGGTTCTCCATCAAAATGGACGCGGGCGACGAGCAGATCCTGCGCGAAGGTACCTGCGACTACTTAGGTTTCAGCTACTACATGACCAACGCGGTGAAAGCCGAAGGCGGTACCGGCGATGCCATTTCTGGTTTCGAAGGCAGCGTGCCGAACCCGCACGTGAAGGCCTCCGACTGGGGTTGGCAGATTGACCCGGTAGGCCTGCGCTATGCGCTGTGCGAACTGTACGAGCGTTATCAGAAGCCGCTGTTTATCGTGGAAAATGGGTTCGGCGCCTACGATAAGGTGGAAGAAGATGGCAGCATCAACGACGACTATCGTATCGACTATCTCCGTGCCCACGTGGAAGAGATGATCAAAGCCGTCACGCACGATGGCGTGGATCTGATGGGCTATACGCCATGGGGCTGCATCGACTGCGTATCGTTCACCACCGGCCAGTACAGCAAGCGCTACGGCTTTATCTACGTGAACAAGCACGACGACGGCACGGGCGACATGTCGCGTTCCCGTAAGAAGAGCTTTAACTGGTATAAGGAAGTGATTGCCAGCAACGGCGAGAAACTTTAACGCCGGGCGGCGCTACGATTGATCCCCTCTCCCCTTCGGGGAGAGGGTTAGAGTGAGGGGTTTATTTCCCGCCAGCCAACTCGATAAAACTGCCCGTTACGTACGACGCCTTCTCGCTCAGCAGCCAGACAATCGCCTGCGCCACCTCTTCCGGCTGGCCACCGCGCTGCATCGGCAGCAACGATTTCACGCGATCCACTCGCCCCGGCTCTCCACCGGACGCATGAATGTCGGTATAAATCAGTCCCGGTCGCACGCAGTTGACGCGAATGCCCTGCGCCGCCACCTCCAGCGATAGCCCGGTTGTCAGTGAATCCACCGCCCCCTTGGACGCGGCATAATCCACATATTCACCCGGCGCGCCCAGACGGGACGCCGCGGAAGAGACATTCACTATCGCCCCACCCTTGCCGCCATGTTTGAAGGACATGCGTTTTACCGCTTCCCGGCAGCAGAGAAAGTAGCCCGTGACGTTGGTCGCCAGGACGCGGTTAATGCGCTCTGCGGAGAGATTCTCGATAGTGGATTGCTCAAACAGAATTCCCGCATTATTGACCAGCGCGGTAAGCGGCCCCCCTTCACGATCGAGGCTGTCAAACATCGCCAGCACCTGGGCTTCATCACTGATATCTGCGCGCACGGCAAAAGCTTTACCGCCCGCATCCACAATCTGCCTGATGACGTCCGTCGCGGCTTTAATGTTGTGATGATAGTTCACCGCCACGGTGTAGCCTTCGCGCGCCAGCTGCAGCGCGGTGGCTTTCCCAATGCCCCGGCTGGCGCCGGTGACCAGTGCAATTGCCATTCGCTTCTCCCAATAAAAAAGCCGGGTGGCGGCTTCGCCTTACCCGGCCTACGTTACTACATCAGCAATATTACTGGTATTCGCTCATCGGCACGCAGGAGCAGAACAGGTTACGGTCGCCGTAGACGTCATCAAGACGCTTCACGGTCGGCCAGTATTTGTTTGCCACGCCTGCCGGGAAGACCGCCAGCTCGCGGGAATAGCCGTGGTTCCACTCTGCCACCAGCTCGTGCTGGGTGTGCGGGGCGTTAACCAGCGGGTTATCTTCCAGCGTCCACTCGCCGTCCTGCACGCGGTCGATCTCCATGCGGATCGCCAGCATCGCATCGATAAAGCGGTCCAGCTCGGCTTTGCTTTCAGATTCCGTTGGCTCCACCATCAGCGTACCCGCAACCGGGAACGACATGGTTGGCGCGTGGAAACCGTAGTCGATCAGACGTTTGGCGATATCCAGCTCGCTAATGCCGGTCTGTTCTTTCAGCGGACGAATATCGAGGATGCACTCGTGCGCCACGCGACCGTCGCGGCCGGTGTAGAGCACCGGGAAGGCGGACTTCAGGCGAGTCGCAATATAGTTGGCGTTCAGGATTGCCACCTGGCTCGCCTGCTTCAGCCCTTCCGCGCCCATCATGCGGATGTACATCCAGCTGATTGGCAGGATTGAGGCACTACCGAACGGTGCCGCAGAGACCGCGCCCTGACGGGTCAGCATACCTTCAATCTGCACCACGCTGTGGCCTGGCACAAACGGCGCCAGGTGCGCTTTCACGCCGATTGGACCCATGCCCGGGCCGCCACCGCCGTGCGGGATGCAGAAGGTTTTGTGCAGGTTCAGGTGCGACACGTCCGCGCCGATAAAGCCTGGAGAGGTAATGCCCACCTGCGCGTTCATGTTCGCGCCGTCGAGGTAAACCTGTCCGCCGAACTGGTGCACCACTTCGCACACTTCACGAATGGTCTCTTCGTACACACCGTGAGTGGACGGGTAGGTCACCATGATGCAGGAGAGCTTGTCGCCCGCCTGCTCGGCTTTCGCCCGCAGGTCGGCCAGATCGATGTTGCCGTTCTTATCGCACGCCACCACCACGACTTCCATTCCCGCCATCTGGGCAGAGGCCGGGTTGGTACCGTGGGCAGAGCTTGGGATCAGACAGATATCGCGGTGACCTTCGTTGCGGCTTTCGTGATAGTGACGGATCGCCAGCAGGCCCGCGTATTCGCCCTGCGCGCCGGAGTTCGGCTGCATGCAGAGCGCATCATAACCGGTCAGTTTCACCAGCCAGTCGGAAAGCTGGTTGATCATCATGTGATAACCTTCCGCCTGCTCTGGCGGGCAGAACGGGTGCAGCTCGGAGAATTCAGGCCAGGTGATAGGGATCATCTCTGCCGCGGCGTTGAGCTTCATGGTGCAGGAGCCCAGTGGGATCATCGCCTGGTTCAGCGCCAGATCTTTGCGCTCCAGAGAGTGCATATAACGCATCATCTCCGTTTCGCTGTGATAGCGATTAAAGACCGGGTGCGTCAGGATCGCATCATTACGCAGCATGCTTTCCTGAATTGAGCGGCTGTCGAGCGCGACCTCTTTGTCGAGCGCATCAACGTCCAGACCGTGCGCGTCACCCAGCAACACGCTGAACAGGTTCAGGATATCGTCGCGGGTGGTGCTTTCATCCAGCGTAATGCCGACGGCGTTGTGGATGTCGCTGCGCAGGTTGATCTCTGCTGCATTCGCGCGCGCCAGCACGGCCGCTTTGTCCGCCACTTCCACACACAGGGTGTCGAAGTAGTGAGCGTGGCGCAGCTTAAGGCCTTTCTGCTGCAGACCGCAGGCCAGAATATCAGCCAGGCGGTGAATGCGGCTGGCAATGCGTTTCAGGCCAGCCGGGCCGTGGAACACGGCGTACAGGCTGGCGATGTTTGCCAGCAACACCTGCGAGGTACAGATGTTGGAGTTCGCTTTTTCGCGGCGGATATGCTGCTCGCGAGTCTGCATCGCCATGCGCAGCGCGGTGTTACCGGCAGCATCTTTTGAGACGCCGATAATACGGCCAGGCATGGAGCGTTTGAATTCATCTTTCGCGCCGAAGAACGCCGCGTGCGGGCCGCCGTAGCCCATTGGCACGCCAAAGCGTTGCGCTGAACCGAAGACAATATCGGCGCCCTGTTTGCCCGGCGCCGTCAGCACCACCAGCGCCATAAAATCGGCGGCAACGCTGACAACCACTTTGCGGGATTTCAGCTCGGCAATCAGCGTACCGTAGTCGTGAACTTCGCCGGTGGTGCCCACCTGCTGCAGCAGCACGCCGAAGACGTCCTGGTGATCCAGCACCTTGTCAGCGTCATCAACGATCACGTCAAAGCCGAAGGTTTCCGCACGGGTGCGCACCACGTCCAGCGTCTGGGGATGCACGTCCGCCGCCACGAAGAAGCGGTTGGCATTTTTCAGCTTGCTCACGCGCTTCGCCATCGCCATTGCTTCGGCAGCGGCGGTGGCTTCATCCAGCAGAGAAGCGGAGGCGATATCCATACCGGTCAGATCCAGCGTCACCTGCTGGAAGTTCAGCAGCGCTTCCAGACGGCCCTGGGAGACTTCTGGCTGATACGGGGTGTAAGCGGTGTACCAGCCCGGGTTTTCCAGCATGTTACGCAGGATAACCGGCGGCAACTGCACGTTGGTGTAGCCCATGCCAATGTAAGACTTATAGCGCTTGTTCAGGCCTGCGATAGCCTTCAGCTCCGCCAGCGCGGAGAATTCCGTGGTGGCTTCCCCCACCTGAGGCGGCGTGGCAAGCTGGATGTCTTTTGGCACAATCTGGCCGATCAGTGCGTTTAATGAATCCGCGCCAACTGTCTTCAGCATCTCCTGCTGTTGCTGAGCATCCGGCCCAATGTGACGTTCAATGAAGGCGCCACGGTTTTCAAGCTGGCTTAAAGTCTGTGTCATGAGCGATGGTTCCTGAAACGTGCAGTGAATCGTAATTATCTGTAACGCTGTTGCCCGGTGGCGCTAACGCTTACCGGGCCTACGTAGATCTGTAGGCCGGATAAGCGCAGCGCCATCCGGCACAACGTTATTCGTCTTCCAGTAGTGCTTCGTACGCGGTCGCATCCAGCAGCGCGGCAACCTGAGATTCGTCGCTGGCTTTGATCTTGAAGATCCAGCCGCCTTCATAAGGCTCGCTGTTCACCAGTTCCGGCGAATCGCTCAGCGCGTCGTTGACGGCGACAATTTCACCGCTTACAGGGGCATAGATGTCAGATGCCGCTTTTACGGACTCCGCCACGGCGCAGTCGTCGCCCGCGCTAACGGTCGTGCCCACGTCAGGCAGATCAACAAACACCATATCGCCCAGCAGCTCTTGCGCGTGCTCGGTGATCCCTACGGTGTAAGTGCCGTCCGCCTCTTTGCGCAGCCACTCGTGTTCTTTGCTGTATTTCAGTTCTGCTGGCACATTGCTCATTGAAGTTCTCCTGATAAAAATGATTAGGCGACCGGCTTACCGGCGCGAACAAAAATCGGTTTGGTCACGTTGACCGGCATTTCGCGGTTGCGGATTTGCACTACCGCCGTTTCGCCAATGCCCGCCGGCACGCGTGCCAGTGCAATACTGTAGCCCAGCGTCGGGGAGAAGGACCCGCTGGTGATCACGCCTTCACGAGGATTGCCGTCAGCATCGGTAAAACGCACCGGCAGTTCACCGCGCAGCACGCCCTTCTCGGTCATCACCAGACCCACCAGTTGTTCAGTGCCCTTCTCGCGCTGCATCTCCAGCGCTTCACGGCCAATAAAGTCGCGATCAGCAGGTTCCCACGCGATGGTCCAGCCCATGTTGGCGGCCAGCGGAGAGACGCCTTCGTCCATCTCCTGACCGTAGAGGTTCATCCCCGCTTCCAGACGCAGTGTATCGCGCGCGCCCAGACCCGCAGGCTTCACGCCCGCTTCCACCAGCGCACGCCAGAAATCAGCCGCCTTCTCGTTCGGCATCGCAATTTCGTAACCCGCCTCACCGGTGTAGCCGGTGGTGGCGATAAACAGATCGCCCGCCTGCACGCCGAAGAACGGCTTCATGCCTTCGGTTGCTTTGCGCTGCGCGTCGTTAAACAGAGACGCGGCTTTCGCCTGCGCGTTCGGCCCCTGCACGGCGATCAGCGACAGATCGTCACGGACGGTGATGTCGATGGCATAAGGTTCGGCGTGTTGGGTGATCCAGGAGAGGTCTTTTTCGCGGGTGGCGGAGTTTACAACGAGGCGGAAGAAATCTTCAGTGAAGTAATAGACGATAAGATCATCAATCACGCCGCCCGAGGCATTCAGCATGCCGGTATAGAGCGCTTTACCCGGCGTCTTCAGTTTGGCGACGTCATTTGCCAGCAGATAACGCAAAAACTCCCGGGTGCGGCTACCGCGCAGATCGACAATCGTCATGTGGGACACGTCGAACATACCGGCATCGGTGCGCACCGCGTGGTGCTCATCAATCTGCGAGCCGTAGTGCAGCGGCATCATCCAGCCATGGAAGTCCACCATGCGGGCGCCGCATAACACGTGTTGTTCGTACAAAGGAGTCTGTTGAGCCATCTTGTCCTCGTTGAAAAATTCACCGTGAAACCCGGTATCGGCCTCGTTCCCGAATGCCGACGCAAACGTTCTCTTTTACCTGAACTTACCACCGAAACCGGCGGTTAACCATAAGGTAAAACGGGTCATCACATTAGCTTATGACCAAAAATCGCTGAAAAGCCTACAGAGTTATTCACTGGAAAAATGCGATTAACCCCGCACAAAATTAACAATGATCTAACAGGATTTAGCACATGGTGATATTTCGTGCGGAAAAACGGGCTGAATTTCCGTAACATAAAATCTCGTAGATTAGATTTTCTAATGCGAAAAATGACGTGAAATTAGATTATTTCAAACGAGGGAATTTCCCCGGCGCAGAGGCCGGGAAAATAAAATGTGACAGGGGTCTAAATTAGCGTAGCCAGTCCGGCAGGTCGTTAAGACCCATCGCCTGACGGAGGAGTTGAGGTTTAACACCCGGAAGGGTGTCAGCAAGCTTGAGGCCAATGTCGCGCAGCAGTTTTTTCGCCGGATTCGCCCCGGCAAACAGCTCGCGGAAGCCCTGCATACCTGCCAGCATCATCGCCGCGCTGTGCTTGCGGCTGCGCTCGTAGCGACGCAGGTAGAGATGCTGACCGATATCTTTGCCTTCACGATGCAGGCGACGCAGTTCTTCAACCAGCTCCGCCGCATCCATAAAGCCAAGGTTGACGCCCTGCCCGGCCAGCGGATGAATGGTATGGGCCGCATCACCCACCAGCGCCAGACGGTGCGCCGCAAACTGACGCGCGTAGCGGCCGGTTAACGGGAATACCTGCCGCTCGCTTTCAAGGGTGCACAGGCCAAGGCGGTTATCAAACGCCACGCACAGCGCCTGGTTAAAGGCGTCCGGCGTTGCCTCCTGCATCAACTGGGCTTTTTCCGGCACCAGGGACCAGACAATCGAGCACAGGTGCGGGTCGCTCAACGGCAGGAACGCCAGAATGCCGTCGTTATGGAAAATCTGCCGCGCCACGCCGCCGTGTGGCTCCTCGGTACGGATCGTTGCCACCAGAGCATGATGACGGTAATCCCAGAAGGTCAGCGGGATATCGGCTTTATTCCGCAGCCAGGAGTTCGCACCGTCAGCACCAACCACCAGACGCGCGGTCAGCATGTCGCCGCTTTGCAGGGTGATAAACGCCTCGTTTTCACCCCATGCCACCTGCTGGATCTGCGCAGGTGCAATCAGGGTCACATCGCTGCACTGCTGTGCTTTCTGCCACAGCGCGTGGTGGATCACCGCGTTTTCGATGATATGACCCAGATGGCTATAGCCCATGCTTTCATCATCAAAAGCAATATGACCAAAGCTGTCTTTATCCCACACTTCCATGCCGTGATAGCAGCTGGCGCGCTGCGCCACAATGTCTGCCCAGACGCCAAGATGCGTCAGCAGCTTTTCGCTCGCCGCATTAATCGCCGAGACGCGGAGTTCCGGCGGGGCATCTGGTGCAACGGGCTGAGGCTGCTTTTGCTCCAGCACCGCCACGCGCAGGCCGCTGCCCTGTAGACCACAGGCCAGCGCCAGTCCGACCATACCGCCGCCAACAATGGCGACATCAACATTTTGCACGGTGATAACTCCTTAACGCGCGACCCAACCAAGAGTCCGCTGCGCCAGCACGTCACGTGCCGGAATGAATAATTCCATCGCCATCAGCCCGAGGTTGCGACCCGCAACCAGCGGTGCCCAGCGATTAGCAAAAAGATGGACTAAGCCATCGGTGACGCCAATCGTCGCCTCTTTATCCGCCTGGCGGCGCCTCTGGTAATGGCTGAGTACCGGGTATGCGCCACAGTCTTTTTGTTCGCCCCACGCCTGCGAAAGGGTTTCCGCCAGGCTCATGACATCCCGAAGGCCAAGGTTGAACCCTTGCCCTGCGATGGGGTGCAGCGTCTGCGCAGCATTACCGACAAGCGCCAGACGATGGGAGATGGACTGAGACGCCGTAGTCAGCGAAAGCGGGTAGACCGTCCGCTTGCCGGCATGGGTAATACGCCCCAGCCGCCAGCCAAAGGCTTTTTGCAGCTCGGTACAAAAACGTTCGTCTGACCAGGCTTTAACCTCTTCAGCCTTATCCTGCGGGTGACACCAGACCAGTGAACAGCGCCCGTCCGACATCGGCAGCATCGCCAGCGGGCCGTGCTGCGTAAAACGCTCAAACGCCCGGCCGCTGTGTTCTGCAGCGGTAGAGACGTTCGCAATCACCGCAACCTGCCCGTAAGGCTGCTGACGCCACTCCACGCCACACTGGGTGCCGAGCGTTGAGCGCGAACCGTCCGCGGCGACCAGAAGCTGGCCGTCAAGCACGGTACCGTTTTCCAGCGTCACGCTGACTGCATCTTCACTGCGGGTGAAGCTGGCAACGCGTGCCGGACAGTGCAGCGTGACGCCTGGCGCGTCCTGCAACAGGCGGAACAGGCGCAGGCCAATATCGTGCAGTTCAACAACCTGACCCAGCGCGTCAATACGGTAATCGTGGGCATCCAGCGTCACAAACCCGGCATGGCCGCGATCGCTCACATGCACGGTATTAATGGCGGTGGCACAGTCGGCAATGGCCTGCCAGATACCAATGCGCGACAGCTGCTGACAGGTCCCCTGCGCCAGGGCGATAGCGCGAGAATCAAAACCGGGATGATTCTTCGTCTGCGGTGCGACGGCCTCAACCAGGTGCACCGGAAGCTGGCCCTTCGTCAAATGCGAAATGGCCAATGCCAACGTGGCCCCGGTCATCCCGCCGCCAACAATAATCACGCTCATACGCGTGCCGCTGCCATCAGCGCCTCGATATCGTCAGCGTTTTTCACGACGCTCGCGGTCAGGTTTTCGTTACCGGTTTCGGTAATAACGATGTCGTCTTCAATACGAATGCCAATCCCGCGGTACTCTTCAGGCACGTCGGCATCCGGCGCGATATACAGACCCGGTTCCACGGTTAATACCATGCCCGGCTCCAGCACGCGCGAACGGTCGGTGCCGTACGCGCCAACGTCATGGACATCCAGCCCCAGCCAGTGGCTCAGGCCGTGCATGAAATACGGTCGATGCGCATTTTCAGCAATCAGGGTGTCGACATCCCCTTTCAGGATCCCGAGCCTGACCAGACCGGTAATCATGATGCGCACCACTTCGCCGGTCACTTCCTGCATGGAAGTTCCGGGACGATACAGCCTGAGCGCCGTCTCAAGCGAGTCGAGAACGATGTCGTAAATCGCGCGCTGTGCCGGTGAGAATTTACCGTTCACCGGGAAGGTACGGGTGATATCTCCCGCGTAGCCCTGATATTCGCAACCGGCGTCAATCAGCACCAGATCGCCGTCGCGCAGCGCACTTTCGTTTTCGGTGTAGTGCAGAATGCAGCCATTTTCCCCGCCGCCAACGATGGTGTTATAGGAGGGATAACGCGCGCCGTGGCGGTTAAATTCGTGGTGAATTTCGCCTTCCAGCTGGTATTCGAACAGCCCGGGACGGCATTTTTCCATGGCGCGGGTGTGCGCCAGGGCGCTGATTTCGCCCGCACGACGCATCAAATTCAACTCTTCTTCAGACTTGAACAGGCGCATCTCATGCACCACCGGACGCCAGTCCGTCAGCGTGGCCGGTGCGGACAGGTTCTGGCGCGAGCCTTTGCGCAGCTTATCCAGCGCGGTGAAAACGATCTCATCGGCGTACGCATATTCGCCCTGCGCGTGATAGAGCACGTCGAGGCCATTAAGCAGCTGGTAGAGCTGCTGGTTGATTTCGCTAAACGCCAGCGCGCGGTCAACGCCCAGCTTCGCCGGTGCGGCCTCCTGGCCTAAGCGGCGGCCAAACCAGATTTCGGCCGTCAGATCGCGTACGCGGTTGAAAATCACGCTGTGGTTGTGAGTGTCATTGCTCTTAATCAGCACCAGCACCGCTTCCGGCTCGTTAAAGCCGGTGAAGTACCAGAAATCGCTGCTCTGGCGATAGGGGTATTCGCTGTCGGCGCTGCGCGTAACTTCGGGCGCAGCAAAAATCAGCGCGGCGCTGCCCGGCTGCATTGTAGCCAGCAGCGCCTGACGGCGGCGCGAATACTCTTGACTCGAGATAACCATGACACCCTCCTGTGCGTTATTTTTCTTAATGTAAGGTTGGCTTGCGGACTTCCGGCGCGGTCGGCTGTGAGCGCGTGAAGTTGTCGTGGCACAGCAGTGCCGCCACGCGCACGTACTCGATAATCTCTTCAAGAGACATTTCCAGCTCTTCCTGGTCTTCGTCTTCGTCGTAGCCGAGTTGGGCGATGTTACGCAGGTCGTCGATCGCTTCACCCGCTTCGCCAGTCACCTTATCCAGTTTAGGCTGCGTCACACCCAGCCCCAGCAGATAGTGGTTTACCCAGCCGGCCAGCGCATCGGCGCGATCGAACACGCTGACGTCGTCGCCTTCAGGCAGATAAAGCTGAAAAAGGAAGCCATCGTCTTCCAGCGAATCGCTGGTTGCAGCGTGCATTTTACGCAGCGCTTCCGCCAGCTCGTGACCAAACGCCAGCCCTTCATTCGTGAGGTCGTGGATCAGCGGCTGCCATGAGCTGTCGCTGTTTCCGCCGCACAGCATGCCACTGATCAGACCGTGCATTTCGGCAGGGGTTAAACCGACTCCCTGCTGGTTCAGTAACTGGTTTAAATCCTTGTAACCAGGCATTTCGTTCTGTATAGACATGAGCATTCGTCATCAAAGGGGGGAAGTTTCATGATATGCTACCACTTTGGACCCTGGTGATACCAGAAAAGGGCTTGTATCTTCACATCAGGGTAGCTATAGTGTCGCCCCTTCGCAGCCCCCGGGGCAGTAAGCGAAGGCAGCGCAGTCAATCAGCAGGAAGGTGGCATGTCTGCACAACCCGTCGATCTCCAGATTTTTGGCCGTTCACTGCGAGTGAATTGTCCGCCTGAACAAAGGGATGCTTTGAATCAGGCAGCGGACGATTTGAATCAGCGGTTGCAAGATCTAAAAGAACGCACTAGAGTCACAAATACTGAGCAGCTGGTTTTCATCGCCGCGTTGAACATCAGCTATGAACTGACTCAGGAAAAAGCGAAGACCCGCGACTACGCGGCAAGCATGGAGCAGCGCATTAAAATGCTCCAGCAGACCATAGAACAGGCATTGCTTGATCAAGGTCGCAATCCCGAAAGACCGGGACCAAAGTTTGAATAACACTTCTCAGTTAACTATGGTAGAGTAACTGTGAAGACAAAATTTCTCTGAGATGTTCGCAAGCGGGCCAGTCCCCTGAGCCGATATTTCATACCACAAGAATGTGGCGCTCCATGGTTGGTGAGCATGCTCGGTCCGTCCGAGAAGCCTTAAAACTATGACGACACATTCACCTTGAACCAAGGGTTCAAGGGTTACAGCCTGCGGCGGCATCTCGGAGATTCCCTCTCTTTTCTTCTACCGACTACCATGACTCAATTCCCTGAAGTTTCTGCTTCACGCCAGGACATCCGTCAGTTAATTCGTCAGCGCCGCCGTGCGTTAACCCCCGTTCAGCAAGCACATTTTGCCCAGCAGGCCGCCGCCCGTATGATGGCGTATCCCCCTGTAGTGATGGCGCACACCGTTGCGCTGTTTCTGTCATTTGATGGAGAGCTGGATACCCAACCGCTGATAGAGCAACTCTGGCGCGCCGGGAAGAAGGTGTATCTGCCGGTGCTACACCCGTTCAGCGAAGGTAATTTGCTGTTTCTGCACTACCACCCGCACAGCGAGCTGGTGGTGAATCGCCTGAAAATCACCGAGCCGAAACTCGACGTGCGTGATGTGCTCCCGCTGTCACAGCTGGATGTGCTGATTACGCCGTTGGTGGCGTTTGATGAACAGGGCCAGCGTTTAGGGATGGGCGGCGGTTTTTACGACCGGACGCTGCAAAACTGGCAGCAGTACGGGTTGCAGCCGGTGGGTTACGCGCATGATTGTCAGGGCGTGGAGGCGTTGCCGGTGGAGAAGTGGGATGTGCCGTTGCCAGCGGTAGTGACGCCCAGCAAAATCTGGGTCTGGTAGAATAAAGCCGGGTGGCGGCTGCGCCTTACCCGGCCTACATCAATCCTCAAACATTGTAGGTCGGGTAAGCGTAAGCGCCACCCGACACCACAAACCGCACCATCAGTACAGCAGACGCGCGCGAATCGTCCCCGCAATAGACTTCATGCTCAGCAACGCTTTCTCGGCAACATCGTCATCCGCTTCGATATCAATGACCACGTAGCCCATCTGCGAGTTCGTCTGCAGATACTGCGCGGCAATGTTGACGCCCTGCTCGGCAAAGATCTGGTTGATCGCGGTCAGCACGCCCGGACGGTTTTCGTGGATGTGCAGCAGACGACGACCACCATGCAGCGGCAGAGACACTTCCGGGAAGTTCACGGCAGAGAGCGTAGAACCGTTGTCGGAATATTTGCTCAGTTTACCCGCCACTTCCAGGCCGATGTTCTCCTGTGCTTCCTGGGTAGAACCACCGATGTGCGGCGTCAGGATCACGTTATCGAACTCGCACAGCGGAGAGGTAAACGGATCGCTGTTGGTGGCGGGTTCCGTCGGGAACACGTCGATGGCCGCTCCCGCCAGATGCTTACGCTTCAACGCATCCGCCAGTGCCGGGATATCGACAACCGTGCCGCGCGCGGCGTTAATCAACAGTGAGCCCGGCTTCATCAGCGCCAGCTCTTCCGCGCCCATCATGTTTTTGGTGGATGCATTTTCCGGCACGTGCAGGCTCACCACGTCGCTCATATTCAGCAGGTCAGAAAGGTGTTGAACCTGGGTCGCGTTACCCAGCGGCAGCTTGCTTTCAATATCGTAGAAAAACACATGCATACCAAGGGATTCCGCCAGAATACCGAGCTGCGTACCAATGTGACCGTAGCCGATAATCCCCAGTTTTTTACCACGCGCTTCATATGAGCCAGACGCCAGTTTGTTCCACACACCGCGGTGCGCTTTGGCGTTAGCTTCTGGAATGCCGCGCAGCAACAGCAGCAGTTCGCCAATCACCAGCTCCGCCACGGAACGGGTGTTGGAGAACGGGGCGTTGAAGACAGGGATACCGCGTCTGGCGGCAGCATTCAGGTCAACCTGGTTGGTACCGATGCAGAAGCAGCCAATAGCCACCAGCTTTTCCGCCGCGGCAATAACGTCTTCAGTCAGGTGAGTACGGGATCGCAGGCCAATGAAGTGGGCATCACGGATGGACGCTTTCAGCTCCTCGGTATCGAGCGCGCCTTTGTGAAATTCGATGTTGGTGTAACCTGCCGCACGAAGGCTATCGATTGCTTTTTGATGCACGCCCTCGACCAGCAGGAATTTAATCTTGTCTTTCTCCAGTGATACCTTTGCCATTTACCCGACCCTGTTTTTGTCTGAACTGATGTTGTGCTGGATATGAATCCGCTGTAGCCAACATATCAAAAAAAACTATTGCAGCAATATGAACGTTTGCGTCGGCACTCTGAAGAGAAGTCATACAGAGCAAAATGTCAGAGGAAAATGCTATGGAAATTTACAAACGCGGCAGGATCGGCAAATGAGGCGGAAAAACGTGACACAAGTCACCGAATTTAGCTTTTCAAAATTTTTTTAGCGGGGGGAGGACTCCCCCCGTCAGATCATTTTACGATGGTTTTCACGCCGTCAGCGGTGCCGATCAGCGCCACATCCGCGCCACGGTTGGCGAATAGCCCTACGGTCACTACGCCTGGAATGCCGTTGATGGCATTTTCCAGCGCGATCGCGTCGAGAATTTCCAGACCGTGAACGTCGAGGATCACGTTACCGTTGTCGGTGACTACGCCCTGACGGTATTCAGGACGACCGCCCAGCTTCACCAGCTGACGGGCAACCGCGCTACGCGCCATTGGGATCACTTCGACCGGCAGTGGGAAATTACCCAGAATGTCGACCTGCTTGGAGGCGTCCGCGATGCAGATAAACTTGTCCGCAACGGAGGCGATGATCTTTTCGCGCGTCAGCGCCGCGCCGCCGCCTTTGATCATCTGCATGTGGCCGTTGATTTCATCCGCGCCATCAACGTAAATCCCCAGACGATCCACTTCGTTGAGATCGAAAACGGTAATGCCGAGGCTTTTCAGCTTTTCCGTGGAAGCATCAGAGCTGGAAACCGCACCCTCGATTTGCCCCTTCATCGTGCCCAGCGCATCGATAAAGTGTGCCGCGGTTGATCCCGTACCGACACCGACAATGGTACCCGGCTGCACGTACTGGAGAGCGGCCCATCCTACTGCTTTTTTCAGTTCATCCTGCGTCATGATCGTTTTGCCTGTGGTGTGAAAACTCAGGGCGCATTATAGAACACGTCGAATGGAATTCGTCTGCCACAAAGGGAAAATTGTGTCATAGTGCAGAATAAGCAAAATTAAGGAGCCAGCCAGAGCAATGAAACGTCCGGACTACAGAACACTACAGGCACTTGATGCAGTTATTCGTGAACGAGGTTTTGAGCGCGCGGCGCAAAAGCTTTGCATCACGCAGTCCGCCGTATCACAGCGTATCAAACAGCTTGAAAACATGTTCGGCCAGCCGCTGCTGGTGCGTACCGTGCCGCCACGTCCAACCGAGCAAGGGCAAAAGCTCCTCGCCCTGCTGCGTCAGGTTGAACTGCTGGAAGACGAGTGGCTGGGTGACGAACAAACGGGCTCTACGCCGCTGCTGCTCTCTCTGGCGGTCAACGCCGACAGTCTGGCGACCTGGCTGCTGCCGGCCCTGGCGCCGGTATTAGCAGACTCCCCTATCCGCCTGAATCTCCAGGTGGAAGATGAAACCCGTACCCAGGAACGCCTGCGTCGCGGTGAAGTGGTTGGGGCGGTCAGTATCCAGCCTCAGGCGCTGCCAAGCTGCCTTGTCGATCAGTTGGGCGCACTGGACTATCTGTTTGTGGGTTCAAAAGCGTTTGCCGAGCGCTACTTCCCGAACGGCGTCACCCGCGCCGCGCTGCTGAAAGCCCCTGCCGTGGCGTTCGACCATCTGGACGATATGCACCAGGCATTCCTGCAGCAAAACTTCGATCTACCGCCGGGCAGCGTGCCGTGCCATATCGTGAACTCGTCGGAAGCCTTCGTGCAGCTTGCGCGTCAGGGCACCACCTGCTGCATGATCCCGCATCTGCAGATTGAGAAAGAGTTGAAAAGCGGTGAGCTGATTGATCTGACGCCAGGGCTGTATCAGCGTCGGATGCTCTACTGGCACCGTTTTGCGCCGGAAAGCCGCATGATGCGCAACGTCACCGATGCGCTGCTGGCGTACGGGCATAAGGTGTTGAGACAGGATTAAAAAACAAGCCGGGCGGCGGCTTCGCCTTACCCGGCCTACAGATTACTGAGCCGGTTTCGGCTGTGCTGCAACAGGTTCCAGCTGGAAGACCACATCCACCTGATCGTCGAACTGAATAGTTGGCTGCTCGTAAGTTTCCTGAGCGGATACCGGGGCGGCATCAGCCTTCATCATCCGTACCATCGGGCTTGGCTGGTAGTTAGAGACGTGGTAACGCACGCTGTAAACCGGGCCGAGCTTGCTCTTAAAGCCAGAAGCCAGCTGTTCCGCCTGGTGAATGGCATCATCAATCGCCGCTTTACGCGCTTCGTCTTTGTATTTCTCCGGTTGCGCAACGCCCAGCGACACGGAACGAATTTCGTTCAGACCCGCCTTCAGCGCGCCATCCAGCAGCGAGTTAAGCTTATCCAGCTGACGCACGGTCACTTCGACGGTACGCACGGCACGGTAGCCTTTCAGGATGCTTTTACCATTCTGGTAGTCGTAATCAGGTTGAGTACGCAGGTTCGCGGAGTTGATATCTTTTTTACCTACACCGTTCTGCTCGAGGAAAGAGAGATATTGCGCAACACGATCGTCAGCCTGCTTCTTGGCAGATGCCGCATCTTTCGCAGCCACATTGACTTCAATTGCCAGCGTTGCAACATCGGGTACCGCGTCCACGCTTGCGGTGCCTGAAGTGACGATGTGCGGGCCATCCGGCAGTTCACTTGCCTGCACCGACACCGCACCAAAACTTACTAATGCCGCCAGGGCCATCACCTTAAACTTCACTGTTATTCCTCCATGTTGCGAAGAGTGCCCATTAACAGGGCGCATGCCAGCAAGCTTAGCGGGTCTTGTTCAGTTGTCCATAAGACAAGGATTAGTTGAACAATTCCTGAACGTGGTGAATCCCCTCTTTTGCCAGCTGAAAAGCAATAAACCACATCACCAGGCCCACCAGAGTGTTGATGATGCGCTGGGCTTTGGCAGTACGCAGACGAGGTGCCAGCCATGCGGCCAGAATGGCGAGACCGAAGAACCAGAGGAAAGAGGCGCTGACCGTGCCAAGCGCAAACCAGCGTTTCGGCTCAACGTCCAGCTGTCCGCCCAGGCTGCCCAGCACCACGAAGGTGTCCAGATAAACATGCGGATTAAGCCAGGTGACCGCCAGCATGGTGACGATAATCTTCCAGCGGCCCTGCTTCATGACGTCCGCGCTCGCCAGTTCGAGGTTGCTGCTCATCGCCGTTTTCAGGGCACCGAAACCATACCAGAGCAGAAACGCCACGCCGCCCCAGGTGACCAGCGCCAGCAGCCAGGGAGACTGCATCAGCAATGCGCTACCGCCAAAAATCCCGGCACAGATCAGCAGTAAATCGCTTACCGCGCACAGCAGGGCAATCATCAGATGATACTGGCGGCGGATACCCTGGTTCATCACGAACGCATTTTGTGGGCCGAGGGGAAGGATCATGGCTGCACCTAAGGCAAGGCCTTGAAAGTAATAGGATAACATGACGCAATTCTCACAGTGTTGTTCTGGAAGCAGACTATACTGCGCGAATCACATTAGAGGAAATTGATAATATTAATTGGGGATTAGCTGCGCTTATAAAAATAAAGCCCGGTGGCGCTAGCGCTTACCGGGCCTACTGATGAAGTTATTCTGCTTCTTTGACTTTTTTGACGTTTACGTCCATCTGCGGGTACGGGAAGCTGATGCCGTTGGCGTCGAAGTCACGCTTAATGCGTTCCAACACGTCCCAGTACACGTTTTGCAGATCGCTGCTCTTGCTCCAGATACGCACCACGAAGTTAATCGAGGAAGCGCCCAGTTCGTTCAGGCGAACCGTCTGCTCTTTGTCTTTCAGAATGCGATCGTCTGAAGCAATGATGTTGGTAATCAGTGACTTCACCTGATCGATGTCGGAGTCATACGCCACGCTGATAATCAGTTCGTTACGACGCACCGGTTCACGGGAGAAGTTAATGATGTTGCCCGCGATGATTTTCCCGTTCGGCACCACTACGATACGGCCATCGACGGTACGCATGGTCGTGGAGAAAATCTGTACCTGCAGCACGGTTCCGGCAATACCGCCAAGGTCAACGTATTCACCGGAGCGGAATGGACGGAAGGTGACCAGCAGAACGCCTGCCGCCAGGTTTGAAAGCGAGCCCTGCAGCGCCAGACCAATAGCCAGACCGGCGGCACCGAGAACGGCGATAACGGATGCGGTCTGCACACCCACACGACCCAGCGCCGCAATCAGCGTAAAGGCGATAATGCCGTAGCGCACCAGCGCAGAGAGGAAGTCAGCCACCGTGGCGTCAATGTGACGGGCCAGCATTACGCGGTTAACCGCGTTCGATACGATACGCGCCACGATCATCCCGACGATGATGATGGCAAGCGCCGCGACGATGTTCACGGCATAGCTCAGCAGCAGCGCCTGGTTGCGCACCAGCCAGTTACCGGCATTATTGATGCTGTCTACAACATCGAGTTGTTCCATTTATTCTTCCTTTTGTTAAACCAAAACACAAAATCCATCCCCCATGGAGACAGGCAGGTCCGTAAAGGGTAAACAAAAAGCGCAAGTATTGCCAAACAGATCACAAAAACCGGTCTGTCAGGATATTGAAAAACCATAAAAAAAGGCCCGCATTTGCGGGCCTTCAGATACTGTTAGCAGCTCAAATTACAGAACGTCTACCGCGTTCAGTTCTTTGAATGCCTGCTCCAGACGAGTAATCATAGAAGTCTGGGCAGCGCGCAGCCATACGCGTGGATCGTAGTATTTCTTGTTCGGCTGGTCTTCGCCTTTCGGGTTGCCCAACTGACCCTGCAGGTAAGCTTCGTTGGTTTTGTAGTACTGCAGGATACCGTCCCATGTTGCCCACTGGGTGTCGGTATCGATGTTCATTTTCACTACGCCGTAGCTTACGGAGTCTTTGATTTCCTGAGCAGAAGAACCGGAACCGCCGTGGAAGACGAAGTTCAGGCTGTTGTGCGGCAGGTTGTGTTTCTTAGAAACGTATTCCTGAGAATCACGCAGGATGGTCGGGGTCAGAACCACGTTACCTGGTTTGTAAACGCCGTGTACGTTACCGAAGGACGCTGCAATGGTGAAGCGTGGGCTGATTTTGCTCAGCTCGGTGTAAGCGTAATCAACGTCTTCTGGCTGAGTGTACAGTGCAGAAGCGTCCATGTGGCTGTTGTCCACGCCGTCTTCTTCGCCACCGGTGCAACCCAGTTCGATTTCCAGGGTCATGCCCATTTTGGCCATGCGCGCCAGGTATTTAGAGCAGATTTCGATGTTTTCGTGCAGTGACTCTTCAGACAGGTCGATCATGTGAGAAGAGAACAGTGGCTTACCGGTTGCCGCGAAGTGTTTTTCACCCGCGTCCAGCAGACCGTCGATCCACGGCAGCAGTTTCTTCGCGCAGTGGTCAGTGTGCAGGATAACCGGAACACCGTAGTGTTCAGCCATCTGGTGTACATGGTGCGCACCAGAGATAGCACCCAGGATTGCAGCACCCTGAGGAATGTCAGTTTTCACGCCTTTACCTGCGATGAATGCAGCGCCGCCGTTGGAGAACTGAACGATAACTGGAGCTTTAACTTTAGCAGCAGTTTCCAGTACGGCGTTGATGGAGTCGGTACCCACGCAGTTAACCGCTGGCAGTGCGAAGTTGTTTTCTTTAGCTACCTGGAACACTTTCTGTACGTCATCACCAGTGATAACGCCAGGTTTTACGAAATCAAAAATTTTAGACATGTTGCTTAGTCCTGTATCTTCGGCCGTTAGAAAAGGTGCGAGCTCTTAAAAGCGCGCTGAAAATTGGGCAGGTTTCCCTGCCCTTGAATGGCTTACTTCTTAGCGCGCTCTTCGAGCATTGCTACTGCTGGCAGTACTTTGCCTTCCACGAATTCGAGGAATGCGCCGCCACCAGTGGAGATGTAGGAGATCTTGTCAGCGATACCGAACAGGTCGATTGCTGCCAGGGTGTCACCACCGCCTGCGATAGAGAACGCTTCGCTGTCTGCGATAGCGTTAGCAACGATTTCAGTACCTTTGCGGAAGTTCGGGAATTCGAACACGCCAACAGGACCGTTCCACAGGATAGTTTTTGCGTTTTTGAGGATTTCAGCCAGTTTCTGTGCAGAAACGTCGCCCAGGTCCAGAATCTGCTCTTCATCTTTGATGTCTTTTACAGATTTCAGGGTTGCCGTCGCGGTTTCAGAGAACTCGGTCGCTACGCGAACGTCAGTTGGAACTGGGATATCGCAGGTTGTCAGCAGGCGTTTCGCTTCGTCAACCAGATCTGCTTCGTACAGGGATTTACCCACGTTGTGGCCCTGAGCGGCAACGAAGGTGTTCGCGATACCACCGCCAACGATCAGCTGGTCAGCGATTTTAGACAGGGAATCCAGAACGGTCAGTTTGGTAGAAACTTTAGAACCACCAACGATAGCCACCATTGGACGAGCAGGTTCTTTCAGTGCTTTACCCAGTGCTTCCAGTTCGTCAGCCAGCAGAGGACCCGCACACGCTACGTCTGCGAATTTACCGATACCGTGGGTAGACGCCTGTGCACGGTGAGCCGTACCGAATGCATCCATCACGAATACGTCGCACAGCGCAGCGTATTTTTTGGACAGGGTTTCGTCGTCTTTCTTTTCGCCTTTGTTGAAGCGAACGTTTTCCAGAACAACCAGTTCACCGGCTGCCACTTCAACGCCGTCCAGGTAATCTTTCACCAGGCGAACCGGGTTGGACAGTTTGTCTTTCAGGTAATTAACCACTGGCAGCAGAGAGAACTCTTCGTTGTACTCGCCTTCAGTTGGACGACCCAGGTGGGAGGTGACCATCACTTTCGCGCCCTGCTTCAGAGCCAGTTCGATGGTTGGCAGAGATGCACGGATACGCGCGTCGCTGGTCACTTTGCCATCTTTAACCGGTACGTTCAGATCGGCACGGATGAAAACGCGTTTACCAGCCAGATCCAGATCGGTCATCTTAATTACAGACATGGTGAATCCTCTCGTTGATTCTTAAAGTTTTGCAGACGCACAATGCGTCTTACCTGAAACCTTGAGCGGCCATCGCTAACGTGGTGTCGAGCATTCGGTTAGCAAAGCCCCATTCGTTATCACACCAGACCAGCGTCTTGATAAGGTGTGCGCCACTGACTCTCGTTTGCGTGCCATCGACGATGGCGCTGTGCGGGTCGTGGTTAAAATCTACTGAGACCAACGGTAATTCCGTATAGTCAACTATACCATGAAATGCCCCCTGTGCCGCTTTTTGCAGCAACAGGTTGACTTCACAGGCTTTTACCGGTTTTTTCACCGTCACGCTAAGGTCGATTGCGGTGACGTTAATCGTCGGGACACGCACGGCAATCGCTTCAAAGCGGTCATTAAACTGCGGAAAAATTCGGGTGATCCCTGCCGCCAGTTTCGTATCCACCGGAATGATTGACTGGCTCGCCGCGCGAGTGCGTCGTAAATCCGGATGATAGGCGTCGATCACCTGCTGATCGTGCATGGCGGAGTGAATCGTGGTCACAGTGCCGGATTCAATGCCATACGCATCGTCTAACAGTTTGATGACCGGAATAATGCAGTTAGTGGTACAGGAGGCGTTGGAAACAATGCGGTGTTCGGCTTGCAGCTCATGCTGGTTGACGCCAAACACGACGGTCGCGTCGAGGTCGTTACTGCCGGGATGAGAAAAAAGGACTTTTTTCGCGCCTGCAGCCAGATGCGCTTCGCCATGTTCGCGGTTGCCGTACACACCGGTACAGTCAAGCACCACATCCACACCCAGTTCACGCCAAGGTAGCCCGGAGATGCTGTTCTCATGCAGCACACGAATAGCGTCGTCACCCACAAAAAGCTGATCTCTTTCCTGGCGCACATCCCAGGCAAAGCGTCCGTGGCTGGTGTCATATTTCAACAAATGCGCCATGCCCGTAGCATCCGCCAGTTCATTGATTGCCACCACGGTTATTTCCGCCCGACGTCCGGATTCATACAAAGCACGAACCACATTACGTCCGATGCGACCGAAGCCATTAATCGCTACGCGTACGGTCATAGATCTCCTGCAAAGCAATCCCTGAGTTTGAGGTGGCTGAAAGAGTAATCCAGCTACGCCCGAAGGGGAATCCTTGCTGTCACAAACTGCGATTGATTGGTCAATTGTCGAACATTTAATCGACTGAAACGCTTCAGCAAGAATAAGCGAATCGGGGAATAAAAGGAATGTCTGTCCAGATGAATAAGCGAGCTATATGACTTGCGTCACATTTTAGGTGGAATAATGCCTACAAAAAAGCCGGGTGGCGCGCTAGCGCTTACCCGGCCTACTTTCGTGCCATTTGTAGGCCCGGTAAGCACTAGTGCGCCACCGGGCAAAACGGCGATTACAGCAGTTCTTTCGCTTTCGCGACAACGTTCTCAACGGTGAAGCCGAACTCTTCGAACAGCAGCTCTGCCGGAGCAGACTCACCGAAGGTGGTCATGCCGACGATGGCACCGTTCAGGCCCACGTATTTGAACCAGTAGTCAGCGATACCCGCTTCCACTGCCACACGCGCGGAAACCGCTTTAGGCAGAACGGACTCACGGTAAGCGGCATCCTGTTTGTCGAACGCATCGGTAGACGGCATGGAGACCACGCGTGCTTTCACGCCTTCGGCAGTCAGTTTTTCCCACGCTGCAACAGCCAGTTCAACTTCAGAACCGGTGGCGATGAAGATCAGCTCTGGCTGGCCCGCGCTATCTTTCAGCACGTAACCACCGCGAGCGATGTTCGCCAGCTGCTCTGGCGTACGTTCCTGCTGTGCCAGGTTCTGACGGGAGAGGATCAGCGCGGTTGGACCGTCCTGACGCTCAACGCCGTATTTCCACGCCACCGCGGATTCAACCTGGTCACATGGACGCCATGTGCTCATGTTCGGGGTCACGCGCAGGGAAGCCACCTGCTCTACCGGCTGGTGAGTTGGGCCATCTTCGCCCAGACCGATGGAGTCGTGGGTGTAGACCATCACCTGACGCTGTTTCATCAGCGCGGCCATACGCACGGCGTTACGTGCATATTCAACGAACATCAGGAAGGTAGAGGTGTACGGCAGGAAACCACCGTGCAGGGAGATACCGTTGGCAATCGCAGTCATACCGAATTCACGTACACCGTAATGGATGTAGTTACCGGCAGTGTCTTCGTTGATCGCTTTAGAACCGGACCAGATAGTCAGGTTAGAAGGCGCGAGGTCTGCGGAGCCACCGAGGAACTCTGGCAGCAGAGGACCGAACGCTTCAATCGCATTCTGAGACGCTTTACGGCTCGCGATTTTAGACGGGTTCGCCTGCAGCTTAGCGATGAACTCGTTCGCTTTCGCGTCGAAGTCAGACGGCATGTCACCTTTCATACGACGGGTGAATTCAGCGGCTTCCTGCGGGAACGCTTTCGCATAGGCAGCGAACTTCTCGTTCCAGGCAACTTCTTTCGCCTGACCCACTTCTTTTGCATCCCACTGAGCATAGATCTCAGATGGGATTTCGAATGCAGGGTGTTTCCAGCCCAACGCTTCACGGGTCAGTGCGATTTCCGCATCGCCCAGTGGCGCACCGTGGGAGTCGTGAGTACCCGCTTTGTTCGGCGAACCGAAGCCAATGATGGTTTTGCACATCAGCAGGGACGGTTTGTCCGTCACAGCGCGCGCTTCTTCCACTGCACGTTTAATCGAGTCAGCATCGTGGCCATCAACACCACGCACAACGTGCCAGCCGTAGGCTTCGAAGCGTGCTGCGGTGTCGTCAGTGAACCAACCTTCAACGTGACCGTCGATGGAGATACCGTTGTCGTCATAGAACGCAACCAGTTTGCCCAGCTTCAGGGTACCTGCCAGGGAGCACACTTCGTGAGAAATGCCTTCCATCATGCAGCCGTCGCCCATGAACGCGTAGGTGAAGTGGTCTACGATGTCGTGACCAGGACGGTTAAACTGCGCCGCCAGCGTCTTCTCAGCAATCGCCATACCCACGGCGTTAGCAATACCCTGACCCAGCGGGCCGGTGGTGGTTTCTACGCCAGCGGTGTAACCCACTTCCGGGTGACCTGGAGTTTTAGAGTGCAGCTGACGGAAGTTTTTCAGCTCTTCGATAGGCAGATCGTAGCCGGTGAGGTGCAACAGGCTATAGATCAGCATAGAGCCGTGGCCGTTAGACAGCACGAAGCGGTCACGATCAGCCCATGACGGGTTCTGCGGGTTGTGGTTCAGGAAATCACGCCACAGGACTTCGGCGATATCAGCCATACCCATAGGGGCCCCTGGGTGGCCGGATTTGGCTTTCTGTACTGCGTCCATGCTCAGCGCACGAATAGCATTAGCAAGCTCTTTACGTGAGGACATTTTAACTCCAGATCGGACTGTTAAAGGCCATGCCCTTGACGACAGCGCGTTTTGGGCTACGCCGGAAAAAAGTGCCAACAATGTAACCCAAGCCGCAAGTCATGTACATGGAGCATTCTTTTGCTTGTTAAGAAATCTCTGGATCATGCTCGCATGTTGCGCAATCTACTCGCCCGGCTCTGTCGATATTCCTTATACTTAGCCCGACACCGGCTTCGCTGACGGTGCACTTTTCGGATTTTATTCAGATTAACGAGTACGGAAGCAACCTCATGAAAATGCGTGCAATAGTGCTGGCCCTGGGTACAACGCTCCTGCTGAGCGGCTGTCAGAATATGGATTCTAACGGTCTGATGACGTCAGGCGCAGAGGCCTTTCAGGCCTATTCCCTGAGCGATGCGCAGGTGAAAGCGCTGAGCGACCAGGCCTGTAAAGATATGGACGGAAAAGCCACGCTTGCGCCGGCTAACAGTACCTACACGCAGCGTCTGAATAAGATTGCTTCCGCGCTGGGCGACAACATCAACGGCCAGCCGGTGAACTACAAGGTGTACATGGCGAAAGACGTGAACGCCTTCGCGATGGCGAACGGCTGTATCCGCGTCTATAGCGGTCTGATGGACATGATGACCGACAACGAAGTGGAAGCGGTTATCGGCCATGAAATGGGCCACGTTGCCCTGGGCCACGTGAAGAAAGGAATGCAGGTTGCGCTGGGCACCAATGCCATCCGCGCAGCGGCGGCCTCAGCGGGCGGTATCGTTGGCAGCCTGTCGCAGTCACAGCTTGGCGACGTGGGTGAAAAGCTGGTTAACTCTCAGTTCTCCCAGCGTCAGGAGTCCGAGGCGGATGACTACTCCTACGATCTGTTGCGCAAACGCGGCATTAATCCATCAGGTTTAGCCACCAGCTTTGAAAAACTGGCCAAGCTGGAAGCGGGACGCCAAAGCTCCATGTTTGACGATCACCCAGCCTCAGAAGAACGCGCACAGCATATTCGCGACCGTATGGCCGCAGACGGAATTAAATAATTTCAGCAGGAGGCAGTTTTGCCTCCTTTTTATTTCGCATGAATTGTTAACTTAACAGCACGTATCGATAACACCCCTGAAAACCCCGCAAATACGCTCTATCACATTGAAATACCTTGTCACATAATTATTGCAAAGGTAACTTTTTCCGGTAATTATCACCCCCGCAGTTATTCAAATTAATATATCCAGACAGAGACGTTCCCTCCGTGAAAAAAGAATTATCATTAATTGCTTTAAGTTTATTTGCCGCATTACCTGCCACTGCAAGCCAGCAATCCGACAGCCAGGGTTTTATTGACGACAGCCATCTGGATCTGTTCTTACGCAATGCGTATATCAGCCGCGATTACCATCAGGGCCAGCAGGACAAAGCCGAATGGGGTCAGGGGATCATCGCCACGTTTGCATCCGGCTATACCGAAGGGCTGGTGGGCTTTGGTGTGGACGGTATTGCTCAATATGGCGTGCGGCTGGATGGCGGCCGTGGCAAAAGCGGTGCAGGCGGTATCGACTTCTTTAAACAGGAAGATGATGGCCGGGCAAAATCCGATCTGGCAAAGTTTGGCGCAACCGCCAAAATGCGCATATCAAACACCGTACTGAGCTACGGGAATCAACGCCCTGAACTGCCCATCATTAATGCCGACAGCTCCCGCCTGCTGTTTGAAAGCTACACCGGCACCATGCTGACCTCGAAAGAGATCGACGGTCTGGAAGTTAACGCCGGTTACTTCACCGACGAGCAGCGTAAAAGCGATGACCGCCACAACAGCGGACTGAAGAGCCTCTCCTTCGGCGGTGCAAGCTACCGGTTCAATGACCAGTTTAGCGGCGCGCTGTACGCCTCTCATAATGAAGAGGTGATGAACAAGCAGTACCTGGGCATGAACTTCAGGCAGCCGTTCAGCACCGGGCAGCAGCTGGTGCTCGACTTCAACGGCTATAACTCCCGTCTGGACCAGGGTTACGCAGACAGCCTCGACACGGGCCGCAGCAACACCATCTGGAGCCTGGCGGCGAGCTACATCTGGGATATTCACACGTTCAAAGTGGCGTACCAGCAGAGCAGCGGCAGCACCGGCTACAACTACGGCGGCTATCGCGACAAGGGCGGCGTGGGTGACGGCGGTAACACCATCTGGCTGGCGAACTCCTACTGGTCTGATTTTAACGGCGAAGATGAACGTTCCTGGCAGGCATCCTACGGTCTGGACTTTGGCGGCCTTGGCTTACCGGGCCTGAGCTGGACCACCGCCTACGTACGCGGCGATAACATCAAAACCTCTGAAACCAGCAACGGCAAAGAGCACGAGTGGTTTAACCAGATCCAGTACCAGGTGCAGGATGGTCCGGCGAAGGATCTGAAGCTGAAACTGCGCTACTCCGTCCTGCGCGTTTCCAGCAACGCCAGCGAGTACAACGTGGGCGGGGACGAGATCCGCGCTTACGTGGAATACCCGTTTAACGTGTTCTAAAGGCAATAAAAAACCTCTCAAGAGAGAGGTTTTTTTCACGCCAGGCGAGGCTTACTCACCTTTTTTAGCTGCCTGAATATAGAGCATTTCCAGTGCCAGGGTCGCTGCGGCCAGCGCAGTGATCTCGGACTGGTCATAGGCAGGCGCCACTTCCACCACGTCCATCCCGACAATGTTCAGATCCTTCAGACCGCGCACCAGCTTGATGGCACGATCTGAGGTCAAACCGCCGATGACCGGCGTACCGGTGCCCGGTGCAAATGCTGGATCCAGGCAGTCGATGTCGAAGGTCAGGTACACGGGCATATCACCCACGATCTGCTTCACCTGAGCGAGGATGTCATCGACGCCGCGATCGTTAACCTGGCCCGCATCCAGCACGGTGAAACCGTTATCTTTGTCGAACTCAGTGCGAATACCGATCTGCACGGAGTGGTTCGGATCGATCAGACCTTCGTTCGGCGCAGTAAAGAACATGGTGCCATGGTCAAACTCACAGCCGTTCGCGTAGGTGTCGGTATGTGCATCGAAGTGCACCAGCGCCATTTTACCGAAGTGCTTCGCATGGGCGCGCAGCAGCGGCAGGGTCACGAAGTGGTCGCCGCCGAAGGAGAGCATGCGCTTACCGGCAGCCAGCAGCTTCTCGGCGTGCGCCTGCAGCTTTTCGCTCATCTCACGCGCGTCGCCGAAGGCGTACACCAGGTCACCGCAGTCCACCACGTTCAGGCGCTCGCGCATGTCGAAGTTCCACGGGAAGCGGTTATGCTCCCAGGCCAGGTTAGTGGAAACCTGACGAATCGCTGCCGGTCCGTGACGACCACCCGCACGGCCAGATGTTGCCATATCGAACGGCACACCGGTGATCACCCAGTCAGCATCACTGTCGTACGGCTGGAAGTTCATCGGAAGGCGTAAAAAACCAAACGCGTTAGATACCAGAGAGTTATCGTACTGATGACCTAAAGTGCTCATATCCTGACCTCTTTTAAAGTCGATACATTAAAAACAGATGAAAAAAAATCCCCTCCGCGTCGTTAAACCCGACGAGGAAGGGATTGATTCGTAAATCGCTTATTGGGGCGAATTATCGCCGGTAATGCATACGGGTTCAAGTGAGTATAGGGCATTGTGCGGTCTTTGCCCTCGCCCCAGCCCTCTCCCACAGGAGAGGGAGGTTTTCCTACTCGTCTTCCAGGTAGGTATACCCGTAAAGACCCGCTTCAAACTCTTCCAGGAACTGCTGCTGCAATGCATCGTCCAGACCGGTGTTTTTCACCTGGTCGCGGAACTGGGTGAGCAGTTTTTTCGGATCCAGCTGAACGTATTCCAGCATGTCCGCCACTGTGTCCCCTTCATCGGACAACTCGATTTCCACGTTGCCGTCAGGGAACACGAACACGTCCACCGCTTCGGTATCACCGAACAGGTTGTGCATGTTGCCGAGGATCTCCTGATACGCGCCGACCATAAAGAAGCCCAGCATTGGCGGGTTCTCCGGGTCGTATTCCGGCATTGGCATCGTCGTTGCGATACCGTCGCCATCAACGTAGTGGTCGATAGCGCCGTCGGAATCACAGGTGATGTCCAGCAGCACCGCACGGCGTTCCGGAGCGTGGTTCAGCCCTTCCAGCGGCAGAACCGGGAACAGCTGGTCGATACCCCAGGCATCCGGCATCGACTGGAACAGCGAGAAGTTGACGTAAATCTTATCCGCCATACGCTCCTGCAGCTCGTCGATAATCGGACGGTGCGCGCGGTTGCTCGGGTCGAGCTGTTTCTGCACTTCATGGCACATGTTCAGGTAGAGCTGCTCCGCCCACGCGCGTTCCTGCAGGCTGAAGGTGCCTGAAGAATAACCGACATGAATGTCATGCAGGTCCATCTGGCTGTCGTGCAGCCATTCGCGCAGGGAACGACGCGTGCCCGGCTCGTGCATCTCCTGCCAGGTTTCCCACATGCTTTGCAGGGAACGCGGGGCATCGTCTGCCGGAGGCGTCGCTTCGGTGATTTCGCTACGCTCAACGCCGATGATGTTAGAGACCAGCACCGTATGGTGCGCGGTCACCGCGCGACCGGATTCGGTGATCACCGTCGGGTGCGGCAGGCCGTTCTCTTCACAGGCATCGCCGATCGCCCAGATGATATTGTTCGCGTATTCGTTCAGGCCGTAGTTCACCGAGCAGTCAGACTGCGAGCGGGTCCCTTCGTAGTCCACGCCGAGGCCGCCGCCCACGTCGAAGCATTGAATATTCACGCCAAGCTTGTGCAGCTCCACATAGAACCGCGCGGATTCACGCACGCCGGTGGCGATGTCGCGAATATTGGCCATCTGCGAGCCGAGGTGGAAGTGCAGCAGTTGAATACTGTCCAGACGACCGCGCTCGCGCAGGATTTCCACCAGCTGCAGCACCTGGTTCGCCGCCAGGCCGAACTTGGATTTTTCACCGCCGGAGGACTGCCATTTACCGGAACCTTGTGACGCCAGACGCGCACGCACGCCAAGGCGTGGCACCACGTTCAGACGCTCAGCCTCTTCCAGTACGATGGCGATTTCGGTCATCTTTTCGATAACCAGATAGACCTTGTGGCCCATCTTCTCGCCAATCAGCGCCAGACGAATGTATTCACGGTCTTTATAGCCATTACAGACGATCACCGAACGGGTCATGCCCGCATGCGCCAGAACCGCCATCAGCTCCGCTTTGGAGCCCGCTTCCAGACCCAGCGGCTCGCCGGAGTGGATCAGGGATTCAATCACACGGCGGTGCTGGTTCACCTTGATCGGGTAAACCAAGAAATAGTCGCCTTTATAGCCGTAGGACTCACGCGCGCGCTTGAAGGCGGCGTTTATAGAACGCAGGCGATGTTGCAGGATCTGCGGGAAGCAGAACAGTGCAGGCAAACGCTGGCCCTGAGCTTCACGGGCTTTCACCAGTTTAGCAAGGTCCACGCGCGCTTCAGGGACGTCCGGATCCGGGCAGACGCTGATGTGGCCCAGTTCGTTGACGTCGTAGTAGTTATTGCCCCACCAGGCAATATTGTAAGTGCGCAGCATCTTGCTGGCTTCCTCGGAGCTCATCGCAACCTCCTGCATAGAACGTAGTACACCCTGTTCGCCCGCTGACGAAGGCGAAAAAGAAGACATGTCGTCAGACATAGCGAACCTCAACTCTTTGTATTAAGTGTAAAACAGTTGACTACTATCGCAGCGTTATACGGCGATAACAACCCATAAACGGCTCCGTTTCCCAGCAGAGTATGCTGAAAACCAGACCGTGCGACCGGTTTCTTATTCATATCATTGTAAAACACGTATCCGAACTCTGTATGACAAGGTTCGGCGAAACCACGAGAAAACTCTTGTATTAACAAGAGCGCCCTTGTTCAGTTTTCACAAAGCGTGACCGGCCCTGGAATCCTGAGAAGCGCCGAGATGGGTATAACATCGGCAGGTTTGCAGACTAGAAATGCGGGTTGCGGGAATCAAATGTGCGCCAGAACGGCTGCGCTGAATGAGCGGAAAACGATGGTTCATTATCTCGTATCACCTCCACGGCCGCCTCTGCTGAAACGGACCACAAGCCAAAGCTAAAAGTTCACTGCTTAACCCGGCTGGAAGTGGCGACACGATGAGTTCATCGAGCGCTTATTTTATATGAGCCGCGCGCCGCGTTTTATACCGAGAACAGGGGTAAAAAGCAAAAGATAAATGCGCGTGTTGCCGGTGCCGTCAGGAATTATTGCCAGCAGCAATTTCAACGCAGTGAGAGATGAATCAAAAAAAACTGGAAATCGGGCGAAGAAGTGACCTAAAATAGCCATCCAGATGTTAATCCATCTATACTGATTAACACTCATACTGCCAGTGTCAAAAACCTGCAGGCCTTGGTAGAATTATCTCCTTTGGCTATTCCACACAGCAGCTTGAGCTAACCAAATTCCTCTTAGGTGAAATAAAACATGGCAAAACACCTGTTTACGTCCGAGTCCGTATCAGAAGGACATCCTGATAAAATTGCTGACCAAATCTCCGATGCAGTGCTGGATGCGATCCTGGCGCAGGATCCAAAAGCGCGCGTAGCGTGTGAAACCTATGTCAAAACCGGCATGGTTCTGGTTGGCGGTGAGATCACCACCAGCGCATGGGTTGATATTGAAGAGATCACCCGTAACACGGTGCGTGATATCGGCTATGTGCATTCTGATATGGGCTTTGATGCCAACTCCTGCGCGGTACTGAGCGCGATTGGCAAACAGTCTCCAGACATCAACCAGGGCGTTGACCGTGCCGATCCGCTGGAACAGGGCGCGGGCGACCAGGGCCTGATGTTCGGCTATGCAACCAACGAAACCGACGTGCTGATGCCAGCACCTGTCACCTACGCGCACCGTCTGGTGCAGCGTCAGGCTGAAGTGCGTAAAAACGGCACCCTGCCGTGGCTGCGCCCGGATGCGAAAAGCCAGGTCACCTTCCAGTACGACGACGGCAAAATCGTTGGTATTGATGCGGTGGTTCTGTCCACTCAGCATTCCGAAGATATCGATCAGAAATCCCTGCAGGAAGCAGTGATGGAAGAGATCATCAAGCCGGTTCTGCCGACCGAATGGCTGAGCTCTGCGACCAAATTCTTCATCAACCCAACCGGACGCTTCGTTATCGGCGGCCCAATGGGTGACTGCGGTCTGACCGGTCGTAAAATCATCGTTGATACCTACGGCGGCATGGCGCGTCACGGTGGCGGTGCGTTCTCCGGTAAAGATCCGTCTAAAGTTGACCGTTCCGCTGCGTACGCTGCACGTTATGTGGCGAAAAACATCGTTGCTGCCGGCCTGGCTGACCGTTGTGAGATCCAGGTTTCCTACGCTATCGGCGTGGCTGAGCCAACCTCCATCATGGTTGAAACCTTTGGTACCGAGAAAGTGCCTTCAGAACAGCTGACTCTGCTGGTGCGCGAGTTCTTCGACCTGCGTCCATACGGCCTGATTCAGATGCTGGATCTGCTGCACCCAATCTACAAAGAAACCGCTGCATACGGTCACTTTGGTCGTGAACATTTCCCATGGGAAAAAACCGACAAAGCCGCCCTGCTGCGTGAAGCTGCCGGTCTGAAGTAATCGACCGACAGCGTTAAACAGGCCAGCCTTTGTGCTGGCCTTTTTTTGTGTCGGGTGGCGGCAATGTTTGAAACCGCTTACACCATGCCGAATATATCCCGCTTTCAGAATATTCTCTTTGCTTGATCGCCTTTCTTCTGCTGTTACATTTCATTTCAGTTAAGTCCGAAATTCAAACAAACGCGATGCACATCACCTCGTTTACCTCTATATTTTCAAAGCTTTAATTATTTTTACGGTTTCACGTTAGTGTAACCGATTACACCAATGTGATTAATCTCACATATTTTTACGGGTCACTCACCTACCCTTTACATCAATAAAACTGATAACCCAACTGGAGGGCATAATGCCTGACAATAAAAACAGGGGCGTACGTCCAACAAGGCGATGACATTCTTCGTCTGTTTCCTCGCCGCCCTGGCAGGATTACTTTTTGGCCTGGATATCGGCGTGATTGCCGGTGCATTACCTTTCATCACTGACGAGTTCCAGATTAGCGCTCACACCCAGGAGTGGGTCGTTAGCTCCATGATGTTCGGCGCCGCCGTCGGGGCCGTCGGCAGCGGCTGGCTCTCCTTCAAACTCGGGCGTAAAAAGAGCCTGATGATCGGCGCGATCCTGTTCGTTGCCGGTTCACTCTTCTCTGCCGCAGCGCCTAACGTTGAGGTCCTGCTGGTTTCCCGCGTGCTGCTCGGCCTCGCCGTGGGCGTGGCGTCCTATACCGCACCGCTGTACTTGTCTGAAATCGCGCCGGAGAAAATCCGCGGCAGTATGATTTCGATGTACCAGCTCATGATCACCATCGGTATTCTGGGTGCTTACCTTTCCGATACCGCGTTCAGCTACAGCGGCGCATGGCGCTGGATGCTCGGCGTGATCATCATCCCGGCCATTCTGCTGCTGATTGGCGTCTTCTTCCTCCCGGACAGCCCGCGCTGGTTTGCCGCGAAGCGCCGCTTCCACGATGCCGAACGAGTGCTGTTGCGCCTGCGCGATACCAGCGCGGAAGCGAAAAACGAGCTGGAAGAGATCCGCGAAAGCCTGAAGGTCAAACAGTCCGGCTGGGCGCTGTTTAAAGAGAACAGCAACTTCCGCCGTGCGGTGTTCCTCGGGGTACTGCTTCAGGTGATGCAGCAGTTCACCGGGATGAACGTCATCATGTATTACGCGCCAAAAATCTTTGAGCTGGCGGGCTATACCAACACCACCGAGCAGATGTGGGGGACCGTTATCGTGGGTCTGACCAACGTGCTGGCGACCTTTATCGCCATCGGTCTGGTGGACCGCTGGGGACGTAAGCCAACCCTGACGCTCGGCTTCCTGGTGATGGCGGTCGGTATGGGTATCCTCGGTACCATGATGCATGTGGGCATTCACTCACCAACCGCCCAGTACTTTGCGGTAGGCATGCTGCTGATGTTTATCGTCGGATTTGCGATGAGCGCCGGCCCGCTGATTTGGGTGCTGTGCTCTGAGATCCAGCCGCTGAAAGGGCGTGATTTTGGTATCACCTGCTCTACCGCAACCAACTGGATTGCCAACATGATCGTCGGCGCAACGTTCCTGACCATGCTCAATACCCTGGGCAACGCGAACACCTTCTGGGTCTACGCTGGTCTGAATATCTTCTTTATTGTGCTGACCATCTGGCTGGTTCCAGAAACTAAACACGTTTCTCTGGAACATATTGAACGTAACCTGATGAAAGGTCGTCCTCTGCGCGAAATCGGCGCCCACGACTAATCTTCTTGCGGGAGGCGCCGCTTGCGCCTCCCCGCTTCGCGCTTTATGCTCTGCCCCTATGAAAGCATCCCGTCTCCCCATCGCCCTTCAACAAGCCGTTATGCGCAGCCTGCGGGAAAAACTCGCCCAGGCAAACCTGAAGCTCGGTCGCAATTACCCTGAACCTAAGATCGTTTATCAGCAGCGCGGAACCGCGGCCGGCACCGCCTGGCTCGAGCCTTATGAGATCCGCCTTAACCCGGTGCTCATGATGGAAAACCAGCAGGCGTTTATCGAGGAAGTGGTACCGCACGAGCTGGCGCATCTGCTGGTGTGGAAACACTTTGGACGCGTCGCGCCCCATGGGAAAGAGTGGAAGTGGATGATGGAAGCGGTGCTCGGCGTTCCGGCACGCCGTACCCATCAGTTCGAGCTGGAATCGGTGCGCCGCAATACCTTCCCCTACCGCTGCCAGTGTCAGCAGCACCAGCTTACCGTTCGCCGCCATAATCGCGTGGTGCGCGGCGAGGCCACTTACCGCTGCGTCAAATGCGGCGAGCCGCTGGTTGCGGAATAATCATCTGAACTTTCAGGAACTTTCCTGATCTGACTGATTGCATACAGGAACAACATTCGTTACGTTGCGGGCTCGTTTTGACACGGAGTGTAAGATGTCCCGTAATTTTTCTCTCGCGGTCGCCTTTCTGACGACGGCGCTCTCAGGCCATGCTCTGGCCGACGGTATCAACAGTTTTTCCCAGGCCAAGGCTGCAGGCGTGAAGGTGAACGCCGATGTGCCGGGCGATTTCTACTGCGGCTGTAAAATTAACTGGCAGGGTAAAAAAGGGGTCGTTGACCTCGAATCCTGCGGCTATAAGGTGCGTAAAAACGAAAACCGCGCCAGCCGTATTGAATGGGAACATGTCGTTCCGGCCTGGCAGTTTGGCCACCAGCGCCAGTGCTGGCAGGATGGCGGACGTAAAAACTGCGCCAAAGATCCGGTTTATCGCCAGATGGAAAGCGATATGCATAACCTGCAGCCTGCCGTAGGTGAAGTGAACGGCGACCGCGGTAATTTCATGTACAGCCAGTGGAACGGTGGCGAAGGCCAGTACGGTCAGTGCGGTATGAAGGTTGATTTTAAAGAGAAAGTCGCCGAGCCCCCTGCCCGCGCACGCGGCAGCATTGCCCGCACCTATTTCTATATGCGTGACCGTTACGACCTCAACCTCTCCCGCCAGCAGACGCAGCTGTTCAACGCCTGGGACAAGCAATACCCGGTGACGGAGTGGGAATGCCAGCGCGACGAACGTATCGCCAGAGTCCAGGGGAATCACAACCCTTACGTCCAGCGGGCTTGCCAGGCGCAAAAGAGCTAACCTACACTACGGCAATTCGCTTATATCGCATGACACATGGAATTTCTGACTATGCGCATTCCCCGCATTTACCATCCTGAACTGATTACCGCAGGCCGCGAAATCGCCCTGTCTGATGACGCCGCCAACCATGTTGGCCGCGTGCTGCGCATGGGCGCAGGTCAGGCAATACAGCTGTTCGACGGCTCGAACCAGGTTTTCGACGCAGAAATCACGCGGTCTGATAAAAAAAGCGTACACGTTAACGTCCTGCGTGGCGAAGTGGATGACCGGGAATCTCCGCTGCACATCCATCTGGGCCAGGTGATGTCGCGCGGCGAGAAAATGGAGTTCACGATTCAGAAATCCATCGAACTGGGTGTAAGCCTCATTACGCCACTTTTTTCTGAACGCTGTGGCGTTAAACTGGATGCGGAACGTCTGAACAAAAAGATCCAGCAGTGGCAGAAAATTGCCATTGCGGCTTGCGAACAGAGCGGTCGCAACCGTATTCCGGAGATCCGCCCGGCGATGGATCTGGAGGAGTGGTGTGCTGAAGAGGACAGCGGGCTTAAGCTCAATCTTCATCCGCGCGCCAGCGCCAGCATCAATACGCTGCCCTTGCCCGTTGAGCGCGTACGCCTGCTGATTGGCCCCGAAGGTGGACTTTCAGCGGATGAAATTGCGATGACGGCACGTTACCAGTTTACTGATATTCTGTTGGGACCTCGCGTTCTGCGCACTGAGACAACGGCACTCACGGCCATTACCGCGCTACAGGTACGGTTTGGCGATCTGGGTTGAAGCATTAACGGAGAAGAACATGATCAAGCTCGGCATCGTGATGGACCCCATCGCAAACATTAACATCAAGAAAGATTCCAGCTTCGCCATGCTGCTGGAAGCGCAGCGTCGCGGCTATGAACTCCACTATATGGAGATGAACGATCTTTACCTGATCAACGGTGAAGCCCGGGCGCGCACCCGCATCGTTAACGTCGAGCAGAACTACGACAAATGGTACGAATTTGGCACCGAGCAGGACATTGCCCTGGCCGACCTCAACGTCATCCTGATGCGTAAAGATCCGCCGTTCGACACCGAGTACATCTACAGCACTTACATCCTTGAGCGTGCAGAAGAGAAAGGTACCCTGATCGTCAACAAACCGCAGAGCCTGCGCGACTGCAATGAGAAGCTCTACACCGCCTGGTTCTCTGACCTGACGCCGGAAACCCTGGTGACCCGCAGCAAAGCGCAGTTGAAGGCATTCTGGCAGAAGCACGGCGATATCATTATGAAGCCGCTGGACGGCATGGGCGGCGCGTCGATTTTCCGCGTGAAAGAGAGCGACCCGAACATTGGTGTGATTGCCGAAACGCTGACCGAACTGGGCACGCGTTACTGCATGGCACAGAACTATATTCCAGCGATCAAAGACGGCGACAAGCGCGTGCTGGTCGTGGATGGCGAACCGGTTCCTTACTGCCTGGCCCGTATCCCGCAGGGTGGCGAAACTCGCGGTAACCTGGCGGCCGGTGGCCGCGGCGAGCCGCGCCCTCTGACCGAAAGCGACTGGGAAATTGCCCGCCGCGTTGGCCCGACGCTGAAGGCCAAAGGCCTGATCTTCGTTGGTCTGGATATCATCGGCGATCGTCTTACCGAAGTGAACGTCACCAGCCCGACCTGCATTCGTGAAATTGAAGCGGAATTCCCGATTTCGATCACCGGCATGCTGATGGATGCTATCGAAAAACGTTTACAGAAATAACCTAACAATACTATTAGTGACAGCGTCTGTGTTTGTCCCCATACTGGGCGCTGTCGCTTTTTAAACCAGGAAACAGTACCTCTGACAATGAATTTACAGCATCACTTTCTTATTGCCATGCCTGCTCTCCAGGACCCGATTTTTCGCCGCGCTGTAGTTTATATTTGTGAATACAATGAAGACGGCGCGATGGGTATTATCATCAATAAACCGCTGGAAAATCTTCAGGTTGAAGGAATTCTGGACAAGCTGAAAATCCCGGCTGAAGCGCGACTGCCGGAAATCCGGCTTGATAAGCCCGTGATGCTGGGTGGACCTCTTGCAGAAGATCGCGGTTTTATCCTGCATACGCCGCCGGTATTCTCTTCCAGCATTCGAATCTCGGATAACACCGTCATCACCACCTCGCGTGACGTGCTCGAAACGCTGGGCACCGCTGAGCAGCCTTCCGAAGTGCTGGTGGCGCTGGGCTATTCGTCGTGGGAGAAAGGCCAGCTTGAGCAAGAGATCCTCGATAACGCCTGGCTTACCGCGCCTGCGGACATGAATATCCTGTTTAAAACCCCCATCGCCGATCGCTGGCGTGATGCAGCGAAACTGATTGGTATTGATATTCTGACCATGCCCGGCGTAGCGGGGCACGCCTGATGAGCGGGACACTTCTGGCCTTCGATTTTGGTACCAAAAGTATTGGCGTTGCTGTCGGTCAGCGCATCACCGGTACCGCGCGTCCGCTCACGGCCCTGAAGGCTAATGACGGCACGCCAGACTGGACTCTTATCGAGCGTCTGCTCAAAGAGTGGCAGCCGGATGACGTAATTGTTGGTCTGCCGCTGAACATGGACGGTACAGAACAGCCGCTTACCGCCCGGGCGCGTAAGTTCGCTAATAAAATCCATGGCCGCTTTGGCGTCTCCGTGAAGCTTCACGACGAGCGTCTCAGCACCGTCGAAGCGCGTGCGGGCCTGTTTGAGCACGGCGGCTTCCGGGCGCTCAACAAAGGCAGCGTGGACTCCGCTTCTGCCGTCATTATCCTCGAAAGCTATTTCGAACAGGGCTTTTAAACACAGGGGCCTACAGCCGCCCCTGCGCCCGTCTCTCCGCCAGGCTTTGGTCAAAGTTCTGCATTCCTGCCTGCTGACCGGTTTGGATGATGCCGGGCAGTTGCCACGTTTTCCCTTCACGAATGAGATTCGCCGCCGCTGCGGTGTTCACCAGCAGTTCATACAGCGCAACGCGTCCGCCCTGTAGATCGGGAAGCAGCCTCTGCGCCAGCACCGCCCGCAGGCTGCCGGCCAGCTGGTTGCGCACCGGATCTTTCTCCTGTGCCGGGAACGTATCGACCAGCCGTTCAATCGCCTGCGATGCCCCGCGCGTATGCAGCGTCGCCAGCACCAGATGTCCGGTTTCCGCCGCCGTGAGCGCCAGGCGGATCGTTTCGCTGTCGCGCAACTCTCCCAGCAGAATCACGTCCGGATCCTGGCGTAAGGCACTGCGCAGCGCTTCGGCAAATGACGGGCTGTGCTGACCTATCTCCCGCTGCTGGATCAGGCAACGTTCACTCTGGTAGATAAACTCCACCGGATCTTCAAGCGTGAGGATATGGCCGTCAGCATGGTGGTTGAGAAAATCGACCATCGCTGCCAGCGTAGTGGATTTGCCGCTGCCGGTCGCCCCCGTCACCAGAATCAGCCCGGCGTCATTGGATAACAGTTCCGGGATTGCCCGCGGCGCGCCCAGCGAAGTGAGTTGCGGGCAGGTACGCGGCAACAGCCGCAACGTCACAGAGATACCGCTCATCTGCTTAAAGGCACTGCCGCGCAGACGCTGGCCTCCCGTCACCGTCGCGGCAAAATCCACCTGCCCGCTTGCCCACCATGCTCCCTGCTGCTCATCGTTGAGCCACGCTTTTAATAATGCCCCAACGTCGGGAGGTGGAAAGGGAGCAGGCTCAAGCCGGCCTAATCTGCGCCAGCGCGGTGGCGAATCACTGCACAGGTGTAGATCGGAGACGTTATGCTTTACACTAAGGGCCACCATTTCTTCCACATCCATAGACTACTCCTCGGAAAATGAACGACATTGCGCATAACCTGGCACAGGTCCGGAACAAAATCTCAGCCGCTGCAACGCGTTGCGGCCGGGCTTCAGAAGAAATTACGCTGCTTGCAGTCAGCAAAACCAAGCCTGCGAGCGCCATCGCAGAAGCGATTGATGCAGGCCAGCGGGCGTTTGGTGAAAACTACGTGCAGGAAGGCGTGGATAAAATTCGCTACTTCCAGGAACAGGGGAAGACGGATCTGCAATGGCACTTTATTGGCCCGCTGCAGTCGAACAAAAGCCGTCTGGTGGCAGAGCACTTCGACTGGTGCCATACCATCGACCGTCTGCGTATTGCTACCCGTCTGAATGACCAGCGTCCGGCAGAAATGCCTGCACTCAACGTGCTTATTCAGGTCAACATCAGCGACGAAAACAGCAAGTCCGGCATCACGCTGAGCGAGCTGGACGCGCTGGCCGCCGAGGTGGCCGCACTGCCGCGCTTAACCCTGCGCGGGCTGATGGCAATTCCGGCACCTGAGTCAAGTTATGAAAGGCAGTTTGCCGTGGCACAGCAAATGGCTGTAGCATTTGAGGCGCTTAAAGCGCGCTATAACACGGTAGACACGCTTTCTCTGGGCATGTCGGATGATATGGAAGCCGCCATCGCGGCAGGCAGCACTATGGTGCGCATCGGCACGGCAATTTTCGGTGCGCGCGACTACTCAAAATAATAAGGAAACCTGAGGAACGCCATGAAGACGTTGACTTTCCTGCTCTCAACTGTGCTTGAGCTGTATACGATGGCGCTTTTGCTGCGCGTCTGGATGCAGTGGGCCCGCTGTGACTTTTACAATCCGTTCTCCCAGTTTGTCGTGAAAATCACGCAACCTATTGTCGGACCGCTGCGCCGCATTATCCCGGCCATGGGTCCTATCGACAGTTCGTCTCTGCTGGTGGCGTTTATTCTGAGCGTTATCAAAGCGATCGTGCTGTTTATGGTCATTACCTTCCAGCCGATTATCTGGATTGCCGCCGTCCTGATTCTGATCAAAACCGTCGGGTTGCTGATCTTCTGGGTGCTGCTGGTGATGGCGATCATGAGCTGGGTGAGCCAGGGGCGTAGCCCGGTGGAGTATGCCTTGATTCAGCTGGCCGAACCGCTGCTGCGTCCGATCCGTAACCTGCTTCCGTCTATGGGCGGCATCGATTTTTCCCCGATGATCCTGGTTCTGCTGCTCTATGTGGTCAACATGGGGATCGCTGAGCTGTTACAGTCCACGGGCAATATGCTGCTGCCGGGGCTGTGGATGGCGCTATGAGTGCAGTAAACACCTGCGCTGACGGGCTGGTTTTACGGTTGTATATTCAGCCAAAAGCCAGCCGTGACAGTATTGTTGGGCTGCATGGCGACGAGTTAAAAGTCGCCATCACCGCCCCGCCGGTTGACGGCCAGGCGAACGCGCATCTGACCAAATATCTGGCAAAACAGTTTCGCGTCGCCAAAAGCCAGGTCATCATTGAAAAAGGTGAACTCGGGCGACATAAACAGGTAAAAATCCTTAATCCGCAATCTATCCCGACGGAAGTCGCGGCTCTGAAAGAACAGGACTAAACCATGCAGAAAGTTGTTCTCGCGACCGGCAATGCCGGTAAAGTGCGCGAGCTGGCCTCGCTATTAAATGATTTTGGGCTGGATGTGGTTGCCCAGACCGATCTTGGCGTGGAGTCCGCCGAAGAGACGGGGCTGACGTTTATTGAAAACGCGATCCTGAAAGCGCGCCACGCCGCGCAGGTAACTGGTCTGCCCGCGATTGCCGACGACTCCGGCCTGGCCGTGGATTTTCTCGGCGGTGCGCCGGGGATTTACTCTGCGCGCTATTCCGGCGTTGACGCCACCGACCAGCAGAATCTGGAAAAGCTGCTTGTCGCCCTGAAAGACGTACCGGACGAACAGCGGACCGCGCAGTTCCACTGCGTGCTGGTCTATATGCGTCACGCGGAAGACCCTACGCCGATCGTCTGCCACGGCAGCTGGCCGGGCGTGATTACCCGTGAAGCGGCTGGCAACGGTGGCTTTGGCTACGACCCGATTTTCTTTGTCCCGTCTGAGGGCAAAACCGCTGCGGAACTGACCCGCGAAGAGAAAAGCGCGATTTCCCACCGTGGACGCGCGCTGAAACTGTTACTGGAAGCACTGCGTAATGGCTAATTTGCCGCCTCTGAGTCTTTATATTCACATCCCGTGGTGCGTGCAGAAATGCCCGTACTGCGATTTCAACTCGCACGCGCTGAAGGGCGAAGTGCCGCACGATGACTACGTTGCGCATCTGCTGGCCGACCTGGACGCCGATGTCGCTTACGCACAGGGACGTGAAGTTAAGACCATTTTCATTGGTGGCGGTACGCCGAGTCTGCTGTCCGGCCCGGCGATGCAGACGCTGCTGGACGGCGTGCGTGCGCGCCTGAACCTGGCGGCGGATGCTGAAATTACGATGGAAGCCAACCCCGGCACCGTGGAAGCCGACCGTTTTGTCGACTATCAGCGCGCGGGCGTGAACCGCATCTCCATCGGCGTACAGAGCTTTAGCGAAGCGAAGCTAAAACGTCTGGGGCGCATTCACGGCCCGGAAGAGGCGAAGCGCGCGGCAAACCTGGCGACCGGGCTTAATCTTCGCAGCTTTAACCTGGATTTGATGCACGGCCTGCCGGATCAGTCACTGGAAGAGGCGCTGGACGACCTGCGTCAGGCGATCGAACTGAACCCGCCGCACCTGTCGTGGTATCAGCTCACCATCGAGCCAAACACGCTGTTCGGTTCCCGCCCGCCGGTGCTGCCGGATGATGACGCGCTGTGGGATATCTTCGAGCAGGGCCACCAGCTGTTAACCGCTGCAGGCTATCAGCAATATGAAACGTCCGCGTACGCGAAGCCAGGCTATCAGTGTCAGCACAACCTGAACTACTGGCGCTTTGGCGACTATCTGGGGATTGGCTGCGGCGCACACGGCAAGGTGACCTTCCCGGACGGGCGCATTCTGCGCACCGCCAAAACCCGCCACCCGCGCGGGTATATGGAAGGCCGTTACCTGGAGCGTCAGCATGGCGTTGAGGCGGCGGATAAGCCGTTTGAGTTCTTTATGAACCGCTTCCGTCTGCTGGAAGCCGCGCCGCGCGCGGAATTTGCGCGTTACACCGGGCTGTCGGAGTCGGTGATTCGCCCGCAGATTGACGAGGCGCTGGCCCAGGGGTATCTCACCGAGAGCGAGGAATACTGGCAGGTAACCGAGCACGGCAAACTGTTCTTAAACTCCCTTCTTGAGCTGTTCCTCGCCGAAGATTCCTGAAGGCTGATTCAGGATTTCGCATCCCGTTCTGCCGGCTGAGGGAAAGGCTGGCAGAGTGCGGGGATGGAAATTACTCGTTCTTATGCAAAACAGCTCAGACGCGAGCTGACAAAAGAAGAAAGACGGCTTTGGTATCTACTGCGCAGTCGCCGTTTCGCTGATTATAAATTTCGCCGACAGCATCCGGTAGGAAACTACATACTGGATTTCGCCTGCTGCGCGGTGCGGCTGGCTATTGAACTGGATGGCGGACAGCATGCTGAAAATCTGGAATATGATTGCCAAAGGACAACCTGGCTAAATCAAAAAGGCTGGTATGTCATTCGATTCTGGAACAATGAACTCTGGAATAACGAAGAAGCGGTGTTAGAAAAAATACTTGAGACATTGCAAATGCTGCAACCCTCACCCCGGCCCTCTCCCTGAAAGGGAGAGGGGGCAAACTATTCCCTCGCCCCTTTGGGGAGAGGGTTAGGGTGAGGGGTCACGTAAATTACTTAAGCGTCCCCACCAGCGCCTTGCGGCTATCTTCCAGCGACACTACGCGTTTACACACGTCTTTGCCGAACTGCTGGAAATCATCTTCCTGATTCTTCCACTCGTTCTGAATGGAGGTCTGCAAGCCGCCCAGACTGCCCAGCACGCCCTGCAGCGGGTTACCGCCGCCTTTCAGCACGGCTTTGGCACCCATCTCGTTGATGCTGTCCTGCAGGATGCCGCCCATCGCCTGGTTAACCAGCTGCTGCCCGTCAGCACGCACTTCATCAATCGCCTTGTAGTGGAACGTCAGTCCGTCGGAGCGCGTCTCAATAATGCGGTTCATCTGCTCTTTGAGCTGCTTATCGAGCTTCGTCAGGCGGGTGCGCATGTTGCTGCTCTCCCCCACCTCTTTGGTGATGATCTTGTCCAGCGCGACGCGGCTTTTCTCAACGCGGGTCAGCGCGCCTTCATTAATCCATGGCAGCGCGGTACGCAAATCGGCCTGATAGTCTTTCGCCTGCTCACGCTGTGCGGCAGTCAGGTTGTACTGCTTGCCGTTAAAGGTGACATTCCCTTGTGGCGTGATCACCAGATTACCGTTCTCGCCTTTGACCTGCACGGTTTGCGGGCTTAACACCACGTCATCACGCGGGGTGACGCTACATTGATAATCCGCATGGGCGGTGAATCCGGTTGCCATCAAAGCAACAGCCAGCAACGTTTTGCGCATCTTAAACACTCCCTCAGACAAAACGGGCCAGCTAATGCTGGCCCTTGACTTCTTTATTAGTCCCACCAAACGTCGAAAAGTTCGCTGACGCGGACATCTTCCAGCTTGTGGTCCTCAAGCCATTTACGTACCAGCGCCTGATGTTCTTCGGTGCATTTACCCACTTCCTGGGTGCAGATCAGACCTTCCCATGCCAGATAGCCGCTACCGTCGAAGGCCAGCTTGTTTGGCTCAATCACGTCATTGATGAACGCATCCACGTCCTGATCGATCTGTTCTACACTGGTGCCTTCCGGGAAACGCCACGCAACGGAGAAACCCACTTCCTGGAATTCTTCGATGTGCATCTTTTTACGCAGACGACGGCTACGATTCTTTGCCATTATTTCACCCTCTCGAACATTAAGTCCCATACACCGTGGCCAAGACGATGGCCACGCTGTTCAAATTTCGTTACCGGACGCGATTCCGGACGCGGTACATAGTCGTTGCTCGCAGACTGGTTTTTATACCCATCCAGCGACGACATCACTTCCAGCATATGTTCCGCATACGGTTCCCAGTCGGTCGCCATGTGGAAGACGCCGCCCAGTTTTAACTTACTTTTCAGCAGCTCGGCAAACGGTGCCTGAACGATACGGCGTTTATTATGACGTGCTTTGTGCCACGGGTCAGGGAAAAAGAGCTGAACCATGGTTAAAGAATTGTCAGGAATCATTTTGTGCAGCACTTCCACCGCGTCGTGACACATCACGCGCAGGTTCTCAACGCCCTCTTCATGGGCCGTTGCCAGGCATGCCCCCACGCCCGGCGAGTGGACTTCGATACCGAGGAAGTTCTGCTCCGGTCGCGCTTTCGCCATGGTCACCAGCGAGGTGCCCATACCAAAGCCAATCTCCAGCGTCACAGGCGCGTCGCGGCCGAACAGTTCAGTAAAGTCCAGAGGCTGCTCGCTGAACTCAACGCCCATCACCGGCCAGTAGTTGTCCAGCGCATGTTGCTGCCCTTTTGTCAGGCGGCCCTGACGGCGGACAAAGCTGCGAATACGGCGCAGCGGGCGACCGTTTTCATCAAATTCCGGTGAAATGACGTCGTTTTTCATAAAAGAGTTGTCTGCTTGTGAGAATGTTCGGGAAACGGGCATTATCCAAAGTTAAGGCTTCTATGCAAGCATGGGAAAGATCCGGTTTACAGCAGATTGACGCTGTGCTGCAATCTGCGTCCCTGATTATGCGAATCGATGACCATGCAAGCCTCTCAATTTTCAGCCCAGGTGCTGGACTGGTACGACAAATACGGGCGTAAAACCCTGCCCTGGCAAATTGAAAAAACGCCTTACAAAGTATGGCTCTCCGAGGTGATGTTGCAACAAACGCAGGTCGCCACGGTGATCCCTTACTTCGAGCGTTTTATGGCACGTTTTCCGACGGTGACCGACCTGGCCAACGCGCCGCTGGACGAGGTCCTGCACCTGTGGACCGGGCTTGGCTATTACGCCCGCGCGCGTAACCTTCATAAGGCCGCACAGCAGGTTGCGACGCGCCACAACGGGAAATTCCCGGAAACCTTCGATGAGGTAGCGGATTTACCCGGCGTCGGACGTTCAACCGCAGGCGCTATTCTCTCCCTGTCTTTAGGCAAGCATTTCCCGATCCTCGACGGCAACGTGAAGCGCGTGCTGGCACGCTGCTATGCCGTCGACGGCTGGCCGGGGAAGAAGGACGTTGAAAAACGTCTTTGGGAAATAAGTGAAGAGGTCACCCCGGCCAGGGGCGTCGAGCGTTTCAACCAGGCGATGATGGATCTCGGCGCGATGGTCTGCACGCGCTCAAAACCAAAATGCGAACTCTGCCCGGTGAATAATCTCTGCGTGGCGTATGCCAACCATTCATGGGCGCAATATCCGGGTAAGAAACCCAAACAGACGCTGCCGGAGCGCACCGGCTATATGCTACTGATGCAGCACGGCGACGAGGTCTTCCTCGCCCAGCGACCACCGAGCGGTTTGTGGGGTGGTCTATACTGCTTCCCACAGTTTGAAAATGAAGATTTGCTGCGTGAATGGCTTAAACAGCGCGGGATTGCTGCCGATAACCTGACGCAGCTGACCGCGTTTCGCCATACCTTCAGCCATTTCCACCTGGATATTGTCCCCATGTGGCTTCCCGTGTCGTCATTTGCCTCGTGCATGGATGAAGGCACCGCTCTCTGGTATAACTTAGCGCAACCGCCATCAGTCGGACTGGCGGCTCCCGTGGAGCGCCTGTTACAACAATTACGTGCCGGTGCAATGGTTTAGCATCGGCTAAAAAAGAGGAATGAGTATGGCCAGAACGATTTTTTGTACTTTCCTGCAGCGCGACGCTGAAGGCCAGGATTTCCAGCTTTATCCGGGCGACCTGGGTAAGCGCATCTATAACGAAATCTCCAAAGAAGCCTGGGGGCAGTGGCAGAAAAAGCAGACCATGCTGATCAACGAGAAAAAGCTCAGCATGATGAACCCGGAACACCGCAAGCTGCTGGAGCAGGAGATGGTGAGCTTCCTGTTCGAAGGTAAAGACGTGCACATCGAAGGCTATACGCCACCGGAAAAATAATATTGAGCGGCTGTTGCCGGGTGGCGCTGCGCTTACCCGGCCTACAAAACCGTAGGCCCGTGCAAGCGTAGCGCCGCCGGGCAATAGCAACGACTAAGCAAACACAACACGCACTCCCGGAATGATGAAAAAACTTTTAGCGCTAGCCCTTGTTGCGCCGTTGCTTGTCTCGTGTTCGTCAAAAAAAGGCGAAGATTACAACGAAGCCTGGATCAAGGACACCAACGGTTTTGACATTTTGATGGGGCAGTTTGCCCACAACATCGAGAATATATGGGGATTTAACGAAGTTCTTATTGCCGGACCTAAGGACTACGTTAAGTACACCGACGCCTATCAGACCCGTAGCCACATCAACTTTGATGAGGGCACGATCACGATTGAGACCATTGCAGGCACCGACCCTGCGGCACGGCTCCGTCAGGCGATCGTCAAAACCCTGCTGATGGGTGACGATCCGGGATCTATCGATCTCTACTCCGATGCCGACGATATCACTATCTCGAAAGAGCCGTTCCTGTACGGCCAGGTCGTCGATCAGACCGGTCAGCCGATCCGCTGGGAAGGTCGCGCTACGAAATTTGCCGACTACCTGCTGCAGACGCGCCTGAAAAGCCGCTCTAACGGCCTGAAGATTATCTACAGCGTCACCATCAACCTCGTTCCGAACCACCTCGACAAGCGTGCGCATAAGTACATTGGGATGGTGCGTCAGGCCTCACGTAAGTACGGCGTGGATGAGTCGCTGATCCTGGCGATTATGCAGACCGAATCCTCGTTTAACCCGTACGCGGTAAGCCGTTCTGACGCCCTGGGGCTGATGCAGGTTGTGCAGCACAGTGCGGGTAAAGACGTCTTCCGCGCGCAGGGGAAATCCGGCACGCCGAGCCGCAGCTATCTGTTCGATCCGCAGAGCAACATTGATACCGGCACGGCCTATCTGGCGATGCTGAACAATGTCTACCTGGGCGGAATTGATAACCCAACGTCGCGTCGCTATGCGGTGATCACCGCCTATAACGGCGGTGCGGGCAGCGTGCTGCGCGTGTTCTCGAGCGATAAGGTGCAGGCCGCGAACATCATCAACAGCATGGCACCAGGGGATGTCTACTCAACCCTGACCACCCGCCACCCGTCCGCGGAATCCCGTCGTTATCTGTATAAGGTGAACACGGCGCAGAAGAACTACCGTCGTCGGTGATCGGCACACCTTCTCCTGCAAGGAGAAGGTGTTCTGCTTCCCCTCTCCCTGTGGGAGAGGGTTAGGGTGAGGGCATCAGACCGCACCCATCTCATCCCACCCATACGAAAATGTTATTTGCATCACAATCCAAACTGCAAATTAATGTGGATTGCATTTTTTTGCGGGAGGTAACAAAACATATCGTTGCCAACTGATAGAATTGCATCAAATAACAACCCTGAATGTTCCCAAAACAACATATCTCCCGCTCACTTGTGAGGAAAGTAACATGAACCTTAAGCTGCAGCTTAAAATATTGTCGTTTCTGCAGTTCTGCCTGTGGGGTAGCTGGCTGACTACACTCGGCTCCTATATGTTTGTGACGCTCAAGTTCGATGGCGCGTCAATCGGTGCCGTATACAGCTCGCTCGGTATTGCGGCTGTTTTCATGCCAACGCTGCTGGGCATCGTGGCGGATAAATGGTTGAGTGCGAAATGGCTGTACATGCTTTGCCATCTGGTGGGCGCGGGGACGCTGTTTATGGCGGCCCAGGTGACCACGCCAGGGGCGATGTTCATGGTGATCCTGCTTAACTCGCTGGCCTATATGCCAACGCTTGGCCTGATCAACACCATCTCCTACCACCGCATCAAGTCTGCGGGAATGGATATCGTGACTGACTTCCCGCCAATCCGTATCTGGGGCACCATCGGCTTTATCATGGCGATGTGGGGCGTGAGCTTTGCAGGCTTTGAACTGAGCCATATGCAGCTCTATATCGGTGCCGTACTTTCCGTCGTACTCGCCATCTTCACCCTGACGCTGCCGCACATCCCGGTTTCTAATCAGCAGAAAAACCAGAGCTGGAGCGCGATGCTCGGCCTGGACGCGTTCGCGCTGTTCAAAAACAAGCGCATGGCGATCTTCTTTATCTTCTCCATGCTGCTGGGCGCAGAACTGCAGATCACCAACATGTTCGGCAACACCTTCCTGCACAGTTTCGATAACAACCCGCTGTTTGCCGGGAGCTTTATCGTCGAGCACGCGTCGGTGATGATGTCCATCTCGCAGATCTCTGAGACGCTGTTCATCCTGACCATTCCGTTCTTCCTGAGCCGCTACGGCATCAAAAACGTCATGCTGATCAGTATCGCCGCGTGGATGCTGCGCTTCGGCCTGTTCGCCTACGGCGACCCAAGCGCGTTCGGCACCGTACTGCTGGTGATGTCGATGATTGTTTACGGCTGCGCCTTCGACTTCTTCAACATCTCTGGTTCGGTGTTTGTGGAAAAAGAAGTTAAGCCGGAAATCCGCGCCAGCGCGCAGGGGATGTTCCTGATGATGACCAACGGCTTCGGCTGTATTCTGGGCGGTGTGGTGAGCGGTAAAGTGGTTGAGATGTATACCACCAACGGCATCACCAACTGGCAGCCGGTGTGGTTGATCTTCGCGGCATACTCGCTGGTGCTGTTCTTCGCGTTCATCGCGCTGTTCAAGTACAAGCACGTTCGCGTGCCAAACGGTGCGCAGCCGATCGCGCATTGATTGTTGTGCCCGGTGGCGCTGCGCTTACCGGGCCTACAAAACCAGACCGTAGGCCGGGTAAGCGTTAGCGCCACCCGGCTATTTTATTGCAGAGAGCACCCACCCCACCGACAGCAAATCCGCGCTGCCTCCGGGGCTCAGATTGCGTTCAATTAACGCGTTATCCATCTCAAGCAACGCCTCGCGATCCCAACCGTTCGCCAGTAATTCCCGCGCGTAGCCCTGAACGTAGTGCAGCCCTTCCATGCCGCCGCGCGACACCAGATTACTGTCCTGATTGATTGCCATCAGGCGTAACAGCAGGCCGTGAAGTGACCGTCCGTTCCACTGCGCCAGCGCCCTGCGCGCCGTCGCAAAGCCGCTTTCCGCCTCACCGCGCGCGCCGGTTAAGCCGTACTGCTGAAACTGCCGCTCGCCCGCCGTCGCCTGTCCGCTGCGTGCGGCCAGCTCCCGCGACACCAGCCCGCGGCAGATGTTACTCACCTCACAACAGAGGCTGTCTGCGCAGATATTTTTCACACGTCCGGCGGCGAAGCACAGTAAACCCAGGGCAAAAATCCCGCCCTTGTGCGTGTTCACTCCGTTCGTCGCGGCGTACATTGCCTGCTCGCAGGCCATCCCCATCGGGCGGATAATCCGTAACTGCTCATGAGCGGGCTTATCCGCATGCGCGTTACCGAGTTCAGCAAAGCGCGAAAACCACGGCGTAATCGCCGCAATGCTGCGGACGAACAGCGCGTGGTCCATATCGCGATGGGAACCGTTATTGAGCTTGTCCACCAGCCCCGGCTTGGGCGTCAGCTCCAGCTCCTGCCATAGCGCCGCTTCGGCAAGCGCAGGCACGTCAGCCGGGCGCGGTTTAGTCGCGAGCAAACCAGTCATCGATCATCTTCTCCACGCGGGAAACCACCTGCTCAGCGGGGTGATGGCGCGAACGGGAACAGGCGTGCGCGGGCTCGTCGCAGATCAGGCAGCGCCTGAGATTCGCTCCCAGCGACTGACGCCCGACGTGGCCGTATTGAGGGCAGATCACATCCAGATCCCACAGCCTGCCTAGCGGGTGCGTCTGCTCCAGGTCCGCACAGTGCGCTTTAATCTCCGCTGCCGGATGGGCCACGCACCACAAGGCTTCTGGCCCGGTCGGGAGCCACAGCACCTGACGGTCCAGCACCTGCCAGCGGTTTTCCCACAGCAGCTGGTCGCACATCTGCAGCGCCACGCCCATGGTGTTGCGATAGCGCAGACTGTCTTTGATTTCCCCCGGCGTGACCAGCGTGAGGGAAATCACCGGTTGTTGATAGTGCTCAAGCATGTCAGCCTGGCGCGCTGCGCGGCGATCTTTCGCCGCCAGCAGTTCGTCCAGGCTGACACCCGCCCGCACGGGTGTCGCTATTGTCATAACTACTCCTTTACCTGTCGTACGGTGTCGATCACGCTGCCGTCGCGGTAGCGGATCACCCCGACGATTTTGTCGGTAAACTCAATCGGTTTCGGTACGCCAGTCAGGGAAATCGCCCGCTCGTAAAGCGCGCTGATATCCACAACTTTAAGCCCGGCTTCCAGCAGCCGCTCGCGGATCTCCTGGCGCGCCGGATTGACCGCAATGCCGTGATCGGTGACCAGCACGTCGATGCTTTCGCCCGGCGTGAGGCGCGTGGTGACGCGCTTCACGACCGTCGGAATACGGCTGCGCAGCAGCGGCGCGACCACAATGGTCAGGTTCGCCGCGGCGGCCACGTCGCAGTGCCCGCCGGACGCGCCGCGCATCACACCGTCGGAGCCGGTGATCACGTTGACGTTAAAATCGACGTCGATTTCCAGGGCGCTGAGGATCACCACGTCGAGCTGGTCGCAGCTTGCCGCCTTGCTGCCGGGGTTGGCGTAAACGTTGGTGGAGATCTCCACGTGGTTCGGGTTGCGCGCCAACGAAGCCGCCGCCTGGCCGTCAAAGCACTGGGTATCGAGCAGCTTTTCGATCAGCCCCTTCTCGTGCAAATCCACCAGGCTGCCGGTGATGCCGCCGAGCGCAAAGCGTGCCTTCACGCCGCTGCGCTCCATCTTCTCTTCCATAAAGCGGGTGCAGGCGGTCGCCGCCGCGCCGGAGCCGGTCTGCATCGAGAAGCCCGGTTTGAAGTAGCCGGAGTGTTCAATGACGTCCGCCGCATAGCGGGCAATCATCAGCTCGCGCGGGTTGCTGGTGACGCGCGCCGCGCCGACGCTGATTTTCGCCGGGTCGCCCACGCTCTCAACCTGCACAATGTAGTCCACCTGGTCCTGCACCAGGCTGGCGGGCATGTTGGGGAACGGCACCAGTTCTTCAGTGAGCAGTACCACCTTGCGGGCAAACTGCGCATCCACCATGGCGTAGCCCAGGGATCCGCAGCACGATTTACCGTGCGTGCCGTTGGCGTTGCCAAACTCATCGCTGCACGGCACGCCAAGGAACGCCACGTCAATATTCAGCTCGCCGTCCTGGAGCAGCTTCACGCGCCCGCCGTGGGAGTGAATTTGCACCGGCTCGTCCATCAGCCCGTGGGAGATGGCATCCGCCAGCCTGCCGCGCATGCCCGAGGTGTAAATCCGGGTGATGACGCCGCTTTCAATATGTTCGATCAGCGCATCGTTGCAGGTCATCAGCGAGCTGGAGGCCAGCGTCAGGTTTTTGAAGCCCATCTTCGCCAGCAGCGCCACCACGGTGTTGATCACCCGGTCGCCTTCGCGAAACGCATGATGGAAGGAGATGGTCATCCCGTCCTGCAGGCCGCTGCGCATCACCGCCTCTTCGATGGAGGCACAGAGTTTACGGTTGTGCTTCGCATCGCTATCCGCCAGCCACGGCGTTGCACTATGGGCGGTATCAAAGGGTTTTAAGTCCCGCAGGTGGGGAAAATTCACGTGAAGAAGTTCTGTCTGATTCATCATCTCATCCTTACCGACGCACGCCGGAGGCCGCTGCGCGCTCCAGCACCACCTGCGCGTGGTTAATAATCGGTGCATCCACCATTTTGCCGTTGAGCGACACCACGCCCAGGCCGTTACGCTCGCCCTCTTCTGCCGCTTCAATCACCCGCTTCGCGTGATCCACCTCTTCCTGCGTTGGAGCGTAGGCGTTGTGCAGCAGGTCAATCTGGCGTGGGTTAATCAGCGATTTGCCGTTGAAGCCCATCTTGCGGATCAGATCGACCTCGCGCAGGAACCCGGCCTCGTCGTTAACGTCTGACCACACCACGTCGAAGGCGTCGATGCCCGCCGCGCGGGCGGCGTGCAGCACGGCGCAGCGGGCGTAGAACAACTCGGTGCCGTCGCCGCGTTCGGTCTGCATGTCCATCACGTAGTCAAAAGCGGCCAGCGCAATCCCGATGAGGCGCGGTGAGCTGCGGGCAATCGCCACGGCGTTGATGACGCCAATGGCTGATTCAATCGCCGCCATCACGCGGGTGGAGCCGACCTCGCGACCGCATTCTTGCTCAATGCGCTCGAGGTGGCCTTCCAGCTCGTGGATATCGTCCGGGGTGTCGGTTTTCGGCAGGCGGATCACGTCCACGCCGGCCCGCACGGCGGCTTCCAGATCCAGCAGGCCAAACGGCGTGTTGAGCGGGTTAATGCGCACCACGGTTTCGATATCCTGATACATCGGGTGCTGAAGCGCGTGGAACACCAGCATGCGCGCGGTATCCTTCTCGCGCAGGGCTACGGCGTCCTCAAGGTCAAACATGATGGAGTCGGGACGGTAGATAAAGGCGGTTGAGAGCATGGCGGCGTTGGCGCCCGGCAGGAACAGCATACTGCGGCGGAGTTTGCTCATTTCAGCGCCCCCCAGTTGATGGCCTGTTCATCGGCGGCACGCATCAGCGCGCTTTGCAGGCGGGCGCGGATCACACAGTCCAGCGCCCCTTTGTCTTCAATAATGATAAGTCCCTGGTGCACGTTCATGGCGCGCAATGTGTCGTTGACCACCTGGCGAATTTGCTCGCCAAACTGCTTAATCACTTCACTGTGGATGACTATCTCCAGCTCGCCGTGAGCGGGAGCGATTTTCACCATCAGGTCGCTGGACTCCTGCGTTCCGGCCAGCGCCTCCCTTATAATTTTCATGATAAATTCCTGGTAGTTAAGCGACTTCCGCACTCGCACGGTAATGCGTTTCGAGATGCGCGAAGGTGGAGTCCGGGACAATCTCCCGGATCCGGGAAAACTGCTGTGTCTTCAGTAAGCGGCGCACTTCCGACGCTGATATGGCGTTGCCGGTGGCCTTGATGCGCGGCATTTCCACCACTTCGATATGCGAGGCCAGCAGGTCGTGCAGCGTCTGGTTGTACTGGCGGGTGATATCGCAAAACGGCTCCGAGCCGATGAAGCGGTGCGTAATGCCGAGCGCCGGGGCGATGAAGTCCCGGAAAATCAGCACATCAATCTCGCTCCACGCCTGCTGCACTTTGCCGGTCTCCTTCAGGAAGTAGGCCGGGAAGGTGGCGCGGGAGATGATGTACTGCGAGCCTTCATGCACCACCACGTTCGGCAGATGCGCCACGCCCGCGCGCACCATCTCAAGGCGCGCGCTGAACGGGAAGAACGAGGCGTCTTCACGCACCACGAACAGATGCAGGGCGTCGCACCGCTGCGCCGCCTGCTCCACCAGATGGCGGTGGCCGAGGGTGAACGGATTGGCGTTCATCACTATCGCGCCAATGTTCTCCCCGCACTTGCGCGTCGCGCGCAGGGAACGGCAGTAGCGTTCGATCCCCTGCGGGGTGTTCTCCATCAGCACCGCGTTGTTCCCGCTCTGAGCAATCGGCCAGAAGCCGCTGCGGGCAAAGCGCTCCCGGTTGCACGGACGGGTGCAGAGGAAGAGGTGAAAATGGCCGCGCTCCAGCGCCGCATTTTCCACCTCTGCCAGCAGCCGCGCGCTGAGATTCTCGCCGCGAAGCTGTTCGTTGACCGCCACGCATTTGATGACGTTGGCAGCAAGCCCTGCGCAACCCACCAGCTGCGAACCGGACCAGGCTTCGACAAACAGCGTGATGTCGTTGTCCAGGCCAAGGCCGCTGTCTGCCAGCAGGTAACGGATCTGGCTTAAGCGTTCCGGGTGTTTCGCCACGAGGGTGTGGCGAAAATCGATGGGTTGCGATTGCATGCTGTCGCCTTACTTAATGTGCTGCCGCAAGCCCGACGGCTGGCGCTTCCACGATCACGTTGCTCAGATGACCGATATGCTCGATCTCCACCTCAATGCGATCGCCCTCTTTCATAAACAGCGGCGGGTTACGCTTTTTACCCACCCCGCCCGGGGATCCGGTGATGATCACGTCGCCCGGGCTTAAGCGGGTAAAGGTGCTGATGTACTCGATCAGCTCCGCAACCTTGTGGATCATGCTGCTGGTGTTGTCTTCCTGCACCATGCGCCCGTTCAGCCAGGTGCGGATAGCCAGCTGGTGCGGATCCGGGATCTCATCCGCCGTCGCCATCCACGGGCCAAACGCCCCGGTCTGACGCCAGTTTTTACCGGCGGTAAACCAGGTGTGCTGCCAGTCGCGGGCGGAGCCGTCCATATAGCAGCTGTAACCTGCCACGTGGCGCAGCGCGTCGTCGCGGCTGATGTTCTCCCCGCCTTTGCCGATGATCACCGCCAGCTCGCCTTCGTAGTCGAACTCGCTGGAGTGGCGCGGTTTCAGCACCGGTTCGTTGTGGCCGGTCTGTGAATCCGGGAAGCGCACAAACAGCGTCGGGGCCGGGTTGTGCTGATCAAACTCCTTGCGCTTGTCGGCGTAGTTCATGCCCACGCAGAGGATTTTTTCCGGCTGCACAATCACCGGTAAGAAGGTGATGGCGCTCAGCGGCACGTCCACGGCGTCGTTCAGGTAACGGGTGGCCAGCGCCAGCCCGTTGCCCTGCAGCAGCGCCTTGAGGTCGCTGTAGCGGTCGCCGAGACGGCGACCTAAATCAATCACGCCGTCGGCCTGGACGATGCCGTAGCTGCGTTTTCCCTGGTATAAAAAGCTTGCGAGTTTCATTGTTCTTTCCTGAAAACTTAAACGAGGAAGTTGCCCAGAATCAGCAGTGAGATAGAGACGTTAATCGCCCCACCGATACGGGTAGCAATCTGGGCGAACGGCATCAGGCTCATGCGGTTGCCTGCGGTCAGGATCGCCACGTCGCCGGTACCGCCCTGTCCACTCTGGCAGCAGGAGACGATGGCGACATCAATCGGGTGCATACCAATCTTTTTACCGACGAAGAAGCCGGTCGCCACCAGTGCAGAAACGGTACTGACAATCACCAGCAGGTTGCTGATGGTGAACGCCGCCACCAGTTCATGCCACGGGGTGATGGCCACGCCGACGGCGAAGAGGATTGGGTAGGTCACTGAAGTCTGGAAGAATTTGTACACTACCTGAGAGCCTTCCAGCAGGCGTGGAGAGGCGCCGTTGCAGAGCTTCACCAGCACCGCCATAAACAGCATGCCAACCGGGGCAGGCAGGCCAATAAGCTTGTGGCCGAGCATGCCCAGCATGTAGAGCAGCACCGCCAGCAGCGCGCCAGAGGCGATAGTGGTGACGTCCGCTTTGCCGGAGAACGCTGGCTGAGAGACGGTGGTATCGGCATTCGCGCGGTTAGGCATCAGCTGACCTTCACCGGTCAGGTGCGGGTAGCGTTTACCGAGCTGGTTCAGACAGCCGGAGATGATGATTGCCGTCAGACCGCCGAGCATCACCATCGGCAGCACGCGGCCGAGCGCCACGCCCTGGTCCATGTGCAGCAGGGTGGCATAGCCGATGGAAAGCGGGATTGCCCCTTCCCCGACGCCGCCCGCCATAATCGGCAGAATGATAAAGAAGAAGATCTGGAATGGCTCAAGACCCAGCGCCATACCCACGCCCATGCCGACAATCATGCCGACAATTTCACCGCACAGCATCGGGAAGAAGATGCGCAGGAAGCCCTGAATCAGCACCGTGCGGTTCATGCTCATGATGCTGCCGACGATAATGCAGCAGATATAGAGGTAGAGAATGTTGGTGGATTTGTAGAATTTGGTGGTGGACTCGACCACCACGTCCGGCAGCAGGCCATAGTAGACCAGCGCGGAAGGGATAAAGGTGGCGCAAATCGCCGCCGCGCCGAGCTTGCCGACAATCGGCAGGCGTTTACCAAACTCGCCGCAGGCAAAGCCGAAGAACGCCAGCGTTGCCACCATCACCACGATGTCACTCGGCAGTTTTCCGCCCAGGCAATCAATCGCAATCAACACACCCGCCAGAACGAACAGCGGCAGAGGAATAATCCCGATTTTCCAGGTATCCATAATATGCCACCAGCGCTCTTTGAGCGAAGGCCGCTGAATTTCAATCGGGTCGTGGGTAACAGAGAAAGAATCGTCAGTTGTGCTCATAATAAGCCCCTTGGTTATTTTGTGCGTTCAGCTTAGAGTCACAAAGGCTTACTTTATGTGAGGGATGGCATATTAAAAGCGAAGTTTTAATGGCAGCTATGGTTTTAATGGTTTCTTTTATTTAATGTGATTTATACCTTATTTATTGCCGTGGTTTTTATGGTTTCTTTTCCGAATTGAACAAACAAATAACATTTGTTTGTGCAGCCAGAAGCACGTTAGCCTTTAGGATAACTCTTTTACAGCGCCCGCTGTGCAAGGGATCACAAGTTTTCGGCAAAACGGGCGTCCGCGCGAAAAAAGATGATATATTGGCGATCTTTGCTGCTACCTCGCGTGATAGTTATGAAAGTCTCTTTCCAGATCAAGTTGTTTATTTCGCTGGTTGCCTTTTTCTCAGTACTTTTTGCGCTACTGGGCGGATATTATTATGCCGACGTCGGGAAACAGCTTTATCAGGAAATGAGTACGCGAGCCAAAATACAGGCTGAAGAGATTGCGCTTATTCCGACATTGCGTAATGAAGTTGAACAAAAGAATATCAACGCCATCCATGATTTTATGCAGAAAATTTCTGCGCACAGTGACGCCAGCTTTATTGTGATTGGTGATAATAAGGGGCAGCATCTTTTTCACTCCGTCTTCGCCGACAGAGTGGGCACGACCCTGGTTGGCGGAGACAATGAAGCCGTTTTGCAGGGTAAAAGCACCACCACCATTCGCAAAGGCGGGTTGGGCATTTCGCTGCGCAGTAAAGCGCCCATCTTCAACGCGGCCGGACAGGTGGTCGGCATTGTTTCGGTAGGCTATCTCACCAGCTACCTTGATACCATTACCGTCAGTAAAGTGGTCAATATCCTGATTGCCGCCGTGCTGCTGCTGATCGCTCTCTTTATCTTCTCCTGGTTCTTTACCCGCAGCATCAAGAAGCAGATCTTCTCCCTTGAGCCGCGAGAGATCGGCCTGCTGGTGCGCCAGCAGAAGGCGATGATGGAGTCTATTTATGAAGGAGTGATTGCCATTGACGATCGGCGGCGGATTGAAGTCATCAACCAGGCGGCGCGCAAACTGCTGGGTCTGAGCCAGCCGGCCCGTGAACTTCGCGGACAGCTGATAAGCCAGGTGATCGAGCCGGTCCCGTTCTTCGACACGCAGACGATGCTGGCGAAAGATACCCATGACGAGATTTGCCGTTTTAACGATCTCACGGTGATTGCCAGCCGGGTGCACATCATGCTTGAGGGCTCGCTGCAGGGCTGGGTGATCACCTTCCGCGATCGCAACGAGATCGACTCGCTGAGCGCCCAGCTCAGCCAGGTAAAACGCTATGTCGATAACCTGCGTATTATGCGTCATGAGCAGTTAAACAGGATGACGACCCTCTCCGGCCTGCTGCATATGGGCCGCTATGAGGAAGCCATTGGCTACATTCAGGCGCAATCAGAACATGCCCAGGAGCTACTGGACTTTATCTCTTCGCGCTTTTGCTCCCCGACCCTGTGCGGTCTGCTGCTGGGGAAAGCCGCCCGCGCGCGGGAGAAAGGCGTCGAGCTCAGTTTCGACCCGGCCTGTCGGCTGGACAGACCGTTCCTGCCCCTTGGAGAGCAAGAGCTGATTTCGATTATTGGCAACCTGCTGGATAACGCCATCGAAGCGACTCAGCGATCGCCGCTTCCCCATGCGCCGGTAGAAGTGCTGATAAAACTCAGCGAACAGGAGCTGATTATTGAAGTGGCCGACCAGGGCGTTGGCATTACACCGGCGATCCGTGACCGGATCTTTGAACGCGGTATTACCACCAAAACGCGCGGCGATCATGGGATTGGCCTGTATCTGATCGAAAGCTATGTCACACAGGCTGGCGGCGCGATAGAAGTTGCCGATAATACCCCGCGCGGCGCCATTTTCTCCTTGTTTATCCCGGCCACGGGAACCGCCCGGCAACTGGAAGACACCGACTATGCAACATGAACTTATCGACGTACTGATTGTTGAAGACGAGAACGAACTGGCGCAACTGCACGCGGAGCTGATAGGCAAACATCCGCGTCTGAGGCTGGTGGGCATTGCCTCGTCGCTGGCTGCGGCCCAGGCAGAACTTGAAAGCAAACAGCCGCAGCTGATGCTGCTGGATAACTATCTGCCGGACGGCAAAGGTATCTCGCTTATCAATAACCCCATGCTGGCCCGCGCCAACTGCTCGGTGATTTTTATTACCGCCGCCAGCGATATGGACACCTGCAGCCAGGCGATTCGCAACGGCGCTTTCGACTATATCCTCAAACCCGTCTCCTGGAAGCGGCTCAGCCAGTCGCTGGAGCGGTTTGTGCAGTTTGCCGAACAGCAGCGGGTCTGGAAGATTGTCGACCAGCAGAACGTGGATTCGCTGTATCAGCTACAGGCGAAAAACTACCGTCAGGATAACGGCAGCAAAGGCATTGAGGAAAATACGCTGGCGCGAGTGCAGACGCTGTTCAACGACAAGGCAACGCACTGCTTTACCGTGGATGAAGTGGTGAGCGAAACGGGATTAAGCAAAACCACCACCCGGCGCTATCTGGAGCACTGCGTAGAGGCGGGTTTTCTGACGGTGGAGATGCTGTACGGCAAGATTGGGCATCCAAGGAGGATGTACAAGCGTAGTGCGGCTTAACTCCCCTCACCCCGGCCCTCTCCCCAAAGGGGCGAGGGTGAAAAGACGGCTCCGTGCAATCCCCTCTCCCCTTTGGGGAGAGGGTTAGGGTGAGGGGGTCTACCTTAATACATACCCATACAGCCGCTTAATCCCGTCGGCATCCTTCTCGCTGTAAACCCCCTGCAGCTCCGGCGAGAAGCCCGGCAGCAGGTTGACGCCCTCCTCCAGCGCCAGGAAGTAACGCTGTACCGCCCCGCCCCAGACTTCACCCGGCACCACGCACAGCACGCCTGGCGGATAGGGCAGCGCCCCTTCAGCAGCAATGCGCCCTGCGGCATCCCGTATGCGAACCAGCTCCACCTCTCCGCGAATATAGGCCCGGTTTGCATCCTGCGGGTTCATCACCACCTCAGGCAGGCTCTCCTTACGGAACATCGCCTTCTGCAGATCTTTCACGTCAAAGCTGACGTAGAGATCGTGCATCTCCTGGCACAGCTGGCGGAGGGTGTAATCCCGGTAGCGCACCGGGTATTTCTGGAAGATCGTCGGCAGCACGTCCGCCAGCGGCGTGTCATCTTCAATATGCTGTTCAAACTGCCCCAGCATCGCCACCAGCTGCGCCAGCTTCTCGCTGCTTTCGGCAGGCGTCAGCAGGAACAGGATCGAGTTAAGGTCGCATTTCTCCGGCACGATGCCGTTTTCGCGCAGGTAGTGCGCCAGAATCGTCGCCGGGATCCCGAATTCCGTGTATTCCCCGGTTTCGGCATCGATACCCGGCGTGGTCAGCAGGAGCTTGCACGGGTCGACAAAGTACTGCTCGCGGGCATAGCCCTCAAACCCGTGCCATTTGGCCCCCGGCTCAAAGCTGAAGAAGCGCAGCTCGCTGGCGATAGCGTGCGTCGGATGATCCTGCCACGGCCGCCCCGCCACCACCGGTGGGATAAACGGTTTGATCATATGACAGTTGGCAATGATCGCCTTACGCGCTTCAATCCCCAGCTCGACGCACTCCGCCCACAGCCTGCGTCCGCTTTCACCTTCGTGGATCTTGGCATTCACATCCAGCGCGGCAAACAGCGGATAAAACGGGCTGGTGGAGGCATGCAGCATAAAAGCATTGTTCAGCCGCTTGTGCGGGCAGAAACGCGCCTGACCGCGAATGTGGTTATCCTTTTTATGGATCTGCGACGTTTGTGAGAACCCGGCCTGCTGTTTGTGCACCGACTGGGTCACAAAAATCCCCGGATCGTTTTCGTTCAGCTCCAGCAACAGCGGGGACGTTTCCGCCATCATCGGAATAAACTGCTCGTAGCCCACCCAGGCGGAATCAAAGAGGATGTAGTCGCAGAGATGGCCGATCTTGTCGATCACCTGACGGGCGTTGTAGATCGTCCCATCGTAGGTACCAAGCTGAATGATCGCCAGACGGAACGGACGCGCCTCGTCGGCCTTCTCCGGTGCCGCCTCGCGGATCAGTTCCCGCAGATACGCATCGTCAAAGCAGTGATCGTCAATCCCGCCAATAAAGCCAAACGGGTTACGCGCGGCCTCAAGATAAACCGGCGTAGCGCCCGCCTGGATCAGCGCCCCGTGGTGGTTAGATTTATGGTTATTGCGGTCGAACAGCACCAGGTCGCCGCGGGTCAGCAGCGCGTTGGTCACCACCTTGTTGGCCGCTGACGTGCCGTTCAGCACGAAGTAGGTTTTATCCGCGTTGAACACTTTTGCCGCGAACTTTTGCGCGTGCTTGGCGGACCCTTCGTGGATCAGCAGATCGCCCAGCTTCACGTCGGCATTGCACATGTCGGCGCGAAACACGTTCTCACCGAAGAAATCATAGAACTGTCGCCCTGCCGGGTGTTTTTTGAAAAATGCCCCGTGCTGGTGGCCCGGACAGGCGAAAGTGCTGTTACCCATCTCCACATACTGGCTCAGGGTGTCGAAAAAGGGCGGCAGCAGGTTCTCTTCATAACGGTTGGCTGCACTCTCCAGTTCCAGAAACTCCTGGGCTTTACCCGAGATGACCGCGGTGGCGCCATCAGGTACGTCCGTTGGCTCCTGCGAGAAAATAAACACCGGTAAATGAAAGCCCGTGCGTTTCAGCAGTGCAAGAATGCCGCTGCGACTTTCAGCTGCTGTGATGACGACGGCCGCCACATCGGTAAAATCAGTGCTGTCCAGCGTCACCTTTTCGCGGTGCGTAGACACGGTGGAGACCAGCTCGCGGCTGACGGCAATTTTCATGGTTTTCATAGGCGCAGTTACCCTCACCGAGCGGTGAGACAGGGAGGAGAAAATTCGCGCAATAATGTCACCTTTTATTTTGAGGTGCAAGAAGGAATCAGTATGCACGAAACCACCCAAAGCTAAGGCCCGCGCAGCCCTGACGTGCCATAATAATGCAATATCAATGATTAAATAACAGGAGTTAACTTTGGTTATCGGGCCATTTATTAACGCAGGCGCCGTATTGCTGGGCGGCGTACTCGGCGCCGTACTGAGCCAGCGGTTGCCGGAGCGTATTCGCACCTCCATGCCCTCGATATTCGGCCTGGCATCGTTAGGGATCGGTATTCTTTTAGTGATCAAATGCGCCAACCTGCCGGTGATGGTGCTGGCCACCCTGCTCGGCGCGCTGATTGGCGAATTTTGCTATCTGGAAAAAGGCATTAACAGCGCGGTGAGCAAAGCCAAAAACCTGATTGCCCGACCGGGCGGCAAGGCGAAACACGGCACGCACGAGTCGTTTATTCAAAACTATGTCGCCATCATCATTCTGTTTTGCGCCAGCGGCACCGGGATTTTCGGTTCGATGCAGGAAGGGATGACGGGCGACCCAAGCATATTGATTGCGAAAGCGTTTCTTGATTTCTTCACCGCCACTATTTTCGCCACCACTCTTGGCGTCGCCGTCGCGGCGATTTGCGTCCCGATGCTGCTTATTCAGCTCGCGCTCGCCACCTGCGCCACGTTGATTCTCCCGCTGACCACGCCGGCGATGATGGCAGACTTCACCGCCGTCGGCGGCCTGCTGCTGCTGGCTACCGGGTTGCGCATCTGTGGGATTAAGATGTTTGCCGTGGTGAACATGCTGCCCGCATTGCTGCTCGCCATGCCGCTCTCCGCGCTCTGGACGCACTTTTTCGCTTAAGGATGCGGCGAAATGGTGAGAGATTGCGCAGTCTGTAACGAAAACAACATTTTTCGTTGACGACGGGGGGCAGATCGGGTTTAATGCGCCCCGTTGCCCGGATAGCTCAGTCGGTAGAGCAGGGGATTGAAAATCCCCGTGTCCTTGGTTCGATTCCGAGTCCGGGCACCACTATTTAGAAAACCCAGCCTATGGCTGGGTTTTTGCTATATGGCTACGGCCGATTTCTGGGCGCTGATAAGCGTGGCTTTAATGCAGGCACGCTTACGCTAATAGCCCGGTAAGTTAATACAGGCGGTGGCTCTTTTTTATCACTTAATTTTGCCGGATAAATTGCTGACCTGATTTGAAAGGTTGTCGTTGCTCCGCTTCATGTCATCAAGGCTTCTTTGCAATCGCTCGATCTTACTCTCCTGCTCAGAATTCTTTCTCTCAAGCTGTAAAACCTTCTGAGTTAGCTCATCGACTTTGCTGTTGTCGGACTTCATCTTCCTCAGGCTATCCTGCATCGCCTGTAGATCCGACGCCCTGAAATCAGAAGACTCGATTTCATCTGCATTAGAAATTACCGGGATATATCCTCTACTAGAGATGTGGGGTTCGATACTAACCTGAACTTTATTTGGACCCGCAGAGTGCGCGTAACCTATTGAAGAAAAATAAAAAAAAGAAACAACACACAGACCAGACAGATATTTATTCATTTCTAACGTCCTTTTAAATTTTTCAATCACTTCCAGGAGCCTCCTTCTGGTATCACCCGCTCAGGATAAAAACACATGGCTTAGCCTCTGGCAGTTCATAAACGGGGTTAAAGCGCAGAAGATACTATTCGTTTTTCATTATAATACGCGTTTCCTCTCCCCCAAAATCCAACCGCCACCCGCTCATTTTCTGCCACCTTATATCCGCCGGTATCGAGATAAGCGCGTTACCACGCACCTTATCAAAGGTATCTCCCATGCCCGTCAAAGAAATAATCCTGCTTAGCGCCTGCCTGTCAGGGCACCTTGTCCGCTACAACGGTACCGATAAATCCTGTTCCTCAGATCTGCTGCAACACTGACGCAAAGAAGGCCGTCTGGTCACCCACTGCCCGGAACTGGCGGCAGGGCTATCTACCCCCCCTTATCCGCAGAGAGGGTTAGCGGTCAGGGAATCGACGTTCTGAACGGGCACGCGCAGGTGGTAGAAAGCGATGGGCGCGATGTAACGCAGCCGTATGTGCTGGCGGCGTGGCTGGCGTTGAAAACTGCGCAGAGTCAGGGCTGTCGGTTTGCGATTATGACCGACGGTAGCCCAACCTGCGGGAGCCAGAATGTATATGACGGGGCATCTAGCGGGGTGAAGGTGCCTGGCGAAGGGGTCGCGCCGGCGCTATTGCGCCAGCAGGGGATTGAAAATCCCCGTGTCCTTGGTTCGATTCCGAGTCCGGGCACCACTATTTAAAGAACCCGCCCAAAAGGCGGGTTTTTGCTTTTGGGCTAGTCCAGTTCTTCAATGCTTCCCCTTTTTGTTCTTAGACAACGCGGTGCTTATAGCGCTTCAGCGATCAGCCTTTCACCTTTGGGCCAGCGACGGGTAAGCGCGTTTGCCAGCCCTGAGTTGCGAGAAACGGCAGAAATATTCCTAATTCATCTAACAAGAATATATGATGATGCCATCATCATTTTCTACCGTAAAATTAACCACCTCTAAGCTTATAAATCAGGAATAAACCCTTCCTCCCGTAGAACCTTAATCACCCCACGTATCAGATACGAATTAGAAAATTTCGCCGTATAGGAACGGGCCCCCTCTTCTACTGGCTGAAGTAACCCTCGCTCAATCAGCTTACCAAGCTGATAAGTCACCTGCGTCGGTTTCAGATCCGGCAAAACAGCGCGTAGATCGCCCGCTTTTATCGTCCCCAGCTCAACGGCACGTTTCAGAACCTTCGATTCCAGCGGATTTATCAGTCCTCTCTCCGACGAAAAATCGATAGCCGGATACAGGATTTTTTCACTCAGAAAAGCATGGCTTGTCAGTTGATCAACTTTCTTCAGCTCAGACGAGATCCCCGAAAGCACATATAAGCACCATTCTTCCAGCCCCTGCTCTGTTCCCTTATCAGCTAACGAAAGCATGGCGTAATAGCGTTCACGATATGCACCGGGCGTTCTGTCGCCTTCCTGTTGCAGCCCGGCGACCGCCAGACTATGCAACTCGCGGATAAAATATTCCGTTATGTCATCGCCATTGCTCAAGTATTCGTCGATAAACTCCATCGCGGCTTCAATATTGTTGATTTCTTTGAGCTGATCCGTCGAACTCTGCGTTCCTTCAACCTTGCTTTCAACATAGTCTGCAAGCGTGGTGTGGTTTCCCTCAATCCTTGCAGAGCCAAGACTCTCCAGCATGTGGAAAACAGTCTTCAGCTGCGCAAACAGGATAGGGTGAACATTGGTTTCCAGCCGCAGATGCCGAAGTAGCTCCAGCTCCGTCAGCGCGTCGACCAAAGGGGAATCAAAGCTGGGATTCAGAAGTGAGAGTTCAAAGTGATTAAATTGAGCCATGATGTTTAGTTATCTCAACTGGTGTATGGCAACATCTCAAAAATATAGAAAAAATACTAATAGAATCTATAGATTAGAAATTTCGCCATTTTTTATTATCTCAAAAATCGTTGTTCCAACATATCAAATGTAAGTTTGAACGATGTTCAATGCGAAGGGGATGGGGCTTGCCTGAGTAATGCAACATGGATTTTTTAGCACCGCTATGTGTGGAGTTCCACCCACTATATGTGGACCTCAGACCGTTATATGTGGATCTAATTCCACACAAAACCAAAGCGATTTTTATGGGGGCCTTAGTGGGGGCGCTGTTTGTGAGAAATCCCTACAAAACCAATAACAAACAGCGTATTAATCGTGGATATGATTCCGAGTCCGGCACCAAAATTCATATTAACGGACCTCCACGGAGGTCCGTTTTGCATTCCAGGCCTGCCGAAAACGGCCGCGCCCTGCCCGCAGCATCGCTTGCCGGGGCGAGGGCTTAGCCAGCGTTAAAAGTGGTATTTCAGGCCGAGCATGGCCGCAGCATCGTAATAACCTTTATCTCCCATCTGGACACCGATATTTCCCCAGGTGTTCAGCCGTGGGTTAATCTGCCCTTCGATGCCCGTTTTGATTTCACCCAGATCTCTCGCACCCGCCTGGTAGACGCTCACATCATCCATCTGTGTACCAAAATCACGGGTGTTATGGATCCAGTTAAGTTCAACGTAAGGCTGGAACACGCGCTCCTTACCGTTATCCATGGCATGGTGGCCTTTGAGGAAGGTGCGAATACCCAGCCTGGTGCGGATATTCCCCTCGCCTTCGCTATGAATACGGGTGCCGTTTGCCTCATGGAAATCATCGGCTTTCACCCCCATCCATATCACCTGCGCCTGAGGCTGGATAAACCATTCATTCAGCGTCCCCTTGCTCCCCATGAACTCAGCGAGTTTCTGCGTGTATCCCGCCTCCAGCGATGCGGTGAATCCCCGAGATTTATACGATTCGCTCGCTAACCCTTTGCCCTGGACGCTGTTAGTAAACCAGTTGTACAGTAACCAGCTATCCAGCCAGGCACCCTGCGACGCTGGGGCATTGGCATACCAGGTCGCGTATCCACCTATGCTGTATCCCTCCACGGAACCGCTGGCGCGGTAGCCGCTCGCCAGGCTGCGCGTCGAACTGTGGTTGTTACCGTAGCCCGCCATAACGCCGAGATGCCAGCGATCGACACCATCACGACTCCAGCGCGCCACGTCTCCGCCCAGCTGTGCCACATAGCGATTACTCTGGGTTGTCAGCTGGCCGCTACCGTCATGCCAGCCGTTGTGGCCGCCGACCTGACGCAGCCACAGGCTGGTCACTTCGGGCTGTGCCGATAAGGCATCTACAAACCCAGGTTCACCCAGTCGGTCGTGCAGGCTCATCGTAAACAGGGTATTGGCCGCGCCGATATTCGCGGTGTAACTGCCCGCTTCGGGACGAATCACCGGCGCTTTTCTTTGCGGATCCGGCATCGGTTCAGGTTTCGTGCCAGGATCGGGTTCTGGCACTGGTTCTGGCACTGGCTCCGGCGTTGGATCCGGTACAACCGGCGTCGCCTGGCTGGTCAGATACCAGTTTTCGCCCTTTTGCATCAGGGAGTAGTCATAAGCGCCCGCCACAATACGGCCCGATTGCACGAAATTGCCGTAAGAGGTTCCGCCGACATCGACAATTTCAATACCTTCAACCGTTTGCGCGCCGTGCCCGCCGAGGTTATTGATGGCGACGTACGTCGTGCCCGCCAGCACGTCGCCGCCGACGATCACTTTATTGCTCGGCGAGCTGTCATCTCCCAGCACGCTGTTAAACATCAGCATCCCACCATTACCGGCATAATCGCCGGTCACCGTCAGGGTGTCCGCCGCGTTGGGCGCGGAAAAGGCGATAGTGCCATTATTGGTCAACTGGCCGACAACCGAACTGCCACTCATATTCCAGCGGCTGGTACTATCCAGCGCCAGCGACGTCGCGTTATTGACTGCGCCATTCAGCGTCGAGGCCGACGTCAGATCAATCGCCACGCTGTTAGCGACGTCAGTGGAGGTAATATCGCCATTTAACCGGCTGTTGGCGGCCGTTAAGGTCACAGTGCTGTAGAGGTTATTGGCGGGATCACCCGCATACTCATAATGACTCACGTTCATCAGCTGGCCATTGCCGCCGCTGAGCGTAGAGTCATTTACCGTTAGCGCCAGCATCGTGGTATCGACATCGATCGCCTGCGCCTGCCCGCTTTGCAAGGTCACATTATTCAGCGATACGCGATTGCTGAGCGTGGTGGAGTAACCATTCACATACAGCCCGGTTGCCGCGTCGCCAGACGTCACGATCGTACTGTTGCTGATATCCAACTCCCCTGCACGGCTCCACAGCCCAAAGCCTTGTTTGCCCGTGGTCGTAACGCGCACATTATCGGCGGTAATAACCGAACCGGGATAGACCAATAGCCCCGGCGCGAGTTCGCCGTGCGTGGTGATATCGCTGTTGGTCAGCGTCCCCTTCCCGCCGGTTGCGGCGAACAGGCCAGCCCCGCCGGTGCCGTGGGTGGTTATGGTTAGCATATCGCCCGTGAGCTGCTGATTTCCGCTATACAGCGCATAAGAATTGAGTCCCGCGGTTTCGAGGGTACTGTGAGTCATCGTTGCCGTGCCACGCTGCGCGTTCAGCGCGATGGCGCGATCGCCTGCGGTTGAAAGGGTGGCATTGTTTATATTGACGGAGGAGTCAGTGGCGGTGACCCACACGGCATCGCTGTATTTACCCTGCGTCGCGTAACGGCCCCCTTCAATATTTATTTTTGCCGCCTGGTTGGCATTCACTGCATAACTGCTGTCGCCGGTTGTTGTGGCAACCGTATTGGTCAGCGTTACCTCACCCGCCATGACGCTGATGGCGTCGGCACTTTCGGTGGCGATGGTGCTATCGCTGACCTGCGCCATCGCAGAACCTTGCGTGGTGGACCAGGTACCGTCCAGCACCAGCCCCTTAGCGTTATTCTGAGCAGCGATGGTAATATCGGAAAGCACGGCTGAGCTATTATTCGCAAGATAAATGCCGCTGCCGGCGTTACCGCTGACGTTAATTTCCAGATTGTCACCCGTGAAAACGCCACCATCAATCCACGCTCCGCCGCCGCGCGCCCCGCTACTGGTAAGAAACAGCTGGCTGCCGTTAAATTCCGCGCCGTTTTTAGCCTGAATAATAAAGGCACCGCTTGTGTCATTTACAAGCGTCAAATTATCGAAATGGAGTTTCCCTCCATCAACAACAATAGTGTTACTATTTGCGGCGGAAGCATAATGACTTACAAGGAGATAGATCGGTAACGCGCAGAGTAAACGATGCCACTCACCCTGACTGGTGTGATAATTATCCATAGTATTGCCTTATAACTATTCCATTTATAAACACAGCGTGTTTCTTTCATTACATCCACAGCGGGCGACGAACGAGGCGTAACGATAAAACTCAGCCTGATTTGAGGCGCCCATCTTACGACTGGCGTTACGATAATGGGTGCTGATTGTCTTTGGCGAGCGATTCAACATTCGTGAAATATCGCCGCTGTTGTAACCCCTGCCAATTAAGAGCATGACATCGTTTTCCGCATCCGAAAGCTGGGCGTATTTCTTTAATCCGAAGCTCCAGTAGGCATCTTCTTTATTGAGATGAACGTGATAGTCCGCAGTAGCGATTGCCAGTATTTTACCGATCTTCATCGATACATCGTTGAGCGTTTGATTACGGGCCAAAAAAGGAACATGCAGCGTTAGCTTTTCTGGTGCCCTGTTTTCTTTATGCCAGCGATCGCTATTATTACGAATTTTCTTTTTATTCAAAACATTAATCGTTACGAAATCATCATAGAAGATGATGTTAGCGTCTTCCCTACTCATTTCGTCTGTTGATAATGCAAAACGCGCCTCTTTTAGACGTGCGCTTGCTAATTGACTCAAAATTAAGGATTTCACCCCTAACCCACGATAATAATTAGAATCCCTCAACAGTATATTCAACATATTCCACACCTATGTATTGCATTCCCTTACAAGGAAAATTACCCCCAAAAACAGCGAGATAAACATTCAGCGAAAAAACTGTATTCGCTATGCGGAAACGGTTCTCTACAGAACCCCACAAATTAAGAAAAAGCTCACCTTGATACTATTAAAAAACCTCTCTCCTGGTAAGGATCATCAATTGTTTTAGGATAATTCGCCAAGAAAAACTTCAAGGTAAGATCTTAATTTGCACGTTGAATTTCTTTATTTAAGACAGGTTAAGATTTATTAAAGAAGCTTCAGATCGACCTTTTCAGACTCCACGTCGTAACGACCATTCATACATAAATCTACAGGGTGGGGCTGCCAGTCAATCAGCCCTCGAATCTCAAACGCAATAACGGCATGCCTCGCCATATGCTCCCTTTCCTGCAATGAACGCACCAGCAATGTTTCAGGGATAATACGTGGTTCGAAGCGGATGATAGCCTTACGGATTGCCCGCTCGATAACCTGCCAGTTATTGCGATTTTCAGGGCTGCCGATCAACGCCGGAATACCATAATTAAGCACTGATTCCGTTACTGCTTTATAGCGTTGCTCATTAATCGTGTCCTCGATGTTGGTATGATTAATTAAATCAGCAATATCTTTCTGAACCAACTGGCGTATCGTTTTAGCGTCGACAGGCCGGACGCGATCGTGAGGGCTATTAGGTTCGTCATCCTGTAACCGCTCCAGAAGAGTAGGTAGATAGCGACCTCCTCTGGTTAACGACTTATTCGAAGACAATCTCACCCACCTCCATGATCGAATGTTCACAGCTGTCGGTAATGAGTACCTTACGGCCATGGCCGAGTATGAGCAGATCGGATAGCGAGGACCACTCTGTCTTTGACCCCAGTTTATAGTCTTGTTCATCATCCGTCATAATCGGGTAGCGTGCCGGAATGAAGCCAAAATATTCTTCCCCCGCAACGTTAACGGATGCCTGTGTCCAGAGAAGGTCGAGGAGATCTTTCGGTTTTGAAACGCGTAATTGTTGAACTTCAGAGAAAGGTAGCCAACGATATCCTCCGGCACAAATAAATTCACATACCGGCCCAAGACGGCCATCGCTGTCTGCAATCCAGGAAAATTCGCCCAAAGTATCACTTTTGCCATGGCTTTCCGGCGCAAGTTCAAATGCTTCAGATCGCGTCATATCCGATAACTTCATATTGCCCTGGCAATATTGTCCGTTCGCCTCATGTAGTTTCTCCATCCACAACGGCATATCGCCCTGCAACGTTGCGGCCAGACGCTCACCGGATAAAACCTGCGTGCGCTGCATTTCACTAAAGACGAGGTTTTTATAGAGCTCACACTGTTTTTTCATTTCCTCGTCGAGCAGCGATAAAGTCTGCAGTTGCAGTAACGCGCTGTTCCATGCGCCGTCAACGCAATACAATTTAAACAGCACTTCCCGGGCTTTGAGATCTTGCGGAGACGCCTTCACCTGGGAAAGAACCTGCGCCAGCAAATCATTAAGAGAAGCGGTTTTTAATGTTTCGGTTAATGTTGTAATGTCCTGCATAGTAGTAACTCCTGTTATTAATAGTGTGAATCCAGGCCAATCTTGTGGAAATCACGGAACACCAGCTCCGGAACCTGATATGTGCCTTTCGCCACGATATGCTCTGGTGAAAGGGATTTGAGTAAATCGATTTTTTCTTCTTCGACAAAAATATCGTCCGGGATACCGCTGTTTTCAAAATCAGGCCAGACCTTTTCCATCAGAAAAGATCTGTCGACGATACATTCCGTTAAAGTCTTTTCTTTTAGACTTTCGTTTACGCGGTCAAACTGATTATCGGTTTTGATAAGATAAGCCGCTTCATTGCTGACGTTATCGTAGTACTGGCGTCCTTGCTCTTGCCAGATAAGGAATCGTTTGTACTCGATTTCAAGCATTTTCAATACATCATTGCTGTTCCTTTGCGCGATGACATTATTAAAATAATGTAAGTCATTTATATAACTGCCCCCGTTCGGCAAAATCTCCTCAACTTCAGGGATTTTATCCGCCGCCTGCCAGGTATTCTCCGCGCCGATAAACGGCGAAAATCCCTGATGCGTTAGCGCGTCGGCCTCCTCAGTGGACATCTCCAGCTTAAAGTGGCCGATCTGAAGATGGCTCCCGATGCGCAGGGGCTGGCTCTCGCCATAGCGGAGCTCTACGCCGTCCAGCAAACAGATGGCGTTGACGCAAAAGTTCCGCATGACCGGACGGGTTAAATGCCAGTAAAAAGCCACCGCATCTTGCCCCTCGGGCACCTGGCTGTGGGGTCCAAAGACCCCGCGGCTTACCTCTAGCACAATGGCCCGATCCGCCGTAATACCTTCCTGCAGCGTCACGGGCTGGCGCGATACGGGCCATTCAAAACGCAACTTCATTGCGTTAACCGATATAGACATCGCCAGAGCCCGTTACGACAGCCGCACCGCACCCGGTTACATCGCCCAGCCTTGCGGCCGGTACCCCGTTGATAAAGACCGTTCCTGAGCCTACGGCCACGGGCGCTGCGCCATGCAACAGCGCGCATGGTGCGATACTGACGCCCACCATCGCGGCTGGAATGCCATTAACGTAGACATTTCCCGACCCGGAACATAAGGCACCACCGTGAGCGGTGGCATCTCCGACACGTGCTGCGTTTTGCATATTTCACTCTCCCTTAAAAATAGTGGGTGACGACGACAGGTCTTCGCCGTCAGATGCACATTAAGGCTCAGGCGTTTCGCTGCCTGTCTGCGTTGGAGTTTCCGTCGGGGTTTCCGTTGGCGTCTCCGTTGGCGTCTCCGTCGGCGTCTCCGTTGGCGTCTCCGTCGGCGTCTCCGTCGGGGTTTCCGTCGGGGACTCCGTTGGCGTCTCCGTCGGGGTTTCCGTTGGCGTTTCTGTCGGAGACTCCGTTGGCGTATCCGTCGGGGGCTCCGTTGGCGTCGGGAGCGGCGGTAACGGAATCTCAACGCCAAACAGCGTTGAAATCACAGGCAGGCCACGCAGGCCAATCATTCCACCGCCGCCGCCGCCGCCACCACCACCGCCGCATTTATCGCAGCAATCGCCAGGGTTAAGTTCGACTGTGCCGCCCTGGATAATGACCTGATCGGATCCCACGATTTTGATCTTCTTCGCCGAAAGCACCAGCTCACCGCCTGCCGAGAGCGTCATCGCGCCTCCCGCAACGGTGGTGCTCGCGCCGCCGACAGCCAGAGAGTGATACCCCCCCACATTGACCTGTTGAGCGCCGCCAACAGATAAAGAGTGGTAGCCACCTACGTTCGTCATAAATGCGCCGCCGACGTTAATTCCCTTCGCAAGCGCAACGGTATCGGTCTGGCCTCCTCCCACCTGAATGGCCAGCGCGCCTCCGATCATGGCGCTACTGTTACCGATCACATCCGACATATAGTTCGCGCCAACGAACAGGTTTCGCGACAGGCCGACATTCACGTCGGAATTCATGCCGATCGTCTGCTCCTCGTTTTGCTTGGTTAAACGGGTCATATTGCGCTCGGCCTGTTCCCAGTACTGCTCAAGCCCAGGCTTATCTTCAAAGCGAATGCCGTTAAAGTTACTTCGCCCACCGCCAACGGTGCGGCTAACCAGCCCGCTCTGCGTAGCGTTCACTGGCAGATCCCACGGCGGCATTGTGACGTTGTTGTACAGGCTGCCGATAATCAGCGGTCTGTCCGGATCGCCGTTAATAAAGTCGACAATCACTTCATGGCCGATACGGGGAATATAGATGCCGCCAAAGTTGTTTCCGGCCCAGGCCTGGCTCACCCGTAGCCAGCAGGAGTCGGACTCTTTGTTCTTACCATAGCGATCCCACAAAAAACGCACCTTTACGCGGCCGTATTCGTCGGTCCAGATCTCTTCGCCATCAGGACCAACAATAATAGCCGTTTGCGGTCCGCTGGTTTTTGGCTTGGGCACCGTCATCGGGTGGCGATAAATCTTGGTGGTTGGCTGAACGGTAAAATCGCAGTGATAACGGAACTCGTCCACGCCAGTCACCTGATTAATCTCTTCCACCACCAGATGGCTTCGCAAAATCATGTATTCGCGGTTCGCTTTCTCGACGGGATAATTCACCAGTTCAAAATCACACCCACAGGCAATACCGCGCAGTTCGCCGGAACCTTCGCAGCGTGACCCCAGCGCCCCGCGCTCTTCCATTCGCACCCGCGCCAGCTGCTCGCCGATATTGGGCTGCTCGTAATCACCAGGCCAGTGGAAGATCTCCATCTCATTAAAACTGGTTTTACGCGGCTTGCTGTCGAGCGCCATAATATCGGCGCGTGATTTCGTAAAATCATAATCGTTGGTGACCCATTTCCCGGAAGTAATGGTCTCCTGAAAATGGAACTGGTTGATATATTCCTGGTCCATCTTCGGACGATCGGCAGCGTACTGAATCACGTGATAGGCTTCACTCGGGAAACGTTTATGCGCCCCGACGTTATCCACTAAAATCAGTTTGTGATGCTGTTCGGCATGTTCAAAGAACCAATAAATACCCCACTCTTCCATTAACCGTTCAATAAAATCAAAGTCGGTCTCACCATACTGAACCTGGAAATCCAGCAGCGGGTAGCTTCCCGATAGCCGTTTTTCTAACGGGAAATTGTAATCGCCTAACACCTCATCAATAATATCCACCACGGTTTTTTGCTGGAATATTTTGAAATCAGAGGTGAGTTCTGCCAGATGCAGCCATGGGCGAATCACAATTTCATAGAGCGCCTGATTACCATCGCGTCCGATATAACGCGCACGTTGCACAATTCCTGAAATTTCCCGGGTATCTTTACCAATTGCAAAAATATCCCCCAGCCCGTTGCCATCCAGTTCAATGGTGACGGTCATTTCTTTGCCGATTAACGCTTTCAAATCGACATTCGATGCGACCTGCCAGGGAATCAAAGGGTTAGCTGGGGTTTTAGCCGTAATCACATAGGAGTACAGGGACGACAGCGCCTCTTCACCATCCAGCCTGGAGATGACCAGAGCGGTATCACCCAGCAACAACGGCATCGCCGGACTGCTTAATGTAATAGTACGTGACATATAATCACCTGATACGTTGTGAATCCAATATTTTTCTATGTCGACTTTCCCGCCATAACCATATCCCTGACTCGTTTAATAGGCAGTCAGGCCAGTTTTTCCATGGCATAACGTCAACACCATCGCTATTTCGGATGTAATAGTCTTCCTGTGATCCCTCCCTGAGTAAGGCCTGCGAACGAGTTTTAAAACGCCATGCAGGCGTCAGCGCAAAAGACTCCCAAAATGGAGAATAAGCACGCTGCAGCGCCGTGCGCCATTGCCGTAGCAATGGTGTGTTGCGGGCAGAAAAATCATTTTCCTGTATCATATTTAAAATTCTACTCATCCAGAATGTCAGCGGAAATTCAGCCTGCATGTTCTTATTCAACCACTGGTATGAAACCGGGCTGTACATTCCAATAAGCGATTTCCCCCCTTGTTCATCACAAAGAATCTTACACGCCCCGACATAATGATATTTATCCTGTGCAGTGCTGGACGATATGACAAAACACCACGGATATGCCGTAGACAAATATTCGTCTGTCATTGCCGTCGCCATGTTTGACAGAATTTCTTGAGAAATAAAAGCCTCCTTCTGGCGCTGTTTTTTTCTCTTTCTGCAAAACGGACTCGCACGCGACTCACCACCAAGTAAATACAGTCGTAGAGACATCTTTCCCTCGGATTTTAATATTCGCCAGGACAACGGAAATCTTTCAACATATCCACGACCAGTTGATCTTTGAAGGTTAGCCCCACGACCTCAAGGTCCGCACGTCTGGAGTCCAGCGAATAACGCAAAATCAGTTCATCAGTATCCGTTGAGGAAATATCGCGAGCGCTGTCCAGCCAGCGTAAAAGCGACCATGGACCGCTAAACGTCAGCGACGAATTCCCCGTTGCGACCCTTGGGGTCACGTTCATTGTCGTTTTTGATACGGCACGCGACGTCGGCCAGACGATCGACGCCGATGAAACCGGCCCGTGCGCATAATTCACCTGCTGACCGTCAAAATTCATATTGAGCTGCGTAATCGCCGGGTCCAGATGCTGAACCGAAATATCAAACGCGAGCGATAATTTTCGGCCATTTTCTCCCTGGAAAAAGGCTTCGCGAATTTCCGCCACCTGCTCAAAAAATGCCAACATATTCGCATCATCCGTCTCGACGTCGCCTTTATAACGCCACGGTTGCGAAGAGGTATCGACTTTATCCGCGAGGTATTTTTTGTAATATTCGTCGACCAGGCCGCCCACCGCGAAAAAGCGCTCAAAGTCAGCGCGTTTGACTTCACGTGAAGTCTCGGCAAACGGGTAACGCCCCTTCAGCGTGGCGCGACAAACCTGCCCGATGCTCTCTTCAATCCCTGCATTGCTTCTGGCGATAGCCTCCTGGCTGGCGTGATGGTAAACGCTATCCAGCAGCGGTCCCACCAGGTGGCTCAGCGGATCGGGCCAGGTTTGCGATTCGGCGCTAATTTTCAGGGCGGTATTCGGCAGCGACGGCGAGTTACCGTTTTTCAGCGCATCGTCGTAAATCACAAACAGCGTGTACTGTTCGCTTAACGCCCCCATCAGCTTGCCAAGCTCCGCGCCGTTCATGGCTGGGCTTCCTTCCTGCGTCAGTTCCTGGCTACCGGTGGCAAATTCCCGCAGCGGGGCAAACTGGCTATCAACCCGCTCTCTGAGCAACTTCTTTTCCATGCTGGCATAAGCGAGACTCACCTTCTCCGCCGCATTCAGAATTCGGCCTTTAGTGCTAACGTTATCAAGTAGCGATTTTTCATCGCTTTTCGCCAGTGTCGTCTCCTTCACGATGCGCTGAATGAGATTCACCAGTGGCGAACTGGAGGCGCTGAGCGTTCGCAGCATATAGATATTTGCCGCGACGCCTGCACTGCCGTAATCCTGCGTGAGCACGTTCTCTTTAATACGAATATTGCTCAGAAAGTCCTGCCAGCACCGGGTATATTCATCCAGATAAAGGGCGAGAATCTGCTGCTGCACCGGGTTAACCAGCGTGCCATCGCTGCCGACGGCCATCTTTGGCGGCGCGGCGTCCGGCTTCGCTTTTCCCAGCACCCAGGCATCCTCACGCGTTAACAGCATCAGCTCCGGACCCATTTTTTTTTTAAACGCCTCGTAATACCCGGCCCGGGTAAAAAGGCCTGGAATGGCGCCCCCGCTATACTCATCGCTCAAAGTAAACAGATCCCCCCCCTGGGATTTTGCCATTTCACCGAGGGTTAAATCCGCCGGCGCGTCCTGCGCCAGGGAGGCTTTGATTCGCCCATAAAGGCGGCTGGCTAAGTCTTCGCGTTCCAGCACCGCCCGCGCGTATTTCACCAGGCCTTCATCCACATCCTGACCAAAACGCCGCCACTCAGGCACCGCAAAAAGCTGGGTCAGATGCGAGACAAAAATCTGCCGTTCTTCATAAGGCTGAAGCTTGCCGGTGTGCTCCCACAGTTGGGTAATGCTGACGATCATCTCTTGCTGGTCGAACTTGCCCTGACCGGTGACCTGCAGATAGAGCTTTAACAGGCTGTAGATGCGCGTCGCGTCACCGCTCTCAATCGCGTCCTGTAACGACACCACCACCTGCTGCTGGATCTGCGGCAACAGCAGCCGCTGCAGGAAATACTGATAGAGCGAATCCGACGCTGTCGCCACATCCGTGCCGGTATACAGCCCATAACGCCACGACAATATTGGGTTCAACACATCCAGCGTGCCGTAGTCCGGCAGCGAGTGTGAGAGCGCCAACAGGCGCGGCAGCATGGTGTCGTTCGCCGCCTGGTTGAAGCGGTTCACTTCGCCGCGCAGCACGGCAACTTTCGTCTCGATGGCCTCCAGATAACCGCTGTTGTTGTGATAGCTGTTATAGAAACCGTTTAACAAAATAAAGGCGATCACAATGCACAGCGTGTGGCCAAGGAAGCGTTGAAGGCGGTACTTTGACTGGTTAGCCAGGTTATAGCGCGCCAAATGCAGGTCCTTAACGATCACGTCGCTAAAGGGCTGTTTAAGAAAATACTGCCGCCCGTAAGAGACATCGTTAACCAGAAAATCCTGGTCGTCTGACTTCGCGCTCAGCGACGCCATCCCTTCCGGCGACTTATGCTCGACGTAGTTTGACCAGTGACGAATCACGCTCTGGTTATTCAGTAGGTTAAAATCAATCGGCTGATGGCTGCTGCTAAAATAGATACCGCGCAGCTGGGTATAGCTTTGCGTTTCATCGTAGCGGGAGGCAAAAAAGATGTTATGTACCACTTCCGCCACCATGCCGGAAAGCAGGTGAAAGTCTTGCGGCAACGCGTACATCTTTTTGCGATCCCGATGGTCGTACTCCTCCTGCTGACGCACGATCATCTCGCGCTCCAGACGCTCTTCAAGCAGGGAGAACTCCTCGACGATCTGGTCACGCAACCCCGAGACGGAAACGGTTTTGACATCACCATAAGGGAACGTCACGCCCCAAACCTGCTCGCGTTCCTGATCGGTCAGGATCCTGAAATACTCGGTAAAGCCCGGTAACTGATCGAGTTTCGTCACCAGCACATACACCGGAAAACGCACGCCGAGCGTCTGCCGCACATCCTCAATTTTTGCCCGCAGGCTGGCCGCCAGCTCAAACAGTTCGGCTTTATTACGGCACATCACGTCGGCGGCGGAAAAGGACAATACCACGCCATTAATCGCCTTGACCGGACGGTGTTTTTTCAGCGCTTTCAGGATCGCGCGCCACTCGCTGAGGTAGGTTTCCGGCTCGCTGATGTATTTCCCGGATGTGTCAAGATAGATTGCGTCATTGGCGAACCAGCATTCGCAGTTGCGGGTGGGTGAGGCAGGCTTCCCGACCTGATTCAGTTGCTCCGGCAGCGGGAAATTCTGGCCGGATGCCAGGATCGCCGACGTTTTGCCGGCGCCAGCGGTCCCGATCATCATATACCAGGGCAGCACATCCAGCGGCTTACGTGCCAGGATCACGCGCTGGAAAAACGACAGCGTGCCGCGGCTTGTATTCACGTAGTTGACCGCATTGCTAATGACCGCCATCACTTCCGAGCTGTTATCGTCCGCGACCGGCCCCTTATTGCGGGCAAATTTATTGAGCAGCTCAGGGTTGTCTTTCAGCGCCAGCAGTAATAACCACAAGCCGTATAACAACGCGACCAGCAAAATAACGACAATGATCGCCAGCCTGACGCTCACCGGCGCAACAGGCCAGCTTTCCCCCACCAACAGGAAGGGGCCGAATACCCAGACAATGACGCACAACGTCGCGGTCAGCGCAATAAACGCGGGCCAGCCCAGCCAGAGACAGACCAGGCAAAACGCCGCCAGCAGAATAAAAATAATGCGCGACTCAATGCTCTGCAGAGGACGAGATTCACCAAATCCAAAGAACGGTCCCAGGAACCAGATGGCGGCGATCAATAACGCAACACCACACACAATCAGCAGCGTCTTCATAAACCGCGTGGTGAAGACTCTATTTAAATAAGACATTGTCGTCCTCGTTAATACGTGACAAAAAACTCGACACGGCGATTCTTCGCCCTTCCCTGAGCCGTCGCATCAGACGCCACGGGTTGACTACTCCCCACGCCACGGACTTTCACTTTGCTCTCAGGCAGCCCAGCCGAAATAAAATATTGCGCCACTTCCGCCGCTCGTTTTTCCGAGAGCACAACGTTATTGGGCAAGTCTGGCCGACTGATCGGGGTGGCGTCCGTATGGCCGACAATCACCACGTCGCCATTCACGCGTCGGACTTCGCTGGCGATACGTTCAATGACGTTCACCATCTCCGGCTGAACGCGGACAGAGCCGGACAGGAACAACGCATCCCCTTTCAGCACCACTTTGCTCTGCTTCTGGCTCTCATCCACGCTCAGAAGCTGCTGCCTGATTTCGTTACGCAGCAGTACTGCCAGCTTCAGACGCATGGCAGGTTGCGCCACGGGCACGCTGAGGTTTTGCATGGCATAGATGCCATTGGTGATGCCGTCGCTGCGCGACAGTAGCCAGAATTTGCACCAGAGAAACGCCGACACCACCAGTACACCTGCGCACAACGCGCTTAGCCGTACGGGGATCACTATCTTCTCGCGCACCGCAGGTCCGTGCGGCTGCAGACCATGCGGCGACAGCGCGGGCGGAGTGGTGTTTCGCGTGCTTTGGATCAGGGTCAACAGACGCTGGCGGATTTTGCTGAGCTGGCGATCGCCATCTTCAATAATGCTGTAGCGCCCTTCAAACCCAAGCCCCAGAATGCGCAGCAATACCTCCAGCACATCCGCGAATTCGGTGGGATTCATGGAGAGACGGCCAACCAGCAGGAAGAATTTATTCCCACCGTCGTTATCCCCTTCAAAGTGGTTCAGCAGGTTGCTCTGCGACCACCCCGCCTCAAGCCCCCATGCCGTGGTATGCGCCGCCTCATCAAGCGCGGTGCAGAGGCAATAACGCACGATCGCCATCTTTTTCCACGGAATATTCACCTCGTCGCAGACGACGCCGAACAGCGTGATCTGGCTCTTCAGGGTGTTTTTGAGGATCTCTACATGGGTGATATCCTTAATCTGCTCCGGCATATCGCCAAGCGAGCGCAGTAGCGGTTGCGCAGCCTCCAGTAGAGGATTTTCCGCCGCCTTCACGCGTAAGATCCGCTGCTGCACACTTTCGCTTTTCAGCGCGTGTTCGCCACGCGGCGCATGCTCGCCAACCGGCCCGGTTTCACCTTTCGACGTCGCTTCCGGCTCCTGTATCCAGTCCCCTTGTTCATCCAGAAGGAACTTACCCAGCGCCTGCGGCGAGCTGTCCTCGAACTCCGCCGGTTCCGCGGAGACTTGCGGGTTAATATCGTCTTTCATCAGTTCCTGATTCCCCAAAGTTCCATCTTCAGGCCAGGGAACTCACCCGCGATATGCAGCGCCAGCGCGCCAGTGGTTGAAATCTTGTCCCAGAATGGCCCATTTTTGAGCAGCTCAAAATAGACGTAGCCCGTGCTGTACGGGATCTGACGCGGCGGTACCGGCAGCCCCTGCAGCACCAGGCCCGGCAGGTGCGAGCGAACCAGTTCATGGAGCTGTTGCGGCGCACTGATTTTGGCTTGCGCCTGGAACTGCTGCTGCAACACGTCCATCGGCAGCTGCGCATGAACCGCCAGCACCAGGTTTGAGAACGAACGTAACTCGTTCGGCAGCATCGAGGCCGCCCAGACACCGTTGCCTTTAGCCTGCAGGTCAATAAGCTGTCCGGCCCGCACCAGGATCTGGTTCAGCAGGTCATGCACATCGTCGACCAGGGGACGAATGGAAGGATAGAGGTTGGCGTGGTCATAGCCCGGCGCGCTCTTGGGACGACGCGTTTTGGTGCGCACAAAGGTCGACAGTTCGCCGGCCAGCTTCGCCAGCTCTTCGTAAAGCACGATAGGCGGTAGTTCCGGGATATGGCGCAGGTGATCGAGAATCGGCTCGTATTTATTGAAAATCTGCAACAGCAGATAATCCACCACCTCGGAGCTGGCGCTGGCCTTGCCGTCTGACGCCGACAGGCGGTGCGCCAGCATGCCGGCGCGCATTTTGACCAGACCATTAAGATGGGTCAGCCATTCGCTCAGCAGGGGGTTCGCCGCATAGCCGGTGACGGGCGGAATATAATCTTCCAGATGCAACAGCACGCTACCATCGGGCTGAATCGCCTTGACGCGGGTCAGCGGCAGACCAATCCACGATTCGGTCATTTCCGTTTGCGACATCAGCCTGAGCCGCAGTTTGGCCAGTTGAACCGGCTTCGGCCCCTGGCGAATCGCGTTGGTATCGCACAGTTCCGCCTCTTGCGCGCGAAAACGCGCCAGCGAGCTGGCGTCATGCTGGCTGAAGATGGTCTCATCGCTATTATCAAGGCGTAACGGTACCGCCAGAAAAATCGTCTTGCCCAGGTGTTCAGGCAAAATCGTTAGCGGTTCGGGTAAATCAGCGTGATCGGGCACATCAAAAGGTGTGCCGTCCGGCAATACGCCGCGCGCGGTACGCAGCACCAGCTTGCCATACGACAGCGCCTCGCGGTCGATTTCATACTGCGAGAATCCCCAAAAGAAGGGGCTCAGGGTCGATGCTCTTTTATGTGCGTAGTATTCAAAATAGCGTTCTTGCTGTTGAAAAAGCTGCGGACGAAGAAACAGCCCTTCACTCCAGACGACTTTATTCGTTCTCACGGTTTAATCCATTTCTTTAATTGTTATTGCTGTTTTCTGGAAATGCACATTCAACTCAAGCGAATCATCGCTAAAGAAACTCGGCCGCCACCACGATGTTTTCTTTTCTGGCAGATCCCAACTCACCAGCCAGAGAGAATCATTAAGGCTGCGATAGGCACCAATGAAAGCAAGGCTGCGTGTAGTACCGTCTGGTTTAATCAGAATGGTACGCGGCTCTCCGGGTTGTAAAATCGCTTCATAGACTTTTGAAGCTGCCGCCTGTACAGGCTTGCTGGTCCCATCAACAATTTCATAAAAATCCGCATTGGTTAAAACATCCAGATCCTTGACGTTATAAATAAATATATTGAGTGGCGCCGGGTCGCCCATTTCATTTGGGTTAACATCGCTTGCCGCCAGCAGATTTATTTTTATTTCATCGCCATCGGTCGCCGGACTGCTGCTTCCACTACAGGCGACTAAAAAGAGTGACAGTAAAAAAACTGTCGTTCCTTTGAGTATGTTTTTTATTTCTTTTCCGCTAAGCATACGTTTCCACTCAATTCATCCAAACGGCGTCATTATGAGAAGAGTTTTGCCGCCGCAGCGGCAAAACTCTGTCAGCGAACCTGGCGTTAATTAGCTGCGCAGGTTAGCTTTTACGTCATAACTTGTGGAAATTACACCAGACTTCGCGCCTTCGGCGTTCTGCATGACGTAATCCTGAGTCAGTTTAGTGAAGGCGAACGTCACACGTTCACGCGGACGCGTTTCGTCTTCGTGGGAACCCGCTGTTTCAACGCGGGTAATAATGACATCGGAGAACTTAATGGTTAGATATTCCAGCGGATCGCCGCCAGCCTTACGAATCACAAACTGAATGTCTTTAATATGCTTACCGGACAGGCAGTAGCTCAGCAAATTAGTACTGGCCTTATCGACATAATGCTCAAAGCAAAAATCCTCAACCGTTGCTTTACCTGCGCCGCCGCCGGAACCGCTGTGCATATTTGAACTCTGCGCGCTGGCCCAATGCCAGGACAGCACTTCGATTTCATTTTTATGGGTAGCATCAAGAGATTCGCCTTCGATGCCATCAATTTTAATAAACATATCCTGAGCCATACGATTTCCTTAATTAGCTCTTATTAACAACGTTACTCAAACAGTAACGAACGAAATGAAGACAAAATATCTTTTGCCTTTCACAGTGCGCAGAAACCCCTGCGCAACCGCATTTTCAAGAATAATGAGACTATTATTCTTATTAATTCATTGACTGAATTACGCCACGTCTTTCAGCGACGGTAATTTAGCGACCATGCGCAAAGAAACGGTCAGACCTTCCAGTTGGAAATGCGGACGCAGGAAGAATTTCGCCTGGTAATAACCCGGATTGCCTTCCACGTCTTCCACCACCACTTCCGCCGCCGCCAGCGGACGACGCGCTTTGGTTTCCTGCGATGAGTTAGCCGGATCGCCATCGACATAGTTCATGACCCAGTTGTTCAGCCAGCGCTGCATATCTTCACGCTCTTTGAACGAACCGATTTTGTCGCGCACGATGCACTTCAGGTAATGTGCAAAACGTGAACAGGCGAACAGATACGGAAGACGCGCGGAAAGATTGGCGTTGGCCGTTGCGTCAGGATCGTAATATTCCGCCGGTTTCTGCAATGACTGCGCGCCAATAAATGCCGCGTAATCGGTATTTTTACGGTGAACCAGTGGAATAAAACCATTCTTCGCCAGCTCCGCCTCGCGACGGTCGGAAATCGCGATTTCCGTCGGGCATTTCATATCCACGCCGCCATCATCGGTCGGGAAGGTATGACACGGCAGATCTTCCACCACGCCGCCGCTCTCTACGCCGCGAATCATGGTGCACCAGCCGTAGTGCTTGAATGAACGGTTGATGTTGACCGCCATCGCATACGCGGCGTTAGCCCAGACGTATTTGCTGTGATTCGCACCGTCGGTATCTTCTTCAAAATTGAAGTTATCCACCGGGTTAGTGTTGATACCGTAAGGCAAACGAGCAAGGAAGCGTGGCATCGCCAGACCGATATAACGAGAATCCTCAGACTGACGCAGGGAGTTCCATGCGGCATATTCCAGGTTCTGGGTAAAGATTTTCGTCAGATCACGCGGGTTAGCCAGCTCCTGCCAGGATTCCATCTGCATAACGGATGGCGACGCGCCGGTAATAAACGGCATATGGGCGGACGCCGCCACCTTACCGATGGAGGAGAGCAGATCCACATCCGGCGCGCTGTGGTCGAAATGGTAATCCGCCACCAGGCAGCCATATGGTTCGCCGCCAAGCTGACCGTACTCTTCTTCGTAGATCTGCTTAAACAGCGGGCTTTGATCCCATGCGATCCCTTTGTAGCGCTTCATGTTGCGACGCAGGTCATCTTTGGAAATGTCCATGAAACGCAGCTTCAGCTTCTCATCGGTTTCGGTGTTGTTCACCAGGTAGTGCAGGCCGCGCCAGGCGCTTTCCAGACGTTGAAACTCTTCATGATGAAGAATCAGGTTAATTTGCTCTGACAGCTTAAGGTCAATCTCCGCGATAATCGCCGCGATGTTTTTGTAAGCATCGTCAGCCATGGTGATCGAGGTAGAGAGCGCCTGTTCCGCCAGGGTTTTCACCGCCATTTCGACCGCCGATTTCGCCTGCTCGGATTTCGGCTTAAATTCACGGGTCAGTAACGCATTAAAATCATTTTGCGTTGCGGCCTGCGGCGCGGCCTGCTTATGGTTTTGTGCTTGAGTTGCCATTTTTATCTCTCTGATTCACATTCAGGACGCGGCTTCATCAGCCTGTTTAGGTTTTGGCGCCGATGCCAGGGTGTTCAACAGTGACTTGTCATTCAGCACCTTCATCACCAGGCTTTCCGCGCCTGCTTTACCGTCCATATAGGTCTGCAGATTGGCGAGCTGCGTACGGGCTTCGAGTAGCTGAGATAACGAGTCAACTTTGCGGGCGATCGCATCCGGAGAAAAATCGTCCATGCTTTCAAAAGTCATATCGACCATCAGCTGCCCTTCACCCGTTAAGGTGTTTGGCACCGCGAACGCCATACGCGGACGCATGGCTTTCATACGCTCGTCAAAGTTATCGATATCGATACTCAGGAATTTGCGGTCTGCCACAGGCGGCAGCGGCTCCAGCGGTTTACCGGATAAATCCGCCAGCACCCCCATCACGAACGGCAGTTCAATTTTCTTTTCACTGCCATAGATTTCTACGTCGTACTCAATTTGTACGCGCGGCGCACGGTTACGTGCGATAAATTTTTGTGAGTTACTCTTGCTCATATGGATATATACTCTTTAATCACCGTTTATGTATAAATCATGACTGGTCTGATAGTTAACGTTCAGATAATTCGCTGATTCCACTCCCTGTTATTTATAAACAAGCTCGACTCCCGCTACCGTCTGGACTTTGCCGGCAGTAGCTGCTGAGTCACCCTTCGCATAATAGCTCGCTAAAAATCGATGACTTAATGGGTCTGCCGTGGCAGAAATAATGTAGTCCTGCCCTGAAGTCGCATCATCAATAATGACCTGCGAACTGTCTTCTTTACGTAATCGGATCTGAACATTTTCGCTCATATCAGGTCCTGTATCGTTAATAAGGTTTCCCGTCGCGGTATCCGTGCCGGAGATGCTGCTATTGAAAAACACCGCTACGGTCCTGTTGGCCGGACACTCTTTCAAGGTGATATTAAAAGGTACGCTGCCCGCTTCGCTGCCATTGGCCTGCAGCGAAGTAACTGAAATTTTAGGCAATGTGACGACTTCATTATTGCTGCCATTATTAATCTCTACGACACAGGTTTCGTCGGTATAGGTCCCGGTAAAATATACGTCCATTGAGTAATTAACTGCATAGACGCAGGCTGTTGGGATTCCCAGCAGAGCCAGGAAGAGTGCTTTTTTGATTAATGACATACCACCTCCACCTGCGTAATTGAACCGGCCGACTTACTTATTTTTTTAGCGATATCACTATTGGAATAAATCGTGCACAGACGATCGCCAGATGCGTTTTTCACATATAAATTGCTGTTCTCAGCCTGCCAGCCGCGAATAAACGCCATACCCCCCTGACCAATAATACCCAGGCTATTATCCAGCTGGTCAAAAATATCCGCGCCGATAGGTAAAGGCTGTCCTTTCCGATCCCGGACAATTAATACCGCAGGCGCCCCTACCTGTGTTTTGATATTTACTTTCACCGCAGCGCCCATTCGCGGAATAACCGTGCTTTCACTTTCCAGCACATCCACGTTATCAGGCAGCCCCACGGTATTCACCGCAATGGTGTTTTCACGATAGGGCGTGAGCGACGGCACAATCGCAAAGCCGCGGGAATCGATGCGTGAACCATAGCCGTTCAGCATCCTCGCCCCTTCCGCACCCGGCGCGTCAATCAATGCAAACGGTGCATCACCCAGTCGCGGCCCCAGCGTAACGCCGCCGCTGTGCGCCACCACGCTGCCATTTGCCGACAGCGAGAGCTGACGCGTCTTATTCCCCACCGACGCGGTCGCGCCCAGCTGTCCTACCGGCGCGTTGTAATTTACGTTGCCATTAAACGCCGCCTGCGTTGACGTATCCTGCGCTTTATTAAGCGAGGTGCCCACGCCGTAACTCAGTTCATTCTGTACGCCCTGGCTGCCGATGGCATTCATCTGGAATCCGCTGCCGCCGTTATTGTCATGCATGGCGGTGGAGTAGACCGTACTGAACAATGGTTTTTCTGTGATGCTGCTTCCCAGCGGCACGCTGACGGACAACATCACGTTATTCACGTTCCGGCCGTCGCTGTTATACGACCGGGAAGCCGACACCGACCAGGAGAAATAGCGCTCGGATTTGTTATACGAGACCATGTACTGGCTGGTCGACGGGCGATCGTCCCAGTAGTTATAAAAATTACCGGAAAAATTTATCCTGCTGCCGTTCCATAACGGCTGACCGATGCTCACGGTAAAGCGCTGCCGGGTACGGTAGTCCACCATATAATCATTATTTCTGGCGCCATAGCGATCAAGCGCCGCATCGCGGAGGCTGTAAAACCCCGTTGATGAGTATCGGTAAGCCGCCAGCGTGACGTCTGTCGACGTGGTATCCAGGAACTTACTAAACCCAATATTAAAACTGTTGCCGGAGGAGACCTTGCCGCCGCCGAGTTCACTGCGCGCGCGGGTCGCATCCAGCGATACGCCCCCCAACGGGGTATTAAACGCGTTTCCCACTCCTATCGCAGCGTAGTGATCGGCCAGCTGGCCGCCGCCGTACAGGGTGTACATATTGCCAATGCCATACTGGTAAAAGCCTTGGGCAACGCCGGGTTCTTCGGCGAGCGCATCGTCCTGCAACTTACCGACCGTCACGCCAAAGCGGCTTACGCCGGCGTGCAGCAACATCGGTGGCGCGGAAAAGGGCACCACCTGCGTCCGCTGGCGACCATCTGCCTCCGTCACCGTCACCTGCAAATCACCGCCATATCCCATTGCACCAATGTCGCTCAGTTCAAACGGTCCCGGCGGCACGGTTGTCTCGTATAGCGTCTGCCCCCGCTGCGTCACCTGTACTTTGGCGTTAGTTTCAGCGATACCGCGTACCATCGGCGTGTAGTAACGTAAGCCTTCCGGCAGCATACGGTCGTCAGACTGTAGCTGGATCCCCCTCACCGTCATGCTGTCGAACAGATCGCCGCTGGTCGAGCTATCGCCCAGCGTCAGCTGACTTCTGAGCACCGGAACGTCGCGCTGCAGATACGTCATGAGGGAGTGGGTATGCGTTGAGTCCGTACTGCTCCAGTTGGTATTCAGCCGCTTGCGAAATCGCCAGTCATACACGTTCAGCCCCATCATCAATCCCAGGTTGCCGCTGACGGATCGATCGTTTCCCCCGCCGGACTGATTGACGTTCTGCTGAGCATAGGCGTTGGCGTTATAGTCCAGCACCCCTGCCAGCACCCCCGGATCCCACGAGACAGGATCGGTATAACCACGCGGGAACTGCACCATAAAAGCCTGCGGAATAACCAGATTGAGATAAAAATCGCCGGGCAAATAATTCGCGCTCGCACCTTCCACCCACTCATCCACCATGGCGCATTGCCCGCTTTCTGACGTCTCAGGTTTTGCCGTCACCTTAATTCCCAGACGAGTCAGTTCGTCATACGTGAAGCAGGGCTGGGCGCTAACATTGCCTTTAACGGGTTTAAACAGCACCTTACGCTGCCCCCGGCTCAGACCATTGACGGCGACCTGCACTGCATACTCCCCCGCCGGCGCCGGGTTGCCCTCGTAAAAACGAGAGACATCAACGCTAATGCCGTGAATGAACGAGCTGTTAAATTTCACAACGTCATTTTTAGCGCTGGTTGCCAGATCGCTGGTGCTGGCATGTGCCAACACGGAAACGCTGGCGCCAAAAGAAGCGATAAGGATATGGCGTATCGCCGCCGCGATTTTCGATTCACGGATTGCGCGACATGCATGTTTTTTTATCTCTTTCGGATTCACGTCCTTGTCTCCCCCGCCAGGCGGTTCAGCGTCTTATTATTTCTTTATTGACAGGGTGTTACCCGTTGAATGAGTCAACTGATATTTAACAACGCCGCCGTAGTCATTAATCAGGCGGACCTCAACGCTACCGATCGTTGCTGGCACTTTATTTTTACTCGCCAGTGCAAATTCTTTACTGCCAAACGGTGGGATCATATCCGCCACCAGAGGATATTGTGTGTTTCCTGAATAGGCGATCGCCGAATCAAATGAAAAATAATAAGGCGTTGGATTATTCACTTTAATACCTCGGGTCGGGCTAATGATTTCCCAACGCAGTTTTTCAAATTCATTGGCACTGCTACCCTTTAACGCGGTCGGGCGATAAAATATTTTAATACGGGTTCTGAATGCCAGTTCCAGACGATCGGTGTCATTGACTTTTTCATTCATCGGAGGAATTTCCAGCATATTAAACCAGAACACCGACTCCCGATCCTGCGGCAATGGCATACCATTATAAATAAGACGTACACTCTGTCCTTTACCAGGCTCTACACGATAAACGGGCGGCGTAGCGGTAAATGGCACCTTAATATTATTAAGGTCAGTATTTTTATTGCCATCATCAACCCAGACCTGAACCAGTGTCGGTGTGTCATTTTTATTATTGGTTCTCACCGTCTGCTCTTTTTCAGAACCGGGAAAAATCACCCGCGTACCGGATATGGTCATCCCGGCAAAAGCAACGTGGGCTGCCGTTGCCAGCGCGAAAAAGAGAAAAGTATTTAATAATAGTGCTCGTTGATATTTCATAGTACTGCCCCGCGGGTAAAACGGTCTATGTGATAAAATGGCTTAACAGGGGCGATTTCTCGCCCCGGATTCAATCCTGACGGAAAGACTTACGGATACGCGATGGTATAAGCCGCCTGCGCGTAAACCTTACCTACAGTGGTCGCACCCGTCGCGTAGTAACCGCCGTAGTAACGCATGGTCGCTTTACCGCTGGTCACGGCAGCAGGTGCGCCGGTTTCACCCAGTTTCAGCTGCTGCTCGTTAGAGTTATACAGACGAACCTGTACGTTCGCCGCCGCAGGGGTATTCGCATCCGGCGGACTGAACTGGTTAGTCAGGTTGCCAGTTGCGCTATCAACGCCAGAGCTGCCGATAGCTTCAAAGTGCGCCGCGACCTGAGTAATACCGGTAGGACACTTTTCAACGTTCAGATCAAAACCTTTCGAGCCCGCAGTGTCACCTGAATTGGCCAGAGTCTGAATCGCAACCGTCGGCAGCTGTACCTGGCGATCAATAGAATCAGTGGCAATTTCGCAGGTGCTGGTAATCAGTTCACCGTTAAACGTTACGGTACCCTGCGTGGCGGCCAGCGCAGAAGTTGATACTGTCGCCATCGCCAGCGCGCATAATGTCATTTTGAAAGTAGACATAACAAATTCCCTATATTAGCGTTATTCAAATTAAAACTTCTCGACCCTAAGATCGCTTTTTGGTTATTACATACTTCCTGTAGATTAAATGTTTATCTAGCCCTCCACTTGCATCACAATATCAATTTCCTTTTCTTCAGATAAAATGCACTGCATGGCTATTGTTTTATTTTTTGCCGCTTTGTCGACCTGGTTTAAAAGTGCACTGCCAATCTTTGGTAAAATATTTTTCTCAATAAAACGGATCAGCATCCGGGCACCGGTTTCCGCTACCGGACAGTGTTCAACAACGTGCTGAACCAGTTCATCGCTAAAGGTAAGCGCCATGTCATACTGCGCTTTCGCACGCTCAGCGATGCGGTTCAAGTGAATTCTGACAATATGCTGCAGTGAATCCGTCGCCAGCGGTAAGTAAGGTATAACGGTGACGCGGCCTAAAAACGCAGCCGGGAATACTTTCAGCAACGCGGGCTGTAGTAATTTCAGCAAGCCTTCTTCATCAGGCATGGTTTGCGGATCGGCGCAGGTGCTGCTAATAATGTCGCTACCGGCGTTGCTGGTCAGCAAAATAACGGTATTGCGAAAATCAATCTGGCGACCTTCACCGTCTTCCATCGACCCTTTATCAAATACCTGGAAAAACAGTTCATGTACATCGGAGTGCGCTTTTTCGACTTCATCCAGCAAAATGACGCTATAAGGTTTGCGACGTACCGCTTCGGTTAATACGCCGCCTTCGCCATATCCTACGTAACCCGGCGGCGACCCTTTCAGGGAAGAAACCGTATGCGCTTCCTGATATTCACTCATATTAATGGTGATCAGATTCTGATTGCCGCCATAAAGCTGGTCGGCAATCGCCAGCGCGGTTTCGGTTTTCCCGACCCCGGAAGGGCCAACCAGCATGAACACGCCAAAGGGTTTTTGCGGATCGGCAAGCCCGGCGCGCGCGGTCTGAATACTCTGGCTCAGGCAGGTTAACGCATACGTCTGGCCAATGACTTTTTCCGCCAGACGTTGCGGCAGCTCCATGACGGCGCTGACGTCGTCTTTCAGCACCTGCCCCACCGGGATGCCCGTCCAGTCCGCCACAATCGCCGCCACTATGCTGGCGTTCACTTCCGTCTGCACCAGCGCCTTTTCACCGCGGATCTCGCTCAGCGTCGCTTCCAGTTCATTCAAACGAGACTGCAGGAAACTGATTTTTTCCGCTTCCGGCATTTGCGGATCTTCCACCGTGGCGGCGAGCAGCTGCTGACGGGTATCGATAATCGTCGCCACCAGTTCACACTCCTGCGCCCAGCGCCGCTCCAGCACCGTCGCTTCTTCTGCATGGTCGTCGATAGCGCGCTGAATCGGCTGAAGCCGTTTGTCGTCCTCTTTGCCAAAACCAATGGCTTTTTCCAGCATGGACAGTTCAGCCTGAGCCGACTGCTGACGGAATTTCAGCAGCTGTAGCTCAGTCGGCGGCGCATGCTGCGCAACGGCGACCCTGGCGCATGCCGTATCCAGCAGGCTGATCGCTTTATCGGGCAACTGCCGGGCCGGAATATAGCGATGAGATAAACGCACGGCGGCGCGAATCGCCTCATCCATTACCCAGACGCCGTGGTGTTTTTCCAGTACCGGCAGCAGGCCGCGCAGCATGGCGATAGCCAGATCCTCCGACGGTTCCTCTACCTGCAGCACCTGGAAGCGTCGCGTCAGCGCCGGATCTTTTTCGATGTGACGCTTAAACTCGCTCCAGGTTGTCGCGCCGATGGTGCGCAGCTGCCCGCGGGCCAGCATCGGTTTCATCAGGTTAGCGGCGTCCCCGGTACCGGCATTGCCGCCCGCGCCAACCAGCGTATGCACCTCATCAATGAACAAAATGACCGGTTCGACTGATTTGGCGGCGTCTTCCAGCACCGCTTTTAAACGCGCTTCAAATTCGCCCTTCATGCTGGCCCCGGCTGAAAGTGCGGTGACATCCAGCGTCAGCAGGCGAACGTTTTGCAGCGCGGGCGGTACTTCTCCGGCAGCTAACGCGAGCGCCAGACCTTCCACAACTGCCGTTTTCCCTACCCCCGCTTCCCCGGTGAGCAGCGGGTTATTCTGTCGACGACGCAACAGAATATCGATCATGGTGTTGATCTCTTTATCCCGCCCCAGCACCGGATCAATTTTGCCCTCCCGCGCCAGCGCGGTCAGATCGGTCGAATATTGCGCCAGTCCGCCGCTCTGCGTGCTGCCCATCGCGTTGCTGGCTTCGCCCGGTACGCCCGCTTCGGCGGAAACCATCGCACCGCCCGCTTCGCTCTCTTCCGCAGAGTCGCGAATAATGTAGCCAAGATCTTTGCTTAACTGTTCCAGCGGAATTTTTTCGAATACCGACGAAATGCCGAAAAGTGCGCGGCGTAATTCCATGGTGGTCAGCAGCGCCATCAGCAAATGGCCGCTACGAATACGCGTGTTCTCACACTCCAGGCTGGAAAATATCCATGCCCGTTCGATAGCCAGTTCAATATGATATGAAAAATCTGAAATAGAACTGGCACCCGCAGGCAGGCGCGTTAATGCCTGAGCAAAATCACGTTCGAGAATTTCCGCATCAAGTTCAAAATGCCGAACAATTTGGCGGATATCGCTATCCTGCTGCTGATAAATCTGATTTAACCAGTGAATCAATTCAACGTAAGGATTACCGCGTAATTTACACAGCGTAGTGGCACTCTCCACGCTTTTAAACAGGCTTACATTAAGTTTTCCGAATAGGTTTTTTCTGGTAATCGCCACAACAAAACTCATCCCATTTTAATTTGACGTCGTTTTCGGCCACTACTCCTGTAGTGGAACAGATTTTTCCTGCCTGCGCTGGAAGTATTCACAGAGACACAACTGGCTACTTCGGATTAATACTAAACATACTTAGCAATAAGAAAAACCTTTAATCTGAATAGCAGGCAGGATTTAAGAAAATCGCTCAAACGGGATTCCTAATTTCGCCAAAGACGATAAAAAGTGTGATCGTGAAGAACGCATTTAATTCTAGAATCCGGGCGATATTAAAGAAAGTCGCGAAATTGACGGGATGCAATGTGGAACACAACTTTCTAGATTACTATAACCAGGAACTGACGTTTGTCAGAGAAATGGCGCGGGAGTTTGCTGAGCGGCACCCGAAAATCGCCGGACGACTGGGGATGCAGGGGATAGAAACTGCCGATCCTTACGTGGAGCGTCTGATTGAGGCATTCTGCTTTTTATCTGCGCGAACGCAGATAAAACTCGATGCAGAATTTCCTAAATTCACCCAACGATTACTGGATATCATCTACCCAAACTACAATTCGCCGATGCCGTCGATGGGGGTCGTTCAGCTACAGCCAAATCTAAAAGAAGGCGATTTAACGCAAGGCTACGTCATCCCCAAAAAAAGCACTTTTTACAGTCGGTTATTGCCTGAAGAAATGACGCGTTGCGAATTCAGAAATAACCAGGACGTCACGCTGTGGCCGCTGGATATTGCAGAGGTACGGTTAACCTCTGTTCCTCCTGATATTCCTAACCTGGAAATCCATCGCCTCAACCACCAGCAGTTAAAAGGCGCGCTGCGCATCAAGCTGCGTTTACAGGGGGATTTAGTATTTTCAGATTTGAACGGGCTGGATGAGTTACCCATTTATATTCAGGGTGATGAACGCGTGGTATCACATACCTTTGAATTGCTTCACAGCAGGCATGTCGCGGTGGTGGTACGTAGCGGAGACGGTGAAAAAAATCAGCATCACGTTATCGTCAAAGACGCGTTAAAATTTGAAGGTCTGGCGCCAGATCAGAGCCTGCTGCCCTTGCAATGGAATATGTTCCACGGGCACACACTGATTCAGGAATATATCGCCTGTCGCGAGCGATTTTATTTTTTCTCGATCGCCCAGCTGGCCGCCGCGCTGGAAGGGAATAATACCAATGAAGTAGAAATTATTATACTGCTCAACACATTGCCGCAGGATCTGGTGCCGCATCTGGACGCCTCGCGCTTTTTACTGCACTGCACCGCGGTGATTAACCTCTTTCCCAAACGCGTGGACCGAATTGAAGTTAACCGTGCGCTGAATAATTTCCACATTGTGCCGGATCGCAGCCGTCCTATGGACTATGAAGTTTTTTCCGTCGATAAAGTCTTCGGCTTACAGGCGGAAACCAGCGAAGAGCTAACCTTTAATCCGCTCTACCAAACCCGACACAGCGACACCGGTAATTTTGGCCGTTATTTCTCTATCAGACGAAAAGTCAGGGTGAAAGAGGCGAGCCACCGTAAATATGACACCCGCACGCCCTACAGCGGCACGGAGATTTTTATTTCGCTGGTCGATCAACAGGAAGCGCCCTATAGCGAACATATTCGCTACCTGCTGGTTGACGCCATGGTAACCAACCGCGACCTGCCCCGCTTGCTGACCAGTACCGGCAACCTTGAGCTGACCATGTCGGACTCCGTTCCGGTTCACGGCGCCCGCTTCGTCAGCTCGCCAAGCGCCCCGCGTTCGCCGTTCGCCATCGGTGAGGCAGCGTGGCGGCTTATCCGTCAGCTTAGCTTTAACTATCTTCCTCTCTGCGAGATGGAACACGCCCGGGGCGGCGAATCGCTGCGTAATATGCTGCGCCTGTTCACCAACTCCGCCGATACGGAAACCCTGACGCAAATTAACAGTCTGGTCGGGTGTAAAACCGAGCCCGTGGTGCGTCGCCTGTCAGAGGAGGGGTTATTGGTTTACGGACGCGGCGTGTGCTGCAGTTTAACCGTCGATGAAGAGGGTTTCTCCGGCATTAGTCCGTACCTCTTTGGCCTGGTGATGGAAAACTACCTGGCGCGGCACGCGGCAATCAATATCTTTACCGAAACCGAACTGCACTCCATGCAGCGCGGCTTAATCGCGCGCTGGAAAGCGCGTCCCGGCAGACGAGGCGCATTATGAAATCCGTCGACGCCTGGTTTGATGACAGCAAGCCCTGGGAAGCGGGTTTTATCAGCACGATGCGCGCAATTGCCGCCCGCACGCCTGAGTTAGCGCCCCCCGGCAAAGCCCTGCTGCCCTCACAGGAGCGTTTTCGGCTAGGACAAGTGGCCAGCATGGCCTTTGCACCACGTGAAATCGCCGCCATTAGTCAGCAGGATGACAAAATCAAGCTGCAGCTTTTTGGTTTGGGTATCTGGGGGGCACAAGGCGCCATGCCGCTCCATCTTTCCGAACTGGCTTACTCCCGCTATGAGCAGCACGACCCTACGCTGATTGATTTTGTCGATATCTTTCACCACCGCGCGCTTAGCCTGTTTTATCGCGCGTGGTTTTTATCGCAGGATACCGCCTCGCTGGACAGGCAAGACGACGAGCGGTTTTCGTTTTACGTCGGCAGCCTGATCGGCCTCGATCCGGCTGAGCTCTCTGCCGATCCGTTACCTATCCACGCCCGGCTGGCCTCTTCCGCCCACCTTATTCGCGAAGCTCGTAACCCGGACGGCTTGCTGGGGGCGATGCATTACTACTTTGGCGTTCCGGTTCGCATGGAAGAGTTTGAACTGCAATGGATCTACCTGGAGCGCAACGATCAAACCGCGCTCGGCGACAGCCATTGCGCCGGGCTACTGGGAGACGGCGCGATCCTCGGCAACACCGTGCTGGACAGACAACATAAATTCAAGCTGCTCATGGGGCCGCTGACCCTTCCCCAGTACATGCTGTTCAGCCCGTGGGGAAGCGATATGTCGGTGCTGCGTGAACTGGTGCGCAGCTTTATCGGTTTTGAATATGCCTGGGATGTGCAACTGGTACTGGCAGCCGATCAGGTGCCGCAGGCCCGGCTTGATGGCTCCCACCAGCTTGGTTACGCAAGCTGGCTGGAGCGTAATTCTTGTGATGACCCGGTTTTCGGCATGAGCTTCGAGCCGGAAATGTATCACCGCTAGTTAACGCTTATACCCACAGCAAAAAGATACGTGCGATGAATCAAACATACCATTTGACCTGTTCCGATTATTACCAGCCCCTGATGTCGCCCATCGCGGGCAGCGACGCCTGCGGCGAGACGCTCGATTACGACCCCGCGTTCATCATGTTGCAGTCCCGGCTCCAGCCAAAACTGGGCGTGGAATACGGCAACTTTGTTGAAGCGGCGGAGCCCATTAACTGGGCCGAAACCGAACGCGAATGTCAGACCCTGCTGCAGAAAAGCAAAGACGTCCGGCTGATTATCATCCTGATGCGTTGTCGGCTACGTAAAGTCGGACTCGTCGCCCTGGCGGAAGGGCTGGAAGCGCTTCATGCCTTACTGTGCGCCTGGCCGGACGACCTGCATCCGCAGCTGCTTGATGAGGGGGAGTTCACCCCGATGCTGCGCGCCAACGCCTTCGCCGAGCTGGAGGACGCTAACGGCCTGCTTGCCGACCTGCGCAATCAACCGCTGCCGAAAGCCTCCGGGTTGCAAATCACCATCAAAGAGTTTGAAAAAGCGCATCAGGTTCCGCGGGAAGAGGGCGCGCTGTCGGATACAGCCATGGCCGCCATTATTCATGAATGGCAACTTAACGCCCGTGACAGCCTCTTCCCGCTTACCCAGGCGTACGGCTTCATGCTGGAGATAAAAAGCATGCTTGCCGACACGCTCGGGCACGATGCGCCTGAATTTGCCTTACTCGGTAACCTGCTGGTCTCTTTCGCTAACGATTTCAGCGGCCTGGCGCCTGCCCCGCTCGTTTCGCCGTCCATCGCGGAGGACGAAACGCCGCAGGTTCAGGAGATCGCGGAGCGTCCCGTCGGTGGGGTCCCCGCAGTGGCGGATCTTCCCCCCATTGCGCCACCTGCCGTAGCGGAAGCGCGCCGCAGTATCGAAAGCCGCGCCGATGCGCTGCACCGCTTACAGGAAATCCGCAGCTGGTTTGCAATGACCGAACCCAGCAGCCCGCTTGTTCAGGTGCTGAAGTATGCGGAAGAGAGCATCGGCAAAAGCTTTGCCGACCTCTTAAAAATGTATCCCCCTGAGATAGTCGCCATGCTGAATCACGAGAAGGAATAAAACATGTTAAGGATCGCCATTACACTTTGTGCCCTTGCTTTGACACCCGCCGCTTCCGCTGTTTGTACGCTGGCGCGCGGCGCGCCGACTCCGGTTTCCATTTCTTCGCAAGTTATTCGTATCAACGCGAATGCCCCCATAGACACCTCAACCCCAATCGCCCAGTTCGACAGCAATCAGGCAGGCCAGAATATTGGCTATGACCACTGCGTTGCCGGCACCGAGTACGGGAAGCGAGTGATCAACCTGACGGGACAGGACTCGTCAACCCGCATCTATCCGACCAATATACCGGGCATTGGCATTAAGCTGCTGTGGAGTAATGGCACTGCATTCGGCAACTTTCCCTCCACCAGTCAGTTGACCATTTCGGGGGGGAATCAAGAAGCCACATTTGATTATGTGGCCGCCTCTTTTTACCGCATCCAGTTTTTTAAAACGGCGAGCAATTTGCGCCTGAGCGATCCGAACGGCGATACCGTTCTGCCCGCCGGAGATATTGCCTATAACTACCTGATGACGGCCGATCCGGCCTCGTATGTTATGAAACTCGCGATTGGCGATATCAAAATCATTAGCACCCCCACCTGCGATGTCGACAGCGCCAAAACGATTGATTTTAACGAAGTGACCCCGTCATTGCTTAGTAGCGGCGTGAGCCGCAAGCTGGATTTCAACATTACCTGCAAAAGCGACTACGGCACTTATTCCACTACCGCCTCGATGCTCACCGATACCCCCTCCTCAGATGGTTCATATATCCGCGTAAAAGATGCGGGCGGCAATCTGGATCGGCTGGGCATAAAAATCACTGATGGCGCAGGCAAGGCGATGAAGCTGGACGGCAGCACATCAGAACAAAAAACCAGTATTACCAGCCAGGGTCCCGCCGAATTCGCCTGGAACGCCACGCTGTTCGCCAGCGGTAAAACCGCCCCCGCTGGTGGGACCTTTAACGCCAAAGCGGAAGTCGTTTTTGATATTCCGTAATCAGCTTTTAAATGGATTGGGAAAAATGGATACCCCAGCGACAATTTTTATCAGCATCGCCAGCTATCGCGACCCGGAACTCATCCCAACGCTACAGAATATGCTGCACCATGCCGCTCATCCGGAGAATCTGCATCTCGCTGTTTGCTGGCAGGACGACGAAAACCTGTCGCTGTTTGAACAAAGCGGCATGATCCCGGAAGGTAGCCGCATCGTTGCGGGGCATGAAGTCGTTGCCTTTCGCTACCGCCAGGCCAGGATTGATATTATTAGCGTTCATTATTACGCCAGCCAGGGCGCATGCTGGGCACGCAGCATGGCGGAAACGCTGTTTGAACAGGAAGCCTATTTCCTGCAAATCGATTCCCACTGCCGTTTTATTCCCTGCTGGGATGACGAAATGATCGCCATGCTGCGCCAGTTACAGCAGAAAAGCGCGCGGCCCATACTCTCCTCCTATCCCCCGCCTTATTGCCCAGGCCAAGATGAAGAGGCCAGTAAAAAGCACTATGTCAGCCGCCTGATATTTCGCGAATTTAATCCGCAGGGTATTCCCATGCTGACCTCCACGCCTTTTACGGCAACCGAGCCGGTGCGGGGAAGCTATCTCGCGGGCGGTTTTATCTTTACGCACGGCGATTTCGTCAGCACTGTGCCTAACGATCCGCAGATTTTTTTCGCCGGCGAAGAGATAGCCATGGCGGTACGCGCATTCACCTACGGTTATGACATTTATCATCCGCACAAACCACTGCTCTGGCATTTCTATCAGCGTAAAGAGCACAGCAAAGTCTGGGGAGATCACTCAAACGAGGCCAAAGCGCAAGGCGCGGTGGATAAAGCCTGGTGGGAAAGAGACAACATCTCGAAAAAACGCGTCCGAACCATACTGGGGCTGGAAACAGAGGACGCCGCAAGTCTGGCGCCTTACACCACGGGATCTGCACGTCCTCTGCGATCGTTTGAGTATCAGACCGGAATTTGCCTGCAAAAGGGCACCGTACTGCCGGAGGTAATGAGCGCGGAGAAGATCAATTTTTTCCCGACGCCGCCCGATGACCACGCGCAATGGCTTGCCCGCCAGTACGTCTGGTACAAAAAAAATCTCACGCTGGAGCCCGCCGTCTGGTGCGCTGACGATGGAGACGCGGAGAACCTGCACCTTGGCGTTTATAACCCGCAAAACATGCTGCTCTATAAACGCACGCTCAATGCCCGGGAACTGCAAGCGCTGCATATCGCATCCCCGGATGACAACCTCACACTCTCGCTCGAATTTAAAACCGCCAACGCCGCGCAGCCTGCTGTCGTGCGGATATGTCCGTGGTCAATAACCTCTGGCTGGGGCACCGTTACGGAGAAAACATGGTGAAAAGTGAACATTTTTTCTGCCGACTGATCGGCATTGATACCCTGATATCCTTCGACGGCATCATTCCTTCAGCGGCGGATTTTCAGCTCAGACTTATTTCGCTCATCGAGCAGTTTAATAAAGCCTTGCAGGAAGAGAACCAGGCCGCCGAAGAGAGCGAAGCGCTGTGCCAGCTATTATGCGGTTATTTCGACAAGCGCCTGATGATAAATCAGAAAGATAATGCGCTCTCCTGGGAGCGTTACTCGTTAATGCATTACTTTTATGGCCACACCCAAAGCCAGGCGGATGACGATATTACATCACGGCTTGCCGCTCTGCTTCGTTCCGACAGTAAGCTGATTTTCCGCTATGCCAGAAAGCTGCTTACGCTGCTGGAACAGGTCGAAGGGCAAACCGACGCGCTGACGTCGCTGCGCGCTACCTGCGCACCCCGTACCTGGCTGATGCGCGCGGAAGCGGACCCTGAACCGGAAAAAGGCGACGAAGATACACCAGCCACCTCTCCCCGGCTGATGGTGTTGATTACCGGACCCTTCGCCCGAAAATGGTTTCACCATGCCAATTTGTCAACCAGCGATAACGGACACATCGTCTGGATGGTAGCCGAACATTCGACTACGCTCGCCAGCCGGCTCGCGCATGCGGAAGAGATGCACCCGCCCATGGCGACAGTGGCCCTGTTTCCTGTGCTCGTCGATGGTATGGAAAACAGCGCTCTGCTGACAGAACAGCTGATGTCCTGGCAGTACGCCTTCACCTCCATACGGCTTAACAGGCGGTTGCCCTGCATACCGGCTTTTTATACCCGTCTGAGCCAGCAACGCCATTCGCACGATCCCGACCGGGCGATCTGGACCTGCTCTCTGACGCCGCATGGTCAGTTGACGCTGGAGTCGTGTTTCCACAACCTGGTGGACAAGCTTAATGCCCGCGATGACGGCCAGAATCTTCATGCCATTCAGCGATACGCGCTCGGCAGTACCTTTATCGCCTGGCTTGCCGAAAGCCGGTTGATGAACGTCATGCAAACCTTGTTTAAAAACACCCCGCTCGATCTCGCTGGCGTCATCCTTGCTGACTATGGTCAGGGGTTTACTCGTCACGGCGCCTGGTCGCAGTGGCTGGGAGAAAGATACGGTATCCTGCCTGCGCTTTCCGCCACGATTGCCATGCCGCCCTTACCTCCGTTGCCATTACCGCCGCGACCGGAACCCGAGGCCACATGGCCAGCGCCTGCGCCTCTCGTTAAGCCAGCGCCGCGGCGTCGATCTCCACTGCCCGCCATTATCGTGCTGCTGTTACTGTTAGCCTGTCTGGCTGGCGGCGTTTACTACTATGCCCGGCATAACATCGGCGAAATACGCGAGCAGATAAGACAATTTTCTCCGTTACGGGAAAATGTTGCCGCAGACGACAACGCGTCGATCTTCCCTCTGGCGGATACCGTGCCGCTTTTTGCGAACGGTAGCAGCAATCTCATGCCCGACAGCGAAAAAACCCTGCTCACTATCGTGCCGGTAATTCGCCGCTCACCAGAAAAGATATTCCTCATAATTGGCCATTCCGACAGTACCGGCTCTGCCGCGACAAACATGGCGCTCTCTGCCGAGCGCGCGCAGGTCATTAAAGACTGGCTGGTGGCGTATACGGGACTCCCTGCCGGACAGTTTATTACCGAAGGCGCGGGTGACACCCGGCCGGTCGCCAATAACGACACCAAAGAAGGACGGGCGCAAAACCGCCGCGTTGAGATCATTCCCTTATCCCGATAAACCATTAAGGATGAAAAGGACTTACATGAACAAAACCCCCATGACTTATCCTGTGAATGAAGGCACCTTCATGACGCTCACGCCTCAGGAAGATCAGTCCATTAATATTCTGCGCTATATGGATGAGGACAATAATCAGTACAACATACTGATAAACCGCACCACGCTGGAAAAAGATCAAACGGTGGACGATTTCTGTGAGAAGCAGTGGGAGAAAATGAAGCTTTATGTGCCAGGATTTGAGGTGGAAGGAAAAAACCTGCGCCATGAAATTGGTCCAGCCAAACTGCAGGTGCTGCAAACCGCCAATAAATTTCTGGAGGATGGCGCCTGGGTCCGGCAGGTCTCTTCCATTGTCACGCTGCCCCATCACCCGAAGCACAATCCCGAGTCGCGCAAACTGCTGGTGTTTACGCTGGCGTCTTATAACGATTTTACCGAAGCGCAGCGTAAACATTACGTCCGTATTATCAACAGCTTTATTCCAACGGAAACCGCACTGAGCGTTGAGTGATCTGCAAAACCTCTCTGTGCCCCGCCCGGGGCGCAGAAAGAATGTTTTTTATTTTGGTATCTCCAGAGGCTAGGGATCGTTCCCACCTACATCCAGCAGTTTGTTTTTAAAGATAAACAAACACGCCTCGTTGAAGTTCTCCGCCCCCAGGCGTTCCGAGAGCGCCGTGCGTTTGCGATAGAGGCTTTTCACCGACGTATTCAGCTCATCGGCAATGGCTTCCATCGGCATCCCTGCCCTCAGCAACCGCAGCATGATCGCTTCGTGCGTGCTAAGCCGTAAATTAAGTAGCCACTTCGTGGTCAGGCGCCTGCCCTTCATATTGAGAACCAGATTAAACAGCGAGGCCATATCCGGCGCAGTGAGCGATGTGTTCATAAATAACTTCATACTGAGCAGATTCTCCTCGCGGTGTCGCATATCAAGCATAACGCAGCAGATTGTTTTTTTCGTTCTGGCCGGATGGCGTATCAGGTAATCATATAAACGGAGCGGAGAACGACTATCAATCAATACAGAATATTCATCTGCACCGTTATCAAATATGTTTCTGTCAATCGAGTCGAGCAGGATAATATCCGGAAAAAATATCCGCATCCCCCTGACAAGGTAGCGATCCTGAGTCACTAACACTATTGAAGTTGCCACTAACCATCCCTTTTAGATTAAAGCAAGAACGATCCTTCGGAAAGAAGGCCGCCTTCGTTTTATAGCGCTGTTATATAAATGATAAATGTATTCTGGCTTTGGACATCCCTCAATACAGACATTGATGAGTAAGACTTCCTGTAGACTATCATTCAATGGCTGCCATTAATTATAAATAAAAAACAATCGCAGAAAAGTCACTTCTCTAAACATTAAGAATTTTTGTCATGAAACTTCCCAAACATGCACCAGAAAGTACTTTAATTGACACAGACAAACTGCATTTAAAATATATACAAAACTGTCACAATAAAAATAAATCAAAATAATTTCAATAACTTACAAATAAACGGTCAATTCAATAAAAACGCCAAAAACCACTCAATCCAGAATTATCTCAAAACGACACACCCGCTTTTCAACATATTTATCCGGCAACATATCAGGTGTACATTAGCTTTCACCCAGTCCACTGAGATAAGGATCCATAATTACCTTCAGGTAAGTACCCCGTAACATCACTGCATTCAGATTTAATGTTCTCATTTATGGCCTTTAACGCTGAGTTTAAAGGCGGCCGTGTTATGCAATGGATTCATGATAAACAAATGGCAAATAGATATGGAAAGATCACTTCGCTTCAATACGTTATTCTTTTATCGCACCCCAACATTATTGTTCCTGTTATTCCTCTTTCCTGTTCTGGCTCAGGCTACTGAATCTGTTTATGAGCAACAGATTCAACAGGCGCGTAACGGTAATTACACGCCGTTTCTCGATTATCTTCAGCGTTATCAGCAGCAGCATGCCCTGACATCTGAACAAGTTGCGGACTGGTTACAGGTGGCAGCCTGGGCGGGTCATGATGGCGAGGTTATTCAGGTCTGGCAGCGTTATGGCATTTATATGCCGCTGCCCGCCCGTGGCATTGCTGCTGTCGCGCAATCCAGGCGAAATCAAAAAGCGTGGCAGCCGGCCCTGACGCTCTGGAAAGAGGCACGTAGCCTTGCGCCGGATAACGATGATTATCGTATCGGCTATATCAAAACCCTGGCCGATGCCCGCATGGACACGCTTGCCCTGCAGGAAGCCCGACAGTTGGTGGCGGAAAATCCCTCTCAGGCGCATCTTCAGACACTCTCGTATGTCTGGTTACGCCAGGGAAAAAGCTGGGATCGGCTTCTGGCTGACACGCGCGCGCTGAATGTCGCACCTGAGAATAAAGCGCTCCTCAGCGAGCTGATCGACGCGCTAACGGATAACCGGGTGAATACCCCCGCGCTCCAGCTTTCACAAAGCGTGACGCTGTCCCCCGCTGAGCGTCGTCGTCTTGAGCGTAATGCTGCCGCCGAACGGGTTCGCCTCGCCGATGTGCCTGGCAGAACAGAAAAGGAGCGCCTGCAGCTTGCGCAAACCGCGCTGAATCGTTACGACACCCTGCTTGCTCGCTGGCAAAACGAGCCGCAGGCGACGGAAGACGTTGTCCTGGCGCGTATCGACAGGCTTGGTGCGCTGTATGCGCATGGCGATTACACGCGGGTCATCCGTGAATATCAGGCGCTGACGACAGCGCAGCATCCGGTGCCGGGCTGGGCCATCGGCTGGGTGATCTCCGCGTATCTGCAGGAGAAAAACGCTGCCGCCGCCTTCTCGCTTCTGCAACGCTATCCGCAATACGCTTCCGACCCGCAGGACGAGGAGCACGCGCTTTTTTACGCCTGGCTGGATACGGGACAGTATCAGTCCGCCCGCCAGTATGTAGAGCGCCAGACCCGCAACGTCCCCTGGACCCGTTACGATTTCGGTTCCCCTACCCCTCAGCCGAACGATCGGTGGCTTACCGGGCAGTCGCTCCGTTTTAACTATTTGCTGGCGACGAATGCCCTGCCGGAAGCCGAAAAGCTGGCGCACCATCTGGCGACAACGGCGTCGGGCAATCAGGGATTACAGATTGACTACGCCACCCTGCTTCAGGCGCGGGGCCTGCCGCGCGCGGCCGAGCAAAAACTGAAAATGGCGGAGGCTCTGGAGCCGTCCAATGCAGAGCTAGAGCAACAGCAGGCTTACGTCGCGATGGATCTGCAGGAGTGGCGACAGATGGATTTACTGGCCGACGACGTGCTGGCTCGCGCACCCGCCGATCGCAGCGCCAGGCGTCTCGACAGGCTCCGAACGGTCCATCACATGTCCGAACTGCGCCTCAACGCAAGCAAAGGCTTGCACTCCGATAGCCCCGTCAGCGGGACACACGACCTGAGCTGGGACGCCACGCTCTATGGCCCACCTGTAGCGGATAACTGGCGGCTGTTTGCGGGCACCCGCTATGCGCAGAGTAATTTCGATGAAGGCAAAGGCACCAGCCGTCACCTTTTGGGCGGCGTCGAATGGCGGCCACGCGACCTCCAGCTCGAAGCCGAGATCTCCAGCAACCGCTATCACGGGGCAAACAAGCCGGGTGCTCGCCTCGCAACAACGTACTTTGTGACCGATAACTGGCAGGTCAACGGCAGCCTTGAACGCCTGTCGCGCACCACGCCCCTTCGGGCGTTACGCAACGGGGTGAGTGCAAACCGGGGTGAAGGCGGGGTGCGCTGGTATCAAAACGAGCGGCGTGAGTACCAGTTCAGCGCCGCCCTCAGCCGCTTCTCCGATCATAACCGTCGCCAGGAATACACCCTCACGGGCAAGGAACGTCTCTGGCAGACCCCGTCCCTGACGCTGGATCTCGAACCGGGGATCGCCGCCAGTAAAAACAGCCTGCGGGACACGCTCTATTACAACCCGGCGCGGGATCTGTCCGTGACGGCTGCCCTGGCCGTTGACCATGAGATGGTCCGCCATTACGACACTCTCTGGAGCCAGCAGTTCGTGGCGGGAGGCGGCAGCTACTGGCAGAAAAATCAGTCCGCTGGCGCCATCGCCCTGCTGGGTTACGGACAACGCGTCCAGTGGAACAACGTTATTGATACCGGCGTGATGCTGAACTGGGATAAACGCCCTTACGACGGCAAACGCGAGAGCAATCTCTCCGTCACGTTTGACGCGACTTTACGCTTTTAAGGATGAATATGCTGAACACACGTTTTTCCGTGAGCCTGATACTCATCGGCTGGCTCTGCCTCAGCGCGAATGTCTGCGCGCAGGCGATCTCGTTCATTGCGCCCAAAGAGCGGCCACAGCTGGAGGCGAGTAAACCCTGGCCGAAGAACCAGTTTCTGGTCCTGGCTTACCACGACGTAGAAGATGATGCTGCCGATCAACGCTACCTCTCTGTTCGCACCAGCGCGTTAAACGAGCAGATAAGCTGGCTTCTGCACAACGGCTATCACGCCATCAGCGTGCAGGACATTCTCGATGCGCATGACGGGAAAAAAACGCTGCCGCCGAAAGCCGTTCTGCTCAGCTTTGATGACGGCTACAGGAGCTTCTACACCCGCGTCTGGCCACTGCTTCAGGCCTGGAACGTCCCTGCGCTGTGGGCGCCGGTGGGCAGTTGGGTCGATACGCCAGCAAATCAAAAGGTGAATTTTGGCGGCCTGATGACGCCCCGCGATCGCTTCGCGACGTGGGACATGGTGCGTGAGCTCAGCCAGTCCCCGCTGATTGAGATCGGATCGCATACCTGGGCTTCGCATTACGGTATTCCGGCCAACCCGCAGGGCAGCCGGGAACCGGCGATCGCCAATCGCTTTTATGATAGCGCGACGGGCCGCTATGAAACCGATCAACAGTTCAACCAGCGGATCGGCGATGATGTTCGCAAAGTGACGGAAAAAATCACCCAGGTGACGGGAAAGGCGCCGCGCGCCTGGGTCTGGCCTTACGGCGCCGCCAACGGGACGTCACTCGCTATCGCCAGACAGCAGGGTTATCAGTTGGCCTTTACCCTTGAGGACGGACTGGGGAATGTGCAGGAGCTGGGCAACATCCCCCGTCTGCTGATCGCCGGAAATCCCTCGCTCAAGGCGTTTGCCAGTACGATCGGCCAGGTTCAGGAGCGCGAACCCGTGCGCGTCATGCACGTCGATCTCGACTATGTTTACGATCCCGATCCGGCCCAGCAGACCCAAAACATCAACAAGCTGATCCAGCGGGTCTACGACATGAAAATCAGCCATGTTTTCCTGCAGGCGTTTGCCGACCCGCAGGGCGACGGCAGGATCAAGGCGCTCTATTTCCCCAACCGCCGGCTGCCAGTCCGGGCCGATCTCTTTAATTTTGTCGCCTGGCAGCTGCAAACCCGCGCGGGAGTAAAAGTCTTCGCGTGGATGCCGGTGCTCTCGTTCGATCTCGATCCTTCCATGCCGCGCGTGCAGCGCCGGGATCCTCAAACCGGCCAGCTGCGCGAAGCCACCGAGCCCTATATCCGGCTCTCCCCGTGGGACCCGCAGGTGCGCCAGCAGGTGACGGACATCTATGAAGATCTGGCCCGCTATGCCAGCTTCAATGGGATCCTGTTCCATGACGATGCGGTGTTGACAGACGTGGACGATGCCGGACAGGACACGACTCGCCAGAAGAGCCAACTGCTTATGGGGTTTACCCACGCCCTGGGCCTGGCGGTGAAGCATATTCGTGGCCCGCAGATAAAAACCGCCCGCAATATGTTTGCCCTACCCATTCTGCAGCCTGAAAGCGAAGCGTGGTTTGCGCAGAATCTTGACGACTTTCTGGCGGAGTATGACTGGACGGTGCCGATGGCCATGCCGCTGATGGAGTCCGTTCCGGTAGACGAGAGCGATGCCTGGCTGACGCGTCTGGTTAAAGCGGTCGCCACGCGCCCCGGCGCGCTCGATAAAACCATTTTCGAGCTGCAGGCCAGGGACTGGGACCAGAAACCGCAGCGCGCCGTTTCCGATAGCCAGCTTGTGCAGTGGATGCGCGTGCTCCAGCTGAACGGCGTCAAAAACTACGGTTACTACCCCGACGACTTCATCAACAACCAACCTGATATCTCACGCATCAGGCCTGAATTTTCTTCGTACTGGTACCCTGACAATGACTGATCGCATTATCGCATTCTCTATTTTATGTCTGGTATTCGGGTTGCCATTAGGTGTGGCCGCCCTCTTTACCGGCGAACTGATTCTGGATTTTGTGTTCTTCTGGCCGCTGTTCATGTCGGTGCTCTGGATAACCGGCGGCCTCTATTTCTGGTTTCAGCTTGAACGCCACTGGTCGTGGGATAAAGACACGCCCGCCCCAACGCTCGCGGGTGAGCCGCTCATCTCCATTCTTATCCCCTGTTTCAACGAGGGAAGGAATGCCCGGGAGACCATCAGCGCCGCGCTGGATCAGCGGTATGAAAATATAGAAGTTATCGCCATCAACGACGGCTCTTCTGACAACACCGCGGAGGTTTTGCAGGCGCTGGCGCAGGAACAGCCGCGCCTGCGGGTGATTAACCTTGCGGAAAATCAGGGGAAAGCGCTGGCGCTCAAAGCCGGGGCAGCGGCGGCCCGGGGCGATCTGCTGGTCTGCATTGACGGCGACGCCCTGCTCGATCGCGATACGGCCGCTTATCTGGTGGCACCGCTGATTCAGTACCCCCACGTCGGCGCGGTCACCGGGAACCCGCGTATTCGCACGCGCTCCACGCTGATTGGTCGCATTCAGGTGGGTGAGTTCTCATCCATCATTGGGCTCATCAAGCGGACGCAGCGGATCTATGGCCGGGTCTTTACCGTCTCCGGCGTCATTGCCGCGTTTCGCCGACAGGCGCTGGCGGATGTCGGGTACTGGAGCCCGGACATGATCACCGAAGACATCGACATCAGCTGGAAGCTCCAGCTGCGCCACTGGGATATCTTTTTCGAGCCGCGGGCGCTGTGCTGGATCCTGATGCCGGAGACGCTGAAGGGCCTGTGGAAACAGCGTCTGCGCTGGGCCCAGGGGGGCGCGGAGGTGTTTCTGGTCAACCTTCGCAAGATTGTGCGCTGGGAGCATCACCGCATGTGGCCCTTGTTTATGGAGTACGCGCTGTCAACGCTGTGGGCCTTCGCGTACGCGATGACGGTGCTGCTGTTCATCCTCAGCCATGTCGCGCCTGTTCCTGCCAGGCTGACCGTGGAGAGCCTTTTTCCACCGGAGTTTACCGGGCTGCTGCTGGGTGTGATGTGTCTGCTGCAGTTCCTGGTCAGTTTGTACATCGAACGGCGCTATGAACGAAAAGTGGCCAGCTCGCTTTTCTGGGTGATCTGGTTCCCGATGGTGTACTGGATGATTGGCCTGTTCACTACCCTCGTCGCATTTCCAAAAGTCATGCTTAAACGTCAGCGTGCCCGCGCGCGCTGGATCAGTCCGGACCGGGGAAAAGGAAGCATTCAATGAACGAAAATACCTTAATTTTGACTGAGCATCGGCTGTTGCCACGTCTTTTCGATGCCGCGTTAACGATGGTGGCGTGGGGAGGATTTCTGTTTTTCCTGTATGCCAGGCTCTGGATGCAGCTAACCGATGAGAGCGACTACCGGTGGGGCGTGATTATTGCGTCTTTTAATACGGTGTTGATCTATTTACTGTTCGCCGCGCTCAACGGCTGGCTGCTGATTTTGTGGTATCAGTACAACCGCCGCCGCACGCACGTGAGACGGCGCCAGCCGGGCTATTTTCACCAGGAGGAGCTGGCCCGCAGCTTTAATGTCTCGCCGCAGATCATCTCCGAGATGAGCCAGTACAACCTGCTGACGGTGTATCACGATCAGATTGGCCGCATCATCGATCTGAAGATCAGCGAACAGCTGGAAGAGGAAGAACGGTAAGGAAAAGCCCCCGCAGGATGCCCTGCGGGCTGAGGGATCCACAGTATTTTTTAAGCAGAAGCAATAACCTTGTTTCAGAACGACTAAAGGCTTTCAGCGATGCCCTGGTCCGGCTGTAAATCGCTGAGGCGTTTCCTGCAGGCCGGGGCGAGGCGCATGGATGCGCCGAGAGGGCGGGCTTTACAGGGACGTTACCTCCGCCCGTCCCCGATAAGCCGGAAGGAATAAGCCGAGGGCACCGCGAAGCGGCGATTTACCGCCGGGAGCCCGGGTCGCCAGGGTGGTGGCGACTGAGCCACCCTGGCACGTTCACAGGCCATGTCGTTAAAGAGTAGCAAGGAACATAAAGTGAACGGAATGACCACCAGAGCCGTATGTTCCCCCTCACCCCAGCCCTCTCCCTCAAGGGAGAGGGGGTCGTCTGTGCAGGCATTATTTTGTAGGGAACCCTCAACCCTGCGGGGGTATTTTTATAGCGAGTCCTTCACCACAATCAGCGGCTCGATATCGCTCTCTTTCTTCACCACCAGCGAGTCATCACCGCGCAGACAGGTTCCGCCGTAGTTCCCGCCCACGGTGAAGGTGCAGACCTGTATGTACTTGCCGTCGACCTTCGGCAGGCACCACAGCTGCTGGTAGATGTTTTTACGGTCAACAAACTTGCCACTGGATTTATCCAGCAGTTCGTCATGGGGGCTGATGAGATCGATATTGCTGCCGCAGCGTCCGGCAATCGGCTTGACGGCATAGCCGGTCTGTTTCAGCAGATCGTTAACCTCAAAATCGGTGTCGAGAAGGTAACGGTGATTCGGGAACAGTTGCCACAGTACCGGGAGAATCGCCTTGTTGCCGGGAATAACGGTCCACAGCGGTTCGAAGACCAGCACCTCCGGGCGCAGCAGGACGTCAATCAGGCGCACCTCACCTTCGGGATGTCCGGTGCGGATCGGCACGGCGGCGTATTCGGTTTCGCTAACCTCGCGGATCTGCTCTATCGCCGTTTCCCACGCCCAGGTTTTCCACACGCAGTTGACGTGGCGACCTTCGTCATCAATCAGCTGTCCGGCGGCATCCCAGCTGAGCGCCTCCAGCCCGTGCAGGATTTTGGTCTCGAACCCGGCCTGCATCAGCGAACGCTGAATGAAGAGCGCGTGATAGTCCTCTTCGACATCGTTGTCCTGCATGATGTGGACGAACGGCCGCGCGTGGCTGTGCTTCCATGCGCCGGTCAGCTCTTCCAGCAGCCCTTCCGCCGGGTTATGCCCGTTGCCACGATAGCCGTTTTTCACCCACTCTTCGAGAATGAGCCCGCCCTCGGTATGGCAGGACGCGGAGTCGGCGTTGTACTCGTAGACCTTGATGCCGCGCTCATCCATGCAGAAATCCATACGACCGGTGATCATATGGTGGCGACGCCACTGCCAGGAGAGGCGCAGGCGCGGCCAGAGGATTTTCGGGATGTCGAAAAGCGCCAGCAGGCTGTCGTCTTTCAGCACCTTATCCGTCGCGTGCAGGTACATCAGGTGCAGTTCGTTGGTGGCCTTGATCAGCTCCTGCTCGGCGCTTTCGGTAATGGTGAAGTACTGGCAGGGATCTTTGTTGATCACATGGCCGTTCGCGCGGATATACGCCTGCTGCAGCGCGTCATTTTCGTTAAGCCATTTTCCGTCGAACTGACGCGTGTTTTTCAGCCGCGCGCCGCTGATTTTCAGCAGTTCGCCGTCGATTTCCGGCTGTGGAATGCAGTGTTCCGTGTCGTCGGTCTGGATCATCCAGCCGAGAATCTCCGTGTCGTTGAAGGTGTCATGGATTGTATAACATCCGTTCTCCACGCTCAGACGCAGCTCGCGCGTCCACTGCTGCCCAAGCGGCAGCGGGGAGTGAACCACGTTCTGCTCCGCAATACGCACCTTGTCGTCCAGAAGCTGGGTGATCACCGCCACGTGGCCGGTCTCATGAAACTCGCCGCCCTTTTGCCAGATCAGCAGCGCTCCGGCGCGCGGCGCGCGTTTTGAGCCATTGGCAAAAGCCTGAAGGGGCAGAATGTTATCGTTCACCACCTGACGCAAAAAGCGCAGGGAGAAGATTTCCCACGCCATGCCGACGTCGGTAAACACGAAGCCATAGTTGAGAAACAGGAAACGGCGGGCAAACTCAACACACTGCCACTTGTGGCCCATGTATTCGTTGCCGATATAGCTGCGGAAATCCGCGTCTTCCGGGTAGTTGCGCGGGTCCAGACTGCCGTAATTTGAAGAGTAAATCGCCACGCCACCGGGCGCATAGCCTAACAATGTCCCGAATGGCGCATCACTGCTTAACTTTCCTTTACGCATGTATCCAACCTAAAACAGGCAGGCGGCAATTTTTTTTGGGTTGTCGTCGTCTGCACGTTGTAATTAACCTGACAGAGGTGGATTTATCATACACCTGCCCTGACCATTGCGCTCACATCGTTAAACGGTCGATTCATCTCCTGCTAAACTCCCTCAACACATCACTCAAAAGGCAGGCCAACATGTCAGACAACACGTATCAGCCACCAAAAGTGTGGGAATGGAAAAAGAACGGCGGCGGCGCGTTCGCCAATATTAACCGTCCGATCTCCGGCGCAACGCATGAGAAAGAACTGCCCGTAGGCTCTCACCCGCTGCAGCTCTATTCTCTCGGCACACCGAACGGCCAGAAAGTGACGATCATGCTCGAAGAGCTGCTGGCGCTGGGCGTGACGGGCGCGGAGTATGACGCATGGTTGATTCGCATCGGCGAAGGCGATCAGTTCTCCAGCGGGTTTGTTGAGGTGAACCCGAACTCGAAAATACCGGCGCTGCGTGACCACTCCACAAACCCGCCAACGCGTGTATTTGAATCCGGCAATATCCTGCTCTATCTGGCAGAGAAATTCGGTCACTTCCTGCCGAAGGATCCGGCGGGACGCACCGAGACGCTGAACTGGCTGTTCTGGCTGCAGGGCGCGGCGCCGTTCCTCGGCGGCGGTTTTGGCCACTTCTACAACTATGCACCGGTGAAAATCGAGTACGCGATTGACCGCTTCACCATGGAAGCCAAACGCCTGTTCGACGTGCTGGATAAACAGCTGGCGCGGGGTCGCTACGTGGCGGGTGAAGAGTACACCATCGCGGATATCGCCATCTGGCCATGGTTCGGCTGCGTGGCGCTGGGTAGCGTTTATAACGCCGCTGAGTTCCTGGATGCAGAGAAGTACACCCACGTTCAGCGCTGGGCCAAAGACGTGGCGAATCGCCATGCCGTTAAGCGCGGACGTATCGTTAACCGCACCAGCGGCGAGCTGAACGAGCAGCTCCACGAACGCCACGCGGCGAGCGACTTCGAGACAAATACCGAAGACAAACGTCAGGCGTGACGACTGACCGGGCGGTTCGCCGCCCGGCAGCAGAGATCCTTATCCAGGGCATGATTAGCTTAAAGGTTGAGTCGGTATTGCTGGCACTATCTGGACGTTTTTCTCGCGTCAGAAAGTGAGAAATGACGTCTCAACCGACAGCAGTCACAAAGGATCTGTTATGAAACTTATTAAAACAACGCTGGTTATCAGCGCCCTCATTTTTTCCACCTCGGGAATGGCCATCGACAAAACCGCCGCTGGCGCGGTAGCAGGCGCTGCCATTGGCGCGGCCACAGGCAAAGATCTGAAATCGACCGTTGGCGGCGCCGTCGTGGGCGCAGGCACGGGTGCCATGTTCAAAAACGGCGACAAAGGTAAAGCCGCGCGTAAAGGTGGCGCGGTAGGTGCTGCCGTGGGCGCGGGCGCTGCGGCGGTAACCGGCAAGAGCGTGCTGAAAGGTGCAGCCGTTGGTGCGGGCACGGGTGCGCTGATTGGCGAAGCGACCCACTGATCGTCTTTGCAGAAATACGTAACCCAACTCATGCGTTGGGTTACTTAGGTTCTGAATTACAGACGAGCCAGGTCGAAAAGCTGGCGTGCGGCTGACGTGACGCCTGACATATGAATGCAGGCATGCACCATTCCCGGCAACCGTTCACAGCGTACTGACACACCCGCCGCCTGAAGCCGCAGCGCATACTGTTCCGCTTCATCGCGCAGGGGATCATATTCGCAGCTCAGGATAGTTGCTGGCGGCAAACCGCTCAGCGAAGCCGCATGCAGCGGTTCGGCGTAAGGGTGCCGACGTTCGCCCAGATAGTTTTCCCAGCAAAACACCATCGCATCTCGCGTTAAATAATAGCCCTCAGCAAATTCCCGATAGCTCTCCGTTGCCATATCGCGACTTAACGCCGGATACAACAGCAGCTGATGTTCAATGGAAGGACCACCGCGATCCCGTGCCAGGAGCGCGGTTGCAGCGGCAAGGTTCCCACCCGCGCTATCTCCGCCCACGGCGAGGCGCTGAAGATCAATTCCCAGGTATTCAGCCCGTTCACAGACCCAGACCAGCGCCTGATAGACGTCCTCTAACGGCCGCGGGAAGGGGTATTCCGGAGCCAGCCGGTAATCCACTGACAGTATCACCCGCCCGGTAGAGTTAGCCAGAGCCCGACAGGGCCGATCGTACAGCGCCAGCGACCCCAGACACCATCCGCCACCGTGGGCAAACAGCATGGCTGGCCGTTTGGTCTCAGAACGTAAGCCGGCCGGGGTATAAGCGCGAAGCGTAATCCCGTGACCATCATCAGCTATAACGACATACTCCTGGACGTCATCATCTGTTTCGACCTTGCCCTGCAGCTGGCACAAATTTACTTCGGTGGCCGCGCGCATTTCGGCTAACGACGTGGGCGGCAGCGCGCCGGAAGACGCGGTCAGCCAGTCGGCAATATGCACATCAAGCGGCATGGTGCGCATCCTCTGAAAGGAACGGTAGAATGAGCCCGATAAAAGCCTCATGACACTCTTCGGTAATAAAATGCCCGCAGCCGGCCACCGTCTCGCCCCGCAGATCCAGGGCATTACCCTGCAGGGTTGTCAGCGGTGCATCACGCGTCGCATATTCAGCCCCCACCGTCAGCACTGGCATGGTTAAAGGCGTTTGCGCGCGGAGCTGGTTTTGCCGGATGGTTTCCGGGATCGCACGATAATAGTCAAAGCCTGCACGCAGTCCTCCCGGTGTCGAATAGGCGTCGATATATACCTTTGCAGCCACCCGCTCGCGGCGATGTGCCCAGCGGTCGAAAATAAAGCTGAGATACTGTGATTCACGCCCGCTGGTCAGGGTTTCGGGTAAATCCGCCAGTTGATTAAACATGAAGTGCCAAAGAAAAATGTTCTCTTCCGGTGCGACGAAAATCGGCGGCGGCGGAGCCAGGCCTGGGATAACCGCTTCTGTCAGCACAAGACGCTCAACCGAATGCGGAAAATCGCTTGCCATGGCGTAACCAACCCACATGCCAATATCGTGGCCCACTATGCGGTAATGTGAATGGCCCATTTGCGCCATCATTGTATGCAGGATGGCGCCCACGCATCCCGTGTCATAGCCGTCGCGCGGTTTATCGGAATCCCCGATGCCGGGTGGATCGACCGCTATCGCCTGAAAACCCGCCGCCGCCAGCGCCTGAAGGACATAGCGCCAGGTATACCAGGTCTGCGGCCAGCCCGGTATCAGTAATACCGGTTGACCTTTTCCCGCCACGACGCAATGAATGCGCTGTCCGTTTACTTTCGTGTAGACGTGTTCTGCCCTGAGATCCGCATGCGCGATCTCACCGTATTGTTGTTCCATGGGGACTCCCTGTAATGTCGTGGCTTAGCGAATGCCGAGTAATGCGTTTATTTGCTGAGGGTTAACTGGCGCACCGGCGAAATCATCGAAGACTTTATCGGTGATGTGAATAATGTGGTCGCGGATGAACGCTGCCCCTTCTCTGGCACCATCCAGCGGGTTTTTCAGACAGCACTCCCACTCCAGGGTTGCCCAGCCGGCATAATCGTATTGGGTCAGCTTCGAGAAAATAGCCCTGAAATCAACCTGGCCGTCACCCAATGAGCGAAAACGTCCTGCACGATCAACCCATGACTGATAGCCACCATAAATACCCTGACGACCGGTCGGATTAAATTCAGCGTCTTTGACGTGGAACATGTTGATCATGTCCTTATAAATATCAATAAACTCCAGGTAGTTAAGCTGCTGTAGCACCATGTGGCTGGGGTCGAAAAGTATCCGGCAGCGGGGATGCTCTTTCACCCGCTGATAAAACATTTCAAACGTCACCCCATCATGCAGATCTTCACTCGGATGGATCTCATAGCAGAGGTTAATGCCCTCCTCGTCACAGGCGTTGAGCACCGGCATCCAGCGTCTGGCCAGCTCGTCAAAGGCGGTTTCAATTAACCCTTCCGGGCGCTGCGGGAACGGGAACAAATAGGGCCACGCCAGCGAGCCAGAGAAGGTACCCAGATCGCTGAGTCCAAGCCGGGCGGAGGCCTTGACCGCCATCAGCAGCTGTTGCCGTGCCCATTCGCTGCGGGCTTGTGGGTTGCCGTGTACTTCCGGCGGCGCAAAGCTGTCGCATAAGCTGTCGTAAGCAGGATGTACCGCCATCAACTGGCCGAAGATGTGGCTGGTCAGTTCACTCACCACCAGGCCATGCTCCGCCAGCATACCGGTCAGATCGTCGCAGTAGGTCTGGCTTTCTGCCGCCGTCGCCACGTCGAAGAGACGGCGATCCCATACCGGGATTTGCAGAGCGCTAAACCCCGTTTCCGCCGCCCACCGGGCTATCGCAGGCAAATTATTGAATGGGGCCGCATCATCGCTGAACTGAGCCAGATGGAGAGAGGGACCTTTGAGGGTTTTCATCGTATACTCCTATTGTTTGTCGATTGACAAACAATAGGAGTAAAGCCGGATAACCGCAAGCGAAAATTATAAATTCGTTGGTAATCCAGATGATTTAAGCGATCCTGTTTCACTGAATTCAGGACCAACCGGAGCAACAAAATGGCAGGCAGACCGCGCCAGTTCGATCGTGACCAGGCGCTTATCAAAGCGCGCAACCTGTTCTGGCGACAGGGTTATGAAGGAACCTCAATGTCGGATCTGGTGGCAGAGCTGGGGATTGCATCGGCACGGATTTACAAGGCGTTCGGTTCAAAAGAGCTGCTCTTTCGGGAAGCTATCGCCGATTACGAAAAACAGGAAGGCGGTTTTGCAGATCGGGCCTTCTCCGCAGGGGGCAATGTGCGGGAAACCCTCCAGACGCTGTTAATGGATGCGGTTCACCTGTACTGCCATCCGGATTTGCCGCAAGGATGTATGGTGGTGGCCTCTGCAGCCAGCGTCAGTGCGGAAAATGAAACGCTCAAAACCTGGCTGGCACAGCATCGCCTGCAGCGTACACAGCAGATCATCGACCGTCTCCATCAGGCAGTGCATAACGGTGAACTGCCGGATACAACCGATGCCCAGAGTCTGGGAGACTATTTTGCCGTCTTTTTACATGGTTTGTCGGTGCAGGCCCGGGACGGTGTTTCGGAATCACGTTTGCAGGCGGCGGTTAAGCAAGCGCTTAGCCTGCTGCCGCATTGCTGAGTGCGATGCATCAATGATGATCGTCATACTGATGTTCAATCACCATCCCTTCCGCCACGCTCGCCACATGGCGCGCACGCGGGTGATAAACCGGAGCAGGCGCTGGCGCGGCATAGACAGTTTGTGACGGTGCTGGTGCGACGGTTACCGCCTGCGGAACCGTGGTGGATGACGGGACAATCACCACTTTATAACCGCTTGGGACATCCACGGTGACGCTTTGCGCCATTGCTGAATTGACCATAGCCAAGCCTGCCATGGCGGCCAATACAATATAGAGCTTTTTCATAGACTGTATTATTTCCGATAAAATAAGAAAATTAATTATGTCGGGAGGAGCTTAAGGCTATATTAATTCCCATCGCCTTTACGGTGCAGAAAATGCCAAATATATTGTTACATTAACACATGAAAATAATAACGTAGGCCGGGTAAGGCGCAGCCGCCACCCGGCAACAGAAGACAATCTTAATTAATCGCGATATGACCTTCCGGCGTATTTATCCAGCGCGGCGCTTTCAGCGTATCGGCGTAATATCCCACCAGCTCACACAGCAAATCCTCTATCACATGCGCCATCTCCTGGGGCAGGGCGCGGCAAGAAGATACTGCGATTAGCGCGAGGCGACGAGGGGCATTCCCGGAAGCCGTCTCGCAAATCTGATTAATACTTAATGTCCCGCGCTTTTTGTCTTCCGGTCTGTTTCATCTGACGCTTGTCCTGACGGCAGTCGTGATTACTCTGGTTATTGTTCGCCACGCAGGTCTGCTTCACCTGCCGCGACGCGTCGCGGGTTTCCTGCCTGACATCACGCGCCACACGCCGTTCCTGCGCTTGTTGGGTCGCACTGGCAGAAACTGATAACAGCATCAGAAAAATGAAAGAGAGAGCAGGGATGACAGATAACGATCTGTTCATAGCAACACCTCGTAGAAGAGAGCCCAGAACGTCAGGGGGGTTAGCAAAAGAATAGCAGTTTCAAAGCGCGCTGAATGGGGAAGGCGTTAATAATGCAAGGCCGCACCAGGCGGCCTTGCAACGTTGCGTTATGCCGTCAGGCGGAACTTTTGCACCGATCGCTGAAGATCTTCGGTCTGACGCTCCAGCGCCGCCGCCGCCGCGGAAACCTCTTCAACCAGTGAGGCGTTTTGCTGGGTAACGCCGTCCATCTGGGTAATGGCAATCCCGACCTGCGAAATGCCCTTGCTTTGCTCCTCAGAGGCGGAAGCGATTTGCTTCATAATGGTCGTCACTTCCGTCACGTCACGCAAAATCGCATCCATGGTGGTGCCGGTGTCGCCCACCAGCTTCGCCCCCTGCTCTACGCGGGACACGGAGTCGGTAATCAGCCCCTCAATCTCTTTAGCCGCGTTGGCGCTGCGGCTTGCCAGGTTGCGGACTTCACCTGCCACTACCGCGAAACCACGCCCCTGTTCGCCCGCGCGCGCCGCTTCAACCGCCGCATTGAGTGCCAGAATATTGGTCTGGAAGGCAATGCTGTTGATAACGTTAGTGATTTCAGCAATTTTCTTCGAACTTTCCGAGATTCCGCTCATGGTGGTCACCACCTCTTCCACCAGCGAGCCGCCGCGGCTGGCGGTGGTTGAGGCCACATCTGCCAGCTGGCTTGCCTGACGCGCGCTTTCCGCGTTCAGTTTCACCGTGGCGGTCAGCTGTTCCATGCTGGCTGCCGTCTCTTCCAGCGCGGCCGCCTGCTCTTCGGTACGGGAAGAGAGATCGTTGTTACCGCTAGAGATTTCCGTCGCGCCGCGCCAGATATTCTCACTGCCGGAGCGAATCGTGCTGACCGCTTCGCGCAGGCTGTCCTGCATGGCGCTCAGCAGCGGCACCAGCTGTCCCACGCAGTTGCGGCCAAACGGCTCAATAGGCTGGCTGAGATCACCCTGGGCAATCTGGCGGAACTGCTGGCGAATGCGATCCAGCGGTTTGACCAGCATCGCCACCAGGTAGCGGTCGGTGAAGAGCAGGATCAGCAGGCCAATAATCGTGGCGACGATGATCACCGTGCGGGTCATGCTTGTCAGGCCGTCCACCACTACGCGGGTGCTGTCGAGCGACTTCGCGGCGGCATTGTTGAACTCCTCAGCGGCCGCACCGAACGCGCGGCTCAGCGGTGGCGTGACGTTGTTGGCCTGCTGGCGATACCCCTCCAGAGCCTCCTGTTTCGCCTGCTGCATTTGCGGCGTTACGCCCTGTTCGAGCAGCGCCTGCCAGGTGCCGATCACCCGGGAAGAGATCTGCTCATCCATTGGGCCAGGGGAGATCGCTTTCATCTCGGCCAGTTTCTTGCCCATGTTATCCAGCGCCTGTTGGGCAGAAGCCAAATCCGGCGTGCCGCCTGCGGCTTTGACTTCCATTGCGCGGGAGAGACGGGTCACAAAGCGGAAATACTGATCGTTGCCCTGGCTGAGTACCGTCATCTGTTTAACCAACTGGCGATCGACTTCATTGCCATCAGTCACGCGAGAAAGGGACCAGGTGCTGTACAAACCAACACCCGCCCACATTAAACAAAAGATCCCGAGAATCGTCAGCATAACGAAGCGGATCGTGAAATTACGGAGCATATTCATAAGTCTTCCTTGCCGTGAGGGTGAGTTCGCCCAGAGGCGAGTACTACTCTCGTTATCGGCAGGAAAGAGGGAAATTATAACGTTTTGTGATCATTTTTAATTAGTGTGGCTTCACTGGTCACACAGCTGTCGTTAACCATTATGCCTGCGCTTAGTGATGTAATTTGTGATGTGATAAGTTCAGAATGAAAACGTTGTTTCGAAAATTCATCGATAAGAAAGGAGACATCATGTCCTGGCACCCTTACCCCGGCCGCTATGAGAATATGCAATACCGTTATTGCGGGAAAAGTGGCCTGCGCCTGCCCGCGCTGTCACTGGGACTGTGGCATAGCTTCGGCCACGTCCAGCCTCTTGATGCCCAGCGCGTGCTGCTGCGAAAAGCCTTCGACCTCGGCATCACCCATTTCGATCTCGCCAATAACTACGGACCTCCGGCGGGTAGCGCGGAAGAGAATTTTGGTCGTCTGCTGCGTGAGGATTTTGCCGCGTATCGCGACGAGCTGATTATCTCCACCAAGGCGGGTTACGACATGTGGCCAGGACCGTACGGTTCAGGCGGTTCACGCAAATATCTGCTCGCCAGCCTCGACCAGAGCCTGAAGCGTCTGGGTGTCGAATACGTGGATATTTTCTACTCCCACCGCGTGGATGAAAACACACCGATGGAAGAGACGGCCTCTGCGCTGGCCCACGCTGTGCAGAGCGGAAAAGCGCTGTATGTGGGCATTTCCTCCTACTCAACCGAGCGCACAAAAAAAATGGCCGAGCTGCTGCACGAGTGGAAGATCCCGCTGCTGATCCACCAGCCGTCCTATAACCTGCTTAACCGCTGGGTCGATAAGACCGGTTTGCTGGATGCGCTGGAAGCAAACGGTACGGGGTGTATTGCCTTTACCCCGCTGGCGCAGGGTCTGCTGACCGGAAAATACCTGAACGGTATTCCTGAAGGTTCACGCATGCAGCGCGAAGGGAATAAAGCGCGCGGCCTGACGCAGAAGATGCTGACCGACGCCAACCTGAGCAGTCTGCGTTTACTGAATGAGATGGCACATGCCCGTGGTCAGAGCATGGCGCAGATGGCGCTAAGCTGGCTGCTGAAAGATGCGCGCGTGACGTCCGTGCTGATTGGCGCAAGCCGCCCGGAACAGCTGGAAGAGAATGTTCAGGCGCTGGAAAATCTGCGTTTTACCGAGGACGAACTCAAGCGGATTGACCAGCATGTTGCGGATGGGGAGTTGAATCTGTGGCAGGCATCGTCGGATAAATAGTGCGGTTTGTTGCCCTCACCCCGGCCCTCTCCCACAGGGAGAGGGAGCTTAAGTGAGGGGAATTACTTCTTACTGATCTTATCCAGATACCCCATCGCAAACGCAGACAGCACAAACGTCAGGTGGATGATGACGTACCACATCAGTTTGTTATCCGGCACGTTCTTCGCGTCCATAAACACGCGTAACAGGTGGATAGAGGAGATCGCCACAATCGACGCGGCCACTTTATTCTTCAGTGACGAAGCATCCATTTTGCCCAGCCAGCTGAGCTTCTCTTTACGCTCGTCGATATCAAGCTGGGAGACAAAATTCTCGTAGCCGGAGAACATCACCATCACCAGCAGTCCGCCCACCAGGGTCATATCCACCAGCGACAGCAGAACCAGAATCAAATCTGCTTCGGCAATGGAAAAAATGTTCGGCAGAACATGCCAGATTTCCTGAAAGAACTTAATCGTCAGCGCGACAAGTGCCAGCGAAAGGCCAAAATAGACGGGGGCCAGTATCCAGCGAGAGGCGTACATGGCATTTTCAAAAAAGCGTTCCATAAAGTCCTGTTTGCAAAAGAAACCAGCGCCCAGTATATCTCAACGGCGCTGACTGTTTGCAATAACTCAACAGTACCTCACTCAGACGTTGTCCGGGTTAACCTCCGGACGCGCGTACTCCGGCCAGACAAGCGCCACCAGCTCAGGATAGGCTTCCAGGCTGAACTCACGAAAACACTGCCGCAAATTTAATACGTCCAGATCGGAATAAGATACCTTCTCGCCGTTAAGACAACGCTTTTTGATATTGTCATAATATTTATACACTGCTGAATTCAGGTCGCTACAGCGACGCTGTGCCTCAAACAGTCCGGGCGTGTCATTAATTTCCGACATTTTCATGCGTTTAATTGTCGCGTGTAAAAAGTCGATATATTCATGGTTCACCCGCCAGTACCAGACAGGCGTAACGGAGTTCATCAATACAGAGAAATGGTCTTCACCTTCCTCTTTTGTCATCAGCTCAGGTTGCGGGGGTTCACTGGTGTCTTTCGACACTTTCGTTTTATTGAACTCCTGCATCAATAAAAGAACACCAGCGGTCAGTAATAGTAATGTGATGACCGTAAAAAAGATGCTGTTCATGGGTAGGCTCCATTTTTTTTGATTTTAAATTTGCCTCATGATATTGTCAACGGATCTCACGCCTTTACCAACCCCACCCTGTTGAAATTAAAGGAAATTAAAAATGCTGCCCGACTATCTCGTCCCGGCTAAGTACCACATTACGCCTGTGGAACAGCAACCGATGGAAGCAGAAAAAGAGGCCAGTTTCACTCAGGGGAAAAGAAAGCTCTCTGATTTCGAGCCCGATATATTAATTGGTGTTTCCCGAACTGGCAAATCCCGAAATATGTTGCTGGAAGAGCACGATCGCCATATAAAAGACCGCTTATTTCGCGCCATAAAAATTGAAGCCTTTGTCCACCTGCTGAATGACCTGCAGGCCGAGGGTGAAATAGATGCCCAGAAACTAAGTCAAATAATGGCAGAGAAAACTGAAGAAATTAATGAAGCGGGCAATGAAATTTGGCTTAATTTAATTACGCGCGAAAAAAACAACCCAATTTTTTATACCCTGGGGGAAGATTAACGTGAAAGAAGTTAAAAATAACGACGTTTATTTGACTTTAGATGATAAAAAAAGTGATGAATTTATCTTAAAGCAAAATCTCGACGCACTGAGAAACACAAAAAATGACGAGATGACGCGTATTACACAAGACCTGGTATCGATCCCGGCGACGCTGGTTCGTCTTAAATGGCAGAATCGCCGTGAAATTTATCCGCTACAGGTCAAAGAAGAAATTTACGGTGCCGTGATGAACGCCATCATTGAACAGCGGCCAGAACTGAAAGAGAAGCTGCTCGGACGTCTCGAGGCCAATTATCAGTACCTGCTTGCCAGAGAAATCGCCACCCTGCGTCTGACGCGCAAGCTGTCAGACGGTGAGTACCGCACCTCAAACGTCACCTGCGTGGCGCTTGATGAGGACGCGCTGGCAACCCCCTCCACCGCACCGACGGATAACAAAAACGCATAAACCGACAGGCATAAAAAAAGCCGGCTTTCGCCAGCTTCTTTATCATTTCGAGGCCGCTTTCTCTTCGCCGACCAGCCCAATCTTCAGGTAACCCGCCTGATGCAGCGTGTCCATTACCTTCATCATGGTTTCATAATCAACGGTTTTATCCGCACGGAAGAAGACCGTGGTGTCTTTCTTACCGCCAGTAAGCTGCTCCAGCGCCGGGATGACCGAGTCGGCCGTCACCGGGTCGTTCCCAAGGAACATGGATTTATCCGCCTTCACCGACAGGTAGATAGGCTTTTCCGGGCGCGGCTGTGGCTGGCTGGAAGAGGCAGGTAAATTCACCTTCACATCCACCGTCGCCAGCGGCGCTGCCACCATGAAGATAATTAGCAGAACCAGCATAACGTCGATAAACGGCGTCACGTTGATTTCATGCATTTCGCCGTTATCGTCCAGATTTTCGTTTAGACGCATCGCCATACTATTAACCTGCGCGCAGTTTAGACGCCGCATGCACCGGCTTAACCGAGCTGGCATTCAGATCAAGATCGCGACTTTGCAGCAGCAGAACCTGCGCGGCAACGTCACCCAGTGTGGCTTTGTAGCTGCCAATCATACGCGCGAAGATATTGTAGATAACCACCGCCGGGATGGCGGCAACCAGACCGATTGCCGTCGCCAGCAGCGCTTCTGCGATACCCGGCGCCACGACCGCCAGGTTGGTGGTTTGGGTCTGCGCGATACCGATAAAGCTGTTCATGATGCCCCAGACCGTACCGAAAAGACCGATGAACGGTGAGATCGCGCCGATAGTCGCCAGATAACCATTGCCGCGTCCCATATGCCGGCCAACGGCCGCAACGCGACGCTCCAGGCGAAAACCGGTACGCTCTTTGATGCCTTCGTTATCTTCACTGCCAGCGGAGAGTTCCAGCTCGTTCTGTGCTTCATTCACTAACAGGGTGGTCAGGCTTTTCGCGTGGAAGGATGAGGTCATGTCTGAAGCCTGATCCAGAGAGCGGGCTTCAGCCAGCTGCTGCTGTTCCCGCTTAAGGCGACGCTTCTGCGAAAGCAGCTCGGCGCTTTTGCTGAAGAAGATAGCCCAGGTGACAACGGACGCCAGAATCAGGCCGATCATCACAATCTTAACCACGATGTCAGCATGCTGATACATGCCCCAAACGGAGAGATCCGCCTGCATCAAATTATTACCCACTCTGTATCTCCAGGACGCAAATCACAAAATCTGAGCGTAATAATATCAAAACGTCGTCGAATTGATAGTAGTTCTCATTAGTATTTGCATGGTGCCGTAATTTTCGCTCACTTTCCTTGCGCTTACGCAGTAAAAATTTCTTATGCGGTTTTTTGCTAATATTTTCTGCTTATTCGATAAGCCTCCGGGTGCAGTTTTTTCCAATCGTGGTAGTCTGGACGTCCAGACGTATAAAAACAGGGTTAGCGAACATGACAAAGAAGCATCTTGATACCACGCTGGTACAGGCAGGACGCAGTAAGAAATATACTCAGGGATCGGTCAACAGCGTGATTCAACGAGCCTCCTCGCTGGTGTTTGATACCGTTGAGGAGAAAAAAATCGCCACGCGTAACCGCGCGAAAGGCGGGCTGTTTTATGGCCGTCGCGGCACGCTAACCCATTTTTCTCTGCAGGAGGCGATGTGCGAGCTGGAAGGCGGCGTGGGCTGCGCGCTGTTCCCGTGCGGGGCGGCGGCTGTCGCCAACACTATTCTGGCGTTTGTGGAACAGGGCGACCATATCCTGATGACCAACACTGCCTATGAACCCAGCCAGGACTTCTGTACCAAAATCCTCAGCAAGCTCGGCGTAACGACCGGCTGGTTCGACCCGCTGATTGGTGAAGGCATTGCCGAACTTATTCAGCCAAACACGCGGATTGTGTTCCTGGAATCTCCGGGATCGCTCACCATGGAAGTTCACGACGTGCCGGCTATCGTGAAAGCCGTGCGCAGCAAAGCGCCAGAGGCGATCATTATGATCGACAACACCTGGGCGGCAGGCGTGCTGTTTAAAGCGCTGGAGTTCGACATTGATATCTCGATTCAGGCGGCGACGAAATACCTGATAGGCCACTCAGACGGCATGATTGGTACTGCGGTCTCCAACGTGCGCTGCTGGGATCAGCTGCGTGAAAATGCCTACCTGATGGGCCAGATGGTAGATGCAGACACGGCCTACATGACCAGCCGCGGTATCCGCACGCTGGGCGTTCGCCTGCGTCAGCACCATGAAAGCAGCCTGAAGGTGGCCGAATGGCTGGCGCAACATCCGCAGGTTGAGCGCGTGAATCACCCCGCGTTACCCGGTAGTAAAGGCCACGAATTCTGGCAGCGTGACTTTACAGGCAGCAGCGGTTTGTTCTCGTTCGTGCTGAAAAAACGGCTGAATAACGACGAGCTGGCGAGCTATCTGGATAATTTTAGCCTCTTCAGCATGGCCTACTCCTGGGGCGGTTTTGAATCTCTGATCCTGCCTAATCAGCCGGAGCAGATCGCGGCTCTGCGCCCCGGCGGTGAAGTGGACTTCAGCGGAACCCTGATTCGACTGCATATCGGTTTAGAAAATGTTGACGATCTGATTACCGATTTAGCAGCAGGGTTCGAGCGTATCGTGTAGAGTGCTGGCTGAAAATGTACTCCCTGGACGCTTTTGTGGACACCGCAAGCAGAAAAGTCTGCATGAGTTGCGTCCGGGATCAAACCCGACGGGTGAATAAGGGAGTACAATAGCGCTATATCTGCTGTTCCACAGGAAAGTCCATGGCTGTTATTCAAGATATTATCGCGGCGCTCTGGCATCACGACTTTGCCGCGCTGGCGGATCCTCACGTCGTCGGTATCGTTTACCTCGTGATGTTCGCAACTCTGTTTCTGGAAAATGGATTACTGCCAGCCTCGTTTTTACCCGGTGACAGCCTGCTTTTACTTGCCGGGGCGTTAATCGGCAAAGGCGTCATGGACTTCACATCAACGATGGTTATCCTCACCTCCGCAGCCAGTCTGGGCTGCTGGTTGAGCTATCTGCAGGGCCGATGGCTGTGGAATACCCGCGTCGTAAAAGGCTGGCTGGCGCAGTTACCGCATAAATATCATCAACGTGCGACCTGCATGTTTGACCGACACGGCCTGCTGGCGCTGCTGGCGGGGCGTTTCCTGGCGTTTGTTCGCACGCTTCTGCCTACGATGGCGGGCATTTCCGGTCTGTCAAACCGCCGCTTCCAGTTCTTTAACTGGCTAAGCGCCCTGCTGTGGGTGGGCGTAGTCACCACGCTCGGCTACGCGCTGAATATGATCCCCTTTGTGAAACACCACGAAGATCAGGTGATGACCTTCCTGATGGTGCTGCCGATGTTCCTGCTGGTAGCGGGTCTGGTGGGGACCATCGCGGTGGTGATTAAGAAGAAGTACTGCAGCGCGTGATAAAAAATTGCCGGGTGGCGGCTACGCCTTACCCGGCCTACGTTTCCCGTCAGGCTCCCTGCATGGTTCGGATGCGCGATGCATCTTCTCCCGGCGTGACGCCGAAATAGCGCTTAAACTCCCGACTGAACTGCGACGCACTTTCGTAACCCACCCGCATCGCCGCCGCACTGGCCTTCATGCCGTCATGAATCATCAGCATCCGCGCCTTATGCAGCCGGTAGGTTTTAAGGTATTGCAGCGGCGAGGTGCTGGTCACCGATTTAAAATTGTGGTGAAACGCCGAGATGCTCATGTTCGCTTCCGCCGCCAGCTGGTCGACGCTGAGGTTTTCCGTGTACTGGCTTTCGATACGCTTGAGCACGCGGCTTATCAGGCTGAAGTGGGTTTGTCGGCTCACCAGGGCCAGTAACGCACCGCCCCCCGGACCCAGCAGCACATGGTAGAGGATTTCGCGGACGATCTGCTTGCCCAGAATACGCGCGTCCAGCGGCCTTTCCATCACGTCCAGCAGACGCTCAATAGCGCAGAGGATCTCTTCCGACAGCGTCGCCGAGTTAATCCCGCTGGATGCCATTGACGGCTGAAAGAACTCGTCTTCACCTATCTCCATCAGCAGCTCCTGCAGCTGAAGAATATCGACGTTGACGCGAATACCGGCCAGCGGAACGGCCTCTGTCGCGAAGGTTTCACATTCGAAGGGTAAAGGTACTGTCAGAAGCAGATATTCATTGGTGTCGTAGCGGAACACGCGCTCGTTGATATAGCCAATTTTATGGCCCGAGAAGAGAAAAACGATGCCCGGCTGGTACATCACCGGCGTGCGCGTCCCGGGCTTCGTGCCATAAAGCAGGCGAATATCCGGCAGCAGTTCGCCAACATCTTTTTCGTTATCTATCAGTCTTTTAATCTGCGTAGTGAGCTGATGACAGATCGCTTCACGGTTCATATTACGTTACTCCGGGTACGGTTTCCGACGTTGACAGTGTGCGTCGTTTTCCGCGCTTTCTCCAGCGCTCTGTAGAAATGGGCAAGACATCGGCAGGAATGTGCATTGAGAGCATAGCCCCGGACAGCCACAATGTGCAGCATCAGGTAGCCCTCTGCGCCACCACGGTTTTTCACCCACTAAAGGGAACGAGCAATGAACAACTTTAATCTTCACACCCCAACCCGCATTCTGTTTGGTAAAGACGCTATCGCCGATCTGCGCGCGCAGATCCCAGCTGACGCCCGCGTACTGATCACCTACGGTGGCGGCAGCGTGAAAAAAACCGGCGTGCTGGATCAGGTTTACAGCGCCCTGGACGGTCTGGACGTGCGTGAGTTCAGCGGCATCGAGCCAAACCCGTCTTACGAAACGCTGATGAACGCGGTGAAAATCGCCCGCGAAGAAAACATCACCTTCCTGCTGGCCGTCGGCGGCGGCTCCGTGCTGGACGGCACCAAATTCATCGCGGCAGCAGCGCACTACGCTGACGGCACCGATCCGTGGCACATCCTGGAAACCCGCGGCAGCGACATTAAAAGCGCAATCCCGATGGGCTCCGTGCTGACGCTGCCAGCGACCGGTTCTGAATCCAACAAGGGCGCGGTGATCTCCCGTAAAACGACCGGCGACAAACAGGCCTTCATGAACGAACACGTTCAGCCGGTGTTCGCGATCCTGGATCCGGTTTACACCTACACCCTGCCTGCGCGTCAGGTGGCGAACGGCGTGGTCGATGCCTTTGTTCATACCGTTGAGCAGTATGTAACGTATCCGGTGAATGCCAAAATTCAGGATCGCTTCGCGGAAGGCATTCTGCTGACGCTCGTCGAAGAAGGTCCTAAAGCGCTGAAAGAGCCGGAAAACTATGACGTTCGCGCCAACGTAATGTGGGCCGCAACGCAGGCGCTGAACGGCCTGATCGGGGCTGGCGTGCCGCAGGACTGGGCAACCCACATGCTGGGCCACGAGCTGACAGCAATGCACGGGCTGGACCACGCTCAGACGCTGGCCGTTGTGCTGCCTGCGCTGTGGAACGAAAAACGGGATACCAAACGTGCCAAACTGCTGCAGTACGCCGAGCGCGTGTGGAACATCACCGAGGGTTCTGACGATGCGCGTATTGATGCCGCCATCGAAGCGACGCGCAGCTTCTTTGAAGGTCTGGGCGTGCCAACCCGTCTGTCTGGCTACGGTCTGGATGGCAGCTCCATCCCTGCCCTGCTGGCGAAACTCGAAGAACACGGTATGACCCACCTGGGCGAGCACGGCGACATTACGCTGGACGTAAGCCGTCGTATCTACGAAGCGGCACGCTAAGCGTTTTTGCCCTCCCGACTTTCGTTTTTTGACATTTCGTCCAGACTTAATGCACACCCCATCGTCGGAGGAACCCTCCGGCGATGCGTACCTGAAGGAGGAAAAATGGCAAACCAAACCGTAATCAAGCTGCAGGACGGCAACGTGATGCCCCAGTTGGGGCTAGGTGTATGGAAAGCCGGTAACGACGAGGTCGTCTCCGCCATTCATAAAGCCCTGGAAGTCGGCTATCGGTCCATTGATACCGCTGCCGCATACAAAAACGAGGACGGCGTGGGTAAGGCACTTGCCAGCGCCGGCGTCCCCCGCGATGAGTTATTCATCACCACTAAACTCTGGAACGACGATCAAAAACGCCCCCGCGAAGCCCTGCAGGAGAGTCTGGAAAAACTCCAGCTCGATTTCGTCGATCTCTGGCTGATGCACTGGCCGGTTCCGGCTATCGATCACTACGTTGATGCCTGGAAAGGGATGATTGCGCTGCAAAAAGAGGGGCTGGTGAAAAGCATCGGCGTCTGTAACTTCCAGGTTCATCACCTGCAGCGGCTGATTGACGAGACGGGCGTTGCGCCAGTGATTAACCAGATCGAGCTGCACCCGCTAATGCAGCAGCGCCAGTTACATTCATGGAACGCCACGCATAAAATCCAGACCGAGTCCTGGAGTCCGCTGGCTCAGGGCGGCGAAGGCGTGTTTGATCAAAAGATTATCCGTGAGCTGGCGGATAAATACGGTAAAACCCCGGCGCAGATCGTCATTCGCTGGCATCTGGACAACGGCCTGGTGGTCATTCCGAAATCGGTCACGCCATCGCGCATCGCCGAGAACTTCGACGTCTGGGATTTCCGACTGGATAAAGATGAGATGGGTGAGATTGCGAAGCTGGATAAGGGTAAACGTTTAGGCCCGGATCCGGATCAGTTTGGCGGTTAATCGCGTAAAAAAGCCGGGTGGCGGCTTCGCCTTACCCGGCCTACGTGTCTACATAAAAAACCCCGGCTTGCCGGGGTTTTTATTTACGCTTTGCGCTTCACGGGCTTCTTCACACTCGAATTACCGTTCGAACGCTGATGCACAATCGGCGTGTGCTTGGTCAGCGCCGGACGCGTATTGCGATTCTGGCGACGCGCTTCGCGCATCTCATCCAGCGTCGGGGCCGGTACCAGGCAGTCGCGGCGCGAGCCGATCAGGTGTTTTTTACCCATCTCTTCCAGCGCCTGACGGATCAGCGGCCAGTTTTTCGGATCGTGGTAACGCAGCAGCGCCTTGTGCAGACGACGCTGCTTATCCCCTTTCGGCACCACCACCTCTTCACTCTTGTAGCCAATCTTACTCAGCGGATTCTTGCCGGTGTAATACATGGTCGTCGAGTTGGCAAGCGGTGACGGATAGAAGTTCTGCACCTGATCCAGACGGAAGCGACGCTGCTTCAGCCACAGCGCCAGGTTCACCATATCCTCATCGCGCGTGCCCGGGTGGGCGGAGATGAAGTACGGGATCAGATACTGCTCTTTGCCCGCCTGCTTCGAATAGGTGTCGAACAGCTCTTTAAAGCGATCGTAGCTGCCCATGCCCGGCTTCATCATTTTCGACAGCGGGCCTTCCTCGGTGTGCTCCGGCGCAATCTTCAGATAACCGCCGACGTGGTGCGTCGCCAGCTCTTTGATGTAGCGCGGATCTTCCACGGCGATGTCGTAACGTACCCCGGAAGCGATCAGGATCTTCTTGATGCCCTTCAGATCACGCGCGCGGCGATAGAGGTTGATCGTCGGCTCGTGGTTGGTGTCCATATGCTCGCAAATGCTCGGATAGACGCAGGAGAGACGACGACAGGTTTGCTCCGCCCGCGGCGACTTGCAGCGCAGCATGTACATGTTCGCGGTTGGACCGCCGAGGTCGGAGATCACGCCGGTAAAGCCCGGTACCGAGTCGCGAATAGCTTCGATCTCATTGATGATCGAATCCTCAGAGCGGCTCTGGATAATACGGCCTTCGTGCTCGGTAATGGAGCAGAACGAGCACCCGCCGAAGCAGCCGCGCATGATGTTGATCGAGAAGCGGATCATCTCATACGCCGGGATACGGGCGTTGCCGTACGCCGGGTGCGGCACACGCTTGTACGGCAGCGCGAAGACGCTGTCCATCTCTTCGGTGGAGAGCGGGATCGCCGGTGGGTTGATCCAGATAAAACGCTCGCCATGCTTCTGCATCAACGCGCGGGCGCAGCCCGGGTTGGTTTCATGGTGCAGAATACGCGACGCGTGCGCGTAGAGCACCTTGTCGGCTTTCACCTTCTCGTAGGACGGCAGCAGCACATAGGTCTTTTCCCACGGTTTCGGGCGCGGCGGCTGCACAACGATAGCCTTCGCTTCCGCTTTTTTCGGCTCAACCGGCTTGTTATCGGCACACGGCAGATCTTCACCGTACGGGTGCGGGATAGGGTCGATTTTGCCCGGCATATCAATGATGCGGGAATCCACCCCGCTCCAGCCCGGCAGCGCCTCTTTCACCATGATGGCGGTATTGCGCACGTCGCGGATACTGCTCACCGGTTCACCCTGCGACAGACGGTGCGCCACTTCCACCAGCGGACGTTCGCCATTACCGTAAATCAGCATGTCGGCTTTGGAATCCACCAGCACCGAGCGGCGAACGGTGTCTGACCAGTAGTCGTAGTGCGCGGTACGGCGCAGGCTCGCCTCGATGCCGCCCAGGATCACCGGCACGTCTTTCCAGGCTTCTTTGCAGCGCTGGGTATACACCAGGGTCGCGCGGTCAGGGCGTTTACCCGCCACGTTATCCGGCGTGTAGGCGTCGTCATGACGCAGCTTACGGTCGGCGGTATAGCGGTTGATCATCGAGTCCATGTTGCCGGCAGTCACGCCGAAGAACAGGTTGGGCTTACCCAGACGCATAAAGTCGTCTTTGCTGTTCCAGTCAGGCTGAGAGATGATCCCCACGCGGAAGCCTTGCGCTTCAAGCATACGGCCACAGATGGCCATACCGAAGCTCGGATGGTCAACGTAGGCATCGCCCGTGACCAGAATGATGTCGCAGCTGTCCCAGCCCAGTTGGTCCATCTCTTCACGGGACATCGGCAGAAACGGCGCCGGTCCAAAGCAGGCCGCCCAGTACTGGGGCCAGGAGAAGAGGTCACGATCCGGCTGGATCAGGGAAATTGCGCTCATAATGCTTCCGAAGAAAAAATAGACAAAAGGAGCGGGATTATACGCTGTTCGTCCGCCTGATTTGAAGAAAAGGATGCAGGAAGCAGGCAGATATTCGTGGATGTCGTTAAAATACAGCGCCCTGATAATTTTGGATCATAATATTCACTATATTTTCCGGTGATTTATTTCCTGGAATGTGTTTTTGCGCGGAGCTCTGTTGTGAAGCCCAACGATTCGTTACATGTATCCCAGCTGCGGGTTGTCCTTCACCTCTGCGGTTTTCTGGTTTTGCTGTATAGCCTTTCCATGTTGCCGCCGATGGTTATCGCCCTGCTGAATAAAGAGCGGACCTACTTTGCCTTCCTGACCACCTTTTTAACCTTTTTTACTCTCGGAGGGTTAACCTGGCGGGCAACCCGTCACGCTGGCATACAGCTGCGTACTCGCGACGGTTTTGTGATTATCGTGCTGTTCTGGCTGCTGTTTTCATTGATTAGCGCCATGCCGCTATGGATGGATGACGGGCTACAGCTCTCCTTTGCTGACGCGCTCTTTGAAGGGGTTTCCGGGATCACCACCACCGGGGCAACGGTGATCGGGGACGTCAGCGCCCTGCCTAAGTCGTACCTCTATTACCGCGCTCAGCTGAATTTCATTGGCGGGTTAGGCGTCATCGTGCTGGCCGTCGCGGTCCTGCCGCTGCTGGGCATCGGTGGCATGAAGCTCTATCAGTCAGAGATGCCGGGGCCGTTCAAGGAGGAGCGTCTGACTCCCCGCCTTGCCGATACCGCGCGCACGCTGTGGGTGACCTACTTCGCGCTGGGTGTGGTCTGCACCCTGGCCTACTGGCTGGCGGGAATGTCCTTTTTTGACGCCCTTTGTCACGGACTTTCGACCGTGTCGTTGGGCGGATTCTCCACCCGCAGCGAGAGCATTGGGTTTTATGACAGCCACGCGATTGAGCTGGTCGCCGGGGCGTTTTCACTGCTCTCCGCGTTCAACTTCACCCTCTGGTACGTCGCCATTGTCAGACGCACCCTGAAACCGATTCGCCGCAGCCCGGAGGTTAAATTCTTTCTGAGCGCAGCCGCGGTGATTATTGTCATCACCGCCTGGCAGGTCTGGCATGCCGGGATGTACAACGCCACGGATAGCCTGGTGCACGCCTTCTTCCTTGCCAGTTCGATGATGACCGATAACGGCCTTTCGACAGCCGACTATGCCCAATGGCCCGCACACACCATCTTCCTGCTGTTGAGCGCCAGCTTTTTTGGCGGTTGCGTAGGTTCGACCTGCGGCGGGATCAAAGCGCTGCGTTTTCTCATTATGTTCAAGCAGAGTATTCAGGAGATGAACCAGTTGGCGCATCCGAGAGCGCTGCTGAGCATTAAGGTGGGCAAAAGCGTGGTGAATGAACGCGTCCTGCGCTCGGTATGGAGCTTCTTTTTTCTCTACGTGATGATCACAGGCTTTTTTGTCTGGTCGCTCAATCTGATGGGCTACGACCTGTTTACGTCATTCGCAACGGTTGCCGCCTGCATCAACAACATGGGGCTGGGGTTTGGCGAGACGGCGTCAACGTTTGGTACGTTAACAGAGGGGGCCAAATTGCTGATGTGTGCGGCGATGATCTTAGGGCGTCTGGAAATTTACCCGGTGCTGATTCTGTTCTCGCGCTTTTTCTGGCGGGCATAAAACATTCCCGGCGAACCGGGAATGTCAGGATTACGGTGCCGGATTGATCAGCATCTGGCCCACGGATCCCCTGTCCATCATCTCCAGCGTCTGGCTGTGGAACAGGAACGGGAAGTGCGGCCACGAAGGCTGACCATAGTAGACAAGCAGTTCAACCTGGCCGTCCACCCAGACGGTATCTTTCCAGCCCCTGTCTTCCGGGAACGGCATCGCGCCGTTGACGTTGCGGATCAGGAATGACACCCCTTCAATATGGAACGACTGCGGCATATCTGAACGGACCGTCCAGCGCTCCCAGGTGCCCTGCTGCGCGGTAATGTCGATGCGGTTGACGTCCCACAGCGCGCCGTTGATACCCGGATCGTCTCCCAGGCTGATATCACGGCTGCGCACCGGCGAGCCGCTCATGATCTCCTGCGGCAGCAGACGCATTGGCAGGCTATCGGTCACCAGCGGCAGCAGACCGGTTGGACGAAGGGTCAGCACCAGGGTCGAGACGAGTATGCTCGACGGCTCAAAGAACCCGCGAATACGATCAACAATGCTGGCCGCTTCGCCGCAGGTGACAGACACTTCATCGCCATTGGTCATATCAATGAGAACTTCGCGACGTTCACCCGGCGAGAGCGCCAGCTGTTTAACGGAAACCGGCGCCGGTAAAAAGCCCTGGTCGCCGGAGATCACGTGCAGCGGACGGCCATCACTCATTTTCAGCTGATAGCGGCGCGAGTTAGACGCATTGAGCAGACGCAGGCGCACCCAACCACGCGAGACTTCAACGTAGGGGCTTTGGGCGCCGTTGACCAGCAGCGTATCGCCGACGAAGCCCCCGCTGCCCGGCTCGCTGTATTCCGGCGTACCGAAATTATCCAGACGTTTGTCCTGGATGATAATCGGGAAGTCATCCACGCCGTAGTGGTTCGGGATCGGCAGGGATTTGCTGACCTCATCTTCCACCAGCCACATTCCGGCGAGGCCGTTATAGACCTGCTGCGCCGTACGGTTAGGCGTGTTGGCGTGATACCACAGGGTTGCTGCGCTCTGGCGAATCGGCAGAACGGGCGCCCAGTCGGCGCTGGGTGACATCATTCGCGCCGCGCCGCCAATCAACGGGCCAGGCACCTGTAAACCGCTGATGGTCATGGCGACATTTTCAGGGGTACGGTTACTGTAGATGAGCTTTACGTCATCGCCATTCCACACGCGTATGGTCGGCCCAAGGTAACGTCCGTTAATGCCCCAGACAGGTGCACGCGTACCCTGGGTGAAGGACCAGTGGCTGCGCTGCAGCGTCAGGAAAAGCGGCTGACCGCGACGGGATTCAATTAATGGCGGAATAGGCAGCGGCTGTTGCTGCCCGGCGGCGCTGGCTGTCAGCGGCATCGCACCCGCACAAAGGGCGATCCCGGAAGCCTGAATAAACTGACGCCGACTGAGTGACATATAAGCTCCATCTGAAACGACTAACAACGCGGGAATTCGTTTTCCCTTCAACGCCGGATTAAATCTTACCGGCGGCTTCTCTCTCTGCGACTTCTTTGTCGAGCAACGCAATATGCTGAGCCATCAGCTCACGGCAGTGCGCTGCCAGCTCGCGCACCTGGTCTTTACCGTATTTGCTGGTATCGACGGGTGGCAGCATTTCGACAATCACCAGCCCGTTATTCAGGCGGTTAAGATTAATCTTATTCGAAGTATTGGAAACACACACAGGAATAATTGGAACACCAGCCGCAATTGCGGCATGAAACGCACCGGTTTTAAACGGCAGCAGGCCACGGCCGCGGCTGCGCGTCCCTTCCGGGAACATCCAGATTGAGATTCTGCGCTTTTTAAAATGATTCACCACTTCCGCAATGGTGCTGTGCGCTTTTGCACGGTTGTTGCGGTCGATCAGCAGGTTACCGGTAAGCCAGTACAGCAGGCCAAAAAACGGGATCCACAGCAGGCTTTTTTTCCCCACCGTCACGGTCGGTGGCAAAACGATATTTGCGGCGGTCACCATATCGTAATTGTTTTGATGGTTAGCGATATAGATGGCGTTACCGAAATTCTCCGCCCCTCCAGGCAGACGTTTTTCAACCTTCAGACCAAACAGCGGCGCAAGGCGACCAAACATATGGCCGAAGGTGGCAACATGCTTAGGATTTCGCGGACTGAACAGGCAATAGATGCAGCCGAAAATACAGACCAGAATGCAGTAGATAACGGTAAGAATAAGACGAACAATATATAACATAGCGACCTCTGAAGCCCCAACAGCTGACAATTATACTTCACCTGTGGCCAGGTAAGGACTTTATTACGAGCGCGTATTGTTAATCGCAACGCACGAATTAACAACGATTTTACGGGAAATTTTATTGAAACTCCCCCTCCGGGCAGAGGGGGATATCACGACATTACTCTTCGCTGTCACCCGCGGAGCTGCGTGCAGGAGAGTCAATCTCCACGCGGTCGATGCGCTGCAGGCCGCGCATCAGCGAGCCGCGGCGACCGCGCTCACCCACCACTTTCTGCAGCTCTTCCGGACGAAGCTTGATCTTACGCTTGCCGACGTGAATGGTCAGCGTGCTCTGCGGCGGCAGGAGGAAGAGGTGCGCCAGGCCATCTTCGCCTTTCGCGGCTTCCGCCGACGGGATGTTGATGATCTTGTTGCCCTTGCCTTTTGACAGCTCCGGCAGATCGCTGACCGGGAACATCAGCATACGGCCGGCGGTAGTGATCGCCAGCAGCATGTCGCTTTCGTTCTCAATCACCAGCGGCGCCATTACGTGGGCGTTGTCCGGCAGGCTAATCAGCGCCTTACCGGCACGGTTACGGGAGACCAGGTCATTAAAGGTACAGATGAAGCCGTAGCCCGCATCGGACGCCAGCAGCAGTTTCTGCTCATCGGCTTCCATCAGCATATGGTCGACCGTCGCACCCGGCGGCAGCGTCAGCTTGCCGGTCAGCGGTTCGCCCTGCCCGCGCGCGGAAGGCAGCGTGATCGGGTCGATGGCGTAGCTGCGACCGGTGGAATCGATAAACGCCACCGGCTGGTTGCTCTTACCTTTCACTGCCGCTTTAAAGCTGTCACCCGCTTTGTAGCTCAGACCCGGCGCATCGATATCGTGGCCTTTGGCGCTACGCACCCAGCCGCTCTGCGACAGAACAATGGTCACCGGCTCGGACGGCTGCATGTCGTGCTCGTTCATCGCCTTCGCTTCTTCGCGCTCGTGCAGCGGAGAACGACGGTCGTCGCCAAAAGCATCTGCATCGGCCTGCAGCTCTTTCTTCAGCAGGGTGTTCATCTTGCGCTCGGACGCGAGGATCGCCTGCAGCTGATCGCGCTCTTTTTCCAGCTCGTTCTGCTCGCCGCGGATCTTCATCTCTTCCAGTTTGGCGAGATGGCGCAGTTTCAGTTCGAGGATGGCTTCGGCCTGGGTTTCGCTGATGCCAAAGCGCGACATCAGCGCGGGCTTCGGCTCGTCCTCGGTACGAATGATCTCAATCACTTCGTCGATATTGAGGAACGCCACCAGCAAACCTTCGAGGATATGCAGGCGCTTAAGCACTTTTTCCAGACGATGATTGAGACGACGACGCACCGTATCGCGGCGGAACGTCAGCCATTCGGTGAGGATCTCCAGCAGGTTTTTCACCGCCGGGCGTCCGTCGAGGCCAATCATGTTCAGGTTGATACGGTAGCTTTTTTCCAGATCGGTGGTGGCAAACAGGTGGTTCATCACCTGCTCCATGTCCACGCGGTTAGAACGCGGCACGATCACCAGACGGGTCGGGTTCTCGTGGTCGGATTCGTCGCGCAGGTCGTCCACCATCGGCAGCTTTTTATTGCGCATCTGGGAGGCGATCTGTTCCAGCACTTTGGCACCGGAAACCTGATGCGGCAGCGCGGTGATCACCACGGCGCCGTCCTCTTTATTCCACACCGCACGCATACGCACGGAACCGCGACCGTTCTGGTAGATTTTGCGGATTTCCGCGCGCGAGGTGATGATTTCGGCTTCAGTCGGGTAGTCCGGTCCCTGCACGATATCCAGCAGCTCGTCCAGCGAGGTTTTCGGCTGCTCGATCAGGGTGATGGCGGCTTTCGCCACTTCACGCAGGTTGTGCGGCGGAATGTCCGTCGCCATACCGACCGCGATACCGGTGGTGCCGTTCAGCAGGATGTTCGGCAGACGCGCAGGCAGCATCTTCGGCTCCTGCATCGTACCGTCGAAGTTTGGCACCCAGTCAACCGTTCCCTGACCCAGCTCACCCAGCAGCACTTCGGCATATTTAGAGAGACGGGATTCGGTATAACGCATCGCCGCGAAGGATTTCGGATCGTCCGGCGCCCCCCAGTTCCCCTGACCATCCACCAGCGGATAGCGGTAAGAGAACGGCTGTGCCATCAATACCATCGCTTCATAGCAGGCGCTGTCGCCGTGCGGATGGTATTTACCCAGTACGTCACCGACGGTACGGGCGGATTTCTTGAACTTGGCGGTGGCATTCAGCCCCAGTTCGGACATCGCATACACGATGCGGCGCTGAACGGGCTTCAGGCCATCCCCGATAAACGGCAACGCCCTGTCCATGATGACGTACATGGAGTAGTTCAGGTAGGCGTTTTCCGTGAATTCATGTAGCGCGAGGCGCTCTGCCATATCGCTCATTACGTGTGATTCCTCAACTCAGAAACCGAAGGGTTTCAGGCAATATTGCCGCAGATACTACCTTATCTGGCGAGTTGAGTCACAAAGAAAAAGGGCCGCATAAGCGGCCCTTTTCGGGTTATTTGTTCAGCCTGATAACCTGCTTCACGTCGATTTCAAAATCGTTCCACTCTTTATCGACCTTGCCCTGGATTTCCACTTTATCCTGCGGGGTGACGGTCACACCGTTCCAGCGCTTGTGGTCAATCTCCACGTTGACCGTGCCGGTCTCATCGCGGAAGGTGTAGCGGTCATCGGACAGACGCTGGGTAATGTTCCCGCGCAGCTTCACCCAACTGTCGTCTTTCATCTCTTTGACCTTCACCGCGGTGGTGAGGTTAGCGTCGTTATCAACAAAACCGCCCGTCTGCGTCTGGGTCTGGGTCTGGGTTTGCGTGGCGGACGGACCGTTAAATCCGCCCTGCGCAGCAAAAACAGGGGCAGTGGTCATCATCATGATGGCGGCAATGGCAGCGAATTTTTTCATATTAAGTCTCCCTTTAATCTGGTTTCGCGGTCCATTTAACAGGGTAATCCTTAACAACTTCTTAAGGGAAAAATTTATTTATTATTGCTGTACAGCAGGCGCTTGCAGAGGGTTTACTGACGGCATCAAGGAGGGAACATGCGCATTTTACTGGTAGAAGACGACAGGTTAATCGGCGACGGTATCAAGGCGGGGTTAAGCAAAATGGGCTTTAGCGTGGACTGGTTTACCGACGGAAAAACCGGTCAGACCGCGCTCTCTTCTGCACCTTATGATGCCGTGGTGCTGGATCTGACGCTGCCGGAAATTGACGGTCTGGACATCCTGCGCGCGTGGCGCGAAAGCGGGCGCAGCGAGCCGGTATTAATTCTGACGGCGCGGGATGCGCTTAACCAGCGCGTCGAAGGACTGCGTCTTGGCGCGGATGATTATCTCTGTAAGCCGTTCGCGCTGATTGAAGTGGGCGCCCGCCTCGAAGCGCTGGTCCGTCGCAGCCACGGTCAGGCGCGTAGCGAACTGCGTCACGGGAAGGTCACGCTCGATCCGAGCCGTCTCGTCGCCACGCTGGACGGTGAGCCGCTGACGCTCAAGCCGAAAGAGTTCGCGCTGCTTGAGCTGTTAATGCGTAACGCGGGCCGGGTGCTGCCGCGAAAGCTTATCGAGGAAAAACTTTATACCTGGGACGACGACGTCTCCAGCAACGCCATCGAGGTTCACGTCCATCATCTGCGCCGCAAGCTTGGCAGCGAGTTTATCCGCACCGTGCACGGCATCGGCTACACCCTGGGTGACGCATGAAACTGACGCAACGCCTGAGCCTGAAGCTGCGCCTGACGCTTCTCTTCCTGCTGCTCTCTCTGGTTGCCTGGTTTGCCGCCAGTCTTGTCGCCTGGCAGCAGACGACCCATAAGCTCGACAAGCTGTTCGATACCCAGCAGATGCTGTTTGCTAAACGTCTGCTGACGATGGATCTGGACGAGATCCGCGCCCCCGAACGGATGCGTGAGATCCCGAAAAAAGTGAAGCATGGCCGTCTCGATGACGACGCGCTGGCTTTCGCCATCTACGCCGTCGACGGCAAAATGCTCCTCAACGACGGTGAGAACGGCCGCGATATTCCGTACCACTATCGCCGCGACGGGTTCGATAACGGGCAGTTACAGGGCGACAACGATGAGTGGCGATTTTTATGGCTGACCTCACCCGACGGGAAGTATCGCGTAGTGGTCGGACAGGAGTGGGAGTATCGGCAGGATATGGCGCTGGACGTGGTCAGCTCGCAGCTCACACCGTGGCTGGTGGCGTTGCCCGTCATGTTGCTGCTGCTTATCGTTCTGTTAAGTCGCGAACTGAAGCCTCTGAAAAAGCTGGCGCAGACGCTGCTTTCACGCTCACCGGATGCCACCGATAAACTGCCGACGTCGGGTGTTCCAACTGAAGTGCGCCCCCTGCTCGACGCGCTGAACCACCTGTTTACCCGCACTCAGGAGATGATGAGCCGCGAGCGCCGCTTTACGTCCGATGCCGCCCACGAACTGCGCAGCCCGCTGGCCGCCCTGAAAGTACAAACCGACGTGGCGCAGCTCTCTCTGGACGATCCCGAGGCGCAGTCGAAAGCCCTGTCGCAGCTTCATGCGGGTATCGATCGCGCCTCCCGGCTGGTGGATCAACTCCTCACGCTGTCGCGTCTGGATTCACTGGATAACCTGGACGGTGTAGAGCCTATTGCGATGGCCGATTTGCTGCAGTCTGCGGTGATGGATATTTATCACCCGGCGCAGCAGGCGGGCATTGATATGCGTCTGAACGTCATTGCGCCAGAGGTTACCCGCACGGGCCAGCAGCTGCTCCTGAGCCTGCTGGTGCGCAACCTGCTGGATAACGCGATTCGCTACAGTCCGCGCGGCAGCGTGGTGGACGTGACGCTGGACGCGCGTAGCTTTACCGTGCGCGACAACGGTCCCGGCATTTCACCGGACGCGCTGGCGCGCATCGGCGAGCGCTTTTATCGTCCGCCGGGTCAGGATGCCACGGGCAGCGGGCTTGGGTTATCCATCGTAAAACGCATCGCCGCCCTGCACGGGATGCGCGTTTCGCTGAGCAATGCCCCTGAAGGCGGTTTTGAAGTGAAGGTCAGCTGGTAAGGGATTATTGCATTTAACGCAAAAGACTTTGCACATTTTGCTCATTTTGCCGCACCGTCCTCGCGCGTAGAATACTCGCCATACTCTCATCATCGAGGACAACTCATGAGCAACATTCTGATTATCAACGGTGCAAAAGAATTTGCGCACTCTAAAGGCCAGCTGAATGACACCCTGACCGAGGTCGCGGACGGTTTCCTGCGCGACGCCGGGCATGATGTTAAGGTCGTGCGTGCAGACAGCAACTACGACGTGAAAGCCGAAGTGCAGAACTTCCTGTGGGCTGACGTGGTGATCTGGCAGATGCCAGGCTGGTGGATGGGCGCGCCGTGGACCGTGAAAAAATACATGGACGACGTGTTCACCGAAGGTCACGGCTCACTGTATGCCAGCGATGGCCGCACTCGCTCTGACGCTTCCAAAAAATACGGTTCAGGCGGTCTGATTCAGGGCAAAAAATATATGCTCTCCCTGACCTGGAACGCCCCGCTGGAAGCCTTCACCGGGAAAGATCAGTTCTTCGAAGGCGTAGGCGTTGACGGCGCGTACCTGCCGTTCCACAAGGCTAACCAGTTCCTGGGAATGGATCCGCTGCCGACGTTTATCGTCAACGACGTGATTAAAATGCCTGACGTCCCGAGCTATATCGCAGAATATCGCAAGCATCTCGCGAAAATTTTTGCTTAACTGGTAGCCTGGAATTAAAGGAGTAGTAAACATGCTTACCGTTATCGCAGAAATCCGTACTCGTCCAGGTCAACATCACCGTCAGGCGGTGCTGGATCAGTTCGCGAAAATTATCCCGACCGTACTGAAAGAAGAAGGCTGCCACGGCTACGCGCCGATGGTGGATGCCGCTACTGACGCCAGCTTCCAGGCGACCGCGCCAGACTCGATCATCATGGTTGAGCAGTGGGAAACCGTCGCGCATCTTGAAGCGCACCTGCAAACCCCGCACATGAAAGCGTGGAGCGACGCGGTGAAGGGTGACGTGCTGGAAACCCACATCCGTATTCTGGAGCAAGGGGTTTAAGTTCGTGGAATTTGCCGGGTGGCACTGCGTTTACCCGGCCTACAAAACCTGAACCGTAGGCCCGGTAAGCGCTAGCGCCACCGGGCTTTGTTTTAGCTGCTTTTCTTCCCCGGTTTTAACCCACGATGTAACTCGTTGATGCGCTTCATCGACTTGATGGTGCGCTGCGGCTCGGTGGAAGCCACGGATAAAATGATCATCTCCAGACACAGCAGCACCGTGCCGTGGAGCGGGATTTTGCCTTTTTCGCCGCCACGCGGAACGTGGATCACCACGCCGGCCTCCTTGCTGAAACGTGAGTCAAGGGCGTTGGTCAGCAGGATGGTTGGAATGCCCAGACGTTTTGCTTCACGCAGCGTGGTTTGCCCCTCCCGGTGCGCGGATTTCTGCGCCATCATCACCAGCACGTCGCCGCGCTGAAGCGCAATCAGCTGCTCGGCAAGCCCTATGCCGGTACGGTTAAGCGGCGTAGCGGGTAACCCCATACGACTGAACAGCCTGGCGGTGTACTCGGCCAGAATGCCGGAGGCGCCAATACCAAATATGGCGACCTGCCTCGCCTGCGCCAGCAGAGAGACCGCCTGCGCCATCGCGTAGCGGTTGTGGGGCTCGGATAACACCTCGCAGGTGTGTTGATGCCCCTCCAGCACGAAATCAATGCTCGCGTTGACGTCGCTGGCGAGCGTATTCACCGTGGTGGACATCTTTTCGCTGGAGGTGACCACCGGACCAAACCACTGCTCCAGCGTTTGCTTGAGATCGCGCAGCCCGGCGAAACCCAGCGCCTGAATGGCGCGGACTACCGTGGCATCCGAGGTTTTCAACCCTGCAGCAATCTCCATTGCGGTCTGTTCCATCACCGCTTCGCGGTTGTCATGGATATAGCGTGCAACCTGCAGCAGACGCGGCGTCAGCTGATGCGCGCGCGCGCGAAAGCGGTCGCCATAGACATCCACGCACCCTTTCTCTTTGCGGATCACCGTGACGCCTCCGGCAACGGACGCCCGGCAATCTGCGACTGCACCTGCGCGGCCATCAGCCCTAACGAGGCGAACGAATTCGAGATGGCCTCTTCACGCGAGATCAGCACGTAGTGCCCGGTTCGGCAGGCATTCAGGAACTGACACCAGCCCGGCATGACCGCATCCATCGCCGCCAGCTCGTCCTGCGGTTTACCGCCCGTATCCCCGCGCCAGGTGGCGAAGACGAAATCGGCATCCAGCTCCGGCAGGCGCTCGGCGCTGACGTCGATGCGCCCTCCGTCCGGGATGCTCTCAATCAGCGGTGGGAATTTGAATCCCGCGTCGCGCAGCACGCGGCCCAGCGAGTGGTAACTGTGCATGGCGTTAATCTTTCCCTGATTCGCCTGAATCACGGACACGGTCACCTTGCGGGTATCAATAGTCGCCTTCAGCGCCTTGATTTGCTCCTGATAGCGGCGCTCCAGAACCTTGAGCCGTGCCTGCGTTCCTGTCAGCTGAGCCAGCTTGCGGTAGATCTCCGGCGCGCCGCCGTCGAGATGATCGATACTCACCGTCGGGGCAATTTTCGCCAGCTGTTCCACCGGGGTGTTGCGGGTTGGCTCGGTAATGATCAGGTCAGGCTTTGCGGCGGCGATAGCTTCAATGTCGATATCGGCCGTACCGATAAATTTAATGTCGGAATTGTCGAAGTCGACGCCGGTCAACATGCCGCTTGAGCGCAGAAAGTGGCTGCCGTCCGGCCGCGTGCGGCCATGGCTCGCCACCGGCGGCACGCCAAGCTCAATCAGCGGAATAGTAATATCCAGATCGTGTAAGGAGACAATCCGTTTCGGATGAACCGGCACCACCACTTTTCGGTTCAGATCGTCAGTAAACGTCTGCGTCGGCTCCGCCGCACTCACCGCGAACCCCACCAGCAACAGCATCGAAAACACTACGCGCATCATACTCCCCTAAAATCTGTCCCGACGCTGCCAGAGCAGCAGCAGGAAAAACGGTCCGCCAATCAATGAAATCACAATTCCCGCCGGCAACTGCAGCGGGAGGAATGCCAGACGTCCGACGTTATCCGCCAGCAGCACCAGCAGCGCACCCAGCACGGCGCTTCCCGTCAGGAGCGCGGTTTGCCCACCGCGCAGCATCAGGCGCGCCATATGCGGGGCAATCAGCCCCACGAAACCAATACTGCCCACGCAGGAGACGCAGGCCGCCGTCAGCACCACCGGGGCGAGAACCCGCAGCAGCGCCAGACGGGTGGTGCGCACGCCAAGGCCCGTTGCGGCCTGACTGCCGAGCAACGCCACGTCCGCTGCCCGCGCGGTAAACAGCAACAGCGCAAACGCGGGGGCAGCCCAGAGCGCGGCCAACCCTACCAGCGTCCAGTTTGCCGCATGCAGGCTTCCCGCCAGCCACAGCATCGCCGTCTGCACGTCACGCACGTCGGCGGTGGTGATAAAGACGCCCATTGCCGCGGCAAAGGCCCATGACACGCCAATGCCGATCAGGATGAATCGCGGGCGCGAGATATCGCGCGCCAGGGCTATTACCAGCAGCGCGGTAAGCAGCCCACCGGCCATGCCGACCAGCGGACGCCAGGCCAGCCCCAGTGCCGGGAACTGAAAAATCAGCAGCAGTACCGCCGCGCTACAGCCCTCCTTCACGCCGATAAGCCCCGGGTCAGCCAGACCATTGCGGGTGATGGACTGCATTGCCGCCCCCGCCATGCCGAGCATCGCGCCGCACAGCACCGCCATCAGCAGGCGCGACAGGCGGATATCCATCACGATGTAGCGCGTCTCCGCCGTCAGACCCTCAGGAGAAAACAGCGCGCGCCCGATGGTGGAGGTGGGAATGGGCAGAGAACCGTGCGTCAGGCCAAAGCCCAGCAGGCTTAACGCCACCAGCGCTAAAAGCGTCAGGCACGCCAGCGCCCTCGGGCGAACCAGCGCCGATAAACGGCCAATACGGATCGCGCGGAGTCCGGCCCGGTTCATTTGAACATCCTCGACGCCATAAAGATGAACACGGGTGCCCCCACCAGGGCCGTCATAATGCCGGTTGCCAGCTCCCAGGGCGTAAACAGCGTGCGGGCGGCGATATCCGCCAGCAGCAACACCAGCGCGCCGCACAGGGCAGACAGTGGCACCATCACGCGTAAATCGACCGACACCAGACGACGAATGAGCTGCGGCACGACCAGACCGATAAAGCCAATCGGCCCGGCGATAGAGACGGCTGCACCGCAGAGCAGCGCGATGGCCAGCAGGGCGAGCAGGCGGGTTTTCAGCAGCGACACGCCGAGCCCCTGTGCCATCCGGTCTCCCAGCGCCAGCATGTTGAGCGAGGGCGACAGCACGATGGCGAGAACAAAACCGGCTGCTGCAGCCCACAGGGCGCTCTGGAGCGTCTGCACGTTGACCCCGGCCAGGTCTCCTGCCAGCCAGGTGCGCATGGCGAGCAGCGTCTGTTCATCAAGGATTAACACCGCGGCGGTAATCGATGAGGCAAATGCCGACATCGCCACGCCGCACAGCGTGATTTTCATCGGCGTAAGTCCGGTGCGACCGGACGAGGAGAACATCAGCACCAGCAAAAACAGCGCGGCGGCACCGGCGGCGGCAACGAGCGGGCGACCAAACGGCAGCGACAGCCCAAGCGCGCTGGTGATCACCACTGCCAGGGCCGCGCCAGCGTTGAGCCCCAGAATATGCGGTTCGCCGAGCGGGTTGCGGATCACGGACTGCAGCAGTACGCCCGCCACGCCGAGGGCGGCGCCCGTCACCATCGCGGCGCAGAGACGCAGCAGTCGTAATTTGATAATGACGCTATGGTCGAAATTACGCGGGTCGAAATGGAAGAATGCGTCCACCACCGTCTGCGGAGCGATAAAGCGTGCGCCGATGCCCAGATGCATAATCGCGCCCAGTGCCAGCAGCAGTGCGAAGATCGGGAAGGCCAGAGAGGAGCGCATCATGGCTGAACAGTGCCCTGGCGAAACGGCATGAAGAACGGCTTGCCGGTCAACGGGTTAATGGACATATGCACGTCCACATCAAACACCGCTTTGATCAGCTCCGGCGTGCAGGTATCGCCTTCGTGCAATACGCCTTCAACTTTTCCCTGGCGTAAAAAGACCAGCGAATCGCCGTAGTTCACCGCAAAGTTGAGGTCGTGCAGCACCACCACGACGGTACGCCCGTGCTGGCGGGTCAGGGTGTGCAGCAGTTCCAGGATCTCCACCTGATAGCGGAGATCGAGAAACGTCGTGGGCTCGTCAAGCAGGATATACGGCGTTTGCTGCGCCAGCGCCATGGCGATCCAGCAGCGCTGACGCTGGCCGCCGGATAAACTTTCCACCGGCATATGGGCAAACTCTGCCGTGCCGGTCAGGCGCAGGGCCTCTTCCACCGCCAGCTCGTCCTCGTCGCTCCACTGACGCATAAAATTTTGCCAGGGAAAACGCCCGCGCGAGACCAGTTCAAAAACGGTTAACCCTTCCGGCAGCAGCGGAGACTGCGGGAGAATGCCAAGCTGACGGGCGACCGCTTTGGTCGGCTGCTCGTGGATCGCCTTGCCGTCGAGAACTGCCGCGCCCCCAAGCGGCTGCAGCAGCCGCGCGATTGTGCTCAACAGCGTGGATTTTCCACAGCCGTTCGCCCCTACCAGCACCGTCATTTTCTGCTGAGGGATGGTAAGGGAGATATCATCAACGATGATTTTTTTCTGATAGCCCGCAGAGAGGTTCTCAAGAACCAGTCCCGGTTGTTTTGTGTTGTGAGCCACGTGAACGCCAACGTAATGAAAAACCAACAAATAAAAATAAAACTCATTCTCTTTTGAGAGTTTGACGCTGCGCCATGTAGTAGTCAAGAGAAGAAACACCCTGAAGAAACCAGGGGTAAGCCTGAGGAAAAACGAACACAACAAGGTTTACAAAAACAGCAATTTCAACAAGTTAATTATTATCCCGCTGCGCTTATACGCACGGTTAAATGCTGTAGTCGATTTTTTCTTTTTTCCATTTACTACTACATTCTCTCATGATTGAATGATTCTCAATTACATGTCCAATGCCCACTGTGGCTAAAGGACAGACCGTAAAGGGCAATGACTCACACATTTTTCCGCGAAACGTCATTCGCGGGATATTTCGGGATAACAGATGTAATGGCTACGTTCACACCTTCACTCTCTGGGATAAAAGGGCGCGCGCTCTTTTCACTGCTGTTTATGGCGCCGCTGGTGCAGGCAGCTGATACCAACGCGGCTAAAGACGGCGAAACGCTTACCGTCACCGCCGATCCAAATACGACGGCGGAGGCCACGAATGGCTATCAGCCGTTGAATACCTCCACCGCGACGTTAACCAACATGCCGATGCTGGATATCCCGCAGGTGGTCAATACCGTCAGCGATAAAGTGCTTGAGGATCAGCACGCCACCACGCTGGATGAAGCACTCTATAACGTCAGCAACGTGGTGCAGACCAACACTCTGGGCGGCACGCAGGATGCCTTCGTGCGCCGCGGGTTTGGCGCGAACCGCGACGGTTCGATCATGACCAACGGCCTGCGCACCGTACTGCCGCGCAGCTTTAATGCCGCAACCGAGCGCGTGGAGGTGCTGAAAGGCCCGGCCTCGACACTCTATGGCATTCTCGATCCGGGCGGACTGATTAACGTCGTCACCAAACGCCCGGAGAAGACCTTCGGCGGTTCAATTTCTGCCACCTCATCCAGCTTTGGCGGCGGCACCGGACAGGTCGATGTTACCGGCCCGATTGACGGCACGCGCCTGGCGTATCGCCTGACGGGCGAATATCAGGACGAGGATTACTGGCGTAATTTTGGCAACGAACGCAGCACCTTTATCGCCCCGTCGCTCACCTGGTTTGGCGATGATGCCACCGTGACCGTGCTCTATTCGCATCGCGACTATAAAACGCCGTTCGATCGCGGAACGATCTTCGATCTCAACACCAAGAAAGCCGTCGACGTCGATCGCAAAACCCGCTTCGATGAGCCGTTTAACGTGACCGACGGCCAGTCCGATCTCGCTCAGCTCAACGCGGAGTATCGCCTCAACAGCCAGTGGACCGCGAAGTTCGACTATAGCTACAGCCAGGATAAATACAGCGATAACCAGGCCCGCGTGATGGCCTACGATTCAAAAACCGGCAACCTGACCCGCCGCGTGGATGCGACCCAGGGCTCGACCCAGCGTATGCACACGACGCGAGCGGATCTGCAGGGGAACGTGGACATCGCGGGCTTTTACAATGAGATCCTCACCGGCGTGTCGTATGAGAATTACGATCTGCTGCGTACGGATATGATCCGCTGTAAGAACGTTAAGGATTTCAATATTTACAACCCGAGCTACGGCAACCTCGGCAAATGCACCACCGTCTCGGCATCCGACAGCGATCAGACCATCAAGCAGGAGAGCTACTCCGCCTACGCCCAGGACGCGCTGTACCTGAGCGATAAATGGATCGCCGTCGCCGGGCTGCGCTATCAGTATTACACCCAGTACGCGGGGAAAGGCCGTCCGTTTAATGTGAACACCGACAGCCGCGACGACCAGTGGACGCCGAAGCTGGGTCTTGTATATAAGCTCACCCCGGCGGTCTCGCTGTTTGCCAACTATTCCCAGACGTTTATGCCGCAGTCGTCCATTGCGAGCTACATCGGCGACCTGCCGCCGGAAACGTCGAACGCATATGAAATCGGCGCTAAATTTGACCTGTTCGACGGTATTACCGCTAATATTGCGCTGTTTGATATCCACAAGCGCAACGTGCTGTACACCGAAAGCATTGGTGATGAAACCGTCGCCAAGACCGCGGGCCGCGTGCGCTCTCAGGGCGTGGAAGTGGATCTTGCCGGATCGTTGACCGAGAACACCAACATTATCGCCAGCTACGGCTATACCGACGCGAAGGTGCTGGAAGACCCGGACTATGCGGGCAAACCTCTGCCGAACGTGCCGCGCCATACCGGCTCCCTGTTCCTGACCTACGATATTCACAATGCGTTTGCCGGGAATACCCTGACGCTGGGCGGCGGCGGGCACGGCGTAAGCCGTCGTTCCGCAACCAACGGTGCGGATTATTATCTGCCGGGCTATTTCGTGGCGGATGCGTTTGCGGCGTATAAGATGAAGCTACAGTATCCGGTGACGCTGCAGGTGAACGTGAAGAACCTGTTTGATAAGACCTACTACACATCGTCCATTGCGACCAACAACCTGGGGAACCAGATTGGCGATCCGCGCGAAGTGCAGTTTACGGTGAAGATGGAGTTTTGACGTAAAAAAGCCCGGTGGCGCTAACGCTTACCGGGCCTACGATCCATTCCCTCTCCCTGTGGGAGAGGGTTAGGGTGAGGGGACATCAGGCCTCAATATCCGCCATATCGCCTTTCTCCTGCAGCCAGTTACGTCGGTCTTCCGAACGTTTCTTGGCAAGGAGCATATCCATCATGGCGTTGGTTTGCTGTTCGTCTTCGTCGCTGATTGTCAGCTGCACCAGACGGCGGGTGTTCGGATCGAGCGTCGTTTCCCGCAACTGCATCGGGTTCATCTCGCCCAGCCCTTTAAAGCGCTGCACGTTCGGCTTGCCCTTCTTACGCTTCAGCTGCTCCAGCACACCCGCTTTCTCTTCTTCCGTCAGCGCGTAGTAAACCTCTTTACCGAGGTCGATACGGTACAGCGGCGGCAGCGCCACATGGACGTGGCCGTTTTTCACCAGCGTTTTGAAGTGCTTCACAAACAGCGCGCACAGCAGCGTGGCGATGTGCAGACCATCGGAGTCCGCATCCGCGAGGATACAGACCTTGCCGTAGCGCAGCTGGCTCAGATCGTCGCTGTCCGGATCGATGCCGATCGCTACCGAGATATCGTGGACTTCCTGCGAGGCCAGCACTTCATCAGAAGAGACCTCCCAGGTATTCAGGATCTTACCCTTGAGCGGCATGATCGCCTGATATTCACGATCGCGCGCCTGCTTGGCCGATCCACCCGCCGAGTCCCCTTCCACGAGGAACAGCTCGGTACGGTTGAGATCCTGCGCGGTACAGTCTGCCAGTTTGCCCGGCAGCGCAGGGCCGCTGGTCAGCTTTTTACGCACCACTTTCTTCGCGGCGCGCAGACGACGCTGGGCGCTGGAAATCGCCATTTCAGCCAGCATTTCTGCCGCCTGAACGTTCTGGTTCAGCCACAGGGTAAACGCATCTTTCACCACGCCGGAGACGAACGCTGCGCACTGACGTGAAGACAGGCGCTCTTTGGTCTGCCCGGCAAACTGCGGATCCTGCATCTTCACGGAGAGAACGTAGGCGCAGCGATCCCAGATATCTTCCGCCGAGAGCTTCACGCCGCGCGGCAGAATATTGCGGTATTCGCAGAACTCACGCATCGCGTCCAGCAGCCCCTGACGCAGGCCGTTGACGTGGGTACCGCCGAGCATGGTTGGGATCAGGTTGACGTAGCTTTCGGTCAGCAGCTCGCCGCCTTCCGGCAGCCACAGCAGCGCCCAGTCCACCGCTTCGGTGTCGCCGGTGAAATTACCGACGAACGGTTTTTCCGGCAGCGTCGGCAGGCCGTTTACCGCTTCGCACAGATAGTCGTTCAGACCATCCTCATAGCGCCAGCTCTGCTCGGTGTTGTTAACGTGGTCTGTAAACGTGATTTCCACGCCCGGGCACAGCACCGCTTTGGCTTTCAGCAGGTGCGTCAGGCGAGAAACGGAAAAGCGCGGGCTGTCGAAGAAGCTTTCGTCAGGCCAGAAGTGGACGCTGGTGCCGGTGTTGCGTTTGCCGCACGTGCCGACAACCTGCAGATCCTGCACCTTATCGCCATTTTCAAACGCGATGTTATAGACCTGACCGTCGCGACGGACGTTCACTTCCACGCGTTTGGACAGGGCGTTTACCACGGAAATGCCCACGCCGTGCAGACCACCGGAGAACTGGTAGTTCTTGTTGGAGAACTTACCGCCCGCGTGCAGACGACAGAGGATCAGCTCAACGGCAGGCACGCCCTCTTCCGGGTGGATATCCACCGGCATGCCGCGCCCGTCGTCGATGACTTCCAGCGACTGATCGGCATGCAGGATAACGTCAACGCGTTTGGCATGCCCCGCCAGCGCTTCGTCCACACTGTTATCAATAACTTCCTGGCCCAGATGGTTTGGGCGCGTCGTATCGGTGTACATCCCCGGGCGGCGGCGAACCGGCTCAAGCCCGGTGAGGACCTCAATGGCATCAGCGTTATAGGTTTGCGTCATGATTTAAACTAGCAATTCGCATTGATTGTCAGTGGCTGTGCAGTCCAAGAAAATCGACAATCTGGGTGAAATGATTCTCAAAGCCCGTGAAAGCATGGTTTCCGCCCTCTTCTATAGTCTGGCGGCAGGAAGCGTAATACGCCACTGCCTGGCGGTAATCCAGCACTTCATCACCCGTCTGTTGCAGCAGCCAGATGAGATCCGGCGCCTCAAGCGGGTCGACCTGCATAACTTTGAGATCGTAAATATGGCGTGACTCTAGCACATATTGCTGGCCGGTGTAGGGGTTCTCGTTTTCACCAAGAAAGTCCCTCAGCAGCTCAAATGGCCGAACCGCCGGATTAACCACAACGGCGGGCAGCATGAAGCATTGTGAGAGCCAGGTGGCGTAATACCCGCCCAGCGATGAACCGACCACACCGAAGGTTTCGCCGCCGTGCGCAAGCACAATAGATTCCAGCATCTCCGCGGCCTCTGCCGGGTACGGCGGCAGCTGCGGGATAATCATCTCAACGTCGGGGTGATGCTCGCGCAGCCACTGGCGAAACTGTGTCGCTTTTGCGGAGCGCGGCGAGCTGTTGAATCCGTGCAGATAAAGGAGCGTAGACATCAATAGCCTTCTGAAGCGGTGTCCGGGCGGAATTGCGCGCCGGTCAAACGGCAGACTTCCGTGGTCAGCGTGCCGTCGGCATGCAGTTCCAGCCAGCGCCAGCCTGGCGCGATGGTATCCAGCGTAAAGTTGGCACAGTGTGGCTTAAACTGAACGCAGGTCGACGGCGTCGCCAGCATGCGGCGTCCGTTCCAGTCGAGATCCTGTTCCTGGTGAATATGTCCACACAGCAGATTTTTCACCCGCGGGAACTTCGCCAGCACGCGATCCAGCGCCGCGGAGTTACGCAGGCTGTGCTGATCGAGCCAGCTGCAGCCCGCCGGCAGAGGATGATGATGAAGCAACAGCAGCGTGTGGCGTTCAGGTTCAGCAGTCAGTTTGGTCTCAAGCCAGTCGAGTTGAAACTCGCTTAACTCACCGTGCGGGACACCAAATACCTGGCTGTCCAGCAGCAGGATCTGCCACTGTTCGCCCGCAAAAACACATTTCGCCGGAGAAATCCCCGCATCCTGAAGAGAACTGTACATGGCAGGCTGGAAGTCATGGTTTCCTGGCAGCCAGACGCAAGGCACGCTAAAGCTCGCGATGCCTTCAGCAAAATGCTGGTAGGCCGCGGAGGACTGATCCTGCGCCAGATCGCCCGTTGCGACAATCAGATCGCATGCGCGATGTTCAGCGTGAATGGCGCTAAGTACCGCCTGATAACTCTCCCAGGTGTTGACCCCCAGTAGCGTTTCATGCTTTTCGGCAAAAAGGTGGGTATCGGTGATTTGTAATATCCTGACTGGCGCCCCACCAGCAACAGTCAGGTTCAACAGGCTTTCCAAATGGTGTCCTTAGGTAGGTTTATGACGCTAACAAACCGGAATCGCCATTGCTCCATGTGCTAAACAATATCTTAGCCAGTCGGCTAAAAACTGGTTAATTTGATGCTTTTCGTCGCGTTGATGCAACTTTTTATTCGGGTAATCATACCGCGCCTTGAAGCGAAAGATCTGCTGGCTTGAACACACTTCAGCGACCATCGCGTCGTGATAGAGGCGCACCGTCATCGACGGCAGGCTCCAGTAGCTAATGCTGGGTGCCGTTTGCTCAATCTCCACCAGCGTAGTGTAGCGCGTTGATTCTGTTATCGTTAACCGATACTGCGCGTTGCTCACCTGATAGCTTACCGTTTCGCCCGGTGCGTCGTTTCGCGGCAGCAGACGGCGCAATTGTGCGAAATTGGTTTCGCACAGGCGCATCATTTCTGGGAAGTCAGGTGTATAGCGCTTCATTTTTTCCACTCGTTTCGTAATGTCTGATAATGCAGTTGCAGCCATTGCAGGGCGATGACAGACGCTGCGTTGTCGATTAAACCCTCTTCTACCCACTGATAAGCCTGCTCCCGACTCACCACATGAACCCGAATATCTTCGTTTTCATCTGCCAGACCGTGGATCCCTTCCGCCGTCGTGGCGTCCACTTCGCCCACCATAATGGACAAGCGCTCGCTGGTGCCCCCCGGGCTTGCCAGATAGCTCAGCACCGGTTTTGTGCGGCCCACCACCAGCCCCGCCTCTTCCAGCGCCTCGCGCCGGGCGACGTCTTCAACCGACTCACCCTCTTCGATCATCCCGGCTACCATCTCCAGCAACCACGGGCTTTCACTGACGTCATAAGCGGCGATGCGGATCTGCTCCACCAGCACAACTTCGTCACGCACTGGGTCAAAGGGTAGCAAGACTGCCGCATGCCCGCGCTCAAAAATTTCGCGTCTGATTTCGCCGCTCATTTCCCCGTTAAACAGGCGATGCCTGAAACGGTAAAGATCCATTGAAAAAAAACCGCTATAAAGCGTTTCTCGTGCAATAATTTCTACATCGTTTTTGGCGAATGTCACGGGCAACTTTTCTGGTTTTTGCATAAGTCGAGTCCTGGTAGCAATGGTGATGAAATTGTGAATTTCAAGGCTGTTTGGCTGCCGTTTGTAAGGCTATATGATAGATTGGTGCAAATTACCGCCAGATGGCACGTAACGCCAACCTTTTGGTATGGAAGATTCTGTTAGAATCGGCAATTATTTTTTAATTAGATCAGCGCTAATACTGCTTCACAACAAGGAATGCAAATGAAGAAATTGCTCCCCATCCTTATCGGCCTGAGCCTGACGGGCTTCAGTGCAATGAGCCAGGCGGAAAACCTGTTACAGGTCTACCAGCAGGCACGTCTGGGCAACCCTGATTTACGTAAATCAGCGGCCGATCGTGATGCTGCGTTTGAAAAGATTAACGAAGCGCGTAGCCCCTTGCTGCCACAGTTAGGTTTAGGTGCAGATTACACCTACAGCAACGGTTTCCGCGACGCTAACGGCGTTAACTCCAATGCTACCAGCGCCTCACTGCAATTGACACAGACGCTGTTTGATATGTCCAAATGGCGCGCCCTGACCCTGCAGGAAAAGAGCGCGGGTATCCAGGATGTGACCTATCAGACCGACCAGCAGACGCTGATCCTGAACACTGCCACGGCTTACTTCAACGTGTTGAGCGCGATTGACGCACTCTCCTATACCGAAGCGCAGAAACAGGCAGTTTACCGTCAGTTAGATCAAACCACCCAGCGTTTCAACGTGGGTCTGGTCGCGATCACTGACGTGCAGAACGCCCGTTCACAGTACGACACCGTGCTGGCTAACGAAGTCACCGCGCGTAACAACCTGGATAACGCACTGGAATCCCTGCGTCAGGTCACCGGGAATTACTACCCTGAGCTGGCGTCGCTGAACGTGGACAGCTTCAAAACCGACAAACCGCAGGCCGTTAACGCCCTGCTGAAAGAAGCAGAAAACCGCAACCTGGCATTGCTGCAGGCACGTCTGAGCCAGGACCTGGCGCGTGAGCAGATCCGCCAGGCGCAGGATGGCCACCTGCCAACCCTGAGCCTGAGTGCTTCTACTGGCGTATCGGATACCACCTACAGTGGGTCTAAAACCAATACGTCTCAGTATGACGACAGCAACCTGGGTCAGAACAAAGTGGGTCTGAGCTTCTCCCTGCCGCTGTACCAGGGCGGTCAGGTTAACTCCCAGGTGAAACAGGCGCAGTACAACTTTGTTGGCGCGAGCGAGCAGCTGGAAAGCGCCCACCGCAACGTGGTGCAGACCGTGCGTTCCTCCTTCAACAACGTGAACGCCTCGATCAGCAGCATCAACGCGTATAAACAGGCCGTTGTCTCTGCCCAGAGCTCTCTGGATGCGAACGAAGCGGGCTACTCCGTCGGTACTCGTACCATCGTTGACGTTCTGGACGCGACTACCACGCTGTACAACGCGAAACAGCAGCTTTCCAGCGCGCGTTACCAGTACCTGATTAACCAGCTGAATATCAAGCAGGCTCTGGGTACGCTTAACGAGCAGGATCTGCAGATGCTGAACAGCACGCTGGGCAAACCCGTTTCGACGTCTCCAGACAACGTCGCGCCGGAGAACCCACAGCAGGTTGCCGCGGTTGATAACTTCAACGCTAACAGCAACACCCCTGCTGCACAGCCAGCGGCAGCACGTACCAGCGCGCCTGCCAGCACCGGTAACAATCCGTTCCGCCATTAAGTATTACCTTCCCTCTCCTCCGGGAGAGGGAACTCCTATCACATTCAAACGTAAGCCAACGTAAAGATCCCCTTGATTCCGCCCCTCTTCGCTTCATTTTCAACCACTCATCCTCTATCCTGAGCGTTATTCCCCCTGGGTCCTGGAAGACAAAGATGAAACGGACAAAATCTATAAATCACGCTTCGTTCCGCAAGAGCTGGAACGCGCGTCACCTCACCCCTGTTGCACTGGCGGTCACGGCTGTCTTTATGCTGGCAGGCTGTGAGAAAAACGACGAAACGGTTTCGCTGTATCAAAACGCGGACGACTGCTCTGCCGCAACCGGCAAAGCGGCAGAATGTAAGACTGCCTACACGAGCGCGCTGAAAGAAGCGGAACGTACTGCACCGAAATATGCCTCACGCGAAGACTGCGTGGCGGAGTTTGGTGAAGGTCAGTGCCAGCAGGCACCGGCTCAGGCAGGCACCGCACCTGAAAATCAGGCGCAGGCGCAGTCCAGCGGCAGTTTTTGGATGCCATTAATGGCAGGCTATATGATGGGCCGTCTGATGGGCGGCGGTGCGGGCTACCAGCAGCAACCGCTGTTTAGCTCGAAAAACCCGGCCAGCCCGGCCTACGGTCAATATACCGATGCCAGCGGCAAAGGTTACGGCGCAGCGACCCCAGGCCGCACCGTGACCGTACCGAAAACGGCGATGGCGCCGAAGCCCGCAACGACCAGCACCATCACCCGCGGCGGGTTTGGTGAATCGGTGGCGAAGCAGACCAGCATGCAGCGCAGTGCGACAGGCACCTCCTCTACTCGCTCAATGGGCGGCTGATCATGGAACGAGTCAGTATCACCGAGCGCCCGGACTGGCGCGAGAAAGCCACCGAGTATGGTTTTAACTTCCACACCATGTACGGCGAGCCGTACTGGTGTGAAGACGCCTATTACACGCTCACACTGGCCGAGGTTGAAAAACTGGAAGAGGTGACGGCCGAGCTGCACCAGATGTGCCTTAAGGTTGTGGAAAAGGTCATCGACAGCGACGAGTTGATGGCCAGGTTCCGCATTCCGAAGCACACCTGGGGCTTTGTGCGTCAGTCGTGGAAAACGCATCAACCCTCGCTTTACTCTCGCCTGGATCTGGCATGGGATGGCAAAGGTGAACCGAAGCTTCTGGAAAACAACGCCGATACACCAACCTCTCTGTATGAAGCAGCGTTCTTCCAGTGGATTTGGCTGGAAGACCAGGTCAATGCCGGAAACCTGCCGGAAGGCAGCGACCAGTTCAACAGCCTGCAGGAAAAGCTGATTGAGCGTTTTGCCGAGCTGCGCGAACAGCATGGCTTCAACCTGCTGCATCTCGCCTGCTGCCGTGACACAGAAGAAGACCGGGGCACGGTTCAGTATCTGCAGGACTGCGCCGCCGAAGCGGAAGTGGCGACCGAGTTCCTCTACATCGAGGATATCGGTCTGGGTGAAAAAGGTCAGTTTACGGATATGCAGGACCAGGTGATCAGCAACCTGTTCAAGCTCTACCCGTGGGAATATATGCTGCGCGAGATGTTCTCCACCAAGCTGGAAGATGCTGGCGTGCGCTGGCTGGAACCGGCATGGAAGAGCATTATCTCTAACAAAGCCCTACTGCCGATGCTCTGGGAGATGTTCCCGAACCATCCGAACCTGCTGCCCGCGTATTTTGCGGAAGATGATCATCCGCAAATGGAGAAATACGTCGTTAAGCCGATCTTCTCCCGCGAAGGCGCAAACGTCTCGATTATCGAAAACGGTAAGACGCTGGAAGCGGTTGAAGGGCCGTACGGCGAAGAAGGGATGATCGTCCAGGAATTCTATCAACTGCCGAAATTTGGCGACAGCTATACGCTGATTGGCAGCTGGCTCATCAACGATCGGCCTGCCGGGATTGGTATTCGCGAAGATCGCGCGCTGATCACCCAGGATCTGTCACGGTTCTATCCGCATATTTTTGTCGAATAAGATTTGCCCGGTGGCGCTACGCTTACCGGGCCTACGCTCGACATGTAGGCCGGGTAAGGCGAAGCCGCCACCCGGCATGTTTTTACCCAATCTGCACCGACAGCATACTCAGACTACCCATCTCAATACCGTCGACCGGGATCGTAACCGGCTCCTGACCATCCCACGCGCCAAGAACGTACAGCAGCGGCAGGAAGTGTTCCGGCGTTGGATTAGAGAGCGAACCGCCTTCGTGATCCAGATAGTTCACTAATGGATGCTCCTCAACCGGGCCTTGCCAGGTCAGGTTCGCTTTGACATAGTCGTTAAAAGAGGTCGCCCACGGATATGGCGTGTTCTCACCGTGCCAGCGCGCCGTACGCAGGTTGTGCACCACGTTGCCACTCGCCACCAGCATGATGCCTTCATCACGCAGGGTTGCCAGCTTACGGCCCATCTCCAGATGCCAGGCGGCCGGTTTGGTGCTGTCGATGCTCAACTGCACCATCGGGATATCCGCATCAGGATACATTTTGATCAGCACGCCCCAGGAGCCATGGTCAAAACCCCAGGCTTCTTTATCCAGCGCAACCGGTACAGGTGCCAGCAAATCTACCAGCTTTTGTGCCAGTTCAGGCGAACCGGGGGCCGGATAATGCATGTCGTACAGCGCCTGCGGGAAGCCGCCAAAATCATGAATGGTTTTTGGCGCTTCCATGGCGGTCACGCCCGTCCCACGGGTAAACCAGTGCGCAGACACCACCACGATCGCTTTCGGACGCGGCAACGTCTCACCCAGATGACGCCAGGAACGTGTATAGACGTTGTCTTCCAGAACGTTCATAGGGCTACCGTGGCCTAAAAACAGGGCTGGCATACGGGAAGAAGTCATGGTGATATCCTTACAGAAGGTGTCAATTTAATGGTGCTACATTACGCGTAATCTGGCAAAGATGAACGCAGATAAGCGTGAAGATCATCATCAGGAAATTTGAATGTAAGGAATGTGTAAAGCCGGGATTCCCCCCTCCCTTTGCCAGAAATGAATCATTTATATTAATGAGAATCATTATCATAAGGAGCAATGCATGTCAGTCCCCTTGATCCTGACCATACTGGCGGGCGCCGCGACCTTTATCGGTGCGATCCTCGGCGTGCTTGGCCAAAAGCCGTCTAACCGCGTGCTGGCCTTCTCACTGGGCTTTGCCGCCGGGATTATGCTGCTCATCTCATTAATGGAGATGCTCCCCGCCGCACTGGGTACCGAGGGCATGTCGCCGATGCTGGGTTATGGCATGTTCATCTTCGGCCTGCTGGGCTACTTTGCGCTTGACCGCCTGCTGCCTCACGCCCATCCGCAGGATCTGATGCAGAAAAACGTGGCTCCCATGCCGCGCAATATTAAACGTACCGCGATTTTGCTGACGCTCGGGATTAGCCTGCATAACTTCCCTGAGGGTGTAGCGACCTATGTAACGGCCAGCAGCAATCTTGAGATGGGGTTGGGTATCGCTCTGGCAGTGGCTTTGCACAATATTCCAGAAGGACTGGCCGTCGCCGGACCCGTGTACGCGGCAACGGGCTCAAAACGTACCGCCATATTCTGGGCAGGCATTTCAGGGATGGCTGAAATCCTCGGTGGCGTGCTGGCGTGGTTGATTCTCGGCAGCCTGGTTTCCCCTGTCGTCATGGCCGCGATTATGGCTGCAGTTGCCGGAATTATGGTTGCGCTATCGGTAGATGAACTCATGCCCCTGGCGAAAGAGATCGACCCGAACAATAACCCAAGCTACGGCGTGCTGTGCGGGATGTCGGTAATGGGGTTGAGTCTGGTGTTACTCCAGACGGCGGGAATAGGCTGACAGGATATACACCTTTGGGGCGATGCTTCAAAGGTGTAAGTTTTTATGTCAAGGATCATGCCTATTGAGAAGCGAATAATATGCAACACTGATTATTTTAATTGTTACTGCGTAAAATATACTTACATATAAGTAAAATTATATTTACCGTCACTTGCTCCTGAAGAAAAATAATAACACCCTTCCTTAAACGGCAAACAGCGAAAAAACATTCCAGCAAACAACTTTCAGAAAATACTTACTTCACGCGTTCATTATTTCATCACCCCACCCTAATTCATCACCTGAATAAATAACAACAATTTTAATAAACACTCCGTTTAGTATAACTAAAAGGAACTTTGTTTGTTCTGCATGATAACGTTCTTTCCGCAATACATATTGACGAAGAGTGATCTTCTCATATCGCGCGACTTATCAGTCTGCGTGATGATTCTGGCAAGCAAATTTTTAATATCGTAAAGGATTATATTCCATGTTGAATAAAACACTGTTAGCTGTTGTCACTACCGCTCTGATGTCTGGCGCCGCGTTCAACGCCTCTGCTGCAGACGCTGGCCACGGTAAAATTGCGTTTGAAGGCATTGTTATCACCGCGCCATGCTCTATCGCACCGGGCGATGAAAACCAGACCGTCAATCTCGGTGAAGTGGCTGACTCCGCACTGAATGGTGGTAAAAACTCACTGCCGGTTGATGTGCAGATTCACCTGCAGGATTGCACCCTGACAGATGGAACGAACACCATCACAAAAGCCAACGTGACGTTCACTTCTGCCAACGCAGATGCAACCACTAACCTGCTGAAAAACACCGCGGAAGGTAACTACGGCGGCGCCACGAACGTGGGTGTCCGTCTGCTGACTGAAGGCCGCGAAAACGTGGTCATGGGTGTTAAACAACCGGTTGATCTGGTGGCGGATAATTCTTATCAGGTGCTGAATTTCAAAGCACGCATGGAATCCCCAACCATGACAGCAACCGCCGGTAACGTCACCACGGATGTTAACTACGTACTGAGCTACGAGTAATCAATTAGATAGTGATAATTGAATGATTCAAGCCGATGAGGGAATCATCGGCTTTTGAATTTTTATTAAAAAAAGGGATTGTATGCGTAACATTCAAAGATCTCATTTCAATAAATTATCCCTTTTCATTAAAAAAACGCTGCACCCGGTTCTGCTCACCGCGATGGTCATCTCCCCGGTCCATGCGGTTCAATTTAACACCGATATGATCGATGCAGAAGATAAAACCAATATCGACCTCACCCAGTTTGAGAAGAAGGGTTTCATTCCCGTAGGACAATATATCGCGCGCGTCGAAATCAATAAAAAAAAATTACCTGACAGCTGGTCTTTTGAATGGATCAAAGCGGATAACGAAAGCGGCTCTGAAGTTTGCCTGACGAAAGAGGACTTAACGACGTTTGGTTTCGCCGACGAGTTTATCCAGCAACTGCATACTATTAATAAGCAGGGGTGTCTTGCGCTCTCCGACAAACCTGAACTGGTGATTCACCTCGACAGAGCTGAGATGGTGGTCTCCATTACCGCCCCGCAGGCGTGGATGAAATACCAGGCAAAAAACTGGACACCTCCCGAATTCTGGGACAACGGGGTCGCCGGTTTCATTTTCGATTACAACGTCTACGCCAGCCAGTACGATCCTGACAGCGGCGAAAAAAGCCAGGATCTCAGCTCTTACGGCACACTGGGTTTTAACCTCGGCGCATGGCGTTTACGTTCAGATTATCAGTACGATCACGCTTACGAAGACGGTAAGTCTATGGGGAGCAACAGCAGCCTGGACCGCACTTATCTTTTCAGGCCGATCCCCTCACTCTCATCAAAACTCATCGTAGGGCAGTACGATCTGAATTCCGATATTTTTGATACGTTTCACTTTACCGGGGCGTCTCTGGAAAGTGACGACAATATGTTGCCGCCGGATTTACAGGGTTATGCGCCGCAAATAACCGGCATTGCGCAAACCAACGCAAAAGTGACCGTCACCCAAAACGGACGCATGGTCTATCAAACCACCGTCGCGCCAGGGCCTTTCAATATTACGGATATTGGCGACACCTTCCAGGGTCAACTGGATGTGACGGTGGAAGAAGAAGACGGGCGTAAAAGTACCTTTCAGGTAGGCGCCTCATCGATTCCTTTTCTCACGCGTAAAGGGCAATTACGTTACAAAACATCCACCGGGAAACCCACGTCTGTGGGTCACACGGATGTGAACAACCCCCTGTTCTGGACGGGTGAGTTCTCATTCGGCTGGACGGGGAATACCTCCCTGTATGGCGGGGCCTTACTCACTGCCGATGATTATCAGGCGGCCACGACCGGTCTGGGCTTTAACATGAACAGTTTTGGTTCGCTTTCCTTTGACGTGACGCGCGCAGATGCAACGCTGCACAATGAAGACAAAAATGAAAAGCAGAGCGGCTATAGCTACCGTGTTAACTATGCCAAGCGTTTTGAATCAACAGGGAGCCAGTTAACGTTCGCGGGGTATCGTTTCTCAGATAAAGAATACGTCACCATGAGTGAATATCTGACGGCCCGCAGCGGGGATGACTCAACCAGTAACGAGAAAGAGAGCTATGTCCTCTCCTTCAACCAGTATCTTGATTCACTGTCGCTGAATGCGTATATCAACCTGACACGCAATACCTACTGGGACGACAGTGCCAGCACCAATTACACCTTTTCACTGAGTCGAAACATTGATATTGGGAATTTCAGAGGCATTTCGGCCTCATTATCGGTAGGTAAAACCCAGTGGGATGATCAAGACGAAACGCAATACTATCTCTCGTTCACCGTTCCACTGGAACAAAGCCGCAACCTCTCCTACAGCATGCAGAAAAACGGCAGTGATAGCATGTCACAAACGTTGTCTTACTATGACTCCTCTGACCGAAACAACACCTGGAATATTTCTGCATCGGGTGATGAAAGCGACTTCCGCAAGGCTGAGCCTGCAGTACGCGGGAACTATCAGCACTACTCGCCTTATGGCCGCCTGAACATTAACGGTAGCGTTCAGCCTAATGCCTATAACTCCGTTACTGCTGGCTGGAACGGGTCATTCACGGCCACACGCTACGGTATGGCGCTGCACGATTACAGCAGCGGTAATAACTCACGCATGATGGTGGATGCCGAGGGCATCGCGGGCGTTCCCCTTAGCGATAACAGGACGGTAACGAATGCCATGGGAATTGCCGTCACCAATTCGGTGAGCGACTACACAACGTCTACGGTGCGCGTAGAAAGTAATAAATTGCCCGATGGCGTCGACATTAATAATTCCGTCGTGAATACCACTCTTACGGAAGGGGCCATTGGTTACGCCAGGCTTAATGCAACGAAAGGGTATCAGATCCTGGCCGTTATCCGACTGGCTGATGGCCGCTCTCCTCCTTTAGGCGTCAATGTCATTGATATCGCCAGCGGAAGAAACGTGGGTTTAGTGGCTGAAGACGGGTATGTCTATCTCAGCGGTCTTCAGGAAAACAGCAAGCTACGTCTGACCTGGGACAAAAATAGCTGTGAGATATCACCGCCAAACCAAAGTAATGCCGACGGTAAATCCATTATTTTGCCATGTGAAACAGCACATTAATTCAGGATGAATAAAATGAAACCAACATTGTTATTAAAAGGGATTGTCGCTCTTCTCGGCGCGTGCTCGGTAGCCCATGCAACAGTGTCCCCGGACAGGACGCGTATTATCTTTAACGAAACGGATAAGAGCGTGTCGATAAAATTGACGAACCAAAGTAAAACGACGCCTTATCTGGCACAGTCCTGGATCGAAGATAAAGAGGGCCGTAAAACGCGCGAATATATGACGCCACTTCCCCCTTTAATCCGTCTCGATGCAGAGGAACAAAGCCAAATTCGCCTGATGGGCCAGCAAAGCCTTGCCCAGCTGCCGGCGGACAGAGAATCACTTTTTATTACAACATGCGGGAGATCCCGCCGCGCTCAACGCAAAAAAATATCATGCAAATTGCCATGCAAAGCCGCCTCAAGGTGTTCTGGCGTCCTAAAGCTATTGTGCTAAAAGAGGGCCAGGCCATTCCAATGGATAAGGTGGAGGTTTCTCGCACTGCGACGGGCGTGATGATAAAAAATGGTACCCCGTATCACATCACCATTGGTTACATTGGCATTGACGGAAAAACGTTATTGCAGGGCGCAAAAGGATTTATGGTTGATCCCTTTTCTCAAACCCAGTCAGAGATAAAAAACCTCCCGGAGAAGTTCCAGATTGGCTACATCGGCGATTACGGTGGTTTAAACAACTTCAGAATCAGCTGTACCTCGGTACAGCCGGTGTGCCATAGCGAATCAGTGAAGAAGGGGTCATAATGAAAAATATTGTTTCGTTATCATGCTTATTGTTGCTGTTATGCTCATTTTCCTCCTGGGCGGTAGACTGTTATCAAAATACTAAAGGTGGGGCATTATCTTACACCGCCAACTTACCCAGCTTTACGGTTCCGTCAAATGCGGTAATTGGAAGTAAAATATGGGAAAGCTCTGACGTCAACATTACGGTTTATTGTGATAATGCGGCGGGCTGGACCAAAACTAATCAAACAGAAGATATTTTTGCCTGGATAAAACTCTCGGCCGTGAATAACGCTGACGTGTTAAATAATCCCTATTTTACCTTCGGCGTAACCTATAATGGCGCGGACCATGAGATGATCGATGAAGGGATTGATACCGGCGCCTGTCTGGATAAATTCGAACAATACTACGATGGCATCTGGCATGATCCGGTCTGTAATGGTTCAACATTACAGAAAGACATCACGTTCCCTTCCCGTTTTCGTTTATATGTCAAACTCAAAGCTTTCCCCACCGATCCTGACACCGTTTATGATTTCGGCAGCATCAACGTCCTGCAATTTGATGGTGAGGGTGGAGCCAACCTTGTAAAAAATGCAAAAAACCTGCGTTACAATATCGACGGTCTCGACCACGTTCATTTCCTGGACTGCAGCGTGGACATACAAATATTCCCGGAAAACCAGACGGTTGATTTTGGCCAAGTCAATAATATCGACGTAAGAACACAGAAAGCGCCCTTTAGCGTGTCGACAATACGCGATGCCACGGCAGCATGCTCACAGCAGTTTGATGTCACCATGAGTTTTAACACTGACGATCTGTATGACACCAGCCATGTCGATATGGGAAACGGTTTACTCATGCAGATCCGCGACGAAACGTTAGGGGAAGATCTATTAATGAACACCTATTACCCCTTTGCAACGTATTACCCGAACGGGGGAGCCTCGACGGTCACCCATAATTACATGGCCAGGCTAACCAAAAATCCCAACCGGGAAATTGACGTTGGCCCATTCAGTAAAGATGTGGTGCTGAAGATAAACTATCAGTGATTAAAAATAAAAAGCCGGGTTTCCCCGGCTTTTTCACATCAGCGTTTTCAGCTGGCTTTGCGCTCGTGCGCCTGGCGATATTCCACCAAATCTTCAATCGTTACCACCGGCATATTGTGCAGACGGGCAAAGGTGATGCACTCCGGCGCGCGCGCCATGGTGCCGTCATCGTTAGTCAGTTCACACAGTACGCCCGCAGGTTTGAAGCCTGCCAGCGTCACCAGGTCGATGGTCGCTTCGGTGTGGCCGCCGCGGGTCAACACGCCGCCCGCCTGCGCACGCAGTGGGAAGACGTGGCCAGGACGATGCAGATCGGATGGCTTCGCACCATCAGCAATGGCTGCACGCACGGTGGTCAGACGGTCAGCCGCAGACACACCGGTGGTCACACCGTGCGCCGCTTCAATAGTCACGGTAAAGCCGGTACCAAAGGCGCTGGTGTTGTTTTCGACCATCATCGGCAGGTCGAGCTGCTTACGGCGGTCTTCATTAATACACAGGCATACGATGCCGCTGCCGTGACGGATGGTCAGCGCCATCTGTTCAACGGTCATGTTCTCGGCGGCGAAAATCATGTCGCCTTCGTTTTCACGGTTTTCATCGTCAAGCACCATCACACCGCGGCCTTCGCGCAGTGCATCCAGTGCATGTTCAACACGTTGAGTTGAAGTGCCAAAAGAGGAAAGTAGCGTCTGATTCATGGTAAAAAAACCTCATTAACATTATGGTTACCAGAATCAGGGCAGTCTTAGGAGCGCCGTATAAGCGGCAAAAAGATAACGTGAGCGGGCCCAAGCCCGACTGGATCGTTACTCTCTCCCATCCGGACTCTAACCGTCGGCCCCGGAATTACACCGGATCTGCTGACCTTTGAGTTTTCACCCAAAGCGCTCGCGGGCTTTCAGCATGACGCTGATTTACCGCCGGTGGGGAATTTCGCCCCGCCCTGAGAATAAGCGAGATAACTATAACGCTATTGATTATCCTGGGCAATGCATAAGCTTCAAACAATTTTGTTTAACCCACGGCATGACGCGCTACAATAGGCACTAACACCTTTTCATCAAGGGAAACGACAATGATTGACCCAAAGAAAATTGAGCAAATTGCGCGTCAGGTTCATGAATCCATGCCAAAAGGCATTCGTGAATTTGGTGATGACGTAGAAAAGAAAATCCGCCAGACGCTGCAGGCGCAGTTGGTTCGCCTTGATTTAGTCAGCCGCGAAGAGTTTGACGTGCAGACCCAGGTTCTGCTGCGCACCCGCGAGAAGCTGGCGCTGCTGGAACAGCGTCTGACCGAGCTGGAAAACCGTAATACGCCGGAAGAGGTGAAGCCGGCACCGGCTATTCCACCGGTGGACGACCAGGAGTAAGTGCGGCCTGATGCCCTCACCCCAGCCCTCTCCCACAGGGAGAGGGTGAAAAACGAACGGGCCAACTGGCCCGTTTTTTACTGACTGTCTTTCTGGATTTTCTTGATGATGTTGGTGGTTGAGCACCCGTCCTCAAAATTGAGCACCATCACCTCGCCGCCGTTGGCCCAGACCTCTTCGCTACCCGCGATTTGCTCCGGTTTATAATCCCCGCCTTTTACCAGCAGGTCCGGCAGAATGCCGGCAATCAGGCGCTGCGGGGTATCTTCTTCAAACGACACCACCCAGTCCACCGCTTCCAGCGCGCCAAGCACAATCATGCGCTGTTCCAGCGGGTTAACCGGACGCGTTTCACCCTTCAGGCGCTTCGTCGACGCATCGCTGTTTACCGCCACAATCAGGCGATCGCCCAGCTTGCGTGCATTCGCCAGATACGAAACGTGGCCCGCGTGCAGGATGTCAAACACACCGTTGGTCATCACCACTTTTTCACCACGCTTGCGCGCGGCGGCGACGGCCACTTTAAGCTCGTCTTCGGTCATAACGCCAAAACCGGTATCCGCACGGCCGCGCACCGCGTTTTCCAGCTCGATTGGCGAAACGGTTGACGTACCGAGCTTACCGACGACCACACCCGCCGCGGCGTTAGCGAAGTAGCACGCTTCTTCAAGGGAATTCCCCGCCGCCAGCGTCGCCGCCAGCACGCCGATCACCGTATCACCGGCACCGGTCACGTCGTACACTTCCTGCGCCTGGGTTGGCATATGCAGCGGCGGTTTTCCCGGCTGCAGCAGCGTCATCCCCTGCTCGGAGCGGGTCACCAGCAGCGCGGACAGCTCAAAGTCAGCAATGATCTTCATACCGCGCTCAACCAGTTCTTCCTCGGTTTTGCACTTGCCCGCCACCGCTTCAAACTCAGAAAGGTTTGGCGTCAGCAGCGTCGCGCCGCGATAGCGCTCAAAGTCGGTGCCTTTCGGGTCGATCAGCACCGGTACGTTGGCTTTACGCGCCAGCTGAATCATCGTTTGCACGCTCGCCAGCGCGCCTTTCGCATAGTCGGACAGCACCAGCGCGCCGATATTGCCCAGCGCCTGGTTGATACGCTCGTGCAGCGGCTCAGGATCAACGCCTTCGAACCCTTCTTCAAAGTCGAGGCGGATCAGCTGCTGGTTGCGCGACAGCACGCGCAGTTTCGTAATCGTTGGGTGGGTCGGAACAGAAACGAAATCGCACTTCACGTTCACGTCCGCCAGCGACTTGCTCAGCGCACGCGCTGCGTCGTCGATGCCGGTCAGGCCTACCAGACGCGAGTGCGCGCCCAGAGAGGCAATGTTCATCGCCACGTTTGCCGCGCCGCCAGGACGCTCTTCAATGGTGTCGACCTTAACCACCGGTACCGGCGCTTCCGGAGAGATGCGGCTGGTCGGCCCATACCAGTAGCGATCCAGCATCACATCACCGACAACCATAACTCCAGCACGTTCAAACTCTGGCAGTGTTACTTTCATTCCTGACTCCAGAAAGATTCACAATTTGCGCGCGATAATATCACACTTGTTTTGTTACGCACGGTTCCACCAGCCATTTCTGCCAGCTTGCCGTCACCTGCGCGCGCTCTGCGGCAAAACAGTCCAGCGCCACGTGGCCCGGCTCTTCCTGCAACGCCAGATGATGAAGCGCATCGCGCAGCGTGGTATAGGCGCGGGTTAAGGCCTGCGCCTCCTGCTCGTCCATAATGTCGTTTTGCGCCAGCAGTTCCAGAATGCGCACGTTATCGGACCAGCGCGTCAGCTTCGGCTTATCGTGGGCGTGGAGCAGCACCAGATACTGGGTAATAAACTCAATATCGGTGATCCCGCCCTCGTCGGCTTTAATATCAAAGCGATCGCGATGTTTATTCCCCAGATGTGCGCGCATCTTTTCACGCATTTCACGCACTTCGGTCTGCAGCGTACTGCCGTCGCGCACGGTGGTCATAACCTCCTTCCGGATGACGTCAAACTGCGTTTTGAGCTGCGGATCGCCATACACCACGCGAGCGCGCACCAGCGCCTGATGCTCCCACGTCCAGGCTTCATTCTTCTGGTAATCGGCGAAGGAGTCCGTTGAGGTCACCAGCATGCCCGCCGCGCCGGACGGACGCAGGCGCGCATCCACTTCATACAAAATGCCCGACGAGGTGCGGGTACTGAACAGGTGCATGATGCGCTGCGCCAGGCGCAGATAGAACTGACGCCCGTCAATCTCACGCTCGCCGTCGGTCATCACGTCAACCGGGCAATCGTGCAGGAAGATTAAATCCAGATCGGAGCTATAGCCCAGCTCCCAGCCACCGAGCTTGCCGTACCCCACGACCGCGAAGCCGCGTCCTTCACGATCGGCCAGGTGTTTCGGCTGGCCGTAGCGCGCCACCATCTGCACCCACGCCTGATGCACCACCGCATCGATGATCGCTTCAGCCAGCCAGGTTAAGTGATCGCTCACTTTCATCACCGGCAGCGTTCCGGCGATATCCGCCGCCGCCACGCGCAGCATCTGCGCCTGCTTAAACTGACGCAGCGCTTCAAGCTGCTGCTCTTCATCTTCTTCCGGCACGCGCAGCAAATACTGACGCAGCTCGTCCCGGTAGGCATCCGTCGCCGTCGGCTGATACAGCGTGTTCGGGTCGAGCAGCTCGTCCAGCAGCAGCGGGTAGCGCGCCAGCTTGTTGGCCACCATCGGCGACGCGGCGCAGAGCGTAATCAGGTGTTTCAGCGCGCCAGGGAACTCGCTCAGGAGTTCAAGGTAGGTGGTACGCGTGATAATCCCGCTCAGCAGCGGCATCATCCGCGACAGCGGTACCGGCGCATCCGCCCGCGAGCAGACCTCGCTCAGCAGGTGCGGCATCAGGTGATCGAGTACCTGACGACCGCGCGGGCCGATGGCGCGTTTGTTCAGCTCAAGACGGAAATCAGCGATCAGCGCCACCACGCGATGGCGCGCGTCGTCGGTTAAGTGCGTCAGCACCGGCGTGGTATCGTCTTCCTGAAGCGCGTCCTGCCACAGCTCGCGCCAGTGCTCGGAAAGCGCATCGTCCTGCGATTCACTTTCGTCATCACCAATCAGGTCGTTAAAGATGCGGCGAACGCCTGCCATATGGGCATCCAGCCGTTCGGTCAACGTTGACCAGTCGTCCACGCGCATGCCCCAGGCCAGACGCGCCCGGTTAAGGTCATCGCCCGGCAGGGTCTGGGTCTGTTCGTCGTTGATGCTTTGCAGCAGGTTTTCCAGACGGCGCAGGAACAGATAGGCCTCGCGCAGGGTTTGCGCGTCGCCATCCGGCAACAGGTGCAGCTGATCAATGGCGCTCAGCGTCGGCAACAGCGAGCGGGACTGCAGCGAGGGCTCACGGCCGCCGCGAATAAGCTGGAAGACCTGAACGATAAATTCGATTTCGCGAATACCGCCCGCGCCGAGCTTGATGTTGTCCTTCAGACCACGACGGCGGACTTCGCGGGCAATCATCCCTTTCATATTACGCAGTGACTGGATCACGCTGAAGTCGATATAGCGACGGAACACGAACGGGCGCAGCATGGCACGCAGCTCGTTGGCGTAAGCGTCGTCGCTGTCGCCCATGATCCGCGCTTTGACCATCGCGTAACGCTCCCAGTCGCGCCCCTGCTCCTGGTAATAATCTTCCAGTGCGGCAAAGCTCAGCACCAGCGGTCCGCTGTCGCCAAACGGACGCAGGCGCATGTCCACACGGTAAACAAAACCGTCTTGCGTGGGTTGATCCAGCGCCTTAATCAAACGCTGACCGAGCCGGGTAAAGAACTGGGCGTTGTCCAGCTCGCGACGGCCGCCGCGCGTGGATCCGTTCTCGGGCCAGGCAAAAATCAGGTCGATATCGGAGGAGAAGTTCAGCTCGCAGCCGCCCAGCTTGCCCATCCCCAGAATCAATAGCGGCTGAGGAACCCCTTCCTCACTGCACGGCGTGCCCCACTCTTTACAGCAGGCGGCGTAGAGCCAGTCGCGCGCGGCGACAATCAGCGTCTGCGCCAGCTCGCTTAACTGCTGCAGCGTGCTCTCTTCGCTCACCCGCTCCAGCGCCTGAGCCCAGGCAATACGCACCATCACCCGACGGCGGAACTGGCGCAGGACGCGCATCAGCGTGGCTTCATCCGCAACGTCTTCGAGTGCGGTTTGCAGCCAGCCAGCATAGCGTCGCCACTCGTCCGCCTGCGGCGGTGCGTTCTCAAGCTCCGCCAGCCAGTCCGGGTTGGCGGTGATACTTTCCTGCACAAAATCACTGAAGGCGAGCACGCTCTTTGCCTGCTCGCTTAACGATGACGCCGGTAATGACTCAGGCAGACGTTCGCAAACGGTCTGCCACTGCTGCTGTAAGGCTGAAGAAAGCGGCATTATAGGGGTTCCTTGCCAGAGTTAACGTTTTCCGCTGTGCAGCCAGAACGGCTCCTGCGAAATGGCCTCGTTACGGAAATGCTCAATCTCAATATGCTGACGGGTTTCAATGGCATGCTTCAGCCCCTGCCAGTTCTCCAGCCAGGCCTGCGCTTTGACGCCATCATAGGCACCAGACAGCAGCAACATGCTGTCGATATTGCGCGAAAGACGGGGAAGCTGATCGCCATACTGGTCACCCAGGGGATACGCAAAGGTAGTCTTCAGCTCAGCAGCATGACGGGAAAGGTGAATATCCGCGAAACGCTTAAAGTTCTCCGCGATTTTGGTCTCTGCTTTCGCATCCAGGAAGGCGCGCCAGCCGCGCGTCACCAGAAACTCGGTCAGCGCCAGTTTTGCCGCAGCGGTTTGCGGGCTGTAGATCGCCGTTTGCGCCGATACGTCGGAGAGCATCAGCGTTTCGGTTTGCGTCAGCAGGTCACGTAAGTGAGCGCTCGCTTTGCGAGGAACAATACCGCCGAAGAGCGCCAGGGTATGGCGCACCAGGGCAATGGCCGCCAGCACGTGGGATTTCGCGTTTTTCACATTTCGCACCCACAGCTCTTCGTGGTACTGCCACTGAGAAAGCGCCAGCTCCAGCGCGGCTTCCAGACCCTGTTCAATGCTGGCTTTCGGCGCAACGTGCAGGATGGTCGTCTCTTTCAGCACGCGCGGCGCATTGCCGGCGGCCAGATGGTAACCCCGTGCGGCTTTACTCAGGCTTCCCTGACGTAATCCGGACTGGTTCACCAGCCTGCGTGCCAGCTTCAACACGTCATTCGCGTCTCCTTCCAGCAGTTCAAGCTCCAGTTCGCAAATCGGTTCCTGGAACTCACCCGCCTTCACTTCCCCCAAATCGAGGGCGATTTCGATGCGGCTTTTGCCTTCCGTCACCAGCCATTTCTCGCGCCAGAAATCGGTGCTGAACAGCGGCTGTACCTGTTCTGCCAGCGTGGAAGGCAGCTCGCCTTCCGGCCAGACTTCCGCCGGGAAACGTTCCAGCTCAAGTTCTGGCTTGCTGATGTCGATATTGTATTCCGGGCGCTGATGTAAACCGCCGACCACGCGGCCGGCAATTTTCATCGTCATCTCATAGCAACCGCTCGCACCGCGGATGCGCAGCCCCATATCGTGGCGGCGCAGCCAGTTGTCAGGTGTTTCGTAATAGATATTAAGCAGTTGTACCGGTGCATGGTGTTCGCCGGAAAGCGTATGCAGATGCTGGCGGAGTGCGTCAACGCTGTCTTTTTCGACGATAAACTTTAATTCGATTTCTTGTGCCATAGCCTTGTACTTTTGCGTGCGTCACAGACGCGTCAATGAGGGCGAACTTCCTCGCCATTTGTTTGTCAGTACATAGTATTTTGCGCCAAATTGCCATGCAATGAGCAATTTGTCGGGCGTAAATCTGTAGAGTCGTGACACAGATGATTCTGATTGCTGACGAATGCTTTGCGTAGAGACACTGTTGCCACTACTATCGTTCCACTATTTATGAAAATAACGACTAATAATGCTTAAATTACGCCTGATTGGACTTACTTTACTCGCTTTTAGCGCCGCAACCGCAGTGCACGCTGAAGAGAAGCGTTACGTTTCTGACGAACTGAACACCTGGGTACGCAGTGGCCCCGGAGATAATTATCGCCTCGTGGGTACGGTGAATGCCGGCGAGGAAGTCACCCTGTTACAGACTAACGCGGATACCAACTACGGCCAGGTGCGCGACAGTACCGGTCGTACGTCCTGGATCCCGCTGAAAGAGCTAAGCACCGTGCCTAGCCTGCGCACGCGCGTGCCGGATCTGGAAAACCAGGTGAAGACCCTGACCGACAAGCTGAACAACATCGACGGCACCTGGAACCAGCGCACCGCTGAAATGCAGCAGAAAGTGGCGCAAAGCGACGGTGTGATTAACGGTCTGAAAGAAGAGAACCAGAAACTGAAAAACGAGCTGATTGTCGCGCAGAAGAAAGTGAATGCCGCCAATCTGCAGCTCGACGACAAGCAGCGCACCATTATCATGCAGTGGTTTATGTATGGCGGCGGCGTGCTGGGCGTGGGTCTGGTACTGGGTCTGGTTCTGCCACATCTGATCCCAAGCCGTAAGCGTAAAGACCGCTGGATGAACTAATTCGTCTTCTCTGCCAGACTTACGTATCATTCTGGAAAAGAGAAAACGGGAGAGTTGGGCGTGAAGAGTTATCTGGTCGGTGGTGCGGTACGTGATGCGTTGTTAGGTCTGCCGGTCAAAGATAAAGACTGGGTGGTGGTTGGCGCCACCCCTGAAGAGATGCTCAACGCGGGCTACCAGCAGGTAGGCCGCGATTTTCCCGTGTTCCTGCACCCGAAAAGCCGCGAAGAGTATGCCCTGGCGCGTACCGAGCGGAAATCGGGTTCGGGCTATACGGGCTTCACCTGCTATGCCGCGCCGGACGTCACGCTGGAGCAAGATCTCCTGCGCCGCGATCTCACCATCAACGCGCTGGCGCAGGACGAACACGGGCAGATCGTTGACGCTTATGGCGGTCAGGACGATCTGCGCAACCGTCTTTTACGTCACGTTTCCCCGGCGTTTTCTGAAGATCCGCTTCGTGTGCTGCGCGTGGCGCGCTTTGCCGCGCGTTACGCCCATCTCAGTTTCCGTATTGCCGACGAGACAATGGCGCTGATGACCGCCATGACCGAGGCGGGCGAGCTTGAACACCTGACGCCAGAGCGCGTCTGGAAAGAGACGGAAAATGCCCTCACCACGCGCAACCCGCAGGTCTTTTTCCAGGTCCTGCGCGACTGCGGCGCGCTGAAAGTGCTGTTCCCGGAAATAGACGCGCTGTTTGGTGTACCTGCCCCGGCAAAATGGCACCCGGAAATTGATACCGGCGTACACACGCTGATGACGCTCAGCATGGCGGCCATGCTGAGCCCTGACGTGGACGTGCGCTTTTCCACCCTGTGCCACGATCTCGGCAAAGGCTTAACGCCAAAAGAATTCTGGCCTCGCCACCACGGGCACGGCCCGGCAGGGGTGAAGCTGGTCGAGGAACTGTGCCAGCGTCTGCGCGTGCCGAACGAGATCCGCGATCTGGCGAAACTGGTGGCCGAGTTCCACGATCTGATCCACACCTTCCCCATCCTGAAACCGGCCACCATCGTTAAGCTTTTCGATAACATCGACGCCTGGCGCAAACCTCAGCGCGTGGAGCAAATCGCGCTCACCAGCGAAGCTGACGTGCGCGGTCGTACCGGGTTTGAAGCATGCGATTACCCGCAGGGGCGTTTACTGCGTAAAGCCTGGGACGTCGCGAAAGCGGTGCCCACGAAGGACGTTGTCGAAGCGGGATTCAAAGGACCAGAGATTCGGGAAGAACTCACGAAACGGCGGATTCAGGCGGTGTCGGACTGGAAGGAAAAGCATTGCCCTCAGCCGAAAGACTGAGGGCAATCGGTCAGAAGAAGACCACGTACACCGCAGCCGCCACGATAAAGCGATAGATCGCGAACGGAATAAACGAGATACGCTTAATCAACTGCAGGAAGGTTTTAATGGCAATCAGCGCCACGATAAAGGCGGTGATGAAGCCGACGGCGAACATCGGAATATCGCCAGCCGTCAGGAAGTGATAGCTCTTATAGACGTCGAGTACCGTGGCACCCATCATCATCGGCACCGCCAGCAGGAACGAGAACTCTGACGCGGCGTAACGGCTTACGCCCATCAGCATCCCGCCAGAAATCGTTGCGCCTGAACGCGAGAAGCCCGGCCACAGCGCCAGACACTGGAAGCAACCAATGATAAACGCCTGACGATACGTCATATCGTCCACACCTTCCGCGCGCGGCGTTTTTGGCTTCAGCACTTCCGCGGCGATCAGCAGGAAACCGCCCACCACCAGCGCGTACATCACGTTAATCGGATTAAACAGAGATTTGATGGCGTCGTGGAAAACCAGGCCCAGCACCACCGCGGGGATCATCCCGAGCAGAATATGGATCAGTGACAGACGACCTTTACCGGCCCCCTCGTGCTGAGGCGGACGGCCAAAATGGATGCCGATCAGGCCAAACAGGCGACGCCAGAACATCACGACCACCGCCAGAATAGACCCCAGTTGGATAACTACTTCAAACGTTTTTGCGGTATCCCCTTCAAAGCCCAGCAGATGGCCAACGATAATCATATGGCCAGTACTGGAAACCGGCAAAAACTCCGTCAATCCTTCGACCACACCCAGTATTGCCGCCACCAGCAGCGAGTGCATATCGCTCATCTATAAACCCCTAAAAAGATATAAAAAAACGGTGTCCCATACGGACAACCGATAAGATACAGTCTTGAGACCGGTATAACCTAAATTGGTTTAGCAATTATGACGTTAATTCTTGCCTTTCAGATTTGTGCCACGCTCGATAATGACGCCAACATTGGCGGCACGCGCCACCGCTCCCGGTTTGCTCAGCTTGATGCGCACCCATGGTGAGTTGAATTTTTTCAGCAGCAATTCTGCGACTTCTTCAGCCACCCGTTCGACCAACGCAAAACGCTGCCCTTCAACGTGGGCGATGACCGTTTCACTGATGTCGGCATAGCTCAGACAGTCGTTCACGTCATCGCTTTTTGCCGATTTGCGGTTATCCCAGCCCATTTCGATATCGAACACCAGTTTCTGCTCGATGGTCTGTTCCCAGTCGTAAACACCAATTGTGGTGATTACCGAAAGTTGCTCTATAAATACTATATCCATCACGACCTGCCTGCTTTTTGGCTAAACCGGATACCACTTCCGGCGAATTATGCGTATTATCCACAGATGCTGAGAATACAGATACATTTTCAAAACGGAACAGCGTTATGAGTGCAATCGCGCCTGGAATGATCCTCCTCGCCTATCTTTGCGGCTCAATCTCCAGCGCCATTCTGGTCTGCCGCATTGCCGGGTTACCTGACCCGCGTGAAAATGGTTCCGGGAATCCGGGGGCGACCAACGTACTACGAATTGGTGGCAAGGGAGCAGCCGTAGCGGTTTTGATTTTTGATGTTCTGAAAGGGATGCTACCCGTCTGGGGCGCCTATGCGCTGGGCGTCACGCCGTTCTGGCTGGGGCTCATTGCTATTGCTGCCTGCGTCGGCCACATCTGGCCCGTATTCTTCAGCTTTAAAGGCGGCAAAGGTGTGGCTACCGCCTTTGGTGCCATTGCGCCCATCGGCTGGGACTTAACCGGCGTCATGGCCGGGACCTGGCTACTGACTATTCTTCTGAGCGGCTATTCGTCGCTGGGAGCCATCGTCAGCGCGCTGATCGCCCCGTTCTACGTCTGGTGGTTCAAGCCCCAGTTCACCTTCCCGGTGTCGATGCTCTCCTGTCTTATCCTGCTGCGTCATCACGACAATATCCAGCGCCTGTGGCGTCGTCAGGAGACCAAAATCTGGACGAAGCTCAAGAGGAAGAAAAAAGACGCGCCGAAGGGTTAGTTATACCTTGATGTAGATGCGAAGGACTTTCGCTAGTCTCACAAACCGGCTCACATGAGCCGTTTTTTTATCCATAAGCGACTCATATGACAGGCTTCATTTCCGCCAGGGCATACTGAAACGTATCCCGATGGTGTGGAAATGGATGCAGCATGTTAGCAGCTCAGGTCACTGATAATACGTATAAAGGCTGGCAGGCGTCGCTTGCCCTGCAGTTTTGTCACACCCCTGAGAAAACCCTCCTGCACTCCGCCCACCACGTCGGGCCGCTCACCGTTCAACGTCCGTTTTACCCCGAAGGGGAAACCTGCCACCTTTACCTGCTGCACCCGCCCGGCGGGATTGTTGGCGGCGATACGCTGGACATTACCGTTCGGCTGGACGCCAAAAGCCACGCGCTTATCACCATGCCCGGCGCCAGCAAGTTCTATCGCAGCAGCGGTCCGCAGGCTCGTCTGAGCCAGCATTTTTACCTCGATGAAAATTCCACGCTGGAGTGGCTGCCGCAGGACAGCATCATTTTTCCCGGCGCGAACGCCGCGCTGCGTTCCGTCTTCCACCTGAAGGCCTCCAGCACGTTGCTGGCGTGGGAGCTGTACTGCCTGGGGCGCCCGGTGATCGGTGAGACCTTCAGCCACGGCACGCTGGAGAGCCGCCTTGAAATCTGGGTTGAAGACGAACCGCGCCTGATTGAGCGTCAGCATATTAGCGACGGCGATCTCACGCCCGTTGCCGGATATCCGTGGCTCGGCACGCTGCTGTTCTATCCGGCCCGGGAAGAACATCTCGACACGGTGCGCGAACTGCTCGCACCGCTGGAACGCTTTGCGGGCGCAACGCTCACTGACGATCTGCTGTCGGTACGTTTTCTCTCCCACGACAACCTGATTTGCCAGCGGGCGATGCGCGACATCTGGCAGACGCTTCGCCCGCTTTTAACCCTTAAAACCGCCTGCTCGCCGCGTATCTGGCAGACATAAGAGAAACGTTATGGAACTGACCCCCAGAGAAAAAGACAAGCTGTTGCTGTTCACCGCCGCGCTGGTTGCCGAACGCCGCCTTGCGCGCGGGGTAAAGCTCAATTATCCGGAATCGGTCGCGCTGATCAGCGCCTTTATTATGGAAGGCGCGCGCGATGGCGAAACCGTTGCCTCATTGATGGAAGCGGGTCGCCACGTCCTGACGCGCGACCAGGTGATGGAAGGCGTGCCGGAGATGATCCCGGATATTCAGGTGGAAGCCACCTTCCCGGACGGTTCCAAGCTCGTCACCGTCCACAACCCGATCGTCTAAGGAGCGCGTGATGATCCCAGGTGAATATCAGATCCAGCCCGGAAACATTGCCCTCAACCTCGGGCGTGAAACCCAAAGCGTGGTTGTCGAAAACCACGGCGACAGGCCGATCCAGGTCGGATCGCACTACCACTTTTACGAGGTCAACCCGGCGCTGAAGTTTGATCGGGAAGCCACCAAAGGCTACCGACTGAACATCCCGGCGGGTACCGCCGTGCGCTTTGAGCCCGGCCAGAAGCGGGAAGTGACGTTGGTTCAGGTCACGGGTGCGCAGCGCATTGTCGGTTTTCGCGGCGAGGTAATGGGCGAGGTGAAACATGGCTGACATTTCACGCCGGGCGTATGCCGATATGTTCGGCCCCACCACCGGCGATAAAGTACGGCTGGCCGACAGCGAGCTGTGGATCGAAATGGAAGACGATCTCACGATCTACGGCGAAGAGGTCAAATTCGGCGGCGGGAAGGTGATCCGCGACGGCATGGGTCAGGGGCAGATGACCGCTGACGGCTGCGTGGATCTGGTTCTCACCAATGCGCTGATCGTCGATCACTGGGGGATCGTGAAAGCCGATATCGGCGTCAAGAACGGACGGATCTTTGCCGTCGGCAAAGCCGGGAACCCGGACATTCAGCCCGGTGTGACGATCCCCATTGGCGCGGCAACGGAAGTGATTGCCGCCGAGGGGAAGATCGTCACCGCTGGCGGGATCGACACCCACATCCACTGGATCTGCCCGCAGCAGGCGGAAGAGGCGCTGGTCTCCGGCGTCACCACCATGATCGGCGGCGGCACGGGACCGGCGGCGGGCACCAACGCCACCACCTGCACACCGGGGCCGTGGTATATCGCCCGCATGCTGCAGGCTGCCGATACGCTGCCGGTGAATATCGGCCTGCTCGGCAAAGGTAACGGCTCCAACCCGGATGCCCTGCGCGAGCAGATTGCCGCGGGTGCTATCGGGCTGAAAATTCACGAAGACTGGGGCGCGACGCCTGCGGCGATTAACTGCTCGCTGGAAGTCGCTGACGAGATGGATATTCAGGTGGCGCTGCACAGCGACACGCTGAACGAATCCGGATTTGTCGAAGACACGCTGGCGGCCATCGCAGGGCGCACTATCCATACCTTCCACACCGAAGGCGCGGGCGGCGGCCATGCGCCGGATATCATCACCGCCTGCGCGCACCCGAATATTCTGCCCTCCTCCACCAACCCGACGCTGCCCTACACGGTCAATACCATCGACGAGCATCTCGACATGCTGATGGTTTGTCACCACCTCGACCCGGATATCGCCGAGGACGTGGCGTTTGCCGAATCACGCATTCGGCGGGAAACCATCGCCGCCGAAGACGTGCTGCACGACATCGGCGCGTTCTCGCTCACGTCGTCAGACTCACAGGCCATGGGTCGCGTCGGGGAAGTGATTATCCGCACCTGGCAGGTGGCGCACCGCATGAAGGTCCAGCGCGGCGCGCTGGCGGAAGAGACGGGTGATAACGACAACTTCCGCGTGAAGCGTTATGTCGCCAAATACACCATTAACCCGGCGCTCACCCACGGCATCGCCCATGAAGTGGGTTCAATTGAGGCGGGCAAGCTGGCGGATCTGGTGGTCTGGTCCCCGGCGTTCTTTGGCGTCAAACCCGCCACCATCGTCAAAGGCGGGATGATCGCCTGTGCGCCAATGGGCGATATCAACGCCTCTATCCCTACGCCGCAGCCGGTGCATTACCGCCCGATGTTTGGCGCGCTGGGTGCCGCACGCCACGCGACGCGCCTGACGTTTATCTCGCAGGCCGCCAGTGCGAACGGCATCCCGCAGCAGCTCAACCTGCAAAGCGCTACCGCGGTGGTGAAAGGCTGCCGGACGGTGAAAAAGGCGGACATGATCCACAACGGCCTGCAGCCGAATATCACCGTTGATTCGCAAACCTACGAGGTGCGCGTCGACGGTGAACTGATAACCAGCGAACCGGCTGACGTTCTGCCGATGGCGCAACGCTATTTCCTGTTTTGAGGAGTGATGATGATCTATTTAACCCAACGCCTGGACCACGCGCATCCGATTACCGCCAGCGTCACGCTGCCGATTGACGTGCGGGTGAAAAGCCGCGCCCGTGTAGCGCTGAACGACGGCCGCGAAGCCGGGCTGATGCTGCCGCGCGGCCTGCTGCTGCGCGGTGGCGACCTGCTGACCACCGACGACGGTAGCGAGGTCATCGAGGTCATCGCCGCCCCAGAGTCGGTTTCCGTGGTGCATTGCGCCGATCCGTTCCTGCTCGCTCGCGCCTGCTACCACCTGGGCAACCGTCACGTGCCGCTGCAGATCATGCCAGGCGAACTGCGCTATCACCACGACCACGTTCTCGACGACATGCTGCGCCAGTTCGGGCTTGAGGTGACGTTCGCCAGCCTGCCGTTTGAGCCGGAAGCGGGCGCTTACACCAGCGATGCCCACAGCCATAGCCACGCTCACGCACATTCACATTAAGGATTCATCATGCGCAAGTTACTCCCCCTTGTACTGCTGGCTTTTTCCGTTCCCGCGCTCGCGCATCCCGGCCACGGCGCCGACAGCTTTCAGGCCGGTTTTTTCCACCCGCTGACCGGGCTCGATCACCTGCTGATGCTGGCGGGCGCAGGCGTGCTCTCGGCGCTGAGCGGTCGCAAACTCCTGCTGCCGTTTGCCACCCTCGGAATGATGCTTGTCGGTGCCATTGCGGGCAGCCTGCTCGGCGGTTTCAGCGGCATGGAGATGCTGATTATCGCCTCGCTGGCGGTCTGTGGCGTGATGATGTTTAAAACTGAAAACCGTCTGCTGCTGGCGGTGCCTGCCCTGGCGATGTTCCACGGCTGGGCGCATGGCGTGGAGATGTCGGGCCACAGCTTCTGGCTGTTCACCAGCGGCTTTATGTTCGCCAGCGCCACGGTGCTGTGCGCCAGTTTCGCCGCGGGGCTGCTGCTGCGCCGTCACGATGGCCTGCGTAAAACCTTCGGCGGCGGTCTGATTGTCTCCGCCCTGCTGGCGCTGATGAGCTAATGGAGCACTCCCGCCAGTGGCTGCGCCTGATGCAGCTCTCCAGCAGCAGCCTGCCGGTCGGGTCGTTTACCTGGTCGCAGGGGCTGGAGTGGGCCGTTGAAGCAGGCTGGGTCACCAACGCCGACGCGTTCAAACGCTGGCAAATCCAGCAGATGGAGCAGAGCTTTTTCTGCGTCGACCTGCCGCTGTTTATTCGTCTGTATCAGGCCTGTACGCAGAGCGATCTGGCGACGGCCAAACGCTGGACGTCCTGGCTGCTCGCCTGTCGGGAAACACGCGAGCTGCGTGAAGAGGAGCGCAACCGTGGGGCGGCCTTTACGCGACTGATTAAGAGCTGGGAACCTGACTGTCCGCCCGAATGGCTGCCGCTGTTTATGCAAAGCCAGCTCTGCGGCATGGCGTGGCTCGGCGTGCGCTGGGGCATTGGCGCGCGCGAGCTGGCGCTGAGCCTCGGCTACAGCTGGATGGAGAGTGCGGTGATGGCGGGCGTCAAGCTGGTACCCTTCGGACAGCAGGCAGCTCAGCAGCTGATTATCGAACTGAGCGATCACTACGCCGCTGGTTTTGAACAGGCATTTTTACGTCGCGACGACGCGCTGGGGGCAGCAACGCCGCTGTCCGCCATCGCCTCCGCGCGCCACGAAACCCAATATTCACGACTATTCCGTTCCTGAGGAGTCAACATGGCTGATTACAAACATCCCCTGCGCGTGGGCGTGGGCGGCCCGGTAGGGTCGGGCAAAACCGCGCTGCTGGAAGCGCTCTGCAAAGCAATGCGCGACGCGTATCACCTGGCGGTGGTGACGAATGATATCTACACCAAAGAGGATCAGCGCATCCTGACCGAGGCAGGCGCGCTGGAGCCGGAGCGCATCGTGGGCGTAGAGACCGGCGGCTGCCCGCATACCGCCATCCGCGAAGACGCCTCAATGAACCTGGCGGCGGTGGAAGCGTTAAGCGAGAAGTTCGGCAATCTGGATCTGATCTTCGTTGAAAGCGGCGGTGACAATCTGAGCGCGACGTTCAGCCCGGAACTCGCGGATCTGACCATTTACGTCATCGACGTGGCCGAAGGGGAAAAAATCCCGCGCAAAGGCGGACCGGGGATCACCAAATCCGATTTTCTGGTGATCAACAAAACCGATCTCGCGCCGTACGTTGGTGCGTCGCTGGAGGTGATGGAACGCGATACTAACCGCATGCGCGGCGATCGTCCGTGGACATTTACCAACCTGAAGGCGGGTGACGGTTTAGCGACGATTATTGCGTTTCTGGAAGAGAAAGGGATGTTGCGGGTGTAGTGCGGTTTATTGCCGGGTGACGGCTTCGCCTGACCCGGCCTACGGTTTTGTAGGCCCGGTAAGCGCAGCGCCACCGGGCAAAAAAACTCACGCCTCCGGCAGTTCCGCCAGCGGCCAGCGCGGACGCACGGACACGCTCAGGTCGGACGTCGCACCCGCATTCAGCCGCACCATACCCGCGTAAGCGATCATCGCGCCGTTATCGGTACAGAATTCCGGACGCGCATAGAACACTTCCCCGCGACGCTTTTGCATCATCTCGGCAAGCTTCGCGCGTAGCGTGCGGTTAGCGCTGACGCCGCCCGCCATCACCAGACGCTTAAAGCCGGTCTGATCCAGCGCGCGCTTACACTTGATCATCAGCGTATCCACCACCGCATCTTCGAACGCGCGGGCGATATCGGCACGGGTCTGCTCGTCGTTGTCGTTATTGCGGATAGTGTTCGCCGCGAAGGTTTTCAGCCCGGAGAAGCTGAAGTCCAGCCCCGGACGATCGGTCATCGGGCGCGGGAAGACAAAGCGCCCTTCCGTTCCCTGCGACGCCATTTTCGAGAGCATCGGGCCGCCGGGGTAATCCAGCCCCAGCAGCTTGGCGGTTTTGTCGAAGGCTTCACCGGCGGCGTCGTCGATCGACTCGCCCAGCAGCTCATATTTGCCAATGCCCGTTACGCTAATCAGCTGCGTATGACCGCCGGAGACCAGCAGCGCCACAAACGGGAACTCAGGCGGATTCTCTTCCAGCATCGGCGCCAGAAGATGCCCTTCCATATGGTGAACCGGGATCGCTGGTACATCCCACGCGAACGCCAGCGAACGGCCAACCGTCGCGCCAACCAGCAGCGCGCCAACCAGGCCCGGGCCTGCGGTGTACGCCACTGCATCAATCTCTTTTGCCGTTAATCCGGCTTCTTTCAGCGCCGCCTGAATCAGGGGAACCGTTTTACGCACGTGGTCACGAGAGGCCAGTTCAGGTACGACGCCGCCGTAGTCAGCGTGCAATTTCACCTGACTATACAGCTGGTTGGCCAGAAGCCCTTTTTCGTCGTCGTAAATGGCGATGCCGGTTTCATCGCAGGATGTTTCAATACCCAGTACACGCATGACTTGTTTTACCTCGTTTCAATACCGCGCAGTGTAGAGCCTGGGCGGGTTGATGTAAAACTTTGTTCGCCCCAGGAAGAAGGCTCGTGTATACTCCTCACCCTTATTAAAGTCCCTTTCAAAATCGCATCGGTGCTTTACAAAGCAGCAGCATTTGCAGTAAAATTCCGCACCATTTTGAAATAAGCTGGCGTTGATGCCAGCGGCAAACCGAATTTATCAAAGGTGAGAGTTACATGCCGGTAATTAAAGTACGTGAAAACGAGCCGTTCGACGTGGCACTGCGTCGCTTCAAACGTTCATGCGAGAAAGCAGGTGTTCTGGCTGAAGTTCGTCGTCGTGAGTTTTATGAAAAACCAACGACCGAACGTAAGCGCGCTAAAGCTTCCGCTGTGAAACGTCACGCGAAGAAACTGGCTCGCGAAAACGCACGCCGTACTCGTCTGTACTAATTGGTTGAGGGCCTCAGCCCTCAATTGACAGACAGAGTAATAGTCGTAAGGCCGTGCTTCCGGAAGGAATGCGCGGCTTGTTTTCGTTTATGAGTCACTAAAAATAACGGGGCATATGGCCGGAAGAATCCCACGCGTTTTCATCAATGACCTGCTTGCCAGAACCGACATCGTCGATCTCATCGACGCGCGGGTAAAGCTGAAAAAGCAGGGCAAGAATTACCATGCGTGCTGTCCGTTCCATAACGAAAAAACCCCCTCCTTCACCGTAAACGGTGAAAAGCAGTTTTACCATTGCTTCGGCTGTGGTGCTCACGGTAATGCCGTTGATTTTTTAATGAACTACGACAAGCTCGAGTTCGTTGAAACCGTCGAAGAGCTGGCGGCGATGCATAACCTTGAAGTGCCGTATGAAGCAGGCAGTGGGCCAAGTCAGATCGAGCGCCATCAACGGCAAACGCTGTATCAACTGATGGATGGCCTGAATTCGTTTTACCAACAGTCTCTTAAGCACTCTGCGGCTGAGCCTGCGCGTCAGTATCTGAACAAGCGCGGACTGAGCGACGATGTCATTGCGCGTTTCGCTATTGGTTACGCCCCGCCCGGCTGGGACAACGTGTTAAAGCGTTTTGGCGGCAATAGCGAAGATCGTAAGTCTCTCATCGATGCAGGCATGCTGGTCACCAACGACCAGGGACGAAGCTACGACCGCTTCCGCGAACGGGTGATGTTCCCGATCCGCGACAAGCGTGGCCGGGTCATTGGTTTTGGTGGTCGCGTGCTGGGTGATGCCCTGCCGAAATACCTCAACTCCCCGGAAACCGATATTTTCCATAAGGGCCGTCAGCTGTACGGTCTTTATGAGGCGCAGCAGAATAATGCGGAACCTCCGCGCCTTCTGGTCGTCGAAGGCTATATGGACGTTGTCGCGCTGGCACAGTACGACATCAACTATGCGGTTGCGTCGTTAGGAACGTCCACCACGGCGGATCATATTCAGTTGCTGTTCCGCGTCACCAACAACGTGATTTGTTGTTACGACGGTGACCGTGCAGGACGCGACGCTGCCTGGCGGGCGCTGGAAACCGCGCTCCCCTACATGACCGACGGGCGTCAGCTACGCTTTATGTTTCTGCCCGACGGTGAAGACCCGGATACGCTGGTGCGTAAAGAGGGCAAAGCGGCGTTTGAAGCGCGGATGGAGCAGGCACAGCCGCTCTCCACGTTTTTGTTTAACAGCCTGATGCCGCAGGTCGATTTGAGTACTCCTGACGGGCGCGCGCAGCTCAGTACGCTGGCGCTGCCGTTAATCAGCCAGGTGCCCGGCGAAACGCTGCGCATCTATTTGCGTCAGGAATTAGGCAACAAGCTCGGCATTCTGGATGACAGCCAGCTTGAACGTTTAATGCCTAAACAGGCTGAAAACGGCGCGGTTCGCCCTGCGCCTCAGCTAAAACGCACAACCATGCGTATACTGATAGGGTTACTGGTACAAAACCCCGAGCTCGCACCGCAGGTGCCGTCGCTGGCGGGTTTAAACCACGAAAAATTGCCCGGACTTGGCTTATTTTCAGAACTGGTCAACACGTGTTTGTCGCAGCCAGGTCTGACCACCGGACAACTTTTAGAACATTATCGCGGCACAAAAGAGGCTGCTACCCTTGAAAAACTGTCGATGTGGGACGATATAGCAGATAAGGACATTGCAGAAAAAACGTTCACCGACTCACTCAACCATATGTTTGATTCGATGCTTGAGCTGCGCCAGGAAGAGTTGATTGCTCGCGAGCGCACACACGGTTTAAGCAGCGAAGAGCGCCGGGAGCTCTGGATGATTAACCAGGAACTGGCGAAGAAATAAAAAATTTAACGGCTTAAGTGCCGAATATCGATCGGGAAGCCCCCGGCAGCCGCACTGAGAGGCAGCGGCAAAAATATAAGTACGCCCTCGCTTTAAAGGTTGGCAGCCCCATCGCCGACACCAATCAAACGAATTAAGTGTGGATACCGTCTTATGGAGCAAAACCCGCAGTCACAGCTGAAACTTCTTGTCCAACGTGGTAAGGAGCAAGGCTATCTGACCTATGCCGAGGTCAATGACCATCTGCCGGAAGATATCGTCGATTCAGATCAAATCGAAGATATCATCCAAATGATCAATGACATGGGCATTCAGGTGATGGAAGAAGCACCGGATGCCGATGATCTGTTGCTGGCTGAAACCTCCAACAACACTGACGAAGATGCCGAAGAAGCTGCTGCACAGGTACTGTCCAGCGTGGAATCTGAAATCGGGCGTACCACTGACCCGGTCCGCATGTACATGCGCGAAATGGGTACTGTTGAACTGTTGACCCGCGAAGGCGAAATTGACATCGCAAAACGCATCGAAGACGGGATCAACCAGGTTCAGTGCTCTGTGGCCGAGTACCCGGAAGCGATCACCTATCTGCTGGAGCAGTACGATCGCGTTGAAGCGGAAGAAGCGCGCCTGTCTGACCTGATCACCGGTTTTGTCGACCCGAACGCTGAAGAAGATATGGCACCTACCGCCACTCACGTCGGTTCTGAACTGTCTCAGGAAGAGATGGATGATGACGAAGACGAAGATGAGGAAGAGAGCGACGACGACACCGCGGACGATGACAACAGCATCGACCCGGAGCTGGCGCGTGAGAAGTTTGCCGAGCTGCGTACCCAGTACGAAGTGACGCGTGACACCATCAAAGCGAAAGGCCGCAGCCATGCCGCCGCACAGGAAGAGATCCTGAAACTGTCTGACGTGTTCAAACAGTTCCGCCTGGTGCCAAAACAGTTCGACTACCTGGTGAACAGCATGCGCGTGATGATGGATCGCGTACGCACCCAGGAACGCATCATCATGAAGCTGTGCGTTGAGCAGTGCAAAATGCCGAAGAAGAACTTCATCACCCTCTTCACCGGCAACGAAACCAGTGAAGCCTGGTTCAACGCGGCTATCGCGATGAACAAGCCGTGGTCTGAAAAACTGCATGACGTGAAGGACGATGTCTATCGTGGTCTGCAGAAGCTGCATCAGATTGAAGAAGAGACCGGCCTGACCATCGAGCAGGTTAAAGACATCAACCGTCGTATGTCCATCGGTGAAGCGAAAGCCCGCCGTGCGAAGAAAGAGATGGTTGAAGCGAACTTACGTCTGGTTATCTCTATCGCCAAGAAATACACCAACCGTGGTCTGCAGTTCCTGGATCTGATTCAGGAAGGCAACATCGGTCTGATGAAAGCGGTAGATAAGTTTGAATACCGTCGTGGTTACAAGTTCTCCACCTACGCAACCTGGTGGATCCGTCAGGCTATCACCCGCTCTATCGCAGACCAGGCGCGCACCATCCGTATTCCGGTGCATATGATTGAGACTATCAATAAGCTCAACCGTATTTCCCGCCAGATGCTGCAGGAGATGGGTCGCGAGCCGACGCCGGAAGAGCTGGCCGAGCGCATGCTGATGCCGGAAGACAAGATCCGTAAAGTGCTGAAGATCGCCAAAGAGCCAATCTCCATGGAAACACCAATCGGTGATGATGAAGATTCGCATCTGGGTGATTTCATCGAGGATACCACCCTCGAGCTGCCGCTGGACTCTGCGACCACCGAGAGCCTGCGTGCTGCGACGCACGACGTTCTGGCCGGCCTGACCGCCCGTGAAGCAAAAGTACTGCGTATGCGTTTCGGTATTGATATGAACACCGACCACACGCTGGAAGAAGTGGGTAAACAGTTCGACGTTACCCGCGAACGTATCCGTCAGATCGAAGCGAAGGCGCTGCGTAAGCTGCGTCATCCAAGCCGCTCTGAAGTGCTGCGTAGCTTCCTGGACGACTAACCCAGGTAAACAGCAAAAAGCTCCCAATCGGGAGCTTTTTTTTTGTTTATTCCCTCTCCCTGTGGGAGAGAGCCAGGGTGAGGGCTCAGCCCGCAGAGGCCCCTAAAGCCCCCGCACCATCAGCGCCTCATCCAGCTCCCGATACGCCTCTACCAGCTTATCCAGCGTTGCTCTGTTGAGCCCGCTCGGGTTCGGCAGCACCCACACCTGCGTCACGCCAATCATGATGCTCTGCTTGCCCCACTGCGTTCCGCGCTGGCTAAACGCCTGCTCGTAGGCCTGCTTGCCGAGGATCGCCAGCGCGGCCGGCTGATAATCCTCTATCTTCTTGATCAGCTCCCGCCCGCCGCTGCGCAGTTCATGCAGGTTGACCTCACTCGCCTGTACCGTAGGCCGCTCGACCAGCATGGTAATTCCGCAGCGCGTGTCCAGCAGATGCTGCTCCTCTTCGGGCTTGAGTAACCTGTCGGTAAACCCGGCCTGGTAGATCACCTTCCAGAAGCGATTTCCCGGATGGGCAAAGTGAAAACCGGTGTGCGCCGAGGACTTACCCGGGTTGATTCCGCAGAACACCACCCGCAGGCCAGGGGCCAGAATATCGTTGATCATCTTTACTCCCGCTCGATACATCGTCAGGGAAGTATAAAGGATTGATTATGCATTGTTTATAAAAACAGCAGGCAGGTGTGAATGGCTGGATTGCTGCGGGGAGTTACTTTATAATTCACCGCCACGGCCCCTTAGCTCAGTGGTTAGAGCAGGCGACTCATAATCGCTTGGTCGCTGGTTCAAGTCCAGCAGGGGCCACCAAATTTTAGTTTTAGAATCATATGATTAAGCCACTCTATTGAGTGGCTTTTTTATTGGTTTTTTTGAGCCGGTGACGCAACCGCTAACCGTGGTTCAGCGAAGCCGTTCGGACACGCTCAGAGGCTCCGGGGGTCGCAATCAGGCGCTCCACGGACTCCATCGTCACGAACGTACAGCTGCAGTCCACATTGGTGCACTGGTGATAGCGCTCTTTGGTATTTTCACTTAGATAGCGACTGGTACGCGCATGCGCAGAGTGCTTGCACTTAGGACAATGAAACATGTACCCCTCCACTTGATTCACATTTTGTGAATCAATAATACCCAAAACAAAACCAATAGCAACTACATTACTCACTATCAACAGTAAATTTTCCGTTGCTGACGTTCAGCTCAAGCTTAAGCTGCGTGGTAAATCCGCTATCGTTGAGGGTATGCACCACCTCGCTGATGATCCACGCCTGCTCGTCGATGACGCGTTTAAAACCGTTTACCAGCACCGGCGTTTCGGGGAACAGATCGGCGCGTCCCAGCGCAAGCTGGATGGAGAACTTCACGGTTCCCCGCTGAAGCGCGCGCCACTTCGCCTCTGCGGCCCTGAGCGCCTGCTCTTCAGAGGCATAAACCGTGGTGAGCTCAAATACGTTCTCCGCCGATCCCACCAGCCTCTCTTGCGGTTTCTGCTCCTTGCCTGCTGCTCCCGCTACCGGTGCGGCGGCATCCGGGTGCTGCAGTGCTTCTGTCTGCTGCCCTCCGGACTGACGATTAATACTCAATTGAGGATTTTGTTGTTTGGGGTCACGCGTTTGCAGCCATTTGGCCGTTACGCCGGAATAATTTTCACGGTCAGCTATGGAAAAAAGGTGCTTATCTCCATCCCCACGTTCAATCATCATTAAGGAAAGCGGAGTGCCGCTGGCCGTCACGGCCTGGCCCGCTTTCATAAAGATAATCTTCCCGGCTTTGATTGAAACAAATGCTCCATTACGTTCAGCAAGGCGGGAGAGGAACGCCGCGTCTGTCTCCTGAGACTGGTCAATATGAGAGATGGCGATGGATGCAAGCCCCGACGCGACGCTGGCGGTCAACTGGTTACGCTGAGCGATGGTATCGACTATCGCGCCAATCGTCGTGTCATGCCACGACTGTTCGCGCCGCACGTTTAGCTTTCCACGAAAATCTGCGCTGAATCCCCGGATGATCAGCGTGTCCGGCGCGCCCTGGAATTGAATCGCATCAATCGTAAAGTCCCCTTTCTCCTCGAGCGGGGTTCCCTCCCATCCCAGCCATAAGGACAGCCTTGCCCCCCGGGCAGGCAAGTCCAGCAGCCCGTCGGAATCATCCAGTTGAATATCCAGCTGATCGGCTTCCAGCCCCCGTTTGTCGGTCATGGTCAGGCTGATAAGACGATGGCCGAAATTTTGCGTGATATCACGATCGTCAAGCTTAAGCATAAAATCAGGGGCGATTTTTCCACCCGCCCGGATATTCATTTCGGTGATCATCCCACCAGCCCTCCAATGCTATTCCGTGCGCTTTCCACCAGCTCTGAGGCCTGCGTTCGCAGGTCGCCAAACGTCGTCATCAGCGATTCATCCACGCGTTTAAGCTCCAGAGTAAAATTAATTTTTCGAGCGGTACCGTCACTGTAAAAATCCGAATGCGTGTGCGTGACTTTCTCAATGATAAACATGCCGTGAATGATGCCGGTACCGTCTATCAACGGCCATGCCCGCCCCTCATTTGCCATCAGCTCAACCGCCTTGAGGGAAAGCCGCCCTCCCGTGAGTTCCGGGTAAAGTAAGCCGGAGAGGCTAAAGGATGTCTCACCTTCGCCAAGGTACTGCCAGGCTTTGGGTTTCCCGATGCGAGCGCTGGATGCCCAGCGGTAGTCTTTTGTGAATATCATTGACTGATACGGTAAGGTTCGTCGTTCAAAGACAAACAGACCCAGCACCATTAACATTTTCTCTCTCCTTAACTATACATAAAGCTGGATTGCTGCCGTCTCGCTTTATCCTGTTCAATATTATCTATCGTCTCCCGGATTTGACGCGTCAGATCCGTTCCGGAGGCCGTGCCCCCCTGCAGCGTGATGTTATATTCGCTTTTACTCTGATCGACGTAAGAGCGTCCTCCAGTAGCGATGGTCGGCTGATACCCCAGGCCGCCGCCAGAGATCCCCGCGCCCGGAATATAAGCGCTGCCCGCCGGTGAGGATGCCGCTTCTGCTTTTGCCGCAGCGGCGTCGAGATCGCCCGACTCGTTTTTGATAATACCGAGCTTCTCCAGCAGCCAGCTGGCCTTGCCGCTCAGGCTGTTAAAGAGATCAAGCGGTGCCATTAACGCATCGCCCAGCGCCTGACCAAAAATCACGCCAGCGTTTTTACAGCCATCGAGCGTTTCCTGCGTCGCCTTGATAGGCGTAATCAAGTCGGTGAACCATTGCCAGATATCGCCCAGCTTCTCCGAGATAGAGTCAAACACCGCCATCACCGGTGAGAACAGCGCACCCAGCGGTGCGAAAGCCGTCGAAAGCCCTTCCATCACCCCACCAAAGAAGGCGCTGATGGGCTCCCAGTATTTAAAAATCAGTAACGCACCGGCAGCAATCGCTGCACCAAGGGCAATCACCGGCCAGCTAAGGGCACCCAGCACCGTCATGATGGCGCCGCCCACCACGCTGAATACCGTTCCCAACATCCCGGCCGCGGTAATAACCATATTGACGCCCGTCAGAACCGGGCCGATAACCGTGCCTACGCCACCCAGTACGCCAGCAAACGCCTGCGCGCCGACAACGATGCTGGCGAGGGTCTGCGTCAGCTCAGGATTGGCATTCACCCATAGGGAGGCCGTGCCAAGCCAGCCGGTTGCGGTTGTTATCAGGTTGCGCAGAGCGCCATCCGCTTTATCAAATACATCAATCTTCAACCCGTTCCACGCGGCCTGGAATCGGTTGATATCGCCGTCAAGATTATCGGTCTGCACGGAAGCCGCAAGCGCGGTACTGCCCTTTGCCCCCTGCAACTGCTGGCGTTTTTCATCAAGCGATCCATCACCCGCAGCGGAAGCCAGCGCCCCCGAGGCTTTTATGGCATCCGGAGTCTGAACATGGCGCAACATCGCGCTGAGCGCGTCCCCGGCGGCGGCGCCTTTCATCCCTTTTTCCGCCAGAACGCCCAGCAGCGCGGTGGTCTCTTCAAGCCCCATACCAGATGCATCCGCAGCGGGTGCAGCGGAGGTGACGGCCGCCACCATCTCAGCGAGGCTGGTATTCGAAGAGGTAAAACCGCGCGTAAGCACATCAGCGATGCGTTCCGAATCCGTATCGGCCAGGTTATACGCAGCCTGCGTGCTGCTGAGAATATCGGCCGCTTTAGCCGCGTCGACATTCCCCGCCAGGCTGAGGTTGACCGTTGGCGCGGTGGCCGCAAGCAGCCCATCGGCGTCATAGCCTGAACGAGTCAGTTCGGTTTGTGCCCGGAGGACCGTATCTGCAGGTACTCCGGTCCTGGCACTGACCTCCCGCGCCTGCTGGCGAATCGCCTCAAGCCGGGAATCCCCCTTCGCCAGGCCAAGGTTTGCCTGAATGGCCGACATCTGCTTTTCAAAGCTGATGCCAGGCGCCATAAACCGGGACGTCTGGTCAAAGCCCGCTTTTGCCATGCCCACGCCCGCATTCGCAAGCTGACTCACCCGCGCGGTAACGCGTTTGCCTGACTCGTAGCGATTCTGAACGGTACTCAGCCGCTCCTGCTGCTGATTGACGCGGGCCAGCGCATCCCGCTGTCGGTTAAGATGCTGCGTTTTTTCGCTGATGTGAGTTCGTAAACGACGCTCATCCGATGAAAGCGTGCGCGTGTTGACTCCCGCCTGAGCGAGTTCAGTACGCTGACGCTGTACCGAGTAGCGTAAGCTGTTGTACTCAAGCTTAAGGTCGGCTGCCGATTTTCGGGCTGCAGACAGCGCATCAACCTGTGCCTGGGTGGGGTTTTGCGTGTTTTTAAACTGCACCGCCATCGCCGCTGCCTGCTGTTTCGCCTGAACAAGCGACTGCTCCGTCATGGCGAGCTGGGCATTTGCTTTCCTGAAGCCGTCAATACGCCCCGCCTGCTGATCGAGTGCCCCCAGCGCCGTCTGCGCATCGCGGATATCGCTCGCGAGAGTGATGCTGGCGTTATGGAGAGCATTAAGCGGTCGGGTTGCCCGGTCGACGGCCTTAAGCAGCTCCTGAAGACTGACATTATTACTCATGGTGGTTTCCGCTTCGCTGCAGCGCTTTTTCGCGCCATAAGAGGAGTTCGGTCACGCTAAGGGAGTACAGTTCTGACGGCGGCCAGTGAAAGATCACCGCGATATCCGCCATCAGATCGTCGACCGACAGATTTTCGGGAAATTTCAGCGAGCCGAAGCCGGTGACAAAAAACCGATCACCTTACCTGCAAAAGAGAGAAGATCGCAGGCATCCAGGCGCGCAACCTCATGCTCGGTCAGCGCTGGCGAGGTCATTCGCGGCAGCACCTTAATCAGCGCATCGACGTCAGATTGCGCCAGCGACGCCAGCGATACACCACGCAGGGTCCCCGCATTGGGTTTAGAAACCGTCACCTTTTCAATTTTTTGCTCCCCGCGCTGAACGGGGCTATCAAGCGTGACGATATGTGGGTTTTCACTTTCGGTCATGGCGGTCTCGTTAATATTTTCCATTTCGTTACTCTTCAGAAAGTTAACTCACCGGCCGGTAATCCCGGCCGGTTATAAGGTTACAGGCCAATGGCCTTACGGTGTTCTGCCAGGCGATCGACGCCATCGACTTTGAGCACCATGTTGATGATGTCGATTTCGATGATCTCTTTGCCATCAATGGTCAGCTGGTAGTAAGCGCACTCGGTAGACATCTTGGTGGTGCCGCTCTCGCCCTGCTTGTTTTCACCGCCATCAAACTCTTTATGACGGCCGCGCATGACGATTTCGACGGCGGAGATTTCGCCGGTATCATCGCGCTGATAAGAGCCGGTAAAGCGCAGCGGCACGCTGTCCGCGCCCGGAGAGGCATACTGCGCCCACAGCGCGGCGTCCGGCAGACCGCCAACGGTCCACTCCAGCGCCAGGGCATCATCGTCCAGGCCGAGGTCGACAGAGACCGAGCCCGGCATACCGCCGCCGCGATACTTCTCCAGTTTGCGGGTAAGCTTCGGTAGAGTCACAGACTCAACAACGCCCATATAGCTCAGGCCATCGTTGAACATATTCAGGTATTTAAGTTTGCGTGGTAACGCCATGCTTCAGCTCCTTAGCTGTTAACCGAATCTGACAGGTCTGCCAGATAGGTATCGGTGATGCGCTGGCGCAGGGTCAGATTTTCCAGCGGCGGGACAGGGGTGTAGTCGTAATCGATATACAGTTTCCCCGCTTTCAGGGTGGTTGCATCGTTCGAGTCAGGGTCATACCAGCAGGAGCCGTCGACGATATAGCCGTTGGTTTTCAGCTCGCGGAACTTAGCGTTAATACCGGAAACGATGTCGCGGATAAGCGTTGGCGTGATGGGTTTATCCATCGCCCACGCGTGCGCTTCCGCCATGGTATCGGCCAGCACCTGTGCGGTACGGGTGTAGTTTTCAAAGACGAATAACGGATCGTCTGAACAGGTACGGTTACCCCAGAATTTGAAGCCGTCGTTGCGAATCAGCGTGGTGACGCCAGCCTGGTTGAGCAGGTTCGCATCGGTAGCCTGTTCCTGCAGATCCCAGGAAACAGAGGCGCTTACGCCGGTAACGCCGTTGACGCCAACGTTTGACAGGGTTTTATGCCAGCCGATTGTCTGATCGATTTTGGCGCGCAGGCCAAGCGCACGGGCGGTAGCCCAGGCTGTCGTCGTTGCGTTCGTGGTGGTATCCCATGCCAGAAAATCAGGATGAATAACCATCAGCTCGCGCTGGCTGAAGTTTTTGCGATAGTTAATCGCCTCAGAAATGGTTTTACATCCCCACGCGCTGACATAGCCGAACGCGCGCAGGCTCTGGCACATTGCGGCCAGTGCGGTCGCCACTTCCTGAGAATCCAGCCCCGGAACGCCGAGAATACGCGGCTTAACGCCGGTCACCGTTTTCGCCGTGAGAAGCGCCTTCAGGCCGGTATATTTACCGTTTTCATCGGTGGTACCGATGATGTTGGAAACGGTCTGCTTGCGCGCCTCTTCCGGGGTTTCAGCGGTGCCTTCGGCCACGCGAACAACCACGACAACCGGTTTGCACTGGTCGGCGATCGCCTGCAGAGAAGCGGACAATGTCCCCGCCTTACCGGCTTTCGCAACCGCGTTTTGCACGTTGGTAATGAGCACTGGCTCGTTTAAAGGAAATGTCTTGTCGTCAGCATCGCTGGCCGTACAGACCATGCCGATAATTGCCGTCGAGACGGTGGAAATGGTGCGGGTGCCATCGTTGATTTCGATAACTTCCACGCCGTGGTGATAGTCGCCCATCCGGTTAACTCCTTCGTTTAGTGGTGAGGCTATTGTCTGTGGAGTACGTGATTGATGCGACGCATTGGGGTTGGGGAAAGGATTACACAACAAACGAAAACCCTCCGGATGGAGGGTTTGGGGTCAGGCAGGACTTTCGGGCCATTCAATCTCTGGTGACGTGCTGAGATCTAGCCTGTTTAGCATCACCCGATAGCGCTTCCAGAGTAACAGCATGGCAGCTTCCTCGTCTGTTGCGATACCGAGATCGGAGGCATCCTGGAGGGGGGCAATAACATCCGAGGCTTCGGCAAGCAATTCACTTCTTCTGGTTTCCGCCTGTTGAATTAATTCCTCCTGGGTCAACTGGCGTGGAATAATTTTAGTGCCATTCCACACCCACTCGCCGTTTATATTCAGCCCTTCAGGCACGTCTGTTGAATCAATTTCTGAAACTGACATACCCAGAGGAAAAAGGCGATCAACCTGATTACTGAAAGAGCGAATAATATTATTTTTGTCGTAGCAAATTTTCAGGGTATCGGCCTGAAAGCGTGACATATGGTAATACCAGTCAAGCCCCTCATCTGACTGAATAAATATAGCATTAAACAAGAAATCTTTATATTCTGGTTCATACTGAACGAAATTTTTAAGTGTAATCATGCTGTATGACCTACAGTAATCCATCCGATATTAGACATGTACTTCTGAATTGGGCGGTAGAAAATCGTATCGCCACCGGGGTTATCACCTTCAAAGTTATAGCCTGTCATAACACATCCTGGAGGCACACGCTGCCAGGCATTTTTTACAATCGTAAATGCCCCCTCCGCACCCATGGCAACATCCCGGACAAAGTATTGCAGCGTCCAGTCCTGTCGTGCATAAGGGCTTAAATCCTGCTGAGGGGGCGGGTTGTTTGATGAGTAAACCCGTACCAGGCCGCCAGATTCATATAGGCCCTGCCCTGCAACAATATTACCTCCACTACCGACCTGTCCAGGAGCATTAAAATTACCGCTAATATCAAATTGGTAATTAACACTGTTTCTGGCATCGCCAGTTAAATTAATAATTGCAGATCCAAACGCGTTAGTACCCGTGCGGTAAACCCCAAAACTAATCGCTGTTCCGTAACCATGGCCTGCCGTTTCCGAAAAGCCTTTGATAATCGGTAGATAAATAGAATTACCGTTAGGCGACTGATATCCTTTTGGCACCAAAAAAGGTGCTGCGTTGTTTTGATACTGATCGGCAAAAGCACCTGCTCCGTACCAACCAGTGGGGTTCGTCTGGTAGTAAGTAGCATCGGACAAATACGCAACACTTCCGCCATGATTCGTGATGACCTTTGTCCAACCGCCCCATACACTGTTATCACCATTAAGCGCTCGGAATTTAAGCTGTTTACCACCATCGCTATAAGATGCTGCATATTGCACACGATAGCCGCCAAGCCCACCAACATCGAGAATCGTCGCCTCATAACCTGGCGAATTGGTTGCATTCGAATAACAAAAACTCACCGAGTTGAGCGGCAGGGCATCGGCGTTTGAAAGCCCCGTACCGGCTCTTGCAGATACAGATCTGATAGCCACTGCACTGCCGTTAACCAGCAACCGACCAGGAGTAATATCGTCAGGCGCCTCCTGTGCGTTTTTCGTCGCGGCGGTACCCAGGCTATTCCTGAGTTTAATGAGGTCATCGCCGACTGTTTTGACAGCCCGGGGGGTCGCCGCAAGAGACTCGGATTGACTATCAGTTACGCTACTGAGCTGGACAATCCCCTTTTGTCCTGTGGTCGCATCCTGAGCCGTATACTTCCCACTGGCAAGGTCATAGGCGGCCTTAACCGCTTTCGGCGTCGCAGCCAGCGCTTCAGAGGAGCTGTCAGTCGCACTACTAAGCTGAGTAAACCCTTTAGCCGTTAGCGTGGCATCAGGATGGCGACGAGACTGCTCATGCTCTTCGAGCTTCTCATCAACGTACTCCTGGGTCGCCATTACCGTAGACGTATCTATCGAGAGTTCGACAGAGGCAATATCACTGACCATGATCACCATTCTCACAGTCTGCGCGCGCCCAGATCCCTCATCCAACAACGGCTTATAACTTTCCGCCATGTTCCCGACAGCGATCAGTGTCCCCGTGTCATCATAGAGACCCATTTCTCGCATCCAGAAACCACCGGTTTCTGAAGGAATGAGAAGTTCGGCAATCACATAGTTACGCTTTTTATTGTCCTGGCTGATTTTATTCAGCGCGTGGCGCCAGACTTCATTAACCAGCTTCGTCTGTCCGGCGTCGGGCGTCGGCAACGCACCGCCACCGTCGCCGACCGCCATCGCCGTAAAATTGACTTTCTTCCCGTTCGGGACGGTCGCTGCAGCCAGTTTTTCGGCACCGGCTTTGGTGATAACCGTTTTATATTTCACTGTCATTGTGCTCTCACTTATCCGGGATAAACCGTGATGATGTCGCCGTCATAGCTCAGGGCGCCGGTATAGAGATAACCCGGAATGTCCTGGATGATATTCAGGCCAATAAGGTGGCGGCTGGCAGGCTTTGCATCAGCAATAAGCCTCTCCATTTCGTAATACATTTCCTCGGTGATGCCCGTGTCCAACACGCCGATATCAAGGCGGAAGGTGCCGGGCGGATCGTTGGTTTGCCACCACTCGGTGACGTTAATCAGATAGCCGAGCGGCTCCACCACGCGACGCACGGCGCCAATCGTTCCCTTGTGGGCATGAATAAACCACGCCGCGCGGATCACATCCCGTTTGGTGGCCTCCGGCCAGTTTTCATCCCAGCGGTCAACCGAAAACGCCCACGCCAGCCAGGGCAGCAGATTCGCCGGGCAGGTGTCCGCACTCCAGAGATGGCGCAGCGGAACGGGCGTATTTTCGATGTCCGCACAGGCGCGCGCCGCCGCCACTTCAAGCGGCGACGAGCCAACCGGTAGAAGACGGGTATTACTCATCGTTCCCCCCCACGATTACGCTGTAGTGGCTGCACCATGAGGCCTGAGTTTCATCAAGCACGATATCAGCCGGGGGTGCGGTCAGCTCCACTCGCTGCACTCCTTCAACGTGAAGGGCGGCATAAATGGCAGACTTGCGGATATCGCGTCCAAGCCGATGCTGGGCCGTGATATAGGCCTGTAACCGGGCCCTTGCCGCGTTGAGTACCGGCTCACTTTCGGGACCGGGAAAAAGGAAAAGCGATGCTTCAATGCTGTAGTCAACTATTTTGGCCGACTGGACGGTGACGCGGTCGGCGACGGGCCTGACGTCCTCATCGTTCAGCGCATTGCGAACAACGGCGAGCAGTTCCTCAGACGCCACACCGTTAGTCTCCCGGGAGAGCACGGAGACCGTGACGTTCGCCGGCTGTGGGCTAATTACAGAAATGTCCGCGACCCGACCATCTGCGCTGCGGCCATGGAACTGATACGCCCCTGTTGAACCGGCCACGCTCAGCCCTTCCGGCGCTTGCTGGATCCGCAGACGAAAATCGGTATCGGACTCCATCACAGCCGGCGTGGGCGGGAACGTGGTGTCATCGGCAGGGGTAATGACCAGACGCTGAAGGTTAGCGTTTGCCCCAATCTGGTCCAGATCGCGGCCTGCTGCATAGGCCAACATAACCGCACGCGCAGCCTCATTAACCCGCTGGCGCCAGATAACTTCCCGGTAAGCGTTCTCCTGCAGCAGCTTCACAATCGGCTCAGATTCCAGCGTCAGCGTCCGTGCAATCGCTTCTCGCTCCTCTTCCGGGTAGAGGGAGACAAAGGTGGCCTTTCGTTCTGCCAACAGCGTTTCATAATCCACCTCCTCCACGACATCAGGCGCGGCGAGCTGGCTCAGATCAACAATAGCCATAGCGTTTAACTCAGTGAAATGGTGATAGAAAAGGATTGTCCGGAGGTCGGGCGCGTGCCGGTGATATCGACATACAACGTCCCGTCATTCTCCGAACGTTCGAAAGTGATGGACGTCAGGCTTATCCGCGGCTCCCATTGCTGGATGGCGGAATAGCATGCGGCCATGATTTGCAGGCGCAGCGCCGGACTCTGCGGCCTGTCGATCATCGCCGCCAGCAGCGAGCCGTAATCCCGCCGCATGACCCGCGATCCGATCGGCGTAACCAGAATGTCGCGCACGCTTTGCCGGATGTGTTCAGCCTCTGAAATGCTAAGCCCGGTCTGCCTGTTCATCCCCCTGTAACGCACCGTCATTGTGTCCCCTTAGTCCAGCTTCCGCCGCTTTGCACACTGCCGTGCGCGTGGTTGTCCACCTGCACCCCGTTGGAGGTGAATTTACCGCCGGAGTGCTCAATGTTTCCGGCCATCACGCCGCCCTTCTGCACTTCAAGAGAGGCGGTAATTAACCTGTTGGTACACACCACTTCAGGCGTATCCAGCGTGATGCGGGAGGTTGACGTCACCCGCACCTCCGGCACGGTGGCGGTCAGCGATTCAGAGGCGGTAATATCGGCCGTTTTAATGCCAGCAACCGTCAGCGCCCCGCGCCCGGGTTCGTACTCGATCACCGCGCCGTCAGGGAACGAGACGTGGAAGGCATCAGGTGACCCGGACGGTGCCGGATGGTCGTCAGAGAAAATACCGGGCAGCACAAAGGCGGTATCAAGCTCACCGCCAATGGCCAGCAGCAGCACCTGCTCTCCCTCGGAAGGGGCCCACCACACGCGCGAACGTCCCGCACGACAGGTTAGCCAGTTCAGCCAGGTGGTTTTCATCCCGCCGGTCTGGACACGACAAAGCCCTCTGTTGAGGTCAACATCGGTCACAACACCGATACGAATCAGATTGCGGATCGCGCGAGCGATACCGTTCATGGAAGTTAATGTATTCATGAGAAGAGAATGCCGTTCAGGAAGAACGGCAGCAACGAGACGGGGTTTTCTGCGGGATGATACAACAAGCGGTCCAGACAGCAGGTGGCAGGCGGCCTTCAGCGCGGGGAACTTAGTCCTCCCACTGGCTGACCAGCTCGCCGTTGACGTACAGCGCTTTCGGACGCGTGACGGGCTCCGGCAGCGGCGGCTCGGGGGAATACGTCGCGTGCAGAGCGCCCTGCTCCTGGGAAACAAGAATGCGCTCGGTTAATTGCACACTGATGGTGATATCCATCGTATCGTCATCGTTTAAGACGATCGCGAAGGTGTAACCGTTTTTGCGTCCTTCATCGAGGGTAAAAATATCCGGCTGGTTTTCCCGAAGCCAGGCCAGTACCGGGACGAACAATCCCTCGCTGTCGCCGGTGAAACCGCTGACCTTCGCGTTCAGCGCATACCGCTTTTCAAAGGAGAGCGAGGAGGCCAGTCGGGCGTCAATATTGCCGCCTCCGACCGACATCTGCAGGCGCTCCGGGTTGGCATTGAGTTGGGGGATCGCGTCAATTAATGCCTGACGCAGGCTCTTGAGTTTGTGCATCGAGTTTATCCTGACAGTCTTTGATGGTTTCAACCTGCAGCGCGCAGGCGATAAGGGCGTATTCCAGCCTGCGAATATCCGCGCTGAGATCGCCGTTAGTGGCGGGTTCGCTTCCCGGCATCGGACAGCGGCTCACCTTGGGGCAGGCGTTGTAAACAATGGGCTGCGGAGGCGCAGGCGGTGCGGGTGTGCAACCTGCGGACAGCATCAGGCAGCTGAGCGGTATACCAGCGGCGTAACGCTTCATTTTCATTGAGTAATCTCCCGATAGTCGCTTCCCGTCTTGCCCTCTCCTCGCCCGCAGTAACAAGTTCCTCACGGAGCCTGACCTGGGCGTTTTCATTTGCTCTGGCCATCCGCTGCGACAGAGACAACTGATGGTTAAGCGTGGCGAGGGCCGTTTTTTGCTCGCTGGCGACCCGGTTGGCCGTGGCTAAGGAACGGGACAGGTTCAGGTTGTCATGGCGAAGCCACAGCGTGATGGCCAGCAGTCCGGCCAGCGCCAGCATGAGGGTTCTCATGGCAGCCCCTTCATGCACCAGGCCTTCTCGCGGACGCGACGATTTTCCAGCCCGGCATTTTTGACGCCGTTGACGTACACCCAGCGGGTAAGCTGCCCGCATGCCTGCGACCACTGTTTACGTTTGATAAAGGACACCAGAGTTGAACGGCAGGCGGCGCCTGTGCCGACATTAAACGTAAAACTCACCAGCGCGTCATAGACCCGGGGAGGCATCTCCACCGGCGCACACGCTGCCAGACGCCGCTCAACATTGAGCACATCAGCGACCAGGTTTACCGCAGACTCACGCTCGGTAATGTCCCGCGTCGGCACAACGTTTGCCGTGTGGCCAATGCCTGAGGTCCATACGCCAGCGCTACACCGGTAGGGCGAGAGGCGACATCCTTCGAGATCGGCAATCAACGCCAACCCCTCAGGGGACGTTTTCAGTAATCGAAAGTCAGGCATCAGCACCGCCAGGGCCAGCACGCCGACGACGCTGCAACGCTTAATGATTGAGTTCACGAATGCTCTTCTTATCGAGGCCCAGAGACTGGAGATAGCGCCAGGTTTTTCGCTTAAACCAATAATTCGTCAGCGCGGTAAAAATGGCGCAAAGACTCCCCACATACAGCGCGACTTTTTCAGGAGACATCGCCCCGAACCAGGCCAGCGCCACGGCCAGCCAGTAGGCGATAACCGTGGTGATTTTCTCCAGGCTCAGTCCCATAGGTTTACGGATTCTTTTGTGGGGGCGCTATTCACCTCCGGCATCTCTACCGGCGTGCCGTGAGGCAAGATAACGCCTAACTCGGCGAGGCCAGGATTGGCCTTCAGAACGGCTTCAACGACGCCAGCCGTGCGCCCATAAAAGCGGGCGCAAACGGCATCAAGCGTGTCCCCCTGCATTGCATAGATTTTCATCAGACGCTCCCAACATCCGGTTTCCAGGTACCGTAGAGTTTCCCGGGCCAGCAGGCTTTTCGCTATCGCTGACAGATGGACAATCGCGGGCACAACAGATCGTCCGCGAGCAGCGAAGCGTGGTTCAACGGAAGCGCAAAATTTGAATGAGGGTGTTGGTACGGGTGATGACGCCGGGGCTAGCGCCAGCTCTCGTCTTCCCAGACTTCCCGGAGAATAGCGTCCAGCATTTCGCGATCGGCCTCTTTTTCTAGCCCCTGGAGCTCGACCCCCGTCACCGATCCTATTTTCACGTTCACCCGCGATGACGGAAACAGGGATCGTATTCTGCGGGTCAGTTCGCACTGAAAGGCCTCAACGACGGCATGGCCAATCTGCTGATCTTTATCGAGCGTAATGTTCACCCGAACGTTGCCCTCTTTTTTGATTCGTTCCGGAACAGGCGATGCTGAGAAAACAACGGTAAATGCGTTGTTCTTGATTAAATTTCCCCGCGCAATCTCAGCTATCAAATTCAGGGCAATCTCACGATCTCTTTCCTGACACGTTCCTTCTGTCGTCAGTCGCGCAATCAGCTCGACTCGTTCAATCATGACCTGCTCGTTCAACTCTCTGTCCACACAACCTCCACCACGAGATACTGTATAAACATACAGTAGCACGTATTCATAAAAAGAGTGAAGCGAAAAATCAGAACCCTTCACGGTATGTACATGATATGGATGGAGATTAGCGGGCTCTCTGAGCGAAGAGATCCGTTAAATACCCAATACGTTCAAGGATTTTCCGCGCCTTTTGCTGGTAAGAGCAGGGTGCCGGAAATAGCGATCCGTCGGCTGCGCCTCTGCACCATTTATCGTTAAAACGGCTGATGCCTCCCGCCATAAGATGCAGGGCTTCTCCCCGACTGATGGCTATCCCGGTGACGAGCCGTATCTCATCGATCACCTTCTCCGGAACCCCGTTCTGCGGGTCGCTCGCGAAGACGATGGGCGACGACGCGCCAGGGCGGATGAATTTGATGCGTTCGGTTAACGCCCGTCTCGCACGTCGGCTGAGGGGTTGAGAAAGATCGGTCTGCGTACAGTTATTGACAGAACTCCGAGAGGATACAGGCGCGTCCTGAAGATCCGCGGCCCGCTTCGGCACAATTTTCCACTGCGTGAGTCGGGTTAAAATTGGGCTGCCCGCGCCAACGGCAGAATCGTACACGCCGCGGATGCGGACCGTTTCCTCGCCGTACTGGTTAAACCCGGCGCGCAGCTCATACAGGGTGCGCACCTGTAAATCATCGCGACGCACAAACGGCCCGCCCTGCGCAGTGACGTAACCCGCCCAGTCCCCGGCGTCGGCAGCCTCATGGACGGCGGCAAACTCAACGCTCAGACCGCGCGCGGCTTCGGGATCCGCCAGACGTCGCAGCTCGCGGTAGACCGTTACCGGCGCGCCGCCGATAAACTGAAACTGGCGAATGTGCCAGCGCCCTGCCCAGGCCGACACGACGGACGCCGTCTCTTTCAGCAGCCCGCCGCTTTCGTTATCGGTCTCGCCATCGAGCGCATAGCCGTCGATATTCTTTGAGATGTATTTGGCAATATAGCCGGTAGCACTGCCTTTCTGCGGATCGATCGCGTCCGCGTGAAAGCGCGCCTGTCTGGCGCTTTCGCTCTGCAGCTCAACGGCATCCTCCTGCCGGGCGTAGTCCCCGATAATCTGGCGAACGCATTCGACATCTTCCGGCAGCATAAACATCAGCATATGCCAGTGGGGTGTACCGTCATGATGGGGTTCCGCAACGCGGATACCGAAAATACGAATCCCATTACGGTGGAGCTTTGCGCGGATACGCGCCCACAGCCGGGTCAGGTAGCCTTGCGTATCCGCCGGACTGGCCCCGTTCCACTTCGCGTTGGGATAACCTGATTTCAGCGTCGCGTGATGCTGCGCAGGCGCGGTTAAGGTATAGAACTCGCCCACATAGCCCAGCGCCTCACAGATATTTTCAAACCCGCGGATGCGGGTCATCAGTTCACAGCGACGTATCGCCGGGTTGGCCACCGAACTATCGAATTTTTCAATTAAGCTGATGCGGTTGCCCTCTTCATCTTCCAGCTCCATGCCCTTGAGAAATTCGCGGGTGCGGCGCTTTTGCTCGCGCCACTCGGTCACACAGCGTTTGCTCGCATACGCCGTTCTCTGTTTGCTGACGTTGCCGAGGGCAATCTGCAAATGCTCGCGCCAGGTAGCCGCGACCCGACGCAGACGCCCGCGCCACCACGCCTCGGAAAACATGCGGATCACCGCCGCAGCAACGTCATCTTTGTCGAAAAACGTCTTCGACACCCGCTCCCAGTGCGGAGGTGACACGTTGAACTGTCGGGCGATCAGCCCGGCGCGTTGATACCAGACGTACAGCGTCTGGTATTCACCCATCTCAGCATCCTTAATATTCGCCAGCTCGCCGCGAATAAAGCTGGCGATATCTGCGGCCAGCAGGTCGATATCCGCGCGTGACATATCCGGAAGGCGGTTATAGCGGGCAACCAGTCCGACCATGCGCGAGGCGAGGTATTGCAGAAGCTGAGTGTCGAAATGGCCGTCAAACACAGCCCTGGAGACCTCGTCGTGCAGGCCTGTGCAGGCATAGCGTTCAGAGACCCGCCGCAGGCGGGGTAACATCCTTTTGCAGAATCGGATCAAAAAGGCGTTGGCCTGCGGGCTGCCCCGATGCTGTTCGAGGGCGTCAACCGTGCGCCAGACCTCGAAGCGTACACAGTCAGGCTGCTGTGAGAGAGCAATTCTTGCCTGCTGCAGCGCCGCGAAAAGGCGTTCGCGGCGCTGCTGTTGGGCATGGGTGAGATAAGGGCTGACAATGGCCGACCGGGGAGCATTCCACGGATAAGCAAATGACGTCGCCAACTTATCCTCCCCGGACGTGTTTATTTTTCATCTCTGCGATCTCCTGGCAGGTTACGCACAGGGCCACGCCGGGCACCGCCATTCGGCGCGCCTCCGGTATCGGGGCCTCGCAGTCCTCGCAGAGGAAACACGAAGGCGATGCGGATCGTCTGCGGGCGCGATTAATGTACCGCTCTCTGTCCTCCTGCTCGCGTGCCTGCGCAAGATCGATAAAATCGGCCATCAGTGCAGCTCCTGTGATTCCCGCTCGTAGCGGGCCGCCTCGTGGCACAACAGTTCGGCAACGTCTTCTCCGCTCATGCCGGTTTTGTAGATATGGCTCGCCAGCGCCTCCAGGCGCAGGGAGACCGCGAGGGCTCGCGCGCATCGTTCCTCTGTTTTTGCTTCCGCCAGCAGACGTTTTAGTTCTTCACTTCCGATCGGATAAGGGCGGTTTTCACTGTTTCGCATCACGCATTCTCCATAAATTCAGGCAATAGGGTGCCCGGCGGGTTTACGCCATTAGGTTTTTGGTTGGGTTATATCGGCATGGTCAGCCGTTCAGGAAATAAACTCACGACAGCACGAAAATGGTTCATGGCGTTAATCAGCGCCCTTTTCTCTTCAGTCGTCAGCTCGCTGATATCGCACTCATGACGGGCGACGGGCAATCTCGCCAGGAAAAAGATGGCGGCCAGCGCCCTGCTGTTCTCCTCAAAACAGGGATCGCGCTTGTCGCGCATTTCAGCCATAAACCGCGTCAGCTCTTTTCCGCTATCGCTCCCGTATCGGGCGCGCAGTTCAGCGACGTGGTTAAGCCCGTTAAGACGCGCTCCCACGCTAAGTGGAACCCTTGCACGGGCAGCTTCTATCGCCATATCTCCCCTCGCATAAATTCACGCACGCTAGTGTGCTGAAAACGGGCACAGCACGGCTTTTTCCACCGTTTGAGGATTGCGATTTCAGAAGCCATGCTGCATGATTCCCATTTTGATAAGGTCTGCAATCATTAGCCTCTGTTTGCCAACGTCTGCCGCTGATTGCCCGAATTTGTAATGATACTAATGCCCAATTGGGTATTAGTAAACACCCAAAGGAATATATTTTGATTTTAGATTCTCAAGTGAATAATGAAGAGTTACTCGATAGAATCTGTCAGGTATATGGTTTCACGCAGAAAATTCAGCTGGCCCGGCACTTTAATATCGCCGCCAGTTCGCTTCAGAACCGCTACGCGCGCGGTACCATCTCTTACGACTTTGCGGTTCAGTGTGCGCTGGACACCGGCGCTAGCCTTCGCTGGCTGATGACCGGACAAGGTGCGCAGTTTGAAGGTCACCCCGCGCCGGGCGATCCCGTTTCGGTTTCCACATTCACACTCAGTGATGGAAGGCTGGAAGAAAATACTATTTTGAGTATTGACGCTACTTTCTTTAGCAAACCGCTGGCGCGCGGCATCGCCGTCCGGGCGGAGGGAAAGCTGCACTTTATTGAAAAAGACGCATCGTTAACCGACGGCCTGTGGCTGGTTGAGATTGAAGGCACCGCCAGCATCCGCGACCTAACGCTGCTGCCGGGTAAAAAACTCCATGTGGCGGGCGGCAAAGTTCCGTTTGAATGCGGTATCGACGAGATAAAAACGGTGGGTCGCGTGGTGGGGATTTACAGCGAGGTTAGCTGAGGGCTGGTCGGAAACATTCGCCACCAAAGGTGGGGTACTTGCTTTCAGATAGGCCACGGTAAAACCTGTGGCAGGTGAAGAAGAGGATCGGCGCACATTAACAGGGCTAGTGAACGTATGGTATGTCGCTCTATCGGGTTTACCCCATAATGAGAGCACCACACATCAACTCACTAAAGAAATCCCCCATCGCGCCGATCATCATCCGTGTGTATTATTTCCTGTAGCTTTTACAACAACTAACCTTAACTCAAATACTTAAGCGCCAAAGCGAAAGGCATCATGAGCACACCGATCAAACGGCTAGAAATCATTAAAAATGCCATTGAACTGGAAGATGACGACATCATCCAGAGCCAGCTGACACGCCTGAAAAATGAAGCGTTTGACGATGAGCTACAGGCAATCGTCGTGGCGCTTGAGGAGAAGAACTACACCGCCGCCATCCGGGCCATCACCGCCTGGCTGCAGGGCCAGCGCGCCGTTACCCCGTGGCGCGATCCGCAGGTGGCCGCCAGCAAGCTGGAGCTGAAGGCGCTGGAAGAGCGTCTGCGCGATCTGATTGATCGCCGCAACGCCCGGGTGCAGCAGCTTGATGAGTTCAACGATCTCTATTTCTCACGCCTCGGGCCGCTGATGCAGCAGATCCTCGGCCTGCGTAAAACGCTGGCAGAGCTCAACCTGCGTCGTCAGCAGGCGGAGGCGCATCGTCGCGAGGAAGATTACCGTCGCTGCCAGCGCTATATGGCGCAGGCGGTAGAGGTGCTGGCGACGCTCACCCAGCGCTGGCGCGATCTCCCTGCCGACTCCGTACAGGCCGCTGAGGCACGTAAGCATCTGGAACAGCAAAGCAATTTGATTGCCAACCTGCTGGCCGAAGCGCTGGAGCTGGAGAGCGGCTTAACACGCGAAGAGGAGCCTGCGCGTCAGGCACGCGACGAAGCCAACGAAGAATACGAGAAGTATCGCGAGCAGCATCACGATGCCGAAGTACGGCTACGCAAGGGCAAGGATCTTTCGGAAGAGGATCAGAACGAGCTCAAGCGTCTCTGGCGGCAGGCGAGCAAGCTCTGCCACCCGGACCTGGTGGCGGACGATCTCAAAGAGGAAGCTAACGCGATGATGGTACAGCTCAACCAGGCGAAGCAGCGTGGTGACGTTAAAACCATTCGCTCACTGGTGGCCCGCCTGCAGCAGGGCTTTGAGCCATTGATGGCAAGCGACAGGCTGAACGATCTGGAACGTATCCGCAAAAAAATGGCGCAGGTCCGCGAGCAGATCGACATTTTAGTGAACGAACTGGCGGAACTGGAGAAAGAGGAGTCCTGGCTGCTGGTCTCGTCGCTGAACAATATGGAAGCTTACTTCGCTCAGCAGGAGAAAGCGCTGCACGAGGTCCGCGCCTCGCTCGAACATCAGGTGAACGAAGCGCAGCTCGATTCCGCAGCCTGATTATTTAGCGTGCCAGTATGCGCTGGCACGCACCAGCTGTTGATCAATCGCGTCGGTTTCAAACTGGCGGCTCAGGCTTTTCACCACCTTCCCTTCCCCGGTCAGCCAGATAAAGTAATCCTCCGCCGGAACGGTCAACGTTGCCAGATGGTCCGCCACCGCCTGCGCGTTGTGGCCTACAACCCAGGTGATGTTGAACCCGCTCAGGTGTGCCAGATAGTCCTTATAAGATTCGTCTCCAACCGTCACTACCGCATGAACCTCCGGGCGAACCGGCAGTTTTGCAATGCCCTCTAAGCGTCGGCGCAGCGCGGGCATGCCGGATTCATCACACACGTACAGCTGCCAGGCGTAATCCTCCGGCACCACCAGCGAACCTCGCGGGCCGCCAATGGTCAGCCTGTCCCCCGCTTTCGCCTCGACCGCCCAGCGGCTGGCAATGCCGCCGTCATGAATGAAGAAATCGAGTACCAGTTCATGATTTACCTCGTCATACAGCGGCGTATAGTCGCGCGCCTGAGGACGTACACCATCGCCCCAGTCGATGCCTTCATCGGTGACCACCGGCGGCACAAACACCGCCCCAGGGGCCGGGAAAAAGACTTTTGTATGGTCGTCGAAACCGCGGGAGCTAAAGCCCTCCAGCGCCTCGCCGCCTAAAACAATGCGCTGGAAACCCGCGCTAGTGCGTTCAACGCGGAGCACGGTCAGCTCGCGAAAGCGCAGGTCATTACGAACACGCTGTGGGTAACGGGTAGATGCCATTTGTAGCCCCTTCTCTGGTGAATACGATATATCTAAATCAATTTTCAAATGATAATGATTACTAGTCAGTAAAAATGCAAGATCTTTTAGATTGCATCTGAATATATCTTAGATATAGTTTAGATATATCAAATTGAAGGGCCTGTTATGCGACACGAACACGACAGCGGCGGGCGCCGACCGCGCTTTTTCGGTCACGGCGATCTGCGGCTGGTGATTCTGGATATCCTGACCCGCAACGCGAGCCACGGCTATGAGCTGATCAAAGAGATCGAGAATCTGACGCAGGGGAACTACACTCCGAGCCCAGGGGTGATCTACCCAACCCTGGATTATCTTCAGGATCAGACCTTTATCACCATTACGGAAGAAGAGAACGGTCGTAAGAAGATTACGATTACCGCTGAAGGACAATGCTGGCTGGAGGAAAACAGGGAACAGCTGGAACAGATCCAGGTGCGTATCAAAGCACGTTCAGTCGGTTTTCAGCTGCGCAAAAACCCGCAGATGAAGCGGGCGCTGGATAACTTCAAAGCGGTGTTAGACCTGAAGGTGAATCAGGGAGAGCTCAGCGACGCGCAGCTCAAGCAGATTATCGGCGTCATTGACCGCGCGGCGCTCGAGATCTCCCAACTGGATTAAGCCGGAGCGTGCTCGCTCACGCGGAAGACGCGTACCAGCTCTTTCAGGTGCATCGCCTGTTCGTTAAGCGATGCCGCCGCAGCCACAGACTCCTCCACCAGCGCGGAGTTCTGCTGGGTGGTGGCGTCAATCAGGCCAATCGCGCTGTTAATCTGCGAGATACCTTCCGTCTGCTCGTGGCTGGCCTGGCGAATTTCGCGCAGGATGACGTCCATCTCTTCTACGTTGCCGACCATCCCGTTGATCAGCCCACTCGCTTTTTCGACCAGGTTCATCCCGTCCTGGGTCTGGCTGGTGGAGCTCTCAATCAGCTCACGGATTTCGCTGGCAGACGACGCGCTCTTCTGGGCAAGCTGGCGCACCTCGCCGGCCACCACCGCGAAGCCACGGCCGTGCTCACCGGCACGCGCTGCTTCCACCGCCGCGTTCAGCGCCAGAATGTTGGTCTGAAACGCAATGGCGTCGATCAGGTCGATAATGTCGGACATCCGGTTCGATGTTTCGTTAATCAGGCGCATTTTGCTGGTCACCTGCTTCATCATCTCACCGTTGTTTTTGACCACCGTGGCAGCATCCGCCGAGAGGTTGGTTGCTTCCCCGGTATGCGAGGCGGTATTTTTCACCGTCGCGGTGATCTGCTCCATCGAGGCGGCAGTCTGTTCTACAGAACTTGCCTGCTCTTCCGTGCGCGCGGCCAGATCCTGGTTCCCGGCGACAATCTGCGCGGCTGCGCTGGAGATATTCTCCGAGCCGGTTTGCACCTGCTGCACAATGTCCAGCAGTCGCGTCTTCATCTCCATCAGCGCATGCAGCAGAAGACCCGTTTCGTCTTTGCCGTGCGGCGTGATGCTGCCCGTCAGATCACCCTCTGAAATGGCTTTTGCAAAATGCACCGCCTCACCGAGCGGACGAGTGATAGCGCGCACGATATACCAGCCAATCAGGCTGCCTGCCGCGACGCTAAAGAGCGTGATCAGGATCAGCAGCAGGCGGTTAGACCTGAAATCCCCTTCCACCAGCGCGCCTGCACTCTGCATCTCGCTGTTTTGAATGGTAATCAGCTCCTTCACCTTCGCTTTATAAGCCTGCTGCACGGCGAGGGTGGTGGTCATCATCTCCTGAATGGCACCCGCACGATTGTTGTTCTGCACCGCCTGCAAAATGCGGTAGCGCGAGTCCAGATACTGCTGGCGCACGCTGCGGATATCCGCCAGCACCTGCTGAGACTTTTGATCCTGCAACGCGTTATTCAGCTCGCCCAGGATCACCGTGATGTGCTCGCTGATCTCTTTCAGGCGCTGCTGAGATTGCCCCGTGTAGGTGCCCTGCTCGTCCAGCAGCATCAGCTGTTGAGTGCTAATAAATTCCTGGAAGTTATCGATTAACTGGTTCGCTTTTACCGTGGTCGGATAATCACTGGTAATAATGGATTGCATCCCGTTATTCGCCCGGTTCAGACTCAGCAGAGACAGGCTCGCGCTGATCGCCATCAGGACAATAAAGAATCCAAACGCCAGAAATAATTTCGTGCCGATCTTTACGTCATGTAAGAACATATTTTCTCCATCGATGTGATTATTTCTCAGACGATCGCTGTTATCGGTAACGAATTCGCTAACTTTATGAGTTAGATCGTTTTTTTATTTCATAACCATCATGATGGATAGGTAGAGGCTATTAATATTGCCCCATTGATCGTTACCAGACCACAAGAGGGGTATTTTTCAAAATAGCGTTCTGGATAACTGACTTAGGCAGGGATAAATAACCGAGGCGCTTTCTTTAGTTATTTAATATTAACTTAACAATAAAATACATTAATAGTTACAACCAGAAAATAAAAAAACCGCTTATGCCTTACGGAATAAACGGTTTTTCCGGAACATTACTGGCTCAATGGAGCACTGTCACCGCATCCTTAAGACGTCCGGCGCGGTGTTTCACCATGGCAGAAATGTGCGCGCTCTCCTCGACCAGGTCGGCGTTTTTCTGCGTGATGCTGTCGAGTTCGGCTACCGCGCGGGTCAACTCTGACAGTCCGGTTGCCTGTTCGGAGGTCGAGTGGCTGATCTGGGCGATAAGCTGCGTCACGTTTTTCACCTGCTCGACAATATCATCCATCGTACGGCCAGCGGCGTGCACCTGCTCAGAGCCGGACTGTACCTTGCTGGCGCTGGCATCAATGAGTTTACGAATATCATTGGCGGCACTGGCGCTGCGGCTGGCGAGATGACGAACTTCGCCGGCGACCACGGCAAAACCTTTCCCCTGCTCGCCTGCTCTTGCCGCTTCAACTGCCGCGTTCAGCGCCAGAATATTGGTCTGGAAAGCGATATCGTTAATCAGGGAGGTAATCGAGCCAATTCGCTGTGTGCTGTCGGCTATATCATCCATGGTTTTGACGACGGTCTGCATTGCGTTGCCCCCTTTCGTCGCCGCGCTGCTCGCGGCCACGGAGAGTTTATCCACCTCGGCGGCGGTTTCAGAGTTACTCTGAACGGAAGCAGCCATCTGGTTCATTGTTGCGACGGTCTGCTGCACGTTCGCCACGGTCTGACGCGTCCGATCGTTCAGATCTTCATTTCCCTGCGCCAGCCTGTCGCTGCCGTCACGGACGCTCACCACCTGGCTCGACACGTCATTGATTAACCAGCGGCACATCAGGCCCAGTTGCCCTACCGCGCGCAGCGTCAGCCCCAGCTCGTCGCTGCGGTTCAGATGCTGCACGCTGTTGCGCTCACCGGTGGCGACCTTCAGCGCCTGTCGCGCCACATTCTCTACCGGGCGGACAATCTGTTGCTCAAACAGCAGTGTCCCCAGCAGCATCACTAGCGCGACAGCGGCGAGCGGCGTCCCCCCGGCGGATGTCGCAACCAGCGTGGCGGCGAGTACGGCAAAAAGCACTGCCATCACGCTGCGCACGCGCCAGCGCAGCGGCATTGCCGGCAGTTTACCCAGCCAGCCCTTTCCAACCACCAGCCCTTTGTGCACACGTTTCTTACAGCTCCCGTCGTTCAGCGCCCGGTAGAGCGGCTCCACGGTGGCAATCTCTTCCGCTGTGGCTTTGGTGCGAATGGACATATAGCCCGTGACCTGCCCGTGGCGCACCATCGGTACCGCATTCGCACGCACCCAGTAGTGGTCGCCGTTTTTGCGCCGGTTTTTGACAATCCCGCTCCACGGCTCGCCCTGCTGCAGCGTGTACCACATATCGGCAAACGCGGCTTTTGGCATGTCGGGGTGGCGTACCAGATTGTGCGGCTGGCCCGTCAGCTCATCAAGCTGATAGCCGCTCACCTGCACAAAGGTGTCGTTGGCGTGTGTGATATAGCTGTGGACGTCTGTGGTAGACATTAAGGTGGTGTCATCGTCCAGAAGATATTCTTTCTGGGTGACATAGGTTGGAGAGGACATCGTGGGCATCCCTTGCAGGTTATTTGAATGTTAATTTTGTGGCTCAATGTTTTTTCGGCGGTAAACAATTTATCTTTAGTTGTTAAACTTGATGAAGATCGCAGATTTCACTTAAACCATACTTTTTGTACGATTTTATAATTCATTGATTTCAAATACTTTCGATAAGAAATTACCTGTAAAGCATGACCAGTTAATGCCCACTTAAGTTGCAGTGAATGCACTTCTTTAGTGCAGTTGCGCTTTTCCGCCCTCATTTCTCCTTTATGTCCTGTGTCGCTAAATCCCGTTTCGGTTGTTCCGGCATGATTAAATATTGTGCAACATAATTTTAACCAGGCGTTTATCCCGATTTTCGTTAAGTCATCTGAAGTGGCGTAATCCCTGCAATACTTAATCCAGTATCATGTGATACGCGATCCCCGGGAGCACATTTTGAACAGGTTACCTTCCAGCGCCTCGGCTCTTGCCTGTACCGCGCACGCACTGAATCTCATTGAGAAGCGAACGCTTGATCATGAGGAGATGAAACAACTTAACCGAGAGGTCATCGATTACTTTAAAGAGCACGTCAATCCAGGGTTTCTGGAGTATCGCAAATCTGTTACCGCTGGCGGGGATTACGGAGCCGTAGAGTGGCAAGCGGGGAGTCTGAACACGCTTGTCGACACCCAGGGACAGGAGTTTATAGATTGCCTGGGAGGTTTTGGAATTTTCAACGTGGGGCACCGTAATCCAGTTGTGGTTTCCGCCGTACAGAATCAACTTGCGAAACAACCTCTCCATAGCCAGGAACTGCTCGACCCGCTTCGCGCCATGCTCGCGAAAACGCTGGCGGCCTTAACGCCCGGCAAACTGAAATACAGCTTCTTTAGCAACAGCGGCACGGAATCGGTCGAAGCGGCGATTAAACTCGCCAAAGCGTACCAGTCGCCGCGCGGGAAATTCACCTTTATCGCCACCAGCGGCGCGTTCCACGGGAAATCCCTGGGCGCACTGTCTGCTACCGCCAAATCCACCTTCCGCAAACCGTTTATGCCGCTGCTGCCGGGCTTCCGCCATGTGCCGTTTGGCGACATCAACGCCATGCGCACCGTGTTAAGCGAATGCCGTAAAACCGGTGATGACGTAGCAGCGGTGATCCTGGAGCCGATTCAGGGTGAAGGCGGCGTGATCCTCCCTCCGCATGGCTATCTGCCTGCCGTGCGTCAGCTGTGCGATGAGTTTGGCGCGCTGCTGATCTTCGACGAAGTCCAGACCGGGATGGGACGCACCGGCAAGATGTTTGCCTGCGAGCACGAGAACGTGCAGCCGGACATTCTGTGTCTGGCGAAAGCGCTCGGCGGCGGCGTGATGCCGATTGGCGCGACGGTGGCCACCGAAGAGGTCTTCTCGGTGCTGTTCGACAACCCGTTCCTGCATACCACCACCTTTGGCGGAAACCCGCTGGCCTGTGCGGCCGCGCTGGCGACCATCAACGTTCTGCTGGAGCAAAACCTGCCCGCGCAGGCTGAGCAGAAAGGCGACATGCTGCTGGATGGCTTCCGTCAGTTAGGCCGAGAGTATCCGGACCTGGTGCAGGACGCGCGCGGCAAAGGAATGCTGATGGCGATTGAGTTTGTCGATAACGAAACCGGCTATAGCTTCGCGAGCGAGATGTTCCGCCAGCGGGTGCTGGTGGCCGGAACGCTCAACAACTCGAAAACCATCCGCATTGAACCACCGCTGACGCTGACGATTGAGCAGTGCGAGCAGGTGCTGAAAGCGGCGCGTAAGGCGCTGGCAGCGCTGCGGGTGAGTGTGGAAGAAGCGTAATCAACGCCGGGTGGCGCTACGCTTACCCGGCCTACAAAACCCATACCACCTCATCCCCGTAGGCCCGGTAAGCGTAGCGCCACCGGGCTGCTTTTTACCGGTGAAACTCCGCCACCGTCATGGTGAAGTGAAGCACGGTATCGCCTTCGTTCGCATAGCCGTGCGCCGCTTCCGTTTTGGCCACCGCCGACGCGCCAGCATTCACCTGCGTGACCGTCTCATCGACCGTCAGCGTCAATACGCCTTCGTTCACGTGCAGCAGCTCAAACGTCCCCGGCGGATGCCCTGTTGAAGTAAAGTATTCACCCGGATGCATCTCCCACTGCCATAACTCAATCATATCCGGACCCGCGGTGCCTGCCAGCAGTCTGGCGCGTCCACCCTGTGCACCCTGCCACAGCACCGGAATAGCCTCTTCTTCGATAACATGCACCAGCGGCTCGCTGGAGACGTTAACGATATCCGCCACTGAGATACCGAGCGCAGCGGCCAGTTTGCAAAGAATGGCAATGCTGGGGTTGGCTGCGCCCTTTTCGATCTCCACCAGCATGCCTTTGCTGACGCTGGCACGGCGGGACAGCTCATCCAGCGACAGCTTTTTCTCTTTCCGCCAGTTGCGGATGCGGTTCGCGACGGCCAGGCTTACCTGGGCAACATCGGCACCCTGCGCAGTCATTATATTGACTTTATCAGTCATTAGTCACTACCATGGTATAAAACAGTCGATACAGGATTATTTATGTCTCTCGTTACGCCGTCAATAGATTCGCGACTTGCCGGGATCGCGCCCGACTTTCGGGCCTTGAGCATTCTGATTGAAGCTGCGCCGATTACCCACCCGGAGGTTGCGCCCGCCGCGCTGACGCAGGCCTGCCAGCAGATGTTGAATGATGATGTGCCGTGGGCTGATGCACACCTTTCAGACTGGGATGAGGTGTTTAAAGCGTTCGGCGCGAAACCGAAACGCACGCCCTGCTCGGCCTCCGCCCTGCGTAAGCGGGTACTGAAAGACGGTTCGCTGCCGTCGCTGGATCCAGTGGTGGATATCTATAACGCGGTGAGCATTCGCTACGCCATTCCGGTGGGTGGGGAAAATCTCGCGGCGTATTCGGGTGCGCCGCGCCTGACATTAGCCGTGGGTGATGAACCCTTCGATACCCTGAAAGAGGGCCAGCCGGTGGTGGAATCCCCGGATGCTGGCGAGGTTATCTGGCGCGACGACCTCGGTGTCACCTGCCGCCGCTGGAACTGGCGACAGGGGGTGCGTACCCGTCTGGACAGCCAGGCGCAATCTATGTGGTTTATTCTTGAAAGCCTGCCGTCGATGCCGCTTGCGGCACTGGAAGAGGCAGGAGAAGAGCTGGTCAACAACCTGCAGCGGCTGATGCCGGGGGCAACGGCTCGTGTGCAGCTGCTGGAGCTGGCCTGAACAACGCCGGGTGGCGCTAGCGCTTGCCCGGCCTACAAAACCCGCACCATCCCTACCCGTAGGCCCGGTAAGCGCAGCGCCACCGGGCAAATCCGCTATTCCGGCAACAATCCCACAAAACTGCGTTTCTTACGCGGCTCTGACATTAATTCCTCAAGCTTATCCACGCACGCCAGATAGTGCGGGGTTTGCTTATGCGCCAGCACTGCCTCGTCGTCTTTATAGGCTTCGTAGATAAAGAAGCGGGTTTTCACCCTCGGGTCCTGCAATACGTCAAAACGCAGGTTTCCCGGCTCCTTGATTGCCCCCTCGTGGTTGGCGCGAAACACCTCCAGAAACTCGTCCACCCGCTCGGGCTTAATGTTGATTTCAACCAGCGTCACGTTCATTTTGCTTCTCCCTGTTTCTCTTCCTGCCAGAACTGGAACGCATCACGGGCGTTCCAGTTCTCGTGAACCACTTTTTTCACCGCTTTTAGCATCGCCAGCGGCGCGCTGGACTGGAAGATATTGCGCCCCATGTCCACGCCGGATGCGCCCTGGTCGATCGCCCGCCAGCACATCTCCAGCGCCTCGTGCTCCGGCAGCTTTTTGCCGCCAGCGATCACAATCGGCACCGGACAGCTGGCGGTCACTTTTTCAAAGCCCTCGTCCACGTAATAGGTCTTGACGAACTGGGCCCCCATTTCGGCGGCGATGCGGCTGGCGAGCGAGAAATAGCGTGCGTCGCGCGCCATCTCTTTGCCCACGCCCGTCACCGCCAGCGTCGGCATGCCGTAGCGCGCGCCCGCATCCACCAGCTTGATAATGTTGTTGATCGACTGGTGCTCAAACTCGCTGCCAATGTACACCTGCGCCGCCACCGCGCAGACGTTCAGGCGCAGGGCGTCCTCCATCGCCACCGCCACGCACTCGTTGGACAGCTCACCCAGAATCGAGTTACCGCCGGAGGCGCGCAGCACCACCGGTTTGTTGGTCGCTGCTGGTACAGTGCTGCGCAAAATACCGCGCGTACACATCAGCACGTCGGTTTCGCCAAACAGCGGGGCGATGGAGAGATCGATACGTTCAAGGCCGGTGGTCGGCCCCTGAAAGTAGCCGTGGTCAAAGGCCAGCATCACCGTGCGGTTGCTCTGCGGGTTGAAGATGCGCGAAAGCCGGGACTGCATGCCCCAGTCCAGCGAGCCGCAGCCCTTGAGGGTGTAAGGCACATTCTGCTGCGGCGTGCCGATGCCAAAATCCTTGCCGTCTTTGATGTCGTCTAAATCAGCCATTGGTTCCCCCGTCAGAAATCGTATTTGTTGATGTTCTCTTTGGTGAACACCACCCGCTCCGGCAGCAGCACGATGCCGTTGCCCTTCGCTTCATACTGGTAGCCCTGCACGCTGTTTGGCTCGACCTTCAGCGCGCCGATGTCTTTTACGTCCACACTGTCGCCGACGTTAAGATCGCCTTTTTTAAGCAAACGATCGGCGACATTGACCGCAATTTTGCCCTGTTGCACCACGTCCCACAGGCCAAAGGCTTTCACCGTGCCGCGCTCAACGTACGGGCGCATGACGTTCGGCGTGCTGAACCCGACAATCGCCACCCCTTCCCGCTTCAGGTTTTCCGCCGCCTGCGCCGCCGCCGGCAGCGCGTTGGCGTCCGGGGCGATGATCGCATCCAGATCCGGATACGCTTTTAAGATCCCTTCGGCGGTTTGCAGGGATTTGGTGGCGTCGTTATAGCCAAACTGGGTGGTGACGACCTGCCACTGAGGATGATCTTTCTCGATTTTGGCCTTCGCCTCTTTCACCCACTGGTTCTGGTCGGTGACGGTAGGGCTGGAGTAGAAGAACGCCACTTTGGCATTCGGTTTGGTGACCTGTTTGCCTGCCATCTCCACCAGCAGGCCGCCAAGCTGTTCTGGCGTCCCCTGGTTGATGTAAATGCTGCGGCACTCCGGTTTGGTGTCGGAATCCCAGGTCAGCACTTTGACGCCGCGCTGCATCGCGCGCTTGAGCGCCGGGCAGAGGCCGTCCGGCGACACGGCGGAGACGATGATGGCGTTATAGCCCTGGTTGACGAAGTTATTGATGAGCTGCACCTGGCCGGAGACGCTCGGCTCGGTTGGGCCGTCGTAGGTCACGTCCACCCCAAGATCTTTCCCCGCCTCTTTCGCGCCGTTGCCGCCGCTGGTGAAGAAGCCTACGCCCACCAGTTTCGGGATAAAGGCAATGCGGTCTGCCGCCTGCGCCGAGGCGAAGCTGAGGGCCATCGCCAGGACTATCAGTTTTGTTTTCATCTTACGCTCCGGATAGTTTTCTAAAGAGAGAGCGCACCCATTCGCGGTGCAAACTCAGCGAACGTCCCATCACCACCACAACCAGCAGCGCCCCTGACAGCGCGCTTGATACCTGATTAGGGATGCCGACCATCTGTAAACCTTGTTGCAGATACCCCACCAGCAGCGCTGCCAGCGCCGTACCGATAACCGAACCTGAACCGCCGTAGATATTCGCCCCGCCGAGTACGGCCGCGGTCAGCGCAGGCATCAGTAAGTCGCGCCCCAGATCCGAGCGTGCGGAGCCGAAATAGGAGACCATCACCAGCGCGGCAATCGCCGAGGCCACGCCCACCAGACCGTACAGCGCGTAAGGCATGCCGTTCACCGACAGCGCCGCATAGCGCGCCGCGCGCGGATTCTGCCCAATCAAAAACAGATGACGACCAAAGCGCCCGCGGTGGGTAATCAGCCAGAAGAAAAACGTAATCACTGCGAACAGCACCAGCGGGATCGGCAGGCCAAGAACCGTGAGGTTAGCAAAGGCGGTAAAGCTGTCCGGGAAGCCGCCAATGCCCTCGTAGCCCGTCGCCCCTGCCATGCCGGAGAGCAGCAGCGCGCCGCCGCCGTAGAGGTAGAGCGTACCGAGGGTGATCACTAAAGGGCTGATGCCGGTGTAGTGGATAAGTGCGGCATTAAATAATCCGCACAGCAGGCCGAGCACCAGCGTCAATGGAACGGCGACCGCCATCGGCCACCCCGCCTGCATCATCACGCCCAGCGCGATGGCGCACAGGCCGATGGTTGAACCGAGGGAGATATCGATCCCGCCGCTGATGATCACCAGCGTCAGCGGCAGCGCCACAATGCCGATGCAGATAAAATCGCTGGTGCTGAACAGCAGCATGTTGATGTCGAGCATGCGCGGGTTGATGGCGCCAAAAAGCAGGATCTCCAGCACCAGCAAAATCAGCAGCGCGCTTTCCCAGTTAAGCCTCATTTACGCCACCTCTTTTTTGCGTTTTGGAAACGGGGTGACGTGCTTTCCCCCTTTGTTACCCGGCTGGAAGCGCCCGTACTTCAGCGCCCGCTGATGGCGCGCCAGCGCCTGGCGCAGACGCCCGTCGAGCACCAGCACGCCCAGCAGCACCAGCCCGGCGATAAAGTCGTTCCACCAGGCCGGAAGCCTGAACAGCACCAGCACGGTGTCGATTTGGGTCAGGAAAAAGGCGCCGAGAAACGCGCCGATCAGCGTGCCCGTGCCGCCCAAAAGCGAAATTCCCCCGAGCACGCAGGCGGCGATGGCCTTCATCTCCAGCCCGCTGCCGGTCTGGTTGGGCACAAAGCCAATCTGCGCGGCAAAGACAATCCCGGCGCAGGCCGCCAGCATGCCATTCAGGGTAAAGGCAATCATCCGGGTGCGGTTCACCGCCACGCCCAGCTGGCGCGCGGCGGCGAGGTTATCGCCAACGGCATAAAAATCACGCCCGAAAGCGGTGCGCGACAGCGTCCACGCCCCTGTGGCCGCGACGATCAATACCAGCATGCCGAGCGGCGAAATGCCGACGGCGGCAGGCTCAGAAAGGGATTTCAGCCCCGGAGGCAGCCCTTCAATCCACTTCCCGCCGGTCCAGAGCAGCATCGCCCCGCGATACAGCCCCAGCGTGCCGAGGGTGGCGACAATCGCCGGGATGCGCAGCCCCACCACCAGAAACCCGTTGAATGCCCCCGCCAGCGCGCCTGTCGACAGCGCGAAGAGAATGGCAACGGGCAGGCTGAAGCCGCTGTTGAGCGCCACGCCGACGGCGATGGCGGACAGCCCGACCGTGGAGCCGACGGACACGTCGATATTGCGGGTCAGCATCACCAGCGCGGCACCGATGGCCAGCAGGATCAGGATCTGCGAGCTGGCGAAAATCATCCCCAGCGTCTGTAAACTCAGGTAGGACGGATTCAGCGCCACCAGCACGGCGAACAGCGCGAGGATCGCCAGAAAGGCGCTCAGCTCGCGATTTTTGAGTAAGGTCTTCATGATTGCCCTCCAAACGCCAACGCCATCATCTTGTCGAGGCTGACGGCGTGGCGCGGCAGCTCGCCGCTGAGCACGCCCTGATGCATAACCAGCACGCGGTCTGCCAGGCCGGGGAACTCATCGAGATCGCTTGAGATCATCAGCACCGCCACGTTCTGCGCCGCCACGCTTTTTATCAGCTGGTAGATATCGGCGCGCGCCGACACATCTACGCCGCGCGTCGGTTCATCGACGATCAGCAATAAAGGGTTGGCCTCCAGGCAGCGTGCGAGCAGCACCTTCTGCTGGTTGCCGCCGGAGAGCGTGCGCACGGTTTGATCCGCATGATTGAGCTTGATCCCCAGCGCCCGGTGATAGCGTTCCACCACCGCAGACTCCCGCTTGCGCTGCTGCCAGAGAGACGGCTCGTTCAGCGCCACGGTGTTCCAGCGGATCGGCGCGTCGAGGAACAAACCGGAAACCTGCCTGTCTTCCGGCAGGTAGACCAGCCCTTTTTCCAGACGTGAACTTACCGGATCGTCGGTGATCTCCTGATTTTCCAGCCAGACGCGACCCCCGCGTACCGGGCGCAGGCCATAGAGCGTTTCCGCAAACTCGGTGCGCCCGGATCCCACCAGCCCGGCCAGGCCGACGATCTCCCCGGCGTAGATCTCAAGACTCAGATCGATAAACCCCTCCCCGGTGAGATCGTCCACCCGCAGCACCGGGAAATCCTGCGCCTGAGTGCGGCGGTTGCCCGGCAGCGCCAGCCACAGCTTTTGCGTATCGCTGAGGGATTTCTCCCGGCTCACCGGCGTCATGGCGGCGATCAGGGCGTTATCGTCAAACTGCGCGGTTTCGCCGCTCAGCACCACCGCGCCGTCGCGCATCACCGAGACGTGGCTCGAAAGCATTCGGATTTCGGGCAGCTTATGCGAGATAAACACAATCCCGACGCCGAGCGCCTGCAGAGCGCGGATCTGACGAAACAGACGTTCGGTTTCACCGGGCGTGAGGGAGGCCGTAGGTTCGTCTAGGATCAGGATCCTGGCGTTGCGCATCAGCCCGCGCAGGATCTCGACCATCTGCTGATCCGCCACCTCCAGGGTGCTGGCGGTGGCGTCGAGGTTAAGCTGGCACTGCAGCTGCAGGAGCTTCTCCGCCAGCCGCTTTTCCCGATCGCGCTCGCGCGACAGGCGGAACAGGATGTTTTCCCGCACCGTCAGGTTGGGGAACAGCAGCGGCTCCTGCGGCACCAGGTAAATGCCGAGCTTATGTGCCTGCACGGGCGTGAGCCGCGCATATGACTGCCCCTCGACAGAAAGTTCACCGCTGTCCGGCGTTTCGACCCCGGCGATGATCTTCATCAGCGTCGATTTTCCCGCGCCGTTTCCGCCCATCAGGGCGTGCACCTGGCCCGCAAGCAGCGTGAAATCTATGCCTTTTAAGACCGGCACGCCTGAGAACTGCTTGCTGATATTCCGCGCGTCGAGAAGTGAGATCATCATCGCTCCGCTATTGAACAAATGATTTTTAGATTTAATAATGTTCAAAAGCGTAGACGGTGAACTATATTTACAACCGTGCAGGGATCACAGTTTTATCGATTGAGATTCAGATAAACCAGAAACGATCTAAAAGATCCGTTTTGTCGCGTGGCTCACACTTTCCCTTCGCGCCATCACGAACATATGATCTAAATTTTTATAAGAGTTCAACTATGAGCGATAAACGCACTGCGGAAGAAGGACGGTTTGCCGGGCTGGCACTGGCGGAAGAGGAGCTGGTGGCCCGGGTGGCCTGGTGCTATTACCACGACGGGCTGACCCAAAACGATATCGGCGAGCGGCTCGGGCTGCCGCGTTTGAAGATTTCTCGCCTGCTGGAGAAGGGCCGTCAGTCCGGGGTGATCCGCGTGCAGATCAACTCCCGCTACGAGGGCTGCCTGGCGCTGGAAACCGAGCTACAGCAGCGCTTTGGCCTGAAGCTGGTTCGCGTAATGCCCGCCCTGAATACGCCGCCGATGAACGTGCGGCTTGGCATTGGTGCGGCGCAGTCGCTGATGGGCGTGCTGGAGCCCGGCCAGCTGCTGGCGGTGGGGTTTGGTGAAACCACCATGAGCAGCCTGCAGCACTTAAGCGGCTTTATCAGCTCGCAGCAGATCCGCCTGGTGACGCTCTCCGGCGGCGTGGGGCCGTATATGACCGGTATCGGCCAGCTGGATGCGGCCTGCAGCGTGAGCATGATCCCCGCCCCGCTTCGCGTTTCATCCGCAGAAGTTGCCGGGATCTTAAAACGCGAAACCAGCGTGCGGGACGTGATCCTCGCCGCCACCGCTGCCGACGTGGCGGTGGTCGGCATTGGGTCGGTGAACCAGCGCCGTGACGCGACGATACTCCGCTCTGGCTATATCAGCGAAGGCGAGCAGCTGATGTACGCCCGCAAAGGGGCGGTCGGCGACATTCTCGGCTATTTCCTTAATGCCGAAGGGGAGTGCGTCGAGGAGCTGGAGATCCACAAAGAATTACTAGGCGTCACGCTCGATGAACTGGCGCAGCTGCCCACCATCGTTGGCGTGGCCGGAGGGGAAGAGAAAGCCGATGCGATTTATGCCGCACTGAAGGGTCGTCGTATCAATGGCCTGGTGACGGAAGAAACGACAGCCCGCGCGGTGCTGGCTCTGGCCGGATAAGAGCCTGCCCTGCGCTAACAACGAGGCAAACTCATGAGTTACCTTTTAGCGTTAGATGCAGGGACAGGCAGCGTTCGCGCCGTCATTTTCGATTTACAGGGCAACCAGATTGCCGTCGGCCAGGCCGAGTGGAAGCACCTGAGCGTGGAGAACGTGCCGGGGTCGATGGAGTTCGACCTCGAGACCAACTGGCAGCTGGCCTGCCGGTGCATTCATCAGGCGCTGGAGCGTGCGCACCTGAGCCCGGCGGACATACAGTCCGTCGCCTGCTGTTCCATGCGTGAAGGGATCGTGCTGTATGACCGCAACGGCGAGGCCATCTGGGCCTGCGCCAACGTCGACGCCCGCGCCAGCCGCGAGGTGGCCGAACTCAAAGAGATCCACGACAACCGTTTTGAATCGGAAGTGTATGAGGTTTCCGGGCAGACGCTGGCGCTGAGCGCCATGCCGCGCCTCTTGTGGCTGGCACACCATCGCCCGGATATTTACCGCAAGGCCGCGACCATCACCATGATCAGCGACTGGCTGGCGGCGAAACTCTCCGGCGAGCTGGCGGTCGACCCGTCTAACGCGGGCACCACCGGCATGCTGGATCTCTTCTCCCGCGACTGGCGTCCGGGGCTGCTCGACATGGCCGGGCTGCGCGCCGATATCCTCTCCCCGGTGAAAGAGACCGGCACCGTGCTGGGCGCTATCACCAAAGAGGCCGCACAGCAGAGCGGGCTGCGCGAAGGCACGCCGGTGGTGATGGGCGGCGGCGACGTGCAGCTGGGCTGTCTGGGGCTGGGCGTGGTCCGCGCCGGACAAACGGCGGTGCTGGGCGGCACCTTCTGGCAGCAGGTGGTAAACCTGCCGCAGGTGCGCACCGACCCCGACATGAACATCCGCGTGAACCCGCACGTTATTCCCGGCATGGCGCAGGCGGAGTCGATCAGCTTCTTTACCGGGCTGACCATGCGCTGGTTCCGTGACGCCTTCTGCGCGGAGGAAAAACTGATTGCCGAGCGGATGGGGATGGATACCTATTCCCTGCTGGAAGAGATGGCGAGCCGCGTGCCGGCGGGCTCCCACGGGGTGATGCCGATCTTCTCTGATGCGATGCATTTTAAACAGTGGTACCACGCCGCACCGTCGTTTATTAACCTCTCCATCGACCCGGAAAAATGCAACAAAGCGACGCTGTTCCGCGCCCTGGAGGAGAACGCGGCAATCGTCTCGGCCTGCAACCTGGCGCAGATTTCGCGCTTCTCCGGCGTGACGTTTGAGAGCCTGGTGTTTGCGGGCGGCGGTGCCAAAGGTGCCCTGTGGAGCCAGATCTTAAGCGACGTCACCGGCCTGCCGGTGCGCGTGCCGGAGGTGAAAGAGGCGACGGCGCTCGGCTGCGCGATTGCGGCAGGTGCTGGCGCGGGGCTGTTTGCGGATATGGCCTCGACGGGCGAGCGGCTGGTGAAATGGAGCCGCGAGTTCACACCGAACCCGCAGCACCGCGAACTGTACGACGGCATGATGCAGAAATGGCAGGCGGTGTACGCCGACCAGCTCGGGCTAGTGGACAGCGGGCTGACGACGTCCATGTGGCAGGCACCGGGGTTAGTAAAAACCCACACCCCTCACCCTGCCCCTCTCCCCTAAGGGGAGAGGGAAAAAACCATATCGAGCCAATTCTTTAAGGCCGCACCAGCTAGTCCCCTCTCCCCTTTGGGGAGAGGGTTAGGGTGAGGGGCGAAGTTCTTTGAGATCTATCACAATCATTCGATCCCGCTTTTACCTTTCCGCTGTCGCTGGCTAAATTAGTAACTCATCCGACCACATAACAATAATTTTACACTGGAAGAGACTATGAGCCGCTACCCGTCGTTATTCGCCCCCCTCGATCTGGGGTTCACCACACTCAAAAACCGCGTGTTGATGGGCTCGATGCACACCGGGCTGGAGGAGCATCCGGACGGGGCCGAGCGTCTGGCGGCCTTCTATGCCGAGCGCGCCCGCCACGGGGTGGCGCTTATAGTCACCGGCGGCGTGGCCCCTGCCCCTTCCGGCGTGGGTATGGAGGGCGGCGCGGTCCTGAACGATGCGTCACAGCTGCCGCACCACCGCATTGTGACCGATGCGGTCCACCGCGAGGGCGGCAAAATCGCCCTGCAAATCCTGCACACCGGACGCTACAGCTACCAGCCGAACCTGGTCGCGCCGTCGGCCCTTCAGGCACCGATTAACCGCTTCAAGCCGCATGCCCTGAGCCACGATGAGATCCTGGGGCTGATTGACGACTTCGCCCGCTGCGCCGCGCTAGCGCATGAGGCGGGCTATGACGGTGTCGAGATAATGGGCTCCGAAGGCTATCTGATTAACGAATTCCTTGCCGCGCGCACTAACCAGCGCGACGACGAATGGGGCGGCGACTATGCCCGCCGGATGCGCTTTGCCGTGGAGGTGGTGCGCGCGGTGCGCGAACGTGCGGGCGCAGACTTTATTATCGTCTTCCGCCTGTCGATGCTCGATTTGGTAGAAGGCGGCGGGACGTTCGACGAAACCGTGCAGCTGGCGCAGGCGATTGAAGCCGCAGGTGCCACCATTATCAACACCGGCATCGGCTGGCACGAGGCGCGCATCCCGACTATCGCCACGCCGGTGCCGCGCGCAGCGTTCAGCTGGGTAACGCGCAAGCTGAAGGGCAAAGTGTCTGTTCCGCTGGTGACCACCAACCGCATTAACGATCCGCAGGTAGCGGACGATGTGATTTCACGCGGCGACGCCGATATGGTGTCGATGGCGCGTCCGTTCCTGGCGGATGCCGAACTGCTGTCCAAAGCGCAAAGCGGCCGTGCGGACGAGATCAACACCTGCATCGGCTGTAACCAGGCCTGTCTGGATCAGATCTTCGTCGGCAAGGTCACCTCCTGCCTCGTCAACCCGCGCGCCTGCCACGAAACCAAAATGCCCGTGATTCCGGCGACAACAAAAAAACGCCTGGCGGTTGTCGGTGCAGGGCCTGCGGGCCTGTCGTTTGCAGTCAATGCCGCCTCGCGCGGGCACAGCGTAACCCTGTTTGATGCGCTGGCGGAGATTGGCGGGCAGTTCAATATCGCCAAACAGATCCCCGGCAAAGAGGAGTTCTATGAAACGCTGCGCTACTACCGACGGATGATCGAGCTTACAGGCGTAGAGCTGCGGCTTAACCAGTTTGTCAGCGCGGCGGATCTGATCGGTTTCGATGAGGTGATCCTGGCGAGCGGGATCGCCCCGCGCACGCCTGCGATCGAGGGCATCGATCATCCGAAGGTGTTGAGCTATCTCGACGTGCTGCGCGACAAAGTACCGGTTGGCGAGAAGGTGGCGATTATCGGCTGCGGCGGGATCGGTTTTGATACCGCCATGTATTTGAGCCAACCGGGCGAGGCCACCAGCCAGAACATTGCCGAGTTTTGCGTGGAATGGGGTATCGACACCAGCCTGAATCAGTCCGGCGGGCTACGTCCGGAAGGGCCGCAGCTGCCGAAAAGCTCGCGCCAGATCGTGATGCTGCAGCGTAAAGCCAGCAAGCCGGGCGAAGGACTGGGGAAAACCACGGGCTGGATCCACCGCGCCACCCTGCTCGCGCGTGGGGTGAAGATGATCCCGGCAGTCAGCTACCAGAAGATCGACGACGAAGGTTTGCACGTCACGATCGGCGGCGAGCCGCAGCTGCTGCGCGTGGATCATGTCATTTTATGTGCCGGGCAGGAGCCGAAGCGCGATCTGGCGGATCCACTGCGCGAAGCCGGTAAAACGGTGCATTTGATTGGCGGGTGCGATGTGGCGATGGAGCTGGACGCTCGGCGGGCGATTGCACAGGGGACAAAGTTAGCTCTGGCGATCTAGGGCATTGCCGGGCGGCGCTTCGCTTGCCCGGCCTACGGGTTCGAGGCCATTGTAGGCCCGGTAAGCGCAGCGCCACCGGGCATCAGACCGCACACTACGTAGGCCTGTGCAAGCGAAGCGCCGCCAGGCAAAACAATCTTACCGACGACGTCCCAGCTTCACCGCCTTCAGCACCACAAACTTGTTGTTCGTCGCAATGGTGACGCAGTTGCCGAAAATCTTCTTCAACTTGTGGAAGTAGTCCAGGTGGCGGTTCGCCACGATGTACAGCTCGCCGTTGATTTTCAGGCAGCGGCGCGCGTGGTGGAACATTTCCCACGCGACGTTATCCGTCAGGGCGTGCTTCTGGTGGAACGGCGGGTTGCAGAACACGGCGTTGAAGCGGAAAGGCTCTACGCCCGACAGCGCGTTGTTGATCATAAACTCGCAGCGATCCAGCGCTTCCGGCATGTTGGTTTCCACGTTCAGACGGCTGGAGGCCACCGCCATTGGTGACTCGTCGCTGAACACCACGCTGGCGTCCGGGTTCTTCGCCAGCAGCGTCAGGCCAATCACGCCGTTACCGCAGCCCAGATCGACGATTTCCCCTTCCAGGTTTTCCGGCAGATTTTCAATAAAGAAACGCGCCCCGATATCCAGACCGGTACGGGAGAAAACGTTCGCATGGTTGTGGATGGTCCAGTCAGTCCCTTCCAGCTTCCAGCTCAGGGTCTCTGGCGCATCTGCCAGCTCCGGTGCGCTAAACGTACAGTTGATCAGGCGCGCTTTTTTCCAGGCCAGCGTCGTGGTGGTCGGGCCGAGGACTTTCTCGAACAGCTCCAGCGTCGAAGTGTGGATATCGCGCGCTTTGGCACCCGCGATGATGCGGGTTTCTGGCGTCACGACCTTACGCAGCGCGCGCAGCTGTTGCTCCAGCAGCGCCATGGTTTTTGGCACTTTGATCAGCACCACGCCCGGCGCCTGCGGGTAGTCCGCGGTGCTGTCGAGGAATTTCACGCTGGACTCTTCGATGTCGTTGTGGCGCAGGTTTTCACGCGTCGCCAGTTCGCTCAGGTAGGAATCGCCGATGCTGTAAGGCGTGTGTTCAGCCAGGGCGCAGCCCAGCGCGCCAAAGGCGTCATTCAGGATCAAAACCGGGCCGCTGATTTCAGTCTCATCCAACTGCTGCAGCAGATATTCATCCGCCGCTTCCCACGCCATGAGCGGGTTAACGTCGTCCGTTTCCGGGAAACGTTTAAGGTTGAGTGAACGGAAACCGTTGTCTAAGTGGCTCATCGGCCCTCCTGAATGGTAAAATTTGGCGTATCCCTGAAAAGGGTGCGTGAGTATACCCGTTTTATTGTCGATTTGGGGCGTTGATGAACCAACTTACTTATCTCCAGGGCTACCCGGAGCATTTACTTTCTCAGGTTCGCAGCCTGATTGCCGAGCAGAAGCTCGGCGCAGTGCTGGAAAAACGCTATCCCGGTACGCACGATTTCGCGACCGATAAGGCCCTCTGGCAGTATACGCAGGATCTGAAAAGCCGGTATCTGAAGAGTGCACCGCCGATCAACAAGGTGATGTACGACAATAAGATCCACGTGCTGAAAAACGCGCTCGGCCTGCACACCGCCATCTCCCGCGTGCAGGGCGGCAAGCTGAAAGCGAAGGCCGAAATCCGCGTCGCGACGGTTTTCCGTAACGCACCGGAAGCCTTTCTGCGGATGATCGTGGTCCACGAGCTGGCACACCTGAAAGAGAAAGAGCACGACAAAGCGTTCTACTCCCTGTGCTGCCACATGGAGCCGCAGTACCACCAGCTGGAGTTTGACACCCGGCTATGGCTTACGCATTTATCGTTAAATGGTAATGCGCAGTAGCGCACGCGAATTGTCATGATGACGTGCTACAGTGGCTAAAGGTTCCCCGCTACGGAGTACGTAAACGTTTATGATACGTTTCGCAGTCATTGGTACGAACTGGATCACGCGCCAGTTCGTCGACGCCGCCCACGAAACCGGCAAACTTAAACTTACCGCAGTCTATTCCCGCAGCCTTGAGCAGGCGCAGAGTTTTGCTAACGACTACCTCGTTGAGCATCTCTTCACTTCGCTTGATGACATGGCGCAAAGCGACGCCATTGACGCGGTGTATATCGCCAGCCCGAACTCCCTGCACTTCCCGCAAACGAAGCTGTTCCTCAGCCATAAAAAGCATGTGATTTGCGAGAAGCCGCTGGCGTCAAATATCCAGGAAGTGGAAGCGGCCATTGCGCTTGCCCGCGAAAATCAGGTGGTGCTGTTCGAAGCGTTTAAAACCGCCAGTCTGCCGAATTTCCTGCTGCTGCAGCAGTCCCTGCCGAAAATTGGCAAAGTGCGTAAAGCCTTTATCAACTACTGCCAGTACTCGTCGCGCTATCAGCGCTATCTGGACGGCGAGAACCCAAACACCTTTAACCCGGCCTTCTCGAACGGCTCGATTATGGATATCGGTTTCTATTGCCTGGCTTCTGCCGTGGCCCTGTGGGGCGAACCGCACAGCGTCAGTGCGCAAGCCAGCCTGCTGGAGAGCGGCGTGGATGCACACGGTTTAGCGGTGCTGGATTACGGTGATTTCAGCGTCACACTGCAGCACTCCAAGGTGAGCGATTCTGTGCTACCGAGCGAAATTCAGGGCGAAGCGGGCTCGCTGGTTATTGAGAAGATCTCCGAGTGTCAGAAAGTGAGCTTTGTACCGCGCGGCGGCAAAGCGCAGGAGCTGACGCAGCCTCAGCATATTAACACTATGCTCTATGAGGCAGAGGTCTTCGCCCGTCTGGTGGAAGACAACGAAGTGAATCACCCCGGCCTCGCAGTGAGCCGCACGACGGCGAAGCTGCAAACGGAGATCCGCCGCCAGACCGGCGTGGTGTTCCCGGCAGACGGCGTGGGCGCGGAAGCGATCGCGTAAAGCTGTGTAATGAAACGGCGCAGACCATTGACGAAACCAATGGTCTGACATATTTTGTTACCTGCAAAGGGGAGTAACTTCTTCGTCGGTGGATCGTCATTACGATGCGTGCAATACCGCATCCGGTCGCCGGGCAACCCTCGTGGTTGTAAGTGAGACCTTGCCGGAAGGCGAGGTCTATGCATAAAAAGCTAACGGCTATCGTCTTCTGACCATGGCCGTTTTTGTTTTTTATGTGTAAGGAAAATAGTATGCATTCTGTCGGCACTCCAATGTTGTGGGGCGGATTCGCGGTAGTCGTGCTCATCATGCTGGCGATCGACCTCTTTTTGCAGGGGCGTCGCGGCGCACACGGTATGAGCATCAAACAGGCTGCGGCCTGGTCTCTGGTGTGGGTCACCCTCTCCCTGCTGTTCTGTGCCGCCTTCTGGTGGTATCTGGCCTCGACCGAAGGCCGCGCGGTGGCCGATCCTCAGGCGCTCGCCTTCCTCACCGGTTATCTGATTGAAAAAGCCCTGGCGGTCGATAACGTCTTCGTCTGGCTGATGCTGTTCAGCTACTTTGCCGTGCCTGCTGCCCTGCAGCGCCGCGTGCTGGTGTACGGCGTGCTGGGTGCCATTGTTCTGCGTACCATTATGATCTTCGCCGGCAGTTGGCTGATTACCCAGTTCGAATGGCTGCTGTACGTCTTCGGCGCGTTCCTGCTATTCACCGGGGTCAAAATGGCGCTGGCGAAAGAGGACGGCTCCGCGATTGGCGATCGCCCGCTGGTGAAGTGGATCCGTGGGCATCTGCGTATGACGGACAAGATTGAGAACGAGCACTTCTTCGTGCGCAAGAACGGCCTGCTGTTTGCCACACCGCTGCTGCTGGTGCTGATTCTGGTTGAGCTAAGCGACGTGATTTTCGCGGTAGACAGTATCCCGGCGATCTTCGCGGTGACCACCGACCCGTTCATCGTTCTGACCTCAAACCTGTTCGCCATTCTCGGCCTGCGTGCGATGTACTTCCTGCTGGCAGGCGCGGCAGAGCGCTTCTCGATGCTTAAGTACGGTCTGTCGGTGATCCTGGTGTTTATCGGTATCAAGATGCTGATCGTCGATTTCTACCACATCCCAATCGCTATCTCGCTCGGCGTGGTGTTTGGCATTCTGATCGTCACGCTGCTTATCAACACCTGGGTTAACCGTCAGCACGATAAGAAGCAGCAGGCGGAGTAAAACGTTCAGTGCGGGCTGACGCCCTCACCCCGGCCCTCTCCCACAGGGAGAGGGTGAACACACTTTTGTAACGCAACAGTTAAAAAATATGATGTGGCACGTAAAATCCAGCATTTTACGCTTCCGCCTTTCGCTGCTTTCCCTGATACTCAACCAGGCAAACAAATACTTACATCCGGACATAAATGTGACTAAGAGCACATCAGGATGGAACGCAATTTCACTCAGGAAAAACGTATGAGCACACAATCAAGTGGTCTGTTCGCGCGCCTGGCGCAGGGCAGCCTCGTTAAACAAATTCTGGTCGGGTTGGTACTGGGTATTCTGCTGGCGATGGTGTCAAAGCCTGCTGCGGAGGCCACGGGGCTGCTCGGTACCCTTTTCGTTGGCGCACTGAAGGCCGTCGCACCGGTACTGGTTCTGATGCTGGTCATGGCATCGATTGCCAACCATCAGCACGGACAAAAAACCAACATTCGCCCTATTCTGTTCCTTTATCTGCTGGGAACCTTCTCTGCTGCCTTAACGGCTGTAGTGTTTAGCTTCCTGTTCCCGTCCACGCTGCATCTGACCAGCGCGGCCGGTGACATCACACCGCCATCCGGCATTGTCGAAGTGCTTCGCGGCCTGCTGATGAGCATGGTCTCTAACCCCATCACAGCGCTGATGAACGCGAACTACATTGGCATCCTGGTCTGGGCGATTGGTCTGGGCTTCGCGCTGCGTCACAGTAACGACACCACGAAACACCTGGTCAACGATGTGTCGAACGCCGTGACCTTTATGGTGAAACTGGTAATTCGCTTTGCGCCAATCGGTATTTTTGGTCTGGTTTCTTCGACGCTGGCAACCACCGGTTTCGACGCGCTGTGGGGCTACGCACAGCTGCTGGTCGTCCTGGTCGGCTGTATGCTGCTGGTGGCGCTGGTGATCAACCCGCTGCTGGTGTTCTGGCAGATCCGCCGCAACCCGTATCCGCTGGTGCTGACCTGCCTGCGTGAGAGCGGCGTGTACGCCTTCTTCACCCGCAGCTCTGCGGCAAACATTCCGGTGAACATGGCGCTGGCGGAGAAGCTGAACCTGGATCGCGATACCTATTCCGTGTCGATTCCGCTGGGTGCAACCGTGAACATGGCGGGTGCAGCGATCACCATCACCGTGCTGACCCTGGCGGCGGTGCATACGCTGGGCATTCCGGTGGATCTGCCAACCGCGCTGCTGTTGAGCGTGGTGGCGTCGCTGTGTGCCTGTGGCGCATCCGGCGTGGCAGGCGGTTCGCTGCTGCTGATCCCGCTGGCGTGTAATATGTTCGGCATCCCGAACGAGATTGCGATGCAGGTTGTGGCCGTCGGCTTTATCATCGGCGTGCTGCAGGACTCTTGCGAAACTGCACTGAACTCCTCTACCGACGTGCTGTTTACCGCAGCGGCCTGTCAGGCGGAAGACGCGCGTTTAGCGAAGAACGCATTGCGAGGTTAACAGCAAAACGGCAACCCTGAGGTTGCCGTTTTTAGTGTTTGTCCCCTCTCCCCGTGGGAGAGGGCCAGGGTGAGGGCATCAGGCCGCACCGATTAAAGCGTCACACCACTCTTAAAGATCGCCAGCTCGCGGAAGTCGTTCTTCTCGTTACAGGTCTGCTTACCGTTAGCAAATTCCACGATAGTGTCCACGAACTCCGTCAGCAGCTGCAGCATGGCTTTGCCGTGAATCAGCTGGCCCGCATCAAAGTCGATCCAGTGCTTTTTCTTTGCCGCCAGCTCGCTGTTGGTGGCGATTTTCACCGTCGGCACAAAACCGCCGTACGGCGTACCGCGACCGGTACTGAATAGCACCATATGGCAGCCAGCACCCGCCAGCGCGCTGGTGGCGACCGCATCATTACCCGGAGCGCTCAGCAGATTCAGACCGTGCGTTTTCAGCCGCTCGCCGTAGCGCAGCACGTCAACCACCTGGCTCGCCCCCGCTTTCTGAGTGCAGCCGAGGGATTTCTCTTCCAGCGTGGTGATCCCGCCCGCTTTGTTACCCGGCGACGGGTTCTCATAAATCGGCTGATTGTGGGCAATGAAGTACTGTTTGAAGTCGTTCACCATGGTGACGGTTTTTTCAAACGTCTCTTCGTCGCGGCAGTGGCTCATCAGAATACGCTCTGCGCCGAACATCTCCGGCACTTCGGTCAGCACCGTCGTGCCGCCGTTGGCAATCACGTAATCCGAGAAGCGGCCCAGCATCGGGTTGGCGGTAATGCCGGAAAGGCCATCAGACCCGCCGCACTCCAGACCAAACTTCAGCTCGCTCAGCTTGCCCGGCTCGCGCCGATCATGGCGCATCACCTCGTACAACTGATGAAGCTGTTCAATGCCCGCTTCCACTTCGTCGTCCTGATGTTGGCACACCATGAAGTGCACGCGCTCAGGATCGAACTCCCCCAGCGTGTCGCGGAAGGCGTCCACCTGATTATTCTCACAGCCCAGGCCAATCACCAGCACCGCGCCCGCGTTCGGGTGACGCACCATGTTTTGCAGCATGGTGCGGGTGTTAATGTGGTCGTCACCCAGTTGGGAACAGCCGTAGGTGTGGCTGAACAGATGCACCCCGTCAGTGCCTTCGGCATCGTTGGTCTCTTTCAGGAAGCGCGTCTGGATCTGGCGCGCAATTCCGTTGACGCAGCCGACGGTCGGCAGGATCCACAGCTCGTTGCGGATCCCCACCTCGCCGTTGGCGCGACGGTAGATTTGCACCTCACGATCCGCCGCCTGCATCGCTTCCGCAGGTAAATCAGGTTGATAGTTGTACTCGTCCAGATCGCTCAGATTGGTGCGGGTATTGTGTGAGTGAATGTATTCACCCGGCGCAATATCCGCCAGCGCATGGCCGATGGGCAAACCGTACTTCACCACGTTCTCCCCTTTCGCAATGGGGATCAGGGCAAATTTGTGTCCACGCCCAATAGCCTGGCGCAACGTAACCGACTGGCCGTCGAAAGTGACTTTCGTCCCTTCGGTCAAATCAGCCAGCGCGACGGCCACGTTATCCAGCGAATGGATTTTGATGTATTGCATATCAACCTCAAACGGCCTTAGTTCAGTTCAATGGCGAAGTAATCACGCGCATTGTTAAAGCAGATGTTTTTCACCATTTCGCCCAGCAGCTGGATATCCGCTGGCGCTTCGCCTGCGTGTACCCAACGGCCAATCATCTGGCACAAAATGCGGCGGAAATATTCATGCCGGGTATAGGACAGGAAGCTGCGGCTATCGGTCAGCATGCCGACAAAGCGGCTCAGCAGGCCAAGCTGCGCCAGCTGCGTCATTTGACGCTCCATGCCGTCTTTCTGATCGTTAAACCACCAGCCGGAACCGAACTGCATCTTGCCCGGCATCCCTTCACCCTGGAAGTTGCCGACCATGGTACCCAGCACTTCGTTGTCGCGCGGGTTCAGACAGTACAGGATGGTTTTTGGCAGCAGGTTCTGTTCGTTCTGTTTGCTCAGCAGTCTGGACAGCTCTTCCGCCAGCGGACGGTCGTTGATGGAGTCGAAGCCCACATCCGCACCGATCAGTTTGAACTGCCGCTGGTTGTTATTGCGCAGCGCGCCAATATGGTACTGCTGTACCCAGCCGCGACGCGCGTATTCCGCACCGAGGAACACCAGCACCGCCGTTTTGAACTGCGCCACTTCGTGCTCGCTTAAGCCTTCGCCGGAGAGACGACGCGCCAGTATGCTGTCCAGCTCGGCTTCGTTTGATTCCGCAAACAGCACCACGTCCAGCGCGTGGTCAGACACTTTACAGCCGTGCGCCGCGAAGTGATCCAGACGTTTGGTCAGCGCGGTTTGCAGGTCAGCGAAACGACGGATATCGGTATCCGACACTTCCGCCAGCTTCGCCATGTAGTCGGCGAAGGTGGCCTGTTCAATGTTGAAGGCTTTGTCCGGGCGCCAGCTTGGTAACACTTTGATATCAAAAGAGGTGTCTTTGGCGACAACGGCATGATGTTCCAGGGAGTCAATCGGATCGTCGGTAGTGCCCACCATCTTCACGTTCATCTGCTTCATGATGCCGCGCGCGGAGAAGTTATCCTGCGCCAGCAGTGCATTGCAACGATCCCAGATTTCATCGGCGGTCGTTGGGGAGAGCAGTTTGCCGGTGATGCCAAACGGACGGCGGAGCTCAAGATGCGTCCAGTGGTACAGCGGGTTGCCGATGGTGTGCGGAACGGTCGCCGCCCACGCGTCAAACTTCTCGCGGTCGGTCGCATCGCCGGTGCACAGGCGCTCAGCGACGCCATTGGTGCGCATGGCACGCCATTTGTAGTGGTCACCCTTCAGCCAGATGTCATACAGGTTTTTGAAACGGTAATTTTCGGCAACCTGCTGCGGCGGCAAATGGCAGTGGTAGTCGAAAATCGGCTGGTCTTTTGCGTAGTCGTGGTACAGGCGGCGAGCAAATTCGGTATCTAACAGAAAATCTTCGGTCATAAACGGCGTCATTATCGTCTTCCTCATTACACGGGAGCGTCAGAAAGCGTATGTTCATATGCTGCAAAGTTATCACACCAATTTCCACCAACCGAAGCTTTTTTCGTGAGTAAGATCAATAAACGTCAACAAATAAATTACCCTCAATGGAGTAAACCCTTCTGCAATCCCCGCTATTACTGGCTTTGCCCACAACGATTAATGCCCCCACAAAGAATCATACATTTGTGATGTCACTCACCTTTTAAAGTTGTATGACAAGTTATCTTTTCGCCGTCGCAAACACTCAGCCGACGGAATGCATTACCGGTGTGAGAGACATCGGGTTTAACGGTACGGATACCGACTTATGCACGCTTACTTATAGCAAGGTTCGGGCCGTTCCGGGACATGCTCCCGGCTACGCCCCTCCCGTTACACAACTGCTCCCGGAAACGGTTGAGAGGTTGCCGTGCTCTGGCGCGGAAATAACATAACGATGAGGTTTTAGATGCGTAAAATTAAAGGGTTACGTTGGTATATGATCGCACTGGTGACGTTAGGCACCGTGCTGGGCTACCTGACGCGTAACACCGTGGCAGCAGCAGCGCCAACGTTGATGGAAGAGCTGCATATCTCCACGCAGCAATACTCCTACATCATTGCCGCCTATTCCGCGGCGTATACCATCATGCAGCCTGTTGCTGGCTATGTGCTGGATATTCTCGGTACCAAAATCGGTTATGCCTTCTTCGCCATCGCCTGGGCGATTTTCTGTGGGGCAACCGCGCTGGCAGGCAGCTGGGGCGGCCTGGCGCTGGCTCGTGGTGCGGTCGGTGCGGCAGAAGCTGCAATGATACCGGCGGGCCTGAAGGCCAGCTCCGAGTGGTTCCCGGCGAAAGAGCGTTCCATTGCTGTCGGCTACTTCAACGTGGGCTCGTCCATCGGGGCGATGATTGCGCCGCCGCTGGTGGTGTGGGCTATCGTGATGCACAGCTGGCAGATGGCGTTCATCATCTCTGGCGTGCTGAGCTTTGCCTGGGCGATGGCGTGGCTGATTTTCTATAAACACCCACGGGATCAGAAAAAACTCTCCGAAGAAGAACGCGAATACATCATTGGTGGTCAGGAAGCGCAGCATCAGACCAACAACGGCAAAAAAATGACCGTCTGGCAGATCCTCGGCACCCGTCAGTTCTGGGGTATCGCCCTGCCACGTTTCCTGGCTGAACCGGCCTGGGGTACCTTTAACGCCTGGATCCCCCTGTTCATGTTTAAAGTCTACGGCTTTAACCTGAAAGAGATCGCAATGTTCGCCTGGATGCCAATGCTGTTCGCTGACCTGGGCTGTATCGTGGGCGGCTATCTGCCCCCTCTGTTCCAGCGCTGGTTTGGTGTGAACCTGATTGTTTCCCGTAAGATGGTCGTCACCATGGGTGCACTGCTGATGATTGGCCCGGGCATGATCGGTCTCTTCACCAGCCCTTACGTTGCAATTGGTCTGCTGTGCATCGGTGGCTTTGCGCACCAGTCCCTGTCCGGCGCGCTGATTACGCTCTCGTCTGACGTCTTTGGTCGTAACGAAGTGGCAACCGCCAACGGTCTGACCGGCATGGCCGCCTGGACCGCGAGTACAATGTTCGCGCTGGTGGTCGGCGCGCTGGCGGATACCATCGGCTTCAGCCCGCTGTTCGCGGTGCTGGCGATCTTCGACCTGATGGGTGCAGTGGTTATCTGGACGGTGCTGAAAAGCAAATCCGCAGAGGAGCTGGCGAAAGAGTCCCTCGGGAAACCGGCTACGCAGAGTTAGCAACCATTTTTCCGCCGGGTGGCGCTACGCTTACCCGGCCTACAAAACCCGTAGGCCCGTGCCGCCGGGCATTTAAAGGCCGCTCAGTAGCGGCTTTTTTAATGGCAAAATCTGGAGAGTGGCACGCAAAAGTGGTATAACAAATCATCTGCCGTACCCTGCCTGGAGCGCATATGGAAATCACCGAACCACGTCGTTTATATCAACAACTTGCTGCGGAGCTGAAAGATCGCATCGAGCAAGGGGTCTATCTTGTCGGTGATAAACTTCCCGCCGAGCGCTTTATCGCGGATGAAAAAAGCGTGAGCCGTACCGTGGTGCGTGAAGCGATTATCATGCTGGAAGTAGAAGGCTACGTTGAGGTACGCAAAGGCTCCGGCATTCACGTGATTTCTAATCTGCCGAAACACTCTCCCGTCGCGGACGAAAGTCTGGAATTCGCCAGCTATGGCCCGTTTGAGCTGCTCCAGGCTCGCCAGCTGATCGAAAGCAATATTGCCGAATTTGCGGCGACGCAGGTGACCAAGCAGGACATCATGAAGTTGATGGAGATCCAGGAGAATGCCCGTAAGGAAAAATGTTTCCGCGACTCAGAGTGGGATCTGCAGTTCCACGTTCAGGTCGCCCTGGCAACCCAAAATACGGCGCTGGCGGCAATTGTTGAAAAAATGTGGACTCAGCGCGTTCACAACCCGTACTGGAAAAAACTGCACGACCATATCGATTCCCGTACCGTCGACAACTGGTGCGACGATCACGACCAAATCCTTAAGGCGCTGATTCGTAAAGATCCGCATGCCGCTAAACTGGCGATGTGGCAGCACCTGGAAAACACCAAGCAGATGCTGTTCAACGAAACCAGCGATGACTTCGAATTTAACGCTGACCGCTATCTTTTTGCCGATAATCCGGTTGTTCATCTCGATACGGCACCCAGTGCCGCAAAATAGATGACCTTATCTGCTGGCAGGCGCTACATTGCGCCTTCCGGCTTACATGGGTAAGCAAAACATATATAGTGTCAGCCTTTGTAAATCCCCTCGCTCACTTCCCGGGCTTACGCCAAAATCAACTCACCCCTGCAAATTCTGTGACGCAGAACGTTGGGCTTTGTTACAATTGGATTCAATTCCTTATTTTGTAAGTTAGTGCTTGCTAACCAGCCAATTAACAGGGAACAGTGTTGGCCACACCGCAATGTGTCCGCGAGCGACCATAATGAAATCACAACAATGTCGCCGTGCTGTTTGTCCCGGATAACAGGCGTGACGTTAACCGATTTCCAGGAACACTGAATGGAACTTTTGACCCAACTACTGCATGCCCTCTGGGCGCAGGATTTTGAAACGCTGGCCAACCCTTCCATGATTGGCATGCTCTATTTCGTCTTGTTTATGATCCTGTTCCTTGAGAACGGTTTGCTGCCTGCTGCCTTCCTGCCCGGTGACAGTTTGCTGGTACTTGTCGGCGTGCTGTGTGCCAAAGGGGCGATGGCGTTTCCACACACCATTTTATTACTGACCGTTGCGGCCAGCCTCGGCTGCTGGGTGAGCTATATCCAGGGAAGATGGCTGGGAAATACCCGGATCGTCCAGAACTGGCTCTCTCATCTTCCTGCGCATTATCATCAGCGGGCGCACCACCTTTTCCACAAGCACGGGCTTTCCGCGCTGCTGATTGGCCGCTTTATCGCCTTTGTTCGTACCCTGCTGCCCACCATTGCCGGTCTGTCGGGGTTGAGCAGCGCGCGCTTCCAGTTCTTTAACTGGATGAGCGGTCTGTTATGGGTGCTTATTCTGACGACGCTGGGCTATGCGTTGGGTAAAACGCCGGTCTTTATGAAATATGAAGATCAGCTGATGTCCTGCCTGATGCTGCTGCCTGTGGTTCTGCTGGTCTTCGGCCTGATTGGCTCACTGGTTGTCCTGTGGAAAAAGAAATACGGAGCCAGAGGCTGACGATGGCAATCTCACCGCTCGCTCTGCGCCGTTTTGCCTTTGCCGTGATTACACTGGTGGTACTCAGCGCCCTGCTGCTGGCATGGAGCGCGCTTTCGCATCAGGAATCGACGCTGGCCATCCGCCCGGTAAACCAGGGTGCCAGCGTGCCTGACGGTTTTTCTGTCTGGCATCATCTGGATGCGAACGGGATCCGCTTTAAGAGCATCACCCCGCAGGACGATGTTTTACTGATCAAGTTTGATTCCCGTGCGCAAAGTGCCGCCGCGAAAGTGGTTCTCGACCGTACGCTGCCGCACGGGTATATCATTGCTCAGCAGGAAGATGACAACCAGCCTGCAGCCTGGCTGTCATTGATTCGCGATACGTCGCATCGTTTTGGATAACTTCCAGGATTCCGAATCTTTTCACTCACTTTGGTGAATCCCCCGTTTACTTACTATGCTTAAGTACGCGGAGCACCCCTCAATGTACTCCGCATAACTTTGGATAGCGGCTTATGCCGCCACACAATGGAAGGTTTCGATAATGAAATTCCGCATGACTCTGGCTCTGGCCCTTTTTTCTTTAAGCACAGCATCCTTCGCAAACTCTCTCTGTCAGGAGAAAGAACAGGATATTCAGCGTGAGATCGGTTATGCCGAAAAGCATAACAATCAGCACCGTGTTGATGGTCTTAAAAAAGCGCTGAGCGAAGTGAAAGCGAACTGTTCAGACAGCAAGCTTCGTGCCGACCACCAGAAGAAAATCGCTGAACAGAAGGACGAGATAGCCGAGCGCCGTCGCGACCTGCAGGAAGCGAAAGAGAAAGGGGATGCGGAAAAAATTGCTAAGCGCGAGAAGAAGTTGAAAGAAGCGCAGGACGACCTGAAAGCGCTGGAAGCTCGCGATTATTGAGTTAACGGAAATCTCAACAGGAGAGAGAATCATGTCAAAAGATACGACGTCTGAACATCTGCGCGCTGAACTGAAATCCCTGGCCGATACCCTTGAAGAGGTGCTGAACTCCTCTGCTGATAAGTCAAAAGAAGAGGTCAGCAAGCTGCGCAGCAAGGCGGAGCAGGCGCTGAAAGAGAGCCGCTATCGCCTGGGTGAAACCGGTGATGCACTGGCGAAGCAGACCCGCGAAGCGGCTGCGCGCGCGGACGAATATGTGCGTGATAATCCATGGACGGGTGTAGGGATTGGTGCCGCAGTAGGTGTGGTACTGGGTGTCCTTCTGACGCGTCGTTAATATGGAAGATCCTCGTCACGCACAAGGGCCTGCCAACAACGTCCTTGGCATCGGCCAGCGTATTCTAACGACGCTGGTCGGGATTGCCGAAACGCGCGTCCGGCTGGCAGTGGTCGAGCTGGAGGAGGAGAAAGCGAACCTCTTCCAGATGCTGCTGATGCTCGGGCTGACTATGCTCTTCGCCGCGTTTGGTCTGATGAGCCTGATGGTGTTAATCATCTGGGCCATTGATCCGCAGTATCGTCTTAACGCGATGATTGCCACCACCGTCGTTCTGCTGGTCGCAGCGTTGATAGGCGGTATCTGGACGCTGCGTAAAGCGCGCAAGTCCACTTTCCTGCGCCATACGCGTCAGGAGCTGGCGAACGATCGCGCCCTGCTGGAGGATGACTAGCCGTGAGCGGTAAAGCCGAACGTCAAAAGCGAAAAGCGTACCTGTTAAGCCAGATCCAGCAGCAACGGCTGGATCTGTCTGCCAGTCGTCGCGACTGGATTGACGCGACGCGACGGTTTGACCGGGGCTGGAATACCGTCCTGAGCCTGCGTTCATGGGCGCTGGTCGGCAGCAGCGTGATGGCTATCTGGTCCGTTCGTCATCCGAATATGCTGATCCGCTGGGCACGCCGTGGATTTGGCGCCTGGAGCGCCTGGCGGCTGGTGAAAGCAACGTTGCGGCAGCAGCAGCTGCGGTGATAAAAGCAAAACGGTAACCCTGGTTACCGTTTTTTGTTTTTGCGCCCTCTCCCTGTGGGAGAGGGTTGGGGTGAGGGCACCAGCGCGCATGCCCCCTTGCTCAATATCTTTGAAAGAGATTGACAGTTTTCCTTGCTAACAATTGCCACCCGCCCCGTTTATGATGCTCTCCATCGACAGCAATACCGCGGTATCTACCCGGAATTGCAGACAAATAAAGTTCAGCCGCACATGTGGTTTCCTGGAGAGTAAAATGAAAAAATTAGAAGATGTTGGTGTACTGGTCGCGCGTATTCTGATGCCAATTCTGTTCATCGTGGCAGGTTGGGGGAAAATCACCGGTTATGCGGGTACCCAGCAGTATATGGAAGCCATGGGCGTTCCGGGGTTCCTGTTGCCACTGACCATTCTTCTTGAGTTCGGCGGCGGCCTGGCGGTACTGTTCGGCTTCCTGACCCGTACCACCGCGCTGTTTACCGCAGGCTTCACCGTGCTGACGGCGTTCATCTTCCACAGCAACTTTGCGGAAGGCGTGAACTCTCTGATGTTCATGAAAAACCTGACCATCGCGGGTGGCTTCCTGCTGCTGGCCGTCACTGGCCCGGGCGCATACAGCATCGACCGAGTTCTGAATAAGAAGTGGTAAGCACGCTATACTGAATGAACACAAAGCGAGGAGACATCTCCTCGCTTTTGCTATCTGACGGAGGAGAAAAAATGGGACAACTCGTAGACGGCGTATGGCAGGATGTCTGGTATGACACCAAATCCACCGGAGGTCGCTTCAAGCGCTCAGTTTCGGCCTTCCGTAACTGGCTGACCGCCGACGGTGCGCCAGGCCCGAGCGGCGAAGGCGGCTTCGCGGCTGAGAAAGACCGTTATCATCTTTATGTTTCGCTTGCCTGCCCGTGGGCACACCGCACGCTGATTGTGCGCAAGCTTAAAGGTCTTGAATCCCTAATTCCGGTTTCGGTCGTGAACCCGCTGATGCTGGAAAACGGCTGGACGTTTGACAGTGATTTCCCTGCGGCGACCGGCGACGATCTTTACCACCACGATTTCCTTTACCAGCTCTATCTGCACGCCGATCCCCACTACACCGGGCGCGTTACCGTGCCGGTGCTGTGGGACAAGAAAAACCAGACGATTGTCAGCAATGAGTCTGCGGAAATTATCCGCATGTTCAATACCGCGTTTGACGCGCACGGCGCTCGCGCCGGGGATTACTACCCGCCTGAACTGCGCGAAAAGATTGATGAGCTGAACAGCTGGATTTACGACAACGTCAACAACGGCGTCTACAAGGCCGGTTTCGCCACCAGCCAGGAAGCGTATGACGAAGCGGTTGGAAAGGTGTTTGAATCGCTGGAGCGTCTGGAACAGCTCCTGGGCAAGCATCGCTACCTGACGGGCGATCGCCTGACGGAAGCGGACATTCGCCTGTGGACCACGCTGGTTCGCTTTGATCCGGTCTATGTCACCCACTTTAAGTGCGACAAGCACCGCATCAGCGATTACCTGAACCTGTATGGTTTCCTGCGTGACATCTACCAGATGCCGGGCATCGCCGACACGGTCGATTTCGACCATATCCGCACCCATTATTTCCGCAGCCACAAGACCATTAACCCAACGGGCATTATCTCCATTGGGCCGTGGCAGGATCTGGATGAACCTCACGGGCGCGACGTCCGTTTTGGATAAATATTAAGGGCATCAATAGATGCCCTTTTTTAATTCACAATCTCCATCTATCCTTACCTCGATCGCTTAGAAAACAAGTGATTGACTGACTAATGAGGCAAGGAAAATGGACTGGTATTTAAAAGTACTGCGCAACTACATTGGATTTGGTGGCCGTGCCCGCCGCAAAGAGTACTGGATGTTCGTTCTGGTGAACTTCATCCTCATCATGGTGCTGGGTATTGTGGATAAAATTCTTGGCTGGGAGCGGGCTGGTGGTGAAGGCGTGCTGACTACCATCTATGGCCTGTTAGTCCTGCTGCCATCATGGGCGGTGCTGTTCCGTCGACTGCACGACACCGATCGTTCGGCATGGTGGTTACTGCTGCTGTTGATCCCGATCGTGGGCTGGATCGTGATTTTGATTTTCAACTGCCAGAGCGGGACGCCGGGCGAAAACCGCTTTGGTCCCGATCCTAAGATCGGCGCGTAAAATAACGCCCGGTGGCGCTTACGCTTACCGGGCCTACCCGTTTATTTATTGTGGTGGGCGAAGAGTTTAGGTATTTCGCGCAGGCACCATGATTTGGCTTCGCCCATGCTGTCGCGACGCCACGCCATAATGATATCCACTTCGCTGGTATATTCCGGGCTGACAACGCGCAGCCGTCCTTCAGCAATATCTTTTTCGACAAACGGGTACGGCATGGTCGCCACGCCTAACCCCGCCAGCAGCGCCTGGCGCTTATCTTCCAGAGACGTAACGGTTAGTCGCGGCTGTTTATCCAGCAGTTGCACCGTCAGCACTGGACGCTCACGCGCGGTATCCGCTACCGCCACGCCGCGATACTTCACGCGCGTCACTTCAGAGAGCGGCTCCGGCTCCTGGTGAATCGGGTGATTGGGTGCGGCAACATAGACGTTCATCACACTGTAAAGCTTGCGCGAGTTGATTTCCGATGAAGAACGGAAGTGCATGTCCGGCGCGATGACGATGTCCGCCCTGCCCGTCTCCAGACGCTCCCACGCGCCTGCCAGCACCTCGGTGATGATTGACAGCTGCGTATTGGCTTTGGCTGCCAGGCGGTCTACCAGCGGGAACAGCGCTTCAGTCGGCACCAGCGCTTCGGTAACTAACGTCAGATGGGTCTCCCAGCCGCGCGCCAGCGCTTCGGCGTCCGTCGTGAGCTTGTCCGCCGCTTCCAGCAGCACGCGGCCGCGCTCCAGCAGCATTCGCCCCACGTTGGTGAATTTAGTTCGATGACCGGAGCGGTCAAACAGCACCACGTCCAGCTCTTCCTCCAGCTTCTGCATGGTGTAGCTCAGCGCAGACGGAACGCGCCCCAGCTCATCTGCCGCCGCAGCAAAACTGCCGCGTCGGTCAATTGCGTCCATGACGCGAAGCGCCTCAAGCGTCAATGCTCTCTCTTTAGCCATCTCGTTCTCATTCAGGAAATTTGAACATACCAGGCAGAATATCTGGCTAACAATGCAGCGTCCATACCTTTACCATTGTTTTAGTGTAAAGAGAGGTCAAGTTTATGATTACGACAAGAACAGCTAAACAGTGCGGACAAGCCGATTTCGGTTGGCTGCAGGCCCGCTACACCTTTTCCTTTGGACACTACTTTGACCCTAAACTCCTCGGTTACGCTTCACTGCGCGTGTTGAACCAGGAAGTGCTCGCCCCGGGCGCCTCCTTCCAGCCGCGTACGTACCCGAAAGTCGATATCCTGAACCTGATCCTGGAAGGCGAGGCAGAATACCGCGATAGCGAGGGCAATCATGTCCAGGCAAAGGCTGGCGAAGCGTTGTTAATTTCCACGCAGCCGGGCATCAGCTACAGCGAGCATAACCTCAGCAAAGACAAAACGCTGACCCGTATGCAGCTGTGGCTGGACGCGTGCCCCGAGCGGGAAAATCCGCTGGTACAGAAGTTAGATTTAACGGGCGATAAGCAGCAGCTGATTGCATCGCCAGACGGCAGCAAAGATAGTCTGCAACTGCGTCAGCAGGTGTGGCTGCACCATATCGAGCTGAAGAAAGGTGAACAGGCGAGCTTCCAGCTTCATGGTCCGCGCGCCTATTTGCAGTCTATTCACGGTACGGTGCATGCGGTGACGCACACGGAAGAGAAAGAAGCGCTCACCTGCGGCGACGGGGCGTTTATTCGTGATGAAGCGAATATCACCCTGGTGGCAGATACGCCGCTGCGCGCGCTGCTGATTGATTTGCCGGTTTAAAGAATACCCTCTCCCACAGGGCTGAGGGTTCCCCACAAAATAATGCCTGCACGGACAACCCCCTCTCCCTTGAGGGAGAGGGCTGGGGTGAGGGGGAACATACGGCTGTTGTGGTCATTCCGTTCACTTTATGTTTCTTGCTACTCTGTAACGACTTGACCGGTGAACGTGCCAGGGTGGCTCAATCGCCACCACCCTGGCGACCCGGGCTCCCGGCGGTAAATCGCCGCTTCGCGGTGCCCTCAGCTTATTCCTTCAGGCTATCGGGTCGGGCATGAGCCTGCATCCCTGCAGGCCACGCCCTCTCGGCGCATCCCTGCGCCTCGCCCCGGCCTTGCGGAAACGCTTCGGCGATTTACAGCCGGACCAGGGCATCGCTGTAAGTCATTAATTTTACTGATGCAACGTTCATCGCTTCAGGTAAAAAAATTACTGGGGAACCCTCAGCCCTGTGGGAGAGGGAAACGCGCTACACCTTATTCGCCATAATCTCAATAATCTGCCGGTCCGTTTCCTGCATTGAGCGGCACGCCAGCGCGCACAGGTTCGCGATCGACTGCTCCACATCGTGCGCCACAATCCCCTCGTTGCCCGTCACGGCCGAATCATCCAGCGCCATTATCACCGCTTTCCAGGCGCTACTGACGCTGGTTGAAACCTTCATGGCGCAGCTGTTAGACGCCCCGTCGCAGATCATCCCGCTGACGTCACCGATCATACTGCCTATCGCCATTGAAATGGTCTGGTATGACCCCCCCATCAGCCACGCCATCCCCGCCGCAGCGCCCATCGCTGCCGTTGTCGCCGCACACAGCGCCGACAGACGCGGAAGCTGGTGATGGATATAGATCGCCGAAAGATGCGAAAGCATCAGCGCTCGCGCCAGCCGTTCGTCATTGGCCTGAACGTGCTCAGCCACCACCACCACCGGCATCGTGGCAGCGATCCCCTGATTCCCGGAGCCAGAGTTGCTCATCGCTGGCAGCGTTGCGCCGCCCATCCGGGCATCCGAAGCTGCGCTGGTACGAATAACAATGTCTGAGCCAACATCCTGCGCCATCCATCCGCGTGCGCGCTGTTTATTGAGCGTCGCGCCGATGTGCAGCCCCCATTTACCGCTAAGCCCTTCACGGGAGAGCGCATCGTTCAGTTTCCCTGCTTGCAGAATAAAACGGATCGCCTCAAAGGGAACCTGTTCCACAAACTCAAGGATTTGCGACAGCGTGGCGTTTGATAGCACTGCCAGCGGATCGTCACTTTCCCCGGTCAATTGCTCACCCAGCGTGAAACGCGTTTCGCCCTGGCACACCACTTCCACAACACGCGTATGCCCACCGGCAATGGTCACCATCGCCGAGGCATCTCCTGCGTGAACGCAGGCGCGGGAGTAAAGGATCTCAGCGCACGGCGCCTGCAATTTTACCTGCACTCGCCCTGCCGCAAGCAGAGCTTTGGCGCGAACCAGCGCACCGGCGGTGGCATCTTTCAACACCTCCAGCCCGGCGTTTGCGTTACCGCCAATCGCGCCCAGCGCCGCCGCAATGGGTAACCCGACCATGCCGGTGCCCGGCACCGTCACGCCCAGCCCGTTTTTCATCAGGTTTGGCGATACCCACGCCTCAATTTGCGTGACCTCCCCCGGCAGAAGGTCTGCGGCCATCGCACAGGCCAATGCCAGAGAGACAGGCTCAGTGCACCCAAGGGCAGGCTTCACTTCTTCCTGCACCGCGCGAATAAATTGATTCCATAAAGGATGAGTTTGCTCAGACATCGTTACGACCTTAATTACCCTCAGGAGAATGCGAGGAAAGGAGAAACACAAAGCAGCAGCCCGGTGATGACGATAATCACCAGCGATACGCCTTTATATTTATGCAGGGCCGGTACCTTGTAGACCAGCCATGCAGGGATCAGACAACCCACCATGCCGAAGATAGGGCTGCAAATGGAGGTGAAGCTCAACACCGGCGCGTTTAACACAATCGCGCTCCAGGCCAGCAAAATGGCGAACAGCATGATCCCGCGCTGGACAGTGTTTTCATTGATTTTTTCCGTCGGCATTTTGCGGCGCAGGATGTTCATCACGATCCCCTGCGTAGCCTCGCGGAAGCCGAGATAGACGCCGAAGAACGCGGTCATCACGGCGAAAATATTGAGGATCACGCTGACGATTTTGACCCAGCCCGCGCCGTCGCCGCTAATAAACTGCGCCGCAATTGCCAGGGCAGAAATATTCTGTTCGTAGGCTTTAACCGCCTCGTCATGCCCCATCGCCAGGGTGAAAGAGACGGCGTAGAAAAAGACCGTCACAAACAGCACCCCAAAGGCGATATTCATCGCCCGCAGCGCTTTATGGCGCGCGACCTCCACGGATTTTTCCCGTGAACGGTACGAGATCACCATCGGGCTCAGGGTCTGAATAAACAGAATGGAGGTTAAGGTAAAGGGCAACGTAATGATGGCGTTTTTAATCAGCAGCCCCATCGGCGGCAGCATGCCGACGTTGGCTAAATGCCAGAGGCCAATCATCGACAGCCCCAGCGCCGCAACCACGAATAATTTGGTCAACACCATCAGGCTGGAGACTTTAAACAGCAGCTTTTCACCGCGTGAAGAAATGGCGACCAGAATGCAAATCAGGAATAAACCGTAAAACGGATTTTCCGAGAGTAAACCGTCGGTTACGCCGAAGGTGTGCAAATACGAGGCGCTGTCGTTGGTGATGGCCGTGGAATAGACAAACATCCAGATCACCAGCATCACGAAATAGAGCGCGCCTAATAAGATGCCCCAGTTCTTACCCAAATAACCGCTAATTACGCTCGGGTAATCTTTGCACTCCGGCGATTCCGCCAGCGTATTAATAAACAGACGCTGGAATAAATACATAGCCGGATAGCCGATTATTGATGAGAGCAAAAATACCCACAGCCCCATTAATCCCACCTGCACCGGGAGAAAAACAATCCCCGCGCCAATAGCCATCCCGATACTCATGATGACCCAGCCCGTGTCGGTGCTGTCGAATTTAATGGCCTCTTGCCACTCGCTTTCGCTCATTCCTGCCCGCCTTGCCGCGGGGGAATCACTCATAATCACACTGCTGTTTGTTGCCGTATCCATTGGGCACTCGCTTATTTTGTAGGGTAAACAATTGTTTTTATAGGTTTCCGATCGCCAGTGATGGCGATTCAGGGAGCAGCAGGTGTGTGTTATTGGTGTGAGAAGATCATATCCGGAGAGAGGGAGAAAAAAGTCACAAGTTTCATATGGTTTTTCTGATGTTGGAGAAAAATTTACTTCTTGGTTGAGATATTATGCGTGTTTTTTTCTAAAAGAGATCGAGTTCAAAGAATGATGCCCTCAGAAGAAAAGAGTACATTTTTCGGAATTTATAAAGATTAAGGCACTACTCTCTCTTCCCTATATTTTATAAGATGAGATCACCAATAACCACACTCTAAAAATGGCTATACTGTGGACACAGTTGAAGAGCTTAATGGAACATATTTCTACAAAGGTATATGTAATATCTCAGCATCTGAGCTTTTTTTTTGGATTTTCCTTGATACTACCGATGAACAGTTCGGTGGATTAAAGGATGTAGTAATGATGGCTACGATTATCCTGGGTTTACCAATACTTGAAACCAGGACTAAACCGGAAACAGCAACAATAGGGACATCCGTGGCATCTAAATACCTTCGAGATATCCTGAACGTAAACCTACCACACCGATTGCCAACCATCACGCTTGTAAGTTTCAAATACAGGAAACCTATGTATACACGCAACTTAGGGGCTTTCATTGGTCGATGGATCCCCACGTTGGGGATAACTATCCTTGCTGCTGATGTTATAATAATAAGTTACAAAACATTGTCGCGCTATAACACGATTGCTCACCCTAAAGATCGGATTTGGTAAAGATGAACAGTGAATCTGATGTTTTGGAATTCTTCAGGGACAACTTACCTGAACAAGGGACATTTACGGGTAAAAGAATCCCCCTCGAGTTGGATGATGTTTTACAGGATTACACCGATCTGGACGATGTTGTGTATGCAATTGAGAGATTTGAGAAAAAATACCTTATCGAAGTCAATACGGAGAACTATTTCCCATGGACTCAAACATGGTTTTTCCGAAAATGGTTTACAAAAAAAGCTGTTGAGCAAACATCAAAACCATTGACCGTAAGAATGTTTGCTGAAGCGGTAAAAGCAGGTAAATGGATACACGATTGATTTATAGAAGGAGTTTTTATAATGGCCGTACCTGTTCACATTTGGTTCTATGACGACGGTGGCTCACTCATTAAAGGTTCATGTGATGTTCAGGATCGTGAAGGGAGTGTTGAAATTAGAGGTTTAACCCATAATTTGACTATTCCAACCGATCCACTCTCCGGAAGATTAGCCGGAACGCGAAAACACGCACCTTTCCTTTTCGAGAAAGAAATTGATAGCTCATCTCCATACCTTTATAAGGCAGTCGCTACAGGGCAAAACCTTAAAAAAGTTGAGATTAAATATTACCAAATTAACGATGCGGGCTGGGAGGTCGAATATTTTAGAACAGTTCTGGAAGGGGTGAAAGTCGTCTCTATCTCCCCTATTGTTAACGATACTCGTAACTGCCCTGGTACTGGTCACCTTGAATCTATTCAATTGCGCTACGAAAAAGCGACCTGGACCTATTGTGACGGGAATATTCAATTCTCTGATGCATGGAATGAACGGGCATCGGCATGATGATCAGGATAATTCCTCACAGAATCCAATTGAAGCGATTCTGTGAGGTTTCATTTTAAATGATTGATTCCTGGATCACTCAGCCAGCGCGTTAGCCATATCCGTTCTAATTTGCTTACGCTGTTCCGGCGTCAATACCTGACTGACGTCAAAGTAATATTTCACGCGGTAATAACGGGTCTGCTCTTCAATTTTGCTAAAGGCAGTAAGCTGGCTTTTCACCGTGCTTTCGTCCCATTTACCCGCCTGGAACATGTCGATCAGCGCGCCGTCCTTCACGCCCGTCATCGGGATCTTGCTGACATTTTGTTCCAGCTGCTTATGCAGATCTTCAATCTTCTTAACCTGCTCATTGCTGAGCTTAAGGTGCTGTACCAGCGGATCCTGGGATGGAGACGGGGCAGCCTCAACGTTCGCGGCCTGTGCCGTAAAACTGCACACTGCCAGCGAGGCGGCGACCAGCGCAATACGGGTCATTTTCATCATCTTACTGTCCTTACATGCTGTTATAGGGAAAAGCAGACGTATTGTTTTTCAAGAGCGGATGAATATGTGTGAGTAATTATATAAACAATTTTGTATGTTTAGCGGGCAAAAAAATGCCCCCTGCGTTGAGGGGGCATGAGAACTCACTTTTAGATGGATTGGGTAAACGTTCGCGAAATCACATCCTGCTGCTGCTCGCGCGTCAGCGCATTAAAACGCACCGCATAGCCTGAAACGCGGATCGTCAGGTTCGGGTAATGCTCGGGATGCGCGATGGCATCGAGGAGCATTTCCCGGTTCATGACGTTGACGTTCAGATGCTGCCCCCCCCTCAATGGACGCTTCGTGATGGAAGTACCCGTCCAGCAACCCCACCAGGTTGGTTTTGCGCACCAGCTCGTCCTTGCCCAGTGCCTGCGGCACAATGGAGAAGGTGTAGGAGATCCCGTCTTTCGCATAGGTAAACGGCAGTTTGGCGACCGACGTTAGCGAGGCCACCGCCCCTTTTCTGTCGCGGCCATGCATCGGGTTCGCACCTGGCGCAAACGGCGTGCCGCCGCGTCGTCCGTCCGGCGTGTTCCCGGTCTTCTGACCATAAACCACGTTGGAGGTGATGGTCAGGATCGACTGGGTTGGCACCGCGTTGCGGTAGGTCCGCAGCGCCTGAATTTTCTTCATAAAGCGCTCCACCAGGTCGCAGGCGATGCTGTCCACGCGGTCGTCGTTGTTGCCGTACTGCGGATAGTCCCCTTCAATCACGAAATCGACCGCCAGACCGGTATGGTCGCGCACCGGCTTCACCGTGGCATATTTAATGGCCGACAGGGAATCCGCCGCCACCGACAGCCCGGCAATGCCGCAGGCCATGGTGCGAAAGACGTCCCGGTCGTGCAGCGCCATCAGCGAGGCTTCGTAGCTGTACTTATCATGCATGTAGTGAATGAGATTCAGGGCGCTGATGTACTGCACCGCCAGCCAGTCCATAAAGTGATCGAGGCTCGCCATCACGGTGTCGTATTCCAGCACGTCATCCAGCAGCGGCTCGGTTTTTGGGCCGACCTGGATCTTCAGCTTCTCGTCCACCCCGCCGTTGATCGCGTACAGCAGCGTTTTGGCGAGGTTGGCACGCGCGCCAAAGAACTGCATCTGCTTGCCGATCACCATCGGGCTGACGCAGCAGGCAATGGCGTAGTCGTCGCTGTTGAAGTCCGCACGCATAAGATCGTCGTTCTCGTACTGCAGCGACGAGGTGACGATCGACACCTGCGCGGCGTATTTCTTGAACGCGATCGGCAGTTGTTCAGACCAGAGGATCGTCAGGTTCGGCTCCGGTGCAGGCCCCATGGTGTGCAGGGTATGCAGATAGCGGAAGCTGTTTTTGGTCACCAGCGTGCGCCCGTCCAGCCCCATCCCGCCGATCACTTCCGTTGCCCAGATCGGATCGCCGGAGAAGAGCGTGTCGAACTCAGGCGTGCGCAGGAAGCGTACCATGCGGATCTTCATGATGAAGTGGTCGATCAGCTCCTGGGCCTGGACTTCATTCAGCCGCCCCGCCTGCATATCGCGTTCAATGTAGATATCGAGGAACGAGGCCGTGCGCCCCAGCGACATCGCACCGCCATTCTGGGATTTCACCGCGGCAAGGTAGGCAAAATAGACCCACTGCACCGCTTCCTGGGCGTTCATCGCCGGGCGCGAGATATCAAAGCCATAGTTCGCCGCCATCTGCTGGATCTGCAGCAGCGCGCGTTTGTGCTCCGCCAGCTCTTCACGCAGGCGGATCGTCGCCTCCAGATCTTCACCGCGCTCCAGCCTGCCCTGCAGATCCGTAAACTGGAGTTCCCGCTCGCGCACCAGATAAGCGATCCCGTACAGCGCCACGCGGCGATAGTCACCGATGATGCGTCCGCGTCCGTAGCCGTCCGGCAAACCGGTCAGCACGCCGGATTTACGACAGCGCATCATCTCCGGCGAATAGACGTCAAACACGCCCTGGTTGTGGGTTTTGCGCAGGTCGGTAAACAGGTATTCGAACTGCGGATCCATCTCCCGACCATAGGCTTCGAACGAGCTGCGGATCATGTTGATCCCGCCGTACGGATGGAGCGCGCGCTTGAGCGGCTTATCGGTTTGCAGGCCGACGATCGTCTCCAGATCCTGGTCGATATAGCCCGGCCCGTGGGCCGTAATGGTGGTGGCAATGTTGGTGTCAAAATCCACCGGGGCGTGGGTGGCGTTCTCCTGGCGAATGCCAACCATTACCTTCTGCCACAGCGCCGTCGTTGCTGGCGTCGCCTGCGCGAGGAAAGCTTCATCGCCTTCATAAGGGGTGTAGTTATGCTGAATAAAATCGCGGACGTTGACGGCATTTTTCCATTCTTCACCGCGAAACCCGGCCCATGCGTCGCTGTAGGGCGCGACGCCCGTATCGATTGTAACTTTCATTTGATTCTCGCTTTATCAGGCGTAAGCCGCGGCCGGAGTAACCTTCCCAAGACGGAGGGCGTCCAGCGCGATCATTTTTTCTTCGTTGGTAGGGATAACCGCGCAGGCCACGCGGGACGACTCGGTGGAGATCACGCGCTCACCCGCGCTGCCCGGCAGGGCATTTTTGGCGTCGTCGAGGCGGATGCCGAACACTTTCAGATGCTCCGCCACCAGCCCGCGGACAAGTTTCGAGTTTTCGCCAATGCCGCCGGTAAAGACCACCCCATCCAGGCGGTGCAGCGACGCCGCGTGCCCGGCGATATGTCGCGCAATGCGGTGAACGAAGGTATGGATAGCCAGCTGCGCCCGCTCATTGCCTTCGTGCCAGGCTTTCTCCAGCGCGCGTAAATCGGAGGAGATGCCGGAGATCCCCAGCAACCCGGACTCTTTATTGACCACGCGCTCCAGATCCTCGAACGACTGGCCGGTCTGCTGGGCAATCCACGCCATCGCGCCGAAGTCCACGTCGCCGCAGCGCGTACCCATCACCAGCCCTTCCAGCGGCGTCATCCCCATAGAGGTATCGACGCTTTCGCCATTGCGCACCGCGCAGATGGACGCCCCGTTGCCGAGATGGGCAATCACCAGGCCGCTGTCATCGGGGGACAGCCCGAGAAGCGTATGCGCCTGCGCGGCCACGTAACGGTGAGAGGTCCCGTGGAAACCGTAGCGACGCACGCCCAGCGCTTCAAAATAGCGGTACGGCAATCCGTACAGATACGCCTGCGGCGGCAGCGTCTGGTGGAAGCTGGTATCAAATACCGCCACCTGCTGCACGCCCGGGAACAGGCGCTCTGCCGCTTCCACGCCGTTCAGGTTGGCGTAGTTATGCAGTGGTGCCAGCGGTGAGACCTGGCGGATCTGCTCGATAACCTGTTCTGTGATCAGGGTCGACTCGCTGAAGAGGTCGCCGCCGTGCGCAATGCGGTGGCCAATTAAGGCCACGCTGCTCATCAGGTTCCGCTTCTCCAGCTCCAGGGCGATGGCAGCCAGCGCCCCTTCGTAGTCCTGGTGAGCCAGTCTGGCTGGCTCACCCCCGTTCACGGAAATAAAGGCCTTTTCAGTATTGATACCGTCTGCAATGCCCGTCATCAGGGCATCACAGCTGCTGGCGTCGAGCACCGAAAACTTAACAGAGGACGATCCGCAGTTAATAACCAGTACAACCGGAAACTCAATCATCATGTGACTCCGCTCTTCCTGAGCAATGGGTTAGAACAGTTTGTAAACGATATTCAGAATGGTCAGCAGGCCGACCGCGGTAACAAAAATGTTCTCGGTACGCCCTTTGTATTTCGCCAGCGCCGGTGCTTTGCGGATGGCATACATCGGCAGCAGGCACAGCAGAGAGGCGATGATTGGTGCGCCCATGGCTTCAATAAGGTCCAGAATGTTCGGGTTGGCGTAGGCCACAACCCAGGTGGAGCCCATGATGAACACCATGCTGATGGTATTCAGTTTGCCAACAGAGACTTTCTTCTTATCGCCCTTGTAGCCGAACTTGAGGATCAGGCCATTCAGCCCTTCCAGGGTGCCCAGGTAGTGCCCGAAGAAGGATTTGAAGATAGCCACCAGCGCGATGATGGAGGCACCGTATTCCAGTACCGTCGCGAACGTCGATTTGGTTCCCGACATTGTCGCAAAGTGGTTTGCCAGGTAAGAGAGCACCGGAATGTTCTGCGCTTTGGCGTCCGCCATGTTCTGCGGAGAGAGCGTAAACAGACAGCTAAAGGCGAAGAACATCACCACGGCCACCATCAGCAGGCTGGCGCGACCGATGATTTTGGAACATTTCTGCTCGGTGAACTCTTTCCCGAACTCCGGCTCGTACTCTTCGCGCTTGGAGACCACGAACGAGGAGACGATAGGCGAGAAGTTGAAGGAGAAGACCATAATGGAGATACCCAGCCACACCGTGACCAGAATGCCGTCATGACCGGTGAAGGCGATATCGCTCAGGTTGACCTGGTCGAGCACTGCCGAGTTCCAGTAAGGGATCAGCGACAGGGAAATCAGCACCAGGCTGGCAATAAACGGGAACACCAGGAAGCTCATGACCTTCACCATCAGGTCTTTACCAAACCAGATAACAAAGGCCATCAGCAGCAGCAGGAACAGCGCCACCACGCCGCGGTTCAGCGCAGGCATCTGGAGCTGGTTTTCCCAGAAGGTCATAAAGGTGTTGGTAATGGTGACGCCGTAAATCCACAGCAGCGGGCAAATGGCGAAGAAGTAGAGAAAAGTGATCACCACCCCGCCGGTTTTACCAAAGTGCTCTTCCACCGTTTCGGTGATGTTGCCGGAGACGTTGCTGCCGGACAGACACAAACGCGCCAGCGCGCGGTGGCAGTAAAACGCAATCGGGAACGCGAGAACCAGCATCAGCAGGATAGGGATCAATCCACCAAAGCCTGCGCGAATGGGGAAGAACAGCACGCCTGCGCCAATGGCGGTACCAAACAGGCCAAGCGTCCAGGTGGTATCAGACTTACGCCAGGAGGACGTTTTTGTCTGGCCAACGATAATGCTTTCTGTGTTGCTCATAGGTCACCTTTATGCGTCAACGAAGCCGGTAATTTGGGAAACACGGGAAAGGTCGATATTGCCGCCGGAAATAATGCAGACGGTTTTACGCCCCTGAATATAGTGATCAAGTTTGCCGCTTAATAACGCGGCACAGGCCAGCGCGCCGGCCCCTTCCGTCACCACTTTATTTCGCTGAATAAGCGCGATCATGCTGTCGCGAATGTTGTCTTCGCTGACCAGCACAATGTCATCAACCAGCTCGCGAACAATTTCGAACGGTAAATTACCGGGACGAGAAACATCACAACCGTCGGCCAGCGTGCCGGTAACGCGATGGCTCATTATTTCTCCGACCTGATACGATGCCGCCATGCCGTGAACATTTTCTGACTGCACGCCGATGATATTAATGGTGGGGTTGATGGATTTAATTGCCGTCGCAATCCCGGCAATTAAACCACCACCGCCGATAGGCACAATGACATTATCCACGTCGTATAAATCTTCGAGAATTTCCAGACCAATGGTGCCCTGCCCGGCGATCACTTTGGCATCATCATAAGGTGGAATAAAAATACGCCCTTCCATCTCGACGATTTCGCTGACTTTGGCGATGGTGTCGTTGAAGTTCTCGCCGTGCAGCACCACTTCCGCCGAGTAGTCGCGCGTCGCAGCAACCTTGGATTTCGGCGCGCCCATCGGCATCACCACTTTGCCGTCGATACCAAGCATGGCGCAGGAGAGGGATACACCTTGAGCGTGGTTTCCTGCGGAGCAGGCGACAACGCCTTTGCGTTTTTCAGCGTCGGTCAGCGAGCTTAATTTGTTAAACGCGCCGCGGATCTTAAACGAGCCGGTACGCTGCATGTTCTCAAACTTCAGGAATATTTCGCCCTTACAACGTTCGCTGAGATAATTTGAGCGTGGCATACCGGTTTTATATATTTTACCTGCCAGTCGTTTTCTGGCGTCCTGAATATCTTCAATCGTTACCGGGAGATCGTAGGTAATATGCATAATATCCTCGTTATAATAATTCATTCTTTTCAGGCAAAGTCAGGGTATCAGCGCGTTAACACATTAACGCTCTGGGTGTTTTTAAAATGGATACTAATTATTCATCGTCGTCTTTCGATATTCATCGACGAATATTGTTTTGCCAGCTCAACTAATACTGACGCCGATTTCTTAATCCTGTAATTTTTTGACCACACGGCGGCATAACGCGCCACGGGTAATTCATCTTCCACAGGCAGCACAATAAACTGGTCAGAACCGAATGGAGCAATCATGTCGCGGGGAATGACCGTCAGATAATCGGCATTCAGCACAAGGTTATAAATGGTGACGACGGAATCGGTCTGGACGATGTTTTCGATGCTGATGTGGTTGTCTTGTAGGGTGGTCAGAAGTTCTTTGTAGTAGCCCATATCGGTTTGCGGCATCACCCACTGCTCGTGCGTGAGTGATGCCAGTGTCGTCGGGCCGGTGCACGTTCGCGTTTTGCTGGCGACCAGCACAAACTCGGACTCAAACAGCGGTTCGACGTGCAGATCCTGCAACAGCATTTCATCACTCAGCGTGCCGATAGCGAAATCCAGACGACCGTCGCGAATGGCCGGAAGGAAAGATGAGAGCTGGGCTTCATACATCGAGACGCGTGCTTTCGGGAACACTTCCTTAAATTTTTTGATCATCTCAGACAGGAAGGTAAAGCCGATCAGCGACGGGTAACCAAAGGAGACGTCCATAACGGTGCTGAAACTCAGGCTGTTAATCTCACTCACCATATTTTTCATTTCGCGGGTGATCGACTCTGAGTACGAGAGCAGAACCTGGCCCGCGGCAGTGAGTTTTACGCCGGTATTTTTACGCACCATCACTTCCACGCCGAAGTAGGACTCAATATCGCTGATGATTTTGCTGACGGCGGGCTGCGTCAGGCCCAGCTGTCTTGCTGCAGAACCTATGGAGCCACTTTTAATGACTTCCTGAAATACCACGAGGTGCTGTGTTTTCGGTAGAATAATAGTGTTCATAATATTCTGCGCTTATTTCCCTATGACGGGGTGAATTCTACTAAATAATGTTTGAAGGGGTATGTGCTGTTACTCACAATTTGCTTTCCAGGACCCTTACCCCGCACAGCAATAAACCATTAAAACCCTTACCTATCAAAAAGATACATAGTAATAAATATGCTACCACGCTGATATTGATCAACAAAAATAGCGGTAATAAATTTATTTTATGGCGATAACCCGGATAAATTTTACCGTCTGGAAAAAATCAATAAAGACGATATTTCAGGCAATTAAAGGCCAATAAATAACCGCTATTTGTTTGAAACATTCTTTCAATTTATCAATTTTTTCCGACGCGAATTTTCAGGCTGACGGAAAAGAGTGGAATACGTCACATATTCACGGGAGAAATGTATCTGAATTCAATATATGCATATCAAACGAGAAAAGTTTCGCGATCATTAAAGTAACAATCATAACAAATTACCAATACTGAAAATCGTCTGTTTTTTAGCGTGAAATTTTGTGATGGCGATCGTCTACAGATGCAGGAGCGATACTGAAGGGATAAAAACAGTGAAATGTGCTTAACATCGCAAATATGAGAATTGATGTCGTTTGTCCGGTGCCGGGTGGCGCTGCGCTTACCCTGGTCTACAACCCCAGAAAGCAAAAACCCCGCCGAAGCGGGGTTTTCTAAGAAGTTGAAGCTGACCGATAAGCCGGGTTCTGTCGTGGACAGTCATTCATCTAGGCCAGCAATCGCTCACTGGCTCAAGCAGCCTACCCGGGTTCAGTACGGGCCGTACCATGTGAACCCCTATTTGGCCTTGCTCCGGGTGGAGTTTACCGTGCCACGGACTGTTACCAGCCGCGCGGTGCGCTCTTACCGCACCCTTTCACCCTTACCTGATCCCGCTTGCGCGGGCCATCGGCGGTTTGCTCTCTGTTGCACTGGTCGTGGGTTTCCCCCCCAGGCGTTACCTGGCACCCTGCCCTATGGAGCCCGGACTTTCCTCCCCTCCGCCCGTCTCCCCCGAAAGGGACGACGACGAAGCGGCGACTGTCTGGTCAGCTTCGGCGCGCAGTATAGAGGGTTTGCGCGCCGCTGTCACCCTCAGGTGTGGGCCAGACGTGATTAACGCGCCACTTCCACCTTCGCCAGCTTTTCGTAGTAGCATGCAATCGCGCTGTGATCGGCCGTGCCCAGGCCATCGGCGCGCAGCGCCTGCATCATCTCCATGACCGCCGCGGTCAGCGGCAGCTGAGCGCCCACGCCGTGTGACGTATCCAGCGCGTTCGCCAGATCTTTGATATGCAGGTCGATGCGGAAACCGGGTTTGAAATTTCTGTCCATAACCATTGGCGCTTTGGCATCCAGCACGGTACTGCCCGCCAGACCACCGCGAATGGCCTGATAGACCAGATCCGGGTTTACGCCCGCTTTGGTTGCCAGCGTCAGCGCTTCAGACATGGCGGCAATGTTCAGCGCCACAATCACCTGGTTTGCCAGCTTGGTCACGTTACCCGCCCCGATGTCCCCGGTATGCACCACGGAACCCGCCATGGCTTTCATCAGGTCGTAAAATCTATCGAAAACGGCTTTATCACCGCCTACCATCACCGACAGCGTGCCGTCGATCGCTTTCGGCTCCCCCCCGCTGACCGGCGCATCCAGCATATCGACGCCCTTCGCTTTTAACGCCTCGCTGATTTCACGGCTTGCGAGCGGCGCAATAGAGCTCATATCGATTAACACCAGGCCCGGCTTCGCACCGTCGATAATACCGTTTTCACCCAGCGCAACCTCTTTAACATGCGGGGAGTTTGGCAGCATGGTGATGATGACGTCGCACTGCTCGGCAATGGCTTTGGCGGTGGTGGCCGTTTCTGCACCCGCCGCCATCACCTCCGCCACGGCCTGCGAATTATGATCGGATACCACCAGTGAGTAACCCGCTTTGATGAGGTTCTTACTCATTGGTTTACCCATGATCCCCAGGCCAATAAAACCCACTTTCAGCGTCATAATCTGTTTCCTCAATGATGGTTATTTTTTAAAAGCGTCCGCTAATTTCTGCGTGGCCGAGCGGAATACGCCGAGGTCGCTGCCGACGGCAACAAACGTGGCTCCCCACTCCAGATAGCGACGGGCATCAGCCTCAACCGGCGCCAGAATGCCGCAGGGTTTGCCGTGTGCTTTAGCGCGGGCAAAGATGTGCTGGATCGCACGCTGCACGTCAGGATGGCTGGCGTTACCCAGATGGCCAAAGGCGGCAGCCAGATCGCTTGGGCCGACGAAGATACCGTCCACGCCGTTTGTGGCTGCAATGGCGTCGACGTTATCAACGCCCTGCTGGCTCTCAATCTGAACCAGAATGGTGATGTTGTTATTAGACTGCGCGAAGTAGTCCGGCACGGTGCCAAACATATTGGCGCGATGCGAAACGGAAACGCCGCGGATCCCTTCTGGCGGATAGCGCGTTGAGGCTACGGCCAGTGCCGCTTGTTCTTCCGTTTCCACAAACGGGATCAGGAAGTTGTAGAAGCCGATATCCAGCAGTCGCTTGACGATCACCGGCTCGTTGGTTGGAACACGCACCACAGGGGCGCTGTGGCTGCCTTTCAGCGCCATCAGCTGCGGAATAAACGTGCTGATATCGTTCGGCGCATGTTCACCGTCCAGCACCAGCCAGTCGAAACCGGCCAGGCCCAGCACTTCGGTACTGATAGGATTTGCCAGCGCGGACCAGCAGCCAATCTGAATCTGGTGCGCCGCGAGGGCCGCTTTAAATTTATTCGGGAAGATATCGTTACTCATCGTATTTACCTTTTTTATTCCGCAGCCTTTTTCAGTATCATTTTATTTATTCAGACACCGCGCCAGCATTATATTTATTATTCTGACGTATTTTGGCGTTATAAAATCGTCATTCAGTATAAGACGCAATCCACGCCCGCACATTGTTTTAATGCTCAAGCATTGCGGTACATTTTGATAAAAATTTTTGCATATGCACAAGGCACTGGGCGCTAATGCACAGAATCAGGGATTACTGGTTCGGGAGCGATCGAGATCACATTTTCATGCCCCCTATGCTGACATGCTTTATTTCTGAAAGCCGCGTATTTATTTCTACCATTAGAAAATTGGCTGAATTTATTATCAGACACTTTGCTGGAGAATACTGAACAATGGCCGACATTGAAATTCGACAGGCATCGCCGACGGCGTTTTATATAAAAGTACACGACACCGATAATGTGGCGATTATTGTCAACGACAATGGCTTAAAGGCGGGTACCCGCTTCCCGGACGGGCTGGAACTGAGTGAGCATATTCCACAGGGACATAAAGTCGCCCTGGTGGATATCCCTGCTAAAAGCGAAATCGTACGTTACGGTGAAGTCATCGGCTATGCCGTTCGCTCTATACCACAGGGCACCTGGGTTGAGGAATCACTGGTGACGCTGCCAGAAGCGCCGCCGCTGAACACGCTTCCGCTGGCGACCCGCGTGCCGGAACCGCTTCCTCCGCTGGAGGGCTATACCTTCGAAGGCTACCGCAATGCGGACGGCAGCGTCGGCACCAAGAATCTGCTCGGCATCACTACCAGCGTGCACTGCGTGGCGGGCGTAGTGGATTACGTGGTGAAAATCATCGAACGCGATCTGCTGCCGAAATACCCGAACGTCGACGGCGTGGTGGGCCTGAACCACCTCTACGGCTGCGGCGTGGCGATTAACGCACCCGCTGCCGTGGTGCCTATCCGTACCATTCACAATATCGCCCTGAACCCGAACTTTGGCGGCGAGGTGATGGTCATCGGTCTGGGGTGTGAAAAATTGCAGCCAGAGCGCCTGCTGCAGGGCACCGAAGATGTCAAAGCCATTCCGGCAGACGAGGCCAGCATCGTGCGCCTGCAGGACGAACGCCACGTTGGTTTCCGCTCAATGGTCGACGATATTCTGCAGGTGGCAGAGCGCCATCTCGACAAACTTAACCGCCGCCAGCGTGAAACGTGCCCGGCTTCGGGACTGGTGGTGGGCACTCAGTGCGGCGGCAGCGATGCATTTTCCGGCGTGACGGCCAACCCGGCGGTGGGCTATGCGTCCGATCTGCTTGTTCGCTGCGGCGCCACGGTGATGTTTTCCGAGGTGACAGAAGTGCGTGACGCCATCCATCTGCTCACGCCACGCGCCGTTAATGAAGAGGTGGGCAAACGCCTGCTGGAAGAGATGGCCTGGTACGATAACTATCTCGATATGGGCAAAACCGACCGCAGCGCCAACCCCTCTCCGGGGAACAAAAAAGGCGGCCTGGCAAACGTGGTGGAAAAAGCCCTCGGGTCGATTGCCAAATCCGGTCAGAGCGCGATTGTGGAAGTGCTCTCTCCGGGCCAGCGACCGACCAAGCGCGGCCTGATCTACGCCGCAACACCTGCCAGCGATTTCGTTTGCGGCACGCAGCAGGTGGCATCCGGCATTACGGTACAGGTCTTTACCACAGGGCGCGGCACGCCGTATGGCCTGATGGCGGTTCCGGTGATTAAAATGGCGACCCGCACCGAGCTGGCAAACCGCTGGTATGACTTAATGGACATCAACGCGGGCACCATCGCCACCGGAGAAGAGAGCATTGAGGATGTGGGCTGGAAACTGTTCCACTTCATTCTTGACGTGGCGAGCGGACGGAAGAAAACCTTCTCCGATCAATGGGGATTACATAACCAGCTGGCGGTGTTTAACCCGGCACCGGTGACGTGATTTCCCTCATCCTGCCCTCTCCCCATCGGGGAGAGGGTAAAAAACTTAAACCAACACCACATCAATCCCGCTTTTCCGTAATCCTTCCAGACTCTCCGCCGGAATACCTTCATCGACAATAATCATATCAATCCGCTGTGTATCAATGATTTTATGCAAACTTGAGCGGTTAAACTTGCTGGAGTCAGTGACAACGATAATACGCTCCGCCACCTCGCACATTTTGCGATTCAGACGGGCTTCATCCTCGTTGTGCGTGCTCACGCCTCGATCGAGATCGATGGCGTCAACGCCCAGGAACAGCAGGTCAAAATGGTAATTCTGTAGCGACTGTTCTGCCTGGTCACCGTAGAAGGATTGCGACTGACGACGCAGATGCCCGCCGGTCATCAGCAATTCCACCCCTTCCGCTTCCAGCAACGCATTCGCCACGTTCATCCCGTTGGTCATCGCAATGACGTCTGTGTGCTGGCGCAGCATGCGGGCGATTTCAAACGTCGTGGTGCCGGAGTCCAGAATAATACGGTGCCCGGGTTTGATCAGCGCGGCAGCGGCCTGCGCGATACTGCGCTTAACCGCCGTATTCAGCGAGCTTTTATCCTCCACCGAAGGCTCAGCGCCCGGCATGTTGCCTTCACAAATCAGTGCCCCGCCGTAAGCGCGAACGGCAATGCCCTGCTTCTCCAGGAACGCCAGGTCGTTGCGGATCGTCACCGTCGATACGCCATAAAGATGAGACAGATCGTTAACCTGCACGCTTCCCTGCGCCCGCAACCGCTGAATGATCTGCTCTCGCCTTTCACTGGTGCCGGTGATGCGCTTTTCCGAGGATGAATCGGTGCTGCTCATACGAGCTCCTTAATAAATAGTCTTTCGTTTCATTTCTTTTTGTCTATTAAGGCCTTTCCTTTACGGGAATGCAACCCCTGTCTGGCGACCCTACGCAAGACGGCACTGCGCTGAAACCTTTCATTATGTTTCTTTTGTGAAACAGATCGGAAATCTATTATCTTTCGTTTTATTTTTATACCACCATGATGCAGGATTAAATGAAACAAAACGAAAGATAGATATCATTACCATCCGAAATGGAGAGGAAAGTGAAACATCTGACAGAAATGGTGGAACACCATAAACGGGGGAATACATACGGGATCTATGCCGTCTGTTCCGCACATCCGCTGGTACTTGAAGCTGCAATTCGTTACGCGCATTCGCATCAGTCGCCGCTGCTGATCGAGGCCACCTCCAACCAGGTGGATCAATTTGGCGGCTATACCGGCATGACGCCTGCGGATTTTCACGGGTTTGTCTGCCAGCTGGCCGAGTCACTCGGTTTCCCGACGTCGCAGCTGATCCTCGGCGGCGATCATTTGGGCCCTAACCGCTGGCAAAATCTACCTTCGGAACAGGCGATGGCCAATGCCGACGATCTGATCAAAAGCTATGTTTCTGCCGGATTCAAAAAGATCCACCTCGACTGCAGCATGTCATGCGAGGACGACCCGGTTCCCCTGACCGACGCGATCGTCGCCGGGCGCGCCGCACGTCTGGCGAAGATTGCCGAATCGACCTGTCGTGAGCAGTTTGGTGAATCCGATCTGGTCTACGTTATCGGCACGGAAGTGCCGGTTCCCGGTGGCGCGCACGAGACGCTCACCGAACTTGCCATCACCACGCCGGACGCGGCCCGCGCCACGCTTGAAGCGCACCGCCACGCGTTCGAAAAGGAAGGCTTAAGCGACATCTGGCCGCGCATTATTGGCCTGGTGGTCCAGCCTGGCGTGGAGTTCGACCATGCGCACGTCTGCGACTATCAGCCGCAGAAAGCCGTTGCCCTGAGCAAAATGGTTGAAGCCTACGATACGCTGGTGTTTGAAGCGCACTCCACCGACTACCAGACGCCGCAGGCGCTGCGCCAGCTGGTCAACGATCACTTTGCCATTCTGAAAGTTGGCCCTGCCCTGACCTTCGCCCTGCGCGAAGCGCTGTTCTCGCTGGCCGCCATAGAAGAGGAGCTGCTGCCGGCAAAAGCCAGCTCGGGCCTGCGTCACGTGCTGGAAAACGTCATGCTCGATCGCCCGGAATACTGGCAAAGCCATTACCACGGTGACGGCAATGCGCGTCGCCTGGCGCGTGGCTACAGCTACTCTGACCGCGTGCGCTACTACTGGCCGGACAGCCAGATCGACGACGCCTTTGAACGGCTGGTGCGCAATCTGGCAGACGAGCCTGTTCCTCTGCCGCTGATCAGCCAGTACCTGCCGTTGCAGTACAGCAAAGTTCGCGAGGGCGCTCTCAAGTCAGCGCCACGGGAACTCATCATCGACCACATTCAGGACATACTCCAGCAGTACCACGCCGCCTGCGAAGGCGTAACGACTCAAAACGCATAATTAAAAAAGAGGAAAACGCTATGCCAAACATTGTTTTATGCCGCATCGACGAACGCCTGATCCACGGTCAGGTCGGCGTGCAGTGGGTAGGGTTTGCGGGGGCAAACCTGGTACTGGTCGCTAACGATGAGGTCGCTGAGGATCCGGTTCAACAGAACCTGATGGAAATGGTGCTCGCGGAAGGGATCGCCGTGCGCTTCTGGTCGCTGCAAAAAGTGATCGACAACATTCACCGCGCCGCTGACCGCCAGAAAATCCTGCTGGTCTGCAAATCACCCGCCGATTTTCTGAAGCTGGTTGAAGGCGGCGTGCCCATCACCCGTATCAACGTCGGAAACATGCACTACGCCAGTGGCAAACAACAAATTGCCAAAACGGTCTCTGTCGACGCGAACGATATCGCCGCGTTCAACGGCCTGAAAGCGGCCGGAGTGGAATGCTTCGTTCAGGGCGTTCCAACAGAAACTGCTTTGGATCTCTTTAAACTGCTCTGAGGGATTCACAATGGAAATCAGTCTGTTGCAGGCGCTAGGGTTGGGCATACTCGCCTTTATCGCCGGTCTGGATATGTTTAACGGGTTAACGCACATGCACCGCCCGGTGGTACTCGGGCCACTGGTCGGCCTGATTCTGGGCGATCTGCACACCGGCATTTTGACCGGCGGTACGTTAGAGCTGGTCTGGATGGGGCTGGCCCCACTCGCCGGAGCCCAACCGCCTAACGTCATTATCGGCACCATCGTGGGTACCGCATTTGCCATCAGCACGGGCGTGAAGCCAGAGGTTGCGGTTGGCGTCGCCGTGCCGTTTGCCGTTGCGGTTCAGATGGGGATTACGTTCCTCTTCTCGGTGATGTCCGGCGTGATGTCACGCTGCGATCGCATGGCGGCTAATGCAGATACTCACGGTATTGAACGGGTTAACTATCTGGCGCTGCTGGCGCTCGGCATCTTCTATTTTCTGTGCGCGTTCCTGCCGATCTACTTCGGTGCGGAACATGCGAAAACCGCCATTGATGTTCTGCCAGCACGGTTGATTGACGGCCTCGGCGTTGCGGGCGGCATCATGCCAGCCATCGGCTTCGCCGTGCTGCTGAAGATCATGATGAAAAACGTCTACATCCCTTACTTCATTATCGGTTTTGTCGCTGCGGCCTGGCTCAAGCTTCCGGTGCTGGCGATTGCGGCGGCCGCGCTGGCCATGGCGCTGATCGACCTGATGCGTAAATCACCTGAACCGACGGCTCCAGCAGCTCAGAAAGAGGAATTCGAAGATGGCATCTAACCAAACCACCCTGCCGGGCGTGTCTGAAAGCGAAGAGACGCTGCTAACCGGCGTGAATGAAAACGTCTACGAAGACCAAAGCATCGGTGCCGAGCTGACGAAAAAGGATATTAACCGTGTGGCCTGGCGTTCCATGCTGCTTCAGGCCTCGTTTAACTACGAACGTATGCAGGCCTCCGGCTGGCTGTATGGGTTACTGCCTGCATTGAAAAAGATCCACACCAACAAGCGGGACCTGGCGCGGGCGATGAAAGGCCATATGGGCTTCTTTAACACCCACCCGTTCCTGGTGACCTTTGTTATTGGCATCATTCTGGCGATGGAGCGATCCAAGCAGGATGTGAACAGCATCCAGAGCACTAAAATTGCCGTCGGCGCGCCACTTGGCGGTATTGGCGACGCCATGTTCTGGCTAACCCTGTTACCCATCTGCGGCGGTATTGGTGCCAGCCTGGCGCTGCAAGGGTCGATTCTGGGCGCAGTGGTCTTTATCGTGCTGTTTAACGTGGTACACCTCGGCCTGCGTTTTGGTCTTGCGCACTACGCTTACCGGATGGGCGTCGCGGCCATTCCGCTGATAAAGGCCAACACCAAAAAAGTCGGCCACGCGGCGTCTATCGTCGGGATGACGGTAATCGGCGCGCTGGTGGCAACCTACGTCCGCCTCAATACCACGCTCGAAATCAAGGCGGGTGATGCCGTTGTCAAACTGCAGGCCGACGTTATCGACAAGCTGATGCCCGCATTCCTGCCGCTGGTCTACACCCTGACGATGTTCTGGCTGGTACGCCGCGGCTGGAGCCCGCTGCGGCTTATCGGTATCACCGTGCTGCTGGGCGTTGTCGGTAAATTCTGTCACTTCCTGTAAAAGCAAAGAGGTTGCGATGTTAGGCATTATTTTGACGGGTCACGGCGGTTTTGCCAGCGGGCTTGAACAGGCAATGAAGCAGATCCTTGGCGAGCAGCCGCAGTTTATCGCCATCGATTTTCCTGAAACGTCTACCACCGCGCGGCTGACCGCTCAGCTTGAGCAGGCGGTGAGCGAACTTGATGCGCAGCACGATATTGTGTTTCTCACCGACCTGCTCGGCGGCACGCCGTTCCGCGTGGCGTCAACGCTCGCCATGCAAAGGCCGGGCAGCGAAGTGATTACCGGCACCAACCTGCAGCTGCTGCTGGAGATGGTGCTGGAGCGCGACGGATTAAGCAGTGAAGCGTTTCGTTTGCAGGCGCTGGAGTGCGGACACCGCGGCCTGACGAGCCTGGTGGACGAGCTGGGGCGCTGTCGCGAGGAAGCCCCTGCCGAGGAAGGGATATGAGCCAACTGCTGCGCGCGCGACGGATTCTTACCGAACTGGGCTGGCTGGATGACCACCAGCTACGCATTGAAAACGGCGCGGTTGTGGCGATTGAACCCATCCCGGCGGGCGTGACGACGCGCGACACGGAACTGCTTTGCCCGGCTTATATCGATACTCACGTCCACGGCGGCGCTGGCGTGGACGTCATGGATGATGCGCCTGACGTGCTGGACACTCTGGCAGTGCATAAAGCATGCGAAGGCGTGGGCGCATTTTTACCCACCACCGTGACCGCGCCACTGGAGGCTATTCACGGCGCGCTCATGCGAATTGCTGCGCGCTGTCGGTCTGGCGGACCCGGTGCGCAAATCCTGGGCAGTTATCTGGAAGGACCGTACTTTACGCCTCAGAACAAAGGGGCGCATCCGCCGGAGCTGTTCCGGGAGCTGGATATCCCCGAGCTGAACAGGCTGATTGACGTTTCACAGAGCACGCTACGGGTAGTGGCGCTCGCGCCAGAAAAACCCGGCGCGCTGCAGGCAATTCACCATCTTAAACAGCGCGGTATACGCGTGATTCTGGGCCACAGCGCTGCAACTTACGAGCAAACCGTCGCCGCGTTTGATGCGGGTGCCGACGGGCTGGTTCACTGCTACAACGGCATGACGGGGCTGCATCACAGAGAGCCCGGCATGGTCGGCGCAGGGTTGACGGACAAACGGGCGTGGCTTGAGCTGATTGCCGACGGCCACCACGTTCATCCGGGGGCGATGCGCTTATGCTGCTGCTGCGCGCAGGATCGCGTGGTGCTGATTACCGATGCCATGCAGGCGGCAGGTATGCCGGACGGACGGTATACCCTGTGCGGTGAAGAGGTCTCGATGCAAAACGGCGTGGTTCGAACCGGCTCCGGCGGACTGGCGGGTAGCACGCTGTCGTTGGATGCCGCGGTCAGGAATATGGTGGAGCATGCGGGCGTAACCGCCGAAGACGCTATCCATATGGCCTCGCTGCACCCAGCCCGGCTGCTGGGCATTAACGGTCAGCTCGGATCCTTAGCCCCGGGTAAACGCGCCAATGTCATTGCGCTGGACGGTGGTTTACACCTCCAGCAGATCTGGATTCAGGGCCAGGCTCTCCCCCTTTAGCCCTTTCATTGTGTCTCCTGTTGGCCTTACGGCACCCGATCGTAAGGCCTTTCTTTTCCTTTCCTTAAACTTTCCCTTTCCTTTCACGATCACACTTTTCGTTTTATTTCTTTTCTTTCATTGAAGTTTCGATTTCTTTTCTATAGATTTTATTTAACTGCTTAAGCGAACAAGTGAAACGAAACGAAAGATAGCGACACGATTGCCAGCGTCTGATGTGGAATTCACACGACTAAGGACTGAGTTATGCCACAAACCACTACCGCCGCCACAACCGGCACCTGGACCGAGGAAGAGATCCGCCAGCAGCCTGCCAGCTGGATCCGCTCGCTCAACAATATTGATAACCTGCGTGCTTCGATCGACAGTTTCCTGACGCCGCTGCTGCGCAAGGACGATCTGCGGATCGTCCTGACCGGCGCGGGCACGTCCGCCTTTATCGGCGATATCGTTTCTCCCTGGCTCGCGAGCCACACCGGGAAAAACTTCACTGCCGTTCCGACAACCGATCTGGTCACAAACCCGATGGACTACTTCAGCCCTGCGCATCCGCTGCTGCTGATTTCGTTTGCCCGCTCCGGCAACAGCCCGGAAAGCGTCGCGGCCGTTGAGCTGGCAAACCAGTTCGTGCCGGAGTGCTACCACCTGTCGATTACCTGCAACGAGGCGGGGAGTCTGTACCAGAACGCCGTCGACAGCGATAACGCCTGTGCCCTGCTGATGCCTGCCGAAACGCACGATCGCGGATTTGCCATGACCAGCAGCATCACCACCATGATGGCGAGCTGTCTGGCGGTGTTCGCCCCGGAAACGATCAATAGCCACACCTTTCGCGACGTCGCCGAACGCTGTCAGGCGATCCTCACTACGCTCGGCGATTTCAGCCACGGCGTCTTTGGCAGCGAACCGTGGAAACGTATCGTGTATCTGGGAAGCGGCGGCCTGCAGGGCGCGGCGCGCGAATCGGCGCTGAAGGTGCTGGAGCTCACCGCGGGCAAGCTGGCGGCATTTTACGATTCCCCGACGGGCTTCCGTCACGGGCCTAAGTCGCTGGTCGATAACGAAACGCTGGTGGTGGTGTTTATCTCCAGCCATCCGTACACGCGTCAGTACGATCTGGATCTGCTGGCCGAGCTGCGCCGCGATCGCCAGGCCCTGCGCGTCGTCGCCATCGCCGCTGAAAACGATCCGGTCATTGAAGCGGGTCCGCACATTCTGCTGCCGCCTTCACGTCGGTTTATCGATATGGAACAGGCGTTCTGCTTCCTGATGTATGCCCAGGTCTTTGCACTCACACAGTCACTCAGCGTAGGCAATACGCCCGATACGCCATCTGCCAGTGGGACGGTCAACCGCGTGGTGCAGGGCGTTGTTATTCATCCGTGGCAGGCTTAAGAGGATCTGATTATGAGTATTATCTCGACGAAATATCTTCTGCAGGACGCGCAGGCAAAAGGCTACGCCGTTCCGGCGTTCAACATCCACAACGCGGAGACGATCCAGGCGATCCTCGAAGTGTGCAGCGAAATGCGATCGCCGGTGATCCTCGCGGGCACGCCGGGCACCTTTAAGCACATTGCGCTGGAAGAGATCTACGCCCTGTGCAGCGCGTACTCGTTAACCTACGACATGCCGCTGGCGCTGCATCTCGATCACCACGAATCGCTGGACGATATTCGTCGCAAGGTCAACGCGGGCGTGCGCAGCGCGATGATAGACGGTAGCCACTATCCGTTTGAACAGAACGTGAAGCTGGTGAAGTCGGTAGTCGATTTCTGCCACCTCAACGACTGCAGCGTCGAAGCCGAGCTGGGCCGCCTGGGCGGCGTGGAGGATGACATGAGCGTGGACGCCGAAAGCGCGTTCCTCACCGATCCGCAGGAAGCCAAACGCTTCGTCGAACTGACCGGTGTCGATAGCCTCGCCGTCGCCATCGGCACCGCGCACGGCCTGTATACCAAACGCCCGAAAATCGACTTCCAGCGGCTGGCGGAAATCCGCGAAGTGGTCACCGTGCCGCTGGTGCTGCACGGCGCGAGCGATGTGCCGGATGAGTTTGTGCGCCGCACCATCGAGCTGGGCGTGTGCAAAGTCAACGTGGCGACCGAGCTGAAAATTGCCTTCTCTGACGCGGTTAAAGCCTGGTTTGCCGAAAACCCGCAGGGTAACGATCCGCGTTTCTACATGCGGGTCGGAATGGACGCCATGAAAGAGGTGGTCAGAAGCAAAATTACCGTGTGCGGCTCGGCAAACCGATTGCTGCTTCCGGCAGAAGCCTGATTAAAAAGGAGCTTATCCTGATGAAAAAAATCCTCGCACTCTCTATGCTTGCCCTGTGCGTTTCCCATAGCGCGGTGGCCGCGAACTACGTGCTCAATAACGACAATATTGCCCTGTCATTTGATGACGCAAACTCAACGGTAGTGGTTAAGGACAGCAAGGCTAACCATCCGCTCACGCCGCAGGAGCTGTTCTTTTTGACGCTGCCGGACGAGACAAAAATCCACACCGCTGATTTTAAAATCAAGCATGTCGAAAAGCAGAACAGCGGGATTGTCATTGATTTCACCCATCCGGACTTTAACGTGACGGTGAAGCTGAACCTGGTGAAGGGGAAATACGCCAGCATCGACTACACCGTTGCCGCAGTCGGCCAGCCGCGAGACGTGGCGAAAATGACCTTCTTCCCGACGAAAAAGCAGTCTCAGGCACCCTATGTTAACGGGGCAATCAACAGCTCACCGATCGTTGCTGATTCGTTCTTTATTCTGCCGGACAAGCCCATCGTTAATACTTACGCCTATGAAGCGACCACCAATCTCAACGTAGAGCTGAAAACCCCCATTCAGCCTGAAACGCCGGTCAGCTACACCATGTATTTCGGTACCTTCCCGGAGACCAACCAGCTACGCCGCAGCGTGAACCAGTTCATCGATGCCGTGCGTCCTCGCCCATATAAGCCTTATTTACACTACAACAGCTGGATGGATATCGGCTTCTTTACCCCGTACTCCGAGCAGGACGTGCTGGGGCGGATGGATGAATGGAATAAGGAATTTATCACCGGGCGCGGCGTGGCGCTGGATGCCTTCCTGCTTGACGATGGCTGGGATGACCTGACCGGGCGCTGGCTGTTTGGCCCGGCTTTTAGCAACGGTTTTGGCAAGGTACGGGTGAAAGCCGACAGCCTGCACAGCTCGGTAGGACTGTGGCTCTCACCGTGGGGAGGTTACAACAAGCCGCGCGACGTTCGCGTCTCGCATGCAAAAGAGTATGGGTTCGAAACCGTCGACGGGAAGCTGGCGCTGTCAGGGCCGAACTACTTTAAGAACTTCAATGAGCAGATCGTTAAGCTTATCAAAAACGAACACATTACCTCATTCAAGCTGGACGGGATGGGTAATGCCAATTCACATATCAAGGGCAGTCCCTATGCCTCGGATTTTGACGCTTCCATCGCTCTACTGCACAACATGCGCAGCGCCAACCCAAATCTGTTTATCAACCTGACGACCGGTACCAATGCCAGCCCATCCTGGCTGTTCTACGCTGATTCTATCTGGCGCCAGGGCGATGACATCAACCTGTACGGCCCCGGCACGCCGGTGCAGCAGTGGATGACCTACCGCGATGCAGAAACGTACCGCTCCATTGTGCGCAAAGGCCCGCTGTTCCCGCTGAACTCACTGATGTACCACGGGATCGTCAGCGCGGAAAATGCCTATTACGGACTGGAGAAAGTGCAAACGGACAGCGATTTTGCCGATCAGGTCTGGAGCTACTTCGCGACCGGCACCCAGTTGCAGGAGCTGTATATCACCCCATCCATGCTCAACAAGGCGAAGTGGGATACCCTGGCACAGGCGGCGAAATGGTCGCGGGATAACGCCAGCGTGCTGGTGGATACCCACTGGATCGGCGGGGACCCGACCGCACTGCAGGTTTACGGCTGGGCATCCTGGAGCAAGGACAAAGCGATTCTCGGCTTGCGTAACCCGTCGGATAAACCGCAAAGCTACTACCTGGATTTAGCGAAAGATTTCGAAATTCCGACAGGAAACGCGGCGCAGTTTCGTCTGAAAGCGGTGTACGGCAGTAATTCAACCGTACCGGAAGAGTACAAAAACGCGGTGGTGATTACGCTGCAGCCGCTGGAAACGCTGGTGTTTGAGGCGATGCCAGGAAAATAAAAAGTGTTCAGCTGGCAGGTTAAGCCATGACCTGCCAGCTTCCCCCTTTCCTTGCCCCCAGGCGTTTTAATTTACCTTTTGTTTGCAAAGAACGGAGATAACGTTCCGCAGTGCGCGAAGTCACGCCCAGTGCAGAGGCCAGCATCACCGCGGTCATTTGCGGTTGAACGGTAAGAAGCTCAAGGATCGTATTTTCCTTTTCCGACAATTCTTCCGACATTTTTTCCGACATGACGGATGTCATATCGATGCCTTCCCGCAAAGCTTCGGCCAAATTTTGCAGCATAAACGCCACGAAGGCCGTGCAATCACTGGCCCGATCGCATTGTCCTAAAATCTGGTAATAGCGCGCTTGCTGGAAGTGAATGAGTGTCTCCACGGGCAGCCATGCAAGCTCTGCACGCCACTGGCTTAAGATCAACGTTTGCCACAGCCGCCCCATGCGGCCATTTCCATCCGAAAAGGGATGAATAAACTCAAACTCGTAATGAAATACCGAGCTGGCAATCAGCGGGTGAAGATCGGTTTGCTTAAGCCAGGAAAGAAGATCGTCGATAAGGCGGTTCATCTGCGAGGCTGGCGGAGCCATGTGGACTAACTGGTTTCCACGGTACACCCCTACGTCTCCATTTCTGAGCTTTCCGGGATGATCGACCAGACCCATCATCAATAATCGGTGTGCATTGAGTAAGTCATTGAGCTTCCAGGGCTTCCATTCGGGCAATTTTTCATATGCCAGGATAGCGTTGCGTACTTCCTGAATATCTTTTTCAGGTGCAAGCACGCGCTTGCCATCCATGATTGCCGTCACCTGCCCTGTCGTCAGCGAGTTGTGTTCAATGGCTAGCGATGCCTGAATGGTTCGAATACGGTTCTCTTTACGGAGAAGTGGAGACGTTCTACCTGAATGTGCCGCCCAATGCCCCAATAGCTCACCAATCTCAACCACCTGATTGAGGATAAAGGGTGTGATGGTGAACGGAGGCTGATAGCAGCTCATTTGGATTACTCCCCCTGCTGCTCCAGCGCATACTTATAGAGCGCATTCTTTTTCACACCGTGGATCTCCGCCGCTAATGCTGCCGCTTTCTTCAGCGGCAGTTCCGCCTGCAGCAGCGCCAGCGTGCGCAGCGCGTCGGCAGGCAGCGCGTCTTCCTGCGCCTTATGTCCTTCGACAATCAGCACCATTTCACCCTTGCGGCGATTTTCGTCTTCCTTCACCCACGCCAGCAGTTCGCCCACCGGCGCGCCGTGGATGGTTTCCCAGGTTTTGGTCAGCTCGCGCGCCAGCACCACGTAGCGGGCTTCGCCCCAGACGGTCACCATGTCTTCCAGACTTTCCAGCAGGCGATGAGTGGATTCGTAAAAAATCAGGGTGCGCGGTTCCGCTTCCAGTTCTTTTAACACGTCGCGACGGCCTTTGGATTTGGCAGGCAGGAAACCTTCATAGCAGAAACGGTCGGACGGCAGACCTGCGGCACTTAACGCAGCAATCGCGGCGCACGGACCCGGCAGCGGCACAACGCGAATACCGGCTTCGCGACAGGTACGCACCAGGTGATAGCCAGGATCGTTGATCAGCGGCGTCCCGGCGTCGGAGACCAGCGCAATGTTCTGCCCCTCTTTCAGCTTCGCCACCAGCGTTTCGGCTTTTTGTTGCTCATTGTGATCGTGCAGAGCAAACAAACGGGCGTTAATCGCGAAATGTTGCAGCAGTAGGCCAGTGTGGCGGGTATCTTCAGCAGCAATTAAATCAACAGCTTGCAGTACAGTGAGCGCACGTTGGGTAATATCAGACAAATTCCCGATAGGAGTAGGTACAATATAAAGCTGGCCTTGAGAATTATCTGCCGTTTCGTGTTGTTTCATTGTTTCGTCCGTATTGCCGATTTAATATTGAGCATTGCGTAAAAAAAATCACTGGATACAGTATGGTACCGTTAACGTTTCTTCGAAAAAAAGCCACGCGCAGCGTGCCGCTTCTGCTGGCAGCCCTGATCTTTGCAGGCTGTGGCACCCAGGCACCTGACCAGAGCACCGCCCATCTTCAGGGTTCTGCTCAGGCTGATTCTGGCTTTTATCTGCAACAAATGTCGCAGAGTTCAAATGATACCAAGACCAACTGGCAATTACTCGCCATTCGTGCACTGCTGAAAGAAGGTAAAACCCAGCAGGCTGCCGAACTGTTTAACCAGTTGCCGAAAGATCTTAACGACACCCAGCGTCGTGAGCAGAGCCTGCTCTCTGCCGAGCTGAAAGTCGCGTTGAAAGATTACGCCGCCGCGAAGAAGATCCTCGGTGACATTGACGTGAGCGCGCTGGATAAAAATCAGCAGGCTCGCTTCTGGCAGGCGGGCATTACCGCAGAGCAGGGGCGTCCTTCCCTGACGCTGCTCCGCGCCCTCGTCGCGCAAGAGCCGCTGCTCGGCGGTGCCGATAAGCAGAAAAATATTGATGCCACCTGGCAAGCGCTTGCCTCTATGACCCAGGAACAGGCGCAGGCACTGGTCATCAACGCCGATGAAAACGTCCTGCAGGGCTGGCTGGATCTGCAGCAGATGTGGTTTAACAACCGCAGCGATCCAAAAATGTTGAAGGCCGGTATTACGGACTGGCAGACACGCTACCCGCAAAACCCGGGTGCGAAAATGCTGCCAACCCAGTTGGTGAACGTGCAGAACTTTAAGCCCGCCTCGACCAGCAAAATCGCCCTGCTTCTGCCGCTCAACGGCCAGGCGGCGGTGTTCGGCCGTACCATTCAGCAGGGCTTTGAAGCAGCGAAAAACGGCACTGCGTCGGTAACCGGCAGCGCAGTTCCCGCGCAGGCGGCCCAGGCGGCTAACGTGAATGATGTTGTCAGCCCGTCAGCAGCAGAGACCAGCGACCTGACCACGGCACAAGCTCCAGCGCAAGGTACGATGCAAAACCCGGTGACGGCTCCGACGACGCCGCCGGCTACAGCAGCACCTGCGACCCAGGCTCCGGCCGAGACGCAAGCGGCACCTGCTCCTGGCACAACGGCAGAACAGCCTCAACAGCAGCCTGCACAACCCGCAGCCCAACCTGCTGCGCAGCCGCAGGCCGTGGCAACCACCAGCGCCAACCCGGGCGCTGAGTTGAAAATCTACGACACCAGCTCGCAACCGCTTGATCAGGTTCTGGCGCAGGTTCAACAGGACGGTGCAAGCATCGTTGTCGGTCCGCTGTTGAAAAACAACGTGGAAGAGCTGATGAAGAGCAATACCACGCTGAACGTGCTGGCACTCAACCAGCCTGAGCAGGTTCAGAACCGGGCCAATATTTGCTACTTCGCGCTTTCCCCTGAAGATGAAGCCCGCGATGCGGCGCGTCATATTCACGAGCAGGGTAAACAGGCTCCGCTGCTGCTCATCCCACGCAGCGCGCTGGGCGATCGCGTGGCCAATGCTTTTGCCGATGAGTGGCAGAAGCTGGGCGGCGGCGTGGTGCTGCAGCAGAAATTCGGTTCCGTCTCTGAACTGCGCGCTGGCGTCAACGGTGGAGCGGGTATCGCGCTTAACGGTAGTCCTGTCACCGCGAGCCTGCCACAGCAGCAGGGCGTGACGATTGGCGGCCTGACGATCCCTGCCCCACCTACCGACGCGCAGATTAGCGGTGGCGGTAAAGTGGATGCGGCCTATATCGTTGCCACGCCGCAGGAGATCGCCTTTATCAAACCGATGATCGCGATGCGTAACGGCAGCCAGAGTGGCGCAACCCTCTACGCCAGCTCACGCAGCGCGCAGGGCACCGCAGGCCCGGATTTCCGTCTGGAAATGGACGGTCTGCAGTACAGTGAAATCCCGATGCTGGCAGGCAGCAACCCGGCGCTGATGCAGCAGGCGCTGAGTACCGTACGTAACGATTACTCGCTGGCGCGTCTGTATGCGATGGGTGTCGATGCATGGGCGCTGGCGAACCACTTTACCCAGATGCGTCAGGTACCGGGCTTTGAGCTTAACGGCAACACCGGCGATCTGACCGCAACTCAGGACTGCGTCATCAACAGGAAGTTATCATGGCTCAAATACCAGCAGGGGCAAATCGTCCCGGCCAGTTAAGCCGTAAAGAGACCGGCGATGCGTGGGAGTTAAAGGCGCGTCGCTGGCTTGAAGGCAAAGGATTGCGCTTTATCGCCGCTAACGTCCGCGGGCGCGGTGGCGAAATTGATCTGATCATGAAAGACGGTCAGGTCATCGTGTTTGTAGAAGTCCGCTTTCGACAGTCCTCCCGTTTTGGCGGTGCTGCCGCCAGCGTGACGCTCGCCAAACAACATAAATTATTACAGACTGCCCACTTGTGGCTTGCCCGCCATAATGGGAGCTTTGATACTGTGGATTGCCGGTTCGATGTGATAGCCTTCACCGGAAATGAGATCGAATGGCTTAAAAACGCTTTTGGCGAAGACGCATAATTAAGATTTAAAAGGGATAACGTGCTCGAAAGAATTAAAGTGTGCTTCACAGAAAGCATCCAGACTCAGATTGCCGCGGCGGAAGCCCTTCCGGATGCTATCTCGCGTGCCGCAATGACGCTGGTGCAATCCCTGCTTAATGGCAACAAAATCCTCTGTTGTGGCAACGGCACGTCAGCCGCCAACGCACAGCATTTTGCTGCCAGCATGATCAATCGCTTTGAAACAGAACGCCCAAGTTTACCTGCCATTGCACTTAATACCGATAATGTGGTCTTAACGGCGATTGCTAACGATCGTCTGCATGACGAAATTTACGCAAAGCAGGTGCGAGCCCTGGGTCACGCCGGAGATGTGCTGCTGGCCATCTCCACGCGCGGCAATAGCCGGGACATTGTCAAAGCCGTTGAAGCCGCCGTCACCCGCGACATGACAATCGTGGCCTTAACCGGCTATGACGGTGGTGAGCTGGCGGGTCTGCTTGGGCCGCAGGATGTGGAAATCCGCATTCCTTCTCACCGGAGCGCACGTATTCAGGAAATGCATATGCTCACGGTGAACTGCTTATGTGATTTGATCGATAACACGCTTTTCCCTCACCAGGATGATTAAGGAGTTCTTATGAAGGCTTTATCGACCCTCGCAGTCCTTATGTCTGCATTACTGCTTCAGGGATGTATCGCAGCGGCCGTTGTGGGTACTGCGGCGGTAGGCACCAAAGCGGCAACCGATCCACGCACTGTGGGGACGCAGGTGGATGACGGTACGCTGGAACTGCGCGTCAACAGTGCGCTGTCGAAAGACGAACAGATCAAGAAAGAAGCGCGTATCAACGTGACGGCTTATCAGGGCAAAGTGCTGCTGGCAGGCCAGGCCCCGAATCTGGAGCTCGCCTCTCGCGCGAAACAGATTGCGATGGGCGTTGAAGGGACAACAGAGGTGTTTAACGAAGTGCGTCAGGGCAAGCCAATTGGCCTGGGTGACGCCTCTTCCGATACCTGGATCACCACCAAAGTGCGTTCCCAGCTGTTGGGCTCGGACCAGGTGAAATCCTCCAACGTGAAAGTGACGACTGAAAACGGCGAAGTGTTCCTGCTGGGTCTGGTGACCGACCGTGAAGGGAAAGCGGCGGCCGATATCGCCAGCCGGGTGAGCGGCGTGAAGCACGTCACCACCGCGTTTACTTACATTAAGTAATCCACACCTGACTGTAGGCCCGGTAGGCGCTAGCGCCACCGGGCTTTTTTTTACATCAACGCAATACTCCCCACCATCACCCCGCTCAACGCCACCAGCCCTGCGGTCAGCCACAGCGCTTTCGCCGGGAACGACTTACGCAGCATGATAAGCGACGGCAGGCTGATCGCCGGCAGCGTAATCAGCAGTGCCAGCGCCGGTGCGGTGCCCATACCGGCCAGCATCATGGTCTGAACAATCGGGATCTCCGCCGCCGTTGGGATCACAAACAGGCAGCCTGCAACGGCCATCGCAATGACCCACATCAGCGTGTTGTCGATAGCGCCATCCGCATGCGGGAAGAGCCAGACGCGCGCCGCGCCCAGAACCAGTACCGCCAGGATATAGACCGGGATGGTGCTCCAGAATAGCTGCCACAGCGCTTTACCCCAGCGGGCGAAGAATCCGCCCTGCGGCTCGCTGATGTCCAGCTCTACAGACGCAGACTCAGGCGCGTTGTCCTTCACCATATGTTGCACCAGCGTCGCTACCACCAACACCGTCACCAGACCCGCAACCAGGCGGATCGCGGCAAAATGCCAGCCCAGCACAAAGCCCATAAACACCAGCGTTGCCGGGTTGAGCAGCGGGTTCCCCATCCAGAACGCCAGCGCGCCGCCCATCGACACGCGCTGACGACGCATCCCTGCAGCCACAGGCGCGGCACAGCAGGAGCACATCATGCCCGGCAGGGAGAAAATCGTGCCCAACAGCGTGCCCTGAAAGCGCGGCTGTCCGAGGGTTTTTACCAGCCAGTTACGCGGGATCAGCACCTGAATCAGTGAACCCAGGATCACGCCTAAGACGGCAGCCTTCCAGACGGCAAGGAAGTAGACCATGGCATAATCCCACGCCGCATGAAGCGGGCTGGAATCGGCCTGCGCGAGAATAGATTTACCGATGCTGTGCGTTTCAGCGGCGGTGAAGGCTTTACCGTAGTACGGCTGCCATTTCACATACCAGAGGCCAACAATGACCACGAGAAAGAAGAGTGCGGGCTTCCACCATTGAACAGGTGTTGCCGCCTGAGATGAAGACTGACCAGTCATAGCATTCCCCGGAGAGTATTAGGTTATTAGCCGGGGGAGTTTACGCCTCGCCCTGCGCGATTTCACGCAGTTTTGCCGAGGGGATAATGTTTACGCCCGCTTTCGACGGGGCCAGTCCCTCTTTTAACATCGCGCGGGCGACATCCCGCGCCTCGATGGATTTCCAGTTGCCGGGAAGGATCCGAAACAGCGGGGCCAGTATCGACTCGTTAAATCGGCGTTCATCCCGGTGGCCGATCAGCATCGAAGGGCGCACAATCGTCAGCTGCTCCCATTTCTGCGCAATCAGTGCATCCTCCATCTTGCCCTTCACCTTGTTGTAGAAGAAAAGCGATCCGGCATTGGCGCCGAGCGCGCTGACCACCAGAAAATGTCTGGCCCCCAGCTTTTTCGCCGTGAGCGCAGTGTCCACCACCAGCGTATAGTCGGCATGGATAAATGCCTCTTTGCTGCCCGCCTCCCGCCGCGTGGTGCCCAGACAGCAAAAGGCGATATCAATGGGATCCTGCACCTGCGCCAGCGCATCCGTCAGCTGAAGATCGTGCGGATTAAAGACGCCAGATAAGTCCGCCAGCGGTCGACGCGTCGGGGCGGCGATGTAGTTCACGCGGCGATCCTGAATCAGCAGCCGCAGCAGATGATCGCCCACTAACCCGGTAGCACCCGTAATCAATACCTGACTCATCTTATCCCCTTTACAGAATTGTCCGTTTGCGAACTCAGCGTCGTCGACCACACTTAGAAGTCTGTTACAGGTAAGTATTTACCACAAGCGGAGAAAAATCAGTCTGAAGCCAAAACAACGGAGGAAGCATGGGCAAGAAAATCGCAGTCTTGATTACCGACGAGTTTGAAGATTCAGAATTCACCTCTCCCGCCGAGGCGTTCCGCAAGGCGGGACATGAGGTCATCACCATTGAGAAAGAAGCGGGCAAAACGGTGACAGGCCATAAGGGCGAGGCGACCGTGACCATTGATGAGACCATTGATAACGTTAGCCCCTCAGATTTCGACGCTCTGCTGTTACCCGGCGGCCATTCCCCGGATTCCCTGCGCGGGGACGAGCGCTTCGTGACCTTCACCCGGGACTTTGTCTCTACCGGCAAACCGGTCTTTGCCATCTGTCACGGCCCGCAGCTGCTCATCAGCGCAGAAGTGGTCCGCGGACGTAAGCTGACCGCTGTGAAACCGATCGTTATCGATCTGAAAAATGCGGGGGCCGAGTTTTACGATCAGGAGGTGGTCAACGACAAAGACCAGCTGATCACCAGCCGAACCCCGGACGATCTCCCGGCGTTTAACCGCGAAGCGCTACGCCTGCTCGGCGCGTAACCAGTGCAGCTTCTTGCCAAAGCCCAGGGTGTTGTCGGTAAATTTCAGCTCATCGAGGCGGATTTCCCACACCGGGGCTTTTAGCGCAGCGGCAACGGGAAAGCGGCGCGTATAGTGCTTACGGCGCGCGTCGCTCTCTTCGCCGTCCAGACGACGGATCTCCCCTTTGAACTGTACGCCGCGGATCAGCGCGACCGTTTTCGGTTGACCATTCACCGTGCCTGCCACCTTTGCCTGCTGGCCGGTCATCTGCGCATGACGCGTTTTGTCTTCACTCATGACATAAAAAGCCACGCGCTCAGGGTCGTAGTAGTAAAACGCGTTTGCGCACCACATCTCCCCCTCGTCATAGACGCACCAGGTGACAACATGCTGCTTCGCCAGCCAGCGGTTAATGGCGGCCAGTGTTTCCATTTTCGTTCTCTCTCATGCTATGGTGCGTTCACCTTAACATACTGAATCTGTTTACCGTGTGCTGGTTTCTCTATCTTATCCGAACCGCTGATAACGCACTCTACACCGGGATCACCACCGATGTGGCGCGGCGTTTTTTACAACATCAAACGGGGAAAGGGGCAAAGGCACTGCGGGGTAAAGGGGAACTGCAACTGGCATTTTCAGCCGCGGTGGGCGACCGATCGCTGGCGCTCAGGCTGGAATACCGCATCAAGCAGCTGACGAAGCGCCAGAAAGAGCGCCTCGTGACCGGAGACGGCTCCTTTGAGGCGCTACGCGAGAGCCTGATTAAAAGCGATTGAAATGGTCGTGGTACTCGACCAGACCATTGACGCCGTTGAGCGCATCGTCCGCCAGACGATGGACCTGGAAAGCGGATTCCGTATCCGGCCAGCGGCAGCGCAGATCGTAATGCGCGGCCTGCTCAAAGCCCAATCGGCCATAGAACGCTGGATCGCCCAGCGTTACCACAGCGGCATAGCCAAACTCATTGAGCGAGTCCAGCCCTTCATAGACCAGCTGACGTGCCAGCCCCTGCCCGCGATAGCTTTCATCTACCGCAAGCGGTGCCATGCCTACCCACTGCAGATCTTCGCCCTGAACGATGACCGGACTGAAGGCAACATAGCCCACCACCTGACCTTCGTCATCGGTGGCAACCAGCCCCAGCGTAATCAGGCCGTCTTCGCGAAGGTCGTGGACCAGTTGGGCTTCGGCATCGCTCGCAAAGGCGCGGCGTAACAACGCATCGATCCCCGGCGCATCAATCCCAATTTCGACTCGAATCAGCATGGCTCACCTACTGAAGTGTGTTTACCGTCCGGCGGGGTTTTAAGCCCGGCCTCAACAAAATCTGCCATTTGCATTAACATCACGCGCAGCGCTTTCGGCATCTGCTCCAGCTCAATGGCATCCATTAAATTCTTAACGTACAGGCCCAGCTCCGTGTCGCCTTCAATCACCAGACGGCGCTGGAAGAAGAGCGTATCCGGATCCTGCTTACGCGCGGCGATCATCAGCAGATCGCTGGCGTTGGCGCTAAAGCTCACGTCCGCCTCGGCGGATTCGCGTACGATCAGCTGGTCATTCTCAACGGAGGTAAACCAGCGCAGCCCGATGTCACGCACTTCAATGCTTAACCAGCGGCCTTCGAGGAATTCCAGCTCGCCATCCTGCAGCGCCTGGCGGAACTGCCAGCTCAGGACCTGCTCCAGCACCTGGCGTTTGAGCGCGAACGGCGCCAGCTTGACCGGCACGCTCAGCATTGATGGACCAAATTGTACGAGACGTGAACGCAGTTTATCCAGCACGAGCTTTACTCCCTGATATCTATAGTCCTGCTATTTTGCCATATCCGAAGCGCAACATAGCGGCGTAAATCAACAAACCGTCGTCCGTTAACCCTCATTATTGGTGCCATCAATACGCCATTAGCTGCCTTAAATCAAAAATTGTCGCGTATGGGTTAATTAAAATCCCAGCTCGTTAACAATTTTGCGATCGACTACATCAGGATAAATTATGGAGCTGCTCTGCCCTGCCGGAAATCTTCCGGCGCTTAAGGCGGCCATCGAAAATGGGGCCGATGCGGTCTATATCGGGCTGAAAGATGACACCAATGCCCGCCATTTTGCTGGCCTCAACTTTACGGAGAAAAAGCTTCAGGAAGCCGTTAACTTCGTTCACCAGCACCGCCGCAAACTGCATATCGCCATCAACACCTTTGCTCATCCTGACGGCTATGCCCGCTGGCAGCGCGCGGTGGATATGGCAGCACAGCTGGGTGCCGATGCGCTGATCCTGGCCGACCTCGCCATGCTTGAGTATGCGGCAGAACGCTATCCCCATATTGAGCGCCACGTCTCTGTTCAGGCATCCGCCACCAACGAAGAGGCCGTACGTTTTTATCATCAACACTTTGACGTGGCCCGCGTGGTGCTGCCGCGCGTGCTCTCTATTCATCAGGTTAAGCAACTCGCGCGCGTCACGCCAGTGCCGCTGGAAGTTTTTGCCTTTGGCAGCCTGTGCATCATGGCCGAAGGGCGTTGCTATCTTTCCTCTTATTTAACCGGTGAATCGCCGAATACCGTCGGGGCCTGCTCCCCTGCCCGCTTTGTCCGCTGGCAGCAGACCCCTCAGGGGCTGGAGTCTCGCCTGAATGAGGTACTGATTGACCGCTATCAGGACGGTGAAAACGCCGGTTATCCAACTCTGTGTAAAGGCCGCTATCTGGTCGACGGCGAGCGCTACCACGCGCTGGAGGAGCCCACCAGCCTCAACACGCTGGAGCTGCTGCCGGAGCTGCTGGCGGCCAATATTGCCTCGGTGAAAATCGAAGGTCGTCAGCGCAGCCCGGCCTACGTGAGCCAGGTAGCCAAAGTCTGGCGTCAGGCCATCGACCGCTGCATGGCGGATCCGCAGAACTACGCTCCACAGCAGTCCTGGATGGAGACGCTCGGATCGATGTCCGAAGGCACGCAAACCACGCTGGGCGCGTATCACCGTAAATGGCAGTGAGATAATCATGAAATATTCATTAGGACCGGTGCTCTACTACTGGCCAAAAGAGACGCTGGAAGATTTTTACCAACAGGCCGCCACCAGCAGCGCCGATGTGATTTACCTCGGCGAAGCGGTGTGCAGCAAGCGCCGCGCCACCAAAGTGGGCGACTGGCTGGATATGGCGAAAAGCCTGGCGGGGAGCGGCAAGCAGGTGGTGCTCTCCACGCTTGCGCTGGTGCAGGCTTCTTCCGAACTGGGCGAGCTGAAGCGCTACGTTGAGAACGGCGAGTTCCTGCTGGAGGCGAGCGACCTGGGCGTGGTGAACATGTGCGCCGAGCGTAAACTGCCGTTTGTCGCGGGTCATGCCCTGAACTGCTACAACGCCGTGACCCTGCGTCTGCTGCTCAAACAGGGGATGACGCGCTGGTGTATGCCGGTAGAGCTCTCCCGCGACTGGCTGGCAAACCTGCTGACTCAGTGCGAAGAGCTGGGCATTCGTAATCAGTTTGAAGTGGAAGTGCTGAGCTATGGTCATCTGCCGCTGGCCTACTCCGCCCGCTGCTTTACCGCGCGATCGGAAGACCGCCCGAAAGACGAGTGCGAAACCTGCTGCATCAAGTACCCGAACGGACGCAGCATGTTGTCACAGGAGAATCAGCAGGTGTTTGTCCTGAACGGTATTCAAACCATGAGCGGCTATGTCTATAACCTCGGCAACGAGCTGGCGTCGATGGACGGGCTGGTGGATATGGTTCGGCTGTCGCCGCTGGATACCGGCGTGTTCGCGATGCTGGACGCCTTCCGCGCCAATGAAAACGGTGCCGCTCCGCTACCGTTGACGGCAAACAGCGACTGCAACGGCTACTGGAGACGGCTCGCCGGGCTGGAATTGCAGGCGTAAAAAAGGCTCACTTTGTTAACAACGGTTATCATTTTTTAATGCAGTATTAAAGATTCACCGTCGACAAAGTGAGCTGTTATGACTGACAAAACCATTCCGTTTTCGGTGCTGGATCTGGCGCCGATCCCACAAGGCTCCTCGGCACGAGAAGCCTTTTCGCACTCTCTGGATCTGGCTAAGCTGGCCGAAAAGCGTGGCTATCACCGCTACTGGCTGGCCGAGCACCACAACATGGTGGGCATCGCCAGCGCCGCCACCTCGGTACTGATTGGCTATTTGGCTGCAAACACCACGACTTTACACCTTGGTTCGGGTGGCGTGATGTTGCCTAACCACGCCCCGCTGGTGATTGCCGAGCAGTTTGGCACCCTGAATACCCTCTATCCGGGGCGTATTGATTTGGGTCTTGGTCGTGCACCTGGTAGTGACCAGCCAACCATGCGTGCCCTGCGCCGCCATATGAGCGGCGATATCGACAACTTCCCATGCGATGTGGCTGAGCTGGTGGACTGGTTCGACGCGCGTGACCCGAACCCCCACGTGCGCCCCGTACCTGGATACGGTGAGAAGATCCCGGTGTGGCTGTTAGGCTCAAGCCTTTACAGCGCACAGCTCGCCGCACAGCTGGGGCTGCCATTTGCGTTTGCCTCGCACTTCGCACCAGATATGCTGCATCAGGCGCTGCATCTTTACCGCACGAACTTCAAACCGTCCGAGCGTCTGGAGAAGCCGTACGCGATGGTATGTATCAACATCATTGCCGCCGACAGCAATCGCGACGCGGAATTCCTGTTTACCTCCATGCAGCAGGCGTTTGTGAAGCTGCGACGCGGTGAGACGGGCCAGCTTCCGCCGCCAGTGGAGAATATGCATCAGCTGTGGTCAGCCTCCGAACAGTATGGCGTTCAGCAGGCGCTGAGTATGTCGCTGGTAGGCGATAAAGCGAAAGTGCGTCACGGGCTGGACGCGGTGCTGCGCGAAACACAGGCGGATGAAATTATGGTTAACGGCCAGATTTTCGATCACCAGGCGCGTTTGCATTCGTTTGATTTGGCGATGCAGGTGAAAGAAGAGTTGGTGGGGTAGCCTTTTTGCCGGATGGCGGCTTCGCCTTATCCGGCCTACGCGATCCCTGTAGGCCCGGTAAGCGTAGCGCCACCGGGCAATGTATTTACTGGTAAACAGGCAGCAGGTTAAAACTCGACAGCACGTGTACCAGGGCATTGCCAGCACCAAACACCAGGATCAGCGCAATCATCGGCTTGCCGCCCCAGACGCGGAATTTCGGGCTACCAAAGCGTTTACGTGATTTACGTGCCAGCAGCGCCGGCACAATCGCCGCCCAGATGGTTGCCGCCAGTCCGGCATAGCCGATGGCGTACAGGAAGCCGTTCGGCCACAGCAGGCCGCCCACAATCGGTGGCAGGAAGGTCAGCAGCGCGGTTTTGAAGCGCCCCATCGCAGAATCATCAAAGCCAAACAGATCCGCCAGGTAGTCAAACAGGCCCAGGGTTACGCCGAGGAAAGAGCTCGCCACCGCAAAGTTAGAGAAGATAACCAGCAGCAGATCCAGGCTGCGGCTATTCAGCACGCCGCTCAGCGCCTGCACCAGCACGTCAATATTACCGCCCTTCTGCGCAATGCCGATAAATTCCGGACGTGGGATGTTGCCCATCGTTCCGAGCAGCCAGATGACATACAGCCCCAGCGCCAGCAGCGTGCCGTAGACCAGACACTTCACAATGGTGCGCGGATCTTTGCCGTAGTACTTCATCAGGCTCGGCACGTTGCCGTGGTAGCCGAACGACGCCAGACAGAACGGCAGCGTCATCAGCAGGTACGGCGTGTAGGAGGTGTTCACTTCGGCGACGTTAAACAGCGTGGCAGGCGTTACGTGCCCCAGCAGACTGCCGAAGGTCAGGAAGAAGGTGATGACCTTAGCGCCTAATACAATCGCCGTCATACGGCTCACCGCCTTTGTACTCATCCAGACGATAAACGCCACAGCCAACGCAAAACACAGCCCCGCCAGACGCGCCGGAACGTTCAGCGACATCTCCGAGAAGGTGTGATGCAGAATTGAGCCGCTTGCCGAGATATACGCATAGGTCAGGATATAGAGCACAAACGCGATGGACAGCCCGTTCACCAGGTTCCAGCCTTTGCCCAGCAGGTCTTTGGTGATGGTGTCAAAGCTGGAGCCAATACGGTAGTTCAGGTTTGCTTCAAGGATCATCAGCCCGGAATGGAGCATGCAGAACCAGGTAAAGACCAGCGCGGCCAGCGACCAGAAGAACCACGCACCGGACATGACCACAGGCAGGGAAAACATCCCGGCACCAATGATGGTTCCGCCGATGATCACCACGCCGCCAAGCAGCGAAGGTGACGTTTGGGTGGTGGTTAGTGTCGCCATACAGCCTTTTCTCCAGTCAATCATGCGGTTTGCATGTTAATGCGACGCACTGTACCAGTACAAGAGTACAAAAGGAATAAAAAAAGCCCCGATAGCGTGTATCGGGGCTGTATATTTTACTTTACGTCAGTTGCGTAAGGCTTACGCGTCACGGCGACGGCTGGTGCCTTCGTCACGACGTGGGCCACGGCTTTCACGGCGCTCGCCGGAGAAACGACGAGGTTCACCACGACCTTCGCTACGACCACCTTCACGACGTTCGCCACCGAAGCTGCGACCACCGGCACGACGTTCGCCGCCACGGTCAGTGCGAGGCTGTGCATCACCCATCAGCTGCATGTTCATCGGCTTGTTCAGGATGCGAGTGCGAGTAAAGTGCTGCAGGACTTCGCCCGGCATACCTTTCGGCAGTTCGATGGTGGAGTGGGTACCAAACAGCTTGATGTTACCGATGTAACGGCTGCTGATGTCGCCTTCGTTAGCGATCGCGCCAACGATGTGACGAACTTCAACGCCATCATCACGGCCCACTTCAATGCGGTACAGTTCCATATCACCCGCGTCACGACGTTCACGACGTGGACGGTCTTCACCACCACGCTCTGGACGGTCACCACGTGGGCCACGGTCATTGCGGTCATTACGGTCGCCACGACGTTCGAAGCGATCGTCACGGTCACGGAATTCACGCTTAGGACGCATCGGCGCATCTGGTGGCACAATCAGGCTACGTTCGCCCTGAGCCATTTTCAGCAGTGCTGCTGCCAGGGTTTCCATGTCCAGCTCTTCGCCTTCAGCGGTAGGCTGAATCTGCGACAGCAGCGCACGGTACTGATCAAGATCGCTGCTTTCCAGCTGCTGCTGTACTTTCGCGGCGAATTTTTCCAGACGGCGTTTGCCCAGCAGATCTGCATTTGGCAGGTCCGCTTCTGGAATGGTCAGCTTCATGGTGCGTTCGATGTTACGCAGCAGACGACGCTCGCGGTTTTCAACGAACAGCAGCGCACGGCCAGCACGACCCGCACGACCGGTACGGCCGATACGGTGAACGTAAGACTCGGAATCCATCGGGATGTCGTAGTTAACAACCAGGCTGATACGCTCAACGTCCAGACCACGTGCTGCCACGTCGGTTGCAATCAGGATATCCAGACGACCGTCTTTCAGACGCTCCAGAGTCTGCTCACGCAGGGCCTGGTTCATGTCGCCGTTCAGCGCTGCGCTGTTGTAGCCGCTACGCTCCAGCGCTTCAGCCACTTCCAGGGTCGCGTTTTTGGTACGTACGAAGATAATCGCCGCATCAAAATCTTCCGCTTCCAGGAAACGTACCAGCGCTTCGTTTTTGCGCATGCCGTACACAGACCAGTAGCTCTGGCTGATGTCCGGGCGAGTGGTTACGCTGGACTGAATACGCACTTCCTGAGGATCTTTCATGAAGCGTTTGGTAATACGACGAATCGCTTCTGGCATGGTGGCAGAGAACAGCGCGGTCTGATGACCTTCCGGGATCTGCGCCATGATGGTTTCGACGTCTTCGATGAAGCCCATACGCAGCATTTCATCTGCTTCATCCAGTACCAGGCCGCTCAGTTTAGAGAGGTCCAGAGTACCGCGCTTCAGGTGATCCAGCAGACGGCCCGGCGTACCGACAACAATCTGTGGGCCCTGGCGCAGGGCGCGTAACTGCACGTCATAACGCTGGCCGCCGTACAGGGCTACCACGTTTACGCCGCGCATATGTTTAGAGAATTCCGTCATTGCTTCTGCAACCTGAACAGCCAGTTCACGGGTTGGAGCCAGGACGAGGATCTGCGGTGCACGCAGGTCCGGATCAATGTTGTTCAGCAGCGGCAGCGAGAATGCTGCAGTTTTACCGCTACCAGTCTGGGCCATGCCCAGCACGTCACGACCAGAAAGCAGGTGTGGGATACACTCAGCCTGGATCGGAGATGGTTTTTCGTAACCCAGATCGTTAAGGGCTTCAAGGATAGGAGCCTTCAGGCCCAGATCTGCAAAAGTGGTTTCGAATTCAGCCATGTAGTACAAGTGCCTCGATATTAATGGCGGCCAGTCTACTTAGCTCATCGTGAAAATGATTAGCAATTTTCATTGAAAAGTGTGAACCGGCTCAAAGTAGGTGTATTGACGAACAACAACGCCCTCACCAGTTAAGGTGATGGCAATCAAAAGATTACGGGCTGATGTTTATGTCGTCAGCTATTGCTGGTCCGATTCTGCCAGGTCGTCATGCTCCTGGCCCAAGAGCGATAATTCCAACAATGCATAACGGTGCTCAACGAAGTTGTGTACGTTGTTAGCAACCGCTAATTTGAACAGTGCCGTAGCGCTGTCCATATCCCCCAGACTTAGGTAGTACTTACCTAAATAGAAGTTGGTTTCACTGAGATGCTCAGCGAGCGAGGTGTTATCCGTTGCGTCCGCCTTGAGGCGTTCCATCAGCGTTGCTTCGCTAATGTTGCCCAGGTAGAACTCGACAATGTTCCATCCCCACTGTTCCTTGTCCGATTTATCGAAGCGCTGTTTCAGTGCCTCTTTTGCCTGCTTCTCATCGAGCTTCCGCTCAACGATGTAAAGCCACAGGCTACGGAAAGGATCATTAGGATCGTCTTGATAAAACGCCAGCAGATCATCTTGCGCTAACTTATCACGACCGCCGTAATACAATGCGATACCGCGATTCAAGTGCGCGTAGTTGTAAGTTGGATCAAGCTCAAGTACAGAATCAAACGCTTCATAGGCAGCATCAAAATTGCCTGCCTGCGTTAAATAAATGCCTAAGTAATTGAATACTTCAGGCATATCAGGTCGGATAGCCAGCGCTTGTGAAAAATCATTTCGCGCCAATGCCCTCAGACCGAGACTATCATACAACACTCCGCGCTCATATAAAAGCTGTGCGCGTTCTTCATCGGTTAAAGCCCGACTGGCAAGTATTTGTTCCATGCGTGCCAGAATCACTTCCTGCTGCAAAGTCGGTTGCAATGGCACTGCGAGGACTTCGCTCTTACGCCAGGCAGAGTTGCTGCATCCTGCCAGCGTTAAAGCTGTCGCAACGAAACACCAGCGCAAAAAAGGCTTCATTTCCCACTCCCGAAGACAACTATTGGATGAACGTCCTGTCCCCCGGCGGCTTAACAAGGCGTCCTGCCTGATAATAGGCCCTCCGCAAAGCGGAGGGCAAATGGCAACTTACTCGCCTTGCTGTTCTGCTGCCTGTGCTTCTGGCGCAGCAGCTGGCTGAGACTGCTCGGTTGCTTCTTTAATGCTCAGACGGATACGGCCCTGGCGATCAACTTCCAGAACTTTAACCGGTACTTCCTGACCCATCTGCAGGTAATCGGTCACTTTCTCAACGCGCTTGTCAGCGATCTGAGAGATGTGAACCAGACCTTCTTTACCGCCACCGATGGCAACGAACGCGCCAAAGTCAACGATACGGGTCACTTTACCTGCGTAGACGCGGCCCACTTCGATCTCTGCAGTGATTTCTTCGATGCGACGGATCGCGAATTTCGCTTTCTCGCCATCGGTTGCTGCGATCTTCACAGTACCGTCATCTTCGATTTCGATCGTGGTGCCAGTCTCTTCGGTCAGCGCACGGATCACAGAACCGCCCTTACCGATAACATCTTTGATCTTGTCTGGATTGATCTTGATGGTGTGGATACGTGGAGCGAACTGAGAAATGTCGCCACGAGGCGCGTTAATCGCCTGTTCCATCACGCCCAGGATGTGCAGACGCGCACCTTTAGCCTGGTTCAGAGCAGCCTGCATGATCTCTTTGGTGATACCTTCAATTTTGATATCCATCTGCAGCGCAGAGATACCGTCGCGGGAACCCGCCACTTTGAAGTCCATATCGCCCAGGTGGTCTTCGTCACCCAGAATGTCAGACAGAACAACGAAGTTGTCGCCTTCTTTCACCAGGCCCATTGCGATACCCGCAACGGCGGCTTTGATTGGCACGCCTGCATCCATCAGCGCCAGAGAGGCACCACACACGGAAGCCATAGAAGAGGAACCGTTGGATTCGGTGATTTCAGACACCACACGTACGGTGTACGGGAATTTGTCTGCTTCTGGCATTACTGCCAGTACGCCGCGCTTCGCCAGACGACCGTGACCAATTTCACGACGCTTCGGCGAGCCAACCATACCGGTTTCGCCTACGGAGTACGGAGGGAAGTTGTAGTGGAACAGGAAGCTGTCAGTACGCTCGCCCATCAGTTCGTCGATGTTCTGTGCGTCACGTGCAGTACCCAGGGTCGCGGTAACCAGCGCCTGCGTTTCGCCACGGGTGAACAGCGCGGAACCGTGAGTACGTGGCAGAACGCCAGTACGCACATCCAGACCACGGATCATGTCTTTTTCACGGCCATCGATACGCGGCTCGCCTGCCAGTACGCGGCTACGAACAACGTTTTTCTCGATAGCGTGCAGGATGTCGCTCAGTTCGTTAGCGTCCAGCGCTTCGTCTTCAGCAACCAGGGTCGCGATAGTTTCAGACTTGATCACGTCAACCTGAGCGTAACGCTCCTGTTTGTCAGTGATGCGGTATGCATCGCTCAGACGAGATTCTGCCAGGGCTGCAACGCGGGCATTCAGCGCGTCGTTTGCCGCTTCTGGCTGCCAGTCCCAACGTGGTTTACCGGCTTCTTTCACCAGGTCGTTGATGTTCTGGATAACGATCTGCTGCTGGTCGTGGCCAAATACCACAGCGCCCAGCATCTGGTCTTCGCTCAGCAGTTCAGCTTCAGATTCAACCATCAGTACAGCGGCTTCAGTACCCGCAACAACCAGGTCCAGCTTACTTTCTTTCAGCTCTTCCTGAGTTGGGTTCAGCACGTACTGGTCATTGATGTAGCCAACGCGCGCGGCACCAATTGGGCCATTGAATGGAATACCAGACAGTGACAGGGCAGCGGATGCGCCGATCATGGCAACGATGTCCGGGTTAACCTGTGGGTTAACGGAAACAACGGTCGCGATAACCTGTACTTCGTTAACGAAGCCTTCCGGGAACAGCGGACGAACCGGGCGGTCAATCAGACGCGCAATCAGGGTTTCGCCTTCGCTTGGACGGCCTTCACGACGGAAGAAACCACCCGGGATTTTACCGGCAGCGTAGGTACGCTCCTGGTAGTTAACGGTCAGCGGGAAGAAGTCCTGACCTGGTTTAGCTTTTTTCTGGCCAACAACGGTAACGAATACCGCAGTGTCATCCATGCTTACCATAACGGCAGCAGTAGCCTGACGAGCCATCATGCCGGTTTCCAGCGTGACGGTATGTTGACCATACTGGAATTTACGAACGATCGGATTCAGCAAAGTTCTGTCCTTTCTTAAATGTTTGACAGCACACCACCGGTGTGCTGTCGATTTAACCCGATCTTCTTCGCATCCTCGCGACTAATGACAACCAACACCCCCATGGGTGAAGCCTCTCATTAGCCGCGCGAACCTCTGCAATGAAGATCATTTATAGCAACAATACAATAGTTTCCAGTGAATTGCTGCCGTCTGGTTGAAAAAAGGGGCCATCAGGCCCCCTTTTCTGAAACTCGCAAGACTTAGCGACGCAGACCCAGACGCTCGATCAGCGCGGTGTAGCGTGCAACATCTTTACGTTTCAGGTAGTCGAGCAGTTTACGACGCTGAGAAACCATACGCAGCAGACCACGACGGCTGTGGTGATCTTTTTTGTGCTCTGCAAAGTGACCCTGCAGGTGGTTAATCTGTGCAGTCAGCAGTGCAACCTGAACTTCGGTAGAACCGCTGTCGTTAGTACCACGACCAAACTCAGAAACGATTTTAGCTTTAGCTTCAACGCTTAGAGACATTTTCAAACTCCAAAGTATAAAGAATGTAAGGATGCCGATCTCTAATTCAGCAATCCAATGTACGCCCCGCAGATTGTTAAACAATTTACCAGGCGTTAAGCGGCGATATTCTACTCGTCTCCCCTGCTTATCGCAAGGTGAGCCGTTATCACCGTCACGCGTCGACCGGATATTCGACGACCAGACGACGCGGCGCAACGCGCCCTTCGCCATCCATTTCGCCCATACCGATGAATTTCCCTTCGTCACCTTCGGTCACGCGTACCAGTCCTTCCAGCGGCGCTTGTGCCGTACGAACCGGGTTACCGTTCTTAAAGTAAACGGACGATGTTAAAGGAAGATTAACTACCGGGAAGTCCGCGACCGGACTGTCCATCGGCATCAGCAAGGGATCCAGCAAATCTGCCGGCGCGATCCCCTGCACTTCCGCCTGTTCTACCAGCTCGCGCAGATGTTCCAGGGTCACCATCCGCTCCACCGGGTACTTGCTCACTGCCAGACGGCGCAGATAGATCACATGCGCGCCGCAGCCCAGTTTTTCACCGAGGTCGTCGATGATGGTGCGAATATAGGTCCCTTTCGAACAGTGCACTTCCAGCTCCAGCTCATCACCTTCATGGCGAATAAACAGCAGCTCATACACGGTTATCGGACGGGCCTCACGCGGGACGTCAATGCCCTGGCGCGCATATTCGTAGAGTTTTTTTCCCTGATATTTCAGCGCCGAATACATCGACGGCACCTGCATCGTGTCCCCACGGAAGCTCTCCAGCGCAGCATCAAGCTGTTCTGCGCTGAACGTCACCGGACGCTCTTCCACCACCTGGCCATCCGCGTCGGAGGTATCCGTGCGCTGCCCTAGTTTAGCGATAACGCGGTATCGCTTATCGGAGTCGAGCAGGTACTGGGAAAACTTTGTCGCTTCTCCCAGGCAGACCGGCAGCATGCCGGTTGCCAGCGGATCGAGCGCGCCGGTGTGACCCGCACGGTTGGCGTTATAAATACGCTTAACTTTTTGCAGCACGTCGTTGCTGGAAGCGCCCTGGGGTTTATCCAGCAGCAGCACACCATGCACGTCGCGACCACGACGACGAGGACGACTCATTAGTCCTCCTTGCTGTCGTCCGCCGGGTTAACACGACGCTCATCGTCATGTTTCACCACGCTGGTCACCAGGTTGGACATGCGCATACCTTCGACCAGCGAGTTGTCGTAGAAGAAGGTCAGTTCAGGCACGATACGCAGGCGCATCGCTTTGCCGAGCAGAGAGCGGATGAAACCTGAGGCTTCCTGCAGCGCTTTAATGCCGTTTTTCACTGCCGCTTCGTCCTGATCGTTCAGGAAGGTGACGAACACTTTTGCATACGCCAGATCGCGGGACATTTCGACACCGGAAACGGTGGTCATCATGCCGACACGCGGGTCTTTAATTTCACGTTGCAGAATGAGTGCGATCTCTTTCTGCATTTCCTGCGCTACGCGCTGAGGGCGACCAAATTCTTTCGCCATAATAAAATCTCCAGACAAAAAAGGGGCTAAAAGCCCCTTTTAAAATTATTGCCGGGTGGCGCGAGGCGATCCCGGCTTACAATCGGTAATTAAGCGATGGTACGCTGAATTTCGATGATCTCGAACACTTCGATCATATCGCCAACGCGAACGTCGTTGTAGTTCTTCACGCCGATACCACATTCCATGCCGTTACGGACTTCGTTAACGTCATCTTTGAAGCGGCGCAGGGATTCCAGCTCGCCTTCGTAGATAACCACGTTGTCACGCAGTACGCGGATTGGGTTGTGACGCTTGATGTTACCTTCGGTAACCATACAGCCCGCGATCGCACCGAATTTCGGTGATTTGAACACGTCACGTACTTCAGCCAGACCGATGATCTGCTGTTTCAGCTCAGGAGACAGCATGCCGCTCATCGCTGCTTTCACTTCGTCGATCAGGTTATAGATGACGGAGTAGTAGCGCAGATCCAGGCTTTCAGCTTCAATCACTTTACGCGCTGATGCATCCGCACGAACGTTGAATCCGACCAGGATAGCGTTGGACGCAGCAGCCAGGGTCGCGTCGGTTTCGGTGATACCACCTACGCCAGAACCGATGATCTTCACTTTCACTTCGTCGGTAGACAGTTTCAGCAAGGAGTCGGAAATCGCTTCCACAGAACCCTGAACGTCAGCTTTCAGAACGATGTTCACTTCGTGAACTTCGCCCTCGGTCATGTTCGCAAACATGTTCTCGAGTTTAGATTTCTGCTGACGAGCCAGTTTAACTTCACGGAATTTGCCCTGACGGTACAGTGCCACTTCACGCGCTTTCTTCTCGTCACGCACAACGGTCACTTCGTCACCGGCAGCCGGAACACCGGACAGACCCAGGATTTCCACTGGAATGGACGGACCCGCTTCCAGGACTTCCTGACCCAGTTCGTTACGCATCGCACGAACGCGGCCGTATTCGAAGCCACACAGAACGATGTCGCCCTTGTTCAGGGTACCTTCACGAACCAGAACGGTTGCAACCGGACCACGACCTTTATCCAGGAAGGATTCGATCACCGCGCCGCTCGCCATACCATTACGGATCGCTTTCAGCTCCAGAACTTCGGCCTGCAGCAGGATCGCGTTCAGCAGGTCGTCAATACCGGTACCCGCTTTAGCAGATACTGGGATGAACTGCGCTTCGCCGCCCCACTCTTCCGGCATAACGCCGTACTGAGACAGTTCGTTCTTCACGCGGTCCAGATCGGCTTCTGGCTTATCGATTTTGTTGACTGCAACAACCAGAGGCACCTGCGCCGCTTTTGCGTGCTGGATAGCTTCGATGGTCTGTGGCATCACGCCGTCGTCTGCGGCAACAACCAGTACAACGATATCCGTTGCCTGAGCACCACGAGCACGCATTGAGGTAAACGCTGCGTGGCCTGGGGTATCCAGGAAGGTGATCATGCCGTTTTCGGTTTCTACGTGGTAAGCACCGATGTGCTGGGTAATACCACCCGCTTCACCAGAGGCAACCTTGGTAGAACGAATGTAGTCAAGCAGAGAGGTTTTACCGTGGTCAACGTGACCCATGATGGTCACAACCGGTGCACGCGGTTCAGCCGCAGCACCAGTATCACGGTCGCTCATCACTGCTTCTTCCAGCTCGTTTTCACGACGCAGGATAACTTTGTGGCCCATCTCTTCAGCAACCAGCTGTGCTGTTTCCTGATCGATCACCTGGTTGATGGTCGCCATGGCGCCCAGTTTCATCATCGCTTTGATGACCTGAGAGCCTTTAACCGCCATCTTGTTCGCCAGATCGCCAACGGTGATGGTTTCGCCAATTACGACGTCACGGTTAACGGCCTGAGCAGGCTTCTGGAAGCTCTGCTGCAGAGCGGAACCTTTACGCTTACCGCCTTTACCGCCGCGAACGGCAGCGCGTGCTTCTTCACGGTCAGCTTTGGATTCAGCGTGCTTATTGCCTTTTTTCGCAGGGCGCGCAGCTTTAGTACTGCGAGTACGACCACGACCACCTTCAACTTCACGGTCGTTGTCGTCTTCAGCCTGACGCGCATGCTGAGAAGTGGTCACGTGATAATCGCTGGTATCTTCAGTCGGTTCAGCGGTATTCACACCATTCTTCTCGTTTTCTTCTGCCATACGGCGCGCTTCTTCGGCGACGCGGCGAGCTTCTTCTTCCAGCTTACGGCGGGCTTCTTCTTCCGCTTTACGCTTCAGCTCGGCAGCTTCATTTTCACGGCGGGCTTTTTCAGCCTGGGCGGTTTTGGTCATTTCGTCTGTCTGTTGATTGCTCACTTTGTCTTTTTCCGCAGCGTCACGCTTCACTTTATCACTTGCGTCGCGTTTCGCTTTTTCTGCGGCCTCACGTTCAGCTTTTAATTCTGCTTCACGTTTGGCGGTTGCTTCCGCCTCACGCTGAGCTTGTTCTTCCGCTTCACGCTGTGCCTGCTCTTCCGCGGCAAGGCGGTCTGCCTCTTGCGGATCACGTTTTACAAAGGTGCGCGTCTTGCGGACTTCAATTTGTACCGATTTGCTTTTGCCACCGGTACCAGGGATGTTTAACGTGCTACGCGTTTTGCGCTGCAGCGTTAACTTGTCAGGCGTAGAACCGTGTTCACGGTTCAGGTGCGTTAACAAGGTTTGTTTTTCTTGCGCGGTCACCGAGTCATCAGCGGACTTCGGGATCCCTGCATCAGCAAATTGCTGTACCAGGCGGTCCACGGAGGTCTGAATCTCAGCAGCCAGCGATTTTACAGTTACATCAGTCATGCTGTTCCTTCCTGCTACAGTTTATTACGCTTCGTCGCCGAACCAGCAAATATTACGTGCGGCCATGATGAGCTCGCCGGCTTTCTCGTCGGTTAAACCTTCGATATCAGCCAGGTCATCAACGCCTTGCTCAGCGAGATCTTCCAGCGTACAAACACCACGGGCAGCCAGCTTGAACGCAATCGCACGATCAAGACCTTCCAGATTCAGCAGGTCATCAGCCGGCTTCTTATCGCCAAGGCTTTCTTCCTGAGCCAGCGCCAGGGTGGTCAGTGCGTTTTTAGCGCGTTCACGCAGGGCTTCAACAGTCTGTTCATCCAGACCGTCAATTTCCAGCAGCTCTTTCATTGGCACATAGGCCAGTTCTTCCAGCGTAGAGAAACCTTCTTCAACCAGAACAGTGGCGAAGTCTTCGTCAATATCCAGGTATTTAGTGAAGGTATCGATCGCCGCATGGGCTTCAGCCTGATGCTTAGCCTGCAGGTCATCAACGGTCATAACGTTGAGTTCCCAGCCGCTCAGCTGTGACGCCAGGCGTACGTTCTGACCGTTACGGCCGATTGCCTGCGCCAGGTTGCCCGCTTCAACAGCGATATCCATGGTGTGTTTGTCTTCGTCAACAACGATAGACGCCACATCAGCTGGAGCCATTGCGTTGATCACGAACTGCGCCGGATTGTCATCCCACAGAACGATATCAATACGTTCGCCGCCCAGCTCAGTAGAAACTGCCTGGACACGCGCACCGCGCATACCGACGCAAGCACCGACCGGGTCGATACGCTTGTCGTTGGTTTTCACCGCAATTTTCGCACGGGAGCCCGGATCGCGAGCCGCCGCTTTAATCTCGATAACTTCTTCACCGATTTCCGGTACTTCGATACGGAACAGTTCTACCAGCATTTCTGGTTTAGAACGGGTCACGAACAGCTGTGCACCACGCGCTTCAGGGCGAACGGCGTACAGAACACCGCGAATACGGTCACCTGGACGGAAGTTTTCACGCGGCAGCATATCTTCACGCAGGATCACGGCTTCAGCGTTACCCGGCAACCCTTCGGATTTGATCTCCAGGGAGATGTTGTCGCGGTTCACTTTCTTCACCACGCCGGTGATGATCTCGCCTTCCTGATCGCGGAACTGATCGACAACCAGCGCGCGCTCGGCTTCGCGAACTTTCTGCACGATAACCTGTTTAGCGGTCTGGGTGGTGATACGGTCGAAGGTGACAGATTCAATCTGATCTTCAACGTACTCACCCACGTTCAGACTTTCGTCTTCATAACGCGCCGCTTCCAGCGTGATCTCTTTGGTCGGCTGGGTCACTTCTTCAACGATTACCCAACGACGGAATGTATCGAAGTCACCGCTTTTACGATCGATTTCTACGCGAACATCGATCTCTTGTTCGTATTTTTTCTTGGTTGCTGTAGCCAGTGCACTTTCCAGCGCTTCGAAAATCTTCTCGCGCGGCAGTGATTTCTCGTTGGAGACGGCTTCAACAACAGCCAAAATTTCTTTGTTCATCGCGGGCTTTTCACCTCAATCCAGACTGTTAAAAGTGGGGAACCAGGTTCGCCTTCTGGATATTACTCAGCGCGAACACTTCATCTTTGCCTTCGACTGTCACCGTGATCATTTCACCATCAACGGCTTTGATAATTCCCTGCCATTTACGGCGGTTCTGTACGGCCATACGCAGAACGAGAGCCACTTCTTCACCGGTGAAGCGCACATAGTGCTCGGCCGTGAACATCGGGCGATCGAGGCCAGGTGAGGAAACTTCCAGGTTGTACGCAACGGTAATCGGGTCTTCAACATCAAGAACCGCACTCACCTGGTGGCTGACATCAGCACAATCATCAACATTGATGCCATCTTCACTATCAATATAGATGCGCAGCGTCGATGTACGGCCGCGAACGAATTCGATGCCGACCAGTTCGTAGCCCAGTGCTTCGACCGGTGCAGTAATCATCTCTGTTAATTTTTGCTCTAATGTGGACAAGCCCACCCCCAAGACATAAAAAAAGGGCGTAAAGCCCAGTTATTCTGTAGTCAGATAACAAAAAACCCCGATAAATCGGGGCTTTAGATAACTGAACCCTATAGCCACAACTGTGGCCTGGAGCACTTTCTGAAAGAATTTTTTCAAATCCAGCTACGAAGACTCTAAGTCTTCACAGTATATTTGAAAAAGAACTTTATGGGAAAGTGGTTGCGGGGGCCGGATTTGAACCGACGACCTTCGGGTTATGAGCCCGACGAGCTACCAGGCTGCTCCACCCCGCGCCTGAAACGTGGCAAATTCTACGCGTTTTGGACAGAATTTGCAAATAATGCTGGGATTTGGTACCGAAGACGGGACGTAAAATCGGCGTTTAGTATATTGATAGTTGACCCCACCTGTCAAGGCGACTTCCGCCAGATCAATCAGACCAAAATTTTTACAAAAAACGCACGACTCTCTTCCGGTCTTCGCCAAAAGATGATTAAATGAATACTCACTTATTTTGCATAAAAATGCACAAGAGAGCGAAAGCGGTCTCTAATCAGTCAATCAAGCAGGGTTTTATTCTATGACGACGATTCTCAAGCATCTTCCGGTAGGACAACGTATTGGCATCGCTTTCTCAGGCGGCCTGGATACCAGCGCTGCACTGCTGTGGATGCGCCAGAAGGGAGCGGTTCCGTATGCCTATACTGCGAACCTGGGTCAGCCGGATGAGGACGACTATGATGCCATTCCTCGTCGCGCTAAAGAGTATGGCGCGGAGAACGCGCGCCTGATTGACTGCCGTAAGCAACTGGTCGCTGAAGGTATCGCGGCTATTCAGTGTGGTGCATTCCATAACACCACCGGCGGCCTGACCTATTTCAACACCACCCCGCTGGGCCGTGCAGTCACCGGCACCATGCTGGTTGCAGCGATGAAAGAAGACGGCGTCAACATCTGGGGTGACGGTAGCACCTATAAAGGTAACGATATTGAACGTTTCTATCGTTATGGCCTGCTGACCAACGCCGAACTGCAGATCTACAAGCCGTGGCTGGACACCGACTTCATCGACGAGCTGGGTGGCCGCCATGAGATGTCCGAGTTTATGATCGCCTGCGGTTTCGACTATAAGATGTCAGTCGAGAAAGCCTATTCCACCGACTCCAACATGCTGGGTGCGACGCACGAAGCGAAAGACCTGGAATTCCTGAACTCCAGCGTGAAGATCGTTAACCCGATTATGGGCGTGAAGTTCTGGGACGAGAACGTGAAGATCCCGGCAGAAGAAGTGACCGTGCGTTTCGAACGCGGCCACCCGGTTGCGCTGAACGGTAAAACCTTCTCTGATGATGTTGAGCTGATGCTGGAAGCTAACCGTATTGGCGGTCGTCACGGTCTGGGCATGAGCGATCAGATTGAAAACCGTATCATCGAAGCGAAAAGCCGTGGCATCTATGAAGCCCCGGGAATGGCGCTGCTGCACATCGCTTACGAGCGTCTGCTGACCGGCATTCACAACGAAGACACTATTGAGCAGTACCACTCTCATGGCCGTCAGTTGGGTAAACTGCTGTATCAGGGCCGCTGGTTCGATCCACAGGCACTGATGCTGCGTGATGCGCTGCAGCGTTGGGTGGCAAGCGCGATCACTGGTGAAGTGACCCTGGAGCTGCGTCGCGGTAACGACTACTCCATCCTGAATACGGTGTCTGACAACCTGACCTATAAAGCAGAGCGTCTGACCATGGAGAAAGGTGAATCCGTGTTCTCACCGGACGATCGTATTGGTCAGTTGACCATGCGTAACCTGGATATCACCGATACCCGCGAGAAGCTGTTCAACTATATTGAGAATGGCCTGCTCTCCGCCAGTTCCGGTAATGGTCTGCCACAGGTTGAAAACCTGGAACACAGCGATAAGAAATAATTGACAGTAAGTCATGCAAAAGGCGCCCAACCGGCGCCTTTTTTGTTTGGTGTTTGTAGGGCGGGTAAGCGCAGCGCCACCCGCCATTTTGCCCGCCACACAATATACAGACGAAAAAAAAGACGTCTTTCGACGTCTTTCTTCTGGAATATTGGTACCGAGGATGGGACTCGAACCCACAAGCCCGTTAGGGCACTACCACCTCAAGGTAGCGTGTCTACCAATTCCACCACCTCGGTACAGAATACTTAGTGCGGGATATCGCTGGTTGGCTTAGCCTGTACAGCTGGCTGAGTCTGCTCAGTTTTCGCTGGCGCGCTCAGATTTTCCCACTCGCTTCCTTTGCTGGTCTTGTTGCTGTTGATATTGCCAAGCACCAGACTGATGATGAAGAACAGCGTAGCCAGAATCGCCGTTGTGCGGGTCATGAAGTTCGCAGAACCACTTGAACCAAACAGCGTACCGGAAGCGCCTGCTCCGAAGGAGGCTCCCATATCAGCGCCTTTACCTTGCTGCAGCATAATCAGCGCTACGAGAGCGATGGCTACAATAAGGAAAATAACTAAAAGAGCTTCGTACATAATCAACCTGTTCCTTGCGGATTTGCCGCATACCAATGCTTCGACCAATTAGCAGGATTTTTGTTTCCCACTGAAGCGGGTGTGAATACTAACCAAAGCGAATGGCCTTCGCAAGGGCAATTTTGACGCATTGTATCAACTGCGGAAAAAAACAGCAAAAAGCCATTAGTTGCTCAAAACAAAGGCGACAAAAGTCGCCTTTTTAAACATTTAGCGTGCAAGACTATGCAGCTTTTACAGCATCCGCAATACGGTGTGCAAACTCATTAACCTGCGCTTCGTCTTCACCTTCCACCATCACGCGGATCAGCGGTTCGGTACCGGACTTACGCAGCAGCACGCGTCCACGATTGCCCAGGGCCGCTTCAACGTCAGCCATTACCGCTTTCACGTTCTCATTTTCCAGCGGATCGCCTTTACCGGCAGTGAAACGTACGTTCACCAGGATCTGTGGGAACATTTTCATGCCGCTGCACAGATCGTGCAGGCTCATATGGTTGCGCGCCATGGCAGCAACCACCTGCAGCGCGGCCACGATACCGTCGCCGGTGGTGGTTTTGTCGAGCAGGATCACGTGACCCGAGTTTTCTGCACCGATGCGCCAGCCCTTCTCCTGCAATTTTTCCAGCACATAGCGGTCACCCACTTTCGCGCGGACAAACGGAATACCGAGCTGTTTCAGCGCCAGTTCCAGGCCCATGTTACTCATCAGCGTACCCACCGCACCACCGCGAAGCTGGCCCTGACGCAGACCTTCACGTGCAATGATGTAGAGGATCTGATCGCCGTCGACCTTGTTACCTTCGTGGTCGACCATGATCACGCGGTCACCGTCGCCGTCCAGCGCAATACCCAGATCGGCTTTCTCCGCCAGAACACGCGCCTGCAGGGCACGAACGTCAGTTGCACCCACCTGCTCGTTAATGTTCAGGCCATCCGGCTCGCAGCCAATGGTGATCACTTTCGCACCCAGTTCGCGGAAGACATTCGGGGCGATGTGATAGGTCGCGCCATTAGCACAGTCCACCACAATTTTGAGGTGAGCCAGGCTCAGCTCATTCGGGAAGGTACCTTTACAGAATTCGATATAACGACCCGCCGCATCAACGATACGGTTCGCTTTACCCAGCTCTGCGGAATCAACACAGGTGATCTCTTTTTCCATTTCGGCTTCAATAGCCTCTTCCACGTCATCCGGAAGCTTGGTGCCGTCAATGGAGAAGAATTTAATGCCGTTATCGTAGAACGGGTTGTGAGAAGCCGAGATGACAATCCCCGCTTCCGCACGGAAGGTGCGCGTCAGATACGCGACTGCAGGCGTTGGCATTGGGCCCGTAAAGGAGGCGGACAGTCCAGCAGCCGCCAGACCCGCTTCCAGCGCTGATTCCAGCATATAGCCCGAAATACGGGTGTCTTTACCGATAATGATCTTACGTGAACCATGACGCGCCAGCACTTTGCCAGCAGCCCAGCCGAGCTTCAGGACAAAATCAGGGGTGATGGGAGCATCGCCTACACGCCCACGGATACCATCGGTACCAAAATATTTACGATTACTCATAGCGTTTGTTTTCCTTCGCTGCCAGTGTGGCTTCCACCACACGCATGGCTTCTACTGTTTCTTTGACGTCATGGACACGAATTATGTGCGCGCCCTGCATCGCCGCAATCACCGCGCAGGACAGGCTGCCGCTCAGGCGTTCGCTCGGCCCCACGTTCAGCAACTGCCCAATCATCGACTTTCTCGACATACCCACCAACAGCGGCAGGCCAAAGTGATGGAATTCCGACAGGCGCGCAAGCAACGCATAATTGTGTGAGAGATTTTTACCGAAACCGAACCCCGGGTCGAGCAGCAATTTCTCTTTTGGGATACCGGCACGTTCACAGCGCGCAATATGCTCAATAAAGAAGCGATTAACGTCGGCAAAGACATCGTCATACTTCGGTGCTTCCTGCATGGTTTTCGGTTGACCCTGCATGTGCATCAGGCATACCGGTAACCCCGTCTCTGCCGCGGCTTCAAGTGCGCCAGGCTCAGTGAGTGAACGAATATCATTAATAATGTGAGCACCCACACTCGCCACTTCACGAATCACTTCTGGTTTAGAGGTATCAACGGAGATCCATACTTCAAAACGCTGCGCAATCGCTTCAACCACCGGCACCACGCGCGCCAGCTCTTCTTCCACAGACACGTCCGCCGCACCAGGACGCGTCGATTCGCCACCAACGTCAATGATGGTGGCACCCGCATTAATCATTAAATTCGCGTGCTTAACCGCCTCGATAAGCGTGTTATGCGTGCCGCCGTCAGAGAAGGAGTCAGGAGTAACATTCAGGATCCCCATCACATGGGGATGTGAAAGATCGAGATGCGAGTCCTGAGCAAATAATTTCATGGCGAAATCCCTGATATATATGGTTAAACAGAAATGAAAAACCCCGGAGCAAGCTCCAGGGTTTGAAGTACAGACAAACGCGTCAACTGCAGTGACTTACTTGTCGCCCAACTGTTCTGACATGGTGTTGCCCGGATTTGGCGTACGCGGTTCATCAACCGGACGCGGCGCACGCGGGGTGCCATTGTTGTCAGAATTATTGGAAGCGCCTGGGTCTTCCCAGCCTGCTGGCGGACGCACTTCACGACGCGCCATCAGGTCGTCAATCTGCGGTGCATCGATGGTCTCATATTTCATGAGCGCATCTTTCATCGAATGCAGGATGTCCATATTGTCGTTCAGGATCTGGCGAGCACGTGCATAGTTACGCTCTACCAGCAATTTTACTTCCTGGTCGATGATACGTGCCGTCTCATCGGACATATGTTTCGCTTTAGCCACAGAACGGCCCAGGAAGACTTCACCCTCTTCCTCTGCATACAGCAGCGGACCGAGTTTGTCGGAGAAGCCCCACTGCGTCACCATGTTACGCGCCAGGTTTGTCGCGACTTTGATGTCGTTGGACGCACCGGTAGAAACATGTTCCACACCGTAGATAATCTCTTCTGCCAGGCGACCACCGTAGAGGGTAGAAATCTGACTTTCCAGTTTCTGACGGCTGGCGCTGATCGCATCGCCTTCAGGCAGGAAGAAGGTCACACCCAGCGCACGGCCGCGCGGAATAATCGTCACTTTATGCACCGGATCGTGTTCCGGCACCAGGCGACCGATAATCGCGTGACCTGCTTCGTGGTATGCCGTGGATTCTTTCTGCGCTTCCGTCATCACCATGGAGCGACGTTCCGCACCCATCATGATCTTGTCTTTCGCTTTCTCAAACTCCACCATCGATACGACGCGCTTGTTACCGCGAGCGGCAAACAGTGCAGCTTCGTTGACCAGGTTCGCCAGATCCGCACCGGAGAAGCCCGGGGTACCGCGCGCAATGATTGCCGCGTCGACATCTGGTGCCAGCGGTACGCGACGCATGTGAACTTTCAGAATCTGTTCACGACCACGAACATCCGGCAGCCCCACCACAACCTGACGGTCGAAACGGCCTGGACGCAGCAGCGCAGGGTCAAGTACGTCAGGACGGTTAGTCGCCGCGATAACGATGATACCTTCGTTACCTTCGAAGCCGTCCATCTCAACCAGCATCTGGTTCAGCGTCTGTTCACGTTCATCGTGACCACCGCCCAGACCTGCGCCACGCTGGCGGCCTACGGCGTCGATTTCATCGATGAAGATAATGCACGGTGCTGCCTTCTTGGCCTGCTCGAACATGTCACGCACACGAGATGCACCGACACCCACGAACATTTCGACGAAGTCAGAACCTGAAATAGTAAAGAACGGCACCTTCGCTTCACCTGCGATGGCTTTCGCCAGCAGGGTTTTACCGGTACCCGGAGGGCCAACCATCAGCACGCCTTTCGGGATCTTACCGCCCAGTTTCTGGAAACGGCTCGGTTCACGCAGGTATTCAACCAGTTCACCCACCTCTTCTTTCGCTTCGTCACAACCGGCAACGTCAGCGAATGTGGTCTTGATCTGGTCTTCCGTCAGCATACGCGCCTTGCTCTTACCGAACGACATGGCACCTTTGCCACCGCCGCCCTGCATCTGGCGCATAAAGAAGATCCAGACGCCGATAAGAAGCAGCATCGGGAACCAGGAAATGAAGATAGAAGCCAGCAGGCTTGGTTCTTCTGGCGGCTCGCCAACCACCTTGACGTTTTTGGTCAGAAGGTTATCAAGCAGCTTAGGATCGTTCACCGGGATGTAAGTCGTGTAACGGTTACTATCTTTCTTGGTAACGTTGATCTCACGTCCGTTGATACGCGCTTCGCGAACCTGGTCCTGATTGACCTCCTGCAGGAAGGTAGAATAATCCACCTTGCGGCCATTCGACTCGCTGGGCCCAAAGCTCTGGAATACTGACATCAGCACGACGGCAATGACCAGCCAGAGAATTAGGTTTTTCGCCATGTCACTCAAGGGATTAACCTCACATTACAACTGTGTTAAAAACAGCGTCAGGATACTCTATATCCAGTTTCATTCAAACTTTCGCCTGAAATCTACCGGTTATCATTTTCGCCCGGTCGCTACAATATACACTTCACGGGAACGGGCCCGGGAAGAGTCCGGCTTACGAACTTTAACCTTCGCAAACAGGGAGCGAATTTCCTTAAGATACTCCTCGAAACCTTCGCCCTGAAACACCTTCACAACAAAACTACCACCAGGCGCTAGTACATCACGACACATTTCTAACGCTAGCTCCACCAGATACATGCCGCGGGGGATATCCACCGCCGGTGTTCCGCACATATTTGGTGCCATATCAGACATGACAACCTGAACCTTACTGTCACCCACACGTTCAAGTAACGCTTTCAGCACTAATTCATCACGAAAATCGCCCTGAAGGAAGTCGACACCGACGATGGGATCCATTGGTAAAAGATCGCATGCGATGATTCGACCCGCTCCGCCAATCTGCGTTACCGCATACTGGGACCATCCGCCAGGTGCCGCACCGAGGTCAACAACCGTCATCCCCGGCTTAAAAAGTTTGTCACTTTGCTGTATTTCATCAAGTTTAAACCAGGCGCGGGAACGTAACCCCTTTTTCTGCGCCTGCAGAACATATTTATCGCTAAAGTGTTCCTGAAGCCAGCGGCTGGAACTGGCAGAACGCTTTTTACCTGTCATTTAACTTTTCCGTCCGGGTTCATCGTTGCCTACTTTTGACGTAAATTTCTACGCTGCTATTTGGCGATATAAGGGAGATGGCGGTAGAATGAACCGTTTTCAATCCCAACGTAAGCAAAAATATACGATGAATCTGAGTACTAAACAAAAACAGCACCTTAAAGGTCTGGCACATCCGCTCAAGCCTGTAGTGATGCTTGGCAACAATGGTTTGACCGAAGGGGTGCTTGCCGAGATTGAACAAGCGCTGGAACACCACGAGCTGATCAAGGTGAAAATCGCCTCTGAAGACAGAGACACTAAAAACCTGATCGTGGAAGCCATCGTGCGCGAAACCGGCGCCTGTAATGTACAGGTCATCGGTAAAACGCTGGTGCTCTACCGCCCATCTAAAGAGCGTAAAATCTCGCTGCCACGCTAAGGATATCCTGAATCAAACACATTTTCTGTGTGAAACGAGGGATTTCTGTCAGCAGGCGAGCAAAATGCCATGCTCCTTGAGTTGATAAAAGGCCGCTATGCGGCCTTTTTCTTTTCTTTACAATGTATCAACATCTTAGTAGAGAAGCGAATTACAGGTATTCAACCTTAATAATTTCATATTCCACTTCACCGCCAGGGGTGCGGATGGTGACAACATCGTCCTGCTCTTTGCCAATCAGGCCGCGAGCAATCGGAGAGTTCACTGAAATCAGGTTCTGTTTGAAGTCTGCTTCATCATCACCCACGATGCGATAGGTCTGCTCTTCGTCATTGTCCAGGTTCAGCACGGTCACGGTAGAACCAAAGATCACACGCCCATTGTTAGGCATTTTGGTGATATCGATAACCTGTGCATTGGACAGTTTTGCTTCGATATCTTTAATACGGCCTTCACAGAAGCCCTGCTGCTCACGCGCGGCGTGGTATTCAGCATTCTCTTTCAGGTCGCCATGCTCGCGCGCATCCGCGATAGCGGCGATGATTTCAGGGCGACGCACGGATTTCAGAAAATCCAGCTCTTCGCGCAGTTTTTCGGCACCACGTAAGGTCATCGGAATAGCTTGCATTTGTTATACCTCTTAAACATTCCTGTTGGGAGCAGTGTTCCCTGCTCCTGCCCCCCTAAGCGGGCAAGAAGCAAAAAGAAAACCGACCCGGGAGCAATGCCCAGGTCAGCAGCAATTTTTCAATTTGATATGCATTTTACCGCGAAGTTCACTATGGGTCATCGTTTACTTTGCAGTGCCATGCACCGTAGTATGACGGTTTGTTTTCGGGTTGTTAGCGCGAGATTATGCGATTTTCCAGATTTATCATCGGATTGACTACCAGTATAACGTTCACCGCCCAGGCCGCGAATGTTGATGAGTACATTAATCAGCTCCCCGCAGGCGCGAACCTTGCCCTGATGGTGCAGAAGGTTGGCGCACAGGCTCCCGAGATTGACTATCACAGTCAACAGATGGCGCTGCCTGCCAGTACCCAAAAGGTGATCACAGCCCTCGCCGCCCTGCTCCAGCTCGGGCCTGACTTCCGTTTTACAACCACACTCGAGACCAGGGGTAACGTCGAAGGTGGTGAGCTGAAAGGCGATCTTATCGCCCGTTTTGGCGGCGATCCAACCTTTAAGCGCCAGGATATCCGCAATATGGTTGCGGTGCTGAAAAAATCTGGCGTGCAGAAAATTGATGGCAATGTGCTGATCGATACGTCCATCTTTGCCAGCCACGATAAAGCCCCTGGCTGGCCGTGGAACGACATGACCCAGTGCTTTAGCGCCCCGCCTGCCGCCGCGATTGTCGACCGTAACTGCTTCTCGGTTTCGCTTTACAGCGCGCCAAAGGCAGATGATTTAGCGTTTATCCGCATAGCGTCCTACTACCCGGTCACGATGTTTAGCCAGGTCCGCACGCTGGCGAAAGGCTCCCCGGATGCGCAATATTGTGAGCTGGACGTCGTGCCAGGCGATCTTAACCGCTTCACGCTTACCGGCTGCCTGACGCAGCGCGCCGATCCGCTGCCGCTGGCCTTTGCGATACAGGACGGTGCCAGCTACGCGGGCGCCATTCTGAAAGATGAACTGAAACAAGCGGGAATAACCTACTCCGGCACGCTGCTTCGCCAGACGCAGGTCAACCAGCCCGGCACGGTCATCGCCAGCAAACAGTCTCCGCCGCTGCACGATTTACTGCGAATCATGCTGAAAAAGTCGGACAACATGATTGCCGACACCGTGTTCCGCATGATTGGTCACGCACGTTTCGGCGTGCCGGGAACCTGGCGCGCGGGTTCAGACGCCGTTCGTCAGATCCTGCGCCAGCAGGCCGGGATCGAGCTGGGTAATACTATCGCCGTCGATGGCTCCGGATTATCGCGTCATAATTTGATCTCTCCGGCCACGATGATGCAGGTGCTTCAGTACATTGCACAGCATGACACTGAGCTAAACTTTATTTCAATGCTGCCGCTGGCCGGGCATGACGGTTCACTGCAGTACCGCGCCGGGCTTCATGCTGCCGGTGTGGATGGCAAAGTATCCGCTAAAACAGGCTCACTGCAGGGGGTTTACAACCTTGCAGGCTTCATCACTACCGCCAGCGGACAACGCATGGCATTCGTGCAGTATCTTTCCGGCTATGCCGTCGAACCAACCGACCAGCGCAATCGTCGTATTCCGCTTGTTCGCTTCGAAAGCAGGCTTTATAAGGACATCTACCAGAATAACTAGCGATGAAACTACTCATAGTTGAAGACGATCTGTTATTGCAGGAAGGGCTGGCGCTGGGGCTGGCCAGTGAAGGGTATGCCCTCGACTGTGCCGGTACCGCAGCAGAGGCGGACGCTCTGATTCAGAGCGGAGAATACAGTCTGGTGATCCTCGATTTGGGCTTACCTGATAAAGACGGCGCCACGCTGCTCAGCCAGTGGCGACGCCGCGGTATCGCCAACCCGGTATTGATCCTGACGGCACGCGATGCCATTGAGGATCGTATCACCGGCCTCGATGCAGGTGCGGATGATTACCTGGTGAAACCTTTTGCGCTTGCGGAGCTGCAGGCTCGGGTGCGGGCGTTGATTCGCCGCTATCAGGGCCATAGTGATAACTTACTGACCGACGGCGATATTACGCTGAATCTGCAAACCCAGCAGGTACTGCGCCAGGATCAGGCGGTAGAGGTGACGCCAAAAGAGTTCGCCTTGCTGACGCGCCTGATCATGCGCAGCGGGCAAACGGTGCACAGAGAAACGCTCCAGCAGGATATCTACTCCTGGCAAGACGATCCGGGGTCAAATACCCTTGAAGTTCACATTCACAACCTGCGTCGCAAGCTCGGCAAGGACAGAATCAAAACCGTCCGTGGCGTTGGCTATCGCCTGGAGAGTCAGAAATGAACAGCATGCGTCGGCGTTTGATGGTGCTGCTGGCGGTCATTCTCTTATTTTTCCAGCTGATAAGCGTCATCTGGCTGTGGCATGAAAGCCGTGAGCAGATTGGTTTTCTGGTTAATGAAACGCTGTCGGCGAAAGCCCGTAATAACCATGTCGAAAAAGAGATCCGCGAGGCGATTGCTTCCCTTCTCGTCCCTTCTCTGGTGATGGTCGGTTTCACGCTGCTGTTTTCATTCTGGGCGGTCACCTGGATAACCCGGCCCCTGAATAAATTGCGTGCCAGCCTGGCTAACCGTTCGGCGGATAACTTAACTCCACTTCCTATGTATTCCGACATGGAGGAAATCGGCGCGGTGACAACCTCCCTGAACCAGTTGCTCGCCCGGCTGGACAATACCATTCAGCAGGAGCGTCTCTTCACCGCTGACGCCGCACACGAGCTTCGAACGCCCCTTGCCGGTATCCGGCTTCATCTGGAGCTCATGGCGCAGTCAGGCGCGCCACAGGCCGCGACGTTAATTAGTCGTATCGATCAGCTCATGCATACCGTTGAGCAACTTCTGATGCTGGCCCGTGCCGGACAGGCAATGGCCAGCGGCCACTACGAAACCGTTAACTGGACGGACAATATCATCACCCCGCTTGGCCTGGAGCATGAAGCCAAAGACCATACGGTGATATGGCCCGCTAAAAGCGCGCTCACGGTTCAGGGAGACGCCGTGCTTCTGCGTCTGATGCTGCGCAACCTGCTTGAGAATGCCGGACGTTACAGCCCTCCAGGGACAACGATTGAGTTGACCTTAACCGGAGTTGAAGGCGGTACTCAGATCAGCGTTATCGATCAGGGTCCTGGTATTGATGAAGCGCACCGACAGTCAATTACTGAGCCATTCCGCCGTCTTGACCAGCGCTACGGTGGCAGCGGTCTGGGCCTGAGTATCGTGCAGCGCATCGTTCAGCTCCACCACGGCAGGTTGACGCTTGAGAATGCCGCTAAAGGTGGTTTAATCGCCAGCTGCTGGCTGCCCTCAACGCTGGAATAAAAAAAGCCCCCATAATGGGGGCTTTGGACAGATATTAGTGCTTGTAGATGAACTCGACGCCTTCTTCGTCGTCTTCATCCCAGTCATCGTCCCAGTCTTCATCATCCTCTTCCGCTTCCAGCTCTTCGAGCTGCTGGCGGTGGTAGTCATCCCACATGAATTCGACTTTTTCAGGCTGTTTCGCTTCTTCCGCCTGTACGATTGGGTTCTCAATGATGAAGGTCATCACATCCCAGCACAGATCTTTCACGCCAACCTGGCTTGCCGCAGAGATCAGGTAGTATTTATCTTCCCAACCCATCGCTTCAGCAATCGCTTTGGCTTTTGCTTCCGCTTCGGCTTTATCCATCAGGTCGATCTTGTTGAAGACCAGCCAGCGTGGCTTACCTGCGAGTTTTTCACTGTATTTTTCAAGTTCACCGATGATGATACGGGCGTTTTCGACCGGATCGGACTCATCGATTGGATTAATATCAACGATGTGCAGCAATACGCGGCAGCGCTCAAGGTGTTTCAGGAAGCGAATACCCAGTCCTGCGCCTTCTGCTGCGCCCTCGATCAAACCAGGGATATCAGCGACAACAAAGCTCTTTTCGTGGTCCATACGAACAACGCCCAGGCTTGGCACCAGCGTCGTAAACGGATAATCCGCCACTTTTGGTTTCGCCGCAGAGACGGCGCGAATGAACGTCGATTTACCGGCGTTAGGCATACCCAGCATACCGACGTCAGCCAGCAGCATCAGTTCCAGCTGCAGCTCGCGCGTATCGCCCGGCGTACCCATGGTTTTCTGACGCGGAGCACGGTTAACCGATGATTTAAAACGGCTGTTACCGAGACCATGCCAGCCACCTTTTGCAACCAGCAGGCGCTGACCGTGTTTGGTCATATCACCCATGGTTTCACCGGTGCCCTGGTCAATCACACGCGTACCGACCGGAACCTTGATGTTGACGTCTTTACCACGTTTACCCGTACAATCACGGCTCTGGCCGTTCTGGCCGCGCTCGGCACGGAAAGATTTTTCGAAACGGTAGTCGATCAGCGTGTTGAGGTTTTCATCCGCCTCCAGCCACACGTCACCACCATCCCCGCCGTCGCCGCCATCAGGACCGCCACGTGGGATATACTTTTCACGGCGGAAGCTCACGCAACCATTGCCGCCATCACCAGCCACGACCAGGATCGTCGCTTCATCAACAAACTTCATTTTACTCTCCGTAACTCATTCGCCTGAGCGGGGGACTACTACAACCGCTTCATTTTTGCGCCAACGTCCCCAAAGACGATGACCAATGGCGGAATACATCGCGCCCGCAACCACGACAAACGCACCGAGATAACCCAACAGGTTGAGCATCGGTCTGACGAAGACATCGGGCCAGGCCATTGATAACAAATCTGAAAATAACAGCGTAAACAGCGGAGTAAGCGTAATTAACGCGCTCACCTGTGCTGCCTGCCAGCGCGCCATCGCTTCGGCCAGCGCGCCATAACCGACCAGCGTGTTCAGCCCACAAAAAATGAGGCACGCCAGTTGCCAGTCGCTAAGCTGGGTAATCACGCCCGGCTTTGCTAATGGCAGCAATGCTACTGTACATAAAGTGTACAGTAAAAAGAGGATCTGCTGTGAGGCAAGTCGACGCAATAACACCTTTTGCGCGACGCCATAGCTCACCCAGACCGTTGCTGCTCCCACACCAAAAATTACACCCCATGTGTAATCCGTCAGGCGGGTAAAAATCTCTATCAGACTGGTGTTGAAAAACATCACCAGACCGCACAACAGCATGCTCGCCCCGATAATCTGCGTACCGCGCATCTTCTCCTTGAGGATAAAGACGCTGGCGACCATCATGCCCACCGGTGAAAGCTGACCTATCACCTGCGACGCCGTGGGGCTGAGATATTGCAGGGAAGAGCTGAACAGGATGAAGTTACCGAACAGACCGCCCGTCGCGATAGCCAGCAATACCAGCCAGCGCGGTTTACGGAAGAGCCGCAAGGGTGGAAGCTTACCTTTGATAGCCAGAATGGCCCCGAGGCCGATGCTTGCCATCAGAAAGCGATAAAAGACCACCGTAGGTGGCTCCATCACTTCCAGTACCTGCTTCATTGCAATTGGCAACGCACCCCAGCACATTGCGGTGGTGAGCGCCAAAAGAATACCCATGCCGGCCTGCTGCTTCATGCCCGTTTTCCCTACAGAAAAAATTACCGGGTTTCCAATGTAAAAAGCCCCGCAACAGGTTGCGGGGCTTTAATCCGTTACCGGACCGAGAAAACCTTACTCAGCAACAATGCTGATGTATTTACGGTTGTTCGGGCCTTTAACTTCAAATTTCACTTTACCGTCTGCTTTAGCAAACAGAGTGTGGTCACGACCGCAACCTACGTTGTTGCCAGCGTGGAATTTGGTACCACGTTGACGAACGATGATGCTACCCGCCAGAACGGATTCGCCACCGAAACGCTTAACGCCCAGGCGTTTAGCTTCTGAATCGCGACCGTTACGTGTGGAGCCGCCAGCCTTTTTATGTGCCATTTAAATCTCTCCTCAGGTCTTAGGCGCTGATGCCAGTAATTTTCACATCAGTGAACCACTGACGGTGGCCCTGCTGCTTACGGTAGTGTTTACGACGACGAAACTTAACGATTTTAACTTTCTCGCCACGACCGTGTGCAACAACTTCAGCTTTGATAACGCCGCCATCAACGAAAGGAACGCCGATTTTGACTTCTTCACCGTTTGCGATCATCAGAACTTCTGCGAACTCAACAGATTCGCCAGTTGCGATGTCCAGCTTTTCCAGGCGAACGGTCTGACCTTCGCTTACTCGGTGTTGTTTACCACCACTTTGGAAAACCGCGTACATATAAACTCCGCTTCCGCGCACGTCCTCGTATGAATCAGAGTGCGCTATAAATATTCACAATAGGGCGCGAATATTACGCAAAACGCGAGCCTTTGACAAGTGCTACCGTCAATACATGAAGAAAAAAAACACAACACGTACGGTAACGTTTATCTGTGCCGTTTTTTCAGTACAATCAGCACTACTATTGATAAACCGAAACCCTTCGTTACCCCATTTAAAATGGGATCAACAGGATAAAAAGCCCGGCTTTTGCGATGAATTTAGAAAAAATCAACGAGTTAACCGCGCAAGATATGGCGGGTGTGAATGCAGCAATCCTGGAGCAACTCAACTCTGACGTTCAGCTGATCAATCAGTTGGGCTATTACATCGTCAGCGGCGGCGGTAAACGCATTCGTCCGATGATCGCCATTCTGGCTGCCAGAGCCGTTGGCTATCAGGGAAATGCTCACATCACTATCGCAGCGCTCATCGAATTTATTCACACGGCGACGCTTCTGCACGACGATGTGGTGGATGAATCGGATATGCGTCGTGGCAAAGCCACGGCAAACGCCGCTTTCGGGAACGCAGCCAGCGTACTGGTGGGGGATTTTATCTATACCCGCGCCTTCCAGATGATGACCAGTCTGGGCTCTCTGAAAGTGCTGGAAGTGATGTCCGAAGCCGTAAACGTTATTGCTGAAGGTGAAGTGCTGCAGTTGATGAACGTCAACGACCCTGACATCACCGAAGAAAACTACATGCGCGTGATCTACAGCAAAACCGCACGCCTGTTTGAAGCGGCTGCCCAGTGTTCCGGCATTCTGGCTGACTGTACCGAAGCACAAGAAAAAGGCCTGCAGGACTATGGCCGCTATCTGGGCACGGCATTCCAGCTGATTGATGATTTACTGGACTACAGTGCGGACGGGGAGACGCTCGGCAAAAACGTGGGCGATGACCTGAACGAAGGCAAACCGACCCTGCCGCTGCTCCATGCTATGCGCAACGGAACGGCCGACCAGGCGAAAATGATCCGCGAAGCGATCGAGCAGGGAAATGGCCGCCATCTTCTGGAACCTGTGCTGGAAACCATGGCTATCTGCGGATCGCTGGAATGGACGCGTCAGCGTGCGGAAGAAGAAGCCGACAAAGCCATCGAAGCTCTCCAGGTTATTCCCGACAGCCCGTGGCGCGAGGCACTGATTGGTCTTGCCCACATCGCCGTTCAGCGCGACCGTTAAATCCCCCTTGTTTCTCCCCGCGACCATGGCGGGGAGATTCCAGTACACTCCTTTAAACTACGCGTTCATGTAAATTCATCGGCTTAGAGACCGCATGAATAAAGGCGTGTCTTATTCTGAATATCCCTTCAAGTAACGCGAACTTTTTAGAACAAGAGTTTGAAATGGGTATAGTAACCTCGTCGTTTCAGAAGAAACGGCGTAGGTGAATCCGAACTTAAGGACAGCGTTATGGATACGAAATTTATCGACTGGCACACGGCTGATATTATTGCCGCACTGCGCAAAAGAGGCACTTCACTGGCAGCAGAGTCCCGCCGCCATGGACTGAGCTCTTCAACCCTGGCAAATGCCCTCACCCGCCCCTGGCCCAAGGGAGAATTAATTATCGCGATGGCGCTGGATACGCATCCGTGGGTAATTTGGCCTTCACGCTACCACGATCCCATTACCCATGAGTTTATCGACAGAACGCGCATGATTCGCCAGAGAAAGGCAAAGAAAGAACCGAAGGAATAACGCTTTTTTTTGACAGGAACAGCAACCCCCCGGTCATTGCTGGCAGGGGGCTGCCGGAACGATTACTCGCCCTTCACACGCTCGATATTGGCACCCAGCGCGCGCAGCTTATCTTCGATACGCTCATAACCACGATCGATATGATAAATACGGTCCACGATCGTTGTGCCTTCCGCGATACAACCTGCCAGCACCAGGCTTGCAGACGCACGCAGATCGGTTGCCATCACCTGAGCACCTGACAGTTTCTCAACGCCATGGCAGATCACGGTATTACTTTCGATCTCAGCATGCGCGCCCATACGAATCAGCTCCGGTACGTGCATAAAGCGGTTCTCGAAAATAGTTTCAGTGATGAAGCCAGTCCCTTCTGCGACCAGGTTCAACAGGGTGAACTGCGCCTGCATGTCCGTTGGGAACGCCGGATGAGGCGCCGTACGTACATTGACCGCTTTTGGACGCTGGCCGTGCATATCAAGGCTGATCCAGTCTTCACCGATTTCGATATCCGCACCCGCATCGCGCAGTTTCGCCAGCACCGCATCCAGAGTATCAGGCTGTGCATTGCGACAAACAATCTTACCGCCAGAGATCGCCGCAGCGACCAGGAAGGTGCCGGTTTCGATACGGTCCGGCAGTACGCGATAGACACCACCGCCCAGACGCTCAACGCCTTCGATGGTGATACGGTCGGTACCCTGACCGGAGATCTTCGCACCCAGCGCCACCAGGAAGTTGGCGGTATCCACAATTTCCGGTTCGCGCGCGGCGTTTTCGATGATAGTGGTACCTTCTGCCAGCGTCGCCGCAGACATAATGGTGACCGTTGCGCCCACGCTCACTTTGTCCATGACAATGTGCGCACCTTTCAGACGACCATTGACGGACGCTTTGACGTAACCTTCTTCCAGCTTGATCTCTGCGCCCAGTTTCTCCAGTCCAAAGATGTGCAGGTCAACCGGACGCGCACCAATGGCGCAGCCGCCCGGCAGAGAGACCTGACCCTGACCAAAACGCGCCACCAGCGGGCCAAGCGCCCAGATGGATGCACGCATGGTTTTCACCAGATCGTAAGGGGCTGAGAAGTTGTTCACCTTGCTGGCGTCGATCCAGACGGAACCGTTACGCTCGACTTTCGTGCCCAACTGGGTGAGCAACTTCATGGTGGTGTCGATATCTTTCAGCTTCGGTACGTTCTGAATTTCTACCGGCTCTTCCGCGAGCAGCGCAGCAAAGAGGATTGGCAGCGCGGCGTTTTTCGCGCCAGAAATTGTGACTTCGCCCTGGAGACGCGTTGGCCCCTGTACACGAAATTTATCCATTGTGTGCTCTCTTATAAATTCAACCGTGCTGCGGGCCTGTCGCCCTCAGCTCAAAAACCGTTTAGTTTGCGATCGCGTGCCCACTCTTGCGGGGTGAACGCTTTAATCGACAGGGCGTGGATGCGGTTATCCGCAATATATTCCATCAGCGGCGCGTACACAGCCTGCTGTTTCTTCACACGGCTCATACCGTCGAACATCTCACCCACAGCAATAACCTGGAAGTGACTACCATCGCCAGTGACGTGGGCTTCCTGAAGGGAGAGTGCATTCATCAGCACTGTCTGGATTTCATGATTTTCCATGGGCTCTTAATCATCTGATAGTGAAAACAAGCCCAACATCTTAGAGCAAAGTGGCGTTGTCTTAAACAAGCAAAAAGCCCCGACGATGAAACTGTCAGGGCTTTCGGAAGTAACGCACTGAAAATATTAACGAGGCAGTACGTCCTGAGGGAGATTGTAGAGCTGCGCGAGAGTAACGACATTATCGCTCGCGCCGTGAAGCGTGACGCTAGCCCCCTGCTTTTTCCCTACAGCAACCAGATGGGCAAGCAGCGCAACACCCGCCGTATCCACCCGCGTGACGTCGGTTAAGTCGATAAGCGTCACGCCCTGCATCGCTTCATGGCGTTTGTCCCACAGTGGATTCAGCAGATCCTGATCCAGTTCACCGGACAGCTTTAATGTCTCACCTTCACGCGACCAGCTGAGTTGCTGCGACATTACTTCTTCTCATCCAGGCTAATTTTCTGACGAGAGATAGACTGCAGCTGTGCGGTCAGGCCATCAATGCCTTTGGTGCGCAGCAGGTCGCTCCATTCGTTCTGTTTGGTGGTGATCATGCTTACCCCTTCGGCAATCATGTCATACGCCTGCCAGTGACCGGTCTGGCTGTTTTTACGCCACTGGAAATCCAGACGAACCGGCGGACGACCGTTAGGATCGTTGATCGTCACACGGATAGGCACGATGGTCGCATCGCCCAGCGGCTGCTCAGGTGCAATCTGATAGGTCTGGCCATGGTACATCGCCAGCGCCTGGCCATAAGCCTGTTTCAGGTATTCACGGAACGCGGCAAAGTAGGCATCTCGCTGCGCAGGGGTCGCGTCTTTGTAATAACGTCCCAGCACCAGCGCACCCGCATATTTAATCTGCACGTACGGCAGCAGCTCCTGGTCAACGACATCACGCAGATAATCAGGATTAGCACGAATTTTAGGCTGTTCGTTTGTAAGACGGTCGAAGGTCTTCTTCGCCGCTTCGTCCATCAGTTTGTACGGGTTACTCTGATCCGCAGCGTGGGCGGCGGTAAGAGGGGCGATGACCAGCATGGCAACCATTAACAGTCGTTTAAACATGAATGACTTCTCCTGAAATTAATTCGCAGCACCAGGTGTCGGTGCGACGTCGGTATGACCTTCGCTCTGCGCAGGGGCAGCGTCGGATTTTTTCTCATCCCCTTTACTGCTGTAAAGGAACTGACCAATCATATCCTCCAGAACCATCGCGGATTTCGTATCCTGAATGACGCTACCGTCTTTAAGGATAGTCGTTCCCAGCTCGGGGTCTTCAAAGCCGACGTTAAGCGCCAGATATTGTTCGCCCAGCAGGCCGGAAGTACGGATAGAAAGGGAACTGGTGTCCGGAATATGGTTATAACGCTCTTCGATATCCATCGCGACGCGTGGCAGATAGGTTTTCTCATCAAGCGTAATGTCAGATACGCGACCGATCACCACGCCGCCGATACGGACCGGTGAACGCGCCTTCAGCCCGCCGATATTATCGAAGGTGGCATAGATGCGATACGTCGGCTCGGTGCGCACAGACGTGATATCCGCCGCTCTCAGGCAGATAAACAGCGCGGCCAGCAGCGCCAGAAGCAGGAATACACCGACCCAAATTTCATTTTTTCTCGTTTGCATGAACTCAATTCCCAAACATCAGTGCGGTGAGCACAAAATCCAGACCCAGTACGGCCAGCGACGAATGTACGACTGTACGTGTAGTTGCACGGCTAATGCCCGCCGACGTCGGGATGGCATCGTAACCATTGAACAATGCAATCCAGGTGACCGTAATGGCAAATACCACGCTTTTAATCAGGCAGTTAACCAGATCCATTCGCAGGTCAATGGCGTCCTGCATCGCGGACCAGAAGAAACCGGCATCAATGCCTTTCCAGTGCACGCCAACCAGCGAACCGCCCCAGATACCCACGGCGACAAACAGAATAGTCAGTAACGGTAAAGAGATCACCCCAGCCCAGAAGCGCGGCGAAATGACGCGACGCAATGGATCGACCGCCATCATCTCCATGCTGGAGAGCTGCTCGGTCGCACGCATCAGGCCAATTTCAGCCGTTAATGCCGACCCCGCACGCCCGGCGAACAACAGCGCCGCCACAACCGGCCCCAGTTCACGCAGCAGCGAGAGCGCCACCAGCATCCCGAGGCTGGTTTCCGCGCTGTAGGTTGTCAGAACAAGATAGCCCTGTAGCCCAAGCACCATACCGATAAACAGACCGGAAACAATGATGATGAGCATCGACAGCACGGCGACATTATAAAGCTGCCGCACCAGCAGCGGTGCGTGCTTACGGAATTCCGGCTTGCCGACCAGCGCGTTGAATAACATCAATCCGGCACGCCCGAACGTCCTGATGGTTTTTATGCCACGGTGTCCGAGAGCGGCCAACGCATTTAACAGCATGAGTGGCTTAACTCCCTATTCCCAGTAAATCGTCACGATAGTCGCCCGCCGGGTAGCGGAACGGCACAGGGCCATCGGCAATACCGTCGAGGAACTGTCGCACGCGCGGATCGCAATTTTCCTGCAGCGCCTGGGCGCTACCGTGTGCGACGATCTTTTTGTCCGCCACGATATAGGCGTAATCGGCAATGCTCAATACTTCCGGTACATCGTGAGACACCACAATGCAGGTGACGCCAAGCGCGCTGTTCAGTTCAGAGATGAGCTTCACCAGCACGCCCATCGTAATGGGATCCTGTCCAACAAACGGTTCGTCGAACATGATTAAATCAGGTTCTAATGCAATGGCTCGCGCCAGCGCGGCGCGGCGCGCCATTCCGCCGGACAGCTCCGAAGGCATCAGTTTCGCGGCGCCCCGCAAGCCAACGGCTTCAAGCTTCATCATCACCGTGCTTTTCAGCAGTTCAGGCGGCAGGCTGGTATGCTCGCGCAGCGGATAAGCCACGTTATCAAAGACATTCATGTCGGTGAACAAGGCACCCGACTGAAAAAGCATGCTCATGCGTTTGCGGACAGTATACAGACGCGAGCGTGACATCTCCGGGATGTTTTCGCCATCAAAGAGGATTTCACCGCTATCCGGTGGGATCTGCCCACCAATAAGGCGCAGCAGGGTCGTTTTACCGATCCCGGACGGCCCCATAATGGCAGTGATCTTGCCACGCGGTACGGTCAACGAAATATCATCAAATATCAATCTGTTGGCGCGAGAAAAACTCACACCGCGAACATCGACTAAATTCGCCATCGTTTGGCTCATTTATGGTTCCTTTATTACCCTGCTCACGTTAAGGCATGCCGCCTGAATCAGCCCTCAACTCCGCATTTTTACAGAATAATAGCCGTTGAGGTTAGCGAAAGCTGGCATTTGTTTTACTTTTCCGGCGCATAAAGTCAAAATTAGGAATTCGTTACGCCTCAGACTGTATGCAGTCCAGCCATTCCCGCGCGATGGACCGACGAGTATACCTGAAGAAAGGACTTTTGATGCTTTTAGCAACAGCACTGTTAATAATTGGTTTACTCTTGGTAGTCTACAGTGCTGACCGTTTAGTGTTTGCTGCATCTATCCTGTGTCGCCTGACGGGCGTACCGCCTGTCGTCATCGGGATGACCGTTGTCAGTGTTGGAACGTCACTTCCTGAAATCATCGTCTCTGTCTCGGCATCGCTGCATGGTCAGTTAGACCTGGCAGTAGGCACCGCGATTGGCTCTAACATCGTCAATATACTCTTGATTTTAGGACTGGCCGCCCTGCTCCATCCATTTCGCGTGCATTCTGATGTTCTGCGCCGTGAATTGCCGCTAATGTTAATCGTAAGCCTGCTGGCAGGCTGCGTATTTTACGATGGTGTACTGAGCTACAGCGACGGCATTTTCTTGTTGGCGCTGGCCGTCATTTGGCTGCTGTATAGTGTTAAAATCGCCCGTCTGGCTGAGAAGCAGGGCCAGGATAGCCTCACGCGTGAACAGGTCGCTGAACTTCCGCGAGAAGGCACGCTGCCTGTTGCCCTGCTCTGGCTTGGCGTTGCGCTAATCATCATGCCGATGGCAACGCGCATGGTCGTGGATAACGCGACGGTGCTGGCGAACTATTTCGCCATCAGTGAACTGACTATTGGTCTGACGGTGATTGCCATCGGTACCAGCCTGCCCGAGCTGGCCACGGCCATTGCGGGGGCACGTAAAGGTGAGGATGACATTGCCATTGGTAATATCATCGGTTCTAACATTTTTAATATCGCCATTGTGATGGGTCTGCCGGCCCTGATTACGCCAGGGCCCTTTAATCCCCTGGCGTTCTCACGCGACTACGGCGTGATGTTATTGGTCAGCGTGATATTTGCCCTGCTCTGCTGGCGGCGGCAACGACAGATCGGCAAAGGCGCAGGCGCGCTGCTGACGGGTGGATTTATCGTATGGATGGCGATGCTGTACTGGCTCTCGCCTCTTCTCTCTGGGTAAACGGAAACGCATTATGTCGCAAATAGAATTGCAGCCGGGTTTTGACTTTCAGAAAGCAGGCAAAGACGTTCTGGAGATTGAACGTGAAGGTCTGGCGCAGTTAGATCAGTACATTAATCAGGATTTTAGTCTGGCATGTGAGAAGATGTTCTACTGTGCCGGCAAAGTCGTGGTGATGGGGATGGGTAAGTCCGGCCACATTGGACGCAAAATGGCGGCAACGTTTGCCAGCACCGGAACCTCTTCCTTCTTTGTACACCCGGGGGAAGCCGCGCATGGCGACCTGGGTATGGTCACGCCGCAGGATATCGTCATCGCGCTGTCCAACTCCGGTGAGTCCAATGAAATTCTGGCGCTGATCCCGGTACTGAAGCGACTGCAGGTGCCGCTTATTTGCATAACCAGCCGTCCGGAAAGTAGCATGGCGCGGGCGGCCGATATTCACCTGTGCGTGAAAGTTCCCAAGGAGGCCTGTCCGCTCGGCCTGGCGCCGACGTCCAGTACCACCGCCGCGCTGGTCATGGGTGATGCGCTTGCCGTCGCGCTGCTCGAAGCCCGTGGTTTTACGCCGGAAGATTTCGCGCTTTCCCACCCTGGCGGCGCGCTGGGGCGCAAGCTGCTGCTTCGGGTAAACGATATTATGCACACCGGGGATGAGATTCCTCACGTCAGTAAAGAAGCCTCCCTGCGTGATGCGCTGCTGGAAATCACCCGCAAGAATCTGGGTATGACGGTCGTGTGCGACGATCTGATGAAAATTCAGGGGATCTTCACCGATGGCGACCTGCGTCGCGTGTTCGACATGGGTGTAGATGTCCGCACGCTCGGCATTGCCGATGTGATGACGCCGGGCGGTATCCGCGTGCGTCCGGGTACGCTGGCAGTGGATGTGCTGAACCTGATGCAGTCCCGCCATATCACCTCCGTTATGGTTGCCGATGGCGACCAGTTGCTGGGTGTGATACATATGCATGATCTGCTGCGCGCAGGCGTAGTGTAATGAAGGATAAGACAATGAGTAATGCGGGTGCATCCCTTGCAACCTGTTATGGTCCGGTGAGTACCCAGATGATGGCAAAGGCGGAAAACATTCGTCTGCTCATCCTGGATGTGGATGGGGTACTCTCCGATGGCCTGATTTACATGGGCAATAATGGTGAAGAGCTGAAAGCGTTTAACGTTCGCGACGGCTACGGTATCCGCTGTGCGCTCACCTCGGGTATTGAGGTGGCTATCATCACCGGGCGAAAGGCTAAACTGGTAGAAGACCGCTGTGAAACCTTAGGAATTACCCATCTGTATCAGGGTCAATCCGATAAGATGGCGGCGTTTAATGATTTACTGGGCAAACTGGCTATCGCACCGGAAAACGTGGCCTACGTCGGGGACGATCTGATTGACTGGCCCGTGATGGCTGAAGTCGGGCTGAGCATCGCCGTTGCCGATGCGCATCCGCTGCTGATCCCGCGCGCTGACTACGTTACCCATATTAACGGGGGCCGTGGCGCCGTACGTGAAGTCTGCGATCTGCTTTTGCTGGCGCAGGGCAAGCTTGATGAGGCCAAAGGGCAATCGATATGAGTAAAACCAGACGTTGGATTATCATTTTGCTTTCGCTTGTCGCCCTGGTATTGATTGGCGTGAACCTTGCCGATCGCGACGATACGCAAACGCAAGTGGTCAACAATAACGATCCAACCTATGAAAGCGATCACAGCGACACCGTGGTCTACAGCCCGGAAGGCGCGCTGAACTATCGCCTGATTGCCCAGCATGTTGAATATTTTTCAGATGACGGTGTTTCGTGGTTTACCCAGCCTGTCATGACCACATTTGATAAGGACAAAGTGCCGACGTGGTCAATTAAGTCAGACCGGGCAAAACTGACAAATGACCGTATGCTTTATCTGTATGGACATGTTGAAGTCAACGCCCTGACCGCTGACTCGCAATTGCGAAAAATTACGACGGATAATGCCCAGATTAACCTGGTAACCCAGGACGTGACCTCGCAGGATCTGGTCACACTGTATGGCACAACATTTAATTCCAGCGGTTTGAGAATGCGCGGGAACTTACGCAGCAAAAACGCCGAGCTGATTGAAAAGGTTAGAACCTCCTATGAAATTCAAAACAAACAAACTCAGCCTTAAAGTAATTATCGCCAGCGCGATGCTGGCGACCAGTCTCCCCGCGCTTGCTGTAACGGGCGATACCGACCAACCGATCCATATCGAGTCCGATACCCAGTCTCTCGATATGCAGGGTAACGTCGTCACCTTCACGGGTAACGTTGTCATGACTCAGGGCACCATCAAAATTAACGCCGACAAAGTGGTCGTTACCCGTCCGGGTGGCGAGCAGGGCAAAGAGATCATTGATGGTTACGGCAACCCGGCAACCTTCTACCAGATGCAGGACAACGGCAAGCCGGTGAAAGGCCACGCCACGCATATGCACTATGAGCTGGCGAAGGACCTGGTCATCCTGACCGGAAAAGCGTATCTGGAACAGCTGGACAGCAATATTACCGGCGACCAGATCACCTATCTGGTGAAAGAGCAGAAAATGCAGGCCTCCAGCGAGAAAGGCAAACGCGTCACTACCGTACTGGTTCCGTCACAGCTGCAGGACAAAGGCAAAGGCCAGGCCCCGGCACAGAAGAAGAGTAACTAATTCGTTATGGCAACATTAACTGCAAAAAATCTCGCAAAGGCTTATAAGGGCCGCCGTGTCGTAGAAGATGTCAGTCTGACCGTCAACTCCGGCGAAATTGTAGGGCTGCTTGGCCCTAACGGTGCGGGTAAAACCACCACTTTCTACATGGTCGTCGGCATTGTGCCGCGCGATGCCGGCAACATTGTCATTGACGATGAAGACATCAGTCTTCTGCCGCTGCACGCGCGCGCGCGTCGCGGGATCGGCTACCTGCCGCAGGAAGCCTCTATTTTCCGTCGTCTTAGCGTTTACGATAACCTGATGGCGGTCCTGCAAATTCGTAACGACCTGACCAGCGAACAGCGTCAGGACCGTGCTAACGAGCTGATGGAAGAGTTCCACATTGAGCATCTGCGTGACAGCCTCGGTCAGGCACTCTCCGGGGGTGAACGCCGTCGTGTTGAGATTGCGCGTGCGCTGGCCGCAAACCCGAAATTTATCCTTCTGGATGAACCGTTTGCGGGCGTTGACCCGATCTCGGTTATCGACATTAAACGTATCATTGAACACCTGCGTGACAGCGGGCTTGGCGTACTGATCACCGACCACAACGTCCGTGAAACGCTGGCCGTGTGTGAACGCGCGTATATTGTGAGCCAGGGCAATCTGATCGCCCACGGTACGCCGCAACAGATCCTCGAAGACGATCATGTTAAGCGCGTCTATCTTGGGGAAGACTTCAGACTCTGATAGGGTAGGGGTAACGTAACGCCGAACCGGAGAAAAATGCTCTGAACATGAAGCAAGGTTTGCAATTAAGGCTCAGCCAACAACTGGCGATGACGCCGCAGCTACAGCAGGCAATTCGCCTGTTGCAACTGTCCACGTTAGAACTTCAGCAGGAGCTCCAGCAGGCGCTGGACAGCAACCCCCTGCTGGAACAAACCGATCTTCATGGCGAGGTAGATACCCAGCAATCGCAGGATACAGAAGCGCTCGACACTGCGGACGCACTCGAACAAAAAGAGATGCCCGACGAGCTACCGCTGGATGCCAGCTGGGATGAAATCTACACCGCCGGAACCCCTTCCGGTACGCGTGCAGACTACCAGGATGATGAGCTACCGGTCTATCAGGGAGAAACCACCCAGTCGCTGCAGGATTACCTGATGTGGCAGGTGGAACTCACCCCCTTCTCCGATACCGACCGCGCGATTGCCACCTCAATTGTCGATGCCGTTGACGACACCGGCTATTTAACCGTCACGCTGGACGATATCCTGGAAAGCATGGGCGACGAAGAGATTGAACTTGAGGAGATCGAAGCCGTACTGAAGCGCATCCAGCGTTTCGATCCGGTAGGCGTGGCCGCAAAAGATCTGCGCGACTGCCTGCTGATCCAGCTTTCTCAGTTCAGCAAAGAGACGCCATGGCTCGACGAGGCGCGCTTAATCATCAGCGATCATCTGGATCTGTTGGCTAACCATGACTTCCGCTCCCTGATGCGCGTCACGCGCCTGAAGGAAGAGGTGCTGAAAGAAGCGGTGAATCTGATCCAGTCGCTCGATCCGCGCCCAGGACAGTCGATCCAGACCAGCGAGCCCGAGTACGTGATCCCGGACGTGCTGGTCAGAAAACACAATGACCGCTGGGTCGTTGAACTGAACTCAGACAGCATTCCTCGCCTGCAAATCAACCAGCAGTATGCCTCCATGTGCACCAGCGTGCGTAACGACTCCGATAATCAATATATTCGTAGCAATCTTCAGGAAGCGCGATGGTTGATCAAAAGTCTGGAGAGCCGAAATGATACGCTGCTACGCGTTAGTCGCTGTATTGTCGAACAGCAGCAGGCTTTCTTTGAGCAGGGCGAAGAGTATATGAAACCGATGGTACTGGCGGATATCGCCCAGGCTGTCGAAATGCATGAATCAACCATTTCCCGTGTCACCACGCAGAAGTATCTGCACAGTCCGCGCGGTATTTTTGAGCTTAAGTATTTCTTCTCCAGCCATGTGAATACCGAGGGCGGCGGCGAAGCGTCGTCAACGGCCATTCGTGCCCTGGTGAAGAAGTTGATCGCCGCGGAGAACCCCGCGAAGCCACTAAGCGACAGTAAGTTAACCACCATACTGTCCGATCAGGGTATTATGGTGGCACGTCGTACTGTTGCGAAGTATCGAGAGTCTTTATCCATTCCGCCGTCCAACCAGCGTAAACAGCTGGTCTGACACAACCGATAAGGAAGACACTATGCAGCTCAACATCACTGGACAAAACGTCGAAATTACTGAGGCTTTACGCGACTTCGTGAACGCGAAGTTTGCAAAACTCGAGCAGTATTTCGAAAGGATCAATCAGGTCTATATTGTGTTGAAAGTGGAGAAAGTGACTCATATCTCGGATGCCACCCTGCATGTTAATGGGGGTGAACTGCATGCCAGTGCGGAAGGGCAAGACATGTACGCTGCTATCGACGGCTTGATTGATAAGCTTGCGCGACAGCTCAATAAACATAAAGATAAACTGAAACAACACTAATTGTCCGGGCAGTTAACGGGTGCAGGACGGCCTGTTGTGAAACACAACAGGCCATTTGTACAGTTAGCGCTTAGGTGAAATTATGATGAACAACGATTCCACTCTTCAACTGAGCAATGTCCTTAACCAGGAATGTACCCGCAGTGCGGTTCACTGCCAGAGCAAAAAACGTGCGCTGGAGATCATCAGTGAACTGGCCGCAAAACAGCTGGGCCTGCCGCCGCAGGTGGTGTTCGAAGCGATTCTGACCCGTGAAAAAATGGGCAGTACCGGTATCGGCAACGGCATCGCGATCCCGCACGGCAAACTGGAAGAGGATACCCTGCGTGCCGTTGGTGTGTTTGTGCAGCTTGAAACACCTATCGCCTTCGATGCCATTGATAACCAGCCCGTCGATCTCCTCTTCGCGCTGCTGGTGCCTGCCGATCAGACGAAAACCCATCTGCATACGCTGTCGCTGGTCGCAAAACGTCTGGCCGATAAAACCATTTGCCGTCGACTGCGCTCGGCCCAAAGTGATGAAGAGCTCTATCAGATTATCACTGAAGCAGAAGGCAATCAGGATGATGCATAACCAGGAGATGGCCTTCACATCTGTTGTCCTGAGGAGAAACGGAACATGGTGCTGATGATTGTCAGTGGCCGTTCAGGGTCGGGGAAATCCGTTGCTCTGCGCGCGCTGGAAGACATGGGTTTTTACTGCGTCGATAACCTGCCGGTCGTGTTATTGCCCGACCTGGCCCGCACGCTTGCGGAGAGACAAACCTCTGCCGCCGTCAGTATCGACGTCCGTAACATGCCTGAATCGCCAGAGATCTTCGAACAGGCCATGAGCAACCTGCCTGATGCGTTCTCACCTCAGCTGCTGTTCCTTGATGCAGACCGCAATACGCTGATCCGCCGCTACAGCGATACCCGTCGTTTGCACCCGTTATCCAGTAAGAACCTCTCTCTGGAAAGTGCTATTGATGAAGAAAGTGACCTGCTGGAGCCGCTGCGTTCTCGTGCCGACCTGATTGTCGACACATCCGAGATGTCCGTTCACGAGCTGGCGGAAATGCTGCGTACCCGGTTGTTGGGTAAACGCGAGCGTGAACTGACGATGGTGTTCGAATCCTTCGGCTTTAAGCACGGTATTCCGATTGATGCGGATTACGTTTTCGACGTGCGCTTCCTGCCGAACCCGCACTGGGATCCGAAGCTGCGTCCAATGACCGGTCTGGATAAACCCGTAGCGGCCTTCCTCGACCGGCACACAGAAGTTCACAATTTTATCTACCAGACGCGAAGCTACCTTGAGCTATGGTTACCTATGCTGGAGACAAACAATCGTAGCTACCTGACGGTGGCGATTGGCTGTACCGGCGGTAAACATCGTTCGGTTTACATCGCCGAACAGCTGGCCGACTATTTCCGCTCGCGCGGAAAGAACGTTCAGTCCCGTCATCGCACGCTGGAAAAACGTAAAACATGACCGTAAAACAAACCGTTGAGATCACCAATAAGCTGGGTATGCATGCACGCCCGGCGATGAAACTGTTTGAGCTGATGCAGGGTTTCGATGCAGAGGTTCTGCTGCGAAATGACGAAGGTACCGAAGCGGAAGCGAACAGCGTGATCGCGCTGCTGATGCTGGATTCCGCCAAAGGGCGCCAGATTGAAGTAGAAGCCACCGGCCCTCAGGAAGAGGAAGCGCTGGCGGCGGTGATTGCGCTGTTTAATGCAGGGTTTGATGAAGATTAAGGTCTGCTATTCAGGCGGGTGGCGCTGCGCTTACCCGCCCTACATTAATTTATTGCTCTCCATAAACCCTTCCCCTCCCAACTGATTCATCTGGCGCATAATCCACGCCTGACGGCTTCGCACGTATCCTGATGGGGCACTGGCTTTAAAGCGGATGGGATTCGGTAAAACAGCGGCCAATAGCGCTGCTTCTGACATACTCAGACGGCTAGCTGGCTTATTGAAATAACGCTGTGCGGCAGCTTCCACACCGAATATGCCGTCGCCAAACTCAGCGACGTTGAGATAGACGGTCAGAATGCGTTTTTTGCTCCAGACCGTTTCCATCCCCAGGGTCAACCCCGCTTCCAGCCCTTTTCGTACCCAGCTTCGACCATCCCACAGGAACAGATTTTTGGCCGTCTGCTGCGACAAGGTTGATGCACCGCGCACGCGGTTTTCATGGCGTTCGTTATGGGCTAGCGCCTTCTCAATGGCCGCAACGTCAAACCCCCAGTGCTCCGGGAATTTCTGGTCCTCCGCCGCGATGACCGCCAGTCCCATGAACGGTGAGATCTCGTCCATGCTCACCCAGTCAGAATGGGCGACATAGCCGAAATCGCCGGAGAACCATGCGCTAAGTTGGCGCTCAACCATAACGGCTGAAAACGGTACAGGCAAAATGCTGAATACGGCCAGCCCGCCTCCCCAGAATACCGCCAGTACAAGAACGATACGCAAGAGAATACGTTTTACCCCTGCACCTGCGGCAAATTTACGGCTCATTCAGTCAGCACCAGCACGCGGGCCACCAGCTTTTCAATACCTGAGGCAGCCTCAGCGATATTATTCGCCAGCATATACGCTGGCGTGGTGACAATTTTGTTATCTTCATCAACCACAATGTCATCAACCGGGCACGGAACGTGTTCACCCCCCATTTCCTCGACGATCTCTGCGGTATCAATATCCGTCCCGATAGTCAGGCGCAGCGGGAAATCAAAAATCCTGGGCAGCATTGCCGGCGCGATGCAGATAAAGCCCTGCGGTTTTCCTGCCGCATGCATGGCCTGCGACAGCGCTTTTAGATGAGGATCGATCTGACACTCCGCCCCCTGCACAGCAAAGGTACTGAGATTTTTGGCCGCGCCAAACCCACCAGGCACAATGAGCGCATCAAGCTCTGTAGGGTCTGCCTGAATAAGAGGATGGATATCACCTCGCGCAATACGCGCGGCTTCAATCAGTACATTACGGGTTTCCGCCATCGGTTCACCGGTCAGATGATTAATCACATCCGCCTGATTTTTGTCTGGCGCAAAACAAATAACCTCTGCACCCTGCCTAGCCAGGGCCAGCAGCGTGATTACGGCTTCATGTATCTCAGAACCATCGTAAACACCGCATCCGCTCAGCACGACACCAATCTTTTTCATCATGACAATCCTTTTCTGCAACTTGCTGAAGCACATTAATAATTTTGATTAAAACGCTATGCTTCACACATTTCACTGATTCATGTAACAAACCATTTAAGATTTGCTATCTTATCTGCGTGCGGCCTAAATTTTTCAGGCGGCGCCCTTTCGAAAATAACTTTAAAAAAACAGGCGCAGCCACGATTTCCCTGGTGTTGGCGCAGTATTCGCGCACCCCGGTTTAACCGGGGTCATTTTTTTCTGGCATCGACCCAGGCCTTCAGCACCGCAACATCGTTTTGCCACTCTTGTTTCATCTCTTCAACCCAATCGCCCACGTTATCTTCCCATGCCGGTAAATCAGGCGACTGAATCTGTTGACCCAGTTGCTGCAGGTGGCGTAATCCAACCGAGCCGGCCGCACCTTTAATTTTATGTCCTTCTTCCACGATGCCCTTCTGGTCACGTGCCGTCAGGTTTGATTCCAGCACGCTCAGATAGCCCGGCATCATTTTTTCAAACACCGCCAGACCATCGGTAATCAGTTTCGGGCCGACCAGATCGATGTACTGCTCCAGCATCGCGGTATCGAGTATCGTTTGGGCTTTTGCGCTATCAACAGACGTCATGGTGCTCTCCTCTTCATCACGGGTATCCCAGAACTTCTTAATCATGGCGGTCAGAGCAGGCACCGCCAGCGGCTTGCTGAGTACATCGTCCATACCGGCATCGAGATACTCTTTTTTATCTTTCAGTACGTTCGCCGTCAGCGCCACCAGCGGCGGCAATTCGTCGGCCGCGTACTTACGCGTCAGCTCACGCGAGATATCCAGCCCGGTCATATCCGGTAACTGGATATCCAGCAGGACAAGATCGTATTCGCCCGGTTTAAACATCTCCAGCGCGGCCTTACCGGTCATCGCGACATCCACGCTGTTACCCAGTTTTTCCAGCACAGAGCGCGCCACTATCACGTTCAGCTCAATGTCTTCCACCAGCAGGACGTGCAGCGCAGGCAGCGGCATGTCGTCGTTTTCAAAGGTATCCTCAACCTCCTCCGCCACCGCCGGCGCATGGACCGTCAGCGTGAAGGTTGACCCTTTACCCGGCTGGCTGGCAACGGTGATATCGCCCCCCATACTTTTCGCCAGCCGTTTAGAGACCGCCAGGCCAATGCCCGTTCCGGTAGCCGGTTTCCCGCCGTTGCTGTCCTTCACCTGGTAGTACATCGCGAAAATTTTGTCCTGCTCCTCCTGCGGAATACCCATCCCGGAGTCTTCCACCTCGAAGTGCAACATATCGCCTTCGTCAAAGCGGATGCGCACCGCCACCTGCCCCTTCTGGGTAAATTTCACCGCGTTGCTGATAAGGTTCCACAGGATCTGGCGCAGGCGCGTGCCGTCAGTCACCACTTTATGCGGCAGAGGCAGGGTTGGCTGCATGACAAAACTCAGCCCCTTCTGCTGCGCCTGTAAGCCGGACAGGTTTTCCAGATCGGCAAGGAAGCTGGTGAAATCAACAGGCTGGTTATCAAGCTGAACTTTACGGCGTTCCATCTTATCCATATCAATAATATCGTTGAAGATATTACCCAGCGTGACCGCTGAAACATGGATAGTCTTGAGGTATTTTTCCTGCTCTGCGGTCAGGTCGGTATCCAGCAGAATACGGCTCAGCCCGACAATGCCATTAAGCGGCGTACGCAGCTCGTGGCTGATGGTGGAGATAAAGGTAGTCTTGTCGCGGCTGGCGCGCTCCAGGGCGTCCTGGTAGCGCTTACGCTCGGTGATATCGCGGCCAAAGCCCATCAGGCCGTGGCGTTTCCCCACGCGGTCATAGTAGGGCACCTTACGGATCTCAAAGCAGGCTTTGCGTCCGTCCGGGTAATCCAGCCACTGTTCATAGGTCAGCGAGACGTTATGGCGGAATACTTTTTCGTCCGTCTCCATGACTTTGGCCGCCGCCTCTTCAGAGTAAACGTCCTGCGGCTTCAGGTGAATCAGCTGCTTCTCGCTTTTCCCGGTGAGCAGCTCCATCGCCCGGTTACAGCCAGAAAACTCTTTATCTTCATTACGGTAGAACACCAGATCCGGCGAAGCATCGAGGAACGACCGCAGGAAAGAGGATTGCTGCTCAAGCTGGATCTGCGTGACCTCGCGCTCTTTCATTTCGATTTTCAGCTGCTCCAGCGTGGCCTGACGCTCGGCTTCCGCCTTCTCACGATCTGAAATCTCCTGATTCAGCTGCGCAATGTTGTCTTTGAGCTGGACGTTGAGCTTCAGGTCGCGCTCGCGCATCTCTTCCAGTTTATCGACCAGTTTTGACAAACGCTGACGGGACTCTTCCAGCTGTTCAACCACGACGGAAAGGAAGTAGACCGCCCAGGGAGTAATGAGCAAGCCAAAGAAGATGGAGCGGATGACGTCGATACTCTCGACCTGACCATGCAGAACCATGGTGACGGCCATTTGCACGACAATGGCCAGAACGACCAGCGCCAGCGCAAGCAGCATGGAGAAACGCACCAGCCCAAGCTTCATCATCAGGTCGACGTAATACTGGGCAAGCATTCGAATTTGCTTCATAGAGGATCCCTTCACGACTTTATCGCTCAATAATACTCAAATTCAGGGCGAGGCGTTGAAGGTTGTGAGAAAAAGTGCGGGGTGAAACAGGAGATTAGCCTCGCTCCCGGTTAACCGGAAGCGAGGAGAGGTTACTCAGGAGCGTTTCAACAACAGCCAGAGGCTGATCAGGAGGAAACTGGCGCTTGGCAGCAGCGCGCCAATTATCGGCGGAATGCCATAAACCAGCGTCAACGGACCGAAGATCTGGTCGAGCACGTAGAACACAAAGCCGAAGCTGATACCGGTCACGACGCGTATGCCCATCGGCACGCTGCGCAACGGGCCGAAGATAAACGACAGCGCCATCAGCATCATCACCGCCACGGACATCGGCTGGAAGATTTTGCTCCACATGTTGAGCTGATAACGTCCTGCATCCTGCCCGCTAGACTTCAGGTATTTCACATAGTTGTGTAAACCGCTGATGGAGAGCGCGTCAGGATCCAGCGCCACGACTCCGAGCTTATCGGGCGTCAGGTTGGTCTTCCACGTACTGGTTACCGTCTGAGAACCGGCGATCTGTTTCGGATCGGTCAGGTCAGACTCATCTACCTGGGACAAACGCCACTGTTTATGTTCGGCGTCAAATTTCGCCGAAGAGGCGTGGCGGACTGACTCCAGGCGGCGCTGGTCATCGAAAGCGTAGATGCTCACCCCACCCAGTTCATCATTCCCCTTTACCCGTTCGATGTAGACGAAGTTTTTACCATCTTTGGCCCATAAACCTTGTTGAGTCGAAAGCAGTGAGCCGCCGTACATTGCCTGAGCACGGTAGTTACGCGCCATCTGTTCGCCCTGCGGCGCGACCCACTCGCCAATCGCCATGGTCAACAGTACCAGAGGGATCGCGGTTTTCATTACCGACAGCGCAACCTGCATGCGGGTAAAACCCGAGGCCTGCATAACGACCAGCTCACTGCGCTGCGCCAGCATTCCCAGCCCCAGCAGCGCACCCAGCAGGGCCGCCATCGGGAAGAAGATCTGCACATCTTTCGGCACGCTGAGCAGGGTATACATCCCCGCCCCCAGCGCGTCATAGCTACCCTGCCCGGCTTTTTTCAGCTGATCGACAAATTTGATAATGCCGGAGAGCGACACCAGCATGAACAACGTCATCATGATGGTGGTAAAAATGGTTTTACCGATATAGCGATCAAGAACGCCAAACGCCTGCATTAGATGGCTCCTTTACGCGAGAATCGGGCACGTATGCGGCGCACAGGCACCGTATCCCACAGGTTTAATCCCAGCGCCAGTAAGATGTACAGGCTGTTGACGAACCATGTCCAGACCATAGGGTCCAGCTTACCCTTCGCGCCGTTAGAACGAATCGAGGTTTGCAGCAGGAAATAGATTAGGTAAAGCAGCATCGCCGGCAGCATAGAGAGTACGCGTCCCTGACGCGGGTTCACCACGCTCAGCGGAACGACAATCATCGCCATCATAAACACGGTGAAGACGAGCGTAATACGCCAGTGGAACTCAGCACGCGCTCTGTCGGTATCGGTATTCCACAGGGTACGCATGTCCATTTGCTCGGTATCCGTTGGATCGAGCGCCACCGCCTGATGGCCGATAATGGCCTGATAGTTCTGGAAATCCGTAATACGGAAGTCGCGCAGCATTGCGGTGCCTTCGAAACGGGTGCCTTTGTTCAGCGTCACGATCTGAGAACCATCTTTGCGCTGAGCAAGCTGACCGGAGTCTGCAACCACCACTGACGGACGCGCATTACCTTTGGGACGCAGCTGCGCCAGGAATACGTCGTTGAATTTACTGCCGTCAACGCTCTCAATAAACAGCACGGAGTTTCCGTCGGTCGCCTGCTGGAACTGCCCCTGGGCTAACGCCGCCATGCCGGGGTTTGCTTTCGCTTCGGCCAGCACTTCGTCCTGATGACGGGAAGACATAGGGCCCGCCCACATCACATTCACCGCAGCAACAATACCCGTGAACAGCGCCAGTATCATGGCGGCTTTCACCAGTACCGCTTTGCTCAGGCCGCAAGCGTGCATCACCGTGATTTCACTCTCGGTGTAGAGTTTCCCAAGCGTCATGAGCAGGCCAAGGAAAAGACTTAGCGGCAGGATGAGCTGCGCCATTTCCGGGATCCCTAAACCAAGCAGGGAAAGCACCAGATTTGTTGGAATTTCGCCGTCAACGGCCGCACCGAGGATCTTAACCAGCTTCTGACAGAAAAAAATCAGCAGCAGGATGAAGAGGATCGCCAGTTGGCTTTTGAGCGTCTCCCGCACCAGATATCTTATGATTATCACTTTAAATACGCCCGTAAAAACCCGTCTCTTTGCAGGAATTTCGCTTGTTTCATGGCTTAAACGTCATTTATTCTCTTGAGTCGTCGAAATCATCGCTAAGATTAAAACATCCGGCGGATTCACGCTTCAGGACTTTTTCTGACGTGTCGAAACCGTAGTAACGTAAGATTAACACGAAGTCACCACAACAGCGGACATGAGTTACGAAAGGTTTCAATTCTATCCGTAGCTGCCGCCGTTGTCTTTAAGATTCAGGAGCGTAGTGCATGGAGTTCAGTGTAAAAAGCGGTAGCCCGGAGAAACAGCGGAGTGCCTGCATCGTTGTGGGCGTCTTTGAACCACGCCGACTCTCCCCGATCGCCGAGCAACTCGATAAAATCAGTGACGGCTATATTAGCGCCCTGCTGCGCCGTGGCGAACTGGAAGGCAAACCTGGGCAGACGCTGTTACTGCACCATGTTCCGAACGTACTGTCAGAGCGTATTCTGCTGATTGGCTGCGGCAAAGAACGCGAGCTGGATGAACGTCAGTATAAGCAGGTGATTCAGAAAACAATCAATACGCTGAATGATACCGGCTCAATGGAAGCCGTCTGCTTCCTGACTGAGCTGCACGTCAAAGGGCGTAACACCTACTGGAAAGTACGTCAGGCGGTTGAAACAGCAAAAGAGAGCCTGTACAGCTTCGATCAACTGAAGACCAATAAAAGCGAGCCGCGTCGTCCGCTGCGTAAAATGGTCTTTAACGTGCCAACCCGTCGCGAACTGACCAGCGGCGAACGCGCGATCCAGCACGGTCTGGCGATCGCAGCCGGCATTAAAGCGGCCAAAGATCTCGGCAACATGCCGCCTAACATCTGTAATGCGGCGTACCTGGCCTCTCAGGCGCGTCAGTTGGCCGACGCCTACAGCAAAAACGTCATTACCCGCGTCATCGGCGAACAGCAGATGAAAGAGCTGGGGATGCACTCTTACCTTGCGGTCGGTAACGGCTCGCAGAATGAATCCCTGATGTCCGTCATCGAGTACAAAGGCAACCCGTCTGAAGACGCGCGTCCTGTCGTGCTCGTCGGTAAAGGCCTGACCTTCGATTCCGGCGGTATCTCCATCAAGCCTGCTGAAGGTATGGATGAGATGAAATACGACATGTGCGGCGCGGCGGCGGTTTACGGCGTGATGCGCATGGTCGCGGAACTTCAGTTGCCCATCAACGTGATCGGCGTTCTGGCGGGCTGCGAAAACATGCCAGGTGGTCGCGCTTATCGTCCGGGTGACGTCCTGACCACCATGTCCGGCCAGACCGTTGAAGTACTGAACACCGACGCCGAAGGCCGTCTGGTACTGTGTGACGTGCTGACCTACGTTGAGCGCTTCGATCCTGAAGCGGTGATTGACGTTGCCACCCTCACCGGTGCCTGTGTGATTGCGCTGGGCCACCACATCACCGGCCTGATGTCGAACCACAATCCGCTGGCGCACGAGCTTATTGGTGCCTCAGAGCAGGCCGGGGACCGCGCATGGCGTCTGCCGTTAGGTGACGAGTATCAGGAACAGCTGGAGTCTAACTTTGCGGATATGGCGAACATTGGCGGACGTCCTGGTGGTGCGATCACCGCGGGCTGCTTCCTGGCACGCTTCACCCGCAAGTACAACTGGGCGCACCTGGATATCGCGGGCACCGCATGGCGCTCCGGTAAAGCCAAAGGCGCAACCGGTCGTCCGGTGGCGCTGCTGTCGCAGTTCCTGCTCAATCGTGCGGGTTTTAACGGCGACGAGTGATGTAAAACGCCGGGCGGCGGCTTCGCCTTACCCGGCCTACAACGTCACTCAACCGTAGGCCGGGTAAGCGTAGCGCCACCCGGCTTTGCATTTAAATCCACGACAAGAAGCCCCATATATGAAGAATGCAACGTTCTACCTTCTGGACAACGACACCCATCAGGACGGACTCAGCGCCGTAGAACAACTGGTGTGTGAAATTGCCGCAGAACGTTGGCGCGCAGGTAAACGCGTTCTGATTGCCTGTGAAGATGAACAGCAGGCGATTCGCCTTGATGAAGCGTTGTGGGCCCGCCCGCCGGAGAGTTTCGTGCCGCATAACCTCTCGGGCGAAGGTCCGCGCGGCGGGGCGCCGGTCGAAATTGCCTGGCCGCAAAAGCGCAACAGCAGCGCGCGCGATATTCTGATTAGCCTGCGGATAGATTTTGCAGATTTTGCCACCGCTTTCACAGAAGTGGTAGACTTTGTCCCTTACGAAGAATCTTTGAAACAACTGGCGCGCGAACGCTATAAAGCGTACCGCCTGGCTGGTTTTAACCTGAATACGGCAACCTGGAAATAATGGAAAAGACATATAACCCACGCGATATCGAACAGCCGCTTTACGAGCACTGGGAACAGCAGGGCTATTTCAAGCCTAACGGCGACGAAAGCAAAGAGTCCTTCTGCATCATGATCCCGCCGCCGAACGTCACCGGCAGTTTGCATATGGGGCATGCTTTCCAGCAGACCATCATGGACACCATGATCCGCTACCAGCGCATGCAGGGTAAAAACACCCTGTGGCAGGCGGGGACTGACCACGCGGGTATCGCGACCCAGATGGTGGTTGAGCGTAAAATTGCCGCAGAAGAAGGAAAAACCCGCCACGACTACGGTCGCGACGCGTTCATCGACAAAATCTGGCAGTGGAAAGCGGAATCCGGCGGCACCATTACCCGTCAGATGCGCCGTCTCGGCAACTCCGTGGACTGGGAGCGCGAGCGCTTCACCATGGATGAAGGCCTGTCCAACGCCGTTAAAGAAGTCTTCGTCCGCCTGTACAAAGAAGACCTGATTTACCGTGGCAAGCGCCTGGTAAACTGGGATCCGAAACTGCGCACCGCCATCTCTGACCTGGAAGTGGAAAACCGCGAGTCGAAAGGCTCCATGTGGCACATCCGCTATCCGCTGGCCGACGGCGCCAAAACCGCCGACGGTAAAGATTACCTGGTGGTCGCAACCACCCGTCCGGAAACCCTGCTGGGCGATACCGGCGTGGCCGTTAACCCGGAAGATCCACGTTATAAAGATCTGATTGGCAAATTCGTGGTGCTGCCGCTGGTTAACCGCCGTATTCCGATTGTGGGCGACGAACACGCCGACATGGAAAAAGGCACCGGCTGCGTGAAAATCACCCCGGCGCATGACTTCAACGACTATGAAGTCGGTCGTCGTCACGCCCTGCCAATGATCAACATCCTGACCTTCGACGGCGATATCCGCGAAAGTGCAGAAGTGTATGACACCAAAGGCGAAGAGTCTGACGTTTACTCCAGCGACATCCCGGCTGAGTTCCAGAAGCTGGAACGCTTTGCCGCGCGTAAAGCCATCGTGGCTGCCGTCGACGCACTCGGCCTGCTGGAAGAGATCAAACCTCACGATCTGACCGTGCCGTACGGCGACCGTGGTGGCGTGGTTATCGAACCCATGCTGACCGACCAGTGGTACGTTCGTGCCGACGTGCTGGCGAAACCAGCTGTTGAAGCGGTTGAGAACGGCAGTATCCAGTTCGTGCCAAAACAGTACGAAAACATGTACTTCTCCTGGATGCGCGATATTCAGGACTGGTGTATCTCCCGTCAGCTGTGGTGGGGTCACCGTATCCCGGCGTGGTACGACAACGAAGGCAACGTCTACGTTGGCCGTACAGAAGACGAAGTCCGTCAGGAAAACAACCTGAGTGCTGACGTCGCCCTGCGTCAGGACGAAGACGTGCTGGACACCTGGTTCTCCTCCGCGCTGTGGACCTTCTCCACCCTCGGCTGGCCAGAAAACACCGACGCGCTGCGTCAGTTCCACCCAACCAGCGTGATGGTGTCCGGTTTCGACATTATCTTCTTCTGGATTGCCCGCATGATCATGATGACCATGCACTTCATCAAAGACGAAGACGGCAAACCGCAGGTTCCGTTCCATACCGTCTACATGACGGGGCTTATCCGTGACGACGAAGGCCAGAAGATGTCCAAGTCCAAGGGCAACGTGATCGACCCGCTGGACATGGTTGACGGTATCTCTCTGGAAGACCTGCTGGAAAAACGTACCGGCAACATGATGCAGCCGCAGCTGGCTGAGAAAATCCGCAAGCGTACCGAGAAGCAGTTCCCGAACGGGATCGAGTCTCACGGTACCGACGCCCTGCGCTTCACCCTGGCGGCGCTGGCCTCTACCGGCCGTGACATCAACTGGGACATGAAGCGTCTGGAAGGTTACCGTAACTTCTGTAACAAGCTGTGGAACGCCAGTCGCTTTGTGCTGATGAACACCGAAGATCAGGATTGCGGCTTCAACGGCGGCGAGATGACCCTGTCTCTGGCAGACCGCTGGATCCTGGCGGAATTCAACCAGACGGTGAAAGCCTTCCGCGACGCGCTGGACAGCTACCGCTTCGACATCGCAGCAGGCATCCTGTATGAATTCACCTGGAACCAGTTCTGCGACTGGTACCTGGAGCTGGCGAAGCCGGTGATGAACGGCGGCTCTGAAGCGGAACTGCGCGGTACGCGCAACACGCTGATTACCGTTCTGGAAGGTCTGCTGCGCCTGGCGCATCCGGTCATTCCATTCATCACCGAAACCATCTGGCAGCGCGTGAAGGTGATTGCAGGCATCAACGCAGATACCATCATGCTGCAGCCGTTCCCGGAATTCGATGCGGCGAAAGTGGATGAAGCGGCGTCCGCGGATACCGAGTGGCTGAAACAGGCGATCGTTGCGGTACGTAACATCCGTGCTGAAATGAACATCGCCCCTGGCAAACCGCTGGAGCTGCTGCTGCGCGGTTGCAGCGAAGCGGCTGTTCGTCGTGTCACCGAGAACAACACCTTCCTCAAGACTATGGCGCGTCTGGAAAGCATCACCGTGCTGCCTGCGGATGACAAAGGTCCGGTTTCCGTGACCAAAATCATCGATGGCGCTGAGCTGCTGATCCCGATGGCGGGCCTGATCGACAAAGACGCTGAGCTGGCTCGTCTGGCGAAAGAAGTGGCGAAAGTCGACGTGGAAATTGGCAAAATCGAAAGCAAGCTGGCGAACGAAGGCTTTGTTGCCCGCGCGCCGGAAGCGGTCATCGCGAAAGAGCGTGAGCGTCTGGTTGCCTTCGCCGATGCGAAGACCAAGCTGATTGAGCAGCAGGCGGTTATTGCCGCCCTGTAATGCTTTTACCCCTTACGCTTCAGGGCGTAAGGGGTAACCTTCCTGAAAACTCCTCGCTTGCACTCACCTTTCTGCGGTGCTATTAACAGCAGTTACGTGTCAATTTTTGTAATGAGTAATGCTATGAGCGTGATTACCCCCGTCGCGACAACGATGCGTCGGATCACTGAGCAGGATAACCCGGCTATCGCTGCCGTTATCCGCACCGTTTCTGCCGAATATGGCCTGACGGCTGACAAAGGCTACACGGTTGCTGACCCGAACCTGGACGAGCTTTTCCAGCTCTACAGCCAGCCAGGGCATGCCTACTGGGTAATCGAGCAGAACGGCCAGGTTGTGGGCGGTGGCGGCGTGGCGCCCCTCAGCTGCAGCGAGCCGGATATCTGCGAACTACAGAAAATGTATTTCCTGCCAACGGCGCGCGGGCAAGGACTGGCGAAAAAGCTGGCGCTGATGGCTCTGGACCACGCGCGCAAGCAGGGTTTTACTCGCTGCTACCTTGAAACGACCGCTTTCCTCGAAGAGGCCATCGGCCTGTATGAACATCTGGGCTTTGAGCATATTGATGCACCGCTGGGCTGTACCGGCCACGTTGATTGCGAAGTCCGAATGCTGAAAAGTCTGTAACTTTCGTTCCTGCCCTCTTCTGTTAAGCGGCTGTAAACTGAATGCTCTACACTCTCAGTTCACACCATAACGGGGGAAACACGATGTCGAAGATAAAAAGCTACGCCGCACCGCAGGCGGGTGCAGAACTTGAACTGTACGAGTACGATGCGGGCGAACTAAAAGCAGAAGACGTCGAAGTACAGGTTGATTACTGCGGGATCTGCCACTCGGATCTCTCGATGATCGACAACGAATGGGGCTTCTCGAGCTATCCGCTGGTGGCCGGACACGAAGTCATTGGCCGCGTTGTGGCGCTCGGTAGCGCTGCGCAGGACAAAGGCCTGAAAGTGGGCCAGCGCGTGGGCATTGGCTGGACGGCACGCAGCTGTGGTCACTGCGACGCCTGTATCAGCGGCAACCAGATCAACTGCCTCGAAGGCGCCGTTCCCACCATTCTGAACAAAGGCGGTTTTGCCGACAAACTGCGCGCCGACTGGCAATGGGTCATTCCACTTCCAGAGAGCATTGATATTGAGTCTGCAGGCCCGCTGCTGTGCGGCGGTATCACCGTCTTCAAACCCCTGCTGATGCACCATATCACCGCCACCAGCCGCGTGGGCGTCATTGGTATTGGCGGCCTTGGGCATATCGCCATCAAGCTGCTGCACGCGATGGGCTGTGAAGTCACGGCGTTCAGCTCGAACCCGGCGAAAGAGAAAGAAGTGCTGGCGATGGGTGCAGATAAAGTCGTGAACAGCCGCGATCCGAACGCGCTGAACGCGCTGGCAGGGCAGTTTGACCTGATCATCAACACCGTTAACGTGGATCTCGACTGGCAGCCGTACTTTGAAGCGCTGGCCTACGGCGGTAACTTCCACACCGTAGGTGCCGTGATGAAGCCGCTGCCGGTTCCGGCGTTTACCCTGATCGGCGGGGATCGCAGCGTATCCGGTTCCGCGACCGGTACGCCATACGAACTGCGCAAGCTGATGAAGTTTGCCGGACGCACCAAAGTGGCCCCAACCACCGAGCTGTATCCGATGTCGAAAATCAACGAAGCGATCCAGCACGTGCGTGACGGCAAAGCCCGCTACCGCGTGGTGTTGAAAGCGGATTTCTGATGTGAGTTTGCCGGGTGGCGGCTTCGCCTTACCCGGCCTACTTTTGCTACCGCGCCAAAATATTAAACACTTCCGCCACCGCAACCGCTCCCGGATCCATCACGCCATCCAGGTTCTCTTTGTTGACATACGACGAGCGTCCCGCGCCGGCTTTCATCATCTTCGCCGTTGCTTCGGCGCCCTGCTGCGCGGCCTGCGCTGCCGCCTGAATATTGCCTTTCTGTAACGCCTCCAGCGCCGGCTGGAGAGCATCGATCAGCGTGCGATCGCCGAGATCTGCCCCACCGTACTGCTTCATCTGCGCCAGCCCGCTCAGCAGCGCATCCGGAAGCGATTGTCCGTCATGCAACTTTTGCCCGGCCGCCGTGAAGAAGATCGACATTAATACGCCGCTCGATCCGCCCATCACGGTTGCCAGTCGCTCGCCCACCAGCAGAAGTAATGTCGGCACGTCGTTAAGGGGCAGGTTGTTCTCCTCCAGACGCTGCGCAATGTCCCGCACCCCTTGCGCAAAGGTGGAGCCGGTATCACCATCGCCCACTTTCGCATCCAGCGCGTTAAGCCGGTTTTCCAGCTGGATCAATGTATTCGTCACCGAGGAGACGAGTTCGCTCACCTGCGGATTGGCCGACGGGGTGTATTCCACGCGATCCTGAATGGCGCTCAGCGCCACGGTGCGCAGTGGCGCAAACGCCACGGGCTTCTGCCAGCCCAGCGTTTCGACCTCCGCGTGAATCGCTTTTTCGAAGAAATCGTTAAGCTTCAGCAGCGTGAGCGAAAAGCCCTTCATGTCCAGCGCGCTCACCAGCGGCGCGGGGCCTATCAGGTATGCGATCTCCTCTTTCAGCGCCGAATGCGCCAGCTCTTTGGTCAGCAGCGCCATCTCCAGCGCCGATACGCCGCCAAGATTATTAATCAATACCGCAAAGCGCCCCTCTCCCGCCTGCGCGCGTAGCGGCGTCACCAGCGTGTCGATAATCGCTTTGCTGTTTTGCGTATCCACGACGGAAGCCCCGGGCTCGCCGTGAATGCCCAGACCCAGCTCAACATGGCCTTGCTTAATGCGCCCCTCTTCCTCGTCGCTACCTGGCAGGTTGCACGTTTGCATCGCAACACCCAGGCTCCAGAGGTTGTCGCAGGCCTGTTGCGCAATATCCCGCACCTCACTCAACGATTTCCCGTGCTCCGCCGCATAGCCCGCAATCTTATGCACCAGTGCCGTACCGGCAATACCGCGCGGCTGTTTGTTATCCGGTAGCGCGATATCGTCCGCCACGATCACCATCTCCACCTTAAGACCGTAGCGTTTGGCCTTTTCTGCCGCCAGACCAAAGTTCAGGCGGTCACCGGTGTAGTTTTTGACAATCAGCAGGCAGCCACGATCGCCCGTGACCGCCACAATGGCATTCAGCACCGCATCGACGCTTGGCGAGGCAAACAGGTCGCCACACACTGCCGCCGTGAGCATCCCTTTGCCGACAAACCCGGCGTGCGCCGGTTCGTGGCCTGAGCCGCCGCCGGAGATCACCGCCACGCGGCTTTTATCCCAGTCGCCGCGTGCGACGATCCTGATGGCCGGATCGATATCAAGCTTGACGAGATTTGCATGTGGCGCAGAAAGCAGTATGCCTTCAATGGCGTCGTTGACCAGCTGTTTGCGATCGTTAAAGAAGAATCTGGACATAGTTTCCCACTATTTTGTGAACCGTATGCAAAAGCATAGTCCGCGCTGGATAATGCGCCGCAAAGTCAGGAATTTACTCAACCAAATTGCAACCAGGTTGCCTATACTCCACCCAGGACTAAGAGAGGAAGCGCATCATGAGTACACCATTGTTAATTGCCCGGACGCTGGAAAAAGAGCTGCATTTACTGCCCGAGATGGCGAACCGCCACGGCCTGATCACAGGTGCCACCGGGACGGGGAAAACTGTCACCCTGCAAAAGCTGGCGGAGTCACTTTCGGAGATTGGCGTACCGGTCTTTATGGCTGACGTGAAAGGCGATTTAACCGGTGTGGCTCAGGAGGGTACCGCTTCTGAAAAACTGCTCGAACGGCTGAAGAATATTGGCATCACGGACTGGACGCCGCACAGCAACCCGGTGGTCGTGTGGGACATCTTCGGTGAAAAAGGCCACCCGGTGCGCGCGACCGTATCCGATCTGGGTCCTCTGCTCCTCGCCAGGCTCCTTAACCTCAATGACGTACAGTCTGGCGTGCTGAATATCATCTTCCGTATTGCCGACGACCAGGGGCTGCTGCTGCTCGATTTCAAAGATCTGCGCGCCATTACGCAGTACATCGGCGATAACGCTAAATCCTTCCAGAATCAGTACGGCAACATCAGCAGCGCCTCGGTGGGCGCCATTCAGCGTGGGTTGCTGACCCTGGAGCAACAGGGCGCCGAGCACTTCTTCGGTGAGCCGATGCTGGATATCAAAGACTGGATGCGCACCGACAGCAGCGGCAAAGGCATCATCAACATTCTGAGTTCAGAAAAGCTCTACCAGATGCCAAAGCTCTACGCTGCCAGCCTGCTGTGGATGCTCTCCGAACTGTACGAGCAGCTACCGGAAGCGGGCGATCTGGAAAAACCGAAGCTGGTGTTCTTCTTTGACGAAGCGCACCTGCTGTTTAACGACGCGCCGCAGGTACTGCTGGATAAGATTGAACAGGTCATTCGACTGATCCGCTCCAAAGGCGTTGGCGTCTGGTTTGTCTCGCAAAACCCGTCGGATATCCCGGATAACGTGCTCGGTCAGCTCGGTAACCGCGTGCAGCACGCCCTGCGCGCCTTTACGCCGAAGGATCAGAAAGCGGTGAAAGCCGCCGCGCAAACCATGCGCGCCAATCCTGCCTTTGACACCGAAGCGGCGATTCAGGCGTTAGGCACCGGTGAAGCACTGATCTCGTTCCTTGATGCCAAGGGCAGTCCATCTATTGTGGAGCGTGCCATGGTGATTGCGCCGTGCTCGCGAATGGGGCCGGTTACCGACGATGAACGCAACGGCCTGATTAACCACTCTCCGGTCTACGGGAAGTACGAAGACGAGGTGGATCGCGAGTCCGCGTTCGAGATGCTGCAAAAAGGGGTGCAGGCAACAACGGAATCGCAGGATGCGCCTGCCGCTAAAGGGCAGTCTGTCGCCGTGGATGACGGTATTCTCGGGGGGCTCAAAGACATCCTGTTCGGCAGCACCGGGCCGCGCGGCGGCAAGCGCGACGGCGTGGTACAGACCATGGCGAAAAGCGCTGCACGGCAGGTAACCAATCAGATAGTGCGCGGCATGCTGGGAAGTTTATTAGGCGGCCGTCGCCGGTAGACGGGGAACCCACGGTCGGCCAAGCGCCGACCCCTGCACACCGTTCTCCTGGAGATAGCGGTCGATCTCCACCATCCCCGTCCAGCGGTTCTCACACCATAGCGGTGCCAGAAGCGTTGGACGGCGGGCGCTGGCGGAGATGCGGTGGTAGACAATTTCCGGCGGCGTATGGCGAATCATCTCCCCCGCCGTCACCGTATAGTCCTCAAGCTCAATACCGCTTAACCGCCCCGCTTCCCACGCTTTCGCCATAATGCTGCCCTTCACGATGTGTAGCGGATGCAGCTTGATGCCGTCCACGCCGGTTTCCACTACCCTTTCCAGCGTCTCCAGCCCGTGCTGCTGCCCTTCTCCCGGCAGCCCAACAATCAGATGCGAGCAGACCTTCAGCCCGCGCTCACGGGCGAGGCGCGTGGTGCGTTGGTAGCAGGCGAAATCATGGCCACGGTTAATACGGTGCAGCGTTTTGTCATGTGCGGTCTGCAAGCCCAGCTCCAGCCAGATCTCGTAGCCTTGTTCTTTGTACTCGCTGAGCAGGTCCAGCACCGCGTCCGGTACGCAGTCCGGGCGCGTCCCCACGCACAGCCCAACGATGTTAGCCTGACTGACGGCCTGCTGATACATAGCGCGCAGCACCTGCACCTCCGCCCACGTGCTGGTGTAGGCCTGAAAATAGGCCAGATATTGCTTCGCGCGGTTCACCAGGCTGGCCTGATGGGCAAGCTGTTCAGCGATAGATTTATGCTGCTGGGCTTCGTCAGCAAAGGACGCAACGTTACAAAAGGTGCAGCCGCCACGCCCGATGGTACCATCGCGATTCGGGCAGCTAAATCCGCCGTGCAGCGTCAGCTTATGAACCTTTTGCCCGTACCGCTGCAAAAGATCCCCACCAAACATATTGACTAATTTCTGTAACTGCATAATCTGATAGACCGTCCCGGAGAAAGGGGACAAGCCTGCCACTTTTAGCCTCTGTCGGCGATGACCTGGATCAATCGCCCTGGACGGCCTTTATCCATATGAATAAATACTCAGGATTACTGCAATTTCATTCACGCCACGCGTGATTACTTTTCCTTATGTTCTGATTGTTTTTTTCATTTATAGCGTCGCCACTTAAAAACAGTGGGTTTATGCGGGTTTGAAGTCAATGCCAGATTATTATTCTGCTATAAAACTGCTATTCAGCACGCTACATTGATAATACCGCTTTCATATAGTGAGTCAGATCACACTCCGCTACGTCCTGTCAGGGCATACAATCAATGTAAAAATAGTTAAATACCCTTTAATTACAATAATATAAACTCTATTTAGCACATTTTTGTATAAATAAGATTGCCATTTGACCTGTGTACCAATTCCCGATAAGTTGGAAATCCGCTGGAAGCTTTCTGGATGAGCGGCCTGCTCATCATATTTATGCAGTAATTGAGATTCCCTCTGAAGCAAGTCCTCAAACTTGTTTACCTGCGCGAAAGGATGAAAAAGAGGGCGAATGCGAGGTCCGCGTATGAAACGCAAACCCCGTCGCCATGCTCTTTCTGTGCCTGTGCGCCACGGTAAAGTTCAGTGGGAAGCCCGACGAGCCTGGGGAGGTTCACTGATATGTTGTACGATAAATCCCTTGAGAAGGATAACTGTGGTTTCGGCCTGATCGCCCACATAGAAGGCGAACCTAGCCACAAGGTAGTGCGTACTGCTATTCACGCACTGGCCCGAATGCAGCACCGTGGCGCTATTCTTGCCGATGGTAAAACCGGCGACGGTTGTGGCCTGTTGCTGCAAAAACCGGATCGTTTCTTCCGCATCGTGGCGGAAGAGCGCGGCTGGCGTTTAGCCAAAAACTACGCTGTCGGCATGCTGTTCCTGAATCAGGATCCTGAAAAGGCTGCCGCCTCACGCCGCATCGTCGAAGAAGAACTTCAGCGTGAAACCCTGTCGATTGTCGGCTGGCGCAATGTGCCAACCAACGAAGGGGTGCTCGGTGAAATCGCCCTCTCCTCGCTGCCTCGTATTGAACAGATTTTCGTCAACGCGCCTGCGGGCTGGCGTCCACGTGATATGGAACGCCGTCTGTTTATCGCCCGCCGCCGCATTGAAAAACGTCTCCAGGACGATAAAGAGTTCTACGTTTGTAGCCTCTCTAACCTGGTGAACATCTATAAAGGTCTGTGTATGCCGGCTGACCTGCCGCGCTTCTACCTGGACCTGGCGGACCTGCGTCTGGAATCGGCCATTTGCCTGTTCCACCAGCGCTTCTCCACCAACACCGTTCCACGCTGGCCGCTGGCTCAGCCGTTCCGCTACCTGGCGCACAACGGCGAGATCAACACCATCACCGGTAACCGCCAGTGGGCCCGCGCCCGTACCTATAAGTTCCAGACGCCACTGATCCCTGACCTGCATGATGCCGCGCCGTTTGTGAACGAAACCGGCTCTGACTCCAGCTCAATGGATAACATGCTGGAACTGCTGCTGGCAGGCGGGATGGACATCGTGCGCGCCATGCGCCTGCTTGTGCCGCCAGCCTGGCAGAACAACCCGGATATGGACCCTGAACTGCGCGCGTTCTTCGACTTTAACTCCATGCACATGGAGCCGTGGGATGGCCCGGCGGGTATCGTCATGTCCGACGGTCGTTTTGCTGCCTGTAACCTGGACCGTAACGGCCTGCGTCCGGCACGCTACGTCATCACCAAAGACAAGCTCATCACCTGCGCCTCTGAAGTCGGTATCTGGGATTACCAGCCTGACGAAGTGGTCGAGAAGGGCCGCGTCGGTCCGGGCGAGCTGATGGTTATCGACACCCGCGGTGGGCGCATTCTGCACTCTGCCGAAACCGATCACGATCTGAAAAGCCGCCACCCGTACAAAGAGTGGATGGAGAAGAACGTGCGTCGCCTCGTGCCGTTCGAAGATTTATCGGATGAAGAAGTGGGTCGCCGCGAACTGGGCGACGATATGCTTGCGAGCTTCCAGAAACAGTTTAACTACAGCGCAGAAGAGCTGGACTCTGTTATTCGCGTACTGGGTGAAAACGGCCAGGAAGCGGTCGGCTCCATGGGGGATGATACCCCGTTTGCCGTGCTCTCCAGCCAGCCACGCATCATTTACGATTACTTCCGTCAGCAGTTCGCGCAGGTCACCAACCCGCCGATCGACCCGCTGCGTGAAGCACACGTGATGTCGCTGGCCACCAGCATTGGTCGCGAGATGAACGTCTTCTGCGAGGCCGAAGGCCAGGCGCACCGTCTGACCTTTAAATCGCCGATCCTGCTGTACTCCGATTTCAAACAGCTCACCACCATGAAAGAGGAGCACTACCGCGCCGACACGCTCGATATTACCTTCGACGTGACCGAAGCGAGCCTCGAAGAGACGGTGAATGCGCTGTGTGACAAAGCCGAACAGATGGTACGTAACGGTACCGTTCTGCTGGTGCTGTCCGACCGTAATATCGCGAAAAACCGTCTGCCGGTACCTGCCCCTATGGCGGTAGGCGCTATCCAGACGCGTCTGGTGGATAAGAGCCTGCGCTGCGACGCCAACATCATTGTTGAAACCGCCAGCGCCCGCGACCCGCACCACTTTGCCGTGCTGTTAGGTTTTGGCGCGACGGCGATCTACCCGTACCTGGCCTACGAAACGCTGGCCCGTCTGGTCGACACCCGTGCGATCGACAAAGATTACCGCGCAGTGATGCTGAACTACCGTAACGGCATCAACAAAGGTCTGTACAAGATCATGTCCAAAATGGGCATCTCAACCATTGCTTCCTACCGCTGTTCGAAGCTGTTTGAAGCGGTCGGCCTGCATGACGAAGTCGCCAATCTCTGCTTCCAGGGCGTGGTCAGCCGCATCGGCGGGGCCGGCTTTGCTGACTTCCAGCAGGATCTGGTGAACCTGTCCAAACGCGCCTGGCTGGCACGTAAGCCGCTGGATCAGGGCGGTCTGCTGAAATACGTTCACGGCGGTGAATACCACGCCTACAACCCGGACGTGGTGCGCACGCTGCAGCAGGCGGTTCAGAGCGGTGAATACAGTGATTACCAGCAGTACGCTGAGCTGGTGAACAACCGCCCGGCGGCGACGCTGCGCGATCTTATCGCCCTGAACCCGGGTGACGAGGCCGTGAGCATCGACGAGGTGGAGCCTGCCACTGAACTGTTCAAACGCTTCGACACCGCAGCGATGTCTATCGGCGCGCTGAGCCCGGAAGCCCACGAAGCGCTGGCGGAAGCCATGAACAGCATCGGCGGCAACTCCAACTCCGGCGAAGGCGGTGAAGATCCGGCGCGTTACGGCACCAACAAAGTGTCACGTATCAAGCAGGTAGCCTCCGGCCGCTTTGGCGTGACGCCTGCGTACCTGGTCAACGCCGACGTGATTCAGATTAAAGTCGCTCAGGGTGCTAAACCGGGTGAAGGCGGTCAGCTGCCGGGTGATAAAGTCACGCCGTACATTGCCAAACTGCGCTATTCCGTGCCGGGCGTGACGCTGATCTCCCCGCCGCCACACCACGATATTTACTCTATCGAGGATCTGGCGCAGCTTATTTTCGACCTGAAGCAGGTCAACCCGAAGGCGATGATCTCCGTGAAGCTGGTTTCCGAACCGGGTGTCGGCACCATCGCCACCGGTGTGGCGAAAGCCTATGCGGATCTCATCACCATCGCCGGTTACGACGGTGGTACCGGTGCAAGCCCGCTTTCTTCTGTGAAATATGCGGGTTGCCCGTGGGAGCTTGGCCTGGTGGAAACCCAGCAGGCGCTGGTGGCTAACGGCCTGCGTCACAAGATCCGTCTGCAGGTGGACGGTGGCCTGAAAACTGGCCTCGACATCATTAAAGCGGCAATTCTGGGTGCAGAAAGCTTCGGCTTCGGCACCGGCCCAATGGTTGCGCTCGGCTGTAAATACCTGCGTATTTGTCACCTGAACAACTGCGCAACCGGTGTTGCGACTCAGGACGAGAAGCTGCGTAAGAACCACTATCACGGTCTGCCGTTCAAAGTGACCAACTACTTTGACTTCATCGCCCGCGAAACCCGCGAGCTGATGGCGCAGCTGGGCGTTAAACGCCTGGTGGACCTGATTGGCCGTACCGACCTGCTGAAAGAGCTGGAAGGCTTCACGGCTAAGCAGCAGAAGCTTGAGCTGTCTAAGCTGCTGGAAACCGCGCAGCCGCACCCTGGCAAAGCGGTCTACTGCACCGAGAACAACCCACCGTTCGATAACGGCGTGCTGAACGCGCAGCTGTTGCAGCAGGCGAAGCCGTACGTGGACGAGAAGCAGAGCAAAACGTTCTGGTTTGATATCCGCAACACCGACCGCTCGGTGGGCGCCTCCCTCTCGGGTTATATCGCGCAAACGCACGGTGACCAGGGGCTGGCAGCGGATCCGATTACCGCGCACTTCAGCGGTACCGCAGGTCAGAGCTTCGGCGTCTGGAACGCAGGCGGCGTTGAGCTGTACCTGACCGGCGATGCCAACGACTACGTCGGCAAAGGCATGGCGGGCGGTCTGCTGGCGGTGCGTCCTCCGGTCGGCTCTGCTTTCCGTAGCCACGAAGCGAGCATCATCGGTAACACCTGTCTGTACGGCGCGACCGGCGGTCGTCTGTTTGCAGCAGGCCGTGCGGGCGAGCGTTTTGCGGTGCGTAACTCCGGTGCCATCACCGTGGTGGAAGGCATTGGCGATAACGGTTGTGAATACATGACGGGCGGGATTGTTTGCGTAATGGGTAAAACCGGCGTGAACTTTGGCGCAGGCATGACGGGCGGTTTTGCGTACGTCCTGGATGAAGACGGTGAGTTCCGCAAACGCGTGAACCCGGAGCTGGTGGAAGTGCTGGACGTTGATACGCTGGCTATCCATGAAGAACACCTGCGCGGTTTGATTACCGAACACGTGCAGCATACCGGTTCTTCGCGCGGCGAAGAGATCCTGGCGAACTGGCCGGCGTTCTCTGCGAAATTCGCGCTGGTTAAGCCGAAGTCCAGCGATGTTAAAGCCCTGTTGGGTCACCGTAGTCGTAGCGCAGCAGAGCTGCGCGTGCAGGCGCAGTAAGGAATTCAGATGAGCCAGAACGTATACCAGTTTATCGACCTGCAGCGTGTTGATCCGCCAAAGAAACCGCTGAAGATCCGTAAAATTGAATTTGTTGAAATCTACGAGCCGTTTTCAGAAGGCCAGGCCAAAGCGCAGGCAGACCGCTGCCTGTCCTGCGGTAACCCTTACTGCGAATGGAAATGTCCGGTCCATAACTACATCCCGAACTGGCTGAAGCTCGCCAACGAAGGACGTATTTTTGAAGCCGCCGAGCTGTCTCACCAGACCAATACCCTGCCGGAAGTGTGCGGCCGCGTGTGTCCTCAGGACCGTCTGTGCGAAGGTTCCTGTACGCTGAACGACGAGTTCGGTGCGGTGACCATCGGTAACATTGAGCGCTATATCAACGATAAAGCGTTCGAGATGGGCTGGCGTCCTGACATGACCGGCGTGCGTCAAACCGACAAGCGAGTGGCAATCATCGGCGCGGGCCCGGCGGGCCTGGCCTGTGCTGACGTGCTGACCCGCAACGGCGTGAAGGCGGTGGTTTTTGACCGTCATCCGGAAATCGGCGGTCTGCTGACCTTCGGTATCCCGGCCTTCAAGCTGGAAAAAGAGGTCATGACCCGTCGCCGTGAAATCTTCACCGGCATGGGCATTGAGTTCAAACTGAATGTGGAAGTGGGACGCGACGTGCAGCTCGACGACCTGCTGAAGGATTACGACGCCGTGTTCCTCGGCGTGGGCACCTATCAGTCCATGCGCGGCGGTCTGGAGAACGAAGATGCGCCGGGCGTGTTTGACGCGCTGCCGTTCCTGATTGCCAACACCAAGCAGATTATGGGTTACGGCGAAACCGCCGAAGAGCCTTTCGTCAGCATGGAAGGCAAACGCGTAGTGGTGCTGGGCGGCGGTGATACCGCGATGGACTGCGTGCGTACGTCTATTCGTCAGAACGCAGCACATGTCATCTGTGCTTATCGTCGTGACGAAGAGAACATGCCGGGCTCTAAACGCGAAGTGAAAAACGCGCGTGAAGAGGGCGTGGAGTTCCAGTTCAACATCCAGCCTCTGGGTATTGAAGTGAATGCCAACGGTAAAGTGAGCGGCGTGAAGATGGCGCGCACTGAGATGGGCGCACCGGATGCGAAAGGCCGTCGTCGTGCGGAGATCGTGGCGGGCTCTGAACACGTCATCCCGGCCGATGCCGTGGTGATGGCGTTCGGTTTCCGTCCTCACAGCATGGAGTGGCTGGCGAAGCACAGCGTCGAGCTGGATTCGCAGGGCCGCGTAATCGCGCCGGAAGGTAGCGATAATGCGTTCCAGACCAGCAACCCGAAAATCTTCGCCGGCGGCGATATCGTTCGCGGTTCTGACCTGGTGGTGACGGCGATTGCCGAAGGTCGCAAGGCGGCTGACGGTATACTGAACTACCTGGAAGTGTAAAAAAAACAGGCCCGATTGGGCCTGTTTTTTTATTTCACGACGCGAAGAGCCGGACGACCACCGCGCGGAGGCGGATCGTCATCAGGGTCATTGTCGTCGTGATGATCGGGTTTATCGCCATCAATAAGTGACATCACCGTGTCGCTTTCGCGCTCATCGGATGCGTTGTCATCATTCAGGCTGGCAACCTCTTCATCATACGCCGCTTCCGGCTCGAACATGGTACCCGCACCGTTTTCACGCGCGTAGATAGCCAGCACAGCTGCCAGCGGCACGGAAACCTGACGCGGCACGCCGCCGAAACGCGCGTTGAAGCGCACTTCGTCGTTTGCCAGCTCCAGGTTACCCACCGCACGCGGTGCAATGTTCAGTACGATCTGTCCGTCACGCGCGTATTCCATTGGAACCAGCACGCCCGGCAACGTCACATCCACAACCAGGTGCGGCGTGAGCTGGTTATCCAGCAGCCATTCATAGAAGGCGCGCAGCAGATACGGACGGCGTGGGGTAAGTTGTGACATTTCCACAGTCATTAGCCTCGGCCGAGACGCATTTCACGTTCCGGTTCAGTTAAAGATGCCAGGAAAGAGTCGCGTTCAAATACGCGAGTCATATAGCCCTTCAGCTCTTTCGCGCCAGGACCACTGAACTCTACGCCCAGGGTTGGCAGACGCCACAGCAGCGGTGCCAGGTAGCAATCCACCAGGCTGAACTCATCGCTCAGGAAGAACGGCTTCTGACCAAACACAGGGGCGATTGCCAGCAACTCTTCACGCAGTTGCTTACGTGCAGCATCCGCTTCAGACGACGTACCGCTAACGATAACGTTCATCAGCGAGTACCAGTCTTTCTCGATACGCTGCATGTACAGGCGGCTTTCACCACGCGCGACAGGGTAAACAGGCATCAGTGGCGGATGCGGGAAACGCTCATCCAGATATTCCATAATGATACGGGATTCCCACAGGGTCAGCTCGCGATCCACCAGCGTTGGCACGCTCTGGCTCGGGTTGAGATCGATCAGATCCTGAGGCGGGTTATCCTTTTCCACATGCTCGATCTCAAAACTGACACCCTTCTCGGCCAGCACGATACGAACCTGATGGCTATAAATGTCAGTAGGACCAGAAAACAGCGTCATTACCGAACGTTTGTTGGCAGCGACAGCCATGAAAACCTCCAGGTATATTCAGAATTTTTACTGCTACCAGCCCAACAGGGGCCAGCCAGATGTTGTATCGCCCATCCCAGAGAAAACACATTGTTCAAGAAATGAACAAAAATCGAGTATTCACCGATATTTGGGCAGAAAATTGGATGATAGTTTACCAGATTTTGATGGCTTTGTGGTGAGGGGATTCTGGAAATGTGGAAAAAGAGAAGATATATGCATGGAGATTGTGGATAACCTGCACATTATCCATAAAAAAACCCGCCGAAGCGGGTTTTTCGCCAATCGTTCTGCGTAAGCAGAATGGATTAACGTTTGGAGAACTGTGGACGACGACGTGCTTTACGCAGACCCACTTTCTTACGTTCAACCTGACGCGCGTCACGAGTAACGAAGCCAGCTTTACGCAGTTCAGAACGCAGGGATTCGTCGTACTCCATCAGAGCGCGGGTGATACCGTGACGGATCGCACCTGCCTGACCGGAGATACCACCACCTTTAACGGTGATGTACAGATCCAGTTTTTCTACCATATCAACCAGTTCCAGCGGCTGGCGAACTACCATGCGGGCAGTTTCGCGACCGAAGTATTGTTCCAGAGAACGCTGGTTGATTACGATTTTACCACTGCCCGGTTTGATGAAAACGCGAGCTGCGGAACTTTTGCGGCGACCAGTGCCGTAGTATTGATTTTCAGCCATTGCCTATAATCCCGATTAGATGTCAAGAACTTGCGGTTGCTGTGCCGCGTGGTTGTGCTCGTTGCCTGCGTAAACTTTCAGTTTACGGAACATAGCACGACCCAGCGGGCCTTTTGGCAGCATGCCTTTAACCGCGATTTCAATCACACGCTCAGGACGGCGAGCAATCATCTCTTCAAAGGTCGCTTCTTTGATACCACCGATGTGGCCGGTGTGGTGATAGTACACTTTGTCAGTACGCTTGTTGCCGGTTACAGCAACTTTATCAGCGTTCAGAACGATGATGTAATCACCGGTATCAACGTGCGGAGTGTATTCCGCTTTATGCTTACCGCGCAGGCGACGAGCCAGTTCAGTAGCCAGACGGCCCAGAGTTTTACCGGTCGCGTCAACAACATACCAGTCACGCTGTACGGTTTCTGGTTTAGCTGTAAAAGTTTTCATTAAAAGCTTACCCAAATAAATAAGTTACACGTTGGTGAACACCCAAACGTTTAGTCAGTTGAGGCTCACACGACAAAGTCCGGCAAACCTACCCCTTCGAATAGCACATGCCGACACATAGAAAGTTTTGGGAAAAAAACCTTCTCGTAACGTGGGGTCGCAAGATTATAGAGAAGTTGAGGTCAAAGATCGACCCTTAAATGCGATTTGGAATGGGTTTTTCGGGGGTGGGTATTGTGCGGTCTGGTGCCCTCACCCCCAACCCCTCTCCCACGGGGAGAGGGGGGATTTATGGCATATGCTCCAGCTTCAGGTATTCCTCGCTTTGCATCTCTTGCAGGCGCGACAGGCAGCGCTGGAACTCAAACTTCAGCCGCTCGCCCTGGTAAATCTCATATAAAGGTACCTCGGCGCTGACCACCAGCTTGACGTGGCGCTCATAAAACTCGTCCACCAGCGCAATGAAGCGCCGCGCTTCGCTCTCCATCAGCCGCGTCATCACCGGTACATCCAGCACCATCACGGTATGGAACAGGCGCGAAAGCGCAATGTAGTCGTGCTGGCTTCGGGCATCCACGCAGAGCGTCGTAAAGGAGACCGCCAGCGTTTGGTTTTCGACGCCAAGGGTAGGCAGCGGGCGATGGTTAATCTCGAGTTCCGGGGCGTGCTCGCGTTTTGCCCCCGCCAGCGCCAACCAAAGTTTACCCATCTCGCGGGTGGTATCGGCATTTAGCGGCGAAAGCCACAGGTGCGCCTGGGTCAGCGTGCGCAGACGATAATCGACACCGGCATCAACGTTCATGATGTCACAGTGCTGCTTGAGGGCATCGATGGCGGGCAGGAAGCGTGCCCGCTGCAGACCGTTGCGGTACAGCTCATCAGGCGGAATATTCGACGTGGCCACCAGCGTGATCCCGCGGGCAAATAGCGCTTTCATCAGGCCGCCTAACAGCATCGCATCGGTGATGTCAGACACAAAAAACTCATCGAAGCAGAGCACGTCCGTTTCCGCCTTGAACCTGTCGGCCACAATCTCCAGCGGATCGCTTTTTCCCTGCAGTGCGATCAGCTCTTCATGCACCCGCAGCATAAAACGATGGAAGTGCAGACGCTGTTTACGTGCGCCAGGCAGGCTCAGATAAAACAGGTCCATCAACCAGGTTTTTCCGCGACCGACCCCGCCCCACATATATAAACCGCGCACCGGCGCGTGAGCCTGCGGCGCTTTTTTACCGAGCAATCGCCCAAATGCCGCCTTTAGCCTACCATTCTGTTCGACTTCAGCGGGTTTTGCCGTGAGCTCCTGATAAATCATCTCCAGACGGTTTACCGCCTCACGTTGAACGTCATCAGGCTGATGAGTGCCCTCGTTAAGGGCCAGTTGATATCGCGATGCAGGGGACAGGTTTTGCATAATCTTATTGTTATTCCTTCAATTAACGCTCACCAGCAGACGTGACTGATGAAAAAAAGGCCGTTCTACACTACGCGATGATACGTCAGGATTCCACTTCTGCAGAAATAGCGGTTATAGTGGCATTATCAGGCACAGGCAGGAGCCGAGCCAACACCCTACGGAACAACAAGACAACGGGAGAAGTTCATGACCTGGGAATATGCGCTAATCGGTTTAGTCGTCGGCATCGTCATCGGTGCTGTGGCCATGCGTTTCGGTAATCGCAAATTGCGTCAGCAGCAGTCACTGCAGTACGAACTGGAAAAGAACAAGGCCGAGCTGGAAGAGTATCGTGAAGAGCTGGTCAGCCATTTTGCCCGTAGCGCTGAGCTGCTGGACAACATGGCGACCGACTATCGTCAGCTGTATCAACATATGGCAAAAAGCTCAAGCAGCCTGCTGCCGGAAATGACCGCTGAAACCAACCCATTCCGTAACCGTCTGGCAGATTCTGAAGCCGGTAACGATCAGGCGCCTGTTCAGATGCCTCGCGACTATTCCGATGGCGCGTCCGGCCTGCTGCGCGGCGGTGTAAAACGCGATTAATCGCACAACCTGAATTTATTTTACGGGCGCAGCGGTTGCGCCCGTCCTTTCTTGATGACCCCAGCTATCATTTAGTTAAACACCTCATTGTTCAGCGGTTTAAAATTCAATAACATCAACGTGTTTTTGGGGCCGTTTTTCCTTTATTCCAGGTTACGAGAGTCAACATCGATGAAGAAAAAAAACCAGCTGTTGAGCGCTATCGCGTTAAGTGTCGGGTTATCTCTCTCGGCGTCCGTCCCTGTATTCGCCGCCATTCCCACCCAGGTGCCTGGCCAGGCGGCCATTCCAAGCCTCGCCCCCATGCTGGAAAAAGTTTTGCCTGCGGTCGTCAGCGTTCAGGTTGAGGGCACAGCAGTACAAAGCCAACGCGTCCCTGAAGAACTGAAAAAATATTTTGGCGATGAGTCTCCCGACCAGCAGGCTCAGCCTTTTGAAGGCCTGGGTTCTGGCGTCATTATTGATGCGGTAAAAGGCTATATTCTGACCAACAATCATGTCATCAGCCAGGCCGATAAAATCAGCGTCCAGCTGAACGATGGACGTGAATTTGATGCCAAACTGATTGGCGGCGATGACCAGAGCGACATCGCGCTGTTGCAGGTACAAAACCCAAGTAACCTGACCCAGATTGCCATTGCGGACTCCGACAAACTGCGCGTCGGCGACTTTGCCGTCGCCGTGGGCAACCCTTTTGGCTTAGGACAAACCGCCACCTCCGGGATCGTCTCCGCGCTGGGACGCAGCGGCCTTAATCTGGAAGGGCTGGAAAACTTTATCCAGACCGATGCCTCAATCAACCGCGGGAACTCCGGCGGGGCATTGCTCAACCTTAACGGCGAGCTGATTGGGATTAACACGGCTATTCTGGCCCCGGGCGGCGGCAGCATCGGGATCGGTTTTGCTATCCCCAGCAATATGGCCAAAACTCTGGCGCAGCAGCTGATCCAGTTCGGTGAAATCAAACGCGGGCTGCTGGGTATTAAAGGTATGGAGATGAGCGCGGATATCGCAAAAGCGTTCAACATCAACGTACAGCGCGGGGCGTTTGTCAGTGAAGTGCTGCCAAACTCCGGCTCGGCAAAAGCGGGCGTGAAATCGGGTGATGTGATTGTCAGCCTGAACGACAAACCGCTGAGCAGCTTTGCAGAACTGCGTTCGCGGATTGCCACAACGGAACCAGGCGCCAAAGTGAAGCTGGGCCTGATACGTGACGGTAAGCCGCTGGACGTTGAAGTGACGCTGGATAAGAGCACCTCTTCCTCGGCCAGTGCGGAGCTTATCGCCCCGGCGCTGCAAGGGGCTACGTTGAGCGATGGGCAGCTGAAAGACGGTACGAAAGGCATTAGTATCGACACCGTCGAGAAGAGCAGCCCTGCTGCACAGGCCGGATTGCATCAGGATGACGTGATCATCGGTGTCAACCGCAATCGCGTGCAGTCCATTGCCGAACTGCGCAAGGTGCTGGAAAGTAAACCGGCGGTTATTGCCCTGCAGGTCATGCGTGGCAATGAGTCTATCTATATTCTGTTGCGCTAAGCATTTGCGACCCGGACATCACCGCTGCGTGTGATGTCCGGATAACTCATGTTATGCTGCAAATCGTTCCTTTTTTAACGACACGCGCATCATGCTTTTAAAGCTCTTACGTTCTATTGTCATCGGTTTGATTGTCGCGGGCCTGCTGCTGCTGGCGCTGCCGTCTTTACGTCAGTTCAATAAACTGTCGGCTCCCCAGTTCGATAGCACGGATGAAACCCCGGCCACCTATAACCAGGCCGTCCGCCGTGCCGCGCCTGCCGTGGTTAACGTCTATAACCGTGGCCTGAATACCTCAGCCCATAACCAGCTGGAGATCCGTACCCTCGGCTCCGGCGTGATCATGGACGAGCGCGGCTACATTATTACCAACAAGCACGTGATTAACGATGCCGACCAGATCATCGTCGCCCTGCAGGATGGCCGCGTGTTTGAGGCGTTACTCGTTGGGTCTGACAGCCTGACCGACCTGGCCGTCCTGAAAATTAACGCCACGGGCGGTTTGCCGGTCATCCCCATCAACCGTAAACGTACCCCGCATATTGGTGACGTCGTACTGGCTATCGGTAACCCTTACAACCTGGGCCAGACCATCACCCAGGGGATTATCAGCGCGACCGGTCGTATCGGTTTGAACCCCTCCGGGCGGCAGAACTTCCTGCAAACCGATGCCTCAATCAACCACGGTAACTCCGGAGGGGCGTTGGTCAACTCGCTGGGCGAGCTGATGGGCATCAATACCCTCTCGTTCGATAAGAGTAACGACGGTGAGACGCCGGAAGGGATCGGCTTTGCCATTCCGTTCCAGTTGGCGACCAAAATTATGGATAAACTGATCCGCGACGGACGCGTGATCCGCGGCTATATCGGTATCGGCGGGCGCGAAATTGCACCAATGCATACCCAGGGCGGCGGTATCGATCAGATTCAGGGGATTGTGGTGAATGAAGTGTCGCCTGGTGGCCCGGCTGCTAATGCGGGTATTCAGGTTAATGATGTCATTGTGTCGGTCAACGGCACGCCGGCAGTCTCCGCGCTGGAGACGATGGATCAGGTGGCAGAAATTCGCCCGGGTTCTATCATCCCTGTTGAGGTCATGCGCAACGATAAGAAACTGACGCTGCACGTCACCATTCAGGAATACCCGGCCACGAACTGACAGGCATAAAAATCTATGGTCACCCCCATTTTTGCAACACCGATTTTGATTTATGATGGGCTTGCTTAAATCTATACGGCGTCTGATGGGCAACACTACGTTGCCCGCGCCACGATGAAGTCCGCGCCTGCAGAACCTTAAAAAGCGGACGGCTTCAAAGAGCCATTTTTTATGTCAGGTTCATCCGCAGGTCGCTGTGCCGTTCATGTCATCAATAATCAGTCGTCGCAAAACCAGAAAGTCACTTCGTAACGCCTAAGAGCTAACAGTTCGTCCCTGTTAGCTCTTTTTATTGGATAAAGGCTGTGCGATGGGTTGTCACCGACCAGGCTATTCGGGCCAGTTTGTTGGCTAACCCGCAGGCCACTACGTTCGAGTGATGCCGCAAGAGCTGGGCCTTCGCCCAGTCAGCCAGCCGCCCCTGATTGTGTTCAAGTCGTTGCATAAAAGCGCGAGCGCATTGCACCAGAAGACGTCGCAGATTTTTATCCCCGCGCTTGCTGATGCCCATTAGCGTACTTTTTCCGCCAGTGCTGTACTGACGCGGGACTAACCCCGTCGATGCTGCAAAGTCCCTGCTACTGGCATAACTTTTTCCATCGCCAAGCTTCGTGGCTAAAAGGCTTGCCGTGATAAGTCCAACGCCGGGGATAGTCAGCAGGCGCTGCGCGGTATCGTCATCCGCCATGTGGGTTTTTAACTCTTGTTCGAGCTCTTCAATCTGTTCACTAAGATAGGCGTAATGCTGATGGAGCCGCATAAGCAAGCGAGCTAAATAAGGCGGCAGTTCGTGCTCTTCAAGCACCGCGGCAAGACGCCTGATAACCGCGATGCCGCGCGGCATGCTAATGCCAAACTCCAGCAGGAAAGCATGCATCTGGTTGGTGGTTTTAACACGCTCTCTGACGAGGGCATCACGGACGCGATGCAGTGCTGACATAGCCTGCTGGTCTTCGGTTCGCGGCGTCACGAAGCGCATGGAGGGCCTTGAAGCGGCTTCGCAAATGGCTTCGGCGTCAATAAAATCGTTCTTATTACTCTTAACAAATGGGCGAACAAACTGAGGTGAAATGAGCTTCACCTGATGGCCGAGCTGGCTGATGTGTCGGGCCATATAATGTGCGCCGGCGCAGGACTCCATAACAACGGTAGAAGCGGCACAAGTAGAGAGAAAGGCGGTTAACTGGTTGCGGGAAAACTTCTTACGCAGCAATGCATTACCGTTTTTATCCTGAGCGTGGACATGGAACGAATGCTTGCCGAGGTCAATACCGATGAGCGTAACGTTTTGCATGATGATCCCCTTCAGAAAGAAAAACACCCTGTCAGCGTACCGCTCACAGGGTGGGGGTGACCATCTTATTAAACGGAGCGATAAGCTCCGTTTTTTTTACCGGAAGACGGTTCGTTTTACTTGTTAACGAACTCTTCGCCCAGGGTGATATCTTTCTTCAGCGTATCCAGCATGCCTTCCATCGCGTGTTGTTCAAACGCGCTCAGCGTACCAATGGATTTACGCTCTTCGATACCGTTTTTACCCAGCAGCAGCGGCTGAGAGAAGAAGCGAGCGTGTTCGCCATCACCTTCAACGTAAGCGCATTCAACAACGCCTTTCTCGCCCTGCAGAGCGCGAACCAGTGACAGACCAAAACGTGCAGCCGCCTGGCCCATAGACAGGGTTGCAGAACCGCCACCCGCCTTCGCTTCCACCACTTCGGTGCCCGCGTTCTGGATGCGTTTAGTCAGGTCAGCCACTTCCTGCTCGGTGAAGCTCACGCCTGGGATCTGCGACAGCAGAGGCAGGATGGTGACGCCAGAGTGACCGCCGATGACCGGAACTTCCACTTCTGTTGGCTGTTTGCCTTTCAGCTCAGCAACAAAGGTGTTGGAACGGATGATATCCAGCGTGGTCACGCCGAACAGTTTGTTTTTGTCGTAAACACCCGCTTTCTTCAGCACTTCTGCCGCGATAGCTACAGTGGTGTTCACCGGGTTAGTGATGATACCGATGCATGCTTTCGGGCAGATTTCTGCAATCTGCTGCACCAGGTTTTTCACGATGCCCGCGTTGACGTTGAACAGGTCTGAACGATCCATGCCTGGCTTACGCGCCACGCCTGCAGAAATCAGCACCACGTCGGCACCCTGCAGTGCAGGACGTGCATCTTCACCGGAGAAGCCTTTGATTTTTACAGCGGTCGGGATGTGGCTCAGGTCAACCGCCACACCTGGGGTTACCGGGGCAATATCGTACAGGGAGAGTTCTGAGCCTGAAGGCAGTTGGGTTTTCAGTAGTAGGGCAAGCGCCTGGCCGATACCACCAGCAGCGCCGAGGACTGCGACTTTCATCCTAAACTCCTTATTATGGTTAACTTAAGTATCTGTAAATCCGTTGCGGCGACCATAATTCAGCAAGTAAATAATTACAATTTTCGTAGCTAAAGAATTTGAGGTCACACGACTTTATCTCTCATCAGAAGACTATCTGACGACAGAGGGCAACGCATTAAGAGGTGGTTACAATACACCCTGCCCCGCCACCAAAACAACATCATTTTGATAACATTTAATTTACTTTTAAGCTTATTTGCGCGGCGTGACCCAGGCATGTTTTCTGATAACGAAATCTGATAAAATCACTCCCTTTCATAACATTATTTCAGCCTACCGCTGGGTAGATAATTTGCATAAAAATTCATCCACATGCATAATAATGTTGTTTCTATCGTCATATTCCGGGTGACTTATGCGAAGCTCGTCTAAGCAAGAAGAATTAGTAAAGGCGTTTAAGGCGCTACTCAAAGAAGAGAAATTCAGTTCTCAGGGAGAAATTGTTCAGGCGCTGCAGGAACAAGGCTTCGATAACATCAATCAGTCGAAAGTCTCCCGCATGTTAACGAAATTTGGCGCGGTGCGTACCCGTAACGCCAAGATGGAGATGGTCTATTGCCTGCCGGCAGAACTTGGCGTGCCGACCACCTCCAGCCCGCTCAAAAATCTGGTTCTGGATATCGATCATAACGATGCCGTTGTGGTGATCCACACAAGCCCTGGTGCCGCACAGCTGATTGCCCGCATGCTGGACTCTGTAGGTAAAACGGAGGGTATCCTCGGGACTATAGCCGGCGATGACACCATCTTTACCATCCCGGCTAGCGGTTTCTCCGTGGAAGATATCCGCGAAGCGATTCTGGCTCTGTTCGAACAGGAACTTTAATCCCCTCTCCCCGTAGCGCCGCTGCGGGGATCGTTCTGCTTCCGCTGCGTTTCCCCCTCTTTTCTACTGCCCTTCACTTTGACAAATAGTGCTTTTTACCACCCATTAACATTCATCCAGTGAATGCTAAATCAAAAAATCGCACAAAAAATCAAAAGCTGATATCCATATGATTTAATTAGATATAACCATCATAAATGAACAAAAATCACTCAGTATTATGCAATTTGGTTATAAAAAATAGACTGGTTAACACGTAATAACAATAGAAACCATTAGTCTGGTATTAATTTTTACCGTTATTAGTGTATACTTGATTTTGTGATGAGGGTCACGAAACAAGACCCCACTAAAAAATTCGACGAGGTAAGAATCATGAAAATCAAATCAACTGTAGCGGCGCTGAGCGTCCTGTCTGTCCTGTCATTCGGTGCTTTCGCTGCTGACTCTATCAATGCTGACCAGGCGCAATCCCGCCAGGCCATCGGTACGGTTTCTGTCGGTGCGGTCGGCACATCGCCAATGGACATGCATGAGATGCTGAACAAAAAAGCGGAAGAACAGGGTGCGTCATCCTATCGCATCATCGAAGCGCGTTCTGGTGACCACTGGCACGCCACCGCTGAGCTGTACAAATAAGTTTTAGTAATAACTGAAAACGTAAATCTCCACTCAACGGCACCAGGCATAAAAATAGCGGTTCAACCCTTCTCGCCGTTGAGTAAAAAACCCTATTCAGGAGTAAAGACTATGAAAACCAAATTGATCATCGCAACCCTCGGTCTGGCATCCGTTCTCTCTTTCGGCGCGAGCGCAGCCGTACAGCAGGTGAATGCCGATCAGGCTCAAAATCTACAGCGTATGGGCAGCGTCTCCGTAACGTCTGTCACCGGTTCACCGATGGATATTCGTCACGAACTTGCCGCAAAAGCTGAAAAAGCAGGCGCCAGCAGCTATCGCGTCACCGAACTGAATCAGGGTGACCACTGGCATGCAACGGCTGAGCTGTATAAATAAACCCTCGTCGTATCTCATCATACGACTTGCCCCTGGCCTCATGGTCAGGGGCTTTTTTTCATTCAATGCCGCGCGTTAAAGCGCAGTTGCCCTTCAAGCTCTTCTTCCGCTTCATCGAACAGCAATATCAGCGCGCCAAAACGTCTACGCAGCTTATCGGGCAAATGGATAAACTCAATTTCCAGCGGTAGCGGCAACAAACTGCCGGTGACCACGTCCCATAGCGTATCCAGATTCGTCACGCTTTCCCTTTCAAGATCAAACACCCGGATAAATTCACGGTAGAAGTCTTCCTGACTGTCGATCTCGTCAAAATCAAACATATAGGTTTTCATTGCCAGCCACCCAGTCCAGGCGAGCGGCAGATGCCGCCCTGTTTATTATAATCCCCCAATATGCAGGGTTTTAACTTCCAGATACTCTTCCAGCCCCAGCACGGAGCCCTCTCGTCCAAGGCCTGACTCTTTTACGCCGCCAAAGGGCCCGAGCTCCGTGGAGACGGCGCACTCGTTAATGCCAATCATCCCGCTCTCGATTGCCTGTGAAACGCGGAAGACCCGTGAGAGATTCTGGGTGTAGAAGTAAGCCGCCAGCCCATAGGGTGTGTTGTTGGCGCGCTGGATGACTTCATCCTCCGAGGTGAAACGGAAGCACGCCGCCACCGGGCCAAACGTCTCTTCTTCTGCCAGCTTCATGCCTTCATGGCAATCGCCCAGTACGGTTGGCATCCAGAAATTCCCGCCAAGCGGATGGGGCTTACCCCCTGCCAGTATGGTTGCGCCGCGGGCAACGGCATCGTCGACATGCTCACGCACCTTGTTGACCGCAGAAGGTTCAATCAGCGGCCCGACGACCACCCCCTCTTCAAGACCATTACCCACCTTCAGCGCATTCACCGCATCGGCAAGTTTATTCACAAATTTATCGTAGACGGTTTCCTGAATATAAAAACGGTTCACGCTGACGCAGACCTGCCCGGCATTGCGGAATTTGTTGGCGATAGCGCCCTTAACCGCAGCGTCGATGTCCGCATCCTCAAAAACGATATACGGAGCATTTCCCCCCAGCTCCATCGAGACTTTTTTCATGGTTTCTGCAGCGTTACGCACCAGCGTTTTGCCGACGGAGGTTGAACCGGTAAAGGAGATTTTACGCACGTCGCGGCTTGCCATGATCGCATCGCTGATCTCATGCGTATTCCCGGCTACGGCGTTGAGAACACCGTCGGGTACACCGGCCTGTTTAGCCAGCGTAAGCAGCGCAAAGGCACTGAGCGGTGTGTTATTGGCCGGTTTGATCACCCCGGTACATCCTGCTGCCAGCGCCGGGCCTAACTTGCGGGTGAGCATGGCCATCGGGAAGTTCCACGGCGTAATCGCCGCGACCACACCAATGGGTTCACGGGTCGCCAGAATGCGCGAGCCGGGTTTGATCGGTGGAATAATTTCACCGTTCGCGCGTTTGGCCTCTTCGGCAAACCACTGGATAAAGCTGGCGGCGTACTCGACCTCTCCCTCCGCTTCTTTCAGGGGTTTGCCCTGTTCGGTGGTCATTAACCGCCCGAGCCAGCCTTTATTCTCAATAATCAGTTCGTACCAGCGGTAGAGAATGGCCGAGCGTTCTTTCGCGGTTTTGGCACGCCATGCAGGGAAGGCTTTGGTAGCCGCTGCGATAGCGTCTTCGGTTTGCGCTTTACCCGCTTTTGCGACTTTAGCAATGACCTCACCGGTCGCGGGGTTCAGCACATCAAACGTCGTGTCCAGCGTTTTCCAGATTCCGTTGACCAGATAACCGGTCTGAAAAAGGATGTGGTCCTGAAGCGCCTGAGTCGTCATGTGTTCTCCCTTTCTGAAATGTAAGAACGTGCTGGAATAAGTATAGCCACAAAAAAACCGACGCTTTTGGCGTCGGTTTTTTTACTTCTGTCAGTTGTCCGTGAGGGCATTCTGGTAGCGATGCAGCATAAACACCAGCCGTCCTACCGGCTCGGTCACCTGAGGCGGTGCCTCCCAGTGCTTGAGCTTCTCCTGGTAGATATCGAGCTCTTCAAGCAGCTGCGTAAAGTAACGACGCCGTTTGTCATCGCTGCTGGCGGAAAGCACGTGATCGGCGGTACGACGTAACTGGCGGTGCCAGGCCGACAGATCGTCGTTGATCGGCACGGGTGCGTTACGCAGACGCTGGTGCGCGATGATCATGGTTAACGCCAGGCGGAACTTCGCGATATCGCCCGGGAACTTGTTCAGCAGTAAAAACAGCTGCTGGTAGAGTGCAGGCAGGTGGTTCTCTTTACGGCGCGCTGTATTGGTGGTCATCGACGACACGGCAGCCGACACGAACTGATTCAACAACACGCGGCCCGTTCTTGCCTGCGAGTTATCCCGTACCAGCAGTATCACCATCATGGCCAGGAAACAGCCCACCAGCTGACCTAACGCGCTGTCGAGAAACTGACTGAAATGGAAGGTCATCGGGTTATCGAGCACGATGATGTTAATCGTGCTCGCCAGCGCCCCGAGCGATCCCAGACGCCGCTTTTGCACTTCAATGCCGATAAAGAACGCCATTACCGCCAGGCTAATACAGAGCAGCAGCATGCTCTGTTGCGTCGACGGGATGATGACCAGGAAATAGAGCGCGCCTATCGGCAGGGCGGCAATGGTGCCGTAGAGGAAATCAATGGCGACCATACGCGGGTTAGGCAGACGCATCGCCAGTGCGGTCACGACGGCAATCATCACCATCGCGCCGCTGCCGGACGTCCAGCCCGTCCACAGCCAGAACAGCGTGCCGAGCATGCAGGCAAGCGTCGTACGCCAGAAATTGACCATGGCGTGATGGCGCTCGGCGGATTCCGCCTTGATCACCACTTCACCCTGCAGCACCTCTTCTTCCGCCGCGCTGATTTTGGTGTTACCGATCACGCCGCGTTTCAGCAGCAGATAGCGCGTCGCGGCGCCGACCCAGGTGTAGATAGTGACCGGCGTGTCGCGCTCCCCTGTCCAGGCAATGACTCTGCGCATGCGCTTAAGCTGCTTATGCACGTCCTGCACAGTTTCCACCGGCTCGGCAAACAGTTCGCGGAACGTATCGGTGACCACTTCCGGCCGGGTGTTCTGAATCAGATAGGTTTCACATGCCTGGGTAATCAACGTCAGAGAGACGGTGTTGAGGGCTTTCAGACGACGATTCGCGCGAGCCCAGCGCGAGGACTCCATGTTAAGGTTGCTGCGCATCCCTTCCAGCGCCTGCGTACGACGTACCAGCCCGCTCCAGGTTTTATCCACCTCTTCGCTATCACCATGCTTAATGCAGAGCTGCATCAGCTGGTACTGGGCAACAATCAGCGCGTCAAGCTCAAGGTCGACTTCCTGCTTGATGGAGCGCGGGGAGAAAAGCAGGTCAGCGATGATCGCACTGACAATACCAATCACAATCTCGCTGCAGCGTTCAACCGCAAACTGCGGGGCGAGCAGCGGTTCAGACTGAATGGTGATGACAATAATCAGCGCGGTATAGCCCGCCAGCCCCCAGGCATAAGAGTTCTCCACTTTCACCAGAGACGAGATCCAGGTGCAGAAACCCGCCCAGATACAGCAGACCATCAGCATCAGCAGCGGGGTGCGGATCATCAAAATAATAATGGTCAGCGCCGCGAAACAACCAATAAACGTCCCGATGATACGCAGCATCCCGCGATAGCGGATCGCACCAGAATAGGGCTCCCCGCCCGCGGCGAAGGCAGGACCCGCCGCGACAATGGCGGCCGTCAACACCGCCCAGCGAGGAGTTTCAAGCTGGAAGTGGAAGCCGACAAACAGCGCCAGCACAATGGCGCACGCCAGCTTCACGGCGAAGCGAATGTGCTGGCTGGCGATGGAAAAGATACCCATAGCGATTAACCAAACTCGCGCAGGCGGTGGGCGATTTTACGGAAGATTGAGTCCTGGCTGGCATCGCGGTCCTTTTCACCGGTAATCACCACCGTCGCCGTGGTCCCCGCAGGCCACAGGTTGCCCTGCTGCTCATCGAGATGGATGCGTACCGGCACGCGCTGGGCCAGACGCACCCACTCCAGGTTGGAATCTACCGTCGCCATCCCTTTGGCATCGTTAGAGCTGCTGGAGTTAGTCACCCCTGCTGCAACGCTGTCGACGGTACCTTTAAAGACGCGGTTGCTGCCGAGCGGCGTAATTTCCGCCCGGAAACCTGGGCGCACGCCTTCCAGCTTGGTCTCTTCCATATAGGCGAGCACGTAGAAGGAGTTCTGTTTAACCAGCGCCACGGCGGTTGAGCCACGGGTAATGAATTCCCCGGCATAGACGTTCAGGTTGGTCACCCAGCCATCCGACGGCGCGCGGATTACGGTGCGTTCCAGATCGAGCTTCGCCAGATCGCGCGTTGCTTGCGCTTTCGCCAGCTGGTGCAGCACGGTTTGCAGCACATTGTTGGACTGGTCAATCTCTTCGCGGGACATTGCCTGAACACCCAGCTGATTACGGCGGCCTGCCTCGCGGCGTTTCTCCGCAGCCAGCGCCTGGTAATAGGACACGTCCGCTTCCGCCTCTTCCAGCGCTTTCTGGTAACGAGGCTGGTCGATGGTGAACAGGACCTGATCTTTCTTCACCAGTTGGTTATCGTGGACGTTGACCGCCGTGATAAGACCGGCCACGTCAGGGGCGATTGCCACCACATCGGCGCTGAAGCGTGCATCACGCGTCCACGGCGATTCGGTGTAATAAACCCAGGCGCGAAAAATAGCGATGAAGGCGAGGATAACCAGCGCCATCGTGATGGCAGTGCGGGAGATTTTTCTTGTTAGCGTTTTCACATCAACCTCAGACAAACATGCGCGATATCAGGTAAAACAGGCAGCAATACAGCGCGGTATTAAACAATGCAGGGTGCCAGACAAAATCGTAGATCCCGGTAGGGACCAGCACCTTGCGCACCAGCCAGAAGATCGCCAGTGATAAAAGAAGCTCGAAAAATATCGGTGGGAACGACAGACCGAACACCACGATAACGGGAAACAGACTCATGTTGACCTTGATAAGAGAGAGTGCAGGCTTCAGAATTTTTAAGCGCACGCCACCGCAGGAGAGCAAGAAACGCCGGGCGAGAATGGCGCAGCCGTTATGTAATTAATAATATATTAACGTAACTGTTATGCTGTTATCTATAATATGTGATCTAAATCACTTTTAAGCCAGAGTGAACAATGGAACGTTTAAAACGCATGTCGGTCTTCGCCAAAGTGGTTGAACTGGGCTCTTTTACCGCTGCTGCACGCCAGCTTCAGATGAGCGTCTCATCCATCAGCCAGACGGTGTCCAAACTGGAAGATGAGCTTCAGGTCAAGCTGCTCAACCGCAGTACCCGCAGCATTGGGCTGACGGAAGCGGGTAAAATTTACTATCAGGGTTGTCGCCGCATGCTGCTTGAAGTGCAGGATGTTCACGAGCAGCTCTATGCCTTCAACAACACCCCCATCGGCACGCTGCGCATCGGGTGTTCTTCAACTATGGCACAAAATGTTCTCGCTGCCATGACGGCGGATATGCTGAAAGAGTACCCAGGGCTTACCGTCAATCTGGTGACGGGTATCCCGGCGCCGGATCTGATTGCCGACGGGCTGGACGTGGTGATCCGCGTCGGCGCGTTGCAGGATTCCAGCCTGTTCTCGCGACGGCTGGGCAGCATGCCGATGGTCGTCTGCGCCTCGAAAAGTTATCTGGCACAGTACGGTGTTCCGGAAAAACCCGCCGATCTCACCAACCACTCGTGGCTGGAGTACAGCGTGCGGCCCGATAATGAATTTGAGCTGATTGCCCCGGAAGGGATCTCCACCAAACTGTTGCCGGAAGGGCGGTTTGTCACTAACGATCCGATGACCATTTCGCGCTGGCTGGTGGCCGGCGCCGGGATCGCCTACGTGCCGTTAATGTGGGTGATCAACGAGATCAACAGCGGCGTGCTGGAGATCCTCTTCCCGCGCTACCAGTCCGATCCGCGACCGGTGTACGCCCTGTATACCGAAAAAGACAAACTCCCGCTCAAGGTACAGGTGTGTATTAACTATCTGACCGAGTATTTTGTGGACGTGGCGGAGCTGTTTCAGGGGATGCGCGGAAGAAGGAAGGAATAATCGATTTATCCCTGAAAGTATATGAGCAATGAATATTTCCAGGATGGAACCCATCTGCATTCTGGAATATTCCTTCGCCACTATCAGGAATAGCGAATTGACACTGACGCCGCCTGCCCTTTACCTTATAAACAGTCTGCTTTTCAGACTGTTATTAATTTGTTGCTGATATGAATAATAAAATGTATTCCGCAGGATGACGTTAAACAAGGAAAAGAAATGAATCTATTTGAACAAACACCGCCTTCACGCAGGCGCTATGGGCTCGCCGCGTTCATCGGTTTAATTGCAGGGATTGTCTCCGCGTTTGTCAAATGGGGAGCCGAGGTGCCGCTTCCGCCACGCAGTCCGACAGATTTATTTACCGGCGCATGCGGGCCTGAGCAATTAATAAGAGCCGCAAGCCAGATTGACTGCTCACGTAATTTTTTAAATCCTCCCTATGTATTTTTACGTGACTGGCTGGGCGTCGTCGACCCTAACGCGGCGGTTTATACATTTGCCGGACATATATTTAACTGGGTCGGCGTAACACATATTATTTTCTCAATCGTGTTCGCTGTAGGTTATTGTGTAGTTGCTGAAGTCTTCCCGAAAATTAAACTCTGGCAGGGTTTGCTGGCAGGTGCGTTAGCCCAGCTTTTTGTTCATATGATCTCCTTCCCTCTGATGGGGCTGACGCCGCCGCTGTTTGAGCTGCCGTGGTATGAACACGTGTCAGAGATCGTGGGCCATCTGGTCTGGTTCTGGTCGATCGAAATCATTCGTCGTGATTTGCGTAATCGCATCACTCACGAGCCAGATCCGGAGATACCGCTGGGTAATTTACGTTAAAAAAAAGGCGCTACATCAGTAGCGCCATTTTTTTATGCAGGGTCAGGTCAGGCTGTACCGCCCACCGTCAGGTTGTCCACTTTCAGCGTTGGCTGGCCCACGCCAACCGGCAGGCTCTGACCCTCTTTACCGCAGACGCCCACGCCGTTATCCAGCTTCAGATCGTTACCGACCATGGAGATCTGCTGCATGGCTTCAATACCGGAGCCAATCAGCGTCGCACCTTTCACCGCTTTGGTCACTTTGCCTTTCTCGATCAGATACGCTTCTGACGTGGAGAAAACAAACTTACCGGAGGTGATGTCCACCTGGCCGCCGCCAAAGTTTGGCGCAAAGATACCGTAATCAACGGATTCGATAATCTCCTGCGGCGTGGATTTGCCCGGCAGCATGTAAGTGTTGGTCATGCGCGGCATCGGCAGGTGCGCGTAAGATTCACGGCGTCCGTTGCCCGTCGGCGCCACGCCCATAAGGCGCGCGTTGAGTTTGTCCTGCATGTAACCTTTCAGAACGCCGTTTTCGATCAGCACATTGTACTGACCTGGCGTACCTTCATCGTCGATAGCCACCGAGCCGCGACGATCGCGCATAGTGCCGTCATCCACAACGGTGCACAGCTCCGAGGAGACAAGTTGCCCAATCTGACCGCTGAACACGGACGTCCCGCGACGATTAAAGTCGCCTTCCAGACCGTGGCCCACCGCCTCGTGCAACAGCACGCCCGGCCAGCCAGCACCCAGCACCACCGGGAATGAGCCCGCTGGCGCCGCGACGGCATTCAGATTCACCAGCGCCATGCGCACGGCTTCTTTTGCCCACGCGTCAGCACGTGCTTCACCGTCAACGTCGCCCAGGAACCAGTCATAGCCGAAACGACCGCCGCCGCCGCTTGAGCCGCGCTCGCGTTTGCCGTCGTCATCGACCTGCACGCTAATGGAGAGACGCACCAGCGGGCGAACATCTGCCGCCAGGGTACCGTCCGTTGCCGCAACCAGAATCAACTCATACACACCGCTCAGGCTGGCAGAAACTTCCTGCACGCGTTTATCCGCAGCGCGCGCCACTTTGTCCACGCGACGCAGGATATCCAGCTTCTCTTCACGGCTCATGCTCTGCAGCGGATCGATGCTGGTATAGAGCGCAGAGTGCTGCACTTCTCCCAGGGTTTTCACGCGACCATCGCCGGTATCACGCACAATGGTACGCGCGGCCTGCGCGCTCTGCTCAAGTGCGGTGAGGCTAATCTGATCGGCATAGGCAAAACCGGTTTTTTCGCCGCTGACGGCACGGACGCCGACGCCCTGGTCGATGTTGTAGGAGCCATCTTTGATGATGCTGTCTTCTAAAACCCAGGATTCGTGATAGCTCGACTGGAAATAAAGGTCGCCGTAGTCGAGACGGCGTTCGGTCAGTTGACCAAGAATGGAGAACAGGTCCTGATGGCTCAGGCCGTTCGCTGCGAGCAAATGTTCACTTACCAGGTTCAGACTCATCGTATTGCTACTCGTTCGTTGCCGCCCGTGGCGGTATAAAGATCGTATTTATTGAGAGTGAGGCAATTACCTGCCCACGTCAAATCATTGCTGTGCATCTTTGCGCGGCTGGCGCAGCACCTCGTTAATCTGCGGTTTATCTACCGGACCGGTAATGCGGTAGCGCAGAATGGAGACCTTGCTCCAGAGTGGACCCAGCACTTTACTGGCGGCAAACACCGCCGCACCAACAATCGGGTTCACCACAAAGGCCGCCGCAACGCCCACGCTCGCGGAAATTTCCGGTGCTACCACGGCTTCCATATCCAGCTCGCGACGCACGAGGTTGACGGAGCCTTTCATGGCGATATCCGCTTCCAGGCCATCCACCAGCGTGTCGTCCGTATGCATAACGCCGTCCTTGATCCACGCCGTACTGCGGATGGAATCGTAGTAGAAACCTTCGCTGAAGGTATCGCTGAAATCGAAGCGCAGCTTGCGCAGCAGCGCATCAAAACTCAGCAGACGCAGGATCTGCCCGGCGCGCCCCGTGCTCACGTCGGCAATTTCACCTTTGCCAAAGTGGGTTTTCAAAATGCCGTTCAGCGAGGCCTCATCCGGCTTCCATGGGGCGTCACGCCAGTGAAGATCGTAATCAACGTTAAATGACGAGCCGCGTAGCGGCGTGCTGATACCAAAGAAATTGGCTGCCGCATCCAGTTTGCTGCCTTTAATGTCGCCCTTCAGGGAAGTTCGCTGCTCGCCCGGGTTATTCACCCATTCCCCTGCGGCCGTCATGCGGCCAAAGCCGGTATCAACCAGGCCGCCGGAGAGCGTAAGCGTGTTTGCCTGAATAGTGAAATCACCGTCGATACGGCCATATTTCTGCCCCCACAGCCAGCACTCCGCACAGCGCAGCTGGAGATCGGGCCAGCCGCTAAAATCGACGCGGGAGGCATGACTCAACGGCAACGTCTCTGTCGGTTTATCTTTCCCGCCTGCGGCGCTTGCCGGGTTGTAGTAGAGGTAGCGGATCGCCGCCTGCCACGGTGCGTGATTGCGCATGGTCAGCGTGCCGTTGATCTCCCTGCCCTGGGCCTCCACTTTCGTACCGTTAGCGGCAGGCTGTGAGACAATGCTCAGGTTGTTCCACTGCTGCCCGCCCAGCATCAGCGACGGCGTACGTACGGTAATGGTTTGCGGGAACTGGGCGGTTTCATCAACGTTTTGCCCAACGCCTTTCTGGAACAGCGCCAGCCACTCTGCACCGTCCATCGGCGGGAGATTCAGCTCAATGCCCGCCTGCTCCGGCAGCGGCGGCGTAGAGTGGCTATCCGTTGTCCAGATGGCTTTGTCGAGGGTGAGCTTGCGGTTAAGCAGCCAGCGGCTGTTGAAGTGGTTTGTCCCACCCGCGTTTCCGGTCAGCTCGAAGCTGTTCAGGTTGCCATCGACGTTCAGCTTTACCGGCAGCGGCTGTCCAGCCTGTTTATCCAGCGGCGCAGGCAGTTGGCTCTGAAGGTTTTTCAGATCGCCCGTGATGTCGACTTTATACTGAGCACCCGCGTGATAAGGCAGGTCGATTGCCACTTTACCCTGCCAGGCGACCGCCCCCTCCACTGACGCCTCAATGGGCTTCGGCAGGACGTCCATATGCGCTGGCTGCCAGTTGCCATCCAGATTGACGGCCACCTGATAAGCCTTTTCACCCTCGCTAGTCGTGAAGTCAATATTAACGGGCTGATTAAACCAGCTGGCCGTAAGCGGCTCGCTCTTAAGGTTACCGTTCTCAAAGCTGAACTGCCCGCTGAGATTTTTCAGTGTGCTCTCAAGGGGTTTGATGAACAGACTGTTGTTCTTCAGGCGGACATCACCTTTGGCGGTGGTCATCTCCCCGTCCAGCGGGATATCAAGATGTAAGCGAGCATTCACATCGCCATCAAGCTGCAGCTGCTGAAGCGTCGCCGCCAGCGACTCTTTCAACGGCGTCTCCTCAAAATACGGTCCCACCGCTTTGCCCGGGCCGTTGATATCGGCATCAATCAGCAGCTTCTCTTTGGAGTAGTCCGGGATGTTGGCCGTCAGGTTGCTGGCCGTCACGCCGCCCAGCGCCACGCTGTCGGACTTCATCCACAATCCGTCATTGAGGAAGTTGAGTTCGATATCCAGGTTTTTCAGCGCGGGCCAGCCGGGCTGGAACGCGAAGGTAGCGTTATGCAGCGGCACCAGCACCTGGAACTGGCCTTCATTATGTTTGTACGGGAAAAGATGTGGATTACCGCCGTAGACCAGCGTGGCATTGTCCGCCTGACCGCCCTGAATCGCGCCGCTGAGATAGTCTACCAGGGCTTTTCCCATCAGGTTTTCCGGGAAGTAGCGCCAGGCCTGAGAGCCGTCATTGGTACTGATCCCGGCCAGAATACCCAGCCACGGCTCATCACCTTCAGGCTGCAGATAGCGGAAATCGCCGCGCGCGTGCACCGCTTTGGCTTTCACATCGATATGGCGGCCATCAAGCTGGAAACCCTTATCGTTACGGAGCCAGTTAAGTACCGCGCTGCCCTGTTCGATTTCCAGCGGCGCGCGGAAGACCGTCTCGTAAGGCATTTTGGCGTCGTGCATATCAACCGTCAGCCTGCCGTTTTCCACGCTGCCTTCCAGCTTGCCGCTAAAGTGCTCCGCCCCCGGCAGCAGCTTCCACTGCTTCCAGGCAAGGTCTTTCCATGTTGCCTGGAAGCGGGTTTTTTCCGTCGCCTGTAGCGGAATATCCAGCGCCAGGGCGTCAATCTTTCCGCTCGGCTGCGTTGCCAGCCAGATCTCGCCCAGGTCCGGAGAGAGCTTTGCCGCCATCGAGCGCAGGCCTTCAATGGCAGCCAAATCCAGGTTGCTGGCGCGGATGCGCAGCTCGTCGCTGCGTTTACTGGCCGCGCCACCGACGTCCTGCTCCGGCATCCAGGCCAGCGTCAGCGCACCGCGCGGCCACGGCTTGCCGTCCATGGTGATGCGCGTATCCGGAATGGCAAACTGCCAGCCCTCTTTCTCCTGCGTCACGTGCGCGGTGAGGTTATCGACGGAAAGCTGATGCTGCTGTTTTTCACCTTTCCAGCTTGCCCCCCCCTGCTTGAGCCAGATATCGCCGCTGGCAAATTCGCCTTTGGTCAGGGTCAGCCAGCCTTCAAGACTGAAACGGGCAGTCTCCAGCTGCATATTTTGCTGGATCCAGTCGCCCAGCCACGGCTTCACGTCCACATCGTCGGCCTGCAGCCAGACTTTGCCGTTGTTTAACAGGCCGTCATCGTCCCGCAGATCCATACGCACCTGCATCACGCCGTGCTGGCCGTTCAGGCTTGAGAGATTGACCTGCCCCTCGGCGCGGTGCCGATCCTTGCCATTGAGCCAGGTCAACTGAGGGATCGCCAGTTCGGCGCGCTGGCCGGAAAGGGTAATAAAGCTCACTTCGCTGTCGCGCAGATCGAAATGATCGAACTGGCGGAGGAAAAGATCGCTGAAGCGGTTGGCTTCAAGACCCTGACCGCTATCGCCGCCAGACAACGGCGTATTGGTCAGGAACTGGAGTTGATAAAAGGTGAGATCGCGAAACTGCCAGCGCAGATGCAGCAGGCTTTGCCAGACGTCCAGCGCCAGGGTCACGCGTTTGATTTTCAGGTAGCCGCCATCTTTCAGGCTGGCGTTGATATCCCGGACATCGAGCGTCGGGCCAAAATTCTGCCAGTTAGCGCTTATCTGGCTCACGTTCACCGGCACGCCGGTGGTGGATTCGATTTTAGCCAGCAGCTGCGGACGCCAGCTGTCCAGATGCGGTAATACGAGGCGTAGCCCGCTCACGAGCAACGCGACAATCACGACCAGCGTTGCCCCTGTAAGCAATAAAATCCCCGGCAATCGCCTCACGCATCTCTCCTTGTCAGCTTTCGTCACGCAGCGTACTGCGTCTTACATCATCACGACGTCAAACTGCTCCTGGTTATAGAGCGGTTCAATTTGTACTTTTACCTGTTTGCCGACAAAGATTTCCACTTCCGCCAGCGCGTGTGACTCTTCGCCTTTCAGCGCTTCAGCCACCGCAGGGGAAGCATAGACCAGAAAACGATCGGAGTCGTAGGCATGATGAACACGGACGATTTCACGCATGATTTCATAGCAGACGGTCTCAACCGTCTTTACCGTTCCGCGTCCATGGCAGGTTGGGCATTCATTACACAGCACATGCTCAACGCTTTCACGGGTACGCTTACGCGTCATCTCCACCAGCCCCAGCTGTGAGAAGCCGTTGATGCTGGTTTTCACGCGATCTTTACTCAGCGCCTGCTCAAGCGAGTGCAGCACGCGGCGGCGATGGTCTTCATTGCTCATATCAATGAAGTCGATGATGATAATGCCGCCCAGATTGCGCAGACGAAGCTGACGCGCAATCGCCTGCGTGGCTTCGATGTTGGTGTTGAAGATGGTGTCATCCAGGTTGCGATGGCCCACAAACGCGCCCGTGTTAATATCGACGGTGGTCATCGCTTCGGTCTGATCGATGATCAGATAGCCGCCTGACTTCAGTTCGACCTTACGCTCCAGCGCACGCTGGATCTCGTTTTCGACATCATAGAGATCGAAGATCGGCTGACGCCCTGAATAATGCTCCAGCAGGCCAGGCATCTCCGGGATATATTCGGCGGTAAATTCCAGCAGCGCTTCATAGGTCAGGCGCGAGTCCACGCGAATGCGGTCGAGCTGCGCATCAGCAAAGTCACGCAGAACGCGCTGAGCAAGCGCCAGTTCACCGTAAAGCTGGTAGCGGGTCTGGTTGCGTTTTTTACGCTCCATCACCTTGGTCCAGACGCGCTTCAGGTAAGCCGCATCCGACGCCAGGTCTTCTTCGCTGATCCCTTCCGCAGCGGTACGGATGATAAACCCGCCCTGTTCATCGCAGTAGGCGCTAACCACTTTCTTCAGACGCTCGCGCTCGGTTTCGCTCTCAATACGCTGCGAAACGCCCACGTGCGACGCTCCGGGCATAAAGACCAGATAGCGGGAAGGTAAGGTGATGTCGGTGGTCAAGCGGGCGCCTTTGGTACCGAGGGGATCTTTCACCACCTGCACCATCAGATCCTGTCCCTGACGCACCAGCTCAGAAATATCGCGCACGGCAAACTGCTTTTGCTCTTCGCCCGCGACGCACTCGGTGTGCGGCATGATATCGGAGGCATGTAAAAATGCCGCCTTATCCAGTCCAATATCTACAAAAGCCGCCTGCATACCCGGTAGTACACGACTGACACGACCTTTGTAGATATTGCCTACTATTCCGCGCCGCGCTTCACGCTCAATATGAATTTCCTGAAGAATGCCACCATCAATATAGGCCACACGGGTTTCCGATGGCGTTACGTTTACCAACAATTCAGCCGTCATAATTATCCCTTCCCTCACGCAGTGAGTTAAAATTGCTCAGCAACTCATACGTTTCCACCAGCGGTAAGCCGACTACGGCGTGATAGCTGCCATTAATCTTCCTGACAAAACAGCCACCCAGCCCCTGAATACCGTATGCACCTGCTTTATCCATCGGTTCACCGCTGGCAATATAAGCGGCGATGTCGTCGTCGGTAAGTACTCTGAACGTCACTTCCGTTACCACAAGGCAATCCAGCACGTGCTGGCTGTCAGCCAGCGCGACGGCCGTCATCACCTGATGTGTTTGTCCGGACATTTTGCGCAGCATGCGCGCCGCATGATCGGCATCGCGCGGTTTCTCAAGCACTTCACCGTTCAGGATAACGATGGTATCTGCTCCCAGCACGGGAAGATCGCGTGGCACACTGGCCACGCCCGCCTGCGCTTTCTCGCGCGCCAGACGAGACACGTACTGTTGAGCGCTTTCGCCCTCAGCACGTTTTTCTTCAATGCCGGTAACGATGCGTTCAAAAGAGACCCCTAGCTGCGTCAGGAGTTCCTGACGGCGCGGGGAGCCGGAAGCGAGATACAAAGACGTCATAGAAACCTTTTATTGCACAGCAAACTGCTGGCGAACCTTACGCATCAGCAGGAATAACCATGGCCAGAGCACACCGTTTACTACACTACTCCAGAACACTTCCGGTCGGAAAGAGACGTTGATCACTAAAAACTCTGCCCAGAAAACAACGATATCCGCAGCGAGCGACAATAGCATCACCACCAGGGCCTGTTGCCAGAGCGCAAGGTTACGAAAGAGCTGGAATTTGAGTGCGACGAGGTACGCAATAATGCTCATGGACAAGGCGCGCACGCCAAGCGTAGAGCCGCTAATGAGATCCAGTATGGCACCCATCACGAAACCTGTGCCGACATTTACGCGATGCGGCAGGGCAAGGATCCAGTAGAGTAAAATGAGCAATACCCAGTTTGGCCGGAAAACGAGAATGTCATCCGGCCAGGGCATCACTTGCAGTAAGAGTGCAATGAGAAACGAGAGCCAGATGACCCAGCGTCCCTGGCTACGATAACTTGCCACTACTGCCCTCCCGAAGAGAGTTTAGGCGGTGGCGGCGCATCCGGCAGCGGCTGCGTTAACCCGGTTGCCGGCGCCGGTACTGGCGCAGGCGGCCCCATGGAATCCGCAGGCGGGAGAACCTGCGGCATCATCTGCATCAGGCGCTCATTTGCTACGCGATGCACCTCTTCAGGCGTCATCGGATTAGCACCGTTACGATCGGCGCCCCACAGCAGCAGCAGATAGCGCAGACGCTGCAAACCGGCGGTTGGACGCGCCTGAATCACGGTATAGGCACGCTGAGTATCCAGCTTCACCGAAGAGACCACCGCAACCGGATAGCCTTCAGGGAAGCGTCCACCCAGGCCGGACGTCACCAGCACGTCGCCCACGCGGATATCCGTGTTAGCCGGCAGATGTTCCAGCTGCAGGTCGTCCGTACAGCCGTTACCGGCCGCAATCACACGGATGTCGTTGCGCAGAACCTGGATCGGCAGCGCATGCGTGGCATCGCAAATCAGCAGCACGCGGCTGGTCAGTTTGGCCACGGCAACAACCTGGCCCACGACGCCTTTATCACTGATAACAGGCTGACCTTCGTACACCCCGTTCACGCTCCCTTTGTCGATCACAACCTGATCGCTGTAGGGGTCATTCACGGTGGAGATCACCTGCGTGACCATTTTCTGCTCATCCTGACGCAGCGGCGAGCCGAGCAGTTCACGCAGACGCGCGTTTTCCTGCTTGTATTGCCCCAGCATCAGCAGTTCGCTGTTTTTCAGCAGCAGTTCCTGACGTAATGCCCGGTTTTCGAGTTCGAGTTGGTCGCGCGAAGACAGCGTTTGAGAAACGGAGTCGAGCAGTTCACGGGGACCATTTGAAACAAAGTAGAAAGGACTGACGGCGGTATCCATGTACGTTCTGATCTGGCTGAACGTACCGAGGCGGCTATCGGCAATAATGACCCCAAGCGCAACCAGAACCGCCAGAATGAGGCGAAACTGTAGCGATGGGCCACGGCTAAAAATTGGCTTCATAGGCTATGCGTATTCTCGCGTCAGAGAGAAAGGGTAGCAAATTGCTACCCTCTCAAACTCGACTACTCTTCGCTGAACAAATCGCCGCCGTGCATGTCGATCATTTCCAGCGCCTTGCCACCACCACGGGCGACGCAAGTCAGTGGATCTTCTGCAACTACGACAGGAATACCTGTCTCTTCCATTAACAGGCGGTCGAGGTTACGCAGCAGCGCACCACCACCGGTCAGAACCATACCGCGCTCGGAGATATCGGACGCCAGCTCTGGTGGACACTGTTCCAGCGCAACCATTACCGCGCTCACGATGCCCGTCAGTGGTTCCTGCAGCGCTTCCAGAATTTCGTTGGAGTTCAGGGTAAAACCGCGTGGAACACCTTCAGCCAGGTTACGGCCACGTACTTCGATCTCACGCACTTCATCGCCCGGGTACGCAGAGCCGATTTCGTGTTTGATACGCTCTGCGGTGGCTTCACCGATCAGAGAGCCGTAGTTACGGCGCACATAATTAATGATGGCTTCATCGAAGCGGTCACCGCCGATACGTACGGAAGAGGAGTACACCACGCCGTTCAGAGAGATAACGGCCACTTCAGTGGTACCACCACCGATATCCACCACCATAGAACCGGTGGCTTCAGACACAGGCAGACCTGCACCGATGGCCGCAGCCATTGGCTCTTCAATCAGGAACACTTCACGTGCACCTGCACCCTGGGCAGATTCACGGATTGCGCGACGTTCTACCTGGGTTGCGCCAACCGGCACACACACCAGAACACGCGGGCTTGGACGCATGAAGCTGTTGCTGTGAACCTGCTTGATGAAGTGCTGAAGCATTTTTTCAGTCACGAAAAAGTCAGCGATAACGCCGTCTTTCATTGGGCGAATGGCGGCGATGTTGCCAGGGGTACGACCCAGCATCTGCTTCGCGTCATGACCCACAGCGGCCACGCTTTTCGGCGAGCCCGCACGATCCTGACGAATGGCCACAACAGAAGGCTCATTCAATACGATGCCTTGTCCTTTTACATAAATAAGGGTATTCGCGGTACCCAGGTCAATGGACAGGTCATTGGAAAACATGCCACGAAATTTTTTCAACATACTAAGGGATAATCCTGAAAGCTGGGGCGGAAAACAAAATCCGCTTACTTTACCAACCACACGCAGCAGCGACAAGGCGCAAAAATCATCTGCAACGGTGAAAATTTGTGCAGTACGTTTCCTGATGTTACAAATTCATCCCCTGACTCCCTCAGGGCTGAGTAAACAGTAGCGTTCCCCACTGACGTTTGTAACCCGTTAAAGGTCGTTTACTGGCTTTTTGCTCGACATACTCAAAGCTACAGGCGCGATATTCTACGTGAAAACAGCGTAAACGGCAGGTCAAACAGAGTATCTTTGCAAATATTTTTTCACGTTGGTGTCAAGCGGTTGAGAGGCAGCAAAAAAATCCCCCTGACCCCCCATCACACCGCGCTCAGTTAACATCTGCCATTCGCCTCTGGAGCGCACGCCCGTGGCAAAAACTTGTGTTCGCGTTCCCTTGCATGCTTCTACCAGACTCTGGACCAGCAGCTGGTTTTCCGTACGCTTCTCAATATTCCTTACCAGCCCTGGATGTAGCTTTAATAACTCCACATCCAGTTCCTTAATCCAGTTGGTACTGACCAGCGTTAAACCTGCCTGCGTCACCGCTACACGCGCACCAAGTGCATTGATCAAACGTACCACCGGACGTAACCGGCTGATGTGTTGACCTACATCGGCCTCTGCAAGTTCAAAAATAATGTGTTTGCGTTGCGATTTTTCGCATTGCATTAATGTATCACGAAGCCAGCGCTGAAAACGTGGGCGTATTAACGACTCCACGGTGACCTGTAACGCCAGGTTTTCTTCAGGCCAGAAGGATAAAAACGGGATCAGCCGGGTAATTTGCTGGCGGTCATACTCTTCGGACAGGCCAAATTGCAGCACCATCGGCAGATATTCCGCAGAGATGACCTCTTCCGTACCGTCAAAAATACGACACATCAGTTCACGGTGATGAACGTTGCCGTTTTTCATGACCGCGGGTTTTTGATAAATACGTGGCCCGCCGCGGCTGAGCATTTGCTCAATCAGCGTTCGCCAGCGCACGTTGCCGCGCCCTTTTTCCGGCAGCGAGTCATCATAAACCGCCCACCCGTTCGCCCCCTGCAACACGGCGTTGCGGGTGGCGGCTTCCGCATGCTCCATCACCTGTTCTGTGGATTGTCCGCCACGCCAGGCGCAGATCCCCATGTGGACCATATCGTCCCTGTCGAGCATTTTGCTCTGCGGCAGCGCATCCACCGCCTTCAGCAGCTGGCTGGCGATGCTTTCCGATTCCTTCAGCGTGCGATGAGGCAACAATACGGCAAAGTCGCTGCGGTGATAGCGGGCCAGCAGCGCGCCCGGGTAGCGCATAATAAAGGTGGAGAGCAGGTTGATCAGCGTAAAGAGGTTTTCTTCCGCGACCCGCTGTCCCCAGGTGTCGCGCAGGAGATCGAAATCGGGCAGGCGAATCATCATCACCACCCCGTGTGTCCCCACTTTTTCTGAATCGTCGAGCAGCGTGGCGAGCTGATTATCAAAGAAAAGACGGTTGTTAAGGCCGGTTTTATTATCCTGCGCCGCATAAGAGCGGATCAGCGTATCCATACGGCTGCGCTGATCGCTGGCAAACTGGATTTCGGAGAGCAGAGTATCCAGCGCGCTGCTGGCGCGTGACGGCCACTCGTGGACGGAGCCACGCACCTGCGGGCCGCGTTCACCGTTAAGGATCCGCACAGAGCGCATCTCCAGCAGCTCCTGGCCGGAGAGCTGGCGGCGCAGCCAGCGAACCGCGAGAAAGATCAGCAGGACGATAAACGCAACGGCGACGGTGAGCGGCGCGGTGGTCATCATGGAACGGAAGTAGCTGGCCATCGGATCGAGATAGACCATGTGTATGGTCATCCCCGGATTTTTAAGGGAGTGCACCGTCACTTCCCGGTACTGGCTCACCACGCCCGCAGGTCGATAACTTCCCGGCCGTTCATGGCTTAAAACACGATGCTTTCCCTGCAGAATGTCGATCTGAACGATATCAACAGGTACCATCAACTCATCGAGCTCACGGGAGAGCGCCGGCAACGGCGTCGTCAGCAGACGCGTATCAATCACCGACGCGACAGACTGTACCCGGTTGACCAGCTTGTCCTGAATGGCGGTGTAAAAGCTCAGGGAGCAGCCCATAAGCGTGACAAAAATGGTAAGCCCCGTCAGCAACGTGATAAAAGCCGAGAACTTCGTCGTTAATCGCATCCTTGAGATTACTCCGTGGGTTGATGGGGTAGCGAGTAAGCGCTAACTTGCATTTCAAATGCGGCATACTACCAAATCGAGTGTATCTGGCAATTTATTGCGTTAAATCGGCATTGCGTTTCCCTGAGCGAGTATAGTCTTCAGAAATTATTTTCCAATCATCTGAGTCGAGAGGACCCCGTATGCAGGCTTTGATCTTAGAACAGCAGGACGGCAAAACGCTTGCCTCAGTGCAGGCGGTTGAAGAGAGTCGCCTGCCGGAAGGCGAAGTAACCGTCGACATCGACTGGTCCAGTTTAAATTATAAAGATGCGCTGGCTATTACCGGTAAGGGTAAAATCATCCGAAATTTCCCTATGGTGCCAGGTATTGATTTCGCTGGCCGGGTTCATACCAGCGAAGATCCGCGTTTCCATGCAGGACAGCAGGTACTGCTTACCGGCTGGGGCGTAGGTGAAAATCACTGGGGCGGACTGGCAACGCAGGCCCGTGTGAAGGGCGACTGGCTGGTGCCTATGCCGAAAGGCATGGATGGCCGCAAGGCGATGATCGTCGGCACGGCAGGCTTTACCGCCATGCTGTGCGTGATGGCGCTGGAAGATGCGGGTATTCGTCCTGAGTCGGGTGAAATTGTCGTCACCGGCGCCAGCGGCGGCGTGGGCAGCACGGCAGTCACGCTGCTGCACAAACTGGGCTATCAGGTCGCTGCCGTTTCCGGCCGTGAAAGCACCCACGATTACCTGCGCCAGCTCGGTGCCAGCCGCATTCTCAGCCGCGACGAATTTGCCGAAACCCGTCCGCTGGAAAAGCAGGTCTGGGCAGGCGCGGTGGATACCGTCGGTGATAAGGTGCTGGCAAAAGTCCTGGCGCAGATGAACTACGGCGGCTGCGTGGCAGCATGCGGTCTGGCGGGCGGATTTGCCCTGCCAACCACCGTGATGCCATTCATTCTGCGTAACGTACGCCTGCAGGGTGTGGATTCCGTGATGACCCCGCCGGCCCGTCGCCATGAAGCCTGGGAACGGCTGGTGCGCGATCTACCGGAATCTTTCTATACCCAGAGCGCAACGGAGATAACCCTCAGCCAGACGCCGGAATACGCCAGTAAGATCATGGACAACCAGTTCCACGGTCGTGCGCTGGTGAAAATCGCCTAATCTTCAAATTTTCGTGACATATTCGCGCGAATCCCTCTCCTCCGTCATGCTTAGGAAAACGCATGACGGAGGATGCCATGAAAAACCGAAAACTGACGGAAGCCGACGTAACGTCTGAGTCTGTCTTTATGTTACAGCGCCGCCAGATCCTGAAAATGCTTGGCATCAGCGCCACTGCCCTGACGCTCTCTCCGGCGGCACACGCCGACCTGCTCGACTGGTTTAAAGGCAACGATCGGCCAAAAGCCCCTTCCGGCGCCCCGCTCACCTTTACGAAACCCGCCGAATGGCAAAATAAACTGACGCTGACGCCGGAAGATAAAGTCACCGGCTACAACAACTTCTACGAATTTGGTCTTGATAAGGCCGATCCTGCCGCCAACGCGGGAAGCCTCAAAACCGATCCGTGGACGCTGAAGATTGATGGCGAAGTGGCTAAACCCCTGACGCTGGACCATCACGACCTCACCACCCGTTTCCCGCTCGAAGAGCGTATCTATCGCATGCGATGCGTGGAAGCCTGGTCGATGGTAGTGCCCTGGGTCGGCTTCCCGCTGCATAAACTGCTGGCGATGGTTGAGCCCACCAGCAACGCAAAATATGTCGCTTTCCAGACGCGTTATGCGCCGGACGAGATGCCCGGGCAGAAAGATCGGTTTATCGGCGGCGGGCTTGAATATCCGTATGTGGAAGGGTTACGTCTCGACGAAGCCATGCATCCCCTTACCCTGCTGACCGTTGGCGTTTATGGCAAAGCGCTTCCACCGCAGAACGGTGCCCCCATCCGTTTAACCGTACCGTGGAAATATGGTTTCAAAGGGGTTAAATCTATCGTCAGCATTAAGCTTACCCGCGAACGTCCGCCCACCACCTGGAATCTGGCGGCCCCGGACGAGTACGGTTTCTTCGCCAATGTGAACCCGCACGTGGATCATCCACGCTGGTCGCAGGCGACCGAGCGGTTTATCGGTTCCGGCGGTGCACTGGACGTGAAGCGCCAGCCGACGCTGCTGTTTAACGGTTATGCGGATGAAGTGGCCTCACTTTACCGTGGTCTCAATTTACGGGAGAACTTCTGAGTGCGTTTAACGGCAAAACAGATCGTCTGGCTGAAAGTGCTGCTGCACCTGGCCGGGTTACTTCCTTTTATATGGCTGTTCTGGGCCGCCAGCCAGGGACTCTTTAGCGCAGACCCGGCAAAGGATATCCAGCATTTTACCGGTCGGATGGCTCTGAAATTTTTGCTGGCCACCTTGCTCGTCTCGCCGCTGGCGCGCTACGCTAAACAGCCCTTATTGATACGCACCCGTCGGCTGTTAGGGCTATGGTGTTTTGCCTGGGCGACGCTGCACCTCACCAGCTATGCCCTGCTGGAGCTGGGAATTAACAATCTGGCGCTGCTTGGCCGCGAACTGGTGACGCGTCCTTATCTGACGCTCGGTATCGTGAGCTGGGTGGTTTTACTGGCGTTAGCGCTGACATCCACGCAATATGCGCAGCGAAAACTGGGCAGGCGCTGGCAACTGCTGCACAACTTCGTCTATCTTGTCGCGATCCTCGCCCCCATACATTACCTGTGGTCGGTGAAGATCCTCTCCCCGCAGCCGGTCCTTTATGCACTGGCGGCCGTGGCGCTTTTAGCATGGCGTTACAAGAAGTTCCGCCAGTGGTTGCGATAGTTCGCGAAACTGTGCGTTTTCCCGCAGATTCCCCGTCAACCGCAAATCTTTTTCGGATAGCGGTTGATAATCTTCCCTGATAAGACCAGTATTTAGCTGCTAAATGCTACGAAATCGTTATAATGTGCGACCTTGGTTCGCCTGACAGCGGTTTTAAGCCTCTGAAAAGGTGACATTTGCGCTTCGAAGGTATATTTTGTTTTTTACCCGAAAATCGCAGGAGATAGCGGCATAATGACTGACAAGTTCCATATCTTAGTTTTGAACGGACCGAACCTGAACATGCTCGGCACCCGTGAGCCAGAGAAGTACGGCACGCTAACATTGAGTGAAATTGTTAACCGTCTGGGAACGGAAGCAGCGTCATTGAATGTGGATTTGGATCATTTTCAGTCGAATGCGGAGTACGCACTCATCGACCGTATTCATCAGGCTAAAGACAATGTGGACTATATCCTGATCAATCCGGCCGCGTTTACGCACACCAGTGTTGCTATCCGCGACGCACTGCTCGCGGTGAGTATCCCGTTTATCGAGATCCACCTGAGTAATGTGCACGCCCGAGAGCCGTTCCGCCACCATTCGTATCTGTCAGATATCGCTGCCGGCGTTATCTGTGGACTGGGCGCTGACGGCTATTCATACGCTTTACAGACAGCGGTAAAACGCTTGTCACAATCACACTAAACAAGAGTACGGAACCCACTCATGGATATTCGTAAGATTAAAAAACTGATCGAGCTGGTTGAAGAATCAGGCATCTCCGAACTGGAAATTTCTGAAGGCGAAGAGTCTGTACGCATCAGCCGTGCAGCCCCAGCCGTTAGCTTCCCGGTAATGCAGCAAGCTTATGCTGCGCCAGTGCAGCAGCCGCTCTCCGCAGCCGTTGCACCAGCAGCTGAAGCCGCACCTGCCGCTGCAGCAGAAATCAGTGGTCACATCGTACGTTCCCCAATGGTTGGTACTTTCTACCGCACCCCGAGCCCGGACGCGAAGGCGTTCATCGAAGTGGGTCAGAAAGTCAACGTAGGCGATACCCTGTGCATCGTTGAAGCGATGAAAATGATGAACCAGATCGAAGCAGACAAATCAGGTACTGTGAAAGCGATTCTGGTCGAAAGTGGTCAGCCGGTTGAATTTGACGAGCCGCTGGTCGTCATCGAGTAACGAGGCGAACATGCTGGATAAAATTGTTATCGCCAACCGCGGCGAGATCGCACTGCGTATTCTTCGTGCCTGTAAAGAGCTGGGCATCAAGACCGTCGCTGTGCACTCAAGCGCGGATCGCGATTTAAAACACGTATTGCTGGCGGATGAGACGGTCTGTATTGGCCCGGCTCCGTCCGTAAAAAGCTATCTGAACATCCCGGCTATCATCAGCGCCGCTGAAATCACCGGCGCGGTGGCAATTCATCCGGGTTACGGCTTCCTCTCTGAGAACGCCAACTTTGCTGAGCAGGTTGAACGCTCTGGCTTCATCTTCATCGGCCCGAAAGCCGACACCATCCGCCTGATGGGCGACAAAGTGTCTGCAATCACCGCGATGAAAAAGGCCGGTGTTCCAACTGTACCAGGCTCTGACGGCCCGCTGACCGACGACATGGATGCTAACCGTGCTCATGCTAAACGCATTGGCTACCCGGTAATCATCAAGGCGTCCGGCGGCGGCGGCGGTCGCGGTATGCGCGTTGTGCGCAGCGATGCTGAACTGGCGCAGTCCATCTCCATGACCAAAGCAGAAGCGAAAGCCGCTTTCAGCAATGACATGGTGTACATGGAAAAATACCTGGAAAACCCACGCCACATCGAAATTCAGGTGCTGGCTGACGGTCAGGGTAACGCGATCTATCTGGCAGAACGTGACTGCTCCATGCAGCGTCGTCACCAGAAAGTGGTCGAAGAAGCACCAGCACCGGGCATTACCCCGGAACTGCGTCGCTACATCGGCGAGCGTTGCTCCAAAGCGTGTGTCGATATCGGCTATCGCGGTGCAGGTACCTTTGAGTTCCTGTTTGAAAACGGCGAGTTCTATTTCATCGAAATGAACACCCGTATTCAGGTTGAACACCCGGTTACCGAAATGATCACCGGCGTTGACCTGATCAAAGAACAGCTGCGTATCGCTGCTGGCCAGCCGCTGTCCATCAAGCAGGAAGAAGTTGTGGTGAAAGGCCATGCGGTAGAATGCCGTATCAACGCCGAAGACCCGAACACCTTCCTGCCAAGCCCGGGGAAAATCACGCGTTTCCACGCGCCGGGTGGCTTTGGTGTGCGTTGGGAATCTCATATTTACGCCGGTTACACCGTACCGCCGTACTATGACTCAATGATCGGCAAGCTTATCTGCTACGGCGAAAACCGCGATGTGGCAATTGCCCGCATGAAAAACGCCCTGCAGGAACTGATCATCGACGGTATCAAAACCAACGTTGATCTGCAGATGCGCATCATGAGCGACGAGCACTTCCAGAATGGTGGAACCAACATCCACTACCTGGAGAAAAAACTCGGTCTGCACGAGAAGTAATACAGCATCTTTGCGAAAAGGCCGGATTATCCGGCCTTTTTTATTTCTGGGGCCTGGAAAGCCTCATCATGTACAATCCCCGCTTTCTTTATCCACAAGGGACAAAAAATGGACAAACGTTTTGTTCAGGCCCATAAAGAAGCGCGCTGGGCGCTGTGGCTGACCCTTCTCTATCTCGCAGCGTGGTTAGTAACCGCTTACTTACCTGACTCTGCTATTGGCATCACCGGGCTGCCGCACTGGTTCGAAATGGCGTGTCTACTGGTACCGCTGGTCTTCATCCTGCTGTGCTGGGCAATGGTGAAATTCATTTATCGCGATATCCCGCTGGAGGACGATGATGCAGCTTGAAGTCATTCTGCCGCTTATCGCTTACTTGTTAGTGGTGTTTGGTTTATCCGTTTACGCCATGCGTAAAAGAACGACGGGCACTTTCCTGAACGAGTATTTCCTTGGTAGCCGCTCGATGGGCGGCGTCGTGCTGGCCATGACGCTGACCGCAACCTACATCAGCGCCAGTTCGTTTATCGGCGGACCCGGTGCAGCCTATAAATACGGGTTAGGCTGGGTGCTACTGGCGATGATCCAGCTGCCTGCCATCTGGCTCTCGCTGGGCATACTGGGTAAAAAATTTGCCATTCTGGCGCGCCGTTATAATGCCGTGACGCTCAACGATATGCTGTTTGCCCGCTACCAGAGCCGTTTACTGGTGTGGCTGGCCAGCTTAAGCCTGCTGGTGGCCTTTATTGGCGCGATGACGGTGCAGTTTATCGGCGGGGCTCGTCTGCTGGAAACGGCAGCCGGGATCCCCTACGAGACAGGCTTGATCATCTTCGGAGTAAGCATTGCGCTGTATACCGCGTTTGGCGGATTCCGCGCCAGCGTGCTGAACGATACCATGCAGGGATTGGTTATGCTCATCGGTACTATCGTCCTGCTGGTGGGTATTGTTCATGCTGCGGGTGGACTCACTCATGCAGTGGAAACCCTGGAGGCGATTGACCCGAAACTGGTCTCACCGGAGGGGGCAGATGATATCCTTTCTCCGACCTTTATGACGTCGTTCTGGGTGTTGGTATGCTTTGGAGTGATTGGCCTGCCGCATACCGCAGTGCGCTGTATCTCTTATAAAGACAGCAAAGCCGTACACCGAGGTATTATTATCGGCACTATCGTTGTCGCAATCCTGATGTTTGGTATGCACCTGGCAGGCGCGTTAGGTCGGGCAGTTATTCCCGACCTTACCGTACCCGATCTGGTCATCCCAACTCTGATGGTTAAAGTGCTGCCGCCATTTGCCGCCGGGATCTTCCTCGCCGCACCGATGGCCGCCATTATGTCGACAATCAACGCTCAGCTGCTGCAAAGTTCCGCTACGATCATTAAAGATCTCTATCTGAACCTGCGTCCTGAGCAGGCAGAGAATGAACGCCGCCTGAAGCGTATGTCGGCCGTTATTACTCTGGTATTAGGGGCATTGCTGCTGTTAGCCGCATGGCGTCCGCCGGAGATGATCATCTGGCTGAACCTGCTGGCATTTGGTGGGCTTGAAGCGGTATTCCTGTGGCCGCTGGTGTTAGGACTCTACTGGGAGCGTGCAAACGCGGCAGGCGCGCTGAGCGGCATGATTGTCGGCGGTGTGCTGTATGCCGTCCTCGCAACGTTTAAGATTCAGTACCTGGGCTTCCATCCGATTGTGCCTTCGTTACTGCTAAGTTTACTGGCGTTTGTGGTGGGGAACCGTTTCGGTCAGCCCGTCCCACAACCCGCTATGATTTCTACTGATAAATAAAGAGTTTTGCCATGCCGTGGATCCAACTAAAACTGAACACAACCGGCGCTAACGCCGAGGAACTGAGCGATGCGCTGATGGAGGCCGGTTCGGTCTCTATCACCTTCCAGGACACGCATGACACGCCGGTCTTTGAGCCACTGCCGGGCGAAACCCGCCTGTGGGGTGATACCGACGTTATTGGCCTGTTTGATGCCGAAACCGATATGAAAGAAGTTGTCGCGATTCTGGAGAATCATCCTCTGCTGGGCGCGGGTTTTGTACACAAAATCGAACAGCTGGAAGACAAAGACTGGGAACGCGAGTGGATGGATAACTTCCACCCGATGCAGTTCGGCAAGCGTCTGTGGATTTGCCCTAGCTGGCGTGACGTGCCCGATGAGAATGCGGTCAACGTAATGCTCGACCCGGGCCTGGCGTTTGGTACCGGCACGCACCCAACCACGTCCCTGTGCCTGCAGTGGCTGGATGGTCTGGATCTGGACGGTAAGACAGTGATCGACTTCGGCTGTGGATCCGGGATCCTCGCGATTGCAGCCCTGAAACTAGGCGCGGCAAAAGCCATCGGGATCGATATCGATCCGCAGGCGATTCAGGCCAGCCGCGATAATGCCGAGCGTAACGGCGTCTCCGATCGTCTGGAGCTGTATCTGCCGGATGCTCAGCCAGAAGCCATGAAAGCCGATGTGGTGGTCGCAAACATTCTGGCGGGCCCACTGCGCGAGCTGGCCCCGTTAATCAGCGTCCTGCCCGTTGAGGGCGGTCTGCTGGGGCTTTCCGGTATCCTGGCAAGCCAGGCCGACAGCGTGTGTGAAGCCTACGCCGCTCTCTTTGCCCTCGACCCGGTGGTGGAAAAAGAAGAGTGGTGCCGCATCACCGGTCGTAAAAAATAAGCATTTGGCGTGGTCATCTGACCACGCCTCTCTCCCTCTGATAATCCTCTCTCCCCCGGTCATTCTTCGGTAAAATAACCCTACAAATCACGTTGATTTGTATTACAAAAATTCACCGGAAGAATATGATGACACACATTACAGGCAAGGCAGCGCTGCTGGCGCTGAGCATGATCTCGGCTTCAGCATTCGCATCACACTGGAGCTACGAAGGGGAAGGTTCACCGGAACACTGGGGCGAGCTGGACGAAGCATACAAGACCTGTCAAAGCGGAATGAACCAGTCTCCCATTAATATTGATTCGACCGCTAACGCCCATCTCTCCCCGCTACAAACGCACTACGTTGATGGCCCTGTTACACTGACAAACAATGGCCATACCATTCAGGCAAGTGAACAGGCTGACACCCGCGATACCCTTACTCTTGATAAGCAAACCTGGACGTTACAACAGTTCCATTTCCACGCGCCGAGCGAAAACACCGTTCATGGCAAGAAATATGCGATGGAAATGCATCTGGTTCATAAAAATGCCAGTGGAGAACTGACGGTGGTGGCGGTCATGTTTGATAAAGGGACCGCAAACCCGGAGCTTGAAAAACTGTGGCGCGTTATGCCTCAGCAGGCCGAGCAGAACGTCTCCATCAAACAGGATCTCAACCTGAACAAACTGCTGCCAAAAGATAAAACGTACTGGCGCTTTAGCGGTTCATTGACCACCCCACCGTGTTCAGAAGGCGTCACCTGGATTGTGCTTAAGCAGCCCCTGACGGTTTCTGCAGAACAGCTTGATAGATTCACCCATACAATGCATCACGATAATAACCGTCCGGTACAGTCGCTGCATGGGCGCGTTGTGGTCGAATAAGCCACATTTTTCGCATGACGATCATGTTCTAAAATGCGACGCAGATCGCAAAGAAGTGGGGAAATCTGCTGCTAAAAACAGCAGATTATCCCGCTTCAGCGAAGCATTTATTCAGAAATGATGAGAAGTTACGGGAAATTGTAAGTGCCCATAAAATAACCATTTCCGCATAACATAATGATTTAAATAATGAATAATTTTGAACGGAAAGATTGAGCGGCGATTCCTTGATCTACCGCAGTGGATTGTTCAAAGTTTGGCCTTTCATCTCGTGCAAAAAATGCGTAATATACGCCGCCTTGCAGTCACAGTATGGTCATTTCTTAACTCATGCGCATCGGACACCACCAGCTTAGAAATCGCCTGATCGCAGCCCCTATGGCAGGTATTACAGACCGGCCGTTCAGGACGCTGTGCTATGAGATGGGAGCCGGTTTAACCGTATCCGAGATGATGTCGTCTAACCCGCAGGTTTGGGAAAGCGATAAATCCCGCCTTCGGATGGTGCACATTGATGAACCAGGTATTCGCACCGTGCAAATTGCCGGAAGCGTGCCTGAAGAGATGGCAGATGCCGCGCGGATTAACGTGGAAAGTGGTGCCCAGATTATTGATATCAATATGGGGTGCCCGGCCAAAAAGGTGAATCGCAAGCTTGCAGGTTCAGCCCTTCTGCAATACCCCGACCAGGTGAAAGCTATCCTGACGGCGGTTGTCAGCGCGGTGGACGTTCCTGTTACGTTGAAGATTCGCACGGGTTGGTCGCCGGAACACCGTAACTGTGTAGAGATTGCCCAACTGGCCGAAGACTGTGGCATTCAGGCCCTGACCATTCATGGACGCACTCGCGCCTGTTTGTTCAACGGTGAAGCTGAATACGACAGCATTCGGGCAGTTAAGCAGAAAGTTTCCATTCCGATTATCGCGAATGGCGACATAACTGACCCGCTTAAAGCCAGAGCTGTACTCGACTATACGGGAGCTGATGCTCTGATGATAGGACGTGCAGCTCAGGGAAGACCCTGGATCTTCCGGGAAATCCAGCATTATCTGGACACTGGGGAGCTGCTTGCCCCGCTGCCTCTGGCAGAGGTTAAGCGCTTGCTTTGTTCGCATGTTCGGGAACTGCATGACCACTACGGTCAGGCAAAAGGGTACCGAATTGCGCGTAAACACGTCTCCTGGTATCTCCAGGAGCACGCTCCAGATGACCAGTTTCGGCGCACATTCAACGCCATAGAGGATGCCAGCGTACAGCTGGAGGCGTTGGAGGCATACTTCGAAAATCTTGCGTAATGAAATAAAGAGCTGACAGAACTATGTTCGAACAACGCGTAAATTCTGACGTACTGACCGTTTCTACCGTTAACTCTCAGGACCAGGTAACTCAAAAACCCCTGCGTGACTCGGTTAAACAGGCACTGAAGAACTATTTTGCTCAACTGAACGGTCAGGATGTTAATGACCTGTATGAGCTGGTACTGGCTGAAGTTGAACAGCCACTGTTGGACATGGTGATGCAATACACCCGCGGTAACCAAACCCGCGCTGCGCTGATGATGGGTATCAACCGTGGTACTCTGCGTAAGAAACTGAAAAAATACGGCATGAACTGATACTAATCAGTTAAATGCTTGTTTAAAAAGGCGCTCTTCGGCATGGGGAAGCGCCTTTTTTATTACCTGCGCCTCTCCGTCAACGCATTGTAAACCTTCGCTTATCCCGCTTTTAAACCACGGTTTTTCGTGTATATTTCCCCCATCTTACTGGCGCTCTTCTCGCGGAATGACACAATGATTCGTAAATACTGGTGGCTGGTTGTCTTTGCAATCTCCGTTCTCATTTTCGACGCACTCCTGATGCAGTGGATTGAACTGATGAGCACCGAAACCGATAAGTGTCGCAATATGAACTCCGTCAATCCGCTGAAACTCGTGAACTGCTCAGCGCTCGACTAACCGCCCGATTGCGCAAATCCCCCCGTTATTACCCACTAAAAACGGGGATTTAAATCCCTTTGAGCCATTACCTGACGGTGATAATGTCTCGCCCTTCTCAACCGCTCTAGCGTAACCCCACACTCGAGTAGAACCGTCCATGCTTGTCAGCCAATACAACCATATCCTTGTCGTCCTCTCCTTTGTTGTTGCCATCCTTGCTGCGTATACCGCGCTGAACATGGCTGCACGTGTCGCCGGGAGTGAGGGCGTCGCTGCCCGCGTCTGGCTGGCTGGCGGCGGTATTGCAATGGGCATTGGCGTGTGGGCCATGCATTTTATCGGCATGCTGGCGATGGACCTCTCCATGAGCATGAGCTACAACGCCACCCTGACGGTGTTATCCATGGTCATCGCCGTGGGTTCGTCGCTGTTTGCGCTATGGCTCGTTAGCTGCGAGCAATTACGCTTGCGCCGACTGCTGCCAGGCGCGTTGGTGATGGGAAGCGGTATTGTTGCCATGCATTACACCGGCATGGCAGCGCTGGAAGTGATGCCCGGGATTATCTGGGACAAGGTCTGGGTGGCCATTTCGATCGCGATTGCGCTTGCCGCTTCGCTCGCAGCATTATGGCTGACCTTCCGCCTGCGTCGCGAAGCCGCGCAGGTCGTGCTGATGCGCATGGGGGCCGCCATCACGATGGGGATTGCCATTGCCGGTATGCACTATGCCGGGATGAAAGCGGCGCAGTTTCCAATGTCTACAATGGTTCACCATGAGGGCATTAACGGGAGCTGGCTGGCGGTGCTGGTCAGCGTCGTCGCGCTCTCTATTCTTGGGATCACCCTGCTGGTGTCGATGCTGGATGCCCGCCTTCAGGCACGTACCGCCCTTCTGGCCTCATCGCTGGCAGAAGCTAACCGGGAACTCGCTCAACTGGCGCTGCACGATACCCTGACGCGTCTGCCTAACCGTATCCTGCTGGAAGACAGACTCGATCAGGCCATCAGCAAAGCCGATCGTGAAGGGAACCACTTTGCCCTGATGTTCATGGATCTCGACGGTTTTAAAGCCATCAATGACGCCTATGGCCATGATGTCGGTGACAGGCTGCTGGTTGCTGTTACGCAGCGTCTGCTGCTTCTCCTGAAAGGCCAATTCACCCTCGCACGTATCGGCGGTGATGAGTTTGTTCTGCTGGCAGAGGGAGAAGGTCCGGACGACGCAGCATCGCTGGCGAATTCGCTGGTGCGCGCGATTGATAGCCCGTTCAATCTCGGCCCCTATGAACTGGTGGTGACCCTCAGCATTGGTATCGCGCTGTATCCTCACGACGGCAAAACCGAGCGTGAGCTGATGTTTAACGCCGACGCGGCGATGTATCACACGAAGCATATGGGCCGAAACGGTTACCACTTTTTCCAACCTTCCATGAACACCCTGGCGCAGACCCATCTCCAGTTAATGAACGATCTGTGGATGGCGATCGATCGCAATGAGCTGCGCCTGCTGTATCAGCCAAAATTTCACGCCCCCGCGGGTCCTGTCCTCGGATTCGAGGCGTTATTGCGCTGGCAGCATCCTAAGCAGGGGTTACTGACGCCGGACCTTTTTCTGCCGCTGGCGGAAAAAACGGGGCTGATCATCCCCATTGGCAACTGGGTGATTAATGAAGCCTGTCGCCAGCTGCGGGAATGGCATCTTCAGGGGCATCAAAGCTGGTCAATGGCGGTAAACCTGTCGACGCTGCAGTTTGAACAAACTTCGCTGGTTAAAACGGTTCTCGACTGCCTGGCACTGCACCATGTGCCACCGGAAATGTTGATCCTCGAAGTGACGGAAACCACGGCAATGAGCAACCCGGATGAAAGTGTGCGAGTGCTGACAGAACTGACGAATGCGGGCGTGAAGGCCTCCATTGATGATTTTGGCACCGGATATTCGAGCCTGCTGTACCTCAAGCGCTTACCCGCCTGTGAATTGAAAATCGACAGGGCATTTGTGAAAGAGCTCAGCGGGGAAAGCGAGGATGCCACTATTGTCTCAGCGATTGTAGCCCTCGCTAAAACACTTAACCTGAAAGTCGTGGCTGAAGGTGTGGAAACCGAAGCACAGCAAGCCTTTTTAACCGAGCTGGGCTGTAACACCCTTCAGGGTTATCTGTTAGGTAAACCCGCCAGCGCGCAGACCATAGAAGCACTTTGTGCCCGGGGGGAAATGTTACCTGGCGCTGAGCTGTAAACATCATCATCAGGCGACACGCGAATGACAGGGAGTGTCGCCAGAATGCTATCGACCAGAGCGGGAGCCTGCTGATAAAGATTAAAACTGTCGTTATTCATTAACCAGTTTTTAATTATTCCGCTAAAAAAACCGTGGAATACGATCAAGGTGAGATCAACATTCACCTCTGGTGAAAGGATGTTCCGCGAAATACAGGTCTCCAGCGTGGCACGTAGCGTGTCATAATTGAATCCAATACGTTTTCTGATTTCACGCTCTGAAATCATATCACTGCTAAATTCACACTTATGATACAGAATTTGTAAAAGCGCACATTGCCGGGGCTCATGGGCAATATACTGCAGCGCAGTAATAAATTGCTCACGAAGTTTTAACAATGGATCGTCACTATCGGAAAGGGAAAGCCTGTCGCGAATAATGTCGCGAAGCGGTAATTGCTGTTCCCAGATGGCATTAAATATTTCTGATTTACTGGTGAAGTGCCAATAGATCGCGCCGCGCGTCACCTTAGCAGCATCAGCGATATCCGTCAGCGTCGTGCTGGCTACGCCACGCGTCGCAAACTGTCCGATAGCCGCCTCGATCAGCTGCTGCCGGGTTTGTTGAGCCTCTTCTTTCTTTTTACGCGCCATAGGCAGCTACTCGTTACTCACAAGGTTTAAAGGTAATACTGCGTTCATGCAAATGTAAGTATTCACCAAAATCCGTTTTAATTTTGCACAAAAAAAGTCAATCCGCTCAATTTATAATTATTACAAATACATCGAATCAATTAAATTCACGGAATGAATAATTAGACAATATTAAACTCATTTACCTGATTAACATACCTGGAGTATATCCCTGTATGGACCAGGTCTGATTCTGATTTTTTCTACAAGCATGGTCATTCGCACTTATAAATTAAAAAACATTAAATACCCTCATTATTATACGCAGCTACATTTTATTTTTTATCCCTCTGCCCCAGCTACCGATTCACGGCATATATCGGTTAATGGGTATTTAAAGGAACAGTAATGACGAATCATTTCAGACGCTTGCCCTTATCCGGTTTCATTGTCTGCGCGGTACTGCTCACTGGATGCGATGGTCAGGAAAATCAACAACAACACCTGCAGGCGCCTCAGGTCAGCGTGCATATTGTGAAAAGCACGCCTCTGGCTGTTACCACTGAACTCCCGGGCAGAACAGATGCATTTCGCGTTGCGGAGGTTCGTCCTCAGGTTAGCGGCATTATCCTTCGCCGCAACTTCGCGGAAGGTAGCGATGTAAAAGCGGGTGAGTCACTTTACCAGATTGATCCCGCGACCTATCAGGCAGCCTATGACAGCGCGAAAGGTGAGCTGGCGAAGGCGCAGGCGGCGGCCAATATTGCGCACCTTACGGTGAAACGTTACCTCCCCCTGGTAGGCACCCAGTATGTCAGTAAGCAAGAGTATGACCAGGCCGTGGCGACCGCTCAGCAGGCTGACGCCAGCGTGGTTGCTGCAAAAGCCGGCGTTGAAAGCGCACGTATCAACCTTGCCTACACCAAAGTGACCTCTCCTGTTGATGGTCGTATCGGGAAATCCAGCGTGACCGAAGGGGCGCTGGTGACGAACGGACAAGCCGCTGCACTGGCTACGGTCCAGCAGCTCGATCCAATTTATGTCGATGTCACCCAGTCCAGTAATGATTTTATGCGCCTGAAACAGACGAGCCTGCAAAAAGGCGATACCGCCAGCAGCGTTGAGCTGCTGATGGAGAACGGACAGCCCTATCCGCTGAAAGGCACATTGCAGTTCTCTGACGTCACGGTCGATGAAAGTACCGGCTCGATTACCCTGCGCGCCATTTTCCCGAACCCTCAGCATCTGCTGTTACCCGGCATGTTTGTGCGCGCCCGCATTGATGAAGGCACCCAGCCGGATGCGATTCTGGTTCCACAGCAAGGCGTGACCCGTACACCGCGAGGCGATGCAATCGTCCTGGTGGTGAACGATAAAAACCAGGTTGAGCCGCGTACCGTCGTAGCCCCTCAGGCAATTGGCGATCGCTGGCTGGTGACGAAAGGGCTGAAAAACGGTGACCGCGTGATTGTCAGCGGGCTGCAGAAAGTCAGACCGGGGGTAACCGTCGTCGCCACGCCGGATACCACCACGACTCCAGCCGGTTAAGGGACAACGACATGGCTAATTTCTTTATTCAGAGACCGGTTTTCGCCTGGGTACTTGCCATCATTTTGATGATTGCAGGCGGGCTGGCCATTCTCAAACTTCCCGTCGCACAGTACCCGACCATTGCCCCTCCCGCCGTGGCGATATCCGCGACCTACCCGGGAGCTGACGCTCAAACGGTGCAGGATACCGTGACCCAGGTTATCGAACAGAACATGAACGGCATCGATAACCTGATGTATATGTCCTCCACCAGCGATTCAGCGGGTAGCGTCACCATCACCCTGACCTTCGAGTCAGGAACCGATCCGGACATCGCTCAGGTGCAGGTGCAGAACAAGCTGCAGCTCGCCATGCCGCTGCTGCCGCAAGAGGTACAACAGCAAGGGATTGGCGTGGAGAAATCCAGCAGCAGCTTCCTGCTGGTCGCCGGTTTTGTTTCAGATAACAAAAGTCTCACGCAGGATGACATCTCTGACTATGTCGCCTCAAACGTCAAAGATGCCATCAGCCGAACGTCTGGTGTCGGTGACGTTCAGCTGTTTGGCGCTCAGTATGCGATGCGCATCTGGCTCGACAGCAACGCGATGAACAAATACCAGCTGACGCCGTTGGACATTATCAACCAGTTGAAAACCCAGAACGATCAGATAGCGGCAGGCCAGCTGGGCGGAACGCCGTCCATTCCCGGGCAGCAGCTGAATGCCTCGATCATCGCGCAAACCCGCCTGAAATCACCGGAGGAATTTGGCCGCGTGACGCTCAAGGTGAACCAGGACGGCTCGATGGTTCATCTGAAGGACGTGGCTCGTATTGAGCTGGGTGGCGAAAATTACAACATGGTCACTAAAATCAACGGGCAGGCGGCAACCGGTCTGGGGATTAAGCTGGCAACCGGGGCAAATGCGCTGGACACCGCGGCTGCCATTAAGAGCAAGCTGGCGCAGCTGCAACAGTTCTTCCCACAGGGACTGAAAGTTGTCTATCCCTATGACACCACACCTTTTGTGAAAATCTCCATCCACGAAGTGGTGAAGACCCTGTTTGAAGCGATCATTCTCGTCTTCCTGGTCATGTACCTGTTCCTGCAAAACTTGCGGGCGACGCTCATCCCGACTATCGCGGTGCCGGTCGTTCTGCTGGGTACCTTCGCGGTTCTGGCGGCATTTGGTTTCTCCATCAATACCCTGACGATGTTCGGCATGGTGCTGGCGATAGGTCTGCTGGTCGATGACGCTATCGTGGTCGTTGAGAACGTTGAACGTGTCATGGTCGAGGACAATCTGCCGCCGAAAGAGGCCACGCAGAAGTCGATGGGGCAGATCCAGGGCGCACTGGTGGGGATCGCCATGGTGCTCTCGGCGGTCTTTATTCCGATGGCCTTTTTTGGCGGCTCGACGGGGGCGATCTATCGCCAGTTCTCGCTGACTATCGTTTCCGCTATGGCGTTGTCCGTACTGGTTGCGCTAATCCTGACGCCCGCACTCTGTGCAACGTTGCTTAAGCCCGTATCCGGCGACCATCATGAGAAGAAAGGTGGCTTTTTCGGCTGGTTTAATGCGCTCTTTGATAAAAGCGTGGAACACTACAGCAACAGCGTGAGCAGTATTTTGCGTAAGACAGGACGCTATCTGGTGGTGTACGTCATTATTGTCGGTGGGATGGCGGTGCTCTTCCTGCGCTTACCCACCTCCTTCCTGCCAGAAGAGGATCAGGGGGTGTTTATGACGATGGTTCAACTCCCGGCAGGTGCAACCCAGACGCGTACTCAGCAGGTCCTCGACCAGGTTCAGGACTACTATCTGAACAAAGAGAAGGCGAACGTTGAATCCGTCTTTACCGTAAACGGCTTTAGCTTTAGCGGACAGGGTCAGAACTCCGGTATTGCATTCGTCAGCCTGAAGCCCTGGGAGGAGCGCCCGGGGTCGGAAAATGGCGTCGAAGCCATTGTGGGCCGCGCGACGAAAGCCTTCCATCAGATTAAAGATGGCCTTGTGTTCCCGTTTAACCTGCCTGCAATTATTGAGCTGGGTACCGCCACGGGATTCGACTTTGAGTTGATTGATCAGGCTAACCTGGGGCATACCCAACTGACGCAGGCACGTAACCAACTGCTTAGCATAGTGAAAGAGCACCCTGACCTGCTGGTTCGCGTGCGTCCTAACGGTCTTGAAGATACGCCTCAGTTCAAGCTGGATGTCGATCAGGAGAAAGCGCAGGCGCTGGGCGTCAGTCTTTCTGACGTCAACCAGACGATTTCGACGGCCTTAGGTGGCACCTATGTAAACGACTTTATCGATCATGGACGCGTGAAAAAGGTCTACGTTCAGGCCGACGCAAAATTCCGTATGTTGCCAGGAGATATTAACAACCTTTACGTAAGAAGCACGAATGGGGAAATGGTCCCGTTCTCCGCCTTTAGCAACGCTCACTGGGTCTATGGTTCACCTCGCCTGGAGCGTTATAACGGCATGCCCTCTATGGAGATCCTCGGTGAATCAGCCCCGGGTAAAAGTACCGGTGAGGCTATGGTAATGATGGAAAGTCTCGCGGCAAAACTGCCTTCCGGCATCGGCTATGACTGGACGGGGATGTCTTATCAGGAGCGGCTCTCGGGTAACCAGGCTCCTGCCCTGTACGCCATTTCACTGATCGTGGTGTTCCTGTGCCTGGCAGCGCTGTATGAAAGCTGGTCCATTCCGTTCTCCGTCATGCTGGTTGTGCCGCTGGGGGTCATTGGGGCTCTTCTCGCAGCGTCGCTACGCGGGTTAAACAACGACGTCTATTTCCAGGTCGGCCTGCTGACGACGATTGGCTTATCGGCGAAAAACGCCATCCTGATCGTCGAATTTGCTAAAGACCTGATGGATAAAGAAGGTAAAGGCATTATTGAAGCCACACTGGAAGCTTCAAGGATGCGCCTTCGACCGATCCTGATGACGTCCCTGGCCTTTATTCTTGGCGTCATGCCGCTGGTGATCAGCACCGGGGCCGGGAGCGGCGCGCAAAACGCCGTCGGTACGGGCGTTATGGGAGGAATGCTTTCCGCAACGCTTCTGGCGATTTTCTTCGTGCCCGTTTTCTTTGTGGTTGTTCGGCGACGGTTTACTAATCATAAAGATTAATGTTTTCCTGAGAAGGCACCTCTGGTGCCTTTTTTTATTTTTAATATAAACAATGAATTAGGGTTTACATAAAGGCAGTGTTAAAAATATGATGATTTGCATTAAGTAAAAACAGTCTCTTGCAGCTTCATAATGTCTCCATTAATTCCTCCTGAAACCGACTTTTCTCCACGATTTTTACAAACTACATAATTTGAGATTATTCCTCGTGTAACGAGGACTTACCCCGGTGGTAAAATAACCTCCAGTTCGTTAATAGCCCTCCTGGCTTTATGGCGGATGAGAAATAATACTGAGGTAATATCATGAAAAGATTCATTTCCGTTGCACTTCTCGCTGCGCTGCTTGCTGGTTGCGCGCACGACTCTCCATGTGTACCGGTTTACGACGACCAGGGCCGACTGGTTCATACCAATACCTGTATGAAAGGCACTACCCAGGATAACTGGGAGACTGCGGGTGCTATCGCTGGCGGTGCTGCCGCAGTAGCGGGTTTGACGCTGGGTATTGTTGCCCTGACGAAGTAACATCTGTTGAGAAAGCGCGGCTCTGGCCGCGCTTTTGCTTTTAATGAGTGCAATATTTTAAAATAAGTAAAAAAATAGCCCTGTATTTATTCAAGTAATTAAACCAAGCCTGAAGTCAGTCACAACTTTTTCGCATACTCATTCAAATTACTTATTCTATCGTGATGATTTTCACACATTAAGATTATTGAATACCCTGCCAATATTCACGCCAGAAACTATCTCTTCTTTTTCCTGACTCGACTCAAAACTTTTGCTCCGATTTGTGGCACAGGTTGTAATTTCGCACCGTTTCGGGGCGCTCGTTTTATTTAAGCCTGTCTACACTCAGCATTAAGCGTTCACTCGTCTCTTATTTTGTCGAACGCAAAACTGGCATTACGTTTGCTTTATAAACGTTGGCCAAAGCCACAGACAGGTAAAGCGTTTAAAAACGCCTCTATAACGATAAATTTCGCCACACAGGATGCATTATGAAAAAGACGATGATAGCCAGCCTGGCCGCTGCAGGCATGTTGTTTGCCGTAGCCGGTCAAGCCCATGCGGGAACGACACTGGATGCCGTTAAAAAGAAAGGTTTTGTTCAATGTGGTATCAGTGACGGTTTGCCTGGCTTCTCTTATGCCGATGCGAACGGCAAATTTACCGGTATTGATGTGGATGTCTGCCGTGGCGTTGCAGCCGCCGTTTTTGGCGATGACAGCAAAGTAAAATATACCCCGCTGACGGCGAAAGAACGCTTTACGGCGCTGCAGTCCGGCGAGGTCGACATGCTCTCCCGTAATACCACCTGGACTTCCTCCCGTGATGCAGGCATGGGGATGGCATTTACGGGCGTGACCTATTATGACGGTATCGGTTTCCTGACCCACAATAAAGCTGGCCTGAAAAGCGCTAAGGAACTGGATGGTGCCACCGTTTGTATCCAGGCGGGCACCGATACCGAGCTGAACGTCGCGGATTATTTCAAAGCAAACAACATGAAATACACCCCAGTGACATTCGACCGCTCGGATGAATCGGCCAAAGCGCTGGAATCCGGCCGTTGCGATACGCTAGCCTCTGACCAGTCACAGCTGTATGCCTTACGTATTAAGCTGAGCAACCCGGCAGAGTGGATTGTCCTGCCTGAAGTCATCTCCAAAGAACCTCTCGGCCCCGTCGTTCGTCGTGGCGATGAAGACTGGTTCTCCATTGTTCGCTGGACGCTGTTTGCCATGCTGAACGCAGAAGAGATGGGCATCAACTCTAAAAACGTTGATGAGAAAGCCGCTAAGCCATCCAACCCGGATATGGCACACCTGCTCGGTAAAGAAGGTGATTTCGGCAAAGATCTGAAGCTGGATAACAAGTGGGCTTACAACATCATCAAACAGGTGGGCAACTACTCTGAGATCTTTGAGCGCAACGTGGGATCGGAAAGCCCGCTGAAGATCAAACGCGGCCAGAACAATCTCTGGAACAACGGCGGTATTCAGTACGCGCCACCAGTACGTTAAGTCATAGCTGTAACGGGCACTGCTCAGGCAGTGCCCACTCCAGAGTCATGGTTACTGAGGTTTCTTTATGTCCCATCGCCGCTCAGCCGTAAAAGGATCGCTATCCTTTTCTCATCCCGCGGTCCGCGCCTGGCTATTCCAGATTATTGCTATTGTTGCGGTTGTTCTCATCGCCGTGTATCTCATCCATAACACCATCACCAACCTGAATAATCGCGGCATTACTTCCGGTTTCGCGTTTTTAGATCGCAGCGCAGGGTTTGGTATTGTTCAGCACCTTATTGATTACCAGGAAGGTGACACGTACGGACGCGTGTTCGTGGTCGGTTTACTGAATACGCTGTTGGTATCGGCGCTTTGTATCGTCTTCGCGTCGATACTGGGCTTCTTTATTGGCCTGGCGCGTCTTTCTGAAAACTGGCTCCTGCGGAAATTGTCTACTGTTTATATCGAGACGTTCCGCAATATCCCCCCGCTCCTGCAGATCTTCTTCTGGTATTTCGCCGTACTGCGTAACCTTCCCGGTCCCCGTCAGGCCGTCGACGCGTTTGAGCTGTTTTTCCTGAGTAACCGTGGGTTGTCCATTCCTTCTCCTCAGCCGGGTGAAGGTCTTTACGCTTTCATCGGCGCGATTGTGATAGCGCTTGCTCTCTCTGCCGGGGTATTCCGTTTTAACCGTAAGCATCAGATCAAAACCGGTCAGCTTCGTAGAACCTGGCCCACGGCAGTCGTCCTGATCGTTAGCCTGCCACTAATAGCACACTGGCTGTTTGGGGCCGCTCTGCACTGGGACATTCCACATCTGCGTGGCTTTAACTTTCAGGGCGGGATGGTATTAATTCCCGAGCTGGCAGCCCTGACGCTGGCGCTGTCGATTTATACGTCCGCGTTTATCGCAGAGATTATCCGTGCAGGGATCCAGGCCGTACCTTATGGACAGCACGAAGCGGCACGCTCACTGGGATTACCCCATACCGTGACGCTTCGCCAGGTCATCATTCCGCAGGCTTTACGGGTCATCATTCCGCCCCTGACCAGCCAGTATCTCAATATTGTCAAAAACTCGTCGCTGGCAGCTGCCATTGGCTACCCCGATATGGTGTCACTCTTCGCCGGAACCGTGCTTAACCAGACCGGACAAGCCATTGAAACCATCGCCATCACGATGTCTGTCTATCTGATCATCAGCCTGGTGATTTCATTGCTGATGAACCTTTATAACCGTCGTATAGCACTGGTCGAGCGCTAAGGATCTATGATGACAAAAGCGATACTGTCGCACTCCTCGCGCCCTGCCAACTCGACAGGTGGACGTTTCATTCTCTGGGCGCGTAAGAATCTGTTCTCCAGCTGGAGTAACAGCCTGCTGACGCTTGTATGCCTGTGGCTCATGTGGGAATTGATTCCTCCTCTGCTGAACTGGGCGTTTTTACAGGCCAACTGGGTCGGTTCAACCCGAGCAGACTGCACAAAAGCCGGCGCCTGCTGGGTGTTTATTCACGAGCGCTTCGGTCAGTTCATGTATGGGTTGTATCCACATGAACAACGCTGGCGGATTAATCTGGCGCTGGTCATCGGCCTGCTTTCTGTCGCGGCCATGTTCTGGAAAAAGCTGCCTCATCGTGGACGCTATATTGCCGTCTGGGCAGTGGTTTATCCGATTATTGTCTGGGTACTGTTGTATGGCGGTTTCCTGGGGCTGGAACGCGTTGAAACACGCCAGTGGGGCGGGCTGACGCTGACGCTGATTATCGCTTCAGTGGGGATAGCCGGTGCTCTACCGTGGGGGATTTTACTTGCCCTGGGACGGCGTTCAAAAATGCCGATCGTACGCGTGCTCTCCGTTATCTTCATTGAGTTCTGGCGCGGCGTACCGCTTATCACCGTTCTGTTTATGTCGTCGGTCATGCTGCCGCTGTTTATGGCAGAAGGTACCACCATCGACAAGCTGATCCGTGCCCTGGTGGGGGTGATTCTCTTCCAGTCCGCCTATGTCGCTGAAGTTGTACGTGGTGGGCTGCAAGCGTTGCCTAAAGGCCAGTACGAAGCGGCGGAATCACTGGCGCTCGGTTACTGGAAAATGCAGGGGCTGGTCATTCTTCCACAAGCACTCAAGCTGGTCATTCCGGGTCTGGTCAACACGATCATTGCCCTCTTCAAAGATACCAGTCTGGTGATCATCATCGGATTGTTCGATCTCTTTAGCAGCGTGCAGCAGGCAACCGTTGACCCTGTCTGGCTGGGTATGTCCACCGAAGGATATGTCTTTGCAGCCCTGATCTACTGGATCTTTTGTTTTAGCATGTCGCGCTACAGCCAGCATCTGGAAAAGCGCTTTAACACCGGGCGTACACCGCACTGAGGAAATTATGAGCCAAATAACTATGACACCCGCCGACGCGATGATTACGCTGGAAAATGTGAATAAATGGTACGGACAATTTCATGTCCTGAAGGACATTAATCTTAAGGTAAAGCAGGGAGAACGCATCGTCCTTTGCGGCCCTTCTGGCTCCGGGAAATCCACAACCATTCGCTGTATTAATCATCTTGAAGAACACCAGCAAGGACGCATTGTGGTTGATGGCATCGAGCTGAATGAAGATATCCGCAATATCGAACGCGTACGTCAGGAAGTGGGAATGGTATTTCAGCACTTTAATCTGTTTCCGCACCTGACCGTTCTGCAGAACTGCACGCTTGCGCCAATTTGGGTACGAAAGATGCCGAAAAAGGAAGCGGAAGCGTTGGCAATGCACTACCTGGAGCGCGTACGTATCGCAGAGCATGCCAATAAGTTTCCAGGCCAGATATCGGGTGGCCAACAGCAGCGTGTGGCTATCGCCCGTTCGCTGTGTATGAAACCGAAAATTATGCTGTTTGATGAACCGACATCTGCCCTCGATCCAGAAATGGTGAAAGAGGTTCTGGACACCATGATTGGGCTGGCACAATCCGGCATGACCATGCTGTGTGTGACGCATGAGATGGGGTTTGCGCGAACCGTGGCCGACCGGGTGATCTTTATGGACCGCGGTGAGATTGTTGAGCAGGCGCCGCCGGATGAGTTCTTTGCGCATCCGAAGTCAGAACGTACGCGAGCATTCCTGTCGCAGGTGATTCATTAGTCGTTTGCTCTGCCGGGTGGCGTCTTCGCCTTACCCGGCCTACCGTTTTTTCTGCGCATAAACGCAAAAAGGCCATCCTTTCGGATGGCCTTCTCACTTATTTGATGTCTGGCAGTTCCCTACTCTCACATGGGGAGACCCCACACTACCATCGGCGCTACGGCGTTTCACTTCTGAGTTCGGCATGGGGTCAGGTGGGACCACCGCGCTAAAGCCGCCAGACAAATTCTTTTACTTCTTGCCGAACTTTAACCTAAGTATAAAGTGGTGCTGATACCCAGAGTCGAACTGGGGACCTCACCCTTACCAAGGGTGCGCTCTACCAACTGAGCCATATCAGCACGCTAAATTTGATGCCTGGCAGTTCCCTACTCTCACATGGGGAGACCCCACACTACCATCGGCGCTACGGCGTTTCACTTCTGAGTTCGGCATGGGGTCAGGTGGGACCACCGCGCTAAAGCCGCCAGGCAAATTCTGTTAAATCTGTATCAGGCTGAAATTTGAATGCGTCGTCTCTTCGCCAAAACATCTTCGGCGTTGTAAGGTTAAGCCTCACGGTTCATTAGTATCGGTTAGCTCAACGCA
>NZ_VRKN01000046.1 GCF_008080435.1 Enterobacter asburiae | reverse complement strand
CAGCAGTCAGCTAAGAAATAACTCAAAGGCGGCCAGAGTAGTTGACGCGTATCGGCCAAGGTAGTTGACGTCTAATACGCCATTACGATGTGTATACAGGCGAGCATTTCAGACACGTCACAGATATTCAGGTTGCCTAGTTCAAAACACACCTGTAGCCCCTTTCGCCGGTGTACAAGTCCGGGGACATGGTAGACACTTACAATTAAGGCATAAGAACCCGTTAATGGAGTCGCTTATTCCTTGGGATGCGAGAGATACCATGTCATTACGTACCGGGTTTGTGCTGTTCGCCTCGCAGGATGGGGTGAACATCCGTTCCCTTTACCGCCACTTCGGCATTTCACCTGCCACTGGCTATAAGTGGCTTCGCCGCTGGGCTGCAGCGCAACCGCCGCCAGAGCAACCTGAAATTGGTTTGATCGATCATTTTAATAACAGCGATAGCTAATGACTATTAAACATATTGTCACCGATCGATAATAACCATTTTTCCTGGATGGTTTTTGGGCGTACTGTCGTCAGCAGTAACAAAATACCTCTCAGGGAGTATCGCCATCCGGACGGCTTACGTCTGGAGCTTACTGAGAAAACTTCACCAAATTTCGGAGCACTAGTGATGTCTGTTGCGGTTCAGCCTCACGTTAGCATCATTGTGGCCTCGCTCTGGGGTGCACTCGTATGGGTGATGACGCATAAAAAGCAGTTTGTGGCTTTTTGTATTTCCTTTTTAATGGGCATTCTGGGCGCTGATGTGACGCTTGAAGTGATTAAAACGATAATTACTGGAGTTTTCTCGGATGAACGGGCTGTGGGAGCATTTTTCTGCAGTGCGTTAGTCATCCCCCTGATCCACCGGTTCAGCCTGCTGCGAAATCAGCAAAAAAATGAAAAATAAGGGCCAGCAATATTTTAAATAATTGATATTTCCGGATGAATTAACTGTATGAAAAAGTATTTTCAGACCTCATTCCTTAAATGAATGACCTTTTCAAAGACAGAATCTGTCTGAAATATTTATAAAATTGAATCAACCAGTACCTGATAAGCTCTTCCTCTGAAAGAAAGCGTTTCGCCACTCCGGTATTTGTGGACGACATAAAAGGATAAACTAAAAATTAGTGAGCATGGGCTTAATCTCATTAAACAACGTCAGCAGGCCTGTCAGTGATCCGCAGGCGTGTGGACTGTCGGCTACGGGCACACTGCCGGGAAAACTCAATGCCGGGGATTATGACGGTGCGACAGATGAGTTCCTGCGCTGGGTTCATGCCGGCGGAGAGTCGCAGCCGGGACTGGTACGGCGAAGGGAGGCGGAAAGAAAATTATTTATGCCCGATAATAATATTTAAATAAATACTATTGCGATTTTTTTGCCTGCACGGGCAGTTATTTCATTGCGGCCGTTTTTTTGCTTCCCGCGAAAGAAAGCGAAAATAAACTATTTTCAGTTGATAAGATTAACTCATTAAAAGGTAAAATCCATGACCACACTAACTTATGATGACCCCAACGATATTGATAGCGTTGAATTAACTATCCAGACTGTATCGGGACACAATTCTCCGGTTATATATGCAAACGGCAGGAATCAACTTCCTGTTGAGGTTATAGCCAAAGCATTCAAGAAAAATGATGATGGAGATGATGTTGTACTAAATTTCGCTGATGAAACCTGGAACCATATTTTAAATCTGCGTCACGCCGAATCTGATGAAAAATTGAACTGGCTCGGTAACTCAGGATGGTGTTTTACCGCAACAGAAAATGATTTCAGCCGGGAGGTTCAGACCGGGGAAGTTAAAAATTGGCTACCATCAGAACGCGCAGCCCTCTCCGATGGTAGTAAACAAATTATTATGTATGTTTACACATTCAATAACGAATCCAGACGCATCGCTGTTAGCATTGACACGGATAACGGAAAACATTTCACCACAGCGGATGCATCCTCTGGTGCTGAACAAATGTCTGTAAGCGTCAGCACATTGTTCTCCCGGGATTACACTACCGCCGACATTACCACTTCCTCTGATGACTTAGGCAAGGGGGAGGCCGTTTACTCAAAAGACAGTTATGTCTACCTTACCTCCCATCAAACGAATTATTATTTTTCACTTAAAAGCAATTATAATTATATTTTTAAATACGTGTATTCTTCTTACGCAGGAAGCGATAATGAAAACCAGCTCAGCATGTACTGGTCTTTCTGGGAATTTGCCGGGGGGTTGTACGTTGGATACGCATGGCCACAAAACCTGAGCTCACCTCACGGTGTTAATCTTTATGATCCCCAAAATTATACTTTCAGTGAAGCTATTTCTGTATCGCGTCAAAATACAGTTGCATTTACAGTTCTGGAATACACTGCTAACAGGACTGTTGAATATATTAGAGATGTGTTTAAACAAAGCGGGAATTCATCTACCTGGGGAACCACACTTAAAGTCTTCGATCAGTTTGGTGAGTCCGGACATTTCAAGATCAATTATGGAAGTTCTTCCGTCTGGTTGGAGAATATTTAACAACCAGGCTCATAGTTAAACTATGAGCCTGTGTTTTTATATTTTTATATAAAACCATAAGATGCCCTCTTAATTAGCAACCTTCTATTGGGGCCTAAAAAGATTCAATCTAGATGGGAGTGCATGTGAACGTCAGCTTTGAGCGAGGAACGGAAGTTCTCTTTCAGGAGAACCAAATCTACATGCCACACGTTCCACAAAAGAGGATGGTTTTATATATAGAGATGGCTACAAGTTGATGATCTTTGGAGGGTGTAAAATTACATAACAAGCAACGCTATTTTCGCAACAAAGGAAATATATATGCAAAAACAACAGCACACGCATACGTTCATATCGATGCGAATTAATTTAATTGTGTGATTCATAGACATCGTTTCAATTTTCTCAGCTCAATTTAAAGCTTGTAATTCTATTCCTGTATATGCTCTTCATTGGGCTGATAGTTTGCGTGAACGGCATCGGAGTATGGCGTTTTCTCAGCAAGTTCAAAGTAGCGCTCCATCGGGTTTTACCGTTGTGAGCGCTATGAGGACGTTCCCAGTTATAGTAATGTTGCCATTCTGCCAGCTGGTCCTTCAGGCCATCAGTTGAGATGTCTATGGTAGCGTAAAACTCAGCTTTGTCTGTCTTTTGAGAACGCTCAACTTTGCCATTAAGATGAGGCGAAGCTGGTTTATTTGTAAGCGTCAAGTCACTGCCGCCCGTGATTCTGGTTCCGGGAGCGCTAGCTTAGAGCTCCGTCTAATCCAGAAAGAGCTCTATTCATGGAACACACAGCCG
>NZ_VRKN01000045.1 GCF_008080435.1 Enterobacter asburiae | reverse complement strand
AGAAGAAACAGGACGCTCAGATTACAAACAGGCCAGAGTAATTGTCGCGATGCGGACGGGGTAATTGTCGCCTAATATTCTGCGATTCCTGCGTGAGCTGTAGCGCTCTCACATAACTTTGGCGGGTTCCCGCTTACAACCCTGGGTCGGCGATTTTGGCGGAGAACACCTATGCCGATATACAAATAGCATTGAAGACGGCATATTTTCTCAAATCTAAGGAATATCAGCGAAAAGTGACAGACGTGACAAAATTTTGGACGGTTCCCGCTTACACCCCCTATTTGTTATATAGAAATCGTGGATTTAACATAAAAGGCATTTGGCGAACCAAATTTTGGGACTGACCGAAACAAAAAGGCCAGCCCCGGAGGGCTGGTTGTTCAGTACAGGGCAATGACAGGTTTCTTGATGCCGCAGGCGTGAGCGTAGCGGGTCAGTGTATCGATGCTGGCTTTGGTGATGTTGTTTTCCAGGCGGGAAATAACCGGAGGTGTAACCCCCATGCGTTCAGCAACCTGCGCTTTTGTCAGGTTGTCATGTTTACGCCATTCCGCAAGTAGCTCTCTGAGCTTCTCCTTGCGTTCTTCTTCCTGCCATGCAGCGCGATATTCATCGTCCTGCATCCACTCGTTATGCAGTTCTTTATGGCTTACCAGTTTCATTAAGTACCTCCGCTAACCGCTTTTTGGCGAGATCGATTTCTTTCGCTGGCGTTTTCTGTGACTTCTTGATGAAAACCCGGAGCATGATGATGGTGTTGCCTTTGTGGTATACCCAGATGCCCCTGGCTATGTCCGTCCCCATCGTGCGGATCTCAAAAAGTCCGTCGCCCAGGGGCTTCGTGTCCGGCTCCCGCAGTAATCGGGCGTCATACTCCAGTTTGCCGATGAGACGGTCAAACTTCACCCTGATTTTTACGGGTAATGCTGTGGCTTCTTCCCTGGCTTCCGGGTGATAAACGACGCTAAACATATGACCTCCCATTTCCATTAATATTAACCTATAGGCTAATTTCAGGCAAGGTAAAATTAACCTGTAAGCTAATATTGTTGGCAGTTATCGCGGTACCTGGTCACTACCCTGTTAGCGTGAGTTTTCGTTCCATTGAGGAACGGGGATTGATGCGCGTCAGCGCATGTAGGCGGCAAGATGAAATGACAGGTAGCACTGAGGGTTAGCCGCCGATACCAATGAGGGATCGAAAGGGATCGACTATCCATCCCTTACCCTACAAAGCCATAACCCGCTAAAAGCGGCTCAGGGGCTTCTGTGCGCGGTCGGAGTGGTCACAACAAGGCGAAGCCGCAGTTGGGGCGTATCTCCGCGTTATCGGGTCGTTAGAGCCGCTTACGAGCGTGTAGGCAAAACGTTCAGCGATATTTACTGACGCATCCGGCATGGCCGGATTTGTCTAATCCCTCAAGGGCTAACAGGCGAGCTGTTAGCCCTTGAGGGATTCCGATCTGAATGCCCCATGCTTTAGCGTGGGGAGCTACTTCTGAGGCGCTCGCGCCGATGCTGTTCGGTTACCCAAAACAAACAATTCTGTGAGACAGTTTTTCTGTCTCATTTGGGATGTTTTTGTCTCATCCTGGTGTTACGTTTTCACCATCCAGAGTTAAATGAGACAGTTTTCATCATTATGGCGCTTTACGGCTACGCCCGCGTATTAACCAGTGACCAGGATCTTACCCTGCAGACACAAATTCTCCGCGCTGCCGGTTGTGAAATCATTCGTGCAGAAAAAGTCAGCGGAAACAGCCGGACCGGAAGGAGCGAGTTGCAGCTGTTGCTGGAGTTCCTGCGCCCCGGTGATACGCTGATGGTGACCCGCGTGGATCGCCTGGCCCGCAGCATTAAGGACCTGCAGGATATCGTGTACGCCCTGAATCAGCAGGGCGTAACGCTCAGGGCAACAGGACACGCGTTCTGCCGCAGGCAAAGCCTTCCTCGATATGCCGGGTGTTTTTGCTGAGTTTGAAACCAACCTTCGACGGGAGCGCCTGATGGATGGGATTGCTGCGGCGAAAGCGCGGGGCGTGTACCGGGGAAGAAAGCCCTCAATAGACCCTGCAGAGGTCTGGCGTCTGTACACCACGGAGAAGATGGGGGCCACGGCCATAGCCCGCCAGCTCGGGATCGGGAGGGCGTCAGTCTACCGGGCGCTGGAAAACTACGAGCAGCCGGCGTAGTAGTGCCACCCCGGCTGACTCCCTGTTGCAACTGCGGCAACGGCTCGATCGCCTGCCGCCAAAAAGCTCTGAACGGGCCACCTGGATTGCCGCAGCCGCTCAGTTGTATGGTATTTCAGTCACGACGGTCTATCGCGCCCTTCGCCTGATTCTCAGACCACGCACAGCTCACCGCCGCGATCATGGTCAGCACCGGATACTTCCCTCGTCGGAACTGGAACATTACTGTGAACTGATTGCCGCGCTGAAACTGCGAACGACGAATAAATCCGGTCGCCATCTGTCAACCGGGCGGGCAATACAGTTACTGGAAGAGCACGGAGTCGAGACGATTCAGGGACTGATAAAAAGTCCCAGGGGTTTGCTTCGTAAGCAGACCGTTAATCGCTGGCTTTCCCGCTGACGTCTCGACCAGCACCGCCTGTTACGGGAGCCTCCGGCGGTAAGATTTCAGGCTGAAAACAGCAATGACTGCTGGCCGTTTGATATGTCACCGTCCGATCTCAAACATATTGAACGCCCTGACTGGGTAGATCCTGCTCGTGGCGAACCTGCTCTGTTGCTGTTCAGCGTGGTGGATGACCGGAGTGGTGTCGCATACTAGGAAACCAGCCATATTTTGGTGCCTGCTGGTAACGGGATCACTGTTTGAGCTCCTGTATCAGCAGAGTCAGGAGGTTTTCGCTGACAGTGCGGGTGAGGCGAAGTGTTCCGTGCGGGAATGTTACCTCACAGCTGATACTGAGGGCCTCAGGGTTCTCTGCGTGCGGTTCTGACTGTACGGCGGTGGCATCGAGAGCCACAGGAAGTAGCTGAGGGCTCTCAGAGGAAGGTAACAGCCGCTTTCCCTCGCGCCACTGCTGGCGCCATTTAAATAACAGATTGGCATTGATGCCGTTTTCAAGTGCCAGTTTTGATATCGACACGCCGGGTTCACAGGAAGCCACAACGAGCTGCTGCTTAAATTCGGGAGGATAATTAGGGCGGTCTTTACGCCTGCCGGGAGTTACATTTTTCTGCATACCTGACACTTCGGTTCCCACTACAAAATTGAACTGCGCCCCAAAAGTTAGACACTGGATCGAAGTCCGAGGGCGTATGGCATAATTTTCATTGAAATTCAAACAGGATGTCTGGAACGAAATAGAATGCTGGCTGAAAGATGAACCGCAACTGGGTAGCACCGAATTGCTTCTAAAACTTGAAAACACACATCCGGGTAAATTCACAGAAGGCCATCGCAGAACGCTGCAACGCAGATTACAGAAATGGCGGGTCAGGGTGGTAAAAGAACTGGTCTATGGAACCCGTGCTGATGGTAACATTTTAGCTGAAGCAAGAAAGTAACATTAACTGGTGAGGCAACACGGTGGACGGGGTAATTTTCGCCTAATATAAGGCTATTTACCTAATATTTAAACACTGCAGATAATAATGACATTTATATTCCACAAAGGGTGTTAATTTTAGAGTGGAAAAACAAAAATGCAA
>NZ_VRKN01000044.1 GCF_008080435.1 Enterobacter asburiae | reverse complement strand
TAGTGTTAGACATATATTCAAGCCTATCTCTTATCTGGAGATACAGCTACTGTCTGGTGTTTCAGGGGGCTACATCAATGGGAGAGTGAATGTTCAACAGAATAATCAATAAAAGCTATAATGTCAGGCTCAGTGAGCAATTCATTAATACTTGTCCATAGATTAATATAAGAATCATACTGTATCTTATTTATATATATAGCCTTCAACATGAATTTGATAAATATATAATCTTCAAGATGGGACCGTTCCATAACAAGATTAAATCCCTTGTCCAGCCAGGATTTAATAATCAACGCACGCTGCACCATAAAATTGAGCTGGATAAGATAACCATAGTTGATGGTGTCATCAAACAGGTAAGGAAGGAGTGAATGGTGGACACTTTTTTCGTCTATAGCGATAGTATACGGATCATCCTTAAATAAAGACATAGACAGTCGTCTCAGAAGGGTACTTTTCCCTACCCCAGAATTGCCTGATAAGCATATGTATAGGGGTTTCCTCTCCTGATTTTTTTCTTTTTTATCTGCTGACCAGGGGTCCATAAAAAGATAATTATATCTCATGCGGTGAACTCCCTTTCATCCAGCCAGAAACGGTTATTTTCACATTTTCGCATGATTTCATTATTCCCAAAAATAGCATTGATAATTTTATCTGGTGAGTCTGTTAGCATATTACCCAACAGGGTGTAGTTCTCACCGTCGGGAATAATAATGTCAAAATTTGGTTCCATAACAACATTGGCTTTGTCCCTCTCATCGAAGGTGGCCCAGCTAATGGGCATGCCTGGATGTTGTTTTTTCAGTATTTCCATTTTGTCTGTAAATACATCTGTATTGATTTCCAGTTTATCTCTTTTTTCTTTCCCGACGCCTAAGGGGCAGAACTGGTAAAATCGCCAAGCTTGGATTTTATAGGGAAGTGCTTCCACCCAGCTGACAATATCACTTAGCAGATTGACATTTGACTGAGAGACCACAGTAGTAAGTTTGATATTAATGCGGTTATTATTATTCGGGAGCCATGTTAATATATTTTTGATAACTCTGTGCTGGTTACTCATTTTATCACTGCGAATATCCGAATTGACACGCTTATCAATCCCGTCAATTGGCATTCCCACCCAGTCCAGAACCGGATTTAACCGCTCATGATCCATTATGAAACGATGTCCGACTGTGGATAGATAGGTCATGAAACCCATCTGTTTTGCGTATTCAATCAGGTTAATGAAGTCCGTTCTGGACGTTGGTTCACCACCAGTAAAACCGATACGACGGAAACCCATTCTATACATGCGTTCAATAACATTAAGGGCACTGGATAGAGAAGAATCCTGAATACCGGGGTTGCGGAAACACAGATCACATCCAAGATCACAGTGTGAGGTTATTCTAAAATCCAAAAGCAGGCTGCTAATATCCATTACGAGTCCTCTGACCGTTGATAAGAAACTCAATAACCATGCAAATATGAAGGTTTTTAGAACAGCATACTCTCTGATTGAACGATTTTAAAGAATAGGCATACATATAGTATGGTTTTAATTCAAACCCCTGATCGGCTTAGCTTGCTCGATGACAAAATTTTGTTGGGCTCCGGCTTACAACCCCAAGATGGTTCATGATTATGCCTGCAGATTTCCTTCAACAAAGGATGGTGGTGCTCTGCTGTTACAAGGCTGTTATGACTATTATGGAGGCGTTTAAACGGGTGATGGACAGTGCATAAAAAGTACATATGGATTACATTTTCCTGCAATGTCCTAGATTTTTTGCTTTGCAAAATGGATGGCGTTACTGGCTCATGGCATTGCTAATGGAGTCATTGAGGTTCCAAAAAATCACAGGTCGGAAATTTCGGCGGTTCCGGCGTAGAACCCCAACATGGACGGCATCCTTAGCGGCCACGAAAGTGGCCAGTAAGAGCGGCGCGTCCTGTGGGCGCTGCAAGCGGGCTGTTGTATTTCGTCGCCCTGGGCGGGCTCAAAGCGCGTCCAGGGCGAACGCGCATGAAAAAGCCGCTTCGAAAAGCGGCTCAGAAAAGTGCAATAATTACACTTAATTCATTTTAAAGTGTGCGCAGTGAGTCTATAACAGCTGGGTCACGTTCAATCATCATCAACAACTTTAGAGATGAACCTGATGGAATACGACGATGCTGTTCCCAGCTCTGAAGCAAAGACGCAGAAACCCCCACTACATCCGCAAATTCATTTTGCTTAAGACCGCTCGCTTCGCGCATTGATTTTACATCTGGCAGTCGATGACGATGGATGTTTTCCGCCGGAACAGAGAGCGTGCCTTTCTCGATAGCAACCATCTGTTGCATGCTTTCAACGAGATCATTAAACAGTTCAGTTTTCATTATTACCCCTCTCAGGTAGATAATGCCCCGCAGTGCGGGGGCTTGTTATTCGATTTGCTGACTTATCGATTTCAGGACAGCTTTTTCGGCTTCAGTCAGATCGTCTTTTTCGTTTTTGGGATAGACCAGTAGCAGATAAAGGCGTCCCGATTTGGTTATAACGTAATAAATACCTCTTACTCCCCCCCGCTTCCCCATGCCTTCACGACTCCAGCGGATTTTTTTACATCCGCCAGTTTTACTGATTGTATCGCCAAGATCATGGTTTTTAAGAAGATGCTCTTGTAAAGCTCTGAAGTCATCATCTGGCAACAGTTCGGCTCTTCGCCTGCTAAATACGGGGGTCTCAATGAATTCCAGATACTCCATTAACGCTCGTCCCTTGCTGACCGTGAGATTATTATATTCGTACCGAGTACGAATTACAACATTTGTTCGTACTCGGTACGAACAAACAGCGATATACGATTGCTAAATAAAAATATAAAATGGTGCAACAATTGCACCTTCTGAGATAATTTATGACAGGTTATGAACTGCGTTTATGGCGTAAAGGCATGGGTTGGGATCAGGAGCGCGCAGCGGAAGAACTTGGGAAATGCCTGCGAACGTACAAAGCCTACGAGAAATCACAGGCTATAGACCGTATTGTCGAACTGGCCACCCGGTCGCTGACACTGTCCTTATTGCTTCCCGCGCTGTCAGGTAAAAACAGCGCGGAAATCTGTCAGGTTCTCGGCACTCTAACGGACTGACCACCCTCCGCCACCGGCCATCGCGGATTAACTCATGACGCCTTCCCGACCGGAGCCAAATCAATACGGATCTGAGTTTCAGTGACGACGATCTGCAAATCATGTTTTCCTTCGGCTAACGCAGTCAGAACGCCGTCGGTAAGAGGGAGTGATTCGGCAAAATCGTCGCCACCAACGGCATCGACGCAGGCATCATATAATTCGCCACCGTCGGGAAACTTAGCCGGATCATAGCCTTCAGCATAAGCAACGGTGCGCCGCCCGCCCTTACTTTCCCCCTCGGATGACAGAACATAGTCGGGTAGCAGCAGCACATTACTGTGCCACCGCCCCCTAAGAACGGTACGTGCGAGTTTCCCAGCATACCGCTCAAGCCTTTGTAAACTCCCTCTCAGGAGCCAGTTTCTCGACTGTGTACTTGTTGATGGCAGTTTGGATGTAACAGTTCTAAGTTACTAAGCTGATCTCCGCCCCCCATAACCCGATGAACTTTATGATGAATATTCCATCCCGTTTCATGAGTAATGTACTGTTTGCACTTCGGGCATCGCTTGTCCTGCTTGTTCCAGAGAATCATCACTTTCTTTTTCCCGCTGTGAGTATTTTTTAGAGCATAATCCAGTCGCTTTTCAAAATACTCTTCCCATTCGGGTAAATAGGGATTCGCTATCGTTTTGATTTTAATAGTAAGCGTCGTTGGAACCACACAGTGATCTGCGTGGTTCCAACGACGCTTACGGTCATGCGGCGCGTTTAGCTCGATCTCGCCATCATCACAAAGCAGCGTTTTAGACGAGTAGCCATTGCGGGTATTCGAGCCTGCTTTGGGGACATTTTTCTCGTGACCGAGCTCGGCATTCAATGCTGTTTCGACGGTGAGCTTAGTCAGCATTCGAGAAAACGCATTGAGATCGGCTTCGGTTTAAGGCCTTTAGCCAGTTCGGCAGCGAGTGCCTTGAGTTTCCTTTCGTCATAATGTGCCTGTTTCCGTTGTCAGGAAGAACATATCAAAAACAGGCAATTACACAATCTCGTTTACAGTCTCCACCAGGGCTGTCACCATAAAAATGCACACAGAA
>NZ_VRKN01000043.1 GCF_008080435.1 Enterobacter asburiae | reverse complement strand
CGGGAAGGGTTGCAGGGTTAAGACAGTACTGACGGCCTGAATGTCAGCGATAGTCTGGCAGGTCGTCATGTTTCAAGTGTATTAAAAGCAGTCCGCCTTTCAGCACCCCACACCGGAGCTGATCGTGCAGACCCCAGACGGCCTTGACTCCTGCCTCCAGATAGCCGGGATCGTCCAGGAGCGCACCGGTCATGGCCAGGGCACTGTTGATCCAGACTTCATGGTTATGCAGCTGTTCCCGGCGAATCCCGAGGAGAAAGTCGGCGCAGGCGCGGAGTAAATCCCGCTCAATGATGCCTCTTTCCGCCGGGGTCAGTTCGTCATAGATGAGATCGTAGCCTTTTACAAATTCGGCCAGACACCGTGCTTCACAGAGCGTCCGGGCATTCATTTTGCCGGGACCGTTACAGGGGATCCCGCCATGCTCGGCATAGCCGGGATAGTACCGGGCGTACGGCATGAGGATCTCCCTGACGAGAGAGAAGTACACCTTCTCCCCGGTCAGCATCCAGGCGATCCCCAGCTCATAACAGGCCCGGGCATTCAGGCTGTTCAGCTTTCGCCACCAGGCCCCGTAAAACGGTTCCCCTGTAAAGGCGTGGTCGTCGACCGGACAGTGATACTCGTCCGGCGAGCGCCGGTCCCAGATGAGCGGTACGCCGTGTTTCGGACAGTAGTAGAAAAGCTCCCAGCTGGCGCAGCCGGTATCCGGCACCAGGACGGGGTTGTTCAGCACCACGTCATTGTCCTTGCGGATTTTTTCGAGGATACGCGGATCGTCAAGACTGGCCTGTCTCAGGCGGCGGATGTCGGATTTACTGAATTGTTTCATGATGGTTACTCCCTGTGGGTTCAGGCGCACATCTTCGTCGCCACGCTCGGTGCCTCAAACTACACCTATGTTGAAGCCTGTGAAAACCAGCGGCAGGAAAGCTGGCTGATGGCCCACGTCAGGGCGTTCGAGTTCTTCGGCGGTGTTCCTCAGCTTCTCATCCCGGATAACCTGAAAGCGGCAGTCAGCCGCGCAGACCGCTACGAGCCGGTACTGAACGAGAACTACCGTAAGCTGGCCCGGCACTACAACACGGCCGTGATCCCGGCCCCGCAAGCCGAAAGACAAACCCAAAGTCGAAAATGCCGTTCAGGTCGTGGAGCGCTGGATCCTGATGCGGTTGATGACCTGAATATCGGCCATGCCGACGGGAGTTACCAGAAACAGCTGCTACAGCTGTCGAAAAAGGAGCTGCTGATCCTTGACGACTGGGGTCTTGAAAAGCTGAACACCCGGCAGTCCTCAGACCTGCTGGAAGTGATGGAAGACAGATACCAGCGGGGAAGCACCATCATCATCAGCCAGCTACCGGTGAGTGAATGGTACAAACTGGTGGGTAACCCGACGGTAGCTGATGCGCTGATGGACCGCCTTCTGCATAACGGACATCGTGTTGAGCTCAGGGGAGAGTCAATGCGTAAACTGGCGCAAACCGATCAGACGAGTTAAAAACTAAAGTAAGAAATAACCAGCGCGAGAAGCGCGATCGAAATCGCCGGAATCACTGACCGGAATCATCGGAATACGCACCATAAACATGCTGATTACCCTTTGAGCCATCAACAACATCGCCAGAAACAGTTTTTCCGGCATTAATCTGGGTGTGGTAATCCGCTCTAGTAGATAACGAGATAAACGGCAGCGTCAGTGTTATCAGGTAAGGCGCGGGTTTCATTGGGATCTCCCTGTGGCGATTGTGCTGGAGTCTGGAGAAATCCCGTAGGGACGAACAGGTTGTTTTGTATATGGACCGGGGAAGTTTTAGCTGAATGCGGTGGGGCATTGATGCCACTGGCATCAACCTATTGCCTGTTGATTGGTGGCGGATTGACAGGCGTTTATGTGATGCCAGTGGTATCAAAGCGTATTTTTGTTACTGTTAGCCTAAGCACCAGGCGTTAGAATTAATTCACATCTTTTCTTCAAGTTTTTCGCGCGAAAAACGTGAATTGAGGATTGGGTTACTATGCTGGCTTAATCATTTTCCCGTTCCAGAATGTTGCTGAAGAGAACTCATCAGATAAGGAGACCTCTTTTTACAGCTTATAGGCTGTATTTTGCATTTACAGCTTATAGGGTGTATTGTTTAAAAACAGCTTATAGACTGTATCAGCGCTTCTAACAATGGTAAATGCCTTATGAATACTGTTTATCCGTTGAAAACTTTGAATCAAATACGTCCATTGCTGATTGGCTTTCGCAAGGCTAATGGACTGACACAAAAGGAAGTTTCTGAAAGGTTAGGAGTAACTCAGCAAACCTATGCCCGACTGGAAGCGAATCCAGCCAGCGCCAGTATGGAGCGACTATTCAGGGTATTTACCGTACTGGGTGTTGAAATGGTACTCTCTTCCGGGCCACAGATACTTTCTTCGATGTCATCTTCAACAATGGAAGAGTCAGAACAGCAAATAGATTCACCTGCCAGACGGGAAAAATGGTGACGATATGCGTCGAACACAGCAGCGTTTAGCGATATGGATGAATGGAATTCGAGTCGGATTCTGGGAGAAGGTCAGAGGTGAGGACTCATTACAATACCTTCCGGAATGGATAGTTGATGAACAGGGAAGACCTTTATCGCTTTCTTTGCCTTTTACTCCTGGTAATCAGCTTTGGCGCGGTAATGTTGTTCGTGACTATTTTGATAATTTATTGCCTGACAGCGAAAGTATACGCAGGCGTTTAGCCGTGCGTTACCAGTCTGAAAGCCTTGAGCCTTTTGATCTATTGGCTGAGCTGGGAAGAGACTGCGTTGGTGCAATACAGTTACTGAATGTTGATGAAGAGCCTACGGATTTATTTTCCGTAAATTATCGGCCACTTTCTGAAGCTGATATCGCTACTACATTGCGTAATACTACGGCAGCATCGTTGCCTGGTCGGCAGGACGAAACTGACGATTTGCGTTTATCAATTGCCGGTGCGCAGGAAAAAACGGCTTTATTGTGGTATGAAGAACAATGGTGTTTACCAGAAGGTAATACCCCAACAACGCATATCTTCAAGCTACCGCTTGGGTTGGTTGGGAACATGCACGCGGATATGAGTACATCGGTTGAAAATGAATGGCTGTGTTCTTTGCTTCTTGAGCACTACGGGATCCCTGTAGCAAAAACACAGATTGCGCAGTTTGAAGATCAGAAGGTATTAGTGGTTGAGCGTTTCGACAGAAGATGGTCAGGCGATCGGCAATGGATCATTCGTTTGCCACAAGAGGATATGTGTCAGGCTTTAGGTGTTTCTCCGTTACGAAAATACCAGTCTGATGGTGGGCCGGGTATTTCCGATATTATGGACATATTGAGTCATTCAGATCAGGCTGAGCAGGACAAAGAGCAGTTCTTCAGGGCGCAAATTATTTTCTGGTTGTTGGCTGCTACTGACGGCCATGCCAAAAATTTTAGTATCGCTATTGAGCCACAAAGTCATTACCACCTTACGCCTCTTTACGATGTTTTATCAGCATGGCCGGTAATTGGTCATGGTAATAATCAGATTTCCTGGCAAAGATGCAAACTGGCAATGGCTGTTCGCGGTAGCAGTAATTATTACCACATTTATAGAATTCAACGGCGGCATTGGATCAATCATGGTGAATTAACCGGATTGGGAAGGCGACAAGTTGAGTCCATGATGGATGACATTATATCCAGCACGCCAGAAGTCATTGAGCGTGTATCTGCGTTACTTCCAGAGTCGTTTCCACCTGAGCTTGCTGAGTGTATTTTTGATGGCATGCGGCAGCAGTGTGGGCGTTTGGCTGGAAGGAGGTAATTCACGGTACTGACATGTTCCAGCTATATGTCGATAAAAACGGTTTTTATAAACATATGGGCAGAAATCGATAAAGCCGTCACAACATCAGCCACTCCCCAGATACTGCGCCCGAATTTCCGCAACTAACTTACTGATATCCCGCTTTTGACGCGGCCTTGCCAGTATGTCTGGCTCTGAAACCACAGGCTGCACAAACTCCGGCACCGCTGCTTTGCCGCACCGATACTGATTAAACTCACCGTCCTGCGCCTTCCGCAGCGTTGCCAGCAGATAGGCGAGTGGGTTTTGTATGCCGCCACGGGCAATGCGTTGGGCTGCGTCGTTAAGCACGTCCTGGCGCAGCGGGGACGGTAGGTATTAGGCGACAATTACCCCGTCCGCATCGCGACAATTACTCTGGCCTGTTTGTAATCTGAGCGTCCTGTTTCTTCT
>NZ_VRKN01000042.1 GCF_008080435.1 Enterobacter asburiae | reverse complement strand
CCCGAGAGAATACCGGCGGCAGCGGGCATCGTTAACTTAAGATACAAAAGCTGTCTGGAGATGGCGGGTCAAGATCAAAGATAACGTTATCCATAAATAAACAGATGACACACCAATAAACATTGGCAATATATTACGCGCCAGCATAGTAAATTCTTAAAATACTTTTCTGACTATCCCGCCTTTCATTCAATGCAGGATCCGTTCATGGCCCGATTGATTAATCAGGAATAACTCCCGGCTCACTTTTACTCTAAATTCCATTAAATGCCATTGCGAATGTAAACGCGCAATGATAGCATTCTGCCATGTGCGCTATAACGCACATGGCAGAATAAAACAAACAAATAACGCTGGAAAGGAGTGGATACAATGTCTGAAAAGTGCCAACTGATTGATGTGGCGAAAACCTTTCCCGGGTTATATATCGAGCTGAAGTACGCCACAGCCAACAATATCACGGGTCGCCCTATTTATTCGGAAGCGCTGTGCCTGCTGCATACAGATGCCATTCCTGCGCTTGCAAAAGCCATCGACATTGCCTCGCTGGCAGGACTAAAACTGGTAGTCTACGACGCTTATCGCCCTCAGCAGGCCCAGGCCCGGCTCTGGGATGCCTGCCCGGAACCTGAATATGTGGTTGATGTGATAGATCGGCTCCAATCACAGTCGCGGCACGGCCATCGACGTTACGCTGATGGACGAATATAACAACGTGCTGGATATGGGAACCGCATATGACGAAATGCATGACCGCTCACATCCGTATCACCCGTCAGTTCTACCGCATGCCCAGCGCAACCGTCTGCTGCTTAACGCCATTATGTTCGGCAGCGGCTTTGTGGGGATCAGCAGTGAATGGTGGCATTTCGAGCTACCCAATGCTCGTAGCTACCCGCTGCTGGCAGATAAATTTCTGTGTGTTGAGATCACTGATAAGCCTTATTGATAAATTTTTACCCTTTAACGTCTTCAGACAAACCATAAAATAGTGCTGTCGTGTCGGTGACCATCCTGTGCAGAGATAAGTCAGGCATTTTTAACAACGATCTTTCCACGTGGCATACGTTCCTCCGACTCCGGCCGATGATTACGGCCGGTCTTGCGTTAATCCTTAACGCATCAAGTGCTCCCCTGTCGCTTCTCAAGCCGCTACCTGATGAAGGGCCAGGAAAAACAGGTCGCTCAGTGTTGCTATGGATGCCTCTGGTGGTTATCAGACCGATGGTCTTACGCGGCATCACCAGCGACTGTATTTCATGGGTATCAGGGAAAGTGGTGATGGCCATGCGCCGTCGCCTGTTCAGCCACATGATGGGCATGCCGGTCTCGTTTTTTAACAAGCAGTCTACCGGGACGCTGGTGTCCCGTATTACCTGCGACGCCGAGCAGGTTGCCTCCCCGTCCCCAGGCGCACCGATCACCGTGGCGCGTGAAGTGACGTCAATCCTCGGCCTGTTCGCGATGATGTTTTACTACAGCTGGCTGCTGAAGCTCATCCTTATCGTTCTGGCACCGGTAGTTACTGTTGCTATTCGCGTCGTCTCAAAGCGCTTCCGCAATATCAGTAAGACGATGCAGAACACGATGGGACAGGTCATGACCAGCACGGAACCGATGTTGAAAGGCCATAAAGAAGTGCTGATTCGCGGTGGTCAGGACGTGAAACCAGACACGTTGATAAAGTCAGCAATAAAATGCATCTGCAGGAGATGAAGATGGTGTCAGCCTCTTCCATCGCTGACCAGATTATTCAGCTGACTGCCTCACTGGCGGTGGCATTCGTCCTGTATGCGGCAAGCTTCCCGGACGTAAAAAATAGACAATCCGGATAATGAGGGTGAGGCGAAAAAACGGCTGATACGACAAAAGCGCAGTCTGCGTCAGCATCTTGCCGCAGGGATAAACTGTTCCTCAACTTCTGCGGGTGGAGGATCCCGGGTGCAGGGGATCAGTGATATCTGGCGTCAAGTGGTCAATATAAAATCAGTATCGACTGGAAGAATACGAAATAAGCCGGATCGACGTGCAGCCCTGAATGGGGGTCAGATCACGTCCGGAAACATATCCACCTGATATGGTTAGCGCGCGACAAAAGCAACTCAGATACGGAGATATTGATGAATAACGGATATTATGGGTCTGAAGATATGATCCGCACGGAAGTTACCGAGCACTTCAAGGCCTGTCTTATTGAAATATTGCCTTCCAGGCATCCTGCAATACCGAAAATCAGGGAAGAGTCTGTTGGCTGCTTTTCCAGATTTACCGCAAATTTTTGCTCTACATAATCAGTCGACATTTATATGTGAAGCTGACCGGAGAGATGAACTATTTCTGGCGCAAGAATTATGCCCGTTGCCAGGACTATTCTGAAAATGAAAAAGCCGCAGCAGGCGCACAAAAAAATTTCCTACTTTCCATGCTAAACCCTCGCCGTTGAACCAGTATTCAGTGGTCAGGTCAGGGTTGTCCTTAGTGCTGTAAAGGCCTCCCTGATGTAGCCCACAAAAGGCTTCACGGCCTTCCGGAACCGGTAAATGCTTAACTGGAGGGCGCTAAGGGGCTTGCATGACCTGCACCTTTCGCTTATTAACGTCAGGTAGCGCCTGAAGCTCATCCGTCTGGCGTATACCGGCGTAGCGCCCTGTGGCACTCATATCTGATCACCTGACGTGGTAAATAAGAACAGAAAGCAGACTGCCGGAAATCAATAAAAACGATGAAAACTTAAAAATTGCTCATCCCGACATAATTCTATTACGAACCGTATTAAAAGATGCCCTCACCTGCCGCAGATAAAAATGGCATGCCCGGTCAGGAGGGTTATTTAATAAATAATATCACCTGCGCATCCAAAAGCCCCTCTGTTTTATTGATTAAAACGGCAGTTCTTTAGGATGAACGCTGAAACCAGAGGTGAGTATTTTTACACGAAATTTTTAAAAAATCAGCGCTCATTCAAAAGGCTTTCCGGTCCCCTGGTAAAACCTTCACAGCAGACCGAAAAATATGGCTGGAGTTGAGTTATTTCGAACGGCCATGGTGGAACAATGACCACTCTTCAATCCTCTCTCCAGATTGAAGAGTGCAGTACCCCACCTCACCACCAGCCTCTTTAATGATATCAAGCTTTCCGTTTTGTTTAACGCAGTATACTGATGCCGGATTTGCCATATCAGCCTTATGGACGGACTGGCTGGAACAGCCTTGCATGCCGATTACGAATGCAACTAAAATAATCTTTTTCACTTCTATGCCAGCTCCTTTTTAAAGAAATAATACTAAAGTTGAAATTTTGATTCTGAAACACATTCTAAACAAAACCCGAAATAACGCCCTCCCAGGAAAATCTTTCACACCCACCTCATATTCTGCTACACATTTAAAGAATTCGACTGTAAATGAATACCTGTGCTGTTATCACCTCCTCCGGGCACGATAGTCCAGGCTTTCAGGCATTGTGATATGAGTGGCTTTACCAAAGAAGCTCTCTCTGGTTTCGCTGAAAAACGTTCTGTCCCTGCATACGACAATGGGTGGAACTGCAGGCTCTACACTCAGCGGAATGGCTGGCAGCAGCCGGGTCAAAGACCAACACATTTGTAACGGCAGAGCCGTCCGAACAATACCCCGTACATGTCAAAATGAGCTGCATATTTGCAGCCTTTCGTCATGATCATGTTACTGCATGATGATTTAGCACCGGATAAGTAAATGTAAGCAGTTCAGTCCAGAGTGGAATAAAGTCGCCACCCAAAGCCTGCCGCCCCACATCCTCGCCATGCCGTAGATAATACCGGACAGACATGCAAAGAAAATTAACAGAGCTCCCCCCGCATAATGCATAAACCCAAAGGCAACAGATGCAATCAACAGCGCCGCAACAGGATTTAGAAGATGTGTTAAACGCTGTTGTAAATATCCCCTGAACAGGGCTTCCTCAGCTAAAGAAACAAAGAGGATGCTGGCGAGGGCAAATGGTATGAACCAAACGGGAGTGTGTAATTCAACATTAAGCCCTCACAGTAAAACTGCAAGCATAAGCAAGGCAGGAATACCAATAACCAGCCCGCACCAGGCCAACTTCCCTGCTTTCGCAACCGGGTTTGTTACGAAGAGGGTTGAAATGGCTGTTAGCAGAACAACTGGAACGAGTGCCTTGTCAAAGTTGAAGCACATACTGAACGGAAGGCTTCGGGGACCAACAGTCACATCGTCCAGAACTTTAGGATTATTGAAACCCGGGAACAGGTGCAAAAACAGGGCGAAAGATATCAACACGCATACGCCTTCACACCCGGTATTCAGGGCCAGGGTTTTGAGTACACCGCGATTCGACGATTATATTTCCTGCGACAATGGCCTAAATGAGTATCACTGCCGGAAATTCAATGAGTTGATTTATCACACCAAGACAAGATGTCACAGAAAGAATCAAAAAAGCCAGATATCTGTTGAAAGTAAGTGTCGCCAGAGAGGTCGCAAGCAGATACCACATAAATGGTAAGCGTAAAGGCATCGCCGTATTGACACTTATTTGGCAGGAAGCTCCACATTCCACGGCAGGAGATCCGCGACCTTGT
>NZ_VRKN01000004.1 GCF_008080435.1 Enterobacter asburiae | reverse complement strand
TCAAATATGGCGGTGAGGGGGGGATTCGAACCCCCGATACGTTGCCGTATACACACTTTCCAGGCGTGCTCCTTCAGCCACTCGGACACCTCACCATATTGTTTTGCTGCCTGACCGCTTGGGGGGCAACGGGGCGCTACTATAGGGAGTTGCGCTAAAACGGTCAAGCAGATTTTCAGCTTTAGTGCCTGTTCGGTTAAGCAATAATCAGCTCCACGGTTTTTACGCCGTGGAGCAGGGGATTAACGCTGTGAATCGAGCACTTCGCTGTTTTTAACCACTTCCTGTGCTTTGCCGTAGCTTTCGATCAACAGCTGGTAAGCCGGGAAGATGTGGGTATACACCTCCGCCCACTCAGCCGCGTCCTCACGGTTCCAGGTTCTCTGGATCTCAGAGGCCACTGCCGCCGTATCCATCGGGACCACACCGGCCTGCACAACCCGCGCCAGGGTGATCTCCTGCGCCATTTTGCTGTAGGTACCGGAGGCATCAATCACCGCAAACACTTTATAGCCGTCCGCCACCGCGCTGATCGACGGGAAGGCCATGCAAACGCTGGTAATGGTGCCCGCGATAATCAACGTTTTACGCCCGGTGGCTTTTACCGCCGCCACGAATTCCGGGTTATCCCAGGCGTTGATCTCACCTTTACGGGCAACATATTGCGCATGCGGCGCGTTGGCGTGGATCTCCGGGATAAGCGGTCCGTTCGGTCCTTGCGGGACGGACGCGGTGGTGATCACCGGGATCTTCGCCAGGGTAGCGATTTTTGCCAGTGCAGCAGCACGTGCGCGCAGTTCCGGCATTGGCATATCCCCAACGGTCTGGAACAGACCGCTCTGGTGATCGATAAGCAACATCACCGCATCGTTCACATCAATAACTGGACGGGTGCCATTAAAATTCGCAGGTGTAGACATTTTCTTCTCCTTTATTACATTCAGATCTGGCCGAAGTGGCCGGAGTTGAAATCACGAATGGCTTCGTTGATTTCGCTTTTACTGTTCATCACAAACGGGCCATAGCCCACGATGGGTTCATTCAGCGGCTCGCCGGCCATCAGCAGCACTTTTGCATCGCTGTTCGCCTCCAGGTGCAGTTTGTCGCCTTCCTGACTCAATACGACCAGCTGGGCTTCACCTGCCTGAGTTGTACCGTTCACCGTAATGCTGCCTTCAAGCACGACCAGCGCCGTGCTCCAGCCTGCGGGCTGATTGATCGTCAAATGGCTTCCCTGGTTCAGCGCGATGTCCCAGACGTTGAGCGGCGAGAAGGTGTGCGCCGGGCCGGTCACAGTCTCGTAGCGACCGGCAATGACCCGCAGCGAACCGCTGTTATCCGGTAGCGTCACAACCGGGATCGCATCCTTCGTAATGCTCTGGTAGCCCGGTGATGCCATCTTGTCTTTCGCCGGAAGGTTGACCCAAAGCTGCATCATTTTCAGTTCTCCGCCTTTCTGCGAGAACGCGCTGGAGTGGAACTCCTCGTGCAAAATGCCTGCACCTGCCGTCATCCACTGCACGTCGCCGGGGCCAATAACGCCGCCTTTACCCGTGGAGTCGCGATGCTCTACTTCACCGGAATAGACGATGGTGACCGTTTCAAAACCCCGGTGAGGGTGTTGGCCTACGCCGCGTTTCGCACCATCTGCCGGAAAGGTGTACGGGCCCGCGTAGTCCAGCAGCAGGAACGGGCTGAGAGGCTCGCCGTGCGTCTGATAAGAGAACATTGAACGGACCGGGAAACCGTCTCCAACCCAGTGCTGACGCGGAGCGGTATAAACGCCAGTAATGTTTTTCATGATTAACTCCTGATGTTCTGTTGATGTAATTAGCTTATATTTAGAGTTAATATCCCGGTAGATAGTGAAAATGGCATTCACTGTTCCGAAAATAGAACGATGAGGATTTATGCAGGATCTCAATGACTTCGTCTGGTTTGTGAAGGTGGTGGACTACGGTGGCTTTGCGGCGGCGGGAAGGGCGCTTGACCAACCCAAGTCCAAACTGAGCCGCAGGATCGCGCAACTGGAGGAGCGGCTTGGCGTACGGTTGATACAGCGCACTACGCGGCAGTTTACTGTGACGGAAGTGGGGCAGACTTTCTATCAGCACTGTAAAGCGATGATGGTGGAGGCCGAGGCCGCGGAGGAAGCCGTGGCGGCACTGCAGGCTGAACCGCGCGGTATCGTCAGGATCACGTGCCCGATAACTTTATTGCATGTTCACGTTGGTCCGATGCTGGCCAGATTTATGGCGCGCTACCCCGGGATCAATCTTCAGCTTGAGGCGACCAACCGGCGGGTAGATCTGGTGGGCGAGGGGGTGGATATCGCGATCCGCGTACGCCCGCGTCCGTTTGATGACAGCGATCTGGTGTTAAGGGTGCTGGCTGACAGGGGACATTGTCTGGTCGCGGGTCCGGCCTTGATTCAACGCATGGGAGAACCCGTCGTTCCGTCGGAACTCAGTGCCTGGCCCGGGTTAAGCATGAACGAGGGGAAACATATCCATAAGTGGGAGCTCTCCGGTCCCGGAGGTGCTAAAGCGGAGATCCATTACCATCCTAGATTGATCACCACCGATATGCTGGCGCTTCGTGAAGCTGCCATGGCAGGCATCGGCGTGGTGCAGCTGCCGATTTTGATGGTCAAGGACCAGCTGGCGTCAGGGGAACTGGTACGGGTGCTTGAGGCGTGGGAACCCCGGCGGGAAGTGATTCACGCTGTTTATCCCTCCAGACGAGGTTTGCTGCCGTCTGTCAGAACGCTGGTGGATTTTCTGACCGAAGAGTATGCGCGGATGGTTGAAGAGTAGTTTTTTGTAGGTCGGGTAAGCGCAGCGCCACCCGACAATGCAAAAGAAAAAAGCCCGTACTTTCGTACGAGCTCTCATCTCAAATATGGCGGTGAGGGGGGGATTCGAACCCCCGATACGTTGCCGTATACACACTTTCCAGGCGTGCTCCTTCAGCCACTCGGACACCTCACCATATTGTCATCCCGTTGTTGTCGGGACGGGCGCTAATGTAAGGAAAAGCCGAACTGCCGTCAACTCACTTTTTCAGTAATTTAGCGCGTTTAGACAAACTTCAAGCAACCTGACTCCTAAATGTGCACAAAGCGCCTCTTTTATCAGCAACGCGGTTTCCTGATAAATTTGTTATGCTGGCAATCCACTTGAAAATGAAAACAAAACAGCGCAATAAAAGGCAGGAATGACCATAGATATTCTCTTCTATCACCCTACATTTGATACCGCTTACTGGATTGACGCACTTTCGGCGGCGCTGCCCGACGCACGCGTACGCGAGTGGAAGCGTGGCGATAATGAACATGCCGATTATGCGCTGGTCTGGCACCCGCCGGTTGAGATGCTGCAGGGGCGCAAACTGAAGGCGGTTTTCGCGCTGGGGGCGGGCGTTGATTCGATCCTCAGTAAACTGAAAGCGCATCCAGAAATGCTGCCTGAAAATATTCCGTTGTTCCGTCTCGAAGATACCGGAATGGGCCAGCAAATGCAGGAATATGCCGTGAGCCAGGTGCTGCACTGGTTCCGCCGCTTCGACGATTATCAGGCCTTTAAACAGCAATCCCACTGGGAACCGCTGCCGGATTACCGTCGCGAAGACTTTACGATCGGCATGCTTGGTGCGGGCGTGCTGGGCTCAAAAGTGGCTGAAGCTCTCGCTCCGTGGGGCTTTCCGCTGCGCTGCTGGAGCCGTAGCCGCAAGGATTATCCGGGTGTAGAGAGCTTTGCCGGAACGGATGAGCTTCCGGCCTTTCTGAAAGGCACACGCGTGCTTATCAACCTGCTGCCAAACACGGCGGAAACGGTAGGGATCATCAATGAAGCCCTGCTTAATCAGCTCGTCGATCAGAGCTACCTGATGAACCTGGCACGCGGGGTGCACCTGGTCGAGCCCGATCTGCTCAAGGCGCTGGACAGTGGAAAGCTAAAAGGCGCCATGCTGGATGTCTATAGCCGTGAGCCATTGCCCGCGGAAAGCCCGCTTTGGGCGCATCCGCGCGTGGCGATGACCCCGCACGTGGCTGCCGTAACGCGTCCGGCAGAAGCGGTGGCGTATATATCCCATACCATCAGCGAATTGGAAAAGGGTAACGCAGTCACCGGCCAGGTCGACAGACAGCGCGGCTACTGAGAGAAACCCGGCGTTCGCCGGGTTTTTGCTAATATTCGCCGCTGATAACTGCTATCCTTTGGAAAAACCGCAGAGGAGAGAGAGATGTATCCCGTTGACCTGCATATGCACACCGTCGCCAGCACCCACGCGTATAGCAACCTCCATGATTATATCGCCCAGGCGAAGCTTAAAGGTATTAAGCTGTTCGCGATCACCGATCATGGCCCGGACATGGCGGATGCGCCGCACTACTGGCATTTTGTGAATATGCGGATTTGGCCACGTCTGGTGGACGGCATTGGGATACTGCGCGGCATTGAGGCGAACATCAAAAATATCGACGGTGAGATCGACTGCACCGGCCCGATGCTGACGTCTCTTGACCTTATCCTCGCCGGTTTCCATGAGCCGGTTTTCCCTCCTCAGGATAAAGAAACCAACACCGCGGCGATGATTGCCACCATTGCCAGCGGCAATGTGCACATTATCAGCCACCCCGGTAACCCGAAGTATCCGATTGATATTCAGGCTGTCGCGCAGGCGGCAGCGAAGCACCGCGTGGCGCTGGAGATTAATAACTCCTCCTTTGTTCACTCGCGTAAGGGCAGTGAAGCCAACTGTCGCGACGTGGCGGCCGCCGTGCGTGATGCCGGTGGCATGGTGGCGCTGGGCTCAGACTCTCATACCGCGTTTACGCTGGGTGATTTCAGCGAGTGCCTGAAAGTGCTGAATGATGTTAACTTCCCGGAAGCGCAAATCCTGAACGTGACCCCTCGCCGCATGCTCGATTTCCTCGAGTCGCGCGGAATGGAACCGATTGCCGAATTTGCCGATCTTTAATTGTGTAATGGAATCATAAAAATGAACGAGTTTTCCATCCTTTGCCGCGTGCTGGGTACGCTCTATTATCGCCAGCCGCAAGACCCGCTGTTGGTTCCGCTTTTTACGTTAATTCGTGAAGGTAAACTGGCGCAGAACTGGCCGCTGGAACAGGATGATTTACTGGAACGTCTGCAAAAAAGCTGCGACATGCAGCAGATTGCGACGGACTACAATGCGCTGTTTGTCGGCGATGAGTGCCGCGTTTCGCCATACCGTTCAGCCTGGCAGGATGGGGCAACGGAAGCGGAAGTCCGTGCTTTCCTCTCCACGCGCGGTATGCCGCTGAGCGATACGCCTGCCGATCATATCGGTACGCTGCTGCTGGCGGCATCCTGGATCGAAGACAACGCCGGTGATGATGAGAACGAAGCCATCGAAACCTTGTTCGAAACGTACCTGCTGCCGTGGGTCGGGACATTCCTGGGTAAAGTTGAAGCGCATGCCACCTCGCCATTCTGGCGGACGCTGGCGCCGCTGACCCGCGACGCTATTGCGGCAATGTGGGATGAGCTGGAAGAAGAGAACGAAGAGTGATTTAGGTCACATAAATTCTGCAACTCAACATTCCAACTTGCACGTAATGTGCTGCTGATCTCATTTCTATGGTGCGCTTCTGCTAAGATGCGCGCCATGAACATATTACTTTGTATCGCAATAACGACAGGTATTCTCTCCGGACTCTGGGGATGGGTGGCCGTGTCTCTCGGATTGCTGAGCTGGGCCGGGTTCCTCGGCTGCACCGCTTATTTCGCCTGTCCGCAGGGGGGCGTCAAAGGGCTCTTTATCTCAGGCTGCACGCTGATGAGCGGTGTTATCTGGGCGCTGGTGATCATGAAAGGCAGTGCGCTGGCGCCGCATCTGGAGATGCTGGGGTACGTCATGACGGGTGTCGTCGCTTTTTTAATGTGCATCCAGGCTAAGCATCTGCTGCTTTCATTTGTACCGGGAACCTTTATGGGGGCGTGCGCGACCTTTGCAGGGCAGGGGGACTGGAAGCTGGTGGTCCCCTCACTGGCGCTGGGGTTGCTGTTTGGCTATGCCATGAAAAACAGCGGTCTATGGCTGGCGTCGCGACGGGAAAAAGCGCAAAACATCACGGCAGTGAGCGAATAAAAAAAGGCGAGATAACCCTCTCGCCTTTTTTATGCGCTTCCTGTCAGGATTCCGGAGGTACTGACATATCGCGGTATTTCACCAGTATCGGGTTCTGCACGTCTGCTTTGTTTTGCAGATCCCACAGCCCGCGGTCGATACCATCATTGATTAAGTAGATCACGCCGGTTTCAATGGCTGACATCAGACACATCATGACCGGCTCGTTAGAGGTGTAGCCAATTTCACCCTCCAGCAAACGCTGGTAATCGATGAAGCGGAAGACCCCAGCCTGGACTTCATAAGACAGTATGGTTTTGCTGGTGTTCACCGAAGAGAGCACTTCGCCTGTACTGACGTTGACCACACGCAGGTTAACGGCGATTTGGTCGAGCTGGTACTGGGTATCCGCACCGATACCGAAGTAACGTGCTCCTGCACCACCCGATTTAACGTTACTTTCGTAGCCAATAATCGATCCTTCAATCATCACGTTCGCTGCCGCCAGCGACTGAAGAGGCGTACGGTTATTGTCCGCGACGGTGCCATTCTCCTGTGCGGCACGAATGATTTTCCGCTCATTCAACAGGTTTTGTAACCCCTGTCGTTCCAGCGGAATAAACCAGTGCGAATCCTTGAGCGCGGTAACCAGCATGGCGGTGGCACTTTGCGGCACTGCGGTGGAGAAGTTACTTGCCGGATAAGGCTTGAATTGCCCGGTTTCATCCTGAATGTTGTATACGGAGACAAATATTTTCCCGGTAGGGGAAGGTAAATGCGTTAAATCACGATAACTCTGGGCCCGAGGCATTAATGTAGGTTTTGCAGCTTCTTTAGGTGGAGCAGTTAAACAACCGCTCAATAAGCACACTGCAACAAATATCAGGAAGCGCTGCATGATCGTTGTCCTTATTTAGCTATTGTTTAAAAGTCAGTTGAATTACTTTGTAGACCGGAAACCTGGATGGTGGAGATTTTTCCGGTTTTACGATCGGTCACGTTCAACTGAAGCTGTCCGTCAGTATTGGCGATATCAACGATAAAGTCGTTGGTCACCATTCGGCCGGGTTTACCGGTATTAATGTTGGTGAGCAAACCACCCAAAATCTGCGACTGGATGGCCTGAGTGAAGTTGTCCAGCGCGGACGGGGTATCAACGCTAAAATTCTTATAGCTTGGATCTTTGTAGGAGTTTTGCGCCTGAGCTTCATTCAGCAGGAAAGCGCCGTTGTTAGGGTTACCACCAAAGTTAGGGTTACGGAACTGAAACGTCATGTTTCCGGCCCAGCTTATGGGTGTTATCAGCATTATCGAAACAACTGCATATGCAATACGCATGACAACCTCCAGATATCGGTTCGCTAGAATTCATCTTTTGCTAAATCGCGGGTGCTTAATAGGGCTTTATCTATTTGCAGGCGATTAATAGCGTCTTCAGATTGTGCCAGTGCTAAGGCTACGTTTTTATCGAAGTCTATTTTGGTGGGGAATAAGAACGTTTGATAAATAACGTACTGATTAGCCGTTATTGTTATCCAACTTCCCCATCGTGCACTGGGCCGCTCGTTGATTGTTATATTACCCGTGTATTTACTGTCCCATTTGTCACTGAAGGCGCGGTAAAAACTGTGCCCGACCGATGAGACAGTGTGGTCTGTTAACAATCCGGGAACTTCGACCTCGACGGCCTTCAGATTCCCAGCAGCGAGCAGAAAACTCGCTGCGGCGATCCAACTCAATGTGCGCTTCATGTGATTAACGCCTGAGGTTATCGTTTGCCCACGAAACAGCCTGAGTTCGGTTTTTCACAGCTATCTTCTTGAAAAGATTATAAAGGTGCGTCTTTACCGTATTTTCGCTGATAAATAACGAACGGGCGATTTCAATATTTGAAGCACCAATGCGTAACTTGTTCAGGATCTCTTTCTCACGGTGCGTGAGCAGTGCTGACTCTGAACTGTTATAGCGATAATTTCCGGAGTGCGTGATGAGATAGCTGGCAAGCTTTTGCGAAAAATAACACTCTCCGCGCAATATACCTTGCAGACCCTCTACCACCCGGTCTTCTTCTTCAGTGACGTAGAACACGCCATTGATATGCGGCCAGCTTTCAATATCTCTGAAAGGATATTCATCAGGTGTATTCAACAATAGCACGCGGATATTATTGTTTTTCCTGCTTAAAATATCTTGCCAGTAATGGATAAGCTTTTTATCAGCTTCCATCATATCGAAAAGAATGATGCTGCCAGATGCAATATCATCAAAAGAACGTTGAATATTATGCAATTTCCCGTTCAGTGATAAAGATTGCTTTAAATGTTGTAATAACGCTGTCGCTTGCAAAGAAGGTTTTGTGATCAACAGTAATGTATGACCATGTAAACTATGGACTTCATTATACATGATGAAACCCCACTTTTTTTTGGCACCTGGCAGCTGTCCTCCTGTTTAAAAGAGGACACCAGAAGTACTGACAGATGTTGCACTGCTGTGTGTAGAATCAGACCATAACCTCCACAGGGAGGTAAATATAAAACCAATTTCGTACATCTAATTTCAATCTAGCTTTTACGAAGTTTAAAGCAAGTGTTAAACGTGTAACAGGATGTAAAAATCAATATTAATTTGTGAAATTAAGTTGTGATGAATGGCGAGAATTGATGAGAAAGTTGTACACATAAATAGATGTGCACAGATTTTAAAAATCATACAAATATTTTTAATGATTTGATTTTTAAGGTTATTTGTTATTTTTTTAAAACGATAATTAAGTATGAGTTGCAGATTATTTCTAAGTCCACAAATGAGCGAGTGCCTGGCTTAAGAAAACAGGTTCCGTGTCACGCACTGAGAAAAATTGTTCTCCTGCCGTTACGTTTAAACAACCCGGGAGGACGCGTGGACAGCCTTCATCTCGTTGTACAACCCGAACGCAAGACACTTTTAATAAAAAATATAAGCTGGCCTGATTAAAGTGATTTTTGATGTAAATTACGACTTTGTGGTGATCCGATAAATAAAAATAAGCCGCGCGGGTGAGATATTTAAAATGTTTCAGCGGACATACTCTTCACCGTAACGACGCGTTAACACAATACGAGTCGTTTTAACAAGTAACAGTGTTATACGGTTATGGCGTGATTAAATAGCCAGGTCCAGGGTGACAACATGAAAAACGCATCGTTAATTATGATGTTTACATTACTGGGTGCGCCTGGATTTGTAGCCGCGGCTAATTCAGACTTGGCAAATGCTGAATATAACTTTGCGGTTAACGAATTAAGTCTTTCATCACTAAATCAGGCAGCCATTATTGGTCAACGGGGCGTTTTCAATGACGCTCAGGTTCGCCAGGACGGTTCAAAACTCTTATCCATTGTTTCCCAGGATGGGGCAGGCAACAGAGCGAGAGTTGATCAATCAGGGAGTTACAATATAGCCTGGATCGATCAGAGCGGTAACGCGAATGATGCAGGCATTACGCAAGATGGATACGGTAATAGCGCGAAAATTATCCAGCAAGGGTCGGGTAATAGAGCAAATATTACGCAATACGGTACGCAGAAAAACGCAGTTGTAGTGCAGAAACAGTCGCAAATGGCTATTAACGTTATTCAACATTAGCGCTTTCGCGACGACTTTAATCAATCCGATGGGGGTTTACCATGAAATTTATCAAAGTGGCAGCACTTGCAGCAATCGTAGTTTCTGGTAGTGCTATGGCGGGTTCTATTAATCAGGGCGGATGGGGTCATGGGCATGGTCATGGTGGAGACAGTGGTCCAAATTCAACCCTGAATATTTATCAGAACGGTGGCGGTAACTCCGCGGTTGCCCTGCAGACAGACGCCAGAAATTCCGTCATGAATATTAGCCAGACAGGTGGCGGTAACGGTGCTGACGTTGGCCAGGGTTCTGATGACAGTAAAATCAACCTGACCCAGAACGGTTTTGGCAACAGTGCGACACTTGATCAGTGGAACAGTAAAAAATCCGTTATGAATGTTAGCCAGTCCGGCGGCTTTAACGGTGCACTGGTAGACCAGACTGCTTCCAACTCGACTGTCAACGTTACCCAGATCGGTTTTGGTAACCACGCATCAGCTCATCAGTACTGATACTGAAATCTGTGCTACAAAAAAACAGGGCATCAGCCCTGTTTTTTTTCGGGAGTTCATCATGAATACCTTAATTCTACTTGCCGCCCTTTCCAGCCAGATAACCTTCAAAACCTCCCAGCAGGAAAATATGACCACCATTATTCCGCAGGTCACTCTGGCGCAATCGTGTGATTGTCAGGTCCAGATTGTTTCTGTGCGAGAAGGGCAGGGGGGACAAAGTTCTTCCCGACAGCAAAACACACTTTTTATACCCGCTAATCAGACGATTGATTTAATGCGCTTGAGTTTAAATATTAGCGCGGGAGACACGGTAAAAATCGTTGTCACCGTTTCAGACGGTAAATCGCTCCATTTATCACAACAGTGGTCGCCAGCAGAACGTTCGCTATAAACACTTCTAAAATCAATGTGTTGCGAATGTGGCGGGTCTGTGCCGTTGAGCTATGCTGATATCAGGGACCAGGTCGTTATGTTCCGTAACGTGAAACTTCGTTTGCCATAATAAATGAAGCGCGTTTACCCCTCATGGACGATTTTCATTGAGGAGTACCTATAATGAACAACTATTTTGCTCGACTCGTGGCAGGTCTGGGTTTGGTCGTTTCTGCTTTGAGTATCCCGGCTTATTCGGCCACAGTTGTTGACGGTGGTGTCATTCATTTTCGCGGTGCCATTGTCGCAGACCCCTGCGAAGTCACTCCGCAGAAGCAACAGTTTGCAATGTCATGTCCAAATAATAACCGTATGCAAACGCGTATGGTCAGCTATGAAGAGGCGCTTAACGGGAAAGTCAGCGACTCAAGCCTGGCGACGCTCAATATGAAATACCTTAATCCTGAAAAAACGCTCGCGGTTGTCGAAATCCAGTATCGCTAATGCGCCTCTCCCGCCCTGCGGTGGAAGAGGATTTTTTCTGATAGTTTTTTCTCCCAGGCTCCTCTGCGATACACTTAAGGAAAAGGCGGGTTGCAGAGGGGCTTTATGAAACCGCAAATTGAAATTATGCATGGCGATATTACGACAATGCACGTCGACGTCATCGTCAATGCGGCCAATCCATCCCTGATGGGGGGAGGCGGTGTGGACGGGGCTATCCACCGGGCTGCCGGACCGCAGTTGCTGGAAGCCTGTAAAACCGTGCGGCAACAGCAGGGCGAATGTCCTCCCGGTCACGCAGTGATTACGCTTGCGGGCAATCTGCCTGCCAGAGCGGTTATTCACGCCGTAGGGCCCGTCTGGCATGGCGGGGACCAGCACGAAGCGAGTATTCTGGAAGAGGCTTACCGGAACTGTTTGCGACTGGCCGCCGACAACGGTTATAAAACGATGGCGTTCCCGGCCATCAGCACCGGCGTGTATGGTTACCCTAAGGCCGCCGCCGCAACGATCGCCGTAGAAACCGTTTACCGTTATCTGTCTTTAAAACCGCTGCCAGAGAAGGTGATTTTTGTCTGTTTCGACGACGACACCATGCATCTTTATCAGCGGCTTCTGACTCAGCGCAGACAAGAGCTGGAGAGCTGAAGCAAATGCGGCGCATCTGGTGCGCCGCGTAGTTTATGAGGCTTTTGCCTGTGGTTTTCCTGAAAAGAGGAAACGCAGGAGCGGGATCCGCAGATGGATTTCGTAGAGTACGATCGCCACCCCCACAACAAACACCAGCCCGGTAAAGAAGCCCAGCGTGTTGGAGGCGATGTGCGGTGTGATGTAAGCCCCGAAGAAAAGCGTCAACGGGTGATGCACCAGATAGATAAACAGTGAAGCATTAACGAAGTAGGTCACGCGGCTGGACTTAAAGTTCAGCAAACGGTGGCCCAACGCGAATACCACGTTCACCATCCACAGGCCCAACAGCATGGTGATCACGCTTTCCGTTTCATACATCCAGGCGTCGCCGCTGCCGTAGCGCTGATTCAGAAGATAGGCCGCGAACGCGAGGGTGGCTCCGAGCGCGCACCACGGTGACGGGGTGACAAACAGCGATTTAAGCTTCGGATGAATAAAGGCCAGCGCGCCGATTAAAAAGAACGGAATGTAGAACAGGGACTGCATCACCACAAAATTAAATAACCCGTCGCTCAAAATCGGCGGGTAGACGATAAACAGGGTCCGTCGCACGGCGGCATAGGCAATCCCCAACAGCAAGAAAAGCACTGACAGTTTGCCCATCGTAACGTTGGCGAAAAAGGTGTCGACTTTCGTACTCAGATGGTGGCGCAGGCGGCTGAAAATCAACAGACTCACCGTTGTGAGCACCACCAGGACCAGCAGGAACCACAGGTGAGACACCAGCTCCCAGACCAGCGTATTGTACTTTTCATACAGCGTAAGATTCGGCCAGTTCTCCGCCTTGCCCTTGACGTATTGCAACATAATGAATTGAGGCAGCGTCAGCAGCGGAATTGCGGTCAGCATGGGGATCCCCACGCGCTCTACGCGCACTTTCCACCAGCGCTTGAGCGGGTATCGCAGAAACAGCATGTAAGAAAAATAGCCAGATATGACGAAGAACACCTGCATACGGAAGGCGTGAATAAAGTCATTAAACAGCGTCAGCCACCAGGAGGGCATCTGGCTATTCACGTGCCAGGTGTGGCTGGAGTAAATCAGTGAAATGTGAAAGGGGATCCCCAATAGCATCAGCCATGCCCGGATCGAGTCGAGGAAATATTCCCGTTGTATTGGTGTTGTGCTCATATAACGTTGTGCATTCTCAGACTTTTCGCCTTATCCCTAAGACTCATAATGGTTACATTCGAAGCCAACCCTACACCAAGACCGACACCCTGTCTCCAGGATAAGCACGCAAAGTGAATAGCGGGTTCTTTCATTTGCTTAATCCATGAGCCAGCAGCTGAACAAAGCAGTGATAATGTTGTCGGATTGCCTGAGTTTCCATTAAAATGGATCGGATCGATATAAGCACACAAAGGGGGAAGTGCTTACTTATTATGAAACATAAACCACAGATGATGAAAATGCGTTGGTTGGGTGCTGCAGTGGTGTTGTCACTGTATACCTCATCGGCACTGGCCTTTAACATCGACGATGTCGCAAAACAGGCAAAATCGATGGCAGGCAAGAGCTACGAAGCGCCGAAAAGTAACTTGCCCTCCGTTTTCCGCGACATGAAGTATGCGGACTATCAGCAGATCCAGTTCAATCACGACAAAGCGTACTGGAGCAATATTAAAACCCCGTTCAAGCTTGAGTTTTATCATCAGGGTATGTACTTCGACACGCCTGTTGCCATCAATGAAGTGACGGCGACAGCGGTTCGTAAGATTAAGTACAGCCCGGATTACTTCAATTTTGGCAATGTGCAACACGACAAAGATACGGTGAAAGACCTGGGCTTCGCAGGCTTTAAGGTGCTTTACCCGATCAACAGCAAAGATAAAAACGACGAAATCGTCAGCATGCTGGGTGCCAGCTATTTCCGCGTCATTGGCGCGGGGCAGGTGTACGGGCTTTCTGCGCGTGGTCTGGCTATTGATACCGCGCTGCCATCAGGTGAAGAGTTTCCACGTTTCCGTGAGTTCTGGATTGAACGTCCAAAACCAACGGACAAGCGTCTGACCATTTATGCGCTGCTGGATTCCCCGCGTGCAACCGGTGCCTATCGCTTTGTGATTATGCCGGGTCGTGACACGGTGGTTGACGTGCAGTCCAAGGTTTACCTGCGTGATAAAGTAGGCAAACTGGGCGTTGCACCACTGACCAGTATGTTCCTGTTTGGGCCGAACCAGCCGTCTCCGGCAACCAACTTCCGCCCGGAACTGCATGACTCCAACGGTCTGTCTATTCATGCCGGTAACGGTGAGTGGATCTGGCGTCCGCTGAATAACCCGAAACATCTGGCGGTGAGCAGCTTCGCAATGGAAAACCCACAAGGTTTCGGCCTGCTGCAGCGTGGTCGTCAGTTCTCCCGCTTTGAAGATTTGGACGATCGCTATGACCAGCGTCCAAGCGCCTGGGTCACGCCAAACGGTGACTGGGGTAAAGGTAAGGTCGAGCTGGTAGAAATTCCAACCAACGACGAAACCAACGATAACATCGTCGCTTACTGGACACCGGATCAACTGCCGGAAGCCGGTAAAGAGATGAACTTCAAGTACACCATTACCTTCAGCCGCGACGAAGATAAGCTGCATGCGCCGGATAACGCGTATGTGATGCAGACTCGCCGCTCAACGGGTGATGTGAAGCAGTCTAATCTTATCCGTCAGCCTGACGGTACCGTGGCGTTCGTCGTGGACTTCACAGGCCAGGATATGAAGAAACTGTCACCGGACACCGACGTTGCCGCTCAGGCCAGCATCGGTGATAACGGTGAAATCGTTGAGAATACCGTGCGTTACAACCCGGTAACCAAAGGCTGGCGTCTGACCCTGCGCGTGAAAGTGAAAGATCCGAAACAGACCACTGAAATGCGTGCTGCGCTGGTCAGTAACGATCAGCCGCTGAGTGAAACCTGGAGCTATCAGCTACCTGCCAATGAATAATACATCTGAATATATTGATGCCATGCCGCTGACGGATATCGAAAAAGCGGCACTGCCTAAGAGCGACATCCGCGCGGTTCATACCGCGCTGGATGGTGAACATCATACGTTTTCCCGTGATGATGATACGCCGCTCGGGTCAGTCAAGGCGCGTCTGGAGCAGGCCTGGCCGGACTCGCTGGCGGAAGGGCAGTTGATTAAAGACGATGAAGGACGCGATCAGCTTCAGGCGATGCCGAAGGCCACGCGTTCCTCTATGTTCCCCGACCCATGGCGCACCAACCCGGTGGGTCGCTTCTGGGATCGCCTGCGTGGGCGTGATGTGACGCCGCGCTATCTGTCGCGCCTGACGAAAGAAGAGCAGGCTTCCGAGCAGAAATGGCGTACCGTGGGGACCATCCGTCGTTATATCCTGCTGCTTCTGACGCTGGCACAGACCGTCGTCGCGACCTGGTATATGAAAACCATCCTGCCTTACCAGGGCTGGGCGTTTATCAACCCGACGGACATGATGGGCCAGGATCTCTGGGTCTCCTTCATGCAGTTGCTGCCGTATATCCTGCAGAGCGGCATTCTCCTGCTGTTTGCGGTTCTCTTCTGCTGGGTCTCGGCCGGTTTCTGGACCGCGCTGATGGGCTTCCTGCAGCTGCTGATGGGGCGAGACAAATACAGCATTTCAGCGTCAACGGTCGGGGATGAACCCCTCAATCCTGAGCACCGTACCGCGCTGATTATGCCTATCTGTAACGAAGATGTTGACCGCGTATTTGCGGGCCTGCGTGCGACCTGGGAGTCCGTAAAGGCGACCGGTAACGCGGAGCATTTCGACGTTTACATCCTGAGCGACAGTTACAACCCGGATATCTGCGTTGCAGAACAAAAAGCGTGGATGGAGCTGATTGCAGAAGTGCAGGGCGAAGGCCAGATCTTCTACCGCCGCCGCCGCCGTCGTGTGAAGCGTAAAAGCGGCAACATTGATGACTTCTGCCGTCGCTGGGGTAACCAGTACAGCTACATGGTGGTGCTGGATGCTGACTCCGTCATGAGCGGAGACTGCCTGAGCGGTCTGGTGCGTCTGATGGAAGCCAACCCTAACGCGGGTATCATTCAGTCCTCGCCAAAAGCGTCCGGAATGGACACCCTTTATGCGCGCTGCCAGCAGTTCGCTACCCGTGTTTACGGGCCGCTGTTTACTGCCGGTCTGCACTTCTGGCAGTTGGGTGAGTCGCACTACTGGGGTCACAACGCCATTATCCGCGTGAAGCCGTTCATCGAACACTGTGCGCTGGCACCGTTGCCGGGCGAGGGTTCGTTTGCCGGTTCTATTCTGTCGCATGACTTCGTGGAAGCGGCGCTGATGCGTCGTGCTGGCTGGGGCGTCTGGATTGCCTACGACTTGCCGGGATCGTACGAAGAGCTGCCGCCGAACCTGCTGGACGAGCTCAAGCGTGACCGCCGCTGGTGTCATGGTAACCTGATGAACTTCCGCCTGTTCCTTGTTAAAGGGATGCACCCGGTTCACCGCGCGGTGTTCCTGACGGGCGTGATGTCTTATCTCTCCGCACCGCTGTGGTTTATGTTCCTCGCGCTCTCCACTGCGCTGCAGGTCGTCCATGCCCTGACGGAGCCGCAATACTTCCTGCAACCGCGCCAGCTGTTCCCGGTGTGGCCGCAGTGGCGTCCGGAGCTGGCGATTGCGCTGTTTGCCTCCACCATGGTGCTGCTGTTCCTGCCTAAGCTGCTCAGTATCATCCTGATCTGGTGCAAAGGCTCGAAAGAGTACGGCGGTTTCTTCCGCGTGACCCTTTCACTGCTGCTGGAAGTGCTGTTCTCCGTGCTGCTGGCGCCGGTACGTATGCTGTTCCACACCGTGTTTGTGGTCAGTGCGTTCCTGGGCTGGGAAGTGGTCTGGAACTCACCGCAGCGTGATGACGACTCCACGCCGTGGAGCGAAGCCTTTATGCGTCACGGTTCTCAGCTGCTGCTGGGGCTGGTGTGGGCGGCCGGGATGGCCTGGCTGGATCTGCGCTTCCTGTTCTGGCTGGCACCGATTGTCTTCTCGCTGATCCTGTCGCCGTTTGTGTCCGTGATCTCCAGCCGTTCAACGGTGGGGCTGCGAACCAAACGCTGGAAACTGTTCCTGATCCCGGAAGAGTATTCCCCGCCGCAGGTGCTGGTGGATACCGATCGTTACCTGGAACAGAACCGCAATCGCTCGCTGGATGACGGCTTCATGCACGCTGTGTTTAACCCGGCATTCAACGCCCTGGCAACGGCAATGGCGACGGCGCGTCACCGTGCCAGCCATGTGCTGGAGATTGCCCGCGATCGTCACGTTGAGCAGGCGCTTAACGAGACCCCGGAAAAACTCAACCGCGACCGTCGTTTGGTGCTGTTGAGCGACCCGGTGACAATGGCGCGTCTTCACTACCGCGTGTGGTCCGCTCCGGAGAAATACTCTTCGTGGGTGAACTACTATAAGGACGTGAAGCTGAACCCGCTTGCACTGAAGGCGAAGTAAGTTGTTAAGCAGGGCGGGTAAGCGAAGCGCCACCCGCCAGATAAAATACCGGCTGTGAGGCCGGTATTTTTTTAGAGGGTAGAGATGAGAATAATCATCGTCGTCATGATGGCATGCCTGCTCAGCGGCTGCGGGAGTATCATCAGCCGCACCATTCCAGGGCAAGGCCACGGAAATCAGTATTACCCGGGCGTGAAATGGGATCTCCGTGATTCCGCATGGCGCTACCTGACCGTGCTCGATCTGCCGTTCTCGCTGATCTTCGACACGCTGTTGCTGCCGATCGATGCCAGCCACGGCCCTTACGAATAGCGTAAATTAACGCTCGTCCCACTCATCGGCTGCGGTTTGCCCTTCTTCCGTATCCAGAGGTGGCTCGAGCTGAAACTCGCCCTCATCCCACTCGTGCAGGGTGTTCTCTTCCAGCCATTCCTGCCGAAGTTCGATTTCGTCATAGTCGCCATCAAAGACGGCCTGCGCACCTTCACCACTTAATATCGGCAAACATTCCCCTTCTTCACCTTCATCGGCAAAAAATTCGGCTTGCCACATAATATCCCCATCCTGCAGAACGTATTTTTGGATATTAAGTTGTTGCACGTCAGCATCTTCTTCTTCAACGCCGGGGTTATCGGCGAGGAACTCTTCACGAGCGGCATCAATAGCTTCTTCCAGCGTGGCGTACATGGTCATTGGTGTCTCCCTGTTTTCCAGAAGGTTTCAGGGAAATAATAGCTGAATATAAGATCCTGCAAGTATGAATGCGAAAATAAGCTGTCAGGCGTTCGTCTTATTCCGTCACGGGCCGTAACGCGCGGGATAAACTGAACCATGAATAAATGGCATTGAACAACACGACGCCCGCCGTCACAATAAAGACGGCGCGAAAACCGAAGCTGGCGGAGATCCCGGCCCCGAGCAGCGGTCCGGTGACGTTACCGATATCCCGGAATGACTGGTTATAGCTGAAAATACGCCCCGCAATCTGGTTCGTGGAGTTGTAGACCAGCAGGGTCTGTACGGCGGGCAGCAACGCGCCGTCGGCGGCACCCAGCAAAAAGCGCAGGATGCCCAGTTGCCATGGCGTTTGCACCATCGACATCGGGATAAGCAGCAGGACGGAAATCACCAGCGCGCAGATCAGGATTTTTTCCGGACCCACCCGGTCCCCCAGTTTTCCCAGCTTCGGGGCGCTAAGCAGCGCCGCGACGCCTGGCACGGACGCAATCAGCCCGCTGATGAACGCAATATTGCTGACATTACCCGCCAGATCGCGAACGTACAGCGTCAGAATAGGGGCAATCGACCCGGTGGCCACCTGAATAATCATGGTCGTCACGAACAGGCTCAGCACCAGTCTGGGATTTTTAAGCGAGGTCAGTACCTCTCTGGCGTGGAGCATCTCTTTTTTGGCGACAGGCGTGAAGTTTTCACGAATACAGAGCAGGGTGACGATAAAGCACAGGAAAAGTACGCTGGCGGTGATGAAAAAGACCGGGCGCAGGCCGTAGTTATCCGCCAGTAGTCCACCGGCAAGTGGTCCCAGCAGAGCACCACTCACGCCGCCGGTGGAGAGTGTCCCTAGCGCCCAGCCGCTTTTATGGCGAGGCATTTGCGTGGCAATCAGGGCATTCGCGTTGGGAATAAATCCTCCCAGCAAGCCCAGCAGCGCGCGCAGGATCAGAAACTGCCAGACGTTCTGCGCCACGCCCATTAGCGCCATGATAATGGCCATCCCCAGCGCCGAGCGCAGCAGCATGATTTTACGGCCTTTGCGATCGGCAAGGCCGCCCCAGAAGGGCGAGGCCATCGCGGAAAAGAGAAACGTGATGCTGAATACCAGGCCAGACCACATATTGAGCGCACTGTGGCCCGTCACGCCAAGCTGTTCGACGTAGAGCGGTAAGAAGGGCATGACCAGGCTAAACGCCGCGCCGGTAAGAAAACAGCCAAGCCACGCAACCGTGAGGTTACGCTTCCAGTTTATGGGGGCATCTGAGGGTGACATAACTATCCGCATAATGAGGTGCAGAGCACCTGAAGCATAAAGTAATAAGCCTGCTAATTATGCGCCTGGGTTATGATTGCCGCAATGAGGAGGAGCTTTTAAAGCTAAAACGGCATGCGGCCCTGAGGACCGCATGAGGATTAATAGCGGGACGGGGTGCCTTGTGGCCGCGTTTTAAAACGGCGGTGCAGCCACATATACTGTTCAGGCGCCAGCATGATGCACTTCTCCACAACGCTGTTCATCCAGCGTGCGGTGGTTTCCGCATCGTCAAGCGGCGGCGCGAGTTCGGGCTCCAGCATCATCAGCTCGTAGCCTGAACCATCCGGCTTACGGCGGGGAACAAAAGGCACGATGGCGGCTTTGGACATCCGCGCCAGCATCCAGGTACCGGTCGTTGTGGCGGCCTCTTCAACGGCGAAGAAGGGGACAAATACGCTGGCCTGTGGGCCATAGTCGTGGTCAGGGGCATACCAGACCACTTCACCGGATTTCAGCGCGCGGATCATCCCCTTCAGATCCTTACGGTCGATCATGCTCTTGTTGGAGCGCATGCGGCCGTTGGTCTGGATTAAATCGATGACCGGGTTATCGTTAGGACGATAAACGCCAATGCCGGGTGCCTGCATGCCGAACATGCGCGCCCCGATTTCCAGCGTCAGGAAATGGACGCCGATCAGCAGAACGCCCGTCTGATTGGCCTGAAGCGTATGCACAGGTTCCATGCCGGTTCCCGTCACCTCGCTCCAGCGGGCCATGCGTTTGTCCGGCCAGAACCACGCCATACCGGTTTCCATGAGCCCCATCCCGACGGATTCGAAATTCTTCGAGACCATATCGTGACGCTCTGACTCGCTCATCTGCGGAAAACATAACTCAAGATTGCGGTACGCGATTCTGGCACGACGCTTCATAAACAGTTGCGCGAAACGGCCCAGAAATTTACCCAACCGAAAAATAACAGGGTAGGGAAACTGTACCAGAAGCCATAAAAAGCCGATGCCAAGCCAGGTCAACCAATAGCGGGGATGCAAAAGGGCGGCAGTAAATTTTGGTAACTGGGTCATGTCTTTCCTGTGTTCAAACGTCCTGTTTTGCTAGTGTCTCATTTTTTGAGACATAGCCAAAATATCTGCTTTCGAGGCGTACACGAATACAGCAATTGTTAAGCCTGATTAATCAGGGTGTGTGAAATGTAGCGTAAATTGTATGGATGTAAATTGGTTTTATTTGCTATATGATGCCGACCGATTTTTCATTCTCTCTAACGATTCCAGGACTGTACACCATGCCAGTGTTACACAACCGCGTGTCGAATGAGATGTTAAAAGCGCGTATGTTGGCTGAAACCGAACCGCGCACAACCATCTCTTTCTACAAATACTTCACGATCAACGATCCGCAGGCGACCCGCGATGCGCTTTATCAGGCGTTCACGGCCCTGAACGTTTTCGGACGCGTCTACCTTGCCCGTGAAGGCATCAACGCGCAAATTAGCGTACCGGAAAGCAAAGTCAGCGCTTTCCGCGACGTGCTTTATCACTTCGATCCGGCCCTCGACGGCTTACGCCTGAACATTGCCCTGGATGATGACGGGAAATCCTTCTGGGTGCTGCGCATGAAGGTGCGTGAACGCATCGTGGCGGACGGTATCGACGATCCTGAGTTTAACGCGGCGGATGTCGGTGAATATCTGAAGGCTGCGGAAGTGAATGCGATGCTGGACGATCCGGATGCCGTGTTCATTGATATGCGTAACCACTATGAGTACGAAGTGGGGCATTTCGAGAACGCGATGGAAATCCCGGCCGATACCTTCCGCGAGCAACTGCCCAAAGCGGTTGAGATGATGCAGGAACATAAAGATAAAAAGATCGTTATGTACTGCACCGGCGGTATCCGCTGTGAGAAAGCCAGCGCGTGGATGAAGCACAACGGCTTTAATAAGGTCTGGCATATTGAAGGCGGCATTATCGAGTACGCCCGCCGCGCCCGTGAGCAGGGTTTACCGGTGCGCTTTATCGGGAAAAACTTTGTCTTTGACGAGCGTATGGGTGAGCGTATCTCGGAAGACGTTATTGCCCAGTGCCACCAGTGCGGCGCACCGTGCGATACCCATACCAACTGCAAAAATGACGGGTGTCATCTGCTGTTTATTCAGTGCCCGGCCTGTGCCGAGAAGTTTAACGGCTGCTGTAGCGAGCTGTGCAGCGAAGAGAGCATCCTGCCGGAAGAAGAGCAGCGCCGTCGTCGCGCAGGACGTGAAAACGGCAACAAGATTTTCAATAAATCACGCGGCCGTCTGAATACCAAACTGGGTATCCCTGACCCGGAATGATAATAACGCCCGGCACGGTGAAAACCTGCCGGGCGAATCTATTATGATTTCTGCTGTACACCTTCAACGGAAATAACCAGCTCAACGTCCTGAGATGCCGGGCCTAAATCCGTTGTGATATTAAAATCTTTCAGGTGAATTTTACCCGCCGCTTCAAAACCTGCGCGTTTACCGCCCCACGGATCGTCACCCTGACCGATTAATTTCGCATCAAGCGTGACCGGTTTTGTTACGCCATTAAGCGTCAGGTTACCGGTAATATTCAGCTTATCACCGTCTTTTTTCACTTCCGTGGAGGTGAAGGTAGCCTGTGGGTATTTCGCGACATTGAGGAATTCCCCACTGCGCAGATGTTTATCACGTTCCGCATGATTGGTATCCACGCTGTTAGTATTGATGGTCACGTTGACCTTATCGGCGGCAGGATTTTTCTCGTCAAAGGTGAATGTGCCGTCAAAATCCTTAAAGGTACCGTACAGCCAGCTGTATCCCAGATGCTGAATACGGAAATTGACGAAAGCGTGTTGGCCCTCTTTATCAATTTTATAATCTGCCGCCACGGCAGAACCGGTGGTGAATAACAGAGAACCCAGTGCGATACCCAGCAGGTGTTTTTTCATTTTATGCTCCAGAGTCAACTGACGAGCGGCCAAGCATGCGCTTTAGCGTATCGTCTTTATCAATAAAATGGTGTTTGAGGGCGGCAAGCCCGTGCAGTACAGACAGGATCACGACGCTCCACGCAAGCCAGAGGTGAACGACCCCTGCGGTGTCAGCCTGAGCACCCGCATCGCTGAGCGTTGCCGGGACGTCAAAAAGGCCAAAGACGCTGATCGGCTTACCGTCTGCCGTCGAGATAAGGTAGCCGCTAATCAGAATGGCGAAGAGCAGCGCATAGAGCGCGATATGTGCGGCAACTGCACCCAGGCGGGTCATTTTGCTGTGGGTCTTCGGCGCGGCGGGCGGCGGGGAAACATGCCGCCAGATCACGCGAAAAACCAGCCCCAGCATCAGGACGACGCCAATGCTTTTATGTAATTCCGGTGCCTGGTGATACCAGCCATCGTAATAGCTGAGCGTGACCATCCAGAGTCCAAGTCCAAACATACCGTAGACGGCAATAGCAAATATCCAGTGCAAACCTATGGATATTATTCCGTAGCGCCGGGAGGAGTTACGCAATTGCATCAGAATGTCCATTTTCAAATTAACCGAAGGGTAAAAATGAACGGGAAGAGGTGATATTGCAACTGAAATAATTGTCTATTGATTTTTATTTTATTTATTTCAGCAATTTTGATAAGAAAGGACGAAGGTAATTCAATGACTTCGTGCAAGATGAAATTGAGAGTTTCAATAAAACTAAATAAATGTCAATTATTGTCAGTCTGGGTTTTCAATAAAATACAATGTAAACAAAATCAATAATGGCCAGCAGCGCCCACAATAAGATATAGAGCATAAAGTGCTCGCGAATATTATTCATAAGAAAGCTAACGATCCTGCGCATAACGCTCCGTAATGCAGTGTGAATGAAACGGGCCCCGGGACGTCCGGAGCCCGTGGCGGATTATCCGTTAAAACGCGAGAGTGAGAAGGGCGTCAGATCAAACTGCGGCGCGATACCCTGGGCAAACTGCGCGGCGATTTCACCCAGCACGGAAGCGAACTTAAAGCCGTGGCCGCTCAGCCCGGTGATAAGCAGGGTGTTGTCATGCCCGGGCAGCGTATCAATGATGAAGTCTTCATCCGGCGTGTTGTCGTAGGTACAGGCCGCGCCATACAGCAAGCCACCGACGCCCGGAAGAATAGTGCGCAGGAACGAGAAGGCTTCTGAACCATCCTGTGGAAAGGCGCCGAAAGGTTTACGCTCTTCAGGGGAGGAGATAGCCTGGCCACCGTTGTGTTTACCGATTTTCAGCGCGTCTTTCTCGGAAGGGAAACCGTAGAACTGATCGCCATTCGGCAATTCGCCGGTGAAGGCCGGGAATTTATTCTGCACGCTGTAGCGACCATCCGACTGGAACCAGGAGAAGACCTTGCGTACCGGCTGGATCGGCAGTTCCGGCAGCAGGCGAGTGACCCAGGTTCCTGCGCTGACGAGCAGGCGGGACGCTGAATAGTCGCCGTCAATCGTCGTTACCGTGACGCCATTCTCGTCATGGGTAATGGCCTCCACCGGACAGTTAAACAGCTGTGCACAGCCGGCTTTCGCGGCAAGATCGATCCAGGTTTTGATCGCCGTTTCACAATGCAGCACGCCGGAGTGGGCTTCAAAGAGGCCAATGTAACCGTCGGGGACGGTAATTTCAGGCCAGCGCGCGGTAATGCCCGTCGCGTCCAGCTTCTCAACATCCAGATTAAAGGCTTTTGCGCTGCGCTCGACGCTGGCGAGAAAATCAGAATGGGCAGGGCCAAGGTTGATGACGCCGGTACGCTCGAAAATACGTTCTTCGGTCTGTTTCGCCAGTTCATCCCACAGCGTCTGGGCGCGAAGCACCAGCGGTACATAGCGCTCGCCTTCTCCATACGCATGGCGCATGAGGCGGGTATCGCCATGATGGCTACCCTCCGAATGAGGTGGACGGTGGGCATCGATCATCAGGACCTTGAGGCCTGCCTGTGTCGCGTAATAACCGGCAGCGGAACCCACGGAGCCGCTACCAATAATGATTAAGTCGTATCTCATATGCATCTCGTAAACTGACGTTTTGTTAGCAGAGTAATTAACAACGCGGGGTTAGACAAGGGAGAAATAAATAAGGCACCGCGAGGGTGCCTGTAGAGAGAAAAGTGGGCATAAGCTTAGTGCCGTTTATACTCATTTTCCTGATAGTCGCCAGATTCTATTTTTGCAATACCTGCCTCTAAAATAGAAATAAACTGACGGGCGACGTCTGTTGTAAGCCACAGCGTCTGTCCAACTTCCGCTTCTTCACGGTTGAGTTGATTCGGGGTCTGGTAGTGCAAACGCAGCATCAGCGCATCGTAGCTATCTACGGTGCTGATATCCCAGCCAACAAGCGGATGGGTCTGGATCACTTCACTATTCTTTTCCATTATAACCCCCTTAATGCGTGTTAGAAGACAACGGCTCTGAGGTTCAATGCATGTTTTTCTGAAAGCATCTTCAGTATACCAAGTAATAAGGGTTCCAACGGGAAAAATAAACAGCTGGCAACACATTTTTCTGCTTTTTAGGATTGTTCGAACAATAAAACACCATCTTGTTCACGATTCTTAAAGAAGATGCCGAATTAATTTGAACTTCCAGAATTTTCAGACGAAAAAAAGCCGGGGCGACCCGGCAAAAAAACACAATGAGGGAGCAGTGTTAATCTGTGATAAACCAGTCGTCCGCGCTTTCCCATGTTTCCTGCAGGATTTCGCTGATGCGATCTTTATCTTCTTTCGCAGCACCAATGACGGAGAGGTTGTTTGCCGCCGCGTAACGCACCGTTACGGCACCCGCGTTGTCGGGAAAGGTGTTGTTAATACGGCGGGATAATTCGCCTGCCAGTGCATCAAGCGCGCCGGCAGGCAGAACAGTCGTTTTGGCTATGGTGACTTCAATACGCATAAATGCCCCCTGTGTAATATACTGTTTATTTATACAGGTATATTATTGGTTTGACAACAAGGGGCATTGATTTTTTAACGTTTTACCGTCCAGTTTACGGTTTCGCCCGCCAGGAATGGGATCAGCGTGTCATCCGTCAGCGCAATGGACTCCTCAACGTGGCTGGCTTTACGCTCCAGTTCGATGAAGGTGTCGTTGACCGGCAGGCCGTAAAAGCGCGGACCGTTAAGGGAGCAGAACGCTTCGAAATGTTCCAGCGCATTCATCTCTTCAAATACGGTCGCGTAGCTGGCCAGTGCCGTTGGGGCGTTGAAGCAGCCTGCGCATCCGCAGCTCGCCTCTTTACGGTGGCGGGCGTGAGGTGCGGAATCGGTGCCGAGGAATGCGCGGGAGAAGCCGCTGGCAACCAGCTCACGCAGCGCCTGCTGGTGAATATTGCGCTTGAGAATCGGCAGACAGTACAGGTGAGGGCGCACCCCGCCCACCAGCATGTGGTTACGGTTAAACATAAGGTGCTGCGGCGTAATGGTGGCGGCGATAAGATCGTTGCCGTCACGCACATACTCTGCCGCGTCTTTAGTGGTGATATGCTCAAAGACCACTTTAAGCGCGGGCAGGCGCTGGCGCAGAGGCTCCATCACGGTCTCGATAAAACGGGCTTCACGGTCGAAGATGTCAATCTCGGCATGCGTGACTTCACCATGGACCAGCAGCGGCATGCCCAGTTTCTGCATGCGTTCCAGAACCGGCATGATGGCATCAATACTGGTCACGCCGTGACTGGAGTTGGTGGTGGCATTCGCCGGGTAGAGTTTCGCCGCCGTAAATACGCCTTCGTTAAACCCACGCTCCACTTCGTTCGGATCCAGCGAGTCGGTCAGATAGCAGGTCATCAACGGGGTAAAATCGTGTCCCGCAGGGACGGCATCCAGGATGCGCTGGCGATAGGCCATCGCGGCATCGACGGTGGTGACTGGTGGAACCAGGTTAGGCATGACAATCGCGCGGCCATAAATTTCGCTGGTATAAGGCACGACGGTTTTCAGCATATCGCCATCACGCAGATGGATATGCCAGTCGTCTGGGCGGCGGATTTTAAGAACCTGGGGTTGTGCAGTCATGGAAGCTCCGGCTTGTCAGGAATCAGTCATAAGGATGGCTGTTTTTGCCGGACACAAATCATAAGCGGAAACGTTTTCGTTTGCACACTTTTCCGTAAAAAAAAAGGGCGCCACAGCGCCCTTCAGGTTAATCGGTGAAAGGAATGATAATTTCTCCCGGTTTCACCTCTATCCCTTTTGCGTATTTTTTTGCCAGAGCTTCACCCTTGCTTTTATCTTCACTTAAGACGTACGCGGGCTGCTGGTTAAAGTAATTTTGCAGCGACTGGTTCAGATAGGGCATCAGGGTTTGCAGAACCGGTGCCATCTTGTCGGGCGAAACCTGTGCATCGACGACTTCCATCTCCTGCAGGAAAATTGCCCCTTTCTCTTTGTTGAAAACGGGGAGTGCCTTCAGCTTGAGCTTGATGTTGGCTTTCTGATTGCCAAAGAGGGATGACATATCGAGAGCCGCATCACCGGCCAGGGTGACTTTGTTTGGCTCTTCACGTCCGATCTGGCTGGTCAGATTCGTGAGCACGATATGCGCGTCCGCCAGCCCCGGCACGCCAATGTCTTTAGAAAAATTGTTATGTTTTTCCAGCGCCTGATTAATTTCCTGTTCACTGACGGTATATTGCGTTAGCTGGTTACAGCCAACCAGCAGACCGCTGACAACTAATGCAGCGGCAAAGACAATTTTCTTCATAGTGTTCCTCAACGAAAAATCGGCGCTTCTGTCCTGTTACGCCAGTATGTCAGTGTGAATTGGCAGAAACCAGCAGAAAAAACTGAGAAGTGGGGCGGGAGGGACTCCCGCCCGAGGGAAAGGCTACGCGCCAGGCTCGAGCATGCCGCTCGCGCTGCGTTTCTGGCTGAACTGCCACCACAGGGCTAGGAGCGTCATAAAGCCCACCACGCCGAGCATCATCCAGGGGAGCTCGGGCTGGTTTAACGCTTTGCCGGCATCAAACAACCAGCCGCCACCGGCGTAACCTAATGCGCCGCCAAGCGCCAGCCCCAGCCGGCTGAACCCCATATAGCTGCCGCGCGCACGCGCATCCGCAAGCGAGGCGCTCAGCGTTTCACGGGCAGGTTCAGCGATGATGGAGCCGATATAGAACGTGCAAATCAGCGTAAACAGCTGCTGGAGAGAGTTCACCAGACCGATCGGCATCATGCTAAGCGTCATCAGGAACAGCCCGGCCATCAGGCGATGTTCCAGACGAAAACGCCGCTCGCTCCAGCGGGCAATCGGATAAAGCAACGTTAACGACAGGCAGGCTTCGATGGCGTACATCCATTTAACGGCAGCAGGCGTGCCTGCAATGTCGTTAACCATGATCGGCAGCATCAGCATGACCTGCACAGCCAGCATGTAATATCCCGTCAGGGTCAACACATAGGTGACAAAACGCTTGTCGCGCAGGACGCGGCCAAGCCCTTCCCGGACCGGCGCTTTGACCGTCGACAGTTTCCAGGCCGGCAGGTACAGGCCATTAAACAGCGCGCACAGAATAAAGAGCATCGCCCCCGCCGCGCAGACCAGACGGAAGTCATACTGCAGCAGCCAGCTTCCCAGCAGGGCGCCGACAACCGCCCCGGCACTGTCCTGCATCATGAGAATCGAGAAGAAACGGCCGCGGTGCTGAGGGCGAATAAGCTTCACCACCAGCGCGGTGCGTGGCGGATCGAACAGCGTGCCCCCGATACCGGAGAGGAAACAGGAGAACCAGAGCAGCCAGGGCTCCTGGGCGACCGCCATCGTGGCAAAGCCTGCCGCGCGCAGCAGCATCCCGGTAACGATCATCGGTTTAGCGCCGAAGCGGTCAGCGATGGCCCCGCCAAAGACGCCCAGACCCTGCTGGACAAACTGGCGTAACCCCAGGGCAATGCCAACCATTAATGCCGCCCAGCCCATTTGATCGACAAAGCGGATCGATATCAGCGGAAAAACGACAAAAAAGCCGAGCACGACCAGCATGTTATCGACGAGCAGGAAATATTTACCCAGGCTCCTGGCCTGTGATACGCGGGACATTTTCCCTCCAGGGAAAATAAGAAGGTGAGCACGCTAACATTCTGCGGTGTCGCCGCATTTTTTCCCACCCCCGGGCGTGACAATATTTTTTTATCAAAAGGGTGCTTTGATAGAGAGTTCTCATCGAAAATAATGAAAAGAGGGCAAAATGGTATGTCACTGTTTTCACAGACGGCGCAGGCGCAGGTATAGTAAAGCTAATGGGTAAGCAGAAGTGACGGGAAGGAGTGGTATCGATGTTTGGCTATCGCAGTAATGTGCCAAAAGTGCGTCTGACAACGGACAGGCTGGTCGTTCGTCTGGTGCATGAGCGTGATGCCTGGCGTCTGGCGGATTATTACGCCGAGAATCGCCAGTTTTTAAAACCCTGGGAACCCGTTCGGGATGAGAGCCATTGTTACCCTTCCGGCTGGCAGGCGCGCCTCAGCATGATTACGGAATTTCACAAGCAGGGCAGCGCGTTTTATTTCGCGCTGCTGGATCCTGAAGAGAAAGAGATTATCGGGATCGCCAATTTTTCAAACGTGGTGCGGGGATCGTTTCACGCCTGCTACCTTGGCTACTCCATTGGCCAGAAATGGCAAGGGCAGGGGCTGATGTACGAGGCGTTAACGGTGGCGATCCGCTATATGCAACGCACGCAGCATATCCATCGCATTATGGCGAACTATATGCCGCATAATCAGCGCAGCGGCAATTTGCTGGCGCGTTTAGGGTTCGAGAAAGAGGGGTACGCCAAAGATTATCTGCTGATAGACGGAGAGTGGCGCGACCACGTTCTGACGGCGTTAACCACCCGGGACTGGACCGCAGGTCGTTAAGGAGAAAAGATGAAGTATCAGCTAAACGGTACAGAAGCGCGCGTGATTGGGTGCTTACTCGAAAAACAGGTCACCACGCCGGAGCAGTATCCGCTCTCTGTCAACGCCGTGACCATGGCCTGCAACCAGAAGACCAACCGCGAGCCGGTGATGAACCTCAGCGAGCATGACGTTCAGGACGTGCTGGATGCGCTGGTAAAACGCCACTATCTGCGCACCGTCAGCGGCTTCGGCAACCGCGTGACCAAATACGAACAGCGCTTTTGTAACTCCGAATTTGGCGACCTGAAGCTGAGCAGTGCGGAAGTGGCGGTCATCACCACGCTGTTGCTGCGCGGGGCGCAGACGCCGGGGGAGCTGCGTACGCGCGCTTCCCGAATGCATGAGTTCAGCGATATGCAGGAAGTCGAGCAGACCCTGGAAGGGCTGGCTTCTCGCGAGGACGGCCCCTATGTGGTGCGTCTGGCGCGCGAGCCGGGCAAACGTGAAAGCCGCTATATGCATCTGTTCAGCGGCGACGTCGATGTCGCTACCGTGGAGAGCGACGCGGGATCCTCAGCAAGCAATGACAGTCTTGCCGCGCGCGTAGAGGCGCTGGAAGACGAGGTCGCCGGGCTGAAACAGCGTCTGGATGCATTGCTGGTACATTTGGGAGACTGACGGTGAAAAAATTACGCGTAGGCGTGGTGGGGCTGGGTGGCATCGCGCAAAAAGCCTGGCTGCCTGTTTTAGGTGCGGCGACGGACTGGACCCTGCAAGGGGCATGGTCACCCACCCGCGAAAAGGCAGAACGTATCTGCGAAACCTGGCGCATTCCGTATGCCGCCTCCCTGCAGGATCTCGCCCGCGAGTGTGATGCGGTTTTTGTGCATACCTCAACGGCAACCCACTATCAGGTGGTGAGCGAGCTGCTCAATTTGGGGGTTCACGTCTGCGTGGATAAACCGCTGGCTGAAAATGTTCAGGATGCCGAACGGTTGATTGAGCTGGCCGCGCGCAAAAAACTGACGCTGATGGTGGGCTTCAACCGCCGCTTCGCGCCGCTGTATCAGCAGCTGAAGGCGCAGTCGGGCACGCTCGCCTCGCTGCGGATGGACAAGCACCGTACCGACAGCATTGGGCCAAACGATCTGCGTTTCACCCTTCTGGATGATTATCTGCACGTTGTGGATACGGCGCTGTGGCTGAGCAACGGCAATGCGCACCTGAAAAGCGGTACCCTGTTGACGAACGATCAGGGGCAGATGGTCTACGCGGAACACCACTTTGCCGTTGAGCATCTTCAGATTACCACCAGCATGCACCGTCGGGCGGGGAGTCAGCGTGAATCCGTGCAGGCGGTGACCGACGGTGCGTTGTATGACATTACGGACATGCGTGAGTGGCGGGAAGAGAAGGGCAACGGCGTGGTGACGCTCCCGGCGCCAGGCTGGCAGAGCACCCTGGAGCAGCGCGGTTTCGCAGGATGTGCCCGCCACTTTATCACCTGCGTGCAAAATCAGACGGTTCCTGAAACGTCCGGCGAGCAGGCCATTATGGCGCAGCGCATTGTAGAAAGGCTCTGGCGCGATGCCATGAGCGAATAACTCGCTGTAACATCTGCGGATAGTAATTCGTTGAAATCCGGTTAGACTAAGCGCCGCTTGTTGGCTTTGCCGGGTGGCGCTTACGCTTACCCGGCCTACAAATCCGTATGGTTCTGGAAATTCACGTTAATGAACTTATTAAAATCGCTGGCGGCCGTCAGCTCGATGACCATGTTTTCCCGCGTGCTGGGTTTTGCGCGCGACGCCATTGTGGCAAGGGTATTTGGTGCCGGGATGGCCACGGACGCCTTTTTCGTCGCGTTCAAATTGCCGAACCTGCTGCGTCGTATTTTTGCTGAAGGGGCGTTTTCCCAGGCATTCGTGCCCATCCTGGCGGAATATAAAAGCAAGCAGGGCGAAGACGCGACGCGCGTCTTTGTTTCGTATGTCTCCGGGTTGCTGACGCTGGCTTTGGCTGTAGTGACCGTACTCGGGATGCTGGCCGCGCCCTGGGTGATTATGGTGACCGCGCCCGGTTTTGCCAATACGGCTGACAAGTTTGCGCTGACCTCGCAGCTGCTGCGCATTACCTTCCCCTATATTCTGCTTATCTCGCTGGCCTCGCTGGTGGGGGCGATCCTGAATACCTGGAATCGCTTCTCTGTTCCGGCGTTTGCGCCGACGTTTCTCAACGTCAGCATGATCGGTTTTGCCCTGTTCGCCGCGCCGCACTTCAACCCACCGGTGCTGGCCCTGGCCTGGGCGGTCACCGTCGGCGGCGTGCTGCAACTGGCGTACCAGCTGCCGCATCTGAAAAAAATCGGCATGCTGGTGCTGCCGCGCATCAATCTCAAAGATGCCGGGGCGATGCGCGTGATCAAGCAGATGGGGCCTGCTATTCTTGGCGTCTCCGTCAGCCAGATCTCGCTTATTATCAATACCATCTTTGCCTCTTTCCTCGTGTCCGGCTCGGTTTCCTGGATGTACTACGCTGACCGTCTGATGGAGTTCCCGTCCGGGGTGCTGGGTGTGGCGCTGGGGACCATCCTGCTGCCGTCGCTGTCGAAAAGTTTTGCCAGCGGCAATCATGATGAGTATTGCCGCCTGATGGACTGGGGGTTACGTCTCTGCTTTCTGCTGGCCCTGCCAAGCGCGGTGGCGCTGGGTATTCTGGCCAAACCGCTGACGGTGTCGCTTTTCCAGTACGGGAAATTCACCGCCTTTGATGCCGCCATGACCCAGCGCGCGCTGATTGCCTACTCGGTCGGATTGATGGGGCTGATCGTCGTCAAGGTGCTGGCGCCAGGGTTCTACTCGCGTCAGGACATCAAAACACCGGTGAAAATTGCCATTGTGACGCTGATTGTGACGCAGTTGATGAACCTCGCCTTTATTGGTCCGCTGAAGCATGCAGGCCTGTCACTATCGATTGGTCTGGCGGCCTGTCTGAATGCCGGGCTGTTGTACTGGCAGCTGCGCAAGCAGGATATTTTTACGCCGCAGCCGGGCTGGGGGAGTTTCCTGGTACGTCTGATTGTTGCGGTACTGGTGATGTCTGCCGCGCTACTCGGCATGATGTATGTGATGCCGGAGTGGTCTCAGGGCACCATGCCCTACCGTCTGATGCGGCTGATGGCCGTGGTGGGCGTTGGGGTGGTGGCTTACTTTGCCACGCTCGCGGTGCTGGGCTTCAAAGTGAAAGAATTTGCCCGCCGTACGGCATAAACGCCAAAAGGGGAGTTCACCTTATGGTGCTCCCCACTGCATGATTTGTCGCCCAGGCTTCAAATCGAAATCTTTTTAACTCCCGCAATACGCGCAGTCGCTGTCTGACCATCCGCACCGTACAATCCGGTTTCTTTATGCGGTTTCAACACCTCAAGCGCCTGCTGATTACGCTCAATCTGACCTTCCAGTAGCCAGCCGTTGTGCTGGTTAAGGTCGCGCAGGTGCTGGGTTTTTTCGGTAATGGTCTGCCAGCGCTCAATAATATCGTCATTGGCGCTGCGCTTAGGATCTTGCTCAGCGCGGCGCTGTTGCTCCAGATAATCCAGCGTTGCCAGAAGCGAACTTTTGTCTTCAGTAATACGCTGCAGCGCGCTGCCGTTGATGTGACCGGAAGAGAGATGCTGTTGCTCAGCGTCCATTACCGTTTTCAGGTCGTTCAGGACAACCGTCATTTGATCCAGTATTTCTGACAGTCGACTCATACGGTTAGTTACTCTGTAAGAAACTCTGTGCTTCCTGAATCAGGGCATCAGCGATCTTGCTGGTATCCATTTTCAGCTCGCCGTTACGAATAGCCGTTTTCAGCGCTTCAACACGTTCCATATTGATATCGTTGCTGCCTGGCTGCATCAGTTTTGCCTGCGCGTCGCTCAGGGTCACGCTGGTGCTGTTGGACGTTGACGGTTTTTCCAGACGCGTTTTCTGCGTCGTCGCGTCATTCGTTTCGCGAGGTTGTACAGCGCTTACCGGCTTCAGGGCTGATGTACGATCAATGCTCATAGTGTTGTCCTCATCGAGGGTTCGCGGCGTTTGCGCCTGACATCATCATTAGTGGAATATTTATCGGCACGCGCCGCGAAATCTTTAAAAAGATTATAGGTTAATCAGAATATTCCCATCAGAGTCGACGGTTCCGCTCACCACCTGGCCTGAGGACATTCTGACGCGGGCGTTTTGCGCCACCGCGGCATTGTTTAACGCTTTCCCTTCACTGTTGATGCTAAAGCCATCTCCATTGGCTACGACCATCACCTGTTGACCTGCTTTTACCCGCCATGACTGACGCAGCATGGAGAGCTGTATCGGCTGGCCGGGAGCGACGTCACGCAGGCTGACGGCATCCTGTGCCTGGTTCATTTCCAGCATGGTGCGTGGAGGCAGTTGATCCAGACGGCCGCGCTTCAACGTCACGCTGTTCGTCTGCAGCACGCTGCCGCGCGCAATGGGCACGGCGGCGACAACATAATTGCCCATCGCCTGAACTGCAACCTGTAAATAGCGTTTTTCGTTGGCGCAGCGTGCCAGCACGTTCACGTTCCCCCACAGCCTGGTGGTCCCCGTCACGCTGAATGACGGTTGGTCACAGCCAGGGTACAGATTCGGTGGCGTGCGCACGGTCACGGTAACGTCATCGCTAAAGCCGGCCAGCTTTTCAGCAAAAAAAGCCGTCAGCTGATCCTGTAAGCCTTCAGCCTGCACCAGAGGGCTAAACAGCAAGAAAGTTGCCATCAGGGCACGTTTTAACGTTTGCATCGCAAGTTCCACCGTTTCCAGAGTTGAATGAATTCTACCTGCAGTGGTTTTGCATCAACGGAATAAATAGCGACGCATTTTGCGCTTATTCCGTCGATAGGGGAGACCGGGTGAGATTTAAGCTGTGAACTGAAATTTTGCCATCAGCGGAGGAGACATGCTCGATAAACTCGACGCCGCGTTACGTTTTCAGCAGGAAGCGCTCAATTTACGCGCCCAGCGGCAGGAGATTTTAGCCGCCAACATCGCTAACGCCGATACCCCGGGGTTTCAGGCGCGCGATATTGATTTTTCCAGTGAACTCAAAAAGGTGATGGAGCGTGGACGTGCCGAAGGAACGGGTGTTGCACTTGCCATGACATCCTCTCGCCATATTCCTGCTCAGACGATGACCGCGCCAGCGACCGATTTACTTTACCGTATTCCCGATCAGCCCTCACTCGACGGTAACACCGTGGATATGGACCGGGAGCGTACCCAGTTTGCCGACAACAGCCTGAAATACCAGACGGGCCTGACCGTACTCGGCGGACAAATCAAAGGCATGATGAACGTCCTGCAGGGGGGGAACTGATAGATGGCCTTGTTGAATATTTTTGATATTGCCGGTTCGGCGTTAACCGCGCAGTCCAAACGCCTGAACGTGGCTGCCAGTAACCTGGCGAATGCCGACAGCGTAACCGGACCAGATGGTCAGCCTTATCGTGCCAAACAGGTTGTCTTTCAGGTCGATGCTGCGCCGGGCGCGGCGACGGGCGGCGTGAAGGTGTCTGATGTGGTTGAGAGCCAGGCGCCGGACAGGCTGGTGTATGAGCCGGGTAACCCGCTCGCGGATGCCAGCGGATACGTGAAAATGCCAAACGTGGATGTGGTGGGTGAGATGGTGAACTCCATGTCGGCTTCCCGTAGCTACCAGGCCAACGTCGAAGTGCTTAATACCGTGAAGAGCATGATGCTCAAAACACTCACTCTCGGCCAGTAAAGGAGACATGCATGTCCATCGCCGTAAATGTGAATGATCCTACGAACTCGGGTGTTAATAACACGAAGAGTACGACGGGTTCTAACTCCCTCACCGGGAGCAATGCCTCCGATCTTCAGGGCAGCTTTCTGACGCTGCTGGTGGCGCAGCTTAAGAACCAGGATCCCACCAACCCAATGCAGAACAACGAACTGACCACGCAGCTTGCGCAGATCAGCACCGTTAGCGGCATTGAGAAACTCAACACCACTCTCGGCTCCGTCTCTGGGCAGATTAACAGTGCCCAGTCTCTGCAGGCGGCAAGCCTGATTGGTCACGGGGTGATGATCCCGGGAACCACGATTCTGGCGGGCACCAGCACCACCGAAGGCAACACCACTACCACCACCACGCCGTTTGGCGTTGAGTTGCAGCAGCCAGCGGACAAAGTGACCGCGACGATCACCGACTCGACCGGCGCCGTGGTACGTACCATCGACATCGGCGAACTGAAGGCGGGCGTTCACACCTTTACCTGGGATGGCAGCCTGACCGACGGCACTAAAGCACCAAACGGTTCCTACAAAGTAGCGATCAGCGCCAGCAACGGCACGACCCAGCTGGTGGCGCAGCCGCTGCAGTTCGCGCTGGTCCAGGGCGTGATTAAAGGAAGCGACGGCAACAAACTGGATTTGGGAACCTCTGGTTCCACCACACTCGACGAAGTTCGGCAGATTATCTAAGCCTTAACACTTATCAGGAGTAAGTCATGGCCTTTTCTCAAGCGGTCAGCGGCCTGAATGCTGCGGCCACCAACCTGGACGTCATTGGCAACAACATCGCCAACTCCGCGACCTATGGTTTTAAATCCGGTTCTGCTTCATTTGCAGACATGTTTGCCGGTTCCAAAGTCGGCCTGGGCGTGAAAGTTGCGGGTATCACTCAGGACTTTACCGATGGTACCACCACCAACACCGGTCGTGGTCTGGACGTCGCCATCAGCCAGAACGGTTTCTTCCGTATGGTCGATTCTAACGGTTCTGTGTTCTACAGCCGTAACGGTCAGTTCAAACTGGATGAAAACCGTACGCTGGTTAACATGCAGGGCATGCAGCTGACGGGCTATCCGGTAGCCGGCACGCCATCAAAAGTCCAAACCGGTGCCAACCCACAGGCGATCACTATCCCAACAACGCTGATGGCAGCCAAGTCAACCACTACGGCATCCCAGCAGATCAACCTTAACTCTACCGATGCCGCGCCAACAGTAGCATTTGATGCGACTAACCCAGATACCTATAACAAAAAAGGGACTGTGACCGTCTTTGACAGCCAGGGTAATGCGCACAACATGAACCTGTTTTACGTCAAAGATGCTGCACCCGCTAACTCCTGGAAAGTGTATTCCCAGGACGGTAGCGTGGCAGGTAGTGCGGCAACACTGGCAACCACGCTGACCTTCGATAACAACGGTTCGCTGACCGGTGGTGGAAACATCAACATAACGACCGCGACCATACCGGGTGCGACGCCTGCGACCTTCGCAATGAGTTTTGCTAACTCGATGCAACAGAACACGGGTGCCAACAATATCGTCGCGACCAGCCAGAATGGTTTCAAACCTGGCGATCTGGTGAGCTATCAGATTAACGATGACGGCACCGTTGTGGGGAACTACTCCAACGAACAGACTCAGGTTCTGGGTCAGATCGTGCTGGCAAACTTCGCGAACAACGAAGGTCTGAAATCGGAAGGCGACAACGTCTGGTCTGCCTCTCAGTCCTCCGGCGTGGCGCTGCTGGGTACCGCAGGCACCGGTAACTTCGGCAAGCTGACCAACGGCGCGCTGGAAGCCTCCAACGTGGATATGAGTAAAGAACTGGTGAACATGATTGTCGCGCAGCGTAACTATCAGTCGAACGCGCAGACCATCAAAACCCAGGACCAGATCCTCAACACGCTGGTTAACCTGCGTTAAGCGGCTAACAGGAAAGCGCAATGGATCACGCAATATATACCGCGATGGGCGCGGCAAGTCAGACGCTCAATCAGCAGGCCGTTACCGCCAGCAACCTGGCAAACGCCTCGACGCCGGGCTTTCGCGCACAGCTTAATGCGCTGCGCGCGGTGCCGGTAGAAGGGCTTTCCCTGCCGACCCGTACGCTGGTGACGGCATCGACCCCTGGTGCAGATATGACGCCAGGGCAGATGGACTACACCTCACGCCCGCTGGACGTTGCCCTGCAGCAGGACGGCTGGCTGGCGGTGCAAACTGCAGACGGCAGCGAAGGCTACACCCGTAACGGCAATATCCAGGTGAGTGCGACGGGCCAGTTGACGATTCAGGGTCATCCGGTGATGGGGGAAGCGGGCCCGCTGACCGTGCCGGAAGGCTCTGAGCTGACTATCGCTGCGGACGGCACCATTTCGGCGCTGAACCCGGGCGACCCGGCCAACACCGTTGCGCCGGTCGGACGTCTGAAGCTGGTTAAAGCGGAAGGCAAGGACGTGCAGCGTGGCGACGACGGCATGTTCCGTCTGACCCAGGCGGCGCAGGCGACGCGTGGTGCCACGCTACAGGCCGATCCGAGCATCCGCGTGATGTCCGGCGTGCTGGAAGGCAGTAACGTCAAACCGGTTGCAGCCATGTCCGACATGATCGCCAGCGCCCGTCGTTTTGAAATGCAGATGAAGATCATCAGCAGCGTGGATGAAAACGCGGGCAAGGCTAACCAACTTCTGGCTATGAGTTAACAGGACTCCTTATGATCAGTTCTTTATGGATCGCGAAAACAGGCCTGGATGCCCAGCAAACCAATATGGACGTGATTGCCAACAACCTGGCAAACGTGAGCACCAATGGTTTCAAGCGTCAGCGCGCCGTTTTCGAAGATTTGCTTTATCAAACCATCCGCCAGCCGGGCGCGCAGTCTTCTGAACAGACGACGCTGCCTTCCGGCCTGCAGATCGGTACCGGTGTTCGCCCTGTGGCCACCGAGCGTCTGCACAGCCAGGGTAACCTGTCTCAGACCAACAACAGTAAAGACGTAGCAATCAAAGGCCAGGGCTTCTTTCAGGTGCAGCTGCCTGACGGTACCTCTGCCTATACCCGCGACGGTTCGTTCCAGGTTGATCAGAACGGCCAACTGGTGACGGCGGGCGGTTTCCAGGTTCAGCCTGCGATTACCATCCCGGCGAACGCCCTGAGCATCACCATCGGACGTGACGGTGTGGTCAGCGTGACCCAGCAGGGACAGGCCGCGCCGGTTCAGGTTGGGCAGCTCAACCTGACCACCTTCATGAACGATACCGGTCTGGAAAGCATTGGTGAGAACCTCTACACCGAAACGCAATCCTCCGGTACGCCAAATGAGAGCACCCCGGGCCTGAACGGCGCGGGTCTGCTGTACCAGGGTTATGTTGAAACGTCCAACGTGAACGTGGCGGAAGAGCTGGTGAATATGATCCAGGTCCAGCGCGCGTATGAAATTAACAGTAAAGCAGTGTCGACGACCGACCAGATGCTGCAGAAACTGACGCAACTCTAAGGTGTAGCCCGGTGCGGTAAACGCCGCACCGGCTCCCTGTTTTCGAAGATGAAGGCAATGCAAAAAAACGCGGCGTTTCGTTATCCGATACTGACTGTTCTGGCTGTCACCCTCAGCGGGTGTGCTTTGATCCCGTCTAAACCATTGGTCCAGGGTGCGACGACTGCCCAACCCGTTCCTGGCCCTTCGCCAGTGGTAAACGGCTCCATTTTCCAGACCGCGCAGCCGATTAATTACGGCTATCAGCCGCTGTTTGAAGATCGCCGCCCGCGTAATGTCGGCGATACATTGACCATTGTGCTGCAGGAAAACGTCAGCGCGAGCAAGAGCTCGTCGGCGAATGCCAGCCGCGATGGCAAAACCAATTTTGGCTTCGATACCGTGCCACGCTATCTCGAAGGGCTGTTCGGCAACGCGCGTGCTGATGTGAACGCGTCAGGCGGCAACACCTTTAACGGTAAAGGCGGCGCGAACGCCAGCAATACCTTCAGCGGTACGCTGACGGTCACGGTTGACCAGGTACTGGTTAACGGCAACTTACACGTTGTGGGTGAAAAACAGATCGCCATCAACCAGGGCACTGAATTCATTCGCTTCTCGGGCGTGGTTAACCCTCGCACTATCAGCGGCACCAACACCGTTCCGTCCACCCAGGTGGCGGATGCGCGCATTGAGTACGTCGGTAACGGCTATATCAATGAAGCGCAAAATATGGGTTGGCTGCAGCGCTTCTTCCTTAATTTATCGCCGATGTAAGCGAGGTGACCCATGTTTAAATCGATCTTCGCCGTGGCGCTCGCGCTGGTGGCAACATTTGCCCAGGCTGACCGTATTCGCGACCTCACCAGCGTTCAGGGCGTACGTGAAAACTCCCTGATTGGCTATGGCCTGGTGGTCGGTCTGGATGGTACCGGTGACCAGACGACCCAGACGCCATTTACCACCCAAAGCCTGAACAACATGCTTTCCCAGCTCGGCATTACCGTGCCGGCGGGAACCAACATGCAGTTGAAAAACGTGGCCGCGGTAATGGTCACCGCATCCTTCCCGGCGTTTGCGCGTCAGGGGCAGACCATCGATGTGGTGGTCTCCTCAATGGGTAACGCCAAAAGCCTGCGCGGCGGTACGCTGCTGATGACCCCGCTAAAAGGCGTTGACAGCCAGGTCTATGCGCTGGCGCAGGGGAACATTCTGGTTGGCGGTGCGGGTGCATCCGCAGGCGGAAGCAGCGTGCAGGTGAACCAGCTGAACGGTGGACGTATCACCAACGGTGCGATCATTGAGCGTGAACTGCCGACCCAGTTTGGTGCGGGCAATACCATCAACCTGCAGCTCAATAATGAAGACTTCACGATGGCGCAGCAAATTGCCGATACCATCAACCGCAGCCGTGGCTACGGTAATGCAACGGCACTCGATGCGCGCACCGTGCAGATCCGTACCTCTACCGGCAGCAGCAACCAGGTGCGCATGCTGGCGGATATCCAGAATATGGAAGTGAACGTTCCGGTACAGGATGCCAAGGTGATCATCAACTCCCGTACCGGCTCGGTGGTGATGAACCGGGAAGTGTCGCTGGACAGCTGTGCCGTGGCGCAGGGGAACCTCTCTGTGACGGTAAACCGCTCCGCGAACGTGAGTCAGCCGAATACGCCATTCGGTGGCGGTCAGACGGTGGTGACACCGCAAACGCAGATTGATATGCGTCAGAGCGGCGGATCACTGCAGAGCGTTCGCTCCAGCGCCAACCTGAACAGCGTGGTGCGTGCCCTGAACGCCCTGGGCGCAACGCCGATGGACCTGATGTCCATCCTGCAATCCATGCAAAGCGCGGGCTGCCTGCGCGCCAAACTGGAAATCATCTGATGCTGACCGATAGCAAACTGTTGACCAGTGCAGCCTGGGACGCCCAGTCGCTCAACGAACTGAAAACCAAAGCAGGAAAAGACCCGGCGGCGAACATCCGCCCGGTCGCCCGCCAGGTGGAAGGGATGTTTGTTCAGATGATGCTGAAAAGCATGCGTGAAACCCTGCCGAAAGACGGGATGTTCAGCAGTGATTCAACGCGTCTCTACACCAGCATGTATGACCAGCAGATTGCGCAGCAGATGACCGCCGGAAAAGGCCTCGGTCTGGCTGACATGATTGTGAAACAGACCGCAGCCGCGCAGGGCATCCAGCCTCAGGATCAGCCGCAGCAGGTGCCGATGAAGTTCGACCTGGAAACGGTGACCAGTTACCAAAACCAGGCTCTGACGCAACTGGTGCGTAAAGCGATGCCAAAAGCCACCGGCAGCGGCGATGAGCCGCTCTCCGGTGACAGCAAAGACTTCCTGGCGCAGCTTTCTCTGCCTGCGCGTCTTGCCAGCGAACAGAGCGGCGTGCCGCATCACCTGATTCTGGCGCAGGCCGCGCTGGAGTCGGGCTGGGGTCAGCGCCAGATCCGCAAGGAAAACGGCGAGCCGAGCTTCAACATCTTCGGCGTGAAGGCCACCTCCAGCTGGAAGGGGCCGACAACGGAGATCACGACCACCGAATACGAGAACGGTGCGGCGGTGAAGGTCAAAGCAAAATTCCGCGTCTACAGCTCTTATCTGGAAGCATTGTCCGATTATGTCGGCCTGCTGAGCCGAAATCCGCGTTATACCGCCGTTACGCAGGCGGCGACGGCGGAGCAGGGTGCTCAGGCGCTGCAAAATGCGGGCTACGCGACTGACCCGAACTATGCACGTAAGCTCACCAGCATGATCCAGCAGCTGAAATCCATGGGCGAGAAGGTCAGCAAAGCCTATAGCACAGATATTGAAAATCTGTTCTGAAAGTTCTCAAGTCCCGGTGGAGGTTGCCGATAACCTTCATCAGGACTCGTGTCTGAACGTATAAAAGGAACCCCCATGTCCAGTTTGATTAACAGCGCCATGAGTGGCCTCAGTGCTGCGCAGTCGGCACTCAATACCGTCAGTAATAATATTTCAAGCTATAACGTGGCAGGTTATACCCGCCAGACCACGGTGCTGGGCGCATCTAACAGCACGCTGACCGGCGGTGGCTGGGTGGGTAACGGGGTCTATGTCTCCGGTGTCCAGCGTGAGTATGACGCCTTCATCACCAACCAGCTGCGCGCCGCGCAAACGCAGAGCAGCGGTCTGACGACGCGCTATCAGCAGATGTCAAAAATCGACGATGTGCTCTCCGATACGACCAACTCGCTCTCCACCACCCTGCAGGACTTCTTCAAAAGCCTGCAAACCCTGGTGAGCAACGCGGAAGACCCGGCTGCACGTCAGACGGTGCTGGGTAAAGCGGGTGGTCTGGTCAATCAGTTTAAAACCAACGATCAGTATCTCCGTGACCAGGATACGCAGGTTAATACCGCCATCTCAAGCAGCGTGTCTCAGATCAACAACTACGCGACACAGATTGCGAATCTGAACGATCAGATTTCTCGTCTGACCGGTGTCGGTGCGGGCGCATCGCCTAACGATCTGCTTGACCAGCGCGATCAGCTCGTGACTGAACTGAACAAAATCGTTGGCGTGGAAGTCTCCGTACAGGATAGCGGCACGTTTAATATCTCTCTCGGCAACGGGTACAGCCTGGTGCAGGGCAGCAAAGCCAGCCAGCTGGCGGCCGTGAAGTCCAGCGCCGATCCAGCTCGTACTACCATCGCCTACGTCGATGACGTGGCGGGTAATATTGAGATCCCGGAGAAATTTATCACCACCGGTTCTTTAGGCGGTTTACTGACCTTCCGCACCGAAGATCTGGATAAAGCCCGTAACAGCCTGAACCAGATGGCGCTTGCCTTTGCCGATGCGATGAACACGCAGCATGAAGCCGGTTTTGATGCGAACGGTGATGCGGGCGGTAAGCTGTTCAACTTTGGTTCTCCGGCGGTGCTTTCCAGCAGCAAGAACGGCGGCTCGGCTGTTGTCACGGCTTCTGTGGCGGACAGCAAACAAGTCCAGGCGACAGACTATAAGCTGCAATTTAACGGCACTGACTGGACAGTCACCCGCACATCAGACAAAACCAGCTTTACGATGAGCCCGGATGCCAGCGGTAATCTGTCGTTTGATGGCCTTAACGTCAATGTGAGCGGCACGGCAAATACCAAAGACAGTTTCACCGTGAAGCCTGTTTCCAACGTCATCATGAACATGGATCTCGCGATCAGCGACGAGTCCAAACTGGCGATGGCATCGGTGCTGAACGGCGGCGAAAGTGATAACCGTAACGGCCAGAAACTGCTTGATCTGCAAAACGCTAAAGTGGTGGGGGGCAACAAAACCTTCAACGATGCGTATGCCTCTCTCGTCAGTACCGTCGGTAGCTCAACGGCGTCACTGAAGGTGAGCAGCCAGACGAAAGCCAATGTGGAAACGCAGTTAATCAAGCAGCAGCAGACCATCTCTGGGGTAAACCTCGACGAAGAGTATGGCAATTTGCAGCGTTATCAGCAGTATTACCTGGCCAATGCCCAGGTACTACAAACTGCCAGTACGCTCTTCGATGCAATTATCAACATTCGTTAAGGTTGAGGTGAACAATGCGTATTAGCACCCAGATGATGTATGAGCAGAACATGCGTGGGATCACCGATTCCCAGAGCAGATGGCTGAGCTACGGTGAGCAGATGTCCACCGGTAAGCGCGTCAATCGTCCTTCGGACGATCCTATCGCCGCGTCGCAGGCCATCGTTCTGTCGCAATCTCAGTCGCAAAACAGTCAGTTTGCACTCGCGCGTACCTTTGCAACACAGAAGGTCTCGCTGGAAGATAACGTGTTAACCCAGGTGAACACCGCAATCTCAAGCGTGCGCGAGAAGTTAGTTTACGCGTCGAACGGCACATTAAGCGATGACGACCGTCTTTCTCTGGCGACCGATATTCAGGGGATCCGCGATCAGCTTATGAACCTGGCCAACACGACGGATGGTAATGGTCGCTTTATCTTTGCGGGATACAAAACCGAGAGCGCACCGTTTGATGCCGTGACCGGGGATTATAACGGCGGCGCAGAGGCCATCACGCAGCAGGTTGATACGGCGCGAAATATGACTATTAGCCATACCGGACAGCAAATTTTTGAAAGCATTACCAGTAATGCAGAACAGCTGCCGGGTGGTGGATATGGCCAGACCAACATGTTCAAAATCCTGGATTCTGCCATTGCGTCGCTGAAGACACCGATTGAAAACGATCCGGCTGCCGCAACGGCGCAAAACCTGGTGATTACCAATGCGCAAATCGGCATCAAAAATTCCCAGAACAATGTCCTGACGGTCGTTGCGGATGTAGGAACCAAGATGAACGAGCTGGAAAAACTCGATACGCTGGGTGATGACCGCGCGCTGGGTCAGACCAAACAGATGAGTGATCTGGTGGATGTTGACTGGAACGAAGCGATTTCCTCTTACACCATGCAGCAGGCGGCCTTGCAGGCGTCTTATAAAGCGTTTAGCGATATGCAGGGCATGTCTCTGTTCCAGCTGAACAAATAACATCTTGACCTCTTAGAACATGTCTTGAAACTGGGCATGTTTTACTGCCCAATCCGTCTGGATTGGGCATTTTTTTTATGCAACTTCCGCCGGTACGGAGGCGACTCGTGCGCTTTCTATCAGACGGATTGCCAGTGCAATGGCACCACAGACTGTCGCCAGCGCGACCACACCCGTCCAGCCAGCCAGCGAGTAGATATTGCTGCCTAACGCGGAACCCAGCGCCATCCCGATAAAGACCACCGTAAAGAGCAGGGCGTTGAGGCGACCACGCGCCTGCGGTTCAAGGCTGTATACCAGGTTCTGGTGAGCGACCAGGCTGGACTGCAGACCCAGGTCGAACCCGACGGCAGAGACGGCGATCAGCATCAGCTGTCCATGAACGCCCAACGCGGGCATCAGGAACATCAGGGCGAATGAGACGGTCACAAGGACTGCACCAAGCTGCGTGACTTTTCCTGCGCCCAGTTTGTCCGCCAGACCCCCTGCCAGCGGGGCAGCTAACGCACCGGCGGCACCTGCAATACCAAAACCACCCGCGACGGCACTCCCGAGGTGATAGCGTTCCAGCAGCATAACCGCAAGTGTAGACCAGAAGGCGCTAAAGGCAATCGACAGAAAACCCTGAGCCAGCGCCGCACGGCGCAGCGCCGGATAACGACGCCACAGATGTTCCATTGAGCGCATCAGCGCGGGGTAGCTCAGCGTGGAGTGAATGGCAAAACGGGGAAGCACAAACCACATCATTACCCCGATGAACGCAATGCTCGCCGCCGCCAGCTGGTACATGACGCGCCAGCCAAACGCTTCGCCCACCACGCCGCTCACGGTTCTTGATAATAAGATACCCATCAGCAGCCCGGTCATTACCGTGCCCACGGTTTTCCCCTGTTTACCTTCCGGCGCAAGAATGGCTGCGGCAGGGACGATATCCTGTGCCATGGTGGCGGCCATGCCGATGAGCAGGCTAGCCAGCAGCAGAGAATGGATCTGCCCGGTCAGGCTACAGCCGAGAAGAAACAGCGCCAGCGCCGCACTCTTTATCAGGATTAACGTCCTGCGGTCGTGGCGATCGCCGAGCGGTAACAGGAACAGGATCCCCAGGGCATAACCCGCCTGGGTGAGCGTCGGGACCATGCCCATTCCTTCGATACTCAGATGAAGGTCTGCGCCCATCAGCGGCAGCAGAGGCTGAGCATAATAGATAGATGCCACGCTGAAACCTGCACCTATCGCCAGCATTAAGATTACCCAGCGGCTCACGGCATGGGCGGCGGTTGTTGTGTTCATAAGATGTTCCTCATTCGTCGTGTGAGGCTATTTTTTATCAGTACGCCTTGCGACGGTAGCAGGCCCGGTGGTAAAACGCTTATACGTTGAACGTATAAGTGAAAATACGATGAAAAGAGCTGAGCGTATAGACAGGGTGGAGTTAATGCGGACGTTTGTCCGGATAGTAGAGGCGGGTTCCCTCTCCGCAGCGGCACGGCAGCTGGCCACAACCCAGGCCACGGTGAGCAGACGGTTACAGTCGCTGGAGACCATGCTGGGCGTGCGCCTGATATTGCGCACAACCCATACGACGCGGCTGACGGATGACGGCGAACGCTGCTATCAGCACGCCCGTCGGGTGATTGACAGCTGGCTGGCGCTGGAAGATGAGGTGGGGCAGACGGAAGATGAGCCCGTAGGCGTGCTGCGGGTGCGGGCACCCCACGCGTTTGGTCAGGATCAGCTTCTGAAACCAGTAACCGAATTTTTGCAACGCTATCCGCAGCTTTCGATTGAGTGGATGCTCAACGATCGGTCGGCGGACTTCCTCGGCGACAACCTTGACTGTGCTATTCGGGTGGGAGTGGAAGTCGATCCGGCGACCGTATCCGTGCTGCTGGCTGAAGTGCCGCGCTCGGTAGTGGCTTCCCCGGCACTGCTGGCCCGTTTTCCAACGGTTACCACGCCGGAGGATTTGCAACAGTTTCCGTGGATAGCTATCAGCTCTTTCTATCAGCGCCATGTGGAGCTTTTTCACGATGCAACACCTGCCACTGCGCGAGTGGCAATTACCCCACGCCTCAGCACGGATAGCCTGTATGTCGCACGCAATACGGCGCTCACTGGCCTTGGCGTGGCGGTGGTATCCAGCTGGACGGTACAGGATGATATTCGGGAAGGGCGACTGGTACATTTGCTGCCAGAGTGGCAGCCAGCGGCGTTACCGGTGCATCTGGTTTATCCCTGGTCCCGTTATTATCCGGCACGCTTGCGGCGTTTTCTGGAGTTGATGCGGCAGGTAATGCCGGAGGTCACCGGGATGAGAAAGCCCGTACAGCAGCCATAAAAAAGCCGACCCGAAGGTCGGCTTTTTACTTTCAGTGTCGTTATTCGACAGACTGCGGACGCGTTGCCGGTGCAGTCGCCTGATGCGTTGCACTGTGGCCGCCTGCAGCGCCTTTACCTTCGAAGTTGAACTCCGGGCGTACCCAGTCACTTTGACGTGGTGCTTCAGGCACGTAATCCGGCGCCGGAGCGCGCGTCATAGGCGCTGTCGCCACGTGGGCAGCGGCTGGCGCAGAAACAACCGGCGCTGGCTTCACTTCAGGCGCTTTCGTTTCTTCAACAACCGGTTCAACCTGAATCTCAACGTCCTGAACGACTTCTTCAGTGGTAGTTTCGACGATGGCTTCAGCGGTGTCTTCAGCGGTGTCTTCCACTGCGGCTACAGGTACAGCCTCTTCAGCCACTTCCTCTGCCACCACGGCATCTTCTTCGGCAATAAGCTGCGGTGCGGCATCAACCGGCGCGGCAATCACTTCTGGATGGGTGGTTTCAACTTCCACTGCGTGAGGTGCTTCAGTTTCAACAACCTGAGGTTCAACCACGGTTGCTGCTTCAGTCACGACGTCTTCTACCGCAGCTGCGGGTGCAATCACCTCTTCGGTTACAGGCTGTTCTTCAACAACCTGCTCCGGGCGAGCAACCGGGTAGCGGATCCAGACTTTACCTGACGCCATTTCTGGTGAAGCACAGGCAATGGTCAGTGGCATTGGTGACTGAGTCGGGTAACGCTCGTCACGATAGCGACGACGACGCTGACCGCTGACGCGCAGATGACGTGGAGAACGACGTGAACGGCGCGGCATACCGGCGTTATCACGGTTTTCACCGCTATCATCCTGCTCAACGTTGTTTTCAACGACCGCTGGCAGGTCAACTTTTGCCACTTGTGTACCGGTTGCGCTCTCGCTTGTTTCAACCGCGACAACGGTTGATTCTTCGGTAGCTTCAGAGGTGAAGCGTACTTTCTGAGCAAGCTGGCGCGGCTTACGACGCGGCATAACCTGAGTACGTTCTTCCTGCTCGCCGTCCTGCTGTTCAACAGGCTCTTCGCGGTTCAGGTTTTTGACTTCCTGCTGTGCCTGACGCTTCTCGTCGTTACGGCGACGGTTGCGTTCACGGCGCGGCTGCTGGTCGTCACGCGGTTTGCTCTTCTCAGACTCATCGCCCGCCTGCTGGCGAATTTCACGATCTTCAACATTCGGCTGTTGTTTCTCGCGACGGTTGCGACGGTTGTCTTCGCGTTGCTCACGGCCTTCGTTATTCTCAGAACGGTTATCACGACGCTCACCGCGGTCATTACGGTCGCTACGGTCATTACGATCGCGGCGGTTGTTCTGACGCTTACGGCGGTCCTGCTGACGCTCTGGTTTGGCCGCTTTAGGCTCTTCTTTCGGCTGCTCTGGCTGAACTTCTTCATCAGCAAACATCTTCTTCAGCGCGCCAAAGAAGCGGCTCAGCAGACCCGGTTGCGCCGGCTGGGCTTTCGCTACCGCTGCTTCTGGTTTCTGCGCTGCAGGTTGGGCCGCAGGTTTTTCCAGGGCCGCTTCCGGTGGCGCTTCAGGCATGATGAAGGTCGCTAACGCAGGCTGCTCTGGCAGTTTACGCTCGGCTGGCTCTTCATCGGAAGGCAGGGCCATCTCTTCTTCATGCAGCTTCGGCAGCAGGTAGCTGAGCGTGGACGTCTCTTCGCCTTTACGGACACGCAGCACGTGATAGTGCGGGGTTTCCATCTGATCGTTTGGCACGATGATGCAGCGAACGCCACCCTGACGCGTTTCAATGGCACTTACCGCTGCACGTTTTTCGTTCAGCAGGTAGGAAGCAATTGGCACAGGAACAATCGCGTGAACCTCTTTGGTATTCTCTTTCAGCGCTTCTTCTTCAATCAGACGCAGGATAGAGAGGGACAGCGATTCGTTATCACGCACGGTACCGGTGCCGGAGCAGCGCGGACAAACGTGATGGCTGGACTCACCAAGAGACGGGCTCAGACGCTGACGGGACATCTCCAGCAGGCCGAAGCGTGAGATATGACTAATCTGGATACGCGCACGATCCTGACGCACCGCCTCGCGCAGACGGTTTTCAACCGCACGCTGGTGGCGAACAGGGGTCATGTCGATGAAGTCGATAACAATCAGACCACCCAGGTCGCGCAGGCGGAGCTGGCGGGCGATTTCATCAGCGGCTTCAAGGTTAGTGTTGAAGGCGGTCTCTTCGATATCGCCACCGCGTGTTGCACGCGCGGAGTTGATGTCGATAGCGGTCAGCGCTTCAGTGGTATCGATAACGATAGAACCGCCGGATGGCAGACGCACTTCACGCTGGAAGGCGGACTCAATCTGGGATTCGATCTGATAGTGGCTGAACAGCGGGATTTCACCGGTGTACAGTTTAATTTTGCTGGTGAAATCCGGACGACCCAGCGCGGCGATGTGCTGGCGCGCCAGCTCAAGCACTTTCGGGTTGTCGATCAGAATCTCACCGATGTCCTGACGCAGGTAATCACGGAAGGCACGCACGATAACGTTGCTTTCCTGGTGGATCAGGAACGGAGCCGGGCGGCTTTCCGCTGCTTTCTGAATGGCTTCCCAGTGCTTCAGACGGAAGCTCAGGTCCCACTGCAGGGCTTCGGCGGATTTGCCTACGCCTGCGGTACGCACGATAAGCCCCATGCCATCAGGCAGTTCGAGGCTTGCCAGCGCTTCTTTCAGCTCGGTACGGTCATCACCTTCGATACGGCGAGAGATGCCACCCGCACGCGGGTTGTTAGGCATCAGAACCAGATAGCTCCCTGCCAGGCTGATAAAGGTGGTCAGTGCGGCACCTTTGTTGCCGCGCTCTTCTTTATCAATCTGAACAATAACTTCCTGACCTTCACGCAGAACATCTTTGATGTTTGGGCGGCCATGGGCGTTGTAGTTTGCGGGGAAATATTCGCGGGCGATTTCTTTCAGAGGGAGGAAACCATGACGCTCAGCACCGTAATCGACAAATGCAGCTTCAAGGCTTGGTTCAATGCGGGTGATTTTACCTTTGTAAATGTTCGCTTTTTTCTGTTCGTGTCCAGGACTTTCGATATCCAGATCGTACAGGCGCTGCCCATCCACAAGGGCGACACGCAACTCTTCTTGCTGAGTTGCGTTGATTAACATTCTTTTCATCGTAACTTACTCGTTATTCTTACATTGACGACAAAGCTGCGGGCAAGGTGACGCTTTCCGGGGTATGAACCGATGGCCTCGTGTCTGTTCACGTCGCCAACCTCACGGTTGTCGCTCGCTTAAGAGGCGCAGAGTGTCGGTTGCCTGTGTTTCATACGGAAACACAGCGCAATTATCAGGGGAATTGCCTGGGTAGAACTCTCCAGAGAACAATCCTTATACCGGGAAGTACTGCAACCCGCAGCCCGCTAACTGCCTGAAAGATCAATACGTCTTACGCCATTGCTGCGTGGATGATCGGTCAGACAAAATTGGTCATTCCGTCAACATCCTTACTTAACCAGGATTTAACACGGAAAACAGCCTCATTATTCCACTGCTCGCCGGGTTATAGCAAGATGACTTTTACCAATTATCACCCGGTTACTCACAGTTTCTTCACTTCAGAATGGCGATTGGCTTAATAACCACCAAATCGGTTGCGCGAAACGAGGAGCTGGCCGGGTAAAAGTAAATATAAGCATAGAAAAATGAGTGGCGCTAATGGCTGACGATATTTAGAATCGCCAACCATGAAAACAGAGACTCCAGCCGTAAAAATGGTTGCCATCGCCGAAGATGACGCGGGGCAACGTATCGATAACTTTTTGCGCACCCAGTTGAAAGGGGTGCCAAAGAGCATGATTTACCGCATCCTGCGTAAGGGCGAGGTGCGGGTTAACAAAAAACGCGTGAAGCCCGAGTACAAACTCGAGGCGGGTGATGAAGTGCGTATTCCGCCGGTGCGCGTTGCGGAACGTGAAGAAGAGACCGTTTCACCGAAGCTACAGAAAGTGGCGGCCCTGAGCGATGTGATCCTTTACGAAGATGACCACATTCTGGTGCTGAATAAGCCTTCAGGAACGGCTGTCCATGGCGGTAGCGGTCTGAGCTTCGGCGTGATTGAAGGGCTGCGTGCCCTGCGCCCGGAAGCGCGTTTTCTTGAACTGGTGCATCGTCTTGACCGTGACACCTCTGGCGTACTGCTGGTGGCGAAAAAGCGTTCTGCGCTGCGTTCTCTGCATGAACAGCTGCGTGAAAAAGGGATGCAGAAAGACTACCTGGCGCTGGTTCGCGGTCAGTGGCAGTCTCATGTAAAAGTGGTGCAGGCGCCGCTGCTGAAAAATATTTTGCAGAGCGGCGAGCGCATTGTCCGCGTGAACCAGGAAGGGAAACCCTCTGAGACGCGCTTTAAAGTGGAAGAACGCTACGAATTTGCCACGCTGGTACGCTGCAGCCCGGTGACGGGCCGTACCCACCAGATCCGTGTGCATACCCAGTTTGCAGGGCACCCAATCGCCTTTGATGACCGCTATGGCGACCGCGAGTTTGATAAGCAACTGGCGGGAACGGGACTGTCGCGTCTGTTCCTGCATGCGGCAGCGCTGAAGTTTACCCATCCTAATACGGGGGAAGTCATCCGTATTGAAGCGCCGCTGGATGAGCAGTTGAAACGCTGTCTTAAGGTTCTGCGCGGCTGATTTTGCCTTCCTCCCTCTCCCTGTGGGAGAGGGCCGGGGTGAGGGCATCAGGCCGCAATGTTCCAGTCACATGGTCAGCGGATTACACTCTTCTCGCCTTAACATCTGACACAAGGCAATCAGCGGTAACCCCACCAGCGTGTTGGGATCGCGACCGTCCAGCTTGTCGAACAGCGCAATCCCCAATCCTTCACTTTTAAAGCTTCCTGCGCAGTTCAGCGGACGTTCCCGACGCACATAATCCATAATCTCTTGCTCGCTGAGATGGCGGAAGTGTACGTCGAACGGCTCGCATTCGGTTTGCAGATGACCAGTGGCGGAGTTATAGAGCGCCAGGCCCGTATAAAAGGTCACGATAGTGCCTCGCGCACGCAGAAGCTGCTGGCAGGCGTTCTCCTCCGTATGGGGCTTGCCGGTGATTTCGCCGTCCAGCACGCAAACCTGATCGGAGCCTATAATCAAATGCGAAGGATAGCGTGCGGCCAGCGACTGCGCTTTCTCCTTAGCAAGACGCGTCACCAGATGACGCGGTGATTCGCCCGGCTGTGGCGTCTCATCAACCTCTGGCGCGGCGCATTCAAACGGGATCCCGAGCTTTTCCAGCAGCATTCGGCGGTAGGGAGACGTGGAAGCAAGGACGAGATTTGGCATATTTTTATCACCAGATATAGCGTATCGATGCCAGCCATTTTAAACTACAGGCCGCAATGTGTGCGAATAATTGGCAAAAGGCAGCTCTGGTTGCCTTTTTCTTTGACTCTATGACGTTACAAAGTTAATATGCGCGCCCTATGCAAAAGGTAAAATTACCCCTGACTCTTGATCCGGTTCGTACGGCTCAAAAACGCCTCGATTACGAAGGTATCTATACTTCCGATCAGGCCGAGCGTATTGCCGAATCCGTAGTCAGTGTGGACAGTGATGTAGAATGCTCCATGTCGTTCGCTATCGACAACCAGCGTCTCGCCGTTTTAACCGGTGATGCAAAGGTGACGGTAACGCTCGAGTGTCAGCGTTGCGGGAAACCGTTTGTACAGCATGTTCACACAACGTATTGTTTCAGTCCGGTTCGTTCTGACGAACAGGCTGAAGCACTCCCGGAAGCGTATGAGCCGATTGAGGTTAACGAATTCGGTGAAATCGATCTTCTGGCTCTGGTTGAAGATGAAATCATCCTCACCTTGCCAGTGGTTCCGGTGCATGATTCTGAACACTGTGAAGTGTCCGAGGCGGACATGGTCTTTGGGGAATTGCCTGATGAAGCGCAAAAACCAAACCCATTTGCCGTATTAGCCAGCTTAAAGCGTAAGTAATTGAGGAGTAAGGTCCATGGCCGTACAACAGAATAAACCAACCCGTTCCAAACGTGGCATGCGTCGTTCCCATGACGCGCTGACTGCAGTTACCAGCCTGTCTGTAGACAAGACTTCTGGTGAGAAACACCTGCGTCACCACATCACCGCTGACGGTTTCTACCGCGGCCGCAAGGTTATCACTAAGTAATCACGCGCAAGCGTGATTAGGCTTAGTGAGGATTTCCCCGTGCAAACGGGGAATTTACCGAACCAGGCTGCGACGATACCTTGACACGTCTAACCCTGGCGTTAGATGTCATGGGGGGAGATTTTGGCCCTTCCGTGACAGTGCCTGCAGCATTGCAGGCACTGAATTCTAATTCGCAACTCACACTTCTTTTAGTCGGCAATCCCGACGCAATCACGCCATTACTCGCAAAAGCTGACTTTGAACAACGTTCGCGTCTGCAGATTATTCCTGCGCAGTCAGTTATTGCCAGTGATGCCCGACCCTCGCAGGCTATTCGCAATAGTCGTGGCAGCTCTATGCGGATAGCGCTGGAGCTGGTGAAAGAAGGACGAGCCCAGGCTTGCGTTAGCGCGGGGAATACCGGCGCGCTGATGGGGCTGTCGAAATTGCTGCTCAAACCTATCGAAGGTATTGAGCGCCCGGCGCTGGTGACGGTGTTACCGCATCAGCAGAAGGGCAAAACGGTGGTGCTCGATTTGGGCGCTAACGTCGACTGTGATAGTACTATGCTGGCTCAGTTTGCCGTGATGGGTTCGGTGCTGGCAGAAGAAGTAGTCGGGATCAACAATCCCCGTGTTGCGTTACTGAACATTGGTGAAGAAGAGACCAAAGGCCTGGATAGCATTCGCGAAGCGGCTGAATTGCTCAAACAGGTTCCCTCCATCAACTATATTGGTTATCTCGAAGCCAATGAGTTGTTGACGGGTAAAACGGATGTTCTGGTGTGCGATGGCTTCACCGGAAACGTAACGTTGAAGACCATGGAAGGGGTTGTGCGCATGTTTCTTTCTCTGCTGAAATCTCAGGGAGAAGGTAAAAAAAGCGCCTGGTGGCTAATTTTATTGAAGCGTTGGTTACAAAAGAGCCTGACGCGGCGATTCAGTCACCTCAACCCCGACCAGTATAATGGCGCCTGTCTGTTAGGATTGCGCGGCATCGTGATTAAGAGTCATGGCGCCGCCAATCAGCGAGCATTTGCTGTCGCGATTGAACAGGCAGTGCAGGCGGTGCAGCGACAAGTCCCTCAGCGGATTGCCGCTCGCCTGGAATCTGTATTAGCTAAAAGTGACTGAGCGTACATGTATACGAAGATTTTAGGTACCGGCAGCTACCTGCCAAAACAAGTGCGTACCAACGCCGATCTGGAAAAAATGGTAGATACGTCTGACGAGTGGATTGTCACGCGCACAGGTATCCGTGAACGTCGTATTGCCGCGCCAGACGAAACCGTGTCGACCATGGGTTACGAAGCCGCACAGCGTGCTATCGAAATGGCGGGCATTGATAAAGAACAGATTGGTTTGATCGTGGTCGCCACGACGTCTGCCACGCATGCTTTCCCAAGCGCGGCGTGCCAGGTGCAGAACATGCTCGGCATTAAAGGCTGTCCGGCGTTTGACGTCGCTGCCGCGTGCGCAGGCTTCACCTATGCGCTGAGCGTTGCCGATCAGTACGTGAAATCCGGTGCCGTTAAATATGCGCTGGTGATCGGTGCTGACGTGCTGGCGCGTACCTGCGATCCAACCGATCGTGGAACGATCATTATTTTTGGTGATGGTGCGGGTGCGGTGCTGCTGGGGCAGTCCGAAGAGCCGGGTATCATCTCGACGCATCTTCATGCTGATGGCCGCTATGGCGAACTGTTGACTCTGCCTAACGCCGATCGCGTTAATCCGGACAACTCGATTTACCTGACCATGGCAGGGAACGAGGTGTTCAAGGTGGCGGTGACTGAGCTTGCGCACATCGTTGATGAAACCCTGGAAGCGAATAACCTTGAGCGCTCCGCGCTCGACTGGCTGGTGCCGCATCAGGCAAACCTGCGCATCATCAGCGCGACCGCGAAAAAGCTGGGCATGTCGATGGATAACGTTGTGGTGACGCTGGATCGTCACGGCAACACCTCTGCGGCGTCGGTACCGTGCGCATTTGATGAAGCGGTACGCGATGGACGAATCAAACGGGGCCAGCTGGTCTTGCTTGAAGCCTTCGGTGGCGGGTTCACCTGGGGTTCCGCGCTGGTTCGTTTCTAGTATAAGGAATAAAAAATGACGCAATTTGCTTTTGTGTTTCCGGGCCAGGGCTCTCAAACCGTTGGGATGTTGTCTGAAATGGCAGCACACTATCCGGTAATTGAAGAGACTTTCCGTGAAGCTTCTGATGCACTGGGTTATGATTTATGGGCGCTGACCCAGCAGGGTCCGGCCGAAGAACTGAACAAAACCTGGCAGACCCAGCCAGCGCTGCTGACCGCGTCCGTTGCGCTGTGGCGTGTCTGGCAGCAGCAGGGCGGTAAAGCGCCAGCGCTGCTCGCGGGTCATAGCCTGGGTGAATACTCTGCGCTGGTGTGTGCCGGTGTGATCGCGTTTGCTGACGCAGTACGTCTGGTGGAACTGCGCGGTAAATTCATGCAGGAAGCGGTGCCAGCGGGTACCGGTGGCATGTCTGCCATCATTGGTCTGGATGATGCTGCGATTGCGAAAGCGTGTGAAGAATCTGCTGAAGGTCAGGTTGTCTCTCCGGTAAACTTCAACTCGCCGGGCCAGGTGGTTATTGCCGGTCATAAAGAAGCGGTTGAGCGTGCGGGTGCGGCCTGTAAAGCTGCGGGTGCTAAGCGTGCACTGCCGCTTCCGGTCAGCGTGCCGTCTCACTGCGCGCTGATGAAGCCTGCTGCCGAGAAACTGGCGGTTGAGCTGGAAAAAATTACGTTTAACGCACCGACGATTTCGGTCGTGAACAACGTCGATGTGAAATGCGAAACCACGCCGGAAGCTATCCGTGACGCACTGGTTCGCCAGCTCTACAGCCCGGTACAGTGGACCAAAACCGTTGAGTTTATGGCAGCGGAGGGCGTTGAGCATCTGTATGAAGTCGGCCCAGGTAAAGTCCTCACCGGCCTGACAAAACGTATTGTTGACACCCTGACAGCCTCGGCGATTAACGAGCCGGAAGCCCTGTCAGCGGCACTCTCGCAATAAAAGAGGAATACCATGAGTTTTGAAGGAAAAATTGCCCTGGTCACTGGCGCAAGCCGCGGTATCGGGCGCGCAATTGCTGAAACACTGGTTGCGCGCGGCGCGAAGGTGATTGGTACAGCAACCAGCGAGAATGGCGCGAAGAATATCAGCGAGTATCTGGGTGCAAACGGTAAAGGTCTGGTACTGAATGTGACTGAACCTGCATCTATCGAATCTGTTCTGGAAAATATTCGCGCAGAGTTTGGCGAAGTGGATATTCTGGTAAACAATGCCGGGATCACGCGTGATAACCTGTTAATGCGAATGAAAGACGACGAGTGGAACGATATCATCGAAACCAACCTGTCATCTGTATTCCGTCTGTCAAAAGCGGTAATGCGCGCTATGATGAAAAAGCGTCATGGACGTATTATCACTGTCGGTTCTGTGGTTGGTACCATGGGAAATGCTGGTCAGGCTAACTACGCTGCGGCGAAAGCAGGTCTGATTGGTTTCAGTAAGTCGCTGGCGCGTGAAGTTGCGTCCCGCGGTATTACAGTAAACGTTGTTGCTCCGGGCTTTATTGAAACGGACATGACGCGTGCGCTGACGGATGAGCAGCGTGCGGGTACGCTGGCGGCAGTTCCGGCGGGTCGTCTTGGCGACCCTAAAGAAATCGCCAGCGCGGTTGCATTTTTAGCCTCTGACGAAGCGGGTTACATCACTGGTGAGACCCTCCACGTCAACGGCGGGATGTATATGGTTTAACCACGATGAAAAATATTTGCGTTATTAGGGCGAATGGCCTCAAAATAACGTAAAATCGTGGTACGAACTGCCGGGATTTAGTTGCAAATTTTTCAACATTTTATACACTACGAAAACCATCGCGAAAGCGAGTTTTGATAGGAAATTTAAGAGTATGAGCACTATCGAAGAACGCGTTAAGAAAATTATCGGCGAGCAGCTGGGCGTTAAGCAGGAAGAAGTTGTGAACTCCGCTTCCTTCGTTGAAGACCTGGGCGCAGATTCTCTTGACACCGTTGAGCTGGTAATGGCTCTGGAAGAAGAGTTTGATACTGAGATTCCGGACGAAGAAGCTGAGAAGATCACCACCGTTCAGGCTGCCATTGATTACATCAACGGTCACCAGGCGTAAGTGAACATCTCCAGGCGGTCATTCGACCGCCTGAGTTTTATCTTTTTTAGTCCCACGAATCTCTTTTTTTATCCCTCCCTGGAGGACAAACGTGTCTAAGCGTCGTGTAGTTGTGACCGGACTTGGCATGTTGTCTCCTGTCGGCAATACCGTAGAGTCCACCTGGAAAGCTCTCCTTGCCGGTCAGAGCGGCATCAGCCTAATCGACCATTTCGATACTAGCGCCTATGCAACGAAATTTGCTGGCTTAGTAAAGGATTTTAACTGTGAAGAGATCATCTCGCGCAAAGAACAGCGCAAGATGGATGCCTTCATTCAATATGGAATTGTCGCTGGCGTTCAGGCCATGCAGGATTCTGGCCTTGAGATTACGGAAGAGAACGCAACCCGTATCGGCGCCGCTATCGGCTCCGGGATTGGCGGTCTTGGCCTGATCGAGGAAAACCATACATCTCTGATGAATGGCGGCCCGCGTAAGATCAGCCCGTTCTTCGTTCCGTCCACGATTGTTAATATGGTGGCGGGTCACCTGACCATCATGTTCGGCCTGCGTGGGCCAAGCATTTCTATCGCGACCGCCTGTACGTCTGGCGTACATAACATCGGCCAGGCCGCGCGCATTATTGCGTACGGCGATGCAGATGCTATGGTTGCGGGCGGTGCTGAAAAAGCCAGTACCCCACTGGGTGTAGGCGGTTTTGGTGCGGCGCGTGCGCTGTCTACCCGTAATGACAACCCGCAGGCGGCGAGCCGTCCGTGGGATAAAGACCGTGACGGCTTCGTGCTGGGCGACGGGGCGGGCATGATCGTACTGGAAGAGTACGAACACGCGAAAAAACGCGGTGCGAAAATTTATGCTGAAATCGTTGGTTTCGGCATGAGCAGCGATGCTTACCACATGACGTCTCCTCCGGAGAACGGCGCGGGTGCTGCGCTGGCGATGGAAAACGCGATTCGTGATGCGGGTATTACCCCAGCACAAATTGGCTACGTGAACGCGCACGGCACCTCTACGCCTGCAGGCGATAAAGCTGAAGCTCAGGCGGTTAAGTCTATCTTCGGCGAATCTGCCCGCCGCGTAATGGTGAGCTCCACGAAGTCCATGACCGGTCACCTGTTGGGTGCGGCGGGTGCAGTAGAGTCAATCTACTCCATCCTTGCGCTGCGCGATCAGGCTGTTCCGCCAACCATCAATCTGGATAACCCGGATGAAGGTTGCGATCTGGACTTCGTTCCTCACGAAGCGCGTCAGGTTAGCGGTATGGAGTACACTCTGTGTAACTCCTTCGGCTTCGGCGGCACCAATGGTTCTCTGATCTTCAAAAAGATCTGATCCTGACGTCCCGATAGCAATTAAAAAGGTCCGCTTGCCGGGCCTTTTTTATTAAGCCTAATCTTCTTGTCGGCTGCATAACATCCTGCCAGACTAAATGCCCACGCATAAGGAGCCACCATGTTTTTAATCAATGGCCTTGAGCAGGACACGCTGCCTGCCAGCGACAGGGCGATACAGTTCGGTGATGGTTGCTTTACGACGGCGCGCATTCTGGACGGTGATGTTTGCCTGCTGGAGGCGCACATTCGACGCCTGCAGCATGGCTGTGAAAAGCTAATGATCCCCTTTACGCACTGGGACACATTGCGTCAGGAAATGGGCCAGCTTGCATCCGGGAAGCACAGCGGCGTACTCAAGGTTATCATCAGCCGCGGCAGTGGTGGCCGGGGTTATAGCGCCGCATCGTGCCTCAATCCAACGCGTATCCTCTCCGTTTCTGCTTATCCTGCGCATTACTCTCGCTGGCGAGAAGACGGCGTCACGCTGACGCTGAGCCCAATACGACTGGGACGAAACCCGATGCTGGCCGGGCTTAAGCATCTCAATCGCCTGGAGCAGGTGCTCATTCGTACTCATCTTGAACAGACGGACGCCGATGAAGCGCTGGTTCTTGACAGCGAAGGGTTCATTACGGAATGCTGTGCGGCTAATTTACTCTGGCGGCAGGGGGAAGAGGTGTTCACTCCGTCGCTGGAATACGCTGGCGTAAATGGGTTAATGCGTCAGCTTTGTCTGGAACAGCTGGCACGCTCTGGCTTTCGCGTTGTCGAAGTTAGCGCAGGAGAAACTGCATTACAGACCGCAGAGGAAGTTATCATCTGCAATGCGCTGATGCCAGTTGTACCCGTTCGTGCGTATGGTCAACAACGCTGGTCTTCGCGCGAACTGTTTCAGTTTTTAGCCCCGATACGTGAGCAAACCAGATAGTCATGAAAAAAATGTTGCGCTTTGTCCTTATCCTCATCGTTGCGCTGGGCGTCGCTGGCGGAGCTGGCATATGGAAAGTTCGCCAGCTGGCGGACAGTAAGATCCTGGTTAAAGATGAAACGATCTTTACCCTGAAAGCGGGAACCGGCCGTCAGGCGCTTGGGGAACAGCTCTATGGCGACAAGATTATTAATCGTCCACGTGTATTCCAGTGGCTATTGCGCGTGGAACCTGAGCTGTCACATTTCAAAGCCGGTACCTATCGCTTTACGCCGGGAATGAGCGTCAGAGAGATGCTGCAGCTGCTGGAAAGCGGCAAAGAAGCCCAGTTCCCCTTACGGTTTGTGGAAGGGATGCGCCTGAGCGATTACCTCAAACAGCTGCGTGACGCGCCGTATATCAAACATACGTTAAAAGACGATAGCTATCAGACGGTGGCTGAAGCACTGAAGCTTGAACATCCGGAATGGGTGGAAGGCTGGTTCTGGCCAGACACCTGGATGTACACGGCAGGCACGACCGATGTGTCCATCCTGAAGCGGGCGCACAAAAAAATGGTCGCCGCCGTGGATGCCGCCTGGGAAGGGCGAATGGAAGGATTGCCTTACAGCGATCCAAACCAGTTTGTGACCATGGCCTCGATCATTGAGAAAGAGACGGCCGTCGCTGCTGAGCGCGATCGGGTGGCATCGGTATTTATCAACCGTCTGCGTATCGGCATGCGTCTGCAAACCGACCCTACCGTTATCTACGGCATGGGCGAGAGCTATACCGGCAAGATCTCAAGAAAAGATCTGGAGACGCCAACGGCGTATAATACCTACGTGATTAGCGGTTTACCGCCAGGCCCGATTGCCACGCCGAGTGACGCGTCGCTCAAAGCTGCCGCGCATCCGGCTAAAACACCGTATCTCTATTTTGTGGCTGATGGAAAAGGGGGGCATACCTTTAACACCAACCTTGCCAGCCACAATCGCTCTGTTCAGGACTATCTGAAGGCACTTAAGGAAAAAAATGCGCAGTAAATACATTGTCATTGAGGGACTCGAAGGGGCGGGTAAAACCACCGCCCGCAACGTGGTGGTGGATACGCTCAAAGCACTTGGCGTGGCGGACATGGTATTTACCCGCGAGCCGGGCGGCACGCAGCTGGCTGAAAAGCTGCGCAGCCTGGTGCTGGATATTAAATCCGTCGGCGACGAAGTTATCACTGACAAAGCCGAAGTGCTGATGTTCTACGCGGCGCGCGTTCAGCTGGTTGAGACGGTTATCAAACCTGCCCTGGCCGACGGCAAGTGGGTGATCGGCGACCGTCACGATCTGTCGACTCAGGCGTATCAGGGCGGAGGACGCGGTATCGACCAGACAATGCTGGCCACGCTGCGTAATGCCGTATTGGGGGATTTTCGCCCCGACCTGACGCTCTATCTGGATGTGACCCCGGAAGTAGGTCTCAAACGTGCGCGCGCGCGCGGTGAGCTGGACCGCATTGAACAAGAGTCGTTTGATTTCTTTAACCGCACCCGTGCGCGCTATCTTGAACTGGCCGCGCAGGACAGCTCAATTTGTACCATCGATGCGACGCAATCCCTGGACGACGTCACGCGTGACATTCAGCAAACCATTACGCGGTGGGTGCAGGAGCAGCAGGCATGAAATGGTATCCATGGTTGCGCCCACACTTTGAACAGCTGATCGGCAGCTATCAGGCGGGTCGGGGGCATCATGCGTTACTGATTCAGGCATTGCCAGGGATGGGTGATGATGCGCTGATTTATGCCATCACCCGTTTTCTGATGTGTCAGCAGCCGGAAGGGCACAAGAGCTGTGGTAAATGCCGTGGCTGTCAGCTGATGCAGGCGGGCACGCATCCTGACTACTACACCCTTGAGCCCGAGAAGGGCAAAAGTGCGCTCGGCATTGATGCCGTGCGTGAAGTCAGTGAAAAATTGTATGAACACGCGCGGCTGGGCGGCGCTAAAGTGGTCTGGCTTAAAGACGCCACGCTGCTCACCGAGGCGGCGGCGAACGCTCTGCTTAAAACCCTGGAAGAGCCGCCGGTAAAAACGTGGTTTTTCCTCTCATGCCGTGACCCGGGACGATTACTGGCGACGTTGCGCAGTCGTTGTCGTCTTCATCACCTTGCGGTGCCTCAGGAATCGTGGGCGTTAAGCTGGCTTGAACGAGAGGTGACAACGTCACCTGAGAGTGCGCTGTCCGCCTTGCGTCTGAGCAGCGGTGCGCCAGCTGCGGCGCTGGCATTACTGCAACCTGACGTCTGGTCTGAGCGAGAAACGCTCTGCCGGGCCGTCGACGCTTCACTGAACAGCCACGACTGGCTAAGTTTACTGCCTGCGCTTAACAGCGATCGGGCCGTTGAGCGTCTGCACTGGCTGGCCTCCTTACTGCTGGATGCGCTCAAAATCCAGCAAGGGGCAACGCTGCTGACCAACCCGGATGCGTGGCCACTGGTGAATACGCTGGCGAACCGCCTTTCAGGCACGGTTCTTCATGTGATGCTCCATGAAATATGCCAGAGTCGTGAACAGCTCTTAACCGTGACGGGTCTTAATCGCGAGCTTTTACTGACCGACCAGTTACTGCGTATTGAACATTACCTGCAACCCGGCGTCACACCGCCTGTTTCCCATCTCTGAGAGAGACATTATGTTTTTAGTCGACTCACACTGCCATCTTGATGGCCTGGATTATCAATCCCTGCATAAAAACGTGGATGACGTGCTGGCAAAGGCCGCTGCCCGCGATGTGAAATTCTGTCTTGCGGTGGCGACGACGCTGCCGGGTTATCGCACTATGCGTGAGCTGGTGGGCGTTCGCGATAACGTGGTGTTCTCCTGCGGCGTGCATCCGCTGAATCAGGACGAGGCGTACGACGTTGAGGATCTGCGCCGACTGGCAGCAGAAGAGGGCGTGGTGGCGATGGGAGAGACCGGGCTGGACTATTTTTACACGCCGGAAACCAAACCGCGTCAGCAGGAGTCCTTCCGCAACCATATTCGCATAGGCCGGGAACTGAACAAGCCGGTTATCGTCCACACCCGCGACGCGCGTGCGGATACCCTGGCGATCCTCCGGGAAGAAAACGTGACGGATTGCGGTGGCGTACTACACTGTTTCACAGAAGACAGAGAAACGGCGGGTAAGCTGCTTGATTTGGGGTTTTATATCTCGTTTTCGGGGATCGTGACGTTCCGTAACGCTGAGCAGCTGCGTGATGCTGCACGTTATGTTCCGCTCGATCGCATTCTGGTGGAGACAGATTCTCCATATCTCGCACCGGTGCCGCATCGCGGTAAAGAGAACCAGCCCGCAATGACGAGAGATGTGGCTGAGTACATGGCCGTACTGAAGGGCGTCAGCATCGATGAGCTGGCCCGCGTGACGACGGAAAACTTCTCCACGCTGTTCCATATCGACCCCGCCCGCCTGCAATCTGTCTGATACACCTGTTTTTTTTAGGCTCGTAATTAATAAGTAAAGCGAGTAAAGTTCACCGCCTCATTTGGGGCGGTGAAGGTGTTTTTAGACACATCCAGACATGCTTTTTGTAAATAACTGAAAGTTTTTCGACCGTCTTAAGCTGAAACGTGATAGCCGTCAAACAAACTCAGAGGGAATTATTTTACTCTGTGTAATAAATAAAGGGCGCTTAGATGTCCTGTCCACGGCACGGTACTCCCCCCGGGCCAATGCGTGAAAGCGTAAAAAAAGCACAAATACTCAGGAGCACTCTCAATTATGTTTAAGAATGCATTTGCTAACCTGCAAAAGGTCGGTAAATCGCTGATGCTGCCAGTATCCGTACTGCCTATCGCAGGTATCCTGCTGGGTGTCGGTTCTGCTAACTTCAGCTGGCTGCCAGCCGTAGTGTCCCACGTGATGGCCGAAGCAGGCGGTTCTGTCTTTGCTAACATGCCACTGATCTTCGCGATCGGTGTGGCTCTGGGCTTCACCAATAACGACGGCGTTTCTGCGCTGGCTGCAGTGGTTGCCTACGGCATCATGGTGAAAACCATGGCTGTGGTTGCGCCGCTGGTTCTGCACTTACCGGCAGAAGAGATCGCCGCGAAACACCTGGCGGACACCGGTGTTCTGGGCGGTATCATCTCCGGTGCGATTGCAGCGTATATGTTTAACCGCTTCTATCGCATCAAGCTGCCTGAGTATCTGGGCTTCTTCGCGGGCAAGCGTTTCGTTCCGATCATCTCTGGTCTGGCAGCGATTTTCACTGGCGTGATCCTGTCCTTCATCTGGCCACCAATCGGCTCTGCTATCCAGACCTTCTCTCAGTGGGCGGCTTACCAGAACCCGGTTGTGGCGTTTGGTATCTACGGCTTCATCGAGCGTTGCCTGGTGCCATTCGGTCTGCACCACATCTGGAACGTTCCATTCCAGATGCAGATTGGTGAATTCACCAACGCAGCAGGTCAGGTATTCCACGGCGATATCCCACGTTACATGGCGGGTGACCCAACTGCAGGTAAACTGTCTGGTGGCTTCCTGTTCAAAATGTACGGTCTGCCAGCTGCAGCGATTGCTATCTGGCACTCTGCTAAGCCAGAGAACCGTGCAAAAGTGGGCGGTATCATGATCTCCGCAGCGCTGACCTCGTTCCTGACCGGTATCACCGAGCCGATCGAGTTCTCCTTCATGTTCGTTGCGCCGATCCTGTACGTTATCCACGCGATTCTGGCGGGCCTGGCGTTCCCAATCTGTATTCTGCTGGGTATGCGTGATGGTACGTCCTTCTCTCACGGCCTGATCGACTTCATCGTTCTGTCCGGTAACAGCAGCAAACTGTGGCTGTTCCCAATCGTGGGTGCATGCTATGCCGTTGCGTACTACACCATCTTCCGCGTGCTGATTAAAGCACTGGACCTGAAAACCCCAGGCCGTGAAGATGCGACAGAAGACAGCAAAGCAGGCGCTACCAGCGAAATGGCTCCGGCTCTGGTCGCAGCGTTTGGTGGTAAAGAGAACATCACTAACCTGGACGCATGCATCACTCGTCTGCGTGTGAGCGTTGCCGACGTAGCGAAAGTAGACCAGCCGGGTCTGAAAAAACTGGGCGCAGCGGGCGTAGTTGTTGCAGGTTCTGGTGTACAGGCAATCTTCGGTACCAAATCCGATAACCTGAAAACCGAAATGGATGAGTACATCCGCGGCAACTAAGTTGTGACCTGGGGAGACTAAGGCAGCCGAATGGCTGCCTTTTTTATTTGTGTCTTAAAAAACGCCACTTAGACGCGCGAGCGGTCACTCTTCACTCAGCTGATGAACATTCAGGAAAGAAATCGAGGGAGGAGGTTGAAAGGACAGGAGAAACTCGCTCATACTCTTGAATTGTGTCACACACCGATCCCGGGAGTGTGTTTACAGCGGACGCATTGCGCCAGATTAAACAAAAAAGGAAAAGGTCATGGCTGAAGAAACGATTTTCAGTAAAATTATCCGCCGCGAAATTCCGTCGGATATCGTCTATCAGGATGAACTGGTGACGGCTTTCCGGGACATTTCCCCTCAGGCCCCGACGCACATCCTTATCATTCCCAATATTCTGATTCCGACTGTAAACGACGTAAAAACCGAGCATGAAGTGGCGTTAGGTCGTATGCTGACGGTGGCCGCGAAAATCGCTGAACAGGAAGGGATTGCAGAAGACGGTTACCGTCTGATCATGAACTGCAACCGTCACGGTGGCCAGGAAGTTTATCATATTCACATGCATCTGCTGGGTGGACGTCCTCTGGGGCCGATGCTGGCACATAAAGGTCTTTGACATGCTTAAAGGGCGTATTGCAGCGCTGGTAATGACGATGATGATTGTGGGATGCAGTTCGCGTCCGGCGATCCCCGTGAATGATGAACAGACGCTGGTAATGGAATCCTCCGTGCTCGCCGCGGGCATCACGGCGCAACAACCCGCGTTGACCATCAGTGAAATCAACTCATCTGCCTCCTCTACGCTCTTTAATGAAAGACATGAACCAGTGACGGTGCACTACCGTTTTTTCTGGTATGACGTAAGAGGTCTTGAAATGCATCCGCTGGAGGCGCCACGCAGCGTCACCATTCCGGCCAGGTCGTCGGTAACGCTCTATGGCAGCGCCAACTATCTGGGTGCACATAAGGTGAGACTTTATCTTTATCTCTGAGGGGTGAACCTTGATTAAAAATTTGAGCCGCTATGCGCTCGTGACAGCTTTCGCTCTGTTCCTGGCAGGGTGTGTGACCCGTACTGAACAGCCTGCGCCTGTGGAAGAGGCTAAACCGGGTACTGAACAGCCGGCACCGCCAACGCAGCAGCAGCCAACCGTGCCGTCTGTACCGTCTATTCCGGCGCAGCCAGGCCCGATTGAGCATCCGGACCAGACGTCACAGCCCGCGCCGCGCGTACGCCATTACGACTGGAATGGGGCAATGCAGCCGATGGTAGGCAAAATGCTGCAGGCGCAGGGCGTGACGGCGGGCAGCGTGTTGCTGGTCGACAGCGTGAACAACCGTACCAACGGTTCGCTGAACGCGGGTGAAGCGACGGAAACCCTGCGCAATGCCCTGGCTAACAACGGCAAGTTTACGCTGGTCTCGGCTCAGCAGCTCGCGGTAGCCAAACAGCAGCTGGGCCTGTCGCCGCAGGATAGCCTTGGCACACGCAGCAAGGCGATCGGCATTGCCCGTAACGTTGGCGCACAGTATGTGCTTTACTCTAACGCCACCGGTAACGTGAATACCCCAGCCCTGCAGATGCAGCTGATGCTGGTTCAGACAGGCGAAATTATCTGGTCAGGTAAAGGTGCGGTTACGCAACAATGACAGCACGCGTGAAGAGATTCTGACGCGCTATTTTCCTCAGTACTGCCTTATCGCGCCGCAGGCCCACTCCGGGCTTGGCGGCGCGAGTTGCATTATAGAGCAGGGCGAACGACGTCTGGTCTTGCGGCAAAATCACGACCCCGATGCGCCTGCCTCCCATTTTCGTCGTCAGTTTCGTGCCCTGAGACGTCTTCCGTCAGATTTCGTGCCAGCCCCTCGTTTTTTCAGACAGGGCTGGATGGCCGTCGACTATCTGGACGGTGACGTTAAAAGCGCGCTGCCGGACACGCCGGAGCTTGCGGCGATGCTGTATCATCTGCACCGGCAGCCACGTCTGGGATGGCGAATTACGTTATTCCCGCTGCTTGAACATTACTGGCAGCAAGCCCTGCCTGACAGGCGTACTCCAGTGTGGCTGGCACATCTCAAGCGGCTGCGTAAAACGGGCGAACCGCAGCCGATTCGGCTCGCGCCGCTGCACATGGATGTTCATGCCGGGAATATTGTTCATACGTCAGCGGGCATCAGGCTTATCGACTGGGAGTATGCCGGAGATGGCGATGTGGCGCTGGAGCTGGCGGCAGTCTGGACGGAGAGTGAAGCCGCGCGGAAGATGCTCATCAGGGACTACGCCCGGGTGGCACATATTGACCCCGACGCGCTGAGGCGTCAGGTCAGACGCTGGCGACCCTGGGTCGTCATGTTAATGGCTGGCTGGTTTGAAATGCGCTATCGGCAGTCCAGAGACAAACAATTTATTGCGCTGGCAGACGATGCCTGGCGTCAGTTACAAACTAAAGGATAAGAGAGGTGGATGTGGGTCCAGTCATGTTGGATGTTGAAGGGTTTGAGCTGGATGCGGAGGAGCGCGAAATTCTGGCGCATCCGCTGGTGGGTGGCCTGATCCTGTTTACCCGCAACTATCACGATCCGGCGCAGCTGCGTGAACTGGTGCGTCAGATCCGCGCCGCGTCGCACAATCATCTGGTGGTGGCCGTCGATCAGGAAGGCGGACGCGTGCAGCGTTTTCGCGACGGTTTTACCCGCCTGCCCGCAGCCCAATCTTTTGCCGCGCTGTTAGGCACGGAAGAGGGGGGCAAACTGGCGCAGGAGGCCGGCTGGCTGATGGCCAGCGAAATGATTGCCATGGATATCGACATCAGCTTTGCCCCGGTGCTGGATGTCGGGCATATCAGCGCTGCCATTGGCGAGCGCTCATACCATGAAGATCCGCGTATTGCGCTGGCAGTGGCGACCCGGTTCATCGACGGCATGCACGATGCCGGGATGAAAACCACCGGGAAACACTTCCCGGGGCACGGGGCGGTGACGGCGGATTCTCACAAAGAGACCCCGCGCGATCCGCGCCCGGAAGCGGAGATCCGCGCCAAAGATATGTCGGTTTTCCAGTCGCTTATCACCGATAACAAGCTGGATGCCATTATGCCCGCGCACGTCATTTACAGCGACGTCGACCCGCGTCCGGCCAGCGGCTCTCCGCACTGGCTCAAAACCGTTCTGCGTCAGGAGCTGGGCTTCAACGGCGTGATTTTCTCTGACGATTTATCGATGGAAGGGGCCGCGATCATGGGCAGCTACGCTGAGCGCGGTCAGGCGTCGCTGGATGCAGGTTGCGATATGATCCTGGTCTGCAATAATCGTAAAGGTGCCGTTAGCGTGCTGGATAACCTGTCGCCGATCAATGCAGAGCGTGTTACACAATTGTATCATAAAGGTTCATTTAGCCGTCAGGAGCTGATGGATTCGGCGCGCTGGAAGACGGTCAACGCCCGGCTTGAAGACCTGAATGAGCGCTGGCAGGCACATAAAGCCAGCCTGTAAACCCTCCCGGAAGGCGTAGCGTGGTGAGAAGACGATGATCATCTATTTACACGGTTTTGACTCAAACAGTCCTGGTAATCATGAGAAGGTGCTGCAGCTGCAGTTTATCGATCCGGATGTACGGTTGATCAGCTACAGCACGCGCCATCCGAAGCATGATATGCAGCATCTGCTCAAAGAGGTGGACAAGATGTTGCAGCTCAACGTCGACGACCGCCCGTTGATCTGCGGCGTGGGGCTGGGCGGCTACTGGGCGGAGCGGATTGGCTTCCTGTGCGACATTCGCCAGGTGGTGTTCAATCCTAACCTGTTCCCGAACGAGAACATGGAAGGCAAAATTGACCGCCCGGAAGAGTATGTCGATATTGCGACTAAGTGCGTCAGCAATTTTCGTGAGAAAAACCGCGACCGCTGCCTGGTGATCCTTTCACGTAATGATGAAGCGCTCAACAGCCATCGGGCAGCAGAGCTGTTGCATCATTACTATGAGATCGTCTGGGACGAAGAACAGACCCACAAGTTCAAAAACATCTCCCCGCATCTGCAGCGTATCAAAGCGTTTAAAACGCTGGGTTAATCCTTACCCGCAGGCATCAAAGCCCGGCCGCGAAAGCGTGCCGGGCTTTCTTTTTGACCAGAATTGTCTACTTTTAAGCCATCAAAACTTGATGCATATCAATTTTGGTATGACCAATGCGCCTGACGTGGTATTCTCAATGCACCTGAATGGTTTCAGTGCTGTAACCTGTTGTTAATTAAGGGTTATTTTTATAACTTTTAATTAACAATTGGTTAATAATTTGAGGGGGTCACGTTGACTACGCCATTGAAAAAGATAGTGATTGTAGGCGGTGGTGCTGGCGGGCTGGAGCTGGCTACACAGCTGGGCAAGAAGCTGGGTCGCGGTAAAAAAGCCAAAATTACGCTGGTGGATCGTAACCACAGCCACCTGTGGAAACCGCTGCTGCACGAAGTGGCGACCGGCTCTCTGGACGAGGGCGTGGACGCGCTCAGCTATCTGGCGCACGCGCGCAACCATCATTTCCAGTTCCAGCTGGGATCGGTGGTGGACATCAACCGTGAAAGCAAAACCATCACCCTGGCAGAGCTGCGTGATGAAAAAGGGGAACTGCTGGTTCCTGAGCGTAAACTGGCGTATGACACGCTGGTCATGGCGCTGGGCAGTACCTCCAACGATTTCAACACGCCGGGCGTGAAAGAGCACTGTATCTTCCTCGATAACCCGCACCAGGCGCGTCGTTTCCATCAGGAAATGCTGAACCTGTTCCTGAAGTACACCAGCAATATGGGTGCGAACGGTAAGGTTAATATCGCCATTGTCGGCGGCGGTGCGACGGGCGTTGAGCTGTCAGCGGAGCTGCACAATGCGGTGAAGCAACTGCACAGCTACGGTTATAAAGGGTTAACTAACGAGGCGCTGAACGTCACGCTGGTTGAAGCCGGTGAACGCATTCTGCCTGCGCTGCCTCCACGTATTTCCGGTGCGGCGCACAATGAGCTCACTAAACTGGGCGTGCGGGTGCTGACGCAGACCATGGTGACCAGCGCCGACGAAGGCGGTCTGCACACCAAAGACGGCGAGTATATCAAAGCGGATCTGATGGTCTGGGCGGCAGGTATCAAAGCGCCTGATTTTATGAAAGAGATCGGTGGTCTGGAAACGAACCGCATTAACCAGCTGGTAACCGAGCCAACGCTGCAAACCACGCGTGACCCTGAAATCTTTGCTATCGGTGACTGTGCCTCCTGCGCGCGTCCTGAAGGTGGATTCGTGCCGCCGCGCGCCCAGGCCGCACACCAGATGGCAAGCCTGGTGCTGCACAACATTCTGGCGCAGTACAAAGGCAAGCCAATGAAAGCCTATGTCTACAAAGACCACGGTTCACTGGTGTCGCTGTCAAACTTCTCTACCGTCGGCAGCCTGATGGGTAACCTGATGCGTGGCTCAATGATGGTAGAAGGGCGCATTGCCCGCTTCGTATATATCTCCCTGTACCGTATGCACCAGATTGCACTGCACGGCTACTTCAAAACCGGGCTGATGATGTTGGTGGGCAGAATCAACCGCGTGATCCGTCCGCGTCTGAAGCTTCACTAATCTTTCACTCCCTCCGGACCCTCCGGAGGGAGTTTTTAGCATTTCATGCTGTAGATCACAGTTTGAGTGCTTAAGAGTTCTCCTAAATACAATATATCTCCTCCCAATGCTCCTTTTTTGATCCTTTATCTTATTGGCGAAGCGTTGCCTCCATTGCAAAATTGTTACCAATAGCAACAAAGGAGGAAGTCCCGTGAATAAATCAATGTTGGCGGGTATAGGGATTGGCGTCGCGGCTGCGTTAGGTGTGGCTGCCGTTGCCAGTCTCAACGTATTAGATCGCGGCCCGCAGTATGCACAGGTGGTTTCTGCTACACCGATTAAAGAAACCGTGAAAACCCCTCGTCAGGAGTGCCGCAACGTCTCCGTGACGCACCGTCGTCCGGTACAGGATGAAAACCGCATTGCCGGTTCTGTTCTGGGTGCGGTAGCGGGTGGCGTGATTGGTCACCAGTTTGGCGGCGGCCGGGGTAAAGACGTGGCGACCGTGGTCGGCGCGCTGGGTGGCGGCTATGCCGGTAACCAGGTGCAGGGCGCGATGCAGGATAATGATACCTACACCACGACTCAGCAACGCTGCAAAACCGTCTATGACAAGTCGGAAAAAATGCTGGGTTATGACGTGACGTACAAAATTGGCGATCAGCAGGGCAAAATCCGCATGGATAAAGACCCGGGCACGCAAATTCCACTGGATGGAAATGGCCAGCTGGTTCTGAATAACAAAGTGTAAAAAAGATGTTCTCTGAATTTAGCTCCTCATGCGCTCAGGCTGAGGAGCTTTTTTTTGCGTCAGATTTTCAGTAGCTCAGGCCACAGCCGCAGCGTGGTTTCGCTAATGTTCTGCAGTTTTTCCAGCGTGGCCCCTTCACGGGCGCTGATCGACATCCCCTGCAAAATACAGTTCAGGTATTGCGCCAGCAGCTGAGGGTTGCATTGCGCGGGGATTTCACCGCGCTGCTGGCGCTGCGCCAGAAATGCGCTGAGCGTCTCCTCCTGCATGGCATGTCGCGATTTCACCGTATTGGCAATCTCTTTAGAGGACGCCGCAAGGGTGGCAGAGGTGTTAATCATAAAGCAGCCCGCAGGCGTCTCTTTACTGGTGAAACAGGTCGCGACGGCGGTGAAATAGTCGCGAAGCGCCTGTTCAACGCTTTTTTCTTCACAGAACAGCTGGGCTTCGTGTTTCGCCGCAAACCGCGAAATGTATCTGTCCAGCACCGCCCTGAACAGCCCCTCTTTATTGGTAAATTCGGCATACAGCGTCGGCGCTTTGGCTCCGGTGGCTTCTACCAGATCGGAAAGCGAGGTTGCTTCATACCCATGTTGCCAGAAGAGAGTCATGGCCTTATCAAGCGCTGCATCCCTGTCAAACACTTTTGGTCGGCCACGGCTTTTCTTCGCACAACTCGTGACGTCGGTTGTCATTTGCCGTTGGTCCTCAGTTGGTTTGGTGAATGACCATTATAAAAATAAACGCAACCCACCACCAGTGCAGAATGCTTAAAAATAAATTAATCATATATGTATGAAAAATAACAAATTTAAAATTAAGTTAACGCTCGTTATAAAATTATGTTGACGCGTGAGCTGGATCACATTTATGATTTACCTATCGATCGTTAACTAAATGATTAACGACCTCCAAATTCATCTGCTAAAGGTAAACATCATGAAAAACGTAAAAACCCTCATCGCTGCCGCTGTCCTGAGTTCACTCTCTTTCGCAAGCTTTGCTGCTGTACAAGTGCAATCCACTCCTGCTGACCAGCATAAAGTTGGGACAATCTCGGCGTCTGCCGGTACTAACCTGGGTTCCCTGGAAGATCAGCTGGCACAAAAAGCGCAAGAGATGGGTGCAAAATCTTACCGCATCACCTCTGTGACCGGTCCTAACACTCTGCACGGTACTGCTGTCATCTACAAATAAGCCGGGCATAAACCCTCATTTATGCCACTGCAATAAAAAACGCCCTGCTGAGCAGGGCGTTTTTTATTTCTGATTTACATCGACTGCTGGACGACGTCGTGATGCCGGGTGACATCGGTCGGCATGCCTGACCGCGCTTCCATCGCCCGCTCCATTACCACGCTATTGGTATTCGCATTCGTTTTGAAGCTTACCATCGCGGCATTCAGGTTAATGGGCAGCGTCTGCGGATCATCGCCAATGTTTTTTGATAACGGCTGGTGAATCTCAACCAGTCGCACGCCGCCGGGCTCTTCTGAAACTTTAATCGGCGTATTGATAATATTCACTTTGGTTCCCGGCGTAACGACGTTAAACAGCGTTTTGATATCGTCATCGCGCAGACGAATACAGCCGGAGCTGACGCGCATGCCGATGCCAAAGTCCGCATTCGTGCCGTGCAGCAGGTAGACACCGCCGTATGCCGCCAGGCGGATCGCGTGGTGCCCCATCGGGTTATCCGGGCCTGCCGGCACTACGGCAGGAAGATCGATGCCCTGGGCCTTATAACGGGCACGAATGTTGGCCGTCGGGGTCCAGGTTGGATTCGCGCGTTTGTCCGAGACGGTGGTGATCATCGTCGGCGTCAGGGTGTCGCCGCCCAGCTGACCAATACCGATAGGGTAGACGGTCACTTCGTTTTTACCCGGCGGGTAATAGTACAGACGCAGTTCGGCCAGGTTTATGACCATCCCCTCGCGCGGGGCGTCCGGCAGGATAGTCTGTAACGGGATGGTCAGTACGCTGCCCGCGCGCGGGACATACGGGTCGACGCCAGGGTTCGCCTGCAGCAGGGCCAGAAAACCGACGTTATATTTTTTGGCAATGGCTTCCAGTGAACCACCATTATTTTCAACCACATGAAAGCGGTTTTCTCCCACCACCTTGCTGCCGGGAGGGGGAAGGGGCCAGGTGTTTGCCCGAGCGGGAAGCGCAACCGCGACGGTGGCTGCCAGCGCAAACAGGGTCATCCAGCGAGTAAAACGCGAAGAAGTCATCATCACTATAATCCATATAAATGATAAGGTTATTGTTTTATAAGGCGTTAAATATAATTATGGCGAATGGATGTGTCGGGAAGATCGGGGGAAGTGCAAAGAGTTTGTAAATTGTCCCCCCGTAGCGCAGGGCTAACAGGGGGAAGGAAGGTTATGCGATCGCGTTCTCTTCCAGCTGACGCATAAAGTTACGCACCCACTCCATACGGATTTTGCGCTCCGTCAGCTCCTGGGTAAATTTCAGACGGGTTGGACCATCCAGACGGAAATGCTGCGGCTGTTTTTGCAGCAGGCCGATTAGCCACATTGGGTTGACGTGATTCTTCTCGGCGAATTCAATCACGCCGCCTTTTTCACTGCCTTCGAGCTTGCGAATCCCCAGCTTTTGCGCCTGCTGGCGCAGTCTTGCGATATCCAGCAAATTTCTCGCCGCATCGGGCAGCAGACCAAAGCGATCGATCAACTCAACCTTGATCTCTTCCAGCTCGTTCTCCTTCTTCGCGCTGGCGATGCGTTTGTAGAATGAGAGTCGGGTATTCACATCCGGAATGAAATCGTCCGGCAGCAGGGAAGGCATACGCAGCTCAACCTCGGTCTGCTGGCTGGTGAGATCTTCCAGCGACGGCTCGCGTCCGGCCTTCAGGGCATCAACCGCGTTTTCCAGCAGCTCCATATAGAGCGAGAAGCCGATGGTTTCCATGGAGCCGCTCTGGTCTTCACCCAGCAGCTCGCCGGCACCGCGGATCTCAAGATCGTGTGTGGCCAGCGCAAAGCCTGCGCCGAGGTCTTCCAGCGAGGCGATGGCTTCCAGACGCTTTTGCGCGTCGGTGGTCATCGCTTTCGGATGCGGTGTCAGCAGCCAGGCGTAGGCCTGATGGTGCGAACGCCCGACGCGGCCGCGCAGCTGGTGAAGCTGCGCCAGACCAAAGTGATCCGCGCGTTCAATGATGATGGTGTTCGCTGTCGGAATATCGATCCCGGTCTCAATGATGGTGGTGCACACCAGCACGTTAAAGCGCTGGTGGTGGAAGTCGTTCATTACCCGTTCCAGCTCGCGCTCGCGCATCTGCCCGTGACCGATAGCTATGCGCGCTTCCGGCACCAGCTCCGCCAGCCTGTCCGCCGCTTTCTGGATGTTTTCCACGTCGTTGTAGAGGTAATAGACCTGGCCACCGCGCAGAACCTCACGCAAAATGGCCTCACGCACCACCAGATTATCGTACTCGCGGACAAAGGTTTTTACCGCCAGACGGCGCGCCGGTGGCGTGGCAATAATCGACAGATCGCGCATGCCGCTCATCGCCATGTTCAGGGTTCGCGGGATAGGCGTGGCGGTCAGGGTCAGGATATCGACGTCGGCGCGCATCGCTTTGATGCGTTCTTTATGACGCACCCCGAAGCGGTGCTCTTCGTCGACGATCAACAGCCCCAGATCTTTCCACTTCACATCGCTTTGCAGCAGCTTGTGGGTGCCGATCAGAATATCGATTTTACCCTCGCTGGCCTGTTCCAGAATCTGGGTCTGTTCTTTGGTACTGCGAAAACGCGAGAGCATCTCGATACGTACCGGCCAGTTGGCGAAACGGTCGCGGAAGTTGTCGAAGTGCTGCTGAGCGAGCAGGGTGGTCGGCACCAGCACCGCTACCTGCTTGTTGTTTTCCACCGCAAGGAAGGCGGCGCGCATCGCCACTTCGGTTTTGCCGAAGCCGACGTCGCCGCAGACTAAGCGGTCCATTGCCAGCGGCTGGCACATGTCGCTCAGTACGGCGTTGATGGCCTGGGCCTGATCCGGCGTGGTTTCAAACGGGAAGCTGTCGCAGAACAGCTGGTACTGTTCTTTATCATGCTTAAAGGCGAAGCCCTGTTTGGCCGCGCGCTGGGCGTAGATATCCAGCAGCTCGGCTGCCACGTCGCGCACTTTTTCCGCAGCCTTCTGGCGCGCGCGCGCCCAGGCATCGCCGCCCAGCTTGTGCAGCGGCGCATTATCTTCAGCGCCCCCCGCATAGCGGCTGATCAGATGCAGGGACGACACCGGAACATACAGTTTGGCGTCGTTAGCGTAGGTCAGCATCAGGTATTCACCTTTGATGCCACCGGCCTCCAGCGTGGTCATCCCCTGATAGCGCCCAACGCCATGTTCCAGGTGAACAATCGGCTGGCCCGGGTGTAGCTCGGCCAGGTTACGGATCAGCGTGTCCGGGTTGATGGTCCGACGGCTGTCCTGACGACGGCGCGCGACGCGCTCACCCAGCAGGTCGCTTTCGCAAATCAGTGCCAGGTTGTTAAGCGTGTCGATGAACCCGTGTTCGGCGGCGCCAATCATCAGGTAACGACCGTTTCCGGTCGCTTCGCTCAGACGCAGGATGCGCTTCGGCGCCACTTTAATGCGTCCCAGCAGCTCACCTAACGCTTCGCGGCGGCCCTCACTCTCAACGGAGAACACCACCGGACCGGTAAAGGATTCCAGGAACTTGCGCAGATTATCGAGAGGGGATTTCTGCTGCGCCTGAACGGCCAGGTCCGGCAGCGTCCGGAAGGCGAGGTTGGTGTTAGCGGCCTTATCGGTAAGCGAATCGGTTTTAAGCTGGATGCGCGGCCAGCGCTTCAACTCGGCGTTGAGCTCGTCGGTGCGCAGCCACAGTGCTTCTGGCGGCAGCAGCGGACGCATCGGATCAACGCCACGGTTTTCGAAGCGGGCGCGGGTTTCGCTTTCAAAGCGGCTGGCGCTGGCGTCGATATCCCCGGTGTTTACAATTAGCGTATTCGCCGGGAAGTAGCTGAACAGGGCTGGCAGCGGCTCGTTGAAGAACAGCGGCTGCCAGTATTCGATCCCGGCAGGAAGCGTGCCTTTGCTGACCTGCTGATAAATATGTTCCGCGTCGCGCTTCACCTCGAACTTATCGCGCCACTGGCTGCGGAACAGTTCGATAGCGGTTTTGTCCGTGGGGAACTCATGCGCGGGCAGTAAATTGATGGACTCAACTTCCTCCAGCGTGCGCTGCGTGTCGGCGTCGAATACGCGCAGGCTGTCGATTTCATCATCGAAAAAGTCCAGACGATACGGCTGGTCGCTGCCCATTGGGTAAAGATCGAGGAGCGCGCCACGGGTCGCGTATTCCCCGTGCTCCATCACCTGGTCGACGTGGCGATAACCAGCACCGTCAAGCTGCGCGCGCAGGGCATCACGGGACAGGCGCTGGCCTTTTTTCATCACCAGTGCGTGACCATGCAGATAGCTGTGCGGACAGACGCGCTGCATCAGGGTATTCACCGGCACAATCAGCACGCCGCGCTGCATGGTCGGGAGTTGATAGAGCGTCGACAGGCGCGAGGAGATGATCTCCTGATGCGGAGAGAAGCTGTCATAGGGCAGCGTTTCCCAGTCGGCCAGGCTGAACACCAGGCTATCGGTAAACTGGCGGATTTCATCGTGCAGGCGCAGAGCGTTTTGCATATCCGGGGCAACCAGAATCACCGGTCCTGGATGACGCTCGGCGATTTCCGCCACCAGTGTGGCGCACGCCGCGCCCGTGAGTTCACCCAGCTGGCGCTGGTCGCCCGCTTTGACAGGCAAGGAATAACGATAGTGTTCAGGCATGGCTATGTCAGAGTCTCTTATGGATATACCAACAGTATTGGGGCATATCACTGATACGCAATGTCTTTATTATCCTCGATCGTTTTACATAAGCAAATCGTAACCGCACGGCGGGACGATACGCCCCCGAAACGGGGGCGGAGAGGGCATTAACGCGTCGAAGGTGACAGGGTCAGCGTAGACGGAGGAGAGAAGAAAACGTCCCCAAACAGCGCGGTGGAGATTTTACGCACCCCGAGCCCGGCAAGGGTACAGATAAGCAGGCTGGCAAACGGGTAGACCAGAATCAAGCCCAGCTCTGCCCAGACCGGCCACCAGGCGGCATTCATCTCGCCAATCAGGAACAGGCTAAAAGCCTCAATTAAGATACGGTGGGTGGTATAAATCGCAATGGTATTTGAGCCAATCACATTCAGCAGATTGTTCGGGTGAACGGCATAGCGCAGCTCAAGGCTGTAGAACAGTTTCATGATCAACACAATCGACAACAATGAGAGCAGCAGCGGAACGTTAGCAAACCACAGCACCACGGAGACGGCGGCGAAAGCGCCACTTGCCAGCCAGATGCGGCGCAGGTTGACGCTTTTCATCCACGCCATCAGCTCAGCGCCATACCACGCCCCGAGGCTGTAGTAGATCATGTTGCGTACCACGCTGTTCATCCCCCACCACGGCAGCGGCAGGAAGTTAATCACGATGCTTGCTAGCGCCAGCAGTCCCAGTACCGGCAGCTTCCAGCGGCTCAGCAGTTTACACAGCGTGAAGTAGACCACCAGGGCATACAGATACCACAGGCTGGTGCTGGCGGTGACCATCCCCAGCACAAATCCTGAGAACGAGTCGGCGTAGGCCGCGTTCGACGAGGTGGCAAGCTCACGCTCGGGCGCCAGCCAGGCGTTCAGGTGGGTCAACGCCTGCCATTGCAGGACGCCCCACAGCGCCAGGACCCAGACAATGCTCCAGATCCGTTTGTCGAGACTGGTTCGCCAGTCCACCTCGTCAATATAACGACGGATCAGGTAACCGGAGATAAAGAAGAAGACCGGCATACGAAACGGTGCGAGATAGAGGTTAAAATAGACCCAGCATTTGGCGAGAAGGCCGGAGAGCGGGTGTTGCAGCCCGATCAGATGCGGATAAAATGTGATAACCGAATGATAGATAACCACCAGGCAGATACACAGCCCCTTTATCTGGTTAATCCATAATGCTTTTTGCTTCATTGTTCGCCACTACCTTATTGCCATAAACGAACGAGCAATTGTTGTAAAACGAAACCAGGATGTAATGGGTAACAGTCTGTATCAGGAGGTTTTTCGGAAAAGGTGGAGGTTGCGAGGCGAGCATTCAGACAATAGCACTCTGATTTATCTGAATTTTTCAGAAAAATGATTACCAAAGCTTACTGTTTCAGTCATTTACGCTTAACGGATTCGCTTATATACTCGTGGGTCTGCTATCAGCAAACAGACGGATTTCATGTATCAACCTGTCGCACTCTTCATAGGCTTACGTTATATGCGTGGGCGCGCCGCGGACCGCTTCGGTCGCTTTGTCTCCTGGCTTTCGACTATTGGCATTACGCTTGGCGTGATGGCACTGGTGACGGTGCTTTCCGTCATGAATGGCTTTGAACGCGAGCTGCAAAACAATATCCTGGGGCTGATGCCGCAGGCCCTTCTCTCATCATCCAACGGTTCGGTAAACCCGCAACAGCTGCCCGAAAGCGCGGCGAAGTTACAGGGTGTCACGCGCGTAGCGCCGTTGACGACCGGCGACGTGGTGCTGCAAAGCGCCCGCAGCGTGGCGGTCGGCGTGATGCTGGGTATCGACCCGGCGCAAAACGATCCGCTGACGCCGTATCTGGTTAACGTGAAGCAGACCGATCTGGAAGCCGGAAAATACAACGTGATTCTGGGTGAGCAGCTTGCCGGCCAGCTTGGCGTCAACCGTGGTGACCAGCTGCGCGTGATGGTACCTTCAGCCAGCCAGTTTACGCCGATGGGGCGCCTGCCAAGCCAGCGCCTGTTCAACGTGATTGGTACCTTTGCCGCCAACAGCGAAGTCGATGGCTACCAGATGCTGGTTAACATCCAGGACGCTTCACGCCTGATGCGCTACCCGGCAGGGAATATCACCGGCTGGCGTCTGTGGCTCGACGCGCCGCTGAAGGTCGATACCCTCAGCCAGCAAAAACTGCCGGACGGCACCAAATGGCAGGACTGGCGCGAGCGTAAAGGCGAATTGTTCCAGGCCGTGCGGATGGAAAAAAACATGATGGGGCTGCTGCTGAGCCTGATCGTGGCCGTGGCCGCATTTAACATCATCACCTCGCTGGGCCTGATGGTCATGGAGAAGCAGGGCGAAGTCGCCATTCTGCAAACTCAGGGGCTTACGCCGCGTCAGATCATGGCGGTCTTTATGGTGCAGGGGGCCAGTGCCGGTATCATCGGCGCGCTGCTCGGCGCCGTGCTGGGGGCATTGCTTGCCAGCCAGCTTAATAACTTAATGCCGATCATCGGCGCCCTGCTTGATGGCGCGGCGCTGCCGGTGGCTATCGAGCCACTGCAGGTGGTCGGTATTGCGCTGGCCGCGATGGCCATTGCGCTGCTTTCTACGCTTTATCCTTCCTGGCGCGCTGCCGCCACTCAACCCGCTGAGGCTTTACGTTATGAATAAGATCCTGTTGCAATGCGACAACCTGTCCAAACGCTATCAGGAAGGCACTGTGCAAACCGACGTGCTGCACAATGTGAGCTTTAGCGTAGGTGAAGGCGAGATGATGGCGATTGTCGGCAGCTCCGGCTCGGGCAAAAGTACGCTGCTGCATCTGCTGGGCGGGCTGGATACGCCAACCGAGGGCGACGTGATTTTCTCCGGCCAGCCGATGAGCAAAATGTCCTCAGCGGCGAAGGCCGAGCTGCGCAACCGCGAGCTGGGCTTTATCTACCAGTTCCACCACCTGCTGCCGGATTTCACGGCGCTGGAAAACGTGGCGATGCCGCTGCTGATTGGCAAAAAGAAACCGGCAGAAATTAACGCTCGCGCCAGCGACATGCTGAAAGCGGTAGGGCTGGGTCATCGCGGTAACCATCGTCCGTCGGAGCTTTCCGGCGGCGAGCGCCAGCGCGTGGCGATTGCCCGTGCGCTGGTCAACAACCCGCGTCTGGTGCTGGCGGATGAGCCTACCGGTAACCTCGACGCGCGCAATGCGGACAGTATTTTCCAGCTTCTGGGCGAGCTGAACGCCTCGCAGGGGACCGCATTTTTGGTCGTAACCCACGATCTGCAACTGGCAAAACGCATGGGGCGTCAGCTTGAGATGCGCGACGGCCATCTGAACGCGGAACTGACCCTGATGGGAGCAGAGTAATGGCGTCACCGTTATCGTTACTCATCGGTTTACGTTTTAGCCGTGGCCGCCGTCGCGGCGGCATGGTGTCGCTGATCTCCGTCATCTCGACCATCGGTATTGCGCTGGGCGTGGCGGTGCTGATTGTCGGCTTAAGCGCCATGAACGGCTTTGAGCGCGAGCTGAATAACCGCATTCTGGCGGTGGTGCCGCACGGGGAGATCGAACCGGTTAACCAGCCGTGGACGAACTGGAGCGATGCGCTCATCAAAGTCGAAAAAGTACCGGGCATTGCCGCGGCCGCGCCCTACATCAACTTTACCGGGCTGGTGGAAAGCGGGGTAAACCTGCGCGCCATTCAGGTGAAAGGGGTCAACCCCGCTCAGGAGGCGCGTCTCAGCGCGCTGCCAGACTATGTGCAGAACGACGCGTGGGCCAACTTTAAGGCTGGCGAGCAGCAGATCATCATGGGTAAAGGCGTTGCCGATGCCCTGAAGGTGAAGCAGGGCGACTGGGTGTCAATCATGATCCCCAACGCCAGCGCCGACCACAAACTGCAGCAGCCTAAACGCGTGCGCCTGCACGTCACCGGTATTCTTCAACTGAGCGGTCAGCTCGATCACAGCTTCGCCATGGTGCCGATGGAAGATGCGCGTCAGTATCTCGATATGGGTGACAGCGTGACGGGTATTGCCATTAAGGTGAACGACGTCTTTAACGCCAACAAACTGGTACGCGACGCGGGCAGCGTGACCAATAACTATGTCTACATCAAAAGCTGGATCGGCACTTACGGGTATATGTACCGTGATATCCAGATGATCCGCGCCATCATGTATCTGGCGATGGTGCTGGTGATTGGTGTGGCGTGCTTTAATATCGTCTCGACGCTGGTGATGGCGGTCAAGGACAAAAGCGGCGACATCGCCGTGCTGCGTACGCTGGGGGCGAAAGACGGTCTTATTCGCGCCATCTTCGTCTGGTACGGTTTGCTGGCGGGGCTGTTCGGCAGCCTGTGCGGCGTGGTGATTGGCGTGGTGGTTTCCCTGCAGCTGACCCCAATTATCAACGGGATTGAAAAGCTTATCGGTCATCAGTTCCTGTCGGGTGATATCTATTTTATTGACTTCCTGCCGTCTGAGCTGCACTGGCTGGATGTTTTTTATGTGCTGGTTACAGCACTTTTACTGAGTCTGCTGGCAAGCTGGTATCCGGCGCGTCGCGCAAGCCGAATTGATCCGGCGAGGGTATTAAGTGGCCAGTAATTACGTCATGATCTAGCGGCTTTCGGGCCGCCAGGTTAAAAGAGGAATGCGTTATGTATTACGGATTTGATATTGGCGGCACCAAGATTGCGCTCGGCGTGTTTGATAAAGACCTCAAACTGCAGTGGGAAACTCGCGTTCCCACGCCGCGCGAAAGCTACGACGAATTTTTAACCGCGATTGCCGCGCTGGTGGCGCAAGCCGATGAACGCTTTGGCGTGAAAGGCAGCGTCGGCATCGGCATTCCCGGGATGCCCGAAACCGACGATGGCACGCTGTATGCCGCCAACGTGCCTGCCGCCAGCGGTAAACCGCTCCGCGCCGATCTCTCTGCCCTCCTTGAACGCGACGTGCGTTTAGACAATGATGCCAACTGCTTTGCGCTCTCTGAAGCCTGGGATGATGAATTCCGTCACTATCCGCTGGTAATGGGGCTGATCCTCGGCACCGGCGTCGGCGGGGGGATTGTGATCAACGGTAAGCCGATTACCGGCCGCAACTACATCACCGGAGAGTTTGGCCATATTCGCTTGCCGGTGGATGCCCTGGAAGTGGTGGGGCGTGATTTCCCGCTGACCCGCTGCGGTTGCGGCCAGCACGGCTGTATTGAGAACTACCTCTCCGGCCGCGGGTTTGCATGGCTTTACGAACACTTCTATCATCAGAAACTTGAGGCCCCTCAAATCATTACTCTGTGGGAGCAAGGGGATGCGCAGGCGCGTGAGCACGTCGAGCGCTATCTGGATCTGCTGGCGGTGTGTCTGGGAAATATTCTCACCATCGTCGACCCGGATCTGCTGGTGATCGGGGGAGGGCTTTCAAACTTTACAACAATTACGGAACGGTTGTCCGGGCGTTTGCCCCGACATTTATTGCCGGTTGCCCGCGTGACGCGTATTGAACGCGCGCGACACGGGGACGCAGGAGGCATGCGCGGAGCCGCATTCCTTCATCTCACCGATTAGTTTACGAGGTTTCTATGCTGTCGCGTCGCCAGGGTCGACTCAGCCGTTTTCGCAAAAACAAACGCCGCTTACGCGAGCGCTTGCGCCAGCGGATTTTTTTCAGAGACAGAATGATGCCAGAAGCGATGGATAAACCCAGAGTGGTGGTGCTGACCGGGGCGGGGATCTCCGCCGAGTCAGGAATTCGAACCTTCCGCGCGGCGGACGGGTTGTGGGAAGAGCACCGCGTGGAGGATGTGGCCACGCCGGAAGGCTTTGCCCGCGATCCGGATCTTGTGCAGGCGTTTTACAACGCCCGCCGTCGTCAGCTTCAGCAGCCTGAAGTCGCGCCGAATGCGGCGCATCTGGCGCTGGCGAAGCTCGAAGAGGCGCTGGGCGATCGTTTTCTGCTGGTGACGCAGAATATCGACAACCTCCACGAGCGGGCCGGTAACAAGAACATCATCCACATGCACGGCGAGCTGCTCAAGGTTCGCTGCGCCTGGAGCGGCCAGGTGCTGGACTGGAAAGACGATGTACTGCCAGAGGATAAGTGCCACTGCTGCCAGTTTCCGTCGCGCCTGCGTCCGCACGTGGTCTGGTTCGGCGAAATGCCGCTGGGAATGGATGAGATCTACAGTGCGCTGGCGATGGCCGACGTGTTTATCGCCATCGGCACATCCGGCCATGTTTACCCGGCGGCGGGGTTTGTCCACGAAGCGCGACTGCACGGTGCGCATACGGTAGAACTCAATCTTGAGCCAAGCCAGGTGGGCAGCGAGTTTGAAGAGAAACACTACGGTCTGGCAAGCACGGTCGTCCCGGAGTTTGTCGACAAGTTGCTGAAAGGGCTGTAACGGTAAGAGAGTAAACAGGCACCCGTCCAGCGGGTGCCTGTTTATTTATGAATGGAAGAATGCCAGCGTCTTCTCCAGCGATTTAGCCTGCTCATCCAGCGAGAGTGCTGCCGCAGAGATCTGCTGAACCAGAGAGGCGTTCTGCTGGGTCGTGCTGTCCATCTGGTTAACGGCGGTGCTCACCTGGCTAATCCCCCGATTTTGCTCGTCCAGCGCCTGAACGATATCGTTGATGACCAGATGCACATGCGACACCGCTTCAATCACCTGTTTCATCATCACACCGGTTTCATTGACCAGCTCAACGCCTTTGCTTACGCGTCCTGAGGACTCGGCTATCAGCTGAGAGATCTCTTTTGCCGCGTTAGCGCTTCGCTGGGCAAGATTGCGCACTTCCCCTGCGACTACCGCGAAGCCGCGCCCCTGTTCGCCAGCCCGTGCTGCTTCAACGGCAGCATTCAGCGCCAGGATATTGGTCTGGAAGGCGATGCCATCGACAATGCTGTTAATCTCACCGATCTTACGCGCGCTCTCATCAATCTCCCCGATCACCACAACCACGTCGTTTACCAGCGTTTCGCCATGCCCGGCGAGGCTCGCGGCGCGATCGGTCAGCGTGGTCGCCTTATGGGCGTTGTCGGCATTATTCTTCACCGTGACCGAAATCTCTTCCATGCTGGCTGCCGTTTCAACAATCGCAGCCGCCTGTTCCTCGGTTCGCGAGGCGAGGTCAAGGTTGCCCGCCGAAATTTCGCTGGTGCCGCCGTGCACGGAATGGCTGGCTTCGCTGATATTATCGACGATGCGCTTGAGCTGCATCTGCATGGTGTGCAGGGCATAAAAGATGCTGTGGGTATCCCCGGAACGAACCGGGATGGTGTTGTTCAGATCCCCCCGGGCAACGGCCAGGGCGATCCCGGCAGCTTCCGAAGGTTCCCCTCCAACCGGACGGTCAACTTTGCGGGTGAAGATCTGTGCCATGACCAGGCTAACCGCCACGATGCTTAACACCATCAGGACGATGGCTTTCAGTAAAAATGCGCGCGCTTCGGCCATCACTTCGCTGACCGGGGTGATTATGGCGAGTTTCCACGGCGTCTGGCTATTACCGACGGCGATGTCCTGCCAGGTGATGAACACGTCCTCCTTCAGTAGCGGATCGTTTACCCGGCTGACATCATGACCGGCAATCTGACCTGTGTAAGGTTTGCCTGCCGCGCGTTTGTCCGGGCTGGACACCACGTTATTACCCGCAGAGAGGAGCAGAGCGTAGCCTGTGCCGTTCCACGGTTTAATTGCGCCGATCGTCGATTGCAGCGTGGCGAGGGAGAAGTCAGAGGTGACCGAGCCCAGAAACTGACCGTCACGCATGATGGGGGCGGCAATCGAGGTGAGCATCACGTCCACCCCGTTGTAGGGATAAATATAGGGCTCGATGATCACATCTTTATGCCGTTGTTTCGGCAGCAGATAATAATCACCGCTGCCGGGGGTTTCGATGTCCGTCAGCAGGTGTAATGCCGGTTTGCCGGTGGCGTCCCGGTCAACGTAGCGGGCGTAACGTCCGGCAGGATCTTCACCGCTCTGACCGGCCCAGGCGGCATCTTTATCGTCGAACGCGTTGGGCTCAAAGGCCATCGACATAGAGAGAAACTGTGGATGGGCCGAAAGATAGTGGATGAGCAGCTGGTTCAGGCTCTGGCGATCGGATACGCCCGCCTCGCGCAGCGCCAGGGCGCTGTTGCCCATATCCCGTGCGGCAGTCAGGGCAGAATCCAGTTGTTTGCTGACCTGTAACGATTGCACCTCGGCAATCTGGCGGATATGTTTTTTGGCCAGAACCTCTTGCTGCGCCATCCACTGCCACATCATAAACCCGATCGTTGCCGTAAAGCCCACCGTCACGGTGAGGAAAATGGACAATAGCATCAACGTCTTGACTCTTATTTTTTGTCTTCGGACCATGGCGTCTTTCATTCTCTTCTCCCGTAATATTGTGCATGTCGGGCAGGCACATATTCCTTATCGGATATTTTTTCCTCTTTCTGTAGATCGCCAGGTATATTTAATTTAAATCCTGCACATATAAATCCTGTTAATTAGTGTGGATGCTTTTATTTTGTGCATTCAATCAAAATAGTGCTCGATAATGCTCGTTATCGTCGTGTAGAAAGAGGATGCTAATAAATATAAAGGTGTAGAGGAGGATGGGATATGTACGGATTTATTGCGCGACAACCCATTTTTAACCCTGAGATGAAGACGGTGGCCTATGAGCTGCTCTTCAGAGATGGGATGACAAACCGTTTTCCGGATGTGTCGGCGGAATATGCCACTTCCAGAATGATATCAGATCAGTTTTTATGCGTGCCGTCCCAGCGCATCGCCGGGGCGCACACGTCGTTTATTAATTTCCCGTCACGAATGGTCATTGACCGCAGTGGAGAAGCGCTGGATAAAGAGAGCGTGGTCATTGAGATCCTTGAAGATGCTGTGCCAGGGGCTGAACTGCTGCAGGCCGTCAGGGAGATGAATGCGCACGGTTATCAATTTGCGCTTGATGATTTCACCCTTGCACCAGAATGGGATGCTTTTTTACCCTATATTTCAATACTGAAATTCGACGTCAGAAATTACACCTTAGCGCAAATTAAAGCGTATCTGAAAGAGCGTAAACATCTGACCGGGCATATTAAATATCTCGCTGAAAAAATTGAGACTAAAGAGGAATTCAACCAATACAGGGAAGAGGGATTCTCGCTGTTTCAGGGCTATTTTTTCTGCCGTCCGGAGGTCATTAAATATAAACGGCTCTCGCAAAATCAGCTGGCGATTTTTCGGCTGCAAATGGAGGTCGGACGCAATAAACCTGATTTTCGGATCGTCGAGTCGTTGATTAAAACCGATCTCACGCTGTCCTGGAAAATCATGCGCTACATGAAGCACACCGCATTTAAACATATTGGCGCCTGTAATTTCAGCAAGTTAACCCTGAGTGAAGTGCTCAGATACCTCGGGGAAAACCAGCTGAGACGGTTTGTTGCCGTCGTGGTCCTCGCGAGTGCGGGCAATGACACCGTCAGCGAGCTTTACCCGTTGAGTATGATGCGCGGTAAGTTCTGCGAGCTGATCGCAGAGACGATGAACGAACCGGCGCTGGCTGAAAATGCCTTCATGTGCGGCCTGTTTTCTCTGCTCGATACTCTCCTTGAGCTGCCGATGACAGAGTTGATGAAGCAAATTGCGGTGCCGCAGAGCGTGAGCAATGCGCTGTGCCACCAGGAAGGACGGTTAGCCGATATGGTGAGCCTTTGCCATTACTATGAACAGCAGCAGTGGGACGAGGCGACCAGAGTTCGTCAGGCGCTGGGTCTGTCGGATGAGGATGTGGTTGAGGCGATGAGAAAGGCGACGATCTGGGCAGGGGAGAATGCGGTCAGTTAATCCTTCCTCACGCCGTACAGACGGCGTGAGGAAGAACGCGATACCGTTTATCGGCCCGCTTTTAATTTCTGGTAATACTCTTCGTAGAGGCGGCTCGCGTCACCGACATCGTTCTGCCATTCACCTTTGCTGATGGTTTCGGCATCCGGGTAGAGCGATTTATCGTTAGCCACTTCAGGCTTCAGCAGCTTACGTGCGGCGAGGTTTGGTGTCGGGTAGCCAATTGTCTCGGCAACCTGTTTCGCCACGTCAGGGCGCAGCAGGAAGTTAATCAGCTTAAGCGCCCCTTCCACGTTTTTCGCGTTGGCCGGAATCGACAGGCTATCCATCCAGAAGATCCCACCTTCTTTCGGCCAGACCACCTCAAGCGGCGTACCGGCCTGGCGGGCCACATACGCGGAGCCGTTCCACACCATCCCCAGATTCACTTCGCCTTCCATATACGGGTTTGCCGGGTTATCAGAGTTGAATGCCGCCACGTTAGGCATCAGCTTTTTCAGCTCGTTATACGCCGCTTCAATCTCTTTTGGATCCGTGGTGTTGCCTGAGTAGCCCAGCTTGCGCAGCGCGACCTGGAACACTTCACGCGCGTCGTCGGTTAACAACAGGCTCCCTTTGTACTCAGGTTTCCACAGATCGGCCCAGCTTGTCACCGTTTTCGGATCGATGGCCTCGCTGTTCACGCCAATAGCGGTCGCACCCCAGATATACGGCACGGAGTAGTCATTATTCGGGTCGAACGGCTTGTTAAGCATCTCTGGATCGAGGTTTGAAAAATTGGTTAGCTTTGTTTTATCGATCTTCTGAATCATCCCCTCTTTGCGCATTTTGTCGACAAAGTAGGTGGAAGGAACGACCAGATCGTACGCGCCGTCTTTGTAGGTTTTCAGCTTGGCGTACATGGTTTCATTCGACTCGTAGGTCGAGTAGATAACCTTGATGCCCGTCTCCTTTGTGAACTGTTCCAGCAGGCCCGGCGGCACGTATTCGGTCCAGTTGTAGAAGTAGAGCGTTTTGCTGTCATCAGCATGCGCGGCACCCATGCCAAGCACCAGTGCCGCAGCGGCGAGCATTTTTTTCATTTCATTGTCCCCTGAGATTTTGTTTTATCACGAGCAATAACCTGGCTGGCGATCACCAGAACCAGCGAAAACACCAGCAGAATGGTCGCCAGCGCATTCACCTCAGGTGAGACGCCGACTTTCACCATCGAATAGATCTTCAACGGCAGAATTTCATAGCTCGGACCGGTGACGAAGGAGGACACGACCACGTCATCCATCGACAGGGTGAAGCTGAGTAGCCATCCGGCCGCCACGGCAGGCATCGCCAGCGGCAGGATGATTTTGCGCAGGATTGTCATCTCGCTGGCGCCCAGATCTTTCGCCGCCTCCAGCATGCGCACGTCGAACCCTTTCAGGCGCGCGAAGACGGTCACCACCACAAACGGCAGGCAGAAGGTGATATGGGAAAACAGCAGCGACCAGAAGCCAAGCTGTACGCCCAGCAGCATAAACAGCACCAGCAGCGAAATGGCCATCACGATGTCCGGTGACATCATCACCACGAACAGCATGCCGCTGACGAACGGTTTGCCGCGAAAGCGATAGCGGTACAGCGCCACGGCGGTGAGGGAGCCGATCAGCGTGGCGAAGGTGGCGGAGAAGATCGCCATCGTCAGCGAGTGCTGAGCGGCCTGCAGCAGGCTGTCATTGTTCATCAGCAGGCTGTACCAGTTGGTCGTAAACCCTTGCCAGTTGATCCCGAACCGCGAGCTGTTGAACGAGTTCACGATCAAAATAATGATCGGGATATAGAGATAGGCATAAATGGCGGTCATAAAACCGCCGCGAAGCAGTCGACCGATCATTCGAGTTCCACCTTTTTATTCAGCAAGCGTGAGGCGCGCCAGTAGACCAGCAGCATCAGGCCCATTACCACCGTCAGCGTAATGCTGGTCGCGGACCCGAACGGCCAGTCGCGGATGTTCAGGAACTGGCTTTTGATCACGTTACCGATCAGCAGGTTTTTCGCGCCGCCCATCAGATCCGACACATAGAACAAGCCCATCGCCGGGAGCATCACCAGCAGACAGCCCGCAATGATACCCGGCATCGTCAACGGGATGATAATGCGGATAAAGGTCTGCAACTTACTGGCACCCAGATCTTTTGCGGCTTCCAGCAGTGGTTTATCCAGCTTCTCAATGCTGGAGTAGAGCGGCATCACCATAAACGGCAGCAGGATATAGACCAGACCCACAATCACCGCGCTCGGGGTGAACATGATGCGGATCGGCGTATCAATCACCCCGAGCCACAGCAGAAACTCATTGAGGTAGCCCTTTGTGCTGAGGAAAATCTTCAGGCCATAAATACGGATAAGCGAGTTCGTCCAGAAGGGAACAATCAGTAAAAACAGCAGCAGGGGCCGCACCTTTTGCGGCAGACCCGCGAGGAACCATGCGAAAGGATAACCCAGCACCAGACAGGCAAGGGTGGCAATCAGCGCCATATTGAGCGAGTGCAGCAGCACGTCAAAATAGAGCGGATCGAGCAGGCGTGCGTAGTTATCCAGCGTAAAGACCAGCGAAACGAAGTTAGCGTCGTCGGGGGTCAGGAAGCTGGTGGCAACGATCATCAGGTTGGGTAAAAAGACGAACAGCACAAGCCAACCGACGATCGTGGCGATCACCACATTCTGGAATTTACTTGTGTTCTTCATCAGCCAGCACAACCTCCCAGCTTTCTACCCAGTTGATAACCATTTTCTGATCGAGAGAGTGGTCGAAGTCAGGGTCGTCTTCGTTAAAGAACTCGCTGACCATCACCATTTTGCCGTTCTCCAGCTCGACGACAGATTCCAGCGTCATCCCTTTGTAGTTGCGCTCGCGGATATAGCCGATTAACCCTTCGGCCTCGGTATTGCCGTGAATTTCATCGACGCGAAGATCTTCCGGACGCAGCAGAACGTTGAGCTTGTGTCCCTTTTCGACGGGGAAATTCACCGTGATATTGCACTCGCGTCCTTCGACGCTGGCGCGCACGCGCTGGTCATCCAGACGCTCAATCACCGTAGCGTCGAAGATATTGATCTCGCCAATGAAGCTGGCGACAAACAGATTCTTCGGCTCTTCGTAGATTTCGCGCGGCGTGCCGTCCTGCTCGATTTTGCCGTCACGCATCACCACGATGCGGTCGGACATGGTCAGGGCTTCTTCCTGATCGTGGGTCACAAAAACAAAGGTAATGCCGAGCTTGCGCTGCAGGGCTTTGAGCTCATTCTGCATCTGCTTGCGCAGCTTGTAATCGAGCGCCGAGAGGGATTCATCCAGCAGGAGCAGACGCGGCTTATTGACGACGGCGCGGGCGATGGCCACGCGCTGCTGCTGGCCGCCGGAAAGCTGATGGGGTTTACGCTGGGCAAACGTCTCAAGCTGCACCATACGCAGGGCTTCGGTGACGCGCGGTTCGATCTCGTTCGCCGGGGTTTTTTGCATCCGCAGACCAAACGCCACGTTTTCAAACACGGTCATGTGCGGGAACAGGGCATAGCTCTGAAAGACGGTATTGACGTGGCGATCTTCGGCAGGAACCCAGGTGATGTCCTGGTTTTCAAGATGGATATGGCCGTTATCGACGTTTTCCAGCCCGGCGATAAGGCGCAGTACGGTTGTTTTGCCGCAGCCAGAGGGGCCAAGCAGCGTCAGAAACTCACCGTCATTGATGGTGAGAGTGAGGTCGGAAATAACGTCTTTACCATCAAAACTTTTACGAATTCGTTCCAGTTGCACCAGCGGCGAACGTGAACGGGATTGTGTATTCAATTTTTGCGCTGTCCCATATAGACGCCTCAGGCAGCAGACTGAAGCGGGGTTTGTGTGTAACCACCTTGGTGACTCGTAATGAGGGCGGACATTCTACGGCAATCCCCTGCAATCGCCAATCCTTGTCACTGATTCATAAGCTACATTTATTAGCGCATAACGATATAAACGGAAAATATTCTCGTTTGCGGGATAAAAGTGACCTGACGCAATATTTGCGTTTTGATGCTTATTGATAATGTTGTCACAAAAAGTGAGGGTGACTGCATGGATAAATTACTTGAGCGTTTTTTACAGTACGTTTCGCTGGATACCCAATCTAAAGCGGGTGTCCGCCAGGTGCCGAGCACCGAAGGCCAGTGGAAGTTATTAAACCTGCTTAAAGAGCAGCTTGGCGCCATGGGGCTGGTCAACGTCACGTTAAGCGAGAAAGGCACTGTGATGGCAACGCTGCCGGCGAATGTCCAGGGTGATATTCCGGCGATTGGCTTTATCTCCCATGTCGACACCTCTCCGGATTTTAGCGGTAAACATGTGAACCCGCAGATTGTGGAAAATTACCGCGGCGGCGATATTGCGCTGGGCATTGGCGACGAAGTGCTCTCGCCCGTGATGTTCCCGGTGCTGCACCAGTTGCTGGGCCAGACGCTGATCACCACCGACGGCAAAACGCTGCTGGGGGCGGATGACAAGGCGGGCATTGCGGAGATCATGACGGCGCTGGCGGTACTGAAGGATAAAAACATCCCGCACGGGGATATCCGCGTGGCCTTCACGCCGGACGAAGAGGTCGGCAAGGGCGCGAAGCACTTCGACGTGGAAGCTTTTAACGCGCAGTGGGCCTATACCGTTGACGGCGGCGGCGTCGGTGAACTGGAGTATGAAAACTTCAATGCCGCGTCTGTCACGATCAAAATTGTCGGCAACAACGTTCACCCCGGTTCGGCGAAAGGCGTCATGGTGAACGCGCTGTCGCTGGCGTCGCGTATTCATGCGGAAGTCCCGGCGGAAGAGAGCCCTGAACAGACCGAAGGGTATGAAGGTTTCTATCACCTGACCAGCATCAAAGGCACCGTGGACAGCGCGCAGATGCACTACATCATCCGTGATTTCGACCGCAAAGCCTTTGAGGCGCGCAAGCGTAAGATGATGGAAATTGCGAAGAAGGTGGGCAAAGGGTTACACCCTGACTGCTATATCGAGCTGATCATCGAAGACAGCTATTACAACATGCGCGATAAGGTGATGGCGCATCCGCACATTCTCGATATCGCCCAGCAGGCGATGCGCGACTGCGATATTGAACCGCAGCTGAAGCCGATTCGCGGCGGTACCGACGGTTCTCAGCTGTCGTTTATGGGGCTGCCGTGCCCGAACCTGTTTACCGGTGGCTACAACTACCATGGTAAGCATGAGTTTGTGACGCTGGAAGGGATGGAAAAAGCGGTGAAGGTGATAGTGCGGATAGCGGAGTTGACCGCTAAACGCTAAGAAAAAGCCCGGTGGCGGCTGCGCCTTACCGGGCCTACGATCAGAATGTAGGCCGGGTAAGGCGCAGCCGCCACCCGGCATTAAGGCAAGGAATGCCCATGTCAAACTATCGTCGCCACTACGTCCCAGGCGGTACATGGTTCTTCACCGTCAACCTGCAAAACCGCCAGAGCGATTTGCTTACCCGTCATATTGATACCCTGCGTTCCGCCACCTCAACGGTTAAGCGTGCGAAGCCCTTCACCATCAACGCATGGGTAATCCTTCCTGAACATATGCACTGTATCTGGACCTTACCGGAAAGCGACAGTGACTTTTCGGCTCGCTGGCGGGATATCAAAAAGACATTTAGCCGCAACATCGACATGCGCCACATATGGCAGCCACGCTTCTGGGAGCACACCATCCGTAACGAAGAAGACTACCGGCGGCATATGGATTACGTCTACATCAATCCGCTGAAGCATGGCTATGTCAGCAAAGTCATCGACTGGCCGTATTCAACGTTTCATCGCGATGTGCGGGAAGGGTTGTATCCGGAGGATTGGGCGGGGGAAATTGAAGATTTTGCAGCGGGGGAGCGGAGATAAAAACGCCCGGTGGCGCTACGCTTACCGGGCCTACGGGATCGCGCTTTTGTAGGCCGGGTAAGGCGAAGCCGCCACCCGGCAAATATCACGACTCAGTCCTCAAAGAACCAATACCCGCTGTTGACCAGCGCGGCCAGCATTGCGAGGAAGGACGGGTCTTCCAGCGCATCGCCAAAGGTGTCGGCAGTCAGCACCAGATGGCTGGCAATGGCTTCCAGCGCCGGACGGTGTGGGGAATCCAGCTTCTCGCCGTTGACGAACACCTCCTCACCAATGCGCAGCACGCGCAACCCGCCCAGACGCGTCAGCTTGTCGCCCTGCTGAAGCGCATCATAAATCTCGTCAGCCTGATAAGGCGGCTCCGGTGGCGCAACGTCCAGCTCATGGCGTGACTGGCTAACAAACTCACCAAACCACTGTTTGAAGTGCTCCGGCTCGTTAATCAGATCCAGCATCATGCTGCGCAGCTTATCCAGTTCTTCTGGCAGAATATCCGCAGGATGCTCGCGTGCAGGCACATCAGGGTCGCTGTAACGATAGCTGCCCAGCTCGCGTTGCAGAACATAGTCGGCAAATCCGCTGATCATCTCGCGGCCGCTTGGCGCGCGGAACCCCACGGAGTAGTTGAGTGAGTTTTCCAGGGAGTAGCCTTCGTGAGGGAATCCCGGCGGAATGTAGAGAATATCACCCGGCTCCAGCTCTTCGTCGATAATCCCTTCAAACGGGTCAACCTGGAGCAGGTCCGGATGCGGGCAGTGCTGCTTCATTGGCACTTTTTCGCCCACGCGCCAGCGGCGGCGGCCCGTACCCTGAATGATAAACACGTCGTACTGGTCCAGATGCGGACCCACGCCGCCGCCAGGAACGGAGAAGGAGATCATCAGATCGTCCATGCGCCAGTCGGGCAGGGCGCGGAATGGGCTCATTAAGGCGGCAGTTGGCTCGTGCCAGTGGTTGACCGCCTGCACCAGCAGCGACCAGTTGTTTTCACCGAGGTGATCGTAGCTTTCGAAAGGACCGTGGCTGACCTGCCATTTCCCGTCCTGGTGGCTGACCAGACGGCTGTCGACTTCGTTTTCCATGGCCAGACCGGCCAATTCGTCAGGCGAGATAGGGTCGACAAAATTGCTGAACCCGCGTTTCAGAACCACCGGGCGTTTTTGCCAGTAACGTTCAATAAACTCGGGCCAGTTAAGCGTTAAGTGATAATCCATATTTTTTTATTCCGCAGGCTCTTACTGACTGGGATTATAACGGAAGCTCAGGCCCCCGGCTGCGAGATCCTCGCATTTTTCACATAACGGGTTAACTATCGTTCAATGTGGGCTGCTGGCGGCCAAAAATGACCTCCATTCTGGCGCCGCCCAGCAAGCTTTCGCTGGTTTCGATTTTTCCGTCGTACTGGTCGACAATCTCACGGGCGACGGCTAATCCTACGCCCTGGCCAGGACGTAGCGTATCGGCGCGCTGACCGCGATCGAACACCACATCACGTTTATTGCGCGGGATCCCCGGGCCATCATCCTCAACGATAATATGCAGTTCGTTTTCCGTCTGACGCGCAGATACTTCCACGAACTCCAGGCAGTATTTGCAGGCGTTATCCAGCAGATTACCCATCACTTCCATGAAGTCATTTTTTTCACCCACAAAGCTGATCTCTGGCGAGATATCGAGGCTGATGTTCACCCCTTTACGCTGATACACTTTGTTGAGGGCGGACGTAAGATTATCCAGAAGCGGGGCTACCGGGTGCAGTTCACGGCTCAGGAGCGCGCTGCCTGAACGCATGCTGGCGCGGTGTAAGTAATAGCCAATTTGCTGTGAAATACGGCTGATCTGTTCCAGCATCACCGGCTCGGCATCATCGACGCTCAGCTTCGAACTGCGCATTGAACGCAGGGTACTTTGCATGACGGCCAGCGGGGTTTTCAGGCTGTGGGTCAGGTCGGTAAGGGTGGTACGGTATTTGTCGTAGCGTTCGCGTTCACTTTTCAACAGGCGGTTGAGGTTACGCACCAGGCTGGTGAGCTCCCGGGTCGTTTCCGGGTTCAGCTTCTCGCGATGATGCTCTTCCAGTTCACGAACCTCTTTCGCCAGTGATTCAATCGGGCGCAAGCTCCACCACGCCGCCACCCACAGCAGCGGGATCACCAGCAGGAGATTCGCCGCCAGAACGTAGATGAACCAGTTCCAGACCATATAAGAACGCTTCAGCTCGACCGGAATGGTGTCTATCACCACGATGGTCAGCTGCGGCATGTTCAGCGTCGCCGGGTAAAGGTTAATCGCGACGGAGTGCGTCATCTCCGTTTCGGCGTTGTCGGCACGGATCTCGTTCAGCTTTTGCTGCAGGGAGCGATCTTCACGGATCAGCGAGCTCGTGGTGTTGAGATCGGCTTCAATTTCATGAAACCCGTTGGTTTTGAGCCAGTCCGGACGAATGCTTTTGACCAGCCAGGGGATGTCACGCTGTGCCCACAGTAATTTCCCCTTTTCGTTATAAATCAGGGCCAGCGTCGGACTCTGCTGGTTGAGGTTTTCCGGCATTTCGACGGTGATTTGGTTGTTTTCCCATTTCGCCAGGGTATAAAACAGATTGCTTTCGCCACGCAACAGCCGAAAGGTGGTTTTATCAAAGCTGACGCTGTAGCCTACCAGGGCGACCATGCCGTAGGAGAGCGACAGCACCAGCACAACGGCGGCTGTCGCCAGTAAGAAACGAACCCGCAGCGAGAGGGGCAGAATGTGGCGTAAAATCCGTCTCATTTAGCGTAATTCGAACAGGTAGCCCTGGCCACGGACGGTGGTAATCACATCCTGCGGATACTGCGCCTGAATTTTCTTACGCAAACGTCCCATCAGCACATCAATGGTATGGCTCTCGCGCAGTTCAGCATCAGGATAGAGCTGGAGCATCAAGGAATCTTTGCTCACCACTTTGCCATTGTTACGGATCAGCGTTTCCATAATGGTGTATTCGAAGGCGGTGAGCTTGATCACTTCATCATTGATCGCTAATTCCCGGCGGGAGAGATCGACCTGGAAAGGCGGGATGGAAATAACCTGTGAAGCCAGCCCACTGTTGCGGCGTAACAGCGCCTGCATGCGCGCCGCCACCTCTTCAATATGAAACGGCTTGGTGACGTAATCATCTGCACCCGCGCTGAGCACTTCAACCTTATCCTGCCAGCCTTCACGGGCGGTCAGAACCAGAACCGGCAGGGAGACATCGTGGCTGCGCCAGCGGCGAATTAACGACAGACCGTCTTCGTCAGGCAATCCTAAATCGACAATGGCGATATCCGGCAGGTGTTCATTGAGATAATAATCGGCTTCTTTTGCATCTTCAGCATCGTCCACCTGATGTCCCATCTCCTGAAGCTGCACCTTCAGGTGATGACGTAGCAATGCGTTATCCTCAACAACCAGTACGCGCATCATCTCTTCTCCCTAAATAATTGGTATGAATAGTTTAACGCTGATTATGTTGTTGTGGGGATAAACATTGAGTAAACCGGGGAAAAGCATCCCCCTTTTCGGGCGAAAAGGGGGAGAGGGGCGTTACTTCAGCTCGTCGACCATGGTGATCGCGCGGCCAATGTAGTTCGCCGGGGTCATCGCCTTCAGGCGCGTTTTCTCTTCTTCCGGCAGCGCCAGACTGTCGATAAACTGCTTCATGCCTTCGGCGTCAACGCGTTTGCCGCGGGTCAGCTCTTTCAGCTTCTCGTACGGTTTTTCGATGCCGTAACGGCGCATCACGGTCTGGATTGGCTCCGCCAGCACTTCCCAGTTGTGATCCAGCTCGTCCAGCAGACGGTCACGGTTCACTTCCAGTTTGCTTACGCCTTTCAGGGTGGACTGGTACGCGATCAGCGCGTAGCCAATACCCACGCCCAGGTTACGCAGTACCGTGGAGTCGGTCAGGTCGCGCTGCCAGCGGGATACCGGCAGTTTGCTCGCCATATGCTGCAGCACGGCGTTCGCCAGGCCCAGGTTGCCTTCGGAGTTTTCGAAGTCGATTGGGTTCACTTTATGCGGCATGGTAGAAGAGCCGATTTCACCGGCGATGGTTTTCTGCTTGAAGTGGTTCAGGGCGATGTAACCCCACACGTCACGATCGAAGTCGATCAGGATGGTGTTGAAGCGGGCGATGCAGTCAAACAGTTCGGCGATATAGTCGTGCGGCTCAATCTGGGTGGTGTACGGGTTCCACTGAATGCCCAGAGAGGTCACGAACGCTTCGCTGAACTGGTGCCAGTCCACTTCCGGATAAGCGGCGATGTGGGCGTTATAGTTACCGACCGCACCGTTGATTTTGCCGAGGATCTCAACCTGCTCCAGCTGACGGTACTGGCGCTCCATACGGTACGCGACGTTGGCCATCTCTTTACCCATCGTGGATGGGGTGGCTGGCTGGCCGTGGGTACGGGAGAGCAGCGGAAGGTCGCGGTATTCCACGGACAGCGCTTTTACCGCGTCGATGATTTTACGCCAGTAAGGCAGCAGCACCTCTTTGCGCGCGGTGGAGAGCATCAGCGCATGAGAGAGGTTGTTGATGTCTTCAGAGGTACAGGCGAAGTGAATGAACTCAGACACGGCATGCAGCGCAGGGACGCTTTCCACTTTCTCTTTCAGGAAGTACTCAACCGCTTTCACGTCGTGGTTGGTGGTGCGTTCAATGGTTTTAATGCGCGCGGCGTCTTGTTCGCTAAACTCAGCAACGATTTTATCAAGGTAATCGTTTGCCTTTTCGTCAAAAGCAGGAACTTCCTTGATTGCTGCCTGGGCGGCCAGCTTTTGCAGCCAGCGTACTTCAACCTGAACACGGAACTTCAGCAAACCATATTCGCTGAAGATCCCGCGCAGCGCGCTGACTTTATCGCCGTAGCGTCCATCGACAGGGGATACGGCGGTCAGTGAGGATAATTCCATAATTCGCAACTCCGGGAGGTTAACAATGAGCAAGAATTTGTTTTGCCTGAGTGGTCAGGCGATTACGAGAAAACATTAACTGCAGGCGGCCACCGCCAACCTGGTGCCACAGTACGGCGGCGCGGATCCCTGCCAGCAGAGACGCGCGCACCTTTGCCTGTACCTGCGGGCTTTGCAGCACGGCAGGGGATCCGGTGACCTGAATACGCGGACCCAGCGGGCTGATGACGTCAACATAAATGCCGGCCATGGCGCTGAGCAGCGTTTCGGACTGCAGGTCAAAATGGTCGAGCTGACGCTGTAACCCGGCAATACGTTCGCCCAGGGTATTGAGCGCGCCTTTTGCTGCGCTCAGCTTACGCTCCAGCACCATCAGGCTCAGCGTGTAGCGGGTCAGCTCTGCGTTTAATCCCTGACGGCTGCTGGCGTTAAGCACGCCAAGCAGGGTTTCAAGACCGAGACGAAGATTGGTTTCACTGCCGCCGAACACACCCAGGGTCGAGCCGGGGTTGAGATCGATAACGCTGTTCAGTGAAACGTGCAGGGCATCAGCGTCGCAATGACCCTGATGAGCCAGCTGTTGCACCAGACGGGCTGACTGGCAAATTCCCGCCAGCGCCAGGGTGATGTCATAGTAGTTCTTCGCCACACGGTCTCCTTTATGTGTGCAATCGTATTAAACAGCAGGCAGCGGCAGGCGCTGTTCAATGATCCCGCCGCCCAGGCAGATCTCACCGCTGTAGAAGACAGCAGACTGACCCGGGGTAACGGCTGCGACCGGCTCGTCGAAACGCACGTCAATGCGGTCGTCATCGAGCGCGGTAATGGTGCAAGGAATATCGGTCTGGCGGTAGCGTGTCTTCACCGTGCAGCGCAGCGTGCCTTTCAGCGGCTCACGATCGACCCAGTGCAGCTGCTGCGCGATAAGGCCAACGGACATCAGACGCGGATGATCGTGACCCTGGGCAACAACCAGAATATTGTTTTCGACGTCTTTGTCGACAACATACCACGGATCTTCGCTACCTTCTTTGGTCCCGCCGATACCCAGCCCTTTACGCTGGCCGAGAGTGTGGTACATGAGCCCCTGATGCTGGCCAATCTCTTCACCGTCGACGGTGACAATTTTACCCGGCTGCGCAGGCAGGTAACGGCCCAGGAAATCGCGGAATTTGCGCTCGCCGATGAAGCAGATGCCGGTAGAGTCTTTTTTCTTCGCGGTGATCAGGTCCAGCTCTTCGGCGATTTTACGCACCTGCGGCTTTTCCAGCTCGCCGACCGGGAACAGGCTCTGGGCGATTTGCTCGTGGCTCAGCGTATAGAGGAAATAACTTTGATCTTTGTTGCCGTCCAGACCGCGCAGCAGCTGGCTTTTGCCATTCACGTCTGCACGACGCACGTAGTGACCGGTCGCAATGTAGTCAGCGCCCAAATCTTCTGCGGCGAATTCCAGGAAGGCCTTAAATTTGATCTCTTTGTTGCACAGAATATCCGGGTTCGGCGTACGGCCCGCTTTGTACTCTTCGAGGAAGAGTTCAAAAACGTTGTCCCAGTATTCTGCGGCAAAGTTAACGGTGTGCAGTTCAATGCCGAGCTTATCGCATACGGCCTGCGCATCGGCGAGATCCGCGGCAGCAGTGCAGTATTCCTCGCCATCATCTTCCTCCCAGTTCTTCATGAACAGGCCCTCCACCTTATAGCCCTGTTGCTGTAACAGGTAGGCGGAAACGGAGGAATCGACACCGCCGGACATGCCGACGATCACTTTTTTCTGGCTGTTATCTGACATGGAATACTCACGACATTGAACTTCAAGGCGGCGTATTCTATCACGCCCCCCCACCATTGACACCCTCTGTAAACGGCCAGTTAAATGCGCCGATAACATCCAGCGGTAAGCGGCCAGCAGACTGCCAGCAGCGAATGCTTTCCGCAACCAGCGGCGAGCGCAGGTTTGGCGCGTTCAGGATTTCGTCGGCAGTGACCCACAGACAGCGGTCGATATCGTCATCCTGCGGCTCTGTGGCGCACGTTTCGCTAAGCTCAACGGCAAATAAAAAGCGCAGGAACGGGGTGTGATCGGGTGCGATCCACTGGTGCAGACGGATGAAGTGCTGGGGCTCAGCGTGAATGCCGGTCTCTTCCCACAGCTCGCGTTTCGCTGCCTGCAGCAGGGTCTCATTGGCTTCAAGGTGTCCGGCAGGCTGGTTCCACAGCGCTTTGCCGTTAATGCTCTCTTCGACAACAAGGAATTTACCCCGGGCGTGGACCACGCAGGCAACCGTGACATGAGGTTTAAACATAGTGACTCCTTAAGGGGTAACGTCGCGCCATTCGCCGTTTGCCAGCGTTTCCAGGGTGTAGCTACCCATGGCATAGCGAATCAGACGCAGGGTAGGGAAGCCGACGTGCGCGGTCATGCGGCGAACCTGGCGGTTGCGGCCTTCATAAAGGGTAATTTTGAGCCAGCTTGTCGGAATGGATTTGCGTTCGCGAATCGGCGGGTTACGCGGCCACAGCCACTCCGGTTCATTCACGCGTTCAATAACTGCGGGCAGGGTTGGACCGTCGTTCAACGTCACGCCGCTGCGTAATGTTGCCAGCGTCGCTTCATCCGGCTCGCCTTCCACCTGTACGAAGTAAATTTTACCGGTGCGTTTTCCGGGCTGCGTAAGCTTCGCCTGTAAAGCGCCGTCGTTGGTTAAGACCAGAAGGCCTTCGCTGTCGCGGTCCAGACGCCCGGCTGCGTAGACGCCCTGAACAGGAATATAGTCCTTCAGCGTGCTGCGCCCGGCTTCATCGGTAAACTGCGGCAAAACATCGTAGGGTTTATTGAACAAAATAACCCGCTTCGGCTGGGTTTCCTGCGGTCTTCTGGCGGCTTGTCGCGAGCTGAATCGCTCAACCCGGTGTTTTGTAAAAGAAGTTTTCTTCATGGTATTTTCAGGCGTTATCAATTGCCGCATTATAGCCTAATAACGAAGACCTTTCATGGCGCAGGACAATCAGGTACTATCGAAGGGCTCATTACAATTTATTAACATAAGATCAGTAACAACCAGAAGCGCTCGAAGGAGAGGTTAATGGAAAGCAAAGTAGTTGTTCCGGCGGAAGGTAAAAAGATCACCCTGCAAAACGGCAAGATTAACGTTCCTCACAATCCGATTATCCCGTTCATTGAAGGTGACGGTATCGGTGTAGACGTTACCCCGGCGATGCTGAAAGTGGTTGATGCCGCTGTTGAGAAAGCCTACAAAGGCGAGCGTAAAATTTCCTGGATGGAAATTTACACCGGTGAGAAATCTACTCAAGTTTATGGCCAGGACGTCTGGCTGCCAGCAGAAACGCTGGACCTGATCCGCGACTACCGCGTTGCTATTAAAGGCCCACTGACGACGCCAGTTGGCGGCGGTATCCGTTCCCTGAACGTGGCACTGCGTCAGGAGCTGGACCTGTACGTGTGTCTGCGTCCGGTTCGTTACTATCAGGGCACCCCAAGCCCGGTTAAGCACCCTGAACTGACCGACATGGTTATCTTCCGCGAAAACTCAGAAGACATCTACGCGGGCATCGAATGGAAAGCGGACTCTGCTGACGCAGAAAAAGTGATTAAATTCCTGCGCGAAGAAATGGGCGTGAAGAAAATTCGCTTCCCTGAGCATTGCGGTATCGGCATTAAGCCGTGCTCCGAAGACGGAACCAAACGTCTGGTGCGTGCAGCCATCGAATATGCAATCACCAACGACCGTGACTCTGTGACCCTGGTTCACAAAGGCAACATCATGAAGTTCACCGAAGGCGCGTTCAAAGACTGGGGCTACCAGTTGGCGAAAGAAGAGTTCGGCGGTGAGCTGATCGACGGCGGCCCATGGCAGAAGATCAAAAACCCGAACACCGGCAAAGAGATCATCATTAAAGATGTAATCGCCGATGCGTTCCTGCAGCAGATCCTGCTGCGTCCTGCAGAATACGACGTGATTGCCTGTATGAACCTGAACGGTGACTACATCTCTGACGCCCTGGCAGCACAGGTTGGCGGTATCGGTATCGCCCCTGGCGCGAACATCGGTGACGAGTGCGCCCTGTTCGAAGCGACCCACGGTACTGCACCAAAATACGCAGGTCAGGACAAAGTGAACCCAGGCTCTATCATCCTGTCCGCAGAGATGATGCTGCGTCATATGGAATGGTTCGAAGCCGCAGACCTGATCGTTAAAGGTATGGAAGGCGCGATTAACGCGAAAACCGTAACTTACGATTTCGAACGTCTGATGGAAGGCGCTAAGCTGCTGAAATGTTCAGAGTTTGGCGACGCGATTATCGCGAACATGTAATCCAGATTCTGGGTTAAACAAGAGCGGGGGCCTGAGGGTTCCCGTTTTTTTTGCCTCTGCCTGCGGGAGACAACACGATGTTAGCCACTGTCCTTATCGCTGTCGTTGCACTCATCCATCTCTACATTCTTGTGCTGGAAATGTTCCTGTGGAATACCAAAACAGGGCATAAGGCCTTTAATCTGCGTCCTGATTTTGCGCGCGACACCCGCGTGCTCGCCGCAAACCAGGGGCTGTATAACGGTTTTCTGGCGGCCGGTCTGCTCTGGAGCCTCTGGCTCGGCGAAAAGGGTATTCAGGTGGCTATCTTCTTCCTGGCCTGCGTACTGATCGCCGGGCTCTTTGGCGCAGCCACCGCCAGCCGAAAAATTCTGTATGTACAGGCCGTGCCCGCGCTCGCAGCGCTGCTTGCGTTACTCATCTGAAGCAATGCTTTGGTTGAGGTAAGGCGTCCGATATACTGATGGCTTTACCTTTACAGGTTAGCGACGAGACTGTTATGAACAACGATATCCCACTGAAATATTATGACATTGCCGATGAGTATGCGACGGAAGCCGCAGAGCAAGTCGCGGAGTCGGAGCGCGACGCGCTGGCGCATTATTTCCAGCTGCTGCTCACCCGTTTATCGAATAATGAGGAGATCAGCGAGGAGGCTCAGCAGGAGATGGCCACTGAGGCCGGGATCCGTGCGGGTCGCATTGATGATATTGCGAATTTCCTCAATCAGTGGGGAAATGAATAGTCTGCTTCAAAAACCGTTATGCTGATGCTTTGCAATACAGCTCAGCATCACGCTATCGGACCACATGCATTTTTTCCGCAGAATATGCGAAGCGGGGGCGTCGATAAACAACGCGAAAATAACGGTCAGACAAAAGAGTACCACTGGTAATAGTAAGGATAATTTCACGTTTTTAACCAAAATAAGAGTGTGCTTCAGGGTAATCTACCGCCTGATTGTGACGACTATATGTTTTTGCGTAAAAAATGGAAATGCCCGACTGGAAAAAAACGGATACGCAAGGCTTCTGATTACGGTGTGACACCGGTGAGTCGCTTCGCCAGCTCGCTGCGGGTGAGTGCTTTTGAAAAATACCATCCCTGAATCAGCGCATCGGGATATCTGCTCGCAATAAAGCGATATTGAATTTCATTTTCCACGCCCTCGAAAACAAGGGTCTTATTCAATCTCGCGAGGGCATCGCTGAAGATAGCAAAGATGTTTTGCTTATAATGCTCGCTGATGCCATCCACCAGCGACTTATCGATTTTGATCTCATCATATTCAAGCAGCGACAGGCGGGCGAGGTTTGAATTTTGCACGCCAAAATCATCTATTGATATTTTAACGCCGAGCGATTTGAGTTCCTGACAGAACCCCTCGAGGATATCTGCCGTGGAAACGGCTTTCTCAGAAAGTTCGACCTTCATCAGGGAAAGGGGAAGGTTATTGGCTAAACACTCACGGCGCAAAATGTTTATGAACTGTCCATCTTCAATTTCCGTCCGCCCAACGTTAATGGAGACTATCAGCTGATGTTTAATCGCCAGCGGGGCAATTTCTGAAAGGGATTTTCCGATAATATTATTATAATATTTTTTATACAGACCGATCTTCTTAACTAATGGAATAAACAGCTCCGGAGAGACGTCCCCGTGCTTTTGATCGCGCCATCTCGACAGAACTTCTACGCCCACGATTTTTTGATCGTGAAGGCGAATAATGGGCTGATAGTTAACGCTGATGGTATTCGTGATGACGGCTTTGATCAGCGTACGTTCCAGAGAAAAACGGTCTTCATAGATGCGGAAGATAAATAACGTTATTGCGACCCAGATAAAACAGAGAATGACCGCGAGAAGCGCAAAGATAAACGGAGGTAACGAGGCCAGCCCGGCGTTGTGATGCTTCACGATGACGCACAGGTCCCAGAAGGCGCTGCACTGTGTCAGGGTCAGGGTAAACAACGTCGAATGCAGCCAGCTCTGCTGATTTAGCGCCGTGGCGGCCGAAAAAAAGACTCTGCCGAAGTCTTTGGTGGTAGCACTGAGCGAATAGCTTGCGGTAACCGGGGTGAATTTATCGTAAGCATAGCGGGAGGTGAAGATAATAATATTGTTATAAATTGCCGCATTGCCCGTGAAAAAGTCTTTTCGCGAGAACTGGGCCAGGAGAAAGCCTCTCGGCGTTTTATGCAGTTCTGCAGGAAGTGCAACGGGCGTCGAGAGTTTCCCCCAAAAAGCGGTACAGACAATTTTTCCCTTCTCAATAAAACCGATATCGGCGAAATAAAGATTATTAAGCTTGATTTGTCTGTAGCGATCAAGGCTGGTTTTATCACATCCCTGCGTCGTGATGCTTTTGAGACCCAGCGCCACGCTTTGGGACACGTCTTCTGAATAATGTAAAAGGGTGCGGGATATTTCACGCTGTTTGCTCTTCTGCTGACCTATGATTACAGCATTGACCGCATAAAGAGACAGGAAGACCAGAAGCGTTGAAACGATAGCAACGGCAATGAGCTTTTTCATTTTCCAGATATCCAGTCCGCTCCCTGATTTCACAAATCTTAACACAGGCAGGGCAAGGAACAAGCCTGATAGTCACGTCATGTGAGTAAATGCAGGCAGGTGAACTCATACGAAAGTATCAGTTTTTTAAGACAATTCTCAGCTAAGCTATTTTCATTGTTATAAGCAATACCGGGTTAGCACAGGCTCTTCTTCCAGAACATCCATGCTTGTTTTTTCTATTAAGGAAAACATCGTGCGCAACGTGATGATCCCTATTCTTAGTGCCTTGTTTCTTTTTCTGAGCGGCATTCTGATTATTAACTGGCAGCTATGGCAGATGGCGAAGCTTAATAATAGCCATGCCGCCACGGCAAGCACTCAAAAAATAGAAAACATTCTTGCTGAAGCGGCCAGTGCGGCCAACACGGCGAAGCGCGTTGCGGCCGAAGGGTGTACCAGTAGTGTGCAGCTGGCGCTGGGGACAGAAGCCGCGCTAAAACCGCATCTGCGCGCCATCATGATCCAGCAGCAGGATAAAATCATCTGTACTTCCCTTCCCGGGAATGGCGTATTGATTATTCATCCGGAGACGCTACCCGGCGAAAAATTGATGCTGTTACCCGGCAATCGGCTGGTGAATGGCATTCCGGTACTTGTCTTCCAGATGCCTATCGCGGGAGGGCGCGTCATCGTCAGCATCAGTGACGCGCAGTTGCAGGACGTCATTGCAAGCGCAGCAAACAGCGTTGAACTGGGACTGGTTGTCGGCGAAAGCATGCTGGTTCGCAACGGTGATGTGACAGGCTGGAAAGCTGCCTCGTGGGCAGGGGCGCTTACGGCATCAACGCTGTTTCCCTTTAGCCTGGCATGGCAACCTCCTGCCTTTTTTAGCCTGACGCGGCTACTGCAACAGGGATGGAGCCTGATACTGCTTATTCTCGCGCTATCGGTGGCTGTGGGCATTTTGATCCGCCGTTACAAGGGGAAAAGCACCTCATTTGAAGACGACTTACGTAAGGCCATTTTGCAGGGGGAGATCGTGCCTTATTACCAGCCGATCGTGAACGGTGATACCGGCGGGTTGTATGGCGTTGAAGTCCTGGCAAGATGGAAGCATCCAAAATCAGGCTTTATCCCGCCGGATGTCTTTATTCCGATTGCCGAACGTAGCGGTTTGATTATTCCGCTAACCAAAGGGCTGATGGCGAAAGTCGTTACACAGCTTAAACCGCTTTTGCCTAAGCTACCGGACGGGTTTCATATCGGGGTGAACATCAGCGCCAGACACATCAATGCGCCTTCCTTCATCGGTGACTGTCGCGTCTTCGGAAAGGGATTTCAGGGTAAAGAAGTCAAACTGGTTCTCGAGGTGACCGAGCGTGAACCGCTGATCGATAATCCTCACCTGGTGGAAAACCTTAACATGCTGCATAACGCTGGCTTTGTCATTGCGCTGGATGATTTTGGTACAGGCTATTCAGGGCTGTCTTGCCTTAATGCGCTTGCCATTGATTATATTAAAATTGATAAAAGCTTTGTGAACCGGGTTTCAGATCAAAAGGACTCAACGCTCCTGCTGGACTGCGTCATTGACCTGGCGAAAAAACTCTCATTACGCATTGTGGCTGAAGGCGTAGAAACGAAAGCGCAACTGGAGTATCTCAACCGTAATGAGATAACTCTGTTGCAGGGTTATTATTTTGGTAAGCCTGTCTCCTATACTGATTTTATTAAAGTCATTTTATCTAAGCCCCGGGAGACGGTAAGTTTATAAAACGAAATTAAGACGAGCTTCTGTTGTATGCTTAAGTGCAATTCATTTTCCTCTTATCCTGAGCTTTGTTACAGTGACAAGAGTTGTCAGCCAGGGATGTCAGGCGTGATAAGGTGGAAAAGCTCGTGCATGTGAAAAATACTTTTTACACAACAACCATTACCGTCATCATTGTCTCATTGATCATCTCGCTGTCGCTTGCTGTCCAAATTGCCACGTCCAGGCAGCAGTCAGTCCAGCAAATTAATACCAGCGTTGCTAACCTGAGCCATACCCTTGATGTCTATACGGAGGGGATCATGCGCCAGAGTGAAATGTTAATTACTACCGTTTCCGACATAATCGAAATTTATGGCATGACCCCGCAGCAGGCGACCCATATTCAGCGGATGATAAATAATCAGGATAATCTTCTTACCCAGATTAATAATGTGGTTGTTTACGATGCCAGGGGCGATATCTTTACCGCTTTGCACGAAAGTTTTACCGGCCCACGCAAAGGATCGGACAGGTCATTTTTTGTCTATCACAAGGAAAATAAAAATCAGCAGATTTTTATTGGCGAGCCCGTAGTAAGCAGAACCAATGGTAAATGGGTCATCACCATTAGTCGGCGCCTTGACACCCACACCGGGGCATTTAATGGTGTGGTGGTGGTGACGCTGGGTATCGAGAATTTTCTCGCGCTCTACGGGCAGATTAATATTGGTCACGCGGGCGTCATTGGCTTAACAACTGAGTCAGGCGTGCTGCTGGTCCGTTATCCTTTTAAAAATACCTATATCGGCACGATTGTTTCTGATTCACCTCTTTTCAGGAAATACCTCAAGGTACAAAATACCGGGATAGCCAGCTCCGTTTCGCGGTTTGATAAAATCGAACGCATTTATGCCTATGAGAAAAACAGACGCTACGGGCTGGTCACCACCGTGGCCGTCAGCATTGATGAAGCCCTCTCACCGTGGCGCAAGCAGGCCATTCAACTGGCGGTACTCATTTTCGTTTTCACTGCGATACTCATCGTCGCGTCATACTTCTTGTATTCCGATTTATCCAGAAAAACCAGAGATAACAAGGCGCTGAAGATTATCGCCTCTGAGGATGCGCTGACCGGGCTTTACAACCGTCGCATTTTTGATGAAAAAATCCTCTCGGAAATCGCGCTTTGTGCCGCACATGATGCCCCAATTTCGATACTGATTGTGGACGTGGACTTCTTCAAAAAATACAACGATAACTACGGCCATCCGGAAGGGGACCGATGTCTGGCGCTGCTGGGAAACAGTCTCAGGGAGAGCCTTACCCGTGATAATCAGATCGTGGCGCGCTACGGCGGAGAGGAGTTTGCGCTGATATTGCCTGATACGGATATCCAGGAGGCGCTTCGACTGGCGCAGACGATTATACGCAATGTGTTTTCCCTGCAAATCGCGCATGCTTTTAGCCCCTTCGGGCGGGTGACGGTAAGCGTCGGAATTTCTACCGCACGTGCCGTCGACATCGCGGGCAGCCAGCAGAATATCATTATTGCCGCTGACCAGGCGCTCTACCAGGCAAAACGCGCAGGGCGTAACCGGTACGCCTTCGTTGGGGTATGAACAAAAAAAAGCCCACTCAGAAGTGGGCAAGAAATACTGGAAGCAATGTGAGCAATGTCGTACTGAATACCTGAGTGTTTCTCTCAACTATTCAGTGTTGAGAAAGATAATCTTTCTCAACAAAAGATGCAACCCCACAGTTTATGTGGCACACTCTTTTTGTTGATGAATAATTACGCACTCTCTCATTGTGATGCCAATCACAAATTTCCTTTCTGAAATCCTGTGCTATTCTTTTTTGTGTCGTTGATTTAATGACAAAAACCATACAGAGAGGAAAGTTATGGGAATTTTATCCTGGATTATCTTTGGGCTTATTGCGGGTATTCTGGCGAAGTGGATCATGCCGGGCAAAGATGGCGGTGGGTTTATCGTCACCGTAATACTGGGTATTGTCGGCGCGGTAGTTGGCGGCTGGATCAGTACGCTGTTCGGTTTTGGCAAAGTCGATGGTTTTAACTTCGGCAGTTTCGCCGTCGCGGTGATCGGTGCGCTGGTTGTTCTGTTTATCTACAGAAAAATCAAAAGCTAATTCGAAACGCATTGAAAAAGGCTGCCAGATGGCGGCCTTTTTTACGTGGCGGGTTTACCACCAGCCTAGCTGCGTGCCGGCAAACGCCGCGATGGCAACGATCAGCATAATGAGGGTCGTTTTTCTCATTTATGCCCCTGGTGCCGCGTAACCACCGACAAAAAACCACGCTAAAAAAATCACCGCCGTAATAAAAATAACGACCGGGAAGAGGATTCCTATTCTCATACCATCACCTGTTTCTGTTTCTATAACGCCGTAGAGTGTACGGGGTTAATCCAGAGTGAGAAAGCGTGTTTTGCTTTTTCCTTTCTTATCCTGATACATCGCGGCATCCGCGGCGCGTAATGCGCTTCCCAGCCAGTATTCACCGGCAATACAGGCGCTGAGGCGCGTTTTGAGCTGGGTGACCTGCGACTCTTTCTGAATGGACTGGACAATCAGTCCGGCGATGTAGGTCGTAATGCCGAGCGCTTACACAGCGTTTCATCCCACGGGACGTTCAGACCCTCCGGGATTGTCATCTGCTTGTTATGCTGAGTTTTTAGACTTCAGGCATAGTAAAACATGAATATAGAAAATTGAATATATGCGAGGGAGAGGGCAGCCGCTGAGAAAAAAAGGCCCCGTTGTTGAGACCGGGGCAAAGACATCTTGATTACGGAATGATGTTCTCTGGTCATATCGAGAACACGCCTCACTATAGTGTTGAAAAGTGCAGTTAAAATGGAGAAATCATGGAGAAAGCGGCGGTGACCCGTTACCCTTAGACTCTAATGATGTCACAAGGATCAATGAGATGAGATTTCTGCTTCTGGCGCTGGCGCTTCCCCTGGCGGCCTGCACCGCAAAAACGACCCCACCCGATGCACCGAAACCGCCGCACGTTATCGGTATGGCGAACCCGGCCTCCGTCTACTGCCTGGAAAAAGGCGGGGAACAGATCCCGGTTCAAAGCCCGCAGGGCGTACGCACGGAGTGCAAACTACCGGGTGGCGAAGTGATTGATGAATGGACGCTCTATCGTCGCGATCATCCGCAACCCACCAGGTGACAGACGTATATTGCCTGCGATACACTTCTCTTTAGGATTATTCTTAGTCAGTCCCTGGCTACCGTTATCGTGAGAGAAGTATGTTCCAGCTTAAACCGGGCAGCATGGCGATGATCGTGGGTGCCCGCACGGCGTCAGGCCGTCGCAATATTGGTAAATCTGTTGAGCTGTTTGGCCTGTGCCAGCCTGGTCTGCGTTTCGTTAACCCGGTCAACGGTGTGATGACGCAATTACCCGCAACCGCCGATCGCGCGCTTTGGCTGGTGACAGGTGATGTCTACGCCTTTGACAATCAGCACGGCTTTGCGTTTGTCCGCGCCGAACATCTGATGCCGCTCACACCCGATGAAGCGCCGCAAATCCTCGATGAGATGGCGATCGGCTGATCAGAGATGGCGCAGCCAGTCGGCTAATACCAGGGCGTGATTTTGCTTCGTGTCTTTGGCAGCAAAGAGCAGGGTGACGGTCTGCCCGTTCGCCAGCGTCGCCAGACGCCTTCCCTCGTCAGCATGTTGCGCCAGCTCTTCCCGATAGGCTTTGCTGAAGGCGGCGAAATCAATGGTTTCGCTATGAAAGGCCTTGCGTAATTCATTCGAGGGCGTGAGCGCTTTACACCATTCATCATATGCGAGGTCCGTTTTTTTAACCCCGCGCGGCCACAGCTTGTCCACCAGCACCCGATAGCCGTCGTCCGGACCTGCCTGTTCGTAAACGCGTTTGCATTGAATCATGCTTCCACCCTCCCAATTTAAGGTATTGTGATAATTGCAGAAGATCGGTAGTCTGAGGTTCCTTATGTTATCTGATAATACTCTGGCATAAGGAACCTTTCATGGAACACCTCCCGGTTAAAACGACGCTGCGCATTGCGCTGGTTGGCGATTACAATCCCAATGTTATTGCGCATCAGGCGATCCCGCTGGCCATTGACGACGCCGCCGCAGTCCTTGACCTCACCGCCGATTACGACTGGCTTGCCACCACGGAGCTGACAAGCCCTGAAGATCTGGTGGGCTACGATGCCATCTGGCTGGTTCCCGCCAGCCCCTATAAAAACACGGAGGCCGCTTTTATCGCCGCGCGCTATGCCCGTGAAAACAGCATTCCGTTCCTTGGCACCTGCGGTGGATTCCAGCATGCGCTTATTGAGTATGCCCGTAATGTGTTGGGCTGGGCTGATGCGGCACATGCTGAGACGGATACCGAAGGCACCATGGTGATTTCGCCGCTGACCTGCTCGCTGGTGGAAAAAACCGATGCGATTGAGCTGCGCAAAAATACGCTGATCGCGAAGGCGTACGGCAAGCCGGAAATTGAAGAGGGGTATCACTGTAACTATGGCGTGTCGCCGGCGTTTGCAGAGGCGCTGGAAAGCGGTGATATGCATGTTACGGGCTGGGACGAACAGGGGGAGATTCGCGCCGCAGAACTGGTTACCCACCCATTCTTCGTGATCACCTTATTCCAGCATGAGCGCTCTGCGCTGGAAGGACGCCCGGTCGTGCTGGTACAGGCGATGCTGCGCGCGGCGCGCGATTCATAACGTCGTCGCTTTTCTTGCCGGGTGGCGCTGCGCTTACCCGGCCTACATTCCGATTGCACAATTCAATGTAGGCCCGTGCAAGCGTAGCGCCGCCGGGCGAAACTCTGGTCTGCCACACTGTTTAGCGGGGGGCAATCTCCCGGTCTCGCCCGGCGAGCACGCCGCAAATAGCCATTATCACGGCGGCCAGGGCGCAGCCCAGTAGCGGGATCCGCCAGTCTCCCGCGCTATCGTGAATTTTCCCCATCAGTGGAGGACCGCAGGCGGCGAGCAGATAGCCAATCGACTGCGCCATGCCGGACAGTGCCGCAGCCTGGTGCGCGGAGCTGGCGCGCAGCCCGATGAACGTCAGGCCGAGGATCATCGTTGCCCCGGTGCCAAAGCCAAACACCAGCGTCCACATCACCGCCATGTCAGGCATAAACCATAGCCCCGCTGCGCTTACCGCGCATAACAGCGCCACCCCGCCGGCGATCGCCCGCTGATCTTTCAGACGGTGGAGGATCAGCGGAACGGCAAGCCCTGGTACGGCCGTGGCCAGCTGCAACAGCCCGTGCACCGAGCCGGCCTGCGCTTCGCTGTAGCCGTGGCTAAGCAGTATCGCCGGCAGCCAGCCAATGATGACGTAGTAAATCAGCGAGTTAATCCCCAAAAAGAGCGTCACCTGCCAGGCGAGGGCCGAACGCCAGATGGCGTGATTATGCAACGCGCCAGCACCCGTTACCGTCGCAACGTGTTTCTGACGCCACTGGGGTAGCCAGAGCAGCAGCGCGACCAGTGGAAACGCCATCAGCATCAGCAGCGCGCCATGCCAGCCCGCGCTACCCTGCGCCAGGGGAACAATCATCGCTGAACCAAACGCCGCCGAGACGCCCATTGTCAGGGAATAGGCCCCGGTGAGTCGGGCTACCTGGCCCGGGAAGTCACGTTTAATTAATCCGGGTAACAGCACATTCCCGAGTGCAATACCGCAGCCGATGACCGCCGTTCCGATGAAAAGCAGAGCGGCGGAAGGCAGAGAGCGAAGTGCAATTCCGGCGCAAATTAGCAGCAGGGCGATAAACAGGCTGCGCTCCATGCCGATACGTCGGGCAACGCCTGCGGCGAGCGGCGAGACCAGGGCGAAAGCCAGCAGGGGCAGGGTGGTCAGCATACCGGTTTGCGCCGTGCTTAAACCATAATCAAGACGAATAGTATCGAGCAGCGGGGCTGCTCCGGTAAAGGTGACGCGAAGCGTAGTGGCAATCATCAGGATGCCTGCAATCAACAGCGCGCCGTGTTTTCCTGAGGTGCGAATAGCAGTAGTCATTATGTTCTCATACGTTCAAGCGAGCGCACACAATACCGATTTTCTCAGCGGTTGAAATCAGGCTAAAATGACAGTTTATCGCTAATATCGGACAAACTGATGATTGGTCTGGGACTGGACGGTTACGATCCTGATAGCCAGCACGATGCGGCCGTCGCATTTCGCATCCGCGTGGTGGCGGAGGAACAATATATTCCCCGACATCATCACCGTAAGGGGCAGCTGATTCTGGCCCTCGGCGGCGCGATCACCTGCGAAGTGGATAATGCCATGCTGATGGTTCCGCCCCAGTATGCCGTCTGGATCCCCGGTCAAATGCCGCACAGCAACAGGGCCACGCCGGGCGCGCAGCTCTGCTTTTTGTTCATTGAACCGGGGGCGGCAAGCTTGCCCGACCGCTGCTGCACCCTGAAAATCTCTCCCCTGGTGCGGGAGCTGATTTTATCCCTGGCGGAAAAATCGCGTGAACAACTCCCTCTTGCGGCGACATCGCGCCTGGTGGACGTTCTGTTTGACGAGCTGCCGCTCCAGCGTCAGGAGCATCTGCAGCTGCCCGTCTCGCCCCATCCTAAAATTCGGCTGATGAGCGAGAAAATGGCGGAAGAGCCTGCCGCCTGGCAGACGCTGGCGCAGTGGGCGAGCCATTTTGCCATGAGCGAACGCAGCCTGGCGCGGCTGGTGGTGAAAGAGACCGGTTTAAGCTTTCGCCGCTGGCGTCACCAGTTGCAGCTGATAGTGGCGTTACAGCATTTGATTAGTGGGAAATCGGTACAGCAGGTGGCACAGTCACTGGGATATGACTCTACCACCGCGTTTATCACCATGTTCAGGAAGGGACTGGGTCAGACGCCGGCGCGTTATATGGCCAGCCTGACTACGACTTCCCGATAAACAGAGAGACAAGGCCTGCCGCAATCAGCGGCCCCACCGGAACGCCACGAAAGAGCGCCACGCCCAGCACGGTGCCCACCAGCAAACCCGCCACCAGCGAGGGTTGGCTGCTCATCAGCGTAACGCCGCGCCCGCCCAGCCACGAAACAAAAATCCCCACCGCGATCGCCACCAGCGATTTCCAGTTTACAAACGAGTGCAGCAACGTTGATGCGGGAAGCGTGCCGCTGGCGATGGGCGCCATTACCCCGATGGTTAAAATGATTATCCCGATGGTGAGGCCTTGTTTTTCTATCCACGGGAAAAAGGTATTTAACGGGGTCACGCGAATAATAATAAGCACCAGAATCGAGATGGCGACGGTGGTGTTATGGCTGACAAAGCCGAGCGCGGCGAGTGCCAGAAGAATGAGCAGAGTAGGGTCAAACATAGGGAATCCTTGCCAAAATAATGATCCTGCTTACAGTACGCGCAAACGCGACGCAGGGCAGTTTTAAAAAAATTTTATTGTTGTCATAACCTTGTCATTTACACGGATTAAAACGAAGGCAGATATCGCAAAAGGGGTCGCCATTATGAACGATCACATGTTTGTTGAAACGCTGATTATCTCCTCATCGTTTTTCGCTATTGCCGTTATTCTCGTCGCCTCCGTGTTGTTCCTGGAAAGAAAAGGCTGACAGGGTCGCCAGCCACCGCGGTTACGCTTTATGGAAGGTCACAAGCTCAGGACGAGCGATGCGCAGGTAATCCTGGGTATCCATAATCACGGATTTCTCCAGCAGGCCGGCGTTAAATGCGATTTCGTCAAAACGCTCGAACAGCAGTGGGTCGGCAACCAGTGCCAAATCAGGATGGAAGCTAAAGGGCGGGATAGCGCCGAAAACGCAGGCGGTCAGGGTATCGACCTCGGCCGGGCTGGCGAGGGAGGCTTTCAGCCCGCCAAAATGGCTGGCAAGCTGGCTCAGGTCAGCCTGCAGATCGGCGGCCAGGATCGCCAGAACGTGTTTTTTTACGCCGTTTCCCTTCACCTTGCAGACCAGGGCTTTTGCGCCTTGCCGCAGATCGGTCCCGCGAATTTCACTTACCGCTTCACATTTCCCGACCGCCTCGTGCTCCATGACGCGAAACCGCGCGCCCTGCTCGGTGAGTAAGGTAATCAGTTGCTGGTGGGTTCCTGCCCCAATAACGTCGTCAGTCATAACGATTTCCCGGTGATAATCCAGTATGCAGCGTTCTACATTAGCACGGGATGAACGGGGTCGAAAGAAAACAGCCAGCGGGTTCGCTGGCTGTTGGATTATGCGTTGCTGGTAGCAGATTGCTTGTGGAACAGCTCCCTGAACACCGGATAAATATCATCCTGGTCACGGATATGCTGCATGGCAAAATTATCGAACATCGATTGCAGATGTTCATACTCCCGCCACAGGGTCTGGTGCGCGCGACGGGTGATTTCGATATAGCTGTAGTAACGCACCACCGGCAGAATTTTCTTCGCCAGAATCTCGTGACACAGCGGTGAGTCGTCGGCCCAGTTATCACCATCCGACGCCTGCGCGGCATAAATATTCCACTGCGACGGGTCGTAACGCTCTTTCACCACTTCATCCATCAGCTTCAGGGCGCTTGATACGATGGTCCCGCCGGTCTCCTGCGAGTAGAAGAACTCATGTTCATCCACCTCTTTCGCCTGAGTGTGGTGGCGGATATAGACCACCTCCACGTTCTTATAGGTTCTGCTGAGGAACAGGTAGAGCAGAATATAAAAACGTTTCGCCATATCCTTGGTGGCCTGGTCCATCGAGCCGGACACGTCCATCAGACAGAACATCACCGCCTGGCTGGAGGGCTCAGGGCGTTTTTCGTAGTTCTTGTAGCGCAGGTCAAAGGTGTCGATAAACGGTACCCGTTCGATCTTCGCCCTTAGCTCTGCAATCTCTTTACGCAGGCGCTCCTCTTCCAGCAGTTGCGCCGGTTCCGTGTTTTCCACGACCTTCAGGCTGCTTTCCAGCTCGCGCAGTTCGCGACGTTTGCCTGCCGTCATGGCCGTGCGTCGCGCCAGTGAATTCTGCAACGAACGCACGACGCTAATATTGGCGGGCACGCCGTTGGCGGTATAGCCCGCGCGATGGGTTTTATATTCATTAAGCTGACGATGCTGATTCTTTTTGAGATTCGGCAGCGCCAGGTCTTCAAACAACAGGTCGAGATATTCATCTTTCGAAATCTGGAAGACAAACTCGTCCTGACCTTCACCGTCCTGGCTGGCCTGTCCCTGACCGCTTCCTGAACCACCGCCGCCGCCCTGAGGACGTTCAATTCTGTCGTTCTGAACGAAGTGGTCATTACCTGGGTGTACGCGATGGCGCAGTCCGCCTCGTCCCTGATGAAACATCGGTTCGCTGATGTCATCGGTGGGGATGGAGACAGATTCGCCGCTGTCGATGTCGGTCACCGAGCGTTTGTTGATGGCCTCGGAGATAGACTGTTTAATTTGCGCTTTGTAACGACGCAAGAAGCGCTGGCGGTTCACCGTGCTCTTGTTTTTGCCGTTAAGACGCCGGTCAATAAACCAGGTCATATACCCCCCGTACTGCATTTGCCAACTTGCATTTTGTAGGCCCGGTAAGCGCTAACGCCACCGGGCACTTGTTTTAAGACGATTTACGCACGCGCAGATACCATTCGCAGAGCAGGCGGACCTGCTTGCGGGTGTAGCCTTTTTCCATCATACGGTCGACAAAATCGTCGTGCTTTTTCTGCTCATCGGTTGAGGTTTTGGCGTTAAACGAGATCACCGGCAGCAGCTCTTCGGTATTGGAGAACATTTTCTTCTCAATAACCGTGCGCAGTTTCTCGTAGCTGGTCCAGTTCGGATTGCGCCCGTTGTTATGCGCTCTTGCGCGCAGGACAAAGTTCACAATCTCGTTACGGAAGTCTTTCGGGTTGCTGATCCCGGCAGGCTTCTCGATTTTTTCCAGCTCCGCGTTCAGGGATTCACGGTCAAACAGCTGGCCGGTATCCGGGTCGCGGTACTCCTGATCCTGGATCCAGAAGTCAGCATAGGTGACATAACGGTCGAAAATGTTCTGCCCGTATTCTGAATAGGATTCCAGGTAGGCCGTCTGGATCTCTTTGCCAATGAACTCGGCGTATTTCGGGATCAGGTAGCCTTTCAGGAACTCAAGGTAGCGTTCAGCCTGCTCCTGCGGGAACTGCTCACGTTCGATTTGCTGCTCCAGCACGTAGAACAGATGAACCGGGTTGGCCGCCACTTCCGCATGGTCGAAGTTAAAGACGCGGGAGAGGATCTTAAACGCGAAACGCGTGGACAGACCGTTCATCCCCTCATCAACCCCGGCATAGTCGCGATATTCCTGATACGACTTCGCTTTCGGGTCGGTATCTTTCAGGCTTTCACCGTCATAGACGCGCATTTTCGAATAGATGCTGGAGTTTTCCGGCTCTTTCAGACGCGAAAGGATGGAGAAGCGTGACAACGTTTCCAGCGTGCCCGGCGCGCAGGGAGCATGCACCAGCTCACTGTGGTTAAGCAGTTTCTCGTAAATTTTGATCTCTTCGGAGATCCGCAGGCAATAAGGCACCTTGACGATGTACACGCGGTCAAGGAAGGCCTCATTGTTTTTGTTATTACGGAAGGTCACCCATTCAGATTCGTTCGAGTGGGCGAGAATAATCCCGTTAAACGGCAGGGCGGAGATACCTTCCGTCCCGTTGTAGTTTCCTTCCTGGGTAGCCGTCAGCAGAGGATGCAGCACTTTGATGGGGGCTTTAAACATCTCGACGAATTCCATAATCCCCTGGTTCGCACGGCACAGCGCACCTGAGTAACCGTAGGCATCCGGATCGTTTTGCGCGAAGTTTTCCAGCTTACGGATGTCGACTTTACCCACCAGAGCCGAAATGTCCTGGTTGTTCTCATCACCGGGTTCGGTTTTGGCGATGGCGATCTGTTCAAGGATAGATGGCCAGACTTTCACCACGCGGAATTTGGTGATGTCGCCACCAAACTCGTGCAGGCGTTTTGCCGCCCACGGCGACATGATGGTACCGAGGTAGCGACGCGGGATGCCATACTCTTTATCCAGAATCTGCGCATCTTCATGCGGATTGAACAGGCACAGCGGATGGTCGTTCACCGGGCTGCGTTCACCGTTGGCGCTCAGCACATAGATAGGGACGCGCTGCATCAGCGACTTCAGGCGTTCAGCCAGCGAGGATTTACCGCCACCCACCGGGCCGAGTAAATAGAGGATCTGTTTCTTCTCTTCCAGACCCTGAGCGGCATGCTTCAGATAGGAGACAATCTGTTCGATGGCATCTTCCATACCATAGAACTCTTCAAACGCCGGGTATCGGGCGACCACCCGATTCGAAAAGAGACGGGAAAGCCGAGGCTCCAGGGCAGTGTCAACCATGTTTGGCTCACCAATAGCCATCAATAGCCGTTCTGCCGCATTGGCATAGGCACTGCGATCTTGCCGACAGATGGTAAGAAACTCCTGCAGTGTGAACTCTTCGTCCTTGGCAGCTTCATAGCGCTGGCGATAGTGATCGAATATATTCATGGCATGCCGTCCTTTCGTTTTTTAGCACAGGATAAGAGCCGTTCGTATGAGTAGTGGAGGCTCCCGGAAGAGAATCTCTCGCACCTCACTGCCAGAGCAGCAACCTGTGTGCCAGGTCAGACGCTTAGAACCGCAGGGTGTTCAGGAAAACTCTTCTTAAATTAAAGCGTAGATGGCATTTGCAAAACTTGCATGCCCATAAAATCTACTTTCAATGACATATCAATAACTCATCCAAAAATTTCCACTGTCGTTATAAGACAAAAGCACGTTTTTCATTCAGCGGTCATATAAATGAAAGCGGGGTGTCATCTGAAAAGTTAAAAATAACGGGTTAATCAGACTGATTAGCAGGCAAAAAATTTTGGGATGTACGGGAATGGCGGTTACACTTCATCCGCTGATTATTTGACTACAGGAAAGAATGGATTGTGACCAAACTCAAACTTCTGGCATTGAGCATCCTTGCCGCGACCGCAGTGAACACCGCACAGGCGGAAAGTCAGTGGACGGTTGGCGCGGGTGTTGGCGTCATTAACAGCCCGTACAAACAGTATGACCGTGATGTTTATCCTGTTCCCGTTATCACCTATGAAGGCGATAACGTCTGGTTCCGCGGGCTCGGTGGCGGCTATTATCTCTGGAACGATAAGGCCGATAAGCTCTCCATCATGGCCTACTACGATCCAACGCACTTCAAGCCGGGTGACAGCGACAGCCACGCGCTTCGCCAGCTCGACAAGCGCAGAAGCTCGATGATGGCCGGGCTCTCATACGTACATAACACCGAGTATGGCTTCCTGCGTACGGCCCTGGCGGGTGATACGCTGGATAACAGCAACGGCTTTATCTGGGACCTGGCGTGGTTGTACCGCTATACCAACGGTGGACTCACCCTGACGCCAGGTATTGGTGTGCAATACAACAGCGAGAACTACAACGACTACTACTACGGCGTGTCTAAAAACGAGTCCCGCCGCAGTGGTCTGAAAAGTTATAGTGCAGATGACGGCTGGGATCCTTACCTGGAGCTGACCGCGAGCTACAACTTCCTTGGCGACTGGAGCGTGTACGGTACCGGCCGTTATGAGCGTCTGAGCGATGAAGTGAAGGATAGCCCGATGGTCGACAAATCCTGGGCAGGTATTTTCTCTGTCGGCGTGAGCTACAAGTTCTGATTGTGCACTAATGCTGTGCAATTCGTGCATTAAAACGGGGCGCTTGCGCCCCGTTTGCTTTAATGTGGTGCAGTGAAGCGGGGGAGGTGAAATGCCTTAGCGTTTCACAATCTTAATTGTCTGCCCTAAACGAGATGGTTTTTCGTCGCTCGCTTTTTGCGGCCTGCTCACGCAGGCGGTTTCCACGCAGACAAACGTTTTATACCCTTCATCCGTCATGTCGGCCATGCTGACGGACAGCGCCGGACCCGGGTTCCAGCCTACCACGTCGCTGTGATGATGATGGACCACTTCAATTCCGCGGTTCAGCGCGCCGTCGTGGATCACGCTGCACGCTTCCGGGTGCAGGTAGACACGGTCGGTACGGTCAGGGAACGTTTGTACTCCGTCGCTCAGTTTACCTTCTTTGGCGTTATCCACTTTGTCGATAAAGGTATCGCCAAGACCGCTCACCTTCACTGCGCCGATATCACCCACGTTGAAGTAGGTATGCAGGGCTGCGGTGGTTTCAAACTCACCGTGGGCTTCCAGTTCAATTTCACAGGTCTTACCCAGTTTGAAACGGGCGTACAGGGTGAAATCGTGCGGCCAGAGGGCGCGGGTTTCATCATTAGCCTGCAGCTCAAAGGTCAGCACTGCGCCGTTGTCATCTTCGTTGTGCGCTTTCAGGGTCCACTGCTGGTTACGGGCAAAACCGTGAGACGGTAAACCCGGCTGTGCGGAGGGGCCGAACCACGGCCAGCAGATCGGTACACCACCGCGGATCGCCGCCCCTTTTTTAAAGGAGGTCGCATCGCTCAGCCACAAACCTTCGGCTTCGCCTTCTGGTTTCCAGGAGAGCAGGTGAGCGCCGTTCAGCGCCACGGACGCTTTGACGCGCGGATGGTCAACGACGATAACGTCGGCACCGTCAATCTGACGGCGGGAGAGCACAGGGGTAAGTTGTTCGACTACCGGAAGTGCAAAAATTTTATTAATCATTAAGCAATCCTCTGTCTTATAAATAAAAAAAGGCGACCGAAGTCGCCTTTTTGGATCAAGCACTCATCTCAACTTATTTGGAGATGTGAGCGATCAGGTCCAGTACTTTGTTAGAGTAGCCGGTTTCGTTGTCGTACCAGGATACCAGTTTAACGAAGTTGTCGTTCAGTGCGATACCTGCTTTAGCATCGAATACTGAAGTGCAGATTTCGCCGTTGAAATCGGTAGATACAACGTCGTCTTCGGTGTAGCCCAGAACGCCTTTCATTGCGCCTTCGGAAGCAGCTTTGATTGCTTTCTTAATTTCTTCATAAGAAGCAGCTTTTTCCAGACGAACGGTCAGGTCAACAACGGATACGTTAGGAGTTGGAACGCGGAACGCCATACCAGTCAGTTTGCCATTCAGTTCTGGCAGTACTTTACCTACAGCTTTAGCAGCACCGGTAGAGGATGGGATGATGTTCTGAGCCGCGCCACGGCCGCCGCGCCAGTCTTTGTGAGACGGGCCATCAACGGTTTTCTGAGTAGCGGTGGTTGCGTGAACGGTAGTCATCAGACCTTCGATGATGCCGAAGTTGTCGTTGATAACTTTAGCCAGCGGTGCCAGGCAGTTGGTGGTGCAGGATGCGTTAGACACGATATCCTGGCCAGCGTAAGTTTCGAAGTTTGCACCACGAACGAACATTGGGGTGTTGTCTTTGGAAGGACCAGTCAGAACAACTTTCTTCGCACCCGCAGTGATGTGTTTACGTGCAGTTTCGTCGGTCAGGAAGATACCGGTTGCTTCAGCAACAACGTCAACACCGATTTCATTCCATTTCAGGTTAGCTGGGTCTTTTTCAGCAGTAACGCGGATGGTTTTGCCATTAACAACCAGGTGGCCGTCTTTCACTTCAACGGTGCCGTCGAAACGACCGTGAGTTGAGTCGTACTTCAGCATGTACGCCATGTATTCAGCGTCCAGGAGATCGTTGATACCAACGATTTCGATGTCAGAACGTTTCTGAGCAGCACGGAAAACAATACGGCCGATACGGCCAAAACCGTTGATACCTACTTTGATAGTCATATATTCCACCAGCTATTTGTTAGTGAATAAAAGGTTGCCTGTAAAATTACAAAAACCTTACGCAGCGTCAAGCGGAATCGTGTCAATCATTGCGACAAATCAATCCTGTGACTAACGTTTGTGCGACTGACTCGCCTCACTTTCCCTTTGAGCTTGCAACCAAATGGGGGCTGCGCCCGGGATTTTAAAGTCCTCGCAGGATAAAAATGTGAGCATGATCACAATTGCCTGACCGCCTTTTCGCGACACATAAGTTTAGATCAAAAGTGCACGCAAGGGTGTTAATGTTTTGTTAGAATCCGGGTTAAAAGATGTCTGTTTCCACAGCGAGATGTAAGCATATGTCGAACCAACGTAACCCTGAAGATTTGAAAAAAAACCTCACAGAAATGCAGTTTTACGTGACGCAGAATCACGGGACGGAACCGCCATTTACCGGGCGTTTACTGCACAACAAGCGAGACGGCGTCTACCACTGCCTGGTCTGTGATGCGCCCCTGTTCAATTCACAAGCGAAATTTGATTCTGGCTGCGGCTGGCCGAGTTTCTACGAGCCGGTGAGCGATGAGGCTATCCGCTACCTGACCGACTCGTCGCACGGCATGGTGCGCACGGAAATTCGCTGCGGCAACTGTGATGCGCACCTTGGTCACGTCTTCCCGGATGGCCCTCAGCCCACGGGCGAGCGTTTCTGCGTGAACTCAGCCTCAATGAGCTTCACTGACGACGAAAACGGCGACCAGGTGAAGGGTTGAAAAAACGATTCAGCAAATTATTCCTTTAAAAGGGCGCGATTGTGAATATTGATGACATGATTAGCGGTATGACGCCGGAGATTTATCAGCGTCTGGTGACCGCCGTAGAGCTGGGAAAATGGCCCGATGGCGTCGCACTGACGCCGGAGCAAAAAGAGAACAGCCTTCAGTTGGTTATGCTCTGGCAGGCGCGCAACAACACTGATGCGCAGCACATGACCATCGACACTCAGGGACAGATGGTGATGAAAAGCAAGCGCGAGCTGAAAGAAGACTTTGGTATCACGCCGAAGCCGATAGCGACGATGAAAATGCAATAACCGTGCGGGTTGATGCCCTCACCCAACCCTCTCCCACGGGGAGAGGGCTTGATTGTCTTACTACTTATGCGGGATCCCCAGCGACTCCGCCAGCTGTTTGGCTAACTGGTTATTGTCGTCTGCGCCGTACTCCCAGAACATCGCCCCGGCGAGACCTTTCTCTTTGATGTAGTCCGCTTTGATCGCAACGGAACGTGGGTTCTCATACGAAATCGCAAACAGCGCGTTGCCATCGGCACCCTTCACCGAGAGCCACGGCACTTTCGCCTGGTCGTCCCAGTGCTCGGTAAAGCGCTTCTGCGGATCGTTGAGCAGCTTTTTGACGATATCGTTGTACTTCACGTAGGTATCTTTGGTCAGGTCATAGCCAAGTGACTTGAACAACCCGATCTCCTGAGGCCCGAAGTAGGGCTGCGTGACCGGATTTTTTTGCGCGTCGGGTTTGGTCCAGTCAATGCCAGGCTCTACAGCGCGTTTCGGTACGCGGCCATAGAAACCAATCCCGAGGTTCATCTGCTGCGGCTTCAGCCCGGCGGCCAGATAGTTGTTCACCACAAAATCCACGCTGTATTTGTCTGCGGCGGCCACCGTCGGCCATGCGCGGGAGTCATACAGGTTGGCGTTGAAGTATTGCGTACCGTACGCCATGTCGTAGGTCATCAGATTGATGTAGTCGAGCAGGGGAGCGACGGCTTTGACATCCACCCAGCTTTTCGGACTTTCCGCATTGGCGCCTACCGCAATGGTAACCAGCTTTTTATGCCCGAACGCCGCACGCATCTCTTTCAGCAGGGCGGTGAAGTTATCCCGGTCGGCAGGCTGGCTTGCGACCAGCCCCCAGGCACCGTTGACCGGATACTCCCAGTCGAGATCGATCCCGTCCAGGCCGTATTTGTCGACAATCTCCTGCGCGGAGCGGATAAACACCGCGCGCGTCTCCTTGGTGGCCGCTGCGCCAGAGAAGCCACGCGCTCCCCATCCGCCCACGGAAAGCAATACTTTGAGGTTCGGGTTCTGTTTACGCAGGGTCGGGATCAACGCCAGGTCGGACGCCACTTTTGGTGACAGCCAGATTTGATGCAGCCTGGCCGGATCTTTCAGCGCGGCGTTGGTTTCGTCTTTCTCGTCGTTATAAACAAGACCAAACGAGTAGTTCAGGTGGGTGATTTGGCGGACGTCCAGTTTATTGATATCGCCACCCGGTCCGGCGGTGACATCGCCACCCCCGTTAAAGTAGCCCACGGACATGAGGGTACTGGCGGAGGCAACTGACGCGCAAAGCAAGGGTAATGCTGCCAGCAAGGGCAAACGTTTCATACAAGTTCCTCTTTGACTAAACAAAACGACCACGCCACAGAAAAAGCGTGGCGAAAAAACAACCTGACGAGAATAGCATTGCCGCTTCGCTGAGGATGCGAGGGAGTTCACTTTATGGGGATTGGGGAAGAAATGCCGGGTGGCGCTGCGCTTACCCGGCCTACAAAACCAGAGAAAGTAGGTCGGGTAAGGCGCAGCCGCCACCCGGCTTAAAAGACTACGCCTGCGTTTCCAGCCAGTCTTCGAGCGTATACAGCGTCGCGCCTTCCGCAGCCATATCCATAAACGCCTGAGCGCTGTCCTGCGGGTGAATGTTCACCCCGCGACAGCCGTCGGTAATGACGCTGACGGTATAACCTAACTGGAGCGCGTCCAGCACGGTAAACTTCACGCAGTAATCCGTTGCCAGGCCCAGCACAATCAGCTCCGTGATTTCGTGATGACGTAACCACGCATCGAGAGCGGTTTTCTGACGATGCCCGTTATCAAAAAACGCGCTATAGCTGTCGATAGCCGGGTTTTCCCCTTTGTGGAACACCGCGTCGATGGATTTCTGATCCAGGAGCGGGTGCAGCGCCGCGCCTTCGGTCTGCTGTACGCAGTGATCGGGCCAGAAGGTTTGCGCCAGCCCGTCGAGTTCCCCTTGAGTGAAAGGCTCGACGTCGTGCTGGCTGGCAAAGCTGCCGTGGTTCGCCGGGTGCCAGTCCTGGCTTGCGACAACCGCTTCGCCGTGGGCTTTGCACCAGTCAATCAGCGTGTTTGCCACGTCAACGGTGCTGTCACCTTCGGCGACGGCCAGCGCACCGCCCGCGCAGAAATCATTTTGCAAATCGACCAGTAGCAGGGCGCGTTGCTTCATGAGCACTCCTTATTCGTCCGGGGTCAGCTCGCCGCGCAGGTTTTGCATCATCGCGCTGCGAATGGACTGAATGTCCAGATCCTGACTCAGTAAATAGTGAAGTTTAGTCAGCGTTGCCTCAACGGTCATATCGAAGCCGCTGATCACCCCCGCGTGCGCCAGCGCGTTACCGGTGGCATAGCCGCCCATGTTGACCTTTCCGGACATACACTGGGTCAGGTTCACAACCACAATTCCGCGCTCGCTGGCTTCCTGAAGCTCTTTCAGGAATTCGCCGTTCTGCGGCGCATTGCCTACGCCATAAGAGCGCAGAATCAGCGCTTTCACCGGCTGGCGCAGGAAGTTACGCACCACGTCCGCAGAGATACCCGGATAGATAGTGACCACGCCAATCGGTTGCGGAGTAATCGGATGCACAATCAGCTCGCCGGCGGTGTTCGGCGCAGGCGGCGTGCCCAGACGACGGATATGAATCCCGGCCTCCAGCAGCGGCTGCAGGTTAGGGGAGGCGAAGGCGTCAAAACCGTCGGCATGGGCTTTGGTGGTGCGGTTGCCGCGATACAGACGGTTATTAAAGAACAGCGACACTTCGTTGATCGGGTAATTCGCCGCAACGTACAGGGAGTTAAGCAGGTTGATCTGCCCGTCTGAGCGCAGCTCCGCCAGCGGGATTTGCGACCCGGTGACGATAACCGGCTTGCTCAGGTTCTCCAGCATGAAGGAGAGCGCCGAGGCGGTAAACGCCATGGTGTCGGTGCCGTGCAGGATCACGAAGCCGTCGTACTGGTCGTAATGGGCTTTAATGTCATCCGCGATGTGCTGCCAGTCTTCCGGCGTCATGTCGGAGGAGTCCATCAGCGGCTCGTATTCGTGGATGGTGAAGTCAGGCATTTCCGGACGGTGGAATTCAGGCATCAGCGCAAGCTGACGCTGCAGGTGGCCGGAGACAGGGATATAGCCGTTTTCAGAGCGCTGCATACCGATGGTACCGCCAGTGTAGGCTACATAAATCGATTTCTTCTGCATGGTAGTGAGTTCTTGTTCTTCAAAAGAAAAAAATCCCCTCTTCGCGGGAAGAGGGGACGGTTTTTAACGGACGTTCGCGCAGGTCAGGCAAAACGCGTAACGACTCTGTGGATCGTTAAAGGCCGCGAGCTTATCGCTCTCCGCCTTCATCGCTTTCGCTGCCGTGGCGACCGGCGCAGGCAGGTAAGCCTGCATCGCTTCCGGCAACATGGCGCGTACCGAGCCGGACATGCTGTCCATGACCATATCGAAGAACGACGGCTCGTCCTGGTAATACTCGATATGCCACTGCTTGAGTTTCGCCAGTTCGGCGGCTTTCTTCACCGCGTCATCGAAGTCACCCAGACTGTCGACCAGACCGTTGCTCTTCGCGTCCTGGCCGGTCCAGACGTGGCCCTGTGCGATCTGGTCGATCTGCTCAGGCGTCTTTTGACGCGAGTCCGCGACCAGGGTGATAAAGCGTTTATAGCCGTTCTCAATGCTGAGCTGCATCATCTCAGAGACTTCCGGCGGCAGAGATTTGGTCACCGACACATCTGCCAGCGGAGAGGTGGCAACGCCATCGGTATGCACGCCCAGAGAATCCAGGCTGTTTTCCACGGTGTTGATCACCCCGAAGATGCCAATCGAACCGGTCAGCGTGCTTGGGTTGGCCACGATGTAGTTGGCTGGCGTTGAGATCCAGTAACCACCGGAGGCTGCCATTCCGCCCATTGATACGACGACCGGCTTGCCAGCGGCACGCGCCGCAGCCAGTTCAGCGCGGATCACCTCGGAGGCGCTGACGCTGCCGCCAGGGCTGTTCACCCGCAGGACAATCGCTTTCACTTTCGGATCCAGGCGAGCATCGCGGATTTGTGACGCGGTAGTGTCACCGCCCACGTTCCCCGGGGTCTCCTGACCGTCCATGATCGCGCCATTGGCAAACACCACCGCGACGCTGTTACCGCTATCATCCGGTTTTTTCGTCGAGTAATCATACATGCTGATGGCGCTGTAATTTTTATCCTCTTTGCTCCAGCCAAACTGTTTGCTCAGGGATTTTTCAATCTCGGCGCTGGTGCCCAGGGCATCAACCAGTTTGTTATCAAGCGCATATTTCGCGGTATCACCGTCAACCTTACGCAGGCCTTCCAGCACGCCCTGCGCGCCAGGGAATGCCTGCTCAGGCGTAATCTGGCGGTTAGCGGCAACGGTGCCCAGATAGTTCTGCCACAGCTCGCCAATCCAGCGGCTGTCCGCTTCGCGGGCGGCAGGGGACATGTCGTCGCGGATAAACGGCTCAACCGCAGACTTATAGGTCCCGACGCGGAAGACGTGAGTGGTGACCTTCAGCTTGTCGAGCAGAGATTTGTAGTACAGGCCGTTGGTGGCAAAGCCGTGCAGATCGACCGTCCCCTGCGGGGAGAGCCAGATTTTATTGGCGAAGCTTGCCAGATAATATTGCCCCTGGCTGTAGCTGTCGCCCACGGCAATCACCGGCTTGCCGCTGTCGCGGAATTCGCGCAGCGCTTTACCGATGTACTGCATTGAAGGCTGATCGCCTCCGGCAAAATCTTTCAGATCCAGCACGATCCCGGTGATGTTACGGTCGTTTTTGGCCTGACGGATGGCATCGACGATATCGAACAGGGAATTTTCCTGCAGGCGGTCTGAGGTTGCGCCAAACAGCTGGCGACCAATCACGCTCAGGCGACTGCTGGTGGACGGCTTATCAACAATCACGCCAGTGATATCGAGTAATAGCGCGCCGCGCGTTGAATGCTGCGCCTGATTCGCGTTGCTGATATGCATCCAGATGCCCGCGCAAACCAGAACCAGGAGGATGAAGAAGATGTTCATCACCAGGTTGCGGACGAAGTTGAGCAGTCGCCACGTCCATTTAAAGAAACCGGCAATGATTCGCCAAAGGGTTCGCATGTATTCTCCCTAACCAGAAAATGACTGTTTCCGTCGCCACTGGACGGTAATGTTGGGTTATCGTAATGACCCAACCGCCACTTGTCAGCAGGAATCGCCTGCCAGGCTGTAACAAAATCTGCCGTCGTGTTAATTTTGTGAGTAAATTTCAAGAAAGGAGTTAACCAATGGACGCACTCGAACTGCTTGTTAACCGCCGTAGCGCTTCCCGTCTGGCCGAACCTGCCCCGGCAGGCGAGCAGCTGGAGAATATTCTGCGTGCCGGCATGCGTGCCCCCGATCATGGCACACTGCAGCCGTGGCACTTCTTTGTGATTGAAGGCGAAGGCCGCGATCGTTTCAGCCAGCTGCTGGAGCAGGGCGCGGTTGCCGCCGGGCAGGATGAGAAAGGTATCGACAAGGCGCGCAATGCCCCGTTCCGCGCCCCGATGATCATCGCCGTCGTGGCCAAATGCCAGGCTGAACATAAAGTGCCGGTCTGGGAACAGGAAATGTCTGCGGGCTGCGCGGTGATGGCGATGCAAATGGCCGCCGTCGCACAGGGTTTCAACGGTATCTGGCGCACCGGACCGCTGACCGACAGCCCGACGGTGCGTGACGGTTTTGGCTGTGGTGAGCACGATAAAATTGTCGGATTCCTCTATCTCGGTACCCCGCAGCTTAAGGCCTCCAGCACCATCAGCGTGCCGGACACCACGCCTTTCGTCAGCCATTTCTGATAACGCACGCTAAACTGTCTGGATTCTGAGCATCTGCCGCAGAATTCAGACAGTCATACTTACCTCTTTATGGAATGAGCGCTACCATAGCGCGATTGAGATGACAGGAGACGTCCATGAGCGAGCAAACCATTCGTTTAACGCAGTACAGCCACGGAGCCGGTTGCGGTTGTAAAATTTCCCCGAAAGTGCTGGAGACTATCCTCCACAGTGAACAGGCGAAGTTTGTCGACCCGAACCTGCTTGTCGGCAATGAAACGCGTGACGATGCGGCAGTTTATGACTTAGGTAACGGCACCAGCATTATCAGTACCACCGACTTCTTTATGCCGATTGTCGACAACCCGTTCGATTTTGGGCGCATTGCGGCCACTAACGCCATCAGCGATATCTTCGCCATGGGCGGTAAGCCGATCATGGCGATTGCCATTCTGGGCTGGCCGATCAACACCATTCCGCCGGAAGTTGCCCGTGAAGTGATTGATGGCGGTCGTTTTGCCTGCCAGCAGGCGGGGATTGCACTGGCCGGTGGTCACTCTATTGATGCGCCTGAGCCTATCTTTGGCCTGGCCGTTACCGGCGTAGTGCCGACCGAACGCGTGAAGCGCAACAGCACCGCGCAGGCGGGCTGCAAACTGTTCCTTACCAAGCCGCTGGGCATTGGCGTGCTGACAACCGCCGAGAAAAAATCTCTGCTGAAACCGGAGCACAAAGGTCTGGCAACGGAAGTCATGTGCCAGATGAACCTCGCCGGTGCGGCTTTCGCCAATATTGACGGCGTGAAGGCGATGACCGACGTCACCGGTTTTGGTCTGCTGGGGCACCTGTCCGAAGTGTGTCAGGGCGCAGGCGTGCAGGCGCAGGTCTGGTATCAGGACGTGCCGAAGCTGCCGGGCGTGGAAGCGTATATTGCTCAGGGCGCGGTCCCGGGCGGTACCCAGCGTAACTTCGCCAGCTACGGTCACCTGATGGGCGAAATGCCCGAAGCGTGGCGCAACCTGCTGTGCGATCCGCAAACCTCCGGCGGCCTGCTGCTGGCGGTCACGCCGGAATCCGAAGCCGAGGTTCAGGCCACTGCCGCCGAGTTTGGTATCACCCTGACGGCGATCGGCGAACTGGTCACCGCGCGCGGTGGCCGACCGATGATTGAGATCCGTTAATTCGATGCGGTTGTTTATTGCCGAAAAGCCGAGTCTGGCGCGTGCTATCGCTGATGTGTTGCCTAAGCCGCATCGCAAAGGCGACGGTTTTATCGAATGCGGTAACGGGCAGGTGGTCACCTGGTGTATCGGTCACCTGCTTGAGCAGGCGCAGCCGGATGTCTATGACAGCCGCTACGCCCGCTGGAACCTGAACGATCTGCCCATCGTGCCGGAAAAATGGCGCCTGCAGCCCCGGCCTTCGGTCACCAAACAGCTCAACGTGATCAAGCGCTTCCTGCATGATGCCGCTGAAATTGTGCACGCGGGTGACCCGGACAGGGAAGGTCAGCTGCTGGTGGATGAGGTGCTGGACTACCTGGAGCTGGCGCCGGAAAAGCGCCAGCAGGTTCAGCGCTGCCTGATCAACGACCTCAACCCGCAGGCGGTTGAGCGCGCGATCTCGCGTCTGCGCTCTAACAGCGAGTTTATTCCGCTGTGCGTCTCCGCGTTGGCGCGTGCGCGTGCGGACTGGCTGTACGGCATCAACATGACCCGCGCCTACACCATTCTTGGGCGTAATGCGGGCTATCAGGGCGTACTTTCAGTGGGGCGCGTGCAGACGCCGGTGCTGGGGCTGGTGGTGCGTCGTGATGAAGAGATTGAGAACTTCGTCGCTAAAGATTTCTTTGAAGTGAAAGCGCATATCGTCACGCCTAAAGACGAACGCTTTACCGCCGTCTGGCAGCCGAGCGACGCCTGTGAATCCTACCAGGATGAAGAGGGGCGTTTGCTGCATCGCCCGCTGGCGGAGCATGTGGTCAACCGCATTACCGGCCAGCCCGCTATCGTCACCAGCTATAACGATAAACGGGAATCAGAACCCGCGCCGCTGCCGTTCTCCCTTTCAGCACTGCAGATTGAGGCCGCCAAAAAGTTTGGCTTGAGCGCGCAGAACGTGCTGGATATCTGCCAGAAGCTCTATGAAACCCATAAGCTGATCACCTATCCGCGTTCAGACAGCCGTTATCTGCCGGAAGAACACTTTGCCGGACGCCATTCGGTGATGAACGCGATTGGCGTACACGCGGCGGATCTCCTGCCGCAGTCGGTCATTAACCCGGACACCCATAACCGCTGCTGGGACGATAAAAAGGTGGACGCCCACCATGCGATTATCCCGACGGCGCGTGCCAGCAACGTCAATCTGACCGAGAACGAAGCGAAGGTGTACAACCTGATCGCCCGTCAGTATCTGATGCAGTTCTGCCCGGACGCAGTATTCCGCAAGTGCGTTATTGAGCTTGAGATTGCCAAAGGCAAGTTTATCGCCAAAGCGCGTTTCCTCGCAGAAGCAGGCTGGCGCACGTTGCTGGGGAATAAAGAGCGCGACGAAGAGAACGACGGTACGCCGCTGCCGGTGGTGGCAAAAGATGACGAGTTACTGTGTGAGAAGGGCGAAGTGGTTGAACGTCAGACTCAGCCGCCGCGCCATTTCACCGATGCGACGCTGCTGTCGGCAATGACCGGGATTGCCCGTTTTGTGCAGGATAAAGATCTGAAGAAGATCCTGCGCGCCACCGACGGTCTGGGGACGGAAGCGACCCGCGCGGGGATTATTGAGCTGCTCTTTAAGCGTGGCTTCCTGGAGAAAAAGGGACGCTACATCCACTCAACGGAACCGGGCCGGGCACTGATTCATTCTCTGCCTGAGCTGGCCGCAAGGCCCGACATGACCGCGCACTGGGAATCGGTGCTGACGCAAATCAGCGAGAAACAGTGCCGCTATCAGGACTTTATGCAGCCGCTTGTCGGAACGCTTTATCAGCTGATCGATCAGGCGCGCAGTACGCCAGTGAAAACGTTCAAAGGGATGGTTGCACCCGGTAGCGGCGCGAAGAAACCGTTCAAGAAGAAAAAGAGCGCGGCCTGATACGCCCGGTTTTCTCCCTCTCCCTGTGGGAGAGGGCCGGGGTGAGGGCATCCGGCCGCACGATATAAACCTTAAATCACACCCTGCCCAATCATCGCATCCGCCACCTTCACGAACCCGGCGATATTCGCCCCGCGTACGTAGTGGGTTTGCGATGCCTCGCCGCCATACTCCACGCACGCATGGTGAATATCCAGCATGATGTGGTGCAGACGCGCATCCACTTTTTCCGCCTTCCAGCCCATACGTGCAGCGTTTTGCGCCATCTCGAGGCCGGAGGTCGCCACGCCGCCCGCGTTAGCGGCCTTGCCCGGCGCAAACAGCACGCCCGCTTCCAGGAAAAGATTCGTCGCGTCGATTGTGGTCGGCATATTCGCCCCTTCGGCCACCGCTTTTACGCCGTTGCTGATCAATGTACGCGCGGCTTCAACATCCAGTTCGTTCTGGGTCGCACACGGCAGGGCGATATCCAGCGGCACGCCCCACGGCTGTTTACCTTCCAGGTAGGTCAGGCCAAACTCGCGGGCATAATCCGCCACGCGGCCATCACGGCTGGCTTTGATTTCACACAGGCGCGCCAGTTTCTCCGCCGTGAAGCCCGCTTCATCCACCACCGTGCCGCTGGAGTCAGAGGCGGTCACCACGCGTGCGCCAAACTGCATCGCTTTCTCAATAGCATACTGCGCCACGTTACCGGAGCCGGACACCGCGACGCGCATGCCTTCAAAGCCTAAACCGCGACGCTTGAGCATGGCCTCGGTGAAGTAAATCAGGCCGTATCCGGTCGCTTCCGGGCGGATCAGACTTCCGCCAAACGACAGCCCCTTGCCGGTAAAGACGCAGGCGCTGTTGTTGGAGAGCTTTTTCATCATCCCGGCCATAAAGCCCACTTCACGTCCACCCACGCCGATATCACCGGCAGGAACGTCGGTATCCGGGCCAAGGTGGCGATAGAGTTCGGTCATCAGCGCCTGGCAGAAGCGCATGACTTCGCCTTCGCTTTTGCCTTTCGGGTCGAAATCGCTGCCGCCTTTCCCGCCGCCCATCGGTAGCGTGGTGAGGGCATTTTTAAAGGTCTGCTCGAAGCCGAGGAATTTCAGGATCGACAGGTTCACGGACGGATGAAAACGCATGCCGCCCTTAAACGGGCCAATGGCCGAGTTAAACTGTACGCGCCACGCGCGGTTAACCTGCACCTGATTGCGATCGTCAACCCACGTCACGCGGAACTGGATCACGCGCTCTGGCTCGACAAGGCGTTCAAGCAACGACATCTGGCGATAACGCGGGTTTTGTTCAAGGAAGGGCCACAGGGTGGTCATAACTTCTCGTACGGCCTGCGCGAACTCGCTTTGGTGCGGGTCGCGTTGCTGAACATGGGCAAGGAAACTTTCCAGAGAGCGTGTCTGATCCATAGATATAAGAACCTCTTATCGTATTTTATGTGTATTACTTATGCGATTTGTGTTGTTTTTTTGACTATACCACCCGCACCGCTTTGCAAGGCAAGCAGAAATGGATGCCGAAAGGGAAATTAATGAGAGCGCGGGCGTCATAACCAAAAGCGATGAAGAGATAAATTAAAGGTTCCGCTCTGGTTTACCGTTATAGTCATTATCAAGGAACTACAGGAAGATGTATCTATGAACCGTTATCTACTCACCGCGTTATGTGTGATCTTTACCGCAGGCGTGCAGGCTAACCCCATTCTCCCGGACGTGGAAGTGAATGTGCCGCCGGAAGTGTTCAGCTCCAGCGGCCAGAATCAAACGGTGCAGCCCTGTAATCAGTGCTGTATCTATCAGAATCAGAACTACTCGGAAGGGGCCGTTGTGAAAGCGGACGGCATTCTGCTGCAGTGCCAGCGCGACGAGCGCGCCATCAGCACGAACCCGCTGGTCTGGCGTCGCGTAAAACAATAAACGCTTCCAGCAGCGGAATATCCGCAGGGGCTAAGGCGTAGCCAAACGCCTCTTCCGGCGTACACCACGCGAGCGCGCTGTGGTAGTGCGCCGTGAGCTCGCCGCGAAAAGCAGGAACGTGCCAGGCATGCAGGTTGATCAGCCGCAGCGAGACTTCCCGCTGGTGGCTTGCCACGTATTGCCCCGGCAGGGCGTCAATGCCCAACTCTTCACGCAGCTCGCGGATAAGCGCTTCTGGCTGGGTTTCGCCGGCCTCGACTTTACCGCCTGCAAATTCCCACATTCCCGGCTGGTCGGCATGGGCAGGGCGCTGCGCCAGTAAAATGTTGCCGTCTTTTTCGATGATGGCGGCAACGACATCGAGTGTTTTCAGCATGGTCGTCAATAATTGATAGCGAAAAAAGACATATTATCGTGCCCTTTCTCAGAGTCCAGTAAACAGGAGAATCAGGTGAAAGAGACCACCGCCTGGGTTGCCCCCATTGAATCCCTTCCCGCCAGCCTTAAACCGATTGCCGCCATGCAGAAAAAGCATTTTGGCGCGGTGCTGAATCCCACCCGCTGGTGGGGGCGCATGCCGCGTCTGTTCTGGCTGGTGGCGCTGTTTGTCGGTTTTCTGGAGCGCCGTCACGCACGCCTGACGCCCGTGCTGCGTTCGCTGCTCATGACGCGGGTGTCCCAGCTCTGTCACTGCGCTTTCTGTATTGATGCCAACAGCCTGCGGCTGGCCGAGCGCTGCGGTGCGCTGGATAAAGTTCAGGCTGTGGGGAGCTGGCATGATTCGGACTTATTCACTGAGCAAGAGCGCGCGGCGCTGGCCTACGCCGAGGCGGTAACCGCCACGCCGCCCCGGGCAGATGAGGCAATCAGAACGGCGCTGAAACGCCACTTCACGGATGATGCTATTACCGAGATGACGGCGCTCATTGCGTTTCAGAATCTCTCGGCCCGCTTTAACGCCGCCCTGGACATTCCGGCTCAGGGGCTGTGCGCCACGTTTAACGAGACTCCCCATGCTTGACCGTCACCTGCACCCGCGGGTAAAGCCCGTTCTGAATCGTCTGGTTTCCGTGCTGGATAAGCCGGGCATCACGCCCGACGGATTAACGCTGACCGGGTTTGCCGTCGGCGTGCTGGCGCTGCCGTTTCTGGCCCTCGGCTGGTATCCGGCGGCGCTGGTCGCCATCGTGCTTAACCGTTTGCTGGATGGTCTGGACGGCGCGCTGGCACGCCGGAGAGGGCTGACCGATGCGGGGGGATTTCTTGATATCGCGCTCGATTTTCTGTTCTACGCCCTGGTACCGTTTGGCTTTGCGCTTGCTGCTCCCGCAGAGAATGCGCTGGCGGCCGCCTGGCTGCTGTTTGCGTTTATCGGTACCGGCAGCAGCTTTCTGGCGTTTGCGGCGCTGGCCGCGAAGCACGACATCGACAACCCCGGCTATGCGCACAAGTCGTTTTATTACATCGGTGGGTTAACGGAAGGGACGGAGACCATTGCGCTGTTTGTGCTGTGCTGCCTGTTCCCGGCGCACTTTACGCTATTCGCGTGGGTATTCGGCGCGCTGTGCTGGCTGACCACCACAACGCGCATCTGGAGCGGTTATATGACGCTGAAGTCACTTAACCCTTAGAGAGCACTCTCTGGCCCGCGCTCTCCGGTGGAGACCGGGTTCTGCGAGTGACTGCTCCATTCGTACCAGCCGCCGTCATAGACGGCGACATTCTTCCAGCCCATCGCCCGGGCGTACATAAAGGTTTCTGACGCCCGCCACCCGGTGCCGCAGTAAAACGCGACGCGCTGTTCCGGCAGAATATTCCAGCGCTTCCACTGGGCGGCGATATCGTCCGCACTGCGCATGGTGCCATCCGGGTTATGGAAGTCCTCCATATGGGTCGCGTCGCTGCCCGCATGACCCCAGCGGGCACCAGCTATTTCACCTTTTGGCTTGATGTAGCTGTAGCCGCTGGTTTCGCCGATGAACTCCGGCCACGAACGAATGCTGACCAGGGAGGCATCCTGACGGTGCAGCATCCCGCGCGCCTGCTCCATATCGACCATCAGCTGCGGCTGGCCGGGGATCGGCGCGCCGAAATCGGGGGCTGGCGTCACTTTGCCGGGCGTGCCGCGTTCAACCGGCAGGCCTGCATCTGACCACGCTTTCCAGCCGCCATCGAGAATACGCACATCCTGCACGCCCGCATACAGCATGATCTGCGCCACGCGCGCGGCGGCGTAAACGTCACGGCCATACAAAATAACGGTGGTGTCGTGACGGATCCCGTGCTTCGCCAGCATCGCTTTTAGCTTGTCGTCGGAGACTTTATTCCACAGCGGCTCGCTTTCCACCTCGTTGGTGTCGATGTAATCCGCACCGGGAATGTGGTTCAGCAGGTAAAACTTCGGTGCGCCCCAGGCGGCCTCGATCACTTTCCAGTCGCCAGTCGGGGCGGCCGTGACCGGTTTGCCCTGCTGAAGCTGGTGGATCCACTGCGGATAAACCAGCTGTTCAAAGTGCGGCAGGCGCTGAAGGCGGTCGGGCGTCTGCAGTGCGTCGCTGAGCAGCGAGACGTGGCGGTATCCGGCTTTCTCCAGGCGGGATTTCACCGCCAGGTTATCGTTCTCGTCGCCGTACAGCGCGATGGCCGTTGCAGGCGTAAGCTGATGCTGTTTTGCCCAGCTCGCAATCTGCTCGTCGCTCATTGCGCCCAGCCAGGCGGCAGCAAGGTTGAGTGCGGCGGGTTCATGCCCGGACGGGCCGCTGAGCGTCTGCGGCCAGCCGTTATAGAACGCGCTGGCGCGGGTGTCGACAGGCGTGCCGTGCTGTGCCTGAAGCTGAGACAGCGTCATCGCGTTGGGCATATCAGCTGCCAGAGAGGAAAAGGAAGCGAGGCCGCAGAGCAGGGCCAGCGCGGTCAGTTGAGAAACACGTTTCATCGAATAACCTGACGTCAGTAAAAGAGGGGGGCATTGTCGTCTCTCCCGAAACGGAAAACATTGCGTTAGCACATTATTGCCAGCGAGAAATCTCAATCAGCTCGCCGCCCGGCGGAATATCGTCCTCATCGTGCGTGACCAGCACCACCGGGATATTGCGCGCGCGGACGGCGTCAAATACCCATGCCCGAAATGACGCCCGTAACGTTTTATCAAGGCGGCTGAACGGTTCGTCCAGCAGCAGCGCCTGCGGTTCAGCAAGCAGGGCGCGCAGCAGGCTGACCCGGGCACGCTCTCCGCCGGAAAGGGTGGCCGGATCGCTGGCGTAATGACCGCTCAGCCCGGCGGAATTCAGCGCCTGCTCGACCGCTTCCCGACGCGCGCGTCCGACGATCCGCTCAGGCAAGGCCAGCTGCAAATTCTGCCCGACGCTAAACGGGTCAAACAGCAGCGCGTCCTGAAAGAGAATACCCAGTCCGCGGGATTCGACGGGAAGGCCGTCGCAGCGACGCGCGTCGAGCCACAGCTCGCCCTGCGCCTGAAAATCGTCTGACAGCGCGCCGACCATCCACGCAAAAAGGGTCGATTTGCCGCTGCCGGACGGCCCCATCAGGGTAACGATCTCCCCGCGAGGAACGCAAAAATTGACCTCGCGGAAAAGCGGTTCGATGGTGAGATGGTTTACCTTCAGCATTATCGTAATCCTTGACGGTAGCGGCCCACGAGCCGGGATAACAGTGCGGCAAGACCGAACACCGTGCCCGTCATCAGCAGTAATCCGAGCGCCCGGTTAGCGAGAATCGGGATGCTGCCCCCGCTGCTGAGCGCGACGGTTTCGGTGGTCAGCGTGGCGAAACGCCCCGCGCCAAGCCAGAGCGTCGGCATGTATTGCGCCATGCTGACGGAAAAGCCGGTGGCAAAAGCCAGCAGCGCAGGGCGCACCAGCAGGGGGCATTTCAGCAATAAGAATATTTTTGCCCGTCGCCAGCCGAGCGTTCTGGCGGTAAGGATAAGCCGGGGATCGATCCGCCGCCAGGCGGGTTGCAGAACCAGCAGCATCCACGGTAACACCCACAGCAGATGGCTCCAGAGCACGGCGGCATAGTGCCCGTCGAATCCCAGACGCAAAGCAATAAAGTATTGCCCGGCGACGAGCGGCAGCGCCGGAAGGGCGAGCGGTGACCACACCCACACTGCGCCGCGCTGCGGTCCCCATTCCAGCCAGAGAAGGCTAACAGCCAGGGCGATCAGGCTCGAAAGCAGACCGAAAGAGAGGCTGGTACCCACGGGACCCACATCGTCCCCTTGCGCCAGCATCAGCAGTATCGCGGTGCACAGGACGCCGCACGCGGGCAGTAACCCGCTGACTGCCCGCTCAGGCAGGACGCGCGGAGACCGGGGACGCGTCCCCGCGAGGTCCGGAAGCGTGCGACGCCATACCTTCCAGAGGCCGTACCCGAGGGCAGCAAGCGCAGCCAGCAGCAGAAGGAGAAGCAGGCACAGCAGCATTCCTTTTGCCTGCTGCTGCGCGTCACCCTGGCTTAGCCACTGCCAGGCCAGCACGGCCAGGGTGGGCGGGTTGCCGGGCCCGAGAACGATTGCTACATCCACGACCGAGAGCGACCACGCCAGCACCGCCAGCATCACCGCGCCGAGGACAGGCGCGATCGCCGGAAGGATCAGCCAGCTGAGCGTCTGAATACGCCCGTAGCCAAAGGTTTGCAGGACGATCTTCTGCTGTGCGAGCCGTTTTTCCGGCAGTACGGCGTAAATGGCCCACAGTACAAACGCGCTCTCTTTGACCGCGAGCGTCAGGCCCAGCCCGGTACCGTAGCGGTCAAACGGCGGCGAACAGACGGTGCAGATCTGATAAAACAGCCCGCCCTCGGCAAACAGCAGTAACGCGCTGGTGGCGAACGCCACATGGGGGATCGCCAGTAACCACGGCAGGCGGGTAGTGAGACGGCGCCAGCGTTTACCGGGCCACAAAAGGCTGACGAGGAAAAGGGCAATCAACAACGCCCCCAGCGTGGCGATGAGCGTTGAGACCAGCGTGGCGACGGTCGCCTGCGGCAGCTGCGGATCGTTCAGCAGCCGCTGCCAGTTTGTCACAGAAAACGCCGGTGCGAACAGCATGACGCCGGCGGGCAGGATCGGCAGATAAATCACCGCCATCGCCAGCCAGACAAGCCCGCTCAGCGGGTGCCGTAACGACGCAGCCATTCCTGCTCCAGCGCGCTCACCCAGGCGGACTGCGGCTCTGCAAGCACCTTCGGCAGCCCCTGAGGCGTATGGGTCAACAGCTGTTTCGCTTCACCTTCGGGCAGTGTTTTCGCATCCAGTACGCTCGGATCACCCCAGATGGCCGGGTCGGCCTTGCGGATTTGCGCCTGCGGTGACAGCAGGAAATTAGCGACCACTTTTGCACCCGCGCTCGCGCTGGCATTGGCCGGGATAGCCACAAAATGAACGTTGCCGAGCATCCCGCTATGGAAACCAAAGCTATAGCTGTCGGCAGGCAGTTCGCCGCTCGCCACTTTTTGCTGCGCATGCGCCGGGTTAAAGGTCAGCGACAGGTTCAGACTGCCGCTGGCAAGCAGGGCATCCATTCGCGCAGGGGTGGGAGGGAAGTCTTTTCCTTCGCGCCACAGCAGCGGGTGCAGCTTATCGAGGTAGGCCCAGAGCGGCGCGGTAACGTGGGCAAACGTTTCATCGGGCGCTTTTTGTAAAGCCTCAGGGCGATCGGTGAGCGTCAGAAGCAGCTGCTCAAGAAATGCCGTGCCGGTAAAATCCGGCGGGCGAGGATAGCTCACCTTGCCCGGGTGCTGCTGCGCGTACGCCAGCAGCGCCTGAGGATCCTCCGGCGGCGTCGGCATGCTGGCTTTGCGGGCGATAAAGGTCAGCTGCGCGCCTCCCCACGGCGATTCCGCCCCGTCTGTGGGAATCGCAAAATCTTCCGTGACGGGTTTACGGGTATCGACATAGCGCCAGTCTGGCAACGACTGCGCCCATCCGGTTTGCAGCAGGTTTGCCTCTTTTAACGTGCGGAAGTTTTCGCCGTTGACCCACAGCAGGTCAACGGAGCCGTTGGTCTTACGCCCTGCGGCGGCTTCGGTCTGAATACGTTTTACCGCATCGGCGGCATCCGCCAGCGGGACGATTTTCAGGGTAATGGCATAGTGCGTTTGCATCTCACCGCTGACCCACTCAAGGTAGCGGTTGACCGCCGGATCGCCGCCCCAGGCGTTAAACCACACGGTCTGGCCTTTGGCCTGTTGTTGGATAGCGTGCCAGCCCTCGGCGGCACACAGGGGGGCTGCCAGCAGCAGACCGGTCAGAAACGCGCAAAAACGCACACGGCGCATAATGCCTCACTTTTTAGCAGACGGGAGATAACGGGAAAACAGCCGGCGCGTAACCAGCGGTAATACCCCCAGTAGTGTAAAGGCGAATAGCATACCCGGCGACAAAATATCGCGCAGCGATGCCACTTTTCCCAGCTCGCGCCCGGCGTTCAGAAACACAACCGTCGCGGGCAGCATGGCGACCTGGCTGACCCACCAATAGCGATATACGCCAATGCGGGTTAGCCCCATCAGCAAATTCACCAGGAAAAACGGGAACAGCGGCATCAGGCGCAGGGCAAAAAGATAGCCCGCGCCGTCATGCGCCATACCCGCGTTCACCGTTTTCATCTGCTGAGCAAACCGCCGCTGAACCCAGTCACGCAGCAGATAACGGCTGGCGAGCATCGCAAGCGTGGCCCCGAGCGTGGAGGCAAACGAGACCAGCACGGTGCCTTCCCACAGGGTAAATAACGCCCCGCCCAGCAGGGTCAGGATCGCCGCGCCGGGTATTGACAGGGCGGAGACCACCACATAGAGCGCAAAAAAGATCAGCGCGCTTCGTAGCGGTTCGTGGTCAACATGGGAGAGTAATGCCTGCTGGTGAGTTTTAATCCCTTCCAGGGAGAGTGTACCAGGGGGAAGTATGACAAACGTCAGAATAAATGCGCCCAGAAGGGCGCACAGGAAAGCGATTTTTCGAATGTTCACGCGTCATTACAGCTTGAATTTAGCCCACACCGGCGCGTGGTCAGACGGTTTATCCATGCTGCGGATCTCATAGTCGATCCCGGTTTCGATGCAGCGCTCTGCCAGCGGCGAACTGGCCAGCAGAAGGTCGATACGCAGGCCACGGTTGTCGTCAAAACCTTTTGAGCGGTAGTCAAACCAGGAGAAGCGGTCCTGCGTTTCCGGGTTGGCATTGCGGAACGTATCCACCAGGCCCCAGCCCAGCAGGCGCTCCATCCACTCACGCTCTTCCGGCAGGAAGGAGCATTTGCCGGTACGCAGCCAGCGTTTGCGGTTCTCTTCACCGATGCCAATATCGAGATCCGTCGGGCTGATGTTCACATCACCCATGATCAGCACCGGATTGTCTTTGTTGAGTTCGGTGGTCAGATAGTCCTGCAGATCCTGATAAAACTTGGCCTTAGCCGGGAATTTGGTCGGATGGTCGCGGCTTTCGCCCTGGGGAAAGTAACCATTGATCACGGTGATGTTACCCAGCGGGGAAGGCAGCTCCGCCATGATGATGCGGCGTTGTGCTTCTTCGTCATCGCCGGGAAACCCACGGCGCACGGAAACTGGCGTCTCTTTGGTCAACAGCGCAACGCCGTAATGGCCTTTCTGCCCATGATAAAAAACGTTGTAGCCGAGTTTCGCCACCTCTTCGAGGGGGAACATGTCGTCGTGAACCTTTGTCTCCTGCAGGCCGATCACATCTGGCTGATGTTGTTCAACGATAGCTTCAAGCTGATGAGGGCGGGCGCGCAGGCCGTTGATATTAAAAGAGACAAATTTCATAGTCGCTGCCAGTGCAAGGTGAATAGTGCAAGGATGGTAGCAGAATTTGCGTCAACTGTTACCGGGTTCGACCAATAACTGCGACAGATAATGTCGGTGGTGCAATATTTGCACCATTCTGACGCGCTTCGCCCCCAAACAGGGCGTAAATGACCGATAAATTTCGCGAGCGATCACAATTCCAGAATTATATTTGGCCCGTGCATACTCTTTCTGATTTTCATGCGGCAAAGCGCCGCTTGTCGTAAAAATATTCACTTTTTATGCAGTAACAGTGAATAACTCCATATTGTAACTCATTGATATTCTGATGCTCCAATCCGTTTATGCATTTTTATTGCTGGCTGGCACGAAGGCTGCAATCTACATTCACAGTGCAAACACTCAATTATTTAACATTCAAATAACCTTTTATTTACCGGATGAGGTCGCTATGTCTCTGTCAATTACGCGTGAAAATTTCGATGAATGGATGATGCCGGTTTACGCTCCGGCGGCTTTTATTCCGGTTCGTGGGGAAGGCTCGCGCCTGTGGGATCAGCAGGGTAAAGAGTATATCGACTTTGCAGGTGGGATTGCGGTCAACGCGCTGGGGCATGCGCACCCTGCGCTGCGTCAGGCGCTGAATGACCAGGCGGCGAAGTTCTGGCATACCGGCAACGGCTTTACCAACGAGCCTGCGCTGCGCCTGGCCAAAAAACTGATCGACGCGACGTTTGCCGAAAAAGTCTTTTTCTGTAACTCGGGGGCGGAAGCCAACGAAGCGGCGCTGAAGCTGGCGCGCAAATACGCGCACGATAAATTTGGTACCCACAAGAGCGGTATCGTGGCGTTTAAAAATGCCTTCCACGGGCGCACGCTCTTTACCGTCAGCGCGGGCGGCCAGCCGTCATACTCACAGGATTTCGCACCGCTGCCGCCGGATATTCGCCACGGGATCTATAACGATCTGCAGTCCGCCAGCGAGCTGATTAACGACACCACCTGCGCGGTGATCGTCGAGCCGATGCAGGGCGAGGGCGGCGTGCTTCCGGCACAAAAAGCCTTCCTGCAGGGGCTGCGCGAGCTGTGCGATCGTCACAACGCGGTCCTGATTTTCGACGAAGTGCAGACCGGCGTGGGCCGCACCGGCGAACTGTATGCCTATATGCACTACGGTGTGACGCCGGACGTGCTTTCGACCGCCAAAGCGCTGGGCGGTGGCTTCCCGATTGGGGCGATGCTGACCACCGATAAATTCGCCAGCGTGATGACCGTGGGCACCCATGGCACTACCTACGGCGGCAACCCGCTGGCCACCGCCGTCGCCGGGCAGGTTCTCGACATCATTAACACCCCTGAGGTGCTGAAAGGCGTTAAGCAGCGTCACGACTGGTTTGTTGAGCGTCTGAATGCCATCAACAGCAAAACGGGGATGTTTAAAGAAATTCGCGGCCTGGGACTGTTAATTGGCTGCGAACTCACCGCTGAGTTTGCCGGAAAAGCTAAACTTATTTCACAGGAAGCGGCAAAAATGGGCGTGATGGTGCTGATTGCCGGTGCCAACGTGGTGCGTTTTGCTCCCGCGCTGATTGTCAGCGAGGAAGAGGTGCAAACCGGTCTGGACCGTTTTGCGCTGGCGTGTGAAAAGGTGAAATCCGGGGTGTCATCATGATGGTCATCCGTCCCGTTGAGCGCGGCGATCTCGCCGGGCTCATGCAGCTTGCCGGTAAGACGGGAGGCGGGCTGACCTCGCTTCCTGCCGATGAAAAAACGCTGTCGGCGCGCATTGAGCGCGCCCTGCAAACCTGGCAGGGGACGTTGCCAAAGAGTGAACAGGGGTATGTATTCGTGCTGGAAGACACCGACACGGGGACCGTGGCCGGGATCTGCGCCATTGAAGTGGCCGTCGGGCTTAACGACCCGTGGTACAACTATCGCGTCGGCACCATGGTTCACGCCTCGAAAGAGCTGAACGTCTATAACGCGCTGCCCACGCTGTTTCTCTGCAATGACCACACGGGTGCCAGCGAGCTCTGCACGCTGTTCCTCGACCCGGCGTGGCGCAAAGAGGGCAACGGCTATCTGCTCTCCAAATCGCGCTTTATGTTTATGGCCGCCTTCCGCGATCGCTTTAACGAGAAAGTGGTCGCTGAGATGCGTGGAGTTATCGACGACACCGGCTACTCGCCGTTCTGGGAGAGCCTGGGCGAGCGCTTCTTCTCGATGGAGTTCAGCCGGGCGGACTATCTCTGCGGCACCGGCCAGAAAGCCTTTATTGCCGAACTGATGCCGAAGCATCCTATCTATACCCATTTCCTCAGCCCGGAAGCGCAGGCGGTGATTGGCGAAGTCCATCCGCAGACCGCGCCCGCCCGCGCGGTGCTGGAGAAAGAGGGGTTCCGCTACCGTAACTATGTCGACATCTTTGACGGCGGACCTACGCTTGAGTGCGATATCGACCGCGTACGCGCGATCCGTAAAAGCCGTCTGGTTGAAGTCTCTGAAGGTCAGCCCGCGCCGGGTGACTGGCCGGCCTGTCTGGTGTCGAACGAAAATTACGCCAATTTCCGCGCCATGCTGGTGCGTACCAACCCGAAATGTGAACGTCTGGTGCTGACGGCTGCAGAACTGGATGCCCTGAAATGTAACGCCGGCGATACGGTTCGCCTGGTGCGTCTCTGCCCTGAGGAGAAAACAGCATGACATTATGGATTAACGGTGACTGGGTAACGGGCGAAGGCGAAGAGCGCGTAAAGACCAATCCGGTTGGAAAAGAGGTGCTCTGGAAGGGGCATGACGCCAGCGCCGCGCAGGTAGAAGAGGCCTGCCATGCCGCGCGCCGCGCGTTTCCGGCGTGGGCAAAACAGCCTTTCGCCGTGCGTCAGGCGATGGTTGAAAAGTTTGCCGGGCTGCTGGAGGCGAACAAAGCCGAACTGACGCGCATTATTGCGTCTGAAACCAGTAAACCGCGCTGGGAAGCGACAACCGAAGTGACGGCGATGATCAACAAAATCGCTATTTCGGTCAAGGCGTACCATACCCGCACTGGCGAACAGCATGCCGACATGCCGGACGGCGCGGCCACGCTGCGCCACCGCCCGCACGGCGTACTGGCGGTGTTTGGCCCGTATAACTTCCCGGGGCATCTGCCAAATGGTCACATCGTGCCTGCGCTGCTGGCGGGCAATACCGTCATCTTCAAACCGAGCGAGCTCACACCATTAACCGGCGAGGCGGTGGTTAAGCTGTGGGAACAGGCCGGTTTGCCGCCGGGCGTGCTGAACCTGGTGCAGGGCGGTCGGGAAACCGGTCAGGCGCTGAGCGCGCTGAGCGATATTGACGGCCTGCTGTTTACCGGCAGCGCCGGAACGGGCTATCAGCTGCACCGCCAGCTGGCAGGGCAGCCGGAGAAAATTCTGGCGCTGGAGATGGGCGGCAACAACCCGCTGATTGTGGAAGACCCTGATGATATCGACGCCGCGGTGCACCTGATGATTCAGTCCGCCTTTATTACCGCCGGACAGCGCTGCACCTGTGCCCGCCGTCTGCTGGTGAAACGGGGCGCACAGGGGGATGCCTTCCTGAAACGTCTGGTAGAAGTCAGTGCGCGTCTGGTGCCTGCCGCGTGGGATGCCGACCCGCAGCCGTTTATCGGCGGTCTGATTTCTGAACAGGCCGCGCTGAACGTGCTGAAGGCCTGGCAGGACCACGTCACGCGCGGCGCGAAAACCCTGCTGGAGCCAAAGCAGATTCAGCCGGGTACCTCGCTGCTGACGCCTGGCATCGTAGAGATGAGCGGCGCGAGCAACGTGCCGGATGAAGAGGTCTTCGGCCCGCTGCTGTGCGTCTGGCGCTATGACGATTTTGATGCGGCCATTGCGATGGCGAATAACACCCGCTATGGCCTGTCGAGCGGTCTGATTTCACCGCATCGCGAGAAGTTTGATCAACTGCTGCTGGAAGCGCGCGCCGGGATTGTGAACTGGAATAAACCGCTGACCGGCGCCGCGAGCACCGCGCCGTTCGGCGGCGTGGGCGCGTCGGGCAACCATCGCGCCAGCGCGTGGTATGCCGCCGATTACTGCGCGTGGCCGATGGCGAGCCTGGAAACCCCGGCGCTGACGCTGCCGGACACGCTGAATCCGGGGCTGGATTTTACCGGAGGGGATCGTCATGAAAGCGCGTGAAGTTAACTTTGACGGGCTGGTGGGGCTGACGCACCACTATGCCGGTCTCTCTTTTGGTAATGAAGCCTCGACGAAGCACCGTTTTCAGGTCTCGAACCCGAAGCTGGCGGCGAAGCAGGGCCTGCTAAAAATGAAGGCGTTGGCGGATGCCGGTTTCCCGCAGGCGGTGATCCCGCCGCAGGAACGCCCGAACGTGGCAGTCCTTCGTCAGCTCGGCTTTAGCGGTACTGATGAGCAGGTCGTCGAAAAAGCGGGTACGCAGACGCCGCACCTGCTCTCCGCTGCAAGCTCTGCCTCCTCTATGTGGGTGGCAAACGCCGCGACCGTCGCGCCGTCAGCCGATACGCTGGATGGCAAAGTTCATCTGACGGTGGCGAACCTGAACAATAAATTCCACCGCGCCACCGAAGCGGAAACCACCGGGCGCGTGCTGCGCGCCATTTTCAACCATGACGCCCATTTTGAGGTATATCAGGCCCTGCCGCAGGTGGCGATGTTTGGCGACGAAGGCGCGGCCAACCATAACCGCCTGGGGGGCGATTATGGCGACCCGGGCCTGCAGCTGTTTATCTACGGGCGAGAAGAGGGGGGCCACGCCGCGCCCACCCGTTATCCTGCTCGTCAGACGCTGGCGGCCAGCCAGGCGGTTGCTCGACTGAACCAGGTCAATCCTTCCCAGGTGGTTTTTGCCCAGCAAAACCCGCATGTGATTGACCAGGGCGTGTTCCATAACGACGTGATTGCCGTCTCTAACCGCCAGGTGTTGTTCTGCCACGAGCAGGCGTTTGCCCATCAGGATAAGCTGCTCGCCACGCTGCATGAGCGTGTGCGCGGCTTTACGCCAATCCAGGTGCCAACGGAGGCGGTGAGCGTGCAGGACGCGGTAGAAACGTATCTGTTTAATAGCCAACTGCTAAGCCGTGACGATGGCAGCATGATGCTGGTCCTGCCGCAGGAATCCCGGGATCATAAAGGCGTGTGGCGCTACCTGACGGAGCTGGTGAAGGCCGATAACCCGATTGACGAACTGCGCGTGTTTGATCTGCGCGAAAGCATGGCCAACGGCGGTGGTCCCGCTTGTTTACGTTTGCGCGTGGTCTTGACCCAGGACGAAATGCAGGCGGTAAACCCGGCGGTCATGATGAACGATACGCTCTTTACGCGGCTGAATGACTGGGTTGAACGCTACTATCGCGATCGGCTAACGCAGGCGGATCTGGTTGACCCGCAGCTTCTGCGTGAAGGGCGCGAGGCGCTGGACGCGTTATCGACAATCCTGCAGCTGGGATCGGTTTACCCGTTCCAGCGCTAAAGGAGTGGATATGGAAAATTTACTGGCGCTGACCCTGGCCGATGAGACGCCGGAACAGAAAGAGGGGGACGGCCCCTCATTTCGCTGGCGGTGGCTGGGGCGCGGGGTGCTTGAGCTCACGCCGACCGTAAAAAGCGATCTGTCGCTGCTGCTTTCAACGGGTATCCACGGGAATGAAACCGCACCCGTTGAGATCGTTGATCTGCTGCTGCGTGCGCTGTACCGCAATGAGATTGCCCTGAAGTGCCGCGTGCTGGTGGTGCTCGGCAATCCACCAGCGCTGGCGCAAAACAAACGGTATCTGGTGAGTGACATTAACCGCATGTTCGGCGGCCGCTGGTCGCAGTTTCCGCAGAGCGATGAAACGGCGCGGGCAGAGTGGCTGGAGAACGTCGTGACCGCGTTTTTTACCGCCGCGGGACCGGCGCGCTGGCACCTGGATCTGCATACGGCAATCCGCGCGTCTTACCATGTTCGCTTCGGCGTTCTGCCGCAGCGTAATCAGCCGTGGGATGAAGCGTTCCTGAGCTGGCTGGGTGACGCCGGGCTTGAGGCGCTGGTATTTCATCAGTCGCCGGGCGGAACGTTTACCCATTTCACCTGTGAACATTTCGCAGCGCTGGCCTGCACGCTGGAGCTGGGAAAAGCGCTCCCGTTTGGGCAGAACGATCTGACCCGCTTTGCGCCTACGCATCTCGCTCTTCGGGCGTTGCTGGGAGGAACGGCTCCCGAGCACGCGCATCAGCCCGTTGAGCGGTATCGGGTCGTACAGCAGATCACGCGCCGCAGCGATGCCTTCCTGCTTCATATGGCCGCGCACACCCTGAACTTCACACCGTTCCGCAAAGGGGCGCTGCTGGCTGAAGATGGCGAGGAACGTTACGAGGTGCAGAAAACCACCGAGTATGTTTTATTCCCTAACCCCACCGTCGCGTTTGGTCTGCGGGCCGGGCTGATGCTGGAAAAAATATCCTGAACCTTTCCCCTCTCATCATCCGGGAGGGGGAAGTAAAAAACTTTTCTTAACGATTAAAGCGTTTGCACTTGTTTTGCAGAATATTCCTGGTGAATTGCTTTATTATTCATCTCCACTTCGCTATACTTCCGCTAAATCGCTTTAAAATCATCGTATTGAATATTTTTTGTTGCAACTCTCCACGCTTTATCCTTATTTCCTCCACATTTGGCGAAAATTTGTTTTTTACACTTTCATTGTTTTACCGTTGCTCTGACTAATTGACGATAAACCCCGTAAAGTTAATCTCGTCAACACGGCATAGCGCCGAAGAATAACTGAAAGAAAGGAAATAAATTATGCGTAAGTTTACTGCACTGTTTGTTGCTTCTACCCTGGCTCTGGGCGCTACCAGCATGGCGTTCGCCGCAGATACTGCGACCACTACGACTGCCGCGCCTGCTGAAGGCAAAATGATGATGCATCATAAAGGTCCGGGTATGCACAACGAGATGATGATGTTTAAGGATCTCAACCTGACGGATGCACAGAAGCAGCAGATCCGCGACATCAGAAAAGGTGAACGCGACCAGATGAAACGTCCTCCGCTTGAAGAGCGCCGTGCGATGCATGACATCATCGCCAGCGACAGCTTCGATAAGGCGAAAGCCGAAGCGCAGATCGACAAAATGGCCGAGCAGCACAAAGCCCGCATGCTGGCTCACATGGAAACCCAGAACAAGATCTACAACATTCTGACCCCGGAACAGAAAAAACAATTTAATGCGAATTTTGAGAAGCGTCTGACAGAACGTCCGGCGATGGAAGGTAAAATGCCAGCACCAACCGAATAATCGGTTCACTCTCTTAAGACCGCCGGGATCCTGTCCACAAAAGCGCAATCGCTGTGGACAGGACCGGCGGTTTTTCTTTCCTGCCCTCTTGCCTGCCGCCGCCAGCGCGGTATCCTCCTGTAGTCGCTTCAGAGAATGTTTGTAGAGTCATGGCGTTAGAATTTTTATTAACGTTCCGCTAAGGCCTGTCCGCTCTGCTGCCGATACTGTGTCTGTGAATACCCAACGATAACAAACAAGACAGCAACGATAGCGATATCCTTGCCCTGGCACGGGTTGTGCCATTCAGGAGTGGTGATGGAGTTCTTTGATATCCGTAAGATGCCGGTCAGCCTCTGGCGCAATGGTGCTGGCGAAACGCGTGAGATTTGCTGCTTCCCTCCCGCGACGCGCGATTTTCACTGGCGTGCCAGTATCGCGACTATCGCCAGCAACGGCGAATTCTCCTCGTTTCCCGGTGTCGATCGGGTGATTACCTTGCTGGAAGGGGGAGAGGTGACGCTGGATGCGGGTCAGGCGTTCTTCCATACCCTGAAGCATCATCAGCCCTACAGTTTTGCCGGCGATTTGCCGGTGAAAGCGCTGCTTTGTGATGGGCGGATGGCAATGGACTTTAACATCATGACCCGGCGCGACTGCTGCCGGGCGAAGGTGCGCGTTGCTGACCGTACCTTTACCACCTTTGGCTCACGCGGGGGCGTGGTGTTTGTGCTAAGCGGTGCGTGGCAGCTGGGTGATAAATTGCTGACGGCCGATCAGGGGGCTAGCTGGGAGGAGGGAACCCATACGCTGCGTCTGCTGGAGGCTCAGGGCACCTTATTGTTCAGCGAAATCACGTGGCTGCCTGGTCATTGAGCACAATGATCTCAAACTTTCCGGCCAGGACCGGTTTACAGAGAATTTTGTAGCCATCGTGGTCAAATCCGGCGGGCGTGCGCAGCAGGGTTGCCGCGTCGTTGATGTCGTCGACAGCGCCCAGCCAGAGCCAGTTGTTGACGATGTGATACTGGGTCATTGCCTCTCCCACTTCTTTTAGCGCAACGGCGCTTTCCCACGGCCAGCAGTTCACGCTGATGGCCGCCAGACCGGTGAGGAGCCGGGCGTGATGCGCCTCAACGCTCTCTTTCCCACAGCAGGCACCGGCGCAGCGCTTCAGCGCGGATCGAAAACAGGCGCGTCCGCGGGTGGTCGCCTCCAGACCCAGAAGGCTGTAGCAAAGCTGTAGCTCGTCCGCCAGCGACTGCAGCGCCTGGAGTGCGGCACGTTTATTGGCGAACAGCCCGTAGAGATTCGGGGCATGAGAAAAATCGACGTCGCGCGCGTAGACGACCTGCGGCTTGCCATCGTTGATCTGCAGGGAGCAGAGCTGACGGTTGCGGCGCAGGCGTTTATTGAACAGCGGCTGTTGTTCTTTTATCAACCGTGCCTCCAGCAACAGCGCGCCCATTTCTCCCGCCGTCTGGAACCAGGTAATGCGTCGCGACTGGCGCAGCATAGCGGCCTCGTCCGGCGTACGCAGATGGGATAACACCCGACTGCGAATGTTAACGCTCTTGCCGATATACAGCGGCAGGGTGTCGCTTTCACCGTGAAAGATGTACACGCCAGGCTGTTTAGGCAGCGCCTCAAGCCAGGGGCGAAGGTGCTCGGGATATTCGTAGATTGCCGCCGCTTCAAACTCAAGACGCGGGGCGGATTGACGCCTGCTCACATACTGCTCCATATACTGTTCATGTATACAGTGTAACAGGAGTGTGGCGGTTAAAAAAGAGCCGGGTGGCGGCTACGCCTTACCCGGCCAGGACGTGCGGTCTGATGCCCTCACCCCAACCCTCTCCCACGGGAGAGGGAGCAAACACAAAAAACGGTAACCTGGGTTACCGTTTTGCTTTATTTCTTCCAGAAGTCGTCAAACACCGTAATTGGCGTGTGGCGCTTGTGCTCGGTTTTCAGGTACCAGCTTTCGATGATTTTCGCGGTACCTTCATCCAGCTTTTTGCCTTCCAGATAATCATCAATGTTGTCATAGGTGACGCCAAGGGCCGCTTCATCCGGCAGGGAAGGGCGATCGTCCTCCAGATCCGCTGTCGGCGCTTTCTTATACAGATGTTCAGGACAGCCCAGCGCGGCAAGTAGCTGCTTACCCTGACGCTTGTTGAGACGGAAGATAGGGTTAATGTCGGTGCCGCCGTCGCCATATTTGGTGAAGAAACCGGTGATCGCTTCTGCCGCATGGTCGGTACCGACGACGACGCCTTTGGTCATTCCGGCGATGCTGTACTGCGCTTTCATGCGTTCGCGGGCTTTCTCGTTGCCGCGAACAAAATCGCTCAGCTCAATGCCCGCTTCGCGAAGCGCCTGCTCGCTTGCCAGCACTGAGCCCTTAATATTAACGGTCAGCACGCGGTCAGGCTGAATGAATGCAATGGCATCCTGGCAATCCTGCTCGTCCGCCTGTTGGCCATAAGGAAGACGCACCGCGATAAACTGCAGCGTCTCATCGCCCGTCTCTTCGCGAAGCTCTGAAATCGCCATCTGGCAGAGTTTACCGGTCAGGGTAGAGTCCTGGCCGCCACTGATGCCCAGCACCAGGGATTTCAGGAAAGCGTTCGTTTTTAAGTACGATTTTAAAAAATCCACGCTGCGGCGGATCTCTTCATGTGCATCTACCGTGGGCTTCGCGCCCAGTGCCTGAATAATCTCTTGTTGCAGAGCCATCACGCCCTCCATATGCAGTACATAAACAGAATGTGTTAGCTGTTAAAATTAACCCTTTGGGCGAGAAACGACAAGGATCACAGTTTTGAGTGCGCTAATTTGCGCCGATTTAGCAGGTTATCGTTGTTTTATTAGAATTTTCCGAAATTCGTCTGGCGTAACTCACAAAGTTGAACAATAGTACTTTTTATCCCATGCTTAGATAACACGCTGATAAACAAGAGGACGGAATATGAACAAGAACGTAGCAGGAATTCTTAGCGCAGCGGCGGTACTGACTATGCTGGCAGGGTGTACGGCTTACGATCGCACTAAGGATCAGTTTACGCAGCCCGTAGTAAAAGACGTTAAAAAAGGGATGACCCGTTCGCAGGTGGCTGCGATTGCCGGTAAACCTTCTTCTGAAGTGACAATGATTCATGCGAAGGGGACCTGCCAGACCTATATCCTGGGTCAACGTGATGGTAAGGCTGAAACCTACTTTGTCGCTCTGGATGATACCGGTCATGTGATCAACTCCGGCTATCAGACCTGTGCTGAATACGATACCGATCCCCAGGCACCTAAGGCGCAGTAACCCTGCTTGCCTGAGGATGTTAACAAACCGGCCCATGGGCCGGTTTTTTTATGTATCAGAAAATCTTATTTATTTGCGCGAATTATTTACCCGAAATGTGAAGGGAGTCAACAAGCCAGGTCAATGAGAGACAATTTGAGTCTATCCAGAATTATCCCCTGTCTGTACCATTGCGTATACTCACTCTAACGATAAACAACAGTACGCAAGCTACCTGTCTGCCGGGACAGCAAGTCGAGTGATAGCGCGATGGCAGGTAGTCATACAAGAGGGAAATCACGATGGAAAAGAAACATATCTACCTGTTCTGCTCAGCGGGCATGTCTACGTCGCTTCTGGTGTCAAAGATGCGTGCGCAGGCTGAAAAGTATGAAGTCCCTGTGGTGATTGAAGCGTTTCCAGAGACGCTGGCGGGCGAAAAAGGCCAGACAGCCGATGTCGTTTTACTGGGGCCGCAAATTGCCTATATGTTACCCGAAATTCAACGACTGTTACCGAATAAACCGGTCGAAGTGATCGACTCGGGGCTGTACGGCAAGATTGATGGTTTAGGTGTTCTTAAAGCTGCTGTGGCAGCCATTAAAAAAGCTGCTAATTAATTTTTATTTTTCCCGTCAAAGAGTTATTTCACACACAATACGCCGTAACATGCGTTACGGCATTTAAGGGTATTTTCCTATGAGTAAAGTCATCGCTTCACTTGAAAAGGTACTCCTTCCTTTTGCTGTTAAAATAGGAAAGCAGCCTCACGTTAATGCCATCAAAAACGGCTTTATTAAATTAATGCCGTTGACGCTGGCCGGGGCCATGTTCGTTTTAATTAACAACGTTTTTCTGAGCTTTGGTGAAGGTTCTTTCTTTTATTCATTAGGAATTCGGTTAGACGCTTCTACTATTGAAACCCTTAATGGTTTTAAAGCCATCGGCGGCAACGTCTATAACGGTACGTTGGGGATTATGTCGCTGATGGCGCCTTTCTTTATTGGGATGGCACTGGCAGAAGAGCGTAAAGTGGATCCGCTGGCTGCCGGGTTATTATCCGTTGCCGCCTTTATGACCGTAACGCCATACAGCGTGGGTGAAGCCTATGCCGTCGGTGCCAACTGGCTGGGTGGGGCCAACATCATCTCCGGTATTGTGATTGGCCTGGTGGTGGCAGAAATGTTCACCTTTATTATTCGTCGCAACTGGGTTATCCGCCTGCCGGATAGCGTACCTGCTTCCGTATCTCGTTCATTTTCCGCGTTGATTCCAGGCTTCATTATTCTCTCCATCATGGGGATTATCGCCTGGGCGCTCTCCCACTGGGGCACAAACTTCCACCAGATCATCATGGACTCTATCTCTACGCCGCTGGCGTCGATGGGTGGCGTGGTCGGTTGGGCGTATGTGATTTTCACCTCTCTGCTGTGGTTCTTTGGCGTGCATGGTTCACTGGCACTGGCCGCGCTGGACAGCGGGATTATGACCCCCTGGGCACTGGAAAACGTTGCGCTTTACCAGCAGTACGGCTCCGTTGACGCGGCGCTGGCAGCGGGTAAAACCTTCCATGTGTGGGCGAAGCCGATGCTTGACTCCTATATCTTCCTGGGCGGTACCGGGGCGACCTTGGGTCTGATCATCGCGGTCTTTATTGTCTCTCGTCGTGCTGACTACCGTCAGGTGGCGAAGCTGGCGCTGCCATCAGGCATCTTCCAGATTAACGAACCGATTCTGTTCGGTCTGCCAATCATCATGAACCCGGTAATGTTCATTCCGTTCATCCTGATTCAGCCGCTGCTGGCCGCCATTACCCTGACGGCGTATTACCTGGGCATCATTCCACCGGTCACCAACATTGCACCGTGGACCATGCCGGCGGGTCTGGGCGCCTTCTTCAACACCAATGGTAGCGTCGCGGCCTTCCTGCTGGCGATATTCAACCTCGGGATTGCCACCCTGCTGTACATGCCGTTCGTGGCGATTGCCAACAAAGCCGCCACTATTATTGATGAAGAAGAGAGCGAAGAGGATATTGCCCTCTCACTGAAATTCTAAGATTGACCGGCGCGGGGAAACCCGCGCCAGCCACAAGGAGCTTAAAAATGTTAGATTTGGATAGTATTGTCGCAGACGAAGCCGTCGAGAACGATCTCGAAGAAGTGGTGATGGGGCTTATCATCAACTCCGGACAGGCCCGCAGCCTGGCCTATGCCGCACTGAAGCAGGCCAAGCAGGGAGATTTCGCCGCGGCGAAAACCATGATGGACCAGTCCCGCACGGCGCTGAACGAAGCGCACCTGGTGCAGACAAAGCTGATTGAAAGCGATCAGGGCGAAGGGAAGATGAAGGTCAGCCTGGTGCTGGTCCACGCGCAGGATCACCTGATGACCTCGATGCTGGCGCGTGAGCTGGTGGCGGAGCTAATCGAGCTTCACGAGAAAATGCACTGAGTCGGATTTCGCAGCAGGAGGTCAGCACGATGGAAATTAAAACCGCACTTGAACAGCAGCTGTTTAACGGCAAAAATTTTCACGTGGTTATCTACAACAAGACGGAGAGCGCCAGTGGTCTGCACCAGCATGACTACTACGAGTTCACGATTGTTCTGACCGGTCGCTACTACCAGGAGATCAACGGTAAGCGCGTCCTGCTTGAGCGAGGGGATTTTGTCTTCCTGCCGATGGGTTCTTATCACCAGAGCTTTTACGAGTTTGGTGCCACCCGTATTCTGAATGTGGGCGTCAGCAGACGCTTCTTTGAGAAACACTATCTGCCGCTGGTGCCGTTCTGCTTTGTGGCCTCCCAGGTCTATCGGGTCAAAAACGAGTTTATGACCTGGATTGAAACGGTTATCGCCTCGCTTAACTTCCGCGACAATGAATTTGATGAGTTTATTGAAACGGTGACCTTCTACGTGATGAACCGGCTGCGCCATCATCGTGAAGAGCAGCAGGTGATGGATGATATTCCGCAATGGCTGCGCAGCACCGTTGAGCTGATGCATGATAAAGGCCAGTTCAGCGAAAATGCGCTGGAAAATATGGTGTCTCTGTCGGGAAAATCCCAGGAATATCTGACCCGCGCGACGCAGCGCTATTATCGTAAAACACCCGTGCAAATTATTAATGAAATCCGCATTAATTTTGCCAAAAAACAGCTGGAAATTACCAACTACTCCGTTACCGATATTGCGTACGAGTCAGGATACAGCAGTCCCAGCCTGTTTATTAAGACCTTTAAGAAATTGACTTCATTCACACCGAACAGTTACCGGAAGAATTTAACGGTAATGAATTAACTTTCGGCGGATTACCCGCCACAAATATTGCTTTAATGGCTTGCCCAAATAGCGGGAAGAGTACGCTATACCTTGCAGGCGATTAACCTGATACGCTAAGGGAGATATTATGCAGAAGAAATTAAAAGTCGTAACCATTGGTGGCGGCAGCAGCTATACCCCGGAATTACTTGAAGGTTTCCTGAAACGTTATCATGAATTACCGGTCAGCGAATTATGGCTGGTGGACGTTGAGGAAGGTCAGGAAAAGCTGAATATTATTTTCGACCTGTGCAAGCGCATGGTGGAGAAAGCGGGCGTGCCTCTGACGGTGCATAAAACCCTCGATCGTCGTCTGGCGCTGAAAGATGCGGATTTCGTGACCACTCAGCTGCGCGTCGGCCAGCTGAAAGCGCGTGAGCTGGACGAGCGTATTCCGCTGAGCCACGGCTATCTCGGGCAGGAAACTAACGGTGCGGGTGGGCTGTTTAAAGGCCTGCGCACCATCCCGGTCATTTTCGACATCGTCAAAGACGTGCAGGAGATTTGCCCGAACGCGTGGGTGATTAACTTCACCAATCCGGCCGGGATGGTGACCGAGGCGGTCTATCGTCATACCGATTTCAAACGCTTTATTGGCGTCTGTAATATTCCGATCGGTATGAAGATGTTTATCCGCGACGTGCTGGCGCTGACCGACAGCGACGACCTCTCCATCGACCTGTTCGGCCTGAACCACATGGTGTTCATTAAAGACGTTATCGTGAACGGAAAATCGCGTTTCGCCGAACTGCTCGATGGCGTGGCCTCCGGTCGCCTGACGGCGGCATCGGTGAAAAACATCTTTGACCTGCCGTTCAGCGAAGGGCTGATCCGCTCGCTGAACCTGCTGCCGTGCTCGTACCTGCTTTACTACTTCAAGCAGAAAGAGATGCTGGCCATCGAAATGGGCGAGTACTATAAGGGCGGCGCGCGCGCGCAAATCGTTCAGAAAGTCGAGAAGCAACTGTTCGATTTGTATAAAGATCCGAACCTGAACGTCAAACCGAAAGAGCTGGAGCAGCGCGGTGGGGCCTACTACTCCGATGCGGCGTGTGAAGTGATTAACGCCATCTACAACGACAAGCAGGCGGAGCACTATGTTAACGTGCCGCACCACGGCCATATCGACAATATCCCGGCGGACTGGGCCGTCGAGATGACCTGCATCCTGGGACGCGAGGGTGCTAAACCGCATCCACGCATCACCCACTTCGATGATAAGGTCATGGGTCTGATCCACACCATCAAAGGCTTTGAAGTGGCGGCAAGCAATGCGGCGCTGAGTGGCGAACTCAATGACGTGCTTCTGGCGCTGAACCTCAGCCCGCTGGTGCATTCCGACCGCGATGCGGAGCAGCTGGCCAGTGAGATGATCCTGGCACATGAAAAATGGTTGCCGAACTTTGCCGCCACGATCGAGAAGCTGAAGTTCAAACATCACTAAGAGGACGCACAATGGAAAACCTGCTGATCGTTAATGCTGATGATTTTGGCCTCTCGAAAGGCCAGAACTACGGCATTATTGAAGCCTGTCGCCGGGGGGTTGTGACCTCTACCACGGCACTGGTGAATGGTGAGGCGGTTGAACACGCGGCGCAGCTGAGCCGCGAGGTGCCGGAGCTGGGCGTTGGCATGCATTTTGTGCTGACGCTCGGGATGCCGCTTTCGCCAATGCCGGGTCTGACGCGCGACGGCCAACTGGGAAAATGGATTTGGGAACTGGCGGAGCAGGGCGCTCTGCCGCTCGAAGAGATTACCCACGAGCTGGGGTGTCAGTTCAACCGCTTTGTTGATGTGTTTGGTAAGGCACCCACGCACATCGACAGCCATCACCACGTGCATATGATCCCGGCAATTTTCCCGATTGTCGCAGAGTTTGCACAGCGCAAAAGCGTGGGGATGCGCGTGGATCGAGAGGTGCGTGGAGTCCCGGACTGCGCCGTGGAAACCACAGAGGGGTTCAGCAGTGCATTTTACGGCGACGAGATCGACGAAGCGCTGTTCCTGAAGGTACTGGATGATTCCGCCGCGCGAGGGGAACGGTCGCTGGAGGTCATGGCGCATCCTGCTTTTGTCGATAACACCGTGCGGAAAAGCGCTTACTGCTGGCCGCGCCTGGCGGAACTGGACGTGCTGACGTCGGCGTCGCTGAAGTACGCGATTGCGGAGCGTGGGTATCGTCTGGGGACTTTTGGGGATCTTTGAGATAAAGCCCGGTGGCGAGGTAAAAGCAAAACGGTAACCTGGGTTACCGTTTTTATTGTTTTCTCCCTCTCCCGTGGGAGAGGGGCGGGGTGAGGGCATCAGGCCGCACAACCGGGAATGGTTTTACGCTGGGATCTGGTCAATCTTACTACTGCGTGACCAGACGCGGTGCGCGGAAAGCAAATCAAACAGCTTCGTCATAAAGGCATCGTCAACGTTGTCGCCCTCGACAATGCCGTCCTCTCCCTGAGCTGCAACCTTTAGCTGCGCCTTAAACTGTCGCGCGTCGCCGGACAGCGCGATCGGTTTAAGGTGCTTATAGGCTTCCAGCAGATAATAGACGGCGTCGCCGTTGCTCAGCAGGCTGTCAATATCCCCGCACGGCACAATCACCGCATCGACGGTCAGCGATGGCGCCCCGGCAAAGGTTGCCGCCACCGGCAGCACGGAGCCGTCATCGGCGGTCACTTCCCCCATGCGGGAATAAAGCAGTTTCGCATGCACGCCCTGGGTTTTCAGCGCCTGCATGATCCCCAGCACGTCGCTGGCGCGGGTGTTGTCGTTCAGCAGGATGGCGACCACGCGGCCTTTAATCGAGCCACCCGGCACGGCATACAGGCTCAGCGACGGATCTTTCTTCACGCCGTTAACCTCTTTCGGCGGCGCAAGGTTGCGCTGCTCATCGGTCAGCGTAATACCCAGATTGTCCGCCACGCTCTGGGCGAGCTGAATATCAATGCGCGCCAGCTGATCGACCACCCGCTCGCGGATGTAGGTACGCACCACTTTACTCAGTTCAAAGCTGAAGCCGCCTATAATGTGCTGTTGCTCAATCGGCGTCTGGCTGTTCCAGAACAGGCGAGGGTGGGCGTAATACTCGCCGAACGAAGGGCTGCGCTCGCGAATTTTGTTGCCGTCGATACGCTCCTGGTACGATTCGAATCCACCGCGTTTCGGCCCAGGAGGGGTTTCACGCGGCCAGTTATCGTTGATGGAGTTCGGCTCATAGTTAGCCGGGTTGGTATCAATATCCTGACGGTGCATCCCGTCGCGCTGGAAATTGTGGTACGGGCAGGTTGGGCGGTTAATCGGAATTTCGTGGAAGTTCGGCCCGCCAAGACGGCTGATCTGCGTATCGGTATACGAGAACAAACGTCCCTGCAGGAGCGGATCGTTGGTGAAGTCCAGCCCCGGCACGATATGCCCTGGGTGGAACGCGACCTGTTCGTTTTCGGCAAAGAAATTATCCGGGTTGCGGTTAAGCACCATTTTACCCACCAGTTGAACCGGCACCAGCTCTTCCGGGATCAGCTTCGTCGGGTCAAGAAGATCGAAATCGAACTTAAATTCGTCCGCTTCCGGAATGAGCTGCAGACCCAGTTCGTATTCCGGGAAGTCGCCTGCTTCAATAGATTCCCACAGCTCGCGGCGATGGAAGTCCGGATCGCGCCCGGTGAGCTTCTGCGCCTCGTCCCACACCAGCGAGGCTTTGCCCGCCACCGGCTTCCAGTGGAAACGGACAAACGTGGCTTTACCCTCGGCATTGATCAGACGGAAGGTATGGATGCCAAACCCTTCCATGGTGCGATAGCTGCGCGGAATGCCGCGGTCTGACATCGCCCACATCACGTTGTGTAAGGTTTCAGGCTGCAGGGAGACATAGTCCCAGAAGGTGTCGTGCGCACTTTGTCCCTGCGGTATGGCCCAGTGGGGCTCCGGTTTTACCGCATGGACAAAGTCAGGAAATTTATGCGCGTCCTGAATGAAGAATACCGGGGTGTTATTGCCCACCAGATCGAAAATACCCTCTTCAGTATAAAACTTGGTGGCAAAGCCGCGGATATCTCGTACGGTGTCTGCCGAACCGGCGCCGCCCTGCACGGTGGAGAAACGCACAAACACCGGGGTAATTTTATTCGGGTCGGAGAGGAAATCCGCTTTGGTGATCGCTTTTAGGCTCTTGTATGGCTGGAAGTAGCCGTGCGCAGCGGAACCGCGCGCGTGAACGATGCGTTCCGGAATTCGCTCATGGTCGAAATGGGTGATTTTTTCCCGCAGGATAAAGTCTTCCAGCAGGGTTGGCCCGCGCGCGCCTGCGCGAAGGGAGTTTTGATCGTCAGCAATGCGCACGCCCTGATTAGTGGTGAGCGCAAAACCTTCGCCGCCTTTACGGTGTGGCTCAAGAGCTTTCAGCTTCTCGTTTCCCGTGTCCGGAGATTTCATGCTTCCCGGTGCGGTAGGCTGTTCGCCTGGGGCGGAAGGGCCAGGTGAGGGGCGGTGAGAGCCGTCAGCAGGGGCGAGAGAGTCCATACCCGGTTGAGATTCTTCAGTGCCATGAATCGGTGATTGATGTGTTTTATCTTTGTTCGACATTGCACGTTTCTCCTTTATCCATTGCTAAAAACCCTATTAAGGATAGAACAATGTCGCGAGATGGCTCGCTAACTAAGAGTTTTCACATGCCGTCATTGACGAAAGGAGCCTTCTCGCCCACTCGGAGCGCGACGGAAGGCAGCAGGATCGGCTATCATAGAATTTTCCTGCTTCAAGAATTTGCTTTAGTGAACCAGTCGCTTATGAAACCTCTTCGTCAACAAAACCGCCAGGTTATTAGCTATGTGCCCCGCGTTGAGCCCGCGCCGCCTGACCATGCCCTGAAAGTGGAGGGTTTTCGCGATGTCTGGCAGCTGCGGGGGAAATACGTGGCCTTTGTGCTGATCGGCGAACATTTCCGCCGCTCTCCCACGTTTACGGTACCGGAGTCAGCGCAGCGGTGGGCGATGCAGATCCGCCAGGATGAAGAGGTTGAAGAATAACAGCTATAAAAAAACCGCCATCAGGCGGTTTTTTTATTTCTACCGTGATTAACGGTGCGCCAGCTCGGCGTCGTCTTCACTTTCCAGAATCGCTTTGTCGGTCTGCTTCAGCCACTGGCTGGTTAGCGTACCAGCGGTCATGGAGCCGCTCACGTTCAGCGCGGTACGACCCATGTCGATCAGCGGTTCAACAGAGATCAGCAGTGCGACCAGCGTCACGGGCAGACCCAGCGCAGGCAGCACGATCAGCGCGGCGAAGGTTGCGCCACCGCCAACACCCGCAACGCCTGCGGAGCTTACGGTAACAATCCCAACCAGCGTGGCGATCCATACCGGATCCAGCGGGTTGATACCCACCGTGGGGGCGACCATCACGGCCAGCATCGCCGGGTACAGACCTGCACAGCCGTTCTGACCAATGGTGGCACCAAAGGAGGCAGAGAAGCTGGCGATGGATTCAGGCACGCCCAGGCGACGGGTTTGCGCTTCAACGTTCAGCGGAATAGACGCGGCGCTGGAACGGCTGGTGAAAGCAAAGGTCAGTACCGGCCAGACTTTACGGAAGTATTTCAGCGGGCTGACGCCGTTCACGCCCAGCAGGAGGCCGTGCACCACAAACATAATGCCCAGGCCCAGATAAGAGGCGACAACGAAGCTGCCCAGCTTAATGATGTCCTGCAGGTTAGAGCCGGCAACCACTTTGGTCATCAGCGCCAGAACGCCGTAAGGGGTAAGCTGCATGACCAGGCGAACCAGCTTCATCACCCAGCTTTGCAGGGTGTCAATCGCGGTCAGCACGCGTTCGCCTTTTGGCGCGTCGTCTTTCAGCAGCTTCAGCGCCGCTACACCCAGGAACGCGGCGAAAATAACCACGCTGATGATGGAGGTTGGGCTCGCACCGGTCAGGTCAGCAAACGGGTTCTTCGGAATGAAGGAGAGCACCATCTGCGGCACGGTCAGGTCAGCCACTTTACCGACGTAGTTGGTTTGAATCGCGGTGAGACGCGCCGTTTCAGCAGTTCCCTGAACCAGACCTTCTGCGGTCAGGCCAAACAGGTTGGTGACCAGCACACCCACCAGTGCGGCAATCAGCGTGGTGAACAGCAGCGTACCAATGGTCAGGAAACTGATTTTTCCCAGCTGGGTCGCGTTATGCAGGCGGGCAACGGCGCTCAGAATAGAGGCGAACACTAGCGGCATAACGATCATCTGCAGCAGCTGGACATAGCCGTTACCGACAATGTTGAACCACTGAATAGAATCTTTCAGAACTGGATTATCGGAGCCATAAATTGCCTGTAATGCCAGACCAAAAACGACACCCATGGCCAGACCAACCAGCACTTTTTTCGCCAGGCTCCACTGTTTGTGGCGCGCCTGCGCGAGAAGCAATAGCAATACAACGAACACAACGACGTTCGCGATGAGTGGAAAATTCATCCCCGTTCTCCTGATTTATTATTGGGTCGGTTTTTACCGATCCTGTTGGCGGAAGGTTAGCAGAAGTGTGATGTAGCGCTTATATCCAAATGGAATGGGTTATGACAAATGGGATAATTTTGTCGGTTTACTGTTCAATCTGGTGATGAATAAAGCGATTAAACTGAAATTGCAGCGAATTAATCATCTGGGATGACCAACGAACTGCACTGTTTTCGGGCAATGTTTGCGGCATCCAGATGGCGTAAGCAAACAGCGCCATGCACAATACGCGCTCAAGCTGGTTACCTTTCTGCGGTGCCAGGATGGGAAAACGGAAACGCCAGCGGCAGGGCCAAAGCAGCGGCACGCCCGCGGGCGTCAGCATATCGGCGAGAATATGGCTTAAATAGCCCAGCACCATCCCCTGGATGGCATCGGCGGGGACTATCCAGCTTTCGGGTACTTTTAAATAGAAAAGCGTCAGCAGGCCAAACACGGCCAGCAGACTGTGCGTAAACCCCCGGTGGCCGAACGCGCGGGCGATGGGTTTCGACACCCACTTCAGGCGTTGTCCGAGGAAGGATTTGGGATGGTCAATGTCGGGGAGCAGACAGGTCAATACGGCGGAAGGAACAATATGCCACCAGTCCCCCTGTGCCAGCACGGGGGTGAGTTCAGCGTTTTTGGCAAATACTGCGCACGCAATAGAAAAAAGCAGGTGGCCTTCCGCCGTCATGATAAAACCCACGAAACTGTCAATTCATACAGTATAGGGTTTTTATACAGTAGGCGGAAGAGGTGACGGTGTAACTGTTTGTCACAAACCGGCGAAGGACATTAACCGCCCTGCAGGTGATGCGCCGTGAGTTCTGCCAGTGAATGAAGCTTCACATCGGCAAGGGCAAACCGGGGATCGTGACGGCCTTCTTCTGCGGGCACCACAATGGAGCGCATCCGTGCAGCCTTCGACGCCACCATACCGTTAACGGAATCTTCCAGCGCAACGCAGTTGAGGGGATCAAGGCCCAGCTTTGCGGCACAGTCCAGATAGACCTGCGGGTGCGGCTTGCTGTAAGGCAATTTTTCAGCCGACGCCAGCGCGTCGAAACTGTCGCGCAGTTCAAACATCGTGAGCACTTTTTCCAGCATATGCAGCGGTGAAGCCGAGGCCAGGCCAACCTTCAGCCCCTGAGCTTTACACAGCGCGACAGCCTCACGTACGCCGGGCAGCAGCGGCCTGCTCTCTTCCACCAGCGAAATGGCGCGGCTGATAATGCGTGCGGTTACCTCGTCGCGGTCGGGACCCACCCACGGCTGTTGGGCAAACCACAGGTCGACCACCATATCGATGCGCAGGCCCAGCGTATCGGGAAGTTCATTACGGCGGCTGATATCCACGCCCAGGCTGGCCATAACATCCAGTTCGGCGCGATCCCACATCGGTTCGGAATCGATCAGTAATCCATCCATGTCAAAAATTGCGGCAAGAATTTGGCGCGGTGTCGACATCACAACGTCTCCTTATCCAGGGTGTTCGACAGACGATACGTGCTAAGCACAATCTGCAATTTAGCATATTGCTTTTAAAGAGCGGGCGAAATTGATGACCAGCAGGTAGACTTAGGCACAAATAACGCGTCTTTATGAAGAGGAACTGATGACGTATCAACAAGCTGGACGCATTGCGGTCTTAAAACGTATTGCTGGCTGGGTGATTTTTATTCCTGCCGTCATTTCTACGCTGATTTCTGTACTCAAATTTATGTACGATCATAGCGAAAAACAGCCGGGTATCAATGCGGTAATGCTTGATTTCGCTCATGTCATGATTGAGATGATGCGTTTTAATACGCCATTTTTGAATGTCTTCTGGTTTAACTCACCCACCCCGGATTTTCATCAACAGCTGAATATCGGCTTTTGGGTGATATACGCCCTGATCTTTGTCGCGCTGGCATTGCAGGCCTCTGGCGCAAGAATGAGTCGTCAGACGCGCTTTTTACGCGAAGGCGTTGAGGATCAGTTGATTCTGGAGCAGGCCAAAGGCCCGGAAGGAATGAGTCGGGAGCAGATTGAATCCCGCATTGTTGTGCCGCGTCACACCATTTTCCTGCAAATTTTCCCGCTCTATATCCTTCCCGTGATCATCATTGTGGCGGGATACTTCTTCTTCTCACTGCTCGGTTTTCTGTAAGCGATAAGGGTGGCGGCAAGGCCACCCGTTCTCTTCTCAGGCGGCAAGCATGCGCTCGAGTGCCCGCTGCGCGTTAACAAGGTGTTCTCCGCCAAAGAGAATGGCGCGGTTTATCAGCGTATAAAGCTGATACACCGGCTGGCGGTCGAGGAAACCGGACGGCAGGGGGGAAACAGACTGGTATCCGTCGTATATTTGCGGCGGCTGCTCAGGATGAAGCGGCAGCATGGCAAGATCGCACTCTCTGTCACCCCAGTAGCAGGCCGGGTCGAAGATGTAGGGGCCGTTGGGACCCAGCGCGCAGTTATCAGACCACAAATCGCCGTGAAGCAGAGACGCCTGAGGCTGGTGGGATGCCAGACGCTGTTGAACGTGCTCGACGATGGCATCAATATTGCCAAATTCCAGCCCTTTCTCGGCGGCCAGCTCAAGCTGCCAGCCAATGCGCTGCTCGGCAAAAAATGTCGACCAGCGACGTTGCCAGGTATTGGGCTGTGGCGTGGTAGAGAGATCGTTGTCAAAATCGAGACCAAACTGCGGCTGGTCGCTCCATTGATGCAGGCGCGCTAACTGTTGGCCGAGGATGAACGCATTATGGGCATCCAGCGGTCGGGCAGGGAGATACTCCATCACCAGGAAACTGTAGTCGCGGTCGCTCCCTACGGCCAGAACCTGCGGGACCGTCACCGTTTTACTGCGCGACAGCAGCTCCAGCTGGTCGGCTTCGGCGGTAAATATTGGAAGCAGTTCCCGCTCATCGCATTTAACGAAAAGATCGCGCCCTGCGTAGCGTAAATGCCACGCGGCGTGGATCTCACCGCCTGGCAGTTCGTTACGCAGTTCAATTTCACCTTCACCCAGTTGCTCACGTAAAAGATGACTGATAGCCTGCCACATGTTGTCTCTCCCATGTTGTCTGCCAGATCATAAAGTTAGCGCATAAGTGCGGTAAAAAAATACGAACTAACGCACACCTGAGCGGTTTAAATTCATGCAGCGCACTTATTGTTCTTTTTTCCGCCAGCTTTCCCAGGTATCCACGTCAATATCGGCAGGCTTGTCGGTCACACTCTCCACCAGACTGGCGGCCAGCGCATGAACCTCTTCCTGGCCCAGGGCGCCGATCAGACCAAATGACAGGGTGCCTAAATCATGAATATTGCCCTCGTCATCCGTCAGCGTGAGGAGAAAATTAGCCCGGGTGAAGGCATTGTTGAGCTCATTCAGCTCGGTCAGCGATGCTTCATGAAGGTTGATGGTCACGACGTAACGTGTGATGTCACCACTGCTCATAATTCACCTCATTGTTATCATGGAAGTTTTCTTAGCATAGTCGATAGTTTGCGTTTGGCGACTCAGAGAGGACATTCCCCTCCATAAAGACGAAGGGGAACAGACGCTAATTTCGGGACAGGTAATCGACGATTTTTTGCGTATCGGCAAGTGAACAGAGACGCGTGCCCTGGTTGATGGTTGCGGCGCTACCCGCCGCCACGCCGTAGCGTGTCATTTCCAGCAGAGACGCACCCTGCGCCAGTTTTAGCGTCATCGCGCCCACCATGCTATCGCCAGCGCCAACCGTGCTCTGGCTCTTCATCGGCGGTGGGACAACCTGAACGGACGATGATTCATCGACTGCCAGCGCCCCCTGAGGTCCAAGGGAGACCACTACGCGTCGCGCTTTGCCGCTGCGTACCAGCTCCTGCGCGGCGGTGCGAACATCATCAGGCTGCGTCAGTTCGCGGTTGACCAGCGCGCTTAACTCTTTCTGGTTGGGTTTGACCAGCTCCAGATTGCCCGGCACCAGGGCCGCCTGCAGGGCCTCGCCGCTGCTGTCGACAATGCAGCGGATACCGCGTTGCTGTACCGCCTGAATCAGCGCCGTTAATTTTTCCGTGCTTACGCCGGGCGGCAGGCTGCCGCTGACCACCAGCAGCGCGCCGCTTTCTATCGTCAGCACTTTCTCTTCAAGCTGACGAAACTCGTCATCGCTAAGTTTCGCGCCCGGCATGACAAAACGGTACTGCTCGCCGCTGGACTCCACGTGGACATGCAGGTTTTGCCGCGTCCAGTCTTTGGCCTCGACGGTCTCAACGGCCACCTGTTCATCTGCCAGCAGAGAGACCAGGTGTTCACCGGTGGCACCGCCCGTGGGGAAAATTGCCGTGGCTTTGCCGCCGAGGTGGGTAATGGCGCGCGCCACGTTGATCCCGCCGCCGCCGGGCTCAAAGACCGGGGCGCTACAGCGCAATTTACCTTCCGGGTAAATCTGCGGCGTCAGGGTGGCGGAATCCAGGGAAGGGGAGAGCGTCAGGGTGTAGATAGAAACCATCATTACCTCCTTTTAGCATGGGTTCTTATTAGTCTGGCACCATTTGTCAGGAAGGCAATGTAAATAACAGTATGATTTTAAATATGAATACTGACAAAAAGTGAGGCGGGGGATATATAAAATAAAACGCTTTTTGAGATCGTTCTTATTCAAAAAATGAAATAAGAAAACATTGCTATGTTATTTGCGGCTTTTTATAATTTGTTACCTTTCTCTGGACGCCTTGTCATTGATCCTCAAGAAAGATTCCGGGACCGTGTGGTCTCTTTTTTTGTTGTACGGACTCCTTAATAAAATGAAGCTTTTAAAGACAGTGCCCGCTGCACTGATGCTGGCGGGTGGCGTGTTTGCGGCTATGAACGCGACCGCTGATGATACCGTTTTTACTGTCATGGACGATCCTTCCACCGCGAAAAAGCCGTTTGAAGGTAACCTGAACGCCGGGTACCTGGCACAATCCGGTAACACGAAAAGCTCTTCTCTGACGGCGGACACTACGCTCACCTGGTACGGCAACACCACCGCCTGGTCTCTGTGGGGTAATGCCAGCAACACTTCCGCTAATGACGAACGTTCTTCCGAGAAGTATGCGGTAGGCGGACGTAGCCGTTACAACATGACCGACTATGACTACCTGTTTGGACAGGCAAGCTGGTTAACCGACCGTTACAACGGTTATCGCCAGCGCGATGTGTTCACCGCCGGTTATGGTCGCCAGTTCCTGAACGGTCCGGTACACAGCCTCCGTTTTGAATTCGGTCCGGGTGTACGTTATGACGAGTACACCAATGGCGATACCAAAACCCAACCGCTCGGTTACGCTTCCGGTACCTATGCCTGGCAGATGACTGACAACACCAAATTTACCCAGGGTGTTTCTGTATTTGGTGCCGACGACACGACGCTGAACTCTGAGACGGCGCTGAACGTGGCTATCAACGAACACTTTGGTCTGAAAGTCGCCTACAACGTGACCTGGAACTCTTCACCACCAGAATCTGCGCCGGATCATACCGACCGCAGAACCACGGTTTCACTGGGTTATAGAATGTAATGAAAGCGGGCCGATGATGATGTCGGCCCGTTTATTGTCTGTGGCTTTTTGACGTCCCTTCTGATGACCCTAGCCCCAAATCATTGCCGCCCAACGGAGTAGCAGCATTGCGCCGCAGATGGCAATCAGCACCAGCACCATTTTCCAGTGTTTTACGGCAAATCGTTTTGTTGGCATAACCTAATCCTTGTTCGTTGATATCCACAGTCTACCAAACAGGGCCGAAATATGCCCCTTCTCAGGATCGATTGAGTTATGCCAGCGTAGGGTTCGGCTCAGAACCAGTGGAATCGTTCGGCGAGAATCAACAATAAACCTGTGGCGGAAAGGATGTTCAATATCACAACCGTTCTACTGGATACGTTCATGGTATGCACCTTTGGGTTTAAGGACCTGTTCAAGAGTAGCCCAGCATCTCTGGAATGCGAGCGACGGGAATATGCGACCTGCAAATTCATGCGAAAGTGCCAGCCCATCAATCTGCCAGCAGAGGGTGCAATCTCCCTTTTGTTAGTGTTAACATTGCAGGGCTTACCGTAAATCCGACGTTGTCTGATTTTCCGGCAGATGAATGATGGCGAACCAATTTGACGATTGTTGGTCAGATGGTGTCGTAATCTATTGTCAAATCACGATTATTTTCTTTGTATATGCTCTTATGTGTGGGGCATCACTGCAAATAAGGATATAAAATGCCTGTAATTACTCTTCCTGATGGCAGTCAACGCCATTTCGACCGTGCTGTTAGCCCAATGGATGTTGCCCTGGACATTGGTCCTGGTCTCGCGAAAGCGACTATCGCTGGCCGTGTTAACGGTGAGCTGGTGGATGCCTCCGATCTGATCGAAAACGATGCGACGCTTGCAATCATCACCGCGAAAGACGAAGAAGGTCTGGAGATCATTCGTCACTCCTGCGCGCACCTGTTAGGCCATGCCATCAAACAGCTGTGGCCAAACACCAAAATGGCGATCGGTCCGGTTATCGACAATGGTTTCTACTACGACGTTGACCTTGACCACACCCTGACTCAGGAAGATATCGACGCGCTCGAAAAACGTATGCACGAGCTCGCCGAAACGAACTATGACGTCATCAAGAAGAAAGTCAGCTGGCACGAAGCGCGTGAAACCTTCGTGAAGCGCGGCGAGAGCTACAAAGTCTCTATTCTTGACGAAAACATTTCGCATGATGACAAGCCTGGCTTGTACCATCACGAAGAATACGTCGACATGTGCCGTGGCCCGCACGTGCCGAACATGCGCTTCTGCCATCATTTTAAACTGATGAAGATCGCAGGCGCCTACTGGCGTGGCGACAGCAACAACAAGATGTTGCAGCGTATCTATGGTACCGCGTGGGCCGATAAAAAAGCCCTGAACGCATACCTGCTGCGCCTGGAAGAGGCGGCGAAGCGAGACCACCGTAAAATCGGTAAGCAGCTTGACCTGTACCACATGCAGGAAGAAGCGCCGGGTATGGTGTTCTGGCATAACGACGGCTGGACCATCTTCCGTGAACTGGAAACTTTCGTACGCTCCAAGCTGAAAGAGTACCAGTATCAGGAAGTGAAAGGCCCGTTCATGATGGACCGTGTGCTGTGGGAAAAAACCGGCCACTGGGACAACTACAAAGATGCGATGTTCACCACCTCGTCTGAGAACCGTGAATACTGCATCAAGCCAATGAACTGTCCGGGCCACGTTCAGATCTTCAACCAGGGTCTGAAATCCTACCGCGACCTGCCGCTGCGTATGGCGGAGTTCGGTAGCTGCCACCGTAACGAGCCATCAGGTGCGCTGCACGGTCTGATGCGTGTTCGTGGCTTTACTCAGGATGATGCGCATATCTTCTGTACTGAAGATCAGGTCCGTGACGAAGTTAACGCCTGTATTCGTATGGTCTACGATATGTACAGCACCTTTGGCTTCGAGAAGATCGTGGTCAAACTCTCAACGCGTCCGGAAAAACGTATCGGTAGCGATGAGACCTGGGATCGTGCAGAAGCGGATCTCGCCGTGGCGCTGGAAGAGAACGGTATTCCGTTTGAATACCAGCTGGGCGAGGGCGCATTCTACGGTCCGAAAATTGAATTTACCCTGTATGACTGCCTCGATCGCGCATGGCAGTGCGGTACTGTACAGCTGGACTTCTCCCTGCCGCAGCGTTTAAGCGCCTCTTATGTTGGCGAAGACAACGAGCGTCAGGTACCGGTAATGATTCACCGTGCAATTCTCGGTTCTCTGGAGCGCTTCATCGGCATCCTGACCGAAGAGTTCGCTGGCTTCTTCCCAACCTGGCTTGCGCCAGTGCAGGTCGTGGTGATGAACATTACTGATTCTCAGGCGGATTACGTTAAAGAATTGACGCAGAAACTGCAAAATGCGGGCATTCGCGTAAAAGCAGACTTGAGAAATGAGAAGATTGGCTTTAAAATCCGCGAGCACACTTTACGTCGTGTCCCGTATATGTTGGTCTGTGGTGATAAAGAGGTGGAATCAGGCAAAGTTGCCGTTCGCACCCGCCGTGGTAAAGACCTGGGGAGCCTGGACGTAAGTGAAGTGATTGAGAAGCTGCAACAAGAGATTCGCAGCCGCAGTCTTCAACAACTGGAGGAATAAGGTATTAAAGGCGGAAAACGAGTTCAAACGGCACGTCCGAATCGTATCAATGGCGAGATTCGCGCCCAGGAAGTTCGCTTAACAGATCTTGAAGGTGAACCACTGGGGATTGTGAGTCTGAGAGAAGCGATCGAAAAAGCTGAAGAAGCTGGAGTAGATTTAGTTGAAATCAGCCCTAACGCCGAACCGCCAGTTTGTCGTATCATGGACTACGGCAAGTTCCTTTATGAAAAGAGTAAGTCTTCTAAGGAACAGAAGAAGAAGCAAAAAGTTATCCAGGTTAAGGAAATCAAATTCCGTCCTGGTACCGACGATGGCGATTATCAGGTAAAACTCCGCAGCCTGATTCGCTTTCTGGAAGATGGCGATAAGGCCAAGATCACACTGCGTTTCCGCGGTCGTGAGATGGCCCACCAACAGATTGGTATGGAAGTGCTTAACCGCGTCCGTGACGATCTGAGTGAACTGGCAGTAGTCGAATCCTTCCCTACGAAGATCGAAGGCCGCCAGATGATCATGGTGCTCGCTCCTAAGAAGAAACAGTAAGGCCTTCAAGCAGCAAAATCTGTGGAGCCTTCGGGTTTCATAGGTTTTGTTCGCCTATGTTTCGTTTATTTAACAATGCGAAGTGGAAGTTATTAAGATGCCAAAAATTAAGACCGTACGCGGTGCTGCTAAGCGCTTCAAAAAAACCGGTGGTGGTGGATTTAAGCGTAAGCACGCAAACCTGCGTCATATTCTGACCAAAAAATCTACTAAGCGTAAACGTCACCTGCGTCCAAAAGGCCTCGTTTCTAAAGGCGATCTGGGTCTGGTTATCGCGTGCCTGCCGTACGCATAAGCCGTTAACGTTTAATTTTTTTACTAAGAATATAGATACAGGAGAGCACATATGGCTCGCGTAAAACGTGGTGTAATTGCACGTGCACGTCACAAGAAAATTTTGAAACAAGCTAAAGGCTACTACGGTGCGCGTTCACGCGTATACCGCGTTGCCTTCCAGGCTGTTATCAAAGCAGGTCAGTACGCTTACCGTGACCGTCGTCAGCGTAAGCGTCAGTTCCGTCAACTGTGGATTGCGCGTATCAACGCAGCAGCACGTCAGAACGGTATTTCTTACAGCAAATTCATCAACGGCCTGAAAAAAGCCTCTGTTGAAATCGACCGTAAGATCCTGGCTGACATCGCAGTATTCGACAAAGTAGCGTTCACCGCTCTGGTCGAAAAAGCGAAAGCAGCACTGGCATAAGCCAGTTGAGAGAGGGAGCTTTGCTCCCTCTTTTGTTTTAACATCATCAGAACATTGACTTTTACCCGTCCAGGCTTTTCAATAAGGTCTTAACGGTTTTTACCAGACAAGGTAACGCAAGCATGAATGCTGCTATTTTCCGCTTCTTCTTTTACTTTAGCACCTGATTTCAGGAGGCTAGCGCGTGAAAGATGAAACGAAAAACAGCGCCAGATAAGCCTCCCGATGGAGGCTTTTTTTGTGCCTGAATTTGAGAGAATAACTCCACCAAATCGGTGTCTGCACCGACATAATGAGGAAAATCATGTCACATCTCGCAGAGCTGGTTGCCAGTGCAACAGCCGCCATCAATCAGGCCTCAGATGTTGCCGCGTTAGACAATGTCCGCGTCGAATATCTTGGGAAGAAAGGGCATCTGACCCTTCAAATGACAACCCTGCGTGAGCTGCCGCCAGAAGAACGCCCGGCAGCGGGTGCGGTGATTAACGAAGCCAAAGAGCAGGTGCAGCAGGCGCTGAACGCGCGCAAAGCCGAGCTGGAAAGCGCGGTGCTGAATGCGCGTCTGGCCGCAGAGACGATCGACGTTTCTCTGCCGGGTCGCCGTATCGAAAACGGTGGTCTGCACCCGGTTACCCGCACCATTGATCGCATTGAAAGTTTCTTCGGTGAGCTCGGCTTTACCGTGGCGACTGGCCCGGAAATCGAAGATGATTACCACAACTTCGACGCCCTGAACATTCCTGGCCATCATCCGGCACGCGCTGACCACGACACTTTCTGGTTCGACGCTACGCGTCTGCTGCGTACTCAGACCTCCGGCGTTCAGATCCGTACCATGAAGGATCAGGAGCCGCCAATCCGTATTATCGCGCCGGGCCGCGTCTATCGTAACGACTACGATCAGACCCATACCCCAATGTTCCACCAGATGGAAGGTCTGATTGTTGATAAAAACATCAGCTTCACCAACCTGAAGGGCACGCTGCACGATTTCCTGAACAACTTCTTTGAGGAAGATCTGCAGGTTCGTTTCCGTCCGTCCTACTTCCCGTTCACCGAACCGTCCGCGGAAGTTGACGTGATGGGTAAAAACGGCAAATGGCTGGAAGTGCTGGGCTGCGGCATGGTGCATCCAAACGTACTGCGCAACGTGGGTATCGATCCGGAAGTTTACTCCGGCTTTGCCTTCGGCATGGGCATGGAGCGTCTGACTATGCTGCGCTACGGCGTGACCGACTTACGTGCATTCTTCGAAAACGATCTGCGTTTCCTCAAACAGTTTAAATAAGGGCAGGACAGAACAATGAAATTCAGTGAACTGTGGTTACGCGAGTGGGTGAACACCACGCTGGACAGCGACGCGCTTTCTGACCAGATCACCATGGCGGGTCTGGAAGTGGACGGCGTTGAGCCGGTTTCCGGTGCCTTCAACGGCGTGTTCGTCGGCGAAGTGGTAGAGTGCGGCCAGCACCCTAACGCTGACAAACTGCGCGTAACAAAAGTGAACGTGGGCGGTGACCGTCTGCTGGATATCGTCTGCGGTGCGCCAAACTGCCGTCAGGGCCTGAAGGTGGCCGTGGCGACCGTCGGTGCAGTGCTGCCGGGCGATTTCAAAATTAAAGCGGCTAAGCTGCGCGGCGAGCCGTCTGAAGGCATGCTGTGCTCCTTCTCCGAGCTGGGTATTTCCGACGATCACAACGGCATCATTGAGTTGCCGCTGGATGCGCCAATCGGCACCGATATCCGCGAATACCTGAAGCTTGATGACAACACCATCGAAATCAGCGTCACGCCAAACCGCGCCGACTGCTTAGGTATCATCGGCGTGGCGCGCGACGTGGCCGTGCTGAACCAGACTGAGCTGAACGCACCTGAAATTGCGCCGGTTGAAGCGACCGTCAGCGATACGCTACCTATCCAGGTTGATGCGGCTGACGCGTGCCCGCGCTACCTCGGTCGCGTAGTGAAAGGCATCAACGTTAAAGCGCCAACCCCGCTGTGGATGAAAGAGAAGCTGCGCCGCTGCGGTATCCGCTCTATCGACGCCGTGGTTGACGTGACCAACTACGTTCTGCTGGAGCTGGGCCAGCCAATGCACGCGTTCGATAAAGATCGTATCGACGGCGGCATCGTTGTGCGCATGGCGAAAGAGGGCGAAACCCTGGTTCTGCTGGACGGCAGCGAAGCGAAACTGAACGTCGACACCCTGGTGATTGCTGACCATAGCAAAGCGCTGGCAATGGGCGGTATCTTCGGGGGCGAGCATTCGGGCGTGAACGACGAGACGCAAAACGTCCTGCTGGAATGCGCGTTCTTCAACCCGCTTTCTATCACCGGTCGCGCACGCCGTCACGGCCTGCATACCGATGCCTCTCACCGCTACGAGCGCGGCGTTGACCCGGCGCTGCAGTATAAAGCGATGGAACGTGCGACCCGTCTGCTGATCGACATCTGCGGCGGTGAAGCGGGCCCGGTTATCGACGTCACCAACGAAGCGACCCTGCCGAAGCGTGCGACCATCACCCTGCGTCGCAGCAAGCTGGATCGCCTGATTGGCCATCACGTTGCCGATGCGCAGGTGACCGACATTCTGACGCGTCTGGGATGCGAAGTGACCGAAGGCCAGAACGAGTGGAAAGCCGTTGCGCCATCATGGCGTTTCGACATGGAAATTGAAGAAGACCTGGTGGAAGAAGTGGCCCGCGTTTACGGCTACAACAACATTCCTGACGAACCTGTCCAGGCAGGTCTGGTAATGGGCACCCACCGTGAAGCCGACCTGTCCCTGAAGCGTGTGAAAACCATGCTGAACGACAAAGGCTACCAGGAAGTGATCACCTACAGCTTTGTTGATCCAAAGCTGCAGCAACTGATCCACCCGGGCCAGGAGGCGCTGATCCTGCCAAGCCCAATCTCCAGCGAAATGTCCGCGATGCGTCTGTCTCTGTGGACGGGCCTGCTGGGCACTGTCGTTTATAACCAGAATCGTCAGCAAAACCGCGTGCGAATTTTCGAAAGCGGTTTGCGCTTTGTACCGGATAATCAGGCAAATTTAGGCATCCGTCAGGATCTCATGCTGGCTGGCGCCATCAGCGGCAACCGCTATGAAGAGCACTGGGACCTGGCAAAAGGCACGGTTGATTTCTACGATATGAAAGGCGATCTGGAAGCAATTCTGGATCTGACCGGTAAATTATCTGAAATTGAATTCCGCGCAGAAGCCATCCCGGCCCTGCATCCGGGCCAGAGCGCAGCCATCTATTTAGACGGCAAACGCGTTGGTTTTATTGGAGTTGTTCACCCTGAGCTGGAGCGCAAGCTGGACCTGAACGGCCGTACCATCGTGTTCGAGCTGGAATGGAACCCGGTGGCTGACCGCGTTATTCCTCAGGCTCAGGACGTCTCCCGCTTCCCGGCAAACCGCCGTGATATCGCGGTTGTGGTCGCTGAAAATGTGCCCGCAGCAGATATTTTGGCCGAATGTAAGAAAGTTGGCGTAAATCAGGTAGTTGGCGTAAACTTGTTTGACGTGTACCGCGGCAAGGGCGTAGCAGAAGGTTTCAAGAGCCTCGCTATTAGCCTTATCCTTCAGGATACCAGCCGTACACTCGAAGAAGAGGAGATTGCCGCTACCGTCGCCAAATGTGTAGAGGCATTAAAAGAGCGATTCCAGGCATCATTGAGGGATTGAACCTATGGCGCTTACAAAAGCTGAAATGTCAGAATATCTGTTTGATAAGCTTGGGCTTAGCAAACGGGATGCCAAAGAGCTGGTAGAGCTGTTTTTCGAAGAGATCCGTCGTGCTCTGGAAAATGGTGAGCAGGTAAAACTCTCCGGTTTTGGCAATTTTGATTTGCGAGACAAAAACCAACGTCCGGGCCGCAACCCGAAGACGGGGGAAGATATTCCCATTACAGCCCGCCGCGTGGTGACCTTCAGACCCGGCCAGAAGTTAAAAAGCCGTGTCGAAAACGCAACGCCCAAAGCAGAGTAATATGAACTAACTAAAAAGGCCGCTCACGCGGCCTTTTTTCTTTGCGCTCTCCGGCAAACCCGCCGTAAAATCAATTACATCTCACGCTACTAAAACCGTACACATGCTTGATTATGCCCATCGCCAGCACCGTTCCGATCAGCGTCGCCTGCTTTTGCTGGTGCTGTTGCTCATTGTCGCCGCGGGCGTGAGCCTCTGCGCCGGAGACAGATGGATTGGGCCTGAAAGCTGGTGGGGGCCTGACGGGCAGCTCTTCGTCTGGCAAATTCGCCTGCCGCGCACCGTCGCGGTAATTCTGGTGGGTGCCGCGCTGGCGCTGTGCGGCACTATTATGCAGGCGTTGTTTGATAACCCTCTGGCGGAGCCCGGGCTGCTCGGCGTGTCGAACGGAGCAGGCGTGGGTCTGATTGCGGCGGTGATGTTGGGCGGGGGAGAACTCTCCGGATGGAGTATTAGCCTGAGCGCTATTCTCGGCGCATTACTGATCACAGCAATCCTTCTTCGCTTCGCCAGACGACACTTATCGACCAGCCGTCTGCTGCTTGCCGGCGTGGCACTGGGGATCATCTGTAGCGCGTTGATGACCTGGGCGGTCTACTTCTCAACATCTTTTGACTTGCGTCAGCTGATGTACTGGATGATGGGCGGCTTTGGGGGCGTTGACTGGCACCAGGGCTGGCTGATGGCGCTGCTGGTACCGGTCATCGTCTGGGCCACCCTGCAGGCGCAGCCGCTGAATATGCTCGCGCTGGGTGAAACCTCTGCCCGCCAGCTCGGCATGCCGCTTGGGTTCTGGCGTAATGTGCTGGTGATCGTCATTGGCTGGCTGGTCGGTGTCAGTGTGGCTCTGGCGGGCGCGATCGGTTTTATCGGGCTGGTTATTCCGCACATGCTGCGCCTGTGTGGTCTCACGGACCATCGAACCCTGCTTCCGGCCTCGGCGGTTGCCGGGGCCGTCACGCTGCTGGTGGCCGATATCATCGCCCGGCTTGCCCTGACGGCTGCAGAGCTGCCGATTGGCGTGGTGACCGCCACGCTGGGCGCGCCGGTATTTATCTGGCTACTATTAAAAGCTGGACGTTAAATCAACTAGCCGTAAGACAATCTGAGGGAATGCTATGCAGACTGATATTCTGAATACCGAAGTGACCACCATTGATGGTGATAACACCACGCTGGAAAGCTACAAAGGCAACGTGTTGCTTATCGTCAATGTGGCATCCAAATGTGGCCTGACGCCGCAGTACGAGCAGCTGGAAAACATTCAGAAGGCCTGGGAGAAAGACGGCTTCACCGTGCTGGGCTTCCCGTGCAACCAGTTCCTCGGCCAGGAGCCGGGCAGCGAAGAGGAGATCAAAACCTTCTGCAGCACCACCTATGGCGTGACGTTCCCGATGTTCAGCAAAATCGATGTCAACGGTGAAGACCGCCATCCGCTGTATGCGAAGCTGATCGCTGCCGCGCCGAAGGCCGTTGCGCCGGAAGGAAGCGGTTTTTATGAACGCATGGCCAGCAAAGGCCGCGCGCCGCTTTACCCGGACGATATCCTGTGGAATTTTGAAAAATTCCTGATTGGTCGCGACGGTCAGGTCGTTCAGCGTTTTTCGCCGGATATGGCCCCTGAGGATCCGATCCTCATGGAATCGATCAAGCTGGCGCTGGCGAAATAATGTCGTTGCTGATGCAGCTCACGGACGTTGCCGAGAAGGGACGTCTGGAGCCGATAACCGGTGCCGTCAATGCGGGAGAAATCCTGCATCTTGTCGGGCCAAACGGTGCAGGGAAGAGCACGCTGCTGGCACGGATGGCAGGCATGACCGACGGAGAAGGGCAGATAACGTTACTGGAGCATACGCTCGCCGACTGGTCACCGGTCTCGCTGGCGCATCGTCGCAGTTACCTCGTGCAGCAGCAGGTGCCGCCCTTTGCGATGCCGGTCTGGCACTATCTGATGCTGCATCTGCACGACAAACAACATACGTCACTGCTGACGGAGGTGGCCGCGGCCCTGGGACTGGAAGATAAACTGTCCCGGCATGCCAGCCAGCTTTCCGGCGGAGAGTGGCAGCGGGTGCGCCTGGCGGCTGTCATCCTTCAGATCCACCCGGCAGGTAATCCTCACGGGCGGATGCTGCTTCTCGATGAACCCATGAGCGGTCTGGATGTGGCGCAGCAGGCGGCACTGGATACGCTGCTAAGCGCCCTGAGCCGAAAAGGCATCGCCGTGGTGATGAGCAGTCATGACCTCAACCACACCCTGCGTCATGCCCACCGGGTGTGGCTGCTGTCGCAGGGAAAGATGATTGCCAGCGGTGCGCGGGATCAGGTTCTTACGCCGCCCCATCTTGCCCGCGCATACAACATGTCGTTCCGCAGGCTGGATATTGAGGGACATAAGATGCTGATTTCAACCGGGCAGGCGTAACCGTTTCTTGCCTGATAGCACAATTGCACGCTAAATTACGAAAAGAACAAAAAAAGCAGAGGATTCGTCTGAAATGCGATTCTGGTTTCTCCTGATGGCCGCACTCTTTCTTGCGGGATGCAGTAGCCATCGTGCACCGCCGCCTAACCCACGGCTTTCAGATTCGATCACCGTTATTGCCAGCCTTAACGATCAGCTGAGCAACTGGCGCGGCACGCCTTATCGATACGGCGGCATGAGCCGCGGCGGTGTGGATTGTTCTGGCTTTGTTCTGATGACGTTTCGCGACAAGTTTGATTTACAGCTTCCGCGTGAAACGCGCAAACAGGCAGAAATTGGTACTGAAATTGATAAAGACGATCTTCTGCCCGGGGACCTGGTTTTCTTCAAAACCGGATCGGGTGAAAGCGGTCTTCATGTGGGCATATATGATACAGACAATCAGTTCATTCATGCCTCGACCAGCCGCGGCGTGATGCGCTCTTCTCTTGATAATGTTTACTGGCGTAAAAATTTCTGGCAGGCACGACGTATATAGTCTTTGTCGGATACTTCTCTTATGACGGCATGGTCAGTAATAAATCATGCCGTTTTTTCTCAAATAAGATGCTTAAAGTTAAATTTACCGAAAATTAGCGAATCCGGCATGTGTCTGTTTTATCTAAAACTGGCTATTATTCTGCAACCAGGATAAAATTATTTTAGATTCAGGGATAAATCTGAAAATTAATACGGAACTAATGAAATTAATCTTATTAAAATCAAGACAGTGGAATTGTGTCGGCAATTGCTCCAGGATGTCCTCTCTCATCTTTAATGCGGGGCGAGTGCAATGATTATTACGCTAGATAATGCTTACCAGTCTGAACTGCTGCTTCTGCCTGCCCGTAATAGCGCAGGTGAGCTTAAAGGTTTAGAAATTCTGGTTAACTTTACTGGCGTCGGCAGCGATGTGCGGATCCCCGCTGAGCTTGTTATCCCTCGGCTTTCAGCGGCTGAAGAGTTAGTGCTGTTTAACGAAAAACTGCAATTGCTTGATACCTGTAAACTGTTTTTTATTCAGCATCAGTTAATTGCATGGATCAATATTACACCTGCAATAGTTGAGTTTTTATTAAGTAATGGAAACGCTGTTTCAATCCTTGAGCGTTATCCGTTTCTTGAGTTTACTGTTAATGAGAATTATCCAGGTTTAAATAACGGAAAGGACGATCTGCAACTGGCGAGAATGGCAATCCATTTCCCGTTGGTCCTGGCAAACTTTGGCGCAGGCGCCGCATCGCTCAAAGCGGTCTATGATGGATTATTTAAGCGGGTCATTCTCGATAAAGGATTCATTCAGCAGCGTGCTCCGGAGCTCTCTTTTGAGCCTTTTATGCGCGCTATCCTCTGGCAAATCACGCCGCACTGCCAGTCAGTTATCGTCTCGGGCATTGACGACCACGGCCTGTTGCAACGCGTTTTGTCCTTCAATTTCGGCGCAATGCAGGGGGCACTCTGGCCAGCCGTCACTGCAGAACACGTCACTACGTTGGTTCAGCAGCGATAACCCTTGCTTTCGCCCGTGTTTAAGTCCGGGTAAACCCTCTACACTAAAAGCAGGAGGACTTATGACCCTGTCTTTTACTGCTCACTGGCATGACGAGTTGCTTGGCTTTTATACCGCACTCAAACCAACACCGTTACAAAATTCACGCCTTATCTGGCATAACGATTTGCTGGCAGAAGAGCTGGCCATTCCGCCTGAGCTGTTTCAGCGTTCAGAGGGCGCTGGCGTCTGGGGCGGTGAAACGCTTCTCGCCGGTATGCAACCCCTGGCTCAGGTCTATAGCGGACATCAGTTTGGCGTCTGGGCGGGGCAACTGGGCGACGGCAGAGGGATCCTGCTCGGTGAACAACAGCTTCCCAACGGGGAGACGGTTGACTGGCACCTGAAAGGCGCAGGCCTTACTCCCTATTCGCGAATGGGCGACGGGCGGGCGGTACTGCGTTCAACGCTTCGCGAGAGCCTGGCGTCCGAAGCGATGCATGCCCTGGGTATCCCCACCACCCGCGCGCTGTCGATTGTCACCAGCGATACGCCGATAGTGCGCGAAACGGTGGAAAAGGGGGCAATGCTGATGCGCATCGCGCAAAGCCATCTGCGCTTCGGTCATTTTGAGCACTTTTACTATCGCCGCGAGCCGGACAAGGTTCGCCAGCTGGCTGACTTTGCCCTTCGTCACCACTGGGCGCATTTGCAGGACGAGGCGGACAAATATGTTCTCTGGTTCAGGGATGTGGTTGCCCGTACCGCAACCCTGATTGCCCGCTGGCAAACGGTGGGCTTTGCGCATGGCGTCATGAATACGGACAACATGTCGATCCTCGGGCTGACCTTTGATTACGGTCCGTTTGGTTTTCTGGACGATTATCAGCCTGGCTATATCTGCAACCATTCTGACTATCAGGGACGTTACAGCTTTGACAATCAGCCAGCGGTTGGCCTGTGGAATCTGCAGCGGCTTGCGCAAACCCTGTCGCCGTTTATCGACGTTGATGCCCTCAATGATGCGCTCGACAGCTATCAGGACATATTGCTGCGAGAATATGGCACGCTGATGCGCAACAAGCTGGGGCTGATGACGCAGGAGAGGGGCGATAACGACATCCTCAACGGCCTGTTTGCCCTGATGGCGCGTGAGGGCAGCGATTATACCCGTACCTTCCGGATGCTGAGCCAGACGGAGCAGCACAGCGCGGCCTCCCCGCTGCGCGACGAGTTTATTGACAGGCAGGCGTTTGACGACTGGTTTGCACAGTACCGCACGCGGCTGCAGCAGGAGCAGGTGGATGACGCTACCCGACAGACGCAGATGAACGCGACGAATCCCGCGATGGTATTGCGTAACTGGCTGGCGCAGCGGGCGATTGAGCAGGCAGAGCAGGGTGAATATGACGAGCTACACCGTTTGCATGTGGCGCTGCGCACGCCGTTTGCCGACCGGGATGATGACTACGTCAGCCGCCCACCTGACTGGGGCAAGCGGCTGGAGGTCAGCTGCTCAAGCTAGTCTTTTGGCCGGGTGGCGGTTTCGCCTTACCCGGCCTGGAAATCACTGCGCAACCCATCCGCCATCCATATTCCACGCGGCGCCGCGAACGTTCACGGCGCTGTCGCTGCACAAAAACAGCGCCAGTTCACCCAGTTGCTCCGGGGTGACAAACTCGCCCGAAGGCTGTTTCTCTGCCAGAAGCCGATCGCGAGCCTGCTCCGGCGGCACGCCCTCAGCGATACGCTTATCAATTTGCTGTTGCACCAGCGGCGTCAGTACCCAGCCTGGGCAGATGGTATTGGCGGTAACACCGGTGCGGGCGGTTTCCAGCGCCAGCGATTTCGTAAAGCCCACTACGCCATGCTTGGCGGCCACGTAGGCTGACTTCTCTTTTGACGCGACCAGCCCGTGAACGGAGGCGATATTAATGATGCGCCCCCAGTTTTTCTCGCGCATGGCGGGCAGCGCCAGCCGGCTGGTGTGAAATACCGAGGAGAGATTAATGGCGATAATGTCGTTCCATTTCTCCACCGGAAACGCGTCAACCGGGGCGACATGCTGAATCCCGGCGTTGTTGACAAGAATGTCCACGCCGCCAAACTGCGATTCGGCGTAGCGCATCATGGCTTCTATTTGCAGCACGTCACGCAGGTCCGCATCGTGATAGCCCGGCTTTTTGCCCTGTTGCGCAATCTCTTCTCTTGCTGATTCGCTGTCGCCGAAACCGTTGAGAATCAACTGTGCTCCGGCCTTCGCCAGTACGCGGGCGATCCCCAGGCCAATGCCGCTGGTCGAGCCTGTCACCAGGGCGGTCTTACCGTTCAGGTTCATCTTTCTCTCCTTACACAATGCCGGTCAGATAGAACACGGCAATGACAAAAAGCACTGCCAGACTTTTAATGATCGTGATAGCGAAAATGCCGCCGTAGGCCTGACGATGGCTCAGACCGGTGATAGCCAGCAGGGTAATCACCGCGCCGTTATGGGGAAGGGTATCCATCCCCCCGCTCGCCATTGAAGCCACGCGGTGCAACACCTCAAGCGGGATATTGGCGGCGTGGGCGGCGGCGACAAACGTGTCGGCCATGGCGGCGAGCGCAATACTCATCCCGCCGGACGCCGAGCCGGTGATCCCCGCGAGGACGGTCACGCTGATGGCCTCATTCAGCAGCGGATTCGGGATGGCCGCCAGCGCGTTGGATAACACCAGGAACCCGGGCAGGGCGGCGATAACCGCGCCGAAACCGTATTCCGAGGCGGTATTCATCGCCGCCAGAATGGCACCGCTTACCGCGGTCCGGCTACCTTCAGCCAGACGCCCTCGGATATTGCGAAAGCCAAAAATCAGCACCAGCACGATACCGGAGATCAGCGCCGCTTCCACGGCCCAGATGGCGGTGATCTTGCCCACCTCGGTCACAATCGGTTTCGCCAGACCTGGCAGCGTAAGCTCGTGGGTCGTGCCGTACCAGCCGGGGATCCAGCGGGTAAACAGCAGGTTAAGTATGCCCACCACCAGCAGCGGGGAGAGGGCAATCAGCGGATGCGGAAGGTTAATGTTATCCGGCGTCTCGGGTTCATTTTTCAGATCCGTGCCGTAACCTTCATTGTTATTGAATGCCTTACGACGCTGGCGTTCCAGCCAGAGCAGGCCAAAGACGATAATAAACAGAGAGCCAATAAGCCCCAGCCACGGCGCGGCCCAGGCGTTCGTGCCAAAGAAGCTGGTGGGGATGATATTCTGGATCTGCGGCGTGCCGGGCAGGGCGTCCATGGTAAACGAGAATGCCCCCAGCGCCACGGTGGCCGGGATCAGCCGTTTAGGGATGCCGCTCTGGCGGAACAATTCCGCTGCGAAAGGGTAAACCGCAAACGCCACCACGAACAGCGAAACGCCGCCATAGGTTAACAACGCACACACCAGGACAATCACGGGTATGGCGTGGCGACGACCGAGGATCTGAATCGCGGCGGCGACGATGGAGCGTGAGAAACCGGAAAGCTCAATCAGCTTGCCAAAAACGGCCCCCAGCAGGAACACCGGGAAGTAGAGCTTGACGAAGCCCACCATCTTTTCCATAAACAGGCCGGTAAACGTCGGGCCGACGGCACCCGGATCGGTCAACAGCACGGCGCCGAGCGCCGCAATCGGCGCAAACAAAATAACGCTATATCCGCGATAGGCCGCCAGCATCAGCAGTGCCAGCGCCGCCAGGGCAATTAACACACTCATTACGACTCCTCACTTTAATTATTATTCGGGTACCAACGAGATGCTTAACGCTCGACGGTCAGAGCAATGCCTTGCCCGCCGCCTACACACAGGGTGACGAGCCCTTTTTTAACGTCACGGCGCTGCATTTCGTACAGCAGCGTCACGAGGATGCGGCAGCCGGAGGCGCCAATCGGATGACCCAGGGCGATAGCGCCGCCGTTAACGTTCACCCTGCGCTCATCCCAGCCGAGCTGCTTGCCCACCGCCAGCGCCTGGGCGGCAAAGGCTTCATTGGCTTCAATGAGATCCACGTCATCCAGCGTCCAGCCCGCCCGCGCCAGCGCCGTCTGACAGGCGCTGACCGGACCAATACCCATCACCGACGGATCGACGCCCGTCACGGCGTAACTCACGATGCGACCGAGGATCGGCAAACCGCTCTCCCGCGCTTTTTCGCCGCTCATCAGCAGCACCGCAGCGGCACCGTCGTTGAGCGTTGACGCATTTCCGGCCGTGACCGTGCCTTCCTCCTGCAAAAAGGCGGGGCGCAGCTGTGCCAGCTGCTCAACGGTGGTGCCTGGCCGGGGCTGTTCGTCACGGCTGACGATAAGCGGCGCTTTTTTACCCTGTTTCACCGTCACCGGCGCTATCTCGGCGTCAAACCGACCCGCTTCGATGGCAAAGGCCGCTTTGTGCTGCGACCGGGCGGTGAAGGCGTCCTGCTGCTCGCGGGAAATGTCATTCTCACGGGCGACGTTTTCCGCGGTGATCCCCATGTGGTAATCGTTGAACGCGTCCCACAGACCGTCGGTAATCATGCTGTCCTGCAGGCCCGTATGGCCAAAACGCAGCCCTGAACGTGCGCCGTCCAGCAGATAGGGGGCGCTGCTCATGCTCTCCTGACCGCCAGCGATAACCACATCCGCATCGCCGCAGCGGATCGCCTGCGCGGCGAGCTGGACCGCTTTTAAGCCCGCGCCGCACACCAGGTTGACCGTGGTTGCCGGTGTGCTGACGGGCAATCCGGCGGCGATGGCCGTCTGGCGCGCAGGGTTTTGTCCGCATCCCGCCGTCAGCACCTGTCCGAAAATCAGTTCATCTACCTGTACTGCACCAGGACCGCTGTTCTCCAGCAGGTGCCGCACCGCTACGGCTCCCAGCTCAACCGCTGAAAGGGACGATAGCGATCCGCGAAAACTGCCAATGGGGGTTCGCGTAGCCCCGACAATCATGACCTCTTTCATCGTGAGTCCTCAGTTGAAGCGCATCTCGCGAACGTCGTCCGCCACGGTCATTTTCCCGGCTGTCTTAGCCGCAATTTCATCGATACTGACGCCTGGGGCGTATTCCCGCAGGATGAATGCGCCATCCTCGATCTCCAGCAACGCGAGGTCGGTTAAGACCCGGCGGATACAGCCCACGCCCGTGAGCGGCAGCGTGCAGCGCGGCAGCAGCTTTGACTCACCGCTTTTTGACGCGTGGGTCATCACCACAATGATGTTCTGCGCCCCGGCGACAAGATCCATCGCGCCGCCCATGCCCTTCACCATCTTTCCGGGGATCATCCACGAGGCGATATTGCCCTCGACGTCCACTTCAAACGCGCCCAGCACGGTCAGGTCGACATGACCGCCGCGGATCATGGCAAACGACTGGGCCGAGTCGAAAATGGCCGCGCCTGTCCTTGCGGTCACGGTCTGTTTACCGGCGTTGATCATGTCAGCGTCAAGGCTCTGCTCGTCAGGAAAAGCCCCCATCCCCAGCAGCCCGTTTTCCGACTGAAGCATCACGTCCATTCCCGCCGGAATGTAGTTCGCCACCAGGGTGGGGATACCAATCCCCAGGTTGACGTAATACCCGTCGCGCAGCTCGCGCGCGACGCGCATGGCCATCTGTTCACGGGTTAACATCGTCACACTCCTTCCGCGCGCAGCGTGCGCTGTTCAATGCGTTTTTCAAACTGGCCAACAATCAGCCTGTCGACGTAAATTCCCGGGGTATGAATGGCCGACGGAGGCAGTTCTCCCGGGGGAACAATCTCTTCCACTTCCACAACCGTTATCCGTCCCGCCGTTGCCATCAGCGGATTAAAATTTTGCGCGGTGTGCCGATAGATAACGTTGCCGTACCAGTCCGCTTTCCAGCCTTTGATGAGCGCGAAATCACCGGTAATGGCCTCTTCAAGGATGTAGTGCTTCCCCGCAAACTGGCGTACGTCTTTACCGGTAGCCACGGGCGTGCCATAGCCGGTGGCCGTGTAAAATGCCGGAATGCCCGCGCCGCCCGCGCGCACCTTTTCCGCCAGCGTGCCCTGAGGAGTGAGTTCAATCTCCAGTTCACCGCTCAGCACCTGCCGCTCGAACAGCGCGTTCTCGCCGACGTAAGAGGCCACCACTTTGCGAACCTGCCGCGTTTCGAGCAGTATCCCGAGACCGAAACCGTCCACGCCGCAGTTGTTTGATATCACCGTCAGATCTTTCACCTGACGGCGTCTGACCTCGGCTATCAGGTTCTCCGGAATACCGCACAGGCCGAAGCCGCCCGCCAGCAAGGTCATCCCGTCCGTCAGCCCATCCAGCGCCTGCGCATAGCTGCCGACGCGCTTATCCAGTCCCGCCATAGTTATCCCTCCCGTTAACCGTGCCGGTATCATTAGGGGCGGCGACTCATTTGTTAATTTTGAATTTGTGACTCACTCATTTGGTTTTTTTATTAATTTCCTGTTAACTAAATTTTTTCAATTAGTTAACAGGATGAAAAATGAGAATGAGTGTCAAACAGTTACGCGCGTTTTTAGCGGTAGCTCACACTCTGAATTTTGCGCACGCCAGCGAACGGCTGAATCTTTCCCAGCCAGCCCTGAGCCTGACGATTAAAGCGCTGGAGGACACGCTCGGCGGACCGCTGCTGCAGCGGAGCACGCGCAAGGTCGCGCTGACGCAGGAGGGAGAGACGTTTTTGCCCATGGCGCGTCAGCTGCTTGCCGACTGGGATAACGTCGAAGAGGCGATGCATCAGTGTTTTACCCTGCAGCGCGGTAAAATCTCGGTCGCGGCCATGCCGTCGTTTGCCGCGAATGTCCTGCCCGAAGTGCTAAAAGCATTTCGCGATCGTCACGCCGGGGTCAACGTCACCGTGCACGATGTCATTAACGAGCAGGTGATCGAGATGGTGCGGGAAGGGCGGGTTGAGATGGGCATCGCCTTTGAGCCCGCGCCCACGCACAACCTGCTGTTTACCCCGCTGGGCCTCGACAGGTTTGTTGCCATTGTGCCGAAAGCGTCCTCGCTGGCAGGCAAAAAGCGCCTGACATGGGAAGAGCTGCTGACGCTGGATTTCATCACCCTCCAGCGCCCCTCTGCGGTGCGTCTGATGATGGAAGAAGAGCTGGCGCGAAGCGGCAGAAAGCTGGACGTCGCGCTGGAGAGTCATCAACTGGTGACGGTCGGGCGAATGGTCGCGAGTGGCCTGGGCGGCAGTGCCGTACCGGCGCTGTGCGAGACGCAGATGGCGTCGCTGGGCGCGGTCTGTATTCCGCTGGACAGCCCGCCCATTGAAAAGTGCATCGGGGTGATCCATCCAGGGCACACGCAGCTCTCTAAAGCGGCGCATGTCCTGCTGGAAACACTGAAAGATTTTTACCAGCCCGATCACGGGGCGAGAAACACCTGCGGCGCGGCGTGAGCCGGATGCCTGCCGACGATGACCTGCGCGCCGTACCAGCGCGCCAGCGCATCGGCCTGCAAAACGGTTTCCGGTGCTCCCTGGGACACGATTCTGCCGCCATGCAGCAGCAGGATGCGGTCCGCCCACAGCGCCGCCAGATTGAGATCGTGCAGTACCACGCAAACATGCAGATGTCCTCGACGGGTCAGGGATTTCAGCAGGCGCAGCAGATGCTGCTGGTGATAGAGATCCAGCGCGGAGGTAGGTTCATCGAGGAACAGCCAGCCGCGCGGCGCACCGTCGCACCAGAGCTGAGCCAGCGCGCGGGCGAGCTGGATGCGCTGCTGCTCGCCGCCGGAGAGTGCGGCAAACTGCCTGCCCGCCAGCGGTAAACAGCCGGTGACGGCCATGACCTCCTCAATAACTGACGCTTCAGGCGTGCGGGTCCAGGGCGCGCGCCCCATACCGACTACCGCCTCAACCGGCCAGTCAAATCCGAGCTGCGTGTTCTGGCGCATCACCGCCCGGTAGCGGGAGAGTCTGTCCGGCTGCCAGGCCGCAAGCGGTGTGCCCGCCAGGCTGCACCGTCCGCCCGTGGGTTTAAGATAGCCGGTAAGCAGCCGCAACAGCGTTGATTTCCCGGCACCGTTAGGGCCAATCAACGCCACCAGCTCGCCCTGAGATAAGGTCAGCGACACGTCGTTAATCAGCGTGCGATGCCCGGCGCGAAAAACAATGTTTTCTGCACAATAGCGTTCAGCCATGCGCACCTCCGCGACGAAAGATCAGCCACAGAAACCACGGCGCGCCGAGAAGGCTGGTCAATAAGCCGACCGGCATTTCCGCCGGGGCGACCAGGCTGCGCGCCAGCGTATCGGCAACCAGCAGGAGCAACGCACCGACCAGCACCGAGCCAGGGAGCACGGCCCGGTGGTCGGCTCCCAGCCACATGCGCACCAGGTGCGGTACTACCAGGCCGACAAAGCCGATCACGCCGCTGACCGCAACGGCGGCAGCCACCAGCAGGGCACTGCACAGCAGCAGGATCCGCTGCACGGCGGCAACCTCCACGCCGAGGTAATGTGCCTCTTCGTCGCCCAACTGCAACAAGTTGAGGGCGCCTGCCAGACGCCAGATAACCAGCGCGGTGGGGACCATCAGCGAGGTGACGGCCAGCAGCGTTGACCACTGCGCCTGGCCGAGGCTGCCCATTCCCCAGAGCGAAAGCTGACGAAGCTGGGCATCATTGCTGAGCCATGACAGCACGCCGACGGCCGCGCCGCACAGGGCGTTGATGGCAATTCCCACCAGCAGCAGGCGCGACAGGGAAACGTCACGCTGCCGGCTGAGCAGGAAAATCACCAGGGTGGCGGCCAGCGCGCCGAGAAACGCCGCCAGCATCGGGGCATACAGCATCACCAGTGCAGGCAGCGAGAGCGGAAGCACCACCCACAGCGCAACGGCAAGAGCCGCGCCGCTGCTGATACCGAGCAGCCCCGGGTCCGCCAGCGGATTTCGAAACAGCCCCTGCATCACGCAGCCCGCCAGCGCCAGTGAACCGCCGATCGTCAGCGCCAGCAGCACGCGAGGCAGGCGGATCGTCAGCCAGATCTGACGCAGCGCCTCGTCGGTGCCGTTCCACAGCAGGCTGACCGGCAGACGCAGCGCGCCAATACCGCTGGCTGTCAGCGTCATGACAACCAGCAGCGCGGCCAGCATCCACAATGACAATGCGGCTCGCCGGGACATCAGGGCAGTTGCTCCGCTTTGGCACGCAGCTGCTGGATGGCCTGCGGCGTACGCACGCTAAAGCCCAGCAGGGCCATATCGTCAATCGCCAGCACCTGCTTATTCCGTCCCGCCGGGGTTTGCGCCAGACCGGGCAGCTTCCACAGATTCGCTTCACCGCCCAGGGCGTTGAGACCGTCCTGAGAAATCACCACCAGGTCGGGCTGGCTGGCAATCACGCCCTCCTGCGACAGCGGCTGATAGCGGGTAAACCCCTGCATCGCATTCTGCAGCCCCGCCGCACGAATGGCTGCATCCGCGCCGGTCTGTTGTCCGGCAGCCATTGCGGTCATCCCGCCGTGGTTGAGAATAAACAGTACCCGCTTATTGAGTGGTGACGCGGGCAGCGCCGACATCGCCTGACGCAGCGTGTTGCGCAGGACCTCCCCCTCGGCCTCGCGGTGCGTCGCTTCAGCGACGATCCGCACCTTTTCGTCAATGACGCTCAGGTCGTGACTGGCAGGAACAGCGATCACCCTGACGTGGCTTTGCTCAACCTGCTTTAGCGCCAGAGACGGCTGCGCCTGGGCGCTGGCCAGTACCAGCGTGGGGCGCATGGATAAGATCCCTTCTGCATTGAGCTGGCGCAGATAGCCCACGTCAGGCAGCGAATTCGCCGCCTGCGGCCACTGGCTGGTGCTGTCGCGGGCCACCAGCGAAGATTCCGCGCCGAGGGCGTAGACAATCTCGGTGACGTCGCCGCCGAGGGTAACGATTTTCTCCTGCGGCGCAGCAAGCGCCAGCAGGGGCAGGGCGCTGAGCAGGGCAAGCCACCGTTTCATGCGGCCAGCCCTTTCGCCGTTAAGGCGTCAATCTGGCTGCGCCACTGGCTCTGCTCCGGTTCGCCTTCCGTACGCTGGCCGTACAGCTGGGCGATTTGCGTTCCATCGGCGGCAAACAGCTCCAGGCTGGTGACATGCCCGTCAGCCGTCGGCTTGCGCGTGACCCACGTTTCCGCAATGGCCCCTTCAAGCAGATGCAGGGTAAAGGTTGGGTTAAAGATGTTCAGCCAGCCTTTCATCGGCACCAGCTTTTCCACCACGCCGGTGAAGATCTGCACGCAGCCGCGGTTGCCCACAAAGACCATGATTTCGTTGCCGTCCCGGCGCGCCGTCTCCAGAAGCTGCGCCAGCGCGGTGTTCTCTACCCGGCAGGCCAGATCGTCACCCACCAGGCGAAATGCCTGCTGGCGGCTGAGGCTGTGGCGCTTGAGCAGGCTGAAGAACTGATGAACATCGGTCATGGCGCGCCATTCTTTATCCACAAGAGTGGCTTCCGCATGTGCGCCGTGAGCCGGGGTATCGGCCATCTTCAACGCCAGCGGCGGATTATCGGCAAAGATAAAGCGGGTCAGCACGTCGCCCCAGGCGGAAACGTCGGTGTTATCCGTGGTGTAGACCTTCAGCAGGGCATCGCCCTGGTGGTCGAAGAACTGAATGCTCTGCCGCTCGCCGCGGGCGGTGGCTTCACTGATGTGAAACGCGCTCGCCCACTGGTTGAGGAACAGGCGTAGATCCAGCGCGCGCGGGTTCAGCACCAGCCCGGCGTGGCCGTTCAGGTGCTGGTTGGTGAAGTTCCCTACCTGTTCGTGCACGGCGTATTCGTTGCGACAGATACATTTGGTTTCGCCCACCGCCTCCAGCGCGCCCAGGATCTCGCGGATTTCACCGCGCAATCGCCAGGCGTCGTGACCCACGCGGGCAAAGGTTAGCTCTGCTTCACTGATGTTCATTAACCCCGCGATGTCGCGCGCGTACTTACCCGGATTGGCTTCTTTTAGCTCAAGCCAGCGTGTGTAGTGATTCATTTTCTTATCCTTCTGAATAGTTGCCCCGAAGGGAATTACCACTGATAGCTTACGAAAATCTTGCCGTTACGACCGTCCTGCGGAATGCCCTGAGGTGACCAGTACGCTTTGTCGAAGGCGTTGCCCAGCACCAGCGTCGTGGTCACGCCTTTGAGCCGCTCCTGGCCTTTGTAGCTCACGTAGAAATCGTTGACCGCATAGCCCGGCTGTTTGCTGTAGCTGCTGCTGATATGCGTTGAGCGATCGACAAAGGTGCCGATCCAGCCGACAGAAAAACCGCTTTGCGCCACCGGAATGTCCAGCTTACTGGTGACGGTATCCGGGTTAATGCTGGAGATATACTCACCCGTATCGGTGTCTTTTCCGCGCGTGCGGTTATAGGCCAGGTCGAGGTTGAAGAGGTCAGCAGAGTATTTTGCCATCATGTCCCAACCCCAGATTTTGGCGTTCGGGACGTTATAGGACATGGTGGTCGCCGCGGCAAAATTGACGGTGGTGGAGATATAGTCTTTAGCTTTGGTGTCGAAATAGCTGGCTTTGAACTCCAGCGCATCGTTGGCAAGCATCAGATCGTCAAAGCGCAGGCCAAAACCAAACTCCTGCGTTTCGTTGGTTTCCGGGCGCAGGTTCGGGTTTGGCACCCAGTAGTTGGTATAGAAGCGGCCAATGGAGAAGTGTTTGGCGTCGTTATACATCTCACCCATGGTGGGTGCGCGGAAGGCCTGCGCGTAAGAGCCAAACAGCATCAGCCAGTCGGTGGGGCTAACGGTTAACCCGGCGCGGGATGACCACTTATCGGCATCCACATCGTTGTAGCCGTCGCTGCTGCCGCGGTAGTTGTCATAGCGTGTACCGCCCAGCAGGGTAACAGGCAGATCGCGCAGGGTGATCTCATCCTGCAGCCAGCCGGAGCTGAAGTCGATTTTCGCGTCCGGGAAGCCGGTGGTTGCCCCGCCCGGATGCTGCTCCTGACGATAGTATTCCCCGCCGTAGGTCAGAAGGTGTGCTGCAAAGGTGTCGCTGAACAGGCGGGTGCGGTTTTCCACCTTGCCGCCTTTGGTGGTCTGCTTGCGAAACTCGCCGCTGCTGTCGATGTTCTGGGCATTAATGCGCGCTTCGGACCAGTAGACCTTCGCGTCGGCGTTCAGCCAGTCGTACCCTTCCGGAGCAATGTGGTAGCCCAGCTGCGCGTCACGCTGAATGGTGGAGCGGTCGGTCATCGGGTTACTGCTGTCCGCCCCGGCGGTTTGCGGGTTTTTCGGTTCCTGAGCGGCGTTGTTGTAGTAGCGCAGGGAGCCGCTCAGGGTCTGGGCCGGGTCGATTTTCCAGCTGCCTTTCGCCAGCATATTATTGATGGATTCGTCGTTAGGCGCGGTTGCACCGTCGCTCTGGCGGATATCACCGCGATCCCGGCTGGACCAGGAGACCAGACCGTCCAGCGTATCGGTGCGGCCGTAGGCGCTGGCCCCCATCCCGAGGCTATGATCGCCCGTCGCACCCGTACCAAACACGCGGTAGCCGCTGTTTTTACCCGGTTCGAGCAGATCTTTCGCATCGGCGGTGTCATAGGAAATCACGCCGCCCAGCGCGCCGCTGCCGTACAGCAGGGCCGACGGGCCGCGAACCACCTCGATACGTTTAATTAGCGCCGGGTCGAGGAAGGTGCTGTTCAGGTGGCCGGTATCGGTTCCCTGGCGCACGCCGTCAACCAGCACCAGCACGCCGCGACGGTCATAGCCGCGCAGGTTGACGTCCTGCCCGTTGGTGCGCCCGGTGCCGTCCAGCGTCAGACCGGGGACGTTACGCAGCAGGTCGGCCGCTGAGCTTGCGGTTTGTTTCTCCGGCGCGCTGGCGTCAATTACGCTTACCATCATGGGCGCTTCAAAGGTGCTGCGGGCGTTGCCCGTGGCGGTGACGGTAATGTCGTCTGTGGCGGCGAACGCGATGCCCGGCAGGGCACTGACAATCGCCAGCGCCAGAAGTGACGGACGTAAAGATGCGGAAGGCAGGTGTGGCATAGCAACTCTCCATAAGAAGTGAAAAGCGCTGGCTGCCTGGGGGTCACCTGGGTGGCTGGCGTATTTTTAGGTGTTGTTTATTTTGTGAGGATCAGTTTTCCGGCATGGGTCTGACGCAGAAGATAGCGCTGGCCGTCATGCTCGATAATGACCCGCCCCTCATCGCCGAGCAGGGCTTTGCTGTCAATCCGACGCTCGGCGGGGGCTGGCGCTGTGTGTGTTTTTGCTGGCGTTGCCGCGCTGTTATCCGTACGTGACATAATGTTTATAAATAGCAATTAATGTGACAATGATAATCATTATCAATAAACTGCAAATTCACGGCAAGCGTTTTTGTGAAAAAAGGGTGAGGGGATCAAATTTGGGGGAGAGGTGCGGTCTGATGCCCTCACCCCGACCCTCTCCCACAGGGAGAGGGAGAAGGGCACGAACCGTAGGCCGGGTAAGCGCAGCGCCACCCGGCAGGATTTTAAAAGCGCGTGTCCACGGCTGAAGCCAGCTTTTCCAGCAGCAGTTCGCTGTCTTCCCAGCTCAGGCACGGGTCGGTGATCGACTGACCGTAAACCATCTGCTGTCCGGCAACAATTTTCTGCGTGCCTTCCTTGATGAAACTCTCGGCCATAATCCCTGCAACGGCGGTTGAACCGCTGCGGATCTGCTGGCAGATCGCATCGCAGACGTCCAGCTGGCGGCGATGCTGCTTCTGGCAGTTGCCGTGGCTGAAATCCACCACCAGATGTTCCGGCAGGTCGAACTCGGCCAGCGTTTCACAGGCCGCCGCAATATCTTCTGCATGGTAATTGGGTTTCTTCCCGCCGCGCATAATGATATGGCCGTAAGGGTTACCGCTGGTCTGGTAGATGGTCATATGACCGCTTTTGTCCGGCGACAGGAACATGTGGCTGGCACGGGCTGCGCGGATGGCGTCAACCGCGATACGGGTGTTGCCATCGGTCCCGTTTTTAAAGCCGACCGGACAGGAGAGGGCGGAGGCCATCTCTCGGTGGATCTGGCTTTCGGTAGTGCGTGCGCCAATCGCGCCCCAGCTGATCAGATCGGCGATAAACTGCCCGGTCACCATATCGAGAAACTCGGTCGCCGTCGGAACGCCCAGCTCGTTGACCTGTAAAAGCAGCTTCCGCGCCAGCTCGATACCGTGGTTAACGCGATAGCTGCCGTTGAGGTCAGGATCGGAAATCAGTCCTTTCCAGCCCACCACGGTCCGTGGTTTTTCAAAGTAGGTGCGCATGACGATCTCAAGGCGATGCTGGTACTTATCCCGCAGTCCCTGAAGCCGTTTTGCATAATCCATCGCTGCATCCAGATCGTGGATGGAGCAAGGCCCAATCACCACCAGAAGACGTTTGTCTTCACCATTCAGGATTTTTTCAATGCGGCGGCGGGAGGCCGTCACATGTTCCGCGACGGAGGCGGAAACAGGATGCCGCTGTGCCAGTTCAGCCGGCGTGACCAGGCTGTCAATGCGCGCAGTGCGGAGTTCATCGGTTTTATTCATGGAATGTCTCAGAAAATTTTTGCTTCATCGGCAGACTACCGGGAAGTGATGGGCATCACCTTAAACCAATCCCTGCTGATTTCAAGTTCGGGGCGACACCGCCCCGTGGTTGCAGATGATGATACCTGAATCTGAGCTAATGTACTAGCATATTAGTACATGCGGCGATTAAGCCCCATGATGTCGAGAATTTTGGTGGCAATTTCTTCAACCGAATAGTTGGTGCTGTTCAGCCACGGGATCTGGTTTTTGCGATACAGCGCTTCCACTTCGGAGACTTCCATCCGACACTGGCGCATGGAGGCGTAGCGGCTGTTCTCACGGCGCTCTTCGCGGATGGCCGCAAGGCGTTCCGGGTTGATGGTCAGGCCAAACAGCTTGTGCTGTAGCGGTTTGAGCGCAGCGGGCAGGACCAGGTTATCCATATCGTCGGCAATAAACGGGTAGTTTGCCGCGCGAATGCCAAACTGCATCGCCAGATAGAGGCTGGTCGGGGTTTTGCCGCAGCGCGACACGCCAAGCAAAATGACCTGCGCCTGGTCGAGGTTGCGCATTGAAATGCCGTCATCGTGGGCCAGGGTGTAATCGATGGCGGCGATACGCGCGTCATACTTAATCAGGTTGCCGGGGTTCAGCCCATGGGTACGGTGAGCGATAGGAGTCGGGTCGAGCTTAAGCTCGCTCTGCAACGGTGCCACCAGCGCCTGCACGATATCCTGACAAAACCCTTCACTTTGCAGAATGATGCTGCGAATTTCCGGGATAACAATGGAGTAGAACACCAGCGGGCGGACGCCGGTCTGCTGGTAGATAGCGTCAATCTGGTCCTTCACCGCTTTGGCGCGGCTCTCGTTTTCGACAAACGGCAGCGTGATGCTGTTAATCGAAACGGGAAACTGCGACATCACCGCGTGGCCCAGGACCTCGGCGGTGATCGCCGTACCATCAGAAATATAAAAAACGTGGCGATCGACAGCACTATCCATTTTATTCACCCTGAATATCAGACCTAATTGCCTGAAAGCATAAATTAAAAAAGTAAATTACACAGCAAAGAACTTATCTTAATTATAAATGAAACGGTGTTTTTGATTTTCCTGAAAAGTGGATTTCATTTTTCAAATAGCGACTTTATTTTTGGGGTTTCTGGCTGAATATATAGGAATCATCGGGTTAATGCCTGGTGGGAAAGTATCCGAAAAGTTGAAATTTTAAATTGCTTACACGATTCACCGTTTTTTTAGCGCTAATAAATATGCCAGTATAAATACGTAGTCAGGTGTTACTTACTCCGATCAAATATCACAAAAGGATTGTTTCGATGTCCAACAATGGCTCGTCACCGCTGGTGCTTTGGTATAACCAACTCGGCATGAATGATGTAGACAGAGTTGGGGGCAAAAATGCCTCCCTGGGTGAAATGATTACAAATCTGTCAGGTATGGGTGTTTCCGTACCGAACGGGTTTGCCACCACCGCCGATGCCTTTAACCTGTTTTTAGACCAGAGCGGTGTTAACCAGCGCATTTACGACCTGCTGGATAAAACGGATATTGATGACGTTACCGAGCTTGCCAAAGCCGGGGCGCAGATCCGCCAGTGGATCATCGACACACCTTTCCAGCCGGAACTGGAAAAAGCCATTCACGACGCGTACAACCAGATCTCTGCTGACGATGCGCAGGCCTCCTTTGCCGTGCGTTCCTCTGCGACCGCAGAAGATATGCCGGACGCCTCGTTTGCCGGGCAGCAGGAAACCTTCCTGAACGTCCAGGGTTACGATGCGGTGCTGGTGGCGGTGAAGCATGTGTTTGCTTCCCTGTTTAACGACCGTGCCATCTCCTATCGCGTGCACCAGGGCTATGACCATCGCGGCGTGGCGCTCTCCGCTGGCGTGCAGCGCATGGTGCGCTCGGACGTGGGTTCATCCGGCGTGATGTTCTCCATTGATACCGAATCCGGCTTCGACCAGGTGGTGTTTATCACCTCCGCGTGGGGTCTGGGTGAGATGGTAGTCCAGGGGGCGGTAAACCCTGACGAATTCTACGTCCACAAGCCTACGCTGGCCGCTGGCCGTCCGGCGGTGGTGCGCCGCACCATGGGCTCGAAAAAAATCCGCATGATTTATGCCCCGACCCAGGAGCATGGCAAGCAGGTTAAAATTGAAGATGTACCGCAGGAGCAGCGCGACCGCTTCTCCCTGACCGACGCCGAAGTGCAGGAACTGGCGAAGCAGGCGGTGCAGATTGAAAAACACTACGGCCGTCCGATGGACATCGAATGGGCGAAAGACGGTAACACCGGCAAGCTGTTTATCGTGCAGGCGCGTCCGGAAACCGTTCGCTCACGCGGTCAGGTGATGGAGCGTTATACGCTGCACGCGCAGGGCAAAATCGTGGCGGAAGGCCGTGCCATCGGCCACCGCATCGGTGCCGGTCCGGTCAAAGTGATCCACGACATCAGCGAGATGAACCGCATTGAACCCGGTGACGTGCTGGTAACCGACATGACCGACCCGGACTGGGAACCGATCATGAAGAAAGCGGCGGCTATCGTCACCAACCGTGGCGGTCGTACCTGTCACGCGGCGATCATTGCCCGCGAACTGGGTATTCCTGCGGTTGTCGGCTGCGGTGATGCCACCGAGCGCATGAAGGACGGGCAGAACGTGACCGTCTCCTGTGCCGAAGGCGATACCGGCTACGTGTATGCCGATATCCTCGACTTCAGCGTGAAGAGCTCCAGCGTAGATACCATGCCGGACCTGCCGCTGAAGATCATGATGAACGTCGGCAACCCGGACCGCGCGTTTGACTTCGCCTGTCTGCCGAACGAAGGCGTTGGCCTGGCGCGTCTGGAATTTATCATCAACCGTATGATCGGCGTTCACCCGCGTGCGCTGCTGGAGTTTGACGATCAGGATCCGAAGCTGCAGAACGAAATCCGCGAGATGATGAAAGGCTACGACTCGCCGAAAGAGTTCTACGTCGGCCGTCTGACCGAAGGGATCGCCACACTGGGCGCCGCCTTCTATCCGAAACGCGTGATCGTGCGTCTGTCTGACTTTAAGTCTAACGAATACGCCAACCTGGTAGGCGGCGAGCGCTACGAGCCGGAAGAAGAGAACCCGATGCTGGGCTTCCGCGGGGCTGGACGCTACGTGTCCGACAGCTTCCGCGACTGCTTCGCGCTGGAGTGTGAGGCGGTGAAACGCGTGCGCAACGACATGGGGCTGACCAACGTCGAAATCATGATCCCGTTCGTGCGTACTGTGGATCAGGCGAAAGCCGTTGTGGACGAGCTGGCGCGTCAGGGTCTGAAGCGCGGCGAGAACGGGCTGAAGATCATCATGATGTGCGAAATCCCGTCCAACGCCCTGCTGGCCGAGCAGTTCCTGGAGCATTTCGACGGCTTCTCTATCGGCTCGAACGACATGACGCAGCTGACGCTGGGTCTGGACCGCGACTCCGGCGTGGTCTCTGAGCTGTTCGACGAGCGTAACGAGGCGGTGAAAGCGCTGCTCTCCATGTCCATCCGCGCGGCGAAGAAGCAGGGTAAATATGTCGGGATTTGTGGTCAGGGTCCATCCGACCATGAAGACTTTGCCGCATGGCTGATGGAAGAGGGGATTGATAGTTTGTCCCTGAACCCGGACACCGTGGTGCAAACCTGGCTGAGCCTGGCGGAACTGAATAAGTAACCGCTGACAAGCTTAAAAAGGCGAGGAGATATCTCCTCGCCTTTTTTATTTCCCCCGAATTTGCTCCTCATCACAAATAAAACAAAAAACCAAATATCATAATTTGTCTGTCAATTTAGACAATTGTTAGCGCGCAAACCGTTGCTAATACTTGAGCCTTACTGCGCATTTCCCTTCAGATGATGCGCAACTGGTTGAAATACGTTTTAACCTGATAAAAAGGCAAATAACAATGACACTCTCCTCTGTATTGCGTACCAAAGATAAAATAGGCTATGGCTTAGGCGATATGGCCAGCGCGCTGGTCTGGCAAACGGCAACGTTATTTCTCGCTTATTTTTACACCGACGTTTTTGGGTTGCCCGCCGCGGTTATGGGCACCATGTTTTTAGTGGTGCGCGTGGTCGATGCGCTTGTTGACCCGTGCATTGGCGCGCTGGTCGACCGCACCCGGACGCGTCACGGACGTTTCCGTCCCTGGCTGCTGTGGTTTGCGATTCCGTTTGGCGTCAGTTGTCTGATTACGTTCTATGTGCCGGATGTCGGGCCTACAGGTAAAATTGTCTATGCCTGCGTGACTTACGCCATCTTAAGCCTGATCTACTCGGCGATTAACGTGCCTTACTGCGCTATGCCTGGTGCGCTGACGTTAGACCCGCGCGAGCGTCACTCTCTGCAGTCCTGGCGGTTTGGGTTGTCGTTTATCGGCGGGTTGATTGTGACGGTAATTGCTCTGCCGCTGGTGGCGCAGCTGGGGCAAGGAAACGTACAGAAAGGCTATTTCTATGCCATGAGTCTGATGGGGCTGCTGGGCATTATTTTATTCTTCTGCTGCTTCCTGATGACCCGCGAGCGTTATTCCCCGCGCAATGATACCTCCGGCTCCATGCTCACCGATTTAAAGCTGCTGGCCGGGAACAGCCAGTGGCGCATTGTGTTCCTGTTTAATATTTTGCTGTTAACGGCGGTGGTGACGCGCGGTTCCGCCACTATGTATTACGTGAACTATGTGTTGTTGCGTCCGGATCTGGTTTTTGCCTTTATTGTTTCAGGGATGGTGGCTTCCTTAAGCGGCGCATTATTATCTGAACGGCTGCTGGGGAAATTTGACCGCGTACGCGCCTATCAGTGGACGATAATTTCCTTCGTCATCTTCGGCGCGCTGATTTTCTTCCTGCCTCCTTCGCAGGTGTGGCTGATTTTTGGCCTTAACATCGTCTTTAGCTTTATTCAAAACCTCACTACGCCGCTGCAGTGGACCATGTTCTCCGATGTGGTCGACTACGAAGAACATCGCAGCGGTCGCCGCCTGGACGGGCTGGTCTTCTCCACCGCGCTGTTTGCCATCAAGTTTGGCCTGGCGCTAGGTGGGGCGGTGGTCGGCTGGGTGCTCGGCATGGTGGATTACGCCCCAGGACAGGCTACCCAGGCGCCGCATGTTCTCTCGACCATCAACGCGCTGTTCACCCTTATCCCGTGCGCGTTGTTCCTCTGCATGGTCGCGCTTCTTGCCATCTACAAGCTCAACAGCCGGCTGGTGGATTCCATCGCCCGGGAGTTGGCCAGCAAGCGTGAAGTCAGACCCGAAGCGGGGCAGCTCAGCCCGGCAACCCCTTCCGCACTACAGGAGTAAAACATGACGGCTATCTATAAGGACGCGGGACGTCCCGTGCAAGAACGCGTCGCCGATTTACTGGCGCGTATGACCCCGGAAGAGAAGTTCGCCCAGATGCATGCGTACTGGCTGATCCTCGATGAAAACGGCAACCACCGTGAGCGAAGCGATCTGAGTGATGAATTTGCCGGCGTGAGCGAGCAGGCTGCGCTCAGCGAACGGCTGAAGCTGGGCGTCGGGCAGATCACGCGTCCGCTGGGTACCCACATCGTTGATGCGAAAACCGGCGTGCGCGCCGCCAACCGCCTGCAGCGCATGATGATGGAAGAGATGCGTCTTGGCATCCCGGCGCTGTTTCATGAAGAGTGTCTGGTGGGGCTGCTGTGCAAAGACGCCACCCTGTTCCCGTCGTCATTGAATTACGGATCGACCTGGGACCCGGAACTTGTGCAGCGAGCGGCAGAGCAGATTGGCAAAGAGGCGCGCTCCGTCGGCTGCCAGCAGGGACTGGCGCCGGTGCTGGACGTGTCCCGCGACGTGCGCTGGGGGCGAACCGAAGAGACCTTCGGGGAAGATCCCTGGCTGGTGGGCGTGATGGCGACCGCCTACGTAAAGGGCTTACAGGGCGATAAACGCGACCTGCTGGCGACCCTGAAACATTACGTGGGTCACTCGTTCAGCGAAGGGGCGCGCAACCATGCGCCTGTCCACCTGGGGTTCAGCGAGCTGAACGACACCTTCCTGCTGCCGTTTGAAATGGCGGTGAAGCTGGCAAACGCCGGTTCGGTGATGCCGGCCTATCACGATATCGACAACCAACCGGGGCACAGCGACAGCTTCCTGCTGACCACCGTCCTGCGCGAACAGTGGGGATTCGACGGGATTATTGTGGCGGATTACGGCGGCGTCAGCCTGCTGCACCAGCATCATGGGATTTCCCACGATGCGGCCGAATCTGCTGCGCTGGCGTTTAACGCCGGGCTGGACGTTGAGCTGCCGAAAGACGACTGCGCGCGGCATCTGGCGGAAGCGGTAGAGCGCGGGCTGATCTCTATAGCGAAAGTCGATGAGATCGTGGCGCGCGTGCTGACCGAAAAATTCCGCCTTGGCCTGTTTGAAAAACCGTACGCGGATGAAAACGGTATCGATCTGCAAAACGATATGACCCGCCAGGTCGCGCGGGAGGTGGCGACGAAATCTATCACGCTGCTGGAAAACAACGGCATTTTACCGCTTGGCGGCAAACCCCGCGTGGCGGTGGTGGGGCCGACGGCAGACGATCCGCTGGCGTTACTGAGCGGCTACAGCTTCCCGGTGCATTTGATCATCAGCGATATGGTGGAAGAGACCTCGCAGGTCACGACCCCGCGCGCGGCCCTGGAGCGGTACCTTGGCGCATCGAACGTGCGCTATGCCAAAGGGTGCCACATCATCGAAAAACGGATGGCGGGCGCGCCGGTCTTCCCGGGCGACAGCGGCGGCAAACCGATGCAGCAGTCGCCGGTATCGCAAAGTACCGTCCTGATCCCCGAGGCGGTAAACGCAGCGCAAGAGAGTGACGTGGTGGTGGCCTGCGTGGGCGATCTCGCCGGGCTGTTCCAGAGCGGCACGGTCGGTGAAGGCTCCGATACCGACTCATTAAACCTGCCGGGCGTGCAGCAGCAGTTGCTCGAGGCGCTGGTGGCGACGGGCAAGCCGGTGATCGTTGTCATGACCGGGGGGCGCCCGTACAACCTTCAGGGGCTGGAGGATAAGGTCGCGGCGCTGATGATGGCCTGGGCGCCAGGGCAGGAAGGGGGCTGGGCGATTGCGGACGTGCTAACGGGGCGTGCGGAGCCGCAGGGTCGGCTGGTGGTCAGCGTGCCGAAAAGCGCTGGGGCAATGCCGTATTACTACAACCACAAGCTGAAAAGCGGCGGCACGCCGTTTGCGTTCCATTTCGGTGCCCGCTACCCGTTTGGTTTTGGTCTTGGATGGACGACGTTTTGCTGGGGGGCTGCCCGCGTAGCTGAAAGTCGCGTGCCGGTCGACGGCGAGGTGACGCTGAGTGTGGATATCACCAATACCGGAGAGCGCAGCGGCAGTGAGGTGGTGCAGGTTTACGTCAGGGATAAGGTCGCCACCCAGGTGCGGCCGCTTCAGGAGCTGAAGGCCTTCCAGCGCGTCACGCTCTCGCCGGGCGAAACCGCCACGCTCACCTTTACGCTGCCGGTTGAGATGTTTAACTTTACCCGTCGCGACGGGAAACGCATCGTTGAGCCGGGGGAGTTTGAGCTACAGGTGGGCGCATCGTCGGCGGATATCCGTGATGTGGTAACGGTCAATGTGACAGGGGAAACGCGGGTGCTGTCCGCTGAGTGGCGGATGCTCAGTAGCTGTGAGGTTAAGCGCGCGTAGTCAGGATAAAAAAAAGCCCATCGTGGGAGATGGGCAAAGACTACACACAGCAATTCGTTGTTTCACTCAGGGGATTTCCATGCTTATAAATCAAGGTGTTGATCTATAACCGTGTGCTAATAGTAGGCATTGTGTTATTTAGCGTCGATCGGATTCGTCTCAATAGTTTAAGAGACGTAAAGATTTCTTGAGGTTAATAGCAGACTTACTGCTAAAAGGGCGGGTCTGACCAGTGGGTAATGAATAAATACTTTAGCAGCGTTAAAGTATTCTGAGGGGGAATGTAGGCCGGGTAAGCGTTAGCGCCACCCGGCAAAAAAACTTAATGCGTGTTCTTCTCTTCCAGCTCTTCCAGTTCGCTCAAAATCACGTCCGGGTCAGTTCCCGGAGGCGGAATTTCATGCACCCAGGCGGAGAACAGACGCCAGGTGACGGCGAGCAGCACCGGGCCAATAAACAGGCCAATCATGCCAAAGGCAATCAGACCGCCAATCACCCCGGAGAGGATCAGGATCAGCGGCAGGTCTGCACCCATCCGGATGAGGATCGGACGAATGACGTTATCCATAGTGCCGACCACGCAGCTCCAGACCAGCAACACGGTTCCCCACGTGGTATCACCCGTCCAGTAGAGCCAGATAATGCAGGGTACCAGCACCAGCAAAGGCCCGAGTTGCGCAAGACAGGTCATCAGCATGACAACGGTGAATATGGTGGCGTACGGTACGCCGGAGATCGCCAGACCGATACCGCCCAGCACCGCCTGCACCAGCGCGGTGACCACCACGCCCAGCGCCACTGCGCGCACGGCCTGCGCAGCCAGCAGTACCGCCGCGTCACCGCGTTTGCCCGCCAGGCGGGTGGCAAAGTGACGAACGCCTAAAGCCACCTGCTCACCGCGCCAGTAAAGCAGGGCGCTGAAGAGCAGCATCAGGGTACAGTGCATCATAAAGCGGCCGATATGCGCCGCCTGACCCACAAACCAGGTGGTGGTGGTGCCAATGTACGGGCGGACTTTTGCCATCAGCGCGCTGCCGCCCATCTCCAGCAGGCTATGCCAGCCGCTGTAAAGTTTTGAGCCCACCACCGGAATGCTGTTCAGCCAGGCCAGATCCGGCAGCGTCAGGTCACCGCTGGTTATGGCACGAATAACCGGGCCACTGGAATCCACCAGGCTATTCACCAGCAGGGCAACAGGAATAATAAACAGCAGGAACAACAAAAGCGTCATGACCAGCACGGCTAACCCGCGGCGGCCAAACAGCAGCTTCTGCAAGCGCAGCAGCAAAGGCCACGTGGCGACGACAACGGTCGCAGCCCACGCAAAGCCGAGAATAAAGGGTTGAACAATCCACAGACACGCAATAATCATGAGGGCCAGAAACAGCACCGACAGCAAAATTTGCGCAACATCCCTGGGCTGGCGAAGATTGACCATAAATGAAACTTTCCTTAAAAGAACGCCAGTACGACTGGCGGGAACGGAAAACCGCGTCTCTTTAATCATTAATGATCTCCGCGGTTTTTGACAGGCGGATTTTGCCTGTAATTCAGCAGAGATTATAAGAAAAAAATGTGATAAAACTTTTAAGATACACGCAAACGATTTCATACAACTCTAATTAGGGTCGACAGTCATGATCCCACAGATTTCTCAGGCACCTGGCGTCGTTCAGCTGGTGCTTAATTTTTTGCAGGCACTGGAGCAACAGGGTTTTACAGGTGATACCGCCACGAACTATGCCGACAGGCTGACGATGGCGACCGATAACAGTATCTACCAGCTTCTTCCCGATGCAGTCGTTTTCCCGCGTTCAACGGCCGACGTGGCGCTGATTGCCCGGCTGGCTACGCAGGAGCGGTTTGCCTCGCTGGTCTTTACGCCGCGCGGCGGCGGCACCGGAACCAATGGTCAGGCGCTGAACCAGGGCATCATTGTTGATATGTCGCGCTATATGAACCGCATCATTGAGATCAACCCCGAAGAGGGGTGGGTGCGGGTCGAAGCGGGCGTTATCAAAGATCAGCTTAATCAGTATCTCAAACCTTACGGGTACTTTTTTGCCCCAGAGCTCTCCACCAGCAACCGCGCGACCCTTGGCGGGATGATTAACACGGATGCCTCAGGCCAGGGCTCGCTGGTCTACGGTAAAACCTCCGATCATGTGCTGGGCGTGCGTGCGGTTCTGCTGGGCGGCGATATCCTCGATACCCAGCCGATGCCGGTCGAACTGGCGGAAACGCTGGGCAAAGATAACACCGCCAGCGGGCGTATCTATCGCACCGTGCTGGAACGCTGCCGCGACAACCGCCAGCTTATTCTCGATAAATTCCCCAAACTGAACCGCTTCCTGACCGGGTACGATCTGCGACATGTCTTTAACGACGACCTGACCCAGTTTGATTTAACCCGCGTTCTGACCGGCTCCGAAGGAACCCTGGCGTTTATTACCGAAGCGCGGCTGGATATTACCCGGTTGCCGAAAGTGCGTCGTCTGGTGAACGTCAAATATGACTCCTTCGACTCCGCGCTGCGCAATGCGCCGTTTATGGTGCAAGCGCAGGCGTTGTCGGTGGAGACCGTCGACTCTAAAGTGCTCAATCTGGCCCGGGAAGATATTGTCTGGCACTCCGTAAGCGAGCTGATTACCGACGTGCCGGATAAAGAGATGCTCGGTCTCAATATCGTGGAATTTGCCGGTGATGATGCGGAGCTGATTGAGCGCCAGGTCACCACGCTCTGCCAGCGGCTGGATGAGCTGATTGCGCAGGGTGAAGGCGGTGTGATCGGCTGGCAGCTCTGTAACGATCTGGCCGGAATTGAGCGTATCTATGCGATGCGTAAAAAAGCCGTGGGCCTGCTCGGCAATGCGAAAGGGGCGGCGAAGCCGATTCCCTTTGCCGAAGATACCTGCGTGCCGCCTGAGCATCTTGCGGATTATATCGTTGAGTTTCGCGCCCTGCTGGACAGCCACGGCCTGAGCTATGGCATGTTCGGCCACGTCGACGCCGGGGTACTGCACGTGCGTCCGGCGCTGGATATGTGTGACCCGCAGCAGGAGATCCTGATGAAGCAGATCTCCGACGATGTGGTGGCCTTAACCGCCAAATATGGCGGTCTGCTGTGGGGGGAGCACGGGAAAGGGTTCCGCGCGGAGTACAGCCCGGCATTCTTCGGTGAACAGCTCTACGCGGAGTTGCGTAAGGTGAAAGCGGCTTTCGACCCGCATAACCGCCTCAATCCGGGTAAAATCTGCCCGCCTGAGGGTGTTGATGCCCCAATGCTGCAGGTGGATGCCGTCAAGCGCGGCACGTACGACAGACAGATCCCGATTGCGGTGCGCGCTTCCTGGCGCGGCGCGATGGAGTGCAACGGCAACGGCCTGTGCTTTAACTTTGATGTGAAAAGCCCTATGTGCCCGTCGATGAAAATCACCAGCAACCGTATCCACTCGCCGAAAGGGCGGGCGACGCTGGTGCGCGAGTGGCTGCGTCTGCTGGCCGACCGCGGGGTGGATCCGCTCAAGCTGGAGCAGGAGCTGCCGGAAAAACGGGCCAGCCTGCGCTCGCTGATTGAGCGCACCCGCAACAGCTGGCATGCCAACAAAGGCGAGTATGATTTCTCCCATGAGGTGAAAGAGGCGATGTCCGGCTGTCTGGCCTGTAAAGCCTGCTCCACCCAGTGCCCGATTAAAATCGACGTGCCGGAATTCCGCTCGCGTTTCCTGCAACTTTACCACACCCGATACCTCCGCCCGGTGCGCGACCATCTGGTGGCGACGGTGGAAAGCTACGCACCGCTGATGGCGCGTGCGCCAAAGACCTTCAACTTCTTTATCAACCAGCCGCTGGTGCGAAAGCTCTCCGAAAAACACATCGGTATGGTCGATCTGCCGCTGCTGTCGGTCCCGTCTCTGCAGCGCCAGCTCGTCGGTCACCGTTCGGCAAATATGACTCTGGAACAGCTGGAGGCGCTCACCCCGGAGCAAAAAGCGAATGTGGTGCTGGTGGTGCAGGATCCGTTCACCAGCTACTACGATGCCCAGGTCGTGGCCGATTTCGTCCGTCTGGCGGAGAAAGTGGGTTACCAGCCGGTGGTGCTGCCATTCTCTCCGAATGGCAAGGCGCAGCACATTAAGGGTTTCCTGAACCGATTTGCAAAGACCGCGCAGAAAACGTCTGACTTCCTGAATCGCGTGGCGCAACTCGGGATACCGATGGTCGGCGTCGATCCGGCGCTGGTGCTTTGCTATCGCGATGAATACAAGCAGACGCTGGGCGATAAGCGCGGCGATTTCAACGTGATGCTGGTGCACGAGTGGCTGCCGGTGGCGCTGGAAGATAAGGCGGTTCAGGATGTCAGCGGTGAACCGTGGTATCTGTTCGGTCACTGCACGGAAGTGACCGCGCTGCCGGGTGCACCTGCGCAGTGGGCGTCTGTCTTTGCCCGCTTCGGTGCGAAGCTGGAGAGCGTCAACGTAGGCTGCTGCGGGATGGCCGGAACCTATGGACACGAAGTGAAAAACCACGCCAACTCGCTCGGCATCTATGAGCTGTCCTGGCATCAGGCGATGCAGCGTTTGCCGCGAAACCGCTGTCTGGCGACGGGTTACTCCTGCCGCAGCCAGGTAAAACGGGTAGAAGGTAACGGTGTACGTCACCCATTGCAGGCTTTACTGGAGATAATTGGATGATCTGGAAACGTGCCGTGACGCTGCAGGCGCTGAACGCCATGGGCGAGGGGAATATGGTGGGGCTGCTGGATATCCAGTTCATCCGCATTGGCGATGGTGAGATTGAGGCCACAATGCCCGTCGATCATCGCACCCACCAGCCGTTTGGCTTATTGCACGGCGGAGCGTCCGTCGTACTGGCCGAAACGCTGGGCTCGGTGGCGGGATATCTCTGCACCGAAGGGGAGCAGAAGGTTGTCGGACTTGAGGTGAATGCTAATCACATTCGCTCGGTACGCAGTGGGCGCGTGCGCGGTGTTTGCCGCGCGCTGCACGCAGGAAGCCGCCATCAGGTGTGGCAGATAGATATTCTCGATGAGCAGGATCGCCTGTGCTGCTCGTCGCGGCTGACTACGGCGGTTGTGTAAAGTTTTCAGATGTTTTGCCTTTGGTCAAAAACTAGCCAGTGCGTTGTGATATACTGGTCAGGTTTTGTACATAAGCGAGGACATCATGGATACTGAAATAACCCCAACACAGCTGGCAATTGAATATTTACGTCGCGATAAGAGCAACCTGTCTCCGGCGCAGTACCTGAAAAAGCTGAAACAGCTTGAGCTGGAATTTACAGATTTGCTGGCGCTCTCTTCGAATGAACTAAAAGAAGAGATCTACTTTGCCTGGCGGTTGGGCGTTCACGTCCATTGAGTACATGAGAATAAAAGGGCCGCGAGTGCGGCCTTTTTTGTGTCTGACATTCAGTATCGGGCGGGGAGTTTGTTGATTTTAATAAGCCTGCCTTCTTCCATTTCGATAAATCCGCCGGTTTTTAAATCCGCCAGAATGCGCATCACGCCGCTGCGGGAGAGCTGGGTTTTCTCCCTGATATACCTTTCTGCCGTCACGCTGAGCCGATAACTCTCATCTTCCTCCATCAGCGTTGCCAGCTGCTGGCGAATCATCTCATACGCCGTCGGCGCACCCTGCGGCATCACGTTGTTATAAAGACGGCTATATACAAACATGAGCTGTTTAGAAAGCAGTCCCCACAGCGCCTTCTCTTTAATAATTTCATTCACCCGCTCGGCGGTGAGCGTCCCTATCAGACAAGGGCTGACGGTCTTAATATAATCATTAAAATAGATATCGGTCAGGTTAGCGAGGCCAAACACGGCGGGGCTGCGAGCCGTAGACAGCATCATGTCATCGCTTCTTCTGTAGACGGCGATGGTTCCTTCAAGAATTAAATAGCACATCCCCTGACCGTTGATTTGCAGATCCAGCCGCTCGCCGCGGGCGGTGCGGTGCGTTGTGCAATCAGGCAACAGGTGTGAAATAAGCTCTTGCGCGTAGGGAGAACCCCGTTGAGACTTTTCGGGAAGGGACATGATAGCCGACAACCTTAAAAATGACCTGGCTAATTATAGCGCTTCTCTTTGATACAGGCACGCTGGCTATCAATATTTTCGTGGCAGATGGTGAATGTCAAGCAGCACCCCACGCTCCATGGTGATGTACTTCCCGGTCCGCAGTTCTGCCAGAATACGCATAATTCCACTACGTGAAAGATACGTCCGGCTTTTGATGTACGCGGCCGCCGTCGTATTTTTCCGTATGGCATCGGGTTCCTGCATGAGTTCAACAAGCTGGAAACGAATGATATCGTAGGCAGACATTTGCGATATTTGCGCGCAATGCTCATAGACCCGTGAGGCCGTATAAATAAGCAGCTTTGAAAAGTGCTCCCATAAATCCTGCTGTGAAACAATCTGATTAAACGTCTCCAGCGACACGCGGGCGATTTCTGCCGTCTCCAGGGCTCTGACGTAGAGATGCTCCGAAGAAAATTGACTGCTGACGCCAAGAATAAAAGGCGCTGATTCAGAGTTTAAAACAATACCATCGCCGCGACGATGAAGCGCCACGCTTCCCTGGAGAAGTAAAAAACACTGGCGCACATCATCTTTATAATAATGTACGGTTTCTCCCCGACAGATGATCATTCTGTTCGCATCAGGTAGCACTGATTTAATCAGGGCGTCTATATGGATAAACGGTTTTAAACCAAGAACGGTTGATTCGTGGTTATTCAATGGCGTGGTTAAACGCGTATTCATATGATACCTCACAGCGACTACGGGTCTGATCGTTTTTTGATCTACGCAGAGAATTATCTTAAAAATGAAGGAGTCAGGGAATGTTTCAGCAAGGTCCAAAAGTAGACCGTTGAGCGCCAGATATCTAACGTGTTGAATGAAAACAAAAAGACGATCAAGTCTACTAATAGACCAGGAAAATAAAGCGTAAGCGTATCCTGAAAGAAATGTTGAATTTACGTTAAATCAGAGTCTACAGCTAGACCAGCAAAACGTTGTATTCACCAAAATGATTATATAAATTTTAACCGGTCAGTCAGAAAGACCTTATGACGTTAATTAAAAAATAAATGAATCCACAGCGACTCATTTATCAACTTTCTGCTGTTTGAGTTTCAATAATAAATAAAGTTATCCCGTAAACAGGAAAATGAAGATTATGAAAAAGAACATTATTTTAGCGATGATTGCGACAGGTTCTGCTTTAATGATGGGCAATGCACTCGCTGCTGCAGGAACCGTTAATTTTAATGGTAACATCCTGGATTCAGCCTGCGATGTCGCGGTTGCCTCGCAAAATCAGGTGGTGGTATTAGGTGATTACAATAAAACAGAATTTCCGGCAACAGGCTCCAGAACTGCGGCAACGAAATTCGATATTGTCCTGAAGAACTGCCCGGTCACGGTCACCAGTGCCAAAGTCCGTTTTGACGGTACGCCTGACCTGACTAACGCCGATCTGCTGGCTATTGATACCTCCGTCGCCGGTGCGGCAACGGGTGTTGCTATCAATTTGATGACCGCTGATAAAGCGGATCTGCCGTTGCACGGCAGTAACAGCTATAGCTATGCGTTAAGCAGCACCGCCGATAATACGCTGAATTTCTACGCGCAGTATATTTCAACGGCGGCATCGGTGACTGCCGGTCCTGCAAACTCCGTGGCTAATTTCTCCGTTGTTTATAACTAGTCATTAAGCAGAACCCGAGTCGGTTCCACGACGTTCTGCGTGGGGGCAGCCACTGCCCCCGTGTTTCAAGAGGTGTAAAATGAATTTTATTAGCAAGACCCTGCTCATTGCTGCCGCTCTGACTGCATCGTTTTCGAACGCGTATGCCGGGGTCATTATTGGCGGCACCCGCGTCATTTTTGATGGTGGGAAAAAAGAGGCATCCATCAGCATCAATAATGCCGATAGCATGCCTTACTTAATCCAGTCCTGGGTTGAAATGCCAGAGGGTAATACTAATAAAGCGCCTTTCATTGTTACTCCGCCTTTATATCGACTGGATGGTGGTCAGCAAAATATTGAGCGTATTTTACTCTCGGGTTCTCTACCCCAGGATAAAGAAAGTCTTTTCTGGCTGAATATTAAAGCGATACCGTCTGCCTCAAAACAGGAAAACTCACTGCAAATTGCCGTCAAGACGCGCATCAAGCTAATTTATCGCCCGACAAGTCTGAAGGCATCAACACCGGAAGAACAAGCGAATAAATTAACCTGGTCGCGTAGTGGGAATAAGCTTATGGTCACCAATCCAACGCAATATATTATCAATTTTAATGAAATAAGCGTCGGCGATAAAAAACTTGATGCGGTCTCCTGGGTTGCACCTGGCGCGATGGCGGCATTTACCTTACCCGCAGGTGCCGATGGCAACCATATTTCATTCAAAGTCATTAATGATTACGGCAGCCCCGGAATAATACATCAGGCCAGCTTTTAATTTATCAAAAGCGGCGATCCGCATATCAGGTCAGGTTAATGATGATGGCAACGAAAACTAAAAAAATGCAGCCTGCGCGTCTGGCGATCTGTATCGCCTTTGCGCTGGTTAATGCAATGCAGATTGTTTATGCCCGTGATTCGTTCAACGCCGAACTGGTTGAGCTGGACAACCCGGGCACAGGTAAAGCTGATTTATCTGCTTTTGAATCAGGTTCGCAGGCACCAGGGAAATACCACGTTGACATCATCCTTGACGACCAACTCATCGAGACAAGCGATATTGATTTTACCTCAGTAAAAGGTGGGGAAGAGGGCGATAGCCTCCAGCCTTGTCTGAGTATTGAACAGCTCAACAAATGGGGCGTCAAAACTGCGCTTTTTCCCGACTTAGCAAGCCAGGGCGCGTCCTGTGTCAACCTGCAGGCTATTCCTCACGCCAGCACGGATTTTCAGTTTGCCGCGCAGCGACTGATTATCAGCATTCCTCAGGCCGCCATTGACCTGCCGGCACGCGGGTATGTCTCGCCAGCGCTATGGGATGAAGGGATCGCCGCCGCCATGTTGAATTACAGCCTGAGTGGCGCAAACAGCCGGGCAAAACAAAACGGCAGTAAAAACAGCGACAGTCAATATGCCAACCTGCGCCCGGGTCTCAACGTTGGTCCGTGGCGACTGCGAAATTACACCACCTGGTCGCGGGATGAGACCGGCCAGGACAAATGGGATACCGTCTACACCTATGCACAGCGGGCCATTATTCCGCTCAAAGCGCAGCTCACCCTGGGGGACAGCTCCGCGCCAGCCGACGTGTTCGACAGTATGCCGTTTCGCGGCGGACAGCTGGCTTCTGATGATGACATGCTCCCGGATTCGCTGAAAGGCTATGCACCCGTGGTGCGGGGTATCGCGCGTACCAATGCCCAGGTAATTGTTCGCCAGAATGGCTACCAGATTTATCAGACCTACGTGGCGCCGGGCGCTTTTGAGATTACCGATATGTACCCCACGGGCGGCGCGGGCGATCTGGATGTCACCGTTAAGGAAGCTGACGGCAGCGAGCAGCATTTCACCCTGCCTTATGCCTCACTACCGGTTTTGCAGCGTGAAGGGCGCCTGAAATATGCGGTGACCGGAGGGCAGTATCGTTCTTATAGCAGCAGCGTTGATAAGACCCCGTTTGGGCAAATCACCGGGATCTATGGTCTGCCCTATGGGCTAACGCTCTATGGCGGGCTGCAGGAGTCGAGTAAATATCAGTCGATCGCCACCGGGCTCGGGAAAAATATGGGTGATTTCGGCGCGATTTCTGCGGACATGACCCAGGCCTGGTCCACCCCGCAGGGCGGTGAGAAATCCAACGGCCAGTCCTGGCGGGCGCGATACAGCAAGAACATTGTTGGGACCGGAACCCATTTCTCGATTGCGGGTTACCGCTACTCGACCAGCGGTTACTACGGCATGCAGGAGATCCTCGATTCCTGGGGTGACAGCTCCGCGCTTCAGGACCGACGCCGCAACCGGGCCGAACTCACGATGAGCCAGACGCTGGGCGGTAATCTTGGCTCGCTGACGCTGAGCGCGGCCCGTGAAGACTACTGGAATTCGGGTAAAACGATGGCGTCATACAGCCTGGGTTACAACAACTACTGGCACAACATCAGTTACGGACTCACCTGGACGTACAGTAAAAACGGCAGTGCGGGTTCATACGATGACAATAAGCGATACGACAAAGATCAGCTGCTGGCCTTTAACGTCAGTATTCCGCTGGAGAAGTTTTTGCCGCAGACCTGGGCTAACTATGGCGTAAGTGCCAGCAAGAATAATGGCACCACCCACAACATCGGTCTCAACGGCGTGGCGCTGGAAAACCACGCGCTGAACTGGAACGTGCAGCAGGGATACGGGTCGGACGGCATTGGCTACACGGGCAATATGAATGGTGATTATAAGGGAACCTACGGCGAAGTGACGGCGGGCTACAGCTACGACAAAAACAGCGAGCGCCTTAACTACGGTCTGCAGGGGGGCATTCTTGCACACAGAGAGGGGATCACGCTTTCGCAGCCCCTGGGTGAGACCAATGTTCTGATTAGCGCGCCGGGCGCGCACGGCGTAGATATTCGCAATCAGCCGGGTGTCAGAACGGATTACCGCGGATATACGGTGGTCAGTAATCTCTCCGTATACCGCAAAAATGACATCACCCTTGCCCCGGAGAGCCTGCCTGATGATGTTGAGCTGGATATTAATACCCGGACGGTGACGCCGACGCGTGGTGCAATCGTTTTGGCCGACTATAAGGCGAAGGTGGGGCGACGGGTGTTATTTAATTTAATGCATAACGGTCATTTTGTTCCCTTTGGCGCAATAGCAAGCCTGAAAGGCGCCGACAGCAGCAGCGTTATTGTTGGCGATAAAGGTCAGGCTTATCTCACCGGCCTGGATACACAGGGTACCGTCTTCGTCACGTGGGGAGCGGAAAGCGATCGGCAATGCCACGCACCGTACGCGCTTTCCCCGCAGTCGTCGGCTGGTGGAATTACCGAAATTAACGTCACTTGCCTTTAGGGTTTTTTAACATGCGCTTAATTAACATGATATTCCTGCTGTGCATTGCAGCAGGCTGGAACAGTGCTCATGCAGGAACCTGCACTACGATTACGCCACAGGAATCAACCTTGTCCATCGGCACGATTACGGTTCAACGTGACGTGGCAGTTGGAACCGTATTATTTTCGCGAAACGCGACATTAACCGGTTCCTATTTAACGGGGTGCGCCAATCCATTAATGCTGGGTTTTAGCATGCGCTACCTTAATGCGACACCGAGTACTTATGGTAATCATGTTTATAACACCAATGTAAACGGTATAGGCGTGCGCTTTTCATCGGGCAATTATTTTGAAAACCCGACCAATACCTTTTCCTATAACGCGCAGTCTGATTATGTCGAATGGTGGGGCGGTAAAATAGAACTTATCGTTACCGGACCGGTCGCATCGGGGGCGCTGACGCCGGGCGTGCTGGGTGTGGTGATGCTGCAGGGCAGTGACGGCGTTTATCGTGACGGCCTGACGACCACCCTGTTGGGCGGAACCATTAACGTACTGGCCTGCAATATTACAACACCGCAACTGACATTCCCGATAGGTGATATTTCTGCCGCAGTTTTTGGCTCAACGGTAGGCACCACACCGGCGGGCGCCCAAAATACGCAGAATCTCGGACTTAACTGCGATGCGGGGGCTAACGTCAACGTGTCACTCAGCGGCATTCAGAACCCGGACGTGGCAACAACGAGCGTGCTCGCGCTTACGGGGCAGGGTAATACCGGCACGGCGAAAGGGGTTGGCGTTCAGTTGCTCTATAACGGTACACCGTTGACGTTAAATACGCGTCTGCCATTAAAACTCGCGGCGGGTGGCCAGGAAGCGTTCCCTTTAACGGCGCGTTATTACCAGACGCAAACGACGGTAGAACCCGGCACCGCAAATGCGTCAGCAACCTTAAATTTGACCTACCAGTAAAGGGGATGACGATGAATATAATGCGCACAGCAGCGTTCATCGCGGCAGTAATAAGCGGCAACGTTATTGCAGCGGATAACGTTAACGTCAGCGTCACCGGCAATATTGTTGCCTCTCCCTGCGTATTTAATGGGGGAAATACCAATCTGGATGTTAATCTCGGCAATATTCAGGCCACAAATATGGTGACGCCGGGATCGTTTTCCGATCCGGTTGCGTTTAATTTGTTGTTCACCCTTTGTCCTGTGGGCACCCGCAGCGTAACAGCAACCTTTAGCGGAACACCCGATCCTGTTGCCGGAGTTGGCTACTACAAGAATAGCGGTACGGCAGAAAACGTTGCTATCGCTATGACGGAGATGGGCAGCGATGCGCTCATGGGGACGGGATCAAGCATCAGCCAAAATATTGCTGCAGACAGAACGGCTACTTTACCCATGCAGGCGAGGGTTAAATCGGTCGCGGGTGGTGCAACGCCAGGGACGATTAGCGCGGTTGTCGTTCTTACCATGCAGTATAACTGATACGCTTTTGACTGATGGAAATGACATGTATTTTATCCGCCTTGTGTTAAAGGGATGTATCGTACTGATCCTGTTAATGTCTATTATGTGGGCCTTTAAAGAGCCGGTTATCAAAACTGCTGACTGGGGCCAAAGCGATAATGCGCTTGCGAAAATTGAGTGCCATGTGATGACAGACTTGTAATAAAAATAACACATCTACTTTTACTCTTTATTTTAACGACGCTCTGGTATAAAAATGGTCAATATTTTAATAAGCGAGACTGATATATTATTTCAGTGCGGATTGCAGTATTTTTTTAAGGGTTTTTTCTCTCATGTCGCGCAGCAGGACGTTGCATTTACATTTGATTTTACGGCGGATAGTATCAGAGCGGCTGATGTTATTGTGCTTTCGTTGTGCCAGGGGGAATACTTTACCTGTTTTCCCGAATTGCAGGCGCGCCAGCAAGGAATCATCATCGGTATCGTAGAAGATGATGCCCGGGTAAAAGCGCTACCATCCTGTTTTCAGGATATTATTTTTATTCCCCGCAGCGCCTCGCTCGACCATCTACGCCAGGTGCTGTCTATCGCCTGGCATCGTACGCAATCTCCCTGTTATATCTGGAGGAAAATAAGCTGTTTCGAGTGTCAGTGTAAAATATTATCACCACAGCAAATTCGCATTATGATGAATTTTTACAGGGGGTTATCGGTGGTGCAGATTGCCCGTGCGATGAAGATAAGCGATAAAACCGTCTTTACGCATAAGTATATAATGATGCAAAAATTCAATCTGCGAAATGATTTCGAACTGATGGCTCTGATTCGCAAAATGATGGAGAAGAAGAGTCACCTGAACATGTTGCGTGACTATCTGGTCAATAATTACGGATAATGTGCCCCTTTGATGCAGTGAATTACAAAACATAATGCACGGTTATGCACCTATAGAATATATGCGAGTCATGGTACTTTTTATGCTTTATATAATGACGCCTTCGCTATGCAAATTCATAAAACCATCAAGCCGATTTTTGTCTGTAAGTTTCAGTGTGTTGGGCCAGAGTGCTTAATGTCATGCTGTCGCGGCTGGACGATCAATATTGATAAGAAAACCCATCAGAAATATGTCCTCTCCTCACACGCAGCCATTGCCGCCATTGCCAAAGAGAATCTCATCCTTCAGCGAAAGGGTAAGAGCAACTATTCCAGAGTCAGGCTCAACGAAAAAGGGGACTGTCCTTTTATCGATGAGAACAAGCTGTGCATGGTACACCGCGATTTAGGGGAAGAAGCGCTCTCGCATACCTGTAGCACCTATCCCCGGAGTTCAACCCGCTATCAGGATGAGACACGGCATACGATGACGCTCTCCTGTCCGGAAGTGGTTCGACGTGTGCTGTTTGACCCGGATGCAATGCTGCTTCAGGAACAGGATGAGTTAGTGGCGCGTTATAAAACAAACTTGATTGGGCAGCGTCAGTCTGTCTCGCAGACGCAGCAGGTGATCCATCTTTTTGCCTGGAATATAATCCAATCGCCTTCCCGTAACATTGAAGAGAATTTAATGGCACTGGCACAGTTTATTCTCTGTCTTCAGCATGTTAACTTTGATTTGCATAATAAATTTTCTGAAGTGGAAAATTTCTACGGGGCGTTGCTCAATGAGCTTCAAAGCGGAAAATCGCTTATCGATTCTGGTCATCTGGCTAGTTCAAACGCGATGAAATATCTGGCCTTGTCCGTGATGGGGGCTAACGTAGCGAAAGATTCGGCCCGGGACGGTTTTATTCTTGAAGGGCATCAGCAAATTGCCTCGTATCTGAATATTGCCGGTTCAGATGACGCTGCTGAACTGGAGGCGAAATTCGACAAGATTAATCAGCAGTGGCATAAACTGTGTGAGGATTCCTGTTTGTCAGAGCCTTACGTGTTACGCAATTATCTGCTGTATAAACTCTACAGTAGCTATTTCCCCGGCAAAAATACGGCAACCGTCATGCGTCAGTTTTATCGTATGGTGCTGGACTTCTTCTATGTCAAATTCATTCTCAGCGTAAAATCGATGCAGGGTGAAATCGACCAGCAGGTAGTGATGAAAACCATCGCCAGCCTTTCAGAAAAGACCATGCACAATAAGACCATAGATGCGCGCATGGACTTTGCGATTGATAAAATCAACGGCGGCGATGATTTATCCTGCTTGTTGTTGATTGGATAAACCCGCAAGAGGCCGGGTACGCACAGCGTTACCCGGCATTTTACTCAGACATTCACCGCGCTAATCAGCCGCGACTTCATGGACTGATACGCCGACGCTGCAAAGTCCTCCGCCCAGCGCTGGTCCTCAATCGCCTCCAGCTGCACCGCGCAATACTTCGTTTCCGGCGTTTTGGAGATGGGATCGAGATTATCCTGGGTCAGCTCGTTGCAGGCGCCAATCCACCATTGATAGGTCATATAGACGGCCCCGGCGTTGATACGCTCGCTAATGCTGGCACGGGTAATCACTTTGCCGCGACGCGAACGTACCCAGACCAGTTGCCCCTCCGTGATGCCCAGTTTTTCCGCATCGGCAGGGTGCATTTGTACCCGACCCGGCTCATCGGCCAGGCTTTGCAGCGCGGCGCAGTTCCCGGTCATCGAGCGGCAGGAGTAGTGTCCCACTTCACGTACCGTACACAGCACCAGCGGGAAATCCGCATCCGGGGTTTCCGCCGGTGCGCGCCACGGTGCGGCAAAGAGCTGCCCTTTACCGGTTGGGGTGTCGAACTGATTGTCTTTGTACAGGTACGGCGTGCCGGGATGGTCCAGCGTCGGGCACGGCCACTGCACGTGACCCATCTCGCCCATTTTTTCATACGTCACGCCGTAGAAGAGAGGGCATAGCTCGCGCATCTCATCCCAGATCTGCTGGTTGGAGTCATAATGCATCGGGTAGCCCATCTCGGTGGCGAGCAGGCTGATAATCTCCCAGTCGCGCTTCACGTTGCCACTGGCCTCAATGGCTTTGCCGAAACGCTGGAACCCGCGATCGGCACAGGTAAAGACGCCGCCGTGTTCACCCCAGGAGGTGGCCGGGAGCAGAACGTCCGCCACTTCTGCCGTTTTGGTCATAAAGATGTCCTGAACCACGACAAAGTCGAGCGCCTCAAAACCGCTGCGAACGAGACCGAGATCGGCTTCGGTCTGAAGCGGGTCTTCCCCCATGATGTAATAGGCCTTGACCTTGCCTTCCAGCGCCAGATGAGGCACCTCGGTAATGCGCGTCCCGACCCGATCGTCCATCGCCTTGACGTCAATCCCCCAGGCATCGGCGAACTTCTGCCTGACCGCCGGATCGGTAACATCCTGATAGCCGGGGAACATATTCGGCAGAACGCCCATATCGCAGGCGCCCTGTACGTTATTTTGACCGCGCACCGGCCCGACGCCGACGGCAGGTCGGCCCAGGTTGCCGGTCAGCAGCGCCAGGCTGGAAAGTCCTTTGACCACATCCACAGCCTGACCAAACTGGGTCACGCCCATTCCCCACATCACGGTGGCGGAAGGAGCCGCCGCGAAGGTGCGCATTGCCTGGCGAACGTCGCGGGCGGGAATGCCGGTAAGATGCTCGACCTTCTCCGGCGCATAGTCTTTCACCGTCTGCCTGTAGGCCTCCAGCCCCTCCGTAAAGCGCGCCACGTAGCTTTTGTCGTAGAGTTCCTCTTCCAGCAGCACGTAGCCAAAGGCGTTAACCAGCGCCATGTTACTGCCGTTTTTCAGCTGCAGATGTTGGTCGGCAATACGCGCCGTTTCAATGCGCCGCGGATCGCAGACGATAATTTTTGCGCCGTTTTCACGCGCTTTCAGCACGCGCCGGGCGACGATAGGGTGGGAGTCCGCGCAGTTATAGCCAAACACCAGCAGACATTTTGAGTTTTCAATATCGTTGATTGAGTTGCTCATTGCGCCGTTGCCGAGTGTTTCCTGTAAACCGGCCACGGAAGGGCCATGACAGACACGCGCGCAGCAGTCCACGTTGTTGGTGTTCAGCACCGCACGGGCAAATTTTTGCATCACATAGTTTGTTTCATTGCCAGTTCCACGGGAGGAGCCGGTGGTCATGATCGACCGTGACCCATGCTGCGCTTTAATGCTGCTGAGCTTGTGGGCGGTGTAGCGGATAGCCTCTTCCCAGGTAACGGGGGTGAATGCCTCGCCTTTGTGGTAGCGGATCATCGGCTGGGTCAGGCGTGGGGTGAGCAGACGGGTATCGTTAAGGAAGTCCCAGCCGTAAAAGCCTTTCAGACACAGGGTGCCCTGGTTTGTGACGCCCTCTGCCGCTTCGGCACGGATGATACGGTTATTTTCAACGACAAGGTTTAATTTACAGCCTGCACCACAGTAAGGGCAGACGCTGGCGATCTTTTTCATCAATAACAGACCTGTTAAGAAATGAAGCAAAGTTGACTGGAAAAACCAGTCCCGTAAGCGGAGTTAAGCAGGAACCGTGCCAGCCTGGCTTTGCTTGTTTTACAGGGTGTTATGGGGGAGGGCGCGTGTCATCGTCAGGCCGATCGTCAGTTTTGACGATGACACGTTAGGGGGCGTTGAGAGCAGAAGCTTACAGATCGTCCATCGTGTAACCCACCACGATTTCCAGGGTCTTACGAATTACATCCGCCTGAACCACATCGTGGGTGGCTTCCAGCGTCTGAATGAGCCAGAGAATGATCGCTTTATTGGACAGATGGCCTTCAGAGGCCAGAACACAGCGTACTGCAGTAGAAAAAACAGCGGACTCTTCAGCAAAACGATCGCCTGCGTGACGGAAATATTCTGACAACGCACTGTCTAAAAAAGCAGAATGGTATTCGGGTTGAAGCTGAATATTTTGTCTCATTTGTTCTCACCGTAGCTGTTAAATTGCAGTCAATGTATTTTTTTGGGGTCGGACGGTTTTCCACTTCCAAATAACGGCACTACATTGTCTCTGTTATTGTTGAGAGGTCCCTCTCTGTTCGTTCGTCCTTGCGCGGTTCTGCGACGTGTAAAGGCGATACTGTTTGAGCCGATGTCGGCAATCACCACCGCCAGTGTCTCCCGCCGCCGGGGATCCTTTTCATGTTCTTTCATTACCCGCAGACGCTGCAGCAATCCTTCGGTTGTCACTGGCCCCCGCTCTTTCAGAAGAGAGAGAACGGCTTCACCGATAAGCATGTCGATCAGTCGGTCTGCGTCACTGCTATTCATCATGTTACCGTTCGAAGAGCAGACCAAGCAGCATGTGGTAATGCTCTTCCTCTTCCGGACCATCGGCCTTCTCGAGGCGGCTGAGCAGTTTGGTACAGAGCGATTTGCGATTCAGGTTTCGCCCGTCGCTGAGAATTTCTACAACCACCTGGCCCAGCGTCTCCTGCTGGGTAGGAAGCGCGGCTTTTTCGAAGTACTGTGCGATTGCTGCTGCGGAATCTGCGACGTAACCTTTCTGCTGCATGTTTCGCTCCTGTAAAATTTTGTAATCAGTAACGTTACATTTAAGGTATACATAATTTCAAAATCTGTACATTAAAAATGTACAGATTTTTAATATTCTTGTGGTGTTTTTTATAAAATTTTTTATTTTCATGTCGTTATAGTGGTGTCGTGAACCGGTAACGTTACAGGATATATTGTACAAAAAGGTCAGGCGCTGTTAAGTTGTACAGCCCAGGAAAAAGTATCGTTAAATGCCGTAAATGGTTGAGATGTAAATTATTTGTCAGGCAATTAATGTGCTATAAATGATTCTTATCCACCCTTTTTGTGGCCAAAACCCTAACCCCCAGGAATCGCATGCTCACAACCATCATTTACCGCAGTCATATCTGCGAGGACGTTCCAGTGAAAGCGCTGGAAGCAATGGTCGCTGCTGCAAATAGTAAAAACCGGCAAGCCAATGTGACGGGGATCTTGCTGTTTAACGGCACACATTTTTTTCAATTGCTTGAAGGGCCAGTGGAACACGTTTCTGCCATCTATGAGCAGATCTGCAACGACCCGCGCCACCACAACGTGGTGGAGCTGATGCGCGATCACGGGCCTGTTCGACGCTTTGGCAATGTGGGCATGGAGCTTTTTGATTTGCGCCACTTCGACAGGGACGAGGTACTGCAGCAGGTGCTCAATAAGGGAACGACGCGCTACCAGCTGACGTATAACGACCGCCCGCTGCAGTTTTTCCGCACCTTTGTCGAGGCCACGGAAAAAGCGAACTATTTTGAACTGCCCCCTGCGGATTCGTGGGACTTTGTTCCCGAAGAAACGCGCTTGTCCGCGCAGCCCGAGGTTGTCGCGAAAGGGGCGGATTGCAGCTTCGCGTTTCAACCGATAGTCGATCCGTTTATGCAGCAGGTCGTCTCCTGGGAGGCGCTTCTTCGCACGCCTGACGGCGACCCGCCGGGGGCCTATTTCGCCAACCGCCCGCGTGACGACGTGTATGCCTCGGATTTACAAAGCAAGCAGGTGGCGCTCTCCATGGCCAGCGCGCTGGGATTACAGGACCAGACGTTATCCCTGAATCTGCTGCCCATGACGCTGGTCAACATTCCCAACGCCGTGGATTTCCTGCTCACCGCGATTGAAGCAAATGGGTTTGTACCTGAGCAAATTGTGGTGGAGTTTACCGAGAGCGAAGCCATTTCCCGTTTTGATGAATTCACGGATTCGGTCAGGCAGCTAAAAAGTGCGGGCATCAGCGTAACGATCGATCACTTTGGTGCCGGTTTTGCCGGGTTACAGCTGCTGGCTCAGTTCCAGCCGGACAGAATTAAGATTAATCGCGATCTGGTCGCGAACGTGCACAAAAGTGGCCCCCGACAGGCCATTATTCAGGCAATTATCAAATGCTGTTCCTCGCTTGAGATTCAGTTCTGCGCGGTGGGGGTAGAGAAGGCGGAAGAGTGGATGTGGCTGGAGTCTGCGGGAATATCCCAGTTCCAGGGACATCTTTTTGCCAGCCCCCGGCACGGCGGTATTCCCGCAATTGCGTGGCCGGAGAAAAAGTTCGACTACTGATAAAGCTGTACACACTCCGGCAGACTTAACTGTACGAATGGTAAATTTTATACAACAATGTATTAACAGGTGAAGGGAAGAGTATCTCTTTCACCCTTTCAAAATGCGGTCTTAGTTATACAAATGGTTTGTACAATCTGATAAGGTTGGTGCAGTTAGGTATGGAAGTTCTGAGCGTGAGGGAGTTAATGGCCTATTACAGTATCGGCGAAGTGGCCGAACGATGCGGTATCAACCCTGTTACGCTGCGTGCCTGGCAGCGCCGTTATGGATTGTTGAAGCCGCAGCGCAGCGAAGGGGGTCATCGTCAGTTTGACGATGAAGATATCCTGCGTATTGAAGAGATCAAACGCCTGATGAAAAGCGGCGTCTCGGTCGGAAAAGTCAAAGCCTTGCTGGAAAATAAGGAAGTATTGACTCAGGGCAACTGGGTTTCGTTCCAGGAAGAGATGATGACCGTTTTGCGTTACGCCAGCCCGGCAAAGCTGCGTGCCAAAATCAGTGAATTCCGACGCGATCACGCGATAGATGCGCTGATTGACAATATTATCTCTCCCGTTCGTCAGCGAATGAATCAGGATCAAAATACCGTGCGTCACATGGCGAGCCTGTTTGATGGCGTACTGATCGAATTCGCGATTGCAAGCCTGGCGGAATCCCGCAAAAAAGCCGGTAAAGACGCTCTCCTGATTGGCTGGGAATGCGATGACCGCACCCACCTGTGGCTGGAAGCCGCGCGCTTATCGCAGAAAGGCTGGCACATTGACGTCCTGGCGGAACCTATTGATTCGCCGCGTCCTGAACTCTTCCCGGGGCAAAAAATCTTCGTCTGGACGGGGAAATCCCCAACGCCTCGCCAGCAGGAACAGCTCGATCACTGGCGTGAACAGGGGTTTGCTGTCTCATTTCATCACTGAGAGTACGAGGCCTTGAGGGCCTTTTTGTTTTTGTCATTTTCTGTGCAAAAGCTATCTCAAAAATAGGTATTATTCCCGCAGATGTTCTTTACCTGGCTAATTTTAAACTACTTTTCGTAATCTATCTTTTTCCTGGGACTTTGCTGTCGGCAAATTGTGGAAAAGGGGGCGGTGCCCCCTTATTATTACTCAGCTTGTATGGCGCTCATTCCATGCATCTGAAAATTGAATATTACCGTCAAGAATTCTCCAGGTAATTTTTTCATATTGAATGCTGACACTTTCAATGTGATTCATTTTATCGTTCCCCGCCAGCTTAACATTCGGAACGCTGCAGTGGACGCCAGTTAATTTCACATTCTCCATAAGAACGGTGTAGTAGCAAACCTCCTGGCCTGCATCATTGATGTGATAAAATCTTATTTCTGCGCTTTTCAGCGTCTGCCCGGTTGCTGCAGCCTTGTAAAGATATGGCGTAGAGCTATCAACTTCTATTTCAATCATCATGGATGAGTGCTGGCGGGTGCCGGTGATTTTGCCGTTTGCGCTGTCAACGGGCAAATTTATACCGTGGCTCAAACCGATAATTTCAATACTTCCTTCACGATCTTGTACGTCAACAGATCCTTTGATATCTGCACCACCATCGTCTTTAAGCCACATATATGGAGGTATAGGCATTTTATTTTATCCTTATTTTTTTGATTAAATTCATTGTTAAAATATAAAAAGGGATGATGATGATTAGCATTGTAATCCAGTCAATAAATGAATAGGCATCATACATTGATTCTGCATTCTCATTTCCGGTGATAATCATTGCTGTTGTTCTGGCTAAATCATAGTTAATATATAACTCAGCGCTTGGTAGCATATGACCAACAGTGAGTAATAAAATGAGAAAATAAATAATTTTACTTACCCTATGAGCAAGGTTTTTTAATGTAGCCACCAGCTACTACCTCCACCCACCCTCGCGCCATTAGTGACCGCATGCATGGAACCTGAATAAGCGATGTACTCATTAGCGCGTTATGAATCATCGCAAAATCAGATATGTTGGCGATAGTTATGCATCCTTTTGAAACCGTGCCGGGATGTAGTCGGAAATTTCCTCGTTTTACGCTTTCTATCCATGTGTAATCATCAATACCCCAGTCATCACGCCACAAAGCAAACCAGTCAGATTTACCAAAAGCATTTCGGCCAATAAATCTGTTAGCTTCATCGTGAATCTCCTCTTTTTTTTGCGAAAACCAGTTACCCTCCCTGCGATCTACAATCCAGTATTTCCCTGGGGGAATAGGGCCAATATTTGCGACATGTCCGCAACTGGCATTGTTTCTGTTGGTCCCCAACCCGGAGTGCGCCATGAACACGCCCACCCCATACAGATCGAAAGGCGCGTAATCTGCGCCGTTCAGAATCATCTTTCCCTGTAACGCCATATGACACCTAATTTCCTTGAAATGTGTGTGGTTAATGCTACAGCGATTAATAATGTGATCCAGAGTGAGTGTATGATTTTCAGAAAAAGACTCTAATTACCCGGTTTTTTACTGCTGAGAAATGCTATCCCGTTGCGCACCTGGAGAGGCTTGCCTTCTTTCTGTGCGCCAAATCGCTTCTGCTTAACTGTGTTTACTACAGTTAAAGAAGCTATCTCAAAAATAGGCATTTCCGATGCATATTTTACTTTTCTCTTCTCCGTCATAAATACCGCGATGAAATGCATTAATAATCAATGCATTGAACAAATACATCCATCCTGACTGCATCCTGCCATAGGGTCTATGCTTAATAAAAGTAGGCAAAAAGGGCGGTTTAGCCGAATGCCCCTGCTGACAGAGGGTTGAAGTGATAATCGTTATCACTAACATGGTGTTATGCCCTGATGGCTTATCAGATGAGGTGGACCTATGGAACTGCATTCAGAAACCTTTAATCCTGCCGATTTTGCCTGGCGCGGTTTAACGCTCACGCCAGCGGCGGCGGCACATATTCACGAGCTGGTGGCGAAAAAGCCCGAGCTCCTCGGCGTGCGGTTGGGTGTCAAACAGACCGGTTGCGCAGGTTTCGGCTACGTGCTCGATACCGTCACCGAACCCGAGAAAGATGACCTGGTGTTCGAGACTGACGGCGCGAAACTGTACGTCGCGCTGCAGGCCATGCCGTTTATTGATGGCACCGAAGTGGACTACGTCCGCGAAGGCTTAAACCAGTTATTCAAATTTCATAACCCAAAAGCCCAGAACGAATGCGGCTGCGGCGAAAGCTTTGGGGTATAGGCGGTACTATGTCTCGTAATACTGAAGCAACGAGTGAAGTAAATACCTGGAGCGGTGGGCACCTCAACTATAAAGAGGGGTTCTTCACCCAACTGCAGACCGATGAGCTGGCGAAAGGCATTAACGAAGATGTCGTGCGGGCGATCTCGGCGAAACGTAACGAGCCTGAGTGGATGCTGGCGTTTCGCCTGAGCGCCTTCCGCGCCTGGCTGGAGATGGAAGAGCCGCACTGGCTGAAAGCGCATTATGACAAGCTGAACTATCAGGACTACAGCTACTACTCTGCGCCGTCCTGCGGCAGCTGTGACGACACCTGCGTCTCGCAGCCCGGTGCGGTGCAGCAAACCGGCGCGGAGAATAGCTTCCTCAGCAAAGAGGTGGAAGAAGCCTTTAATCAGCTGGGCGTGCCCGTGCGTGAGGGGAAAGAGGTGGCGGTGGACGCCATTTTTGACTCCGTCTCGGTGGCGACCACCTACCGCGAGAAGCTGGCAGAGCAGGGGATCATTTTCTGCTCCTTCGGTGAAGCGATTCACGAGCATCCGGAACTGGTGAAAAAGTACATTGGGACCGTGGTGCCCTCTAACGACAACTTCTTTGCGGCGCTCAACGCGGCGGTAGCCTCTGACGGCACCTTTATTTATGTGCCGAAAGGCGTGCGCTGTCCGATGGAGCTCTCCACCTATTTCCGTATCAATGCCGAAAAAACCGGCCAGTTCGAACGCACGATTCTGGTCGCGGATGAAGGCAGCTACGTCAGCTACATCGAAGGGTGCTCCGCCCCGGTTCGCGACAGCTACCAGCTGCATGCGGCTGTAGTGGAGGTCATCATCCACAAAGATGCCGAGGTGAAATACTCCACGGTGCAAAACTGGTTCCCGGGTGACGGCAATACCGGCGGTATCCTGAACTTCGTCACCAAGCGCGCGCTGTGTGAAGGCGAAAACAGCAAGATGTCGTGGACCCAGTCTGAAACCGGCTCTGCCATCACCTGGAAATACCCGAGCTGCATTCTGCGTGGGGATAACTCCATCGGCGAGTTTTACTCGGTGGCGCTGACCAGCGGCCATCAACAGGCCGATACCGGCACTAAGATGATCCACATTGGTAAAAACACCAAATCCACCATCATCTCGAAAGGGATCTCCGCCGGGCACAGCCAGAACAGCTATCGCGGGCTGGTGAAAATCATGCCGACGGCCACCAATGCGCGAAACTTTACCCAGTGTGACTCGATGCTGATTGGCGCAGACTGCGGGGCGCATACCTTCCCGTACGTTGAGTGCCGTAACAACACGGCCCAGCTTGAGCACGAGGCGACGACGTCACGGATTGGGGAAGATCAGCTCTTCTACTGCCTGCAGCGCGGGATCAGCGAAGAAGACGCCATCTCGATGATCGTTAACGGCTTCTGTAAGGATGTGTTCTCTGAACTGCCGCTGGAATTTGCCGTTGAAGCCCAGAAACTCCTCGCCATTAGTCTTGAACACAGCGTCGGTTAAGGAAAGCACATGTTACGTATTAAAGATTTACAGGTTAGCGTAGAAGACAAAGCCATCCTGCGTGGCCTCAATATTGACGTCAAGCCGGGTGAAGTCCACGCCATCATGGGGCCGAACGGTTCCGGGAAGAGTACGCTTTCTGCGACGCTGGCGGGACGCGAAGATTATGAGGTAACCCAAGGCTCGGTCGAGTTTAACGGCAAAGATCTGCTGGAGATGTCACCGGAAGACCGCGCGGGGGAGGGTATCTTTATGGCCTTCCAGTACCCGGTCGAAATTCCGGGCGTCAGCAACCAGTTCTTCCTGCAGACGGCGCTGAATGCGGTGCGCAAGTATCGCGGCCTGGAGGCGCTGGACCGATTCGACTTCCAGGACCTGATGGAAGAGAAGATCAAGCTGCTGAAAATGCCGGAAGATCTGTTGACCCGTTCGGTGAACGTTGGCTTCTCCGGCGGCGAGAAAAAGCGTAACGACATTCTGCAGATGGCAGTTCTGGAGCCCGAGCTGTGCATTCTGGATGAGACCGACTCCGGACTGGATATCGACGCCCTGAAGATTGTCGCTGACGGGGTGAACTCCCTGCGCAACGGCAAGCGTTCGTTCATTATCGTCACCCACTACCAGCGCATTCTGGACTACATCAAGCCGGATTACGTCCACGTGCTTTACCAGGGGCGTATTGTGAAATCCGGTGATTTCACGCTGGTTAAACAACTGGAGGAGCAGGGTTATGGCTGGCTTACCGAACAGCAGTAATGCGCTCCAGCAGTGGCACAGGCTGTTTGAAACCCAGGGCGGCACGCGCTCTGAGCAGGCGCAGCAGCATCTGCAGCAGATGCTGCGTCTCGGCCTGCCGACGCGTAAGCATGAGAACTGGAAGTACACCCCGCTTGATGGCCTGCTGAACGGCGAGTTTGTGACCCGTCTGGCGGATCTCACTTCTGCGCAGCGTGATGCGCTGGCAGTACACGTGGATGCCGTGCGCCTGGTGTTTGTCGATGGCGAGTTCCGTTCGGATCTGAGCGACGCTCTCCAGGCGAGCGGATTTGAGATTGAGATAAACGACGATCGCCAGCCTCTGAGCGCCCCGGTTCAGCCTGAGGTTTTCCTGCACCTGACCGAGAGCCTGGCCCGCGGCGTGACGCACATCCGCGTGAAGCGTAATCAGCGTCCTGCAAAACCGCTGCTGCTGATGCACATCACCCAGGGGCTGGACGGCGATGAAATCAATACCGCGCACTATCGGCACCATCTTGAGCTGGCGGAGGGGGCGGAGGCCACGGTAATCGAACATTACGTCAGCCTCAACGATACCCGACACTTTACCGGGTCGCGTCTGACAATGAATGTTGCCGCGAATGCGCAGCTACACCACATCAAGCTGGCGTTTGAGAATGCGCAGAGCCACCACTTTGCCCATAACGACATTGTGCTCGGTCAGGATGCCGCGGCGTACAGCCATAGCTTCCTGCTCGGCGGGTCGGTGCTGCGCCACAACACCAGCACGCAGCTTAACGGTGAAAATACCACGCTGCGCATCAATAGCCTGGCGATGCCGGTTAAATCAGAAGTGTGCGACACGCGCACCTGGCTGGAGCACAACAAGGGCTACTGCAACAGCCGTCAGCTACATAAAACTATCGTCAGCGATAGAGGACGCGCGGTGTTTAACGGACTGATTAACGTGGCGCAGCACGCCATTAAAACCGACGGGCAGATGACCAACAATAATCTGCTGTTAGGGCGCCTGGCGGAAGTGGACACCAAACCGCAGCTGGAGATCTACGCCGACGACGTGAAATGCAGCCACGGTGCGACGGTCGGGCGCATCGACGACGAGCAGATGTTCTACCTGCGTTCCCGCGGCATCGACAAGCAGGCGGCACAGAAAATGATTATCTATGCGTTTGCCGCCGAACTGACGGAAGCGCTGCACGATGGTCAGTTAAAACAGCAGGTGCTGGCGCGTATCGGTCAGCGTCTGCCTGGAGGCGAAGCATGAGTTTTCCCGTCGAGAAAGTACGGGCAGATTTCCCGGTTCTGACCCGCGAAGTAAACGGTCTTCCTCTGGCCTATCTGGACAGCGCGGCCAGCGCCCAGAAGCCGAATCAGGTGGTGGATGCGGAGGCCGAGTTTTATCGCCACGGCTACGCTGCCGTGCATCGCGGTATTCATACCCTGAGCGCCGAGGCGACGCAGCGTATGGAAAACGTGCGTACGCAGCTGGCCGCCTTCCTCAATGCACGTTCACCTGAAGAGCTGGTCTTCGTACGTGGAACCACCGAAGGGATCAACCTTGTCGCGAACAGCTGGGGCAACGCGGAGGTCCACGCGGGGGATAACATCATCATCACCCAGATGGAGCACCACGCCAATATCGTGCCGTGGCAGATGCTCTGCGAGCGCATTGGCGCGCAGCTGCGGGTGATCCCGCTGAACGCCGACGGGACGCTGCAGCTCGAGCAGCTTGACGCATTGCTGGATGACCGCACGCGGCTGGTGGCGGTCACCCAGGTCTCCAACGTGCTGGGGACGGAAAACCCGGTGGCAGAGATTGTCGAAAAGGCCCATCTTGCGGGCGCGAAGGTGCTGATTGACGGCGCTCAGGCGGTGATGCACCACGCGGTTGACGTCCAGGCGCTGGACTGTGATTTCTACGTCTTTTCAGGCCATAAACTCTATGGCCCGACCGGGATTGGTGTGCTGTACGTGAAAGAGGCAATTCTGCAGGCGATGCCGCCGTGGGAAGGGGGCGGGTCGATGATCGCCACCGTTAGCCTGACGGAAGGTACCACCTATGCCCGCGCGCCGTGGCGTTTTGAGGCGGGTACGCCCAACACCGGCGGCATTATCGGGCTGGGCGCGGCGGTTTCTTATGTCTCCGCAATCGGCCTTGATAGCATTCAGGAGTACGAACAGCTGCTGATGCACTATGCGCTTGCGGAGCTTGCCAGCGTGCCGGATCTGACCCTCTACGGGCCTGCCGACCGGCAAGGGGTGATTGCGTTTAATCTCGGGAAACATCACGCCTATGACGTGGGCAGTTTCCTCGATAACTACGGCGTGGCTGTCCGTACCGGGCACCACTGCGCCATGCCGCTGATGGCGTTTTATCAGGTACCGGCAATGTGCCGCGCGTCGCTGGTGATGTACAACACAACGGAAGAGGTCGACAGGCTGGTGGCGGGGCTTAAGCGCATCCATCAGCTACTGGGCTAACGGAGAGGCAAAAGATGGCGGAACTGCCGGATAAAGATAAATTACTGCGTAACTTCTCGCGTTGCGCAAACTGGGAAGAGAAGTATCTCTATATCATTGAACTGGGTCAGCGCTTACCGCCGCTCAGCGAAGAGGCGTATACTCCCGAGAATAGTATTCAGGGCTGTCAGAGCCAGGTGTGGATTGTGATGACGCAGTCGGATGACGGCACTATCGAATTGCACGGCGACAGCGATGCGGCAATTGTAAAAGGGCTTATTGCGGTCGTCTTTATTCTTTATCACCGGATGTCGGCGCAGGATATTGTCGCGTTCGATGTCCGCCCGTGGTTTGAAAAAATGGCCCTGACCCAACACCTCACCCCGTCTCGTTCCCAGGGACTGGAAGCGATGATTCGCGCCATTCGCGCCAAAGCGGCATTCCTTAGCTAGACTTACAGAACAGCATTCATTCTGTTTCGCGAGGTGGTTCCCGCCTCGCTGGTTTTTCAGCTTTCTGGCGTTCTGTCAGTGAATAAGGAATCTCAGCATGAAGCGCGCGTCTCTAATAACTCTATTACTCCTCAGTTCGCTCGGCGCACTTAATTCGGCCCGCGCGATGGACTATCCGTTGCCGCCCGCAGGCAGTCGTCTGATTGGGCAAAATCAAACCTACACGATACAGGAAGGGGATAATAAGCTGCAGACTATCGCCCGCCGGTTTAATACTGCGGCGCAGGTGATCCTGGAAACAAACAATACCATTGCGCCGGTCAACCCTGCGCCGGGAACCGTCATCACCATCCCGTCGCAAATGCTGCTGCCAGACACGCCGCGCGAGGGCATCGTGGTGAACCTCGCTGAGCTACGGCTCTACTACTTCCCGCCGGGAGAAAACATCGTTCAGGTCTTCCCGCTCGGCATCGGACAGTTGGGGCTGGAAACACCGGTCACGACCACGCGCGTGAGCCAGAAAATCCCTAATCCCACCTGGACACCCACGCCGGGCATCAGAGCACGCTCTCTGGAGCAGGGAATTAAATTACCGCCGGTAGTACCTGCCGGGCCAAATAATCCTCTGGGACGCTTCGCACTGCGTCTGGGCGTGGGTAATGGGGAATATCTCATTCACGGCACCAGCGCGCCGGACAGCGTTGGCCTGCGGGTCAGCTCCGGCTGTATGCGGATGAATGCCCCGGATATTAAAGCCCTGTTCGAACAGGTGCGGGTTGGCACGCGGGTACAGATTATCAATGAACCCGTGAAGTTCTCCGTAGAGCCGGATGGTAAACGCTATATTGAAGTCCACCGTCCGCTGGCGCAGGCTGAGGGCGAAAACCCGCAGGTCTCGCCCATTACCCATTCCGCAGATTTTGCGACCTTTGTTTCTCAGGCGGGAAGCGATAAGGCGCTGATTGATCGTGCCCTGTCACGCCGTGCCGGGATACCGGTTATCGTGTCGTCAGGAAGCGGCCCGTCGGCCAGCAATAGCGTGTTGTCGGTGCAGAACAGTCGGGTGTCCGCAGCGGTAGCGGAAGATGAAGGGGAGAAGGTCACGCAGTAGCCGTTTGATGCAGGCAAAAAAAATGGCGCACAATGTGCGCCATTTTATTAACAGGTACTATTACTTACGGTATTTAGTAGCCTGGTTGTCCAGACGCTGGTTAGCGCGAGCTGCGTCGTCTTTAGCAGCCTGAACGTCGGAACGCATTGCGTTCACGTCGTTGCTCAGCTGGTCAACTTTAGCGTTCAGAGTCTGAACGTCAGAAGACAGCTGATCGATTTTAGCGTTGCTGGAGCAACCAGCCAGCAGAGTAGAACCCAGGATTACCGCGCCCAGTACCAGTTTAGTACGATTCATTATTAATACCCTCTAGATTGAGTTAATCTCCATGTAGCGTTACAAGTATTACACAAAGTTTTTTGGGTTGAGAATATTTTTTTGATGGGAATACACCTATTTTTGATCGTTCGCTCAAAGAAGCATCGAATCAGCCCTTTTTGGGCAAAAATCTATGTAAAAAAAGGCATTTATCATCGGATTCATCTTAGATAATTCGCAATTAAATAGAGAAACCCGATTTGCAATTTGAATGACTTTGGCTAATGCGAGGAATAAAAAAAGCGCCCGGAGGGCGCTTTTTATCAAAATTAATTCGTTCGGGAATTATTACAGCACGTGAACAGATGCGGTATTGGTGGTTCCGCTTGGTACCAGCGCGCCAGAAACCATGACCACAACGTCACCTTTCTGTGCCAGACCACGATCAACCAGCTCCAGCGCCACTTCTTTACCCAGACGGTAGAAATCATCCGTAGAAGCGATCTCTTTCACCAGGTGAGGGATCACGCCTTTGCTCAGCACCAGCTGACGGGCCGTGGTTTCGTTGGTGGTCAGCGCCAGGATAGTCGCATCCGGGAAGTATTTACGCACCGCGCGAGCAGATTTACCGCCCTGAGTGGCAACCACGATCAGTGGTGCTTCCAGTTTCTCAGCTGTTTCTACTGCACCGCGGCATACCGCTTCGGTGATGCGCAGCTTGCGGCTGTCGTTGTTGTAGTCCAGACGGCTTTTCATTACGCGGTCGGTACGTTCGCAGATGGTGGCCATGATGGACACCGCTTCCAGCGGATATTTACCTTTTGCGGATTCGCCGGACAGCATAACGGCATCAGTACCGTCGAGGATGGCGTTTGCCACGTCGCCTGCTTCTGCGCGGGTTGGGCGTGGGTTTTTGATCATGGAGTCCAGCATCTGCGTTGCGGTGATAACCACTTTACGCGCGCGAACACATTTCTCGATCATCATCTTCTGCGCGAAGATCACTTCTTCAACCGGGATTTCTACGCCCAGGTCGCCACGTGCAACCATGATGCCGTCAGACGCTTCGAGGATTTCGTCGAAGTTGTTCAGGCCTTCCTGGTTTTCAATTTTGGAGATGATCTGGATCTTCTCGCCGCCGTGCGCTTTCAGGTGCTCACGAATTTCAACCACGTCGGAACGTTTACGGATGAAGGAAGCGGCAACGAAGTCAACGCCTTGCTCGCAACCGAAGATCAGGTCTTGCTTGTCTTTTTCAGCCAGGGCTGGCAGCGCGATGGAAACGCCCGGCAGGTTAACGCCTTTGTTTTCGCCCAGATCGCCGTTGTTCAGCACTTTACAGATAACCTTGTTACCTTCAATCGCGGTGACTTCCATACCGATCAGACCATCGTCTACCAGCACGGTGTTACCGACGGACAGATCGCTGGTGAAGCCTTCGTAGGTCACTGCAACGATTTCGCTGTTGCCGACAACGGATTTGTCGGTGGTGAAGGTGAAGGTCTGGCCCGCTTTCAGAGAGACGTCGTTACCGCCTTCCAGTTTGATGGTACGGATTTCTGGACCTTTGGTATCCAGCAGGATGGCGGCTTTTTTACCGGTCTTGCTCATCACGTTGCGCAAGTTCTGGATACGCTGACCGTGTTCTGCGTAGTCACCGTGGGAAAAGTTCAGACGCATCACGTTCATGCCGGCGTCCAGCATTTTGGTCAGCATCTCTTCAGATTCGGTTTTCGGGCCGATAGTACAAACAATTTTCGTCTTTTTCATGACAGTCTTAGTCTTTAAGTTGGGAAGGATATGGAAATCTCGCTCCGGGGGCGCACCGCCGCGGAGTCAAACCTGTGTTGCAAAAGAGTATATGACACGCACTAAGGATAGGAGACATCAAATGAGCGTGCAGAAGAAAGTGTGCCTGAGTGACAGCCCAACGAAGGAGAGGAGAAGTTGTACGTTGTTTTTTGTATTCCAAGCGCTGAAACCATTCACCAGGGATTAGGCGCGCATTATACGCTGATTTTAAGATAAAAGGAAAATGGAAACGCTGTTTCAGAAATAATCAATGCAGTTTCACATAATATTGTTATCAAGGCGTTAAGCCATGATGACAACTTATGGCGGCAGGTGATTGACCTGCCGCATTTTGCTTATTTTTGCAGCGCCTGGCTGAGGTCGGCAATCAGGTCTTTCGGATCTTCAATCCCGACTGACAGACGGATCAGCTGCGGCACAATGCCGTTTGCCAGGCGTTGCTCCAGCGGAATCGAGGCATGCGTCATGCTGTAGGGCTGGCTCACCAGACTTTCCACGCCGCCCAGGCTCTCCGCGAGGGTGAACAACTTCAGGTTGCGAATCACCTCGGTGGCGCGTTGCGCATCACCTTTTACTACGACAGAGATCATCCCACCGGGAAGCGCCATCTGCGTGCGGGCAAGCTGATACTGTGGATGCGATTCCAGGCCGGGATAGAACACCTTTTCGACCAGAGGATGCTGATCGAGCCATTGCGCAATCGCCAGCGCGTTGGTGCTGTGCTTTTCTACCCTCAGCGCAAGCGTGCGTATACCGCGCAGCGTCAGGAAGCTGCTGAACGGATCCAGTACGCCGCCCACGGCGTTTTGCAGATAGCCCAGCTTATCCGCCAGTTCCTTGTTGTCCCCGACAATCGCCAGCCCGGCCACCACGTCAGAATGGCCGTTCAGGTATTTGGTGGCGGAGTGCACCACGATATCGAAACCCGACGCCAGCGGACGGAGGATCACCGGCGACGCGAAGGTGTTATCCGCCACGCTGATGACGTTATGACGACGAGCGATCGCCGCAATGGCCGCCAGATCCGCCAGCTTCAGCAGCGGGTTAGTTGGCGTTTCGACCCATACCATACGAGTATCCGGGCGGATGGCGGCCTCAAGCCCGGCTAAGTCGTCCGGTTTAACCCAACTGACCTGCAGGCCGGTGCTGCGCTTGCGCACGTTTTCAATCAGGCGGTACGTCCCACCGTAAACGTCATCAATGGCAACAATATGGCTGTCTTTATCCAGCAGTTCGAGCACCGTGGAGATGGCCGCCAGACCGGAGGCGAAGGCGTAGCCGCGCGTGCCGCCTTCCAGTTCGGCGATGGCGGTTTCCAGCGCGTGACGGGTGGGGTTACCGCTGCGGGAATACTCATAGCCGGTATGCTCGCCGGGTGACGGTTGTGCAAACGTCGAGGTGGCGTAAATCGGCGGCATGACGGCGCCGTGCTGGTCGTTGAACTCGCCGCTGTGTACGCTCAGGGTAGCCAGGTTTTTCATCATCTGTTCCTTTATTGCTTAAGACGGTTGCGCCAGGCGGTCAGAACGTCGCTGCGCGTAATCAGACCGAGAAAACGGTCGTTGTCATTAATCACGGCCACCAGACCGCGGTCGAAGATGGCGTTCAGGGCGCTTTCCGGGGCGTGTTTATCGAGGAACTCCACCTGACGCGTCATGGCTGCCGTCACCGGAAGCGCGAAGCGATCGCCGTCGCCGCCGATATGCCGCAGGAGGTCCCACTCGTCGATAATGCCCACCACCTTGCCGTTCTCCAGCACCGGCAACTGGGAGATGTCATACAGGCGCATGCGTGCCAGTACGGTGGAAAGCGTGTCGTCCGGGGCGGCGGTGACGGTGGCACCTTCATCATGACGCAGGGCGATGTAGTCGGAGAGGTCGCCGACCTGAGGGCGCGTGATGAGCCCTTGCTGACGCATCCAGTCGTCGTTAAACATCTTCGAGAGGTACTTGTTGCCGCTGTCGCAGGCGAAGGTCACCACGCGTTTCGGCGTGGTCTGCGCCTGGCAATATTTCAGCGCGGCCGCCAACAGCGTGCCGCTGGAGGAGCCCGCCAGAATGCCTTCCGTTTTCAGCAGATCGCGTGCGGTGGTGAAGGCTTCGCGGTCGGTGATGCGCCAGGCGCGATTCACCCCTTCAATGTGAGCCAGCGGCGGAATAAAGTCTTCGCCAATACCCTCAACCAGCCAGGAGCCCGCGTCGTGGTAGCGTCCAGTTTCCACCTGGTCGGCAAGCACCGACCCGGCCGGATCGGCCAGGACAAACTCCGTGTGCGGAGAGTGCTCGGCGAACCACGCCTGCAGGCCGCCCAGCGTACCGCCTGAGCCGACGCCCACCACGATGGCGTCGATCCTGCCGTCCAGCTGCTCATACAGTTCCGGTGCCGTGGTGGTGCGGTGCGCCAGCGGGTTGGCTTCGTTATTGAACTGGTCGATGTAAAACGCGCCGGGCAGTTCATTGGCCAGGCGCTGGGCGTAATCCTGGTAATAGGCGGGGTGGCCCTTGTTAACGTCGGAGCGGGTCAGCACCACCTGGGCACCCAGCGCGCGCAGGTGAAAAATCTTCTCGCGGCTCATTTTGTCCGGCACCACCAGGATCAGCGAGTAGCCTTTCTGGGCGGCGATCAGCGCCAGGCCGAGACCGGTATTCCCCGCCGTTGCTTCAATAATCGTGCCGCCCGGCTGCAGCTGTCCGGTACGCTCCGCTTCATTAATCATCGACAGCGCAACGCGATCCTTAATAGAACCGCCCGGATTCTGATTTTCCAGCTTCAGAAACAGCGAGCAGGGACCGGTATCAAGCTTATGCAGCTGGATAAGCGGGGTACGACCAATCAGTTCAGTGACGGAGTGATAAATCGTCATGATGTTTTCCTTTCTGGATGTCATGACGGGATGATAGGGCGGTGAAATTTTCTCAATAAAGAACCATTCACTGCCCTTTAGAACAGAAAAGAATATAAATGCCATTTCTGGAAGTCAGGACAGCAAGACGTAAAGTTGTCTGGATGTGAGGATGGCTATATCGGCATGAAACGCTGAAAAAATGACCATTTTTCGCGGGCATCTACCAGCAGATATGCATCCGGCAGATAATCATTGCTGAAATTGGTCTAAATGCTCCCCACCCGGTAAATCCCCTGTTTATCTCCGAAAGTTATAACAAATTCTTTTTTGTTCATTTAAAAGCTGATAACGCCTGTTTACTATCGTTTGGACATCCATACTGCTAAACAGCCATGCGCGAAACGGATAAAGAATAAGAATGATCGTACTCAGGAATATTTCGAAGGTTTTTGACAACGGAAAGGTCGCGCTGACTGCCGTTGATAACGTTAATTTGACGATAGAGCAGGGACAGATTTACGGAATTATTGGCTACAGCGGGGCCGGGAAAAGCACGCTGATTCGTCTGCTGAACGGCCTGGAAAAACCCAGCGCCGGAAGCGTTACCATTAACGGTCAGGATATCTCTGCTGCAAAGGGTGAAGCGCTGCGCCAGGCGCGTCTGAAAATCAGCATGGTGTTCCAGCACTTCAACCTGCTGTGGTCGCGCACGGTGAGCGAGAATATCGCTTTCTCGATGCAAATCGCCGGTGTGCCAAAAGCCAACATCAGGACGCGCGTTGCCGAGCTGGTGGCGCTGGTTGGCCTGAAGGGGCGTGAGAATGCCTACCCGTCCCAGCTGAGCGGCGGACAAAAGCAGCGCGTGGGTATTGCGCGTGCGCTGGCTAACAACCCTGACGTGCTGCTCTGCGATGAAGCCACCTCCGCGCTTGACCCGCAGACCACCGATCAGATCCTCGATCTGCTGCTGGATATTAACCGTCGTTTCAAACTGACCATCGTGCTGATCACGCACGAGATGCATGTGGTGCGCAAAATCTGCGACCGCGTGGCGGTGATGGAGAACGGTAAAGTGGTGGAAGAGGGCGACGTGCTGAGCGTCTTTACCCATCCGCAGCAGCCGATTACGCAGCAGTTTGTCCGCCAGGTGAGCCAGTATGCCGAAGAGGAAACCTTCAATACCGAACTGGCAAACGATCTGGAAGGCACGGTCATCAGACTGACCTTTACCGGGCACAGCACCCATAAGCCTATCGTGGGTGAACTGACCCTGCGCTACGGCCTGCCGTTTAACATCCTGCACGGGAAAATGACGCAAACCGCCCACGGTGTTTTCGGGCAGCTTTGGGTTCACGTCGTGGCTTCCGATGAACAACTGAACAATATCCTCGCCGACCTGCAGCACAGCGATATTGAAGGCGAGGTAATTAAACATGGCTGAGAACCTCTTTCCGCATCTCAAGTGGGATCAGCTCTGGGCGGCGACGCTGGAGACGCTGTATATGACCGCACTGTCCGGCGTGGCGACGTTTGTGCTGGGTATCGTGCTGGGGCTGGCGCTGTTTTTAACCGCGCGCGGCGGGCTGTTCCACAACCGCACGGTCTACAGCGTCATTTCGATTGTGGTGAACGTGTTCCGCTCGATTCCGTTCATCATTCTGATTGTCCTGCTGATCCCGTTCACCAAGACCGTCGTAGGCACCATTCTTGGCGCGAACGCGGCGCTGCCGGCGCTGATTGTGGGCGCCGCACCGTTCTACGCACGCCTGGTGGAGATCGCCCTGCGTGAAGTGGATAAAGGCGTCATAGAAGCAACGCGCTCGATGGGCGCACGACTGAGCACGTTAGTGTTTCGGGTTTTACTGCCGGAATCATCACCTGCACTGGTTTCAGGTATTACGGTGACGCTGATTGCGCTGGTGAGCTACAGCGCAATGGCGGGGGTGATTGGTGCCGGTGGTTTGGGAAATCTGGCTTATCTGGAAGGATTCCAGCGCAACCATGGTGACGTCACGCTGGTGGCAACGGTGACCATTTTAATCATCGTTTTCATTATCCAGTTCTGCGGCGATGTCATTACTTCACTGTTAGACAAAAGATAATCTCTAATAACACACAGGAACCATCATCATGAAAAAGACACTGACACTGATCGCCGCCGCAACCCTGAGCGCCCTGAGCTTCGCCTCCTGGGCCGACACCCTGACCGTGGGCGCATCCAACACGCCGCACGCCGAAATTCTGGAGCAGGCAAAGCCGATTCTGGCGAAGCAGGGTATCGACCTGGAGATTAAACCGTTCCAGGACTACATTCTGCCGAACACCGCGCTGGCGGGTCATGACATCGACGCGAACTATTTCCAGCACATTCCTTACCTGAACAGCGTGCTGAAAGATCATGCGGGCGATAAAGACTACGATTTTGTCAGTGCAGGCGCGATCCACATTGAGCCAATCGGCATCTACTCCAAAAAATACAAGTCGCTGAAAGACCTGCCGGAGGGTGGCAAGATCATCATGCGTGACGCGGTTTCTGAAGAGGGCCGAATTCTCTCCATCTTCGAGAAAGAGGGCGTGATCAAGCTGAAGCCGGGCATCGATAAAGTGACCGCGCGCATCAGCGACATCGTCGAGAACCCGAAAAAGCTGCAGTTCACCCCTAACGTTGAAGCGTCCCTGCTGCCGCAGATGTACAACAACGATGAAGGCGCTGCGGTGGTGATCAACGCCAACTACGCGATTGACGCAGGTCTGGATCCGGTTCACGACCCGATTGCGGTGGAGAGCGGTGAAAATAACCCGTACGCCAACATCATTACCGTGCATCGCGGTGACGAGAAGAAGAAAGATATCGTCGCGCTGGTGGACGTGCTGCACTCGAAAGAGATTCAGGACTGGATCCGCACCAAATACAAAGGCGCGGTCATTCCAGTAAACAACTAATTTACTGATTTTACAGATGAAGCCCGGTGAGTCTCTCGCCGGGCTTCTTTTTTGTATCCGGCAGGAGAATCATTTAAGCTCAACGTTTAAAAGGCAATGGAGTGATGACGATGGGTAACGTGACCAAAGATGAAGCGCTGTATCAGGAGATGTGCCGGGTGGTTGGGAAGGTGGTGCTTGAGATGCGTGATTTAGGGCAGGAGCCAAAGCATATTGTCATTGCCGGAGTCCTGCGTACCGCGCTGGCGAACCAGCGCGTTAAGCGCAGTGAATTGACAACCGAAGCGATGGAAACGGTGGTTAAAGCGCTGGCCGGGTAATGCGCCAGCGCTTCGCAAGCTGCTCAAGCGAGCAGCAGAGCAGGTAGTAGACCACGCCCGTAAAGATAAAAATGGCCGCCGGGTAGATTTGCACCCGGTTGTTGACCTGTCCTGCCACCGTGGTCAGTTCCGGTACGTTCACGATAAACGCCAGCGACGTATCCTTCAGCAGGCTGATAAAAATCCCCACCAGCGACGGCAGAATATTGCGCATCACCTGCGGGAGCAGCACGCGCCACAAGGTTTGCCGCGTGCTGAATCCCTGAGTCAGTGCCGCTTCATACTGCCCGGCGGGCAACGCGTTTAGTCCGGCGAGAACCGAATGCATGACCGATGCCGCCGTGAACCAGGCCAGCGCCAGCGTCACGGTAAGAGCGCCGGGCAGATCGCCGCCGGTCATCAGCGGCAGCAGATACCACATCCAGAAAATCACAAAGATGAGCGGAATGCCGCGTATCAACTCTGCCCACAGGAACAGCGCCTTACGCACAAGCCCGGGATAGCGCCACGCGGCGCACGCCAGCGCAATTCCGCAGGGCAGAGCAAGTATGGCGGCTCCTGCGGCCATCAGCAGCGAGAGCAACACGCCGCCGGGTTCACCCGCAGCAGCACGTCCCCACAGCAGATAATCCAGGTTATCAACAATCACGTTAAATCCGGCAATCATGCTGAGTCCTCCCTGCGCGGGGGCCGAGTCGCGTCAGTAGCATACCCATTAGCACGCCGGTAAGCAGATACAGTGCGGTTCCCACGGTAAAGGCCTCCAGCGCGTGCGCGTTATAGCTTTCAATCTGCCGCACCTGATAGGTGAGTTCGGCAAAGCCAATGCCGCTGGCGAGCGAGGAGAGCTTCATCAGGTTGAGATACTGACCGACGACAGGCTGCCAGGCATTCGCCAGTCCTTGCGGCAGCTGAATGTAGCGGAATAACCGCCAGGCAGAAAATCCCTGCGCCAGCGCCGCCTCCCGCTGTCCGTTGGGGACGGAACGCAGCCCGGACTCAATCTCCTCAATTAAAAAGGCCGAGGTGAACACGCCCAGCCCCCAGGCAGAACATAAAAATTCAGGCGTGAACCACCAGACGTCACCGGGCAAAATCGACCAGGCGTGATCGGCATTCACGACCTCCCGAAACCCGAGCGGCAGCCCGTTCCAGGCGGCGAAGTACCAGAACAGGAGCTGCACCAGCAGCGGCGTGTTGCGAAACAGCGAGACCCAGCCGCTGACGACGGCATGACCGAACCGCCCTGCGGAGAGGCGAAGCAGCAGAAAAAACAACGCAAGCAGGGTGGCAAGTACCACGCCCGCGAGCGTGACCCACAGCGTGGTGAGAAAACCGGATACTATCCACTGCAGGGGCTGCCCGGTCAGCACTCCCTGCCAGTCGAGCGCGGCCATTACAGCGGCTCCTGGTGAAGCGGGTCGAGCACTTTTTGCAGGAACCGCTGGGCGCGTGGATGCGACGGTTGACTGAAAAATTGCGCAGGCGGGGCGGTTTCGAGAATGTGTCCGCCGTCGATAAAGACGATCCGGTCAGCAATCTCCCTGGCAAACCGCATCTCGTGCGTCACCACAATCATGGTGATCCCGCTGTGGGCGAGGGCTTTCATCACATATAACACTTCGCCAATCATCTCGGGATCGAGGGCTGACGTCGGTTCATCAAAGAGAATGATTTGCGGCGAGGAGGCCAGCGCGCGAGCAATCGCCACGCGCTGCTGCTGGCCGCCGGAGAGCTGCGCAGGAAAATGATGGGCTTTTTCCCGCATCCCGACCTTTTCCAGCAGCGTTAGCGCGCGCTCCTGGGCAGGCTGTGGCTTCCAGCCGTGAACGTGCTCCAGCGCCAGGGTAATGTTCTGGCTGGCGGTGAGGTGGGCGTAAAGGTTAAATTGCTGGAACACAAAACCGACGCGGCTGCGTAACTGGCGCAGTGCCGCAGTGGCAAGCCGGGCGGTGGGTTTGTTATCAATCAGAATGTCGCCGTCACTGAGGGTTTCAAGCTGGTTGATAAGACGGATCAACGTCGATTTCCCTGAACCGGATGGACCGAGGATCGCCACCACTTCACCCGGAGAAATGCTGAGGTTAATGCCTTTTAATACCTCATGGTCGCCGTAACGTTTTACGACGTCACGAAACTCGACGCTGGCGTGTTCCAGATGTGAAAAATCCGCGGCACCGGCCGCGGAGTGTGAAAATAAATCTGAGAGCATAATTACCTGGCTTCTATTTTAAAGGCGCGAGGCTGTGGAGAGGCGGTTTGTGGGCCAAACCAGACGTCGTAGATTTTGGCCGCCTGGCCGCTTTTCTCGAGATTAACCAGCTCATCGTTAACGGCTTTCAGCAGCGCCGTTTCACCTTTCTTCACCCCAACGCCAATCTCTTCTTTACTGAGCAGATCGGGCAGGATTTTGAAGTTCGCTTTATCTGGCGCCTGCGCCAGCAGACCGGCCAGGATGGTGCTGTCCTGGGTTATGGCCTGCACGTTTCCATTGCGCAGTGCCGTCAGCGCCAGGGGAATATCGTCATAAGAGAGCACGCGTGACTGCGGGAAACGCTGGTGCAGCGCCTGCTCGCCCGTGGTTCCTTTGACCGCGCCAATGCGCGCCCGGCTATAGTCATCAAGCTTATCCGGAGACTTTGCCGGAACCAGGAACTGCTGGCCGGTGACAAAATAAGGGGTCGAAAAATCAATCACCTGTGCACGTTCCGGGGTGATAGTGATATCCGCCACGATCAGGTCTGCTTTCCCGGACTGCAGCAGCGGAATACGGTTAGCCGGATTGGTGGCAACCAGTTCAAGCTTCACGCCGAGCGATTTTGCCAGCGCTTTGGCGAAGTCCACGTCGTAACCCACGATCTCGTGTGTTTTTGCATCAATAGAGCCAAACGGCGGGTTGGCGTCAAACGTGGCCACTTTCACCACCCCTGCGGCCTTAATATCCGCCAGCTGATCGGCCTGTACCTGCGCTGAAAGCAGGCTGCCGGCCGCCAGTAATCCCAGAACCAGTGTCCGTTTGGTAAACCCTTTTATATTTGCTGCCATAGTCATACGCCATCCCGTTGTTTTTGTTTTACCCCGTTACGCTCCCATAAGCGAAAGCTATCGCCAAATAAGAAATCGTTCTTTGCTATGAGCAAAAAAGCATTAGTGAACAAGGTGTTAATGAAGAGTGAAAAGAACGGGGTGCTATTTGCAAATCCTGCACATCGACAGTGGATTTTGGTATTTCCCCCGCGCGACGTTTGGGTGTTTAACTGAAGGCAGATACGGCGAGAGAGGGTAAGACGATGAAAAAATGGATCAGCACGTTACGGCGGTTTTTTGCGACCCGGCCAGCGAATGCGGAGAACAGCGCGCAACGTGTTCTTGAGTCAATACTGCCTGTCGCCAGCCTGTATGGCGTAGACGTTGCCAACATTGACCCGGAGTGGTTCCATGATAAAACGTCACGCTGAACTGCGCCGCACGCGCGAAATGTACTGGAACGAGCTGTGCTGAATTTTGTTCTGACCCCGGATAGCTGGTAATGTCGACAGACGGTTGAGTCTGCTCAGTAAACGGAATGAAGAACCCTTTTTTCAAGCGTGGCATTATTGTCTGGACGATAGTCTGCCTCATCAGCGGCGTGCTGCTCTACGCCGAACAAATTCGCCGCCAGTTCTGGGAGCGCGATCGCGAGTTCGCGGCACTCTTCTCTGAAATAAGCGCGGTACTGACGCAAAATGAATCCGTATTGCCGCTTCTGAATGGCGATGAGGATATCGTTGCCCTGCGCAAAAAATTTCCCCAGCTTCTTGCCCTGGAAAAAACAACGGCACGCGCGCTTGATGCGCCGCGTGTTGAGCCTGCCCGCGAGGTTCAGTACTGGCTTTACAACCCCTGGCGTCAGATCCGCATGCTGGTAGACCTCGGTCCCATCCTGACTGCACATCATCCCTTTACGCTTCTCGCGATCCGTTTTACGCCGAACGGTAACGCGCAGGCGTCTGGTGCCTTCTGGCACTGGCAACGCACCTTCCCGCAGCATACTCAACCTTTTACGCTGGAGGCTGATTCACAGCCGGACTGGCTTGGCGTCAACGGGCTTCTTTATCCCTTACTTTTTATCGGATGGGGGATAATGATTGCGCTGGCGAGCGTGGTGCTTTGGCAGCGTAAAGCACGTAAAGATGCTGAGCAAAGGGCGATCTATTATCAGCACGCCAGACTCAATACCCTGGGGGAAATCACCGCTGGCATTGTGCATGAGATAAACCAGCCGCTTACCGCTGCGCAGACGTGGATCCAGGGGGCACAACGCCAGCTGCAACAGGACAACGGGCAGGCCGTGTCGAAGGCGCTTTCGGCTACGCTAACGCAAATGCAGCGAATAAGCGCCTTGCTGACCCGTTTTCGCGAACACGTTGTAGAGGAGAAGGTGACCCTGCGTGAAACCGATCTGGTGCACTGTTGGCTGCAGGTGGTAAAACTGCTTGAGCATGAGCGCAGAGCCGAACATATTACGGTCAGCCATGCGTTTGCTCCGGGGGCAACGACGGTGCTGGCAGACCGTCTCTGGCTGGAGCAGGTGCTGCATAACCTTCTCAGCAATGCGATTCAGGCTCAGCAGCCGGATGCTGCCGGTTGGGTAAAGATTGAGAGTCGGAAAAACGAGAGCGGCGTCCTGATCACTGTCACCGACGGCGGCCCTGGCTTTAGCCCGGAGGCGCTACAGAATGCCTTCATGCCGTTTTACAGCGGCAGAGACGTGGGGATCGGTCTGGGTATGACCTTAACGGAGTCATTAATGACGCGTATGAATGGCTCAATTACGCTGGGCAATGCGCCGCAGGGCGGGGCGCAGATCCGACTACTGCTGGCGCACGGAAAGGAGACGACGGATGGATAAGACAGTCTGGCTGATTGATGATGATGAATCCATCAGAGAGTCGATGACGTTTTTGCTTTCGGGCATGGGCTGGTCGGTAAAGACGTATGAAAGTGTCGATGCCTTTATCGCAACCCATTCACAGGAGACGGCGCTGGTGGGGTGTATGCTGCTGGATATGCGTATGCCAGGCAAAGGCGGACTCGCCTGGCTGGAAGAGGGCAAGTGGCCCTGGCCCCTCTTGCCGGTGATTATCATGACCGGTCACGGTACCGTTGACGCCTGCCGCCGGGCATTTCGTAACGGCGTCTTTGAGTTTTTCACCAAGCCGCTGGATGCTGACAAACTTATCGAAACGGTGGCACAGGCCTTCCAGGAAAGCCAGCGCCGCTTTGCCGACTGGCAGGAAACGTCCCGGGTTAAGGCGCGTTTCGCGCAGTTGACCGCGCGGGAGCATGAAGTGCTGGGTGAGCTGATGGAAGGACTCAGCAATAAGGAAGCGGCTGCACGGCTGAACCTCTCGCCGCGAACGGTTGAAGCGCACCGCGCGGCGGCATTTACCAAGCTTGGCGTCAATAGCTTAGTCCAGGCAATCCGGGAATACGATAAATTGCAATCCGTAGAACTACCAGGATGAGTGCGTAATCAACCGAATACCGTTTCATCGTGCGGCTGAGTAACCTCTGATGTGTCTCCCAACACGCGAGGATGTGCGATGAAAAAAATAATGATGGTTGCGGCACTGGCCGCGGGTAGCCTGAGTCTCGCGGCACAGGCCGATACGCTGAATCAAAAGAATCTCTCATTGGCGCAGGCGAATGCGCTGGCAACGTCCGCTATTCAGGCGTGTACGGCAAAAAATTACCAGGTAACGGTCACCGTGGTTGACCGTGCGGGCGTGGTAAAGGCGGTACAGCGCACGGACAATGCCGGTCCGCACACGGTCAAAGCCAGTGAAATGAAAGCCTACACGGCGCTCAGCGCAAAGAATGCGTCAGGTAAAGTGATGGAGGCGGCGCAGAGCAATGCGGGCGCACAAAATATGCGTGACGTCCCGGGCTTCCTGCTGCTGGCGGGGGGCCTGCCGGTGAAAGAGGGGGATGAGGTGATTGGGGCGATTGGAATCGGCGGTGCGCCGGGCGGTCATCTTGATGAAGCCTGCGCTCAGGCAGCCATTGACGGGTTGAAAAAGTCATAAACAATGTAGCCGTCTTTCTTGCCGGGTGACGCTGCGCTTACCCGACCTACAGGACCGTAGGCCCGTGCAAGCGTAGCGCCGCCGGGCGAAACTCACAAAATGCACGTTATCAGCAGTCTGAAAGCACCGGCTTGCCGGTGCTTTTTAATCAGATCTTGCAGGCATCGCCGCAATCGTCGTCGGCGACAATCGCCTGCGCTTTTTTGTCTGCATCGTCCAGACGTTCCGCATTACGCTCTTCGGCTTCATCCAGACCGTTAAAGACTAAGTTATCGAGATCAATTTCCATGTGGCACCTGCTCTGTTCAGTTTTTGATACTGGCACAGTATAGGGCAAAAAAAGCCAGCAATGTACCTCGCAGCACATAAGGATAATCCCTGCCATACTCAGTGCTTTATCGCTGAGGAGAGCACATGATTACACTCTGTAAAACCTGTGGAACCGCCTACGATACGCAGCAGGACAGGTGCCCAATTTGCGAGGATGAACGCCAGTATGTGCCCGCCACGGGCCAGGCGTGGACCGATCTCGACACCGTCACCGCCACGCATACCAACAAATGGCAGCAGCTGGAACCGCGGCTGTTCGGGATCAAAACGGTGCCTGCGTTTGCCATCAACCAGCGGGCTCTGCTCCTGCAAACGCCTCACGGCAATCTTCTCTGGGACTGCATCGCCAACCTCGACCCCGCAACCACAACGCTCATTACCGCCCTCGGCGGCATCAGCGCGATCGCGATTTCACATCCGCACTATTACACCACGATGCAGGAGTGGGCTGCGGCGTTTGATGCGCCGGTGTACCTGCACGCCAGCGACAGAGAGTGGGTCATGCGCGACAGCCCGGCCATTCATTTCTGGGAGGGAGATGCGCTGGAGATTTTCCCGTTGGTCACCTTGCTGCGTCTGGGCGGGCATTTTGCCGGTGGAACCGTGTTGCACTGGCAGGAAGGTGACGGCGTATTGCTGGCGGGCGATATTCTGCAGGTCACGCCGGGTAAAGACGCCGTCTCGTTTATGTGGAGCTACCCGAATTATCTCCCGCTGCCGGCCCGCACCGTGGCGTCGGTCGTGAGTTATCTGGAAGGTAGAACGTTTGAACGTCTTTACGGCGCGTTCGAAGGGCAGAACATCCAGGCCTTCGCGGACGAGATTGTGCAGCGGTCGGGCCAGAAATATATTGCTTGTCTGAAGTAAACCACGATGGGTAAACTTTACGAGTGTGATCTCGATCATACCTAAACTAAAACAGATAAAAGAGACATTGCTATGCAACATATCATTGAAGGTTTTCTCAGCTTTCAAAAAGAGATTTTCCCGCAACGTAAAGAACTCTTCCGCAGTTTAGCGTCCAGCCAGAATCCCAAAGCGCTGTTCATCTCATGCTCCGACAGCCGTCTGGTCCCGGAACTGGTCACCCAGCAAGAGCCAGGACAACTCTTTGTCATTCGTAATGCTGGTAACATTGTGCCGCCGTTCGGACCCGAGCCAGGCGGTGTGTCCGCAACCATCGAATACGCCGTTGTGGCGCTGGGCGTAACGGATATCGTGATTTGTGGTCACTCCAACTGTGGCGCGATGAAGGCGATTGCCGATAACGCGAACCTGGAGCCGATGCCTGCTGTGTCACACTGGCTGCGCTATTCCGACGCGGCGAAAGCCGTGGTTGAGAAGAAAACCTGGGATAAGCCGATCGATAAAGTCAATGCGATGGTGCAGGAGAATGTGTTTGCGCAACTGAGCAACATTAAGACCCATCCGTCCGTCGCGGTGGGCCTGCGTAATCATTCCATCCGACTGCACGGCTGGGTGTACGACATTGAAAGCGGCGAAATCCTCGCACTGGATAAAGCGACGAAAACCTTCGTTTCGCTGTCTGAAAACCCGGAAGTCTTCTTCGAGTAATCACCGACAGCAGGGCATGGAAGCCCTGTCAGTTCTCAATGCACGGTAATCTCCGCCGCGATCCCGACGCGGGTTTTTCCGCCGCCTTCGCCATTGCTTCTGCAATCTCTGCACACTCCGCCAGCCCCTGAACGAAGGGACGATCGTGCATCAGCCACGGTATCGCGCCGAAGGCGATGCGCCCGCGAACGGTGTCAGGCGCTTTTAAGGTGTAATCCTCGCCGATGTCGGGTATCTCTTCACCCGTTGCTTCCAGCTGTTTGCGCAGCGTTGGGAAGGGCAGATCTTTCGTTTTGAGCGGCTTTTGCCCGCGCGCATCAATAAAAACGTCAAAACGGTAAACGGTTTCTTCTGTGGTTATCACCGTTCGATCGCTGCCAACATCCAGCGTGTAATCGTCACCGAGCGCCGCCACGCTAATGATGCCGGCTTCGCGAAGCGCGAGCAGCCTGCGGATAGACTGCGGAGGAATGGCCGCATAGTTGTCGATAAATACCCTGGCCAGCCCTTGTTTGAAGCGCTCTCTGTCCTCTTCGTTGAGGTGGGGAACAATCTCCTGAACCACCTCATGTAGCCGAAGCACGGTATAGCGCCAGGCTACGGTGCGCCGTTCGCGTTTGTTTTTCTCAACTTCTTTGAGGTTATCTTCCGCCCAGGTAAAGGGACCGTGCCGTTTACGATCCTCAAACCAGGCCTCACGAATGCTGTCCGCATTCTGCTTATGCAGAGACATTTTCTCGCACCACATCGGGTCAGCGAGCTGAAGCTCTTTGACCATCAGGGTAAAGATGCGATCGAGCAGGCCATCCGATCCTTTGGCAATCTCGCTTTCAGCCACGCGTTCGGTCAATACCGACAACGGTTCGTAAGGTATAGGACAGTAAAAATCGGCTTCCGGCAGAATACCCGAACGGGACATCAGGACAATCTTCAACGCGTCGCTGCCTTTATCCAGCACGAATTTATCGTCGCGAAAGGCACCGTGCTGCATCACGACCGCCATGGCCGCGTCGAGACCGCTTAACGATGTCCCCATAATACCGACGCGGCAGGGAGGAATACTGGCGTCCATCAGACCGGACCATGGGCTTGGGAAGAACGTTCGCGTGGCTTCATCCTCTTCTGGCCAGACGTGGCCGGTGGCGATAACCACAAGATCGAAGCGTTCAGGAAAGGCGCTGTCGTTGATGGAAAGCGTGACGCCTTCTTTCGTGGGCACGATATCGGTGACCTCGGCGGATTCATGGATATCAACCTGAAATCCCCGTTTTTTAGCCTCTTTTACGATTGACCGAAAGCTGTCGCGGAAATACTCACCCAGCAGGAGCCGGGGCAGGAACTGTCGGTCATGCAAACGGGTTTTATCAACCTTAAAGCGTGCCAGATGGGTTTCGCTCTGGCCCTTAAGCCAGTCGAGGTAGGTCATAAATAGCGGCGGGATTTCAATGCTCGCAATGTTCGCCAGCATCAGACGAGAGTTATCGTCGTCGTTATAGGGCATACCCACGCCAGCGTCTTCGGATTGTTCAAAGATGGAAACTGAGAGCGGCGTGCTGTTTTTAAGGAGATGATAAAAAGTATAAATCCCTGTGGGGCCGGAGCCGATAATCGCGATTTTCTTCATCGACGGTCTTCCTGTTTTTTTTCCATAAGAAAAGCGTAGCAGGAGAATAATGATGAAAATAAGGGATTAGGAAAATTCAGGATATCAGAAGAGGATTTGCACCATTTCAGGACTGAAATGGTGCGTCCGAGTGGACTCGAACCACCGACCCCCACCATGTCAAGGTGGTGCTCTAACCAACTGAGCTACGGACGCAGAATGGTGCGTTCAATTGGACTCGAACCAACGACCCCCACCATGTCAAGGTGGTGCTCTAACCAACTGAGCTATGAACGCAACGTGTTGTCGGTGACAACGGGGACGAATATTAGCGGCAGAGTACCAATGAGGCAAGAGGGAAAATGCATTTTTCTCTCTGATTTCACGCGATTGCTTTATTACCGCGCAAAGTGAAGAGAAAGTAGCCGCCAGGTGGCGGCTACTGCGTCGTTAACGTGCAGCGCGTTGCAAAATGACCGTTGATGGCTGGCGTTGCAGGAAGCGCATTCGCATCATCATCATAATCGCCGCCGACGTCAGGCCGATGATAAAGCCCATCCAGAACCCTGCCGGACCCATGCGATCCACCACCAGATCGGTAAGCGCCAGGATGTAGCCAGCCGGCAACCCCAGCACCCAATAGGCGATTAAGGTGATAAAGAAGATGGAACGCGTGTCTTTATATCCGCGCAGCACGCCGCTGCCAATCACCTGGATGGAGTCAGAAATCTGGTAAATCGCGGCCAGCAGCATCAGGTGCGATGCCAGCATGACCACTTCCGGGTTGTCGTTATAGAGCAGGGCAATCTGCTCGCGTAATGTAACGGTAAAGAGCGCCGTACAGACAGCCATGCAGACGCCGACGCCTAGCCCGGTCCGGGCGGCCGTTTGTGCATCCAGCGTTGAGCCCTGGCCCAGGCGGAAGCCCACGCGAATCGTTACTGCCGCCGCCAGCGACATTGGCAGGACGAACATCAGGGAACTGAAGTTCAGCGCAATCTGGTGCCCGGCCACATTCACAATACCCAGCGGGGAGACCAGCAGAGCGACCACGGCAAACAGGGTCACCTCAAAGAACAGCGCCAGGGCAATCGGCAACCCTAACTGCACCAGACGCGTCATGATGTTCCAGTCCGGCGTGCTAAATCTGTTCTCGTTGCGAATATCGCGCATGGAACGGGCGCGTTTTACAAAGGTGATCATCGAGAAGAACATCACCCAGTAAACGGCTGCCGTCGCCACGCCGCAGCCAACGCCGCCCAGCTCCGGCATCCCGAAATGACCGTAAATAAAGATATAGTTCACCGGAATATTGACCAGCAAACCGATAAAGCCCATTACCATCCCGGGCTTGGTTTTCGCCAGGCCCTCACACTGGTTACGTGCCACCTGGAAAAAGAGGTAGCCAGGCGCACCCCAGAGCAGAGCGCGCAGATAGCCTACGGCTTTATCCGCCAGTGCCGGGTCAATGTTATGCATAGCGCGAATGATATGGCCCGCGTTCCAGAGCACGACCATGATCAGCACCGAGACAAACCCTGCCAGCCAGAAACCCTGACGGACCTGATGGGCAATGCGCTCGCGACGACCCGAGCCATTGAGCTGAGCGATAACAGGCGTGAGTGCGAGCAGCAGACCGTGGCCGAACAGGATAGCCGGAAGCCAGATTGACGTGCCGATAGCAACGGCCGCCATATCGGTGGCGCTGTAGCCACCTGCCATTACCGTATCCACAAATCCCATTGCGGTCTGGGCCACTTGCGCGATGATCACTGGTATAGCCAGTGCCAATAACTGGCGCGCTTCATTCATGTACTTCTGCACGTGAACACCTTTATATTGTAGTTATTTGAGAGACTAAAAAAGCCGCCGTAACTGGCAGCAAGAAGAAAATGCAGGGGGATGCCAGCTATTGTAGCGGGCTTTAGCTATTTATCTAGTGAAAAAATCGCCAGAAAATGCGCTCCGCTGGCAACCTGTTTTTCCAACTGTTATTGTGGTGGGATTAAACGGTGTCAACACCGTCCGGAGAAAACAGGAGTTGTAAGCATGTTTACTGGTATTGTGCAGGGCACCGCCAAAGTGGTGTCCATTGATGAAAAACCTAATTTCCGTACTCATGTTGTTGAGCTGCCGGAATATATGCTTGAGGGCATTGAAACCGGCGCGTCGATTGCCCATAACGGCTGCTGCCTGACCGTCACCGAAATTAACGGTAACCAGATTAGCTTTGATTTAATGAAAGAGACGCTGCGCATCACCAACCTGGGCGAATTGGTGGTGGGGGATACCGTCAACGTTGAGCGGGCGGCGAAGTTTAGCGATGAGATTGGCGGCCACCTGATGTCGGGCCACATCATGACCACCGCTGAAGTCGCAAAAATTGTGACCTCGGAAAATAACCGTCAAATCTGGTTTAAAATGCAGGATCCTTCATTAATGAAATACATCCTGTATAAAGGATTTATTGGCATTGATGGGATTAGTCTGACGGTGGGGGAAGTGACGCCAACGCGTTTTTGCGTGCATTTAATTCCCGAAACGCTGCAGCGCACCACGCTGGGCGACAAAAAACTGGGGCATCGCGTGAATATCGAAATCGATCCGCAAACCCAGGCGGTCGTGGATACGGTTGAGCGTGTGCTGGCAGCAAAAGAAGCCGCAATAATAAAGGCCACAGAAGAATAAAAAATAACCCCGGGTATCCGGGGTTATTTTTTTAGCGTGCGACACGTAATCCGTGTTCAATCCCACGGCTGAATACCACCTGCCAGAGCTGAATATCCCGTGCGCGAAACGCCCCCGCACAGGCATTCAGATAATAGCTAAACATCCGCTTGAATCGTTCAGAATAGTTGTCCGCAATCTCTGGCCAGGTCTCCTGAAAACGCGCATGCCATGCCATCAATGTGGTGTCGTAATCCGCGCCAAAGTTATGCCAGTCTTCCATCACAAAATGGGGTTCACTGGCGTTGGCAATCTGGCGAACGGACGGTAAACAGCCATTCGGAAAGATGTATTTGTTGATCCACGGGTCAACGTTATTGTCGGTCCGCTTAGAGCCGATGGTGTGCAGCAGGAAGATGCCGTCCGGCTTCAGATTACGATCCACCACCTCAAAGTAGGTATCGTAGTTTTTCGGCCCTACGTGCTCGAACATGCCGACGGAAACAATCCGGTCAAACTGTTCGTTCAGGTCACGGTAATCCTGCAGCCGGATATCCACATCGAGACCCTGGCAGCGCTCCCGCGCCATTTTTTGCTGTTCCGCTGAAATCGTGACGCCGACGACGCTGACGCCATAGTGCTTCGCCATAAAATACGCCAGCCCACCCCAGCCACAGCCGATATCCAGCACGCGCATACCGGGCTGTAGCTGTAGCTTCTCGCTAATCAGACGCAGCTTGGCCTGCTGGGCCTCTTCAAGCGTCGACGCGTCTTTCCAGTAGGCGCAGGAGTATTGCATGAAAGGGTCCAGCATACGGCTGAACAGGTCGTTGCCAAGATCGTAGTGTTCTTTGCCAACGATCCACGCGCGTTTTTTACTTTGCAGATTGAACAGTCGGGCAGAGGCGACACGCAGGGTGTCTTTCAGATTGCGAGGAAGTTGATTTTCAAGACCGGCACGCAACACGCTGGCGAAAAAGGTATCCAGACGTTCGCACTCCCACCAGCCGTCCATATAGCTTTCTCCCAGGCCTAACGATCCCTCTCGCAATACGCGTTTAAAAAAGTCGGGATGTTTAACCTGAGGATCGGATGGCGATGATCCATTGATAGTGATGCCTGCTCGACCTAACAGTTCACTGACGATCCGGGACCAGTTATCGTCCGGAACGCTGACTTCTTCTATACACGATGAACTCATAGCTTCTCCATCACCCTACTGTGATCAGAACCTTAAAACAGCGTAGACGCTTTTTTTGGTTTGTGAGAAATCTCACGGTAAATACCGCGAGGCTAGTATCCGACGTAGAACAGAGGAAGGGAGATAACCCTTGCCGAAATGCCTTCCATGGTAAAACGGGAGCACTCCGGCTCCCGTTAACACTTAATATTTATCGTATTTAATCGAACCAAATTTAGTATAGGCCTCAAAATTTGGTGATTCAATATAAAATTCTTAGCAACCTAATCACTGAAATGTAACATGATTTCTGGCGCAATCAGGCATGTGAGGTTTCAACCTGAGCGCGGTTAGCCTGCTCACGCTGCGCGGCTGCCTGCATGCGATAACCCATCAGCGCCAGCGCAACGGTCACCAGCATCACGCTGGTGGTGGTCAGGAGCGGCGTGGCAATCAGCGCCGAGACCACCAGACTTGCCAGGAAGCACAGTCCCAGCTGCAGGGTATTCTGCAGCGCGGCGGCGCGGCCTGTCGCCTGCGGGAACGGACGCAGCGCCTGGGCCACAACAATAGGGTAAATCGCCCCGTTCGCGACGGCCATAACGCAGAATGGGATCAAAATTTCGGCCAGACCGGCACCCGGAATAAAGCCAACGGCCCAGGTCCCGATGACGCTCAGCGCATACAGCACCAGCAGCCACGGCAGCATCTGCTGACCTTCCCACTTTTGCAGCGCCGCGCGGCAGCCGTACCCGCCCACCAGGAACGCGATAGTCTGCGGAACATAGCTCAGGCCGATGGCTGCCGGGCTGTAGCCCATATCGTGCAGAATGAACGGCGAGCCGGTGAGCCACGCGAAGAAGCTTGCCGAGCAGGCGGCATAGATCAGGACATTACCGCGATACGCCTTGGTGCTGAGCAGGGAAGTGAAGGTAATCGGCTTCGCGTCAGCATGCGCTTCTTTTTTATGCGCGGGCTTGAGGGCGAACGCCGGCAGCATCAGTACCAGGGTAATGGCAAACAGCGTGGCGAAGATGGCCTGCCAGTCGAAATGCGCGAGGATCCAGCTACCCAGCAGGGGGGCGAGGGCAGGTGAGAGACCCACCAGCGGCATAATAGTGGCGAAAATACGGTTTGTGCGGTTAGCCGGGTAGTAGTCGGTGACCAGCGCCTGCCAGGTCACGGCCGCGGCACAGACGCCCACAGCCTGAATAAAACGCAGCACCAGCAGCCAGGTGGCATCACGTACCCATAACATCCCCAGACAGCCCACGGCAAAAATGGCCAGGCCCAGCAACAGTACCGGTTTACGACCAAAGCGATCCGAGAGCGGTCCCCAGAGCAGCTGTGCGAAAGCAAAACCGGCGAGGAACAAACTCAGGCTGGCGCTGATGGCAGCAGCAGGGGTTTGCAAATCTTCCTGCATGGCGGCAAACGCCGGCAGGTACATATCGGTGGCCAAAAAGCCCAGCACGCTTAAGCCGCCGAGCCAGACTAAAAAACCGTTCCTGGGTTGCATTATTTTATTCTCCTGAGGAGGCAGGTATACATTGGCGCTGAGTGTAAGGAGTGCAAAGTCGCTTGTGAAACGCTAATATTTGGCGGGTGCGTTCAAAAATTTTGCAGGCAGAAAATGTGGTCAGATTATTCTCTTGAAGTGGTCGATGCTGTTGCGCGTAACGGCAGCTTTAGCGGTGCGGCGCAGGAGTTGCACCGCGTCCCTTCGGCAATCAGCTACACGGTACGTCAGCTGGAGGAGTGGCTGGCGGTTCCGCTGTTTGAACGGCGGCATCGTGATGTGGAATTAACGCCCGCAGGCGCGTGGTTTTTGAAGGAAGGGCGTTCTGTTATCAAAAAAATGCAGATCACCCGCGAACAGTGTCAGCAGATCGCTAACGGCTGGCGGGGACATCTTTCCATTGCGGTGGATAATATCGTTAAGCCGGAACGGACCCGGCAGATGATCGTCGACTTCTATCGTCATTTTTCTGATGTCGAACTGCGGGTCTCGCAAGAGGTGTTTAACGGTGTCTGGGATGCGCTGGCGGACGGCAGGGCAGAGATGGCGATTGGAGCCACGCAGGCGATCCCGGTAGGGGGACGTTACGCCTTTCGCGATATGGGGATGCTGAGCTGGAAATGCGTGGTGGCAAGCGAGCATCCGCTGGCGGCGATGGAAGGGCCGCTGAGCGACGATACGCTACGCAACTGGCCGTCGCTGGTGCTGGAGGATACGTCCCGTTCATTGCCCAAGCGTATCACCTGGCTTCTCGACAACCAGCGGCGGGTGGTGGCACCTGACTGGGAATCGTCGGCGACGTGCCTCAGTGCCGGACTGTGCGTCGCGATGGTGCCCGTTCATTTTGCGCGTCCGCGCATCGATACCGGAGAGTGGGTTGAGCTGACGCTGGAGAATCCGTTCCCGGATGCGGCCTGCTGCCTCACCTGGCAGCAAAATGATGTCTCGCCTGCGATGGCCTGGCTGCTGGATTATCTGGGAGACAGCGAAACGCTAAACCGGGAATGGTTACGGGAGCCAGCATAGCTGGCCCCGTAAAGAGATTAACGACGGTAGTCGCGGAACGGACCATCCGCAACGGAACGGCGTTCGATAAGACGCGGGTGAACTTCAATGGACTGCGACTCTTCACGTTTGTTGACGATCCTGTCCATCAGCATATTGAAGGCCGTTTCGCCCAGCGAATCTTTCGGCTGGTGAATGGTGGTCAACGCGGGCGTGAAGAAACGCGCGTTACGCACATTGTCATACCCGATCACGGAAATATCCTGCGGTACGCGCAGACCCAGCTCGTCGGCAGCGCAGAGCGCGCCCATTGCCATGATGTCTCCCCCGCAGAAAACGGCGGTCGGACGGTGCGGCTGGGAGACGATCTGCTGCATCGCGCGGTAGCCCGACTCCGGCTCAAAGTCGCCCTGCACAATCCAGTTTTCCGGCACGTTGATCAACGCTTCTTCCATCGCTTTCATAAAACCGGCCAGGCGGCCCGCGCCGGTGTTGCGCTCCAGCGGACCGGGGATCACGCCAATCTCGCGGTGACCGCGTTCGATCAGATAACGACCGGCCATATAGCCGCCTTCAAAGGCGTTATCGATCACGGAATCGGTGAAATCCGCGCGCGCTTCACCCCAGTCCATCACCACCATGGGAATGTGGCGATACTCTTCGAGCATCGACAGCACGGATTCAGGGTACTCAGAACACATCACCAGCAGACCGTCAACGCGCTTTTGCGCCATCATCGACAGGTAGGCGCGCTGTTTTTCAATACTGTTCCAGGCGTTGCCCAGAATCAGGGTATAGCCTTTCTGGAAGCAGTTTTTCTCAACCGCTTCAATGATCTCGGCAAAATAGGCCGCTTCACTGCTGGTCGCCAGCAATCCAATGGACTTGGTGTGATTAACCTTGAGGCTACGCGCAACCGCACTTGGCGAATAGTGCAGCTCTTTGATCGCTGCCCAGACGGCGTTGCGCGTCTCTTCCGCCACAAAGCGGGTTTTGTTAATTACATGTGATACGGTTGTAGTGGAAACGTTTGCGCGTTTTGCTACGTCTTTAATTGTTGCCATTAAATGTCACTCCAGACCATATCCTAAACTCCTGAAAAACTTGAAGGTAAACGTTTGCCTTCTCTCACCCTTATCTCGCAATGTTGAATTGCGGCACGCCGGGAAAACGACACGGGACGTCAGGAGGGGTTCAATGGCCGGTACGCTAATAAATTTAGCGTGGAATTTTGTCCTATCTTGATGAAAAGGGGAAGAGGTAAAGTGGTTATCAGCATAAATCCAGGAAGATTTTTGACGTAATCTGTGCAAAAATGAGCAAGCTCACTTTTCGTGGGGGGATTAAAAGGAGAAAAATTGATGAGTACCGATCTGAAGTTTTCGCTGTTCACCACCCTTGTTGTGCTGGCTCTGATTGTCGCGGCCGGTCTGACGGCTGCACTGCACTGATTTACGCGGAGGGAGAGCCTTCTCCCTCCCCATCGGCCCGATTGTTACTTCTCTGGCAAAAATCTTTTGCCATTTTGTTAACTTCTCATTTTTTGTGATTGATGTCATGCTTTCCGCTTCTTTGTTCTGTGTCACCACATGACACGGCATCCGGAGTTGACGCATGAAAATCAATTTTCCCCTGCTGGCCCTGGCGATTGGCGCTTTTGGGATTGGCACCACTGAATTCTCCCCGATGGGGTTACTGCCTGTTATTGCCCGAGGCGTAGACGTCTCGATCCCGGCGGCAGGCATGTTAATCAGCGCCTACGCTATCGGCGTGATGGTAGGGGCGCCGCTGATGACGCTTCTGCTTTCGCACCGCGCGCGCCGCAATGCGCTGATTTTCCTGATGGCGATTTTCACCCTGGGCAACGTGCTTTCGGCCATTTCGCCGGACTACACCACATTGATGCTGTCACGCATTCTGACCAGCCTTAACCACGGCGCGTTCTTTGGGCTGGGGTCGGTCGTGGCCGCCAGCGTGGTGCCAAAACATAAGCAGGCGAGCGCCGTGGCAACCATGTTTATGGGGCTAACGATTGCCAACATCGGCGGGGTGCCTGCGGCAACCTGGATGGGAGAAGCGATTGGCTGGCGTATGTCCTTCCTGGCGACTGCCGGGCTGGGCGTGATTGCGATGGTGGCGCTGTTCTTCTCCTTGCCGAAAGGTAGCGTGGGGGAACGTCCTGACGTTCGCAGAGAACTGTCCGTGCTGATGCGTCCGCAGGTGCTCTCCGCGCTACTCACCACCGTGCTGGGGGCAGGGGCGATGTTTACCCTCTACACCTATATTTCACCGGTATTGCATGACATCACCCACGCAACGCCTCTCTTTGTGACCGCGATGCTGGTGCTGATTGGTGTGGGCTTCTCCATCGGCAACTATCTCGGTGGGAAATTTGCCGACCGTTCCGTGAGCGGGACGCTGAAGGGCTTCTTAACCCTGCTGATTGTCATCATGATTGCGATTCCGTGGCTGGCGCGTAATGAGTTCGGGGCCGCGATCGCGATGGTCGTCTGGGGAGCCGCCACCTTTGCCGTGGTTCCGCCGCTGCAGATGCGTGTGATGCGTGTCGCGCATGAGGCACCGGGCCTCTCATCGTCAGTCAACATCGGTGCCTTCAACCTGGGCAATGCGCTCGGGGCGGCGGCCGGAGGGGCCGTGATTTCGGGGGGGCTGGGGTACAGTTTTGTGCCGGTAATGGGGGCGATTATTGCCGCACTCGGCCTGCTGCTGGTGATGATGTCGGGTCGTAAACAGCCTGAAGCAGCCTGCGCTGCGGAATAAACCAAAAACGCAGAAGGGCGAACCCTTCTGCGTGTCTTTTACGCGGCGAAGTTCTTCGCGACAAAGTCCCAGTTAACCAGTGCCCAGAAGTGCTCCAGGTAGTTCGGGCGCGCGTTGCGGTAATCAATGTAGTAAGCGTGTTCCCATACGTCCACCGTCATCAGCGGCTTAGCGCTGGTGGTCAGCGGGGTGCCCGCGTTAGAGGTGGATACGATAGCCAGTTTGCCATCCGCCTCTTTAACCAACCACGTCCAGCCAGAACCGAAGTTCTTGATGGCTGCATCGGTAAATTTCGCTTTAAAATCGGCGAAGCTGCCAAATGCGGCATTGATAGCGGTAGCCAGTTCACCGACAGGTTCACCGCCAGCATTCGGTGCCAGGCAGTGCCAGTAGAAGGTATGGTTCCACACCTGAGCCGCGTTGTTAAATACGCCACCCTCTGAGCTGCGGACGATCTCTTCCAGCGTTTTGCCTTCAAAATCGGTGCCCTTGATCAGATTGTTCAGGTTAGTGACGTACGTCTGGTGATGCTTGCCGTAATGATATTCCAGGGTTTCCGCAGAAATGTGCGGTGCCAGGGCGTCTTTTGCATACGGTAGTGCAGGTAATTCGAACGACATTGCTTCTCTCCTTATTGTATTTTGTGTTGCCAATAACCACACAGACAACATGGACAGGATAGCAAATTGAAAGGGTATGCAAAAGAGGAACTTACCCTGCCACGGATGTGGCAGGGCAGGGGTTAGCGAATGGTTTTCGGTGTCATCACGCGACGTGCGCCGACGTAATGGCGTACCCAGTAGTCTTCGCTGAGAGAGGTGATCTGAATATCCTGGCCGCTACGTGGAGACTGGATAAATTTCCCGTTGCCGACATAGACGCCGACGTGGTCAGCCGTGCCGCGCCCCTGAGTGCGGAAGAACACCAGATCGCCGTTTTCCAGCTCGCCGCGGTCAACCGGTGAGGCATCGCGCAGGTGGTACATCTCATTGGCGGTACGAGGAATGCGGAACTTGACCAGATCTTTATAGGCGTAATAGACGAGGCCGCTGCAGTCAAACCCGGTACGCGGCGAACTGCCACCCCAGTGATAAGGTTTGCCAATCTGCCCCATCAGTTTGTTCATCGCGGTTTTTTGCGCTTTCTGTACACGCACTTTATGCACTTCCGCTATTTTCGTGACCTTCGTGCATTTCGCCTTGTGGCCTTTACGCGTGATGCATTTTTCAGTAACGAGGTTAGCGGCGGTTTGCGAAGTTTTACTTTTGGCGGAGTGGGCAGTGCGGGAAGGTTTTGTTTTCGTCTTGCTGGAGGCGGTCTGTTTCGTCTGAGCCGGTGTTTTTTTCTTGTCGTTCTTAGTGGTGGTTTTTTTCTTACGTTCTGTGGCTTTCACCAGATGGTTTTTTTGTACAGCAGAATGCCGCGCCTGCTGAGAGGCGTTTGCCACTGGCGTGAAAGTGAGTGAAGTAAACAGTAAAGCACAGAGCGTGATCGAGATTTTATTTATCCGCGCCACTGGGCAGTCCCCTGATAAATGCAGGTCATCAATAATACCCGCGTGTGATTTACAAAGCCCGTCGATTCTAATCTATAAAAACCCAGAAAGTTAATAGCATTTTTCAATCTACGATCGTGTTTCGTTAGCAAGTGCAAAAAAATTCATCGTTCTGTCGCACATTTGCCCACTCCCTAAGCAAAACCCTGACTGCCGCAGGGGTAAACACCATTTGCAATGCAACTTTTCGTGACTCGGGGTAGAATGTATAAACGTGACAAAAATGTTATTTTCCGATGCCAGTCTGAACCGCTACAATGTCAGACGAATGCCGTAACAGAAGTTAAAGGAAGCAAGACATGAGCACCACTATTGAAAAAATCCAGCGCCAGATCGCTGAAAACCCGATTCTGCTGTATATGAAAGGTTCTCCGAAGCTGCCAAGCTGCGGCTTCTCCGCACAAGCGGTTCAGGCGCTGTCAGCCTGTGGTGAGCGTTTTGCTTACGTTGATATCCTGCAGAACCCGGACATCCGCGCTGAGCTGCCTAAGTACGCTAACTGGCCGACTTTCCCACAGCTGTGGGTTGACGGTGAACTGGTTGGCGGCTGCGATATCCTGATTGAAATGTATCAGCGCGGCGAGCTGCAGCAGCTGATCAAAGAGACGGCGGCGAAGTACAAAACTGAAGAGCCGGACGCAGAGTAATTATCTGCAGAAATAAAAAAAGCGACCTGACAAGGTCGCTTTTTTTTTACTCTTCGCTGTCACCCATCGGCAGCGGCCAGCCACCCAGACGCTTCCAGCGGTTGACGATCTCACAGAACAGCTCTGCGGTGCGTTCCGTGTCGTATAAAGCGGAATGCGCCTGCGTGCCGTCAAACTCAATTCCTGCCGTGATACAGGCCTTTGATAACACCGTTTGTCCCAGGGCCAGGCCGCTCAGTGCGGCGGTGTCGAAGGTCACAAAAGGGTGAAACGGGTTTCGCTTGAGCGACGCGCGCTCGGCTGCGGCCATGGTAAAGCTGTGATCGAAGGTGGCGTTATGAGCCACCATGATGGCGCGACTGCAGTTACTCTCTTTCATGCCTTTACGCACCATTTTAAAAATGGCGTGCAGCGCATCATATTCACTGACTGCTCCGCGCAGCGGGTTATGCGGATCGATACCGTTAAACGCCAGTGCTTCCGGCTGTAAGTTTGCCCCTTCAAAAGGTTCAACGTGGAAATGCAGCGTGGTGTCCGGTGTAAGCCAGCCCTGTTCATCCATCTTCAGCGTGATGGCGGCAATTTCGAGCAGCGCATCGGTTTTAGCGTTAAATCCGGCTGTTTCTACATCAATGACAACGGGATAAAAACCACGAAAACGGTCGCACAGACCGCTAAATTGAGCGTTATCGGACATCAGGGTCTCTTACATGGGGAAAAAGCAGAGCGCATTATGGCAAATTTTGGCGGGTGATGCAGTAAAACTACGGGCGCACGTTGCGCCCTGAGGGATCAGTTGCCCAGACCGCGACCGGCGTCTTTGGCTTCAATCAGCTCGATTTTGTAACCGTCCGGATCTTCCACGAACGCAATCACGGTAGTGCCACCTTTTACCGGGCCCGCTTCGCGCGTGACGTTACCGCCGTTGCTGCGAATGCGCTCACACGCTTCGGCCGCGTTGTCCACTTCTAGCGCGATGTGGCCGTAGGCGGTGCCCAGCTCATAGCTGTCCACGCCCCAGTTGTAGGTTAGCTCGATTACCGCTTCATCCGTTTCCGGGCCGTAGCCCACGAACGCCAGCGAGTATTTGTATTCCGGGTTTTCGCTGGTGCGCAGCAGCTTCATGCCCAGAACGTTAGTGTAGAAATCAATGGAACGTTGCAGATCGCCAACGCGCAGCATGGTGTGAAGTAGGCGCATAATTTCCTCATTAACCAATGAAATAGACTGTCTTTTTGAACAGAAACGATGTTTTAGTATAGCGGCGAAGTATCGCCGCTATCAATGAACAATGGCGAGATTACAGAGAAGGGTAGTCGGTGTAGCCTTCCGCGCCACCGCCGTAGAAGCTTTCCGGGCGCTGCGGGTTCAGGGCGGCTTTTTTCTGCAGACGGGCAACCAGATCCGGGTTGGCGATGTAGTCGCGGCCAAACGCGACGGCATCGATCAGCCCTTTGCCGATCAGGTCTTCGGCTTTCTCTGGGGTATAAGCCCCCGCACCGATGATCACCCCGTGGAAACGTTCGCGCACTTTCTGACGGAATGCGTCTGTGTACGGCTTACCGCCAGCCCAGTCCGGCTCGGACATGTGCAGATAAGCGATGCCACGTTTAGCCAGTTCTTCGATCAGGTACAGCGCATCGGCTTCTTCGTTCGGACCGTTGTCGACATTCTGGAAAGAACCGATTGGAGAGACGCGGATCCCGATACGGTCCGGGCTCCACTCCTGGCATACGGCGTCAACCACTTCCAGCACCAGGCGGGCGCGGTTTTCGACGCTGCCGCCGTACTGGTCGGTGCGATGGTTAGACGACGGTGACAGGAACTGGTGCAGCAGGTAGCCATGCGCGGAGTGCAGCTCAATCAGGTCAAAACCGGCTTCACGGGCGTTGGCCACGGCCTGGCGGAAGTCGTTCACGATACCCGGGATTTCATCCAGCTCAAGTGCGCGCGGCATAGAGGTATCCATGCGGATCGCATTGCCGTTTTCATCACGCAGGGAAGTACGAGTATTTGCGCTCAGGGCCGAAGCGGAGACCGGTGCCTGGCCGCCAGGCTGAATGCTGCTGTGAGAGATACGACCGGTATGCCACAGCTGGACCGCAATGCGACCCTCTTCAGCGTGAACGCCCGCGGTGATTTTCTTCCATGCGGCGATCTGCTCCGGGCTGTGAAGACCCGGCGCACCCGCATAGCCCTTAGCCTGAGCAGAAATCTGCGTGGCTTCCGTGATGATCAGGCCAGAGCTTGCGCGCTGACGATAGTATTCACCCATCAGTGGTGTTGGGATGTCACCCGGCTCAATACTGCGCAGACGGGTAAGCGGAGCCATGAACACGCGGTTTGGCGCAGTGACGGCACCCACTTTTAAGGGGGTAAATAATTTTTCAGCTGACATAAAGACTCCTGAGTAGACCAGTCGACTAGTAAGAAGGTAAATAAAAACGCCTGCTATACGCCAGGCGCAGTAAGGCTGTTTTTCACATGTGCCAGCGCGCTTTCCAGCGGCACGGCACTGCGCGAAATTTTTGCCTGCAGGTTAGCACCTAACCAGAGCGCATATAACACCTGCGCCTGGGTTAGCGGCTCGCCGGAAAAGGCCAGCGTTTTTTCATCGCGACCTTTCTCCAGCGCCTGGGCCAGCAGGGCGATAACGCCGCGGGCGCCTTTATCCATCGCCGTGCGCATATCTTCAGAAAGATCGCACACTTCTGCAGACAGTTTAACGGTCAGGCAACCACTGATGATGCCCTGCTGACAGAACTGGTTCAGCGTTTCCTGATAGTAGTTCAGAACACGATCCCGGTAGTTACCTTCACCCGAAGCAAAGTGGGTCGCCAGACGCTGGTGGTAGCCAGCATAATGACGCTCCAGCATCGCCACGCCGAAGGCCTCTTTGGACCGAAAGTAGTGGTAAAACGACCCCTTCGGTACCTCAGCGGTTTTTAAAAGCTCGCTCAACCCCATACCGGTAAACCCGCGATGCATGCAAAGTCGCTCGCCGGTCGCCAGTAAATGTTCGCGGGTATCGTGTTCAGTATTTCTGCTCATGGCCGCACTCTAATAGACCGTTCGGTCTAATGCAAGCGAGTTTACTGACGACATGCGCTCAGTATATCCAGCTGCTGTTGATAAACCGTTGATTTAACGTCCATCATACCCAGCACGGTCGAGAACAAATTGTCCTGAGAAACCGCATTTTTTGCTGCATGGTCACGTAAACACTGTTCGTTGATGCCAAAGTTTTTCGCGTAATCCGGTGACAGCCAGAACATAAACGGAATATGCGTTTGCTGCTCCGGCGCCAGCATGTACGGTGTACCGTGCAGATAAATACCGCTTTCGCCCAGTGATTCACCGTGATCTGAGAGATAAATCAGCGCGGTGTTCATGCTCGCCTGGCGCGCTTTCAGCGTATCAATGGTTTTGCTGACCATGCTGTCGGTATAGAGGATCGTGTTGTCATAGGTATTCATCAGCGCCTGATGATCGCAATCCTGAATTTCATTGGTGTCGCAGGTTGGGGTGAATTTACGGAAGTCGTCCGGGTAACGGCGATAGTATGCCGGACCGTGGCTCCCCATCAGGTGGATAACCAGCACCGTATCTTGCTTCAGGCCATCCAGCACGTTGTCCAGACGGTAGAAATTCACATCGTCAATACAGGATTTGTCTTTGCAGAACTGATCCAGTTGCCACTGCGTCATGTCGGTATGGGGCACGCGATCGCAGGCACCTTTACAGCCGCCGTCGTTGTCGCGCCACAGCAGGTTGATACCCGCATGCTTGAGCACGTCGAGCAGCCCTTCCCGGTGGTGAGCCAGGTCGGCATCGTATTTGCTGCGCGTCATGCCGGAGAACATGCAGGGAACGGAAACCGCGGTTTCAGTCCCACACGAGGAGGCCTGCGGGAAGTTAATCACATCCTGCTTTTTCAGCTCCGGGTTGGTTTCGCGCCCGTAACCATTCAGGGAGTAGTTTGCCGCGCGAGACGCTTCGCCGACGACAAGCACCAGAACGGTTTTCTTTTGTTGACCGGTAATCAGTGGCCCTTTATGGGCATCTTCACCAATCCGCACCAGCGTTTGATCGCCGGCAAACCAGCGCATTTTGCTGTACTTCACCACGGCGCTGACATAGTTCGCCGGGGTCACCATTTTGACGATGCTTTTGTTGTTGCGGAACAGCGACGCGTAATCTTTATAAAATACGGCGGCAATCAGGATAATCACCAGCAGGGCGCCGAGCATCGCGGCAACCCGCGTCAGCAGGGCATACCACCATTTCCCGGTACGAATGCGGGTCAACGCCACCACCACGGAAGGCACGAGGCCGGCAATGACAATCCACAGAATCATCTGCGGAGTCACCAGAGCGGTCGCTTCCTGAGAGTTGGTTTCGAACACGTTCACAATCATGTTCTGATCGATCACCGCGCCGTAGGCATACATAAACCAGGTCGCGGCGGCGCAACCCAGCGTCAGCACGATCAGCAGCGGCTTACGGAGATACGGGATATTAAGCAGGCTAAAAACAATCACCCAGCCGCAAAACAGCACCAGCGGTACGGACGCAGCAAAGAGGATGTCGTGCAGATGGGCAGGGGCGATAATGGCCCAGCTGCGCTGGATAAACAGCCCGTTAATCAGAGTAAAGAAGAGTGCACAGCCCAGAGTAAATTTAATGTCGTTACATTGTAACTTTTTGATTAACCACATCGATCGGTAAACCTGTCATTGTCATGATGGGCCGAGTATAGAGACGGAAGATTAGTGAAACCTTAATGCCATAAATCTGTGATACAGGCCTTGCACGTGGCGCGTTTAACGTCTTCACTGTAGGTGAGAGTGGCTATCCGGAGGTGAGTGTGGCAGAGCAGCTGGAGTTTTTCCCCATCCAGAGCCCGTGCCGGGGTATTTGTCAGGTCGATGAACGCGGATATTGCCGCGGGTGCATGCGTACCCGTGATGAACGTTTTAACTGGCAAAACTTTAGCGACACGCAAAAGCAGGAGGTGCTACGCCTCTGCCGACAGCGTCTTCTGCGCAAAATACGCGCAAACAAAGCCGGTGAGACCGAAGAACCCCAGCAACCTTCACTTTTTTAACACGGTAATTGCGTATACTCATGACATCACGTCCTTGAGGAAAATGTTATGGTTCAGCGAATTACCCTTGCCCCCCAGGGGCCAGAATTCTCCCGTTTTGTTATGGGCTACTGGCGCCTGATGGACTGGAATATGTCCCCCCTCCAGCTGGCGAGCTTTATTGAAGAGCACCTCGACTTAGGTATTACCACGGTCGATCATGCTGACATCTACGGTGGCTATCAGTGTGAAGCCGCGTTTGGCGAGGCGCTTAAGCTGGTTCCGGCACTCCGCGATCGCATGGAGATCGTCACCAAATGCGGGATTGCCACCACGGCAAAACCTGAACACGCCCTCGGTCATTACATCACCGACAGTGCACATATTATCAAGAGCGCAGAGCAGTCGCTGGTCAATCTGGCGACCGATCGTATCGACCTGCTGCTGATTCACCGCCCCGACCCGCTGATGGATGCCGATGAGGTGGCGGAAGCCTTCCTGAACCTGCACCAGAGTGGGAAAGTGCGTCACTTCGGCGTCTCTAACTTTACCCCGGCACAGTTTGCGCTGCTTCAGTCTCGTCTGCCGTTTACCCTGGCAACCAATCAGGTTGAGATCTCCCCGGTACACCAGCCGCTGCTGCTGGATGGTACCCTCGACCAGCTGCAGCAGCTGCGCATTCGCCCAATGGCCTGGTCGTGCCTGGGGGGAGGACGTCTGTTCAATGATGATGAATTCCAGCCGCTGCGCAACGAGCTTGAAACCATCGCCCGCGAGCTGAACGCCGAGAGTATCGAACAGGTGGTTTACGCGTGGATCCTGCGCCTGCCGTCAAAACCGCTGCCAATTATCGGTTCCGGCAAAATTGAACGCGTGCGTTCTGCACTGGCAGCTGAAGAGCTGCAGATGACCCGTCAGCAGTGGTTCCGCATCCGCAAGGCCGCGCTGGGTTACGACGTACCATAAACCGTCAGAAGGTGACTTTCCGGTGAAATCTTTGCCCCTGGTATACACTTAAGGGGCAAAAAATAACCCGCGGAGGTCATATGAAGCGTTTTGCTCTGGCACTGGTCACGCTGGTTGTTTGCGCAGGGGCGCAGGCAGCCAGCGACGAAGTGGAAATGAATCTCGTCACCTCACAGGGTGTAGGTCAGTCTATCGGAACGGTGAAAATCACTGAAACCGATAAAGGACTGGAGTTTGCCCCCAACCTCAAGGCCCTCCCTCCCGGTGAACATGGTTTCCATGTTCACGCCAAAGGCAGCTGTCAGCCCGCTTTAAAAGAGGGCAAACCGTCGGCGGCAGAAGCGGCAGGGGGTCACTTCGATCCGCAGCATTCCGGCAAGCATGAAGGCCCGAACGGAATGGGGCATTTAGGCGATCTGCCTGTGCTGGTGGTGAATAACGATGGTAAAGCCACCGAGCCCGTCGTCGCGCCGCGACTGAAAAAGCTGGATGAGGTGAAAGGTAAAGCGCTGATGATCCATGTCGGCGGCGACAATATGTCCGATCAGCCTAAACCGCTTGGCGGCGGCGGGGCACGTTATGCGTGCGGTGTGATCTGATCCCCAATCGTTCCCGGTGGCGGTGCCTGTTCCAGCTGCGACAGCGAGCAGTGCAGGCGCCAGATTATCGAGGCCAAATCACGGGCTGCAGGCAGATGATGCCGTGCAAGCGTATCGCAGATCCGCTGAAGTTCATTAAGTGTGGTTTCCAGCGGTCGCTGCTGGACACCGCGCTCGCTCATGACATCGCGCAGCAGGGAGATGCAAACATCACGAACCTGCGCCAGCGGATCGGAACGCGTTTCCCACGCGCGAAGCTGCCAGACCACGTGCGAGCAGTTCAACAGCACCACGCCCCAGCGCAGCAGCCAGCGCCGGGACAGTGCGTCCTGGCTGTTATTCAACTGGCTGACGTGGTGATACACCAGCGATTCATACTCGTTTTCACCCAGATGCGGTTTACGACTGAGCTGGTCGACAAACCCTCTGCGTAACTCCCGAATATGCCTGCGGCTCTTGCGGGCATCGGAGCCGGGACGCAACACCGCGAAAGCCAGCCACGCCAGCCCCACGCCAAGGATTTTCGCCAGGTTATCATTGAGAAAATCGGCGTAATCGTAAACCGGTGGATTCGTCACGGAGATAAACGAGCCCATAAAAACAATCAGCTGTCCCCAGAGGCCCGCCAGTTTTGGCATTTGCAGCTTCAGAAGCTGCATGGTGGTCAACAGGGGAAACAGAAACAGCAGGAACTGCCACAGATCGCTTATCTGCACCATCAGGCCAAACTTCACCACAAAACTGAACAGCGACAGCAGCACCAGCGTGCGCAGCAGGAGCGTAAGCGAGTTGAACGGCGAGGCCGCGACGGAGTAAAGCACGCAGCTGATGGCGGCAAGCGTCAGGGCTGCCGTACCGGACTCCCACTGCGTGGTAATGCTCCATGCGCCCACCAGCATCAGCGCACAGAAGGTGCGAAAACCGCTCCACAGCGCTTCCAGGTAGTCGGTATGGCGTGCGAGTGCCGGGCTACCGGGGACGTTGAACTCCGTTAATGGGGTCGCATTTTCGACGGCCGTAATCCAGCGACTGCTGCGCAGGTACAGCCGGCAGAAGTAATTCAGGCGCTGCCAGAAGGCGCGATGGCGGTAGTCGTACTCATCAACCGGGGCGAGCGGAGCGATAATCCGCGCCACGGTGTAGATGTCCGCATCCGGGCGCGCAAGGGCCGCGAGTAGCGTTTCAATCACGGCACGGGTGTTTTCAGGCGGCGTCGGCCAGTTGAGCAGCATCCGTCGCAGGCTGGAGATGGCACTGGTCATGCGTAGCTGCTGGTGCAGCAAATAGTTAAGCAGGGTGTTCTGACGGCGAAAGCGGTAGTGGCTCCAGAACGCCTGAATGCGCAACAGATTCATGGTCAGGATCTGCCCGATAACCTTTTCATGCGCGAGGCGGATGTCATCGCTGGTATCCGGTTGCCACAGCAGGCTCGCGTGTTCCAGCAATCGGGTATGCATGGTTCTCAGTGCGGTGATGAGCGCGGTGCCGTCGGATGTGCTGGGGAGGATCATCATCATGAAGCCGCCGCTGAGGATCCCGACAATCACTTCGCAGACGCGCGCCTGCGCGATATCCCACAGCTCGGTGGTGTCGAGCACGTTAACCACCGGAAAGGCGATAATGGCGGCGGTATAACCCGCCAGCTGGAACGCGTAGGCGACGTTATTAGTAAAATGGGCGCAGGCCCAGGTACAGCATCCCAGCCATGCCGCCATGCTCAGCAGGAACAGCCACGGATCGTTAAGCGTATGGCCCGCGATAATTAACGCTGCAGTGGCGCCGAGCAGGCTGCCCGCGATACGGCCAAGGCTTTTACTGATCACCCCGCCGACCGTCGGGAAACTGACTACCGCCGCAGAGGTCATCGCCCAGTAGGGTTCATCCAGGTTCAGGTAATAGGCGACGGTCAGCGCAAGACACATGGCAATGCCGTTACGCAGCGCGTAGCGCCACTGGGGACGCGTCGCTTTCATCCACGGCGTGTTTTGCCAGGAGAACCCCTGCAGCTTCATTAACGGGTTCCGATAGAGACAGTGCAGGTGGTACCGGATACCAGGGTAACGTCCTGCGGTAAACGGTCAAATTCTATGCGAACCGGAACGCGCTGGGCCAGGCGCACCCAGGGAACGTTCGGCTTAATGTCCGGCACCAGCCCTGAATCCGTTTCAACGCTTTGATCGTAAATGGCCCGGCCAATGCTGGATACGTGACCCTGTAACTTTTTCGAACCGCTGTAAAGCGTAATCGCCGCTGGCGATCCCTCGCGAATATGCCGAAGCTTGGTCTCTTCGAAATAGCCCACGACGTAGAAGGAGTGGCTGTCGACGAGGGCAAAAACCGGCTGGCCGGTGGTGGCGTAGTTACCCACGCGGGCGGAGAGGTTGGTCACCCATCCATCGACAGGTGCTGTAATCACGGTTTGGGTCAGTTGCCACTGCGCCTGCTTCAGCGTCGCCTCCGCCACGTTGACGCTCGCCTGCATGGCCTTAACGTTGATATTCGCGGTGTCTAAATCTTCCGCAGAGATGTAGTTTTGCGACAAGTGGCGGCGGCGATTGGCCTCGTTGTCGGCCTTTGCCAGGTCAGACTGGGCTTTCGCCAGCTGTGCCTGGGCGTTCAGAATCGCAATGCGGTACGGGGTGTCGTCAATACGGAATAAAACATCTCCCTTTTTGACGAACTGGTTATCCTTGACCAACAGCGTCGTGATACTTCCCGACACCTGAGGGGTGATGCTGACCTGTTCAGCGCGAACTTTGCCGTCACGCGTCCAGGGCGACTGCATATAAAAATTCCACATCCACCAGCCCGCAACCAGCGCGAGGGCAAGGACAAACAGGGTGGAAAAGTACTTTAGCGTTTTCAGGGACATATTCACCACACAGTCAAAACGGCAAGGCCCAGGCATACGGAGAGGGCAAACAGGGAAAGATCCATCAGCATGGGATGCCAGATTTCGCCGGAGTACATCCAGTCGCGAAGCAGACGATGCGCGATGAGCCAGAGCATAAAGCCCACCAGAACGGCCTTAAACAGGGGAGGAAAATAGACTGACGCACCGAAGATCAGGTCCTGAAGGGGTAAACCCTCTGAGCGATGAAAAAACGTCACGGGCAGAAATCCTTTGCAGTGAACAGAATGCCGCGTTGGCTTGTCCTGTATGATGAAGCATCACAATTCAGTGTAAGTCATACTTTTAAGTTCGATGAATGCAGTATTGCATTTGTTTTGGCAATACAAATGCTGCACACTATTCTAAAATCAGTATAATAACTTAGCAAGCTAATTATAAGGAGATGAAATTGGAATCGCCATTAGGTTCTGATCTGGCAAGGTTGGTACGCGTCTGGCGTGCTCTGATTGACCATCGCCTGAAACCTCTGGAACTCACACAGACGCATTGGGTCACGCTGCACAACATTCATCAGCTGCCGCCCGATCAGTCGCAAATTCAACTGGCAAAAGCGATAGGCATTGAGCAACCGTCGCTGGTGCGCACGCTTGACCAGCTGGAAGAGAAGGGGTTGATCTCGCGCCAAACCTGCGCCAGCGATCGTCGCGCGAAACGGATTAAACTCACCGAGAAAGCGGCGCCTATCATCACGGAAATGGAAGCCGTGATTACTAAGACGCGCGGTGAAATCCTGTCAGGCGTTTCACCGGCGGAGCTGGAAATGCTCATCAGCCTCATTGGGCGCCTCGAGCAAAACATCCATGAACTGCAGTCGCGAGACTGACAAACAACAAGGCCTTGCAGCAGCAAGGCCTTTTTTTACTTGAAGACGACCACACGATTACGGCCTGTCTCCTTCGCTTCATACATCGCCTTGTCGGCGCTTTCCACGCATACTTCTGCGGTTATCGTCGGTGACGTTGCTGTGAACACCCCCATGCTGATGGTGATCGGCTCCGGTAACTGACCGCCGCTGCTGCTGTGATCAAAGCTGCTCAGATTTAACCGTATGCGTTCCGCCACCTGGTACGCCGCGTCTGATGAGGTGTTGGCCAGCATCAGAACAAACTCCTCGCCACCGATACGGGCCGCGATATCCTGCGGACGCACGGAGTCCATCAGCAGGTTGGCGACAAACTGCAGGACTTTGTCGCCCTGAAGATGCCCGTAGGTGTCGTTGATACGCTTGAAGCGATCGAGATCGCTGACGATGACGGAAACAGGGCGGCTGGCTGTGGCGATATCCAGTGCCTGCTTTAATGATTCATAAAAATAACTGCGGTTATAAAGGCGCGTGAGCGGGTCGCGAATCGAATTCTGGTACGACTGCTGATATTTTACGTGCGAGTCGCGATACAGTCTGAAGACATCGTAGAGCAGAACAAAAATAATCAGCAGCGTGGCGACAGTTTCAAATAACCGGGCGCGATACCAGGAGATATCTTCGGCATGCCCACCCACCAACAGCATTGAGAGCGTGACGATATAGCAGATGCACAAAAAGTTACCGCCCACCCAGAATAAATTGCGTATGCGCGTAATAAACATCAGCGCTGCTAATGTCACCACCCACAGAGCAATCAATGAAATATTAATGAACTGGCTCCAGAGAACCATAAATTGACGGGTTTCATTATCAACCAGGTCAATTGATAAGAATAGTGAATGACTGGAATAGATCCAGGCCAACCCCACAGCACAAGCCGTAAAGAGAAATTCGCCGCTCACAATCGAGATATGCGCCAATCGCGAAAGGGGATAATTGCGCGTGGTATAAAGTATTGCCGCAACGATGATGAGCACCGCCATTAAGAGATGGCGGAACATATAGTAAATCATCGCATCGTTGTAGTTCACGACGTTGAACTGATAGAGGTCCAGCCAGGCGGGAAAGCTGGACAGCGTTCCGACCATCAGCAATGCCGACCCGGCAAAGGCAAAGGCGATTGCCACCAGATACAACCGTTTTCTGTCACACCAGTATTTCATCGCCATGAAACAGGCAATAAACAGGTGGAACACCAGCAGAAAAATGGTGAGCGTAGGGAATAAAAGCGGTGAAAAGGAAGGAACCCATTCAACGAGTTTTAAAAACAGAGTTTGTAATATCCCGATGACAACAATGCAACCGAGGCAGAACGCGATATAACGACTCTTTAGTGAACGACGATTCGCAAGCATATACGTTTTTAACGACTTTATAATGAATTAAGGTGAGGGCATTGCGAATGAGTTTAATCAATTAGCGTGCTAAATACTTTGCGCAGAAACAATATATGGCGTGGTTATTAATTGATGGGGTGAATATGATTTGTAAATATATTTGTGATGGTGATATATATTGTAAATGGATGTGGCCTGATGGCCACATCCGTTTTTAATTAACGTGGGGAAACGGTCACCTGGCTGCCGTTGCTTGCCAGAACAACGCGCTGGCCAGCAGAGAAACGAGTGCTACCTTGTTTCTGTACAACCATGATAGTGCTGCCGTCGTCTTTACGGATTTCCAGCTCTACGCCCTGGGTTTTGTTCATCGCACCCTGAACGCCCTGGCCGGCTACGCCACCCGCAACGGCGCCTGCTGCCGTTGCCAGCGAGCGACCTGTACCGCCACCGACGGTATTACCGAGGAAACCACCCAGCACGGCACCGCCGATTGCACCCATCACGTTGCTTTCATCACCACCCTGGATCTGTACAGGGCGTGCGTTAACAACGGTACCGTAAGTCACGTTCTGAACCTGTTTCGCTTCAGAAGCGCTGTAAACGTCGCCAGAAAGTGAACTGTCATTCACACAGCCAGCCAGAGTTAAACCAATCAGCGAAACGCCCAGTACACGTAAAATCATTTGAATCTCCTGTTCACCAAAAACGCCCGATTGAGGGCATCCGTTATGGCTAAATTATATGGCATAAGGGGCCATAGTTCATATCTTTGCATCAACAATAGGAAAATTGTACTTGAATTTGACTTAACGAGACATAAACAGGGTCCGCCTGTGTTACCCGTCTGACATTGTTAAAAAATATTATTGCCGGATGGCAAAGCTGCGCCGTTTATGGTTGAGTGGATGTCCTTAGCCCACGCAACGTAAGGAAAGCGCATGAAATCGGGTCGCTACATTGGTGTGATGTCAGGTACCAGTCTGGATGGGGTAGATGTCGTTCTGGCCGCCATTGACGAAAACATGGTGGCACAGCAGGCGAGCCTGACCTGGCCAATCCCCATTTCACTGAAAGAGGATATTCTGAGTATCTGTCAGGGGCAGCAACTGACCCTCTCCCAGCTTGGACAACTTGATGTTCGCCTGGGGACGCTGTTTGCGGATGCGGTACAGGCTTTGATGCAAAAAGAACATCTTCGCCCGCAGGACGTGGTGGCCATCGGGTGTCACGGACAAACGGTCTGGCATGAGCCCGGCGGAGATGCCCCGCATACCCTGCAAATCGGTGATAACAACCAGATTGTGGCGAAGACGGGCGTGACGGTGGTAGGCGATTTCCGTCGTCGCGATATCGCCCTTGGCGGGCAGGGCGCGCCGCTGGTACCCGCGTTCCATCAGGCATTACTGGCGCACCCTTCAGAACGACGTATGGTGCTCAACATTGGTGGGATTGCCAATCTGTCGATGCTCATCCCGGGACAGCCTGTCCGCGGCTACGATACCGGCCCGGGCAATATGTTAATGGATGCCTGGATCTGGCGTCAGTGCGGTCAACCGTTTGATAAAAACGCGGAGTGGGCGTGCGGGGGGAAAGTGATTATTCCTCTGTTGCAGTCGATGCTAAGCGATCCTTATTTTGCCCTGCCGGCTCCTAAAAGCACGGGGCGTGAATACTTCAATTTAGGCTGGCTTGAGCGTCAGCTGGCGCCATTCCCGGCGCTCGCGCCGCAGGATGTCCAGGCGACGCTTGCCGAGCTTACGGCCGTGTCGATCTCCGAACAGGTTCTTCTCAGCGGCGGATGTGAACGCCTTCTGGTGTGCGGCGGGGGAAGCCGCAATCCGCTGGTGATGGCGCGTCTTGCGGGGCTACTGCCGGGTACCGAAGTGACCACGACCGATGAGGCCGGCATCAGCGGTGATGATATGGAGGCGCTGGCCTTCGCCTGGCTCGCCTGGCGTACCATTGCCGGACTGCCTGGCAACTTGCCGTCGGTAACCGGTGCACGCGAGGCGAGCGTCCTCGGGGCGATTTTCCCGGCAAATCCTCGTCATAATCAGAGTTAACTGAAATTCAGCGCGGCGTGTCGTCGTTAGAATGGAAGAAACAGGAGGGCAGCCATGCCCTCCAGGACCAGGAAAGTCTTCGGAATACGCCCATGAAAAAACTTCTTCTTATTGCCGCGCCTTTATTGCTGTCAGGATGCAGCGTCTATAATCAGCTCCTTGAGCGCATGCAGACCGATACGCTGGAGTATCGCTGCGACGAAAAACCGCTGACCGTGAAGCTGAATAACCCACGCCAGGAAGCCAGCTTTGTTTACGACAATAAATTGCTGACGCTGAAGCAGGGCATATCCGCCTCCGGCGCACGTTATACCGACGGTATCTACGTCTTCTGGTCGAAAGGCGACAGCGCCACGGTCTACAAACGCGACCGCATCGTGCTGAACAATTGCCAGCTCGAAAATCCGAAGCGTTGAGATTTTTACAGGGGCGGCGCACAATAGCGCCACCCACTCTCAATGTCAGCTAACGCCATGTCAGATAACGACGAACTGCAGCAAATTGCGCATCTGCGCCGTGAATACACCAAAGGCGGCCTGCGTCGCCAGGATCTTCCCGCTGAACCCCTCGTACTTTTTGAACGCTGGCTAAAACAGGCCTGCGAAGCGAAACTCGCCGACCCAACGGCCATGGTTGTCGCGACGGTTGATGAAAACGGTCAACCGTATCAGCGCATCGTATTGCTCAAGCATTATGACGAGAAAGGGCTGGTGTTCTATACCAACCTTGGCAGCCGCAAAGCGCACCATTTAGAAAATAATCCGCGCATCAGCCTGCTGTTCCCCTGGCACATGCTGGAACGTCAGGTGATGGTCACCGGCAAGGCGGAACGTCTCTCGACGCTGGAGGTGGTGAAGTATTTCCACAGTCGCCCGCGTGACAGCCAGATTGGCGCCTGGGTATCAAAACAGTCCAGCCGAATTTCTGCGCGCGGCGTGCTGGAAAGTAAATTCCTGGAGCTGAAACAGAAGTTCCAGCAGGGTGAAATTCCCCTGCCAAGTTTCTGGGGCGGTTTCCGTATCCCAATTGAGCAGATGGAGTTCTGGCAGGGGGGCGAACATCGCCTGCACGACCGCTTTTTATACCAGCGCGAGAATGGCGGCTGGAAAATCGACAGACTAGCGCCGTAATCCCCGAAATTTGTTGATTTAAGCGCTAGCGCACACCGCGCTTGCGCTTTATTCTATGGTCCTTTCGCATCAGGCGAAAAGTCGTGTACCGGCAAAGGTGCAGTCGTTTATACATGGAGAATTTGATGGCAAGCAGTAACTTGATTAAACAATTGCAAGAGCGGGGCCTCGTGGCCCAGGTGACGGACGAGGAAGCGTTAGCAGAGCGACTGGCGCAAGGCCCGATCGCGCTCTATTGCGGCTTCGACCCCACCGCTGACAGCTTGCATTTGGGGCATCTTGTTCCATTGTTATGCCTGAAACGCTTCCAGATGGCGGGTCATAAGCCTGTTGCCCTGGTGGGTGGCGCGACCGGTCTGATTGGTGACCCTAGCTTTAAAGCCGCTGAGCGTAAACTGAATACCGAAGATACCGTGCAGGAGTGGGTGGATAAGATCCGCAAACAGGTTGCACCGTTCCTCGACTTCAACTGTGGTGATAACGCCGCCATTGCCGCGAACAACTACGACTGGTTTGGCAGCATGAACGTGCTGACCTTCCTGCGTGATATCGGCAAGCACTTCTCTGTTAACCAGATGATTAACAAAGAGGCCGTGAAGCAGCGTCTGAACCGTGACGACCAGGGTATCTCCTTTACCGAGTTCTCCTACAACCTGCTGCAGGGTTATGACTTTGCCTGCCTGAACAAACTGCACGGCGTTTCCCTGCAGATTGGCGGTTCCGATCAGTGGGGTAATATCACCTCCGGTATCGACCTGACCCGTCGTCTGCACCAGAATCAGGTCTTCGGTCTGACCGTTCCGCTGATCACCAAAGCCGACGGTACCAAATTCGGTAAGACTGAAGGCGGCGCGGTATGGCTCGATCCGAAGAAAACCAGCCCGTACAAATTCTACCAGTTCTGGATCAACACGGCGGATGCCGATGTTTACCGCTTCCTGAAGTTCTTCACCTTTATGGACATTGAAGACATCAACACGCTGGAAGAAGAAGACAAGAACAGCGGTAAAGCACCGCGCGCACAGTACGTGCTGGCGGACGAAGTGACCAAACTGGTTCACGGCGAAGAAGGTCTGGCCGCAGCAAAACGCATTACCGCAAGCCTGTTCAACGGTACCCTGAGCGATCTGAGCGAAGCGGACTTCGAACAACTGGCGCAGGATGGCGTGCCAATGGTTGAGATGGAAAAAGGGGCTGACCTGATGCAGGCGCTGGTGGATTCCGAGCTCCAGCCTTCCCGCGGTCAGGCGCGTAAAACCATCGCGTCTAACGCTATCACCATCAACGGTGAGAAACAGGCCGACCCGGAATACACCTTCGTTGACGGCGACCGTCTGTATGGTCGCTACACGCTGCTGCGTCGCGGCAAGAAAAACTACTGCCTTGTCTGCTGGAAGTAATTAACAGTCTCCAGGGGCGTGGGAAACCACGCCCCTTTTGTTTTTTCAGGGTTTGGTAAGAAAAAAATGAAGAACATCCTCGCCATTCAGTCCCACGTTGTTTTTGGACATGCTGGCAATAGCGCTGCGGAATTCCCGATGCGTCGCCTCGGCGTCAACGTCTGGCCCCTTAATACCGTACAGTTCTCTAACCACACGCAATACGGCAAATGGACCGGCTGCGTGATGCCGCCTTCGCACCTCACCGAGGTTGTGCAGGGGATTGCCGATATCGACCAGCTCAAACGCTGTGACGCCGTGCTGAGTGGTTACCTCGGCTCAGCGGAGCAGGGGGAGCATATCCTGGGCATCGTACGCCAGGTGAAAGCCGCAAACCCGTCGGCAAAATACTTCTGCGACCCGGTCATGGGGCATCCGGAAAAAGGCTGTATTGTGGCGCCAGGCGTCGCAGAGTTTCACGTCCGCCACGCGCTGCCCGCCAGCGATATCATTGCGCCAAACCTGGTCGAACTCGAGATTCTCTGCGAGCGTCCGGTTAACAGCATAGAAGAGGCGGTAAGCGCGTCTCGCGAACTGATCGCTCAGGGGCCTGAGGTTGTGCTGGTAAAACACCTTGCGCGCGCAGGGCTGAGTCAGGACCGTTTTGAGATGCTTCTGGTAACGAAAGATGACGCCTGGCATATCAGCCGTCCGCTGGTGGATTTTGGCCTGCGTCAGCCGGTTGGGGTCGGGGATGTCACCAGCGGTCTGTTGTTGGTGAAATTACTGCAAGGGGAGACGATACGCGACGCGCTGGAGCATGTTACTGCGGCGGTGTACGAAATCATGATTGCGACGAAAGAGATGCAGGAATATGAACTGCAGGTAGTTGCGGCACAGGATCGTATCGCGAAGCCGGAGCACTATTTCAGCGCAACCCAGCTTTAAACAATGCCGGGTGACGCTGCGCTTACCCGGCCTACTCAACCCGTAGACCCGTGCAAGCGTAGCGCCGCCGGGCGATTTAGTTAAGACCTTCTGCTTTCAGCGCCGCAGCCACCGCAGGACGCTCTGCCACGCGTTTCATATACGATGCGATATGGTCTAACCCTTCCAGGTTCAGCTTAACCGCGCGTGCCCAGCGCAGCACGGTGAACAGGTACGCATCGGCAATCGTGAAACGCGAACCCGCAATCCACTGATCGTCTTTCAGCGATGCGTTAACGTACTGCAGCTTTTTCTCAAGCAGAGCACGCAGGGTCGGTTTGAACTCCTCTGGCGTATCCGGGCGGAACAACGGCGTAAACCCTTTGTGCAGTTCGGTCGCAATGTAGTTCAACCATTCCAGCGTTTTATAGCGAGAAATGGTACTGACGGGTGCCAGCAGATGGCGATCGGGTACGCTATCGGCCAGGAACTGCATAATCGCCACGCCTTCGGTGAGCAGAGTACCGTCATCCAGCAAGAGCGCCGGAACTTGTCCTTTCGGGTTGATGGCAAGAAAATCATCACCGTTTTCCAGACGTTTTTTCATCAGATCAACGCCATCCAGCGTAAAATCTTTGCCGCTCTCGCGCAGGGTGATATGGGAAGCAAGAGAGCACGCGCCCGGTTTGTAGAACAGTTTCATCGGTAACTCCTTTTTGCTGAGGTTTCAGCTATGTTAGTGCGCAAACGGATAAAAAAAAAGCCGCTAATGCATTAGCGGCTTCTGGTCAGTCGTTTCTCACGGTGTTCACGCGGTAGCGGTGTTAGTCGCTTTAGCGGTCTTGTCGTCGTCCTGAGTCATACGGTTCAGTTTCGGTGCGGTCAGCAGCATCAGAACGGCAATAACCGCAGTTGCGATACCAATCTGCATGAACACGGTACCGTAAACGTTCAGCGAAACCAGTGGATCAGTGACGTTTTCCGGCACAGCCATCAGGTTCGCAATTTTACCCGCAATGATTGCCGCACCGGCAGTCGTCAGGAACCAGCTACCCATAATGAAGCCCATCAGACGCTGTGGCACCAGCTGTGCAACCATCGCCAGACCCAGACCGGAGATCATCAGTTCGCCGATAGACTGCAACGCGTAGCTCAGGATCAGCCAGTTAACGGACACGATACCTGCGTCGGTGGCAAATTTGGTACCCAGCGGCAGCACCAGGAACGCACCGGAACACAGCACCATTCCGATGGCGAACTTATGCGGCATTGGCAGACGGTCACCCATCTTGTTATAGATAGCAGCCAGAATCGGGCTACCAATCATGATCCAGAACGGGTTCAACGCCTGATACTGTTCCGGCTCGAACGCGATGCCCAGAATAGAGTGCTCAACGTTACGAATGGCGAAGAAGTTCAGTGAGGTTGGCATCTGGCTGTACAGCACGAAGAAGATAATCGCTTCCAGCATCAGAATGAACGCCACAATCATCTTGCGACGGGCCGCACCCTGCATGGCGAACGCTTCTTTCGCAAAGATGCATACGATACCCAGCGCAACCACACCCAGAACGGCGCGAGCAACACCCTGGTTGTGCAACAGCCAGGTCGCGATGGCGGCGAGGATCACCACACCCACGATGGTGGCCAGCAGTTTGCCCATATGCACAGGCTCGAAGTCAGGTTTTGAACCGTAGTCTTTCACCCAGCTGCGGCAGAACAGGAAGTTCACCACGGTGATCAGCATACCCACGAAGCTCAGCGCAAATGCCACGCTCCAGCCGAATTTCGCCGCGAGCCATGGGGTTGCCAGCATCGAGAAGAACGAACCGATGTTGATGGACATGTAGTACATGGTAAATGCACCGTCCAGGCGCGGATCGTCTTTGTTGTAGCAGGTAGAAAGCAGGGAGGACGGGTTCGCTTTGAACAGACCGTTACCGACGGCAATCGTCGCCATACCCATATACACGACAGCGGCATCATGCCCTGACCATGCAACCAGACCATAGCCAATTGCCAGGACAATGGCGCCCAGCATGATGACACGTTTAGTCCCGAGAACTTTATCCCCCAGCCAGCCGCCAATAGCGACCAGACCGTACACCAGAGCACTGAAGGAAGAGAACAGGGTGATGGAATCGGCTTCGGACATACCCAGCTGTTTTACCAGGTAAACCGCCATGATCCCTTGCAGGCCGTAATAACCAAAACGCTCCCATAACTCGATAGAGAAGATGAGATAGAACGCTTTAGGTTGTTTAAAAGCGTTAAGACTCACGCTTTCATCTGTTGGTTTATTGTTTGCAGTAGACACATATACCTCTTTTTTTACATCCCATATTAACGGGGGTGTTCATAGCGTGATGGCCGTAGTCCATACGCCTTATAGTTATATTGGGAGGAGAAACGGCGGGTAATGTTCACTATCCTGCCCCATCTGGCAATACGTTTGTAATAATCTGTTACATATATCTGGGGTGGTATAATCGTCGGTTCATATAAATGTTATTCAGCGTTAAATTTCATACCTTGAGTAAAGGCAGTTTTTTCGACTGGCAATAACCCTCTTCGATCGGCTTTTGGCGATATGTTCTGCTATTTGCCGCTTCATGCAGTGATATGGCCTATATTCTGAAAAATAGCTGGTCTTATCGTCGGCAAAGAAAGAGAAGTGTCTTGTCGGGCATAGGGTTTAGGTCGATTTTGACAACAAAAATTCAACATGAAGTTATCGAGGTGATCGCGATCACAGATATATAGAAATTTTTGGCTATGAAAAAAGTATTAACCTGTTTGAGCGTTAAACAACCGAACAAGTGACAGGTCTGGGGAAACGAAAGGCGGACAAATAACGGCCAAAAGAAGAACGCCTGGTAGTTCTTCTTTTGGTAAGGGATTGTAATGATCAGGGATATACTTTTTCTTTGTATTCGCAGAGATCTTCAATAATGCAGGAGCCGCAGCGCGGTTTACGGGCAATGCAGGTATAACGGCCGTGCAGAATCAGCCAGTGGTGGCAATCAACCTTAAATTCGGCCGGAACCACTTTTAACAGTTTCTCTTCGACCTGCTCGACATTTTTCCCCGGCGCAAAGTTAGTCCGGTTAGACACGCGAAATATATGCGTATCCACGGCGATAGTGGGCCAGCCAAACGCGGTATTGAGCACCACGTTCGCGGTCTTACGCCCCACGCCCGGTAAGGCCTCCAGCGCGGCGCGGTCCTCCGGCACTTCACCTCCGTGCTGTTCCAGCAGGATCCGGCAGGTCTTAATGACGTTCTCAGCTTTGCTGTTAAACAGGCCGATGGTTTTGATATAGGACTTCACGCCTTCCACGCCCAGCTCCAGCATAGCTTTCGGCGTATTGGCGACCGGATAGAGCAGGGCAGTGGCTTTATTGACGCTCACATCGGTAGCCTGCGCGGAGAGCAGCACGGCGATCAGCAGCTCAAACGGGGAGGTAAAATTCAGCTCCGTCGTCGGGTGCGGGTTCTCGTCCCGCAGACGGGTCAGGATCGCAATGCGCTTTTCTTTATTCATGAGGCCTTCTCGGGTGTCCCTTCCACAACGCTACGCTCAGCTGCGCGGCGCTTACGTTTTTCATCAATCAGGTATTTTATCGCCAGCATCATGCCAAGGCCAATAAACGCGCCTGGCGGCAGCATTGCCAGCAGGAATGGCGTATCGGTGTGGAACACTTCAACGCGCAGCGATTTGGCCCAGCCGCCGAGCAGCGCATCTGCGCCGTCAAACAGCGTACCGTTACCGAGGATCTCGCGCAGCGAGCCCAGCACGAACATGGCGCACGTGGCGCCCATTCCAATGGAAAAACCATCCAGCGCCGACATGGCAGGGCTGTTTTTCACCGCGAAGGCTTCCGCACGCCCGACGACGATACAGTTGGTGACGATAAGGGGAATAAAGATCCCGAGCGACTGGTACAGGCCAAACGCGTAGGCGTTAATCAGCATCTGGACGATACTGACCACCGACGCAATGATCATGACGTAAATCGGAATACGAATTTCCGACGGCGTCCAGCGGCGCAGGGCAGAGATGGAGAGGTTGGTCAGGGTCAGCACCAGCGTGGTTGCCAGACCCAGTCCGAGCGCGTTGGTGGCGGTGGATGTTACCGCCAGCAGGGGGCACATCCCCAGAAGCTGTACCAGCGCGGAGTTGTTCTTCCACAACCCCTGGACAATAACCTCTTTAACCTGGCTCATGATGACTCCCCACAGGCCGGAAGATTGTTGATTTGCGCGGGCAGCGTTTCAGCATATAGCCCGGCTCGTTTTACGGCGTTCACCACGGCGCGCGGTGTGATGGTCGCGCCGGTGAACTGGTCGAACTCGCCGCCATCTTTCTTCACCGCAAACGCGGTATCACCTTCACCATGAATCACTTTACCGGCAAAGTGCAAAATCCAGTCGCTCAGACGGGTTTCAATTTTATCGCCCAGGCCCGGCGTTTCATGATGCTGCGTCACGCGAGTCCCGAGGACGGTACCGGAAAAATCGCTGCCCACGAGCAGCTGAATAGCGCCGGAATAGCCGTCGGGTGCCGTCGCTTCCATCACTGCGCCGACCGGTTTATCCCCTTTGCGGGCGATAAAGATACGATGCGGGCCTTTCCCAAGCTGCGGCGCGTCTACCACAAAGCAGCTTTTTTGCAGGTCATTATCGTAGAAATCGGACGGGATCACCTGATCGAAGAGCGCCTTTTGCTGCTTTGAAGCCTGTTCTTCGATGGTCGTTTTGGTCAACGCATTAACCAGTGCCGTCAGCCCCGTCAGGACCGCGGCGAAGACAGCCAGCGTGACGCCGTGTTTTTGCATCGTTTTTAACATGGCGAAACCCTTAGCGATGGCCGTACACGCGCGGACGCGTGTAATAGTCGATGAGCGGAACGGTAATGTTGGCAAGCAGGACGGCAAATGCCACGCCGTCCGGGTAACCGCCAAAGCTGCGGATGAGCCATACCAGCAAGCCCGCCAGCGCGCCGAAGATCAGGCGGCCGCGGTTAGTCGTTGACGCCGTAACCGGATCCGTCAGGATAAAGAAAGCACCTAACATGGTCGCACCGGAGAGCAAATGCATCTGTGGGCTGGCCAGTGATTCAGGAGAGAAGACCCATCCCAGCGTCGCGCAAACCGCCAGCGTCACGAGGAAGCTGACCGGAATATGCCAGCGAATAGCTTTCTGCTGCAGCAGGAACAGGCCGCCCAGCAGATACGCCAGGTTGACCCATTGCCAGCCAGCACCTGCCAGCATGCCGCTGTAGATGGCGGATTTCATGATCTGCTCAACGCTGTGCCCGGCATGCAGGGACGTTTTAAAGGTATCGAGAGGCGTCGCCTGGCTGATGCCGTCCACACCCATACGCAGCGCGTTCATATCAGTGCCGATTGCCGTATGGCCGGTAAAGATAACGTGCAGAGCATCCATAAAGCCCGGAACCGTGGCTGCAATCTCGTGCGGTGGCAGCCAGCTGGTCATCTGCACCGGGAAGGAGATCAGCAGCACCACATAGCCAATCATCGCCGGGTTAAACGGGTTATGGCCGAGCCCGCCATACAGCTGTTTGGCAATAATCACGGCAAACACGGTACCGAGGACCACCATCCACCATGGGGCGAACGGTGGAATACTGATGGCCAGCAGCAAGCCGGTCAGCAGCGCGGAATTGTCGGCAAGAATGCGGGAGACAGCCGTCTTGCGCAGCTTAAGCACAAGGGCTTCCGCCGCCAGGGCGCTGGCACAGCCCTGGATTATCTGGAACAGGGTTCCCCAGCCGAAAAACCAGCACTGAACGGCAATGCCCGGCAGCGCCGCCAGGCAGACCAGCATCATGATGCGCGATGTCTGGCGCTGATTGTGGGTGTAAGGGGAGCTTGCGATTCTGAAAACCATTTAATCCTCGTTAACTGCTTGCTGTGCGGCTTTCTTCGCCTGAACGCGCGCAATGGCGGCGGCGACAGCGGCCTTGCGCGGGTCATCGTTGGCGGCCTGCGGTTGCTCTTCCTGTTGCGCCGCCTTACGGGCTTTGGCGCGGGCAATCGCCGCTTCGACGGCGGCTTTACGCGGATCGACAGCTTCCTGTTCAACCACGACCTGCTGCTCTCCGGCTTTACGGGCTTTGGCCCGGGCTATTGCCGCTTCAACGGCGGCTTTACGCGGATCGATCTCAGCATCTGCCTGGACCGTTTGCGCTTTTTCAGCCTGACGGGCGCGCGCTGCGGCCTTACGTGCTTCACGCGCGGCGATGGCTTCGCTGTTATCAGGTTTCTCACCCGCCGGGATCACCACAGGCTGTGCTGCGGTCGCTTTTTTCTCACGAACGCGCGCCAGCGCGGCGTTAATGGCATCCTGATCTTTTTCGGCAGGCTGAACGGCGGCCTGCTTATGGCGTTCCTGACGGGCGACTTTTTCGCGTTCCAGTCGCGCCTGGCGCGCTTCAAAGCGCGCTTTGGCTTCCGCAGCACGTTTTTCTTCCATGGAGATGGTATAAATCTCGGCCTTCTCCTGGCGGAAATACTGCACCAGCGGGATGTTGCTCGGGCAGACCCAGGCGCAGGCACCGCATTCAATGCAGTCGGCCAGATTGTGGGCTTTAGCTTTGTCGTGCAGCTGGCCTTTGCTGTACCAGTACAGCTGCTGCGGGAGCAGGTCCGCCGGACAGGCATCGGCGCAGGCGCTGCAGCGGATGCAGCCTTTCTCTTCCTGCTCCTCGCCCATCTCGGTCGGGGAAGGCGCGAGCAGACAGTTGGTGATTTTCACTACCGGAACGTCCAGCCACGGGAGGGTGAAGCCCATCAGCGGGCCGCCCATGATCACCATCTGGTCGCTGCCCGGGCAAAACTCAGCCTGTTCCAGCAGATGACGCACCGGCGTACCCAGACGCGCCCAGACGTTGCCCGGACGAGAAATCGACTCCCCGGTCAGCGTCACCACGCGCTCGGTTAACGGTTCGCCGTCAATCACCGCGCGCTTCACGGCATAAGCGGTGCCGACGTTTTGCATCAGCACGCCGATATCCGAAGAGCGTCCGCCGTGCGGGACCTGCTTGCCGGTGAGAATTTGCGTCAGCTGTTTTGCGCCGCCAGAAGGGTACTTGGTCGGGATAACGCGCAGGCTAATATCGTGACTGCCCGCCAGCACGGCGCGCAGCATTGAAATGGCCTGCGGTTTATTGTCTTCGATACCAATCAGCACTTCCCGTGGCTGCAGAATGTGCGCAAGGATGCGGATGCCTTCCACCACCTGGGCGGCACAGTCTTGCATCAGACGATCGTCGGCGGTGATATACGGTTCGCATTCGGCGGCATTGATAATCAACGTCTGAATGTTATCGCCACCGCCGCGCAGTTTGACGCCGGTCGGGAAGCCTGCGCCACCCAGTCCGGCGACGCCGAACTGATGAATTCGCTCGATAAGCGCTTCGCGGGTGTGGGAGCGGTAATCGTTCCAGCCGTCACGATCGACCCAGCGGTCTTCGCCGTCGGCTTCAATCATCACGCTCAGTTCCGACAGCGCGGACGGATGAGCCACCGTGTGAGGGGCGATGGCGACCACCTTACCGGAGGTTGGCGCGTGCACCGGCAGCATGCGTCCGCGACCAAAGGTCAGCGGCTGGCCGCGAAGAACCGTATCGCCTTCTTTCACGCACAGCTCACCCTCAGCGCCAATATGCTGCTTGAGCGGCATCACGTAACGCGTCGCCAGCGGAATTTGACGCAGCGGCGTGCCGTTGGACTGGGTTTTCATTTCCGGTGGATGAATACCGCCGTCAAAATCCCAGATTTTCTCTTTTCTGAAAGCAGAAAATAACTTAAGCATGTTGTTCCACAGGAATGATGCGAACCGGAATGGTTTGAAGATCCCATTTCCAGCTTTCGGTAGTCGTTTCAACCGGGCGCAACTCGATGCATTGCGTCGGGCAGGGGGCCACGCAGAGGTTACAGCCGGTGCACAGATCCGCCACGACGGTGTGCATGGCGCGGGTTGCGCCAACGATGGCGTCAACCGGGCAGGCCTGAATACATTTGGTGCAGCCGATGCAGTTGGCTTCGTCGATTACTGCCAGGGCGCGAACCGGCTCCTGCACTTCCGCATCGCCATCAACGGGCTGCGGATCAACGTTAAGCAGGGTCGCAATTTTCAGCATCACCGCTTCGCCACCGGGCGCACAGCGGTTAATTTTTTCACCCTGAATCCCTACCGCTTCGGCATAGGGGCGACAGCCGGGGTAGCCACACTGCCCGCACTGGCTTTGCGGCAGCAGCTCATCAATTTTCTCAACAACAGGATCGTCCTCTACCGCGAAACGGCGGGAGGCGTAACCCAGGATAAGGCCAAACACCAACCCCAGGACGCTGATAGAGGCGATGGCAATCCAGATAGCATTCATTACAACTTCACCAGACCACTAAAGCCCATAAAGGCCAGAGACATTAAACCTGCGGTCACCAGCGCAATCGCGTTACCGCGGAAGGGCGCAGGGATATCCGCTGCCGCCAGACGCTCGCGTATCGACGCGAACAGGACCATAACAAATGAGAAACCAACGGCGGCGGAAAAACCGTACAGCGCCGACTGCATAAAGTTATGGCCGAGGTTGATGTTCAGCAGCGCTACGCCGAGAACGGCGCAGTTGGTGGTGATCAGCGGCAGGAAGATACCCAGCAGGCGATAGAGCGCCGGGCTGGTTTTACGCACCACCATTTCGGTAAATTGCACCACCACCGCGATGACCAGAATAAAAGCCAGCGTACGGAGATAGATTAACCCCAGCGGAATGAGGATCCAGGTATCAATCAACCACGCGCAGATGGACGCCATCGTCATGACGAAGGTCGTCGCCAGCCCCATGCCCATCGCCGTTTCCAGCTTTTTGGACACGCCCATAAACGGGCACAGACCAAGAAACTTCACCAGAACGAAGTTGTTAACCAGCACGGTGCCGACAAAGAGCAGTAAGTAATCGGTCATTATTTAGCCTGAAATAAAAAAGCCGCCTATTATCGGACAAACCAACGCAGGCGACAACAGGTTATCTGTAGGGTTATTACGGGTTCACGAAGGTGTTTTTCACCCGCGTCGAACGTTTGAAATAGGGCACCAGCAGCGCCGCGGCCAGTAGCGGGAAAAGCAGCTGACGAACGGCCAGAGCGTCTGATACGGGTGAAAAAGCAAACGCTTTCACCGCCAGCAGGACCGAAATCAGCAGCCAGATGATGTAGTGCTTAGGCACACTCTTGCGGCGCTTAAAGAAGGCAATGGTCAGCCACAGCGTGTAGTACCACATTCCAATCGCGAAAATGAACGACACAAACCACATCGCAATATTCAGCACGCTTTGCGACATCAGGGTCTGGATGGCGTGAGGGGTAATCAGTGCGGTGGTATACAGCAGCAGCGCAAGTGATGCGCTTAACAAGGCAACCAGCAGCCATGCCAGTGGGGCGATTAACCAGCCTCCAATGCGTTCTCCAGGCGTTGCGGTCATGAACTCTCCCATAATCTGCGCGAAATGTTGTACAGCCAGTTTGCAGGGCGGAGAGTATATAACATTTCGCGCGGATGGCTACTTTCTTATAAAACGTAACGCCATACGGACTTAGGCACTTCACCGACGTTGAACAAACGACCGCCGGAGACCAGCTCCGCACGGCGATGGTCAGCGGCGCGATACATATTAATGATGTCCTGATTATCCGACAGGGTGTAGTTCAGATGGTCAAACAGTTTTTCCAGGCTCTCAAGCGAATTGATCTTGCGAAATTTTAATAAATAGTCCTGAACTGTCATATTAATAAGTTTCCATATAAAAGTGAGTAATACCAGTTAAGGTAATTCGTTCGAATAATAAACGGATTAATAAAGACGTAAACAGCCCACTCAGGTAACGCGACGAAATTAGGAGTTTTCTTTGCTGAAATTCAGGCATCAGACGATGCCTGGAAGAGAAGGTTAACCGTGTTCACCAGGGCTGGCAATAAGTAACTGACATATTATGTCACTCTTTATTGCAGTAACCGGTTACTTAGGTTGGGCGACGGTGACAGGCTCCGGCGGCTGGTAGTTATCGATATGGCTGGCAACACCCAGCAAAATGACCGAAACCCCAAGGACAATCCATCCCGCTAATTCAATGATTCGATTAATAATTGACGTCATGATTCGTAATTGTACTTTATCCATAAATACTGGGCGCAAATGTTACAGCGACGTTTCCCCGACGGCAAGCGCTTTGGGAACGGTTCCCTTAAACAAAATCAGTAGGTTAATACTATGTAACAAAAACAACCCGTACAACCTGCTATTTTAAGTCATATGGCACATTATTAATCTGTGGTCATGCCAGGCTAGCCAGTGTGAAATAAGAACGTCATAAAAGAGGATGGCACTATGAGTGATAATATCCGCGTTGGGCTTATCGGCTACGGGTACGCGAGCAAAACGTTTCATGCGCCTCTGATAGCCGGGACGCCGGGGATGGTGCTGGCTGGGGTATCCAGCAGCGATGCCGCTAAAGTCCATGCCGACTGGCCTTCCGTGCAGGTTGTCTCTGAGCCAAAACACCTTTTCAACGATCCGAATATTGATTTAATCGTCATCCCCACGCCGAACGACACCCACTTTCCGCTGGCAAAGGCCGCTCTGGAAGCCGGTAAACATGTGGTTGTCGATAAGCCCTTTACCGTCACGTTGTCTCAGGCGCGCGAGCTGGATGCGCTGGCAAAGAGTCTGGGCAGGCTGCTGTCGGTGTTCCATAACCGCCGCTGGGACAGCGACTTTCTGACGGTAAAAGGGCTTCTCAGTGAAGGCACGTTAGGGGAGATCCTCTTTTTTGAATCGCACTTTGACCGCTTCCGGCCGCAGGTAAGAAACCGCTGGCGCGAGCAGGCCGGTCCGGGCAGCGGTATCTGGTACGATTTAGCCCCGCATCTGCTGGATCAGGCCGTCAATCTTTTTGGTTTGCCGGTGAGCATGACGGTCGATCTGGCTCAGCTCAGACCCGGAGCGCAGACAACCGATTACTTCCACGCGGTGCTCAGTTACCCGCAGCGGCGGATTGTGCTGCACGGCACGATGGTCGCGGCCGCAGAATCGGCCCGTTATATCATTCACGGTACGCGCGGGAGCTACGTGAAGTTTGGTCTCGATCCGCAGGAAGACCGACTGAAAAGCGGTGAACGTTTGCCGCAGGAAGACTGGGGCTATGATATGCGCGACGGCGTGGTCACGCGGGTTGAAGGTGAAGAGCTCGTAGAGGAGACCTTGCTGACGATCCCGGGTAACTATCCGGCCTATTATGCGGCCATCCGCGATGCGCTGAACGGCACGGGAGAAAATCCGGTTCCGGCCAGCCAGGCGATTCAGATTATGGAGCTGATTGAGCTGGGCATCGAATCTGCCAAACATCGCGCCACGCTCTGTCTGGCATAAGTTTAAACGTTTTTGTAGGCCGGGTAAGGCGTAGCCGCCACCCGGCAAAAGGGTTTACGCGGTTGCCACCTTATCCCGAAGCGCCTGCTTCTCTTCAGGCGTCAGGAAGGCAATTTCCAGCCCGTTGATCTGCGCCTGACGGATCTGCTCGCGGCTTAGACCCGCCTGCGGTGCGGCGATGTTGTACTCGTGGATGATATCCACGCCCTGAACCGCCGGGTCGTCAGTGTTTAGCGAGGCCAGCACGCCGTGCTCGAGGAACGTTTTCAGCGGATGATGCGCCAGCGTTGCCACGGTGCTGGTCTGAATGTTAGACGTCAGGCACGACTCAATCCCGATACGCTGCTCCGCCAGGAAATCCATCAGGGCGCGATCTTCTACGGCCTTCACGCCGTGACCGATACGCTCGGCACCCAGCTCGCGGATGGCCTGCCAGATGCTTTCCGGGCCAGCCGCTTCACCTGCATGCACGGTAATGTGCCAGCCGGCATCGCGCGCGCGGTTGAAGTGGGAGAGGAACAGACTGCCCGGGAAGCCCAGCTCGTCGCCGGCGAGGTCGATGGCGGTGATGGCATCGCGATGGGCCAGCAGCGCTTCCAGCTCCTCCAGGCAGGCGGCTTCGCCGAACGTGCGGCTCATAATGCCAATCAGACGGGCCTGAACGTCGAAGGTTTTACACCCTTCGCGGACGCCTTCAATGACGGCTTCCACCACGCCTGCAACGGGCAGGCTGTGGGTCATCGCCATGTAGCCCGGCGAGAAGCGCAGCTCGACGTAATGCAGGCCGTTACGGGCCGCATCTTCAATGTTCTCAAACGCCACGCGGCGGCAGGCATCCAGCGAGGCCAGCATCTTCACGCCCCAGTCGAGTTTGCTCAGGAAGCTGACCAGGTCCGGTTCACTGGAGGTTACCTGAACGTGAGGGATCAGCGACTCAAGCGTCTGCGCAGGAAGCGTTAAATTGAACTGGCGGCCAAGATCGAGGATGGTTTGGGCACGAATGTTACCGTCCAGGTGACGATGAATATCAGTTAAAGGCAGGCGTGTATCAATCATGGTCGCACTCTTTTCTGGTTAAAGTGCGCCATATTATAAAAACAAAACGGGGTAAAAAGCTATTTGCGCAAGGGAAAATTCCATTGCGCAAACCGATCACAGGAGTGTGTTAATTCCGGCAATGAGGCGTTGAACGCCTTGTTCCAGCTTGCTGCGCGGGCAGCCCGCATTCAGACGCACGAAGCCATTTCCCTCTTGGCCGTAGGTACATCCCGGCATGATGGCGACTTTTTGCTGCTCAATCAGCACTTTTTGCAGCGCCCGATCGTCAATATTCAGCGGGCGCAGGTCAATCCAGGCCAGATAGGTCGCTTCTGGCGGCTGCCAGTTCAGTTTCGGGAAAGCGCTGTTTACTTCCTGTGCGATATACAGCAAATTCTCTTCCAGATAACCCCGCAAGGCATCCAGCCACGGCGCTCCCTGCTGATAGGCGGCGATATGCGCCGTCAGTGCCAGCACGGAAGGGGAAGAGAGTCCGTCCCGACCTTTTAGCGCGCTGAGATAGCCGTTACGGCTCTCTTCATCGCCAATCAGGCCGTAAGCGCCCGTCAGCGCCGGAATATTAAAGCTTTTCGAGCCGGAGGAGAGAAGCGCCCATTTGCCGCGCGCCACGTCGTTCCACGGCGTGTGACGATGCTCTCCCCATACCATGTCCATATGAATTTCATCGCTGATGACCGCCACGTCATAGCGCTCACACAGTTCCGCCATCTGCGTCAGCTCATCGCGCATCCAGACCTTGCCGGTCGGGTTTTGCGGGCTGCACAGTAGCAAAATTTTGTTTTCAGGTTTCGCCAGGACCGCTTCCAGCGCAGCCATATTTCCCTGCCAGCCTGCGGCATGCTTTTCCATCTCAACGGGCACCACATGACGCGCATTGCCTTCAATGGCTTTGTAAAACGCATCGTATGCCGGGGTGTGTACCACCACGCCGTCACCGGGGTTGGACCAGAGACGAATCAATTCAGAGACCATATAAATGACGGAAGGACCATAAACGACAGATTCGGTCTCAATCTGGCTGTGAAAGCGCTGCTGGAACCAGTGCGCGATGGCGGCGAGAAACTCATCGTTCTTCCAGCGGCTATAGCCCAACACGCCGTGATTGATGCGCTGATGCAGCGCGTCGGTAATGCAGGGAGCGGTGGCGAAATCCATATCTGAGATGGTGAAGGGCAGCAGATCGGCTGCGCCAAAGCGGTCGGCGACGTAGTCCCACTGCGTACACCAGGTGCCGTGTCGATCCACGACGGTAGAAAAATCAAACATGACGTTAATCCTTAAAGTAAAACCCCCTCATGAGAGGGGGCTGAGGCATCAGGCTTCTACTGTTCGCATCAGGGTTGCCAGCTCATCCTTCACCGACTGTACCTGCGGGCCGATAACCACCTGCAAATTGTGCTGATTTAACTGTACCACGCCAATGGCCCGGTTGGCTTTCAGGGCGTTGGTATCCACTTTTGACATATCCGCCACCGACAGACGCAGGCGGGTAATACAGTTATCCAGAGAGGTGATGTTATCCGCACCGCCCAGCGCCGCCAGAATGGCTGGGGTGTTATAGCCGGATTTGCCCACGGTCCCGGCAACCGCCTGTTCAACGCTGCTTGCCGTATCGGTATCGCGGCCAGGCGTTTTCAGGTTAAAGCGGGTGATGGCGAAGCGGAAGATGCCGTAGTACACCGCGAACCAGATAGCCGCCACGACCGGCACCAGATACCACTTGGTGGACAGGCCGTGCAGGATCCCGAACACCACGAAGTCGATCACGTTGCCGTCGGTGTTGCCGATGGTAACGCCCAGCACCGCCATTACGGTAAAGCCCAGACCGGTCAGCACCGCGTGGATGAGGTACAGCACCGGTGCGACGAACAAGAACAGGAATTCGATTGGCTCGGTCGTACCGCCCACGACGCAGGCGATCACGCCGGAAATCAGCAGACCTTTAATTTTATGACGGTTTTCCGGGCGGGCGCAGTGGTACATCGCCAGCGCGGCACCCGGCAGCCCGCCGAGGAAGGCCGGCATTTTACCCTGAGACAGGAAGCGGGTGGCACTTTCGGAGAAGCCGTGAGTGGTCGGGCAGCTCAGCTGCGCCTGGAAAATGGTCAGCGCGCCGCTCACATCGTGACCGCACACCTCCATCGTACCGCCCGCTTCGGTGAAGCGAATCAGGGCCACCAGGATATGCTGCAGGCCAAACGGCAGCAGCAAACGCTCGCCGGTGCCGAAGATCATCGGACCAAAATCTCCCGCGCCGTTGATGATGCGGCCAATGCCGTTGATGCCCATCGCAAAGACCGGCCAGATCAGCGGAATGATCAAACCGAACAGACCCATTACGACCAGCGTGATAATCGGCACGAAGCGGGTACCGCCGAAGAAGGCCAGGGCATCCGGCAGACGGATATTATGGAAGCGCTCGTGCAGCATCCAGATAATGACCCCGGCGATCACCGCCCCGAGGATCCCGGTATCAATAGACTGAATACCGATCACGCTCTGAATGTTGTTGGCCTTCAGCACGGCAGCGTCGGTGGTCGGCAGAATGCCTTTCGCAGTCAGCCAGAAGTTAACCGCCAGGTTCATCACGGCGTAACCCACAAACCCGGCAAACGCCGCGACGCCTTTGTTTTCGCGCGCCAGGCCCAGCGGGATAGCGATACAGAACATGACGGGCAGGAAACTAAACGCAAAGGAGCCGACTTTACTCATCCAGATAAAGATCGCCTGCAGCACGGGGGTACCGAGGAACGGGATCAGCGTGATGACGTCTTTACTGCTTAGCGAGCTGCCGATCCCGAGCATGATCCCACAGAACGAGAGGAGTGCCACGGGCAGCATAAAGGTTTTACCCAGTTGCTGGAAAAATTCCCACAGCGATATTTTTTGTGCTGCTTTCGCCGTCATAAAACGACTCCTTTATTGTTAAAATCAGTTTGTCTGCTTCAATGCTGCGAGAAGATAAAACGTTTTATCAAAGTTTAGTGCGCGCTAAATCACATTCTCAGGCTTTGACTGGTAGTATAAAGATAACGTATTGATAAAACGTTTTACCGATCTCATTTCAGGGAGTCACGCCGACACATGGCTGTAGCGAAAAAAATCACCATCAACGATGTCGCGCTGGCGGCGGGTGTTTCTGTCAGCACCGTTTCTCTGGTGCTAAGCGGAAAAGGGCGCATCTCTCCTGCGACCGGTCAGCGGGTTAACGAGGCGGTTGAACAGCTGGGTTTTGTGCGTAACCGCCAGGCGTCGGCGCTGCGCGGCGGGCAAAGTGGGGTGATTGGCCTGATTGTTCGTGACCTGACGTCACCCTTCTATGCGGAGCTGACCGCCGGGTTAACCGAAGCGCTTGAAGCGCAGGGTCGGATGGTCTTTCTGCTTCACGGCGGTCGCGAGGCCGATCAGCTTCTCTCCCGGCTCGATATGTTGCTGAACCAGGGGGTGGACGGGGTGATCGTCGCCGGGGCGTCGGGCGTGGGCAGTGAACTGTGCGAGCGCGCCGCCGCGAAAGGCGTGCCGCTGGTGTTTGCCTCGCGCGCGAGCTACCTGGACGAGGCCGATACGCTGCGCCCGGATAACATGCAGGCCGCGCAAATGTTGACCGAGCATCTTATTCGTCGCGGGCATCAGCGCATTGCCTGGCTGGGTGGTAAAAGCTCGTCCCTGACCCGCGCCGAGCGGGTAGGCGGCTACTGCGCGACGCTGATTAAATACGGTCTGCCGTTCCACAGCGAATGGGTCGTGGAGTGTGAGTCCAGCCAGAAGAAAGCGGCGGAAGCGATAGGCGCGCTGCTACGAAGCAATCCGACGATCAGCGCCGTGATTTGCTACAACGACGTGATTGCCATGGGCGCCTGGTTTGGCCTGATCCGCGCCGGGCGTCAGAGCGGCGAGGGCGGGGTGGAAACCTTCTTCGGCCACCAGGTGGCGCTCGGGGCGTTCGCCGACGTCGGTGAAAATGCGCTCGACGATCTGCCGATCGTCTGGGCCACCACCCCTGCGCGAGAGATGGGCTACACCCTGGCGGACAGGATCATGCAGCGCATCGACAATACGGATGTGCAGGCCGGGCACCAGATTGTGGCGGCGCGGCTGGTGACGGTGAAATAGTCAGTGCACTTGCCCGGGCCTACAACGGCTCGGGATCGTAGGCCGGATAAGCGTCAGTGCCACCCGGCAATAAAAAACCCCTCATACGAGGGGTTTGACGTTTACTGCTGCGGTGCCGCCGGTTCGGCTGGTGCCACCGGTTCAGCCGGTTCCGGCATCCCCAGCGTCGGCATACCAAACATGCCGACGAAGTCTTCCAGCGGCATCTTGTCACCGTTGAGCGTTACCTGGCCGTTGGCATACTGCAGGCTGGTGGAAATCGTGTTGTTTTCCACCTTCGTGATGCGGAACATCTGGCCCATGGCCGCCAGACCTTTCACCTGCTGGTTAGCCAGTTTTCCGGCGTCTTCATCACCGTAGCCTTCCAGCTTCGCAATCTGGGTCATAAACTCGGTCGCCATATCCATCGGAATGGTCAGCTTGCTGTCGAGCGACTTCACGCTGCGATCCACTTCCTGCGCCAGCGTCTGCGGTTCACCCGTTGCGGTTGCCGGATCTTTCAGGAACAGAGACAGGTTGAAGTTGGTTTCGCCTTTGCTGTTTTTCCAGCTCAGCGGCGCAACGGTTACCACCGGCTCGCCTTTCAGCAGGATAGGCAGGTTGTTGAACAGCACCGCCATGGCCTGCTGCTGGTACACCTCAGGGTTCTGCTGCAGCGCGGCATCGGTCAGCAGCGCCTGGCTCTCTTTGCTGTATTTCTGGCTAAACTCGTGCCACGCCTGGCCGTCGATATTGCCGATCTTCAGCGACAGTTTGCCGGTGCCCAGATCCTGATTCTGCACTTTCAGGCTCTTCAGCGTGTAGTCCAGCTGCGTGTTGATGCTCTTACCGTCTTTGGAAACGTCGGATTTGCCATTGACGTCCATGCCTTCCAGCACGGCCATCTCTTTTCCTTCAACCGCAATGGCAACCTTGTCGAGAGACAGTTTTTGATCGCCGATACGCTCCTGGAAATCGGTCATGCGGCTGTTGCCGTCGGCTTTCAGGTTGCTGAAGGTGAGCTGAACTTTTTGGTTATATTCGTTCACGGCATTGACCAGGCCGCTTTCCGCTTCACCCGTCAGGGAGAATACGTTTCCGTCGCGGTCTGCATCGAGTTTGAAGTGGCCGCCGCTGAAGGCGACTTTCTCATTCTCTTTCTCGTAGTTCAGCGCTTTCAGAGCAATATTGGAACTTGTGTCGCCGGCATAACTGATACGGGTATTAATGTCGAAAGGCGATTCATTCTTCGCCAGGTCAAACAGCGGTTTGGTGACGTCGTTATTCACCAGCACGGTATGAACAGACGCCATCGACGGGATCAGGTTAAAGGACTTCAGCTGCGCCAGCGGCAGCGGACCGTGGCTCACCACCTCATCCAGCACCACGCTCTGGCCCTGTTTCAGCCAGCCGTTTTCAGTACCGGCAACCGGCTTCACCACCAGCTTCATACGGCTGGTAAACACACCGCGCTGATAATCCTGGTAGCTCAGCTCAAGGCCCGCCTCCGGTGCGCTGCGCTTAATCTCTCCGTTAGCCTGCGCCACCATCTCAGCCAGACGGCCTTCCAGCTGTTTCCCGGTAAACCAGGAGGCACCCGTCCAGACCACGCCTAACGCTACAATCACTCCAACCGCTACGACCGATTTTTTCATTGCGACTATCCCTAAAATGAAACCAGGCGGTAAAAACCGCCTGGAGATATTAAGCCTGCAACTAGCTTAGCAAGAGTTGTTAAAAAATTCAGTAAGTGCTTAAAGCTTATTGAAAACGCGCGCCAGGCGACCGGTGCCGCTTACGCTGATCGGTGACTCAGTGGCTGCAACGAATGCTGACTCACCGGGCTTAAGCACCAGACGCTGTTCGCCTTTATGCAGCGTCGCTTCGCCCTCCACGCAGAACAGAATCGCCGCGCTCTCCTGCGCAATGGCGGTTTCGGCCTGGTTCAGGTCGTGCAGGGAGAAAGCAAAATCTTCAACCGGAATCGGGAAGTCCAGCTCTGCGCCGTTTTTCACCGGCTGAGTCAGCAGCTCCGCGGCAGGTTTCGCCACGAACTTCACGTTGGCAACCAGCTCAGGGATGTCGATGTATTTCGGCGTCAGGCCCGCGCGCAGCACGTTGTCGGAGTTGGCCATCACCTCCAGCGCCACGCCCTGCAGATAGGCGTGCGGGGTTTCAGCGAACAGGAACATCGCTTCACCCGGATTGAGCTTCACCACGTTCAGCAGCAGAGGAGAGAACAGGCCGCTGTCGTCCGGGTAGAATTCACAAATCAGACGGATGGTCTCCCACGGTTCGCCTTGCTGGCTGCCCAGGGCTGCTTTCAGCACCGCCAGCGCGTGAGATTTATCTTCACCCTGCATATTCAGCAGGCTGGCAAACAGCTGGCTCAGCGCGTCTGCGTTCGGGTTTTCGAGGAAGTGGGCGATAGCCTTGTTGGCACCCGCGACCGGTTGCAGCAGAGAAACGATCTCTGAAAACTCGCGGAACGCATTCATCGCCAGGAACGGGGTCAGCGCAAAGACCAGCTCTGGTTTATGGTTAGGATCTTTGTAATTACGCTCGGCGGCGTCTAACGGAATACCCGCCGCGTTCTCTTTCGCAAAGCCGATTTCAGAGGCTTTCTTGTTCGGGTGAACCTGGATGGAGAGCGGCTGATCGGCGCACAGCACCTTGAACAGGAACGGCAGTTCGCCAAAGCGCTGAGCAACCTTGTCGCCCAGCAGCGCGGTTTTATCGGCATCAATCACGTCACGCAGGCTGCGAACCTGACCGCTGGCATCTTTAATTTTTGAGCTGCTCTTCGGGTGTGCCCCCATCCACAGTTCTGCCATCGGCAGGTTGTCCGGGTTCGCGATACCGTAGAGATCCGTTAACGCAGTTTTACTTCCCCAGGCGTAGTTTTGCACTGAGTTAATGAGTTTTTGCATTATCAAGCCCTGATTCAATTGTGGAATTAACTCCGGGTATTAAAGCAATAAACCTCGTGGAAGTAACCTGTGGATGTAAAAAGTCGTACTAGTCTCAGTTTTTGTTAAAAAATTGTGTAGGATAAGCTGACTCGCTTTTAAGCCGGGCAGCGGAACATCTGCCCTGAATAAACAGACCGAAGCAGTAAGTGAGAGAACAATGTCGAATAAACCCTTCCATTATCAGGATCCTTTCCCCCTCAGTAAGGATCAGACCGAGTATTACCTGTTAACCCGCGATCACGTCTCCGTCTCTGAGTTTGAAGGACAAGAGATCCTCAAGGTCGATCCGCAGGCGCTGACGCTGCTGGCGCAGCACGCTTTCCACGACGCCTCGTTTATGCTCCGTCCTGCGCACCAGCAGCAGGTTGCCGATATCCTGAGTGACCCGCAGGCCAGCGAGAACGATAAATACGTTGCCCTGCAGTTCCTGCGTAACTCAGACATCGCGGCGAAAGGTGTTCTGCCAACCTGCCAGGACACCGGCACGGCGATCATCGTCGGTAAAAAAGGCCAGCGTGTCTGGACCGGCGGCGGTGACGAAGCGGCCCTGGCGCACGGCGTCTACAACACTTACACCGAAGATAACCTGCGCTACTCGCAAAACGCGGCGCTGGATATGTACAAAGAGGTCAACACCGGCACCAACCTGCCTGCACAGATTGACCTCTACAGCGTCGACGGTGACGAGTACAAATTCCTCTGTATCGCCAAAGGCGGCGGTTCAGCCAACAAAACCTATCTCTACCAGGAAACCAAAGCGCTGCTCACTCCGGGCAAGCTGAAGAACTACCTGGTTGAGAAGATGCGCACTCTCGGCACTGCGGCGTGCCCGCCGTACCATATCGCGTTTGTGATTGGCGGTACGTCGGCTGAAAGCACGCTGAAAACCGTCAAGCTGGCCTCAACCAAATACTACGACGGCCTGCCTACCGAAGGTAACGAGCACGGCCAGGCGTTCCGCGACGTGCAGCTTGAGCAGGAACTGCTGGAAGAGGCGCGTAATCTGGGCCTCGGCGCACAGTTTGGCGGCAAATACTTTGCCCACGACGTGCGCGTGATCCGTCTGCCGCGTCACGGTGCCTCCTGTCCGGTCGGGATGGGCGTGTCCTGCTCTGCGGATCGCAACATCAAGGCGAAGATCAACCGCGAAGGCGTGTGGATCGAAAAACTGGAAAACAACCCGGGTAAATACATTCCGGAAGAGCTGCGTAAAGCGGGTGAGGGTGAAGCGGTTCACGTCGACCTGAACCGTCCGATGAAAGAGATCCTGGCGCAGCTTTCGCAGTATCCGGTCTCGACCCGTCTTTCCTTGAACGGCACGATCATCGTGGGTCGCGACATCGCGCACGCGAAGCTGAAAGAGCGTCTGGACAACGGCGAAGGGCTGCCGCAGTACATCAAAGATCACCCGATCTACTACGCAGGCCCGGCCAAAACGCCGGAAGGCTACGCGTCTGGCTCGTTAGGTCCGACTACGGCTGGCCGCATGGACTCGTACGTTGACCAACTGCAGGCCAACGGCGGCAGCATGATCATGCTGGCGAAAGGCAACCGCAGCCAGCAGGTGACGGACGCCTGCCACAAGCACGGCGGCTTCTACCTCGGCAGTATCGGCGGCCCGGCTGCGGTTCTGGCGCAGGGCAGCATCAAGAGCCTGGAGTGCGTGGAATACCCGGAACTGGGTATGGAAGCGATCTGGAAAATTGAAGTGGAAGATTTCCCGGCGTTTATCCTCGTGGATGACAAAGGCAACGACTTCTTCAAGCAGATCCAGTCATCCCAGTGTTCGGCGTGCGTGAAGTAATTCTGTAAATTGCCGGGTGGCGGCTGCGCCTTACCCGGCCTACGTGTCTGGTAGGTCGGGTAAGCGTCAGCGCCACCCGATACCAAAAAGAGCGCACAAAGCGCCATATCGTTTCCCAGAAGTCATCAATACTTATCCCTTAAGCATGTGAGCAATCCCTCTTTTGTTATCAAGGAGAAAGTAATGACCACGGTACGCCATGAGAAAGACTCGATGGGCGCCATCGACGTCCCGGCCGACAAGCTATGGGGCGCGCAAACCCAGCGTTCGCTGGAGCATTTCCGTATCTCGACTGAAAAAATGCCCGTCTCGCTGATTCAGGCGCTGGCGCTCACCAAACGTGCAGCCGCTAAAGTGAACCAGGATTTGGGCCTGCTGACGGCAGACAAAGCGACCGCCATCATCAACGCCGCCGACGAAGTGCTGGCGGGTAAGCATCCCGATGAATTCCCCCTCGCCATCTGGCAGACCGGTTCCGGCACCCAAAGCAACATGAACATGAACGAAGTGCTGGCGAACCGGGCAAGTGAGTTGCTGGGAGGCGTGCGCGGCATGGAGCGTAAGGTTCACCCGAACGATGACGTCAACAAAAGCCAGAGTTCCAACGACGTCTTCCCGACGGCGATGCACGTGGCTGCAGTGATCGCCATTCGTGAACAGCTTATTCCGCAGCTCAACGTCCTGAAATCTACACTCAACGTGAAAGCGCTGGCTTTCCACGACATCGTCAAAATTGGCCGTACGCACCTGCAGGACGCCACGCCGCTGACGCTCGGCCAGGAAATTTCCGGCTGGGTGGCGATGCTGGAACACAACCTGAAGCACATTGAATACAGCCTGCCGCATCTGGCGGAGCTGGCGCTCGGCGGGACGGCGGTCGGGACCGGGTTAAACACTCATCCCGAATATGCGGTGCGCGTGGCGGAGGAGCTGGCAAACATCACCGGGCAGCCGTTCGTCACGGCGCCCAACAAGTTCGAAGCGCTGGCGACCTGCGATGCGCTGGTCCACACCCACGGCGCGCTGAAAGGGCTGGCGGCCTCGCTGATGAAAATCGCCAACGACGTACGCTGGCTGGCCTCGGGTCCGCGCTGCGGTATCGGTGAAATCAGCATCCCGGAAAACGAACCAGGCAGCTCCATCATGCCGGGTAAAGTCAACCCGACCCAGTGCGAAGCCATGACCATGCTCTGCTGTCAGGTATTGGGCAATGACGTGGCCGTCAACCTGGGCGGTGCGTCCGGCAACTTCGAACTAAACGTCTATCGCCCGATGGTGATCCACAACGTTCTGCAATCGATTCGTCTGCTGGCGGACGGGATGGAGAGCTTTAACGAGCACTGTGCGGTAGGGATTGAGCCAAATCGTGAGCGTATCAGCCAGTTGCTCAATGAGTCCCTGATGCTGGTGACGGCGCTGAATACCCATATCGGCTACGATAAAGCCGCCGAGATCGCTAAAAAAGCGCATAAAGAGGGGCTGACGCTGAAAGCCTCCGCCCTGGCGCTGGGCTATCTGACGGAGGCGGAGTTCGACGCCTGGGTTCGCCCGGAAGCGATGGTCGGTAGCCTGAAATAATCAACCCGCCACATACAGGTGCAGCCGCGGAATAATCAGCTGTAGCGGCTGCGCCTGAGGTCTGTAACGGTGCTGGACATTGTCCGCATCGTAATTCAAAAGCTCACCAATATCTGGCACGATGGCTCCTTGTTCGGCATCATATAGCGCAATCAGCGGTGTCGGACAGGCATACTGAACCTGTTTTTGCTGTCCGGAATACCAGACGCGGGCGATAGGCTGCACCTTCACCGGGCGCTTGATCTTGAGGCGCGTATCCGCCGGTAGAGAAGCGATGCTGTGATACTCCTGCTCCAGGCGCTCAATCCACTGTTCACGCGACCACGGTGCGACGGTGCGCGGCGTCTTCAAACTTTTTTCCAGCTGCGCCAGAATCTCATCCCGGGTGAAGTTTTTAATGATGTGCTTATTCGCCCAGCCGAAGCGCAGCGTAGCGGGGTGACGCAGTACCGTCAGCGTGCGATAGGCGTTAAGGGTTATCAGCCCCGGAAGCTGGCGGTGCACCCATTCAAACCGGGCGGCAGGGGCGAGGCCGGACTCTTCGGTGATGATCTTTTCAAATGCCGCTTTCAGAGTGTTGATATGGGCAATCTGTGTTTCCAGCGCTTCGCGTGTTGTCGCATCGGTTTGCAGGCAGATCACGCCAGGCTGACGCACGGCCGCCTTACTGCTGCGGTTTTCTGACTGCTGCTGGATAAACAGGCGACGATAGTGTTTCAGCGCCAGATCAAGGGCGGCACTGCCGATGTGCTGTTCAACCTCGATGGTATCCAGCGGGTCGTGTTCAGCCCCTTTAGCCACCTCGGGCAGGGTAAAGACGCGCGCGGCCAGCAGACGGCAGGTCTGCAAACGTTCGGTCAGGGTCAGTAGCTCGTGTTCTATTTCCCGAAACGTGCTGTTCAGCCGTTCGAGGAGATCGTATGTCGCCATAAACACTCTCATTAGTTACAACATACTTATCATATAGCACAGCACGCCGGGTCAGGCCAGCGTGCGGTTGAGGTCAGGCAGGAACGGGAAGGGCGATGTTATGGTACACCGGCCAGCTAAAGCAGAAGCGCGCACCGCCGAGCTCGCTCTCTTCGCAATGCACCGTGCCGCCCATCGCCTGCGAGATAGAGTAGACAATCGCCAGCCCCAGGCCGCATCCGCCAGTGGCGCGATCGCGGCTGGGGTCGAGGCGGACAAACGGTTCAAACACGGTTTCTCGCGCTTCCGGGGTAATCCCCGGACCATCATCCTCCACCGTCAGGCTGGCCTGATTGCCCTGCAAATCCAGCCCAATCTGTAGCGTACTCTCGCTGTAACGCATGGCGTTGTTCATCAGATTGTCCAGCACGCGCTCCATCAGGCGCATATCGAGCGCGCCGTAATCACCTGGCGTGACGCGCGTCAACAGCGTGCGCTGCGGGTTCACACTCTGGACATCATCGATGTGGGTTTGCAGCCAGGCAGGCAGGTCCGGCGTACTGAGGTTCAGTTCGTTTTGCGGACGATCGAGGCGGGCGTAGGTCAGCAGCTCCTCAATCAGCGCTTCAAGCTGGCCAATATCGCGGTTAAGTGCCTGAGACTCCGCTTCCGTCAGATTCTCGCTCATCTCCAGACGATAGCGCAGGCGAACCAGCGGCGTGCGCAGCTCGTGCGCAATCCCGTCGATCAATTGCTTCTTACTGGCGATCAGGGCATTGATGTTATCGGCCATCTGGTTAAAGGCCACGCCCAGACGTTCAAAGCTGGAACCGCTGTCGAAGTGAATGCGTTCGGTAAAATGCCCCTCGCCAAAACGCTGTGCGGCGGATTCCAGTTTCAGCATGTCCTGCCAGTGTGGGCGCATCCAGATAAAGACCGGAAACGCGAGCGAAATGGCGATAAAGGCCATCAGCGCCATGTCCAGCAGACGCATCTGGTGCAGATAATAGAGATAGGGTACCGGCCCGACGGCCAGCACGTAATGGCTACGCGGAATACGCTGGATAAAGGTGTATTTCTCATCCAGCGCGACGATGTCCCCATCGCGCAGACGCTGCATGGCGGGCGGATCCAACTCAAAATCTTTTAACGGCTCGATGCGTAAATCGAACGACAGATTCAGATCCAGCTCTTTGAGGGTTTTCGCCCAGTCGTGTGGCGGGATCTCTCTCAGCTCGCTGCGCATCAGATAGAGCGAGCTTTTCATCAGATCGTCCAGCGACTGTCTGCCCGCACGTTCGGCGGTGAATTTATAGACCAGCCCGACCAGCATGGTCATGACCAGGAAGCAGACAAACAGTAAAAGATAAAACTGCACAAACAGCTTTTTCATTGGATCTCACCGAAGAAACGCTTTGTGCAGAATATACATGAAAACCTGTCGATATTTTCATGTCTGTGAAGCGTGTTACATGGCATTCGCGCTGTTTTTTACCTTGGCGATGAGTGTTTCCGTCACGGCCAGTCCTTCCGCAATGTGCATATCAATCACATCGGTCCCAAATTCGTTTATTAAATCCAGGAGAATTTCGTAAGACTGGATGAGTTCAAGGAGGTCAAAGAGCGCTTTTTGATCGGTGTGTGAGGGGGAGGGATGGTTAAGCGCTGCCTGATTAACAATCCATTCAAGATTGGTTTTGATGGTCTCAACTTCATAGTAGCTATACATAATGCATGAGCTTAAATCCTCATTTCAAGATTTTATGAGAGATGTTTCGTGAGAGCTTCACGGTGAACAGAAATAGGTGATGTAGCCGGGGCGGTACGGGCGAAGAAAGGGAAGGAGCAGTTTTAATTATGGAATAGTTCGCGTGCTTAGCAAGTTAATTGTTGCGCAAACGGGCAAATTAACCCGCGAAACAAAGGGCATCATCGCGTAATGCCTTCATTTCGCGCATGTTAGCTTATCCGGAGATCAGGTTTCCCACGCATGCGGGGCAAACAGATAACCCTTGTTACGCACGGTTTTAATGCGGTAGGGCTCGGTAGCGTTATCCTGCAGCTTTTTACGCAGACGCGAAATCGCCACGTCAACGCTGCGGTCCATTCCGTCATAGCTCACGCCCCGCAGGTTTTTCAGCAGCGCGTCGCGGTCCATGATTTGCCCGGCATGCGTTGCCAGCTCCCATAGCAGGTCAAAATCTGCGGTGGAGAGGGCGATAAGCTCGCCAGAGAGCAGCACCTGACGGTTAATGGGGTCAATAGACAGCGTACCGAAGCGCATCGCTTTGTGCGGCGTCAGAGAAGGCGCGGGCGCTTCGCGTTCGATGCTGGCGTGCTGGCGTAAATGGAGGCGCAGGCGAGCGAGCAGGACGGCAGGCGGTGTGGTTTTCAGAATGTAGTCATTGGCACCCATCTCCAGCGACAAAATGTGGTTCATATCGCTGTCCAGTGAGGTGAGCAGGACGATAGGGCCCTCCCACTGGGCGCGCAGGTCACGGCAGAGTGTCATGCCGTCTTTGCCTGGCAACATGATATCCAGCAGCACCAGATCCGGGTTTTCACGGACGACCACCTCTTCGGCACGATCGCCGCGAGGTTCAACAATGACGTCCATATCATGTTTACCCAGATAGGCGGCGATCAGTTGTCCGACTTCGGGTTCGTCTTCAACATAAACAATCTTATTCATACAGCGTCTGTTTTCGTGAAAAAAGCCAACATACACCGCGAAACCTTAACCTTCCATTAATCTTTCAAAATTAACGCCGGTTCCGTTATTCTGGCTCAAATTGTGAGTTGATTGTTTCAGGAAAAAATATGGGGCTGGTGATCAAAGCCGCGCTGGGCGCGCTGGTGGTGTTACTGATTGGCATTCTGGCAAAAACGAAAAACTACTATATTGCCGGGCTGATCCCGCTGTTCCCGACCTTTGCGCTGATTGCTCACTATATTGTGGCTTCTGAACGAGGCACGGAAGCGTTACGCACGACCATCGTGTTTGGCATGTGGTCTATCATTCCGTATTTTCTCTACCTGCTTTCGCTGTGGTACTTCACCGGTTTTCTGCGTCTTCCCCTGGCGCTGAGCGGGGCGGTGGTCTGCTGGGGACTCAGCGCCTGGGTGTTGATTTTCTTCTGGAGTCGCTTTCACTAGCGCAGCGGGCGACCGCCGTCCACGGCAAAGGTTCTGCCGGTCACATAGCAACTGGTGAGCAGGTAATCCACAAGGTCGATCACCTCTTTTTCGCCAGGGGCGATTTTCATGAGCGACTTATTCAGCGCCTGCTGGCGATACTCCGCATCATCGTTTTCGTTAAACAAAATCATCGCCGGGGCGATGGCGTTCACCTTCACCTCGGGCGCGAGCTTGCGGGCAAACGAGCGCGTCATGTTATCCAGAGCGGCTTTACTGGCCGCGTAGGCGATGTGCTTGTCGCTGCCGCGCTCTACCACATAATCGGTAAAGTGAATAATGTCGCCCGCCGCGTGCCCATGGCCGCGCAGCAGATCCTGCAGAGCATGGTTGAGCAGATAAGGGGTATTCACGTGGATCTGCAACATGGCGGAGAGCGTTTCGCTGAGTGACGTACCGGGTTTTTCGGCACGCCATGCGCTGGCGTTATGGATCACGGCGCGCAGCCCCGTCGTGGTGGATTTCACCTTTTCAGCGAAAGCCAGAATGCCTTCATCGGTTGAAAAATCAGCCTGAATGCAGACTGCTCCGGCTTTGCGTAACCCTTCAATCGACGGGTATTCCGTACGGTAGCTGACAATGACCGGATGGCGAAGGTTGAGAAAGTGATGGGCGAGGGCGAGGCCGATACGGCGGCCTCCACCGGTAATCAGTATTGGGCGAAGCGGTGCATTTCCCATCGTATTCTCCTTTACAGTTCAACAATGGGAAAGGCGATGCTATCCCATTAACATCCAGGTTGCCGGTAGGGCAGCAACCAGTAACAGTCCAATTAATGCCATCTCACGGCGTTTCAGCGCGTTCTCCAGCTGATGCGTGCGGCGGGCGTAGATAAACACCAGCAGACCCGGTGCGTACAGCACCACCGACAGCAGCAGATGCATAGGTCCGGAAGCATACAACAACCACAGGCCGTAAATACAGGCTCCGACACCCACAACATAATGCGCCGGGCGTGTGGCGATTTTTAACAAATACGCACCCACTAAGAAATAGGGTACCAGAATCATCTCCGAGGCGATGGTCAGCAGGGTGTTATAGTCTGAACCTGTGAGCCAGATCAGCACCAGACAGACCTGAACGCTGATGTTGGTCAGCCAGAGTGATGCCGACGGCGCACTGTTTTTATTTTGGCGGGCAAACAGCCGTGGAAACGCTTTATGCGTAGAGGCCAGGAATGGCACTTCAGCCGCCATGATAGTCCAGCTCAGGTAAGCGCCGCAGACGGAGACGATCAGCCCCGCGGCAATCACCACATCCCCCCAGGGGCCGAGCATTTTCACCATCAGGCCTGCCATTGACGGGTTGCGCATTTCAGCCAGCTCAGGACGCGCCACCACGCCCAGCGACAGCAGCGTTACCAGCAGATAGACCCCGAGCGCAGCCAGTACGGCCAGCAGCGTGGCGCGACCCACGTCGCGTTTATTCCGGGCCCGGGCAGAAACCACGACCGCGCCTTCAACACCGATGAACACCCACAGGGTAATCAGCATCGTGTTTTTCACCTGCTCCCAGACGGGAACGCCCAGCGCAACGCCGCTGAAATCGAGCGTAAATACGTCCAGACGGAACGCAATAAAGGCCAGAACGATAAACAGGCCGAGCGGAACCAGTTTCGCCAGCGTCGCCACCAGGTTAATGCTGGCGGCCGTTTGTACGCCACGTAACACCAGCCAGTGGACGAACCACAGTAGCACCGAGGCGCCCACAATAGATTGCCAGGTATTCCCGTCGCCAAAGAGACGCAGCTCGGGCGTATCGGTAAAGAAACTGAGCGCCGAGAAGACGATCACCAGATAGGAGACGTTGGCAATAACGGCACACAGCCAGTATCCCCACGCGGAACAGAAGCCAATCAGCTCGCCGAAACCTTCACGCGCATAGGTGAAAATGCCGCCGTCCAGATCCGGGCGAATGCGGGTGAGCAGCAGCATGGCGAAGGCCAGCAGCAATATTCCGGCACCGGTAATGCCCCAGCCAATGATGAGCGCGGAAGGGCTGGCGACGGCCGCCATATTTTGCGGCAAACTGAATACGCCTGCACCCAGCATTGAGCTTAAAACGAGCGCAGTCAGAGCACTCAGGCCAAGTTTCTTTTCCATTGGCTTCCTGTTATGAAAGGTCAAAATCCAGAATAATTATTTCGCTCAGGCGCATAAAAATGGTGGATCACACTAAGGCGCGGGATTTTACGGAGTGTAACGAAAGCATGCAATGACGTGTGGCAGAAATTCAAAAAAAGTAACAAAAAAGGCGGCATTGCGCCGCCTTTCGTAAACGATTTTGTTACTTGTACAGATCGGCGCTGATGGTCACGTTGTTACCACGTTCCTGCCACTGGCGGGTGATGTGGTAGTACTTCGCCCCTTTCTTCGCCGCACGCTTCGCGACCTGGTAAGAGACTTCCGTCATGTTGCCGTAGTTGCCGGTAAACTTGATGCTGTCGAACGGCACCATCTGCGCTGCAGTGGCGTTGTTCAGCTCTTCAATTTTGGTACCGTCTGGCAGCGTAACGGAATAACGGCCACCTTTCGTGGACTGCGTTTCAAAGAAACGGCCCACTTCAGCGCTTGGGGCAGCCGTCGTTGCTACGCCTGGAATTTCAACTTTCTTCGCTTCTTCGCCACCTTTCGCTATCGCCGCGCGACCTGCCTCTGAGTTTGCCGGGATGGCATCCGGGCTCTGCAGAACACGTTTTTTCGCATCTTTTTTATAGATGAACGCGGTAATACGCTGGTTGCCACCCTGGTTAGCATCGACCTGACGCACGATGAAGAAAGAGTAGGCCCCTTTCTCTTTCGCGGCTTTGGTGATGGCATCGTTCACTTCTGGCTGGCTGCGATAGAAGCCCTGAACGGTGACGGTGTCGTAAGGTTCCAGCTCAATCGCCTGATCTTTCGGCAGTTCAACAACATCGTTGATCACGCGGTTTTTCGGTGCGTCAGCTTTTGGCGCATTGTCTTTGAACAGCGCAATGGTCACACGCTGGTTACCGCTGTTGCCGTAATCGGACTGGTCAACGACATAAAACGAGGCCGCCCCGTTTTTATCAGCAGCTTTTGATGCCGCGGCGACGGCGTCGCCAATAGAATTATAACGACCCACAATGACCGTATGGTCAAAAGGTTTTAACGCTGCCGCTTGCTCCGGCGTTAACTCTGTTGCGGCATTCGCAGACAGGGCGGTCGCGGAAAGAAGTGCGGACGCCAGGAGTGTGTTCTTAAGCTTCATAAAAATGATCCTTCGCCTTGCGCAAACCATGTACTGGTATTGTTGTTAATTTGAGACGGTCCCGATTATTGCATTTAAAACCCGTCGCTGTCTGCGCCATTTTTCACTGCCTGTGCTTACTGAATCACCGAATTCGATAACATTTAGTGATATGTTGAAAAAATACGCGTTTGACAAGTAAAACTGATAAAGCATATGACTTTTACAAGTTAATTTAATGTTAATAAGTTGTTCTCTTATGGCGCTATATCATGTTTTTACCGCTTCGCTTGCGCGATTTATCGGTTCTGGCAATGAATTTAAGGTAAATATCACTGTCAGTGACGCCGATCGCTTATTTTTCACAGATAAAGTAAGAAATAGTGTTTTCTGGCGGTAGATCGCGGGCGCTATTTTCAGTAGGTTATAGACAGTTTGTTACTGTTTTATTTTCCGGGGTTAATCCTATCTCGTCGCTCACGCGATGGCGAAAATTGATACAAACCGCGGGCATTTATCGATAAACCATCATCAAAAACCGATGGAAGGGAAAACTATGCGTATTGGGGTACCAAAAGAACGGTTAGCCAATGAAACCCGCGTAGCGGCAACACCAAAAACGGTGGAGCAACTGCTTAAACTGGGTTTTACGGTCGCGGTTGAAAGCGGCGCAGGCAAACTGGCGAGTTTCGATGACGAGGCCTTTATCCAGGCTGGCGCGGAAGTGGTCGACGGTGCTGACGTCTGGCAGTCGCCGGTGATTCTGAAAGTAAACGCGCCGGAAGAGAGTGAGATTGCGCTGCTGAATCCGGGGACGACCCTGGTGAGCTTCATCTGGCCTGCGCAAAACCCTGAGCTGATGGAGAAGCTGGCGGCCCGTGGCGTGACCGTGATGGCGATGGACTCCGTGCCGCGCATTTCGCGCGCGCAGTCTCTGGATGCACTGAGCTCAATGGCGAATATCGCTGGCTACCGCGCTATCGTTGAAGCGGCTCACGAGTTTGGTCGCTTCTTTACCGGTCAGATCACCGCTGCGGGCAAAGTACCGCCAGCGAAAGTGATGGTGATCGGCGCGGGCGTGGCGGGACTTGCCGCAATCGGTGCTGCAAACAGCCTGGGCGCTATCGTCCGTGCTTTTGACACCCGTCCTGAAGTGAAGGAACAGGTCCAGAGTATGGGCGCCGAGTTCCTTGAACTGGACTTCAAGGAAGAAGCCGGCAGCGGTGATGGTTACGCGAAGGTGATGTCCGAAGCCTTTATCAAAGCCGAAATGGAACTCTTCGCCGCCCAGGCGAAAGATGTCGACATTATTGTCACCACCGCGCTTATCCCGGGTAAACCGGCGCCGAAGCTGATTACCCGTGAGATGGTTGACTCCATGAAATCGGGCAGTGTGATTGTCGACCTGGCCGCCCAAAACGGCGGTAACTGTGAATATACCGTACCAAATCAGGTGACCACGACCGCTAACGGTGTGAAGGTGATCGGTTATACCGATCTGCCGGGCCGTCTGCCAACGCAGTCTTCTCAGCTGTACGGCACTAACCTCGTCAACCTGCTGAAGCTGCTTTGTAAAGAGAAGGACGGCAACGTCACCGTTGATTTCGACGATGTGGTGGTGCGCGGTGTCACTGTGGTCCGTGAAGGTGAAATTACCTGGCCTGCGCCGCCTATTCAGGTTTCTGCTCAGCCTCAGGCGGCACCGAAAGCAGCACCCGCGCCAAAAGAACCCGCCAAACCGGCTTCTCCGTGGCGTAAATACGCGATCATGGCGCTGGTGATTATTCTGTTCGGCTGGCTGGCTAACGTCGCGCCGAAAGAGTTCCTCGGCCACTTTACCGTCTTCGCGCTCTCCTGCGTCGTAGGTTATTACGTGGTGTGGAACGTCTCTCATGCGCTGCATACGCCGCTGATGTCGGTCACTAACGCCATCTCCGGGATCATCGTGGTGGGGGCGTTACTGCAGATTGGTCACGGCGGCTGGATCAGCTTCCTGAGCTTTATCGCGGTGTTGATCGCCAGTATCAATATTTTCGGTGGTTTCACCGTGACTCAGCGCATGCTGAAAATGTTTCGTAAAGGCTAAGGGGTAGCATATGTCTGGAGGATTAGTGACAGCCGCATACATTGTTGCTGCAATCCTGTTTATTTTCAGTCTGGCGGGGCTTTCCAAACACGAAACGTCTCAGCAGGGAAATAACTTTGGTATCGCCGGGATGGCGATTGCGCTGATTGCCACCATCTTCGGGCCGGATACCGGCAACGTGGCGTGGATCCTGGTGGCGATGATTATCGGTGGCGCGATTGGTATTCGCCTGGCAAAACGCGTTGAAATGACCGAGATGCCGGAGCTGGTTGCCATTCTGCACAGCTTCGTGGGTCTGGCGGCGGTGCTGGTGGGCTTCAACAGCTACCTGTATCACGAACCGGGTCTGGAACCGATTCTGGTGAACATCCACCTGACGGAAGTGTTCCTCGGTATCTTCATCGGTGCGGTGACCTTCACCGGCTCTATTGTCGCGTTCGGCAAACTGCGCGGGAAGATCTCCTCTAAACCGCTGATGCTGCCAAACCGTCATAAGCTGAACCTGGCGGCGCTGGTGGTGTCGTTTGTACTGCTGGTGGTCTTCGTGCGTACCGAAAGCGTCGGTCTGCAGGTGCTGGCGTTGCTGGTAATGACCATTATTGCGCTGGCATTCGGCTGGCACCTGGTGGCGTCCATCGGTGGTGCGGATATGCCAGTGGTTGTCTCGATGCTGAACTCCTACTCCGGTTGGGCGGCGGCGGCGGCGGGCTTTATGCTGAGCAACGACCTGCTGATCGTCACCGGTGCGCTGGTGGGTTCTTCCGGTGCGATCCTGTCTTACATCATGTGCAAGGCGATGAACCGCTCGTTCATCAGCGTTATCGCCGGTGGTTTCGGGACCGATGGGTCGTCTTCCAGTGCGGATGAAGAAGTGGGTGAGCACCGTGAAATTTCTGCGGAAGATACCGCAGACATGCTGAAAAACTCGCACACAGTCATTATCACCCCAGGCTACGGCATGGCGGTGGCGCAGGCACAGTATCCGGTTGCGGAAATCACCGAGAAGCTGCGCGCGCGTGGTATCAAGGTTCGCTTTGGTATTCACCCGGTGGCAGGGCGTCTGCCAGGCCACATGAACGTGCTGCTGGCGGAAGCGAAAGTGCCATACGACATCGTGCTGGAGATGGATGAAATCAACGATGATTTCTCTGATACCGACACCGTGCTGGTCATTGGTGCCAACGATACCGTTAACCCTGCTGCACAGGACGATCCGGGTAGCCCAATCGCCGGTATGCCGGTTCTGGAAGTGTGGAAGGCACAGAACGTGATTGTGTTTAAACGCTCTATGAATACCGGCTATGCCGGGGTTCAGAACCCGCTGTTCTTCAAAGAGAACACCCACATGCTGTTTGGTGATGCCAAAGCCAGCGTGGATGCGATTCTGAAATCACTCTGACAGGGTAAAGCCCGGTGGCGCAAGCTTACCGGGCCTACCAAACCTGTAGGCTGGGTAAGGCGAAGCCGCCACCCGGCAAAAAAAACCGCCGGTTCCCCGACGGTTTTTTTTCATCTTACGGGTTAATCGTCTTCCGGATCGTCCAGCTCAACTGGCGTCTGGTACTCATCCGGCTTAATGACCAGCAGGTCGCAGCGCAGATGGTCGATCACCTGTTCGGCGGTATTGCCGAGGAAGGCGGCAGAAATACCGGTCCGGCCAATGGTGCCCAGCACCACAATCCCCGCCTGCAGGTGTTCCGCCAGGTCCGGGATAACCTCTTCAGGCAGCCCTTTTTCCACGTGGGTCATTTTCTCATCAATGCTGAATTTCTGGCGCAATGCTTTCATGGCCAGCAGGTGCTGACCGCGGATCGCGTCGTTGTACACGCTCGGGTCAAATTCAGGTAGCTCAATGGCAATGTTAATCGGGGTGACTGGATAGGCGCCAACCAGATGCACTTCGGTATGATTCACCTGGTCAGCAAGCTGGATGGTCTCCTTCACCAGCTTCTCATTCAGCGAATTGTGGTAATCCTCTTCGCTTGCGAGGTTTACCGCCACAACGGCTCGCCCGCCTTCAGGCCACGGCTGGTCTTTTACCATCCAGACCGGGCAAGGACATTTACGCAGCAAGTGCCAGTCGGTCGGGGTGAAAATCACGGATTCCAGCCTGTCGTGCTGGTGCGCCATCTTCAGCAGCAGGTCATGCCCACCGGCGACAATCTCCTGGATGATGGCTTCGAAAGGTCGGTTATGCCAGACCACTTTAATATCAATAGGCACACCCGCTTCCAGGTAATACTTCGCCTGTTCGCGGATCCACGCGGTACGCTGGCTGATGACGCCCTGACGCATAGCGGTGCGCTCGTCAGGCGACAGAAGGGTGGTCATCTCATACGAGAAGTCATAGATCGGCAAAAACGCTTTGATTTTGCCACCAATCCGTTGATGTAAATACACAGCACGTCGTAATGCCGGCTGATCGTCCTGATTCGGATCGATAGCTACCAGCATGTTTTGATACTTGGCCATACAGGTCTCCTTACTACTGTCACCACAGTCTGTAATTAAAAGAGTAACCTATATATCCTGAATGAAACAGAGGGGAGGTTTTGCCAGATCAATAATTCATGAAAATTTATCAGAGGAAAAGTACCGTGGTCGTTACCGCGATAAACGCAATAAACAGCAGCACCATCACCGCTATCGCAAAGGTCGTGGAATCCTGAACGTAGGTTTTTTCCTCCCCCTTCATCGGGCCGACAAGCATGATCCAGATGAAGATAAAGGTCACTGAGGCAATCACGACTGAAACGAAAAACAAACTTTCTCTCAATTCATAACCTCAACGAGAACCTTTCGGGCGCTGTGTGGGGACGTACTACGGTGAAAATATCTTGAAACGGAAGTGATTATACCAGACCAATAAATCACAAGAATTTATCAGTCTGGTTATCAACATGCGGAAAGTTACGCCACGTTGCGGGCGTGCCCGGCAAGAACGGCCAGCGCTTCACCGTTTTCGATAGTGATGTATTTACCTTTAACGGCCAGCATCCCGCTTTTCTGGAAACGGCCCAGCAGACGGCTGATGGTTTCCACGGTCAGACCCAGGTAGTTACCGATATCGCCACGCGTCATCGTCAGACGGAATTCACGCGGCGAGAAGCCACGTTCGGCGAAGCGGCGGGAGAGGTTGTAGATAAACGCAGCCAGGCGTTCTTCTGCATTCTTTTTGGAAAGCAGCAGAATCATGTCCTGATCGCCTTTGATCTCACCGCTCATCAGACGCATCATCTGCTGACGCAGGTTAGGCATCTTACCGGACAGATCGTCCAGGGTTTCAAACGGGATTTCGCAAACCATCGAGGTTTCGAGCGCCTGAGCAAAGCTCGGGTGATGGCCCGTGCCGATGGCATCAAAGCCCACCAGGTCGCCCGCCAGATGGAAGCCGGTGATCTGCTCATCACCCTGTTCGGTGATGGTGTAGCTCTTGATGGTGCCAGAACGGATAGCATAGAGCGATTTCAGTTCGTCTCCCGCTTTAAACAGCGTCTGCCCTTTCTGAATAGGCTTTTTGCGCTCGATGATATTATCAAGCTGATCGAGTTCATGCTCATTCAGGGTAAACGGGATACAGAGCTGGCTGATGCTGCAATCCTGGCAATGGATAGCACAACCGCCAGACTGAATGCGTCGTATAATTCGCTTTTCCGGGATCATAGGTTTGCTCAAGCCTTAATTGATATTGGTCAATTTTAACATCTTTTTGGTAAGTACGTAAGCCTGACAAACCCTCAATAAGGACAAGAGACGGCAACGTGTCGCCATCTTCTTGAAATTCCACAGCTTGATTATGGATTTTTAGCCTAACCGGCAGAAAATTAAGCACTAAAAGCCTGGTTTCTACAGCAAAAGATACCCTTCATGGCGCAGTAGCCACTCTTTTCGCTGCACGCCACCGGCATAGCCTGTCATGGTACCGTTGCGGCCAATGACGCGGTGGCAGGGCACCACGATGCTGACCGGGTTAGAGCCGTTCGCGGCACCCACTGCACGTGCGGCCCCTGCGCGGCCTAGCTGCTCCGCGAGCTGGCCGTAATGCATGACCTGTCCGCAGGGAATGGACCGCAGCGCCTGCCATACTTCGCGCTGAAAAGGCGTGCCTGCCGTGGCGGTCGGTAGAGTATCGATGATGCTGAGATCGCCTTCGAAGTACGCCGTAAGCTTGCTGCTCAGTCCGCCCGGGTTGGTGGCGCGGATACGTTCATACCCCTGGGAGCGGTAGTGAACATTGAGCAGTTCTTCCATGCGGTCGCTGTGCTCTTCCCATTCGACGGCGCGCAGGCAGAACTCTTCGTCCGCGATCACCCACAGTGGACCAAGCGGCGTTGCAATCTTATCTTCGAGTAATCTCAGCATCCTCTTTCCTTTAATTCAGCCTCGGGTAAATCCCCGGCCCAATTGGCAGGCCGACAAGATACCATGCCACCAGCATCACCAGCCATACCCCTAAAAAGATAAGCGGGTAGGGTAAAATCAGCGAATAGTAGGTACCCAGTTTGGCTTCCGGTTTATAGCGCTGCAGGAAGCCTAAAAACAGTGGAACAAACGGCGAAACCGGCGCCAGCGGAATAACCGATGAGTCAGCGATGCGGAACAGGATCTGGGCAAACGCCGGGTGGAATCCCAGCATCATAAACATCGGTACGAAGATCGGGGCCAGAATCGACCAGATGGCGGAGCCGCTGGCGATAAACATGCACAGCAGGGATGACAGCAGCGCCAGGCCGACAAACGCCGGTACGCCGCTTAATCCGGCAGCCTCCAGCGCGTCGGTCAGGCCCACGGCCATAAACTTGCCCATGTTGCTCCAGTTAAACATCGCCACAAACTGCGCCAGCGGGAACACCATCACGATAAAGCCCGCCATCTCTTTCATCGGCTCGATCATCAGCTGCGGCAGATCGCCCTGACGGCGGATTTTGCCGGTAGCGATACCGTAGGCGAGCGAAACGACAAAGAAGAAGAGGATAATCAGCGGTACGATGCCCTGAATAAACGGTGACGGCAGGACGGTATGTTTAACCGGATCGCGCAATATGCCGTTTTCCGGCACCACCATCAGCGCCACCAGTGCGATAAAGGCCAGCGAGATAACGCCAGCCACGCGCAGGCCGAAGCGCTGCTCTTTGCTCAGGGTGTCCAGCTTTTCATCGCTACGGCCTTCCCATTTACCCAGGCGCGGCTCGATGATCTTATCGGTAATCAGCCCGCCGACAATCGTCAGGACAATGACCGAGCTGGCCATAAAGTACCAGTTATCGATCACGCTGACGTGCATTGCCGCATCGATGGTCTTCGCCGCCTCCGTGCTGATGCCCGAGAGCAGCACGTCGGTGGTGACGATCAGCAGGTTGGCGGTAAATCCACAGCCCACGCCCGCAATCGCCGACAGCAGGCCCGCCACGGGATGACGCCCGACGGCGAGGAAAATCAGCGCCCCCATCGGCGGCATGATCACCAGCGCGGCGTCGGAGGAGATATGGCTGAAGAAGGCGATAAACAGCACCATATAGCTCGCGTAACGCGCGCTGACGTGAGAAGCCATCTTCACCATTAATGCGGGCAGCAAACCAACGCGTTCAGCCAGTCCGGCGCCCAGCACCAGCGCCAGAATGGCGCCCAGCGGGGCGAAACCGCTGAAGTTCTTAATCACATTGGGTAAAAACCAGTGCAGCCCTTCAACGCTGAGCAGGTTCTTTACCGCCACCAGGCTGCCGTCAGCCGGACTACGCACGCTGACGTCAAAGGCGGAGAGCGCGGCGGTGGCGACCATCAAAATCACAATCAGATAGATAAAAAGCAGGAAAGGGTGCGGCACTTTATTGCCGATCCTTTCAACCCAGCCATAGAGCTTACCGGATGGGGAATGCGAAGGTATGGATGACATACTCATGGGCGTTCCTCGGGAGTGTTGTGTTGTTGTGTTTTTTTATTTTAAAGGTGACGGTGTCACGCCCTGTGGGATCGGACACACGTACGGTTTTTCTTGTAATTGTTGGTCGAACTCTTCACGGCATTTTTTCAGCAGCGCTGCGTCCTGCAGCAGATTGAGCGCGGTCGCGCCCATCACTTTTCCGGCCAGCAGCATGCCTTTGTGGGCAATGGAGGTACGCCCCTGCGCCACCAGTTGCCAGGTGTGCAGCGGCGTGCCGACGGTAAAGCAGGGGCTAAAGCACTGGGCAACCGGCATTTTCCAGCTGACGTCGCCCACGTCCGTGGAGCCCGCCAGCACGTTGTCGGTGATGGCATAGGGCGCGACTTCATCCACCAGCAGCGTCTCCTGATGGCACCGGGCAAAGGCTTTACCCGCGTCACCGCCCGTCGCGGCAATATTTTTCAGGCTGTTTTGCAGATCGTTGGGCGTCAGGGTGGCGCGGATCTCGCGGGCAAAGTCTCGCTCTTCTTCGGTCCACTCCGGCGTGCCGTAGTGCTGCAGGGCGCGATACATCGCCGCCTCGAGCGTGCGGTTCGGCAGGTAGCTGGAGCAGGCTTTATCAAAGCGACACTCGACGGTGGTTTCGGTCATCATCGCCGCGCCCTGGGCGATTTTCTCGATCCGTTCGTAGATTTGCTGCGCATCGGCCATCTCCGGGGCGCGGATCAGGTACAGCACCTCGGCCTGCGCCTGCACCACGTTGGGCGAAATCCCGCCGGTATCGGTAATGGCATAATGGACGCGCGCTTTCTCGATGATGTGTTCGTTGAGGAAGTTGGTGCCGGTGGTCATCAGCGTCACGGCGTCCAGCGCGCTGCGTCCCAGATGGGGGGAGTTGGCTGCATGCGCCGCCACGCCGTGAAAACGCCAGGCGACCTGAATATTCGCCAGCGTGCTGACGTTAAACATCCCGGCGAAGGCTTCCGGGTGCCAGGTGACGGCGGCATCGACGTCATCAAACAGACCTTCGCGCACCATAAAGGTTTTCCCGGAGCCACCTTCTTCGCCGGGACAGCCGTAAAAACGCACTGTTCCGCTACCGCCGTGCTGCTCCAGCCAGCTTTTCACCGCCACCGCGCCCGCCAGTGCCGCGGTGCCTAGCAGATTATGCCCGCAGCCGTGGCCGTTGGCCCCCGGCGTGGCGGATTGCGCGGTCGCACAGTGCGCCTGCTGGCTTAGCCCGGCCAGCGCGTCGTATTCGCCCAGCAGGGCGATGACCGGTTTGCCGCTGCCGAAGCTGGCGATAAAGGCATTTGGAATACCGCCAGCCTCGCGCGTCAGCGTGAAGCCTTCCGCCTCAAGCTCGCTGGCGAGCCGTTCGGCGGACCAGAACTCTTCAAAGCGGGTCTCGGGATGATCCCAGATCGCGTCGGCAATATCGGTTAACGTCCGACATCGCGTGTCGATCGCATCGGCAATAAAAGCGTAGTTCTCCTGCATTACACACCTCGCGTCCACGGGAAATTGAGCGCAGTCCGCGCCAGCGTGTCGATGGCGATAGCCATGACCTGCTCATCGAAGTCGAATTTTTCGTTGTGATGTCCGGCGCTCAAATCCGTGCCGAACACCATATAGGACGCCATGCCGCCGTTCTGCTGCACGCGGGCCATCATCAGCGTGGCGTCTTCGGAGCCTGCAGGCGCTTTCACCTTATCGATGGCGTGAACAACCCCGGAAACCTGGCTCGCCTGTTCGCGCAGATAATCAACCCAGGCCGGTGTCGGAGTGCTGGAGGTGGCGGCACCCATCAGGCGCATCTCCGCGCGCACGCCATAGAGCGAGGCAGCGCCGGTAATGACCGCCTGCGCCCGTTCAAAGACATACTGATTAATCGCTTCGCTTTCGCCGCGGGTTTCGACTTTGATCAGGGCATTCGCGGGCACCACGTTGCGTCCGCTGCCCGCCTGCATCACCCCGACGTTCACCCGGGAGGCGCCTTCGCTGTGCGGGGCGATGCTGTGCAGGGCGATTGCAGCCTGCGCGGCGGCGAGCAGGGCGTTACGCCCGTCCTCCGGTTTACCGCCCGCGTGTGCGGCAACGCCGGTAAAGTTCACGTCGAACTTGGTGGTGGCCATAAAGTTATCACTGCCGCAGATCACCGTCCCGGCAGGCACGCCGGTACCAATATGGATGGCCGTGAAATAGTCCACGTCGTCCAACGCCCCGGCGGCAACCATGGCGCGCGCGCCGCGCGTCCCTTCTTCGGCAGGCTGGAAGATCAGCTTGAGGGTGCCGCTGAGCTGTGCTTCATTCTCTTTAAGTACCCGCGCCAGCCCCAGACCAATCGTGGTGTGGCCGTCGTGCGCGCAGGCGTGCATCATTCCCGGATTGCAGGAGGCAAAACCGTCGCGGAACGGGCGATGGCTTTCATCCAGCGCTTCGCTTAAATCAAGAGCATCCATATCGACGCGAAACGCCAGAGTCGGTCCAGGACGGCCGGTATTGAGGGTCGCCACAATGCCGGTAAACCCGCCTTCAAACGGCGCCAGCCATTTCTCAGGCGCGCCCTGCGCGCGCGCGCGGGCAAACTCTTGCGCCAGGGTAGTGGCATCGGGCAACCCCATCCGGCTTTCGGCATCGACCACGTCGCGACCCATCGCCAGTTCGTAACCCAGCGAGTCGAGGATTTCCGCGACTTTCGCGGCGGTACGGAACTCTACCCAGCCGGATTCCGCAAAATGGTGAAAATCGCGACGCCATGCGCTCAGCTGCGGCGTTAATGTCTGGATGTACTGCGCCAGTGTGTCCATATCTGTTCCTGTCATCATTAAAATATGTGAACTGCTTCACGCTGTGATAGTTTTTACTTATCACTAACCGATTTTTCACAGTTTTAACCGTTCAGGAATTACCCTCGCACATCCCTTTCCATTAAAGTAGATGACAGTTTCTTTACTCTGATAAACAACGGTTATCGGTCGGGCTATGACATTCCAGATTAAATTTCACCAAATCCGGGCGTTTGTTGAGGTTGCGCGTCAGGGCAGCATTCGCGGTGCCAGCAGGACGTTGAATCTTTCCCAGCCGGCGCTGACCAAATCCATCAAAGAGCTGGAAGAGGGCATGGCGGCGCAGCTTTTCGTGCGCAGGAGTAAGGGGGTCACGTTGACCGAATGCGGCGAGGGCTTTTACCAGCGCGCCAGGTTGATTCTGGAAGAGCTGCGTGCGGCGCAGGATGATATCCGTCAGCGGCAGGGGGAACTGGCCGGGCAGATCAACATCGGGATGGGGGCCAGCGTTTCACGCACGCTTATGCCCGCCGTTATAACCCGCTTTCATGCGCAGCATCCGCAGGTCAAGGTGCGGATTATGGAAGGGCAGCTGGTGTCGATGATCAATGAATTACGCCAGGGCGAACTGGACTTCACCATCAACACCTATTATCAGGGGCCTTACGACCAGGAGTTTACGTTTGAAAAACTCTTCGAAAAACCGTTTGCGGTATTTTGTCGGGAAGGACATCCGGCAACGGGGGCAACGTCAATTAATGAACTTCTGCATTATAACTGGACAATGCCGACGCCGCGGGGAAGTTATTATAAACAATTAGAAGAGGTATTTAGCCATCGTTCGCAAATACCGCGAATTGGTGTGGTTTGCGAAACATTTTCTTCCTGTATTAGCCTTGTCGCGCAAAGTGATTTTTTAAGCATATTGCCGCAGGAGCTTGGCTGTGACCCGCTGCTGGCGCACCACCTGGTCATGCTGCCGGTTGTCGAATCGCTTCCTAAAGCGGCCTATTATTTAATTCAGCGTCGTGATTCACGTCAGACACCCCTTGCTGAGTCATTAATTACGCAATTCAGAAGGGAAGCGAGAAAAATAGTCGTCGCGTGAAATGCATATTAAAAAAACAGGATCTGCCCGACATCAGACAGACCCTACAGTACACACAGCAGTACGTCCTTTCGCCAATCCTGAGTATTATATCCATGAGGCAGGTATATTTAGGTATAACACCTTTCCCGAAAAATGAAAGGCAGGCGAGTGATTGATTTCATGAAATTTTAACATAAATCACGTATTTTACCTTTGCTGAAATTTCATTTAAGTCTGATTTAAGTTTATTTAATAATTACTATATATATTCATCAGGTTAATATTATTGCCACGCATCGACCTGTAACGGTGATTGAGGCCGGTCTTTGGCACAGGTATAGTACAGTCCTCAGATGTAGCCGGAGGATGTCCATGAACCCTGACGACAAATCATTTTTTCTTGACGCCATGGAAGATGTCCAGCCCCTGAAGCGCTGCGCGGATATTCACTGGCAGCCCAGCCGCAATACGCGGGCGCGCGAGGAGGTGGATAGCGAACAGCTGGATAACTTCCTGACGCTGGACTTTCTTGACGTTCTGCCCCTGGAAGAACCGCTGGCGTTCCAGCGCGAAGGGGTGCAGCAGGGCGTTATGGATAAGCTGCGCACGGGTAAATATGCCCGCCAGGCCAGCTTAAACCTCCTGCGTCAGCCTGCCGAACGCTGCCGTCAGATGCTCTATTCTTTTATTCGCCAGGCCGGACGAGACGGGTTACGCAATCTGATTATCATTCACGGGAAAGGGCGTGAGCAGAACTCGCATCCCAATGTGGTACGCAGCTATCTGGCGCGCTGGTTAACCGAGTTCGAGGAAGTGCAGGCCTTCTGCGTGGCGCTGCCGCATCACGGCGGCAGCGGGGCATGTTATGTTTCACTGCGAAAATCCGATGAAGCAAAACAGGAAAACTGGGAGCGGCACGCCAAGCGCAGCCGCTAGCGGGCGATATCCTCGCCCGCCTGAGACTCAGAACGTTTCCCAGTTGCTGTCGGTGGAGGCGGTTGTCGTTGCCGGGCGCAACAGCTGTGGCGTTTTCAGATTGGCCGGGCGTGGAGCTACCGCTTTTTCTTTGCCGTTCAGACGAAACGCAGCCACCGCCTGGCGCAGCTGCTCGGACTGATCTTCCAGTGCCGCAGCTGCCGTGGCGGACTCCTGCACCAGCGCGGCGTTTTGCTGCGTCACGCTGTCCATCTGCGAAACGGCCAGACTCACCTGCTCAATACCGCGGCTCTGCTCGTCAGAGGCAGATGAAATCTCACCCATGATATCGGTTACGCGGGTGACGGCGGCGACAATTTCCTTCATGGTGGTGCCAGCCTCGCTAACCTGCTCAGAACCGGTATTCACCCGGCTGACAGAATTCTCGATAAGCCCTTTGATCTCTTTCGCCGCCTGTGCGCTGCGGCTCGCCAGCGTACGGACTTCGCCTGCAACAACCGCAAAACCACGCCCCTGTTCCCCGGCGCGTGCTGCTTCCACGGCGGCGTTAAGCGCCAGAATGTTGGTCTGGAACGCGATGCTGTCGATCACGCCGGTAATATGCGCAATTTGCTGCGAACTGTCGGCGATTTCGTTCATGGTGCGAACCACGTTATCCACGACGTGACCGCCGCGCGCGGCCGTTTCAGAGGCGTTTTTCGCCAGCAGCGTGGCCTGACGGGCGTTATCGGAGTTCTGTTTAACCGTCGCGGTCAACTCTTCCATGCTGGCGGCGGTCTCTTCAAGCGAGGCGGCCTGCTGCTCGGTGCGGGCGGAAAGATCGTTGCTTCCTGCGGCAATTTCGCCTGCGCCGGTGTAGATGGAATCGGTACTTCCACGTACGGCGCTGACGGTGGTCACCAGCGACTGCTGCATCTCATGCAGGCCAGCGGCCAACTGACCCATCTCATTGCGACCAGAGATAGCGATATTCTGCGTCAGGTCGCCCCCGGCAATGGCGCGAATATGGTTCATAATGGAGTGGAGTGGTTTTAACAGCAGGTGTTGTAAACCCTGCCAGATGACCACCAGAACCGCGATAACGGCCAGCAGAATAGCCGCCAGCGTCCACTGCATCTGCGTGAAGCTGCTCTGGTTCTCTTCGGTTGCGGCCTTCAGCAGAGTGTTGTTTTCGGCGCGCCAGCGGTTATAGACCGCTTCCATCTCGTCCTGCGCCTGCTGCGCGTCCAGATCGCCATAAGCCTGATAGTTGTCGGCACGCAGATACTCAATCGATAAGCGCATCACTTCGTGCATCTGGTTCCAGGATTTCTGCATCTCATCGGTTAATGCCGCCTCCTGGCCGTTAACCTGCGGCAGTTTCTGCCACTCTTTGTTATAGGCTTCGGCTTTTGCCAGCGAGTCGCCTGCGGTGCCAAGCAGTTTATTGATCGCCGCAAGGGAAGCCGGGTCACGCTGGTTTTTCAGGTAGCGGATCGCCACGCGGGTGACGGTGACACGCGTTTTCACCAGCGTGTTCACGCTATCGCTCAGGCTTTCCTGCTGGGCATTGAGCACGCCGGAATTCTGGAAGTTATGGCGATCGTTACTGACGGCAGAGTAGAACAACCCTCCCGTGACAACTTGCAACAGACAGAATATGGTGAGAGCAAAGATAATACCGGTAATCACGTGCAGATTTTTCAGCATAGCGGTCGTCCGTTAGAGAAGATGCAGGGTTACTTCATTACTATCGTCGTAGAGAATTTAAACTTTAATTTAACTCGCGCTTAACTAAGGGTTCCGGTCAGGAACCTGTTGTAAATCCGGATCATTTTTATGAGGAAGGTTAACATGAGCAGCATTGATAAAAGCGGGACGTACGCGCTCGGGACGCGGACGGTTAAACGACTGGGCTACGGTGCGATGCAGCTCGCCGGGCCGGGCGTCTTTGGTCCACCGAAGGATAAGCAAGCCGCGCTGGACGTGCTGCGCGAAGCCGTGGCGGCGGGGGTGAACCACATTGATACCAGTGATTTTTATGGCCCTCATGTCACTAACCAACTGATCCGCGAGGCGCTTCACCCTTACCGGGACGATCTGACGCTCGTCACCAAGATTGGCGCCCGTCGCGATGACAAAGGCGCCTGGCTACCGGCCTTTTCCGCGCAGGAACTGACTCAGGCGGTGCATGACAACCTGCGTAATCTGCAGCTGGACGTGCTGGACGTGGTGAATCTGCGGATCATGTTTAGCGCACACGGGCCGGCGGAAGGGTCGATTGCTGAACCGCTTTCCACTCTGGCTGAATTACAGCAGCAGGGTCTGGTGCGTCATATTGGCCTGAGCAACGTCACGGCCACCCAGGTTGCGGAAGCGCAGAAGCTGGTGCCGGTGGTGTGCGTGCAGAACATGTACAACATTGTGAACCGGGGGGATGACGCGCTGGTGGATTTGCTGGCGCAGCAGGGGATTGCCTGGGTGCCGTTTTTCCCGCTGGGAGGCTTTACGCCACTGCAATCTTCCGGGCTGAAAGCTGTCGCGGATTCACTGGGCGCAACGGCAATGCAGGTTGCGCTGGCATGGCTGCTGCAACGTTCCCCGAATATTCTGCTGATCCCTGGCACCTCTTCTGTGGCGCATCTGCGGCAAAACCTCGCGGCGGGGGAGCTGCGGTTACCGCCTGAAGCACTGGAAACGCTGAATTCGCTGATGGATTAAACGTGATATGCGCAAAGCCCGAAGGGGGCTTCCGGCTTTGCGCGCTTAGGGTCCTGTCTGACTTTTCTGCCTGTGAAGCGCTAACGCTTCCGCCACAATCTCTTGCTTACTTTTACGCGTCTCAAAGGCGGTGGTTCTGATGTACTCCATCAGATCGGGATCGATGCGGGCGCTCAACATCCTGAGATCGGCCTCCTTTGCCAGACCGCGTGCAACACGCTTGTCTGGATAGTCACGGGCTGGCATTGAAAATGTTCTCCAGTAAGTCTTATTAATTCGTGCTGTAAAATATGCTTTTATCTGACTTTAAAGTCAATCAATAGTGATTGTGTAGTGATTTTATTTTTTTAAAAGTCATCATGAAGTGATTTAAGTAATGTCTTTGATGTGACTTGTGCTGTCAGATCTGTTAACGCATACCGGGGAGAACCGTAGAGCGGGTTATCGGCGGGCGATGTTGCTAAATTAAAACCGCTCAAACTTCAACGCGTTTGGGTTCGCCTCCGGAAATGACCTTGATCCTTGTCCATAATCCGTAATACTGTATTTATATACAGTATCTGGCGAGAAAGGCATTATGGACACTCTCTTTTCTTATCATCCAAAACAAATCATTGAATTACCTTTATTTTTAGAACGTGTTGCCTGTGGGTTTCCCAGCCCGGCGCAGGATTATGTGGAGGATCGTCTCGATCTTAACCGGCTGGCAGTGAGACACCCCAGTGCGACCTATTTTATCAAGGTGAGTGGAGACTCCATGATTGGGGCAGGGATCGGCGACGGCGATCTGCTGGTGGTCGATCGTTCGTTAAATGCCGAACATGGAGATATCGTCGTGGCGTCGGTCGCCGGTGAGTTTACGGTGAAAGAGCTACAGACCCGTCCGGTTCTGAGACTTCTGCCGCATAATACCCGCTATCAGCCGATTACCTTTCAGTCCGAAGAGGAGCTGCAGATCTTCGGCGTCGTCACCCACACGCTCAAAACGCATAAACATGTTCGCGCTGGTTGATGTGAATAGCTTCTATGCTTCCTGCGAGAAGGTATTCCGCCCCGATCTGGAGGGCAAACCCATCGTGGTGGTGTCCAATAACGACGGTTGCATTATTTCACTGTCGCCGGAGGCAAAGCAGTTCGGCATAAAAATGGGTGAGCCATATTTTAAATTCAAAGAAAAGCGCTACCCGTCGCGGGTTTACGTCTTTAGCTCGAACTATGCGCTGTATGCCGATCTCAGCAGTCGGGTCATGCAGACGCTGACCGATCTCGCCCCGGCAATAGAGATTTACTCCATTGATGAGGCGTTCGTGAACGTTTCTGGGGTCAGCCACTGTCTGTCACTGGAAGCGTTCGGTCACCAGATGCGCAAGCAGGTCTTTAAAAATACGGGCTTAACCGTTGGCGTTGGTATTGCCCCGACCAAAACGCTGGCGAAGCTGGCCAACTATGCGGCGAAACGGTGGTCCGGCACTGACGGCGTGGTCGATCTCTCAGGCCGAGAGCGGCAGCGTAAACTGCTGGCAAAGGTGCCGGTAGAAGAGGTGTGGGGGGTAGGGCGGCGCATCACGAAAAAACTGAACGCGATGGGCATTACCACGGCGCTGGAGCTGGCGGAAGCGTCATCCTGGGTCATCCGCAAACATTTCAACGTGGTACTGGAACGGACGGCCCGCGAGCTTCGCGGTGAGCCCTGCCTTGATCTGGAAGAGTTCACCCCCACGAAGCAGCAAATTATCTGTAGCCGTTCGTTTGGACACCGTATTACGCAGTACGAGGAGATGCACCAGGCCATTTGCGCCTACGCGGAACGCGCAGCAGAGAAACTGCGCGGCGAGCATCAATACTGCCGCTTTATCAGCGTGTTTGTGCGCACCAGCCCGCATGCGGACAACGAAATTTATTACGGCAATCAGGCTTCTGTCACCCTGATGACACCCACCAATGACTCGCGCGATATCATCCGCGCCGCCACGGAGGCGCTGGGGCGTATATGGCTCGACGGATATCGCTATATGAAAGCCGGGGTCATGCTGGCGGACTTTTTCAGCAGCGGCGTCGCCCAGCTTAATTTGTTTGACGATAATCGTCTGCGCGCCAACAGCGCGGCGCTGATGGAGATGATCGACAGCGTAAATCATTCCGGTAAAGGGAAGATATGGTTTGCCGGGCAGGGTATTGAGAAATCCTGGGCGATGAAGCGTGAAATGTTGTCACCGGCCTATACGACGCGGTACGCCGATTTGCCGGTGGCGAGGTAGAGGATAGTTGCGTTATTTCTTTTGAATCAACCGGGTTGCCGCAGCCGCCAGCACGGCGATCAACGGCATTTCGCCCGCACCTGCCAGGAAGTTATGGCGATCGATGTCATTATTTTTACGGATATCGGCAAAACGGGTAAGCGCCTCTTTTTCATCCGTGGCGCCGATCTCCTCAAACTGTTTTTCAAACCCCTGAGCGATGAGCTGAGCGGCCACATCGGTGTTTGCGCTCTCGATCGCAATGAGGTGCGGGCCTTTTTGGAAAAAACAGTAATCCGGCATAAGTGCTCCAGAAAGAGGAGGATACGGTAAAAACACTCTATTCTTTGCGGTTAAAAAATGCACGTGATTTACGGCGGAAACAATCAGTTTTTCTTTATTATTTCAGGCAGTAACTGCTCAATCACGCTGACGACCTTTCTGACGCGTTGTGGAATAAAGCGGGCGTCAGGGTAAACGGCATAGAGGAAGCGATCGGGTAACCGCCAGTCGGGCAGTACCGGTACCAGCGTGCCGGCTTGCAACGCCCTGGCCACGAGCGGTCGCTGCATGCCGCCGATACCGATGCCTGACTCCAGCGCCTGTAGCAGCGCGTCGCTGGTGTTGGCACGGAAAACGGTATTCACGTTGACCTCGACCGTTTCCTCGTCAGAAATCAGGCGCAGGGGGGCATCCAGCGGAATACCGCTGAACCGTACGTGTGGCAGCGTCGCCAGCTCGCTGACGGCGTGTACCGCCTGAAGACCGGGAGCGGCAAACAGCGCGGCTTCAATTGGCGCCAGCACGCGAGCCGCGTGCGCCTGCGGAGGCTCACTGCCCAGCCGTATCGCGATATCCACGCCCTCCGTCACCAGATCGGCAAGGCGGTCATCAAGGGAAATCATCAGCTGCAGTTCGGGATGCAGGCGCTGCAGCGCCAGCAGATGCGGCAAAATGATCTGCCCCAGGCCGCTCGGTAACTGGACATGGACGCGTCCCTGAACGCTATGATCGACAGGATGTAAACGTCTCTCTGCTTCCCCCATGGCGTCCAGCACAAGCTGCATATCACGCCGGTAACGTTCACCCTGTTCGGTCAGCTTCATCGTACGTGTCGTACGGTGCAACAGTACCACACCAAGTGCTTCCTCAAGTGCCGCGATCTGTTGACTGACGGCGGACTGCTTAATCCCGGTCTGACGGGCGGCTGCAGAAAACGAGCCCGCTTCAGCGACGCGTAGAAAGGTAGAAATGGCATTGAGCTTATTGTTCATTTAATGATTCTGCTTATAAGTGCCATCGGTTTCAGGGGATATCTCCAGAAAAAATAATATATCACACTGCGTCTGTCACCCTTTCCGGAGAAACACCATGAATAAGATGCAGCAACACAACGTCGCCCTGGTCGCGGGCGCCAGCGGCATTGTCGGCAGACAGCTGGTCAACACGCTCCTGCACCATCAGTGGGAGGTGATCGGCCTCAGTCGCCACGCGGTAACCCATCCGGACGGCATTCCCGTGGTGAACGTCGATTTACTGGATGCACAGGACACTGCGCGGGCGCTGCACGGCCTGAACGGTGTCACCCATATCTTTTACAGCGCCTGGGCGAACGCGGCGAGCTGGACAGATATGGTTGAGCCTAACGTCACCATGCTGCGTAATCTGGTCAGCACCCTCGAAAAAAACGCACCTCTACAGACGGTAAGCCTGATGCAGGGGTACAAAGTCTATGGTGCGCATCTGGGACCGTTTAAAACTCCGGCGCGGGAAAGCGATCCCGGCGTACCGGGTGCCGAATTTAATGCCGCGCAGCTCACGTGGCTCAGCCAGTTTCAGCGTGGGAAACGCTGGCACTGGAATGCCATCAGGCCGGGCGTGGTGGGGAGTGCGGTACCGGGCAATGCCATGAACCTTGCGCTGAGCATCGCCCTGTACGCCTCCCTGTGCAAGGCGCTGGGTTTACCGCTGCGTTTTCCCGGTTCGGAACAGACCTGGCACAGCATCGTGGATCATACCGACGCCGGGCTGCTGGCCGAGGCAACGCTGTGGGCCGCCACGTCACCTGCGGCACAGAATCAGGCATTCAACGTGAATAATGGCGATATCTGGCGCTGGAGCGAACTGTGGCCGCGCATCGCACGCTGGTTTGAACTGGACTCTGCGCCACCGGTGAGGTTGTCATTTCATCAGCTGTTTAACGACTATCGCGGCGTATGGCGTGAGCTTGCCGAAGAGCGGCTGGTGGAAGCGGATATTCTGCAGCTGAGCGACGGGCAGTTTGCCGATTTTGTCTTTGGCTGGGATTACGACATGTTCGGTGACGGGAGCAAGCTGCGCAGGGCGGGCTTCACGCAAATGCAGGCCACCGATGAGATGTTTTTCAGCCTGTTCACGCAGCTGAGAGCCGCGCGGATTATTCCCTGACGAGCCGGGGCGTCCTGGTGCAGGCCAGGACGCCGGGGCACTTACTCAACCGTTAACGCATTGACAACCTCGGCCACGCTTTTCACGCGGCGGATGTTCCCAATCCCCGTGCCGAGCGCGATATAACCTTCATCGGTATTATCTTCCAGCATGCCCAGGCGCAGGCCGCGTAATCCTCCCATCGTCTTGCCCAGCGCTTCGTTGCTTGCGCCTGCTTTATCCATCGACGCCAATTTTTCCGCCAGCCTGCCGGGAAGAGCGCGGTAATAATGGGGGACGGTGCGGAAAAGCAATAAGTCCAGGCCGTTGGCGGCAACAATTTTATCTTTGACCCCCTGCGGCACGCGGCTTTCTTCCGTGCTGATAAAGACCGAACCGGCAAACACGCCTTCAGCGCCTAATGCATGGGCCGCTCTGGCAGTGCGATTATCGGTAATGCCACCCGCGGCCATCACCGGGATGTGCTTCACGGCATCGGCAATCAGCGGCACGATGGAAAAGGTGCCAAGCACCGTTGCGGGTAACGTCCCGCCCTCATCAAAACCGGTGGCGACGATGATGTCAGCCCCCATTTCTTCTGCGAGGCGGGTGTTCTCCGGCGTTGGGTTGATGTCACGGTAGATAATGGCGATTCCCGCCTCTTTTAACTCGCTGAAAAGCGCGGGAATAATGCTGCCTTCCCCATAGCCCGTATACACCACGACCCTGACGCCTTCGTCTTTCACTACCTGAAGGATAGGCCCTGTCCAGATGTCATTAACGGCTGTGGGGATCAGATTCACGCCAAAGGGTTTTTCGGTCAGCCGTTTGGTTTTACGAATTTCTTCGCGCATTTTTTCGGCGGTCTCTTCCGGCGTGGAGACCGCGGTGTCGGCGGTTAAACCGGCATTAGGTCCCAGCACGCCGAGACCTCCGGCATTGCTGACCGCAGCGACTAAGCGGGCATCCGTGAGCCAGGATAACGGCCCCTGGATAACAGGTTTTTCGATACCCAGGATCTGACAGATACGGTTATTTTTCATAGCAGACTCTCCCTCACGTTTGAATGGGGGAGAGTGTAGGTCACAGGATTGTTAGGAAAAATAGCCAAAAAGATTCATCACTGTTATAAAATTAATAACAATCATTTTATCCCGCTTGCGGCAAAAGCATCCCTTATGCAAATAAACCTCTTTGAAGCTATTCGAATTTTTATTGAAATTGTCGAGTCGGGCAGTCTTACCCAGGCGGCGGAGAATCTGCAGATCCATCGCCCGGCAGTCACCAAAGCGTTACAGCTTCTGGAGCAACACAGCGGCACGCGGCTACTGCAGCGCACAACGCGTCGGATTAGCCTGACGCCGGATGGGGAAGCGTTTTATCGCCGGAGTAAACCCCTGCTGGCGCAGGCGGACGAATTACTGGAGTCGTTTGGTACGGACCGGGCAATACACGGTCAGCTACGTGTGGATATGCCGGTCTCTTTTGCCACGCTGCGGGTGATACCCAATCTGCCTGATTTTTACCGTCAGCATCCTGAGATCGACATCATTCTGAGCAGCTCTGACCGCCGTCGGGATATGCTGCGGGATGGCCTGGACTGCGTGCTGCGGGTGGGAGAGCTGGAGGACGGCGATTATATCGCGCGTAAAATCGGGAACATTAAAATCACGACCTGTGCCAGCCCGGCCTGGCTGGCAAAACACGGTATGCCAGAAACGCCGGATGATTTACGCAAGCATCAGGCCATCAACTGGATTAATAACCGCAGCAGACAAATTCATCCGTGGACGTTTACCACGCCAGAAGGCATCGCGGAGATTACCCTGCCCGGTAAGCTTGTCGTGGATAACTCCGAGGCCTACATCGCGGCAGGCCTGGCCGGGCTGGGGTTAATGCAGGGGATGAATCTCTTTCTCCAGCCTTACATAGACCGCGGTCTTCTGGTTGAAGTCTTACCAGACTATCGCTCGCCGGACCGCAAACTGTCACTGCTCTACCCACACCGTCACCTCTCGCGCAAAGTGCGGGTATTCACCGAATGGCTCGAGAGTCTGGTGTGAAAGCGGTCAGCTCGTGACACAGCGCGCCAATCTGTTCCACGGCGTTCAGCAGGCGGGGCGTGGGTTCGTTTGCGCAGTTTAGCCGCAGAAAGTGCGTTAACTCCGCGGCAGGGGAAAACAGGGGGCCAGGGCTGACGCCAATACCCAGCGCCAGCGCGCGGCGATGCACCTCCAGCGCGTTGACCTGCTGAGGCAGTTCTACCCACAGCAGGAAACCGGCTGCGGGTACGCTAACGCGCGTACCGGGTGGGAAACTGGCTTCGACCCGCGCCACAACGGCGTGGATCCCCTCTGCGACCCGGCGCTTTAGCCTCCGGAGATGGCGATCGTAGTCGCCGCTTGCCAGCATCTCGCTCGTCGCGGCTTCCAGTAGCGGCGTGCCGGCCCAGTCTCCGGCCATGCGGGCCTGTAAGACCTGCGGGTGGTAGCGTCCGGCGGCAATCCAGCCGATTCGCCAGCCCGGCGCAAGCGTTTTTGACAGGGAACTGCAGTAAATCACATTCCCGCTCTGGTCGAACGCCTTGCAGGCCGGAGGACGTTGTCCCTCGCCGACCAGGTCACCGTAAACATCGTCCTCAATCAACGGAATTTCCGCCTCTTCAAGCAGGGCAACCAGCTCCTGCTTGCGCGCGACGGGCATGCTGGCACCCAACGGGTTTTGCACCGTGGGCGAGGCCAGAACAGCCGCAGGGCGGTGGCAGCGAATGGCGTCAGCCAGCGGTTCCAGCAACAGGCCTTCGACAGGGTCGGTGGGGATCGCTAAGGCCTTCAGGCCTAAATCCTCCAGCAGCAGGAGCGTACCAAAGTAGGCTGGCTGTTCAATCGCCACGACATCACCTGGCTGACACACGGCCCGAAGGGCCAGGCGCAACGCCTGCGTCGCGCCTGAGGTAATAATGAGATCGTCCGCGCCGAACCGGGCTCCCCATTGCGCAGCGCGCGCGGCAATCTTACTTCGCAAATCCCCCCTTCCCGGAGGCAGGCTGTAGCTCTGCCCGTGCGCGTCCAGACGACGGCCCGCAGAGAGCAATGCCCGCTGCAGCGCATCTCCTGGCAGCCATGCGGGATCGGGCAGGGCGGCGCCCAGCGGGATCAGCCTGGCTTCTGCACTGCTGAACAGCGACCGGGCCACGGCGGACAGGGTGACGGGGACCGGGCCGGGTGAGGAACGCGCGGGCTCAACGCGCGTTGGCAGGCTGGTCTGGCAGATGTAATAACCTGAACGCGGGCGCGCAACGATCAGCCCTTCAGCCTCAAGGCAGCGAAGGGCCTCCAGCGCCGTCGGAAGGCTAACGTGCTCGCGTTCGGCCAGTTTACGTGCGGAGATCATCCTGTCACCGGCGCGCAGCGCGCCAGACGTCAGCGTGAGGCGCAGCATCTCAGCAATTCGGCGATAGTGTGGAGACGACGGGGACGGGGCAGACATGGGTATCTGTTCAGGCTAATTTTCGATAAAACTGACTATACAGCCAATGATGCGCGCCATCTATAGTGTCCGGCATGTTCAGGACAAGGAGGCATTATGCACAGCGATAATTTCAACATTTCCACCTATTTCAAACGCATAAACTACACCGGACCGGCGGCTGCCGATTCGGCCACCCTGCATGCGTTGATGCGTCATCAGCTCTTTTCCGTTCCTTTTGAAAATCTGGACGTTCAGGCGGGTAAAATTGTCTCGCTGGCGCCAGACGATATTGCCGATAAGGTGTTAACGCAGGGACGCGGCGGCTATTGCTATGAGGTGAATGGGCTTTTTGCCATGGCGCTGGAGGCGTTAGGGATACCTTACCGTTTTGTGGCGGCGCGCCCGATGTTCTACCCTGCGCGGCGGCCGAAAACCCATATGGCGCTCATCGCTGAGGTAGATAGCCGACAGTGGCTTTGCGATCTCGGGTTCGGCAGCTACGGCATTCGTGCGCCGATGGCGCTGGACATGCTTGATGTGGATATCACGCAGGATTTCGACACGTTTCGGCTAAGCCGCAGCGCGGAGGGTGAGTATCTGCTTGAGGCGAAGGTTGAGGGAGAATGGGCCCGGCAATACGGCTTTGATCTCTCGCCTCAGGAATGGATTGATTTCGTCCCGGCCAACTACCTTAACTCCACGCACCCGGATGCCATCTTTGTGCAGAAGCGGGTGGTGGTGCAGCACAGCCCGGAGGGACGCCAGATTTTACTGGGCGATATGCTGAAAACCATCACGGCGAACGGCACTGAAACGCGGAAACTGGCGGAGGATGAAATCCGCCATGTCCTGAAGGACCGTTTTGCGCTGACCGTCGCGTAATCTGCCGGGGAACGATGGGGCCTCAGCGCAGTCCGTCTTCTGTGGCTTTGCGCTGAGCCCCCCACTGTAACAGCAGGCTAAACGACGCGGGTAACACGGTCAGCGTCACCAGCGTCGCAACCAGCAGCCCACCGATAATGGCATAGGCCATTGGCCCCCAGAAGACCTGGTGAGAAATGGGGATCATGCCCAGAATGGCGGCACAGGCGGTCAGACAGATGGGTCTGGCCCGGTGTTCCGCAGCCGCCATAATCGCGGCATCGTTTGCCATCCCCTGAACAAGATTGCTGTCAACTTCGCTAATCAATATCACCGCGTTACGCACGATCATCCCCGCCAGGGCGATGACGCCCAGCAGCGCGACAAACCCCATCGGCGTTCCGCCGGGCAGCATAGCCAGCACGATCCCCGGTAAACCAAACGGGGCCATCAGGAGTGCCAGCAGCATCCGGGAATATCGCCGCAGCTGAAGCATCAGCAGCAACAGCATGATGACCAGCGTCACCGGAAGAACGGTAAAGACGGAGCTGTTCCCCTTATCCGATTCGGCAACCGCGCCGCCCTCTTCAATGCTGTAACCTGCGGGCAGGCTCGCGCGCAGCTTATCAACCTCCGGACGCAGCGCTGCGGATACCGCTTCAGCCTTAAGCCCCGGGGCAAGATCCGTTTGCACCGTGATAAAGGGCACACGCTGCCGACGCCAGATGACCGGATCGTCCACGCCCCAGACCGGCGTCGCGACGGCGCTGAGTGGGATTTTTTTACCATCATTCCCCTGAATCGTGAGCGAGGAGAGGGTGGCGGTGCTGTGACGTTCATTGTCCGTGGCCCGGAGCACCACGTCGACAAGGCGGTCGTTATCCCTGATGGACGTGACAACGCTGCCGGACCAGACGGTATTCAGCGTGCGTGCGAGGCTTTCTGATGATATTCCCGCCGCCCTGGCCGCCGTCTGATTCACCTTAAGGGTGATGACCCTCTCCGGCTCTCCGGCCGTCTGGTTAACGTCGCGTGAGAACGGAGACCGGCCAATCGCGTCCGTGAGACGGTTCGCGAGCGCCCGGACCTGCAGATAATCAGGCCCGCTCACCCGGTATTTGATTGGCCAGCCGACGGGGGGCCCCAGCTCGAGGGGCGACACGCGCGTGATGATGTCGCTAAATTGCGTCGCCAGGATCCTGTTGAGCTGTGCATGCAGACGATCCCGCGCCTCAAGATCTTTAGCCACCACAACCATCTGGGCGATATTTTCATTTTCCAGCAGCACGTCCATCGGCAGGTAAAAACGGATGGCGCCCGACCCGACGTACGTCGAATAGCGATTGATGTTGCTGTTGCCGGCCAGTGCCTTTTCCAGCTTTTCCACTTCTCTTAACGTTTCCGGCTGCGAGGCGTTGGCCGGAAGCGTCAGGCTGACCAGCAGCTCAGGCCGGTCGGAGGCGGGGAAAAATTCGCCCTGCATAAACGTCGTGCCGTACACAGACAGTCCCAGCGCGGCAAGTGCAAATAGCACGGTAGCAAGCCGGTGACGCAATGCCAGGCGTAAAAGCTGTCCGTACCCGCGCGCGATCCTTCCGGGGCCTGACGCGTGATGTCTGACTTTTTCCGGCAACAGCCACGTACCCGTCAGCGGCGAAAACAGGATCGCGACAACCCAGGAACAGAGCAGGGCAATGAGCACCACTGCAAAGAGGGAAAAACAGTATTCACCGGCGCTGGAGGCCGCAAAACCTACGGGAATAAAACCGGCAATCATCACCAGAGTACCGGTGAGCATCGGGAAGGCCGTCGTTCTGAATGCATGGGTGGCCGCGTGCCGACGGGAATCCCCGGCTTCCAGCCGGGAGACCATCGTTTCGACAGCGATCATGGCGTCATCCACCAGCAGGCCCAGGGCAATGATCAGCGCCCCGAGCGAGATACGCTGAAGGCCGATGCCGGCGAGCATCATGCCGGCAAACGTCATGGCGAGCACCAGCGGGATGGCCGCAGCCACCACCAGTCCGGCCCGTAAACCCAGAGAAACAAATGAAACCGCCAGAACGATAATAACGGCTTCGACAAGCACCCGGATAAACCCGCTTACCGCGTCACTGACCACCGCTGACTGATCGGCGACTTTCACCATCTCTATACCGTGCGGCAGCCCGGCACTGAGGGCCGCCATTCTGGCGTTCAGCGCAGCACCGAAACGCAGCATGTTGCCCGTTGGCGCCATCGACACCGCCAGCCCGATCGCCGGTTTGCCGTTCACCCGGTAGGCCGGGGCAGGTGGCTCGGCGATTTCCCGGGTGATGGTGGCAATGTCGGTCAGTGGAATATAGCGATTGTTCACGTGCAGCGTGACGGCACGCAAACTCTCTTCGGTCGTGAGCGCCCCGCTGACCTTTACCGCCATGTTCTCCTGTCCGGTATGCATAGTTCCTGCCGGGACAACGGCGTTTTGCGCCCGGAGGGCGTCGGCGACCGCCTGAATATCGAGCCCCATACCGGCCAGGCGCGCCGGAGAAAAGGCGAGAACCCACTGCTCCTGCTGTTCGCCCAGCAGGGTGGTTTTGCCCATATCCGGCAGGGACATGAGCTCGCGACGCAGGGTCTCTACGCGATCCCGCACCTCACGCAGGGTGAAACCTTCGGGAATAAAGGCATAAATTGTGCCGAACGTGTCGTCAAACTCGTCGTCCACGGCAGGGCCCTGCACCCCTTCGGGCAGGGACGGCGCGATGTCCTGCATTTTTTTGCGAACCTGATACCAGATATCCGGCACGCTCTGCGGGGGCGTATCGTCACGGAGGTTGACATGGATAACGGTGCGTCCGGCCCGGGTTTCACTTTCGAGATAGTCCAGCCAGGGCGTTTCCTGCAGCTTTTTTTCAAGCGTATCGGTCAGCAGGCGTGTGGTATCCGCCACGGATGCTCCCGGCCACTGCGCGGAGACGACGGCCGTTTTAATGGTAAAAGCCGGATCTTCGTTACGCGGCAGCTTCTCATAGCAGAACACGCCCATCGCAATCACCAGCAGCATGAAAAAACTGACCATCTGCTGGTTCTTAAGCGCCCAGGCGGAGAGGTTAAATTTGGCTTCCGGTCCTGTGCTCATGGCTGAACCTCTCCGGCCATCACCGGCTCGCCGGATCGTAATGTGCTCACGCCCGCCGTAATCACCCGATCGCCCGGCTCAAGGCCGGAGGCAATCATGACGGAGGAGGCCGTATAGCAGATGGGCACCACCACGCGCAGCTGCGCCTGCGACTGCGGGGTAATCACAAAAACCGCCGGTTTGTCGCCGGCACGGCTCAGCGCCGACGCGGGAAGGATGTACCCGTGTGGGGCGGTGGAGGGCAACGTGATGGTAACGCTGGCACCCAGCGCCATGGCTGCTGGCGGGTTTTGCAGGGTGGCCCTGACGCGCCAGGTGCGGGTTTGAGGATCGGCCTGCGGGGTGATATCCCGCAGCACGGCAGACGCCTGTACCGACGGGTCGCTGAGGAGAGAAACCCGCAAGTCCGCCTTATCCAGAGGCGGGATCGCATCGGGGGTGGCAATATCAAACACCACGTCGCGTTCTTCCCCGGTCGCCAGCGTCAGCACGGACTGACCGTCGCTGACAACCTGTCCTGCAGAGGCGTTCACGGCCGTGATGACGCCCGCTTGTGGCGCGATCAGGCGCGTCCAGCCGAGGCTTTCACGGGCATTTCGCCACGCGGCCTCGCTGCTTTTTAAGCGCGCGCTGGCGACAAGCCAGTCCGCACGGGCGCTGTCGAGCTGCGTGCGGGCTATCGCACCCGTTGGCATGAGCTTTTGCATTCGACTGACGTTAAGCGCGGCGACCTGCGCTGAGGCTTTGGCACCTTCATAGTCGGCCTCAGCGCCGTCGAGCTGGTTTTGCCCGGTCGTGTTGTCAAGCGTGGCCAGCAGCTGTCCGGCAGTGACCCGGTCGCCAATGTCAACGCTACGCGTCAGTATCCGGCCCCCGGTACGAAAGCTCAGGGTTGTTTCATTGTGGGCATGGATCTCACCGGTTCTTTCCAGCGCGGGAAGGGTTTGGGCGGCCCCCACGACGACGTAGCGTACCGTTCGCACAGGGGCGGGCTTATTTTCGTGTTTATCACCGCAGCCGGTCAGCGGAAAAATCGCCAGCGCAAGCAGGGCCAGGGGAAGAAAATGCAGCCAGGAAAGGGTGCGCGCCACGCCGTACAAATGATGCAGGCAGTGGCGGAGGGAGAGAAAGAATTCGTCTGACATAACGCCGCTCCATAAAGGGAATGGCGTTATTAAATGCGCGCTACGTCGAGAAAGATTCGATGTTCTGTCAAGGCTTTATCAAGAGGGGAGATTTTCATTATCGGACGGATGCCAGGGCAACAAAATGCGTACGGCGAGGCCGCCAGTTTCCGGTAATGACGCGCTAATCTCGCCCCCATGCGCCAGGCAAATCGCCCGCGCGATGGACAAACCGAGGCCGCTGCCGCCGGAATGCCGCGCGCGGGACTGCTCCTCGCGGCTAAAACGTTTAAACATTTCCGGTAAGAACTGAGGCGATACCCCCGGCCCGTCATCGGTAAATTCGAGGGTGTAATGCCCGCTGGCGTAGTGCAGCGCCACCTCAAGGTGGCCGCCATCGCGTCCGTAACGTAGCGCATTTTCCATGAGGATGGTCACGACCTGTCCCATACGGAACGCATCGCCTCTGAAGGGGCAGGTATGCGGATTACGAAGCGTTATCCTGAAGTGATGCCCATCAGCCTGGGGCATGATCCAGGCAGCCCGCTCCTGAATAAGTTCATCCAGACAGAACGGCTGGTCCTCCAGCACAAGATTACCCGCGTCGGCCAGCGAGAGAAGGTGGAGCTCATCGGTGAGGCGGTTGAGGTGCTGGAGCTGTTTCATCACCATTCCCAGCTGCGCCGGGCTGGCATCAAACACGCCGTCTAACATGCCCTGTAGACGCCCAATGGCGGCCGTCAGGGGCGAGCGTAGCTCGTGCGCCATCGCGACGTGCGAGGCGCGGAGCTCTTTTTCATAGCGGGCGAGTTGCCCCGTCATGGAGTTAAAGTCGGTCGCAAAGCTGACCATTTCAGCCGGCGCATCCTTGATAAGTTCCGCCTGACGGCCAAACTGCCCGTCGGCGACATCCTTTGCCGCATCACGAAGACGGCTGAACTGCAGCGCCAGCGGCCGGGCGTGTTTTAGCCCCATCACCACAATAAACGGGATCATCACCAGCACCAGCATGGCCACCATGACCCAGTCGGCTGAGGCGATAGACGGCGTGGAATAGCTCAGGCCCCACCAGGTGTCTACAATCGTGTGGAAGCGGGCCGGATTGGCCTGCGGGTTCTGGCTGAGCGTCAGAAACTCCTGCCGGACCGCCGCTGGCATCCTGCCCATTATCCAGTAGTTCTGTACCGCATAACGTAGCCACATGCAGGTGGCAATGACAATCACGCTGCCGATGGCCAGCGCTAAAATGCGCGCGCAAATCCAGCGCCACAGAGAGGAGTGCCGATTTTTTATCATGGCTGTCTGAACCTGTAACCCACGCCGCGAACGTTGATCAGCACGCCGGCGATCCCAACCGCTTCGAGTTTTTTACGCAGGTTATAAATATGGGTGTCCACCACGCGCTCCAGCGCCTCGCTTTCCGGCAAACAGTGTTCCAGTAAATACTGGCGGGAGAACGGGTGCGCCGGAGAACGCAGCAGCGTTGCCAGAAGCGAGAATTCCGTTGGCGTAAGATCGAGCATCACAGGCGCGTCGTCGCCGTTATCCACGCTCGCCACAATGTCGGCCACGTCCACCTCCAGCGTTTGCCAGCGAAGGATCGCTTCTTCTGTCTCTTTTTTACTGCTGCGCCGCAGCACTGCCTGCACGCGAGCCACCACTTCCCCTGGATGATAAGGCTTCACAACGTAATCATCGGCACCGTACCGCAGGGCGCCAATGCGGTCGGGGGTATCCCCCATGGCCGTGACCATGATCACCGGCACATCGCTTTTACGACGCAGGCCAGCCAGCACCTCGGTGCCGTTAAGCCCCGGCAGCATCACATCCAGCAGGATGAGGTCGGGCTTCCACCGCTGCGCCATATCCAGCCCGGAAAGACCGTCTCCGGTAATGGTCACGTCGTAATTTTCACGCCGTAAATAGGCCTCGAGCACGCCAGCCGCATCGGCGTCATCTTCAATAATCAGCACTCTTCTGGACAACATCCGTTCACCTTGACCATTTCTTAACACTATCCCGACGATTCATTGATTCAGCCAAATCATACTGCGCCAACATTGTGTGGCCGCCCCTGTACCAGGAGGCGCCAGCGTCTGTATGGAGAGCAGTATGATAGCGATAAAAAAAGTCCTGTATATGTCCGTCCCGTTTCTGATAGCCGTGACGTCCGGCGTGCAGGCGGATGATGGTACCGCTTCCGATTCCTTAACCGTCGGGCTGGGAGGGCAGTATGCCCCGCGTTACTCAGGCTCAGACAAGCAGGTGTGGCAGGTGGTTCCTGTGCTGCAGGGACGCAAAGGGGCTTTCTTTATTGATGCGCAAAAAGGGGTGGGATATGACCTGCAAAACGACAGCGGTTGGTATTTTGAACACACGCTGGGCTACGACTTCGGAAGGGCTGAGAAAAATTCTGGCTGGCGTGAGGGCGCAAACAATCTGAAAGGGATGGGGGACATTGATGCAACCCTGAATACCGGCCTTGCCGTGGGCTGGCAGGCCGCGCCCTGGCTGAGTGTGGAGGGCAAAGCGACGCTGCCGTTAACGGACAGCCAGGGGGGAAGCTATCAGGCCTCCGTTACGCTAATCCCTGTACAAAATAACCAGGACACGATCGCCTTTCAGTCTGCGGCCCTGTTTGGCGACAGCCGTTATCTGAATACCTGGTATGGGGTCAGCGAGCAGCAGAGCCGCCACACCGGGTATCGCCGCTATTCAGCACCGGGTGGATTTTATGGCGTCGACACCAGTCTGACCTGGAGCCATCAGCTCGATGCCCACTGGGGAACGGTCCTGAGTGCGGACTATACGTGGCTTGGCGACCACGCGAATGACAGCCCGATTGTGATGCGGCGTAATGAGGGGTCTGCAACCGCCGCTATCACCTGGACATTTTAAATTCGCGGAGCACGATGTGAGCGAGGGGACGAGAGGATTATTTCTTCTTATTCATCATCGCTTTTAAATCAGCAAACGGGTTAAACGTGGCGACGCCCACGTCTTTTTGCGCGTCTTCACCGGCGACTACGGTGGTGCCGTACTGATCTGCTTCGGTGTATTTCGAATGCTCATGATCGTGGCAAAACAGGCACAACAGCTCCCAGTTGCTGCCATCTTCCGGATTGTTGGTATGGTCGTGATCGATATGGTGAACCGTCAATTCACGCAGATTGGAATAGACAAACTCCCGCGAGCAGCGTCCACAGACCCAGGGATAGATTTTTAATGCTTTTTCGCGATAGCCGCTTTCCAGCCGCGCGTAGTTTTTGGGGATCAAAGCCATTGCCGGTTTTACCTGTGATAAAAATAGTGTGCCAATATATCCCATCGGGTGCCGTAAAGGTAAACGCCATTGCACCGTTAGAGTGAAAATGCGCCTTCAAGCGTAATCACACATTTTCCCCCTACGCGAACCACCGCCTTTCCTGACGAGGCATCGTATCCCGCGAAAAGCACGCTTGCTCGTCCCATATCAACGCCCTGACTGACGTTAAGGTTAAGCGTCGTTTTATTGCGGTGCAACGCCAGCAGCGCCGTTGCAGCGGCGGTCGCGCTGCCTGTTGCAGGATCTTCTGTCATGCGGGGAGTAAACATGCGGGCCTGCACATCGTGAGGTTCATCGGAACCTGTATCGAGGGTATAGGCATAGAGGGAAACCGCGCCATCCAGCGGTAACGTCGCGCGAAACCCCTGTAAATTCGGCACACACCGACGAAGCGCCTCGCGAGAAGCCAGCTCGGCTATCAGGAAGGGCAGACCTACCGACGCGACAACAGGCATATGTACCTCGGTACGGATATCTTCTGCATTCAGGGATAAGCAGGCAGCCACGCTTTCCGGGCTAACGACAGAGCGGCAGGAGAGTGCCTCAGGTACCAGGAGTTCTGCGCCAGTCACGGTATCGTTGTCACGCAGCAGGCGTACGGGCACCAGACCGGCTATTTCCTCGAAGTGCAGCGTATCAGGCAGGCGCTGATGATTCATCGCGGCGTGATGGGCCAGCACGTACGCAGTTCCAACATTCGGGTGCCCGGCGAAGGGGATCTCGCGCGAGGGCGTAAAAATTCGCACGCGTGCCGTATTGGTGGGATTGTCTGGCGGCAGAACGAACGTGGTTTCGCTGTAGCCAAATTCAACGGCGACCTGCTGCATTTGTGCTTTGCTCATACCCTCCGCATCGAGTACGACGGCGACAGGGTTACCCAAAAACGGGGTGTCAGTAAAAACATCCGCAACAACATAGCGTCTCTTCATTTTCTGTCCGGTGTGAAAATCCTGACATAGAGTAGTAACGTTAAATCAAACCGATAACCAGCCGTTTTTTACCTGACGGACCTGAAAAAAATTCAATCAATTTATTTGAATCATTCCGTTAAATAAACGCCATTTATTCTTACCGGGTAATGCGTAAAGTGGACAGAACGCAACGCATTATCAGGACACATGGTTATGAAAAAGATCGGGTTTTTATCCTTTGGTCACTGGACGCCCTCACCGCAGTCCGGCACGCGCTCGGCGGCAGACACGCTGCTGCAGTCCATCGATTTAGCCGTGGCGGCGGAAGAACTGGGGGCAGACGGCGCGTTTTTCCGCGTGCACCACTTTGCCCGACAGCTTAGCTCGCCGTTCCCTCTGCTGGCGGCAATAGGCGCAAAAACGAAAACCATCGAAATCGGTACGGGCGTGATTGATATGCGCTATGAAAATCCGATGTACATGGCCGAGGATGCGGGGGCAGCGGATCTGATTTCCGGTGGTCGTTTGCAGCTTGGCATCAGCCGTGGCTCGCCGGAGCAGGTCATTGATGGCTGGCGTCATTTCGGCTATGTCCCGCAGGAAGGGGAAAACGAATCGGATATGGCGCGCCGTCATACCGAGGTGCTGCTTGAGGTGCTGCGCGGTGAAGGGTTTGCCAAACCCAATCCACAGCCTATGTTTCCGAATCCGCCGGGGCTGCTGCGCCTGGAGCCGTATTCTGAAGGGCTGCGCGAGCGTATCTGGTGGGGAGCCGGTTCAAATGCGACGGCCATATGGGCCGCAAAGCTGGGAATGAACCTGCAAAGTTCAACCCTGAAGGACGATGAAACCGGTGAGCCGTTCCATATTCAGCAGGCAAAACAGATCCGCGCGTACCGTCAGGCCTGGAAAGAGGCAGGGCATACGCGCCAGCCGCGGGTGTCGGTCAGCCGCAGTATTTTTGCGCTGATGGACGACCGCGACCGGATGTATTTCGGTGCCAGCCGCAACGACAGCGATAGCGTGGGTTACCTCGATGAGAAAACGCGCGCCATCTTCGGACGCAGCTATGCGGCAGAGCCGGACAAGCTGATTGAACAGCTGAAAAAGGACGACGCGATTGCCGAAGCCGATACGTTATTACTGACCGTGCCGAACCAGCTGGGAGTGGATTATAATGCGCACGTGATTGAGTCTATTCTCAAACATGTCGCACCGGCAATGGGCTGGCGCGAGTAGTTAACACGCAAAGAATAAGCACCGTCGCCGCGCGTGGCGTGTAACTATCCGGGCGCTTATCGCGAAGACAGGAGGGCCTGCAGGCCTCTCCTGTCAGCGTTACTGATGGCTCATATCGCTCAGCAGCACGGCGATACTTTGTCCGCCCGCCGTCTGTTCCAGGCCAATCTTGACGATAATGGTCAGCGGCACGGAGAGCAGCATCCCAACGGGCCCGAGCAGCCAGCCCCAGAAAATCAGGGACAAAAAGACCACCAGCGTGGAGAGTCCCAGCCCTCGTCCCATCATCCGTGGTTCAAGAATGTTACCGAACACCAGATTGATGACCAGGTATCCGGCCAGCAGGATCAGCGCGTCATAAAGCCCGCTGAAAACCAGCACCTGAAGGATAGGGGGGATCGCCGCCAGCACGGAGCCGATGTTGGGAATGTAGTTAAGCGCAAACGCCAGTAACCCCCAGACAAACGCAAAGCGAACGTCCAGCGCCAGAAGCATCACCCAGACGACACCGCCCGTGACCAGGCTAATCGCCGTTTTCAGCACCAGATAGCGGGAGACGCTGTCCAGCGCGCGCTGAATCGCCCCCATTCCTTCAACCGGACGGATCATTATCTGCTGCAGCTTTGCCGGCAACTGCGGCACCTCCAGCAGCATAAACACCACCGTTAAAAACAGCAGGAAAATGGAGGTCATGGCATTGGAAAGCTGCGCCAGCAGGCTGGTGACGATCGTCATGGCCGCATTGGGGTCGATATATTTCAGGAGTTCCTCAACCGAGACTTCGATACCCGCGCGCTGCAGCCAGGGTTCAAGCTGCAGCAGCGGGATTGCCAGCGAAGAGCGGTATTTTGGCAGCGTTCGCGCCAGTTCATTTAGCGAGGTCCCCAGATACGCCACCAGCAAGACCATCGCCACAATAATGATGCTGATAAGCAGCGTGATCGCCAGTACGCGCGGGACGCGTAGCCGCGTCATGCGCTGTACCAGCGGGTTAAGGATCACCGCAATAAACAGGGCCAGAATAAAGGGCACAATAATGTCGGCGGCAAAACGAACGCCCGTCAGTATGATCACCAGCATGCCCAGCATGATGACAATTTTTAACCCGTTCAGGGTAATAATGGGTTTAGCCATGGTGACTCCGGAATTTTCTTTATATTTATAATAAAGGTGAAAGGCGTTGCAATAAACTAACCAAAATCAAACGGGATGGGTAAAGAATTGCAAAGACTTTGAGTAAAATCCTGGCCTATGGTACAAATCTGGTGTGTTTAACTACCGAGGACAATTTTCATCCGCAAAGACGAGAAGCAACAACGCGGATAATTGTAATTTTATGGACAATATGTTCAGGACGTACTCTTCAAACAATACCGCTGTATACTCCACCTCCTTTTGCCTGCTTTCTGGTGAGCAACACTGGCGCACCGCACTATAGTCATTTCTTCTGCCTGAGCTGGCGCAACGCGCTTAGCTGTCTGATTTCAATTCGTATTTTTTGGTTTGCTGCACGCAGCGGGCCACGATGGATTATATTCTCACGCAGGAGAAAAACATGTTTTACTGGATCCTATTAGCGCTGGCAATTATCGCTGAAATTACCGGCACGCTGTCTATGAAGTGGGCAAGCGTCAGCGATGGCAACACCGGTTTTATTTTGATGCTGGTGATGATTTCACTTTCTTATATTTTCCTCTCGTTTGCGGTGAAAAAAATTGCGCTGGGCGTCGCGTATGCACTCTGGGAAGGGATCGGTATTTTGTTGATTACGCTGTTCAGCGTGCTGATATTTGACGAAACATTAACAACAATGAAGATCGCCGGATTAATGACGCTGGTCGCGGGTATTGTGCTGATTAAATCTGGTACCCGAAAGCCTGGCAAACAGCCCAAGGAGCAGAACCATGCAACAGTTTGAATGGGTTCATGCGGCCTGGCTGGGGCTCGCCATCGTGCTGGAAATCCTGGCAAACGTTCTGCTGAAATTCTCAGATGGTTTCCGTCGTAAACTCTACGGCCTGATGTCGATTGCCGCGGTTCTGGGGGCGTTCAGCGCCCTGTCCCAGGCGGTAAAAGGGATCGATCTTTCGGTGGCCTATGCGCTGTGGGGCGGTTTTGGTATCGCCGCCACGCTGGCGGCAGGCTGGGTGCTCTTCGGTCAGCGCTTAAATAACAAGGGCTGGATAGGGCTCATCTTGCTGCTTGCCGGCATGATCATGATAAAACTCGCCTGACAGACCTCAAACCATGATTTACAGGCAGCGAAATTCGCTGCCTGTATTACGCTTAGAAAAGCAAAACATGAAGAGGATGGCTGATGTATCGCACATTAAGCTGGCGCAATATTCCCAATGCGAGAACGTTGTTTGCCATGGTCTTCATGGCGGGGATCGGCTTAATCATCTCCATCGTCGCACTGCTCTATCTTTCCCTGCATCTTATCAGCACCAAAACCAATGAAATTGAGGAACACCGCACGGCGCTTTCCGTGCAGGGGGCCATTCAGACCTCGGTTAACCGCGTCTCCTCTCTGGTGCTTGATAACGCCGTCTGGGACGATGCGGTGCGGGAGTCCTACCGTCCCACCCTCGATACCAACTGGTTGTACAACACCTGGGGTGCTGGCTTTAAAATCAATAACCTCTATGACGGGACCTTCGTGCTGGATGAACATTTCAACGTCATCTGGGGATCGTTTCAAAGCCGACCCTTCACCGAAAAAAACCTCGACTTCTTTGGTAAAGGCCTCAAAGCGCTTATCGACCAGCACGGGCGAGCGCTCGCGGGTGAAAAAAATATCTATGCAGGGATCAGCCAGACGCGCAACGGCGTGGCCTTTGTCGGCATTGGGCTGATTCGCCCGATGGTCGGCAGGTTACAGATCCACGACGGAACGCGTCGCTATCTGGTGATTACCCGCCATCTGAACGCCAGAATCTTATCCGACCTGGGCGGGACCTTTCAGATCGATAACCTCCACTTTACCCCAGGCAAAATCAACGATCGCAGTATGCCGCTGCGCAGCGCGTCGGGGGAGTTGGTCGGATACCTGAACTGGCAGGCGCGGCTTCCGGGCGCACAGGCCGCCCGGGCGGCATCTTCCGATATCAGGCAGATTGTAGTGCTGGCGTCGGCGCTGATCCTGCTTTTCATTCTGGTGAGCAGCGTGGGGCTGTACAAACTCGCGCGCGGCGAAAGTCAGGCGCGTCTGGTCGCAAGAACGGACTGGCTAAGCCATCTGCCCAACCGGCGTGCGCTCATTGAGGCGCTGGATCGGGTGCGTTTACGCGGTGATGTCGATGTCAAAAGCGTGGTGTTTATCGATCTTGATGGCTTTAAGGATGTGAATGATATCTACGGCCACAGCGTGGGTGACGATCTCATCGTGGCGATAGCGAAAACGCTGAATGAACGCGTGCCGCCGGGCGGGATGCTGGCGCGTATGGGCGGGGATGAGTTTGCCATGACCATCGGCGGTGATGATGCAGAGGCGCAGGCTACCGCCTTTGCCGTTTCCGTGCTGGATTTTCTCACCACCCCGGTTCAGTTGGGGGAACGTACAATCTATATCGGTGCCAGCATCGGTATTGCCAGCGGAACCCTGACTGAATGCAACAGCTCCGAACTGTTTCGCCGCGCCGATATTGCCATGTATCACGCTAAAATGAGCGGGAAAGGGCGTATCACCCACTACGACGCGGAGCTAAACAGCGTCCGGGAACGCAAGCTGGCGATTGAAAATCAGATCCGCAGCGGTCTGGAGCGCGATGAGTTTGAGGTCTGGTATCAGCCGATTATTGACGCCCGCAGCCAGACAATGAGCAGCGTCGAAGCGCTGGTCCGCTGGCCACGTCGCCCGGAGGGGCCGCTTGGCCCGGATACCTTTATCGCCATTGCGGAGACCAGCGGTCTGATATACCAACTGGGTCAGTTTGTGTTGCAGCGGGCCTGTGAGGATCTGCAGCCGTACGGTGAATTAAAGCTCTCCGTTAATATCTCTCCCGCGCAATTTCGCGATCCTGCCTTCGAAGAAAAAGTGGCCAGCGTGCTGGAGAGCACCCGTTTCCCGGCCCACCGACTGCAGCTTGAGGTGACAGAGTCCTATGTGCTGGAAAACCCGGAGCGTGCCCGCATGGCGATAGCCAATCTTAAAGCGCTGGGCACCGCGGTGGCGCTGGATGATTTTGGTACCGGCTATTCCAGCATTGGCTATTTGCGGCGTTTTAACTTCGACACCATCAAGATCGATAAGTCCCTGGCCGGGCTGGTGGACCACGATGAACAGGCGGTTGCGCTGGTGAGCGGCACGGTACGGATCGCCAATGCGTTGGGCATGGCGGTGGTGGCAGAAGGGGTGGAAACCGAGAAGCAAATGAAACTGCTGCGGCTGGCTGGCTGCGATCAACTGCAGGGTTTTTGGTTCAGCCAGCCGATGCCGATTGAATCAATCAGAGCGTTACGTAAGGTCAGACGCTGCTGATTTACTGCTGCGCCAGCGCTTCCAGCTGGTCGCGGAAACCGGTAACGGACAAGGCCCGGTTATCGGCGCGCCACCGGTCTTTTGCCGCCGGCGCAGAACTCTGGACACCAATCAACTGCCAGCCCTTGTCGGTTTTCAGCATCAGCGGTGAACCACTGTCGCCTGGCAACGTATCGCACTGATGCGAAAGCACGCTGGTTTGTGCCCAACCCGTCACAATACAGTCGGTATGCGTATAAAGCGTATCCAGATGATCGACAGGATAGCCTGACTGCGTCACCTTTCGGTCGGCGTCTTTCAATGCGGCGGTGAGTGCGGCTTTGTCGCCGTCAAATAACGGCAGCGGCGTAATGCCTGAAGGCGGGTAGCGTAAAATGATCAGGCCAAAATCCCATGAGGCGGCTGCGGGTGGCACTATCCAGCCGTCACCATCCGGTTTCAGGCGTTTGCCGAGAGAGGGATCAACCCGGCCTTCAATGCCGTGGATTTCATAGCGCCAGGTCCCTTTTTGCGACACAAACCGCAAGGCAACCGCTTTATCCGGCTTGCCGTTTGGCGGCGTTAACAGACAGTGGCCTGCCGTCAGGGCAAGCTGCGGGGTGATCAACGTCGCTGTACATAAGTTACCGCTGGCGGTTTCCAGTTGACCTATAGCATCCCAGGGCGCCTGGGTGGGATCGGCGACGCGCGTACGATCGTCATGACCGAAAAAAAGCGTCTTTAGCTCTTTCGCGCTAATGGTGTCATCACCGCCATCATCCGCATGTGAGAATCCAGAAAAAAGACCAAACGTTCCCAGTAACAACACAACAGATTTACGCATATCACACTCTGGTGGGGGTAATTATGATTATTAAAAGTGAACCCTATGAAAATACTATAGACGGGACAGCGCTAAAGTGGGAGTAAAATCAGCGTGCTACAATCAGGAAAGATAAAAATGGCTTGCGATGAGCGCGCATAAAATAAGCAGGATCAGAATCAGCTCAAACCGATAGCGTCGCAGCATACGCCCTCCGGATAAAAAAAAACGGCGCGGAACCTGTTCCGGTTCAGCGCCGGTTTACCAACGTGCCCCGAAGGGCACGGTTAAGCTTGTACTCTTACGCAGCTGGCTGTGCAGCTGGTTTAGCAGCTTCGTGTTTTACTGCTTTTTTGTGATGCTTTTTAGCAGCCTGAGCTTTCTGTTCTACAGCCGGTTTAGCGGCTTTCTTGTGGTGGTGCTTTTTAGCAGCCTGCGCTTTCTGCTCTACAGCCGGTTTAGCGGCTTTTTTGTGGTGGTGCTTTTTAGCCGCCTGAGCTTTCTGCTCGGTTGGTGCTGCGGTTGCTGGTGCAGCAGCTTCTTTTTTCGCTGCAGCTTTGTGGTGTTTCTTATGGTGAACCGCTTTTGCTGGCGCAGCGGTGGTGGTTGCAGCAGGCGCGGCAGCCGGTGCAGCAGTTGCGGTAGTGTCAGCAGCAAATGCAGCAGAAGACAGACCCATAGCAGCGGCAACAACCAGAGCTAATACTTTATTCATTCTCATACCCTCGAATTTGGTTTTTCATTTAACCCCACTGCGGGGCCGTTGAAATAACTATATCCCTGTAAATTCGAGGTTTCCGTGAGTGATTGGTATCGGCGTGTAACCATATGTACATCGCCGGGGTTCCCCCCGGCGATGCAGGTTACAAATAGCGGGAGGTCAGATGTTCGCGGAAGTAACGGATATTCAGATCTTCACCCGTCGCCTGGGTGATTAATTGCGACGTGCTAAAGCGGCTACCGTGCTGCCAGATGTTCTGACGCAGCCACTCAAAGAGTGCGGAAAAATCGCCCTCAGCGATGGAGGCCTGCAGACCCGGCAGTGCGGTGTGGGCGGCATGGAACAGCTGCGCGGCATACATAGCGCCAAGCGTATAAGACGGGAAGTAACCAAAACCGCCGTCGGTCCAGTGGATATCCTGCATACAGCCGTTGCGATAGTTATCTTTGGTGGATAACCCGAGCCAGGCCTGCATTTTCTCATCCCACAGGGCGGGAATATCGTCCACCTCGATCTCGCCGTTGATCAGCGCGCGCTCAATCTCATAGCGCAGCACCACGTGTGCCGGGTAGCTCACTTCGTCCGCATCGACGCGGATATAGCCAGGTTTCACGCGCTGGTTCCAGGCAATAAAGTTCTCTTCGCTGAATGCCGCCTGGCTGCCAAAGCGGGCGTGTACCGCAGGGAGGAGATGTTTGAGGAAGGCTTCACTGCGTCCCAGCTGCATTTCAAAGAACAGGCTCTGTGATTCATGGATCGCGGTTGAGCGCGCCAGGGCAATGGGCTGTCCTGCCCATGCGCGCGGCAGGTTTTGTTCGTAGCGGGCGTGTCCGGTTTCGTGGATCACGCCAAACAGCGCGCTGAGCAGTTCATCCTCGTCATAGCGCGTGGTGATACGCACGTCTTCCGGAACGCCGCCGCAGAACGGGTGCGCACTCACGTCCAGGCGGCCGCCGTTAAAATCGAAGCCAAGTATCTTCATGGCTTCCAGGCCCAGCTCACGCTGTGTTGCCGTCGGGAAGGGACCCTGCGGAGGAATAAACGACCGTTGAGCCTGTTTCTCCACCACGTTTGCCAGCAGGTCCGGTAGCCAGGACTTCATGTCGCCGAACAGAACGTCCAGACGCGCGCTGGTCATGTCGGGTTCAAAAATATCCAGCAGCGCGTCGTACGGCGTACAGCCTTTGGCTTCAGCCCGCAGACGAGCCTCTTCGCGGCTGAGTTTGACCACCTCTTTCAGGTTGGCGGAAAAGCCCTGCCAGTCGTTAGCGGGGCGCTGAGTACGCCAGGCGTGCTCGCACTTGCTGCCCGCAAGGGATTTAGCTTCCACCAGCGATTCCGGCAGCAGGGTGGCCTGCTGGTAGTGGCGCGTCATTTCGCGCAGGTTGGCCAGTTCGACGTCATTCAGATCTTCACCGTCCGCCGCCGTTAACAGGTCGCCGACTTTTTTATCAGTCAGAATCTGGTGTTGCAGGACGCTCATCTCCGCGAGTGCTTCACCGCGCGCGGCGCTGCCGCCTGGCGGCATCATGGTGAACATGTCCCAGCTGGCGATAGAGGAGAGGTGAGAGAAGCGGGAGAGGCGCTGGAAGGTGCGGGTGAGTTGTTGATAAGACACGTTTTTCGTCATCGTTATTGTTCTCATTCGGTGGGATGGAGTCTGGAGATGTACCATTGATAATATAACCGATTTTCTTGCCGGGTGGCGCTGCGCTTACCCGGCCTACATTGTGCAATAATATCAATAAATTGCACAAGTCATTGTAGGCCCGTGCAAGCGTAGCGCCGCCGGGCGAAACTCACAAAATGCACTTTGTCAGCAGTTTTAAACCTCTATATCAACAGTGACATGTTTTAATAAAATGACTCGTCGTTAAAAAGGGCTAACGGCCTGTCGCGCGACCAGCGCGCATATAACATCAACGCGCTCGTCACCGCATCCGGTTCGAAGAAACGGATGTACTCCTTAAAATCTTTCAGGGTAACGTCATCCGCAATCTCAAGAGCCTCGGAGAACTCCTCAAAGTCTTGCTGATTTTTTTTAGGATTGTTCATTGCGTCAATCATGCGTTGATATTGATAACTGCCGCCACAATCTTCTGGTGGACATGCATTTTCGCCTGCAAAGCATTCGAAAAGCATGTCCGGATCCTCTGGCTTAAAGTCGCTGTCTTCAAGGAATAGCGTATGCTCCCAGTCATCACCAAAGTCATAAGTATAGGTAAGCGAATTCTTTCTTTTTTTTAGTAATTCGTTCAGACGAACTTCGCTTTCGCCTTCATCTTCCGCAGAGGAAGGGAATTCGGTAAAGACGCGTTTTTTGAAATTAAACTGGTGAAGATGGCTGTCATCCCAGCCCATAACAATTTGAATAACATCGTGCAAGCGATCCAGCGAAATATCGGCTGGCACGGAAAATGTCCTCTAGATAGAAGGCGTTATGCCATTCAATGTGATTTTCAAAAGGTAAAATTTTTTCATCCCTGTTTTCCCTGGTCGTGAAATCATTAACATGGAAAAATAATGAAAAAATACGTTTATTTCAAACGCTGATGCAGGCTTCCCCCCACCAGCAGCGCCGCGCACAGCATCAGCGCGATAAACCCGCCCACACCGTTCCAGCCGTAGTTATGCCAGAACACGCCGCCGAGGGTCCCGGCAATGCTGGAACCCAGGTAATAGCTAAACAGATACAGCGACGATGCCTGACCTTTGGCGCGACGCGCGCGCGGACCAATCCAGCTGCTGGCGACCGAATGTGCGGCGAAGAACCCTGCGGAGAAGAGCAGCATGCCGGCAAAAATCAGCCACAGGGAGGAGAAGAGCGTTAGCAGCAGGCCAACCAGCATCACCGCCGTGAAGAACAGCATCACCGGGCCGCGTCCATAGCGAGCGGTCATCGCCCCGGCCTTCGGTGAACTCCACGTTCCGGTCAAATAGGCAACCGAGAGTAAACCGACAATCGCCTGGCTCAGATGCCACGGCGAGAGCATCAGGCGGTAACCAATATAGTTAAACAGCGTGACGAAGGAGCCCATCAGCAGGAAGCCTGCCAGAAACAGGCGCGGCAGCCCTTTGTCACGCCAGTGCAGACGGAAGTTGATAAACAGCGTTTTGGGGCGCAAAGAGGTCGGGCGGAAATGGCGCGATTCCGGCAGAATTTTCCAGAACATCAGGGCTGATGCCAGCGCAAAACACCCGATTACCGCCAGCGCAATACGCCAGTTAAAGAAGTCCGTAAAGACCCCGCTCAGCAGGCGTCCGCTCATTCCGCCAATCGAGTTCCCGCTGATGTAAAGCCCCATAGAGAAGGCAACAAAGCTCGGGTGGATCTCCTCGCTGAGATAGGTCATCCCGACCGCCGCCACGCCGCTGAGCGATAGCCCAATCAGCGCGCGCATCACCAGAATACCGTGCCAGCTGGTCATCATGGTCGAGAGTAACGTACAGACCGACGCCAGCATCAGCGCAGTCACCATCACCGGTTTACGGCCAATGGCGTCGGACAGCGGCCCGGTAAAGAGCAGGCCAATCGCCAGCATGCCGGTAGAAATAGAGAGTGAAACGCTACTGCTGGCAGGCGATACGCCAAACTCATGAGAGAGAACGGGCAGGATCGGCTGAACACAATAGAGCAGGGCGAAGGTCGCCAGACCGGCGGAAAAGAGCGCCAGCGTGACGCGCATAAATTGGGGGGTACCACGTTTAATGAACTGGACCGGCTGCGATGCTGCAGGTAAATCATTGATATCTCTGGCCGGATCGATATCAATAGTAGTTGTACGACTCACACAGTTTCCTTGCTTAAACATCCCCGTGATTTCTGGTGACGGGTATGACCACATCTTCAGGGTAGGAAAATGTAAATATTCTGTCTAATATATTAATAATCTCAAATGATACTTTAAAAATATGAATATCGAGCTGCGTCATCTTCGCTACTTTGTCGCCGTCGCCGAAGAGCTGCATTTTGGCCGCGCGGCGGCACGGCTGAATATCTCTCAGCCACCGTTAAGCCAGCAGATTCAGATCCTGGAACAGCAGGTCGGGGCGCGCCTTCTGGCCCGCACCAACCGCAGCGTGAGCCTGACGGCGGCGGGTAAGCAGTTCCTGATCGACAGCCGACAAATTCTGAGCATGGTCGATGACGCCGCCGCCCGGGCAGAACGGCTCTATCTCGGGGAAGCCGGAGAGCTGCGAATCGGGTTTACCTCGTCCGCGCCGTTTATCAGCGCCGTCTCGGAGACCCTGTCGTCATTCCGTCGTCACTTTCCGGATGTTCATATTCAGACGCGCGAAATCAACACCCGCGAGCAGATTGCGCCGCTAAATGAAGGTTCGCTGGATTTGGGGCTGATGCGTAACACCCAACTGCCGGACACGCTGGCGTGGGAGGTGATCCTGCGCGAACCGCTGATGGCTATGATCCCACACGATCACCCGCTGGCGTCGCGTCCGGCGGTCTCGCTGGCAGAGCTGGCAAAAGAGCCGTTTGTCTTTTTTGACCCACAGGTCGGGACGGGTCTGTATGACGATATCCTGGGACTGATGCGCCGCTACGATCTTGCCCCGGTCATCACTCAGGAGGCAGGGGAAGCGATGACCATTATAGGCCTGGTCGCGGCCGGGCTGGGCGTGTCTATTCTTCCGGCCTCCTTTAAACGGGTACAATTGCGCGAAATGCGCTGGGTGACCATCGCCGAAGAGGATGCCGTTTCCGAGATGTGGCTGGTCTGGTCAAAACATCGCGAGCAGAGCCATGCCGCACAGCGCTTCAAACAGCAGTTAATTAGCGCCTCTGCCGGGCGGCATTTCCAGGGAAAAGGGGGAAAAAATGTGCGGTAAATCACATGGCTAAGTAAATATTTGACGACGGACATGGAAGTGCTTCACCATAGCAAACAGTTTATTTCGAAGCTCGAAAATAAGGGAGTACGAGGTGGTTGCTGATAGTCAGCCAGGGCATATTGATCAGATTAAGCAGACCAACGCTGGCGCGGTGTATCGCCTGATTGATCAGCTTGGTCCGGTTTCGCGTATTGATCTTTCGCGCCTGGCACAACTGGCACCTGCCAGTATCACCAAGATTGTCCGCGAGATGCTGGAAGCGCACCTGGTTCAGGAGACGGAAATTCAGGAGCCGGGCAGTCGTGGCCGTCCGGCAGTCGGGCTGGTGGTTGAAACGGAAGCATGGCACTACCTGTCACTGCGCATCAGCCGGGGGGAGATCTTCCTTGCGCTGCGCGATCTGAGCAGCAAGCTGGTGGTGGAAGACCGCCTTGAACTGCCGCTCAACGCGGAGGAACCGCTCCTCGACGTGATTGTCTCGCACATCGATCACTTCTTTATTCGCCATCAGCAGCGGCTTGAACGCTTAACGGCGATTGCCATTACCATGCCGGGGATTATTGATACCGAAAACGGTATTGTTCACCGCATGCCGTTTTACGACGATGTCAAAGAGATGCCGCTGGGCGAGGTGCTGAAAAACCATACCGGCGTGCCGGTCTATATTCAGCATGACATCAGCGCCTGGACGATGGCTGAGGCGCTGTTTGGCGCGTCGCGCGGTGCGCGGGATGTGATTCAGGTCGTCATCGACCATAACGTCGGGGCGGGCGTAATTACCGACGGACGTCTTCTCCACGCTGGCAGCAGTAGCCTGGTGGAAATTGGCCACACCCAGGTCGACCCGTACGGTAAGCGCTGCTACTGCGGGAACCACGGCTGTCTGGAGACCATTGCCAGCGTGGAAAGCGTGCTGGAACTGGCGCAGGTCAGGCTCAGCCAGTCCATGAGCTCCTCGCTGCACGGACAACCCTTAACGGTGGATTCCCTCTGCGACGCCGCGCGCCAGGGCGATCTGCTGGCGAAGGACATTATTACCGGCGTGGGTAATAATGTTGGCCGCATTCTGGCCATTATGGTCAACCTCTTCAACCCGCAAAAAATCCTTATCGGCTCACCGCTGAGCCAGGCGGCGGAGGTCCTTTTCCCGGCGATCTCGGCCTGTATCCATCAGCAGTCGCTTCCCGCCTACAGCAAAAATATTGCGGTAGAAAGCACCCAGTTTTCCAACCAGGGTACGATGGCAGGCGCGGCGCTGGTCAAAGATGCCATGTATAACGGCTCGCTGTTGATCCGCCTGTTACAGGGTTAACTCTTTTCCGCAGATGTAAGAAAAATTGCGCTATCTCAAGCCGGGTAGCGCACGCATCCCGTAGACTTCCTCCACTGAATTATTTACCTGGTTTATATTTTCGAAGCATACCCAAGAGGTGGAGTGAGTCATGCTTAAGCGTTTCTTTGTTACTGGTACAGATACCTCTGTCGGCAAGACCGTCGTATCCCGCGCATTGCTGCAGGCGCTGGCAGCAAGCGGTAAACGCGTGGCAGGGTACAAACCGGTCGCAAAAGGCAGTAAAGAGACGCCAGAGGGATTGCGTAATAAAGACGCCCTGGTGCTGCAAAGCGTCTCGTCACTGGAACTGCCTTATCACGCGGTCAATCCCATTGCGTTAAGCGAAGAGGAGAGCAGCGTAGCGCACAGCGGCCTGATTAATTATCCCCTGTTGTCCGACGGCCTGGCGAACCTGAGCGAGAAGGTTGACCACGTGGTGGTTGAAGGGACGGGCGGCTGGCGCAGTCTGATGAATGATTTGCGCCCGCTGTCTGAATGGGTCGTGCAGGAGCAGCTTCCAGTGGTGATGGTGGTGGGTATCCAGGAAGGGTGCATCAACCATGCGCTGCTGACGGCGCAGGCCATTGCCAATGACGGCCTGCCGCTGGTTGGCTGGGTCGCTAACCGTATCAACCCGGGCCTGGCGCACTACGCCGAGATCATCGACGTGCTGAGTACCAAACTGCCTGGACCGATGGTGGGTGAACTGCCTTATCTGCCTCGCGCCGAGCAGCGCGAGCTAGCGCAGTACATCGATCTCTCTGCCCTCGGTGGCGTGTTGACCGTAGACCGAGTCGTGGCGTAACGTTCGCGACAGCACGGAAGCCACCACGCAGGCGACCAGCAAGCCGGGCAGTAAAAAATACTGCCCGGTCATTTCACAGACCATCAGCGCCGACATAATGGGCGCATGCGTGGTCGCGGCGAGTAGCGTTGCCATCCCTGCCAGACCCAGCAAAATCGCCGTTTCAGAACCCGGCAGCCACAGTGCGAACAGCTGCGCGAACAGCATTCCTGTTGCCATACCGACAAACAGCGTGGGCGTAAACACCCCTCCCGGCGCACCCGATCCGCTGCTCGCCAGTACCGCCAGCAGTTTACAGATGAACACCCCGGCAATCACCGACAGCAGCGGCGGGGTGAGCAGAAAAGCCTGAACCACGCTGTAGCCATTCCCCCACACCTTCGGCGTCAGGAGAGACAGCAGCCCGACGATCGCACCCCCCAGCGCTAATTGCCACGGCGGCGAAAGTTTCAGGCGCAGGAAAAGCCCGTGGCTGAACGTCATCAGCCACATCAGCAGCGGTCCGCAGAGACCCGCCACCAGCCCCATTGCGACCAGCAGGGCATAATCGGCCGCGGTGAGGATGCCGCTCAGATGGACCGCGTAGAGCGTACCGGCGCCCGGTGCCAGGAGCTGCGTCGTGAGAAGCGCCACCACCGCCGCGATCACTACGGGGCCGAGCGAGGCCAGCATCAGCGTGCCAAACAGAATCTCAGCGATGAACAGGCTTCCGGCTAAGGGAGCATGGTAGGCGCTGGCCATCCCGGCGGCGGCACCGCAGGCTATCCATAATTTCCATTCGGATTTGGGTGTAAAGCGCCGGGCGAAAAAGGAGGCAGCGAGGGCGGCAAGCAGGATCATCGCCCCTTCACGCCGATGGCGCTTCCGCTGGCCACGACCAGCAGCGATGCAAGAGATTTCACAAGGCTGGCGCCGTAGTCAAACTGGCCGTCACCGGTCTCCAGCGCTTCCATATAATCGGTGGGTGCGTGAGGCCGCTGCGCGGTCAGACGCTGCCATCCCCAGAGCAGCAGCCCGGCAGCCAGCCCACCCAGCGCTGGCGTCAGCGCGCGCCGCCAGGGCGAGAGCGACGCGGCGGCATTCACCAGGCTGCCGCTGTCGTTACTGAGAAGCAGCCACTCCAGCAGGTACATGCTGTGGCGGAATATCGCAACGGCCAGCGCGGCCAGCATGCCGGTAACGGTGGCAATCAGGAGACGACGAAACATCGCGCGGATGTCGGGGTACGTATGAAGACGTTGCATGAGTCGCGATTAAACGGGGACGATACAATATTGTGGCGGTAAATCGTGGGGTTAGCAAAAGGTATGCGTGCGAAAAAGCCGGGCGATGCCCGGCCAGAAAGGTTAGCTGTCGCTATGAATATTCAGCGCCCGACGCGTACGCCCTGAGCTCAGGTACTCGGCAATATAGTCCTGAGAAATCTCACCGTTGTAGCGCCCGTCCTCATCCACGATCGGCATCCAGCTGGTATTACTCTCATACAGACGTGAAAGCACCACGCGCAGGTTGTCTTCCGCTTTGCCGGTCATGCGGAACGGATGCAGGATGTCGGCGCAGGTGCCGCTGGCGTGACGCGCTTCGCGACGCTTCACAAAGCCCAGCGGTTTGCCGTGCTCGTCGACCACCGTAACGGCACGAATGTCATTATCATCCATGGTCGCAAAGGCGTCGGGAAGTGGAGTATAGCCCCGCACCGTAATGGTCGGCTGCTGGTCGGTCACGTCGCCCGCCGATACCAGCAGCAGACGCTTCAGGGTGCGGTCCTGACCGACAAACGAGCCGACAAACTCATTCGCCGGTTTCGCCAGCAGTTCATCCGGGCTGGCGCACTGCACGATTTTCCCCTGACGGAATACCGCAATACGGTCGCCAAGTTTCAGGGCTTCGTCGATATCGTGGCTCACCAGCATGACGGTTTTTTTCAGCTTGCGCTGCATCTCCAGAAACTGGTTCTGGATCACCTCGCGGTTGATCGGGTCCACCGCGCCAAAGGGTTCATCCATCAGTAGTACCGGAGGATCCGCCGCCAGGGCGCGGATCACGCCAATACGCTGCTGCTGGCCGCCGGACATCTCGCGCGGGTAGCGACTCAGGAATTTATGCGGATCCATCGCCACCATATCCATCAGCTCTTCAGCGCGGGTTTTGCAGCGCGCTTTATCCCAGCCCAGCATGCGCGGCACGACGGTAATGTTCTCTTCGATGGTCATGTTCGGGAACAGGCCAATCTGCTGGATCACGTAGCCAATGTTGCGGCGCAGGGTCACGGTGTCCATCCCGCTGGTGTCTTCTCCGTTGATCAGGATCGTCCCGCTGCTTGGGGCAATCAGGCGGTTAATCATCTTGAGGGTAGTGGTCTTCCCGCAGCCGGACGGGCCGAGCAGGACGCACATTTCCCCTTCGGGCACGTTCAGGTTGACGTTGTCGACGGCCTTGAAGGTCTGGCCGTGCTTCTGTGAAAATTGTTTGGTGAGGTTTTCCAGTTTTATCATTATCGAATCCCCTTTGGAGTCAGAACCACCTGCAGACGGTGCAGCAGCCAGTCGAGCACAATCGCTAAAAGACAAATCATCAGCGCGCCCGCAATCAACATGCGAATATCGCTTCCGCCGATGCCGTTGAGCAGCAGCAGGCCCAGACCGCCCGCGCCGATCACGGCGGCAATCGCCATCACGCCGATATTCATCACCACGGCGGTGCGGATCCCACCGAAAATCACCGGCAGCGCCATCGGGATTTCGACCCAGCGCAGACGCTGCCAGAAGGTCATGCCGATGCCGCGTCCGGCTTCACGCAGTCCCGGCGGCAGGCTGTCGAGCGCGGTGTGGGTGTTACGCACAATCGGCAGCAGTGAGTAGAGAAACACCGCCGTGATCGCGGGCAGGGCACCGATACCCTGACCGATCAGCGAAAACAGCGGGATCATCAGGCCAAACAGGGCGATAGACGGAATGGTCAGCACGATGGTGGCCATCCCCAGCACTGGCGTTGCCAGCCACTTGTGGCGGACAATCAGAATGCCCAGCGGTACGCCGATGAGGATGGCTAAACCTACGGCCAGTGCCACCAACCACAGATGCTGCAGCGTCAGGGTTAAGAGGTAATCCCAGTTGTCCAGAATGTAGTGAATCGTCTCCATAGCGCCTCCTACAGCAGCTGTTTGCTACGCAGGAAATCACGGGCGACCTGCTGCGGTGACTGATGGTCGATATCCACCTTTTTGTTCAGTTCGGTGATAACGTCGTTGTTGAGCTGGGCAGAAAGGGTGTTGAGCGCCTCTTCCAGACCGGGGTTAGCTTCCAGTGTGTCCTTACGCACCACCGGCGTCACCGCATAGCTCGGGAAGAAGCCTTTATCATCTTCCAGCACCTTGAGGTCGAAGCCCTTCACGCGCCCGTCGGTGGTGTAAATCAGACCGGCATCAACGAAGCCGTCGCGCACCGCGTTATAGACCAGACCGGGGTCCATCTGACGGATTTGCGGGCGGTCCAGATCCATCTTATAGGCCGCCTGAAGCGGCTTCATGCCGTCGCTGCGCCCGGCAAACTCCAGGTCTAAGCCCAGCAGCCAGTTCTTGTCCGGGTTGGTTTTACGGATTTGCTCAATCTTCGCCACCATCTCCGACATGGTATTGATATGTTCCGCCTCGGCGCGCTTGCGCTGCATGGCGAAAGCGTAGGTGTTGTTCATGTCGGCGGGTTTGAGCCAGACCAGACCGTGCTTCGCGTCCAGGCGTTTCACCGTCTCCCAGGACTCCTGCGGCGACATGCGCGTGTTGATATGGTTAAAGATGATCAAGGACGTGCCGGTGTACTCCCAGGTCATGTCAATCTGCTTGTTGATCATCGCGTTGCGGGAGATCACCGTGGCAATGTTGGTTTTCGGCTGGACCTGAAAACCTTTCTTTTGCAGGTACTGCACGGTCATTGCCGAGAGAATATGCTGCTCGGTAAAGCTCTTGGTTGCCAGAATCAGCGGGGCCGCCATCGCCTGGCTGGTGAACAGCGCCGCGGCACACAGCGCCGTCAGGGCGGAAAACAGTCTCATAAAAGCTCCTTGTTATTGTTATCGAGCGAGATGAGGACTCATCACGCGACCCAGCGCCGCCAGCAGGGTATCGAGGATCAGGGCGAACAGGGCGGTGGCCGCCGCGCCGAGGATCAGGGTCGGGAAATCGTTCAGATAAATACCGGGGAAAATCAGCTCGCCGTAGCTGCTGGCACCAATCAGGAACGCCAGCGGCGCGGTACCGACGTTAATGGCGGTGGCGATGCGGATCCCCGAGAGCATGACCGGCCAGGCGGCTGGCAACTCAACCTGACGCAGACGCTGCCATTTAGTCATCCCGATGCCGTTTGCCGCTTCCAGCAACGGCGGCGGGACCGAGCACAGCCCGGCGTAGGTGTTACGCACTATCGGCAGCAGCGAGGCGAGGAACAGGGCGATGATGGCGGGCGTATCGCCAATACCAATTACCACCATCGCCAGCGCCAGAACGGCCAGCGGCGGCAGAGTGTTGCCGACGTTGAAGATTTGCATCACATATTCGGCGATACCCCGCGCGGCCGGGCGGCTCAGCAGAATACCGGCCGGAATCCCCACCAGCAGGGCAAAAAACAGGGATGAGAAAACCAGAATCATGTGCTGTTGCCCGAGATAGACCAGGTCAACCTGGCGCGCCTTTATCGTCTCCAGCCCGATACCCCAGACGAGGAGGGCGAGGACCACGATAATGGCGCCGACAAACAGCAGCGAACGTTTGAGTAATGGGTGCATTGCGGTGTGTCTCCCTGTGCGCATGCGTTATAGCAACCACCGGTTGCCTGTTGTTATGCCATGTTTCGGCAGGGGTATTTCACCTATAGCAAGCGTTTGGGAAGGGTTCCAGCGAAGGGGTAAAATCAGTAACCCTATGAAAACAGTGACAACCTGGGGTTAAGCCTTATGGCGTAAGGGCTGATTGAGGGTCAGGCAGAATAGTCCTAAAGACGAGGAGTGAAAGTGACGTTGTCACGAATAAAGGCCGCACCTGTGACGGTGCGGCAGCGCAGTTACGCTGTTTTGTGCGCTTTTGATGTCCATTCCTGCCAGATGTTCTCAAGACCCTGCCGGTATGAGGTGACGGGGAAGTCGGGAAAATGCCGCTTAAACTTCGTCGAATCAAACAGGTTATCAACGTCGTACCTGGGTAACAGCTCACGCATTTCGCGCGCGCCCTGCGAAAACAGCGCCGTCGCGGCGAATGCCAGCTTGCCCAGCACGGCGTAGTCCGCCTTCTGGCTGAAGATATCGCAGGCGAGAGTGACAAACTGTTGATACGTCAGCCTTTCGTCGCAGCAGGGCAAATGCCACGTCTGCCCGTAGGCCTCAGGCGTATTGCCCAGCAGGGCAAGCGCGCGACTGGCATCCGGCGTCCAGATGAGGGTGCGAAGCGTATCGTCACGTACCGGAACGCGCGGGCGTTTGTGCTGCTTCAGCCTGTCGATAATGAGCTTGTTCGTGAAGCTCTGCGTTCTCTCAGGCCCGTAAAACTCCGGTGCCCGACCGATGAGAACGGGAATGTCGCCCCGCTGCATTTCGGCAAGCACCCGGTTGGCCATCAGCGCACGCACGTTGCCTTTCCGTCCCTGGGGCGCAAAGCGCGTCTCTTCAGTTTGCGGCACGTCGCTCTGGGGGTACATGTAGGTATTGTCAAAATAGACGAATCTTGCGCCCGCCTTTCGCGTGGCCTCCAGCGCATTTTCCAGCATGGTTGGAAACTGACGCTCCCACAGCGCGGAATCAGGCGGCAGACCGGCGGTAAAATAGACCGTATCGCTGCCGTTAACCGCCTCCTGCGTCTGCTGCGCATCCAGAAGATTGGCCGCAACCGTGATATCGCTGTCGTGGACTTTCTGCGGATGGCGGCTGACCAGCCTGATATCGTCGGTATAGGCGCGTTTTAATTCGCGGGTCAGTTCACGGGCGATTTGCCCGCTGGCACCCAGAATAGTTTGCATATGAGCTCCCTGATGAGATGACGATCCGGTTGACCGTATAAAAAGTTTAAGCTTAAAGTTAACTTTAAGGTCAAGACGTAAGAGCAGATGAAATGAAAATTGGCGAACTGGCGAAAATGACGGGTATTTCCCCGTCGCGCATTCGGTTCTATGAGGCGGAAGGTTTACTGCCGCGGCCCGCCAGGCAGGGGAACGGCTACCGTTCGTATTCTAAAGAGGCGGCAGCGCTGCTGAACATCATCGACAACGCGCAACGTACCGGGTTCTCACTCGAGCAAATACGCCGCTTCCTGCCGCAGCCGCAACAGCACTGGGATCATGAGGGACTGATCCAGTCCCTGAAGACGCGTATTGCCGAAATAGAAGCGATGCAGAAGCAGCTTGAGGAAAACCGCAGAGAATTGCTGACGCTGGTCGCGAGTATCACCAACCGTCCGGACGGGATCTCCTGCGACGACAACATGCAGCGCCTGCTGGGGCAGCTGCAACACTCAGACGGTAGCCCGAACTCGTCGAACCCGCGTCGAGACGGTGATAATTGAAACGATAGCGACCACGGCAAGCATCAACCCGAGCGCCAGCATGGCGTTAAACCCGATCCACCTGAACAGCAGCAGCCCCGCAATACCGCCTGTAATAAACGAGAACAGGGTGGTTAAGTGGGTTTTCAGCTGGCTTTTTTGCGCCGCCGTATCTTTGGAGTAATCCCTGCGCAGCATCGCCACCAGTACGGAGGCCAGGGATATCCCCGCGTCCGTCAGCGTGCCGGTAATGTGCGTCGATCTCACCCGTCCGCCGGAAAGCTGCGTGGAGGTGGAATTGTGAATGCCCATCAGGCCGCACAGAAAAAGAATAATCTCGCGGTTGCTGGTGAGGGCATGAAAATACATCTCATAGAATGAGACGCCGGTCAGCAATATCCCCTCGACAAACAGGATCTGGCAAAAAATCAGCCTGACGTTATGGATAATGCCCCATATCACGATCGTGCGCGCAATAATGGCGCCTGCGACAAAGGAGAGAATAATCGAGCCGAAGAAAATAATATCGCTCAGGTCGGTGGAAGAGACTTCGCTGGATAATTGTGAGGTGTTGCCGGTCATGTGTGAGGGGAAAAAACCAAATGCCCCAAGGGCGATGGCATTCAGCAAACCTGCCGAGGTCGCCAGCCAGAGAGCAAGCCGGCGATCCTCCTTATGCGTTCGTTCTTTCTTGAGTCTAATCAGCAAGAATACCTCCGGGTTGAGCGTTGCCTGAATAGTCAGGCTAGCAAAGCGGTGCAACGGGCTGTCCAGGATATGGCTTAATTATTATTCCCTCTGACACGTCTCAGGGTTTAGTAATTAAATAAAATATCCTTGCTCAACATGGGGGGCGTGAATACTTCACATCATGCCGTTATTGCCGTGACGCAAAAAAGCCGGGTGCTGGTTAAGACGTTCAAACCAGGCCTCAATCGCCGGCACGTCGGGTTTATCAAACGGCGTCATCTTCCAGCGATTCACCGACAGCCCAAGCACCACGTCCGCAAGAGTAAACGTCTCGCCCGCTGCAAAGGCCCCGGTGCGCTGCAGCTGGTTTTCCAGAATGGTGATGCAGTGGTTCCACTCTTTTATTCCCGCCGCAATGCGCTCAGGGTCGTTGAAGTCCGGGTTTTTACGCCCCAGCGCCGGGAAGACATAGCGCCAGGCATTATTGAATTCGGTTGCCTGCCAGTCCATCCAGCGCTCAACGTTGGCGCAGGCCTGCGGTTCTGCGGGCAGCAGATCGTGACGTCCGGCCTTACGCGTCAGATAGCGGCAGATGGCGTTGGACTCCCACAGCACGAAATCGTCATCCATCAGCACCGGCACCATGGCGTTGGGGTTCAGGGCGCGGAAGGCATCCGTTTCCGTTGAGGTAAAACCGCTGCCGTAATCTTCCTGTTGATACGCGAGGCCTGCTTCTTCGCAGGTCCAGAGCACTTTACGCACGTTGATGGAGGTGGTTTTGCCGAGGATGTTAATCATGTCGCCGCTTCTCTTCAGAGTGATGAATCGTTTAAAAACAATACACCAGCGGTGAAGGAAAGCGTCAACAATTCATCCGGCGAGTGATTTGTGAAGACGCGAAAGCAGAAGCGTCAACACAACCGCGCCCAGGAGCAATATTCCGCTCAATGCAAACGTGCTCTGCCAGCCGCTATGATCGAACACCATACCGCCCGCCGTTGAGCCGAGCGCAATGGCGAGTTGGATCACGGCGACCATTAATCCGCCACCGGCTTCAGCATCTTGCGGCAGCGTTCGCGCAATCCATGTCCACCATCCCGTTGGCGCCGCCGTTGCCAGCATGCCCCAGAAGCCTAACAGCAGGGCAACGATCCACACGCTGTGACCGGTCAGTATCAACACGCCTGCTATGACGGCCATCAGCAGGGGAATGGCGATTAACGTCAGGTAAAACGCGGCGTTCAGGGCCAGAGCAACGAGCAGTGTGCCAACAAAACCCGCGATGCCGATGGTGAGTAAAATCAGCGATAAGCCGGAGGGGGTGACCTGCGTGACGGTTTCGAGAAACGGACGCACATAGGTAAACAGCGCAAACTGTCCCATAAAGAACAGGCCGCAGGCCAGCAGACCAATGGAAACCACCCGTTGGCGGAATAGCCGAAAGACGGATGCGCGTGACGCCGTATTTTTATTGCCGTTCATATCGGGCAGGCTAAAACGTTGCCAGAGGAACGCCACTATCGCCACGGGAACCAGGCACAGGAAGGCGCCGCGCCAGCCAACGGTGGCGCCGAGATAGCTCCCGAGCGGGGCGGCGACTACCGTCGCCAGCGCGTTCCCCCCGTTGAATATCGCCAGCGCACGCGATACCTGATGCTGCGGAACAAGGCGGATGGCCGTTGCGGCAGACATGGACCAGAACCCGCCTATAGCGATACCTATCAGCGCGCGGCCAGTCATGTAAACCAGATAGTTTGGGGCGAAAGCGATAATCATCCCCGAGAGCGCCATCAGGATCGTCATGCCCAGCAGAAGGTGTTTGCGGTTCATATTCCCGGCAAGCCGGGAAAGAAAAAGGCTGGTCAGAACCGCCAGCGCGCCGGAGATGGCGATCCCCTGGCCAGCGAGCCCCTCCGTAACGCCCAAATCTCTGGCAAGAGGCGTAAGCAGGCTAACGGGCATAAATTCCGAGGCAATCAGGACGAATACGCACAGAGTCATGGCAAAAATACCGCCCCAGTGCGCACGTTCCTCATTCTGTGAGGTGGTAGGGTTCAGAGTGGACATAGTCATCTTTCACGAAGCGCCGCCCGCGAAAAACGGACGGCGGAGAGGTTTATTTCAGGCTGGTTTTGAAGAACTGTTCAAACTGGACGAACGGGATCTTCCCGGCAACATTGTCGTAGAGATCGACATGGTTTGCGCCCGGAACAATCACCAGTTCCTTCTGCTTGCTGCCGACCGCTTTAAACGCATCTTCTGCAAAGTAGCGGGAGTGCGCTTTTTCACCGGTGACGATAAGCGTCGGGATCGTAATTTCCCCGGCGTAGCTCAGCAGCGGCATATTCATAAAGGACAATGGCGTGGTCGCGGTCCACGCGCCGGTGGAGTTGACGGAGCGCGCGTGGAAGCCGCGCGGCATGCGGTAGTAGTCATAGAACTCCTTCAGGACCGGGTTCGGGTCTGCTGGCAGCGCCTCTGGCAGAATACGTTCAGCCGCCGTCACCTTGCCGTTTTCATCGACATAAATGTCATGGCCGCCGTGCGCGAAGGTACCGTTCTCAGCATCTTTCCAGCGCTGTGCGTTGAGATATTGCAGAACGGCACGGCGGTCAGACGTTGAGTAGCGATCTTTCCCGTCGCCCACGCCGTGACCCATCGCCCGGCTCATGTCATACATCACGCTGGTGGCGACCGCTTTCACGCGGGTGTCCATGGATGCCGCATTCAGCGCCATACCGCCCCAACCGCAGATGCCGAGAATACCGATGCGGTTACGATCAACCTCTTTCTGTAACCCCAGGAAATCCACCGCCGCGCTGAAGTCTTCGGTGTTGATATCCGGAGACGCAACGTTGCGCGGCTGGCCGCCGCTTTCGCCCGTATAGGACGGATCGAACGCCAGGGTCACAAACCCATTTTCCGCCAGGGTCTGCGCATACAGTCCGCTGGACTGCTCTTTGACCGCGCCAAACGGCCCACTGACCGCAATCGCCGCCAGCTTGCGGTCACCGCGGTTTTTGGGAAGATACAGATCGCCCACCAGGGTGATCCCGTACCGGTTCTGGAAGGACACCTTGCGGTGGTCGACTTTAGTACTTTCGGCGAAGGTTTTATCCCATGTGCTCACCATTGAGACAGGTGCGTTTGGGTTAGTCGTTTCTGCATAAGACATTGTTGTCACTCCACTTAATGATGCACATAGCAGCATCGCAACGGACAGTTTTTGGGTGAATGTTTTCATGAAAATGGACCCTGGGTTGTTGTGTTGCGGTCATTATAGTTAGCAGAATTAGTGCTGATTAGAGGCCGAAAGCTGCTAGGATTCATATCATATTGTTATAAATCGGGGGCGTGATGGCGAAGCGGGAAAACTATAATGAGCTGTACCTGTTCATGCAGGTGGTACGGGAAGGGAGCTTCACGGCGGCCGCGCAGCGGCTTGGGCTGGCGCAATCCGGGATCAGCCGCTCGGTTCGCGAGCTGGAAGAGCGGTTGGGCGTTCAGCTTCTGGTCCGCACCACGCGCAAGCTGTCGCTAACACACGCCGGGGAACAGCTTTATCGGACCGCCGAGTCCGCGTTCGATACGCTCGATACGGGCCTGGCGACCCTGGCACACTATCGTCAGACGCCGTCCGGCACGGTACGTATTAATGCAAGCCAGCATGCTATCGACAAATGTCTGCTGCCAAAGCTCGCCATTTTTAAACAGCGTTACCCGGATATCAGGCTGGAACTGATGAATGAAAGCCGCTTCGTCGACATTATCGCCGAGCGGTTCGATGCGGGCGTCAGACTGGGGCCGGAAGTGGGGCAGGGAATGATTGCAGTGCGTATCACGCCTGATATGGAAATGGCCGCTGTGGCTGCCCCGGAACACTTCAGACGCTACGGTTTTCCCCAGACACCTGCGGATTTAGTGGCGCACCCCTGCATTGCCTACCAGTTTGCCGACGGTAATGACTATCAGTGGGAGCTGGTGCAGGACGGGAAAAAAATCACCCATCGACCAGAGGGGCAATGGGCGCTATCTGACAGCTACATGGAAGCCGAAGCCGCCCGGCTGGGGCTTGGGCTGGCCTATGTCCCGGTGGAGCTGGTGGCTGACGATCTGGAGCGCGGCACGCTGATCCGGGTGTTGCAGCGCTATAGCCTGCGCATGGACGGGTTGTATCTCTATTATCCGCACCGTAACGTGTCGCCAGCCCTGAGAGCCGTGATCGATACGCTTAAAATTTAGGGCGGCGTTATCTTTCTGGAAGACGCCTCGCAAACCGCAAATTAACCGCGTGAAATTCAGGGTTATGTCTTTTCTTCGACCGATCGGGGTCGTAAAGTGCCTGCGTTGCGGCACATCCGCAATCGGGCGTAGGAACCCGCATCTACCATATAGTGACATTTCGTATGTCGCGGCAGCACCGATCCCGCTACAATTGCGGTGGCGCTGGCGGAGCAGCCGTAAGGCTGGCCGTTTTTCTATATGGGCGGTATTCCTACCTCTGTCAGCGCTACCCCCCGAGCGTAGGAACTCATTGGGTGGTTAAATGAACTGCATATAGAAGGATGCCTTGTATGGCTACTATCCCAACCCTGACTTATCTCCCGTCTGACGAAAGCGTCATTCTGCAACTTATCTCCCGGCCGCTTCCGGCTGATGCCGATCTGTTTGTCGTCGCCGACAACTGCGCCGCGCTGGTGAGCGTGCTGGTCGAAATAGAAGATGCGAAGATGTTTACTGTGCTTTGCGAGCGGCTGCTGCTTGCCCTGCGTAAGCTAAGAGAACTCTGCGATGTCGATCTGCCGCCTGACCTGATCGCGCAATTGATCATGGGTGAGAAACTGAACTCCTGCGTGCCGGACTGCTGGCAGGACACCCAGACTCAGGTGGACTATGTTCTGGCGCTGACGCAAGCGGTTATGGGTGGAACGCTGCCCGCTCACGTCGCGAAAGAGCTGACGGGCCTGCTGCACGACATGGTGTGGCTGCTGGCTGAGTTTGTGAAGGAGCCGCGCATTACTGCGCATTAAGGGCGCTGGCGTGGAGGGGCGGCAGCGCCCCTTTGAAGCCATGATTAACGCGATCGGTTCCCGGTATCCAGAAGAGACGTACCGTAGGAGTTGTCGATGGTACAAAGCCAGCGACCGTCGCTTTCCTGCCGAAAAACATAGGTCGCGCGGCGCGACATTTCCGTTATTCCACCCTGACCATCAGGAAAACGCAGAACGGTTTCCATGATAACGAGGGCATTGCCACCACCTTCGATCACCTGCATCTCCCCTTGTTCGACAATCAACTGGTCCTGAAAATAATCAGAGATGGCAATAAACGCGCTGCGGATGTTTTCTTTGCCTTTAACCGTCATGCCGGGCTTGACCACCAGAGCCGCGTCGTCGGCGTAATACTCCATCAGCGCGTCATAGTTTTTGGTGGTGATGGCGTGGTCGCAGGATTCAATGATCTGGCGTAGCGGATGTGGGGTCATGCGCGATTCCTCGTTGATGGGGGAACGGGTATTAACGTGACAATCTGGCGTGTTTGTCTAGCTACCTGGTTTTATGGCTGGTAGCGTTGGTGGGGAAGTTGAGGGATTAGGTAACGTTAGATCTGCTATGAGCGAGAAGCGGAAGTTCGCGATTCTTTGGGGATTCTTTGAAAGGTTGTCAAGGGCCACTAGCGTAGCCGGGTATGAATCAGTGAGGGGCTGCTCGCGGCGTCACGAATCCCTGAATAATCTGACACCGGCAAAGCTGGTTAAATCCATATCTCCGAGCATCAGCAATAAACCGGATATTGGATGCTGCTATCTGTTCCACTTTTTTCGAATATCTATCGCATCCAGACCAAGGCGGTCAAATTTGCGCTAGTGGGGAAAAAACAAGGGGCTCAAAGATTGAATGAAGGCTATTCCTGTTGATAACCCAGGAATAGCCAGTCTGGCCTACAGTAATGACTCCAGTTTTTGTCGTGCCTGGCTTGTTAGCCGCTTAATGCCCAACGATCGGGAGATATCTGCAATTTGGTTCTCACCTTTTATACTCAGAACCAATGCGCGTAACTCTTCTGCAGGTATAGCATCAATCTGGCGAATATCATTTTCTGTCGCAGGTAAACGGAACGTATTCCAGTCTGCCTGCTGAGTTGTTGACTGCCAGACAAAATTTTCACCAAAATGATCTGTCGCAACATGATAGTGCTGATCCACCAACTCCATCACTCTTTCCCGAATTAGTCTGCCAGCACGATTAAAACCGTGTACGCGTGCAATGCGCTGCACCAAAGTCGTTTCCAGCAGTGGAGATTCAGCTTTCACCACTGAGTCGATGAGTCCTCGCAGCGTTTCGTCATATCCACCGATGTAGAAGCGTTCGGCATCAACTCTGCTGTTCCATTCTTGCAGGTCATTAACGATGTATTTAGCGCCCTGAGCGAGTAGGGTGACTTCCATGGCCGATGATGAGGCGTATTTGAGCTCTGGCACAGCGGTCTCTTCGCTATCGTCGTCTTCAGGCTCTTTACTGAGTTGCTTTATCACTTCTACAGAAGCGGAGATCTCTCCATCGTTGGCTCCCTGCACATTGACGGTAGTTAAGGGGAGATCATCCGACTCTGTAACCGCGATTGTTTCATCGCTAATATCAGTAGACTGTTCTGCTTCATCTGTGCGCATTGCATCAGTAGCTCTGGAGTCCTCAAGCAGATCGCGAATGGCCGAATCAAGTCGCTCAAGCGCACCTTCTTTATCAATCCACCACTCCGTTGACCAGAGGCGTAATAATTTCCATCCCAAGCCTTGCAGAATAGCGCTGCGAACTTTATCACGATCGCGGGCTGTGGCTGCACTATGATAGGTGGCACCATCACATTCAACGCCGACTAGATAATCGCCCGGTTTATCCGGATGAACGATCCCCAGATCAATACGGAAACGGGATACGCCTATTTGCGGAACAACATGCCAGCCTTTCCTTCTCAGGCCATTAGCAACCGCTTCTTCAAAAGGTGAGTCATAGCCACCAACCGATCCACGAACAGCCTGCGCCAATGCTACCGGGCCTCTTTGAGCAAATTCTATGAAATGCTTAAGGTCGGCGACAGCACGTGCGCTGGTTCGATTGAGATCGATCATCGAAGAGTCGAATGAGGTAAATACCATCATCTCTTGACGCGCACGCGTGACGGCAACATTCAGGCGTCGCCAGCCTCCTTCACGATTGAGTGGACCAAAGCTCATAGACATTGTATTGGCACCGGGTTCGGTAGGGCCGAACCCAATACCGAGCATAATTAAATCACGCTCATCGCCCTGAACTGTCTCAAGGTTTTTAACCACCACGGGTTCATCAAGCTCTTGCTGAAAGAAGGGCTCGATTGCTGGATGTTGCTGACGAGCTCTATCCAACAAGTCATTGATCAGTTTTTGTTGTTCAGTGTTCAAGGTAATAATGCCAATCGACTTACCTGAAGCAACAAATTTTTTATCAGTTAGACGTTTTACGGTCTCTGCGACGATGGCTTCGGCTTCGGCTTGATTGTGACGACCTTTACCTTTCGAATAAACGCCACCGACCTTGCACCATTGAACAGCACTTTGTCGCGTTTCTGACGCAGGGAAGGTGATCAGGTTGCCATCATAATAACGATGGTTAGAGAAGGTGATCAAACTTTCATGGCGACTACGGTAGTGCCAACTCAGACTATGGTTGTATAACCCGGCGGCAAGGCATTCATCCAAAATGCTTTCCATATCCTCTTCCACATCATCGTCGACATCACTTGCACCGCGATTGAAGAAACTGGTTGGCGGCATCTGACGTGGATCGCCAGCCACAACAACTTGTTTACCACGCGCCATTGCGCCAATGGCGTCCCAAGGGGAAATCTGTGATGCTTCATCAAAGATCACCAGATCAAACAAAGCTTGGCTGGAAGGCAAAAATTGAGCTACGGAAAGAGGGCTCATAAGCATGCAAGGTGCAAGTTTAGACATTGCATCCCCCATCTCTGCGGCCATTTGCCGTACAGGCTTATGACGACGAGATTTTTGTAATTCATGCTTCAGTAAGGCAAAGCCTCCCTGCTTGGCTATTTCATTTTTTGCGGGGATTACGCCGCATAGACGCGCGCGAATATAACGAACTGTTAACTTTGCCAGTCGATCGGTATGCTTGCGATAGGCCTCAATGTCACTCATATGTTCGGCAGGAACAAAATTATGGAGTAGCGGTTCCGAATCAATGACCCATGAGGCGAACCAGCGACAGTAGGCTGTTTCGAAAATCTCTAAGGCACTTGTTTCTGAGGTATCAAGATTAGCAAGCTCATCCAGCATGGGCATCATCCCCTGTGAAATCGCTTCCTCCCGCACGCGACTCCAGTCACTCCATGCTTTCAGTGCCGATGAATTCTGTATTATGTTTAGCGCACAGTTTCGCAATATGGGGATCGACGGATTTTCTTCTTGCGTTTTTATCAGGCCACAGAAAGTTGTTTTGGCTTCGCTAAACCCGATAAGTGCAGTACGGAGGCTCTGGCATGAATTCGCAACCATACCGGCCGATCCCAGCAAATCATTGCCATCAATAACCAAGGTTTTAACGGCATTGCGAATCCGTGCAAGTTGTTGTGGTGAGGACCCTAATGTGCCGAGTTTGTTGCGGATCTCTTCTGCAAGTGCCAGTGTCGCTGCTAATTTCTCGTAATCTGTTTCCAGACTGTTCCAGCCCGGGAGCGTTGCCGTCTCGCTACTTATCGCAGATAGTCGTTGTGACAACGGCTGTAGCAGATCAATAACAGGTAAATCGGCAGCCAAATCCGGTGCTGAACTGAGAGCATGTTGCTGCATTACTCCCTGGATAACTTTTTTGCGCGCGCTGGTGGCAAAGAACCAGAATTTTTTACCCGCTTGTGTTAGCGCTTGACGGATTTGCGGCACATTGATGTGTTGCCAGCTATCTGCAGGATAGTTGACTGACAGCCGTTCTTTGATGGTGGTTATCTCCTGAAGCAGAGCGATTGCAGTATGGCCAGCCTGAATGCGGGCTGCCGCATCTGGAGTGAACATAAAACTGAGATCGATTCCAACAGCTTTGGTCAGGAGTTCACAAAAAGCGAGTAGTTGTGCCAGTTTTGCTGGCTCTTTGCTATCCAGTTCAATTCCACTTGTCTCCAGTAGCGTATCAGTCGCTTGCTCCAGGTCTTCTATTTTTCCAGGTAGCGCTTTCGCGCTGACAATAAGTGATGACTGCCATCCGTTCGTCCAGTCTGTTTGTGCAATAGCTGCAAAATGTTCACCGTGTTGTTGAAAAGCAGCACGGTTAAGCTCTAAGCGTCTGGCTATGAGCCGGAAATATTCCATTTGTTCTGCTGTATGAAGCGTATTAGCGGGCCATGTAAATCGCGGTGTTGCTGCACTGGCATCTTTTATAACTCGACCCATTGCATAATGTAGCGTTAAACCATTAGGCCAACGTTTATGAAGCAAACGAACAACGTCATTAAGTTTGTCACGAAGAGTTTGCAACTTGCTTGCTTCCTCATCCCATTCTTGGGCGGTAAGCACGTCTCTCACATCCCACGCGCGTTCAAGTTGCTTTAGAAAATCCATCTTCGAGGTTTTACTGGAGTGTAACTCCAGGCAAAACTCACCTAATCCTTGCGCCTCTAACCTGCGGTAAACGACATCCAGAGCGGCTTTTTTTTCAGCCACAAACAGCACGCGTCTGCCCAGCGCAAGGTTGTGCGCAATCATATTGGCTATAGTTTGTGACTTGCCTGTTCCGGGAGGTCCGTCAAGCACAAAGTCGCGACCTTTTGCGGACGCCACTACTGCTGCAACTTGCGAGGAGTCTGCAGGTAATGGCAAAAAAAGCTCCTGTGTTCCTATTTCGTTATCCAGTTCATCGACATCTATGATTTCACCGCTCTTTTCCAACGTGGCATTTTCCAGCCCACGCTCAACCAGGTATTTAACCAACGGGCTTTCCATCAGTTGCGGTGTGCGGTCGACGAGATCCTTCCACATCAGATATTTGGCGAACGAAAAGGTACCGATCACGACATCGCGAGTGACCTCAAAGCCTGGGATATCACGGACTGCGCGGCGTATAACATTCCATATACCATCAACATCAATACCGCTTTCATCCGTTGGTAACTCGCCATCTAGCCCGTTGATTGTTAGCGCGAAATCGTTTCGCAGTAGCTCGAGTAATGTCAGATTGAAGCGAGGTTCTTCTTCCAGCAAACGCATCGTCACGCCAGAGAGCGCACTTTTCCGATCCAACTGAATAGGCAGAAGAATGAGTGGAGCGGAATAACTCTTAGGGTCATCGGCAGCCTTTTTCCATTTAAGGAAACCGACCGCCAGGAACAGTGTATTGGCACCGCCTTCTTCGAGGTCACTTTTGGATTTGCGATAGAGATCAATTAGAGAAGACTCAAGGCGTTCTTTTTCAAGATAGGAGACAACTTCGCCACGTTCCAACGCATTTTGTGCATACTCATCCCGTAAGTTCTCATGCGTCTGTTGCTGGTATAATTCTGCATCTCGACCGCCCGTTTCGAGATTTGGCAAAGAAACAATACGCAGACGCTTACCTTCCGCAAGTTTATCTTCAAGCATCCCGGGATTAGCACATAATAATCGGATGCCTTTAGCGCTTTCCGGCAAATGTAATAGGCGGTTCCGGGTTGTTAAATCTAACAATTTTCGTTGCCATTGGACCAGTCGGCTTGTTGCACCTTTTTCATCAGCGATGTCGAGCTCAATATCAAATGAAGGTAGCTGTGGCGCATCTTCAAATCCATGAGAAATAATCTGTTCCGTATCCTCAGTCTGAGCAGTCGCACCTAATGTTCCCAGTGCTAATGGGCGAATTTTTTGCATTCGTGCGCGGCGTACATCAATGGCGGCGTAGAATTTTTTTTCTGTCAGATGCTGTAGAGCCTCTATGGAAGCCTGAGTAAATGATGCCGGGTGCGCTTGTGTTGCCAGTGTCGTTTCAAATACGACCATCTCTTTCAAATCGATTCGTTTACGTACGGCTGAGACATCTTCGGTAACAAGTTGCGCAAACTCTTGCGGTTGTAACCATAGGCCGACAAAAGCATGACCTTCAGTTAACAAGACCAGTGGATTCAGGCCGAGTTGTTCTAGAGCGGATGCAAATAAGAGTGTGGTATCCAGACACGTGGCAATCCTTGCCTCTATGATGGTTCCGGGTGTTCGAATCTTCTGGCCGTTGTGTTCGAAGCTGGCAGGAGGAAGAGCATAACTGATATTCATGTTACAAATGGCAGTCCACAGGGCGGAGGCTATCTCCCAGACCCGAGTTCTGGATTTGCTTTCGTAACCATCTAGGGCTTCTCTTTTCCCTGCGCTACGAAGTACATCTGATGTGGCTTTGAGCAGACGATCGATCGCAGGGTCGTTAGGCGTAATGAAAGACGGCAACAATTCAACCATCGCATCGCCGCCCCATTCATTTTTTGCCAGTGCTTCAAGCGGATAATTAACTGTAAAAAGTTCATCCTCTCCCTGACGTAAACACAATGTGATTTCGCACACCACGCTTTCAGTCAACTCAGCCAGCCATTTTGCATCAAGCTTAATATCGCGATCACGGATATCGAGTGTGGAATGAGGAAGCAAGCGATCAATTTTCCACTGTTTTGCTTCCAGTACTGCAGGAGTTGTCTGCAAATGCAACGTTAAGTCCTGGTACATTTGGTCAGATTCGTTATGTAGTACCAGTTCACGTAACAGAGGAACTGCATTTTGGTGTGAGGTGAATCCCAGCTTATGGGCGACACTGACAGATGCCTTTAGGCTCATAAAATTCCGTCTCCAATGAGAATATATCACTCAGGCTATGTTAATTGATGGAGCAACCCGGTGTAGGACAGATCCTGCTGAATGGGGCTACCAGGCCAACTTTTAGTCGACATGATACGTACCCTTAAAAATTGTTTTGATGCTTTATACGATAAAGGATTAAAGACACCTAAGCCACATGAAACTTAGGATTTATCCGCAGTTCACAACGATCTGTTAAAGATTGCAGCAATAAGATTGCGGATTGTTTCATCTTCGATAATCCAGTTATTGGCAGGATAAAGAGGGCAATCTTCCCCTCGCGGGATATATTCATTAAAAATGAACGGCTAAATATTACCAGGATATTTTTCTCTACTATATATTTTGTCTATGTGTGATAACTAAAATTCTTACTGCGAGCCGATATTTCCCATTTGTCTGTCATCACATCGTTGGTCTTCACAGAGAACGACCTGGGTACATCGGGTAATTGTAAGGACTATATAACTACTGATTATGTAAGATCTAAGCGTACTGAACATTCGTGTATTCAGAGTGTAATGTGCTTTTAAATAACTGACCAAACTAGGTATAGCATTTTTGATGTCCGCTTCTGAAACGGTGAGGACCGCCTGAAGCAGCCCCCTAAAGCCGCCGTCCTGAACCGCTGCGCCCACGAATTTTGCAATCCTGCAAAATAACCTGTAAGAGATTACTTTCGCATCTTGGCATGAACATGTTTCCCACCCAGGAGTAGGGCACCGTGACTCATAAAAAAAGGATTGTCATCGTAGGTGCTGGGATCACTGGCGTATCCATCGCATGGCATCTCGCCCACCGTGAATTTGACGTCACCCTCGTTGAACAGAATACGCCTGCGTCAGGTGCAACCGGTAGCGCGTTTGGCTGGCTGACAGGTGTGGTGAAGGATGATGCGGCAGACGTGTTTATCCGGCGCATCGCACTTGCGGACTGGCACAGGCTGGAAGAATACATACCGGAACTTAACATTAAATGGAGCGGTTCGTTAACCTACGGCGCGGCATCTGGGTCCTGCCTGCAGGACGAACGTCTCCTCCACAAGGCGGAGATTGCCCGCCTTGAACCTGCTTTGAACAATCCTCCCTCAGAGGCCCGCTATGCTGCAAAAGATGGTGCTATTGATGCCGTCAGCGCAACGCGATTATTGCTCGACAATGCCTGTGAGAAGGGTGTCGTACTGAATACCCAAACAACTGTTACGGGTCTTTGCATGACGGAGGGGAAGCTGACAGGCGTCATGACCTCTCGGGGGAAACTGGATGCAGATTGCGTCGTATTGGCCTGCGGTACAGGTATTCCAGCGCTGACTGAGCGGGTGGGTATCCATGTTCCAGTTCTGTCATCACCGGCCATATTGCTGCGCTTTGCGGCCCCCCGTAACGTGGTTAACACGATCGTCTCCGGTGATGATATTGAGGTTCGGCAAGCGCACAACGGGGATTTAATAGCCGCAGAAGATTACCCGGCAAGCGGCACCGTCAGAGAAACGGCGGAGGCTGCACAACGCGCGGTAAGAAACAGGCTCACGGGCGCAGAGTCGGCTGCTCTGATCCAGTACTCAACAGGAGAGCGTCCTGTTATTCAGGATGGGTATCCCGTTCTTGGTTTTACTGATGAGAGCAGGACGGTTTACGTCGCCTCTATGCACCCAGCCGTTACGTGCGCAGCGACGATTGGCAGACTGGTCTCAGAGGAGTTTTGCGACGGCCAGAGCGATGAAATCCCGCAATGTTACCGGCCATCCCGCTTTAGCGTGTTACAGGGCTGAAACGAGCTTTCTGATCTTTTCTGCCTTTTCAAAATGGTCCAGTTTCATCTCCATAATCCACCAGTGCGCCACTTCCATAAGCAGTTCAGGGTCGTCATTTTTATTAGCAAAAAAAGCATAAAACGAAAGCCCAACATCGCTTCCCTTAGAGGCAATTTTTGAATCACAGATCCTGATGATCTTTTCCTTCATTTCTTGCCGCACGTCATCTCCTTTACTCTTTTCGTGTTCAGGCTAAAAAAGCCGTAAGCAGTGATCTACTTACGGCGCCAGAATCGATGATGATTTTTATGACAATCAGGCCGCTTTCACAGCTCTGATTTTTTTCGTGTCAGTCGCGTCGGATTCTGTTTTATCCGCTGCAGCAGGGGCGTTGAGATCGGGAAGCTTGCTGGTACGCAGAATATGCTGCACGGTCTCTTTCTGCTCGGCGAGATACAGGCCAAGATTTTCAGCCTGCGTTTCATCCATTTGCATTCCGCTTTGCAACAGCCAGTCGGTGAACGCGTCTGCCATATCGAGCAGCTTGTCGTGAGCGTCAGCCTCTTTCTTACTGGCAAATGTCATTTTCTCTTCACCTTTTCTTACGACGACAAATTTTGTTTCAACAGCCATTATGCGCACCTCATACTGTAATTATATACAGCATAACAGTTCCGGTTTTATGTTGCAGCTAAAAATTGCTCACATTTTAGCGAGCAGGGGGCTCATTCGAAAAGCGTGCGCTGATCGCATCACGTTCATAGCCCTGCGGCTGCGTCAGTATCTGGTATAAATCAGGTCGGCGACCGTGGATCCAGCGGCGTCCGGTGCTCATAGCAAGCAGGCTTAAATCCAGTTCAGCGCTCACCATCATATCTTCTGCCGCCCAGGTTTCGTTCACGATCCTGCCATAGGGGTCGAGGATCATCGCATTGCCTGTGCGCACTTCGTCATCATCTGCACCGACACCGTTGCTGAAGAGAAGAAATAATCCGTTGTCATGCGCGCGGGCAGGCAGCCAGCGCATTAGCCATTCCCGACCGCTTGGCCCTTTGAATGCAGCGGTGATTTCTTCCTTGCGCGTTTCCCGCTCCTCCCAGAGCGCCAGCGGAATAGGCTTCATCCCGTGAGGGCTGCGGGAATCGGTACCGCCTGTTTGATGCGGCGCGAGAAGAATATCGGCACCCAGCAGCGCGGTCGCGCGCGCATTTTCGACCAGGTTATTGTCCCAGCAAATCAGGATACCGACCTTCACGCCCCACGGCGTATCAAAAACGGTAAAGCTGTCCCCGCTGCTGATGGCCGGATGTTCAAAAGCATGGAGTTTACGATGCGTATGCATTGAGCCGTCCGGCATACAGGCAACATACGCATTGTAGAGGCGGCCATCGTCGGCGCGTTCAATAAGCCCGGCGCCAATAAGCATTTGATGTTTTATCGCCAGGGAGCGAATGAGCGTCAGAGAAGGGCTGTCTGCAATCGGCTCTGCCAGAGCAGATACCTCCGCAGCGGTAAGCTTAGGAACATGCCAGTAGCCGGTGATACACATTTCAGGAAAAGTGAGAATTTTGACCTGCTCCAGCGCCGCCTGTTCAATAAATTTCTCCATTATCAGGAGATTGTATTGTTTGTTATTGGCCTGGTGCTGAAACTGTACGGTTGCCGCCTTTAAGGATGTCAGTTCGTTCATGTTGCGTCTCCGGTTGTCATCGAGACTGAATTACATAACGATTGCCGATAACTGTATAATCAAATCATTTCTGATTTCGATAACCATCTGGAATGCAAAAATGAACACCCGGTTGCTAAAGGCCTTTTTGATACTGGCGGAAAAAGGAAATTATGCCGATGCGGCGCGGGCGCTGTTTATCTCGCAGCCGGCATTGACCAAACAGATTCATCAACTTGAATCCCTGGTGAATATGTCTCTGTTTTCACGAGGTCGTCACGGCGCAATACTGACCGCCAGCGGCAGGCGTTTGCTGCCGGAGGCTGAAAAAGTCGTCAGGCAAAGCCAACTATTTATGCAGCATGCTGAGCGGGTATCGAAAGGAGTTGAAGGGCATATTTCCGTCGGGTTCGGACTTTCAAGCTTTTATCTGGCGCCACGCTGTATCGCTGACTTTCGTCGGGACTACCCGGAAGTAGAAATGTCATTGACGGATCTGCCTTCCTTCCAGCAGTACGAGCGATTGCAAAATGATGAGCTACAGGTCGGTTTTGTCAGGGTTCCTCCCCCCGTGGCGCTTGAATACCTGCCGTTATTTACCGATCGGTTGGTTATGGTTGTGCCCGCCGCGTCGCCGACACTGTCTGTCGAAGAGTGGCTCACGAAACGCCCTCTGTTGCGGCTGTATGATGAGCGAGGACGGGGTTTAAACGCGCAGATTGACCGCTTCCTGCATGACAACGGCCTTTTCATCTCATCGACTCAGCTGACTGACGATATCCAAACTATCGTCGCGATGGTGGTTGCGGGTATCGGCGTGGCCATTCTGCCCACCAGCGTGACGCATATCGCGCCGCCGGAGCTGGTGATGATTCCGCTCACGGGGGAGTCAATCAGCTGGAAGGTGGGCATCGCCTGGGACGCAAGTAGGGAGGATGTCATCCGTGACAATTTCATTGCTAGCGTAGCTGCTGCGTTTCCGGGGCACCCATGCTCCGCCGCCATGCCCCAGGCGCCTGACCATACTGACGCTTAAAGCTGCGGTTGAAGGACTGCTGGGAGTCAAAGCCCAGCGCGATCGCCACGTTCAGAATCGGTTCATCGCTGCGGGTTAAGCGCTCAACCGATTTTTGCAGCTTCTGCGCGCGAATATACCCGGCAAGGGGATAGCCCGTATGCTCTTTGAACAGGCGCTGGAGATGCCATTTTGAGTAGCCGGATCGTCTGGCGACGGACTCAATGTCCAGACGGCTATCCAGGTTGTTGTCGATCCAGTCGAGTAAATCATGCATAAATGCGCCAGTGTTCATCTGGTTACCCCCATGCTGCCTGTCTAAAAGTATCTTTGTCTGTTGCATTAAAAGGTGGCGCGTTTTTGTATTAATTGCAAGTTTTATTGTTGCATTTAAATCCCTGAGCGAAACGGGTCTTTTCACATCCGCTCAAATAGCACATAAAGTGCAACAATTATTCTTGCACTTAGTTAAGCGCCTTCCTACAATCGCCGCGATAGTGTATTCGCAACTGTTACAGTTTTGTGGCGATGAACGACACAAATGGCCTTAAGACAGCCACCGGACAAAGGAAGTGGCGCAGTGCCTCCTGCTGCGTCTTGCCCGGCGGCGACAATTACCGGAATAAAAATAATGAGCCTGCAAAAAACCTGGGGTAACTTTCATCTGAACGCGCTGGGGGTCATGTTGCTCTCCGTGCTGCTCGTCGGATGCGACAACAGCGTCGCGCAAAATGCCGCGCCGCCTGCGCCCGCCGTCAGCGCGGCTGACGTGGTGGTGAAATCCATTAGCCAGTGGGATAGCTTTAACGGTCGGATTGAGGCGGTGGAGAGCGTTCAGCTACGTCCGCGCGTTTCCGGCTACATTGATAAAGTGAATTACACCGACGGCCAGGAAGTGAAGAAGGGCGAGGTGCTGTTCACGATTGATGACCGAACCTATCGCGCGGCGCTGGAACAGGCGCAGGCGAACCTGGCGAGAGCCAAAACGCAGGCCAGCCTGGCACAAAGTGAGGCTAACCGTACCGATAAGCTGGTCAATACCAACGTTGTCTCCCGTGAAGAGTGGGAGCAGCGTCGTTCGGCCGCCACTCAGGCGCAGGCCGATATTCGCGCCGCCCAGGCGGCGGTTGACGCCGCGCAGCTCAACCTGGACTTCACCAAAGTCACCGCGCCTATCGATGGTCGCGCCAGCCGGGCGCTGATTACCAGCGGGAACCTGGTGACGGCGGGCGACACCGCCAGCGTCCTCACCACGCTGGTCTCGCAGAAAACGGTTTACGTTTACTTTGACGTGGATGAGTCAACCTACCTTCACTACCAAAATCTGGCCCGCAGCGGGCAGGGGGCATCCAGTAATCATACGGCGCTTCCGGTTGAGATTGGCCTGACGGGCGAGGAGGGCTATCCCCATCAGGGTAAAGTGGACTTCCTGGATAACCAGCTGACGCCAGGTACCGGCACCATCCGTATGCGCGCGCTGCTGGATAACGCGCAGCGTCAGTTCACGCCGGGACTTTTTGCCCGCGTACGCCTGCCGGGCAGCGCGGAGTTCAAAGCCACGCTTATCGACGACAAAGCGGTGCTGACCGATCAGGATCGTAAATACGTGTATATCGTGGATAAAGAGGGGAAAGCGCAGCGCCGAGACATCACGCCGGGGCGTCTGGCAGACGGTTTACGCATCGTGCGGCAGGGGCTGAATCCTGGCGATAAAGTCATCGTCGAGGGTTTACAAAAAGTGTTTATGCCGGGTATGCCGGTTAACGCGAAAACCGTTGCCATGACCGCCAGCGCCGCCCTCAACTGATCCCTTGACCTGAGAATCCAACCCATGGACTTTTCCCGCTTTTTTATCGACAGGCCGATTTTTGCCGCGGTACTGTCGATTCTGATTTTTATCACAGGGTTAATCGCCATCCCGCTGCTGCCGGTGAGCGAATATCCTGATGTCGTGCCGCCAAGCGTGCAGGTGCGCGCGGAGTACCCGGGCGCCAACCCGAAAGTGATTGCCGAGACCGTGGCGACGCCGCTGGAAGAGGCGATCAACGGCGTTGAGAACATGATGTACATGAAGTCCGTCGCGGGTTCCGATGGCGTGCTGGTGACCACCGTCACCTTCCGTCCGGGAACCGACCCGGATCAGGCGCAGGTTCAGGTGCAAAACCGCGTTGCACAGGCCGAAGCGCGTCTGCCGGAAGACGTGCGGCGCCTGGGCATTACCACCCAGAAACAGTCCCCGACGCTGACGCTGGTGGTGCATCTGTTTTCGCCCAACGGTAAGTACGACTCCCTGTATATGCGTAACTACGCCACGCTGAAGGTGAAGGACGAGCTGGCGCGCCTACCCGGCGTCGGCCAGATCCAGATTTTCGGCTCGGGTGAATACGCGATGCGCGTCTGGCTGGATCCCAACAAAGTGGCGGCGCGCGGGCTGACGGCCTCAGACGTGGTCACGGCGATGCAGGAGCAGAACGTGCAGGTGTCCGCCGGGCAGCTTGGCGCCGAGCCGCTGCCGAAAGAGAGCGATTTCCTGATCTCCATTAACGCCCAGGGCCGTCTGCATACCGAAGAAGAGTTCGGCAATATTGTCCTGAAAACGACGCAGGACGGTACGGTTGTCCGCCTGCGCGACGTGGCGCGTATCGAAATGGGATCCGGCAGCTATGCGTTGCGTTCCCAACTGAACAATAAAGACGCGGTCGGGATTGGTATCTTCCAGTCGCCGGGGGCGAACGCCATCGATTTGTCTAACGCGGTGCGTGCGAAAATGGACGAACTGTCCACGCGCTTCCCGGCGGACATGAAGTGGGCGGCACCTTACGATCCGACCGTTTTCGTGCGCGACTCCATCCGTGCGGTGGTGCAAACGCTGCTGGAAGCGGTGGTGCTGGTGGTGCTGGTGGTGATCCTGTTCCTGCAAACCTGGCGCGCGTCGATCATTCCGCTGATCGCGGTGCCGGTTTCGGTGGTGGGTACCTTCAGCATTCTCTACCTGCTCGGTTTTTCACTGAATACCCTGAGTTTGTTCGGGCTGGTGCTGGCCATCGGTATCGTGGTGGACGACGCCATCGTGGTGGTGGAAAACGTCGAGCGAAACATCGAAGAGGGGCTTGCTCCGCTTGCGGCGGCGCATCAGGCGATGCGAGAAGTATCCGGGCCGATTATTGCGATTGCGCTGGTGCTGTGCGCGGTGTTTGTGCCGATGGCGTTCCTCTCGGGTGTTACCGGGCAGTTCTACAAGCAGTTTGCGGTGACGATCGCGATTTCCACGGTTATCTCTGCCATTAACTCACTGACGCTCTCTCCGGCGCTGGCGGCACTGCTGTTAAAACCGCACGGCGCGCCGAAAGATTTCCCGACCCGACTTATCGATCGTCTGTTCGGCTGGATTTTCCGTCCGTTTAACCGCTTTTTCCACCGCAGCTCAAACGGCTATCAGGGGCTGGTGGGTAAAACGCTGGGACGACGCGGCTCGGTATTTGTGGTGTATCTGCTGCTGCTCTGTGCCGCAGGCGTGATGTTTAAAGCGGTGCCCGGCGGGTTTATTCCCACGCAGGATAAGCTGTACCTGATTGGCGGCGTGAAAATGCCGGAAGGTTCGTCGCTGGCGCGCACCGATGCGGTGATCCGCAAAATGAGCGAAATCGGGATGAATACCGAAGGCGTGGACTACGCGGTCGCGTTCCCGGGGCTGAATGCGCTGCAGTTCACCAACACGCCGAATACGGGGACGGTGTTCTTTGGCCTGAAGCCGTTCGATCAGCGTAAACACTCTGCGGCGGAAATTAACGCGGAGATCAACGCGAAAATCGCACAAATCCAGCAGGGCTTTGGCTTCTCCATTCTGCCGCCGCCGATTTTAGGGCTGGGTCAGGGGTCGGGCTATTCGCTGTACATCCAGGATCGCGGCGGTCTGGGCTATGGCGCGCTGCAAAATGCGGTAAACACCATGTCCGGTGCGATTATGCAGACACCGGGAATGCACTTCCCGATCTCAACCTATCAGGCTAACGTTCCGCAGTTGGACGTGCAGGTCGACCGTGACAAGGCGAAAGCGCAGGGCGTATCGCTGACCGATCTTTTCGGTACGCTGCAAACCTATCTGGGCTCGTCGTACGTGAATGACTTCAACCAGTTCGGGCGTACCTGGCGCGTGATGGCGCAGGCCGACGGGCAGTTCCGCGACAGCGTGGAAGATATTGCGAATCTGCGCACCCGTAATAGCCAGGGTGAAATGGTGCCGATTGGCAGTATGGTGAAAATCACGACCACCTACGGGCCGGATCCGGTGATTCGCTACAATGGATACCCGGCGGCGGACCTGATTGGCGATGCCGACCCGCGCGTGCTCTCATCTGCGCAGGCGATGACGCAGCTGGACGCGATGTCTAAGCAGATCCTGCCGAACGGGATGAACATTGAATGGACGGACCTGAGCTTCCAGCAGGCGACGCAGGGCAACACGGCGCTGATCGTCTTCCCGGTCGCGGTGCTGCTGGCGTTCCTGGTGCTGGCGGCGCTGTATGAAAGCTGGACGCTGCCGCTGGCAGTGATCCTCATCGTGCCGATGACCATGCTCTCCGCGCTGTTTGGCGTCTGGCTGACCGGTGGCGATAACAACGTGTTCGTGCAGGTAGGGCTGGTGGTTCTGATGGGGCTGGCGTGTAAAAACGCGATTCTTATCGTGGAGTTTGCCCGCGAGCTGGAAATTCAGGGCAAAGGTATTATGGAAGCCGCGCTGGAGGCATGCCGCCTGCGTTTACGCCCGATTGTGATGACCTCCATCGCCTTTATTGCCGGGACCATTCCGCTGATCCTTGGCCACGGCGCGGGGGCAGAAGTGCGCGGCGTCACCGGGATAACGGTCTTCTCCGGGATGCTGGGCGTGACGCTGTTTGGTCTGTTCCTGACGCCGGTGTTTTACGTGACGCTGCGTAAGTTCGTGACGCGCGGCAAAGTGGAAAGGGACGTTCTGCCTGCGTAGGGATGTTGCAGATAATAAAAAACCGCCTTCACTGTGAAGGCGGTTTCAAACTGCAGACAACGTGCGTTTTGTGAGTTTCACCCGGCGGCGCTACGCTTGCACGGGCCTACAATGAACACTGCAATTTATTGAAATGATTGCTGAATGTAGGCCGGGTAAGCGCAGCGCCACCCGGCAAGATCGTTACGACGTTTTTTGATACTGGGCAATAAGGTCGGGGAGCGGATCCCATCCGCTGCTATCGGCGTTTTTAACCGCTTCCAGGGCGCTTGCCACGGTATGGCGGGCCAGTACCGCTAGCGAAGCCTCTTCGGCTTCTTCGGAAATCGACTTGAAGTACCAGCACGCGTTAGCGCTGACCACGCAGCGGGCCGGCACGTCAGGGCGCGACGCCCACAGCTTTTTATCTTCGATGACCGAAAGGTAGATGTCGCGCAGGGTAATCTCTTCCGGCGGGCGACCAAGATGAATTGAGCCGTTACGGCCAAGCGTTGAGACGATAATGCCGTCACGCGTCAGCGGAACCATCAATTTGCGGATGAAGCTCGGGTTCGCTTCCAGACCGTAGGCCAGAATCGCACTCGTCGAACGTTCACCCAATTGCTCCGCCATCGCTACGCTGAGAACCATCTGCAAAGCTGTCGGGAAGCGGTAATCTAACATTTTTGTATCCTGGGTTGCGGTGAATCTTGTTCTTTTTGGCACCGCAGAGGTGAATAAGCAATAAACAACAATATAACAAATACGGTAATTATTTTGAAGCAATCTGCGGCATTTGCGATCAAACCCCCTGTTCTGGTTTAGCTAAACGTGCGGTTCGGGAAGTCAACCGACACCATCAGGCCACCTTCTGCTGAAGTGCTCAGGTTTACGCTGCTGTTGTGCTGCTGCGCCACCGCTTTGACGATGGCAAGTCCCAGGCCGCTCCCGCTTTGCATCTGATTGGGATCGCGGAAAAAACGGTCGAACACGCGCTCCCGCAGTTCAACCGGAATACCGGGCCCTGCATCTGAAACGCGAAGCCGCGCGAAGCCATCTGCTGTGCGGACATCGACCTGAATCCGCCCGCCCTCGGGACTGTACTTCACGGCGTTCTCAATGAGATTATCAATTAGCGACACCAGGCGTTCCCTGACGCCTGGGATCCAGATTTCATCCTCTGCGAAGAATTCCAGTTCAATCCTGCGCGCAGACGCCAGCGGTTCCAGCTCGGCCATTCGCTCCGGTATGAGCGTCGTCAGCGGCACGGGCTCCATGTCCGTATCAATGCGCGCTTCACTGTGCATCAGCAGCAGCAGCTGGTTGACGAGACGCGCAGCCCGGCTGTTGCTGCGAATGACCCCCGCAAGCAGCTCCTGCTGGCTCTCGCTGATGACCCAGGACTGCAGCGCTTCCACGTTAATGCGCATTGCCGCGAGGGGCGTACGCAGTTCGTGCGCGGCATCTGCAATGAAAACCCGTTCCCTTTCCGCGCTTTCGCGCACCCTGGCAAGGAAGTCATTGATCGCGTCCACCATCTGGCGAAGCTCCCTGTGCCTGGGAACGGCTTTTAAGGGAGAGAGATCGTCAGGCGTGCGTAACGTAATTTCATTGACCACCTTGTTCCAGGGGCGCATCGCAATGCGAATTGATAGCCACGCGGGAAACAGCAGAAAAGGGAAGCAGACCAGCAGCGGCAGGATGTAATAGCCACGCGAGTTCAGGTAGATAAAGAAGTTCCAGCCGCTGGCAGGGGTGAAAAGAGTTACCTCCACATCGGAGTGAGCGGATTTGAGGGTGCGGCTGGTCCAGACGCGACCTTCACTCTGAACATGCTCCATTTCTCCGGGCCGGGTGTTGGTTACCCCTGTGGGTGCTCCTTTTGATGAAAATATAACGGCATTATTTTTGCGAACGATGAGATTAATCGACAGCGCGGGATCTTCCCCGCCGCCATAGCCCTCACGCAGCGCCTTGCTGAAGGCTTCCAGCACTGCGGTGCGATCCTGCGGGCGTCCATCCATCCGCTCAACCAGGGTAAAAAGGGTTTCGTACGTCTTACTGCCCGTCAGTATGGGAGGGCTGCGCAGGTCTTCCCACAGAATGAAGGTTAAAAAAAGACACCACAGCAGGGTAAGCAGCAGCATCTGGGCGATGATAATTCGCCGTACCAGCGTTGGGCGTCTCAGGTGATACCAGACGTTTTGCATTAACCGGACACCTTCTGGACTGCGACGGTATCAATGACATACCCGACGCCCCGCACCGTTCGCACATAGCCGTCGCCGATTTTTCGCCGCAAATTCCCCATATGCACGTCGAGCGCATTACTGAGGTTCTCTTTGTTGCCGAATATCCGTTCCTCCAGAAACCGTCGCGTAATCACGCGGTCAGCGCGCAGCATCAGCGTTTCAAGCAGCGCATATTCACTCGCCGTCAGGTCAATGTGGCGCGCGCTCACCGTCACACGACGCGTCGGGACATGAAGAGATAAGCCACGAATTTCTATTGCCTCATTCTCGAAACCGTAGCTGCGCCGCGCAAGGGCTCTTACTCGCGCCAGCAGCTCGGCGAGAATAAAAGGTTTGACGAGATAGTCGTCTGCACCGGCATCCAGCCCACACAGCCGATCCTGCAGCGTGCCTCGTGCCGTCAGGATGATGACCGGGATCCCCTTGAGCTGCTGACGCAAACGGGTCATCAGGCTCATGCCATCGCCGTCGGGTAGCCCCAGGTCGAGCAAAATAAGTTCCGGCACGCAGACGTCCAGCTGATGCAGCGCATCCTCTTTACGGCGTACCCATATGACTTCAAATCCTTGATCTGAGAGGGCGATACGTACGCCATTGCCAAGATCCAGGTCGTCTTCGATTAGTAGAATTTTCACACTGGTAACTGTATCAACCGTGAATGAAGAACATCTTAAGAAAAAACGGTATCAGGAAACCTGTCCGGTTTACAGCACCTGCTCGCGCTTCAGTGTTTCTTCATTTTCGGCTCATAAGAACCTTAGGGTCAGTATTCAAAATGGGCGTTCTGGCGGTTAACCGCATGCATCGTCATCATTTGAATCCAAAAGGGCTTCTTTAATGAGAAACATCGAACTGCGTCATACGTTCCCCCATTTACTCTCGGGCCGCAGCCTGAAAAACATCGTGCCGGGCGTCGTTCTGGCGTTACTGGCCACGCCTGTACTGGCGGCAGAACAGAGCCAGGGTAACGTCTTAACCCTGGGGGGCGGCGTGGACGTAGCGCCGCGTTATTCTGGTTCGGATAAAAGCCGCGTCAGTGCGGCTCAGGTGGTGGATTACGCCATGGCAAATGGCTTCTTTATCAGCACCTCGCGAGGAATCGGTTACGGCAACAGCATTGGCAACCTGGATTACAGCGCCGCGCTGAGCTATCGAGTCGGCCGTAAAGATAAAGACGTGAGCAGCGATTCGATCAGCTCCGGCAGCGACGAACTGCGAGGGATGGGCGAGATAAAAGGTTCGGCAATCGTTGTGCCTGGGCTGGAGTACAAGGTAACCGACTGGCTTCACCTGCAGCTGCAGGCTGAGGTACCGGTTTCTGAGAGAGATAACGGTGAAGCGGTGCATTTCGGCATTTCCAGCCCGTTCTATACCTCACCAAAAAATGAGGTGGCGCTGGCGCTGACCGGCAGCTGGGGATCCGGCAAGTATATGCAGACCTACTACGGGGTCAGTGCCGCTCAGTCGAGCGCATCGGGATTTGCCCGACATGACGCCGGGGCCGGGATTTATGCCTGGTCGATGAATCTGGACTGGACCCACAAGCTCACTTCGCGCTGGAGCGTGCTTGCCTCAGCGGGTGTTACTCAGCTGACGGGGGATGCGGGTGATAGTCCCATTGTGCAACGCAAAACGTCGCCCACGGGGAGTTTGAAGGTGACGTACAGTTTTTAATTGTTGGTTGCGGTGGCTTGAGGTTTTGAGCGCGCACTAACGATGTCGATAAGCCGCTCTGGTTAAGCTGGCGGGGCGGTGCTGTTTGATGACGGGAATAATGATGGACTAGCTAGATTCATTGCAGAGAATATTGTCAGTTGATCCTTCATGTATGCAGATGCTTTATGCGGCCCGTGAGTTGCAACTTCGTGATTGCTGGATAGGCGCGGGTTTTGTCAGGGATGCCGTATGGGATCACATGCATACATACTGGAAAAAGTCCTTTTCTGGCGATGTGGATGTGGTCTGGTTCGATCCCGAATCTGTCTGTTGGACGCTCATTTCACCCGTTTATATCAATTACGTCTCAGAGTTTGGGTTTGCAACCATCTGGAAGAATGTGGGGAAAAAAAACGTCTCCACAGGGAGGGGAGACGTCAAGAATAAAATGCTAAACAACAATGCCATCACAGCAATAGATAATGTGTCGAAAACGGTTCAAACCAACGAAACCGTTTGCGTGCGCTATTTTGTCATAACAGGGTACGCTTAACAGCTACCAGAATGGGTATTAACAACAGCTTGTATTTTCGTTACCCGGTTGCTTCAGACAGACCGGTTCAGTCAGTCTTCGCCGCAGCATGTTGAAGCTGGTCATGTTGCTCAAGCTCATACTCGATAAATGCGCTTATCATGGTCCGGTAGATTTTCTCGATAATCACTTCTGAAAGCCCAGCCTCAGCTGCCTGCCTGCGAACCCTTAAACTCGCAGCGAACAGCAGACGCAATCCCTCATTCATACCAGCAGCAGGCTTTAGCTATTGCAAAGCAGCACGGATAGCATGATTTTACATCAAATGATAAGGTCAGGTTTCCCATAACCTTATGAGCAGGTACGTCCGTGAGCATTTTAGAGAAGCATGAGTGGCATAAGGATAACTACCTGGTGAGTACAGACAGGGAAAAACTGGATGTGCAGGCTATCCATCGCTATCTGACGAGGTCGACCTGGGCTAAAGGGATTGATCTGTCAATTGTAGGCGCATCAATTGAAAACAGTCTTAATTTCGGCGTTTACCATGATGAAAACCAGATAGGTTTCGCGCGTCTGATAACAGATTACGCTACATTCGCTTATCTATGTGATGTTTATATTCTTGAGGAATATCAGGGAGAGGGCCTGGGAAGATGGATGATGCAATGCATACATCATCATCCCGTCTTTGAGCAGCTTCGCAGAATCATGTTGTTTACAACAACAGCTCCCTGGCTCTATCAAAAATTTGGGTACGAACCCGTTAATCGGGAAAACTATGCATGGAGTATCACCCGGCCTGATATTTATACCAATGGAAAAAATCGCGGCTGACCCTTATGAGCGGACAGCAGACATTCTGCATTTAGAGACCATTGAAACACTGGAACTCTCTGTAGCTGTTTCATCTATCTTTAGGTTGCTAAGGGTATATTGCTCAAATTCTGCTGTATGTATTCAATAAGCGCTCGTGTTTTAGCGGGCAAATAACGCTTGTCTGAATAAAGTGCGTACAATTGAAGTGGGGCTGGCGGTTGTTCAAACTTAGTCTCGATCAGCCGTCCATCATCGATGTAGGGTTGGCAGGCCTGTTTCGAAAGAATAGCGAAACCAACACCCGCTACCGCCGCGCGTCCTGCCATCTCTCCGCTGTTTACCCGGTAATGGCCTTTAACCTTTATCGTCTCAAATCCCCCCTTTTTATTCACAAACTGCCAGGGAGCACCTTTAAGTGCATTTACCGTGGTAATACAGGGTAATTCTTCAAATTGCTGTATACGAGAAGGTATGCCATGACGCTGAATGACGGAGGGGGCTGCAACGATGGTGCAAGGGATCGTCACCAGATGACGGGCTATGTAATCACCGTCATCCATCTGGCCACGGCTCACAATGATGGCTAAATCCAGATCGTCTCTCAGGGATTCAAGACCAGACAAATTTGTGACACAGCTAATTTCCAGATCCGGGTGCTGGCAGGCGAAATCGGCAATCACAGAACCCAGCAGTGCAGGACCTATTTCATTGGGAATACAGATACGTAGTGGCCCCTTGAGCTGCATCTGCCGCAACGTTAATTCTGTTTCAGTCTGCTCAAGTGCATCCATTAATGGCTTCGCCCGGGAATAGAGCAGGTGCCCCGCTTGTGTGAGTTTCATATGTCGGGTGCTGCGCTCAATGAGCTGAAGATTCAGTCTTTCTTCTAGCTGAGAAATACAACGACTAACATTTGATGTCGGCATTTCAAGGACTTTAGATGCCCCAACAAAACTTTCTCTTTCAACCACAGCAATGAAAACTTTCAGGGTATTAAAATCAAGAGCTGGTCGCATAGACTATCCCATAAATGATAACAATATGTGCCAGTTTTACCATCTACTGAACAAGATTGAAAGCAGTTAAACTCGGATATCTTTTACCCACAGGTCGCTTGTTATGTCATCGGTCACAACAACGTTTAATCATAAAGCCCTCATCCGGATAGCGGTTGTCATGGCTTTTATCCAGTTCACAAATGCGCTGGAATATATGATGTTCAACCCTGTTTTTGCTTTTATGGCAGCAGACTTCGCCGTTCCCGTGTCATTCTCTGGCTACGTATCGGGCATGTACACCTCCGGGGCGGTCCTGTCGGGAATTATCGCCTTTTACTGGATTGGTCGTTTCAATAAGAAACGTTTTTTAATCGTCAATATGGCACTACTCGGCCTACTGACACTTTTGACGATATTTACCTCCAGCTTTAGCCTTCTGCTTACATTACGATTCTGTGCCGGATTGGTTGGAGGCACAACTATGGGGGTGAGTATCAGTATATTGATAAATCTCGCACCAACTAACTTGCGAGGGAAATTGTTGGCGACGGTAATTGCATCATTTTCGATGGTAAGTATTGTCGGAATGCCCACGATACTATTTTTGTGTGCTCATTACGGCTGGCATGTCGCTTTGTGGCTAATCAGTACGTTGTGTTTGTTGGCACTGCCACTGATTGTTTCCATCATCCCTCAGGATACAGTCTCTTTCGATACACCTCACGCACTGCCTCTCGACGTTAATACTTTACTGTTCGCTTCCAGTAATGCGCTGGTACAGTTTAGCCCGATGCTGGTCATTCCTGTTTTGGTACCATTAATGACCCAACAGCTGGGGGGCTCTCAATACCTGCTGCCATGGCTGTTTTTCGCCGGGGGCATTGCAGGATACCTGTCAACAAAAATGACAGGTGCGCTAACTCCGCATTTTTCTGCTGTGAGTCTGGCTACAGGGTCAACTTTCGTTTTTTTACTCGCTTTGCTAATACCTGTTATGGGCTATTCGAATCCGACGCTATTTATTATTTTATTTCTCGGTGCATCTTACAGTCGTCTGGTTTCCTCCTCGGCGGTGAGTATTCAGTTTCCTGATGACAGGCAACGAGCGGGATTTTCTTCATTGCAGTCATCAATAATGTACCTGATCACAACTGTCGCTTTTTTTCTGTCTGCTTTTCTATTACCTGGGCACTCCATAGCACAACAAAATATGAACACGTTGCTGGGGGTATGTGCAATTTCCGCATCAGGGTTCCCCATCATCGTTATCATTCTGCAAAAGAAGCTGGCTAAGCGTACGCTCCAACCATTAGCATAACGTCCGCTTCTGGCACAAAGCGGACAATCTTCTGGGCCTAACTTTATCTCGATACACGTCATACCGAACCCCAAATCAGTCATATCGTCGGCTGCCTGACTACCGGTTCCCCCCATCCGTCCCCAGCGTGCAGCACTGCAGCATCCGGCAGGGTCAACTCCGGCTAAGCGGTAGTTTTTGAACTATGTTTAACACCAGTCATAATAATAAATGGTTGACGTTTTATGAGGTTCCGAGCACTGGCGGCCTCAATCCGGAGCATTTGAAAACCAGAACCTCACTGAGAAGTGTGCCAACATTACGTGGCTGATATCCCTATCCGGAGAATAACGTGTTCGGAAAACTATTATTAAACTACATGCCAGGTTTACAAAATTTGTTAGCCTACGATAAAAGCTGGCTAAAACAGGATGTTAAAGCCGGGTTATCCGTTGCGGCTGTCGCGCTACCCGTTGCTATTGCGTATGCTGAGCTGGCGGGGGTTGGGGCTATCGTGGGGCTGTATTCCTGCGTTTTACCGATGATAGCGTATGCACTGTTTGGTTCTTCACGTCAGCTTATTGTTGGCCCTGATGCCACGACCTGCGCGGTGATTGCGGCCGTCGTGTTTCCTCTTTCTGCAGGAAATCCCGAATTGCACTGGCAACTGACGATCATCATGACATTGATGATGGGCGCATGGTGCCTGCTTGCCAGTAAATTTCGCCTGGGCGCACTTGCCGATCTGCTTTCACATCCCATCCTTACGGGTTTGCTTAATGGCGTAGCCGTGACCATTATTGTCGGGCAATTAGGTAAGGTTTTGGGGATCAAGCTAGATGAAGCGCAGGTTATTGAGAAAATATTGGCCTTGCCAGGCCGACTTTCAGACAGTCATTTATTAACCGTAGGGATATCGCTTTTAACGTTAATTATTTTAATGGTTATCAAAACGTATCGCAGCCACTGGCCAGCACCTTTGATTGCCATTGTGATGACAACGGTACTGGTGTGGGGGACATCTGCGCAACAGTATGGTATTGCCACTATTGGGGGGGATGGCTTCCAGTCTGGTTTACCCGTCGTTAACTGGGGGGCGTTCCAGCCCGGTCTGATGCGTGATTTAGTAATCCCGGCGCTAAACCTGGCTTTGGTCAGTTTTGTCAGTCTGATGCTGACCGCTCGCAGTTTCGCCGCAAAAAATGGCTATGAAATTAATGCGGATGCTGAGTTCCGGGCACTGGGTATCGCAAACCTCATGTCGGGCTTATCCCAGGGGTTTGCTATCAGTGGCGCCGATTCCCGGACTGCGGTTAATGATTCAACGGGTGGGAAAAGTCAGCTGGTTTCCGTGGTCGCAGCCTTACTCATCGGTATCGTAGTGGTATTTTTCACTCAGCCATTACAATTTATTCCGGTATCTGCATTAGGTATTGTTCTAATGTATGCCTCGTGGTCATTGATAGATTTACGTGGGTTATGGAACCTGAGGCGCAGAAATAAACAGGCATTTCGCCTGGCCTTCTTCACGTTTGGCTGTGTTTTAATTATCGGTGTTATCCAGGGGATCGGCCTTGCGGTGTTGCTTGGCCTGTTACAGTTCCTTCGTACAGTGTTTCGTCCCTCCGAGCACTTGCTGGGCACTGACGAAGATGGAATGATTCACTCATTAGGTAATACAACCGATATTAAAATGGTCCCGGGCGTGCTGATGTATCGATTTAACTCACCCTTGACCTATTTTAATGTGGCTTATTTTAAACGTCGGGTATTGAACCTGGTTGATGGTGCGGCCTTACAACCTAAATGGGTGGTGATTGATGCCGTTGCTTGCTTCACCTATTCAGACATCAGCGTTCTGGCGACCATTAATGAGTTAAAGCGTGACCTGAAAGGTCGTCAGATTAAATTAATCCTTGCGGGCAGGAAAACGGAATTAACACGCTGGTTTAAAGAGAGTCGGCCAACAATGAATGATGATGACATGATTCTGGCGCCAGATCTCTATTTGGCACTCCGGTTCATTCAAAGCAAAGAGAGTGTGAGTGAATCAGGTGGAGAGGCATAGGTTAAAGGCTTGCCCGCGACCGGCGAGCAAGCCACATGCCTTAGCGATACAGCGTCTTTTCCGCAACCGGAATAAGCAGCCCGGATCGCCAGTCCGCGAGCGTCAGCTGCGCAAGCTTACCCAGCGCGGTATAAAACGGATGCCCGGCGTTGTCGACAAACACTGACAGGAAGCGGGTGCTCCACGGCAGCAGGTGCCACGCCAGAAGCTGATCGCACTCCGTATTTCGGTCATTCTCGGCCAGCCACGCCGCCAGCAGCAGCAGCGTACCGAAATGATCTTCTGGTTCATTCTGCTGCATCTCAAAAGCGATACTGTTCTCCCGCATCCACTGGCGAAGCGCGAGGGTCGAGTCGCCAAACAGCACAGATTCGCGGTCAAGCCAGACGGAACCCCATAGCGGAGCGGGCAGGGCGTAAGGACCAATAAACAGCCGTTGCCAGGCGTCCGTTAGCGGCTCATCGGAAGATGAGGCAAACGTATCGGCAACGGGCTGCAGCGTTTCCGGCGGCAGGGGCCAGTCCTGAACCCATTCGCCAGCGGTGAGGGCCTGCACTAGCGGCACGGTATGCTCGCTGTCGGGAGCGAAATAAAATAGCGCACCCAGCACTCGGGCACTGAACGCGAACGATTCACGATGTGAGACGTCTTTCATTGAACCTTCCTTGCTCGCGCGGATGACGCCCGCGCGATTGTGTTAACTGATAATACTGACCATAGAATAAACCATGGTCTCGCGTTTCACTCTCTACACCTTCTCAATCTGCACCAGATTGGTGTGCTGCGGGTTGCCTTTTGCCAGCGGAGAAGGTCGATGGGTCGTCAACGTGTTGATGCATGAGCCGTGGTCGATACGATCGCCACTCATATTGGCATCGTGCCAGGCACCCTGGCCCATGGCGCTCACGCCCGGCATGATGCGCGGCGTGACCTTCGCTTCGATTCTCACCTCACCGCGATCGTTGAAGACGCGCACCGTATCGCCGTTCTTAATGCCGCGTTTTTCTGCATCGACAGGATTAAGCCAGACCTCCTGGCGGCAGGCCGCTTTCAGCACGTCGACGTTACCGTAGCTCGAGTGGGTACGGGCTTTGAAGTGGAAGCCGAACAGCTGCAGCGGGAACTGCGCGCGCTCGGGCGCATCCCAGCCGTCAAAGGTCGATGCGTAGATGGGCAGAGGGCTGATGGTCTCATCTTTTTCCAGCTCCCAGGTGGACGCAATCTCCGCCAGCTTGCTGGAGTATATTTCAATCTTGCCCGATGGCGTTTTCAGCGGATTGGCTTCCGGGTTCTCGCGGAATTTTTTATAGGCCACAAAGTGTCCGTTCGGATCCTTGCGCTTATAAATGCCCATTTTTTTCAGCTCGTCATAGGATGGAAGCTTAGGATCTTTTTCGAGCATTTTGGCATACAGGAACTGCAGCCACTGTTCCTGCGTGCGTCCTTCGGTGAATTTCTGATGGATATCCGGTCCGAGGCGTTTTGCCACTTCGCTCATGATCCAGTAGATCGGCTTACGCTCGAACTTCGGTGCGGTCACGGGCTGGAGGAAAATCAGGTAGCCCATATTGCCCGCATAATCGTTCGGAATGATGTCTTCCTGCTCGACGGTCATCAGGTCCGGCAGCACGATATCGGCGTACTTCGCTGACGAGGTCATGAAGTTGTCGATGACGACAATCATTTCGCACTTGCTTTCATCCTGCAGGATATCGTGGGTTTTATTGATATCGGAGTGCTGGTTGATGAGGGTATTGCCCGCGTAGTTCCAGATGAACTTAATCGGCACGTCCAGCTTATCCTTGCCGCGCACGCCGTCGCGCAGGGCAGTCATCTCCGGCCCGCGGGCAATGGCGTCCGTCCAGCTGAAGCAGGAAATTTGCGTTTTGACCGGGTTATCCGGCAGCGGCATACGCTCGATGGTGATGGTGTAGGTTGACTCGCGCGCGCCGCTGTTACCGCCGTTGATCCCCACGTTTCCAGTCAGAATAGGCAGCATCGCGATGGCGCGGGACGTCAGCTCGCCGTTCGCCTGACGCTGTGGTCCCCAGCCCTGGCAGATGTGAGCTGGTTTCGCAGAGCCGATTTCGCGGGCAAGCTTGACGATGCGATCCGCGGGAATGCCGGTGATGCGTGAGGCCCACTCCGGCGTTTTTGCCGTATGGTCATCGCCCAGGCCGAGAATGTACGCTTTGTAGTGTGCGTTAGCGGGCGCGCCTTCCGGCAGCGTTTTTTCGTCGTAGCCAACGCAGTATTTATCCAGAAACGGCTGGTCGACCAGGTTTTCGTCGATTAATACCCAGGCAATGCCCGCCACCAGTGCGGCATCGGTACCCGGACGGATCGGGATCCATTCATCTTCGCGTCCGGCTGCCGTATCGGTATAACGCGGGTCGATGACAATCATACGCGCGTTGGATCGCTCGCGAGCCTGCTCCAGATAATACGTAATCCCGCCGCCGCTCATGCGCGTTTCCGCCGGATTATTGCCGAACATCACCACCAGTTTGGAGTTTTCAATATCCGAGGTGCTGTTGCCGTCGTTGCTTCCGTATGTGTAGGGCATGGCGCAGGCGATTTGCGCCGTGCTGTAGGTGCCGTAGTGGCTCAGAAAACCGCCGTAGCAATTCATCAGGCGCGCCACCAGCGAAGCGTAAGGGGAGGAGCGGGTGATATTGCCGCCGACAATGCCGGAGGAGTAGTTAATATACACCGCTTCGTTGCCGTATTTGTCGACCACGTCTTTCAGGCTGGCGGTGAGGGTGTTCAGCGCTTCATCCCATGTGATGCGCTCAAACTTGCCTTCACCGCGTTTGCCCACGCGTTTCATCGGGTAGTTCAGACGGTCAGGGTGATTGATACGACGGCGAATAGAACGTCCGCGCAGGCAGGCGCGCACCTGATGGTTACCGTAAATATCCTCACCGGTGTTATCCGTTTCGACCCAGTACACTTCGTCGTCACGAACGTGCAGACGCAGCGCGCAGCGGCTGCCGCAGTTGACCGAGCAGGCGCCCCACACCACTTTATCTTCAGCAGGCTGGACGGCATCTTTCACCGCCGCGGCGGCGCTTTTTAAACCAAAAGGAAGCGAGATCCCACCAGCGGCAAGCGCCAGAGAACCTATCGCCGTAGATTTCACGAGAGTTCGACGGCTAATTCCGCCGTGATGTTCAATATCGGACATGGCTCACCCCATCATTATAATTGCGTATTATTTTTCCCGAAATGATAACCGGGCTAATGATGGGGTGAGTGTTACTTATTTGGGGGTATTAAATCTTAATCCTCATCAAATCAAAGGGGATTGAGGGTAAATTACTGAGCTTCAGAAGCCCCGTTGCCTGTACGGGTGTACAAAATTTTAAAGGTGTCGTTGGCGCAGTGACCCACCACCTGCGTGCCCGCCTGGTCGGCCTGGTCGTTCGGCACAATGCTCAGCGTAAAACCAGATTCAGGCACGCCGTTGTTGATAATCTTCTGCTGAATGTCGCTTTTCACGCGTTCGCAGGAATCCGGTGCCGCCAGCGCGGCCGATGAGGCACTCATTAACAGCAGGGCGGTAATCCAGGGTAACCGTTTCATCTGTAGCTCCTTTTCTCTGTGTGTAGATTAATTCTAGCAGGCTTCGTGTAAACAACTGTATTTGCTAATATGATTGGGAATAATCTCCCTGTACGGTAATAAATGTGAAGAAATACGCAGCGATAACGCTACTGGCAGCAACACTGGTGGGGTGCGACAACAGCTCCGCGCCGCTGTCGTTTACGCCCGAGATGGCGAGTTTTTCGAACGAATTTGATTTTGATCCTCTGCGCGGCCCGGTCAAAGACTTTACCCAGACGTTGTTCAACGAAAAGGGGGAAGTGTCCAAACGGGTCACCGGCACCGTGTCGGCGGAAGGGTGTTTCGATACGCTGGAGCTGCACGACCTGGAGGCCAACACCGGCGTGGCGCTGGTGCTGGATGCCAATTACTACCTTGATGCGGAAACCCAGCAGCGAAAAGTGAAGCTGCAGGGGAAATGCCAGCTGGCCGAACTGCCATCAGCCGGGGTGACGTGGGATACCGATGACAACGGTTTTGTGGTGGCGGCGCACGGCAAAGAGATGGAAGTGAAATATCGCTACGATGCGGATGGCTACCCGCTGGGTAAAACCACCGTCTCCGGGGATCAGCATCTGTCCGTCCAGTCGACGCCATCTAAAGATGTTCGCAAAAGAATGGATTACTCGGCAGTGAGCATGTTGAATGACAAGCCGCTGGGCAACGTGAAGCAGAGTTGCGATTACGATCGACACAATAATCCGGTGAGCTGCGATCTGACGATCACCGACGACAGCGTCAAACCTGCCGTTGAGCGCAAGTACACCATCAAAAACACGATTGAATATTACTGAGAGCAAAGTGCATTTTGTGCGTTTCGCCCGGCGGCGCTACGCTTGCACGGGCCTACAATGAAGCGTGCAACATATTGATATTCTTGCACCATGTAGGCCGGGTAAGCGCAGCGCCACCCGGCAAGAAAGAGAGCTCAATGGGGAGTTGTCATCACTCTCACTGCGCGGTAGGTTTCAGCAGGCTGGCGCCTGACGACTTGTGTCCTGCCAGGTGCTGATGCTGGAAGATACACATGCGAATGGTATTGCGGTATTCACCGTTGATAAAGAACTCGTGAATCAGCTCGCCTTCCACCATAAAGCCCAGCTTGCGGTAGATATGGATCGCTTTCTCGTTCTCTTTGTCCACAATCAGATAGAGCTTGTAGAGATTCAGAACGTTGAATCCGTAATCCATTGCCAGCTTCGCTGCCCGTGAGGCAAGGCCTTTTCCCTGATATTCAGGGGAAATGATGATCTGAAACTCCGCCCGACGGTGAACATGGTTGATTTCAACCAGCTCCACAAGACCGGCTTTTTCGCCTTCATACTCCACCACAAAACGACGTTCACTCTGATCGTGAATGTGCTTATCGTAGAGATCGGACAGCTCAACAAAGGCCTCGTAAGGCTCTTCGAACCAGTAGCGCATCACGCTGGCGTTATTGTCGAGCTGGTGGACAAAGCGCAGGTCTTCACGCTCCAGCGGACGGAGTTTAATGTCGCAGGGTGCCGACATTACGGGGCTACCGTGCGGCCAGTGCGGCGATCCAGGCAGCGCAGGGTGTTAGGCTCCCAGTAGGCATTGACGTTTGCACTTTGCTGACACTTATCGCGTGCGTCAAAAGCGACATCTTCTTTGTCCCACTCTTTTTCAGCACGTTTGTTGACCTTCTGACGAAGGTTACGGGTGTCATTCCATTGTTCTTTGTCCATGGCGGCGTTCTGGCGGCTTTGCGCGCTATCACCAGACTCAATAATGAGTTTGCTGGTTTCCGCTGTCGCAGAGGCGGCAAAGGCGAACGATGACAGCGCCAGCAGGGCTGTCAGACAAAGGCGTTTGCTTAATGTGGTCATAGCGTTTCCTTTTAAATGGGTGCAGATAATCAAGTTACCCCGAACAGATTCTACACCAAAGCGAAATGGTGGCATACCCGTGGTGCAAGTATGGAAAACTAAAGAACATCATCAGGTATGATGTCTAAATAAATCCTCACCTGATGTGAAATATGCTTAAAACGACGCTGCTTTTTTTTGCCACCGCGCTATGCGAAATCATCGGCTGCTTCCTGCCCTGGCTCTGGCTGAAGAAGGGGGGAACCGTATTGCTGCTCATCCCGGCAAGCGTCGCACTGGCTCTGTTTGTCTGGTTGTTAACGCTGCATCCGGCTGCCAGCGGCCGCGTCTACGCGGCTTACGGTGGTGTCTATGTCTGTACTGCGCTGCTGTGGTTACGCGTGGTGGATGGCGTCAAACTCAGCGCGTACGACTGGGCCGGCGCGCTGATCGCCCTGTGCGGTATGCTGATTATTGTGGCGGGATGGGGACGCGCCTGAGCCCCCAGTTTTTGTGATCGTTAGCTGATTTTATGATCATTATACTTGTATGGTAGTAGGGTTGGTGAGTAAATTTCCCGCATCACAACGAACGATGTAAGGAAAGGAATTATGAAGATTGTCGCGGCTGACGTGTTTGTTACCTGCCCGGGGCGGAACTTTGTCACGCTTAAAATCACCACCGATGAAGGGATTGTCGGCCTCGGTGATGCTACGCTGAACGGACGCGAGCTCTCCGTGGCCTCGTACCTTAAGGATCACCTCTGCCCCCAGCTGATTGGCCGCGATGCGCACCGCATCGAAGATATCTGGCAGTTCTTCTATAAAGGCGCCTACTGGCGTCGCGGCCCGGTCACCATGTCGGCCATCTCCGCCGTGGACATGGCGCTGTGGGACATCAAAGCCAAAGCGGCCAACATGCCGCTCTACCAGTTGCTCGGCGGCGCATCCCGTGAAGGCGTGATGGTCTACTGCCACACCACCGGTCATACGATTGACGACGTACTGGAAGATTACGCCCGTCATAAAGAGATGGGCTTTAAAGCGATCCGCGTCCAGTGCGGCGTGCCGGGCATGAAAACCACCTACGGCATGGCCAAAGGGAAGGGGTTGGCCTACGAGCCTGCGACCAAAGGCGACTGGCCGGAAGAGCAACTGTGGTCCACCGAAAAATACCTCGATTTCACACCGAAGCTGTTCGACGCGGTGCGCAGTCAATTCGGCTTCAATGAACATCTCCTGCACGACATGCACCATCGCCTGACGCCGATTGAAGCGGCGCGTTTCGGCAAGAGCATCGAAGAATTCCGCATGTTCTGGATGGAAGACCCGACGCCTGCGGAAAACCAGGCCTGCTTCCGCCTGATCCGCCAGCACACCGTGACGCCAATTGCGGTGGGGGAAGTGTTTAACAGTATCTGGGACTGCAAGCAGCTCATTGAAGAGCAGCTCATCGACTATATTCGCACCACCATTACCCACGCGGGCGGGATCACCGGGATGCGTCGCATCGCGGACTTCGCCTCGCTCTACCAGGTGCGCACCGGCTCGCACGGCCCGTCGGATCTCTCGCCTGTCTGCCACGCCGCCGCGCTGCATTTCGACCTGTGGGTGCCAAACTTTGGCGTCCAGGAATATATGGGCTATTCCGAACAGATGCTGGAAGTCTTCCCGCACAGCTGGCGCTTTGATAACGGCTATATGCATCCGGGCGACAAGCCGGGGCTGGGTATTGAGTTTGATGAAAAACTGGCGGCGAAATACCCCTACGATCCGGCCTATCTGCCGGTGGCCCGTCTTGAAGACGGCACGCTGTGGAACTGGTAAACGAGGAGCGAACGATGAAAAGCGTAGTGATTCAACAGCCGAACGACCTGGTGATTGAAGAGCGGCCACGCCCGGAGCCAGGCGCAGGTGAAGTCCGCGTCAAAGTCACGCTGGCGGGGATCTGCGGTTCGGACAGCCACATCTATCGCGGCCATAATCCGTTTGCGAAGTATCCACGCGTGATCGGCCACGAGTTCTTTGGCGTGATTGATGCCGTGGGCGAGGGTGTCGACAGCGCCCGTCTGGGCCAGCACGTCTCGGTTGATCCGGTGATCAGCTGCGGACACTGCTACCCGTGTTCCGTCGGAAAACCGAACGTCTGCACCTCGCTGGTGGTGCTGGGCGTACACCGCGACGGGGGATTCAGCGAATATGCGGCAGTGCCCGCTAAAAATGCCTGGCCTATCCCGGATGACATTCCTGATCAACACGCCGTCATGGTTGAGCCCTTCACCATCGCCGCCAACGTGACGGGGCAGGCCAATCCCACCGGGCAGGACGTTGCGCTGATTTACGGCGCTGGCCCGATGGGGCTGGTCACCGTACAGGCGCTGAAAGGCGTTTATAAGGTGAAGCAGGTTATCGTGGTTGACCGCATCGATGAACGCCTGAAAATGGCCCAGCGCAGCGGCGCGGACTGGGTGTTGAATAACGGCGAGCAGTCGTTGCAAGCCGCGCTGGACGAAAAGGGCATCAAACCGACGTTAATCATTGATGCCGCCTGTCATCCGGCGATTTTGCAGGAAGCGATAGCCCTGGCCTCTCCGGCGGCGCGCATCGTGCTGATGGGCTTCTCCAGCGAGCCGAGCCAGATTGTTCAGCAGGGCATCACCGGCAAAGAGCTGGCGATCTTCTCCTCACGCCTCAATGCCAACAAATTCCCGGTCGTTATCGACTGGTTGAAAAAAGGGCTGATCGACCCGGAAAAACTGATCACCCATACCTTTGACTATCACCACGTTACAGACGCCATTGAACTGTTTGAGAAAGACCAGCGGCAGTGCTGCAAAGTCTTGCTCACGTTCGGCCAATAATAATTTACGCGGTTAAGAGCCTGCGCAGACAGGCTCTATGTGGTACGCATCTTACCTTTCAGAGATAGCCATTATGACGCAAGCACAACCTCAAAGAACCACCTCCGATCTGGTGAAAGCCGCTGTATCCGGCTGGCTGGGCACTGCCCTGGAGTTTATGGACTTTCAGCTTTACTCGCTGGGGGCCGCCCTGGTCTTCCATGAGATCTTTTTCCCGGAACAGTCCGCCGCGATGGCGCTGATCCTCGCGATGGGGACTTACGGCGCAGGCTATATCGCACGCATTGTTGGTGCCTTTATCTTCGGACGAATGGGCGACAGCATTGGTCGTAAGAAGGTGCTGTTTATCACCATTACCATGATGGGGATCTGCACCACGCTGATTGGTGTCCTGCCAACCTATGCGCAGATCGGTATTTTTGCCCCGGTTCTGCTGGTGACGCTGCGTATCATTCAGGGGCTGGGGGCCGGGGCTGAGATCTCCGGGGCCGGGACCATGCTGGCGGAGTACGCGCCGAAAGGAAAACGCGGCATCATCTCCTCGCTGGTGGCGATGGGCACTAACTGCGGGACGCTGAGCGCAACGGCGATCTGGGCGGTGATGTTCTTTGCCCTCGACCGTGAAGAGCTGATTGCCTGGGGCTGGCGCGTGCCGTTCCTTGCCAGCGTCGTGGTGATGATCTTTGCCATCTGGCTGCGTATGAACCTGAAAGAGAGCCCGGTCTTTGAGAAAGTGAACGATGCACAAGCCGTGCAGCCGGACACATCGCTGGGTTCAATGGTGAAAAGTAAATCCTTCTGGCTGGCGACCGGCCTGCGTTTCGGTCAGGCGGGCAACTCGGGTCTGATCCAGACGTTCCTTGCCGGTTATCTGGTCCAGACGCTGCTGTTCGATAAAGCCATCCCTACCGATGCGCTGATGATCAGCTCCATTCTTGGGTTTATCTCTATTCCGCTGCTGGGCTGGCTTTCCGATAAAGTGGGACGCCGTCTGCCGTACATTATCCTCAATATCTCCGCCATTCTTCTCGCGTACCCGATGCTGTCGATCATCGTCGATAAGAGCTATGCGCCGGGGACAATCATGCTTTCTATCATCGTTATCCATAACTTCGCCGTGCTGGGGCTGTTTGCGCTGGAAAATATCACCATGGCGGAGATGTTTGGCTCGCGAAATCGCTTTACCCGTATGGCTATCTCCAAAGAGGCGGGCGGTCTGGTGGCGGTGGGCTTTGGTCCGGTACTGGCGGGAATCTTCTGCAATATGACCGGCTCCTGGTGGCCGATTGTTGCCATGCTGGTGGCCTATTCCGTGATTGGGCTGGTCTCGGCGATTTTGATGCCGGAAGTGCGCGACCGTGATTTGAGCGCGGCGCAAGACGCAGCGGAGTCCGCGCCAGAAGAGCGTGTGGGTTACGGCGCGGTCTCTTCACGACGCTAGTGGTTTATAGCTTTAGTGACTTATCACACAACTTTATGTTTATGTCACACCACATGAGCAAAAGTTAACATAAATCAAAAACTCCAACGGCAGTATCAGTATGGTTGATGGCAGTTATTTTTTTACCCCAACTGCCATTCTAGTTGGTGTAGTCAGCAGGCGCTGCCGCTTCACAAGGAGCGGCAGCGATCCACAGCTTTCTAATTAACGAGTCTTAATCATGGAAAACACCTTATTACAGGCCAACGCGACGTTGCCTCAGTACGATCGCGACAGCCTTAAAGCACGCATTGTTCATTTAGGGTTTGGCGCATTTCACCGCGCGCATCAGGCGGTGTATGCCGACATTCTCGCTGCTGAGCACGGCAGCGACTGGGGCTACTGTGAGGTTAACCTGATTGGCGGCGAGCAGCAGATTGCCGATCTGAACGCGCAGGATAATCTCTATACCGTGGCGGAAATGTCTGCCGATGCATGGACATCCCGCGTGGTTGGCGTGGTCAAAAAGGCCCTCCATGCGCAGGTTGACGGGCTGGAGACCGTGCTTGCGGCGATGTGTGAACCGCAGGTGGCGATCGTTTCGCTGACCATCACCGAGAAAGGGTACTGCCATTCCCCGGCGACCGGACAGCTGATGCTCGATCACCCGTTTATCGTCGCCGACCTGCAAAACCCGCACCAGCCGAAATCTGCGCCGGGTGTGGTGGTGGAAGCGCTGGCGCGTCGCAAAGCGGCGGGTCTGCCTGCGTTTAGCGTGATGTCCTGCGACAACATGCCGGAGAACGGCCACGTGATGCGCAATGTGACCTGTGCTTACGCCCGTGCGGTAGACGGTGAGCTGGCGGACTGGATCGACGCCCACGTCACCTTCCCGTCAACCATGGTGGATCGCATTGTGCCGGCAGTCACTCCCGACACGCTGGATAAAATCGAACAACTGACCGGCGTGCGTGACCCGGCGGCAGTAGCCTGTGAACCGTTCCGCCAGTGGGTGATCGAAGATAACTTTGTGGCTGGGCGTCCCGAGTGGGAAAAGGCTGGAGCTGAGCTGGTGTCAGACGTGATCCCGTTTGAAGAGATGAAGCTGCGCATGCTCAACGGCAGCCACTCATTCCTGGCGTATCTGGGCTATCTTGCCGGTTACCAGCATATCAACGACTGTATGGAAGATGAGAACTACCGCCTCGCTGCGCACGCATTGATGCTTAACGAGCAGGCACCCACGCTGAAAGTGAAAGGCGTTGATTTAGGCCGCTATGCCGATCTCCTGATTGCCCGCTACAGCAATCCGGCCCTGCGCCATCGGACATGGCAAATTGCGATGGACGGCAGCCAGAAGCTCCCGCAGCGTATGCTGGACTCCGTGCGCTGGCACCTGGTGCACCAGACGCCTTTCCCGCTGCTGGCGCTGGGTGTGGCTGGGTGGATGCGCTATGTCGGCGGCGTGGATGAGCAGGGTAACGCCATTGACGTGAGCGATCCGCAGCTGGCGGTGATTCAGGCGGCGGTGAAGGGAAGTGCGGAAGGGGAAAGCCGGGTTAACGCGCTGCTCGACATTGAGGCCATCTTTGGTAAAGAGTTACCGCATGAACCGCGCTTTGTTGCTGCAGTGATGACCGCGTACCAGTCGTTGCTGCAAAAGGGCGCGAAAGCGACCGTGGCGCAGTACGCGTCTCAACGGTAATTCAGCACATGCCGCCGTGTGCGGCGGCATGTCTGCGCACAACTTAGTGCATCCCCAGGCGAATCAGCTCAATCGGCTCGAACTTACCTTCGCATCCTTCCACTTCAACCGTTTTGCTGCGGCGCACCTGCGCGGCATCCAGCCCGTCGCTGTGGATCGCTTTAATCACGCCAGTTTTACCTGTGCCGCTAATCATGACGCGGCTGCCGGTGGTGATTGCATTGCGGTTACGGTCGTATGTCATCATGGTATTTTCTCCTCTCTAACCTGTTCGTTACGGCGCTATTTCAGGTTTGCCGTTCACGGGGCATATAAATACGCCTGTCCGCGTTTCATGTTTTTGTTTTTGATCAAACTCACACTTTTTTCTTTATTTCATCGGATGCTGACGGTACACGACAGCAATTTACAAAGCAGACCGTTATTTTCATTAATTGATAGTTTCGACAGGGAACCGTTGAGGGTTGGTTTATATTTCTGATGTCATTCTGGGTGCAGGAAATAACCTTCATCGGAATAAGGAGTCAGGCTTATGTATAAGAGCATTTTGATGCCTGTAGACGTGTTTGAAATGGATTTGAGCGACAAAGCGGTTCGCCACGCGGCAAACCTGGCGAAGGCTGAGGGCGCGTCGATTACCCTGGTCAACATTCTGCCAGCCAGCAGCCGGTCTCTGCTGCGCGGGTTCAACGCCGATATTAAAAAGTTTGAAGAGTATATGACCGCAGAATCCGGGAAGAAAATGAATGAGTTAAAAAGACTGTTCGATATCGCCCCTGAGAATATTCACAGCATGGTTCGTTTTGGCAACGTCCGGGATGAAATTATCAAGCTGAGCAAGGAAGGGGAATATGATGCGATTGTCATCGGGTCGAAAAATCCGAGCATCACCACCCATCTGCTGGGTTCAAATGCGGAATCTATTCTGCGCTACGCCACGATCCCGGTGTTAGTCGTTCGCTAATCAGGTCGCCGCACCCGAAAGGGGGCGGCGTAATATTACTCTTCGCTAAACCACTCGCTATTTTCCTGACGAATCAGCTGCACGGATTCGCTGATTTCCTGCAGATGCAGCGTCATCGCTTTTTCCACACCGTCCGCATCGCGTTTTTCAAGCGCGCTGAAAATATCATGATGCTGACGGAGCAACATTTCCGGTGGAGAGACGTGATCGAGGCTCATATAGCGCACGCGGTCAATGGTGGCTTTGATGTTCTCGATGGTGTCCCAGGCCAGCTGACAATCGGCAATCTGCGCCAGTTTCTGGTGGAATTCATCATCAAGCTGGAAGAAATCATTGAGCTGCTTACGGTCAATCGCAATACGCTGCTGGTGAAGGTTCTGCTCCAGCAGGTAACACTGGTTGTCGTTGATAAGCGTTGCGGCACGACGCGCCACCGCGCATTCAATGGCCTGGCGAACGAAACAGCCGTTGCGTACCTGAGAGAGTGAAATTTTGTTCACGTAGCTGCCACGCTGCGGGCGGATCTGTATCAGACCGTTCTCAGCAAGCTTAATAAACGCTTCACGCACCGGCTGACGGGAAACGTCAAAACGCACGGACACCTCTTTTTCTGAAAGCGGCGTTCCCGGTGGGATCAGGCAATGGACAATATCACGTCGCAAAATGCGATAGATTTGCTGGTTTACGGGCTGGGTGGGATTGAGTTGCGATTCAGCGGCCATGAGTTGTCATTTCTCAGAGAGTTAGCCTGAACATACTACCATTCTTTTAGGGCCCGAAACAGACCCGGCCCGCAGGCCGGGAAGGGCAGATTTAGCCACGATGGACGCTAAGTCCGGCAAAACTCTGGCTGACTGGCATCATTTCTACGGTATTGATGTTGACGTGTTTTGGCAGCGTCGCTACCCACCAGACCGTTTCGGTGACATCTTCCGGCGTCAGCGCGTTAGCATTTTCGTAGGTCTTGTCCACTTTCGCGTCATCGCCTTTGAAACGCACGTTAGAAAACTCGGTGCCACCCACCAGGCCCGGCTCGATATCGGTGACGCGAATGGCGGTGCCGTGCAGATCGGTACGCAGATTAAGGCTGAACTGGCGCACAAACGCTTTCGTCGCGCCGTAGACGTTGCCGCCCGCGTAAGGCCAGCTCCCGGCGGTGGAACCGATATTGATAATGTGGCCGCGGTTGCGCTCGACCATGCCCGGCAGCACTGCGCGGGTCATATAGACCAGCCCCTTGTTGTTGGTGTCGATCATGTTTTCCCAGTCTTCAACGCTGGCTTTGTGTGCGGGCTCCATGCCCAGCGCCAGACCGGCATTGTTGACCAGCACGTCGATGGCGCGCCACTCGGCGGGCAGGTTGGCAATCATCTCTTCAATGGCCGCGCGGTTACGCACATCCAGCTGCGCGGTCAGGATGCTGTCACCTAATTCGTCTTTCAGCTCCTGCAGGCGCTCCTGACGACGGCCCGTGGCAATAACCTTGTGCCCGTTGGCGACGAAGCGACGCGTGATGCTTTCACCAAAACCTGCCGTTGCCCCGGTAACTAAAATAATCATCTCACTGTTCCTCAACGCTTTTTGTGTTGTACTAACATAGCACGGCCGCAGAGGGTGCGTTAAGGCAACATTTGTATGACGGCGTTGCAGGGGATGGCGGCCTGGCCTACTCTGGGAGGATACCCGTACTCAGGAGCGAAAGATGACGGCCACGAATCCCTTTTTTGACATCAGCCTGTTGCCTTACCAGGCCCCTCGTTTTGATGAAATCACCGACGATCACTATCGCCCGGCCTTCGATGAAGCGCTTCGCCAGAAGCGGGCGGACATTGACGCCATTGTGTCTCAGGCCGCTGCGCCTGAGTTCACTAACACCGTGCTGGCGCTGGAGAAAAGCGGCGCCATGCTCGCGCGCGTCAGCAGCGTGTTCTTCGCCATGACCTCCGCGCACACCAATGCGTACCTGCAGGAGCTTGAGGAGCAGCTCTCCACCGAGCTTGCCATGCTGGCGAACGATATCTGGCTGAATGACACGCTTTTCGCCCGGGTGGAGAGCGTCTGGCAGGACCGTGCCGCGCTGGACGCCGAATCTCGTCGGCTGGTCGAGGAGACCTGGCAGCGGTTTATCCTGGCTGGGGCACGTCTCAATGAAACAGAAAAAGCCGAGCTGAAGGCGCTGAATACCGAGGCAGCCTCTCTGACCAGCCAGTTTAATCAGCGTCTGCTGGCTGCCGATAAGACGGGTGGGCTTGTGGTGGATTACGCGCACCAGCTTGACGGGCTCAGCGCCAGCGAGATCGCTGACGCAGCGCAGGCTGCCGCGGAGCGAGGGCTAAACGATCGCTGGCTGATCCCGCTTCTGAACACGACCCAGCAGCCCGCGCTTTCCGCGCTGCGCAATCGTCAGACCCGCGAAAACCTGTTCAACGCAGGCTGGACGCGCACCCAGAAAGGGGATGAAAACGACACTCGCGAGCTGATCCTCCGCCTTACGGCGCTACGTGCGCGGCAGGCACGCCTGCTGGGCTTTGAGGATTACGCCAGCTGGAGTATCGCCGACCAGATGGCGAAAACCCCGGACGCCGCGCTGACCTTTATGCGCGGCATAGTGCCTGCCGCCCGGGCCCGTGCAGAGCGCGAGGAGGCCGATATTCAGAAAGTCATTGAAGACGAGCAGGGCGGGTTCACCGTGCAGGCCTGGGACTGGGCCTTTTATGCCGAGCGCGTGCGTCAGGCAAAATATGCCCTCGATGAATCGCAAATCAAACCCTACTTTGCGCTCAATACCGTATTGCACGATGGTGTGTTCTGGGCAGCCAGCCAGCTGTTTGGCATCCGCTTTGTGGAGCGCTTCGATATTCCGGTGTATCACCCGGACGTCCGCGTATGGGAAATTTTCGACCACACCGGTGAGGGCATGGCGCTGTTTTACGGCGACTTCTTTGCCCGCGATTCCAAGCAGGGTGGGGCCTGGATGGGGAATTTTGTCGAGCAATCCTTCGAGTTTGCTGCCCGGCCGGTGATCTATAACGTCTGTAACTACCAAAAACCGGCTAACGGCGGCGTTGCGCTTCTCTCCTGGGATGACGTGATAACCCTGTTCCACGAGTTTGGCCATACGCTGCACGGCCTGTTTGCCAGCCAGCGTTTCGCCACGCTCTCCGGCACCAACACGCCGCGTGATTTCGTTGAATTCCCGTCACAGATCAACGAACACTGGGCCAGCCATCCCCAGGTGTTTACCCACTACGCCCGCCATTACGAAACCGGTGAACCGATGCCGGACGCGCTGCGGGAAAGCATGCTCAACGCAACCCATTTCAACAAGGGTTATGACATGACGGAACTGCTGGGTGCCGCGCTGCTGGACATGAACTGGCACGGGATTAGCGAAGCCGTTTCGAGCGTTGAAGCGTTTGAAGCGGCAGCATTGAACAAAGAGGGGCTGGATCTGTCCGCCGTACCGCCGCGCTATCGCAGCAGCTATTTTGCTCATATTTTCGGCGGCGGCTACGCGGCGGGATATTACGCCTACCTGTGGACGCAAATGCTTGCTGACGATGGCTATCAGTGGTTTGTCGAACAGGGCGGTTTAACCCGTGAAAACGGGCAAACATTCCGCGAGGCGATTTTGTCCCGTGGTAACAGCACGGATTTAGCTGAACTGTATCGCAACTGGCGCGGGCACGATCCGAAGATTGAACCGATGCTGGAGAATCGTGGGTTGAGTGAATAAAGTCAGTCTCGTCAGAAAAAAGAACCGGGCTTCGCGCCCGGTTTGTTTTATCTTACAACCAGCACAGGGCATTTCGCATGCCGCACCACTGCCGCAGCGTTTGAACCCAACAGATACGTCGATATGTCAGGCTTATGGGAGGCGATGATAATCAGGTCGGCATTGATCGTGTCAGCGAGCTTAAGGATTTGATCTTTTGGAGATCCCGTCACTGCATGAGTCTGTATCTTGTCTGCAGGAATTTTGAATTGTTTAACGATTTCATCCAGCTTCGCTAAGGCCGCGTGCTGGAACTCTTTGAGCTTCGGCATTTCTACCGAGTAGGCCAAACCTAATGATGAATAATACGGAAGCGATGGAATAACAGTAAGAAAGTGGACTTTGGCTGTGTTAAGAGCGGTATGTGCCTGAACGAACGGGATAACCATATGTGTCAGGCTATCCTCGGAAATGTCAATTGGAACCAAAATTGCGTTGTACATGTGTCCCTCCTGAGTGTTTTTTGCACAACTCAGGTTAGACCGTTAATTCAAGCAAAACAGAGAGCAAGCTGTCATAACGGGAACAAATTTCGGTTCTGTGATATTCGTACAGTCGAACTTGCCTGTCATTCCATCGTGACGACGAACATTCTCGCTTCCTGGGCGAGCTGGCGTTCAGCCTTAATCGGCGCATATTTTTCCGAATGATAGAAAGCAAGGGCCTGGTCTAAAGTAGGGAATTCAAAAATGCCTGCATAGGGTAACGGCTCGACTTCCCCTTCCAGTACCTGTGCGACAGCACCAAAATGAACAATTTTACCTCCTGCTTCCTCTAATGCTGACGTGAAGCGGGGGGCAAGGTTGGCCTGTCTGGCAGGGTCAATAACGCGTAAGTTGATATGAACAAAAGCTGGCATATCCGTTCCTTAAATATGATTAATAGTGTATATACAGTATTAACTTTAGCATTGATTGTCGAGATGAAATGATGAACAACATTGATGTGGCGCTTTTGGAGACCATTCCGGAGGTCTGCCCGGGGTTTCAGGCACGCGCTACCGCTCGGGCTATTACACGTTATTACAATGCCTGCTTCAGACCTTTTGAGCTGACCGCTGAGCAGTTCAGTCTTTTGGTTGGCATAGGGGGTTCCCCAAATGAAACCGTTGCGGAACTCGCCGCCAGAGCAGGGGTGGATGCCACCACACTGAGTCGAAATATTCGTAGTCTGGAATCCCGTGGCATTATTGACTCGGCTGGAGGCCGTGGACGTGCCGGAAAACGACTCACGCTGACAGGTGAAGGCTGGCGTCTGCTTGAACAGGTCATCCCGGTATGGCAGTCAGCTAAGGAGAAATTATCCCGTCTTATGGGCAGCGAACAGCTTAGCCTTACGACGGAGATGATGAAAAGTCTGGCTAAAACCAGCACCTCTTTATGAATTGAGTCGTCATCTGATTATCAAAAATACCCGGTATACTACATGTTGCTTTTTTACAGGCGATAACAGGCACAGGCAGGAAGTATGTCTCTTCGTTCGCTGCGGGCATTATGCCTGACAAGTTTTTTCATTGCGGATGTCCGCGATGGCCTCGGTCCTTTTCTCGGTATTTTTCTGACCGAAAGCCACTGGACACCCGATGATATCGGCATCCTGATGACGGCCGGGGGGCTGGCGGGATTACTGGCCACGCTGCCAGCAGGATTCATCACCGACACCTCCCGGAATAAACGTGCTGTGCTCGCGCTGGCCTGTCTGATGATCACCATGAGTACGCTCCTGCTCTGGTTTAGCCAGCAGAGCGGCGCTGTCGCTGTTTCGCAAATCGTCACCGGTATCTGCGCGGCATTTGTGGGGCCGTTGATCGCCGGGATTACGCTGGGGCTGACCGGCCAGAGCGGGTTCAGCGCGCAGATGGGCAAAAATGAGGCGTTCAATCACGCGGGCAATTTCATGACCGCTCTGATAGCAGGCGGTATTGCTTGGTACTGGGGCGTCGGCGGGATTTTCCTGCTGATGACCTGTACCACGCTGTTAACGCTGTGCGCGCTGCTTGCCATTCGCAACGGGGATATTGATAACGACGCGGCGCGCGGGCTGTCCTCTTCGGCTAATCTGCCGGTCCCTGGTTTTGCCGTGCTGATTAAAAACCGTGCGCTTTTTGTGACCGGACTGACGCTGCTGCTGTTCCACCTGGCGAACGCCGCGCTGCTGCCGATGCTGAGCATGAGGGTGGCCGCGGCACCCGCCTCGATCAACCCCGGTTTGTATGCTGCGGGCACCGTCATCATCTCTCAGGCCGTGATGATCCCTGTCGCCATCTGGGTCGCCCACCGAATAGACCGCTACGGCTACTGGCGCTTAATTATGCTGGCACTGCTGGTGATGCCGGTGCGCGCGGCGCTGGCAGCAATCACGGATGCGCCGTTAATGATGATCCCGGTACAAATCCTCGACGGGCTGGCCGCAGGGATCCTGGGGGTTGTGGTTCCGTCGTTTATTGTGATGCTGTTGCGCGGAAGCGGACACGTCAATGCCGGGCAGAGCGTGGTGATGCTGATGCAGGGGGTTGGGGCATCCATGAGCCCGGCGTTAACCGGCACGATTGCGGGTCATTACTCCTTTGCGACGGCATTCAGTGTCCTCAGCGCGATTGCGCTGGTGGCCGTCCTGCTGTGGTGGTGCTTTGCGCACCGGACCTGGGAAACAGACAGTACGCCGGGTGGGGCATAGCCGCCACCCGGCGTCATGCTTACGACAGTTCGTTAGGGCACGCTTCGCCCTTTTCCAGCTGCTGCAGGTTACCCAGCGTGGTTTCCGAAATGCTGATCAGCGCTTCGGCAGTCAGAAACGCCTGGTGTCCGGTAAACAGCACGTTATGACAGGCGGACAGGCGGCGGAACACGTCGTCCTGAATCACATCATTAGATTTGTCTTCAAAGAACAGATCGCGTTCGTTCTCATACACGTCCATCCCCAGCGCGCCAATTTTCTGGGTTTTCAGCGCTTCGATAGCGGCCTGAGAGTCAACCAGCCCGCCGCGGCTGGTGTTGATGATCATCACGCCATCTTTCATCTGGTCAAACGCCGCCTGGTTAAGCAGGTGGTAGTTCTCCGGCGTCAGCGGACAGTGCAGGGAGATCACGTCAGACTGCGAGAACAGGGTTGGCAGGTCGACGTATTCTACGCCCAGATCCAGCGCCGCCGCGCTTGGGTACGGATCGAACGCCAGCAGACGCATGCCGAAGCCTTTCAGAATGCGCAGGGCAGCCACGCCAATTTTACCGGTGCCGATCACGCCGGCGGTTTTGCCGTACATGGTAAAGCCGGTCAGCCCTTCCAGCGAGAAGTTGGCGTCACGGGTACGCTGATAAGCGCGGTGAATACGACGGTTGAGTGACATCATCATGCCAATCGCATGTTCCGCCACCGCTTCCGGAGAGTACGCCGGCACGCGCACTACCCTCAGACCCAGCTCTTTCGCCGCGTCGAGGTCCACGTTATTAAAGCCCGCGCAGCGCAGGGCGATATACTTCACCCCCTGTTTTTTCAACTCTTCCAGCACCGGACGACTGCCGTCGTCGTTAACAAAAATACAGACGCCTTCACAGCCGTGCGCCGTTTTGGCGGTTTTTTCGGACAGCAGAAAGTCGAAAAATTCAAGCTCAAACCCGTAAGCCTCGTTAACATGTTGCAGATACTTTTTGTCGTACTGCTTTGTGCTATATACCGCGAGTTTCATAAGACTTTCTCCAGTGATTTTGCATTCACGTTAGCATGATTAAAATTATCTTACAATTTCTAAAATATTATTGAATTCAATAAGTTCTATCAATTATTCTAGAGCATATGTACACCCTAACTCCATGATATTCATATCCACCGATTTCTTAAGGAGGGTACACCAGAGAGATGTCTGCTTGTTTTATTCTAGGGGTGCTATGGGGGAAGCTAAAGTCACTACAAGTGCTTATGTTTGGGTTAGTGGTTTAACAATACCTGAAAATGTGACTAGCTTTAACTGTTGAAATGACGTAGCTCTTTGAATGTCTTAACATCGAAGGTAGTATTATTGTTATCGTTTTAAAATGACAGGGAGACCGAATGTACAACCATAATCGGGAAAAAAGTCATTTCGAGGAGAAAGTCTTAGAGATTGAAAATCTTGCGCAGCGAATTGCCACAAAGCATTTGCTTTATGGTACCTCCGGCATGTTTTTTGAAACTCAACAACTTGTTGCTCGTTTGAGAAGGGAGATTGAATCGCATTGCCTGACCTGGTCAGGCGGGATTCAAGTTCTTGATGAACAGATACATCATCTTAAGGAACAAGATGACTTACTTACCTTCAATAAGGCTAAATTATTCATTGTTGTTGAAAAAAATCGGACAACAACGACGACTTTAGCGCTTAAACAGATCGGTTTCGTTGCCGGTGGGGCGCAAGTGTATGGGGGCGCTAGTTTATGCGTCGGTTCGCTGGGTCTTGCCTGTGCTGCGTATGGTGCACCTATGATTACTCATGGGCTAAACAACATGTATGAAAATGGATACTATCTTCTCTATCGTGAAGATCGGTCTGGCACGCTAAGAGATGCTTATCGTTACGCAGCAGCGAAGCTCGGTTATGGGAATAATGAAGCTGATATTGTCTATGGTGTAGTTGATATCTCTTTATCAGCCTATGGCGCGGGCAGGAGAGTACTGGCTCCCAGAGAAAAATCCTGGAGTCTGTTTCGCAACATCGAATCTGATTATATCAGAGGATGGCAAGAGGCTTCTAAAACAGCGATGGCTCTGGATTTAACCAGTGGAAGCGTCACAGGTTGGCAGATGTACCAGATAGCTAAAGAGAATTAATTATGTCGGAACAGTTCGAGTTGTCATTAACCCCACCGATTCTACCTGCCGTGTGCTATTTCATTGTATCTATTGCCATTTTTTTCTTGTTGTACCTCGGTAAACTCAAGGTCAACAGGCTTCGTAAATATCCTCTGTTCATCGCCTATACGCTGTTTGTGATAGCTATTGCAGCCATTCAAATTAACGTTTTTGCCAACGGCTATGAGTTTGTTAGCGGTTTTTTACATATTGATTTTGATCCCTGGCGGTACGACTCGGTGTATTGGGGGTCATTGATATTCGCCATGCTTTACCTGCTGGCAATGCCACGGAACAGGTATTAATTTCGCAACTCTGCTCTGCGATTATTCTTGAATTTATGCGTAACCAATTGAACCTAAAATATTTTCTTTAGGTTACGCATGGCAAAAAAATCACCGCTTACTATTGCAGCATCTATTCTTAACTTAGCGTTAACTTCAACTCAATCGCTAAACATGCGACAATGATCGGCACTGCCGGCTTAATTCTTTCGCTAAATCAGGATATTAACTGCCCATGAAGGGTAAATACAAAGCCGCTCTTGCGCTTTTACTGCTGTTTATATTGTTGCCGCTGACGCTGCTGATGACGCTCGCCCAGTGGGTACCGACGCTCGCCGGGATCTGGCTGCCTGTCGGGACGCGCATCGCTTTCGAAAAGAGTCCGAAACTTACCCGCCACGCGCTGGTGATCCCCGATCTTCGCTATCTGGTTGAAGACTGCGAAATTGCCCGCATCGATAACGTGACGCTGTCACATCCAAGCCGCTGGAAACTGGATATCGACGCGCTGGATCTTAACACCGTCTGTCTGAGCAAAATTCCCCAGTCTGCACCCTCAACGGTCGCCCCCAAAACGCTGGCACAGTGGCAGGCAGTATTACCGAATACCTGGCTCACGGTTCACCGTCTGACGCTGTCGCCCTGGCAGCAGTGGCAGGGCGAACTTCAGGCATCGCTGACGCCGTCCAGTCAGGAGATCGCCTATAAAGGCGAGCAGGTCAGCATTAAAGGCACGCTTCGCGGTCAGACGCTCTCGATCAGCCAGTTCGATGTACAGCTCCCGGACCAGCCGCAGCCTGTTAAGCTGGTGGGCGAGTTTACCTTGCCGCTGGTACCGGATGGCGTGCCGGTGAAAGGCCACGCGGTTGCGACCTTTAACGTGCCACAGTTAACGTCTCTGGTCGATGCCGATCTGGACTGGGAAGATAACCAGGGACAGCTGGTCGTGATGGCGCGGGACAACCCCGATCCGCTGCTCGATCTGCCATGGCAGATCACGGCGGAGCAGCTGAGCATCAGCGACGGGCGCTGGAACTGGGATCTCTCGGGTATGCCGCTGAGCGGGCGGGTATCCCTCCGCGCCGACAACTGGCAGCAGGGGCTGGATAAAACCACGCTGACCGGCCGTTTGAATGTGCTTACCCACGGTGATGCAGGGAAAGGCAACGCGGTACTGAATATTGGGCCCGGCAGGCTCAGCATGGAAAACAGCGACATGCCCCTGCATCTCAGCGGCGAGGCGAAGCAAAACGATCTCATCCTTTACGCCAAATTGCCCGCAACACTGACCGGCAGCCTGTATGAACCGCAACTGGCCTTTGAGCCGGGCGCGCTGCTCCGCTCGCGCGGGCGCATCATTGACTCACTCGATATCGATGAAATTCGCTGGCCGCTGGCGGGCGTGAAGCTGACGCAGAAGGGCGTGGACGGCCGTTTACAGGCTATTCTGCGCGCCCATGAAAACGAGATGGGTGATTTTGAACTCCACCTGGACGGCCAGGCCAACGACTTTTTACCTGATAACGGCCTGTGGCAGTGGCGCTACTGGGGGAAAGGCGGTTTTACGCCGATGCATGCCCGCTGGGATGTCGCCGGGAAAGGCGAGTGGCGCGATAACCTCATTGAGCTGACGGCGCTCTCCACCGGTTTTGACAAGCTCCAGTACGGCACGATGGAAGTCAGCAAGCCGCGTCTGGTGCTGGATCAACCGGTACGCTGGTTCCGTGACCCCGATAAACCGGCCTTCAGCGGCGCGCTGTCGCTCAACGCCGGGCTAACCCGTTTCTCTGGCGGCAGCGTTTTGCCGCCCTCGGTCCTGACCTTTAGCGTCGACGGCACCGACCCGACCATTTTTCAGTTTAAGGGCGACCTCCATGCGGACAAAATCGGCCCGGTGCAGGTTAATGGTCGTTGGGATGGTGAGCGTCTTCGCGGGCAGGCCTGGTGGCCGAAACAGTCGCTCACCGTATTCCAGCCTCTGATCCCGCCGGACTGGAAAATGACGCTCCGCGACGGGGAACTTTATGCGCAGGTCGCCTTCTCGGCGGCGGCCGATCAGGGCTTTGAAGCGGGTGGGCACGGCGTGCTGAAATCCGGCAGCGCCTGGATGCCTGATAACCAGATTAACGGCGTCGATTTTGTGCTGCCGTTCCGCTTCAGCGAGGGAACCTGGTCTCTCGGCACGCGCGGTCCGGTCACGTTGCGCATAGGCGAAGTGGTAAACCTGGTGACCGCGCGCAACATTACCGCCGATCTACAGGGGGATTATCCCTGGACGGAGGACAACCCGTTGCTCCTCACCAACGTGAAGGTGGAAACCCTCGGCGGGAAGATCACCATGCAGCAGTTGCGGATGCCACAGCACGATCCGGCCCTGCTGCGCGTGGACAATATCTCCTCAAGCGAGCTGATTAGCGCCGTCAATCCGAAACAGTTTGCCATGTCAGGGCCGGTTAGCGGGGCACTGCCGTTCTGGCTGGACAATGAAAAATGGATCATTAAAGATGGCTGGCTGACCAACCCGGGGCCAATGACGCTACGCATCGACAAAGATACGGCAGACGCCATCGTGAAAGATAATATGGTTGCGGGCGCTGCGATTAACTGGCTCCGCTATATGGAAATTTCGCGTTCGTGGACGAAAATCAATTTAGATAACCTGGGTGAATTAACCATGCAGGCGACCATCAAGGGTACCAGCCGGGTGGATGGCAAAAGTAGCTCCGTCAACCTGAACTATACCCATGACGAGAATGTCTTTACCCTCTGGCGCAGCCTGCGTTTTGGGGACAACCTGCAAACCTGGTTTGAGCAACATGCGGCGATACCTGCTCCCCGCAGTTTGACTGGCAAGGAAAGTGAGGAACAACAATGAAAAAGATGGCTGGTGTGCTCACCGTTGCCGCGCTACTGACCGGCTGTACGCCGCGCATTGAAGTCGCTGCGCCAAAGGAGCCGATTACCATCAATATGAATGTCAAAATCGAACATGAGATCCATATTAAGGTCGATAAAGACGTTGAAACCCTGCTGAAATCGCGCAGCGATCTGTTCTGAGGATGCCATGAAACGATTAGCTCTGATTTTTCTGGCGCTGGGGATGAACGTGCAGGCGGCTGCGCTGACCTTAAACGATGCCCGGGCGCAGGGGCGCGTGGGGGAAACCCTCAGCGGTTATCTTGCCCCGATTCAACAGGATGCGGAAACGCTGGCGCTGGTCAATCGTATTAATGCGGCACGCACGGAAAACTACCAAAAGCTGGCGGACAGCAATAATTTGCCGGTCGATGAAGTGGCCAAAATGGCAGGTCAAAAACTGGTTGCCCGCGCGCAACCGGGCGAATACGTAAAGGGCATTAACGGAAAATGGCTCAAAAAGTAGTTAGCGGTAGCGCTTGCGGTATTCACCCGGCGAGACGCCAAAACGCTGCTTAAACGCCGTTGAAAAATGGCTATGGTCGGTAAACCCCCAGCTGTAGCCAATGCCCGCCAGCTTTTCATCATCACCGGCAGCGCGCAGTACCTGCGCGCACAGATCCAGACGACGGTTTTTGATGTACTGCGCCACTACCAGCCCCTTCTCGGCAAACATGCGGTAGAGGCTGCGCACGGACATTCCGCTCTCGGCGGCAATCCATTCCGGGCGCAGCGATTCAGACTGAATATGGTCGTCAATCAGCGCCACGACATGCAGGAACTGACGTTCCTTGCGCGGCTGAATGATTTCACGCTGCTGGAAAGCGGGGCGCAGCAGGCAGATCATCGCTTCGAGCGCCGCTTCACTCTCCCGGTCACTCAGGTCGGCATTGCTCATACTCTCCATCAACAGGCGATGGCTCAGCTGTACCGTGGGCAAGGTGCGGGAAAGGGCGGTCGCGCAGCTTATCTCCTGGAAACGACACTGCTGCTCAATAATCTGACGGGGAACCAGAAGGGAAATCTGACGGGATTTTTCCCGCCAGTTGATCGAACAGGGACGCGACGCATCAATCAGCGTGATATCACCGGTTCTGAGTACCGCGCGACGGTCATCCTGTTCAATTTCCGCGCTGCCTTCAAGCTGGAACACGGTATAGAACCAGGCATCGTTACTCTGAGCGATCTCCTGACGGGAGCGGAACAGGCTAACGCCGCCTGCGGTCACGGTACTGAGCTTCAGGCTGCGTGCATAGCTGGTCTCCAGCTCGCCGAAGAATTTCCCCTCGGTGGGCTGCGCGTTAAAACGCCCGCAAACCTGGTTAATTTGCGCCAGCCACTGCTGATACTGTTCCTGCTCGCTTGCACATGCCATCGTTTCTCTCACTGCACCGTCAACGTTTTCGCATTGTTGCATTTGTGTTGCATTTTGTCAGGGCTATGAGGCTGACTATAGGAAAGAACACTCACCGGTAACAGCGATATAAGCGGCAATTATCGCGATTTGCGGAGCCTGTCACAGGTGGCAAAGCGAATGTCACAGAGACAAAAGCGAGAATGCAAAACGCCACTTAGACTGGATGAACACCCTGCGAAGAATAACGAAGGAGTATCCTATGTCTGAATCACAGGTGGCCATTCAGCCTGCCGTACAACAATTTTTAGACCGACAGCATGGCCTGTGGATTGAAGGGCGTCAGGCCGCGTCGGACAGTGAAAAACGGCTGAACGTCTTCAACCCGGCCACGGGCGAGGTCATTGCCTCGACTGCCGATGCCAGCGTCGATGACGTTGACCGTGCCGTCATGTCCGGCTGGCGCGCGTTTGTTGCCCGCATCTGGGCCGGGAAACTACCGGCGGAGCGCGAGCGGATCCTGCTCCATTTCGCCGATCTGGTCGAACAGCACAGCGAGGAGCTGGCCCAGCTTGAAACGCTGGAGCAGGGCAAATCCATTAACATTTCCCGCATGTTTGAAGTCAGCTGCACCCTGAACTGGATGCGCTATACCGCCGGGCTGACCACCAAAATTTCGGGTAAGACCCTCGACCTTTCCATCCCGTTGCCGCAGGGCGCCCGCTATCAGGCGTGGACGCGTAAGGAGCCGGTTGGCGTGGTGGCCGGGATTGTGCCCTGGAACTTCCCGCTGATGATCGGGATGTGGAAAGTGATGCCGGCGCTGGCCGCAGGCTGCTCTATTGTCATCAAGCCGTCAGAAACCACGCCGCTGACCATGCTGCGCGTGGCGGAACTGGCAAGCGAAGCGGGCATTCCGGACGGGGTGTTCAACGTGGTGACCGGGAGCGGCGCGGTGTGTGGCGCCGCGCTGACCTCACATCCGCATATTGCGAAGGTGAGCTTTACCGGTTCAACGGCGACGGGTAAGCAAATCGCCCGCGCGGCGGCGGACACGCTAACCGGGGTGACTCTGGAACTGGGTGGGAAAAACCCGGCTATCGTACTGAAAGACGCGGACCCGGCGTGGGTGATCGAAGGCCTGATGACCGGCAGCTTCCTGAACCAGGGGCAGGTGTGCGCGGCGAGCTCGCGCATTTATATTGAAGCGCCGCTGTTTGACACGCTGGTCAGCGGGTTTGAGCAGGCGTTGAAATCCCTGAGCGTCGGGCCGGGCATGTCGCCGCAGGCGTTTATCAACCCGCTGGTGTCGCGCGCGCACTGCGATAAGGTGCAGACCTTCCTTGATGAAGCGAAGTCGCGCCACGCGGAGCTGATCGTCGGTAACCGGGGGCCGGAAGGCAAAGGCTATTACGTTTCGCCTACGCTGGTGGTGAACCCGGATGCCTCACTGCGTTTGACCCGCGAAGAGGTGTTTGGTCCGGTGGTCAACGTGGTGCGCGTAGCCGACGGGGAAGAGGCGCTCCAGCTGGCAAACGACAGCGAATATGGACTGACGGCCAGCGTCTGGACGCAGAATATCAGCAAGGCGCTGGAATATACCGACAGGCTGCAGGCGGGCACCGTCTGGGTGAACAGCCATACGCTGATCGACGCCAACCTGCCGTTCGGCGGCATGAAGCAGTCCGGCACCGGGCGTGACTTTGGCCCGGACTGGCTGGACGGCTGGTGTGAAACCAAGTCGGTGTGCGTGCGGTATTAAAAACACTGCCGGGTAACGCTGCGGTTACCCGGCAGGCTTTAACCCGGCGGCTATTTTAATGCTGCGGCGATGACCGATGGAATAGCGTCAAATGCCTGCGCAACGCCTTTAGTCCGGATCTCCTCACTGCGCGTCGCCCCTTCGGCACGAACGAATTCCACTCTGCCGATGCCCAGAAAGCCAAAAAATTTCTGCAGGTATCGCTCCTGAAAATCCATGTCTTCGATTGGCGTACCGTGATATATCCCGCCGCGGGTTGAAACGACGACAATCCTTTTGCCGGTCGCATGCCCCACCGGGCCCGTCGGGGTATAGCTAAAGGTTTTTCCCGGCTGGGCCAGTCGATCTAACCAGGCTTTAAGCTGCGTTGAGACGGAGAAGTTATACATAGGCGCACCTATCACGATGAGGTCGCTATTGAGAAATTCGTTCACAAGTTCCTCGGACAACTCGTGTTCGCGGACGTCTTCAGCCGTAGCGTCCGCGGCTATCCGCAGCGGCCGGAAGCCTGCAGCAACGGTGCCGGTGAGATGGGCGATGGGGGTTTTAACGACGTCGCGATAGACCACCCGATCTGACGCGAGCTGGCGAACCACCTCTGCCGTCAGCTGACGTGAAAGTGAGAACTCGCCGTTAATGCTTGAATCTATATGCAGGATATTCATTTTTTTGTTTCCTTTGCGTCGGTCTGGGTTGCTTGTTCGATAAACTGGCTGACGGCGTCCGGGTGGGAAATCATCGACATATGGCTGCTCTTAATACGCAGGACGGTGGCGTTCATGGCGCCGGCAAGCTGCTGCTGGACGCCGGGAGAAAGGGCGAAATCGTCTTCGGTTATCAGATACCATGAGGGTTTTTCGCGCCAGGTGGCATGTTCTACCTTCTCGCTAAAGGCGATTGCCGCGATGGGCTGCTGCGTTGCCGTCAGCAGCTTTACGCGTTTGAGAGGCAGGTCATTGGCCATCGTGCGCTGATAGGCATCGGGATCGTCCAGCCAGATCAGCCCTTTTTTATCCGGGCTCATGTCGGCCATCGGGGCGTTAAGGCGGGTAAGAAGAGAGGTGACCGATTCACCGCTGTCGGGGGCAAGGGCGGAGAGAAAAACCAGTTTTTTCACCTTCGGGTTATTGCCTGCCTGAGCGATGACCGTGCCAGCCCAGGAGTGGCCGACAAGGACCACTTCCCCTTGCTGACGGTCAATCACACGCTCAGTGGCGGCGACGTCATCCTTCAGCGAGGTTAGAGGGTTCTGCACTGCCGTGACGTGGTAGCCCCGGGTCTGCAAACGGTGTATCACTTCCTGCCAGACGGAACCATCGGTAAAGGCACCGTGCACGAGGATGATGTTATTAATCCGTGCCTGAACAGGCAGCGATGCTGCCATGCAAAGCAAAGAAAGAAGAACGGGCAAGCGTGTCGGTTTCATAGGCGTGACGTAATTTCCAGAGAGACGTTGAAACACAGTGTAACGAGAGGCGCAAAGAAGCTTGTAGTGTCTGAAATGACGGTTAACATACGAAATCAGACATTTTATTCAGGCCTGAATCATGAGAATTGGCATTTTAGCGTTACCCGGAAGTATGAAATCCGCCGTGGCTGGGCTCTGCGACATGTTCTGGCTGGCTAACGAGGTGATTGCCCAGCAGCCGGACGGCGAGGGCATATCGCCATTTGAGGCAGTCATCATCACGGCGGAAGGAAAGCCGGTCCCGGACGCGCAGGGTCGGTCGATCGAGACCGATGGGAGCTTTGTCGCAGGGGGAACTTTCGACCTCGTGATTGCCTGCGGGATGAAGCTTGACGAGCAGAAACGCCCGGTCTCGCTGGCGGCGGTCCACGAGGCTGGCGCATGGCTGCGCGGCCAGTATGATAAAGGCGCGATGCTTGCGGGAGCCTGTGCCGGTGGGTTGGTTCTCGCCGAGGCGGGGGTACTCAATGGGCGGGCATGCACGACGACCTGGTGGCTTTACCATACTTTCCGCCAGCGTTACCCGCTCAGCAAACCCGTCTGGGGTAAAGCGCTGGTGCAGGACGCGCGGGTTATCACCTCCGGCGGCCCGCTTTCGTGGGTTGACCTGGCGCTGCATATCATTCGTCTGCACGCGGGGCAGAAGCTGGCGCGTCTGACGGCCGATATGGCCGTGGCTGACAGCCAGCCGTTGTCTCAGCAGGTTTACGCGCCAGCAGGTTTTTTAAATTCGGTACATCCGATGATAATGAAGGCGGAACATATCGTCCGGTATGAAAATCCGGCGATTACCGTAGAGCAGCTTGCCCGGGCGCTGAATATGACCACTCGAACCCTTCACCGAAAAATGGCGGAGGAAATGAATGAAAGCCCTAAAAACTTTTTGACGCGCATGCGCATTGAAAAGGCGATGCGTCTCCTGGAGCAGCCGGGTTACGTCATAGCGCAGATTGCAGGCGCTTGCGGTTACGCTGACGACACGGCATTCAGGCGCGCTTTCACTGGCGTGACGGGAATGTCGCCCGGCCAGTATCGCAAGTGGATCGCTGGGCGTCATGCGGAATAGCCGCCGTTCTCAGCGGCATACTCGATCCCGCCCGGCCTCCTTCGCCCGATACAGCGCCGCATCGGCGCGGGCGATGATCTCGGTGCCCGCTAACCCTTCCGCCATGCTCGCAATCCCCATACTCACGGTGACATGGTCGCTAACGGTTGACGCGCTGTGCGGTATCGACTCCGCGCGCAGCCCGTCCTGAATACGCGCAGCAACTTTTTCCGCTATGTTCTCCGGGCAATTGAAAAGAATTACCACAAACTCTTCACCGCCGTAGCGTGATACGACATCGTCAGGGGTTCGCACCGATTTTTTAAGCACCTCAGCCACGCGAGTCAGGCACTCATCACCGGCCTGATGGCCGTAGGTATCGTTGTAGCGTTTGAAGTAATCGACATCCAGCATAATCAGGGTAAAGGTTTTTCCCTGCTCAACCGCATTTTCCAGCACCAGCTCCATCGCCCGGCGGTTGGCCGTTTTTGTCAGGGGATCCTGATGCGCCAGCGCATCCAGACGCGAAATCAAAAGCTGGTTCTGCTGGTTGCGACGCCAGGCCTCTTCAAACCAGCTCAGCAGGATAAAACGCCCGAAAACGAGAATGAGAGTAAAAACGACCCACAATCCAACAAAGCGAATGTTGGTCCCCGCATTCTGCACCATGCTGGCAACGGGCATGGTTAGCCAGAGTGGTAGAACAAAGGACACCAGACCTACAGGATGAAAATAAAGCGCCGTCATCCCGGCCATCAGCAGGGTGACAAAAATCGGCCAGGGGTGAGGAAGGTGTACGTCGTGGATAAACCAGTAACAACAGAGCGACCAGAGCACACTGCAGATAAAAAGAACCACGCTGATACCCGCTATATGACGCCAGGCCATCAGCGTTAGCGCCGCTGACAGAATGATCACGCCCAGCATCGAGGCGTCAACCATAAACCGGAGATGCGGTTCGACGCGTAAAAGGTTATCAATGTTGTCGAAAAGGACATTGCGCAGCAGGACCATCAGCGCAAAGCTAAAATTAACAAACGCCAGCCACGACAGATTCGTTTCCAGCCCGTGGAGCACCATTGATTTGCGTGAGGGCCAGGTAGCCAGCTCTGGCGTTGTGCTGTGTCTTTTTTCCATTGAAGCCATTTTCCATTACGTGGGACACAAATATAAGAAAGGGCGGATATTCCGCCCCTGATACACGTTGTGCGTTACGGCGTCACAATGTTAAACCAGAAATCAAACTTGTCCATATAGCTAAGCATGGCATCAAGTTTCGCGCTGTCACCAGTAATTTTAATATTTCCGCTGTCCTGAGCCTGTTTCAGCGTAATCTCCTTGAGAATGATTTTATTCAGGGTGTCACGGTTCAGCGTCAGCGTCGCGTCCGCCTCTTTTGCTTCAGCGTTCGCCGTGTGGTTCAGCACGCCGTTTTCCAGCTCGAGTTTGTACTTCCCGCCATCGCTGCCCAAATCAATGTTAAACACCGATTTAGCCTCACCGGCTTTCTGACCATTGATATGGACAGCCAGATAATCAAAGAACATCTCCGGGGTCATCGCGCGCACCGTATCCGGGCTGGCGGTATTCGGCGTTGGACCTTTCACCACGCCGTTACGCAACTCTTGCGCACCGGTCAGGTAGAAGTTACGCCACGGGCCAGATTCAGCCTGATAGCCAAGCTGTTCCAGCGCATCCGCTTCCAGGTTACGTGCCGCCTGGTTGTTAGGATCGGCAAAGACCACTTTGCTCACCACCTGCGCTACCCAGCGGTAGTTCCCCTGGTCGAAGTCGGTTTTCGCCTTGTTCAGGATGGCATCCGCGCCGCCCATATACTCAACGAATTTCTTCGCGCCTTCTTCTGGCGGCAGTTCATCCAGCGTCGCCGGGTTACCGTCAAACCAGCCCAGATACAGCACATAGGTGGCTTTCACGTCATGGCTCACCGAACCGTAATAGCCGCGGTTAGCCCAGGTATGCGCCAGTGAATCCGGGAGCTTGAAGTTAGCGGCGATTTCGTCGCGCGTCAGCCCTTCGTTCGCCATACGCAGCGTCTGGTCGTTGATGTAACGATAGAGGTCACGCTGGCTTTTCAGTAGTTTGACCACATTTTCATTGCCCCAGGTCGGCCAGTGGTGCTGTGCCATGATGATTTCGGCCTTATCGCCCCAGCGCACAATCGCCTGGTTGATGTATTTCGACCACGGCAGCGGCTCGCGGATTTTGGCCCCGCGCAGCGAGTAGGTGTTGTGCAGGGTGTGGGTAACGTCCTCAGCGGATTCAATCAGTTTTTTCTCTTCGATATACCAGAGCATTTCGGATGGCGCTTCGGATCCCGGTGCGAGCATAAAATCATAGGTCAGGCCGTCGATAACCTCTTTTTGCCCATCTTTCTCAATGATATTGGTCGGGGCAATCAGCGTGACCGTCCCGGCGGAGGTCGTTGTCCCAAGACCGGCACCCACCTGACCTTTGGCATCTGGCTTCAGCAGGTTGCCATACATATAGCTGGCGCGGCGGCTCATCACGTTGCCCGCCATGATGTTCTCGGCAACGGCCGCTTCCATAAACCCGGCAGGGGCGTAGACCTTCACTTTGCCGGATTTCACGTCGGCTTCATCCACCACGCCGCGCACGCCGCCATAGTGGTCAACGTGGCTGTGGGTATAAATAATGGCGACGACGGGTTTCTTGCCGCGATTTTTGAAATAGAGATCCATCCCGACCTTCGCCGTTTCTGCCGACACCAGCGGGTCAACCACGGTAATACCTTCTTTTCCTTCAATAATGGTCATATTTGACAGGTCAAGATTTCGTATCTGATATACGCCATCGGTCACTTCAAACAGGCCGCTAATATTAATCAGCTGAGATTGACGCCATAAACTGGGATTAACGGAATCCGGAGCTTTATCGCCTTCTTTAATAAACGAATATTGTTGTGGGTTCCAGATGACATTGCCTTGTTCCCCTTTGATAATTTCCTGAGGAACAGGGGCAATAAAGCCTTTATGGGCGTCCGTAAAATCGGTGTTGTCGGAGAAGGGAAGCTGATTAAACAGGGCGTTATTGGCTTGTTGCGTTGCGGCCGTGGCATCCTTCGGGGCTTCTGCGGCATACGCGGAACTGACGGAAATAACAAGTCCAGCCAGAGCAAGACTCCTGACGATCAAATTGAATTTCATCCTAAACCTCTCAGTGATGTATTACGTCGCTTGTGGAAAATTCGCGTCCTGGCTGAAAGTGGTTCAAGAAATGCAATGGGAATAAACGAGGTAGAAATAACTATAATCGGGGAGAGGTATTCAGCAAGTAAATAGATGAAAAACCGGGCATTGCGCCCGGTGCGTTATTTATTTTTGTTCGTCTTTCTTCTTCCCGAGCGTTGGCGTCTCGTCGAAGAAGTTCCACGGTTTAAGCAGGGTATGCACCCATTCCGTCGGCATGATCGGCCACTCTTCCGCACGGGCGACGTGGGTGGTGCCGGTGGTCATCCAGACCACGTCATCCTGATCGTTGAGCGACTCGTTATCCTTGCTGTACTGCCCCAGGCCCGTGTCGTGTACGGAGCGGTTCGGGAATTTTCCTTCCGGGTAGAGCTCATCCGGATGGTAACGGGTCACCCACAGCTGTTTGTCCATAAAGCTCAGGCGATGGTAGATCCACTCATCCGGGGCAAATTTCGCGCCGGTCGCCACCGGGTGCGTACCGCCCGCGTAAGGGATAATCTGGTATGAGACCGGGTTGCCCATGCGGTTCTCTTTACCGGTATTGCTCAGCAGTCGAATGGTGCCCGGGTCGAATTTCTGCGCCGCCTGCTGCTCGGTATCAATATCGTACTGATTGATCTGCATGGTGCTGGTACGTGGACCACCGGCGGTATTCGGCTTCACTTCCGGATCCATGGCCACCAGCTTGTTGTTGATGCCGTCCACGTCCATATCAAGACGGAAGTTGTAGATGTGCTGGTGCGTGGTGCCCACGATGTTATGGTCGATCAGCGTGCCGTAACGAGTGTCATCTTTGGCGGTGGCATCGTGCATGGTTTTCGCCTGAACGCCTTTCACCGCTTCGATACCCGTTGCGCCGGCATCAATACCGATGGTGCCATTTTCATGGAACACCCAGTCGAAGATGTAATCGTAGTTGCCCACGGTACTCACCCAGCGCACCACCAGTTCGCGACGTTCGGTGCTGACGTTTGGCTGGCCCATCTCCTGATGTTTGTATTCCGGCCCCGCGTAGCGTTCGAAAATGGCGATCGCGCGCGGGATCTCCATCGGCGCGCCGGTGTAATCCGGGATGGTTTCATTGAGCATCACGGCGTTGGACGGCACGTCTTTCCCACGCACCAGCGGTGAGGTCAGGGTGCCCATACCGTAGTCGCCGGAATCGAGATAGGCTTTAAAGTACCAGCCCACGTCCGGATCGCCGTAAGGGACGATCATGCCGCCTAAGGAGCCCTGATACATAATCTGGCGTTTTTTGCCGTTGTCGTTATACGTGACGGTTGAAATCATCGGGCCCACGCGGGAGTCCAGACTCAGATGGAAATCCCAGTTCTGCCAGTGCACCATATCGCCGGTGATGGTGTAGTTCTTGCCTTCCGGCTCGACGATCTCCAGGGGTTTTTTCATCGTTTGTACCCGGTCGCGGCCGTCATACGGGCGCGGGGTGAGCGGAACCGGGATGACCGCGCCTTCTTCAATCTTTTGAATTTTCTTCTGCTCAAGATCGACAACCGCGACCAGGTTCTCAATCGGGTGCGCCCAGTAGTTGCCGTCGCCGACATCCAGATAGCTTACCACCTTCAGCAGGCGGTCTTCCTGCTTCAGACCGTCTTTACCGTCGAAATAGCCGACGGTCAGCGGCGTGGTAATCACTTTTTTCGGGTCGGTGATGCCGTGTTTTTTAAGCACCTCAGCGAACTCGGTGCTGTCGTTGATGATCTGCTGTACTGCGGTGAAATCATCCAGCAACACCATGCCGTGCGCGTCTTTCACCGGTTCCCAGCGCAGGATTTTTTTATCCTTCAGGTCCACCACGCTTTCGATAACATGCTTTCCATCGAGCATGACGATCTTCGCCAGGCGGGGGGAATCCACTGCCGTACCGTTAAGCACAAAGTCCCACACTTTGGCTTTCTCAGGCTCTGCAAGGGCGATCTGGGTAAAGCGGGTATTCGGTTTAAAATCCGCAGAGGCTTTGACAATCTCAACGGTTTGCTTAATTTCGTCCGCCGTTAGCGCGTTTAACGGGTGAGGGCGTTTTTCAACCTGGAAGGTCTGATCGAGGCCTGACTGGAAAACATCGTTGATAAAGGTATCGGAAATAAAGGCTTTCTTGCCTTTCATCACTACCGGCACCTCAAGCTTGAGGGTTTTACCGTTGACGATGGCGGTTTTTGCGCCCGGTTTGACCTTCACAAAGGCACCGTCTTTCGCAATGGTGAACATCTGTGCGTAATCATCCCACTGAACGTCCGCGCCAAAGTCCTGCAGCGTTTTGTCCATCGGGACCATATGCGCCTCACTGCCGTGGGCGAAAACGGGGGATTGCCAGGCGCAACACAGCGCAACGGCCATGGCCAGCGCCGTTCTACGGGCAGAAAAAGAAGAATTGCTTCCCATCGTAGACCTCATCTTGTTGTGTTTATACCCGTCATACTTCAAGTTGCAGGTGCGTTGGCTGCACTCACTCACCCCAGTCACGTACTTATGTACGCTCCCGGGGATTCGTTCCCTTGCCGCCTTCCTGCAACTCGAATTATTTAGGGTATATTGTGTTGTGACAGCCTTATCCTGACAGGCCCATGAGAAAAGCGTTTGCCTGCATCTGCCAGGTTATTTGTCAGTCTTGCCAGGTTAAAAAAAGAGCGGGGATAAATCACATAGTCGTGCAGAGCAATCCCCTCTCCCCATTGGGGAGAGGGTCAGGGTGAGGGGACGTTAGCTGAAATCACCCTGCTGGCGCGCCACCAGCGTCAGAATGGAATAGAGCGCCACGGCCTGCTGGTGCTGGTTGAAGATCTCAACTGCCCATTCCACCACGCCGGTCGGTTTTTCCTCCACGGTACGCTGTTTCTTCAGCGTTTTGCGTTTACAGGTCAGGCGCACCTGAATGGTATCGCCCGGTTTGACCGGCTCGATAAAGCGCAGGTTTTCCATGCCGTAGTTGGCAATAACCGGCCCGACGCCCGCATCAACAAACAGTCCGGCCGCGGCGGAGATCAGGAAGTAGCCGTGCACCACGCGCTCGCCAAAGATCGACTCTGCCGCACCGATTTTGTCCATATGGGCGTAGAAATGGTCCCCGCTCAGACAGGCAAAGTTCACAATGTCCGCTTCCGTGAGGGTGCGGCGCGGCGTCAGCAGGCTGTCGCCCGGCTGTAGTTCCTCAAAGTATTTGCGGAACGGATGCACGCGGTCCTCCTGCACCGATGCGCCACGCACCCACTGTTTGCCAATGGCGGCCAGCATCGTCGGACTGCCCTGAATCGCGGTGCGCTGCAGGTAGTGCTTCACCGCGCGCAAGCCGCCGAGCTCTTCGCCGCCGCCCGCGCGGCCCGGGCCACCGTGCACCAGCTGTGGCAGTGGGGAGCCGTGGCCGGTAGACTCTTTTGATGATTCCTCGTTAAGGATCTGAATACGCCCGTGGGCGCGCGCCGCACCGGCAATAAACTGGCGGGCAATGCCCAGGTCTGCGGTGACCAGCGTACCCGCCAGGCTGCCGCCGCCCGCGCGGGCAAGCTGCATCGCGTGGCGTGCATTGCGATACGGCATCAGCGTCGCAACCGGGCCGAAAGCCTCCGTCGCGTGGACGGCCGGGGTTTCATCCGGCTGCGGGCAGAACAGCAGGGTCGGTGGGAAGAACGCGCCAGCGGACTGCAAATCCGCTTTGCCACCCAGACGGATCTGGCAGCCTGCGGCGATCAGTTGATCCACTTTCTCCTGCACGTCTGCGCGCTGTTCGGCGTTGACCAGCGGACCCATCTTCACCCCTGCCTGCGCCGGGTCGCCAACCACGACCTTTTCCAGCCGCGCAATCAGCGCCTGGCTAACCGCGTCAATTTGATTTTGTGGGACGATAATGCGGCGGATAGCGGTACATTTTTGCCCGGCTTTGGCGGTCATCTCGCGGACCACTTCACGAATGAACAGGGCAAACTCCGGCTGTTCCGGTGTGACGTCTTCCCCCAGCACGCAGCAGTTCAGGGAGTCGGCTTCCATGGTGAACGGAATCGAATTCGCCACAATATTCGGGTGCACGCGCAGGCTTTGTCCTGTACTGGCGGAGCCGGTAAAGGTCACCACGTCCTGGCTGTCGAGCTGGTTCAGCAGATCGCCCGCACCGCCGCAGATCAGGCTGATGGCACCGTCCGGCACCAGTCCGCTGTCCACGATGGATTTCACCATCGCCTGCGTCACCTGCGCGGTAGCGGTAGCGGGTTTGATGATGGCGGGCATGCCGGCAAGCCAGGTCGGTGCCAGTTTTTCCAGCATCCCCCAGCAGGGGAAGTTAAAGGCGTTGATATGTACCGCCACGCCAGATTTCGAGGTGAGGATGTGACGCGCCGCAAAGCCGCCTTCTTTCGACAGCGGGATTAACTCATCTTCCGGCCACAGCGTGTCATCCGGCAGCTCGCGGCTGCCCAGGCTTGCGTAAGTGAAGAGGGTGCCGATGCCGCCTTCAATATCCACCCAGCTGTCCGCCTTCGTCGCGCCCGTCTGGGCTGACAGGGCATAAAACGTCTCTTTCTCGCTAAGCAGGTGCTTTGCCACCGCCTTCAGCATGGCCGCACGTTCGATAAAGGTCATCTCGTGAAGTGCTTCACCGCCGCGCTCAATCGCATAGCGACGGGCGGCCGCCATGTCCAGCCCTTCGCTGGTCACGCTCCACAGCGCTTCGCCACTGATGGCGTGATAAATAGTGCGTTCGCGGCCCCGGCCAGACTGCCAGGTACCGGACACGAAGCTGGCTAACTGCTGCATCGCTTATCTCCAAATGTTACGTAATTTACTCATTAATAGTTTAATCATGAATCATAAAAATCAAGCTGAGTTTTAATGAATTGTTAACATTGTGATCCGGTCTGATGAATTGCAGCGCGCAATGCGACTGTTCAGAGGGTGTTCAGTAAAAGCCTTGCGAGCAACATCACAAAACAAGGAAACAATTCTTGGGGTTATATTTAACCTTTGTGTAACTTTTAAAAAACAAAGTGATTCAACATTACGCTTTAATTTGCAAACTAACGAATCATAAAGGTGATGACGTGACGCAAGAACAACGGTTTGAGCAGCGCATAGCGCAGGAGACGGCGATTGAGCCTCAGGACTGGATGCCTGACGCCTACCGTAAGACGTTGATCCGTCAGATTGGTCAGCATGCGCACTCCGAAATTGTCGGCATGCTCCCGGAAGGGAACTGGATCACCCGCGCGCCGACGCTGCGCCGAAAAGCAATCCTGCTGGCGAAAGTGCAGGACGAAGCCGGGCACGGGCTTTACCTCTACAGCGCGGCGGAAACGCTGGGCTGCGCGCGGGAAGACATCTACCAGAAGATGCTCGACGGCAGGATGAAATACTCCTCCATCTTTAACTATCCGACCCTGAGCTGGGCCGATATTGGCGTGATTGGCTGGCTGGTGGACGGCGCCGCTATCGTCAATCAGGTGGCGCTGTGCCGTACATCCTACGGTCCGTATGCCCGCGCGATGGTGAAAATCTGTAAAGAAGAGAGCTTCCACCAGCGCCAGGGTTTTGAGGCCTGCATGGCGCTGGCGCAGGGCAGTGAAGACCAGCGCCAGATGCTGCAGGACGCGATAAACCGCTTCTGGTGGCCAGCGCTGATGATGTTCGGGCCGAATGATGACAACTCGCCGAACAGCGCCCGCAGCCTGGCCTGGAAAATCAAACGTTTCGGCAATGACGAACTTCGCCAGCGCTTTGTCGACAACACGGTGCCGCAGGTGGAGATGCTGGGCATGACGGTGCCGGATCCCGACCTGCGTTTGGATGAAGAGAGCGGTCATTATCGCTTCGGCGAGATCGACTGGCAGGAGTTTGAAGAGGTCATTAACGGGCGCGGCATCTGCAACCACGAACGCCTGGCCGCCAAGCGTAAAGCCTGGGAAGAGGGGGCGTGGGTGCGGGAAGCCGCACTGGCGCACGCGGAAAAACAACACGCCCGCAAAGTGGCTTAAGAGGAATCACGATGAGCAATGTCTACTGGCCGCTGTACGAAGTGTTCGTACGCAGCAAACAAGGGTTATCCCACCGTCACGTGGGCAGTCTGCATGCCGCCGACGATCGCATGGCGCTGGAAAATGCGCGCGATGCCTACACCCGCCGCAGCGAAGGGTGTTCTATCTGGGTGGTGAAGGCGAGCGAGATCGTCGCCTCCCAGCCGGAAGAGCGCGGCGAGTTCTTCGACCCGGCGGAAAGCAAGGTTTACCGCCACCCGACGTTCTACACCATCCCCGATGGCATCGAGCATATGTGAGGCAAAGAATGAATTCAGTGACTGCCTATGCCCTGCGTCTGGGCGACAACGGTTTGGTGCTTTCCCAGCGTCTCGGCGCCTGGTGCGGCCACGCGCCGGAGCTGGAAATCGACCTCGCACTCGCCAATATCGGTCTTGATCTGCTGGGGCAGGCGCGCAATTTCCTGACTTATGCTGCGGAACGGGAAGGCCAGGGCGATGAAGACACGCTGGCGTTTGGCCGCGACGAGCGCCAGTTCCGCAATGTCCTGCTGGTGGAGCAACCGAACGGCAGCTTCGCCGACACGATTGCCCGCCAGTACCTGATGGATGCCTGGAACGTGGCGCTGTACGAACGCCTGACCCGGAGCAGCGACAGCCAGCTTGCCGCCATCGCCGCCAAAGCGATTAAAGAGGCACGCTATCACCTGCGCTTCAGCCGCGGCTGGCTGGTGCGTCTGGGTGACGGGACCGAAACGTCCGCGCAAAAAATGCAGCAGGCCATCGACAATCTGTGGCGTTTTACGGCGGAGCTATTTGAGGCGGATGACGTTGAGCTGGAGTTGATTGACTCCGGCGTGGCGGTTGACCCGCGCGTCCTGCGCCAGCCGTGGGAAAGCGAAGTGTTTGCCGGTCTCAAGGACGCCAATCTGACAGTGCCCGATGAGGTGGCGTACCGCACCGGGGGCAAGAAGGGGCTGCATACCGAACATCTGGGCCCGATGCTGGCGGAGATGCAGTATCTCCAGCGCGCGTATCCCGGTCAGCAGTGGTAAAGGAGAACGCTATGCAACGCCTCGTCGACATCGCGCCTGCGCAAATTCCGCAGATCTGGGCGCTGTTAAGCCAGATCCCCGATCCGGAAGTGCCGGTGTTAACCATCACCGATTTAGGCATGGTGCGCAGCGTGAAGGCGCAGGGGGAAGGCTGGGTCATTGGCTTCACGCCAACCTACTCGGGCTGTCCGGCAACGGAACACCTGCTGGGGGCGATCCGCGATGCGATGACCGCACACGGCTTTACCCCGGTGCACATTGTGCTCCAGCTTGAACCCGCATGGACCACCGACTGGATGACCGCCGATGCCCGCGAGCGCCTGCGGGCGTATGGCATCAGTCCGCCCGTGGGGCATAGCTGTCACGCGCACGCGCCTTTGGAGGTGAGCTGCCCGCGTTGCGCCAGCACCGACACCTCGCTTATCAGTGAATTTGGTTCGACGGCCTGCAAAGCGCTCTACCGCTGCAATACCTGCCGTGAGCCTTTCGACTATTTCAAATGCATTTGAGGCTGCCATGACAACGTTTCATTCATTAACAGTGGCAAAAGTGGAACCCGAAACCCGCGACGCGGTGACTATCACCTTCGCGGTGCCGCAGGCGTTGCAGGAAGCCTACCGCTTCCGCCCCGGCCAGCACCTGACCCTGAAAACGACGCTGGGGGGGGACGAGCTGCGCCGCTGTTACTCCATCTGCCGGAGTACCGCCCCGGGCGAGATCAGCGTGGCGGTCAAAGCCATCGACGGCGGGCGCTTTTCCCGCTATGCCCGGGATGAGATCAAAGCGGGCATGGCCCTGGAGGTGATGGTTCCTCAGGGGCAGTTTGGCTACCAGCCGCAGGCTGAACGTGAAGGCCACTATCTGGCGATTGCGGCAGGCTCCGGGATCACCCCAATGCTGGCGATTATCTCCGCTACGCTTGCGACCGAACCCAATAGCCATTTCACCCTGATCTACGGCAACCGCAGCAGCCAGAGCATGATGTTCCGTCAGGCGCTGGCGGACCTGAAAGACAAATACCCTCAGCGGCTGCAGTTGGTCTCCATCTTCAGCCAGGAGCGGCTGGACAGCGACCTGCTCTACGGCCGCATCGACGGGGAAAAGCTGCAGGCGCTGGCGAAAACCCTGATCAACTTCCGCCAGTACGACGAGGCGTTTATCTGCGGCCCGTCGGCGATGATGGACGACGCCGAAGCCGCGCTGAAAGCGCTGGGGATGCCGGAAAAATCCATTCACCTTGAGCGCTTTAACACCCCGGGGAACACCGTTAAACGCGCGGTGCACATACAGGCGGAAGGACAGAAAGTGACCGTGCGCCAGGACGGGCGCGACCGTGAAATCACCCTGACGGCGGACGACGAAAGCATCCTGGATGCCGCCCTGCGTCAGGGGGCGGATCTGCCGTATGCCTGCAAGGGCGGCGTGTGCGCCACCTGTAAATGCAAAGTGCTGCGCGGGAAAGTGGACATGGCGACCAACTACAGCCTGGAGCCGGACGAACTGGCCGCCGGGTATGTGCTGAGCTGTCAGTCGCTGCCGTTAACCGCCGACGTGATTGTCGACTTCGACGCGAAGGGGATGGCATGAGCGAACTGATTGTTACCCGTCATGGCCGCGTGCTGCAGCTGACGCTCAACCGTCCGGCGGCACGCAACGCCCTCAACAATGCGCTGTTAACCCAGCTTGCTGAGCAGCTTGAGGCCGCCGCCGTGGATGCCGACATCGCCGTCTGCGTGATTTACGGCAGCGAGCGCTGCTTTGCCGCCGGGGCCGATCTCAACGAAATGGCGGAGAAAGACCTGCCTGCCACCCTGAACGATATCCGCCCGCTGCTGTGGGCGCGCATTAACGCGTTCAACAAACCGCTGATTGCCGCCGTGAACGGCTTCGCGCTGGGAGCTGGCTGCGAGCTGGCGCTGCTGTGCGACATGGTCATTGCTGGCGATAACGCCCGCTTTGGCCTGCCGGAAATCACGCTGGGTATTATGCCCGGCGCGGGCGGCACTCAGCGTCTTATCCGCAGCGTCGGTAAATCGCTCGCCAGCAAAATGGTGCTCACCGGAGAGAGTATCTCCGCGCAGCAGGCGCTGAGCGCGGGGCTGGTGAGCGATGTTTTCCCGGCAGCGCTGACGCTGGAGTATGCCCTGAAGCAGGCGGCAAGGATGGCGCGCCACTCTCCGCTGGCGCTGCAGGCGGCGAAACAGGCGCTGCGCCAGTCTCAGGAGGTGCCGCTCCAGGCCGGTCTGGCCCAGGAGCGTCAGCTGTTTACGCTGCTTTCTGCCACCGAAGACCGTCGGGAAGGCATCGACGCCTTCTTACAAAAACGTACCCCCGACTTTAAAGGACGCTAATTGTGGAATTTATTCTCAGTCATGTTGAGCAGGGCGTAATGACCATTACGCTGAACCGTCCGGAGCGTCTGAACAGCTTTAATGACGTGATGCACCAGCAGCTTGCCGGGTGCCTGAAACAGGCAGAGCGGGATGACACCATCCGCTGCCTGCTGATCACCGGGGCTGGACGTGGTTTCTGTGCCGGTCAGGATCTGAACGACCGCAACGTCGACCCCAACGGTCCGGCGCCGGATCTGGGGATGTCTGTTGAAACCTTCTATAACCCGCTGGTGCGCCGCCTGGCAAAACTGCCGAAACCGGTCATTTGTGCCGTTAACGGCGTGGCGGCTGGCGCGGGGGCCACGCTGGCGCTGGGCTGCGACATGGTGATTGCGGCGCGTTCTGCCAACTTCGTGATGGCCTTCAGTAAGCTTGGCCTGGTACCGGACTGCGGCGGCACCTGGCTGCTGCCGCGCGTGGCCGGACGCGCCCGCGCCATGGGGCTGGCGCTGCTCGGGGACAAACTCAGCGCCGAACAGGCGCAGGCGTGGGGGATGATCTGGCAGGTAGTGGATGACGAACAGCTCTCCACCACGGCGCAGCAGATGGCGCTGCATTTCGCGTCTCAACCGACCTTCGGGCTGGGGCTGATCAAGCAGGCGATCAATGCCGCGGAAACCAATACCCTGGACGCCCAGCTTGATCTGGAGCGCGACTACCAGCGCCTGGCCGGGCGCAGCGATGACTACCGCGAGGGCGTCAGCGCCTTCCTGGCGAAGCGTGCGCCGAACTTTACGGGGAAATAAGATGCTGAACATACGTACTGTCGCCGTGATTGGCAGCGGCACGATGGGGGCAGGGATTGCCGAAGTCGCCGCCAGCCATGGTCATCATGTTCTGATCTACGACATCTCCAGCGATGCGATATCGCGCGCCATCGACGGGATCCGCCAGCGTCTGGCCTCCCGCGTGACGCGCGGAAAACTCTCCGCGGATGCCGGGAGCCAGATCCTTGCCCGGCTGCTGCCGGTCACGGATATCGAGGCGCTCTCCGCGGCCGATCTGGTGATTGAAGCGGCCTCAGAGCGGCTGGAGGTGAAAAAGGCGCTGTTTGCACAGCTGGCTGAGATCTGCCCGCCGCAGACGGTGCTGACCAGCAATACCTCTTCCATCTCCGTTACGGCGATTGCGGCGGACATCCATCACCCGGAGCGTGTCGCAGGGCTGCATTTCTTTAACCCGGCGCCGGTGATGAAGCTGGTGGAGGTGGTCAGCGGGCTGGCGACCTCCCCGGAAGTGGCCGATGCGCTGTGCGAGCTGGCGCTGAACTGGGGCAAACAGCCCGTTCGCTGCCAGTCAACGCCGGGGTTCATCGTCAACCGCGTCGCCCGTCCATTTTATTCCGAAGCCTGGCGCGCGCTGGAAGAGCAGGTCGCCCCGCCGGAGGTGATTGATGCCGCCCTGCGCGAAGGCGGTGGTTTCCCTATGGGGCCGCTGGAGCTGACCGACATGATTGGTCAGGACGTGAACTTTGCGGTGACCTGCTCGGTATTTAACGCCTTCTGGCAGGAGCGTCGTTTTCTGCCTTCGCTGGTGCAGCAGGAACTGGTGCTGGCAGGAAGGCTGGGCAAAAAGAGCGGGAAGGGCGTCTACGACTGGCAGGGTAACAAACCCGAGGTGCAGTGGGTACAGGCCGTGAACGACAGCTATAGCCCGATGCGCGTGGAAAAGCGACGTGACGGTGTCACCGAAATTGATGATGTGTATCTGATTGAAACGCAGGGGGAAACCGCTCAGGCGCTGGCGCTGCGGCTCAACGGCGCGGTGGTGGTGGTGGACCGCATTGAGCGCGATGTGGCGGTGATTGCAGCGGCTGCCAGCAACCCGCATACCGCGACGCAAAAAGCCATCCGCTACCTGCAACAGCAGGGTAACCGGGTGGTGCAAATTGCCGATTATCCCGGCCTGCTGGTCTGGCGCACGCTGGCGATGATTGCCAACGAAGCGCTGGATGCCCTGCAAAAAGGGGTTGCCAGCGAGAAGGACATCGATACCGCCATGCGCCTGGGCGTGAACTACCCAAGCGGGCCGATCGCCTGGGGCGAGCGTCTGGGCTGGCAGCGCCTGCTGACGCTGCTGGAGAACCTGCAACGTCATTACGGCGAAGAGCGCTATCGCCCCTGTTCACTGCTGCGCCAGCGTGCGCTTCTGGAGAGTAGCTATGAGTCATAACGCCTGGCATAACGCCCGCGCCATGTATGAACGGGATGCCTGCGCGCAGGCGATGGGGATGGACATTGTCGACATAGATGAAGGCTACGCGGTGGTGACCATGACCATCACCCCGCAGATGCTTAACGGCCACAAAACCTGCCACGGCGGACAGCTTTTTTCGCTGGCAGACACCGCCTTTGCCTACGCCTGCAACAGCCAGGGGCTGGCGGCGGTAGCCTCAGGTTGCTCGATTGATTTTCTGCGTCCGGGCTTTGCCGGAGACACGCTTACCGCCACCGCGCGGGTGATGCATCAGGGCAAGCTAACCGGCGTGTACGACATTGAGATCCAGAATCAACAACAGAAAACCGTCGCCCTTTTTCGCGGGAAATCTCACCGCATCGGCGGCAGTGTGACAGGAGAGGCCTGATGCGTGACGCATTTATTTGTGATGGCGTTCGAACCCCGGTTGGGCGCTACGGCGGCGCGCTTTCCGCTGTTCGAACCGACGACCTCGGTGCCGTGCCGCTGCGCGCGCTGCTGGCCCGCTATCCCCAGCTCGACCTTGAGCGGATCGATGATGTGATCTTCGGCTGCGCCAACCAGGCGGGGGAAGATAACCGCAACGTGGCGCGCATGTCGTCCCTGCTGGCCGGGCTGCCGCAGACGGTGTCCGGAACCACCATTAACCGCCTGTGCGGGTCTGGGCTGGATGCGATTGGTTTTGCGGCCCGCGCCATTAAGGCGGGCGATGGCGACCTGCTGATCGCGGGCGGCGTGGAGTCGATGTCCCGCGCGCCGTTTGTGATGGGTAAAGCCACCGCCGCGTTTCAGCGTCAGGCGGAGATCTTTGATACCACCATCGGCTGGCGATTTGTGAATCCGCTCATGCATCAGCAATTCGGAACTGACAGCATGCCGGAAACGGCAGAGAATGTAGCTGAATTGTTAAATATCAGCCGTGCCGATCAGGACGCGTTCGCGCTGCGAAGCCAGCAGCGTACCGCTCAGGCGCAGCAGAACGGCATTCTGGCGCAGGAGATTGTGCCGGTGCGGGTGCCGGGCAAAAAAGGGGCGGTCACGGAATTTAGCGTGGATGAGCACCCGCGAGCGGACACCACGCTCGAACAGCTCGCTGGGCTGAAAACGCCGTTCCGTAAGAACGGGGTGGTCACGGCGGGAAATGCCTCCGGCGTCAACGACGGCGCGGCGGCGCTGATCGTCGCCAGCGAGAAGATGGCGCTGGCACAGGGGTTAGTCCCGCGCACGCGGATCGTGGCGATGGCGACGGCAGGCGTGGAGCCTCGTCTGATGGGGCTCGGCCCGGTCCCAGCCACCCGCAAGGTGCTGGAGCGCGCCGGACTCAGTATTAACGATATGGACGTGATCGAGCTTAACGAAGCTTTCGCCTCGCAGGCTCTGGGCGTGCTGCGTCAGTTAGGCCTGCCGGATGATGCCGCGCACGTCAACCCGAACGGTGGCGCGATTGCGCTGGGCCACCCGCTGGGAATGAGCGGTGCCAGACTGGCGCTGGCCGCGAGCCATGAATTGCACCGACGCGGCGGGCGCTATGCGCTGTGTACGATGTGCATCGGTGTGGGTCAGGGCATTGCCATGATCCTTGAGCGTGTTTGAGCGTAAAACAATGTGAGTACCCTACAATGACAAATACAACAAAGCTTGATCCGATTGAAACGGCCTCCCTTGACGAGTTACAGGCGCTGCAGACCGAGCGTCTGAAATGGACGCTGCATCACGCCTACAACAACGTGCCGATGTACAAACGCAAGTTTGACGCTGCGGGCGTTCATCCTGACGATTTCAAAACGCTGGCGGATATCCGTAAATTCCCGTGCACCACCAAGCAGGACCTGCGGGATAACTATCCGTTCGATACCTTTGCCGTACCGATGGAGCAGGTGGTGCGTATTCACGCGTCATCCGGCACCACCGGCAAACCGACCGTCGTTGGCTACACGCAAAATGACATCGACAACTGGGCCAATCTGGTGGCCCGCTCCCTGCGTGCCGCGGGCGGCAGCGCGAAGGACAAAATTCACGTGGCGTATGGCTATGGCCTGTTTACCGGCGGGCTGGGCGCGCACTACGGCGCTGAGCGTTTAGGCGCGACGGTGATCCCGATGTCCGGCGGCCAGACGGAGAAACAGGCGCAGCTGATCCGTGATTTCCAGCCGGACATGATCATGGTGACGCCATCCTACTGCCTCAACCTGATTGAGGAGCTGGAGCGCCAGATGGGCGGCGATGCCAGCACCTGTTCCCTGCGCGTGGGCGTCTTCGGCGCCGAGCCGTGGACGCAGGCCATGCGGCGCGAAATTGAAAAACGCTTAGGCATTACGGCGCTGGACATTTATGGCCTCTCCGAGGTGATGGGGCCGGGCGTGGCGATGGAGTGCATCGAAACCGTCGACGGCCCAACCATCTGGGAAGATCACTTCTACCCGGAGATCGTCAACCCGAACGACGGCACGCCGCTGGATGACGGTCAGCAGGGCGAACTGCTGTTCACCACGTTGACCAAAGAGGCGCTGCCGGTGATCCGCTACCGCACCCGCGACCTGACGCGTCTGCTCCCGGCAACCGCGCGCAGCATGCGTCGTATGGACCGGATCAGCGGCCGCAGTGACGATATGCTGATCATCCGCGGCGTCAACGTCTTCCCGTCGCAGCTGGAAGAGGAGATCGTGAAGTTTGAGCACCTTTCTCCGCACTACCAGCTGGAGGTGAATCGTCGCGGGCATCTTGATTCACTTTCCGTGAAGGTGGAGCTGAAAGAGAGCAGTCTCACGCTGACGCACGAGCAGCGTTGCCAGGTGTGCCACCAGCTGCGCCACCGCATTAAGTCGATGGTGGGGATTTCCACCGACGTGACGATCGTGAACTGCGGCAGCATCCCGCGCTCAGAGGGGAAAGCCTGCCGGGTGTTTGACTTGCGTAAAGTCGCGGCCAACGGTTGAATTTCCCTCACCCCGGCCCTCTCCCAAAGGGAGAGGGTGTAAAAAGTTCCCTCTCCCTGTGGGAGAGGGTTAGGGTGAGGGTACACCCCAGATTCCTATGCTATGATTCATCCAGGACAAAAATAACAACAGAATGAATCACATGAATAAACTCGACGCCTTTATCCAGCACGCGGTCAGCTCCGTTCCCGTCAGCGGAACCTCGCTTATCTCCTCGTTATACGGTGACGCGCTTTCCCATCGCGGCGGTGAGATTTGGCTCGGCAGCCTGGCCGCTCTGCTGGAAGGCATGGGGTTTGGCGAGCGCTTCGTGCGCACCGCGCTGTTTCGCCTCAACAAAGAGGGCTGGCTGGACGTTTCCCGCATCGGGCGTCGCAGCTTTTACCGCCTGAGCGATAAAGGGCTGCGCCTGACGCGTCGCGCGGAGAATAAGATCTACCGTGCGGAACTGCCCGCCTGGGACGGCAAATGGTTATTGCTGCTCTCCGAAGGGCTGGATAAAACCACCCTTGCCGACGTCAAAAAACAGCTGGTCTGGCAGGGGTTTGGCACGCTGGCACCGAGCCTGATGGCCTCACCGTCGCAGCATCTGGCGGATGTGCAGTCTCTGCTTCATGATGCTGGCGTGGCGGAAAACGTGATTTTCTTTGAAGCCCACTCGCCGCTGGCGCTCTCCCGCGCCGCACTGCGTTCGCGGGTGGAAGAGTGCTGGCAGTTAACCGAGCAAAACGCGATGTACGAGTCGTTTATCAACTCGTTCCGCCCGCTGCTGCCGCTGTTGAAAGAGGCCGCGCCGGAGGAGCTGACGCCGGAACGCTGTTTCCAGATCCAACTGCTGCTGATTCATTTTTATCGTCGTGTGGTGCTGAAAGACCCGCTGTTGCCGGAAGAGTTGCTGCCCGCGCACTGGGTGGGGCAAAGCGCCCGACAGCTCTGCATTAATATCTATCAGCGTGTCGCGCCGGGGGCGCTGGCGTTTGTCAGCGAGAAGGGCGAAACCTCCGTGGGCGAACTGCCCGTGCCCGGCACGCTCTACTATCAACGCTTTGGTGGTCTTACAAGCGCATAAGGAGAGAAGATGCCAGTTTATCAAATTGACGGTCTGACGCCGGTCGTGCCTGATGAGAGCTATGTTCACCCGACGGCGGTGCTGATTGGCGACGTGATTCTGGGCAAAGGCGTTTATGTTGGTCCTAACGCCAGCCTGCGCGGTGATTTTGGCCGTATCGTGGTGAAAGACGGTGCCAATATTCAGGATAACTGTGTGATGCACGGCTTCCCGGAGCAGGACACAGTGGTGGAAGAGGACGGGCATATCGGCCACAGCGCCATTCTCCACGGCTGCGTGATCCGCCGCAATGCGCTGGTGGGCATGAACGCTGTGGTGATGGACGGGGCGGTCATCGGTGAAAACAGCATCGTCGGCGCGGCGGCGTTCGTGAAGGCGAAAGCGGAGATGCCCGCCAACCATTTGATTATCGGCAGCCCGGCCAAAGCGATTCGCGCGCTGAGCGAGCAGGAGCTGGCATGGAAGCAGCAGGGCACGCGGGAGTATCAGGTGCTGGTGGAGCGCTGCAAGCTGACGATGCACCAGGTGGAGCCACTGCGCGAGGCTGAGCCTGACCGGAAACGGCTGGCGTTTGATGAGAATTTAAGGCCGAAGTCGGCGGGATGATCACCGTGACTTTTCGGCCTGCTTTGAGGATTTTAGTATGACTCGCTTTTATCAACTTACCGCCACCCGTCTGGATGGGCAGCTTATCTCTATGGCCGACTATGCAGGAAAGGTGGTTTTGGTCGTTAATACCGCCAGCCAGTGCGGCTTCACGCCACAGTACGGTGGCCTTGAAGCGCTATACAAGAAATACGATGATCAAGGATTAGTGGTGCTGGGCTTCCCCTGCAACCAGTTCGGTAAACAGGAACCCGGCGGCGCCGACGAAATCTCGAAAACCTGTTACATCAACTACGGCGTGAGCTTCCCGATGTTTGAGAAAGTCGAGGTTAACGGCAGCGCGGCCCATCCTGTATTTCGTTATCTTAAAAACGAATTACCCGGCGTGCTGGGCGAGCGGATTAAGTGGAACTTTACTAAGTTTCTAATCGGACGCGACGGTAAACCACTCAAGCGTTTTGCACCGATGACCACGCCAGAGAAAATGGAGGGGGCAATTGTTGCGGCTTTGGGAAACCAGGAGCAGACGTTAACGAGGCAGGATGTGCGGAAATAAATAGCGGGAAGATAAAACGTTTATTGGCTCTTAGTTTCTTGATCGGCTAGTCCCAGCGGAAAGTACGGCAAGGGATGGATGACGGCGGAACACCTGTTCCGCCGTGGGGCTTCGCCATTGATTACGACTGCATTATTGAACGTAAGCGATATTAATGTATAGGTGGGCCTGGTGATATTGAACTTTTGCTTTGCCACGGAACTACCTGCGTTGTCAGGATGATGCGTGATCTGATCCTTCAACTTGCTTAAATATGCGTAAAATGAACGGCATGCAAGAATTCAAATGTTCCTCAATATCTTTGTTCTCAACGGGATGCATTAAGCCAATTGCTGCCTGCCGCAGAGGCTCGGCGACACACATAGCGAGTATTACTTTGGCAGTGACATCGGCAGGTAACATCGGCAATCCGCCGTTTTTTTGCTGTCGTGTAATCCAGCTAGTGAGTAATTGTTGGCCGCGCACTATACCATTTTCATTATATTTTTTCAGTAGTTCATCCTTACCGGGAAATTCAGTATTGAGAAGACGAAACATTTTCACGGCCGTTTCTGATAGCGCTTGCTCACAAATTGCAGCCAGCAATTTTTTTAAGGCCGGTAAAACGTCATTCTTATCCATAGGATCGATTTGAAGGAGTGGGGCATAGTTATCGGTCCAGCTCCGAACCGAAAGGCCAAGCATTTCTTCCCTGTTTTTTGCAAAGCGATATACGGTCTTTTTGGCTACGCCAGCATGTGATGCAACCGCTTCAATTGTTGTTGCGTCATAGCCTTTATCAAATAACAAGGACATCGCGCTACTCATTATTTTCTTCTTCACTTCTTCCTGAGGGACTGAGGGGCGTCCGCGTGGTTTGGTAGGTGAAGTTGTCATAGAGATCCCTTTTTTCTTGTCATATACCCATTCTATCGGCTATGTTTAGGAAACGCACGTAGTTTCCTAAATGATGTGAGTTTACCGATTTTACTGGAGAAAAAAATGCGAGAACAAAATATTGCCAGACCATGGCTTGATCATTCGGCGTTGCTTGATCCTTCTCCAATGCCGCTGGAGACGGGTATTAAACGTCTTGATGATGGAAGTCTGCTGGTGGCTGTTCGCACCGACTTACATGGTTGCAAAGGACGTATGATTAATTGGTGGTTTACCTTTTTTGAAACGACGCAGCATATAAAATGGTGGCATCCAGTTGACCATGTTGAGCACCGTGGTTGGGACGCCAACTGGAAGCGTGGAGAAAGTTTTTACGGTGCAAGTATTCATGCAGTTGAATCGTTAGCTGAAATTCCCCCCATCCCTGCGCGTCTTAAATTTCATCACCCTGCATCGGTATTTGGAGAAATGGCTGTAGGGAAGGCGATGGCTGAGGGGTGTATCTCGGCAATCATTGCCGCAAGAATAGGTTTCGGTGAAGAAACTGAACTGGACAGTGAGGGCGATCCCCTCGACGGGCAAATGCTACATGTAGTCCGGGATACGCCTTTCGGGTGTGTGCTGCGTAGCCGATTTATTCTGGGTATGAGTAATAACGACCACGCTGAACCTGCAGATGACGTTGGATTAGCGCTTATGCGGCACTGTTATACAGAGTTCACGTTCCTGTCTCGTTTCTTGCCTTCTCTATATTACGGAGAGAATGCTAATGAGGAGAAAATTGCGCTTCCCTGGTAACACGCAGGGGTAACCGACCGATGTAAAAAGGTCGATGGCGGTTAATCCATAAAACAGGAAATCACCGTTGCGTTATGAAACAGACGACTAATGGTTATCTTCATAGGGTAAGGGTAAGTAATGATTCTAAAGACAAAGAAGGGGTAATCATGGGCAGATTTCAAGGAAAACGCATACTTATTACTGGCGGTACTAGCGGCATGGGATTTGCCGGTGCACATCAAACGATCTTCGCTATCTGTCGCCAGTAGGTCAGGCGAACCGATGTCTGGTTGCCACGCCTACCGAAATGCCAACTGGCATGCTTGAGTGGAACAGAACGGCGCTGATTGACGGACACAGCCACTGAGTAGGATCACAAGCAATACAATTATCTTCAGGGGCCGACTCGTGAAGATCTGGCGCATCAGGCCTGAATCTGACGGCGGGTGTTCACCGCTATTGCTGATAAACGCGTTCAGACATCCCATTATTCGCAAAACGGTTGCCAGAGATAAGGCTGTCTTTTTTCGCCATATCCATCAATAGCGCGATGCCAATATAGTTGCTCCAGTTAAAGGTATTTTGCAGCACCACCACCGCATTACCTTTTTCTTTGTCATAGCCGATAAAGCTGGAGTAGCCGCCAATATAGCCGACCTGGTAGGTGATTTTTTCCAGACCGATAAAGTCGGTGGTCCAGGCAATACCCTGTATTCCGTCGGGACGTTGAATATCGGTATTTCTCACTTCGGCAAAGACGCTGTCCAACAAGGGATTGTGGGTCGTCGATACGTGATAGCGGGCATAGGTCGCCAGATCTTCGGCGTTACTGTATAAGCTCGCTGCCGCCACCATGTTATTGGAAAAATGCCAGTCCGGGGTGAGCTGCCCGCGCGGAATGAATTTCGGCTGATCGCCCGCGTGGCCAAGCGCACGCTGGGGGTACCCTTTTAGCTGCCGGGGCGTAAAGCTGCTGTTAGCCATTTGCAGCGGATGGAAAATATAGCGCGAGGCTAAACTCTGGATATCTTCGCCGGTTTTGTGTTTCAGGATATAGCCGATCAGGGCGTAGCCGGTATTGGAGTATTGCGGCGTTTTATTCTTTGGCGAGCGCCAGTTGGCGAGGTAACGCAGCACGTTATCGCTATCAAGCTCACCGTAGAAATTATCGCCTGTACTTAAGTAGCTGATGAATTTTCCAAGCATCGGAACATCCATATTCTGACGCGGCAGGCCGGAGGTGTGGGTTACCAGTTCAAGCAGGGTAATTTTTTGTGCATCCGCGCTAAGCGGCGTCCCCGGCGGTAGCAATGTCGCCAGGTTATCGCTCCAGCTCAGTTGCCCTTCATTCACCAGACAAGCCACCACTTCCGCCGTGATCCCTTTGCTGAGCGAGCCGAGCGCAAACAGGGTGTCGGGCCTGACCGGATAACGATTGACCGCATCGGTTACGCCCCAGGTGTAAAACTGCGGTGAGCCGTGATTATGGATCACCGCAACCGTCATCCCGGGAACGGATTTTTGCGCCATATAGTGACGCACCACGCTGTCAACGTCGCCATCCAGCGAATTATGGGTGAGGAGTCTCTGAGTACCTTCCGGAGAGGACATTTGTGAGAGCGTGCCACAACCACTGAGCAGTGGGAGCGTAAGCAGAAGCCAGCGAATTTTTTTTGTTATGTTCTGCATACCTGATAGCGAGTGTGGTGGTCATTGGCGCGCCAGGAATGTATCACATTTAACCGGCTTAAACGTAAAATTTCTACGCGCTGGCCGCCATGTCGGAGGTCACTTGAATTAGCTGAATTAATGAAAAAAAACGGGAGGAGGGCAGTCGGCTGAACAGGGGGAAGGTGTCACTCACTGGCGGAATCTTTTAAGGGCAGGGAGTAAGGATTGCCAATGCCTACTCCCTTTCATGATCGTTGCAAAATTCTATATATTTTCTCTCTGGACTGACGGTATCTCTGCGCCCGGAGACTCTTTATGTTTGAAAGGGAAAATATTTTTTATTAAAAAGATAACATATAGTAAATGTATCCCCGTTCTTAGCATTCGAGGTACAAACCAATTGGCATTGATGGTTTTCGATAAACTCCATAAAACGAACATAAAGACAACTTTATAAAAATTTGGTGAGCCATGTTCATCAGGCAATAATAATAAATAAACATCATTAAAACTCCTGGTTAACTCCAATGCTTCATTGGCAGAAATGACCTCATCAAATTTACTTTGTGAGTAATAAATGGCTATGTCATTTCTAACGACGTTAATTCTTGGGAAATACTCGTCAAGAAAGTTATAAAGAGAGGTATGCGAATCTTTTAAGTAATGATTTTTGGAAATCAAATATGAAAGTATATCTTTAGTAATTTCCGGTGATCTATCAAAAGAGTGGCGATCGTGGAAAAAATCCACAAGCGGTGTTCCTGTCATAGTTATTGATTTAATTCTTGCATCAGTGCAGGCATCTTTTAATGCAAAATACCCACTAAAGCTTATCCCTACAACATGACATATACCATCATCATCAAAATCTATCGAATCGATGACGTGCGAGAATAAATTAAGTGATTTATTATCGTAGGCCTCGCCATTTTCACCCACGCCGGGCATTTCATACAGCACTACTGAACACCCCAACTTATTGAAGGTTTTCAATGCCCGTATCCATTGTTCCTTCAGGGAAATTATTCCTCCGCAAATGATAACTGTTACTTTTGACTTTCCCTTTTTGTAATAGAAACTTGATTTTCCATTACCTGCCTTCTTAGCCTCCAGAAAGCCCGTTTCTACATATTCTTTGCGGAAAAGTGAAAGATAGCATTGGTATGCTTCTTTTTGGATTGGAGTATTTGCATACGGGAATCGTGCGATATTTAAGTAGCCTAATGCCTTATCAATTTTATTTTTCTTTAATTGTCTTTCAGCCTCTTCTGAAAACACTCTTGCCCAACCGTCAGGGGAGTCGTCGGATAACGTAGTAATTAGGGATAGCGAATGAGTAAAATCCTTCCCGAGGTTTAATGTCTTAGCATGCAAAGAGACAAATTTCTTACATTCATTCAAAGAATACATCTGCTTGCCCTAGATCTTTTAAGTGTTTAGAATAAAATGTTTTTATCTTATTTAACAAGTTTGAAGCTTGAATACCATCAAGGATTCGATGGTCATAGATCATAACAATATTAAACAAGCACTCATCAGCATCTAAAATTTTGGGGGACCCCAATTGAAATGTAAACGTTGAGCCTGAAATCGGGATGCACAATTTTAAACTTTTTTTCCCTAAGGAGGTGACAGTAAAACTCCTGAAAAAATCACGTTGAAGGGTAGGGCGAAAGTAAAAAATAAACTTCGAAAACCATTTTGCAATAAAATACGGCAACCTCTGTAACATCATGATTCGTCTGGAATCATCAAAACTGCTTATTCCTTTGCTTTTTAAATCAGATATGGCTCTGTATACTTCTAACGTCGACATATTGTTTGTATTAGTTATAACTGATGAGTAGACTCCAGACGATAGACCATCATTTTCATATGAAATAGTCAATCTCGCAGATATGTCTTGTAATTCGATTAGTTTATTGTCGCTACCATATTTAATCATGCAATTTAGGTGTCGTTCCTCATCAAGCGCATCGCTAATCGCCTTAATAAGGAGTGACGTAGCATATTTTGTGTATTGTCGAGGGGATTTTATTTCATCGATTAATGTAACACCTCTGATAGCTTTAGCCAGTTCCAGGAAAATGAGAGTTTGTTTTCTGTTGCTATCAATTTTTTTGTACTTCATCGTTCACAACCTTTAATATCCTACGCAAGGTATTACACTTTAATATTTTTTCAACATTTATAGTGATGTTATTTCTGAATTCCAGTTCCATTATGGTATATACAAAGGTCAATGAATCCCACTCTGCTATTTGAGTCAAATCGGTGTCAACCTGGTCATACTTCAAATTCATGCCAGTTTTTTGATTAAGAAAATCAATAAATTCATTGGAATCCATGTTAACTCCTTAGTATGGTGATATTTTTACATTTCTCAGAAACATCAAGTTTTTCAATGTCTATGCTATAGATATTGTTACTGATTTTTCCAAATCCACATTCAGTATAAAAATTCTTGAATTTTTTATTTTTTATCGTTTCGATGAAACCACCAATTAATTTAGAGCAACCAGCTGCTGAAGCAAGAGAACCTATGGATTTTATGATTGCAAACTCCACCCCTCGTTCAAATGCTCTGCAACTCAATACAATATTTTCGATCAAACATGCGTCTGCTTCAATTTTTAGAAATGAGGCACCAATGATCCCATAACTACCAAATCTATCGCTGAACTTGAAAAGCAGTATTTGCCCTGAATTTTCCGAAATGTAATTTTGAACGTCTGTGGTATCCATGCGTATCGTTGTCAGGTTAAACTGATTAGTTCGCATGGTTAGATCAGAGGCTCTGGGTTGATTCTCTGGGGTGCAATTACTGACAGATAATTCCATAGATATGTTTTTTAAAAAATCATCTTTAGAACTATTGCTCTTATAAAACTCATTTCTTTTAATGTTATTGGCAAAGCTTTCATTCCTGAGGCGGTCTTCTAAAGTGATTGTACCTTTAATAAAAAGATCACTATTAACTAATTTGAATATGTTTTCATCTATGTTTTTAGAAAAACGAAATGTATTAATATTAGGGATAGCGTTGGTTACCTCCTCTAACTCAAAATCACTATCATCTACAAAGAGAATATGTTCAGGGCTTAGGTTGAGACTTTTGCATATTTTTAAAATATTATCACTTTTATTATCCCAGTTTATCTCAGGAAACGAAAAATCAGACCACTGAATTTCCAGGTCGTGTTGTTTTTCTGAGAAAAAATCTTGTATTACATGAAAGTCATTTTTACTGGATATTGAGAGAATAACACCCTGTCTATGCATGCATTTCAACCACTTTTGATATTTCCTGTAAGCTCCCTGGTTATACAAGTCATTATTCTCATACTCTCCCTCAGCAGCTACACCCCCCCAAACAGTGTTATCCAGGTCTGTTATTATGCACTTTAATGATTTGCCTTCACTTAAACGAAGGTAACTTATTGATTTTTCGCTAAAAAAATTGAGGTAATCTAAACTGGCCACTGTGTTGTGTTCAGAATAAATGTTCTCAATGCTTTTACCTTTAAATCCTGCCATGCTTACGAGGTGTACGCTATGCTTGCTTTCATTCCTCTTGGTGGCAAGAAACATATTGAAGTCAAAAACCAAATCAGACAATGCGTTCCTTTCATCCAAACTTATATATTCATTTACGCATTCACTGTTTAGATAAAGCGTTGAAATCACAATGTCTATTTTATTACAAGCCAGGCCATCTATTATATTCAGGGAGGCGTTGATCTCATCCTTTAATTTTGAAATGTTCTGCCTGACTAATGTAATGTCCTCGCAATGACCGAACTCATCAAGATAGTAGTTTTCATCCAGAAGAATATATATTTTCTGAAGGTTGTAATTCTTTAGCTCTTCCTTTTTGAAATTTAGAAGAGTAAAGAAATCACTATATTCAATGTCTATAAAATCCAGAAACACACCAAGCTCTGAAGCGCCATGTTTCATGAGAGAAAGCCCAGCTTTGTGGCTGAGATTACATAGAAAAAGGCTATTTATTTTTTTCATTCCATTATAGTTTTTTGTTTTCTCTTCTCTTATTTTTTTCAATAAGTCGAGGTTCATTTTAATATTCCTTTTTTAAATATAAACCAGAAGATAACCAACGTGATGATTCGATTGATATGGCAATCCCTTCATCACCTTCATCTGATAGATCAAAAAATTCTTTCAGTTGAAAATATAAGGCCGCATTTGCACAATTGCCGATCTCATGAACAAGCGAAAGGATTTTACTCTCATGGATGTCCATGCCATTACAAATATTATTAACCATACGTCCGGACAACTGAGGAGGCATAAACCATCTGATGTCTCGTTTTGATGAGTATTTGCTTTTTAGCTCTGCATATGTCTCACTTGTTAATTCAGGCACTAAACGTTCAATTAATTTATATTCCTCTTTAAGCATGGGTTGCCCATCATCAAAATCTTTCCTTGAGCCACTCCAGTTAGCCAGTTGACCAATTTTTTCCTGCAGTCCATTGTATTTGTAATCAATACCTTTCACATAGACAGAACCCGAAGTTCTTTCAGAGCTAACAATACAACCACCAACGCCATCACCAAAAAGACAGTAGTTAACCATTTCTTTCGGTTCAACTTTAGCCTTGTTTTCATCAAATAGATTTAGGAACTTGTTTGAACATTCGACCCCAATTACTAATCCTTTTCGATGCAAACCACTTTTGAGCATATAATCAGCCATCTTTAATGCTTGTACTGCACCAGAGCAACCTCCAATGATTTGATAGGTCTCGATGTTTTTGAACCCTATCATGCTACACGCTTCATTGATGCTGGTGGGTAAAAGCAAATCGGGAGTAGCTGTTGATACCAGGACAAAATCAATATCCCTCATTCCATTATCATTTAACGAAATAAGTTTTTGCATCATTAAGTGTATTAAATCAGTGCACGATGCTGTGTTCTCACCCGTTTTTAGATTGGTTGAGAAGTGACGCCCAAAGTTTCCGAATAATTTTTCTATTAACTGAGGTTTGAAGTTTAACCTACTCCCAAGCTCTTCATTGTTTATATTACATCCTGGTAAGTACGTATCAATATACGATATATGCATCATCCATTCCTCATCTATATATGGCGTTAAAAAGTAATGCTCTTGATTAAAAAAATGTAAAGCATTAAAAAAATTTTATATATAGCGGGCTAAATATTCCATGCTGAAACCTATATAATGGAATGAAAAAAAATTGTTAATTTCCGGGCTGTCAGGTTTCCCGGTGTGCTAAATGAATAAAATCTTCCACTATTAAATAGTTAGGTAGTAATGTAATTCATTCCACATCTAACTGTGTAGCATTTAGCTTTAACAAGTTACTGAAAGAATGCTTAAACCTGACAGTTGAATGAATTATAAAGATTATTTGTCGGAAATGGTTGCAACCATAGATGTTAACTTTTTAACAAGTTTTAGCCATTACGAGTTGCAAGCTTTTTTAATCAGAGGGGGAGTTAGCGTTATAACTACCAAATGTAGTTACTATTAATTTAACATCAGCGACACAATATTCAACCCGAACGATCCTCGCTCTGGTTGAACAATAAGAGTGAATTCCTATATTTTTATAGATAATCCCGATGGATCAATAATAGGTGAGAGCCTATTCCATCTTAAGAAAATACCATTGTATTTAGCCGTCCATTGCATAGTCTACGCTCGCACAAAGCAGACATTACCCTTATGCAAGACTGCTTTGTGCTAAGAGAAAAACCATTACCCCCGCAGCCACGGCGTAATGGTCAGCCCGGTAAGCAAGCCTTCCGGGCTGAGCAGGCGAGTGACGGTTTGCCCCCACGGTTCTTTGCGGTTAGCCACCAGCAACCGATAGCCTTTTTCACTCAGAATACGGGTAGCCGAGTCCAGATCCTGAACCTCGTACTCAATCCATCCCTGCGGTATCGGGTGCTCAACTGGCCACTTTTCTTCTCCAAAACAGGACGTAGCCGCCTGTGCGAGCGGCCAGACGGCGAAATGCTTCACGCCTTCCAGTTGCCCCTCTTCAGTGAGCAGATAATCGGTATTCCCCTCCATCGGCTTCAGCGGAAGACCGAGTGTCTGGATATAAAACGCGGTACTGGACTCTGTATCCCGTGAAATGGGCCCGAACCCGGCGACAAACAAGACATCAATTCCCGGTAGCGTCTGCGACATATCCACTCCTTAATTACATGAAATTAACCCTGAATTTATCTTACGACCGGCTGAAATACGACCCTCAATTCTGATATCGCATTCACCGGACCTGCACGTCCACGATGGGCTTAAAATTCAACGCGATGACGATCAGCAGCACGACTCCTGCACTCATGATCAGCCATGCACTGGTCAGCGAGACCGAACTGTCGCGAACGATCCCCGCAATTAACGGCATAAGCGCAGCGATCATGTATCCACCTCCCTGAACTTTAGACAGTAACTTCCCGGCCTGCGCGGGCGTTCGCGCATGATCGAACGTGACGATGAGCGACAGCGGGAAGAGGGCGCCGATCCCGGTCCCAAGCAGCAACGTGGATAATACAGGCGTCGTCCCCGGCGAAAAGACCAGACACAGTAATCCCGCCAGCAGCAGCAACAATACGGCGATCAGTGGCACACGACGGTCGGGGAATTTACCGATCAGCGCTGAGACGGCAAACCCAGCGGCAACCTCGGTTAACGTTAGCCAGGCCAGCATGTAGCCACTGCTTCGCGCGGACCATCCCGCCTGAATATAGAGCGGGGGCAGCCAGGCCAGTACCAGCGTATACGCTCCCGTTCCCACGCCGAAAAAGAGCAGCAGTAACCCTGTCCGGGAGGATGAGAGTGTCACGTCTTCGTGTGCCGTTTTTTCCCCTTGAGGATGCTTCACCAGGGTTAACCACAGTATCAGCGCAAGCAGCGCTAGACCCCCGGCCATTGCCAGCGCGGGCTTCAGCGTGAGCCATGAAAACAACGGCTCGGCGCTGGCGGCGGCGACTGCCGCACCGGCCATAATGCCCGTGCTGAACAGCGACATTACCGTGCTGGCCGTTTGTGTATATTCCTTTTTTATCAGAGCAGGCATTAACGCCTGGATCATACCTATGCTGGCCCCGCCCAGTAACGCGGTGCCCATAAGACTCTGCAGTGAGGCGCTAAAACCGCGTAATAAACAGGCCGCAAGCAGGATAAAGAGCCCGAGCATAATTCCCCGTACGGCACCGACTCTGGCTAATAGCCAGGGTCCACATAAGGCGGCCAGTCCCATCATCGCGACCGGTAGGGTGGTCAGCAGGCTGAATTGCGTAGCGGTCAGCCCCGCTTCGCGCTGCAGCACGGAAAACAACGGTCCGACAGAAGCCAGAATAGGGCGCAGGTTCAGCCCGACGATAAAAGCGATAAAGGCGAAAAGTAAAGGCGACGTGCGTTTCAACAGGGGATCCTTTTCGGTTGTGAATGGCCCGGGAAAATTGCCACGAGCATTTATCTTAACGTTAAGATAAAATGTATTTTTGCGTAAGATACACCGCACAACACGATAAATACCCACGTCATCAGGGGGGGAAATGAAAGACCATGTAGACTTCGTTGTCGGCCAGTGGAGCCGTGCCATGCCGGAGCTGGACGCCTCGTCGATGAAAATTTTTGGCCGAATGCTCCGGCTGATGAAGCATCTGGGAAAAGAATGGGCGCAGACCATGGCGCAGTTTGGTTTTCGCGAGGGCGAGTTTGACGTGCTCGCCACGCTGCGCCGTGCCGGTGAGCCTTACTGCCTTTCGCCCACGCAGCTGTATAAATCGCTGTTGATTACATCAGGGGCGATGACGAACCGGCTCAACCATCTCGAACAGCAAGGGCTTATCAGGCGCATTGCCGATCCAGATGACAAGCGCAGCAGCCTCGTAAGCCTGACAACGCACGGGCAGGAGCGTATCGAACAGGCGCTGATTGTGCATACACAAACTCAAAATGCGCTGCTGAGCAATTTGTCTGACGCGCAGCGCGCGCAGCTTGAATCCCTGCTCAGGGAGCTGCTGCTGACGTTTCCGCCCGAGGACCTGGGTGACAAGTCACTGAGTACCGATAGTACAAAAACTGCATAGTTAAACCTCACAGAAAGGGAATGTATGTCTTTACCGCCACTGTATGCGCTGCGCGCTTTTGAAGTTGCCGCGCGGCTGAACTCCTTCAGCAAAGCTGCTGAAGCACTGAATATCACGCCGGGCGCGGTCAGCAGGCATGTCCGGACGCTTGAAATGTTGTTCGACTGTGAGCTCTTTAAACGTCAAGGGCCGAGAGTGGAGGTCAGTGATGCCGGGCGCGTTCTGGCCGGACATTTGAGCGAAAGTTTCACCAGCATCGAGTGGGCCTGTCGCGCGTTCAAAAGTGAAAATCACCTTCTGCGCCTCAAAGCGCCCAGCTCCCTGACGATGCGGTGGCTTCTTGATGTTCTGAAAATCTTTCGTGATAACCATGCAAAACCTAAAGTTGAGATAGCCAGCGTCTGGATGGACATTGATTCCGTTGACTTCAGTCGTGAGCCCTACGATTGTGCAATCCTGCTCGGTAATGGCTATTTCGGCGAGTCAACAGAGAGTCGGTTGCTTTTCAGTGAATGGCTCATTCCTGTTTGTACCCCGGCTTTGCTTGATTCTGCCCGGCATCAGCTTCCACAGTGCGATCTTATTCATCCCTCGCCGGACAGGCGGGACTGGAGGCGCTGGCTGAAAAGAACGGGGTTATTCCCCGGGCTCGACGTAAGTCGAGGGATAGTATTCGACACCCTGGAACAGGGAGGCCGTGCCGCCATGAACGGACATGGTGTTGCGATGGCCGATCTTCGTCTTACGCTTGAAGCGCTTGAGAGTGGACTTCTCGTACTCCCTTTCAGGGAAGCCATCGCAACCGGTGAAGGCTACTATCTTGTCTGGCCGAAGAGTTCGCTCAGAAGAGAGAGTATCGAACGCCTGATGGCCTGGCTTAATCTCCATACGCCGGTTTTTCCCTCACTGGATATTCTTTGTCTGGATTATGATGAGAAACGTTTTTAATCAATCTAAAGGCAGGATATTCCGTACAGAATATCCTGCCTGATGAATAATTTTATGCGTAGGGAATGTTCGCCATTTTTTTATATCTTTCCGGCAGGGCGCTGTTCAGGTTAAGTAATTTATCGAGAATATAAAGCGCAGGCGTCCCTTTTGCGCGTTCAGCATCGATCAGCGCAGTGCGTAACAGATTGGCAGCCGACGTCATTTCACGGAAATAATCCTCCGATTCACGCGTCTGAACTTCGCCTGACGTGGCGTAACGCACCTTTGGCCAGTCCGCAAAGTCAAGCAGCGGAAGGAGCCCATCGTCTTTTGGTAAATGCGCTGAGAGCAACTCTTCGGCGTTACCCGGATTGCTTTGGGCGAAAGAGAGGAGATGCAGCCGATGGATGAAAGGTGAAAGCGCTTCTGAGCTTTCCTTTTCTGTTGAAAGTAACGTTATCAACTCATGCACATTTGCATCGGGGCTATATTTATGAGGCGAGATAATATTCATTACATGGAATAAAACATCGAGAGTCATAGGTGCTCCATACAGGCTTAGTATTATTTATTTTTTCTATCCCAAGGATGAGTGGATGGTATTTCAGGGCAGTCACTTTTGAAAAACGATAAATAGTGGGAATCAATGTGAGTTTTACTCAATGTTGCGCTTTGGAGTGCAATCACGCACATCCTCACGTTGCAGCGATTTGTTTCACAAATGCCGTGGCTCATCGACCGTTCAGGATGGTATAACGTCTTGCGGCAATCGGGTTGCCGTCAGATGACCCCATTCACAAAGGTGTATATGAAACAAATTACTTTCAGTGACCTGCAGCAACAAAGCGAGCAGGCTGCCCATTCTCCTCGCTTACGTGCGCATCGTAATTTACATCCTGAGCTGAGCGACCCGGTGCAGCGCCTGGCCATCGCGATGGAGCCCGGCACCTATGTTCGCCCCCATCGCCATCCGCACACGTTTGAACTGCTAACTGCTTTGAGCGGTCGCTTTCTGGTGCTGAATTTTGATGACAGCGGTAACGTGACCCAGCGCGTGGTATTAGGTGAAGACTGCAAAGTGCTGGAGATGGATGCCGGTACCTGGCATGCCGTGCTGTCGCTGGATAAAGGCGGCGTCATTTTTGAGGTAAAACACGGCGGCTACCAGCCTGTTCCGGAGCACGATACCGCCCCATGGTCACCGGCTGAGAACGCGCCCGGTTGCGCGGAGCTGATGAAATGGTACGCCCAGGCACAGGTGGGTGACGGTGGTTTTACCCTGTAATTGCGCACTCATTTCCCCGGCGCGCGGAAAGGCGTGCCGGGAAAGAGAGAAACGATCCCTTCAACTCAACTGACCGTATTAATATGCCAGTCGCTGGCAGTCGACAGCGTCACGAACGGACCGGCCAGCGTGCTGTTGTGATGCGCAATGATGTCACTGGCGGATAAATGTGCATTATCCATTGTGGTATGCGCATCTGAAATCAATACCGTCCTGAAACCCAGCTCCGGCGCGGCCCGGCAGGTGGTGTCGACACAAAATTCTGTTTTCATCCCGGCAATGACCAGCCTTTTGATGCCTCTCTGATTAAGCTCACGCTGCAATTCGGTATCCCGAAAACAGCTGGGATAGCGCTTTGTGAAAACAACATCCTGCTCCTTCACGTCCAGCTCGGGTATCAGCTGCGTTAACGGCCCCTGCGCTGAAAAGGGCGAGTCGTCTGGTCCGATATGGCGGGCAAAAAAGACGGGCACCTGCGCCAGCCGCGCGTTGGCTATTAACAAACGGATATTTGCCAGAACGGCATCGGCGGAACAGGGGGAGACCGGGCCCCGGAAGAGGCCCTGCTGCATGTCGATAATTAAGAGAGCATTGTCAGATGAAACCATTTTCTTTCTCCATTCAGAGGGTGGTGAACGGAGAGGTATTTCCCCGTCCAGTTTGGCGGGGAGTGAGGTTCTGTTTGTCAGTCGTTCGCTACAGATACACCCACGCCGCCGAAGGTTCCGGTGGTGGTGAGGGTGGTTGTTGGCTGAACTGACTTCACCATGTAATGACCTTTGTTTACTTCGCTGTTAGCGTAACTATCGCGTCCAGTTATAGCGCTGGTGAGAGATTCTCTTCAATACACCAACATCAGTAGGTGCAACGTTAGCGTTGCGCCTGGATGATATGAAGTTCACTGGCTGATATTATTTAATATTGCCGAGATTTTGCAGGAAATCCTCAACCTGGGCAGGTGTAGCCGTGTCTGCCTCGTAAAGGATATCGAGCTTAACGTTCTTCAACCCGCAGAAGCCAAATACACCTTCGATTATCTGCGTCTGAATCGCCGTCGAATAGCCGTGTTTGTCGAATCCGCTGAGATCGCTGCCGCCGGTGGCAATCAGGCGGACGGGAACATCACGTAAGTTGCCCACAATCCGGCCGTCGTCGGCCACCTTATACGCCCAGTTCAGGGTTAATACGCGATCGAACCAGCCTTTCAACAGGGCGGGGACCGACCACCAGTACACGGGGAAGACAAACACCAGCATATCCGCTCGCTCGACGCGCTGCTGCTCGCGCAGAATATCGTCGGGAAGGGCGCTCGGATCGCCGTGATACAAATCGAGATCGGCGCGGGTCATCGCCGGATTAAACCCTTCAGCATGCAGATCGGCAATCTCAACCTGCGTACCTTGCTCGCGTAATTTCCCGGCAATATGGGCTGCCAGTGAATGGGATAACGAATTGTCGACAGGATGAGCCGTCACGATCAGTGCGTTATTAATGGCATTTGGTGCAGACATAGCGACCTCTGATGGGTGAGAATTGACGTCTATATTACTATTGGTAACTTAGGTGTCAATCCGCCCCCGGCGATCATTTTGTGCTATTCACGTAGGTCTCCAGCACGCCGGTCATGGCGCCGCTGAGCGTATCTTCCGCCACATTCCGGGCGAGCACGCCGTTACCTGCGGCGGTGCTGAGCGCGTCCGCCGCGCCAATGATGGCCGTCAGCGCGGCTTCCCCCTGAACGCCTTTCAGGGTGACAAAAGGGGAAAGCGCGGTCCGCAGACAGTCGGCGCATTCGGCCACGCACGCCTCACGAAACGTCTGCAACGCGTGGGATCCGGAGAGCGCGGCAGCGATTGGCCCAGTTTCAGGCCCTGCAGTAATGGCGCAGTCGATATAGGCGGCGCTGAAAAAGCGGATCGTCTTTTCAAGCGTTTTGCTGTCGACCGCCAGCGTCTCACGGAATTTCGCCAGCTGCCGATCGCTATAATCCTGGTACAGCGCCATCAACAACCCTCCACGATCGCCAAAGTGGTCGTAGGGGATAGGCTTGGTCACGTTGGCCCGCTCGGCCAGATAGCCAAGTGTCAGCGCCTCCGTGCCTTGCTGCCGAACGATTCCGCGCGCAACCTCCAGCAGCTGCACGCGGCGGTCCTCTTTTCTTAAGCGCTTAACAACCATGCTTTCCTCAGAACTGTTATCTACTCATGGTAGTTTACATGTTTTCTGCGGGGTGCTGCACGCGTTGTTCCGCAGGGCGGATCCGGAACCAGATCGCATACATCGCGGGAAGAAAGACGAGGGTGATGATCGTCCCGCCCAGCGTTCCGCCGATCAGCGTCCAGGCAAGCGTGCCCCAGAACACTGAATGCGTCAGGGGAATGAACGCCAGCACGGCGGCCATGGCGGTCAGTAAGACCGGGCGTGCGCGCTGGACCGTCGCTTCAACCACCGCCTGGAACGGCTCGAGACCGTCCTTCTGGTTATGATCGATTTGACCGATCAGGATCAGCGTATTGCGCATAAGAATGCCGGAAAGGGCGATCAAACCGACCAGCGCGTTGATGCCAAACGGCTGATTGAAAATCAACAGCACGGGCACCACGCCAATTAGCCCCAGCGGCGCGGTTAGGAACACCATCACCATCGCCGAGATTGAGCGCACCTGCAAAATGATGATCAGCAGCGTCAGGGCAATCATGATCGGGAACAGCGGAAGCATTGCCTGCGTGGCTTTACCCGATTCCTCAATCGAACCCGCCATGTCGATTCGGTACCCGGCCGGCAGCGCATCCACAATCGGCTGGAGTTGCTTCATGATGGCGACCGACACATCCGGCGGCTGAAGATTGTTAGCGATATCGCCCCGCACGGTAATCGTCGGGGTGCGATCGCGACGGCGCAGGATCGGATCTTCCATACCGATCTCAATCTTGCCGATTTGAGACAGCGGAACGCGCTGTCCCGCATTGCCAACAAGGGTGAAACCCTCGATTTTTGCCGGGTCAAGACGGATATCTCCCGCCGCGCGGCCAATCACCTCTACCGAGCGAATATCTTCCCGCACGGAGGTAACAGGCACGCCTGAGAGCAGGAACTGAAGCTGATCGGCAACGGCACTGGAGGTTAAACCGGTCGCCTGCAGGCGGTTTTGATCGAGAGTGAAATGCAATACGGGAACGCGTGACCCCCAGTCGGTGTTGACGGTTCTCATCATCGGACTTGCCTGGAGCACGGCTTTCACCTTATCAGCGATGTCATGCACCTGTCCGACATCCGGACCCGTCACGCGCCACGCAACCGGGAAGGGCGAGTAAGGGCCAAACACCAGCTGCGTCACCCGCACGCGCGCTTCGGGCGCAAGGCCGTTGGCGACAGCTTCTCTCAGCCGGAGCTTGAGCGCCTCGCGTGACGTCTCGCTGTCCGTCAGGATCACGATTTTCGCAAAAGACGGGTCGGGCAGTTCAGGCGCCATCGCCAGATAAAAGCGGGGCGAACCCTGACCAATATAAGCAGTGACAATTTTGGCTTCAGGCTGCTGGCCCAGCCACGCTTCTATTTTTGCGGTTGCGGCGCTGGTTTGCTCAATCGAGGTGCCGTAGGGCATCTGCACCTCAACCAGTACTTCCGGGCGATCGGAGGTCGGGAAGAATTGTTTTTTTACCAGCCCCATGCCGAGTACGGCCAGGATGAAAATGGCGACCACCGACCCGGCTACTCGCCATTTTCTGGCGATAACGCGGCCAAGCAGCTGGCGAAAACGGTTATAGCGAGGCGTGTTATAGATGGCGGCATGACCCCCTTCTACTTTAGGGATCGCCGGCAGGATCTTCACCCCAAGATACGGCGTGAATACCACCGCGACAAACCACGATGCAATCAGGGCGAGGCCGACAATCCAGAACATATTGCTGGTGTATTCCCCGGCGGTCGATTGGGCAAAACCATTCGGCATAAAGCCAATGGCCGTCACCAGGGTACCGGCCAGCATGGGCGCGGCGGTATGGCTCCAGGCGAAGGCCGAGGCTTTGATTCTGTCGTAACCTTCCTCCATTTTAACCACCATCATTTCGATGGCGATAATGGCATCATCAACCAGCAGGCCGAGGGCGAGGATCAGGGAGCCCAGCGTCACTCGGTCAAAGTTTATTCCCGCGGCTTCCATCACCACGAAGACGACCGCCAGCGTCAGCGGCACCGCTGCTGCAACGACCACCCCCACGCGCCAGCCCATACTGACAAAACACACCACCATGACCACAAGCAGGGCGACGAAGAATTTGATCATAAACTCATCGACCGACGAGCGAATATTCACGGACTGGTCGGTGACTTTGGTCAGAGACATGCCAAGCGGCAGGCTATCATTTATTTTTGCCGTTTCCGCATCCAGCGCTTTACCCAGCGCCAGACCGTTCCAGCCTTCGCGCATCACGATGCCCAGCAGAAGGGCGGGTTCATGCTGATTACGTATCAGCATCGTCGGGGGGTCTTCATAGCCCCGTTCAACCGTCGCCACATCGGACAGCTTGAGCGTTTTGCCCTGAGCAACAAAAGGCGTATCGCGGATTTTCTGCAGTTCATCGAACGCGCCGTCCAGGCGGATAAAAATTTGCGCGCCTCGGGTCTCAATGGAACCCGCTGCAGTTAACGCGTTCTGGCTGTTGAGGGCATTGAAAATATCCTGGGGTGAAAGCCCTATCGTCGCCAGACGGTCATGGGAGAAGGAGATATAAATCCGCTCGGCCTGTTCGCCGATAATGTTCACTTTCTTCACGCCGGGAACGTGCAGAAGCTGCTGGCGCAGGCCTTCGGCATCACGTACCAGTTGCCGCTGCGGTTCGCCTTTCGCTTTCAGGGCAAAGAGGGCAAAGGTGACATCCGAGAATTCGTCATTGATCATCGGGCCGATGACGCCCGCCGGAAGACGTTGAGATTCATCTCCAAGCTTCTTACGCGCCTGATAGAACTCCTCCTGCACTTCGGCAGGCGGGGTCTTGTCCTGCAATGACAATGTGATAAACGCCATACCGGGACGGGTATAGGTTTCGGTACGATCATACCATTTGAGTTCCTGCAGGCGCTTCTCCAGCGGTTCGGCGACCTGATCCTGGATCTCCTGCGCGGTCGCGCCCGGCCAGACGGTTATCACCGTCATTTGCTTTACCGTGAAGGGCGGATCCTCCGCGCGCCCGAGCCCAAAGAAGGCGTAAATTCCGGCAATCGTAACGAGAACGATCAGAAACAGCGTGACGGAACGTTCGCGGACGGCCAGCGCTGACAGGTTGAAGCGGCTTCCGCTCATGGTGTGCTCTCCGCCAGGGCGGCATTGCGTTGTTTAGCAAGCCTGACGACCTCACCTTCGTGCAGAAGATGTGCGCCTAACGCAACAATCTTTTCACCGGGCTTCACGCCGCCCGTGACCTGCACCGCATCTTCACCCACGCTCAGCACCTTGACGGGCGTCCATGCGACCTTTGCCGGCTGGGCGGAAATGCGCCAGACGCCAGGACCTTTTCCCGCATCATAGAGTGAAGCCAGCGGAACCTGCATCACCTGACCTTCCGCTTTATTGTCCTGAATGTTCAGCGTGACGGTCGCTCCCAGCGGCGCGTTCGCCAGCAGGCCATCCAGCACGTAGCGGGCTTCATAAGTGCGGGTCGTGGCATCGGCTGAGTCAGACAGCAGGCGCAGCGTTGCGGTGACCGGGTGTTCTTCATTGCCATAAAGCGTGGCCTGCGCTTCGCTGCCGACGGCAGGGCGCAGTGTTTCCGGAAGCTGCACGAGCGCTTCACGCTGTCCCGCTCTGGCGAGCCTGATCACCACCTGTCCGGCACTGACGACCTGACCCGGCTCGGCGAGCGTCTCCATGACCACGCCGTCTGAATCCGCCAGCAGTACGGCATAGCCTGTGGCGTTTTGCGCCACGCTGGCCTGCGCCCGGGCGGCGCTGAGATCGGCTCTGGCCGTATCGGCCGCCGCTTTGATCTGGTCATACTCAGAGGCAGACACGGCACCGGACGCCACAAGACCGCGATACCGCGCCTCATCGCTGGAGGCTTTTCGTGCGCGCGCCTGGGCAGCATCCACCGCACGCTGCTGCGCCTGAGCTTGTAATTTCAGGTCAACCGGATCCAGGCGCAGTAAGGGCTGACCCTGTTTGACGGTCTGCCCCGTATCGACCAGTCGCTCAAGGATTTTTCCCTGAACCCTGAAACCCAAATCGCTTTGCGTTCTTGCGACCACCACGCCCGTAAAGGCGCGGGCGGTATTATTCGCAAGCTCGACGGATGCGGATCTGACGAGCGGTGGCTTTGTCCGCGGATCGTCACTCGCGGAAATATCGCCGCACGCCACAAGGGCAAACGGCAGGAGACAAACGGCAACGCGGGCTGAAGTGAGCCTGAGCATGGGAAACCTTTTTGACGTAACAGGACGGTATCCGCATTCTCTGACTAGTGACCAAAAATGTCAATGGTCACAAATTAGGGGGCCAGGCTTCTTAAAATCAGTGAAGAGAGGAGCACCGCCGCGGTGGGGGCCATTTCGAGGTTGTACTGCAGCTGGATGGGGTTGATAAAAGGACACATCACCATGTGGATAGCCTGTGTGACCTCATCCAGCGGCGTTTTTCTTTCGAACTCGCCGGCCTGCCTGCCTTCGATAATGATGCTCTCAATCAGCTTCATCAGGCTTTCTGCATACCGTTCTGTCGACGGCCACTGCTCGCGTGCGGCGACGGCGGCAATGTCGTAAAGCTTACGGTCATGGAAAAACAGCTCGCTCCCCGCTTCGGTGAGCGCCCTGAAAAGGCGGCGTAATTTTTCGCTTGCTGACGGCGCATCCTTGATGGCGGAAAGCACTGCCGTCATGATCAACTCCAGGCGGTTAGCGCAGATCACCTCGCCGATAGCCTGTTTGGAATCGAAAAACTTATAAATGTAGGACTTTGAAAAACCGATGGATTTAGCCAGTTCGGCGACGGTGGTTTTTTCATAGCCGTAGTGACCGAAGTGCTCAAAAGCCGCTTCGACGATTTGCTCTCTGACAGCGTGGTCAAGTGGACCACGTGCTGATGGGGGGTTCATATTTTTAGTCATTATTTAAGCTTAGCGTGACAGGCTACGATTAACAACGAGTGACCATTTCGTACTTTGGTTACCGCCATTCATCATGAGCCCTTCAGACGGGACGATCAACCAGGTGGGTAAGTGTATCACTGTTTTTCGTGCACTATGGCATCTATCTGTCTGCGATAAGCGAGGATTTCAGCGCAACTCCCTTGCACTGAACAGAGCCGTTTTCGCTTAAGCCGAGCGTGGACGCAATATTTTTTCAACGATGAGCACCAGACGCTTGCGCGTCACGAACCGGTGTAGTTGCCCCAGAAGCCAGTTACCGCATCCGGTAATCAGGTAGTTACGGTTATTCTCCACGGCCTTCAACGCCAGGGTGACCACCTTGTCAGCGGGCATTCTTTTACCTACCGAGGCTTCCTCTGCATTCACCACATCAAAAAAGGCCGTATCCGTTGCGCCGGGGCAAAGCGCCAGGACGCGGATGCCCTTTGCGCGATATTCTCCCCACAGCGCATTCGAAAACGAGAGCAGGAATGCTTTGGTTGCGCCATAAATCGCCATATAGGGATCTGGTTGCATCGCGGCCGTTGAGGAAACATTAATAATCACCCCGGAGCCTTGCTGCAGCATTCCCGGGAGCATGGCATGAGTCAGTTCCACGGGGGCCAGGCAGTTCAGGTTTATTTCATCACGCTGCCTGTCGAACGACAGCTTTTCGAATGGTCCATAGGTGGCGAACCCGGCGCAATTGATCAGAATGTCGGGGAAACGTCTTAAGGTTTCAAGCCGTTCCACAATGTGGGGAATGGCTTGCGGTGTCACTAAATCCTGCACAATAATCGTGATGGATGCGCCATGCTTTCTGACTAACTCTGCGGCAAGCGCCTGCAGCTTTGGCTCGGAGCGGGCGATCAGGATCAATGCCACGCCGCGGGCCGCGAGTTGCCTGGCGAAATCACGACCTATGCCCGAAGACGCTCCGGTAATCAGTGCTGTTTTTCCTGTATAATCAAAAGAATTCATATCTATAATCCCGTTATCCTAATGTATGCAGCACAGGATAAACCGTGCACTTAGGTACACGGTCAAGCGTGATTTTTACAAGGTGAGGGCGACGCGATGCGAATTGGCGAACTGTGTGCGAAAACGGGAATGTCGAAAGAGACGGTCCGTTACTATGAGCGGCAAGGGCTGTTAGAGAATATCCCGCAACCCAATCGCAGCAATAACTACAAAGTCTATTCTGCCGTTGATTTACAGCGTTTAAACATGATCAAGCATGCCAAAATGCTGGGCTTTACCTTAGCCGAAATTTCAGAGGTTTTAGCTGTCTGGGTTGACGACAAATTTACCGCTGAGCAAAAACAAGCTTCCCTGCGCCGCAAGTTGCAGCAGCTTGAAGAGAAAGAAGCGGCGTTAATTGAACTCAGAACCAGGTTAAAAAACGCCATTAATAAGGTCGGCCAGCCTTGTGTAGACACGTTTTGATCGGCGGGTGAGAGGAGGCCGCAAAACCGATGCGGCCTTGTATATCAGGCAGCCAGTTCAGGCATCTTTTCCTTCACGAAATTCAACACTTTACTCGCGTCCAGAGAGGCATAGGGTAGACTCTCAATAATAGCGATTGAGCGCGTATGACCCACCGTTTCTTTTATCTCATCGAGCTTGTACTGAATGTGCGGCGCAATGAGGAAACCATCGAAAGCGGGAGCGACACTGGCGAAGTTATCCAGCCCAACAGCGCTAATCATCAGTGGATAGCCTTCGCGTTCTGCCAGAGACTGCATCTTTTTGGCGAGAGAGTTTGCGGTATTACCGAACAAACAACATATCAGAAGCTTTTTCATGTTTTGTACCTCCTGAAAACCGCTCCCAGAGTAGTCCTGAGGTTGTCAGCGAAATGCGCGCTATCTCTTATTTAGATGTTTTTCTGATATGTCATGGCGGGATCAGGCTATTTCTTTCCATTGATAAAATTTTTTCGAAGCAAGAGAGAGCATGTCTAAATCTTCCTTCGTATCGCCATAGGCATAGATGACGTTGTATGAAGATAAATCATAATTATCAATGATCTTCGTTTTTTTTAAGTGAGCGCTGCAGTCACCCTTTTTGTATTTTCCGGTAGCTTTTCCACCTGAAAATGCCACTTCACTGCATAAGAGTTCCAGCCCATTCTGCTCGCACCAGGGTTTAAGGTATAAATCAAGCGAGGCTGAGACCACAACCACCGTATCCCCTTGAGATTTATGCCAGCTGATTTTCTTCATGGCATCCTCTCGCAACAGGGCAGGAATTTCTGTTTTACTGTAGAAAAGCCCGGCCTTTTTTAATTCAGTTTCAGATTTGCCTGCTAACGCTATTCTTACCACTTTTTTTCGTAAAACCGATCCCGATAACGCGCCCATTTTATAGGCGAGGATGTAGGGAAGAAGGCGCAACTTTCCACGGCGTAGCGTTTTTTCATCAACAGAACGATAAATAAACGGGGTGAAAGTGTCGGAAAACGTTATCGTTCCATCGAAATCGAAAAAAGCAATATTTGTAGTCATAAGCCGTTCTGACGGGATAATGAGTTGTATCGGGCGAGTGTATCACTGTTTATTGCGTTAATGTTTTTTTAGCCAGTCGAGAAAAAACTGGCTAAAAGCCGTGACCTGAAGCGGCTGCAGTTTGCGCTGTGGGTAAACAAACTGCAGCCCGACATCTTTGCGATCGAATCGGCTAAAGCCGGTGAAGCTGTCGGCAAACAGCACCGTGAGCCTTCCGGTTTCAACATCGTCTTTGACATCCCACCACGATTTCCCCGCGATGCCAGCCCCGCTCAGAGCCCACTGTCGAAGCAATGCTCCGTCGTCGCACACCATGGCAGGCTCTACGCGAACAACGCTTTCCTCGCCATTCGTTTCAAAGCGCCATTCGTTCATCACCACACCCTGAGACTCAAGCGCCAGGCACCGGTGCTGAGCTAAATCTGCAAACGTTTCGGGGATGCCACGGTCGTTAAGATACTCCCCGGAGGCGACCAGCACCCGATGGTTCGGGCGGATGTTTCTGACGACAAGGCTGCTGTCCGGCAGGTTGCCGAAACGCACGCTCATATCCAGCCGGTTAGCGACCAGGTCCTCAACGTGTTCTCTTAACGAGATGAAAAATTTAACGTCAGGATGGCGTCGGGAGAATTCCACGACGGCGGGGCTAAGATACTGTCTGCCAAAGTCCGAGGGCGCAGAAAGGCGAATGTTGCCGCTGAGCACGCCTTCTTTTTGCGTTAGTAACGACTCGGCGTGATGCATCTCTTCCAGCACGCGCAGCGCGGCATGGTAAAACTCTTCCCCGGCGCGGGTCAGCGTGATGGAACGCGTTGACCGGTGAAACAGGCGCGTCTGGTAACGCTCCTCAATCGCTTTCAGCCTGGCCGTCATGGTGGCGGGGGAAAGTGACAGGCGTCGTCCGGCGGTAGAAAGACCTCCGGCCTCAGCAACTTCCACCAGTAATGCCATGTCTTCGAGTTTACCCATTATTCATATTTTCCGAAAAGTGCATCTACTTTTGGTGTGATTATCAAAATCAGATGTCGCCTGTAAAGTGATTTCATCCAAACCATAAGGGATGAAAACATGCAACGTATCTCACTTTTTGAACGCTACAGGCTGGGTCAGCAAGACCTGAAAAATCGTATCGTCATGGCGCCAATGACCCGCGCACGCTCCCTTCAGCCGGGAAATATTCCCTCCGCGCTGATGGCTGAGTATTACCGGCAGCGGGCCAGCGCCGGATTAATCATCACGGAAGCCACGCAGATCTCGCCTCAGGGTCAGGGATACTCATGGACACCTGGCATCCATTCGCCTGAGCAGGTTTCAGGATGGCAACTCACGACGGGCGCCGTGCATCAGGCGGGCGGGGTGATTTTTTCTCAGCTCTGGCACGTGGGGCGAATGTCGCACGCCCGCTTTCATCAGGATGGTCAGCCCGTTGCGCCGTCACCACTGGCACCGGATGCGAAGGTGTGGGTGGTGAATGAACAGGGAGAAGGCCAAATGGTTGACTGCCCGCGGCCGAGAACGCTCTCGCGCAAGGACATTCACAGCATCATCGCGGACTATCGTCAGGCGGCACTGAATGCCGTCCAGGCCGGTTTTGATGGCGTAGTATTAGACGTCAACTACCTTGGCCGATACGCGTCAACTACTCTGGCCGCCTTTGAGTTATTTCTTAGCTGACTGCTG
>NZ_VRKN01000041.1 GCF_008080435.1 Enterobacter asburiae | reverse complement strand
GGGGGTGTAAGCGGGAACCGTCCAAAATTTTGTCACGTCTGTCACTTTACGTCTTCTCGTCCGATGTCAGCGTCAGTCCGTTAATCATTGCATCCAGATCAATCTCTTTTCCTTCGCTGACAAAGGTGTAATGCCCGTTTAAAAAAATATGCCGCCAGGCTACGGGCGACATACGCCGGATAAAGCTCAATCCCCGGCTATTCCCGTTTGATTCGTATTTCTGTAGTAATCTCGATAAAAGGGCTGAGTTGTAGTAGATGATCACAATGGAAAGCAGCCGCCCGCATTGGTTGCTGATTTCGATTTCAATATCGTTCTGTCCTGTCAGCTCTTTTTTACCGCCGACCTGAGCGATGGCTGAACGCAGCTGGTGATAAGATTCTATGCGATTTTGTGAACGGTGGCTGTTTCTGGCTATTTGTGGATCACGAAGATAGCGAAGGATATAAAGGCTGCGGATAAGTTTATCAAACTCGAACAGCGCCTGCCTTGTCGGGTTTTCAGGGGAATACGTACACAGTTTACGGATTAATGCCCCCTGGGTTATTTCTTTCAGGCCCAGTGTGGCGACGATTTGATCCAAATTGGGTTTCTCATCGATGATCACCTTCTGATTTATCTGCCCCACCGGTTGGATCAAGCATTTTTTATAGCGTGTCGGGTCGTCTGCACAATATAGTTCTTTCAGCATGTCGGAGGGGGAAGTAAAACGAGGTTCAAAACGCAGGCCAAACCAGTGAAGGATGGCGAAATTGGCCCTGTTAATACTGTGCATATCGCCGGTGATCGTCGTAGGCACAATCCCGGCAGTATTCCTGTACCAGATATCAAAAACATGATGCGCTTCGTACTCATGGGCGCCGATGAGATACCCATTAAGCGGAATATGATTGCATAACAGGGTATAAGCCACCACGCCTTTCCCTAGACCAAAGTATTTCTTTGACGCACGAGCTTTGATCATCGGACGCTCAACGCTGAATTTTTGCCCATCGACGGCCGCATATAACTCACCCAATTCCAGTGAGTAATACGGAAAAACAGGAAGCGTCTTAATGGCATCACTGATGCTGTCGCAGGCTGCTTTTAAGGAGGAGAAACGCAGATATTGTTCATAAGCATCATTCAGCGCATTGTACGGTATATCGCTGGTACGGGACATCGTCAGATTGCCGTGATTCATGGCCTGCGCCATTATCACCGCCATCAGATTGTCCGCGACTGCACCTTTTTTCACATACAGAGGCTGCAGCGGCGTAAGCGCCGACAGAAAGCTGCATTGCTGATTGACGAAGCGAAAAACATCCGTCAGTTCACTTAAAGGCAGCTGAGAATAAAAATCCGTTACGCTGTCAGATTGATCCCCCGTATCCTGCTTACGCCAGCTGAGTTTCTGGGTTTCTTTATCAAACGCCAGATGAGGCAACTTGTCCTGTTTTAGCTCCCGGTTGAATGCTTTCCATTGTCGGTGCAGTTCGCGGGTCAGAGTACGCAGTTGATGCCCGATCGGTTTGCGCAAAAATGGGATGTCCATTTGTGCCAGAACGTCCGCTTTTTCCTCGACCGAAACCAGCTCGTCTGAAAGATGCCGGTGCTGCAGGCTGTCATCCAGATAGAGTTCGCCTGACTCCAGCCGTTTTCTTATTTGCCTGTACAGCCAGAATTCATAACGATCGGCATGGAGCACTGTCGGGGAGTCTTTTTCATCCGCGATCAGTAGCCAGGGCTGCAGACGCGGTGGCAGCGTGCCCGGCGGGCACATCGCCACCGGACGTTGCGCCAACCGCGGCTTTCCGGAAAACGAATCCTTAACCCAGGCAAGCGCAGCAAGCCAGGGGCATTCAGGCGTTACGCTGGAAAAATTCAGGGCGCAGAACAACGGGCGTAAATGGCGACGGATATGAGCCGCCTGAATGTCCACGGCTTCCCAGCGCCGGGCCATCCGGCTGACCGGTTTGACCCGCATTCGCTGCGCCGTATTTTGCAGGGTTTCTCTGGGCATGATTTTCCAGGCCCGCTTGCGTACATCGCCAAACGGCGTGGTATCAGTAACCGCTTCATCGACAAACAGCGATAACAGACGTCCGACCCTGTTATTCTCCTGCTGCCGTTGCAGCACGTCTGCTTCAAAGTTTTTTCTGGCGTCTTCTTTGCAGCGTTCTTCTGTTTGCTTCATGTGCCACATCATGGCGCTGATCAGGTTATCGGAAAACTGCCGGTAGCGAAGCCAGATATAGCACAACAGATATAACCAGGTTTGCTCTTTTCTGAGGTTACGCAGATCGTGGATAGTGTAAAAGTTAACCAGACTGGCAAAGTACAGCAGATTTTGTTGCGAAATGCCGAGCCCGGGCAGTAATTTCCGCGCCATCTGATACAGCGGTGCCAGCTGGCCGCGTTTATCCCGTTCACGGGACATTTGCCGCCAGCGAAAATCCTTCGCTTCCTGTTTCAGCACGGCCAGGCCAGACAGGGCGTCATCTTTCTTCAGGAGTGCAGTCAGCGTTTTCTGTGTTTCATCATCCAGCGCGGCTGACAGAATGCCAGCCAGTCGCTGCCGTTCTGCCGACAGTGTTTTACTGATGATTTTCTGGAGCGTGGAATACCCCGGGCGAACGATTTTCTTTTCATTGAGCCAGCAGATGAGTTCGGTGGCAACAAAACCGGGGGTAATATCACGGCGCACAATCTGCGCAGCGCGGGCATCAAGTTGCGGGCCAACGGAGCCGGACCACTGTCGGTACCCGAAGAAATCGGTAATAAGCTTACGCTGGGCGTAATATTCATGATCAGAAATGGAGTGGCCGGCAGGAGACACCTCACGAAAGTAGCGTTGCACCACAAAATCGTAATCACTTTCCCCCTGTTGCGGAGAAAAGCGAAAGAAGGCATGTTTGGCTTTAAAATAACCAATCTGCAGGATACAGTAAATCTGCGCCACTATTTCGGGGCGGCTGGTAGCAAGTTCCAGTTCCTTTGCCGTGAGTGACAGATATTCCATCTGCTGTCCTTCGTCAAAATCAGGCAGGCCATACAGTGCGAATTTTTCTGCATCAGTTAAAACAGAGAGCCTTTTGCCTTTATCTTTTCCATGGGATGTCATCCTGACCTCGTACCGGATATGTCCGTAAGGGGATCGTTGAACGGACAGTTAAATAAATTTTTATATCTGCCATAAATTGCAGCTGAAGTTGTCTCATATAGATAGTACGATATCAATCTCTTTCATGGCCCCTTAAACGTACACATTTATGACTAAAATACGCATCGGCTACGCACGCTGCTCTACCGACAAGCAGGATCTGACCGCCCAGCAGGAAGCGCTGGTCGGACTAGGGGTCTCATTGGACAGAATTTACACCGATAAAGGACTGACCGGTTCAAACCGACAGAGACCCGGTCTGGAGCAGGCGTTGGCCGCCGTTCGCAGTGGCGACACACTGGTTGTTCCTAAGCTCGATCGTCTGGCCCGTTCTGTTCCTGATGCAAGGGAGATCGCAGATGCCTTAGTGGCAAGGGGAGTGAAATTGGCTCTGGGAGCCAGCATCTACGATCCGGCAGACCCAATGGGGAAAATGTTCTTCAACGTACTGGCCACATTTGCCGAATTCGAGGGGGATTTGATACGCCTCCGGACCAGAGAAGGTATGGCCATTGCCCGGGCAAAAGGGAAACTGCGGGGAAAACAGCCTAAGTTGTCAGATAAACAGCAAAAAGAGCTGTGCCGAATGCATGAAACCGGACAGTACTCAATCAGCGATCTTGCTGAATTATTTTCAGTGTCACGGCCAACGGTCTATCGAACGCTTTCTCGTGGGAAACATGAGTTGTGAACGAGTCATGCCAGAAAGGTGCCATAATGAAGTTCAGATATATAGTTCTGACGGGGATCGTTACGCTTGCTATAGCTTCAGTCATGTTACTTCCGGGTATATTCTCTCAATTGAAAAATACCCCTGAAATTAATTATTATAAAAGTCATCCTGACTTAGCTTATACCGTATTTAGCGGTTGTAAGCCTCATCCTGATAACGTTGATAACTGTTACGCAGCTTACAGTGCGGCCGTTTATCTGGCCGACTCAGGGGACTGCAGCCCTGCGGGTAAAGAAATAAAGCGCAGATTTAAGCGACTCGTTGAACACAGTAAGGAGGAATATATCACTGAAGAAATAAATTCTGACTGTGAAATAAACAGAAAACAATCTTTATTTGAAAAATGGGTTGAGAAAATAAAATGAATTTATAAGATAAAATAAGGTCTGGTAGTAAAATCCCTCAGGATAGTATTTCGATGGTTCAGGTCCATATCGGCTGGAGAAAGGATAATGAATGATGTTGCCGTTTTGGTGTTAGTCGTGGCAGGCTTTTGTGCCTCAGTATGACGGTGCTATCCCACGGTGCTAAATGTGTTGATAATCTGTTTATAGGAGCTCGATTGCAGTAAAGTTAGAATTAATTTTATTTAACTTTTGATTGGATGTTATGAAAAAGACCTTTGTTATGACGTTAATCTTGATAAGCCTGACGGGTTGTGTTGAGTATCAGTGGGTTAAGACCGGTACCGACAAGCAGCAGGAAGATATTGCTGAAACTCAATGTAAAGCACAGGCACTCAGGGATTTGCCACCGGACAATCAGATCTCTGGCAAGTACACATCTAAAGATGAAAAACATAAAACGACTGATACAAGCTACTCAACGAGTGATGAAAACGAGAGTAAGCGAGATGTCCTGGTGAAGGACTGCATGTATGGAAAAGGCTGGACACAGATAGAGATCCAGCATTGAGAAATAGTTGAAAATTTCTGCAAAATATAGTCCCATATTCATATGTGGGACTATATTAAAAAATATTATTTTTCAATCATATTGGTGATTTGATCGCGATTGATTTCATGCTTGAAACCACCCGCGTCCTTATAGGTTACCAGTCCCGTAGATTTATCCGTTTCAGGCTTCCCTTTGGTGACAATCATGTCACCTGATTTCGTCTGCATTACATAGTCGCTGGAGCAGCCGGTCAGAACGGCTGCAGCGGCGAAAACTGCCAAAAATAAGTACTTACTCATTATTTATTCCCTTTCGATGAATACATCATAAACATAACGCACTGTTATTTTATGTAATTTCATTATAAAAATCTACATTCTGGAATGAAGCACATGGCCGTTGTATGATTTTTCATTTCACAATGCCACCTTATGAACGGCGGATAGATGCAAACCTCCTGCCCAATACTGGGAATAACTTGTTGCTTTTAAAGGCGGACTAAAATTTGGTCATGATCAGCTATAGCTTTTCTGATGGGAAATTTCGGCGGTGCAGGTGTGTAACCGCTTTCTCAGACAGAAAGAAATAAAAGTGACGGACGTGACAAAATTTTGGACGGTTCCCGCTTACACCCCC
>NZ_VRKN01000040.1 GCF_008080435.1 Enterobacter asburiae | reverse complement strand
AGAAGAAACAGGACGCTCAGATTACAAACAGGCCAGAGTAATTGTCGCGATGCGGACGGGGTAATTGTCGCCTAATACTCAGCACACTAACTGACTTACCACCCACCGCCACCGGCCATCGCGGCTTAACTCATGACGCCTTCCCGACCGGAGCCAAATCAATACGGATCTGAGTTTCAGTGACGACTATCAGCAAATCATGTTTTCCTTCGGCTAACGCAGTCAGAACGTCGTCGTTAAGGGGGAGTAATTCGGCAAAATCGTCGCCACCAACGGCATCGACGCAGGCATCATATAATTCGCCACCGTCGGGAAACTTAGCCGGATCATAGCCTTCGGCATAAGCAACAGTGCGCTTGCATCCTTCTGTGACTTTTTCAACAGAAGACATGACGTATATCCCTTCATCTTTCACCAGCAGTAAGTCAGCATTATTTTTTTGGATCACAGTAACGACAGGCAAAAGTTTTTGAGCAGTAAATAACAGCATTATTGTTTCCTCATAAGGGTATAAGGTGCGGCTGGTTGGCAATTTGCCTCGAACCGGCCTCTTTACTGGTGTCACCCTTTGGGTTTCACGCAGCACGGGGATCTGGCTCCGTGGGAAAAGACCGGAACGGGGTATCAGCGAAGCGGTCAGGGGCGGCGTCAGGCCGGCGAAGCGTACCCTTGACCGCAAAGCGCCCCGTGCCAGCGTCTGCCACGGAGAAAGAAGCCCCGCAGCGAACACCGGCATAAAGGGGAACGCCAGAAAGACCGGCTGGCCGGTCCCTTAAAGCCCCAACGGGGCGGTGAAGCGCTGGCGTCAGCCAGCTGCAGCCTTTGACCTGGACGTTGCCATCAGACACTACCCGGGAGGGACGAAACCCGCAGGGGTTCGGCGGAGACTGGCCGATGCGCAGCAGCTGCCGACTGACGACCGGACCGGACCGCGTAGCGGGTCGGGTCGGGTCGGGTCGAGAGCCGAAGGAGGCCATGGTTTTGACCTGAGTCGTTTTAATCAAGGGAGAGAGCAGCCGATCACCGGGGATAATGACCAAACACAGAAATCAGCGGAAAGTCCGGAGAGAAAGAGCGAGCAAAAAATAAATACGGACCCGAATCGGCACGGAGAAAAGAGGTGGCGCAGCCACCTCCCAACTCGCGGCCATCGGCCGCAGGTTTTTCGGCAGTCAAAGCAGGGTTCCCCCCTGCCCTAATAAACTACGCGGCAAATCCAGACAGCACCTTTTTCATCGCCTTAACGCGATCACGAAGTGCAAACTTTTCAGGCCAGTCGTTGAGGTAATACACGGGCGTGAAGCGGGTGCGGCTGAATGCCATCGTCAGCGTATTACCGGTTATGACTTCGGCAGGGATACCCAGGTAGGACAGCTGCAGGTAACACATATGGGCGGCCACCGGGTCAATATCCATGCAGCTGGCAAAGAGTTTGTCCTGATAGTTAATGCCCTGCTCTGCCATCACCTCTGCAAAAGCAATCACCATGCTACCGGCGCCGGCAGCGGGTTCATGTAATGTGATAAACGGTTTGTGCTTCAGCTGCTCGCGCACATTGCCGGCGGTAAGACGAGCCATCAGCTGGGAAAGGTGATAAGGGGTGAAAAACTGGCCCATATGCGCAGAGCCGATCTCCAGCTCCATAAAAATCTGCCCAAGAAAATCACTGGGCTGACACTCCAGCGCGCCGGTAAGGCATGCCAGCAGGTGTGCCATACGTTTCACATCATCAGGCTGATAACGACCCGCAATAGTCAGATATTCCTGTTCAAGTTCCGGCGAGCGAAGAAAGGCATTCTGGACAGCGATCGATGCCATCTCAACGAAATCCCGGAACACTTCATGCCGGTGATGGTAGCGCGCGATGTCGCTAAACAGGCGAACAAAATCCCGGCGGTAATGGTCGTAACCGTTTTGCCCGGTATGCGCTGGTTTACGGGGAGTTGCTTCTGGTAATGCCATCTCCAGAGTTAATTGCGTCATTCTGGCGTTCCTTCCTTTCCGGCGGTCTGCGGTGTGCTCCCGCCATACCGCACACGACGCAACGTGCCAGCTGGAAAAAATCCAGCTCCGGATGCAAGGCCGCAGCGCAAAAGACTGACCAGAGGGAAGGAATGCGAACGGGCGCCGCAGCTGGCGGCTTGAATTTTTCCGGCACGGTGCGACGGTTAAGCGGTGTGGGGGAGAACAGCAGAATGTGAAGAGGCAGGAATGGACAGAACTGCTGGCAGTGTGATTACCGCCAGCCGGATTCGGGAAGGCTAGTGAGCGTTGTGAGTCTTATCGATGAGGCCCAGACGAGTCATGCAGGTGATAACGGATTCTGGCCGACGCTGGTACTCCCGGGCAAAAGCATTAACATCGAAATCAGCCGCTGTGGCCCGCGCGATCAGTTGCTGCTTTTCGTCTTCCTATCAGCGAACACTATGATGAGGATACTTTTGCTTATAGCCCGCACCAGTTGTGGAATGGTTAACCAGCTAATAGTAGTGGCACAGCCGTCAACGTTCAGAGAGTGAACTGGCCAAGGCATTGGAGGTACCAATCGTGCAGCCGAGTCAAAGAGGACACTGAAAGACTTCACTTACAATGTTATCTGTTAGATTCTCAGTAGAATACGCAGGTTGAAAACCGTGGGACTTTCACTATGAAAGAAATCAGATATAAACAATAAAAACAGTAGGTTAATTATGAAATCTCTGCGGGACAAATTTGTATAGCTTAGGCGTACGATGTCTACATTTTATCTGAAAAATAACTCTTCAAGTCTTATTGTATTCGAACAGAATCTTGAAACTCCAAAGAAGCATGAAAATTGCTGGGACTTTCACTATGAAAAAATCTTCATTTTTTGTTGCTATTCATTAAGTTAGAGGTGAAATTACTGCGGGGAAAATCAAGAGAATAGTGAGGCCGGAGGGCTCTCCGGCACACACAAGATGCCTTACTCAGCGGAAGAAATGTTAGACATAATATTTCTAATCGCTTCATCAAGCTCAGCCTGAACAGCAGGAGATATACGAGAAAATTCATAGACCACAACGCGATTTTTCTGGTCCGTTTTTTTTCTGGCATACTGACGACGATCGGTGAACTCGCGAATTTTCTCTGTCTCAAATTGCTTTACTGGTGCTGGTTTCAGGCTTTTACTTTCTTCTCTGAAGATCGCAAGAATTTTTTTCTTATCCCCGCTTATATGGTCAGCCTTTGCAACTTTCTCCAATACCCTATCCATCAGTTCATCCACTGATATACCCTTAGCTTTCGCATCTTCTGCCACTTGGAGAAGAAACTGGTAATCAGCCAGAGAGATGTCGTTGATGGCCGGGAATATTGCGATCATTTCATCAGGCACAGCTGCGGCTTGAAATGCGCGAGTCACTTTTGCCGGAGATATATTTTCCGCGATGGCAATCTCTTCTTTGGTCATACCTTTGTCATACATGACCTCAAAGCGTTTACCAAGTTCACGTAAGCTGTGCTCCCGCGCAGTCTGGATATCTACCGCAAGTTGTCTGGCATCAGAGACATTGATCTCATCCTTTGTAACCAGTATTTCAAACTTAGTCTGATTAAAAATGCATGCAGCTCGTCGACGGGTTCCATCAAGAATTTCAATCCGACCATTAACTTCACGACCAATAGCCGGGAAAAATTGCTGCAGAATGATGGTACGAGAAATATCGCTGACGGACTCAGGGGTAAGCATCGCCTGGTCACGACCGTTTATGCTTGGATCTACATACGTTTTTGCTTCAATGTCACCACTCAGAACTACAGTTCGGACAAAGCGAGCCTGACTTCCTGACTTCAGCGTGAATGTTCTGCTGTTATCGTCGCCATCTGAATTACTTTTACCAAGCACGCGGCCACGGGCGAGTACCTGTCTCATTCTGTTGTTCCTCTGATGAAATCAATACGGTCAAACACAGCTTTAGTAAAGCGCTCAGCCTCAGTTCTGGCTTTTTTCAAGGCCTCAGCACTACCTGGATAAGACATGGGATTTGCGCTTATGATCGTATCGAATGACTCACCGCAGCGCTCAAACCCATCCAGACGGGGTAATGAATAATCAAGAATGCTGCTTGCATAAACTTCACGGGCAAGGCTGTGCGATGTTTCATGATCGCGTTTACCAGTCATTTTGGACATAAACCCAATATTTGCACTTAGTCGGGGCTCTATACCTTCCTCTTCGAGTCGCTCCAGCATTTCCGGCAAACGGGTGAGGTATTTAAGCGTTGAATGAAAATCAACCTGAGCTGGCGGGGTAGGGGTCAGTAAGAGGTCACTCGCGGCCAGACCATTCAAAAGGAAAGGATCAAGGTGAGGGCCAGTATCTATAAAGATAAAGTCATAGTCATCAGCAACACGTTCAATGATTTTCGTTCTGAGTACTTCCGAAGGTTTAGTGCCCGGTAAATATTCAGCAACCAGAGATTCCCATTGGCTGGCTACGAAACCATCATCAATAGAGGCAGGAATAACATCCACACCAGGAATAATGGTAGGTCTAATGACGGAGTTTCGAAGCGTCTCCGAATCGAGGTCATTAAGCATGGCCTGAGCTGCTGTTTCCAGTACAGAACCGATACTGTGGGTGTGATCCAGGAACATAGTGCTGGATGCCTGCGGATCGAGGTCAATGACAAGAATTCGCAGATCATGTCGCAACAAATCCTGATGAACGCGTAATGCATGTGCCAGCGTTACCGTACTGACCGTTTTAGAAACTCCCCCTTTAAGATTAACGACGAAGATAACGTACGGTCCATTATGTATATCGCGGTATTTCAGAACCTTACGATGGGCGTATATATCAATGACGTTCTGAATCGTTAACGCATACTGCTCAACATTACCAATTTGCTTTTTGTTGAACTCATAGCCCTGGTCTTCCATCTCTTTCATCGACAGTTCAACGATACGGCGGCTTAGTTTTGGTAACTTGGCCACAGCATTACGAGTGTATGTCTGATGATACTCAGTCAGATTGAATTCTCTACGCTGCTCTTCAATATCCCGGCTCATGGCCTGAAGCAGGCTACTTGCTCTTGAAGCAATGGTACCAACACCGCCGTAGTCATGTTTCATCGTTAATCCTCTGATAGGGGTTCCTTGCCTTTTCGGCGGATACTGCAGAATGAATTGTACACATAAAAATAAAACGTACAACAATTTAAACCCAAAACACAATATGGTGCACATGAATTGTAATTAGGTAACCCATAACATATCAACTGGCCTTATATTGTCAAAAGACCAAATAGAGTCTATATTTAGACTACAAACCTATGGGGAACCTTATGAAAGTCGAAACTATTAGCTACGTAAAAAAGAATGCGGCAGCACTAAATCTAAGTGAGCCTATTCTGGTGACACAGAACGGCATTCCTGCCTATGTTATTGAATCGTATGAAGCACAACAGGAGCGGGAAAGTGCCATAGCACTTCTCAAACTTCTGACGATTTCAGAGAAAGACAAAGCTGACGGCAATCTGCTTTCAAAAGAACAGTTGCTGGCAGGCTTATGATATGGGCGCAGATATTCAGTACACTCGTACGGTAAAGCTTTGCGTAGATGAGATAGCCAACCATTTAAGACGTAATGATGTCGATCCCAGGGAGGTTATCTCCACCATCATTGAGCATTTCGAAACCCGAGTTGGTGAATTTCCCTTGAACTGCCAGATTTGCCCTGAACTTTTGAAGTTAGGCTGCGCAAAATACCGAGAGTGCAATACCCCGGAAGGTTACAGAGTTCTGTATTCGGTAGAAGGGGACAAGATTACGGTACACGCCATTCTGGCACACAGGCAGGACATACTGCAGTTACTGTTTAAAAGACTGATCAGTGTTTAGCTTATAGATACCTTTCCACTCTCGCCTGTAGCAACCAAGAGCGTTGCTTGGGATAGCAGTTAAAGTCTGTAAATACCCTACCTAACAATAGGGATATTGGAGGCGCTGCATAAAATCTGACGTGGTACACCCCTGCAACCTAATCATTTTTCACGCAGCGCAATCTGAGGAACATAACGTTCTAATATGTTGTAATCCTTAACAAATGGATCTTACTCTGGCTGAGCTATTACACAATATAGAGTTTAGATGTCATTCTCAATCCCGCACTCATCGGACTGCGGAACAAGATCCTGCCGAAGATTAACTGTATGTTCCAGAGTTTCAACAGACAATTTGTAAGACAGTATGACTTTCCGTGAGGGGGGGCGCTGACCTACGTGGGATATTTAACGCGGGTTAGCACCATGGCCAG
>NZ_VRKN01000039.1 GCF_008080435.1 Enterobacter asburiae | reverse complement strand
TGGCGGTCATGGCCGTTCTGGAAGCGGCGGTGAAGTCGTCGGAGACGGGGTCAACGCAGGCGCTGGCGTTAACTGCTAAAGAGCGTGCTCTGCTGGGTTAAAAAACAAGCCGGGAGGCGCTGCGCTTAACCGGCCTACAGTCTCCTGCCAGCCTGTGCCTTAAGCCAGCGAGTCGCCCCCGCTGGCCACTGATTAAATTTTCAGATCAAAGGTGCGTATCGGGAGCAGTGATGACATCCATTATATTAGGATAGCAACTGAAACCCTGTCACTAATGGGCCACCCGCGCCTGCGCGATCGATGCAAAAAATCAAACACACCTTTAGATAAATGCCACTTACTCTGACGTACGTTCCCAGGTAGGATTCAGAATACATGACGAGTAAAGTCATGACTTAATAGTCGCAGCACCTCTAATACAGATAAACCAGCGCACGGAGATAAAATGCTGTTAATTTTCACAATGTTTATATTTTCACTGACGCTTTCATTTTCTCCTGGCCCCGTTAATATGGTGATTATATCGTCAGGGGCCGTTCACGGTTTTAGAAAAACCTTCTCATTTGTCTCCGGTGCAACGATAGGGTTTACGTTATTACTTATCTTTATTTGTTTCGGTTTTTACGCTGCAATAGAAAAATATCCTTTGTTTTTCCGGTACCTTAATATTGTCGGTTCTTTATTTATCATGTATCTGGGCTATAAGATAGCGTCGTCCCGGCCCGATATATCATTAACAAAAACAGATTCACCCGGTTTTGTTCAGGGTTTTGTAATGCAATGGATCAATCCTAAGGCATGGACCGCGTGCGCCTCAGGGGCTGCAATGTTTTCCGCCCCCTCAAACCCTGCGACAGCATTCGTCTTTATAACGGTCTATTTTTTAGTCTGTTATCTGTCGCTTTCTGCATGGGCATTAATGGGAGAAAAGGTGTCGGTGCTGCTCAGGAGCACACGGCAGCTCCGTACGTTTAACGTGTTGATGGGCGGGTTGTTGCTTATTACGGCGTGTTACATGCTCTCTTTAGCATGTTAAACCCTTTATAACGTGTGAAACTCAATCGCGTTATAAATATCATTAATCAATTTGTAGGCAATACTGCTGGTCGACATATTAGAAGGCCATACGGCATAAACTTTTAATGGTTCTAATGACCAGTCAGGGAGTATTTCCTCCATCTCTCCACGCGTAACGTCCTCTTCGCTTAAATAGCGAGGAGGTGCTGCGAGACCAATTTGTTGCCTGGCAAGGGCATAAGCGGCTTCGACATTATCTACATACACCGTAGGTGTATACGTTACGACAGCCACTTCCCCGCTTTTATGCCGGAATTCCCGGTTATTCTGCCGCATATTGAGTCCAATCCATGGCAGTTGCGCCAGGTCATCAGGATGCGTAATCGTTGGATATTTTCTGAGCAAATCACGGGAAGCAACCAACTGCCGCGGCAGCACAAAAAGATGGCGCGCTTTAAGTGAACTGTCTGGAAGTTCCCCGATTCGAAATGCAACATCAATACCGTCAGCAATAATATCTCTGCGTGTATCGCTGTAAGAGATATTCAGGAAAATACCCGGATGACGTTTTATAAAAGCGGCCAGATGGCGAGTAAACGCACTATTCAAAAAAACGGCAGGAAGAGAAAGAGTAAGCTTATTCGCCGTTGATATCGAACGCTGCTTAAATTCAATGACCCCCTGCTCATACAGTGCCAGCATCGATTGGGCCGTTTCCAGCAAATTTGCGCCATCGTGAGTCAAAGAGAGTTTACGGGTGTTTCTGTAGAGCAACGCGCAGCCAAGATTTTTTTCCAGCTTTGATAAATGCGTGCTTGCCGTAGCGGTTGTAAGCCCTAACGCTTCTGCCCCACCTGAAATGGATCCTGCCTCAGCAATCTTTGCAAACACTATCAGATAACGGATGTCATCAATCATTTATCGTCCTGTTACGACGGCGTTCCTGCGAACTCCTCATTCAATCATAGAGTTACGATATCGTACTTTCCTCCCCGGCCGCATCTCTTTTTATCGTCAGCGCTTGATCACACCTACCAACTTTAGTGTAAAACAATAAATACTTATTGTTAAACGATAAACACCAGGCTAGCCTGCACCCACTTCAACTTACCCTTTGCCAGGAGAGGCATCGAATGAAAAGAAGTCTGCTGTATGGCGTTTCGCTCGCGGGAATCGTGCTCTGCGCCCCCTTACACAGTGCGGAGCTGTCCGGTTACGCGGGTCTGGGCGTCGCGGTCAGTCCCGTTTATTCGGGATCGCAGCATTACGCGCCCGGGCCGCTACTGAAAGGCGGCCTGAGTCTGAAGAGTAAAGACTGGGGGCAATGGGATCTCTCCACGGAGGGGCTGGCATGGACATTTCATCCCGACTCCCCGTTCGCCGTGAGTCTGCTGCTGGCCTCTGATGAGGGGCGAAAAGAGACAGTTAACTATCCCTTCTCCGCCAGAAAAAACCGCGATCTGCAAGGAATGGGCGATATGCCCGACATGCTGATGGCGGGCGCGGAGATGCGTTATCAACGCGAAGACTGGACGATATGGCTGCGCGCGTTAAGTGCAACGCAAAAACACCGGTACGGTGGCGAGACGCAACAGCTGGCGAGGACAGTGAATACCGGCGTAAAGTCCACCCTCTGGCGCGGGCAGGACGTCGAATTTTCGGTCGCAGGTGACATCACCTGGGCTAACAGCGGCTATCAGCAGCGCCATTATGGGGTCACCGCGAACCAGTCTCAGCGCACCGGGTTTGAGGCATATTCCCCATCATCGGGTATACAGGAAGCTGGAATCGACAGCGAACTGGTCTGGCACATCAGTGAACATCTGGCGGCTGGGGTGACCGGTCGCGCAGCCTGCCTGCTTGATGAAGCGGGTAAGAGCCCTCTGGTTAAGAGCCGCATGCAGTACACCCTGTCATCAATGATCCAGTATGAATTCTGAGACGCAAACCATGAATAAACAGTATGTGTACAGCCGAAGGCGATTGTTAGCCGCAGGGATGGTTTTTGTGTCGCTGATTGCCGCTGGCATCTACCTGCAGCCAGGCGTCAGCACGCCGTCCCAGCGCCAGACGGGAGATGCAAAAATAGTCTCGTTCCTGACGCCACTCCTCAGCGGTGCGCGAGGCAGCGTTGCCGTCGCATTCATCACGCCGAAAGGCGTGCAGTACGCCCTGTGGGACAGCGATTTTGCAAAACAGTATGAAATCGCCAGCCTGACCAAAACGATGACCAGCAGCCTGCTGATTGAGGCGCAGCGACGTGGCGAGGCGGTTCCACAAACCCGCGTCGGTGAACTCATCCCGGAGATAGCAGGCCCGGCGAGCGATATAACCCTGGCGCAGCTGGCTTCGCACCGCTCTGGCCTGCCGCAGCTGGCGACGTCGTTACCCGAGAAAGTTCAGGTCATTAAGACCATCATCCTGCGCGACAATTTCTGGACCTTCGATGAGGAGACATTAATCGACATGGTGAATAAAGCCAGCGTCGAACGCCCGGCCGGATTTGACTATTCCAACACCGGCTACGCGCTGCTGGGACTGGCGCTGGCGCGCGCATCGCATCAATCTTTTGCTGACCTCCTGCAAACACGCGTATTCGCTCAGGCGCACATGACAGACTCCGTCGTCGCCAGTGATACAACGCCTGCCTCTTCCACATTCAGCCACGGCCGTTCCGCTTCCGGCCTGAGCGAAGCGCCGTGGGTCATGCACGCATTTGCCCCTGCCGGAGGCGTGCGTTCAACCATTGTCGATATGGCCAATTACGCTCAGTCGCTGCTGGCAGGCCAGCTCGGATGGAGCGACGCAATGACGCCGCAGTTTGCGACTGACGATCCCGATTCACGCGTAGGCTATGGCTGGTTCACCACACGCATTCAGGGGCGCGATATCACCTGGCATGATGGTGAATCGTCGGGGTTCGCTTCGGCTATTGCCTTCGACCGACAGCGTAAAAGCGCCGTGGTGATCCTTTCCGACACCGCGTGGCCGGTGGTTGTCCCGGCTATACGGCTGCTATTAACCCAGCCATCTCATGCAGCAGAGGCGCATCATGAACTGGATTGATATTCTCTGGGCAATACTGACCTTTGTCTCGGCCCTGCTGTTTGCGTGCGGAACGTGGGCCGCGCAGTATAAACTTCGGCTGGTTAACACCATGCTGACCGTCGGAATAATTCTGTATAGCATGGAGATGATGCAGACCATCACCCATCTGAACAGTTCAGGTTACTTATTCAGAATGCTCACCTGGGTGATTCAGGCGTCTTATCTCGCCTTTAGCGTGTATCACGTGTGGCCAAAACCCTGGATGAAACACGGGGCTAACTGTCTGAACGGCGGCAAGATTGCCATCGCGATGATGCTTATGTCATGCTTGAGCATGCTGATCTTAAAATAATATGAAATATTCAGGAAGGTTCGACGTGAATGGTGCGAGGGATAAACTCAGTCTGGTGCTCATCGCAGGGGTGCTGCCGCTATTTCTCATCCTGGTATTAATCACCCCTCTGTGGATCTATTTCACCGGTGAGTCGTTTTTTATTTCCGCTCTGCTTAAGCTCGCTGAGGTTCAGAATGACAATCTGGCGGCTTCGACGGTTTCACCGCTCCGCCAGATACTCTTGCTGGTGATCCTGTATCTCCCGGCGGGGCTGTTCGCCTTTGCTATCTGGCAGGGAATGAGCGTCACGCGACAGGTTCGTCAAAAACAGATGCTCTCCCGGGTCCTGGCAAACAGCGTTCGCAAGATTGCAATCGCGATGCTAAGCCTTGGGATCGCGCTGCCGGTCTGTCGCTTTTTGATCCCTCTGACGATCGCGTGGCCGGGGCATTACTACCAGGTCACCCTCTTGCTTGGGGATTTTGTTCTGTTTTTAACAGGCGGTTTGCTGCTGGTAACGTTTCACTCCCTGGTCGAAGGGATCAAAGCGGAAGAAGAAAATAAGGAGTTCATCTAATTATGGCTGTCGTGGTTCATCTGGACAAAATGCTGGTAGAGAAGAAAATGACGTCCAGAGCACTGGCAGCCTTTGTGGGGATCACTGAGCAAAACCTGTCGCTGCTCAAGTCCGGCAAAGTTAAAGGGATACGTTTTGATACGCTGGCGAAAATTTGCGAGGCGCTGGAGTGTCAACCCGGCGATATCCTCTCCTGGGAACCGGACAGCCCGGAATGAAACGCCTGCGCCAGCGTTTGCAGCTCCTCCTTAAACCAGCGGGTCACGCCCCGCTGACCGCTGCGTTTATGTGAGTAAATTTTCACTTCAAACGTACGTATCGAAAACGGTAAAGGAAAAATCTTCAGATTCGCTGCCGCAATCAGCTTCTCAGCGGCAAAACGGGGGATCGCCATCAGCAGGTCGCTTTCCGCAACGATAAATGGCGCGCTAAGCATCGACGGCGTTTTGATCGCGATGTGTCGGGTATAGCCCAATTGTTCGAGCCGCACGTCCAGAACGCCCTGCTTCTCATTCCATGGCGTCACCACCAGGTGTCGGGCCGCAAGATAATCCTCCAGCGTCAGACGCGTCCGCCACGCGTTGCTGATGACCACATACTCATCTTCAAACCAGTCGATCTCTTCCAGTTCCGGGTGCCGGATATCATCCTGAGTGCTGAACCCCAGCGCGAGATCCACTTCGCCCGCCAACAATTCGGTTAGCGCCGGGCTTTGCGGCAGATATCGTAATTCGAAACGCAAACCCGGGGCAGCAAGCTGCAGTTTGTGCATCAGCGCCGGGAAAATGCAAAGCGCAGTAAAGTCCGTAATCCCAATGTGTAAGCTTTCGGTACTGCTGGCCGGGTCAAACTCCGGCTGCGGGGTCAACTCATGATTAAGGACCGACAATGCGGAAGCAATGGAAGGTGCAAGCTGAGAGGCATACACGCTGGGGGACATGCGATGCCCTTCCCGAAAAAATAGCGGGTCATTAAGGGTGGTGCGCAAACGCGACAGCGCATGGCTCAGTGCCGATGTGCTCATCGCCAGCTCATCAGCAGCCAGCCGAACGGAACGGTGGCGGTAAATCGCGTCGAAAACGGGCAGCAGGTTTAAATCAAGGCGTCTCAATACCGGATGCATAATATTCATCATTTGTTGATTTCATTGCACTTAATTCTTCGGACAATACTCCGTATGCTTAACGCCATCAATCGAAACACAGGTTAAAAAACAGGAAAAACAATGAGCATAACCATTCGTCAGGCCCGTCCCGAAGATGCGGCGGCAATTTACGCCATGATCTATGAGCTCGCGGTGTATGAAAAAGCGCCGGAAGAAGTCGTGACCACGCCAGAAGAGATCCGGGAAACACTCTTTGGCACCGACGGTAAAACCGAAGCGTTGATCGCGGAGTGTGAAGGTAAGATCGCCGGCTATGCCGTGTTCTTCACCAGCTACTCGACCTGGCTCGGACGCAACGGTATTTATATGGA
>NZ_VRKN01000038.1 GCF_008080435.1 Enterobacter asburiae | reverse complement strand
ACTGACGCTGACATCGGACGAGAAGACGTAAAGTGACAGACGTGACAAAATTTTGGACGGTTCCCGCTTACACCCCCTAATAGAAGTGCCGCAACTGCATAAACAAATCGAGACAGCGGCGGCTGGATGATGATTGATTGGGCCTACAGGTTGGGCACTTTGAGCGATTAAATGAAATTAATTACAACGCCAGGCGCTACCAGTGATAACAACGTTAGTTTCCTGAGAGCCGCCGGCATTCCCATCATAATAACCGCTATTGCCCGCGCGGTTGGTAATCAGTGAGACAGTGTTTCCACCTAACTTTGCTGTCTGGTTACGTAGCGAGTTTAATGCGCCAGTTTCCAGATTAGCATTTGAAGTCCAGCCCCCGGTGAGGAAGTTACCCTGCCCCCCCGTGACCGTTCCCAGAAAGGTGCAGTCGCCCTTTGGGTCGCCATTAGTCACACGAACGGATTGTGCCCTGGAATCGAGCTGATTAGCGCTGCAAGCGGTTAACAGCAATGGAATGATCAACGCTACTTTCTTCATATACTAGCCTCTGCTAACTGTGGGGGTAAGTGTTATGTTAAATAATAAAGGCTTAGTTTCAACGACAGCTAAATCGATCCAAAATAATTGCAGGGGTAAAACTAACTGTCTAACCATATATCATGAAAGGTAGGGATACGTCAGGGGGCTGTCTGTTCATGCCTGAGTAGGCTATTTGGACTGTGCTGGAAAGAAAGCGAAAAATGATGTGAGCTGGATGGGATGATAGGCCCGTAACAAACAATGGATAAAGCCAAAAAATAATTTTGCATAAATTATAATTTGAGGCCGCAACCACTTTATGTAAAAATGATTGCGGTAATTATTATTTCTTTCCTGAAGCTGAGAACAAAGCTACGGTGCCTATTATTGTTATTTCAGAGCTTTTAAAATGTTCTGAAAGTATTTTTCTTAAGTGCCTTTCGGAGTCATTCTTATTGGAGAAGATACCTTTGCTATTGTAAATACTCATCAGCCTCTTTCCGAAGCCATTGTGTTTTACCCCATCGCCGAGAATTGTTGCACCGTATAGCACTCCACTATTGGTTAAGGCCATTTGGGCATTTTTTATGACAATCTCTTTTTCTGCCATGTTTCCCGGCAGACAATGAAGAAGATAAAACATAGATATGGAGTCAAATTTATTACGGAGTGATTCGGAATAATCCTCAAAGACATCGTGCTTAATTTTACTTTTAATTCTTGCTTCACCAACTCTTGCTGATGCAGCCTCCAGGCTGGAATTATTCAGATCCATAAGTGAAATGGTGCTGTCACCTGGAGCATGAGTTAAGTAGTAACCGGTTCCTACTCCGACATCCAAATGATTCGAGCTGAGATATCGCAAAAAGTGAGGAAGTAGATACTTTTTTGTCGGGCAGCGCCATGCAATATCATTGGAAATATTTAGCACCCACCAGTCATAAAGCTTAAGCGTTAATGGTGTGTAGGCCTTAGCCCCTTCATCAGTCTTCTTATTCATTGATTTCACCTTGTAACAGTCATTGCAGTGGATTACATCAATAATCCGCACGAATTACAAGGTGATAGAGCCGCAACCCGTCGTAAACAAGAACGGGCTGCAGCTGGTTGTCAAGTGTTCATGCCAAGCTACCGAATTGCATTTTACTTCAAAGACATTTTGGTGTCTCTTGTCTAACTTTCTATTCAGAATATTCCCTAAGTAACCATTTCGAACTTCTGCCTGGCTTTACCGGAGCAGGGAATTCGCCCCTCTTTATTAGTGAATAGAAGTATTTTGCTGTGAACCCTGAATCGTTAGTTATGTACTTCAGGTCAATAAATGAATCATCAGAAAGGTTAGTTCTTGCTTTGGGCATCATGTATATATTTCCTTTAGTCGTGGACTTGTTGAAAATGTGCGAAGTTAAAAATTAACTTTACCGCTACTTATCCTCCCTTGATGCTCGAACTTTTTCAGCTATCCATGCTTCAACTTCTGTTGATACCCACCTAACGGAACTACCTATCTTGATAGACTTTGGGAACTCACTTGCGTTCATCCACTTGTAAATAGCCGTCTTTTGGAACCCAACAGCGCGGCAAACCTCTTTTAGATCTATTAAATATATGTTCAACTGGTAGTCTCCCCATTAAAGAATGTATGTGGTTATGGAATATCAAACAGTTCGAATAGAGCCAAATAAATGGGTTACTGAGTCGTTATTGATGGCGATCACCGGCCTCACAAAGAACGCAATCAGATCTGCACGGGAAAATTATGGATTGAGGGAAGGGAGTATCGACACTATTCAGGCGATTGCCAACCTAAGGACAACAGTCCGATAATGTATAATAGGCTAGAGATTGATAATTGGATTTTATTCAGGAAAGATAGTCATGCGAATAATTAGCATGTCACAAATAACGCTTTTGTAGCGTTAAACGCAGTATGTCCTGTAGAATTTTAATATCTTAGGGTTGGTAAAATCGGATGTTTCAAAACTGCTCAAGACACGCTGAAGTACCGCTTCATCCATATCAGCATGAGGAGTAAGTTCTCCGCTTTGCTCGCGTGAAATCACGTTTGGCACTTTCCATACGATAGCATCTTCGTAGTAAACATAGCTGTCATGGGTGACAAAAGGATGCTCTCCTGCATGAAGGATACATGCAGGATCACAGTAAGCCGGTGGGGGATAAACAGAAGAAATGTTCACTACCAGAATACAGTCGCAACCATGTATCGGGTAGTGGACCGGATCATTACAGATGATATGCAAATGATCGCTGCCGCCAACAGGTGCTAAAACCGTGCCTTTCCTGTAAGGGGCATACTGTCGCGTCATGCAAGTTGCCTACTGAATTGTTTGAGCGCATCTCTTTCACGCATGTGACGAATAAGTTCATCAGCTTCTGATTCGCTTTTCCCTCCAGCCATAAGAATATCCTTCGGGCTGATCGGAACTGATGAGCCATGCGGATTCTGCCACTCAGCGCAAACTCGATGAGTCAGATCGCAAAGTTCGAATCTTTTGTACTGGCCATACTCATCAAAAATTTTATCGAGAATGCGTTTGTTTGCCTTGTTAAGCTCATCAAAAGCATCATCGTCATCGAGTCCGTTGACTCGTTTTTTAAGTGATACTTCAAAATTTGCTTCGCCAGCTATCCAGTCATCCCAGGGGGATTCTTCCTCTGGGCTTCCAGATTTCAACAGATCGTATGTCCTCGACAGGACCGGTCCATTGTTCATTGATACGGCACGATCACCAGTCATGGAGTCGCCGTAAGTGATCATGTATTCCCTGTCAGCCAGGTACAGCAACTTCATGAGTTTGATGTATGCCATGCGCCCACCGCGTCTTAGCAGCAGATAGCCAGCCATTTGCGCTGTTTTGCTTTCGCTATACATACTCAACCTCCAGAGTAAACATTGTGTTTACTTTATAGCTAGCTTACTCAAATTTGATGAGTTAAGCAAAGTGAATAGATATGAGTGAATAGACCCGGGTTTCGTAGACACTTTTTTGCCTCATAATGGAGGCTCAATGAAGGAGTGTTTATGTCAGCCAAAAATTTCACTGAAGAATTCAAAATTGAAGCCGTAAAACAGATTAACGAGCAGGGATACCCTGTTTCTGAGGTTGCGGCACGACTCGGTGTTTCTACCAACAGCCTTTACGCGTGGATTAAGCGTTACCAAAAACCTGAACCACAGCGAAAGCAGGACGATGCCCTTCAGCACGAAGTAAAGCGCCTCAGGCAAGAACTTAAGCGGGTGACTGAAGAGCGAGATATTTTAAAAAAGGCCGCCGCGTACTTTGCAAGAACGTCAGGCTGAAGTACGCCTTCATTAAACAAATGTCGTCCTTTTATGCTGTACGCCGGTTGTGTCTGGTTCTTGGCCTCCATTACAGCGGTTATTACCAGTGGCTAAAGCGACCTCAATCTTTGCGTGCCAGGCAAGATGAGCGCCAAACAGGTCTCATTAAGCAGCTGTGGCTTGAAAGTGGTACGGTTTATGGTTATCGAAAAATCTGGCTCGATATGAAAGACTTGGGTGAACGCGCTGGGCGTAACAGGATCGCGCGCCTAATGAGGCTTGCAGAGTTGGCTTCTCAAACCGGATACCGGAAACGACGCTATTACGGCGGCGGAAAGCCTTCAGTTGCCAGCCCTAATTACCTTGAGCGCCAGTTCATTGTTCCTACCCCAAATACTCATTGGGTGAGTGACATGACCTATATAAGAACGCATGAGGGTTGGTTGTATCTGGCCGTTGTTCTCGATCTCTTCTCGCGCCGGGTTATCGGCTGGAGTATGGGTGGGCGAATGACAGCAGAGTTGGTGATGGACGCCTTGTTGATGGCGGTGTGGCGACGCAAACCAGCGGCAGAAGTACTAATCCATTCGGATCAGGGTTCTCAATATACGAGCGAAAGATGTCAGCACTTTATGACAGCTCACAATTTAAAAAGCAGTATGAGTCGTCGTGGTAATTGCCATGATAACGCGGTGGCAGAAAGTTTTTTCCAGTTGCTGAAACGAGAGCGCATAAAGAAACGGATCTATAAAAATAGAGAAGAAGCAAAGGCTGATATCTTCGATTATGTAGAGATGTTTTATAATGCTAAACGTCGGCATAGTGCCTGTGAAGATCAACCCCCTGCAGTTTATGAAAGTGCCTGGTTCATGAGGCACGCTACCGTCTAGGAAACTGGGGTCTATTCAGAGTAAGCATGAAAAGCAATGAATGTAAAACATATAAATAACACTTCCTTGTAACGGTGCTAGCTGAACTCGCTTGCCTGAATGTTGATGCACTTTGCTCAATACCAGACATCTCGCATTAGACGACGACATGCTACGAGTAGAGTTACAAGGCCATGGCGGCACTAAAGGATCGTGCTTACTGGACGATGAGTGAATAGTTGTTTTGACGGCTTGAGACTGTAATTAAAATTGTGTAATTGCCTGTTTTTGATATGTTCACTCCAACAATGGAGACAGGCAAATTATGGACGAAAAGAAACTCAAAGCCCATGCAGTTGAACTGGCTGAAGGTCTTAAAACCGAAGCCGACCTCAATCAGTTTTCCAGTATGCTGACGAAATTAACCGTCGAAACGGCGCTCAATGCGGAGCTGACTGACCATCTCGGGTATGAGAAAAATGCCCAAAAAAGGCGCTAATACCCGTAATGGCTATTCATCAAAAACGTTGCTGTGCGATGACGGCAAGATCGAACTTAACACGCCGCGCGATCATGAAAATACCTTCGAGCCCCAGCTGATTAAGAAGCACCAGACGCGCATTACCCAGATGTACAGCCAGATTTTATCCCTTTACGCCAAAGGTATGACTACCCGCGAAATCGTCGCCACCTTCAGAGAGATGTACGACGCCGATGTGTCACCCACGCTGATATCTAAGGTCACCGACGCGGTAAAAGAGCAGGTTGCTGCACCTTTAGCTGGTTATTTATCACTCAGCCAAAGTAACCATTTTGATGAGGAAACAGTGCGCGTTCGGTAATAAAAATGCTGAGTCAATGCGCCGGCCAGGGTAGTTGACGTCTAATATCCAGAGCAAATGTCGTTAAAGAGTTCATATTTTCTCCAGGCTGTTATTTGCTGTTATGTATTCAGGTGCAGATAGTTCTCTGGCTGATTTAATTAGGCCACACTCTTCCCGGTGAAAGCGGCTAAAGGTGTGCTTTGAACCAGGCAACCTGAACGTCTGAAATGCTCGCCTGTAGACACATCGTAATGGCGGGCACCGCGTTCTTCAAAAAGTTGCTTATTCTTTGCACCAATGGCATCGAACAGGGCTTTACCCTGCTCAGGCGGGTTGACAGTATCTTCCGCGGCAATCACCACCAGAGAAGGGCAGGTTACCAGCGAAGCATTCCGGGCCGGCTTATACTGCAGCGTTTCCCTGACCGTCAGGAATGGGATTTTGATGTCCATTTTCGGATACTGAGTCTTATTTTCCTCAAAGAAAGCAATCCCCCTTCCCGGGCGGCCTTTCACCCCGCTGACGTATCCCGATAGTCGCGCTGAACGCAGGTAATCCCGTGATGCATGGCAGGTCCGCGCCTGCAGCCTGGCTTTACGTCACGGGGACTACGCATACAACCTTGCCTTCCGGCGGGAGGGCAGGGTATCAGGGGGACGCAGTGGCAGGCCGGGTCGCAAACAAACTTTCTTACATTTTAAACACGCTGTGCTCCGGATGCCTCTCCCCGGGGATGTCCGGGTAAAATAACGCAGTCCGGCCCCGGCGGGGCGCTGACATCCCCTCCGTCGCCCGGAGGGGGACGGAAGCCGTTTTCACGGATTTCCCCCGGGCGTGCATCCGGTGAGGTTACTCCTGGACTGGCTCTGCCGGTGCCCGGCGGACAGCGTTCCGGGCGACAGTGACCGCAACGCCGGCAGTCCGGCGCTCGCTGCCGCCGTGCGGGCCCTGAAAAAAACGCGCCGTGCTGTATGATATATTTAAGTATAAAAATTTATTGAAAAGCCCCGGATCTGGTGGGAGCAGTTTTCTTATGTGAAATGTTGCTTATTATACTGCTGTTATTCGCTTGTTCCTCAGCGCGTAATAAACCGTTACCTTATTCTTAACTCCCTGTTTTATTTACCTTCGTGTTTTTCCTGAATCCCCCCGTCCGGGCAATCTGTAAAAGAAAGAGCAATACTCACCATCACCCCTTCTCAGCGGAGTTCATGATGCTGATTAACCTCTTTGGCGAGCTTTACGGTCCGGTCGTCATTGCCGCCTTTTCCGGCGCCATGCTGTTTATCCTTCTCCAGCACACCTTCAGGGGACTGAACAAACTGCTGGTCTTTCTGGTGTCGTTCTTTATGGGGATAACCGGGGCGGACACTGCCGTATCCCTGGCGCAGCGCTATCTTCCGGCAGACATCCATATGGACAGGGCGGTGGGGGCGTTTCTCTGCAGTGCCCTTATCGTTTCGGTGGCCATGACGGTGATATCCCGGGTGGAGCATCACCGGCATACCGGCCACCAGGCATAAAGCGGGGTCAGTGCATGAACGACTATCTTCAGCCATTTCTGCTCAACGTGAACGCCGTTGTCTGCGCGGTGACCGCCGGGAGGCTCTTTTCCTGGCGTCTTTCCCGTCGTCCGGCCAGCTTCATGCAGGGGCTGGTTATCTATTTTCTGATTGTGTCGTGTGCCACCGTCACCATCCGGACCCTGACCGGGGAATACTACTACGCCGACTGGTCCGAGGCGGTGATTAACGCCGCGCTGTGTCTGTTCTGTCTTCTGAAAGCCGGCAACCTTTTTGAACAGGAGCCCTTCCATGAAAACCGGTGAGAAAGGTCTGGCACTGATTAAGCATTTTGAGGGGCTGCGCCTGCGGGCGTATCGGTGCTCGGCAGACGTCTGGACCATCGGCTACGGCCACACGGCCGGCGTCAGGCCCGGGGATGTGATAACCCCGGAACAGGCCGATGCGTTTCTGCGTGAGGATGTGGCGGATGCTGAACGCGCCGTGGGCCGTTTTGTCCGCGTTCCGCTCACGCAGTGTCAGTTCGATGCGCTTGTTTCCTTTACGTTTAATCTCGGTTCCGGAAACTTGCGTACCTCCACGCTGCTGAGATTGCTGAACGCCGGCGATTACCCGGGGGCCGCAGGCCAGCTGCTGCGCTGGGTTAACGCCGGCGGGAAACGGCTCCCCGGACTGGTACGGCGAAGGGAAGCAGAAAACGCACTTTTTCTGGAAAGATAAAACTGAAATATTGTACCCAGTTCTGTCCGTTAAAATACTGGAGAATTCCAGAGATGGTAGCGTGCTTTTTATAACAGGAAAGAAAAATTTAATAGTAAATGATTTTTTGAAAGCCAGATGGAAATGCAGCACCCTGCCAGTTGTACTGGCGGAATTAATTAACAGTCACTGCAGAAGGGGTAAATATTATGGCCGCGACCACCGATGAAATTTCAGTACAGTATCCTATTCCTACCTACCGCTTTATTGTCACCCTGGG
>NZ_VRKN01000037.1 GCF_008080435.1 Enterobacter asburiae | reverse complement strand
TAGTGTTAGACATATATTCAAGCCTATCTCTTATCTGGAGATACAGCTACTGTCTGGTGTTTCAGGGGGCTACATCAGGATAACGTTATCTTTCAAAAGAGTGTGTATATGGTCTAACTGAAGGCTGCATGGCTGAGATCAGGTCCTGATTATTTTCCTCTTGCTGTATCCTGACAGTAACACAGTAACGTTACCGGTACTCCACACAGGGAGTACTGATCAAAGAACAAAAAGGCATCGAGACGGGCAAGGCCTGAAGAGCTGCAACACGGTGAACAACGCGGTACTGAAAAGGTCATTCAGAAGGTGGGTGGCAGGTTGCCTTGTAAATTGTCTGTACCATGCTGCAAACGGGATCGAACGCAACACCGTAATGAAAAGACAGGTCTGACTGAAGACAACCTGGCGCTGACAGATGGCTGCTTGTTCTTTAACAAATTGTATCTTAACACAAGATGCATCTGTACTTTCTGATATGCAGTATCCTGTTTAAATGCGAATTGTTTCCAAAGATAGATTTACCTCGTGGCGTTTTAAGCAACTCAGGCCCGAGGCGAAGATTAAGTAGCGTGCCGCCAGAGTGGAGATTCTGATTCATCTTCGCCGCAGATTTCATTACATGTAACGGTGAAGAACAGGTCCGTTCCTGCAAAAGGGGACACCCCCTCAGAGATCGGTTCGCCGGCTTTCCTTCCGTCTGGCGTAGCGCCCAGAACTTTTCCGGTCGGCAAGTAATTTGAAATTCCCATAAAGGCGCTCAGGAATGAGTGATTATTACTATCCTTATGCGTATGCGTGTACTGATAAAAATGGTTTGCAATTCGACGAGCGATATCATCAACATAATCGCTATTGTTACCATATTTATCTACCGCCAAAGCGGTATTCCGCAGTTCATCGTAACCTTCCCAGTTTTTGTCCAGCGCATCGGTAAGCGTATGCATACTGCAGATATTGTCTTCAAACACCAGTTTTTTTATAACGACCAGGCTATTAGCCGTAACGGAAAGTCCGACGCCGGTGATAACAGGCCCAACATTATATATTGCACCACCACGGCTTAAGTCGACGCCCTTTTCCAGACAGCCCTGATTACATGATGAGAGGAAGGGGCGTGGCACCATGTCTTTATGCAGACGTTGTGCAATGAGCGTATTTTGCACAGATAAATCAATAAGATGTTCAAACTGATGAATAAATGCCGTTTCGACATCTTCGTAACTGGAAAACGTCTCCGGTGCCATCTGTTCAAGTCCCATCCGCTTTCCCGTTTTGCGATGACAGCCTTGATTCAGGGCAAATTCTAACGCAGCGGTAATGTTCAGATTGACGGCTGAGGTCCATTGGCTGGTTTTGCGATGGTGTGGGACCACACAACCGCAGTTGTTCCATTCCAGGGCATCTATTGGACTGACACCATTATTGATCAGCATCTGATAGCCGACTTCGTCGTTGTGAATTGCGGGGAAACCTGTTCCAAGACTCACCAAATCGGCTACCGCCATCATAAATTTCTGCGGTGTATTTTGGTGGATCCTGACACTTAACCCGGGTTGATGTGTTTTGACCTGCGCGGTGGCCTGGAGACACATATAGCTCAGCTCATTGGTGGCATCAGAACCGTCCTCCTTTTTCCCCCCAACGGTAAGGTTCTGGAACTGATTATATCCAGCAAAAAAATCGGCGGTATTAGCCGAAATAGTCCACACCCACTCTGAAAATTTTAGCCATAAACAGTTAATGATTTCCTGAATCTGACCATCTGATACCCCCTGTTTTTTACTGCGTTGATAGCAGGGATACATATACTGATCAAAACGGCCTGGATTTAATGCCAGTGGATTTTCGGATAAGATACCTCCAAGCTGAACAAACCAGACAAACTGTGCCGCTTCATGGAAGGTTTCTGGAGGAAATGCCGGTACCTTGTGACATACTCTGGCAATTTCTTCCAGTTCCTTTTTGCGATCGATTGATCGTTTCAGTTGCGCCAGTTCAAGTGCTTTACTGGCATAGCGTTTTGCGAGAGTAATAATCCCCTCAGACGTTAATATAATGGAATTATAAAAATCAATTTTATCTAAATCTTCATGCTTAAATGGTGATAACTTTTTCAGCTTTTCTTTGGCTTCCTTCAAAATGCCAGTAAAACCTTTTGGGAAAAGAATGCCTTTATAATCAGGCGTGATTTCTCCGACAGCTTGCCGCCATTTTGAATCGTTGTCTACAATACCAGTATCAACGGTAACGTCAGCAACATCTGCAGGCAGTTGAGCCAGAAATGCTTCCTCTAAAGATTTATTTTCCCAGTAAGGGAAAATATTTTTACGAATAAACTCTTTTTGTTCTTCAGTAATTTGATAAGGGTCCTGATAACGATTTGGGAAATTATCCATCTCTTTATTTACCCAAGACCAGGAGAACTCAGGTGTTAGAATTCCGCATCTGCGGTGTTCGCCCGTCGCCCCAACAATAAGCTCATCTTCAAATATGTTTACCACAATGGTTTCACAGCATTCTTTAAACGCCATCGCACGTCTGATTTGTACTGACATACCTTCGGTTTTTTTATGTGATTCAGTCCAGATTCTGGCTCGATCATAAGAAATACCCGGTTTGCTTTTGACGTAATTATCTTTTATTTTTTTTTACTCTTTCAGATAACCCACTAACAACCTGTCTTAGGGGCTGGGCAGTTAGCGTATTTTTACCTTCAGATTCGATGATGGACACAATCCTCTCCTAATTATCTTTGCGATTAAAATCATGTACAACAATATAATACACACAATATCAGCCTATTGTGACTAACTTCACATCAAGAAAAATCGTACAAAGCTAAACAAAACCAGCGTCTTGAAAAAATCAGTACAAGTTAAATCCCTCTGATCTTCTTGTTGTTGCTGTAAAAAGATAGAAAGTTCAGTTATATGTAAGGCGTAAATGTATTCACCTTGTTTTTGATAAATATCAAGGTAACTTCTGATGTTACAACGTGACTATTGTGCCCATGGGGCCTTTTATCACTTGGTTTTTCACGTTTCCGCTATAATGAAAAATATAAAAGTCGTTATAACCGCTTGTAATTGATGTGAAGACCTCACCAACGCTGCAGTTGCCAGATGCACTGGTCATCAGAAAGTGACAGGGTCGATTGACCTGCCCCCAGGATTAGATACAACCTTCAGTTAGTAATGTCGGTTGGTTTTTGTTCATATTTCCTGTTTCGCCAGTCCGTTGCGAATTCAGCTGGTGTCTGGTAATCCAGCGATGAATGGGGACGGCACTCGTTATAATCCTGCCGCCAGTCATTAATCGTTTTCCGGGCATGAAGAATATCGCTGAACCAGTGTTCATTCAGACACTCATCGCGAAAGTGTCCGTTAAAACTCTCAATAAATCCGTTCTGCGTTGGCTTACCTGGCTGGATAAGCCGTAGTTCCACACCATGCTCAAGGGCCCATTGATCGAGCGCGCGGCAGGTAAATTACGGGCCCTGATCGGTTCTTATTGTCGTAGGATAGCCCCGAAACAGCGCGATGCTGTCCAGAATACGCGTGACCTGAACGCCTGAAATACCGAAAGCAGCGGTGATTGTCAGACACTCCTTCGTGAAATCATCCACACAGGTCAGGCACTTGATCCTCCGACCGTTGGCCAGTCGAAATCCATCGACCATGTCAGGTTCGGCGCATCCGGGCGCAGAAGCGGAAACCGTTCGGTTGCCAGCCCTTTACGGCGTCGTCTGCGTTTTACGCTCAGTCCATTAAGGTGGTAAATACGGTATACCCGCTTGTGATTGACGTGAAGGCCTTCCCGACGCAGCAGCTGCCAGATGCGGCGGTAGCCAAAACGCCTGCGCTCCAGTGCCAGCTCAGTGATGCGCCCTGATAAATGCGCATCAGTTGCCGGACGCTGAGCCTCATAGCGGCAGGTCGACAGGGACAAACCTGTAAGCCTGCAGGCACTACGTTGCGACAGACCGGTCGCATCACACATAAACTCAACGGCTTCCCGCTTCTGGCCTGTCGTCAGTACTTTCGCCCCAGAGCCACCTGAAGTGCCTCCTTATCCAGCATGGCTTCGGCAAGTAGCTTCTTGAGGCGGGCGTTCTCCTCTTCAAGAGATTTAAGCCGCTTAACCTCGGGCACCTCCATGCCACCAAACTTCTTGCGCCAGGTGTAGAAAGTGGCATCGGAAATGGCGTGCTTACGGCAGAGCTCGCGGGCAGAAACTCCGGCTTCCGCTTCGCGAAGAATACTGATGATCTGTTCGTCGGAAAAATGCTTCTTCATGGGGATGTCCTCATGTGGCTTATGAAGACATTACTAACATCGGGGTGTATTAATCAACGGGGAGCAGGTCAGCGTTATATCGTAATGGCGGCGATTTCATCCAGAGGGATGTTTTGTTTCTTGTCATTTCCAGAAAAAATCATGAGGAACCGGTGACAGAGGAAATACAGCAAGAGCTCCCCGGTGATGGCTGAATAATCGTTAACCACTGTAAGGTCGTTATCGCCGGGAACAACGTCTGTTGTCCCCGGCGTGGGCTGACGTTGGGCATGCTGGTTTTTCCGTGCTAATCCTGAACGTCAGGCACTGACGCTAAATAAAGACCCGAAAACCTACAGCGCCAAGGTGGTCGTCAATGTTCCAGTCGTTATATGTATTGCCCCAGGCTTTCTGGTAACTGTATTCCACAAATGCGACTGCATTTTTGCCGAGCATGTAGTCGGTACCCAGCACGGTTGACTGCAGAATTTGCGAAACCAATCTTATTCACGTTGTCATTCCCCTGTGCCATTACGCCCACAGTAAGATGCTTGTCAGTGAAATAATAGATCCCTGCAGAATTGACAAGGTCCGTCGACATCCCTGTCTGATCGTGTTTGCTTTTCCCGCCCCAGGCATACGTGGTATCTACCCCCAGACACCAGTCTGTCGGCGCGTATTGCTTCCCGAAGGTCAGGATACCAAGTGCTTCATTTCCGAATCCGGCATAGGCCTGACGGGTATAGACATTATTACTCAGTCCGTCGGTCGAGGAATCCAGTCCGTGGAGCCCTGTTTCGTAATAGCCCAGTACAAAATTATCGCTGTCGCCGGCTGTGAGGTTATACCGTATGGCGATACCCAGTCTGGAGTCATTATCCTGAATATTGTGTTCCTGGGTATGTCCGGAATCGGTTTTCCCGACAAACCGGAGTGATCCCAGCAGGCCAACAGCTGTATCATCATTACTCCAGAGTGTTCTTCCTTTGGTTTTTGTTGCGGTGTAACCGGGGGCGGCTAACGTTGCGTTATTTTCCTTTGCCATTATGGAACCGCTTATGATGAAACCGAGGGAGAGTGCTACTGCTGATTGAATAATTTTTTTCATGTTATTGTTTCCTTTTTTATGCATATATCAGCGGGTCCTGATTGTTGTTTATCTCCACTGCGTCTGATAATGAAAGAGGTATCGACGTAGCGGGTCTTTATCAGGGCCGGTTGCTGGACATAAAATCGCTTATTGAGCCTCGGTATTATCAGAGGGATTTTCGTAATGAGGTGTGATGCCTTTCTTTGTTCTGGTACAGATACTCAATATTTGTTTTTTGTTTATTTTTGGTTGAATATATATAATGATATAATGATATAATGATATAATGATATAATGATATAATGATATAATGATATAATGATATAATGATATAATGATATAATGATATAATGATATAATGATATAATGATTGCTTTTCCTGTAAATCATGCAATGTTTATCCATGCATGATTCAGAAGTCATATGCGCAGGCAATTTATTACCGCTCCAAGCATTAAGGCCCTGCGGGGTCAGGTCCGGGTTTACAAAAACAGAGCAGGGCAAGGGAATATCCTCGGAAATGTTCTCTGAGGGTTAGTCATTTTTTTGACATCATTTATTTAAAGGGTAATTATTATTGCGTTTTAACGTTTATGTTGTTTCTGGTATCTCACCGCGAGTTGTATTAAGGGCATTCAGATCCCTTTTCAGGGTGGGGATATCAAAAGAACACTCGAACCTGAGGATGAAAAACTCAGTATCACGGTATTAATGGCGATCTCATTAAGTATCTACAATGTCATGCTTGACAGCAGAGTAAGACTGCGAGCCTTGTCTCGCATCGTGAGGAACGCCTTCGTCTCTCTGGACATTAAAGCCTGTGAGTTTTCCTGCCGTTATGGCAGCGGCTTATGCCTTCCTGATACGTGATGATAACCGGCAATAACTGCATTTACGTGCGACCGTGACAAAATACAGTAAGTGAGTGAGATTACGTTTCATCAGGTATGGGCCTTAGGCAATATTTTGTATTCCAAAGGTGTCCTGAAATTTTACTGGGCAGAACGCTTTATTTTTTCACAGACTGAAATTTTTGGTTGCTCAGGAAATACTTGCTTATCTGTGTCAGTTAACAAATATTTCTCTTTCCTTCAGGACGAAGATTAAGTGGATCCCTTAGCATGTGTTATAATTGTCATAGATTTCATAAATTAAAAACACCACTTGATGCACAAGATTGACATTTTAAGAGTGAATCTACGGGGTAACATTGCTCTACAGGTCAGCCGCAGTTCGTTGGCGGCTGACCTCAGCATGCTATACCTGCACGTAATCCACGTGCATAACCGCCCACCGGAGACATAGTGAACCCGTGTTCGGGGACATGGTAGACACTTACAACTAAGGCATAAGAACCCGTTAATGGAGTCGCTTATGCCCTGAGATGCGAGAGATACCATGTCATTACGTACCGGTTTTGTACTGTTCGCCTCGCAGGACGGGCCGATCATCTGTTCGTTGTGCGTCATGCCAGGGGCTACAAGTGGCTTCAGCTCTGGACTCAGGAAGACTCCTTCGGCCTTCTCAGGACCGGTCCCGCATAACTCATCATTCCCTGAACCATTCTCCGGACGACATCACTGCCCTGCTGCGTATGGCCCATGACCGCCATGAACGCAGGGGCGCACGCAAGATAAAGCGCTGGCTGAAAGACCAGGGGCACACCATGCCCGCCTTCAGCACCGTCCATAACCTGATGGCCCGGCATGGCCTGCTGCCGGGCACTTCACCGGGTATTCCCGCCACGGGACGGTTCGAACCTGACGCGCCGAACCGGCTCTGGCAGATGGATTTTAAGGGGCACTTTTCCTTTGGCGGGGGGCGCTGCCATCCGCTCATCCTGCTGGACGACCACTCCTGTTTTTCCCTGTGCCTGGCGCACTGTACCGATGAACGGCGTTAGACCGTGCAACAGCAGTTGGTCACTACGGCCTGCCGGACAGGATGACGATGGACAACGGCGCGCCGTGGGGATATACCACCGGCACCTTGTCGGCGGGAAGGGTGCCAAACAGCAGTGGATTGAATATGAATATCACAACCTCGATCGCTTCCAGGAAATAGGGCTGTGCCTGGAAAACGACGGTGTAGGCCGTGAAGACCTAGTCGCTGATTAACACGCTGACTGCATGCTACGCCGCAAAAGAAATCTGTGGTGACATTCGTGTATTGGAACGGATATTCAGCTTGACAGCTAGCAGGGGGCTCAGTAAGCACAGGGTATACTTTCCTTGTAGATCTATACATAGTGGTAGACCTGAGGTATAGCGTGTACGAGATCCTACCCCGGCGTCTGCGACTAACCATTTGAAATCCAGAGCCTTGCTGGAGCCATGATCTCGTCAACCGGTTAAGAGCAGAGCTGCCCTCCCGCAAAGCCTCCATGTACCCTATTCAGTACGATACGTTTTTAGTTTTATTATTTAATAATAAATATATACAAATAAATGGGATAACTTTTCACTCATGAATGGCGAACAGAGTAAATACAGAATGTGCTTTTGCACGTAATGCTTTGTGGAATGGAAACACTTCCATCAATTTTCATATACAGATCAATGCCTTAGTGTTATTTTGCTTTTTTGGCCGAATGGGAGCGAACGCGCAATTTTACGACATCTGTTGATATTCGAAACCGTACCTTTGCGGACAGGCTATTTTTGCCAGTCCAAAACTAAGCTAAACGACTTTCGGACACCGCAATCATTTCGTACATCATTTACGTACACATCTAAACGCAATCGTTAACCGACTGATTGGCTGGTGAATTTTGTAAATGTCGTCAAATCGCAGCTTCGCTTCCACTGGGCCTTTTTGAGGCACGGGAGCAAATATCCGGTGGCTGGGGGTGTTTACGCCACTATAAATAAAAGCCAAAGTGATTTTATTCAGAAAAAACAAGGTTGACAGGTTAGTTGTATTTAATACCGACGACGGCACCCTGCATTTGTCCTCCAGCGAGGACGTGATCAGGCTGGCTTTACCTGCCGCACGATTGCTGGAGACGTTTTTGTCGTCCGAAGGAAGAGAGCTGACGCGTGAATATCTTCTGGAAACCGTCTGGGATAAGCATGGCTTGCATGCTTCTGGAAATAACTTAAATCAATACGTCAGTATTCTTCGCCGTAACCTTTCTCTGCTCGGCTGTCATGAACTCATACTGACTGAAGAAGCCGAAAGCTTTTATCTTCATCATGGCTTTAAGGCATCGCAAACCCAGGAACGGACATTATTTCTTAAGCTACCATAATTGGTTTGAGGTCGAAAGGGTACATCCATTAATGTCTAACATGTTGATTGTTAATATATAAATTATTCAATTTAACATAATCTTTGTTATGCGCACTCAGGGGTGTAACAGCTAAATTGAGAAGCACATCACTGAGCCAGACCGCTTCCAGAGGATCCTGACGTGTCCGCCAGTGTCGCTCACCTGATGACTGCCACTGCCCTTTTTCAATACGTCGTCCGGAGCGAACAGAGATGCCGGTGGTGGCCGCAGCGGCTTCCTGGGTAAGACCTTTATTACGTTGAGCCATGTAAAAACTGACCTGTCTGGTATTCAGCGTCACAACCTCTCCCTGGAAAGAAGAAACAGGACGCTCAGATTACAAACAGGCCAGAGTAATTGTCGCGATGCGGACGGGGTAATTGTCGCCTAATAGGAGAGCATGAAAAACCGTGGGGCAGTCGTAATCTAAGCTGCCATCGCTGATACCTTTCCATCACTTTGTTCGTCC
>NZ_VRKN01000003.1 GCF_008080435.1 Enterobacter asburiae | reverse complement strand
CAGCAGTCAGCTAAGAAATAACTCAAAGGCGGCCAGAGTAGTTGACGCGTATCGGCCAAGGTAGTTGACGTCTAATATGCCCTCTTAAGCCGTAGCAGAGCTCAGATGCTGAGCTTTTCAAAAGCGTAAAACTGTGCAGGCCAAAGTTGCTGATTGAGCCAGCCTGCTGATTGCGTAGTAATTTTTGCGGTAATTGCCGCAAAGACATCAGCCGACGAATCACGGCATCCTGCCGGACGTCAAAGTTTGCAATCAACGGCAAAATATTTTCAGGATGCGCAGTATGAATGACCGTTAGGTGTTTTTCATGAAACTGGAACTGGGGGAGAAAAGCGGGAACATCCTGCCACTGAGCAAGCGCTTTGCGGGTAACGAATCCGGGGTTCAGCATTGTTCTTCCTTGTCATCCCTTGAGTCTAGCCAGAGTAACAGATGGTTTGCGGCAGACAATTACCAGGAAAACGTAGTACCGAAGCGTGCATCAATAAGACCTTTACGGTTTTAAGATCCCCGTCTCAGACATGAAATCAATAAAGCAGCGAATTCTCGGAGAAAGGTGGCGTCTGGTTGCCCATAGCGCAGAAAACTGCCCTTGCCGTTTACATGAACCCGGTAAAACTTCTCTCAGATCTCCCTGTTCCAGTGCTTCACGGACGACAAAATCCGGGACATAGCTGATGCCCATGCCCGCTGTGCTCATGCGGATGACGGCTTCAATATTGTTGGCGGTTAAGACAGAAACCGGTGTGAAGTTGCTTACCCCATCCGCATCCTGCATCTCCCAGGACTGTAGTAACCCGGTTGAGGGAAAGCGGTAGAGAATGCACTTATGGTTGTTTAAATCCTGCTGGGACGCCGGTGAACCATACTCCAGCAGATAAGCGGGGCTGGCGCAGAGAACGAAACGGAAGCTACCGAGCTTCTTCGATGTGAGCCTGGAGTCCGCAATTTCCCCGCTGCGTATCGCCACATCGAACCCTTCCTCAATGATGTTTACCAGCCGGTCACTGAAGTCCAGCTCCAGCTCTATAGCTGGGTATTGGCGAGTGAAGGAAGGTAGAAGAGGAAGCAGTAATCGATAGCCTGTTACCGGAAGAGAAACCCTGAGTTTACCTGAGGGCTGGGCAATATGACGGGTCAGCTCGGCCTCTGCGTCCTGCAACTGCTCAAGGATCTGCTGGCAGCGAACCAGTAATACCGCCCCCTCTGCCGTCAGGCTTACGCTCCGGGTGCTGCGATTGAAAAGCCTTACGCCCAGTTTTTGTTCAAGCCTGGCAACATTTTTGCCAACGGCTGATGCTGAAATGCCAAGCAATCTTGCTGCCTGAACAAAGCTCAGCGTTTCCGCGGTCCTGACAAACGAGGTGAGTGACGTCAAACTATCCATTGATTATGAACTTTATCTCTATTCAGTCGGTATTTTCAGTCTATTTATCTTATTAATTGTCCGCAATAACATGGCTCACGTATTTCACGCGAACCAGGATAATCAGATGCGCTCTTTCATAACTTCATTTCTCCGGCTTGCCGGAAGCCCGGCCGCCGCCTCAATTTTCGTGGCGGCCATACTGCTGCCGGTCAGTTTTACCGGTGGCGTGGTGACCACCCCAGCAATCAACCATGCACTGGGCGGTTCCGCTGCGGCACTCTCATGGCTGACGAATGGATTCATGCTGACTTTCGGTAGCTTTCTACTGTCAGCAGGCGTAATGGCAGATGCAGCAGGCAGAAAACGTGTGTTCATCCTCGGGTTATTTATCTTTGGCCTTAGCAGTTCGCTCATATTTTTAGCCAATAATATCTTTTTAATCGGCGTGCTCAGGGCACTACAGGGTATCGCTGCAGCGATGACTTTAGCGGGCGGGAGTGCTGTACTGGCTCAGCTGTATGAGGGCGTTGCCCGAACACGGGCATTCAGCATCCTGGGGACGATGTTTGGCGCAGGATTAGCCTTCGGCCCTCTGGTGATTGGGGCTATCACTGATGTTCTGGGCTGGCGGTGGGTGTATGCCTTGATGGCGCTGATCTCAGGAACGGTCATGCTGGCGGGCACGTTGTTTATTCCCGTGTTGGAAAAAAGCGTGCACCGATTGGTGGATTACGCAGGCTTAGCGCTGTTTACAGCTGCGCTGGTTCTGTTTACTGCGGGGGTAATGCTGGTGCCTGTCTGGGGATTCTTATCCTTTCCCAGCCTTGCTCTGTTTACTACCGCTTTACTGCTTTTTATCGCGTTTATGGCGCGCTGCCTGAACGTCGAAAATCCTGTATTCGACTTATCTCTTGTACGCGCGCCGCGCTTTGCCGGTGTCCTGTTACTGCCGGTAGCAACCTGCTATTGCTACGTTGTGCTGCTGATTATCCTCCCGCTACATTTTATGGGAGGTGACGGCCTGAATGAGACACAGAGCGCGTTTTATCTCATGGCGCTGACGACACCGATGCTGATCGTTCCCTCGCTCGCCGCCTTACTGACCCGGTGGTTTAATCCGGGAGCTATTTCAGCCGCCGGACTGATGTTATCCGCAGCCGGGTTGCTCATCCTCGGGCCGGTTTTACAGAGCACCAGTAGCAGCCTTTTAGTGTTTTCATTGGTTTTAACCGGCGCGGGCGCCGCGCTTCCATGGGGGCTGATGGATGGCCTGGCCATTTCCTCCGTGCCTGTCGAAAAATCCGGTATGGCAGCAGGCCTGTTTAATACTGTTCGCGTTGCGGGGGAGGGGATTGCGCTTGCTATGGTGTCAGCATTTTTAGTGGAAATGAACGCGCTCAATCTCAGAAAAAACCTCTCCGGTTATGCGTCAGAGAGTATTGATAGTGCCGTTTCATGGCTGGGAAGTGGAAATATTGAACGGGCCGCCGCTCTCTTGCCGGGGCTTTCTCATCAGTTACTCAGGGAAAGTTATGACTCAGCCTACGTCTGGCTATTTCGTCTCCTCGCCGTCATCACTGTGCTTTGCGCATTCATGGTCTGGCGAATGTTAGGGCGGAGTGGTCCCGTTTATTCCTCCTTACCTTCGGCGGTATCCCGGGCTCGCCCCCCGCGCTAGCGTGCAAGCTCTTGCCGCGTTGCCAACAACGACTTTCCAAACTGCACCCTATGCGTTTATGGTGTTGCTTCACCCTCAAAGGGCATCAGGTGTCATATATGTCGAATGCAAAAGCCAACAAAGACTGGGTCAGACTGGCGCAACAACCCGGGAAAATAGAGCGCATAGAGGCGTATTTCAGCGGGCATGGCTATGAGCCGCATCGTCACGACACTTACGCCATAGGCCGGACCTTATCCGGGGTGCAGAGTTTTCACTATCGGGGCAGTAAGCAACACAGTCAGCCGGGCGGAACGATGGTCCTGCACCCGGACGAAGTGCATGACGGAGAAGCGGGGACAACAGAAGGATTTCAGTATCGGATGCTGTATATCGATCCGGCGTTAATTCAAAAAATCCTGGGTGGAAAGCCTTTGCCGTTTATTCCCGGCGGGATTTCATCCGATCCCCGGCTTTTTGCAGCGACTGAGCCGCTGTTAAAAGCGCCAGAAGAATCTTTTGATACGCTGGAAGAAGATGATGCGCTCTACGATCTCGCCCACACGCTGGCCGTCGTGGGAGGGCAACGTTTTCACCGGAATCGGGTGGATTATCAATCCGCAGAACGCGCGCGTGAATATATACACACTGAATTCATTCAGAACATTACGCTGGATACCTTATCCGCCGTCAGTGGTAGAGATCGCTGGAGCCTGAGTCGGGATTTTCGTGCGCTTTATGGAACGAGTCCTTATCGCTATGTGACCATGCGTCGTCTTGAATACTGTCGACGCCTGATTCAGGCGGGCCTGTCGCTTGCTGAGGCTGCCGCTGCGGCGGGGTTTTCAGATCAAAGTCACATGACTCGTCAGTTCATCAAAACGTTGGGGATGTCGCCGGGGCGCTGGCAAAAATTCATCAAAGGTCATCCTGCCTGATTTGCACGATCGTTCAAGACCGGCACTCCGATCTTATTCTATCCTGAACACTTCTCAACCATAGGGAGTGTCACTATGTATCAACCTGTTAATCTGGAAAATAAATTTTCCCTCTTCGACGCGCACTGGCAGCCGAAAGTCATCGCCCAGATGAACGACTATCAGTTTAAAATCGTCAAAATATCGGGTGATTTTATATGGCACGCGCACCCTGAAACCGATGAAGCATTCATCGTGGTCGAGGGCGTGTTACGTATTGATTTTCGTGACGGACATGTGCTCGTCAATCCGGGGGAAATGTACGTTGTGCCGAAAGGCGTTGAACATAAAACGTCGGCTGAAACGACGGTAAAAATGATGATGATAGAACCTTGTGGGGTCCTGAATACCGGACACGAAGGCGGGGAGCGCACCGCAGAGAACGATGTCTGGATTTAACGACGGAGACTATGTTGCCGGGTGGCGGCTACGCCTTACCCGGCCTATAAAAAACCAAAAAACCTATACTGCCGTCACCCCTCGCTCATCATCATCAAAAACCGCTTAACCGTTCGCGAGCGTTCAAACCGCCGCCAGCACAGCGCGATATCGGTATAGAGCTCCGGTGAGCTCAGCGCATGATAGGTCACATTCGGGGGAGAAATGGCCGCCATCGATTTCGGCACCAGCGCGAACCCGCCGCCAGCGGAAACCATGCTGAGGGAGGAGGAAAGCTGCGACGACTGCAGCGCGTGCTGCACGTCAATCCCGGCCCGCTCGCAGCAGCCGTGAACCCGTTCGTACAGCCCAGGCGCGACCTCCTGCGGGAACAACACCACTGGCGTATCCCGAAGCTGCTCTAACGCCAGCGTATCGCACGTCGCCAGCGGATGATCGCGATGTAACGCCACCACCATCGGCTCCCGGTCGAGGACTTTTAACTCGAATGCTTTGCTACTCTCACACGGCAGGCGCACGAAAGCGATATCCAGTTCACCCTCCGCCAGCATCGTCGTCAGCGAAGACATATTGGCTTCCACCTGGTGAACCTGCACCGCCATGTTCTGCACCTGAAACTGGCGAATCAGCGCGAAAATTTTGGGATGAAAAGCGTCGGAGCTGGTGATGCCAATCGACAGATTGCCGTTCAGCCCGCGTGCGATGCCACGGGCTTTTTCCAGCGCGGCATCGCTCAGCGCCAGAATCTTGCAGGCATCCTCATAGAAGGCTTCTCCCGCTTCGGTTAGCTCCACGCCCCGCGTCAGGCGTCTGAACAACGGCGTGCCCACTTCCTCTTCGAGCCGTTTGATCTGCTGACTCAGAGGAGGCTGTGAAATACCCAGCGCTTCGGCCGCCCTGGTGAAGTGTCGCTCGCGAGCAACCGCGACAAAATACCGCAGATAACGAAGTTCCATATCTAAAACGTCTCAAACCAGCATGGTTTCTATATTGGAACTCTCTGCTGAATCGGGTCAACATTTATTTAACCTTTCTAAATAAAGTTGAAGAGGACGAGCGTGATGATGCATTCATCTGCCTGCGACTGTGAGGCCAGTTTGTGCGAGACCCTGCGCGGGTTCTCCGCTCAGCATCCTGACAGCGTGATCTATCAGACATCGCTAATGAGCGCCCTGCTAAGCGGCGTGTACGAAGGTGAGACCACCATCGCCGATCTGCTGGCACACGGTGATTTTGGGTTGGGCACCTTCAACGAGCTGGACGGTGAAATGATTGCCTTCAGCAGCCAGGTGTACCAGTTGCGTGCCGACGGCAGCGCCCGGGCCGCGAAGCCAGAGCAGAAAACGCCGTTCGCGGTGATGACCTGGTTCCAGCCGCAGTATCGTATCACCTTCAATGCGCCGGTCAGCCGTCAGCAGATCCACGACGCGATCGACCAGCAGATCCCCTCCGATAACCTGTTCTGCGCGCTGCGCATCGACGGCAACTTTCGCCACGCCCACACCCGCACCGTACCGCGCCAGAAGCCGCCGTATCGCGCGATGACCGATGTGCTGGACGACCAGCCGGTGTTCCGCTTTAACCAGCGCGAAGGGGTGCTGGTTGGGTTCCGCACGCCGCAGCATATGCAGGGCATTAACGTGGCCGGATATCACGAGCATTTCATCACCGACGACCGTCAGGGTGGGGGCCATCTGCTCGACTACCAGCTGGAGAGCGGCGTGCTCACCTTCGGTGAAATTCATAAGCTGATGATTGACCTGCCCGCCGACAGCGCGTTTTTACAGGCAAACCTTCACCCCAGCAATCTTGATGCAGCGATCCGTTCCGTCGAAAACTAACAGGAGAACTACCGTGAACAGTGAGAAACAGTCACGTCAGTGGGCGCACGGCGCCGATATGGTTGTCGGCCAGCTGGAAGCGCAGGGCGTGAAGCAGGTGTTTGGCATACCGGGCGCAAAAATCGACAAGGTTTTCGACTCCCTGCTGGACTCCTCCATCGAGATCATCCCGGTGCGTCACGAGGCCAACGCGGCGTTTATGGCGGCGGCGGTAGGGCGGCTGACCGGCAAGGCCGGGGTGGCGCTGGTCACCTCCGGGCCGGGCTGTTCCAACCTGATCACCGGCATCGCCACCGCCAACAGCGAAGGCGACCCGGTGGTGGCGCTGGGCGGGGCGGTGAAGCGGGCGGATAAAGCGAAGATGGTGCACCAGAGCATGGACACCGTCGCCATGTTTAGCCCTGTCACCAAATACGCCGTGGAGGTCAGTTCGCCGGATGCGATTGCCGAGGTGGTATCGAACGCGTTTCGCGCCGCCGAGCACGGCAGGCCGGGGGGCGCGTTCGTCAGCCTGCCGCAGGATATTGTCGACCAGCCCGCGACGGGCGCGATTTTACCTGCCAGCGGTCCGGCGCTGATGGGCCCGGCACCGGAGTCAGCGATTAACGACGTGGCGAAGCTTATCGAAAACGCCAAAAACCCGGTCATCTTACTCGGCCTGATGGCCAGCCAGCCCGCGAACAGTGCCGCGCTGCGCAAGCTGCTGGAGAAAAGCCGCATTCCGGTTACCAGCACCTATCAGGCCGCCGGGGCGGTGAATCAGGAGCACTTCACCCGTTTCGCCGGACGCGTCGGTCTGTTCAATAACCAGGCGGGCGACCGGCTGTTGCATCTGGCGGACCTGATTATCTGCATCGGCTACAGCCCGGTGGAGTACGAGCCGTCCATGTGGAACAGCGGCGACGCGACGCTGGTGCACATTGATGTGCTGCCCGCCTATGAAGAACGTAACTACGTGCCGGATCTGGAGCTGGTGGGGGATATCGCCGAAACGCTGAGCCTGCTCGCTAACCGGATCGATCATAAGCTGGAGCTGAGCCAGCGGGCCTCCGAAATTCTGGTCGATCGCCAGCATCAGCGGGATCTGCTCGATCGCCGCGGCGCCTCGCTCAACCAGTTTGCCCTGCACCCGCTGCGCATCGTGCGCGCCATGCAGGACATCGTGAATAACGACGTGACGCTTACCGTCGATATGGGCAGCTTCCACATCTGGATCGCTCGCTATCTCTACAGCTTCCGGGCGCGTCAGGTGATGATCTCTAACGGTCAACAGACCATGGGCGTCGCCCTGCCGTGGGCGATTGGTGCGTGGCTGGTGAACCCGGGTCGCAAGGTGGTTTCTGTCTCCGGTGACGGCGGCTTCCTGCAATCCAGCATGGAGCTGGAAACCGCGGTGCGCCTCAACGCCAACGTGCTGCATATCATCTGGGTGGATAACGGCTACAACATGGTGGCGATTCAGGAAGAGAAAAAATACCAACGTCTTTCCGGCGTGGAGTTCGGCCCGGTCGATTTCAAAGTCTATGCCGACGCCTTCGGTGCGAAAGGCTTTGCCGTGGAGAGCGCCGAGGCGCTGGAGCCGACGCTGCGTGCGGCGATGGATGTGGATGGCCCTGCCGTGGTGGCCATTCCCGTCGACTACAGCGATAACCCGCTGCTGATGGGCCAGCTCCATCTCAGCCAGATTTTGTGACTCAATATAAGGACAGAGAAATGCAAAAAGTTGCTCTCGTAACAGGCTCAGGACAGGGGATTGGTAAAGCGATTGCGCTTCGCCTGGTGAAAGATGGCTTTGCCGTGGCCATCGCCGACTATAACGTTGAGACGGCAAGAGCCGTCGCCGATGAAATCATCCGTAACGGCGGTAACGCCATTGCCGTGAAAGTCGATGTCTCTGACCGTGAACAGGTGTTTGCGGCGGTGGAGAAAGCGCGCACCGCGCTGGGCGGTTTCCACGTGATTGTGAATAATGCCGGGATTGCGCCGTCTACCCCAATCGAATCCATCACGCCGGACATTGTCGACAAGGTTTACAACATCAACGTGAAAGGGGTGATCTGGGGGATCCAGGCCGCGATTGACGCCTTCCGCAAAGAAGGGCACGGCGGCAAGATCATCAACGCCTGCTCCCAGGCGGGCCACACCGGCAACCCGGAACTGGCCGTCTACAGTTCCAGCAAGTTCGCGGTTCGCGGCTTAACCCAGACAGCTGCACGGGATCTCGCGCCGCTGGGGATCACCGTTAACGCCTACTGCCCGGGCATCGTCAAAACGCCAATGTGGGCGGAAATAGATCGTCAGGTCTCCGAGGCGGCAGGTAAACCGCTCGGCTACGGGACGGAAACCTTTGCCAAACGCATTACGCTTGGCCGCCTGTCCGAACCGGAAGATGTGGCCGCTTGTGTCTCATACCTGGCAGGACCGGATTCCGACTACATGACCGGCCAGTCGCTCTTAATTGATGGTGGGATGGTGTTCAATTAAATTCTAATAAGCTCTGACATGAGTTTTCCCCTGCACCCGTGCAGGGGCTTTTTTTTGTCTCCTCAGTCATTGTGGATTACACTGCGCGCTGCAAAACTTTAGTCATTACGATCTGACAGGCGGTAACAGCGATGAACGGTACAATCACAACGTGGTTTAAAGATAAAGGCTTTGGATTTATCAAAGATGAAAACGGCGACAACCGCTATTTTCATGTGATTAAGGTCGCGAACCCCGAGCTGATTAAGAAAGATGCCGCGGTGACCTTTGAGCCAACCACCAACAACAAAGGCCTTTCCGCTTATGCGGTGAAGGTGATCCCGGAAAGCAAACATCTTTTTATTGCTGGCGAGCGCGTGAAGCTCACCTCCATCAAATCCTTCGTGGTGTTTAACGAAGAAGAACCGGTTGATACCAAAATCGACAAAGAGAACGCGGTGCTGTCTGTGGGGCTGCTGATGAACAGCATCAAGCCGAAATCAGAGAAAAAACCGGGCGAAATGCGCACGGTGAAGAAGCTGGCGATCACCACCTTCCAGAACACGACGCTGATCTTCACCGAAGATGAGATCGACATTGATGCCACGGTGAAGCTGCTGAAGTGATTTTTTTGCCGGGTGGCGGCTACGGCTTACCCGGCATCTCCCTGCTTATCTTTCTCTTCTCGCCCGCTTTTTAACCTGCTATAACAAACTCCTTACCTTTCAGGGAGTCACCACCATGCCCGAAATCAATCAACATGGTCAAACCGTCAACGATATCGTGCCGGGCTGGGCGGGCGGGCGCGTGTTAACCCGCACGCCGCTGTTCGGCCAGTATTGCCGTCTGGAGCCGCTGGATGCCGAACGCCATTCGGCGGATCTGTTTGAAGCCTATGCGCTGGGCGACGACAGCGACTGGACGTGGCTTGCCAGCACGCAGCCAACGAGCGTGGAAGCCACTGCGCACTGGATCATGGCGAAGGTGATGGACGATGAGCTGGTGCCGTATGCCGTGATTGATTTACGCACCGAACGTGCGGTAGGGCTGGTGAGCTATATGGCTAACGAGCGTCTGCTGGGATCGGTGGAGATCGGGCACGTGACCTGGTCGCGCAAGATGAAAGGGACCCGGATTGGCACCGAAACGGTGTGGCTGCTGCTGAAAAATGCGTTTGAGCACGGCTACCGGCGCCTCGAGTGGAAGTGCGATTCCATGAACATTGCGTCACGCAACGCGGCGGAGCGGCTGGGATTTATCTGGGAAGGACGCCTGCGCCAGAAGCTGGTGCGCAAAGGGCGCAACCGCGACAGCGATATGCTTTCTATTATTGACGGCGAATGGCCGCAGCGCGATGCCGAACTGCGCGCCTGGCTGGCGGCGGAGAATTTTGACGGGGAAGGGCGGCAGATTAAGCGGTTAGAGGCGTTTCGGCAGTAAAAGGCTTACCCCTCACCCTAACCCTCTCCCCAAAGGGGAGAGGGTGTAATCGTCCCCTCTCCCCTTTGGGGAGAGGGCTGGGGTGAGGGGAAAAACGTACTCAGCGGCGAACCGGAGCCCCATCCGCCACATAATACGCCGCCGTGCTCTTCGCCAGCGGCTCGCGCCCGCGGATCGCGTCGGCAATTTTTTCGCCAATCATAATAGTGGTCGCGTTCAGGTTGCCGGTAATAATCTGCGGCATGATCGACGCATCCACCACGCGCAGCCCTTCCAGTCCGTGAACGCGACCCTCGCCGTCAACCACCGCCATCTCGTCATAGCCCATCTTGCAGGTGCCGCACGGGTGGAAGGCGGTTTCGGCGTGGTTACGCACGAACTCGTCCAGCTGTTCGTCGGTCTGGCAGTCAATGCCCGGGCTGATTTCGCGACCGCGGTACTTGTCCAGAGCGGGCTGGTGCATGATCTCGCGGGTGATGCGGATCGCGTCGCGGAACTCCTGCCAGTCCTGCTCGTGGGACATGTAGTTAAACAGGATTGCCGGATGCTGGTGCGGATCGCGCGACTTAATGTGCACGTGGCCACGGCTCGGGGATCGCATGGATCCGACGTGGCACTGGAAGCCGTGCTCTTTTACCGCGTTCGAACCGTTGTAGTTAATCGCCACCGGCAGGAAGTGGTACTGAATGTTCGGCCATTCGAACGCTTCGCGGCTGCGGATAAACCCGCCCGCTTCGAAGTGGTTGCTCGCGCCCACGCCGGTGCCGCCAAACAGCCACTCGGCGCCAATCTTCGGCTGGTTCCACCACTGCAGAGCAGGGTAGAGAGAGACCGGCTCTTTGCACTCGTACTGAAGATACATCTCCAGGTGATCCTGCAGATTTTCGCCCACGCCGGGCAGGTCGTGCACCAGCGGGATATCGAACTGCTTCAGCAGCTCCGCGCTGCCCACGCCGGAGCGCTGGAGGATCTGCGGGGAGGCAATGGCCCCGGCGCTCAGCAGCACTTCTTTCTTCGCCGTCGCTCTGGACGGAATGGTGCTTTCGCCTTCCAGCCACTCGACGCCCACCGCGCGCTTGCCGTCAAAAATAATGCGATCGGTCATGGCGTGGGTGCGGATGGTCAGGTTCGGGCGCTGTTTCGCCTGGTCCAGATAGCCGCGCGCGGTGCTGGCGCGTCGGCCCTGCGGCGTGACCGTGCGGTCCATCGGTCCGAAGCCTTCCTGCTGGTAGCCGTTGAGATCCTCAGTGCGCGGATAGCCCGCCTGCACGCCCGCTTCCACCATCGCTTCAAACAGCGGGTTCACGCCCGGTTTCGAGGTGGTGACGCTCACCGGACCGTCGCCGCCGTGGTAGTCGTTCGGCCCCACGTCGCGCGTCTCTGCCTTGCGGTAGTAAGGCAGGCAGTTGAGATAGCTCCAGTGCTCCAGACCCGGCTCTTTGGCCCAGTGGTCCAGATCCATCGCGTTACCGCGGATGTAGCACATGCCGTTGATCAGCGACGAGCCGCCCAGCCCTTTACCGCGTCCGCACTCCATGCGGCGGTTGTTCATATACGGTTCTGGCTCGGTTTCATACGCCCAGTTATAGCGCTTGCCCTGCAGGGGGAACGCCAGCGCGGCAGGCATCTGGGTGCGGAAGTCAAAGCGGTAATCCGGACCGCCCGCCTCAAGCAGCAGGACGGTAGTGTTCGGATCTTCAGTCAGTCGCGTTGCCAGTACGTTGCCGGCAGATCCGGCCCCGATAATGATGTAGTCAAATTGCAAATAAACCTCCCGGTTAAAATATGGACTGGAATTTACCCATCTCAACCTGGATGGACTTCACCTGGGTGTAGCTCTGTAGCGTCATGACGCCGTTCTCGCGGCCAATGCCGGAGTGTTTGTAGCCGCCAACCGGCATCTCTGCGGCGGATTCACCCCAGGTGTTGATCCAGCAGATGCCCGCTTCGAGCTGATGAATGGCGCCGTGCGCGCGGTTCAGATCGGCAGTCACGATGCCCGCCGCCAGACCGTAGTCGGTGTCGTTGGCGCGGCGAATGGCTTCTTCCTCGTTTTCATAGGTGAGGATGGACATCACCGGGCCGAAGATCTCTTCGCGCACGATGGTCATCTCGTCGGTACAGTCGGTGAACACGGTCGGGGCGACCCACGCGCCATTATCGAAGCCTTCGCCCTTCAGCACGTCGCCGCCGCAGAGCACGCGCGCGCCTTCTTCTTTGCCTTTGGCGATGTAGCGCATCACGCTGTCGCGGTGCGGGAAGCTGACCATCGGGCCAAAGTTGGTGCTTGCATCGAACAGATCGCCCGCGCGGATGCGGCCCACGCGCTCAACGATTTTCTCCTCAAACGCGACCTTAAACTTCGCGGGTACGAACACGCGGGTGCCGTTGGTGCAGACCTGGCCGGAGCTGAAGAAGTTGGCCATCATGGCGATGTCTGCCGCGAGATCGAGATCCGCGTCGTCGAAAACGATCAGCGGAGATTTGCCGCCCAGCTCCATCGTCACCTCTTTCAGGGACGAGGCCGCCGAGTTGGCCATCACCTTTTTGCCGCTGGCGACGCCGCCGGTGAAGGAGACTTTGGCGATGCCCGGATGCTCGGTCAGGAACTGGCCGGTCTCGGCGCCCACGCCCGGCAGGACGTTAAACACGCCGTCCGGAACGCCCGCTTCGGTGTAGATTTCCGCAAGCTTCAGGGCGGTGAGCGGGGTGACTTCGCTCGGCTTGAAGATCATCGCGTTGCCTGCCGCCAGCGCCGGGGCAGATTTCCACAGGGCGATCTGGATCGGGTAGTTCCACGCCCCGATACCCGCCACCACGCCCAGCGGTTCGCGGCGGGTGTAGACGAACGAGGTCTCGCGCAGCGGGATCTGGCTGCCTTCCAGTGCCGGGATCAGCCCCGCGTAGTACTCCAGCACGTCCGCACCGGTGACGATGTCGACGGTGGAGGTTTCGGAATATGCTTTACCGGTGTCGAGGGTTTCCAGCTTCGCCAGTTCGTCGTTACGCTCGCGCAGGATATCGACGGCGCGACGCAGAATGCGCGAGCGCTCCATGGCGGTCATCGCCGCCCAGATCTTCTGCCCGCGCTGTGCGCTTTCCACGGCGCGGTCGACGTCTTCGCGCCCGGCGGCCTGTACGGTCGCCAGAACCTCACCGTTGGCCGGGTTGATGGTCTCGAAGGTGCGACCGCTGGTGGCGGAGGTATAACCACCATTGATATAAAGCTGCTGTTCTGCCATTCGGGACATAAATTCTCCTCGGTTATTCGGTCGGTAAATGCTGGCTGATAAAATGGCTGGTGAGCGACTGGGCCAGGGTTTTATCCAGCGGCTTTCCGCTCAGCGCGGCGCGCAGCCATAGCCCGTCAATCAGCGCCGCCAGCCCGTAACCCGCCTCTTGCGCCTGTTCGCGCGGCAGTTCGCGGCGGAACTCGTACACCAGGTTCGACAGCAGACGGCGGCTGCTCACCTGCTGCAGGCGGTAGAGCATCGGCTGGTGCATGCTGCTCGCCCAGAAGGCCAGCCAGGCCTTCATTGCCGCGCCGCTGGTCTGGGTTTCATCAAAATTGCCGCCGACAATCGCCTGCAGGCGCTGCTCTGCGCTGGCGTTCGGTAAGGCGCGTAAGCGGCTCAATACCGCGTCGCGCAGCTGGCCGGTGATGTCGCGCATGGTCGCTTCCAGCAGACCGTTTTTGTCTTTGAAGTAGTGACTGATGATCCCCGTGGAAACGCCCGCCCGGCGGGCGATCTGCGCGATCGTCGCGTCGTGCATTCCCACTTCATTTATTGCTTCCAGCGTGGCGTCGATAAGCTGCCTGCGCCGGATCGGCTGCATCCCCACTTTGGGCATTTTTGCCACTCCATTCATCAGCGTTAGTAATACATTAAAGCGGTTTTTGATTGGACGTTCAATATAAAATGTGTCTTAATTGTTGCGGATTTGGATTTTAATAGTTACAAAAACAGTGGGGATACTGGATGACAGACCTTTCACAAGACAGAGAAAAAGACAAAATCAATCCGGTTGTTTTTTACACTTCCGCCGGGCTGATTTTGTTGTTTTCCCTGACGACCATCTTCTTTCGTGATTTTTCTGCCGAGTGGATTGGGCGCACCCTGAACTGGGTGTCGAAGACCTTCGGCTGGTACTATCTGCTGGCGGCGACGCTCTATATCGTCTTCGTCGTCTGCATTGCCTGCTCGCGCTTTGGTTCGGTGAAGCTCGGGCCAGAGCAGTCTAAGCCCGAGTTCAGCCTGCTGAGCTGGGCCGCGATGCTGTTTGCCGCAGGCATCGGTATCGACCTGATGTTTTTCTCCGTGGCGGAACCGGTCACGCAGTATATGCAGCCCCCGGAAGGGGCAGGGCAGACGATGGAGGCCGCGCGCCAGGCGATGGTCTGGACGCTGTTCCACTACGGCCTGACCGGCTGGTCGATGTATGCCCTGATGGGTATGGCGCTCGGATACTTTAGCTATCGTTATAATTTGCCCCTCACCATCCGCTCCGCCCTGTATCCGATTTTCGGTAAAAAGATTAACGGCCCGATTGGCCACACGGTCGATATTGCGGCAGTGATCGGCACCATCTTCGGGATCGCGACGACGCTCGGGATTGGCGTGGTGCAGCTTAATTACGGGCTGAGCGTGCTGTTTGATATCCCGGATTCGATGGCGGCCAAAGCGGCGCTGATTGCGCTCTCGGTCATTATCGCCACCATTTCGGTCACTTCCGGCGTGGATAAAGGCATCCGCGTGCTCTCTGAACTGAACGTGGCGCTGGCGCTGGGGTTGATCCTGTTCGTGCTGTTTATGGGCGACACCTCGTTCCTGCTTAATGCCTTAGTGTTGAACGTGGGCGACTACGTAAACCGCTTTATGGGCATGACGCTGAACAGCTTCGCCTTTGACCGTCCGGTGGAGTGGATGAACAACTGGACGCTGTTCTTCTGGGCATGGTGGGTCGCGTGGTCGCCGTTTGTCGGCCTGTTCCTGGCGCGTATTTCACGTGGCCGCACCATCCGTCAGTTTGTGATGGGCACGCTGATTATCCCGTTCACCTTTACCCTGCTGTGGCTGTCAATCTTCGGCAACAGCGCGCTGCACGAGATCATCCACGGCAACGCGAGCTTCGCGCAGGAAGCGATAGCGCACCCGGAGCGCGGCTTCTACAGCCTGCTGGCGCAGTACCCGGCGTTTACCTTTAGCGCCTCCGTGGCGACCATCACCGGCCTGCTGTTCTACGTCACCTCGGCGGATTCCGGCGCGCTGGTGCTGGGGAACTTCACCTCGAAGCTGAAGGATATCAACAGCGACGCGCCAAACTGGCTGCGCATTTTCTGGTCCGTTGCCATCGGCCTGCTGACGCTCGGGATGCTGATGACCAACGGTATTTCGGCGTTGCAGAACACCACGGTGATCATGGGACTGCCGTTCAGCTTCGTCATCTTCTTTGTGATGGCCGGGCTGTATAAATCGCTCAAGGTGGAAGACTACCGCCGCGTCAGCGCCAGCCGCGACACCGCGCCGCGTCCGATGGGCGCACAGGACAGGCTGAGCTGGAAGAAACGCCTCTCGCGCCTGATGAACTACCCGGGCACGCGCTACACCAAACAGATGATGGAGACGGTCTGCTTCCCGGCGATGGAAGAGGTGGCGCAGGAGCTGAAGCTGCGCGGGGCCTACGTGGAACTGAAAAACCTGCCGCCGGAGGAGGGCGAGACCCTGGGGCATCTGGATCTGCTGGTGCACATGGGCGACGAGCAGAACTTTGTCTACCAGATCTGGCCGCAGCAGTATTCGGTACCCGGGTTTACCTACCGGGCGCGCAGCGGGAAATCGACCTACTACCGGCTTGAGACCTTCCTGCTTGAAGGTAGCCAGGGGAATGATTTGATGGATTACAGCAAGGAGCAGGTGATTACGGACATTCTGGATCAGTATGAACGGCACCTGAACTTTATCCATCTGCACAGGGAAGCGCCGGGGAATAGCGTGATGTTCCCGGATGTTTGACCCATTACGTGCATGAACGACAGGGCACCCGTAGCAGGGTGCCGCTTTCATCTATCCTGAACGTGAAGACCGGTTTTCCAGGTAAAGAAGCTTACCGTGTCGACTAATTTTGAATCAGCCTCGGCATAGGTTGCCGCACTGTGTCCTCCCTGACGGTAAGCCAACACCAGCACATTTCGCGGCGTGCTTATCGCCTCTAAACGGGCGGCGAATTTTGCTGTTTGCCATGGGGAAACGCGCTGGTCATGCAGGCCTACGGTTAACAGGACGGGAGGATACTGTTTTTGAGGTACCAGATGCCGGTACGCATCTATTTTCATTAAGCTGAGCCTGCCAGAAGGCGTCAGCGGCGATCCCAATTCTTCATAGTTCATCACGCCTATCGGAATTTTATCCAGTCGGCTGGTATTCAGCATCCCTGCGTCGATGGCCACAGCGGCAAACAGTTCCGGGCGCTGGGCCATCGCCATACCCACGATAATTCCCCCTGCGCTCTCGCCACCGATCGCCAGTTTTGACGGTGAGGTGTAGCGATTGTCGATAAGATATTCAGCGCAACGAATAAAATCGGTAATGGAATTTTCTTTCTTATCCGCTCTTCCTTCCTCGTGCCATGCGGGTCCCAGTTCGCCGCCTCCGCGAACATGCGCGATAGCGAGAATGCCGCCTTGTTCAAGCCAGAGCAGTCGCGACAGATCGAATGACGGAAACGTACTTACGCCATACGCGCCATAAGCCGTCAGCCAGGTGGGAGACGTACCCGCTCGTGCAATCCCTTTACGATAAATGAGCGTAAGCGGGACGCGAACATTCTCTGCTGTGGTCACCCATTTTTCTTCCGTCACATAGTCTGTCAGCGGCTGGCTTATCGGCGGTATTAATGCAGTGTTGCGGATAATGTTCTCCCCAGATTGATAATGATAAATCACGGGGGGCTTCAGCCAGCCCTGGCGGGTGAAGAGAATATCTTTACTGTCACTGCTGGCAAATATCGCACTTACGTCTTCATCTGAAGGCACCGGAATTGTCTGGGGTTTACTGATATCAGCAAACGGAATACGCATGAATTTACTGCTGCCGGCGTCATGGTAAGCCACATAAAGTGAATCCCGGCTGATGCTTAGCTGCGTTAGCTCCCCATTTGACCAGTTCATCACGGGTGCTCTGGCGGATGTGGCGGCGGCCAGATCGATTCGTGAAATATCATAGCCGGATGAGGCGTTATAACTCGCCAGATAAATCCATCTTCCAGAATAAATAAAGGCAGAGACATTTTCTTCGGGAGCAACAATCCTGGTCCAGTTGAGCGTGCCGTTGCCATCTGCGTCTTTTTTAGCGGAAAAAAGAGAGCTGCCATAGCCGCTGATGGATTTTGACACGTTAACAATCAGGTAGTCAGAATCAGGTGAGGCGTAAAGATTAACGTTTTCGCAGGATTGCTGTGCGAGTTGTGGAAGGGTGTGCCAGTCAAACGTCATAACATCGCTATTGCTTTCTATATGATGGAGGTAGACCTTGCCGCAGGTCTGCCGTCCTGAATCCTGAGTTGTGGTGTTCAGACTGTAATAAAAGGACTGATTATCTGCGGCCCAGACAACATTGGGGTAGCGAACGGCTGGGATGCGAGTGTCTAATACCACGTTATCAGCCACTCTGATCACCATGATTTCCGTGCTTTCCGTTCCATTTCGTGAGCGCCCAACGGCCACGAAGCGACCATCATGTGAAGGAATGAAAAAGTTAATCCCATAACCCACAGGCGGATCGATGAGCACCCGCTCAGGCTTCCCTGTTTCTTTTACAAACAGCCGCAGGTAGGGGTGTTCGGCCGATGAGCGGAGATAAAAACGATTGTCTCCCGCATCATAAATGTCTGAAATAGTGGGGGCCGTATTCACTAACTCGCTCAACCTTTTCGCCAGCACGTTTCGCCAGGGAAGGGCGTGGAGCATGTTAACCGTCTGGTTTGAACGTTGATTTAACCAGCGCGCGGTCTGTTGAGGGTGAGTTTCCATCCAGTGATAAGGATCCATGTAATCCTCATATGGCTTTTCGTTCGCATGAACAAAAAAGAGACCGCTGAACAAAGTGAGGGTAGCAATAATTACCTGCTTACTGACGCGTTTTAGTCTTTTTATCAGGTAATCTTTCATGTCGAGCTGGATCCATGCTGTTCTGTCAGTGGCGTTAGTCGAATCACGCGTTCAGCGGATGCGATAGTTGATTGCCTGTGAGCGATGATAATTCGCGTGATGTTTAACTTTTTGATGGCTGCATTGACATAGCCCTCACTCTCCTCGTCCAGCGCGCTGGTCGCTTCATCCATAAATAAAATTCCGGGTTTACGATATAGCGCGCGCGCAATAAAGAGTCGTTGCTTTTGTCCACCCGATAATCCTTCACCGAGTTCGCCAATTAAGGTCTCGTACCCCATAGGCATTTTAACAATCACGTCATGGATATAACTGGCGCGGGCACAGACTTCCATCCAGTCCTTATCGGCTTTGTCATCGAATCCACAAATATTTTCCCTGATTGATCCAGAGAACAACTTATCATCCTGCATAACGCAGCCGATGATTTTACGGTAGTTGTTTAAACCCAGCTGTTGAATGTCATTCCCGTCGATGGTGACTAAGCCCGAACGGGGTTCAAATAACCCGCAAAGTACTCTCATAAGCGTGGTTTTCCCCGCCCCTGACGGTCCTGTAATCGCCACGCTTTCGCCAGCTGAAACCTGAAATGAAAGATCGCGAAACACATCGGCGGAATGGTCGTCATAGCGATAGCTCAGCGCGCGGGTTTCCAGCGTAACAGGTTGCATGGTATTTATGATTTCCCTGTCAGGCTTTTTCATTTCTCTTACGTTAAGCGCAATATCGGAGACACGTTCGTTATGCAGATGCATCATGCGCAACTTCATCAGAAAATTGGTAAGTGACCAGATTCTATCGGCGAATTGTTCCCTGAACACGCCAAAAGCGATGAACATCCCAATCGTCATCGCGTTTTCTATGATGAGTCTTGAACCCAGCCATAGCATTGTTATTTGTTCGCAGGCGATAATAAAAGCGTTTACGCCACCAAAAAGCAGATCCATTTTGGTGATTTTTATCTCTGTATTGATCGTATCAATTTCCAGATTTAGCCAGTGAGTGCCGCGTCGTTCACTCAAACCCTGCATTTTGACGGTTGCGATACCGTATAACGTTTCCATGAAATAAGAGCGGGTGCGGGCATCTCTGATGAGGGTTTCTTCCGATAATTCGCGATAGGTACTGTAGGTCAGGAGTCTGGTCAGAACATACAGCGCAGTAAAGCCGATAACCACGCCAGTCAGCCAGCTGCCATACAGTATCATCATCACGATGACACCTATCATCATGGTTCCATCGATAAGTGCCCCAACGATGCTGCTGGTAAAAGTTTCCCGAAGCGTGTTCAGTGACCCAAAACGCGACTGAATATCGCCCAGCTTGCGCCGTTCAAAATAGCTCAGCGGTAGGCGTACGAGATGGGTAAAAAGCCCGGACTGCCACTGCACATTGATAAGCGTCGTCAACATCAGTGAGGACCATGAACGCAGGGCGCTCAACGCCACGCGCAGTAAAGTAAAGAGAAACAGGCCGATACAAATCACCGTTAACAAGCCCATATCTGCGGCGGGAATAGCATGATCCAGCGCGAGTTGAGTGCCTATCGGTATAAGCAGGTTGATGGTTTCAATAATGAGCGAATAGAAAAAGATTTTGCCTAACATTCCCTTAAGGCCGTGCACCTTTGCGGCCAGTGACCTGAGGCTGAACTGGTGGCTTGTTGGCTGTGCGGCAAACGTACTTTCGGGCCATAACTCGAGGGCTATGCCGGTGAAGTATTGCGACATCTCCTCAAGACTCACTTTTCTTCGGCCCCGGGCGGGGTCGTGGAGAATCACTCGATTCTGCTTCACGCTGACGAGAACGACAAAATGGTTAAAATCCCAGTGCAGGATACAAGGGGGCTTAAGCGCGCTGAGTTCATTTAGATCAAGGGATAAACAGCGTGTTCCTAGCCCAAGTTGTTCAGCGATTTGCGTCATGCCAGCCAGCGTGGTGCCGCGTGCCGACAAGTTAAATTGTTGACGCAAGGCGATGAGGTTGCTCTGTTTGCCATAGTGGCTACAGATCATCGCGAGGCAGGCCAGGCCGCACTCTGACGATTCCGTCTGGTGGACCAGCGGAACCCGGGAGCGCAGCTGGAGATCAAGCTGTTCGATGAGCGTTTTAAGAGAACGTTTATTCATTTACCGGACCCCCTGCGCTATTTTTCATATCGTAGAAGGGGGAAAGCATCCACTGGTAGATCTTCCTTTTTTCGAGAAATAAGGTGCTTTGAGCCTGCATACCGTTGCCTAAACTCAGACGTTTGCCCGCATATGCAATATTTTGTCTGTCAGGCCTGATAATAATTTTGTAGTAGGGGGCAGCCCCGGGTGAGGTCGCTTTAAGTGCTCCCTGGTAGGTTTGCATCTCCTGAGGAGAGGCAGGGGAGCGTGAGATAACCGAAATGGTGCCGCCAAACATGCCAAATTTTTGTGCAGGAAACGCCTCATAGCGGATGTTGACCCGGTCGCCAGGAGAAAGATAGGGGACGGCATCATTAGGCACCCAGGCGACAAGAGAAAAGTGATCGATAGTCAGAGGGATAATTTGCAGGAGGCTGTCGCCAGGTTTGATCATCTGACCAACCGTAACGCTCAGGGAGTCTACCCGCCCTTCAGCCATTGCCCGGATAATAATTGCGCCCCCGGCATCAATATTCAGACGCTCTTTTTGCAGCTCGTAGCGCTGAAGCTCCATCTGATGGATCTGATTATCGAATTCGGCAGCCTGAGTTTGAATCTGACTTTCGAGAGTGGTCACCTGCAACGCGTTCTGATCGCTTTGAGCAGACAAATTAAGCATATTATTTTGTCGCTCGTAGTATAAGGCTATCTGGTTTATCAGCTGATCCTGCGTAATAAGTCCACGCGCTTGATAATGCCGATAGTTTTCCATGTTCGTTTTCATGACGCGAATGCCTTCCTGGGCTTGTGCGATAATGTCTGAGGAACGTTTGAGGGCTGCGCTATATTGCTCTTTTTGTTTTTTTAGCATGTCCAGGGTGTTTCTCTTATTCTCCTGGAGAAGATCCGTGATTTGAGCAATACGCGTAAGTTGGTTATCGACATCCCTTCGCTGATTATCACTCACAACACCGCTACGCGTGCTTTTACTGACATCTATCATGTAGATGGCATCGCCTGTTTTGAGCAGTTGACCTTCAGTGACAAACTGTTTAACCACAACGCCCTGGACACTGGCATATACATTTGATAAGCGGGGATAAGTGGATATCTCGCCCATCACGGTGATCCTTCTCGTGTAGCTGAACGTCAAAATAAAAACGATAAAAGCAATAATAAAAAAAGCAGATAATCCGGCAACAAGCCAAATCGGAACGCCAGGCAGCAATAAGGCTTTTCCCTGCCATCGCATTTTTTTGTGTTCAACCGCTTGTTGGCGATACACGCACGCTATTCCTTTTGTAAAGCGAGGCTGTGAGTTTTAGCCTGATTCCAGGCGACAATTTTTAGCTGAATGACGCCTGGTTATTCCGCCTGTTCCAGAACGTTCACATGTTGTCCTGGTCATTAGCGTTCTGTCAGTAATGCTGACCCCGCAAAGATTCAGCCATCCTTGCCGTTGCGTCCATCATGTCCACCGGGGCCTCCTTTGCCTCCTTTACCCCCTTTTCCGCCGGGACCGCCATTGCCGCCGTTGCCGCCATTACCTGAACCACAGGTGCCACCGTTTCCTCCATGGCCTCCGTTCCCACCGGCGCCACCGTTGCCGCCATTTCCGCCGTCACATTGTGATCCTCCGGAAATAAGCTGCATCTCAGAATTCAATAGTTCTCGCATTTACATCTCCTTATGAAATAAGGCCATCCTTTACGATGGCCCACAATGGCAATCTATCGTGAGCCGTCGTATTCGCTATTACAGGTGATTAACGGCGACCGCCATTATTACCACCGCCGCAGTTACCGCCATTACCGCCGTTCCCGCCATTAGCTCCTCGACCGCCATTACCGCCATTGCCGCCGTTACAGGTACCGCCATTACCACCACTGTTGCCGTTGCCATTGCCACTATGATTACCGTTCCCGTTACCAGCGCCAATTCCGCCAGCGACACTGCTCATTTCATTTTGATTTAATTCACGCATTATACTTTCCTTAGTTATATCGAGTTAAAGTAAAACAGCGCAAACATCATGTTCCTAAATTAGTAAAAAAGGAAATGGCTTATTTTATCTTTATCTATTTTTCATTGTCGCAATTTTGATCTGACGCGCGTTTTTATAGTGAAATTCTGTTATGTAAGCGCGTTGTATACGAGCGACATTCAAATAATTAAGGAGGATTTTAATAGCTATAACATATGGTAGGGTGAGGGCTGCCCCCCTTAACATCTTTACCTGACAGGCGTAAGGTTATATTGCTGGGTGAATTGTTTTTGTGGGTGGTGGTGGCGGGAAGTCAGTTTAATAGGGATGGTTATATAATTAAATTGCGTTTGAATAGATTAAAAGTGTAATAATCCGGGAGAGAAAAAACCAAAGCTTTATTGCCGCTCCACGATCATAGTGCAGATGTTATCGTCAGTACGTTGCCAGGCTAGCGTAAAACTGACCCCCTGATGATAACGACCTGCCGGATGTGCGAGCGTCAGGGTTAAGGTTCTTTCATCCAGGGCAGTAGCCTGCGCGCAATCAAATCCCATGTACTCTTTCACTTCAGGAAACAGCGCTTTAAACAGGCTCTCTTTAGCACTGAACGCCAGCGTCAATGCCAGCGCGTAAGGGTAGCCCGTACCCGACAGGCTCGCATCTTCCTGCGCGTTGACGATGCCCTCTTTTATCGCAACTGCTTCATTCCAGGAGAGGATTGTTTCGCAGTCGATGCCGATAAGCGTATGTCGGTCGCGTACGACAACCGCCATCGCCTGCGTGCCGCTGTGGGTAATGCTGCCCGACACACCTTCCGGCCAGAGCGGTTCGCCGCTGGGGCCGATGCCGGGAATCGCGCGTTCATTTATCGCACCGAGCGCATGCGCGGCGGCGATGCGTCCGGCAAGATGCTCGGCTTTGCGTTTGCGTCCGGCGTTTGAAAGCTCAGCGTGGTGGGGGAGCCAGAGGAAGTCGGCATCGGTGAAGGTGGTGGGGTCGAAGGTGATGCGGTGGACGGTCTGGCCGGCGAGAATGAACGTGCTGTGGGTTGTGTGCATGTTTTTCCTTCAGAATTGTGCGGCCTGTTGCCCTCACCCCGGCCCTCTCCCACAGGGAGAGGGAGCAAACACTAAAAACGGCAACGGGGTTGCCGTTTTGCTTTTACCTAGAATCGCGTATTCACGCTCATGTACCAGGTACGACCCGGTTCATTATACGTATACGCACCCGCACCGTACATATACGCACCGGTGGTGGCATTTCCGGTTGTCTGGGCATTACCCGCGCGCCACTGGCGTTTGTCGAAGACATTGTCCACGCCGCCGGTCAGGCTGACGTTTTTGGTCATGTCCCAGGTCGCACTCAGGCCAACGATGCTGTACGGGCTGACTTCATCTTTCTCAGACCCGGTCACAGGCTGGCCTTTGTAGTTGTACTTCTTCGGCTGCTGCTTGCCGTACCAGGTAAAGGTCGACTGGAGCGACACGTCCTGATGTACCTGCCAGCTCAGGGTTGAGTTCAGCGTGTACTCCGGAATGATCGACAGACGGTCGCCGGTCTCCTTGTTCTTGCTTTGCAGCATCCAGGTGATGTTGTTGGTCCAGTTGATCGTGTCGCTGACCGGCACGTTCAGTGAGCCTTCCAGCCCTTCGACCACCGCTTTCGGCACGTTTTCCCACTGGTAGATATCCGTCTGCACTTTACCGGAAGAGGTGTGACCAATCGGTGCGTAGCCCGCTTCAATCTTGTTGCGGTAGTCGTTGCGGAACCAGGTCACGCCCGCCAGCCAGCCGTCGCGTTTCCACTCCAGACCAATCTCTTTGTTGATGCTGGTTTCCGCTTTCAGGTCGTCGTTACCCATCATGTAGCAGCCCACGCCGTCACCACTTGCGTAGCAACCCTGGCCTTTGCTGTACAGCAGGTAGTTCGGGTTGGTCTGGTACAGGCTCGGCGCTTTGTAGGCGCGCGCGATGCCCATCTTCAGCGTGAAGTCATCACCCAGACCTTGCGACAGGTTCAGGGACGGGCTCCAGTTGTTGCCGACGATGGTGTGGTGGTCGAAGCGCAGGGCAGGGGTCAGCATGGTACTGTCGGTCAGCTCCATGTTGTTTTCAGCGAACAGGGAGAAGATCTCCGCTGAGGTGTACGGGCTACGATCGTTACTCATGCCCGGGATCGTACCGCCCTGCTGGGTTTGCGTGAAGGAAGTGGAGTCCTTCATGCGCTGCTGGTTCCACTCGGTCCCCAGGGTCAGATTCTGGTTGACGAGGAAATCAATCGGCAGGTTGATTTCGCTGTGCAGCATCACGTCGGCCAGGTCGGTGTCGGTGAATTTATTGCTGTTGAACAGGCCTTCCAGCCCGCCCGCCAGCCCTTCGCCCAGACGCGAGTTGCGGGTGTGTTCGTACTGCGCCCAGTTGCTGGTGGTGATACCGTTATCCCAGCCGCCGTTCCAGGTGACCGCGAAGTTCTGACGATAAATACGGTTGGTCTCTTTACCGTAGTTTTTCTTCACCAGCGCGTTGTCGTTATTGGTGTTCTGGGTATCGCCCGCGTAAAGGTTGTTCTGGCGGCTGTAGCCCGCTTCAAACTCCAGAGACTGCATTGGTGCAAAGTCCCAGCGCACCACGCCGTTGATGTCTTTGTTTTCCACCCCTTCACGGCCTGCTGGCAGGGTGTTGGCGTAGGCGCCGGTACGGTCAGACTGGTGACCCTGGTTGATATCCCATGCATCAGCCTGTGTTTTGTCCAGGTTACCGAACATGCGGAAGCTGAAGTCACCGCCCAGCGGGCCGCTCAGGCTGAAGTTGGTGCGTTTGGTGGAGCCTTCGTCTTTGTGTTCTGGCGCGTTCAGGTAGGTGTTCCAGGAGCCGTGCCACTGGTTGTCGAATTTTTTGGTGATGATGTTTACCACACCGCCTGCCGCACCGTTACCGTAGCGCGCGGCTGCCGGGCCACGGATCACTTCGATGCGTTCGATCATCTCTGGCGGCACCCAGCCGGTATCGCCGCGGGTATCGCGCTCGCCGCGCCAGCCCAGACGGATGGAGTTACGACTGGTCACCGGCTTGCCGTCGATCAGGATCAGCGTGTTTTCCGGCCCCATGCCGCGGATATCAATCTGACGATTATTCCCGCGCTGGCCGCTGGTGGAGTTTCCGGTCAGGTTAACGCCCGGCATGGTGCGGATGATTTCAGCCACATCGCGCGCGGGTGGATTTTTGCGGATCTCGTCGGCGGTGATGGTTGACACGCCCGGCGCCTGTAAATTTTGCTCGGCGGCGGTGATCACCATCGTATCTTCGTGCTGCGCAGAGGCGGTGTTGTCGTCTGCCATGGCGGGCAGTGCGACACCATAAATCCCTAAATTGACCAGCAAGGCCAGAGAGTGAATCTTCTTATTCATTGTACGTCCCGCTTTTATGGTTGTTTTATGAGCGCTTCCCACAGCGCGGCCACTACGCTATTGCAAATGCAAATAGTTATCAATAATATTATCAATAAAATTTGTCCTGAAACAAAAAAGACTGTTAAACATGAGGTTATAAGGGTGACGGCGTTAACAACCGGAAGTGAAGCGTGGTGGCGGTCGAAAAACGGCCCTGAATGGAAGCCTGAAAAGGGGGCATATTGCGTCACGTTCTGGTGGCGTGACCCGAAAGGAACGCAAGATTCGTCACCCGTCAAACGCGTCTGGCTCTACATCACCGGCGTGACCGATCACCATCAAAATGCCCGCCCGCAGTCCCTCGAACGCATCCCGGATACCGACGTCTGGCAGTGGCAGGGCGAGTTCAGCCCCGAATGGCGCGGCAGCTACTGCTTTATCCCTTCTGTGAATGAAAACGATTTTGCCGATACCGTGTTTGAAGGCGCGCAGCCGGACCGCATGGCGCTGCGCGAAGGCTGGCGCAAACTGCTGCCGCATGCGGTTTCCGACCCGCTGAATCCGCAGAGCTGGCGCGGCGGGCGCGGTCATGCCGTCTCGGCGCTGGAGATGCCGGACGCACCCGTTCAACCTGGCTGGGATCGTCCCGATATGCCGTATCAACAGCCGCTCTGCATTGAGTGGAACAGCGCGCGTCTGAACAACCGTCGCCGTGTATGGATTTTTAGCACCGGCGATGACGACCCGGAACGCCCGCTGGCGGTGCTGCTCGACGGGCAATTCTGGGCCGAAAGCATGCCGGTCTGGTCTGCGCTGGCGTCGCTCACCACCGAGCGCAAACTGCCCTCTGCGGTCTACGTATTAATCGATGTGATCGACATGGAACATCGCAGCCGCGAATTGCCCTGTAACCCCGATTTCTGGCTGGCGGTACAGGAAGAACTTCTCCCCCTTGTAAAAAATCTCGCGCCATTTAGCGACCGCGCCGACCGTACCGTGGTGGCGGGCCAGAGCTTTGGCGGACTCTCTTCGCTTTATGCTGGCCTCAACTGGCCGCAGCGTTTTGGCTGCGTGCTGAGCCAGTCCGGCTCGTACTGGTGGCCGCACCGCGGTGGGCAGCAGGACGGGCGCCTCATCGAACAGCTCAGAGCAGGTGAGCTAACCGCGAGCGGGCTACGTATCGTCCTTGAGGCCGGGCGCAACGAGCCGCTGATTTTCAATGCCAATCAGGTGATTTACGCCGAACTACACGCGCAGCAGGTTTACTGGCGTCAGGTTGACGGCGGACATGATGCGCTTTGCTGGCGCGGTGGGCTGACGCAGGGGCTGATGACCCTCTGGCAGCCGCTCATTCACTAACGGAGTCTGTATGGAATTCAGCAACCCTTTCGATAATCCGCAGGGACAATTCGCCATTTTGCGTAACGATCGGGGGCAATACAGCCTGTGGCCGCAGCAGTGCGAGTTGCCTGCAGGCTGGCGCGTGGTGTGCGAAGCGCAATCTCAGGACGCGTGCCAGCAGTGGCTGGCCGAACACTGGCAAACGCTCGAGCCCTCTCATTTTGCGGGGGAGAACGCATGAACCGTCTGCCTCTTGTTGCCGCTCAGCCGGGTATCTGGATGGCGGAGCAGCTTTCCACCCTGCCAAACGCCTGGAGCGTGGCGCACTACACCGAGCTGAAAGGCGATATCGATTCGCCGCTGCTGGCAAAAGCCATTGCCGCAGGCATGATGCAGGCCGATACCCTGCGCACGCGTTTTGCCGAAGACAACGGTGAGGTGTGGCAGTGGGTGGATGAGTCCATGATCCTGCCGGAGCCGTCCATCGTTCGTGTCGACTCCCACGACGCCGCCGTGGCGCTGATGGAAGCCGATCTCAATCAAAACCTGCGCGTGGAGAGCGGTCAGCCGCTGGCGTTTCATCAGCTGATCCAGGTGGGGCAGCAACACTGGTACTGGTATCAGCGTTATCACCATCTGGTAGTCGATGGCTTCAGCTTCCCGGCCATTACCCGCCAGATCGCCGCGATTTACGCCGCATGGAAGAAGGGAGAACCGACGCCCGCTTCCCCGTTTACCCCGTTCGCTGAGGTGGTGGACGAGTATCAGCGCTATCGCGACAGCGAAGCGTATCAGCGCGACGGTGCCTTCTGGGCTGAGCAGCGCAAACAACTTCCTTCTCCGGTCTCGCTCTCTTCCGCGCCGCTGCCGGGACGCGCCACCACCACCGATATCCTGCGCCTGAAAATTGCAATGGACGGTCGCGCCTTTAGCCAGCTTGCGCAGGCGGCAGGGCAGGTACAGCGCACCGATCTGGCGCTTGCACTGGTGGCGCTGTGGCTGGGCCGCCTGACCGGACGGCTGGACTACGCCGCCGGGTTTATCTTTATGCGCCGCATGGGCTCCGCCGCGCTCACCGCGACCGGACCCGTGCTCAACGTGCTGCCGCTGGCGGTCAATATCCATCCGCAGGAGAGCCTGCCGTCGCTGGCGCTGCGCCTGGCAAACCAGCTGAAAAAAATGCGTCGCCATCAGCGCTACGACGCCGAGCAGATCGTGCGCGACGGCGGGCGTGCCGCAGGCGACGAAGCGCTGTTTGGCCCGGTGCTGAACGTCAAGGTGTTCGACTATCAGCTGGATATCGACGGCGTGGAGGCCATCACCCACACGCTGGCAACCGGCCCGGTGAACGATCTGGAGCTGGCGCTGTTCCCGGACGAGCAGGGCGGCTTGAGCATTGAGATCCTCGCCAATAAACAGCGTTACGATGAAGCGACGCTCACCCGCCACGTTGCGCGCCTTAACGTGATGCTGACGCAGTTTGCCGCTAATCCTGATTTGCGCTGTGGCGAGGTGGAAACCGTTTCAGAGCAGGAATATCAGCAGCTGGCGCGCATCAACGATACCGGGCTGGCGCTGCCGTCCACCACGCTGGCGGATCTGGTGGCGGCGCAGGCGAGCAAAACGCCGGACGCGCCCGCGCTGGCGGATGCGCACATTGAGCTGAACTATCGCCAGATGCGCGAGCAGGTGGTCGCCCTGGCAAACCTGCTGCGCGAACGCGGCGTGAAGCCGGGCGACAGCGTGGCGGTGGCACTCCCGCGCTCGGTGTTCCTGACCCTGGCGCTGCACGGCATCGTGGAAGCAGGCGCCGCGTGGCTACCGCTGGATACCGGTTATCCGGACGATCGTCTGCGCATGATGCTGGAAGATGCGAAGCCATCGCTGCTCATCACCACCGACGAGCAGATTTCGCGCTTTAGCGATATGTCCATTACCTCATTTAGTTACAACACACTATTACCGACTGCGGAGGCTGATCCGCTGCGCCTGGCGAAGCCGGAGCAGACGGCGTACATCATCTTTACCTCCGGTTCGACGGGGCGTCCAAAAGGCGTGATGGTCGGCCATACCGCTATCGTTAACCGCCTGAAGTGGATGCAGGATCATTATCCACTGGCGGCGCATGACGTAGTGGCCCAGAAAACGCCGTGCAGTTTTGACGTGTCGGTGTGGGAGTTCTGGTGGCCGTTTATCGCCGGAGCAAAGCTGGTGATGGCCGAGCCGGACGCGCACCGCGATCCGCAGGCGATGCAGAGCTTCTTCGCACAGTACGGCGTGACCACCACTCACTTTGTGCCGTCGATGCTGGCGGCGTTTGTCGCCTCGCTGACGCCGGAAAACGTTGCATGCTGCAAAACCCTTAAGCAAGTGTTCTGCAGCGGCGAAGCGCTGCCGACTGAACTGTGCCGCGAGTGGGAGCAGTTGACCCATGCGCCGCTGCACAACCTCTATGGCCCAACCGAAGCGGCGGTGGACGTCAGCTGGTATCCGGCTTATGGCCCCGAGCTGGCGGCGGTGGAGGGCAACAGCGTGCCGATCGGCTTCCCGGTGTGGAACACGGGGCTGCGCATTCTGGACGCGATGATGCGCCCGGTGCCGTTCGGCGTGGCGGGGGATCTGTATCTCACCGGCATTCAGCTGGCGCAGGGGTATCTGGGACGCCCCGACCTCACCGCCAGCCGCTTTATTGCCGACCCGTTCGCCCCTGGCGAGCGGATGTACCGCACCGGTGACGTGGCCCGCTGGCTGGACAACGGCGCGGTGGAATATCTGGGCCGCAGCGACGATCAGCTGAAAATCCGCGGTCAGCGTATTGAGCTGGGTGAAATCGATCGGGCGATGCTGTCGTTGCCGGACGTGGCCCAGGCCGTGGTGCATGCCTGCGTGTTCAACCAGGCTACGGCAACGGGCGGCGATGCCCGCCAGCTGGTGGGATACGTCGTCTCCGAATCCGGTTTACCGCTGGATCGCGACGCGCTGCTGGAAGCACTTAAAGCCCAACTGCCGCCGCATATGGTGCCGGTGGTGCTGCTGCAAATCAGCGAGCTGCCGTTAAGCGCTAACGGCAAGCTGGATCGCAAGGCTCTACCGCTGCCGTCGCTAACGAGTAAAACCTCCGGCCGCGCACCGGAGACGGAAAGCGAAGTCGCCGTCGCGCAGGCATTTTCTGCGCTGCTGGGCTGCGAGGTGAACGATACCGAAGCCGACTTCTTTGCCCTTGGCGGCCACTCGCTGCTGGCGATGCGCCTGGCGGCGCAGCTCAGCCGTGCGTTCGAGCGTAAGGTCACGCCCGGGCAGATTATGGTCGCCTCGACGGTGAGCAAGCTCAGCGCGCTACTGGATTCGCCGATGAGCGATGAGCAGGCGCAGCGTCTGGGGCATGAAACCCTTCTCCCGCTGCGCGAAAGCAACGGCCCGACGCTGTTCTGCTTCCATCCGGCATCCGGGTTTGCCTGGCAGTTCAGCGTCCTGGCGCGCTACCTCAGCCCTCGCTGGTCGATTACCGGCATTCAGTCGCCGCGCCCGGACGGGCCGATGCAGCAGTGTGCGGATCTGGATGGAGTGATTGAGTATCACCTGAAGACGTTGCGTACGCAGCAGCCGCAGGGGCCGTATTATCTGTTCGGCTATTCCCTCGGCGGCACGCTGGCGCAGGGGATTGCTGCCCGTTTGCGCGAACAGGGTGAAGCGGTGGCGTTCCTCGGCCTGCTGGATACCTGGCCGCCGGAAACTCAGAACTGGGCGGAGAAAGAGGCCAACGACCTCGACCCGGAGGTGCTGGCGGAGATCGAGCGCGAGCGTCAGGCGTTTATCGCTGCTCAGCAGGGGCAGGGCTCCAGCGAGCTGTTTACCGCTATCGAGGGCAACTACGCCGACGCGGTACGGCTGCTCACCACGGCGCACAGTTCACGCTTTGACGGCAAAGCGACGCTGTTTGTCGCCGAGCGAACGCGAACGATGGATCCGCAGGTCGCGTGGGCACCGTGGGTGGCGGAGCTTGAGGTGTACAGCCAGGACTGCGCCCATGTGGATATCATTTCACCGCAGGCGTTTGAGAAGATTGGGCCGGTGTTGAGGGAAATATTGGGGTAACGTCAAAAGCCCCCTCACCCCAGCCCTCTCCCCATAGGGGAGAGGGTGTAATCGTCCCCTCTCCCCTATGGGGAGAGGGTCAGGGTGAGGGGAATTAAACCGCACGTTTTCCAAGCGGCACCACCAGCGGCGTACCCGCCACCGGATCGTCAATAATCATGCAGCGCATGCTGTAGATCCGCTCGATCAGATCCGGCGTCACAATCTCTTTCGGCGCGCCCTGCGCCACAATCTCGCCGTCGCGCAGTGCAATCAGATGCGTGGCGTAGCGGCACGCCTGGTTTAAATCGTGCAGCACCGCCGCCAGAGTGTACCCCTGCGTGCGGTTCAGATCGCTCAGCAGTTCCAGCAGGTCAATCTGATGGCTGATATCGAGCCAGGTCGTCGGCTCGTCCAGCAGCATGATGGAGGTCTCCTGCGCCAGCACCATCGCAATCCACGCGCGCTGACGCTGTCCACCGGAAAGGGTGTCCACGCTCTGCTGGGCGAGATCGATAATCCCCGTCGCCTGCATCGCGCGGTTCACCGCATCGTCATCTTCCTTGCGCCAGCGGGTAAACAGCGGCTGGTGCGGATAGCGTCCGCGCGAGACCAGCTCCTGTACCGTGATATCTCCCGGCGTGGTGGCGTTTTGCGCCAGCAGCCCGATGCGCCTGGCCACCTCTTTACTGGCGAAGCGCTGGATCGGCTCCCCGTCGAGGAACACGCTACCTTCAGCGGGCGTCATCAGGCGGCTCAGCGTGCGCAGCAGGGTCGATTTACCACAGCCGTTCGGGCCGATAATCGCCGTGAAATGGCCGTCCGGAATGGCGACGGATAAATCACGGGCAATGATTTTTTTGCCGTAGCCGAGGGTGAGGTTTTCGCCGCGCAAGCGGGTTGCCGTGTCTGTCATTTCTTGCGTGACTCCTGAATTAACAAGACGATGAGGTAAATCCCGCCGAGGCTGACGGTCACCACGCCCACCGGAAGTTGATAAGGCATAAATAGCCGCTGGGCGCAGAGATCGGCGGCCAGCAGTAATAACGCGCCGCACAGCGCCGCCTGGGTTAAGCCCCAGCGAGCCGTACCGCAAAGACGGCGGGCGATATGCGGTGCCACGAGGGCGATAAACGAGATCGGCCCGGCAATCGCGGTGGAGGCGGCGGTCAGTAATACGGCGACCAGCATCAGCATCAGGCGCGAACGCTCAACGCTCACTCCGAGCGCGCAGGCGCTGTCGTCGCCCATCTCCAGCAGGCGCATACGGCGCACCAGCAGCAGCGCGCCGATAAACATCAGCAAAATCAGCGGCGCGGCGGGCCAGGTTTTGCCCCACGTCAGGCCGTTGAGCGAACCGGCGTACCATAGCCCGGCGGAAAGCGCGGTTTCCAGCGAGGCCTGCAGCAGCAGCCACGTGTTAAAGGCCATCAGCATGGCGCGGATGCCAATCCCGATGATGATCAGTCGGAAGGTGTCGATACCGTTGCGCCAGGCCAGCGCCCAGATAATCAGCGACGTCAGAATGCCGCCCGCCATCGCCGTAAAGGTGATCGCCGTCAGGTGCTGACCAAACAGCACCATCGCCACCAGCACGCCGCTCCAGGCTCCGGTATTGAGGCCCATCACGTCCGGGCTGCCGAGCGGGTTGCGCATCAGCGACTGGAATATCGCACCGCTCACACCGAGCGCCGCACCCACCAGAATTGCCATCGCCACGCGCGGCAATCGCCATTCGGTGACCACCAGGGTGATATTGCGCGGTGCGCTGCCGAGCAGTGCATTTAAAACCTGAGCGAAATCGAGCGTCACTGCGCCGCTGCGCAGGCTCCAGACCGCCAGCAGCAGAATAGCGATAGCCAGCAGGAAGACGCTGGTGATTAAACGACGGGACGGGGCCATCATGCGCCACCTCCCCGTTGACGTCGTACCAGGAAGATCAGCACCGGTGCGCCGATAAAGGCGCTGACCACCGAGACGCGCAGTTCACCCGGAACCAGAAGACGACCGAGCACGTCCGCAAACAGCAGCAGGGCAGGGGTGGCCAGCAGCGTGACCGGCAGCGACCAGCGGTGATCCGCCCCCACCAGCCAGCGCGCCATGTGCGGCATCATCAGGCCAATAAAGGCAATGGGGCCAACCACGGCGGTCGCGCTGCCGCACAGCACGGTGATGGCGAGCAGACCAATCAGCTGCGTGCGCGCCACGCGGTTGCCGAGGGCAGTCGCGGTGTCGCTGCCGAGGCTCAGGCTATTAAGCGATCGGCTTAAAAACAGCGCCACGGCGGCAGCGATAATGACCGGGAATGCCACCACTTTTAGGGTTTCAAGAGTGCGGATATCCAGCGAACCGGCCTGCCAGAAGCGCAATTGGTCGTAGACGTCCGGGTTAAGCAGCGCGATGCCGTTGGATAAGCCTTCCAGCACCGCCGCGAGCGCCACACCCGCCAGGGTTAAGCGTACCGGACTCAGCTGCCCGCCGCCCTGGCTGCCGGTAAACGCCACCACCAGCGAGGCAACCAGCGCGCCGCAAAAGGCCATCACCAGCTGTTCAGAGGGTGACGTCAACCCGAACAGCGCCGCGCCGAGCACGATGGCAAAGCTGGCGCCGGAGTTAACGCCGAGAATACCAGGGTCCGCCAGCGGGTTACGGGTAAGGGTTTGCATCAGGGCACCGGCAAGGCCGAGCGCGCCACCCGCCAGCAGTCCGGCAAGGGTGCGGGGCAGGCGGGCGTCGAGCACGATAATGCAGTCGGCGCTCTGGCAGGTGCCGGAGAGCGCATCAACGATAACGGACGCGGGCAGCGGCTTCGCGCCGACCAGCAGGCTGAGTGCAACCGCAAGGCTCAGGAGCAGCAGTAAAACGGGCACGGCAACGGCGCGCACCGCAGAAGAGGGAAACGACATAGCAACATCCATGATTTGATAATGATAGTGATTATCGTTATCTATCTTATTTGGCTATGTTAGCATGTGCGCCCATGGAAAGGGTAGAAATAGACTCAAGGCTTTGTCATGAATCAAAAATCCTGGCTGCTCAATCTCAGCCTGCTGAAAACGCACCCGGCGTATCGCGCCGTTTTTATCGCTCGCTTTATCTCCATTTTGTCCCTCGGGCTACTCGGCGTGGCCGTGCCGGTACAGATCCAGACCCTGACGCACTCCAGCTGGCTGGTGGGGTTATCCGTCACCTTAACCGGCGGGGCGATGTTTATCGGACTGATGGTCGGCGGCGTGCTGGCGGACCGCTACGAGCGTAAGAAGCTGATCCTGCTGGCGCGCGGCACCTGCGGCGTGGGCTTTATCGGGCTGTGTCTGAACGCGATGCTGCCGGAGCCGTCGCTGATCGCGATTTATGCCCTGGGTTTATGGGATGGTTTTTTTGCCTCCCTGGGCGTGACGGCGCTGCTGGCGGCGACGCCCGCGCTGGTCGGGCGCGAGAACCTGATGCAGGCGGGGGCGATCACCATGCTCACCGTGCGCCTCGGCTCGGTGATTTCGCCGATGGTGGGTGGGTTGTTGCTGGCGACCGGTAACGTGGCGTGGAACTACGGGCTGGCGGCAGCGGGGACCTTTATCACCACCCTGACGCTGCTGCGCCTGCCGCTGCTGCCACCTCCGCCGCAGCCGCGCGAGCATCCGCTGAAATCGCTGATGGCCGCTATTCGTTTCCTGTTCAGCAACCCGCTGATCGGCGGCATTGCGCTGCTCGGCGGCCTGCTGACGATGGCGAGCGCCGTGCGCGTGCTGTACCCGGCGCTGGCGGGCGAGTGGCAGATGAGCGCCTCGGAGATTGGCATTCTCTACGCTGCCATTCCGCTCGGCGCGGCGTGCGGGGCGCTGACCAGCGGCAACCTGGCGCAGAGCGCGCGTCCGGGGCTGATTATGCTGCTTGCCACGCTGGCCTCGTTTATCGCCATCGGCTTCTTCAGCCTGATGCCGGTGTGGGCGCTGGGAGTGCTCTGTCTGGTGATCTTTGGCTGGCTGAGCGCCATCAGTTCGCTGCTGCAGTACACCCTGATCCAGACTCAGACGCCGGAAGGGATGCTCGGGCGCATTAACGGTCTGTGGACCGCGCAAAACGTGACGGGCGATGCGATTGGCGCGGCGATCCTCGGTGGGCTGGGGGCGATGATGACCCCGGTGGCGTCGGCGAGCAGCAGCGGGTTTGTGTTAGCCGTTGTTGGCATGATTTTATTGGCGGTTTTGGTGGAGTTGCGTCGGTTCAGGCAGATCCTGTAGGTCGGGTAAGGCCTAGCCGCCACCCGACAAAACGCCCGGTGGCGCTGCGCTTACCGGGCCTACGGGGAACGTGCCACTTATTTAAAAATTGAATTTAAACGCTGCAACACCAACATCGCGCTGTAATAATCCAGGCGGAACGTCTCGGTTCCCAATGCCCAAACCCGTTTGTTTTTCACCGACGGCAGATGCGCCAGCAGCGGGTTGGCGTTAATCGCATCCACGTCTTTCTGGTCGCCGGCGAACACAAACAGCCCTTCGCCGTTCAGCCCCGTCGCCAGGTTTTCCCCACCCAGTTGAATAATGTCGTGGCGTTTGCCCTGGCTTTTGGAGGTCTGCAGCCCGGCGGGCAGCTCCGCCAGCGTAAAGCCCAACTGGTGCAAAAGCTTGCCCTGCGCGGATTCAGCGGTCCACAGGTTGGCGCTGTGCGCGGCGGCGGTGTAGACGATGGCGTTTACCGGCTGCGGCGGCAGCTTCATCTGCTGTTTCACCTGCGCGAGTTGTTTATCAAACGCGGCAATGCGCTCTGCGGCCTGCTTTTCCTGTCCTGTAATGGTGCCGAGCTGCGTCAGCAGCGCCTGCCAGCTCTTGTCGTCGTAGTTGATGATAAGCGTCGGCGCGATGGCAGAAAGCTGATCGTAGAGCGCCAGGGCGGAATCTCCGCCTGTCGCGCTGATCAAAATTAGATCCGGCATCTGGGCGGCCACTGCCTCGGCGCTCGGCTCGCCAATGTACAACCGCGCAACCTTGCGCTGTTTTGCGATATCGCCCCACTGACGTAAAAAGCCCTGCGCATCCGCCACGCGGTTGTTCGGCGTGGTCGCACCGCTGGCGACGACCGGTGCGTCAATGGCCAGCAGGGAGCCGGTTAAGGTCACACTGGTGGAGACAATGCGCGTCGGTTTGCTCTCAAGCGTGTGAACGCCGTGGCTGTCGGTCACCTGACGCGGCCAGTCGGCGGCAACGGCTGAGGCAAGTCCGAAAACAAAAAGTCCAGATAAAAGCAGGGTATTACGGAATAGGGCAGGGAATTTCACAGCGCGACATCCTGTTTTTGTTGAGGATAATGCTTCTCATTTTCATGGTTGCCGCGAAGGGATGCAAGCTTTTGTCGCACAAGTTATTTGCCCGACGGTTGACAGCGAAGCGATGTGGGATTAGGTTAGCCAACGAAAATATAAATGATAATCATTATTGCTTCTTTTATCATTTTGAGGAGGATGATATGGATACGTCCCTGGCTGAGGAAGTTCAGCACACCGCAACCACGCTGGAATCAGACCGTTTTTTCTTTATGTCGCCTTACCGCAGCTTTACCACGTCCGGCTGCTTTGCCCGCTTCAGTGAACCCGCCGTCGGCGGCGACGATCCGGCGGGTCACTTCCAGCAAAAATTAGCTCAGGCCTTCCGGAATGCGAAAGCCAACGGTATCGCTCATCCGGTGATGGTAGGGGCTATCCCGTTCGATACCCGCAAGCCGTCGTCGCTGTTTATTCCGCAACGCTGGCAGACCTTTTCCCGTCCGGCACGACAGCAGTCCGCACGCTATTTTTCCGGCTCGCAGGCGCTGAAGGTGGAACAACGCACCGAGATCCCGCCGCAGCCCGTGTTCGAAGAGATGGTTGCCCGCGCTGCGTCGCTCACCACCACGCCGCAGGTGAACAAGGTCGTGCTGTCGCGTCTGATTGATATCGCGACCGATAAACAGATTGATAGCGGTGCGCTGATGGAGCGTCTTATCGCCCAGAACCCGGCGAGCTTTAACTTCCACGTGCCGTTGGAAGACGGCGGCGTACTGCTCGGTGCAAGTCCGGAACTGCTGCTGCGTAAAGAAGGCGCGCACTTTAGTTCGCTGCCGCTGGCAGGCTCGGCGCGTCGTCAGCCAGACGACGTATTAGATCGCGAAGCGGGCAATAAGCTGCTGGCCTCCGAAAAGGACCGTCACGAGCACGACCTGGTAACCCAGGCGATGAAAACGATTCTGGCTCCGCGCAGTCATCACCTCAGCATGCCGTCTTCTCCGCAGCTGATCACCACCCCGACGCTGTGGCATCTGGCAACGCCGGTAGAAGGCGAGGCGCGTGAAAACGAAAACGCCCTGACGCTGGCCTGCCTGCTGCATCCGACGCCGGCGCTGAGCGGCTTCCCGCATCAGGCGGCAAAAGATCTGATTGCCGAGCTGGAGCCGTTCGACCGCGAGCTGTTCGGCGGCATTGTCGGCTGGTGCGACAGCGAAGGCAACGGCGAGTGGGTGGTCACCATCCGCTGCGCGCGTTTGCATAAAAATACCGTTCGCCTGTTTGCCGGTGCGGGCATTGTGCCTGCCTCCTCGCCGGTGGGCGAGTGGCGCGAGACCGGCGTGAAGCTCTCCACCATGCTCAACGTGTTTGGCTTGCACTAAGGAAGACGGATGACCATTCCCTTTACCCGCTGGCCTGAGGAATTCGCCCGCCGCTATCGTGAAAAAGGCTACTGGCAGGATCTGCCGCTGACCCACATCCTGACGGACCATGCGGACAGCGATGCGGTGGCGATAATTGACGGCGAGCGGCACATCACCTATCGCGCGTTTAATCAGGCGGTGAACAACCTGGCGTCTGCGCTTCAGGCGCAGGGGCTGCACCGCGGCGAGACCGCGCTGGTACAGCTCGGCAACGTGGCCGAGTTCTATATCACCTTCTTCGCGCTGCTGCAAATTGGCGTCGCGCCGGTCAACGCGCTCTTTAGCCATCAGCGCAGCGAGCTGAACGCCTACGCGGAGCAGATCAAACCCGCCGTGCTGATTGCCGATCGCGACCACGCCCTGTTTGCGGGCGACGATTTCCTTAACGCCTTTGTGGATGCGCATCGCTCGGTGCGCGTGGTGCTGCTGCGCGGCGATAAGGGCGAACATGCTGTGGAAGCGGCGATTGCACGTCCGGCGGATAACTTCATTCCGAACCCGACGCCCGCCGACGAAGTGGCCTTCTTCCAGCTTTCCGGCGGCAGCACCGGCACGCCGAAGCTGATCCCACGCACGCACAACGATTACGACTACAGCATCCGCCGCAGCAACGAGATTTGCGGCATTACCGCCGATACCCGTTATCTGAACGCGCTCCCTGCGGCGCATAACTACGCCATGAGCTCGCCGGGATCGTTAGGCGTCTTCACGGCGGGCGGCTGCGTGGTGCTGGCGAACGATCCGAGCGCCACGCTCTGCTTCCCGCTGATTGCACAGCATCAGATTAACGTCACCTCGCTGGTGCCACCGGCGGTCAGCCTGTGGTTACAGGCGATTACCGACGGCGCGGGGAACGCGCAGCTCACATCCCTGAAACTGCTGCAGGTGGGTGGCGCACGCCTCTCCGCCACGCTCGCGGCGCGCATTCCGGCGGAAATCGGCTGCCAGCTTCAGCAGGTGTTCGGCATGGCGGAAGGGCTGGTGAACTACACCGCGCTCGACGACGCGCCGGAACGCATCATCAACACCCAGGGCCGCCCGATGTGCCCGGACGACGAAGTGTGGGTGGCGGACGAGCACGGCAACCCGCTCCCGCGCGGTGAGGTCGGGCGTCTGATGACGCGCGGGCCGTATACCTTCCGCGGCTATTTCAACAGCCCGGAACACAACGCCAGCGCCTTCGATGCGGACGGTTTCTACTGCTCAGGGGATCTGATCGCCATCGATGAACAGGGCTACATCACCGTGCAGGGGCGCGAGAAGGATCAGATCAACCGCGGTGGCGAGAAGATCGCCGCCGAAGAGATTGAAAACCTGTTGCTGCGCCATGAGGCGGTGATCCACGCCGCGCTGGTGAGCATGGAGGACAGCCTGCTGGGCGAGAAGAGCTGCGCGTATCTGGTGGTGAAACAGCCCCTGCGCGCGGTCGAGGTGCGCCGTTTCCTGCGCGAGCAGGGCGTTGCCGAATTCAAGCTGCCGGACCGCGTGGAGAGCGTGGATGCGCTTCCGCTGACGCCGGTCGGCAAAGTCGATAAGAAACAGTTGCGCCTGTGGCTTGCTGAACGCACCCTGGGCTGAGGAACAGAGTATGGCTATTCCAAAATTAACCGCTTACGCGCTGCCGACCGCCGCAGAACTGCCGACTAATAAAGTGAACTGGGCGTTTGAGCCTGAACGTGCCGCGCTGTTGATCCACGATATGCAGGAGTATTTCCTGAACTTCTGGGGCGAAAACAGCGCGATGATGCAGCAGGTAGTGGCGAATATCGCCAAACTGCGCGCGTACTGCAAAGAAAACCATATTCCCGTGTACTACACCGCCCAGCCGAAAGAGCAGAGCGATGAAGACCGCGCCCTGCTCAACGACATGTGGGGGCCGGGCCTGACCCGCTCGCCGGAGCAGCAGCGCATTGTCCGTGAACTGACGCCGGACGAAGCGGACACGGTGCTGGTGAAGTGGCGCTACAGCGCGTTTCACCGCTCGCCGCTGGAGCAGATGCTGAAAGAAACGGGCCGCAACCAGTTGCTGATTACCGGCGTTTATGCCCACATCGGCTGCATGACCACCGCCACCGATGCCTTTATGCGCGACATCAAACCGTTCTTTATTGCCGACGCGCTGGCGGATTTCACCCGCGACGAGCATCTGATGTCACTCAACTACGTGGCCGGGCGTTCTGGCCGCGTGGTGATGACCGACGAGCTGCTGCCGTCCGTTCCGGCGACCAAAGCCGCGCTGCGTGAGCTTGTTCTGCCGCTGCTGGACGAGTCCGATGAGCCGATGGATGACGAAAACCTGATCGACTACGGTCTGGATTCGGTGCGCATGATGGCCCTGGCCGCCCGCTGGCGCAAAGTGCATGGCGATATCGACTTCGTGATGCTGGCAAAAAATCCCACAATCGACGCCTGGTGGGCGCTGCTCTCCCGCGAGGTGAAGTGATGGCGGGTTTCGATTTTACCGGCAAAACGGTCTGGGTGACGGGCGCGGGGAAGGGGATCGGCTACGCGACGGCGCTGGCCTTTGTGGAGGCGGGCGCACAGGTGACCGGGTTCGATCTGGCGTTTCCGCTGGGTGATTATCCGTTCGCCACCGAAACGCTGGACGTGGCTAACGCCGCGCAGGTGCATGAGGTGTGCGGGCGCGTGCTGGCAACGCTTGAGCGTCTGGACGTGCTGGTCAACGCGGCGGGCATTCTGCGCATGGGGGCGACGGACCAGCTCTCGCAGGAGGACTGGCAGCAGACCTTTGCGGTCAACGTCGGCGGCGCGTTCAACCTGTTCCAGCAGACGATGGGCCACTTCCGCCGTCAGCAGGGCGGGGCGATAGTCACCGTGGCGTCCGACGCGGCGCATACGCCGCGCATCGGCATGAGCGCCTATGGCGCGTCGAAAGCGGCGCTGAAAAGCCTGGCCCTGACCGTCGGACTGGAGCTGGCGGGGAGCGGCGTGCGCTGTAACCTGGTGTCGCCGGGCTCAACGGATACCGATATGCAGCGCACGTTGTGGACCCGCGACGACGCGGAGCAGCAGCGTATTCGCGGCTTTGGTGAACAGTTTAAGCTCGGCATTCCGCTGGGGAAAATCGCCCGTCCGCAGGAGATTGCCAGCACGGTACTGTTCCTTGCATCCGATGCCGCCAGCCATATCACCTTGCAGGATATCGTGGTTGACGGCGGCTCCACGCTGGGGGCGTAATGATCTGGAAACGTCATTTACCGCTCGAGGAGCTGAACGCGACCAGCCTGAACACCCTGGTGGGGCATCTCGGCATTGTCTATACCCGCATCGGTGACGATACGCTGGAAGGGGAGATGCCGGTGGATGCGCGCACCCATCAGCCGTTTGGCCTGCTGCACGGCGGCGCATCGGCGGCGCTGGCGGAAACGCTGGGCTCAATGGCCGGTTTTCTGATGACCCGCGACGGGCAGAACTTGGTGGGAACGGAGCTGAATGCCACGCACCATCGTGCGGTATCTCACGGTAAGGTGCGCGGGGTGTGCCAGCCGCTGCATCTTGGCCGCTCCAGCCAGAGCTGGGAGATTGTGGTATTCGACGAGCAGGGGCGGCGGTGCTGCACCTGCCGGTTGAGTACGATGGTGTTGGGCTGACCCTTTCACGCTGAAAGTGATCGACTTAACACTGTGGTGTAAATGTCTGGTTTGACCACGCATTATTGCGTTTCAAAGTTGTTAAATTTTCGTCGTTGTTCTAGAAACAAAATGTAACATATCACTGTTTCGCAACAACGGATAACCACGATGAACAACTCAGGGAAATACCTTACATGGGCAGGGCTCTCCGTTGTGGGAGCCTTTGCCCTGGGCTATATCGCCCTCAACCGAGGGGAACAGATCAATGCGCTCTGGATCGTTGTCGCCTCCGTCTGCATTTATTTGATCGCGTACCGTTTTTATGGCCGCTATATCGCGAAGAACGTCTTAGGGGTTGACGCGACGCGCATGACGCCTGCCGTCCGCCATAACGACGGGCTGGACTATGTGCCGACCGACAAAAAAGTGCTGTTCGGTCACCACTTCGCGGCGATTGCCGGGGCGGGTCCGCTGGTGGGACCAGTGCTGGCCGCGCAGATGGGCTACCTGCCGGGGATGATCTGGATCCTCGCGGGCGTAGTGCTGGCAGGTGCGGTGCAGGACTTTATGGTGCTATTCGTCTCCACCCGCCGCGACGGGCGTTCGCTGGGTGAGCTGGTGAAAGAGGAGATGGGGGCAACCGCCGGGGTGATTGCGCTGGTGGCGACCTTTATGATCATGGTGATCATCCTCGCGGTGCTGGCAATGATCGTGGTGAAAGCACTGACCCACAGCCCGTGGGGAACGTATACCGTTGCCTTCACCATTCCGCTGGCGCTGTTTATGGGGATCTACATTCGCTATCTGCGCCCGGGGCGTATTGGTGAAGTGTCGGTGATTGGTCTGGTATTCCTGGTGTTTGCCATTATCTCCGGCGGTTGGGTGGCGGAAAGCCCGACCTGGGCGCCGTTCTTCGACTTTACCGGCGTACAGCTGACCTGGATGCTGGTGGGCTACGGTTTTGTGGCAGCGGTGCTGCCGGTGTGGCTGCTGCTGGCTCCGCGTGACTACCTCTCTACCTTCCTGAAAATCGGCACCATCATCGGGCTGGCGATCGGCATCCTGATTATGCGTCCGACCCTGACCATGCCTGCGTTAACCAAATTCATCGACGGTACCGGCCCGGTCTGGACCGGCAATTTGTTCCCGTTCCTGTTTATCACCATCGCCTGCGGCGCGGTGTCGGGCTTCCACGCGCTGATTGCCTCTGGCACCACGCCGAAGATGCTGGCGAATGAAAATCAGGCCTGCCTGATTGGCTACGGCGGCATGCTGATGGAGTCCTTCGTTGCCATCATGGCGCTGGTCTCGGCCTGTATCATCGACCCGGGCGTGTACTTCGCGATGAACAGCCCGATGGCGGTACTGGCACCGGCTGGCACCGTTGACGTGGTGGCGTCCGCCGCGCAGGTGGTGAGCAGCTGGGGCTTTGCGATTACCCCTGATACGTTGACGAGCATCGCCAGTGAAGTGGGCGAGCAGTCGATTATCTCCCGTGCGGGCGGGGCGCCGACGCTGGCGGTCGGCATGGCGTATATTCTTCACGGCGCGCTGGGCGGGCTGATGGATGTGTCGTTCTGGTATCACTTCGCCATTCTGTTCGAGGCGCTGTTTATCCTGACGGCGGTGGATGCGGGAACCCGTGCGGCGCGCTTTATGCTGCAGGACCTGCTGGGGGTGATCTCCCCGAACCTGAAGCGTACCGATTCGCTCCCGGCTAACCTGCTGGCGACGGCGCTGTGCGTGCTGGCGTGGGGCTATTTCCTGCATCAGGGCGTGGTCGATCCGCTGGGCGGGATTAACACCCTGTGGCCGCTGTTCGGTATTGCCAACCAGATGCTCGCAGGTATGGCGCTGATGCTCTGCGCGGTGGTGCTGTTCAAGATGAAGCGCCAGCGTTACGCCTGGGTAGCGCTGGTGCCTACCGCGTGGCTGCTGATTTGTACCCTGACGGCAGGCTGGCAGAAAGCCTTCAGCCCGGACAACAAGGTGGGCTTCCTGGCGATCGCCAACAAGTTTCAGGCGATGATCGACAGCGGTAAGATCCCGACGCAGTACACCGAGTCGCAGCTGTCTCAGCTGGTGTTTAACAACCGTCTGGACGCCGGGCTGACTATCTTCTTTATGGTGGTCGTCGTGGTGCTGGCGTTGTATTCTCTCAAGACCGCGCTGGCGGCGTTGAAAAACGATAAGCCAACGGCGAAAGAGACGCCGTACGAGCCAATGCCTGAAAACCTGGAAGAGATTGTCACCCAGGCGAAAGGGGCGCATTAACCTGTGTGCCGGGTGGCGCTAACGCTTACCCGGCCTACATTTCCTGTGAGACCAAAATTATGTTCGACACCCTCTCCAAAGCAGGTAAGTACCTGGGCCAGGCCGCCAAAATGATGATTGGCGTGCCGGACTACGACAACTACGTCGAGCATATGCGCGTCAACCATCCGGACCAGACGCCGATGACCTATGAAGAATTTTTCCGCGACCGCCAGGATGCCCGCTACGGCGGCAAGGGCGGGGCGAAGTGCTGTTAACCCTCTTTCGGTAAATAGAGGCTGATCTGTTCCTGCTTGCAGCCATAAATTGCCGCCAGCTTTTCACGGGTGCGTTTTTGCGGGCGCGAGTCCAGGGCCTCAAGCTGTGATACGGCAGACTGGCTGATGCCGAGTTTCTCGGCCACCTCCTGCTGGGACATGCCGCGCAGGATACGCCACGCGGCCTGCAGGCTGACGTTCTCGTTATGCATGACGTCGCACACTTCACCAGGTAATCCTACGTCATCATAACAATCGTGTTCGACTTCAATATCCTCCAGGTCATCGTCGGTTTCGTCGTCGATTTCTGCCATCTGTAAGCACATACGAAAGTATTCATCATAGGGAATAACGACGTACTGCGTTTTTCCGTCATCGTCCTTAATTAGCTGAACAGCCATAGGGGGCTTTCTCCTCGTGAAGGTAGGTCGTTGATGTTCTGCGCTTGACGGCCAAAACATAACAATGGTTATCGGGATCGTTCCGGAGTGTAATCAGAATGCGGTAATCGCCAACGCGTAGCCGGAAATGATTTTCTGTCGCCGATATTTTTTTGATATCGGGCCGGGGAGCTGAGCGATCGTCCAGCTCAGCAAGTTTTGCTTTGATTCTTCGCTGATATCGGCCATCGATTTTGGAAAACTCTTTCTCTGCATTCTTTGACCAGACAATCTTCATCCGTACCTCCACTGTACACCCACACAAACTATAAGGAAATAATAAGACTATTAGATAAATTCCGAATTTCTAATGGGGTACTGTAGAGCGGAGATAAAACGGGAGAAAGCGGCAAAACGCGAACCGTCGAGGCGGCTCGAAAAGGCCTCTGCCGGGCGACAGAGGCTTGCAGGGAGATTGCGATCAGGCGTTCAAACCGCCGTCCACGTCCAGCCCCGTACCGGAGATCTGCCCGGCGGCCGGGCTGGCAAGAAACGTGACCGCCGCCGCGACGTCTTCCGGCTGACCGTAATGACCCAAAGCAATAAGCTGACGCTGCGAGTCAGCCTGTTCGCCGTCTTCCGGGTTCATATCACTGTTGGTCGGTCCGGGATGCACCAGGTTAACGGTAATGCCGCGCGGTCCTAAATCACGCGCCAGCCCGCGGGTGAGGGAGTTAAGGGCAGATTTGGTCATCGAGTAGACGGTGATACCCGGCTGCGCCACGCGGTTTGCCAGACAGCTGCCGATGTTGATAATGCGCCCGCCGTCTGACATATGCACCAGCGCTTCCTGAATGGCGATCACCACGCCGCGGATGTTGACGTTGATAAGGGCGTCGATGTCAGCAAGCGTCATGGACTCCAGCGGGCCGCCGCGCGCGATCCCGGCGTTGTTGACCAGAATGTCCAGCCCGCCAAGGGAACGCGCCGCATGGGTGACGGCATCCTGAATCGCCTGCGCGCTGGCGCTGTCGGCCTGCACAGCCTCGCTGTGTCGTCCCAGCGCCTTAATCTCCTCGGCGACCGCCTGGGCTTTATCGGCAGATTTTTCATACGTAATAATCACATCCGCACCGGCGCGCGCCAGCGACAGTGCAATAGCACGACCCAAGCCGCGGCTGGCACCGGTAACCAGCGCCTTTTTACCTGTTAAATCGATCTGCATGATGACCTCGTTACGAGAGTGGTAAGAATCATCATTAGGTATAGACGGTCAGAGCGATTAACGGCTGAAGGATTCCACTTTCTCAAACGCGGCGCGCAGAACCTCGGGGCTTAACGCAACCGGCAGATAGTGAATCGACTCCACCGGACGCAGGGTATGGGCAATCACCTTATCCAGTTCGTCCTGGCTGTTAATATCAACGTCCAGCTCGCGAAGCGTGGTTGGCAGGTTAAAACGCTGGTACGCCGCCACCAGTTGAGCCAGTACGTCGTCCTGACCGAGCAGAGCGCTTTGCACCAGAATGCCGTAGGCTACCTTGGTGCCGTGCAGGTATTTTTCCGTCTGCGGCAGCACGGTCAAACCGTTGTGTACCGCATGCGCTGCCGCCACGCGGGTATAGCGTTCGCCCAGACCGCCGACCATCCCGCCACCGGCGATAATCGCATCCACCACGTCCCGGAATGCTTGCGTCTGGTCGCCGCGCTGCTGGTCGGCCAGCGCCTCTTCGCTGCGCGCCAGCAGCACGTCGCGGATCGCCAGCGCGCCGTTGATGCCCAGCCGCACGGTCAGCGGCAGGTTTTCAGGCTGTGGGGCGAGGACTACCGCTTCGTACCACTTCGCCAGCGTATCGCCGATGCCCGCCAGCAGATACTCCGCCGGGGCGTTAAGGACGATCTGTGGCTCCACCAGCACCAGGAAGTTGGCGTCGTCAAATATCTCGAACTGCAACGCTTGACCGGCATCGTTGTACCAGACGGAGAGCGGGGTCCACGCCGCGCAGGTGGCGGCAATAGTGGGGATGCCCACGAACGGCACCCCTAAGCGGCGCGCCACGGCCTTGACGGTATCCATCACCGCGCCGCCGCCGACGCCAATCACTACGCTGGCGTCGCTGCCCGATTCATTCACCAGATGCCTGACGTCGCGCTCGCTGCAGTGGCCTTTAAACAGCAGGTGTTTCGCCCCCGGCGCGTTAAAACTCGCCGGCAGGAAAGGGCGCGCGCCTTCGATTGCGCGTTCGCCGTAAATCCACACCGCGCGGGAAAGCTGTTCTGGGGTAAAGAAGTTATCCAGCTGCGTCAGGCTTCCGGGATGTGAGAAGTAGTTTGCCGGGCCAGGCACGACGCGGATATCGGTGTTGCTCATGGTGTTGTCCTTTTTTTAGCAAGCGCTAACCCGATGTTATGTCTGGACATCCGGATGGCTAATAATATTTCGCTTTATCTTATGCCTTTTCCGTCGTTGTCAGTCAACCGGAGCTGTGAAAAATTCGATAAATCAGAAGAGTAATGAAGGATTTACGCGGATGGTTTCCAGTCGCCTTGAGATGCGCGGTATCAGCCTGGCCTTTTCCGGCTTTCAGGCACTGTCGCGCGTGAATTTCACCTTAACCGGCGGATCTGTACACGCGCTGACCGGCGCCAACGGCGCGGGGAAATCGACGCTGATGGCGGTGCTGTGCGGCACGCACGACCACTACGAAGGTGAGATCTGCATTAACAACCAGCCGGTGAGCATCCGCGAACCGCTGGATGCCAAACGGCTGGGGATCCACCTTGTGCAGCAGGAAGTGGACGTGGCGCTGATCCCGGGGTTAAGCATCGCCGAGAACATCATGCTCGACCAGCTGGCGCAGCCGGGGCATCGCTTCAACTGGCGCGCGATCCGCCAGCAGGCGAGACAGGCGCTGGCGCAGCTGGACGTTACGCTGGACGTTCGCCATTCCATCGACGGCTGTTCGCTGGCCGAAAAGCAGCAGATTTTACTGGCACGCGCCTTGTCCCATCACTGCCGTTTTTTGATTCTTGATGAACCCACCGCGCCGCTGGACGCGCACGAGAGCGAGCGCCTGTTTGCGGTGGTGAGACGTTTAAAGCAGCAGGGCATTGGCGTGGTGTTTATTTCCCACCGCATTCACGAGCTGAAGGCCATCTGCGACACCCTGACGGTGCTTCGCGACGGCAAGCTGATCGAGTCCGGTCCGATGGCGGACCTCAGCGGCGAAGCCATCGTCGAGAAAATGCTCGGCCACGTGCTGAGCGATATCTATCCACCCGCGCGACCGCCGCACGGCGACGAAACGCTGCTACGCGTTGAGGGGCTTCACGATGACGCGTTGCTGAAAGATATCTCCCTGCACCTGCGTAAAGGCGAAATCCTCGGGATTGCCGGGCTGGCGGGCGCGGGGAAAACCGAACTCTGCAAGGCGCTGTTTGGCGCCACCAAAAGCCGCGTGGCGCACGGCGAGCTGAATCATCAATCCTGGCAGCCGCGCGATCCGGTGGATTCCGTGCTGCGCGGTCTGGCGCTGGTGCCGGAGGAGCGGCGGAAAGAGGGTATTTTTATCGACGAGCCGGTGAGCATGAACCTTGCCGTGTGCGCCGATAACAGCTTCTCGCGCTGGAGCCTGTTCGGTCATCGTCAGGCGTGGCGCTGGGCGGAAGAGGTCATCGCTCGCGTCGGCGTGCGTGCGCGTGGGCCGGGGCAGGTGCTGCGCCGTCTGTCCGGCGGTAACCAGCAGAAGGTCGCCATCGGTAAATGGCTGCGCAATGACGCCAGCGTGCTGATATTCGACGAGCCGACGAAAGGCGTGGACGTGAAGGCCAAAACCGACCTGTTCCAGCTGATTGACGGCCTGGCGCGCGAGGGCAAAGGGGTGATTTACGCCTCTGGCGAATTTGCCGAGCTGGTGGGATTGTGCGACCGCATCTGCGTGCTGTGGGACGGGCGCATCGTGGCGGAAATCGCCGGGGCCGAGGCCCGCGAAGAGACACTACTTTATTATTCAACCGGAGGAACGGCGTCGTGAGCAAGGCCCTTTCAGTGAACGCGGCAGCGTCTGGCCGTCAGCAGATTTTCGATTTTCTCTACAAGTGGGGCATGCTGTTGACCGTCGTCGCGCTGGTGGCCGTCTTTGGCCTGGCGTCGGACAGCTTCCTCGATCCGAACAACATCATCAATATTCTGCGCTCGATTGCCATCGTGACGGTGATTGCCATTGGCGTGTCGATATCATTGACCATCGGCGGGTTCGACCTCTCCGTGGGCTCAACCGCGTCGCTGGCGAACGCGCTGGTGATTTCGCTTTTCGTCTGGCACGGCTTTGGTACCACCGAATCGATTCTGATCACCCTCGCGCTCTGTACGCTGGTGGGGCTGTTTAATGCCTTTCTGATCGTCATCCTGCGCATTCCGGACATGCTTGCGACGCTTGCCAGCCTGTTTGTCATTCAGGGCGTGGCGATGACCTACAGCTACGGCGGGTCGATTACCGAGAACATGGTGCTGCCGAGCGGCGACATGGCGGAAGGCACCATTCCGGCAGCGTTCAGCCTGCTGGGGCAGGTGCCGACCATCGTGATCGTCATGCTGGTGGTAACCGTGCTGGCGCAGCTTGGCCTCTCGTTGACCACTCACGGACGCCGGATGTACGCCATTGGCGGCAACCCCGAAGCCGCGCGTCTCTCCGGCATTCGCACCACGCGCTACAAGGTGGCGGCCTACGTGATTGCCTCTCTGCTGGCGGGATTGGGCGGGATTTTGCTGGCTTCACGCATTGGTTCGTCGCAGGTGAATGCGGGCGGCGGGTACCTGATGGATGCGGTAGCGGCGGCGTGGATTGGCTTTTCACTGGCCGGGTCCGGCAAGCCGAATGCGCTGGGAACCCTGGTCGGGGCGGTTATTCTCGGCGTGCTGTCGAACGGGCTGGTGATGCTCTCCGTGCCGTATTACGCCATGGACATTATAAAAGGGCTGGTGCTCGCGGTGGCACTGGCGATGACCTACATACAAAAACGCTGACAACACAACGGGATAAAAAATGAAAAAGATTGCACTCTCTTGGGTGGCACTTGGGTTGCTCACTTCTCTGCCAGGCTTCGCAGCTACGCCCGCGCCGCTTCCGGCTGCCATTGCGAACCATGACGGCCCGATCCGCATCGCGGTGATCCGTAACCTTGGCTCAGACGACAACACCACGCAGTTTATTGCGGGGGCAATTCAGGAAGGGAAAAAGCTCGGCTTTAAGGTCAGCACCTTTTTAAGCAACGGCGACGACGCCAAATTCCAGGACTTCGTTAACCAGGCGATCAGCCAGAAATATGACGGGATTATCCTCTCTCAGGGGCGCGATCCGTACTCCACCGCGCTGGTGAAGAAAGCGGTGGATGCCGGGATCAAAGTCTCGGTGTTTGATACTGCCGTGAACGGCGAGATCCCGGGCGTAACCGTCACCCAGCAGGACGACGCCTCCCTGACCAACCTCTCTTTCGGCCAGCTGGCGAAAGATTTCAACGGCAAGGCCAATATCGTCAAGCTGTGGGTGGCGGGCTTCCCGCCGATGGAACGTCGTCAGGCGGCCTATAAAGCGCTGCAAAAGCAGTATCCGGACATCAAAGAGCTGGAGTCTATCGGCGCTGTTTCCTCTGACGTGCAGGGTGATACCGCCAACAAGGTGGGCGCGATCCTGGCGAAATACCCGAAGGGCAAAATCGACGCCATCTGGGGCACATGGGACGCCTTCAGCCAGGGCGCGTATAAAGCGCTGAAGGAGAACGGCCGCACCGAAATCAAACTCTACAGCATCGACATCTCCAACCAGGATCTGCAGTTGATGCGCGAGCCGGGCAGCCCGTGGAAGGTGAGCGTGGCGGTGGATCCGAAGCTGATTGGCGCGACCAACATGCGTCTGGTGGCGAACAAGATAGCCGGGGAAGCGACGCCTGCGACTTACGCTTTCAAAGCGGCCGCCATTCCACAGGCGCTGCTGACCGCCCAGCCGGGCGCCGTGAACGTGGCGTCTCTGGGTAAAATTATTCCGGGCTGGGGCCAGACCGAAGATTTTATCGCCCCGTGGTTTGCGACGCTGGAAGCGAAAAATAAATAAAACCAAGCCGGGTGGCGGCTGCGCCTTACCCGGCCTACATTTCGCACCCGTAGGCCCGGTAAGCGCAGCGCCACCGGGCGTAAGGAGCATAAGGTGACTCAATTACCCCCTCCCGAATACAGCCGCAATATGCGGCTGATTGGCCATAGCGACCAGGGTGGTCGCCCGGACGGCGTACAGCTGATGGTGCATCGCGGCTTTGCCTATATCGGCCATATGGTGTCGCAGGGCTTTTCGATTGTCGACGTGCGCGACCCGAAAAACCCGAAAGCGGCAGGCTACGTGCCCGCACCGCCCGGCACCTGGAACGTGCACCTGCAGGCGCATGACGACCTGCTGCTGGTGATTAACGCCCGGGATCTGTTTGCCGATGCCCGCTTTGCCGACGAGAAGGTCTACTACACCCGTCAGGTGGGGGAGACCGTCAGCGACGTGAACGACAAAGGCTGGAGCGCCGGGCTGCGCGTCTTTGATATCTCCACGCCGGACAGGCCGCGCGAAATCGGCTTTCTGTCGCTGAGCGGCATCGGCATCCACCGTATCTGGTACGTCGGCGGCCGCTGGGCCTACGTTTCAGCGCTGATCGACGGCTTTACCGACTACATCTTCCTGACCATCGATCTGGCTGACCCGCGTAAACCCGAGGTGGCGGGGCGCTGGTGGCTGCCGGGGATGAACCAGGCCGAAGGCGAGAAGCCGAACTGGCCGGAAGGGAAACGCTACGCGCTGCACCATGCGATTATTGCCGGCGATACCGCCTACGGCAGCTGGCGCGACGGCGGCCTGACGCTTCTCGACGTGAAGGACCGCACCCAACCGAAGCTGATTAGCCACCGTAACTGGAGCCCGCCGTTTGGCGGCGGGACGCACACCGCGCTGCCGCTGCCGGACCGCTCTCTGCTGGTGGTGCTGGACGAAGCGGTGCTGGATAACCAGCAGGACGGCGAAAAGCTGATCTGGCTGTTTGATATCCGCGAGCCAGTGAACCCGGTGAGCATATCCACCTTTCCGCAGCCGGATGAAACCGACTACGTGGCAAAAGGGGCGCATTTCGGCCCACATAACCTGCATGAGAACCGGCCGGGGAGCTTTGTCAGCTCGACGCTGATTTTCGCGACGTATCAGAACGCGGGCGTGCGCGCGTATGACATTTCGAACCCGTACCGTCCGGTGGAAACCGGTGCGCTGGTGCCCGCCGCGCCGGAGAGAATGATGGATACGCGGCCCAATCGTCCGCAGGTGATCCAGTCGTGCGACGTGTTTGTGGATGCGCAGGGAATAATTTACAGCACGGATTATAACGGTGGGTTATCGGTGATTGAGTATTTGGGGTAAGTGCGGTTTGATGCCCTCACCCCGGCCCTCTCCCAAAGGGAGAGGGAGAAAATCAGCTGTACTGCCGCACCCGTGCCACCAGATCTTCCGCGCTGTCGATGCGGTCGGCAATGACAATCAGCGCTTTGCCGAGCGTTATCGCGTGGCGCAGACATTCGTGGCGCATGGCTTCATCCTGAATGGTGTCGATATCCGCGACGTGGGACAGCCCGACGCTGCGGCGAATGAGCTCGGTGCCGCAGAAGCCGATGGCGTCATGCCAGACCTTTTTCAGGAACGCGGAGGCATAGCCCGGTGCGCTGAGCGCCGCATCGCGGGCTTTCTCGTTTGCCAGTGCCTGGAAGCGTTCCGCGAAGGTGTTCCACAGTTCCTGAATATCGGTCAGGCGCTGCTCGCGTGCGGCGGCGGCATCGCGAATGCCCAGGTGCCCCGGCAGACCGCAGAAGTTCAGCAGCAGGTTGCCGATGGCGGTGCCGACATCAAAGCCAATCGGCCCGAAATAGCCGAACTCGGCGTCGATGGCTTTCAGGCTGCCGTCGGCCACAAAAATCGACCCGCTGTGAATATCGCCGTGCAGCAGGGCTTCAGCCTGAGAAAAGAAACGGTGCTTCAGGGAGGCCACGGCAATTTTCAGCTGAACGTCGTCGCGCAGGGCCGCTACGTCATTTCCCAGCTCGGCCGGGTAGCTGTTGCGCTCGTGGATCTGGTACGGATCGTTGAAGAACAGATCTTCGGTGATCTCGCACATCTCCGGGTTGATGAATTTTGCCACCAGCGCTTTTTTATCGTGCGGGTGCAGGTAGAAATCGCTGGTGTGGAACAGCGCTTGCGCGAGGTATTCGCCCAGCTGTCGTGCCGCCTGCGGGTAGTAAATGTTGTTGATCAGCTCGCCGCGCCAGATGCGATGGCTGGAGAGATCTTCCATCACCATCACCGCCAGTTCCGGGTCGAAGTGGTGGATTTTCACGGTGTGCTGCGGGCTGTGCTGGTAGTGCTCGACCAGGGTTTGTGCTTCAAGACGGGCGCGGTCCAGCGTCAGCGGCCAGGACTCCCCGACGCAGCGCACGTAGGGCAGTGCCTGCTTTACAACGATGCGGCTCACGCCTGCGTTGTCGAAAATTTTGAAAACCAGATTGAGGTTGCCGTCGCCTACCTCCTGCGCCTCCACCAGCGATGATGGGTCATCAAGGCCGCCAAACTGCCTGGCATACTCCACGGCGTCCTGGGCGGTAAAGGTACGGTATTGCGACATGGCCTGCTCCTCAGGGTTTGCTAATAAAGACATGTAGACGTCTATACATCTGGATTTCATCCTGACACAATGTGCTACAACAACGCAACAGGGAATTAACGACATGCAGACATTACAGACGACCAGCCTGCGAGTGGCGAATAATCAGCTCTTTATTCTCGATCAGCAGGCGCTTCCGCAGGAGAAACGCTGGCTGGATGCCTCTACGGTAGAGGCGCTGGTGGGCCACATTCACGCTCTGCGGGTGCGCGGCGCGCCGCTGATTGGTCTCTCTGCAAGCCTGCTGCTGGCGCTGCTGGCGGAAAACGGCAAAAGTCGCGACGAGCTGGCGGCGGCGCTGGAAACCCTGCGCGCGTCCCGCCCGACGGCGGTGAATCTGATGAACAATCTCGACCGCATGAAGCTGGCGCTCTGGAAGGAAGAGTTCGTTCCGGCGCTGGTAGCGGAAGCACTGCGACTGATTGACGAAGACAAACGGCTTTGCGACGCGATTGCGGATGCGGGCAGCGCGCTGGTGAAGCCCGGCAGCCGCCTGCTGACCCACTGCAACACCGGCGGGCTGGCAACGGCGGGCGTCGGTACGGCGCTGGGCGTGATTGCCCGCGCGCATCAGCAGGGTAACGTCAGCAACGTCTGGGTGGATGAAACCCGTCCGCTGTTACAGGGCGGCAGATTGACGGCGTGGGAGCTTGGCGAACTGGGCGTGCCGTATCAGCTGATCGCCGATTCCATGGCCGCCAGCCTGATGGCAAAAGGGCTGGTGGACGCCGTGTGGGTGGGGGCAGACCGTATTGCTGCCAACGGCGACGTGGCGAACAAGATCGGCACCTATTCTCTGGCGGTGCTGGCGAAATTCCACGGTATTCCGTTCTACGTGGCTGCTCCGCAAACGACTCTCGATCCGGACTGCCCGAACGGTGACGCAATCCCGATTGAGCAGCGCGCGGCCAGCGAAGTGACGGGCGTGGCCGGAAGCTTTGGCGCGGTGCAGTGGGCGCCGGAAAACGCGCAGGTCTATAACCCGGCGTTTGACGTTACGCCTGCCTCGCTGATTAGCGGCTGGGTGCTGGATACGGGCGTGGTCACACCGGAAGCGGTGGCAAACGGGAAATTCGCCTGAGCCCGACTATCCTTGTAAGGGGTTCCCTTAAGAGGACAACATCGTGACGCTCGATCCTGAAACTGACTTAAAACTGGAGCGCGTGGTGGATGCACCGCGCGACCTGCTGTGGCTCTGCTGGACTACGCCGGAGCACATCAAAAACTTCTTCATCCCTGTTCCCCATAAAGTGACCGAATGCGAGCTTGACCTGCGCGTGGGCGGGCGGTTCAACACCGTGTTTGAGGTGGACGGGCAGCGGATGGATAATCGGGGTGTCTTCCTGGAAATCGATCCGGGCAAAAAGCTGGTCTTTACCGACGGCTATACCGAGGGCTGGAAACCTGCCGAGAAGCCGTTTATGACGGCGATCCTGCTGCTGGAAGATGTCGGCGAGGGCAAAACCCGCTACACGGCGATTGCGCGTCATCCGACGAAGGAAATCCGCGAGCAGCATGAACAGATGGGCTTCCACGAAGGGTGGGGGATTGTGCTGGATCAGCTGGTGGGGTATGTGAAGTCTCTTCAACCCCCTCTCCCTTGAGGGAGAGGGTTGGGGTGAGGGGGAGAATTCATTGATCAAGTCGAAGATAGGTTTCTCTTTTTGGTATTCCTCATCTGACGAAATATTGGCTCTCCCTTTTCATCAAAGTATCTTTCCGGCCATATCACATCGGGCGGAATGTCTAGCGCCTGTGCGATAAGCAATTCACCTTTGGGCCATGGTCGGGTAAGCACGTTTGCCAGTGTTGATGAGGAAAGGCCAGCCTTTCGGGACAACGCAGCCAGGCTTGTTCCGTGTTTCTTTAGTGCGGCGATGATATCGGCAGGATGCCAGTTTTGATGACGCATTGTGTGCTCCTTACATGTGTTCGTTACGTGTTCAATTATCCTGTTTTGGGATAAAAACGCAATGGGAGGATATTCGATTTCAGGATATTTGTATGGAATCGGAACAATGGCCTCAGTTTACTCGGATGAATATCAGCGTGTTATCAGTGCATTAAAGAAAGCTCGGAAGGAGAATGGGATTACTCAGGCGCAGCTTGCTGATGCACTGGGAAAACCGCAGTCATTTATAGCTAAAGTGGAAAACGGCGAGCGCAGATTGGATGTGGTGGAGTTTGTGCATCTGGCGAAGTTGGTTGGGTTAGAACCATTCAATGTCTTAAATGATATTTTTGGTGAGCAATTAATTATTAATAATTAGCCTATTAGTGAGAATTTCGATGGAACTTGCGAAACAAGCTTTTTTTAATAAAATTAATAATCTATATCACTACCAACCATTTAAAGCAGAGTGGTTAAAGGAAACTCTTGTAGAAAATAAGATTTATTGCTCACACCCAGCTGACTTTAATGACCCTTGGGATATGAAACCTCTAATAAAAGATTTAGATAATGAAATTATTAGTAGAGAATATCTTGAATATCTAACCAAAGCAATGATTGAAAATAATATATCTAAAGACTCAATGGACAGAGCGTTGAACGATGCTTCATTTCTAAAGTATATGTCTGCAAGTAGCGCAATAGCACATTGGAATTTTTTCGAAGAAAATTTCCGAGTATATTGTCTAAGCCCTAAAAATGATAACTTGTTAATGTGGTCTCATTATGCCGACAAACATCATGGCATCTGTTTAGAATTTGAAACGAATAATATTGTTTTTGGAAGTGCCTGGATGGTTGAGTATCATGATGAGTATCCATACCATTCATGGCGAAGTGACTATGATCCTATAAGACTCGCACTCACAAAAGCAACTTGCTGGAAGTATGAAGAAGAGTATCGGATCTTACCTAAAACAAATAAAGCTAATGAGAAACAGCAGCAATCAATTCTTGTCGATGAATGTAATAAATTGGTATTTCCACGACAAGCCTTGAAGTCAATAATCATAGGTTGCAAAGCAAACTATGATGAGATTAAGGATTTTATCTATGAGTTAAGACCTGATTTATCTGTGCGTAAGGCACTTATGCAACACAATCATTATGGTCTGGATATTTATTAAATAAATAGTGATATTGCAATCTACAGCATGGCAAATACCATTGATAACCTTTTTATTAATATCAATGGTATTTACATGTAAGTCGAGTTAAGCCAGCCTCGGATACGCATCCGCAATCGCATCACCCGTAAACTGCGCCACCCATCCCTCCGGGTTATCGAAAATACGAATGGCCGTAAAATTTGGCTCTGAACCCATATCAAACCAGTGCGGCGTGCCCGCAGGAACGGAAATCAGGTCGTTTTTCTCGCACAGCACCTGATACACCTCATCGCCAATGTGCAGGCAGAACAGCCCTGCGCCTTCCACGAAAAAGCGCACTTCGTCTTCACCGTGGGTGTGTTCGTTCAGGAACTTCGCGCGCAGCGCCTCTTTCTGCGGGTTATCGGCGCGCAGGCTGATCACGTCCCAGCTCTGATAGCCTTTCTCCGCCACCAGTTTGTCGATGGCATGCTGATACGCCTCGATCACGGCTTCGGGCGCGGGATCGTGGCCTAAATCACGGTCGGCCGCCCAGCGTTCAAACCGCACGCCTTTAGCGTTGAGCTGCTGGGCGATCTCGGTGGCGTCGGTGCTGTGCCACTGATGTTGACTGGCGTCTTTATCGGAATAAATGGTCAATGCGCTCATGAAGGGATCTGCTCCGGATTAATCTCGTCAAACTGGTGGACCTGATGGTGGTGGCTTGCGCCGTCATCATCACCGCGAATCAGCTGCAGGGTGCGAAAACCTGCCTGTTCAGCCGCGTCCAGTTCCTGATGAATATCGGAGAGGAACAGGATCTGCGACGGGGCGATGCCCGTTTGTGCCGCAATGTTTTGATAAGACTGCACCTCGCGCTTGGCGCCGATGTGGGTATCAAAATAGCCGCTGAACAGATGAGTAATATCACCTTCGTCGCTGTAGCCAAATAACAGTTTCTGCGCGGCGACGGAGCCAGAGGAATAAACATAGAGATCAATACCTTGCGCTTTCCACTTTTCCAGCGCAGGCAGGACGTCCGGGTAGAGATGGCCGGTAAAGTCGCCGTTCACGTAGCCGTCATGCCAGATGATCCCCTGCAGGGCTTTGAGCGCCGTGGATTTGCGGTCTTCGTCCATAAAGGCAAACAGGGCGTCGATAAGCTCGCTGACGCTGGCGTGCGGGTGACCGATTTCATCACGCAGGTTGTCCAGAATGGATTTGACCGGCTCGGCGTACTGCTGGGCGGTCACGAAGGCCGCCAGCCGCTCACGCGCGTAGGGGAACAAAACATCATGGACAAAACGGATATCGCTGGTGGTTCCTTCAATATCCGTCACAATCGCGCGAATCATACTCTCTCCAGTTGTCGTAAACGCATTTCGCATTCAAATAAGAATTCTAATCCTTCCAGATGACGGCGGGCCTCGGCCACATCGCGTCCCCAGCAGGTTAAGCCATGACCGCGCAGAAGAAAACCATAATTAAGCGACCGTTCCTGTGCGTAATGGGCGATTCGGGAGGCGAGGGCGTCAATGTCCTGGTCGTTATCAAAGACCGGGATAGCCACCGTATCCAGATGCGTGGTCTGTCCGGTGAGGGATTTTTGCATCTCAAAGCCGCTGATGTTGAGCTCGGCTTCTTTGACCAGACGCGACAGCACCGTGGCGTTGACGGTATGAACGTGCAGGACAGCGTTGGCTTCCGGGAACAGACGATAGATGAGAGTATGCAACCCGGTCTCCGCCGACGGCCTGCGGCCAGACGGCGCGCGGTTGGTGGCGATCTCCACCTGCAGAAAATCCTCCGTCGTCAGGCTGCCTTTGTCTTTGCCGGATTCGCTGAGCCAGCACAGGCGCTCGTCCTGACGCACCGACATGTTGCCCCCGGTGGCGGGTGCCCAGCCTTTGGCACCAATCCAGCGGCAGGCGTCGACAAGATGTGTGAGTTGCAGGTTGTCTGTCATTTCCTTTTACCCTCGCGGCCAGGAATATTCATATGGTTTAGACGTCTAAGCGTCTTGATTGCCAAAGACTACCATCGTGTTATAGTGGCAGCAACATAAGTATTACAAGCAGGCGCGACACAATGAGCAATAACGCATTGATTCCACAGAGTAAACTTCCCAATCTCGGTACCACCATCTTTACGCAGATGAGCGCCCTGGCGCAGCAACACAACGCCATTAACCTTTCTCAGGGATTCCCGGATTTCGACGGCCCGAGCTATCTGCAGGAGCGTCTGGCGTATCACGTGGCGCGGGGGGCGAATCAGTATGCGCCGATGACGGGCGTGCAGGCGCTGCGGGAAGCCATTGCGGATAAAACGGCGGAGTTGTATGGCCATAAGCCCGATGCGAACAGCGACATTACGGTGACGGCAGGAGCGACCGAAGCGCTGTATGCAGCCATCACCGCGCTGGTGCGTGCGGGCGATGAAGTCATCTGCTTTGACCCGAGCTACGACAGCTATGCGCCTGCGGTTGAACTCTCCGGCGGCGTGGTGAAACGCGTGGCGTTACAACCACCGCATTTCCGCCCTGACTGGCAGGCGTTTGCTGCGCTGCTGAGCGACAAAACCCGTCTGGTGATTCTGAATACGCCGCACAATCCGTCGGCGACGGTATGGCAAAAAGCCGATTTCACCACGCTGTGGCAGGCGATCGCGGAACGTGAAATTTACGTGCTGAGCGATGAAGTCTACGAGCATATCTGCTTTGCAGAAGAGGGGCACGCCAGTGTGCTGGCCCATCCGCAACTTCGCGAGCGTGCTATCGCCGTCTCTTCATTCGGTAAGACTTACCATATGACCGGCTGGAAAGTGGGCTACTGCGTCGCACCGGCTGCCATTAGTGCTGAGCTGCGCAAGGTGCACCAGTACCTGACCTTTGCCGTGAACACACCGGCTCAGCTGGCGCTCGCAGATATGCTGCGCGCTGAACCCGGGCATTATCGCGAGCTACCGCACTTCTATCGTGACCGTCGGGATCTGTTTGTGGCGGCGCTGAGTAAAAGCCGTCTGGAAATTTTGCCCTCAGAAGGCACTTACTTTCTGCTGGCTGACTACAGCGCCATTTCCGATCTGGATGACGTCAGTTTCTGCCAGTGGCTGACCAAAGAAGTGGGCGTTGCGGCGATCCCGCTATCCGTCTTTTGCGCCGATCCCTTCCCGCATAAGCTGATTCGTCTCTGTTTTGCGAAGCAGGAATCGACGCTCCTGGCAGCGGCAGAGCGCCTGAACAGGCTCTGATTATTTCACCGTCCAGGCTTCTGAGTAGCGACGGTCTGCAAACAGTTCCAGCAGACCGTTGATTTGCTTAAGGCGCAAGACTTCATCGCTATCCATCCCAAGCTCTGTGCCTATTTTTGCATCGTCCCAGCCGAGCTGAACCAGTTCACGAACAATCTCTGACATGGCATTGATCTGATGTCGCCCACGCGCACGGTTGTGGCGAATGGTGGCAGCCATTCGATTATGTTTGTCCTGCCGCGCCTGGCGCAAGCAGGTGACGGGTAAATACCCTTTGAGCTGGCGCTTTAAGCTCGCCCGGTTCGTGCCGATTTCGTGGCGGTGAAAACCGTCCACGATTTCATAGTGTTGAGACTTGCTTTCGGACACAACGATAGGCTGGGTGAATCCATCAAGTTCCAGCGACTGACTGAGCAGCCGTTTTTCCGGTGGGGCAACGTTATTGGGGTTGTAATCGTTGGCGGTGATCTCGTCCTGTTTAACCCACAGAACGCAGTCTATGGGGTGATCACGGAAAGGGCTGTTTTTGTGTATCGCCTGACGAAAGGCATTAATGGCGTTTATTCGATCCTCTTCGGGAAGTGACTGAAGGTAGGTTTCTATTTCGGTGATGATTCGCTGTCGCATAAAATGCCCCACTCCTTGCGTTTTGCCTTCATTCTGTCGCTGTAGCGCTGATAATGTTTGGGTTTATTTGGGCTGAAGGAAAGTGCCCGGCACCAGTAATCGTTATTAAGTAAAACCTTACAAATACGTCGCCATGAGGGAATGTCTTTGGCACCGATGTCCCTGTCCTGGGTATCGGGAATATCGTCCATACCGCGCTTTTGGTACCAGTGAAGATACACCGCGATTTTATTGCGGTAATGCTCTGCCGTATTTTGCGGCATGCTGTCGAGCAGCAGCATGGCGTATTCGCGCCAGCAAAGGCGATCGGGTTTAAGTATTTTGCGGTGACCATAAAAATGGTTGTCGTGACCGGCATAGATCCCGCCGCTGCGCACGCCGCTAACCCGCTCGCACATCGCCGCCCAGCGTTCGGGTTCGACCACATGGTAGAGCCATAATCCCTGGCGCTGTTCGGGACCAAAAGGTTCGCAGATACGCATATAGCGCGGAGGCACACCGGCCTGGTACATCAGATCGTAAAGCGGGTTGTAGCCACATCCCGTTTTGGCGAACCAGGTCCAGATATCGGCCGTTTTCCAGTCGTAGAGGGGGTATATATACCAGGCATGCCCGCCTGGTGAGACGGTCGTCCAGGGGCGGTCATCCGAAAACCGCTGCTTACGCGCTGAAGCGATAGCCAGAAAGCGGTTGTAGGATTCATCGGCGCGGATCCCAACCATGACTGCAGCAGGGCGTTTTTGCGCGTACCATTCCGCAAAATCGCGCACGAAGGCTTCAAACGTCATACCCTGTTGATAAAAATCGAAATAGTTTGGATCGGTAATGGCATCTGCCGGTGGCTGGCGAACCCAGTGTGTTCCGGGTGCCCAGCATTGCCATTCAGGTTGAAACTGTGACAGGGCGTTTTGTGTTGTGATAGGGAGCGCCACCCACCAGAACTGATGGATAACATCCTGATAAAGCGCTCGCATAGTCTCAACATGCTGAATGGTTAACGAGAACTGCGCTTCCCAGTCCAGAAATAAAACATCTATTTTTCGTTTCAACTGCCGTGCCTGCTGGGCCACAAGATGAAGCATCACGGTAGAATCTTTTCCACCAGAAAAGGAAACACAGACTCCTGGGAAATTGTTAAGCGTCCAGTCTATGCGTTCTGTAGCAGCTTCAAGAACATTTTCCCGGAGAGGGATTTTATAGATCGACATGGTTGATCGCATCCTGCGTGGTAAATGTCTAAACGAAATTAAACATTATTATGAAATTATTTTCCCTTACTTTCACGGAATCATTTTTTTCAATTTATGATTCTTTTATTTCACCGTGCAAATGATTCTTAATCAGACAGAGGGGGAGACAATGAGTTTATGCATTTTCTCAATAAATGTTGAAAAAACACTGCTGTTCAGTGATGAACGGCTATAGAGCATATAGACATGTAATTCGGGGAGTGCAAACGGGGTCTCAACCCTTTTTAGTTTTAACGTGTCTTTATATGTTTCATAGATTGATATGGGAATGAAGCCTAACAAATCAGAGGTGCTGACCATGGAAATGAGCGAACTGACTGAGTCCGTGCGAAAAACAATATTCCTTTCAGGAAAAGCGTCATTGGCGCGATTCTGGAACTCTTTAACGCCAGGATGAGCACTCTGGTAAAAGGTGAATTTCTCGCGGTATAACGCTTCGGTACTGACCTGGTCGGTGATCCTTGGATGGCCTTCTCTGCAAAATAGCGTTATTGGTATCGTGGTGAAGAGCGTACACACCACTGAGCGATTATTTACCGGTGCAATCGTGAATATCAGGTCGGCTTTACGGTACGCGAGCAGATCCTCGGCGGACTCCGGGGAGATAAGGACATCGCGTTGTTCTACCTCATAATTTTCTTCAGACATTAACAGTTTCAGCGGTTCGAGCATATAACCGGGCGAAACCATTTGAGAGCAATAAATGACGAAGTTTTTCTTGATCTCTGAGTGATGCATCAGATTGATAGTTTTCTCAATCTGGTTGAGATTCTGTTCAAGATGATGGTGCAGGTTGGTGCCTACCGTAGTCGGCGTAATCCCTTTACCTGAACGGATAAAAAGGGGGTCATTGAGCTGGCCGCGCAGGCGTTGTAGCGACTGGCTCACGGCAGAGGGCGTGATGTACAGCGTCTCGGCGGCCTTACTGATACTGAGATGTTGGTAAATGCATTCGAAAATGACTAACAGATTGAGATCGAATTTTTTAAGCTCATAGAGATTTGCCATTTTTCGTCCTGCGGATGCCGGGTTTGCTGGAGTTATCACATTAATGATAACTATAGATTGAAGTTAACCATTTACAATCTTTGTGGTTCACTGACTTAATTTTATATTTAAGTCATCTTAATATATCACGGCGTCAGATTAATGAAATAGAACTTCAAGGGTGATTAAGATAATTTTATCTTTAAAGTGTGAGTGGCTTATTTGAATGACAAACGACATTTATATATAGTGGGGTATTCATAATAAAATTAAATCTATAACCTTCTGAAAGCATTTTCGATTTTGCCTATCACAGTCATAGGCAGGAATACCCCTCTTATGGATTGCTCAAAGCCGGGACGGATGGTGTAATCAACGCGCTGTTACCGCCTTGATACTCAGGGTTGTAGAGCGCAACGCAACGCCAGTTTCGGCTGGCACTGAATGTACCTGCGGGGAATTCAGGTATCAGGGCCGCCCGTTGAGGCGGCCTTTTTACTTTCAGGCTTTCCTGTAAAAGGTTCGCCTTGTTGTCTTGTCGACGTTGTAAGGTTTGGCTGATTGATTTGATAAAGCATACGCATTAGCCCCGATAAACAAAGTTAGTTACCTTACATCTCAACGAAAACACGGAGGAAGTACAGATGTCTTTGATTAATACCAAAATTAAACCTTTCAAAAACCAGGCGTTCAAAAACGGTGAGTTCATCGAAGTTACCGAGAAAGATACCGAAGGCCGCTGGAGCGTCTTCTTCTTCTATCCGGCTGACTTTACTTTCGTTTGCCCGACTGAACTGGGTGACGTAGCAGACCATTACGACGAACTGCAGAAGCTGGGCGTGGACGTTTACTCTGTCTCTACCGATACCCACTTCACCCACAAAGCATGGCACAGCAGCTCTGAAACCATCGCAAAAATCAAATACGCGATGATCGGCGACCCGACTGGCGCCCTGACCCGTAACTTCGACAACATGCGTGAAGATGAAGGCCTGGCTGACCGCGCCACCTTCGTTGTTGACCCGCAGGGCATTATCCAGGCTATCGAAGTTACCGCTGAAGGTATCGGCCGTGATGCTTCTGATCTGCTGCGTAAAGTGAAAGCGGCTCAGTACGTGGCTTCTCACCCAGGCGAAGTGTGCCCGGCGAAATGGAAAGAAGGCGAAGCGACTCTCGCTCCATCCTTAGACCTGGTCGGCAAGATCTAAGTCTGTAAAGCCTGGCGGCGCTGCGCTTGCACAGGCCTACAGTATCGTAGGCCGGGTAAACGAAGTGCCACCCGGCAATCAATGGGCGCCCCCCGCGCCCATTTTATTCAAGCACCATGATGCAAGTTGCATTCAGGCCGCCTGATTAAGGCAGCTTGCATGATGACGTCTTAAGAGAGGGAAGAACAATGCTCGACACAAACATGAAAACCCAGCTCAAGGCCTACCTTGAGAAACTGACCAAACCTGTTGAGCTGATTGCCACGCTGGACGACAGCGCGAAATCGGCAGAGATCAAGGAACTGCTGGCAGAGATCGCCGAGCTGTCGCCGAAAGTGACGTTTAAAGAAGATAACGCGCTGCCAGTGCGTAAGCCCTCCTTCCTGATCACCAACCCAGGCTCCGACCAGGGACCGCGCTTTGCCGGTTCTCCGCTTGGTCACGAATTTACCTCACTGGTGCTGGCGCTGCTGTGGACAGGTGGTCATCCGTCAAAAGAAGCGCAGGCGCTGCTGGAGCAAATCCGCGATATCGACGGTGATTTCGAGTTTGAAACCTATTACTCGCTCTCCTGCCACAACTGCCCGGACGTGGTACAGGCGCTGAACCTGATGTCAGTCCTGAACCCGCGCATTAAGCACACGGCGATTGACGGCGGTACCTTCCAGAATGAAATCACCGATCGCAACGTGATGGGCGTTCCGGCGGTCTACCTGAACGGTCAGGCGTTCGGCCAGGGCCGTATGACGCTGACCGAAATCGTTGCCAAAGTGGATACCGGCGCAGAAAAACGTGCGGCGGACGAGTTGAACAAACGCGATGCCTACGACGTGCTGATTGTCGGTTCCGGCCCTGCGGGTGCGGCGGCAGCGGTGTACTCCGCGCGTAAAGGTATTCGTACCGGCCTGATGGGCGAACGCTTTGGTGGCCAGGTGCTGGATACCGTGGACATCGAAAACTACATCTCCGTGCCGAAGACTGAAGGCCAGAAGCTGGCCGGGGCGCTGAAGGCGCACGTCAGCGACTACGACGTGGACGTGATCGACAGCCAGAGCGCCAGCAAGCTGGTTCCGGCAGCGGTCGAGGGTGGTTTACACCAGATTGAAACCGCGTCCGGCGCGGTGCTGAAAGCGCGCAGCATTATCATTGCCACCGGTGCGAAATGGCGCAACATGAACGTCCCGGGCGAAGATCAGTACCGTACCAAGGGTGTGACCTACTGTCCGCACTGTGACGGCCCGCTGTTTAAAGGTAAACGCGTGGCGGTGATTGGCGGCGGTAACTCCGGCGTGGAAGCGGCTATCGACCTGGCGGGGATTGTTGAACACGTTACGCTTCTGGAGTTCGCTCCAGAGATGAAAGCCGACCAGGTTCTGCAGGATAAAGTTCGCAGCCTGAAAAACGTCGACATCGTTCTGAACGCGCAAACCACGGAAGTGAGGGGCGACGGCAGCAAAGTGACCGGTCTGGAATACCGCGACCGCGTAAGCGGCGACGTGCACAGCGTTCAGCTTTCAGGGATCTTCGTGCAGATTGGTCTGCTGCCAAACACCACCTGGCTGGAAGGCGCGATTGAGCGCAACCGCATGGGCGAAATCATGATCGATGCGAAATGTGAAACCAGCGTGAAAGGCGTGTTTGCGGCGGGCGACTGCACCACCGTGCCGTACAAACAGATCATCATCGCCACGGGTGAAGGGGCGAAGGCGTCTCTGAGTTCGTTTGACTATCTGATTCGCACCAAAACCGCATAATAAAAGAAAGTAAGGCTACACCTGCAATAGCGAGAGGCCACCGAAAGGTGGCCTCTTTTTTTTATCTTACGACCATCACCGGTATGTGAGTGTGGCGGATCACGCTGGAGGCGTTAGAGCCCAGCAGATGCGTGGTAATGGAAGGGTTGCGCGAACCGATGACCACCACGTCTGCTTTCAGTTCGTTTGCCAGTTCGTTTACCGCATCGCGTACGCTGCCGAATCTGACGTGCGTTTTGATCCGTGAAGGGTCGATGCTGAAGTGGCTGACCATGGTTTGCAGGCGAGTTTCCGCTTCATGCTGCAAATGCTCCTCGAAGCGACGTACATCGGCGGCAAAGCGGTGAAGGCTCAGGCTGGCGGAGCCCGGCAGTACGTGCAACAGATGGATGACACCGTCCTGCTGCGCCAGGAACTCCGCATGGCGAACGGCCTTGTCGCTCAGCTCCATCTCAAAAACATCAACCGGCATAATGATTCTCTGATACATACCCGTTTCTCCTTGTTTATAAACGCTGAACTCATTCAACCACAAAATATTAATGGTTTCTGTAAGCGCCTCGTCAGTTTTCTTATGTTGCGAGGATAAATTGCCGCAGAGCAGAACGTTAAGGGTCTGGTGAATGCTTTCCCGGGTGGGGTTGCATGAGAAGTCTCGCTTACCTGTGGCGTTCGAGGTAGAGCACGGCCGTGACGATAATCGCCACAAAAATCAGAAAAATAAGTGTGATAACCAGTATCTCACTCATGACCGTCCCCGCGGCACCGAAACAGATTAAGCGTGGATTAAGGCCGCTTAGCGCGAAATAGGAAAATGGGGTGAATTTGCGGAAAGAGGATGCGGCTGCATCCTCTGTGCAACGCGGAGGCGCTTGTTCAGAAGAGGTTAACGCAGGTAATCGCCCGCGGCTTCTGGCTGGTAGAGCAACGCCAGCACTTCCAGATGGGCAGAGGCGCCGCCCGGCAATTCCCAGTGGATGGTATCGCCCGTGCGTAGCCCCAGCAGTGCGGCACCCACAGGCGCAAGAACAGAAAGCTGTGCGCTGCTGTCGGTCATCTGAGCCGGGTAAACCAGCGTGCGGGTCAGCTCTTCACCGGTGGTCAGGTTGCGGAATTTTACCTGGCTATTCATGGTGACCACGTCATGCGGCATCGACTCAGGCGTGCACATCTGTGCCCGGTCGAGCTCCTCATTCAGGGCGTCGGCCACGGGAAGTGAGGCAAACTCTGCCTTTTCCAGCAGCCTGTCGATACGTTCTGCGTCGAGCTCATTGATGATAATTGTAGGTCTGGACATTTTTACTCCATGTCGTTAATGCTGCGTGTAACGCAGAAACCGATCCAAAAGAAAACCCTCGCCGTCTGGCAGCGAGGGTTTAACTCTCCCGATGATACTGGCTGAGCGCATAAGTTTGAAGTGATGAAGGTCACATTCATGGTCCATATGAATTTTCGCTGAAATTTATTCAGTCTTCATTCCGGGCGGAATACGTTACGCTGAGATCCTGAACCAGGGCGTTGCCCACCAACGAGAGAGAACTATGTATTTCTACCAACCGTCTCAGGGTCACGGCCTGCCGCACGATCCGCTGAACGCCATTATTGGTCCACGTCCGATCGGCTGGATCTCCTCATGTGATAAGGCTGGTCAGTTGAACCTCGCACCGTATAGCTTCTTTAACTGCTTTAACTATCGTCCGCCGATCATTGGCTTTTCCAGCAACGGCTGGAAGGACAGCGTGCGTAATATTACCGAAACAAAGGAATTTGTCTGGAACCTGGCGACGCGCGATCTCGCGCAAGCGATGAACCAAACCTCTGCGATGCTTCCCCACGATCGGGATGAATTTAGCTTCGCCGGGCTAACGCCAGCGGCCAGCCAGTTGGTTAACGCGCCCCGCGTTGCAGAAAGCCCGGTGAACTTTGAGTGCCGTCTGTCGCAGTGCATTCAGCTTACCGGTGCCGACGGTACACCGGTCGATACCTGGCTGGTGTTGGGGGAGGTGGTTGGTATCCATATTGCCGAAACGCTGCTGGAAGAGGGGATATACCAGACGGCGAAAGCGCAGCCCATCCTGCGTGCGGGTGGGCCGACGGCGTACTATGGCATCAGTGACGAAAACCGTTTTGATATGGTGCGCCCGGGCGCGGATCAGTAACCGGCTTTATCAATCACGAATTGTTTTCCGCAGTTACCTGGATGTGGCTGCGGTGCAAATGACGCGGCAGAAAGCGGGTTGTTAATGGTGTCTGCCTTCAGCGAAATCTGCATCTCGGTGAGATACGCCGGATTGCCGTTGCAGGTCAGCTTGATCGCTTTGATGTTCTCCTTGCCCCAGCTTTTGGCAACGGCACTGTCAAAGTCGCTACGATTGACGGATTTCCCGTAGTTATCGGCGAGGAATTTACCGACCGCACTGTTTTTCACTTCCTGATTCATCCGCACCATCGTGCCGAAATAGGCATCCGGATCGAAACCAAAGCAGACGCCATGTTTGGCATATTCGTAACGTTCCAGGCAGGAATTACCGCCCGCGCCCGGCATTACGTCGTTGAGCTTTGCGGCAGCGGAAAGCGACAGTCCGGTTTCGGCGGCATCGCATTTGCGGCTGGCCTTCACTTCCGGCATGTTCGGAATGGGGCGTGTGGCGCAGCCAAAACGCATCCATCGACGTTCATCCACGCCGCGTGCGGCAATAGATTTCGGCAGACCAGGCCATAGCCCGTGAACGGTCAGAAAATCGGCTTTATTCTCGCGCTCTTTTTGCAGGCGACATTCGTCAGGTTCATTACGGTTGCGCTCGACCATGCTCTGGCAAAACCCGGTTTGCCAGGACAGAGCCAGCACATAGCGATCGAAATCGCCATACTGTGTTGCCTTAAGCGGTTCCGCCTGTGCGGAGAAGATACAGAGAGCAAGCGCCATTGCGCCAGACGGGATGACGATATCCTTCCTGAACATATGATTTCCTGATCGAATGAGCACGATTAATTTCTGGAAATTATTAAAGCACAAAAAGCGCCCGCAGGCGCTTTTTGGATATCCCTAATTTAGCTTAGGCCGCGCCGGGTACCAGCACTTCCGTGGCGATAATCACGATAATCAGACCAACCATAACAGGCACTGAGGTGCGTTTGACGACTTCGAATGGCGAGATTTTCGCCATCCCGGCAACGGCGACGACCACGCCCGACACCGGTGAAATGGTACGGCCCAGGTTTGACGCCTGCAGCATGGGAATGGAGAGATAGGCAGGGTTAATACCGGAAGAGTGAGCCAGTTTCGGGATCATCTCAACGAAAGCGTAGAAAGGCGCATTACCGGAACCGGTTGTCATGGCCGCCAGCATGGTGAGCACCACCAGAACCAGCATCAGGATAATACTGGCCGAGCCGAACGAGGTGGCGATAGAAATCAGGCTCTGGATAAAGCCGATCGTGCTCAGACCCTGAGCAAAAACGCCTGCTGCCACCAGCAGCATAACGACGCCAGCGAAGGCATCCGCCATACCGCGATACGCCACTTCCAGACCCGTGAACACTTTTTGCGTGTTAAAGCCACGCACAAACTCCAGCACGGCGGCCAGCAGCATACAGATGACCAGAATGGTGATGATGTGCAGCTGTGGACCCCATTTGCCGTCAAAAATCAGCACTCCGATGATTGGGGTGAACGGCAGAATGGCATAGAACGCGGGAGCGGTCGTGGTGATTTCGCTTACGTCCATCATTTCATGGCTGATGTTTTCTTTCTTATCGAGATAGCGCTGCCAGAAGAAATGCGCGATCCCCATGCCAACGATGGCAACAATCGAGATCGGTAACGTGGTTTTAAAGGCGAAGTCGATGAGTGACATCTCCGCCGCTTTTGCCGCCAGCACAACGTCGCCGGAGGTCGGGGAGAGAATAATGGCTGCCGGAGACGCGCAAATTGCCGCTGCCGCGCCACGGCTGATACCGACGTTCACCATGACCGGGAACAGCGTCGCCATCAGCAGTACGCCAAGTCCGGTAGCCGACGAAACGGCCAGTGACATCAGGCAAGCGAGGAAATAGGCGGCGACCATCAGCAGATACGGCGAGTTGATGTACTGCAGGGGTTTGGAGGCAAGCTTAACGACCATATCGTTGGCGCCGATGTGGGTCATGTAGGCCGCAAAACCACACAGCATCATGATCATCATGCCCAGATCACCGCCGCGGCTCATGAGCAATATTTTAATGTATTCAACAATATCTGTAGCGGTGTAACCGGTGCTGGTCGCGCTGGCAGGTAACACCTGGTGCCCCATTATTGCGCTGATAATCAGCAGTGTTAAACCGCCAACAAATAATACGCCCGTGGCCGAGTAGCCTTTAATGATGTAGCGTGCGACGCCGACAATGACGACGACTCCAATAAGGAGTTCGAATAGCGTAAGCATGATTTCCCCTGTATCTCAGCTGCAATGGAGCACAAAAAATCAATAAAAAAAGAAGGATGAAAATGTGCCGAAAAATTGGCCTGTTCTTGCTGATTAAAATCAATAAACAGACGACTAGAGAACAGAACAACCGTGTTTTTGCCATGGCCCATACATTTATGTCATGAGGCTCTTGACCGTCAGAAATAGCGCAACATGTCCTAATTATGATAACAAATTGTTAATATTTTGTATGGTTTTACATGTCGCTGATTAAGAAGATTAAATGGGAAAAGTCACACCCGTTGTGGGCTTACTTGAACGTATCGCCCGCTTTCTTTAAGAATATTCCCGGAAAGAGGCTGAATAATTAGGAATAACGCCGATGCCGTTAAGCCTTGATTCAACTATTTTATGGTAAACTTTGCCTCGAATACTAAGAATGGTAATTGCATTGTGATCGTACGTAATACATTTTTCTCTATTTTGTTGTTTATTTTTGGGCAGTTAACGTTTTCTTCTGTTGCGCAGGCAGAAGGTAACGCGACGGATAAAGGCTGGTTCTCAACCTTTACGGATAATGTTTCCCAGACCTGGACGGCACCTGAACATTATGATCTCTATGTTCCGGCAATAACGTGGCATGCGCGTTTTGCTTATGACAAAGAGAAAACCGATAAATACAACGAGCGTCCGTGGGGCGCGGGTTTTGGTCAGTCGCGCTGGGATGAAAAGGGAAACTGGCATGGCATCTATCTGATGGCCTTCAAAGACTCGTTTAATAAATGGGAGCCGATTGGGGGTTATGGCTGGGAGAAAACCTGGCGCCCGCTAGCGGACGAGAACTTCCACGTTGGGTTGGGCTACACCGCCGGTGTCACCGCGCGTGACAACTGGAACTACATCCCGATCCCGGTGCTGTTGCCGTTGGCCTCTATTGGCTATGGCCCTGCAACGTTCCAGATGACCTACATCCCGGGGACTTATAACAACGGAAACGTTTACTTCGCCTGGATGCGTTTTCAGTTTTAACTGACAAAACGTGACATGCTGGTGAAAAAACGCGCAGACGTTGATTCATAAGCGATAAAAATCTGTCAGTGAAAATTAACGCGACTTTAGTCACTTTTTATCAAAGATCCGCTGGACAAAAGGTCCCACAATTGATGTACTGATAACCGACACAGCATTTGTGTCGTTTTTTAATGTAAAGGTAATTTTGATGTCTAAGATTAAAGGTAACGTTAAGTGGTTTAATGAGTCCAAAGGATTCGGTTTCATTACTCCTGAAGATGGCAGCAAAGACGTGTTCGTACACTTCTCTGCAATCCAGTCTAATGGTTTCAAAACTCTGGCTGAAGGTCAGCGTGTAGAGTTCGAAATCACTAACGGTGCCAAAGGCCCTTCTGCTGCTAACGTAATCGCTCTGTAATTCAGACGCGTCAGCAAGAATTTCAAAACCCGCTCACTGAGCGGGTTTTTTTCGTTTTGAATCAGCCAAGCAGATACATTTTCAGGAAGCTGGCAACGATCAGCACGCTCAACAACACCATTCCTGCGCTCATCAGACTCTGTTTCATTCTGTCACCCTCGTTCAGTATTGCATTCAGAGTGACAGAGAAAAATTAAGCCAACATTAACGGTTCGACGGTTAATGCGCGCTTGCGGAGGAAAATAGCCAAAATGCGATCCCCGTCATCGCAAAGGAGCCGAGCATGTTAATCGCGATATTCATCAGCGCCCAGCCGATACGGCCTTCCTGAAAGAGAAATACCACTTCTGCAGAGAACGTCGAGAAGGTGGTTAACCCGCCGCAGAAACCCGTCGTAATCAGGACCTTCCACATCGGGTCGATGTGCGTCATTCGGTTAAACCAGGCCAGCCCCATGCCGATGATAAAGGCACCAATCAGGTTAGCGGCAAGCGTCCCCATGGGAATCGCCTGATGCAGTGGGTTAAACCGCATACTCAGAAACCATCGCGCAACGCTACCCGTTCCCCCACCAATAAAAACGGCTAAAAGTAGTTGTAACACGCTAAATACCTGCTATTTGATGTGTAAGAGAAGCGAGTTTAACGCCGTTTATAATGAGGGGACAAATATGTATGTTGCGGTAGGACAATTTGTGGTCACGCCTGACTGGCATGAAAATGCGCTCACGTGCGTCAACCTGATGATGCAGGCCCGGCAGAAAGGCGCGTCGCTGCTGGTTCTCCCTGAGGCGCTGTTGGCCAGGGATGATAATGATCCGGATTTATCCGTGAAGTCCGCGCAGCCGCTGGACGGCGAATTTTTACAGCAACTGCTTGCCCAGAGCGTGGGCAATACGATGACGACGATCTTAACGATCCATGTTCCCTCAACGCCGGGTAGAGCAGTCAATACGCTTGTGGCTATCCGTGGCGGAGCCATTGTCGCACGTTACGCGAAGCTTCATCTCTATGATGCGTTCAGCATTCAGGAGTCGCGTCGCGTTGACCCCGGAGACGGTATCCCACCGCTGCTGGAGATTGATGGATTTAAGATCGGGTTGATGACGTGCTATGACCTGCGTTTTCCCGAGCTGGCGCTCCATCTGGCGTTGCAGGGTGCGGACGTACTGGTACTGCCTGCTGCGTGGGTCAGAGGGTCGTTAAAAGAGCACCACTGGGCAACGCTGCTTGCGGCACGCGCGCTGGATACAACCTGCTATGTCGTTGCCGCAGGGGAATGCGGCTCGAAAAACATCGGGCAAAGCAGAGTGGTTGATCCGCTGGGGGTGACGATCGCCGCTGCTGCTGAAGCCCCGCATTTGCTGGTGGCGGAGATAAACTTAGAAAGAATTGCGCTTGCGCGTCAGCAATTACCCGTTCTTCGCAATCGTCGGTTTGCGCCACCGCAATTATTGTGATGTTTTTTTCAACAATGCTTGATTCACCTTGTTACAGATTGCTATTGTGTGCACGCGCTAAATGACCGTTAATACAATCAGGTTTTGGCGCTGAATGCAGCCTGTTTTAAGTAAAGAAGGTATCTATGGGTGAGATTAGTATTACCAAACTGCTGGTGGTTGCCGCACTGGTCGTCCTGCTGTTTGGTACCAAGAAGTTACGCACGCTGGGTGGTGACCTGGGGGCTGCCATCAAAGGCTTTAAGAAAGCGATGAACGACGATGATGCAGCGGCGAAGAAAAGCGCCGAGGATGACGTCCCGGCAGACAAGCTTTCTCACAAAGAGTGACAGCAACGCCTGAGGGCTTGCGAAAAAAAACCGGCTCATGAGGCCGGTTTTTTTGTATTACTGTAAATGAATATTACAGCATTATTTAACTTCTTCGCCTTTTGCCTGCATATCGGCATGGTATGAGGAGCGAACGAATGGGCCGCAGGCTGCGTGGGTGAAGCCCATCGCCATCGCTTCGGCTTTCATTTCATCGAACTCGTCCGGGCTCACGTAGCGCTGTACCGGCAGGTGGTGACGGCTTGGCTGCAGATACTGTCCCAGGGTCAACATGGTCACACCGTGGCGGCGAAGATCGCGCATCACCTCAATGATTTCATCATTGGTTTCACCCAGACCCACCATCAGACCAGACTTGGTCGGAATATGCGGATGTGCTTCTTTGAAACGCTCCAGCAGTTTCAGAGACCAGTTATAGTCAGCACCCGGGCGGACCTGACGGTAGAGACGCGGCACGTTCTCCAGGTTGTGGTTAAACACATCTGGCGGCGTTGCGGTCAGGATATCCAGCGCGCGGTCCATACGGCCGCGGAAGTCAGGTACCAGCGTCTCGATTTTGATGTTAGGGCTTTTCTCGCGAATGGCCGTAATACAGTCGGCGAAGTGCTGAGCACCACCGTCACGCAGATCGTCACGGTCAACGGAGGTGATAACCACATAACGCAGCGCCATGTCGGCGATGGTCTGCGCCAGTTTCTGGGGTTCGTTAGCATCAGGTGCGACTGGACGGCCATGAGCAACATCGCAGAACGGGCAGCGGCGGGTACAGATAGCACCCAGAATCATAAACGTCGCGGTACCATGATTGAAACATTCAGCAAGGTTCGGACAAGAGGCTTCTTCACACACGGAGTGAAGGCCATTCTTGCGCATCGCCGCTTTGATCCCCTGGATACGCGAAGAATCGGCCGGAAGTTTGATTTTCATCCATTCCGGTTTTCTTAACAGCGCCTCGCGCTCTGTAGCCACGTTTTTAACCGGGATAAGGGCCATTTTATCGGCATCGCGGTATTTAACACCGCGTTCCATCACAATGGGTTTACTCATAGCGTGCGTGTTCCAGTTGCGAATATCGAAGGAAAGCGTTTCAATTCAAGGGAATGTTGTATTTATCAACTATTTTTGAACGAACGACAGGCAGTATATCATTGAAACGGTCGTTAAAGCAGCCTGCCAGATCGCCAATTTGTAAAATAGTTGTTGTTTTGTGCCTTTTGCCCTGCCTGTTGCAGGGACTTGTGCTGGCTAAACCTGTCAGAAGGCCTGACGGATAATGCGGATGACGTTTTCCAGGACCGGATCGCGCAAACTCAGCTTGTTGTAATGCAGTGAAATCTCAATAGATTCCGCATTAAGCTGACTGAGCGGTATGCTTTCCAGCGGCCAGCATTTTCGGAGCAGGCTGTACAGGCGTGATGGCATAACACACAGCATGTCGCTGCTGCCGATCAGTGACGCGGTGGTGAACATATTGTAACTGCTGAAGCTGATCTGACGTTCCGGGAAAATTTCATCAATACGCTGACGAAGTGCATGGTTAGACTGCCCTTCGGTCATGAAAGACGAGTGGTCGTAATTGCGCAGGTTTTCGATGGTCAGCGGTTCGTTGAGAACCGGATGCTGCTGCCGGCAAACCAGCACCAGGTTATCTGCATAGAGCACATTTTGCCCCAGCGCTCGGGCACTGAAGCTGCCGCTTTCAATAATCAGGTCCGTCTGGAACTGGGCAAGCTGAATGTCAGGTTCATTGAGAGGCACATTGCGAAGCAGGAGCTGCGGAGCATGCTCTTTCACGGCCTGGAAGATCGCCGGCATCACCAGCACACCCACAGAAGGGGAACAGCCGATGGTGATGGTTCTTTGCTTATCATAGCTCCCGGTTAAATCCAGAGCCCCCAGAATCGACTCCAGCCCCTGGCTGATGTACTCGTGGAGATGCGTGGCGTAAGCCGTCGGCGTTACCCCCTGGCCCTTACGGATAAATAACGGGTCAGGAAATATAGCGCGTAGCTTTTGGATTGACTGGCTTATTGCTGATGGCGTGAGATTAAGAATTTTCGCAGCGTTAACGATACCCTTATGGACATATACTGCCTCAAAAATAGTCAGTAAATTGAGATCAATATTACGTAAAGTCCGAAAAATTTGCGGCTTGTCTTCGCCACCAGGTTCATTCAGTCGTTTGGCTGGTAAATTATTATACTCCACGCTTTCACTCCGTATACATTCACAATATGAATGATAGTTGAATTTATTTATTATGCTTGTAGAGATTCGTAAAGTGTTGGTTTTGTTTCACTTGTTTATCAAAAGCAAACAGTTGTGTGATAATTGCTCACGTTACTTATGCCGTGTTTGCCGTGCGTGCTGGAGGCTAAATAATATGTAGCGGTAATATTCGGGCGCTTCGAAAATATAGAATCTGTGGATTATTGTAAAGTGCCAAAGCGGTAAATAAACAGTGGCCCGTCAAATTATCGAGCCCTGTTGTACGATATATTAAGCAGGGATATATTCGTGTGGTGGATTGTTAAGTAGTGCTAACACGTTCTTCAAAAGCACGGGACGAATGTTTTCTGGCGTAGCGGTTTCTATCCACTGGCGCATTTGCGTCATTTCCATGCCAGCGTAGCCGCAGGGGTTTATGCGCTGGAAAGGCGCGAGATCCATATTAATATTCAAGGCCAGGCCATGGAATGAGCAGCCTTTACGAATACGCAACCCCAGAGAGCAGATCTTCATTTCCCCAACGTAGACGCCCGGCGCATCGGCGCGTGGATGCGCGTCAATACCATATTCCGCCAGCGTGTTGACGACAGTTTGTTCCAGCAAGGTAACCAGTTCACGCACGCCCAGCTTTCTGCGTTTCAGATTTAGCAGGACGTACATCACCTGCTGCCCGGGCCCATGATAAGTCACCTGACCGCCTCGATCGCTCTGGATAACCGGGATATCTCCCGTCATTAATAGATGTTCTGCTTTACCCGCCTGACCCTGCGTAAATACCGGCAGGTGTTCGACCAGCCAGATTTCATCTGGAGTGCTGTCATCGCGTGAATCGGTGAAATCATGCATAGCCTGGGAGACAGGCTCATAAGGTTGCAGCCCGAGGTGACGGACCAGAATTTTATCCTGATACAAAACTGCGTCTCCGAAGACGAGGGACTAAAGGTGTGGGGGAGTATATCACAGCGGGGAGAGGGGTTACCCGGCAAACCGGGTAACCGCAAAGGGACTACAGCACCATACGAACAATTTCGATATTGCCGAGCTCTTCGTACAGCGTTTCCACCTGCTCAATGTGTGTCGCAGTGATGGTAATAGAAACCGAGTGGTAGTTGCCCTTGCTGCTTGGTTTTACTGACGGAGAGTAGTCACCCGGCGCATGGCGCTGTACCACTTCAACCACCTGATCAACCAGCTCAGGTTTCGCCAGACCCATTACTTTGTAGGTAAATGAGGTAGGGAATTCAAGCAGTTCGTTAAGTTTGGTTTTCATGTCAGCTCCGGCGTAACGTCAAAAAATAATAACTCCCACGTCAGGTGGGAGTTATCAGGATACTTAGTATATGGGGATCAAAATCACACTTTCAAGTGTTCAATTTTTAACCAAACCAGTGATGGAACATCAATTTAATGTAATCAATGATTTTGCCGAAGAAATTGCCTTCAGGAATTTCTTGCAGGACAACCAGCGGACGCTGATCGATTGTTTTTCCATCCAGCTGGAAGTTGATCGTGCCCACCACCTGGTTTTTCTGCAGTGGGGCATGCAGCTCGGTGCTGTTCAGTACGTAGCTGGCTTTCAGATCCTTCATACGACCGCGCGGAATGGTCAGGTAGAGGTCTTTATCAACGCCGAGAGAAGCACGGTCGTTGTCGCCGAACCAGACGGGTTCAGACGCAAATTCTTTGCCTGCTTTCAGTGGATTCACGGTTTCGAAGAAACGGAAGCCCCAGGTCAGCAGTTTCTTGCTTTCTGTTTCACGACCTTTAAAGGTGCGGCCGCCCATCACGGCAGAGATCAGACGCATCTGACCTTCAGTGGCAGAGGCCACCAGGTTGTAGCCCGCTTTGTCTGTGTGGCCAGTTTTAATACCGTCAACGTTCAGGCTGTTATCCCACAGCAGACCGTTACGGTTGGTCTGACGAATACCGTTGAAGGTGAACTCTTTCTCTTTATAGATAGAGTATTCATTAGGTACATCGCGGATCAGCGCTTGACCAATCAGGGCCATATCACGTGCGGAGCTGTACTGACCGTCTGCGTCCAGGCCGTGTACGGTCTGGAAATGGCTGTTTTTCAGACCCAGCGCGGTAACATAGCTGTTCATCAGACCTACGAAGGCATCCTGACTACCGGCGGCGAAATCGGCCATTGCCACGCAGGCATCGTTACCCGACTGCAGGTTGATACCACGAATCAGTTGGGAAACAGGAACCTGCATGCCTGGCTTCAGGAACATCAGAGAGGAACCTTTGAAGACAGGGTTCCCGGTTGCCCACGCATCGTTACCGATGGTGACCAGATCCGATTCTTTGAATTTACCTGCCTTCATCGCCTGGCCGATAACGTAGCTGGTCATCATCTTGGTCAGGCTGGCCGGGTCACGGCGGGCATCGGCATTCTGTTCTGCCAGCACTTTGCCAGAGTTGTAATCGATCAGGATGTAGGATTCCGCGTCGATTTGCGGAACGCCAGGGATCATGGTCTTGATATTCAGGTCATCAGCGTGAGCTGCAGAGAGCGCAGCAGCGCAAAGGGCCGTGGTCAGCGCCATGCGCTGCACAAAACGAGCAGAAAAAGTGGTCTTCATGGTCAGAACTACGACATCCGTGATGGAATTAAAAAAAGTGCCTTACTATAGCAAATGCTATTCAGGCAGGCATCCGACTTTAAGCATGAGTTTGTGAATGTGTTTTACACTAACTGACAATTCGGATACCGCCGGTTCATTATTTCGCAGCAGCGATAAATGACTGAAGTTGAGCTTCATTCTGCAGACGCTGCTGCAGGGATGCTGCCTGCGATTTGCTGGCAAACGGCCCCATCTGAATGCGCCAGACCGCGCCGTTCTGCTCAACGCGTCCTGGTACGCCAAACTGCTGGCTGAGACGCTGTTGATACTGTTTGGCTCGGGCCTGATCGCTCACTGCGCCTACCTGAACCACATAGCTGCCGCTGGCCGCTGCCGGAGCCGCTACCGCCGCACTTTGCGTGGCTGCTGGTGCCGTTACGGGAGCCGGCTGGGTCGCTGGCGCAGCAACGGGAGCAGGGGCCGGAGTCGGTTCACTGCCTTCCAGCACGCCCGAGGCTAAGGTCGTCGGTGCGCCAAGAAAGCCGCTACTCTTTACCGGCGCGCCGGTAGCGTCCTCGCTTTGCAGCGTGTCATTGCTGATCGGGCGTATTTCTCCCCCCGGCTGAGCAGGCTCTGCCGGAGACGAGACGCTTCCCATTCCGCCGTCAAGATTTGGGCGGTCAGGAAGGGCATAGGTCTGTTTTGCCACCGTCGTACACGCGGTACCCGGCCCGGAGAGCGAACCATCCTGCGCGACGATAATCGGGTCAATACGGACTTTGGTGTTGTTCGACGTATTCAGGCGATCGGCAGACGCGCGCGACAGGGAAATCACCCGGTCATTCCCGTAGGGGCCGCGGTCGTTGATACGCACGACGATCATCCGGCCATTTGCCAGGTTGGTGATACGGGCGTAGCTCGGAATCGGCAGCGTTGGGTGTGCCGCCGTCAGTTGCATTGGGTCGAACGCTTCCCCGGAAGCCGTCAGGTTACTGCCTGGCTCGGCATCATAAATGGCGGCAAAGCCCGCCTGACTGAAACGGGAAGGATCCTGAACAATTTTGTAGCTTTTGCCGTCGCGCTCGTAATCCTGATTGGCACTGGCATTCAGCGGTTCATAAACGGGATCGGCTCCGCTGATTTCAACGATCGGGCCATTACATACCGCAGGCTGCGGCGGCGCGACGGTTGCCTGTTGCTGACCATCATCACTTGTGCAGGCTGCAAGTAAACTTGCCGCGATGCAGATCCCCAGCCACTGCTTACGCATTCCGATCCCCTTATTTTTATACGCTTTTTGACAACATTTTTCTGTGGGTATGGATCGACATCACGATACCAAACCCGGCCATCAACACGATCAGTGCCGAGCCTCCGTAACTCACCAGCGGCAGCGGTACGCCTACCACCGGCAGAATACCACTCACCATACCAATATTTACGAAGACATAAACGAATAAAATCAGCATTAACCCGCCCGCCATGACGCGACCAAACGTGGTTTGTGCGCGCGCTGCAATCCACAATCCCCGCATGATCAGCAGTACGTACAGCGCCAGCAAAATTAAGATGCCGACCAGCCCCAACTCTTCCGCCAGTACGGCAAAGATAAAGTCGGTGTGGCGTTCCGGTAAAAATTCCAGCTGCGACTGCGTGCCGTGCAGCCAGCCTTTACCGCGTAGCCCGCCGGAGCCAATCGCAATCTTGGACTGAATAATATGATAGCCCGCGCCCAGCGGATCGGTTTCCGGATCGAGCAGCATCATAACGCGCTGGCGCTGGTAATCATGCATCAGGAAGAACCAGAGGATAGGAATGAACGCCGCAATCAGCACTACCGCGATACCAATCAGACGCCAGCTCAGTCCCGACAGGAAAAGGACAAACAGGCCGGAAAGGGCGATAAGGATTGAGGTGCCAAGGTCAGGCTGCGCCGCAACCAGCAGCGTCGGCAGGAAAATCAGCACCAGCGCGATGGCGGTATTTTTCAGAGATGGCGGACAGACGTCGCGGTTGATAAAGCGAGCGACCATCAATGGAACGGCGATTTTGGCAATTTCCGAAGGCTGGAAGCGGACAACGCCCAGATCCAGCCAGCGCTGCGCCCCTTTTGAAATGGCGCCAAACGCATCTACCGCAACCAGCAAAATAATACAGAAAATGTAGAGGTAGGGCGCCCAGCCTTCATAGACGCGCGGCGGGATTTGCGCCATCACCACCATAATGATCAGACCCATGGCGATCTGGCCGATTTTGCGCTCCATCATGCCGATGTCCTGGCCGCTGGCGCTCCAGATAACCAGGGCGCTGTAAACCAGCAGAGCCAGCAGGATCAGCAGCATGGCTGGGTCGATGTGGATTTTGTCCCACAGCGATTTTTTATTTGGATTATCCGTCATGATTATTGGTCCTCCGCCGCAGCGGCGGCCGGGTTTTCAGCCGGCAGTTCGGTGTTGTTATCACCCAGCATAATGTGGTCAAGGATCTGGCGCATGATGGTCCCTACAGCTGGCCCGGCACCGCCGTTCTCCAGAATCATCGCCACCGCGACCTGCGGGTTATCATAAGGGGCAAACGCCGTCATCAGCTTATGGTCACGCAGACGTTCAGCAATGCGGTGCGCGTTATAGGTTTCGTTGGCTTTCAGACCAAACACCTGTGCAGTACCGGATTTCGCGGCCACTTTGTACGGCGTACCGGTGAAGTACTTATGCGCGGTACCGTTCGGACGGTTTGCCACGCCGTACATACCGTCTTTCGCAATTTCCCAGAAGCCGGAATGAATGTCACCCACCGGAGCCTCGTGCGGTTGGTTCCACGGCACTTTTTTACCGTCTTCAACCGTACTCTGTAGCAGGTGAGGCACTTTTACCACGCCGTCATTGATGAGGATCATCATGGCTTTGTTCATCTGAATCGGCGTCGCCGTCCAGTAGCCCTGGCCGATACCCACCGGAATGGTGTCACCCTGATACCACGGTTTTTTAAAGCGCTTCAGCTTCCATTCACGCGTTGGCATGTTGCCAGAACGTTCTTCTGAAAGGTCAACGCCGGTGTAATGCCCGTAGCCGAATTTGCTCATCCACTCGGACAGGCGGTCGATACCCATGTCATACGCCACCTGATAGAAGAAGGTATCCGCAGATTCCTCCAGCGATTTGGTGACGTTCAGATGACCGTGGCCCCATTTTTTCCAGTCACGATAGCGCTTATCTGAACCTGGCAGTTGCCACCAGCCAGGGTCAAACAGGCTGGTATTACGGTTGATGACGCCAGCACTCAGCGCAGAGACCGCCACGTAAGGTTTAACCGTTGATGCCGGCGGATAAACCCCTTGCGTCGCGCGGTTCACCAGCGGCGTGTTCGGGTCATTCAGCAGACCGGAATAGTCTTTACTGGAGATGCCGTCAACGAAGAGGTTCGGGTCATAGCTAGGCATAGAGACCATCGCCAGGATACCGCCGGTACGAGGATCGGTAACCACAACGGCAGCGCGGCTGCCCGCCAGCAGGGTTTCGATATACTGCTGAAGTTTAAGATCGAGCGTCAGATAGACGTCATGCCCCGCCTGAGGCGGCACTTCTTTCAGCTGGCGAATCACGCGGCCACGGTTGTTAACCTCAACCTCTTCATAGCCGGTTTGCCCATGCAGAACATCTTCGTAGTAACGTTCGATTCCCAGCTTACCGATATCGTGCGTTGCAGCGTAGTTTGCCAGCTTGCCGTCTTTATCAAGGCGGTCGACGTCTTTGTCGTTAATCTTGGAGACGTAGCCAATCACATGCGTCAGCGCGGAGCCGTAGGGGTAGTAACGACGCTTATACCCCTTCACTTCCACGCCGGGGAAACGGTACTGGTTCACCGCAAAGCGGGCCACCTGGACTTCCGTCAGATTGGTTTTAACCGGAATGGAGGTGAAACGATGAGAGCGGGCGCGCTCTTTTTTGAAAGCCGCGATATCGTCATCGTTAAGGTCGACAACGCTTTTCAGCGCTTCCAGCGTATCCTGAACATTATCGACTTTTTCCGGCATCATCTCGATTTGATAGATGGTGCGGTTTAACGCCAGCGGAGTGCCGTTACGATCGTAAATAATGCCGCGGCTGGGTGCGATAGGCACCAGCTTAATACGGTTTTCGTTTGAACGCGTCTGGTAATCGGTAAAGCGGACAATTTGCAGATTATAAAGGTTGGCGATCAGCACGCCGGTAAGCAGCAAAATCCCGGTAAAGGCGACCAGCGCCCGGCGCACAAACAGCGCGGACTCAGCCGTATAGTCGCGAAAAGAATTCTGTAGTTTCATCCGCTGCTTAATCTACCCTGGTCAGTCATTACTCGCGGTGATAGGGGTGGTTGGTAGTAATGCTCCACGCGCGATACAGGCTTTCTGCCACCAGTACCCGAACGAGCGGGTGGGGAAGCGTCAGCGCGGAGAGGGACCAACTTTGTTCAGCCGCCGCTTTGCAGGCGGGGGATAACCCTTCAGGTCCGCCAATCAACAGACTGACGTCACGGCCATCCTGCTTCCAGCGCTCCAGTTCGTGCGCCAGCTGCGGCGTATCCCAGGGTTTTCCTGGAATATCGAGGGTGACGATGCGGTTTTTGCCTGCGGCAGCCAGCATCAGTTCACCCTCTTTATCGAGAATACGTTTGATATCCGCGTTCTTGCCGCGCTTACCGGCGGGAATTTCCACCAGTTCGAACGGCATGTCTTTGGGAAAACGACGCAGATATTCAGTAAAACCGGTTTGTACCCAGTCCGGCATTTTGGTGCCGACGGCGACCAGCTGCAACTTCACGCATTAACCCCAGAGTTTTTCCAGCTCATACAGACGACGGCTCTCGTCCTGCATGACATGGACAATCACATCGCCGAGGTCGACAACCACCCAATCAGCCGTCGCTTCACCTTCAACACCCAGCGGCAACAGCCCTGCTGCACGCGATTCCTGAACCACGTGATCGGCAATCGAAACAACATGACGCGTCGATGTACCGGTGCAGATGATCATGCAATCGGTAATACTGGATTTACCCTTAACGTCGATAGCGATGATGTCCTGACCTTTCAGGTCATCAATTTTGTCAATAACAAAATCCTGGAGTGCTTTACCCTGCAAGTTTTCCCCCTGGGGTGAATGAGATTGTAAAACTTTGAATTCGTAGCCAGACAGTATACCTGAACTCACGCCTGTATCGGGACAAATGTCTCCGGCCGGGCTTTTGAAGGCGGGTATCATCCCACCCTCCGCCTGAGATTGCATCGCCATTTTTGTAAAACAATTTCTGTAAAGCAATGATCGGCGGGAAAGTCTGGCAGCGGAGAATAACAGTATGGCTTACCCTGTCAAGGCAGGATAAACAATAAGCCGCTTTTTATGCCCTCCGGCTATTCATCTGCGCTTTTCTGATACAAACCGTGCGCATGGATATAGGCCAGCACCGGGGTCGGCAGCAGATCGTCACACGCTAAACCCTGTTGTAAACGCTCACGAATGAGGGTCGCAGAGATATCGAACCACGGCGTTTCCGCCAGATAAATCTTTCCGGCAGGCTGATTGTGAAGATCTTCAACGTTATCGGTGAGATGGTCTTCCAGCCACTGCTGGTATTGCTCTTCGCGCATGGTCAGCGGATAGCCTGGGCGGCGGCAGACGAGCAGATGGCTGTTCTCCAGAATGGTTTCATACTGATGCCATGTGGGGAAATTCAGCAGGGAATCCTGGCCGATGATAAAAGCCAGCGGCTGGTCTGGCCCTTGTTCGGCGCGCCACTCCTGAAGCGTCTGAGACGTCCAGGAGGGCGTATCGCGACGCAGCTCACGCTCATCAAGTCGGAAAAGCGGTTTATCTGCGATAGCAAGGGCGAGCATCTCTTTTCGCTGCTCGCTGGTCGCCTCGGGCTGTGGGCGATGGGGCGGGACATTATTGGGCATGATGGTGACGCGCTGAAGGCCAATCAGATTCGCCAGAATTTCAACCGGCTTCAGATGCCCGTAATGTACCGGGTCGAAAGTGCCGCCATACAAGGCCTGTAAAGAATGCATACTATCCATCAATAAAAACGTCTGCCAGCGCCTTGTGGCAGAGCAGCAGAGAAAGGCTTTCCAGCTCCGCGCAGACCGACTGGCCGTAATCTTGTTTTAACGTGAGCTCAGCGCGCATCAGAAGCTGTACCGCCTGACGAAGCTGTTCATGACTCAGGCGGTTGACGGCCTCGGTAATCAAAGCCCGGCGATTTTGCCACACGCGGTGTTTATCAAACAGAGCACGCAACGGCGTATGGGCAGACTGACGCTTGAGCGTAATCAGCAGCAGTAATTCGCGCTGCAGCGTACGCAGCAGAATAACGGGTTCGCTCCCTTCAAGATGCAGCTGTTGCAGAATATGCAGGGCACGTTTGCTCTTCGCCGACAGCAGCGCGTCCACCCAGTGGAACGGCGTGAAGTGCGCCGCGTCGTTAACAGCCTGCTCGACGCGCGGCAAGGTTAGTTTGCCGTCCGGCCAGAGCAGGGAGAGTCTGTCCAGCACCTGCGCCAGGGCCAGCAGGTTACCTTCATAGCAGTAGCAGAGCAGTTGATTCGCCGCATCATCCAGCTGAAGGTTGTTCTGCTTCGCTCTCGCTGCCACCCATTTGGGCAGATGCGTCTGTTCAGGCGTCTGACAGGTGACCTGCACCGCGTGGGTAGCGAGCTGGGTAAACCACGCCGCGTTTTCCTGTGCTTTGGTAAGCTTGTTGCCACGCACAATAAAGAGCAGATCGCTGTGTAACAGGCTGACCAGGGTGGCGAGTTGCTCATTCATGGCCGCGTTAGGACCGTTCTCCGGCAGCAGGAGCTGAATTGTCTGGCGCGATGCAAAAAGGCTCATCGCCTGACAAAGCGAGAAGAGGGCGTTCCAGTCGGTGTTGTTGTCCAGTTGGACAGTGTGGTGTTCATCGAAACCCTGAGCGGCGGCGGCATGCCGCACGGCATCCAGGCTTTCCTGAAGTAATAGCGGATCGTTTCCAAGCAGCAGATACGCCGCGCGCAGCCCTTCATTGAGCTGCGCGCGGAGTTGTTCAGGATACAGCCTGATCATCATTTACCCAGAGAGTTAGCAGCAGGAAGCGTGCCAGCAACCGGTTTTTCAACAATGTCAGATCCTTGTTTAGTAGACGCTGCAACACTTGGCAGTTTACGGATCAGCTGTTCCGCCGCCTTGTCGTACATTTCGTTGATGATAATCTGCTGTTCGGCATCTTTTGCCAGCGCCGTCTGCGGGTTATCGAAGAATGAACGGTACACTTTCGTGCTGATTGGATAGATGTCTTTACCCGGGATCAGAACTGCCGCGTTGACCGTCAACACCATCTGATATTCAGCGGTACGACCATCCTGGAAGATAGAGGCAGTATCTCTCGACAGACCACTTCCTATAACACGCAGAGACGGTACATCCTGACGCAGCGTTTGTTTCTCAACAAGCTCAACGCCGTTCAGACGCAGCTGATTACGAATTGCCCGGCTGAGTGGACCATTCGGATCTGATGAGTCGAAAATCATCGTTTTCATCTGAGCAGGCACCGCCGTGGTATTGCGCAGGTGCCAGCCACAGCCAGCGGTGACAAGCACCGCCAGAGATAAGAGTATTGTTGCCAGTTGTCGCACGTTTCCTCCCGCGCTTAGCCAACGACCAGATTGAGCAGTTTACCCGGTACGTAGATCACTTTACGTACGGTAACGCCCTCAAGATATTTTGCGACCAGAGTTTCCTGGCCTGCGCGCTCGCGAACCTGTTCTTCGGTTGCATCGACCGCCACGGTAATTTTACCGCGGACTTTGCCGTTTACCTGGACTACAACCAGCGTCGTATTTTCCACCATCGCTGATTCGTCAGCCTGCGGCCACGGCGCGTTGTCGATATCGCCTTCGCCTTTCAGCTCCAGCCACAGGGTAAAGCTAACGTGCGGAGTGAACGGGTTCAGCATGCGAACAACGGCCAGCAGCGCTTCACGCATTAAGGCACGATCCTGCTCGCCGTCCTGCGGGGCTTTCGCCAGCTTGTTCATCAGTTCCATAATAGCCGCAATTGCGGTATTGAAGGTCTGACGACGACCAATATCATCGGTTACTTTCGCAATCGTTTTATGAACATCACGACGCAGCGCCTGCTGATCTTCAGTCAGTGCGTCGGCGTTCAGCGCCGGGGCATCGCCCAGTGCGGTGTGCTCGTAAACCAGTTTCCAGACACGTTTCAGGAAGCGGTTCGCGCCTTCCACGCCAGACTCCTGCCATTCCAGGGTCATGTCCGCCGGAGAGGCAAACATCATGAACAGACGCACGGTATCCGCACCGTAACGCTCAACCATCACCTGCGGATCGATACCGTTGTTTTTAGACTTGGACATCTTACTCATGCCGGTGTAGACCAGTTCATGACCTTCGGCGTCTTTCGCCTTAACGATACGGCCCTTCTCGTCGCGCTCAACGATCGCATCAACCGGAGAAACCCAGTTACGCTCGCCGTTTGCACCGACGTAATAGAATGCATCTGCCAGTACCATGCCCTGACACAGCAGCTGTTTTGCTGGTTCGTCAGAGTTCACCATGCCCGCATCGCGCATCAGTTTGTGGAAGAAGCGGAAGTAGAGCAGGTGCATGATGGCGTGTTCAATGCCGCCGATGTAGATGTCTACCGGCAGCCAGTAGTTTGCCGCATCGGAATCGAGCATACCGTCCTGATACTGCGGGCAGGTGTAGCGCGCATAGTACCAGGAAGACTCCATAAAGGTGTCAAAGGTGTCAGTTTCACGCAGCGCAGGCTGACCGTTAACGGTGGTTTTTGCCCACTCAGGATCGGCTTTGATCGGGCTGGTGATACCGTCCATGATCACGTCTTCCGGCAGGATCACCGGGAGCTGATCTTCTGGCGTTGGCATCACGGTGCCATCTTCCAGCGTCACCATAGGGATTGGCGCACCCCAGTAACGCTGACGTGACACGCCCCAGTCGCGCAGACGGAAGTTAACTTTACGCTCACCTACACCCAGAGAGGCCAGCTTATCGGCGATGGCGTTGAAGCCCTCTTCGAAGCTCAGACCGCTAAATTCACCGGAGTTGAACAGGGTACCTTTTTCAGTCAGCGCCTGTTCGGACAGATTTGGTTCAGAACCATCGGCGGCCAGAATAACGGCTTTAATCGGCAGGCTGTATTTAGTGGCAAACTCGTAGTCGCGCTGATCGTGGCCCGGAACAGCCATTACTGCGCCTGTACCGTACTCCATCAGAACGAAGTTCGCTGCCCAGACCGGGATCGCTTCACCAGTCAGTGGATGCTTAGCGTAAAAGCCTGTCGCGACGCCTTTTTTCTCCATCGTCGCCATATCGGCTTCGGCCACTTTGGTGTTGCGGCACTCGTCGATGAAGGTAGCCAGTTCCGGATTGTTTTCTGCCGCTTTCTGCGCCAGCGGGTGACCTGCGGCCACGGCCAGGTAGGTCGCGCCCATGAAGGTGTCCGGACGGGTGGTGTAGACAGTCAGGGTCTGGTCGTAGTTCTCAACGTTGAAGGTAATTTCTACGCCTTCAGAACGGCCGATCCAGTTGCGCTGCATGGTCTTAACGGTATCTGGCCAGTGGTCCAGGTTATCCAGATCGTTCAGCAGCTCATCAGCGTAAGCGGTGATTTTGATAAACCACTGTGGGATCTCTTTACGCTCAACTTTCGTGTCACAGCGCCAGCAGCAGCCATCAATAACCTGCTCGTTAGCGAGAACGGTCTGGTCATTCGGACACCAGTTAACGGCAGAGGTCTTCTTATATACCAGGCCTTTTTTGTACAGCTCGGTGAAGAACTTCTGCTCCCAGCGATAGTATTCCGGGGTACAGGTTGCCAGCTCGCGGCTCCAGTCATAGCCAAAGCCCAGCATTTTGAGCTGGTTTTTCATGTACGCGATGTTGTCGTACGTCCACGGCGCCGGTGCGGTGTTGTTTTTGACCGCCGCGCCTTCCGCAGGCAGACCGAACGCATCCCAGCCGATAGGCTGCAGAACGTTTTTGCCCAGCATGCGCTGGTAACGTGCAATCACATCGCCGATGGTGTAGTTACGCACATGGCCCATGTGTAGTCGACCAGAAGGATAGGGAAGCATCGACAGGCAGTAATACTTCTCTTTGCTCTCGTCTTCGGTTACTTCAAAGGTGCGCTTCTCGTCCCAGTGTTGCTGGACTTTTGATTCTATCTCTTCCGGGCGGTATTGCTCTTGCATGGCAGCCAGTGGTCCTGTTTTCAATACAGCTACAAATGTAGCCAATGGATGTGGTCATTCAGATCCGCATAGCATAGCCCAAACGCCCGCGTCAAAACAGCCTTTCGCACAAATGCGCTTTGCAGGAATTTACCGGGTCTGTGCTTCACCTGACAAAGCGGCGATGAAATAAGGTCTATTATTAGAAATAGTTACTTACCCGGGAGGCAAAATGATGAACAAGGTTGCTCAATTTTACCGCGAACTGGTGGCGACACTGACGGAACGGCTGCGTAACGGCGAGAGAGATATCGATGCGCTGGTGGATCAAGCGCGTGCCCGCGTGACGCAAACGGGTGAGTTAACGCGAACCGAAGTGGAAGAGGTGACGCGCGCCGTGCGTCGCGATCTGGAAGAGTTCGCGCGCAGCTACCAGGAGAGTCAGGAGGAGGTCACGGACAGCGTTTTTATGCGGGTGATTAAAGAGAGCCTGTGGCAAGAGCTGGCCGATATCACGGATAAAACGCAGCTGGAGTGGCGCGAGGTCTTTCAGGATTTGAACCATCACGGTGTGTATCACAGCGGTGAGGTGGTCGGGTTGGGAAATCTGGTGTGCGAGAATTGCCACCACCATATCGCGGTGTATACGCCGGATGTCCTGCCGCTGTGTCCGAAATGCGGCCACGATCAGTTCCAGCGTCGGCCGTTTGAGCCCTAGGTAAAAGCGCAGGTTTATTCCCTCTCCCCGTGGGAGAGGGCCAGGGTGAGGGCATCAGGCCGCACTATAGTAAGCCAGTCTCTCCGCCAGCAAATCCACAAACGCCTCCCGGTCGATGTCCACCATCACCTTGGTATTCGGCGCATTGCCCGTCAGCGAGTAATAATCCACCACCGTCATTCCCTGGGTGTATTTTCCCTGCGTCTCAACGCCAACCCATCTGTCCACCGTGGTAAACATTTCCGGCTTCAGTAGCCAGGCTATGGTGCACGGATCGTGCAGGGGTGCGCCGTGGAAGCCCCACTTCTCGGCTTTGTGATACTCCATAAAGAAGTCGAGCAGTTCGGCCACGGTTGTCGCAACCGGATTGCCCACCGAGCGGAAACGCTCAATATCTTCCGCCATAATCTGCGCGCGATGGGTAACGTCCAGTCCCGCCATCACAATCGGTAAGCCGGACTGGAAGACAATCTCAGCGGCTTCCGGGTCGACAAAGATGTTGAACTCCGCCACAGGCGTCCAGTTGCCCAGCCCCATGGCCCCGCCCATGATGACGATACGGGCAATTTTATTATGCAGCTCAGGATGGCTGTTCAGCAGCAGCGCAACGTTGGTTTGCGGTCCGGTTGCCACCAGTGTTACCGGTTCCGCGCTTTCGCGCAGCACTTTTGCCATCAGCTCGACGGCGGTACAGCTTTGCGGCATGAAACCGGGCTCCGGCAGTGCCGGACCGTCAAGTCCGCTTTCACCATGAACGTTGTCGGCAATAATCAGCTTGCGCATCAGCGGCTTCACGGCCCCGCCGGCGACAGGAATATCGGTGCGTTTGAGCAGCGTGAGCATGCGCAGCACGTTGCGCAGGGTTTTATCCGGCGTCTGGTTTCCGGCGGACGAGGTTACTGCTTTCACGTCGAGTTCAGGGGAGGCAAGAGCGAGGACGAGTGCGATCGCGTCATCATGACCCGGATCGCAATCGAGAATAATAGGCTGTGCCATAGCGTTCTCCATACGTAGCGTTATTTTGTGACAAGGTTAACGCTGCGATGTGACGCCGAATAGAGGAAGAAATCTAAAGCGTGAAGCAGTGCGCAATCCGCGGATTGCGCACCGGGAAGATTAATGCAGGATTTTGGCGAGGAAGTCTTTTGCACGCTCGGATTTCGGGTTAGCGAAGAACTCTTCTTTCGGTGAGTCTTCGACAATTTTCCCTTCGTCCATAAAGATCACGCGGTTGGCCACTTTACGGGCAAAGCCCATTTCGTGGGTTACCACCATCATGGTCATCCCTTCGTGCGCCAGCTCGACCATCACGTCCAGCACTTCGTTGATCATCTCTGGATCGAGCGCCGACGTTGGCTCATCAAACAGCATCGCCACCGGATCCATGCACAGCGCGCGGGCGATCGCCACACGCTGCTGTTGGCCGCCAGAAAGCTGTGCCGGGAACTTATCGGCATGCGCCGAAAGCCCAACGCGTTCCAGGAGTTTCAGACCTTTCTCGCGCGACGCTTTTTTATCACGCTTAAGCACTTTTACCTGCGCCAGCGTCAGGTTCTCAATAATGGAAAGGTGAGGGAACAGCTCAAAATGCTGGAACACCATGCCAACGTGAGAGCGAAGCTGGGCAAGGTTGGTTTTCTTGTCGTTGACTTTGGTGCCGTTGACGACGATCTCACCCTGCTGCACCGGCTCCAGTCCGTTGACGGTTTTGATCAGCGTCGATTTACCGGAGCCGGACGGCCCGCACACCACCACCACGTCGCCTTTTTTGACTTCAGTGGAGCAGTCGGTCAGCACCTGAAAGTGCCCATACCATTTAGAAACATTTTTCAGGGAAATCATTATACCGTCCTTTTCTTCAGCCAGCTGACCAACAGCGACGCGCTTAAACTAATCACAAAATAGACCGCACCCGCAAAGAGCACCATTTCGACCTGCGTACCATCACGTTCACCGATGGTTGACGCGGTACGGAAGAAGTCTGCCAGACTCAGAACGTAGACCAGTGAGGTATCCTGGAACAGCACGATACCCTGGGTAAGCAGGAGTGGAACCATGGCGCGAAACGCCTGCGGCAGAATAATGAGCTGCATGGACTGCCAGTGCGTCATTCCCAGCGCCAGCGCGGCGCTGGATTGCCCGCGGGAGATACTCTGAATGCCCGCTCGGATAATCTCTGAATAGTAAGCGGCCTCAAACATCGAGAACGCCACCATGGCGGAGATCAGACGGATATCAGTTTTCGGCGACAGCCCCAGCACGTTCTGCAGGAAGCCGGGCACAATCAGGTAAAACCACAGCAGCACCATCACCAGCGGGATGGAGCGGAACACGTTAACGTAGGCGGTCGCAAACCAGGCGAACGGCTTAAAGCTCGACAGGCGCATGACGGCCAGCAGGGTACCCCAGACGATACCAATGATGATGGCAATAACGGTGATTTTTAAGGTAATCACCAGGCCATCAAGCAGGTAAGGCATGGATGGAACGATAGAACTCCAGTCAAATTCGTACATTATTTGCCCCCCAGATTACCCGGCAGGCGGATTTTGCGTTCAACCAGGTTCATCACCAGCATGATGAAAGTGTTAATCAGAACATACGCGAGCGTGATCGCGGTGAAGGACTCCCACGCGTGGGCGGAGTAATCCAGCAGCTTGCCCGCCTGCGCAGCCATATCGACCAGGCCGATCGTTGAGGCGATGGCCGAGTTTTTCACCAGGTTCATCATCTCAGAGGTCATCGGGGGAACGATAACGCGATAGGCGTTCGGCAGCAGCACATAGCGGTAGGTTTGTGGCAGGGTTAACCCCATCGCCAGGCCCGCATTTTTTTGTCCACGGGGTAATGATTGAATGGCGGCACGCACCTGCTCGCAAACGCGGGCAGCGGTAAACAGCCCCAGACACATCATGGAGGAGACAAAGAACTGTACGTTCGGATCCAGTTCCGACTTGAACCACATGCCAATATTTTCCGGCAGCAGTTCCGGGATAACCAGATACCAGGTAAAGAATTGCACGATAAGCGGAACGTTACGGAACAGTTCCACATACAGAGTGCCAAGTGTTGAAAGAAAACGGTTAGGGACGGTGCGCAGAATACCGAACAAAGAACCGACAAGAAACGCGATAATCCACGCCGTTATCGATAATGCCACGGTGACCTCAAAGCCGCTCCACAGCCAGCCAAGATAGGTGGTGTTGCCGAACGGGGCTTGTTGCAGGAATATGCCCCAGTTCCAGTCTATTGACATAATAAACTCCAGAAAAAAAAGGGTAGCAGCGCTACCCTCGAAGATTGGTGAGAAGCTCATTTTTCGCGCTGAGTGGGGAACGACCACTCAACGTATAGTCTGTCCATGCTTCCCGACAATCGAGAGGGCAGGAGATCCCGCCCCTGTTGTTCTAATTAGTTAAGAGCCTTGTCATTTGGAGATTTGAACAGCGCTTTCATGTCTTCAGACAGTTCAAAATTCATGTTCAGGTTTTTTGGTGGAATCGGGTTTTTGAACCACTTGTCGAACCATTTTTCCGCTTCGCCGGAGGTCTGTACCTGAGCGATGGTGTCATCGATCAGCTTTTTGAACTGCGGATCGTCTTTACGCAGCATACAGCCGTAGGCTTCTTTCGACTGCGCGGTACCGACGATATCCCAGTTGTCTGGTTTTTTCGCTTTCGCACGCTCGCCCGCCAGCAGGGCGTCATCCATCATAAACGCGACGGCACGGCCACTTTCCAGGGTACGGAAGGAGTCGCCATGGTCTTTCGCGCTGATGATGCGCATATCCATTTTCTTCTCGTCGTTCAGTTTGTGCAGCAGCACTTCTGAAGTGGTACCGGAGGTCACAACAACCGCTTTGCCTTTCAGGTCAGCGAAGTCTTTGATCTCACCGCCTTTCTTCGTCAGCAGACGGGTGCCCACGACAAAAATGGTGTCAGAGAAGGCAGCCTGTTTCTGACGCTCGAGGTTGTTGGTGGTGGAGCCACACTCGAAGTCAAAGGTGCCGTTTTGCAGCAGTGGAATACGGTTCTGTGAAGTGATTGGGATCAGCTTCACCTGCAGGTCAGGTTTGTTCAGCTTTTTCTTCACAGCTTCAACGATGGCGTTGGAGTAATCCTGTGAATAGCCCACGACTTTTTGCGTGTTGTCGTAGTAAGAGAACGGGACAGAAGATTCACGGTGGCCGACCACGATGACGCCGTTTTTGGCAATCTTGTCGAGAGTGCTGCCTGCTGCCGGCGCATCTTCAGCGTGAACAACGCCAGCAGACATTCCCATCACCAGCATTGCTGTGGCCAGTTTACGTAATTGCATACCCAACTCCTTTTTTATCAGCGCCAGAGACGCTTTGATACCCATTGTGATGTTGTTATATCTCGCGCAATGCGAGTGCAGTGTTATGCAAGCTTGTTAACATTTAGTCTGGCTTAATGTAAAGATTTTGCTGCGTTATTGTTTATTTTTGCGAAGCGCGCCGCACCATTCAGAGGCAAATATCTCCCGTTGCACCGTTTCGGTGCTACCGGTGATCTACGCTGGTGCGACAAAGTTGCACGTTAAGCCAAACTGCGTTTACCTGAATAAACAAAGCAATAGGCGTGCCAGAATGGGAGTCTGGAGGGAATTGTCGGGTGGCGGCTACGCCTTACCCGACCTACAGCATGGGAAAGTAGGCCGGGTAAGCGTCAGCGCCACCCGGCAACAGAAGGTAAGGTTATTTACGACGCTGACGCAGACTCATCAGCACCGCGCCAAACCCGAACAGCACGGTCAAAATCCACAGCGGCCAGTTGCCGGTACGGGCGTATGGCGTCAACCCCGTGGTTGGCGTGACGTTAGTGGTCAGTACCTCACGGGTAAACTGTGGGATCATCGCCTGAATTTCACCCTGCGGACCAATCACAGCGGTGATGCCGTTGTTGGTGCTGCGCAGCAGCGGACGCGCCAGCTCCAGGGAGCGCATGCGTGCCATCTGGAAGTGCTGCCACGGGCCGATTGACTTACCAAACCAGGCATCGTTGGAGATGGTCAGCAGATAGTCAGTATCCGGGCGGAAGTTATCTCGTACCTGCTCGCCGAGAATGATTTCGTAGCAGATGGCCGCCGTCAGGGCCAGGCCGTGCGCGTGCAGCTGAGGCTGTACGTACGGGCCGCGGCTAAAAGAGGACATCGGCAGGTCAAAGAACGGGGCCAGCGGGCGCAGAATCGACTCCAGCGGGACAAATTCACCAAACGGCACCAGGTGGTTCTTGTTGTACCGGTCAGTGGAGTGGTAGCTGTACTCGCTATCTTTCCCGAGCGTAATGATGCTGTTATAGGTGTCGTAGCGGTTCTGCTGATTCAGACGCGCATCGACAATCCCGGTGATCAGCGTGCTGCCGCGCGCAAGCAGCAGGTCGTTCATCATGTTGAGGAACGGCTGCTGGTTAATTTCAAGATCGGGGATCGCAGACTCCGGCCAGATAATCAGCTGTGATTTACCCATCACCTCTTCGGTGGCGTTGGCGTAGATCTTCAGCGTATTCAGCAGCTCTTTCTCATCCCACTTCATAGACTGTGGGATATTCCCCTGCACCATGGAAACCTGCATGGTGCGATCGGGCTCAGGCGTGAACCACTGAATATAACGCAGCGGGAAGGGCAGGGCGAACAGCACCAGCGCCACAGCCAGCGCCTTCCAGCAGCGCGTGACCAGCGCCAGTACCAGCAGTCCGCTCACCACCATCAACAGGAAGTTGATCGCCTCAACGCCCATTACCGGCGCCAGTCCTTTTAGCGGGCCGTCAATCTGGCTATAGCCGAACTGCAGCCACGGGAAGCCGGTGAGTACCCAGCCGCGCAGGAATTCGGTAATTTGCCAGACAACCGGCGCGGCAATGGCGACGCGCAGCCAGGTGGTTTTTGGCCACAGGCGAGAAAGGATGCCTGCGAACAGACCGGTATAGAGCGAGAGATACGCGGCGAGCAATACCACCAGGAAGACGTTAACCGGCCCTGGCATACCGCCAAACTGGGCGATGCTGACATAGACCCAGTTGATGCCGGAGCCAAACAGCCCCAGTCCCCAGAAGTAGCCTATAGCGGCGGCCTGTACCGGACGACGATTCAGGGTCAGACCCTGAAGCCCCATCAGGGAGAGAATGGCCGCGGGCCAGATATCGTAAGGAGAAAAAGCCAGCGTACCGCTGGCTCCGAGTATCAGCGCCAGCAGCAAACGGACGCGCTGGCGTTCAAGCAGTGGGGCAAATGCCATTTACATTAATCTTCCAGTTTTGGCACCGGTGAGTCGTCCGGCGTTCTGACGTGAACTTGTATAATACGTCGGCTGTCGGCCATGGCCACTTTGAACTGGTAACCGTCGATGTCAACGGTCTCACCGCGCGCCGGGAGGTGGCCAAAGGCCTGCATCACCAGCCCGCCAATGGTATCGACCTCTTCATCGCTGAAGTGGGTACCGAAGGCGTCGTTGAAGTCCTCAATAGAGGCCAGCGCACGCACGGTCCAGGTGTGGCGGCTAAGCTGACGGAAGTCGATATCTTCTTCTTCGTCGTACTCGTCTTCGATTTCGCCCACGATCAGCTCAAGAATATCCTCGATCGTGACCAGACCGGAAACGCCACCAAATTCATCAATAACAATCGCCATGTGGTAACGCTGAGAGCGAAACTCTTTCAGCATCCGATCCACACGTTTACTTTCCGGCACAACCACGGCCTGGCGTAACACTTTTTCCATGCTGAAGGCTTCGGCATCGCTGCGCATAAACGGCAGCAGATCTTTCGCCATCAAAATCCCTTCGATGTGATCTTTGTCTTCGCTGATGACCGGGAAACGCGAGTGGGCGGATTCGATGATCACATCGAGGCACTCGTCCAGCGTCTGGTTACGTTTCAGGGTGATCATCTGCGAGCGGGGGATCATGATATCGCGAACGCGCTGGTCGGCGATGTCCATAACCCCTTCGAGCATTTCGCGCGTATCTTCGTCGATAAGGTCGTTCTGCCCGGAATCACGAATCAGCTCCAGCAGTTCATCACGGTTTTTGGGTTCGCCGTGGAAAAGCTGGTTCAGAATGAGGGAGAAAAATCCCTTTTTACTGGTTGTCGTGTCGCTACTGTGTGAATTGTCGTCGCTCATGGCGTTTGTTAAGGGTTCTCTTGTTAGTTCAACGTTTACCGCCACGCGATATCCTTTCGTGGCGGCATGTGAGTCTGTCAGGTGACGGACTATTCTTTCTCGGCAATGTACGGATCCTCATAGCCCAGAGCAAGCATTATCTCTGTCTCGAGGGACTCCATCTCTTCCGCTTCGTCATCTTCAATGTGATCGTAGCCCAGCAGGTGCAGGCTGCCGTGTACCACCATATGCGCCCAGTGGGCCTCAAGCGGCTTTTGCTGCTCTTTGGCTTCCTGCTCAACCACCTGACGGCAGATGATCAGATCGCCCAGCAGCGGCATCTCAATGCCCGGCGGCGCTTCGAACGGGAAAGAGAGCACGTTGGTTGGCTTATCTTTCCCGCGATAGGTCAGGTTAAGCTCATGGCTTTCTGCTTCATCCACCAGGCGAATCGTGACTTCTGATTCTTCCTGAAACTGGGGGATAACGGCATCCAGCCATTTCTGAAACTGTACCTCATCTGGCATGCCGGAATTGTCTTCACAGGCCAGCTGTAAATCGAGGATCACCTGACTCATTTCTGTTCTTGCTCCTGCGCTTCGCGCTTACGTTCTGCGGCCAGTTCGGCCTTACGCTTCTGATCCGCCTCTTCCCAGGCTTCATAGGCGTTAACGATACGCGCGACCACCGGGTGGCGTACCACGTCTTCACTGTGGAAGAAGTTAAAGCTGATTTCGTCGACCTCGGCCAGCACCTCAATGGCGTGGCGCAGGCCGGATTTGGTGCTGCGCGGCAGGTCGATCTGGGTGACGTCACCGGTAATGACCGCTTTCGAGTTAAAGCCGATACGCGTCAGGAACATCTTCATCTGTTCGATGGTGGTGTTCTGGCTCTCATCGAGAATGATGAACGCATCGTTCAGCGTACGGCCACGCATATAGGCGAGCGGGGCAACTTCGATAACGTTACGCTCAATGAGCTTCTCGACCTTCTCAAAGCCCAGCATTTCGAACAGCGCATCGTATAAAGGGCGCAGATACGGGTCGACCTTCTGGCTCAGATCGCCTGGCAGGAAGCCCAGCTTTTCACCCGCCTCAACGGCCGGACGGGTCAGCAGAATTCGACGGATATCCTGGCGTTCCAGCGCATCTACCGCAGCGGCAACGGCGAGATAGGTTTTACCCGTCCCCGCCGGACCCACGCCGAAGGTGATGTCGTGGTCAAGGATATTGGCGATGTACTGCGCCTGGTTTGGCGTACGCGGCTTAATGACACCACGTTTGGTCTTGATGTTTATGGCCTTGCCGTAGTCCGGCACGCTTTCCGCGCTCTGCTCAAGCACGCGCGCCTCTTTAATCGCGAGGTGGATCTGTTCTGGCTCGATATCCTGCGTTTCGCCGCGCATTGGGGCGGTATCAACATACAGGCTACGCAGAATGTCCGCAGCGGCGTTGACGCAGATAGGGCGTCCGGTAAGTTTGAAATGATTATCGCGACGATTGATTTCGATACCCAGACGTCGCTCCAGTTGTTTGATGTTGTCATCAAACGGCCCGCAAAGGCTCAGCAGGCGAGCGTTGTCTGCGGGCGTTAGGCTAATTTCACGCGTATCTATGTTCAAACTGTTCCTCTTTGTTTGGTTAACTGACCTGAGGCCACACGGCGTAATAAAACGGTCATTACCGAAATTATTCACGCCACAGAATAAAGGCGCAAGCATTGCGGATGATATTGGGGACGATGAGAGGAAATACAAGGCCTGCCGGGAGGGCAGGCCAGGAGGATTAAGGCTGGTAAATCCCCACGCCAGAATCGTTTTCTTTGCGGGTACGAGAGATCACGGATTCCGGTGATTCGGCAATACGCAGGCCCATTTCGTCCTCGGTGCGTACCAGCTTCGCGCGCAGCGAGTTGGTCAATACGTCGACAATTTCGACGTCCACGAATTTACCGATCATGTCCGGGGTGCCTTCAAAGTTCACCACGCGGTTATTTTCGGTACGACCGGAGAGTTCCATAATGCTCTTGCGCGAGGTACCTTCCACCAAAATGCGCTGAACGGTACCGAGCATACGGCGGCTCCACGCGTTGGCCTGCTGGTTAATACGCTCCTGCAGAATGTACAGACGCTGCTTTTTCTCTTCTTCCGGCACATCGTCAACCATGTCTGCTGCAGGTGTTCCAGGACGCGCAGAGAAGATGAAGCTGTAGCTGACGTCAAAATTCACTTCACCGATGAGTTTCATGGTGCGCTCGAAGTCATCAGCGGTTTCGCCAGGGAAGCCGACGATAAAATCGGAGCTGATCTGGATATCCGGACGCGCTTCACGCAGCTTACGAATGGTGGATTTGTACTCCAGCACCGTATGCGGGCGGCCCATCAGGTTCAGCACGCGGTCAGAGCCACACTGAATCGGCAGGTGCAGGAAGCTCACCAGCTCTGGCGTATCGCGATACACGTCAATGATGTCGTCGGTAAACTCCATCGGATGGCTGGTGGTAAAGCGAATGCGGTCGATACCGTCAATCGCGGCCACCAGACGCAGCAGTTCGGCAAAGCTGCCGGTGGTGCCGTCGTAGTTTTCCCCGCGCCAGGCGTTAACGTTCTGGCCCAGCAGGTTCACTTCGCGAACGCCCTGTGCGGCAAGCTGCGCGATTTCAAACAGAATATCGTCCGCCGGACGGCTGACTTCTTCACCACGGGTGTAAGGCACCACGCAGTAAGTGCAGTATTTGTTACAGCCTTCCATGATGGAGACGAAGGCGGTCGGGCCATCGGCACGCGGCTCTGGCAGACGGTCAAATTTTTCGATCTCCGGGAAGCTGACGTCAACGACCGGGCTACGGTTGCCGCGAACCTGATTAATCATCTCTGGCAGGCGGTGCAGGGTCTGAGGGCCAAAGACGATATCCACATACGGGGCTCTCTGACGGATCAGCTTACCTTCCTGCGACGCGACGCAGCCACCCACGCCGATGATCAGGTCCGGATTTTTTCGCTTGAGAAGCTTCCAGCGGCCTAACACGTGAAAGACTTTTTCCTGCGCTTTTTCACGAATTGAACAGGTGTTCAGCAGCAGCACGTCCGCTTCTTTCACATTTTCTGTCAGCTGGTATCCGTGGGTTGAATCCAGCAGATCGGCCATCTTGGATGAATCGTATTCGTTCATCTGACAGCCCCAGGTTTTTATATGGAGTTTTTTAGTCATCGACTTGCTCAGCTCAGGATTGCAAGCCGCGTATTGTAATGCTTTGGTGGGGTTGTGACCAGTATGAAGGTTATGTGTCTCAGGGCCGCAAAAATCCGGTAAACTTAAGGGATTCTCCAATAAGGAAAATTGACCATGACACTCCTACACACCGAAGTTGCCGTTGTCGGCGGCGGTATGGTCGGCGGCGCGCTGGCGCTGGGGCTGGCGCAACAGGGATTTGAGGTAACGGTAATTGAACAGGCTGCTCCGCCGGCCTTCGATCCTGCCAGTAAACCGGATGTGCGTATTTCCGCGATCAGCGCGGCGTCCGTTGATCTGCTGCGCGGGCTGGGCGTCTGGGAGGCGGTGCTGGCGATGCGCGCCCATCCTTACAGCCGTCTTGAAACCTGGGAGTGGGAAAATGCCCACGTCGCGTTTGATGCCGCTGAGCTGAAGCTGCCGCGCCTGGGTTATATGGTGGAAAACAACGTGCTACAGCTGGCGCTCTGGCAGGCGCTGGAGGCGCATCCGAAGGTGACGCTGCGTGTTCCGGCCTCGATTAAGGCACTGCATCCTCACGAGAGCGGCTATTTACTGACGCTCGACAGCGGCGATGAACTGGCCGTGAAGCTGGTGGTGGGGGCGGACGGCGCTAATTCGCAGGTCAGACAGATGTCGGGTATCGGGGTTCATGCCTGGCAGTATGAGCAGTCCTGCATGCTGATTACCGTCAAGTGCGAGAATGCGCCGGGAGAAAGCACCTGGCAGCACTTTACGCCGAATGGCCCGCATGCGTTTTTACCGCTCTTCGATAACTGGGCGTCGCTGGTGTGGTACGACAAACCGGCACGCATTCGCCAGCTGCAAGGGCTTACGATGGAACAATTGCAGCGGGAAATCCGCCTGCATTTCCCGAGCCGTCTGGGCAACGTTACGCCGGTCGCTGCCGGGGCGTTTCCGCTCACGCGCCGTCACGCTTTGCAGTATGCCCGTGAAGGGCTGGCGCTGGTGGGCGATGCGGCACACACCATTCATCCGCTGGCCGGGCAGGGGGTAAACCTGGGGTATCGTGATATTGATGCGTTACTGGATGTGCTGGGCAGCGCCCGCGGACACGCGGAAAGCTGGGCCAGCCATCAGGTCCTGAAGCGTTACCAGACGCGGCGTATGGCGGACAATTTCATCATGCAGTCGGGGATGGATCTGTTCTATGCCGGGTTCAGCAATGATTTAGCCCCGGTGCGCATTCTGCGTAATATTGGATTGATGGCAGCGGAGCGAGCCGGTGGTCTGAAGCGTCAGGCGCTGAAATACGCCCTCGGACTCTAATCCTTTTTCCCTCTCCCCGTGGGAGAGGGCCAGGGTGAGGGCATCAGATCAGGCCGCACAAGACTAACAACAAAAACAAAAAAGCCCGCAGAGCGGGCTTTCTTGTTACTTAAGTGGCTGGGGTGCAGGGATTCGAACCCCGGAATGCTGGTATCAGAAACCAGAGCCTTACCGCTTGGCGACACCCCAATTGCGTTAAACAAACTGCTTAACGACTTTTTTAAATTGGCTGGGGTACGAGGATTCGAACCTCGGAATGCTGGTATCAGAAACCAGAGCCTTACCGCTTGGCGATACCCCAACAATTTTTTCTAGTCTATCGAATCATTCGACAGATTACTAATTTGGTGGCTACGACGGGATTCGAACCTGTGACCCCATCATTATGAGTGATGTGCTCTAACCAACTGAGCTACGTAGCCAGTACTGCAATCTTCGATGGCTGGGGTACCTGGATTCGAACCAGGGAATGCCGGTATCAAAAACCGGTGCCTTACCGCTTGGCGATACCCCAATACCGCGGAGAACCGCAAAATCGAAGAAATATGGCTGGGGTACCTGGATTCGAACCAGGGAATGCCGGTATCAAAAACCGGTGCCTTACCGCTTGGCGATACCCCATCCGTGCAACGCTTACCTGGGAATGGTGCGGGAGGCGAGACTTGAACTCGCACACCTTGCGGCGCCAGAACCTAAATCTGGTGCGTCTACCAATTTCGCCACTCCCGCAAAAAAGATGGTGGCTACGACGGGATTCGAACCTGTGACCCCATCATTATGAGTGATGTGCTCTAACCAGCTGAGCTACGTAGCCATCTTTTTTCGCGTTACCTTATCGGCGTTGCGGGGCGCATTATGCGTATAGACCCTTGCAGCGTCAACACCTTTTTCAACGAAAATAGCCGGAATGTGACTGTTTGGTTAGGTTGCGAACAGCGTGACCGAATATTCGGCAATTATTGGTTATTAATCAGATTTAGGCGGTGAAATGTGAGGCAAAAAAATCAGGCCCCTGGGGGGCCTGATTGCGATCTGAGTGATTATTTGTAGGCTGACTGGTGAACGCCTACCGCGCGTCCTGATGGATCGTTCATGGATTTGAAAGATTCATCCCATTCAATCGCTTTGGCAGAAGAGCAGGCGACGGACGGGCCACCCGGTACACACTCCGCAGCGCTCGGTACCGGGAACAACTCTTCAAAAATTTCACGGTACAGATAGGCCTCTTTCGAGCCCGGCGTGTTGTACGGGAAGCGGAAGCTCGCGGTTTCCAGCTGTTGGTCAGAAACCTGTTTCGCCGCGACCTCTTTCAGGGTGTCGATCCAGCTATAACCTACGCCATCAGAGAACTGCTCTTTCTGACGCCATGCCACGCTCGCCGGCAGGTAGGATTCAAAACATTCACGCAGGATATGTTTTTCCATTTTGCCGTTGCCGCACATCTTGTCCTGCGGGTTGATGCGCATCGCGACGTCGAGGAATTTCTTATCCAGGAACGGCACGCGCGCTTCCACGCCCCAGGCGGACATCGCTTTGTTGGCACGCGCACAGTCAAACATATGCAGCGCCTGTAGCTTACGCACGGTCTCTTCGTGCAGCTCTTTGGCATTCGGCGCTTTGTGGAAGTACAGGTAGCCGCCAAATACTTCGTCAGAACCCTCACCGGAGAGCACCATCTTGATGCCCATCGCTTTGATCTTACGCGACATCAGATACATCGGGGTCGAGGCGCGGATGGTGGTCACGTCATAGGTTTCAATGTGATAGATCACATCGCGGATCGCATCCAGTCCTTCCTGCACGGTGAAATGAATTTCATGGTGCACGGTGCCGAGATGGTTCGCCACTTCCTGCGCGGCTTTCAGATCCGGTGCGCCTTCCAGGCCAACGGCAAAAGAGTGCAGCTGTGGCCACCAGGCTTCTGAGCGCTCCTGATCTTCCACGCGACGGGCCGCGAATTTCTTGGTGATCGCGGAGATCACGGAGGAATCCAGACCGCCGGAGAGCAGCACACCGTATGGCACGTCGGACATCAGGTGGCTTTTCACGGAATCTTCCAGCGCCTGACGCAGCTCGGCTTTGTCCGTGACGTTGTCTTTTACCGCGTCGAAATCGAACCAGTCACGCTGATAATACTGACGGATCTCGCCGTCTTTGCTCCACAGGTAGCTGCCTGCCGGGAACTCTTTAATGGTACGGCAGACCGGCACCAGGGCTTTCATTTCAGAGGCAACGTAGAAGTTGCCGTGCTCATCGTGGCCCATGTACAGCGGGATAATGCCGATATGGTCACGGCCAATCAGATAGGCGTCTTTTTCGCTGTCATAGAGGGCGAAGGCAAACATGCCCTGCAGGTCGTCCAGGAACTCGGGACCTTTCTCCTGATACAGCGCCAGGATCACTTCACAGTCAGAACCGGTCTGGAACGCGTAGCGGTCGCCGTATTCGGCGCGCAGCGCCTGGTGGTTGTAGATCTCACCGTTGACAGCCAGCGCGTGCGTTTTTTTCTCGTTATACAGCGGCTGTGCACCGGCGTTGACGTCAACAATAGACAGACGTTCGTGAGCCAGAATCGCTTTATCGCTGGCGTAAACGCCTGACCAGTCCGGTCCGCGATGGCGCATCAGGCGGGACAGTTCGAGTGCTTTTTTACGCAGTTCGCCTGCGTCAGTTTTAATATCCAGTACGCCAAAAATTGAACACATAACCTTCTCCGTTAACCCTGTTGCTTTGTAATGTTGCTTGCTTATGAAAATGCCGCAAAGGGGCAGGGCGCGCAAGCGTTTTACGGGGGGGAACGGAAATAGTGCAATAGTGATTGCGGAATAGTGAAAAAAGAGTACGTCATAAATTGTTTTATTGATGATTATGCAATAAAACGTGCTTTTTGTTAGATCGGGTTTTATTTGTGTAGGCCATAAATGAAAAACCACGCCCTGAGGCGTGGTTCGGTATCAGATAATGTCAATTTCATCGACGGAGGGGTAAATCCAGCTTGGCCGGAACGGCATCGCGTCAATGTCATCAAGTTGAGAGACGCCAGAGAGGACCAGAATCGTCTCCAGACCCGCCTGGAAACCGGCCAGAATATCGGTGCGCAGGTTGTCGCCGACAATAACGGTTTCTTCAGAGTGGGCCTGCATTTTGTTCAGCGCGGCGCGAATGATCCACGGGCTAGGTTTCCCGACCACAAACGGCTGACGACCAGAGATTTTCTCGATACCGGCGCAGAGCGCACCGCAGGCCGGATAAAAACCACGGCCGTGCGTATCCGGGTTGGTGGCGATAAAGCGCGCGCCGCTGGCGACGAAGTATGCCGCTTTATGCATCATCTCCCAGTTAAAGGATCGCGTTTCACCCACAATCACAAAGTCCGGGTTGACATCGGTGATGGTAAAGCCTGCTTTGTACAGTTCATGGATCAGCGCACCTTCACCCACCACGTAGGCTTTTTTCCCTTCCTGACGCTTCAGAAAATCTGCCGTGGCCATCGCCGAGGTATAAAACACGCTGTCCGGGACGTCGACACCTGCCGTGGCAAAGCGGTTTGCCAGATCCTGACCGGTCTGAGAAGGGTAGTTCGTGAGAAGAACCAGAGGCATTCCTTTGTCGATGATGCGGTGAAGGAACTCCGCAGCACCCGGCACGGCAACGTTGTCGTGCATCAGCACGCCGTCGATATCACAAATTACATTCTTAATGGTCATGGACAGTCCGACATCAAAAAAAGAAGGCGTTACTATAAGGTCCGATCAACTTTCCAGCAAATGCTGCAGCAGTATTCCGTTGAGCATGGCGCGTTTGACCAGCGCGAACGCGCCAATCGCCGAGCGATGGTCAAGCTTTGAACGAACCACCGGGAGATTCTGGCGGAATGCTTTCAGCGCCTGGGTGTTAATACAACCTTCAATGGCGGGGAGCAGAACCTTTTCCGCCTCCACTATTTCACCAGCGATCACCACTTTTTGCGGGTTAAACAGGTTAATGGCGATGGCGATGGTTTTCCCCAGATGGCGTCCTACCTGCTCGATCACTTCACAGGCCAGCGCGTCGCCTTTATTAGCGGCTTTGCAGATGGTGCCTATCTTGCAATCGTCCAGCGTGACGCGGCTTTGATAACCCTGTTCAAGGAGATGGCGAACGCGCTGCTCGATGGCTGTGTTAGCGGCAATGGTTTCAAGGCAACCGAAGTTGCCGCAGTGGCAGCGCTCCCCGAGGGGTTCAACCTGAATGTGGCCGATCTCACCGACGTTACCGTTGCGACCAATAAAAATACGGCCGTTAGAGATAATACCTGCGCCCGTTCCGCGGTGAACGCGCACCAGAATAGAGTCTTCACAGTCCTGGCTCGCACCAAAGTAGTGCTCTGCCAGCGCCAGCGAGCGAATGTCGTGGCCCACAAAGCAGGTCACTTTAAAACGCTTTTCCAGCGCATCGACCAGCCCCCAGTTTTCAACCTGAATGTGCGGCATATAGCGGATCACGCCGCTTTCCGGGTCGACCAGACCGGGCAGAATCACGGAGATGGCGATGAGTTCGCGGATCTTGCGCTGACAGCTTTCAATAAACTGCGCGATGGTATTCAGCAGCGCATGCTCCAGCGTCTCCTGAGTGCGCTCCGGAAGAGGGTAGTGCTCCTCGGCAATGGCTTTACTGCTCAGATCGTACAGCGTGAGCGTGGTGTCATGACGACCCAGACGGACGCCAATTGCCTGAAAATTGCGGGTTTCGGTAATAATGGAGATCGCGCGGCGGCCCCCGGTGGAGGCCTGCTGATCGACTTCTTTGATCAGACCGCGCTCAATAAGCTGGCGGGTAATTTTTGTCACGCTGGCGGGAGCAAGCTGGCTCTGTTCGGCTATCTGAATTCGCGAGATGGGTCCGTGCTGGTCAATCAGGCGGTACACCGCCGCACTGTTAAGTTGTTTAACGAGATCGACATTACCGATTTGAGCTTGTCCGCCAGGTGTCATACTTTTACTTACTCAGTGACGACCTCGTTACCATTAACGATGGTCTTAATAATTTTATAATCGTGTGTGAATGCCGTCAGGTTTGCAACCATACCTGGTGCAATTCCGCCGAGCTGTTTATCCACGCCCATTGCGCGAGCCGGATAAAGGGTTGCCATTCGCAGGACTTCATCAAGCGCTATTCCGCAATGTTCAACCAGGTTACGCACCCCTTCAATCATCGTCAAAGAGGAACCACTCAGCGTACCGTTCTCATCCACACACAGTCCATTGCGGTAGTATATTGTTTTACCGGCAAAAATGAACTGCTCAATATTTGCACCTGCCGGTGCGGTAGCATCCGTCACCAGACAAAGCTTGTCACCTTTCAGCCGCTTAGCGTTGCGAATGTTGGTGTAATCGACATGTAAGCCGTCAGCAATAATGCCACAGTAGACGTCTGGCTCATCCAGAATCGCCCCGACCAGACCCGGTTCACGGCCTGTGATATACGGCATGGCGTTGTAAAGGTGCGTTGCGAAGGTAATGCCCGCGCGGAAACCGGCTTTCGCTTCTTTCAGCGTCGCGTTTGAGTGGCCTGCTGAAACGATAATCCCGGCGCCAGCCAGTTTGCTGATGACTTCGGTACCCGTTATCTCAGGCGCCAGCGTCACTTTGGTGATCACATCGGCGTTCGCACACATGTAGTCAACCAGTTCCGCATCAGGTTTACGCACGTAATTCGGGTTATGCGTTCCTTTCTTGACCATATTCAGCCATGGCCCTTCAAGGTGCAGACCCAGCGCCTGATTAGGGTGTTTGGCCAGGTATTCGCGCATCACGCGGATACCCTGCTTCATGAGGTCATCACTGCTGGTGATGAGCGTTGGCAGATAGCTGGTGCAGCCCGATTTCTCGTTGGCTTTCTGCATGATCTCCAGCGTTTCGACCGTCACCGCATCCGCGGTGTCATTGAATTGCACACCGCCGCAGCCGTTGAGCTGTACGTCGATGAAACCGGGGGAGATTACTGCTCCATTGAGTGAGCGCTGTTCAATCTCCGGCGGCAGTTCTGCCAGCGGGCAAACACGTTCAATCAGGCCATCAGCGATAACAATCGCATGGTCATCCAGAATTTCATGGCCGGTATAAATCCGACCGTGGGTTAAAGCGTACATAACGACCCCCGGTTAAAAAAAGCGGCCGCCTCTTGATGAAGAGGCGGTTATTCAATTACAGACCTTTGATGTTCTCAGCTTCTAACTCGTTGAAGTATTTCAGCGTTTTTACCTTCAGCTCCATCGTGGACGGCTCGTCGCAGACGATGACTGATTTAGGATGCAGCTGCAGGCAGCTGATGGTCCACATATGGTTAACGTTGCCTTCAACGGCAGCCTGGAGCGCTTGCGCTTTCACGCCGCCCAGCACCAGAATCATCACTTCTTCGGCATCCAGCAGGGTGCCTACGCCTACGGTCAGGGCGTATTTTGGAACCTGGTTAACATCGCCGTCAAAGAAGCGGGAGTTTGCCACGCGTGTGTCATGGGTCAGCGTTTTAATACGGGTGCGGGAAGCCAGAGATGACGCCGGTTCGTTAAACGCGATATGACCATCATTACCTACACCGCCCATGAACAGGTGGATCTTACCGTAAGAACGGATTTTTTCTTCATACTGACGGCATTCTGCGTCAATATCAGGCGCGTTTCCATTCAGCAGGTTAATATTTTCAGATGGAATATCAACGTGATCAAAGAAATTACGGTGCATAAAGCTATGGTAGCTTTCCGGGTGGTCTTTCGGTAAGCCAACGTATTCATCCATATTGAAGGTCACAACATGTTTGAAGCTAACCTGGCCTGCTTTATGCATCTCAACCAGCGCCTTATAGGCGGTCAGCGGCGTGCCGCCTGTCGGAAGTCCAAGAACGAAAGGACGATCGGCAGTCGGTTTAAATGCGTTAATACGGTTAACGATATGGCGAGCGGCCCATTTACCGACTTGTTCAGCAGTTGCCAGGGGAATCAGTCTCATTGTTCACCTCAAGAGTTAAAGTAGAAGAGTGGGCGGATGGCTATCGGAACCTGATACTTAAGCGTAACCTGGAAACTTTCAGGCCGGATCAATCCGTCTTGATTTTTTGAATGATAAAATAAGTTTTCGCTGTTAGCCAGTATAAGGGAGGGTGAATAACGATATTTGGTGACAAAAATCACAAAAAGTACGCGTTTAATTTGCGATACGAATTAATTTTTCACACACTCACAATGCCAGTGAATCATCAACTGTATCTATAGTTCGTGACACAATAAAAAAACAGAGCTGAGAACATGCCTTAAACGGGGTCTCATAGGGGGAAGAAAGTGAGTATTCTAGGTTATTTACAAAAGGTTGGTCGCGCACTTATGGTGCCGGTCGCCACGCTGCCTGCCGCAGCCATCCTGATGGGTGTCGGCTACTGGATCGACCCCAACGGCTGGGGTAATACCAGCGCGCTGGCGGCGTTCTTTATTAAGTCAGGTTCCGCCATTATCGACAACATGTCCGTGCTGTTTGCTATTGGTGTGGCTTATGGTATGTCCAAAGACAAAGACGGTGCCGCTGCGCTGACCGGTTTTGTCGGTTTCCTCGTGTTAACCACCCTCTGCTCACCTGCAGCAGTGGCCATGATCCAAAAAATTCCGGCGGACCAGGTTCCGGCGGCATTCGGTAAGATCAGCAACCAGTTTGTTGGTATCCTTGTGGGTATCATCTCCGCTGAACTGTATAACCGCTTCAGCAGCGTAGAGTTGCCAAAAGCGCTCTCCTTCTTTAGCGGCCGCCGTCTGGTCCCCATCCTGACCTCGTTTGTGATGATCGTTGTCGCGTTCATCATGATGTACGTCTGGCCGATGATCTTCGACGGTCTGGTGAACTTCGGTGAGCACATCCAGAAACTGGGTTCTGTCGGTGCGGGCGTGTATGCGTTCTTCAACCGTCTGCTGATCCCGGTCGGTCTGCACCACGCGCTGAACTCCGTATTCTGGTTCGACGTTGCCGGTATTAACGATATTCCTAACTTCCTGGGTGGCGCACAGTCCATCGAAGCAGGTAAAGCGGTTGTCGGTATCACCGGTCGTTACCAGGCTGGCTTCTTCCCGATCATGATGTTTGGTCTGCCGGGTGCTGCGCTGGCTATCTACCACTGCGCGCGTCCAGAGAATAAAGCGAAAGTGCTGGGTATCATGATGGCGGGGGCGTTCGCGGCCTTCTTCACGGGTATCACCGAACCGCTGGAGTTCTCCTTCATGTTCGTGGCGCCGGTTCTGTATGTGATCCACGCCGTGCTGACCGGTATCTCCGTGTTCATCGCCGCCAGCATGCACTGGATTGCCGGTTTCGGCTTCAGCGCCGGTCTGGTGGATATGGTGCTGTCGTCCCGTAACCCACTGGCGACTCACTGGTGGATGCTGATCCCACAAGGTCTGGTGTTCTTCGCGATCTACTACATGGTGTTCCGTTTCACTATCACCAAATTCAACCTGATGACGCCGGGTCGTGAACTGGCTGTCGCCGGTAGCGAAGCGGATGGTCAGGATATGAACGTGAGCGGTGCTCAGGATCAGGACGTATCAGGTCTGGCGCGTCAGTACATCGCCGCTGTCGGCGGTTCTGACAACCTGACCGGTATCGACGCCTGTATCACTCGCCTGCGTCTGAACGTCAAAGACTCTTCCCTGGTGAATGAAGCGCTGGCCAAACGTCTGGGTGCTTCCGGTGTTATCCGCCTGAACAAAACCAGCGTGCAGATTATCGTTGGCTTCGTGGCGGAGAAAATTGCTAACGCCATGAAAACCACCGGTCCGGTAGGTGCAGCAGACGTTTCTGCTGCACCTGCCGCCGCGCCAGCGGCTGCAAAACCGCAGGCAGTACCCAACGCCAAAACGGTAGCCGCGCTGGTTTCACCGGTAACAGGTGAAGTCGTTGCGATTGAGCAGGTGCCTGACGAAGCCTTCGCCAGCAAAGCGGTCGGTGACGGTGTGGCGGTGAAACCAACGGAAAAAACCGTTGTGTCTCCGGCGGCCGGTACCATCGTGAAAATCTTCAACACCAACCACGCGTTCTGCCTCGAAACCGAAAATGGCGCGGAGATCGTTGTCCATATGGGTATCGATACCGTTGCGCTGAACGGCCAGGGCTTTACTCGCCTGGTGGAAGAGGGTGCCGAAGTGGTGGCCGGGCAGCCGATTCTGGAAATGGATCTGGACTTCCTGAACGCCAACGCGCGCTCCATGATAAGTCCGGTCGTTTGCAGCAACATCGATGACTTCAGCGGCCTGGTCATTCAGGCGAAAGGTCAGGTGGTTGCGGGTCAAACACCGCTGTATGAGATTAAAGGCAAGTAATCGCTCCTGAGTAGAGTCATGCCTTAAGCGGCGGGGGAGATCCTCCGCCGCTTTTTTTTGCAGCAAATGCCCCCATTATTTTCTTCAGAGACGTTTTAAGGGTTGTCACTACGTCCGGCTTATAAGATCATACGCCGTTATACGTTGTTTACGCTTTGAGGAATCCACGATGAGTGAGGCAGAAGCCCGCCCGAGTAACTTTATTCGTCAGATCATCGATGAAGATCTGGCCAGTGGTAAGCACACCACAATTCATACCCGTTTCCCGCCGGAGCCGAACGGCTACCTGCATATCGGGCATGCTAAGTCCATTTGCCTGAACTTTGGCATTGCACAAGACTACCAGGGACAGTGCAACCTGCGTTTCGATGACACCAACCCAGTAAAAGAAGACATCGAATACGTTGAGTCCATCAAGAATGACGTGCAATGGCTGGGTTTCAACTGGTCTGGCGACATCTGCTACTCCTCTGACTATTTTGATCAGCTGTACGCCTACGCGGTTGAACTGATCAACAAAGGTCTGGCGTATGTTGACGAACTGTCTGCTGATGAAATCCGTGAATACCGCGGTACGCTGACCGCGCCGGGCAAAAACAGCCCGTTCCGCGATCGCAGCGTGGAAGAGAACCTGGCGCTGTTTGAAAAAATGCGTGCCGGTGGCTTCGAAGAAGGCAAAGCGTGCCTGCGTGCCAAAATCGACATGGCGTCTCCGTTCATCGTGATGCGCGATCCGGTGCTGTACCGTATCAAATTTGCTGAACACCACCAGACTGGTAATAAGTGGTGCATCTACCCGATGTACGACTTCACCCACTGCATCAGCGATGCGCTGGAAGGCATTACGCACTCCCTGTGTACGCTGGAGTTCCAGGACAACCGACGTCTGTACGACTGGGTTCTGGATAACATCACCATTCCTGTGCATCCGCGCCAGTACGAGTTCTCTCGTCTGAATCTGGAATACACCGTGATGTCCAAGCGTAAGCTGAACCTGCTGGTGACCGACAAGCACGTTGAGGGCTGGGATGACCCACGTATGCCGACCATCTCCGGTCTGCGTCGTCGTGGTTACACTTCTGCCTCTATCCGCGAGTTCTGTAAACGTATTGGTGTCACCAAACAGGACAACACCATTGAGATCGCTTCTCTGGAGTCCTGCATTCGTGAAGACCTGAACGAAAACGCCCCGCGCGCGATGGCCGTTATCGATCCGGTGAAACTGGTCATCGAAAACTATCCGCAGGGTGAAAGCGAGCTGGTCTCCATGCCTAACCATCCGAACAAACCGGAAATGGGAAGCCGTGACGTGCCGTTCAGCGGTGACATCTGGATTGACCGCGCTGACTTCCGCGAAGAAGCCAACAAGCAGTACAAGCGTCTGGTGCTGGGTAAAGAAGTGCGTCTGCGTAATGCCTACGTCATCAAAGCCGAGCGCGTAGAGAAAGATGCAGAAGGGAATATCACCACCATCTTCTGTTCTTATGACGCGGAAACGCTGAGCAAAGATCCGGCGGATGGCCGCAAGGTGAAAGGCGTTATTCACTGGGTGAGCGCATCCCACGCGCTGCCGGTAGAAATTCGTCTGTACGATCGTCTGTTCAGCGTGCCTAACCCAGGTGCTGCGGAAGACTTCCTGGCGACCATCAATCCGGAGTCTCTGGTGATTAAGCAGGGTTATGCGGAGCCTTCTCTGAAAGCCGCTGAAGCGGGCAAAGCGTTCCAGTTCGAACGTGAAGGCTACTTCTGCCTGGACAGCCGTTACAGTACCGCGGAAAAACCGGTATTTAACCGTACCGTAGGTCTGCGTGATACCTGGACGAAGATCGGCGAATAATATTGCTGCTCTGGTCAATGAGAGACAAACGCCGCACTATGCGGCGTTTTTTTTATTTAACGATCAGGGTATTAAGCCAGGGCCTAAAAAGGCGCCATGAAAATATCAGGTCAATGAGGTGCTACTTATTTTTCAAAAAAAAGTTTGTGTCATTGCGAAAATCAAAAAAGTTATAAAACCGGGAAAAGATTCCACAGCTACCCACTGAAATACCTGACAATTCCCCGTCATTCCTCGCCTCCCTGTAAATGTTACAAATCACTACCAATTATGTGCACTTCGTCATAATCCTGACTTTTGTCCGCTGAAAAGCATTGATAATTCGCGTCGCGAAAAATAACCTAAAGACGGTAGTTAATTCGAGGGTATTTAAAACTATCCCTGACCATTTGGTCTTTTTTATTTACGCCGTTTCAGGCGTTTTAATTCGTCAAAGAGGAATAATCTATGCGTACGTTCAGTGGCAAACGTAGTGCGCTGGCGCTGGCTATCGCCGGTGTGACAGCAATATCGGGCCTGGTGATTGCGCCAGAGGCTAAAGCAGCGGGTTTCATCGAAGATTCTACCCTTACGGGCGGTATTTATTACTGGCAGCGTGAGCGTGACCGTAAAGACGTCACTGAAGATAAATACAAAACTAACCTTTCTCACTCCACCTGGAACGCCAACCTGGACTTCCAGTCAGGCTATGCCGCCGATATGTTCGGTCTGGATATCGCCGCGTTTACCGCGATTGAAATGGCGGAGAACGGCGACAGCGGCCACCCTAACGAAATTGCCTTCTCCTCCAGCAACAAAGCCTATGATGAAGACTGGTCCGGGGATAAAAGCGGTATCAGCCTTTACAAAGCCGCTGCGAAATTTAAATACGGTCCGGTATGGGCGCGCGGTGGTTATATTCAGCCAACTGGCCAGACCCTGTTAGCACCGCACTGGAGCTTTATGCCGGGTACCTATCAGGGAGCGGAAGCCGGGGCTAACTTTGACTACGGTGATGCGGGTGCGTTGAGCTTCTCCTATATGTGGACCAACGAGTACAAAGCGCCGTGGCACATCGAAATGGACAAGTTCTATCAGAACGATAAAAAAACCAAAGTCGATTACCTGCACTCGCTGGGCGCGAAGTACGACTTCAAAAACGATCTGGTGCTTGAAGCGGCATTCGGTCAGGCTGAAGGTTATATCGATCAGTATTTTGCAAAAGCCAGCTACAAGTTTGATATCGCGGGCAGCCCGCTGAGTACCAGCTATCAGTTCTACGGTACCCGCGATAAAGCCAGCAATGGCACCGTTAACGATACCTATGATGGCACCGCATGGCTGCAGGCGTTAACCTTTGGCTACAAGGTTGGTCAGGTTGATTTGCGTCTGGAAGGCACATGGGTGAAGGCAGAAGGGCAGCAGGGCTACTTCCTGCAGCGTATGACCCCAACCTATGCCTCATCCAACGGTCGTCTTGATATCTGGTGGGATAACCGCTCAGACTTCAACGCCGACGGCGAGAAAGCGGTCTTCTTCGGCGCAATGTATGACCTGAAAAACTGGAACCTGCCTGGCTGGGCAGTGGGTGCTTCTTACGCTTACGCCTGGGACGCAAAACCGGCGGATATGGCCACACCGGACGCATACTACGATCCTAACTACCGTCTGAAAGAGTCTTCCTACAGCCTCGACGCTATCTATACCCTGCAGGATGGTCGCGCGAAAGGCACGATGTTCAAACTGCACTTCACCCAGTATGACAACCACTCCGATATCCCGAGCTATGCGGGCGGTTACGGCAACATCTTCCAGGATGAGCGTGACGTGAAATTCATGGTTATCGCCCCATTCACCATCTTCTGATGAACACACCGGCGGGCTGAGTCCCGCCGGTATGGAGACTGCACATGATGAAAAAAATCGTAATCGTCGCGTTGCTGGCATCAGGCCTGGTGGCGTGTGCTCAGACTCAGGCACCGAAAGAGGACTCCCGTCTGAAGGAGGCGTACAGCGCCTGTATTAATACTGCGCAAGGATCGCCGGAGAAAATTGAAGCCTGTCAGAGCGTACTGAACGTGCTGAAGAAAGAGAAAGCGCATGAGCAGTTCGCGACGCAGGAGAACGTTCGCGTGATGGATTACCAGGCCTGTATCCAGGCGCGTAAAACCGGTAACGATCAGGAAGTGGCGAAGCGTTGCGATAAGATCTGGAACGAGATTCGCAACAACAATAAATAACGCGCTGTACTCCGCCCGGTGGCGCTGCGCCACCGGGCTTTTTCGCGCATAAAAAAAGCCAGCCTTACGGCTGGCTCAGAGTATAAACACTCACTTATTTCGCGTCGTGCGCGTGGTCGTCTTCGCGGCAATCGCCTTCAGCGCAGTGACCGTAAAGGTACAGGCTGTGGTTCGTCAGGCGGATACCATGACGCGCCGCGATTTCACGCTGGCGTGATTCAATGGAATCATCACTAAATTCAATGACCTTGCCGCAATCGAGGCAGATCAGGTGATCGTGGTGCTGCTGCTGGGTCAGTTCGAAAACAGATTTACCGCCTTCGAAGTTATGACGGGTAACAATGCCCGCGTCATCAAACTGGTTCAGCACGCGATAGACGGTAGCCAGCCCAATCTCTTCACCCATGTCGATAAGACGTTTATAAAGGTCTTCCGCACTGACATGGTGATTGTCTGGACCCTGAAGTACTTCAAGGATTTTTAACCGAGGAAGCGTAACTTTCAGGCCAGCCTTCTTTAATGCGGTATTGTTGTCAGTCATGCGGAATCTGTCCTGTTGCTAAACGATTCACTTCTGTAGGAAGTGACAGAAAATGCACCTGGGATAATGCGTCTCATTATAGAACTGCCATGGCTAAATGAAAACTGCAAGTCTCAGGCAAAATATGCTTATAAAAACGTGGTATCACCAACAAACTTGCTCAATGGAAAACCACATTTCATCAGGGAGACATTGTACAGGTCTGGGCGAAAAAGTTAAAAGATTGTAGCGATTAATTTAATCGGTTTGACCTGGGGCATGGGCGCAACCGCAGTTGCGCCGCGGTAAAATCAGGCGTTGAGAATATCATCCAGATGCAGTTCTTCACGGATCTGCTTCACCCACTTCTCAACGCGCTCGGCGGTCAGTTCTGGCTGACGGTCTTCGTCGATGGCCAGACCCACGAAATGATCGTCATCGGCCAGGCCTTTAGACGCTTCGAAGTGGTAACCGGCGGTCGGCCAGTGGCCTACGATAACCGCGCCATTCGGCTCAATGATATCGCGGATGGTACCCAGCGCGTCACAGAAGTATTCGGCATAGTCTTCCTGATCGCCACAGCCAAACAGGGCGACCAGCTTACCGTTGAAGTCCACTTCTTCCAGCGTCGGGAAGAAATCATCCCAGTCGCACTGGGCTTCACCGTAGTACCAGGTTGGGATACCCAGCAGCAGAATGTCATAGCCTTCCAGATCTTCTTTGCTGCTCTTGGCGATGTCATGAACATCAGCAACGTCTTTACCGAGCTGTTTTTGAATGTTTTTTGCGATATTTTCGGTATTGCCGGTATCACTGCCAAAGAAAATGCCGATGATTGCCATGAGTAAAATAACCTCTTGAAACTTAATAGTATGGTGGCGCAATTCGGCCACGGATAAGGGCAATAATAGCAGAACTGGCAACCCTGCGGAAACAGCTATCGCGCAGGACTGCACTCTGTGCTACATGAAAAGGGCGATAAAGGGGATTTTCAGACTTATGCCTGGCTGCGTAACGTCTCAAGCTGGGCGATCAACATCTCTTCAATGAGCTCGCTGCGGCTGATATTTCGCGTGTCAGCCAGCTCGTTCAGCGCATCGACGGCGTCGGCGTTAAGCTTCAGTTCGACACGCTTAAGCCCACGATTTTTATCGCGTTTAAGCTGGTTGCGTTTATTGATACGCAGCTGTTCATCGCGCGAAAGCGGATTCGTCTTGGGTCGTCCCGGGCGACGCTCATTCGCGAACAGATCTAGTGTCGTACGGTCCGTTTGTTCTTTGGCCATGATTCTGAGACTTCGGGGGAAACACGCCGCCCTGCTAATGCCCGGGCGATAAGCGCGCCATCATACATCACCAAAAACGGCACGCCAACGACTGGAAGCCTGCAGCCTTCCAGTCGCTTTCTTTTTAATCAATTTGCAGTATCAGCGAGATAGCGGCGGATGGCGCGCAGTACAGCATCCGGTTTTTCCGCATGCACCCAGTGCCCGGCACCGGCAATCACGTGGGCGCGAGCCTGCGGGAATTGAGCCAGCAGCGTGTCGCGATACGCGTCGGTAACGTAAGGAGAGTTTCCGCCGCGAATAAAGAGGGTAGGGTGTGGCCAGGCGGGGACGGTTTCCCATCCCACGATGTTGTTGTACTGGTCCCAGAGCACCGGCACGTTAAAACGCCATTGCCCGTCAACAAACGACTTCAACAGGAACTGGACGACGCCTTCTTCATCAAGATGCTCACGCATGACGGCAGCCGCCTGTTGGCGTGTCGCGACACCCGCTTCTGTGACCGCATTAATGGCGGCAAAAATCTCGTCGTGACGACGCACGTCATAATCCATGGGCGCGACGTCAATCACCACCAGGCCGCTAATATGCTCCGGAGCCAGTGCCGTCAGGGCCATCACCGCTTTGCCACCCATTGAATGCCCGATGAGGGTTACCTTTTGCAGATCGTTGGCATCCAGCGTATCCAGAAGATCCTGCGCCATCGCCGCGTAGGTCATCTCGTCGGAACGCCCGGAAAGACCGTGATTGCGCATATCGACCTGCAAAATATCGTGATCGGTAACCAGATCGCGCGCCAGCACGCCCAGGTTATCCAGACTGCCAAAAAGCCCGTGAACCAGTACGATGGGAGAATTATTGTTCGGCGATTGTGCAGTTTGCGCTCGGGTATTCAATTTCATGGCAAAGTTCTTTTTTTACGTATGTCAGGTTAGGGTATCATGTTGACCATTCTGCCGCCCGGCTGCAAGGTTCCAGTTTAATCTGACTTTTGCTGCCAACCTGGTTTGACGCTATCCGCTGTTGGGATTTGACCTTATAATCCCAATGACTTGTATTCAGATAAGATATCGCACTGGATTAAGATGAAAACAATCGAAGTTGATGACGAACTCTATCAGTATATTGCCAGCCAGACGCGGCATATCGGGGAGAGCGCGTCCGACATTTTACGGCGCATGCTTAAAATTTCCGCCGCTTCACAGCCTGCTACCCCAGTCACTAAAGATGTCGTGTCTCAGCCGAGCGTTGTTGCGCAAGCAAAACCTGCCGTGACACCGGCAAAAGATAAAGTGCGCGCGATGCGCGAGCTGCTGCTCTCCGATGAATACGCGGAGCAGAAAAAGGCGGTCAACCGCTTTATGCTGGTGCTGTCTACACTTTATTCACTGGATAACAAAGCGTTTGCTGAAGCGACCGAGTCGCTTCACGGTCGCACTCGCGTCTATTTCGCGGGCGACGAGCAGACGCTGCTGCAAAATGGCAATCAAACCAAACCCAAACATGTTCCTGGCACCCCGTACTGGGTGATCACCAATACCAATACGGGCCGCAAGTGCAGCATGATCGAACACATCATGCAGTCCATGCAGTTCCCGGCGGAATTGATTGAAAAGGTTTGCGGTACAATTTAACCCTTGCATCAGAAGGACCCGGTAATGGCAAATCACAGCCGTGCAGGCCAACCTGCACAACAAAGCGATTTGATTAACGTCGCTCAGCTGACCGCGCAGTATTACGTGCTGAAACCGGTCGTGGGCAACGCAGAACACGCAGTGAAGTTTGGTACATCTGGTCACCGCGGCAGCGCGGCGCGCCACAGCTTTAACGAACCGCACATTCTGGCCATTGCTCAGGCCATCGCGGAAGAGCGCGCTAAAAACGGCGTTACCGGTCCGTGCTACGTGGGGAAAGATACCCATGCCCTGTCTGAACCGGCGTTCATCTCTGTGGTGGAAGTGCTGGCTGCAAACGGCGTCGATGTGATTGTTCAGGAGAACAACGGCTTCACCCCAACGCCTGCGGTCTCTAACGCCATCCTGGTGCACAACAAAAAAGGTGGCGCGCTGGCTGACGGTATCGTTATCACGCCATCCCACAACCCGCCGGAAGACGGTGGCATCAAATACAATCCGCCTAACGGTGGCCCGGCAGACACTAACGTCACCAAAGTGGTGGAAGATCGTGCTAACGCCTTGCTGGCTGACGGTCTGAAAGGCGTGAAGCGCATTTCTCTGGATGCTGCCATGGCGTCCGGCCACGTGAAAGAGCAGGATCTGGTTCAGCCGTTCGTGGAAGGCCTGGCGGATATCGTCGATATGGCGGCTATCCAGAAAGCCGGCCTGAAGCTGGGTGTCGATCCACTGGGCGGCTCGGGGATCGAATACTGGAAACGTATCGCCGAGCACTACAAGCTGGATCTGACCATCGTGAACGATCACGTCGATCAGACCTTCCGCTTTATGCACCTGGACAAAGACGGCGCGATCCGTATGGACTGCTCCTCCGAGTGCGCGATGGCGGGTCTGCTGGCGCTGCGTGATAAATTCGATCTGGCGTTTGCTAACGACCCGGATTATGACCGTCACGGTATCGTCACCCCTGCTGGACTGATGAACCCGAACCACTATCTGGCAGTCGCGATTAACTACCTGTTCCAGCACCGTCCGCAGTGGGGCAAAGAGGTGGCTGTTGGTAAAACGCTGGTTTCCTCAGCCATGATCGACCGCGTGGTCGAGGCGCTGGGTCGCAAGCTGGTGGAAGTGCCGGTGGGCTTCAAATGGTTCGTTGACGGTCTGCACGACGGCAGCTTCGGTTTTGGTGGTGAAGAGAGTGCGGGAGCATCTTTCCTGCGTTTCGACGGCACGCCATGGTCAACCGATAAAGACGGCATCATCATGTGCCTGCTGGCGGCGGAAATCACCGCGGTCACCGGTAAAAACCCGCAGGAACATTACAATGAGCTGGCGGCACGCTTTGGTGCGCCAAGCTATAACCGTATTCAGGCTAGCGCGACGTCAGCCCAAAAAGCGGCCCTGTCCAAGCTCTCCCCGGAGATGGTCAGCGCAAGCACCCTGGCGGGCGATCCGATCACCGCGCGTCTGACGGCGGCGCCGGGTAACGGTGCGTCTATCGGTGGTCTGAAAGTGATGACGAAAAACGGCTGGTTCGCCGCGCGTCCATCCGGTACGGAAGATGCGTACAAAATCTATTGCGAAAGCTTCCTCGGCGCTGAGCACCGTCAGCAGATTGAGAAAGAAGCGGTAGAGATTGTCAGCGAAGTGTTGAAAAACGCGTAAGTCGTGATCTGGTGCGGGCTGATGCCCTCACCCCGGCCCTCTCCCACTGGGAGAGGGAGAAAACATTAAAAACGGCAACCCTTGGGTTGCCGTTTTGCGTTTACCTAACTGTGCTTATTCTTCAATTCAAACCTCGGTGACACCAGCCCGTACAGCGTCCAGCCCATAAAGGTCACCATCGCGCCGTACAGCATCGCTTCCTGGCCGGAGGAGTAGAGCGCATAGAAGCTGTAAATGGCCCCTACCAGGGCGACAATATTTGCCACCTTCGCTTTGCGCGGATCCACCTTCGCCACCTTCTGAATGATCACCAGCGCCGCCATCGACAGAATATACGGAATGATATTCGTCACTACCGCCAGGTTAACCAGCACGTTGAACTGGCTGTTCAGCGACGGGCTGATGGTCATCAGCGACAGGCCGCTCTGGAAGATCACGATCGCTAACATCCCCTGGACCGGCGCCTCAGATTTACTTACCCGGGAGAAGATTTTCGGGAAATAGCCTTCATCAGCCGAGGATTTAAACACCTGTGCGATGGTGAACTGCCAGCCGAGGAGTGAACCGCAGCAGGACATCACCATCAGACCCATGATCACTTTCCCGACTTCCGGGGTGAACATCTGCGCGAAGGCCAGCCCGAACGGCGCCGTAGAGTTAGCCAGATCCATGTTTGGCACAATCCCGGCAATCACGTTAGTCGAGACGATATAGATCACCGCCGCCCCCAGCGTTCCGCCGAGGACCGCAATCGGGACGTTCTTTTCCGGATTCTCTACCACTTCCGCGTTCGCGCAGGCGGATTCCAGACCCAGGAAGGCCCAGAGCGTCATGGCGATAGAAGAGCCGACTGCGGTAAAGAACGGCACATGGTGCGGGTTCCAGGAGTTAGCGTACAGCGTCGGGCTGAACCAGAACCAGCCGATGATGCACAGGCCGACAACCGGGATAATCACGCCCCAGACGGTGATGCTGCTGAGCTGTCCGGTGATACGCGCGCCGCCAAAGTTAGCCACGGTACAGATCCACAGCACGCCGATGGTGGCTAAACCAATTTGTACCGGACTGAGCGTCGCGCCAAACAGCTCCGTACCGTAACCCACGGCGGAGATGGCAATCGCTACGTTGGCGATCAGCAGCGACACCCCGTAGGTATAGTTGGCCATAAAGTTGCCCGACTTGCCAAAGGCGTATTCGGCATAGCCACCCATGCCGCCTGACTTACGGCTGAACATCCCGCATTTGGCAAACGCCCACGCCAGCGCCATTGAACCGACTGCCGTTACCAGCCAGGAGATGATTGAGATGGTACCCACCTCTGCCAGTTTGGTGGGCAGCATGATAATCCCGGAGCCCATCATGTTCACCATGGTGAGGATGGTGAGCTGCACCACGCCCATCTTATTGGACTTACTCATAATTTCTCTCCTTTCAGCAGCGATGGCTGAGCGGCGGGTTGTTTGATGACATTGCAGCGAACCTGTTTGCGGCCCTCACACTCCTCGACGTACACACCCTGCAGCTCCGGTGCAAAGCCCGGCAGAAGGTTGATGCCTTCTTCCAGTGCGGCAAAGTAGCGCAGCACGGAACCGCCCCAGACTTCCCCTGGGACAACACACAGCACTCCTGGCGGATAAGGAAGGGCGCCTTCGGCGGCGATGCGGCCTTCCGCGTCGCGCAGGGAGACCAGTTCAACTTCACCGCGCAGATAGGCGTAGTTCGCGTCCTGCGGGTTCATCATCACGCGTGGGAAGTGAGATTTGCGGAACATCTCTTTCTGCAGCTGTTTCACGTTGTGGCGGGCGTACAGGTCATGCATTTCCTGGCAGATCTGGCGCAGGGTGTAATCCGCGTAACGTTCCGGATGTTGTTTGTAGAGAGAAGGCAGGACGTCTTTCAGCGGAACATCGCTCTCGAGCAGTTTTTCGAAACGCACCAGCTGTGCCACCAGCTGTTGCAGTTTGCCCATATCTTCCGCAGGAGTGAGCAGGAACAGGATCGAGTTGAGATCGCATTTCTCCGGCACGATGCCGTTTTCACGCAGGAAGTTGGCGAGGATAGTGGCGGGCACGCCGAAGTCGTCATACTCCCCGGTGCGGGCGTTAATGCCCGGTGTGGTCAGCAGGAGCTTGCACGGATCGATAAAATACTGATGCTCAGCGTAGCCTTCAAAAGCGTGCCAGTTTTCACCCGGAACGAAGTGGAAGAAGCGCAGATCGGTCGCAATTTCCGCCGTGTCCCAGCTTTCCCAGGAACGACCATCCACCGTCTCCGGCACGAAGGGACGCAGATACTGGCAGTTTTCCAGGATCAGCTTGCGCGCTTCGATACCGTTAACCACGCAGTCCATCCACATGTTGCGGCCACTCTGGCCTTCATGCATACGGGCGTTGATGTCCAGCGCAGCGAACAGTGGATAAAACGGGCTGGTGGAGGCGTGCATCATAAAGGCATTATTCAGCCGCTTATGCGGGACATAGCGCTGTTGGCCTTTGATATGGCTGTCTTTCTTATGGATTTGCGAGGTCTGCGAGAAGCCGGCCTGTTGTTTATGCACGGACTGGGTGACCAGGATCCCCGGATCGTTTTCGTTCAGCTCCAGCAGCAGCGGAGAGCAGTCGGCCATCATCGGAATAAACTGCTCGTAACCCACCCAGGCCGAGTCAAACAGGATGTAATCACACAGATGCCCAATCTTATCCACTACCTGACGGGCGTTATAGATGGTGCCATCGTAGGTACCCAGCTGGATCACCGCCAGACGGAACGGACGCGCATCGCGTGCACGGCCAGGCGCCACCTCTGCCACCAGCTCGCGTAGATAACTTTCTTCAAAACAGTGGGCGTCAATGCCGCCAATAAAGCCGTACGGGTTGCGTGCGGTTTCCAGATAGACCGGCGTTGCACCTGCCTGAAGGAGGGCACCGTGATGGTTAGATTTGTGGTTATTACGGTCGAACAACACCAGGTCGCCCGGGGTGAGCAGGGCGTTAAGCACCACTTTGTTGGATGACGAAGTACCATTCAGCACGAAGTAGGTCTTATCGGCATTAAAGACTTTCGCCGCATGCTGCTGGGCGATGCATGGTGCGCCTTCGTGGATCAGCAGATCGCCCATCGCCACGTCGGCGTTACACAGATCGGAGCGGAAAAGCGTCTCACCAAAGAAATCGACAAACTGATTACCGGCAGGATGACGGCGGAAGAACTGGCCCCCCTGGTGCCCCGGGCAGTCAAACGCGCTGTTGCCCTGTTTCACATAGTCGACAAGGGCGCGGAAAAACGGCGGACGCAGCTGGGTTTCATACTTCTGGGCTGCCGCTTCCAGTTGACGTCCATAAAAGTCGTTGCTGGTGTCTGAATACTCAAATACGCCATGAATGCGTGATAAATAGTCTGCCGGGATGAACTCTTCTTTGTGCGTTGCGACAAAAACAGGAATGCCAAAACCGGTGGCTTCTATTTCGTCCAGGATGCCGCTGGCAATATCCGTGACCGCCAGAACAATGGCGGCAACATCAATATAATCAGAAGCGCGGACATCCACCAGTTCACGTTGAGTGGTAAAGCAATCCGGACATGCACGGCTGGCTGCGATTTTTAAACTTTTCATCTTTCTCTCTTTATTTTAGGTAATAAGCGTCCCTCGATTTCTTGCAAGAAAGAAATCGATAATTTTCCGGAAAAAAAAGCAAAGGGTGGCCGCTGATTAAAATCAGTGAATTGCTTTTTTGATGATTGAAATTCAGTCCGCCCGGTGCGGATGAGTCTGAATCAAGATGAATGAGCGCACGAGATCACAGGCAATGGACTGTAAAATAAAGTGTTTCAGGATAACCTGTAAGCGAGTGCGCCAGAAGTCGAAGGACTACCGGGCATTAAAGAGATGAAAGTCAAAGCAGTTTCGGTGGGCAAACATCATGATATGTGTTGTCCGCCTTATATGGGGCATTAAGCGATTGTTGTTTTCCATGTTTCATTTTCCTTTCAGCAATTGAAAGCATGGTCATTTTATCCAGGAAAAAGCGATTAACTGTGAAGAAGATCACCGTTAACCGATCAAATCAGAAATAAATATTCGTTTTTGATGAATATCATAGATCAAAATTCTGATTTGTTGGTGGTGCGTTAACAGGTTGTGTTATCAATGTTTTAAATGAGCATAAATAACCCGTAAAAATAACGTATGGGTTATTTGTGAAATATTTTCTGAGGGATTTTGTTTTTATTTAAAAATAAAATGAATAGTTATTCAAAGCATAAACCGATAACCGATACCGGTTTCAGTTAATAAATGGCGAGGGCGAGCGGGGTCGAGTTCGAGTTTCTGACGAAGATGTCCCATATATATGCGTAAATAATGACTATGCTCCACTGCGTTGGGCCCCCATACCTGACTTAACAGCTGGCGTTGGGTGAGTACCTTGCCGTGGTTGTTGAGCAGTACGGCGAGAAGGCGAAATTCTATTGGCGTGAGGTGTATTTCCTCATCGCCGCGCACAATGCGCCGTGCGGCCAGGTCAACCCGGATATCCCCAAACGTATAGGTTGGGTCAGCAGGCGTGGTTGCGCTGTGGCGACGCAGCGCCACGCGAAGGCGAGCCTGTAACTCGCCGATACCAAAAGGTTTAATCAGATAGTCATCCGCCCCGGCATCCAGCGCCGCGATTTTATCCGTCTCTTCAGTACGGGCGGAGAGCACGAGGATCGGCATCTGGCTCCACTGACGGACTTCCCGGATAAAATCGATACCGTCACCGTCCGGCAGCCCAAGATCGAGGATCACCAGGTCCGGCTTGCGGGTGGCGGCTTCAATTAAACCCCGCTGAAGCGTAGCCGCATCATGAACGCGCAGACCGTCCCCTTCCAGCGCAGCGCGCAGAAAACGGCTAATGGCGATCTCATCTTCAACAATCAGAACGTTGATCACAAATCCTCTGGTAATTCATTAAGTTCTGGCGGGGTTTCCAGAGGAAGTGTAACACAAAACCGCGCGCCGCCTTCCGGACGATTCTCTGCGGAAATGGACCCGCCATGGACGTCAATGATCGCCTGGCAAATCGCCAGCCCCAGCCCCACGCCAGGAATGGCCGACTCCTTATTGCCGCGCGCGAATTTTTCGAAAATAGCCAACTCCTGCCCGGCAGGAATGCCCGGTCCGGTATCCCAGACGTCAAGGCGAAGCGTGCCATCGTCCACCGTCGCATCCACGCCAATTTGAGCACTGGCGCCCGCATATTTGCCGGCATTTTCCAGCAGGTTGATCAGCACCCGCTCAAACAGCGGACCATCGACATGAATTAACGTCAGGGGCTCGGGCATGTTCAGCGCGATATGTCGCCCACCCAGACCGGGTTCGAGCATTTTCAGGGCGCTGCCCACCACCTCTTCAAGCGTGAGCCACTCTTTTTTGAGGTTAAAACCGCCTGACTGGATACGCGCCATATCGAGCAGGTTATTCACCAGACGCGTGGTATTCAGCACATGCTGGCGGATCTCGCTGGCCTGAAGGGCGTGTTTAGAGCCTTCCGCCGCCAGGTCCAGCGTCAGGATTTCTGACTGACCAAACAGGACGGTGAGCGGGGTTCGCAGATCGTGAGAGAGCGCCGCCAGCAGCGAGTTACGAATGCTTTCACGCTCGCTCGCCAGCCGGGCCTGCTCTTCGCTGGCGGTGAGGGCCAGCCGTTCCAGCGCGCTGGCAACCAGCAGCGTAAAGGTCTCCAGCAGTCGCTGCTGTTCGGGGATCATCAGCTGGCGCAGGTTTGAGGGCTCAACAATCACCAGCCCCTGATTTTTATCGGCGCTGCGCAGCGGCAGAATTTGATAGGGCACGCCGGGCAGGGTGTCGGTCCCTGCGCCCGCAGGCAGCCCTTTATCAAAGCTCCAGCGCGCGATGGCTTCGTCCCAGGGCGTCATGCCTGAGGCCGACGTCAGCGGACGCAGCTTGCCGTGTTCGTCCGGGAGTAAAATCAGGTTGCTGGCATGAAACGTCGAGCGAATAAACTGCTCGCTGGTCTGCACAATATCCAGCGGCGTGCGGCCCACCGCCAGCGATTTCGACATCTCGTAGAGATGGCGCGTGCGCTGTTCGCGATAGCGGGCGATACGCGCCTGATAGCGCACGCCCGCCGTCAGATTCCCGATCACCAGCCCGACGGTGAGCATCACGGCGAAGGTAAGGATGTACTGTACGTCCGACACCGCGAGCGTCCCGCGGGGGGCAATAAAGAACAGATCGAAGCTGATGACGTTGACAATCGTCGCCAGGACCGACGGCCAGCGCCCGTAAAAGAGCGCCACCACCACCACGCCAAGAAGGTAAATCATCACCAGGTTGGCGGCATCAAACGCAATCAGCCACTGGCTGGCAATGACGGTAATCAGGGCGCAGAGCACGACGGCGACAAGACAGCCGCGAAGCTGAATGCGCCATTTATCGCTGAAGGTGCGGCTGTCCGGCGCGCGATTCGGTAAGGGGGTAGGTTTGTCGTCCAGCGCCACGATCACCAGGTCCAGATCCGGCGCGCGGCGGGCCAGCTTGTCGGCAAAGGATTCGCGGCTAAACCAGCGGCGATGCTGGCGACGGCCAATCACGATTTTCCCCAGGTTGTGCTCACGGGCGTAGCGCAGAATGGCTTTATCTTCCTGCGGATCGGATAGGGTGGCGGTTTCGGCACCCAGCTCCTGCGCCAGGCGCAGCGAACTCAGGATCGCGCGACGCTGGTTTTCAGGCAGCGCGTGCAGCTGCGGCGTTTCGACATACACCGCATGCCAGACGCTGCCAAATTTAGCCGCCAGGCGAGCAGCGGTGCGGACAAGCTTTTCATTGCCGCTGCCGTGCCCTACGCACAGCAGGATGGCATCTCGCGTATGCCAGACGCGTTCCTGGCCCTGCAGGTCACGCCAGGCGCGCATCTGATCGTCCACACGGTCGGCGGTTCGCCGCAGAGCCAGCTCGCGCAGGGCAATCAGGTTACCTTTACGGAAGAAATGTTCGATGGCGCGTTCGGCCTGGCCGGCGATATAGACTTTGCCTTCATGCAGGCGCTGACGAAGGTCGTCCGGCGGAAGGTCGACCAGCACTACCTCGTCAGCGGAATCAAAGAAGGGATCGGGCACCGTCTCGCGCACCTGGATGCCGGTCACGCCGCTCACCACGTCGTTCAGGCTTTCAAGATGCTGAACGTTAACCGTCGTGAAAACATCGATGCCGGCTTCAAGAAGCTCTTCAACATCCTGCCAGCGTTTTGGATGGCGTGAGCCTGGCGCATTGCTGTGCGCCAGTTCGTCCATCAGGATAAGGGCGGGGCGGCGGGCGAGGGCGGCATCAAGATCGAATTCGGTGACTAACCGACCGCGGTGGCTGATGCGTCGGGGCGGCTGGGTAGCCAGCCCCTTCAGCAGCGATGCCGTCTCTTTACGTCCGTGTGTTTCAACCACGCCAATCAAAATATCGAGCCCCTGCGCCCGAAGCCGCTGGGCTTCCGTCAGCATGGCGAAGGTTTTCCCGACGCCAGCGCAGGCGCCAAAGAAAATTTTCAGTTTGCCGCGATGGGCTTCAGCCGTCTGTTCAAGCAGCCTGTCCGGATCCGGGCGCATGGGCTCGTCGGTCATTTAGTTTTTCCTTAGCGCGTCCAGCGCCAGATTCAGCTCAACAATATTCACCACGGGCATGCCGATGAAGCTGACCAGCGGCTTTTGCGTGTGCTCTGCAACCAGCTTGCTAACCTGTTCGACGGTCAACTGACGGGCCGCGGCGACGCGCGGGACTTGCCATGCAACTGCTGCTGGCGTCAGGCTGTAGTCCAGCCCGCTGGCCGAGGCGGTCACCAGCTCTACGGGGACCTCACGGCTGGCCTGCGGATTGGCGGCGCGCAGGGTTGCCACGCGCTCAGCAACGGCTTTGTCCAGCTCAGGGTTGCTGCCCGCCAGGTTGCTGCCGCCGGATGCCATCGGATTATACGGGCTTTCGGCAGTGGCGGAAGGGCGTCCCTGGAAGTAACGGGCATCCGTAAAGTTCTGACCAATCAGGCGCGAACCGCGGTTTTCACCGTTTTGCATAATTAGCGAGCCGTTGGCCCGATCCTTAAACCACCACTGGCCCAGCGCGGTGGTCACCAGCGGGTACAGCCCGCCGGTAATAAGAGACAGCAGAATAAACAGAAGTATAGCGGGGCGTAACATCGTCATTTGAATCACCTTTTAAACCAGACCGAACAGCGTCAACAGCAGGTCGATAACCTTGATACCGATGAAAGGCACCACCAGCCCGCCCAGGCCGTAAATCCACAGGTTACGGCGCAGCATGGCGGCGGCTGTGAGCGGCTTATAGCTCACGCCTTTCAGTGCCAGCGGGATCAGGAAGACAATAATCAGGGCGTTAAAGATTACTGCGCTCAGAATGGCCGATGCCGGGGAATGCAGGTGCATCACGTTCAACGCGTTTAATTGCGGATAGGTCGCAGCAAACGCGGCCGGAATAATGGCGAAATATTTCGCCACGTCGTTGGCGATACTGAACGTGGTCAGCGAACCGCGCGTCATCAACATCTGCTTGCCAATGTGCACCACTTCAATCAGCTTGGTCGGGTTAGAGTCGAGGTCGACCATGTTGCCCGCCTCTTTTGCCGCCTGGGTACCGGAGTTCATTGCCACCGCCACGTCGGCCTGCGCCAGGGCAGGGGCATCGTTGGTACCGTCACCCGTCATCGCCACCAGACGACCTTCCGCCTGATACTGACGAATCAGTGCCAGTTTCGCTTCCGGTGTGGCTTCAGAAAGAAAATCATCTACGCCCGCTTCGGCGGCAATCGCCGCGGCGGTAAGACGGTTATCCCCGGTGATCATCACCGTTTTGATCCCCATTTTACGCAGTTGGGCAAAGCGCTCCTTGATGCCGCCTTTGACGATATCCTTCAGGGCAATCACCCCCAGCACATGTGCCCCTTCGGCCACCACCAGCGGCGTCGCCCCCTGACGGGCCACGCTTTCGACCAGGCTGTCTACTTCCGGTGGGAAGTGGCCATTGTTAGCCTCAATGTGGCGACGGATAGCGTCAACAGAGCCTTTACGGATCATGCGATCCTGAATGTTAATTCCGCTCATGCGGGTTTGCGCCGTGAAGGGCACGAAAGTGGCGTGCAGGCTCTGAACGTCACGCTGGCGCAGGTTAAAGCGCTGCTTGGCGAGGATCACGATACTGCGACCTTCCGGGGTTTCATCGGCAAGCGAAGAGAGCTGTGCGGCATCCGCCAGCGTTTTTTCATCCACGCCCGGCGCGGGTAAGAAATCTGACGCCTGGCGGTTACCGAGGGTAATGGTCCCGGTTTTATCCAGCAGTAAGACATCCACGTCACCGGCGGCTTCAACCGCACGCCCGCTGGTGGCGATGACGTTAGCACCGAGCATACGGCTCATGCCGGCCACGCCGATGGCTGACAGCAGGCCACCAATGGTGGTTGGGATCAGACAGACCAGCAGCGCCACCAGGACCGTGATGGTGACCGCGGTGCCGCCATAGGCGGAGAACGGCCACAGCGTCGCGGTTGCCAGCAGGAAGACGATGGTCAAGGCCACCAGCAGGATGGTCAGGGCAATTTCGTTGGGGGTTTTACGACGCTGGGCGCCTTCCACCATGGCGATCATCCGGTCAAGGAAAGTTTCCCCCGGGTTAACGCTACACTGGATCACCAGCCAGTCGGAGAGAATACGCGTCCCGCCCGTCACGGAAGCGAAATCACCGCCGGATTCACGGATCACCGGCGCGGATTCCCCGGTAATGGCGCTTTCATCCACTGAGGCGCCCCCTTCGATGACTTCTCCGTCGCATGGAATGATATCGCCGGCTTCTACCAGTACCACATCGCCTTTACGCAGTTCATCCGCCGGAACGTGGTCCATCTGCGCGCCGTATTTCGGTTCACGTAGCTTGCGCGCGAAGGCAGTTTTTTTCACCCCTTTCAGGCTGTTGGCCTGGGCTTTACTCCGGCCTTCCGCCAGCGCTTCCGCAAAGTTGGCAAACAGCACGGTAAACCACAGCCACAGGCTGATGGCGCCGGTAAACATCGCATTTCCCGGCATGTGGCCCGTTCCCATGGCAATCGCCAGGGCGGTGGTCAGGATGCTTCCTGCCCAGACAATAAACATCACCGGGTTGTGCCACTGCACGCGCGGGCTCAGCTTTTTCACCGCATCCATGAGCGCCTGGCGAACTAATGACGGTTCGAACAGGGCCAGTTGTTTACGACTCATGACAATTTCTCCGCAAATCAGCGTAAAGAGAGGGTTTCCGCGACCGGGCCTAACGCGAGGGCGGGGATAAAGGTCAGGGCGCCGACCAGTAACACGGTGCCCGTCAGCAGGCCGATAAACAGCGCGCCGTGGGTCGGTAGTGTCCCGGTGGTGGTCGGTTGGATTTTTTTATTCACCAGCGATCCGGCAATCGCCATAACCGGCACAATGATCCCGAAGCGACCCACAAACATGCAGAACGCCAGCAGGCAGTTCCAGAACGGTGAGTTGGCGCTTAAGCCTGCAAAGGCGCTGCCGTTGTTGTTGGCGGCAGAAGAGACGGCATACAGCACTTCACTAAAACCGTGAATGCCAGGGTTAAAGATGCCACTGCGTCCTGCCTCTGTCATCAGCGCCAGCGCGGTGCCGAGCAGCACAAGCGCAGGGGTGACCAGAATCGCCAGCGCGGTTAATTTCATCTCGCGAACGTCGATTTTTTTACCGAGGTATTCCGGGGTGCGGCCAATCATCAAACCGGCAATAAACACCGCCAGCAGCACGAAAAGCAGCATGCCGTAAAGACCCGAGCCCACGCCGCCAAACACCACTTCGCCAATCTGCATCAGCCACATCGGGATCATGCCACCCAGCGCCGTAAAGGAATCGTGCATGGCGTTGACTGCCCCGCACGAGGCCGCCGTGGTGACCACCGCATACAGGCTGCTGGCGAGAATGCCAAAGCGGCTCTCTTTACCTTCCATGTTGATATTGCTGTCAGCCCCAAGCTGCATGAAATGGCTGTTGCCGCTCCATTCAGCCCACATCACCAGCGCAACACAGACCACAAAGATAAGCGACATAGTCCAGAGCAGGGTGCGGCCCTGACGGCGATCGTTGACCACATCACCAAAGGCAAAGCAGAGCGCGGCGGGGATCAGGAAAATCGCCAGCATCTGCACAAAATTGGTCAAGGCGGTAGGGTTTTCAAACGGATGCGACGAGTTGGCGTTGAAGAAGCCACCCCCGTTCGTCCCGAGCATTTTGATGGCTTCCTGTGACGCCACTGGCCCCATCGGCAGGAGCTGTTTTGCCCCTTCCAGCGAGGTATAAGGCGCGTAAGGCATCAGGTTTTGCAGGGTGCCCTGCTGAATAAAGAACAGTGCGATCAGCAGCGCAATCGGCAGCAGGATCCACAGCGTAATGCGGGTCAGATCCACCCACGCGTTACCCAGCGTGCTCACTTTCTGGCGCGCAAACGCACGCGTCAGCGCGAAGATCACCGAAATACCGCTCGCGGCTGAGAGGAAGTTCTGCACGGTTAACCCGACCATCTGGCTGAAGTAGCTGAGCGTGGTTTCACCGGAATAGGACTGCCAGTTAGTGTTGGTGACAAAACTGACTGCCGTGTTCAGCGCAAGATGCCAGGACAGGCCCGGTAATTGTTGCGGATTTAGCGGCAGGATACCCTGCAACATCAGCATGGCAAAAAGCGCAATGAGCCCGACGATATTCAGCAGCAGAATGGCGATCAGATAGTCACGCCAGTTCATCTCCCGGTCGTCTATTCCCAGTACGCGCCAGATCCCTTTTTCAACGTTTCCCGTGCCGGGCAAGGGGACGTTGTTGATCAATCGTGCCAGTCCTGTTCCCAGTGGCCTTGCCAGAACGAACAATACCACTAAGAAGCTGGCAATAAGCAGAAACGCCTGAGCAGCCATCAGAAGGCCTCCGCATTAATCAGGGCATAGACCAGATAACCCAATAACAGGAACACCAGCACGATGCCGGCAATAAGACCTGCACTCACAATCCACCTCCGGGTGACTTTCGTTGTTGTACTAACGGTAGGATTTCCGGCGCAAAGATTTCGCAAAAATGGGGAGGGCGGGTGTAAAAAAAGTATAAAAATGGCAAAGCCCACAATTTAACTATTGATAAGTAAATTGTTAACTTTTTTGTAACTTAATTACGTTGTGAATGTAAATATTCACTAAATGGATAAAAATAAGTGGTCGGATGAGTAGTAAAATTACAAACAAAGCGATATTATTTTAGCCAGGTCACAGATTTTGAATTTTCCGGATGACGTTTCCGGCCAACTATAGGGGAGAAAATATGGATCTTTATAAAGAGTATCCGGCTCATATCGTGTTCATGCGTCGCACTTTCGCCGTAGTGGCTGGTGTGCTGGCTCTGCCGGTGATGCTGTTCTGGAAAGATCGTGCACGTTTTTACAGCTATCTGCACCGCGTCTGGGCGAAAACCAGCGAGAAGCCCGTGTGGATGGATCAGGCCGAGAAAGCGACCTGCGATTTCTACTAGAAAGAAGATTACGCACAGCAATAAAAAAACCGCCTACAGCAATGTGGCGGTTTTTTTGTCCCTCGGGATTCGCGGTCCGTTGGGATGGCGTTTTTGCAACCGCCTACCAAGGATCTTTATCATACCTTCCTTCAGACGGCAGGCAATCCCCCAGACCCTTTATAAATTCCTAATTTTCATCGAATATCTTAACTGCGCGACGAATGTTAATTATGATGCGTCGTCCCTTTCCGCCATCTCGCACATGGGCATCGGTCTCGGGAAAGGTGTGTTCACAACCGTAAAGCATCCGCCTACCAGGGCTTGTGTCCACCGACTTATCACCGGTGGTGAACGGTGGAGCGGTTAGCAGCAGGGACCGCATAGTGAAACGCTATTTTTGCATCGCGTTCATTGTCGCCAGCGTACTCGTTGTAAAAAGTGATGAATCCACCGGGTTTGTTGCATTTTCTACGATAGCGCAGGACAAGTAGCGTTAAGGCCGCCTTGGGCGGCCTTTTTTATTTCATCCCGTCTACACTTCATGGCAAAGTACATTAATAGCTCGCCGCTTTTTCCTTTGGTGGCGAGCCCTTACGGACATAATGGATATTTGCCTGGAGTTTTATGCCCACCCATCTGGTTTGGTTTCGCGCGGATCTGCGCGTACATGACAACATCGCACTCGCGGCGGCCTGTCGCGCCAAAGACGCTAACGTACTGGCTCTGTTTATGGCCACGCCCGCGCAGTGGCGGCAGCACGATATGGCTCCCCGCCAGGCTGCCTTGCTCCGTGCGTATCTGACCGATCTGCAGCACTCGCTGGCCGGAAAAGGCATACCGCTGATCTATAAAGAGGTGAGTGATTTTGCCGCACAGCTTCAGACGGTGCAGGAGATCTGTAAGCAGCACAACGTCACGCATTTATTTTACAACTATCAGTACGAATTCAACGAGCAGCAGCGCGACCGTCAGCTGGAGAAGATGCTGGAAGAGGTGGTCTGCGAAGGGTTTGATGACAGCGTGATGCTGGCACCGGGCAGCGTGATGACCGGCAACCACGAGATGTATAAAGTTTTTACGCCGTTTAAAAATGCCTTTATCAAACGTCTGAAAGAAGCGCTGCCGGAGTGCGTTGCCGCGCCTGCCGTGAGAGGCGAACCCATAAAGGACCTCCCTGAACTGACGTTTGATTACCCTCAGCAACCGTTTGATGAAACGCAGTTCCCCGCCGATGAAAAAGCGGCTATCGCCCAACTGCGCCAGTTCTGCAAACAGGACGCGGCCAATTACGGCGCGCGTCGGGATTTTCCCGCCATTGAGGGCACCAGCCGCCTGTCGGCCTGTCTGGCGCTGGGCGCGATCTCTCCTCGCCAGTGTTTACATCGCCTGTTGGCGGAGCAGCCGCAGGTGCTGGAGGGGGGCGCAGGGTCCGTCTGGCTGAATGAACTGATCTGGCGCGAGTTCTACCGCCATCTGATGACGTATCACCCTGATTTATGTAAACATCGTCCCTTCATCAACTGGACGGAGAAGGTGGAGTGGCAATCGAACGATCGGCTGCTGAAAGCCTGGCAAACAGGGCGGACGGGTTACCCGATAGTTGATGCCGCCATGCGCCAGCTGAATGAAACCGGGTGGATGCACAACCGCCTGCGGATGATTACCGCCAGCTTTCTGGTGAAGGATCTGCTTATCGACTGGCGTATCGGAGAGCGCTATTTTATCTCTCAGCTGATCGATGGCGATCTCGCGGCGAATAACGGCGGCTGGCAGTGGGCGGCCTCTACCGGCACCGATGCCGCGCCCTATTTCCGGATTTTTAATCCGACCACTCAGGGACAAAAATTTGATGCGGACGGCGAGTTTATCCGCCGCTGGGTTCCTGAACTTAACCATATACCTGCTAAAGCGATCCACGAACCGTGGGCATGGGCGGATAAACAGCGTGTAAAGCTGGATTACCCTCGCCCGATTGTCGACCATAAACAGGCGCGTGTCGCCACGCTGGCGGCGTACGAAGCTGCCCGCAAAGCATAAGAGAGTGATGATGAAAAACAGCGAACTGGAAAGCCTGATTAACGAAAAACTGAACAGTATGTCCTTCAGCGATTACGGCCCGAACGGGCTCCAGGTTGAAGGTCGTGAGACGGTGCAAAAAATTATCACCGGCGTGACGGCAAGCCAGGCGCTGCTGGACGAGGCTGTGCGTCAGGACGCCGACGCGGTGATTGTCCATCACGGTTACTTCTGGAAAAACGAATCGCCGATTATTCGCGGGATGAAGCGCAACCGCCTGAAAACGCTGCTGGCAAATGACATCAACCTGTACGGTTACCACCTGCCGCTGGATGCGCATCCGGAACTCGGCAACAACGTCCAGCTGGCGCAGCTACTGGGCATTACCGTGATGGGCGAAATTGAGCCGCTGGTGCCGTGGGGCGAACTGGCGATGCCGGTTCCGGGGCTGGAGCTGGCCTCGTGGATTGAAGCGCGCCTGGGGCGTCGTCCGCTGTGGAGCGGTGATACCGGTCCGGATACGGTGAAGCGTGTTGCCTGGTGTACCGGGGGCGGTCAGGGCTTTATCGACAGTGCCGCGCGTTTCGGCGTCGATGCTTTTATCACCGGCGAGGTTTCCGAGCAGACCATTCATTCGGCGCGTGAACAGGGACTGCATTTTTACGCTGCAGGTCATCATGCCACCGAGCGTGGCGGCATTCGCGCCCTCAGCGAGTGGCTGACGGAAAATACCGATCTGGATGTGACCTTTATTGATATTCCTAACCCGGCCTGATGAGAGGTGCCTGAGTGCAGCGAGCGCGTTGTTATCTTCTGGGAGAAACGGCAGTGGTTCTGGAGCTCGAGCCGCCGGTGACCCTTGCCACACAAAAGCGTATCTGGCGGCTAACACAGCGTCTGGTCGATCTCCCGGAAGTGGTTGAAGCCATTCCGGGGATGAATAACATCACTGTGGTGTTGCGTAGCCCGCATACCCTGGCGCTGGATGCCATCGAACGTTTGCAGCGCTGGTGGGAAGAGAGTGAGGCGCTGGAGCCGGAATCGCGTGCCATTGAGATCCCGGTCGTTTATGGCGGCACGGGTGGGCCGGATCTTGGCGTGGTGGCAGACCACTGCGGATTAACAGAAAAGCAGGTTGTAGAGTTGCACAGTTCGGTTGACTACGTGGTCTGGTTCCTGGGGTTTCAGCCCGGATTCCCGTACCTGGGGGGATTGTCACCTCAGTTACATACGCCACGCCGTGCCGAACCGCGTCTGAGCGTACCGGCGGGGACGGTGGCTATCGGCGGCGAGCAGACTGGCGTTTATCCACTGACATCGCCTGGCGGCTGGCAGCTAATTGGGCATACCGCGACACCGTTATTTGAACCCGGGCTGGAGACGCCAATACTCCTGCGTCCCGGCGATACCCTTCGCTTTATCCCGCAGAAGGAGGGGGTATGTTAACGCTTATTCGCGCCGGGCTTTATACCTCCGTACAGGATGCGGGCCGCTTTGGCATGCGCCAGTCTGGCGTGAGCTATTGTGGCGCGCTGGACAGGCCTGCGCTGGAGATTGCTAACGTGCTGGTGGGGAACCCCGGCAATACGGCCGCGCTCGAAATTACGCTCGGCCAGTGCGTCATTGAGTTTAGTCAGGAGACCTGGTTTGCCTTAACCGGCGCAGGCTGTGATGCCTCGCTGGATGGCAAAGCGGTCTGGACCGGCTGGCGGCTGCGGGCGAAAGCCGGACAGCGTCTGACCTTGAAGCGTCCTTTGCACGGTGTGCGTAGCTATCTTGCGGTGGCGGGCGGCATCGACGTGCCGGAAGTGCTGGGCTCGTCCAGTACCGATCAGAAAGCCGGGATCGGCGGTCACGAAGGACGCCTGCTGCGCGACGGCGATCGGCTGGCAATCAAGCCCTCCGCGCGCCATTTCTCGACCACGCAGGGCGTAAAACAGCTGCTGTGGGGAAACCAGATCCGCGCCTTACCGGGGCCGGAATATCATGAGTTTGACGAGGCGTCTAAGGAGTCCTTCTGGCGCTCGCCGTGGAAGCTCAGCCCGCAGAGTAACCGCATGGGCTACCGCCTGCAGGGGCAGCCGCTGACCCGCACGACGGACCGGGAACTGCTCTCCCATGGTTTATTGCCGGGAGTTATTCAGGTGCCGGGCAACGGTCAGCCCATCGTGTTAATGAACGACGCGCAAACTACCGGCGGTTACCCGCGCATTGCCTGCATCATTGAAGCCGATCGCTACCATCTGGCGCAAATTCCCCTCGGGCAGCCGATTCACTTCGTGCAGTGTTCGCTGGAGGAGGCGCTGAAAGCCCGGCAGGATCAGCAGCGTTATCTCGAACAGCTGGCGTGGAGGCTTGATGGTAAAGATTGATTTGAATGCCGATCTGGGTGAGGGCAGCAGCGCCGATGCGGCACTGATGACCCTGGTCACCTCGGCCAACATCGCCTGTGGCTTTCACGCGGGCGATGCGCAAACCATGCTGGAGAGCGTGCGTCATGCCATTAAAAATGGCGTTGCGATAGGCGCTCATCCGAGCTTCCCCGATCGGGAAAACTTTGGCCGCACGGCGATGGATCTCCCGCCTGAGACCGTCTACGCTCAGGTGCTCTACCAGATCGGCGCACTGGAGGCGATGGTGCGTGCGGAGAACGGTGTGATGCGCCACGTGAAGCCGCACGGCATGCTCTACAATCAGGCGGCGAAAGATCCGGCGCTGGCGGAGGCGATTGCCCGCGCGGTGCGGGACTGTAATCCGCAGCTGATCCTCGTGGGTCTGGCGGGCAGCGAGCTGATTCGCGCCGGACAGCGGCTGGGCCTGACCACCCGTCAGGAAGTGTTTGCTGACCGAGGTTATCAGCCCGATGGTAGTCTTGTACCGCGTACGCAAGCCGGGGCGCTGATTACCGATGAAGGTAAAGCGCTGGCGCAGACGCTGGAGATGGTGCGCACCGGGCGGGTGACCGCCGTGGATGGAACACCGGCAAACGTTCAGGCTGATACGGTATGTTTACACGGCGATGGCGAGCATGCGCTCCAGTTCGCGCGCCGCTTGCGGGCTGCGTTCTCTGAAGAGGGCATCCTTGTCAGCGCAGAATAATCATGAAAGGACAATAACATGCCAGAAGGTCCGGAGATCCGCCGCGCAGCGGATAGCCTGGAGGCGGCGATAAAGGGCAAACCGTTGACGCATGTCTGGTTTGCTTTTCCTCAGCTAAAACCGTTTGAATTACAGCTGGTGGGGCAAACGGTGACCCATATTGAAACGCGCGGCAAGGCCTTGCTCACGCACTTTTCCCATAACCTGACGTTATATAGCCATAACCAGCTTTATGGCGTGTGGCGGGTCGTTAACGCGAATGAACAGCCGCAAACCACCCGCGTGCTGCGCGTCAGGCTGCAAACGGCGGATAAAGCGATCCTGCTTTACAGCGCGTCGGACATCGAAATGTTAACGCCGGAGCAGCAGCTCACGCACCCGTTCCTGCAACGGGTAGGACCAGACGTTCTGGACATGCGCCTGACGGCGAGCGACGTGAAAGCCCGGTTGTTATCACCTAAATTCCGTAACCGACAGTTTTCCGGTCTGTTCCTCGACCAGGCCTTTCTGGCCGGGTTGGGTAACTATCTGCGGGTAGAGATCCTCTGGGAAGTCGGGCTGTCGGCGCAACATAAAGCGTCTCAGCTGAATGATGAACAGCTGGAGGCGTTATCCCACGCGCTGCTGGATATTCCTCGGCTGTCGTACAACACGCGCGGCGTGGTGGATGAGAACAAGCATCACGGGGCGCTGTTCCGGTTCAAGGTGTTTCATCGGGCGGGGAAGAAGTGCGAGCGATGCGGCGGGATTATTGACAGGATTATGCTCTCTTCGAGACCCTTTTACTGGTGCCCGCACTGCCAGAAATAAAAAAGCCGGGTGACGGCTACGCCTTACCCGGCCTACTTTCGCACTTTCAGGCCCGGCAAGCGAAGCGCCGCCGGGCGTGTTTATTAGCGCTTAATATCAGACTTAAAATCACGCTGCTCGTAGCCGGTATACAGCTGACGAGGACGGGCGATTTTCATGCCTTCGCTGTGCATTTCGTTCCAGTGCGCAATCCAGCCAACGGTACGGGCCATGGCGAAGATTACGGTGAACATGGAAGACGGAATGCCCATCGCTTTCAGAATAATGCCAGAGTAGAAATCGACGTTCGGGTAGAGTTTCTTCTCGATGAAGTACGGGTCGTTCAGCGCGATGTGTTCCAGCTCCATCGCCACTTCCAGCAGGTCATCTTTGGTACCCAGCTCTTTCAGCACTTCGTGGCAGGTCTCACGCATGACGGTCGCACGCGGGTCGTAGTTTTTGTAAACACGGTGACCGAAGCCCATCAGGCGGAAGGAGTCATTCTTGTCTTTCGCGCGACGCACGAACTCAGGAATGTGCTCAACGGTGCTGATCTCTTCCAGCATCTTCAGTGCCGCTTCGTTCGCGCCACCGTGCGCCGGTCCCCACAGGGAGGCGATGCCCGCAGCGATACAGGCGAACGGGTTCGCGCCTGAAGAGCCGGCGGTACGGACGGTAGAGGTAGAGGCGTTCTGTTCGTGGTCAGCGTGCAGGATCAGAATACGGTCCATTGCGCGTTCCAGCACCGGGTTCACTTCGTACTCTTCGCACGGCGTAGAGAACATCATGCGCAGGAAGTTACCCGCGTAGGAGAGGTCGTTGCGCGGATACACAAACGGCTGGCCGATGGAATACTTGTAGCACATCGCCGCCATGGTAGGCATTTTGGACAGCAGGCGGAACGCCGCGATATCACGGTGACGCGGGTTATTCACGTCAAGGGAGTCGTGGTAGAACGCCGCCAGCGCACCGGTAATCCCGCACATCACCGCCATTGGGTGAGAGTCACGGCGGAACGCATGGAACAGACGGGTAATCTGCTCATGGATCATGGTGTGACGGGTCACGGTGGTTTTGAATTCATCGTACTGTGCCTGCGTCGGTTTTTCGCCGTTCAGCAGGATGTAGCACACTTCCAGATAGTTGGATTCGGTGGCTAACTGATCGATGGGGAAGCCGCGATGGAGCAGGATACCTTCGTCACCGTCAATGTAGGTGATTTTGGATTCGCAAGATGCGGTAGAGGTAAATCCCGGGTCAAAGGTGAACACACCTTTAGAACCCAGCGTACGGATATCAATAACATCCTGACCGAGCGTGCCTTTTAGCACATCCAGTTCAATAGCAGTGTCACCACCGAGGGTGAGCTTTGCCTTTGTATCAGCCATTTACGGTCTCCTTAGCGCCTTATGCTTAAGACTGCGCTTTACCGGATTTGCTTTCAGCTGTTAATCACCGTTACCAGATTGTTATTTGGCTTACCGCTCAGCTCACGAGGACAAACCAGGGTACAGAGCTATGGCGCCTTGCAGGTAAACGAATGAAATATCAGTGAAACAACAGCAAATCAGCGTTTTTGCAGTCCGAATTATTCAAACCTGTATATCACTAATAACTGTCCTGATAACTTCGGTCAATACCATCACACTGTTACATAACTATTTGTCAGGTGAAAGTGAGACCTCATAACTTTTACGCATTATATGCCTTTTCTGATGACGTTTGTAACAATATTGTTTAACATTTGTCAAATCAGATGATTAAAAATTAAAAAGATGTTGTTATCGTGACCCTGATCACTGTTCCAGAGAAAACCCGACAAACTGTATGTAGGTTAATTGTAATGATTTTGTGAACGGCCTATACTGCCGCCAGGTCTCCGGAACACCCTGCAATCCCGAGCCACCCAGCGTTGTAACGTGTCGTTTTAGCATCTGGAAGCAATGTTTTGCATGACGCGCAGTTATAGAAAAGGAACGCTGCTTGACCCGCATCGCAGTCCGGAGGAAGGAAACAATAAGAACAGCATGTGGGCGTTATTCATGATAAGAAATGTGAAAAAACAAAGACCTGTCAATCTGGATCTCAAAACGATCCGGTTCCCCGTAACAGCAATAGCGTCCATTCTGCACCGTGTTTCTGGTGTGATTACGTTTGTGGCGGTCGGTATTCTGTTGTGGTTACTGGGCACCAGCCTCTCTTCCCCTGAAGGATTCCTCCAGGCCTCTGCCATCATGAACAGCTTCTTCGTGAAATTCATCATGTGGGGCATTCTGACCGCGCTGGCGTACCACGTCGTCGTGGGTGTTCGCCATATGCTGATGGACTTTGGCTACCTGGAAGAGACTTTCGAAGCCGGTAAACGCTCTGCTAACATTTCATTTGTGATTACAGTCGTGCTCTCACTTCTCGCAGGAGTTCTCGTATGGTAAGCAACGCCTCCGCATTAGGACGCAACGGCGTACATGACTTCATCCTTGTCCGTGCTACCGCCATCGTTCTCACCCTTTACATCATCTATATGATCGGTTTCTTCGCGACCAGCGGCACGCTGACGTGGGAAATCTGGAGTGGGTTCTTCGGATCCGCCTTCACCAAAGTGTTCACCCTGCTGGCGCTGTTCTCCATCCTTATTCATGCCTGGATTGGCATGTGGCAGGTGTTGACCGATTACGTTAAACCGCTGGCGATTCGCCTCCCACTGCAGCTGGCCATTGTCGTTGCACTGGTGGTTTACGTTATTTATGGATTCGTTGTGGTGTGGGGTGTGTAATGAAACTGCCAGTCAGAGAATTTGATGCTGTTGTAATTGGTGCCGGTGGCGCAGGTATGCGTGCCGCACTGCAAATTTCCCAGAGCGGCCAGACCTGTGCGCTGCTCTCAAAAGTTTTCCCGACTCGCTCCCACACTGTGTCTGCGCAGGGCGGTATCACCGTTGCGCTGGGTAATACCCATGAAGACAACTGGGAATGGCACATGTATGACACGGTAAAAGGTTCCGACTACATCGGCGACCAGGATGCCATCGAATATATGTGTAAAACCGGCCCGGAAGCGATTCTGGAGCTGGACCACATGGGTCTGCCGTTCTCCCGTCTGGAAAATGGCACCATCTATCAGCGTCCGTTTGGCGGCCAGTCGAAAAACTTCGGCGGCGAGCAGGCGGCACGTACCGCGGCGGCGGCTGACCGTACCGGTCACGCACTGCTGCACACCCTGTATCAGCAGAACCTGAAAAACCATACCACCATCTTCTCCGAGTGGTATGCGCTGGATCTGGTGAAAAACGCCGATGGCGCAGTCGTCGGCTGTACCGCGCTGTGCATCGAAACCGGTGAAGTGGTTTACTTCAAAGCACGTGCTACCGTGCTGGCTACCGGCGGTGCAGGCCGTATCTATCAGTCCACCACCAACGCCCACATCAACACCGGTGACGGCGTGGGTATGGCTATCCGCGCGGGCGTGCCGGTGCAGGATATGGAAATGTGGCAGTTCCACCCAACCGGTATCGCCGGTGCGGGCGTTCTGGTGACGGAAGGCTGCCGCGGTGAAGGTGGTTACCTGCTGAACAAACACGGCGAGCGCTTCATGGAGCGTTATGCCCCGAATGCGAAAGACCTGGCGGGTCGTGACGTGGTGGCGCGTTCCATCATGATCGAAATCCGTGAAGGCCGCGGCTGTGACGGCCCATGGGGTCCACACGCGAAGCTGAAACTCGACCACCTGGGTAAAGAGGTGCTGGAATCTCGTCTGCCGGGCATCCTGGAACTGTCCCGCACCTTCGCACACGTCGACCCGGTGAAAGAGCCGATTCCGGTTATCCCAACCTGCCACTATATGATGGGCGGTATTCCGACCAAAGTAACCGGTCAGGCGCTGACCGTGAACGAGCAGGGCGAAGATGTGATCATCCCGGGCCTGTTCGCGGTAGGCGAAATTGCCTGCGTATCCGTACACGGTGCAAACCGTCTGGGCGGCAACTCCCTGCTGGACCTGGTGGTATTTGGTCGTGCGGTGGGTCTGCATTTGCAGGAATCCATTGCCGAGCAGGGCACGCTGCGTGATGCAACCGATGACGAGATTGATGCCTCACTTGAGCGCCTCAACCGCTGGAACGGTAACCGTAACGGCGAAGATCCGGTGGAAATCCGTAAAGCGCTGCAGGAATGCATGCAGCACAACTTCTCGGTCTTCCGTGAAGGTGACGCGATGGCGAAAGGTCTTGAGCAGCTGAAAGCGATCCGCGAGCGTCTGAAAAATGCCCGCCTGGACGACACCTCCAGCGAGTTCAACACCCAGCGCGTTGAGTGCCTGGAGCTGGATAACCTGATGGAAACCGCGTTCGCGACGGCGATGTCGGCAAACTTCCGTACCGAAAGCCGTGGCGCGCATAGCCGCTTCGACTTCCCGGAGCGTGACGATGAAAACTGGCTGTGCCATTCCCTGTATCTGCCAGAGTCGGAATCCATGACGCGTCGTAGCGTCAATATGGAACCGAAACTGCGTCCGGCGTTCCCGCCGAAGATTCGTACTTACTAATGCGGAGACAGGATAATGAAACTCGAATTCTCAGTTTATCGTTATAACCCGGATGTTGATGATGCTCCGCGTATGCAGGACTACACCCTGGAAGCGGAAGAAGGTCGCGACATGATGCTGCTGGATGCCTTAATCCAGCTGAAAGAAAAAGATCCGACACTGTCGTTCCGCCGCTCCTGCCGTGAAGGGGTGTGTGGCTCTGACGGGGTGAACATGAACGGCAAAAATGGCCTGGCCTGCATCACGCCAATTTCAGCTTTGCAGCGTCCGGGTCAGAAAATTGTTATCCGTCCTCTGCCAGGCCTGCCGGTCGTGCGTGATTTGGTGGTAGACATGGGGCAATTCTATGCACAATATGAGAAGATTAAGCCTTACTTATTGAATAATGGGCAAAATCCACCCGCTCGCGAGCACTTACAGTCTCCTGAGCAGCGTGAAAAACTCGATGGGTTGTACGAGTGTATTCTCTGTGCATGTTGTTCAACGTCCTGCCCGTCGTTCTGGTGGAACCCGGACAAGTTTATCGGCCCGGCCGGTCTGCTGGCTGCCTATCGCTTCCTGATCGATAGCCGCGACACCGAAACCGATAGCCGTCTGGAAGGACTGAGTGACGCTTTCAGCGTATTCCGCTGCCATAGCATCATGAACTGCGTCAGTGTGTGTCCGAAGGGGCTGAACCCGACGCGCGCCATCGGTCATATTAAGTCGATGCTGCTGCAGCGCAGTGCGTAAGTAAAGAGAGGGGAGCGATGTTCCCCTCACCCTAACCCTCTCCCTAAGGGAGAGGGGACAGATTGCAGGAAATCTTTAAAAACTGCCGACGACCTTCCCCCTCTCCCCATGGGAGAGGGTCGGGGTGAGGGGAAACCCTTAAGACAGTTTCTAAAGGTTCCTTCGCGGGCCAAATGAAAAGAGCTCGCAGGTGAACCCCGGCACGTACACGTGGTGTGCGTGGTAGTTTCTACGGCGAAAGTAAGCATAAAAATGCTTAAGGGATCACGATGCAGAACGGCGCAATGAAAGCCTGGCTGGACTCTTCTTTCCTTTCTGGTGCGAACCAGAGCTGGATTGAACAGCTCTATGAAGACTTCTTAACCGATCCTGACTCAGTGGACGCAAACTGGCGTTCCATGTTCCAGCAGTTGCCTGGCACAGGGGTCAAACCGGATCAATTCCATTCCAAAACACGTGATTATTTCCGTCGTCTGGCGAAGGATGCCTCACGTTACTCTTCTGCGATTTCCGACCCTGACACCAATGCGAAGCAGGTTAAAGTCCTGCAGCTTATCAACGCTTATCGCTTCCGCGGTCACCAGCATGCGAATCTCGATCCGCTGGGACTGTGGAAACAAGACCGTGTGGCCGATCTCGATCCGGCGTATCACGATCTGACCGAGGCCGATTTCCAGGAAAGCTTTAACGTAGGTTCCTTTGCCATCGGCAAAGACACGATGAAGCTGGGCGATCTGATTGACGCGCTCAAGCAAACCTACTGCGGCTCCATCGGCGCGGAATACATGCACATTACCTCTACCGAAGAGAAACGCTGGATCCAGCAGCGCATCGAATCCGTAGCGGGCCACGCGACCTTCTCGGCTGACGAGAAAAAACGCTTCCTGAACGAACTGACCGCAGCGGAAGGGCTTGAGCGCTATCTGGGCGCGAAATTCCCGGGCGCAAAACGCTTCTCGCTGGAAGGCGGCGATGCGCTGGTGCCGATGCTGAAAGAGCTGATTCGTCACGCAGGCAAGAGCGGCACCCGTGAAGTGGTACTGGGGATGGCGCACCGTGGTCGTCTGAACGTGCTGGTCAACGTGCTGGGTAAAAAACCGCAGGACCTGTTCGACGAATTCGCGGGCAAACATAAAGAACACCTCGGCACCGGCGACGTGAAGTACCACATGGGCTTCTCGTCTGATATCGAAACCGAAGGCGGTCTGGTTCACCTGGCGCTGGCGTTTAACCCGTCACACCTGGAAATCGTTAGCCCGGTGGTTATCGGTTCCGTGCGTGCGCGTCTGGATCGTCTGGACGAGCCGAGCAGCAACAAAGTTCTGCCAATCACCATTCACGGTGATGCGGCGATTACCGGTCAGGGCGTGGTTCAGGAAACCCTGAACATGTCGAAAGCGCGGGGTTACGAAGTGGGCGGTACCGTTCGCATCGTGATCAACAACCAGGTGGGCTTCACCACCTCTAACCCGCTTGACGCGCGTTCTACCCCGTACTGCACCGACATCGGTAAGATGGTGCAGGCACCAATCTTCCACGTGAATGCGGATGACCCGGAGGCGGTTGCTTTCGTTACCCGTCTGGCGCTCGACTTCCGTAACACCTTTAAACGTGACGTGCTGATCGACCTGTTCTGCTACCGCCGTCACGGCCACAACGAAGCGGACGAGCCAAGTGCAACCCAGCCGTTGATGTATCAGAAAATCAAAAAACACCCAACGCCGCGCAAAATCTATGCTGACAAGCTGGAAGCGGACAAAGTGGCGACGCTGGAAGATGCGACCGAGCTGGTCAACCTTTACCGCGACGCGCTGGATGCGGGTGAATGCGTGGTGAAAGAACTGCGTCCGATGAACATGCACTCCTTTACCTGGTCGCCGTACCTCAACCACGAGTGGGATGAGAGCTACCCGAACAAGGTTGAGATGAAGCGCCTGCAGGAGCTGGCTAAACGCATCAGCACCGTACCGGACGCTATCGAGATGCAGTCTCGCGTAGCGAAAATCTACGGCGACCGTCAGGCCATGGCGGCAGGTGAGAAGCTGTTCGACTGGGGCGGCGCGGAAACGCTGGCCTACGCAACGCTGGTTGACGAAGGCATTCCTGTTCGTCTGTCCGGTGAAGATGCGGGTCGTGGTACCTTCTTCCACCGTCACGCGGTTGTTCACAACCAGTCCAACGGTTCTACCTACACCCCACTGCAGCACGTGCATAACGGTCAGGGCCAGTTCAAGGTCTGGGACTCCGTGCTGTCTGAAGAAGCGGTACTGGCCTTCGAATACGGTTATGCCACCGCTGAACCACGCACCCTGACCATCTGGGAAGCGCAGTTCGGTGACTTCGCCAACGGCGCGCAGGTGGTTATCGACCAGTTCATCTCCTCCGGCGAGCAGAAGTGGGGTCGTATGTGTGGCCTGGTGATGCTGCTGCCGCACGGTTACGAAGGCCAGGGTCCGGAGCACTCCTCCGCGCGTCTGGAACGTTATCTGCAACTCTGCGCAGAGCAGAACATGCAGGTCTGCGTGCCGTCCACCCCGGCTCAGGTGTACCACATGCTGCGTCGTCAGGCGCTGCGCGGTATGCGCCGTCCGCTGGTGGTGATGTCACCGAAATCCCTGCTGCGTCATCCGCTGGCGGTGTCCAGCCTGGAAGAACTGGCGAACGGTACCTTCCAGCCGGCCATCGGCGAAATTGACGAGCTGGATCCGCAGGCCGTGAAGCGTGTCGTGATGTGTTCTGGTAAGGTTTATTACGACCTGCTGGAACAGCGCCGCAAGAACGATCAGAAAGATGTCGCCATCGTGCGTATCGAACAGCTTTATCCGTTCCCGCATCAGGCGATGCAGGACGTGCTGAAACAATATGCTCACGTACATGATTTTGTCTGGTGTCAGGAAGAGCCGCTCAACCAGGGCGCATGGTACTGCAGCCAGCATCATTTCCGTGAAGTGATTCCATTTGGGTCAGCCCTGCGTTATGCAGGTCGCCCGGCCTCCGCCTCTCCGGCGGTAGGGTATATGTCCGTTCACCAGAAGCAGCAACAAGATCTGGTCAATGACGCGCTGAACGTCGATTAATTAAAGGATACAAAATGAGTAGCGTAGATATTCTTGTTCCCGACCTGCCTGAATCCGTAGCAGATGCGACCGTCGCTACCTGGCACAAAAAACCAGGCGATGCCGTTAAGCGCGATGAAGTGCTGGTAGAAATCGAAACTGACAAAGTGGTACTGGAAGTACCGGCTTCGGCGGATGGCGTTCTGGACGCGGTGCTGGAAGATGAAGGTACTACCGTAACCTCTCGCCAGATCCTGGGTCGCCTGCGTGAAGGCAACAGCGCGGGCAAAGAGTCCAGCGCGAAATCTGAAGAGAAAGCCTCTACGCCGGCTCAGCGCCAGCAGGCTTCTCTGGAAGAACAGTCTAACGACGCCCTCAGCCCGGCGATCCGTCGCCTGCTGGCTGAGCACAGCCTTGACCCGGCAGCCATTAAGGGCACCGGTGTGGGCGGTCGTCTGACCCGCGAAGACATCGACAAACACCTGGCGAAAGCGCCTGCTCAGGCAGAAGCGAAAGCCCCTGCGGCAGCACCAGCAGCACAGCCTGCTCTGGGCGCCCGTAGCGAAAAACGCGTGCCAATGACTCGCCTGCGTAAGCGTGTGGCTGAGCGTCTGCTGGAAGCGAAAAACTCCACTGCGATGCTGACCACCTTCAACGAAGTGAACATGAAGCCAATCATGGACCTGCGCAAGCAGTACGGTGACGCGTTTGAAAAACGTCACGGTATCCGTCTGGGCTTTATGTCCTTCTACGTGAAAGCGGTAGTTGAAGCGCTGAAACGCTACCCGGAAGTGAACGCGTCTATCGATGGCGATGACGTGGTTTACCACAACTATTTCGACGTCAGCATGGCGGTTTCTACTCCACGTGGCCTGGTGACCCCGGTTCTGCGTGATGTAGATACCCTGGGTATGGCTGACATCGAGAAAAACATTAAAGAGCTGGCTGTTAAAGGCCGCGACGGCAAGCTGACCGTAGACGATCTGACCGGCGGTAACTTCACCATTACCAACGGCGGCGTATTCGGCTCGCTGATGTCTACCCCGATCATTAACCCGCCGCAGAGCGCGATCCTGGGTATGCATGCCATTAAAGATCGCCCTATGGCGGTAGACGGTAAAGTTGAGATCCTGCCAATGATGTACCTGGCGCTCTCTTACGACCACCGCCTGATCGACGGCCGCGAGTCCGTGGGCTTCCTGGTAGCGATTAAAGAGCTGCTGGAAGATCCAACGCGTCTGCTGCTGGACGTCTAGTCACTTTTAGCATCACCTGCCCTGTAGGCCGGATAAGCGTAGCGCCGGTCTACAGGTTTGAAGATAACGATTACCCTGAAGGATGGATAGAACACATGAACTTACATGAATATCAGGCCAAACAGCTGTTTGCCCGGTATGGCTTACCGGCTCCGGTGGGTTATGCCTGTACTACCCCGCGTGAAGCAGAAGAAGCCGCATCTAAAATCGGTTCCGGCCCGTGGGTAGTTAAGTGTCAGGTTCACGCTGGTGGCCGTGGTAAAGCGGGCGGTGTGAAGGTTGTTAAGAGCAAAGAAGAGATTCGTGCGTTTGCTGAACATTGGCTCGGCAAGCGTCTGGTAACCTACCAGACAGATGCGAACGGCCAGCCGGTTAACCAGATCCTGGTGGAAGCGGCGACCGATATCGCGAAAGAACTGTACCTGGGCGCGGTTGTTGACCGTAGCTCCCGTCGCGTGGTGTTCATGGCGTCTACCGAAGGCGGCGTGGAAATCGAAAAAGTGGCGGAAGAGACCCCGCACCTGATCCACAAAGTGGCTATCGATCCGCTGGCGGGCCCAATGCCTTACCAGGGTCGCGAGCTGGCGTTCAAGCTGGGCCTGGAAGGTAAACTGGTTCAGCAGTTCACCAAAATCTTCATGGGTCTGGCCACTATCTTCCTGGAGCGCGACCTGGCGCTGATCGAGATTAACCCGCTGGTGATCACCACCCAGGGCGACCTGATTTGCCTCGACGGCAAACTGGGCGCTGACGGTAACGCACTGTTCCGCCAGCCAGATCTGCGCGAAATGCGCGATCAGTCTCAGGAAGATCCGCGTGAAGCGCAGGCTGCACAGTGGGAACTGAACTACGTTGCTCTTGATGGCAACATCGGCTGCATGGTTAACGGTGCGGGCCTGGCAATGGGCACTATGGATATCGTTAAGCTGCACGGCGGTGAGCCAGCAAACTTCCTCGACGTAGGCGGTGGCGCAACCAAAGAGCGCGTAACCGAAGCGTTCAAAATCATCCTCTCTGACGACAACGTGAAGGCCGTTCTGGTTAACATCTTCGGCGGCATCGTCCGTTGCGACCTGATCGCTGACGGTATCATCGGTGCGGTAGAAGAAGTGGGTGTTAACGTTCCGGTTGTTGTACGTCTGGAAGGTAACAACGCTGAACTCGGCGCGAAAAAACTGGCTGACAGCGGCCTGAATATTATTGCAGCGAAAAGTCTGACGGATGCAGCTCAGCAGGTTGTTGCCGCAGTGGAGGGGAAATAATGTCAGTTTTAATTAATAAAGATACCAAGGTTATCTGCCAGGGCTTCACCGGTAGCCAGGGGACTTTCCACTCCGAACAGGCGATTGCCTACGGCACGCAGATGGTTGGCGGCGTAACGCCAGGTAAAGGCGGCACCACGCATCTGGGCCTGCCGGTGTTCAACACCGTGCGTGAAGCCGTAGAAGCGACGGGCGCAACCGCAACCGTGATCTACGTTCCGGCTCCGTTCTGCAAAGACTCCATTCTGGAAGCGATCGACGCAGGCATCAAACTGATCATCACCATCACTGAAGGCATCCCTACGCTGGATATGCTGACCGTGAAAGTGAAGCTGGATGAAGCAGGCGTGCGTATGATCGGCCCGAACTGCCCTGGCGTTATCACCCCGGGCGAATGCAAAATCGGCATCATGCCGGGCCACATTCACAAGCCGGGTAAAGTGGGCATCGTGTCCCGTTCCGGTACCCTGACCTATGAAGCAGTGAAGCAGACCACCGATTACGGCTTCGGCCAGTCCACCTGTGTGGGCATCGGCGGTGACCCGATCCCGGGCTCTAACTTCATCGACATCCTGAAGATGTTCCAGGAAGATCCACAGACCGAAGCGATCGTGATGATCGGTGAGATCGGTGGTAGCGCGGAAGAAGAAGCGGCTGCTTACATCAAAGAACACGTGACCAAGCCGGTTGTGGGTTACATCGCGGGTGTGACCGCGCCGAAAGGCAAGCGTATGGGTCACGCAGGCGCGATCATCGCTGGTGGTAAAGGTACGGCTGATGAGAAATTCGCAGCGCTGGAAGCCGCAGGCGTGAAAACCGTTCGCAGCCTGGCGGATATCGGCGAAGCACTGAAATCCATCATTAAGTAAGTCCTCTCTGCTCCCCGAAAGGGGGGCGTTGAAGTATAAAAATGTCCGTTTCGACATGGTTGGCCGCTGTAAAGCGGCCTTTTTTTATTGTTTATTGCAGGAAATCCTCACGTACCGGCGTGAAGGTATCCAGCAGGGTTCCCGCCTTGCGACACACGCACCCGTGCATGACATTGGGCTGTTTGTACAGCGTATCTCCCGCTCTGACGATGTGCGTTTCGTCGGCAATGGTGAATTCAAACTCACCGGAGAGTACATACGTCAACTGCTCGTGAGGATGGCTGTGCATAGGGCCGATAGCGCCCTGGGCAAAATGCACTTCAACCGCCATCATATTGCCGGCATGGGAGAGGATCCGGCGCGTTACGCCATTACCTGCTTCTTCCAGCTGCGTCAGATTGTGAAAAACAAACATCGTATCACCTTAGTTGCATATTGAATCCGTGACTTCTGACTGCGTTGTCAGAGGCGGTATTCGCGGTTTAACGTCATGTCAATGACGGTTATCGTGTCGTCGCTCTTCACGATATCGACTTTTCCGGTGCCCGTGAAATCCGTGACAAACACGAAGGAAATACGCTTATCACGGCTGCGTAATAGCAGATAGTCGAGCATCGATGTCGAAGGGTTATTCGGTCCCTGAGCTTTGATTAACGCCGTATTGTTGGTCGAAAAGCAGGTGACAGAAACCGGGGCGTCAGCCTGGTAGCGAACCTCAATTTTTCCCTTCAGCGGTTGCTCGGTTGCCTGTTTAACGTAGGGGTAGCAGATCCGGACGCCATTCTGTGGTGCCGCCTGCGTTGCTGCGGCATTGATGTGGTAAACCGCATCAACGCACTGGTAGTGAGGGTTATCAATGTCCCATTTATCAATCAGCAGGTTTTCCGTCACCACGACGGTGCGGCGAAAAACGATATCCCGGTAAGACTCTGCATCCCACTCCACGCGAGTTTTACTGTCGGGTAACGCAGTTGCCCTGCGCCAGTCCACTTCAGCAATAAGCCTCGTTTCTCCTTCCCGTTGCTGATAATCGATAACCCGGGGGAGTGCAGGGGGTTGGTTAAGTCCGTTGACGCACAGCGTGTTGTGCGAAAACGTATTTTTGTAGTAGCCATAGTGCAGCGGTGCGCCATAGCCGGTGGTGCCCAGATCGGGGAACAGTGCGCTGTAGTTATTGAAGACGATGAGGTTGAGCCTGTCATAGTGATCGTGCTCGCCGCCATAGGGACCATGCTTAATGCATACGGCGCGCCCTGGCGCATTGCGGATTATCGTAAATCCGGCATCAGGATTATGCTCATTGCCTTCCGGGGCGCTTAACACCTGCGATGGTAGTGGTTGCCCATAGAAAAGGGCGTCAATATTGTCGCGCGGTCCGGCGGTATATAACCAGGCTAACAGCTCACCATATTGCGGGTTGCCATAATAGTTGAATGCAAATTCATAAATATCGGCGTGGCCGAGCTTCTCCTGACCGTTCACGCAGTCGTTCACCTTCGGCAGCGTCATATTTGGCATCAGTAGCGTTAATGGCAGTGACAGCATGTTCACATACCAGGGCTTATCCAGCAGACTGAATGGACCATGATGGGCGAATTTCTCGAAACCCATGAACGCTTCAAGGGCGTAGTAATGGTAATGCAGTGAACCCTCGAACCAGAATCCGCCGGGCAGCAGGGCGTGTTCCAGCTGATACCGCAGGCCATAAGGACTGTTAACAGCAAACGTCAGATAATACTCATCGTCGAGAATAGCGCCGATAATGCCGATGGTTGCGCTGATCTTCACCTCATGGTTGTGAATTTGATTGCTCCGGTTCCGCATCAGGAAATCGGCTCCACAGCGCAGCAGGCGTCGGGAAATGTACTCATACTGTTCTGTCGTCAGTTCTGAGCTGACAATATCGAACCCGCGTGCGAAGTCAGCATGGCAGTTGGCTTCACACAGCGTCTGCGCGTTGGCTTTACCGGGACCATTGTAAGGAATCCCACCGTGCTCTTCGTAGTCGGGGTAGTATTTTGCGTACTGCATCAGGATATCGATAATTTTATCCAGGTAGATATTATCGTCCGTTAGCAGCCAGAGAATGCCAAGCTCATAGCATGCCCTGGCATTCAGTCCATTGAGCCAACGCCACCATGCCCCGTAGTAGGGTTCGCCAGTAAATACGGCTCCATCAATGGGGCAACGGTGCTTATTTGGCGACTTTCGGTCCCAGAGCAGCCGCACGCTGTGCTCCGGGCAGTAAAAATAGTGGTTCCAGGTGGCGCAACCTGTTTGCGGAACCAGCGTGTCGTGGTTGAGCACGTCACAGTTGTTTTCCACCAGTCGGTGGAGGATCTCCGGCGTTACCCGGTCTTTCGCGGTCGCAATTTGGGCTTGTGTAAACAGTTTCATTATCTACCTGTATGCGTTGTCATGGCGTTTACTTCACCAGTACAGAGCCTGGAACCAGGATGTTGATATCGGTGTCATTTGTTTTCACCAATGCTGCGGTATTTTTGCGGAAATCATCGTCTTTCCAGGCTCTTGTCGCAGCGAGTAATGGGCCGGTAGCCTCTTCAGGGATGTATTTGATTTCCTGATACGGCCAATTGCTGGCGGGTTTACTTGTTTGCTGGCTGATGAAGGAAAAAGCCTTTTTCATGGTTCGCCCATCAAGTTCGTAATTCCAGACATCGTCACCGGTTATTTCACCGTAGCGACCCATTCTGGCGTAAGCTGCCAGGGCGAAATTGGTGTAGTGGAATGAGCGAGTTCGTTCAAGCTCGGCCGGTAGTTCACCTTTGGCGTTCACCTGCGCGACAAGGTGTCTGTTTTTGAAAATATCAATTTGCCGACGAGCCTGTTTGATGTCACCTGAGAACAATGAAAAGGCGGTAACCTGTGCGTCATACCAGGCGCCGTGATTGTTATACCAGTTTCCCTCTTCCTGCCCGTTAGTGCTGGTTAATAACCATGTGGTATAGGCTGAATACCAGCTTTTGTAACCCTGAACCTCTTTATCAGACAGGAATCCCGCATGGTGCAACAGGACGATACTGTCAGCGACATCTATCAATACGCGCGTATCAATAATGCCAATCCCCCGGCCATTCACTATGCCCGGAATCGCCTGGGCGTAACTGAGGTCAGGATTCATTCTGGTTTTTTTGTTCAGAAACCAGGTATCCAGCATGATTTCTGCTTTTTGCGCATAGCGGGCGTCTGCGCTATAAAATGCGGCAAGCGATAGTACGCGAATATCGTCAGAGAACAGCGCCAGGCGCTTGCTGTCCGTATCGTCTGTTTTTGACGAGGGGTTTATCTGGCCGTCTTTACGAATATAGGGAAGGTGGTCTTTAGTATCCGGATTCGGCCACCAGTAGGGGCCAAAGCTGTAATAGTCATGCTTATTCCCGGATGCCGGTAACAATTTTTTATCCGTTACGCTGTAGGGTTTGTGTTCCAGTGCCAGGTCTGCTTTCTGCAGCAGCTTCTTCCAGGCGGGGGCGTATGTTTGATCTCCGTGTTGAAGGCTTTTTTTGATCTCAAGCATCTGACTGCAATCGTAGGTCAGACAACCGCCATGCAGGCTCTGAAAGGGAGGCTTCCCGGTCGCTGCTAAAGCAGAGGTTGAGAACAACGCACTGATAAGCACAATGTCGCGATTATTCATAAGTCTATTCCTTACGTTCAGGCTATCTCTCAGGCGATTGCCGGTGCGACTTTTACCAAAGGGGCCTTAATCAGCATCCACAGGAACAATGCGCCAATCAAATCGAAGACACCCAGACTGATAAAAAAGATGTCGTAACCTACAACGGCAACCATGGCACCGAGGAAAATACTGAACAGAAAGTTCCCCATACTGCCGGTGAAGGCTGCAAAACCCGTCGCGGTTGCGACTTTTTGTTTCGGAAACAGGTCAGATGACATGCTGATCACGGTAACGGACAGGCACTGGTGGGCGAACCCGGCAATGCAGAACAGCGCAATAGCCACATAGACATTGCTGACAAAACCGACGCCAGCCATCGACAGCATGAGCAGAGCGGCAAATGTAAAAGTGATGCGTTTAGCGTTAACAATATGTACGCCGCGGTTGTGCAGAAACTTCGAAATATAGCCTGCCGCCAGGCAGCCCAGGTCAGCGGTCAGGAAGGGGAGCCAGGCAAACATAGCGATTTCTTTCATGTTCATGTGACGCACCGTCACCAGATAAAGCGGCATCCAATAGTGCAGTGTTCCCCATGCCGGATCGGCCATAAAACGGGGTAAGGAGATTGCCCAAAGGCTCTTATCTTTGATCATGGACATCAGAGTTGCTTTCTCTTGAACCACCTCTATCTGGTCGGCCAGCACTTCTTCATGTTCTTCCTTCAGCAACGCAGGATGCGACTCCGGGGAGCGATAAAGCACTGCCCATAGAATGGCCCAAACAACGCCGATAGCACCTGTGACAACAAAAGACATTTCCCAGTTGTAGTTAACAATCGCCCAAACGACCAGCGGTGGCGCCAGCATGGCACCAACGGAGGTACCGAGGCTGTAAACGCCGCAGGCTAAGCCGCGCTCTTTTGCCGGGAACCACTCGGCGGTCACCTTCATACCCGCAGGATTGAAGGCTGCTTCGGTCAGACCCAGGCCGCCGCGCAAGGCGGCGATCGGGAACCAGGTGTTAAATAATGCCGTCAACATGTTGCATACAGACCACAATGCAGCCAGTACAGCAAAGCTGACACGCAAACCGAATTTATCAATTACAAAGCCGCAGGCGATCCCGCCGATGGCATAGGTGAAAGGAAAGACCGATACAATCCATGAGTACTGCTCGCTGGAAAGGTTGAGCGTTTTCATCATTTCCGGCGCCGCGACGCCGAGCGTGCTTCTTGCTAAGTAGTTAATTATCGTCCCTAGCATGACGAGTGAGATAATGTACCAGCGTAGTTTTTTGATCTTCACGACATCCATCCTGTACGTTGATGATTTATTTAATAAAACATAAAACATGGTTTCATTTTATTGTATGGCCTTGTGGCCATAGCGTTCATGATCTTGATCTCGCTTTTAAAACAATGTTTCATTTTTATTTTGTGGTTTCTTTAAGGATCGCGTCAAGACCATTTTGTTTGTTTTCTGTTATCGTTTTTTGTTTTGAAAAATCTAAAAAATAAATTCATGAAACCTATGTGTATTTTTATTAAGTAAATTTCTCTTATGTTTTTATTTTATCGAAACAATGTTTCGGTAAATTTTATGATGATGATCTTATTTATGAAAATATGTGCGTGATATTTGGTTGTAAACAAATATGATTCCACGGAATTGTTTGTTGACGGTTTTTATTTTCTGGCAAGTGATTTTATATAAAGGATGAATGTCTGTTATGCAAAAGAATCTATTACGTTTTCTTCTTCTGATCGCTGCTGGCTCACCGCTGGTGAGCCATGCGCTAACGTTTGATGTACGTGGTGGCTATAAAACCGGGAGCCACTCCTATGAGTCACGATATAAGATCAGCGAAAGTTGGGCTAACGGCTGGTGGGCCAGTGCGGAGATGGATAATAAAAACAATAAAAATAATGGAAAGGGTACAAATGGCACAGATAAGTCCGACAGTGCACACTCTTTTGGCGATAGTACAACGGACTATAACGAGATAGAGACCAATTATACCTGGCGATTTGCCGATAAATGGAACCTGCAACCAGGGGGGATATATCACTGGAGCAACAAAGGCACGCAACTTCGTCCCTATATTAGGGTCAACTATCTGCCAGGTGCTGACTGGAGTCTCGGTTTGCGTTACCGCTACGATTATAATACCTATGAATCTATTAACGATGAAGGGGAGTCGCATCGTGACAGTGTCAATCGTTTAGACATCTTTGTGGGCTATAAATTTAATAGTGAATGGAGTTTCTTATATCAGGGCACGGCATATAAACATGCCAATGAGAATTATACCTATAAAAATAATAAAACCTGGGCTACGGAGAATGCATTTACCCTGCGTTATAAATGGAACAAATGGTTTAGTCCCTATGTGGAATACGATTATTTGGATCAGCAGGGCTACTACGAAGGCGAAGACAATATGTCTGAGTCACGCTATCGCATCGGTATGACGTTTACACTTTAAACATTGCACTAACGTATTAACATGAGAGCCCGGTTTTGCACCGGGTTTTTGTCATTCATGTACGTTTAGTGTCTGCGTTTCGCCACAAGCGTAAATTTGTAGTCATCGCTTTTGAAGGTATTGCGGCTGTATTCAAATACGCGTCCATCACTGAGGTAGCCGCGGGAGATTTTTTCGAGGACAGGTTTTGCCGCATCGATCCCCAGAGCATTCACGACCTCGGCAGAGGGCATCACGGGAATGACCTCCTGCTCGCTGCGATCGATAACCAGCTTTTTGATCTGTTCAACGTAGTGGTATTTCGAATTCTCCATCACTTCCCAGGTGAGGTCAGGGAACATCGCCAGCGGCATCCACGTTTCTTCCAGATTCACTGGTTTTTGTTTGATAAAGCGGACTCGTTTGACGTGCCAGACTTTATCGTCATGAGCGATATTCAGCTTTTCGGCAAGTTTTGCATCGGCTTTCAGCACTTCGAAAATATTCACCTCGCTGTGGGTATCCACGTTCCGGTCCGCCAGTTTTTCGTAAAAGCCAGTGAGCTGGTAAATGTCGTAGTTAACGCGCTCTTCTTTTACGTAGGTGCCGCTGCCCTGAATGCTCTCGACGATCTGCTCTTCCGTAAGCAACTTCAGCGCCTGTCTCACCGTTACACGGCTAACGTTGAACGCCTCCTGAAGGCTGGATTCCGTCGGTAACGCATCGCCGGGTTTTAACTCACCCGCATTGATTTTCTCGCGAAGCGCATCGGCTATCTGCCGGTACATCGGTTTGTTACCCATAGAATCTGCCTTTCTAATACCTTTTCACGGAATTATGCCTTCAGCTTAAAATTTGTAAATAATACAATTTAAATACAAATTTGCATTGTTAGTGAAAGTGATCACATAAATGTATTGTGTTGCCTGTCACAATTGCCACCAGACAATAACAACTTACGTGTGAGGATCTTATGAACCTGACGACTCTGACCCACACCAGTGCTGTCTGCGTGCAGGCGCACTATGCCAGCCGTGATGAGGCCATTCGCCAGCTTACGATGCGACTGGTGGCGCTGGGCAAAATTACAGATGGCGATGCATTTTTGAAGGAGGTCTTTCATCGCGAGTCGCTCGGCCCCACTGCGCTTGGCGAAGGACTGGCGGTGCCCCATGGCAAAACAGCTGTGGTGAAAGAAGCGGCTTTTGCGGTCGCCACCCTGAGTGAACCGCTGGAGTGGGAAGGTGTGGACGGACCGGAAAACGTTGAGCTGATCTTCCTGCTTGCCATCCCGCCCGCTGAAGCGGGATCCACACATATCCAGGTGTTAACGGAGTTGACGTCTCGCCTGGCGGATGATGCTCTCCGGGGACGCGTGATGGCGGCAGCGACGGCGGAAGACCTGCTCGCTGCGCTGGACGATGTCCCGCAGGAACACGAGGCTGCCGCTCTGGTGAATGCGCCCACCGTCGTCTGCGTCACCGCGTGTCCGGCAGGTATTGCCCATACCTATATGGCGGCTGAATACCTGGAAAAAGCAGGGCGTAAGCTTGGCATTAACGTGGTGGTCGAAAAGCAGGGGGCGAACGGCATCGAAGATCGCATTACTCCTCAGCAGTTGCAGGCGGCGAAAGCGTGCATCTTCGCAGCGGAAGTGGCGATCAAAGAGAGCGAGCGTTTCGAGGGGATTCCGGCGATTTCTGTGCCGGTTGCGGAACCGCTGCGTCATGCCGAAGCGTTAATTGAGCGTGCGCTGGCATTACCATCCTCATCGGGTACGCAGCCTGTCCAGGCAGAAAAAAAGAGCGTTAAGACGGAGCTTAAGCAGGCGCTTCTCAGCGGGATCTCCTTTGCGGTGCCGTTGATTGTCGCCGGGGGAACGGTGCTGGCCGTCGCGGTGCTGCTGGCGCAGATACTCGGCCTGCAGCATCTGTTCGATCAGGAGAATTCGTGGCTGTGGATGTACCGCAAACTTGGCGGCGGTATGCTCGGTATTTTGATGGTGCCCGTGCTCGCTGCCTATACCGCCTACTCGCTGGCGGATAAACCCGCGCTGGCGCCAGGCTTTGCGGCCGGCCTTGCCGCCAATATGATCGGCTCCGGTTTTCTGGGGGCTATCGCGGGCGGGTTGATTGCTGGCTACCTGATGCGCTGGGTGAAAAATCATATTCGCCTCACTACCCGTTACAACGGTTTTTTAACCTATTACCTCTATCCGGTCATCGGCGTATTGGGGGCGGGCAGCCTGATGCTGTTTGTAATTGGCGAGCCGGTGGCATGGCTGAACAATTCGCTCACGGCGTGGCTTAACGGGCTGTCTGGGGCGAATGCGCTGTTGCTCGGAGCCGTTCTCGGTTTTATGTGCTCGTTCGATTTGGGCGGGCCGGTCAACAAAGCTTCGTATGCTTTCTGCCTGGGGGCGATGGCCAACGGTGTCTACGGACCGTATGCCATATTCGCCTCTGTCAAAATGGTGTCAGCTTTCACCGTGACCGCCTCAACGATGCTTGCTCCGCACCTTTTCAAACAGTTTGAAATCGAGACGGGCAAATCCACGTGGTTGCTTGGGCTGGCGGGTATCACCGAAGGGGCGATCCCGATGGCGATTGAAGATCCGCTGCGGGTAATTGGCTCGTTTGTCCTTGGCTCTATGGCCACAGGGGCGATTGTTGGCGCGATGGGGATTGGGTTGTCCACACCCGGAGCCGGCATTTTCTCCCTCTTTTTACTGCATCCTGCCGGGCTGAATGGTGTGGCCGCTGCTGCAGGCTGGTTTGGCGCAGCGCTGGTGGGGACCGCCATCTCCACACTGGTTTTAATTCTCTGGCGGCGTCATGCCGTTGAGCGCGGTAAGTACGTTACTGAAGACGTTACGCCATAAACACTCACACAGGAAACGAAGATGAAAGCTGTATCTCGCGTTCATATCACGCCGCATATGCACTGGGACCGTGAGTGGTACTTCACCACCGAAGCGTCACGTATTCTTCTGGTCAATAATATGGAAGAGATCCTGACCCATCTGGAGCAGGATGACGAGTATAAATATTATGTCCTCGATGGACAGACGGCGGTGCTGGAGGATTATTTTGCCGTCGTGCCTGAAAACCGCTCGCGGGTGAAAGCGCTTGTGGAGCGCGGAAAGCTGATTATCGGCCCCTGGTATACCCAGACCGATACCACGATTGTCAGCGGTGAGTCGATTGTCCGCAATCTTATGTACGGCATGCGCGACTGTATGGCGTTCGGCGAGCCGATGAGGATCGGCTATCTGCCGGATTCGTTTGGTATGTCCGGCCAGCTACCGCATATCTATAACGGGTTTGGCATTACCCGCACGATGTTCTGGCGCGGCTGCTCGGAACGACACGGGACCGACAAAACCGAGTTTCTCTGGCAGAGCCAGGACGGCAGTGAAGTGACGGCGCAGGTACTGCCGCTGGGCTATGCGATTGGTAAGTACTTACCGGAGGACGAAGCAGGGCTGCGAAAACGGCTCGACAGCTATTTCGAGGTCCTGGAAAAAGCCTCGGTGACCAAAGAAATTTTACTGCCCAACGGTCATGACCAGATGCCGCTGCAGCAGAACATTTTCGCGGTAATGGATAAGCTTCGTGAAATCTATCCTCAGCGTCAATTTGTGATGAGTCGGTTCGAAGAGGTGTTTGAGCACATCGACGCGCACCGCGATGAACTAGCGACGCTGAAAGGGGAGTTTATCGACGGGAAATACATGCGCGTTCACCGGACCATCGGCTCCACGCGCATGGACATCAAAATCGCCCATGCGCGTATCGAGAACAAAATTGTCAATATCCTCGAGCCGCTGGCCACACTTGCCTGGACGCTGGGTTTTGAATATCACCACGGTTTGCTGGAAAAAATGTGGAAAGAGATCCTCAAAAACCACGCTCACGACAGCATCGGCTGCTGTTGCTGCGATAAGGTGCACCGCGAGATTGTCTCCCGCTTTGAACTGGCTGAGGACATGGCTGACAACCTGGTGCGTTTCTATATGCGCAAGATTGTCGACAACATGCCACAAAGCGACGCCGATAAGCTGGTGATGTTCAACCTGATGCCCTGGCCGCGTGAAGAGGTGATGAACACCACGATTCGGCTGCGCGCCAGCCAGTTCCGACTGCGCGATGAAAAAGGCAACGAGATCCCCTATTTCATTCGCAGTGCGCGCGAACTCGACCCTGGTCTTATTGACCGGCAGATTGTCCATTACGGCAATTACGAACCGTTTATGGAGTTTGATATTCAGCTCAGCCAAATACTGCCGTCGATGGGCTACCGTACGCTGTTTATCGAACCGAACGTGGCCGGGAAGATGCTTTCTGTGGTTAAAGACACCGAATCCTTACTTGAAAATGCCTTCTGGCAGATTGACGTAAATGACGACGGCACGCTGCGCCTGCGCGATAAAGAGACCGGGCTTATTTATGACCGCGTACTGGAAATCGAAGAGAGTTCTGATGATGGCGATGAGTACGACTACTCGCCTTCGCGGGAAGAGTGGAGACTCACTTCAGCGCAGGGCGAATATCAGGTTGAGGTCACGCACGAAGGCTGGCAGAGCAGGGCGGCTATCCGCCATCGGATCGCTGTTCCGGCTAATCTGGCCGAACGCGCGGCGCGCCAGCGAAACGGCTATCTCGACGCTGAGTTTGACATTACGCTTAGTCATCACAGCAGACGCATTGATGTGGCGGTGCGTCTGGATAACCAGGCCGACGACCACCGCGTTCGCGTACTGATCCCAACGCCGTTTACGACTCAGGAAGTGTTAGCGGACACGCAGTTTGGCACGCTCACTCGCCCGGTGCAGGACGCGGCGATGGCGACCTGGCATGAGGAGAGCTGGAAAGAAGCGCCGGTTCCCGTCTGGAATTTACTCAACTATGCCGTACTGCAGGAAAAGCGAAACGGGCTGGCGCTGTTCACCGAGGGACTGCGTGAGTTTGAAGTGGTGGGCGATGACAAAAAAGCATTCGCCTTGACCTTGTTGCGTGGCGTGGGGCTACTCGGGAAAGAAGATTTGCTGTTGCGTCCTGGCAGACCTTCGGGGATCAAAATGCCTGTTCCTGACTCTCAGGTTCGCGGGCCGTTAACCTGTCGCTTTAGCCTCTTCAGCTTCAGTGGCATGCCGGAAAACGCGGGCGTCGCGCAGCAGGCTAAATCGTGGTTAACGCCGGTGCAGTGCTATAACAAAATTCCCTGGGATGCGATGAAACTGAATCGCGCGTCGTTTATCACGCCGGAAAGTTACAGTTTGTTAGCGCTTTCGCCAACGGGATGCGTGCTCAGTACGCTCAAAAAGGCTGAAGATCGTGATGAGCTCATTCTGCGCCTGTTCAACCCTTCGGAGTCCAGCGCATTTGACACGACGTTATCCATGAATCCGACGGTGAAACGGTGCTGCGAAACGGACATGAATGAACGGATAATGGATCGGTGTGAAGGAGAGGGCATTGTCGGGGCATTCAGGCCGGGGCAGTCACGAACCTTTAGTATTCTTATCGCCTGAACCAGTGATACGAAAAAGGCTGCAGAGAGGGCGGCCTTTTTTCATTAAATAGTCACATAGCGGTGTTAACTTATGGGGTGTCAAAAGTAAATTAAATGTAATTTCGAAGGGTTGCATGAATGCAATGGAAAAATAATCTGGCCCGACTACGCTTTATTGTTTGTCCCTCGTCGAAAATGATGCTTTCTTTAGCGCTAATTAAAATCACTTCTGTTTATATTTTTTCCCGTCTTCGATAACCAATCACATCTTTGCATGTACATATCATTAACATGGTTTTTACCATTCTCACCATGATTAAACATGGTTAACATTAGCGTTTGTTTTTGATTTAAATCAAGGTTTAATTCTTGGAAAAAGGCACGGAAAAGCGCTAAATTGTCCCCGATCAAAATGGCTGAAAAGTGGTAATTTTGCTATAAATTGATCACCGTCGAAAAACGTAAATGTGATTCAATAAAAACCTGTTTATTGTAAGGGTTTTGCAGCGTATTATATTTGCGGGATCAATTTGAGTTTTTTATTAACGTATTTGTAACCTCACGTCATCGTTTTTATCCTCTTTCAGGGTAATAACGACGACAAGGATGCGAATAATTTGTATTGGGGCATGCGTGTGGATCTCTTTCTGACGGGGTTCACTCTCGGAGTCTTCATGCGATGAGCAAGGAGTCATGATGTTAGATATAGTCGAACTGTCGCGCTTACAGTTTGCCTTGACCGCGATGTACCACTTCCTGTTTGTGCCACTGACGCTCGGTATGGCGTTCCTGCTGGCCATCATGGAAACGGTATACGTTCTCTCCGGCAAACAGATTTATAAAGATATGACCAAGTTCTGGGGCAAGTTGTTTGGTATCAACTTCGCACTGGGCGTGGCAACCGGTTTGACCATGGAGTTCCAGTTCGGGACTAACTGGTCTTACTATTCCCACTATGTAGGGGATATCTTCGGTGCGCCGCTGGCCATTGAAGGTCTGATGGCATTCTTCCTCGAATCCACCTTTGTAGGTCTGTTCTTCTTCGGTTGGGACCGTCTGGGTAAAGTCCAGCATATGGCGGTAACCTGGCTTGTGGCATTAGGTTCGAACCTGTCCGCACTGTGGATCCTGGTGGCGAACGGCTGGATGCAGAACCCTATCGCGTCTGATTTCAACTTCGAAACCATGCGTATGGAGATGGTCAGCTTTGCCGAGCTGGTCCTGAACCCGGTTGCGCAGGTTAAATTCGTTCACACCGTCGCTTCTGGCTATGTGTGCGGCGCGATGTTTATCCTGGGTATCAGTTCTTACTACATGCTGCGCGGTCGTGACTTCGCCTTTGCTAAGCGCTCCTTTGCTATCGCTGCAAGCTTCGGTATGGCTGCAATCCTCTCCGTTATCGTTCTGGGTGATGAATCCGGTTACGAAATGGGGGACGTGCAGAAAACCAAACTGGCCGCCATCGAAGCCGAATGGGAAACCCAACCGGCGCCTGCTGCCTTTACGCTGTTCGGTATTCCGGATCAGGACGCGCAGGAAAACCACTTCTCCATTCAGATCCCTTACGCGCTGGGTATCATCGCCACTCGTTCTGTTGATAAGCAGGTGACCGGTCTGAAAGAGCTGATGGTTCAGCACGAAGAGCGTATCCGTAACGGTATGAAAGCCTACTCGCTGCTGGAACAGCTGCGTGCTGGCTCTACCGACCAGGCTATTCGCGACCAGTTCAACAACGTGAAGAAAGATCTGGGTTACGGTCTGCTCCTGAAGCGTTATACCCCGAATGTTTCTGACGCGACGGAAGCGCAGATCCAGATGGCAACCAAAGACTCGATTCCACGCGTTGCGCCTCTGTACTTCGCATTCCGTATCATGGTGGGCTGCGGCATCATCATGCTGCTGATCATTGCGGCGTCCTTCTGGTCCGTGATTCGCAACCGCATCGGCGAGAAAAAATGGCTGCTGCGCACCGCGCTGTACGGTATTCCACTGCCGTGGATCGCTATCGAATCCGGCTGGTTTGTTGCGGAGTATGGCCGTCAGCCATGGGCGATTGGTGAGGTGCTGCCAACGGCGGTAGCGAACTCGTCCCTGACAGCGGGCGATCTGATCTTCTCCATGCTGCTGATTTGTGGTCTGTACACCCTGTTCCTGGTGGCTGAACTGTTCCTGATGTTCAAGTTCGCGCGCCTTGGCCCAAGCAGCCTGAAAACCGGTCGCTATCACTACGAGCAGTCCACTGCGACTACTCAGCCGGCACGCTAAGACAGGAGTCATCAAATGATCGATTATGAAGTATTGCGTTTTATCTGGTGGCTGTTGATCGGCGTTCTGCTGATCGGTTTCGCCGTCACGGATGGTTTCGACATGGGGGTGGGGATGCTCACCCGTTTCCTCGGTCGTAATGACACCGAGCGTCGAATCATGATCAACTCCATCGCCCCTCACTGGGACGGTAACCAGGTGTGGCTGATCACCGCAGGCGGCGCGCTGTTCGCTGCCTGGCCGATGGTCTACGCGGCTGCGTTCTCCGGCTTCTACGTGGCGATGATTCTGGTGCTGGCCTCTTTATTCTTCCGTCCGGTTGGTTTCGACTACCGTTCCAAGATTGAAGATACCCGCTGGCGCAACATGTGGGACTGGGGCATCTTCATCGGTAGCTTCGTTCCACCGCTGGTGATCGGCGTGGCGTTCGGTAACCTGCTGCAGGGCGTACCGTTCCACCTGGACGAATACATGCGTCTTTACTACACCGGTAACTTCTTCCAGCTGCTGAATCCGTTTGGTCTGCTGGCCGGCGTGGTGAGCGTGGCGATGATCATCACTCAGGGCGCAACCTATCTGCAGATGCGTACGGTTGGTGAACTGCACCTGCGTTCTCGCGCGACGGCTCAGGTCGCTGCGCTGGTCACGCTGGTCTGCTTCGCACTGGCCGGTGTGTGGGTGGTGTACGGCATTGATGGCTACGTGGTGACGTCTGCGATCAACCATACTGCGCCGTCTAACCCGCTGACCAAAGAAGTGGCGCGTCAGGCGGGCGCATGGCTGGTGAACTTTAACAATACCCCTGCGCTGTGGGCGATCCCGGCTCTGGGCGTGCTGTTACCGCTGCTGACCGTGTTGACGTCTCGTCTGGAGAAAGGTGCTCTGGCGTTCGTGTTCTCATCACTGACCCTGGCGTGCATCATCCTGACATCGGGTATTGCGATGTTCCCATTCGTCATGCCATCCAGCACCATGCTGAATGCTAGCCTGACCATGTGGGATGCAACGTCCAGCCATATGACGCTGAACCTGATGACGTATGTTGCTTGCGTGTTCGTTCCGATTGTTCTGGCTTACACCATCTGGTGTTACTGGAAAATGTTCGGTCGCATCACTAAAGAACATATCGAAAGCAACACCCACTCTATGTACTAAGTAAGGAGCTGAATATGTGGTATTTCGCATGGATTTTAGGGACGCTTCTTGCCTGTGCATTTGGTGTCATCACTGCCCTGGCGCTTGAGCACGTAGAAGCGACCAAAGCGGGTGAAGAAAAACACTAATGAACATTATCGCAACGTTATATGCGGTAATGGATAAGCGCCCGTTACGGGCGCTTTCTTTAGTGATGGCATTACTGCTGGCAGGTTGTATCTTCTGGGACCCTTCGCGCTTTGCAGCGAAAACCAGCGAGCTTGAAATCTGGCATGGCTTCCTCATTATGTGGGCGGTGTGCGCAGGTGTGATCCACGGCGTGGGCTTTCGTCCGAAAGCCGTTCACTGGCAGGGAATTTTTTGCCCGCTGATTGCCGATCTGGTGCTTCTCGCCGGTTTGATTTTCTTCTTCTTCTGAATAAGAAATGTCCGTTAACGTTATGGGCTTACCCGAGCCCATAAAAATTTACTCTCCGTTTACTTTCTCCCATTCCCAACCCTCTTTCCCGCGCGTATAGTAGCGAAGTTTAAAAGCATTAACTTTTGTTGCATTACCGGGATGTAAAGTGAATACAACGCTGTTTCGATGGCCGGTTCGTGTCTATTACGAAGATACCGATGCCGGTGGTATGGTTTACCACGCCAGCTACGTTGCTTTTTATGAACGGGCACGCACAGAGATGCTGCGCCATCATCACTTTAGTCAACAGGTGCTGTTGGCTGAGCGAGTTGCCTTCGTGGTTCGCAAGATGACGCTTGAGTATTTTGCGCCTGCCAGACTCGACGATATGCTCGAAGTCCAAACTGAAATTACATCAATGCGCGGGACCTCACTGGTTTTCACGCAGCGGATAGTCAATGCAGAGAACACCGTACTGAACTCAGCTGAAGTACTGATTGTCTGTGTTGATCCAACCATAATGAAGCCTCGTGCGCTTCCTAAGTCTATTGTCGCGGAGTTTAAGCAGTGACTGACATGAATATCCTTGATTTGTTCCTGAAGGCAAGCCTTCTGGTTAAACTTATCATGTTGATTTTGATTGGTTTTTCAATCGCATCCTGGGCCATCATCATCCAGAGAACGCGTATCCTCAATGCCGCTGGCCGTGAAGCTGAAGCATTTGAAGATAAGTTCTGGTCGGGTATTGAGCTTTCTCGTCTGTATCAGGAAAGCCAGGGACGCCGTGAAAACCTTACAGGCTCCGAGCAAATTTTTTATAGTGGTTTCAAAGAGTTTGCTCGTCTGCATCGTGCAAACAATCATGCGCCGGAAGCGGTGGTGGAAGGTGCCTCGCGTGCGATGCGCATCTCTATGAACCGTGAGCTGGAAAACCTTGAAACGCATATTCCTTTCCTTGGCACTGTCGGTTCTATCAGCCCGTATATCGGTCTGTTTGGTACCGTGTGGGGGATTATGCACGCCTTTATCGCGCTGGGCGCGGTGAAGCAGGCGACGTTGCAGATGGTTGCACCGGGTATCGCTGAAGCACTGATTGCGACCGCTATCGGTCTGTTTGCGGCAATTCCGGCGGTTATGGCTTACAACCGTCTGAACCAGCGCGTGAACAAACTGGAACTGAACTACGACAACTTTATGGAAGAGTTCACTGCGATTCTGCACCGTCAGGCGTTTACCAGCACCGAGAGCAACAAGGGGTAAACCATGGCCAGATCGCGTGGACGAGGTCGTCGCGAGCTCAAGTCCGAAATCAATATCGTTCCACTGCTGGACGTCCTGTTGGTACTGCTGCTGATCTTCATGGCGACAGCGCCAATCATTACCCAGAGCGTGGAAGTGGATCTGCCGGATGCGACAGAATCACAGGCGGTGAGCACCAATGACGATCCTCCGGTTATCATTGAGGTTTCCGGCGTGGGGCAATACAGCGTTGTGGTAGAAAAAGATCGAATGGATCAGCTGCCACCTGAGCAGGTTATTGCTGAAGCGCAGCGTCGCCTGGAGTCAAATCCGAAAACGGTCTTCTTAATCGGTGGCGCGAAAGACGTACCCTACGATGAAATTATTAAAGCGCTGAACTTGCTACATAGTGCGGGTGTTAAGTCAGTTGGCTTAATGACCCAACCTATTTGATCATCCGCGTAGTTTTTGGGAACCGATAGTGTCAAAGGCAACCGAACAGAACGACAAGCTTAAGCGAGCGATAATCGTCTCCGCAGTGCTGCACGTTATTCTCTTTGCAGCGCTGATCTGGAGTTCGTTCGACGAGCATATTGATGCATCAGCCGGCGGCGGTGGAGGGTCTTCCATTGACGCCGTGATGGTGGATCCCGGTGCGGTAGTACAGAACTATAATCGCGAACAACAGCAGAAGGCGAGTGCCAAACGGGCTGAAGAGCAGCGTGAAAAACAGTCGCAACAGCAGGCGGAAGAACTGCGTGAAAAGCAGGCCGCAGAGCAGGAGCGTCTGAAGCAGCTTGAGAAAGAACGTTTGCAGGCGCAGGAAGCCGCGAAAGAGCAGGCGGAACAGCAGAAACAAGCCGAAGAGGCCGCGAAGAAAGCACAGGAACAGCAAAAGCAGGCGGAAGAGGCGGCAGCAAAAGCCGCAGCGGACGCGAAAGCACAGGCTGATGCCCAGGCAAAATTAGCGGCAGAAGCGGCGAAGAAAGCCGCTGCCGATGCTCAGAAGAAAGCTGAAGCGGAAGCGGCGAAGAAAGCCGCTGCTGATGCTCAGAAGAAAGCTGAGGCGGAAGCCGCGAAGAAAGCCGCTGCTGATGCTCAGAAGAAAGCTGAAGCGGAAGCCGCGAAGAAAGCCGCTGCTGATGCTCAGAAGAAAGCTGAAGCCGAAACCGCGAAGAAAGCCGCTCAGGAAGCAGAGAAGAAAGCTGCTGCCGAGGCCGCGAAGAAAGCGGCTGCTGCTGAGAAAGCAGCAGCAGAAAAAGCAGCCGCTGCAGAAAAAGCCGCTGCTGACAAAAAAGCTGCAGCTGAGAAGGCCGCTGCCGATAAGAAAGCAGCAGCTGAAAAAGCCGCTGCGAAGAAGGCTGCCGCCGCTGAAAAAGCTGCCGCTGCCGCAGGGGTTGACGATCTGCTGGGCGATTTGAGTTCCGGTAAGAATGCACCGAAAACGGGCGGTGGGGCGAAAGGAAACAACGCAGCGCCGACGGGAAGTGGTAACACTAAGAGTAACGGTGCGACTGGGGCTGAAATCAACGGTTATGCCGCGCAGATTAAATCCGCTATTGAAAGCCGATTCTATGATGCGTCTTCCTATACCGGTAAAACGTGTACGTTGCGTATAAAACTGGCTCCGGACGGCATGCTGCTGGATATTAAGTCTGAAGGTGGCGACCCGGCTTTATGTACTGCGGCCCTGGCTGCAGCGCGTCAGGCGAAGATGCCTAAACCGCCGTCTCAGGCCGTTTACGAAGTCTTCAAAAATGCGCCGCTGGACTTCAAACCTTAAGTTACATTTTCCCCGTGCAAACGGGGAAAAATAGACCAGGTTTAGTCACAGGGTTCTGGTAGTTTTGTCTATTTGAGTTTGTTAACATTCTGCTAAATTATCGTGGGTAAGGTTACCCGGATAAGGGAGATATGATGAAGCAGGCATTACGTGTAGCATTTGGTTTTTTAATGCTGTGGGCAGCAGTACTGCACGCAGAAGTACGTATCGAGATCACCCAGGGGGTGGACTCGGCACGCCCAATCGGTGTTGTTCCGTTCCAGTGGGCCGGTCCTGGCGCTGCACCTGAAGATGCCGGTGGCATCGTGGCGGCTGACCTGCGTAACAGCGGTAAATTCAACCCGTTAGATCGTTCTCGCCTGCCTCAGCAGCCGGGTAGCGCGCAGGAAGTACAGCCTGCAGCATGGTCTGCACTGGGTATTGATGCCGTGGTTGTGGGTCAGGTTACGCCTAACCCGGACGGCTCTTACAACGTGGCCTGGCAGCTGGTGGATACCGGCGGTGCACCGGGTACCGTTCTGGCACAGAACTCTTACAAGGTCACTAAGCAGTACCTGCGCTACGCGGCACACGCTGCCAGCGATGCGGTATTTGAAAAACTGACCGGCATTAAAGGGGCGTTCCGTACCCGTATTGCTTATGTGGTGCAGACCAACGGTGGTCAGTTCCCGTATGAGCTGCGCGTATCTGACTACGACGGCTATAACCAGTTCCTGGTGAAACGTTCTTCACAGCCGTTGATGTCTCCAGCCTGGTCTCCGGACGGTTCTAAACTGGCCTATGTCACCTTCGAAAGCGGCCGTTCAGCGCTGGTTATCCAGACGCTGGCAAACGGTGCTGTTCGTCAGGTGGCGTCTTTCCCACGTCACAACGGTGCGCCTTCCTTCTCTCCGGACGGGTCTAAACTGGCCTTTGCGCTGTCAAAAACCGGTAGCCTGAACCTGTACGTGATGGACATTGGCTCTGGCCAGATCCGTCAGGTGACCGACGGTCGCAGCAACAACACCGAACCTTCATGGTTCCCGGACAGTCAAAACCTGGCGTTTACCTCTGACCAGGCTGGCCGTCCACAAATCTATAAAGTCAACATCAACGGCGGTGCTCCGCAGCGTATTACCTGGGAAGGTTCGCAGAACCAGAACGCAGACGTGAGCAGCGACGGTAAATTTATGGTAATGGTGAGCTCCAACGGTGGGCAGCAGCACATTGCCAAACAAGATCTGGTAGCGGGTGGCGTTCAAGTTCTGTCGTCAACGTTCCTGGATGAAACGCCAAGTCTGGCACCTAACGGCACGATGGTAATCTACAGCTCTTCTCAGGGGATGGGATCTGTGCTGAATCTGGTTTCTACAGATGGGCGTTTCAAAGCGCGTATTCCGGCAACTGATGGACAGGTAAAATCACCTGCCTGGTCGCCGTATCTGTAAATAATAATTAATTGATTACTAAAGGAATCATAGAAATGCAACTGAACAAAGTGCTGAAGGGGCTGATGATCGCTCTGCCTGTAATGGCAATCGCAGCGTGTTCTTCTAACAAGAACGCCAGCAATGACCAGAGCGGCGAAGGCATGATGGGTGCCGGCACCGGTATGGACGCGAACGGCAATGGCAACATGTCTTCTGAAGAGCAAGCGCGTCTTCAGATGCAGCAGCTGCAGCAGAACAACATCGTTTACTTCGATCTGGATAAATACGACATTCGTTCTGACTTCGCTGCGATGCTGGATGCGCACGCAAACTTCCTGCGTAGCAACCCATCTTACAAAGTCACCGTAGAAGGTCACGCGGACGAACGTGGTACTCCAGAGTACAACATCTCCCTGGGTGAACGTCGTGCTAACGCTGTTAAAATGTACCTGCAGGGTAAAGGCGTTTCTGCTGACCAGATCTCCATCGTTTCTTACGGTAAAGAAAAACCTGCAGTACTGGGTCACGACGAAGCGGCTTACTCCAAAAACCGTCGTGCCGTACTGGTTTACTAAGAGAATTGCATGAGCAGTAACTTCAGACATCATCTGTTGAGTCTGTCGTTACTGGTTGGAATAGCGGCCCCCTGGGCCGCTTTTGCTCAGGCACCAATCAGTAGTGTCGGCTCAGGCTCGGTAGAAGACCGGGTCACTCAACTCGAGCGTATTTCTAACGCTCACAGCCAGCTTTTAACCCAACTCCAGCAACAACTTTCCGATAACCAAAACGATATTGACTCTCTCCGCGGCCAGATTCAGGAAAGCCAGTATCAGTTGAACCAGGTTGTGGAACGTCAGAAGCAGATTTTGCTGCAGATGGATAGCCTGAGCAGCGGTGGTGCAGCAGCACAAGCACAGCAAGCCGCGGGCGATCAGAGCGGTGCGGCGACATCAGCTCCGGCTGCGGATGCTTCTGCTTCAACAGGTGCGCCTGTACAGAGCGGTGACGCGAATACAGATTACAACGCGGCCATTGCCCTGGTGCAGGATCAATCTCGTCAGGATGAGGCGCTTGCTGCGTTTCAGAGCTTTGTTAAGAAATACCCTGATTCCACTTATCAGCCAAATGCGAATTACTGGCTCGGTCAGCTGAATTACAACAAGGGTAAAAAGGACGATGCGGCGTTTTATTTTGCCTCCGTGGTAAAAAATTACCCGAAATCGCCAAAAGCGCCTGATGCGATGTACAAAGTGGGCGTCATCATGCAGGACAAAGGCGACACTGCGAAAGCCAAAGCGGTTTATCAGCAGGTGGTCTCTAAATTCCCGGGTACCGAAGGTGCTAAGCAGGCGCAAAAACGTCTGAATTCGATGGGATGATTATCGCATGACCAGAAATCGCGTTATTTCTGGTCGTGCAGCATGATTCGTAAGCAGTTAAGTGATCTTCATCGAAATTTTTGTTGCGCTGAATTCTTAAATCAGTAATATATGCCGCCGTTGCCACGGGATATCAAACAACGTGAAAACAGCGTAAAAGTGGGTCGTTAGCTCAGTTGGTAGAGCAGTTGACTTTTAATCAATTGGTCGCAGGTTCGAATCCTGCACGACCCACCACTAAGTCAGGTGGAAGTAGTAGTAAAACGTGAAGGATAACGTTGCGTCAGCAACGGCCCGTAGGGCGAGGCGAAGCCGAGTCATCCTGCACGACCCACCACTTAACGCATACCGGCAGTACAGAGTGGGTGATTAGCTCAGTTGGTAGAGCATCTCCTTTACACGGAGGGGGTCGGCGGTTCGAGCCCGTCATCACCCACCACTCGGGTCGTTAGCTCAGTTGGTAGAGCAGTTGACTTTTAATCAATTGGTCGCAGGTTCGAATCCTGCACGACCCACCACTTAAAAGTGGTACCGAGTAAAATCTTCGAAGTCAGCACCCGAACGGGTCGTTAGCTCAGTTGGTAGAGCAGTTGACTTTTAATCAATTGGTCGCAGGTTCGAATCCTGCACGACCCACCACTTCGAAGAAATAAATCCCGCAAGGGGTCGTTAGCTCAGTTGGTAGAGCAGTTGACTTTTAATCAATTGGTCGCAGGTTCGAATCCTGCACGACCCACCAGTGTAGAAAGGCGCCCTAAAGGCGCCTTTTTGCTATCTGCCTACAAATGCTATCCGCACCTATTTCCGGTGACTTTTCCTCTCATATTCGCTATCTTGTTTAGTATACAAAACACAATTGCCACGCGTTTTGCTATGTCATGCAAAAGAAAGGCAATATTGTTAAGCCAGTAAAACGAGAAGCCATAATGAGTGTGATGTTTGATCCTGAAGCCGCAATCTATCCGTTTCCGCCAAAACCTGTCCCGCTGAGCCAGGATGAAAAGCAATTCTATCGCGAGAAGATCAAACGTCTTCTCAAAGAACGAGATGCGGTGATGGTGGCCCATTACTACACCGACCCGGAAATTCAGCAACTGGCGGAAGAGACCGGAGGCTGTATTTCTGACTCACTGGAGATGGCACGCTTCGGTGCAAGACATCCCGCTTCCACGCTGCTGGTCGCTGGCGTGCGTTTTATGGGTGAAACGGCAAAAATTCTCAGCCCTGAAAAAACCATTCTGATGCCGACGCTCAATGCGGAATGTTCGCTGGATCTGGGCTGCCCGATTGACGAATTCACGGCCTTCTGTGACGCTCATCCTGACCGGACCGTGGTGGTCTACGCCAACACCTCTGCGGCGGTAAAAGCGCGGGCAGACTGGGTTGTCACCTCCAGCATCGCCGTTGAGCTGATTGAACATCTGGATAGCCTGGGTGAGAAAATTATCTGGGCACCTGACCGTCATCTTGGAAATTATGTCCAGAAGCAGACGGGGGCTGACGTTCTCTGCTGGCAGGGCGCCTGCATTGTGCATGACGAATTCAAAACCCAGGCGCTGGCGCGCATGAAGGCACTTTATCCTGACGCCGCTATTCTTGTTCACCCTGAATCACCGCAGTCGATAGTCGACATGGCGGATGCTGTGGGCTCAACCAGCCAGCTTATCAACGCGGCCAGGACGTTACCTAACAAGCAGCTCATCGTGGCGACCGATCGCGGTATCTTCTATAAGATGCAGCAGGCCGTGCCGGAGAAAGAGCTCCTTGAAGCGCCAACTGCGGGTGAGGGCGCAACGTGTCGCAGCTGTGCGCATTGCCCGTGGATGGCGATGAACGGCCTGAAGGCCATTGCCGAAGGGCTCGAGACAGGCGGTGCAGCGCATGAAATCCATGTGGATGCCGCCCTGCGTGAAGGTGCGTTAATTCCGCTTAACCGCATGCTGGATTTTGCGGCTACACTACGTACTTAATTCAAAACGCCACGGGGAAAAGATGGATTTTTTTAGCACGCAGAACATTCTGGTTCATATACCGATTGGTGCAGGTGGCTATGACCTGTCATGGATTGAGGCCGTTGGCACGCTGGCGGGATTACTCTGTATCTGGCTGGCAAGCCTGGAGAAAATCAGCAATTATGCGTTCGGGCTGATTAACGTTACGCTGTTTGCGATTATCTTCTTCCAGATCCAACTGTACGCCAGCCTGCTTTTGCAGCTGTTCTTCTTCGCCGCCAATATTTACGGCTGGTACGCGTGGTCACGTCAGAACAGCCAGCAGGAGGCTGAGCTTCAAATCCGCTGGCTTCCCTTGCCGAAAGCCATCGCCTGGTTTGTTGCCTGCGTGGTTGCCATTGGTTTTATGACCGCCTATATCAACCCGGTGTTTGCGTTCCTGACCCGCGTTGCCGTTTCGGTCATGTCAGGTTTCGGCCTGAACGTGACGATGCCAGTGCTCCAGCCGGATGCCTTCCCGTTCTGGGATTCCTGCATGATGGTGCTGTCGATTGCGGCGATGATCCTGATGACCCGTAAATACGTTGAGAACTGGCTGCTTTGGGTCATCATCAATGTGATTAGCGTGGCGATCTTCGCCCTGCAGGGCGTCTATGCGATGTCGCTGGAATATCTGCTGCTGACCTTCATCGCGCTGAACGGCAGCCGGATGTGGATTAACAGCGCGCGTGAGCGAGGTTCTCACGCGCTTTCCAGCTAGTGGTGGTGATGATCTGAATGTCCGGACTGCGCCTCGTTCAGGTAGCAGTCCGGCCCGTTACAGGGCTGATACTCCATCTGGATGGTGGCATGGCCAATTTCGTAGTGATGTTCAAGAAAGTGCTGGATGCGTTCAAGCAGCGCATCGTGGTCGTGAGGCGGGATCACCTGGACGTGCAGCGTCATGACCGGTTTTTCCCCCACCAGCCAGACGTGCACATGATGAACATTGCGTACTTCCGGGACTGAACGGCGCAGGTTGCGCTTCAGTTCGTCAATATCCATCGATGCCGGTGCCCCTTCAAGCAGTTCATTCACGCTCTCCTTCAGTAGCCGCCAGGCGCTGCGCAAGACCAGACATGACACCAGCACGGACAGAATTGGATCGACAGGCGTCCAGCCGGTGTAGAGAATCACCAGCGCGGCGACAATCGCCCCGACTGAACCGAGCAAATCACCCAGAACATGCAGAGCTGCAGCGCGTACGTTGAGGTTCTTTTCCCCGCTGCCGCGGTGCAAAATCCAGAAGGCCAGGATATTCGCCAGCAGCCCTGCCACGGCAATCACCATCATTGTTGCCCCGGCGATCGGCTGCGGGTGTCTGAAGCGCTGTACGGCCTCCCAGACGATAAGAACGGTAATGACTACCAGCGCAATGGCGTTAACAAACGCAGCAAGGGTTGTCAGCCTCAGCCAGCCGAAGGTATGGCGCGCATTCGGAGGACGACGCGCAAACTGCACCGCCAGCAGAGCGAAGAGCAGCGCTGCGGCATCGGTCAGCATATGTCCGGCATCAGCCAGAAGTGCCAGAGAGCCGGAAACCAGGCCGCCAATGACCTCGATAACCATAAACGTTGCCGTAACGCCAAAGGCCAGCAGAAGTCGCTTCGCGTTGTCGTTGCCGGGAGAGTGTGAGTGGGAATGGGAGTGCGCCATGTCTGCTTTCCTGATGTGTTATTGTTTTTAGTGTAGCGTTTTTAATAGGTTACTCCAAAAAGAAAGGAGAGCCAGAGCTCTCCTTTTTCTTCCCGATCACCACCCATTATTGGGTGGTGCCATCGGTTTTGGTATTCGCGTCGTTTCCTACTTTGTCATTAGGATCGGGGCATTTGCCGTCCTTACACATCGAGTTCTTATGAATCTCATCTGAACTCATATTGTCATGGTTCATGGTGCCGGAACCGCTGCTGTTGGGATGCAGCATCGTGCCGCCGGTGTTGGTGTTGCCGGTATTGATCTGGCTGTTGTCGACATTATTCGGGGCGATATTCTGTTTCGCATCAGGGGCGGGCTGGCCTGCTGCTGCAGCCGCATTCGCATCCCCGTTGCTGTCTGATGTGCCCGTTTCCGCGGCGAGGACGCTGCCGCTGGCCAGAGTGAGTGTGGCGGTCAGGAAGAGGGTTGCCAGTTTTGTCATTTTCATCATGGTGCTCCTGTTCTTGTCGTTACGCTGGATAACATTCTCCAACAGTGCATCTTTTTCAGAGGCGAAAGATTCCGCCTTACGGACTTGCGTCAGTAGGGAATCGCGTTTAAGCGTGTAAAATTGGTTGTTACAGTTAAAAAGCTTAGGTTAGATCTCATTTTTCGCTATTTTGTGGCGATTTTTAGGCGAATTCCAGGAATTATCTGCGTGAAGTGTAAAACCGTGTTTACACTTTCTGGTCGACAAGATAGATTGAAAGGATTGCTTTCATTACTAAAGATATGGCAGAGCTGGAAAGAAAATGAATTATCAGAACGACGATTTACGCATTAAAGAGATCAATGAGTTATTACCTCCCGTAGCGCTCCTTGAGAAATTCCCCGCCACTGAAAATGCCGCAAACACGGTGTCTCATGCTCGTAAAGCGATCCATAAGATCCTCAAAGGTAATGACGATCGTCTTCTGGTGGTGATTGGCCCGTGCTCCATTCACGATCCTGCAGCTGCGAAAGAGTACGCCGCACGGCTGCTCACCCTGCGTGAAGCGCTGAAAGGCGAACTGGAAATCGTGATGCGCGTTTACTTCGAAAAACCGCGTACCACCGTGGGCTGGAAAGGGCTGATTAACGATCCACACATGGATAACAGCTTCCAGATCAACGACGGCCTGCGCATTGCCCGCAAGCTGCTGCTGGAAATCAACGACAGCGGCCTGCCTGCGGCCGGTGAGTTCCTGGATATGATTACGCCACAATACCTCGCTGACCTGATGAGCTGGGGCGCAATTGGCGCGCGCACCACTGAATCTCAGGTGCACCGCGAGCTGGCGTCCGGTCTCTCTTGCCCGGTGGGTTTCAAAAACGGCACTGATGGCACGATGAAGGTAGCTATTGATGCCATCAACGCAGCGGGCGCGCCGCACTGCTTCCTGTCGGTGACCAAATGGGGCCATTCCGCCATCGTTAACACCAGCGGTAACGGTGACTGTCATATCATTCTGCGCGGCGGCAAAGAGCCAAACTACAGTGCAAAACACGTGGCAGAAGTGAAGGTCGGGCTGGAAAAAGCCGGGCTGCCACCGCAGGTGATGATCGATTTCAGCCATGCCAACTCCAGCAAGCAGTTTAAAAAGCAGATGGAAGTAGGGGCAGACGTCTGCCAGCAGATTGCCGGCGGTGAGAAGGCGGTGATTGGGGTGATGATCGAAAGCCATCTGGTTGAAGGTAACCAGAACCTGGAAGGCAGCGAACCGCTGGTGTATGGCAAAAGCGTCACCGATGCCTGTATTGGCTGGGACGATACCGATACCATCCTGCGTCAGCTGGCGAATGCGGTAAAAGCGCGTCGCGGCTGAGTGCCTCAGGCACAAATAAAAAAGCGCGGAAGGCTCCGCGCTTTTTTTTGTCTGGCGAAAATTACTTCGCTTTACCCTGGTTTGCGACAGCCGCTGCTTTCGCCGCGATCTCTTCTGCGTTACCCAGGTAGTAGTGTTTGATTGGCTTGAAGTTTTCGTCGAACTCATACACCAGCGGTACGCCAGTTGGGATGTTCAGTTCGAGGATTTCGTCTTCACCCATGTTGTCCAGGTATTTCACCAGCGCACGCAGGGAGTTACCGTGAGCCGCGATGATCACGCGCTCGCCGCTTTTCAGGCGTGGCAGAATGGTTTCGTTCCAGTAAGGCACAACGCGGTCGATGGTCAGCGCCAGGCTCTCGGTGGTTGGCAGCTCAGCGTCGGTCAGCTTCGCGTAACGCGGGTCGTGGCCCGGGTAGCGCTCGTCATCTTTGGTCAGCTCTGGTGGGGTGATTGCGAAGCCGCGACGCCACTGTTTAACCTGCTCGTCGCCATATTTCTCAGCGGTTTCCGCTTTGTTCAGGCCCTGCAGCGCACCGTAGTGACGTTCGTTCAGTTTCCATGACTTCTCAACCGGCAGCCAGGCCTGATCCAGTTCGTCCAGCACGTTCCACAGGGTGTGGATGGCACGTTTCAGCACAGAGGTGTAAGCAAAATCAAAGCTGAAGCCTTCTTCCTTCAGCAGTTTACCTGCTGCTTTTGCTTCGCTTACGCCTTTCTCAGACAGATCAACGTCGTACCAACCGGTAAAGCGGTTTTCGTTGTTCCACTGGCTTTCGCCGTGACGCACCAGAACCAGCTTAGTAATAGCCATCTCTTACTCCTCAAGCATTTTTAGAATGATAACAATTCTCATTATATTGCCGTGGCCATGCCACCAGCAACGCTTAACCCTAACCATAGCGAAAATAGCCTCTGAGTGTAAGATGCTTGTGAATCCAGGGTTATGATTTTGTCTGCGATCGGCGCTATTTTCAGCAAAGCGCGCAGAAAAAAGCCCTCGTTGTGAGGGCTGGCGTTTTTTGCCGGATGGCGCTTCGCTTATCCGGCACCCGTAGGCCCGTGCAAGCGTAGCGCCGCCGGGCATTAAGCGCGCGGAATGAAATGATACTCTGTGACGCTAACGTACTCTTCACCTTGGCGCAGCACGCAGTCCGGCTGTGGCCATTCCGGATGGTTCGGGCTGTCCGGCAGGAACTCGCTCTCCAGCGCCAGGCCTTGCCAGTCACTGTATTCATCGTGTTCGCGCGCCGTCGTGCCGCCGAGGTAGTTGCCAGAGTAAAACTGCAGGGCAGGGGCAGTGGTATAAACCGTCATCTGCAGTTTCTCATCCGCAGACCAGACCTGTGCGGCAGGTTGTTTCACATCACCTTTGGTCTGCAGCAGGAAAGCGTGGTCGTAGCCTTTTACCTTACGCTGATCGTCATCGCTCAGGAAATCCTGGGCGATGGATTTCGCGCTGCGGAAGTCAAAGCTGGTGCCGCTCACGTTTTTGAGGCCCTGATACGGAATGCCCATCTCGTCAACCGGCAGGTATGCATCCGCCAGGATCTGCAGCTTGTGGTTACGCACGTCGCACTGGTTACCGTCCAGATTAAAGTACGCGTGATTGGTCAGGTTGACCGGACACGGCTTGTCGACCGTCGCACGGTATTCAACGGCGATACGGTTGTCGTCGGTCAGCGTAAAGCGCGCGGACGCGATAAGGTTTCCCGGGAAGCCCTGATCGCCATCAAGCGAATCCAGCGAGAACAACACTTCCCCGTCGTTTTGACGAACAATCTTCCAGCGGCGTTTATCAAACCCTTCCGGTCCGCCATGCAGCTGGTTCTCACCCTGGCTTGGCAGCAGGGTGTACTGCACGCCGTCGAGCTCAAAACGGCTCTTCGCGATGCGGTTAGCATAGCGCCCAACGGACGCGCCCAGATAGGCGGACTGATTGACGTACTGCTCAGGCGAGGCGCAGCCGAGCAGGGTCTCGCGCACGCTGCCGTCCGGCATCGGTACGCGGGCAGAAAGCAGGGTTGCACCCCAGTCCATCACCGTAACGACCATCCCTGCGCTGTTGCGCAGGGTTAACAGGCGATACGGCAGACCATCCGGTGCAAGGGTAGGTGTTTCGTTTAGCACTGTCCGGCTCCTTGTGATGCTTTACAAACATAGAAGGTTTCTTTGATACCTGTTTTTGCTTCGTACTGCTTCGCCACGGCGTCCTGTACGGCAGGGACCATCTCTTCAGGCACCAGCGCAACGATGCAGCCGCCAAAACCACCGCCCGTCATGCGCACGCCACCTTTGTCGCCGATGGTGGCTTTGACGATGTCCACCAGGGTGTCGATCTGCGGAACGGTGATTTCAAAATCATCGCGCATGGAGGCGTGAGATTCCGCCATCAGCTCACCCATGCGTTTCAGGTCACCTTTCGCCAGCGCGGACGCGGCTTCAACGGTACGGGCATTTTCCGTCAGCACGTGACGAACTCGCCTGGCGACGACCGGATCCAGCTCGTGCGCCACTTTATTAAATTCATTGAGCGTTACGTCGCGCAGGGCAGGCTGCTGGAAGAAACGGGCGCCGGTTTCGCACTGTTGGCGGCGGGTATTGTATTCGCTGCCCACCAGCGTGCGCTTAAAGTTGCTGTTGACGATCACCACAGCCGCGCCTTTTGGCAGGGGAACGGCTTTGGTACCCAGCGAGCGGCAATCAATTAACAGGGCATGCTCTTTTTTGCCCAGCGCGGAGATCAGCTGATCCATAATGCCGCAGTTACAGCCCACGAACTGGTTTTCTGCTTCCTGACCATTCAGGGCGATTTGCGCGCCATCCAGCGGTAAATGATAAAGCTGCTGGAACACGGTGCCAACGGCGACTTCCAGAGACGCAGAGGAGCTTAAGCCCGCACCCTGCGGCACGTTGCCGCTGATGACTAAATCCGCACCGCCAAAGTTCTTGTTACGCTTCTGAAGGTGTTTCACCACGCCGCGCACGTAGTTAGACCACTGCTGGCTGTCGTGCGTCACAATCGGGGCATCGAGGGAAAACGCGTCCGTCTCATTACCGTAATCCGCCGCAATCACGCGGACTTGACGATCGTCGCGCTTCGCACAGCTGATGACGGTCTGGTAATCGATGGCGCACGGCAGCACGAAACCGTCGTTATAGTCGGTGTGTTCACCGATCAGGTTAACGCGACCAGGTGCCTGGATAACGTGGGTGGCAGGGTAGCCAAATTTCTCAGCAAACAGGGATTGTGTTTTATCTTTCAGACTCATTTTTTAGACTCCTGATTCGCGATAGTGGACGTCGCTAACGGCACGCAGACGTTCTGCCGCCTGTTCCGCCGTCAGGTCACGCTGGGTTTCCGCCAGCATTTCATAGCCCACCATAAATTTACGTACCGTCGCAGAGCGCAGCAGCGGCGGATAGAAATGGGCGTGCAGCTGCCAGTGTTGATTCTCTTCGCCGTTAAACGGGGCGCCGTGCCAGCCCATGGAGTACGGGAAGGAGCACTGGAACAGGTTATCGTAACGGCTGGTCAGCTTTTTCAGCGCCAGGGCAAGGTCGTCGCGCTGCGCATCGCTGAGCTCGGTGATGCGCTGAACGTGCGCTTTCGGCAGCAGCAGCGTTTCAAACGGCCAGGCAGCCCAGTAAGGGACGACGGCCAGCCAGTGTTCGGTTTCCACCACGGTGCGGCTGCCGTCGGCCAGCTCACGCTGGGTGTAATCCACCAGCATCGGCGAACCGTTTTCCGCGTAATACGCTTTCTGCAGGCGGTCTTCACGCTCGGCTTCATTGGGCAGGAAGCTGTTCGCCCAGATCTGGCCGTGCGGGTGTGGGTTAGAGCAGCCCATGGCCGCGCCTTTGTTTTCGAACACCTGCACCCACGGATAGCTCTGTCCCAGCTCTGCGGTTTGCGCCTGCCAGGTGCTGACGACCTCTTTCAGCGCGTCCACGCTCAGCTCTGGCAGCGTTTTGCTGTGATCGGGCGAGAAGCAGATCACGCGGCTGGTTCCGCGCGCGCTTTCGCAGCGCATCAGCGGATCGTGGCTTTCCGGCGCGTCCGGGGTGTCGGTCATCAGGGCGGCAAAATCGTTGGTGAAAACGAAGGTGCCTTTGTAGTCCGGGTTTTTATCCCCCGTTACGCGCGTGTTGCCCGGGCAGAGGAAGCAGTCCGGGTCGTGCTGTGGCAGCGTCTGTTTTGCAGGCGTCTCCTGCGCCCCCTGCCAGGGGCGCTTGGCGCGATGTGGAGAAACCAAAATCCATTGCCCGCTTAACGGGTTAAAACGACGATGCGGATGATCGACGGGATTAAATTGCGTCATGACGGATCCTTAGTCCGGATAGCCTTGCGGGTGGCGTGACTGCCAGTGCCAGGTATCCTGTGCCATTTCATCAAGCGTGCGCGTCACACGCCAGTTAAGCTCTTTGTCGGCTTTGGTGGCATCGGCCCAGTAAGCAGGCAGGTCGCCATCACGACGCGGGGCGAAGTGGTAGCTCACCGGCTTACCGCAGGCTTTGCTGAAGGCGTTAACCACGTCCAGCACGCTGCTGCCGACCCCGGCGCCGAGGTTGTAAATATGCACACCCGGTTTGTTGGCCAGTTGCTGCATCGCCGCCACATGGCCGTCGGCCAGATCCATCACGTGGATGTAGTCACGCACGCCGGTGCCATCTTCGGTGGGGTAGTCATTGCCAAAAATCGCCAGCGAGTCGCGGCGACCCACGGCAACCTGGGCGATATACGGCATCAGGTTGTTCGGGATGCCCTGCGGATCTTCACCCATGTCTCCAGACGGATGCGCGCCGACCGGGTTGAAGTAGCGCAGCAGGGCAATGCTCCACTCCGGTTGTGCTTTTTGTAGATCGGTCAGGATCTGCTCCACCATCAGTTTGCTTTTGCCGTACGGGCTTTGCGGTGTACCGGTCGGGAAGCTTTCAACGTAAGGGATTTTGGGCTGATCGCCGTAGACGGTGGCGGAGGAGCTAAAGATGAAGTTTTTGACGTTGGCAGCACGCATGGCGGAGATGAGACGCAGGGTACCGTTGACGTTGTTGTCGTAATACTCGAGCGGTTTCGCAACGGATTCACCGACCGCTTTCAGACCCGCGAAGTGGATCACCGCTTCGATGGCGTGGTCGTGAAGGATCTCGGTCATCAGCGCTTCGTTGCGGATGTCGCCTTCCACAAAAGTGGGTTGTTTACCGCCAAGACGTTCAATCACAGGCAGTACGCTGCGCTTACTGTTGCACAGGTTGTCGAGGATGATGACGTCGTGACCGTTTTGCAGCAGTTGCACGCAGGTATGACTACCTATGTAACCGCTACCACCTGTTACCAGAACTCGCATATTTCGCTCCATTGGGCTTATGGTATGTAATAACCATAGCATAACAGAGTCGCGAAAAGTGTGACATGGGATAAAATAGTGGAATCGTTTACACTGTTTTTAAAGTCCGATTTTCAGCCGCTGTGGGGCATTGTAGATCAAAGGGATAGCGATGTCTTAGTGCAGGTTATCTGAAAAACGGAGGGCGGTGCCCTCCGGGAGTTAATCGATTTTGCTTTGCAGATAATGATAGTGCTCACCGTCCGGAACAAACTCCAGGCGATGCGTGATGCAGGAGGGGGCATCTTCGGCATGGTGTGAAACGAACAGCAGCTGCGTTTCACCTTCACTAATCAGCACGTCCACAAAGCGGCGGATAAGCTGTCGATTCAGCGGATCGAGTCCCTGCAGCGGTTCGTCGAGGATCAGGAGCGTAGGGTGTTTCACCAGCGCGCGGACGATCAAGGCCAGACGCTGCTGCCCCCACGACAGGCTATGGAACGTCGCGTCAGCGACCCGATTGTCCATGCCAAGGATATCCAGCCACTGCTGGGCCAGCTTGTGTTGTTTATCCGACACCGCCTGATAAATACCGATGGAATCAAAATAGCCGGAAAGGATCACGTTGCGTACCGTGGTACTGACCCGGTAATCCAGATGCAGGCTGCTGCTGACGTAGCCGATATGTTTTTTAATATCCCAGATGGTTTCGCCGCTGCCGCGACGCCGACCGAACAGCGTGAGATCGTTGCTATAGCCCTGCGGGTGATCGCCGGTTACCAGGCTCAGCAGCGTTGATTTTCCCGCGCCGTTAGGGCCGACGATCTGCCAGTGCTCGCCAGGATTGACCGTCCAGCTTAGACGGTTAAGGATCGGGCGATCGTCATAAGAGACCATCCCATCCCGCAGCACGATGCGCGGCTGGTGGGGATCAAGCGCGTGGCGGGCTGAAGGGGCGTCAGGTTCCGGAAGGGTAATACCGTCGAGTTGTTCACTGTGCGCGAGCTGGGCAATGAGCGCCTGCTTAAGCAGCGCTGTTTTTTCACCGGTCTCGGTCAGGTTACAGTCAGCCAGTACGCCTGCGTACTGGATAAAATCCGGAATTTCATCGAAGCGGTTAAGCACCAGCACCAGGGTATATCCCTGCTGATTAAGCGACTCCAGCAGGGACGCCAGCTGTGCACGGGACTGCACGTCAAGGCCGTCGAACGGTTCGTCGAGGATAAGCAGCTCGGGCTCGCTCATCAGCGCCTGACAAAGCAGCGTTTTCCGCGTCTCGCCGGTAGAAAGGTATTTAAAGCGCCGGTTCAGCAGGGCGGTGATGCCGAACCGTTCTGCCAGGCGCTGACAGCGGGCGGGATCTTTCACCTCATCCTGAATAATTTCCGCCGTCGTACGGCCGGTATCTTCTTCGCCAGGGCTGAGTAAATCGGTGTTGTTGCGCTGCCACTCGTCGCTTACTAGCTTTTGCAGTTGTTCAAATGACAGGCGCGTCAGGCGTGTAAAGTCGCCCTGGTATTTGCCCTTCAGGAGGGGGAGCTCTCCGGCCAGCGCGCGGGCCAGCGCGGATTTACCGCTGCCGTTAGTGCCGACAAACGCCCAGCTTTCACCCGCGCGTATTGTCAGATCAGCAATCGTCAGCGTTCGGGTATCGTTAAGACGAAACGTGCCTTGCGAAATATGCAATGATGACATGATTTATCCCTGTTTTTGCAGCAACAGATATCAGGGATACGCACTGTCGGCGCGATTGTCAATGCGCTCAGCACAATGTGGCGATAATCACCCGGTCTGCGTTGAACCAGGCGGTGACGACAGTACCTTCTTCTAAACCGTCCGCTTCGCTAAGCGGTATCGTCGCACAAAGCCGTTGCCCGTCGGCCAGGGTCATCAGCACTTCGCACTGCGTCTGGCCGCGTTCGATATGGCTAATTGCACCCTGTAGCTGGTTATCTGCTGCCTTTGCGGTGTCGGGATCGCGCGTGATATTGACCCACGGTGCTTTCAGCAGCACCAGCACCTCTTTACCTTCATCCAGCTCAAGGCGCTCTGCACTCTGCGCTGTTATTGCGGCTTTCAGACGGGTGGTGCCATCGGCAAGCAGGATCTCAATATGCTGCTGTACCTGGAGATTGTCGCGCGCCGTCACCGTACCAAACCACTGGTTGCGGGCGCTGGTTTGTAACGAGAAGCGGGAAATAGCGGCCAGCAAACTGTCCAGCGGAACGTTATCGTCGTCGCTCAACACATCAAACGCTTTTTGCTGGATCTGGGCCAGCAGATCGTAAAGCTGAATAAGACGCTGGCCATAACGAGTCACGATCGCACCGCCGCCGCCTTTGCCGCCTGTGGCTCTGTCCACCAGCGGTTGTTCGCTCAGGGTGTTCATTTCGTTGATGGCGTCCCAGGCACTTTTGTAGCTGATGCCCGCGTTTTTCGCCCCCTGGCTAATTGAGCCCGTTTGTTCTATTTGTTTAAGCAGGGCGATACGTCGCGGATCGGCGAAAAGCTTTTGCTGAAGTCGTAGAGTGAGGAGAATTTCGGCCTGCATAACAGTGTCCTGGCAAAAAGAGTATTGTGACCCAAATGGTGCAGGGCGCAAAGGGCACCGCACAAAAGGGGATGTTTTTCTCACTTGAAAGGGTAGAATAAGCCGTTCACAATATCTGGAGAAAACCATGTTAGAGTTGTTGAAAAGTCTGGTATTCGCCGTGATCATGGTACCAGTAGTGATGGCCATCATCCTCGGTGCCATCTACGGCCTGGGTGAAGTGTTCAACGTCTTTTCGAACATTGGTCACAGAGACCAGGCTAAAAAGCAGCATTGATTCCCCACAAAACGCCCGGCGAGTCCGGGCGTTTTGCTCTCAAGATTTTCCCGTTTTCGCCGATAATATTTAACGCATCACACTGATTTACCCCTTCAGCGGTACGATTAAACGCTGGGATCTCCCTGACGATATCGTTATATTAATATGTATATAACGATACTCACAGGAGTTACAAATGGCACGTACATGGGTACGCCTTTTCGCAGGGGCAACGCTGACGCTTTCACTTACCGGACACGCGCTGGCGGACGAGGGTAAAATCACGGTCTTTGCGGCGGCGTCGCTGACCAATGCAATGCAGGATATTGCGGCGGCGTATAAAAAAGAGAAAAACGTCGACGTAGTCTCCTCGTTTGCCTCTTCCTCGACGCTGGCGCGCCAGATAGAAGCGGGTGCACCGGCGGATCTGTTCATCTCGGCTGACCAGAAGTGGATGGATTACGCGGCGGAGAAGAAATCGATTGATGCGACAACCCGCGAAACGCTGCTGGGGAATAGCCTGGTTGTCGTGGCGCCAAAAACCAGTGCGCAGGCGGACATCACCATCAACAAAGAGACCAACTGGACGAGCCTGCTGAACGGTGGTCGTCTGGCGGTGGGCGATCCGGAGCACGTTCCGGCCGGGATTTACGCCAAAGAAGCGCTGCAAAAGCTGGGCGCATGGGAGACATTGTCACCGAAACTGGCCCCGGCGGAAGACGTACGCGGCGCGCTGGCGCTGGTGGAACGCAACGAAGCCCCGCTGGGCATTGTGTATGGCTCTGATGCCGTTGCCAGTAAAGGTGTAAAAGTGGTCGCAACGTTCCCGGAAGACTCCCACAAGAAAGTGGAATATCCTGTTGCGATTGTTGATGGACATAAAAATGCGACCGTAACGGCCTTCCGCGATTACCTGAAGGGCCCGGAGGCGTCCGCAATCTTTAAACGTTATGGATTTACGACTCACTGATGATATTGACCGATCCTGAATGGCAGGCTGTTCTGCTGAGCCTTAAAGTCTCTTCCCTGGCGGTTGCGCTGAGTTTGCCCTTTGGGATCTTCTTTGCCTGGTTACTGGTTCGCTGTCAGTTTCCCGGCAAAACGCTGCTCGACAGCGTGCTTCATCTTCCGCTCGTTTTGCCGCCCGTGGTGGTCGGTTACCTGCTGCTGATTTCGATGGGGCGACGCGGTTTTATCGGCGAGAAGCTCTACGACTGGTTTGGGTTGACGTTTGCGTTTAGCTGGCGCGGTGCGGTACTGGCGGCGGCGGTGATGTCATTCCCGCTGATGGTGAGGGCGATACGCCTCGCGCTGGAAGGCGTGGACATGAAGCTTGAACAGGCGGCCCGCACGCTGGGCGCAGGGCGCTGGCGCGTCTTTTTCACCATCACGCTACCCCTGACGTTACCCGGCATTATTGTTGGTACAGTACTGGCCTTTGCCCGCTCGCTGGGCGAGTTTGGCGCGACGATCACCTTTGTGTCGAACATCCCTGGCGAGACGCGAACCATCCCCTCGGCAATGTATACCCTGATTCAAACGCCGGGCGGTGAAGGCGCGGCGGCGCGGCTGTGTATTATTTCAATTGTGCTGGCGCTGGTATCGCTAATGGTGTCTGAATGGCTGGCGCGGCTCAGCCGCGAGCGGATGGGGAAATAAGCATGCTGGAACTCCATTTTACCCAGACGCTGGGAAAACATACCCTGACGCTTAACGAGACGCTGCCGGCAAGCGGTATCACCGCCATCTTTGGCGTGTCGGGGGCGGGCAAAACGTCTCTGATTAATGCCATCAGCGGCCTGACCCGCCCGCAGTCTGGCCGTATTGTCCTGAATGACCGCGTCCTGAATGACGTGGAGAATAAGATTTACCTCTCGCCGGATAAACGCCGCATCGGCTATGTTTTCCAGGACGCGCGCTTATTCCCGCATTACAGCGTGCGCGGCAACCTGCGTTACGGCATGGCGAAAAGCATGGCCGGGCAATTTGATAAGCTGGTGACGCTGTTAGGCATTGAACCTCTGCTCGACAGGCTGCCATCCTCGCTCTCCGGCGGAGAAAAACAGCGTGTGGCCATTGGCCGCGCGTTGCTGACCGCACCGGAGCTGCTGCTGCTCGACGAACCGCTGGCCTCGCTGGATATTCCGCGTAAACGCGAACTTCTGCCTTATCTACAGCGTCTGACGCGCGAAATTAATATTCCGATGCTCTACGTCAGCCATTCGCTGGACGAAATCCTCCATCTGGCCGACAAGGTACTGGTGCTGGAAGAGGGCAGCGTTAAGGCCTTCGGTAACCTGGAAGAGGTGTGGGGCAGCAGCGTAATGCACCCCTGGTTACCCCGGGAACAGCAGAGCAGCATCCTGAAAGTGAGCGTTCTGGAACACCATCCACACTACGCGATGACCGCCCTGGCGCTGGGTGACCAGCATCTTTGGGTCAATAAGATCGACAAACCGTTACAGTCCGCTCTGAGAATTCGCATCCAGGCGTCGGACGTCTCGCTGGTGCTGCAACCGCCGCTGCAAACCAGCATTAGAAATATTCTGCGCGCCAAAGTCGCGGAGTGTTTTGATGATAACGGGCAGGTGGAAGTGAAGCTTGAAGTCGGCAGCAGGACGCTCTGGGCGCGCATCAGCCCGTGGGCCAGGGATGAGTTAGGGATTAAACCTGGCCTGTGGCTTTACGCGCAAATTAAGAGCGTCTCGATCACCGCCTGATTACAGCAGGTGAGTATAGATGTACTGCGCAATGCTGTCGGTGGTGTTGTCACCAATCACTACGTTGGCGCGGGCTTTGACCGCGTCGTCGGCATTGCCCATCGCCACGCCGGTACCGGCGGCTTCCAGCATGCTGATGTCGTTGTAGTTATCACCAAAGGCGATCACATCCTGCATCGACCAGCCTTTTGATTCCACAAACTGCGTCAGACGCTTGCCTTTGCTGTTGCCTTTACGGGCAATGTCCACCTGGTCATGCCAGGACCATTCGCACTCCAGACCCAGCGTTTGTTCCACGTGTTTCGCGAAGGTATTCAGTTTGGTGGTGTCTTCATCCGTCAGAGCGAATTTCCAGATAGCCTCAACATCCTGGGCTGCCTGACGCAGGGAGGAAACCTGGGTAAAGACCGGACGCTGCGCTTCAGGCAGGGACAATGCCCAGTTGCTGGTACGCACCACATGGCCAGTAGGGCGCTCGTACACCATCGCGTTATCCACGTACATCAGGCCGTGAATGGCATGCTCATCCAGCAGGTCAATCAGTTGCAGCGCCTGGGGAACCGGCAGCGGGTCGGATGCTAAAACCTTTTTTGCCTGATAATCATACAAATAAGTGCCATTACAACAAATTGCAGGTGTATCTAACGCCAGTGCCTGATAAAAAGGGTGAATGGCAACGTGATGTCGACCCGTTACGATAAGGAGTTGATATCCCACTTCCTGCGCGCGTTTTAGCGCCTCAAGGGAGGAGGGGAGAAGGGTTTTTTGCGGCGTCAGTAAGGTACCGTCTAAATCCAGAGCAATCACACGCGAGGTCATCTGTTTTCCCGGGTTAATATTGAATTTACGTTTTGATGGGATGGTACACCGAGAGGCGAACGCTTCAAAACTCCTGTCGACAATTCAGCATTCACCGTCAAAAGTTAACTACTTTCATGCGCAGTGAGGAGTGAATATTCATGAAGCAAACCGTTTATACCGCCAGTCCTGAAAGCCAGCAGATCCACGTCTGGCGTTTAAATACCGAAGGGACACTCACGCTGGTTCAGGTTGTTGATGTGCCAGGCCAGGTGCAACCGATGGTCATCAGCCCGGATAAACGTTTCTTGTACGTGGGTGTGCGCCCGGAGTTCCGCGTGCTGGCTTATCGCATTTCTCCGGACGATGGCGCGCTGACGTACACTGCCGAAGCACCATTGCCGGGCAGCCCAACCCATATCTCTACCGATCGTAAAGGCAACTTTGTCTTCAGCGGCTCTTATAACGCAGGCTGTGTCAGCGTAACGCGTCTGGAAAATGGCATTCCGGTGGAAACCGTAGATGTGGTTGAAGGGCTTGAAGGTTGCCACTCGGCGAATATCTCTCCGGATAACCGCACGCTGTGGGTGCCTGCGCTGAAGCAGGATCGTATCTGCCTGTTCACCCTGAGCGACGATGGCCACCTGGTGGCGCAGCATCCTGCCGAAGTGACTACCGTTGAAGGCGCGGGTCCGCGTCATATGGTCTTCCATCCGAACCAGCAGTACGCCTACGTGGTCAATGAACTGAACAGCTCTGTGGACGTATGGGAGCTGAAAGATCCTAACGGCCAGATTGAGTGTGTGCAGACGCTGGATATGATGCCGTCTGACTTCTCCGATACCCGCTGGGCGGCGGATATCCACATTACGCCAAATGGTCGCCATCTTTACGCCTGTGACCGTACTTCCAGCCTGATTACCGTGTTTAGCGTCTCTGAAGATGGCAGCGTGCTGGCCATTGAAGGCTTCCAGCCAACGGAAACCCAGCCGCGCGGGTTTAATATCGATCACAGCGGTAAATACCTGATTGCGGCGGGGCAGAAATCCCACCACATCGCGCTGTATGAAATTAAAGGTGAGCAGGGACTGCTGGAAGAGAAAGGACGTTACGCCGTCGGCCAGGGGCCAATGTGGGTGGTCGTTAACGCTCACTAAGCGGCTTAAAACAAAAAAACCTCGCGAATGCGAGGTTTTTTTATGCCCGGTGGCACTGCGTTTACCGGGCCTACGGTTTGTGTAGGCCGGCAAAAGGACATCTTACTGCTTCGGCTCAGCAACCACTTTGCTACCCAGACCGCGGTTGTTGTATTCCCACATGCGGTTGAAGTTAGCGTCGTTCAGGTTGCGCTGCACGTTCCCTTTATCATCCACCGCACCGGTATTGCCGGAGAATGGACGTTTGGAGATCGCGGCATCAGCCCACGGCTTCGCCATGTTGAAGCCTTCGTTGATCACGCTGTCGCGGATCACGACCTGGCCGTTAGTCGCAGAGTCGACGTCCAGGGAGCGTCCCAGCTGCGCCACGCCATCACCCGCAGCGTTAAAGCGGCTGTTCACGGCCAGGAAGCCGTAGAAGAGATTAGACTGGGTTGCCGGAGCAAACACGTAACCTTCCTGCTGAGTACGTGAATTCACCACGCGGAAATCGGTGTTATCAAATACCACCGCGCCGCGACCGGACACCAGATCCACATCCCCTTCAACGTAGCTGTTGGTCACCAGGGTACGGGTCAGGCGGTTATTCTGCAGCGTGTTCTGTACACCGCTGTTGGTCACGAAGAAGGTGTTCTGACGACCCAGAATGTTGACGTTGTTAATCTGCACCTGGTCGCCATCGCTACGCAGCGCAACGGCCTGGTGGCTGCCGGCATCAACGCTGTCGCCCAGGGTATTCTGAATGGTCAGGTTCTGCAGCTGCAGACCGTTATTCTGAGACCAGAATACCGCTGAGCACATCACGCCAATGGTGGCGGAGCGCTTGCTCTGGCAGTTATCAAACATGTACCACGCCGGTTTACCCGGCATATATTTACCGGCCGGGTTCACCAGGTGGCGCCACGCGTTGCTGTCGATTTCGGAATCAATCGCCAGGCCAATTTTTACGTCGATCGCTTTTTCGCCCAGACCGTAAAGCGTAATGCTGCCTGGGGCCGCCGGAACATACACGGTGCCTTCATATTCACCCGGCAGGATCGCGATGTACTGGCGAGACGCGCTGTGTTTAGTGATGGCAGCATCAACCGCAGCCTGAATAGAGGTATGCGTTACGCCCTGCGTACCCGCCGGGCCAACCACGAAGTCAGGCTGTTTAGGCAGGTTAATAGAAGACGGTGTCCACGGCGCAGCGTTAGGATCCATCGCTGAGAAGTAGTGCGCACGATCGAAGTTCTTCGCTTCATCAGCGGACAAAATCGGGCGGGAGGCGGTACCGGGCGCAACCTGCTCAGAAGGTCGCTGATCCGGTGGAGTTGAACTGCATGCGGATAAGGTCACGCCAAAGGCGAGTGCTAACGCCAGACGGGAAATCCTGGAAATGTTCAAGGTGAAGCTCCTGGGTATGCAAGTCTTTACGGGATAGACGAAATAGCCTGCTTTTTTATACTAAGTTGAGCGAAACGGGAAGATAAAAAGGGTAAAAGTTGCATTTTTAGCCCCGGAGCGGCAGGTAAGTGATCACAAATAAATAACAATTTCCACAAAGTCGGTTGACAGCAGACAACAGATGAAAATAAATGTCTATACAACCCATGACAAGTGGAATGCCCATGCAGCAGATTCATCCCGACGATGTAATATGGCGAAATGCGCGACTGGCGACGATGGTACCGGACGTATCTGCGCCTTATGGACTGAAAGAGCAACACGCCCTGGTCGTGCGCGACCGCACCCTTCTGGCCGTGATCCCTGAATCTGACATTCCTTCCGGACACCGTCACTGTGTCGATCTCCAGGGACGTCTGGTCACGCCTGGCCTGATTGACTGCCATACCCACCTGGTGTTTGGCGGCGATCGTGCGGCGGAGTGGGAGCAGCGTCTGAACGGCGTCTCTTATCAAACGATCAGCGCCCAGGGGGGCGGGATTAACGCTACCGTGACGGCGACGCGCAGCAGCTCACCCGAAACCCTGCTTCAACTGGCGCAGCAGCGGCTTCAGCGACTGATGAATGAAGGCGTCACCACGGTTGAAATCAAGTCGGGATACGGTCTAAACCCCGAGGCCGAAGAGAAGATGCTGCAGGTCGCGCGCCAGCTGAGCCTCAATAACCCGATCGATATCAGCCCAACGCTGCTGGCCGCGCACGCGGTTCCGCCGGAATACCGGCAGGATCCAGATGCGTATCTCACGCTGGTCTGCGAGCAGATATTGCCCACGCTGTGGCAGAAAGAGTTATATGAAGCAGTAGACGTGTTTTGTGAAAATGTCGGCTTCACCCCGTCGCAAACCGAGCGCCTCTTCCAGGCTGCCACCGCGCTCGGTATTCCGGTGAAAGGGCATGTCGAGCAGCTGTCTAATCAGGGCGGCGCGGCGCTGGTCAGCCGATATAAGGGGCTGTCGGCCGATCATATCGAATATCTCGACGATGCAGGCGTTCAGGCGATGGCGGAAAGCGGTACGGTTGCGGTATTGCTCCCCGGTGCGTTCTATTTTCTCCAGGAGCGCCAGCGTCCGCCGGTTGAACAGCTCAGAAAACAAGGGATACCGATGGCCGTCGCGACCGACTATAACCCGGGTACCAGCCCGTTTGCCAGCCTGCACCTGGCGATGAACATGGCCTGCGTCCAGTTTGGTCTGACCCCTGAAGAAGCCTGGGCTGGCGTCACGCGGCATGCCGCGCAGGCGCTGGGCCGTGGCGCAACCCACGGACAGCTGCAGGCAGGATTTGTTGCTGATTTTATCGTCTGGGATGCTCACCATCCGGTAGAGATGGTCTACGAGCCGGGACGCAATCCGCTGTATCAACGTATTTTCCGTGGGGAGGCAGTATGAGGTTATGGCGGCCCGTAGCCGAAACGGTCTGGCAGGGGCGCGACGACAGCGCCGAGGCCAGCAATGCAACGCGCATTTTCCAGACGATAAAGCAGCAGGGGCAGTTCACGCCGCTTGCATCCGGTATCGCGCTGATAGGCTTTGAATGTGATGAAGGGGTTAAACGCAATCAGGGCAGGTCCGGTGCCGTGCAGGCACCGGATATGCTGCGAAAAGCGCTGGCGAATATGGCAAGCCATCGAGAACATGAGCGGCTGGCGGATATGGGCTCAATCTACATTGAGGGTACCGATCTTGAAACCGCGCAGAAGACGTTAAGCGATGCGGTGACGGCCTGCCAGCAGTCCGGGATGCGGACGCTGGTTTTCGGTGGCGGACATGAAACCGCGTGGGCACACGGTCGCGGCGTTCTGGATGCGTTCCCGAACGAGCAGGTTGTCATTATTAATCTTGATGCCCATCTTGACCTGCGCAAGGCCGACCAGGCCACGTCCGGCACCCCGTTTCGCCAGCTGGCACAATACTGCGATGAGCGCGGGCGGGAATTTCAGTACGCCTGCTTTGGCGTGAGCCGGGCGGCGAACACGCTGGCGCTGTGGGATGAGGCCGAACGCCTGAACGTCACGCTGGTGGAAGATCTCCATTTCAGGCGCGATGCATTATCCGCACTGGAAAAGGTGCTGGTGCAGGCCGATCGTATCTACCTGACGATCGATCTGGACGTCCTGCCTGCCAGCGAAATGCCTGCCGTTTCCGCACCGGCTGCGTTAGGGGTTCCGGCGCTGGATCTTCTGCCGGTTATCGAACAAATCTGCCGTAGCGGTAAGCTACAGGCCGCCGATCTGGTAGAGTTTAACCCGCAGTACGATCGGGACGGACAGGGCGCAAAGCTTGCCGCCCGTCTGGCTTGGCAAATTGCTCACTGGTGGGCATAACACTATTCAAGGAGTCACGATGTTTTCACGCTCACCTCTGCCGCAGTCGAGCCCTCCCGCGCCTTTCTACGAAAAGGTGAAGCAGGCGATCAGCGAAAAAATTGCCGCTGGCGACTGGCGGCCGCACGATCGCATTCCCTCGGAGGCTGAGCTGGTGGCGCAGTTTGGTTTTAGCCGGATGACCATCAACCGGGCGCTGCGCGAACTGACCGACGAAGGCCTTCTGGTGCGCCTGCAGGGCGTGGGGACATTTGTGGCGGAACCGAAAGGGCAATCGGCCCTGTTTGAAATCCGCAGTATTGCCGATGAGATAACCTCGCGAAATCATCAGCACCGCTGTGAGGTGCTGGTGCTCGAAGAGACCCAGGCCAGCGCCGAGCAGGCCGTAGAGCTGAATGTCAAAGAAGGCAGCCGTATCTTCCATTCCGTGATGGTGCATTTCGAGAACGACATTCCGGTGCAGATTGAAGATCGCTGCGTGAACGCTGAACGGATTCCGGACTATCTGGACCAGGATTACACCCAGACCACGCCGCATGCCTATCTCTCGCTTGTCGCACCGCTCACAGAAGGGGAGCACATTGTGGAGGCCGTGCGCGCCACGCCGCAGGAGTGTGAACGGCTGCGCATTAAAGAGCACGATCCGTGCCTGCTGATCCGCCGTCGAACCTGGTCCTCGTCGCACATTGTGTCGCATGCCCGGCTGCTTTTCCCGGGGAATCGCTACCGGCTGCAGGGCCACTTCATGTCATAAGTTTTATAAGCGTGATCGCTAACGCAATATAACAAAATTGTATCTTTTTTGTTAAATCCGGCCTTGTGTGTGCTTGTCTATACAAGTATATCTAAATGCATCATCTGTCCCGTATGAGGAGCACACAATGTCGTCAGGTAAATACCGCCAGCAGGATGTCCGCGCCGCGCGCGGCACCACTCTCACCGCCAAAAGCTGGCTCACCGAAGCCCCGCTGCGCATGTTGATGAACAACCTCGATCCTGAGGTAGCGGAGAACCCCCACGAGCTGGTGGTCTACGGCGGCATAGGCCGCGCCGCGCGCAACTGGGAATGCTATGACGCAATTGTAAAATCCCTGACTGAACTCGAGCACGACGAAACCCTGCTGGTGCAGTCCGGCAAGCCGGTGGGCGTGTTCAAAACGCACAAGAACGCGCCGCGTGTGCTGATCGCCAACTCTAACCTCGTGCCGCACTGGGCCACCTGGGAACACTTCAACGAACTGGACGCAAAAGGGCTGGCGATGTATGGCCAGATGACCGCCGGGAGCTGGATCTACATCGGTAGCCAGGGGATTGTGCAGGGCACCTACGAAACCTTCGTGGAAGCCGGCCGCCAGCACTATAACGGCTCGCTGAAAGGCCGCTGGGTGCTGACCGCGGGTCTCGGCGGCATGGGTGGCGCGCAGCCGCTGGCCGCCACGCTGGCCGGCGCGTGCTCGCTCAACATTGAGTGCCAGCAGAGCCGCATTGATTTCCGTCTGCGTACCCGCTACGTCGATGAACAGGCAACCGATCTGGACGATGCGCTGGCGCGCATTAAAAAATACACATCCGAAGGTAAAGCGGTGTCGATTGCCCTGTGCGGCAACGCGGCGGACATTCTCCCGCAGCTCGTCGCCCGCGGCGTGCGCCCGGATCTGGTCACCGACCAGACCAGTGCCCATGACCCGCTGCACGGTTACCTGCCAAAAGGCTGGACGTGGGAAGCCTATCAGCAAAAAGCGGAAACCGATCCGGAAGGCACGGTACTTGCCGCGAAACGTTCCATGGCAGAACACGTCTCCGCCATGCTGGCGTTTAGCCAGATGGGCATTCCGACCTTTGATTACGGCAACAACATCCGCCAGATGGCGAAAGAGATGGGCGTAAATAACGCGTTCGACTTCCCGGGATTCGTTCCTGCCTATATTCGCCCGCTGTTCTGCCGCGGCATCGGTCCGTTCCGCTGGGTTGCCCTGTCCGGTGACCCGGAGGATATCTACAAAACCGACGCCAAAGTGAAGGAGATCGTCGCCGATGACGAGCACCTGCATCGCTGGCTGGACATGGCCCGCGAGCGCATTAATTTCCAGGGCCTGCCGGCGCGTATCTGCTGGGTAGGGCTGGAGTGGCGTCAAAAACTCGGCCTCGCCTTCAACGAAATGGTGCGCAGCGGTGAAGTCTCTGCGCCGATCGTCATTGGTCGCGATCACCTGGACTCCGGCTCCGTCGCCAGCCCGAACCGCGAAACGGAAGCCATGCGCGACGGCTCGGATGCGGTCTCCGACTGGCCATTGCTGAACGCTCTGCTGAATACCGCCAGCGGCGCGACCTGGGTGTCGCTGCACCATGGCGGCGGCGTCGGGATGGGCTTCTCCCAGCATTCCGGGATGGTTATTGTCTGCGACGGAACCGATGAAGCCGCCGCGCGTATCGCTCGCGTGCTGCACAACGACCCGGCAACCGGCGTGATGCGTCACGCGGATGCGGGTTATGAGATTGCCATTGACTGTGCCAAAGAGCAGGGCCTTAACCTGCCGATGATCCCTGCCACACAAGGAAAGCATTAATGAACGCGTTAACACTCACTCCCGGCTCACTGACGCTCAAACAGCTGCGTAACGTCTGGCGTAAGCCGGTCACCCTTTCGCTTGATGCAAGTGCCCACGCCGCCATTAATGACAGCGTCGCCTGCGTCGAAGCCATTGTTGCCGAAGGGCGCACCGCCTACGGGATTAACACCGGCTTTGGGCTGCTGGCGCAGACCCGCATTGCGACACACGATCTGGAAAACTTACAGCGTTCGCTGGTGCTGTCACACGCGGCGGGCGTCGGTCAGCCGCTGGATGATGAGATCGTCCGTCTGATGATGGTACTCAAAATCAACAGCCTGGCGCGTGGTTTTTCCGGCATTCGCCTGAGTGTGATCCAGGCGCTGATGGCGCTGGTCAATGCGGAAGTCTATCCGTGGATCCCGGCGAAAGGCTCTGTTGGGGCATCCGGCGATCTTGCTCCCCTGGCGCACATGTCGCTGCTGCTGTTGGGTGAAGGCAAAGCGCGTTGGCAGGGCGAGTGGCTTCCTGCGAAAGAGGCGCTGAAAAAAGCCGGGTTAACCCCTATCACGCTGGCGGCGAAAGAGGGCCTGGCGCTGCTGAACGGCACGCAGGCATCGACCGCTTTCGCGCTGCGCGGCCTGTTTGAAGCGGAAGATTTGTTTGCCTCGGCGGTGGTGTGCGGCGCGCTGACCACCGAAGCCGTGCTGGGCTCGCGTCGTCCGTTCGATGCCCGCATTCACGAGGTGCGCGGTCAGCGCGGGCAGATTGATGCCGCCGCGATGTACCGTCACGTGCTTACCGACACCAGCGAAATTGCCGATTCACACCATAACTGCGAGAAGGTTCAGGATCCGTATTCCCTGCGCTGCCAGCCGCAGGTGATGGGTGCGTGCCTGACGCAGCTGCGCCAGGCGGCAGAGGTGCTGCTGGTGGAGGCCAACGCGGTGTCCGATAACCCGCTGGTGTTCGCCCAGGAAAACGAGGTGGTCTCCGGGGGCAACTTCCACGCCGAGCCGGTGGCGATGGCGGCGGATAATCTTGCATTAGCCATTGCCGAAGTTGGCGCGTTATCCGAGCGTCGTATTGCGTTAATGATGGATAAACATATGTCCCAGCTGCCACCGTTCCTGGTGCGTAACGGCGGGGTCAACTCGGGCTTTATGATTGCCCAGGTGACCGCGGCGGCGCTGGCGAGCGAGAACAAAGCCCTGTCGCACCCGCACAGCGTCGACAGCCTGCCAACGTCAGCGAACCAGGAAGATCACGTTTCGATGGCACCGGCTGCCGGGCGTCGTCTCTGGGAAATGGCCTCCAACACCCGCGGCGTGCTGGCGGTGGAATGGCTGGCGGCAAGTCAGGGTATCGATCTGCGTGAAGGGCTAAAATCCAGCCCGCTGCTGGAGCAGGCGCGTCATGCGCTGCGCGAGCACGTTACGCACTACGATGACGACCGCTTCTTTGCGCCGGATATTGATAAGGCGATGCAGCTTCTGGAAGAAGGGCGACTGGTGGGGCTGTTGCCTTCGGTGCTGTGATTTTTACCCTCACCCTAACCCTCTCCCTGTGGGAGAGGGCCGGGGTGAGGGCATCAGCCCGCACGATTACGAATACATCGCCGTAATCGACGCGCTTCCGAGCGTATGGAAATGCACGTTAAACCCTACCATCGCGCCGCTCGCCCCTTCATCTACCTCAATCTTGTCCACATCCAGCGCGTGCACCGTAAAAATATAGCGGTGAGTTTCCCCTTTTGGCGGTGCCGCGCCGCCGTAGCCCGCTTTACCAAAGTCAGTGCGCGTCTGAATGGCGCCTTCAGGCAGGGCAACCAGGCCTGAACCGGAACCCTGTGGCAGGACGCGCGTGTCGGCAGGCAGGTTCGCCACAATCCAGTGCCACCAGCCAGAGCCGGTAGGCGCATCCGGATCGTAGCAGGTTACGACAAAGCTTTTGGTTCCGGCCGGAACCTCGTCCCATGCCAGGTGCGGGGAGATATTGTCTCCCTGATACCCCATGCCGTTGAATACGTGGCGTTCCGGCAGTTTTTCACCGTCGCGCAGATCTTTACTGATGATTTTCATACGGTTTACCCTCGTTGATCGCTCGTTCAGCAAGTGTAATGCATAGGGTTACATCGTGAAATGCGCGGGAATGTTAACGGCTGTTACAACCGCGTCGGTTAATTTACGCAGCTGCTCCGGCGTAATGCTGTACGGCGGCATCAGGTAGATAAGCTTGCCGAAAGGCCGCACCCAGACGCCCTGCTCAACGAAGAAGCGCTGCAGCGCCGCCATATTCACCGGATGGGTGGTTTCAATCACGCCGATGGCGCCCAGCACGCGAACGTCCGCCACGAAATTCGCACCCGAGGCGGCGCTCAGCTCGTCTTTCAGCTGCGCTTCAATGGCCGCAACCTGCGTCTGCCACTCGCCGCTCGTCAGAATGGCGAGACTTTCGCTTGCGACGGCGCAGGCCAGCGGGTTACCCATAAACGTCGGGCCGTGCATAAAGCAGCCCGCCTCGCCGTCGCTGATGGTGTCGGCAACGTGACGGGTCGTGAGCGTGGCGGAGAGCGTCATGGTGCCGCCGGTCAGCGCCTTGCCCAGACACAGAATATCCGGGGCGATACCCGCATGCTCGCAGGCAAACAGCCTGCCGGTGCGGCCAAAGCCGGTGGCGATCTCATCCGCAATCAGCAGAATGCCCTCGCGATCGCACATCCTGCGAATACGTCTCAGCCATTCCGGATGGTACATCCGCATTCCGCCCGCGCCCTGCACAATCGGCTCAAGGATCACGGCGGCGATTTCATGGCGATGTGCCGCCATCAGCCGTGCGAAACCGACCATGTCCATCTCGTTCCACTCGCCGTCGAAACGGCTCTGCGGGGCCGGGGCAAACAGGTTTTCCGGCAGATAGCCCTTCCACAGGCTGTGCATGGAGTTGTCCGGATCGCACACCGACATCGCCCCGAAGGTATCCCCGTGATAGCCGTTGCGGAAGGTGAGGAAGCGCTGGCGCGTTTCGCCCAACGCATGCCAGTACTGCAGCGCCATTTTCATCGCCACTTCCACCGCCACGGAGCCGGAATCGGCCAGGAACACGCACTCCAGCGAGTCAGGCGTCATCGCCACCAGCCGGCGGCATAAATCCACCGCGGGCTGATGGGTAATTCCGCCAAACATCACGTGCGACATCTGGTCAATCTGCGCCTTCATTGCCGCATTCAGGCGCGGGTGGTTGTACCCGTGAATGGCCGCCCACCAGGAAGACATCCCGTCAACGAGCTGCTCGCCGCTGGCGAGGTGCAGCTCGCAGCCGTGGGCCGAGGCCACCGGATAGACGGGAAGGGGGTGGGTGGTGGAGGTGTAAGGGTGCCAGATATGCTGCTTGTCGAAGGCGAGATCGTCCTGGGTCATAATCGACTTGTAAACCATTTTGAAAAGTTTTAGGTTTACGAGTATAAACCGAACCGAAAATTAACAAAACCCTTTGGAGAAGCCCCATGGCTCACCACGCACGCTGGACGATGTCGCAAGTCACTGAATTATTCAACAAACCTTTCCTTGAGCTGATGTTCGAAGCCCAACAGGTGCATCGTCAGCACTTCGATCCGCGCCATGTTCAGGTCAGTACGCTGCTGTCGATCAAAACCGGTGCCTGTCCTGAAGACTGCAAATATTGCCCGCAGAGCGCACGTTACAAAACCGGTCTGGAATCTGAACGGCTGATGGAGGTTGAGCAGGTGCTTGACTCGGCGCGCAAGGCGAAAAACGCTGGCTCGACCCGCTTCTGCATGGGCGCGGCGTGGAAGAACCCGCACGATCGCGACATGCCGTATCTGGAGCAGATGGTGAAGGGCGTGAAGGAGATGGGTCTCGAAGCCTGTATGACGCTCGGCACGCTGAACGACGAGCAGGCGCAGCGCCTCTCCGCGGCAGGGCTGGACTACTACAACCACAACCTCGACACCTCGCCGGAGTTTTACGGCAACATCATCACCACGCGTACCTATCAGGAGCGTCTGGATACGCTGGATAAAGTGCGTGATGCGGGGATCAAGGTCTGCTCCGGCGGTATTGTCGGCTTAGGCGAAACGGTGAAAGACCGCGCGGGCCTGCTGCTGCAGTTGGCGAACCTGCCGACCCCGCCGGAGAGCGTGCCGATCAACATGCTGGTGAAGGTCAAAGGCACGCCGCTGGCGGATAACGACGACGTGGATGCGTTTGATTTTATTCGCACCATCGCGGTGGCGCGCATCATGATGCCGACCTCTTTCGTGCGTCTCTCTGCCGGTCGCGAGCAGATGAACGAGCAGACCCAGGCAATGTGCTTTATGGCCGGTGCCAACTCCATCTTCTACGGCTGCAAGCTGCTGACCACGCCGAACCCGGAAGAGGACAAAGACGTTCAGCTGTTCCGCAAGCTGGGGCTGAACCCGCATCAGACCGAAGTGCTGACGGGTGATAACGAGCAACAGCAGCAACTGGAGCAGCAGATTTTCAACGCCGACACCGACCAGTTCTACAACGCGGCAGCCGTATGACCTGGCAGGCACGAATTAATACCGCGCTGGACGAACGCCGGGCAGCAGAGGCGCTTCGCGTTCGCAGGGTGGTGGAAAACGGCGCGGGCCGTTTTCTTACCCGCGACGGGCGGCAGTTTTGTAATTTCTCCAGCAACGATTATCTCGGACTGAGCCAGCATCCGGCCATCATCCGCGCCTGGCAGCAGGGTGCGGAGCGGTTTGGCGTGGGCAGCGGCGGCTCGGGACACGTCAGCGGATACACCACGGCGCATCAGGCACTGGAAGAGGCGCTTGCCGACTGGCTCGGCTATCCGCGCGCGCTGCTCTTTATTTCCGGCTTTGCCGCGAATCAGGCGGTCATTACCGCGCTGATGGGAAAAGAGGACCGCATTGTCGCTGACCGCCTGAGCCACGCCTCGCTGCTGGAGGCGGCAAATTTAAGCCCGGCGCAGCTGCGCCGCTTTGCCCATAACGATGCGGGGCAGCTTGCTGCGCTGCTGGATAAACCCTGCGGCGGACAACAGCTGGCGATCACGGAAGGGGTGTTCAGCATGGACGGCGACAGCGCGCCGCTTGCCGCACTGCACGAGGCCGCAAAACGGCAAAACGCCTGGCTGCTGGTCGACGATGCCCACGGCATTGGCGTAATGGGTAACGAAGGGCGCGGTAGCGCTTACCAGCAAAACGTGAAGCCGGAACTGCTGATTGTCACCTTTGGCAAGGGCTTTGGCGTCAGCGGTGCCGCCGTGCTGTGCAGCGAGTCTGTCGCCGATTATCTGCTGCAGTTTGCCCGACACCTGATTTACAGCACCAGCATGCCCCCGGCGCAGGCCGTGGCGCTGTCTGCGTCGCTGGCGGTGATACGCAGTGCAGAAGGGGATGAACGTCGTCAGCGGCTGGCAGAGCATATCTCCCGCTTCCGCCAGGGGTTAGCGGCGCTGCCTTTCCACAGTCCCGATTCGCAGAGCGCTATCCAGCCAGTGATTGTCGGCGAAAACAGCCGCGCGCTGGCACTGGCGCAGGCGCTACGCGAGCGCGGCATGTGGGTGACCGCCATCCGCCCGCCAACCGTTCCGCCGGGCACCGCACGGCTGCGTTTAACCCTGACGGCGGCGCATGACGCACAGGATATCCGGACGTTATTGGAGGCGCTCCATGATGCCGGTGAATAAGCAGGCCGTTGCGGCGGCATTTGGTCGGGCCGCGCAGAGCTATTCGCAGCACGATGAACTGCAGCGTCAGAGCGCGGAGGGGCTTCTGGCCGCGCTTGGCGAGAACCGTTTTCCGCAGGTGCTGGACGCGGGCTGTGGTCCCGGCAGCAACAGCCGCTACTGGCGCGGAACGGGAAGCCAGGTCACGGCTATCGACCTCTCAGACCAGATGCTCGACGAGGCGCGTCAGAGGCAGGCAGCGGACCACTATCTGCTGGCCGATATCGAGGCGATCCCGCTGGCGGATGCGCAGTTCGATCTGGTCTGGAGTCATCTGGCGGTTCAGTGGTGCAGCAGTCTGCCACAGGCCTTAAGCGAGCTTTATCGCGTGGCGCGACCGGGCGGGAAGGTGGCCTTTACCACCTTGCTGGAAAGTTCGCTGCCGGAGCTGAATCAGGCGTGGAAAGCGGTGGATGAGCAACCGCACGCTAACCGCTTTTTATCGCATGAGCAGGTTACGCTGGCGCTGGCAGGCTGGCGCTACCGCAGCACGGTGCAGACCATCACCCTCAATTTTAGCGATGCGTTCAGCGCCATGCGCTCGCTGAAGGGCATCGGCGCCACGCATTTGCATGCCGGGCGGGAGAAAAAACCGCTGACCCGGGGACAGCTGCAGCGTCTGGAGCTGGCCTGGCCGCAGCAACGGGGGCATTTCCCGCTCTCTTATCAACTTTTTCATGGGATTATCGAACGTGACTGAACGTTATTTTGTCACCGGAACGGATACGGAAGTGGGCAAAACGGTTGCCAGCTCGGCACTGCTGCAGGCGGCAAGGCTGCTCGGAAAAAACACCGCCGGGTATAAGCCTGTTGCTTCCGGCAGCGAGATGACGGCGGAAGGGTTACGCAACTCCGACGCGCTGGCGCTCCAGCGGAACAGCACGCGTGAGCTCGCCTATTCAGCGGTAAATCCGTATACCTTTGCCGAGCCGACCTCGCCGCACATTATCAGCGCTGACGAAGGTCGTCCGATTGATTTCGCCGTGCTGTCTGCCGGGTTACGGACGCTGGAAAGCCAGGCCGACTGGGTGCTGGTGGAAGGGGCTGGGGGCTGGTTTACGCCGCTTTCGGACACGCAGACGTTTGCTGACTGGGTGCAGGCCGAGCAGCTTCCGGTCATTCTGGTCGTCGGCGTCAAGCTGGGCTGCATCAATCACGCCATGTTGACCGCGCAGGCCGTACAGCAGGCCAGGCTGCGTCTGGCGGGCTGGATAGCCAACGACGTGGTTGCGCCGGGTAAACGACACCAGGAGTATCTGACGACGCTCAGGCGTGTACTTCCCGCCCCGTGCCTCGGGGAAATTCCCTGGCTTGCTGACGGCGCGGAAAATGCCGAAACCGGGCGTTATCTCGATCTCAGCGTCTTGCTTCCCGCGACATCCAGTGAGCGATAAGCTCGTCATCCAGTTCGTTAACGTGGCCCTGTGCCACGTTACGCCCGCGGTAGAGCATACAGAACCGGTCCGCAACCCGGCGGATAAACGACAGCTGCTGCTCCGCTAACAGCACCGTCATACCTAACTCCCGGTTTAAGCGCGCCAGCAGCTGTCCCAGCTTCTGGGCAACGCTGTGTCCTGCGCCGTGCAGGGGCTCATCAAGGATTAGCAGGTGCGGACGGTTCACCAGCGCATTAGCCAGCGCCAGCTGATACTGGTCGTCCGGAGAGAGCGTGTTGGCGCGGGTCTGTCGCAATGCGTAGAGCGCCGGAAACAGGTCGTAAACGTCACTTTTCGCTTCCGGGTTGGGTTTCCCCATTGCCCGCATGGCGATATGCAGATTCTCCTCAATCGTTAACTGGGAGAAGATCCGCCTGTCCTGCGGGACATAACCTATCCCCGGTCCTGAACGCTGTTCTGGCGGCAGGTTAAGCAAATCGCGCGGCGGCGCCCCCGCCTCATGCCAGATGATGCTGCCGCTTTCGACGGGCACTCTCCCGGCGATGCAATTCATGAGGGTGGTTTTTCCCATCCCCGGCAGGCCAACGACGCCTGTACACATCCCTTGCGGAAAATCCAAATTCACGTTCCATAGCGTATGTTGGCTTCCGTAAAACTGATTCACAGCACGCAGACTCAACATCTTTCTCTCCTTAAAAATGTGTGTAGGTGAGGCTCGAGTTTGAATCTGCAAAACCCCTGCCAGAAACCGAAAAGTGTTTAAAAAAACGGCTTTTTTAGGAATAAGTCACCGGAGAGGGGCTTATAAAAAACGGGATTGCACATCGACGGTGCCGGTGGTGTTGAGTTGTGGTGCAGAACCCGAAATGATGAAAATGTGAGCAAGATCCCATCGGTTGGTTATGAATGACGCAACTGTTAATCATCAAAAAATAGCTATAAAAATTTTTTACTGCCGTTTCGTGGGAAAATCCGGGAATTTGCCGAGCGCCAGTCTGCATGGGCTGGAAGCAGTTATCCACTATTCCTGTGGATAACCATGTGCATTAGAGTTAGAAAACACGCGATAAGCGAGAGAAGACGCGGCTTACGCCCAAATTGACGCGAAACGCGGCTTTAGAAAATATCGTTTATTATTTAATTGCTTAGATAAAAGCAATTCCCGTCATGAAAGTGTCACCCGTTGCCACAAAACTATCATTACCTGGCTTGACAAATGTTAAAAAAGAAAAAGTTCTGGGGATAACCTGACCTGACTGGTGTTTTATATTGTCACAGCTCAAATTTTGGCCGTTATCTCACTCATCATTCCGGCGCTATGCTAAATATCCTGACATGCCACTGGTTTTTCATCCAGTGTTTTTTACTGGCATTCCTGACAACAACGAGTAAAATTACTCACCTGCCGCTTATAACGTCATCAGGTTGTCGCCCATGAGTAAACCGTTCAAATTGAATTCTGCTTTCCGTCCATCTGGCGATCAGCCTGAGGCGATCCGTCGTCTGGAAGAGGGGCTGGAAGATGGGCTGGCGCACCAGACGCTGCTGGGGGTAACCGGCTCGGGTAAAACGTTCACCATCGCCAACGTGATTGCGGATCTCCAGCGCCCAACGATGGTGCTGGCACCCAATAAAACCCTGGCCGCGCAGCTTTATGGCGAGATGAAAGAGTTCTTCCCGGAAAATGCGGTGGAGTATTTCGTCTCCTACTACGATTACTACCAGCCTGAAGCGTATGTACCGAGCTCTGACACCTTCATCGAGAAAGATGCCTCAGTGAACGAACACATTGAGCAGATGCGACTGTCGGCCACTAAGGCGCTTCTGGAGCGTCGCGATGTGATCGTCGTCGCGTCCGTTTCCGCGATCTACGGTCTGGGCGATCCGGATCTGTATCTCAAGATGATGCTGCACCTGACGCAGGGGATGATCATCGACCAGCGCGCCATCGTCCGTCGTCTGGCAGAGCTGCAGTATGCCCGTAACGATCAGGCGTTCCAGCGTGGCACCTTCCGCGTACGTGGTGAGGTGATCGACATCTTCCCGGCGGAATCGGACGATATGGCGCTGCGCGTCGAGCTGTTTGACGAAGAGGTTGAACGCCTGTCGCTCTTTGACCCGCTGACCGGACACGTTGAGTCGGTTATCCAGCGTTTCACCATCTACCCGAAAACGCACTACGTGACGCCGCGCGAGCGTATCGTGCAGGCGATGGAAGAGATCAAAGTTGAACTGGCCGAGCGCCGTAAGGTGCTTCTGGCTAACAATAAGCTGCTGGAAGAGCAGCGCCTGAGCCAGCGCACCCAGTTCGACCTTGAGATGATGAACGAGCTGGGCTACTGCTCCGGCATTGAAAACTACTCGCGCTTCCTCTCCGGGCGCGGGCCGGGCGAGCCGCCGCCGACGCTGTTTGATTACCTTCCGGCAGACGGTTTGCTGGTGATCGACGAATCCCACGTCACGATCCCGCAGATCGGCGGGATGTACCGCGGTGACCGGGCGCGTAAAGAGACGCTGGTGGAGTACGGCTTCCGACTGCCGTCAGCGCTGGATAACCGTCCGATGAAGTTTGAAGAGTTTGAGGCGTTAGCGCCGCAAACCATTTACGTCTCGGCCACGCCGGGCAACTACGAGCTGGAGAAATCCGGTGAAGACGTTGTTGATCAGGTTGTGCGTCCAACCGGGTTGCTCGACCCAATTATTGAAGTTCGTCCGGTGGCCACTCAGGTTGACGATCTGCTCTCTGAGATCCGCGCCCGTTCAGCCATCAACGAGCGTGTGCTGGTGACCACGCTCACCAAGCGTATGGCGGAAGACCTGACCGAGTATCTCGAAGAGCACGGCGAGAAGGTGCGCTATCTGCACTCGGATATCGATACCGTAGAGCGCATGGAGATTATTCGCGACCTGCGTCTGGGCGAGTTTGACGTGCTGGTGGGGATCAACCTGTTGCGAGAAGGTCTGGATATGCCGGAAGTCTCGCTGGTGGCGATTCTGGATGCGGACAAAGAGGGCTTCCTGCGTTCCGAGCGTTCGTTAATTCAGACCATTGGCCGTGCGGCGCGTAACGTCAACGGTAAAGCGATTCTGTACGGTGACAAAATTACCCCGTCGATGGCGAAAGCGATTGGTGAAACGGAGCGTCGCCGCGAGAAACAGCATCGTTACAACGAAGAGCACGGCATTACCCCGCAGGGGCTGAACAAGAAGGTGGTGGATATTCTGGCGCTGGGTCAGAACATTGCCAAAACCAAAGCGAAAGGTCGCGGCAAGGCGCGTTCAGTGGTGGAAGAAGATACCGTCGTGCTGACGCCGAAAGCGCTGCAGCAGAAAATCCACGAGCTGGAAGGGCAGATGATGCAGCACGCGCAGAACCTGGAGTTCGAAGAGGCGGCGCAGATCCGCGACCAGTTACATCAGTTGCGGGATCTTTTCATCGCGGCATCGTGAGTAAAGCGATGTTTTCTCCCTCTCCCTGTGGGAGAGGGCCGGGGTGAGGGCATCAGGCCGCACAAAACGAACCTAGCCCAGCGCCTGAATCGCCTTCTCCAGCGCCTCGCGTAGAAGGTGACGGTCATGGCGATATTTAATATCACTCGCTTCCAGCGGCTCCTGCACCACCACGCGGTCGCCAATACCCGACACATCCACTTTCGGCCCGACCACGACACCGTCGATAATTTTTTTACCGACGTACTGCTCCATTAATTCCAGTTTGTCTGCCAGCGACAGGCTTGCTGCCGCCGGGCTCAGTTCACGTCCAAGGTTACCGATGTAAACCATCGGGGCAGGGGTGCGGCGCAACGCCTGCGCCAGCTCTTTCACCAGCAGAATTGGCATCAGGCTGGTATAAAAACTGCCCGGACCGATCAGGATAAGATCCGCTTCCCCGATTGCCTCCACCGCTTCTCGCGTGGCGGGTACGCTCGGATAGGTCATTAACTCCGTTGGCGGCAGGATGAGCTGGTCAATATTCACCTCACCGTAAACTTCATGCCCTTCGGCGTCGATTGCCATCAAGTCAACCGGTTGTTCAGACATGGGGATCAGGAATGCGTCCACTTTGAGCAGATTACGGATTAAGTTGATGGCTTCCAGAGGCCGTACGCTCAGGTGATCAAGCGCCTTTAACATCAGATTTCCGAGGTTATGCCCGGAAAGTTCGCCATTACCGCCAAAACGGTACTCAAACATCGCCGACGCGACGCTTGGCTCGGTAATTAACTGGTTCAGGCAGTTGCGCATATCTCCCCAGGCAATACCGCCTTCGGCACGACGAATGCGCCCGGTTGAGCCGCCGTTGTCGGTGGTGGTCACTATCCCTGTCAGCCTTGAGCCGAGTGACGACAAAGAGGACATAACCCGGCCTAAGCCGTGTCCTCCGCCAAGAGCGACCACTCGGTCAAGATCCGCAAAAGTGCGATTGCGCATACGTATTCCTTATCACGTTCGATCGCGTAACAGTAACCTAACTACCCCTAAAAGACGATGCCTCACCCGATGCAAAATGACGTATATCAATGTGAAAATGCGGTTTTTAGGTATTCTGTAGCGAAAATGCAGGAACGATTCGTTATATAGATAATTATATAGCGTAAAGCGATAATGGCGCAGTCAGAATTTCCGCGCTACTATCGCCATAACCACGTTTTCAAAATTGAAAACATACACTCTAGCCCTTGTGCCTGTGTCGAAAGATATGGCGCTCTGGCCGTGGCGAATTTGCCACCAGGGTACAGAAAGAAATGACTGTGCCTCCCGTATCTGGAAAGGTGTACATGGCTTCACAACTTACTGATGCTTTCGCGCGTAAGTTTTATTACTTACGTCTGTCGATTACCGATGTGTGCAACTTCCGTTGCACCTACTGCCTGCCCGATGGCTACAAACCGGGCAGCGTCACCAATAACGGCTTTCTCTCCGTGGATGAAGTGCGCCGCGTCACGCGCGCCTTCTCTGAGCTCGGCACCGAAAAAGTGCGTCTGACCGGCGGCGAACCCTCTCTGCGCCGTGATTTTCCCGATATCATTGCCGCCGTGCGTGAAAACGAACGTATCCGCCAGATTGCCGTGACCACCAACGGTTACCGCATGGCGCGTGACGTGGCGAACTGGCGCGATGCCGGGCTGACGGCGATCAACGTCAGCGTCGATAGCCTGGACGCTCGTCAGTTCCACGCCATTACCGGCCAGGATAAATTCCAGCAGGTCATGGACGGCATCGACGCCGCGTTCACGGCGGGCTTCGAAAAAGTCAAAGTCAACACGGTACTGATGCGTGATGTAAACCACCATCAGCTGGACACCTTCCTGGCGTGGATCAAATCACGTCCCATTCAACTGCGTTTTATTGAGCTGATGGAAACCGGCGAGGGCAGCGAGCTGTTTCGTCGCCATCACATCTCCGGCATGGTACTGCGCGAGGATCTGCTGAAACGCGGCTGGATCCACCAGATCCGCCAGCGCAGCGACGGCCCGGCGCAGGTCTTCTGTCACCCGGATTACGAAGGGGAGATAGGGCTTATCATGCCTTATGAGAAAGACTTCTGCGCCAGCTGCAACCGCCTGCGCGTCTCCTCCGTTGGCAAGCTCCATCTTTGCCTGTTCGGCGACGGCGGCGTAGACCTTCGCGATCTGCTGGAAGACGATGCGCAGCAGGACGCGCTTGAAGCGCGCATTTCTGAAGCGCTGACGCATAAAAAACAGACCCACTTCCTGCATCAGGGCAATACCGGCATTACTCAGAACCTGTCTTACATCGGCGGGTAATCAGGCTTAAGAAGGAATCAGAAGATGAGTCAGGTAAGTGCAGAATTTATCCCGACACGCATTGCTATCCTTACCGTTTCCGACCGCCGTGGCGAAGAGGATGATACCTCCGGCCACTGGCTGCGCGAGGCGGCCCATGACGCGGGGCATAACATCGTCGATAAAGCGATCGTGAAGGAGAACCGCTACGCCATTCGCGCTCAGGTCTCTCAGTGGATCGCCAGCGATGACGTGCAGGTGGTGTTGATTACTGGCGGCACCGGCTTTACCGCAGGCGATCAGGCCCCCGAAGCGCTTATCCCGCTGTTCGACCGCGAAGTGGAAGGCTTCGGCGAAGTGTTCCGCATGCTCTCCTTTGAAGAGATTGGTACCTCTACGCTCCAGTCGCGCGCCGTAGCGGGCATGGCGAACAGCACGCTGATTTTCGCCATGCCAGGTTCGACCAAAGCCTGCCGCACCGCGTGGGAAAACATCATCGCCCCGCAGCTGGATGCCCGTACCCGTCCGTGTAATTTCCATCCCCATTTAAAGAAATAAGCTATGTCACAACTGACCCACATTAACGCCGCTGGCGAAGCGCATATGGTGGATGTCTCCGCCAAAGCGGAAACGGTGCGTGAGGCGCGCGCGGAAGCGTTCGTCACTATGCTGCCGGAGACGCTGGCGATGATTATCGACGGCAGCCACCACAAGGGTGATGTCTTTGCGACCGCACGCATCGCCGGTATCCAGGCCGCCAAGCGCACCTGGGACTTAATTCCGCTGTGCCATCCGCTGATGCTGAGCAAGGTGGAAGTGAACCTGCAGGCGCAGCCGGAGCAGAGCCGTGTACGCATTGAGTCACTCTGCCGCTTAACCGGCAAAACCGGCGTGGAGATGGAAGCGCTGACGGCGGCCTCTGTCGCCGCGCTGACCATCTACGACATGTGCAAAGCGGTGCAGAAAGATATGGTCATTGGCCCGGTTCGCCTGCTGGCAAAAAGCGGCGGCAAATCCGGTGATTTTAAGGTGGACAGCCATGATTAAGGTGCTCTTTTTTGCCCAGGTCCGCGAGCTGGTGAATACCGACAGCCTGACGCTGGATGCGTCTTTCGAAAACGTCGCTGCCCTGCGCGCGCATCTGGCGGCACAAAGCGAGCGCTGGGCGCTGGCGCTCGACGAAGGCAAACTGCTGGCCGCCGTTAACCAGACGCTGGTGGAATTCACCCACCCGCTGGCTGAAGGGGATGAAGTGGCTTTCTTCCCGCCGGTGACAGGGGGCTAAGATGGCTGAAACCCGAATTCTGGTGAGTCCTGAGCGTTTTAACGTGGGGACCGAATATAGCTGGCTGGCGGAACGCGATGAAGACGGCGCGGTTGTCACCTTCACCGGCAAGGTGCGCAACCACAACCTCGGTGACAGCGTGAAGGCGCTGACGCTGGAGCATTATCCGGGGATGACCGAGAAATCGCTGGCGGAGATTGTCGACGAGGCGCGAGGCCGCTGGCCGCTTGGCCGCATCACGGTGATTCACCGTATCGGCGAGATGTGGCCAGGCGAAGAGATTGTCTTCGTCGGGGTAACCAGTGCACACCGCAGCAGCGCGTTTGCGGCAGGGGAGTTCATTATGGATTACCTCAAAACCAAAGCGCCGTTCTGGAAGCGCGAAGCCACGCCGGAAGGTGACCGTTGGGTGGAATCTCGCGACAGCGATAAACAAGCCGCCAGCCGTTGGTAGTCGGTTTACGTGGATGTGTTAATCTTAACGTGTGTGTCTACTTAAACTTAATCAGGAGTGAATCATGGACCGATTTCCGCGTTCCGATTCAATAGTACAGCAGACCCGTAGTGGCCTGCAGACGTATATGGCTCAGGTGTACGGCTGGATGACGGTTGGCCTGCTGCTTACCGCGTTTATCGCGTGGTATGCGGCGAACACGCCTGAACTGATGATGTTTATCTTCTCCAGCAAAATCACCTTCTTTGGGCTGATAATCGCGCAGCTGGCGCTGGTGTTTGTGCTTTCGGGTCTGGTGCAAAAGCTGAGTGCCGGAATGGCGACCACGTTGTTTATGCTCTATTCGGCGCTAACGGGGCTGACGCTTTCCAGTATTTTCATTGTTTACACCTACTCTTCTATCGCCAGTACCTTCGTGGTGACCGGTGGGATGTTCGGTGCGATGAGCCTCTACGGTTACACCACCAAACGTGATCTGAGCGGTTTAGGCAGCATGCTGTTTATGGGGCTGATTGGGATTGTGCTGGCGTCGCTGGTGAACCTGTGGCTGAAGAGCGATGCGCTGATGTGGGCCGTGACCTACATTGGGGTGGTGATCTTCGTTGGATTGACGGCGTATGACACCCAGAAGCTGAAAAACATCGGCGAGCAGATTGACGTACGCGACAGTTCGAACCTGCGCAAATACGCGATCCTGGGCGCGCTGACGCTGTATCTGGACTTCATCAACCTGTTCCTGATGCTGCTGCGGATTTTCGGCAACCGTCGTTAAGGTTGCTTTGCCGGGTGGCGGCTTCGCCTTACCCGGCCTACGAAACGCGAACCGTAGGTCGGGTAAGGCGAAGCCGCCACCCGACTTGTTCACTTCGCTAACATCCTCTCATTCTTCGCCCGCAGCTTCTTCGCCCGGCTCTCCAGCACCAGATAACAGACCGTTGCCAGCGCCAGCGGCAGGAAGTAATACAGCATGCGGTACGCCAGCAGGGCCGCGATAATCGTTCCCTGAGAGACATGCTCCCCGGCCAGCAGGGCAATAAATACCGCCTCCAGCACGCCGATCCCCGCCGGAATATGCACAATTACGCCCGCAATACTGCTCACCAGCAGCACGCCCAGCACGAAGAAGTAATTTACGTCCTCGCCAATCAGCAGCCAGATAATGGCCCCCATCGCCATCCAGTTGGCGCTGGAAACGGCCATCTGCAGCACCGCAAACTTCCACGAGGGCAGCACCAGTTTTTGCCCTTTAATGGTCATATGACGGCGTCTGGCAAACGCGCAGGCCCACAGATAAACGGCGATAATCAGCAGCAGCACAATACCCAGAATGCGCAGCGTGGCCTCATCGATATACCAGTGCGCGGGCAGTTGCACTACGCCGATGGTGAAGATCACCCCGCCGAGCAGAATATAGCCCAGCCAGTTGGTGGTGATGCTTAACGAGAAAATACGCGTGATGGTCCCGCCCGGCAGGCCGAGCCGTGAATAAAGGCGATAGCGCATGCCAATGCCGCCAACCCAGGTGCTTAGCGTCAGGTTAAAGGCGTAGCAGATAAACGACACCAGCATTACCTGACGTTTGGCCAGCTTGTGGCCGCAGTAAGCACGGCCCAGCAGGTCATAGCAGCCGTACATCAGGTAGCTGACAATAACCAGCCCCACAGCGCCCAGCAGCACCATCCGGTTATAGTTGCGGATGACTTTCCACACCTCTTCCCAGTCAACTTTCTGTGCGTAGACCACCAGCAGAACCGCGACCGCAATAAAAAACAGCCAGGTCAGGATCTTTTTTGCCAGCCGCCAGCGTGGATGCGATTTCGCCATCAGGGTTTGCCTCCATCTTCCGCTTCAATACGGTCCTGGGTTTCCATTTCGGGTTGTACCGGCGGGTCCACCTGCGCAAGCTTAGGCGTATGCGCCGGCAGCCAGCCGACCATGGCCGGGAAATGGCGCAGAAAGTGGAACACCACCACGCTGATGCCCAGGTTCCACCAGGTACGTTTGGGAACCATGGATTCGTCCACGCGCACGCTGTCGTTAACGATTAACGCCTGCAGGTTATCCCGCAGGGTCTGGTTAAACTGGCGATCGTGAACGATCAGGTTAGCTTCAAGATTGAGCGATAAGCTCAGCGGATCGAGGTTACTGGAGCCTACGGTTGCCCAGTGATCGTCCATCAGCGCCACTTTGCCGTGCAGCGGTCGGCGGCGATATTCGTAGATCTGTACGCCGCCCTTCACCAGATAGTTATACAGTAGCCGCGCGCCGACTTTGACTATCGGCATATCCGGCTCGCCCTGCACAATCAGCTTCACGCGTACCCCGCGCCGGGCCGCATTGCGCATGGCATGCAGCAGACGATAGCCCGGGAAAAAGTAGGCGTTAGCAATAATCACTTCGCGCTTCGCGTTGGCGAGCATCTTGAGATAATGACGTTCAATGTCGTCCCGGTGCTCGCCGTTATCCCGCCAGACGAAAAGGGCCTGTGCTTCGCCGGGCTTACGGTTCTCTTCCGGACGATGGCGGCGTCTCCACCAGCGGCGAACGGCCTCTTTACCCGGCAGGTTCTCCAGCTCAAACAGTAAGATGTCCTGCACCACCGGGCCTTCAATGCGAATGGCGTAGTCCTGCTTCGCTTCCGGGCCGTAGTCGGACATATGCTCAGCGGAGTAGTTAATGCCGCCGACAAACGCTACCGTCTCATCCACCACCACAATTTTGCGGTGCATCCGGCGGAAAAGATTGGTACGCATGCCGAACAGGCGAGGGCCGGGATCGTAGTAGCGGAACACCACGCCCGCAGAGGTCAACTCATTGACGAATGCATCGCTGAGATCCGGCGAGCCATAGCCATCCAGCAGCACTTCAATTTTGACGCCGCGCTGTGCGGCGCGCAGCAGTACGCTGTGCAACTGTTTGCCGACGTTATCTTCGAACCAGATAAAGGTTTCGAGGATCACCTTCTGCTGTGCGTTATCAATCGCCTTAAACACCGCCGGGTAATACTCGTCCCCATTGACCAGCAGCGTGATCCGGTTGCCTTCCTGCCAGGAACATTTCATAGGTGGATCTCCGCGCTGAGCGGGGCATGGTCGGAAAGATGTCGCCAGTTAAGAAGCGCCAGGGCTGTCGGGCTGCTGGCGTGGGCATTTTTCACGTAGATGCGGTCAAGTCGAAGCAGCGGGAAACGGACCGGGAAGGTGCGCGCAGGCCTGCCGTTGGCGCGAGTAAAAATCTCCTCCAGCCCGGCATCCACTTTCAGCGGATGGTTTGCCCGCTGTCGCCAGTCGTTGAAATCGCCCGCCACCACCACCGGTTCACCTTCGGGAAGCGCGTTGGCCCATTCGGCCAGCATTTTCAGCTGCGCCTGACGATGGGCTTCGCGAAGGCCCAGATGAACACAGCCGACATGGACAGGTCGCTCAAGGTCGGGCGGGGTAATGCGGCAGTAAAGCAGGCCGCGTTTTTCGCTTTCCCCGACGGAAACGTCGCGGTTTTCGTAATGTTCAATGGGGTAACGGGACAGCACCGCGTTTCCGTGATGCCCTTCCGGGTAGACCGCGTTGCGGCCGTAGGCGTAATCACTCCACATGGTATCGGCCAGAAATTCATAGTGCGGCGTGTCGGGCCAGTTCTCAAAGTGAAGCGGATGCACCTCGTGTGCGCCCATCACCTCCTGCAGGCAGACAATGTCCGCGCTGACGGTGCGTACCGCGTCGCGCAGCTCCGGTAAAATGAAGCGACGGTTAAATGCTGTGAAGCCCTTATGAATGTTTATCGTCAGCACTTTAAGCGAGAAATGCTGCATTTTTTGAGTCATAAGCTCCTTCCTGAGTGACTATCCCAATGAAAATAAAGTGTAGTCGGCGTCACAAAAAGATGCGGCGTTACGGAATTTTCCGTAAAGTGCGGTAGTCTGATTAAGCAGAGAAAAATCCTTCAGGAGAGAAGCCATGAAGTGGCAACAACGTGTTCGTGTCGCAACTGGCCTGAGTTGCTGGCAGATAATGTTGCATTTACTGGTCGTGGCCGTACTGGTGATGGGCTGGATGAGCGGCACGCTGGTGCGTGTTGGCCTGGGGCTATGCGTCCTTTATGGCGTCACCGTGCTGTCGATGCTGTTCTTACAGCGCCACCATGAAGCGCGCTGGCGCGAGGTGGGTGATGTGCTCGAAGAGCTCACCACCACCTGGTATTTTGGTGCGGCGATGATCGTTCTGTGGCTGCTGTCGCGCGTGCTGCAAAACAACCTGCTGCTGGCCCTCGCGGGTATGGCTATCCTCGCAGGGCCTGCGGTCGTCTCGTTGCTGACCAAAGAGAAAAAGCTACGCAATGTTGCGTCTAAACATCGCGTACGCCACTGAGCCCGTCGTGGCCGCGATCGCCAGTAGCGGCCACAAACTTCCCCACACAATATCCAGACTCGCATCCTTCAGATAGATTTGCTTGGTGATATCCGTAAAGTGCCGAATCGGATTTACCCACGTCAGATCCTGTAGCCACACCGGCATGTTCTCGACGGGAGAAACATAACCCGAGAGCAAAATCGCGGGCATCATAAAGACGAATACCCCGATAAATGCCTGCTGCTGCGTCGAGCAGAGCGCCGAAATCAGCAGTCCAAACCCCACCAGCGACAGCCCGTAAATGACTATCGTGAAGTAAAACAGCGCCAGCGAACCGGCAAACGGGATCTGATAGGCCCAAATCCCCACCCCCAGCACGATGGTGGCCTGGAACGTCGCGACGATCAGCGCCGGGACCGCTTTGCCGACGAAAATTTGCCAGGTGGCGAGCGGGGAGACCAGCAGCTGATCCAGCGTGCCTTGTTCACGTTCGCGGGCGACGGACAGGGAGGTGACGATCATCACCCCGATGGTGGTGATCATGGCGATCAGCGACGGCACCACGAACCACTTGTAGTCCAGATTTGGGTTGTACCAGTTACGCACCACCAGCTCGCTGTTGTTGGGCTTCGGTTTGCCCTCCATCAGCTCCTGCTGGTAATCCTTCACCACCTGCTGCAGATAGTTGGCCGCTATCTGGGCGCTGTTGGAGTTGCGCCCGTCGAGGATCAGCTGCATCGGTGCGGTCTGGAAGGTATCCAGATTGCGGGAGAAATCCGCCGGGAATCGCACCAGCAGCAGCGCTTTTTGCGTGTCGATAGTGGGCTGGATCTCTTGCGGGCTTTTCAGCAGCAGGATGTGGGTAAAGGCTTTCGCACGGGCAAAACGCTGCGTCAGCTCGACGGCGTGTTTGCCGTTGTCTTCGTTATAAATGGCAATGGTGGCGTTGGTCACCTCAAGGGTGGCAGCAAACGGGAACAGTAAAACCTGGATCAGCACCGGCAAGACCAGAATGGCGCGGGTTTGCGGCTCGCGCAGCAGGGATTGCAGCTCTTTGCGTATTAACGTCCATAAACGGTGAAACATTGCATCGTCCTCCTGTCGGGTGGCGCTTGCGCTTACCCGACCTACAAAATCCGTTGGCTAATCTAATCTTCTTTTCGTTTTCATCCACGTCAACCCGATAAACATCGCCGCTGACGCCATTAAAAACAGCGTGTTGATGATCAGTACCACCGGAATATTCCCCGCCAGGAACAGGCTTTGCAGCGTGCTCACAAAGTAGCGAGCCGGAATAACATAGGTCACGGCGCGGATCACCGCAGGCATACTGTCTATCTGGAAGATAAACCCGGACAGCATAATTGACGGCAGGAACGCGGCGTTGAGGGCCACCTGCGCGGCGTTGAACTGGTTGCGGGTGATGGTGGAGATGAGCAGCCCCATCCCCAGCGTGCTGAGTAAAAACAGGCTGGTGATAAAGAACAGCACGATCAGCGAGCCGCGATACGGCACGCCGAGGATAAAGACTGCGACAAGCATACAGAGCAGCATCGCCAGCATGCCGAGGAAATAGTAGGGGATGAGCTTGCACAGCAGCAGCTCGACGCGTGTCACTTCGGTAGAGAGCAGCGCCTCCATGGTGCCGCGCTCCCACTCGCGGGCGATCACCAGCGAGGTCAGAATCGCGCCGATCACCGTCATGATAATCGTCACCGCGCCCGGAATAATAAAGTGCTGGCTGATGGCGGCGGGGTTAAACCAGTAGCGCGTCTGCACGTCGATGAGCGGTTCAAACGTCTCGCCCCGGTCTTCCGCGCGCTGCATCTGCCAGAGCTGCCAGATCCCCTCCGCGTAGCCCTGCACGAAGTTGGCGGTGTTCGGCTCGCTGCCGTCGGTAATCACCTGGATCGGTGCATCGGTATTCGCCCGCGCCATGTTGGCGGCGAAATCAACCGGAATGACGATCAGACCGCGAATTTTCCCGGCCTGCATTTTCTGGATCAATTCCTGCCGGTTGTCGCTGATGGTGGCGTCAATGTAGGGCGATCCGGTCATGGCGTGAGTGAAGTCCAGCGCCTCTTCGCTCTGCTGCTCCAGCAAAATCCCGACCCGGAGCTTGCTGGAGTCCAGATTAATGCCGTAGCCAAAGATAAACAGCAGCAGCAGGGGGATCACTACCGCAATCAGCCAGCTGCTGGGGTCACGCACAATCTGCCGCGTCTCTTTAATGCATAACGCGCGCACCCTGCGCCAGGAAAGGGCATTACTGCGCATGGGCATTCTCCTTATCCCAGTCGTGGATGAGGGTGATAAACGCCTGCTCCATGGTCGGGTCCGGGACCTCATCGTCGGCGGCCTGGTTTTTCAGGTCGTCCGGGGTACCGTGGGCAATCAGCTTGCCGCGATACACCAGCCCGATGCGGTCGCAGTACTCTGCCTCATCCATGAAGTGGGTGGTCACCATGACGGTCACGCCTTTTTCCACCATGCTGTTGATATGTAACCAGAACTCGCGGCGGGTGAGGGGATCAACGCCAGAAGTGGGTTCATCCAGGAACAGAATATCCGGCTCGTGCATCAGCGAGCAGGCCAGGGCCAGCCGCTGCTTAAAGCCGAGCGGCAGCTCGTCGGTGGCGTGGGAGGCAATGTTGGTTAACCCGAAGGCGTCGCTCATGCGGCGGATTTTCTCGTTCTGCGCGCGCCCGCGAAGCCCATACACGCCGGAGAAAAAGCGCAGATTCTGCTCGACCGTCAGGTTGCCATACAGGGAGAATTTCTGCGCCATATAGCCCAGATGCTGGCGCGCCTTGCCGGAGCTGACCTTCAGGTCCATATCCAGCACCAGCGCCTTGCCGGACGTCGGCACCAGCAGGCCGCACATCATCTTAAAGGTGGTCGATTTTCCCGCACCGTTCGGCCCGAGCAGGCCAAAAATCTCGCCGCGTTTTACCGCAAAATTGACGTTATCGGTGGCGGCGAAATCCCCGAACTTTTTAGTGAGGGATTTGGCTTCAATGACCGTTTCGCCCGGCGTGCCTTCCACCGTATGCAAAATGGCGGCAAGCGGCGACTCTGACGTACCCGCGCCGCCCAGCAGGTCGATAAACGCGTCCTCAAAGCGCGGCGCGGTCTCTTCTATCTCGATCTCAGGCATGCCAGGCGCGCGGCGAATATCGTCGACGGTGGCCTCTTTTTTGAGGATCAGCCGTACCGAGCGGCCCTGTATCATCCCGTCGCTGACCTGCGGCAGCTTGAGCACCCGCTGCAGCAGCTTGCGGTTGGACTCCTGCGGGCTGTGCAGCAGGAAGCTGCGCCCGGCCATGCTCTGCGTCAGCGTCGTCGGCTCGCCCTGATAAAGCAGTTCACCTTCGTTCATCAGCAGCACGTCCCGGCACTGTTCCGCTTCGTCGAGGTAGGAGGTGCTCCAGAGGATCAGCATGCCGTCGCCCGCCAGCTCGTGCACCATCTGCCACAGCTCGCGGCGGGAAATGGGGTCTACGCCGACGCCGGGCTCATCCAGCAGCAGCACCTTTGGCTCGCCGACCAGCGTGCAGGCCAGCCCCAGCTTCTGCTTCATCCCGCCGGAGAGCTTGCCCGCCAGCCGGCCGGTGAACGGGCCGAGGGAGGTAAACTCCAGCAGACGCGCGAAGGTTTTCTGTCTCGTTTCGCCGGTGACGCTGCGCAGGTCGGCGTACAGGTTCAGGTTTTCCATCACCGTCAGGTCTTCATACAGGCCAAACTTCTGCGGCATATAGCCGAGCATGGCGTGGAGGGCTCCGTCATCCTTGATCGGGTCAAGGCCGAGCACGCTGGCACTTCCTTCATCCGGCTTCAGCAGCCCGGCCAGCATCCGCATCAGCGTGGTTTTCCCCGCGCCGTCCGGGCCGACCAGCCCGGTCACATAGCCTTTCTGAATGGTGCAGTTCAGCGGAGCTACCGCAGGCTTATCCATCCCCTTAAAGCGTTTAACCAGATTGTTGAGCTGAATAACTGTGTCATTCATGTCGTTCCCCGTTGTTCACTTTTACGGTGACGGGCATGCCCTGACGCAGCGCGTCGTCCGCATCGGTCACGATGATGCGCAGGCGATACACCAGGTCGGTACGCAGGTCCGGTGTTTCAACGGTTTTCGGCGTAAATTCGGCGGTAGGGGAGACAAAGCCCACTTTGCCGTGATACGGCTTGTCCGGGCGACCGTCGGTATAGAGCAGCAGTTCGCGGCCCGGCTGCATCTGGCCGAGATTCGGCTCATCAACGTAGGCGCGTACCCAGACCGGGCGGGTCAGGGAGAGCGTTAAGACGGTGCTGCCGGCGCTGAGCATGCTGCCCGGCTCCACGGCGCGGGTCATCAGCGTGCCGTCAGACGGCGCGATTAAGGTGGTGTCGTGCAGATCCAGCTCTGCCTGAGCCAGTTGCGCCTGCGCCTGTTCAAGGCTGGCTTTCGCCTGGGCGATATCCTGCGGGCGGTTACCCGTGTGGTACTGGCTTAATTTATCCTGCGCGGACTTCAGCGTGGCCTGCGCCTGGTCGCGGGACGAGCGCGCATTTTCCAGATCGTTAGCTGAAATGGTGCGGCTTTTCCACAGCCCCTGCTGGCGCGCGTAGAAGTTCTGCGCGTAGTCATAGGCGGCTTGCGCCTGCTTAACGGCGGCGGCTGCCTGGGCGATCTCTTCGTCGCGATAGCCTGCCAGCATCAGGTCATACTGCGCCTGAGCGACGGACACGCCTGCTTTGGCCTGCAGCAGTGCATTCTCATAGGGCGCTTTATCGAGCATGCCCAGCGTCTGTCCGGTTTTAATGGCATCGCCTTCGTCAACGCTCAGCGAGGCGAGACGTCCGCCCACGCGGAAGCTCATATTCACCGTGCGAATATCCACGTTACCGTACAGCGTCAGGCCTTTATCCTGATGACTCTGATACCACAGCCATCCACCGACTCCCGCGGCAAGCAAAACAACAACCACCAGAATGATGGCGACAGGTTTTTTCATGACTTCAGGCTCCTTTGCGTTAAGCCTTGCAGGATCAGATCGAGATGACAGGCGATGACCTGGCTAATCTGCGCGGCTTTATCCTCATCAAATTGTGTCCAGCCGGTGCGTAACAGGATGGTTTCCCTGCCCAGACGGAAGGCAAGAATTTCACCCAGCAGGGCGTGGGTATGCAAAATTGTCTCAGTATCACTGGCATCCCGCCCGGTATAGGCGGCGATCAGCCGGGTCAGGTGTGAGTGCATTGGCTCAATCACCCGATCGTGCACCCGCTGGTAAGCGACTGTCGGGGAGAGCTGCTCCCGGGAGATAAACTTGCTCAGGTTGAGCGTATCGTCGTGCGTCAGCAGGCGGATCATATTGTGGCAGGCGTTGAGAATAAGCTGGCGAACGGCGGCGCGATCGGGCGACGGCTGGCTAAGCAGCGCGGTGGCTTCCTCAACGTGCGGGTGAAACTGCGTGCCGATAAAATCGGCGATCCACTCGGCGCAGGCAAGATATAAATCCTCTTTTGAGCCAAAATAGTAGGTAATCGCCGCAATGTTCTGCCCGGCCAGCGCGGCAATATCGCGCGTGGTCGCATGCAGCCCGTACTCACCAAACTGCGCCAGCGCGGCGGCGATAAGCTGATTTTTGGCCTGTTCACCTTTGGTTGTTGTGGGTGTCGTATTCATAGCGGCAATAAAAATTAATCAATCGATTGATTAAGATTATGCCTGATTCACGCTAACGTCGAGGGAATGCTGAGGGATATTTTATGCGCCACGTCACAAAAGCTGCTACACTCCGCCCCTTCGCGACATTGTGGTTTTTGTCCTCCCCTATTCGTTATATCTCCCTGAAAACTACACCTGTGATGGTCGGGGCGGTTCGGAGTTTTTATGTCTTTTGATTCCCTTGGCCTGAACCCGGAAATTCTGCGCGCGATCGCAGAGCAGGGCTACGTTGAGCCAACCCCAATCCAGCAGCAGGCGATCCCCGCCGTCCTGCAGGGTCGTGACCTGATGGCCAGCGCCCAGACCGGCACCGGTAAAACCGCGGGCTTTACGCTGCCGCTGTTAGAGCTGCTGGTAAAAAACCAGCCGCACGCCAAAGGCCGTCGTCCGGTTCGTGCCCTGATCCTTACCCCAACCCGTGAGCTGGCGGCGCAGATTGGTGAGAACGTGCGTGACTATAGCCGCTATCTCAACATTCGCTCGCTGGTGGTGTTCGGCGGTGTCAGTATCAACCCGCAGATGATGAAGCTGCGTAGTGGCGTTGACGTGCTAGTCGCCACGCCGGGTCGTTTGCTGGATCTCGAACATCAGAATGCGGTGAAGCTGGATCAGGTTGAAATTCTGGTGCTGGACGAAGCCGACCGCATGCTCGACATGGGCTTTATTCACGATATCCGTCGCGTGCTGGCTAAGCTGCCTGCGCGTCGTCAGAATCTGCTTTTCTCCGCGACTTTCTCCGACGAGATCAAGGCGCTGGCGGAAAAGCTGCTGCATAACCCGCTGGAAGTGGAAGTGGCGCGTCGCAACACGGCCTCTGAGCAGGTAACGCAGCACGTACACTTTGTTGATAAAAAGCGTAAGCGGGAACTGCTCTCCCAGATGATCGGTCAGGGTAACTGGCAGCAGGTGCTGGTCTTTACCCGCACCAAGCACGGTGCGAACCACCTGGCGGAACAGCTGAATAAAGACGGCATCCGCAGCGCCGCCATTCACGGTAACAAGAGCCAGGGCGCGCGTACCCGTGCGCTGGCGGAATTCAAATCTGGCGATATCCGCGTGCTGGTGGCGACCGACATCGCTGCCCGTGGCCTTGATATCGAAGAGCTGCCGCACGTGGTGAACTACGAGCTGCCAAACGTCCCGGAAGATTACGTTCACCGTATCGGCCGTACCGGCCGCGCGGCGGCAACAGGTGAAGCACTCTCGCTGGTCTGTGTGGATGAACACAAGCTGCTGCGCGATATCGAACGCCTGCTGAAGAAAGAGATCCCGCGCATCGAAACCCCAGGTTACGAAGTGGATCCGTCGATCAAAGCCGAGCCGATTCAGAACGGCCGTCAGGGCGGCGGTGGACGTGGTCAGGGCGGCGGCGGTCGCGGTCAGCAGCCGCGTCGTGCCGAAGGTGGCGCACCGAAGTCATCCGGCAAACCGCCGCGTCGTAACAACGACAGCAAACCGGCCGGTGAAAACCCGTGGCGCAGTGGCGAAGGGAAACCGGCAGGAGAAGGGCAGCGCCGACGCCGCCCACGCAAGCCTGCTAACCCGCAGTAATCTGGAAGCCCGGTCGTAAAGCCGGGCTTTTCTTTTTGCGGCAGCGAAGAGAAAGTGCCACAATAGTGGCTGTTTATACAGTATTTCAGGTTTTCCAATGGCTTTAACCGCTGCGCTGAAGGCGCAAATTGGCGCATGGTATAAGGCGCTACAACAGCAGATCCCCGATTTTATCCCCCGAGCGCCGCAGCGGCAGATGATTGCTGACGTGGCAAAAACGCTCGCCGGGGACGACGGGCGACATCTGGCGATTGAAGCCCCGACCGGTGTCGGGAAAACCTTGTCGTATCTCATTCCCGGCATCGCGATTGCGCGGGAAGAGGACAAAACGCTGGTGGTCAGCACCGCCAACGTGGCGCTGCAGGATCAGATCTTCAGCAAAGATTTACCGCTGCTGCGAAAAATCATCCCCGACCTGCGGTTTACGGCAGCCTTTGGGCGCGGGCGTTACGTGTGCCCGCGTAACCTGGCGGCGCTTGCCAGCAGCGAGCCGAATCAACAGGATCTGCTCGCGTTTCTGGATGACGAGCTGACGCCAAACAATAAGGCCGAGCAGGAGCAGTGTGCAAAACTCAAAACCGAGCTCGACGGCTATAAGTGGGACGGCCTGCGGGATCACACCAGCCAGGCCATAAGCGACGACCTGTGGCGCAGGCTCAGCACCGACAAAGCCAGCTGTCTGAACCGCAACTGTCACTACTACCGCGAGTGCCCGTTCTTTGTCGCCCGGCGTGAGATTCAGGAGGCGGAAGTGGTGGTCGCCAACCACGCGCTGGTGATGGCCGCGCTGGAGAGCGAAGCGGTGCTTCCCGAGCCGAAAAACCTGCTATTGGTGCTTGACGAAGGACACCACCTGCCCGACGTAGCGCGGGACGCGCTGGAGATGAGCGCCGAAATTACCGCCCCCTGGTTCCGTCTGCAGCTCGATCTCTTCTGCAAACTGGTGGCGACCTGCATGGAGCAGTTCCGCCCGAAAACCACGCCGCCGCTGGCGGTGCCCGAACGGCTGAGCGACCACTGTGAAGAGGTCTATAGCCTTATTTCGTCCCTGAACACCATCCTGAACCTCTACCTTCCTGCGTCCCTGGAGGCTGAACATCGCTTTGCGATGGGCGAGCTACCGGAAGAGGTGATGGAGATCTGCCAGCAGCTGGCGAAGCATCTGGAAAAGTTGCGCGGGCTGGCGGAGATGTTCTTAAACGATCTGAGCGAAAAAACCGGCTCGCATGACGTGGTGCGTCTGCACCGCATTCTGCTGCAGATGAACCGCGCGCTGGGGATGTTTGAAGCGCAGAGCAAGCTCTGGAGACTGGCCTCAATGGCACAGGCGTCCGGCGCGCCGGTCACCAAATGGGCCACCCGCGAAGTGCGGGACGGGCAGGTGCACCTCTTTTTCCACTGCGTGGGCATTCGCGTGGCCGATCAGCTGGAAAAGCTGATCTGGCGCAGCGTGCCGCACGTGGTCGTCACCTCTGCGACGCTGCGTTCCCTGAACAGTTTCTCGCGTTTGCAGGAGATGAGCGGCCTGCGGGAAAAAGCGGGCGACCGCTTTGTGGCGCTGGACTCGCCGTTTAACCACTGTGAGCAGGGCAAGCTGGTCATTCCGCGCATGACGTTTGAGCCGCTCATCGACAACGAAGAGCAGCATATTGCGGAGATGGCGGCTTACTTCCGCGAACAGGTCGAGAGCAAAAAATATCCCGGCATGCTGGTGCTGTTTGCCAGCGGGCGTGCGATGCAGCGTTTCCTGGAGCACGTCACCGATTTGCGTTTACTCCTGCTGGTGCAGGGCGATCAGCCGCGCTACCGGCTGGTGGAAACCCACCGCAAGCGCATCGATAACGGCGAGCGCAGCGTGCTGGTGGGGCTACAGTCCTTTGCCGAAGGTCTGGATCTGAAAGGGGATTACCTGACGCAGGTGCATATCCATAAAATCGCCTTTCCGCCCATCGACAGCCCGGTGGTGATCACCGAGGGAGAATGGCTGAAAAGCCTTAACCGCTATCCGTTTGAAGTGCAAAGTTTACCTGCGGCGTCGTTTAACCTGATTCAGCAGGTCGGGCGTCTGATCCGTAGCCACGGCTGCTGGGGGGAAGTGGTGATTTATGACAAACGTCTGCTCACCAAAAATTACGGCCAACGGCTCCTGAACGCGCTGCCGATCTTCCCGATTGAGCAACCGGAAGTGCCGGAGGTAAAAAAACGCCCGGCAAAACTGACCGCCGGGCGTAAGAAAAGCATCCGTGCTAAGGGGCGCGGTCCTACTGGTAAGTGAAGGTGACCTGAATAACGCTGTTGAAGGTGCCTGCGCTGACCGGCATTGAGGTGGTGTAATAGCGCGCGGCCAGCGGGAAATCGACGGTGTGGTCACTCTGGTTGACGAGCGCGCTGAAACTGGCCTGCGGGGCGATCAACATATTGTCCGGACGGTCTGCCAGCTCCAGCGCCAGTCCACCCGCGCTGCCCGTGTTGGCAAATTTGTTCGGATGGGCGGCGTCCGCCTGGCCCATAAATGTCGCCGTCGCAAGCGTGGTGGTCGACGGGCATTTTGAGAGCGTCAAATCAAACGCTTTCCACTCACCGGTATCCCCCACATCTTTAAAATTGCCCGCAACTGCCTGCCCTAAATCGACGGTCAGGTTCTGGCTTGCCGTATCGACTGAGCAGGTATTGGCATAAATATTTCCCGTCATCGCTATCTGAATGTCTTCAGCGTAAGCGGTGGACAACAGACCGAGAGCCAGCAAAATCAGCGTTTTTTTCATTATTAACCTACTTATATGCAACGGTAATGGTCGCCACGGTATTGGCCGGTCCGGGGGTGACGGTATTGCTGATTTGCTCGTAACGAACCTTAAAGGGAATGTTTAGCGTTTCGTTGGCGTTCGCGGGGCTTGAGGTGGTGAAGTACTCATCAAAAGCGGGAACCTTGTTATCGGCGACGATAAATACCCCCACTCCTGTTGCTACGCCGCTTTCCGGGGTTAGCTTAATTACCCCTTCGTAGCCGGGGACATAGCCGTTCGCGCTGCTGATCTTCAGCTCCGGCTGAACCGTCGTATTACAGTTCAGGCTAACGTTAAAGTCCTTTTCGTCGGTGAGCATGCCGGTTGAGAAGAACTGGCTAACCGGGAAATCACCCAGTACCACGGTCAGGCTTTTTGGCGAGACGGAGCAGGTCACCTGCTGGACATTGATATTCCCTGCGTAGGCGATAGAGTTCGGATCACCGATGCCGTCGTGGTGATAAACACCAATCCCAAAACGGGTCTGACTTTGATTCAGTGTGCCTGATGTCACCGTATCGCTGGTTTTGACCAGCTCAAGCGTAACCTCAAAGTTAAAAGAGAGATTGCCGTCACTGGAGACATAACCGACAGGCGTTCCCGTAGAGATGCAGTTTACGCCTCCGGCTCCGCTGATGCGTTGACCCTGATCGTTCATCAATGCAACACCGACACCAGGTACGCCAGAATCGTAGACGCCTTTCAGGCCCGGGATTTCCGCGCCAGTGCCGTAATAGCAAGAGACAATTTCCAGCCCGCTTTCTACCGCCTGATCGCAATGACCGGCGACATGGGTGATCTGTTCGGTGCCGGGAATGGTCTCGCCAACCGCCAGCGTCGTCGGGACGGCGATGGATGCCACATTGATCATTTTGGGCAGATCCGGCGTGGTGCATGTCGCTTTCGCATGCGGCATAAATAACGCGGCGGTTCCCAGAACCAGTAAGAAGAAGCACTGTTTAATCATTTGCATAATATTTGCCTGATGGATGCATCAATGACACTGCGCCGCAGCGTTGATAATGCTGGTTTTCTCGTTCTCATCCGTTAGCGCGTAGTCAGCGACGCAGTGCTCGCTCACATCCTCTCCCCAGGAGACGGCGAGGTGCCCTTGCGGTGGCAGACCTGAGAGGTAGGTCTGTCCGTCGTTACCGACAATAAATTCGCTGTCCTTATCCTCCGTGGTCACCGTTGCACCGAAGGGCAGCGGTTTGCCGTTGTGGGTGAGCGTCATCAGAACGCGACTGCCCACGCGGGTATTAAAGCTCGCACGCACCACGGCGCCGCGTGTTGGGGTCACCACCTGCGCCGCGTGCGTCACGTCGGCGTTGTCCGGCAGCGTTTCGGTATCCAGCGCGATGGTGTTATGGCGATATGCGGTGACGAACGGCACGACGGTATAGCCGCGGAAATCGGTCTCAACGCCCGTCTGGTTAGCAATATGCGTTCCGTGGGTGCCGGGTGCTTTCACCAGCGCGATGGTCTCACCGAGCGGTTGGCTCAGGGTGATCCCGTTAGCATGAGCAACCACGCCACCCTGCAAACCAACGTTAACGGTCTGCTGATACTTATCCTGACTGACGCCGCCACTCACTTCGCCATAGGTCGCTTTGTAATCGGCATTCAGACTGGTCGAGTTACCGCTGCCGGTACTGCTCAGCCCCTGCTGAATATTCCAGTTCAGGTTGTCTTCCTTCAGCGCCGTGCCGTTAAGACCGATGTTCTGCGTGGTGCCGTCTTTGGTGTTATTCAGGTTGTAGGTGGCCCAGGTGTTATGCATCCAGTGGTCCAGCGGAACGGAGACGCTCAGCGAGAACTGGTTGTCGTTCGTCACTTCGTCGCCGTTTTCATCGCTGTCGTCAGTGTTCTTGTTCATGCTGTAGCTCAGGCTGTAGCTCACCCCGTGCCAGCTGTTGTTGTAGCTGACGCTCATGGAGGTCATGTCCTGGCTCTGGCTCCAGTAAGTCTCTTTCACCATGCTCAGGGTGACGGACCCCCAGCCTTCAGGCAGCGTCTGGTCGACGGTGGCCTCGGTTCGGGCGCGGCGCTGCTGAGGGGCAGACCAGTCGTCAGAGCGGGTGTAAGACTCCATGGTGTCTTCCAGGGTGTAAAACCCTTTGCTGTTGTAGCGATAGCCCGCGAGCGAGAAGTTGGTGCCTGAACCGGCGAAATCTTTGCTGTAGCGCACGCGCCAGGACTGGCCCTTGCTGGACTGCTGCTTTTTCAGCAGGGCTTTCGCACGGGTGACGTCGATGGAGAACGCCCCTAAATCGCCCATGTTTTTCCCGGCGCCGAGCGCCTGGGACTGATAATGACTGCTCTGCTGCACGCCGCCGTAGGCGGTGAAACCATAGGGCAGGCCGTAAATCGCGCTGCCCTGAGCAAACGGGGTCTTCTCGACGTCTTTGTCGTAAGAACGGTACCGCCCGGCGGTCACGCTGTAGCGCAGGTTTTTTTCACGCTGCAGTACCGGTACGGAGGCATACGGCACCACGAAATGGCTTTCGCTGCCGTCGGTCTCTTTCACGGTGACCTGCAAATCGCCGCTGCTGCCGGTGGGGTAGAGATCGTTAATTTCAAACGCGCCGGGCGCGACCGTGTTCTGATAAATGACGTAGCCATTCTGGCGTACCATCACCAGCGCATTGCTGTGTGCGGTGCCGCGAATAATCGGCGCATAGCCTTTCTCGCTGTCCGGCAGCATGTCGCTGTCGGATTTAATCTCCACGCCGGTGTAGGGCACGCTGTCAAAAACATCAGAAGGTGAGGAGCTTTGCCCAACGGTGAGATCGCTCTTCATCGCGATGATATCGCGCTGGGCATAGGTATAAACGGAGGAGAATTTTTGCTGCTCTTCTTTTCCCTGTGTGCTGCGATTCCACGTGGAGTAGTTGCGCACGCGCCAGGCACCGACGTTAAAACCGGGACGCAGGTTAACGTACTGGCTACTGTTATCCTGCTCGCCCGACTGACGCGCATGGCTCTGGCTGGCGGTCGCGCTGTAGTTGAGAATACCCGCGGTGATCCCCTCGTCGAATTCTTTCGGGTCGATATAGCCGCGTGGAACCTGACCCAGGGCCAACTGTGGAATACTGAGCAGCAACTGCTGATTGCGAACGTGAAACGATGCGGAGGTTGCCGGGATGGCGGTTAAATCGGCGCATCGGCCTTTTGCCATCAGCCCCGGGTATTTTCGGGTCTTGATCCCAAGGCTTTTTAAATCGCTCAGGCTAAAGCAGGGCTGAAGTGAACTGTTGCCGTGCGAATCTTTTTGTAATGTGAACGTGACGTCGCGGGTATCAATTTTATTGTTATTAATAAAAATGGCGACCTGATATTTACCCGGTGCCTGCCCTGGCCCTTTTTCGTAAACCGACAGATCGGTCTTACCCTGTTGTGGATTATCAATGTCCAGCAGCGCCGGGTTAAAATAATCATCAGCCATAACCTGCTGCGCAAAGATCGCCAGTGCCAGGCCACAGAGAATGACCAGCAGTGATGAAATTCGGCAGGTGAACCGTTTTTTATGGCTGTACATGATGAGAGTAATTATCTGCGCGTGATATTAGTGGACTGATTTCGACCAGGTCTGGCTGATGCTGCCGTAATCCGTAATAATGGAATACGCGACAGTGGAACCGCTGACGTTGCCAGGTAAGGCAAAATGCGTTTCCGTTTCAGGTATTGCCCATGTGGCTTTATCCACTTTATGGCCGTTAAGCGTCACCTTCTGGAAATTCATATAGAAAGGCGTGGGGTTATTCACGACCAAATCGTTGCCCTCACGATGCCACTCAAGTTTATTCGCAACATCTTCAGGTTTGCCTTTAACCGCCGTTGGGCGATACAACAATTTTATGCGCGTATTAATGGCAATTTGCAGGGTATTCATCCCGTCAACGTGCTTTGACGAGGGGATGGCTTTGATATTCAGCCAGTACAAGGATTCACGATCTTCCGGTAAATTACCGCCGGTGCGCACCACGCGCAGAACGTTATCCTCTTTCGCATCAAGGCGAAAAAGCGGAGGGGTGATCAGGAAAGGGGCTTTGGCCAGATTTTTACCGCCAGCGTCGACCCAGGACTGTACCAGATAATCCGTTGTATCCGGGTTTGAAAGACCAAGAGACGATTCCTTTTTATCTCCCTGGTAGACCAGACGTGTGCCATTAATAATGACACCTGCATGTGCAGTGGCGGTCGCCAGTAAAAGCGTGCTCAGTAAATAACCGTGGCGCATAAATATTTCTCAATAATAGGAGAGATATTAACGCGTATAAACGCGTTAATATCTCAGGATTGATAATATCAGTTATAGATAACGGTGAAGGTCGATACAGAATTAGCTGGACCTGCGGTAATCGCGGCCCCGGTTTGAATATAGCGAGCACCGAATATCAGGTCGTTAACCGCCGTACCGGAGGCTAACGCATATTGCTGAGAAGGGGTATACAGACTCACCGGCTGCTCAGAAGCGTCAACCAGCTGAATAGCTACACCCGTTGCAGCATCCACATCCGGCGTTAATGCCAGCGTGGCGTTGTTATTCGCATCCGGCGTTCCGCCGAAGTTAATCGCTGCGGAGGTAACCGTTTCCGGACAGTCTTTTAACTGAATATCGAACTTCGTTAACGTGCTGGTAGAGCCTGCACCGGTAAATACCGTTTTAGAGACTTTGCCTAACTGAACGTTTAACGGGTTACTTAACCCATTAACCACCTGACATGCTGAATCAATAATTTCCCCGGTGAAGTTGATCTGACCTTCACCGTTTGTTGCCGCAAATGCGGATGCAGAACACCCCACCGCTGCGGCGACGAATAAACCTAAAGCAACCTTGTTCATAGTGAATCCTGATATGTTACTGGTGCGAACGTTGCCTGGACGTTTTCACCGTTGACCCTTGAAGACTTTCCGCTGGTTATTTAATCAAAAAATGTATGGCTAAGAATCTTCTGTATAAATCACAAATAATTGAAAAATTACTTGTGTTTATTTTTGTTCATTAAAACAGAGCATTGGGGAAAGGGATAAATCACTAACAGCCTGGCAATCATCAGGGCTATATTGTTAACAAGAGATGCTGTCAGGAGAGAAGTCGTGGATTACCGCAAAATTATCAAAGAGGTAGGGCGCGGGAAAAATCATGCCCGCGATCTGGACCATGAAACCGCGCGTGCACTTTATACTCGCATGCTTGAGGGCGACGTCCCCGACCTGGAAATGGGGGGCATTCTGATTGCGCTGCGTATCAAAGGGGAAGGTGAGGCGGAGATGCGCGGGTTCTATGAAGCCATGCAGGCGCAAACGCTGCGCTTAACGCCACCCGTGGCAAAACCCATGCCGATCGTGATCCCGAGCTACAACGGCGCGCGCAAGCAGGCAAATTTAACCCCGCTGCTTGCTATCTTATTACACAAGCTGGGGTTCCCGGTGGTGGTGCACGGTGTAAGCGAAGATCCCACCCGCGTGCTGACGGAGACTATTTTCGGGATGCTGGGCATCGAACCAACGCGTCATGCCGGTCAGGCGCAGGCGAAGCTGGATGGCCATCAGCCTGTTTATATCCCGGTCAGCACACTCTGCCCGCCGCTGGAAAAGCAGCTCGATATGCGCTGGCGCATGGGCGTGCGTAACAGCGCGCACACGCTGGCTAAATTGGCCACGCCGTTTGGCGAAGATGCCGCCCTGCGTCTTTCCAGCGTCTCGCACCCGGAATACGTGGCGCGCGTGGGGCAATTCTTTGAGGCCATTGGCGGAAGGGCGTTGCTGATGCACGGCACGGAAGGTGAGGTTTATGCGAACCCACAGCGCTGCCCGCAGGTGATGCTGATTGATTCTGCCGGTACGCGCGCCATTCTGGAACGCGGGGAGGAAAATACCGGTGTGATATTGCCTGAGGCAAAAGATCCCCATACCACAGCCCACTGGATTGAGCAGTGCCTTGCCGGAAATGTTCCTGTTCCGCATTCGATCAAGCTGCAGATGGCCTGCTGTTTGCTGGCAACCGGAGAAGTGGAATCCGTCCAGGCCGGGCTTGAACGTGTGGCGCAGGCGTTTTAGACAAAAAAAAGCCCGTCCAGTGGCGGACGGGCAAGCAAGGGTAACAACAACAGGGTCAATGAGGGTGGAGCAGCTCACCAGAGGGTATGGCGAGGGTACAGCATTCATTCAGTCGATTATTTGTAGATAACCGCAGTACCGCTCAGCTTGTTATTGCCGTTAGCGGAGGTAATGGTGTATCCGCTTGCACCGGCAGCAGCGGCTTTCTCAGCCAGTTTGGCTTCCAGACCGTCCAGCGTGGTGGCACCATCAGCACTGACCACACCGACTTTGTTCATGTTCTGTGCCTGAGTAGAAGAGACCGGCTCTACAGCGAAAGCGCCGAAAGACAGAGCGGACAGGGCAACAGCAGCTACAGCATATTTGATGGTTTTCATAATTAATCTCTCGCAGGTGTTTCTGTTAAGGGGACGATGTTCCGTCGATGTGATAAGTATCACGGTTTTTCGCGAGTGATAAAATCGAAGAGAATTGACGTGGTCGATCAAAAAAATTGAATGACAAATAACTTATTGAATATTAATAAATTCAAAGCACCGCTTTACAGTTCTTGCAGATGCGCTTTACAGAAGCGATATGAAGGGCACGTTTTGCTACGCGTCTGGCTAAAAACCGTGAGCGTAAAGGAACGCGCGTCCTCGGTTAGCTTTGGTAAAGCAAAGTCAACGTAACTGGCTGTCTTTCGAACCTCTGCGATTATATCCCGAGTGTGATGAATTTTTTGAATCTTTATGCTGCTGGCACGTAATGCAAAGCCGTACACCGGGAATGGCTTTTCGGCGCGCCTCTGGAATGGGTTCTCCGCATTCTTCGCATTCAGTTAAGCTTTCGCCGTGCGGAATTTCACCGCGAGCACGCGCAACCGCATCTTCAATAGTACTGTTGATCTGTTCGTTAACAGCGTCGTCATTTGCCCAGCCGGAAGCCATAGTGTCCTCCTGAAATCGGTTTAGGCCATCTGTTTACTATGGGGTTAAAAAATGAACAATCAAGGTGAGGGGAGAAGAGAACTGCACCCGTTGGGCAGATGCAGTCTTGTGGAAGAGGCAGGTTATTTATAAATGGTCGCAGTGCCGTACATATGGTTATCTCCGCCAGCGGAGTTCACCACGAATCCTTTTGCACCTTCCTGACGGGCTTTTTCGGCGAGCTTATCCTGTAGATCGTCAAGGTTACTGGCACGACTTACCGAAACGGTGCCTGCAGGACGCAACTGGCTAGTATCGGTACTCTGGGTCAGTGACTGAACGGCCATGGCAGAGAAGGACGCGGTCGCCAGGGCGGCTGCGATAACAGCAAGGGTCAGGTACTTTTTCATAATCACATCCTCATGAGGAAACAACAGGTGATTCCCTTTAAGTTTAGAAGCCTGACGAATGTGACTTAGCGCAAATATTTGATGATGATCTGCTTATTTTTTGAACGATATAAATTGACAATTCGCTGACGGATCATAGACATAAAGGTGTTTGATTTATGGCGATTTTTTGAGCGATGCAGAGAAAGATTTACCGTTGAGCCAGCAAAGGGTATCTTACGCCGCTGTTTAAAGGAGAATGCCATGACTGCCCAAAAGCCGGGATTGCACCCGCGAAATCGCCACCGCAGCCGCTACGACATGAATGCGTTATGCCTGAGCTGCCCGCCGCTGAAGGACTACCTGGTTCAGACCCCAGCGGGTGAGCCCTCGGTCAACTTTGCTGACCCGCAGGCGGTTAAAATGCTGAACAAAGCCCTGCTGGCGCATTTTTACGGTGTGGCTCACTGGGATATTCCGGAAGGCTTTCTCTGTCCTCCTGTGCCGGGTCGCGCTGATTACGTTCATCACCTTGCCGACCTTCTTGCCGAAAGCAATGAGGGTGTCGTTCCACAGCAGGCCACCATTCTGGATATTGGCACCGGGGCGAACCTGATTTACCCGCTGATCGGCGCGCATGAATACCAGTGGCGCTTTACCGGAAGCGAAATCGGTGACGAGGCCTTTGCCAGCGCCCAGGCGATTATCAGCGCTAACCCGGGATTAAGCCGCGCCATTCGCCTGCGTCGTCAGAAAGACGCGGCGTCGATCTTCAACGGCATTATTCACAAAAACGAAAGCTATGACGCGACGATGTGCAATCCGCCGTTCCATGATTCAGCGGCCTCTGCCCGTGCAGGCAGCGAGCGTAAGCGCCGTAACCTGGGGCAGGCTGAAGATGCTGCGCTGAACTTCGGCGGTCAGCAGCACGAACTCTGGTGCGAAGGCGGTGAAGTGGCCTTTATCCTGCGCATGATTGCAGAAAGCAAACAGTTTGGCCGTCAGGTGAAGTGGTTCACGACGCTGGTTTCCCGGGGGGATAACCTGCCACCGCTCTACCGCACGCTGACCGAAGCGGGCGCCGTAAAAGTGGTGAAAAAAGAGATGGCGCAGGGCCAGAAACAGAGCCGCTTTATCGCCTGGACGTTTATGGACAACAACAAACGTAAAAAGCAGGCCTGAACCCGTAGGCCCGGTAAGGTAAGCGCAGCGCCACCGGGCAATTAGGTTACAGCGTCGGCTCCTGCGGAGGAAGCGGCGATGCGGCTGGTGGCAATACCTGATACGTCTGCACGGGCATCCGCACGTTCGCCAGATCAAAGTGTTTTTTCACCATGCTGTCGAGCGCAAAGCGCACCGTCCACTGCTTCAGCGGCTGGGTGGTGAACGACACGCGCAGGGTAAATGCCGTGTTCGTCAGCCCGACGATGCCGGCAAATGACGGTTCTCCGATCACCAGCCCGCGAATATCCTCCATCTGCATCAGTTCTTCTACCGCATCGCGCAGCGCCTGCTTCGCTTTGTCTGCATTCTCGTGGCGATCTACATCGTAGTTCGCCACAACGGAACCTATGCCGCGCACAAAGTTGGCGAAAGTGGTGATCGAAGACCAGGGAATGATGTGGTACGCCCCGGTGTCCTGACGCACGCCAACCGAACGGATGGACATCCTCTCAACGGTGCCGGTTAACGGCCCGATGGTCACCAGATCGCCCGTGTTCATCCCATTCTCAAACTGAATAAAGATACCGGTAATAATATCCTTCACCAGCGTTTGCGAACCGAAGGAGATGGCCAGCCCCAGGGCACCGGCACCTGCCAGCAGCGGGGCGATATTCACGCCGATTTCCGACAGCACAATCATGATGGTGATGGTGCTGATAATCACCGCCAGCGCGTTGCGGAACAGCGTTAACAGCGTTCTTGCCCGCGCGCTGGGCAGAGGCCTGCCGTGAATATCCGAGACCAGACGGTTCTCAATAAGGCTCGCCAGCAGCGTCCAGCCGACGGCGGAGAAGAACAAAATCAGCGCGATACGAATCAGAATGTCGACCGTTTTTTCACCCGCACCGTTGTGCAGCCAGTTCCAGAAATCAAACAGGCTCCACGCATTCAGGAGCAGCATAATCGCCACGCAGACGGTGAGAATGCGCGCCACTTTGAGCGATACCGACATCCAGCCGTTTACCCGTTTTTGCAGTTCCGGATAATTACGCTGGACCTGCGGCGACAGGGTGATGGTTTTCGAGATCCAGCGCGACAGCAGCCCCGACACAAATGCCGCGATGCCGATAATGGCCAGGCTTTTGAACGTCGCCCCCATCATAAATTTCAGGCTATTGCCCGGGTCAAACAGCGAGAAGAAGCACAGTACGATGAAGTAAGCGCTTGCCAGCCAGTGCCACACCAGGGCGAATGCGCGAATAAAGAGGCTAAAGAACGAGAGGGAGCGATCGGCCAGATTCAGCAGGCTTTGGGTAATGGTTTTTTTATTGTGGAAGATAAGATACAGCGACCAGACGGTAATGCAGATCATGATCAGCACGTTTGCCAGCGCGCCAAACTGGACGTTTACCTGGTTGGAGATGATCGGCACGGCAACCAGCAGACCGTAGCCAATCAACCCGCTGAGCACGCTCAGACGCAGCGCCCAGTACTTCGCGCTTGCATCCCGAATGGAGAAAGGACGCAGCTCCGGTACGTGCGGACAAAAGAGTAACCGCAGCAGCGCCTTGAAGAACTCAATCAGGGCAAAGGCATTCAGGAAAAGCGATTGCTGAAAGGCGATGGTTTTGTTGCCTGCATTCAGCCTGTCGGCCAGCATCTGGCCTAAAAACAGCGTCAACGCCAGCAGCAGTAAATCGATGATAAACGCTGAGGCTATCATCAACGGCAGGTGCAGCCAGCTGCTTCTCTGCTGATTCTTCCTGCGTCCCCATTGCCCCATTTTGCGGTACAGCGGCCACGCGCACAGACGCACCAGCCAGTAAAAAAGAAACACCGCACCCGCCAGCATCAGGAACTGCGTGGCGGCGGCGGTAAACGTTTGCGGGTTAAATGCCTTATGCGGTGAGCCAATCAGGTTGCGGTAAAGCTGAGCGAAGCGCGAGGAGAGCGCTTCCCCGTAGTGGCGGCTCACGTCGGTGACGTTTTCCAGCACCGTTTTTTGCTCCTCCACCTGTAAAGGGGTGAGGGTTGGCACTGACGCCTGCGGCGGCGTGGCGGCCACTTTCCGCAACTGGCCAATAAGTTCCTGCCGGGAGGTGTCGTTCTCAAGGACGTCAGCGAGGGCGCCGTAGGCGGCTTTTTTCTGTTCGACATCGGGTTCCGGTGGCGGCGCACTCTCCTTCGTCGCGGGGGTTCCGGTGGTGATGCCGGGGATCGCGACGGCGAACGATGGCGCACTAAACAGGCTAATCAACAGCAACAGGATCCACGGCACGGCGTCCTCCGGTGAAAATGTCGAACAAAATGATAAGTATAGAAGTCGAGGTGAGGAGGGGGATTTTTGGGAACAATCTGGCGTAAAAAAGCCGGGCATGCCCGGCTTACGTGTAAAGCGAAAGATCAGGAGACGTGCTGCAGGAACTCCTGCAAACGCTGGCTCGGCGGGTTCGCAATCAACTCCTGCGGGTTACCGTCCTCCGCGATACGGCCTTTATCAATAAAGATCAGGCGGGACGCCACTTTCTCAGCAAAGCCAATTTCGTGGGTCACGATAACCATCGTCATCCCTTCTTCTGCCAGATCCTGCATGACTTTTAGCACCTCGTGGCGCAGCTCCGGGTCGAGTGCGGACGTAGGCTCATCAAACAGCATCATTTTCGGTTTGACCGCCAGCGCGCGGGCAATCGCCACTCGTTGCTGTTGACCACCGGACAGCTCGGATGGGTAATGATGCGAACGCTCGGCGAGGCCCACTTTCGCCAGCAGATCTTTCGCCAGCACTTCCGCTGCCGCCTTGTTGGCACCGCGCACGCGCAGTGGGCCAAACATCACGTTTTCCAGCGCCGTCAGGTGCGGGAAGAGGTAGAACTGCTGGAACACCATGCCCGCTTCCTGACGAATCAGGCGCTCATCCACTTTCGGGTCGTTCACCTTCAGACCGTCGACGATCAGATCGCCGCTGGTGATCTCTTCCAGCTTGTTGATGCAGCGCAGCAGGGTGGATTTACCGGAGCCGGATGGCCCAATAATCACCACTACTTCACCCTGCTTAATGTTCAGATCAATATTGTGCAGCACCTGGGTTGGGCCAAAGTGCTTGGAAACGTTTTTAAATTCAATCACAGGATTTTCATCCTTCTTTCAAGACGACGCAGAACGAAGCTCAGAACCAGAGTAATGATCAGGTAGACAACGGCTACCGCACTCCAGATTTCCAGCGCGCGGAAGTTGCCAGCAATGATCTCCTGCCCCTGACGGGTCAGTTCAGCCACGCCAATAACAATGAACAGCGACGTATCTTTGATGCTGATAATCCACTGGTTACCGAGCGGTGGCAGCATGCGACGCAGCGCCAGCGGCAGAATAACGTGGCGGATCGTTTCGCGACGAGAAAGACCTAACGCCAGACCGGCTTCACTGAAACCTTTATGAATCGACAGCACCGCACCGCGGGTGATTTCCGCGATGTAAGCGCCTGAGTTGATCATAATGGTCACGACAGCGGCACTGAACGGATCAATGCGCAGGTCGTTAAAGGCCATAGGCAGGGCGAAGTAGATGAACATGACCTGCACGACAATAGGGGTGCCGCGGATCACTTCGATGAAAACCAGTGCGATGTGGTTTGCGATCCAGCCGCCGTAGGTGCGGGCGAAACCGGCGACAAGACCGATAATCAACCCACCAACCAGACCCAGGACCGAAATCCACAGGGTCATTTTAGCGCCTTCAAGCAAGATAGGAATGGCAGGCCAGATGGCGCTCCAGTCAAACTGCATGATGTATTCCTGTATACCGTGGTGAAAAACGAAAAACGTAGGCCCGGTAAGCGGCAGCGCCACCGGGCGTTACAAACCTGAATTCAGGTGAAATTATTTAGGCTCGGTACCGAACCATTTTTTGTAGATTTCGTTATAGGTGCCGTTCTCTTTCAGCGTTTTCAGCGCACCGTTAACTTTCGTGCGCAGGTCGTCGCTGCCTTTCGGGAACGCGATACCGTACTGCTGTGCTTCCAGAGACTCACCAACGGCTTTGAACTTGCCGTTACCGGCTGTTTTGATGAAGTACAGGATGTTAGGCGTGTCGTGCAGAACAGCGTCAGCACGGTTGGTACCGAGTTCCATGTACGCGTTGTCGATGTTCGGGAACTGACGCAGGTCTTTGGTTTTGATATTTGCTTTCGCGTAATCAACAGAACCGGTGCCGCTCTTCACTGCCACCACTTTACCGTCGAGATCTTTCACGCTTTTTACGTCGTTATTATCGGCTTTGACCATGACCAGCAGGCCGCTTTTGTAGTAGCCGTCAGAGAAGTCGATCGCTTTTTTACGTTCATCGGTAATGGTGATGCCTGCCAGCGCCAGATCAACGTTCTTGGTTTGCAGTGCCGGGATGATGCCGCTGAAGTCCATAGGCTTCAGGGTGTAATCCAGCTTGAGTTCTTTTGCGACAGCGGCCCACAGATCCACATCAAAACCAACGTATTTATCACCCTGTTTGAATTCAAACGGAACGAACGCCGTGTCGGTCGCCACAACCAGTTTGTCGGCAGCCTGAGAGGACACTGCAAAAGCCAGGGTAAGTGCAGCCAGTGAAACTTTTAATACAGACTTCATAGCATTTCCTTTTATATCCACGGGGCGATCCCCTGCGAGAACAGGTGGCACAATGAAAAAATCGTGCCAACTTTACAAGCTATTGTTTTGCAAAGGGGATGATGTCATGCATTGCACAATAAATGGGGCAATGAGCTTTTATTGCACCAAAGCGGAGCACTGTTTTGGTGCGCGTCGTTTGGATCAACTGACGGGGAGATATTTAGCGTAAATTCTGACGAAAAAACAATCTTCCGTTAACGGTTGTGTGAGGTGATTATTACATTTCGTTCACTTTTGCAGGTGTGCAGACAAAAACTATGCACCATAGATGTGCAAAACCCTCACCAATGGCACAGGTGACAGGCAGCTGAAACTGAAAGTGTCAAAACAGGCACGGAAAGAGAAACCTTCACTGCCAGAGTACTGATATGTCCGAGGGATATCTTGTGAGGTGCACGGCGTGGAGAAAATGGTGCTGACATCGCTCCCGCGGACCGCTATTACGGCGTGAGGCAACAAACGCCCCCGACCAGCAAGGCCGAGGGCGATTAAGATAGCAAAAACCGTTCTCCGGTGAATTGGCTGCGGAATCCAATAATTTCCCCTGTTAACCCGGAGGAAGGAACGTTAAATCAGCTCCATTAATTTGCTTTTTTTGGCCTGGAATTCTTCTTCCGAAATGATCCCGCTCTCTTTGAGTTCGGAAAGCTTTTTGAGCTGCTCATAGGGATCCTGATGGGTCATAGCCGGTTCGGCTATTGGTGTTTCCGTCTTCACTCCGCGGCCAGCTTCAATCGCCTCAATCAGGGCGAGTTCTGCATCCTTGCTGAACATCTTAAATTCCAGATCGTCGTGGGAAGTATGGATCCGAATGACCCGGTGACCCAGCGTGGACTTGCGTTCAATCGACGTAATGGATTTTAACGGGATAGTCTCAATCACCTCGCCGAGAAAACCTTTACGGTAGAATGCCACTCGCTGGCCCGTAACGATCAGTGCACCGTTGTGCTGTTTGTCCTTACCCTGTCCCATCACTTTGCCGATATAGCCTTCTCCCCACTGCAGAACGGCTTCACCAGGATTGAGATGGTTTGCTTCGAATTTGCTGACGTGCTTATTTTCTTTCATCAAAAAACTCCCTTTAAGAAGACCGATGCATTTGGCCTGCATCGGATTGAAGTCACTGCAAAATGAATCATCTATCATATTGCATACCCGGGATAACTGCACTTCTTGAAAGGCGATTGTGTACACGGTATTTACCGGATGATCTGCTTCAGACGCGGAGAGGTCAGCGAGCGGATGCGAAGAAAGAATCCTGCCGGCAGAATGAAGACGACCGCCACGTCTCTTCCGGTGCTGGCGCATAAGAGTGAATTACTCCCTAATTAGATCTTATTTTCTGATAATATGACATTGTTTTTTAATGGATATATACAGTCAAAAGGATAACGATGAGCACTTTTCTTTCTTTAATCGCATTTATTCTGTTTGTGGCCTTTATTATTGGCCTGATTAAACCTTCGCTGGTCAAAATGCCCGGTCGTAAGCAAGTCAGTGCCGTTTATCTGGGCGGTTTTCTGGGCCTCTGCGTAATCAGTGCCATCCTGCTACCGGCCGACCGCAGTCCGGCCGTCGTGAAAAAACAGGATCAGCCGCAGAATGCGGATGTCTCCCCGCCGCCTTTCAAATATGCCGATAAAACCCTTATCGAGTATCGTAGGGAGCGTAAGGATACGCGACACAAGATTGTGGCTGCTTATATGGCATATCGTCAGGTGCCCGTCGCGTCAGAAGAGGGGTTTTATGCCTGCGTGAGCCAGAACAGCTACACCACGCAGGGTGACACACCGTTTGGCGTGATAGCGAACTGGTGTTTCACTGAATACCGTTCCAGTCCTGAGATGCTGGCAAAACGCATCAACTTCGATACATTTCAGGATAATTTTAGCGGTTGGAACGGGGCTTATCGTCCGTTAGAGGCCATGATCAAAGCCGACATGCATGATGATTCCTCCTACAAACACCTCTCCACACGGTATCATCTGGTTCTGACCGACGATCCGCATGCCACGATAGATACCACATTCCGTGGCACCAACGCCTTTGGTGGCGTAGTCAAAGAGACTGTCTCTGCGCGGGTAGATCTGCGAACCGGGAATGTTATTTCGATCGTTGAACAGTAAGGGCAGCAAGCTTCCTCGTCTGTTCGGGCGAGTGAAGGGCCAACAGCGAGGCTGCTTTTTTAACATTCATTGAAAATATGATTTATATCATATGTCTTGCTCTCTTTTTTCGCCGAAAAATTAAGCATTAGCGTTTGGCGGCAGAGCGATTATGCGCTCTGCCGTTTTTTTATCCTCGACCCGACGTTAACACCTTGCTCAAGATCGCGTCCTGGCTTATAGCGACGGACATGCTAGTGCTGGAAATAGAGCGTCACCAGGAACCATCTCGAAAAAGCTGGAACATCTGCGTGGAAATCTGGAAGCGTTGTTCATAATAAAACGCCCCCGACCATGAAGGCCGCGGGCGGTTAAGATATCAAAAACCCTTTATTCAGTGAAACACAGTGCCGCTCCGCTTATGTGAACGGCATCGCGTCATGGCGAGGGTTTAATAGAGCAATTATATGAATTACTCGATGTTAGATTCGATAAACCACAGGAACTGATCCAGGTCGCGGGATGCGGCGGTGAAAATGTCTGCGGTATCTTCGTCTTTGGCTTCGCCAATCGCTTTGCGCACATCATTTGCCACAATCGCGTAGCGGTCCGCCAGCTCTTTCAGGTGATCCTGAACGGTATGGATATCCAGCGGATAACTCTTCAGTGGCGTTTTGCTGTTGATCACCTGCGTGGTACCCAGCGCCACGCCGCCTAACTGAACGGCACGTTCAGCCATCGTATCGAGGTGGGTAACCAGTGCCGTGCGGAAGCCATCCAGCATTTCATGAACGGCAATAAAGTTTGCACCGCGCATATTCCAGTGGGCCTGCTTGGTGATCAGCGAAAGATCGATGAACTGGATCACCTGGCGATTCAGCAACTCAATGGTCGCTTTTTTGTCGCTATCCGATACATCGTTACGGGTATAAAGCAGATTAGACGCTTTCGTTTTCACCAGTTTAGCGGTACTCATAATCTCATATCCTCTTGATGTTTATGTCCCAGGTAATTACGGGACTAAGTATAGCACCGGATTTTTTGTCTGCGGTTTGGCTGTGCCTATCGGTTTAATAGCGAGAAGTTGATTGAGAATTTAATTTATTGAAATTAATGGGTAATTTTTAAATTGATACAGATCAATCTTAATTACTGGATGAGGACGTAAACCCAGAGGGATATTTCGAAAATAGAGCAAAGTGTGTAAAAAATTATAACGTCTGTCTTTCTGGCCCTTATTCTGCATGGCGCGGAAGCCATGCAGAATATATGGCCTTAGCTGATATCCACTTTCTCAACTTTAGGTTCAGGGCGCATGGTGAGCGTCGAGCCCATTGATGCCGCGATAATCGAGCAGAGCGCCAGCGTCTGGGTCAATGTCAGGGTTTCGCCGAGAAACACCATCCCGGAAATGGCGGCTAGCGCAGGCTCCATGCTCATCAGGGTGCCAAATATGCGTGTCGGCAGACGCGTAAGGGCAATCATCTCCAGAGAATAGGGGAGTGCGGTAGAGAGAATCGCGACCGCCAGCCCGATGGGCATGACGGACCATTGCCAGATAGATTCGGTAGCCTGCGCCATGCCAATGGGCACAAAGACGATGGCAGCGATCAGTGACCCCAACGCGACGGTCGCCGGACCGTGCTCTTCTCCTGCACGCTGGCCCGTGAGTATATAGACAGCCCAGCAGGCGCCTGCACCCAGCGCCAGGGCTGCGCCCGTCAGATCAATCTCAGTGACACTCTGGCCCAGGGGAAGCAGGAACCATAACCCCAGCACGGCTAACACGACCCAGATAAAATCGACCGCACGTCGTGAGGAGAAAAGCGCCACCGCCAGCGGGCCGGTAAACTCCAGCGCGACGGCGATCCCCAGCGGTATCGTCTGGATAGAGAGGTAGAACAGATAGTTCATCGCCCCCAGGGAGAGTCCATAAAACAGCAGGGGTAAACGCTGCTCCTTTTTAAAGCGCAGACGCCAGGGTTTAAAAATGACCACCAGTATCGCCGTGCCCAGCACGATACGCAGGGCTGTCACCCCAGGCGCACCGACCAGCGGAAAAAGTGATTTTGCCAGCGAAGCACCGCTTTGAATGGACAACATGGCAATGAGTATGACTGCTACCGGCAGCCAAACCGACGACGTGCGGGATAACCCAGGCATCCTTTCTCCTGTCAGCTTATGTCAAATGAGGTAAAGGTTGCAGTGTAAAGGAAATAAGCGGTAACGGTTGAGGCGCTGTTGAAAAAAAACCACGTCAAATCCGTAAAATGGTTAAGCGCTGGTGGATTTATCGCCTGATAGATTAGGAATAATCTGGATGAATGTAACGGCGCGTACGCGCACTATGCGCATTTAGTAGTGAAAATTGCATGTGATTTGAAAGAGATAGCTGAGGCTGGAAACGTTCTGTTACAGGAAAGGTTTCATTAGACATCACGAATCACAAAGAGTTTCGCAAATTTTTTTGATATATTTAAAACTTACGGACTTACTTGAAGCACATTTGAGGTGGTTATGAAAAAAATTGCATGTCTTTCAGCACTGGCCGCTGTACTGGCTGTTTCCGCAGGTACCGCTGTAGCTGCTACTTCTACTGTTACTGGTGGTTACGCTCAGAGCGACTATCAGGGCGTGATGAACAAAGCTAACGGTTTCAACCTGAAGTATCGCTACGAGCAGGATAACAACCCACTGGGCGTGATCGGTTCTTTCACCTACACCGAGAAAGATCGTTCTGAAAACGGCGCATACAACAAAGGCCAGTACTACGGTATCACCGCTGGTCCAGCTTACCGTCTGAATGACTGGGCAAGCATCTACGGTGTTGTAGGTGTTGGCTACGGTAAATTCCAGCAGACTGAAAACCAGAGCGAAAGCCGCACTGCAAGCAACAGCGACTATGGCTTCTCCTATGGCGCAGGCCTGCAGTTCAACCCAATCCAGGACGTTGCTCTGGACTTCTCCTATGAGCAGAGCCGTATCCGCAACGTTGACGTTGGCACCTGGATCGCGGGCGTAGGTTACCGCTTCTAATCACTCCGGTGAGCTAATAAAAAATCCGCCCAATGTGGCGGATTTTTTTTTGTCTTTTCCCTCTCCCCGTGGGAGAGGGCCAGGGTGAGGGCATCAGACCGCTACTTACTCTTAATATCAAAAATATCCGTACCCAGATGGTTGTAGTCAACTTTCTGTAACTTGAAGTTGGTAACGTACACTGGGGGAGCTTTCTTGTTTGAGACAAACGGGTAAGCAGTTTTTATCTGCTCGGCTGTAATCCCCGTCCACTGCGAGAAGAACTGCAGGAAATCATTTGCCGAACGACGCGCTTTAATAACGCGATGTGTTTTATCATCACTCGACAGCACCATAAACGGCACCTGGAAGTTCTGCTGGAACTTGTCATCGTGCGCCAGGTACTGCACCTCTTTACCACGCTCTTTAAACGCCAGCCCGTGATCCGAGAAATAGACCATGGAGAAGCTGTCGCCCGTATTGCGTAGCTGATCGTACAGCTTGCTCAACAGGTCGTCGGTTTGCGTCATGGTGTAGAGATAGCAAGACGTCTCTTTGGACTGCACGAACTCTGCGTACTTCCCGCCGGTTCGATCGCAGGCCTGCGGGTGTGACCCCATCAGGTGCAGGACGATCAGCTGAGGCTGGGTGCGCGGGGTGGCGAAGACCTGTGCCGTCATTTTCAACAGTGCTTCGTCTTTGGTGTTTTTGTCGGCTTCAAAGTCGCCGTTCTTCAGGAACTGCACTTCGTCGGCACGCTTAGCGATACTGGCAATGGCCGTATCGTATTCGCCAATTTGCCCCTGATTGGAGAACCACCAGGTCTGATAACCCGCGCGGTTTGCCAGGGTGACAAAATTATCCTGATACTGGGGTTTGCCGTCGACGACCCGGTTAAGCGTCAGGCCGAGCGATTTCTGCGTCGAGCCGCTGGCCGCGACATAATCGGTAAACAGCGTGCCTTTAACCGAATTAGCAAACGGTGTGTTATCCCAGTGTCCGCCGAACGCCCCCATTGCATCGCGACGGGCACTTTCGCCGATTACCACCACATAGGTGTGATATTTCGGCTTAACGGCCAGCACGTTCCAGGTGTCTTTCATGTTGGAAAGCTCAGCCATGCGCGCCTGTTCGTCGAGAACCTCTTTATTATTTACCACGACGTCTTTCACGAAGCGGAAAACCGGATAGCCGATATTGGTGAGCCTTAGCTTACCGTCCCAGGGAATATTCTGGATGGGGGCGACAAACGCCACGGCAACGCTGAACACCAGACAGAGTAGTTCGATCTTACCCCAGGATTTTTTCTCGCCCGACTGACGGCGGATGGCGATAACGCCCAACGCGAAGATAAAGAGCCCGACCACATAGCTGTACCACGGGAAGATCGTCAGGATCTCCGTCGACTCTTCCATATTCGTCGAGTGCAGCGCCAGCAGGGTATTAAAGTTTGGCGCGCCGTAAGCCTGACCAAACGGGAAATAGAGTGCAGCGACCAGCGAACAGATCCCGATTAACGCTTTTTGCACGCGCGGTGCGGCTCGCCACAGCAAATGCAGAACGCAGGTGAACGCCACCGCGTAGAGCAGACTAAAGGGATAACCCAGCGCAAAGTTAATCAGTAATGACTGCAAAAAGTAAAAACCCGTCCACGGGCTTAAGGCCCGGCTGCGGGTCACAACGGTATCTATCAGGGTTACATTCATAGGTCACTATCATGGATGAAAACGCCATGTGCTCACCCTGGCGTCAAGGGTCATAACCTGCCTGACAGTGCGTGGAGAGGGAATGAGGGTCCGCTTCAGCGAGCCGCAAATTGTGCAGGGCTGCAAGAAGATAGTGCGAGCGCTAAATAATATCAACAGTTGCTAAGCAGATGTTTTGCGAAGGGGATTGCAAATCCGTAAAAAAGATCGGGAATAAGGCGGCTGGAAGCCAGTTTACAGCGAGATTGTGACGGGAAAATGAAGCGGCGTACCGCAACGCCGCTTAGCGGGAAGGTTTGTCGTCCTGATGCGGTTTGTTGTTAAACATATCGCACAGCATGTTCAACAGCATTAAGCGCACTTTAAAGGGAGAGTGGGTAAACACGGTCATGCACCTCTTGAATTCGTTCATAAGACCTCCTGAGTTTTGATCCCTTCGATCCGTGAAGGGTGACTGCATTACATACAGATATAGCACAGGCTATATTGTATAGCTATGGCTATTTCGTTAATTTTTTGTGCTTGCGGAGCTATGGTTTACAATGTGCGCTCTCGAAACCGGGCGCTGGAAGCGTCACCCCACTGAGGAAGTACAATGAACCGTCGCGCAGGTCATCCGACAATGAGGAAAACGACGCAACTGGTGAATGTTGAAGAACATGTCGAAGGTTTTCGCCAGGTCCGTGAAGCGCACCGGCGTGAACTGATTGATGATTATGTTGAACTCATTTCCGATCTGATTCGTGAGGTCGGTGAAGCGCGACAGGTCGATATGGCCGCCAGGCTGGGGGTTTCACAGCCTACTGTCGCTAAAATGTTAAAACGCCTGGCCTCCGTGGGCTTAATTGAAATGATCCCCTGGCGCGGTGTTTTTCTGACGCCGGAAGGGGAGAAACTCGCGCAGGAGAGCCGCGAGCGCCATCAGCTTGTCGAGAATTTTTTACTGGTGCTGGGCGTCAGCCCGGAGATCGCCCGCCGGGATGCGGAAGGAATGGAACACCACGTGAGCGAAGAGACGCTGGTGAAGTTTCGTGAGTTTACGCTTAAATATGGTCCCTCCGCTGAATGAAAATTCCTGGACTGCAGGCCCTGGCACGCGATCGTTTCTTCCATCTCTTATTAATCATTGGCGCAGGGTTAAGCCTCTTTGTGCCGTTTGCGCCACACGCCTGGCCCGCCGCGATTGACTGGCGCACCATCATTACCCTGAGCGGCTTGATGATGCTCACCAAAGGGGTCGAGCTGAGCGGCTATTTTGACGTTCTGGGACGTAAAATGGTGCGCCGCTTTGCCACCGAGCGCAGGCTGTCCCTGTTTATGGTGTTCTCCGCCGCGGTGCTGTCGACGTTTCTGACCAACGATGTGGCGCTGTTTATCATCGTGCCCCTCACGCTCACGCTGCGTAAGCTGTGCGAGATCCCGGTAAGTCGCTTGATCATTTTTGAAGCGCTGGCCGTTAATGCAGGCTCACTTCTGACGCCAATCGGCAACCCGCAAAATATCCTTCTCTGGGGACGGTCCGGGCTGTCGTTCGCCGCCTTTACCTGGCAGATGGCCCCTCTGGCGCTGGTGATGATGTTGTCGCTGCTGGCGGTGTGCTGGTTCGCGTTTCCGGACAAAAAACTGCAATACCACAGCGGCACAACGGGTCCGCAGTGGCAGCCTCGTCTGGTGTGGAGCTGTCTCGGGTTATACATCGTCTTTCTGTTCGCGCTGGAGCTGAAGTATGAGCTGGCGGGCGTCCTGCTCGTTGCCGCGGGGTTTATCGTCCTGGCGCGTCGCGTTCTGGTGAGCGTGGACTGGACGCTGCTGCTGGTCTTTATGGCGATGTTTATTGATGTGCATCTCCTTATCCAGCTTCCGGTGCTGCAGAACGTTCTGCACAGCGTAAGTACGCTGTCTCAGCCGGGACTGTGGCTGACGGCGATTGGCCTGTCGCAGTTTATCAGCAACGTGCCTTCCACCATTCTGCTGCTCAACTATGTTCCGCCCGACACGCTCCTGGCCTGGGCGGTGAACATCGGTGGGTTTGGGCTGCTGCCCGGTTCGCTGGCAAACCTGATTGCCCTGCGTATGGCCAACGACCGTCGTATCTGGTGGCGTTTCCACGTCTGGTCGATTCCGATGCTGGTGTGGGCCGCGGCGATCGGTTTCGGAATATTCCTTCTCATATAGTGCGTAATTTGTCAGTTTTTCCTGGCAAACGTATAGCAACGTCCTAGCTTTAGTGAACGGCATAGTGTGATGCCGCTCACTGACAGGACCGTTGCTGACCTATGGCTGAAGATCAAAACCCGCCTGCTGACGAGCAGGACAAAAACAATAATGAGCGTAAGCGCCCGGGCAAGAAACCGTTAATTATCCTCGGCATTGTCGCGGGGGTAATGGTCGTCGTGGCGCTGGTCTGGTGGTTTTTAACCCGTAACGAAGAGACGACTGACGACGCCTTTACCGACGGTGACGTGGTGACGATTGCCCCCAAGACGGCAGGCTACGTCACCGAGCTGCGCGTGCGCGATAACCAGCGCGTGAAAAAGGGCGATCTGCTGGTGGTCATCGATCCGCGTGATACCACCGCGCAGCGCGATCAGGCTCAGGCCCAGCTTGGGCTGGCTATCGCGCAGCTGCATCAGGCCCAGGCGCAGCTGGCGCTTTCAAAAGTCCAGTATCCCGCCCAGCGTGACGAAGCCAAAGCGCAGGTGCTGAAAGCGCAGGCCGATCTGGCGAACGCGCAGGCAGAGTACCGTCGCCAGCGCGGCGTCGACCCGCGCGCGACCACCCAGCAAAGTATTGATTCCGCGAACGCTCAACTGCGTAGCGCACAGGCAGGGCTGGCCAGCGCTCAGGCACAGCTGGAAGTGGCGGAACAGGTACAGCTGCAAATCCGCCAGCAGGAAACCAATGTTGAAGCGCGCGAGCGTCAGGTCGATCAGGCTAAAGCGCAGCTGGAAACCGCCAATCTTAACCTCTCCTATACCGAAGTCCGCGCCCCGTTCGACGGCGTTGTCACCAAACGCAACGTACAGCCCGGCACGCTGGTGCAGGCGGGAACGGCGCTGTTCTCGCTGGTTTCCCCGAACGTGTGGGTGGTGGCGAACTTTAAAGAGTCGCAGCTTGAGCGCATGAAGCCGGGTGATAAAGTCACCGTGTCCGTCGACGCGTGGCCGGATATGGAGCTTGAGGGCCACGTAGACAGTATCCAGCAGGGCAGCGGCTCACGCTTCTCCGCCTTCCCGGCAGAAAATGCCACCGGTAACTTCGTCAAAATTGTGCAGCGCGTGCCGGTCAAAATCGTGATTGATAAAGGCCTCGATCCGAACAAACCGCTGCCGCTGGGGCTGTCGGTTGCACCGAAGGTGACGGTGGAATGACGGATCACAGCCACGACAGCTGGAAACCCGCCAGTAATCCGTGGGCGGTGGCGTTTGTCGTCACCCTGGCGGTGTTCATGGAAATTCTGGATACCACCATTGTCAACGTGGCGCTGCCCCACGTGGCAGGCTCGCTCTCGTCCAGCTATGACGAATCCACCTGGGTGTTAACCAGCTATCTGGTCGCGAACGGCATTGTACTGCCCATCTCGGCGTTTCTGAGCCGGGTGTTTGGCCGCAAACAGTTCTTCCTGATTTGCATCGTCATGTTCACCGTCTGCTCGTTCCTGTGCGGGATCGCCACCGAGCTGTGGCAGATCATCCTGTTCCGCGTGATGCAGGGCTTTTTTGGCGGCGGGCTGCAGCCCACGCAGCAGTCGGTGCTGCTCGACTACTTCAAACCCGAAGACAGGGGCAAAGCGTTTGGTCTTTCCTCCATTGCGATTATCGTTGCGCCGGTGCTTGGCCCGACGCTGGGCGGCTGGATCACCGACAACTACTCGTGGCGCTGGGTGTTCTTTATCAATATTCCGGTGGGAATTGTGACGGTGCTGGCGATCTACCAACTGCTGGAAGATCCGTCGTGGGAGAGTAAATCAAAAGAGAAGCTGAGTATCGACTGGACGGGGATCGGCCTCATCGCCTTAGGTCTCGGGTGTCTGCAGGTGATGCTCGACCGCGGGGAAGATGAAGACTGGTTCTACTCAAACTTTATCCGCACCTTCGCGGTGCTGACGCTTATCGGCATTATCGGCGCCATCTACTGGCTGGTGTATGCCAAAAAGCCGGTGGTAGATCTGCACTGCATGAAGGACCGCAACTTTGCCATTTCCAGCCTGCTGATGGCGGGGATGGCGATGATCCTCTATGGCAGCTCGGTGGTGATCCCGCAGCTGGCGCAGCAGGACCTGGGCTATACCGCCACCTGGTCCGGGCTGGTGCTGTCGCCTGGGGCGGTGCTGATCGTCTTAACTATCCCGCTGGTATTGAAGCTGATGCCGGTGGTGCAGACGCGCTGGATTATTGCCTTTGGCTTTACCTGTCTGGCGGTGTCGTTCTTCTGGTCGCGCACGCTGACGCCGGATATCGACTTCGAAACCCTGGTGCTGTTCCGCAGCGCCCAGTCGATAGGGTTGGGGTTCCTGTTTGTGCCGCTGACCACCATTGCCTTCATCTCGATACCGAGGCGGCTCAACGCCGATGCGGCGGCGTTGTTCACCATGTTCCGTAACGTAGCGGGCTCGATTGGCATATCCCTCTCAACGGCGGCCATCACCGAACGCGCGCAGGCGCATAGCGCCCATCTGGCTTATCACGCCTCGCCATTTAACGAGCAGTTCCAGCAGGCGATACGAGAAAGCGCGCAGGCGATCCAGAACTTCACCACCCAGGTGGGTGACCCCACCGGCATCGCCACCGGGCGCATGTACCAGACCATGATTGAGCAGTCGCGCTTCCTGGCCTACATCGACGTCTTCACCATTCTGAGCGCAGTGGCCTTGTTACTGATTCCGTTTTGTTTGTTGCTCTCGCCGGTTAAGAGCGAGGGGAGTGCAGGAGCACATTGATGATACACAGACGTTTACACCCTCTGATGATAATGATGCTGCTGGTGGGCTGCGCCGTCGGGCCGGACTACCAGCAGCCCGCACCACCTTCCGTCACGCACTGGAACGATAAGGGCGACAGCGCGGTGAAATCGCAAACCACCTCCGCCGCGACCAATCCGCGCTGGTGGAAGACCTTCGGCTCGCCGCAGCTCGACGGCCTGGTTGAACGCGCCATCGCCGGAAACCTGACGCTGCAGCAGACGGTGCTGCGCATTGCCGGAGCGCGTGAACAGATTAACCAGGCGGGCGGGGCGTTTTATCCGTCGGTCAACGGCAATCTGCAGGCGACGCGCCAGCAGCTTGGGCTGGAAGGTGAGCTGAAATCCCACGGCGTGTACGACCAGGTGGACAGCATCGATCCCAATTTGAAAGGCGCGCTGGGGCCGCTGACGCAGCCGGTTAACCTCTACCAGGGCAGCTTCGACGCCCAGTGGGAAATCGACCTGTGGGGCAAGGTGCGTCGTCAGGTGGAAGCCGCCGAAGCGCAGCAGAATGCGGCTATTGAGCAGCGTAACGACGCGCTGGTGTCGCTGGAAGCCGAAGTGGCGCGCGCGTGGCTACAGCTGCGCGGGGCGCAGAGCATTATCGCCACGCTGAACACCCAGATTAAAAGCGCGCAGCAGACGCTGGATCTGACTGAAAGCCGTCAGCGGGGCGGGCTGTCGCCGCAGATGGATGTGGAAAACGCCCGGGCGCAGTCAGGCAACCTTGAAGCACAGCTTCCGCAATATCAGGCGCAGGAGCGGCAGGCGATGAATGGCCTGGCGATCCTGCTCGGCAAGCCGCCGGGGGCGCTGGACGGCGAACTCCAGTCTGCGCAGCCGATGCCTGCCCTGCCGGATATTGTGCAAACGGGTATTCCGTCAACCCTGGCGCGACGCCGTCCGGACGTGCGCGAAGCGGAGGCGAACCTTCACGCCGCGACGGCACAAATCGGCGTCTCGGTGGCGGAGTTGTTCCCGAGCTTTACGCTCTCCGGGCAGTTTGGCCTGCGCAACAGCGAAACAAACTGGCTGACCGACTGGAGCAGCCACTTCTACAGCTTCGGCCCGCAGGTCTCTATTCCCATCTTCCAGGGCGGTCGACTGGTCTCCAGCGTGAAGGTGGCGCGCGTGCAGCAGGGGGCGGCGGTGCTGGACTATCGTCAGACGGTGCTGACCGCACTCGGCGATGTCGAGAATGCGCTGGTGAGCTATCGCACCGACCAGCAGCGTGAAGCGGGTCTCGCAAAAACGATCGACGCCCTGCAAAACGCGTTTGATCTGGCGAGCGACAGCTACCGGCAGGGGATCGCCAGCTTTATTGACGTGCTGGACGCCCAGCGACAGCTGGCGCAGGCCCAGCAGCAGCGCGCACAGGCGCAGGTGCAGAGCGCGCTCGATCTGGTGGCGCTCTACAAGGCCCTCGGCGGCGGCTGGGAGCCGTATCAGCAGGTGCAATTACCGGACTACAGCGTCTTTGGCGACGCCCCGCGCGGATAAATTCAGAGGATTGGGCAAGAAACGGACAGGAACACCACATTCGCGATGGCTGAGGGGCGGGTATAACTATCGGGTACCCAATCGACATGCGAGGAATAACTTATGCGTTATCAAAAACTGGGCAACACCGGTCTGTTTGTTTCTGAACTGTGCCTCGGCACCATGACCTTCGGCGGCGAGGGCGGCATGTGGGGCAAGATTGGCCAGCTCCAGCAAAGTGAGGCCGAGCAACTGGTGGGCCGCGCGCTGGATGCCGGGATCAACTTTATCGACACCGCGGACGTTTACTCGGAAGGACGTTCGGAGGAGATCACCGGTCAGGCGCTGAAAAACCTGAAAATCCCGCGCGAGAACGTGGTGGTCGCCACTAAAGTGTTCGGCGAAACGGGAACGGCAGGGGTGAACTCGCGTGGCAGCTCGCGCTATCACATCATCAGCAGCGTGAAGGAGAGCCTGCGCCGTCTGCAGCTCGATCATATCGATCTCTACCAGCTTCACGGTTTCGACCCTGCAACGCCGATTGAAGAAATGCTTTATGCGCTGGATAACCTGGTGCAGCACGGCCACGTCCGGTACATCGGCGTCTCGAACTGGGCGGCGTGGCAGATTGCCAAAGCGCTCGGTATTTCTGAACGTCTTGGGCTGGCGCGTTTCGCGTCGTTGCAGGCGTATTACACCATTGCCGGGCGCGATCTGGAGCGCGACCTGATGCCGATGATGCAGAGCGAAGGCGTCGGGCTGATGGTCTGGAGCCCGCTGGCAGGCGGCCTGCTGAGCGGAAAATATGGCCGCGACGGGCAGAGTGAAGCCGGTGGCCGCCGTCTGGAGTTTGACTTCCCGCCGGTGAATAAAGATCGCGCCTTCGACTGCGTGGACGTGATGCGCCCTATCGCCGAAAGCAAGGGCGTCTCCGTCGCGCAAATCGCGCTGGCGTGGCTGCTGCATCAAAAAGCCGTGACCAGCGTGATTATTGGTGCCAAACGCGTTGAACAGCTGGACGACAATATCGCCGCGACCGGGATCCGCTTAAGCGAAGAGGAGCTTAAACAGCTCGATGCGGTGAGCGCGCTACCGCGCGAATATCCCGGCTGGATGCTGGAGCGGCAGGGTGAATATCGCCGCAATCAGCTCGCACAGTAATACCCCTTCATCCCCGGTGGCGCTTCGCTTACCGGGGCTACTTTCCCTGGTCATTATTTCAATCCATCTCACAAAAAACGATCCTTCTCTTTGATCGTCCTTTCATCTTCGCCTATATGACTAGTCATTAAACTTTAAATGACTAGTCATATAGGGGGGAACCATGAACAATTCACTGCCGGCCAACTTTTTATGGGGCAACTCGGTATCCAGCATGCAGACGGAAGGTGCCTGGAACGAGGGCGGGAAAGGCATGTCGGTCTACGACATTCGCGAAGCCGGGGAGAACATTTCCGACTGGAAAGTCGCGACCGACTCCTACCACCGCTACCGGGAAGATTTCGACCTGATGCAGGATCTGGGCATGAACTGCTACCGCTTCCAGATCGCCTGGAGCCGCGTCTGCCCCCAGGGCGACGGCGATTTTAACGACGAGGGCATCGCGTTTTACGACCGCTTTATCGACGATCTGATCGCCCGCGGCATCGAGCCGATGGTCTGCCTGTACCATTTCGATATGCCGCTGGCGCTGGCGCAGGAGTACAACGGCTTCAACGACCGCCGCGTGATGGACGCCTTTATCCGCTACGGCAAAAAGATGATCGACTGCTATGGCGACCGCGTGAAGTACTGGCTGACCTTTAACGAGCAGAACATCTTCCATATGCCGGAAGCCTTCCGCATTTCCGGCTATATGAAAGGCGAGCAAACCCTGCGCGAGCTGTACGAGCTGCAGCATCATACGATGGTGGCGCACATGGCGCTGACCGAGTATCTGCACCAGACCAGACCCGGTCAGCTGATGGGCGGTATGCTGGCACACCAGCTGATCTACCCGGCCACCTGCAAACCGCGCGATATCTTCTGCGCCCAGCAGTACGACGAATTCCTCAACCAGAACCTGCTGCGCGTCTTCGCCGGGCAGGGCTACAGCCCGGCGGTGATGGCGGTGGTAGAGCAGGAAGGCTTTGGCGATATCTACCGCGCCGAGGATTTAGCGCTGCTGGCGCGCACCCGAAACGACTATATGGCCTTCAGCTACTACGCCAGCAAAACGCTGGACAGCGATGCGATCCCGGAAGGCACCCCGGTCAACTATTACCTGCTGCACGGCGAGAAAAACAACCCGTACCTGAAGGCCACCGAGTGGAACTGGCAGATCGATCCGCTGGGCTTTCGCACCATCATCACCCGCTACGCCAACGACTGGCGCCTGCCGGTATTCCCGATCGAAAACGGCATCGGGGTGATTGAGTCCTGGGACGGCGTAAATCCGATCGAGGACACCTACCGCATCGACTACCACCGGGCGCATATCGATGCCATGAAGGAGGCGATGTTCGAGGACGGGGCAGAGGTGATCGGCTACCTCGGCTGGGGGTTAATCGACATTCTCAGCTCTCAGGGCGACATGCGTAAGCGCTACGGCGTGGTCTATGTCAACCGGGAAAACCACGATCTGAAAGACCTGAAGCGCGTGCCGAAGAAGAGCTACGCGTGGTTAAAACAGGTTATCCATACCAACGGGCGCGAGATGTAAGCCGTACGCTGCCGGGCCGTTTTTGTGACTGATTGATGGGAACTATCCGCTATGTCTGAAACAAAAATAACACCGCACATGCAGTCCTTTGTCGATAAGTTTGTTGAGTTCTCGGCGCGCCTGGCAAACCAGGTGCACCTGCGTTCCCTGCGCGACGCCTTCGCCACGGTAATGCCCATATTCATCCTCGCCGGCCTGGCGGTGCTGGTGAACAACGTGGTGTTTCCGTGGATTTTTCACGGCGACACGCTCGCGCAGTTTAAGGTGTGGGGCGAGGCGATTATCAACGGCACGCTGAACATCGCCGCGCTGCTGCTGGCCCCGATGATTGCCTGGTCGCTGGCGCGCAACAAAGATTTCGACAATCCGGTCTCGGCGGTGGTTATCGCTGTCAGCAGCTTCATCATCATGATGCCGATGCGCTTACAGATTACGCCCGTCGGCAGCGACGCTGCGGTGGGCGTCACCCAGGTGCTGACGTTCGCCAATATTGGCTCAACCGGGATTTTCGCCGGGGTGCTGATTGGGCTGCTCTCAACGGAAGTGTTTATCGCCATTTCGCGCCTGAAGGCGCTGCACATTTCCCTCGGGGAAAACGTGCCTCCGGCGGTGAGTAAATCCTTTACCGCGCTGATCCCGACCATCCTCACGCTCTCCCTGTTTGCGGTGCTGGCGGCCATACTGGCAAACGTGCTGCACACGGATCTGATCCATCTGATCACTACCTTCATTCAGCAGCCGCTGCGGCTGATCAACACCAGCCTGCCGGGGACGATCTTCATCTACAGCTTCGGTAACTTCCTGTTCACGCTCGGTATTCATCAGTCCGTCGTTAACAGCGTGGTGCTGGAGCCGTTCCTGCTGATCAACACCAACGAGAACATGCTGGCCTTCGCCAACGGTCAGCCCATCCCGCATATTATCAATAACATCTTCGTGCCGACGTTTGGCATGGTGGGCGGCACGGGCAGCACGATCTCGCTGCTGATTGCCATCTTTATCTTCTCCCGACAAAAGTCGGCGAAGCAGGTGGCGCGTCTGTCGCTGGCGCCCGGTTTATTCAACATCAACGAGCCGGTGATTTTCGGCCTGCCGATCGTGTTTAACCTGCCGCTGATGATTCCGTTTGTGCTGCTGCCCGCCATCGGCATTTATTTCGCCTGGCTCTGTACCACGCTGGGGTTAATGTCGCGCTGCGTGGTGATGATCCCGTGGACCACGCCGCCCATTCTCAGCGCCTGGCTGGCCACGGCGGGGGACTGGCGGGCGGTGGTGGTGCAGTTGGCAATCATCGTATTTGGTGTATTCTTCTACCTGCCTTTCCTCAAGATTGCCGAGCGAGTGGCGTTGAAAAACAGCGGGATAGAAAACTAACTGAAAGGAAGGACGATGGCGGCGAAGTACATCACCATAGCGCGGGAAATTAAGAAACGCATTATCAGCCAGCAGTACGCCGCCAACGAACCCCTGCCGGACCAGTTTGCGCTGGCGGCGGAGTTCAACTCCAGCCGGATGACCATCCAGCAGGCGATGCGCCAGCTGATTGTCGAAGGTCTGGTCTATACCCGTCAGGGGCAGGGCACGTTCATCCGTAAAAATTTCCTCCAGCTTTCGCAGTGGGATCTTTCCGGCAGCGACTACTTTGGCGCGACCAAAACCTGGGAACATCTGGGCACGGTGACCAGCCAGGTAGTGCATTTCGAGCTGCGCTTCCCGAACGAGAAAGAGCAGGCGTCGCTGATGATTAACGCCGATGCGCCGATCTATGACTTCATTCGACTCCGTTTGCTGAACGGTGAACCTATGTCGCTGGATTCCACAGTGATGCCGATGAATCTGGTGCCGGGCCTGACGAAAAACCATCTTGAAGGTTCGGTGTTCCAGTACGTGCAGGAAACGCTGGGGCTGAAAATTATGGGGTCGTACCGGGTGGTGCGGGCGCTTAAGCCCAACGCGCTGGACAGGGAACATCTGGTCTGCGAGCAGACCGATCCCGTACTGGAAGTGGAGCAGGTGATTTATCTGGAGGATGGCACACCGCTGGAGTATGCCCACTGCCACTATCGCTACGACCACGGCGGGATCGTGATCGTGAATAACGGGTAAAAAAAAAGCGGGCAACGAGGCCCGCTTTTTTAATGCTTCATTATCAGTTCAAACGCACCGGCATACCGGAGCGGTTCTGCACGGCCTGGTCAACAATCGCCGTTTCTACGTCTGGCTGAGAAGTCACCGCCTGCACCGCGCTGTTCAGCGTCACAGGAACGACTTCGTTGTTGTTGATCTGGTCTTCGCTGGTGGACAGCGGATTGTGCACTTCAATGTAGCGGCTGCCGTCTGGCTCTGAGGTCGCTTTCACCGGTTCGTCGATGAACTGCACGCGCGTACCAACCGGCACGTTTTCGAACAGGAATTTGATGTCGTCGTTACGCAGGCGCACGCAGCCGTGGCTTACGCGCAGGCCGATACCGAAGTTAGCGTTGGTGCCGTGGATAGCGTACAGGCGGCCAATATACAGCGCGTACAGGCCCATTGGGTTATCCGGGCCTGCCGGCACAACGGCTGGCAGCGGTTCGCCCGCAGCGATGTATTCCGCGTGCATTTTGGCGGTAGGGGTCCAGGTTGGGCCCGCTTTCTTACGCTCAACTTTGGTGGTCCAGTTCATTGGGGTATCTTTACCCAGCTGGCCAATACCGATTGGCAGCACGATCACGGTGTTGGTGCCTTTCGGGTAGTAATACAGACGCATTTCGGCGCTGTTAATCACGATACCTTCATGAACGGTATCCGGCAGGATCAGCTGCTGAGGAATATTCAGCACGGTACCCGCTTTCGGCAGATACGGGTCAACGCCCGGGTTCGCTTCCAGCATGTTAGACAGGCCCAGCTGGTACTGCGCAGCGAAATACTCCAGTGGCTGGGAGTTACCTTCTGGTACCGTCACAACCTGGTTCTGGCCCACCAGACGGCTACCGTCTGTTGGCAGGGGATACGTCACCGCAGACGCGGTCTTACAAAAACCTACTACGGCTAACGCCGCCGCAAAAAGCGTTGTTAATTTCATGTTCATGTTGTGCGAGGTATCTAAGCCATTCTGGCGATGAGTTGATAAGTCTGAATCTGTGATGGGAGCGCATTATATGTGCATTCCCGCTCACAGGGAATTCAGATGTGTACGAAATCACATTTTTTTCGATTTTGTTAAAGTTTAGTGGATTGCCGCAACACGGGATCTCAATTCGGAATTGTGGCATAATGCCGTGTTTATCACACTTTTCGCAGGAATCTCCCCGTGTTAGTTACCAGCAACGTCACTATGCAGTTTGGCAGTAAGCCGCTGTTCGAAAACATTTCCGTCAAATTTGGCGGCGGCAACCGTTACGGCCTGATTGGTGCCAACGGTAGCGGAAAATCCACCTTTATGAAGATCCTCGGCAGTGACCTGGAGCCGACGCTCGGCAACGTATCGCTCGACCCTAACGAGCGTATCGGTAAGCTGCGTCAGGATCAGTTCGCCTTCGAAGAGTTCACCGTGCTCGACACTGTGATCATGGGGCATGGGGAACTGTGGGAAGTGAAGCAGGAGCGCGATCGCATCTACGCGCTGGCCGAAATGAGCGAAGAAGACGGCTACAAAGTGGCCGAGCTGGAAACGCAGTACGGTGAGATGGACGGTTACTCTGCGGAAGCGCGCGCGGGCGAGCTGCTGCTGGGCGTGGGCATTCCGGTTGAACAACACTACGGTCCGATGAGCGAAGTGGCACCAGGCTGGAAGCTGCGTGTGCTGCTGGCACAGGCGCTGTTCTCTAACCCGGACATCCTGCTGCTCGACGAACCGACGAACAACCTGGACATCGACACCATCCGCTGGCTGGAGCAGACGCTGAACGATCGCGACAGCACCATGATCATCATTTCGCACGACCGTCACTTCCTGAACATGGTCTGTACGCACATGGCGGATCTGGACTACGGCGAGCTGCGCGTTTACCCGGGCAACTACGACGAGTACATGACGGCGGCCACCCAGGCGCGTGAGCGTCTGCTGGCGGATAACGCCAAGAAGAAAGCGCAGATTGCTGACCTGCAGTCCTTCGTCAGCCGCTTTAGCGCCAACGCCTCTAAGTCGCGTCAGGCGACCTCGCGTGCGCGTCAGATCGACAAAATCAAACTGGACGAAGTCAAAGCCTCCAGCCGTCAGAACCCGTTCATCCGCTTCGAGCAGGACAAGAAACTGTTCCGCAACGCGCTGGAAGTGGAAGCCCTGGCAAAAGGCTTTGAGAACGGCCCGCTGTTTAAAAAATTCAACCTGCTGCTGGAAGTGGGCGAGAAGATTGCCATCCTCGGTGCCAACGGCGTGGGTAAATCCACCATGCTGAAAACCCTGGTCGGCGAACTGCAGCCGGACAACGGCACCGTGAAGTGGTCTGAAAACGCGCAGATTGGTTACTACGCGCAGGACCATGAATACGAGTTCGAAAACGACCTCACCGTCTTCGACTGGATGAGCCAGTGGAAGCAGGAAGGCGACGACGAGCAGGCGGTGCGCAGCATTCTGGGGCGTCTGCTGTTCAGCCAGGACGACATCAAAAAGCCGGCCAAAGTGCTCTCCGGTGGTGAGAAGGGCCGCATGCTGTTCGGCAAGCTGATGATGGAAAAACCGAATATTCTGGTGATGGATGAACCGACTAACCACCTGGATATGGAATCTATCGAATCCCTGAACATGGCGCTGGAGATGTATCAGGGCACCCTGATCTTCGTCTCTCACGACCGCGAGTTCGTCAGCTCGCTGGCGACCCGCGTGATCGAAATTACGCCAGAGCGCGTGGTGGACTTTACCGGAAACTACGAAGATTACCTGCGCAGTAAAGGTATCGAGAACTAAAAAAAGCCGGGTGGCGGCTTCGCCTTACCCGGCCTACGTTCTGTTCCCTCTCCCAGTGGGAGAGGGGTAGGGTGAGGGCATCAGGCCGCACTACACCACCCACTCGCCCCCTTCAACCCCATTCACCAGCAGCTTACGTTTTTCCCCCGCCGGTAACGACACCTTCAGCGCGTTCCACGCCGGACGATAATCCCCGCGCGCGTTAACCTTCAGGTTGATGGTTGCGCCGTCGCACACCATTTCCCATTCCACCCACAGCGCATTGCCGTTCTGGTAGCCCCAGCTTTCGCCATCGTCTTCAAACAGCATGCCCGAGGTTGTCCCGACGCCCTTCACCGGGAACAGCTTCAGCTCGCGGGTGTTGTCTTTCTCGGCGCTCACGTGGGTAATGCGTTCGCTGAGCGGCAGACCGGCACCGGCGCGCACCAGCAGCGGCAGTTTTTCCAGCGGCGCGTCGAGGACGACTGATTGTCCGCCCGCATACCACGCGTGGGTGTAAAAATCGTACCAGCCGGTGTCGTTATCCGGCAGCCAGACGCAGCGCTCGCGCTGCCCGGCTTCGACGACGCTGGCCACCAGCAGGTCACGGCCCAGCAGGAAGTCATCGCACTCTTCGAAGGTCTGCGCATCGTGCTCGTGGTCGAGGAAGGTCGGGCGCAGCATCGGCTCATCGTCGGCGTGCGCCTGCCAGAGTAGGGTGTAGAGGTACGGCAGCAGGCGGTAACGCAGCTCAACCGCGCCGCGAATGGCTGGCGTGACGCCCGGATACATCCACGGCTCGTTCACGGTGTGGTCATCGTTCCACGAGTGAATGGTAAAGCGCGGATGCATCACGCCGTTCTGCACCCAGCGCACGAACAGCTCGGCGTCCGGTTTGTCGCCTGAGAAACCGCCGACGTCATGGCCGACGTTGAACAGCCCGGACAGGCTCATGCCAAGCCCCATGCGGATGTTATAGCGCAGGGTGTCCCAGTTGGTACGGTTATCGCCGCTCCAGGTCTGGACGTAGCGCTGCATCCCGGCGCAGCCGGAGCGGGAGATTAGATACGGACGCTTTTCCGGCGCGAAACGCTGCTGTGCTTCCAGCGAGGCGCGCATCATCAGCAGCGGCATCACCGGGCGAATGTGCTTGATGGCGATCTCCTTGCCGAAGCCAAAGCAGCGCGCTTCCCCGTCCCACACTTCATATTCGTTGTTGTCGTTCCAGGTGGAGTCGATACCCATCTCCAGCAGCTGCGTGGTGACGCTGTTCTGCCACCACTGCACCGTCTGCGGGTTGGTAAAGTCGAGGTGCGATCCTTCGTCATCCCAGAAGCTGGAACGTTCCGGTGCATCGGTTTCTGAATCGCGAATAAACAGGCCGCTTTCCGCCACTTCGTTATAGCGCGGATGGTCCTGCAGCAGGCACGGCTTGATGTTTGCCGCAAGCTTCAGCCCCGCGTCGTGGAACGCCTGGCTCATCACCTTCGGCTGCGGCACCTTGTCATAGTTCCAGTTAAAGACGTAGCGCTTGCCGTTGATGGAGGTATAGCCGGAGGAGAGCTGGAACGAGTCGCATGGAATGGCGTGCTCTTCGCACAGGCGGATGAAGTTCATCAGCTGATTCTGGGCGTCCGGCGCGTCGGTGTAGTGCATGGTCGAGCCGCTGTAGCCCAGGCTCCATTTCGGTCCGAACAGCGTTTTCCCGGTCAGGCGAACAAAAGCTTTGGTGACGTCCAGCACGCGCTTGCCGGTAAAGATGTAGTAATCGATATCGCCCGCTTCCGCCTGCCAGCGACGATAGGCGGTGTGGTAGTTGTCGATTTCGTTACCCAGATCCAGCCAGCAACTGCTCAGGTTGTCGTAGAACAGACCGTAGCTGACGTCGTCGCGGTGGGCGATAGTGAACGGAATGTGCTTGTACAGCGGGTCGGTGCTGGCCGCGTTATAGCCCATCGCGTCGAGGTTGCGCATCTCATAGCGTTTGCCGTTGCGCTGCAGATCGCCCGCTTTCTCGCCCAGGCCGTAGAAACGCTCGTCCTTACGGCGGCTGAGGTAGTGCGCCACGCCATCGCCGTGGGCGTTCAGCAGGTAGGCGCTGGTTGGACGGTCAGTAACCAGCGGCTGCCACTCACCCGCCTCGTCGCGGTAGTGCCACTCCAGCCACAGCGGCTGGTGGACGGTCACGCGCAGCTGTTCGGTTGCCACGGTTAACGTCTCACCCTGCTGCATCAGGGTCCAGGCCGGGCAGGAGAACCCGCTTATGTCGTCACGACGGCGACCTTCCCAGGGTACGTCTTTTTCCGGTGCGATACTCCAGGTGCGGTCCAGCGCCAGCTCGCCTTTGTGCTTAATCAGCACGCGGAAAAGGTTCTCTTCCAGCACATACAGGCACAGGCGGTGCTGGTTATCGACCAGCAGTTCAAGATGGTTTGCCGACTGCGTATCAAGGGTCCAGCTTTTCAGGGTTTTCATATGCAATACATCCACTATCAGGCGCGCTTAGCGCGACGTTCAGCAATAAATGCTACCAGGAAGACAGCGCCAATCAGGTCAAAGAAGCCCATGGCAATAAAGAGCGGGTTAAAGCCGATTTTGTCGGCAGTCATACCGATTAACAGCGAGAACAGGAAGCTGGCGATCCACGCCGCAGAACCGCGCATGCCGTTGACGGTCGCCATCTGGCCTTTGTCGAACGACTCAACGACCAGGGCGCTGAGCATGCAGGAGATGATCTGGTGCCCGAAGCCGCCGATGGAGATCAGCACGATAGTGATATACGGGTCGCGGGTAATGGCCACGATGCCCAGAGAGATCATCAGGAACGCGCCCGTCACGGAGCTTGCGACCACGGAGTTAACGCGGGAGCAGCCGAACAGACGGGTGTACAGACGCGTCAGGTAGCCACTCGCCACGCTGCCGAGATCGGCGGCGAGGAACGGCAACCAGGCAAACATCGCAATTTGCTTCAGATCCATGCCGTGCTCTTTGGCGAGGTACAGCGGCACCCAGAAGCTCAGCACCGCCCAGGCCGGTTCCGCCATAAAGGCCGGGATGGCGATACCGTAGAAACGTTTGTTTTTCGAGACGGTTTTCAGCGCGGTCAGGAAGGGCAGTCTCACCGCAGGCGGTTCGTTATCCTGCTTGATAAACGCCAGCTCGTCTTTGCTCAGGTTCGGGTGCTGCTCCGGGTTGTGGTAGAACGCCCACCAGAGGATCACCCACAGCAGCGCCAGCACGCCGGTAAACATAAACGCGCCCTGCCAGCCGAACGAGGCGTGAGCAAAGTAGATGATAGGCGGAGCCAGCATCGCGCCGATGGAGAAGCCCACGCCCGCCCAGCCGGCGGCAACAGGACGTTCTGATTTCGGAAACCATTCGCCGATGGTTTTGGCGTTCGCCGGGGTAGCGGCGGCCTCAGACGCGCCCATAAAGAAGCGCAGAATAGCCAGGTGCAGCCAGCTTCCGGCGCCCGCGTGGAAAATACACATCAGCGCCCAGATCCCGGCGCAGACCATAAAGCCGATTTTCAGGCCGATAACGTCAATCAGCCAGCCGCACAGGGGCTGGAAAATGGTATAGGCAATCTGGAACGCGCCGACGATCCAGGAGTATTGCTCGGTGGTGATCCCGAGGCTCTCTTTCAGTTCCGGGGCGAGGATCCCCAGTGAATTTCGGGTAATGTAGTTAACGGTGACGCCAAGTAAGAACAGCACCAGCACGTACCAGCGCAGGTTCTTGATGACGCGACGGGTTTTGCTTGTCGCAACGGTGTTATTGATGTCCTGACTCATTTTACTCTCCACAAGACGGACGGTAAGGGGACGGAGGTTCAGGTGTCACACAGATTTTTATGCCTTTGATTTCTATCCGTTTAAACTGTCTGAGTTGGTATACAACTAGTATGGAAGTTGTGTGACAAGTTCACCTTAAGGGAGAAAATGAGTGGGCAATAGTGGATTTTGTGAAAAATTTCTCATAACTAACGTAAACCCTCTGGCATGATCACCTTTATGCCAGTTATTACCTGACAGATACGCTATGAAAATTTTTTCATTTAGCAAATGGAGACAGATCACAAAATGGACAAAAGGCTAAAAATCACCGAAATCGCAGCCCGTACGCAGCTCTCGATCAGCACCGTGTCACGGGTGCTGGCGGGGAAAGCGAATACCAGTGAAAAAGCGCGTGCAAAAGTGCTGGCGTGCGCGCGGGAGCTGGGGGTGATGGAGGGCATGGCGGCGGGACGGTTACTGCTCAACAGCCTGGTGGTTTTTGCCCCCCAGCGCGCCTTCGACGAGCGGTCCGACATCTTTTACTACCGCGTGATCCAGAGCGTGAGTAAAGGCCTGGCGTCCCACGATGTGCGCCTTCGCTACTGCGCACTGGAGGAGAATGACAGTGACGCCCAGCTGTTTCTGGCACGCATGAACGAATCGGATACTCAGGCGGCAATCCTTCTTGGCATCGACGATCCGCACATCCACGATCTGGCGGTGGATGTGGGTAAACCCTGCATGCTGATTAACTGCCGCGACCGGCACATGCGGCTGCCTGCCGTCGCGCCGGACCATCGCGCGATTGGCGAGCGGGCGGCTGAATATCTGTTCGAGATGGGGCACCGCGAGGTGATGAACGTGCTGTGCCTGCGGCGCTACACCATGGAGCTGCGCCTGTCGGGGATCCGCGATGCGTGGCAGTCCCACAATCTGACCTACAACGATAAACGCGATCTGCTGGTGGTGCCCAGCTTCAGCGCGCGTGAAACGGAACAGATGGTCAGCAGCTGGCTCAGTGAAGTGCAGGGGAAGGATTTACCAACCGCGTTTCTGGTCGGCGGCGACTTTATGGCGGCGGGCACCATTAGCGCATTACAAAACCACGGTCTGCGCGTGCCGCAGGACGTGTCGGTGATGAGCATTGACGGGTTTAACCTGGCGGCGATTCAGGATGTGCCTCTGACGGCCGTGCATGTCCCCCGCGATGAGCTGGGAACGGAAGCGGTGCATATGCTCCAGCAACGGCTGATGCGCCCGGACGCGCCGGTGGGGACGTTACTGCTTAACGGCACGTTGACCGTACGGGAATCGGTACGGCGGATACGTCAGGGAAAACGACGCACCGCCGTGGAGCGGGAAGGGCTGTACGACAGTTAAACCATGCCCAGCGCACGCTTGCCGTGGATGTTGAGATCGTTCACGGTAAAGCGGTCCTGCCAGGTTTTTTCATAATCTTCACGCGGGAAGTCTCCCGGCGACGCGCCGGTTTCCAGCGCTTCCTTGACCTTCTTCGCGTAGGCGAGGTTCTTCTCGCACATTGGTGCGGCAGGGATGTACATCACGTTGCCCCAGCCCTGCTGATTTTCCACCGGCGCGACGGAGTGGATCACATCGCAGTGCCACCACACGGAATCGCCCGCTTCCAGCGCCGGAATGCTGGTCAGTGCCTCGATCAGCAGCGGGTGCCACTTCTCGGAAACCGGCAGCACGCGCCCCGGCGCCACGCCGCAAAGTTCGTCTTCCGGCACGTCGTCCAGCAGCGGACGCAGCAGGATATAAGCCATGGCCTCCGGGATTGGCACGACGTGCAGCAAGCCCTGTCCGGGGATCATATCCGACAGCGCCGTCCAGCCCTGGAAGGTGCGGAACACCGAGCATTTGGTGGTGTTATCGACGGTGTACTCTTCCACTTCGGTGCGGTGCGCGGCGTTCCACGGATCGTATTTCTCGACGTTGCCGTCAAACACGCGGGCAAACACCTGCTGATAGGCCGGCAGCAGCCAGCGCTCCAGCGCGCCGGAATCGGTATGCGCGCCGAGCCCTTTCGAGGTGGTGCCCGGCGGACGGCGGCGAATACGATCCGGATAAATCACGCTTACGTCCGGGTCGAACCATGTTTTACCGTTGCTCTCGAATGTCCATAAACGGTTCAGGAACGACTGCACCTGCGCCATCTCTTCGCTCTGGCGCGCCTGCATTTGCGCCTGAGACCAGTAAATGGGGTAAATCTCCGGGCGAGAGGCCGTTAGGGTGCCGAAGAAGTTATCGCCGGGCCCTTTATAGACCTCGTCAAACTGGTTGAGATCGAGGTAGTCGAGCATCGACTGATCCCACGCCAGCGCCTGCTCGCGCGGGAAATGACCTTTAATCACCGCGCAGCCGCGGCGTTTAACGGCTTCGCGCTGTTCTGCGGTGAGGGTGCCGTTTTTCACGTCCGCAAACGGAATCACTGGCCAGACAGACTCGCCTTTGTTTTTCAGGGCGTTGATTTCCGCCACGCGGGTGGCGATCTTATCGCTGAGCTTATTGAACACCGCCTGTACGTCACCTATCTGTGCGCGTAACTCGCGTTTTAACTGACGGATTGCCGCTTTGTGATCCGCTGGCAAGGTTTCACTGGTAAAGGTCATAACTGCCTCGCATCTTTCATTCGAAAGTAAAAATGTCTACAAGTGATACTTTAAGTTAAAATTAAGTTAATGCAAGTTTAAAAACTTGACGCAAGCCACAGGACGGAAAAAGAGTGAGAGGCCGGAGCGACGCTCCGGCGAGGAAAGGATCAGACGTCGAACGGGGAATGGTTGTCGAGCACGGCCTGAATGACGTTCAGCGCACCCTGACGATTGTTGTCGTCTGTGCTATAGCGGCTGATTTCTTTAATGCTCTCTGCCGCATTGCCCATGGCGAAGGAGTATTTCACCAGCTTCAACATTTCGGCATCGTTGCCGCTGTCGCCAATGCCGACACACTCTTGCGGGGAGACAGCCCAGCGTTTCAGCAGGCGGCTGATGCCGTTGGCCTTGTGCAGGCCGGGGATAATCAAATCGACAAAACCAAAGCCGCTGGTGACCGGCTTCATAATGCCGTCCAGCGACACGTGCAGTTTGTCGACCAGATTCGGGATATCGCTGTCCGGCAGGTTCAGGGAAAACTTAAACAGTACGTCATCAATCTCGTGGTAATCGCTGACGCGTTTTAAGCGGTGATAGTGTTTTGACATGAGCTTGACGAATTCATCGGGCGCTTTATCGCTGACGTAGGCGCTCTCCAGCCCGCAGGCCACAAAGTTCAGCCCTTTGTCTTTCAGCAGTTCGCCAATCACGATTTGCGATTCATGACGCGTCAGCTCGCCGTGGAAAATCTGCTCGCCGCGATCGAACACCAGCGCGCCGTTTTCCGCCACGAAGGAGATCCTGTCTTTCAGCTGCGGAAAGAAGGAGATGAGCTGGTAATACTGGTTGCCGCTGGCGACAACGAATTCAATATTGCGGGCTTTAAGCTGTTCAAACTGTGCCTGGAAGCGGTCACGATCGTACTGCTTGGCATCATCAAGGAAAGTTCCGTCCATATCGGTGACGATAACTTTAACGGTCATACTGTGCTCCTGGGTCACTGCGTTTTGAAACATTCTAATAACAAGGTGACGGGGAGCACAAATTTAATTTCATTCGAAAGCAGAAGCAAAACGGCAACCTGGGTTGCCGTTTTTAGTGTTTTCTCCCTCTCCCTGTGGGAGAGGGCCGGGGTGAGGGCATCAGCGTGCGCATTTCCCCTTAAGGGATACACCGTTACAGCGTATGCTCAGTACGGGCGATAATATCGTCCTGCGCATCCGGCGACAGGGCGGTGAAGAACGCCGAGTAGCCCGCGACGCGCACCACCAGGTCACGATACTGGTCAGGATGTTTCTTCGCTTCCAGAAGCGTTTCGCGTGAGACGATGTTGTACTGGATATGCCAGCCTTTATGCACCTCGAAGAAGGTGCGCAGCAGCACCATCAGCTTCTGGCGATCGCTGTCGTTTTCCAGCGTCGACGGGTTGAGCTTCTGGTTCAGCAGCACGCCGCCGAGAATCGCTTCCGTCGGCAGTTTACCCACCGAGCCAATGACCGCCGTCGGGCCGAGGTGGTCCGTACCGGAGGCCGGGCTTGCGCCTTCCGCCAGCGGGGTGTGCGCCTTACGTCCGTCCGGGGTGGCCATTGTCGCCGCGCCAAACGGCACGTTTGCGGATATAGAGGAGGTGCCCGCGTAGTAGTTACCGCCAATCGGGCCGCGGCCGTAGCGCGGGTTGTGGTACTGCTTCAGCTCTTCAATGTAGGTCTGATAGGCGCGCGTCAGCAGCATGTCCACGCTGTCGTCATCGTTGCCGTACTTCGGTGCGCCGTTGATCAGACGCTGACGCAACTGCTCGTGGGTCAGCCCGTCGAAGTCATCCGCCAGCGCCGCCGCCAGCTGTTGCTGACCGATAATGCCCTGTTCGAATACCAGCTTCTTGACCGCCGCCAGGCTGTTGCCGAGGTTGGCGATGCCCACCTGCAGGCCGGAGACCCAGTCATATTTCGCGCCGCCCTGCTTGATGCTTTTCGCGCGCTCGATGCAGTCGTCCACCAGCGCCGAGCAGAGAATATCGTGGACGTTCTCTTCCAGCATGGTGTCCACCACGTACTCAATCTCGATGGATTTGCGGGTGTAGTAGCGGATCTGGCTGTCCCACACCGCCATTACTTCGTCGAAGTTGTCGAAGTTACCGGCAGATAGCGCTTTCTCCTGCGGCAGGAACACCTTGCCGCTGGTGGCGTCGCGCCCGCCTTCCAGCGCGGCCAGCATCACGCGGGCAAAGTTGATAAAGCTCATCCCGGTGCAGCGGTAACCCCACTTACCGCCGACCGCGGTTTCGATGCAGCCGATGGCCGCGTAGTCGTAGGCATCGTCTCGTTCAACGCCGAGCTTGATGAATTCCGGGATCACGATTTCATCGTTGTTGAACGCGGGCATGCCGAAGCCGCAGCGGATCACCTGCACGCAGGCGTCGAGGAAGTCGTTGCTCATGCCCGCGTGGTAACGCACGCTCAGGTTTGGCTGGGTGGAGCGCAGGCGACCGCAGGATTCCAGAATCGCGTAGGAGAGCGGGTTCACCGCGTCCATCGGCTCGCCGTTGACCAGCTTCTGGCCGCCGATGGTGACGTTCTGGTACAGCGGGCTACCGGCGGAAGCCTTGGAGTGCGAGCCGGAGCGGATCTTGTTCACTTCCAGCAGCTTCAGCCAGCAGCTGTGCAGCAGTTCGATGGCGTGTTCGCGATCCAGGCTCTGGTTCAGCTCGACGTCGCGGCGGTAGTACGGATAGAGATACTGGTCCATGCGCGCGAAGGAGACGGAGTGGCCGTTGGACTCAATCTGCAGGATCAGCTGAATGAAGTAGCACAGCTGCAGCGCCTGCCAGAAGGTTTTTGGCGGTTGGTGGGCAATGATGTCGCAGTTTTCCGCCATTGCGAGCAGCTCGTCGCGGCGGCTTTCGCGGGTTTCGGTCGCGGCCATTTCACGCGCCAGGTCGGCAAAACGCGTGATGTGCAGGCTTACCGCTTCCAGCACGATATCAATGGCTTTCAGGAACTGATCCCCGTGCAGGTCTTCCAGCACCGTCAGATTGATGCGCGAGCGGCGTTCGGCCACTTTGGCACGCAGGCCGTCGAGACCTTTCTCCAGCACCAGCGGGAAGTTAACGGCCAGGTGCGCGTCGCCGGAGGTCATGTTGCCTTCCGCTTTGATAATGCCGGTTTCCAGCAGGCCTTTCTGCTCGTCGGTGAATATCCCGTAGCAGCGATCCTGCACCGTCTGGCCGCGCCACCACGGGCAGATGTCGTGCAGCACGCGTTTGTTCTCTTCGCTCACCGCAAAGCCTGCGCCCGGACGGTCGGCCAGATCGTCGATCTCTTTCTCAATCCAGGAGACGGTGTATTCCGGGAAGATCGGTGCGGCGCGCACTTCGCTTGCCTGGTTACCGACGATCAGCTCGTCGTGTTTTATCCAGATGGTACGTTCCGCCAGGTGATGCGCCAGCGCCAGGGCGCGACGCACCGGGATCGGCTTGTCCATGTGCTGCTGATACATTTCGGTGTAATGCTGCGCGCGCTCGGTACAGACCGGCGGCTTGACGATATGCACCAGGGCCGTTTTATGCGCTTTAATGCGCTCGCTGAGGGTGTTGAGATTCAGGGTTGTCATAATTTTATCCTCGTAAGGTCGCGGTTAACCCTTTCTGGCAGGCGTACTGCTGCGCGAAGTCCAGCAGGGCAGGGTTATCCAGCGGTTTGTCAGGGGCAGAGTAGGGTTGGCCGAGCAGGGTGTATTTGTTCATGCCCAGCGTGTGATACGGCAGAAAATGAATATCCTCGACGCCGAGTTCATCGGCGGCGAAGTTGGTAATGGCGGTAACTGAGGCTTCATCGGCGTTAAAGCCCTGAATCAGCGGCACGCGGACGGTGATTTTTTTCCCGGCAGCCGCAAGGCGTTTCAGGTTATCCAGGATTCGCTTAGCCGAACCGTCCGTCCACTGTTTGAACACCTCACCGTCGACGTGCTTCAGGTCGGCGAGGAACAGATCGACATACGGTAGTGACGGCGCGATATAGTGCCACGGCACGTGAAGGCAGGTTTCCACGGCGGTGTGGATACCCTGTTCGTGGCTGGTTTTAAACAGAGCATGTGCCAGCTCAGGGTTCATAAACGGCTCACCGCCGGAGAGGGTGATCCCGCCGCCGCTGCGGTCGTAAAAGGGTTTGTCGCGCAGTACGGTCGCCATGATCTCCTCGACCTGCTGTTCTTCACCACAGACGGTAAGCGCCTGCGTCGGACAGCAGTTGGTGAGGGCATTAAGCGTCTCTTCACTCAGCTTTTCGCGGTGGATGACCAGGCCATTCAGCGCGCGTTCGATACAGTCTGGTGCCGCCTGCTGACACAGGTCGCAGCCGTCCAGGCACAGACGCGCATCAAACAGCACGTCCCGACTGCGGGAGCGGCTTTCCGGGTTCTGACACCAGCGACAGCCCAGCGAGCAGCCTTTCAGGAACACCACGGTACGAATACCGGGGCCATCGTGGGTAGAGTAACGCTGAATATTGAAGATCATGTTTTTGCCTCTCATCTTGCATATGAAGATTAAATTACTTTCGAATGAAAGTTATATTGATGCAGGTCAACTACTGAGCAGGTTTTGTCGTGATAGGGTAAGTGCAGGCTAATTTTGAGGGTGACATCATGGAACTTTATCTCGACACATCAGACGTTGCGGCAGTCAAAAAGCTGGCGCGTATCTTTCCGCTGGCGGGCGTGACCACTAACCCAAGCATTGTGGCGGCAGGTAAAACACCGCTGGACGAGCTGCTGCCAGCACTGCACGATGCGCTGGGTGGCAGAGGCCGTCTGTTCGCCCAGGTGATGGCGACCACCGCCGAAGGGATGGTGGAAGACGCGCGTAAGCTGCGCGCCATCATTAACGACCTGGTGGTGAAAGTGCCGGTGACTGCAGAAGGGCTTGCGGCGATTAAGTTGCTGAAAGCAGAAGGGATCCCGACGCTGGGTACGGCGGTTTACGGTGCCGCGCAGGGGATGCTGTCCGCGCTGGCGGGGGCTGAGTATGTAGCGCCTTACGTTAACCGCGTGGACGCGCAGGGCGGAGACGGGATCCAGACTGTTGTGGAATTACAGCAACTGCTGACGCTGCACGCCCCGCAGTCAAAGGTGCTGGCCGCGAGCTTCAAAACGCCGCGTCAGGCGCTGGACTGCCTGCTGGCAGGGTGCGAGTCCATCACGCTGCCGCTGGACGTGGCGCAGCAGTTTATTACCTCTCCGGCAGTGGATGCGGCGATTGTGAAGTTTGAGCAGGACTGGCAGGGGGCGTTTGGAAGGACGTCTATCTGACGCGGTTGCCGGGTGGCGCTAACGCTTACCCGGCCTACGATTTTCTCCCTCTCCCTGTGGGAGAGGGCCGGGGTGAGGGCATCAGGCCGCAGCAGGGTTTAACCTCCGCACACCTCACACCCCGGGTTGCGCATCAGCTTCATCTCGCGGAACTGGCAGGTCATCGCGTCATACATCACGATTTTCCCCGCGGCAGGCGTGCCGTAGCGCGCCAGGACTTTGATCGCTTCCATCGCCTGCAGTGAGCCAATCACACCGACCAACGGCGCCATCACGCCCGCCTCAACGCAGGTCAACGCGTTCTCGCCAAACAGACGGCTCAGGCAGCGGTAGCAGGGTTCACCTTCCGCGTACGTGAAGACGCTGATTTGCCCTTCCATGCGGATCGCCGCGCCGGAGACCAGCGGGATTTTGTGGGCAAAACAGCCAGCATTTAACTGGTTACGGACGGCGACATTATCGGTGCAGTCCAGCACCAGGTCATGCTGCGCAATCTGCGCGGACAACGCGTCGTCATCCAGCATCGCGTCAATCAGGGTGAACTGAACGTTGGGGTTGATGCGCGCCAGCGCCGTGCGGGCAGAGTCCACTTTCGGCTGGCCAACCGTCGCGTCGCTGTGCAGCGTCTGGCGCTGCAGGTTGGACACCGATACGGTATCGAAATCCAGCAGCGTCATCCTGCCCACGCCCGCCGCCGCAAGGTACTGCGCGGCGGCGCAGCCCAGACCACCCAGACCGACAACCAGCACGCTGGATGCTTTAAGCGCTTCCTGCCCTTCGAAATCGAAACCGCGCAAAACAATCTGGCGGTTGTAGCGCATCATCTCCGGGTCGCTCAGTTCCACCGTCATGTCAGCCTCCGAACAGGTGGTTAAAACGCTCGATCTCAACCCATTCGCCAGCTTCCACATTGCCGCGCTCGCGCTCCAGCACGATAAAGCAGTTGCCCTGGCTGAAGGAGCTGAAAATGTGTGAGCCCTGGTGCCCGCTGGTGCTCACTTCGAGCTCACCGCTAGCGTTGCGCGTCAGAATACCGCGCTGGAAATCGAGACGACCCGGTGATTTTTTCAGGCGCGTGGCGGCACGTACGCGCTGGCGCTCCGGCAGTGGGCTGGCGTTGTTGCCAGAAAGCTTCGCCAGCAACGGGATCACAAGCTGGTAGAAGGTGAGTGCCGCCGAGACCGGGTTACCCGGCAGGCCGCAGAACCAGCTGTGCGTGAGCTTGCCAAACGCGAACGGTTTGCCCGGCTTGATAGCCAGCTTCCAGAAGGCGATTTCGCCCAGCTCTTCAAGGATAGTTTTGGTGTAATCCGCTTCGCCCACGGAGACGCCGCCGGAGCTGATGACCACGTCGGCAGCGTTATCCGCCTCGATAAACGCGGCACGCAGTTTTTCCGGATCGTCAGGAATGATGCCGAGGTTAATCACGTCGCAGCCTAGCTGCTCCAGCATCAGGTGTACCGCCAGGCGGTTGGTGTCGTAAATCTGGCCGTCCTGCAGCGGCTGGCCCGGAAGCTGCAGCTCGTCGCCGGTGGAGAAAACGGCAACGCGCACCTTGCGGATAACGTCGATTTCAGCAACGCCGAGCGACGCCAGCACGGGCAGTTCACCTACCGTCAGCTTCTGTCCGGCGGCAAAGACCGTTGCGCCAAGCGTGATATCTTCGCCCGTGCGGCGGATGTTCTGGCCCGCTTTAACGTTCGAGGTAAACCGCACGCCGTCGTCGGTCTGTTCGGTCTCTTCCTGCATCACCACGGCGTCGCAGCCAGCCGGAACCGGCGCGCCGGTCATGATACGCACGCAGGTTCCCGCAGGCCATTCACCGCTAAACGGTTGACCCGCAAAGGCTTTACCTGCCACCGGCAGGGCGTTACCCGTCTGGAGATCCGCCACGCGTACCGCGTAACCGTCCATCGCGGAATTATCAAACCCCGGCACGTTAAGCGGAGAGACGATATCGCGTGCGGCAATACGGCCAAAACAGCGCACGAGGGGCAGCGTCTCAACGTCATGCAGCGGGGAAAGTCGGTCAAGCATCTGCGTGAGTGCCGTCTCAAGCGGCATCAGTCCGGCGGTAAAATCCATGGTGGGCTCCTGCGGAGTAACAACGAAAGCGCTCATTATGACAGAAAAGTGCGGCTAACTGTATGACCGAAGGGTGCACGCTTTACATCACTGTTACGTCTTTCTATATTCAAAAATCATCTGAAGTTTCATCGACGATAATGATATTTATAGAAAAAGCCGCAAATCAGGCTAACGGGTGATGCGAATGGTTAATGCGGTAATCGCAATTCATGGTGGCGCCGGGGCAATCACCCGAGCACAGCTCAGTCCCGAGCAGGAAAAGCGCTATATCGACGCGCTGTACGCCATTGTGGAAACGGGCCAGAAAATGCTGGAAGCAGGCGAAAGCGCGCTGGATGTGGTCACCGAGGCGGTGCGCCTGCTGGAAGAGTGCCCGTTATTTAATGCGGGGATCGGTTCGGTCTTTACCCGGGATGAAACGCACGAGCTGGATGCCTGCGTGATGGACGGCATTACCCTGAAAGCGGGCGCCGTGGCGGGCGTGAGTCATCTGCGCAATCCGGTGCTGGCCGCGCGTCTGGTGATGGAAGCGAGTCCGCACGTGCTGCTGACGGGGGCAGGAGCGGAGACGTTTGCCTTCGAGCATGGGATGGAACCGGTATCGCCCGATCTGTTTTCCACGGAAGAACGCTATCAGCAGCTGCTGGAAGCCCGTACGGCGGGCATGACGCAGCTTGACCATACCGCGCCGCTCGATGAAACCACCAAAATGGGCACGGTCGGCGCGGTGGCGCTGGATAAGGCCGGAAACCTCGCGGCGGCGACCTCAACGGGCGGGATGACCAACAAGCTGCCCGGGCGCGTCGGCGACAGCCCGCTGCCGGGCGCTGGCTGCTATGCCAATAACGCGACGGCGGCGGTGTCGTGTACCGGAACCGGGGAAGTGTTTATCCGCGCCCTTGCGGCCTACGACATCACCGCGCTAATGGATTACGGCGGTTTAAGCCTCAGCGAAGCCTGCGAGCGCGTGGTGATGGAGAAACTGCCTGCCCTGGGCGGCGTCGGCGGACTCATTGCGGTGGATCGTGAGGGCAACGTGGCCCTGCCGTTCAACAGCGAAGGCATGTATCGTGCCTGGGGTTATGCCGGTGATGAACCGAGCACCGGGATCTATCGTGAATAAGGGGGCAGCGCGTGCCGCACAGTGAAGAACTGGACAACCGCGAAGTGCTGGCTGTCCATCAGCTGAATATTGCGTTTCAGGAAGAGCGGCAGTTCATCCCCGCAGTACAGAATTTATCGTTCACGCTCAGGCGCGGCGAGACGCTGGCGATTGTTGGCGAATCCGGCTCCGGTAAATCGATCACCGCGCTGGCGCTGATGCGCCTGCTGGAACAGACGGGTGGGCAAATCAGCAGCGAGAAAATGCTCCTGCGCCGCCGCAACCGTCAGGTTATTGATTTAAATGAGCTAAGCGGTTCGCAGATGCAGGGTGTGCGCGGGGCGGATATAGCGATGATCTTCCAGGAGCCGATGACCTCCCTGAACCCGGTTTTCCCGGTTGGGGAGCAAATCGCCGAGTCCATCCGCCTGCATCAGGGGCTGAGCGGCGATGAAGCGCTCAAAGAGGCCCGACGGATGCTGGAGCTGGTGCGCATTCCGGAGGCGCAGGCCATTCTGGGGCGCTACCCGCATCAGCTTTCCGGCGGTATGCGCCAGCGGGTGATGATTGCCATGGCGCTCTCCTGCCGTCCGGCGGTGCTGATTGCCGATGAACCGACGACGGCGCTGGACGTGACGATTCAGGCGCAGATCCTGCAGCTCATCAAAGTGCTGCAGCAGGAGATGGAGATGGGGGTGATTTTCATCACCCACGATATGGGCGTGGTCGCCGATATCGCCGATCGGGTGCTGGTGATGCACAAGGGCAGCGCGGTGGAAACCGGCCCGGTCGAGCAGATTTTTCACGCGCCCGCGCATCCTTACACCAAAGCGCTGCTGGCGGCGGTTCCGCGCCTGGGAGCGATGAACGGCAGTGATTTGCCGCGCCGTTTTCCGCTAATTTCCCTTGAGGCGTCTGAGCAGCAGGAGGATGAGCGCGAGCAGGACACCGTGGTGCCGGGTAAGCCCATTCTGGAAGTGCGCGATCTGGTCACCCGTTTTCCGCTGCGCAGCGGCGTGTTGAACCGCGTAAAGCGCGAAGTGCATGCGGTGGAAAACGTCAGTTTCGATCTCTGGCCGGGTGAAACGCTGTCGCTGGTGGGGGAGTCCGGCTGCGGTAAATCCACTACCGGGCGCGCGTTGCTTCGTCTGGTGGAATCACAGGAAGGCAGCATTACCTTTAACGGTGAGCGCATTGATACCCTGCCGGACAGCAGGCTGCAGGCGGTGCGGCGGGATATTCAGTTTATTTTCCAGGATCCGTACGCCTCCCTCGATCCGCGCCACACGGTGGGGTATTCGATCATGGAGCCGCTGCGGGTACATAACCTGCTCGACGGCGAAGCGGCACAGCGTCGCGTTGCCTGGCTGCTGGAGCGCGTCGGCCTGAAGCCGGAACACGCCTGGCGCTATCCGCACGAATTTTCCGGCGGACAGCGGCAGCGTATCTGCATCGCCCGCGCGCTGGCGCTAAACCCGAAAGTGGTGATTGCCGATGAGTCCGTCTCGGCGCTGGATGTCTCTATCCGGGCGCAGATCATCAACTTGTTGCTGGATTTACAGCGGGATATGGGCATCGCCTTCCTGTTTATCTCGCACGATATGGCCGTGGTCGAACGCATCAGCCATCGCGTGGCGGTGATGTTTATGGGGCAGATCGTGGAGATTGGGCCTCGAAGAGCGGTGTTTGAGAACCCGCAGCATCCCTACACCCGCAAGCTCATCGCGGCGGTCCCGGTTGCCGATCCCGCGCATCGTCACGGCCAGCGCGTGCTGCTGCAGGATGAAATGCCGAGCAATATTCGTAAACGCGGCGAGGCCGTGGAGCGCGTGACGCTGCGCGAGGTCGGTCCGGGTCATTTCGTGGCTCCCCCGCGTCAGGACAATGCTTTTTCGCGGTTATAACTTACAACAGGCAGGAGAACACAATGGTTACATTTGTAGCGCGTAGATGGTTGTTAGCCGCGAGCGTGACGGCAGCCCTGGCCGCTGCTCCCGCGTTCGCTGCCAAAGATGTGGTGGTTGCCGTCGGCTCCAATTTCACCACGCTCGATCCGTATGACGCCAACGACACGCTCTCTCAGGCGGTGGCGAAATCGTTTTATCAGGGCCTTTTCGGCCTGGATAAAGAGATGAAGCTCAAAAACGTGCTGGCGGAGGGGTACACCGTGTCCGATGACGGGCTGGTGTATACCATTAAGCTCCGAACCGGCGTGAAGTTCCAGGATGGGACAGATTTCAATGCGGAGGCGGTGAAGGTTAACCTCGATCGCGCCAGCAATCCGGAAAATAGCCTCAAGCGCTATAACCTGTATAAAAATATCGCCAGCACCGGGGTGGTTGACCCGGCGACGGTAAAAATCACCCTGAAAGAGCCGTTCTCCGCGTTTATCAATATTCTGGCCCATCCGGCAACGGCGATGATTTCCCCTGCCGCGCTGAAGAAATACGGCAAGGAGATCGGTTTCCACCCTGTTGGCACTGGCCCTTACGAACTGCTCACCTGGAACCAGACCGATTTTGTGAAGGTGAAGAAATTCGCCGGATACTGGCAGCAGGGGCTGCCGAAGCTGGACACCATCACCTGGCGCCCGGTGGTGGATAACAACACCCGCGCGGCGATGCTGCAAACCGGCGAGGCGCAGTTTGCCTTCCCGATCCCGTATGAGCAGGCCGCCATTCTGCAGAAAAACAGCAAGCTGGAGCTGGTCGCCAGCCCGTCGATCATGCAGCGCTACATCAGCATGAACGTCACGCAAAAGCCGTTTGATAACCCGAAGGTGCGTGAGGCCATCAACTACGCCATTAACCGTCAGGCGCTGGTGAAGGTCGCCTTTGCGGGCTATGCCATTCCGGCGACCGGCGTGCTGCCGCCGGCTATCGCGTATGCGCAAAGCTATCAGCCGTGGCCGTACGATCCCGCCAAAGCGCGCGAGCTGCTGAAAGAGGCGGGCTTCCCGAACGGTTTCAGCACCACGCTGTGGTCCTCGCATAATCACAGTACCGCCCAGAAGGTGCTGCAGTTTACCCAGCAGCAGCTGGCGCAGGTCGGCATTAAGGCGCAGGTGACCGCAATGGATGCCGGACAGCGTGCGGCAGAAGTGGAGGGGAAAGGGCAGAAAGAGAGCGGCGTGCGGATGTTCTATACCGGCTGGACGGCGTCGACCGGTGAAGCAGACTGGGCGCTGTCGCCGCTGTTTGCCTCGCAGAACTGGCCACCAACCCTGTTCAACACCGCGTTTTACAGCAACCCGCAGGTGGACAAAGACCTGGCCGATGCCCTGAAAACCACCAAACCGGAAGAGAAAGCACGTCTCTACAAAGACGCGCAGGATATTATCTGGAAAGAGTCACCGTGGGTGTCGCTGGTGGTGGAGAAACTGGTGTCAGCCCATAACAAAGCGCTGACCGGGTTCTACATCATGCCGGACACGGGCTTTAGCTTTGACGATGCGGATTTAAAATAAACCTCATGCTGAATTATGTTTGTAAACGCCTGCTGGGGCTTATCCCGACGCTGCTGATTGTGGCGGTCCTGGTATTTTTGTTTGTCCATATGCTGCCGGGCGATCCGGCGCGTCTGGTTGCCGGGCCTGAAGCGGATGCCACCGTCATTGACCTGGTGCGTAAACAACTTGGCCTCGACCAGCCGCTGTATATGCAGTTTATCCATTATATCTGCAACGTTCTGCAGGGCGATTTTGGTATCTCGATGGTGTCGCGCCGTCCGGTGTCGGAGGAGATTGCCAGCCGCTTTATGCCGACGTTCTGGTTAACGATTGCCAGTATGAGCTGGGCGGTCGTGTTTGGGCTTGGCGCCGGGATTGTCGCAGCCGTCTGGCGTAACCGCTGGCCGGACAAGCTCGGCATGGCGCTGGCGGTGACCGGCATCTCCTTCCCTGCGTTCGCGCTGGGGATGCTGCTGATGCAGATCTTCTCCGTTGAGCTGGGCTGGCTGCCGACAGTCGGGGCCGATACCTGGAAGCATTACATCCTGCCTTCCATGACGCTGGGGGCTGCTGTTTCGGCGGTAATGGCCCGCTTTACCCGCGCCTCGTTCGTTGACGTGCTGAGCGAAGATTATATTCGCACCGCGCGGGCGAAAGGGGTCAGCGAGAAGTGGGTCATTCTCAAGCACGGGTTCCGCAATGCGATGATCCCGGTGGTGACAATGATGGGGCTCCAGTTTGGTTTCCTGCTGGGCGGCTCCATCGTCGTGGAAAAGGTCTTCAACTGGCCGGGGCTGGGACGTCTGCTGGTCGATTCCGTCGAGATGCGTGACTACCCGGTGATTCAGGCGGAAGTCCTGCTTTTCTCGCTGGAGTTTATTCTTATCAACTTAGTGGTGGACGTGCTCTACGCTGCCATTAACCCAGCCATCAGGTATAAGTAAGATGCGATTGTTGAACTGGCGACGCCAGGCCGTTTTAAACGCGATGCCGGGGCTAAAACCGGACCACATCCGCACCCCGTGGTCTGAATTCTGGCGTCGTTTTCGCCGTCAGCCGGTCGCGATGACCGCGGGGTTGCTTGTGCTGCTGCTGATTGCGATGGCGGTGATTGCGCCGTGGGTGGCGCCGTTTGATGCGGAAAACTATTTTGACTACGACCGTCTGAACGACGGGCCGTCGATGTTGCACTGGTTTGGCGTGGACTCCCTCGGGCGCGATATCTTTAGCCGCGTGCTGGTCGGGGCGCAGATCTCGCTTGCCGCCGGGGTGTTTGCGGTGCTGATCGGCGCGACCATCGGTACCGTGCTGGGGCTCGTTGCCGGGTATTACGAAGGCTGGTGGGATCGCATCATCATGCGCATCTGCGACGTGCTGTTTGCGTTTCCCGGCATTTTGCTGGCGATTGCCGTGGTGGCGATCATGGGCAGCGGCATGGCAAACGTCATCATTGCGGTCGCGGTCTTTTCGATTCCGGCCTTTGCCCGCCTGGTGCGCGGCAACACGCTGGTGCTGAAACAGCAGACCTTTATCGAATCTGCCCGCAGTATGGGGGCCAGCGACGCCACGATCCTGTTCAGCCATATTCTGCCGGGTACGGTGTCGTCCATCGTGGTCTATTTCACCATGCGTATCGGCGTGTCGATTATCTCGGCGGCCAGCCTGTCGTTTCTGGGGTTAGGGGCTCAGCCTCCAACGCCGGAGTGGGGCGCGATGCTGAACGAGGCGAGGGCAGATATGGTGATTGCACCGCACGTGGCGATCTTCCCGAGTCTGGCGATTTTTCTGACCGTGCTGGCGTTTAACCTGCTGGGTGACGGGCTGCGCGACGCGCTGGATCCAAGGATTAAGGGGTAGTGCAGTGAAATGTGCCGGGTGGCGGCTACGCCTTACCCGGCCTACAAAAGAGGAGTGCTGAGTTTAAACCCGGCTACCCCACAGGTCATACTCATCCGCGTTTTCAACCTTCACGCGAATAATATCACCCGGCTTAACGCTGGTTTCGCCGTTCAGGTACACCGCGCCGTCGATTTCAGGGGCATCCGCCATGCTGCGGCCAATCGCGCCTTCTTCGTCCACTTCGTCAATGATGACCATGATCTCGCGGCCCACTTTTTCCTGCAAACGCTCGGCAGAGATCTGCTGCTGCAGCTGCATAAAGCGGTTCCAGCGCTCTTCTTTCACCTCTTCCGGCACCTGGTCCGCCAGTTCGTTGGCGGTTGCGCCTTCTACCGGGCTGTACTTGAAGCAGCCTACGCGGTCCAGACGCGCTTCTTTCAGGAAGTCGAGCAGCATCTGGAAGTCTTCTTCGGTTTCACCCGGGAAGCCGACGATGAAGGTGGAGCGCAGGGTCAGATCCGGGCAGATCTCGCGCCACTGCTTGATGCGCGCCAGCTGGCGGTCAACGGAGCCAGGACGCTTCATCAGCTTCAGGATACGCGGGCTGGCGTGCTGCAGCGGGATATCCAGGTACGGCAGAATTTTGCCTTCCGCCATCAGCGGGATCACGTCGTCAACGTGCGGGTACGGATAGACGTAGTGCAGACGCGTCCAGATACCAAGCTTAGACAGCTGCTCGCAGAGGCCGACCATGCTGGTTTTCACCGGCTCACCGTTGTGGAAACCGGAGCGGTGCTTCACGTCCACGCCGTAGGCCGAGGTGTCCTGGGAGATGACCAGCAGCTCCTTCACGCCCGCATCGGCCAGACGTTTAGCTTCCGCCAGCACTTCGCCAATTGGACGGCTCACCAGATCGCCACGCATGGACGGGATGATGCAGAAGGTGCAGCGATGGTTACAGCCTTCGGAAATTTTCAGGTATGCGTAGTGGCGCGGCGTCAGCTTCACGCCCTGCTCTGGCACCAGGCTCAGGAACGGGTTGTGCTTTGGTTTTGGCACGTAGTGATGAACATGTTCCAGCACCTGCTCGTAGCTGTGCGGGCCGGTGATCTCCAGCACCTTCGGGTGCACTTCGCGGATCTGGTCTTCTTTCGCGCCCAGACAGCCGGTAACAATCACTTTGCCGTTTTCCGTCAGGGCTTCACCGATGGCTTCCAGTGATTCCTGAACCGCGCTGTCGATAAACCCGCAGGTGTTAACGATCACCATATCGGCGTTGTCGTAGCTTGGCACCACGTCATAGCCCTCGGTGCGCAGTTCGGTCAGGATGCGTTCGGAATCCACCAGGTTTTTCGGGCAGCCCAGGGAAACGAAGCCGATTTTCGGCTGGTGCGTAACATTGCTCATAGGTTAAAAATTGTTCGATTTTTGGAATGGTCAGGGCAGGGATTCTACAGAGTTTGGGGGGGAATTTGTACTGAAGAATTGTGCTCGCGGCAGGTTTTCGGTGCCAACCAATTCTTCTGATTAAGAAACGATGTTTTGATTAGAATTAATACCTATTGAACGTATGGTTATTGCTTGTAAAATGACCTGGTGGATTATTTTTATAACAAGTAGAGGGACTTATGCAACAGTATAACAGAGAATTTTCTGAACTAAGGCGGTCACTATGGCATCTGTAAACAGAGGCTGTACTGTTCACGGTAAAAATGTTGGGCTAGACGGGGATAAAACCTCTACAGGCTCACGATGCATAGCCGCACGCCCTGGTATGTCTGTCATGGGAAAGTGGAAACTCTATATCGGCGATAAGACCACACCTTGTCCGAAATGTGGGAAAATCGGAGTCATTGTTAGTGGAGATCACCGACAAACGAACGGCGAAGCGGTCGCCGTTGATGGTTCAATCATCCATTGTGACTGTCCAAGTGGATCGAACTTCCTGATCGCCCCTGGCACTGTGGAGATTAGCGATCCGTTCGGTATGTCAGAACCTCCAGTAAACAAAGCTGTTGCCGTTGCTGCCCTGAGTGCTCTACCCGTTTTTGCAAAATCATGTTTGCGAGGTGAAGGCTGCACTGACGCAGGAACTGATCAGGAATCTGTTGATAATTTCGGTCATGTTGGCTACTACCGAGCACTTCCTCAACCGGAACAAACAGAATCGGAACCCGTCCAACACGCGCAGGCTGCAAAGAAACTCAAACCAGCCGAACCGACTCCACCACCAGAAGATAACCGCCCGTGGTATAAGCGCCTTTTCAGTTCCTCGGATGCCCCCAAAGCGTCTGCGACCGCAGGGATGGCAACAGCAAGGGCCGCGACTACAGCAGGGATCGCCACTGATGCAGCAATTGAGGCCGGATACGCAGCAGTGCAGAAAATCGGAGGAAATCTTTCGACGGCTGGTCGCTGGATAGCCCCGAGTCCTCCAACCGTTTTTCTGTTTGGCATGTTCTACTCGCCAAAGCTCAACAGTGGCGAACAGGACTACATTGATAAAATGCGCCTTGAGCAGGCCGCACGGAATAAAGAAGATGTTCCGACCCGTGTTCGCTTTCGCTGGGAGGCTGACCAGTTCGGCGCTATGAGGCCGAAAGGCTTCCACGTCAGCGCCAGAGGCGGACAGGATAAAGTGCCTGTGCGTATGCTTCAGAAGAACACCACCACCAGGAACTATGAGTTCTGGGAGGATGGCGCAGATAAGCCGACAATCGTTTGGACTCCTGACGATCCGGGATATTCTTCCCCGACCAACACTGGCAACCAGAACAATGTCTATATTCCTCCGAATGTACTGGTTTACCCGGAAAGTGAAATCAACAGCCCGTGGTCAACAGTTACCCCAGCACCGGGAGAACGTTCATTCCGGGATTATATTCTGGTGCATCCAGCAGGGACCTTTGATCCGATTTACGTCTATCTAAATGCGGATCACAAATACCACACAGCACCAAAAGGGACCCCACCATTACCAGCATTCCCTGATGCGAAAAGAGCACCACGTAAGACAGCTATTCAAGGTGGCGGACAACTTCGGGCAAGATGGAAAGATGCCAAAGGTAAAATTTATGAATGGGACTCTCAACATGGCACAGTCGAAGTTTATGACCGTTCGGGCCGTAACCATTTAGGCGAGTTCAATCACATAACAGGTGAGCAAACCAAGCCAGCAGATCCAACCAGAAAGGTAGAAAAATGATGGTAATCTATTCTGTGGAAGTTTTTGATAAAAAAAGCGAAGAATTGGTTTTAGAGGTTGAGATCCCTAAGAGCAAACTGAAAGGAGTTGCTGCTGTCATGGGGTGGGGGCCGGATGACGAAGATGCATTTGTCAAAGGCATCGCAGGGTTCAATGTTAGCCAAAAACAGGCATTGGATTTAGAAAATTTACTCGGCGAAAAATTCTATTCGGAAGACGTTATCGTGCAAATCGCTGGCGGGGAAACATCTTGAAGCGGTCATTCAGTGACTACACAGAAAACGAGTTCCTGGAGTTCGTCCGTAAACTCTTCAACGTTGCGGACACTTCAGAAAGTGAAGATATAAAAACATACTGGAGTTTAAGCGCCTGACCGAGCATCCTGACGGGTCTGACCTTATCTACTCCCCCCGAGATGACCGTGAAGATAGTCCTGAAGGGGTGGTTAAAGAGGTTAAACAATGGCGTAAAGCCAATGGTAAACCCGGCTTTCGTGAAGAATGAATTTGCGGGAGACAGCATTAAATGTTGATTCAAGCGCCGGGTTTTATCCCGGCTTTTTTACGCCTAAGCCAGTCATACTGGGGATTAGAAAAAAGGCAGCAATGTATTATTTTAGACTTTCGGGCAGCCCAGGGAAACGAAGCCGATTTTCGGCTGGTGCGTAACATTGCTCATAGGTTAAAAATTCATCAATTATGGAGTTATCAGGGCGGGATTTTACAGCGTATTGCGGGGGATTTATACACTCTTTGCAAGGCGGATGCGCCGGGCAGACGTTGTAACATTGTAAATAATGTTAATCAGTTAATAAAAGTTGATCCCAGGCATTAAACTGTACAAAAAATGTACTTATCCTGATTATGCACAATGGCTGACAGAGGAGGAAAGAGCATGACCGTTGACAGACTTAAACGCGATCTGCTGAACAAGCTGATCAACGCCCGAATCGACCTGGCCGCGTACCTGCAGTTGAGGAAGGCAAAAGGGTATATGTCAGTCAGCGAAAGCGAACATCTGCGTGATAACCTGTTTGAACTTTGCAATTTCATGCGTGAAAAAGCACCGACCCTGAAGGCGAAATACGGCGAAAGTGAGCTTATCGCGCTGCGCCGCGCCGCTGAGATGCTCTCCATCGCTGGGGTATGTTTGATGAATGGACGCCACGACTGCCCGAATTTTATCGCTGTTAACGCGGAGAAGCTTGAAAACTGCCTGACCACGCTCTCTCTATGCATCATGTGCCTGAACGAGCACGAGAAGCTTGTACAGCACTGAACCCAGGGGGAGGCAACTCCCCCTTCTGATTAAGCTTTTGTAAAAGTGGTAACGCGCCCGGATGCAGTGGCTAACCTTTATGCCATATGCCGATAAAGGAGCGCGTTATGCCTCGATCCTCGCTGATTTCCCTGCCTGCGTTGTTTATTTCGTTTTCGCTTCTTGCTGCCCCAGAGGCGGTCAAGGTCGAGGTGCTGCAAAATAAACTCGATCACCCCTGGTCTCTGGCGTTTCTGCCGGACAATAAAGGCCTGCTGGTGACACTGAAGGACGGTCAGCTCAAACGCTGGCAGGCCGGAAAAGGGCTGTCCGATCCGATTGTCGGCGTGCCGAAGGTCTGGGCAAACGGTCAGGGAGGATTGCTGGACGTGGTCCTCGCCCCGGATTTTGAAAAATCACGCCGCATCTGGCTGAGCTTTGCCGAAGCAGGGAGTGACGGCAAAGCCGGAACAGCGGTGGGCTATGGCCGGCTGAGCGACGATCTGACGCGCATTGACGCTTTCCAGGTGGTGTTCCGCCAGATGCCGAAACTCTCCACCGGGAACCATTTTGGTGGGCGACTGGTATTCGACGGCAAAGGCGCGCTCTTTATCGGACTCGGCGAGAACAACCAGCGTCCGACGGCGCAGGATCTGGACAAGCTGCAGGGTAAAGTCGTGCGCCTTACCGAAGACGGAAAAGTGCCGCCGGATAACCCCTTTGTGAATACCCCCGGCGCGCGACCCGAAATCTGGTCTTACGGCATTCGCAACCCACAGGGGATGGCGATGAATCCCTGGAGCGACACGCTGTGGCTGAACGAGCACGGCCCGCGCGGCGGGGATGAGATCAACATTCCGGAGAAAGGAAAGAACTACGGCTGGCCGCTGGCGACGCACGGCATTAACTACAGCGGTCTGAAAATCCCGGAAGCCAAAGGCGAGCACGTTGAGGGAACCGAAAAACCGCTGTTCGTCTGGAAAGTGTCACCCGCTGTGAGCGGCATGGCGTTCTACAACAGCGACGTTTTCCCGCAGTGGAAAAACAAGCTGTTTATCGGCGCGCTGAAGGAAAAAGACGTGATTGTGCTGAGCGTGGACGGCAATAAAGTGACGGAGGACGGGCGAATTCTGGGCGACCGGAATCAACGTATTCGTGATGTGCGGGTGGGGCCGGATGGCTATTTATATGTTCTGACCGACGAGACGGACGGGCAGCTGTTAAAAGTCAGCCCGTCCGGTACGTAATCAGGTGACCGGGATCATCACCACGTTGCGATAGGCCGGGCGTTCGCTCAGCTGTTTTAACCAGCGCTCAAGGTGAGGGCGTGGCGTCCACTTCAGGCCCATATTGGTCAGGTTCCAGACGAACGGCGCCACGGCGATATCGCCTGTGCCGAAGGCCTCACCGGAGAACCAGGCGTGCTTCGCCAGTTCGTCATCCATCATCGCAAACAAGTTTTCGCAGGCGTCCTGCGCGGCATGAATAGCGGGATAGTCGCGTTCGGCTTCTGGCGTACGGATAAGCCCCATCAGGATCACGCGGTGGGTTGGTGAAAGCGTCTGGTTCGCCCAGTCCATCCACTTTTCACCCTGAGCACGCCGGGCCGGGCTTTCTACCCACAGACGGCCCTGACCGTACTGGGCGGCGAGGTAACGGACAATGGTGTTGGATTCCCAAAGCGTGGCGTCTGTTTCATCATCGCGCAGCAGCGGCACCAGGCCGTTCGGGTTCATGGCCAGATAGTCGGCCTCTTTGTTCACGCCGAACGACATGCCAGCCATGATTTGATTGAACGGTAAATCCAGCTCTTCCAGCGTCCAGAGCACTTTCTTAACGTTGGTCGAGTTGTTCCTGCCCCAAAGCGTAATCATATTTACTCCTGATGAGATGTGAATCCGGGTCAGCTTTCGCCATGGTGAGATAAACCCAACAATTACGCAACAGAAGACAAAAAAATCGTCTGAATCAAAGCGTATCTGAATGTTATTGCATAAACTTTAATAACTTTACCCTCGTTGGGTTTCTTTAACCGTTTTAGTGCGCTATTACTCATCGCTTCTTGCGACACGGTGATGTGACGTAATTTTTGAATGGACACTCGGGTGGCATTTATGACGCGTAAAATGACTTCTCTGCGCAGCCTTGCGACAGGCTCTGCGCTCCTTTTCCTGTTTGCACCAACTCTCTACGCAGCTGAACAGGCTGCGCCCGAAGCGCCGCCTGTGGATGCGCGCGCCTGGATCCTGATGGATTATTCCAGCGGTAAAGTGCTGGCGGAAGGGAATGCGGATGAGAAACTCGATCCGGCAAGCCTGACCAAAATCATGACCAGCTATGTGGTAGGCCAGGCGTTGAAAGCGGGTAAGATCAAGCTGGACGATATGGTCACCATCGGGAAGGATGCCTGGGCGACCGGCAACCCGGCGCTGCGGGGGTCTTCCGTGATGTTCCTGAAGCCAGGGGATCAGGTTTCCGTATCTGATTTGAATAAAGGGGTGATTATCCAGTCCGGCAATGACGCCTGTATCGCGCTGGCGGATTACGTCGCGGGAAGTCAGGATTCATTTATCGGTCTGATGAATGGCTACGCGCAGAAGTTGGGCTTAACCAACACCACATTCAAAACGGTTCACGGTCTGGATTCCCCGGGACAGTTCAGTACCGCGCGCGACATGGCGCTGCTGGGAAAAGCGCTGATCCACGACGTGCCGGATGAATACGCCATCCATAAAGAGAAAGAGTTTACCTTCAATAAAATCCGCCAGCCGAACCGCAACCGACTGCTGTGGAGCAGCAACGTTAACGTGGACGGGATGAAAACCGGCACCACGGCGGGCGCAGGCTATAACCTGGTGGCCTCTGCGACCCAGGGCGACATGCGCCTGATTTCGGTGGTGCTGGGGACCAAAACCGACCGTATTCGCTTTAACGAATCAGAAAAACTGCTGACCTGGGGCTTCCGCTTCTATGAAACCGTGACGCCGATTAAACCGGATGCCACGTTCATCAGCCAGCGCGTCTGGTTTGGTGACAAGAGCGAAGTGAATCTGGGCGCCGGTGAAGGGGGCTCGGTGACCATCCCGCGCGGCCAGCTGAAAAACCTGAAGGCCAGCTATACCCTGACCGACCCGCAGCTCACGGCGCCGCTGAAAAAAGGCCAGGTGGTCGGGACGATTGATTTCCAGATAAACGGTAAATCGATTGAACAGCGTCCGCTGATCGTGATGGGAGCGGTGGAAGAGGGCGGCTTCTTCAGCCGGATGTGGGATTTCGTGATGATGAAATTCCACGGGTGGTTTGGCAGCTGGTTCAGCTAACCTCGATGGGTTTTCGCCCTCTCCCTGTGGGAGAGGGCCGGGGTGAGGGCATCAGACCGCACCCCTCTCAATACATCAACTTCACCTGCTGCGCCTTCGCATGGGCCACTATCTCGTCGTCCGGGCGGCAGTCGCTGACGATGGCATCGAACTGCGCCAGCTCGCCCATTCTTGCCGAACGTACCTTTCCAAACTTACTGTGATCGACCACCAGCACATGATACTGCGCCGCGCTTAACGCCCAGTGTTTCACCGGTAACTCTTCCAGATTAAAGCAGGTCGCGCCCTGGCGGACGTTGACGCCTGCGGCGGAATAAAACGCGATATCCGGGCATAAATTGCTGAGCGTGTCCTGGAGGTTAAGCGGCTTAAAGATGGCGTTGCTGGCGTGAAACTCACCGCCGCAGAGGATCACCCGACACTCGGGTTTCTCCTGAAGCGCCAGAAAGGTGTTCAGGGAGTAGCACACGGCGGTAAAAGGGATGCTGCTGTCGATGGCTTCGATAATCCACGGCGTGGTGGTTCCGCAGTCAAAAAACAGCGTCTGGTGCGGCTGCACCAGTGAGGCCGCAAGCCGTGCGGCTTTGCGTTTCTCTTCCACCAGGCGCGTCTTCTGGTCGCTGATCAGATAATGGCTGGCGCTACGCGGCTCAAGCACAATATACCCGCCCAGCAGCACGACGGGCGCGCTGTCGCTGTTCAGATCCCGACGAATGGTCATCTCTGAGACGCCGAGGAGGTTGGCGGCTTCCTTAAGATGCAGCTTATCGCTGCGCTTCAGCGCCTGTAGCAACTGAGCAATGCGGTCATCGCGACGTGTTTCCATAGTTCCTCGGGATAAAAAAGTGAACCCCCGCAGGGCGGGGGTTCAAGTGTAACCTGTCAGGTTGGGGTTAGTCACGTATCCAGCCTTTGCGGATCGGGATAGCGAAAATGGCGCGATAGAGTGAAGACAGCGCGCGGTAAAGCGCTTCACCGAAGAGACTCCACAGAATAGCCGCGCTCACGCAGCCAATCAGCCCCACCAGGAAACCGCCCACCATATCCAGCGGCCAGTGAACGCCCAGGTAAATGCGAGACCAGGCGATTGCCAGGGCCGCCACCATCAGGACCGCACCAGACCACAGGCGATGCCAGAACAGGAAAGCCAGCGCGAAGGTGAAGATTACCGTTCCGTGATCGCTCGGGAACGAGTCATCAGGCGCATGGTGCAGGAAGGTATAGCCCACGTGAGCCACAAAAGGACGGGGGTGCGGGAACACATGACCCAGTGCGAAACTGACCAGAATGCTCACGCCCAGCGCCATCGCCACTTTGATCACCAGCTGGCGGTGTGCCTTCACCTGGCTGCGGGGGCCCCACAGCCAGAGAATCGCAGCCAGTGCAGGCACGATACTGATCAGATCTTTTGCCAGAAAGGTGGCAAAATCGATCGTCCACTCAGGCGAGCCTGGCGTGGCGTTGATCAGATAAAACAGCTGATAATTCAGATTCTCTAACATTAGCGTTATCACTCTTTAGCAAACCAGGCGGAAACAAGCCCGTAGACCGCCACCTGGGAAAACCAGACCCACCACCCAGCCCACAGGTTGTGAGAGAAAAAATGTGCCCCGCGCATGACCTGGCCATAACCCATCACCAGACCTAACACCACGCCCAACACGACGAAGCACCAGGCGAGACGCGGACGTTCGCGCCAGAAGGCAAAAAACAGTCCCATCACCATAAAGCCGCTGGAGGCATGACCGCCGGGGAAACAGCGCCCCGGACCGCTGTCAGCAGGGACGGAACTGAACAGGGGATAAGAGACGGCCTTACCGCCATATTCCACCAGATCCCACGGGCAGCTGTGATGGCTCACGCTTTTCAGCACGCCCACTACCAGCGCGCCAACGCCCATCAGCAGCGCTGCCGTGACCAGCCTTGCGTTACGCTTGTATGCGCCGTAAAACAGCGCCACGGCACCTAAGGCGATGGCAATGTATTTCGCCAGGCGGTGGTTCAGCAGATCCAGCAGGTGGTCTTTCTGCAGCGGAAAACTCTGCGTTGCCGCGTCATACCAAAAGCCGGTGATCCATCTGTCGAGCGCTTCATTGCGCGAGAGCCACGTGAAAAGCACGGCAAGGGCGATCAGTACGAAAAGCTGATAACCATAAAAGCGGCCCGGCAAGCGGTAAAGTCGTTTTGTCTTATTTGTCTGTAAGTTAGACAATTCTGAACGGCTGGAAGTGAGTGCCATAATTTGGGGTCGTTGACGAGTAATGGGGCTATCATAAATCTGTCAAATTAAGGAAACCTTAAACGAAGACGATATGTGCTTTATTTCTGTTTACCCTCGATAAATCACTATCTCGGGCTGCGGCATTTCATTAAACTCGTCGCGATTTTGTCATTATTAAGAGATTGCATGTTAAACCGTTCTTCTTCTGGTTCACGTCTGGGTCGTCAGGCGTTGCTTTTCCCCCTGTGTCTGGTGCTCTACGAATTCTCTACCTATATCGGCAACGATATGATCCAGCCCGGTATGCTGACCGTTGTGGCCCAGTACAACGCGGGAATTGAGTGGGTGCCGACCTCCATGACCGCCTATCTGGCCGGCGGCATGTTTTTGCAGTGGCTGTTAGGCCCGCTGTCGGATCGTATTGGCCGCCGTCCGGTGATGCTGACGGGCGTGGTGTGGTTTATCGTCACCTGCCTCGCCACGCTGCTGGCGCAAAACATTGAACAATTTACCCTGCTGCGCTTCCTGCAGGGGGTGAGCCTGTGCTTTATCGGCGCCGTGGGGTATGCCGCCATTCAGGAGTCATTTGAAGAGGCGGTGTGTATCAAAATTACCGCGCTGATGGCGAACGTGGCGCTGATCGCCCCCTTACTCGGGCCGCTGGTGGGTGCCGCGTGGGTGCATGTTGCGCCCTGGGAAGGGATGTTTGTGCTGTTTGCGGTTCTCGCCGCCATCGCGTTCTTTGGCCTGCACCGTGCGATGCCGGAAACGGCCACCCGCATCGGCGAAAAACTTTCGCTGAAAGAGCTGGGTCGGGATTACAAAGAAGTGCTGAAGAATGTCCGCTTTGTGGCGGGCGCGCTGGCGACCGGGTTCGTTAGCCTGCCGCTGCTGGCATGGATCGCGCAGTCTCCGGTCATTATCATCAGCGGTGAAAAACTCAGCAGCTATGAGTATGGTCTGCTGCAGGTGCCGATCTTTGGTGCGCTGATTATCGGTAACCTGGTGCTGGCACGTTTGACGTCACGCCGCACCGTGCGTTCACTGATTATCATGGGCGGCTGGCCGATTGCGGCAGGGCTGATTCTGGCTGCGGTTGCGACCGTCGCATCATCCCACGCCTATCTGTGGATGACGGCGGGGCTCAGCCTCTATGCCTTCGGGATTGGCGTGGCCAACGCCGGGCTGGTGCGCCTGACGCTGTTTGCCAGCGAGATGAGTAAAGGCACGGTCTCAGCGGCGATGGGGATGCTGCAGATGCTGATTTTTACCGTCGGTATCGAAGTGAGTAAGCATGCCTACGCGATGGGCGGCAACGGTCTGTTCAGCCTGTTTAACCTCGCCAACGGCGTGCTGTGGGTTGGCCTGATGGTGGTGTTCCTGAAAGACAAACGCGTCGGGAACGCCCTGCAACCTTAATCTTTCTTCCCTCTCCCCGTGGGAGAGGGTCAGGGTGAGGGCACCAGATCGCACACGGTCAATTAAACGGTGCCTCCCCGTTCAACACCTTCTCAATCACGTTTAAAACGCCTTCATCGTTATTGTGCGGCGCTTCGAAACGCGCCACCGCTTTAATATGCGGTCTGGCATTCGCCATCGCAAAGCTGAACCCGGACTGACGCAGCATCTCCACGTCGTTGCCGCTATCGCCGAAGGCAACCACTTCACTGTCATCTATGCCCCAGCGCTTTTGCAGGATCCGCAGACCGTTGGCTTTATGCACGCCGGGGATAATCAGATCGATACTGCCGTGACCGGTCGTGACGGGCACCATGATGTCACTCAGCTTTTCATGCAGCAGCGCCTGAATCCGCGGAATTTCATCGTCAGAAACGTTAAGCCCGAACTTGAAGAAAATATCGTTCAGGTTGTCGAAATCACTCACCATTTCGAGACGGTGATAGTACTTCGCCGCGATATCCTTAAAGCCCTCGTCATAGCATTTCAGCGTGTACGCGCTGCTTTTCCCGCAGGCGATGATCTCAATGCCCGGAACGTCGTTTAAGACGTTCGCGACGGTCTCGAAATGGGCTTTCGACAGTTCACCGTTAAAGACATCTTCACCTTCGCTCACGACCCAGCCGCCGTTCTCGGCGACGAACGCAATTTCATGCGCGATCTCCGGGAAAAAGGAGATCAGCTGGTAGTACTGGTTGCCGCTGGCGACCACGAAGCGAATGCCTTGCGCCTTCATGCGGGCGTACTGCGCCAGAAAGCGCGGGCGATTATAGGTCTTGGCATCGCTCAGAAAAGTACCATCCATGTCGACGGCGATCAGTTTAACGCTCATATCCCTTCTCCAGTGTCGTTTCATTCGTTTCCGGCTTTGCCACCGCGCGGGCCACCAGCGCCGCGATGATGACCAACCCTAACACCACCAGCATGGCGCTGCGCAGCCCGTAGTGCTCGCCAAGGAAGCCGAGCAGCGGCGGCCCGACCAGGAAGGCGAGATATCCCGTGGTCGCTACCACGCTGACGCGCGTCGGGGCATCCGGGCCGGTGTCGCTGGCGGCTGAAATGGTCAGCGGGAAGCCGAGCGACGCGCCCAGCCCCCAGAGGATCACCGAGACCCCGGCAATCCAGTCCACATCGACAAAGATGATCATCGCAATACCCAGGCCGCCCAGCAGGGCGCTGGCGCGTACGACCGCCACGCGGCTGTAGCGGTCGATAAACCAGCCGCCGGTGAAGCGACCGACGGTCATCCCCAGCGTAAACCCGGCGTAAATCAGCGAGCCGGAGGTCGGGCTAAAGCCGTGACCGTCCACCATCAACAGCGGCAGCCAGTCGTTGGCGGAACCTTCCGCGAACGCCATCGCCAGCACCACCACGCCGATCAGCATCAGCTGGAAATCACGGTAGAAGGGCAGCCCTTTTTCTGCCGAATGCTGTTCGTCAGCGGAGTTCTTACCGGTGCCGTCCGGGATGGCCCGGATGCCGGTCAGGATCGGAACGATACACACCAGCGCAGCCAGCAGGATATGCAGATTCGCGCTCACGCCGGTGGCCGTCAGCGCCATCCCCACGCCCGCACCGGCCAGCGTGCCGAGGCTGTAAAAACCGTGCATCATCGGCAGCACGGTTTTGTTCATCTCGCGCTCGACCGCCGCCCCTTCAACGTTGATGGCAACTTCCGCCGAGCCGAAGCTGCCGCCAAATACCGTCAGCCCCAGGGCGAACAGAACCGGTGACGCACACCACAGCGCGGCGCTCAGCACGATCATCCCGACCACCGCGAAGCACATGGTGGTGCGGATCACCGCCCGCGTACCGAAGCGCTTCACCAGCCACGCGGAGCAGAGAATGCCGCTCATGGAGCCTATCGAGAGGCCGAACAGCACGATGCCCATTTCAGCGGTAGAAACGGACAAAATATCGCGAATGGCGGGGGTGCGCGTGGCCCAGGAGGCCATCAGCAGACCGGGAATAAAGAAGAACATAAACAGCGCCCACATGCGTAGCTGCAGGGCTTTGCGGGGAGAGGTCAGCGTCATTGGGGTAGCACCAGAAGTACAACAATAGCGACAACACTAGCAAGTTTGTGTACATTTGTACATAAACCACGTGAGGAATTTATGAGCAGACCACCGAACGATCCGCATCGCCGGGAGAAGATCCTGCAGGCAACGCTCGATACCATTGCTGAGCACGGGATTCACGCCGTCACGCACCGTAAAATCGCTACCTGCGCGGGCGTGCCGCTGGGGTCGATGACCTACTATTTCGACGGCATGGAGCCGCTGCTGGAGGAAGCCTTCACGTGGTTTACCCGGCAGATGTCGCAGCAGTACCGGGATTTCTTTGCGGGCGTCACGGGGCCGGAAATGGCGTGTGAATCCATCACCACACTGATCCACAGCTCGCAGGTGACCACGCCGCACAACATGGCGCTGATGTATCAGCTCTACGCCTTTATGCACCGCAGCGCGGCGCTCAAAACGGTGATGCAGGACTGGATGAAGATGAGCCAGACCACGCTCGAACAGTGGTTCGACCCGGTGACCACCCGCGCGCTGGACGCGTTTATCGAAGGAATGACGCTGCACTATGTCACCGACCGGGCGCCGTTAACCCGCGAAGAGATCCGGGCGATGGTGGGCAGGATTGCAGGCGAGGGCGGCTGCTAGGTTGCGCCCGCGGTCATATTGACGGTGGTTCCCGTGATGGCGCCTGCCGCATCTGAGGCCAGAAACGCAATTGTGTCTGCCACCTGCGCCAGCGTCGGCAGGCGATGCGTCAGGGTACTTTGCGCGGCACCGCCGAGAAACTGCTCAACCGTAATCCCCATCGCTTGCGCCTTGTCGGCGAAAATGGCACCCACATACGAACCCGCCTGCACCGCGTCGGCTATCGCGTGCGAACGCACACACAGGACGCGAATATTGTGTGTCCCCAGTTCCGCAGCCAGCGCCCGGGTCAAGGCTTCCGTTCCCGCGCAGCCGACGATATGCCCGAGATGGCCCGCCATCGCCATGTTGGCGGCGGGGGCGACGACGGTAATTATGGTCCCGCCATGCTCGCCGCCCATACGGGGCGACACGGCTTTCGCAATGTTAAAATACGCGGCCAGGAAGGGGTCGAAACCCTGCCTGAACTCGCCGAGCGTTAACGCCTCAAGGCGTTTCCCCTGATCGTGCATAAAGCCCGTGGCGTTGACGACGACATCAATGCTGGCAAGGTCCGGGAGCTGCGAGGAATCATCGAGCGCATCGAACATAAACGTGCTGGCAGACCCTCCGGCGGCGCGAATACGGCCGGCGACCTGCTCCAGCCTGGCGTGGTCACGTGCGGCGAGGTACACATCTGCCCCTTCACGCGCCAGAGCGTGTGCCACTGAACTGCCGATGGCGCCGCTGCCGCCGAAGATAACGGCGGTTTTGTTTTTAAGACCCATACCTGCATACCCTCATCAGGATTAACCCTCAAAAGTATGTGCCGGGTTTCGGCTGATGCAACTCGGTCGGTGGGCGGGGTATGCGGTTGGCAGGTCTTACTGCGTCATTATCAACAGGTTACTTTGGCGAGATTTTTTTCCCGCTGGCGTCCACGACGGCTTCGCCATCCTCTTTCGTAAACGCCCCTTTCTGTGCATCCGGCAGGATGTCGAGGACGACTTCGGACGGGCGGCACAGGCGGGTGCCCAGCGGCGTTACCACGATCGGGCGGTTAATCAGGATCGGGTGTTGCAGCATAAAATCAATAAGCTGGTCGTCGGTGAAGTTATCTTCAGCGAGGCCGAGCTGTTCATAGGGTTCCACGTTTTTACGCAGCAGGTCCCGCACTGAAATGCCCATATCGGCAATCAGGGTGGTCAGCTTATCGCGCGACGGTGGGGTTTCCAGATAGAAGATAATCTCTGGCTCCGTGCCGCTGTTGCGGATCATCTCCAGCGTGTTGCGCGAGGTACCGCAGGCGGGGTTGTGGTAGATAGTGATGTGGCTCATATCAGTGGCTCATTACAGTGTGAAGGAGAGACGTAGCGCCAGCGCGGCGAGCGTCACAAACAGGACCGGCAGCGTCATAATGATGCCCGTCCGGAAATAGTAGCCCCAGGTAATCGTCATGTTTTTCTGCGCCAGCACGTGGAGCCAGAGCAGGGTGGCGAGGCTGCCGATAGGCGTGATTTTCGGCCCCAGATCGCAGCCAATCACGTTGGCGTAAATCATCGCTTCCCTGATCAATCCTGTCGCCGTACTGCCATCAATGGAGAGCGCGCCAATCAGCACCGTTGGCATATTGTTCATTATGGATGACAGGAACGCAGTGATGAACCCGGTTCCCAGCGTGGTGGCCCACAGCCCGTGTCCGGCCAGGCTATCCAGTACGCCTGAGAGATATTCCGTCAGTCCGGCATTACGCAGGCCATACACCACCAGATACATCCCCAGCGAGAAGATAACGATCTGCCACGGTGCGCCGCGCAGCACTTTTCCGGTGTTTATTGCATGTCCGCGCTTTGCAACGGCAAACAAAACCAGCGCGCCCGCAGTCGCGATGGCGCTGACCGGAATGCCGAGAGGTTCAAGTACGAAGAAACCGGCGAGAAGAAGGAGCAGCACGATCCAGCCGGTTCTGAACGTCGGAAGATCGTTTATCGCGCGTGCAGGCTCACGCAGTTTCGCCAGGTCATATTCCGGGGGAATTTCCTTGCGGAAGAAGAGATGCAGCACCACCAGCGTTGCGGCAATCGCGGCGATATCTACCGGGATCATCACCGAGGCGTATTCGCTGAACCCCAGCTTGAAGAAGTCTGCCGACACGATGTTGACCAGGTTCGACACAACCAGCGGCAGGCTAGCGGTATCGGCGATAAAGCCCGCTGCCATTACAAATGCCAGCGTGGCCTGCTTGCTGAACCCCAGCGCCAGCAGCATGGCGATAACGATAGGGGTCAGGATCAGCGCCGCACCGTCATTGGCAAACAGCGCCGCCACGGCTGCGCCCAGCAGCACGATATACGTAAACAGCAATCGCCCGCGACCGTTTCCCCAGCGGGCAACGTGCAACGCCGCCCACTCGAAAAAGCCGGACTCATCCAGTAGCAGGCTGATGATGATGACGGCGATAAACGTTGCCGTGGCGTTCCAGACGATATCCCACACGACCGGTATATCGTTAATGTGGATCACCCCGCTGGCCAGCGCCAGCACGGTGCCGATGGTGGCGCTCCAGCCGATACTGAGCCCCCTGGGCTGCCAGATGACCAGTACCAGCGTAAACAGAAAAATAGTCCCTGCCAGAAACATCGTTTACTCCGTTATATCTGTTTTTGTGAATATGTTTTGATTAGCATGAACCCGTCAGTCGGTTTTTCAGCTTCATGCGCGTCTCTTCCCGCAGGCAGTTCCAGCTGTTGTCGATAACGGTTGCCGCCCACGCAGGCATGTTGGGAGAGAGACGGTAATGGACCCATTTCCCCTCGCGACGATCGATAACCAGCCCGGACTCGCGCAGCAGAGCCATGTGGCGGGAGACTTTCGGCTGCGACTCGACGGTGGCGGCGCAGAGATCGCAGACGCACAATTCTCCCGCTTCACGGAGCAGCATAACGATGGCGAGCCGCGTTTCGTCGGAGAGGGTTTTGAAGAGCTGGAGTGGGTGGAGCATGAGTGTTCCTGCAGGTGTGATTTTTATATATGTTTAATCATATATGTTTTGATGGCAAGAGAGAAGGTGAGATTAGAGGAAGGGGAACTTCAGGCAACAAAAAACCCATTTATGTAAACGGGCTAATTAAAACAATCATTTTAAATATAATCAATAAGTTATGTTAGTGGTAAGGAGTGGCGATTACTGGGTAGTACTAACCGCTGTCGCCACTTTGTCGCCATTTGGCAGGGTAGCTAACGGGTTGAAGCACAGGGCTGTTTCAAGGTGATCAGGGGCCAGGTGAGCATAGCTCATGGTCATTTTGATGTCGTGGTGACCGAGAATTTTTTGTAGGGCAAGAATGTTTCCGCCCGACATCATAAAATGCGCTGCAAATGTGTGGCGCAGAACGTGGGTAAGTTGCGCCGGTGTCCGCGCTTTCAAACCTGATCACTTCTTTACGCTGCGGACAACGAGCAGGAACAGCTATGCCGCGAAGCGCTGAGTGATGAGGTTTGGGAACGCTATTTTTTCAATGAGTCCCGTGACCCTGTCCAGCGTGAACTGGAGCAGGACCGGCTCATCAGCCGCGGCAAAATGGCAAGAGAGCAGCAGCGCTTTAACCCCGATCTGGTCATTCTGGCCAACGTCAGGGCCGAGCCTGCCCACGTAAGCAAACCGCTTCCCGAAAGAATAAAGGCACCCCGACCAGCTATATCGCCAAATACATCAGCAAGAATATCGACGGGCGCGGACTGGCAAATGAAACCAGCAAGGAAACGGGCAAATCGCTGCGCGATAGCGCCGAACACGTCAGTGACTGGGCATCCCTGCACCGTGTTCAGCAGTTCCGTTTCTTCGGTATTCCAGGACGTCAGGCATACCGTGAGCTGCGTTTCCTGGCTGGCCAGGCCGCGAGAGCGCAGAGCGATAAAAATGCAGGTGCGTCGGTTTTGGAAAATGCCCGTCTGGATGCCGTACTGGCGGATACGGGGTGCTTTGCCACCTCCATCATGAAGCAGGGCGGCGTGTTGATTCCCCGTAAGCATCCTCTTGTCAGGACGGCCTACGAGCTTAACGACGAGCCGAGCGCCTACGGCGATCACGGTATTCGCATTTATGGCATCTGGTCCCCCATCGTTGAGGGCCGGATCTGCACACACGCAATCAAGTGGAAAATGGCTCGTAAAGCCATTGACGTTCAGGAGGCGATAGCCGACCAGGGCGCTCGCGCCCCTTGGACTTGTGGCAATAACTGTCTCCCCGTTGAAAAAACGTACCAGACAGGGGGCGAACTACCGGGCAGCGAAGAACCTGCAGCGCTGGCGGACTTCGAAAACATGAGCAAAAAGGAACTGCGCGAGCTGACGGCAAGGCTGCGGCTGGTTAAACCGAAGCGCCGAAAAGGCCACAAACAGGAAATTACGGAACACCAATGGCTACAGCTCGATGCGGAGTTGCTATCCAGAGGCTTTGACGCCAGTGAAACGGAAGTGGATCTGCTTCTGCGTGGCGGCAGCCTGCCATCTGGAGCCGGGTTGCGCCTGTTCTACAGGAACCAGCGCCTACAGGAGGATGACAAATGGCGTCAGTGGTACTGACAGCTCAGAGAAATTACATGTCTATTAATCAAGAAGTTAGCTGAGTAAAAAACTATTTCAGCTTAAAAATCATATGATGCACTGTATATATAAGCAGTAATGGTGGGGGGGGAACGATTTGTTCATGGAGTCACTTGCACTGCAGCGGATAGAACTTATGACCTGGCTGGTTGCCAGCTCAGATTGTAGCGATGACGACAAGGAGGTTGCGATTTCGTGGCTGTCGGAGCTGACAAGCGATCTGGTTACCAGGATGAAAGTACGCATTAGTGATTCCGCACGATGTGAAACTCCCTCTCATATGGCATCCTGCGGTTTGAGAACGCAGTGCATGTCTATGGTGCATGGATTCGCATGATCCAAAAAGTATCGCAATGGGTCGGGGCCGACAGAACTAGCGCGCTTTTCGGCCCGTCATGCACCTGCATGAAAACCACTCCATAAAGCGGGCAGGCGTGGCGGGGATACGAGCGCGCGCAATCTCTTAAAAAACAGTTATCTGGCATAAGCAGCAAAAATAACTTACACTAATTTTTTTAGCTTTTAGTGAATCGGTTTGTTCCATTCAATGCGTTTTTAGCATGAATTAAATGGAAAGGAAGGGCAAATGATAAATATTGAAGAAATAAGTTTGGCTAATATATGGAAAGCAAATAAAGAGTTTAACTTCAAGTTAGACCGTAACTTTACAGTTTTAACTGGGTATAATGGGTGTGGGAAAACTACCGTATTAGATTTGATACATGCTTCCTTAAGTTTTTTGCATGATGTTGAGTCAGCTTTGCTAATAAAAGACTGGGCTGGTCAAATAAAGTTTACTAATAATTTGGTGTCAAGGGTTTATAATTTTGATTGTGTATATGATTTAAGTGATCAGACAAAAAAAGATGTTCAGTCTGCAGCTATTAGTAATTTTGAAGAGTCATTGGGTCACACAATTGATGTTGTATTCGGTATTGTTGAAGAATTTAAAGCTAAGGCAACTGAAATAGAGTCGGATTCCCCTGTTGTCAAGGGACGTATATCTAGAAAAGAAGTGCTTTCTCATACTTTCGCTATAACTAAAAAAATTGATGGATATACTGAGGAAAACAAAAAAGATTTACCTTTTTCTATCTTATTTAAGAATGAAGAGTTTTTTTATAACGAAGAAAATGAAAACGCCGAAGAACTTGAGAAAAGATCTATATTCGCTAAGGAAAATAATATAGATAAAACTCTTTACAGGCTTTTGAATGAGTTTGTTTTAAAAGAGGCGAGCCAAAAAGAAGAGTTGGCTAATATTACTAAAATACATGTGAAAAATCAGATAAGTGCTTTAATCAAAGAAAATATCATGGCGAGAATCAAAAGTGGTAAGAAAATTGATGATCGCTTTTTGAAAGGTATAGATAAAATTGTTGAGGAAGTCCAAAAGGATGTTTTATCAAGTCCTTGGGGAGAACCACTCTTTGATGAACTTGGTAAATTTTTCGCTTTAACAAAACGGTCTATTTTTAGAGATAATGATGGGTTTATTGGTGTAAAATTAAAGAATAGAAGTGATGTTAAATGGTTTAATCTTTCAAGAGGAGAAAAAACACTTATTAGTCTTTTGTTAAATGTATATTTAAACAAAGATAAAAATGTGGTTTTCATCTTTGACGAGCCTGACTTATCATTACATATCGAATGGCAAGAACTATTACTACCATCTCTGTCCCGGTTAGCCCCAGATAGAAAATTTATATTATCTACGCATTCCCCAGCTTTGATAGGCAATGTTCACGAAAGATTCTACAATATGACTTCGATTATGGATATTTAAAATGGAAGAGGCATCTTTAGGTTTTAATATTAGTAGCAGCTATTATGAAAAAACTAAATTGTTTTCTCCAAAACCCAAAGTACTTGTTTGGGTTGAGTCTGATGACGATAAGCGACTTTGGATAAATGCATTAAAAGAATTTAAAGATAGTTATGCATTTTCGTTTTTCTGTGCATCTGAACATGAGTTTGATGATGGCGTCATTAGTGATGGTTGCTGTAGGATTTTCAAACTATTGAGAACAGGGAATATTATACTTGGTAAACATTGTATCGCTTGCTTAGATAGTGATTTTAGTTTCATTACTGATAATTACAATGCCAAGGGTAAAGCATTGCTTCAAAATGAATATGTATATGAAACTTATGTTCATTCGAAAGAAAATCTATATTTAAATAGGAATGGAATAAATGATTTTGTTTCTCAGTTGCTTGGTGAGGACCTTGAGCAATATCACGTGAGCTTCGATGGGATTTATGACTCAATATCTAAGGCTGTGTATAAAATCTTTATTAAACTAATGGTGCTATACCGTGATGAACAAATTATAGGTTTTGAAAAAATAATGGCGGAACTCGTCTCGGGGATTATGGGTATTGCTAACGCATCTAAGTTTGAAGACCTCGCCGATGGTGGCTTTAAAGCTAAGTTAGAAGCTTTTGTAGATGACTTTGATCAGCAGATAAAAGGGAAAATGAGCAATTATTGTGATGTTGATGCAACTGAGAATATGGTCAAGTACTTTGCCAAAATTGGGCTTTCTGAAAATGATGCATACCTCTTCATAAGAGGTCATAATTTTCATGCCATAATGTTAAACATTTTAAAGAAAGTTGAAGGTTTTACATTTAATCTCAAGAAAAGTCGTTATGATCGGGACGGTATTTCTAAAAAAATTGCTGCAGATAAAAAAAAGGAGTTGGCTGGAAAGCGAATTGATATTGATTCTGCTTTTCTTGCTAGGCAAATAGACAGAGATATCCCTTTCTTTAAGGAAACTCTAACTATTTTGCAAAAGAACTATGGATGATTTTAGTGGCGCATTAAAAAATTAATGCGCATTTATGTTATTAGTAAAGTTTGTAGCTGTTGAACCTGATGATATCATCTGAAATCCATTCGTTTAGCTCGAGTATTCTTTTTTGTAACGGAATGAGCTAATTCCGAACAAGCACATTCGCCGCTTTCTCTACATCCCCAAACTCCCCAACATTACTCGGCATGATCCCCATCTCTGCGGCGGAACGCGGTGAGCTGCCATCATGTCATCCCGGCTCACGTTCTTGATATTCAGAAACTCATCCTTAGCCGCCACCTCTGACAGCGGGATGATCTGAATACTGTCCTTTTTGCCGTTGGGTGATTACATAAACAAATTGCGGAAGTTGCCCGGTCCTTTGGCGCTTTTCATCGCCTGACGGATGTTGTTCACGTCCTCCTGATTCTGCGCGGCATCGGTCATATATATGATGAATCCCGCATGGCTGCCGTTGATGTAATACTTACGACGAAACAGCGTGGCGGACTCGTTCAGCAGGGCGGAGGGGATGGCGGACAGGTATTCTGGCAGGCCGTAAATATCCTGGTTCAAGTCCGGCTCCATCAGGTGAAAAATGCTGCCTCTGGTGAACTCATACGGCTGCGTAGTCATACCGTACTGCACAAACCAGTAGGTATTCTGCGCAACGACGTGTGTGATATCAGCCTGAACTTGCAGCTGACGGAGCGCGTGCTGGTCAGCACCGATGGCGGTATCTCAACGGTTGAGGCTGAGCTGGAACCTGATGAGCCAGAAGAGATGTGGACGGTGAAACGTGGATAATCTGCACAAGGTAGACGAGTGGCTGGCGGCCCTGCTGGCGAATCTGGAGCCTGCCGCACGTCAGCACATGATGCGGGAACTGGCGCAGGAGTTGCGCCGGAATCAGCAGCAGACTATCAGGCGGGCACTGGCTACGAGCCACGGAAGGTCACGGCGCGGACGAAAAAGGGGCGCATCAAGCGGTAGATGTTTACGAAATTGCGTACGGCAAAATACCTAAAAACTGCAGCCAGCGCGGACTCAGCCAGCGTGCAGTTTGAGGGGAAGGTGCAGCGGATTGCACGGGTGCATCATTACGGCTTGCGTGATCGAATCAGCCCTAGAGGACCGAGGATCCTTTACGCGGAGCGCCGCTTTCTGGGAATAAACAATGATAATTTACAAATGCTGAAGGGTTTTCTATATTACGAATTTATTAAAAAAATGAAATGAGTCTTGTTTTAGTGAGCGTTTTATTAAAAGAAAGCATCATAATTTTCTTTGCTATGATGCTTTGTTTATATTGATTATGACTCCTCTTTATGTTGATTGTCATTCTTTTTTGTGTCGCTAGCAGGTTTTACTGAGGTATCTTTTAATGAATTGTTGTGCACAATGTTATTTCTTATTTTTAACCATAGTGAACCAGAAGAGAATATTTCACTGAGCGCTATTATTAACGATTCCTTGTCTAAGCATTCATACTGCGTGCCTTGAGTAATTAACACAAATGGATAGCCTTCTCTATCTTGACGCCAGTTGCAAATATTTACTTTTTCATCTTTATTTTTGATAATCAACGACCCTCTAAGTACTTGTGGGTCATCGGGTATGTTTTGTTTTAATATCAAATTAAAGAATAATTCTATTCCTGATGGAGTTACCAATACTATGGAAAAGTTAGATCCCAATGTTTTTTTAATTGAAGTATCTAAGTCTTTGAATACATCTTGTATTTCATCAAGGTTGCTTTGTACTTCATCGGCCTGACGAATGCCAGTTTTTATGATAGCGTCAAATGCATTCTGTTTCATAATCATGGTAAATACCTAATCAATGTTTTAATTGGATGATGATTTATCGATGAGCTTGTTTTTTCTATGTTTTGTAGTATGTCATTTTCAAAAAAACGTCCAGTCTCATCTTCAATTATAGACCAGCCTTTATTTTTTAGAAATGCTGCAGAAAAGAACATTTGATCAAATGTAGCCCAGTTGGGCCTTTTATTAGAAGAGCTATAACATGAGCCAAGGTCATGTTGATTTAATGATTGCTCGAAATTAACTCTTGAATGAAGTAATTTCCAAAAAGGATTGTAGAGCCAATCGTTTGGGTTATCAATTACATTTTTTCTATCATTTGTTGCCATTAAATTTGTGGAAAATATTATCGAATATGGCTCAGTGTTATAATCGCCCATAAAAATAACGTGATTTCCGCTGTTTAAATGTACTTTTGCATTGTCTTTTAATGCATTTGCAGCATGTGTTTTGACAAATTCAGCGTCAGGTGTGCGGAAGCTTGGCCAGTGAGATACATAAGTAGTTAATTCTGTGTTGTTCGCGAGTTCAGTAAATCCAACTTTCACTGCAGCTTTAATATCAGTTTTTGAAACTAAATTAGTAATTGCTTCTGATGATGATATTTTTACTGAGTTTTGATTGTAAATTACGGCTAAATCAAAAATACTTTTTGTTTTAGTGGTGAAATTTAGTAATTCGAATAGGAAATTACCAGTTGTTATGAGTGGGTTTATTATTTTGAAGTATTCCTCATTTATTTCTGATAAAAAAATAATGTCGGCCAACTTATTATTTGTTAGATGATTTATTTGTTGAACAACAAAATTCACATCAACTGGTGTTGGCTTTTTTGTTGACTTAGGTGGATTTAAAGAGGTGTTCCAATAGAACAGCTTTAAATCTGTATGTTTTATGGCCACTCCGTTAGGTATCCTTAAATTTTTTTTTCAAGTCGTTATTTGTATCAGTCTCAAAACAAAAGTAAAGCATTTCGCACAGATTAATGTAAGGGCAACATCCTTTACATGAACGCATAACTCACAGAAATCATGCGCCTTATCACCAACTTGATCCGCACCGGCACCGTGACCGAAGTGGACCGGGAAAACTGGCTGTGCCGGGTGAAAGTGGGCGAGCTTGAAACCAACTGGATTAACTGGCTGACACTGCGCGCAGGCGGTGCCCGTACATGGTGGTGCCCGTCGCCGGATGAGCAGGTGGTGGTGCTGAGTATGGGCGGCAATCTGGAAACCGCTTTTGCCTTATCAGGAGCTACAGTATCAGCGCAGCTGGCGGCACGCTGCCAACTGCCGGGTTAACCGGCGTCCGACAACGCAGTTTCTTGGGCCGGATAACGATTCGCTTACTATGTCCGGCGTCCTGCTGCCGGAGATTACCGGCGGCAGGCTGTCTTTACTGGCGTTGGAGCAGATGGCGGAGCTGGGGAAAGCCTAACCTTTGATTGAGGAGAGCGGGACGATTTACGGCATGTTTGTGATCGAGAGTCTGAGCCAGACAAAAACAGAATTTTTTGAGAGCGGTATGCCCCGGCGCATCGAATTTTCGCTGAGCCTGAAACGGGTGGATGAATCGCTGTCTGATATGTTTGGCAGCCTCAGCGATCAGCTAAGTAATTTGCAGGACTCCGCCACCTCTGCAATAGGCAATATGAAAAATACGGTTGGAGGGCTACTGAGGTGAATTTCAGCTCTGAACTCCTGAACCTGAACAGTAAAACCCCCGGTTTCAGCATCATCATTGAAGGTAAAGATGTGACTTCCGTGCTGGATGCGCGCCTGATGAGTCTGACGCTGACGGATAACGGGTTTACGACCAGTCTGGATCTCGAAGTGAAAATAGATGAGTTCGAAATTGAATGATTAGTTCCATATTGAGAACAATGATGTATCATTATTGCGAACTGGTTAAGAGTGAGGGCTGAACGAAATGATGAATTGTCCGATGTGCGGCCAGGCCGCGCATACACGCAGTAGCTTTCAGGTTTCCAGCGAAACCAAAGAACGATACAACCAGTGTACCAATATTGAGTGCGGGCATACGTTCGTGACGCATGAGACTTTCGTGCGATCTGTTTACCGTCCGCAAAAAATCAGCGCCGCGCCGCCTCATCCGAAGGGAATACAGGAGCAATTAGCTTACTGATCTAAGACCATAGGCGTAGTTTTTTTACTACGCCAAAAGTCTTCTTCTGAAACCCCTTTCATCAGCAATCTCCATCAATCTTGCCTCTGCTGCAGCCTGACTACGCATTCCTGAAAGCGTCATTCTAAAGTCATGAGCATTTCCCTGAATGTTCAATGGCAGGGGAATCGATGCGATCAAAGTGTCCTCAAGTTCCCATGGCGCTTCGACAGGTATCCAGTGAACTTTGGCATTCTTTTCCATCCAGGCATCAAGCCACTGCTCGCCTGGGTGAGTGAATGTCATTCTGGAGCCAGACCCAACCCGGCGCAGGGGAAAGTTGCTTTCACGGCTGAGTAGCACTCCAAGCGTGCGTCTAAGAGTGGAACCAGCAGCATTTCCGCTGTAATGCGTTTTGATACGCTTCCTTAAATTCGAACGACTGTTGGGTTTCCCACGCTGGTCTGGTGAGATGCCAACATACAGCAAAGTGTAATCGTCGAATGTTATGCAGCCTTCTGCAGGAACGCCCGGAGGGATTTCTTTAAACCACCAAAAATAAATACCGTTCACCGCTGGAACCGGAGAAGGCACACTCATGACTTCCGTTCTGCTGTAGGTTTTCTCAGGGTAAAAATCGAACATTCGGCTTTCCTTGCTGACTATTTTTTTTGATTTTATTCATTTGTTGCCATGAATCGATGGTTTTTAGTAGTGAGGAGGGCGAAAAATCAGGGGGAATTGAAGTCAGGTTTTTGCGACGTGCTTTGGCGCTGTCGCCATTTTGTCGCCATTTTGTCGCCATGCATGGGAAAGTGGTGATGTAAGTAATTGATTTTACGGTTGGTAAAATTCAGGCAACAAAAAACCCATCAACCTTGAACCAAAACGGCGGGGTTGATGGGCTCCACAAATTGGGGACATCAAAGAAAAGCAGTGGCACTAGTTATGACTGCCCCCTGATAAAAAAGTTCTGCGCGTAACGAAAATAATTTTCACCACGCGCAAACTTAGGAGTTATCCGAGTCCTGGCCAGATGATGATGATCAGCGTACCCGCCAGCGTCAGCAGCACGTTAGCGATAGCGTACGTGCCTGCATACCCCAGCGCCGGGATGTTGCTGCGCGCGGTATCGCTGATGATTTCCATAGCAGGCGCACAGGTACGCGCGCCCATCATTGCCCCGAAGAGCAGGGCGCGGTTCATGCGCAGCACGTAGGCGCCGAACAGGAAGCAGATCACCACCGGCACCAGGCTGACGATAAGTCCGGACACCAGCATCTGCCAGCCGACGGCACCGAGGCTGTGACCAATCCCGCTGCCCGCGCTTAAGCCGACGCCCGCCATAAACACCATCAGACCGAACTCTTTCACCATGTTCAGCGCGCCCTGCGGAATGTAGCCGAAGGTCGGGTGGTTCGCTCGCAGGAAGCCCAGCATGATCCCGGCAAACAGCAGCCCGGCGGCGTTACCGATGCCGAAACTGAAGTTGCTGAACTGGAAAGTGATCATCCCGATCATCAGGCCAACAATAAAGAAGGCGCAAAAGGCCAGCAGGTCGGTGACCTGGCTGTGAATGGAGATAAAGCCGATGCGGTCGGCAACGGTTTTTACGCGTCGCGCGTCGCCGCTGACCTGCAGAACGTCGCCTTTGTTGAGCACGACGTTGTCGTCGATCGGCATCTCAATCTGGCTGCGGATCACGCGGTTGAGGAAGCAGCCGTGGTCGGTCAGCTTCAGCTGCGCCAGACGGCGGCCCACGGCGTTATGGTTTTTCACCACGATCTCTTCGGTGACGATACGCATGTCGAGCAGGTCCCGGTCGAACACCTCTTTGCCGTTACGGAAGCTCGGGTCGAGACGGGCGTGGGCATCCGGGTAACCCACCAGCGCGATGTCGTCGCCCATCTGTAGCACCGCGTCACCGTCCGGGTTCGCCAGAATACCGTTACGGCGGATACGTTCGATGTAGCAGCCCGTCTGGCGGTAAATCCCCAGCTCGCGCAGATTTTTGCCGTCTGCCCATGCTACCAGCTCTGGCCCGACGCGATAGGCGCGGATCACCGGGAGATAGACTTTACGTTTGGAATCGGTATCGAGACCGCGCTCGCGCGCGATTTGCTGGGCGCTGGTCTGAAGATCCTGGTGCTGCAGTTTTGGCAGGTAGCGTGCGCCGACAATCAGGCTCACCAGACCAATCAGATAGGTCAGGGCATAGCCCAGGCTCAGGTGGTCGAGCGCGGTCGAGAGCTGTGCGCCGGCCATGCCGGAATGGCGCAGAGTATCGCCGGCACCCACGAGCACGGGGGTGGAGGTCATGGAGCCTGCCAGCATACCGGCCGTTAACCCGATATCCCAGCCAAACAGTTTACCCAACCCTAACGCGATCAGCAGCGCGCTGCCGACCATCACCAGCGCCAGCATCAGATAATTTTTGCCGTCGCGGAAGAAAATTGAAAAAAAGTTCGGTCCCGCTTCCACGCCAACACAAAAAATAAACAGCATAAAACCTAAGTTGAGCGCGTCCGTGTTAATGCTGAAGTGCTGCTGGCCTAATAATAAGGAGACGACTAAAACGCCAATGGAATTACCAAGTTGAACTGAACCCAGGCGCAATTTACCCAGGCAAAGGCCCAGCGCCAGTACCACAAATAATAACAGGATGTAATTCCCATTTAACAAGTCTGCGACGTTTATATTCACGGAGGCTAACTTCTTGTTTACCAGTAAGTTGTTGAATGAAAGGACTTTTTGGGCTACTGTTTTCTGGGTCAGGGAAAGGCGTTAACGCTCCCTGTTTCCTGCTTTATTCCCTAAAACATTAGCTGGCGTGTAGTTTAATCGCATTAGCTACTGACAGCTACTGATTATCGCATCACCCTGTGCGTACTTTGGCAAGGATTGCCGCATTGCTTTATCTGACTGGGCGTCTACCCGACGAAGGTATATTTGATAGAGATAAGTCAGGAGGATAGTTTGAACATTAAACGAAACTGGGCGGGAGTGATCAGCTGCTTTTTGCTGTTCACCGTCGTGTGCATGTCGCTCGCTTTTAATGTGAAAGGGGCATTCAGGGCGTCGGGTCATCCGGAGCTGGGACTGCTCTTTTTTACGCTGCCGGGTGCCGCAGCCAGTTTTCTTTCCCGTAAAGGGGAGGTGGCGAAACCGCTGCTGGGTGCCATGCTGGCCGCGCCGTTGTGTCTGGTGCTGATGCGCTTGCTGTATGTGTCGACGAGAAGTTTCTGGCAGGAGCTGGCGTGGTTGCTGAGTGGAGTGTTCTGGTGCGCCCTTGGCGCGCTGTGCTATTTGTTTGTGTGCAGTCTGATTAAGCATCGACGGCACCACAATTAAAAACGCCCTCCGGATGAGGGCGTCTTAGCGTTACTGGGCGGTAAACAGGCCCAGATGTTCTTTGGCGTAAGCTTCAAAGTCAGTGCAGCCGCCGATGTGTTTCTGATCGAGGAAGATCTGCGGTACGGTTTCAACCGGCTTGCCGACGGTTTTTTCGAGATCCGCTTTCGTGATGCCTTCCGCGTGGATATCCACGTAGCGGAAGTTGAAGTCATCTCGCTCTTCAGTCAGTTTCTCAGCCAGCTCTTTCGCGCGCACACAGTAAGGGCACCCTGGACGACCAAAAATTACTGCAAACATTTCTCTCTCCTCAAAAAACAAGCCTGACGGCGAATAAGACATATAGTGCCCGATAACCTGCCGCCATTAAAGAAGGTTTCGCCTGTCGCTTTGATACAGTCAGGCTATGTTTCGCCAATTACATCGCGTAAATCATTGCCTATACTGGCTGGCATAAGGTTTAAGCAAGACAAAGAGAGACAAGATGACACCCACGATTGACCTGCTCCGTTCTCACCGTTCCATTCGCCACTTCACCGATGAGTCGATTACCGAGGCGCAGCGTGCTGCGATTATTGACAGCGCCAGGGCGACCTCCAGCTCCAGCTTTCTGCAGTGCAGTTCCATTATCCGCATCACCGACCCGGCCATGCGTGAACAGCTGGTTACGCTGACCGGCGGGCAGAAGCCTGTGGCTCAGGCGGCGGAGTTCTGGGTGTTCTGCGCTGACTTTAACCGCCACCTGCAGATCTGCCCGGAGGCCGAGCTGGGGCTGGCCGAACAACTATTGCTGGGCGTGGTGGATACCGCGCTGATGGCGCAAAACGCCTTCACGGCGGCGGAGTCGCTGGGATTAGGCGGTGTCTACATCGGCGGCCTGCGTAATAACATCGAAAGCGTGACCGAGCTGCTGAAGCTGCCAAAACATGTGCTGCCCCTGTTCGGCCTGTGCCTCGGCTGGCCTGCGGATAACCCGGATCTGAAGCCGCGCATTCCTGCCGCCATGCTGGTGCACGAAAACCACTACCAGCCGGTCGATCAGGACGTCCTGAATCAATATGATGAAGAGCTGGCGAACTACTACATGACGCGCGGCAGCAATAACCGTCGTGATACCTGGACTGACCATATTCGTCGCACCATCATTAAAGAAAATCGCCCGTTTATTCTCGATTATTTGCACAAACAGGGCTGGGCGACGCGATAGTCCATTTATCCTGCGCCTGCCTGCATATATGATACGCAGGCTTTTTCCATGTCTTCAGAGAGGTGCAGGGTGAAAATTGCCATATTGTCCCGGGATGGAACGCTCTATTCATGTAAACGCCTGCGAGACGCGGCGGCGAAACGCGGGCATCAGGTTGAGATCCTCGACCCGATGTCCTGCTATATGAACATCGATCCGGCCGCCTCGTCGATTCACTACAAAGGCCGCAAGCTGCCGCACTTTGATGCGGTGATCCCCCGCATCGGCTCCCAGATAACCTATTACGGCACCGCCGCGCTGCGCCAGTTCGAGATGCTGGGCAGCTATCCGCTCAACGAGTCCGTCGCCATTTCCCGCGCCCGCGACAAGCTGCGCTCGCTGCAGCTGCTCGCCCGTCAGGGGATCGATCTCCCCGTCACGGGTATTGCCCATTCACCGGACGATACCAGCGATCTCATCGACATGGTGGGCGGCGCGCCTTTGGTGATCAAGCTGGTGGAAGGCACGCAGGGCATTGGCGTGGTGCTGGCGGAAACGCGTCAGGCGGCGGAGAGCGTGATTGATGCCTTCCGGGGGCTGAATGCCCACATTCTGGTGCAGGAGTACATTGAAGAGGCCAAAGGGCGCGACGTTCGCTGCTTCGTGGTGGGAAACGAGGTGGTGGCGGCCATTGAGCGCCAGGCAAAAGAGGGCGATTTCCGCTCTAACCTTCACCGCGGCGGCATTGCAAGAATCGCCGATATCAGCGATCGCGAACGGGAAATTGCCGTGAAAGCGGCGCAAACCCTGGGGCTGGACGTGGCGGGCGTAGACCTTCTGCGGGCGACGCGCGGGCCGCTGGTCATGGAGGTGAATGCCTCACCGGGGCTGGAAGGCGTGGAAAAAACCACAGGTGTCGATATTGCGGGTAAAATGATCGCATGGATCGAGCGCCATGCCACGCCGGGTTACTGTCTGAAAACGGGCGGTTGAATGGTATTGAACGCACTTTTTGCGTACCCTATGCACAGATTATATTGAAGAGGCTGCAAAGCGATGGATTTACAGGTCGTACCTACACTGGATACGTTACGTCAATGGCTTGATGATGCCGGAATTACGTTCTTCGAATGCGATTCCTGCCAGGCGCTGCATCTGCCTCATATGCAGAATTTCGACGGCATTTTCGATGCCAAAATCGATCTCATTAACGACGTGATCCTTTTCTCTGCGCTGGCCGAAGTGAAGCCCTCTGCGCTGCTGGCGCTGGCCTCCGACCTATCTGCCATCAACGCCAGTTCTTTGACGGTGAAAGCATTTCTCGACATACAGGATGATAATCTGCCAAAACTGGTCGTTTGCCAGTCTTTATTCTCCGGTGCCGGGCTGTCGTTTAAGCAGTTCTCCTGGTTTATGCGCTTGAGTGAAGAGCAAATTTCGATGGTTATGATGGAAGCCAATGCACACCATCTGCTGTATAGCACGGAAGATGATGCAGAGAATAATGATGCATCTCCCAATTTTCTTCACTGAACCTGTCTGACTTTTGCGCAGTCGCTGCCATAGCGGCTGCAGAAGGCCATTTTTTCTGCTGCTTTTAACCTTTCTTTAAAGAATTTTTCACCTCCCTGAAGGCCTTTTCGGCTTATCACGTAGACATAACCTGCATAAAAAATTGATAAAAGGCGTTTTTTCGTCTGGGCTATAGCCGGAGACACGGGCTACAGTTATTCTTGCGATGCTTAAAAAAGCGAGCGGAAGCTGCCGGGTAAAGAGGTTTCTTTTTATTTTGGGCAGAGCGACAAACTATGCATGATTATTGCATATCTTCAGATTGCACAGTTTTAGTTCGTTTGTTAACGAGCTTTCAGAAGGAATAAAGATATGATCGCCTTGAATAAAAAATGGTTATCGGGTCTGGTTGCGGGTGCTCTGATGGCCGTCTCTGCCGGCACGCTCGCTGCGGAACAAAAAACGCTGCATGTTTACAACTGGTCCGACTATATTGCGCCGGACACGGTGGCGAATTTTGAAAAAGAGACCGGCATTAAAGTGGTCTACGACGTTTTCGACTCCAACGAAGTGCTGGAAGGAAAACTGATGGCGGGCAGCACCGGGTTTGATCTCGTGGTGCCTTCTGCAAGCTTCCTGGAGCGTCAGCTGACGGCAGGCGTCTTCCAGCCGCTGGATAAGAGCAAGTTACCGAACTGGAAAAACCTCGATCCGGAAGTGCTGAAGCTGGTGGCTAAGCATGACCCGGACAACAAATACGCCATGCCGTATCTGTGGGCGACCACTGGTATCGGCTACAACGTTGATAAAGTCAAAGCGGTGCTGGGCCCGGACGTCAAGCTGGACAGCTGGGACGTGGTGCTGAAGCCGGAAAACCTTGAGAAGCTGAAAAGCTGCGGCGTCTCTTTCCTCGATGCGCCGGAAGAGATTTTCGCCACCGTGCTTAACTACCTGGGCAAAGATCCGAACAGCAGCAAGGCCGACGACTACACCGGCCCGGCAACGGATTTACTGCTGAAGCTGCGCCCGAATATTCGCTACTTCCACTCCTCTCAGTACATTAACGACCTGGCAAACGGCGACATCTGCGTCGCGATCGGCTGGGCGGGTGATGTCTGGCAGGCGGCTAATCGTGCGAAAGAAGCCAAAAACGGCGTGAATGTCTCTTACTTCATACCGAAAGAGGGCGCGCTGGCCTTCTTCGATGTCTTCGCGATGCCTGCTGATGCAAAAAACAAAGACGAAGCGTATCAGTTCCTCAACTACCTGATGCGTCCTGACGTGATCGCCCACATCAGCGACCACGTTTACTACGCGAACGGTAACAAGGCTTCCGTGCCGCTGGTAAGCGAAGCGATCCGCAATAACCCGGCTATCTATCCGCCAGCGGATGTGTTTGCCAAGCTCTTCACCCTCAAAGTCCAGGATCCAAAAATTGACCGCGTGCGTACCCGCGCGTGGACCAAGGTGAAAAGCGGTAAGTAACCCTTTGTCGTAGGCCGGGCACGCGAAGCACCCCCGGCAACAGGCGCACCGTTCTGGTGCGCCTGCACCATGATTTGATTTCTGCCGGAGAACACCCCGTGAATGACGCGATCCCCCGCCCGCAGGCGAAAGTCCGTAAAGCGCTCACCCCGCTTCTTGAAATTCGTAACCTCACCAAATCTTTCGATGGCCAGCATGCCGTGGACGACGTCAGCCTGACTATCTATAAAGGCGAAATTTTTGCCCTTCTGGGGGCTTCTGGCTGCGGTAAATCGACCCTGCTGCGTATGCTGGCCGGTTTTGAACAGCCCACTGCCGGGCAAATCATGCTCGATGGCGTGGATCTCTCCAGCGTGCCGCCGTATCAGCGCCCGATTAACATGATGTTCCAGTCCTACGCGCTGTTCCCGCACATGACGGTGGAGCAGAACATCGCCTTTGGCCTGAAACAGGACAAACTGCCGAAGGCTGAAATTACCGCGCGCGTCGCCGAGATGCTGAGCCTGGTGCACATGCAGGAGTTTGCGAAGCGCAAACCGCACCAGCTCTCCGGCGGCCAGCGCCAGCGCGTGGCCCTGGCCCGCAGTCTGGCAAAACGCCCGAAATTATTGCTGCTTGATGAGCCGATGGGTGCCCTGGATAAAAAACTGCGCGACCGTATGCAGCTCGAAGTGGTGGATATCCTCGAGCGCGTGGGGGTGACTTGCGTGATGGTGACCCACGACCAGGAAGAAGCGATGACCATGGCCGGACGTATCGCGATCATGAACCGCGGGAAGTTCGTGCAGATTGGCGAGCCGGAAGAGATTTATGAGCATCCGACCACCCGCTACAGCGCGGAGTTCATTGGCTCGGTTAACGTTTTCGAAGGGCTGCTGAAAGATCGTCAGGAGGATGGCCTGGTCATCGAATCGCCGGGGCTGCAGCATCCGCTTAAGGTCGATCCTGATAACTCGGTGGTGGATAACGTGCCGGTCTACGTCGCGCTGCGTCCGGAAAAGATCATGCTCTGTGAGGATCCGCCTGCCGATGGCTATAACTTTGCCGTGGGCGAAGTGGTGCACATTGCCTATCTGGGCGATCTGTCCATCTATCACGTGCGCCTGAAAAGCGGACAGATGCTCAGCGCGCAGCTACAGAACGAACATCGCTACCGCAAAGGACAGCCGACCTGGGGTGACGAAGTGCGCCTGTGCTGGGATGCTGACAGTTGCGTCGTGCTGACGGTATAAGGAGCGATCATGAGCACACTTGAACCTCCAGCCCGCGTAGACAAACCGGGCAGCTTTGCCCACTGGCTGACGCGCCTTAAGATAAACCACGGCCGCAAGCTGGTGATCGCCATGCCATACGTGTGGCTGATCCTGCTGTTCCTGCTGCCGTTCCTGATTGTTTTCAAGATAAGCCTGGCGGAAATGGCGCGGGCGATCCCGCCTTATACCAACCTGCTGGACTGGGCCGACGGGCAGCTGACGCTGACGCTTAATCTCGGCAACTTCCTGCAGCTGACGGACGACCCGCTCTATTTCGAAGCGTATCTGCAGTCGCTGCAGGTGGCGGCGATTTCGACGCTCTGCTGTCTGGTGATGGGCTACCCGCTGGCGTGGGCGGTGGCGCACAGTAAGCCGTCGACGCGTAACATCCTGTTGCTGCTGGTGATCCTGCCGTCGTGGACCTCGTTCCTGATCCGCGTTTACGCCTGGATGGGGATCCTGAAAAACAACGGCGTGCTGAATAACGTCCTGATGTGGCTCGGGGTTATCGATCAACCGCTGACGATCCTGCACACCAACCTCGCGGTCTATATCGGCATTGTGTACGCCTATCTGCCGTTTATGGTGCTGCCGATCTACACGGCGCTGACGCGTATTGATTACTCGCTGGTGGAAGCGTCGCTCGATCTCGGCGCCCGCCCGTTAAAAACCTTCTTTAGCGTCATTGTCCCGCTGACCAAAGGCGGCATTATCGCCGGGTCGATGCTGGTCTTTATCCCGGCGGTAGGGGAGTTTGTGATCCCGGAACTGCTCGGCGGGCCAGACAGCATCATGATTGGTCGTGTGCTGTGGCAGGAGTTCTTTAATAACCGCGACTGGCCGGTGGCCTCTGCGGTGGCGATTGTCATGTTACTGCTGCTGATCGTGCCGATCATGTGGTTCCACAAGCATCAGCAGAAACAGATGGGAGACCACGGATGAACAACTTACCGGTAGTGCGCTCCCCGTGGCGAATAGCGATCCTGGTGATCGGCTTTACCTTCCTGTATGCGCCGATGCTGATGCTGGTGATCTACTCGTTCAACAGCTCCAAACTGGTGACGGTCTGGGCGGGCTGGTCGACGCGCTGGTACAGCGAGCTGTTCCATGATGATGCGATGATGAGCGCGGTGGGGCTGAGCCTGACCATTGCTGCCCTGGCAGCGACAATGGCGTCTGTGCTGGGCACGATCGCTGCGCTGGTGATGGTACGCTTCGGGCGTTTTCGCGGTTCGAACGGGTTCGCCTTTATGATCACCGCGCCGCTGGTCATGCCGGACGTGATCACCGGTCTCGCGCTGCTGCTGCTGTTCGTGGCCCTGGCGCATGCCATCGGCTGGCCGGCGGATCGCGGTATGCTCACCATCTGGCTGGCGCACGTCACCTTCTGTACGGCCTACGTGGCGGTGGTGATCTCCTCGCGCCTGCGCGAGCTGGACCGCTCCATTGAAGAGGCGGCGATGGATCTTGGCGCGACGCCGCTGAAGGTCTTTTTCATCATCACCCTGCCGATGATTATGCCGGCGGTGATCTCCGGCTGGCTGCTGGCGTTTACGCTGTCGCTGGACGATCTGGTTATCGCCAGCTTTGTCTCCGGACCGGGCGCGACGACGCTGCCGATGCTGGTCTTCTCCAGCGTGCGCATGGGGGTCAACCCGGAGATCAACGCCCTGGCCTCTATCATCCTCGGCGTGGTCGGAATTGTCGGATTTATCGCCTGGTATTTGATGGCGCGCGCGGAAAAACAGCGCGTGCGCGATATCCAGCGTGCAAGACGCGGCTGAAGGATTTAAAATTTCCAGTGATGTGCCGCGTATGACGCGGCACTGTTTTTCAGGGAAGTAAAACATTGGGATTATTAAAGAAATCACGTATTACGCACGCGCGTCCTAACGTACCTGCACTGGTTCAGGTGGCGGCGCTCGCCATTATTATGATCCGCTGCCTGGATGTGCTGATGATTCTGAACACCCTTGGCGTGCGCGGCATCGGTGAATTTATTCACCGCAGCGTGCAGACGTGGAATCTGACGCTGGTCTTTTTGAGCAGTCTGGTGCTGGTGTTTATCGAGATCTACTGCGCGTTTTCGCTGGTCAAAGGGCGCAACTGGGCGCGCTGGGTCTATCTGCTGACGCAAATTACCGCCGCCGGCTATCTGTGGGCCGCCTCGCTGGGATACGGCTACCCGGAGCTGTTCAGCATTGCCGGTGAATCCAAACGCGAAATCCTGCGCGCGCTGTTTATGCAAAAACTGCCGGACATGCTGGTGCTGTTCCTGCTTTTTATCCCCGCCTCCAGCCGTCGGTTCTTCCGCCTGCAATAATGTGTATAATCGCAGCCCTCTTTATTCTTAAGGTTTTCATATGCAGTGCGCACTCTATGACGCCGGACGCTGCCGCTCCTGTCAGTGGATAGAACAGCCGGTCTCTCAACAACTCACCGCCAAAATGGCCGACCTGCAACAGCTGCTGGCAGCACATGCGGTGGGCGAGTGGTGCGCACCCGTCAGCGGCCCTGAGCAGGGGTTTCGTAATAAAGCCAAAATGGTGGTCAGCGGCAGCGTTGAAAAACCGCTGCTGGGGATGCTGCACCGCGACGGCACGCCGGAAGATTTAACCGACTGTCCGCTGTATCCCGCGTCGTTTGAGCCCGTCTTTGCCGCACTGAAACCGTTTATTGCGCGTGCAGGGTTAACGCCTTATAACGTCGCTCGCAAGCGCGGCGAGCTGAAATACCTTTTGCTGACGGAAAGCCAGATCGACGGGGGCATGATGCTGCGCGTCGTGCTGCGTTCGGAAACCAAGCTGGAGCAGCTGCGCACGGCGCTGCCGTGGCTGCAGGCGCAGCTTCCGCAGCTGAAGGTCATTACGGCGAATATTCAGCCGGTGCATATGGCGATCATGGAAGGGGAGAAAGAGATTTTCTTCACCGAACAGCACGCGCTGGCCGAAAACTTCAACGGCGTGCCGCTGTGGATCCGCCCGCAAAGCTTCTTCCAGACTAACCCGACCGTGGCAAGCAGCCTGTATGCCACCGCCCGCGACTGGGTCCGTGCGTTAAACATCCATCATATGTGGGATCTCTTCTGCGGCGTGGGCGGCTTTGGCCTGCACTGCGCCACGCCAGAGATGCAGCTCACCGGAATTGAGATTTCTGCCGAAGCGATTGCCTGCGCGAAACAGTCCGCCGCTGAGCTGGGTTTGACCAATCTGCACTTCCAGGCGCTTGACTCCACGCAGTTTGCGACCGGGCAGGGAAACGTGCCGGAGCTGGTGCTGGTCAACCCGCCGCGCCGCGGCATCGGGAATGCGCTGTGCGACTACCTGAGCCAGATGGCACCGGAGTACATCGTCTATTCCAGCTGTAACGCACAGAGCATGGCAAAGGATATCGCCAGCCTGCCGGGCTACCGCATTGAACGCGTGCAGCTTTTCGATATGTTCCCGCATACCGCGCATTATGAAGTGTTGACGCTGCTCGTTAAACAATAAGCAAAGCAGCCGGAGGACGGGCCTCCGGCTGCGATCGGGCCTACTGGCTCATGGCGTCTTTTTTACCCATCTCATCCTTTTTCATGTTATCCATTTTGCCCATTTTGTCTTTCCCCATGTGATCCTTCTTCATGGCGTCTTTGCACATGTTGTCCTTACACATTTTATCGTGTGGCCTGGACATGTTGTCTTTCGCCATCGTCTCTTTGCTCATGGAATCTGCCGCCTGCACATTTGCCATAAACAGAGCAGAAAGCATGGTTGCCGCAATGATCATCTTTTTCATGGTATTCCTCGTCGTTTACGTTGTTGTATTAACTGCCACCAAACCAGTTGTAACCCTGGTCTTCCCAGTAACCGCCAGGGAAGCGATTGGTGATTTCAATGACCTGAATATGTTTCGGATTTTTGTATCCCAGCTTGGTCGGAATACGGAGTTTCATGGGGTAACCATACTCAGGAGGAAGGATTTGGTTATCCCAGGTCAGGGCGAGCAGCGTTTGCGGGTGTAGCGCGGTCGCCATATCAATGCTGGTGTAGTAATCATCTGCGCAGCGGAAGCTGATGTATTTGGCGCGGGTGTCGGCACCGATCACCTGCAGAAAATGGTGGAAGGGGATACCGCCCCAGCGGCCTATGGCGCTCCACCCTTCGACGCAAATATGGCGCGTGATCTGGTTTACCTGCTGCATGCGATACAACTCAGGCAGGGACCAGCTGCGGGTGTCTCGCACCAGGCCACGAATGGCGAGTTGATAATCCCGGCCGTCGATCTGCGGAATTTGGTCGCGATCGTAAAACGCGTTAAACGGGAAAGGTCGGGTGATGTCGCTTTCGGCATATTCAGGTGCCAGATGACGGTCGCTAAACAGGAAGCCCTGGACACGATCGTTAAAGCGCGACATTCGTAAAAGTGCGGTTTCAACACTGGCATTGTCGCTCAGGTCACACCCCGTAAGCAGCATAATCCCGCCTAACGTCAGCCCCTGTTTAAGAAAGTTACGTCGCTGTGCGTTTACGGATTTTTCGGCGTCCTTCACCAGATATTCCGCGTCGCGGGAAGAGAGAAAGGTAGGCTTTTTCATGAGATACCCTTAGCGACCGCGCAGCATGGCCAGTAATGTTTTAGGCACAAGCAGCACCATAAGAAGGTGGATCACGACAAACGCGACAATGAAGGACATGCAAAAGAAGTGGATGTAACGTGCGGTGTCATAGCCTCCCAACAGTTCACGTAAAAGCGGAAACTGAACGGATTTCCAGATAACCAGCCCGGAAAGCACAAGCATTACCCCAGTTAATATGGCCAGTAAGTAGGCCAGTTTTTGAACCATGTTGTAGTGGCTGAGATCGGCATGCTGCAGTTTTCCCCGCAGGGCCAGCGCTATATCCTTGAGCAACCCCTTAACAGATATAGGAAAAAAGGTGCGTGCAAAGCGACCGGTGACAATACCTAACGTGCAGTAGATCAGGCCGTTAATACCTAAAACCCACATCATGGCGAAGTGCCACTGCAGCGCGCCGCCCAGCCAGCCTCCCAGCGTGAGGGAAGACGGAAAAGAGAATGGAAACAGCGGCGAGGCGTTATAAATTCGCCATCCGCTGAATACCATGCCAGCCATGGCGAGGGCATTAATCCAGTGACACACCCTGACCCAAAGGGGATGAATAACAGCTGTTGGCAGAGACATGGTGACCTCGTTATCCCATTGCGTGGTCAAATCCTAAGATAAATTTGGTCACCACATCCTCACGGAAGTTTAAATAAAATGTGATAACTCCGGCGGGCGTTATTAGGTAAGCTCATCTGTAATGAAACGGCGTGGACGTGGGTCATGAGTAACGCAAAGAAAATATTGCTGGTGGAGGACGATTGCGATATCGCCGCCTTCCTGAGCCTGAACTTAAAAGATGAAGGTTTTGAGATTGTGCACGAAGCCGATGGCGAACGTGCGCTGCTTCAACTGGAAAAACAGCAATGGGATGCAGTCATTCTCGATCTGATGCTGCCTGGCGTGGACGGGCTGGAGATCTGTCGCCGTATCCGCCAGATGACCCGCTATCTGCCTGTCATTATCATTAGCGCACGCACCAGCGAGACGCACCGGGTACTGGGGCTCGAGATGGGGGCTGACGATTATCTCCCTAAACCGTTCTCCGTTCTGGAGCTGATTGCTCGCGTCAAGGCGCTCTTTCGACGTCAGGAAGCGATGGGACAAAATCTTCGTCTGGAGGCGGGCATTATTCGCTGTCACGGCATGGAGATTGACCCACTGGCACGAGAGGTTCGCCTGCGGGGGGAAACCATCGACTTAACCCCGCGTGAGTTTGATTTGCTCTACTGGTTTGCCCGTCATCCGGGCGAGGTATTCTCCCGTTTATCGTTGCTGGATCATGTCTGGGGCTATCAGCATGAAGGGTACGAGCACACGGTAAATACGCACATTAACCGTCTGCGCGTCAAAATTGAAAAAGATGCTGCAGAGCCAGATATCATCCTGACTGTGTGGGGGAAAGGGTACAAATTTGCCGTCGAAAAAGCGGAGCCCCACGCATGATAAGCCACTTAACGTTAAGCCAGCGTCTGTCACTTCTTTTTAGCGCCACGCTTGTTGTATGCATGTTCGTGGCATGTGGCGTACAGCTTTATAGCAGTAAGCAGTATGGTGATGCCATGGTGCAGCGTCTGTCTGCGGGGCTGGCGCAGCAGATAGTAAACAGTGAACCGCTTCTGGATAACCAGGGTAAAGCAAACACTGAGAATCTCAAATCGCTGTTTGATCGCCTGATGACGCTTAATCCCAGCGTTGAACTCTACGTGGTGTCGCCTCAGGGACATATTGTGGCAGACGCGGCGCCGGTCGGACACATGAAGCGTCAAACGATCGATCTTACCCCGTTAAACAACTATTTATCCGGGGCCGCTTTTCCTGTGTATGGTGATGATCCAAGAAGTCTGGATCAACGTAAGGTGTTCAGCGTTGCGCCGATCCTCCTTAACGGCAATCTGCATTCCTACTTGTATATTATTCTCCAGGGCGAAAACCTCAATGCACTGGCGAACACCGCGTGGCACAAGACCTTGACCGACGCTATCGTAGGATCGCTGTTACTGGCATTAATCTTTGGCGCGTTGGCCTGGTGGTTAGTCAAAAAATGGGTTACCCGTCCAGTGGAACAGTTAACCAGCGAGGTAAATGACCTTGAGCAGGACAGCATAAGCGCCATAAAAAGTCTGGCCGCCCGGCCGGTCAATCTGGCACCTGAAAACGAAGTTGAACTGCTTCGTAATACGTTTATCGAGTTGTCGCGCAAGATTGCTTCACAATGGGATCAACTGGCTGACAGCGACCGCCAGCGCAGGGAGTTTATCGCCAATATCTCTCACGATCTTCGTACGCCGCTGACTTCACTGCTAGGGTATCTCGAAACCTTATCGCTTAAGTCCGCCACGTTGAGTGCAGAAGAGCAGAAGCAGTATCTGGCTATCGCGCTGCGTCAGGGGCAGAAAGTGCGCCATCTCTCTCAACAGCTGTTTGAGCTGGCGCGCCTTGAGCATGGGGGAATTAAACCGCAGCGCGAGCGTTTTGCAATGGCTGAGTTGATTTCAGATGTGGCACAGAAATTTGAACTGACCACACAGACAAGGCAGTTGCGAATACATATAGACGTCCCTGGCCCGCTGCCACTGGTGTATGCCGATGTGTCGATGATTGAGCGGGTGGTCACGAATTTGCTGGATAATGCCGTTCGTCATACTCCGGCAGGAGGAGAGATTTTGCTTAAGGTCTGGCAGGAGAATGGGCTTCTTCAGGTTGAGGTGGCGGACAGTGGCTCAGGCATAGAGCGTGCATTGCGTGACGATCTGTTTCAGCGTCCTTCTGCGTTAAACCCGCAGGCATCGCGGGAGAATCGCGGCGGGTTAGGGTTGTTAATCGTAAAACGGATGCTGGAGCTGCACGGTGGTGGGATCAGGCTGATGGAGTCGGTGAGCGGGGCACGGTTCAGGTTCTTTGTGCCACTGTGAGAAATTGCCGGGTGGCGGCTTTCGCCTTACCCGGCCTACAGACTACCACCCCCGCAGGCCGAGCCACCCGGCAAAAAAATTTTACTGCGGGAACCACTGCTCGCTGATTTTCTGATACGTACCGTCGGCTTTAATCGCTTTCAGCGCGCCGTTCAGTTTTTCCAGCAGGGCCTTGTTATCCGGACGTACCGCGATGCCGAGACCTGTACCGAAGTACTGTGGATCGGTCACTTTCTCGGTTGCCATACCCAGCTGCGGATTGGTTTTCAGCCATTCGTTCACCACGGCGGTATCGCCGAATACACCGTCGATGCGGCCATTTTTCAGGTCGATAATCGCGTTCTGGTAGCTGTCATAGGCCACGGTTTTCACTTCAGGATGCTTGTCCTGGAGGTATTTCTGGTGCGTGGTGCCGTTTTCCATCCCGATGCGTTTGCCTTTCAGCTGATCGAAAGAGGTATAAGCGCCTTTCTTCGCAATCACTACCGCCGAGTTGGCGTAGTACGGGTCGGTGAACGCGACCTGTTTGCTGCGCTCAGGCGTGATATCCATCCCGGAGATCACCGCATCGTATTTTTTGAATTTCAGCGACGGGATCAGGCTGTCGAAGGCATGGTTGGTAAAGGTGCAGTCGGCCTGCATTTGTTTGCACAACGCTTTTGCCAGGTCAATGTCGAAACCGACGATCTGGTTGCTGGCATCCAGCGATTCAAACGGCGGATAGGTGGCGGACACGCCAAAATTGATTTTATCAGCAGCGGATGCGCCAGCGGCGAAGGTTGCGAGTAATGCGGCCAGAACTAACTTTTTCATTGTAATACTCCCGTCTGTCTTATTTATGCGCCGTGTCTGCGGCATGGATGTACAATGTCATTTAATGAATTTATATGCAATAAAAATGATTAAATATTGTTTGGTGATAAAAAAAAGCGGATAACCCATCAGGTTACCCGCTCCATAAATACCGTTTTATGCACTCGCGTAGTTAATTTCTGCGCTCAAACGCCAGCGCTTTACGCTCGATCAGGCGCATCATCAGCGTCAACAGACCGTTAACCACCAGGTAGACCACACCTGCCGCGCCGAACACCATCACGTCATAGGTGCGCCCATACAGCAGCTGTCCGTGACCCATTACTTCCATCAGGGTGATGGTGTAGGCCAGAGATGTACTCTTGAATACCAGCACCACTTCGTTGGAGTAAGAGGAGAGCGCGCGCTTAAAGGCGTATGGCAGCAGGATCGCCAGCGTGTCTTTCTTGCTCATGCCCAGCGCTCCGCAGGACTGCCATTGTCCTTCAGGAATGGCGCGGATCGCCCCGTAGAATAGCTGGGTGGTATAGGCCGCACTGTTCAGCGAAAGGGCAATCAGGGCACACAGCCACGGCTCAGAGAGCAGATGCCAGATAACCGGATACTCCTGCAGCGACGGGAACTGGCCCGGGCCGTAGTAAATCAGGAAGATCTGCACCAGCAGCGGCGTACCGGTAAACAGAGTGATGTAACCGCGCACAATCCACACCAGCACCGGCGTTTTCAGCGTCAGGACGATGGTGAAGATAAGGGCCAGGATCAGCGCCACGATAATGGACGCCACGGTCAGCGTCAGGCTGGTGTGCAGCCCTTTCATCAACTCGGGGAAATATTCAAGCATCAGCCTGGTCTCCGTTCAAAGCGCGTCGCACGCAGGTCAATACGCTTGAGGATGTACTGACTGAGCAACGTGATCACCAGGTAGATAGCCGCTGCCACAATGTACCAGGTAAAGGGCTCCTGGGTACGGGTGGCGATGCTTTTGGTTTGCAGCATCAAATCGTTAACGCTGATCAGGCTCACCAGCGCGGTATCTTTCAGCAGTACCAGCCACTGGTTGCCGAGGCCCGGCAGGGCATGGCGCCACATCTGCGGCATGACCAGACGGAAGAAGATCGCTGATTTCGACAGGCCTAACGCCTGACCCGACTCCCATTGACCCTGCGGCACGGCCTTCAGCGCCCCGCGCAGGGTTTGCGACGCGTACGCGGAGTAAAGCAGGGAGAGGGCAATCACGCCGCACAGGAACGGGCTGACGTCGAAGTTTTCAATCTGCATCTGCACCGGGATCTGCGCAAAACCGAGATTGAGGGTGAAACCGTCAGACAGCGTGAGCAGCAGCTGTGAGGAACCGAAATAGATAAACAGGACCACCAGAATTTCCGGTAGTCCACGCAGCACGGTAACCAGCGCGGAGCCTGTCCAGGCGACGGGGAACCATTTCGCGGATTCCCACACCGCAAAGAGCATCGCCAGCACGAGGCCGATAATCAGTGCGCAAACGGCAAGGCCGACGGTCATCCCGGCGGCGCTTGCTAAAGGAAAAATTTCATTCATCAGGAATTACTTCTGGAACCATTTTTTGTAGATGGTTTCGTAGGTGCCGTCTTTCTTCACTTTTTCCAGCGCAGCGTTGAATTTCTGCTGCAGCTCAGTGTTGCCCTGACGAACGGCAATCCCCAGACCAGTACCGAAGTAATCCTTATCGGTCACTTTGTCGCCCACTGGCGCCAGTTTATCGTTGGCTTTCAGCCACTCGGTCACGACCGCGGTATCACCAAATACGCCATCGATACGGCCATTTTGCAGATCCAGCTTCGCGTTCTGGTAGCTGTCATACGGAACGGTGGTGATTTCCGGATGTTTATCCATGATGAATTTCTGGTGCGTGGTGCCGTTCTGCACGCCGACTTTTTTGCCTTTCAGCTGGTCGACAGAGGTGAATTTCCCTTTCTGACCAATGAACAGGGCGGAGTTGTCGTAGTAAGGGGTGGTGAACAGCACCTGCTTTTCACGCTCCGGGGTGATGTCCATACCGGCCATCACGGCGTCGATACGGCGGAACTTCAGGCTAGGGATCAGGCTGTCGAACGCCTGGTTGCTGAAGGTACAGGTCGCGTCGATCTCTTTACACAGGGCGTTAGCCAGGTCCACGTCGAAGCCAACAATTTTGTTGTTTGCATCAATGGACTCAAACGGAGGGTAAGAGGCTTCCGTGGCGAAACGAATGGTCTGGGCTGCGGTAGCAGAAAGGGTAACGCCAGCAAGCAGCACGGCAAGTAATACTTTTTTCATTATATTTCCCCTGACACAATCAATGAGATAAATAGTTTTTGAAGGCATCGGTTTGCGGGTTCGCGAAGCAGCTCGCATCACCTTGCTCAACGATATAACCGTTTTCCATGTAGACCACACGGCTGGCGGTTTTACGCGCCACTTCCACTTCGTGGGTGACGATAACCTGCGTAATATTGGTTTCCGCCAGCTCGCGAATGATGCTGACGATCTGGGCGGTGATTTCCGGGTCCAGCGCCGCGGTTGGTTCATCAAACAGCAGTACCGCAGGCTCCATCATCAGTGCGCGGGCAATGGCTACGCGCTGCTGCTGACCACCGGAAAGGTGCAGCGGATAGCGGTCGCTGTAAGGCTTAAGACGCAGACGATCCAGCAGCTTTTCGGCACGGGCGATCGCCTGCTCCTTGCTTAACCCCAGCACCCGGCACGGCGCTTCAATCAGGTTTTGCAGGACGGTCAGATGCGGCCAGAGATTGTATTGCTGGAAGACCATGCCGACGTTTTGACGCAGTTCGCGAATCGCTTTATCAGACGGCGTTTTCGCGAAATCAAAATGGTTACCGGCAATCGCCAGCGTACCTGAACGGGGCATTTCAAGCAGATTAAGGACACGCAGAAGGGAGCTTTTGCCTGCACCGCTTGGGCCAAGCAAAACCAGCGTTTCGCCTTCCGGGCAGTTCAGCGTGATGTCAAACAGCGCCTGGTGTGCGCCGTAGAAGCAGTTAATGCCGTTTAGTTTAATACTCATCGGGGCAGTCTTTACTCATCCAGGCAATCTATAGCAATTGAGGCCGCAGATAGTACCGTTGACAGAATAGTTATGCAATATTTCTGCGTTAAAAGTTAAATATAACCCGTATTTCCTCTTAAACATAGCACAAAATAGCGAACGGTAAGGTCGGCGAGTATAAATGTCGGCATTCCGCATGAAATGCCGCACATTTTACGGGGGTTACCAGGTTGTATCGGCGGGTTTAGCGATTCTCAATCGACTGGCGAAGCGTGCCTGCCGGGGCATGAACGCTACCGCCAACGTAGCGCACGTCGTCTACCGCCCAGCACTGTCCTTCACGGATCATCAGCACTTCATCCTGCCAGGTTTGGGTTCCCTGCGTCAGCTTCACGCGCAGTGGAATATTACGGGCATCCGTGTTCGGGATGGTGGACGCGCTGGCCACTTCGGCGCTGTCCGGCAGCGTGGCGCGGCTGGAGAACGGATCGGATTTCAGCAGGGCGTTATGCTGCGGATCGCGGGTGGCGTCGTTAAGCAGTTTTGCCAGACCGTCGCTCAGATACGGGCGCAGGCCGGTGAGATCGTTGCTGCGGTGCTGAATGCGATAATCATAGAACTGCTGCGCCACGGTGTCCGGGCCGCCCTCGATGCAGGGGCCGCTGCGGGTACCGATATCCTTAAAGGCTGGCGTGACCGTGGTGGTACAGGCGCTGAGCACCAGCGCGCAGGGCACGAAAAGTGTTAAAGCAGAATAGCGCATGTTGATTTCCTTATTTATTAACTATCCTTTCAATCATAGCGTAACGAACCGATAATGCTGTGCCTAAGGCATTGAACGCTAAAGAAGGAGAGAAACCATGCAGTTTTCAACAACGCCAACCCTGGAAGGGCAGACAATAACTGAGTATTGCGGTGTGGTCACCGGCGAAGCGATTCTCGGCGCTAATATCTTCCGTGACTTTTTTGCCGGTATCCGCGATATCGTTGGCGGCCGCTCGGGCGCATACGAAAAAGAGCTGCGCAAAGCGCGTGAGATCGCCTTTAAAGAGCTTGGCGAGCAGGCTGAAGCCCTCGGCGCTGATGCGGTCGTGGGGATTGATATCGACTACGAAACGGTCGGGAAAGATGCCAGCATGCTGATGGTGAGCGTAAGCGGTACGGCGGTGAAAACCCTCCGATGAGGCGTTCGTTTGCAACACTCCTGCTGGCGCTGCTGCTGGCAGGGTGTGTCACCGAAAAAGGGATTATCGATAAAGGCGCCTACGAGCTGGATACGCGTCATCAGGCGCAGGCGGCTTATCCGCGCATCAAGGTGCTGGTGATCCACTACACCGCGGATGATTTTGACAGCTCGCTGGCCACGCTGACGGATAAGAACGTCAGCTCTCACTATTTGATCCCCGCTAAACCCCCGGCACCGGACGGTAAGCCGCGCATCTGGCAGCTGGTACCCGAGAGCGAACTGGCCTGGCATGCGGGTATCAGCTTCTGGCGCGGCACCAATCGCATCAATGATACGTCTGTCGGCATTGAGCTGGAGAACCGTGGCTGGCAAAAAACGTCGGGCGTTAAGTACTTTACCCCTTTTGAGCCTGCGCAAATTGCGGCGCTGGTGCCGCTCGCCAGAGACATTATTACCCGCTACAACATCAGGCCTGAAAATGTGGTGGCTCATTCGGACATCGCTCCGCAGCGCAAAGACGACCCTGGTCCGCTGTTCCCGTGGCGACAGCTTGCTCTGCAAGGGATTGGTGCGTGGCCCGATCCGGCACGCGTCGCCTTCTATATAAACGGGCGTCCGCGCTATCAGCAGGTGGATACCGGGGCATTACTCGATCTCCTCGCGCGGTATGGCTATGAGGTACCGGTTGACAGCACCCCGGCGCAGCAAAAGCGCATCATCACGGCGTTCCAGATGCATTTTCGGCCTGACCTGTGGAACGGCGTCGCGGACGTCGAAACGATGGCCATTGCCGAAGCCCTTCTGGAGAAATACGGGCAGGGGTGATCCTTCGGACGCCCCCGAATGCCTTAGCTCATCCTGACTCCCTTCAGATTAATCTTAAGTACAAACTCAATTCATTTTTAGTTAATTGACTTAAAATTATCCGGATTTAAGATAGACACATAGCTTGCTAAGTAATGCGGCAAATAAATATATCGCACTTATTCTTTATTTTTCCTCCTTGAGAACATCATCAGGAAGATATTAGAAGGTTAAGGTTTTTTTTGCCTTAGACCTGCATTTTAAAATTTCACATCTTAAATCGGGTATAACAATGTTAAGCATCTATGCAAAAAAATTACGTCCGCAACATGAAATGGAAGCCATTATTTCTGCAACGACAGGTTTTGAAGAGAAAGCCTTAAAGAAATGGCAGAAAATATCCACGTCTGATTCACAATATATTCATATTATCGTCAGCGGTGAGGTTGAATTCCGCCGCGAATCCGACGAACTGTGTATGTTCACGGTAACAGGCCAGTGCATTTTTGGTCTCTCTTCTATGTACTACAGCGCAACCCATATGTACGGCCTCGTTCGTGCCAACACCGTGGTGCGCTCGATCAGGAAAGAAGTCTTCGCCCAACTGATGACGGACAACAATTTATGGCCTGAACTGACCAAAGTTCTCTCCTGGTACATCTGCATGCTGAGCAAACGTGACGATGTGCTGGTTGCCCGCAGTGCTTATTCAGTGGTGCGTGAATTTTTATACGAGATTAATGAACTGATTGTTCATCATCAACGTGATATTAATATTTACGATTATATTCAGGAATACACCAACCTGGCGCGCAGTACCATTATTAAAATCCTCTCCGATCTGAAAAAAGGTCAGTATATTGTTGTGGAAAAAGGTCGACTCCTTAACCTGACAACGCTGCCTGAAAAATATTAGTTACTCCAGCCGGTCGCCTTTCTGACTCAAAGGCGATCGGTTATCCACCTTATGTAGCACATTCGACTGTGAATTATCCTGCGTTTCGTCCACCGGCGGCGCGGGAATTTTGCCTTGAGAATAATCTTGCTCCTGTTCTTTTAACGCCTGCTTAAACAACTCGGTTAGTGAGGCATCGTTACTGCCTGCGCTGGCGGGTGCGACATCATGCGCTTCGGTGCCGGGTAACGTATCCCGCGACGTATCGTGTGGTTCCGCGCCGTCGGGTGCCTGCTGCCAGTCGGTATCATCGCTGTTAATCGGCAGATCCTGCATGGCAGGTACCTCGGCCTGCACAGGCGCCGGTTTCGGTTGAGGATGCGGATGCGGGAACGGCTTGCTGACATACACATAGTGCATATCGGAAAGCTGCGTTTCGGGTTTCGCGACGCGCGCTTTTTTTACCGGTTCCGGCGCAGGATGGCGCAGGCTCCAGTAAGTATGCGCGTACACGCCCGCCATCAGCATGGCGCACAGGCTCAACGTCCATAAAAAAGCGTTGCCGAAGATTTTTCTCAGGCTGGGGAGGCGGTATGAAAACCAGACCGCCTCCCCGGTAGTGTAGCTGCGCTGGGCCGCAAGACAGATGGTAGACATCAGGAATGTTTCTCCTGCTTTGTCGCGTCCGGTGTGGAACGCGAGGCCTGTATTAATACGCTCGGCGTGGAATGGGTTTCACGCATTAACTGCATCAGCGTATCTTCCCCGGGAATGCCATCCACATGCAGATGCATTTTTTGCTGGAACTCACGGGTGCGTTTCATCATCTCCGTTGTCCAGGTCTGGGCATGGGTTTCCGGCTGGTTAAGGGCCACGCTTAACTGCTGGTCAAGCCAACCCATGTCTTTCGCATCGCTGGCGGCGCTGATGGCGTCTTTACCTTCCGGCGTCAGGCGGTGCAATTGCGTATAGTTCCCGGTGGCATGTTGGTTAAACCAGCTGCGGCTTACCTGCCAGGTACGGTTGTTCATCAGCAGGTCGAGTGAGTTATTCCCGACGCGGGCGACCACAGCATAGTTGAGGTGGTTGCCGGTTTTCAGTTCACTTACCCACGGATAATCTTCCTGCGCCAGCGCGTCCGGTGAGGCGTTCCCCTGCTTACACATCAGGTTCACCTTCGCGGCGTTTTGACACAGGGCATCGTCCGCCGAGGCGTCATACCCCCACATCAGATAGAGCTGATGCATCGCATCCGGCAGATTTACCACCTCGTTGTCAATAACCGGCACCACCGGGGCCTGAACGTGTGGCGTCTGCTGTTTCCAGCTAACAGGCACCGGGAGCTGAACCGGAAGTTTTGCACCGATCGAGGAGGTGAAATACCAGCCGCAGGCGGCAAACAGCACGGACGCGAATAAACCGACGGTAGCCAGGCGCTTACCGTGTTTTTTCGCGGGCAGGATCTCGCCGGAGGCCAGCCGTAAATGACGCGGGCTGACCCGGGCTGCACGTTCGGTCCAGGCGGCGAGCATCGACAGGTGCGCCAGTTCATTCAGCTTGCTGATATTCCCCCGGGTCAGCGCATGCATCTTGCGCACGCGCGCCGGGGTGAGTGGCGCATTCTCGCACCCGTGCTCTTCACACTGCGCCTGAACGTAGCTGAGAGACTCCCGGCAGGTAAGGGGGCGCAGGGTGTGGTGGGTGTGAGCATATTCACGCAGCTCCGGTTGCTGCATCAGGACGGCGTCCTGTTCCGCAGCCCCCATCAGTACGACGGTCAGGCTAAACCCCAGCTCCTGCGCACGCGTGAGCAGCATAGCCAGCACTTCCCGACAGGTCTCTTTCATGGCCTCGGTATGGCTAATCACCAGCACTTTCGTCCTGGTTTTCCCCTCCTGCCACTGATGCAGTACGGCATCCACCGCCTGAAGCCGGTTCTTGCTCTCTTTCGTTCCCGGGTTGAGTTTGTACAGCAGGCTACTGGCACTCAGTTTTGGAAACGCGTTGATGGCAAGCGCGCCAGGATTAGCGGATTTCAGCGCATCGCTGAACTGGCCCAGCAGTGGGGCATCGTCAGCAAAGAGCCCAGTAATCCCCGCCTGTTGGGTTTTTTCTTTCAGCAGGTTGAACACGTCCTGATGATAAGGCACCAGAAAATCCCCGGATAACCGGGTTATTTTCCGAAAGGGCGGATTTTTAAAATTAAAGTGGCTCTGATACATAACGACTTACCGTCTCTGATTAGGAATAGCAACAGGACGAGAAAGTAAAGCAACGCTATAGGGTGGTCAATTTGCGCACAGGGTAAAAATATCCTGCCGGCGAGGCCTAACATCTGGATTTTATACGGTCAATATTTTTCGGTATGAAAGTTAGCGGCAAAGTCAGTGGTCGTTTTTACAGCGGGAAATTACTCTTTGCTCACATATTGGCGCAGCACGATGCTGCTTATTTTCGCTTTGTTAAAGGCCAGATGAAAAATGAGGTTCTCATTTCTGTCACGGTGGATAACACCTTGCATTATGTTTGCGCTGTTAATTTTTTGCGGCCAGCAAGGATATCTGACGTTTAAAGATTATAAAAAAGTTACGAATAAGTTGGCTAATTCCGATGCGCAGCCGCTGAAAACGCGTCGTGACGACAAGACATTCACCCTTTTCACAGCGGCGGTACGTCAGGACAACATGGCAACGGCGGTAAAAGCCCCGCTGGCAGCGGAGATCGAAGGTATCGTGCGCAGCGATGACGCCTGGCTTTCGTTCGCCGTTATCAAAACACCGGGTGGTCAGAAGAGCTACCGTGAAGGCGAGTCGCTGACCGGTTATAACGATGCCTTTATTCAGGAAATTAACAAAGACAATGTGGTGGTTAATTACGAAGGTGCTACGCAGGTACTGGCGTTAAATAAACCTGATTATTTTAAGGGCGGTGTTGACAGCGACCCGGTGACCAAATCGACGAAAGATGCAGGCGCGGAAAGCGTGCATCTGAATGATTATCTGGTGTTAAAGCCGTTAATCGAAAAGGGCCAACTGGAGGGCTACAACATTAATCCAAGGAATGCCTCCTCCTTCTACAGCGATTCAGGGCTGAAAAAGGGTGACGTGGCAGTAGAAGTCAATTCTGTCGATATGACCGATGAAGCAAAGGCAAAAAGTATTATTGCCAACTGGTCGAAAATGAAAGAAGCGGAGGTCGTCGTCAGACGTCACGCTCACCTTGAAAATATTCGGGTTAATGTTCTAAACAATTAACAAGTGTAGAGACATGAAGAAATTTCCATGGGCGTGCGTGGCGCTGACCGCATTGTCGTTATATTCGAGTTCGCTGCTTGCAGCCAACTTTAGCGCGAGCTTTAAAAATACCGATATCCGCGAGTTTATCGATACGGTAGGCCGCAATCTGAATAAAACCATTCTCGTCGACCCGTCCGTTCAGGGCACGGTGTCGGTGCGAACCTACAACGTGCTGACGGAAGATGAGTATTACCAGTTCTTTCTGAGCGTGCTGGATCTGTACGGCCTGTCGGTGATCCCGATGGATAACGGCATGGTGAAAGTGGTGCGTTCCAGCGTGGCCCGCACCGCAGGCGCGCCGCTGGCAGACAGCAAAAACCCGGGCAAAGGCGATGAGATCATCACCCGCGTCGTGCGCATGGAAAATGTGCCGGTACGTGAACTGGCGCCGCTGCTGCGCCAGCTTAACGATGCCACCGGCATCGGTAACGTGGTGCACTTCGAGCCGTCCAACGTGCTGCTGTTGACCGGTAAAGCCTCGGTGGTGAACCGCCTGGTGGATCTGGTGCAGCGCGTTGATAAAGACGGTATTCAGCGCCGCGAGATCGTACCGCTGCGCTTTGCCTCCGCCAAAGAGCTCTCAGACATGTTGAACAACCTCAACAACGAAGAGCAGAAGGGGCAGAACGCGCCGCAGCTGGCGACCAAAGTGGTGGCGGATGACGAAACCAACAGCCTGGTGATCAGCGGTTCGGAAGATGCGCGCATGCGTACCCGCTCCCTGATCCATCAGCTGGATCGCGAGCAGAACAACGAGGGGAATACCCGCGTCTTCTATCTCAAATATGCCAGCGCCACGAAGGTGGTACCGGTGCTCACCGGGATTGGGGAACAGCTGAAAGACAAGGCCGGCACGCCGAAGGCGAAAACCGCCACCGCGTCCAGCGATCTGAACATCAGCGCCGACGAGTCAACCAACTCACTGGTGATCACCGCCCAGCCAAACGTGATGAACTCTCTGGAGAAGGTGATCGACAAGCTCGACATCCGCCGTCCGCAGGTGCTGGTAGAGGCGATCATTGCTGAAGTGCAGGACGGTAACGGCCTGGATCTTGGCGTGCAGTGGAGCAGCAAGCACGGCGGGGTGCAGTTCGGCTCTACCGGCCTGCCTATCAGCCAGATTAAAAACGGCACCATGAAAGGGGCGAGCTTCACCGGCCTGGCGACCGGCTTCTTTAACGGCGATTTCGGGGCTCTGGTGACCGCGCTCTCCACCGACGGCAAAAACGATATTCTCTCCACGCCAAGCGTGGTCACGCTGGATAACAAAGAAGCGTCGTTCAACGTCGGTCAGGATGTGCCGGTTCTCTCTGGCTCTCAGACCACCAGCGGCGACAACGTCTTTAACTCCGTTGAGCGTAAGACGGTCGGTACCAAGCTGAAAATTGTGCCGCAAATCAACGACGGCGACATGATCCACCTGAAGATTGAGCAGGAAGTCTCCAGCGTTGACAACAGCGCGACGGAAGACGCCAGCCTCGGCCCAACCTTTAACACCCGCACCATCAACAACGAAGTGATGGTGCACAGCGGGCAGACGGTGGTGCTCGGCGGCCTGATGGAAAACGTCACCAAACAGTCGGTCTCCAAAGTGCCGCTGCTGGGCGATATCCCGCTGGTTGGCCAGCTGTTCCGCTACACCTCGCAGGATACGTCGAAACGCAACCTGATGGTGTTTATCCATACCACCGTTCTGCGTGATGACGACAACTACAGCGCGGCGTCGAAAGAGAAATATGACCAGATCCGTGCCCGCCAGCAGCAGCGCGTGGAAGAGAAAAAGCTCGGCATTATTGAACCCACGGATAACGCGGTCCTGCCCGCGTTTCCCGTTGACGCCAGCGCCGCACCGGTGAAAACCAGCGCCGCACGCAATCCGTTTAAACACTAAGGCGGAGGGGGCACCGTGGACGAACCGACGAAAACCCTGTGTAGCAGCAGCTACGCAAAAGATAACGGCGTTCTGTTTTACAACAACGACGTCTATATCCGTGAAGATACCCCGGCGTTTGCACTGCTGGAGGTGCGCCGGGTGCTGGGACGCGCGTTCGTTCCGGTGACCCTGACGCCGGAGGCCTTTGACGAGCTGCTGGCCAAAATCTGGCAGCAGAGCAGCGGCGTGTCGCAGCAGCTGGTGGATGACATGGACGCGGATATCGACCTGATGGCGTTAACCGAGGAGATCCCGGATAACGAGGATCTGCTCGATAACGACGAAAACTCTCCGGTGATCCGCCTGATCAACGCCATTCTCGGCGAGGCGGTGAAAGACGGCGCGTCGGATATCCATATCGAAACCTTCGAGCGCACGCTGAGCATTCGCTTTCGCGTCGACGGCGTGCTGCGCCCGGTGCTGCAGCCGGCGCGCAAGCTGGCACCGCTGCTGGTGTCGCGCATCAAGGTCATGTCAAAACTTGACATCGCCGAGAAGCGCCTGCCGCAGGATGGCCGCATCTCCCTGCGCATTGGCCGCAAGGCGATCGACGTGCGCGTATCGACCATTCCGTCCCAGTACGGCGAGCGCGTGGTCATGCGCCTGCTCGATAAAAGCAATCTGAAGCCCGACATCAACAAGCTGGGTCTGATTGATGAAGAGCTGGAGAAGCTGAAAGGGCTGATTGACCGCCCGCACGGCATTATTCTGGTCACCGGGCCCACGGGCTCCGGTAAAAGTACCACCCTGTATGCCATTCTCTCGGCGCTGAACGGTGATGAGCGCAACATCCTGACCGTGGAAGACCCGATTGAATACGAGCTGGAAGGGGTGGGGCAGACGCAGGTTAACCCGCGCGTGGACATGACCTTTGCCCGCGGGCTGCGCGCCATCCTGCGTCAGGATCCGGACGTGGTGATGATCGGGGAAATTCGTGACGGTGAAACCGCGCAAATTGCGGTGCAGGCGTCGCTCACCGGTCACCTGGTCATGTCTACGCTGCACACCAACAGCGCTGCAGGGGCGATCACCCGTCTGCGCGATATGGGGCTGGAGTCGTTTTTAATCGGTTCATCGTTGCTCGGTGTCATTGCCCAGCGTCTGGTGCGTCGGCTGTGTACGCACTGCCGGTCCACCAGTCCGCTGGACGCCAATGAAAAAGCGCTGTTCAGCTTTATGGACGCGCCGCCCAACGCGATCTACCGCGCGGTGGGGTGCGAGCACTGCCGCCAGAGCGGCTACCAGGGCCGTGCCGGTATTCATGAATTCCTGGTGGTGGACAGCACCCTACGCCGGGCCATTCATGAAGATAAGGACGAAATGTCCATCGAAACGCAGCTCTTTAAGCAGGCCTACAGCCTGCGCGAAAACGGGCTGCTGAAGGTGATTAGCGGCATCACCTCTCTGGAAGAGGTGATGCGCGTCACCGCCGAGCGCGGGGGAGATGAGTAATGGCCTTCTACGCCTGGACGGCGACGGATGTCGCGGGCAAAACCCGGCGCGGCACCCTGCAGGCCGAGGGGCAAAAGCAGGTTCGCCAGATGTTGCGCGAGCAAAAGCTGATGCCCGTCAGCATCACCGAAACCCGCGAGGCGGCGGCGTCCGGTAAAGCAAAAACCGGGGCAAAGCTCTCCACGCCGGTGCTGTCGATGTTCACCCGTCAGCTCTCCACGCTGGTCAACGCCGCGCTGCCGCTGGAAAGCGCGTTGAAAGCGATCTCGAAGCAGACGGAGGACAAAAAGCTGGCGGCGATGGTGGTGGAGATCCGCGAGAAGGTGGTGGAGGGCCACACGCTGTTTGACGCGTTTAGCCAGTTCCCGCGCACCTTCGACAAGCTCTACTGCACGCTGGTGATGGCCGGTGAAAAGACCGGCCACCTGGGCGACGTGCTGGAGAAGCTGGCGGAATACAACGAGCAGCGCCAGAAGATGAAAAGCAAGCTGACGCAGGCGATGGTTTACCCGATCACCCTGACGGTGGTGGCCATTGCGGTGATCGGCATTCTGCTGGTGGCGGTGGTGCCGCAGGTGATTGAGCAGTTCACCCACATGAAGCAGCAGCTGCCGATCACCACCCGCACGCTAATTGCGGTGAGCGATTTCCTGCAGGCGTACGGCATCTATATTGTCGGTCTCCTGGCCGGTGGGTTTGTCGGTTTTAAAACCTGGCTCAGGAATGCCAAAAACCGTTTTCGCTGGAACCGCTGGCTGGTGAACGGCTCGCCGATTAAAAAGCTGGTGTGCGCCATCAACAGCGCCCGCTATATCCGTACCCTGAGCATCCTGCAGGCCAGTAGCGTGCCGCTGCTGGAGGGGATGTATATCGCCATGGACGGTATCGAAAACCTCTACGCCCGGCAGGTGCTGGAGCAGGCCGCCGATACCGTGCGCCAGGGGGCATCGCTTTATGCGGCGCTGGAGCAGGCGAAGTTATTCCCGCCGACCATGCTGTACATGATTGCCTCCGGCGAAGAGAGCGGGGAATTAGGCAATTTAATGGACCGCGCGGCGGAAAACCAGGAATCGGCACTGCAGCATCGAATTACCTTAACGCTGTCGGTATTTGAACCGGCGCTGGTGGTCTCCATGGCGACGATTGTTTTATTCATCGTGCTGTCAATATTACAACCGCTTCTGCAACTTAATAATATGGTAGGTTAAATCATGGCTATAAAAAGAAAACACCTGGCTCGCCAGGCGGGCTTCACGCTGCTCGAATTAATGGTGGTGATCGTTATTCTCGGCGTTTTAGCGAGTATGGTGGTGCCAAACTTAATGGGCAATAAAGAAAAAGCGGATACGCAAAAAGCGACCAGCGATATTGTCGCGCTCGAAGGTTCGCTGGATATGTACAAGCTGGATAACCACCGCTACCCGACCACCGAGCAGGGTTTGCAGGCGCTGGTGACCAAACCTGAAATCGCACCTATCCCTAATGGCTACCGCGCCGATGGCTATATCCGCCGCCTGCCGCAGGATCCGTGGGGTGGAGATTATATCCTGGTGAGCCCGGGCGAACACGGCGCGGTTGACGTCTTCTCTGCTGGTCCGGACGGTGAAGCCAATACCGCCGATGATATTACGAACTGGTCTCTGGATAAGAAAGAGAAATAATGAAACATCAACGCGGCTTTACGTTGCTGGAAATTATTCTGGCGCTGGTGATATTTGCTAGCTGCGCCATGATGGTGGTGTCAACAATACCTTCGCGCAGCGGCGCAGACATATTTGGCCAGCAATTAAAAGCCCTCGTTGATTATGGTTCAGACCGTGCGGTGATGGACGGAAATATTGTGGGGCTGGTGATGACCACGGATAACTATCAGCTGGTGACGCTCGACGATAAAAACGGCGAGCGCCGCTGGGTACCGTTATCCGCGGGCCGTATTACTACCAAAGGCGATTTCCCTGAGGAGATGCACGTTTCGCTCTCGCCGCAGCGCCTGGCTGCGACGGTCGCCTCCGAACCGCAGGTGCTCTTCTTACCGGATGGTGAAATCAGCCGCTTCACCCTGACGCTGCAAAGCTATGACAAACAGCACCATTTCCGCGTGGTGTCGCAAGGCGCGGCCCCGGTATCGGTAGAAAACGATGGCTAACGGCAAGAACAAGCAAACGGGAATGACGCTGCTGGAGGTGATGGTCGCGCTGGTCATCTTCTCCACCGCCGCGCTGGTGCTGATGAACTCGGTCTCCCTGAACGTGCGTTTTACCCACGGGCTGGCCGACACCCTGCAGGCGAGCTGGGTGGCTGAGAATCAGCTGGCGGAGGCGCAGCTCACGAAAGTCGACTTCCCTGACGCCGAAGTGCGGGGGACGGAAATCATGGGCGGACGTAGCTGGAACTGGCGCAAGCAGCGGGTCAAAACTGCCGACAACGGCTGGGCTAACGCCATCCGCGTGTATGCGGAAAGTGACGACAGCCAGCCGGTTATCGCGTTGCAGATCGCTCCGCCGGGAGAGAGCAAGTGAAGAGAACCCGACGCCAGCGTGGTTTTACCCTGCTGGAGATCATGATTGCGCTGACCATCTTTGCGGTGATCGGCACCCTGGCCTGGCAAATTCTGGACGGGGCGATGTGCACCAGTTCGGCCACCGATGCCAGCGCGGCGAAGCTCAATCAGCTCCAGCGGGCCTGGAACCTGATGGAGCGCGATTTCTACCAGCTGCAGGCGCGCGCGCCGCGCAACGAGCCGGAGCGGTTCCGTCAGGTGGACGATGCGCTTGAGCTGACCACGCTGAACGGCGTAAGCGGAACGGTCCAGCTGGAGCGCGTGCGCTGGCGGCTGGAAGCGGGGCGATTGTATCGCGACGTCTGGCCGGTGATTGACGGCCCGGCGGACGCCAGACCCGATGAAGTGCCGATTGTCAGCGAGGTGAAATCCCTGCAGTGGCGTTTTTACCATCAAGGCTGGCAGAAAAGCTGGAGCGACCCGGCTCACCTGCCGGACGGCGTAGAGCTGACGCTGACCATGGAAAATGGCGATACCTGGCGCTGGGTGTTTACGACCCCGGGCGATCTGCCTGAAGTGGCCGCACCACCACCACCGCCACCGGAAGCAAAATCATGAATGCATTACGCAAACAGAAAGGCGTGGCGCTGCTGGTGGTGCTGATCCTGCTGGTGATGATGTCGGCCCTGGCCGCCAAAATCAGCCAGCAGTTCTGCCGCAACCTGCAAAAAACGCATTACCAGGTGAGCCAGCAGCAGCTGCGCTGGGCGATGCAGGCGCAGGAAAAGGTAGTGAAAGACCGGCTGCAGACCGACGCCAGCGGGGAAAGCAAAGCGCTCGCACCCGAGGGTGACTGGCATCAGCCGCTGGAAACCCGGGGTGAAGACTACACGGTGGTCAGCCAGGTGGAAGACGCCCAGGACTGCTTTAACGTCAACAACCTGCTGGCGGCCGAAAAAATGGCGCAGGGACAAAATGCCCCGGCGGTGCCGGAAAAGCCCCGCAGAGAGCAGATTGTTGAACAGCTTCTGACGGAGAGCGGCCTGAGCCAGACCAACGCGGAAGAGGTTTATGACCAGTTGGTGGACTATCTCGATGGCGACACGACGACGGCCAAAGAAGGCGCAGAGACCGATGCCTGGGCTGGCGTGGTGCCCGCTCGTCAACCGGCAAACCAGATGATGCGCACGGTAGCTGAGATCAAGCTGCTGCCCGCGTTCCCGGCTGCCGCTTACCCGAAGGTGAGCAAGCTGCTGTGCGCGCTGCCGGACTCCGCCAGCAAGGTGGATGTGAATACCCTGAAACCGGAGCAGGCCGCCTTACTGGCCGCCCTGTTCCCGGGAAAACTCAATGAAGATGATGCCGTTCGCCTGATTGAATCGCGTCCTGAAACCGGCTGGGAAAATATGGAAACCTTCAGCAAAGCGCTGGAGCAGGCCTTCCCGCAGTTGAAAGACGACCTCCCGCAGGTGGCCGACTATCTCTCCATTAATAGCCGGTATTTCCGCGTCAATTATACCGGCAATACCGATGAATTAACGCTTCGCGTGGTGAGCCAGCTTCAGGTGAATAACGAAGCCGGTGAGATCGTGACGTGGCAACGTCGTTACCGAATGATTGAATAAGAAAAGTAGAACGCTATGAAACAGGTCCTTTTTGTCCGTCCCGACAGCCGCGAGGGCGGGAAAATAATGTGGTGTGTCTCCGACAGGGAGCAGGTTGAAGTGCTGGAGAGCCTGGACGCGCTGGCGGACCATCCTCTGGCCGCCCGCGTTTGTCTGCTGCTGCCCGCCAGCAATATGATCTTCCGCCACTTCACGCTGCCGAAGAAAATCGCCTCGCAGGCGACGGCGTTCTCGTGGATGGCGGAAGAGACGATGATTGGCGACGTGGACAATCTCCACTGGACGGTGCTCCACAAGAAGGGCGCCGAGGTTGACGCAGTGGCCATCGACGCCGATTGCCTGCGCGGGTGGTTAGCCCGCTGTCAGGCGGCCGGATTAAAGGTCATACAGGCGCTGCCGGATGCCTGGCTGCTGCCCGTGACGGCAGGGGGGAGTACGCTCGTTGCCCTGGACGACAGCTACTGGCTGCGTTTATCACCCCATGTTGCTGGCGAAATGGAGGCGAGCCTGCTGCCGCTTCTGATGCAGAAAGCCGGAGAGGGCGACGTGTGCTGTTACGGTGACGCGCCTGCTGGCGTCGACGTTGACGTCGGGCACCCCTGGCAGCATCCGCTGGTCCTGATCCAGCCGCAGTGGCACGCCTGCCGCGTTACGCTCCTGCACGGTGAATTCAGCGCGAAAGCGGGCGCGGGCAAAGCTTCGAAGGGAATCAAAGCGGTGATGGCCGCGGCGGGCCTGCTCTCTCTCGGCCTGTTGCTGGGCCCGCGCGTCGTCATGGCCTGGATGCTGGTGCAGCAGGAGAATGCCATTCAGCAGGAGATTGTTCAGGTTTACCAGCACCATTTTCCCAGCATGCGCCAGCAAACCAACATCAAATACCACTTTGGTCAAAACCTGAAGAAGCAGACCAAAGGGGTCTTTTTGCAGCTTGAAGAGCTGGAGAAAGCCAGGCAGGCCGTACCGGCGATGGAAATTGATCTGCTGGAATACGATGCCCAACAGAATACGCTGACGCTGAGCGTCAGTGCGCAAAATCAAACCGCGTTGCAGACGTTTGTGAAGCAGGCCGGTGAAAACTTTGATTTCACCCTGCAGCCTGTTTCCACCGCTGCGCCTTATACCGCCATGATCGCAGGGAAATATAAATGAAAGAGCGAATCGCGCAGCTTAAGTCTCGTTACCAGAATTACAGCGCCAGGGAAAAAGTCATTATAAAAATATGTGCCGTTGCCCTGGTGGGGGCGGCCGTCTATTACGCAGTCGTGATCCCGTTGGATAATATAATTCAAAACAGTAAAGCCACGCTGAGCAGACAAAAAGAGACGCTGAACTGGATGCGCAGTGAAATAGATAAAAACCATCTCCAGGTTCAACTGCTCAAAACGGATAACCCGCGTACGGTGGTAGAGAGCAGTGCGCAGGAAATTAATCTTCCCCTGACAGATGTGCGTCAGGATGGACAAACATTATCGTTCGTCGTTAAACGTGTAAATGTGTATGAATTAAAAAGCTGGCTGCGGGAAATTAACCAGACCTCCGGCGTCAGGCTGCAAAAAATAAACCTCACCCCGGTCGATCATCTCAGCGACGTCAAGGCAGAGGTGCAGCTTACCTGGAGCAAAACCGCATGAATACCTTCGCGCTGATGCGGGACGTCTACCCGGTCGGGTTTCCGGTGATGAGCGCGATCCTGGGCGGCATTGTGGGGAGCTTTCTGGGCGTCGTCGCCGAGCGCGTACCGGGCATGGTGGGGGAAGAAGAAGGCGGCGGTAATTTGCTGTTCCCGGTCTCGCACTGCCCGGCGTGCCAGCACGCGCTGGCCGCCTGGGAGAATATCCCGCTGGTTAGCTGGCTTGTGTTACGCGGGCGCTGTAGCTGTTGCGGTACCGCTATCCCATTGCGGATATTTTTGGTCGAACTTTTTTCCGCACTGTTTTTTGGTATCACCGCCTGGTGTATGCCGGACGTCCAGGCATTGTTCTCCCTGTGGCTACTGGCCGCGTTCCTGTTCCCGCTGGCCATGATCGACTGGCGGCACCAGCTGCTGCCGGACTGCCTGACCCAGCCTCTGCTGTGGGCGGGATTATTGCTCCATGCCTTTGACCATACGCTGCCGCTTCGCGATGCGCTGCTCGGCGCCGTGGCGGGCTATCTGTCTCTCTGGCTACTCTACTGGGCGTTTCGCCTGACCACCGGACGGGAAGGGCTGGGATATGGTGATTTTAAGCTGCTGGCGGCCCTGGGCGCCTGGTGTGGCTGGCAGACATTGCCCACGCTGGAATTAATCGCCGCGTTGAGCGGGATTGTCGGTTATTTCGCGTTAACGCATTTAAATAAAAATAACCTCACTATTTCTTTCGGACCGTATCTCTCATTTGCTGGAATAGTGGTGTTTATTGGGCAGCAGTTCGCTTTCATATTTTAAATATTCAGGTCAAGTTTTTTTATAAATTTTTTCGACGGTGGAAGAGAAGGACGCCTCTTTGCGCTCAGTGTATCGTAAGGGATATAAGCTACACGGAATTTGGGCTTGTATCTTTTTATGGAGGAATACAACGCAGCAACACTTTTTTGTCACGGTTTTCAGGTTGGTTAAATACGTATCCATGTTCTCACGGAAGACATGGGTTATTAACGTTACGAATAAATTTATCAGGAAATAAAAATGAAATTTATGAAGCCTAAATATCTGGCGCTTTTTGTTGCAGCCGCAACAAGCTCAGTATTTGCAGCGGCACCAGGTACGCCGACTATCGGCTATGGCAATGACAAGTTTGCGCTTGTTGAAGTCGACCCGGCGGCACAGGATTACAACAACCTCGTTAAAGTACACAACGATGGTGTGGATGTGAAAGTCGAGTGGAACGTCTGGAGCGGTGATGCACCAACCTCTGCAAAAGTGCTGCTGGATGGTAAAACCGTCTGGACAGGGGCGGGCAGCGCGAACGGCTCTGCGACCTTCAAGGTGAAAAAGGGCGGACGTTATCAGGAGCAGGTTGAACTCTGTAATACCAGCGGCTGCACGAAGAGCGCCAGCAAGCTGATCATCGTGGCAGATACCGACGGTAGCCACCTGCTGCCGCTAAATGCGCCGATGCAGGAGAACAACAAAACCTTCGCTAAGCATACCGATAAAGTGGTTGCGGCGTATTTCCCTGAATGGGGCGTGTATGGTCGTAACTTCCCGGTTGATAAAATTCCGGCTGCGAACCTGAACCACATTCTGTATGGCTTTATTCCTATCTGTGGCGGTGACGGCATCAACGACGGTCTGAAAACCGTTGAAGGCGGTAACAGCTTCGAAGTGCTTCAGCGTGACTGCAAGGGCCGACCGGACTTTACCGTGGCGATCCACGATCCGTGGGCTGCGCTGCAAAAACCTCAGGCTGGCGTTTCTAACTGGGACGACCCGTACAAAGGTAACTTTGGCCAACTGATGGCGCTGAAAAAAGCGCATCCAGACCTGAAAGTGCTGCCTTCCATCGGTGGCTGGACGCTGTCCGATCCGTTCTACCACATGGGCGACCCTGCCATTCGCGCGCGCTTCGTGTCTTCCGTCAAAGAATTCCTGCAGACCTGGAAATTCTTTGACGGTGTTGATATCGACTGGGAATTCCCGGGCGGCGGCGGTGTGACGGAAACCAAGGGTAACCCGCAGCAGGACAAAGCGACCTATACCGCGCTGATGCACGATCTGCGTGCCATGCTGAACGAACTTTCCGCTCAGACTGGCCGTACCTACGAACTGACCAGCGCCATCGGTGCCGGTAAAGATAAAATTGAGGATGTGGATTACACCACCGCTCAACAGTATCTCGACCACATCTTCCTGATGAGCTATGACTTCTACGGCGGCTGGAGCAACACCGATCTGGGCCACCAGGCTGCGCTGCGTGCACCGTCCTGGAGACCAGACACCAGCTACACCACTGAAAACGGCGTTAACGCGCTGCTTGAACAGGGCGTACAGCCAGGCAAAATCGTCGTGGGTGCAGGTATGTATGGCCGTGGCTGGACCGGCGTTCATGGTTACACCGGCGACAATCCATTCACCGGTACCGCAACCGGTATGGTGAAAGGCACCTGGGAACCGGGCGTGGTTGACTACCGTCAGATTGTTAACGAATACAAAGGCAAGCCAGGCTGGGAATCCGGTTACGACGCAACCGCTGAAGCACCTTATGTATTCAACAAATCTACGGGTGATCTGATCTCTTATGAAGACGCGCGTTCAACAACTGCAAAAGGTAAGTACGTTCTGGCGAATAACCTGGGCGGCCTCTTCGCATGGTCTATTGATTCTGATACCGGCGATATCCTGAACGCGATGAATGAGAGCCTGATGGGCGGTTCTACTCCGGTCGACCCGGTTGTAACCAACCACGCGCCAATCGCGTCATCTACCGACCAGAACGTCTCAGGACCGGCAACCGTTACGCTCGATGGTTCTGCTTCCAGCGATCCAGATGGTGATGCGATTACCTATAAATGGACTCAGGTTTCTGGCCCATCGGTCACCATCACCAACAGCACCAAAACGAAAGCGACCTTTAACATTGCAGCAGCAACTTCCGACCAGACTCTGGTGTTCCGCCTGACGGTGACTGACGCTAAAGGCCTGAGCAACGCGATTGATGTACAGGTTGTGAACAAAGCACCGAAAGCCAACCAGGCGCCGGTTGTGAACCAGATGGAAGCGGTCACGCTGCAGGCGGGTGAAACCTACGCCCTGCATGCGCAGGCTGCGGATCCTGACGGCGATGCGCTGACCTATGCCTGGAGCGTTCCAGCGGATATGCACGCGACCGGTACTGACACTGCGAACGTGAACATCACTGCGCCGGAAGTGAGCTCTGCCTCTTCCTACACCCTGAGCGTTGTCGTGAGCGACGGTAAAACCAGCGTGCAGTCTAACGTACAGGTAACGGTGAATCCGAAACCGGCTGACGTCACGCCGCCTGCTGACGATGTAACCCCACCTGCTGACGAAGTAACACCGCCGTCTGATGACGTCACTCCGCCATCTGACGAAGGCACGGCAACCGGCAGCTGCGACGCACCTGTCGATGCTAACGCCAGCAAATATGCCGCGTGGGATGCCAGCAAAATCTACAACAGTGGCGACACCGTGAGTGCCGACCACCTGGTGTGGAAAGCGAAGTACTGGACGCAGGGTAACAAGCCTGGCTTCGGTGTGGACGCATGGGAACTGGTGAGCAACGTGAAGATGAACTGGCGTTCTGACCTGGTTTACAACGGTGGCGAAACGACCACCTATCAGGGGTCTGTATACCGTGCCAAATGGTGGACCCGCGGTGATAAACCAGGCAATAGCGATGTATGGGTGAAAGAAGGCGCATCTGCGGACTGTAAATAATATCACCCGCTAAATCACTCACCATCTTTAACCGGGTGGTGAGTGCTTCAAAATTCATTTAACAGGATGTGGGTAAGGAGAAATCACCGAGACTGTCTGCAGGTAAAAATGAAAAAATTAATTTTGCTGTTATTGATAATAAGCCAAAGCGCACTGGCAAACTGTTGGGATAAAGCGGCGCATTATTATCATGTCGATCCCTATTTATTGTATGCCATTGCTAACGTTGAATCCGGTATGAACCCGTATGCGGTTGGGCAAAACCACGATGGCACCCGTGATGTCGGGCTGATGCAAATTAACAGTTCGCATTTTACGGAGCTGGAGAGCCGGGGGATTGATGAATATCGGCTGATGGCCGAGCCCTGTACCTCCATCATGGTCGGTGCGTCCATCCTGTCCGGGATGATTAAGGTTTATGGCTATAACTGGGAGGCCGTGGGTGCGTATAACGCCGGATTAAAAAAAGAGAACTATCCGCAGCGTATGAAATATGCCCACAAGGTCTGGACGAAATACCAGCAATTGAAATTAGCAGCACGTGATTAACGTTTTTTATTTTTGAAGAATTCCCGAGGGTGTTCTTCGAAAAGTGAAAACAGCTGTCTGTGGTTTATTTATTAACGGATTAATACATAAGCCGGGATTTATAATTTAACTTCTATTTACAGGAATACTGAAATGAACAAAAGGACGTTACTGAGTGTACTCGTTGCTGGCGCATGCGTAGCCCCGTTTATGGCGCAGGCTGCCTCGCTGCAGGCGACCACCAGTGAGCCGTACACCATGAAAGCCAGCGATCTGGCGAAGAAGGAAAAAGAGCTGACCAGCTTCCCGCTGATGGCCTCCGTAAAAGAGACTATTCAGACGCTGGACAATGCTCAGGTTGAAATGATTGAGCCAGGCCGTGCGGCGAACCCGGAAAACGTGAAGCGCGTGGAAGGGATCGTGAAGGCCAGCGACTGGGAGTATCTATTCCCGCTGCGCGCGCAGGCGTACACCTACAGCAACTTCCTGAAAGCGGTGGGTAAATTCCCGGCGCTGTGTAAGACCTACAAAGACGGTCGCGACAGCGACGCCATCTGCCGCAAAGAGCTGGCAACCATGTTTGCCCACTTTGCCCAGGAAACCGGCGGCCACGAAAGCTGGCGTCCGGAAGCCGAGTGGCGCCAGGCGCTGGTTCACGTGCGTGAAATGGGCTGGAGCGAAGGCCAGAAGGGGGGCTATAACGGCGAATGTAACCCGGACGTCTGGCAGGGGCAGACCTGGCCGTGCGGTAAAGACAAAGACGGTGACTTCCTGAGCTACTTCGGTCGCGGAGCCAAGCAGCTGTCCTACAACTACAACTACGGCCCGTTCTCTGAAGCGATGTACGGTGACGTGCGTACCCTGCTCGAAAAACCGGAGCTGGTGGCGGACACCTGGCTGAACCTGGCGAGTGCGATCTTCTTCTTCGCCTATCCACAGCCGCCAAAACCCAGCATGCTGCAGGTTATCGACGGTACGTGGCAGCCGAACGATCACGATAAAGCCAACGGTCTGGTCTCTGGCTTTGGCGTGACCACTCAGATCATCAACGGCGGCGTAGAGTGCGGCGGCCCGACGGAAATTGCCCAGTCGCAAAACCGTATCAAGTACTACAAAGAGTTCGCAAACTACCTGAAAGTGCCTGTTCCGGCAAATGAAGTGCTGGGCTGCGCCAATATGAAGCAGTTCGACGAAGGTGGTGCCGGTGCCCTGAAGATTTACTGGGAACAGGACTGGGGATGGAGTCCGGATACCCCGACGGGTTCAACTTACTCCTGCCAACTGGTGGGTTACCAGACGCCATTCAGCGCATTTAAAGAGGGTGACTACAGCAAGTGTGTGCAGAAGTTCTTTAATGTGAACATCGTGAACGATGACGGCTCTGCAACCACGCCGGATGAAACCCCGGTAACGCCAGCACCAACGCCGGATGAAACCCCGGCAGAACCTGTCGCGATGAACCATGCGCCGGTTGCGCATATTGCTGGCCCAATCGGTGCCGTTGAAGCGGGTGCGCAGGTTTCTCTAAGCGCGGAAGGGTCTACGGATGCGGATGGTAACAAGCTGACCTACACCTGGCGTTCTCAGGATGGTCAGACCGTCACCGGTCAGGATAAAGCGGTTGTGACCTTCAAGGCGCCAGAATCCGCCACGGCACAGCAGATTGAAGTGAGCCTGACCGTCAGCGATGGCGAACTAAGCAGCACCACCTCTTACCTGCTGAACGTGAAAGCGAAAGCATCAACACCTTCTCAGGATGACGGTGCTTACCCGGCGTGGAGCGCGAACAGCAAGTACAACGCAGGTGATATCGTGAACAACCACGGTAAACTGTTCCAGTGCAAACCGTTCCCGTACAGCGGTTGGTGTAACAACGCCCCGGCATACTATGAACCAGGCGCAGGTCTGGCATGGTCTGACGCCTGGACGGCTTTGTAAAAGCAAACGGCAACCGAAAGGTTGCCGTTTTACTGTTTGCACCCTCTCCCGGTGGGAGAGGGTCGGGGTGAGGGCATCAGGCCGCACTCACTGTCTACCGCACACTCTGTCTTTTGCCGGGTGGCGCTGCGCTTACCCGGTCTACATGAGGCTGGGTTGCTTACCGGTGCAACTTCCCGTGATCCCGTAACCACGCCGCCGTGCGCACAATCCCTTCATCCAGCGTCACAACCGGCTTATACCCCAGCTCGTTCTCCGCGCGCGAAATATCCAGCGTAAAATCAAAGTTAAGCTTCGATACGCCGTAATGCGTCAGCGCAGGCTCTTTGGCCGATTTACTGCCAAAACGCTCCATGCTGCGGGCAATCATGTCCAGCATCGGGTAGGGCACTGAACGGATACGGCAGTTGATCTGCAGCTCGTCGATCAGCCGCTGCACAATGCTGCGCAGCGTGCACGGTTCGCCGTTAGTGATGTTATAGGCTCGACCGGAAATGAGCTTATCGCAGTCCGGCTGGCTTGCCAGCCACATGGCGTGAACGGCGTTTTCGTAATAGGTCATATCCACCAGCGCATCGCCGCCGCGCGGCAGCAGCACGCTACCGTAGTGGTGCATCATCTGCGCCAGACGCGGAATAAACACTTTGTCGTGCGGCCCGAACAGACTCTGCGGACGCAGTACCGTAAAACGGGTATGCGGGTTCGACTGCGCCAGCAGGTCAATCACCTCTTCGCTGGCCGCCTTGCTGCGGGCAAACTCACAGGCAAAGCGAGCCGGGCGGAAATCTTCCTGCACGTCACGATGGTGGTGATAATCGAAATAGAGTGACGGTGACGAGATATGAATAAAGTTACGCACGCCCCAGGCGACGGCCCATTCGCCCAGACGGCGGGTTGCCCGCACGTTGGCGAGATCGAAGGCTTCCTGGGTACCCCACGGGGAGGTGAAACTGGAGCAGTGCCACAGCGTGTCGATACCGGCGAGCATCACTTTCGCCTGCGAGGAGACCAGCTCCGTCAGGTCAGCATGAACGAACTCTGCGCCCATTTTTTGCAGCAGTTTTCCCATCGCTTCGTTGCGACCGGTAGCCCTGACGCTGATGCCTTTGTTGCGCAGAAATTCGACCGCATTTCGGCCTAAGCCGCTGGTCGCCCCGGTAACCAGTACCTTCATATCTATCCACTGTGTTGAAAAGAATTTCGTGCGCATTCTTTCGTGAATTACGGCGGTATGCAATGGGAAAGGTGAAAGAATAAGAGTTTTATTTAGTTATTTTCCTGCTTTTGTTCTGCCCGTTGCGCAATCCGTTTTGCCATTCCCCGGAAGATAAACAGGTGCGCGGGGATCATCAACAACCAGTAGAACAGACCCGGCATTCCGTGCGGATGCCACCAGGCGCGGACGTCCAGTTCACGATGATCGCCTTTGTCTTTCAGGGTAAAGCAGAGTCGGCCCAGCCCCGGGGCTTTCATACCGAACAGCAGCGCCAGCTGTTTTTCCGGCTCGACGATGATCACCTTCCAGCTGTCGACGGCATCGCCCACCTCAAGATACGGGCGTGCCGGGCGACCTTTCGCCAGCCTGTGCCCCACCAGCAGATCCATTGCCCCGCGCGTTTGCCAGAGGATATTACCGAAGAAATAACCTTCTTTGCCGCCAATCTGGTTTACCACGTCCCATAGCGCGGCCAGGCTGGCATGGGTTTTCACCGTGCAGCCCGCCTGTTTCGGGTAGTAGCCATACTCTGGCCGCCAGCGGGCAAACGCCTGAGCGTCGTAACCCCAGTCGCTGGAGTTCACCAGCTGCTCTTCTTCTTTCAGCGTATTGCGCACGGCATCGTCAAAGCGGATCAGCTCCTGGGGAATGAGTGCCCGCAGCGCGCGATCGTCCGCCAGCAGATCGTGTTTCAGCCCCTGGATCAGCGCTTTGGCGGTCGTCGGCGGCACGGAGGTGATCACATTCAAAAACCACACCGAAATCCAGCGGGTCGGGAAGGGGATGGGGATCAGCCAGCGGCGGCGGCCGCTGACGCGCATGAAACGTTCGAACTGCTCCTGATAGCTCAGCACGTCCGGGCCAGCGGCTTCCAGCACGCGGTGTTGCTCCGCCGGGTGATCCAGCAGGGCCACCAGATAATGCAGTAAATTCTCCAGCGCAATCGGCGTAGTGCGCGAACGAACCCAGCGCGGCGGCGTGAGTACCGGCAGGTTGTAGACCATGTCGCGCATCACTTCGAAGGCGGCGGAACCTGCGCCAACGATAATGCCGGCGCGCAGTTCGGTGACGGGAACGTTGGCGCCGCGCAGGGTGTCAGCCGTCAACTGGCGGGCGCGCAGGTGATCGGATTGCTCATGTTCGGGCGCCTGGAGCGAGCTTAAAAATATCACCTGCTTCACCGGCGTTTGCAGCAGGGCATCGCGGACGTTCATCGCCACCTGCCGCTCGTGGGCGATAAAATCCCCGCCTTCGCCCATGCTGTGCACCAGGTAGTAAAGCGTGTCGACCCCTTCCAGCAGCGCGGGAAGTTCCTTCGGCCAGTTGAGGTCAACGTTGTGGCAGATGACGCCAGGCAAACTGAGTTTTTGCAGGCGTTCGGTGTTGCGTGCCGCAGCCAGCACCTGGTGTCCCTGCTGGCTTAACGCCGCGGTGAGATGCTGACCGATATACCCGCTGGCGCCGAGCACCAGAATTCGTTGCGGCACGTGATGCTCCTTATCGCTGTAAAAACGCCTGCCAGTGTTTCACCACGTCCGCCAGCTGTTCGCGGCTCACGTCGAGATGCATGACCAGGCGCACGACAGGTGAGGCGTTGATCAGCACGCCACGTGATTTCATAAAGTCACCAAGCGCAGCGGCGTGGTCATCGCCCACGCGAACGAACAGCATGTTGGTGTCGTGACGCATCACGTCGGCGCCAATTTCGCGCAGCTGTGCCGCCATCCACGCGGCGTTGTCGTGATCGTCCTTCAGACGCGCCACGTTGTTTTTCAGGGCATACAGCCCGGCAGCCGCCAGAATACCTGCCTGACGCATGCCACCGCCGGTCATTTTGCGCCAGCGGTTGGCGCGCTTGATGTAGTCCGCGTTGCCGACAAGCAGGGAACCCACGGGCGTGCCCAGCCCTTTTGAGAGGCAGATGGTGAACGAGTCGCAGTATTGCGCGATCGCTTTCAGCTCGCAGCCGTACTCCACCACGGCGTTGAAAATACGCGCACCGTCCACGTGCAGGCCGAGTCTGCGCTCGCGGGTGAATTCCCACGCGGCTTTCAGGTACTCGCGCGGCAGCACTTTGCCGTTGTGGGTATTTTCGAGGCTGAGCAGCCTGGTACGGGCGAAGTGAATATCGTCGGCTTTGATTTTCGCCGCGACTTTATCGAGCGGCAGGGAGCCGTCCGGCGCAGCGTCGATGGGCTGCGGCTGAATGCTGCCGAGCACCGCTGCGCCGCCGGCTTCGTAGAGATAGTTATGCGCGCCCTGGCCGACGATATACTCTTCACCGCGCTCGCAGTGGCTGAGCAGCGCGACCAGGTTAGCCTGCGTACCGGTAGGCAGGAACAGGGCGGCCTCCTTGCCGCTCAGTTCAGCCGCGTAACGTTGCAGTTCGTTGACCGTCGGGTCATCGCCGTAGACGTCGTCCCCGACCGGGGCGGCCATCATCTCTTCGAGCATGGCGCGGCTCGGGCGGGTTACGGTATCACTGCGTAAATCGATCATGGCATGTCCTTATTGTTAAAAAGGCGATGCCAGATGTTTTACCTGAGCCAGTTGGTTTTTGCCAGTTCGATCACTTCGTCACCGCGCCCGCTGATGATCGCGCGCAGCATATACAGGCTAAAGCCTTTGGCCTGTTCCAGCTTGATCTGCGGCGGGATCGCCAGCTCTTCTTTGGCGACGACGACATCCACCAGCACCGGACCGTCGATGGAGAAGGCGCGCTGCAGGGCTTCATCCACCTCTGAGGCTTTCTCCACGCGAATACCGGTGATGCCGCAGGCCTCGGCGATGCGGGCGAAGTTGGTGTCGTGCAGCTCGGTGCCGTCCGTGAGATAACCGCCAGCCTTCATCTCCATGGCCACAAAGCCCAGCACGCTGTTGTTAAAGACCACGATTTTCAGCGGCAGCTTCATCTGCACCACCGACAGGAAATCCCCCATCAGCATGCTGAACCCGCCGTCGCCGCACATCGCCACTACCTGACGCTCCGGCGCTGTCGCTTTTGCGCCCAGCGCCTGCGGCATGGCGTTGGCCATCGAGCCGTGGTTGAACGAGCCGAGCAGGCGGCGTTTGCCGTTCATCTTCAGATAGCGAGCGGCCCAGACGGTTGGCGTGCCCACGTCGCAGGTAAAGATGGCGTCGTCGTCCGCGAAATGGCTGATCTGCTGCGCCAGATACTGCGGGTGAATGGCTTTGTCGCTCGGTTTGGCGAGGTCGTCCAGCCCCTTGCGGGCATCGCGATAGTCGCTCAACGCCTTATCAAGGAACTTACGATCGGTTTTCTCTTCGAGAAGCGGTAGCAGGGCGGCAAGGGTGGATTTGATGTCGCCCACCAGCGCCATATCGACCTTGCTGTGCGCGCCGATGCTGGCCGGATTGATATCAATCTGAATGATTTTCGCATCCGCCGGATAGAACGGACGATACGGGAACTGGGTGCCGAGCAGGATCAGCGTGTCGGCATTCATCATGGTGTGGAAGCCGCTGGAAAAACCGATCAGCCCGGTCATCCCCACGTCGTACGGGTTGTCGTACTCCACGTGCTCCTTGCCGCGCAGGGCGTGGACGATTGGCGATTTCAGCTTTCCGGCAAATTCAAGTAGCTCCTTGTGCGCGCCCGCGCAGCCACTGCCGCACATCAGGGCGATATTGCTGGAGTAACGCAGCAGCTGTGCCAGCTTTTTCATCTCTTCTTCCGCAGGGGTCACGACGGGCTGTGGGGCGTGGTACCAGTGGGTGCTGGCCCCTTCCGGCGCGGCCTTGAGGGCCACATCGCCCGGGATAACGACCACGGAAACGCCGCGGTTCAGCACCGCCTTGCGCATGGCAATCGCCAGCACCTGAGGGATCTGCTCCGGGGATGAAACCAGCTCGCAATAGTGGCTGCATTCACGGAACAGCTCCTGCGGATGCGTCTCCTGAAAATAGCCGCTGCCGATTTCGGAAGAGGGGATATGGGCGGCAATGGCCAGTACCGGCACGTGGTTACGGTGGCAGTCGAACAGGCCGTTGATCAGATGCAGGTTGCCGGGACCGCACGAGCCCGCACACACGGCCAGTTCTCCCGTGAGCTGTGCTTCGGCGCCTGCGGCGAAAGCGGCCACCTCTTCATGGCGGGTGGGCATCCATTCGATAGTCTTCATCTTGTTGAGGCTGTCGCTAAGTCCGTTCAGGGAATCGCCGGTTACGCCCCAGATACGTTTTACGCCAGCCTGCTCGAGCGTTTTCGCAATATATGCCGCCACGGTTTGTTTCATGGTTGTCCGTCTCCTTTTTGTGATATCGCTTACAAGCTTAGAAGAAAGTCTCCGTATTGCCCGTCATCTCCCCCCAATTAAAAGGTGCTTTTCATGCGCAATTATTCGGCATAATCTGGTGATACCTCAGTGAAAACAGGAATCATTTCAAATGGTTAAATCATTGTTAATTGCTGTTAATGAAAAGCTATCGTGCGACGATCTTGGCAAACTCTTGTTACGACTTGCCGTCGGCGGGCTGATGCTCTTTCACGGTTTGCACAAGCTTTTTGGCGGCGTGGGCTTTATCAGCGGCATGCTGGTGGAAAAAGGGTTGCCGGGATTTATCGCCTACGGCGTGTTGGTTGGCGAAGTGGTGGCACCGATCCTGATTATTGTTGGGCTCTTTACGCGCCCGGCCGCGCTGGTGCTGGCATTTACGATGATTGTGGCGTGGCTGATGGTGGGAATGGGTGAAACGTTCGCCCTCGATAAGGTAGGCGCATGGGCGATTGAAAGCCTGGTGTACTTCTTTATCGGCTCGCTGGCTGTCGCGTTTTTAGGAGCAGGGCGGTTTGCGGTAGGTAAAGCGCCCGCATGGCGGTAGGGTTGTTGTAGGTCGGGTAAACGTAGTGCCACCCGACAAAAAGCCCGGTGGCGCTGACGCTTACCGGGCCTACGATCGAACGTTTAACGCTTATGCGAGGACGAGATCTCCCTGTGGGTGACACGAACACGCCAGCACATAACCCTCGGCAATTTCCGCCTCAGTCAACGTCATGGAACTGGTGACCGTATACTCACCGGAGACCACCTTCGTCTTACAGCAACCGCACACGCCAGCGCGACAGGCTGCCACTACCGGCACCTTGTTGCTTTCCAGCGCTTCCAGCAGCGTGGTCCCCACGCGGCCAAAGAAGGTCTGCGCAGGCTGCAGTTTGGTGAACTTAACGCCGCTGGTTGCCGCTTCCGCCACCGGCGTGAAGAACTGCTCTTTGAAGAAGCGGGTCACGCCAAGCGCCTTCACTTCTTTCTCGACGATATCCATGTACGGCGCCGGGCCGCAGGTCATCACGGTGCGGTTCGCGATATCCGGCACGCTTTGCAGCAGCTCGCGGCTCAGGCGACCGGGCACAAAGCCGTGGGTCGCGTTATGCTCAGCCACCAGCGTCACCGGATAATCACGCCACTCCTCGGCAAAAATCACATCGTCCGGAGAGCGCACGCTGAAGATCGCCTGCACGTCGGCCTGCGGGCGGTTCTTCGCCAGCCAGCGGCGCATCGACATAATTGGCGTTACGCCACAGCCCGCCGCCAGCAGCAGGAATTTATCCTCTGCTTTGTCGTCACAGGTGAAGTCACCCTGCGCGTCAGACAGCCAGATATAATCCCCGCGCTTCACGTCCCGCGTCAGCCACTGAGAGCCCGCGCCGTCATCAATGCGGCGGATGGTCAGCGTAATGTACTCACTGACACCCGGCGTTGAGGAGATCGTGTAGGCGCGCAGCGTGTCCGCTGAATGGCGAACACTGACCAGCGCATACTGGCCCGCGCGGTACGGATAGGAGTCATGGCACAGCAGCGACAGCGTCCACACATCCGGCGTCTCCTGGTGGATGTGGTGAACCTGCATCCGCCACGGACATTGTGAGGTTGGCATGGTCATGAATGACTCCTTACGCGCTCAGCAGCTGCTTCATATCATCTTCAACGTTGGTCACGGAACGCAGACCGAACTTCTCGTTCAGTACGCCCAGCAGGTCCGGCGTCAGGAAGCCAGGCGCGGTCGGGCCGGTCACGATGTTGGTGACGCCGAGAGAGAGCAGGGTCAGCAGGATGACAATCGCTTTCTGCTCAAACCATGACAGCACCAGCGACAGCGGCAGGTCGTTCACGCCGCAGCCCAGTTTCTCCGCCAGAGTGACCGCCAGAATGATGGCCGAGTAAGCATCGTTACACTGGCCCGCATCGATCAGGCGCGGCAGACCTTCGATGTTGCCGAAGTCCAGCTTGTTGAAACGGTATTTGCCGCATGCCAGGGTCAGGATCAGACAGTCTTCCGGCACGCTGGTGGCGAAATCGGTGAAGTAGTTCCGCTCGCCGCGCGCGCCGTCGCAGCCGCCAACGAGGAAGATGTGGCGCAGTTTTTCACGGCTGACGAGATCAATCAGCGAATCAGCGGCGCCGAGCAGGGTTTCACGACCAAAGCCGACGGTGATGAGGTGCGGGATTTCGCTGTACGGGAAGCCCGCCATCTGCTGCGCCTGGGCGATAACCGGACCGAAATCGTCACCTTCAAGATGGCTCACGCCCGGCCAGCCGACGATGCTGCGGGTCCAGATGCGGTCGTCATACGCGCCCACGGTAGGGTCGATGATGCAGTTAGAGGTCATCACGATAGGGCCCGGGAAGCGAGCAAACTCAACCTGCTGGTTCTGCCAGCCGCTGCCGTAGTTACCGATTAGATGCTTAAATTTACGCAGCTCCGGGTAACCGTGCGCCGGCAGCATTTCCCCGTGGGTATAAACGTTAACGCCGGTGCCTTCGGTTTGCTTCAGCAGGTTGTAGAGATCTTTCAGGTCATGACCGGAGATCAGGATGCATTTGCCTTCGGTCGCCTTGACGTTGACCTGCGTTGGCGTCGGGTGGCCGTAGGTGCTGGTTTCACCGGCATCCAGAATGCTCATCACGCGGAAGTTCATCTGGCCGATTTCCATTGAGCACTCCAGCAGCGCATTCATATCGGCGGGCCAGGTACCCAGCCACGCCATGATTTTGTGGTACTGGGCGTAGATGTCGTTGTCGTACTGACCCAGAACGTGCGCGTGTTCCATATAGGCCGCCGCGCCTTTCAGGCCGTACAGGCATAGCAGGCGCAGGCCGAGAATGTTCTCGCCAATCGCCGCTTTGTCTTTATTCGGAGTGAATTCTGCTGCCTGACGCTGCAGATCGCCCAGATCGTCGCTGACCAGCTGAAGTTCTGACATCGGGTTTTCCACGCGGGCGCTGACGTCCGCCTTCAGGCTCTGTGCTTTCAGCGCTTCACGCAGGGCAATCGCTTCGCGGGCATAGCCGACAATGCGCGGAGAATCGAAGTTAACGTTGGTCAGCGTGGAGAAGAATGCGCGCGGAGCGAAGCTGTCGACGTAGTGGTCGACAATGCCGTATTCGCGGGCTTTGAACGCCCATGCGGAAAGGCCTTGCAGGGCAGCAATCAGCAGGTCCTGCAGGTCAGATGTTTCTGCGGTTTTGCCGCACATACCCTGTGCCCAGGAGCAGCCATTGCCTGCCGGAGTTCGGATGGTTTGTTCACATTGCACACAAAACATAATCACACCTGTTAAAGTTATATTTGATATACATGTTTAAGGTTATGCCTGTGCCAGAACGGTGAAAAGAGCTTTCTGCGACAAAATAGAGGGAGATTGATTTAGCGCAATTTTGGCGGCAGGAAACCTACCGCCAAAGAAGTATCAGGCAGAGAAGAAGGCCATCAGAACCGGAACCAGCAGACTTAAAATAAAGCCATGAACGATAGCCGCGGGCACCATCTCCAGCCCCCCGGAGCGTTGTAATACCGGCAGGGTAAAGTCCATCGACGTCGCGCCGCACAGACCCAGCGCGGTAGAACGACTGCGGCGAACCAGGCTCGGGATCAGCATGATGGCAATCAGCTCGCGCGCCAGATCGTTAAAGAAGGCGGCGCTGCCGATCACCGGGCCGAATGATTCGGTCAGCAGAATACCGGAGAGGGAGTACCAGCCAAAACCTGACGCCATCGCCAGGCCGGTTTTCAGCGGCAGATCGAGAATAAAGGCATTAATCACGCCCGCCACCATTGAACTGGCGACAACAATCACCGCAACCATCATCCCCCGACGGTTCAGGACAATTTGTTTCAGCGTCATGCCATTATTTCGCAGCTGGATGCCGATCAGGAACAGCAGGAAGATTAGAGTATATTCACTGGCCTCTGTCGCGTGCTGTAAAAATGCCCAACCGGTCAGCCCAAGAAGAAAACCGAGCACCACGACGCCGCATAATTTTAATGATTCCAGCGCCATTGCAATTCGTGAAGGGAGTTTTTCCTGATGATGGTGATTTTTCCATGGAATAGTACGTTCCAGCCACAGCAGCGCGGCAATATTGCACAGCAAAATAACCACCACGGTTACGACAGAATAATGCAGGATGGAGAGTAAATTCGCCGACAGGTTATCCAGGAAGGCCAGGCTTATCCCCATAAAGAAAAGAATGACGTAAACAATCCAGCTGAGAAAACGGTTGATAAGCCGTAATGCGGATTCCTGATGCAGCGGGATAAGGTAGCCCGCAATCAGGGGCAGCAGAATAATGAGGAGTCCTGAAAACATGAACAGCCGGTCCTTTTGAGTATCTGTTGAGCGCCAGAGACACTACCCAATAAAGGCTGTTCAGTAAAGCGGCAAAAGAAAGCCGGGTGGCGGTTGCGCCTTACCCGGCTTGTGTCTATGTGGGGTTGCGCGGCTTGTTGCCCTCACCCCGGCCCTCTCCCACGGGGAGAGGGAGGGAAAGATTAATCGCGTTTTTCCAGCAGGGTGCGGTACAGCACGCCGCCCAGGATACCGCCGATAATTGGCATCACCCAGAACAGCCACAGCTGTTCAAGCGCCCAACCGCCCTGGAAGATGGCGACGGCGGTACTGCGTGCCGGGTTAACGGAGGTGTTGGTGACCGGAATCGAAATCAGGTGGATAAGCGTCAGCGCCAGACCAATGGCAATCGGGGCAAAACCAGCTGGCGCGTGTTTGTCGGTTGCGCCGTGGATCACCAGCAGGAAGCCAGCGGTCAGCACAATTTCAATCACGATGGCAGACAGCATGGAGTAACCGCCCGGAGAATGTTCGCCGAAGCCGTTAGAGGCAAAGCCGCTGGCCGCCGCGTCGAACCCGGCTTTACCGCTGGCAATCACATACAGAACGCCTGCCGCAATAATACCGCCAACCACTTGTGCCACAATGTAGCCAATGACGTCTTTCGCCGGGAAACGGCCGCCCGCCCATAAACCTAACGTCACTGCCGGGTTAAAATGACCGCCGGAAATATGTCCCACGGCAAACGCCATGGTTAATACGGTTAAACCAAACGCCAGCGCGACGCCGACAAAACCAATGCCTAATTCCGGGAATGCTGCTGCCAGAACGGCGCTACCGCAGCCACCAAATACCAGCCAGAATGTACCAAAGCATTCTGCCGCTAATTTTCTAAACATAACCACCTCAAATAATTATCCGCACGCTTTCCCGCGCGCGGGATATATCGTCATAAAGGGATGACGACTCAAAGAGTCTCTATTCTAAAAAATAACAACACCCCTTCGCCACTTAAATAAATTCTGTTGGTTTGATTTTAGGCAATGCGATATCAATCCTTGTTCAAATCAGCGGTAAATAGAGCATAGACCAATTCTCGCAAGGGTGAATGTTGTGCTGTCGTGACAGAGCGCCTCCCGCTATACTGCTGATAACTTGAAGGAAAAAGTGATCATTTGTCGGGGGATTTATGCTTCTCGAACGTGTGGAAATTGTCGGGTTTCGCGGTATTAACCGCCTGTCGCTGCAGCTTGAGCAGAACAACGTCCTGATCGGCGAGAACGCTTGGGGTAAGTCCAGCCTGCTGGATGCGCTGACGTTACTGCTTTCGCCCGAAGACGAACTGTATCACTTCGTCCGCGACGATTTCTGGTTCCCGCCCGGCGACGTGACGGGGCGCGAGAAGCACCTGCATATCATCCTGACGTTCCGCGAATCCGAGCCCGGACGTCATCGCGTGCGTCGCTTCCGCCCGCTGTCACCCTGCTGGGTGCCGTGCGATGACGGTTTCCACCGGATTTTCTACCGGCTGGAAGGGGAGATGGCGGAGAACGAGGGGGTACTCACCCTGCGTGATTTTCTCGATGAGAAAGCCAACCCGATCCCGCTGGACAATATCGACGATCTGGCTCGCCACCTGATCCGCCTGACGCCGGTGTTACGCTTGCGCGATGCGCGATTTATGCGGCGTATTCGTAACGGTACCGTACCGAATATGCCGGAAGTGGAAGTCACCGCCCGCGAGCTGGATTTTCTGGCAAGAGAGCTGGTGTCGCGTCCGCAGAATCTTACCGATGGTCAAATCCGTCAGGGGTTGTCCGCAATGGTGCAACTCCTGGAGCACTATTTTTCCGAGCAGGGAACGTCGGAGTCGCGTCATCGTCTGATGCGCCGCCGCTCTCATGATGAGCAGCGAAGCTGGCGTTATCTCGACATCATTAACCGAATGATCGACCGGCCCGGCGGTCGTACCCATCGGGTGATTTTGCTGGGGCTGTTTTCAACGCTTCTGCAGGCGAAAGGTGCCGTTCGTCTTGACCGGGACGCCCGGCCGCTGCTGCTGGTGGAAGACCCGGAAACGCGCCTGCATCCCATTATGCTCTCTGTGGCATGGCATCTGCTGAATCTGCTGCCGCTCCAGCGTATTACGACCACCAATTCCGGGGAGTTATTATCGCTGACGCCGGTAGAACACGTCTGTCGTCTGGTGCGTGAATCCTCCCGCGTCTCTGCTTTCCGGCTTGGGCCGGGTGGTTTGAACGCGGAAGACGGGCGGCGCATCGCGTTTCATATTCGCTTTAACCGGGCGTCGTCGCTCTTTGCCCGCTGCTGGCTGCTGGTAGAGGGGGAAACGGAAACCTGGGTCATCAACGAACTGGCGCGCCAGTGCGGCCACCATTTTGATGCGGAAGGCATTAAGGTGATTGAATTCGCCCAGTCAGGATTAAAGCCACTGATAAAATTTGCCCGCCGGATGGGGATCGAGTGGCACGTACTGGTAGACGGTGATGAGGCGGGCAAAAAATATGCCTCGACCGTGCGGAGCCTGCTGAATAACGAGCGGGAAGAAGAGCGCGACCATTTAACCATGCTCCCCGCGATGGACATGGAACACTTTATGTATCGTCAGGGGTTCGACGACGTATTCCACCGAATTGCCATGGTGCCGGTCGATGTCCCGATGAACATGCGGCGCGTGATCGCCAAAGCCATTCATCGTTCGTCAAAACCGGATTTAGCCATTGAAGTGGCGACGGAAGCGGGGAGGCGGGGCGTGGAGGCGGTTCCGACCCTGCTGCGGAAGATGTTCTCCCGCGTACTGTGGCTGGCACGCGGGAAAGCGGATTAGCGTTGGGTCGCCTGTTTCACCTGCTGAATCAGGCCATCCAGCAGTTCGTAGCGGCGGCGATATTCGGAACGTTTTTTGCTGGCGATCTCTTCCATCGGTTTACGCGGCATGACGAGCGGCAGCATAAAGTTACCGTTCTCCTGCTTTTCACCGCCGATGGAGATCCAGAAACTGTCGTAATCGGCCAACAGTTTGCCCTCTTTTTTCTTGCGGTAGCGCCAGCTGCGATAAATATGGGTATCGTTACTGACGGCGACAATTTGCTCTACCGGGAACGCGGCGCCGAGCGTCATTGCGGCCTCGACCAGCAGACGTTTCGGGAACAGACCATGGCAGGCTTTCGTCGCCCCCTGGATCAGCTCATGGGGAACATGCGCTTTTGCGCCCTGCAAACCGCCAATGAACAGCGTCGATTTTCCTTCAAACTGGCATAGCGTAAAGGTCATCTCCGCCAGCGCCGTATTTTGACTGTCACAGAAAACGAGGGTAGCTTCTCCCTCTTTATCCATAAACGCATCGGCACACAGACGGACGGTAAATTGCTGTTCCTCTTTTCCGGTTAAGGTCAGCAGGGCCACGCCCTGCTTAGAAAGGTAACCATGAGTCAGCGTCGCCGGCAGCTGGCGACATATCATCTGATAGTGCCAGGACAGCGATTCCAGCGCACGTTGTCGATCCATATTGACCGTCAACCACGGACGATGAAGGCGGCAGGGCAGCCCCGGCTGAACCTGGAGCATTTGCATCAGGTGCGGATGCTTTGCAAGCTCAGACAGCAGACGCGCGGTGCTGAGTGGTGTCGCCAGTGAACGCAGCATGAACTTACGTCGGTAGGTGGTTTTTTCCCATGCCAGCCCAGGCGCGATCTCACCGAGAGCCAGGTTTTTGAAGAGCTGCCAGCCGGATTTTGGCTGCGGCAGGTTTGAAAGTGATGTATCGACGATAGAAGACATGGTAGATCCTGATCCTTTTGGAATATCGCTATTTCAGCAGGGGAAATGTCAACATCTCGTAAACAAATTGGGGCGATTTCGGAGAACAGGGGTTTCGTTGAAGGGTCGTTTAGTTAGAATCAGCATTTATCATTGCCAGAACATTTATTTGGAATATTTATGAACCTCAAGGGAAAACGCAGAACGCTGTTTCTGCTGCTGGCGGTCGTGGTTTTAGCCGGTGGGTACTGGCTATGGAAGGTGCTGAATGCGCCGGTGCCACAGTATCAGACACTGATTGTTCGCCCGGGCGAACTGCAGCAAAACGTCCTTGCGACGGGCAAGCTTGACGCGTTGCGCAAGGTTGACGTCGGCGCTCAGGTCAGCGGACAGCTGAAAACGCTGTCGGTTGAGATTGGCGACAAGGTGAAAAAAGGCCAGCTTCTCGGCGTTATCGATCCTGAACAGGCTGAGAACCAGATCCGCGAGGTGGAAGCCACGCTGATGGAACTGCGCGCGCAGCGTTCGCAGGCGCAGGCAGAGCGTAACCTTGCCCAGGTGACGCTGACCCGTCAGCAGGCGCTGGCCAAAACCCAGGCTATTTCGAAACAAGATTTAGATACTGCCACCACTGAACTGGCGGTGAAACAGGCGCAGATTGGCACGATTGACGCGCAAATCAAACGCAATCAGGCCTCGCTGGATACGGCGAAAACCAACCTCGACTACACCAAAATCGTTGCGCCGATGGCGGGCGAGGTTACCCAGATCACCACGCTGCAGGGTCAGACGGTGATTGCCGCGCAGCAGGCACCAAACATTCTGACGCTGGCAGACATGAGCACCATGCTGGTCAAAGCCCAGGTCTCAGAGGCGGATGTTATCCATCTTAAGCCAGGGCAGAACGCCTGGTTTACGGTGCTGGGCGACCCGCAGACGCGCTACGAAGGCGTGCTGAAAGACATTCTGCCGACGCCGGAAAAAGTGAACGACGCTATCTTCTACTATGCCCGCTTTGAGGTGCCAAACCCGCAGGGCGTGCTGCGTCTGGACATGACCGCACAGGTGCATATCCAGTTGACCGGCGTGAAGAACGTGCTGACCATTCCGCTCTCTGCGCTGGGTGAATCGGCTGGGGAGAGCCGTTATAAAGTGAAAGTGCTGCGCAACGGCGAAACGCGCGAGCGCGAGGTAGTGATTGGCGCGCGCAACGACACCGACGTGGTGGTGGTGAAAGGGCTGGAAGAGGGCGAGGAGGTTGTTGTCAGCGAAAGCCTGCCCGGAGCCGCCAAATGACGGCGCTGCTTGAGCTGAATAACATTCGTCGCAGTTATCCCTCCGGCGACGGCCCGGTGGAGGTGCTGAAGGGCATCTCCCTGCGCGTGGAAGCAGGCGAGATGGTGGCGATTGTCGGGGCATCGGGTTCCGGTAAATCGACGCTGATGAACATTCTCGGCTGCCTGGATAAACCGACCAGCGGTACCTATCGCGTGGCCGGGACGGATGTCTCCACGCTGGACGGCGACGCGCTGGCGAAGCTGCGCCGGGAACATTTCGGCTTTATCTTCCAGCGTTACCATCTGCTTTCTCACCTGAATGCGGCGCAGAACGTGGAAGTGCCTGCGGTGTATGCGGGCGTCGAGCGGAAAAAACGCCTTGAGCGTGCGAAGATGCTGCTGACGCGTCTGGGGCTGGCGGAGCGGGTGGAGTACCAGCCCTCGCAGCTGTCTGGCGGCCAGCAGCAGCGCGTGAGTATTGCCCGCGCCCTGATGAACGGTGGGCAGGTGATCCTTGCGGATGAACCGACCGGGGCGCTCGACAGCCATTCCGGCGAAGAGGTGATGGCGATCCTGCATCAGCTTCGCGATCAGGGGCACACGGTCATTATCGTTACCCACGATCCGCAGGTGGCGGCCCAGGCGGAACGCATTATCGAGATCCACGACGGCGAGCTGGTCAGCAATCCGCCGCCGCGTGAGTCCAGGGCAGCGGCGCCGAAGGAAGCGCTACCGGCATCAACCGGCTGGGGACAATTCTCCAGCGGCTTTCGTGAAGCGCTGACCATGGCCTGGCTGGCGATGGCGGCCAACAAAATGCGTACCCTGTTGACTATGCTCGGCATCATTATCGGTATCGCCTCGGTGGTGTCGATCGTGGTGGTGGGCGACGCGGCCAAGCAGCTGGTGCTGGCAGATATCCGCGCCATCGGCACCAATACCATTGACGTCTATCCCGGCAAAGACTTTGGCGACGACGAGCCGCAGTATCAGCAGGCGCTGAAATACGACGATCTGGCGGCGATTCAGAAGCAGCCGTGGGTGAACTCCGCCACGCCTGCGGTTTCGCAAAACCTGCGTCTGCGCGTGGGCAATGTGGACGTTGCCGCCAGCGCCAACGGCGTCAGCGGAGACTATTTCAACGTCTACGGCATGACCTTCAGCGAAGGCGCCACCTTCAACGCCGAGCAGCTGGCGGGCAGGGCGCAGGTGGTGGTGCTGGACGTTAACTCGCGCAGGCAGCTTTTCCCCAATAAAGCGAACGTGGTCGGCGAAGTGATCCTGGTCGGCAACATGCCTGCCACGGTCATCGGCGTGGCGGAAGAGAAACAGTCGATGTTTGGCAGCAGCAAGATCCTGCGTGTCTGGCTGCCCTATACCACCATCTCCGGGCGGATCATGGGGCAGTCCTGGCTCAACTCCATCACCGTGCGCGTGAAGGAGGGCTACGACAGCGCGCTGGCCGAACAGCAGCTTGAGCGGCTGTTAACCCTGCGCCACGGGAAGAAAGATTTCTTCACCTGGAATATGGACGGCCTCTTGAAAACGGCGGAAAAGACCACACGTACTCTTCAGCTGTTCCTCACGCTGGTGGCGGTGATCTCGCTGGTCGTCGGCGGTATCGGGGTGATGAATATCATGCTGGTGTCGGTCACCGAACGTACCCGGGAGATTGGCATCCGTATGGCGGTCGGGGCCCGGGCCAGCGACGTGCTGCAGCAGTTTTTGATTGAGGCGGTACTGGTGTGTCTGGTCGGCGGGGCGATGGGCATTGCGCTCTCGATGATGATCGCGTTTGCGCTCCAGCTCTTTTTACCTGGCTGGGAGATTGGCTTCTCGCCGGTTGCCATTATTACCGCATTTTTGTGTTCGACCTTTACCGGCATTTTGTTTGGCTGGTTGCCCGCCCGCAACGCGGCGCGGCTGGATCCGGTGGACGCGCTGGCTCGGGAATAACCCGAAAATAAAAATGCCAGCCGATCGGGCTGGCATTTTGACTGCGGGATGTACACAATAAAACAGAGAGCTATGCAACCGTCTCTGCTTCAACGGGTACGATTAGGCTTGCATGATTGCCTTTTGGTCCCTGATGTACATCGAACCGGACGGACTGCCCGGCTTTGAGCGTTCTGTAACCATCCATCTGAATGGTGGAATAGTGAGCGAAGATATCCTCGCCGCCGCCTTCGGGGCAGATGAAGCCAAACCCTTTGGCGTTGTTGAACCACTTAACAGTACCCATTTCCATGCTTCGACATCCTTCGTAAATCTTATAAGTTAAGATGGAATGAACCGGTGGTGGAGTGGGGGCTGTTCAAAACCTCGCCATCTCACGCTTGTACAATTTAGAGAAACGAAAGAAGTCGTCAAGCGTTTGGCGCTGGAGATGGGACAATAATCAACCAAAGTTTGAAGCAGTTAACGCTATTGCAACAGTTTGTGACAGACATCGCGGATGACAGTAATAGATGATTGTTATCTAACATCTGAGGTAGATTCAAAGTGGTTATGCATAATGGGTAAGACCAACGATTGGCTGGATTTTGACCAGCTGGCGGAAGACAAAGTGCGCGACGCGCTAAAACCGCCATCTATGTATAAAGTTATGTTAATGAACGATGATTACACGCCGATGGAATTTGTTATTGACGTGCTACAAAAGTTCTTTTCTTATGATGTAGAACGTGCAACGCAACTGATGCTTACCGTTCATTATCGTGGCAAAGCTATCTGCGGCATCTTCACAGCCGAAGTGGCGGAAACCAAAGTGGCGATGGTGAACGACTATGCCAGGGAGAACGAGCATCCGTTGCTGTGTACGCTGGAAAAGGCCTGATAAGGCATAAAATTGGGGGAGGTGCCTATGCTCAATCAAGAACTGGAACTCAGTTTAAACATGGCTTTCGCCAGAGCGCGTGAGCACCGACATGAGTTTATGACCGTCGAGCATTTACTGCTCGCACTGCTTAGCAACCCATCTGCCCGCGAAGCGCTGGAAGCCTGCTCCGTGGATCTGGTGGCGCTACGTCAGGAACTCGAAGCCTTCATCGAACAAACCACACCGGTGCTGCCAGCCAGTGAAGAAGAGCGCGACACGCAGCCGACGCTCAGCTTCCAGCGCGTGCTGCAGCGCGCGGTATTCCACGTCCAGTCTTCCGGACGTAGCGAAGTGACTGGCGCAAACGTCTTAGTCGCCATCTTCAGCGAGCAGGAGTCACAGGCTGCCTACCTGCTGCGCAAACACGAAGTCAGCCGCCTCGACGTGGTTAACTTTATTTCTCACGGAACGCGCAAAGACGAGCCTAACCAGGCATCGGATTCCAGCAATCAGGTCAATAACAATGAAGAGCAAGCAGGCGGGGAGGATCGTATGGAAAACTTCACCACCAACCTTAACCAGCTTGCTCGCGTTGGCGGTATCGACCCGCTGATTGGTCGCGATAAAGAGCTGGAGCGCGCGATCCAGGTGCTGTGCCGTCGCCGCAAGAACAACCCGCTGCTGGTGGGGGAATCTGGCGTGGGTAAAACCGCGATAGCCGAAGGTCTTGCCTGGCGCATTGTGCAGGGCGACGTGCCGGAAGTGATTGCCGATTGCACCATCTACTCGCTGGATATCGGCTCGCTGCTGGCGGGCACCAAATACCGCGGTGATTTTGAAAAACGCTTCAAGGCGCTGTTAAAACAGCTGGAGCAGGACACCAACAGCATCCTGTTTATCGATGAGATCCACACCATCATCGGTGCAGGTGCCGCCTCCGGTGGCCAGGTGGATGCCGCGAACCTGATCAAACCGCTGCTCTCCAGCGGCAAGATCCGCGTGATTGGCTCCACGACCTACCAGGAGTTCAGCAACATCTTTGAGAAAGATCGTGCGCTGGCTCGCCGTTTCCAGAAAATCGACGTGACCGAACCGTCCGTCGAGGAAACGGTGCAGATCATCAACGGCCTGAAACCGAAGTACGAAGCGCACCACGACGTGCGTTACACCGCGAAAGCGGTCCGTGCGGCGGTGGAGCTGGCGGTGAAATACATCAACGACCGTCATCTGCCGGATAAGGCGATTGACGTGATTGATGAGGCAGGGGCGCGTGCGCGTCTGATGCCGGCCAGCAAGCGTAAGAAAACTGTTAACGTGGCGGATATTGAGTCCGTGGTGGCCCGCATCGCGCGTATCCCTGAGAAGAGCGTTTCTCAGAGCGACCGTGACACGCTGCGCACCCTCGGCAATCGCCTAAAAATGCTGGTCTTTGGTCAGGATAAAGCCATTGAGGCCTTAACCGAAGCGATCAAGATGGCTCGCGCCGGGCTGGGGCATGACCACAAGCCTGTCGGTTCCTTCCTGTTTGCTGGCCCGACCGGCGTGGGGAAAACCGAGGTGACGGTTCAGCTCTCCAAAGCGCTGGGCATTGAGCTGCTGCGCTTTGATATGTCCGAGTATATGGAGCGTCACACCGTCAGCCGTTTGATTGGTGCGCCTCCGGGCTACGTAGGTTTTGACCAGGGCGGCCTGCTCACCGACGCGGTGATCAAGCATCCGCACGCGGTCCTGCTGCTCGATGAAATCGAGAAAGCGCACCCGGACGTGTTCAACATCCTGCTGCAGGTGATGGACAACGGGACGCTAACCGACAACAACGGGCGCAAGGCGGACTTCCGCAACGTGGTGCTGGTGATGACCACCAACGCCGGGGTGCGTGAAACCGAGCGTAAATCCATCGGCCTGATCCACCAGGATAACAGCACCGATGCGATGGAGGAGATCAAGAAGATCTTCACGCCGGAGTTCCGTAACCGTCTGGACAACATTATCTGGTTCGATCACCTGTCTACCGACGTGATCCATCAGGTAGTGGACAAGTTCATCGTCGAGCTGCAGGTTCAGTTAGATCAGAAAGGCGTGTCGCTGGAAGTGAGCCAGGAGGCCCGCAACTGGCTGGCTGAGAAAGGCTACGACCGTGCGATGGGTGCCCGTCCAATGGCGCGTGTGATTCAGGACAACCTGAAGAAACCGCTGGCGAACGAACTGCTGTTTGGCTCGCTGGTGGACGGCGGTCAGGTGACCGTGGCGCTGGACCAGGCGAAGAACGAACTGACGTACGATTTCCAGAGTGCGGCGAAGCACAAGCCGGAAGCGGCTCACTGAGTTGTAAGGTAAAAGCAAAACGGCAACTTCGGTTGCCGTTTTTTTTGTTTTCTCCCTCTCCCTGTGGGAGAGGGTTGGGGTGAGGGCATCAGGCCGCAGAGAAATTTTGCGAGGCGCTTTCCAGTTTCTTTCGAAGTCAGTTGCTGGATAAATCCACAGTAATAAAATGGCGGCGCACCTGCAAAATCAGGTGCCGGGATTGGCGTCCTGATTACACACATATGGAAAGATGTTGCTCAACGCAACGTCACTGGTTTCGTTCACTCTTTTTTTAGCTGCGGTATAATCCGTATCTTCAAATATGGTGGGCTGAACCGGGGCTTCTTTTGAAGCGCCGATTTTCCATATGGTCGGTACGCCAAACCGGTTCAGTCTGCCACCCGAAGTTGGCGTTTCTGGTGGTAGTTTTCAGCTCTTAATATGGAAATTATGAATATGGAAAACCAGTCTATCTCCCAACTCTACACCGAACTCTCCCTCAACCCCGATCTCCCAACCCTTGCCGAGCGCTGCAAACTGCTCACCGAAATCCTCCTCGACTGCAAATCACTCCCGCAAACGCAGCCCGTTTGCCGCTGTCTCGGCGCCTGGCTGGAAGAGGTGAAATCCGGCCTCACAGAATCAATGCGTGATTTTCAGGTGGTGGAATTTGAGGACGATGCAGAACAGCCGCGACAAAAAGAGTGGTTGCTTGAAGATACAGAAACGAAATGCGACTACTGCCGGGCGTTAAACCACGTACTGCTGGTATCGCATTTTGACCGCGATATGTTGCCGCACCTCACGGGATTACTCCATGACATGGCTCATTCTATGGCGGGGGATTTAATCGCTCCTGTGCAACCATGGATGACAATACATCTTCCGACGCAGCAACACTAAAGCCATAAATAAAAAAGGCCGGGATAATCCCGACCTTTTAAATATTCATCTGCCATTACAGGCGAAAACAATTAGCGACTACGGAAGACAATGCGGCCTTTGCTCAGGTCGTACGGGGTCAGTTCAACAGTCACTTTGTCGCCCGTCAAAATGCGGATGTAGTTTTTGCGCATTTTACCGGAGATGTGCGCAGTTACCACGTGACCGTTTTCCAGCTCTACGCGAAACATGGTATTAGGCAACGTATCAAGTACGGTACCCTGCATTTCAATATTGTCTTCTTTGGCCATCTAATCCTCTGGGGTATCACTACCAAGTTTTGAACCGGCAAGATAATGCCGAAATTCATCAATTAAGTAAAGAATTGCGCGATTAAAACGCAGCAAAACAGTTTCGGCGCATTGCCCAAGCGTCACGGTACAACCGAACAGGAAGCGCATTCGTAAAGGGGAGACGACAGGATAAACGTCAGGACGTTATCTGAAGCGAGGGTCCCAAACGGCGGCGGGGCAACAGGCAGAAGCTACTCTGCGGCATAATTATAACACCCTCGCAAAAAATATGCGGAAAACATTTATGCATTGGGCATAAAGAGCGTTCTCGGTATCCAGAAGTCGCGCGGGAGCTTCTCCTGACGGCTGGCATCCAGAAGTTCGATATACTGGCGTCGCGGGATTTCAACAGCACCCAGGGAGGCCGTGTGCTCGTTGAGCACCTGACAATCGATCAGGCGTCCGCCGCGCTGGGCAAACGCCTCGCAGAAGACCAGCAGCGCGGTTTTCGAAGCGTTAACCGCACGAGAGAACATCGACTCGCCACAAAACAGCGTCCCTTGCGCCACGCCGTACATGCCGCCGACGAGTGCTCCGCCTTCCCACACCTCAATGGAGTGGGCGTAGCCAAGCTCATGGAGCTGGTGGTAGGCGGTAATAATATCGCGGGTTATCCATGTTCCTTCATAGCGGTCTTCTGCACAGCCTTCAATGACCTGACCAAAAGCATGATTGAGGGTGACGCGGTACGGTGATTTCGCATGGAAACGCTTCATGCTGCGGCTCACGTGAAACTGCGCAGGCCACAGCACGGCACGCGGATCGGGGGACCACCATAAAATCGGATCGCCGGGGGAAAACCAGGGGAAAATACCGCGCTGATACGCCATTAATAGTCGAGCGGGACTGAGATCACCGCCAAGGGCCAGCAGCCCATTGGGCTCACGCAGCGCCCCTTCCGGAGAAGGGAACGCGATGTTATGACGAGAAAGCTGGACCAGGCGCATGACAGCAAAACTCCAGTACGCGAGTGAGGACGCTACAAATATAGTCTACAGACGCTGTTTAAACTGGTAGTAGCGACCCTGTTTCGCCAACAGTTCTGTGTGATTACCTTGCTCAATAATGTGTCCGTTGTCCATCACAATTATCTGATCAAAGCTCGCCAGCCCGCGCAGGCGATGTGTGACCATCAGCACGGTTTTGCCGGTCATGACATTCGCCAGTAAATCAAGGATTTGGCTCTCGGTCGTGGCGTCCAGCCCTTCGGTGGGCTCGTCGAGCAGCATCAGCGGGGCATCGTGCAGCAGCGCGCGCGCAATGGCCAGACGGCGCAGCTCACCGCCGGAGAGCTGACGGCCGCCTTCACCCAGCCAGCTGTTCAACCCCTCGTCCTCAAGCAGTTTTTGCAGTCCGACCTGCTCCAGCACGGCGCGAAGCGCATCATCAGAGGCCTCTGGCGCGGCCAGCAGCAGGTTATCGCGCAGCGTGGCGCTAAACAGATGCACGCGCTGCGGAACGACGCTTACGGTCTTGCGCAGGGCCTGCTCGCTGAAATCAGTCAGCAACGTATTATTAAAACGAATATGACCGCGCTGCGGATCCCAGGCGCGGGTCAGCAACTGCAGCAGCGTCGATTTACCGCAGCCGGTACGGCCGAGGATCGCAATCCGCTCACCTGCATTAACAGAAAGGTTGATACCGTCCAGCGCGTTCTGCGCCTGTTTGTCATAGGTGAAGGTGACATCTTCAAGCGTCAGCGCAACCTGCTCTGGTACAGCGGTCTGCCCGGCACTGAACGTGACTTCAGGCTCCTGCTCGGCAATCTGGGTGATGCGCAGGGCAGAGGCGATAACCTGACCAAGATGCTGGAAGGCGCCCGTCACCGGGGCCAGCGCTTCAAACGCCGCCAGCGCGCAGAAGACGAAAAGGGCAATAAGTGGACCCGGCTGTGAATTCCCCCCGACATCGCCGGAAGCCAGCCACAGCATGGCAATCACCGCCACGCCGCCGATTAACATCATCAGCGCCTGAGAAAAGGCCGTCAGTTCCGACTGGCGGCGCTGGGCCTCATGCCAGTTCAGCTCCGTACTTTCCATCCGCGCACGGTAGCGCTTGCTGGCACCAAAAATGGTCAGCTCTGCCTGCCCCTGAAGCCAGGAGGTCAGCTGCTGGCGGTAGTCCCCGCGCAGACTCGTCAGGTTTTCCCCGGTGGATTTGCCGGCGCGGTAAAACAGCGGCGGCAGAATGATCAGCGTCAGCAGCATGATCCCGCCCAGCGTCAGTGCAACGGGAACATCCAGAACAGACAGCCCCAGCGTGACCACCACAATCACCACAAACGCGCCCACGATAGGGGAGATCACGCGCAGGTACAGGTGATCCAGCGTGTCGACATCCGCAACGACACGGTTAAGTAGCTCACCCTGACGAAAACGCGCCAGTCCGGCAGGGGAGAGGGGGAGCAGTTTGCTGAAGGTGTAGATACGCAGGTGCTGCAGCACGCGGAAAGTGGCATCGTGGCTGACCAGACGTTCGAAATAGCGTCCGGCAGTACGGGTGATGGCGGTACCGCGAACACCGGCTGCCGGGAGCATATAGTTGAAGCTGTACAACCCGGCAACGCCCGCGACGGCCGAGGCCGACAGGAACCAGCCGGAAAGCGTGAGCAGGCCGATGCTGGCGAGCAGCGTGACAATCGCCAGTACAATCCCCAGCGTTAACATCCATTTGTGGCGTTTATAGAGAGCAAGATAGGGCAGCAGAGCACGCATCAGATGTCCTCCTGACGGTTCGCCAGCAGGGCGGCAAACGGTCCCTGCGCGGCAACGAGAGAGGCGTAATCGCCTTGCTCAACAATACGGCCGTTCTCCATGACCCAGATCTGGTCCCAGTCGGCAATGCCTTCCAACTGGTGGGTGACCATCAGGGTGGTTTGCTGCAGGGAAGCGGCGTTCAGGGCCTCCATTACGCGCTGCTCGCTGTGGGCATCCAGGCTGGCGGCGGGCTCATCCAGCAGCATCAGCTGGCATGGGTTAAGCAACGCGCGGGCAACGGCTACACGCTGCGCTTGTCCGACCGACAGCCCGGCGGACTGGTCTCCGACCACGGTATCTACCCCTTGCGGGAGCAGCGGCAGAAACTCGCTGACCCAGGCGCGGTCGAGAACCGATTGCAGTTCATCTTCACGCGCATCCGGGCGCGCCAGCAGGACGTTTTCACGCAGCGTAGAGGCGGGAAGCTGCGGGTTTTGGCCTACCCAACTGAGCTGTTTACGCCAGGCGTCAGGATCGAGGTTGCGCAGTTCGGTTTTGTTGATCCGCAGTGAACCCGTGTAGGCCATAAAACCGGATAGCGCATTCAGCAGAGAACTTTTCCCGGAACCGCTGGTGCCGACGAGCACCACGCGTTGTCCGGCAGGTAAGGTAAAGTTCAGCGGACCCGCGAGCACTTTGCCTTCGGGTGACAGAATGGAAAAGTCCTGCGCTTCGATGGTCACGGGGTCTTTAGCATTCAGCGTTACGTCACCCCGCTCCGGGTGTGCCAGCGGCGTTTCAAGGAACGTTTTCAGACTATCGGCTGCGCCAACCGCCTGCGCTTTGGCGTGATAGAAGGTCCCCAGATCGCGAAGCGGCTGGAAAAACTCCGGGGCCAGGATCAGCGCCAGGAACCCGGCAGAAAGGGTTACCGCCGTGCCGTAATGGCCGAAATCCAGCGCGCCGAGGTAGGAAAAGCCGAAGTAGACCGCCACGAGGGCAATCGACAGCGAGGTAAAGAATTCCAGTACGCCGGAAGACAAGAAGGCGAGGCGTAACACTTCCATGGTGCGCTGACGGAAGTCCTGCGATGCCTGGCGAATGTTTTCGGTTTCCGCTTCACCGCGACCAAAAATGCGTAACGTCTCCATGCCGCGAAGACGATCAAGGAAATGACCGCTCAGGCGACCCAATGCCAGGAAGTTACGGCGGTTGGCATCCGCGGCCCCCATGCCGACCAGCGCCATAAACAGCGGGATCAGCGGGGCGGTGCCCATCAGAATCAGCGCAGCCATCCAGTTCACCGGGAAGATGGCGATCACGATCAGCAGTGGAACAAAGACGGCAAGGGCCATCTGCGGCAGATAGCGCGCATAGTAGTCGTGCATATCGTCAATCTGCTCAAGGATCAGCGTCGCCCAGCTACCGGCCGGTTTACCCTGGATCCACGCGGGCCCGGCTTCCTGAAGACGATCGAGCACCTGGCGACGGATCTCGTAGCGGATATGCTGTCCGGCATGAAAACCGACGCGCTCACGCAGCCATACCACCCAGGCGCGCAGGATAAAAATCAGGATCAGGACAATAAAGGGCAGCAGGAGTGCTTCGCGCGGGATGTTCTCCATGATCATGTGATTAAGAATGCGGGCCAGCAGCCATGCCTGGGCAACAATCAACAGACCGCTGACGAATCCCAGGAGACGGGAAATCGTAAGCCAGCGGCGGGAAATAACGCTTTGCTGTTTCAGCCAGCGTGTTAACTCTTGTTGACGGGTTTTTTCCATTGCGTACTTTGCAGGTGACGTTATTAGAAATTGGGCAGCGCAATGTTACAACGGGGAGACAATAAAGGCGACTTATCGCCGCCTTTATTTACGTTTGTTACTGACTTGTAAAGATTATTTACTTTGTTCAGCCAGTCCATCGAGGTAGCGTTCAGCGTCCAGCGCGGCCATACAGCCGGTGCCCGCAGAGGTAATCGCCTGACGATAAATGTGGTCCATCACGTCGCCAGCCGCGAACACGCCCGGGATGCTGGTCTGGGTCGCGTTACCGTGAATGCCGGACTGCACTTTGATATAGCCGTTTTCCAGCTCCAACTGACCGTCGAAGATCGCGGTGTTCGGGCTGTGACCGATCGCCACAAACAGACCCGCCACTTCAAGCGTTTCGACGTTATCGGTGTTCTGGGTATCACGGATACGCAGACCGGCAACGCCCATCTGATCGCCCGTTACCTCTTCCAGGGTACGGTTTGTGTGCAGCACGATGTTGCCGCTTGCCACTTTATCCATCAGACGTTTGATCAGGATCTTCTCCGCGCGGAAGGTTTCGCGACGGTGGATCAGGTGCACCTCTGAGGCAATGTTCGCCAGGTAGAGCGCTTCTTCCACTGCGGTGTTGCCGCCGCCGATGACCGCGACTTTCTGATTACGGTAGAAGAAACCGTCGCAGGTTGCGCAGGCAGAGACGCCGCGGCCTTTGAACGCTTCTTCAGATGGCAGACCGAGGTAACGGGCAGAGGCGCCAGTGGCGATGATCAGCGCGTCACAGGTGTATTCGCCGCTGTCGCCCGTCAGGCGGAACGGACGGTTCTGCAGATCGACCTTATTGATATGGTCGAACAGAATTTCGGTTTCGAATTTAGCGGCATGCTCGTGCATACGTTCCATCAGCAGCGGCCCGGTCAGGTCGTTCGGGTCCCCTGGCCAGTTTTCCACTTCGGTGGTGGTGGTCAGCTGACCGCCTTTTTCCATGCCGGTGATGAGTACCGGGTGCAGGTTAGCGCGTGCAGCATAGACCGCTGCGGTATATCCCGCAGGTCCAGAACCAAGGATTAGCAGCTTACTGTGTTTGGCCGTGCCCATGAGATCCCCATTGTTGTTGGCAGACATTTGGCTGGATTGTAGGGAATTTGTTGTCGTAAAAAAAGAGCGCAGCAATTTTGATATCAATCTGTGTAATAGCCACAGACGATGAATGAGGGGCTATAACATCACGCTTTCTCCTGAAAACTGCTCGTTTGTAAGGCAATAAAATGAGGATTAATACCCTGCCGTAATGAATATCCGGTATGTTGTACTAAAAAACGATGTTTTGCTTTGACAATCCCCTGCGCTTTTGCGAAAACATTCAAGGAAGAAAAAAAACCGCGTTAACCGTATGCCGCATAGGCATGCACGTAAATGCCATTTTTACCGGGTCAGTGAAATCTACGCATGGCGTGGACAGACGCCATACGTGATGTCGGTGACTGCCTTCGGGCAACGGTCTTCTTACCAACAGAACCCGAATCCGCATCGCGTCTAATACATAATCAGGCGATGTGATGACTAACGGGTACAGGCTCTGAACAGTGATGTGCACAGGGTCCAGGCAGGAGTAGGGAAGGAATACAGAGAGACAATAATAATGGTAGATAGCAAGAAGCGCCCTGGCAAAGATCTCGACCGTATCGATCGTAACATTCTTAATGAATTGCAAAAGGATGGGCGTATTTCCAACGTCGAGCTTTCAAAACGTGTGGGTCTTTCCCCGACGCCGTGCCTTGAGCGTGTGCGCCGACTGGAAAGACAGGGTTTTATTCAGGGCTATACGGCTCTGCTGAACCCGCATTATCTGGATGCCTCACTTCTGGTATTTGTTGAGATTACTCTGAATCGTGGTGCGCCGGATGTGTTTGAGCAATTTAACGCCGCTGTACAAAAACTTGAAGAAATTCAAGAGTGTCACCTGGTGTCCGGTGATTTCGACTACCTGTTGAAAACCCGTGTGCCTGATATGTCCGCCTACCGTAAGCTGCTGGGGGAAACCCTGCTGCGTCTGCCAGGCGTGAACGACACCCGTACCTATGTGGTGATGGAAGAGGTCAAACAGAGCAATCGTCTGGTTATTAAGACGCGCTAACACGGAACAGGTGCAAAATCAGCGTAGTTTGATTACACTCCTGTTAATCCATACAGCAACAGTGCCGGGGAGTCCCGGCGCTGTTGTCCGTTTTAGCAAACAGGCAGGATATGCCTGATACCTGGAGAGCCTTTTTTGAGCCAGGAATACACTGAAGACAAAGAAGTCACACTATCGAAGCTAAGCAGCGGACGTCGTCTCCTCGAGGCTTTGCTGATTGTTATTGCCCTTTTTGCCGTCTGGCTGATGGCAGCCTTACTCAGTTTCAACCCCTCAGATCCCAGCTGGTCACAAACTGCATGGCATGAGCCTATCCATAATTTAGGCGGTGTCCCCGGTGCCTGGCTTGCGGACACGCTGTTTTTCATTTTCGGTGTGATGGCCTACACCCTTCCCGTCATTATCATTGGCGGATGTTGGTTTGCGTGGCGTCATCGTCAGAATGATGATTACATCGACTATTTCGCCGTGTCGCTGCGCCTCATTGGCGCGCTGGCGCTGATCCTCACCTCGTGCGGGCTGGCGGCAATCAATGCGGATGATATCTGGTACTTCGCCTCCGGCGGGGTGATCGGCAGTTTGTTGAGTTCTGCGCTGCAGCCGATGCTGCACAGCAGCGGCGGCACGCTGGCACTGCTGTGCATCTGGGCGGCCGGGCTGACGCTCTTTACCGGCTGGTCCTGGGTGAGCATTGCCGAGAAAATCGGCAGTTTTATCCTCACCATTCTGACCTTTGCCAGCAACCGTACCCGCCGTGACGATACGTGGGTTGATGAAGACGAGTACGAAGATGAAGAGGAAGATGACGCACCTGTGCAGCGTCGCGAGTCTCGTCGTGCCCGTATTCTGCGTGGCGCGCTGGCACGTCGTCAGCGTGTTGCTGAGAAATTTGCCAACCCGCTAGGCCGTAAAACCGATGCGGCGCTCTTCTCCGGTAAACGCATGGATGAAGACGAACAGGTGGCGTATCGCGCGGCGGGTGTCGCCGTCGATCCCGACGATGTGCTCTTCTCCGGCAGCCGGGCCACGCCGGGTGACTTTGACGAATACGATCCGCTGTTAAATGGCCACTCGGTTACCGAGCCGGTTGCGGCGGCCGCAGCCGCGACGACCGCAGCGCAGGCGTATGCCGCGCCTGTCGATGCCGTGATGCCATCCGCGCCGGTTTCGCCGCCGGAATCCGTTATTCAGCAGCCTCAGGTTGACTGGCAGACTGCACCCGGTGTTCACACGCCGGAGCCCGTTATCGCGCCTGAACCTGAAAGCTACATCCCTGTGCAGCAGGAGCAGTGGCAGCAGCCTTATCAGCCGCCACAGCCTGCGTATGAACCGCAAGGTTTTCCACACTATGAACAGCCTGTGGCCCAACCTTATCAGGAGTATGTGCCTGAACCGGTTGAACCTGTGCAGCCTTATGTTGAGCCGCAGCCTGAACCTGAAATCGTGGAAGAGGTAAAACCCTCTCGTCCACCGATGTACTATTTTGAAGAAGTTGAAGAGCGTCGTGCGCGTGAACGCGAGCAGCTGGCGGCCTGGTACCAGCCTGTGCCTGAACCGGTGCAGGAGCCGGTTACGAAAGCGCCTTCTGTTTCCGTTCCACCGATCGACCCGACGCCTGCAGTTGCACCCGTAGCGGAAAGCGTGAAGCAGGCTACCGCGGCCGCTGCCGTGGCTGCACCTGTCTTTAGCCTGGCAACAGGGGGGGCGCCACGTCCTCAGGTGAAGGAAGGGATTGGTCCGCAACTGCCTCGCCCTAACCGCGTTCGCGTTCCAACCCGTCGTGAGCTTGCCTCTTATGGTATCAAGCTGCCTTCCCAGCGTATGGCCGAAGAGAAAGCGCGCGAGCCTGAGTACGAAGATGACGCCGATGAAATGCAGCAGGACGAGCTGGCCCGCCAGTTTGCTGCGCAGCAGAATCAACGCTACGGTGAAGAATATCAGCACGATGAACCTGTGCTGGAAGACGAAGAGGACGCGGCTGAAGCAGAATTGGCGCGCCAGTTTGCCGCCACCCAGCAGCAGCGCTATTCCGGTGAACAACCGGCTGGTGCAAATCCGTTCTCGCTGTCTGATTTTGAATTCTCGCCGATGAAGGATCTGGTGGATGATGGCCCGAGCGAGCCTTTATTTACCCCGAGCGTGATCCCGGAAGCAGAGCCTGTGCGCCAGCAGCCAGCACCACAGGCCTACGCGCAGCCGCATCAACCTGTTCAGCAGCCGCATGCGCAACCGCAGCAGCCACCACAGCCGCCGCAGTTCCAGCAGCCTGCGCCCCAGCCGCAGGAAAGCCTGATTCACCCGCTGCTGATGCGTAACGGTGACAGCCGTCCGCTGCAGCGTCCAAGCACGCCGCTGCCGTCTCTGGATCTGTTAACGCCGCCGCCGTCAGAAGTGGAACCGGTCGATACCTTCGCGCTGGAGCAGATGGCGCGTCTGGTGGAAGCTCGTCTGGCTGACTTCCGTATCAAGGCGGACGTGGTGAACTACTCGCCGGGTCCTGTGATCACCCGTTTTGAACTGAACCTGGCGCCAGGCGTTAAAGCCGCACGTATTTCCAACCTGTCCCGCGACCTGGCGCGTTCGCTGTCGACCGTTGCGGTGCGTGTGGTGGAAGTGATACCGGGCAAACCTTACGTTGGTCTTGAGCTGCCGAACAAGAAACGTCAGACCGTCTACCTGCGTGAAGTGCTGGATAACACCAAATTCCGCGATAACCCATCCCCGCTGACCGTGGTGCTGGGTAAAGATATCGCTGGCGATCCGGTCGTGGCCGATCTCGCCAAAATGCCTCACCTGCTGGTCGCGGGTACTACTGGTTCCGGTAAGTCTGTTGGTGTGAACGCCATGATCCTCAGCATGCTCTATAAAGCGCAGCCGGAAGATGTGCGTTTCATCATGATCGACCCGAAAATGCTCGAACTGTCGGTCTACGAAGGCATCCCGCATCTGTTGACCGAAGTGGTAACCGACATGAAAGACGCCGCCAACGCCCTGCGCTGGAGCGTCAATGAGATGGAACGCCGCTACAAACTGATGTCTGCGTTGGGTGTGCGTAACCTGGCCGGTTATAACGAGAAAATCGCCCAGGCTGTGCGCATGGGTCGTCCGATCCCGGATCCTTACTGGAAGCCGGGTGACAGCATGGATGCCCAGCATCCGGTGCTGGAAAAACTGCCTTATATCGTCGTGCTGGTCGATGAATTCGCTGACCTGATGATGACCGTCGGTAAGAAAGTGGAAGAGCTGATTGCCCGTCTGGCGCAGAAAGCGCGTGCGGCCGGTATTCACCTTGTGCTGGCGACCCAGCGTCCTTCCGTGGACGTTATTACTGGTCTTATCAAAGCGAACATTCCGACGCGTATCGCCTTTACCGTATCAAGTAAAATTGACTCCCGTACCATTCTTGACCAGGGCGGCGCAGAGTCGCTGCTGGGTATGGGTGACATGCTCTATTCCGGCCCGAACTCCACCTCTCCGGTGCGTGTCCACGGTGCGTTCGTCCGCGATGAGGAAGTTCACGCCGTCGTGCAGGACTGGAAAGCGCGCGGTCGTCCACAATATGTTGACGGTATTACCAGCGATACGGAAAGCGAAGGCGGCGGCGGTGGCTTCGACGGCGGTGAAGAGCTGGATCCGTTATTCGATCAGGCGGTTAACTTCGTTACCGAAAAACGCAAAGCGTCCATCTCTGGCGTGCAGCGTCAGTTCCGCATCGGCTATAACCGCGCAGCGCGTATCATCGAGCAGATGGAAGCGCAGGGCATTGTGAGCGAGCAGGGGCATAACGGTAACCGCGAGGTGCTGGCGCCGCCGCCGTTTGATTAACCTTCAGCGTTTGCAAAGAAGGGTAAATCAGCCAAAATTAAGCATTTTCTTCTGTCGCCTGCCTTCGGGCAGGTCCAGAATAGAAGACGGAAACCCCATACCGGGAAGACGTATTTTAAGGAATAACAATGAAAAAAATCGCCATCGCCTGTGCATTACTCACCAGTTTTGTCGCCAGCAGCGTCTGGGCTGATGCAGCCAGCGACCTTAAAAGCCGACTGGATAAAGTAAGCAGCTTCCACGCCAGTTTCACGCAAAAAGTGACTGACGGCAGCGGTAACGCGGTGCAGGAAGGTCAGGGTGATTTGTGGGTAAAACGCCCAAATCTGTTCAACTGGCACATGACCCAGCCGGATGAGAGTATCCTGGTGTCAGACGGTAAAACCTTATGGTTCTTCAACCCGTTCGTTGAGCAGGCAACGGCGACCTGGCTGAAAGATGCCACCAGCAATACGCCGTTTATGCTGATTGCCCGTAACCAGTCCAGCGACTGGCAGCAGTACAATATTAAACAGACGGGTGACGAGTTTGTCCTGACGCCGAAAGGCAGCAACGGCAACCTGAAGCAGTTCACCATTAACGTGAGCAGCAACGGTACAATCAATCAATTCGGTGCGGTCGAGCAGGACGATCAGCGCAGCAGCTATCAGCTCAAGTCTCAGCAGAACGGCGCCGTTGATGCATCGAAATTCACCTTTACCCCGCCGCAGGGCGTAACGGTGGATGACCAACGCAATAAGTAAGAGGCATGAGTGGGCAATTTGTCGCTCGATTTTTCAGATAATGCGTTTCAACCTCTGGCCGCCCGTATGCGGCCAGAAAATTTAGCGCAGTACATCGGTCAGCAACACCTGCTGGCTGCCGGTAAGCCATTGCCGCGCGCCATTGAGGCCGGGCATCTTCACTCCATGATCCTCTGGGGACCCCCTGGCACCGGCAAGACCACGCTTGCAGAAGTGATCGCCCGCTATGCCAACGCGGACGTTGAACGTCTCTCGGCGGTTACCTCCGGCGTGAAAGAGATCCGTGAAGCGATCGAGCGTGCGCGGCAGAACCGCAATGCCGGGCGGCGCACCATCCTCTTCGTGGACGAAGTTCACCGCTTCAACAAGAGCCAGCAGGATGCCTTCCTGCCGCATATTGAAGACGGTACGATTTTCTTCATCGGTGCCACCACCGAAAACCCGTCTTTCGAACTGAATTCGGCACTGCTTTCCCGTGCGCGCGTTTACCTGCTCAAATCGCTGACCACCGAAGATATCGAAAAAGTGCTTACTCAGGCGATGAACGACAAAGCGCGAGGCTACGGCGGACAGGATATTGTTCTGCCTGACGACACGCGTCGTGCGATTGCCGGGCTGGTCAACGGCGATGCGCGTCGGGCGCTGAATACGCTGGAGATGATGGCCGATATGGCCGAAGTCGACGATGCCGGGAAGCGGGTGCTGAAGCCGGAACTGCTCACCGAAATTGCCGGTGAACGCAGCGCGCGTTTCGATAACAAAGGCGACCGTTTTTACGACCTGATCTCAGCGCTGCATAAGTCCGTGCGCGGCAGTGCGCCGGATGCGGCGCTTTACTGGTACGCGCGCATCATCACAGCGGGTGGCGATCCGTTATATGTCGCGCGTCGCTGCCTGGCAATTGCGTCAGAAGATGTCGGCAATGCCGATCCTCGCGCCATGCAGGTTGCAATCTCCGCCTGGGACTGTTTTACCCGCGTGGGGCCTGCGGAAGGCGAACGTGCCATTGCGCAGGCGATTGTTTATCTGGCCTGTGCGCCGAAAAGCAATGCGGTTTATACCGCGTTCAAAGCAGCGATGTCTGATGCGCGTGAACGCCCGGACTACGATGTGCCGGTTCATCTGCGTAACGCGCCGACCAAACTGATGAAAGAGATGGGGTACGGGCAGGAGTACCGTTACGCTCATGATGAACCCAATGCCTACGCTGCCGGGGAGGAATATTTCCCGCAGGAGATGGCACAAACGCGCTATTATCACCCCACAAACAGAGGTCTTGAAGGCAAGATTGGTGAAAAGCTCACCTGGCTCGCCGGACAGGATCAAAATAGCCCTATAAAACGCTACCGTTAGTTCAATCGTTGCGGTAATGTTGGCAATGTATCCTTGTGGCCGCAGGCTGTGGCCACATTTTCCTATTTTAATTCGATAAGCACAGGATAAGCATGCTCGATCCCAATCTGCTGCGTAATGAGCCAGACGCAGTCGCTGAAAAACTGGCACGCCGGGGCTTTAAGCTGGATGTAGATAAGCTGCGCGCTCTTGAAGAGCGTCGTAAAGTTCTGCAGGTACAAACTGAAAATCTGCAGGCAGAGCGTAACTCTCGATCGAAATCCATCGGCCAGGCGAAAGCGCGCGGGGAAGATATTGAGCCATTACGCCTGGAAGTGAACAAACTGGGTGAAGAACTGGATCAGGCGAAAGCTGAGCTGGACGTTCTTCAGGCCGAAATTCGTGATATTGCCCTGGCTATCCCGAACATTCCTGACGACAGCGTGCCTGTCGGCAAAGATGAGAACGACAACGTTGAAGTGAAACGCTGGGGTACGCCTCGTGAGTTTGACTTCGAAGTGCGCGATCACGTGACGCTGGGCGAAATGCACGCGGGTCTGGACTTTGCGGCAGCGGTTAAGCTGACCGGCTCTCGCTTCGTGGTGATGAAAGGCCAGATTGCCCATCTGCACCGCGCGCTGGCACAGTTTATGCTGGATCTGCACACCGAGCAGCATGGCTACAGCGAAACCTACGTGCCGTATCTGGTTAACCACGATACGCTGTACGGTACGGGTCAGCTGCCGAAATTTGCCGGCGATCTGTTCCATACCCGTCCGCTGGACGAGGAAGCCGACAGCAGCAACTACGCGCTGATCCCAACCGCTGAAGTGCCGCTGACTAACCTCGTGCGTGATGAGATCATTGATGAAGACGACCTGCCAATTAAGCTGACGGCACACTCTCCGTGCTTCCGTTCTGAAGCAGGATCTTACGGTCGCGACACGCGCGGTCTGATCCGTATGCACCAGTTCGACAAAGTTGAGATGGTGCAGATCGTCCGTCCTGAAGAGTCCATGGACGCGCTGGAAGAGATGACCGGCCACGCTGAGAAAGTGCTGGAGCTGCTGGGTCTGCCGTACCGTCGTATGGCCCTGTGTACCGGTGATATGGGCTTTGGCGCCTGCAAGACTTTCGATCTGGAAGTGTGGGTGCCTGCGCAGAACACCTACCGTGAGATCTCCTCCTGCTCTAACGTCTGGGATTTCCAGGCGCGCCGCATGCAGGCACGCTGCCGCAGCAAATCTGACAAGAAAACCCGTCTGGTGCATACCCTGAACGGTTCGGGTCTGGCTGTGGGTCGTACGCTGGTTGCCGTGCTGGAAAACTACCAGCAGGCAGACGGTCGTATTGAGATCCCTGAAGTGTTGCGTCCATACATGAAAGGCCAGCAGTACATCGGCTAATAATTGTCTTAAAACAAAAAAGCGCCTCAGGGCGCTTTTTTTATGCCGTTGATTTGATACGAAGCAATAACCTCTCCCTCTAAAGTAGTAATACTCCTCCGAATGAAAGTCAGCATAAAAAGCTGATAACGAAGAAATTCGTTGTATATAAAACTATATAGCGGTTTGCGCCGCCTCTCTTTTCTTTGTGAGCAACCAAAGTGAGTCTCTATGAAAATCAACGCGCCTGAAGCATTAATGGCTGCCGAGGTCACTCGCCGTGGGTTGATGAAAACCACGGCAATTGGCGGCCTGGCCGTAGCCAGCAGTGCCTTCACGCTCCCTTTTACCCGACTGGCGTCGGCGGCAGATGCTCTGTCCCCGGCCACCACGCCGGAAAAAGTGGTGTGGAGTGCCTGTACCGTAAACTGCGGTAGTCGTTGTCCGCTGCGTATGCATGTGGTGGAGGGTGAAATAAAATATGTCGAAACCGACAATACCGGGGACGATAACTACGAAGGGTTACATCAGGTTCGGGCCTGTCTGCGTGGCCGCTCCATGCGTCGTCGCGTGTATAATCCGGACCGCCTGAAATATCCGATGAAGCGCGTCGGTAAGCGTGGGGAAGGGAAGTTCGAGCGGATTAGCTGGGATGAAGCCTACGACATTATCGCCACCAATATGCAGCGCCTTATCAAAGAGTACGGCAACGAATCCATCTACCTGAACTACGGTACCGGGACGCTCGGCGGCACGCTGACCCGCTCCTGGCCACCGGGTAAAACGCTGGTAGCTCGCCTGATGAACTGCTGCGGCGGTTATCTTAACCACTATGGTGACTACTCCTCGGCGCAGATCGCTGCTGGCCTGAACTACACCTACGGCGGCTGGGCGGACGGCAACAGCCCGTCTGATATCGAAAACAGTAAGCTGGTCGTGCTGTTTGGTAACAACCCGGGCGAAACCCGCATGAGCGGCGGCGGGGTAACCTATTACCTCGAACAGGCCCGCGCCAAATCCAATGCCCGCATGATCATCATCGATCCGCGCTACACCGACACCGGTGCCGGACGTGAAGACGAGTGGATCCCAATCCGTCCGGGTACCGATGCGGCATTGGTTTCAGCGCTGGCGTGGGTGATGATCACCGAAAACCTCGTCGATCAGCCTTTCCTGGATAAATACTGCGTCGGCTATGACGAGAAAACCCTGCCAGCCAGCGCCCCTGCTAACGGTCACTACAAGGCGTATATTCTCGGTCAGGGTAGCGATGGCGTGGCGAAAACGCCCGAGTGGGCGTCCACCATCACCGGTATTCCGGTCGAGCGTATTGTTCAGCTGGCGCGGGAGATTGGTTCAGCCAAACCGGCCTATATCAGCCAGGGCTGGGGCCCGCAGCGTCATGCGAACGGCGAAATCGCGACCCGTGCCATCTCAATGCTTTCTATTCTGACGGGTAACGTGGGTATTCACGGCGGTAACACTGGCGCGCGTGAAGGCTCGTATGAAGTGCCGTTTGAACGTATGCCGACGCTGGATAACCCGGTTCAGACCAGCATCTCCATGTTTATGTGGACCGATGCGATTGAACGTGGTCCGGAAATGACCGCCCTGCGTGACGGCGTGCGCGGCAAGGACAAGCTGGATGTGCCGATCAAAATGATCTGGAACTATGCCGGTAACTGTCTGATCAACCAGCATTCAGAAATCAACCGTACCCATGAAATCCTGCAGGATGATAAGAAGTGCGAGATGATTGTGGTCATCGACTGCCACATGACCTCCTCGGCAAAATATGCCGATATCCTGCTGCCAGACTGCACCGCCTCTGAGCAGATGGATTTCGCGCTGGATGCCTCCTGCGGCAACATGTCCTATGTGATCTTTACCGACCAGGCGATTAAACCGCGCTTCGAGTGCAAAACCATTTATGAGATGACCTCTGAGCTGGCGAAACGTCTTGGCGTTGAGCAGCAGTTTACCGAGGGACGTACTCAGGAAGGGTGGATGCGCCATCTGCATGAACTTTCCCGTAAGGCGATCCCTGACCTGCCGGACTTCGACACTTTCCGCGAGCAGGGTATGTACAAACAGCGCGATCCGGAAGGGCACCACGTGGCGTACAAAGCGTTCCGTGAAGATCCGCAGGCGAACCCGCTGACCACGCCGTCGGGCAAAATCGAAATCTACTCCGAAGAGCTGGCAAAAATCGCGTCGACCTGGGAGCTGCCGGAAGGGGACGTTATCGATCCGCTGCCGATCTACACGCCAGGTTTTGAAAACTATAACGATCCGCTGACGGCGAAATTCCCGCTGCAGCTGACCGGTTTCCACTATAAAGCGCGTGTTCACTCCACCTACGGCAACGTCGACGTACTGAAAGCCGCCTGCCGTCAGGAGATGTGGATCAACCCGATGGATGCCAAAGCACGCGGCATCAGCAATGGCGATCGCGTGCGTATCTTCAACGGTCGCGGCGAGGTGCACATTGAAGCCAAAGTGACGCCGCGTATGATGCCAGGCGTGGTGGCGCTGGGGGAAGGGGCCTGGTACAGCCCTGATGCCAACCGCATCGACCAGGCGGGCAGTATTAACGTGCTGACCACGCAGCGTCCGTCGCCGCTGGCGAAGGGCAACCCATCCCACACAAACCTTGTCCAGGTTGAAAAGGTTTAAGGAGTAGCCGATGACAACCCAGTATGGATTTTTTATTGATTCCAGCCGTTGCACCGGGTGCAAAACCTGCGAGCTGGCCTGTAAAGACTACAAAGACCTGACCCCGGACGTCAGCTTCCGCCGCATCTATGAATACGCCGGGGGCGACTGGCAGGAAGATAACGGCGTCTGGCATCAGAACGTCTTTGCGTATTACCTGTCGATTGCCTGCAACCACTGTGAAGATCCGGCCTGCACCAAGGTCTGTCCGAGCGGGGCGATGCACAAGCGTGAAGACGGTTTTGTGGTGGTGGACGAAGATGTCTGCATCGGCTGTCGGTACTGCCATATGGCATGTCCTTACGGCGCGCCGCAGTACAACGCCGCCAAAGGTCATATGACCAAATGCGACGGTTGCCACACCCGCGTGGCGGATGGCAAAAAGCCGATTTGCGTCGAGTCATGTCCGCTGCGCGCGCTGGACTTCGGCCCTATTGAAGAGCTGCGTCAAAAACACGGTCAGCTTGCCGCAGTGGCACCGCTGCCGTCTGCGCACTTCACGAAGCCGAGCATTGTGATTAAACCTAACGCCAACAGCCGTCCTACAGGTGACACCACCGGCTACCTGGCAAATCCGAAGGAGGTGTGAGATGGGAAGTGGATGGCATGAATGGCCGCTGATGATCTTCACGGTCTTTGGTCAGTGTGTGGCGGGTGGTTTCATTGTGCTCGCGCTGGCGCTGTTAAAAGGGAACCTCAATGCCGAACAGCAGCAGCGTTTAGTGTTGAGCATGTTTGGCCTGTGGGTGCTGATGGGAATTGGCTTTATCGCCTCTACGCTGCACCTGGGTTCACCGATGCGCGCGTTCAACTCTCTGAACCGCGTGGGGGCCTCATCCCTCAGTAACGAGATTGCTAGCGGTGCGATCTTCTTTGCTGTCGGTGGGCTGGGCTGGCTGCTGGCCGCGATGAAGAAATTGCCTGCGGGTCTGCGCAGCCTGTGGCTGATCGTGACCATGGTACTGGGCGTGGTGTTCGTGTGGATGATGGTTCGGGTGTACAACACCATCGACACCGTACCAACATGGTACAGCGTCTGGACGCCGATGAGCTTCTTCCTGACGATGTTTATCGGCGGGCCGCTGCTGGGCTACCTGCTGCTGCGCGTAGCGGGTGTCGATGGCTGGGCAATGCGTTTGCTACCCGCTGTTTCGCTGCTGGCGCTGGTGGTGAGTGCGATGGTCGCCCTGATGCAGGGTGCCGAACTGGCAACCATTCACAGCTCTATCCAGCAGGCTTCTGCCCTGGTGCCGGACTACGGTTCTCTGATGGCCTGGCGCATCGTTCTGCTGGTCGCGGCGTTGGTATTCTGGATCGCTCCTCAGCTCAAAGGTTATCAGCCCGCGCTGCCGCTGCTGTCACTGGCCTTTGTGCTGGTACTGGCGGGTGAACTGATTGGCCGCGGTGTGTTCTACGGATTGCATATGACCGTTGGTATGGCTATCGCCAGTTAGCGTTGCATTGCGTTATATCAAGCCGGGCCTGAGTGCCCGGCTTTTTCTTTTTTCGATCATGAAATTTTTCGACTGTCGTTTTGTTTTAATTTCGCCCATTAATAAATAAAAACAGATACATAATTAATATCTATAGCAAGCGTGGCATTAGCAGGATAAGTTTTTTAAATCGACAGGGAACATATTGTGCGAGGCGGCTAAATCAGTGGATTGACTTTGTTTTTGCCAGTGGCATGATGCGCACGAAATCTGAACTTCCTCACGGTTTTTAATCCATGACCACCTATACCCGGCCAGTGCTTTTGTTGCTCTGTGGCCTGCTTCTGTTGACCCTGGCGATCGCAGTGTTAAATACGCTCGTCCCGCTGTGGCTCGCCCATGAAAACTTACCGACCTGGCAGGTGGGTATGGTCAGCTCGTCCTTTTTTACCGGGAACCTGCTGGGTACGCTGGTGACCGGGAGCCTGATCAAGCGCTTTGGCTTTAATCGCAGCTATTATCTGGCTTCGCTGATTTTCGCCGCCGGGTGTGCCGGGCTGGGCCTGATGGTCGGCTTCTGGAGCTGGATGGCATGGCGCTTTATCGCTGGCGTAGGCTGCGCGATGATTTGGGTGGTGGTTGAAAGTGCGCTGATGTGCAGCGGCACCTCCCGCAACCGCGGACGCCTGCTGGCTGCCTATATGATGGTTTACTACGTCGGCACCGTGCTGGGGCAACTGATGATCAGCAAGCTGCCAACCGATCTGATGAGCGTTCTGCCGTGGGTGACGGGGATGGTACTGGCCGCGATCCTGCCGCTGCTCTTTACACGCATTGTTAATCAGTCCAGCGAGCATCAGGAAGCCACCCATGTCTGGCCGATGCTGAGACTGCGCCACGCGCGTCTTGGGGTTAACGGCTGCATTATTTCCGGGATTGTGCTGGGCTCGCTGTATGGCCTGATGCCACTTTATCTTAATCATCAGGGCGTAAGCGATTCCGGAATTGGTTTCTGGATGGCGGTGATGGTCAGCGCCGGGATCGTCGGGCAGTGGCCGATTGGCCGTCTGGCGGACCGTTTCGGACGTCTGCTGGTGCTGCGCGTTCAGGTATTCGTGGTCATCATGGGTTGTCTTGCGATGCTCAGCAACGCCGCAATGGCACCCGCTCTGTTTATTCTCGGTGCCGCCGGCTTTACGCTCTATCCGGTCGCGATGGCCTGGGCCTGTGAGAAAGTTGAACATCACCAGCTTGTGGCAATGAACCAGGCGCTGTTGCTGAGCTATACCATCGGCAGTTTATTAGGGCCGACGTTTACCGCAATGCTGATGCAGAATTATTCCGATAATTTATTGTTTATCATGATCGCCAGCGTGTCGTTTATTTATCTCTTAATGCTGCTGCGCAAAGCGGGCGAACATCCAACGCCTGTGGCTCATGCCTGATTACTTAAAAGCCTGTCGATGACAGGCTTTTTTGTCCCTGTCACAACTAAGAGTTTTACTTATTGTTTGTTTATTGCGCCAGGCGATAATTCATGTGAGTCCTACCACCATAAGGCAGCAATCATGTCTATTCGTCGTTTTTCCACTACCGCACTTGCCGTAGTGTTGTCTTTAACGTTTGCAACGGCTCCGGTCATGGCTAATCCTGGAAACGGGAATGGCGGTGGTCACGGAAACGGTGGCGGGCAAGGTAATGGCGGTAATCATGGTAACGGGAATTCTGGTAACCATGGTAATAAGCAAAATAACGGCCAGGATAACCCTGGAAAATCGGATAAGAGTTTTAAAAACAGTAAAGACGTCGGTAACGATGTCGACGCACGCGTGAGCTTCGATCATGCCCGCCATCTGGCGCTGAATTATGGCTTAACGGGTTATGATTCTCTGCCTCCGGGTATCGCGAAAAACCTGGCGCGCGGTAAACCGTTGCCTCCGGGCATTGCGAAGAAAACCGTACCAGCTTCTATGCTTGGCCAGCTTCCTTCCTACCCGGGCTATGAATGGCGTGTGGTCGGAGACGACCTGGTCTTAATTGCGCTGAGTACTGCGATTGTGACGTCCGTTATTAACGGCGTCTTTAAATAGAATATAAAAAGGCCCGGTTTTCACCGGGTCTTTTCTTTAATACATTACCTTGTGGCCGTATTGTTCAAGAATACCTTTGACGCGTTCCATGGTCTCTTTCTTCGGCGGCTTCACGCCATCGAGTTTGTACTCTTCGCCCATTGCCACCCATTTATGTTTACCCAGCTCGTGATAGGGCAGAAGCTCGATTTTCTCGACGTTGCCCATGTCGCGGGTAAATTCCCCGAGGCGGTGCGCGGAGTCGTCGTCATCTGACCAGCCAGGCACCACCACGTAGCGGATCCAGGTTTTGATGCCTTTGTCGGCAATGTATTTAGCAAATTCCAGCGTGCGGTGGTTAGAGACACCAACGAGGTTCTGGTGAATCTCATCGTTCATCTGTTTGAGATCGAGCATGACCAGATCGGTCACTTCAAGCAGTTCGTCGATAACCGGATCGTAGCGGCGTACAAAGCCGTTAGTGTCGAGACAGGTATGAATGCCTTCTTTGCGGCAGGCACGGAACCAGTCACGTACGAATTCAGCCTGCAGAATGGCTTCACCGCCGGATGCGGTGACACCGCCGCCGGACGCGTTCATAAAGTGGCGGTAGGTCACCACCTCTTTCATCAATTCTTCAACGGTCACTTCTTTACCGCCGTGCGTATCCCAGGTATCACGGTTATGGCAGTACAGGCAGCGCATCAGGCAGCCCTGGAAAAAGGTGATAAAGCGGATACCCGGGCCATCGACGGTGCCACAGGATTCAAAGGAGTGAATGCGACCAATAATTGACATTGCGGTGATATCTCCAGCATCGGCCCGTCCGGGGCCTGAGTATGCACAGCTCAAAGCTGGCTGTGTTGAAATCTGTTTTGGCTGTTATCCATTAAGTATAGATAGCGGACAAAAGAGACTGAGGTGGAGAGGGTGCTAAAAAGGCCCCACTGACGTGGAGCCTTTATTGTACGCTTTTTAACGCGTGATTTCAGTCAATTCCAGTTAGATGGACTGAGTGAAAGTACGGGTGATAACGTCCTGCTGCTGTTCTTTAGTCAGGGAGTTAAAACGTACTGCGTAACCAGATACGCGGATGGTCAGCTGAGGGTATTTCTCAGGGTGTTCCATCGCGTCGAGCAGCATTTCACGGTTCATTACGTTCACGTTCAGGTGCTGACCACCTTCGATAGACGCTTCGTGGTGGAAGTAACCATCCATCAGACCCGCGAGGTTAGTTTTACGCACTTCGTCGTCTTTACCCAGCGCGTTTGGCACGATAGAGAAGGTATAAGAGATACCATCTTTCGCGTAAGCAAACGGCAGTTTAGCAACGGAGGTCAGAGAGGCAACTGCACCTTTCTGGTCACGACCGTGCATTGGGTTAGCACCTGGGCCAAATGGCGCGCCAGCACGACGACCGTCTGGGGTGTTACCGGTTTTCTTACCATACACAACGTTAGAGGTGATGGTCAGAACAGACTGAGTCGGGATAGCGTTACGGTAAGTAGTCAGTTTCTGAATTTTCTTCATGAAACGTTCTACCAGGTCAACCGCCATGTCATCAACGCGAGAGTCGTTGTTACCAAACTGCGGATATTCGCCTTCGATTTCGAAGTCTACAGCCAGGCCGTCTTCGTCACGGATTGGTTTAACTTTCGCATATTTGATTGCAGACAGGGAGTCAGCAGCAACGGACAGACCAGCGATACCACACGCCATGGTGCGGATAACATCACGGTCGTGCAGCGCCATCAGAGAGGCTTCGTAGCTGTACTTGTCGTGCATGTAGTGGATAACGTTCAGCGCAGTGACGTACTGTTTAGCCAGCCAGTCCATGAAGTGATCCATACGATCCATCACTTCGTCGAAGTTCAGCAGGTCGCCTTTGATTGGTTCAGATTTCGGACCAACCTGGATTTTCAGTTTTTCATCAACGCCGCCGTTGATTGCGTACAGCATGGTTTTCGCCAGGTTTGCACGCGCACCGAAGAACTGCATTTGTTTACCAACAACCATTGGGCTTACGCAGCAAGCGATAGCGTAATCGTCGTTGTTGAAGTCCGGACGCATCAGGTCATCGTTCTCGTACTGCAGAGAAGAGGTATCGATGGACACTTTAGCGGCGAATTTCTTGAAGTTCAGAGGCAGTTTTTCAGACCACAGAACGGTGATGTTCGGCTCCGGAGAAGGACCCATAGTGTACAGGGTGTTCAGGAAGCGGAAGCTGTTTTTGGTTACCAGAGTACGGCCGTCAACGCCCATACCACCGATAGATTCTGTTGCCCAGATTGGGTCACCAGAGAACAGCTCATCGTATTCAGGGGTACGCAGGAAGCGAACCATACGCAGTTTCATGACCAGGTGGTCAATCATTTCCTGAGCGTCTTGCTCGGTGATTTTGCCTGCTTTGATGTCGCGTTCGATGTACGCATCCAGGAAGGTGGATACGCGACCGAAGGACATTGCTGCACCGTTCTGAGACTTAACCGCGGCCAGGTAGCCGAAGTAGGTCCACTGGATAGCTTCCTGAGCGTTAGTCGCAGGACCAGAGATATCGCAGCCATATTTCGCAGCCATCTCTTTGATCTGACCCAGTGCGCGGTGCTGTTCAGCGATTTCTTCACGCAGACGGATAGTCGCTTCCAGGTTTACGCCGTTTTCCAGGTCAGACTGCAGGGAGACGAACTGTGCGTATTTGTCTTTCAGCAGGAAGTCGATACCGTACAGCGCAACGCGACGGTAGTCACCGATGATACGGCCACGGCCATACGCATCTGGCAGACCCGTCAGAACGCCAGATTTACGGCAGTTCAGAATGTCTTTGGTGTAAACATCGAATACACCCTGGTTGTGGGTTTTGCGGTATTCGGTGAAGATTTTTTTCAGCATTGGGTCCAGCTCGCGGTTATACGCTTTGCAGGAACCTTCAACCATTTTAATACCACCAAACGGGATGATTGCGCGTTTCAGTGGTGCTTCAGTCTGCAGACCAACGATTTTCTCAAGGGCTTTGTTGATGTAGCCAGCATCGTGAGAAGTGATGGTGGAAGCAACGGAGGTGTCAAAATCAACTGGCGCGTGAGTGCGGTTTTCCAGTTTAACGCCTTCCATTACGCTGTCCCACAGCCTGGTGGTCGCGTCAGTTGCGCCAGCCAGGAAGGATTCGTCACCTTCATACGGGGTATAGTTTTTCTGAATGAAGTCACGTACGTTTACTTCATTCTGCCAGTCACCTTTCGCAAAACCTTCCCAGGCTGTGGCTAACTTTTCATTAAGCTCGGACATGTAACACCTACCTTCTTAAGTGGATTTTTTATTTACTGCCTGAGAAAACCATCAATGATGATCGTCGCCACGCAGGTAAATGACCCAGTATGTCAACCCAACTAACAGACCCCCACCGATAATGTTCCCGATAGTGACAGGGATCAGGTTATCAGTAATGAAATTCATAATAGTCAGGTGAGAGAAATTTTCCGGGGATGAACCAACTGCGGTCCAGAACTCCGGGCTCGCAAAGTCGCGGATGACAATGCCCATGGGGATCATGAACATATTCGCGATACTGTGCTCAAAGCCGCTGGCAACAAACATCGCAACCGGCAGAACCATAATTAAGGCTTTGTCCATCAGGCTACGACCCGAATAGCTCATCCATACAGCCAGGCAGACCATCAGGTTAGCGAGGATGCCGAGAGCAACGGCTTCGATAAATGTGTGGTGCATTTTGTGGTCGGCGGTTTGCAGGACATTAAGGCCCCAGCCACCGTTGGCGGTCATGTACTCGCCAGAAAGCCACATCAACAAAACAAAGAGCAGACAGCCAACCAGGTTACCCACGTAGACGTTGAGCCAGTTACGTGCCAGCTGACCCCAGGTAATTCTTCCGCTGGCCTTTGCCACGACAATCAGCACCGTTGAGGTGAAGAGGTCGGCGCCGCAGATGACGCAGAGAATCAGACCCAGTGAGAAGCAAATGCCGCCAATCAGTTTGGCCATGCCGAAAGGCATTCCGGCAGTACCGGTGGTGGCGGTGATGTAGAAGACGAAAGCGATAGAGATGAACACACCAGCCGTGATCGCCAGATAGAACGTCTTCATCGGGTGTTTCGTTGCTTTATAGACACCCGCTTCTTCGGCAACTTTGGCCATCGCAGCGGGGAGTAAAAGATCAAAAGGGTTGTCAGCTTTCACACTAACTCTCTCTTTATTAAGTCGGCGACGAGATACTAACAAAGCATTATAGAAGAGAAATTGATATAGATCATATCTCGCCTGGCTTATAGGCCCGCAATGTGTATGGTTTTACAACAAATGCGGAGTAAGTATTTGATTATCCGTATAAAAATAAATTTTAAAAGTTATGAAAAGAGTTGAATTTTTTCGTTCAGCCACCCCTGAAACAGTTAATTAATATGGAGTATTTACCATAAAAAGTAACAGTAAAGCCCAGGTAAATATTATTATATTTACCCATGTTTAACTTTATTATTACAATCAACAGTCATTGCCGAAGAAAATAAAAAACGGGGCAATGAAATTGCCCCGTAATATAGCCCAGACGATTGAATACGCCTACTGCTGCTAATGTTATGTGCGCTTATTTTGACCAGTAAGCGGCTTTTGCTTTCTGCAGCTTTTCATAGGCCTTCAACAGCGACTGATGCGCCGGGAAGGCTTTCAGATCGCTATCAACAGCCTGCAGGCCATAGAATGGCGCTTCGCCACTCAGGGCTGCGCTGGCTGCTTCTACGGCCTCAGCACCGTACATGCGCACGAAAGCATTCAGGTATTGCAGCGGCTCGCGATCGTCTTCCTGTGCCAGCAGCAACAGGGTTTGCAGGCAGCGGTAATAATTGGTGCGCTCGGCAGAGAAGACCGACTGGTTGAATTCCATGGTCCATTCGGTCCAGGCCAGGGCTTGATCCAAATCGCCACCCGCCAGGGCCAGCATCGCTTTCAGCTCACCGATACGCAAGGTATACCAGCCGTTGTCTTTACCGGTCGCCAGACCCAGCAGTTCGCGTACGCGGGTGAAGTCATCGTGGCCTTCTTCGTCCAGTTGGGCGATCAGGTTCAGATAATCTTCTTTCTCCCATTCGCTGCCCGGCAGAGCCAGCAGCGTTTCGCGCAGGTGCGCGCCCATGCTGTTATTCGCCATCCACAGATCTTCAGCAGGGTAGATGTCGGACATGCCCGGAACAATAATGCGGCACGCGTAGACGCCAAGATGTTCGTAGTCGGCAATGTAAACTTCCTGATCTTCCGCGTTGAAGATCGCCATCAGCGTGGCGAACTCTTCTTCCGTGGTACCGGCAAAGCTCCAGTCCACGAACGGATAGTCCGCGTCCTGCTTAAACATATCCCAGGAAATTAAACCGCTGGAGTCGATGAAGTGGGTTTCGAGGTTGGTATGCTCGGCCACTTCTTCGTCGTCAAACGTTGGCGGGGTGAACACGTCGAGATCTTTCAGGCTGCGGCCCTGAAGCAACTCGGTAACGGTACGCTCCAGCGCCACGCCGAAGTCAGGATGCGCGCCGAAGGAGGCGAAACAGGTACCGTTCGTTGGGTTAAACAGCACAACGCAGATAACCGGGTACTTACCGCCCAGCGAGCCGTCATAGGCAAAGATTGGAAAACCTTCTGCTTCGAGCTTAGCGATGGACTCCACTACGCCCGGGTAGCGCGCCAGCACGTCGGCCGGAATTTCAGGCAGGCTGATGGATTCAGCGATGATGCGGTTTTTGATGTGACGTTCGAAGACCTCAGACAGACCTTGCACGCGCGCTTCATTACGGGTGTTACCCGCGGACATACCGTTGGACACATACAGGTTGCCGACGATGTTCATCGGAATATAAACGGTCTGCTCATCAGACTGACGGGTAAACGGCAGGGCGCAAATACCGCGATCGTCGTTACCGGACTGCAGATCGATCAGCATGCTGGCAGTCAGTTCGCTGTCTGGATCGTAGAAGGTACGCAGACGCGCGTCGAGAATACCTTCCGGCAGTTCGTCATCTTCGGTCAGCGGGAACCATTTTTCATTTGGATAGTGAACGAACGGGCCGTTAGCGATGGTTTCACCCAGCCAGAAGTCAGCGAAGAAATAGTTAGTGGACAGACGCTCAAAATACTCACCCAGCGCAGAGGCCAGTGCCGCTTTTTTTGTCGCGCCTTTACCGTTGGTAAAGCACAGGGCACAGTCTTTATCGCGAATATGCACGGACCAGACATGAGGCACCGGATTGAGCCAGGAGGCTTCTTCGATGTTAAAACCCAGGTCGGTCAGTTTCTGCTGGAAGCGAGCGATGGAATCTTCCAGAGCGGCATCTTTGCCGGGGATAAACGTTTGAGTCATGGCGTTCACTTTTATCGTACGTAAAGCGCGCAATGATACGGGTTTTGCGTGACGGGTGCTATCTTCGGCGAAAATAAATGGCTGGGCTATGCTTAGTGGCAGTAACTGACTGTTAAGGCATAGAAAAATGAAAGCATTTGATCTCCAGCGGATGGCGTTTGATAAAGTTCCTCCTGAATTTCTGGGCGAAGTGGCGCTGCGCAGCCTGTATACCTTCGTGCTCGTCTTTCTGTTTCTTAAAATCACTGGCCGTCGTGGCGTACGGCAGATGTCGCTCTTTGAGGTGTTGATCATCCTGACGCTAGGGTCAGCGGCGGGAGACGTCGCCTTTTATGATGATGTGCCGATGGTGCCGGTGTTTATCGTTTTTGTCTCACTGGCGCTACTTTACCGTCTTGTCATGTGGCTGATGTCGAAAAGCGAAAAGCTGGAAGATCTGCTTGAAGGGAAGCCGGTCGTTATCGTTGAGGACGGACAGCTGGCCTGGGAAAATGTACAAAGCGCCAATATGACCGAGTTTGAGTTCTTTATGGAGCTACGCCTGAATAGCGTTGAACAGCTTGGGCAGGTGCGGCTGGCGATCATGGAAACCAACGGGCAGATCAGCGTCTACTACTATTCTGACGACGAGGTGAAGCCGGGACTGTGTATCCTGCCGGATATGCTGATCGAGCGGTTCAGAACGGTACCTGAATCAGGCGAGTATGCTTGCGTAAGATGTAGCCATGTTGTTGCGATGCAGCCGGGGGATCGTCAATTATGCCCTCGCTGTGCAAATCCGGAATGGACGAAGGTTAGCCGGGCCAAACGTGTCACCTGACAGCCATTTTGTCGGTTTTGTCTTAGCGCGACGGCAGATTGTTTTGTGTGACGCGGGGCACATTTTAAGGGTCATAAGTTTTAGACATTGCGGCGCGTGTCACTGAATGATAAAACCGATATCCACAGTTATAACTTATGGCTTTTAGCGTGGTGAGGGGAAATGGCTCAAGTCTTTAATTTCAGTTCAGGTCCGGCGATGTTACCGGCAGACGTGCTTAAACAGGCTCAACAGGAACTTTGTGACTGGAACGGTCTCGGTACGTCGGTGATGGAAATCAGCCACCGGGGTAAAGAGTTTATTCAGGTGGCGGAAGAGGCAGAAAAGGATTTTCGCGATCTGCTGAATATTCCCTCGAACTACAAAGTATTGTTCTGTCACGGCGGTGGACGCGGCCAGTTTGCAGGTATTCCGCTGAATATCCTCGGTGACAAAACGACGGCTGACTACGTTGACGCGGGTTACTGGGCGGCAAGTGCCATTAAAGAAGCGCATAAATACTGCACGCCGAATGTTATCGACGCCAAAGTGACCGTTGACGGTCTGCGCGCCGTGAAGCCAATGAGCGAGTGGCAGCTTTCTGATAACGCAGCGTATCTGCACTACTGCCCGAACGAAACCATTGACGGGATTGCCATCGACGAGACGCCAAACTTCGGCAGCGATGTCGTGGTTGCCGCCGACTTCTCCTCCACCATTCTGTCTGCGCCAATTGATGTCAGCCGCTACGGCGTTATCTATGCGGGCGCGCAGAAAAATATCGGTCCGGCCGGTTTGACTATCGTCGTTGTGCGTGAAGACCTGCTGGGTAAAGCGCATAAATCCTGCCCGTCGATTCTCGATTACACCGTGCTGAACGATAACGATTCTATGTTCAACACTCCACCAACGTTTGCCTGGTATCTCTCCGGCCTGGTCTTCAAATGGCTGAAGCAAAACGGCGGCGTGGCGCAGATGGACAAGGTGAATCAGCAGAAAGCCGAACTGCTGTATGGCGTGATCGACAAGAGTGATTTCTACCGCAACGATGTGGCGAACGCTAACCGTTCCCGCATGAACGTACCGTTCCAGCTGGCGGACAGCAACCTGGACAAAGTGTTCCTGGAAGAGTCCTTCGCGGCAGGCCTGCATGCGCTCAAAGGTCACCGTGTCGTTGGCGGCATGCGTGCCTCCATCTATAACGCGATGCCGCTGGAAGGCGTTAAAGCCCTGACGGATTTCATGATCGACTTCGAACGTCGTCACGGTTAATTTGCTGTTTTTCACCCCCGCGGCGTCCCTGCGGGGTTTTTATTATGTTGAGTTGAGAGTTTAGTTTTCATGGAATCCCTGACGTTACAACCTATCGCGCGGGTAGATGGCACCATTAATCTGCCTGGTTCAAAAAGTGTCTCGAACCGCGCTCTGCTGCTGGCAGCTCTGGCAAACGGCACCACCGTCCTTACAAACCTGCTGGACAGCGATGACGTGCGCCATATGCTCAATGCGCTGAAAGCGTTGGGCGTTCATTACACTCTCTCCGACGATCGTACCCGCTGCGAAGTGACCGGCAATGGCGGCGCGCTGCGCTCGGGCGAAGAGCTTGAGCTGTTTCTGGGCAACGCGGGAACCGCGATGCGCCCGCTGGCGGCGGCCCTGTGCCTGGGAAGCAACAACATTGTGCTGACCGGCGAGCCGCGCATGAAAGAGCGTCCGATTGGTCACCTGGTGGATGCCCTGCGTCAGGGTGGCGCGCAGGTTGAGTATCTGGAGCAGGAAAATTATCCGCCACTGCGTCTGCGCGGCGGTTTTACCGGCGGTCACGTCGAGGTTGACGGCAGCGTCTCCAGCCAGTTCCTGACGGCACTGCTGATGACCGCGCCGCTGGCACCGCAGGATACGGTTATCACGATTAAAGGTGAACTGGTCTCCAAACCGTACATTGATATCACGCTGCACCTGATGAAAACCTTTGGTGTTGAGGTGGAAAACCAGGCTTATCAGCGCTTCGTGGTGCGCGGGGCGCAGCAGTACCAGTCTCCGGGTAACTACCTGGTTGAAGGGGATGCGTCATCCGCGTCCTACTTCCTGGCCGCGGGGGCGATTAAAGGCGGCACGGTAAAAGTGACCGGTATTGGCCGTAACAGCGTGCAGGGCGACATCCGTTTTGCGGACGTGCTGGAAAAAATGGGCGCCAATGTCACCTGGGGCGATGATTTCATCTCCTGTACCCACGGCGAGCTGAACGCCATCGACATGGATATGAACCATATCCCGGATGCGGCGATGACCATTGCCACGGCGGCGCTGTTTGCCAAAGGCACCACCACGCTGCGTAACATCTACAACTGGCGCGTAAAAGAGACGGACCGCCTGTTCGCGATGGCGACAGAGCTGCGTAAAGTCGGTGCCGAGGTGGAAGAGGGCGAAGACTACATTCGCGTGACCCCTCCGGCAAAACTGCAGTTTGCGGAAATCGGCACCTACAACGATCACCGTATGGCGATGTGCTTCTCGCTGGTGGCGCTGTCAGACACGCCTGTCACTATTCTTGATCCGAAATGTACCGCGAAAACCTTCCCGGACTACTTCGAACAGCTGGCACGCATTAGCACGCTGGCCTGATAACGCCTTGCCGCATCGCCCGATGCGGCATTTGCTTACGCTTCATTACGAACACCTCCGCTCATTTCTTCTACACTCTGCTTCAATCATTCCGTAATTTGCACGCAAAGGTAACAGTTGCGCACGTTGGCGCGTATAATGCGCGGCGTTCATGTAAACGGTATGCCTTATTTAAGGAGAAAAAGATGACGGCAGTTGCCCCGGTAATCACCATTGATGGGCCGAGTGGCGCAGGGAAAGGTACTCTGTGCAAAGCGATGGCGGAAGCATTGCAATGGCATCTTTTAGATTCGGGAGCAATCTATCGCGTGCTGGCGCTGGCCGCGCTGCATCACCACGTGGATGTCGCGTCTGAAGAGGCGCTGGTTCCGCTGGCTGCGCATCTGGATGTGCGTTTCGTGTCGACTGATGGCAACCTGGAAGTCATCCTTGAAGGGGAAGACGTGAGCGGCGAAATCCGTACTCAGGAAGTGGCGAATGCGGCCTCCCAGGTTGCGGCCTTCCCGCGCGTTCGTGAGGCGCTGTTGCGTCGTCAGCGCGCGTTCCGTGAAGCTCCGGGTCTGATCGCTGACGGACGCGATATGGGAACCGTGGTCTTCCCTGATGCACCTGTGAAAATTTTCCTTGACGCCTCTTCGGAAGAACGTGCTCAACGCCGCATGCTTCAGTTGCAGGAAAAGGGGTTTAGTGTTAACTTTGATCGCCTTTTATCCGAGATAAAAGAGCGCGATGACCGCGATCGTAACCGCGCCGTCGCCCCACTTGTTCCTGCAGAAGATGCATTAGTTCTGGATTCAACCAGTTTAACTATTGAGCAAGTGATTGAAAAAGCGCTACAATATGCGCGCCAAAAACTGGCACTCGCGTAATCGCGACCGATTTAGTAGTACCCCCGCTGCAATGGATTGACGGCGGGTATGTGAAACAACCCCATCCGGCACGGAGCCAGGTGGACGTTAATATTAACCTGAAGATTAAACATGACTGAATCTTTTGCTCAACTGTTTGAAGAATCCTTAAAAACAATCGAAACCCGCCCGGGTTCCATCGTTCGCGGTGTTGTTGTTGCTATCGACAAAGACGTAGTACTGGTTGACGCCGGTCTGAAATCTGAGTCCGCCATTCCGGCAGAGCAGTTCAAAAACGCCCAGGGCGAGCTGGAAATCCAGGTAGGTGACGAAGTTGACGTTGCTCTGGACGCAGTAGAAGACGGCTTCGGTGAAACCCTGCTTTCTCGTGAGAAAGCTAAACGTCACGAAGCATGGATCACGCTGGAAAAAGCTTACGAAGAAGCTGAAACTGTGGTCGGTGTTATCAACGGCAAAGTTAAAGGTGGCTTCACTGTTGAGCTGAATGGTATTCGTGCGTTCCTGCCAGGTTCTCTGGTAGACGTTCGTCCAGTTCGTGACACTCTGCACCTGGAAGGCAAAGAGCTTGAGTTCAAAGTAATCAAGCTGGACCAGAAGCGTAACAACGTTGTTGTATCCCGTCGTGCCGTTATCGAATCCGAAAACAGCGCAGAACGCGATCAGCTGCTGGAAAACCTGCAGGAAGGCATGGAAGTCAAAGGTATCGTTAAGAACCTCACTGACTACGGCGCATTCGTTGACCTGGGCGGCGTTGATGGCCTGCTGCACATCACCGACATGGCGTGGAAACGCGTTAAGCACCCAAGCGAAATCGTGAACGTGGGCGACGAAATCACTGTTAAAGTGCTGAAGTTCGACCGCGAGCGTACTCGTGTATCCCTCGGCCTGAAACAGCTGGGCGAAGATCCATGGGTAGCTATCGCTAAGCGTTACCCAGAAGGTACTAAACTGACTGGTCGCGTAACCAACCTGACTGACTACGGCTGCTTCGTTGAAATCGAAGAAGGCGTTGAAGGTCTGGTGCACGTTTCCGAAATGGACTGGACCAACAAAAACATCCACCCATCCAAAGTTGTTAACGTTGGTGATGTAGTGGAAGTGATGGTTCTGGATATCGACGAAGAACGTCGTCGTATCTCCCTGGGCCTGAAACAGTGCAAAAACAACCCATGGCAGCAGTTCGCGGAAACCCACAACAAGGGCGACCGTGTTGAAGGTAAAATCAAGTCTATCACTGACTTCGGTATCTTCATCGGCCTGGACGGCGGCATCGATGGCCTGGTTCACCTGTCTGACATCTCCTGGAACGTTGCAGGCGAAGAAGCAGTTCGTGAATACAAAAAAGGCGACGAAATCGCAGCAGTTGTTCTGCAGGTTGACGCAGAGCGTGAGCGTATCTCCCTGGGCGTTAAACAGCTCGCAGAAGATCCGTTCAACAACTGGGTTGCACTGAACAAGAAAGGCGCAATCGTAAACGGTAAAGTGACTGCAGTTGACGCTAAAGGCGCAACCGTAGAACTGGCTGACGGCGTTGAAGGTTACCTGCGCGCTTCTGAAGCTTCCCGTGACCGCGTTGAAGATGCCACTCTGGTTCTGAACGTAGGCGACGACGTTGAAGCTAAGTTCACCGGTGTTGACCGTAAGAACCGTGCAATCAGCCTGTCTGTTCGTGCTAAAGACGAAGCTGATGAGAAAGATGCAATCGCAACTGTTAACAAACAGGAAGATGCAAACTTCTCTAACAACGCAATGGCTGAAGCTTTCAAAGCAGCTAAAGGCGAGTAATATCAGGTTCTCAGCATCATTTGCGCTGTAACGCATTTACAGCGCGAAGGATGAGGAGCAAACTTGACAGATTGCAGGATTCGTCCTGTAATCAATAACAAAGGGCGGCTACGGCCGCCCTTGTTTAATGAGCTGTTCAGCTAATTGGTTTGAAAGGAACCGGAGGAATCATGACCAAGTCAGAATTGATTGAAAGACTTGCCAGTCAGCAACCGCATATCCCTGCCAAGGCAGTGGAAGATGCCGTAAAAGAGATGCTGGAGCATATGGCCTCCACTCTTGCCCAGGGCGAGCGCATTGAAATCCGCGGTTTCGGTAGTTTTTCTCTGCACTATCGTGCTCCACGTACCGGGCGTAACCCGAAAACTGGCGATAAAGTCGAGCTGGAAGGTAAGTACGTTCCACACTTTAAGCCGGGTAAAGAACTGCGCGATCGCGCCAATATTTACGGCAACTGAGTTTAGCCAGCCGGTTAAACTGGGTTCGAAAAAAAGCACCTGCGGGTGCTTTTTTTGTCTCTGTCGCTTTCATTCTGAAGATGCCCCGCATTTTTCGTTTCATTTTCTGCAAACCGATAAAAACAGCACAGCGCGTGCTGTAAAACACATTCTTCTCACCTGACAACTCACTCTGCCTGCTTACATACTGCCCCTCTGAAACAGGGAGGTAGCAATGGGAATTCCCGCGCTTGGAGTCTGCGCCATTCTGGCGATAGCCCCGTTACTCTGGTTACCTGAACTGCCATCACGTCATACCGTGTGGATAATGATTATTGGCGGGATAGCGCTGGCCGCATGGCGAAACGTACGACTGAAGTACGTCGGGATCGGCTTGTTATTTTGTGTATGGGGTATGCTTGCCGCGCAGGAGAGCGTCTGGCCGATGCAACATTTAACCACGGGTGCTGTGCAGGCTGAGGTAGAGATCACCGCCACAGATGGCGCAACGCTGCATCAGGGAAACATTCTCAGCGTTGATGGCAAGCGATGGTGGGCCTCCACCGGCGTAACGCTGTATGGCAGTTATTTGCCACAGAAAATGTGTGCCGGTCAGCGCTGGAGCATGACGCTCAGGCTCAGGCCTGCCCACGGCGAACTGAACGACGGCGGATATGATTCTCAGCGCAGCGCTTTTGCCCGACATCAAACGCTGAGCGGGCGTTTCACTCGTGCTGAACTCGTCGATGGGCGCTGCAGCCTGCGAGCGCAATATCTGATGTCACTGCAAAACCGACTTTCTGCTTACCGCTGGGGGGCGGTTATCCTCGGACTGGGAATGGGGGAACGTCTGGATGTGCCCAGGGAAATAAAAGACCTGATGCGTGAAACCGGGACGCTGCATTTGATGGCGATTTCGGGTCTGCATATCGCGCTGGCGGCATCCATTGTCTGGTTACTCGCACGTGGGTTCCAGTTTTTATTACCCAGCCACCGGGTCCACTGGCAAATGCCTCTCCTGGCCGGATTATGCTTTGCCGCTTTCTACGCCTGGCTTACCGGTCTGCAACCTCCTGTGCTACGAACGGTCATCGCGCTTGCTGTGCTTGCAATGTTGCGGATCGCTGCCCGTCAATGGTCTCCCTGGCAGGTATGGGTCTGCTGTATCGCGGCGATCCTGATAAGCGATCCCTTAGCCGTACTTTCGCAGAGTCTGGCCCTGTCCGCATTTGCCGTCGCCGCGCTGATTTTCTGGTTTCAGTGGTTACCTCTTCCTGACTGGCAGCGGGCACGACGTATACGGCCGCTACTGAACCTGCTCTATCTGCAGGTTGGCATGCTGATGCTGCTTATGCCGTTTCAGGTCCTGATTTTCCATGGCTTCAGCATCTCTTCCCTGGTTGCGAATCTCTTTGCCGTTCCTCTGGTGACGTTTGTCTCCGTGCCGCTGATCCTGCTTGGCATGCTGCTTCACCTCCTACCGCTGGCGGCACTGGAAAGCGTTGTCTGGTTCGCAGCCGATAAGTCACTTGCAGGGTTGTTCTGGCTCCTCATGCGTCTGCCTGATGGCTGGCAGAGTGTCGATCAACGCTGGCAGTACATGACGTTACTGCCCTGGTTTATCATCATTGTCTGGCGCTTTCGTGCCTGGAAAACTCTTCCTGCCGTTTGCCTGGCTGGAAGTGTCTTACTCACATTCCCTCTCTGGCGAACGGCAAAAAGCGAGAGCTGGACGCTGCATATGCTGGATGTAGGGCAGGGGCTGGCGATGGTCATTGAACGGCAGGGGAAAGCCATTCTCTATGATACCGGGCTCGCCTGGCCGGGCGGGGATAGCGCGCAGCGGCTAATTATTCCGTGGCTTCGCTGGCATAACCTGCGCCCGGAAGGCGTTATTCTCAGCCATGAACACCTCGACCATGCGGGAGGTCTCGCATCGTTGCAAAAAGCGTGGCCAGAAGTGTGGGTAAGAAGCCCCTTGCGCCAGGCGGGACATCGCCCCTGTTTTCGCGGGCAGAGATGGCGATGGCAGGGACTCACCTTCACCGTCCACTGGCCCCCTGAAAGTTATCCGGCTCAGGGAAACAACCGTTCCTGCGTGGTAAAGGTGGACGACGGTGAGCAGAGTGTTCTGCTAACAGGGGACATTGAAGCGCAAGCGGAACAGGCTATGCTTAGCCATTACTGGCGTTACCTGACGTCCACGCTCATACAGGTGCCCCATCATGGCAGCAATACCTCGTCTTCATTGCCGCTGGTACAGCGGGTAGAAGGTCAGATCGCCCTGGATTCAGCGGCCCGGTATAACGCATGGCGATTCCCGTCGGCAAAAATTGTCCGACGTTATCGAAAAGAGGGGTATATCTGGCACGATACCCCTCATTCTGGACAAATATCGGTGACATTCTTGCAACATCACTGGCAAATCCGGCGCTTGCGAGAGCAATTTTTACCCGTTTGGTATCATCAGTGGTTTGGCGCGCCCGTCGATAACGGGTAGAATATGCGGCTATTTCAACGAATGCTGGTTTTTTGAATGCATAACGACAAAGATCTCTCCACGTGGCAAACCTTCCGCCGACTCTGGCCGATGATTGCGCCCTTTAAAACAGGCCTGATCGTGGCGGGAGTAGCGTTAATCCTCAACGCAGCCAGCGATACTTTTATGCTATCGCTTCTCAAACCGTTACTGGACGACGGTTTTGGTAAAACGGATCGCTCAGTGTTGCTTTGGATGCCTCTGGTGGTTATCGGACTGATGATCTTACGCGGCATCACCAGCTATATCTCCAGCTACTGTATTTCCTGGGTATCAGGGAAAGTGGTTATGACCATGCGCCGTCGTCTGTTCAGTCACATGATGGGCATGCCGGTCTCGTTCTTTGACAAGCAGTCTACCGGGACGCTGCTGTCCCGTATTACCTACGACTCCGAGCAGGTTGCCTCCTCGTCCTCAAGCGCACTCATTACCGTTGTGCGTGAAGGCGCGTCAATCATCGGCCTGTTCGCGATGATGTTCTATTACAGCTGGCAGCTGTCGATCATCCTTATCGTTCTGGCACCGGTAGTTTCTGTTGCCATCCGCGTCGTCTCAAAGCGCTTCCGCAATATCAGTAAAACTATGCAGAACACGATGGGGCAGGTAACGACCAGCGCGGAACAGATGCTGAAAGGGCATAAAGAAGTTCTGATTTTTGGCGGTCAGGACGTCGAAACCAAACGCTTTGATAAAGTCAGCAACAAAATGCGTCTTCAGGGGATGAAAATGGTTTCGGCCTCTTCCATCTCTGACCCGATTATTCAGCTGATTGCCTCCCTGGCGCTGGCATTCGTCCTGTATGCCGCAAGCTTCCCGAGCGTCATGGAGACGCTGACGGCGGGTACCATTACCGTGGTCTTCTCCTCTATGATTGCCCTGATGCGTCCGCTGAAATCACTGACCAACGTGAACGCCCAGTTCCAGCGTGGGATGGCCGCCTGTCAGACGCTGTTCAGCATTCTGGATTCCGAACAGGAAAAAGATGAAGGTAAGCGCGTGATCGAGCGTGCAAACGGAGACGTTGAATTCCGCAACGTGACCTTTACCTATCCAGGCCGCGAAGTGCCTGCCCTGCGTAATATCAACCTGTCTATTCCGGCGGGTAAAACCGTTGCGCTGGTGGGCCGTTCTGGTTCGGGTAAATCGACTATTGCCAGCCTGATGACCCGTTTCTACGACATTAACGAAGGTGAGATCCTGTTAGACGGTCATGACCTGCGGGAGTATACCCTGCAGTCGCTGCGTAACCAGGTGGCGCTGGTTTCCCAGAACGTGCACCTGTTCAACGATACTGTGGCTAACAACATTGCGTATGCACGCACGGATGAGTACAGCCGCGAGCAGATTGAGAACGCCGCGCGTATGGCCTACGCAATGGACTTTATCAACAAGATGGATAACGGTCTGGATACGATAATCGGTGAGAACGGGGTACTGCTCTCCGGTGGTCAGCGACAGCGTATCGCCATTGCGCGTGCGCTGCTGCGCGATAGCCCAATTCTGATCCTGGACGAAGCGACGTCCGCGCTGGATACCGAATCTGAACGCGCTATCCAGTCCGCGCTGGATGAGCTGCAAAAGAACCGTACCTCACTGGTGATTGCGCACCGTCTGTCGACTATCGAGCAGGCTGATGAAATCGTCGTGGTTGAGGATGGCGTCATTGTTGAACGCGGAAGCCATGCCGATCTACTGGAACACCGCGGCGTTTATGCCCAGTTGCATAAGATGCAGTTTGGTCAACAATGATTGCACGCATCTGGTCCGGTGAATCCCCGCTGTGGCTGCTGCTTTTGCCGCTCTCCTGGCTGTATGGCCTGGTGAGCGGCACTATCCGTCTGCTATACCGTCTGGGGCTGAAGCGTGCCTGGCGCGCGCCGGTTCCGGTTGTGGTTGTCGGTAATCTTACGGCGGGCGGCAACGGTAAAACGCCGGTGGTGATCTGGCTGGTGGAGCAATTGCAAAAACGCGGTATCCGCCCGGGGGTAGTATCGCGCGGTTATGGCGGTAAAGCGGCGCAGTATCCTCTTCTGCTGACGGCGGAAACTACAACCGCCGAAGCGGGCGATGAACCGGTCCTGATATATCAGCGTACCGGCGCGCCGGTTGCGGTCTCTCCAGTGCGCAGCGACGCCGTTCAGGCACTGCTTGCCGAACACGCGGTGCAAATCATCATTACGGATGATGGTCTGCAACACTACGCCCTGGCGCGTGATAAAGAAATTGTGGTCATCGACGGCGTTCGCCGTTTCGGTAACGGCTGGTGGCTGCCGGCCGGCCCCATGCGCGAACGCGCTTCGCGTCTTAAGTCCGTTGATGCGGTGATTGTGAACGGTGGTGAGGCAAACGCGGGAGAAATCCCGATGCACCTGCAGCCGGGTCTGGCGATCAACCTGGTGACGGGGGAACGCCGGGCGGTTGCTGAGCTGCCTTCACTGGTGGCGATGGCGGGTATTGGTCATCCGCCGCGCTTCTTCGCGACGCTGGAACAGAGTGGTGCCCGGCTGGAAAAACGCGTTCCGCTGGCCGACCACCAGGCGCTGGTGGAAGGGCAGGTAGATGCCCTGACCGTCCCCGGGCAGTCGCTGATCATGACCGAAAAAGATGCGGTGAAATGCCGTGCCTTCGCGAAAGAAAACTGGTGGTATCTGCCGGTTGACGCTGAACTCAGCGGCGAGCAGCCGGAACGTTTGCTCAAGGAACTGATTGCGTTGGTAAAATAAACGCTTACGCGGTTCTGGTGGCGCTTTGACTGACAGGAAAACGCATGTCTTTACCGCAACTCTCGCTTTCAGCCGCACGTCATTTACACCTTGCCGCGCAGGGGCTGCTCAAAAAGCCCCGCCGCCGCGCGCAGCCTGCCGATATTCTCTCTACCGTCCAGCGCATGTCGCTACTTCAAATCGACACCATTAACATTGTGGCGCGAAGCCCTTACCTGGTCCTGTTTAGCCGCCTGGGAAATTATCCTTCGCAGTGGCTGGATGAGGCGCTCAGCAAGGGGGAGTTAATGGAGTACTGGGCGCACGAAGCCTGCTTCCTGCCCCGCAGCGATTTTGCCCTGGTTCGCCACCGTATGCTTGCCCCGGAAAAGATGGGCTGGAAATACCGGCAGGCGTGGATGCTGGAACATGCGGCTGAAATTGAGCAGCTTATCGCGCATATCCAGGAAAACGGTCCCGTACGCTCCGCCGATTTTGAACACCCGCGCAAAGGCACCAGCGGCTGGTGGGAGTGGAAGCCGCATAAACGTCATCTCGAAGGGCTGTTCACCTCTGGCAAAGTCATGGTGATTGAGCGGCGTAATTTTCAGCGCGTCTACGACCTGACGCATCGCGTGATGCCGCACTGGGACGACGAGCGTGACCTGCTTACCCGGGAGGCGGCCGAGGCCATCATGCTGGAGAACAGCGCCCGCAGCCTGGGGATTTTCCGCACGCAATGGCTGGCAGATTATTATCGCCTTCGCCAGCCCGCCCTGAAACCGCTGCTGGACATATGGCAACGCGAACAGCGCGTCATCCCCGTCACGGTGGAAACGCTGGGCGAAATGTGGCTGCATGCGGATCTCCTCCCGCTACTGCCTCTGGCCCTGGAGGGGAAACTTCAGGCAACCCACAGTGCGGTGTTGTCGCCTTTCGACCCGGTCATCTGGGACAGAAAGCGCGCCGAGCAGCTGTTCGATTTTAGCTACCGGCTGGAATGTTATACCCCGGCCCCAAAGCGCCAGTATGGTTACTTTGTTCTCCCGCTGCTGCATAAGGGGCAACTGGTCGGGCGCATGGACGCCAAAATGCACCGCAAGACCGGCACGCTTGAAATCATTGCGCTTTATCTGGAAGAGGGCGTCAGGGTAACGGCAAGCCTGGAAAAAGGGTTAACGTTTGCCATTAGCGAATTCGCGCGCTGGCAAAGTGCCCGGAACGTGACGTTGGGCCGGATACCCGACGGACTGTTTACATCCTGTCGAAGTGGCTGGGAAACAGGCACTCCCTGAAAAGGGAATGTGTTAAGCTTTAGCGATTACCCATACGGAGGAACTATGGATCACCGTTTACTTGAAATTATTGCCTGCCCGGTATGCAACGGCAAACTCTACTACAGCCAGGACAAACAGGAGCTGATTTGCAAGCTCGACAGCCTGGCTTTCCCGCTGCGTGACGGCATTCCGGTACTGCTGGAAAATGAAGCTCGTTCCCTGGTGGCAGAAGAGAGCAAACCATGAGTTTTGTTGTCATTATTCCTGCGCGTTATGCCTCAACGCGTCTGCCGGGTAAGCCGTTGGTGGATATCAACGGCAAGCCGATGATTGTGCATGTCCTTGAGCGTGCGCGTGAATCCGGTGCCGATCGCGTGATTGTTGCAACCGATCATCCTGACGTCGCCCGTGCGGTTGAGGCGGCAGGCGGTGAGGTATGCATGACCCGCGCCGATCACCAGTCCGGCACCGAGCGTCTGGCGGAAGTGGTTGAGAAATGTGGTTTCAGTGATGATACGGTCATCGTTAACGTGCAGGGCGACGAGCCGATGATCCCGGCGGTGATTATCCGTCAGGTGGCAGAAAACCTGGCTCAGCGTCAGGTTGGTATGGCGACGCTCGCGGTGCCCATTCACCACGCTGAAGAGGCATTCAATCCGAATGCGGTGAAGGTGGTCATGGATGCCGAAGGCTATGCGCTCTATTTCTCCCGCGCCACGATTCCGTGGGATCGCGATCGCTTTGCGCTCTCCAGAGAGACCATTGGTGATACCTTCCTGCGCCATATCGGGATCTACGGCTATCGCGCCGGCTTTATTCGTCGGTATGTTACCTGGGCGCCGAGTCCGCTGGAGCATATCGAAATGCTGGAGCAGCTTCGCGTGCTCTGGTATGGCGAAAAAATTCACGTTGCCGTTGCCAGCGAAGTGCCTGGAACGGGCGTTGATACGCCGGAAGATCTTGAGCGCGTCCGCGCCGAGTTGCGCTAATACCGCCTGCATCCCTCCAGTCGGGGGGATGTCCTCTCCTTGGCTAATTCCCCTTTCTTTTCCCTAATTGATCTCTTCCGGGTGACATCTTCCTTCAGGACGCTCATTATAAAAGCAGTAGTCTTAATGGGGGTAATCTCATATGGAACAGCTGCGTGCCGAACTTAGCCATCTGCTGGGTGAGAAATTAAGCCGGGTCGAATGCGTGAGTGAAAAGGCCGATACCGCGCTTTGGTCGTTGTATGACAGTCAGGGTAACCCAATGCCGCTGATGGCCAGAAGTTTCACCTCGCCGGGCGTTGCCAGGCAGCTTGCATGGAAAATGTCGATGCTGGCGCGGGAGGGGACCGTCCGTATGCCGACGGTGTACGGCGTGATGACGCACGAGGAACACCCCGGCCCGGACGTGCTGCTGATTGAGCGTTTACGCGGCGTGCCCGTTGAAGCGCCCGCGCGCACACCGGAACGCTGGGAGCAGTTAAAAGACCAGATTGTCGAGGCGTTGCTGGCCTGGCACCGTCAGGATAGCCGCGGACTTGTCGGTCCGGTCGACAGCACCCAGGAAAACCTGTGGCCTCTGTGGTATCGCCAGCGGGTTGAGGTCCTGTGGGGAACGCTTAACCAGTTCAACAATACCGGTTTAACCATGCAGGACAAACGTATTCTGTTTCGCACCCGCGAGTGCTTACCTGCGCTGTTCGAGGGTTTTAATGACAACTGCGTGCTGATCCACGGTAATTTCACCCTGCGCAGCATGCTCAAAGACTCCCGCAGCGATCAGCTTCTGGCGATGCTCGGGCCGGGGATCATGCTCTGGGCTCCGCGCGAATATGAGCTGTTCAGGCTCAGCGACAGCGGGGCGGCGGAAGGTTTACTGTGGCACTACCTTCAACGCGCGCCCGTTGCAGAAGCGTTTCTCTGGCGGCGCTGGCTTTATCTGCTCTGGGACGAAGTCGCGCAGCTGGTGAATACCGGACGTTTTAATCGCGCAAATTTCGATCTGGCAACAAAATCACTCCTGCCCTGGCTCGCCTGACGATCCTTTCAGCCACTGCCAGAGGCGTCCGAGCGTCTCATAACCGACGCGATCGCTATGCATCAGCCACGCCGGGGACGGGATCGCCCGTTCCCACGGGTTGAGCGGGGCGTCGATAGCCATCTGGTTTGCCGGTGCGGGAAGCGGGTGCAGGCCTTGCTTCTCAAAGAAAATCATCGCGCGCGGCAGGTGTGAGGCGGAGGTCACCAGCAAGAACGGGACATCGCCAATCGCCTGCTTCACTGCGGCAGCCTCTTCTTCAGTATCTTTTGGGCTGTCCAGGGTGATGATTGAGGAACGCGGCACGCCGAGTGATTCCGCGACCCTGGCGCCTGCTTCAGCCGTACTCACCGGGTTCGTTTTGGCCGCCGCGCCGGTGAAGATCATTTTTGATCCCGGATTCGCCAGCCAGAGGCGAATGCCTTCGTTTAGCCGTGGCAGGCTGTTGTTGATCAGGTTTGAACTGGGGGCCCAGTCAGGATCCCAGGTATATCCGCCGCCCAGTACTACGATGTACGCCACTTTCTGATTTCCCTGCCATGTCGGATACTTGTTTTCGATGGGGCGTAGCAGACCATCCGCGACCGGTTGCAGGCTCAACAGCAGCAAGACAAACCAGCCGAGCGTGATAAGCGTTTTGCCACTCTTCTGAAAGCGACTGAACCATACCAGCGCCAGCCCCAGCGCGATGATGATGAGCAGCAGCGGAAGGGGAAGCATCATCCCTCCAATGTATTTCTTAAGGGTAAAAAGCATCCTTTTTGGTTCCTTTTTTGACCATATAGCAGGTGATTACCCGTGATATTACACCAGAGAGGTTCATTCTCCGCGCGGGTGTGACAAAATAGCGGTTTTGCAGTTAGCGAGTGGAACTCTCCCAATGCGGGATCGCAATTTTGATGACATCGCGGAAAAGTTTTCGCGCAACATTTATGGCACCACGAAAGGGCAGCTCCGTCAGACGATCCTCTGGCAGGATCTGGACACCATTCTGGCCACCTTTGGCGGGCAAACGTTGCGCGTGCTGGACGCCGGTGGCGGTGAAGGGCAGACGGCGATAAAAATGGCCGAGCGCGGTCATCACGTCACGCTTTGCGATCTTTCTGCTGAAATGGTCGCCCGCGCGACGCGTGCTGCAGAAGAGAAAGGTGTGAGCGACAACATGCATTTTATACAATGCGCCGCTCAGGACATCGCACAGCATTTGGAAACCCAGGTTGATCTGATATTGTTTCATGCGGTGCTGGAGTGGGTTGCCGATCCGCAAAGCGTGTTACAAACCCTGTGGTCGATGTTACGCCCGGGCGGCACGCTGTCGCTGATGTTCTACAATGCTAACGGCTTCCTGATGCACAACATGGTTGCAGGAAACTTCGACTATGTTCAGGTCGGGATGCCCAAAAAGAAAAAGCGCACGCTTTCCCCGGACTATCCGCGCGATCCACAGCAGGTTTATGGCTGGCTGGAAGCGATCGGCTGGCAGATCGTCGGGAAGACGGGCGTCAGGGTGTTTCATGATTATCTGCGTGAAAAACACAAACAGCGTGACTGTTTTGACACCTTAACAGAATTAGAAACGCGGTATTGCCGCCAGGAGCCTTTTATCAGCCTTGGCCGTTATATTCACGTCACCGCGCACAAGCCGCAGATGCAAGGATAACCTATGAGTGAATTTTCCCAGACAGTCCCCGAACTGGTTGCCTGGGCCAGGAAAAACGATTTCTCCATCTCGCTGCCGGTAGACAGACTCTCTTTCCTGCTGGCGGTTGCCACGCTGAACGGCGAACGGCTGGACGGTGAAATGAGCGAGGGTGAACTGGTGGATGCGTTCCGCCATGTCAGTGATGCGTTTGAGCAAACCAGCGAAACCATTAGCGTGCGTGCCAACAACGCGATCAACGATATGGTGCGTCAACGTCTGCTGAACCGCTTTACCAGCGAGCAGGCGGAAGGAAACGCCATCTATCGCCTGACGCCGCTGGGCATCGGCATCACCGATTACTACATCCGCCAGCGTGAATTTTCCACGCTGCGTCTTTCCATGCAGCTCTCGATCGTGGCGGGTGAGCTTAAGCGCGCCGCCGACGCGGCGGATGAAAACGGTGACGAATTCCACTGGCACCGTAACGTCTACGCGCCGCTGAAATATTCGGTGGCCGAGATTTTCGACAGTATCGATCTCACCCAGCGCCTGATGGACGAACAGCAGCAGCAGGTGAAAGACGATATCGCGCAACTGTTGAATAAAGACTGGCGAGCAGCCATCTCCAGCTGTGAACTTCTGCTGTCAGAGACCTCCGGTACGTTAAGGGAGCTCCAGGATACGCTGGAAGCCGCAGGGGACAAGCTGCAGGCTAACCTGCTGCGCATCCAGGACGCGACGCTGGCGCATGACGATCTGCATTTTATCGACCGTCTGGTGTTCGATCTACAGAGTAAACTCGATCGCATTATCAGCTGGGGCCAGCAGTCGATCGATCTGTGGATCGGCTACGACCGCCATGTGCATAAATTTATCCGTACCGCGATTGATATGGATAAAAACCGCGTCTTTGCTCAGCGTCTGCGTCAGTCGGTGCAGACCTATTTCGATGCGCCGTGGGCGCTGACCTACGCCAATGCCGATCGTCTGCTGGATATGCGCGACGAAGAGATGGCGCTGCGCGATGAAGAGGTGACCGGTGAGCTGCCGCCGGATCTGGAATACGAAGAATTTAACGAAATTCGCGAGCAGCTTGCGGCGATGATCGAAGAACAGCTCGCTGTCTACAAAACCAGACAAGTGCCGCTGGATCTTGGGCTCGTGGTGCGCGACTATCTGGCGCAATACCCTCGCGCGCGCCATTTCGACATTGCCCGTATTGTGGTAGACCAGGCGGTGCGTCTGGGCGTCGCGCAAGCAGATTTCACCGGACTGCCGCCGAAGTGGCAGCCAATTAACGATTACGGAGCCAAGGTACAGGCGCATGTCATTGACAAATATTGAAAAAGTGATGCCAGTTAAGCTGGCACAGGCGCTGGCGAATCCGTTATTTCCGGCGCTGGACAGCCAGCTGCGTGCCGGTCGTCACATTGGCTTAGACGAGCTGGATAATCACGCCTTTTTGATGGACTTCCAGGAGTACCTGGAAGAGTTTTACGCACGCTACAACGTGGAGCTTATCCGCGCGCCGGAAGGGTTTTTCTACCTGCGCCCGCGCTCCACGACGCTGATTCCGCGTTCCGTGCTCTCCGAGCTGGATATGATGGTCGGCAAAATTCTCTGCTACCTCTACCTCAGCCCGGAACGTCTGGCGAATGAAGGGATCTTCACCCAGCAGGAACTTTACGACGAGCTATTGACGCTGGCAGATGAGAGCAAGCTGCTCAAGCTGGTGAACAACCGCTCAACGGGGTCGGATCTTGACCGTCAGAAATTACAGGAAAAGGTTCGCTCTTCCCTGAACCGTCTGCGTCGTCTGGGGATGGTCTGGTTTATGGGCCACGACAGCAGCAAATTCCGCATCACGGAATCTGTCTTCCGCTTCGGCGCCGACGTGCGTGCGGGCGATGACGCGCGTGAAGCGCAGCTTCGCATGATCCGCGACGGTGAAGCGATGCCGGTGGAAAACCATTTGCAGCTCAATGATGAGCATGAAGAGAATCTGCCGGATAGCGGGGAGGAAGAGTAATGATTGAACGCGGTAAATTTCGCTCACTGACGCTGATTAACTGGAACGGCTTCTTTGCCCGAACGTTCGATCTGGATGAGCTGGTCACGACGCTCTCCGGCGGTAACGGTGCGGGTAAATCCACCACCATGGCGGCCTTTGTCACGGCGCTGATCCCTGACCTGACGCTGCTTCACTTCCGTAACACCACCGAAGCGGGGGCAACAAGCGGCTCCCGTGATAAAGGTCTGCACGGTAAGCTGAAGGCTGGGGTCTGTTATTCGGTTCTGGACGTCATTAACTCCCGTCATCAGCGTGTGGTGGTAGGCGTGCGCCTGCAGCAGGTCGCCGGTCGCGACCGTAAAGTGGATATCAAACCGTTTGCGATCCAGGGGCTGCCAACGTCCGTGCAGCCGACGGCGCTGCTGACGGAAACCCTGAACGAACGTCAGGCGCGCGTGCTGACGCTGCAGGAGCTGAAGGACAAGCTCGAAGCTATCGAAGGCGTGCAGTTCAAGCAGTTCAACTCCATTACCGACTACCACTCGCTGATGTTCGATCTGGGCGTGGTGGCGCGTCGTCTGCGCACGGCATCAGACCGTAGCAAATACTACCGCCTGATCGAAGCGTCTCTGTACGGCGGTATCTCCAGCGCGATTACCCGCTCCCTGCGCGACTACCTGCTGCCGGAAAACAGCGGCGTGCGTAAGGCCTTCCAGGATATGGAAGCAGCGCTGCGTGAAAACCGCATGACGCTGGAAGCGATTCGCGTTACCCAGTCTGACCGCGACCTGTTTAAACACCTGATCAGCGAAGCCACCAACTACGTGGCGGCGGACTACATGCGCCACGCCAACGAGCGCCGCGTGCATCTCGATCAGGCATTAGAATACCGCCGCGAGCTGTTTACCTCCCGCAAACAGCTGGTGGCCGAGCAGTACAAGCACGTCGAAATGGCGCGCGAGCTGGGTGAGCACAACGGTGCTGAAGGCGACCTGGAAGCCGATTACCAGGCCGCCAGCGATCACCTGAACCTGGTGCAGACCGCGCTGCGTCAGCAGGAAAAAATCGAGCGCTATGAAGCGGACCTCGATGAACTGCAAATTCGTCTCGAAGAGCAAAATGAAGTGGTGGCTGAAGCCGCCGACATGCAGGAAGAGAACGAAGCCCGCGCCGAAGCGGCTGAGCTGGAAGTGGATGAGCTGAAAAACCAGCTTGCCGATTACCAGCAGGCCCTTGATGTGCAGCAGACGCGAGCGATTCAGTACACCCAGGCATTGCAGGCATTACAGCGTGCGAAAGAGCTGTGTCATCTGCCTGACCTGACGCCGGATAGCGCCGACGAGTGGCTGGATACCTTCCAGGCCAAAGAGCAGGAAGCCACCGAGAAACTGCTGTCCCTCGAACAGAAAATGAGCGTCGCGCAAACGGCGCACAGCCAGTTTGAGCAGGCTTATCAGCTGGTGGTCGCAATTAACGGCCCGCTGGCGCGTAGCGAAGCCTGGGACGTTGCGCGTGAACTGCTGCGCGACGGTGTGAACCAGCGCCATCTGGCCGAGCAGGTTCAGCCGCTGCGTATGCGTCTGAACGAGCTGGAGCAGCGCCTGCGCGAGCAGCAGGAAGCCGAGCGTCTGCTGGCGGATTTCTGTAAGCGTCAGGGAAAAAATTACGATTTCGACGAGCTTGAGGCCCTGCATCAGGAGCTGGAAGCGCGTATTGCGGCTTTGTCCGATACCGTATCAAACGCCAGCGAACAGCGTATGACGCTGCGTCAGGAGCTGGAGCAGATTCAGTCCCGTTCGAAGACGCTCTTGCAACGAGCGCCGGTCTGGCTGGCGGCTCAAAGCAGCCTGAACCAGCTCAGCGAGCAGTGCGGCGAGCAGTTTGAGTCCAGCCAGCAGGTGACCGAATACCTGCAGCAACTGCTGGAGCGAGAGCGCGAAGCCATTGTTGAGCGTGATGAAGTCGGCGCCCGCAAGCGCGACGTTGATGAAGAAATTGAGCGCTTAAGCCAGCCGGGCGGGTCAGAAGATCCGCGTCTGAATGCACTAGCCGAGCGTTTTGGCGGCGTGCTGCTGTCCGAGATTTATGACGATGTTGGCCTTGACGACGCCCCGTACTTCTCTGCGCTGTACGGGCCATCCCGCAACGCGATTGTGGTCCCGGATCTGTCGCTGATTTCTGAGCAGCTTGCAGGCCTGGAAGATTGCCCGGAAGATCTCTACCTGATCGAAGGGGATCCGCAGTCGTTCGATGACAGCGTATTCAGCGTCGACGAGCTGGAAAAAGCGGTAGTGGTGAAAATCGCCGACCGTCAGTGGCGTTACTCCCGCTTCCCTGAGCTTCCGCTGTTTGGCCGCGCCGCGCGCGAAAGCCGCATCGAAAGCCTGCACGCCGAGCGCGAAAAGCTGTCTGAACGTTTTGCGACCCTGTCGTTTGACGTGCAGAAAACCCAGCGTCTGCACCAGGCGTTCAGCCGCTTTATCGGCAGCCATCTCGCCGTGGCGTTTGACGCGGATCCGGAAGCCGAAATCCGCAAGCTCAATACCCGCCGTGGCGAGCTGGAACGTGCGCTTACCAGTCATGAAAGTGATAATCAGCAGAGTCGCGTTCAGTTTGAACAGGCGAAAGAGGGGGTTGCAGCCCTTAACCGCATTCTGCCACGCCTGAACCTGCTGGCGGATGACACGCTGGCTGACCGTGTGGATGAGATCCAGGAGCGTCTGGATGAAGCGCAGGAAGCCGCGCGTTTCGTTCAGCAGCACGGCAATCAGCTGGCGAAGCTGGAGCCCGTCGTGTCTGTACTGCAGAGCGACCCGGAACAGTTCGAGCAGTTAAAAGAAGATTATGCCTGGTCGCAGCAGGTGCAGCGCGAAGCGCGTCAGCAGGCGTTTGCCCTGACGGAAGTGGTACAGCGTCGGGCCCACTTTGGCTACTCCGATTCGGCTGAAATGCTGAGCGGTAATAGCGACCTGAACGAAAAACTGCGTCAGCGCCTGGAGCAGGCAGAAGCGGAACGTACTCGCGCCCGCGAAGCAATGCGCAGCCACTCCGCTCAGTTGAACCAGTACAACCAGGTACTGGCTTCGTTGAAAAGCTCCTTCGACACCAAGAAAGAGCTGTTAAACGACCTGCAGAAAGAGCTTCAGGACATTGGCGTTCGTGCCGACAGCGGGGCAGAAGAGCGCGCGCGTATTCGTCGTGACGAGCTGCATTCTCAGCTCAGCAATAACCGTGCGCGTCGTAATCAGCTGGAAAAAGCGCTGACCTTCTGCGAAGCGGAAATGGATAACCTGACCCGTCGCCTGCGCAAGCTGGAGCGCGACTATCATGAAATGCGTGAGCAGGTCGTGACCGCGAAGGCGGGCTGGTGCGCGGTGATGCGCATGGTGAAAGACAATAACGTTGAGCGTCGTCTGCACCGTCGTGAACTGGCGTACCTCTCTGCCGATGAGCTGCGTTCTATGTCGGATAAGGCGCTCGGTGCGCTGCGTCTGGCAGTGGCGGATAACGAACACCTGCGCGATGTGCTGCGTATATCGGAGGATCCGAAACGTCCGGAACGTAAAATTCAGTTCTTCGTGGCGGTTTACCAGCACCTGCGCGAGCGTATTCGTCAGGACATCATCCGTACCGACGATCCGGTCGAAGCCATCGAACAGATGGAAATCGAACTGGGTCGCCTGACGGAGGAGCTGACCTCCCGCGAGCAGAAGCTGGCGATCAGCTCCCGCAGCGTGGCGAACATCATTCGCAAAACCATTCAGCGCGAGCAGAACCGTATTCGTCAGCTGAACCAGGGTCTGCAGAGCGTGTCGTTTGGTCAGGTGAACAGCGTGCGTCTCAATGTTAACGTGCGTGAAGCCCACGCGACGCTGCTGGAAGTGCTGTCTGAGCAGCACGAGCAGCACCAGGATCTGTTCAACAGCAACCGTCTGACCTTCTCCGAAGCGCTGGCGAAGCTGTATCAGCGCCTGAACCCGCAGATTGATATGGGGCAACGTACGCCGCAAACCATCGGTGAAGAGCTGCTGGACTACCGTAACTACCTGGAAATGGAAGTTGAGGTAAACCGTGGCTCAGACGGCTGGCTGCGTGCGGAATCCGGGGCGCTCTCTACCGGTGAAGCGATCGGTACCGGGATGTCAATTCTGGTGATGGTCGTACAGAGCTGGGAAGATGAAGCGCGTCGCCTGCGCGGCAAAGACATCTCGCCATGCCGACTGCTGTTCCTGGATGAGGCGGCGCGTCTTGATGCCCGCTCAATTGCCACGCTGTTCGAGCTTTGCGAACGTCTCGATATGCAGCTCATTATCGCGGCGCCGGAAAACATCAGCCCCGAGAAAGGCACTACCTACAAACTGGTGCGTAAGGTGTTCCAGAACAGCGAACACGTTCACGTTGTGGGGCTGCGTGGCTTTGCGCCGCAGCCGCCAGAGTCATTGCCGGACACCACGGCAGACGCTTCCTGAAACGTCTTCTGACCCGAAGCGGCGCACTGGCGCCGCTTTTTTTTTAAACTTAACTTGTGCTTAGGGCTGCGTTATCTTTAAACTTCTTTACATAAGGTAAGGCAACAGCTTAGCCGTCTACCTATAATGAAATAAAGCCCCAACGTGATGGGCATGTCGTGAAAACAGGGGGCAAGGGATGTTGCTTAAGAAAGAATGTGGTCGTCAGCTGTCTGCGCTGAGTTTATGCCTGGCAGTGATGTTTGCTCCGCTGTTAACCGCCCAGGCCGACGAGCCTGAAATTGTGCCGACTGACAGCTCGGCAACGACAGGCGCGCAGCCAACGTCGTTGTCCCAGCCGCTGGAGCAGTCTCCGGCAACGGCTATCATGGCCGGTATTAAACCGCTGCCGGAAGGCATCGACGCCGAGTCGCTCAGTCAGCAATTGCAGTCGGAGCTGCCGTCAGGCTACACGCCTGTCTATATCAATCAGCTCACGCTCCTCTATGCTGCCCGCGATATGAAACCGATGTGGGAAAACCGCGATGCCGTGCGCGCCTTCCAGCAGCAGCTGGCGGAGGTCGCGATTGCAGGGTTTCAGCCGCAGTTTACAAAGTGGGTTGAGCTGTTAACCGATCCTGCCGTCACCGGGCAGGCGCGGGACGTGGTGCTTTCCGATGCCATGATGGGCTACCTGCAGTTCGTGGCGGGCATTCCGGTCAATGGCAACCGTTGGCTGTACAGCGATAAACCGTATAAGCTCGCGACGCCGGCGCTGTCGGTGATTAACCAATGGCAGTTAGCGCTGGATAATGGCGAACTGCCGCGCTTTATTGCCAGCCTGGCACCGGCGCATCCACAATATGCCACTCTGCACCAGTCGCTCCTCGCGCTGGTGGGGGACACGCGTCCATGGCCGCAAATGCGCGGTACCGCGACGCTGCGTCCGGGGCAGTGGAGCAGCGATGTTCCCGCTCTGCGCGAGATCCTGGCGCGTTCCGGTATTCTGGAAAGCGGGCCAAAGATTGCTCTCCCGGGTGATGATCCACAAAACGTCGCCGTCAGCCCGTCAGCTCCTGTAAAAGAGAAGAAAGCCGTTGTCCTGAGCGACAAACCCGCGGCTTACGATCGCGAGCTGGTTGCGGCCGTTAAACAATTCCAGGCCGCTCAGGGACTGGGGGCCGATGGCGTCATTGGCCAGACGACGCGTGACTGGCTGAACGTATCGCCTGCGCAGCGGGCAGGGGTGCTGGCGCTCAATATCCAGCGTTTGCGCTTGCTGCCGGGAACGCTCTCAACCGGGATTATGGTTAACATCCCGGCGTATTCCCTGGTTTATTATCAGGATGGCAGCGAAAAACTGGCCTCGCGCGTAATTGTCGGGCGTCCGGATCGTAAAACACCGATGATGAGCAGTGCGCTGAATAACGTGGTGGTTAACCCGCCGTGGAACGTACCGCCGACTCTGGCGCGAAAAGACATTCTGCCGAAGATCTGGAACGATCCGGGTTATCTGGAACGTCATGGCTATACGGTGATGCGTGGGTGGAACAGTAAAGAGGCCATCGATCCTTATATGGTCGACTGGTCGACGATCACTGCGTCGAATCTGCCGTTCCGTTTCCAGCAGGCTCCCGGGGCGCATAACTCTTTAGGGCGCTACAAATTCAATATGCCAAGCTCAGAAGCTATCTATCTGCACGATACGCCGAACCACAACCTGTTCCAGAAAGATACTCGCGCGCTCAGTTCTGGCTGCGTGCGCGTCAACAAAGCCTCGGAGCTGGCCAATATGCTGTTGCAGGATGCGGGCTGGAACGATACGCGTATCTCGGATGCCCTGAAACAGGGGGATACGCGTTACGTTAATATTCGCCACAATATTCCGGTCAATCTTTACTATCTGACGGCGTTTGTGGGTGAAGACGGGCGTACCCAGTATCGTACAGATATTTACAATTATGATCTCACCGCGCGATCCGGCGCACAAATTTTGCCAAAAGCGGAACAATTAATCAGGTAAATGAAGCAGTTCGGGAAAAATGATTGTCGTAAGTTATGGTGAATAGTGGGCTATATCGCTGCAAGCCGCGTATTCACTGGGGTTGGGCGCCTTGACGTACCTGGTTTTGCCAGTTAAGGTGCCCTTCGTGCGCTAAGCATATTACGATTTCTTTTACCTGTAGACCTGATTATCATGGACAAATTTGACGCTAATCGCCGCAAACTGCTGGCGTTAGGTGGTGTTGCGCTTGGCGCAGCGGCCATCTTGCCGACGCCAGCATTTGCCACCCTCTCGACACCTCGTCCGCGAGTTTTAACGCTCAACAATCTTCATACCGGTGAGTCGCTAAAAGCGGAGTTTTTCGATGGCAGAGGCTATATTCAGGATGAATTAGCAAGACTTAACCATTTTTTCCGTGATTACCGCGCGAATAAAATAAAAGCCATCGATCCTGGACTGTTTGATCAGATTTTCCGCCTTCAGGGCCTGCTGGGCACCAGCAAGCCGGTGCAGCTCATTTCTGGCTATCGCTCGATTGATACCAATAATGAACTGCGCGCCCACAGTCGCGGGGTAGCGAAAAAAAGCTATCACACGAAGGGACAGGCAATGGATTTCCATATTGAAGGCGTTTCGTTAGCCAATATTCGCAAAGCCGCGTTATCTATGCGCGCTGGTGGTGTAGGATATTACCCCAGCAGCAACTTTGTGCATATTGATACCGGTCCGGTTCGGCACTGGTAATAACGAAACACAGGAGCAGTATGAACTATCGTATTATTCCGGTTACCGCGTTCTCCCAGAATTGTTCATTGATCTGGTGCGAACAGACTAAACTGGCCGCGCTTGTCGATCCCGGCGGTGACGCTGAGAAAATCAAGCAGGAAGTCGCCGACAGCGGTGTGACGCTCATGCAGATTTTACTGACGCATGGTCACCTCGACCATGTGGGTGCAGCGGCTGAACTGGCTGAACACTACGGTGTGCCGATTATTGGCCCGGAAAAAGAAGATGAGTTCTGGCTGCAGGGGTTACCCGCCCAAAGCCGCATGTTTGGCCTTGATGAGTGTCTGCCATTGACGCCCGATCGCTGGCTGAACGAAGGAGAGCGCGTTAACGTAGGGAATGTGACTTTACAGGTGTTGCATTGTCCTGGGCATACGCCAGGCCATATCGTCTTCTTTGATGACCAGTCCCGTCTGCTGATTTCCGGCGATGTGATCTTCAAGGGTGGCGTAGGACGCAGCGATTTTCCGCGCGGCGATCACGGGCAGCTGATTCAGTCGATTAAACAAAAGTTATTGCCGCTGGGTGATGATGTAACGTTTATCCCTGGACACGGTCCGATGTCGACGCTGGGCTATGAACGGCTCCATAACCCGTTCCTTCAGGATGAAATGCCTGTCTGGTAACCAGAATAAAAAAAAGCCTGCATAACGCAGGCTTTTTTATGGGCGCAAATTACAGTACGGCGACAATCGCTTCGCACAGCGGCGCCATGTTGTCAGGCGTCATGCCTGCAACGTTCACGCGGCCAGACGCTACGGCGTACACGCCAAACTCTTCACGCAGACGCAGAACCTGCTCTTTGGTCAGGCCGCTGAAAGAGAACATGCCGTTCTGTTTGATGATAAAGCTGAAGTCGCGGTCCGCGCCTTTCTCAGCCAGGGTGTTCACAAACAGCAGTCGCATGCGCTGAATACGCTGACGCATATCGTTCAGCTCTTGTTCCCAGATGGCGCGCAGCGCATCGTTGCTCAGGATAGTGGCAACAACAGACGCACCGTGTGCCGGTGGGTTAGAGTAGTTAGCGCGGATAACCGATTTCATCTGGCTGAACGCACGATCGACGGTCTCTTCGTTAGCCGCGACCAGCGTACAGGCACCCACACGCTCATTGTACAGACCGAAGTTCTTGGAATACGAGCTTGCGACAATCAGCTCCTGATGCACGGCTGCGAACGCGCGCAGGCCTTCGGCATCTTCTTCCAGACCACGGGCGAAGCCCTGGTAGGCAAAGTCAAACAGCGGCAGCCAGCCTTTTTCAACGGACAGCTTCGCCAGGTGTTCCCACTGCTCAAGCGTCGGATCGATACCGGTTGGGTTGTGGCAGCAGCCATGGAACAGCACCACGTCACCTGCCTGCGCTTCGCCGAGGCTCGCCAGCAGGCCGTCAAAGTCGAGAGAGTGTTTTGCCGCGTCGTAGTAAGCATATTCACGCACTTCCAGACCCGCAGAGTTAAACACGCTCTTGTGGTTCGGCCAGCTTGGGTTGCTTACCCAGACACGCTTAACAGAGGTGTTTTTCGCAAGGAAATCCGCCGCCACGCGCAGCGCACCGGTACCGCCTGGGGTCTGTGCTGTACGGGCACGTTTGTCACTCACAATTGCGCTGCCTTTACCGAACAGCAGCTCCTGGGTGCAGCGACCAAATTCAGGGATACCATCAATACCGAGGTAGTTTTTGGTGGTTTCGTTTTCCAGCAGATACTGCTCAGCTTTCTTAACGCTGGTCAGTACCGGAGTTTTACCGGTTTCATCTTTATATACACCAATACCCAGGTTGATTTTGCCAGGGCGGTCGTCGGCACGAAACAGATCGGCCAGGCCCAGAATAGGGTCGGCAGGAGCGGCGGTAATGTTCTCAAACATGACGAAGTTCCATTGTGATTACAGAAGTGAAATCCGCTATCAGGTTAACGGTAGATTTACAAAATGCCAACCGTTTGCGACGAAAAGCGTGCGGCTTTTCAAAAGTCGCCATTATTTTCTGTCACGCATAAAAAAACAGGGCCGAAGCCCTGTTCATTAAGCATATAACAACGTGGTGTACTGATTAGAACTGGTAAGTCACACCTACAGCAGCCATATCGTCGTTGCCGTTCAGGCCGCCAACGGTTTGCGCGTAGTCTGTGTCTTTGTCCAGCAGGTTGATGTAGTAGTCAGCCCACACGTTGAAGTTTTTGTTGAAGTAGTAAGTTGCGCCAACCTGGATGAATTTAGCCAGATCTGCATCGCCACCTTTGAAGGTGCCTTTAGAATTGGTCACACCAGCCAGGTCTTTACCTTTGGTCTGCACGTAGGAGATTGCTGGACGCAGGCCGAAATCGAACTGGTACTGAGCAACAACTTCAAAGTTCTGCGTTTTGTTAGCAAAGCCAGCATCGCCATCAGACCCGGTACGGGTGGTGTTACGGGTTTCAGCATAGGTGGTTGCCAGGTAGATGTTGTTGGCATCGTATTTCAGACCCAGACCCCATGCTTCAGCTTTGTCGCCTTCACCGTCAGCTTTCTGATTCAGAGTACGGTTAGCGTTGCTGTAAGATGCGATTGCACCGAAGCCTTCGCCGAAATCGTAGCCCAGGGAGTAGCCTACGCCATCACCGTTAGCAGTTTTAACATCAGTACGGTCGTTTTTGCCCTGGTACTGAACGCCCATGCTCAGGCCGTCAACCAGACCGAAGAAGTTGCTGTTACGGTAGGTCAGCAGACCGGTGCTGCGGCTGGTCATAAAGTTATCAACATAGTTGCCGCCCCAGGTCATACCAGAGAAGGACGGTGCCATATCGGTGTAAGATTCTACGTCGTAAACGATACCGTAGTTACGACCGTAGTCGATGCTTCCAGCGTCGCCCGCTTTCAGACCAGCAAAGGCCAGACGGTTTTTGTTAGTCTGAGCACCACCTTCAGCCTGGTTGGCCACGAAACGGTATTCCCACTGGCCGTAACCGGTCAGCTGGTCGTTGATCTGAGTTTCGCCTTTGAAACCGATCTGCGCGTAGGTAGCGTCGTTATTGTTGGTGTTATCACCAGAAGTCACGAAATCGTGCTCGGCGTTAACTTTACCGTAGAAGTCCAGCTTGTTGCCGTTCTTGTTATAGATTTCTGCAGCGTTAGCTGCACCGGCTACCAGCAGGGCAGGGATTACCACTGCCAGAATATTGCGCTTCATCATTATTTATTACCCTCATTGGTTTTTTTATGACACTCGCCACTGCCGTCAATAAATTCTGTCAATAAATATTTCCGGAACTATTGATGAGAGTTTGGTGTCTTTATGTATCTGACAGGCATCTTTCCATTCGGCGAAGCGTTTCGCTAGCCTGAAAGTGCTACAATTCTCAAGATTAAGTAACATAAAGAAAATATGTGTAACTAAATATGTATTTTTGGGAACTTTGTGAACCACCTCAAACTTCAGAACGCCCTGGCGAATTAAACGGCAAAATCTATCCTATATATATGAATTGCTTATGATTAATTGAGATAAAGGCGATTCGTATAAACAGACGTTAAACGACTCTGTTTTTCTTATGACCCAAAAAAGCCTTCTGGATGGCTGTAAAAGTGGTTGAAATTTGTGCTATTGCTTGAGAAAGTAATAATCGCAATAAGAATGGGGTTTATTTTTTGTGGCTGGATATTTCGCGGAAACAAAACGTAACAGGTAGTGGTTGTGACGGGGTGAAGGTTTAAAGATGCTGACTTTGCGCTGACGAAAACTGACAATGCAGAATAAAATAATGGCCAGCATAGGCTGGCCATTTTAGTTTTTTACCGATTAGAAGCTGGCGTTACGTGGAGTACGTGGGAACGGAATCACGTCGCGTACGTTCTGAACACCGGTAACGTAGGCAATCAGACGCTCAAAGCCCAGACCAAAACCGGCGTGCGGTACGGTACCGTAACGGCGCAGATCGCGGTACCAGCTGTAGTCAGCCGGGTTGAGCCCCATCTCTTCCATACGCGCATCCAGCACGTCAAGGCGCTCTTCACGCTGAGAGCCACCGATGATTTCACCAATGCCCGGTGCCAGTACGTCCATCGCAGCCACGGTTTTACCGTCTTCGTTAAGGCGCATATAGAAGGCCTTAATGTCTTTCGGGTAGTTTTTAACGACAACCGGCGCTTTGAAATGTTTCTCGGCCAGATAGCGCTCATGCTCAGACGCCAGGTCAACGCCCCAGTAAACCGGGTTCTCGAACGTCTCACCGCATTTCTCGAGGATCGCCACCGCGTCGGTATAGTCTACCTGCGCAAAGTCGGCAGAGACGAAACGCTCCAGACGTGCCACAGCATCGCTGTCTACGCGTTCTGCGAAGAATTTCATGTCGTCAGGACGCTCTTCCAGCACTGCTTTGAAGACATACTTCAGCATCGCTTCCGCCAGACCCGCAACATCGTCCAGGTCGGCGAACGCCACTTCAGGCTCCAGCATCCAGAATTCCGCCAGGTGACGGCTGGTGTTGGAGTTTTCGGCGCGGAAAGTTGGGCCAAAGGTGTAAATCTTAGACAGTGCACAGGCGTACGTTTCGCCGTTGAGTTGACCCGATACCGTCAGGAAAGCTTCTTTACCAAAGAAGTCTTTGTCATAGTCCACTTTACCTTCAGGCGTGCGCGGCAGGTTTTCCATGTCCAGCGTCGAGACGCGGAACATCTCACCCGCACCTTCAGTATCGGACGCGGTGATCAGCGGGGTAGACACCCAGAAGTAACCCTGCTCATCGAAGAAACGATGCAGCGCCTGTGCCAGCGTATGACGCACGCGCGCCACAGCACCAATCAGGTTGGTACGCGGACGCAGGTGGGCGACTTCACGCAGATATTCAATGCTGTGACGTTTTGCCGCCATCGGATAGGTGTCCGGATCGTCAACCCAGCCGGTGACTTCAATCGCAGAGGCCTGAATTTCGAAGCTCTGGCCCTGACCCGGTGATGCCACAACCACGCCGGTAACAATGACGGAGCAACCCGTTGTCAGGCGCAGAACGTCATCATTGTAATTGGGCAGAGAATTATTAATGACGGCCTGTACAGGATCAAAGCAGGAACCGTCATAGACGGCGAGGAAGGAGATGCCAGCTTTAGAATCTCGGCGGGTACGCACCCATCCGCGCACGGTGACTTGTTGGTCAACGGCGACACGGCCCTGGAGTACGTCGGCTACAGGCACAACGCTCATAATATTCTCTCTGTTAATAGTCGGAAAAAATAAACACTTGTCCACCCTTATGGGGGGATATCTATGTTACCTGCCATCCGCTACCAGACAAGTAAATTTCGCGGTCAAAAGAGAAGAATTGAGAAATAAATAAGAAGAAGGGAGCCATGAAGGCTCCCGTAAGCGCTTAACTGGCTTTTTTAATCTGGGGGAGATCGAACGCTTTGCGCAGTGCGCGGACAAACGCTTTATCATGACAGATGGTTTTACCCGGGCTGTCGGAGAGTTTCGCCACCGGCTTGCCGTTACATTCCACCAATTTTATGACGATGTTCAGTGGTTTCACCTGAGGAATGTCGCAGGTCAAACGGGTGCCAATTCCGAAGCTCAGGTTCACTCGGGTGTTGAAATGGCGATAGAGTTCGACCGCTTTCGCCAGGTCAAGATTATCCGAGAAGACCAGCACCTTGCTCATCGGATCGATGCCGAGTTTCTCGTAATGGGCAATGGCCTTCTCTCCCCATTCAACCGGATCCCCGGAATCGTGGCGTAACCCCTGGTAACGTTCAGCGAACTCGGGACCAAAGTCGCGCAAGAAGGCATCCATCGTAATGCAGTCGGTGAGGGCGATCCCGAGTTGATTCGGGTACTCCTCAAGCCATGCGGCCAGTGCCGCGCGCTGGCTGTTGGCCAGGTCGGGGCTTATCTGCTGATGCGCCTGGAACCACTCGTGCGCCTGGGTGCCCATTGGGGTCAGGCTGAGGCGACGTGCCAGATCGTAGTTACTGGTGCCAACGAACCAGGGCTCCTGCTGCAGACGTTTAACGATGGCCTCCTGAACGTCACGCGAGAAACGGCGACGGGTGCCAAAGTCCATCAGGCGGAAGCGGGACATGTCCAGCCCTTCGGTCAGCGTGGAGAAGGCAGCGAGTTTATTTTCCAGCGCGGCGACCGCCTGCTCGATGCCCGTTTCCGGCGAACGGTAGCGGTGAGCCAGTTCACTGATCACCGCCAGAAGCGGCACTTCCCACATGATCACTTCCCGCCACGGACCTTCAAGGCGAATATCCAGCTTGCCGTTATCGTTAAGCACGGTGACCTGCTCCGGCTTAAAGCGGAAATCGCGCAGCCAGTTCAGGTAGTCGGCTTTGAAGAAAGGCAGGCCAGAAAGCCACTGATATTCCTCGTCCTGCAGCGTCAGATGCTGCATAGCATCGACCTGTTCACGAATGGCGTCTGCATAGATACCAAGCAAGTCGTCGCCACGACAGCGGAATTCCGCCGCGACATGAACGTCATAGTAATGGTGGAAAACGGCTTGCTGCATATGCAGTTTATACGCGTCGGTATCCAGCAACGTATGCAGAACTGGAGAAGCGAATTGAGTCATAGGTGCGCAGTAGCATCCTCTCACAGGAGCGTTTAGTACAATAAACAACTCCGGAGTATACCTTGTTTAGTGATTTATTGAACCCCGATCACAACATAAGCGCGTTTTATGGTCGAGGGCATTTTGTGCCCCGTGTTATACAAATGTAGCAAAAAAAAGGTTTTGACCCTGAAAAGATGAACATTCTGCATAGCGCGTTTTGCGCAACAGGAATATATTGAAACGTTACTCGACAAACGATGCATAAGGTTTTCTATGACACAACAGCCACAAGCCAAATACCGCCACGACTACCGTGCGCCGGATTACCTGATTAGCGAAATCGATCTGACTTTTGACCTGGATGCCACTAAAACCGTTGTCACGGCGGTGAGCCAGGTGACGCGCCACAGCGCAACTGCGGTGCCGCTGCGTCTGGATGGTGAAGACCTGACGCTGGTCTCCCTGCATATTAATGATGAAGCCTGGTCAGACTATAAAGAAGAAAACAACCAGCTGGTCATCGACAACCTGCCGGAACAGTTTACGCTGCGCATCGTGAATGAAATCAGCCCTGCCGCCAACACTGCGCTGGAAGGGCTTTACCAGTCAGGCGTGGCGCTGTGTACCCAGTGTGAAGCGGAAGGGTTCCGCCACATAACCTGGTATCTCGACCGTCCGGACGTCCTGGCGCGCTTTACCACCAAAATCATCGCCGATAAAACCCTGTATCCCTTCCTGCTCTCCAACGGTAACCGCGTAGGCGAAGGCGAGCTGGAGAATGGCCGTCACTGGGTACAGTGGCAGGATCCCTTCCCGAAACCGTGCTACCTGTTTGCGCTGGTGGCGGGGGATTTCGACGTGCTGCGCGATACCTTCAAAACGCGCTCAGGCCGCGAGGTGGCGCTGGAGCTGTTTGTTGACCGCGGCAACCTGGACCGCGCGCCGTGGGCGATGACCTCGCTCATCAACTCCATGAAGTGGGACGAGGAGCGCTTCGGCCTCGAATATGACCTCGACATCTATATGATCGTCGCCGTCGATTTCTTCAACATGGGCGCGATGGAAAACAAAGGCCTTAACGTCTTTAACTCCAAATACGTGCTGGCGCGTACCGATACCGCAACGGACAAAGACTATCTCGATATTGAACGCGTCATCGGCCACGAATATTTCCACAACTGGACCGGTAACCGCGTTACCTGCCGCGACTGGTTCCAGCTGAGCCTGAAAGAGGGCCTGACCGTCTTCCGCGATCAGGAGTTCAGCTCCGATCTGGGTTCACGCGCGGTGAACCGCATCAACAACGTGCGCACCATGCGTGGCCTGCAGTTTGCGGAAGATGCCAGCCCAATGGCGCACCCGATCCGCCCGGATAAAGTCATCGAGATGAACAACTTCTACACCCTGACGGTGTACGAGAAGGGCGCTGAAATTATCCGTATGATCCACACTCTGTTGGGCGAGGAGAACTTCCAGAAAGGGATGCAGCTGTACTTCGAGCGTCATGACGGCAGTGCGGCCACCTGCGACGATTTTGTGCAGGCGATGGAAGATGCCTCTAACGTCGATCTCTCTCACTTCCGCCGCTGGTACAGCCAGGCCGGTACGCCAGTTGTCACCGTCAAAGACGATTACAATCCGGAAACCGAGCAGTACACCCTGACCATCAGCCAGCGCACGCCGCCGACGGCGGAGCAGGAAGAGAAATATCCGCTGCATATTCCGTTCAGCATTGAGCTGTACGATAACGAAGGCAACGTTATTCCTCTCCAGAAGGGCGGCCACCCGGTACACCACGTGCTGAACGTGACCCAGGCCGAGCAGACCTTTATCTTCGATAACGTCTACTTCCAGCCGGTGCCTGCGCTGCTGTGTGAATTCTCCGCGCCGGTGAAGCTGGAGTACAAGTGGAGCGATCAGCAACTGACGTTCCTCATGCGTCACGCGCGTAACGATTTCTCCCGCTGGGATGCGGCGCAAAGCCTGCTGGCGACCTACATTAAGCTCAACGTAAACCGTCATCAGCAGGGCCAGCCGCTGTCGCTGCCTGTCCATGTGGCTGACGCGTTCCGCGCGATCCTGCTGGATGAGAAGATTGATCCGGCGCTGGCGGCTGAAATTCTGACCCTGCCATCAGCGACTGAAATCGCCGAGTTGTTTGATATCATCGACCCGATTGCCATCGTGGCGGTGCGTGAAGCCCTGACCCGTACGCTGGCTGCAGAACTGGCCGATGAGTTCCTGGCGATTTATAACGCCAATAAGCTTGACGCTTATCGCGTGGAACACGCGGACATTGGTAAACGTTCTCTGCGCAATACCTGTCTGCGCTATCTTGCGTTTGGTGAAACCGAGCTGGCGAACACCCTGGTGAGCAAGCAGTATCACGAAGCGGATAACATGACCGACGTGCTGGCCGCGCTGGGCGCAAGCGTTGCCGCCGAACTGCCGTGCCGTGATGCGCTAATGCAGGAGTACGACGACAAGTGGCACCAGGATGGCCTGGTGATGGACAAGTGGTTCATCCTGCAGGCGACCAGCCCGGCGGCTGATGCACTTAGCAAAGTGCGTAGCCTGCTGAAGCATCGCTCCTTTACCCTGAGCAACCCTAACCGCGTGCGTTCTCTGATTGGCGCGTTTGCCAGCAGCAACCCGGCCGCGTTCCACGCCGAAGACGGCAGCGGTTATCAGTTCATGGTGGAAATGCTGACCGAGCTGAACAGCCGTAACCCGCAGGTGGCGTCCCGCCTGATTGAGCCGCTTATCCGGCTGAAACGCTACGATGCGAAGCGTCAGGCGAAGATGCGTGCCGCGCTGGAGCAACTGAAAGGACTGGAAAACCTGTCTGGCGATCTGTACGAGAAGATTGCTAAAGCGTTAGCATAATAAAAGTTAACCCTCCCTCTCCCACAGGGAGAGGGCCGGGGTGAGGGCATCAGGCATTAGCCTTAGCTCGCTGTAACTCTGTACCCCCGCGCTTCATCACCCGCTCCAGCACTTCTGCCTCCAGCTCTGCCAGTCTTGCCGAGCCCACGCGACGAGGCCGCGGAAGATCCACCGACAGATCCAGACCTATTTTCCCGTCCTCTATTAACAGCACCCGGTCAGCCATCGCGACGGCTTCGCTCACGTCATGCGTCACCAGCAGTACCGTAAAGCCGTGCGCCTGCCACAGGGATCCAATCAAATCCTGCATTTCTATCCGCGTCAGGGCATCGAGCGCGCCGAGCGGTTCATCAAGCAACAGCAGGCCCGGACGGTGAATCAATGCCCGCGCGAGCGCCACGCGCTGCTTCTGCCCACCCGAGAGGGCTGCAGGCCATTCACCCGCACGATTTTCCAGCCCAACGGCGGCCAGCGCCTGGCGGGCCTCATCCCGCCAGTTGCCCTTCAGACCGAGCCCGACATTGTCGATAACCGTCTTCCACGGCAGCAGGCGCGCATCCTGAAACATCATGCGGGTATCGTCCTGAATATTTGCCAGCGGCGTCGTTCCTGCCAGAATGTCACCGCTGTTGGGGGCTTCCAGTCCGGCCAGTAGCCGTAGCAGGGTACTCTTGCCGCCGCCGCTGCGCCCGACAACGGCCACGAATTGTCCTGCGGGAATATGCAGATCCAACCCGTTAAGAATGGTGTTTTCGCCGTAGCGTTTGGTCACGCCGTTCAGCAGTAACGGTGTTCCCTGGTTCAGTCGTGCAGTATTCATGCTTTCGCCTCCTGAAGGGTGTAGGCCGGGTTCCAGCGCAGCCAGCTGCGCTCCAGCCACTGGGCGCTGACGTCGGCGAGTTTGCCGAGCAGGGCATACAGGATGATGGCAACCACCACCACGTCCGTTTGCAGGAATTCGCGGGCGTTCATCGCCAGGTAGCCAATGCCGGAGTTGGCCGAGATGGTCTCCGCCACAATCAGCGTCAGCCACATCAGGCCGAGCGCAAAACGCACCCCGACCATAATGGAGGGCAGGGCGCCGGGCAGAATCACGTGTATAAAGAGGGAAAAACCCGATAAGCCGTAGCTGCGCGCCATCTCCACCAGGCCGCGATCGATATTACGGATGCCGTGCCAGGTATTGATATAAATCGGAAACAATGTGCCCAGCGCCACGAGGAAGATCTTGGCGCTCTCATCAATGCCAAACCACAAAATCACCAGCGGGATCAGCGCCAGATGCGGTACGTTGCGCAGCATCTGAATGGACGTATCCAGCAGCCTCTCGCCCCAGCGGGAAAGGCCGCTGATCAAGCCCAGAACCAGACCGATGCTGCCGCCGATGGAAAACCCAATCACGGCGCGCCAGGAGCTGATCGCCAGATGCTGCCATAGCTCACCGCTCACGCTCAGCGACCAGAACGCTTCTACGACGCCCTCCGGAGAGGGCAGAATGCGGCTCGACAGCCAGCCGGTGGACGACGCGAGCTGCCAGAGAGCCACAATGCCGACGGGTAAAAACCACGGCGCGGCGCGCAGCAGCCATTTTTGTGAGGTGGCAGACATGGTCACTCCTTAGCTCTGTGCGGCTTTGCGTGGAATAAACTCGTTCGCCACGGCTTCGCCCTGAAGCTGAAGCCGCTGCGGCTGCGGAATTTCCGGAATGGCGACATCCAGATGCGGGAACAACAGCTCGCCCACCTTGTACGCCTCTTCCAGATGCGGATAACCGGAGAGAATAAAGCTGTCGATACCCAGGTCAGCGTATTCATTAATCCGGGCGGCTATGGTCGGTCCGTCGCCGACCAGCGCCGTGCCCGCACCGCCGCGCACCAGACCGACGCCCGCCCACAGGTTCGGACTGATCTCCAGGTTCTCGCGCTTGCCGTTGTGCAGGGACGCCATTCGGTGCTGTCCGACGGAGTCGGTTTTCGCAAACGCGGCCTGCGCCTTCGCGATGGTCTCATCATCCAGATGGGAAATCAGACGGTCGGCGGCCTGCCAGGCTTCTTCATTGGTTTCGCGCACAATCACGTGCAGGCGAATGCCGAAGCGAACCTTGCGGCCATGGGCGGCCGCTTTAGCGCGTACCTGGGCAATTTTTTCTTTCACCAGCTCAGGCGGTTCGCCCCAGGTCAGATAGAGATCGACCTGCTCTGCCGCCAGATCCTGGGCAACGTCCGACGATCCACCAAAATAGAGAGGCGGGCGCGGCTGCTGCACCGGCGGGAAGTAGAGTTTCGCGTCACGAACGTGAATATGCTTGCCTTCAAGGGTGACGGTTTCACCTTCCAGCAGACGTCGCCAGACGCGGGTGAACTCGGCGGAGGCTTCATAGCGCTCGGTATGGTCGAGGAATACCCCATCGCCCGCCAGCTCCTGCGGGTCGCTGCCCGTCACCAGGTTAAACAGGGCGCGACCGTTGGACAGTCTGTCCAGCGTTGCCGCCTGACGCGCCGCCACGGTGGGGGAGACAACGCTTGGGCGTAACGCGACCAGGAATTTCAGACGCTGGGTGACCGGGATCATCGACGCGGCGACCAGCCAGGCATCTTCGCACGAGCGTCCGGTTGGGATCAGTACCCCGGTGAAACCGATTCGGTCTGCCGCCTGCGCAATCTGCTGCAGATAGCCATGGTCAACCGGACGTGAACCCTCTTCTGTACCGAGATAGTGTCCATCACCGTGGGTGGGTAAAAACCAGAAAAGATTCAGACTCATGATTTAGCTCCTTCTTTGCCTGCGGGCTGCCAGATGCGTTCGCGAATATCGACCTGTTTTGGAACCAGGCGGTTTTGATAGAAGAGGTCAGCAGTTTGTTGCTGAAGCGCGGCGACGTGCGCGTCCACGGGCGTAATGGTGGTCGGCGGACGGTGGTTGAGATAGCTCGCAATCACCGGCTCAGGTAAGCCCATGGTTTTCGCCAGCAGGGCAATGCTCTCCTGACGCTGGGTCTGGGTCAGCGCATCGGCCTGGGTAAAGGTATCCAGTACGCCCTGAATAAATGCGCCGTTCTTTTCCGCATAAGGGCGCGCGGCAAGATAGAACGAGCCAGTCTGTTTCAGCGTGGTACCGTCTTTCAGCACGCGAACGTCGCCCTGCAGTAATGCGGCGGAGTAGTACGGATCCCAGATGGCCCAGGCATCAACGTTCTTCTGCTGGAACGCGGCGCGCGCGTCGGCAGGCGTCAGGTAAACAGGTTGAATATCAGTGAACTTGAGCCCGGCTTCTTGCAGGGCACGCAGCAGCAGGTTGTGTGAGCTGGAACCTTTCTGGAAAGCAACTTTATGGCCTTTGAGATCGGCGACGCTTTTAATGTCGCTGTTTTCAGGCACCAGAATCACTTCGGCCTTCGGTTTGGGCGGCTCAACGCCAACATAGACGAGGTCGGCTCCCGCCGCCTGGGCGAATATCGGCGGAATGTCACCCGTGCTGCCAAGATCGATACTGCCGACGTTCAGGGCCTCCAGCATCTGCGGGCCAGCCGGGAACTCCACCCAGGAGAATTTGGTGTCCGGGAAGCGTTTTTCCAGAAGCTGGTGGCTTTTCGCCAGCACCATGCTGACGCTGCCTTTCTGATAGCCAATGCGTAAACTTTCCGGAGCCGTTTCCGCGGCATGAGCCAGCGAGGTAAGCGCCATCAGACCTGCCAGTCCGATACGGGTTAACGTTTTAAACATGTGCGACTCCTTGAGGCTGACCAAACGCCGGCACCTGGATATCCCTGCGGTGCAGAGCATGCCAGAAGGTTTCCAGGGCATTATCGAGGCGGGTTTGCAGGTTTGGCGTGAAATGAGGTTTATGTTGATAATCGATAACCTGGGAGTCATCTGCGAAAACGCCGTGGAGGATCTCCTGCGCTTTCAACGCATTCAGCACCGGCTTCAGGGCATAATCCACGGCCAGTAAATGGGCAACCGTACCGCCCGTTGCCAGCGGCAGCACGACCTTGCCGTCCAGGGCGCGTTCCGGAAGCAGATCGAGCAGGGTTTTCAGCGCTCCGGAAAAAGAGGCTTTATAAATGGGCGTTGCCACAATTAAACCGTCAGCGCCGTGAAGCTGCTCAATGAGGGTTTTCAGCGCAGGGCTGTCGAAACGGGCATAGAGCAAATCTTCAGGTTCGAAGTTATGCAGGTTCCAGTGGCACACTTCCACATCCAGGGCATTGAGTTTTTCGCGGGCATATTCCAGCAGGGCGCTGGAGCGCGACGGGAATCGTGGACTTCCGGCCAGGGTAATGACGCGCATACTTCCTCCTTATAACCAATTGTTTGCTTTTATCTAACATTCATAACAATTTTCAGGAGTGTGACACCGCGCGGTTATTCCACTAAATGATTTATCTGCAATTAAAATGCGAAAAAGTGCATAAGAAATAGACAGGGAGGTAAACGATTGCGTTTTACGCTGATTTTTTGCCGCAGGTCAATTCCCTTTCGCGTGTGGATCGCCCATAATCCACTCCCGGTTTGCACACCGGGAATCCAGGAGAGTTCATGTACTACCCCTTCGTTCGTAAAGCCCTTTTCCAGCTCGACCCTGAGCGCGCTCATGAATTTACAATGCAGCAATTACGTCGTATTACCGGAACGCCTCTGGCCGCTCTGGTGCGTCAGAATGTGCCGGAAAAACCTGTGCAGTGCATGGGTCTGACCTTTAAAAATCCGCTGGGTCTGGCGGCTGGTCTGGACAAAAATGGCGAGTGCATTGAAGCCCTGGGCGCGATGGGCTTTGGCTCCATTGAAATCGGTACCGTCACACCGAGACCGCAGCCGGGAAATGACAAGCCGCGCCTGTTCCGCCTGGTTGAAGCCGAAGGGCTGATCAACCGCATGGGCTTCAATAATCTCGGTGTTGATCACCTTGTTGAGAACGTAAAAAAAGCCCATTTTGATGGAATATTAGGCATCAATATCGGTAAAAATAAAGACACGCCGGTAGAGCAGGGTAAAGATGACTATCTGATTTGTATGGAAAAAGTCTATGCCTATGCCGGTTATATTGCGGTGAACATTTCGTCACCCAATACCCCGGGTCTGCGTTCCTTACAATATGGCGAAGCGCTGGACGATCTTCTGAGTGCCATTAAAAATAAACAAAATGAACTCCAGACGATCCACCATAAATATGTTCCGGTCGCGGTTAAGATCGCCCCGGATCTTTCTGCCGAAGAATTGATCCAGGTTGCCGACAGTTTAGTTCGCCATAATATTGATGGTGTGATTGCAACCAATACCACCCTCGATCGCTCCCTCGTGCAGGGAATGAAAAACTGTGACGAAGCGGGTGGGTTAAGTGGACGTCCGGTGCAATTAAAAAGCACCGAAATTATTCGTGCCCTGTCTGCAGAATTAAAAGGACGTCTGCCAATTATTGGCGTCGGTGGCATTGACTCAGTGATTGCTGCGCGCGAGAAGATGGCGGCGGGTGCGTCACTGGTGCAAATCTATTCCGGCTTTATTTTTAAAGGACCGCCGCTGATTAAAGAAATCGTTACTCATATCTAATCTTTTCTCTTAATCAGACAACCAGGGCTTTATTTCCAGCCCTGGTTGTTTTATATTCCGTCACTGTTGCTTATTTAGACATTATAGTCTTTTATTAATGGTGTTATAAACAAAGCGGCAATCAGGACATTTTTAGTACAGGACGTTTGGGGACGGGAGAGACACATGCGAATTAAACCTGACGATAACTGGCGCTGGTATTTTTGCGACGAGCATGACCGAATGATGCTCGATTTAGCTAATGGCATGTTGTTTCGTTCTCGTTTTGCCCGCCGAATGTTAACCCCGGACGCGTTTTCCCCGTCGGGCTTTTGCGTTGACGATGCGGCGCTTTATTTCTCCTTTGAAGAAAAATGCCGCGATCTGGTGCTCTCTAAAGAGCAGCGTGCCGAGCTGGTATTAAATGCGCTGGTGGCTATCCGCTTCCTGAAACCGCAAATGCCAAAAAGCTGGCATTTTCTTGCGCACGCCTTGAGCTGGACCCCGGCAACGGGCGATGCGGCCAGCGTTAATCTGAGCGATACCGCAGAAGAGGTGAGTCTGTTAGTGGTTGAGCCGGGCGAAAATGCCGCACTCTGTCTGCTGGCGCAGCCCGGCGTAACCATTGCCGGGCGGACGATGCAGCTTGGCGATGCCATTAAAGTGATGAATGACAGGCTGAAGCCACAGCTGCGCGTAGATTCCTTCAGCCTCGAACAGGCGGTTTAAGCTTCCAGCTGTACGGACGTTTTCGGTATGCAGCTACAGCACAGAATTGTGCCGTCATTCCCAATTGCTGATTTTTTCAGCGCACTGACCTCTCCATCCACCAGCTTGATGCGGCAGCATCCGCAAATGCCTGCGCGACAGGAATAGGGTACGCGAATACCTGCCTGCTCCAGTTGCTCCAGTAATACCTGCTGGTTGTTGCCACGGATGACGTTGCCCTGCCAGTGAATATCTACCGCAGAGGCGACATTCGTCTCAACGTCGACCATTTCTTCTTCCTGACCTGAGCCGTACACTCTTGCAGGCCCTCGGGCAAGAATCTCTATCTCATCACCGACGCGGATTGCGCCGCTGGAGCGCGGGATCAGGTTCTGACCGAAATCCACATCGCCGTTGTCCTGCGAGGTGCGGAACGACTGCAGCGTCTTCAGCGGTTCGCCGGAAGGGTGCTTCTGGCCTTTCTCAGGGCTTACCGTTGTGAAAATGCAGCGGCTGCAAGGCTTTACCACGTCAAAAATGACGCTGCCAATGCGGATCACTTTCCAGGTGTCCTCTTCCCAGGCGTCGACACCCGTCGCCACCAGGTTCGGACGAAACTGTTCCATTTGAACGCTGGCTTTGCAGCGGCCTTGTAAATCACGCAGTGAGGCTTCGTTAGTCAGCAGGAACGGGAAGCCATCGGCGAAGGAGAGGGGAACGGCGTCATGACGCTTCACGCGACGCGTCGGTTCAGGCCCAACCCAGCGCAGCTGCACGTCACGGGAGAAGAAATCGCTCAGCCAGCGGTTAATTTCATCCGGGGCGATGCGCGCGGTAAAATGATTGCCCCACACTTCCGTTGGCGCATCGACAGGCGCAAAATCAGCAAAGCGAATGACCACACTGGAACCGTCCGGCGCGGTAAGGTGCAAACCGTCATGAAGCGGGGAAGGGGTAAAGCGAACCATCTGCGGGAACTGGCGTGCGGTAATGAACGTGCCGTCAGGCTCGGTGACCATAAAAATACGATCGAAGGCGAATCCGCTCATGTCGGCCAGCGCGTGAGAGACGCCGATGCCACGCATGGATTTCACCGGATGAATAAAAAGCCTGGATAACGTCGCCACTGCACACTCCCACAAATGAAAATAAGCCTTCAACTTTATGACATACACGCCATATTAGCTATAATGCGCGACAATTTTCTAAGAGTAAAAGTGACGATATGAATTCTCTGTTTGCCAGTACGGCCCGTGGGCTGGAAGAGCTGTTAAAAACTGAACTGGAAAGCCTGGGCGCGCAAGAGTGCCAGGTGGTTCAGGGTGGTGTCCATTTTGAGGGCGACACGCGGCTTATTTACCAGAGCCTGATGTGGAGCCGTCTGGCGTCGCGCATAATGCTGCCGATGAAAGAGTGCAAGGTCTATAGCGACCTGGACCTCTATACCGGCGTCCAGATGATCGACTGGACAGAGATCTTCACGCCAAATGCCACCTTTGCAGTGCATTTCAACGGCGTGAACGATGAGATCCGCAACAGCCAGTACGGTGCCTTGCGCGTAAAAGACGCCATTGTGGACTGCTTCACGCGTAAAAATAAGGAACGCCCGAACGTCGATCGCGAAAATCCGGATCTGCGTATTAACGTCTGGCTGAACGGTGACACGGCGAGTATTTCTCTCGATCTGAGCGGCGCAGGTCTGCACCTGCGCGGCTATCGCGATCGTACTGGTATGGCGCCAATTAAAGAAACGCTGGCCGCCGCCATCGTAATGCGCTCCGGCTGGCAGCCGGGCACGCCGCTGCTCGACCCGATGTGTGGTTCCGGTACGCTGCTGATTGAAGCGGCCATGCTGGCAACTGACCGCGCGCCGGGCCTGCATCGCGGTCACTGGGGCTTTAAAGGCTGGGCGCAGCACGACGAAGCGCTCTGGAAAGAGGTCAAAGACGACGCGCAGACCCGCGCACGCAAAGGTCTGGCGGAGTACACCTCCCACTTCTACGGGTCGGACAGCGACCCGCGCGTAATTGAACGCGCGCGCAGCAACGCCCGTCGCGCCGGTATCGGCGAGCTGGTTACCTTCGAGGTGAAAGACGTGGCGAATCTGACCAACCCGCTGCCAAAAGGCCCGTACGGTACCGTGATCAGCAACCCGCCATACGGCGAGCGTCTGGACAGTGAACCGGCGCTGATTGCCCTGCACAGCCTGCTGGGCCGCAACATGAAGGACTACTTCGGCGGCTGGAACCTGTCTCTGTTTAGCGCCTCGCCGGAGCTGCTGAGCTGCCTGCAGCTGCGTGCCGATCGCCAGTTTAAGGCGAAAAACGGTCCGCTGGACTGCGTGCAGAAGAACTACCATCTGGCGGAGAAAACGGCGGACAGCAAGCCATCTGGCGTGGCGGAAGATTATGCCAACCGCCTGCGCAAGAACCTGAAGAAATATGAAAAGTGGGCGAAGCAGGAAGGGATTGAATGCTACCGCCTGTACGACGCCGACCTGCCGGAGTACAACGTGGCGGTTGACCGCTACGCGGACTGGGTGGTGATTCAGGAATATGCTCCACCGAAAACCATTGATGCGCAAAAAGCGCGTCAGCGCATGCTGGATGTGATTGCGGCCACCATCGCCGTGCTCGGCATCACGCCGAACAAGCTGGTGCTGAAGACCCGCGAGCGCCAGAAAGGGAAAAACCAGTACCAGAAGATGAATGAGAAGGGCGATTTTATCGAAGTGGGCGAATACAACGCCCGCCTGTGGGTAAACCTGACCGACTATCTGGATACCGGCCTGTTCCTTGACCACCGTATCGCCCGTCGCATGCTGGGCGAGATGAGCAAGGGCAAAGATTTCCTCAACCTGTTCTCCTATACCGGTAGCGCGAGCGTGCATGCCGGTCTGGGCGGCGCGCGGAGCACCACCACGGTGGATATGTCCCGTACCTATCTGGAATGGGCGGAGCGCAACCTGCGTCTTAACGGTTTAACCGGACGTCAGCATCGCCTGATGCAGGCCGACGTGCTGGGCTGGCTGCGTGATACCGACGAGCAGTTCGATCTGATCTTTATCGATCCGCCGACCTTCTCCAACTCCAAGCGTATGGAAGATAGCTTTGACGTACAACGCGATCACCTGCGCCTGATGACCGACCTGAAGCGCCTGCTGCGTAAGGGCGGCACCATTATGTTCTCGAACAACAAACGCGGCTTCCGTATGGATCATGACGGTTTAGCTGACCTGGGACTGAAAGCACAAGAAATCAGCCAAAAAACGCTGTCTCAGGACTTTGCCCGTAACCGTCAAATTCATAACTGCTGGTTGATTACCGCGGTCTGAAAGGAAAAATAAATGTCATTAATTAGCATGCATGGCGCGTGGCTCTCTTTTAGCGATGCGCCACTTCTCGATGATACTGAACTGCATATTGAAGACAACGAACGCGTCTGTCTTGTAGGCCGTAACGGCGCGGGTAAATCCACGCTGATGAAAATCCTCAACCGTGAACAGGGCCTGGATGACGGGCGCATTGTTTACGAGCAGGATCTGATTGTTTCCCGTCTGCAGCAGGACCCTCCTCGTAACGTGGCGGGTACCGTTTATGATTTCGTTGCAGAAGGGATTTCTGAGCAAGCTGAATACCTGAAGGGCTATCACGAAATTTCACATCTGGTGATGACCGACCCAAGTGAAAAAAATCTCAATGAGATGGCACGCCTGCAGGAGCTTCTGGATCATCACGGTCTGTGGCAGCTTGAAAGCCGTATTACGGAAGTGCTGGATCAGTTAGGTCTGGATGCGGATATGGAGCTGTCGGCGCTCTCCGGCGGCTGGCTGCGTAAAGCGGCGCTTGGGCGTGCGTTGGTCAGCGGCCCGAAGGTGCTGTTGCTGGATGAACCGACCAACCACCTGGATATCGAAGCGATTGACTGGCTGGAAGGGTTCCTGAAAACCTTTAACGGCACCATTATTTTCATCTCACACGACCGTTCGTTTATCCGCAATATGGCAACGCGTATTGTCGATCTCGATCGCGGTAAGCTGGTGACTTATCCTGGCGATTACGATACCTATCTACTGGAAAAAGAAGAAAACCTGCGTGTGGAAGAGCTGCAAAATGCTGAGTTTGACCGCAAGCTGGCACAGGAAGAGGTCTGGATCCGCCAGGGTATCAAAGCCCGCCGTACCCGTAACGAAGGCCGCGTGCGTGCCCTGAAAGCGATGCGTAACGAGCGCAGTGCTCGCCGTGAAGTGATGGGGAGCGCGAAGATGCAGGTCGAAGAGGCATCTCGCTCCGGTAAGATTGTCTTTGAAATGGAAAATGTGGATTACCAGGTCGATGGGAAAGTTCTGGTGAAAGACTTCTCCGCTCAGGTGCAGCGTGGCGATAAAATTGCGCTCATTGGCCCGAACGGCTGTGGTAAAACCACGTTACTCAAGCTGATGCTCGGTCAGCTGCAGGCTGACAGCGGCCGTGTTCACTGCGGGACAAAGCTGGAAGTCGCCTACTTCGACCAGCACCGTGCAGAACTGGACCCAGACAGAACGGTAATGGATAACCTTGCTGAAGGTAAGCAAGAGGTGATGGTTAATGGCAAACCGCGCCACGTGCTGGGCTATCTGCAGGACTTCCTGTTCCATCCGAAACGTGCAATGACCCCAGTGCGTGCGTTATCTGGAGGAGAGCGTAATCGTCTGCTGCTGGCGCGTTTGTTCCTGAAACCAAGTAACTTGTTGATTCTCGATGAACCAACGAACGACCTGGATGTCGAAACGCTGGAACTGCTCGAAGAACTGATTGACGGTTATCAGGGTACCGTGATGCTGGTTAGCCACGATCGTCAGTTCGTTGATAACACCGTGACCGAGTGCTGGATCTTCGAAGGTGAAGGGCGAATTGGACAATACGTAGGCGGTTATCACGATGCAAAAGGGCAGCAATCGCAGTCTCTGGCGCAGAAACAGTCAAAGTCCAAAACAAGTTCTGAACCTGCTGTAACAAAAGCAGAAACTGTCAAGAAAACCTCGGCTAAACTAAGTTATAACCTGCAGCGCGAACTGGAGGGGCTACCTCAGCGTCTGGAAGAACTGGAGGCCGCGCTTGAGGATCTGCAAAAACAGGTTGCTGATGCGTCATTCTTTAGCCAATCGCATGACTATACTCAGAAAGTACTGTCTGAACTGTCCGCGGCTGAAAAAGCCCTGGAAGAAGCATTTGAGCGCTGGGAGTACCTTGAGTCTCTGAAAAACGGCGCATAAACAGGGATAACATATGTGTGACCAGCACCATGCCGACAGGCATATTTTATGCTCGCAATGCGATATGCTCGTGGCGTTGCCAGAGCTTGGTCACGGACATAAAGCCCTGTGTCCACGTTGCGGTGCGACGTTGACAACCGAGTGGGATGCGCCGCGGCAGCGTCCCACTGCTTACGCTCTGGCAGCATTGTTCATGCTGCTGCTCTCCAATCTCTTCCCCTTCATCTATATGAAGGTGGGGGGGATAACCAGCCAGGTGGATTTGCTTGAAATCCCGGGCGTAATGTTTTCGGAAGATTACGCCAGCCTCGGCACCTTTTTTCTCCTGTTTGTCCAGATAGTCCCGGCTTTTTGCCTGGTCGTTATCCTTTTGCTGGTCAACCGCGTAAGGATGCCGGCGCCCCTGAAAATCCGGCTCGCGCGTATCCTTTTTCAGCTCAAAAGCTGGGGCATGGCCGAAATCTTTCTGGCGGGCATTCTGGTCAGTTTCGTGAAGCTGATGGCGTACGGCGATGTGGGGATTGGCAGCAGCTTTATTCCGTGGTGCCTGTACTGCGTCCTGCAGCTGCGCGCATTCCAGTGCGTGGACAGGCGCTGGGTGTGGGATGATATCGCCCCGGCGCCGACGCTTGCGCAGACGGTGAAGGTCGGTGTGCCCGGTATTCGTCAGGGGCTGCGTTCTTGCCCATGCTGCACCGCCGTGCTGCCCGCCGATCTCGACGTTTGTCCGCGCTGCGAAACGAAAGGTCACGTACGCCGTAAAAATAGTCTGCAGTGGACGATGGCGCTGCTGGTCACGTCCATCATGCTGTATCTGCCGGCCAATATTCTGCCGATCATGATCACCAATTTGCTCGGCGACAAAATGCCCTCGACGATCCTGGCCGGGGTGGTATTGCTGTGGGGTGAAGGTTCTTATCCGGTCGCCGGCGTCATTTTTATCGCCAGTATTATGGTGCCAACCCTAAAAATGATCGCCATCGCCTGGCTCTGCTGGGATGCGAAAGGTCATGGGAAACGCGACAGCGAGCGCATGCACCTGATTTATGAAGTGGTCGAGTTTGTCGGACGCTGGTCAATGATTGACGTGTTTGTCATCGCTGTTCTCTCTGCGCTGGTGCGGATGGGCGGTTTGATGAATATTTATCCCGCGATGGGGGCTTTAATGTTTGCACTGGTTGTGATTATGACCATGTTTGCGGCCATGACCTTCGACCCTCGTTTATCGTGGGATCGTGAGCCTGAATCAAGCCATGAGGAAGAGTAAGAGCATGGAAAATAAGAGTGGAGAGGCGAAAGTGCAGAAGGTCAAAAACTGGTCGCCGGTGTGGATTTTTCCCATCGTGACTGCGCTGATCGGTGCATGGATCCTGTTTTATCATTACAGCCATCAGGGACCGGAAGTCACGCTGATAACCACCAATGCCGAGGGGATTGAGGGCGGTAAAACGACCATCAAAAGCCGTAGCGTGGATGTGGGGGTGGTCGAAAGCGCAACCCTGACCGATGATTTAACCCATGTGGAGATTAAGGCGCGCCTTAATGCCGGCATGGAAAAACTGCTGCATGGCGATTCCGTTTTCTGGGTGGTTAAACCGCAGGTGGGACGTGAGGGGATCAGCGGCTTAGGAACCCTGCTCTCTGGGGCCTATATTGAACTGAAGCCCGGCACGAAGGGTAGCCATCCAGGGCAATATCAGCTTCTTGATTCACCGCCGCTTGCGCCGCCTGATGCCAAGGGTATCCGCGTGATCCTCGACAGCAAAAAAGCGGGCCAGCTGACGGCGGGCGACCCGGTACTGTTCCGCGGCTACCGCGTCGGTTCCGTTGAAACCAGCACCTTCGACGCGCAAAAGCGTACCATCAGCTATCAGCTGTTCATCAATGCGCCAAACGATCGTCTGGTAACCAGCAACGTTCGCTTCTGGAAGGACAGTGGGATCGCGGTGGATCTTACCTCTGCGGGGATGCGCGTAGAAATGGGTTCCTTAACCACGCTGTTTGGCGGCGGGGTGAGCTTTGATGTGCCAGAAGGGCAGGATCTGGGGCAGCCGGTTGCGGAGAAAACGGCGTTCAGACTCTTTGACGATCAGCGAAGCATTCAGGACGCGCTCTATACCGATCACATTGACTTCCTGATGTTCTTCAAAGATTCCGTCCGCGGTCTGCAGCCGGGAGCGCCGGTTGAGTTCCGAGGTATTCGTCTTGGTACGGTTGGACAAGTTCCATTCTTTGTCCCGGGTCTGAGCCAGATGCTGGACGATGATTATCGTATTCCTGTGCTGATCCGCATCGAGCCGGAACGTCTGCTTAATCAGATTGGTGAGAATCAGGATATTGCCGCCCATATCAGTCAACTGATGGAACGAGGCCTGCGTGGATCGCTGAAAACGGGTAACCTGGTGACAGGTGCGCTGTACGTGGATATGGACTTCTACCCGAAAGCACCGCCGATTACCGGTATCCGTGAATTTGGCGGCTACAAGATCATTCCAACGGTAAGCAGCGGTCTGGCTCAGATCCAGCAGCGTCTGATGGAGACGCTGGATAAGATCAACAATCTGCCACTGAATCCGATGATTGAAGCGGCGACGAACTCTCTGAGCGAAAGCCAGGCAACGATGCGTCGTCTGCAAACCACGCTGGATAACATCAACAAGATCACGGCGAGCCAGAGTATGCAGCAGCTGCCGCAGGACATGCAGAAAACGCTGCGTGAGCTGAACCGCAGTATGCAGGGCTTCCAGCCGGGCTCTGCGGCCTACAACAAGATGGTGGCAGATATGCAGCGTCTTGATCAGGTCTTGCGTGAACTGCAGCCGGTGCTGAAAACGCTCAACGAGAAGAGCAATGCGCTGGTGTTCGAAGCGAAAGATAAAAAGGATCCTGAGCCGAAGAGGGCAAAAGAATGAACAAGTGGCTATTGATGGTTGGCGCTCTGCTGTTAACGGCGTGCAGTTCAGGGGTAGATAATAAAAGCTACTATCAGCTGCCTGTGGCTACCCACAGCGGTGGGCAAAGTACGGCCAGCCAGGGAAACCGTCAGCTGTGGGTTGAGCAGGTTGCCGTGCCGGATTATCTGGCAGGAAACGGCGTGGTCTATCAGACCAGCGACGTTAAATACGTGATTGCGACGAACAACCTGTGGGCCAGCCCTCTGGATCAGCAGCTGCGCAACACGCTGGTGGCCAATCTGGGCAGTCAGCTTCCGGGGTGGGTTGTCGCGTCGCAGCCGTTGGGTAACGATCAGGATACGCTGAACGTCACGGTAACAGGCTTCCACGGCCGTTATGACGGTGCGGTGGTGATCAGCGGGGAGTGGTTGCTGAATCATCAGGGGCAGCTGATTAAGCGTCCTTTCCATCTGGAGCTGAAGCAGCAGAAAGATGGCTATGACGAAATGGTCAAAGTCCTGGCTCAGGGTTGGGGCCAGGAGTCGGCCAGCATCGCGAGGGAGATTTCCCGGCTGCCATAAGTAAAATTCATCATCAAAAACCGCAGTTGGCCTGTCGCTGATTGCGGTTTTTTTTTCGTTTTCACTTCAGATTGTTAGTTGTGCCACATCACAATTTTTGTACAAATGAACTTCCAGGTAGCTCACAAATATGACACCCGTATGAATTTTGAACATTGACGCTGCGAGTAATTCGGGGTATTCGTTATCTGTGCCTGTGCATTTAGTGCAGACACTGTTTTCTTTCCACCAGACAAAAGAATGAGGGAAACGAGGCATGAAGAGACAGAAACGAGATCGCCTGGAACGGGCTCATCAACGTGGTTATCAGGCCGGCATCGCTGGACGTTCTAAAGAAATGTGTCCTTATCAGACGATAAATCAAAGGTCACAATGGCTTGGAGGCTGGCGAGAAGCCATCGGCGACAGGGCACTCATAGCCTGATAACGTCTCTTTCAAAAAAGAAACCTCCGCAATGCGGAGGTTTCGCCTTTCTGCGGGTGCGAAAAGCACGATCAGAACGCGGAAGTGTCCTGGAACAGGCCAACTTTCAGGTCGCTTGCGCTATAGATCAGACGACCATCTACCAACACTTCGCCATCTGCCAGGCCCATAATCAGGCGGCGGTTAACGATGCGCTTGAAGTGAATACGATAGGTGACTTTCTTCGCTGTAGGCAGAACCTGGCCAGTGAATTTTACTTCGCCCACACCGAGTGCGCGGCCTTTACCTTCGCCGCCCAGCCAGCCCAGATAGAAGCCAACCAGCTGCCACATGGCATCCAGGCCCAGACAGCCAGGCATTACCGGATCGCCAATAAAGTGGCAACCGAAGAACCACAGGTCCGGGTTGATATCGAGTTCTGCTTCTACGTAACCCTTATCGAAGTTGCCGCCGGTTTCGGTCATTTTCACGACACGGTCCATCATCAGCATGTTCGGGGCCGGTAACTGTGGGCCTTTTGCGCCAAACAGTTCACCGCGACCAGAGGCAAGAAGATCTTCTTTTGTATAGGATTCGCGTTTATCTACCATGTTCTCAGTAAGCCTTATTTTAGTGAAGGACGCAGGATAGCTAACACGTGTACGCTGAACAAGTCCGATCAGTTCGAACTAAACCAGCCCAACCAGCGTAACGGCCATGGATAACGATGACGAGCATCCTGCTGTGTCGCCTGAGCTATGCGCTCCTGGATAGTCTGCATCAGGGTGGTTTGCCCTTCGCCATCCCAAACCAGATTTGTCAGTAAGGGTAGCGCATCCTCAATCCCTTCGATGGCCCAGATGGTGAATTGCTCTTGCTCAACCGCATCCAGAATATCCTGACTGAGGCTCAAATGGCGTGCGTTGGGAGCAGGAATAATCACACCCTGTTTACCGTTTAAACCGCGCTGCTGACAGATTGAGAAGAAGCCTTCAATTTTTTCGTTGAGGCCTCCCACTGGCTGGGCACGACCGAATTGGTCCACCGAACCGGTGATCGCGATGTTCTGATTGATGGGCACTTCCGCCAGGGCGCTGATTAAGGCGCACAGCTCGGCCATAGAGGCGCTATCGCCATCCACTTCGCTGTAGGACTGCTCAAACGTCAGCGAGGCGGAGAAGGGGATCTGTTGCTCAAGCTGCAGTTCTGACATCAAAAACGCCTGCATGATCATCATGCCTTTCGCGTGAATGTTGCCGCCCAGCTCGGCTTTCCGTTCGATATCGGTAAACTCGCCATCACCAACGTGCACAACGCAGCTGATACGGGACGGTTCCCCGAATGCGCGCGGATGGCCAGGAAATTCAATCACCGACAGGGCGTTGATCTGCCCGACGCGCTCGCCTTCGGTTTCCACCAGAATTTGTTCCAGCAGAATTTCATCCTGCATACGGTCGGCAAGATAGCCTTCTCGCCACTCACGCTGAGCCAACATCTGAGTGAGCTGTTCTCCGGTGAACGCCCCGTCACCGCTGATCACACCCACTTCACGCAGCTGTTTGCCGATCCAGAGCGGGCAAAGCGGCAGCGTTTCCTGGTCACCGGTGTAGCGTACCGCTTCGCGGATTAAGCCCGGCCACGCGTCAGCCGCAGGGGTTGGCAGCGCAAAACGTTCAGCAACGGCCATCACCCACTGGCACCACTGCGCCATATCGTCGGCGTCAGCAATCTGGATGTTGTCTTCGTATTCGCTATACACCGCCTGCTCAGCGAGTTCTGGTTCCATTTCCTGGAAGTCCGCCAGCGATTCACGGTCGCCCGTCAGCACGACGGTCAGCGACAGCGGCATAGACGGAACAGAGACAGGCAGAGGACGAGACTCATCGTAGCCGACCCAGTCGAAACGCTGCTGGTGCACGATGGTTTTCAGACGCATCCACAACAGCGGCTGCGAGAGCAGGGTGCGCAGTGAGATGATGAGCACACCGCCATTTGCGCGATGTACCAGCCCCGGCTGGAGCGAAAGTTCGCCGTTAAACTGGCGCAGACAACCAAAGAGTTGTTCCGCCTCGACCCAGTTAGCGGTAACCACCTCGCCCTTAGCGGCAAAACGGCCATCGACCTGCGCCGCCGGTTCAAAAGTGACATCATGTCCCGCAATACGATACTGGCCGCCAAAAACTGCGTTCGCTCCTGGCTTCAGCTGGCGCACGGCATCTCCGAGCAGCGTCAGGTATTCCGCCTCTTCCGGGGCCTTGAGCAGCATGAAGGGCGCCGTTGCCCATGGGCTTAACACCTGCTCCAGCGCATAATGCAAACGAGGCTGCGTATCGCTAAGGATGAATTCGTGTTCTTTTGCGAGTTCGGGCTGTGCAAACAGTTCCTGGTAACTTTCGGTATCCGGAACAAGGTCACGCCATGCAAGTTTCGTAATGGTCAAAGTTGATGTTTTTTAGTCAGATGTAAAAACGTGGAGTATACCGTAAGCGGGGGGCTCTACCCAAGCAGGATTGGGTATTTCGACAGGGCGATTGGCTGCATTCACTCACAGGATATGATTTCTTTTCAGCAGATTGCTAAAAAACTGATATTCTGAACAGAGTTACGTGGTAACACTGAGATCGCAATGAAATATCAACAACTGGAAAATCTTGAAAGCGGCTGGAAATGGAAGTACCTGGTCAAAAAGCACCGTGAAGGGGAGCTGATCACCTGCTACATCGAAGCCAGCGCTGCGCAAGAAGCCGTGGATATTTTGCTGACCCTCGAAAATGAACCGGTACAGGTTAACAGCTGGATTGAGAAACACATCAATCCCGCGTTGTTAAACCGGATGAAGCAAACTATCCGCGCGCGACGCAAACGGCATTTTAATGCTGAGCATCAGCACACTCGCAAAAAATCAATCGACCTGGAGTTCGTTGTCTGGCAACGCCTGGCCGGGCTGGCACAACGTCGGGGCAAAACGCTTTCGGAAACCATTGTGCAGTTAATTGAGGATGCCGAACATAAAGAGAAGTACGCCAACCAGATGTCGACACTGAAGAACGACCTTCAGGCTCTGTTGGGTAAAAAATAGATTTTTCTTTTCTGCAGACAATAAAAAACCCCGCATGGCGGGGTTTTTTTATAAGACGATAACTTATGCCGCTGGCTGAGTTACAACGTCTTTGATGCCTTTAACTTCGATCTCTACGCGACGATCTGGAGCCAGGCAGTCGATCAGTGCAGCGCGAGCTTTCACGTTGTCACAGGTGTTGCCAGTAACTGGGTTAGATTCGCCCATACCACGTGGGGAGATCTTGTTAGCTGGGATACCTTTAGAGATCAGGTAATCAACAACAGACTGAGCACGTTTCTCAGACAGTTTCTGGTTGTAAGCGTCAGAACCGATACGGTCGGTGAAGCCCAGAACCACTACAGAACCGTCTTTAGGATCCAGGTTGCTCAGCTGAGAGTACAGCTGATCCAGTGCCTGCTGACCTTCTGGTTTCAGAGTCGCTTTGTTGAAGTTGAACAGAACGTCAGACTTCAGAGTGAAGTGCTTGGTCTGTACTTCTGGAGCTGGAGCCGGCGCTGGAGCAACAACTGGTGCTGCTTCTTCCTGCTGGCCGAAACGGTAGGAAACACCTACGCTCAGCATGCCGTTGTCTGGACGAACACCAACGGTGTTGCCGTCGCCGATGTTGTTAACCCACTGGTATTCCAGACGGGTAGCGATGTCACGGGTCATAGCCCACTCAACGCCACCAGCGAATACTGGGGAAACACCGGTATCATGGTTGTCACCAGCGATGTTGTTGCTGGAGTCTGCACGCCATACCATGCCGCCCAGACGGGTGTACACGTCCAGATCGTCAGTGATTGGGTAGCCCAGTTTAGCGGTCAGCTGAACGCCCTGTGCTTTGAAAGCGCCGTTGATGGTGTCGCCTTTGTATGGCATACGACCTAACCAGTCGTAACCCATTTCAAAACCAACATACGGGTTAACCTGATAGCCACCGAACGCACCTGCACCAAGCTGGCTCTCGTGAGTAGGGCCATCATTGTTCAGGCTGCTGTTGTACCAGCCGGTGTCGTGGAACTGAGACCAGCCCAGTTTACCACCTGCATACCAGGTATTATCTTTCGGAGCGGCCTGCGCTACGGTAGCGAAGCCAGCCAGTGCCACTGCAATCGCGATAGCTGTCTTTTTCATTTTTTGCGCCTCGTTATCATCCAAAATTCGCCATGAAAGTCTCAGGAGAGAATCACGGTTAAATCCTTCACCGGGGGGCGTGGTCAAATATAAATCTACCGATATCTTCGGCTTAGGCCGAGCACCCCTGGCGATGTAAAGTCTACAACGTAGCTGAAAACTTACAAGTGTGAAGTCCGTCAGGCATATGAAAAAAAAAGTTCCGTATATCGATTATTTAACATTTTCCGAACGAATTTTGTGCAATAAAATTAAGGAGAACCGCACCAGACAAGCCTTGCCGCAATTTTGAGGCCGGGAACTTAAATCCCATCTTGTGGTCAAAAAAAATTCCAGGAAAAATCTTAATTTCACTCAATGATACAAATTCGAGTGAATTTTTAGCCCAGAAAGTTGTCCTCTGCGGTAAGAATCCGATCGAACCGGACGCATAATGAACCCGATCGCATTCCCTTCTTCAGCTGCTTCAGTCAGACGGAAATGTTCCTCTTCCGTCAATTCTTCCGGTAACCATCCAATCACCACGCTGTAATTTCCGGTGCGTAACGCGCGGATCATCGACTCAACGGTATCGCAAGGCGAGAGCTGATTAATTTGCATGACCTTGGTGAGCGGAAGGCCTGCCGACTGAACCCACTCACGGCTCAGTTTTTGCTGAGGCGTGAGCCAAAGCTGCCAGCGTGATTGCTGACCAAGCTGTTGCAATAACGGCAACAACAGAAGTTGCGTCAACAGGGGCTGGTCTTCACGATAAACCACTTCACTGATAAGCCCCGTGGAAACACGCTCGACGGAATTCTGCGCGACATTGCCTGCGGTAGAAGAGAGAGAGGTTGAGCGATTTGCATAGCCTGAAGTGTGCATATTCATTCCAGCCCTGTAGTTACTGTATGAATATACAGTAACCCCTGTATGCATAAAGATCAACCTCATTTTCGGAAAGCGACTCGCAAAATTCATTCAATATTGATGCCCCTCGAAAAATCATCTTGCTCAACGGCGATAAGTTGCCTATTTTCCTGCTAACGGATCCGCTAGTAAGAAATTTCGTTGTTACTTTATGATTTTGAAGGGAAATATCATGAAAAAGATATCTTATGAACGGATTTATAAATCCCAGGAATACCTCTCTCCGCTTGGCGAGATACATCACCGCGCGTTGTTTGGAGGCTACACCCTGGCGGTGGATGATGCGGTTTTTGCCATGGTGTCAGACGGCGAACTTTATCTTCGGGCTTGTGAGGAGAGTGCGAAATACTGTGTCAAAAATGCCTCTTCATTTTTGACGTTGATGAAGCGAGGCCGCCCGGTGCTGCTCAACTATTATCGTGTGGATGACGGATTATGGCAGGACAGGGAGCGGTTGCTTCAGCTCTCCTCGTTTGCGCTCAGTGCGGCAAGGAAAGAGCGTTATCAGCGGCATCAGCGAAACCGTCTTAAAGATCTACCAAACCTCACTTTTCAGCTGGAAGTGTTGCTCTTCGAAGCGGGTATTACTAATGAAGAGACGCTGCGGGCGCTGGGCGCGAGGGAAAGCTGGCTGAAGATGCGGGCAAAAAACAAAGCGCTCAGTATTAAAGTGCTCTTCGCGCTGGAGGGTGCCATTGTGGGACTGCATGAGGCGGCACTCCCGGCAGGCATTCGCCGGGAGCTGACGGAGTGGTTTAATGCGCTGCCTGAGCCACAGGAGAATCACTTCTCCAGGTAGCGATTTGCTGTTGCAGCCGGCAAATTTCAGGCAGCAGAGCGATAAGCAGGCCTATCTGCTGAAGAACCAGCGGCGCTTTGCTGTCGTTTCCTGGGTCAAGATGCGCAATGCGTTGAGCCAGTTCATCAAGCGCCTGTTGAACGCGGGGCTCATCGGCTGGTCGGTGATGAAGCGCGTCATCGACATAACAGACGGCGTCATCGAGCAGGTTGAGAATACCCGGGTTGGTGAGTTTCTCACGGTGGGCACCCAGCGTCGAAATATAGCTGGTGAACGTATGGTTCAGGCAGAGCAGGCGGAACGCAGTCTCACGAATCTCCGCCGTGGCGCGAGGCTCCGTTGACATGTTAGAGACAACGGAGGCCAGTTCGGCATCACTGTTGTGCGCATCGCGACGTGCTATCCGGTAAGCCAGGCGGTTATCGCGCCCCTGGTGGTACTGCTCCAGGATAGCGTCAAGGTATCGACAGTTGGCGTTCATCGCCCTGTCTACCACGCGCGGCAAATTGCGGAAACGCCAGTCCGGCCAGATAAAGCTGACCGCGGCCCAGGCTATCGCGCAGCCAATCAGGGTATCAATCACGCGGGGCAGGGCGACTTCAAACCCTTCACCCAGCAGGTTAAAGCAGAGCAGCACCAGCAGCGTGATGAACATGGTGGCATGGGCATACTGCACGTTGCGAAACGCGAAGAACAGCACGCCGGTGATCACGATCAGGATCAATTGACCTTCAACGGAGGGCACAAAATAGAGCACTGGCAGGCCGATCGCGACGCCGACCAGCGTGCCGATAATGCGCAGCGCAAGACGATGTCGGGTGGCGTTATAGTTCGGCTGGCAGACGAACAGGCTGGTGAGCAGGATCCAGTAGCCGTGGTGCAGCCCGGTTATCTGGATAAAGGCATAACCCACGCACAGCACCAGCGACATTCTCACCGCGTGGCGAAAGAGAGCCGACTCCGGGGTAAAGTTGCGGCTCAGCCGCAGCCACATGTCGCTAACGCTGTGCACGCTGTCATCAGCAAGCTGGTTTTCCACCTCACTGCCCGGCTGTGCCATCGCCTGTTCGGACTCAATTGTCGCCAGTTGAGCATCAATCGCCCGCAGGTTGTTCAGCAGAAAGCCCAGCGCTTTGATGTGTTCCGGTGACGTTCCGCTGGCCTGAACGCGATCGAGCGCCGCATCAAGATGGCTGAATACGCGTTCAAAACGGGGGTCATGCTGATAGGGCGTGCGCAGCAGAATGGAGCGCGAGAGCTGCTGGCACGCCTGGGACTGCATGGACAGCAGACGCTGGAAGCGGAACATCACGTCGCTGTAGCGGAACTTTTCGCGCAGGGCGGCATACTGAACGTGCGAGGAGCTGGCACGTTCATGAATGTCCTGGGCGGCAAAATAGTAGTGTAAGGTTCTTCGGGTTCCGCGCTGACCACGATCGCCGCGCAGACGGGTAAGAAGAGAGGCTTTTGTCTGGTTAAGGGTGGCGACTAACTGGCCATTTGCCAGCGCCAGATCGTAGAGCGGAGCCTGGCTTTCTTCCTCGATATCCGGGTCGAACAGCCGGGATTTCAGTTCCAGATAGTGGGCTAACTGCTCAAAGCTGCGGGCAAGGTTATCCTGCAGCGGGCGAACCGGGAAAATCAGATGACCGGTAAGCGTCAGCAGGTTATACCAGATGGCGCCCAGCAACAGCAGAACCGGCTGCTGGTACCACTGGTCGTACAGGGAAACGCCCAGCATGGTGTAGATGGCGATCAGCAATGCACCAAAAGCGATGGTGGCATAACGCTGTCCAAGGCCACCCAGCAAAATAAACCCGCTGGTTGAGAGCGTAAGACCCAGGGCAAACAGCCAGGGCCATGGGAAAAGCAACTCAACAGACGCTGACGCAATAAAAAAGCAGACAAGCGTAATGACCAGGTTACGTAAACGCCCGGCCAGACGATCGTCCAGGTCCGCCAGCGCCCCGGCTACCACCCCCAGCGTAAGTGGAATGGTGAGCTTGACATCATTCAGCCACCAGGGCAGGGCAACCGTGCCGCAAAGCGCGATAAATATCCTGACGTTGTAAAGCCAGGTGCTGTTCCAGGTATAACGGCGAAGCAGTGGGCTTAGCATAAACGCGGCCAGTCCTTATTTACTGAAAACGACGACGAGCGTTTGCTTCACGCGCCGCCTGGGCCACTTCTACCGGAACAACCCTGCGACCGACGGGCCAAAGGGCGATAGCGGCGATCTTAAAGTTCGCGATCCCCACCGGAATACCAATAATCGTGATGCACTGCGCAATACCGGCAAAAATATGCATGATGCACAGCCACCAGCCGAAGAAAATCAGCCACAGAATGTTCAGCAGGGTTCCGCCCGTATTCATCAGGGCGTTTTTGCTCTCCGGATCCAGCTCGTCAACGTGGATGGCTTCATTCCCGTAGGGAATTAAGGAGAGTTTTGTGATTTCCCAGCAGGAACGGGTCAGGGGAAGCGTGAAAATCAGGACGATGCTCACCAGCGTGGCAAAAAGCCAGGAAAGGGTGGTGGCAAAACCGCCCAGCACAAAATTCAACACATTCAGAACGGTACGCATAAACCCTCACTTCCTTTCGATAAAATTAACGCCCAATGATTGTAACGTTTTTTTAGGCTGGAGCACCTTAAAACTGGCAGTTAAACTGTCAGGTAAATTATCTCTTCGTGGATTTGGCGGAACATGGAACTGAAAGCAACGTCGTTAGGCAAACGCCTGGCGCAACACCCTTACGACAGGGTGGTTCTCCTTAATGCCGGGGTGAAAGTCTCCGGGGAACGCCACGAATACCTTATTCCGTTTAATCATCTTCTGGCTATCCATTGCAAACGCGGGCTGGTGTGGGGCGAACTGGAGTTCGTTCTGCCTGACGATAAAGTCGTGCGTCTTCATGGCACCGAGTGGGCGGAAACTCAGCGTTTCCATCATCACCTGAACGCACTCTGGCAGCAGTGGAGCCAGGATATGAGCGTGATTGCCGCCCAGGTGCTCCAGCAGGTGCTGGACGATATCGCGCAAAGCAATGCGCAGCATTCGTGGCTGACTCGTCAACAGACTGCCGGGTTGCAGCAAAAGATCCGACAGGCGCTCTCGGCGCTGCCGCTCTCCGTGACGCGTCTCGAGGAGTTTGACAATTGTCGCGACGCCTGGCGCCAGTGTCAGGCCTGGCTGAACGATAAGGATAAAAGCCGTCTCGCCCATAACCAGGCCTGGACGGACGCCATGCTCACCCAATACGCCGACTTTTTCAGTACGGTGGAATCGTCACCGCTCAATCCGGCCCAGGCGCGCGCGGTGGTCAACGGCGAGCAGTCGCTGCTGGTGCTGGCGGGGGCCGGTAGCGGTAAAACGTCGGTGCTGGTGGCGCGTGCCGGCTGGTTGCTGACGACCGGGGAAGCGGTAGCCGATCAAATTCTGCTTCTGGCTTTTGGCCGTAAGGCTGCCCAGGAGATGGACGAACGCATCCAGGAACGTCTGAACACCCGGGATATCACAGCCAGAACCTTCCATGCCCTTGCGCTGCATATTATTCAGCAGGGCAGTAAAAAAGTGCCTTCCATCAGTAAACTGGAAAACGACGCGCAGGCACGTCAGGCGTTGTTCATCAAAACGTGGCGCCAGCAGTGCAGTGAGAAGAAGGCGCAGGCGAAAGGGTGGCGTCAGTGGCTGGAGGAAGAGCTCAACTGGGAGGTGCCAGAGGGCAGCTTCTGGCAGGATGATAAACTGGCGCGTCGGCTGGGTTCGCGACTTGACCGCTGGGTCAGCCTGATGCGAATGCACGGCGGATCGCAGGCAGAAATGATTGAAAGCGCGCCGGAGGCGATCCGCGATCTGTTTTCGAAGCGGGTCAAGCTGATGGCTCCGCTGCTGAAAGCCTGGAAAACCGCGCTGAAAGAGGAAAATGCCGTCGATTTCTCCGGTTTGATCCATCAGGCCATCATCATTCTTGAGAAGGGGCGTTTTGTCAGCCCGTGGAAACATATTCTGGTGGATGAGTTCCAGGACATCTCTCCACAGCGTGCTGCACTGCTCTCGGCGCTACGGGCGCAAAATAAACATACGTCGCTGTTTGCGGTGGGGGACGACTGGCAGGCCATCTATCGCTTCAGCGGGGCGCAGCTCTCCCTGACGACCGCGTTCCACCACTATTTTGGTGAAGGGGATCGCAGCGATCTGGACACCACCTACCGCTTCAATTCACGAATTGGTGAGATCGCCAACCGCTTTATCCAGCAGAACCCGCATCAGCTGGCAAAGCCGCTCAATAGCCTGCGCCCAGGAGATAAAAAAGCGGTCACCCTGCTGGCGGATGACCAGCTGGAACCGCTGCTGGACAAGCTCAGCGGCTACGCGAAGCCCGATGAACGTATTCTGGTGCTGGCGCGCTATCATCACCTCAAACCTGCGGCGCTGGAAAAAGCCGCCACCCGCTGGCCGAAACTGCAGCTTGAATTTATGACCATTCACGCCAGCAAAGGGCAGCAGGCCGATTATGTGATTGTGGTGGGGCTGAAAGACGGTAGCGACGGTTTCCCGGCGCCGGCCCGCGAGTCGGTGATGGAAGAGGCCCTACTGCCGGTGCCGGAAGACTTCCCGGATGCCGAAGAGCGGCGTTTGCTGTATGTGGCCATCACCCGCGCGCGGCATCGCGTGTGGCTGCTGTTCAATAAAGAAGAGCCATCCGTGTTTGTCGATATCCTGAAGAGTATTGATGTGCCGGTAGCGCGTAAACCATAACGATGTCAGGCAAGGTTTTGTAGGCCGGGTAAGGCGTAGCCGCCACCCGGCAAAAAAACTACTTCAATCTCTCGGAAAGATAACGCTGATAGTCCGGAATAAGGATATCAACCGGCGAGTTAAACTGCGGCGATTCGATGATGAAATCCGCCGTCGACAGGTTCGTCGCCACCGGGATATTCCACACCGTCGCCAGACGCAGCAGGGCTTTGACATCCGGGTCGTGCGGAACCGCATTCAGCGGATCCCAGAAGAAGATCAGCACATCAATCTTCCCTTCAGAAATTTGCGCGCCGACCTGCTGATCGCCACCCATCGGGCCGCTCAGCATAGCATTCACTTGCAGACCCGTTTCGCGCTGGATCAGGTTACCGGTTGTCCCCGTCGCTGAGAGCGCGTGCTTTTCCAGCGAAGACTGATGGCGGCGAACCCAGTTAAGCAGCATTTGTTTACAGTGATCGTGCGCCACAAGAGCAATGTGTTTGCGTTCAGGCAGCGTGCGTGTCGTCAGTTCCATAATCATATCCATCAGGTTAACTGACTACACGATGACGGGAACCGTCTGACGCTGCAAGAGAAAGGCGTAAAAAATGTGGCTTATGATGAAGGTTGTTGTTTTGCCCACTGTAAAAACCGGGCCCGCGTGTCGGGATCGGCCTGCTGGAACCAGAATTTAAGGCGCTGTTCCGTCAGGGTCTGGGACTGGGGAGGAATAACGTCCAGTTCAGAGACGCCGGATAACAGCGTACTGTCGTCGGCCATCATGGTGGCAAACTGCGGAAGCGAGGCGCGTTTACCCGCTTTGTTATAGGTCTGGGTCGCGGCCTCGTAATCCGGGCCTTTCGGTGAGGCCGTCAACGCCAGAATATCCAGCTTCACCGGAATCGGCATCGCATCCCCGTCCAGCAGTTCAATGCGGGGGGAAGCGTCGAAGGCCGCAGATTCCTTCTCCGTTTCAAGGCGAGGCAGGGTGATATTCACCTGACTGATTTGTCGGGTATTAAAGCTGACGATCAGCGGCGGGGAGATGTACATCCTTTGCTCGTGATTAGCCAGGCCGATCGATTTTTCTACCCGGAAGACCAGCTGATGCGGTCCGTTATCTAACTCGATGCTGTCTGCACCCCGCAATAACGAACTGGAGACCTTTTTCCCGTCCAGTACCAGGAGGTCAATGTCAGTAGAGAGCCGGAGCGTGGTAGCAAAAACGCAGACCGGCATCACTAACGCAATCAGAGCAGTGGCAATACCGGTTTTCATAGAAGGCTCCCGTCAGAAATCCTGTCGCCGTATTAATGTATCTAGATTTTTCGAGAATCACGTTTACTAACATATAGACATATTTCGCCGTTTTGCCCTCATGCATCTGTATGGGATGGATGGTTGAGATGTGCGGTTTGGCGTACACTTTTAAAAAAGCCAGGAGGAAAACCATGAAAGAGAACGATATTGCCGAGATTCTGACATCCACGCGTACCATTGCGCTGGTGGGCGCGAGCGATAAACCCGATCGTCCAAGCTATCGGGTGATGAAATACCTTCTCGATCAGGGTTATCACGTCATCCCGGTCTCGCCAAAAGTGGCGGGGAAAACATTGCTGGGTCAGCAGGGTTATGCCACGCTCGCTGACGTGCCGGAAAAAATTGATATGGTCGATGTCTTCCGTAATTCCGAGGCAGCGTGGGAAGTCGCGCAGGACGCTATCGCCGTAGGCGCGAAAACGCTGTGGATGCAGTTGGGTGTGATTAACGAGCAGGCCGCCGTGCTGGCGCGGGATGCGGGGTTGAACGTCGTCATGGACCGTTGTCCGGCGATCGACATCCCCCGTCTGGGGCTGGCGAAGTAATAAAAAAAGCCCGTTCATCGGGCTTTTTTTACACGCTTAGTTCCGCAGGCGCGGAGCCTGTAACTGTTTGCGGATAGTCTGAGCAAGTTCATCCATTGTGGGTTGCTCCGGATGCTCTTCCTGCAGCTCGCTACTCAGCTGCGCTTCGGCCAGATAGGTGTGAACGGGTTGTCCATCATCATCTTCCATCACCACATGGTACCAGGGCGCGGCGCGAAGCTCTGCGTTCACCGCCAGCTCGTCTGCTGACGGTTCATCAAGGGAATACTCCGGGTCGATATCCACGACCACACCCAAATACCCTAGCAAAGTGTGGCGGACCTGCTGGCCGATACCGAATTTGCTGGCAATCATAGTCACCTCCCGGGAAATACGACTTACACTCAATGTGCGGGCAATATTTCTCTTTTCAAGTTACATGACGCGACAGGCAAACCCTTTCAGATACAGTCCTTCCGGGTAGGTAGCAATCACGGGGTGATCGGCTGCCTGACGGAACTGCTCTATAAATTGTACATCACGGGCAGCATCTATTGCGGCGTCGGCGATGATTTTCTGAAATAAATCTGTGGTCATCAGGCCGGAGCAGGAGAACGTGAGCAGAACCCCGCCCGGGTTCAGCAGCTGGATAGCCAGCATGTTGATATCTTTATACCCACGGCACGCGCCCATCAGCTGGCTTTTGTTTTCCACAAACTTTGGCGGATCCATCACGATGACGTCGAACTTCTCGCCCTGGTCGCGATATTTGCGCAGCAGCTTGAAGACGTCATCGCGTACAAACTCCGCTTTGCTCAAATCCAGCTTGTTGAGCTCGACGTTCTGTTTTGCCACGTCCAGCGCTTCCTGCGAGGTGTCCACGCTCACCACCTGAGCACAACCGCCCATCAGTGCCGAAACGGCAAAACCGCCGGTATAGGAGAAGCAGTTCAGCACGCGTTTGTCGGCAACGTACTGACGCGTAGCCAGACGGCTGTCGCGCTGGTCGAGGTAATAACCCGTTTTGTGCCCGCCCTGAATATCCACCAGCAGCTTCATGCCGTGTTCTTCAATCGGCAAAAGAGCGGGTGGTAGTTCGCCCGTGACGGGCCCCTGAGTCAGCTCCATGCCCTCTTTTTTGCGCACCGCCACATCGCTGCGGTCATAAATGGCGCACTGCGGGAACAGCGTTTGCAGCGCGCTAATCAGCGCGGCACGCTGGTATTCCGCTCCGGCGCTCAGGAGCTGCAACACCAGGAAGTTACCGAAGCGATCGATGGTCACGCCCGGCATACCGTCGGACTCGCCGGCAATCAGGCGGTAGCTGTCCAGCCCGTCGCGTTTTGCCAGCCAGTCGCGCCACTGCTGCGCCTGCTGCAGGCGGCGGACGAAGAAGTCGATGTCGATGGTTTCATCTTTATCGAACGTCCAGACGCGAGCCCGGATCTGGGACGCTGGCGAGTAAGCGCCTCGCGCTAACCATTTCCCCTGATGGTCAACGATATCAATGGTTTCACCGAGGCTGGCTTTACCTTCCATACGGGCAACCGCGCCGGAAAAGACCCAGGGATGACGGCGCAGTAATGACTTCTCGCGCCCTTTGGCTAACACTAAACGTACACTCATAATTTGCTGTTCTGTCGATTTCACGGAAATGGCGCGTAGAGTAGCACATTCAGCAAGGCGCAATCATCTGCGGATGCCATTGAGCGTTTCGGCACAAAATCAAATCGCTTAGGCACATCACGACATTGCAGCAGGCTTTACAGTGGGGCTTCCGGTACAGCAGAGGAAGCACCCATGAAAAAGCGCAGTGTGATAGCAATAGCCGCTCTGGCGGCGATGAGTTTTCAGGTTTTAGCGGCAACGCCTTTCGGCATCACCAGCCAGGATATTTCCGGCGAACGCCGGTTAGTGCAACAGCAGGTATTTGAGGGATTTGGCTGCCATGGTGGGAATATCTCTCCACAGCTGGCATGGAAAAATCCGCCCGCCGGTACGAAAAGTTTTGCCGTCACGGTATATGACCCGGATGCCCCCACCGGCAGTGGCTGGTGGCACTGGACCGTAGCCAATATACCGGCAAATACAATGACGCTGCCCGCTGATGCCGGTAACCCGAACGGCGAGAAATTACCTGCCGGCGTTGTGCAGGGGCGTAATGATTTCGGCTATTCTGGATTCGGCGGTGCATGTCCACCCGCAGGGGATAAGCCTCACCGCTATCAGATTACCGTCTGGGCCCTGAACATGGATAAACTGCCCGTCGACAAAAATGCCAGCGGCGCGCTGGTCGGTTTTATGATCAATAGTCACGTTCTGGCAAAGGCTCAGTTAACAGCAACCTACAGCAGATAAGGATGGCAGAGTGCAGGCGTTCCATTTTCGACATAAACATCTTACCGCGGGTGAAGTGACTGCCAGCAAAATGCATCGCCTGCACCAGGTTAAACTCTTTTTTCCGGCGATTTGTCATATCACTCACGGCAGTAAGGTGATTGTTCAGGATGATAACCGCCTGGAGGCGACACGGGATCAACTCATCATTATCCCTGCCAATACGGTGATGGAGATTATCAATCAGCCGGCGAACGGCATGTTTCGATCGGACTTGCTGATGTTGTCTCCGGAGATCGTTGCCGAGTTTAAAGCGCATTACCTGAAATCCTGGCCGCGCACGACGTTGCATTCGCTCTGCGCCCCGCTGAGCGAGGGGCTGGCGTTTATGTGGGACAACCTGCTGCACGCCGTGCGTCAGGATTTACCGGAGGCGCTACAAAAGCATCAGGCCTTCGGTCTTTTGCTGGCCTTGCTGCATGATGGCGTGGCAGGTCCGCTGCTTATTGAGCGAAACAGTAACCTGACCGAGCAGGTGCGGCAGTTCATTATGCTATCGCCCGCCAGAGCCTGGACCGCGCAGGACGTCGCCAGCCGTCTGGCCTTAAGCGTGCCGACGCTGCGAAGACGGTTACGTGACGAGTCACAGAGTTTTCGCCAGATTGTGGAGGAGGTGAGGATGGCCGTTGCTTTGTCACAGTTACAGTCAACCCGATTACCGATTGGCGAAATCGCATTACAATGTGGGTATCTTTCCAGCTCTCGTTTCACCGCCCGTTTCCGGCAACACTATGGCTGTTTACCGAAAACGCTACGTTAAGGAGAAGATGAATGTCAAAAGTCTGCACCATTGCCTGGGTTCACGGCGTTGTTCAGGGCGTCGGATTCCGCTACAGTACCCAGCGCGAAGCGATTGAGCTTGGGCTCACGGGATACGCGCGAAATATGGATGACGGCAGCGTTGAGGTGGTCGCCTGCGGCGAAGCGGAGCAGGTCGACAAGCTGGTGGCGTGGCTGAAAGCGGGTGGGCCGCGCAGCGCACGGGTTGATAAGGTGTTAACGGAACCGCATCAACCCGGGCGGGAATATATGAACTTCGGTATTCGCTATTAAATGCATTTCACCGGTTTAGGCAGGCCGGCAATTTTGGTGGCCTGTTTTGCCGGACCTTTCGGGAACAGACGATACAGATAGCGGCTATTGCCTTTCTCTTCGCCGAACTTATTGGCCATGGCTTTGACCAGCATGCGGATCGCCGGAGAGGTGTTGAATTCAAGATAGAACTCGCGGACAAAACGCACCACTTCCCAGTGTTCGGGAGAGAGGATAATCCCTTCTTTCTCTGCAATCACTTCTGCCAGCGCTTCGCTCCACTGGCCACTCTCTTTCAGATAACCGTCGTTATCGGTCTCGATCTCTTTGCCTTCAAAACTCAACATAGTCATTCACGCGTCAGTCAAAAACCGCAGCAGTGTAGCAAAAAACAAAGCCCCGCATAAGCGGGGCCAGGTTCACAGCGCTGCGGCTTAATCGCGGCTGGCGAAGCCCAGGATGCTCAACAGGCTGACGAAGATGTTGTACAGCGACACATACAGGCTCACGGTGGCGCGGATATAGTTCGTCTCACCGCCGCGAATGATGTTGCTGGTTTCAAACAGGATCGCGCCTGAAGAAATCAGAATAAACACGGCGCTAATGGCCAGATGCAGGGCAGGCAGCTGCAGGAAGATATTTGCCACCATACCCACCAGCACTACCACGACACCCGCCATCAGCATACCGCCGAGGAAGGACATGTCCTTACGGGTGGTCAGCACGTAGGCCGAGCAGCAGAAGAACACCAGCGCGGTACCGCCCAGCGCCATGCCGATAAGGTCACCCATACCGGCAGACAGATACGCATTCAGCATCGGTCCCAGGATGTAGCCCAGGAAGCCGGTGAAGGCAAACGCGGACAGAATACCGACGGGCTTGTCAGCGGTTTTGTAGGTCAGGAACATCAGACCATACATACCCACCAGCGTCAGGATCAGCCCCGGAGAGGGCAGCATCAGCACGGTGCTGGCGGTGGCAGTGATCGCTGAGAATGCCAGCGTCAGGCTGAGCATGAAATAGGTATTGCGCAGCACCTTGTGGGTACTGAGTAGCGATGTGCGGTCGCGTGAAGAAGTAATTATACGATCCATGAGTCACTCTCTTATGACAGATGTAATTAGCGGAAAGAATAGGAAACGGCACGCCAGTCTCAAAGTGGTTTTACCCATCTTTACTCAGCACGTTAGCGCTGGAGGTGGTTATTTCTTCTGCAGAAGTCAGTTTCACCAGTATGAACAGCGGTTTGCGACAATTTACCAGATCAAGCTCTTATAGGTTACTGAAAAATATTGCGTTATTACCATTCGAACGCTAAGAGTTATTCCCGGATCGTTATAAAACAGACAATAAGGCGAAGGAAATGAAACCACAAACACGCACGCACTTTACGCTCTCTTTGTTAACCGCAGGGATCCTGTGCGCCAGCACGGCAGCCTGGGCAGCTAACGTGCCAGCCGGAACCGCGCTGGCCGATAAACAGGAGCTGGTCAGGAATAATGGCAGTGAACCGGCCTCGCTCGACCCGCATAAAGTCGAAAGCGATGTCGAATTCAATATTATCAGTGATTTATTCGAAGGGCTGGTCAGCGTCTCTCCTGCAGGAGACATTCAGCCCCGACTGGCGGAAAAATGGGAGAATAAGGACAACACCGTCTGGACGTTCCATTTGCGTCCAGGCATCACCTGGAGCGACGGCACGGCGATTACCGCTGAAGATGTGGTCTGGAGCTGGCAGCGCCTGATCGACCCGAAAACAGCTTCGCCGTACGCGAGCTATCCGGGCAACATGCACATCGCCAACGCGGCCGATATCGCCCAGGGGAAAAAAGCACCTGATACGCTGGGCGTAAAAGCGATTAACGACACCACGCTGGAAGTAACGCTCACACAGCCAAACGCAGCCTTCCTCGCGATGCTGGCGCACCCGTCGCTGGTGCCGGTGGATAAAGTGTTGATTGGCCGTTTCGGGGATAAGTGGACCAAACCGGAACATTTCGTCAGCAGCGGGGCGTATAAGCTGTCGCAGTGGGTGGTCAACGAACGCATCGTGGCAGAGCGCAACCCGCGCTACTGGGATAACGCGCACACCGTGATTAACAAAGTCACCTGGCTGCCCATCACGTCCGAGGCCTCGGATGTGAACCGCTATAAAGCGGGTGAAATTGATATCGTGTACACGGTGCCGATTAACCAGTTTGCTCAGCTCAAGAAAACCCTGGGCAGCCAGCTGGATGTCTCTCCGCAGCTTGCGACCTATTACTACGAATTCAATACCACCCGGCCGCCGTTCAACGACGCGCGCGTACGTAAGGCGCTGAACATGGCGCTGGATAAAGACATCATTGCCGGGAAAGTATTAGGGCAGGGGCAGCGCCCGGCGTGGCTCATCAGCCAGCCGGATATTGGCGGCGTTAAGCTACAGAACCCGGATTACGCCAGCTGGCCGCTGGACAAGCGCATCGCTGAGGCGAAAAAGCTGCTGAACGAGGCCGGATATAACGCCAGCCATCCTCTGAGCTTCAATCTGCTCTACAACACCTCTGAATCGCATCAGCGTATCGCGATTGCGGCCAGCTCCATGTGGAAGAAAAACCTTGGCGTGGATGCAAAGCTGCAAAACCAGGAGTGGAAAACCATGCTGGATACCATGCACACCCACAACTTTGACGCGGTGCGGTACGCGTGGATTGCCGATTACGACGATGCTGCGACCTTCCTGAACAACTTCCGCACGGGCGACAGCGAAAACACCAGCCAGTACAGCAATCCGGACTACGATCGGGCGCTAATCAATGCCGCAAAAGCCAAAACAGCGGAGGAGCGGGGTAAGTTCTACCAGCAGGCGGAAGATCTGCTGGGTCGTGATGTGCCGGCCATTCCGGTTTATCACTACGTCCGTACGCACCTGGTGAAACCGTGGGTCGGGGGATTTACGCCGGATAAGCTGGGGTACTATTTCACGAAAGACATGTACATCAAAAAACACTAAGCCTGTGCTGATAAAATCGTCGATGTGTCGTCAGTTCAACCGATTAAACACGTTTTGACTATTTTTACAGCGAACGAGTGTAGCTACTCTTTACAGCACGCGGTGAGGTGTTTATAGTTCGCCTCACTTAGGAAGTGTGGCCGAGCGGTTGAAGGCACCGGTCTTGAAAACCGGCGACCCGAAAGGGTTCCAGAGTTCGAATCTCTGCGCTTCCGCCAGATATAAACCCCAGGTTACTCGTTAACCTGGGGTTTTTCTTTTGCTTAATGCGGGTTTGCCCATCACCAGATTCTGACCATTCCTTCGCTCGCCGGGCGAACAAGAGTAAAACCAAATTTCGTATACAGCTCAGGCACATCTGCCATTAAACAAACATAAGCCCCTTTACAGGCATGGTTATCCAGCCATGTAACAAGCGTTTCCATAATGACTCTGCCAAGCCCTTTTCCCTGATGAAGGGGATCTACGGCGACGTCGACAATATCAAAATTCAGCGCGCCGTCCCCCACGATGCGCCCCATACCCACCGGTTTTCCCTCACACAGAATATGCATGCCATAACAGCTGCCGGGCAGCGCTTTTCGGGCCGCCTCCAGCGGGCGAGGGCTAAGACCCGAGATTTCGCGCAGCCGACAAAACGCTTCTGCAGTGGGGACGGTTTCAACAACGGTATAGTTATCAGGCATAAAAAGAGCTCCAGTCAGTGTTCATCAGGATGCCCCAGTCTGGCAGTAAAACTGACTAAACACGATTTTTAGGACCGATCCGCCTCACACTTTTAAAACCCCGCTATTTCCCTGTAAAAAACAGGCGTTATCATTCACCCCGTAAATATCTTGCTATCTCTTACCGAGGCTTTGATGCTGGAGAATGTTTTCATCAGATAATCAGTTTCCCGCCCTTTTCAGGACGGACTGGTTATCGCTGCGCTTAAACCTTACGCGCGCACCTGCGGGTGTGGGCTCGTTTTTACGCATGATGATTACACAGGTTTTCCAGTATGAATTTATCCCGTCAGGAACAACGTACCTTACACGTTCTCGCCAAAGGTGGACGTATTGTTCACGTCCGCGACAGTTCTGGCCGCGTTACGTCCGTTGAGTGCTACACCCGTGAAGGGCTGGTGCTGAGCGACTGCACGCTTAACGTCTTTAAAAAACTCCGCACCAAAAAGCTGATCCGTTCCATGAACGGGCAGCCTTACCGCATCAACACCACCGGGCTGAACAACGTTCGCGCCCAGCTGGATAATCGCTAAGGAGAAGTGATGAATACACCTTACACAGATAGCTATGACCGCGCTTTTTTGCTCGACGCCATGATGGGCCCAAACGCCATGCGGCTTACCGAGGAGCTGGTTGCTCAACTGCAGATTGATCCAGGGATGCGCATTCTCGATCTCGGCTGCGGGAAAGGGATCTCTTCTATCCTGCTCGCCGAAAAATATGACGCCACGGTTTTTGCCGCCGATCTGTGGATTACGCCGGGCGAAAACGCAGCGCGTTTCAGCGAACGGGGTCTGGATGGAAAAATTTTTCCGCTACGGGTTGATGCCACGAAAGCGATCCCGTTCGCGCATGATTACTTCGACCTGATCGTGAGCGTGGATGCGTATCAATACTTTGGCAACAATGACGCCATGCTGGGCACGCTGCTACCTTTCCTGAAACCCGGAGGACATATTGCGGTTGCCGTTCCCGGGTTTATCGGTGAATACAGCGAAACGCATCTCCCGGAGGTGATTAAGCCTTTCTGGACGCCAGAGTGGTATTTCTATCCGCTCTCCTGGTGGAAAGCGCTGTGGGAAAAAGAGCCCGGTTCGGTTCTGACCACCGTGCGGGAGATGGATACCTGCCAGCAGGCGTGGGATGAGTTTATGCAATGCGAGATCGCCCAGGAGATGATGGTACCCATTATGGCCGCGGGCGCCGGAGCATATTTCAACATGATCCAACTGGTTGCGCAGAAGCGCTAAAAGGTCATAAACAACGCCACCCTCGGGTGGCGTTGAACGTGACGTCTAAGAGCGGATAAAGGCCAGAATGTCCGCGTTGATGGTATCCGCATGGGTGGTATGCATCCCATGCGGGAAGCCCGGATAAATTTTCAGTACGCTGTTCGCCAGCAGCTTGTCCTGCAGCAGGGCAGCATTTTTATACGGCACGACCTGATCGTCATCGCCCTGCATTACCAGAACGGGGACCGTGATGGTTTTTAAATCTTCCATCTGGTCGGTCTCTGAAAACGCTTTAATCCCCTCGTAGTGGGCCTTAGCGCTTCCTATCATCCCCTGACGCCACCAGTTCTGGATGGTGCCCTGTGAAACGTCCGCGCCATCCCGATTAAAGCCGTAGAAAGGACCGCTGGCGACGTCGAGGTAAAACTGGGCGCGGTTAGCCGCCAGCGCTTTGCGGAAGCCGTCGAAAACCTCGATGGGCGTTCCGCCAGGGTTAGCGTCCGTTTTGACCATCAAAGGTGGGACAGCGCTGACGAGCACCGCTTTGGCGACGCGCCCCTGCGGTTGTCCATACTGCGCAACATAGCGGGCGACCTGGCCTCCGCCGGTGGAGTGACCGACGTGCACGGCATTGCGCAGATCCAGGCTTTCAACCACGGCCGACGCATCGGACGCATAATGATCCATATCGTGGCCTTCACTCACCTGGTCCGAACGGCCATGGCCACGACGATCGATAGCGATAACGCGATAGCCTTCTGCGAGGAAGAAGAGCATCTGGTTATCCCAGTCATCGGCACTTAGCGGCCAGCCGTGGTGGAAAACAATGGGTTGAGCCTCTTTTGGGCCCCAGTCTTTGTAGTAAATATTGACGCCGTCTTTCGTTGTTACGAATGCCATACCGCAGACTCCTCTGTTAAAGGCAAAACGATCCCCGGCTGAGCGCACAGCGAATCATTAATGCCTTAATTAAGTTGGCTTTTTTCTGTTTTCCGTACCGACAGTACTCCTAAAGTGTAGGAGAAATAGTAAAAGCAGTCGGTTTCATTCCTGTTAAAGGGAGCAAGACAGCGTTCAGGCGGGAGGGGGGCGAATGAAGGCTCTGGATCCTCCAGAGCCTTCAGGGCAGCATTAACAGCAGGGGCGTTTAGCGGTTTTCTTCAATATAGCGGGCCAGGTCCGCCGGGGTTTTCAGCACCGTCGCCACGTCAGTTGGCGGGATCATACAGCCGTAAACGTCCTGCACTTCCAGCACCATATCGACCGCCAGGATGGAGTCGAGAATGTCGGATTCAATCAGTTCATCGTGAAAGCCCACCTTACGGGATAACACTTTTTCGAACAGGGCGAGAATTTCTTGTTCCATAATTTTTCCTGGAGTCATTAATTTGTGCGGGCGTAAGCGTCCAGCAGCTTGCGGTCAATTTTGCCGTTAGGATTCAGCGGCAAAGCGTCTTTTACGATAATTTGTGAAGGCACCATATAATGCGGAACCACCTTCGACAGCGACGTTTTGATGGTATCCGGCGCCATATCCGTCACGCAGAACGCGGCAATGCGCAGCACGCTGCCGCAGGATTTCATCAGCGGCAGAACCACCGCTTCGTTAATGCCGGACATGGCCAGCAGGCGGTTTTCAATCTCATTGATTTCAATACGGTAGCCATTCAGTTTGACCTGGCTATCGTTGCGGCCCTGGCAATAGATAAGCCCCGCTTTATAGCCCAGATCGCCGGTTCGGTAGCCGCGAAACGCTTCATTTTCCCGACGGAGCAATTTTTCCGCGTTCTCCTGCGGCAGGCCGAGGTAGCCGCGCATCACGTTTTTACCCCAGATAATCAGCTCGCCGTCGGCGGAAATTTCCATGTTGCTCTCAGGCATCATGACCCCCACCGGTAGCACGGCGCTGTCGCTGTTCAGGATCTCATCCGTAATTTCAACCACGGTCGTCGCGATGGTCGCTTCCGTTGGGCCATAGGAGTTAATGATTTTGGCCTGCGGGAAACGGCGGCGGAGCTGTTTAACCAGCGCTTTATTTAACACTTCACCAATGAAGATAAAGACGCTCAGCGCAGGCAAATACTCGCTGTTGAACTGCGGGGAAAGCAGCTGCTGGTACGCAAAAGAGGGGGTGGAAACCCAGGCGGAGACCGCGTTGCTTTTCAGTCGCTCCAGCCAGTTCTCTTTCTGAATATCCTCTTTGGCGTTCAGCACGATGTGTCCGCCCATCGCCAGATTCGCCAGTAAAGGGATCAGGGAGAGGTCAAAACTGAATACCGCGTGGTTCATCAGGACCGGTTTTTCCGGCAGTGAAAAGTCCCGGCTGACCCATTTCATGAAGTGCCATACGCTTTCACGCCCAATCTGCACGCCTTTAGGTTTACCGGTGCTGCCCGAGGTAAACATGATGTAGGCCAGATCCTGCTCCTCCAGCACCTTGCCCGGTTCACCGGTGGCGATAAACTCCCGGGTCGCGACGTCGTAATAGTAAGGGGCATTGGCCAGATGGCAGATCTCCCGCAGGCGCTCCTGCGGGTAGATGCAGTCCACCGGGATGTACGGAATGTTGTGCAGCAGGCAGCTATAAATCGCCACGGCGAACTCGGCCTGCTGGTGTCCGTACAAGACGACCGGCGTACCGGCAACAGGCTGGCAACGCTGATAGCGCTGTGCCCAGTCCGTTACGGCAGCAGAAAGCTGTAGCCAGCTTAAGGCTTCGTCGCTGCCGCTGATGGCCAGTTGCTGCGGGGAGGCGGGATCGCATAATGCCGCACGTAAGAAATCCTGCAGTTCCTGAAGATCGGAGTGATTTTTCATAGAGGTGACATTCCACTAAAGATGTAAAGGGATCCCGCGGCGCTTCCCAGCGTCAGAATTCGCCCTAAAAACGCAACAGCCGGATACTGCAAACCGCGGTGCAATGCCGGGCTGCGTTTAGCTGACCACAACAGCATGTTATGAGTGACGGAAATCGCGCCAAACAGCGCGCCGCTGATGACGTAATGGCGCTCCAGGCCATTCCATGCCCCCATGCAGAACAGGGTGCAAAAAATACCGATATTTTGCGCCAGCGTTTTGTTCTGACGGAAAAAGTTGAACTTCATCAGGTTCATGTAAACGGGCATAAAGACCACATCGCGCAGCCATTCAGACAAACTGATGTGGAAGCGGCGCCAGAAATCCTGCGGGTTCTTTGCCAGAAGCGGCATATTGAAGTTTGCCGGAATGTTGAGCCCAAACAGACGGCCTGCGCCGATGGCCATATTGCTGTAACCCGCAAAATCAAAGTACAGGTAGGTGCTATAGGCGATCGACATCACTACGCCCACGGTCAGCGTAAACGGCTTATGGCTCCAGGGCTGCACGACAAGCGAATCAATCAGCATGGCAAACAGGAACTTCTGGACAATACCGGTAATGATTTGCTCTAACGCGACTAAAAACTGTTCACGGTTAAGGGCAAATACGGGCTTGCTGACATCACTCATCCATGTCCGCCAGCGGTACATTGGGCCGGCCAGGATAATAAAGGGCATGAACAGGTAACAGAAATAGTGCAGGAAATTCTGACCTTCTTTTTTACTGCGATAGAGCAGCACGTCCACCGCGCGGAACGTCATGAAAGAGAGACCGATCATGCCCCAGTGGTTATTTAAGTGTAATTTCACCAGCAACAACGGCAATAATGTCAGCACGACCGCCTGCCATGTTTTTAACCATCCCTTCTCTTTTAGCGTGGCGAAAACATAAAAACTGAAAAAGACGGCGGCGGGGACAAGATAATCCCCCTGAAATATATATCCCCAGCCGACTGCCGTCAGTACCGACAGCGCCGACAACCAGGTCAGGCGATGGCGTAATACGCGATTGACCAGCGCAAATGCCAGGGCGGATGAAAACAAATAGACAAAAAACATTCCTGAGCTGTACATCATTCGGCCTCAGAACTTTTGATATTCAAAATGCAGCTGCATACTCATGCTGTCATCGACAGAGGTCCATGCGACGATGGTGATCGCCAGCATGAGATAAAGGAAAAAAAGACGGATCGCGATTTTCATCATTTAAAACTCTGCGCAATAAAGCGAATCATAGGAACCCAGGCCAGTTCGGAAGGGTGCAAACGATCCCAGTTCCAGCCATTCTGATAAGGCATGGCGTACATATCTAAATAAGGGATCTGGTTCTTTTCCAGAATGGTTTTAATTTGTTTATCAACCGGGCGGAAGGTATCGGTATTGTAAAGCGCCCAGGGGTTAACCGGGTCGACGATAGCAATTACCTGCACGTGACGTTCTTTCAGCAGCTGGACGGTTTTACTGAAAGCGGCGATTTGCGCAGGCACGACCGGCGTGTCATCCCACTGTTGCGGCTTACCGTCCTCTTCGTAAATCGTTTTGTCCATCCACAGTGTGGCCGCGCTCTGCTGGCGTTTTTTATTTAACTCGCGCGCATTCGCCAGCTCTTTATCCCAGTCTGGGGCAATGTGGGTGGTTGGCTGTTGCGGCCAGGGCTGTACCGTCTGGGGCGTAATGTTGAGCAGCGCCAGCCAGTCGTTTTTTATCAGGGTGCAGATGTTCTCAAACTGGAAACTCAGCTCGTCCCACATCAGATCGGGGTGCCAGCCAAAGACGCGCATTTGGCCAAAGGTTAAATGGCTTATTTCTTTACTATCAATATGCTTTAAATAATTAACCAGCAACGGGCGCGCCTGCGGATCCTTCATCAGCGGATTAAAAATAGAACCGGGGAAATTATCGGCATAGATAGCCGGTGGCAGCCCTTTTGAGTAAAAGCTGTCAGGTGCCAGAAGTAAAACGACTTTACTGTTTGCGTTAAGGCTATTTTTAAAACGCGAGAACAGTAAAAATTGCGTTTCGTCATCGACAAATGCATCGCCATATGCCACGACGGGTTTGTGCAATTGCTTATTAAAGTAATTATATACAGCGTAATGTTCATCTTCTGAGGTGGCAACCTCAGACGCGCCAATGAAGAAAATAGCATTCCCTTCTAAGGCATGGGAAATAGTCGCAATTTTTTCCGCTTGTTCTTTAGGCGTGCCCGCCATTGATTTAATCAGCGGCTGGAAGGCGAGCGGCGGATCGAAGCTCGTCACCAGCGGGTGAACACAAAGGAACAAAATGGCCAGGGTCGCCATCAGGATATGTAAGCAAAGCGTATTTTTGATTTTCATCATCAACCAGTAACACTGCATGGCTGTAATTTCTAAAATCTGTGGGTACTCAGATTTATAACAATTACACAACAAATGGCCGTCTATTATTGTGGCATTCTATACCAGAGCGATTTAAAAGGATGAGCGTTGCTGTGTAACGGTATGTACAAGGGCGCTGAGACCGATGCGCGGTAAGCGCCTGGGTGATTTTTGCGCAGTCAAACGCCGGTGGGTAAAAATAGAAAAATTCCTGCTTTACAAGGCGCTAATAGATGTTTATAGTGCGCCTCACTTTGGAAGCGTGGCCGAGCGGTTGAAGGCACCGGTCTTGAAAACCGGCGACCCGAAAGGGTTCTAGAGTTCGAATCTCTACGCTTCCGCCAAATTCGAAACCCAGGTCGTTATGCGACCTGGGTTTTTTGTTTTGAGCCGGCTTCAGCATGCGTGCTGAAGAGACGCTGGAACGGTGCTCTGGCATCCGTCACGCTGGTGCGCCGGTTATCAACAGGACACACAAAACCCTGCTCTATTTTTAGCACAATGTTTTGTTTTATATTTTTTAACGTCCAGCCCTGTGCTATTCCTGTTTTTAATGGCCATACGGTTTTTCGTATAATAAAACGCTGTCTCCATTACGCGAGACACAAAAGTGAACAGGTTCTTAATAATCTTTCATGTTTTATTTAATTTTCTGCAAGTAGTTTGGCCTGACGCGCAAAACTGATTAAATCATGGTGTGGATCACTGCCGACAGAGCATAACTAAAATATAATGGCGGTATCGTTCTGAAGCAGGGTTTATTCGCTTCAAAAAATTACCCACCATGAATGGAAGACATGATGAGAGGAAAAATCCCCAAGAGCGAGTTGCTGGTGACGTTCGAAGTTGTGGCGCGTCACGAAAGCTATACCCGCGCGGCAGAAGAGCTGGCGTTAACGCAGAGTGCAGTGTTCAGACAGGTGACGGCCCTGGAGGAGTTTTTACACACCTCATTATTCAATCATGCCAAAAAGCGGATTTTTCTGAATGCAGCAGGAAAGCATTATTTGAATATCGTTAAAGAGACGCTTAATAAGCTGGAACGCGATACAAATATGATAATGACCTGGCAGCCTTCCGTTCAGGTTGTGGAGTTGGCGGTAAATCCCACCTTCAGTACACATTGGTTGATCCCCAATTTATGGGAGTTTAATAAATTAAATCCTGATATTATTGTCAACATTCATTCGTTGGCCAATATCGGCGATTTTTTAAATCGTGAATACGATGCGGCTATTATGCGCGCAGATTTTTGTCCCCCGTGGTCGGAAGTCGATTATTTATTTGAAGAGGAGATCCTGCCGGTCTGCAGTCGAAGCTTGCTCCCCAATGCGGAGCAGAAGCTGGGTGTTGAGGAGTTGCTAAGGGAGTTTCCGCTGTTACACCAAAGCACTCGCATCAATGGCTGGCAGGAGTGGTTTGCGCTGTCCGGTATTACCAGTCCGGACGTGAATCTTGGCCCACGTTTTGACCTCCTCTCGATGCTGATTGCCGCAGTACGATCGAATCTTGGGGTCGCGCTGCTTCCCCGCTTCGCCATTCAGCATGACCTGGACTGCGGTGAGATGGTTATCCCCTGTGATGTGCCTATCCGCACCGGCAACCGCTTTATCATGACGTGGCGGGAGGAAAAGGCTCAGTCCCTGCCGTTACAGACCTTCCGCGAGTGGTTATTACAAAAATCAGTGGTCTCTCCGGTGGAGTAATCATACCGGATGGCGGCTGCACAGCGCGCCATCCGGTACCGACACGTTTACCAGTCAATGCCCTCCTGCGCCTGAATACCGCTGTCAAATGCGTGTTTTACCGGACGCATTTCGCTAACCGTGTCGGCAAGCGCCAGTAACTGCGAGTGACAGCCGCGTCCGGTGACGATCACGGTCTGCTGCACCGGACGGTTCTCAACTGCCGCGATCACCTCCCGGGTATCCAGATAGTGATAAGCCAGCATATAGGTGAGCTCATCCAGAACCACCAGGTCGTAACTCGGGTCGGCCAGCATGCGTTTGCTCTCCTGCCACACCGCCGTTGCGGCCTCAATATCCGTTTCCCGGTTTTGTGTCTCCCAGGTAAAGCCGGTGCCCATAATGTGAAACTCGACGCCGAGCGGGTGCAGAGTGTTGTATTCGCCATTATCCCACTGACCTTTTATAAACTGCGCGACGCCAACGGTTTTACCGTGTCCGACGGCACGCGTCGCCGTGCCGAAGGCGGCGGTAGACTTGCCTTTGCCGTTGCCGGTGAAGACGATCAGAATGCCTTTCTTCTCCGTTGCCGCCGCCACGCGGATATCAACCTGCTCTTTGCGTTTTTGCTGTCGTTGGCGGTGTTTGTCTGCGTTAGCTCGCGCTTCCATAGTGGCTCCTTAATGTCCGGCAGGGCAGGATGCGCAGCGATGCTGCTGCTCAAACTGGCTGAAGAAATTATTCCCTTTGTCGTCCACCAGCATAAAGGCGGGCAGATTTTCGACCTCCATCATCCATACCGCTTCCATGCCCAGTTCGGGATACTCAAGGCAGCGCAGGCTTTTCACATACTGCTGCGCCAGCAGAGCCGCCGCACCACCGATACTGCCGAGGTTGAAGCCGCCGTGCTTATGGCAGGCATCGGTGACCTGCTGGCTGCGGTTACCTTTGGAAAGCATGATCAGGCTTCCGCCCGCGGCCTGGAAAGCATCGACGTAGCCGTCCATGCGCCCGCCTGTGGTCGGACCGAGGGAGCCGCAGGCCTGATTCTCCGGTGTTTTCGCCGGCCCGGCGTAATAGACGATATGGTTTTTCATGTACTCCGGCATCGGTTCACCGTTATCCAGCCGCGCTTTGATTTTTGCGTGGACAATATCGCGGGCGACCACGATCGGGCCGCTTAACGACAGCCGGGTGCCGATCGGCAGGGTGGACATATCGAGCAGGATCTCGCGCAGCGGGCGGTTCAGGTTGATCTGTACGGTTTGGGCGTCGTTTTCCTCACGGCTGGCATCGGGGATGTATTTGCCGGGGTTATGTTCCAGCTTCTCCAGCCAGATACCGTGCTTATTGATCTTCGCTTTGATATTGCGGTCGGCGGAGCAGGAGAGCGCCATGGCCACAGGACAGGAGCCGCCGTGGCGCGGCAGGCGGATGACGCGAATATCGTGCGCGAAGTACTTGCCGCCGAACTGGGCGCCGATGCCGAATTCGCGGCTGGCGTTGAGCAGCGTGGTTTCCAGCGCCGTATCGCGGAACGCCTGGCCCAGCTCGTTCCCGCGGGTGGGCAGGTTGTCATAATATTTTGTTGAGGCCAGCTTCGCCACCTTCAGCGCCTGGTCGGCAGAGAGGCCGCCGACCACAAAGGCAATGTGATACGGTGGACAGGCCGCGGTACCGAGCGACTTCATCTTCTCGATCAGGAACGCGGTGAGCTTCTCCGGCTGCAGAATGGATTTTGTTTCCTGGAACAGCGCGGCTTTGTTAGCCGAACCGCCGCCTTTATTGACAAACAGGAAGCGATATTCGCTTCCCGGCGTGGCGCTGATGTCTATCTGCGCCGGCAGGTTGGTTTGGGTGTTGACCTCGGTATACATGTCCAGCGGTGCGTTTTGCGAGTAGCGCAGGTTACACTCGCTAAAGGTGGCGTAAATCCCTTTGCTCAGCGCTTCGGCGTCATCACCGCCGGTCCAGACGTGCTGACCTTTGCTCGCCACAACGGTGGCCGTGCCGGTATCCTGACAGTTTGGCAGGACGCCTTTTGCCGATACTTCGGCGTTACGCAGCAGCTGCAGGGCGACATACTTATCGTTACTGCTGGCCTGCGGGTCGTGCAGGATGCTGGCTATCTGCGTTAAATGTCCGGCGCGCAGGAAAAATGAGGCTTCATAAAAGGCCTGCTGGGCCAGCAGGGTCAATGCCTCAGGCGCCACCTTAATGACCTCCTCGCCCTCTAACTCCGTCACCGTAACGTGTTGCGTGCTGAGGAGTTCATATTCCGTCGTATCGTTACTCTGAACAAACAGTTCCTGCCAGACAAATGGTTTAGACATAGTACTTCTCACTTTGTGGTTGTTTTTGCCGGGCATGGGCGCAGATGCCGCGCCCGGCTTACAAAATCACAGCGGGTTGGGATCAATGGGCTAAAAAGAGGCTGGCCTGCGTCGCCCCGGCGACATACGCAATCGTCTGCTGGGCGCGGACGCTATTCCCGGCGGCATCCAGCGGTGGCGAATAGACCGCGATGGCGTATTGACCGGGCACGATGGCAACCATGCCGCCGCCGACGCCGCTTTTCGCCGGGATCCCAACGGTGTACAGCCATTTGCCGCTGCCGTCGTACAGCCCGGCAATCGCCATTTCCGCCAGAACCTGCGGCACGTAGCGTTCATTCAGCAGTTGCTTACCGTTGAAAGGCGATTTGCCCTTGTTCGCCAGCACCGCGCCCATTTTGGCGAGCTGCTCAACGGTGATGTCTACGGAACACTGGCGGGTGTAGATTTCGACAGCTTCCCGGGTATCGCCATAGAAGCTGTTGTAGGACGCCATCAGCATCGCCAGCGCCTGGTTATGCTGATTGGTCTCCATTTCTGATTTGAACACCGGCTCGTTGACGGTCAGCGAGGCATCGGCCCACGCGTTCAGGTTATTGAGGATCGCGTTCCAGCGGTCGGTCTTATCTTTCGCCTCAATCAGGCTTACCGTGCTCATCGCCCCCGCGTTAACCAGCGGGTTTTCAGGCGCACCTTTGGTCAGCTCAATGGCTAAACCGGAGTTGAAGGGCAGACCGGTCGCACTGGCGCCGAGTTTATCCAGCACCTCCTGCGGACCACGCTGCTCCATCGCCAGCGCCAGGGTGAAAACTTTGCTCAGTGATTCCATTGGAAACGCTTTTTTCACATCGCCAACCTGGTAAATGTGGCCGTCGACCGTGGCGAGGGTGATGGCGAAATTGTTGGGGCTATAGGTCGCCAGGGCGGGGATGTAGTCGGCGACTTTCCCCTCATGATTACCTTTGAATTTTTGGTGAGCCTGTTCAAGCAGCTGCGCGTAGTCCGGCGCGGGTTGCGCCAGCGCCGCAGCGCTAAACATCAGGCTGACGGATAAGAGGCTGACGCCGAAAATGTTTATCTTCATGGGCTATCCTGTACATCGGAAGACGAAAGGCCAACGACGGTTGGCCTTTATCATCAATACATGGCGATTTCAGTTTCTGAAGCGGTACTTTCTTTGGCCGGAACCTTGCCGCGGCAGCCGGCGCCGAAGTGCTCGCCTTCCCAGCGACCGACGATAGCGGCACCCATCGCGTTACTCATCACGTTGGTGGCGGAACGGCCCATGTCGAGGAATGGATCGACGCCCATCAGCAGAATCAGGCCCGCTTCCGGGATGTTGAACTGGTTGAGCGTGGCGGCAATAACCACCATCGATGCACGCGGCACGCCCGCCATCCCTTTAGAGGTCAGCATCAGGATCAGCAGCATGGTGATCTGCTCGCCAATGCTCAGTTCGATGTTGCACGCCTGGGCGATAAACACGGTAGCAAACGAGCAGTAGGCCATTGAGCCGACCAGGTTAAAGGAGTAGCCGATGGGCAGGACAAAGCTGGCAATCCTGGAGGAGACGCCGAATTTTTCCAGTTTGTTCAGCGTGCCCGGGAAGGCCGCTTCTGAACTTGAGGTCGTAAAGGCCAGCAGCGCAGGTTCGAGGATCGCTTTTGTCAGACGACTGATGCACGGACCGACAATCATCGTGGACAGGCCAATCAGAATCGCCCACAGCAGGCCGAGCGTCATGTAGAACTCGCCCATGAAAATACCGGCGCTGACCATCACACCCAGACCGCGTTCGGCAATCAGTCCGGAGATCGCGGCAAACACGGTCAACGGTGCAAACAGCATGACGTAGCCCGTCAGCTTCAGCATCACATGCACCAGAGAGTCGAGCACCTTAATGATGGGCTCGGCTTTCTCGCCAATGGCCGCCAGGCTGCAGCCGAGGAAAATCGAGAACACCACGATTTGCAGAATCTCGTTGCGGGCCATGGCATCAACGATGCTGGTCGGTACCGCGTGAGAGATAAACACTTTCAGCGTGAACGGCTCGGACTGAACGGCCGCAACGGCCCCGGCGTCATGGGCGACAAAGTTAATGCCTGTGCCAGGCTGGAAGATGTTGACGATAACCAGCCCCAGGGCGATGGACAGCAGCGAGGCGCAAATAAAGAGGAAAAAGGTTTTGGAGAATATTCTGCCAAGCGTTTTAGCATCACCCATTTTGGCTATGCCGACCACCAGGGTTGAAATAACCAGTGGGGCGATAATCATTTTCACCATGCGTAAGAATATGGTGGTGAATATAGAAATATCCTGTGAGTACGATTTTGCTGTATCTGCTGATGCCATATTATTAATGACCACCCCGGCAATCATGCCGAGTATCAAACCTAATATGATCATTTTCGTTAAGCTTATTTTTTTCATGTTTACTCCATCGGATAAAGGTTGGTTAATGTGTAGGGTCGCGTGCGCCTGAGCCCTGATGAGCCGCTCAGACGCACGTTTGTTGTGACCAACCGCATGAATTATCTGGAATACAGTAATACAGCAAATATCTATATCCCAATGGACGTTGTTGTATTTGTAGTGTTACAGATCAAACTCGATACTTAATAACGGTGCATGCTGCTGGGCACCATAGACATCATTGTCACCGACGTTGCCGGAGATAATATCGCGCGGCATGACGATTTTGACCGCATTGGCCGGGTCGAACCAGATAATGCGATGTATAAAGTCAGGCTTGACGTTGTATAAACGGGCAATAAGCTGCGGCGTTAATTGCTCCGAGGCTTTTACCCGCTGATAGTCTTCACGCGTTTTAAATAAAATATCCAGAACCAGCTCATACGGTCCGGCGTTTTTAGAACGAATGACCTGCGCCAGTGAGCAAATACCGTGTTTCATAACTGAACTCCTTCTGGCGTCACCTGTTCGAGGTGGAAATCAAAACGCAGCGCGTCGCTCGCTTCGATCAGGTGGTAGATTGAGAACTCATACACCGGACCGCTCTGAATGTCGGAAGGGGAGAACGGGAACGCGAGGTTGCCCGCTGTTGCGATCCGGTTTTCATAGCCGTAGTGCAGCAGGGTAGAGCGCACCAGCGAACAGACGCTGTTGGCGATATCCTGGGTGGGGGCCACCACGTCCAGCAGAATACCCAGCTCGTGCCCGGCAGACTGCATCGGCTCATGGTTGCCCATCACGCCATTTTTACCGTACAGGTGGAACGTCATGCGGATGCTGTCGTCATTCAGCGAGAGGTTGCGCTTCACGCTGACCTGCACTTCTTCAAGGATGTTATCGATCCCGGCAATCATGATCGGGTCGCGCGTACCGGCAATGGTCAGGCAGCGGAAGCCGACCCGGCGGGCGCCTTCCAGCTTCAGCGCATACGGCGTTTCTTCGTGGCGGGAACCGCTGACGTATACTTCGCCCTCGTTGACCGCTTTGAAGCTGCACCCTTTCAGGTTCAGGACGCCGCCCGGCCCCGGCAGGAAGTACGGGTCGGATTTCTCATACAGAGTGTGCGCCGCCGCCGACGTTTCGGTGAATTTACGCTTCGGATTAAACGTTTTCAGCGTAAAGCCGTTATCGTCAATGATGCCCATCGCGCAGTCGGAACCGGACCCCGGCGTAGCGGCAATCGCCGCGCACTCAAGGATCTTACCGCAGTGCAGCGCCAGACCTTCATCAAAGCCCTGCATGATGGGCAGCGCGGCAAAGCAGGCCGGATCGTACGCCCGTCCGCCCAGCACTACCTGTGCCCCGGCTGCCAGCGCCCGCTGGAAAGGTTCGATACCCATCTGCGCCACAATATAGGTGCTCTCTTCGATGGCCTCGTGGGTCAGCGCCGGGACGAAATCCAGGGCGGTGATTTTCCCGTTATCCAGCGCCTGATGCACGGTGGCTTTATCGACATCCGACGGGATCAGCGCCATAGAGAACGAGAGCTTCTCTTCCTGCGCAATCTCAAGGATTATCTGTCGGCACCACTCCAGATGCGGCGCGGCGCCGGACCCACCGGCGGTCCCGATCACCACCGGAATGTTGTGCTTAACGCCAGCCACGATCATATAGCGCAGATCGCGTTTTACCCCCGCCCGGTCGGTGAAAGGCTTACCCGCCCCCAGATAGTGGGGGCCAGGGTCGGAAGAGCCCGCGTCAACAGCAATAAGATCCGGCGACGCTTCCATGGCCTTACGAAAACTCTCTTCCGGGAAGCCATAACCCAGGATAGCCGTTGGCGATAAGATCTTAAATGTACGTGCCATCTCTTAATCCTTAGTTTGCAACAGTGCGATGGTGCGGTTCATCTCGTTAAACACGATGTTAAGACCTTCATCGAAGCCCATGCCCGGTTTGATCAGCATGCGCATTGGGCGAGCGGCGAGGGCCACGTGTACGCAGGTGCGGGCGCTGATTTCCGTTTCGTTACAGGTACCGCCCTGATAGGCTTCCATACCGTGTTTGTTGCAATACAGCACCGCATCAACGATGTTGTGAATACCGCCCAGATCCGGGGTTTTAATCTGCACCATATGGCAGCTGCCCGCATCGGTGAAGTCCACAATGTCCTGATAGGTGTTACACCACTCATCGGCAACGATTTTCACGCCGGAACCCAGACGCATCAGCTCGTGGGTGATGGCGGTCAGCAGGCGGATCTGATCCGGCTTGTTACCCGCATCCACCGGCCCCTCGATGTACAGCGGCAGGCCCTGGGCCTCTTTTTCGAGGCTGGCGATATACGCGGCGCAACGTACCGGATCCATATCGAAAATCAGACCGATGGTGCCGTACACGTCGATGTGCAGCGTCGGGTGATAGCGCGGGCTGGTGCGCAGGCTTAAAATGCGGTCGGATAACCAGCGCACATACTCACGCAGTTTTTCCCCCTTCAGGCCCAGCTTCTCTTCCACGTTGTTGATAAGCGCATGCGGCAGTACGTCAACGCCTTTAAGGATCATCTTGTCGACGGCGATATAACGGTCGTCGCCGCTCTGACCAAATAACGGAATGGCTTCCGGGACGCACGGCAGTTGCCATTCATCACACACGACTTCCGTTTTCAGACGACCGGTCGCCAGTGCCGCCGCGTCGAGCAGCGCCTGCGACAGGCCATAGCGTACGGCGGTATGCAGCAGATGGCCGTCTATACGCAGTTCGTCAAAGAAGCGGGCGTTCGTCAGGAACCGGTCAACGTCACGGCCTTCCAGCAGCGGCTTGATGTGATCGTTGAGGAATGGAATGAAGTGTTCAGCCAGGAACAGCGGGTCACGACCGCCTGCACCTGAATATTGCACCGCTGCGCAATCGCCCACCGCCACCGCGCCGTTTTCCAGAATCAGCTGTACGGAGACGCATTCACCCGCCTGACGAACGGACGTAAATCCAGGCGTTACCGGATCGCCGGTATAGATAAACCCGTCATGCCCGGCGCCGTTTTTGATGGCCTGCTGATCGTCGAAATAGAATGAGGAGTAGCCTGCGGTGAAAAGGGCCTGTTTAATTTTCATTATGGTCTTCCTATTAATTTACTGTGGGATACCGCGTTGATGTCATCAACAACCATCTGGAATGAGGGCTTACGGCCTTCAAAACGCGCGCGCTCGGCGACGTAATCGTGATGCAGGGCGAGGATATCTTTCGGCAGCGGAACCGCGCCGGCTTCCAGCACGCGAATGGCGCCGGCGTTATCACGAACCGGCAGAATTTTGCCCGCGTTGCAGGAGGCGGGGGCGAACGGCACGTCCAGCACGCCAGCTTCAAACGCCAGCACCGTCCCGCGCGCGACATCGCCGTTGCCCAGCTCGAAGACTCTCTTCAGCACGGCGCGGACTTCGCTCTTAATGAGCTCGACTTCCTGCTCGACGGCAGCACACGGCGGGAATTTCTGATCGCTGACCATGTTGAGCATCTGACGCGAGGCCTTCAGCCCCTGGGCGTTTGCGGCGGCGGTCGGAATACCGAACGCTTCGTGCGGGCTCTTGGTGATCACTTTGGTCGCCCCGGACATACCGGCAACCGCTGCGCCCCAGGAGATAATCGCAAACGCTTTCGACTCATCTTCCGGGAAGCCGCCCATCCACTGGTGGAAGACGGTGCTCAGCTCGTAATCGTCAAAGCCGTGGTTATGGAAATATTCGTGGGACAGCTCGCGCAGAGCCTGAATAGCGGCGATATCCTGCGTCAGGCTACCGACCTGGCCGTAGCCAACGGTGATTGACTTCACACCCTGTTCCAGCGCCAGCAGACCTTCGATAATCGCCACCGAGTGGGACACAAACGGCGGGATCAGGGTGCCGGTCAGCGGGCCAAACGGTTCACGGTTAATGCGAATGCCGTTCTCCTCGTACAGGCCCATCAGGCGGTCGCAGTACTGCCAGTCGCGGATGGATTTTTCCAGAGTGACGCGCTTAGCGTATGGAATGTTGTAGGAGATACCGCCGCCTTCATAGCTGGTAAAGCCGCTGGCCATTGCGATCTCCGCCAGCAGGCGCGCATCCGGCGTGCCGTGACGTACCTGAATCGGTTTCTCCAGCGCTTCAGTCATGCGACGGCAGGCGGCGACGCCGTGGTTGACGACCGGTAAGCCGTTAAGTTTGGAGGTGCCCGCTTCGATGGATTTTTGGATCCCTACCGCCGCCTCTTCATAGCGATTCAGACGGGTATAGGCGTCGATGGTGCTGGGCAGCAAATCACAATCGTCCTGCAGCGTTTTGAGCAGGGCGATGTGTTCATCCATCAGCGCTACGCCTGCGCGCGGCTGGCTCAGGGTTTTACCTTCCTGGTCCGCCTTCAGTAGGGCGTGAGAAAAGCGTTTTTGCTCAGGAATGGTTTGCTGGTACTTCACGCCATCTTCGAAGTTCTCAACGTCCTTGCCGGTATGCCAGGTTTGCAAGACCTGTTTCCGCTCAGTCATGAATTCGTCATGGGTTAGCTTTTTATTTCGAAGTTCCATTCGTTGCTGCCTTAGGTTTTATAGGGTTAAACAATGAATACTGGTGCGAGCCGCCGCCTGCGGGTCCAGCCTGGCGACATTTGCCAGCAGAGGAAGCAGACCTTTTGCATCGCGGTAATAGTCAAACTGCCCGGGTAAAAGAACGCGTCTGCTGCTGTCGTCCAGCTCGCGGTATTTCAGCCAGCGGTGAATATCGAACTGGCTGGCGCGAGAGAGCCATCCCCCGGAGCCCACCACTTTGCGTACGGTGGTCAGATCGCGTCCCATCTGCAAATCGACGTTGCCTACGCAGGTACAGACCTGTTTTTTGGTGCCGGCATGGCGCTCGCTGGCGTATCCCACGCACAGCCCGGCCAGCAGCGTGTCGAAATGCTTTTCTTCTTCGGTGACAGGCAGATAGTCCGGATGCGCGACCAGATGGCGCAGATAGCCATAAAAAGCATCCTTGCGCTGAGGCTGATGGGCGAATACCGCGTTCACCAGTTCCTGCGTACTTTCGCCGACCACCGCCGCCGAGACGCGCATGCCGAGGTCTCCCTCTACGGTGCGTTTCACAAACGGCTCAGGCACGCCGTGCAGAACGGTATCCGGGGAGAGCGTATTGGCGCTGGCGGAGTAGACGTCAGTGGTGGCACCGCCCATGTCGATCAGCATGAATTCTTTCCACGCGCTGTCGACATCGCTGATCGCTTTCACCAGCTCGTAGACGGTCCACGGCGTGGGCATCGGCTCTTCGCCGGTTTCCCCGACAATAACGTCCAGTCCTTTCCCCTTCACGATGCGGGAGAGAAAGACATCGCAGATGGCCTTGCGGGCGGCATACGGATTCGGGTGATCGAGGTCAGGCAAAACGTTGTCGACCGTGATCAAGTCTTTGTGGCCAAGAATGGCCTGCACGTCGTCCTGAATATCGCGATTTCCGGCGTAGATAATGGCGCAATCCAGCTTTGACGCTGCCAGCGCGCGGGCATTGGCAAGTCCGTAGCTCTCTTCTCCGCCGTCCGTACCGCCCGTGAACAGCAGAATGTCCGGCGGGGAGTCCTCCAGCGCGTGGATATCGTGGCGGTTCAGTTTGTAGGAGTAGTACTGGGCAATTTTGGCGCCCGCTGAATGGGCAGTGACTTTGGCTGACTCCAGGGTTATCGACGGCACCAGACCCATTGCGGCAACGGCGAGCCCGCCTTTTGCCGACGAAGAGTATTTCAGCGTAACCTCCCCGCTGTTCAGCAACGGTCGCGCATCGGCAACGTTTAGCACCTGGTTCAGGCTGGTAAAAAAACCCTCCGCCAGGTGGTGGGTCGTCGTCGGGGTCAGAACGTGGTTGACCAACGTGAGCCCATCACCCTCCGGCGTGAAGAGTGCGGCTTTGGTCCACGTCGAGCCAATGTCGACTGAGACGATTTGCATCAGAAGCCCTCTTCAAGACAGAGCTCTTCAACGCGCTGACGCTGCTGTATATCGTTCGCCATCAGCTGACAGACGTCTTCCAGGTCGTGACTTGGGGCGAACACCCGGTTGAAACCCATCTCTTTGAATTTGGCTTCGATATCGGCGAAATCGTGCTTACCTACGACCAGATTACCGCCAACAAAAAGCAGAATATCGCCGATACCGCGTTCGATGCAGCGCTCACGCAACCCCAGGCAGTCGATGTCGCCATGGCCGTAGATGGATGAAACGACAATAGCATCAGCACCCGTTTCGATGGCCGCATCAATATATTCATCCTGGCTCACCATCACACCAAGATTGATGACGTGGAAATCATGGGAAGTAAAAACACGATCCAGAACTTTATTACCTACCGCATGGCAGTCAGCACCAATGACGCCAATGACAAGTGTTGATTTCTTCATGGGTAATCCTCTGTAGGGCTGATAGTTAAAATAAAGTGGGTATTAAAAACGGTTAATGTACATTGGGTCTGTTAATGGTCTTGGAGTGTGTTTTGAAGACGAAAGGGAAGCAATTGATCTATTTTCAAAAAATCCTTCCAAAAATGATGATGGTAATGGCGTAACATTTAAAAGTGTTTTATATCAATTGCTTGTGTGTTCTTTATTTTGGGTTTGATATTTATCTGTAAACGTCACTGACAAAACCATTGTAATATTTGTGATCGCGCGCCTGTTTTATTGTCGAGGGTAGTTAATATGTTTTTTTAAGCATAATGATCAAGGCAATAATGTCGTGATGGCAGAGGAAAGGCGGTATTCACTGTTTTATTGATATTGGTCATAAACGCCATTCGTAAAATTAAGAAAGAGTGATAAATACATCAAATTTTTGACGCGTGGAGGGGAGGTATAATTCAGCGCTAATTTTAATTATCCGCTTTCTTGCGTCTTTGAATATTTAATCTGAGGATATAACAATGAGTAAAGGGAAGGTTTGGCTTGTAGGGGCAGGGCCTGGCGATGCGTCTTTAATTACGGTAAAAGGTCTGCACTGTATCCGCCATGCGGAGGTGATTGTTCACGATCGCCTGGTTAACCCTGAACTTCTGGCTCAGGCTCCGGCAGGCTGTCTGATTATTGATGTCGGTAAAACCCCGAGCCATCATCCGGTGCCTCAGGAACAAATCAATGCTTTGTTGGTCAAGCATGCCGGGGAAGGGCGGCAGGTGGTGCGCCTGAAAGGCGGGGATCCTTACGTTTTTGGCCGAGGGGGCGAAGAGGCCGAGCAGCTGGCGAAAGACGGCCTGACGTTCGAAATTGTGCCGGGGATCAGTTCCGCGATTGGCGGACTGGCCTATGCCGGGATCCCGGTCACGCACCGTCATTACGCCTCCAGTTTTCATATTGTGACCGGCCATATGTGCCAGGGAAACGACCCGCAAAACTGGCATGCCCTGGCGCAAATCAACGGAACGCTGGTCATTCTGATGGGAATGACCCGGCTGACGGAAATCTGCCAGCAGCTTATCGAGGGAGGCATGTCCGCCGGGACGCCGGTGGCGGTGGTGATGTATGCCAGCCAGTCTCGTCAGCAGGTCGCCAAAGGTACGCTGACCGATATCCACCTCGAGGTTGAACGTCAACAACTGCACGCTCCTGCGCTTATCGTCGTCGGTGAGGTGGTCAACCTGCAGGAGATACTGGCGTTTACCGCATCACACATCGCGCTGAATCAGGTTGTTGTCTGATGTTATCCTGACATTTTCGAAATGACCGAGTGAAACGCATGAGTGAGCATGGTGGTAACGTCCTGGAAACGGGGCTGCAGTTGGGGATCGATCCCGAGTTGCTATTGGACTTTAGCGCGAATATCAATCCGTTAGGGCTACCCGAGCGCGTCAGGTCGCTCATTGTGTCCCATCTGGATATCATCATGCAGTACCCGGACGTTGAATACCGTCATCTTCATCAGGCGCTGGCCAGCGCCAGTCGGTGTGACTATGACCAGACGATTGCCGGGAATGGCGAAACGGAGTTGATCTATGGCCTGGTGCGCACGCTTGCCCCTCGCCGGGCGATGCTGCTGGTGCCGGGTTTTGCCGAATATCGCCGGGCATTACAGCAGCAGGATTGCGAGATAATCGACTATGCGCTGAGTGAGCAGAACGGGTTCCAGGTGGATGTTTCTATACTGGACGCCGTTCGCGCGCACAGGCCCGATTGCCTGTTCATCGCGACGCCAAACAACCCTACCGGACTCATGCCTGATGCCGATCTTCTCGACCGGCTGGCCTCGCTGTGCGAAGCGCTGCAGATTTCGCTGATTGTGGATGAAGCGTTCATCGATTTTCTGCCGCAGGGCTCCACGCTGGCGCCACGGCTGGCGGAGTCACGCTATCTTTACCTGCTGCGGTCCCTGACGAAGTTCTTTGCCATTCCCGGACTGCGCCTTGGGTATCTGCTGAGCGGAAATACGCAAATCATTCGCCAGTTGAAACGCACCCGCGAGCCCTGGTCCGTGAATGCCTTCTCGGCGCTTGTGGGGCAACATTTGTTGTCGGATGAGGACTATATTGCTCGCAGCCATGCCTGTATCGCCCGGGAGCGGGATTTCCTGTGGCAGGCGATGACGCGCTTTTCATCGCTGGTGGTCTGGGAGCCGCAGGCCAATTTTATTTTCTTCCGCTGCCTGCGTCAGGGTTTCGACCTGAAGGCGGCGCTGCTCGGCCATCACATTCTTATCCGCCACTGTGAAAACTACCCAGGGCTCGATCGCGATTACTACCGGATTGCCGTGCGTACCGAAGCGGAGAACCGCCGGTTTATTGCCGCTCTGACTCACGTTTTAAAAGGCTAAGGCGATGGACTATTTCCCGATTTTTTGCAACCTGAAGGGGAAACTCTGCCTGATCGTCGGTGGCGGGCAGGTGGCGACGCACAAGGCGAAGGGGCTGCTGGCGGCCGGGGCGGTGCTGCATCTGGTTGCGCCCACCCTGACGCCGGAACTCGCCAGCCTGCACGCTTGCGGTGACATCGAGTGGTTCCCGGCGACGTTTGCGCCGCAGTATCTGCAATCATGCTGGCTGGTCATTGCCGCAACCAGCGATCCGCAGGTGAACCGTCAGGTCGCCGGGGCCGCCAGCGCGGAGCGTATCTTTTGCAATGTCGTAAACGACCCCTCAGCTGCCACCTTTATCTCGCCGGCCGTTATCGACCATTCGCCGGTCATTATTGCGCTGAGCTGCGGGGGCAACGCGCCGGTCTACAGCAAGATCCTCAAAGCGCATGTCGCCGCTCATCTTCCCCCGGGCATGCGGGAAAGCGTGCAGCTGGCGGGGGCGCTGCGTGAAAGGGTTAACGGCGCATGCGGTGACCGGGAGCGCAAGCGTGCATTTTGGGCCGCGTTCTTCCGCCATGTTCCGCTGCAACGGGCGTTAGCACAGGAACACGAGCAAGAGGTTCAGCAGCAGGTCGAGTGGCTCATTCAGCACAGGCTGCTGTCAGAGTAGCGTCACGCCGCCTTTTACCATCCGCAGCAGGTGTTGTTCAGGCCAGTGGCGGGTGAGCTGTTTTTTCGCTAACAGCCATTTCACATAATCGACATCGTCTTTATTTCTGTCCAGCATCAGACCCACCACGCTGCCGCTGTGCGCCACGTTCACTCCGTAAATACCGCACTCCTCCACCAGTGAGAGCAGTGCGTCAAAATCCGGTTTAGGCAACAGCCTCTGGCTGGCGATGGCGCTGAGGGTTGCCGCTTCGCCCAGCCGGTAAGGGTTTTGCGTCATACAGGATTCCTGGACTTTTTCCCATGCGCGTTTCAGCGCTGGCGCACCGGCCTGTAGCCCCGCCTGACGCGGGATGCGGTGGTAATCTGCCGTGCGCAGCGTTTGCGGACTTTCGAGAACAAGCAGGTCGAGTTCGGGCTGGGCGTCGCAGGGAATCTGCGTGGAAGCGTCGTTATGATCGAAAAGAGTCAACTGGCGAAACACGGTACTGTCGGTGGGTTCGAGCGAAACGCAAAGCGCTGCCAGCGTGCTTTCGTCGAGCTGACGCCCCAGATGACGGGCGGTGGCGACGGCGGTGGCGGCAATATCTGCGGTGCTGCTGGCCATCCCTTTGGCAATCGGGATGGTCGAATGCACATCAATGCGGATATCCTGGCTCAGCTGCGCCGGGTAATGCCAGTGCTGCAATAACCGCTCGACCATCGCGCGCGACAGCGGGCGTTCATCCGCCACGGGTGAGCCGTGGCTCACCTCAACGGTGCTGTACCATTCGACAGGGCAGGAGACCAGCTTCTCACTGCCCAAAATCCAGCCCTGGATAAGCTCACCGCACGACGCGGGGCATTGCGCAACAGCCACGTTTCCACCTTTCTGGTCAGCAATTTCTGGAGCATAGTGTCATGAGGATCTCGCGCTTGCCTTGATATACCGCAAATTCCCCCCCTGGATGATCTACATATTATTCTGCGATCCTGCTGAACGCGTAACGCATCAATAAAATTATACGGACTTATAGTAATCAGCAATATTATGTTATTGCCGGGCTTTAATATTCTAATGAATTTTGATCACGATAAAATGAAAAAATATCAAGTGGTGCAATAACTTGTCGTAGCGCAATAAATATTGAGATTTTAAGCGTAATTATCTTTGCTTTTTATTTTTTGTGATAAAACGTTGAGTTATTGAGAAAGGCGTCAATTATTCTGGCGCCACGTTTTACTCAGCATGGTTTTCATTTGCGGTTAAGTATTTGCCTAAGGTGAATTGAAGCGCCGTAAATAGCATTGCTGTATTGAGAACGTACTCTTTCTCATAATGTAAGCCGACAGGTTTGCCACATTTGTGGCAGGGAAGGGGGTGACAATCCCCCGCAGCCCCCGCTGCTGTGATGCTGACGACCCCGTAATGACCACTGATCGTGAGATTGGGAAGGACGGGCGAGGAGGACGCTAAGCCAGAAGACCTGCCTGTCGGGAACGTTCAACAACTTCGGTGGGAAGTGGGTTGTACTGATGCATCATACAGTCGAAAGACTGGGACGACGTGTATCTATACCTCCCAACCACCCTGGACAGGATCAGGGTCATGGCGGCAAAGCAGTACGCGTTTGTTCTGGCAGGTACCGGAAGCGGTTGTGGTAAAACCACGGTGACGCTTGGCCTGTTGAGTCTGTTAAAACAGCGTGGGTTACGCGTCCAGCCGTACAAAGTCGGCCCTGACTATCTTGACACCGGCTGGCATACCAAAGTCAGCGGTACCTCCTCCCGCAACCTCGACAGCTTCATGCTTCCTGAACCGATACTCAACGCGTTGTTTTGCGAGCATATGCAGCAGGCGGATATCGCGGTTATTGAGGGCGTGATGGGGCTGTATGACGGCTACGGCACCGATCCGAACTATTGCAGCACCGCCGCGATGGCGAAACAGCTGGGCTGTCCGGTGATTCTGCTGGTGGACGGCAAGGCGGTTTCTACGTCGATTGCCGCTACCGTAATGGGCTTTCAGCGATTCGATCCCACCCTCAATATTGCCGGGGTGATTGTCAATCGCGTCAACAGCGAATCGCATTATCAGCTGCTCAAAACGGCCATTGAGCACTATTGCACGGTGCCCGTTCTGGGCTATGTGCCGCACGTTGAGGGCGTCGGTTTGCCCGAGCGCCATCTTGGGTTGGTCACCGCCAGGGAGTCGGTCTCGGACCCGCAGACCTGGCAGAATTTTGCCGCCATTCTCGAACGTACGCTGGATATCGGGCAACTTCTCGCGCTCAGCCAGATGACGTCGCTGCCGCAGGGCGCCTGGCCCGCGCTTCCTGACGGGGACGCCGGGCACGGGTTAACGCTCGCGATGGCCGATGACGACGCCTTCAACTTCTATTACCCGGATAACATCACGCTGCTCGAACGTACCGGGGTCGACATTATCCGCTTTAGCCCGCTGCGCGATAGCCGTTTACCTGACTGCCAGATGGTCTGGCTCGGGGGCGGTTACCCGGAGCTGTATGCGGCACGGCTGGCGGAAAACACCGCGATGCTCGCCAGCCTGCGGGAGGCGCACCGGCGCGGCGTGGCGATCTACGCAGAGTGTGGCGGGCTGATGTACCTCGGCAGCACGCTGGAAGATAGCGAGGGGGTCACCCACCGGATGGCCAATATCATCCCCGGCCACAGCAGGATGGGTAAAAGGCTGACCCGTTTTGGCTATTGTGAGGCGCAGGCGCGCCAGCCCACGCTGCTGGCCGATAGCGGGGAGGTGCTGCGTGGGCATGAATTTCACTATTCCGACTTCTCCCCCCAACCCCCCGCGGTACTGGCGTGCCGCAAAGTGCGCGATGGCGTGACGATGCAGGAGTGGGCGGGCGGCTGGCAGGTTGGCAACACGTTCGCAGGCTACCTGCACCTCCACTTTGCCCAACGCCCCATGATGCTCAGCCGCTGGCTGACGGCGGCGAGGGAGGCGCGATGACCCTGATTGCATGGTGCGTCGCGTGGCTGCTCGATGTCATCATCGGCGACCCGCAACACTGGCCGCATCCGGTGCGCTGGATAGGCAACCTGATCAATACGGTGCAGCGGGGTATTCGCCGCTGCTGCCATAGCGACGCGGCGTTACGCGTTGGCGGCGGCGTCATGTGGCTGGCGGTAGTGGGACTGACCTGGGGCGTGGCCTGGGGCGTGCTGGCGCTCGGACGAAGGGTTCATCCCTGGCTGGGCTGGGCGATTGAGGTGTGGATGATGTTTACCGTGCTGGCCGGGCGCAGTCTGGCAAACGCCGCACGGGACGTTGAACGTCCTCTGCGCGCAGGCGACCTTGATGAAAGCCGCGAAAAGCTCTCATGGATAGTGGGGCGCGATACCTCTCAGCTTCAGCCGGAACAGATCAACCGGGCGGTAGTGGAGACCGTCGCGGAGAACACGGTCGACGGCGTTATCGCCCCGCTGTTCTTCCTCCTGCTGGGCGGTGCGCCGCTGGCGATGGCCTATAAGGCGGTGAATACCCTCGACTCAATGGTGGGCTACAAGCACGAAAAATACCGCGCGATCGGCATGGTCAGCGCCCGTATGGATGACCTGGCGAACGCCATCCCCGCGCGCCTGAGCTGGCTCTTGCTGAGCGCTGCGGCGTGGCTATGCCGTGACGATTTCCCCCGCGCGCTGCGCGTCGGCTGGCGCGACCGCTATAACCACAGCAGCCCCAACTGCGCGTGGGCGGAAGCAACGGTTGCCGGTGCGCTGGGCATCCGGCTTGGCGGACCCAACACCTATTTTGGCCAGCGCGTGGAAAAGCCGTGGATCGGCGACGCGCTGCGCCCGATTGCGGTAGACGACATTTCCCGAACCATTCGACTGATGTGGGTTTCCTCCACCCTGGCGCTGGCGCTGTTTATCGCAGCACGCTGGCTGATGGCTGGCGTGGCCTGAGGACAACAGACAATGCAATACATCCAGCAACCCCAGGCGATTGAAGCCAAAAGTTTCGACATCATTGGCGAAATCATTCGCGAAACGCGGCCGGAGTACCGGTTCGCCAGCCCGCTGCATGAGGCGATCGTCAAGCGGGTGATCCATACCACCGCAGATTTCGACTGGCTGGATATTCTCTGGTTTTCAGATGACGCGCTGGAGCAGCTTTGCGCGGCGCTCCGTCGCCCGTCCGTTATCTATACCGATACCACGATGGCGCTCTCCGGGATCAACAAAACGCTGCTGGCCACATTCGGGGGCGAATGCCGCTGCTATATCAGCGACCCGCGGGTGGTGGCGCAGGCAAAAGCACAGGGAATCACCCGCTCGATGGCGGCAGTGGATATCGCGGTGACGGAAGAGAGCGAGAAGATCTTCGTCTTTGGCAATGCGCCCACAGCGCTGTTTCGCCTGCTTGAGCATGATGTTGCCGTCAGCGGCGTGGTGGGGGTACCGGTGGGGTTTGTGGGGGCGGCGGAATCGAAAGAGGCGCTGACGCACAGCCATCTGCCCGCTATTGCGGCACTCGGGCGCAAAGGCGGCAGCAATGTGGCGGCGGCGATTGTAAACGCCATGCTCTACTACCTGCAGGGGGCGCGATGAGCGAGTCCACCTTCGATGCCCCGGTATGGCATAACGGGAAGGCATTACGAAAAGGCTATACCACCGGTTCCTGCGCGACCGCGGCAGCGAAAGTCGCCGCGCTGATGGTGCTGCGCCAGCACCTGATTCATCAGGTCTCCATTGTGACGCCCTCCGGCGTCACGCTGTGTCTGAACGTGGAGTCACCGCACATCGAAGGGCAGCAGGCGATTGCGGCCATCCGCAAAGATGGCGGTGATGACGTTGACGCCACCCACGGCATGCTGATTTTCGCCCGCGTGACGCTCAACGACAGCGGCGAGATTACGCTGGCGGGCGGCGAGGGCGTGGGGACCGTAACGCGCAAAGGCATTGGCCTGCCCATCGGCAGCGCGGCGATCAACCGCACGCCGCGTCACACCATTGAATCCGCCGTGCGCGAGGCGATTGGCCCGACGCGCGGGGCCGACGTTGAAATCTTCGCGCCTGAAGGTGAAGAGCGGGCGCAGAAAACCTACAACTCACGCCTCGGGATCCTGGGCGGTATTTCGATCATCGGCACCACCGGCATTGTCACACCAATGTCAGAGGAGAGCTGGAAACGCTCGCTTTCTCTGGAGCTGGAGATTAAACGCGCGGCCGGGCTGGAGCGGGTCGTGCTGGTGCCGGGCAATCATGGCGAGCGCTTTGTACGCGAGCAGATGGGCATCGAGGAAGATGTCGTGGTCACCATGAGCAACTTTGTCGGCTACATGATCGAAGAGGCGGTGCGGCTGGGGTTTCGCCAGATAGTGCTGGTCGGCCATCCCGGCAAACTCATCAAAATTGCCGCCGGGATTTTCCACACCCACAGCCATATCGCCGATGCGCGCATGGAAACGCTGGTGGCGCATCTGGCGCTGCTCGGCGCGCCGCTGGAATTGCTCACCGTCGTCAGCGAGTGCGATACCACCGAAGCGGCGATGGAGCACATCGAAAGCTACGGTTTTCAGGCTATTTACAGCCACCTTGCCGAACGGATCTGCCTGCGCGTGATGCAAATGCTGCGCTTTACCAAAAATCCGCCGACCTGTGACGCCATTCTGTTTTCCTTTGATAACCAGGTGCTGGGCAGCAACCGCCCGGTCGAGGTGATTGCCCGGGAGCTGCAATGTTAACGGTCGTTGGAATGGGGCCTGCGGGATTGCACCTGATGACGCCCGCAGCGCGTGAAGCTATCGAACGCGCCGATGCGCTGGTCGGCGGAAAACGCCATCTGCTGCAGTTCCCGGCGTTTTGCGGCGAGACGTTTGTCCTGGGCGCCAACATTCCGGAGCTGCTGGCCTGGGTTGAGGCGCGTCAGGAAAAAAAGGTGGTGATTGTGGCCTCCGGCGATCCGCTCTTTTACGGCATCGGATCGCGGATGGTGGCGCATTTCGGTATTACGCGCGTGCGCATTATTCCCGGCATCAGCGCGGTGCAGTACCTGTGCGCGCAGGCGGGCATTGATATGAATGATATGTGGCTCACCAGCAGCCATGGCCGTAGCGTGAATGTTGACGAGCTGGCGCGGCATCGCAAAGTGGCGATGGTCACCGATAGCCAGTGCGGGCCGAAAGAGATTGCCGCGCAGCTGGTGGCACGCGGTAAGGGCCATCGCTGGATGGTGATTGGTGAAAACCTGGCGATGGAAAACGAACGGATCCACTGGCTGCCCGTCAGTGAGGTCAGTGCCGACTATGAAATGAATGCGGTGGTGATCCTCGATGAAAGATGAACTGTTTCTGCGCGGCGAAACGGTGCCGATGACCAAAGAGGCGGTACGCGCGCTGGCCCTCACGAAGCTCGAGCTGCACCGCGCCAGCCACCTGATTGATGTAGGTGCGGGGACCGGGAGCGTGTCGATAGAGGCGGCGCTGCTGTTTCCCTCGCTGCGGGTGACGGCCATTGAGCGTAACCCTGCGGCTCTGCAGCTGCTTGCGGAAAATCGCCAGCATTTTGCCTGTCGCAATATCGCTATTTTGCCCGGCGTTGCGCCATTACCGGTGGCGGATAAGGCCGATGCGGTATTTATGGGCGGCAGCGGCGGCCATCTGACCTCGCTTATTGACTGGTCCCTGCGCCAGTTACATCCAGGCGGACGTCTGGTGATGACGTTTATCCTGATGGAAAACCTCCATATCGCGCTGGCCCATTTGCAGCAGATCGGCGTCCAGGACATTGATTGCCTGCAAGTGCAGGTCTCGGCGCTGACCCCGCTTGGCAGCGGCCACTATTTCAAACCGAACAATCCCGTTTTTGTTATCGCCTGTCAGAAGGAAGAACACCATGTCTGAGACCTTTGATTCCCGTTGCGTGTGGTTTGTCGGAGCAGGTCCCGGTGACCGTGAGCTCATCACGCTCAAGGGCTACCGGCTGCTGCTGCAGGCGCAGGTGGTTATCTATGCCGGTTCGCTTATCAATACCGAACTGCTGGGGTATTGCCCGCAGGGAGCCGAATGCCACGACAGCGCGGAACTCCATTTAGAGCAGATAATCGACCTGATGGCGGCGGGCGTGAAGGCCGGTAAAACGGTGGTACGTTTGCAGACCGGGGATGTCTCGCTCTACGGCTCCGTCCGCGAGCAGGGCGAAGAGCTGACCAAACGCGGCATTGCCTGGCAGGTGGTGCCCGGCGTCAGCGCCTTCCTCGGCGCCGCGGCGGAGCTTGGGGTGGAATACACCGTGCCTGAAGTCTCACAGAGCCTGATTATTACCCGCCTCGAAGGCCGTACGCCGGTGCCAGAGCGTGAACAGCTGGAGTCATTTGCCAGCCATCAGACTTCCATGGCGATTTATCTCTCGGTCCAGCGTATTCACCGGGTGGCGGAACGTCTGATTGACGGCGGTTATCCGGCCACCACGCCCGTTGCCGTCATTTATAAAGCGACCTGGGCGGAAAGCCACACCGTGCGCGGCACGCTGGCGGATATCGCCGACAAAGTACGCGAGGCGGGGATCCGCAAAACGGCGCTCATTCTGGTCGGGAAGTTCCTGGGCGAGGAGTATCACTACTCAAAACTCTATGCCGCGGATTTTAGCCATGAATACCGTAAAGCCTGAGTCCATCGCGCTGTTTTGCCTGACGCCGGGCGGCGTGCAGCTGGCGAAGCGCCTGGCGGCGATGCTGCCGGTAACCTGCTTTACCAGCGAGCGCTTGCAGGAAGAGGGCTTTATCTCCTTCGACGGCGGCTTTGCCCCGTCGGTTCGCGAGGCGTTCACGCACTACCCGGCGCTGATTTTTATCGGCGCAACCGGCATTGCGGTGCGCGTCCTGGCACCGCTCATCCACGACAAGCTGAGCGACCCGGCGGTGGTGGTGATCGACGAGCGTGGGCAGCACGTGATTAGCCTGCTTTCCGGCCATGCTGGCGGTGCGAATGCGTTGACCCGTCAACTGGCGGGAATGCTGGGGGCGGACCCGGTGATTACCACCGCCACGGACGTCAACGAGATGGCCGCGCTGGATACCCTTGCCTTCCAGCTGAATGCCCGAATGAGCGATTTCAGAACGACGGTAAAAATCGTCAACCAGATGCTGGTGAGCCACCAGCGGGTAGGGCTGTGGTGGGATGTGGAACTCGACGACGACGTCAGTCAGTGCGATCGGCGCGGGTTTATTACCGTAAGCGACCTGCATCACCTGCCGGAACTGGATGCGCTGGTGTGTATCACGCTGCGCACCACGCTGCCGGAACTGCCGCTGCCGCACTGGAAGCTGGTCCCTCAGCGGGTTGTGGCGGGCATCGGCTGTCGACGCGACACGCCGTTTCCGCTGCTGGCGACCCTGCTGGCGCGTCAGCTTGAGGCGCAGCAGTTCGACGCGCTGGCGCTAAAAGCGATTGGCAGCGTCTCCCTTAAAAAAGACGAAGCGGGCCTGCTTCAGCTTGCCGCCTGCTGGGGTGTGCCGTTTGAAACCTTTACCGCTGACGCGCTGCGTGAGCACGAACATCGCTTTCCGGCTTCACCGTTTGTACGCCAGACGGTTGGGGTGGGGAGCGTCTCGGGTCCGGCTGCGTGGCTGCTGAGCCATGGGCAACTACGAGGAGAAACCCTGCGCGAACAGGGCGTCACTATCACTTTGGGAGTTTCACACTGATGTTAACCGTAATTGGAATCGGCCCGGGCTCGCAGGCCATGATGACCATGGAAGCCGTAGACGCGCTGCAGGCGGCAGAAATCATCGTTGGCTACAAAACCTACACCCATCTGGTGAAGGCCTTCACCGGCGACAAACAGGTGATCAAAACCGGTATGTGCAAAGAGATTGAACGCTGTCAGGCGGCGATCGAGCTGGCGCAGGCCGGGCATAACGTCGCGCTTATCAGCAGCGGCGACGCCGGTATTTATGGGATGGCGGGGCTGGTGCTGGAGTTGGTCAGCAAACAGAAGCTGGACGTTGAGGTTCGCCTGATCCCCGGGATGACGGCCAGTATCGCTGCCGCGTCTCTGCTTGGCGCGCCGCTGATGCACGACTTTTGCCACATCAGCTTAAGCGATCTGCTGACGCCGTGGCCGGTCATCGAAAAACGCATTGTTGCCGCGGGAGAAGCGGACTTCGTTATCTGTTTCTATAACCCGCGCAGCCGGGGGCGCGAGGGCCATCTGGCGCGGGCGTTTGAGCTGCTGTCGGCCAGCAAAAGCCCGCAAACGCCGGTAGGGGTAGTGAAGTCTGCCGGGCGCAAAAAGCAGGAGAAGTGGCTGACCACCCTGGGCGAGATGGACTTTGAACCGGTCGATATGACAAGCCTGGTGATCGTCGGAAATAAGGCCACCTTCGTTCAGGAGGGGCTGATGATCACACCCCGGGGCTATGTGCTGTGAACTATGGCGACGTGCTGGTCATGGGCGGCACCAGCGATGCCCGCGCGATCTGCCAGCAGCTGGATGCGGCCGGTGTGGCCTACACCCTGTCGGTGGCGACGCCCACCGGGCAGCGGCTGGCGGGCGACATTAACGGCCGGGTGCGCTGTGGCCGCCTGGAGCCGCAGCAGATGGTTGACTGGCTTGCGGAAAACAGGACCCGCTGGGTGATTGACGCTTCGCATCCCTACGCCGAGGTGGTCAGCCGCAACATCCTGACGGCCTGTGAAACGGTGGGCGTGTTGCTTAGCCGCTATCAGCGCCCCGAACAGCTCAGCGAGCTGACGCATCCGCTGCTCTACAGCGTGCCGGGAATTGCAGAGGCCTGCGACATCGCGCGGCGGCTGGGCGAACGCGTGCTGTTGACCACCGGCAGTAAAGATCTGGCGCGCTGGCGTACCGGGCTGCCGGAGAAAACGCTGCTGGCCAGGGTGCTGCCGGTGCCGGAGGTCCTTGAGCAATGCGCCGGGCTTGGCTTTGGCGTTACCGAGATCTTCGCGATGTGCGGGCCATTCAGCGCTGAGTTTAACGCGGCGTTTTATCGCCAGTGCCGGGCTGACGTGATGATCACCAAAGCGTCCGGTGCGGAAGGCGGTTATCGGGAAAAGGTTCAACCCTGTCTGGATGCGGGCATCCCCTGCATCGTGATTACACGCCCGGCGCCGCTGGTGGCGGGAGAAGAGTTACTGGAAAGTCAGGCCGCATTCGCCGGGCGTTTAGCCCGCTGGCTGGCCGCTGCTTAAGGAGTTAGAGATGAAAAAGGCGCTTCTGGTGGTCAGCTTTGGTACCAGCTACCCCGATACCTGCGAGAAGAACATTGTGGCCTGCGAGCGTGCGCTGGCGGAAAGCTGCCCTGACCGCGAGCTGTTTCGGGCATTCACCTCCGGGATGATCGTTCGCAAGCTCAAACAGCGTGACGGCATTGAGATCGATACGCCGATGCAGGCGCTGAAAAAGCTTGCGGCTCAGGGATATCAGGACGTGGCGATCCAGTCCCTGCACATCATCAACGGCGATGAGTACGAGAAAATCGTCCGTGACGTGCAGAGCCTGCGCCCGCTGTTTACCCGCCTGACGCTGGGGGTACCGCTGCTGAGCAGTCACGACGATTACGCGCAGCTGATGCGCGCATTGCAACAGCAGATGCCGACGCTTGGGGCCACGGAAAAAGTGGTGTTTATGGGCCACGGCGCCAGCCATCACGCCTTTGCGGCCTATGCCTGTCTCGACCACATGATGATGGCTCAGGGCTTCCCGGCCCGCGTCGGCGCGGTGGAGAGCTATCCGGAAGTCGACATCCTGATTGAGAGCCTCGGTAGAGAAGGCGTCACCGCCGTGCATCTGATGCCGCTGATGCTGGTGGCAGGCGATCACGCCATCAACGATATGGCCTCTGACGACGAGGACTCCTGGAAGACGTTGTTTAACGTCGCCGGGATCCCGGCAACGCCGTGGCTGAGCGGACTGGGAGAAAACCCGGCGGTGCGCGCGATGTTCGTTGCCCATCTCCAGCAGGCGCTGAGCGTGTCGATGGAGGAGGCAGCATGAGCGGCAAACTGTACGCCCTGAGTACCGGACCTGGCGCGCCGGACCTCATCACCGTGCGCGCCTCACGGATCCTCGGTTCGCTGGATATTCTCTACGCCCCGGCGGGCCGCAAAGGCGGCGATAGCCTGGCGCTTTCTATCGTCCGGGCGTTTATCGGCGAACAGACCGAAATCCGCTGCTGCCACTTTCCCATGAGCGCCGACAGCGCTGAAAAGGAGGCGGTGTGGGATGCGGTGGCCGACGCGTTAGTGAGGGAGGTGAACGCCGGAAAACAGGTTGGCTTTATCACCCTGGGCGACGCGATGCTGTTCAGCACCTGGGTGTTCTTACTTCAGCGCATCGGCAGCCCGGACTGGCTGGAAATTGTGCCCGGCGTGACGTCGTTTGCCGCGATTGCCGCGCGGTCAAAAACGCCGCTGGCGATGGAACAGCAGTCGCTGGCGGTGATCGCCTGTACCGCGCCGGAAGCGGAGATTGCGCAGGCGCTGCAGCAGCACGACAGCCTGGTGCTGATGAAGGTCTATGGCCGGTTTGCGCGCATCAAAGCGCTGCTGACGCAGGCCGGGCTGCTGAACTGCGCGCTGATGATGTCAGAGGCTACGCTCCCCGGCGAGCAGTGCTGGCGACATCTGGATGAAGTTGCTGATGACCAGCCGTTACCCTATTTCTCGACCATTCTGGTCAACAAACAGTGGGAGGATACGCGATGAAACTCGACCAACAGCTTAAACAGCTGTCATTAAGTGGCCTGGCGGCGGCGCTATTGCTGATGATGGTGCCGGAGCAGGCGTTCGCGATGCACATCATGGAAGGGTTTTTACCGCCGATGTGGGCGCTGGCGTGGTGGCTGCTCTTCTTACCGTGTCTGTGGTACGGGCTGGTGCGCCTGCGCCGTATCGTGCAGGAGGATAGCCACCAGAAAGTCCTGCTGGCGCTGTGCGGGGCGTTTATTTTCGTGCTGTCGGCGCTGAAGATCCCCTCGGTGACCGGCAGTTGCTCGCATCCGACCGGCGTGGGGCTCGCCGTGATTCTGTTCGGGCCGGGCGTCGTCGCCATCCTCGGCGCCATCGTGCTGCTGTTTCAGGCGCTGCTGCTGGCGCACGGCGGGTTAACCACGCTTGGCGCGAACGGCATGTCGATGGCGGTGATTGGGCCAGTTGTTGGGTACATGGTGTGGAAAATGGCCTGCCGTACCGGGCTCCGCCGTGACGTCGGGGTATTTTTGTGCGCGATGCTGGCGGATCTGGTGACCTATTTTGTGACCTCGGTCCAGCTTGGCGCGGCGTTCCCGGACCCGGCGACGGGCGCCACGGGCTCGATGGTGAAATTCATGGGCATTTTCTGCCTGACGCAGATCCCCATCGCCATCGCAGAGGGATTGTTAACCGTGATGATTTATGACCAGTTGACCAAACGTCAGCTGATTACCGCACAAGGACACTGAGATGAAAAAGACGCTGATGCTGTTGGCGATGGTGCTCGCCCTGATCGTACTGCCATTTTTTATCGATCACGGCGGTGAGTTTGGCGGTTCGGATGGTGAAGCCGAAAATCAAATTCAGGTTGTGGCGCCTGATTACACGCCGTGGTTCACGCCGCTCTATGAACCCGCCAGCGGCGAAATTGAAAGCCTGCTGTTTACGCTCCAGGGGTCTATTGGCGCAGCGGTGATTTTCTATATTTTGGGCTACACCAAAGGCAGACAGCGCCGTGATGACCGGGCTTGACAGGCTTAGCTACCAGAGCCGCTGGGTTCACGTTGCGCCGGAACGCAAGTTTCTGCTCTGGCTGGCGCTGATGATGCTGGCGTTTGCGCTGCCGCCGCTGGGGCAGGGGATCGTCCTGGCGTTGACGGCGGGGCTGACCTGCTGGCTGCTGCGAATGACCTTCTGGCGCTGGTGCCGCTGGATGGCGCTGCCGTTTGGCTTTCTGCTGGTCGGCGTGCTGACGATCCTCTTTAGCGTCACCCGTGACCCGCATACGCTGGCGGCAGGCGTCCCGGTGGGGCACTACTGGCTGGGGATTACCGCTTCCGGGCTGACCACCGCGAATGAAACCTTCTGGCGCAGCCTTGCCGCGCTGGCGGCGACCTTCTGGCTGGTGCTGAACCTGCCGTTTCCGCAGCTGATTGTGCTGCTTAAGCGGGCGCGCGTGCCGCGCCTGCTCACCGAGCAGATCCTGCTGACCTGGCGCTTTATTTTTATTCTGTTAGACGAAGCGCTGGCGATTCACCGCGCGCAGACGCTGCGTTTTGGCTATCGTAGCCTGCCAAAAGGCTATCGTTCGCTGGCGATGCTGGTCGGTTTGCTGTTCACCCGGGTGCTGATTCGCTATCAGCAGATGGCGACCACGCTGGATATTAAACTCTACCAGGGTGATTTTCCCCTGTAAGGAATCGCACCATGCTGACCACCGCCGATCTCTGGTTTCGCTATCAGGAGGCGCAGGTACTCAAAGGACTGACGCTGGATTTTTCGACCCATCCGGTCACCGGGCTGGTCGGGGCTAATGGCTGCGGAAAGTCGACGTTATTTATGAACCTGAGCGGCCTGCTGAAGCCGCAGCAGGGGGCGGTGCTGTGGCAGGGGAAGCCGCTGGACTACAGCAAGCGCGGACTGCTGGCGCTCCGTCAACAGGTCGCAACGGTGTTTCAGGATCCCGATCAGCAGATCTTTTATACCGATATTGATAGCGACATCGCCTTCAGCCTGCGTAACCTGGGCGTGGCGGAACCGGAGATTGCGCGGCGCGTCGACGATGCGCTGACGCTGGTCGACGCGCAGCATTTTCGCCAGCAGCCGATCCAGTGCCTGAGCCATGGGCAAAAGAAGCGGGTCGCCATTGCCGGAGCGCTGGTGCTGGGGGCCCGCTATCTTCTGCTGGACGAGCCCACGGCCGGGCTTGATCCTTCAGGACGCACGCAGATGATCGAAATTATCAGGCGTATTGTGGCGCAGGGGAACCACGTGGTGATCTCCAGTCATGATATTGATCTGATTTACGAAGTCAGCGATGCCGTTTACGTGCTGCGCCAGGGAGAAGTGCTGGCGCACGGCGCACCGGGAGAGGTCTTTGCCCGCGGCGAACTGATTGAACGGGCCGGATTAACGCAGCCCTGGCTCGTCAAACTGCACGCGCAGCTTGGCCTGCCGTTATGTAAAACCGAAGATGAATTTTTCAGCCGTATGCGACAAAAAAACGTAATGAAGGAGGCCTCATGACGCAGGCAATTATGTTGCAGGGAACCGCTTCTGACGTCGGCAAGAGCGTCCTGGTGGCGGGGCTGTGCCGGATTTTTTATCAGGATGGCCTGCGTACCGCGCCGTTTAAGTCGCAGAATATGGCGCTCAATTCCGGTATCACACCGGAGGGAAAAGAGATGGGCCGCGCGCAGATTTTACAGGCCCAGGCGGCGGGGATAACGCCGGACGTACGGATGAATCCGGTACTGTTAAAACCGACCAGCGACCGTAAAGCGCAGGTGGTGCTGATGGGACAGGTGGCAACCGATATGGACGCGGTCAGCTACCACGAGTACAAGCCGCGTCTGCGGGAGCAGATCCGCGAAGTCTATAACAGCCTGGCCGGGGAGTATGACGTGCTGGTGCTGGAAGGCGCGGGCAGCCCGGCGGAGATTAACCTGCGCGATCGCGATATCGTCAACATGGGGATGGCCGAAATGGCGCAGTGCCCGGTGATCCTCGTGGCGGACATTGACAGGGGCGGCGTATTTGCCGCCATCTACGGCACGCTGGCGCTGCTGCATGACCACGAGCGGGCGCGGGTGAAAGGGGTCATCATCAATAAATTTCGTGGCGATGTTGCGCTGCTTTACTCGGGTATAGAGCAGATCGAAAACCTGACTGGCGTGCCGGTGCTGGGCGTTATGCCGTGGCTGGATGTGGATCTGGAAGATGAAGACGGCGTGGCGCTGCAAAAGGGAAAATACCTGCGAACCGCCCAGCGCGATATCGACATTGCCGTGGTACAGGTTCCGCACATCTCCAACTTCACCGATTTTAACGCCCTGGCGGCGCAGCCCGATGTTCGCGTGCGCTATGTCCGTTATCCCCATGAGCTGGCGGGGGCTGACCTCGTGATTCTGCCCGGCAGTAAAAATACGCTGGGCGATCTGGCCTGGCTGCGGGAAAGCGGTATGGCGCACGCGGTATTCCAGTCTCACCAGCAGAACGTGCCCGTCCTGGGCATTTGCGGCGGCTACCAGATGCTTGGCGACACCATCATTGATGAGGTGGAGTCGGGGCTGGGAACCCAGCCGGGGCTGGGTCTGCTCCATACCGTCACCCGCTTCGCGCAGCGAAAAACCACGACGCAGGTCTCGGCGCAGATGGCGTCGGCGCTCCCGGCGTGGCTTAAGTCGGCAGCGGGCATTAAGGTGCAGGGCTATGAGATTCATATGGGAGAGACCCGGCTGACATCCGACGGTAGCCCGGCGCTGTTTCTGGAAAAAGAGGGCGAGCGCATAGCGGACGGCGCCATCAGCGCTGACGGGCAGGTGATAGGGACGTATCTCCACGGGTTATTCGACAACGATGCCTTCACGCGCGCGATGGTGGATGGCTTACGCCAGCGCAAAGGACTGGCGCCCTTAGACGTTGCGGTCGATTACGCGACTTATAAAGCGCAACAGTTTGATATCCTGGCGAGCGCGATGAGAGAACATATTGATATTAAAAAGATCTATCAAATAATGCGGGAGCATCAGGAGGAGGACGCATGATTTTAGTCACCGGAGGCGCGCGCAGCGGGAAAAGTGCGCACGTCGAACAGCTGGCGCAGCAGCAGTGCGAGCGCGTGCTCTATATCGCGACGTCAGTGATTACCGATGAAGAGATGGCGCTGCGCGTTGACAAGCACCGCGCCCAGCGTCCTGCGCACTGGCGAACCTGGGAAGGGTATCGCGATCTGGGCGACGTGATTCGCCACCAGGTGCAGCCGGGCGAAGGCGTGGTTCTGGAATGCGTCACCACCCTGTTGTCGAACCTGCTCTATGACGCCAGCGGCGGCGCTTCGCCGGAGACCCTCGATTTTTCCGCGCTTGAGGCGGTGCTGCAACAGCAGGTGGACGACCTGATTGCGGCCTGTCAGCAGTCGGCGGCACCGGTTTATATTGTGACCAATGAGCTGGGCATGAGCATCACGCCAGAGAATCGGCTGGCTCGTCATTTTGTTGATATTGCCGGGCGCGCGAACCAAAGGCTGGCGCGGGCGGCGCAGGAAGTGTGGCTGGTGGTCTCGGGAATTGGAGTAAAGATTAAATGCCGTTAAAAATGTTGTGGGCGACGCTGGGATTCATTACCCGTATTCCGGTGCCGCAAAAATGGAGCGACGGCGTTGAATTTTCGCAGTATGGCCGTGGCGTCCCCTGGTTTCCCGTGGTGGGCCTGATCGTTGGCGTGCTGGCCGCCTTAGGCTATCTGGCGGTGAGCCAGACGGGCGGGGGGATCTATATCGGTGCGGTTGCCTGGGTACTGGCGCTGGTGCTGCTGACCGGCGGGTTTCATCTGGATGGTCTGGCGGACACCTGCGATGGCGTGTTTTCTGCCCGCACCCGCGAACGAATGCTGGAGATTATGCGCGATAGCCGGTTGGGGACCTACGGCGGTCTGGCTATCGTATTCTGCATCCTTATCAAAGTCGCTGCGGTGATCTCCCTGGCTCACCTTCCGGTTAATACCCTGTTTGCGCTGCTGGTGTGCGCGCCGATCGTCGGGCGAACGGCAATGGTGTTGGCCATGTACCGACAGCACTATGCGCGCGAAGGCGCAGGAATGGCAAACGCGTATCTCGGCCATATCAGCGGCAAAGAGACGGTCATCACCCTCTGCATCGGCGTGGCGCTCGTGGGGCTGATGGCGGGGATGCATGGGCTTATTGCCAGCGTCATCACCTGGATTGTCGTCAACGCGGTAAAAATCTTTTTAAGCCGCCGACTGAACGGGCTGACGGGGGATACCCTGGGCGCGATGGAAGAGATCGGCGAAATGGTCTTCCTGCTGGCGCTACTGTGGGTCTGATGTATGCGTATATTTCTGGTCCGGCACGGTCAAACAACCGCTAACATCAGCGGCGTATTTTACGGGAGCACCGATCTGTCGCTCTCGCCGCAGGGCATTGCGCAAAGCCAGCGTGTTGCCGGGTACCTGTCCGGCGTCGCGTTCGGGCACACGCGCGTCAGTGCGCTGCAACGTTCCCAGCAAACGGCGCGGCTGATCGTGCCGACAGCCCATGATGTCCATGTTGATGCACGACTTAATGAGCTGGATTTTGGCGAGTGGGAGATGCGGCACTTCAGCGACATCGAAAAAGAAAGTCCCGCGTCGTGGCAGCGCTGGATGGATGACTGGCAAAACGCAACGCCCGACGGCGGCGAGGCCTTCCCGCATTTCGCCGCGCGCGTCAGGGCGGCGGCGGATGAGATGAGTCAACGGCAGCAGCGCGAAGACACGCTCATTGTGGCGCATCAGGGCGTGCTGAGCCTGCTGCTGGCAACCTGGTTAGGGATGCCCGTGGCGGCGATGTGGCACTTCCCGTTCAGTCACGATGCCTACACGGTCGTTGAAAATCGGGCCGGGTATTGGGTGTTACGCGTATTTAATGGCAGAAGCGTTTGGCAAACTGAAGAGTGAGGGTGATGAGGATGGGGACAGTGAAGGCGCTGGCGGCGGCCATCAGACCGCTTGATAAACAGAAGATTCAGGCGGCCTCGCGGCATGTTGATGGCTTAATAAAGCCGACAAACAGCCTCGGGCGGCTGGAGAGTCTGGCAATACAGCTTTCGGGAATGTGGGGAATCGACAGGCTCGATAATCTGCAAAAAGAGATTATCGTCATGTGCGCCGACCATGGCGTGTTTGATGAAGGCGTGGCCGTGACGCCGAAGGTGGTGACCTGGCTTCAGGCCGTCAATATGCAAAAAGGGTTGACCGGGGTGTGCGTGCTGGCCCGCAATAGCCAGACGTCGGTGCTTCCCGTTGACATCGGTATTGACGGCGAGCATATCGACAATATGCTCAGCCTTAAACTCTCGCGTGGCAGCGGTAATATCGCCCAGGGGCCGGCGATGAGCCGTCAGGATGCCGAGCACCTGCTGCTGGCGAGTGCCAGCCTTGTTAAAAAACGCGCTCAGGAGGGGATCTCCGTCTTTGGCGTAGGCGAGCTGGGTATTGCCAATACGACGCCAGCCTCGGCAATCATCAGCGTGCTGACCGACAGCGATCCGCATGATGTGGTGGGGATTGGGGCCAATTTACCGCAGGACCGGGTGCAGCATAAGGAAGCCATTGTCCGGCAGGCGATACGCATTAACCAGCCGGATGCGCGCGATGCGGTGGATGTTCTGGCCAAAGTCGGCGGCTATGACCTGGTGGGCATGACCGGGGTGATATTGGGTGCTGGCGCATGCGGACTGCCCGTTGTATTAGACGGTTTTCTCTCGTATGCCGCAGCCATCGCCGCCTGTCAGATTGCGCCAGAGGTTAAGAATTACTGTATTCCCTCTCATTTTTCCGCCGAAAAGGGGGCCAGGCGTGCGCTGGAGTACCTTGGGCTGGCGCCGTTTATCCATCTTGACATGCGTCTTGGCGAAGGGAGCGGTGCCGCGCTGGCTATGTCTATCGTCAGCGCGGCCTGCGCAATGTACTGCGAGATGGGGCAACTGGCGCAAAGCGGCATTGAATTGCCGGTTCCGGCATGACGGAAAGCGTTCAGCTTTGGGCCAGTCATCAAAACCCCGTTAACCTGGCATTCTGGTGTTGAGGATACGACGTCGATACTGCAGCGGCGTCTGACGCATCATCTTTTTAAAGCAGGTGATGAAATAGGTCACCTCGCTAAACCCGACGGCCAGGGCAATGGCGTCAATCGTCTCATCGCCGTACCGTAACCGATCGCAGCTGCTTTTTATCCGCCGGGTCAGCAAATATTCGTGGATGCTGCCCCCGGTCTGCTGGCGGAAAATGCGAGAGGTATAGCTGCGCGAGAGCCCCAGGTCGTGGGCTAGCTGGTCGAGCGAAAACTTGCTGGCATAGTGGGCTTCAATCCAGCTCATAATCCGCGAGGCCACGGTCTGCTGGCGCGGCGGGTAGGGCTGCGGCTGCTCGGGCAGAAATGTCATGAGCTGCATCACCAGAAATGCCACCTCGCAGGCCTCGGTCTGCTCGTTGCCCTCCAGGCGCTGAAACTGTTCAAGGATCCTCTCGATAAACGCCGCGTGCTCGCTGAGATCGTAAATTTGCGCCGGCAGATTGCTGGCGGCCAGCGCGGCGAACCGGGCCTGATGGCGCGGGAAGGCGCTGAGCGCACTTTCGACGACCGCTTGCTCAATGTGCATAGTGGTGCGGTGATAGGGATTCTTATCGCTATGATCGACCTGCACTTTGTGCAAGCGGAAGGGCGGGAAGATAAATAATCGCCCCGGACGGGCGGTGTAGTGCTGATTATCCACCACCACGATGCCGTAGCCGCTGGAAATATAGAGCAATTCAACGCACTGATGCCAGTGGTAGTAAATCGCGCTGGTGGTGTACATGCGGTTAAATGAAATGGCCTGCCGATCGAGCGTAATGCGTTCCAGCAGTTGCGTTTCACCCATTTTACCTCCAGGACAACAGATTTAAATTTTTAGGCCATCATTTGTAATTTATCCCCCTCGCGAACCACAAAATCCAGAAAAAATGAAATGGCGGTTTAATTTTGTGAGTCTGCTCACTCAGCACCGGGAATAAAAGCAGTTACTCTTCATCCAGACGTCGCACGCGTGGCTTTAAAAAGCCTAATAACAATAACTTATCTCTACCCTCGTGTAATGCGGGAGGACCCTGTGCAACCTGAAAATATTCATCTGGATAATCCACTGACAAGCCGGGAAGAGGTGCTACGGCTGGTCAACGATATGCTGAACGCGGTGACGCCTTATTTTAAAAAAGACGCCAGCCGCATTGATTTAGCGAACTTTACCGCTCACTACGGCCAGCAGGTCGCGAGCATGGAAACGTTTTCCCGCCTGCTGTGGGGCGTGACGCCGTTGTTGGCTGGCGGCAGTGAGCCGCAACACTTCTCTTTCTATTTACAGGCGATAAAAAACGGCACCAATCCGCAGCATACCGATTACTGGGGCGACGTCGCGCCTTACGATCAGCGAATCGTCGAGATGGCGGCCTACGGGCTGCTGCTGGCGCTGGCGGGCGATACCGTACTGGCGCACTTCACCGAGACGGAGAAAGCGAATTTATGGCGCTGGCTAAAGCAGTGCGAGACCCAGGAGATCCCCGATAACAACTGGCACTTCTTTCCGATTCTGGTGCAGGTCGGCTTCCATCATTGCGGCATGCCGACCAACCCGCAGGTGCTGGAGAATCATTTTGCTGCCATGGAGCACTACTATCTCGGCGATGGCTGGTACTCCGATGGTCCGGGTCGGCCGCGCGACTATTACATCTCGATGGGCTTTCATTTCTATGGCCTGATTTACGCGAAGCTCATGGTCGAGGTCGATCCAAAGCGTTGTGCAACGCTGCGTCACCGGGCCGCGCGTTTCTCCTCTGACTTCATCCATTTCTTTGCCGAAGACGGCGCGGCGATCCCGTTTGGCCGTAGCCTGACCTACCGCTTTGCCGAGGCGGCGTTCTGGAGTGCGGCGGCCTTCGCCGGGCTGGAGGTCTTTTCGCCCGGCGTGATTAAGGGCATCGTTCTGCGCCATCTGCGCTGGTGGCTGAAGCAGCCGATGTTCGACCGCGACGGCGTACTCAGCGTCGGCTACAGCTACCCGAATCTGGCGATGGCGGAAGACTACAACGCGCCGGGTTCACCGTACTGGGGCCTGAAGACCCTGCTGGCGCTGGCATTAGATGAGGGCGATGCCTTCTGGCAGGCGGCTGAGCTGCCGCTGCCGCCGTTGCCCGTCCAACACACGATAGCTCATGCGGATCAGGTGGTGGTGCATCAGGCCGATCACCTGTGGATGCTGACTTCCGGCCAGCTGGAGCTGAACAACTTCGTCAATACCGAAGCGAAATACTGCAAATTTGCCTATTCCACCCGCTTTGGCTTCACCATCGAACGCGGGCGCTACGGCCTGAACCATGCCGCGCCCGATTCGATGCTGCTGCTGGCCGAAAAGGATAACTACTGGCGTGGCCGCCGCGAATGCCAGCACGTGGTCACCGCAGACGGTACCATTTACAGCCTCTGGCTGCCGTGGCGCGATGTGGTGATTGAGAGCTGGCTGCTGGCGCTGGGCGACTGGCAACTGCGCGTCCATCGTATCAATACCCGGCGCGCGCTGGATTGCGTGGAGGGTGGCTTTAGCCTGGCGAATCGCCCACAGCCGCAGGCACACGAGAGTGACAGCGCCTGCTGGTTACGCAATGCCCAGGATGTATCAGCCATTTTCTGTTTACATCCGCACGCCCGCGGCGGCGAGACGGTGGTGACGCCGCCAAACAGTAATCTGTTGTTCGCCGAGCGCGCGGCGGTGCCGGTGCTGCGCGGTGAACTCGACCCCGGTATGTATTTGTTGATAAGCGCGGTGTGGGCGGGAAATGCCGCCGACTTCGATCCGCAACGCTGCCCACAGGCCATCATTAGCGATGACGCGGTACGCTTCGTGACGGCACGACAGGAAACGACGCTCGTTCTGGCCCCGGAGGCATCGCTATGAGCACATCATCGTCCGTACGCGCCGCACAGTACAAAATGAGTACCTTTATTTTTCTTTACTTCTTCACCTGGTCATCCAGCTTTGGCCTGTACGCCTTATGGCTGAGCCAGAAAGTGGGCCTCGATAGCGTCACCATCGGCAGCGTGTTCGCCATCAATGGCGTCTTCGCGGTGGTCCTGAAGCCGGTGTACGGCTACATCATGGACAAAATCGGCATGAGCAAGTGGCTGCTCTATTTTGTCTGCGCCATTTCTGCGCTGATGGCGCCGTTCTTCGCGCTGGTGTACCAGCCGCTGCTGCAAAGCCATGCGATGGCGGGGATTATCATCGGCGCGCTGTATCTGAGCCTGGGCTGGTACGCTGGCGTGGCGGCGTCTGAATCTTACGCTGACCGCTTTAGCCGCCTGTACGGCCTGGAGTTTGGCCGCATCAGAATGTGGGGTTCGCTGGGCTGGGCGATGGCGGCTTCGGTCTCCGGGCTGTTGTTTAACCTCACGCCGCTGGCCAACTTTCTGCTCAGCAGCGGTACCTCGGTACTGATGCTGCTGGTGCTGATTAGCCTCAAAATCGGCGATGAGCAGCTGCGCAATAACAGCGTCATCTCCGCCAATAAGATCGTTTTTGCCGATGTGTTGATGCTACTGAAAAACCGCAAATTCTGGATGTTTAGCCTCTACGTCGCCGGGGTGGCATGGATGATGTTTATCGCCGAACAGCAGTTCCCGCGCTACTTCGTGTCGTTCTTCGCCACCAAAGAGCAGGGAAATGCCTGGTACGGCTACCTGAGCACCGTCCAGTCGGGGATGGAGTTCGTGATGATGATGTTTATCCCGTGGCTGGTGAACCACTACGGTGCTAAGCGCGGCATGCTGTTCTGCGGCTGCGTGGTAGGAGCGCGGCTGATAGCCTCCGGACTGACCAGTGACCCGATTGTTATCTCCATCATCAAACCGTTTTATGGTGTCGAGATCGCGCTGCTGCTGATTTCGGTCTTCAAATACATCGCCGAACATTTCCATCGTCGGGTTAACGCCACGATGTACCTGCTGGGCTACCAGGCGATGATTTACGTTGGCTCGATCGTCGTCGCCCCGCCTGCCGGCTATCTGTACGACAAGATAGGCTTTGAGCATACCTATCTGCTGATGGGCTGCTGCGCCCTGATATTTACGCTGATTTCCGCCTTTACGCTATCGCGATGCCAGTCGACGCGCGATGTCTCACGACCTTTTGCTCCGGCTTTAGATACCGCCCCGGTTGAACCGGCCAAACATTAATTCAGGAGTTGTTATGACCAAATCTGTTATCACCGAAGCGCTGCGGCCGATCGAACTGCATCAGGTCGATCGCCTGGTACTGAGCCAGAAGCTGGAAGCGGCGTTAACCCGCGTAACGCGCAAGCTCGACAAAAATATTGTCGCCTTCGGCGATAAGTTCCCCGGCGAAGCCTGTGAGAAGGGTATTTGGCCGCGCACCGATAACGTGGAGTGGACCACCAGTTTTTGGCCTGGCCAGCTGTGGCTGGCGTGGGAGATGACCGGCAAAGCGCATTATCGCGAAGCCGCCGAGCGCTATTTACCGTCGTTCGCCCGGCGTATTGAGCAGCGTATCGACACCGCAACGCACGATCTCGGGTTCCTCTATTCGCTCTCCTGCATCAGCGCCTGGCGGCTCACCGGCAACGAAGCCGCTCGCCAGTCGGCGCTGCTGGCTGCCGAGCGCCTGATGGAGCGTTTTAATCCGACGGCCAACATTATTCAGGCGTGGGGTGATTTAAACGACCCGGAGCAGCAGGGGCGAATGATCATCGACTGCAATATGAACCTGCCGCTGCTGTACTGGGCCAGCGAACAGACCGGGGATCCTCGCTATGCGCAAGCGGCGACGGCTCACGCCGGACAGGCAGCGCACTATATCGTGCGTGAAGATGCCTCGACGTATCACACCTGGTATATGGATGTGCAGACGGGTGAGCCGCGCTTTGGCAACACCCATCAGGGCTACAGCGATACCTCGTGCTGGTCGCGCGGCCAGGCATGGGGCATTTACGGCTTTCTGCTCAGCTATCAGCACACCGGCGATAAGCAGATGGTTGAGCTGTCACGCAGCCTGGCGCATTACTTCCTCAACCGTCTGCCGGAAGATGATGTTTGCCACTGGGATCTGGCCCTGCTCGGTACCGACGCAGTGCGCGACAGTTCAGCGGCGGCGATTGCCGCCTGTGGCCTGCTGGAGCTGGTCAAGGCGCTGCCGACGCTCGACGCAAACCGTGCGTATTATGAAGAGATGGCGCTGCGTATGGCGCTGTCGCTGACCGATAACTACCTTGCTCATGACGACGATCCGACCGAAGGGCTGCTGCAGCACTCGGTTTATCATATGGGCAGCGGTAAGGGCGTCGATCAGTGCTGTAGCTGGGGGGACTATTTCTATCTTGAGCTGCTGGCGCGGCTGCGACAGATTTGGCATCCGTACTGGTAACCCTGAAGCAATGGAGAGCAAGATGAAAAGCGTAGCCGTGCTATTAGCCCCCGGTTTTGAAGAGGGGGAAGCGATCGTCACCATTGATATCCTGCGCCGCCTGAATATTACGGTGCAGACGATTGCCTGCGGCGAGAGTCGCGAAGTGGTGAGCTATCACGCCATCCCAATGGTGGCGGATAGCACCCTGAAGGCCAGCCTCGATCGGACCTTTGACGCCGTGGTGTTACCGGGTGGTCCGGAAGGCGGCGTCAACCTGAGGAAAAGCGCGGAGGCGATCGCCTTCGTTCGCCGTCATGATGAAGCGGGCAAATATATCTGCCCGATTTGCTCCGCCGCCGCCCGCGTGCTGAGCGGCAACGGACTGCTCAAAGGTCGCCGCTATGTCTGTTCCGGCGATTTGTGGAAAACAGTCAGCGATGGCATTTACGTCGATGCCGACGTGGTGGAAGACGGCAATCTGCTGAGCGGCCGCGGGCTGGGCAACGTGTTTGATTTCGCCTTTACCCTGGCGGCGCGATTACAGGGTGATGAAGCACTGGCGCGCGAGCAGGCCAGTCATATTGATTACGCGTGGCAGGATACCGATCCCTTATTCGGGCAGCCCGTTTACCGGCACATCTGAAAACCTCCGGCTATGCCGGAGGATATTTATGGCGGGATGACGGGAAGGATTACTCCGGGCCTCTGGCCCCGGTGAGGTCATACAGTGAATAACGTTTTTGCAAAGGCTGCCCGCCATCGCGGGTGAGCGGTTCCCAGTTGAGTTTCGCGTGGGTGTTGGTGGGACGCGTACTCATCAAATCCAGTGGAATGGAAACGTAGAAGCCTTTGGTGAAACTGCCTTCACCGTAATCGTGGGATGAAACATTGGTAAGAGTGGCATAGGCTCCGGCCGTAATGCCGCTGGCGAAGCGCCGTGAAATATCCACCGTGCTACCTTTATCGCCAGCGAGATAACGTCCCACGCTTATCTTCACCAGAAACTCATCGGCAAACTGCGGCTGCCAGTACCCGGTTACATGTCCGGTCGTGACGCTGTAATCCGCCATTTTCATCGGATTGTTCCAGTCTCGCTGCTTCACCTGATTGAGGTCGGCACCGAGGGCCCACTGCTTTTTGAGGGGACGATAGAGCACTTCGCTGCCGACGCCCGCGAACATCATCTCAAGATAACCGCCGTAGTTTTGCATGTACCAGCCGTTGCCCAGCGTGCTGGTATGCGTCAGCTGTAAATTGTTCAGATAGACATCGCTGGTGCTGACGTAAGAACGAATATGGGTTCTAACCTGTGGGATATGGCTGTCAGCAGGGGGGGCGGTGTAGTTGAATTTGTTGTAGTTATTATGCAGGTTGAGTAAGCCTACGCCGCCGACTTTCCAGTTATCGGAAATCTGATAGCTGGCGCTGCCGCTCAGGGCAATCTGGTACATATAGAACGACTCGGGCCCGCCGAACGACTGGTTGAGCACCGGCGACCAGTTGAACTGCCAGGGAGATTTTTCCAGGGCATAGCCCGCCAGAGTTGATGCAGGTTGCTTTGGCTCCTCGACCCTTCCCACATTCGGGGGCTGCGGGACTCCCGGCGGCATTCCACGCATCACTTCCGCGAGGGAAGAGGTTTCGCTGCGATAGCTCACCATCGGTAAATTATCACGCTCTTCGGTGATGACAATCTGGCGGGCACCCGCTGGCAGGGCGTTCATGATGATGCGGTTAGCGCGATCCACGCCTTCACTCCAGTCACGATAATCGGTCTGCATACCTGTGACATACACGGTATCACCCACACGATCGATGCGCGGCGAAGCAAAACCGGCGTTATCGCGCAGGGCAGTCAACTGGGTCGCGACGACATGAGGGGCAAAGTTTGCCGGTTGCTCCGAGGGACTGTATTCCGGTTTTGGTGGTATATATGCCTGACTGCGCAGCGTTTCGAAATTGGTGTTGAGCGTGATGCCGAAGGTGAGGGTATTTCCACGCTCGTAGCCAACGGAGAAGTCACTCCAGTCATTCAAACGGTACAGCACCCCGACGTTCACCAGTGAATCTTGCTTTAACCGCCCGGCCCGGTCGTTACGATAGTTGTTGGCATCATATTCAGCTTTAATGCGCAGAGGTTGCCAGGGCGTCTGATACTCCACGCCGCCGAACAGCGCTGTCGGGCCATGGAAAAAGCGATCGGCATCAACCGAGCCGCCGCGGCCACTGTAGCTTTCGCTGCGCTGGCAAAAACTGTTGCTTGCCCGACAAAATGGGTTGGCAATGTTGCCGCTGTTGGCGAGGTAACCCCAGCCTGCTCCTACCGTGAAATCAAATGGTCCTGCGGCTTTGCTGGCGACCAGGTATTCGCTATCAAACAGTCCTGTTCCGCCGATATCCCGAAACCCCAGTGAAATATCGGGCGTCCAGCGCGTCTCCTGCCACAGCCGGGCTTTGAGGTCGATGGCTTTGTCTTTGTATGTCTGATCGCCGCTGAAATTTTTATCACCGTACTGGCGGGTGCGAACGTCAGTATAACGAATCGTGGTTTCAAGCCACGGCATGAGCTGCAGTGACAGGGCCCAGAATCGGTACTGGTTGTTGTCCCGATAGCTCATGCTGAATTCCCCTGACGGGGCCATTCGCGCGCTCGGGGTTTGCAACAATCCCACACCGCCAAAGTCGGACTGGGAAGGGGAGACATAGGGAAGAGACAGCGGGGTGCCGACATCTGCGCTGGCAACCGTGCTGATGCCGCTAAATAATAGCGCAATGCTGTAGCTGAGAGGGGTGAATTTCATGGTTTGTCAGTCCGTTGGCTAAGCAACTGAACGATACGTTGGTTCAGTGTCTGATATTGCGGTGATAATGCGTTGAGCTGCAGGTTCAGCCAGATTTGGCTGCCGGGCTGCGGTTCATGGTACCGGCGGTTCCAGTAGCCTGTCGGTACCATTGTGACAGTGCCATCCGGCGCGATGACCGTGACATTATCCGGGTCGATACCGGGCTGCCGCCGATCTGCGGCCGTCAAGGCGGCGGTTTGCTGGCCGGCAATCCACGGCGTGCTCTCGCGGGTACCGTTCCAGAGTGTCAGGTTTTGCGCCGGGAAGGTTCGGAGGTACAGGCGATAATCACCCTCGAGTCCTGGCGAATTCTCAGGTTTCAGGCGTACCCAGTCTGGATCCAGCTGCAACGAAAAACCGCCAATGACTTTCAGCGCCTGAAGACGCTGGCTTAACCATGCGATACGCTGAGCCTGACGCGTATCGCCCTGGTCTTGTAATTCCTGAACTGCTGAAGTGAGTGTCTTCAGAATCTGCTGCTGACGAAACTGCTGTTCAGCATCGTTTGCAGGAGTGGAAAGGCGTGCGCTTTCCCAGTCGATGTTTTTAGGGAGTGCCGGATGGGTTACCAGCTCGCTCAGGTTATCGGCGGTGACTTCAGCCACGGCACAGGCTGGCTGGCAAATGAGTGCGATTTTCCCCTGACCGTAGCCCGGCGGGGTTGCTGCCAGAAGCATGGCGGCAAGTATGATTTTTTTTTTCATCAGGAATACGGTTTTAGCAGGGTAACAGACCACGTCTGGCCATGAGGATGCAAAATTTGTTTGCTGTGAACGATGCGTCCGGACTGGGGATCGACCCAGTAACGTTGCTGCCAGGTCGTCCCGTCGGCTTCAGCCGTCACGGTTTCTTCCAGCACGCGGTAGCGATGCGTTACGCTCAGTACGGTAAAGTCCTGCGAACCCGCCCAGTGGAATCGCGAAATGATGTTGGCAGCGTGAAATCCGTTATCCTCCCACCGTGCCTGCGCATGCCATTGCTGGCCTTCCTTAATCGTGAGCGGAGCCGCAAGCGGATCCTGTACATTGCTCTCCAGACTCAACAGGTTAGCGCTAAAGCCGAGCGTTTTTATGAGGCGTCCGCTTCGCGCGGCGATCATTTTTGCATCGGCAGTGAGCCACTTTTGCGTGTTCTCCTCATCCCAGGCAAGCACGATAAACGCCTGCGGGCCATCGGCAACGGTGAGGGCCATCGAGGCATACGGCACCTGATCGACCTTAGCGCGGTCGATGAAGGCATCCTGCGAAGAAAGAGACTGGATAATCGTCTGGGAGAGGATCCCGGGACGATGCTGGCTGCATGCGCTGATAAAGAACACTGCACCCGCCAGACAAAATTTTTTGAACATAATAGACGTCATAGTGAAACAGAAAAAAATGGGGCTCAGAGGAGCCCCATGAAGGTATTGTCAATTAACGCGTAGACGTGGTCGTTCCCGTGTTGCCGCTACCGTTGCTGCTGTTGCTTGCTGCAACGGCTGCGATAGCGACGGCACCCACGACGCCAGCGCCTACGGCAACGGCTGTGCCGGTCGCCACACCCGCCGCGGCGGCAGACGATCCTGCTGCGGTGCCCGTTGTGCTACCCGCAGCAGCGGTTTCGATTGCGGCGAAAGAAGCCATTGGCGCGGACAGGACGCAGAGCAGCAGGGCAGATAATTTAATAAATTTCATGTTATTTCCTTATTGGTGATTACAGTGGTGTATTCCTCAAAGGGCAAATAAATGCCGTGTAGAGAAATAAGGGGAACCTCAAACAGTGGATGTTTAAGGTAAATATTTTATGATGGGATTTTTAGTTATCGCCAAAAATATCGCGTGTATAAACTTTACTTTGTACATCGATGAGCTCGGCGGACATTCGATTAGAAATAATCACGTTGACGCTGCTCTTGAATTCATTGAGATCTTTAATCACCCTGGAATGGAAAAATTCATTTTCCTTTAGCGCCGGCTCATAAATAACAACGTCAATGCCTTTGGCTTTAATACGCTTCATAATGCCCTGAATGGAGGACGCGCGGAAATTGTCCGAGTCAGCTTTCATAATCAAGCGGTATATGCCCACGCGTTTCGGTGAGCGACGGAGAATAGCATCGGCAACAAAATCTTTACGCGTGCTGTTAGCTTCGACGATCGCGCCGATAAGCTTGTTAGGCACGTCACGGTAGTTGGCCAGGAGCTGTTTCGTGTCCTTGGGCAAGCAGTAGCCACCGTAGCCAAATGACGGGTTGTTATAGTGATGGCCGATACGAGGATCCAGACACACGCCCTCAATAATCTGACGTGTGCTGAGGCCGTGAGTTTCGGCATAGCTATCCAGCTCATTGAAATAGGCGACGCGCATCGCCAGGTAGGTATTGGCAAAAAGCTTGATCGCTTCGGCTTCTGTCGAGTCAGTGTAAATGACCGGGCAGTGCTTATCGACCGCACCTTCCAGCAGCAAACTGGCGAAGAGTGAGGCGCGTTCGGATCGTTCACCAACGACAATTCGCGATGGGTGAAGGTTATCGTGCAGGGCTCGCCCTTCACGCAGAAATTCCGGTGAGAAGAGGATGTTTTCGATACCCAGCAACGCTTTGATGTGCTGCGTGTAACCCACCGGAACGGTAGACTTAATAATCATCACTGCCTGCGGGTTAATGTTGACGACATCTTTAATCACCGCCTCAACGGAGGCGGTATTAAAGTAGTTTGTCTCTGGGTCGTAATCTGTCGGTGTGGCGATAATCACGAAGTCAGCATTCGTATAGGCATCGTGTTTATCGGTTGTGGCGCGAAGGTTCAGGTTCTTATTTTTTAAATATTGCTCAATATCGTGATCAATTATCGGCGATTTTTTATCGTTCAATAAATCAACTTTGTGCTGAAGGATATCAAGGGCGACAACCTCATGATGCTGAGCAAGCAGAATGCCGTTGGATAAACCGACATATCCGGTTCCGGCGATGGCAATTTTCATAATAGTTTAGCTCTAAGGATGAATAAGCAACTTGCTGCGATGCTTAGTGACCTGACTGATGGATGATAAATATTTATTGATGACGATGGCTTCATCAAAATGGCTGGCGATATGCATACGACTGTTTTTACCTAACTGAGCAAGCTCATGCTCCGTCGCATCAATAATCTTTTCGATGGCTTCAATTAAACTTGACAGACAGCCGGGTTCACAGAGATAGCCGTTAAATCCGTCCACCACGGTTTCACGGCAGCCGACGTTGTCAGTCGTGATGATCGGTTTACCCATAGCGCCGGCCTCGAGCAGCGACCTGGGCACACCTTCCCGGTAATAAGAAGGCAGGACCACGCAGTGAACATCTTTAAGTACGCTTTCGACCTTATCCGTCACGCCCAGATAATTGATAATACCTTCATCAACCCATGTGCTGATTTCATCAATGTTCACACCTGAAGGGTGTTGAGCTTCGCAAAAACCTAAAAGAGAAAAGTCGACTTTATTACCGTATTTTTGTTTAAAGTGCCTTGCTGCATCGGCAAATAAATAAACGCCTTTTTCCTTCAGCATTCTTGCTGAGAGAAGGAATTTAATTGTCTTTTCTTTCTGTACTGGCGTGAAAGCAAAACGTGCGAGATCGGCACCTGAGCCGGGTATCCGCTTTTTAATTGCTGCTGTGCCAATATTATGCTTTCGGAAAACGGCCATGTCCTCTTCATTCTGGAAGAAGATATACTCTGCTTTTCTTTGGCTTATTTTATAGAGTGCACGCACAATTTTATTTAAAAAACCGTCACGAATAAATGCGTGACCCAGTCCGGCAATGTTATTGATTACAGGAATGTTGAGTGAGGCTGCTGCAAGTGAACTGTAAATATTATTTTTGGGAGTGAAGTTTAAAATCGTTTGTGGCTTTATTTTCAAAAATAGACGGAAGAAACTGAGACATGTCAAAGTATCAGTCACAGGGTTCATTCCTCGTCCGTCAATTTTTATATCATGCACCCGGCATCCTAGCGCACGGAGTTTATCCGTATAGTCATCAAAAGGAGAAATAACATGGACATTGATTCCTCTGTTAATGAGCTCTACGATAGTGTTTTTTCTGAAATTATAAATATACCAACTGGTATTGGCTGTGATAGCAATATTGTTCATGATTTATCAGTAATAAAAACAGAGGTATTTCTGTATGGAAATATTAAAGAGAGCGGTATAACGCAATCCATTTTTGAGCAATCGCGCTCATCGAGAAATGTTGTTCAATATGGCAACGGGAAGCTTCACCCATTTGTCGCGCTTCTTCAGGAGAAAGATTCAGCGCCTTGATAATGGCCTCAGCCAGGGCAGCGGAAGAGTGCGGTGGAACTAAGAAACCGTTGCCGCTGAGAGCTTCTCTAATCCCACCGCAGTCAGTCGCAACAACCACGCGTTCTGCTGCCATCGCTTCAATAATAACTAATGGAAAACCTTCCCAGGCAGATGACATAACGAAAATATCTCCAGCGCTTAACCATTCATGGACGTTGGTTTTCATGCCAAGCCAGTGCACACGGTTAGCAACTCCAAGCTCGATTGCCAGGGTTTTCAATTCGGTTTCAAGTGCACCACTGCCAATAATGGCTAACTGGGGCTCGACAGGAGTGCTATTTTTTATTGCGGCAAATGCACGTAATAAGTTTGGGTAATCTTTTGCAGGAGCTAACCGACCGACTGAGAGCAGTAAAGGTGTCTGCGGATCGACACCGATTTCACGGCGTAACTTTTCCCTGTTAACTTCGTTAAAACAGAAGTTTTCAATCTTAATTCCGTTGTGAATGGTGGCGACTTTATTTTTATTAACGCTTCCGCGATTTATGATGCTTTTAGTCGCTGCCAGACTGACATTAGTGGAGAGCGTCGATAACGGGTCGGTGATTCTGCACATAAAGGCCCGTAGCGATCCTCCTTCGTAGGAATTATGGGATGTGGAAATTAGCTTTGGTATTGGTGTAGTGATTCTAAGCAGGCGGGAAAAAATGTTAGCATGTACCATATGGCTATGGACGATGTCTGGTTGAAACTCTCTGATCGTCTTACGTGCCTGGAAATATGCTTTAAGAAACGAGAGTGAATTTTTCAGCATTAATAGTTCAACCAAATGAATTGCACTATTTTTAGGTCGCCGCTGTGATTTACCGGAGATGGAAATAAGCTGCACATTGTTTCCAGCATCTGATAACTCATCTGCCAAATTACATACTTGTATTTCAGCTCCGCCAATATTCAGACCTGTAATAACAAAGGTTATTCGCATAATACTTCCTCATAATAGGATATATAGAGTGGTGCTTTTAAAGGAATTTGTTAGCTTAAGATTGATTCTATTTGTTTGGTGTGTCAGGTATTATGCTCATGAGGTGTAATTTGATATTGAAAATTATTGTTATTAATCGATGCAGGCAGGAAGTTTTAGAAAAACTGATTTTTCCAGTTTTGTATATTATTCAATGGAAGGCTGATATTTGTGGTCATATTACCATTAAAAATATGTATGTACTCCTCCAGGGATAAATCTCTTGAAATTACAGGTAGATTGAAGTCTTTCTTTTTTTCTTCCGCTCTATTATCAACTGACAAAATTATGCTGCGTTTAAATTTTTGCATTGCGCGTATCCCCGCATGGAGTCTCGTTCCTGCATAATCTACTGAGTGCGTGTTTGACAATGCTGCATCAAAATCCGAAAGGTTTGCAGGAATGATTTTAATATCCTGAATTAGATTACCAAGAGACTGAAGGTAAGAATAGTCGTTGGCTCCCTGAACCCAAAAATATATATCTTCATATGATTTTTTTAGTGCTCTGATGAAGATAGAATCCTTGATAGAATCTTTCCTGTAATCAGTTAAGGTGAAAATGACATTTTTCGATTTTCTGGAGGGGATTTGAGTGCAATGATCGTTATCAAGATCCCACATGGTTGGACAACCGGTGTTCAGTATATTCTGTACCCCTGTACTCCTTAATAATTTCTCCGTATAAGAGTCTCTTACCGAGTGTATATGCTTTTTGCTAAGAATATTTCGAAGAAGTAAAGATGTATAAATATCTGGGTTATTTTGATAGTTGGCCCAACCGACTCCAAGCGTTACAGTATCTTTCATAAATAATGTGTTCAGCATGCCAATATTCCACTGCCGGTGAAATAGCATTGAAGAATTTAGGCAATTCGTTCCGCAAAGAAAATTCAAAGATATTTGTCTTTGCCTTTTAATGCCCACTCTGGTTATTCTCTCGTGGGTAGGGAAATGTACCTTTTGAGTATGCGGAAACGTTTTGCAAATTTGCTTGTAAGCTGAATCCATGATGATGAAATCACCAACATTCATTGAGCAAATACTTGTGTCAAGAATCCCTATCTTCGATGAATGTGTGTTAATAAACAAAATTATAAGCCTTTTCTGGAGGTTGAAAATAAACGGTAGAGTAGTGAGCAAAGCAGCCCGTTTAACAATATGATTATAGGTAGCAAATATTCAGTGTCAGTAAGTTGATATCGGGTGATTGTATAAAAAATTGGGATATAAATTATACCTGCTGATATAAAGTTGCTAAAGAAAATTACTTTGTGGAATTTCCTTGCTTTAAGGACATAAGCGTCGAATCTAAAAATTCCCGTTATCGACTGATAAAAACACATTAAAAATAATATACTTAAGTGGTAATGGTTTATACCAAATATCTGCGAATAAAAAGTCAATATTGAAATTGAAAATAATATTGATACTATAATTCCATTTTTATAATATTTCTTCTTTGCCGTTTGTAAAGCATCAGTTTTACTTTCTAAGATAAGCCCTCTGAGCTCTGGCATTATTTTATTTTCAATAGATGTATAATATATTGCTATAATTCCAGAAAGGCTTAGCGCAAGACGTGAAAACACAAGTTGTTCATCGTTAATACATTTCTCAAGAAAAATGAAACTACCCTGCGTTATGCTCCAAAAGCAAATCATGGATGCAGTAGACCATTTTCCTATGTCCCAGTATTCATATATTTTTCTTTTTACGTTAGTCATGCCAGACATTGCTTTAAAATGTTTTCTGTTATAGATACCTATAAATATTGCTATTGTGGCTGTGCATGATGCTAACGTTAATAGATATATCCTGGCATCATTAAAGTGGTAGTAGTGCAATAAAAAATATGACAAGGAAGTGGTTATTAATAACGATAGCGACATTATTGCTGATTTTTTTTCATTTTGACTTATATATAAACTTTTGCGTAAAAAATCGTATGATGAGGAACTCACTGAGGCTACCAATAAAAGTCCGCTATAGACCCAGTCTCTTTCGTTAAGATAGAAAACCACTGACAATATTAATGAGAAAAAAGTAGATATTACTAACAATGATTTTAGCGAGAATTTGTAATAACTTGCTTGAGTCGATTTATCTGCGCCGAATATCCAAAATGGGCCAACAATAAAAGCTGATGTTACGATTAATGAAAGAGCGGAATACGAGTTAAAGACAATGTACCTGGAAGCCTGTTCGTTACTTAAAAATCTTGAAGCGAATAATACCACTCCGATATTTAACAATGAAAATGAAAATTGGTCTATATATTTACTTAAACTTTGGGTGTTTTTTTTGTTGGCAATTATTGAATTTATGAAAGTTTTCATGATTATGACAGGTGTATTAAAATCATTTATATTGCCTTTGGAGGATGTGGATTGTAATGGATTAAGTCTTAGTACCAAAAGTCTGTTTTCAATGGTACTGGTTTTGTGTTATTTATGCTCCCATGTGTAAGCTATTATTTTAACCATTCTATAATGTGGCTCTCGTAAAAGTAATGATGAGTATATTTACTATATGTAACCCACAAAAATAATGTCAGCATTGAGAAAGAAAAAATAATGGCAGACATGATTAAATCTAAGTTTTTTTTACTGGATGAGACGGTTTTTATTGTAATTAATGTCGATAGAACAATAAAGTAATATGACACTCTGTCAGCTATTGTGCTGCTAATGAATGATAATAATATCATGGCTAATGGGGAGAGGATACATGTCAAGTGTATTCTTTTTGTTAGTGGTGGATTATATTTCCATTTGTGGGGGTTGAAAAGTAAATATACCCCTGGAATAAAAAGATATCCAATGCGTAAATAAACTCCGGCGCTTTCCATATTAGATGTTATATAATGTTGATATCTGTCCATTGGCAGATATATTATAGCTGCTATCAGTGATACTAACCCCAAAAAAATAAAAATGATATTTAAATCGATGGCAATAAATAAAATAAGCAGCATTGCCGATGTATGAAATAAACCGGCCAGTAGTGTGTAGATAAAGAATTTTATCTTATCGCCATTAAGAAGATGTGCAAATGCGATGACCATAACGGCCAGTGCCACACCCTGGCGAATATAGTTCACTCCCGCCATGACAAAAATATAAGCACCACTTAAGGCGAAGAAATAATAAGGGTTTATTTCTGCCGTTTCTGCTCCTTTGATGATAGCCATGATAAAAATAGCGGACGTGACGAATATGACGAAGCCGAACCCAATATCTGACTGAAAACCGAGTATGTTGACCAGTTTATACAGAAGTTCATGCGTATCGTAACGCCACGGATCGGAATTGAACCTGTTATACATTCTGACATAATTATACCAGTCGACGCCCACTTTATCTCTCAATCCAATGATTAACGTAAAGTAAAGCGTGAAGAGGGCGTTCATTACCGCTCGAGCGTCTTTATCTATTTTTTCGTAGATATACCCTAAAATACCCGCCGTGAGTATTATTACAAAATAAATGGTCATTGCGTTATCCAGGTCTTGTATTGCTATGAGCGGTATATAACAGAGATATCTGATTAGCTATACGAGTAGGCATTATACTCATAGGCATTACTTGCTGTTTTTTCCACGCCGTTCAGGATAACGCCGTTGACGGTAATATCATTCTGTACAAAGCGTTTCACGGAAACTTCAACTTCTTTTATCGAGTTTTTCTGGAAGCGAGCAACAAGCATAACGGTACCGGCATATTTTGCGGCAACGCAGGCATCGCTCACGGCTAATACTGGAGGGGTATCAACAATCACGAGGTCATAATTATGCTGTGCCCACTCCATCAGGTTCGAGAAGGCCTCGGTCATTAGCAGCTCCGATGGATTCGGAGGAATATGGCCTCGGGAAATGAAATTAAGATTTTCAATCTCTGTTTTCTGAATAACCTTTTCATATTCGCTCGTGCGATGCAGAATTTCAGAGACACCATGCTTGATCTCGCTTCCCAGGACGTGGTGCATCTGGCCCTTACGCAAATCGGCATCAATAAGCAGCACCCGCTTGCCGGATTGCGCAATCACTGTTGCAAGGTTGCAGCTGACAAACGTTTTACCGGCTTCTGGCGTCGCCCCGGAGATAAGCAAAATGTTGTTTCTGGCCTGCATCATCGCAAAGTGCAGGCTGGTTCTCAGGCTGCGCATCGCCTCAACGGCTAAGTCTGAAGGATTATCCCGGGCAAGCAAATGTACGGAGCGCATCTGCTTTCGTTTACTTCTGGTAATGGTCTGATTTTTATTACTCAGCCATTTTGATACCGGGATGGTGGCGTACACATTCACCCCTAAGTTTTCAATTTGCTCGCTGTTTTCAATCCCTGTGTGCAAGAGCTTGCGGAAAATACAATAAGTGACAGAGGTAAACAGACCAAACATAAAGCTTATCAGAGTAATCAACGGTTTAACGGGCGCGACGGGTTTTTTCTCTGTAACGGCGTGGTCGATAATTCGCACGCTGCCAATGGCGCTGGCTTTGTTGATGTTCAGCTCCTGCTGTTTGCTCAGAAGCTGCATATATACTTCCTGACCTGCCTGAACATCACGCGTCAGGCTTAGGACTTCCTGCTGCGTTTTCGGCATGGCGCTAATACGCGCATTGAGCTTATCGCGCTCCTCAGTCAGCACCGCTTTTTGTTCCAGGAGGGTTCGATAGGCCGGGTGATCGCGGGTATAGAGCTTTGAGATTTCGGCTTCTTTAAAAATCAGTTCGTTAATTTGTGCCTCAAGGCCCACTGCCGTTTCCAGAACGGATTTGGCCTCCAGCGATAAATCGACAGAGTCGTTTTTCTGGCGGAACTGATGGAGGAGATTTTCGGATTTATTCAGGTTATTCAGAACCAGCGGTAGCTGCTCTTTAAGAAATTCCAGACTTTTGGACGCTTCTTCTGATTTGCGCTCGACGTTCTGTTTCAGGTAGTTGTTGCTGATGCTCCTTAAAATCTCTGCCGTTTTCTTTTTATCTTCACCCCGATAGGCCAGTTGCAGCATGCCGCTGTCGTTACTCATATCTTTAGCAGTGAAGCTATTCAGAAGCTGATTCACCGCTGTCAGCTTATCGAGCTTAGTCAGCGTAAAGTCCGTTCCTTCGTCGGCATTAATCTCACGGATAACAAAGCTGATGCCATTTTGAGAAAAATGCTCTCCGGTTTTACCGGTGTACGCCGTGCCGTCAATCTCGATTTGATAGGTGTTTGCAGCAGTCACGGTAAGCCGCAAGGGGATATCTAAAAAGTCCTCAGGGACGGTCAGATTTTCCACTTTAACACTGCTGTCCTGTTTCCCCAGTAGGTTGGCAATAGCCTTGCCGATGATCGGGAAGTGCTTTTCCTCTACGGCGGTGTCGAGATGTAAATCATCCACCGTCTGACCCAGGACCATTCGTGATTGCAACAGGCCAATTTGCGGCTGCGACTCCTGCTTGCCACCCGGAATAGCATCCGATAGCTGGCTGAAAATACTTTTGCCGGCGTCTTTTTCAACCTGAACCAATGCTGTGGCCTGGTAAATCGGTGTCGCCGTAAAGACATAGGCCACACTTGCCAGTGTGAAAATTGACGTAATGGCGATAATTCTCCATTTGCCATCGCGCAGAATGCCGATGACGTCTGCCAGGCTCAGTAGCTTCTCTTTTTCGCTGGCGTTCTTTGAAATGTGGTATGAGTCAGACACGTTATCGAATCTCTTTTCTGTTCTTATTCAACGCCAGTTCCCAGCGCGCAGCGCTCTGAGCCAGTTGCTTATAAACCAGTTCAAACATTTCACGGCTTTTTTTATAGGGATCGGCAATTTCAAGCTGATCCTGCCAGTGACCGAAAAGCATGGCTTTCCCGCTTACTTCTGGATAGCTTCTTTTAATCCGCTCGAGATGGGATTTTTCCATTACCAGAATCAGGTCGTACTGCCTGGCAAGTTCAGATGTGAACGCCTGCCCACGGTGCCCGTCAAGCGATACGCCGTGCGCTGTAGCGACTTCCGTTGCGGTGGCATCGGCTTCTTTTCCCACCAGTGCACCTAATCCGGCGGAATCAATTTTCTTATCCGGAAGAGCCCGGCGCAATAACCGCTCCCCGGTGGGGGAACGACAAATATTGCCAATGCAAACAACTAAAATTGAGTTAAACATGGTTACCATTGCTTAATCATTCGGGCGGTATTGGTCATATCGTTGATACCGGAAATGGTAGGGACCAACTGGCTTAATACGCGGTTCCAGCGGGTGACCGGCGCCGTGGTGACATACACCACGTCATAAGGCTGGAGCCTGAACTCTGTACCCATCACCAGAGCGGTAGCGTCGGAAATATTAAGCTGATAGACGTTGGCCAGCTTGCCACTGGCATCTTTTCCGCCGGTTGAGCGAATGACAAAAATGCCGGTTGCATCGGCACTCATCTGGTCGATACCTTCGGCATTGCCCAGCGCCTCTGTCAACGTCATGCCGCTACGGTCCATCTTCAGGGTGGTTTGCTTTTTCACTTCGCCCATGACGAACACTTTCAGGTCGTCGTTGCGGGGGACGAAAAGAATGTCGCCGTTATAAAGCAGACGGTTTTGCTGCAGATCGCCATTCTTCATCAGCGCCTGAAGTGAGATTTGCTCATCTTTACCGTTGTGCGTAAGCACCGCGTTATTCCAGTCGGCACCTTCGGCCAGACCACCCGCCTGATTAATGGCGTCGATGATGGTCAGCGGAATATTGGTGATAGCTTGCTGACCGGAACGGGTCACCTCACCGGTGATGTAGGCTTTTTGCGAACGGAAGGCGGCAACGCTGACGTCTACCTGTGGCGACTCGATAACTGTTGCCAGTTTTCTGGTTAACTCGTTGCGGACCTGAGCCAGCGTTCGGCCTGCAACTTTAATCTTGCCTGCGTAGGGGTAAAAGATGGACCCGTCGGACTTAACCCAGTTCCCGGTGTCAGAGGCGCTACGATATTGCCCGGCAGGGGTGGTGAGCTCAGGGTGGTCCCAGACGGTGACCATTAAGACGTCGCCGACGCCAATACGATATTCGTAGCGGCGGATCTCGTCGGCCAGATCGGTGTTTGGGCGAGCGACAACCGGCGCAGGTTTCAGCGATTCAATCAATTTGGGTGTGACGCGGTAGACGTTCACTTTATCGCTAATATCTGCGCTGGCGTCATTCGCATTAATAATGGTTTTGCCTGATGTCGACAGGTTACTGCCGGGCGTGAGGGTGCATCCGCTGAGCAGAACAGCAGACAGGGCTATCGCCCCAAACTTAACGGTTATCATAGTGAAAACTCGATTCATCAAAGGAGGTGAAAGTGCGGCTGGCGCGCTTTCACTAACAAAGCATGAGGACGCATGGCTGCAGATTTTTATCGGGCCGCGTGGATTTTCGGGTCGGGATTCCGTTGCTGCAATGCGTTATTCATCAACACGTAAATACCAAAAACGGCAAGATACAGAGCCATGGACAAACTTTCTGTGACGCCCACTTTTACCAGCGTCATCCCCATTCCTGCCAGCGCGGCGGTGAGCAGTACCATCACAAAGACAGTCTGGCGACTGGATAAACCGCAACGTAATAAAATATGGTGCAGGTGATCCCGGTCGGCATGAAACGGGCTTTGCCTGCGGCGCAGACGACGGATCATAACGGCGACCATATCCATCAGCGGCAGGGCGATAATCCAGAGTGCGGTGACCGGCGCCATAATGGCTTTACTGCCCTGGCTGGCATTCAGAATCAGCCAAAGCATGGTGAAACCAATAACCATACTTCCGGCATCACCCATAAAGACCTTTGCGCCCACTACACCAAGATTGCTGATCAGGTAAGGAAGCAGGGCCATTATCATCAGTAAACACCAGAAAGCAGGCTGCTCTGCACCTGCAGACAGGAAAGTGACCATTAGTGCTGCAAATATTACGGCGGAAACAGAGCCCAACAGCCCGTCAATACCATCAATCATATTGAACGCGTTGATGGCCGCCCATCCGGCAAAAAGGGTTATCAGGTATCCGGCCGATCCCAGCAGAAGTTCATACTCGCCGAGGACGAACCCAAACGTATTGAGATAGACATCATCGAGGATAATAACAAGTGCAGCTAACGCCTGCGCCAGTATTCGTGGTATGACCGGGAGATCGTAATAATCATCTGCAATGCCAACTGCCAGTAATATTGATATACCGACAATGTATGCTATGAAATTTGCGTCGACAAATGGGGCAATATTGAGATGCAGCACATGAAATATGACTATACTGCAATACACTGAAATACCGCCTATTAAAGGTATCTCACCTTTGTGCTGTTTTCGACCACCGGGCTTATCCACCAGACTGTATTTTCTGGCTAAAGGGCGAGCAATGATTAAGGTTGTCATTGCTATACAAAACATGATGATAGCTTCAGTCATGACGGCTCCTGTAACCTTCGCCCCACGCTACCGCCCATGGTGAACAGGAAACATGCCCTGTGCCATTCAAATAAATCATTTCATTTATACTTCCCGAATTTCATTGTTCCCGTCGCGATAACGTCAGGCGCGGAAATTAACCGGTATAGTATATTTGCCTTGCTGGAAATATTTAAAACACGATAAGCCATCATAAATGGCCGTATAGGCAGGTGTTATTCAAAAGTGATTCGTTCTATTTTGATAATTGACGTCATTGTTGGCCGTAATTCTTTTTTTGTTACCGTCGTGCTAATGGTTTGCTTCAATAATAAAGGTGGTTATGTCGAATTTTGATAAGGGGGGGAAAGAAGAAATAAAGAGAGGATAAGCGAGCAGACATTTGTAGAGCTAAGTCAATAGAGATCAATACTTGCGCCAAATTTGAAAACCCTGCGAGAGCAATATCGCAGGGTTTGTTCGTTTTACAGCCCGATCACCAGTTCACCGGAATGGCTCCGCGAACAGCACAGCGCCACCTGCTGGTCCGGCGCGCCTTTTTCCGCCTCCGACTGCACGCTATCCCGGTGATCCACCACGCCGTCAATCACCGGCGTCAGGCACGCGCCGCAGATCCCCATTTCACAGGACAACGGCACGTCCACGCCGTTTTCCTGTAATACCTGGGCGATGGTCTTATCTGCAGGCACCGGCCAGCGCTCGCCTGTGGAGGCCAGTTTGACCGTAAAGATCTCGCCCGCTTCGCCGCTTGTGACAGGGGTTGCGGGTTGAAACGCCTCGCTGTGAAGATGGGCGTCCTCCCATCCCTTCGCCGTGGCGACTTCACGCACTTTTTCCATAAACCCTGCCGGACCGCAGACCCAGGCGTGAAGCCCCGCCTCAGCCGCCGGGAGATGCTCTGCCAGCGTTGAACGCGGGCTGGTGGTATGAATGATGCACTTACCGCACTGCGAGAGTTCGCGCGTAAACGCCGCGCTTTCCCGGCGTTTGACGTAATAATGCAGCGTAAACGGCGTTCCGGCCGCCTTCAGCTGCAGGGCCATCGCATACAGCGGCGTAATGCCAATGCCCGCCGCCAGCAGCAAAACCCGCTCTGCCTGACGAAGCTGAAACAGATTGCGCGGGGCAGAGATCGTCAGCCTCTGCCCGGGCCGCAGCGTCTCGTGGACATAGCGCGACCCGCCGCGCGAGGCGGCTTCACGGCCCACGCAGATAAGATAGCTCTCGTCCTCACAGGCCCCGGTCAGAGAATACTGACGGACAAGCCCGCAGGGCAGGTGGACATCAATGTGCGCGCCGGGCTGCCACGCCGGCAGCGCTTCGCCGTCTTCAGCCACCAGCCTGACGGCGAGGCTTTTGTCGCCCTCGCGCCACAGCCCGTCAACAATCACGCTCAGCATATCGGCCTCCGTCATACCAGGAAAAATTCGCCAAAGCCCATTTTTTTCAGTCCCCGACGGTAGGCGATTGAGCTTTTATCGGCGGGAATATGGGCTTCCAGCGTCAGATCCAGCGGCAGACTTTCCGGGCGCTGGGTTTCCACCATCAGGCGGTCTTCTTCGAAGATGCGCAGGTTAAAGGCATGCACATCCTCCACCGGAATATGCAGGTCAACATTACGAGCGATAGGGGCGAACATGCGGGTCACGCGCGATGACACGGGCGACGCGGCATTCATGATGACCAGTCTCGATTCTCCCGGAAAATGAATCGTCAGGGTGGCGGTAAACGGCAGATGCATTTCAAAATGGCGCAGCCACTGGAACCCTTCCGGCGCCTGCACGTCCGAACTGGCGGGATAGTTGCTCACGGAGCTCCAGTAATCCGCCACGAAGCCGAACGGCGTCTCCTGCGGTTGATAGGCGGGCACAAGCTGATTATTGGGATCGGCAAAGGTATCGGTGTGGATCCACGCAAAGTGCGCCACGTCCAGAAACCCCTCCACCTGTCTCCCGGCGAAGCCATTGACCTCAAATGCCGGGCAGTTGATCTGCTGAAATCCGTCGTCATCCCAGTGCGGCATGGTGGGCAGCGGCACAGGATTGTCCGGGTCAAACGCCAGGCAGGTCCAGATCAGGCCGAAGCGTTCCTCCACGGCGTAGTTAATCAGGTTCAGCTTCGCCGGAACGGGCTGGTCGGGGCTGGACGGAATACGGTTGCAGCGCCCGTCCTCTCCGAAGCGTAAGCCGTGGTAAGGGCAGATAATCCCGTGCTCATCGTGAAAGCCCAGCGTCAGCGGCACGCCGCGGTGTGGACACACGTCCCTGGCGACCACGACCTGGTCGTGGATCCGGTAAATCACCAGCTGTTCATCCAGCAGGGTCGCTTTGACCGGTGCCGGGCCGACGTCGCAGGCGCGCGCGACCGGATGCCAGCATCTCGCCAGACGCAGCCAGTCCTCTGGCTCAAACGTGCAGTGGGCGGGTGGAGTCGGTTCTCTTTTCATCGTTGTCCCTCTTACGCTCAGCCTAACGGGCCGCCCTGAATGGTCTCGCACAGACCGTTGATGATGCGCTCTCCGGTCTCCTCTTTGAGCTCCTGATACCAGGCCTGCGTCAACGCCATGTCTTTCCCGTGGGTGACGTCGCAGCGTTTACGCGCCTTCAGCACCAGGTCGCGCACCCGGTCGCAGCGCAGCGCTTCGTACTGCCGCAGTGCCAGCGTAATGCTGTGGTTTTCACGCAGGCATTCCCCCAGCACGACGGCGTCTTCCATTGCCGCACAGCCGCCCTGGCCGATATCTGGCGTGGTGCTGTGCGCGGCATCGCCGAGCAGCGCGACGTTGCCGCGCACCAGGCTGTCAAACGGCTCAATGTCGTGGATTTCAATGCGGTTCGTCGTTTCAGGATCCAGCGCCGCGATAAGCTTCTGCACCTGCGGCGCCCAGCCGCGGAAGTAGCCCGTGAGATCGGCGCGCAGGGTGGCGCGATCCTCCGCCAGGCCCGCGGGCAGCGGTACGTCAAAAAAGAAGTAAAACCGTCCGCCGGAGACGGGCATCAGCGACACGCGTTTGCCTTCGCCAACGAAGGTGGTCCACTGATGAGCCGGGGCAATCTCTTCGTCAATCTTCACCAGCCCGTTCCAGTTTACGTACCCGGCGTAGCGGCGCTCCGGGGTGTAGCCCAGCACGTGAGGACGAACCGCCGAGTGGCTGCCGTCGGCGGCAATCAGAAAATCGCCGGCTGCCGTGGTGCCGTCGGTGAAGGTCACGCTCACGCCTGCGTCGTCTTCATGAACATGTTCCACGCGCTTGCCAAACTGCACCTTGTCGCGCCCCCAGAAGTCCAGCATTTCGCGCTGGAGTTCAGCGCGCGAGACGGGGCAGGGACGCCCTCCGGTACGCTCGACCAGCGGGGCAAGGCTAAAGCGGGTCAGGATCTCGCCGCGCCGGTAATCCTTGTAGGCCATAAAACGCATCGGCCCGCCGTAGGTCTCGATGATGTCGCCCATGCCGAGGTGCTGCATGCATTTCACGCCGTTAGGCCAAATGGAGATGGCCGCCCCGACGGGCCTGATCTCTTTTACGGCTTCAAACACGGTACAGTCGATGCCCGCTTTCTTCAGCGCGACGGCGGCGCTCAGGCCGCCAATACCCGCGCCAATGACGATTGCTCTCATGCTTCTCTCCTTTTGCAGGGTGTAAAGACATTCAGCAATTTGCGTACCAGGCTGCAGAGTGGTGAAAACGGCATTGTGAGAGGTAAGTTTGCACTGCTAAGGTGCGCAAACACGGTGAGCGTGCCTTTTTTTGAATCAAAAATTTCCAGTCGAGCTATACGGAATCGACTGTTTCACGTCTGCGCTCAGAGTGGCGTGGTTTGTGCAATAACCTGGAGGAAGACAATAAAGGAGACACTATGATCGCACTGCACGACTTCAACCATCTTCCCCACCAGGACGCTCTCGCGCTGCTCCACCCCTGTGTGGCGATCCCCGGCTGGGCCGATATGCTGGTTCGCGGGCGGCCATACGCCAGCCGGGATGAATTGTTCACTACGGCAAAAACGCTGACGCAAAACTGGGATGAAGCGGCATTAACGCAAGCCCTGAGCGCCCATCCGCGTATCGGGGAGAAGCCAACGGGCTCTCAGGCGGAGGCTGCGTTGTCGCGTCAGGAACAGGGCGCGGTGAATGACCGCGATGCCGCACTTGCGCAGGCATTGCGCGAGGGGAATGCTCGCTACGAAGCCCGCTTCGGACGGGTCTTTCTTATCCGCGCGAAGGGCCGCAGCGGCGAGGACATTTTACAGGCGCTGCACGCGCGGCTGGAGAACAGCGACGCGCAGGAAGTGCTGGCCGCGCTGGAACAGCTGCGGGAAATTACGCTGCTACGGCTGGAAGGAGTCATTGGCGAATGAGCACACTCAGCACCCATATTCTTGATATTTCGACGGGCAAACCGGCGCAGGGCGTGACGGTTCATCTGCAGCAGGACGGGAGCACGCTGGCCACGGGCGTGACCAACGCGCAGGGGCGTATCGCCGCGTTCGTTCCCTCTCTGCCCGCAGGCCGCTATCGGCTGGTGGCGGAGATCGGCGCGTGGTTTAGCGAAACCGGCAGGAATACGCTCTATCCCTGCGCGCAAATTGATTTTGTCGTGGGAGAAACGGCTGACGAGCATTTCCATCTGCCGTTTGTGATTGCGCCTGGCGGGTGGTCAACCTACAGGGGCAGTTGACCACACTCGCTCGCCGTTGACCCAGGTCTCGCTGATGTTGCGCTCGTCGCCCAGGGTCATCAGCACAAAAAGCTGCTCGTAGATATCCTGACAGCGGCGATTGCGCAGGCGCTGCAGCGGCGTCACGTCAGGGTCGATAACCACGAAATCCGCCTCTTTGCCGGGCGTGAAGTTGCCAATTTTATCGTCCAGCCTGAGGGCGTGCGCGCCGCCCAGCGTGGCGTGATAAAACGCTTCGCTGGCGCGCAGGCGGTAGCTCTGAAGCTGGCCGACCTTGTAGGCCTCCCCCAGTGTGCGCAGCATGCTGAAGGTGGTGCCCGCGCCAACGTCGGTGCCGATGCCCATCCGCACCTTGTGTTGCCAGCAGGCGGGCAGGCGAAACAGCCCGCTGCCGAGAAACAGGTTAGAGGTGGGGCAAAACGCCACCGCCGAACCGGTGTCATGCAGGCACTGCCACTCGCTGTGGTGAAGATGAATCGCGTGGGCAAACACGCTGCGCTCGCCGGTGAGGCCGTAGTGGTGATACACGTCCAGATAGCGCTCATGCTCCGGCCAGAGGTCGCTTACCCAGGCCACTTCGTTGGGGTTTTCGCTCAGATGGGTCTGCATCCAGGTATCCGGGAACTCCTCTCTGAGCAGGCTGACCGCGGCCAGCAGCTCGGGAGATGAGGTCGGGGCAAAGCGCGGCGTAATGGCGTAGCCCAGACGCCCCCGATGATGCCAGCGCTGGATCAGCGCCCGCGTCTGCCGGTAGCTCTGCTTCGCATCTTCGCTCAGGTAGTCCGGCGTGTGCCTGTCCATCATCACCTTTCCGGCGATAAGGCGCATGTTCAGGCGCAGGGCTTCGGTAAACAGCGCCTCGACCGATTCCGGATGCAGCGTGCAAAATACCAGCGCGGTGGTGGTGCCGTTGCTCACCAGCTGGTGAATGAAAAATTCAGCGATCTCTTTCGCGTAGGCTTCATCGGCAAACTGGCTCTCCACCGGGAAGGTGTAGGTGGTTAGCCACTCAAGCAGCTGTTCGCCAAAGGCGCCGATCATCTCCGTTTGCGGATAATGGACGTGGGTGTCGACAAAACCGGGCAGCAGCAGCCTGCCGCGCAGGTCGGTGTAGCCTTTATGAGGGTCAAGATACTGCTCGCCCTCCTGCCACGGCATCTGCGCCAGAATTTTCCCGCTCTGTATAAACAGCAGGCCGTCCTCAAGGTAGCGCGCGTGCCGGGCAATCTCGTCTGCGCTGTCGCAGACCTGGGCAATATCAAAAAATGCACCGCGGATCGCTGTCTGGTAATCCATCATGGTTCCTGCCTTAGTGTTTGCGTAGCGGGGTGATAAGGCGCAGCAAGAACGGTGCCAGAATGAACGGGCCGCAGATACCCTGCGGCCGGAGGGAGAGGGTTACTCTTTTTGCGTTGCCACGCGGGAGCTGAACGACGTTGCGCCCGCCGTCTCGTGATCTTCCCGCGCCAGCCAGCGGTAGGTGACGCCGCCGAGGAAGACCCCGATGAACCAGCTGAAGTTCGCCACCTCATGCAGGGCCGGGATAAAGCTAATCACCAGGCCCACGGCAACGGACGGGATCAGCGCGCCAATGGCTTTCGGGTTAAAGCCGTTGCGGTACCAGTATTTGCCCTTTGGCGTGTCATCGAATAGGTCGTCTACCGACACCTTGCCGCGTTTAATCAGGTAGAAGTCGGCAATCAGAATGCCGAACAGCGGGCCGATAAACGCCCCGAGCACGTCCAGGGTGTAGTGGATAAGCTCCGGCGAGTTGAACAGGTTCCACGGGGTGAGCAGGATCGAGCCGACGGCGGCAATCATTCCCCCGGTGCGGAAGCTGATTTTCTGCGGCGAGCAGTTAGAGAAATCAAACGCCGGGGAGACGAAGTTCGCGACGATGTTGATCCCGATGGTGGCGGTGATCATCGTCAGCAGGCCAATCGCCACGGCCAGATCGTTGCCCACGCGGCTGACGGTTTCGATCGGGTCGGTGATCATGCGGCCAAACAGCGACTGGGTGCCGGAGACAATCACCACGGTGACGATGGAGAACAGCAGGAAGTTAAACGGCAGGCCCCAGCGGTTGCCGCGGCGGATCTCGCCCATGCTTTTACCGTAGCGGGAGAAGTCGCCAAAGTTGAGCAGCGGGCCGGAGAAGTAAGACACCACCAGTGCGGTCGCGGTGATCATCTGCCAGGTCTGCTCGCCCGCGCTCAGGGATTTGCTGGCGAGGGTGAAGGAAATGCCGTCAAAACCGGTTTTGTATACAATCCAGCCTGCGAGGGCCAGCATCACCACGTAGACCGCCGGACCGGCGATATCAATAAAGCGCTTGATGGCGCTCATGCCGTGCCAGAAGACCATCGCCTGCAATACCCACATGATGGCAAAGCAGATCCAGCCCAGATGCGACAGGCCCAGGAATGCGCCGGTAGTGAGCGAAGAGAGCGACGGCCAGAACTTCAGCGCCACCAGCATCAGGGCGTTGGCGGCCAGATAGGTCTGAATGCCGTACCACGCGAAGGCAATCAGCCCGCGGATCACCGCCGGAATATTGGCCCCGAAGACGCCAAATGCCTGACGGCTGATCACCGCATAGGGCACGCCCGCCATCTGGCTCGGTTTGGCCACCAGGTTGGCGCACAGCTGCACAATGCAAATCCCCACCAGCAGGCAAAGCAGCACCTGCCAGCTTGCCAGCCCGAGCGTAAAGAAGCTCGCGGCGACAACATAACCCCCCATGCTGTGAACGTCCGACATCCAGAACGAAAAGATGTTGTACCAGCTCCAGTTCTGGTCACGCGTCGGTGCCAGATCCTCATTGCAAAGACGTGGGCTGTAAACCGCACCGGAATCAGCGGCCGTACCCTGCTGCGCGTTTTGACTGTTTGGCATGAAACCTGCTCCTGTGAATGAAAACCCGTTGAGTGGGAGTGCAGACGGTGTTGCAGGATCCAGGCCAAAATAATAAATCTTGTATGCAATATTTTATTTTTATGTATACGATTCGATAACGAAGAGTAAAAGACGGAGTGGTGAATGAACAACATAAACGCCCTGCAGACCGCACCAGACCTGCATGACAAAGATGAATCGATCTTTCAGGCGCTGATGACCGCGATTGTCGAACATCAGCTGCTGCCGGGGAGCAAACTGCCGGAAGAGGCGCTGGCCGAAGTGTTTGGCGTGAGCCGCACGGGCATTCGTAAGGTGCTGCAGCGACTCGCCGCTGTGCAAATGGTCACCTTAACGCCCAAGCGTGGTGCACACGTCGCCAGCCCGACGGTGGAAGAGGCGCAGCATATCTTCCGTACCCGCGCCCTGCTGGAGGTCGCCAACCTGCCGGACGTGCTGGCGCACTGTCAGCCGCCGCATCTGGCGGCGCTGGAGGCCATCATTCGCCAGGAGCAGCAGGCGCATGAAGCGTATGACGGCCCGGCGGCGATCCGCCACTCCGCCAATTTCCACATTCAGCTGCAGGCCATCTCCGGCAACCAGGTGCTGACGGAGATGGTAACCGGCCTGAGCCAGCGTTCCTCGCTGGTGATTGCCACCTGGGGCGCGCCGTGGCGTCAGGGCTGCCGCTGCAACGATCACGAACAGCTTGTGGATCTGCTGCGCCAGAAGGCGCTCCAGCCGCTCAGCGATGCCTTAATGCACCATTTTGAACATATCGTCGCCAGCCTCTGCTTCGAGCGGGCGGGCGAGTGCCTGCCTGATTTTGCCCGGCTGTTTGCCGGCCACAAGGAGCCGTAATGTCGTCAGTCTGTATACAAGTGATCAACCCCAACACCAGCCTCGCGATGACGGAAACCATCGGTGCGGCGGCCCGCGCGGTGGCGGCGTCGGGGACGGAGATCCTCGCGGTTTGCCCGAGCGCGGGCGTGCCGTCTATCGAGGGTCACTTTGATGAGGCCATCGCCGCCGTGGGGGTTCTCGAACAGGTCAAACTCGGAAGAGAGCAGGGCGTGGACGGTCACGTTATTGCCTGCTTTGGCGATCCGGGGCTGCTGGCGGCACGCGAGCTGGCGCAGGGGCCGGTGGTGGGCATTGCGGAAGCCGCGATGCATATGGCGACGCTGGTGGCGACGCGCTTTTCGGTGGTCACTACGCTGCCGCGCACGCTGATCATTGCCCGTCATCTGCTGCACCAGTATGGCTTTCAGGACCATTGCGCGGCGCTGCACGCTATCGATCTCCCGGTGCTGGCGCTGGAAGACGGCAGTGGTCTGGCGCAGGAGAAGGTGCGCGCGCGCTGTATACAGGCGCTGAAGGAGGACGGCTGCGGCGCCATCGTGCTGGGCTGCGGCGGCATGGCAACGCTGGCGCAGGAGCTGACGCGCGAGCTGCGCGTACCGGTGATCGACGGCGTCAGCGCGGCGGTGAAGATGGTGGAATCGCTGGTGGCGCTGGGGCTGTCGACCAGCAAGCACGGGGATCTGGCGTTCCCGGAGAAAAAAGCGTTAAGCGGACAGTTTCAGGCATTGAATCCATTTTGAAGGTGAGGGGAGACGTAATGGCGCTTTTTGAACAGAATTACCCGCGGGATCTGCGCGGCTACGCGGGCAACCCACTGCACGCGCAGTGGCCGAATCAGGCGCGCATCGCCGTGCAGTTTGTGCTCAATTATGAGGAAGGGGCGGAAAACCACGTTCTGCACGGCGATGCCGGATCCGAGCAGTTCCTGTCGGACATCATCGGCGCGGCCAGCTACCCGGATAAACACATGTCGATGGACTCCCTCTACGAATACGGCAGCCGCGCCGGGTTCTGGCGGATCCACAATGAATTTCAAAAGCGCGGCCTGCCGCTGACGGTCTTTGGCGTGGCGATGGCGCTGGCGCGTCACCCGGAGATCGTCGAGGCGATCGGGGCGGCGGATTACGACGTGGTCAGCCACGGCTGGCGCTGGATCCACTATCAGAACATGGATATCAGCCAGGAGCGCGAACATCTGAACAAGGCGGTGCAGGTGCTGACCGACCTGTTCGGCAAACCGCCGACGGGCTGGTACACCGGGCGCGACAGCCCCAACACCCGCCAGCTGGTGGTGGATCACGGCGGTTTCGACTACGACAGCGACTACTACGGTGACGACCTGCCCTTCTGGACGGAAGTGGCCTGCGGTGACGGCACCCGAAAACCGCACCTGATTGTGCCCTATACGCTGGATGCTAACGACATGCGCTTCGCGACCGCACAGGGGTTTAATACCGCCGAGCAGTTTTATACGTATCTGAAGGACAGTTTTGACGTGCTGTACGAAGAGGGGGAAAGCGCGCCGAAGATGATGTCCATCGGCATGCACTGCCGCCTGCTGGGGCGTCCGGGGCGTTTTCGCGCGCTGCAGCGGTTCCTGGATTACGTGCAGCAGCATGAGCGGGTGTGGGTCTGTACCCGCCAGCAGATTGCCGACCACTGGCGGGATGTGCATCCGTTTCAGAAATAATTGTGCCGTGTTTTGCCGGGTGGCGGCTGCGCCTTACCCGGCCTACGGAACCTCGTATGCCCGGTGGCGTTACGACATCAAACTCACCTGCGCCGCCACGATCCGCCATCCGTAGGCAAACCGCACCCATGTCTGCTGCTGGCGTCCAGTGCGTTCCGTACCTTCACGGGTAAACTCGGTGCTGCACACGGCATAATCCTCGCCGAATGTGGTGATCACGGTGTGACGCAGCGTCCTCTGCAACCCGGCAGACGGGCGCGCCGCGCGAAAGGCGCGGATTTCATCAATCCCGTACAGGTTTTCACCCGCCCCCAGACGCACCGTGTTTTTGTCGTGCCAGAACAGCTCGTCCAGCACCGCAACGTTGTTGCTGACCAGCGCGTCTTCGTAGCGGTAAAACGCGGCGGTCACCTCGGCAACCACCCACGGCAGGTTAATATCATCGTGATTCATCATACGGCCACCTCCGCCGGACGGGCATCGGCGATCCCACTCTCTTCCAGCACGCGCGCAACGCGAAGGCACGCCTGCTCGTTAAACGGCGCGGCAATCAGCTGCAGACCAATCGGCGCACCTTGCGCGGTGCGCAGCGGAACGGTGGTCACGGGCAAGCCCAAAAACGAAATCGGCTGGGTCAGCATCCCCATGCTGGCGCGAATGGGGAGCGGCTGACCGTTAATCTCCATGGTCTGCTCACCCGCGAGCGTCGCGCTGCGCGGCGTTGCCGGAGCGATCAGCACGTCGGCCTGCGCGAAGAGGGTTTTAAATGCCTGCCTGGCGTGGGCGCGAAACCGCTGGGCCTGAATATACCAGGCGGAGGGGATCATCGCGCCTGCCAGCAGGCGTTCGCGGGAGTGCGGCTCAAAACGCTCAGGCTCGCGGCGAAGCGCGGGCAGGTACTGATTCCCCCCTTCGGAGGCGCTGATGATAAACGCCGCGGAACGCGCCAGTTCAGCGTCCGGAAACTGCAACTCATCCTGCACGTCGAGCGCCTTCGCCACCCGTGCCACGGCGTCTCTGGCATCCGCATCGCACCAGGTGGTGAAGTAGCCGCCGAGCACTGCACAGCGGAGATTATCCAGACCGCGATCGAGCAAGGGGCGCGCCTGTTCACGCGAGCTCTCTGCCTGAAAACCGTCGCTGGTATCCCGCCCTTGCAGTGCGTCATACACGGAGGCTAGGTCGCACACGCGACGGGCAAAGGGGCCGATATGATCCAGACTCGCCACAAACGGATGGCTGCCGGACCGCGACAGGCGGCCAAAGGTGGGTTTGAGGCCATAGATGCCGCACAGGGAGGCCGGAACGCGAATCGACCCGTTGGTGTCGGTGCCGAGCGAAAAATGCACCAACCCGGCGGCCACCGCGGCGGCCGAGCCGCCGGACGACCCGCCCGCAATGCGCGCCAGATCGTGCGGGTTACGCGTCGTGCCGTAGTGGCTGTTTTCGGTTGTGAAGCCGTAGGCGTAGGCGTCCATATTCACCATCCCGGTCAGCAGCCCGCCCGCGCTGCGCAGCTGGCGCACCGCGAAGCTGTCAGCGGCTGCGGCGGACCGCTGGCTGAAGAGCTCTGCCCCGGCAAGGGTGGTTTGACCGGCCACGTCGAACAGGTTTTTTACCGCGTAGGGCACGCCCGCCAGCGGCGGCAGGGGGCGCTTCTCGCGGCGCAGGGTGTCGATGCTCTCGGCCTCGGCGAGCATGCGCGCTTCCGTCACGGCGGTCCAGGCGTTGATCTGTGGATTCACGCGCGCAATCGCCTCCAGCGTCTGGCGGGCAATCTCGCTCGCGCTCAGCTCGCCTGCGCTCAGCGCATGCTGGATCGCGCTGATACTCATCTCGTGTAGCCTCATGCTTTGTATACTCCTGCTATCTCCAGACGGTCGTCGAGCGGCAGCGCCATCAGCGGCGCGGCCAGGGTGGCAATGCGGCTGAACTGCAACTCCAGTTCGGCGCGGCGGGCGTCATCCAGCGCCACGCCGAGTACGGACTCCATTTGCGCAAGATACGCTTGCCAGTCGGGCTGTTGTGTCGTCATTGTTTTCTCCTCAGAATCCGGCGGCCGCGCCGTTGCTGCGCGGGTCAAATGCCCCTTCGAACAGTCCGTTGGGGTGACGGACAATCGCGCCCGCGTGGCCCATCGCTTCACTGAAGTCAGGGAATATTTCCACCTCATGTCCGAGTGCCTGAAGCCGTGAGACCGTCTCAGCGGTAAAGCGTCCTTCCAGCTTTAACGTGTCCGAAGTTTGTCCCCAGGTACGTCCCAACAGCCAGCGCGGGCGGGAAATGCTTTCCTGTAAAGGCACGCCCTGAATCGCGTAGCGGGTAAAGAGCGCGGCCTGGGTTTGCGGCTGTCCGTCACCGCCCATCGATCCATAGACCATCACGCGCCCGTCCTTAAGACGCGCTGCCGCCGGGTTCAGGGTATGGAAAGGCTGCTTGCCCGGCGCGAGGGCCAGAAGACTATCGGGATCGAGGCTGAACGATGCGCCCCGGTTCTGCCAGACGATGCCGGTGTCGGGCAGTACCACGCCGCTGCCGAACTCGTGATAGATACTCTGGATAAACGACACGGCAAGGCCGCTGCTATCCATCACCCCCATCCACACCGTATCGCCGGGGCCTTTTCCGGTGCCCCACGGTGCGGCGCGACTGTCGTCAACCCTGTCGGCAAGCGCCTGAAGGGACGCGGGATCCAGCAGGCTCTGAATATCGGTTTTCAGCTCGCGCGGGTCGGTGATGTGGGCATCGCGCAGGCCAAAGGCCAGCTTGGTGGCTTCCACGATGCGGTGAAGGGTTTCGGCGTCGTCGGCCTCCGCCATATTCAGGCGGTCGGTGATGCCGAGTATCGCCAGCGAGACCAGCCCCTGCGTTGGCGGGGCGTGGTTATAGATGTCTCCCTGCTGATGCTGCAGTTTTAGCGGCGTGGTGCGCCGGGCGGCGTGCGCGTGTAAATCGGCCAGCGTCACGGGCAGTCCCAGCGTCTCCATGCCGTGCGCCAGCACGTCCGCCAGCGGGCCGCGATAGAAGCTGTCCAGACCGTCTTCCACCAGACGCGTCAGGGTCGTGGCCATGGCGGGCTGGTAAAAACGGCTCCCGACCTGCGGCGGCTTGCCGTCCACCAGCCAGGTTTCCGCGAAGCCGGGGATGTCTTTCAGCTCGTCGAATTTACTGGCCGTGGCATGGGCCTGAGAGGCCGTGACCGGCGTGCCGTTCTGCGCATAATCGATGGCGTCGGCCAGCAGGCGAGCCAGCGGCAGCGCCTTGCCGGTCATTTCGCGCGAGACCTTCAGCGCCTCGTCCCAGCCGCTCACCGTGCCGGCGACGGTCAGCGCCGCACGCGGGCCGCGATGGGGGATATGCGTCAGACCGTCATAGGCGGCAAGCGTTGCGCGCGATCCCGCCGCGCCGCTGGCATCAATGGCGACAGGTTCGCCTTCCGGCGGCACGATAAGCCAGAAGCCATCGCCACCCAGCCCGTTCATATGCGGATAAACCACGGCAATGGTGGCCGCCGCGGCGACCATCGCCTCTATCGCGCTGCCGCCTTCGCGCAGCACCGCCAGCGCGCTCTGGCTGGCAAGATGGTGGGGTGCAACGGCCATGCCGTGCGTGGAGACATTACTTTGCATGAAGCGTCCTCGTAACCCTGAAAGTCACAAGGTGCTGCAAAAGCTGTTCCAGTTCTGAAAGAAAAGTTTCAGTAAACTGGCACGTATAATGAAAGGTAGAATGAAAGGCAAAATGTGATGAAACAAAAGTTACAGAGGCGCTATGGAACAACTGGATGAACGTCTGAAAGCACAGTACCCGTCGCTGTCGCCGCAGGAGCAGCGGGTGGCGGATTTTATTTTCGACCATTTTGACGACCTCATTAGCTACAACAGCGCCGAGCTGGCGCAGCTGAGCGGGGTGTCGAAAGCCACGGTCAGCCGTCTGTTTAAGCGTCTGGGCTATAAGAAATATAAGGACATGCGCGACGAGCTGCGCACCCTGCGCCAGAGCGGGATGCCGCTCACCGATAACCGCGACGCGGTGCAGGGCAATACGCTGCTGGCGCGCCACTATAAGCAGGAGATGGCGAACCTGACCCAGTGGGTCAATGCCCTGGACGCGCAGCAGTTTGCCGACGCCATGGCCTGCATGGTGAAGGCGCGGCGCATCGTCATTATCGGCATGCGTAACGCCTATCCGGCGGCGTTGCACCTGCGCCAGCAGCTGTTACAGGCGCGCGGTCAGGTGCTGGTCCTGCCGCAGCCGGGGCAGAGCCTGAGTGAAGAGCTGGTGGATTTAACGTCGGACGATCTGGTGGTCATGATGGCCTTTCGCCGTCGCCCGCGCATTATCCGCCCGCTGATGCAGCAGCTTCAGAGCAGCGGTATTCCGGTGCTGCTGATGTGCGAGCCGCAGGCACACAGCCTGTTTCCGCTGGCGAGCTGGCAGCTCTGCGCCCCGCTGGACAGCGTCTCCGCCTATGACAGCTACTCCTCGGTCAACAGTCTGATCAACCTGCTGGCGAATGCCTTCCTGCATGAAATTCTCGATAAAGGCCGTCCGCGCATTCACGACATTGCCTCCCTTTATCAGCAACTGGACGAACTCGAACAACGATAATGGGGCATCAGGCTGGTGCTTTGCATTGAAATGGTGCAGCTGACGGGGCGGGAAAACGCATGTTTTTTCGACCCGTCCGCGTTTTATCAGGCTTTACAAGAATATTCCCCGCTTCGCCTCACCTGGCACATTAGTTGCAAAATCACATTCAAAGAATCTTTTGTTTCATGTTAACGTTACGGGGAAGCACCATGAAAAAATTGTTGATTGCACTGGCCGGGGCCGCATGTCTTTTCACACAGCTGCCGGCAAAGGCTGACCAGCTTCAGGATATCGAGAAGCGCGGCACTATCCGCATTGCCGTTCCGCAGGACTTCCCGCCGTTTGGCTCGGTGGGGACCGATCTGCAGCCGCAGGGCTATGACATCGACATGGCGCGCTATCTGGCCAAACAGATGAAGCTTAAGCTGCAGCTGGTGCCGGTGACCAGCGCCAACCGCGTGCCGTACCTGCAAACCGATAAGGTGGATCTGGTTATTTCAAGCCTCGGTAAAAACCCGGAGCGCGAGAAGGTGATCGACTTCAGCCGCGCCTACGCGCCGTTCTTCCTCGGCGTGTTTGGTCCGAAAGGCGCCGAGCTGAAAGACGCCGCCGCGCTGAGCGGAAAAACCATCGGCGTGACGCGCGGGGCGGTGGAGGACATGGTGCTGACCAGCCTGGCGCCGAAAGATGCGGGCGTGAAACGCTACGAAGACAACAACACCACGCTCTCCGCTTACCTTTCCGGCCAGGTGCAGTACGTGGCAACCGGCAACCTCGTGGTGGCGGCCATTTCGCGCCAGAACGCGGATAAAGCCCCGGTGCCGAGCTTTATGCTGAAAGATTCGCCGTGCTTTATTGGCCTGAAGAAGAACGAACCTGCCCTGAAAGCAAAAGTGGATGCGCTGATTGAGCAGGGCATCAAGGACGGCACGCTGAACGGCCTGTCTGAGCAATGGCTGAAGGCCCCGCTGCCGGCAAACCTTGGCGCCTGAGCCGATGACTGAGCAACTTCATTTCTCCGCGCTCTGGCCGCACTGGCCGGAGCTGCTGGCGGGGCTGTGGGTCACCGTTCAACTGACGGTGATGGCGACCGTCGGCGGGCTGGCGATAGGCATTTTCGGGGCGGCGATCCGCAGCGGACGCACAACCTGGTACAGCCGGATCTGGGGTGCGTACGTGGAAATCATCCGCAACACGCCGTTTGTGGTGCAGCTGTTTTTCATCGTCTTCGGCCTGCCGAATCTGGGGCTGAAGATGACGGCGGGGGAAGCGGCGCTGCTGGCCATGGTGGTCAACCTTGGCGCCTACAGCACCGAGATCATCCGCGCGGGTATTCAGGTCACGCCGAAAGGGCAGTGGGAAGCCGGACGCGTGCTCGGGCTGACCCGCCTGCAGACCTTTATTCGCGTGGTGCTGCCGCCCGCGCTGCAGCGCATTTACCCGGCGCTGGTGAGCCAGTGCATCATCGTGATGCTCGGCTCGTCGGTGGTGTCGCAGGTCTCGTATGAAGAGCTGACCTTCGCCGCCAACCTGATCCAGTCCAGAACGTTTCTGAGCTTTGAGGTTTATCTGGTGACAACCGGCATTTACTTAGCGCTGTCGATTACCCTGCGCCAGCTGATGATGGCGGCAGGACGCAAATGGCTGGGGGTGCAGGCATGATGACCACCTTTACCGACTGGGACATTATTCGCAACCTGCTGCTGGCCGGACGCTGGACGGTGCTGCTGTCGCTGGTGGCGTTTGTCGGCGGGGCGGCGGTGACGCTGCCGCTCCTGCTGCTGCGCCTGACGGGCGGGCGCGCGGTGAAGCGCATTATCCGCGGCTATATTGAGCTGTTCCAGGGCACGCCGCTGCTGATGCAGCTGTTTCTGGCCTTCTTCGGCGTGGCGCTGTTCGGCATCGACGTCTCGCCATGGACCGCCGCGTCGCTGGCGTTAACCTTCTACACCAGCGCATTTTTGCTCGATATCGGGTACGGCAGCATTCGCGCCCTGCCAAAAGGGCAGTGGGAAGCCTCGCGCTGTCTGGGGCTGACCTTTGGCCAGACCCTGTTTCGCGTGGTCGCCCCGCAGGCGCTGCGCATCGGCATCGCCCCGACGGTCGGCTTTGCCGTGCAGGTAATCAAGGGCACCGCGCTGGCGTCGATTATCGGCTTTATCGAGCTGACCAAGGCCGGCACCATGCTGACCAACGTAACCTATCAGCCGTTTAAGGTCTTTGCGCTGGTAGCGCTCGGCTACTTCATTCTGTGTTATCCGCTGTCGCGCTACAGCCGCTATCTGGAGACGAAATTCAATGCCTCTCATCACCATTAATCAGGTGCAGAAGTACTACGGCGATAACCACGTGCTCAAGGGGGTCGATCTGGATATCGACATGGGCCAGGTGATTTCCATTATCGGGCGCAGCGGATCGGGCAAAAGCACGCTGCTGCGCTGCATCAACGGACTGGAAGGCTATCAGGACGGCAGCATCAAGCTGGGCGGCATGACCATTACCGACCGGGATTCTCAGGCGCGTGAAATCAGCCGCTCGGTCGGGATGGTGTTCCAGAGCTTCAACCTGTTCCCGCACATGACGGCGCTGGAAAACGTGATGCTCGCCCCGCGTCGGGTGCTGAAGAAAAGCGCCGCCGAATGCCGCGAGCTGGCGCAGCAGATGCTGGAGAAAGTGGGCTTAGGTGACCGTCTGGATTACTACCCGTCGAGCCTCTCCGGCGGCCAGCAGCAGCGCGTGGCGATTGCCCGGGCACTGGCAATGTCGCCCAAAGTTTTACTCTGTGACGAGATCACCTCCGCGCTCGACCCGGAGCTGGTGGGCGAAGTGCTCAGGGTGCTGGAGCAACTGGCGGCCGAGGGGATGACGCTCATACTTGTTACCCATGAAATGAATTTTGCCCGCGAAGTGGGCGACCGCGTGGTGTTTATGCACCAGGGGAAAGTCTGGGAGCAGGGCGACAGCAAAACGCTGTTTGCTAACCCGCAGACCACGGAACTGAAGCAGTTCATCTCCTCCGTGCGCGGCCTCAACTGATAAGGACTGACAAATGGATATCGCACACTTTTCGCAAATCAACCCGCCCCAGCGTCTACTGATGGGGCCGGGCCCGATCAATGCCGACCCGCGCGTGCTGCGCGCCATGTCGAGCCAGCTGATCGGCCAGTACGATCCGGCCATGACCCACTACATGAACGAGGTGATGGCCCTCTATCGCGGGGTGTTCCGCACCGAGAACCGCTGGACGATGCTGGTGGACGGCACCTCCCGTGCGGGGATTGAAGCCATTCTTGTTTCGGCCATTCGCCCTGGGGATAAAGTGCTGGTGCCGGTGTTTGGCCGCTTTGGGCATCTGCTGTGCGAAATAGCCCGCCGTTGTCGTGCAGAGGTGCATACCATCGAGGTGCCGTGGGGCGAGGTGTTCACCCCGGACCAGGTCGAGGAGGCGATTAAACGTATTCGTCCGCGCCTGCTGTTGACCGTGCAGGGCGACACCTCCACCACCATGCTGCAGCCGCTCGCGGAACTGGGCGCGATCTGCCGCCGCTACGATGTGCTGTTTTATACCGACGCCACCGCCTCGCTCGGCGGCAATGCGCTGGAGACCGACGCCTGGGGGCTGGACGCCGTCTCGGCCGGGATGCAGAAGTGCCTTGGCGGCCCGTCGGGCACGTCGCCGATCACCCTGAGCGCGCGCATGGAGGAGGCGATCCGCCGCCGCAAATGCGTTGAGGAAGGCATTCGGACCGACGCCCACCGCGACGGCGACGAGGAGATGATCTACTCCAACTACTTCGATCTCGGCATGGTGATGGACTACTGGGGACCGGAGCGGCTGAACCACCACACCGAAGCCACTACCGCGCTGTTTGGCGCTCGCGAATGCGCGCGTCTGATCCTGCAGGAGGGGCTGGATAACGGCATCGCTCGCCACAGGCTGCACGGCGATGCGCTGCTGAAGGGTATCCAGGCGATGGGGCTGGAAACCTTCGGTGACCTGAAGCACAAGATGAACAACGTGCTGGGCGTGGTGATACCGCTGGGCGTCAACGGCGACCAGGTGCGTAAGCTGATGCTGGAGGATTTCGGGATTGAAATCGGCACCTCGTTTGGCCCGCTGCACGGCAAAGTGTGGCGCATTGGCACGATGGGCTATAACGCGCGCAAAGACTGCGTAATGACCACCCTGAGCGCGCTGGAGTCGGTGCTGAACTACCTGAAATTCACCACCACGCAGGGTGCCGCCATGCAGGCCGCGTGGGACCACTATCGCCGCGAGACGCCGCAATGAGCCCGGGGGCAGAACGGGTGATGGCGCGCGCCGATGCGCTGGCCGCCATCAGCGAAACCCCGGATGCGCTGACAAGGGTGTACCTTTCAACGCAGCATCTGCAGGCCAACCAGCTGGTGGGCCAGTGGATGAGCCTGGCTGGAATGACCGTCTGGCAGGATAGCGTGGGCAATATCTGTGGACGCTATGAAGGCGCGCAGGAAGGGGCGCAGGCGGTGCTGCTTGGCTCGCATCTCGACACCGTACGCAACGCCGGGCGCTACGACGGCATGCTCGGCGTGCTCACCGCCATTGAGGTGGTGGACAGCCTGCACCAGCAGGGGCTGCATCTGGCCCAGGCCATCGAAATTGTCGGGTTTGGCGACGAAGAGGGGACCCGTTTTGGGATCACCCTGTTAGGCAGCCGCGGCATCACTGGCACCTGGCCGCAGGGCTGGCTGGAGACGTGTGATGCCAGTGGCATCAGCGTGGCGCAGGCGATGATGCAGGCAGGATTAGATCCCTCCCGCGTGGCGCTGGCGGCACGCCATCAGGACGATTTCAGCGCCTGTCTGGAACTGCACATCGAACAGGGGCCGTGTCTGGAGCAGGAAGGTCTGGCGCTGGGCATGGTGGAAGCCATTAACGGCGCGCGCCGCCTCAACTGCCGCTTCACCGGGGAGGCCGGGCACGCGGGAACCGTGCCGATGAATCACCGTAAGGATGCCCTGGCCGCCGCCGCCGAATGGATGGTGCTGATCGAAAACACCACCCGCCAATACGGCGGCAATCGGGTGGCGACGGTCGGTGAACTGCGCTGCCTGCCCGGTGCGGTCAACGTGATCCCGGGCGACGTTGCGCTCTCGCTGGATATTCGCGGCCCGCAGGATGCCCCGCTTGACGCGCTGCTCGCTGAACTGTTGGCGCAGGCGCAGGCTATTGCTGCTCGTCGCGGGCTGAGCTTTAGCGCCGAGGAGTTTTACCGTATCGCCGCCACGCCGTGCGATGCGCGTTTGCAGGATCTGCTGGGACAGGCCGTTGAGTCGGTGCAGGGGCGCTCATTATCGCTGCCGAGCGGTGCCGGGCATGACACCATCGCGCTGGCCGAACGCTGGCCGGTCGGCATGCTGTTTGTGCGCTGCAAGGGGGGCGTCAGCCACCATCCGGCGGAATCAGTGATGGCTGAGGATGTTGCTCTGGCGATTGAGGCGTTTGGGCTGGCGGTGAGAACGCTTGGTGCGATCTGAGTATTGCCCGGCGGCGCTACGCTTGCACGGGCCTACGGAATGGGTGGGCCGGGTAAGCGGCAGCGCCACCCGGCAAGGAATCACATCACTCCAGACCCAGCGTATATTGCGCGATCTTAAAGTAGATAATCAGCCCGGTACCGTCGATAAGCGTCGCGATAAACGGCGCGGAGACGACCGCCGGGTCAATGCCGCAGCGCTTGAGCACCATCGGAATGACGGACGACACAATCGCACTCCACAGGGTAATGCACACCAGCGTCAGGCTGACGATAAGCGTGATTTCCAGCCCGATACCCATCATCCAGGCGCGAATACACCCGGCGATACCGAGCGTGGCGGCAATCATCAGCGAGGTGGTCATCTCTTTACGCAGTACGCGGCCAACGTCGCGCAGATGGACTTCCCCCAGCGCCATGGCGCGCACCAGCGTGGAGGTGATCTGCGTTCCGCTGTTGCCGCCCGTGCCGATCAGCAGCGGAATAAAGAACGCCAGCGCGATGGCCGACTCCAGCGCCTCTTCGAAATGCTGGATCACCGAGCTGGTGTAGGCTTCCGCGACAAACAGCAGCAGCAGCCAGACGGAGCGTTTTTTCCACAGGCTATACGGGCTGGTTTCCAGATAGGGCTTCTCCAGCGGCAGCGTCGCCCCCTGAAGCTGGGCATCTTCGGTGACGTCATCTTCCAGCAGATGGGCGATTTCGCGTTCGGTCAGACAGCCGACCAGCTTGCCGTGCGTGACGACCGGCACGACGTCCGCGCCGCCGTGCGCCAGCAGTCCGGCGACATCAGCACGTTCATCCTCCGGTTTGACCTGCAAAAACTGCGAAATCATCAGCGATTTCACCGGTTGTACCGTATCGGCGGTCTGCAGCAATTTACGCACGGCAATCATGCCCGCCAGGCGGCCATTGTCTTCAATAAAAATATGCGATGGAATATCGTCGTCTTTTAATTTTTCGAAGAATTGCTCGCGCGCCAGCGCCACGCATAATGAAATATCGAGGACAATAAAATCGGTATTCATATATTGCGCGATCGCGCTGTCATTGAATGCCAGGTTTTGGTTGTGAATAGCATAAGACATAGTGAATTCCCTTTGAATAATAACATCTCTCAGGGGCGAGCAAGACAGGGCATGTCGAAGAGGAGATCCCCACGTCCTGGGTTCAGCACTGTACACCGTATCCCGCGAGGGAAGTTATACTGACAAAGCCTTGATTCGACAGTGCCTGTTTTACCCTGTGCCGGTTCTCTCGAACCTACCAGAGCGATAACGTGTATTTGTACAGGAGCCTCGCCATAACGAGATCGTTGTAAAACGAGAGGGATAATACGCTTCTTTAAATTCGCCGCTCAGGAATTTAAATAATGTTTAAGAACGGTTTAGAAGAATATTATTAATAAAATGTTGAAGGTTTATTTAAGTTAATTCCTTTTAAATGGAGAATGATATTTCAAAGAGGGAGGGTAAAATGATGTGGTTCGACACTCTGCTGAATCATTTTGCGCTCTACCCGGCACATCTGTTCGCGCTGTTATTTATGATGGCGCTGAGTAAATCGACGGTGCTGATCTCCTCCGTGCTGCCACCCGCCTCGGTGATGCTGCTGGCGGGCATTACCGTCAGCCAGGTGAGCATGCAGCCTGCGCTGGCGTGGCTGGCCGTGGTGCTGGGAGCAACGGCGGGTTCGGTGCTGAACTACCATATCGGTCAGCGACTGGGGCACACGCGATGGATGACCCGCTTCACGGCAAAACACGCCGGTAAATTGTTGCGGGTGCAGCATCAGCTGCAGAAAAACGGTGTGCTGGTCCTGTTCACCGCGCGCTTCCTGGCGGTGTTGCGCTACATCGTGCCGCTGGCGGCGGGGATGCTCAGGCTGAAAGCAGTAAAAGTCTACGCAGTCAGCCTGCTTTCCGCCTGCGTATGGGCGGCGCTGTATATCGGCATCGTCACCGGCATCAGCGCCTTTTGAGTTACAAACTCCCCATTCCGCCGTCCACCAGCAGCTCCGTTCCCACCGTGTAGCTCGACTCGTCGGACGCCAGATAGAGCGCGGCTTTTGCCAGCTCCGTCGTCGAGCCCATTCTGCCGAGCGGCACCAGCTTGATGATCTCCGCCATCATCGCGTTAAGCGCCTCGTCGCTTAAGCCCGTTTTCGTGAACGCCGGGGTTTCCACCGGACCGGGGCTCAGGCCGTTGACGCGGATCCCGCGCGGCAGCAGCTCCGCCGACAGCGTGCGCGCCAGCGACAGCAGGGCGGCCTTGCTCGCGGCATAAACGCTGCTGGTCGGCAGGCCGATGCGCGCACTCACGGAGCCGCAGAGGATCACCGACGACGGGTTATTCAGCAGCGGCAGCAGCGCCTGAATTAAAAAGAATGGCCCTTTCAGGTTGATGCCCATCAGACGATCCCAGGCCTCCTCCTGCCAGGCTTCCAGCGGCGCGTGCGTCACGTCGCCGGCGTTGAGAAACACCGCGTCCAGACGTGGCCAGCGGGAAGCGAGGGTTTCCGCCAGCGCTTTTTGCGACGTGATATCTCCCGCATCGGTCGGGATCACCCAGGCCTTATCGCCAAGAATACGTTCTGCTTCGGCGAGGGTGTCCGGGTTACGTCCGGTAACCGCGACGAGCGCACCTTCGGCGATAAACGCCTGCGCGGTGGCAAGACCGATGCCGCTGGTGCCGCCGGTAATCAGCGTATATTTATCTGTTAAACGACCCATTTTCTTCTCCTGAAATGTCTCTGGAGAAAGCACTATAGAAACGTTAGTATCGAAAGGAAACCAGGTACCAAATGGATACTAACGAGGCAAGAGGTGTGCTATGGCAGAAATGCTGGCGGTGTGCTGTGAAAAAAAATCTGAGGCGTATACCTGCCCGATGACGCAGTTTGTCAACCTGATTTCCGGTAAGTGGGCGATCCCCATTCTTTATCGCCTGATTGTCTTTAACACGCCCGTACGCTTTGGCGATCTGCTGCGTGCCGCAGCCCCCATCACCCAGAAAGAGCTCACAAAGCAGCTACGCCTGTTTGAACAGCGCGGGCTGGTGACGCGGACGGTCTACCCGGAGATCCCGCCGCGCGTGGAGTATCAGATAACCGAACTGGGGTTAACCCTGCAAGGCGCGCTCTCGCCGCTGGCCGCCTGGATGAGCGAGTACGGCGACCAGCTGGAGCGTTAGGCTACTGTTTTACGTAGCGCGGTGCCGGAATGCCGGTGCGCGCGCTGTTGAATAGCTCAAGGCGCGCCGCTTCGTAGCGCTCCCACAGGCCAGCGTCATGCATCGGTGGGATGGTGATAGGTTCACCCTGATCCAGACCCGCCAGCGACGCATCCACCATATCGTCGGTGGTCATCACCGATCCTTCCGGCAGATCGTTCACCGTGACGCCTGAATGGCTCCAGATTTCAGTCGCCGTTGCGGCGGGCAGCACGGCCTGAATGCGCACGTTGCTGTCGGCAAATTCTTCCTGTAACCCTCGGGTAAAGCTCAACACCCACGCCTTGGTGGCGCTGTAGAGCGCGCTGCCCGCCCGTACGTGCAGGGCCAGCACGGACGCGATATTGATCAGCGTACCACGATTATTCTTCGCCAGCCGCGGCAGGATAGCGTAGGTCAGACGCATCAGCGCCGTGGTGTTCAGGGTGTTAATGGCCTGATGCTGCGCCACCTCGCCCGCGAGGAACGGTGCCATCTGCGCGGTGCCCGCGTTGTTAATGAGCGTATCAATGGCGGTATTGCTGCGCAGTTCCTCTTCCACGGCGCGGATCCCGGTCTCATCGGTGAGATCGGCCACCAGAATATCGACGGCCACGCCATAGCGCCCGCGCAGGTCGGCCGCGAGGGTTTTCAGGCGATCCTCACGACGGGCGACCAGGACCAGGTTAGCGCCGCGCGCGGCAAGACGGTCAGCATAGACGGCACCAATCCCGGAAGAGGCGCCCGTAATCAGGGCGGTGGTGATTTGCGTAGTCATCGTGTGTTACCTCAAAGCAAAGTGGGTTAGTTGGTTTCAATATGAAACTAAAATAACTCTCAGCTATTTGGTTTTATAATGCAACTATTTTGGCGATCATTTTGTGCTTTTGCCGTCGGGAACGATCAGGAGGGGAGTTTAGCCACGATCTCTTCAGGCGTCAGCTCGCGCCCATCGTCGGCGATAAGCGCCAGTTTTCGCAGAGGTTTGCGCTGTTCGGTATCGACCAGCACGGTGCCACATTCATTTTCGGCAAACAAAAATTCATTCCCCCACTGGGACAAGGCAACCAGCACCGTTTGCAGGGCGCGCCCTTTATCGGTCAGGACATACTCCTGCCAGGCGCTGCCGTCGGACGCGGGCTGAAGCCGGAGGATCCCTTCATCAACCAGCAGTTTTAGCCGCGTGGTCAGCATGTTTTTCGCGATACCGAGGCTTTTCTGGAACTCGCCGAAGCGTTTAATCCCGCGTAGCGCGTCGCGAACAATCAGCAGCGACCACCAGTCGCCGATGATATCCAGCGAGCGGGCGACGGGGCAGGTGCTCTCTTCGAGGCGGGTACGTTTCACTGTCAATTCTCCGGTAGGGTGTGGTTTTATTATAAAACTAATCTGCACGCGCCGTAAGCACGTTAATCATCAGTTTGAGAAATGCTTCCCGGAAAATTGTCACGAATCTGTCACACTGAACGCGACATTTTAAAACGAGTGAGGAATTAGGGATGAGAAAAGCACTACTCGCGCTGGCTGTCGCCGGTTCCATTTCAGCTACGTTTGGCGTGCAGGCGCAAGAGACGCCGGAAGGGTATCAGCTTGAGCAAGTTTTAATCATGAGTCGTCATAACCTGCGCGCGCCGCTCGCCAATAACGGTAGCGTGCTGGAGCAGTCCACGCCGAAGCAGTGGCCGGAGTGGGAGGTGCCGGGCGGTCAACTCACCACCAAGGGTGGCGTGCTGGAAGTTTATATGGGCCATTACATGCGCGAGTGGCTGGCGCAGCAGGGGATGGTAACCACCGGCGAATGCCCATCGGCGGATAGCGTTTATGCTTATGCCAACAGCCTGCAGCGTACCGTCGCGACTGCACAATTCTTTATCACCGGCGCGTTCCCGGGCTGTGACGTTCCCGTGCACCATGAGGAAAAAATGGGCACCATGGATCCGACCTTTAATCCGGTGATTACCGATAACTCGCCGGAATTCCGTGAAAAAGCGCTGAAGGCGATGGAGACGGAACGACAGAAAATGCAGCTCGCAGAAAGCTATAAGCTGCTGGAGCAGATGACGAACTACGCGGATTCCCCGTCCTGCAAAGAGAAAAAAGTCTGCTCGCTGGCGGACGCGAAAGATACCTTCAGCGCCGACTATGAAAAAGAGCCTGGCGTATCCGGGCCGCTGAAGGTGGGTAACTCGCTGGTGGATGCGTTCACGCTGCAGTATTACGAAGGCTTCCCGGCTGACCAGGTGGCCTGGGGCGAAATCAAGACCGACCAGCAGTGGCGCGTGCTGTCGAAGCTGAAGAACGGCTATCAGGACTCGCTGTTTACCTCCACCGAGGTGGCGCAAAACGTGGCGAAGCCGCTGGTGAAGTACATTGATAAAACGCTGGTCACCGATCAGGCAAAAGCGCCTAAAATCACCCTGCTGGTGGGGCATGATTCGAACATTGCTTCCCTGCTTACCGCCCTGGATTTCAAACCGTATCAGCTACACGACCAGCAGGAGCGCACCCCGATTGGCGGTAAGATCGTCTTCCAGCGCTGGCATGACAAAAATGCCAACCAGGAGCTGATGAAAATTGAGTATGTCTACCAGAGCACAGAACAACTGCGTAACGCCAGCGTGCTGTCGCTGCAGTCGCCTGCGCAGCGCGTGACGCTGGAGCTGAAAGGCTGCCCGGTGGATGCGAACGGTTTCTGTCCTGTCGATAAATTCAATGCGGTCATGAATAACGCGGCGAAGTAAAAGAGAACCCCCGCGTGACGGCGGGGGGAAACGCTTAGACGTTTTTACGTTCGATGGTTTGCTCACCCCAGAAGAGCGAGTCTTTATCCGTTTTTTCGAAGGCGCGCACCAGCACCTCATCGTTACCTTCCTCCCAAATCTGCTCGGCCAGCTTTTCATCGTACTTCGCGACTTCAAAGATAGCTTCGGCAATCTCCGGAGAGGTGTTGCGTAAACTTGCCCATTCGCCCACGTGGTGAGCTTTGGATTCTTGAGTTGGCATGCTTGTCCTCCTGTTGGGTGTTAGCCGTTCAGTTTTTTGGCCAGACCCGCGACATATTCACCCTGATAGCGGGCGATAGACAGTTCTTCATTACTTGGCTGACGTGAGCCATCCCCACCGGCAATGGTGGTTGCGCCGTACGGCGTACCGCCACGCACCTGGGAAACGTCAAACAGCTCCTGTGCGCCGTAACCAATCGGCACAATCACCATCCCGTGATGCGCAAGGGTAGTCCAGGTTGAGGTAATCGTCTGCTCCTGACCGCCGCCGGTACCGGTAGAGCTGAATACGCTGGCGAGCTTGCCGTAGAGTGCCCCGGATGCCCAAAGCCCGCCGGTTTGATCGAGGAAGGTACGCATCTGGCCTGACATATTGCCGAAGCGGGTGGGGGTGCCGAAGATAATGGCATCATAATCCGCCAGCTCCTGCGGGGTTGCCTGAGGTGCGTTTTGCGTTTTCCCTCCGGCTTTTAAGAACGCTTCGGCATTCATGGTTTCCGGTACGCGTTTCACCACGACCTCAACGCCGTCCACCTTGCTTGCACCTTCTGCTACCGCGTGAGCCATGGTTTCAATGTGTCCATACATGGAATAATAGAGCACCAGAACTTTTGCCATTTTGCATCACTCCTCGTTGGTTTTTCTGACAGCGGATCGCTGCGTTCTTTTAAAGATATGCCATCACAGCCAGACTGCAAAAATGAACGGCATTTCTTTGATTTATAACAATATGGTTACAAAAAGGCTTTGTAGCAAAATGATACAACTTTTCGGCGGTGGATTTTTGAAATGATAAGAAAGGTTTATGCATCCCCGTCGCGTCATCTCACCCGAAAGGCTGAGTTCATGTTGCAGGATATTACCTGCGGCTTGCCGGATAGCGGCATTCCACTAAGCTTAGTTTCACGCGGCACGGTTAAAGGCACTGCCCTTGTGTTGCGAGGTGAAAGGATCCTCTTTTACTGAATGCAATATGATGTTTAATGTTTCACATTCTGGAGGTTAGAGATGGCAAACCATCGTGGTGGTTCAGGTAATTTCGCTGAAGACCGTGAAAGAGCATCAGAAGCAGGTCGTAAAGGTGGCCAGTCTAGCGGGGGTAACTTCAAAAATGACCCTCAGCGCGCATCAGAGGCTGGTAAAAAAGGGGGTAAAAACAGCCACGGCAGCAACAAGTAGTACGCCGGGTTGACGCCCTGCCGCCGGGTTTTCCCGGCGGTTTTTTTATTTCTGCAACATTGAACTGTAACCAAAGACAACGCACACTACGGCATTGATTTAACTTGCTGGTGTCGCATGTCTGTTTCACGCTTTAAATTCTCTGTAAAACCTCAGGAAGCCATCCTCATTCTGATCACCATGTTCTGGGGCGGGACCTTTCTGGCCGTCCAGTACGCGGTGACCCTGAGCGATCCGTTCTTTTTCGTTGGCCTGCGCTTCGCGACGGCGGCGATAGCCGTTGGGCTGATATCCCTTAAAACGCTGCGGGGTCTGACGCTTAAAGAGCTCAAGGCAGGCGTGGCGATTGGGGTGGCGATAGCGATGGGCTACAGTCTGCAGACGTGGGGATTACAGACCATCTCCAGCAGCAAATCCGCGTTTATCACAGCCATGTATGTGCCTCTGGTGCCGTTACTGCAGTGGCTGTGCCTGGGGCGACTACCGGGGCTGATGTCCTGTATTGGTATCGTTCTGGCGTTTATCGGCCTGATTTTATTAGCTGGTCCGGAAAATAACCTGCTGGCGCTGGGACCGGGGGAGATCATTACTCTGGTCGGGGCGATTGCCATTGCGGCGGAAATTATTCTGATCAGTGCCTGGGCGGGCAAAGTGGACGTCAAGCGTGTCACGGTGGTGCAGCTTGCCACGGCGTCGCTGGTGGCTTTCGCGACGATGGTACCGGCTGGGGAGTCCGTGCCGCCGATGTCCACCGGCCTGATTGTGGTCGCATTGGGGCTGGGCATCTTTAGCGCCATTATCCAGGTCACCATGAACTGGGCGCAGCGCAGCGTATCTCCGACGCGGGCAACGGTGATCTACACCGGCGAACCGGTCTGGGCGGGGATTTTCGGACGCATTGCAGGTGAGCGATTGCCGCTTCTGGCGCTGGTGGGCGCGGCATTTATTGTCGCCGGAGTATTGGTGAGTGAGTTAAAGCTCAAACGGAAGAAAAACGCGCTGCCCGAAAATGACAGCGCAACGTTAAATCACAAATCCTGATGCATCACGGCGCCCTGCGGTGCGGCTGCCATCCGGCGGCTCAGCAGGGCGTTAAGCAGGATCGCGCCGAAGGTCGCCGTGCCAATCCCGCCAATCGTAAACCCGCCCAGCGTCAGGGCAAAATCACCTGCGCCCAACACCAGCGTGACCGCCACCATAATCAGGTTGCCGTTCTGGCTAAGATCGACCCGATGCTGCACCCAGATACGCGCGCCGGCCACGGCGATCAGCCCAAACACCACAATCGATGCCCCGCCGATAACCGGTGACGGAATGGTGTGGATCAGCGCGCCGAATTTCGGTGAGAATCCAAGCAGCATCGCCATCACCGCCGCCGCCACGAAGACCAGCGTCGAGTAGACTTTGGTGACCGCCATCACGCCGATGTTTTCGGCATAGGTGGTGACACCGCTGCCGCCCACGGAGCCGGAGAGCATGGTCGCCAGCCCGTCACCAACGAACGCGCGGCCCATGTACGGATCCATGCTGCGCCCGGTCATTCCCGCGACCGCTTTCAGATGACCTAAATTCTCTGCGACGAGGATCACCGCCACCGGTGCGATAAGCATCATCGCCTGGGTGTTGAAGGTGGGCGAGGTCACCTTAGGCAGGCCGAACCAGGCGGCCTGATGCAGCAGGGTAAAATCAACCGGCTTGCCGAGACCGAAAACGTTCGCCAGCAGGGCATAGACCAGGCAGGCGACAATCAGCCCAACCAGGATCAGCAGCCGCTGGATCATGCCTCGCGTGAACACCGCCACCAGGCCGATGCACAGCACGGTGATCACCGCCATCCAGCTTTCAAACGGCGAGGCGGAGACGCTCCTGACCGCAATCGGGGCGAGGTTCAGGCCAATCGCCATCACCACGGCACCCGTCACGACGGGAGGCATCATGCGTTCGATCCAGCGCGTGCCGATTTTCATCACAACCAGACCAATCAGGGTATAGACCAGCCCGCAGGCGATAATGCCGCCGAGGGCCACGCTCAGGTTGGGGTTGATCCCCTGGCCGTTAAACCCGGTAGTGGCAATGACGACGCCCACAAAGGCGGCGCTGGATCCGAGATAGCTGGGCACGCGCCCGCCGGTGACAAAAAAGAACAGCAGCGTGCCGATACCCGACATCAGAATAGAGAGGTTGGGATCCAGTCCCATCAGCATCGGCATCAGCACCGTGGCGCCAAACATGGCAACCGCGTGCTGGACGCCCATCACCATCGTCTGCCCGAGCGGGAGTCGTTCATCCGGCGCGACCACGCCTGCTTCTGTGGAGGTCGATTTCAACTGCCAGTGGGGAAATCCGAACATGATCTGTCTCCTTAAGGCGGGTTAACAGGCGGGTCGCATAAGTGCGTGGTAGCCGCGGTCAAACCACACCAGCCCTTGCGGCGCGGGATGACGAATAATCGAAACAATGTCGCAAAACAGAATGTCGTGGGTACCGACGCTCACCACCTGGCTGATGCGGCAGTCAAATGAGGCCAGCGCATCCTCCAGTCGCGGGCAGCCCGTGTCGCCCGTCTGCCAGCGGGCGGCGGCAAAGCGGTCCTCCATCGGCGTTTTCCCGCCAAAGAGGTTTGAGAGCGGCTCCTGCCCGGCGCTGAGGGTATTCACGCAAAGGGTGCGGTTTTCGCTAAACGCTGGCCAGACGGACGCGCCGCGGTTCAGGCACACCAGCAGGGTGGGCGGTGAATCCGTGACGCTGCACACCGCGCTGGCGGTAAAGCCTGCCATCCCCGCCGGGCCGTCGGTGGTGATGATATTGACCGCTGCGCCAACGCAGGCCATGGCGTCGCGAAAGGTTTGTTTATCCGGTGTCGTCATAGTCGCTCCTTACGCCAGCCCGCAGGCATCGTCGAAGTCCAGACGCGGCAGGCGCCCGTAAAGTTTGTTCGTATCGCCGTAGCCAATGTTGATCAGCAGATTGCTTTTAAGCGTTGTGCCGATGAAAAAGGCCTCGTCGACCTTTTGGCGGTCAAAGCCCGACATCGGGCCGGTGTCCAGCCCCAGGGCGCGACAGGCGAAAATCAGGTACGCGGCCTGCATTGAGCTGTTGCGAAAGGCCGTCTCTTCCGCCAGCGCGGGGCTGGTGGTAAACCAGCTTCTGGCATCGCCGTGCGGGAACAGTTCAGGCAGGCGCTCGTAGAATTCACCGTCCCATGCGACAATCGCCGTGACCGGGGCCGTGAGCGTTTTCTCGAGGTTGCCGCTGGAGAGCGCCGGGCGCAGCTTCTCTTTTCCCTCTGCGCTTCGCACAAACACAATCCGCGCCGGGGAGCAGTTGGCGGACGTTGGCCCCCATTTCATCAGGTTGTAGATCTCGCGCAGCGTTTCGTCGCTGACAGGAATATCCTGCCAGCCGTTATGGGTGCGGGCGCCGGTGAACAGCGTTTCCAGCGCGGCGGGGGTAATGGCTTCACTCATTAAAGCTCCTTATAAGGCGGGTTCCGGGCTGTGCAGCAGGCTGGCAAGCCCGTTCAGCAGCAGGGTGTTAAAGGTATCCGGCTCGGTGACGTTGCAGGCATGCCCGCCCTGGCGCATCACCGCGCTGTGGCTGTGCGGGATCGCCGCCTGCAGCTCAGACGAGCAGACAGCGGGTACCAGCATGTCGTCGGCGGAACAGATGATCTGCACCGGGCAGCGAATACGCGCGGCATGGCGGCTGAAATCGGCCTTTTTCAGGGCGCTGAGCCTGTGCAGCAGGTTGGTTTTACCCTGGAAATGGGCCAGCGCCAGCGCTTCTTCTGCCTCCAGGCGGGGAGCGCGGGCGGCCATCCAGTCCGCCGGGTAGAGAAACAGCGGCTGCGCTTCGACCCACGCCTGTGCGCCGCCGTAATGCAGCAGACGCTCGCGGATCTGAAAGCAGCGTCGGGTATGGGCGTTGAGGGTCAACCAGCCGTTGACGCACACCAGCGCGGTGAGAGCATCGGGCCTGTCGAGGGCCAGCTGAAGGCCGACCAGCGCCCCCAGCGCGTGACCGACGACGCTGTAGCGTGCAATCCCGGCATCAGCCAGCGCCCGAGCCAGTTCGTCCGCCATTTGCGCAAGGCTGTACCCTTCAGGCAGGGTGGCGGGGTTATTGCCCGTTCCCCGCTGGTCATAGCACACCACCTGATACTCCGGCTCCAGCGCGGCCAGCTGGGGTAGCCAGTAGCTGCCGCTGCCGCCGAGACCGGAAATAAACACTACCACGGGCGCACCCTCATACGGGGGCGGCGAGACGGAGAGTTTCATACCTGCCTCACTTCGCGATGTGCGCAACGGTGGCGATTTCGACCAGTGCCTCTGGCTTCACCAGCCCGCACTGAATGCAAAACCGGGCCGGTTTATCGCCGGGGAAGAACTCGGCGTAAATCTCGTTAATCGCGGCGTAGTTTTTCCAGTCGGTGATAAAGATGCTGTTGAAGGTCACATCCTCCATCGTGCCACCCGCCGTTTCGATCACGGTTTTGATCGTCTCCAGCACGTGGCGGGTTTGCGCCTTTGGGTCGTTGATAAACACCACGTTGTTGTCTTTATCAAACGGCAGCGTGCCGGAGACATACACCACGCCGTCGGCGAGGGTGCCGGGAACAAACGGGGCAATGGGCGTACTGGTACCCGGCGGAATAATCACGGATTTTGGCATCAGGTGTCTCCTCAGGCGATACGGGCGAGCGGGGGATTCAGGGCGTCGCAGAAATCATTGACGTTACTGACCCAGCCAAAAAAGGTTTCGATATTGAACAGGGCCGCTTTCTGGGCGAATTCCGGCCCGGCCTGGTGGGTCGCGTCTTCCAGCACCACGCCAAAATACTCGAGGAAAAAGCCGTCGCGCAGGGTCGACTCCACGCAGACGTTGGTGGCGATCCCGGTGAACACCAGATGGCGAATGCCCCGGCTGCGCAGCAGGCTGTCGAGCGGGGTGTTGAAAAAGCCGCTGTAGCGCGGTTTCGGCAGGACGATATCGCCCACCTGCGGTACCAGCTCATCCACCAGCTGATAGTCCCAGCCGCCTTTCGCCAGCAGCTTGCCCTGCAGTTCTGGCCGTTTACGCATGGTTTTCAGGGCGTTCGACTTGTGGAAGTTGGGCGAGCCGGGGCCACCGGCCTCGACGTACTGATCGTCCCAGCCGTTCTGGAACCAGATGATGAGCATGCCCGCGGCGCGCGCGGCGGCGACGGCGGTTTTGATGTTCGCGATCACCGGCCGGGTGGCGGAGACGTCGAACCCCGCCAGATCCAGATAACCGCCCTGGCTGGCGTAGGCGTTTTGCATATCCACCACGATCAGCGCGCTCTGCTGCGGCGCAAAGGCGATGGCTTCCGGGCGTGCGTTAAGGGTCGTCATTACGCCACCTCCTTCGTGACGGCAGGGATGTGGGCGCGGCACTGCATCAGCGGCTGGATGCGCTCGCCGAAGGTCTCCACGCCGGTGAGGAAATCATCGAAGGTCAGCAGGACGCCTTCCGCGCCGGGAACGGCTGCCACTTCGTCAAGCATTCTGGCGACGCTGGCATAAGAGCCGACCAGCGTGCCCATGTTGATATTGATCGCAGAGGTTGGGTCAGCCATCTGGCGAACGTTGGTATCCGCCCCGGAGCGGGTATCCTTCTGGCTCTGTTCGGTGAGCCAGCTCAGAGCCTCCTCGTCGGCGCCGTCCTTATAGCGCTCCCATTTGGCGCGCGCGGCCTCGTCGGTTTCGTCGGCTATCACCATAAACAGCACGTAGGAGCCCACGTCGCGCCCGGTCTTGTCGGCGGCCTCTTTCATTCGCGCGGCGGTCGGGGCGAAGGCAGCAGGCGTGTTCACGCCTTTGCCGAAGCAGAAGTTAAAGTCGGCGTATTTGGCGGAGAATTCCATTCCCGCGTCGCTCTGCCCGGCGCAAATCACCTTCATCGGCACCGACGGCTGCGGACTGACGCGACAGTCGTTCATGGTGAAGAAGTTACCCTTGAAATCGCTTTTGCCGGTACCCCACAGATCGCGCAGGACCTGCACGTATTCGGTCAGGTAGTCGTAGCGACGCGAGAAGTAATCGTCACCCGGCCAGAGCCCCATCTGCTCGTACTCGGGTTTTTGCCAGCCGGTGACCAGGTTGACGCCAAAGCGCCCGCCGGAGATGGAATCAATGGTGGACGCCATGCGTGCCACGATCGCCGGGGGGAGAGTGAGGGTGGCGGCGGTGGCGTAGATCTGAATGCGGGACGTTACCGCCGCCAGCCCGGCCATCAGGGTAAAGGACTCCAGGTTGTGATCCCAGAATTCGGTTTTGCCGCCAAAGCCGCGCAGCTTGATCATCGAAAGCGCAAAGTCGAAATGGTAGTGCTCTGCTTTCTGCACGATGGCTTTATTGAGCTCAAAGGTCGGCATGTATTGCGGTGCAGCGGTCGAGATAAGCCAGCCGTTGTTGCCGATGGGTACAAATACGCCAATTTTCATCACGAACCTCTCTTCATTACGTCGCAGGTGTAACGGTGTTTTTGCAAAGGCAATGCCAGTTTTGAAAATGGCAGTGTTATTAATGTGTTAATCAGAAGTTGGTGGATTGATGCGGCTAAATGTGGACTAAATGGTCAAAAACATTGCACAGAAAACAGGCATTCATGCGCGATCGGAGTGCAGGATGTCGTGGCGAGACGGGGGTTTTGCTATGCTGAGGGCAACGCAGAATAAGGAGAGCGGGAATGACACAAGGCGCAGTGAAGACACCAGGTAAACGTTCGCAGGCGGTGAGTGCTAAGAAACAGGCGATCCTCAGCGCGGCGCTGGAGACCTTTTCGCAGTTTGGTATTCACGGCACGCGCCTGGAGCAGGTGGCGGAGCAGTCCGGGGTATCCAAAACCAATCTGCTCTACTACTACCCGTCGAAAGAGGCGCTCTATATCGCGGTGATGCAGCAGATCCTCGATATCTGGCTGGCGCCGCTGAAAGCCTTTCGCGCAGAGCTGGCCCCGCTGGTGGCGATCAAAGAGTATATTCGCCTGAAGCTGGAGGTGTCGCGCGATTACCCGCAGGCATCAAGGCTGTTTTGTCTTGAGATGCTGCAGGGCGCGCCGCTGTTGCAGGCGGAACTTACCGGAGATTTAAAACAGCTGGTTGACGATAAGTCGGCCATTATTGCCGGATGGATCGCCAGTGGAAAGCTGGCACCCGTCGATCCGCATCACCTGATCTTTATGATTTGGGCCTCCACCCAGCATTACGCTGACTTTGCGGCCCAGGTTGAGGCGGTGACCGGTAAAACGCTCCAGGACGAGGCGTTTTTCCACAGCACTCTGGAAAACGTGCAGCGGATGATTATTGAAGGGATCCGCTTACGCTAGTTTCCCTCACCCTAACCCTCTCCCCAAAGGGGAGAGGGGACTGTTCTGTGCTGTCTTTTCTCCCTCGCCCCTATGGGGAGAGGGGACAGCTTAGGTTGCCCTCTTCGCACTGCATCAGCGAGGCCAGAAACGCTTCACGCTCAACGGTTTTCTCCGCCAGGCATTGATTCACAATCATTGGCTGGACGCTCCCGCCTTCCGTCCCCGAACCGACAAACGCGCAGTCCGCGTCGCGCAGGGTAATCCACGCCTGCTGCGCTTTTTTCAGCAGGTCGCGCTGAGGTGCCGCCGCGCGCTTGATGGCGGCCTGATACGTCTGGTTGAGCTTTTTATCGGCAGCCTGATACTGCTGCGCGCTACAGGTATTCAGCTCAAGCTGGGTGGTCGCTTTGTCGCACTCGTTGGCCAGCGCGCTGGTGCTGAGCAGCACTGCTGCGCCTGCGATCAGATAGTGTTTCATCATTCCCTCCGTGTACAAAAGCCGGATGCGCTGCGCTTATCCGGCCTACGGTGATTTTGTAGCCCCGGTAAGCGTAGCGTCACCGGGGAAAATTTACACGATTAACCGATGGTCATCAGGCTGGCGTTACCGCCTGCCGCCGCCGTGTTGACGCTGAGCGAGTGCTCCACGTACAGACGCTCCAGCAGCAGGTTGGTTTCACCGCGGGCGAAGCCCTGCACCGAAACAATCGCCCCGCTGCGGGCCGCAACCTGCTCGCACAGTTCGCGCAGCTGGTCGGAATCACCATGATAAATTACGGCATCAAACGGCTGGGTCAGCAGGGCATCGGTCTTCGCAAAGCGAATGCGGGACGAGACCGCTTTCGGCAGCTGTTTGGCGAGATCGCGATGCAGCGCATCTTCTGGCCACAGCACTTCACAACCGGTTGCCATCGCGGCGGCCAGCTGCACCAGCGCGTCCTGCTCGTTATCGGCCACGCACAGTACGCGCTCGCGCGGCATCAGCGTCCAGGTGTTGCGCTCGCCGGTTGGCCCCGGCAGCAGACGCTGCGTGCCCGCCTGCGCCAGCTCACCGTACTGCTGGGCAACTGCACGCAGTTCAGGACGTTTTTCCGCCCAGGCGATCAGCGCCTCCAGCGGCTGCGTCAGTACGGTTTTCAGCTGCGCATCCACCGGATAGTCCGCATCCTGGCGTGCCAGGGTGACGCCCAGGGCGTTCTCTGGACGGTTTGCCAGCAGGCGGTACAGGTAGAGAGGACCGCCCGCTTTCGGGCCGGTGCCGGACAGGCCTTCGCCGCCAAACGGCTGCACGCCCACGACCGCGCCCACCATGTTGCGGTTGACGTACAGGTTGCCCACTTTAGCGCTGCCGGTCACCTGCGCGATAGTCTCGTCGATACGGGTATGCACACCGAGCGTCAGGCCATAGCCGGAGGCGTTGATCTGCTCAACCAGCTCGTTCAGGTTGTTACGGTTGTAGCGCACCACGTGCAGTACCGGGCCGAAGACCTCTTTTTTCAGCTCGTCGAAGCTTGCCAGCTCAATCAGCGTTGGCGGCACAAAGGTGCCGGTCCGCCATTCGCGGGCATCTTCGCTGTTCTCGCGCACCGCCTGGAACACCGGACGGCCTTTCGCGCGCATGGCCTGAATGTGGTTGTCGATGTTGGCTTTGGCTTCCGTGTCGATCACCGGTCCGATGTCGGTGGTGAGACGGCCCGGGTTGCCCATGCGGCATTCGGCCATCGCGCCGCGCAGCATCTTCAGCGTGTGGTCCGCCACGTCATCCTGCAGGCACAGCACGCGCAGGGCGGAGCAGCGCTGACCGGCGCTGTCGAACGCGGAGGCCAGCACGTCGATCACCACCTGCTCGGTGAGCGCGGAGGAGTCAACGATCATGGCGTTCATTCCGCCGGTTTCCGCGATGAGCGGAGTAGGACGACCCTGCGCATCCAGACGGGTAGCAATATTGCGCTGCAGCAGAGAGGCCACTTCGGTCGAGCCGGTAAACATCACACCGCGCACGCGGTTATCGGCGGTCAGTTTGGCACCGACGGTTTCACCGCGGCCCGGCAGCAGTTGAACCACGCCCGCCGGCACGCCGGCTTCCAGAAGAATGTTGATGCCCTGAGCGGCAATCAGCGGAGTCTGCTCTGCCGGTTTTGCCAGCACGCTGTTGCCTGCGGCCAGGGCGGCGGCAATCTGGCCGGTGAAGATCGCCAGCGGGAAGTTCCACGGGCTGATACAGACGACCGGACCCAGCGGACGGTGGGTTTCGTTATCGAAATCATCGCGCACCTGACCGGCGTAGTAATGCAGGAAATCGACGGCCTCGCGCACTTCGGCAATGGCGTTGCTGAAGGTTTTACCCGCCTCGCGCACCAGAATACCGATGAGCGACTGCATCTGATCTTCCATCAGCACCGCCGCGCGTTCCAGAATCGCGGCGCGCTCCTGCGGCGGCGTGGCAAACCAGATAGGGGCGTTATTCACCGCGCTGTCCAGCGCCTGATCCACTTCCGCTTCGGTGGCTTCACGCACGTAGCCGACGATATCTTTTGGCTCTGCCGGGTTAATGACCGGCTGCATTTCGCCGTCAGCAACGGGCTGTTCCAGCATCGGTTTGGCCTGCCACTTCTGCAATGCGCTGTTAAGCAGGGCAGAGGAGAGCGATGCCAGACGGTGTTCGTTGGCGAGATCCAGACCCGCCGAGTTGACGCGGCCTTTGCCGTACAGCTCGCGCGGCAGGGCAATTTTCGGATGCGGCAGGCCAATCTGACCTTCCTGTGCCGCCATCTTCTCAACGGCCTGCACCGGATCGGCCACCAGCTCGTCCAGCGGCAGGGTGGTATCGGCGATGCGGTTAACGAAGGAGGTGTTCGCACCGTTTTCCAGCAGACGACGCACCAGGTATGCCAGCAGGGTTTCGTGGGTGCCCACCGGAGCATAGATACGGCACGGGCGGTTCAGCTTGCCGTCCGCCACTTTACCGGTGACCTGCTCGTACAGCGGTTCACCCATGCCGTGCAGGCACTGGAACTCGTACTGGCCCGGGTAGTAGTTCTGCCCGGCCAGGCTGTAGATCGCCGCCAGGGTGTGGGCGTTGTGGGTAGCGAACTGCGGATAGATCAGGTTCGGTACGCCGAGCAGCTTTTTCGCACAGGCGAGGTAAGAGACGTCGGTATAGACCTTGCGGGTATAGACCGGATAGCCTTCCAGCCCGTCCATCTGGGCGCGTTTGATTTCGCTGTCCCAGTAGGCGCCTTTCACCAGACGGATCATCAGGCGACGGCGGCTGCGGCTTGCCAGGTCAATCAGGTAATCAATGACGAACGGGCAGCGCTTCTGGTAGGCCTGGATAACGAAACCGATGCCATTCCAGCCTGCCAGCTCCGGCTCGAAGCACAGTTTTTCCAGCAGATCGAGGGAGATCTCCAGACGGTCGGCCTCTTCGGCGTCGATGTTGATGCCGATGTCATACTGGCGCGCCAGCAGGGTCAGGGATTTCAGCCGCGGGTAGAGCTCTTCCATCACCCGGTCGTACTGTGCGCGGCTGTAGCGCGGGTGCAGGGCGGAGAGCTTAATGGAGATGCCCGGACCTTCATAAATACCGCGACCGTTGGACGCTTTACCAATGGCGTGGATCGCCTGCTGGTAAGAGACCATGTAGGCCTGCGCGTCGGCGGCGGTCAGCGCCGCTTCGCCCAGCATGTCGTACGAGTAGCGGAAACCTTTGTCTTCCAGCTTGCGAGCGTTCGCCAGCGCCTCGGCAATGGTTTCCCCGGTGACGAACTGCTCGCCCATCAGGCGCATCGCCATGTCCACGCCTTTGCGGATCAGCGGCTCACCGCTCTTACCGATGATGCGGTTCAGGGAGCGGGAGAGGTTGGCTTCGTTATGGGTGGAGACCAGTTTGCCGGTAAACAGCAGGCCCCAGGTGGCGGCGTTGACGAACAGCGACGGGCTGCGGCCAATGTGTGAATGCCAGTTGCCGTTGCTGATCTTGTCGCGGATCAGCGCATCGCGGGTGGCTTTATCCGGAATACGCAGCAGCGCTTCCGCCAGGCACATCAGCGCCACGCCTTCCTGTGAAGAGAGGGAAAACTCCTGCAGCAGACCCTGAACCATCCCGGCGCGGCCGGTGGCGGTTTTCTGGTTGCGCAGCTTGTCGGCTAACTGATACGCCAGGCTGTGCGCCTGGGCGGCAATGGTTTCCGGCAGACGAGCCTGCTCCAGCAGCATCGGCACGGCGTCGGTTTCGGCGCGACGGTAGGCGCCGGTAATGGCGGCGCGGCTGACGGACTGCGGCAGGATCTGCTCGGCAAATTCGAGGAACGGCTGATGGTTCTCGTCGCCAGCGGCTGGCGCTTCCTCGCTTTCATTCGCTGCACCGGCCAGCAGGGCAGGCAGCTCTGGCAGGCCCTCATCGCTCTCAAGTCTTTCGAGATAGTTAAAAATCGCCTGCTTAATTAACCAGTGCGGCGTGCGGTCAATGCGGGTTGCTGCGGACTTAATCCGTTCGCGGGTTGCGTCATCCAGCTTAACCCCCATGGTGGTCATACCCATGCCAAAGCTCCTGTTGTTCTTTCATCGTGTTTGGTCGTTAGCGTGAAATATCCCCCATGTTGCAACTTTGTGCAACCGTGTTAAATGTGACCTGGTTTGCAACCCGGAAAATGAATGGATTGTTAACGAATGGTTAGCTGTAAAAACGCACTGGCTTTTGTGCAGGAAGCCTGTTTTTATGCGGGAGTTAACACTTTTAAAAGGTGCAACCCGTAAAAGCGTGAGCGAGTGCAACCTATAGGAAACTCGTATCAAACCGGGGATGAAATTGATGTAAATGCAGTGTTAAATCGTTTGTCAGCGGAAGGCGCATACGGCAGGATAGCGCGCCCAACCGAAACACAAGATACATTCACCTCGTTCCGGTGATCATATAACAAGGCAGCCCGGACGGTTGTCGCTCGACATTTTGGAGAATTTGAATGGCTATTAGCACACCGATGCTGGTGACATTTCTCGTTTATATTTTTGGCATGATCCTGATAGGGTTTTTGGCGTGGCGGTCAACGAAAAACTTTGACGACTACATTCTGGGCGGACGCAGTTTAGGCCCGATGGTGACCGCACTCTCTGCGGGCGCATCCGACATGAGCGGCTGGCTGTTGATGGGGCTGCCGGGCGCGATTTTCATCTCCGGTATCTCGGAAAGCTGGATCGCCATCGGTCTGACCATCGGCGCATGGATCAACTGGAAGCTGGTGGCTGGCCGTCTGCGCGTGCATACCGAGGCCAACAATAACGCCCTGACGCTGCCGGATTACTTCACCGGACGCTTTGAAGATAACAGCCGCATCCTGCGCATTATCTCTGCCTTGGTTATCCTCCTGTTCTTCACCATCTACTGCGCCTCCGGCATCGTGGCCGGCGCGCGTCTGTTCGAAAGCACCTTCGGCATGAGCTACGAAACCGCCCTGTGGGCCGGTGCTGCGGCGACCATCCTCTATACCTTCGTGGGCGGGTTCCTGGCGGTAAGCTGGACCGACACCGTGCAGGCGAGCCTGATGATCTTCGCCCTGATCCTGACCCCGGTGATTGTGATTTTCACCGTTGGCGGCTTTGGCGAATCGCTGGAGGTGATCAAACAGAAGAGTATTGAAAACGTCGACATGCTGAAAGGGCTGAACTTCGTTGCCATCGTGTCGCTGATGGGCTGGGGCCTGGGCTACTTCGGTCAGCCGCATATCCTGGCACGCTTTATGGCGGCGGATTCTCACCACACCATCGTTCATGCCCGTCGCATCAGTATGACGTGGATGATCCTGTGTCTGGCAGGGGCGTGTGCGGTCGGCTTCTTCGGTATCGCGTACTTCAACAACAACCCGGCGCAGGCGGGCGCGGTGAACCAGAACGCCGAACGCGTGTTTATCGAGCTGGCGCAAATTCTGTTTAACCCGTGGATTGCCGGTATTCTGCTCTCCGCGATCCTGGCGGCGGTGATGTCCACCCTGAGCTGCCAGCTGCTGGTTTGCTCCAGTGCAATCACCGAAGACCTCTACAAAGCCTTCCTGCGTAAAAACGCGAGCCAGAAAGAGCTGGTGTGGGTAGGGCGCTTTATGGTGCTGGTGGTAGCGCTGGTGGCGATTGCGCTGGCGACCAACCCGGAAAACCGCGTGCTGGGCCTCGTGAGCTATGCGTGGGCGGGCTTTGGTGCGGCATTTGGTCCGGTCGTTCTGTTCTCCGTCATGTGGTCACGAATGACCCGTAATGGTGCGCTGGCGGGGATGATCATCGGTGCGGTGACCGTCATCGTCTGGAAACAGTTCGCCTGGCTGGGCCTGTACGAGATCATCCCGGGCTTCATCTTCGGCAGCATCGGCATCGTGGTGTTCAGCCTGCTGGGTAAAGCACCGTCTGCCGCGATGCAGAAACGCTTTGCTGAAGCAGACGCGCATTACCACTCCGCGCCGCCGTCTAAGCTGCAGCCGGAATAATTTTTTCCACGCAACACCGTAGGCCGGGTAAGCGCAAGCGCCACCCGGCTTTTTCTTGCAAATTTTCCAGAATTACGTTGATATCGCTGCACTTATAACAATGAGGATAGCGACACATGACACTCAAAACAGGGGTAATGGCAGCGGCATTATTAATGCTGGCTGGCTGCACTGCGCCATCGCAACACGCGGCGGTAGAGACCTGCAAAGCGGATAACCAGATGCAGCAAACCACGCTCTATTTCGGCTTAAATCGACCTGCCGGGGCGCAGATTACCCCCAACGAGTGGCAGCAGTTTGTTGACCAGGACGTGACGCCGCGTTTTCGCGATGGCTTAACGGTATTTGACGCGCGCGGGCAGTGGCTGGGGAACGACGGGAAAGTGGCGCGTGAGCCGAGCAAGGCATTGATGCTGATCCACGGTAAAGATGCGCAGAGCGAGAAGAACATCGAAGCGTTACGCGGGATTTATAAGTCTCGCTTCGCGCAGGAGTCAGTGATGCGCGTCGATCAGCCGGTGTGCGTGCAGTTTTAGTAAAAACGGCGGGATAACCCGCCGTTGTTGTTTTGTAGGCCGGGTAAGCGCAGCGCCACCCGGCATTGCATCAGAGTACCAGCCCCGCAAAGCTCGCCGACAGCAGGCTCACCAGCGTCGCGCCGTACACCAGACGCAAACCAAACCGCGACACCACGTTCCCCTGCTGCTCGTTCAGGCCCTTAATCGCCCCGGCCACAATGCCGATGGACGCGAAGTTCGCAAACGACACCAGGAAGACGGACAAAATGCCCAGCCCGCGCGGGGACATCTGATGAGCCATTTTTTGCAGCTCAATCATCGCCACAAATTCATTCGCCACCAGCTTGGTCGCCATAATACTGCCCGCGTTTAAGGCATCACTCAGCGGAATACCCACCAGCCACGCCAGGGGATAAAATACATAGCCCAGGATCTGCTGGAAGCTCATGCCAAATACGCTGGAGAAGAGGGCGTTAACGGCGCTAATAAGGGCGATAAAGCCAATCAGCATTGCCAGAATAATCATCGCTACTTTAAAGCCGGCCAGAATATACTCGCCGAGCATTTCAAAGAAGCTCTGCGATTCATGCAGTTTTTCAAGCCGGATATCCGGCTCCGCTTCAGGGCGTGCCGGGTTGATGACGGAGAGAATAATAAAGGTGCTGAACATGTTCAGAATCAGCGCCGCGACGACAAATTTGGCGTCGAGCATGGTCATATAGGCGCCGACAATCGACAGGGAGACCGTCGACATGGCCGTGGCCGCCATGGTGAACAGACGACGCGAGGAGAGATCCCCCAGTACACCCTTGTAGGCAATGAAGTTTTCCGACTGGCCGAGGATCAGCGAACTCACCGCGTTAAAGGATTCCAGCTTGCCCATACCGTTCAGTTTTGACAGCAGCGTACCGATTACTCGAATAAAAATCGGCAGGATCCGCCAGTGCTGAAGAATACCAATCAGTGCGGAAATAAAAATAATCGGGCAAAGCACGCCGAGGAAAATGAACGCCAGCCCTTTTTCCCCCATACCGCCAAAGACGAAATTGGTGCCTTCGCCGGCAAATTTAAGCAGTGACTCAAAAAATCCCGAAACGTATTTAATCAGGAATAACCCGCTTTCGGCGTGCAGGAAAAAGAACGCCAGGGCAATTTCAATGACAATCAGCTGTAAAACAAAACGAATGCGAATTTTTCGGCGGTCAAAACTCACCAGCCAGGCAAGCGCAAGAATAATCACCAGCGCCAGCAGGAAATGGACAATCTTAAACATAATTAATTTTCACCAGGTGTTTGAGGCGGATATTTAGCCACAGCCCTGAATCAGCGTAAATGGGCATTTTCGTTATAACTTATAAACTTAAACGTTACGTATGTAACTATTACCAGGCTCGGCGTTTACAACTCGTCATCAAAACACCACACATTTCGCTTGTGTTTCTTTTCTCCGTAATGATAATCACTATCACAAGAATTTACCTTTCTTTGCATCAGTTGACCGCGATAAACATTTAAGGTGTCGGCATGTTTGTTCCATTTCTCATTATGTTACGTGAAGGGCTCGAAGCTGCCCTCATCGTGAGCCTCATCGCCAGTTATCTGAAGCGAACCCAGCGCGGGCGCTGGATTGCCGTCATGTGGGTCGGGGTATTCCTTGCTGCGGCACTCTGTCTGGGTCTCGGTATCCTCATCAACGAAACCACCGGGGAGTTCCCGCAGAAAGAGCAGGAGCTGTTTGAGGGGATCGTCGCCGTGATTGCGGTGGTAATCCTCACCTGGATGGTGTTCTGGATGCGTAAAGTCTCCCGAAACGTGAAGGTGCAGCTGGAGCAGGCGGTGGATAATGCGCTGCAAAAGGGCAATAACCACGGCTGGGCGCTCATTATGATGGTCTTTTTCGCCGTCGCGCGTGAAGGCCTGGAGTCTGTTTTCTTCCTGCTGGCGGCGTTTCAGCAGGATGTCGGGATCTGGCCACCGCTGGGTGCGATGCTGGGTCTTGCTACAGCCGTGGTGCTCGGTTTCCTGCTCTACTGGGGCGGTATTCGCCTGAACCTGGGCGCGTTCTTCAAGTGGACCAGCCTGTTTATTCTGCTGGTGGCGGCAGGGCTGGCGGCAGGGGCGATCCGCGCCTTCCATGAAGCTGGCCTGTGGAACCATTTCCAGGACGTCGCGTTCGACCTCAGCAACGTGCTCTCCACCCATTCACTGACCGGCACCCTGCTCGAAGGCATCTTCGGCTATCAGGAAACGCCAAGCGTCAGTGAAGTGGCGATGTACTTTATTTATCTGGTTCCGGCGCTGGTGCTGTTCGCTATGCCGCCGCGTACCGGCACGCAGGCGTCGCGCGTTACGCCATAATGTTTGCTTTAGTTACAACATACTTTTAAAGGGAAGAGTCATGGCAATTCAGTTCCGTCGTAGTGCGTTATGCGCAGGCATTGCCGCGCTGTTCGCTTCTGCATTCTCCGCCTGGGGCGCGGATGTTCCTCAGGTTAAAGTCACCGTCAATGATAAGCAGTGTGAGCCGATGACCCTCACGGTGAACAGCGGCAAAACCCAGTTCATTATTCAGAACCACAGCCAGAAGGCGCTGGAATGGGAGATCCTGAAAGGGGTTCTGGTGGTGGAGGAGCGCGAAAATATCGCCCCTGGCTTCAGCCAGAAGATGACCGCCAACCTGCAGCCGGGTGAGTATGAGATGACCTGTGGTCTGCTGACCAACCCTAAAGGGAAGCTGATCGTCAAAGGTGAAGCGACGGCTGATGCGGCGAAAGGCGCTGCGGTGCTGAGCCTGGGTGACGCGATTACCGCGTATAAAGCCTATGTCACGAAAGAGACGGCGGACCTGGCGACGGCAACCAAAGCCTTTACCGATGCAGTGAAAGCCGGTGACATCGAAAAAGCGAAATCCCTCTATGCGCCAACCCGTCAGCACTACGAGCGTATCGAACCGATTGCCGAGCTGTTCTCTGACCTTGATGGCAGCATTGATGCCCGCGAAGATGATTTCGAGCAGAAAGCCGCCGATCCGAAATTCACCGGTTTCCACCGTCTGGAGAAAGCCCTGTTTGGCGACAACTCCACCAAAGGGATGGAGAAATACGCTGAGCAGTTGAACGGCGATGTGCTGGAGCTGCAAAAGCGCATCAGCGAGCTGGCCTTCCCGCCGTCAAAAGTGGTGGGCGGCGCGGCCGGTCTGATTGAAGAAGTGGCCGCCAGCAAAATCAGCGGCGAAGAAGATCGTTACAGCCATACCGATCTGTGGGACTTCCAGGCCAACGTCGACGGTGCGCAGAAAATTGTCGAGCTGCTGCGTCCTCAACTGCAGAAAGAGAACAGTGAACTGCTGGCCAAAGTGGATGCCAACTTCAAAAAAGTCGACACCATTCTGGCGAAGTACCGTACCAAAGACGGGTTTGAAACCTACGACAAGCTGACTGATGCCGACCGTAATGCGCTGAAAGGCCCGATTACCGCCCTGGCGGAAGATCTCTCTCTGCTGCGTGGCGTACTGGGTCTGGACTAAGCACGATGAATAAACATAACGAGAACGATGTGGTTGAGCCTTCACGTCGTCGATTGTTAAAAGGGGTAGGGGCGCTGGGAGGCGCCCTTGCGCTGGCTGGCGGATGTCCGGTAGCACATGCGGCGAAACCGCAAAGCGCGCCCGGCACGCTGTCACCCAATGCCCGCATGGAGACGCAGCCGTTTTATGGCGAGCATCAGGCGGGCATCCTGACGCCGCAGCAGGCGTCCATGATGCTGGTGGCCTTTGATTCGCTGGCCAGCGATAAAGCCGATCTGGAACGCCTGTTCCGCCTGCTGACGACGCGCATCGCGTTTCTCACCTCGGGCGGACCGGCGCCCGATACGCCGAACCCGCGCCTGCCGCCAATGGACTCCGGCATTCTGGGGCCGTTTATCGCCCCGGATAACCTGACTATTACCGTTTCGCTGGGTGAGTCGCTGTTTGATGCGCGCTATGGGCTGGCAAAACAGAAGCCGAAAGCGCTGCAGAAAATGACGCGTTTCCCGAATGACTCCCTGGACGCGGCCCTCTGCCACGGCGACCTGCTCCTGCAAATTTGTGCCAATACCCAGGACACGGTGATCCACGCCCTGCGCGATATTATCAAGCACACACCGGATCTGCTGAGCGTGCGCTGGAAGCGGGAAGGGTTTATCTCGGACCACGCCGCCCGCAGCAAAGGGAAAGAGACCCCGGTCAACCTGCTGGGCTTTAAGGACGGAACGGCCAACCCGGACAGCCACGATGGTGCGCTTATGAAGGAGGTGGTGTGGGTCACTGCCGATCAGGGCGAACCGGCATGGGCGGTGGGCGGCAGCTATCAGGCGGTGCGGATTATTCAGTTCCACGTGGAATTCTGGGACCGCACGCCGCTGAAAGAGCAGCAGACGATCTTTGGTCGGGATAAGCAAAGCGGGGCACCGCTCGGTATGAAGAACGAGCATGATGTGCCTGACTACGCCAGCGATCCCAATGGCGATACCATCGCGCTGGATAGCCACATTCGTCTGGCCAATCCGCGCACTAAAGAAACGCAGTCCAGCCTGATGATGCGTCGGGGCTATAGCTACTCGCTCGGCGTGACCAACTCAGGCCAGCTTGATATGGGGCTGCTGTTCGTCTGCTATCAGCACGATCTGGAAAAGGGCTTCCTGACTGTACAGAAGCGGCTCAACGGCGAAGCGCTGGAAGAGTACATTAAACCTATCGGCGGCGGCTATTTCTTTGCCCTGCCGGGCGTGCGTGATCGGAACGCATACCTCGCTCAAGGTCTTATTGAAGCCTGATAATTGTCCCTGCGACAGTTCGCGGGGACATTATTTTTTCATATGACTATCCTCCTGTTATATTTCTGTAATATTTCTATATGAGACTGATTCCACCTGCAGGGACAGTCTTAAAGGTTGCATACAGGTAAAATAAATGTTGCATTTATGATAACTCCTGATGTACTTAAGATAAGACAGCGGTAGTTCCCGGCAGTGATGCTGAATCACTATGGAGATCGCGAATGGTTGCGTCCTATACTGGACAAGGTAAACATAACAACCGCAGTACCCGGCGCGGAGGCTCAGACTCCGGCAGCGATTTCCTCACCACTAAATTCTCCCCCCTCCCTCAAGAATCTGATTCGACCGACGTGCAGAACAGTGCGCGTAGCTGTTCCGTATCGTCATCCGATAAAGCAAGCAATGGCTTACAAGGAAGCCAACCCTCTGATGTTCGTGCGCATAATCGTGCCGAAGCTGGCGCGTGTGATGAATACCAACAACTCAAGGTGCTATCCATGGGAAGACAAAAAGCAGTGATCAAAGCTCGTCGCGAAGCAAAACGTGTGCTGAGACGGGATTCACGTAGCCATAAACAGCGTGAAGAAGAATCGGTCACCTCGCTTGTGCAGATGAGTGGCGTAGAAGCAATTGGCATGGCCCGAGACAGCCGTGATAATTCTCCAATTGTGGCGCGCAATGAAGCTCAGGCGCACTACCTGAATGCTATCGAGAGTAAACAGCTCATCTTTGCAACCGGCGAAGCCGGATGCGGGAAAACCTGGATTAGTGCAGCCAAAGCGGCGGAAGCATTGATCCATAAGGACGTGGAGAGAATTATTGTTACCCGTCCGGTACTGCAAGCTGATGAAGATCTCGGCTTCTTGCCCGGAGATATTTCGGAGAAGTTTGCCCCGTACTTCAGGCCCGTCTATGACGTGCTGGTGAAGCGACTGGGTGCATCCTTCATGCAGTACTGCCTGCGACCAGAGATTGGTAAGGTGGAAATCGCGCCGTTCGCCTATATGCGCGGACGTACATTTGAAAATGCGGTCGTCATTCTTGACGAGGCTCAGAACGTGACCGCTGCGCAAATGAAGATGTTTTTAACGCGCCTCGGGGAGAACGTGACGGTTATCGTTAACGGCGATATTACCCAGTGTGACCTGCCATCCGGCGTGAAATCCGGGCTGAGCGACGCCATGTCACGTTTTGAGGAAGATGAGATGATTGGGGTGGTACGCTTCACCAAAGATGACTGCGTGCGTTCGGCGCTCTGCCAGCGCACGCTGCAGGTCTATTCCGACTAAAGGTAAAGCATTATCGTTTTGCCTCTTTCCTGTAATTTCTTCCCGGCGTAATGCCGGGAAGCGTCGTTTATACTCCGCTAAAACTTCCCTTATTTAAGCACCGTATTGCTGAATCAATAATGTCGATTATTAAGTGGGTGGTTGTTTTTATTATTTTTTGCAGAAGTGTGATATGAAGTGATAATACCCACAAAATACCTGTGAATATAATGAGCGCGCTAATTGTTAGTTAAAAATTAAACGTGAATGTTGTCACAGAACATTACTACGAAGTAAAAATTAAGTTGGTGTCTTCAAGTGAGTTATCTATGTTTCGTACTTGTTCGAACAAAATTCTAAGAAGAAACACAACAGGGGAACCTTTTCCCTGAAACATCACGCTGAGGGTCATACATGAACGAACTGGTTGGTGCTATTAATGGTGTAATCTGGAGCCCTGCGTTAATATTTTTATGTCTGGGTGTCGGCCTTTATTTCTCGCTGCGTAGTCGCTTCCTGCAATTACGCCATATCAAACATATGATTACCCTGATGTTCCAGGGGCGTCCTACCGATGCAGGCGTATCGTCGTTTCAGGCGCTGACGATGACGCTGGCAGGCCGCGTGGGGACAGGGAATATCGCCGGTGTGGCCACGGCAATTACCTTTGGCGGTCCGGGCGCGCTTTTCTGGATGTGGATAGTCGCTTTTTTAGGTGCCAGCTCCGCATTTGTCGAATCCACCCTGGGACAAGTTTATAAAGAAAAAATTAACGGCGAATATCGCGGTGGTCCTGCCTTTTATATTGAAAAAGGTTTAGGCGTTAAGTGGTACGCATGGCTATTTGCTATTGTGACTATTTTCTCCTGCGGATTATTACTTCCGGGCGTGCAGGCAAACTCGATTGGGGCAAGCCTGGATATTGCTTTTGGTCTGAGCCCGAACGTTACGGCGGCATTACTTGCTGTGCTGTTGAGCTTTATTATTTTCGGCGGTGTGAAAAGGATCGCTAGCTTTAGCAGTATGGTCGTTCCATTTATGGCGCTGGGCTATATTATTGTCGCCTGTGTGATTATCGCCATTAATATTAACCAGCTCCCTTCGGTTATTCTGCTGATCTGGAAAAGTGCGTTCGGCCTTGAAGCAGGTTTCGGTGCCATTCTGGGTCAGGCCATCATGTGGGGCGTTAAGCGCGGAGTCTATTCCAACGAGGCCGCCCAGGGAACCGGGCCGCATGCATCATCTGCAGCGGCAGTAAGCCATCCGGTGAAGCAGGGGCTGGTTCAGGCGTTCTCGGTCTACATCGACACGCTGTTTGTCTGCTCCGCGACCGGGTTTATGCTGCTGATCACCGGGCTGTATAACGTCCAGGGCGTCGACGGCGCAGCGCTCTATACTGGGATTGCAGGCGTGGCCGCGGGTCCTGGCTATGTGCAGACGGCGATGGAAAGTATGATGCCGGGCTTTGGTAATTACTTTGTTGCCATTGCGCTGTTCTTCTTTGCTTTCACAACCATTATTGCCTACTACTATATTGCCGAAACCAATATCGCCTTCATTAACCGTAAAATTCACCGTCCATGGCTGACCTTTCTGCTCAAGCTATGTCTGATGGCCTCCACGGTATATGGCACGGTTCGCACCGCGGATCTGGCATGGGGGCTGGGGGATATCGGGGTAGGACTGATGGCATGGCTCAACATTATTGCCATTGTTCTGTTGCATAAAAAAGCGTTTGCCAGCCTTAAGGATTATGAAATCCAGAATGCGCAAGGGCTGGACCCACAGTTCGATCCGATTCGGCTGGGGATTAAAAATGCGGATTACTGGCTTGATGGGCGTAAGGATGAAGATGGTGTTCAGCCTGAGCAGGTTTCATCGCTTGAAAGAAAGCAGCCGGCAGCAAAGTTGAATAGCTAAGGAATAGAATAAAAAAAGCCCGTGCATTAGTTCGGGTTTTTTTTAGTGAGGCGGCTGAGTCCGTACCGGGGGGGATTGACTCGCTTCGCTCGCCCTGCGGGCAGCCTGTTCGCTACGCTCTCAGTCTGTCCAACTGGCTGTCGCCAGTTGTCGAACCCCGGTCGGGGATTCTCATCCCCCAGAGGTGTGCAACATGCGAAAAAAAAGCCCGCATTTTCATGCGAGCTCTTTTTCAAATATGGCGGTGAGGGGGGGATTGACTCGCTTCGCTCGCCCTGCGGGCAGCCTGTTCGCTTCGCTCCCAGTCTGTCCAACTGGCTGTCGCCAGTTGTCGAACCCCGGTCGGGGATTCTCATCCCCCCAGAGGTGTGCAACATGCGAAAAAAAAGCCCGCATTTTCATGCGAGCTCTTTTTCAAATATGGCGGTGAGGGGGGGATTCGAACCCCCGATACGTTGCCGTATACACACTTTCCAGGCGTGCTCCTTCAG
>NZ_VRKN01000036.1 GCF_008080435.1 Enterobacter asburiae | reverse complement strand
GGTTATACACCGATGCAACATATTCAACGCATGACCTGATTCTACTTGTCACCTCCGTTAAGAATGGGGGGATTACCATCATCTGAAATACCAAGAATACTCAAATTGTTACTTACCTGGTAAAAAGCAGAACACTCGCCACCATACAGGTTAGTAAAATTATCTATGCTTATATGGTAGAGAAGGCCAGTATTTATATTACCAGTCGTTACCTTCATGGTTTCGACATAACTCTTTACTGACTCACTATTTTCATCAAACCCGGTCCAGAATAAAGTGACCATGTCATTAATTGCGATATTTGAATAAGGGTAAACCATTATGTTAGTACCATTATTCATTTCAATACTTTGCTGAGTGATAACACCGTTACTAGCATCGATAAATACCGGGGGTGCATAAATCACATCAGGCATGCCCTCAATAATATTTAAGTTCACAATTTCGGAGCTGAGAGTGTTACCTGCTTTGTCCTGTACAGAGTACAAAATTTCATGTTTACCAAGTTCCAGGTCTGAGGTAATAACAAAAACAACAGGAAAATCAACGGACGGATCTTTAATCAAAATTTCCCTGGTGCTGATACCATCCCACATAACATTGATGAAATCACCTTCGCGCGTGTTTTCGTAAGGTCTTATTCTCACAAATACGCCACCTCCAACGTCAATATCATTTTTACTAATTGTGTAATACTCAGTCATCTGTGGGAGATTAGGTGGGGGTAAGAATTGAGTTGATTTCTTCATGGTGGTTTTCCTTGTGTTTTTAAGGAAAAGGAATGCTGATTTCATATAGACCAGCCCGATATAAAAATAAACCAGAAGGAAAGATAACTATTTATATTCTGTCTGTGCATAGATCTGAGTTGTTAATAATATCTACACCCTGGAATAAATTTTTCTCCGCCTCCCTTCGCCGTACCAGTCCGGGGAGCCGTTTCCCGCCGGCGTTAACCCAGCGCAGCAGCTGGCCTGCGGCCCCCGGGTAATCGCCGGCGTTCAGCAATCTCAGCAGCGTGGAGGTACGCAAGTTTCCGGAACCGAGATTAAACGTAAAGGAAACAAGCGCATCGAACTGACACTGCGTGAGCGGAACGCGGACAAAACGGCCCACGGCGCGTTCAGCATCCGCCACATCCTCACGCAGAAACGCATCGGCCTGTTCCGGGGTTATCACATCCCCGGGCCTGACGCCGGCCGTGTGGCCGTAGCCGATGGTCCAGACGTCTGCCGAGCACTGATACGCCCGCAGGCGCAGCCCCTCAAAATGCTTAATCAGTGCCAAGCCTTTTTCACCGGTTTTCTTCTCTGCGTTTCTGTTTATAATATCCATGGCATTCTCAGTTTTTTTGATAGAAAACGACGCACCCTAAATAATAAAATAGCTGCATTATGCGTGACCATGTGGTAACCATCATAAATGACGAGAAAATATACCTGCCATTTATGAGTAAAACCATGAAAATAATAACTGCTGCGGGTTATTCTATATGCCTTTAAGCACCGAGCAAGGCACAATTGAGCTACGTGAAAAACAAAAAAAGACATCTTTGATATTTACAATCATGATTTTAAAACTCACTGAGTTCCACCTTATATATTAATTGCCCACTTCACACAATTCCACTCGTGATAATTTTCGTTGTTTCTTTTTCCGGCAGACAGATAAATGAAGCTGATACAACAGGAGCTCTTGCTCCAACATCATCAAACCAACTACCATCAGGCGTTTGAGGCCTGAATGCGAGATATTTATTGCCAGTTTTGACCAAAGACAGATCAACTATCCCTTCAATCACAAATTTTTCTCCAGGATGTACTTCCTGAGGAGTATTCATCAACTGGAAAGCCGGACGTTCTGTTTCTTCTGCCGGTTCAGGTGGCAGAGAGGTTGTAGTCCATACTTGTGGTGTTGACAATGAAAGGGTTCCGCCAGATTTATTCAAAAAAACCAGTCTCATCAGTAAAGAACCAGAAAAATCAAACTGATCAGTGCAATAAGCTGTTTCGTATCCCGCCCATTGATATGAGTAGCTAATTTCTGTAGGACAACTCATTTTTTATTTTCCTTAGTAAAATATCTGCATCGATGTATACATCAAAGCCCGGGGTAAATAAATTTCCGCCAGGTGTGGAACGCGAAATAATATGGTTCATAACCTGTTAAGCATGAGATACATCCTGACACGGCACCCCATCGTTCCCTTCCGGCTTATCGTATTACTTAAATGATTCCCAGGCATAATTCAGCTGTCGTCACATAGCATTTTTTACCTAATCATTACCAAAGCGGGTCTGTCATGAATAGGGGGGGGTAATGCACCACCGACATTATCTATTCATTCCTCGTGCTTTCCTGTGTTTTTTTTCATGTTATAATCTATCAACCGCATGATATTAATAATCACGGTAATTATAAGTGCGCTACAAAAAAAAGCCCCCACTGCACGTTCACCGCTGAAGACCCCTGGTGCAAATATTCCGAGTATTTCCAGTGTTGCATCTGCACCGACTATTCCCATTGTAAAAGAGACAAAAAAAGCCGTTATTTTATGATAGCGACCAGAACGTTGCTGTGCAAAAACGCTGACTAGCGCTCCCGAGAGAGAGGCTACAGCAATGCTCATATCTGTATTATTGAAATTGAAAGTTAGCATATCGTAACCATAATGATGAATATCAATCAGTCCAGAGAAGTCCTGCATATACCTACCCGTTGGTATATTTTTCTCCACTGTGCTTCCCTGAACAAACCTTAATTATAAAGTCATTGTTTTTGAAATGGGTATTATCGATCAGTTGCCGCATATAGATAGTCACAACCTATCGAGGTTAATGAAATGATCGCCATAACTAATTAACAAATGAAACTAAAATGTATAACCTATTGTTTTAATTGTTAAATATTATTCAATCCTTTTTCATCTTTATTGAAGCAACGTAATTTTAACAGCCACAGTCATTTCAACAAAACATAAACCAACCAGAGGTTTGTGAACCCGGATACTTATCATGTTCTTAACAAATGAAAGCGTAAAAATATCAATGGTTCCGCGACCCGGGGTAGTCAGCCAATGATTTAATTGTTTCCGGCCCCCCCTCTTCCCTGCCGGACAAAGAGGTCCAGGACTACATCGGAATGGCCACGACAAGGCTTAAACCGCCGTTATGGTGTATCTCTGCGTTAGCGGACACATTACGAATGTGAATGTGTACCCCGGACTTTAGGCGACACCCTGCGCTGTAGTTACATCATACAAATAAAATCCAATTTTATTAACCGGGCCTTCGGCCCGGTACAATACCGCTCATCAGCAACGAAAGTGCGCTTGTACATGCTTGATGTCTGGGTTTGAGGCTGGCAGGGGCTCAGTGTTTCATTAATGTGCTGTGGCTTCAGGTGATGAAAATATTGCTTAATCTGTATGTTGTAACTATTCAATTCCCAACCTGAGCCCTTATGAGCGGATAGCATGGCTGATTGCCGGTATTACTGATATGCACAACGGCTTCAACGGGCAGGCAGACCCCTCTGGTGTTCATAGATCCACCTTCCAACTGCCGATGCTAATAGAGCAATTGACATCGGGAAATGCATGGGTGTATTGAGTGCCGGGACTGTCCTGGTATTCATTATTCATTTATGGCAATAACCCATTTATCGCAACAATACTCTTTCATAAGCGCCATTAACCCTGCTTTTCTTCCTGGATGTTCTGTGGATGATAACCCATCACTTTGCGGATGTTGATATTGTCCTTTGCGTATCATATGAATCAGTAAACTGCAGGACAGCTTGAGACGGCGGGATGTCTACGTTACCGGCAGTAACCGGTGGGGAGATCCCCGCGAAAAATTACTACAGGTCGCAGACTGGCAGGCAAACCGGATTAAAGTTTATCGTTCTCTGGGGCACCCGACGAATCCACAGGACGCAATAAAATCGCTGGGTCTTCAGCTGGACTCCCGTTACAGGCAGGTTGCCGCACGCCTTGGCGAAAACGAAGCGGTCCAGCTGGATATTTCCGGCCCAAAGCCAGGCTGACAATTTCTCCACTCGCCAGAGTTAACGATCTGCCCGTCAGTATCAGCGTCGTATTGATGGCTGAGGCCTGCAATATCGGTCTGGAACCCCTGATAAGGTCAAATGTCCTGCCCTGACCCGACACCGGCTGAGCTGGACAAAAGCAACTACCTGCGGGCTGAAACTATCACCAGTGCGAATGCCAGGCTGGTTGTTTTTCAGGCAACGCTGCCACTGGCACAGGTCTGGGGTGGTGGCGGAGTGGCCTCTGCAGACGGAATGCGCTTTGTTATGCCAGTCAGAACAATCAATGCCGGACCGAACCGCAAATACTTTGGTCATAGCAGGGGGACCACCTGGTACAACTTTATGTCCGCTCAGTACTCCGGCTTTAATGGGATTGTTATACCGGGGACGCTGAGGGACTCAATTTTTTGTGCTTGAAGGTCTTCTGGAACAGGAAACCGGGCTGAATCCTACCGAAATTATGACCGATACCGTAGGGGCCAGCGATCTTGTCTTTGGTCTTTTCTGGCTGATGCCGGTGCTTCGGTTTTCTGGCGCATGGACAATGACGCTGATTATGGGGTGCTGAATGATATTGCCAGAGGGCTGTCAGATCCCCAAAAAATAGTCCTTCAGTGGGACGAAATGATCCGGGCTGCAGGCACCCCTGAAGCTGGGTAAGGTCCAGGCTTCGGTGCTGGTTCGCTCGTTACTGAAGAGTGAGCGCCCTTCCGGACTGGCTCAGGCAATCATTGATGTGGGACGCATCAACAAAACGCTGTATCTGCTTAATTATATTGATGATGAAGATTATCGTCGGCGCATTCTGACCCAACTAAACCGGGGAGAAAGCCGCCATGCCGTTGCCAGAGCTATTTGTCACGGTCAGAAAGGTGAGATAAGAAAGCGATATACCGACGGTCAGGAAGATCAACTGGGCGCACTGGGGTTAGTCACTAATGCCGTCGTGCTATGGAACACTATTTATATGCAGGCAGCCCTGGATCATCTCCGGGCACAGGGGAGACCCTGAATGATGAAGATATTGCACGACTCTCACCGCTTTGCCACGGGCATATCAATATGCTCGGCCATTATTCCTTCACACTGGCAGAACTGGTGACAAAAGGACATTTGCGGCCATTAAAAGAGGCGTCAGAGGAAGAAAACATTGCTTAACGTGAGTTTTCGTTCACCTCCACCGCCTTTTTGGGTGGGGCGCGGGCTGCTTTTTTTTCTTTGTCTTTTTGGGTTGCCCGCCTCCCGGCTGAGGCATCCGGGAGGCGGGAGGTCTGTCATCCGGCAGCGGCTTTTTATTGCGTTTTGGCCCGGTGCTCACCACCACCGTTTTTCGTCGGGAGCCCGTGATGTCTGCCCCCGCCTCGCGAACGTGTCTGCTGGCGGGGCTTTACGCTTCAGGCTCAGGAGCGGACGGGTTTTGTCATCATTCATGGGCTGACTCGAATAGTGTGTTGGTAGCTGGAGTGACTGATAGGAGAAGTATTCCACAGGAACTACACTGGCGGCATTGATATTGCGCGACAGATGCCGGTTACTCACCAATTTCCTTCTCTTTCACTATCTCGCGCTCAACCCGGTGAAGCTAATCGGTCACGCTTTCCCGCTGCCGCGCCTGTTGACGATCCTGCTGTATGACCTGACTCAGCCCGGCCTGTTCCTGCTGCCGGGACTGTTCAACCTCACGCTGCAGTGCACAGTATTCAGCACGCTCCGCCTGTTGCAGGGCATCAGGGCGTTCCGGGGCACCAGGCAAATGCGGGACGGCCTCCGGATGCTGCTGGCGTCGGGCTTCTTCAGCCAGCATCTTCGCCATCCGCTGCTCTTCCGGCGTTTTGAGGCTCACCGGGTCATGCAGGCAGCGCTACCACCGCTATCCCCGGTGCTGGCACAGCGTCCGGGCAACCTGAAGCCGCTGACGCCGGGCTACGCAACTCAGGCGTCTCCCAGCGTGACGTCCTCGCCAACATCATCGACAACGCCAGGCAGTGCCGCGTCTGGCGCAGCCAGATAAACGGGCTGCTGGACGAACGAGAAGGATTAGAAAAATGACGTTGCAGGTTGAATTCTGGACGGTGGTGGGTTTTCTCATCACCTTCATGAGCTTTATCGGGGGGATGGCCAAATGGCTGTTCAGTAAAGCGGAGGATCGTCAGGCGGCGCGGTTCACTTCACTGGAGCAGGCGCTGCAGAACTCCACCTCCAGCTGGAGCGAGCTGGAAAAAGAATTCCTGCGTTTTCAGGCTGAATTACCGGTTCAGTATGTCCGTCGTGAGGACTATATCCGCGGTCAGACGGTCATTGAGGCCAAGCTGGACGCACTCTACAACAAACTGGAAGTGGTACAACAGTACCGTCATACAGGAGGTCACAATGGTTGATATCGCCCGCGTGCGCCGGGAATCCCTGCGCTGGAGTCTGCTGGTTGCTCTGAACAAAACCCGCCCGTATACCGCCAGCGAGACGCTGTTGCTGGACGTATCCCGCGCGATCTACCCGGACACCACCCATCTTGAGCTGCGTCGGGAACTGGACTACCTGGCTGACCGCAAGATGGTTGATCTGGAGAAGAAGCCTTCCGGTGACTGGTTTGCCGACCTGACCCGCCTCGGCGTTGACCTGGTGGAATATACCGTTGAATGCGGCCCCGGCATTGCCCGCCCGGAAAAGTACTGGAGTGAATGATGGCCAGACGCAGCACGATAGATAAGCTGCCGGAAAACGTGCGGCGCTGGCTTGAGCGGGCGCTGAATGAATCTGGCTTCAGCGGCTACTCAGAGCTGGAGTCCCTGCTGCGTGAGCAGGGTTACGTCATCAGCAAATCGGCTATCCATCGCTATGGCCAGAAGATTGAGCGCCGCTATGGTGCCATTCGTGCGGCCACCGAAGCGGCCCGTATGCTGACCGAAGGTGCGGCTGACGATCAGGATGCGCGTTCGGAGGCCGTCATCGCCCTGATCCAGACCGAGCTGTTCGAGAGCATCGTCCAGTTGCAGGAAGCCGATGAAGGTGAAGTCGATCCGCAGGAGCGCGTGGCGCTGCTGTCCAAGGTCGCTAAAAACGTGGCCACGCTGTCCCGCGCCTCCGTCAACCTGAAGAAGTTCCAGAGCGAAGTCCGTGACCGCGCCCGGCAGGTAGCCAGCAACGCTGAGAAGATTGCCCGCAAGGGTGGTCTGTCAACCGATGCCGTGCAGGCGCTGAAGCGCGAAATTCTGGGGATTGCATCATGACCACACTGGCACCTGTATTGCCTGATACCTCGGCGCTGGATATCCCAGCCGTTCTAATGCCTTACCAGCAGCGCTGGGTAGCTGATACGTCCCCACTCAAAGTTATTGAGAAGAGCCGCCGAACCGGTATTACCTGGGCAGAGGCGTCCGATAACGTGCTGACCGCTGCCTCTTCAGCACCTGCGGGTGGCATGAATGTTTATTACATTGCCTATAACCAGGACATGACCGTCGAGTATATCCAGGCCTGTGCCATGTGGGCGCGGGCCTTCAACTACGCCGCCAGCGAGATTGAAGAAGGTTTCTGGGAAGAGGACGAAGACGACAAGCATATCAAGACCTACACCATCAAGTTTCCCGACTCCGGCTTCCGCGTTGTCGCGCTCTCCAGCCGCCCGTCTAACCTGCGTGGCCGTCAGGGCATCATCGTGATTGATGAGGCCGCGTTCCATGAGCAACTGGACGAACTGCTGAAAGCAGCGCTGGCGATGCTTATCTGGGGCGGTAAGGTGCGCGTTATCTCCACCCATGACGGTGACGACAATCCGTTCAATACGCTTATTGGCGATATCCGTGCCGGGCGTCAGGGGGGCAGCGTACAGCGAATTGCCTTCAAAGAAGCCGTTGCGCAGGGTTTGTTTCACCGTGTCTGCATGCGAACCGGGAAGGAATGGACGCAGGACGCTGAACAGGCGTGGATGGCGTCGGTGTACAAGTTCTACGGTACCGGCGCGTCCGAAGAGCTTGACTGTATCCCGGCCAACGGCGGTGGTGCCTGGCTGTCCCGCGCCCTGATTGAGTCCCGCATGTCACCTGATACGCCGGTGCTGCGCCTGACGTGCCCGGAGGGCTACGAGCTGAAGCCCGACGCTGAGCGCTTCAGTGAAACGCAGGACTGGCTGGATGAGAATCTGAAGCCGCTGCTGGAGGCGCTCCCCGCTGATGCCCGCTCGTTTTTAGGGCGTGACTTTGGCCGCAGCGGTGACCTGTCGGTGGACTATCCGCTGCTGCAGGAGAAGAACCTGGTACGCCGCGTACCGTTCGTGATGGAGCTGCAGCAGGAACAAATCACCTGGTACCTGATGGACGGCCTGCCAAACCTGATGGGCGCGGCACTTGATGCCCGTGGTAACGGGTCTTACCTCGCCGAATACGCCATGCAGCGCTACGGCTCCAGCCGGGTGAAACAGGTCATGCCCACCGAGAGCTGGTACCGCGAGCATATGCCACCGGTTAAGGCGGCGCTGGAGGATGGCAACCTGATTGATTTGCCGAAGGATGAAGACACGCTGGACGACCTGCGGGCCGTTCAGGTGGTTAACGGCGTTCCCCGCGTACCGGAACAAAGGTCAAAAGCGAAGTCGGACAGTGGCAAACGCCACGGGGACTCAGCTATCTCGCTGGCGCTGGCGTACTTTGCCAGCCGTGAAATTAACAAAGGGCCGGTGAAGGCAAGCTCACGCCGTCGTCGCCAGTCGGCCCGTATGCTGGAGGGTTACTGATGTGGGTTGTAAGCGGGAAGCCGCCAAAATTTTGCGGGCTTGCCATACGGCTTATGACAACGCCAGCCCCTCAAATTGCTAATGGCGTAATCGAGGTTCCGAAAGATCACTAAAAAATCACAGACTGGAAATTTTCGGCGGTTTAGGCGTAGACCCCTGTTAGATCGACAGGGTAAATCCGGAGCTGCTTTAACCATGCTGCAGAATGACTTTGTAACATTTTTTTGCAAATGACAGGTCGGATCAAAGACAAGATGGCAGAAATCCATCATTGACAGGCACATCGATTACCATCTCCGTTTACACGACAGAGCCAAAAATACGCTATACTTCCCTCCTCTAAAATGCTGCTGATGGTTATCAATGTGAAGGATTCGTTTTATAATGACAGCAATATCAACTCATTCATTCAACACGAGCTGGATGAATTCGTGTCGGATGGCGGACATACAATCTATGCCTATGCGGTTATGAATAAAAAAGACCCTTCCCAGATGCATATTATTAATAACAATCCGCAATGGTTTGATCTTTATCTTGAAAGAAAATATCAGTTTATCGACCCCGTTATTATACGGGCGTTAAGTAGCGTCGAGGATTTTGCTTGGGACAATCAAATGATGGTTTCATCCGGCTACACGCTACCCCGTATTTTTGATGAAAGTTCCCGGCATAATATTATTCAGGGTCATACATTTCCGCTCCACGACTATATGAATAATCTGGCTGTTTTATCTTTGATAAATTATCAGCAAATGGATTTTGATTTCAGAGCCAACCGTGCTACCACTCTGTCTTTCTTTATAACTCTGCATCAAAGGATGCTCAGTCGCTACAGCGACATTGACCAGAAGAAAAAAGCCTTTCTGTCCCCCAGAGAACAACAGATTTTGCAGTGGGTTTATGCGGGGAAAACGTATGGAGAAATTGCAACCATTCTCGTCATAACCGAACGGACGGTGAAATTCCACATGAGCAATGTGATGAAAAAACTCGGCGTAAACAACGCCAGACACGCCGTAAAATTAAGCATGGAACTTAGATTACTGGATGTCTGACAGTGTTAATCCCTGCAGTTGTCGGAGCATTTCCCGAAGCCAGAGGTTTTTTTTATCTTTGCTGATGATCTCTTCTATTATATTTTCATTGGCGGGCATGAAAATATAATAGATCGTTTCACCTTTCTCCGATAGTCCCTTTCTGAGGACTTGAACTTTCCAGTTGGCCTGCCGAAAAATTGCGTACATACCACGGCTGACAATAGCATGCATACCCTGATAGCCCTTTTTAAGACAGTAAATTATCATCGCCAGAAAGAGAGCTTTGCTGACAGCCACCCCTCGTAAATTGCTTTCATCGCGTCGCTGTTTGTCGAGAAACAGGCGGCTGATTTCACAACACGGAATATCTACTGGCAGAACGAGATCCTCAAAATATTCATGGAATACTTCACTAATCATTGTGGGGTGCGTATTTTCATGAATAGAGATCGCCCAATAACATCCATCGAGATCGGGTAATAACATTTGAGCAGATCGCTGAAT
>NZ_VRKN01000035.1 GCF_008080435.1 Enterobacter asburiae | reverse complement strand
CAGCAGTCAGCTAAGAAATAACTCAAAGGCGGCCAGAGTAGTTGACGCGTATCGGCCAAGGTAGTTGACGTCTAATATGCTGAGAACCTGACAGATTTCCGCGCTGTTTTTTTCCGACAGCGCGGGAAGCAGCAAAGTTAGTGACAGCGAGCGGGTTGCAAGTTCGACGATACGATCGATATGTGGTGATTTCTCGTAAGCTTTATACGTTCGCAGGCATTTACCCAACTCTTCAGCGGCGCGTTCCTGATCCCAGCCCATCCCTTTTCGCCATAAACGCAATTCATAACCCGTCATAAACACCTTAAAAAGTGCAATAGTTGCACTATTGTAGTGTTTTTTTACCATGACTGCACCCTTAAAACATTAACGCAAAGGCTAACATTAGCTTTTGCGTTAATGTTTTTTAAGAGTATAATTAGTCATATCGAAAGGGAGATGAACCAGATGTTCGAACTTTTATACCATCCTGAAGCCGCTCAGGAAGTGAAAGCGCTACCGGATGTTCTGCGCGGTAAAATGGCAAGACTATTGGTTCAGTTGAGTGAGCGGGGAAATGAATTACGCTACCCGTTAAGCAGACCCATCAAAAATGGATTGTTTGAACTCAGGGCGTCAGGAACAGATATTGCCCGCACCTTGTTTGTATTCCAGCAGGGGAAGAAAATTTATATTTTACGTTGTTTCATTAAGAAAACTGAGAAGACGCCGCCCAAAGAAATTGTGGTTGCGTTGCAACGACTGGAGGAATTATCTGATGGCTAAAGTAAAAGCAATAAGTCATGAAGACGTCATGAAGACGTTGCTCGATACCCCAGAAGCTATTGCTGCTTTCGAAGAGGCAAAAGATGAGTTTGCGCTGTTGGAGCAGCTCACGGCATGGCGGACTCAGGCGGGACTCACAAAAGCGGACGTTGCGGAACGAATGGGGGTAAAACCTCCGGCAATAAATCGCATCGAAAATAACGTGACGAAAGCCAGCTGGCAAACGCTGAAGCGTTACGCGGCAGCCTGTGGTGTTGAACTGGGTATTACCGTCAGGGTGTGATCTGCCCCCTGTCTGCAAAGCTTCTATGCCGCTGATTTTCGGGCGACTGCTTGGGTGTATGTGAAGTTCATCGGCACATATAAACAATATGATGCGAGCGACGTTAATACGACAGAACCGGAGTCAGCACCTGTGAACATTAAACCTATCCGAACTGAACAAGATTACCATGACGCCCTGAAGGCGATAGAACCGCTTTTTGACACTCAGCCGGAAATGGGCACGCCTGAATTCGACTATATGAAAGTGATGGTGTTGCGGATCGACGCTTACGAAGAACAGCACTACCCGATTACATCCCTGCTGAAAGTCTGAGCGATGTTACATAAGGCTCGCATTTAATTATTCTAAAAGTGCAATTATTGCACTTTACTTAGCCGTTTCTCAGAGCGGTTCTTTTATGCACGGTCGCCCTGGCCGTGCTTTGAGCCCGCCCAGGGCGACGAAATACAACAGTCCGCTTGCAGCGCCCACAGGGCGCGCCGCTCTTACTGGCCACTTTCGTGGCCGCTAAGTGTAGTGACCTGCATTTGAAATCGAGTCGACCTGCATTTACCCCCGGTTTTCAGCCCACATTAGCTGTAACCAGCGTTGGTCTCAGACCCACAATACCTGCAAATGAACCTGCATTTATCATGCTCGACCTGCACTCCATTTACTCAAACCCAGATTAACTGCAAACAGAAGATCACTTGATGCCGCGCAAGAAAAATCGCTGGAAACCTCTGTTACGTCAAAAGCCTATTTAACTCGGGACGTTCAGAATATTTTGTGGCACATATCAGACCTGCTATTCAATAAAACCCAGTTTAAATTGTGACTTGCCAGCCAGTGATACGAGATCCGGGTTCTCCGGATAAGAGGCCAGAAGAGGTAAAAAGACGGATCTGCCAATAATATACCGGCTGTCGGAATCTGTCGGGCGCAACCCCCATATATTCTGGTATGTCATCGGTATATTCTGTCCGTTAATTAATACATTACCAGTATACAGCATGATATGCCCCGGAATATATACAAGCGTGGCGAACGGTCTGCCATGCTCCGTTAGATAACGAAGCCGTGCGCGGGTATCCTCCTGGCTGAGGTCGACAATCCGGGTGACGGACTGTATCTGTGCCGCAGAGTTTCTGGGAAGAAATATCCCAAAGGGCATCATGAGGCTGCGCATTTCAGCAGAGCAGTCATTATAGAAGTTATAATTACCCCAGCCATAGGGCCTGCCACTCATCGACTTCATCAGTACAGCCATATTACCGGGCGTCAATTTCCATGGCATTGCGACAAACTCATCTTCACGGAGTCTGACCTGGCGAATTTGTGCGCGGCCATCGCTTTTACGCACGGGCACAGTAACCTCAAAAAAACCGGTCTGCCTATTCCTGAATGGCAGAATGGTTCCGGGGCGTGCCGTAAAATAATACTGTCCCCCTTCATGAACGGAAACCGGTTCCTTAATAAATGTACCGAGGTTTTTACCGGCCAGCGTCAGCCATTCAGTAACAAACTGCTGGTCCACTCCTGCAATATCTTCGCCGTGCACCCACCCGGTGACAGTGGGGGACAAAACGTATTTCCAGCGCCTGTCGCGGCTGGCCGCCAGCACGTAGACGGGGGCTCCGGGACGCACAGAGGACATCTGTAAATTGTCAAAGGGGTAGCCCTGCCCGGCCTGACGCGGATCGTCATAAGCCGGGTCGTCGGTCGGAAGCCCCCTGACCAGCGTTTCCCTGACGGCAATCCCCCGCTCCAGGGGGTGATAAACACTGTCGACGCTGGTCGTCACATTGTCCCTTACCTGCTGTTTCCAGCTTTCCGGGTGGACCCTGAAGTTCTCGCCCCAGGAAACACTTTGCTCCCCCAGATACTTACTGATGCCGGCATCACGGGCAGCTTCTGCTCCCTGGCTCAGGACAGAGGCGATGTAGGCAGGGTTCCAGGGGGATTTTTCGCCCGCCCCCATACCAAAATAGCGGGATTTCAGGTCAGAAAAGTGACGTTGCTGTGCAGCGGTATCCATAACAGGAACGTGACTGTCCGGGCCGGGAGGGAGCCATTTATCGACGGATTGCGGGTAATTGCCCAGCGGGAACAGCGATTTGGTCGGGTCGATATAGCCTGCCGGCACATGACTGGCAGTCGTCACGCCATTTGACCCCGGCCTGAGCGGAGCGGTGTGGCATGCCGATAACAGCAGGGGAACAATCAGGCAAAGAGGCTTTATTCCTTCCTGTATCTGGATTCTTTTCATACAGCAGCTCCGGTAATGGGCTGGTCACTCAGCGCGCAGTACGACGATGCCTGGTTTCCCGCGCATGTATTCCTGGAAAGGCGAATCCACCACTTTTCTGTTTGTGGTCAGCGAGGAGGCATTTCTGAACCATACCCGACCGTCATGGCGGACCACGATACCCACATGCGAAACGTCCAGACCTTCAAGCGGAGAGTAGACGCCGATATAATCCCCGGTTTTCAGACGGTCCAGTACCTGCTGACTGATGGCTTTTCCGGGAATGTAATTTATTCTCCGGGGATGAATGCCCAGACCCGGGATGTACTCCCCCCCATCCGGTTTACGGTTAAGCTGCTTGTCCGCTGTTACATAGTCAGGGCTGATATCCGGCGTGACGTCCCGGGCATTGCGCGGTAGAGTGGCAAACCAGTCGGAGAAAAAGTGCCGGCGACTGAGATAGTCAACGTTCCCTCCGGTGTAACGAACCTTCGCCAGATGATACAGAAATGATTTCTGGTCATGGCTGCGGGTCAGGGCCTCGACGTAATCTGCCAGGGTAAAGCAGTCCACGCCGTTGAAATTCACCACAAGCGATTCGGGAGTGTCGGGCCCGCCAATAAGTGTATCTGCCTGGTAAGGCGTACCGAGAAAAGCAGATGACACGCGGCTGATAACTTCCCCGTGATTTTCACCTGATGCAGGGATGACATCCGAACGAATAATCCGGCTGACTTTTTCCGCCGTAACGCTGTCCATGATAGTCTGATATTTTTCCGGGCCGGGTGCGGCACAGGCCGTCAGATACGCCGACATAAATAAAACCGTCCATACTTTTACTTTCACAATCATCTTCCTTAAAGGTACAGGTGGGATTTTTACCTTTAAGGAAGATGATTGTAATTGATACAAAAAAGCGCTACCGGTTGATTCTTGGTTGAAAAATCAGGAACCGGATGGTAAGGAATGTGAAGGCCATCACGCGACCTGACTCTTTGCAGGGTTATCCTGTGGGGTCTGCTCGCTCAGTGATGCCTGGCTGCGAGTGGGTGTCGGAAATTTCGGGGGTTCAGGTGTGGAATCCATGGAAAACAGGTTAGTATTAAATAGGCAGACCTGCAGCCAGGATACGATCGCGCAATTCAGCTGTGCGGGTCGGATCCAGCTGGTGACTGAACAACGCTCTGATCTCTGCCGGTTTGGCATCGAACTGTTCAACCATGTCCTTCAATCGGTAGCCGTGGCGTGTGAGAGTGGGTTCCAGATCGTCGAGCTTACGTGACAGTACGCTGTCCACCAGTTCAGCTGTAATGGGGCGCTCTCCGGTGAGGTAACCCGCCTCCAGGGCAAGGGTGATATGCTGTTGTACCTGCAATGGCGTACGTAATTTCGTCGCCAGGAGATCGACGGCCTCATCCGTCAGGATGGGCGCATCACCATTTTGCTGCTCTGAACAGGTCGCCAGCAGCCACTGAATATATTCCCGCTGACTGCCGGCAATGCCGTCAAGGGTAAAAATCTCCGTACGGTATCCGATTTCTTCCATCGTGGGTCTTCGAAGGTCATTGCGCAGTTTCGGGTGACCAGCTAGGATCACCGATAAACGGCCACCGCCATCTTCTACGACTTCCATCAGGCGTTTCAGGCCGATTAGTGTGTGCCCGTTAAGGTCATGTGCTTCATCCACAAACAAGGCCACCGGGCGTTTTCCTTTTTTCACCAGTTCCTGCAATTCGCGCTCACGACGTTCACCCTGTTTCGGGATCTGGACGGCCTTGTCCTGAACCAGATCGTAGAACAGGGCCGAAATCAGGGTGGCCAGCTTTATGCTGCTTTTTTCCACCGACAGCGATTTTGCGACAGTGACGCGGTTTTCTTCCCGTAAGATTTGCTGTAGCCGCCGGAGTGTCACGGTTTTACCGCAACCCACAACTCCGCAAAGGGCGATCAGCCTCCCTTCCAGAATGGCGGCTCTGATATCTTTCGTCAGTTGCTTATGCGTATCCGTTTCGTAGTATCCGGCCTGAGTCAGCGGATTTGTCAGGCCGTAAAATTGCATAACCTCAACTCGCATGATCGCCTTCCTTTTTCTGTCTGCGGAAATACTCCCTTACGCGGTCCAGCACAATCCGGCGTATGAGCGTTTCACTCAGTAATTGTTCAATAAACAGCCTGTCAACCTGCGATAATTTTGCCAGCGGGGTAGCCAGTTCACCGGCAATCGCCAGTTTGGCCGCAATCGTACTGGTATAGCAGTCTTCAGCGGCCGCCGGAAAAGCCTGTCTGGGAATATCGGGGGGAGCAGATTGCGTTATCAGTGTAATATTCTCGCCGGTCAGAGCGGCAATGGGCAGACTGAGTTGTTGCGCCAGGTTTCTGATACGTTCAGCCTTCTGGCTGACGGCACCTTTTCTGAAGGCGCGGTAGCGGTTCAGGGGGATTGGGCCGGAGACCGGGTAATAGGGCCCCGTCCGGTTGCCTTCAAATTCAACATGCAGTTCGTTATCAAACAGCCCCCACAGTAACAGTACATGCTCTCCCGCCAGATCAGGATCCACTTCGTATGCCGTACCCTCCACCATGATTCTGGCATCAATACCCACTTTTCGACGCTCAGGCTCCCGGGCAAAATGACAGAACCGTTCCCAGCTGCACATTTCACGGACCCCTTCTTCAGGGAAATTGAGAATCCAGTCCTCGCGGCGTGAATGCGGCTGTGAGCGATGAGGCTGGTCATTGTAGTGAAGAAGATATCTCAGCAGCCATTCATTGGCCTGCTGCTCGGTTTCCGGCTGATGAAAATGGTACAGTGTTTCATGTGCTTCCTTGACGGTGCGGAAAGGGCGTTCCACTTTACCTTTCGAACGGGCGGTTACCCGTTCACCATCCTTCCCGGCGGGAAGATGCGTCTGCCAGTCCACGCCCAGAGACAGCATGACATTCTGGAATACCCGGCTTTTGGCCACGGGGCCGTTGTCCAGATAAAGCATTTTTGGCCGCCCCTGCAAGGGAAAAGCGGGATCGACTTTTGGTGCCATGGCGGCATAAAGAAATCGCAGGGCGGATTCCGCATCTTCACCATACACGCAGTGATATTCCTGGTATGCAACACCACTACGGTCATCGACAACACTGAACAGCATCAGTGTGGGTTCACCTTTTGTAGGATCAATCCATTCGGGGGCATCAATATGTTTCAGGTCAGAGGGTGACATATCAAACTGCCAGCAATCATTACTGTGTTCGGCCTGAAAACGAACCGCTGGCGGCGGGCGATGTAACCGGGGCTGGTCCAGGTGCCAGCCGGAAAGCCAGCGATTAACGGTGCTGCGGGTCAGGACACCTTTTGGAGCCTGAAAATGCCCCTGTTCAGTATCAACACCGTAATCCTCCAGTAATTCAATCGCCCGGCGGGTGGAAAGATGGCGGCCCTTTTTGTTGGTGGTGCGAAATTTAAGTGCCGCGACCAGTTCACAGTAAAGCTCCATATCCTTGCGGGGGAGTACCCGTGGCTGCCCGTGGTCCTGCCCGTGGTCCTGCCGGTGAACCTGGCGGGGTTTTAGCAAATCATTGAGCGCCCGGTACACGGACGTGGTGGAGAGTCCATATAATGCAGAGACTGCAGCAATCTGCGATGCCCGTTCAGGGCTTTTGGGCGACAGACGTTCCAGCCGCTGGCGCAGCTGTAACAAAGCTTCAGCCGGAATGCTTTTACGCCATCCCGGTGGCATCCTGACCCGCCTTGTTCAGATAATTATACAGCGTTGATTTGGAGATCCCCATCATGTTGCAGATTTCCTCGATGGTATGATTACGCTCCTGGTGTAACTTCAGCGCCAGCGCTTTCTTTGTGGGGCTGAGCAGCGCAGGCCGTCCTCCCTGACGCCCCCGCTTGCGGGCAGCCGAAAGCCCGGCCTGCGTGCGTTCGCGTACCAGATTGCGCTCAAACTCGGCCAGCGCGCCAAAAAGGTGGAAAACCAGACGACCGCCGCTGGATGTCGTGTCGATATTTTCCTGAAGGCTGCGGATGCCCACCTGCAGCCCGTCCAGCCGTTCGACCAGTTGCAGGAGATTTTTCAGAGAGCGCCCCAGACGGTCGAGTCGCCAGATAACGACAGTGTCACCGGGACGGAGGGAACCAATCAGTCTGGCCAGCCCTTCGCGTTCAGCTTGTGCACCACTTACTTTATCTTCAAAAATACTTTCGCAACCCGCCTGAGTCAGTGCATCACGCTGGAGATCGAGATGGCGGGTCAAGATCAGATCCTGAAAACCCTCAGCGTGGCGCATGGCAGTGCTTCCACGAACGACTTCAGCTTAATGCGCAAGTGCCTTTTGGTTATTACTCTGTATTTAGCGAAATGGCAGACTTAACATTAAAAATGATCAATGGTGGTTTCGATTTCGGTCCAGCATCCGTTCCCGATATTAGTGTCGGGATTGGCTGGGGGAAGCATTGGACGAATAATAATTTGACTGCAAAATACGGGGAGCGGACAAGATATCCCCACGTTTACCCAGATTGGTTTCCTCAGCACAAAGCTGGTGCGGTAGAGGCATGGGTGTATCCTGATGATGCTTTGGGTGAATTTAGGCGTTGGATGCAACAATCCTATTTGCCAACCAAATTTCCTGCCTATATAGAGTCCAAAGCAAAGGCTGGTGCAATACCAAAAGTGGATGTTGCCAAATTACTGAGTCAAGTTAAACGGCCAGAACTTCCAAAAAAATAAAAAGCTATCTAACCCGGCCACCGAGCCGGGTTTTTTGTGCCTGCCGATCGCCATCTGGTCACCACTCTATATCATTGATATTCAGTTAAAGATCTAGATTATATGCCGCTTTGGTCACCACCCCGATCCCCAGGGTTAACGGCGTCACCATTGGTCAACCGTTTACCAGCAGTGATGCTGAATGATAAGACTGGCTCTTTTTTAGCTACGCAATTAAATTTACTTAAGGCAAATTTTATTTATGCGCTATTTTTAACAAAGGAGTAACACTCCTGTTCCTAAACTAAATTTGGTGATAATTCACTGGCCTTCGTTCACGAAGGCTTTTTTGTGTCCAAAAGACAAATAATACCCCCGATATCGATATGGTTTATGTTCCGTTGAAATATTTGACGTATAGTATTTGCGTGACCAATTTTCAATCATGGAAGTGAATACGAAAACACACAATCTTATTACCCCCCCATTATTTACCGCATGACTTACCTTCTACGATCACATGGAGATTTAAACATGAACAAAAACCTTGAAAGTTCAGATGATTTCTTGAGTAACTCTGTAATTCGTGAATATTCATTCAGGAATGGCAATACTCTCTCTCAATACGATTTAATAAGTTCAGATGGGACGACTGTAATTGAAAATAACATGTTAATTGCTAAGAAGTGGGATAGGATCACATTAACAAACCTCACTCCAGACGCAACGGTAATTATGACTCTAAGAAATGCAACCTGTTCTGGGCATTGCTTCGTCAACCCGAACTCAGTCCAGTTTATAACTTTTGGACCAGTGCAAAATGAAGATGCTACGGTTATCGTTCCTGTTAATAGAGCGGGACATATCAATATTGATATCCCCCCAGTTTCTGATTTAACATTCTCAGGTTATCGCTTGATAATTAATGAACTGTCACTTAAGAGTCCAATCACCAAAAATGACATAAGTGCATTTCAGAAAATCTTAAACGGACTTTTGGCGTAAAGGCATTCCGTTTATGAGCCATTGATAATGCAGGTGTAACATTAGTTATGTGTGAATATTCGCCGACATGTTTATTCACAATACACCTGATATTAAATAGCATATGAATGCTATTAGCCCGCCTACTCAAGTTGCTTCCCCGAGTGGCGGGTTCTTTTTTCCCAGAACCTCTCGAAGTAGATCTGCACCAGTTAGTCTGTGACATCTGTTGCATATACCGGAAATCCCATAAAAACGCCCTCAAATGCTTGTAATGCACACAGTACCATCTGGGATTTTTCGCGTTTGGAAATCCTCAACCCCTCTTTATTGTTATCACAATAATTTATAAACTAATTAACATCTATGCAAACGATCGTTGAAACCGATCGATATCACAAAAACGATCGGGCATACCCATTTGAATATTGTGCCTTTAGTCGGCACTCTGCGCGCATATTAAACAATGCGGCATTGAACCATATGAGAATATTCGTTATTAGTTTGAAACGTTCATACGAACGCAGAAAATCAATTGAAGAGAGGCTAACAAGCCTCGGTCTTGAATATGAAATATTCACCGCTATTGATGGCAGATTATTATCTGACAGCGAATTAATTCTTTTCACTAAAAAAACAAACTACGCAATAGAACCGGGTGAAATTGGTTGCTCACTTAGCCATGTTTCAATCTATGCAAAAATGGTTGCCGAAAATACCAGTTCTGCACTAATTTTAGAAGATGATGCTATCTTATTTGATGATTTGCCGACTGTTTTACATAGCCTGGCGGCAACCATAGATAATACCCCTTGTGTAACGCTACTAACCCCAATTGATAAATACATTGGAAATCCGGCTGATACTATATCCTCTAAATACAAAACCCACCGCTTCATAGAAGGTACCGGAGCCTATGGGTACGTGGTTAATCTTCCAGCTGCAATCAAACTTGTAGCGTTTTTATATCCTGTATGGTTAGTTAGTGATAGATGGCAGTTTATATTAGAAAATGGCGTGTGTGATATCCAATGCATCCTACCTCCAGTAATATCGCACCCTCCATATTTAGACGGTGAACTACATAAAATATCCACCATTCATGAATCCATTGATTTATCGGGTATGAAAGCCACCATCTGGCGAACAATAAAGAAAGAGCGAGCCCTTCCGGTTAAAATTCGTCGGATGATGTGGCTTTGTTTTGTGCGTAAGTTTCTAGATATCAGAAAATTTAAAAGTTAATTATTGGGGAGCATCAGGCCAAGCAATATCAGGTGCAATCGTCAGATCTAAGCGACTAAGCGCAACTCGATATGTCTTCCAAGCTTTCAGAAGCGCGATCTCATCGTCCGTCGCATCATCGATATCAACCGCATCTTGCAGCGGCGCAATAGCGGCTGTTGCAACAGCCATCAGAGAGTCACGCTTGACGGTGGCCTGCGCGATCAGTTCTTCACGGGAATAGACCCGCGCAGTGATTTTTTTACCGTCGAAAAACCAGCCGCCGTTGATATCTACATCACCAGGTATATCAGCAACCGCAATCTCAGCGACCGAATTCCCCGCAGGCCATAAAGCTGAAACGTCATGACTCATCGAAACAATCACGTCCGCAGAGTTAAATACAATTTTTAAGGTATCGTCCGCAAAATTCTTTTGAGATTCGTACCAATCGGCGCCGGTTTCGTCTGTCGCCACACTGATGTTTAATCCATTAATTTCGACATTTTTTGACTTAAAGTTTTTCATAACAATCATTTTGTATTTCCTTAAATCGAGCCTGCTGCTATCCACTGACCATTAATGCAATATTGAAGCTGCCTTACTCGCCACTGCGCTTTGTTAAAGTCAGAACCGCCGACACCTTGCGCACCGGTGAACAGTTCGCCGCCCCCTAAGCTAACTGCACCGCCACTGTCGTTTGTCGATGCCTGTACTCTCTCGCTACCCAGCCTAACAGCTGTTACAAAACTCTGATTGCACCAGTTGTAAATATCATTTCGTAAATCACCGTTTGCCCAATTGCGCACCGCTGAAATTTGATCATTTACCCAGGGTAAGCGGGCAAGTTCAACTATCGTCGAGCCGTTAAACATCATGTAAGGCGCGTCGCCATTCTGCGAAACAAAGCCGACCTGATTGCAGGCATCACCGTGAATATATCCTGACAAATCTGGCCCCGGCTGGGGATTATTCGGACTGTAAGGCTGTGCGTCATTGATATATACAATGCCGCTCGCTAAATCAACGCGGATAGGACGCGTGTCGTCGTAACTGCCTAACCAATCACCCGAATTGGTTTTCATGAGATAAAGACTATTCATGTCCAGCCGCCAGAATATCCCACGGTCCCCATTAACCATTCTGAAGTTGTTGTCAAGCGTAGACTGGATTTCCGCACTCGTCTTGACCGGGCCGGTCAGTTCACCGCCTGTAAGTGATGTAGCCCCCTGAAACACCAGACAGTAGCTGTATCTCCAGATAAGAGATAGGCTTGAATATATGTCTAACACTA
>NZ_VRKN01000034.1 GCF_008080435.1 Enterobacter asburiae | reverse complement strand
GTTGCATCCACGCTGTACTCGCGGCCCGCCGAGGCGCTGTTGCCGTTCACGTTGGTGACGCTCACCTGCACGCTGGCATCGCCGTCCTTCAGGCTGCCCAAATCGGCAGACGGCACGGTGGTCGTCCAGTTGCCGTCTGCATCGACCGTCGCGGTGTACGACTTACCGCCGAAGGTGATAGTGACGATCTGGTTTTCTTCGACGTTTGAGGTGGTGCCGGAGAGCACCAGATCCGCGCCCTTCTCGGCGGCGTTAATCACGTCATCGGTGGCAAGCGCATCGACGCTGATGGCAACGCTCGCCAGATCCACCGTCACATCATGGCTGATGGAAACCGGGTTACCGGCGCTGCTCTGGCCCGCAACGGTTACGGTAACCGTGCCTGCAGCCAGGGCACTCACGTCTGCTGCCGGGATCGCCGCGCTCCAGGTGCCGTCCGCCAGAACGGTCGCCGGATAGTTTTTGCCGTTGACGGTCACGGTCAGCGCCGCGCCAGCCGCCAGCCCCTCGCTTAAACCGGTGATAATCAGGTTCTGCCCGTGTTCGATGCTGTTGATGACATCGTCACCCGCCACGGTATCCACGCGCAGGCCCGGCAGGTTAGCGTCTATCACGATTTCGCGCTCACCGGTTCCGCTATTGCCCACGCCGTTCGTGACGCTGGCTGACACGGTCAAATCGCCGTTACCCAGCGCAGTCAGCACCGATTCCGGCACGTTAACGGACCAGGTCAGATCGCTCTGCACCGTTGCGGTGTAGCTGTTACCGCCAATCGTCACGGTCACGGTGTTGCCCGCTTCGGCATTCACCACCTTACCGCTGATGGTCTGGCCGGCTGCCAGTTCCGCCGCGTTAATGACGTCGTCACCTGCAATGGTGTTGACGATCACGCCCGGCAGAACGGATTCCACGTTCACGGTGTGTGACGTGCTGGCATTGTTGCCGACGCTGTCCGTTGCCGATGCGGTAACGGTGTACAACGCCTCACCCAACGCGCCGACCTGATCTGCCGGAACGGTGGTGGTCCACAGCCCGCTGTCATCCACTGTTGCACTGTACGCTTTGCCGTTCAGCATCACAGTCACCACCGCGCCTGCCGCCAGACCGGAAGCCGTACCGGAGATCGTCAGATCCTGGGTTTTCTCGGTGCTATTGATCACATCGTCACCGGAAACGGTGTCAATGGTCAGCACCGGCGCGGTCAGGTTCACCTCCACGCCGTGCGTGGCGCTGTTGCTGTTGCCTGCTTTATCGGTCAGCGCTGCGGTAATGGTGTAATCCCCCGCTGCCAGCGCGGTGACGTCCGCCGCAGGCACGCCCACGCTCCAGTTGCCTGAGGCGTCCAGGGCGGCAGTGTACGATTTGCCGTTGAGGGTGACGGTGACCACGTCGCCCGCCGCTGCGCCGGTCGCGGAGCCCGTGACAATCAATGCCTGCGCATGCTCGGCGCTGTTGATCACGTCGTCGTCGGAAACGGTGTGGATGGTCAGCTGCGGGACGGTGGTATCGACCAGCACGTCGCGATCCGCAGAGGCCGGATTGCCTGCTTTATCAGACACGGCGGCGCTGATGGTGTAGTTACCGTCGGTAATACCGCTCAGATCCGCGGACGGCACGGTCACGCTCCAGCTGCCGTTTGCCTGTACGGTGGTGGTGTAGTCCGCGCCGTTCAGCGTCACGGTGACGGTTTGGCCTGCTTCGGCGTTGGTCACGCCGTTAACAACCAGATCCTGCTGCGCTTCGGCCGCATTGATGATGTTGTTGTCGCTGACAATTTCAATAGACACCGTCGGCGCGGTCGCGTCCACGCTGTACTCGCGGCCTGCCGACGCGCCGTTGCCGTTCACGTTGCTGACGCTCACCTGCACGCTGGCATCGCCGTCTTTCAGGCTGCCCAAATCGGCAGACGGTACGGTCGCCGTCCAGTTGCCGCTGGCATCCACCGTCGCGGTGTACGACTTGCCGCCGAAGGTGATGGTAACGGTCTGGTTTTCTTCCACGTTGGAGGTAGAGCCGGACAGCACCAGGTCCGCGCCTTTCTCCGCCGCGTTGATCACGTCGTCCGAGGCAATCGGGTCAATGCTGATGGCGACTGCCGCCAGATCCACCTTCACGTCATGGTTAATAGAAACCGGATTACCCGCCGCGCTCTGACCTTCTACGGTCACGGCAATCGTGCCCGCATTCAGCGCGCTGACGTCTGCTGCCGGAATGGCCGCCGTCCAGGTGCCGTCCGCCAGCACGGTTGCGGCGTAGGTTTTGCCATTTACGGTCACCGTTAACGCCGCGCCCGTCGCCAGACCCTCGCTGGAGCCGGAGATAATCAGGTTCTGAGCGTGCTCAATGCTGTTGATGACATCGTCGCCCGCCACGGTATCGACGCGCAGGCCCGGCAGGTTGGCATCAATGATGATGTCGCGCTCGCCGGAGCCGGTGTTGCCGTGGCCGTTGGTGACGCTGGCTGACACCGTCAGATCGCCGTTACCGATGGCGGTTAAGATCGTGGACGGCACGTTGACCGACCAGCTCAGATCGTCCTGAACCGTTGCGGTATAAGTATTACCGCCGATTGAAATCGTGACAGCGTCACCGCTCGCCGCGCCGCTCACTTTGCCGCTCAGGGTCTGCCCGGCAGCCACTTCCGCTGCGTTAATGACATCGTCCGTGGCGACAGGGTTGATGGCGACCTGCGGCAGCGCGCTGTCGACCAGCACGCTGTGGCCGGTGCTCGCACTGTTGCCTGCGGTGTCGGTTACGCTCGCCGTCACCACGTAGCTTGCTTCGCCCAGCGCAGAAACGTTTGCCGCCGGAACGGTGATGCTCCAGCTACCGCTGGCGTCGGTGGTGGCCGTATAGCTGATACCGTTCAGGGTCACCGTAATGACGGTTCCGTCCGGCTGGTTGCTGGTGCCGGACACCAGCAGATCCTGGCCTTTTTCGGTCGCGTTGATCACGTCGTCGACCGCCAGGGTATTGATGGCAACCACCGGCGCGGTCAGGGAGACGTCAAACGCGTGCGTCGCGGTGGTGCTGTTACCGGCTTTATCGGTGAGGGTCGCAGAGATCGTCTGATCGCCGTTTACCAGCGCGCCCACGTCCGTCGCCGGAACGCCCACGCTCCAGTTGCCGGAGGCGTCCAGCATGGCGGTGTAGTCTTTACCATTCAGGGTCACGGTTATCACGTCGCCCGCCTGCGCGCCCGTGACCTTACCGGAGACGATCAGCGCCTGGTCGTGCTCGGCAATATTCACGACGTCGTCGCCCGCAACGATGTTGAACGCAATCTGCGGTACGGTGGTGTCGACCAGCACCGAGGAGCCCGCGCTCGCCGGGTTGCCTGCCTTATCGGACACGGTCGCCGTGACCGCCGCATTGCCGTCGGTGATGCCTGCCATGTCCGCCGCCGGAACGTCGAGCGTCCAGCTGCCATCCGCCTGCACCTGCGCGGTGTACTGATTACCGTTGAAGGTCACGGTGACCGTCTGGCCCGCTTCTGCAGTAGAGGTGCCGCTCAGGGTCAGATCCTGCGCCGCCTCTGCCGCGTTCAGCATATTATCATTGCTGATGGTGTTGATGGTCACCGTCGGCGCGGTGGTATCGACGCTGAATTCCTGCGCCGAAGACGCCGCGTTGCCGTTCACATTGGTGACGTTTACCTGCACGCTGGCGTCACCGTCTTTCAGACCGTTCAAATCGGCAGCCGGTACGGTATAGGTCCAGTCGCCGCTGGCATCCACAGTCGTGGTATACGTTTTACCCGCAAAGGTGATGGTCACGGTCTGACCCGCTTCAACGTTGGAGGTGGTGCCGGAAAGCACCAGATCCTGGCCTTTTTCCGCCGCGTTGAGCACGTTATCGTCGGTCACGCTGTTGATGCTGATGGCAACCGGGGTGAGATCCACATCCACAACGGTGCCGATAGCCACCGGGTTGCCGGAGGCATCCTGCGCGCTGGCGCTGATGGTGAGCGAACCATCCGCCCACTGGGACACATCGGCCGCCGGTACCGCCGCCTGCCAGGTGCCGTCCGCCATGACCGACGCAGAGTAATCCTTGCCGTTGATGGTCACGGTCACGGTGCTGCCCGCCGCCAGATCGGTGCTGGTGCCGGACACGATCAGGTTCTGAGCGTGCTCGATCGCGTTGATGACGTCGTCACCTGCGACGGTATCAATACGCAGGCCCGGGAGCTGGGCGTCGATGCTGAAGTCGTGAGAAGAAGAGCCGGTATTGCCGTGTGCGTTGGTCACGCTGGCGGATACGGTGAGGTCGCCGTTGCCGAGCGCGGTAAGCTGGCTCTCGCTTAACGGCAGGCTCCAGGTCAGATCGTCCTGCACGGTAGCGGTGTATGTCTGGCCGCCCAGAGTAATAGTGACAGTGTCACCTGGCGCCGCATTCGTCACCTTACCGGTCAGGGTTTGCCCTGCCGCCACTTCCGCTGCGTTGACGATATTGTCGCCCGCCAGCGTATTAATCGTCACCACCGGCAGCGAGCTGTCCACCAGCACATCGTGTGAGGTCGAGGCGCTGTTGCCGACGTTATCTGTGACGCTCGCCGTCACGGTGTAATGGGCTTCTCCCAGCGCGCTTACGGCCGAGGCCGGTACGGTCACGCTCCAGTTACCGCTGGCGTCAGCGGTGGCCGTGTACTGAATGCCGTTCAGGGTCACCGTAATGGTCGTGCCTTCCGGCTGGTTGCTGGTGCCGGAGAGCAGCAGATCTTCGCCCTTCTCGGTCGCGTTAATCACATCGTCCGCCGCCAGCGTGTTGATACCGATGACAGGCGTCACGGTATTCACCACCACATCCAGCGAACTACTGCCGGTGTTGCCAGATCGGTCGGTTACGGAGACGTCGATGGTCCAGGTACCGTCCGCAAGACCCTGCACGGCAGACGCTGGCAGGCCAAGGCTCCAGTTCCCCGCCGCATCCACCACAGTGGTGTAATCCACACTGTTAATGCTGATGGTCACCCGATCGCCCGCAGCCGCACCGGTGACGGAGCCGCTCAGGATCTGCGCCTGTGAATGGGCGAGCTGGTTAACGGTGTTGGTGTCGGTGACAAAGTCGTTAATGGTCACCTGCGGTACGGTCGCGTCCACCAGACCCACGCGATCGGCGCTGCTGGTGTTGCCCGCCACGTCGCTTACGGTTGCCGTCACGGTAACGATGCCATCTGTCAGGGCACCCACGTCTGCCGCCGGTACGCTCAGCTGCCAGGTACCGTCCGTCTGGACCGTGGTCTGATACGTTTTGCCGTTCAGCGTCACGGTGACCGTCTGGCCGGGTTCCGCAGTGCTGCTGCCGCTTAACAGTAAATCCTGCTGCGCTTCAGCCGCATTAATGATGTTGTCGTCGGTCAGGTTATCGAGCGTAATCGCCGGCGGCTGCGTATCCACCGTGACCACGCGCGACGCGTCGGCGCTGTTGCCGCTGACGTTAGTGACGCTGACGCTCACCTGCGCGCGCCCGTCGATCAGGGTTTCCATGGCGCTGGCGGGTACGGTCAGGCTCCAGGATCCATCCTGCTGAACCTGCGCGGTAAAGGTCTGGTCAGCGAATTTCACCACCACGGTCTGCCCCGCCTCCACGCCCTGCGTCTGGCCGGAGAGGGTTAAATCACCGCCTTTTTCTGCCGCATTCAGCAGGTCGTCGCCGGAGACGGTATCAATGGTGACCGCCACGGCGTTCAGATCGAGTTCAATCGGGTGTTCAGCCGCAACGGTATTGCCCCAGGCATCTTCAGCGCTGACGCTAACCGTCATGCCGCCCGCCGTCCAGGCCTGCAGGTCCGCCGCCGGAACGCCGATCTGCCAGTTACCGCTGGCGTTAACCGCGGTGACGTACTCAATGTTGTTGATGGTGACGATAATCTGCGTGCCCGCGGCCAGATGGCTGCTGGAGCCGGTGACGCTCAAATCCTGCTGCTGTTCGATCGCGTTGATTACGTCATCGCCGGAGATGGTGTTCACGCGCAGACCCGGCAGTTCCGCGTTGATATTGATATCACGCTCGCCGGTGCCGGTATTGCCATGCGCGTTGGTGACGGAGGCGCTGAAGGTTAAATCGCCGTCGCCGAACGCCTGAAGATCCGCTGATGGGATTTTCACGCTCCATGTCAGGTCACTGCCAACCGTTGCGGTGTAACTCTTGCCACCTGCGGTGACAGAGACGGTATCGCCCGCCGCCGCGCCGGTAACGCGACCGCTGAGGGTTTGATCGACGCCCGCTTCGGCGTTATTGACCAGGTTGTCGCCCGCAAACGTATTGATAATGACCTGAGGAAGGACGGTATCCACCAGCAGATTCGCCCCGGCGGAACCGCTGTTACCCACGCTGTCGGTACCGCTGACGCTGACGGTATAAAGCGTGTTCGCCAGATTGAGGACGTCGGAAACCGGCACCTGGACCGCCCAGATACCGTTTTCGACGGTGGCCTGATAGTTGACGTTGTTCAGCGTCACGGTGATGGCGGTGCCGTCCGGCAGGTTGCTGGTGCCGGTCAGGCTCAGCGGCTGCATCGCCTCCTGGGCGTTCAGCACGTTATCCTGGCTGATGGTGTCAATCGTAAATTCTGGCGGGTGTCCGCTCATCGTGATGCCGTGCGTGGCGCTGCCGGTGTTGCCTGCCGCATCAGTGACGGAAACCGAAAGCGTGTGGTTGCCTTCACCCAGCGCGCCCAGCACGGACGCCGGAACGCCCACGCTCCAGCTGCCGTCCGCCAGCACCACGCCGGTGAAGGTCTGGCCGCCAAGGGTCACGGTGATCACGTCGCCCGCGGCGGCACCGCTCGCCTGGCCGGAAATAATCTGCGCCTGGCCCTGCTCGCTGATATTGAGGATATCGTCGCCCGCCACGGTATGGATGGTGACGACCGGCGCGGCGGTATCAACGGTAAAATCTGCCGTCACGGACGAGCCGTTGCCCGCTTTGTCGCTCACGTTAACCGTCAGGGTGTGGTTGCCCTCATTGAGCGCCTGCACGTCGCTCGCGGCAAGCGTGACGGACCAGATGCCGTCGCTGCCCACCGTGGCGTTATAGTTTTTACCGTTCAGGGTGACCGTGACGATCTGACCGGCTTCCGCATTCGTTTTACCGGTCAGGATCAGCGGCTGATTGTGCTCAGCCGCATTAATGATGTTGTCCTGTGCGAGGGTATCGACAGAGAGGGTTGGCGCGGTGGTATCCACGCCAATCGTCTGACTCCCGCCGACGGTGTTACCCGCCGCGTCTTTACCGCTCACGTTAACCGTCCAGGTACCGTCGCCCAGCGCCTGTGCGTCTGCCGCAGGCACGTTAACGCGCCACGCGCCGTCTGCCCCGACTTCAGCCGTGTAGGTTTTGCCGTTCAGCGTCACGGTGAGTTCGGTACCCTGCGCCAGATGTTTGCTGGCACCGGAAAGCGTAAAGCCCGCGGATTGCTCGCTGGCGTTCAGCACGTTATCGCCCGCCGTGGTGGCAAGCGTAATGGCGGCATCGGCGGTAGAGACCGTCACGGTGATACTGCCCGCAGAGGTGGTTTTACTGCCGTCGATCTGCACGACCGACCAGGTGTGCTCCCCGTCCGTCTGGGTCGGTAATATTACCGTCCACGTGCCGTCTTTAGCGACCATGGTGCTGGCAATGGTGCTGCCGCTGCTGTCTTTGATCTGGATGGTCGCGCCCGACTGACCGGTACCGCTAAAGGTTGGGTTGCTGTCGTCCGTGATCTCGTTTGCACTCAGCACGCCCTGCTTGTCGCCCGCTTTATCCGACAGCAAAAAGGTCGGCGTGGCGCTTTCAACTTCTTTGGTATTATCAATGACTTTTGTTTTAGTTTCGCCGTCACCGCCGTTTGCCAGCAGTGCCCCAATGGCACCGCCGCCTAACGCAGCTCCCGCAATCCAGCCCCACGGCGCGTCGCTTAAAACGCTTTCCTGCTCAAGGAAAGGTTGAATGCTGCTAATCGGTGTGGTCTGCGCGGTTAACTCGGTCACCGCAACGCCTGACGCTTCCCCGGCATCGGCAAAAGAAATATGTGTCAGTTCCTGACGGTCGTTGAACACCAGCTCTGACTGATTATGCGTTTCTGGATCTTCGACAAAATAGTTATTGCAGCGAATAACGCTGCCATCTTTCATATAAATGAGGAGGTCTTTCCCCTGGCGGACATAACGCGCGACATCCTGAGCAGAGCCCTGGATTTCAATCACGCTCGGCGATGAAATAGAGACCGACAGATTTCCTTCGCCGGTTAATTTCGTTTTCTCCGCCGTTTTGCGAATGATGACATCAACAACCTTTACGTTACTCATTTCTTCTCCTTGCAGGTGTACGGATTCCTGTGGATATGACCACCAGATGGATGTAGCTATCCCTGGGAAAAAACACCCATTATTTTCAGACTTATTTTTGCGCAACACTGCGCGTCTTTTTTTAACTCAAGTCAGGTAATTTTGCGGCAGCGTTTTTCTCTATTCCAATAAGCGGCATTAAATTATCAACCGCGGAAGCATAATTAATTGCCGAACTCCAGCCATCATACTCAGCGATTATTTTCGCTGAAGTGGCCTGCCAGACATCCTGCTCAACGCTCAGCAGATCGTTAATGCTCCGCTTGCTCAGGGTGTATTCATTTTTATAAACATCGCGGGCGCGCAGAGCACTTTCCAGCTGTTGCTTCCCGGCCTCCATTCTTCCCCGTGCGCCGGTCCAGTCAGCCTGCGCGACGGAGGCTTTTTGCAGGACATCGAAACGTGCCTGATCGACCTGAGAGGAGGCCATGGCTCGTGCCCCTTCCGCCTGCCGAACGCGAGCGGAAACCGCGCCCCCCTGATACAGCGGAGCATCGACATTGAGCTGTATCTGGTCGTCCCAGTATGAACGATTGTCCGATTCATAACGGGTGCGCCCCCCTTTCAGGCTTAACGTCGGCCAGTGCTGGGATTTCGCCGTTTCCACGCCATACTGAGCCGAACGTTCCATGTTCTGCGCGGCCATCACCGCCGGTATTAACGAATAATCAATACGGTTGAGCGAATCCGGCTCCACGGCAAGATTCGCGGGCACAGGCGAATAAGCCTCTGCCTGCATCCCGGTTAATACCGCGAGCCTGGCGCGCGCGCTGTTTAAGGCGGCGTTATACTGCGCGACCGTCGCCTGCATGCCGGCAATACGCGTGCGGGTCTGGAGCTCATCGGAGGTGGAACTCACGCCCGCGTCTGCGCGCAGTTTTGCCAGCTGCTCGACGTTTTTGAGCGCCTGAACGTTATCTATTGCCGCCTGCAGCAGATCGGAATAGCGTCTGACCTCTACGTAGCTAAGCGCCGTTTTTTCGGCCACATCCGAAAGCGTGCCCATCAGCTGATAGCGGTAGCTATCACGCCGGGCGGAGGACTGGCTGATGCTGTTATTGGTCTTACCAAAATCGTACAGCAACTGCGTCAGGCTCAGCCCCCATGCGGCTGAATTCTTCAGCGAGCCGCTGGAATCGGTGGTCTGGCTGTGCCCTGTACTCCCGTTCAACGATATTTGCGGCATCCAACCGCTGCGCGCTTCATCTATTTGTGCCTGGCCGATACCTAATTGCGCGGCCTGCTGACTAATTGACGGATCGCGATCGATAGCAAAAAGAATACTTTCTTTTAAGGTTGTTGTTGCTACCGGGGCAATACCCACCTGATTACTATTGGCGTACGCCGTATTTATGGCTAGTGAAATGAATGCCAGTGCTGCTGTAAATCGGCGTAACATAGGCTTTCGTAATATCGTCATGTTATCTCCCTGACTCTGAGTGATACTCAAGCAAATACCCAAAAAGAGGTACAGATAATTAGACAAATATCTTATTTAGCTACCTTGCTGAATTTCAGGTAATACTCCCCATACCCATTTCCATTAGAGATGAGATCTGCCTGCGTCTTATTTCAATTAAGAATTTACTTATTTCTTAAACTGGTTAGCAGCATAACAAAATGTGGTATAGCCCACTACACCCACAATGTTAATGTGGTGTTACAAGCAAGAAAAAATATGGGGTTTATGGACAAAACTCTAAAAGTATCCTTTCAAATGAAACATATAAACCCCCTGTTATCTAAGGAAAATTCTTAATTCTTTCTGTGCACATTTTTGCGTCAATTTCGGGGCGGGTCAGACACAAAGATTTTCAAAGAAGTGTCAATTTAGGTAACCAAGAGGGTAAATTTAGAATTAAAAACCTTTAAAAAACTAATTAAAGAAACAATATCACGACATATAAATGATGAATAGTGATTAAATCCACTCAATGGCGATAAACTGGTTGCATAATCCAAATCGTTAAATAAAACATAAGAATAACATTGTGGTTAACATTCAAAACGACCTATTTATACCTCTTTAATAAAATTTTAATAATCACGCATCTGAATCATCACCCCGCAGCTCATCGTCATAAGGACATTTCCCTTCTCTCTGCTTCTAAATGCTGTATTATGCAAATTATTGCGACATTTTGCAGGAATGCACGCCTATGCACAAAACCGCTCGTCAACGCTACGTCCTTGATATCCTCAGTGAGCAAGGCCAGGCCAGCATCACCGAACTGGCCGAAAAGCTACAGGTTTCAGCAGATACCATCCGTCGGGACCTGACCGACCTGGAAAACCAGGGCCTTGCGCAGAAGAACCACGGTGGAGCCATTGCGCTCAACCTCTCCGCCATGAATCGTCAGGGCCGCAATACGCTGCTGCCGGAGACCAAACAGCGCCTGGGTAAACAGGTCGCGCAGCAGGTTCCACCGGGCTCCACCCTGTTTCTGGACGCCGGAAGCACGGTGATGGCCGTCGCCACCTTTCTTCAGGGGCCGCTCACCGTCATTACCCCCTCGCTGGATATCGCCCAGCATTTTAGCGACCGGGAAGACATTGAGCTGATCCTGCTCGGCGGGAAATGGGACCACAAGCAGCGACTCTTTGCCGGAAGCGCCACGTTGTCTTTACTGTCCCGTTATCGGGCAGATATCGCCATTCTTGGGGCGTGCGCCATTCATGCCGAACTCGGTTTGAGTGCCGGTAAAGAAGCGGATGCTGAGGTTAAACGCGCGATGCTCGACGCAAGCCATGCGCACTGGATTGTCGCCGACCACCTGAAAGTCAACCGCTGCGAGCCGTATCTGGTTTCCGGGTTATCCAGCATTCAACAACTCTTTTTAGATCGTCCCTGGCCTGAGCTTGGGGACCATAGCGCATTGCAGGTTACGGTGTGCGCGAATTAACGTGGAGAAGGTCATGAGTAACGTTCAAACAATCAATATTGCGCTGATCGGGTATGGATTTGTCGGTAAAACCTTTCATGCCCCGCTGATCCAGTCTGTGGACGGGATTAAGCTGGCAGTGGTCTCTTCTCGTGATGAAGAGAAGGTTAAACGCGATCTGCCGGACGTACAGGTGGTGGCGACACCGGAAGAGGCCATTCAGCATCCTGATATCGATCTGGTAGTGATTGCCTCTCCCAATGCCACGCACGCCCCACTGGCGACGCTGGCCCTGAACTCGGGTAAACACGTGGTCGTGGATAAGCCTTTTACCCTCGACATGCAGGAAGCCCGCGACCTGATTGCGCTGGCGGATGAAAAGCAGCTGCTGCTCTCCGTCTTCCACAACCGCCGCTGGGACAGTGATTTCCTCGGCATTAAGCAGATTCTTGAGCAAGGCACGCTCGGCAAGGTTAAACACCTGGAGTCGCATATTGACCGCTTCCGCCCGGAGGTGCGCGTGCGCTGGCGCGAGCAGAACGTCCCCGGGAGCGGTCTGTGGTTTGATCTGGGTCCTCACCTGATTGACCAGACGCTACAGCTCTTTGGCCTGCCGCAGTCGGTTCAGGGGAATATCGCGACGCTGCGCGACGGTGCAGAAATTAACGACTGGGCGCACGTGGTCTTAAACTACCCGGAGCATAAGGTCATTCTACACGCCAGCATGCTGGTTGCTGGCGGTACGGCACGCTTTAGCGTTCACGGGGACAAGGGCAGCGTGGTGAAAGCCAG
>NZ_VRKN01000033.1 GCF_008080435.1 Enterobacter asburiae | reverse complement strand
CAGGGTATGCAGTTCTGTCAGGCGGTTACAGGGCGTGCCGGGAGCGTCATGCCTGCGAACCGTTTTCCCGCCAGTACATTGCGTCTCCGGAGGCCTGAACGATGGCTGAATTGTTACTTTTACACTACGAATTGCCAGACGCTTTTTGGAATCCGGTCATACAAACGATTCATCACCAGCTCTGCCAGTCGGTGGTCTGCAGCGCTCCAGAAGACTGTCAGTTCAGCATCGTTCAGTTCGTATCGCTTTTTCTCGATAATTTTCTCAAGAGACTCACGCTCGCTTATCCTGCGTAGTTTGAGAAGCCAGTCCATTTTTGTCATTTTTCCGCCCCGTTCAAATAAAATTGCTGAAATGATCAGCTGAAGTTTCTGACAACAAATAGCCAGCCTTCGTCGTTACTGACAGCCTTCCAGCCACAGCTTCTGAGCAATGCATTAAGCCCTTCTGCTTGACCACTAATTCTTGCGGGGACAGGAAGAAGCTGCTTTCCGTTACTGTTGAAGCCACTGTCAAGGGCGCTTTTAAGCACAAAAACACTGTTCACATCCGGATTGCGTTTGACCTGCCTACGTCCGCTCCACTGCGTATCATCGAGCACACGATACACCCAGCCATGCTGAGTCGCCAGTTCGAGGGCGTAGGTCAGGCGGAAAAGATCGTTCTGCTCACGCAGTTCGCCGGAACAGGAACGCCAGAGGTAATCAAGCTTGTTCCGTAATCGTGCCCTGACCCCCTGGGTTCTGCCCTGGTTCAGTATCCAGTCAATATCGGTCGCAACGTCGCGTGTAAACCGGCGCTGTTTTTTGGCCTGGGCAAACCACCGGATGATGAAGAGGTTTTCCTGGGACTCAGAACTCACAATGCCGTCATCCCGAGCGGTATGAAGGGCAATTAATGCACACCAGGCAAGATGCCCTGTTTTATTTGTATCTCTCATAGACGAACTGTAGTCAGCGTTATAAGTTAAGTAGTATAACCAGGATGCCTGAATATCTCATGTGTGAAAACGCTGATTAAACACGCCTGATATCAGAAAAAAACCGATTCATTGAGTAAGTCGGTAATTTTCGACAGGGTATCCATAACCTCAGATTTATCGCAGGTCATCAACAGATCCATTGCCAGAATTTCAGGACGAAAAGTGTTGGCCATCCACCGCAGCATGTCGGCACGCAGGGCCTGCCTTATACGCCGTGTGAGATGCCAATGAGCCGAACCCGCCTCATCGCTCTGGCCGCTGTACTTGTCTGGTATGTAGCGGCACAACCTCCCCTGGAAAGAAGAAGCAGGACGTTCAGATTATAAACAAGCGAGAGTAGTTGTCGCCTAATACTCAGGCTTTGATACGAATTTTATCGGATTGAGGTGACCGGGTAAAAAATCTAAATTGCATCACTGCAGGCTGAATAATTGTTATAATATTCTCACTGCATTACCCATCGCGCACGTCAGTCAGCGGATTTCCCGGGATTCAGTGCATACAAACATGGGTCTGGTTATAATACCACTCTGTTAGTATTATCGGCTCTTTTTTTAACCGTATTGCGCAGCCTGTCAGAAGGCAAGGTGACAGGGGTGTACCCGGCTGGAGGACAGGCTGCGCATGCTTTATATGATACTCGCGCGGTATTTCTCGTTCATGTGCAGAAATAACAACGTCAGGGTTCGCTCTCAGTATCATTGATGACCGCAATACGTTTCTCTGTATTCACGCGCGCGCGTGAAAATTTATTCCGGTAGACATAAAATGGTTGCCGGTACGATACCCTCTCCCCTCCCCTGACTGTCTCTGATGCCAGTTGCTTACAACGGAATGTTAACCCATCACCACGCTGTTGAAGCAATGCCCTGATGTTCGCATTATCCAGCAATCTGACCTCCCCTTTGTAACCCCGGGCGCGTAAGGTTTTCAGGGTATCATGAAATGCCTCTGAGTACAGGAGTTCACTACCTACCAGTAAGTTCAGCTCAGACCATGGAGAATGAACAGTATTATGGCAGGTCAGAAACAATTCAATACACCATACAGACTCTTCAAAACATGCCGGGCTGGCAACGGGATTAAAATGAATAAAGAGATCGTCATCTTCCCGAATTTGTTCGGCATATTTGATGACAGGAAAGTCCCGGATATCAGGAATAACTGCCTGAATCATTTCATCAAAAAATGATGCGTGAACAACGGGTGAAGAGATGGTGAGTGGCGAGTTATTTTTTCTTTTAGAAATATTCAACAGTGACAGATAGTGAGGAAGAATCTGTCGATATACATTGTTGCCGACAGGAGTAAGAGTCACACTGTTTCGTTCAATTATTACAAGCTGTTCTCCGAACCAGCTCTCTGTGTTTTTTAACATTCTGGATACAGGAGGTACTGTCAGGCACAGTTTGTCTGCCGTCTTCTTCAGACTTTTTTCCTGGGCAACCGTCACAAAAGCGGCCATAGCCTTCGATATAAACACATTTATTTCCTTAATATTGTATTTCAGAACCATGACCATGACCATGATGAACAACAGATAAATAAATCCTTAACGTATTGTTTTCACATGACAAAAATAAGCTTAGATATAACAGGGAAATAATGAACCATTTATCAATAAGCCGGAATTAAATGTTAGCGTGATGTAAATACTCTATATTTCAGAACCTGTACGTGACTTCCCCTGCTTTTTATCGCTGAAAGCCATTAGCATAAATCCGTTGGCCCCCAGCCCGCCTGAGCCACCATTTTTTTGATCACGGTCTCACTCTGCTAAGGGGCTGTTCAGCCACATCACCTGCCATTTCCCTTCATTTCAGACTTTCAACAGAAAGTATCATCAGGAAAAAGGCATTTTATGCATACATTTTCCTGTTCTTTCCACCCTAACGGACCCTGACATTTGTTTTATCTTTCACAGAAAATCAAACCTGCTACCTCTCCAGGTGTCAGGACCGTGTGGTGAGAAGCATTCCGATAAAAGATGTTCTGCCGTGGCACAGACTGTTACATTGTCATACAATTAACTTTTAAAATATGATTCAATAAGATAAGAAATACTAATCCAGTGACACAGTACGTAATGCCGACGAATGTCCCGACGCTATAAATATATCCACACGCATGATTTCAGTATATGCAGAACACCTCGGTTCGGGCAGAGGCACACCTGACAGCAACATCCCCCGTTATTTGTACCCTGCCCTGCTTAATCAGCAATCGTATATTCATACTCAGTTCATCAGTATTAATAAAACGATACCGGTATTCAGAAACGAAGACCCTGTATTCAGGGTCCGTTATCTCATACCACAACATATTTTTTACTCAGCCGGGACCGTGGTCCCACCACTTGCATATGTCCGGTTACATCTGTCAAAAACTATTTGGTGATTATTTAGCATTTTCTGTCCGGAGATGTCATGAAGTAGAAATCTCTACTTCCATTAGATGCAGCCGCGCCGAAAATTAGTTGCTCGAACGGGACCATGGTCCCGGCCTCTGTGTTACCTAACCTCAGCCAGAATTGTGTTGAGTACTGCAGACATTGATGTCAGATGAGGTATAAATCTACTGATTCTGGATCCTGGTATTTTTTCCTGATCATAAGTGGTGATAACACAAGGTTCAGACCTTTCAGACTAGTAGAATGGCCTTACCCACATCCTGCATTATGTCGACTTACAGACGAGTCTTTACCGGGACCACGGTCCCGGCTCAGTCCATCAACCGAAAAATTACAATAGATTCCGGGTATCTTATTACAACGTGTGCCGACTCTAACCGGGGAAGACACGCCTTCCAGAACCAATAACAAGTGATGAAAGCAAGGTGCTGAAAATTATTCTTTCGTATCCATTGAGCGAGGCAAAGACCGTCTTCCCTGAGAGCCGGGACCGTGGTCCCAACAGTAACAGCCCGTTTTAAGGCTCTTTCCCTCATATCCATTAATGTTCAGCATGTCTGAAGAACGTGGTACTACAAAGGAATAAGTTGATCCCCCTGGGACCATGGTCCCAGGATAGTCCACGCTACTATCACAGGAAGAATACATCGTAATATTTCACAGGCGAAGACTTGTAATATCCACAGCAGATATTATTTATTCGTCGGGTAAGAAACGATGTAAAAAAAGTGTTTATCCGTATAAATACCTTCTTGTGTGTGACAGAAGCGTACTTCTCCAGATTTGCCGCAACGTGTAACAACGCTTTGCTGTTTAAAACGACAATTTGTTGTAAGGTATCGCAGTGTTTTAAACGCCCGCATAGCTGGGACCATGGTCCCAGTTAAGAGTGAATATGGCTTTTCCCAAACAACCGGATTCAGATGTCAGGGAAGATTCTTGCAAAGAACAGATATGATATTGTTCTGACCACTCCAGTCGGGTGTTTGAAAAGGCAGCGCCGCGATCTCTCATTTGCAGAAATATTACTAAAGTATGTAACACAGGACTACTAATTGCCATCGTATATCCAGCGGCAATTTTATCAATGAAGAAGATTAAAGATCATTTCAGCATCCAGCTTTGCTTGTGTAACATGCGACTGTTTTTAACATTGCCAGACAGTTGTGTGAAAAAAGTTCAGACCAGTGGATTAAATAACCGAAACAGGTTGGAAGTCATGGTACGTCATTCCATAAGAAGAGAGGAACCTGCGGGAGCCGGAACGAGAGTAAAAGACCACCTTCCTCATACTACTCAAGCAATTCCATCTGCTGTTCGTGCGTTTGTTCCATTTTCTCCTGATGCCGCACATATCTTCTGATAATTTCCTCGTTCATACCGACAGTATCTACAAAGTAGCCACATGACCAAAAGTGGTTACCCCATAGCTTCTTTCGTATATGTGGAAAACGATTGTATAGCCTGATTGCACTGCGGCCTTTAAAATGCCCCATCAGGGTTGATATTGAGATTTTAGGTGGGACGATTACAACAAGATGTACCTGATCTGGCTGAATATTTAGCTCCGGAACCTCACAATCTTTTATTCCGCAGAGAATGTAGATTGTCCTGTAAAGCTCCTTATCCAGCTTATCTTTCAGGATCTGAAGTGGTCAACTAAAACTGGCCACCGCGTTAGAGTTTTTCCAGTATCGGTTTTCCGATTCGTTTGGTGGCAACCCACCGTTATACTCGTGCGGTCTGAGTATGCTGTAATATCCAACGATATAGTCCGTTATTGCTTGGGCTGCATCGCTGAAGCTTACGTAACCCGTCACTGGCACCCATTCGTTCTTCAGACTCCGGAAGAAGCGTTCCATTGGACTGTTATCCCAGCAGTTTCCACGCCGACTCATACTCTGCCTGATCCGGTATCGCCACAGTAACTGCCGGAACTGCCTGCTTGTATAATGACTGCCCTGATCGCTGTGGAACATTACTCCGACGGGCTTGCCGCGCGTTTCCCATGCCATTTCCAGCGCTTTCATGGTGAGTCTGCTGTCCGGTGAGAACGACATTGCCCAGCCCACTGGTTTCCTTGCGAACAGGTCGAGAACAACGGCAAGGTACGCCCAGCGCTTACCTGTCCAGATATAGGTCACATCACCGCACCACACCTGGTTTGGCTCTGTTACGGCGAACTGTCGCTCAAGATGATTCGGGATAGCAACGTGTTCATGACCGCCACGCCTATACCGGTGAGTCGGCTGCTGGCAACTGACCAGCCCCAGTTCTTTCATGAGCCTGCCAGCGAGCCAGCGCCCCATCTGGTAGCCTCTCTGAGTGGCCATTGTGGCGATACTTCTTGCTCCGGCTGAACCGTGACTGATGCTATGTAGCTCAAGTACCTGGCTGCGTAATACAACTCGTCTGCCGTCTGGTTTTTCTGGACGGTTTTTCCAGTATTTGTAGCTACTGCGATGAACCCCGAACACGTGGCAGAGAGTGACCACAGGATAACGCGCCCTGAGTTTCCCGATTATCGAGAACTGTTCAGGGAGTCTGACATCAAGAGCGCGGTAGCCTTTTTTAATATTTCATTTTCCATTTCAATGCGTTGTATCTTTTTCTTTAGCTCACGTATTTCGATTTGTTCCGGCGTTATCGGGGAGGATTTTGGCGTTTTTCCCTGACGTTCATCACGCAGTTGTTTGACCCATTTCGTCATCGTGGAAAGACCAACATCCATAGCCTTAGCAGCGTCAGAGACAGTGTAATTTTGGTCGACAACCAGTTGAGCTGATTCGCGTTTGAATTCAGGACTAAAATTTCTTCTTTTCATTGGTGCACCTGTGTTGTTCTGAGGTGAGCATATCACCTCTGTTCAGGTGGCCAAATTCAGTAAACCACTTCAATCCTGAAGCGGTACTTTGGCGTCCAGACTATATGGTATTTGCAACGCCAATATACATGTGATGAACTCCTGTAAAGCCCCATGTCGGTCTGTCTCCTTTTACTTATGGTGAGTAAGCAGAGATATTCCGGCATGGGCATTCTTCAGGCTATAGCCTTACAGGATCAATCACCACCTCCCTAAGAGGTGGTTTAGGGGTGACAATAAAAAATATCGAAAAATACTCCTTGCGTTAAATACAAAAGTTTTATGTGCTAAATGAAAGAGTCTGACTGAGACCATGGTCCCAGGGAAAATGAATCCGGGGGAGAAATACGCCCTGAGTGCAGTGTCGTGTGAAATCTTTTCTTTTAAGATCATGGGCATGAACATCGCTATGCTATAAAAATGGATATAACCAGAACATAATCAGGAGCTTCACCAGGGCATGGGACAACAGTGATTTTACTGGGACCATGGTCCCAGTAAAATGCTACAGGATCTTTTTTTGTATGCTACCTGATGAAAAATTTACTTCGAGAGGGAAGGCGTAAAAAGAGAAGAAAGACGGGGAGGGGACAAAAAAGGGGCGGCAAGGCCCCTGATTGAAATGTTTATTTTTTCAGCTCACTGAGAAGGGCTTCGATTTTGCTAATGACACCCGGAGGTAAAAAAGCGCGATCAAGCTGAAATACAACTTTATCACCTTTATAGACAACCGTAGCGCCTTTCACCAATTGCTGTTTCGAGGACAACACAGTACGTCTGTCCGATTGTGCTTTGAGAACACTATTCAGCAGCTGGATTAGTTCATCCGCTTCAAAGATGACCCCTGCCATCTTACGTTCGCTTAGTTGCCGTACCTGCTGCAGCATAAGCTCTTCTTTCTCAGCGAAACTTTTCTGCAGGGCGTCGCCCGTTCTTGCAGATAATTCACCGGGATGAGAAAAGAGGGCGATCAGTTCTTTGGGCAACCTGGCGGTATTAATGCAGCGGGTAATGATTTTACGCGAGATGTTTTCTGCGGCAGCAAGGGCGGATATGTTTCCATCGAATTCTTTGCTCAGACGTGATGCATAACGTTTGCCACGCTCATACGCGCTGGTAGGACGATAATCATTGCCCAGTGTACACAGCGCGTTCATTTGCTCATCATCCAGATCGCCAACAAGAATACGGTAATCGCTGGAAGTTAAAATTGCCGTTTTTCTGCGACGGCTTCCGTCGGCAACTTCAATCCCCTCTGCGAGCCGACGTCCAAAAGCAGGGTTCTGCTGGCCTGTAAGAAGAAAAGAGGGGATGAGATCGTCAAGGGATTCTTCCGTTAACAAGTCCTGGTCTCGTTCGTTACCAGACCAGACTCGCGTATGCGTTTCGACAAGATGTCCGGGAACAGTTTCCAGTGTGAATTTCACTTCTCGTCCACAAACCGGAATAACAATTGAATTGCCGCGAGCCATCGCCCCAACGCGTGCAATAAGGGAATCAACCATTGGCGCAGCAGGAGCCTGTTCAGACTCAACAGGTGCTACCACGCCGCCTGTTTTTCGGATCACCGGTGCGCGCTTCATTATTTCATCTCCCAGCGAGGCTTAATCAGACGATCAAAAATTTCATTACAGACGGGTTCCCAGATAGCAAGGGCATTTCGCCATGCACCTGTTGATGAACGCTGGTCAATAGCCTGTTCAAACACCGTGCGCATACGGATTTGACCTTTTCCCACTTCATCCGTTTCTCTTACTACATTTTTAAGGACCATTCCGCCCCAGGCATCACGGATCTGCTCTTCCATCCATGGGGACTGGGATCCATTGTTATTACTGTATTTAGTCAGAAGAATTCTAACATCAGGCTCAAAACCTTTAAGATCGACGTTTTTTAGCAAATCACGCAGCATGTCGAAGAACTGAAGGGCAGAAGTATAGTCGAACAGTTCTGCCGGGGTTGGAACAATCAGCACATCGGCTGCACAAACCACGTTTATCGTACCAATCCCAAGATTAGGTGCACTGTCGATCACAATGACATCGTAGTCATGGGCTACGGTTTCTATGGCCAGACGAAGCATCAGGTGCGGATCGGTGGGTAATTTTCCTGCGTCATAGCGTCCCATAAGTTCTGTTTCAATGCGGTGAAGCGCCAGACAGGAAGGAATGATATCCAGCCCGGGCCAGCAGGTGGGTTTCACTGCATAGCTGACATCATCATGTTCCCCAAGATAAAAAGGAAGAAGGGTGTCCTCAGCATGAATATGAAGATCGGGCACCCATCCATGGTACATCGATGCGGTGCCTTGTGGATCATTACCTTCAACCAGCAGAACACGCAAGCCTTTTAAGGCAAGATCCTGTGCAAGATGAACTGAAACGGAAGTTTTATAAACTCCGCCTTTATGTGCAGCAACGCCAATAACGGGCGGGAAAGAATGTTCAGAACGGCGAAGTCGGGTACCGAAAACATCCCGCATATGGTTAATCTGTTCGATAGTATAACCCACACGTTGTTCAACCCTGCCTCGTATTTCCATATCAGGGTGGGGGAGGCGACCGGCTTTTTCTGCATCCCGGATCGCTTGGGAAGATACACCTACCAGATCAGCCGCTTCACCAATACGCCAGCGCCGTGTAATTTTTCTGGCTTCCGGGCTGTCATCATTAAATTGTGCTACGGCAATCGCTTTTGTCATTTCATGACCAGCGGAAATACATTGGTTTAGAGTATTCATCAGTCCCATACTGAGCATCCTTTAATCATCTCTTTGCATCATTTTATTAAATCTTGGAAATTAATGCAAAGCAACTATTTAAATGCAAACTAGCATTAAAACTGCAAAGTTGATTAAAAGATGCAAAGTTGATCGCATTTTATACACATCTCATCGGATATGGTTGCGGTCTCCCATACCTGAGTCATTATTTTTCATACCATAGTGAATAAAAAAAGTTACTCCTTTACTGTGAAGTGTGATTCAGACTACTTTTTATACTATTTTCTGGTTAAAGGGAGTACCTGTAATGTGATATTGCGTGATTTTTATTCTGTTCATGACTGTGGCATGCAAAATATGATGGTTAGGAGATAACAAAGATCGTCGATTTATTGACTGAGGTATGTAGTGTTTATTGAAAAAGGCATTGCATTAGGTATCATTTTACATACCGCAGTAAAGTGATTTGTGTTTAATTTTAATTTTTACAATGAGTTAGTAACTTTAAATGATACCTTATTGACTGTGGTATGTTGAATCAGTGACTGCGATATGCTGTTCAGGAGGAGTGAAACGGCGTCATATTGATTTTCGATGATCTTTTGCTTATATGCGCGTTATCCTCTTTATCCACAGGATCGATCCAATAACAGATCCCTATAGAGATCATATAGAGATCCAAAAGAGATCCCGGATCCGCTACAGCCTGCGTCATTACTGGTCCCGGATGGGATCGATCTTTACCGAAGGATGTATTATCTTGACTGTAGTGTGCATTTTCTAATACTGTGATATGTAAAGCCATTTACTGGGGTATGGATTACCATTGACTGCGATATGTATCGTCGCATACCCGTGTGGATAAATCGTGGAATAAGTAATGAAGAGTGAAAATAAGGACTTACCTCTGAATCTTCTGGAGGTTGATAAGTCAACCGGCGAAGTTGTTAACCTTGATGTCAACAGTACCAGCACGGTTCAGCCTGTCGCTCTTATGCGACTGGGTCTCTTTGTTCCAACCTTAAAATCTACCGGGAAGAGTAAAGCTAACCGTAAAAACGTCACAGATGCCACTGATGAGCTTATACAGCTTTCTATAGCACGAAGTGAAGGCTATACCGACGTTAAGATCACTGGCTCCAGACTGGATATGGATACCGATTTTAAAGTCTGGCTCGGGATCATTCGTTCCATGTCTGAATACGGTGTCAAAAAGGATACGCTTGAACTTTCTTTCGTCGAATTCGTCAAAATGTGCGGATTTGATTCCCGTCGCTCTAACAAAAAGATGCGCGATCGTATCAGTAACTCCCTTTTCAAACTCGCCTCGGTGACGCTTAAGTTTCAGAATGAGACAAAAGGGTGGACCACTCACCTTGTTCAGTCGGCTTTCTACGATATTAAAGAAGACATCATTGAGATTAAAGCCGAACCCAAGCTTTTTGAGCTCTACCACATGGACAGGAGGGTTCTGCTGCGTCTGAAAGCCATAGACGCCCTTCAACGTAAAGAATCGGCCCAGGCGCTTTACACGTTCATTGAGAGCCTTCCGCAGAACCCTGCACCCATTTCAATGAAACGCATGCGCGACCGCCTGAATCTGACTTCAAACGTTTATACGCAAAACCATACCGTCCGCAAAGCGATGGAACAGCTCAAAGATATCGGCTATCTGGATTATACGGAGTTCAAACGTGGACGCTCATCGTACTTCAGCGTTCATTACCGGAACCCAAAACTCATTAGCAGTTCCGCCAAAGTCGTTAAGAGAGAAGAAGTACCTGATGGAAAAGACGGCGAACAAAATTATGAGGAAGTCATTAAAGCCCTTCAGGCAGCAGGGATCGATCCTAAAAAACTGGCTGACGTACTCGCAAATATGAAGCCAGAAGATTGACTGCGGTATGTGACTGGATTTTACTCTATATATCCAGACGCCTTTCCGCTCTTACGGTTGCGATAACTTTCTGCGTATATATGCCCGGGGTGAGCGGTAACCCAGCGCGCTGTGCGGAGGATGTTTGTTGTAACGGCTGAACGCTACTGCCAGATTCATCACAGCTGTCCGGTTTCGGCATCATGCTGATGAACTCCCGCTTTATCGTCTTCACGAAGCTTTCTGCTATACCGTTGTTTTCCGGGCTACGCACTGCTGTCGTGTACGGATCCAGTCCTGGCATCGGGGCGAGCGCACTTGTTCCATGTATCCTGCAGGCTGAACTGTTATCCGTCAGCCATTCCAGCGCCGGTGACTTTCAGTTACTGCCACGCGCCCTTTATGGACCCGCTTCCAGCAGGGATCAGCAGACCTGCGCTCAAGAAGCAAATGGTGTGTTCTCACAATACAATACACACGCTTTGCGTTAACCACCGGCAGACCATCCCGCTCTCTCCCGTCGCAGCAGCACCCGTACAAGGCGTTAACCATAAGTCGGCAGGTCAGCCACCGCAGTGTTTATTTGGGACGACACAGCAGTATCGTCAGAATGGCGCCGCTGTATGCGTCCTGCCAGTCAGATGATCGATGAACTTTAATACTCAGTTGCGCACGCGACACACCAATATTTCGGCAGAGGCTGGTCAGTCCTCGTCCCCGGCCTACAAGGACGCATGCTGCCCGACCGAGCTCTACGGCCTCTTTGAGGATCTCGGCTTTTATCGTCTTCTTGCCCAACAGGTGCTGGAGCCTGCGGATGCAACCAGCTCAGATGCGGGGACGACCTCTTCGCCTGAAACCACGGCGGTCAGAGAACCTTCTTCATACTGCCTGCGCCACTTGAAAATCTGATTAGCATTGAAGCCATGCAGGCGAGCGACATGAGACTCGGTCATGGTGGGTTCCATAGTCTGCTGAATAATGATGATTTTTTCCTGTGGTGTATGGCAACGTCGCCGCTCAGGTCCTGATAACACTTTAACCATCTTGTTATTCTGACCCGTGTTAAACATAGTTTCAGGTCTACCTCTTATTTTATGAGAGGCGTAGTGTCTGATGATATATGGGCCAGTCTAGTGTTTCTTCACTGTGGTATGCAGTAAATATTATATTGACTGAGGTATGCAAGATCCACACTGAGGTGTGTAGTTATAATCCCATTGACTGTGATATGCATCACGCATGCCGCAGTCAATATGATTGTGAGATCTGCAGGTTGTCTGTCCTCGATCCCTTGTGAATCTTGACTGAGACATGCTGAACCCTCCCGATTTTGTGTTTTAATTCACTGCGGTATGTAAATTCGCATGTCGCAGTCAATAATATAGGTGTCTTTATAAAAAGATCTTTTTCATGAGGTCGTACTGACCCCCGTGTTGCTAACCTGGTTATGTCGAAACCAGCTGATATTGCTCTGAATGCATGCTGTAGTGTGATGTGAGTAATACGATCGAGGCGGTTTGAACCTCATCCAAAGGAGACGCGAATGTCAGGCAGAAAAGGAAAGGGCGGGAAGTCACCGGTTCCCCACGACGGGCTGTTTAAAAC
>NZ_VRKN01000032.1 GCF_008080435.1 Enterobacter asburiae | reverse complement strand
CGACGAGTACATATTAAAGCATCGATCCAACGTCCCAACCATCGCGGACACGTTTCAATACTTCCTCCATACTTAACTGTAGCGACTCGCATTTGAAATCCCCCCGAATCGCATTTATCCCGTTTTTCTGCTCGAATTAACTGCAAATGAAAAGCGCGCTCTGCTCACATTAACTGCAATTGTGCTCGCATTTATCCTGTCCGGCTTGCAATCCATTGCACCGGAATCACAATAACTGCAAATCAACACCATCATATCGGCAGGCCCACCGCCAGCATCCGGTCCCGTAGTTCTGCCGTTCTCGTCTGATCCAGCTGATTGCTGAATAACGCCCTGATTTCCGCAGGTTTCGCATCAAACTGCTCCACCATATCCTTCAGCCGGTAACCGTGCCGCGTCAGGGTGGGCTCCAGGTCATCAAGCTGCCGGGAAAGAACGGACTCTATCAGCGCCGCTGTGACCGGTTTTTCACCCGCCCGGTAGCCTGCTTCCATGGCCAGCGCCAGATGTTGCTGTACCTGTAACGGCGTACGGAGCTTCATCGCCAGCAAATCGATGGCATCACTGGTCAGCGTGTCTTCCGGCTTTCCTTTCCCGGTACAGACTTTCAGCAGCCAGTGAATATATTCCCGCTGGCTGCCGGCGATCCCGTCCAGGGTGAAAATATCCGTACGGTAGCCAATCTCTTCCATTGTCGGCCGGCGCAGGTCATTGCGCAGTTTCGGGTGACCGGCCAGTACCACCGACAGGCGGCCGCCGCCATCTTCCACCACTTCCATCAGTCGCTTGAGGCCGGTCAGGGTATTGCCGTTGAGATCATGTGCCTCATCAACAAACAGCGCTACCGGCCGCTTCCCTTTCTTGACCAGTTCCTGTAGCTCGCGCTCGCGACGTTCTCCCTGTTTGGGGATCTGCACCTGCCTGTCCGGGGCCAGATCGTAAAACAGGGCGCTGATGAGTGTGGCCAGCCGGATAGTGTGTTTTTCCACCGAGAGCGACCGGGCAACAATAATTTTGTTTTCCTCTGTCAGTTGCTGCTGCAGACGCCGCAGCGTGACGGTTTTTCCGCTGCCGACCACGCCACAGACGGCAACCAGCCGCCCTTCATGTATTGCGCCCCTGATGTCCTTCAGCAGCTGTTTATGGTGCGCCGTTTCGTAATACCCCGCCTGATCGATGGGCCGCGTCAGCCCGTAATGCTCCATCACTTCAACCCGCATGATCTTCTCCTGATTGTCTGTTACGGAAATAATCCCTGACCCGGGCGAGCACTTCACTGCGGATAAGCGTTTCCGCCAGAATGCTGTCGATAACGGCCCGGGCCTCGTCTGGCATTCTGGCCAGAGGGGTTGCCAGGTCATCGGCAATGGCCAGTTTTGCCGAAATAACCGTGGGGAACTGATATTCAGATACCGTGGAAACAAAAGGCTGATGCGGCAGCTCATCCGGAATATCCGTGCGGTCGATGACCAGCTGCAGCTCACCGCCGGACAGCGCACTGACGGGCAGACTCAGCTGGCCGGCCAGGGCGTGGATACGATCGGCGCGTTCTGCTGCCTTTCCCTGGCGGAACGCCCGGTAGCGGTGCAGCGGGACGGGGCCGGAGACCGGATAATAGGGACCCCATGTTTCACCGGCAAACTCGGCAAAAATTTCGTCATCGAACAGTCCCCACAGCAGGGTCACGGTTTCACCCGCCATATCCGGCTCCACTTCCCAGACCGTGCCGTCAATCGTCACCCGGGCATCCACACCCACCCGACGGGATTCCGGCTCGCGGGCAAAGCGGCAGTACTGCTCCCAGCTGCACATATCCCTCACGCCATCTTCCGGCAGGTGTGTCAGCCAGTCTTCCAGCCGGGAATGTTTCTCGCTGCGGTGGTGCTGGGCGTTATAGCGCAACAGGTAATTCCACAGCCATTCGTTGGCCTGCTGCTCGGTTTCCGGTTTGTGAAAGTGATACAGGGTTTCGTGGGCTTCCTTGACGGTGCGGAACGGTCGCTCCACCTTTCCCTTGGCCCGGGCCGTCGTCCGGGTTCCATCCTTGCCCGCCGGTACGTGGGTCTGCCAGTCGATTTGCAGTGACTGCATCACGTTGCGGAACACGCGGCTTTTGGCCACCGGGCCATTATCGAGGTACAGCATCTTCGGACGGCCCCGGAACGGACAGTCCGGGCGGGTCTTTGCTGACATGGCATTGAACAGAAACCGCAGGGCAGATTCGGCATCTTCACCGTACACACAGCGGTATTCCTGCCAGGCCACCCCGCTGCGGTCATCCACCACGCTGAACAGCATCAGGGTGGGTTCGCCTCTGGCCGGATCAATCCACTCAGGACGGTCGATATGTTTCAGGTCAGAAGGTGACATATCAAACTGCCAGCAGTCATTACTGTAGTCCGCCTGAAACCGGGTTGCCGGCGGCTCCCGCAGCAGACGGGGCTGGTCAAGACGGTACAGGGACAGCCAGCGGTTAACCGTGGGCACGCTCAGCAGCCCGGGGGGAGCCCTGACCAGGCCCTGTGCTGTTTCGACACCGTACTCTTCCAGCAACTGTATCGCACGCCCGGTCGACAGGTGGCGACCGGCTTTGTTGGTGGTGCGCAGTTTCAGCGCGGCAATCAGCTCGCAGTAGTGCTCCAGATCGTACCGGGACATCACGCGGGGCCGGCCATGATCCCGGCGGTGAGCCGTGCGGGGGCGGAGTGTACGGTGGAGGGAACGATACACGGTGGTGGTGGACACGCCATACAGCTGAGCGACCATGGCGATTTGTACGGCGCGCTCGGGGCTTTTGGGCGGCAGGCGATCGAGGCGCTGCCGCAGCTGCAACAGTGAGTCTGCCGGAATGGACTTACGCCGGCTGCTCATAGCTGTCCAGTACCCGGTAGACCGATGCCCGTCCGATCCCCAGCCGGCGGGCTATCGCCGTGGCCCCCATTTTTTCGTCCACATACAGGCGGTGCACTTCAGCGGGATCAATAGAGGGTTTACGTCCCCGATAGACGCCGCGTGCTTTGGCGGCGGCAATGCCTTCCATCTGGCGTTCACGGCGAAGATTGGTTTCAAACTCGGCGAACACCCCCAGCATGTCGAGGAAGGCTTTTCCGGCTGCGGTCCGGGTATCAACAGGCTGTTCCGTGGCCCTGAGGGTGATCCCCCGCAGATTCAGGCTGTAAACAATCTCCTGCAGATCCCGGATACTGCGGGCCAGACGATCCACCCGGGTGACCATCAGCGTATCGCCCGGACGGAGAAATTCCAGCAGGAGGCCGAGTTCGGTACGTCCGTCCCGGCTGCTGCCGCTGGCTTTTTCCGCGCGGATAATCTCACACCCGGCGGCGCGCAGGGTTTGCGTCTGGAGGGTGAGATCCTGGTCATGGGTGGAAACGCGGGCGTAGCCGTAAAGTGCCATAATAATGAAAACTGTCTCGTTAGCCTTTAGATGATGAAAACGTAGCACCGGGACGGGACGAAAACAACCCTAATGAGACAGAAGAACTGTCTCACCGGATTGTCTGTTTTGGGTACACTCTAACTGGACGGCCAACATGGGGCTAAGGGAAAATTTCATTTTCCCTTAGCGTGAGTCCAGAAATTTTGATTGCGAGTCAGCGGCGATAAATGCGAGTCCATTTGCAGTTATTGTGAGATGAAATCTGCGCTAATTGCGTGTCACTATACCTAATAATCAAACAAATGGGGGGGCATTATATTATTCAACCAGTTTACAGGACCTCTGCTAAAAAACTCTTCATCCGGGAGGTAATGACCACTACGGACATTCCATTTTGACATAACTCCTTTATGAAAATGTAGTTCACCAGCAATATATACATTGTGCGGCACATATTTTTCCGAGGAATTTAGATATTGCGCAACGGAGGTATGCCCTTTAGCCTCAGAGTCTAAGGCAAGCCTTATTCTCTCTGGTTCATCTGTTCTGTTAACAAAGAGGTATTTACCATCCGGGACTAATTTATCATTGTTCTTGATACTGTTTATTAAAAAATATTTGTTATTTTGGTCAGGAGACTTGTGAAGGAAAAATATTTTATTTTCTGATATCTGGCCCTGAAATGCTATTGCCGATAACTCATCCATATTCGCTGTAGCCCATTGCTTTGCAGCCACGGGAGCTCCGCGCCCTGACAGCCCCGTTTCTAGTATATTTCCCAGTCGTTGTCTGGTTCCTTCCGTTACCTGCATGATTACCTTGGCTCCTTTAGGCGCAAGCGAAATCCCGGCCGCCATACCCGCAATCCCCGTCGCCATGGAGACCCATCCCAGCACCGACGACGCCGCCGGGTTCACATCCTCCGTCGCCCCGCTGGCTATCCCCGTCACGTCTGCTGCAATCCCCAGACCGCCCACAACCAGCGCCGTGGTTGACGCTGCGCTCACCGCCGCCGCCACACTTCCTGCCGCCGCAATGGCGCCTGCTGCCGCGCCACCGGTCAGCAGCAGCCCGATAACCCCGCCAATAATCCCCACAATCCCCTGCCAGCTGATATGCCCTGTCGGGTCAGTGTGGTTCACCGGGTCTCCTGCACAGTAGGCATAGGGGTTAATCCCGCCAGCCCCGAACGGACTCAGGCTGTCCGGACAGTTAAAGCGTCGCAGTACCGGGTTATAGGCCCGGTAGCCGTTACCCAGATGATAGGTGCCGCTCACCGGGTCACAACGTTCACCGTTGAAGCCCGGCAGACCGTCGGTGCCGTTCCCCTGGCCGTAGGGCGACCAGGCGTGGAGCTGCCCGCCCTGCTGGCTGGCCTGACGGGACCAGAGCAGGCTGTCATGGCGGTCTCCCGCGGTCAGGGTAAGGCCCGAAGGCCCCGAAACGCCCAGGCAGGCGTGGCCGTGGCGAATATACCGGGTGCCCCCCCCGCCGGCTGTTATTAAAGTCATAATATTACTTCCTTATATTGTCTCAGTTACGAAAATTATGGCAAAAAAGCGGCGGAAAATCCCTGTAACCACGTATAACAGATTTCATTTGCAGCTATTGTGATTCCGGCGCAATGGAATGCAAGCCGGAGAGGATAAATGCGAGTACAGTTGCAGTTAATGTGAGCAGAACGTGTTTTTTATTAGCAGTTAATTCGAGCAGAAAAACGGGATAAATGCGATTTCAAATGCGATTCGCTACACCTATCTTAAAACCCTAAGTTGCTGCAAAGCATAAGACAGAAATATACCGAAGAATGTGGGACATCGCATCACTGCGCAAGACAGATACAAAAGGCGCCAAAAAACGGGACATCAGGTATAGATGCGTACAAGCGAATCAGTACCCTACAGGATGACATGGTGGTGCTGGGTAAGCAACATGTCTGGTTATCCCTCCCGGCACAGCTCAAGTTTCTGGCAGGCGTCACTTCCATGTGAAATCGGCATGCGGTTACCCGCGTTGCTGTCGCAAACTTCAACCGCTGGGATGTGTGAAATCCCAGGCCAACTGTTGCTCATCAGCAATACTTTTAAAATTATAGAAACACAGAAATCAAAACATACCAACTACCGGTATAAATTATTCAAGGCTCCATACTGAACCGCCCCGGGAATCCTGGAGACTAAACTCCCTGAGAGAGAGGTAACAGGATGACTAAAAATATTCGCTTTTCCCCTGAGGCCCGTCAGCGGGCCGTCCGCATGGTTCTGGAAAGTCAGGACGAATACAACTCGCAATGGGCCGCCCTCAGTTCCATTGCCCCGAAGAACGGTTGCACACCGGAGACTCTGCGCGTCTGGGGTCGTCAGCATCAACGGGATGCCGGTGGCGGTGATGGCGCCCTCACTGTTAACGAACACCAGCGTCTGAAAGAGCAGGAGCGTGAAAACCGTGAACTGCGCCGTAGTAACGATATCCTGCGCCAGGCCTCCGCTTATTTTGCGAAAGCGGAGTTCGACCGCCTCTGGAAAAAGTAGCGCCCCTGGTGGACGCACTGCACAACGAACACGGGGTCGGACCGGTATGCCACGAACTGGATATCGCCCCGTCAACGTATTACCGGCATCAGCGGCTCCGCAGGCATCCGGAGAAACGCAGCCTGCGTGCGCGGCGTGACGATCTTCTGAAGGCGGAGTACAGCGTGTGTACGATGAAAACCACCGCGTGTATGGCGTAGGCAAGGTCTGGCGGCAGTTGCTGCGGGAAGGCATCAGCGTGGCCAGATGCACGGTGGCGCGTCTGATGACAGCCATGGGGCTTGCCGGTATGCGCCGGGGTAAAAAGACCCGCACCACCGTCAGCCGGAAAGAGATTGCCGCGGGTGACCGTGTTAACCGTCAGTTCGTGGCAGAACGGCCCGATCAGCTGTGGGTAGCAGACTTCACATACGTCAGCACCTGGAAGGGTTTTGCTTACGTGGCGTTTATCATCGACGTGTTCGCCGGTCGTATCGTGGGCTGGCAGGTGTCGTCATCAATGGAAACGACGTTTGTACTGGACGCGCTGGAGCAGGTGTTGTGGGCCAGACGCCCCGCGGGCACCATCCACCACAGCGATAAAGGCTCTCAGTATGTGTCACTGGCGTACACACAGCGACTGAAGGATGCAGAGTTGCTGGCATCGACGGCAGCACAGGTGACTCATACGACAACGCAATGGCGGAGAGTATCAACGGGCTTTACAAAGCGGAGGTGATACACAGAAAGAGCTGGAAACACCGTGCTGAAGTGGAGCTTGCCACACTGACGTGGGTGGACTGGTATAACAACCGCCGGCAGCTGGAAAGGCTGGGTCACATCCCACCTGCTGAAGCGGAACAGGCATAATATGCTTCCACAGGAAAAAGGATCTGGCAGCCTGAGTTCACAGACAGAATACTCACCAGGAAAACCGGGGCGGTTCAATTAGTAATGCTGTGTTTACTCTCAGTAGAGACTGCAGAAGTTACAGTAGTGCCTAAGCTACTGTTAAATGTTATGGAATATCTTGACAATGTTAACAAAAGTCCCCCGTCGTCGTGTATTTATTTATGCTGCAGTTCTGCTAATTGTTCTTAGCATCACCTTGTTTTTCCTGATGAAAAGCCCGAAGGTTCCTGATTATGTTACCGCACCAGCACGCATAGGTGATATTGAAAATGCAGTTCTTGCCACCGGTCACATTGACGCGATTGAACGCGTAAACGTTGGCGCACAGGTCTCTGGACAGGTTAAGTCGCTGAAAGTTAAATTAGGCGAACGTGTCACTAAAGGCCAGCCGATTGCCGATATTGATGACGTGCCGCAGCGTAATAACTTGCGCAACGCAGAAGCTGCACTCAACGTGGTCAAAGCTGAGCTTCAGGCTAAACAGGCGCAATTGAAGCAAGCCGAACTGCGATTTAAACGTCAGCGGCAGATGCTAAGTGAAGATGCCAGCTCACGTGAGGACTTTGAAAACGCCGAGGCCACTTTAGCCACCACTCGCGCGGAAGTGTTGTCACTGCATGCCAAACTTGTCCAGGCGCAGATTGATGTCGATAAGAAAAAGGTCGATCTAAGTTATACAAAGGTTGTTGCTCCAATGGACGGCATTGTCATTGCAGTTGTCACCCAACAGGGACAGACGGTGAACTCCACCCAAAGCGCCCCGACCATTATCAAACTCGCCCGTCTGGACGTCATGACCATTAAAGCCCAGATCTCTGAGGCTGATATCACTCGAATTTGGCCGGGGCAGAAAGCAAGATTCACCATTTTCTCGGAGCCGGATAAGCATTTTGACGCCAAATTACGCACCATTGAACTAGCGCCCGAGTCGGTTATGAAAGACGACTCCCTTGCCAGCAGCAGCCAGACCACGGGTTCAGGCACTTCAAACGCTTCGGTGTATTACAATGCGCTATTGGATGTTCCTAACCCAGACAACCGGCTGCGTATTGCCATGACTGCACAGGTTACATTGCTGGCTGGCGAAGCTAAAAACACACTTCTGGTGCCGATTCAGGCGGTGCGTAAAGTCAATGGCAACAAGCAGCAGGTGCAGGTGTTGACCAGCAATAACAAGCTTGAAACCCGCATAGTCAAAACTGGCATAACCAACAGCGTGGATATTCAAATCCTGGAAGGTTTAAAAGCCGGGGAGAACGTTGTGTTGTCGCAACCGGGTGAGAAAACGCCCAGGGATGGGTTTGTATCGTGAGTAAGATTATAGAGTTGAAAGGCATCAGCCGCACCTATACCAACGGTGGGCAGGCCCTCACCGTTCTGAAAAATATTGATCTGACTATCGCTGCCGGAGAGATGGTAGCGATCATCGGTGCCTCCGGTTCCGGTAAGTCAACCCTGATGAATATTATGGGTTGTCTCGATGTCCCGGATTCTGGCAGCTACTACATCAGCGGCCAGAATGCCGCCCAGCTTTCACCTGATGAGCTGGCAAGGATTCGCCGCGAGCATATTGGTTTTATTTTCCAGCGTTATCATTTAATGCCTGACCTTAGCGCATTAAGTAACGTCGAAATTCCGGCTATTTATGCCAACAACGGACGTGACGAGCGCCGTCTGAGAGCGGCTTCATTACTTGGTAGACTCGGGCTGGAAGGCCGAGAACATCACAAACCGGGAGAGCTTTCCGGCGGCCAGCAGCAGCGCGTGAGCATTGCCCGCTCGCTGATCAACGGTGGCGAAATTATCCTTGCAGATGAGCCAACTGGCGCGCTGGATACTCATTCCGGTCAGGATGTGCTCGCAATACTCAGCGAGCTGAACCAGCGCGGTCACACCGTAGTCATGGTCACCCACGATATGAAGGTAGCACAACACGCTAACCGTATCATTGAGCTGCAGGATGGGAAAATTATCTCCGATACCGGTAGCCGCGCTACCTCCGGGGTTGTCCTCTCACCGCTTGACAGAGTTCAGCAACGTCGCTGGCAGAGTATGTTAGACCGAACCCGTGAATCCCTGCAAATGGCGCTGAAAGCGATGAATGCGCACCGCTTGCGCACGACATTAACCATGACGGGCATTATTTTTGGTATCGCCGCAGTTGTTACGGTTGTAGCTCTGGGTGAAGGCGCAAAGCAACGAACTCTGGAAAATATTAAAGAGCTGGGAACCAACGTGGTGAGAATATATCCGGGAAGGGATTTTTTCGACGACAGCACCGATAGCATCCGTACGCTGGTTCCTGCAGACGCAGAAGCGTTAGCAAAGCAGGGGTTTGTTGACAGTGTCAGCCCCGAAGTTAATGCTTCAGATAACATTCGTTTTCTCGGTAAATCCGCCACCGCGACGATCAATGGCGTTGGGCGAGAATATTTTCGTGTTAATGGTATTGAGCTTTTGCAGGGAGCAACCTTCCGGGACGACCGAAATGCCCAGCAGGAAGTGATTATCGATGAAAACGCCCGCAAGGCGCTATTCGATGATGCAGGGTTACAGGCGCTGGGGCAAATCGTCTTTCTTGGCTCAGTGCCTGTACGGGTTGTCGGCATCGCCAGAAGTAATGACCGTAGCTATGCGGCAAACCATATTAACGTATGGATGCCTTTCAGCACGGTGATGTACCGGATAGTAGGGAAAACGGTGTTGACCAGCATTAGCGCCCGGCTTAAGGACAATGTTGCTAACGAGGCTGCGGTCAGCGCTATCTCTGAGCTATTGACCCAACGCCACGGCGTGAAAGATTTCCAGATTTACAATTTCGAGCAAATCCGAAAATCTGTAGAACGTACCTCAATGACCTTCAGTATCCTGATTTTGATGGTGGCTTGCATCTCGCTGATGATCGGCAGTATAGGGGTGATGAACATCATGCTGGTATCGATTACCGAACGTACCCATGAAATTGGTGTGCGCATGGCGGTGGGCGCGCGGCGGACCGATATCATGCAGCAGTTCATGATTGAGGCCGTACTGGTATGTCTTATCGGCGGCGCATTGGGTATTGCGCTATCGTACGCCACCGGCGCACTGTTTACGGCGATGGCGGGGGGGATGTTTACCGCTATTTATTCGTGGCAGGCCGCTGCTGCCGCATTTTTCTGCTCAACTTTAATTGGCATGATCTTTGGTTATCTACCTGCCCGCAAGGCGGCAAGGATGGATCCGGTCGTTTCACTGGCCAGCGAGTAACACATGAAAATATTATCTCCTATTGCTGTATGCCTTGCCGCCCTGATTAGCGCAGGCTGTGGAAACTCCCTGAAAAGCGATTATCAAACTCCTGAAGTTAAATATCCTGAAAACTGGCATCAAGGTGATGTTGCCGGAGAGACGGCGCCGTTCGACTGGCAAGCATTTAACGACCCACAACTCGATGGCTGGCTGCGGCGGGTTTTGGCGAGCAATAATGATGTGGCTGAGGCGGTGCTGCGCGTGTATCACGCCCGGCTGGAAGAGGTACGGGTTGGTATCGTTAACGATCCGGGACTTAAAGGTTCGCTCGGTGTGGATGGCAGAAAGCAACTGGATAGCTCAGCGGGATGGGCCAAGGAGAGCTTCGCCAGTCTCAGTACCAGCTTTGAGCTGGATCTTTGGGGCAAGATAGCGCGCCAGCGTGACGCTAAAGTATGGGCACGCTACGCCTCAGAAGAGGATTTACGTTCTGCCCGCCTGACGCTACTTTCAGATGCCAGTTACAATTACTGGCACATCGGCTTTATAAACCAGCAGCTGTCTGTTCTTCAGCAGAGTATCGATTACGCAAAAGAGACGCTGCGTCTGGCTAATGCGCGCTACGCCGCAGGCGGCGCTTCCTATCTGGATGTGGTAGATGCTCAGCAGGGCGTGCTATCCCAAGAGAACAGGCTGGCCGCGTTGCAGAATGAACGTTTGCAGGCGCTTAATCAGCAGGCCGTGCTGCTTGGCACCGCGCCAGGTAGTCCGGTTGTCGAACCGAAAGTGTTACCGACAGGGCCGCTGCCGCAGGTCAATGTGAATATTCCGGTAAGCGTACTGCGACATCGGCCTGATATCAGCGCCAAAGAGTGGCGGGTGCGTGAAGCGCTGAGCACGGTTGATATCCAGCGTACTGCATTTTATCCGGCCTTCAGTCTGACAGGATCGCTTGGCACCAGCAGCAGCGCTCTCATGGTCTTCCTGCATAATACTGTCGGCTCTGTTGGCGCAAGCCTGACTTTACCGTTTCTGGAGTGGAGAGAAAGGGGCGTGGACGTAAAGATTGCCAGAAACGACTACGAACAGAGAGTGCTGGAGTTTAAACAGGCACTTTATAAGGCGATGAGCAGTATAGATGATGCGCTTTCTAAGCATAATGAACTGATTGCGCAGGAGACGCGCCTGCGTGAGAGTCTGGAACTGGCGAAAAAATCAGAGAAGCTAAATGAAGTACGCTACCGGCAGGGCGCGGTGCGTATTTCGTTCTGGCTTGATGCCCAAGAGAGACGCCGCCAGGCCGAACTGTTACTGGATGAAAATCGCTTTAATCAGCTGAATAATCTAGCCAAAATCTATTTTGAGTTTGGGGGAGCTTCGACTTTTCCATAAATTCTGCTCTGTCATTCCCGTCATATGATGTACGCGTTTATTCCGGGCAGCAATACTGCCATGAGGTCGGGTTGTTTGTTTCTAACCAGAACTAAATTTATGGCTTAATTTGCAACCGTTAATCTATTAATCTCCGGTGAGTGATATATGCCCCCACGGTACCCGCGCCATGCTACGATGCGGGTGCCATTGTGGAAGTCGATACCAAAGCCAGGCGGGTACAGATTCAATATGCGCATATTTACAGTTCGAAGGGGGATCCTGAGCCGTTTGGCTCGCAAATTTATGATGCTGATAATCAACGTGTCGGGGTTGTTTCAGCCGGGGGATTAATCGCGCTGGATATTCTGCAACATCGCTGGCCCTATCATGCCAGCGACTCGTCTACTGATGCCGTCTGTGCTATTGATCTCAATGGAGTTAACAAGAAAAAGCACATATGGGAATTACAATGCCGATAAAAAACGGCGCTTTGCTGGCGCTCGTTGTCTCATTCTCCACCTCTGCCACGGCCCTGATGCAAAATATGCCAGCAATAACATTGCAAAACATGGCGGGACAAGAGGATGGAACCCTGTTAAAAACAGTACCCCTCTCTGCCCAGGCTGCCAGGGCGTTAAATGAAACACAGCTTTCCGTTGCCACCGATGCCGGGATGTGGGACACCTCACGGAGTATTTTTAAAACAACGGTACCGGGAATTGGTTTCAGCCTTTGCGATAATGATAATAATCGCTGTATTTCGAGTCTGTCAGACTGGATCCCAGGAGAAAGTCTCTCTCTTCGTCTCTATAAAACTGGCAACCTCCATGGAGGACGGTACGCGATATCGTCACTGAGCATCTACGGTAAGACACATCCGCTGTTGCGCATAAACCCGCCCGCATTGATTGTTAATACCACGCTTTGCGGGGTGACAACTCAGCGAATCAAAGTCACTTTCCCGTCGTTCACGCTAAACAAGAACGGAGAAAATTTACCCAGTGTCGGCTTTAAAAACCCCGTTATTTGCCTGAATCCCGATGATTACGGAAAAGTTGATCTACAGTTCACCTACCATGGCGATCTTATCGATAGCAATACGCTACCGACTCAACTTGGCAATATTGGCATTCAGATTGAAGATGACCACAATATGCCGGTGGTGTTTAATACCGTGCTCAGCCAGGCTTCCCCGTCCTTTTCCTATCGCGCGCGTTTAATTACCGTCCCCGGAGAGACCGCGCATTACGGAAGATTTTCCGCCGACGCAACGGTTCTCATTACGCTCAGGTAGAACAAAAATCAATCAGTTAAATCGTATGTCATCCTGGATGGCATACGTGTTGGTGCTGGTTCTGGATTCTGCTATCTACTCATTATATTAGAGCTAACTTGTAATTTATGTTCTAAATACAGGATAAAAATCTAATTATATTCGAAAGACCTTTTTATCTTGCTGTAAGCTGCGGCCAGTGGTGTTATTTGAGCCCGACGAAAATGATAATTCTGGGAGCTATCATGTGGTTAAGTAGTAGTAAATATGGCTTGCTTATCACCATCTTCAGCAGCGTTGTGGCAACGTGCCTGATGGCGTGGGCCGTCTATTCCTCGGTAATCCCCCCATTCTTAACGGAGGTGACAAGTAGAATCAGGTCATGCGTTGAATATGTTGCATCGGTGTATAACC
>NZ_VRKN01000031.1 GCF_008080435.1 Enterobacter asburiae | reverse complement strand
CCCGAGAGAATACCGGCGGCAGCGGGCATCGTTAACTTAAGATACAAAAGCTGTCTGGAGATGGCGGGTCAAGATCACTGGAGATCGAGATGCTGGTCGTCAGTAGAAACCCGCGCGTATCCGATAAGCATGATATGTATTCCAGTAAGTCACGAGATTTGAGTATAGATAGAAAATGATAGGTGGAATGAGAAAGTGCAATCCTGCGCTGCGGATTGCAGACCGATTATGGTCAACACGACGATGATTCCATAAAACGTTAGTTTATAGGACTGTAACATTCCGGATTTAGTTCTGGATGTCTTTCAGGTAACTCTATGGAGTGAAGTTAGCCGCAGATAGTATCATCCACCTGCGGCATGCTAAATTTACAAAAGTAAAATTATTTTGTCGGGAAATATTTGTCCGCTAACGCATAAAGAATTGCTGCTGTTTCAGCATCAGCGACACCATCATAGGTATTTTGTCGGAAGTGAAGCTGAAATGCCCGGATCAAATTCTTGTATCCGCTTTCTGTTCCGGCATCTGAGATGTCATATCCGTATGTTCTTAACTTAGCAATAATATCTGCTTTAGATGGTAGCGACTTATTGAACTGCATCAGATAGTGCTGCATGGTCGATTCCTCATACCATGCACCGATACCTGCGTCATAAAGTTCTTTCCACGGGAAAGCAGCCCCTGGATCACTTTTTCTCCCCGGGGCAATATCGCTGTGTCCGACAACATTCGTAGGCGTAATATCAGGATATCGTTGCAGAATATTGGCTGCCAATTCCTTTATTGCATCAATCTGAACCGGGTTATAGGGGGGGAAGACAAACACGCCGTTGTTATCACTGGCCAAATTAACCGTCTCAATCCCGATGGAGGTATCATTCAGGTTGCTGCGTCCGGCCCATGAACTTACGCCAGCATGCCAGGCTCGCTCATTTTCGTCAACCAGGTTGAATATACGCATATCCTTAAAACCTGCATCAATATACGTTTTTTCTGAAGGGTCAGGCACGAGATAGTGAGCGCTTACCGAAGGCCCGGTCAAAGCGGTTATTGACGCTTTAAAATCGACAGCAGTGTAATGCATAACAAGGAAACGAACACGACGATTGAAACCTTTTACCGAGCGATAGCTATTATAATCAATGGGGTACATAGTCAACTCCTTTTATTGATGTGCAATCTATTGATAGCAGTATGTATGTCAACAAAATGTACACCAAGTTAGTGCGGAGTTATCTCTGAGGATTTTTTGTGACACGAGGCACGGTTTGTTAGAGAAAAGACCTGTGTATCTATAGTGGCAGTTGGCAGCTTTGCTCAGTTCCTGTTTTGCCTCAAAGTTTCCATTTTCAATTATTGTGGGTTGGAAAAAATGGAGTGCAGGTCGAGGATGATAAATGCAAGTTCATTTGCAGGTATTGTGGGTCTGAGACCAGCGCTGGTTGCAGCTAATGTGGGCTGAAAACCGGGGGTGAATGCAGGTCGACTCGATTTCAAATGCAGGTCACTACAGATACTGTGCAGCCTTTCCGCCACTAACTCCGTGGCGTGTCTGCCGGCCTGTGCGCTGGTAAAGCGCAGCCGGTTGCCGCACAGGATGCATTTGTATGGATCCGTACGCAGGAACGCCTTCATCAGCGCGGCGAAGCCGGGCCGCTCCGTTTTTTTTCGCGCCTCCATCTCCAGGGCCTCATACACTTTCGGCAGCAGCTCGCCCCGCTTCCGGTTGGACAGAAAACCGTAATAACGCACCATTTTAAAATGCTTTGCCGGGATATGGCTAATATAGCGCCCGATCATCTCCTCCTGGGTCAGCGTCTGCCGCCGGTACCGCTGCGTCCGGTGGTCGTAATAGTGGTGCACCACCGCGCCGCCGCTGTAGTGCCGAAGTTTTGCCGCCGACACCGGCGGTCGCTTCAGATACCGGCCGAGGTATTTGACGCTCCGCCAGGCACCCCGGGTTTTCTTCGCGAAGTGCACCTTCCAGTGGCGCTGATATTGCGCCTGCAAGTAGCGCTTCCACTGTTTCTCATCGCGGATATGGCCGAGGTTGGGCAGTTTGCCAGGATTTACGCGATCGTAGCTGGCACGCAGCAGACGGATAACGGCACCGCGCCAGATGGCTTCAACCTGCTGTTTTTTATAGAACAGATCGCGCCAGACACTGTGTTTGATATCGAGGCCACCGCGGGTGATGGAGACATGAATGTGCGGATGCTGATTGAGCTGGCGTCCGTAGGTGTGCAGGGCGCAGAAGATGCCGACCTCGATGCCCAGCTTGCGCACGTGCCTGAGTATGGCGCGGGTGGCGCAGCGAAAAAGGTCGTTGAGCAACGGCCAGTTGTTATTGAAGAACGGCCACAGCAAGTGCGGCATGGTGAAGGTGATGTGTTGCCAGTCGCAGTCGGGCAGGATGTGTTGCTGTTCGGCGATCCATTGCTCGGTGCCCTTGAGGCCGCAGCTGCTGCAGGCTTTAGATTTGCAGCTCTGGCAGAGAAAGCGTGAGTGAGTACAGTCAGGCGAGCTGCAGCAATAGCGGCGAACGCCCATGGCGCAGGTACCGCAGGCAAGCATGCGCTCGACAGAGAGTTTGGTCCAGTCGCTGAGCTGATGGCCGTTCTTCTCAAGGAAGCGCTCCCAGCCGTCATCGTGCTGGAACAGGAGCTTTGCGGGTCGCGGTATGTACATGAAAGACAGTATAAAATACGACGATGAGGGTGGATAGTACTTCGGCTGCGTAGCAGACGAGCTCACGCCGCAGGCGTGCTACCGTTCTTTTTTTTACCATTAGTGCCAATAGGTTATATTGATTATGCCCGGTTAATGATTAGTGGTAGCGATCAATGTTTTTGTATTAATAGATTTAACAAATTAAACTTCGGGAAATGATCGGAATTAACCATTGTGTTTTTAGGCCTACTGGAGGTATGGTTATTACCAGAGCAAGCAGAAATATAACATCGCCAGCCGGACATAAATTCCGGGGGTGCTATTTTACTGTCTTGCTATTTATTACAGACAAGGTTGTTATGCTCCTATATAATTACTTGTAAATAAGTAATTATATTTCTGTGAATTAATCAACTCAATTCTTTCTGGCGTTTTTTGCTGCTATATTCGGTGATCTTGAGCACATGTGTAGATGTGCCATCGAGCTAAGTTACGGATGGTGACCGGGATTATTTCCTGTTCGTGCTTATTTTTTCCTTTAAATAGTCATGAGAAATAAGGCATTCTCGGAAAGACAATTTGTTTGAATGATTATCTGGTATGTTATTTGTTAATTGTATTGAAAACAAAGTTTGCAATGGATACCTTTGCGTTTTTTATGTTTAATAAGAGGGTGAAATGGGAACGGAAGAAAATGAAAAAAAGATTGCTTGGGTATTTGGTGGAAGCTCTGATATAGGGATGTGTATTATTGCTTCGCTTCGCCACAAAGGGTATGAAATTAACTTTACGTGGAATAGCAATAAGCAGTCTGCTGAGGAAATCTGCAACCGCTACCAAGATATTAAAGCGCACAAACTAGATTTAGGATGTGAACAGGAGGTTGACGATTTTTGCGAAAAACATCTTAATGAGTCAATTTGCTTGTTTGTATATTGCGCAGGCATTAACAATGCAACCTTCTGTGATGAACTGCAAGCACCTTATCTGGAAAAAATCGTCAGGATAAACTATACATCAGCTGCGAAAATATTTAATAAAGCTGCCTGGTATGCAAAGAGAAATAAATATTTAGCCCGGAGATTCATTTTCATAAGTTCGGTTGCCTCAACAAAAGTCAATGTGGGAAATACTCTCTATGGCTCTACAAAGCTGGCTATGGAACGTTATCTCGTGGGGCTGGCATCAGAACTTGCCAGATTTAATGTTAAAACCCTCTGTATCAGTCCTGGGTTTGTTAGGACAAAAATGGTGGATAAGTATTGTGAAGACAAAGGAATTAGTATCAACGAGCTGATAAAACGCATTCCTACACGGGAATTTCTTCAGGTAGAGGACGTGGCTAATGTCGTGGTTGCATTCGCTTCAGGTCAAATTAATACAACGGGTTCAGAAATCAGCTTAGGTAACGGTGAGAGGTTTATGTAATGACACTTCAAAAAGTGATTGATATTTTTAAAGACGTTATGTACATGGAAAAAGATGATGAAGTAGATGTAAATAAATCTTTATTCACTCATTATGAGATGAGCTCAATCGATTTGATTGATTTTACATTTGAACTGAAAAAAACATTTGCTCTTACGATTGAGCCAGAAGATATCTGGCCAATAAATAAAATGATTTCGACATCTGAACTGTATGATGCAGAGTCAAAAAAATGGACGCAGTCAGGGATTCATCAGCTAAAAGAGTTGCTCTCTCATAATAAAAAAACAGAGAATTTGAAACCCGATACTGATGTTCGTAATCTATACGCTTTTTTTACGATAGAATATGTTGCGAATAAAATAGAAAAACTGACAGACATAGAGGAGGTTGAATGAATAGAGTATATCTTAAAGATATAGGTATATTTCATCAACATGCCAGAAATAGCGCAGAGTTGTCTGCGCTCGTGTCTTCAGATTATGTATTAGATGCAGAGTTATGCGATGCATATCAGTCAGTGATTGTAGAGTTATCGGATAAAAAAATAGTCAACCGTGAAGACCGTGCAGTGCTGAATCTCAATGCTAAAATACTTATCAATGCACTCTCAGATTTCAGTAATAAACAGTGTTTATCGATGATGTCTGAAGCTGCTATATATTCTGCATGCGATCCTGAAGAGCATGATAACTCTGAGGTGCAAAAGGTTATTAGTCGTGATCCGGATAATTTTTGGGAAAACTTATCTATTCTGAAAAAAACTGGAAATCCACTTGATCTGTTACGCATCCTTCCAACTAACCCGCTTTATCACGTCTCTAAAATCCTTAAAAACCACAGTGAAGGAATACCACTTCGTGCTGCATCATTGAGTGGTATGTCCGCACTTAAGCTTGCTCACTCTGATATCAAATTTGGTTCCAATAACAAGGGGGCATTGATCATCAATAGTGCAAACATGTGCTCATTTAATAGCATTGTTATGTTCGAGAAATTTGGTGAAATACGGCATGGGAACGCTGACAAGTCAGGGATAATTCCGTGCTGGGGAGGGATTGTTGCTTATCTTGATCATAATCCTGAATCCTCAATAGCTGAGGTGTTAGATGTTTTTCAGTGTTATGAACCCAGTCCTAAATTTACAGAACAATCTTGGATTACCTTATTTTCCAGGGTTAAAAGTTACCATGGCATACCGGACATTATCGTAAGTTATGACAATGGCATCGTTGCTCAGGGTGAGGTTGAGAAAAATGCAATCTCTCGCATGTTCCCTGACACCCCAGTTTTAAATTACAAAACTAAAACGGGTTATGGTGGGAAGATTAATAATCTAACGGATATTGCCTGTGCAATGGCTGACAATAGAATTAAAACAGGATCAAACGTGATGTTTAATGGTGCTGGTGTCATGCATGGCCTGGGATGTTGTTTACTCAATAAACTTGAAAAGGATTTACAATGAAAACAGCAGATTATACAGACAGGTTGTGCATATCAGCATACGGTGCCGTTACGCCTCTCGGATCTACCATTAAGGAGCTTAGCGATAAGCTTCGTGAAGGAAAAAGTGGTGTCAGGGAAATACAAAAATTTGACCATCGAGCGCTGAAATCCAGTAAGGTCGCCATTCCTCAGGAAGGTAATAAATCTATTCGATGGCCCAGGAAGCACCGGTTCCGCAATGGCGACATTTTCTACGCACACCTTGCAGCCAGCAGACTTAAGGAGAATCTCGATATCAGTTCGATATACTTACCTCATGAGGTGGGATGTATTTTGGGCGTAGATGAACCCACCTTTGATATCGATAAACTGATTGAGTTGAGTAAACATAACGCCACCATTACTGACCGAAAATCACAGATACAGGAGTCCGTTCATGTACTCCGCACCGGGGATTTTCTGGACACCGAAACCGCGGCCGTGATCAAGAGCGTCCATGATGTTATTCCCTTCACCGGTATGACTTTCGGGCATCTGGGTCTTTGTTGTGCGTCAACTCAAAGTATTGGTCTTGCAATGCGAGCGATTGCGCGTGGAGAGATAAAGGCAGCGATATGTGGGGGGGTATCCGCTAAAGTCACGCCGCTAAGCTTAGTTAGGCTGGAGGGAATGGGTGTCATCACAACCGATGAACAGTTTACGTTTGAAGCTCGTTCCCGTCCATTTGACAGGAAACGAAGTGGATTCATGCTGGGAGAGGGGGCGGTAATGTTCTGTATTGAAAAAGAATCTGCAATTAGAACCCGAGGAGGGACTCCCCTCGCTTATCTCAATGGATACGGGGGTGCTCTGTGCGCGCAAAACATTGTTGCCCCACATACTGAGGAGGTTGAGATGATGTTGTCCATGCAGCGGGCTCTCGAGGATGCAGGTTTAAACCCTGAGGATATTGATATGATTAACGCTCATGGGACCTCAACGCTACAAAATGATTTACATGAAGCCCGTGCAATTGCGCGCCTGTTTGGAAAACCCACGCCCCCAGTAACCGCAACGAAAGCTAATCACGGCCATCTTATGGCAGCTGCAGGCTCAATGGAAATTTTAGGAATAATTACCTGCTTTCAGGATAACTATATTCCAGCAATCATCAACCTTGATGAACCGGATCCACAGTTTTCCAAGGATGTGTCTTTAGTCAAAGTCACGCGTCAGGAAAAATTGAAATATGTTATAAAGAACTCTTTTGGAATGGGAGGAGGAGCTGCCACATTAATCATAGGAAATCCTGCAATGTGTAAACAGGGAGACTTTTAATGGATTTTTATTCACTTTTGAATGGAGCATGGCGGATTCGGAGTGCTAAAGAAGAATTAACAGCAGGAGACGTTCGTGAGAAAGTAGATTACTTCAGTTCAAACCTTGTTGCAGATGCCATAAATAAAAATGTCGATTTTGGAGAAATATTTGTTTTTGTTATCCGTAATAATATTGAAGGGATGTTGAGTTATTTTATTGCATCAAGATTAAAAGTGCATGCAATGCTGCTAAATATAAAAGACATAAATAATTTACCTTGCGTTATAAATGTTCAACATGTTGCCGCAGTCATCCATTTCAGTGCTGATGTTTCAGCATCAACTGAACAGTTAATACATATACGACTGAACGAGGTTATCAGTAAATCACCCCAACCAGATACAGTGAGTGTGCCGGTCTCCAGGGAAGGACTGGCCGAAGCATTCTTCTATTTTACGACCTCCGGCACCACCAGTGTGCCTAAGCTTGTCCGATATCATGAGTCTTCACTGGTTGGTAACGCTGAATGTGTCAGCCAGTATCTCGGTTTAACACCGGAAGATAACACTATCTGCTTCTTTCCTGTTCAGTATATGTACGGTCTTTCAACGATGCTCACTGTTTTCATTAGCAAAGGTGTCTTGGTATTTGAGCATTTCCAGCTCGGCTTAGTACCTGAGTTGATTGAGAAATATTCAATTACTACCATGCCGTTGATTGGAGATTTGATGATACCTCTCAGTAAAGTTCTCCAGGGAAAATCATGCCGCATTAAGCGAATACTCAATGCCTCGGATCGCTTGCTGGCCTCTCAGGCGATATCAATACTGCCTTATTGTGAAACACTCTGGAACAACTTTGGTCAGACAGAGTCCGGTCCTCGCTTGTTTTGCGTAAAGATCACTTCGAGTAAAGACATCCGAACTTATTCCCGGTATGGCGTTATTCCCCCCGGATTTCCGATGATTCCTGAAATCAAAACGGAGATCAGATCGACTGAGGCAGAAAGCGAGTATGGAGAATTGTATTACCATACGCCCTTTGCAGCCGATGGTTATGTCAGTAAGGACTTTGTCCTGACGCCACAGTCTTACTGGCAAAAATCTGGTGATCTGTTCGCTATAGACCACCAGGATTGCCATCACTGGTATTCACGTGTTGTTAATGAATTCAAGGTGAAAGGTAAATTTGTTCCCATTCAGATTATATCTGATCAAATCATGAGTCTGGCTGGTACAAGACATTATTTCAACCGTGACAAATCAGGAGTTATAAATCTTAACATCGAGTCATCTGTTAAGAATGAAGAATTAAATAAAATTAAACTTCTACTGTCGAATAACTGGCATCAATATTCCTTTAATGTCAATGTGATTCCTCAGTTTGACCTTACCCCAAGCGGGAAAATAAAAACAGTGCAATAATTGTCATTGTTAAATTTTAAATAGATTATAATCAGAAGACTCACAAGCTCAAATGGAATAAAATGAACGATGAGTAACAATGAAAGCACCAGCTTCTTTTTAATCTGTTCACCAATCACGATTAATTATGAAAAAAAACATGCTGAAGCCACTCTTTTCTTAAAGAAGTGGACATTTAGTCAACATCACCTACCAATTACCATGGTATTTGAGGGGATAAACCAGTTCGCGTGCACACTTGCAATGAAACTCTATCCTGACGACCATTCTGATTTTTATGTCCCTAATATCATTGAGGATTTCGATGCGAATTTTGATATTAAATCATCTGTGGTAAATATATCGGGCTGGGCTGAAGAGTGTCATGGGTTATGTCGTGTTGTATGTAACATATACGATAATGTTAAGGGAGTTAATGTATCTTCAGCGGTTGTTTTGGTAAATAAAGCACATTCTTACAATCAGAAGAAAATGCTGACAGCACATGATCCGGATATCAAAATGTGGAACATTAAAAGCGTTCCTCAGCGGCTGGATGAAGTTGAGTCCTTTGAATTTTCTTTCAATATTAAACATCCGTTGTTCCGAGAGCACTTTCCCGGTCACCCAGTCGTTCCCGGGTCAATGCTTTTTGAAATTGCGTTTAATCAAATCTATTTAAGAAATCCCGGCATGGTATCTTTTAAAATGGAAAAAATAAAATTTATAAGGGGGGTTATACCCGAATGCGCCTATACTCTTCATCTGAAAAAAACGAGGAGTAGTGTAAGAAATAGCGTTATCATTAGTTATATTCGAGATAATAAACGTTATGCATCTGGAAAACTACTCATTGAATCCAAAATCGTAGATTCATCGTTTGAGTGAATTTCACCATGTATAAAATAGCGGTTGGGATTATTCCTGAAATAATAAATCGTTACAAGACCCCTGATCTTTCTTATAAAGAAGGGTTGTCTGAAAAAATCTATTCTGATGCATCGCTTGCCGGTAGACTTCTCCTATTGAATATTATGAATTATCTGAATCTACCTGAAATATCCTATGGTATAAATGGAAAGCCATTTTTCAGGGATGAAAATATGCCATGGTTTAACATCAGTCATAGTTGCACGCATGCTGCTGCAATCCTTAGCGATGAAGGGCCTGTGGGTTGTGACATTGAGGTTATACGACCCAGAGAAAACTGGATTAGACTGGCCCGCTCAGTTTTTAGTGATGAGGAGTGCAATGCTGTTATTCAGGGAACTCCTGAAGATAACATAACTGAGTTCTGGTACAGATGGACCCAAAAAGAAGCGATATTAAAGCAAAGAGGAGGTGATATTTTTCAATTACCCTATATTGATAGTATTAACATTTCACCTAAGGTTTTCCTCAAAACTTATTCGTGTCCAGATTTTATTCTGTCAATCTGTACTCCGACAACCTGTAATACACTGCGTCCTATGAGGATTTGCAGGAATACAACGTTGGATACCTGGATGAATTCTGAATGAATAAAGCAAATTTCACAAATCTCGCATGGGTTCTCGCTTCACGCCCTAATGGTCAAGCTTCTGAAAAGAACTTTCGCCTTATCACTCACCCTATCCGCCCTATCAGAAAGGGGGAGATGCTTCTGCAAACGATGTATCTCTCACTCGATCCCTACATGCGGGGGCGTATGGATGATCGTAAATCGTATATTGCTCCGGCATTGTTAAATCAACCTATGGTGGGCAGTACCGTGAGCAGGGTGATAGATTCAGCGCGGCCTGACTTTGAGTCCGGCGATGTAGTGCTGGCGTCAGGTGGATGGCAAAAGTACTCCATTTCTAATGGTACAGGTGTGGTAAATATCAATCATCTGAAGCACCCGTCCTGGGCATTAGGTATTTTGGGGATGCCGGGCTTTACTGCCTATATGGGCCTGCTAGATATCGGTAAACCTCAGGCAGGAGAAACCTTGGTGGTGGCGGCAGCTACGGGGCCAGTGGGCGCAACAGTGGGTCAGTTAGCGAAATTGTGGGGCTGTCATGTTGTGGGCGTAGCGGGCAACGAAGAAAAGTGCAGGCATGCCGTTGAAATACTCGGGTTTTCCTCCTGTATAAATCATAAGCGACATGATTTTTCTGACGCGCTGAGCCGAGCCTGTCCTGGGGGCATTGATATTTATTTTGAAAATGTTGGAGGAAAAGTCTTTGATACCATTTTTCCGCTTTTAAACCCCTGCGCGCGTATCCCCGTCTGTGGCCTGGTGTCGGTTTATAACGAGCCATCCCGTGACGTCAGCAGGTCTGACATCACGCCCCCTATGCTTCGTGAAATTATCAGGCGCCGCATTCTCCTACAGGGATTTATTATTTCGCAAGATTATGGTGATCGTTACCATGAACTTTTTCACTCAATGATATCACTGACTGACAATAATAAAATACATTATCTTGAGCACGTAACAGAGGGCCTGGAGAATGCCCCAGGAGCATTTTTTTCAATGTTAGATGGATCAAATTTCGGTAAAACCGTGATCAAGGTTTCATAATATCGAGAAGTTGACGGGGGGCGGATAAACCTGAAATTCAGAATATGCTTAGGCGGATTCTGTCACGTTAAGAAGTTGTTAGGTAATTTACTTTTTTGTAATATTGCCTGATAATGTCTTTGCTCAAAAATAACTTTAAACGCCAACATCATCACGTCAATATTATTACTCAGTGCGTCCACTGGTTTCTGGATTATTCCCTGATCCTGCGCAATCTGGAGATGATAATGATTGAACGCGGGATTATCGTTGACCACCCCATGCTGCTTCAGTGCCTTTTAAAAGGCTATTGTCAGGTAAAAGCACAGTACTGTCTTTTTGCTAGTATAAAATTCCCGCAACACCCATCAGCTTTACAAGGCTGAAATATTCGACTTAAAAATTAGGAGAGCTAATGAATCAGCTTGATGAAAAGCGACTCGCAAACAAGCTTATTAACCACGATTCGTTTATGTGTGAATCATCCTTTGAAATTTTTGAACGCATCGCTGAGCTTCGCTCTCAGGGAAAACAGATTGCCAACATGGCTTTTGGTGAGCTTGATTTTGACACACCTGAACATATTCGGACCGCAGCAGTCCGGGCGATTGAGAAAGGCCAGACTCGTTATACACCTGTTAGAGGAAGCGATGAACTCATTCGAGCAGTTCAGCAGAAACTGATTATTGAAAATAAGATTGCCTACGAAAAAAGTGAAATTATGGCCGGAGCCGGTTCAAAGCAACTTATATTTAATGCGATGATGGCCACGCTGAATGAACGAGACGAGGTGATAATCTCAGCTCCATTCTGGTCATCCTATCCCAAGATTGTCAGCCTGAATAATGGTACTCCAGTTGTGATCATGACTAATAATGAAGAAGACTATAAAATAACACCAGTTAAGCTGAGAGCGGTTCTTACATCAAGAACCAAATGGATTATCCTGAATTCGCCAGGAAATCCTTCTGGGTCGGTATATACTGCTCAAGAGTTTACGGAGATCGCAAAAGTATTGTCTGATTATCCTGATGTTTTGGTCCTTTCTGACGAGATTTATGAATTTCTCACTTATGATGCCACCTTCATCTCATTCGCAAGTGCTGTGCCTCACATGAAGGAGCGTACGCTCACTATTAATGGGGTATCCAAGAGCTTTGCTATGACAGGATGGCGCATTGGTTACGCTGCTGGCCCCAGATGGTTGATCAACGGAATGTTAAAAATTCAGGAAAATAGCACTTCAAATCCATGCTCAGTCAGTCAGTCTGCGGCAACAGAAGCGTTGAACGGAGATAAATCGTTTATAAAAAGCTGGCGAGAAGAGCTGATAATCCGCCGGAATTGCGCGTGTGATATTCTTGCACGTTCCCCCCTGTTGCATTTTCTAAAGCCCCAGGCTGCGCTTTATATTTTTATTAATTATCAGCGAGTATTAAAACGGCCAGCCAGTGACATAATATCATTAAGCGATGACTTCGCTATCGTCAAGCATCTTATTGAATATGCTGGTGTCGTCGTATTACCAGGCGCCAATTTCGGCATGCCCGGTCATGTACGGCTGACATTTTGCATGGGGTATGAAGATGTGATCAAGGCCTGCTTTGCGATAGTTGAAGCGATAAAATTTCATGAAGTTTCATAAAATTTATGGGGTTTGGGGAGCAGTGGAACTGTAAACGACATTAAGAGGTAAATTTAAATGGTGAATAGACCCGGGTTTCGTAGACACTTTTTTGCCTCATTTGGAGGCTTAATAAAGGAGTGTTTATGTCAGTCAAAACGTTCACTGAAGAATTCAAAATTGAAGCCGTAAAACAGATCACTGAGCAGGGGTACCCTGTATCAGAGGTCTCTTCTCGACTTGGTGTATCCACTAATAGGGGTTCTACGCCGGAACCGCCGAAATTTCCGTTACCCCATCTTCAGCCCGGCAACCAGTGCATCCAGGTCAATAATTGAATTGCTGTTCAGGAAGGTGTAATGCCCGTTCAGCAAAATATGCTGCCAGGCTACCGGCGATATCCGGGTCAGCGCCTCAATGCCTTTGGCGTTCCCCTCCGTTTCCAGTCGTTTCAGTAATCGAGACAGGATCGCGGAGTTGTAGTAAACGATCGCGTTGGAGATCAACCGCCCGCACTGATTACTTATTTCCGTTTCAAGGTCATTTTTCCCGGTTAACTCTTTCTTTCCGCCGACTTTGGATACTGCGGCGCGTAGCTGGTGATAAGATTCAATCCGGTTCTGGGAGCGACGGATATTGCGTTCCAGCTGTGGATCACGCAGATACTTCAGCGTGTAAATGCTGCGGACCAGCCGGTCATATTCAAATACCGCCTGTCTTGTCGGGTTAGTTGTTGTGTAAGTACACAGTTTGCGGATCAGCGTTCCCTGCGTCATTTCCTTCAGCCCCAGCGTAGCGACAATACGATCGAGATTGCTTTTTTCGCTGGTTATAAGGTCCAGGTCAATTTGCCCGACTGGCTGAATCAGACATTTTTTATATGTCGATGGGTCTCTGGTGCAGTACAGCTCCTGCAATTGCCTGTTCAGGTCGGTGAAATGAGGTTCAAAGCGCAGGCCAAACCAGTACAGGATCGCAAAGTTGGCTTTGTTGATGCTGTGCATGTCACCGGTAATGGCCGTGGGTTTCACCTCTGAGGTGTTGCGGTACCAGATATCAAAGACATGGTGACCTTCATACTCGTTTGTGCCAATCAAATAGCCGTAGATCGGGATGTGGTTACACAGCAGCGTGTAGGCCACCATACCTTTACCGCGACCGAAATATTTACGTGAATGTCTGGCCTTTACTGTCGTAAGCGTAAAGGCATCGCCGTATTGACACTTATTTGGCAGGAAGCTCCACATTCCACGGCAGGAGATCCGCGACCTTGT
>NZ_VRKN01000030.1 GCF_008080435.1 Enterobacter asburiae | reverse complement strand
TTTTCCGTTTCCGGAAGGCGGGGAGCACGTTGCTGTGACACATGACCGCCCTGTTCCATCGGGGACGGAAACAAGGGGGATGACAAAGCCGCAGCGCAAGCGACTGACCAGCGGGAGGGAGTGCGAACGGGTGCCGGCATCAGGCTTCAGCCGACCCTTGTTTATGGACCGGAACAGGGCAGCGTCAGTCACAGCAAAAGTGAACACCGCTGACAACGGGGCAAAGTGGGCGCCGGAAGAAGCCGGTTTACCGGCTTTCCTTAGCGGCCGTCAGAGACGGCCAGTGAAAGTGGCGCTGCCGGGACGGCAGCTGCTCACGCCGCCCTTCAGGCATCGCTTGCTATCCCAGCGGGACGGAGACAGGCCACGTCCTGGCTCCGCGTAGCCTGGTGGCCACCGCGTGGACGCCCGGCGAAGTGCAGGCGACGACCCGGTTCACCGGGAAGCCGAAGGGGCCCGGGCGGGTTTGAATTTCTTTGATTGTGGCGCTTTTATGCCTCGAAATTCGATTGATTATTGAGGTAGAATAAGTGCAATTTCTGCACTTTTTTCAGGTATAAAATGACCGGATTTGAACTCCGATTATGGCGAAAAAGCCTTGGCTGGAGCCGTGACAGGGCAGCTGAGGAGCTGGGTGTTTGCCTGCGTTCTTACAAAGACTACGAAAATGCGCCGGAAGTTAAGCGGGCCATAGAGTTAGCCACGATCACACTTTCCGTACAGGGTCTGATGCCGCTCATGTCACGCCCTCAGGTCAGCAAATCGAAAGCCCTTGAGATGCTTCAGAGAATGCTGCCCTGAATGGCTGGCACAACTCTGGCAGGCGGGGTTCTGAAGTCTCCGCGCTCGATGCGCGGGGGCTTCAGCAGGGGCCGCAGATCAGCCTTCAGACTCATCTTCATGGTGCATAGATGAAACTGTCAGCACCCCGGAAAAATCGATGTCCAGTCTGTCACACAGGTGCATCAAATCGGTGATCAGATCGCCCATGATGGTGTCTACGGATTCATCGCTGCGGGCAAGCCCGGTCTGGCGGGCGAAGTAGCAGAGTATTTCTGCGGCCATAGCTGATCGGTCAGCGTTATCCGGTTCCCGGAAAGTCGGCCAGTCTCTTTCGATGGCCATCGCGGCCAGCATCCTGATCCCCGTTATCGTATCTGCCATCTTATTCAGCTCCGCGCACGTTATTCAGCCCCGCAACCATTGCCCGTAAACAACCTTCCTGTCGGGTCGTGGTCATTTCGCCATTCATCAGTACCTGAGCAAACCAGGTCTTTTCTTTCAGCAGCACATAGCTGTTGGCTTCCCCCTGGGCACGAATCCGGATCTCACTACCGGGTTCCTGGCCGTCATTGCGTAACGTAGCGGCCATCAGTGACAGCGCGGCTTCCACGCAGGGCAGGATTTTTTCGGAATCCGTCCCGGTCTCCGGGTCATCAAAACAGAGTTCTGATTCACAGTTGATATTGTCTTCGAGCCAGCGGGCCAGAATCGTCAGGCCTTCCATTATTTCGGATGCGTTAATCATGTTCTCGTTCTCCTTATTTGACCCGGGCACCCTGCCCGGGTCCTGGCGGTGTCAGTCAATGGCGCGGAAGATTTTGCTGCGTTCCGGATGCTCAATAATGCTCACGTAGTCTTTCAGGGCATCCTGGCGGTCAACCAGGTTCTGGCAGGTCTGCGCGTACTGCGGTCCCATTTCTGAGGTTTTCCAGCACAGCTGGTTAAGTACGAACAGCGTGGCAATGATCCCGGCAGCGTCTGCGGAGACTTCTTCGTCAAAATAATTGCCCGGAATGCTCAGCTGGTAAGTGCCCTCTGGTGGGGTCATATACCCGGTCGGGCGGGTAGTGATGATGTCTGTATGTGGGCCGACATGGCCGCTAATCCCGCGCGGCACTTCCCAGAATTGCCACATGCCGCCGTCGTAGTTGCTGTGTCTGTCCAGAAATGACTGCACCAGTTGTTCGCCAAACGGCGTCGCAAACAGGCGCGGCACGAACACCTGGCGCTGGCGTGGGTGGGTGATTTCAATACGTGTTACCTGCTCAGTCTGGGGAATAGTCGCTGCGGTCGTGGTCATGATGGTCTCCTTCGGCTTCTTTCTGGTGTCCTCCCTTTTCCGTTTCCGGAAGGCGGGGAGCACGTTGCTGTGACACATGACCGCCCTGTTCCATCGGGGACGGAAACAAGGGGGATGACAAAGCCGCAGCGCAAGCGACTGACCAGAGGGAGGGAGTGCGAACGGGTGCCGGCATCAGGCTTCAGCCGACCCTTGTTTATGGACCGGAACAGGGCAGCGTCAGTCACAGCAAAAGTGAACACCGCTGACAACGGGGGCAAAGTGGGCGCCGGAAGAAGCCGGTTTACCGGTTTTCCTTAGCGGCCGTCCGTGACGGCCAGTGAAAGCGGCGCTGCCGGTACGGCAGCTGCAAGCGCAGGGCCGCAGTTTTGCGGCTGGCAGAAGAGTAAAAGGGACTGCCCGATTGCTCAGACAGTCCCTTCAAAAAGGCGCTTCAGGACTTACCAGACTGCATCATTTTCCCTGAAAAGCGGGGGTTGCCCCCCGCTCCAGGTTGCTACTTACCGGATTCGTAAGCCATGAAAGCCGCCACCTCCCTGTTTCCGTCCCGGTACCGGATTTCGCAGAGCGATTTCCGGGTCAGGAAAGTGAATATCAGCAGTGTGAGACACACTATTAATACGCACCAGATCAGGGCGTTTCGCGGCAGTTTCATAGCATACTTCTCCTTGCCATTTGGCAGGTAAGCGGCTAATCTGATGGTGTCTAGGCATGCAGATTGAGCCTCGGGTTAATTGAAAAATTACTCGGGGCTTTCTTCTTTCTGCCGCACAACATCCAAACCACTGAAACGTCATGAGGCAAAAAGCCTCAAGCGCCACGCTCATTATACCGCCAGTCATCCCATTCTGACCAGGAATAACCGCTAAAATCCATGCAAATTCAGCAGCCTGAATAACCCAGTTTATTCGGCACGTACTGAACCGTACCGGTTTTGTGGGAGAGAGTTAAGTCCGGAAGCTCAGGCTGCCAGATCCTTTTTTCCGATGGAAGCGTAATATGCTTTTTCTGCTTCAGCAGGTGGGATATGGCCGAGCCGCTCAAGCAGCCGACGATTGTTGTACCAGTCCACCCATGCCAGTGTGGCCAGCTCCACTTCCTGTCGGTTTTTCCAGCTCTGCCGGTGTATCACCTCCGCTTTATACTGCCCGTTAATACTTTCGGCCATGGCATTATCATAAGAGTCACCTGTGCTGCCCGTTGAAGCCAGAAGAGCCGCTTCCTGCAGTCGCTGTGTGTACGCCAGCGATACGTACTGCGAGCCTTTATCCGAGTGATGGATAGTGCCGGACGGCCGCCGGGCCCACAGAGCCTGTTCCAGCGCATCCAGTACGAACGTGGTTTCCATCGACGATGACACCCGCCAGCCCACGATAACGCCTGCGAATACGTCGATGATGAACGCCACGTAGGCGAACCCCTGCCAGGTGCTCACGTACGTAAAATCTGCCACCCAAAGCTGATTGGGCCGTTCTGCCACGAACTGACGGTTTACCCTGTCGCTTGCCGCAACGTCTTTCCGGCTAACCGTAGTCCGCACTTTTTTTCCCCGAAGAACTCCGGCCAGACCCATAGCCTTCATCAGTCGCGCGATGGTGCATCTGGCTACGCTGAAGCCCTCACGCTGCAACTGCCTCCAGACTTTACGGATGCCATAGACGCTGTAATTTTCGTCATACACTCGTTGTATTTCCGGTTTCAACTGGTCGTCACGGTGGTCACGCTGACTACGTTTCTCCGGATGCTGGCGGTATTCACGGTGCCGGTAGTACGTCGACGGGGCGATATTCAGCTCATGACATACCGGTCCGACCCCGTGACTACCGCTGAGGGTATCCAGCAGCGGCATTATTTTTTCCACAGACGGTCGTACTCCGCCTTCGCAAAATAAGCCGAGGCCTGGCGCAGAATATCGTTGCTGCGCCGCAGCTCACGAACCTCCTGCTCCAGCTCTTTGAGTCGCTGACGCTCATCGCCTGTAAGCCCGCCATCACCTGCACCATTATTGCGTTCATGTCGACGCAGCCAGGCTCGTAGGGTGTCGTAATGGCACCCGATTTTTGACGAGATGGCACGAAGGGCATCCGGCTCAGAGTCATACTGATCACGGTGTTCCAACAACATTCTGACAGCGCGTTCACGCAGTTCAGGTGGATAGCGTCTGGCGGATTGTGATTTCATTTTGGATCTCCTGTTACTGAGAGTTTAGTCTCCAAGAAACCCGGTGCGGTTCAAAGAGGAAAGTCCACTGATTCGCGATGTCAGTGTGGGTGATGCTCTCTCAGATGAGGGGTTGGCCAGAAAGATCATCACCATCACGTTCAATGCACAAGGTCGCGCCTCACAGCCTGAAGAGAACGTCAGCGATATTTCCCGGTACTGAACACAGCGCGGATGATATACCCCGTGCAGCCCTCAGCCAGCGAGGATCTGTCGCACGAAATGGAATACTTAGGTAATTCAATAAAAATACTTGTGTATTACATTTGTAATGCTATAGTAATCGCACGCAGCGATTCTCAGATGTCGCTAAAACGTAATACACCTGTATTTCATTGAGAGAGGAGTTCTCATGTCTGAAATTCCAGTGCAATCTCAGCTGACACCGCTGGTTAACACAGTGACCCGCATCATTGCCATCATGAATAACAAGGGTGGCGCCGGTAAAACCTCCACGATCACCAACCTCGCCATGAGTCTCGCACATGCCGGGCGTCGGGTATTGCTTATCGACGGAGACCAGCAGGCCAACTCGACAGAGGTGATGGCTAACGGAAAAAAATACTACGCGCAGTATGGCCACACCATCTGCGATTTATATAACAACCCGCGCTTCAGTATTTTTGATGCAATTATCCCGGCCGTCAGTGGTGAAGAGGTGATCGATAACCTTTATATCATTCCATCAGATCCGTCGTTTGAACGTGTTATGGAAAACTGCCTGACCCGGCACCATCGGGAAAAAATACTGTCCCGCCATCTGCAGCCGGTGATGGATAAATTCGATTATATCCTCATCGACTGCTCTCCGGGTCTGAACCTGTCCACCACGAACGCGGCATATACCGCAGACCATGTGCTTATACCCGTCGATGGCGGCAGCTTTGCACTGACCGGGCTGGATGTCGTACTGGACTATCTCGATGAGATCCGTGAAACCCGCTTTACCCGGTTCAGTGTATTCCGCAATGAGTACAATGGTGCCAAGAAGAAGATGAACACCTATCTTCATGACCAGCTGGCCAGCAACGAGCGAACCCGTGATAACTACCTGGAAACCCGTATCCGGGCTGATGAGAACATCTCCCAGGCGCAGGTTGCCTGCGTCCCGCTCTGGTATTACAACAAAGGGTCCCTCGCCCTGAACGATTACCGTGCGCTGATGCGTGAACTTGAAACTCTCTTATCAAACGAGGCTGCATAAATGGCTAAAGGCCCTCTCGCGCGTCCCGCAATGGTCAAACCTGAAACCGCACAGGGAGAGGCGAAAACCCGCCTTTCTAACGTCAAGGTCAACCGTAACAGAACGACCAGCGAAAACCCCAAAACCATCCGCATGACACCGGCGGAAAAAGTGATGTGCAGCGAACTGGTTGATGAAATTCAGGATCTCACCACTAAAACCATTACCGACTCAACCGTGCTGCGTGCAGCGCTGTATCTGGCCCGGGAAGCAGGACCGGAAAAAATGCTGGAGATGATCAAGGAATATTTGTAATACATAAGAACTACATAAGTAATCTTTCTGGCTTACAAAAAGGAGTGCAACTAATGCCCACTGTTACCGTGACCACTGAGTTAACTGACAGCCAGGCAATGGCGCTGGCACAATTTGTTAAGCGCTTAACCTGGTCAGAAATGCGGGCCTGTGCCGTCGACGATGATGAAACATGGGTGATGAAAGATGCCATCCAGGCACTGCAGAAATCACTCGCTGACGCCGGTTTCAGTCCTCGCTGATTACTGTGGTTTACATGTAGTTCTTATGTATTACATAAGAACTACATGACTTGCTTATTTTGTTCTCTTTGCAGCAAACCAGGCATCAAACTGCTTATGCCGGCTTTTGGGGATAGCGTCCCTCATATTGAAATACTGCCAGGGTTCCAGAAGCCGTATTTGATCAACAACGTTAGCCTTGCGGGTGTTGATTTTAAAATCCCCGGAATTAAAGGTGATCCGGTGGCTTTTACAAAGCACCGCAATCATCTTTAGCTGACTGGCGGAGTACCCGACATCAAGATTAGCCACCCATTTCGGATCGCTGAACCTGTCAGGTGCTTTGATTTTTAGCTGTGCCAGAACCGATTTTGCGCGTTCCTGCCTTGAGGTTGCCCTGGCGGCCGCCATAATTTTACGTACTTCGGCTTCTTTTTCTTCTCCGAGCAGCTCTCTGCCGCCGACAAAAACAGGGACGAACTTGTTAATACAGGTAGAACCCACCCAGAGTGAATAATGTGTGAGCACGTTGGTTATCTGAAACTGATAGCGCAGTCCTTCGTTGTCACACAGCTCGCAGGTTTTGTTGATGGAGTGCGAGTCTATAAATCCTCCGGTGACCGACCACTCTTTCATTACTGCCGGCCACGCCTGACCCGAAGAATATCGCAGCATGTTATCTCTGGCTTTATCTAACCAGCTTGCCATAACCCACCTCCGTCTGGATAACGCCCATATACGATCCAGAATACCGCAACTGAGCGCGGAGAGCAGCGTAACTGTGCATTTCATACAAAAATCAAAATGTAATACTCAAGCATTACACATGTAATTCTTTTAAATTACATTTAACCGGTATTTCACTGTCTTCAGCGGATAATTAGACAAAACAGGTAGAGTGTTTCACTGCCATGCATCTGGCAACTTTTCGCTCCGGGCCGCGACCTGCCCGGCTTCACGGCAGAACAGGGCGTTTTTCCCCGACACTCCCTGCACCAGGCCGAAAATAGCCAGGTATCAGAACACGCATATTTCGATTTTTGTTACCTCGCAGAAACAACCCCGGCGAATTATTCCCGTGGCATACGGGCTTCGGAGGTGTCAGAATAAGTATGAACGTCGTGATTACGCTACGCGAATAATTTATAACTGGCAGGGGTATTACCCGACAGAATTTGCACAGCGCACCTGTGTAATACAAATGAAGTACATCACGACTGATACGTGACACCCCACCCCGGGATACCGATGTTGCTGTTCCTGCCGGGCCGTGGTTTTGTTTTTATTCAGCAACCGGAGTGCAGAATGAAGGTTAACATCAGCCTGGAAGACCTGTTCGGCGACAAAATCAGAGAGATGCGGGAACGGGATAAAGCGTTTTTGCCCAAACCAGAGTGGTTCTCCAGGATCGAGACAGACCTGGACACCTTCATGCAGACCTATATGACGAAGTATCCCTTTACGTCCTTTGAGGCGATCCCCCGGGACGAGTCAGGTCTCACGTTTCCGGCTTTTGAGGACCTGCAGTTTTATCTGCCCCAGTCGCTTCATCATCAGCCAGTGAGGATAGTTGAGGTCGACGGACTGGCCTTTCTCAGCGTTCTTGGTGACGGAGCATTCTGCATCGACCCGCGCCGGTGGCACAGGATCAAAACCTACATCGCGAAAGGTACTGTTGAATACCCGCAGGTTTCAATCAGGGACTCTGGCGTATCAGACGGTCGCCATCGCACGTTGTTGCTGATGCAACTGTACAACCGCAGAACAATCCCGGTCGCCATCCCTGAAAGCCATTATGAGACGTTTATGGCTGAGGCGAAAAACATGGGTGCGATTTAACTGGCCTGAGAGGGTGTTTATGTAATTCATTAGAATTACATAGGTAATCTTAATGTAATACACAAAAAAGAAGGGGGAGGGAAGAATGCTGATGATTGCGGGCGACAGCCCTGTCCCTGCGACGAACTATGAGACAGCCATCGCGCTGCGTGGTATGGCGCTGCTGCAGCCATATCTCCCTAAATATCTGCTGGCGCCCGAAGTTGCCGTATTGCTGCATTATCTGCCGGATGAGCGCCAGCGTATGCTGTTTGCCACACTGTGGAATACCGGAGCCCGCATTACTGAAGCCCTGACCATCACACCGGAGGATTTGCAACTTGATGGTCCACGCCCCTGCATCCGGTTACGCACACTGAAACAACGCCAGCGGGGAAGGGGACGACCGTCAGCGGATGAAAAGATAGCCCGCATAGTGCCGCTGCTCGATGCCGCATATGTCGATCAGCTTCGCCGCTATCTGGCCACGTTCAGAACCGGCCGTCGACGCCCCCTGTTTGCAGTCAGCAGGAAAACAGCATGGCTGTGGATGCAACAGGCGATCGACAGGGCCAGGGAAGAGGGGATTGAATTTGCGCTCCCGGCCATCAATCCAAAGACGCTGCGGCACAGTTTTGCCATGCATCTGTTTTTCAACCACGTACCGCCGAAAGTCGTCCAGGCCTATATGGGGCATGAACGCTATGAAAGCACGGAGGTGTATCTGAAGGTTTTTGCGCTGGACGTGGCGCCACAGCTGGGTGTCACATTTTCGCTGGATCACCGTGATTACAGCCATCTTCTTGTCAGAAGATAGAATACTTATGTATTACATAAGAAATTCATAATGATGACTTTTGTAATACTCCATCCCCTGTAAAATAAGGGATTGTGGTAAAATAGCCGGCGAGACGCCTCAGAGAGCGGACGTCAGCAAGACAGAGGTGTTGGCATGCTGCATGAGGGGAAGGTGTGAATATTGACGAGGTGGCAAAATGGAGGCCTTTCACTGATAAAGATGGTGTAACCTGGGATCTTTCTTTTCTTGATGCCCATGAGGTCGTTTACACACACCGCAGTGAAGGTAAAGAAGATAAGGTATACAAATTCATCGTTTCATACTCGTTTCACTGTTTTTGCAAGGATTATCCTGAGCAGAGTGAAGAGGAAAAACGAACGCTGATGTACCATTCGCCAAAAGAATCCCGACCATTCTGCAATGTCCGTTACAGTCTGGCGCAACGCTACCTTAAAGACCTGGTACTTTCCCTCGATCGCCAGCGAATTATTCATGCCGGTTACGGCAGCTACGCAGTTATTGAAGCGTTGAACGAAGAAGGGGAGACCTGCTTCTATCACGTACCCTTCAGGGCGTTCAGGGAGCGGAAGAAGCTGCGGATTCATGTAACCAGCGCCTATGCCGTTGATTCCAAACCCGGAGGCGGAAAGGTGGGATTCTTCGTTATCGCCAGCAAGTTACTGGCAGGAAAGCCCTTACCACACCCCTAAAATAACAAAACCCACCTTAAGGTGGGTTTCGCCAGAAAGTATCTCTGGTATTCAGAAGCGCCTTTACCGGACTTGGCCTGACCAGCTTACGCTGGTAGCGGGATGTCTGGATTAACCAGTCTGCTGCATCCTTAACTGTATTATAGTGACCTCATGTGTTATTGCAACCAATATACCATCACCCTGCATTACGCCTTTGGTAGTTGATGAGTGATTACAAATGTATTACATATGTAATAAGGATAACCTATCCGGCATCCCGACTGGAGACCAACATAAACTGGTGAGGCAGGGTAGTATCCTGTGCTGGATCAGCCTGCCAGCCACACCAGTTAAACAGCTTTACCACGCCCCCCACATTACCGGTCAGGCGCGTCAGCAGCGGATTTATCTGTCGCCCATCGTCGTCAAAGGCAGCGTCGAGGTTAGTTCGTGAGAGATAAATGCCGTTCACGCCGGCATTCAGGGCTAAGGCATACCGCCCGGCCCATTCCCGATCGCTCAACAGACGGTAATTCCAGCTCATGTCCTTCGCGGTTTCCAGGGCATAGGTCAGCCGGAATAGGTCGTTTTGCTCAGACAGTTCGCCGGTGCAGGAGCGCCAGAGGTAATTCAGCTTGCTGGCCAGCTTCGCGCTGACACCCAACTGGCGTCCCTGTTTCAGAAGCCACTCGATATCGGGCGCCACATCACGCGAAAAACGTCGTTGCTTCAGCGCGGTCGCCAGCCAGCGGGTGAGAAAGAGATTTTCCTGTGCCGGTGACAGCACATCTCCGTTCTGTCTGGCCAGCGCAAGCGCCACCAGGGCCCAATGGGAGCGAAGGTGCGATTTCACGACATTTGCCAATATCCGAAACCGTTCGGTTTCGTACACAGGGTCTTAATGCTGTCCGAAAGTAAGTGAAATTACTTTCGGATATGCATTATGATTCGTACATCCTTTTCGGTCGGAGATTTTCATCATGTCACGCGTTTTTGCCTACTGCCGTGTTTCCACACTGGAGCAGAACACGGAAAACCAGCGCAGGGAAATAGAAGCTGCTGGTTTTGCCGTCAAATCCCAGAGACTGATTGAGGAGCACATCAGTGGTTCGGTTGCTGCCAGTGAGCGGCCTGGATTTACCCGTCTGCTCGACAGAATGGAAAATGGTGACGTGCTGATTGTCACCAAACTGGATCGTCTTGGACGAAATGCTATGGACGTCAGGAAAACGGTGGAACAACTGGCAGCGTCCGGTATTCGCGTACACTGTCTCGCGCTGGGCGGCGTGGACCTCACCAGCGCGGCCGGCAGGATGACCATGCAGGTGATTTCGGCCGTCGCTGAGTTTGAGAAAGACCTGCTGATTGAGCGTACACATTCAGGGATTGCAAGAGCCAGGGCTTCGGGAAAACGCTTCGGGCGTCCTTCGTCACTCAATGGGGAACAGCAGCAGGTGGTGCTGGAACGTCTTAACGCTGGAGTAAGTATTAGGCTGTGTCCCTTAATTACCTGAGCTATAGTAACTGTCTGTTTCCACTACATGTTGAACCATGGCTCGCTACGACCTACCCGATGAAGCGTGGACTCTCATCCAGCCCTTATTACCGGCAGAACCCGCAACACCACGCGCCGGACGACCGTGGGCAGAACATCGTATGATCATTAACGGCATGTTCTGGGTGCGGTGTTCAGGCGCACCCAGGCGCGATTTGCCTGAGCGATATGGTCCATGGAAGACCGTTTACAACCGTTTTAACCGGTGGTCAAAGTCAGGAGTGATTAACATTATTTTCAATAAGTTACTTTCTTCTCTTGACGCTCATGGCCTCGTTGACTGGTCAGCGACGGCGCTGGATGGCAGCAATATCCGTGCACTCAGATGTGCCGCCGGAGCACAAAAAAACATACCGATATCACAGGAGATAACAGTCTGGGTCGCTCTCGCGGTGGTTTTGGCACCAAAATCCATCTGGCGACAGACGGAAGCGGTCTGCCGTTAAATATCGTGCTGAGTCCCGGACAAGCCCATGAAAGCCAGTTTGCACAACGTCTGCTGGACGGCATTGGTGTTCAGCGCCAGAACGGTAGCATGAAGCGACGTGGTCATGCCGTACTGGCTGATAAAGCCTACTCAGGACATGCGTTACGTAACGAGCTGAAAAACAAAGGTATAAAAACTGTCATTCCTCGCAAATCAAATGAGAAAATGGCGTTGGATGGTCGTTCACAGTTCGATCGTGATGCCTATCGCAATCGCAATGTTGTTGAACGTTGCTTTGGTCGCCTGAAAGAATATCGTCGCATCGCCACACGTTACGACAAAACGGCGAGGAATTATCTGGCGATGGTAAAACTGGGTTGTATCAGACTGTTTTACAAAAAGTTATGTAATTAAGGGACACAGCCTAGTGCTATTGCCCGTGAGTTTAGCACTACACGGCAGACCATTCTTCGCGTAAGGAAAGCAGCCGGAAACGCGGATGCCGGGAACCTTTCTGGTGAAAAAATATCGTGAAACAGCGTCTGCTATCGAAACCTTAACAATGCATTGCAGGAAGAAAAGATTCCAGAGGATTAATTTTGCTTTTAATGACTAACTTGATAAAAGGACATATATATTGATGGAAATTTCAACACAAAAACTGTCTGACGGCATCGTTCTGACGCTTCGCTCGCCCTCCAACAGTACAAAAAGCCCGGCGATCATTTTGTGCCATGGCTTCTGTGGTATCAGAGAAATTCTGCTACCTGATTTTGCTGAAGCATTTACCCGCGCCGGATTTTCCACCATCACGTTTGATTACCGTGGTTTCGGGGACAGTGACGGCGAACGCGGCCGTTTAGTTCCTGCTATGCAAATTGACGATATTATCTCTGTTGTTAACTGGGCAAGAGAACAGCCCTCCCTTGATGCGCAGCGTATTGGCCTGTGGGGAACATCATTTGGGGGATGCCACGTATTTGGTGCGGCGGTCAGAGACCCGGGAATCAAATGTATTGTCAGCCAGCTGGCTTTTGCAGACGGTGAAGAGATAGTCACCGGGAATATGAATAATGAAGAGAAAGAAGCTTTTCTTTCAACCCTGGACAAGATGGCTGAAAAGCAGAAAAACACCGGTAAAGAAATGTTTGTGGGTGTCAATCGGGTACTGAGCGATGCAGAATCAAAATCATTTTTCGAAGAAAACAGAACGCAGTACCCAAAGATGGACATTAAAATACCGTTTCTTACGGTGCGCGAAACTCTTCTGTACAAACCCGCATTGAATGCCTCACAGGTGATGTGCCCGACCCTGATCGTTATTGCTGGTCAGGATACGGTTAATCCACCGGAGCAGGGACTGGCCTTATTTGACGCGGTGGGGGCCAAAGAAAAAAGGCTATATGAGGAAAGCAGTGCCCGCCATTACGACATTTATGCAGGAGAGCACTTTAAGCAGGTTATCAGCATTCAGACAGAATGGTTTAAAACGCACCTGTAATTTTAGATAACGACTTACGGTGGGTTCAACAGAGCCCGCCGTTATGATAAACGTCAAATGTCGCATTTTGTAGCTTCGCTTCCGCTGGGCCAAACAGAAGGTACCAGGACCTCTGCTCCGGTATAATACTGCCGGATGAGCACACTTAAACCAACGGAGAATCGGAATGTCAGGCAGAAAAGGAAAGGGGGGGAAGTCACCGGTTCCCCATGACGGGCTGTTTAAAACCTTCCTGACCCACACGGATACCGCCCGGGATTTTCTGGCCCTGCATCTGCCCGCGGAGTTACTGCAGCTGTGCGACCTGACCACCCTGCAGCTGGAGTCCGGATCCTTTATTGAGGAAAATCTGCGAACCTATTTTGCCGACGTGCTGTACTCCCTGAAGACCACAGAGGGAGAGGGATACATTTACACGCTCATTGAGCACCAGAGCCGTCCGGACAGGCATATGGCGTTCAGACTCATGCGGTACTCCATTGCCGCCATGCAGAAACACCTGGATGCCGGCCATGAGCAGCTGCCGCTGGTTATTCCGCTGCTGTTTTCACACGGCCGTGGCAGCCCCTGGCCCTGGACGCTGAACTGGACGGAGCTGTTTGCCAGCCCGGAAACAGCACGAAAACTGTATACCGGTGATTTTCCCCTCATTGATGTTGGCGCCATCGATGACGATGAAATCATGAAGCACCGCCGGATGGCCCTGCTGGAACTGATGCTGAAGCACGCACAAACCCGCGACCTGGCCGAGCTGACCGAACATCTGGTCACCCTGCTGATTGCGGGTTACACTACCGATGAGCAGCTGGTCACTTTGATGAACTGGATGCTGCAGACGGGAGACACGGCCAGACCCGAGGCATTCCTGCAGGAACTGGCCCGCCGGTCACCGCAACACGAGGAGATTTTAATGACTATTGCACAACGACTGGAACAAAAGGGCCGTGAAGAAGGGCGTCAGGAAGGTATCCAGCTTGGTGAACAACGCGGCGAACAGCGCGGCATCGAGAAAGGACGCTCTGAAGGCGAGCGCGAAGCGACCCTGAAAATTGCCCGCACGATGCT
>NZ_VRKN01000029.1 GCF_008080435.1 Enterobacter asburiae | reverse complement strand
ATCTTGTACAGAGATATATCCGAAAACAGCCCTGTCAGGTGCCGAAATTAACCTTTCGTCTCTCACATCGGCAAAGAGCGGCTATCCTTTAATTATCAACAAAAGGAGGCAAAAATGTCTGATTTCGGTACTGATAAAAACACCCAGTTTGCTGAAGAAAAAGCAAAAAATAAATTTGATGAACTTGCAGGTTAAGCGCAGCAGCAGTTTGGTGAATTCGTTGATTCACCAAAGCATCAGGTAAAAGGTGCGGCTAAAAAATATGCCGCGCAGGCCAGCGATGCCGTTTCTGATGTCACTGAAGCTGTCAGAAATAATCCCCTCACCGGCCTCGTCGCAGCAGGTGCAGTCGGTATTGTCCTCGGCCTGTTACTCGGTCGAAAATAACCAAAGGCCCTTCGGGGCTTTATTTTTACTTAACTAAACAACCTGACCATGCGATCTAACTCTTCCTCTTTCACGGCACGCGATAAATAATACCCCTGAAAGTTTTTGACGCCCAACGCGACTAATTTCTCAAACTTTTCTTCACTATCAACCCCCTCTGCAATACAGTCCGTGCCGGTCATGTCGCTGTAAAGCTGTATCGCTTTAATCAAGTTATAGTCATTGTCGTTTGCCACAAAATGCTCAACAATGTCCCGATCCAGCTTGAGTCCATCAAAATGCACCTGCCGCACCGGGAACATGGTTTGATGATCAGAGAAACAGTCATCCAGAAACAATCGACACCCTGTATTACGTAAATGCCGCATGGTTTCAGGGATCCGTTTGTCCTTCGTCACGTCAATATCTTCTGCAAATTCAAAGACCAACTTTTCGGCCCATTGCGGTTTGAGCAGCATGTTGATCGCTTTCCTTGCCATATCAGGCAATGCATTTCCTGAGGCCAGACGAGGTGGGATGTTAACTGAGAAATAGTATTTCCCATTATACTTATTAATCCCCGAAACGGCGGCATGGATGACTAGCGCTGTTATTTTTAACCATATCTCGTGATTTGAGATATCCATGAGAAAACTGGCTGGCTTGACAATTTTACCGTTTTTATTCCAGCGAATCAGTATCTCAAAACCTACACCTTTTTTGTCACGATCGGTGATAATCTGATAGGTTGGGAATATGTCTTTTTTATGCAATGCATTAAAAATCTCTGCTTCCTTATCCGTAAATTCCGTATTTTGACTCCGTCTTTTAATATTCCCCTCCACTTTGAAATTATGCGGATCGTGTAGCCATCGCTTAATTAAGCGTAATTTCAATACGCCTTCCTTACGGTGGGTATAAACCGTTTTATTAGAGAGTCCCATTCTGTCGCACATTTCTTTTACGGACATGCCGCGGTAGAAATTTAGCAATACGTCAATCTCTCTTCTTGTTAGCCACTTAATATTTTCATGCGAAGAAATATCTATATTGCGCTCGCATAATAAACGCGAGCGGTCCTTAAACACATTATGATGGGTGTGAAAACAGGTTATTACATCTGAAACGCGAGCTAAGCGAATCAATGCTAATTGATAGCTGTTATTTAAAAGACAGCCCAGTGTGCGATACAGCCAGCCATCCGGTATGTCACTATAGAGAGTGACACGTCGAATAACGGGGAGTGCATTGAGCACGGACGCCAGTCGCTTCAGGCTCTCCAGGAGATTGACAATACCTTTTCCGAGAAACGCCACAATGTGAGCATTCTGATTTAGAAGGATATTTTCCACATCCTGTTGGGATGCCTCATCCCCGTCAAAGTGAATATGCGAAGCCTGTATTCCGTACTGGTTAAGGATCAGACGATATCCCTGGAACGTAAAACCGCAGGCTGAGATGACAAATTTTTGTTCATCGCACGCCCCATTTCTGAGAGAAATTTTGTGGGTCATAACCTGCTCCTGGGCACTAAAGCGCCATTTACATTTGTGAATGCGTACAATTTAACGCACCTGTTATAAACATTAATTTTACAGTACAGCCTCAGGGTAAGAAACAGTTATCAGCCGAACTCACAGGAACATCTTTGCGTTAATCACCGCCGTTTAAATATACTTTTCTTTTCAAATAATAACGGCAAATATCTCATTCTCAGGGTATAATGAGAATTCCGAAAAAGAAGACTGAAAACGTCGTCTATCGGCTCATTCAAAATACGAGAAAAATGCTATGGATAATCACATCTCATCCAGGGCCTTGCTACATCGAAGGGATGTTATAAAGAACAATCCGCGATTCGGTGAGGCAATATTAGAGCACTACGCAATTAATGACACCATCTACAAAAAACAACCTTTGTTCTACAAGACCATGCTGCAGGAATCACGATTTAACATTATTCTCTCCATGTGTTGTTTTATTTTTGGAAATCAGGCCGAGTCAGTTTCAGAGATTAAAGAGTTATGTTCTCGCTATAAGATAGCCAGCCCCAACAGCGTTATTGCTATCATTACGATACTGAGAACCACTGGACGCATCAGGACCTGGCGCTGCACGGAAGACAGACGCAAAACGAGAATCGCGCCAACCGAAAAAGGGTTGAATGAACTTAAGCGTTATATGTCCGGCGCCTTTTTACCCGTCAGCATTCTTTATCCAGCATTTAATATTAACGTTAACCTTCTGGATAATGATATTTTGAGAAACAACTTCTTTCGCCGTGCGGCCGAATATCTCTTTCGGGGATTAACGTTCAGAAAGGTTTTACCTGAAGTGGGGTTATTCATCGATAAAGATGGCGGTCGTATGATTATGCTTTATATTTACTTGCAGGCCATGAAAAACAAATCTGCTCACGGTGCAATCATTGACTATTCAGCCAGCACGCTCGCAAAAGAGTTTTTTGTTTCACGTATCCACGTCAACCGAATCATTAAATCGGCACAAGAGGCGGGCTATCTTAAAGATCATGGTGATGGTCGGATGTCGATATACCCGGCGTTTATCGAACTTGTCGAAAATTATGCCGGTTTATATTTTGCGTATGTTACGCATTACATCAACGTTGTACCTAAAGAGCGACGCCACGCTCACAACGTGACGTCCACGGTATAATCCAGCAGGCGTTCGGTATCCCGAACGCCAATCATCTATCGTTCCCGCAGCGCCTCTTTTGCCTTGTTCAGTGGTTTCAACAGATAATCCAGAATGGTTTTGCTGCCCGTTTTAATATCAACGGTGGCAATCATCCCCGGAAAGACCGGAAATTCCTGACCTTGTTTGTTGGTCAGATGATTACTGTCAGTACGAATATAGACGCGATAGTAGTAGACATCTCTTTTCACCTCATCCTGCAAGGTGTCCGGCGAAATCATGGTCACTTCCCCTTCCAGCCCACCGTAAATGGAGTAGTCATAGGCCGTAATTTTCACCAGCGCTTTCTGGCCTGGATGAATAAACGCCACATCGCGCGGCGAGATTTTCGCTTCGACAACCATCTGATCGTCAAGCGGGACCAGACTCATTAGCTTACCGTTCGGCGGGATAACGCCTCCCACGGTCGTGACGTCAATGTCCTTGACGATCCCACGAACCGGTGCATTGAAGGTCAGCCGGGTCAGGGAGTCCTCACGCCCTTTCATCACCGAACGCTGGGCTTCAATCTCCGCATTGGCTTTCGCCAGCTCTTCACGGGCGCGAACGTAATACTGGTTTTTCATCTCGGTGATTTTATTCTCAAGCTCATTTTTTTGACGTTCAAGACGTAACACCTCAACCTTGCTGGCCGCTCCCTGGGTCACCAGTGGACGGGTTAACGACAGCTCACGCTGCACCAGTTCGGTGCCCTGACGCAATCCGGCCAGTCCTTTTTCGAGGCTCTCGCGACGGGACTGGTAGAGCGCCGTTTCCTGTTTGACCAGCTCAACGTCGTCATCCAGCTCATCCGGAAACGCGAGTTCCGTGTCGTTCACCTCGGCCTTCAGGCGCGCCGCCGTTGCCAGCGCCGCATTCAGGCGAGATTCACTCTCCAGCACGCTCGACTCGGTTTTCGTCCGGTCAAGCTGCGCGAGCTGCTGCCCGCGTTCCACAATGTCACCTTCGCGCACCATCAGGCTGTGGATAATACCGCCTTCCAGAGACTGAATGACCTGCTCATGAGAAGACGGTATGACCTTGCCGCTGCCGGTCGTCACTTCATCAAGATGGAACAGGCTTGCCCAGGCGATAAACACTGCCAGCAGGGCGAACAGCGACCATGCCACCAGTGACGAACGCGGCAGGCGTGGTTCCTTCAGTCGGCTATTGAAACGAGAAAAATCATTCATGCCGCGCCCTCCTCGGCAACCGCCGCGGGCTTCATGGTCACGGTGCGCTGCGCGGCTTTCTGCGGCGCCATACCGTGCTGATGCAGGATCGCGTCGCGCGGACCGTCCATCACCACCTTACCGTTTTCCAGCACAATGATACGGTCGACCAAATCCAGAATCGGCAGGCGATGCGTCGCCACGACCAGCGTCCGGCGCTTACCCAGCCATTTATGAAGATGTTGAATAAACTGCTTCTCGCTCATTTCGTCCAGCCAGGCGGTAGGCTCATCCAGCAGCAGGATATTCGGGGAGGTGATCAGCGCGCGCGCCAGCAGCAGCGCCTGACGCTGGCCACCCGACAGGCCAGCCCCGCCCTCGTTGATGATATAGTTCAGCCCCATTTTCTGCTTACGCACAAACTCCAGCGCGCCGCTGTTGACCAGCGCCTGATGAATCTCGTCGTCTGTCGCCAGCGGGTTCCCCATCAGGATGTTGTCCCGCACGGAGCCAAAGAACAGCCGGGCCTGCTGGCTGAGCAGCTGCATGTCGCGACGCACGTCGGCCGGGTCCAGATGATTGAGGGCAATATCGTCCAGCAGGATGCTGCCCTGCTGAGGCTCCTGCATGCCCGCCAGCAGCTGCAGCAGCGTGCTTTTACCGGAGCCATTACGCCCAAGCACCGCCACGCGTTCTCCGGCACGGATCTGCAGCCTGCTGATGTTGAGCACGGTGAGTTTCTCTTCCTCGTCGTAATAAAACCCGACGTCCTCAAGCGCATAGTCGCCGCGCAGGTGGGCTTTATGCACCTTCTTGCCGTGCTGCGGATCGTCAATCGGACGCTGCATCAGGTCGTCCAGCCCCTTGCGGGCCACTTTTGCCGACTGCCAGCGCGAGAGCACGCCTGAGATCTGCGACAGCGGCGCGATGGTGCGTGATGCCAGAATCGAGGTCCCTACCAGCGCACCGGTGGTCATGTCACCACTGATAACCAGGTAACAGCCCACCAGCAGCACCACTGCATAAACAATGGACTGCACCTCCTGCGTCCAGGTGAGCAGCAGGCCCGTCAGCCAGCGCTGCTTCATGCCGACGCTGGCAGCGACGTCGTTGGTGTTATTCCACTGGTTCTGGAAACGCTGCTCGGCGCGCATCAGCTTAATGTCTTCAATACCCTGCACCGCTTCCACCAGCGTGGCGTTACGAATGGCGGATTCACGCATCCCTTCGCTGGAGAGTTTCCCCAGCGGACGCTGCACCAGCAGGCCGGGAATAAGCAGCAGCGGCACGGCGAGCAGGACCACCAGCACCAGCGGACCGCCAATCATCCACAGAATAAAAACGAACAGCAGGAAGAACGGCAGATCGGAGATGGCCGCAATGGTGGTGGAGGTGATCAGCTCGCGCACCGACTCCAGCTCGCGGATCTGGGCAATAAACGATCCGGTTGATTTGGAGCGTGCGCCGTTTTTAATCCGCAACGCGTGGGCAAAAACGCGTTCCGAGATACGCAGGTCGGCGCGTTTCCCCACCACGTCAGAAATATGCACGCGCAGCATGCGCATGATGAATTCGAACACGATGGCAATCATCACGCCGCCAAACAGCACCCACAGCGTGGCTTCCGACTGCGACGGTACCACCCTGTCGTACACCTGCATGGAGAAGACCATACCGGAAAGCGCCAGCACGTTAGCGACCAGCGCCACCAGCATAATGTCGCTGTAGCGTCGCCAGTCTTTCAGCGCCAGCTGCCAGAACCAGTTTTTCTCATACGGTTTGATGTAGTCGTCCACGCGGGCATCCGGCGTGGATTCGAGCGGGCGCAACACCATCAGCCCCTTTAACCGTGCCCCGAGTTCGTCACGCGTCAGCGTCGTCTCCAGCCCCGCGTCGCCGCTAAACTGCAGGCTGACGTTGCCTTCGCTGTCCATGCGGTTAATGACCGCGATTTGTCCGCCGGTGAATTCCGCCAGCAGCGGCAGGCGCCACGGATCGAGGGATACCGCTTCAGCCGCCACCATACGCACCCCCAGACCAAGCTGGCGTGCCATCTCCTCCAGCACCAGCTGGCGCGGAGACTGACTTTCATGATTAATCGTGACCCGAACATGCTCCGCAGAGAAATCCAGCCGATAGTGTTTTGCGATGATGAGCATGCCCTGCAGCCAGGGTTCGTACTGTGGATGTGTCTTCATAATCTCCGGGTTAACGCAATTCGTGTAAAAGAAACGCCAAAAGGCCGCGAGGATCGCTCCCCGCGGCGTTGTTTTACGCAATTAACAGTTGATGATTTGCCAGCAGCGTCGCCAGATCCGTCTGCACGCCGTTCAGCGTCACCAGGGTGGTTGGCGAGAACTGACCGCCGCTGCCGTCCAGGTCAACCTGGATCTCGGTATTGCTGCCGTTCTGCACCACGCGGATGTAATCGCTGATATTGCCCGCGCTGCTGTCCAGCGTGGCCACGCCGTTCACATAGCTCGCCGAGCCCGTGCCGGTATAACCGCTGTCGGAGAGCAGATCGCGCAGGTCAATACGATCCGTGTCCGCTGTCCCTTCCCAGGTGCCGACCGTAAAGCCGTTCACCACGTCGTGACCGTTACCACCCGTTGCGTCAGACGCGTTGATCAGCTTGTAGAGCAACGTATCGTGACCGCCGCTGCCGATGTTGAAGGTGTCGTTGCCGCCGCGGCCTTCGAACCGGTTATCACCGCTGTTGCCGGTAATGACGTCGTCGAAGTTCGAACCGTTGATCCCCTCAATGTTGAGCAGTCGTGACGTACCAAACCCGGTGTCCTGCGCGGTAGAGAGGCGCAAATCAGCGGTCACGCCGGAGGTCGCATTGCGGTAATCCACCACGTCCATCCCACCGGTGTTGCTCCAGGTGTCGTAGTCGGAATGGGTATTCCAGCCGCCGGAACCGTTGTAGGTATAGGTGCCATCCTCTGCGATAAAGGTGTCGTTATACCCGGTCCCGGTGATAGTTCCGCTGTGGCCGCCGGTGGCTGCTTCGGCCGTCAGGACGTAGCCCTCTTTGCCGTTGCCCGCCTCCAGACCGCTCCAGGTGACGTTATCCGACACGCCGTTGGTGATCTTCAGGATCTCAGCCGAATAGGTTTCATTTGGATCCAGCCCGTAGAAGCTCACCAGCGCAGAGGTATCGTTCGAACCGATACCGGACTGGGCGTTGATGATCTGCGAGGCCACCAGCACGCCCGCGGCGTTGTACAAATTGACCGTGTTGCCGTAGTAGGCGTTGATGCCCTCGCTGTCGACAATGTGCAGGTGCATCGCGGTGCCGTCAGCAATGGTTTTGCTGTTTTGCACCAGCACCACCTTGCCGTTCTGCTGAGAGACCAGCAGATCCTGCGCGCCGTCCCAGTTGTAGTCCACTGCCGCCACGCCGGTGACGTTCGCCAGGCCCGAAGCCAGTTGGCTTGAGGTCCAGGTAGAGCCGTAACCGTTGTTGGTGAACAGGGTCGCCGTCTGCGAACCGCCGTAGGTGCTGAGCTTGATGATGTCCATCTGCCCGTCACCATTCCAGTCCACCGCAACCGACAGATATCCCGCCGTGGCGTTAGAGGCTTCCACCGCGCTCTTGGTGGCTGAGAGCTTCCCGGTACCGTCGTTGTAGTAAATCACCCCGCCGTTGTTGTTGTAGCTGCTGCCCAGGTACAGATCCATGTAGCCGTCGCCGTTGAAGTCCGCCCACGTCATTGACGCCGCCGTGGTGGTATTCGAGGCGTTTGCCACAAACACGTTGGTCAGGTTCTGACCGATGGAGAGCGTGCCGTTACCGTTGTTGTTGATCACGGTTAACGAGTACGCGCCGCTGCGGTTAGTGTGCTGGACCACATCCACGGTGCCGTCATTGTTAATATCGACGCCGGAGATCTCACGCATGGTGGTGAATTGTCCCCAGAAACCTGCGCCGCCGTAGCTGCCGTCAGGCGTGAGCACCCCATTGTTATTGATCAGATAGGTAATGGAGTCTGCACCCGCATCGCCATACGCCAAATCCAGATAGCCATCGCCGGTTTTGTCGTACGCAATCACGCCGCCGTACCAGATGGTGGTCCCCATCGCCAGCTGGCTGGCGTTATAGGTGCTGCCATCGTAGGTCCACATCACCTGCGTGGATCCGCCGTAGGTGTTTTCCGTGGCGAAGATATCCTGCGTGCCGTTACGGTCAAAGTCAGCGGCGGTCTGGCTCACCACGTAGTAGCCGCGGGTGTTGGTCAGCGTATTGCCGGCATAGGTCGAGCTATCGCTGCTGGAGTAAGACTGGCCGTTAGCAATGATATTCCACAGACCGCTGCTGTTCATGCCGAGGGTCATGGTGGAGTTGTTGCTGTTCCCCGCCGTGGTCGCCCAGTCGGTATTCACCGAGGTGGTATCAATCACCAGGCTGCCGGTCGCCATGCCCGTGGTATTGCCGTTACCCGCGCTGCTCTTCACCTGCGCCGTCACGCTATAGCTCGACACGCTCAGCGCATCTCCATCCGGGATCTGCAGATACCAGGTGTTGTGATCCGGGTCGACCACCACCGCGCCGCCGGTCTGGGAGGTGTAGGTTTTTCCGTTCACCGTTACCGCCAGGTATTCACCGTTCACCAGGTCAGCGGAGACGGTACCGCTGACAATCGGCGTGGTATCCGACGTGGTCTGCGCGGTAATCGCCGCCGTGGTGGTCGGGATGCTGGTATCGACGTTCAGCACAAAACCGTCCGATTCCGTGTAATTACCGGCCCTGTCGGTGACGCGCACAATGTAGGTGTGGTTGCCATCGCTCAACCCATTATCCTGGAAGGACCAGCTTGCGCTGCCGTTCATGGTCACCTGGCCGAGCAGGACCCCGTCACGATAGAGCTGCACAATTTCACCGTCGTCCGGGGCGCGGTTAAGCGTGCCGTTGATCAGCGGTGAGTTATCGTCCGTTGCCACCGCGCTGCCAAAGGTACCCTGACGCTCGCCTTCGCCGTCGGTGTAGCTCACTACCGCGCCCACCGTGGTTGGCGGCGTAGTGTCCACCGTCACCACCTGAGAAGCGGTAGAGCCGACGTTGCCCGCCTGGTCGATAATCCGCACCTGGTAGGTGTAATCCCCGTCAGGCAGATCGCGGGTATCGGTGTAGCTCCAGCGCTGGTTGGTGACCGTGGTATCGAGCCAGGTATTTCCGCCATCCAGACTGATCTGTACGCGCTCGTCGTTTGCCAGCGCGCTGCCCAGCGAACCGTTGATCGTCAGCGTGGTGTCCATGGTGATGAAGTCACTCCCGGACTGGCCGGTATCTTCACTGATGCTGTCAACGGTGATGCCGTACTGCGGCGCCTGCGTATCCACCGTCACCGCCTGCGCGGTGGTGGCCCCCACGTTCCCCGCCTGGTCGACGACCCGCACCTGGTAGTTATGACTGCCGTCGGTCAGGGTACGTGTGTCGCTGTAGCTCCACTGCGTACCGCTGACGGTGGCGTATACCCAGGTGCTGCCGCCATCCATGCTCACCTGCACGAATTCACCTGCCCCCAGCGCCGCGCCGAGCGTTCCGTGCAGCGTGTACGAGGTCGAACTGGTCAGGAAGTCGTTATTGTCAAAGCCGGTATCCACGGTGATGTTATCCACGGTCACCGTAATCGCCGCATCCGGGGCGACCGTATCGACGGTCACCTGCTGATGGGCGCTGGCGCCCACGTTACCGGCGGCATCCACCACGCGAACGTAGTAATCATAGGTCTGGTTACCCAGCGTACGGCCGTCCACGTAGTACCAGCTGTTGCCGGTGACGATCACGTTCTGCCAGGTGACGCCGCCGTCGATGCTGATCTGGGCATACTCGCCGTCGGCCAGCGTCGCACCGAGAGACCCATGCAGCGTCAGGGACGTATCGTTAGTGATAAAGTCGCTGCTGCTCAGGCCGGTATCGTCGCTGATGCTGTCAATAGCGATGGTTTTACTGGCGTCCGGCGCAACTGTATCAATGGTCACCACCTGGCTGGCGGTGGCGCTGATATTGCCCGCGTCGTCAATCACGCGCAGCTGGTAGTTGTAATCCCCGTCAGCCAACGTGCGGCCATCGACATACGTCCAGCTCAGGCCGCTGACGCTGACGTCGATCCAGGTGACACCACCGTCGAGGCTGATCTGCGCGTGGTCGCCGCTGCCCAGCGCCGCGCCGAGCGTCCCTTTCAGACTGATCTGGTTGTCGCTGGTGATAAAGTCGCTGCCGGACAGCCCGGTATCCTGGGTGATGGAGTCAACCGTAATCGTCGTTGCCACAGGCATGGTCATGTCAATCACCACGTCCTGGCTGTCCGTCGCCCCCACGTTGCCCGCGTTATCGATAACGCGCACCTGGTACTGATACGTACCGTCCGTCAGGGTGCGACCATCGGTGTAGCGCCATGTGGTGCCGGTCACGGTCAGGTCAATCCAGGTGGTACCGCCGTCGAGGCTGATCTGCGCCTTCTCGTTATTGCCGAGCTGCGCGGTCAGCGAGCCGTTGACCACGACCTGGCTATCGTTGGTGATGAAATCACTCGCGCTCAGGCCGGTGTCATTTTGCAGCGAATCAATGCCGATCCCCATCGACGGCGCGGTGAGATCCACGGTGACGCTGTGGTTATCGCTGCCGCTGTTGCCGATGGTGTTGCTGACCTGCGCATTAATGACATACGAACCGCCGTCTGCCAGCGCGGTCACGTCTGCACCGCCGACCGTATAGCTCCAGGTGCCGTCATTCTGGACGGTTGCCGCATAGGTTTTACCGTTCAGCGTAATGGTCACCGTCTGGCCCGCCGGGGCGTCGGTGGTGCCGCTGACAATCAGCGGCGTACCGTGCTCGGCGGCGCTGACGATATCGTCCTGCGCAAAGGTGTGAATGGTGATGGTCGGGACGTCACCGTTGAGCGTCACGTCGTGCGTTGCGCTGCCCGGGTTGCCCGCCTTGTCGCTCACCGAAGCGGTGATGGTGTAATCCCCGTCGCTCAGGCCGAGGAAATCACGGCCTGGCACGAAGACCGACCACGATCCGTCCGCCCCGACGGTCGCCTGATAGCTGTGCCCGTTGAAGGAGATGGTCACCGTCTGGCCCTGTTCCGCCGTAGTGGTGCCACGGATGGTCTGGCCCGCCAGTTGCTCCGCGTTGTTGACAATATCGTCATCGGCCACGGTGCTGATGGTCACGATTGGTGCGACGGTATCGACCGTTAAGGTGTGCGTGGTCTGGCCGCTGTTGCCGGCTTTGTCGTTGACCGAGGCGGTCACCGTCAGCGCACCCTGGCTCAGCGCAGCCAGATCGGCTGCCGGCACGTCGAGCGTCCAGGTGCCGTCGCTGCCGACAAGCGCAGTGTAGGTTTTGCCACCCAGCGTCACGGTGACGGTCTGACCCGCCTCCGCGCTGGAAGAGCCGTGCACGGTCAGCGGCTGCTGCGCTTCTGCCGCGTTCAGCATGTCGTCAACCGACAGCGTCGCAATGCTCACCACCGGCGCAGTGGTATCCACGCTGATGCTGTGCGTCGCCGACGCGCTGTTGCCCGCGCTGTCCTGTGCCGATACAGATACCTGATAGCTCGCGCCATCGGCCAGGGCACCCACGTCTGCGGCCGGTACGGTGGTCGTCCAACTGCCGTCGCTCTGGATGGTGGCCGTATAGGTCTTGCCGTTCAGCGTCACGGTAACCTGGGTCCCGCTGGCGAACTGGGCGCTGGAGCCGTTAATCACCAGGGACGAACCGGCTTCAGCCGCGTTGATGACGTCGTCACCGCTAACGGTGTTCACCGTCAGCGCCACGGAGGCCGTGTTTACCACCACGTCGTGAGTCTGGGTACTGCTGTTGCCCGCGCTGTCGGTAATCGTCGCGCTGAGGGTCACGGTGCCGTCGGTCAGCGCGGAAATCACGCTGGCCGGAACGCCCACACTCCAGTTACCGCTGGCGTCAACGGTGGTGGTGTACTGGTTCGACCCGATGGTGATGACCAGCTTATCGCCGACGCTCGCGCCGGTTGCCGTGCCGCTGACAATCTGCGCCTGCCCGTGCTCCACGCTGTTAATGACGTCATCGCCCGCGACAACGTTAAAGCTGACGGTCGGCGGCGTGGTATCAAGCGTAATCGCTTTGCCCGCGCTGCCCGGGTTACCCGCGGCATCGCTCACGCTGACCTGCACGGTGTAGCCGTTATCCGCCAGAGTGGACAGGTCGGTGCCCGGCACGTTCACGCTCCAGATGCCGCCCTGCTGCACCTGCGCGGTATAGCTCTTACCGCCCAGCGTCACGGTGACCGTCTGCCCGACTTCCGCCGTGGTGGTGCCGGAAATGGCCACGCCCGCAGCCGCTTCGCTGCCGTTAATCACGTTGTCGCCTGCCACCGTATCAATGCTCACGGTTGGCGCGGTGGCGTCCACGCTGTACTCCCGGCCCGCCGAGGCGCTGTTGCCGTGCGCGTTGGTGACGCTCACCTGCACGCTGGCATCGCCGTCCTTCAGGCCCGCGAGATCGGAGGAAGGCACGGTGGCCGTCCAGTTACCGTCAGCGTCCACTTTCGCGGTGTACGTCTTGCCGCCGAAGGTGACGGTAACGGTCTGGTTTTCCTCCACGTTCGAGGTACTGCCGGACAGCACCAGATCCGCGCCTTTTTCCGCCGCGTTAATCACGTCGTCGGTAGCAATCGCATCAATGCTGATAGCGACTGCGGCCAGATCGACCGTCACGTCATGGCTGATGGTCACCGGGTTGCCCGCCGCGCTCTGGCCAATAACGGTCACGGTGACCGTGCCAGCAGCCAGGGCCCCGACATCTGCCGCCGGGATCGCCGCGCTCCAGGTACCGTCTGCCAGCACGGAGGCCGCATAGGTTTTGCCATTGACGGTCACGGTGAGCGTGGTGCCTGCCGCCAGCCCGTCGCTGGAGCCGGTGACAATCAGATTCTGCCCGTGCTCGATGCTGTTAATCACGTTATCGCCCGCCACGGTTTCAATACGCAGGCCCGGCAGGCTGGCGTCTATAGCGATTTCGCGCTCGCCCGTTCCCGTATTGCCGTGGCCGTTGGTCACCGTCGCCGACACCGTCAGGTCGCCGTTGCCCAGCGCCGTCAGGACAGACTCCGGCACGCTCACGGACCAGGTCAGATCGTTCTGTACCGCCGCGGTGTACGTATTGCCGCCGAGGGTCACGGTGACGGTATTGCCCGCTTCCGCGTTTGCTACCTTGCCGCTGATGGTCTGGCCCGCCGCCACTTCCGCCGCGTTGATGACGTTGTCACCCGCCACGGTGTTGATGGTGACGGTCGGCAGCGCGGTATCCACCAGCAGGTTCGCGGTGTTATTCACGCTGTTGCCCACACCGTTGGTGGCGGCGGCGTTCAGGGTGTAGCTGGCTTCGCCGAGACCCGCCAGGTCCGCCGCCGGAACGGCCAGGCTCCAGGTGCCGTCCGCCGCCGTCGTGGCCGTGTAGTTTTTACCGTTGAGGGTCACGGTCACCACGGTGCCTTCCGCCAGGTTGGCGCTGGTGCCGCTGACGCTCAGATCCTGACCTTTCTCCGCCGCATTGAGCACGTTATCGCCGCTGATGGCGTTGAACGCCACGGACGGCAGGCCGGTATCGACGGTCACGTTATGGCTGCCGGTACCGGTATTGCCCGCCGCGTCGGTGACTGATGCAGTGACGGTCACGGTGCCGTCGCTGAGGCCGGAAATGACGCTGGCCGGTACGCCCACGCTCCAGTTACCCGCCGCGTCCAGCACGGTGGTCCAGGTCTGCCCGCCGATGGTGACGGTGACCTTATCGCCCGCTGCCGCGCCGGTGGCGGTGCCGCTGACGATGTGCGCCTGAGCGTGCTCAGTGATGTTAATCACGTCATCGCCTGCAATGGTGTTGATGGTCACCGCAGGTACGGTCACGTCTACCGTCAGGTTGCGATCGGCCGACGCCGGGTTGCCCGCCTTGTCGCTGACGCTCGCCGTCACGGTGATGCTGCCGTCGCCAAGCGCTGCCAGATCCGCCGCCGGAACGTTCAGCGTCCAGCTGCCGTCCGCGCCTGCGGTTGTGGTGTAGTCTTTACCGTTCAGCGTCACGGTCACGGTCTGGCCCGCTTCGGCGGTGGTGGTGCCGGACACGGTCAGATCGGCCTGAACTTCTGCGGCATTCAGAATATCGTCGGTCGCCAGGGTATTAATGGTCACGGACGGCGCGGTTGCATCCACGCTGTACTCGCGGCCCGCCGAGGCGCTGTTGCCGTTCACGTTGGTGACGCTCACCTGCACGCTGGCGTCACCGTCCTTGAGGTGTGCCAGATCCGCAGACGGCACGGTGTAGGTCCAGTTACCGCTGTCGTCTACTGTCGCGGTATAGATTTTGCCGTTCAGGCTGATAGTCACGGTTTGCCCGGCTTCCACGTTGGTGGTCGCACCGGACAGCACCAGATCCGCGCCCTTCTCCGCCGCATTAATCACGTCGTCGGTGGCAAGCGCATCGACGCTGATGGCAACGCTCGCCAGATCCACCACCACATCGTGACTGATGGTAATTGGGTTGCCCGCAGAGCTGTCGCCGGTAACGCTAATTTTGACGGTGCCTTCCGGCCACGCGCTCACGTCGGTGGACGGGATCGCCGCACTCCAGGTGCCGTCCGCCAGCACCGTGGCCGCATAGTCTTTACCGTTGACGGTGACGGTCAGCGCCGTGCCTGGTGCCAGCCCGTCGCTGGAACCGGTGACAATCAGGTTCTGCGCGTGCTCGATGCTGTTGATCACATTGTCGCCCGCCACGGTATCCACGCGCAGTCCCGGCAGATTAGCGTCGATAGCAATCTCGCGTTCGCCGGTGCCGGTGCTTCCGTGGCCGTTGGTGACGGTCGCCGTTACGCTCAGGCTGCCGTTGCCCAGCGCGGTCAGCACGTCAGACGGCACGTTCACGGACCAGGTCAGATCGTTCTGCACCGTTGCGGTGTAGCTGTGGCCGCCAAGGGTGACGGTAACGGTATTGCCCGCTTCGGCATTCGCCACGGTACCGCTCAGGGTCTGGCCTGCCGCCACCTCCGCCGCGTTGATGACGTTATCGCCCGCTACGGTATTGATGGTCACGGTCGGCAGCGCGGTGTCCACCAGCAGGTTCGCGGTGTTGCTGACGCTGTTGCCCACGCCGTTGGTGGCAGTCGCGTTCAGGGTGTAATTGGCCTGACCGAGACCGGCCAGATCTGCTACCGGAACAGTCAGGCTCCAGGTACCGTCTGCCGCCGTCGTGGCCGTGTAGTTTTTACCGTTGAGGGTCACGGTCACCACGGTGCCTTCCGCGAGGTTAGCGCTGGTGCCGCTGACGCTCAGATCCTGACCTTTTTCAACGGCGTTCAGGACGTTGTCATCGCTGATGGCGTTGAAGGCCACCGATGGCAGGCCCGTATCAACGGTCACGTTATGGCTGCCGGTACCGGTGTTGCCCGCCGCGTCGGTGACTGACGCAGTGACGGTCACGGTGCCGTCGCTGAGGCCGGAAATCACATTCGCCGGTACGCCCACGATCCAGTTCCCCGCTGCGTCCAGCACGGTGGTCCAGGTCTGGCCGCCAATCGTGACGGTGACCTTATCGCCCGCTGCCGCACCGGTGGCGGTACCGCTGATGATTTGCGCCTGGCCGTGTTCTGCGATGTTAATCACGTCATCACCCGCCACGGTGTTGATAGTCACCGCAGGCACGGTGATATCTACCGCCAGGTTGTGATCCACGGACGCCGGGTTACCCGCTTTATCGCTTACCGATGCGGTGACGGTGACGCTGCCGTCGGTTAACCCAGCCAGATCCGCCGCCGGGACGTTCAGCGTCCAGCTGCCATCTGCGCTGACGGTTGTGGTGTAGTCTTTGCCGTTCAGCGATACGGTGACCGTCTGGCCCGCTTCGGCGGTACTGGTACCGGAAACGGCCAGATCGGCCTGAACTTCGGCGGCATTCAGAATATCGTCGGTCGCCAGGGTATTAATGGTCACGGACGGCGCGGTTGCATCCACGCTGTACTCGCGGCCCGCCGAGGCGCTGTTGCCGTTCACGTTGGTGACGCTCACCTGCACGCTGGC
>NZ_VRKN01000002.1 GCF_008080435.1 Enterobacter asburiae | reverse complement strand
TGCGTTGAGCTAACCGATACTAATGAACCGTGAGGCTTAACCTTACAACGCCGAAGATGTTTTGGCGAAGAGACGACGCATTCAAATTTCAGCCTGATACAGATTAACAGAATTTGCCTGGCGGCTTTAGCGCGGTGGTCCCACCTGACCCCATGCCGAACTCAGAAGTGAAACGCCGTAGCGCCGATGGTAGTGTGGGGTCTCCCCATGTGAGAGTAGGGAACTGCCAGGCATCAATCAGAAGAACCCCGTACCGTAAGGTGCGGGGTTTTTTACTTTGTGCTTTCCCTCTCTGGCCTTTCTCTTAATCCCTTATTCTGCTAATGGAATGTGTGATCTCTGTCTCAATGTTATTTATAACAAAATTATAACATTTCATTTACGAGGTAATTGAGTCTCCTGGCTCAATACGCCGCTGTTTATGGCAGGAGCATAATCACAATGACAGAAAGCATTACATCAAACGGGACGCTGGTTAACAGTGATACCCGAAGAAGGGTATGGGCAATCGTCAGCGCCTCTTCAGGGAATCTGGTTGAATGGTTCGACTTTTACGTCTACTCATTCTGTTCACTCTACTTCGCACATATTTTTTTCCCATCCGGCAACACCACAACGCAGCTACTACAAACGGCGGGGGTTTTTGCCGCAGGATTTTTAATGCGACCCATCGGGGGCTGGTTGTTCGGCCGCATTGCGGATCGTCGCGGTCGTAAGGCTTCTATGCTGATCTCGGTGTGTATGATGTGCTTTGGCTCTCTGGTGATCGCCTGTTTACCGGGATATGAATCGATTGGCACCTGGGCACCGGCGCTACTTTTACTGGCCCGCTTATTTCAGGGATTATCGGTGGGCGGTGAGTACGGTACCAGTGCGACCTACATGAGTGAGATTGCACTGGAAGGCCGTAAAGGCTTTTACGCCTCATTCCAGTACGTCACGTTGATTGGTGGTCAACTACTGGCCATTCTTGTGGTGGTGATCCTGCAGCAGATTCTGACGGATGAACAACTTCATGCCTGGGGATGGCGAATTCCTTTCGCGATGGGTGCTGTACTGGCAGTTGTCGCGCTTTGGCTACGCCGTCAGTTAGATGAAACCTCTCAGAAGGAAGTCAGAACGCTGAAGGAGGCGGGAACATTCAAAGGGTTATGGCGTAACCGCAAAGCTTTCCTTATGGTGCTCGGCTTCACTGCGGGTGGCTCTCTTAGCTTCTACACGTTCACCACCTATATGCAAAAGTATCTGGTGAACACCACCGGCATGCACGCAAACGTCGCCAGCGTAGTCATGACCGTGGCGCTGTTTGTCTTTATGCTCATACAACCCATTATCGGTGCGCTCTCGGATAAAATCGGTCGACGCACGTCGATGTTGATTTTTGGCGGACTGTCGGCGTTATGTACCGTACCCATTCTCTCTGCCCTTCAGCATGTGACTTCGCCGTATGCCGCGTTTGCGCTGGTGATGCTGGCGATGGTGATTGTCAGTTTCTATACCTCTATCAGCGGGATACTGAAAGCTGAAATGTTCCCGGCGCAGGTACGTGCTTTAGGGGTAGGGCTCTCTTATGCGCTAGCTAATGCGCTATTTGGTGGGTCGGCGGAGTACGTTGCGTTGTCGCTTAAATCATGGGGAAGTGAAACGTCATTCTTCTGGTACGTAACGATAATGGGCGCACTGGCCTTTGTTGTTTCCCTGATGCTGCATCGCAAAGGAAAAGGCATTCGACTTTAATAGCGCGCCATCTGCCACACGGCATAGCCGGTCGTTGCGCCGGCGACATCCCAGGCGAAATCTTTCCAGCTCCAGCCGCTCCCTGCGGGGCGGCTATCCCACAGTTCTTTGGATGCCCCAAGACCGACCGAGAACATCAACCCTATCGCTGCGCTACGATCCCGACTGTATCCCTGATGCTGCGCATATTCATTACCGGCTGCGGACAACATAGCGGAAGCGAGGAAATGCTGTGCTTTATCCTGTCCGGACCAGTTATCGTTGGCCATATGGCTACAGCCACTCAGAAAGAAGACGCTCAGTAACAGAGGAATACGCATCAACGGGCCCCATAAAAAAGCCCTGCGGGTGGCAGGGCCTGGACATTACAGAATACGGCTGATAAGCCGGTCGATACGAATACGACGTAAGCGGCGGATAAGCTTGCGGACTTTCACCGGATAATCGGCAATGCTCTGCAGTTCGCGGTAATGATTAACCACAGTGGTATGTGTACGAATCAGCTCCAGCTCACGTTCACGTTTTGCGGCTAATTCATGCTGCGGGTCATGGATCAGGATAGCGTTTTCCAGATCCAGTCGCCACGCGCGTGGGTTCAGGTTGTTACCGGTCAGCAGCATCCACTCATCGTCGACCCACATTCCTTTCAGATGGTATGTGTTGTCTTCATCTTTCCAAAGACGCACAACCAGCTGGTCAGTGTTTACGTAATACTGTAAACGGCTCAGGAAACGGCGCAGGTTAATCTCATAGAGGTAAGGCAGCGCACCGATGATTTTGAACGGCTGATCTTCAGGAATGAAAAAGTCGTTTGCGGTTTTATCACCAACGATGATTTCCACTTTTTTACCGTCGCGCAGCAGCTGAATGATATTACGCACCAGCACCGCAGGAAGGTTGAAGTACGGCGTACAGATAGTGAGTTTCTGCTCCGCGCACGGCATCAGATGGAAGATCGTTTTGTTCAGCAGGCTTGATTTGCCGAGCCCTACCAGCGGGGTAACGGATAACTCTTCGTTGTTCGCATCGCCCTGGAAATGATAGACCGCATCACGCAGCTCCTGGCGGAAGGCGCGAACATCGTTTTTGATTTCCGGGCTTTTAGGACGCTCAGGATCGTCAAGGCGATTAACACCGCGTCCATGGACCAGATTTTTATCAACCCAGTTGAACATGATATCGGCCATCTGCGGATTACGGATCAGATGGTAGCGGTCGTAGCGATATTTATCGAGCTGATGAAGGTAAACATCATTCAGACTTGCGCCGCTGTAAAGCACGCTGTCATCAATGATGAACCCCTTGAAATGAAGAACGCCGAGCGCTTCACGGGTATTAACCGGGACGCCATAAACAGGCACATCAACGCCAGGATTTTCCTGCGCTGTGCGGCAATACCAGTCAGCATTGGTGTTTGACGCGACAGCGCCAATGCGGCCACGCTGAGCGCGATGCCAGTCTACCAGCACGCGAACATCAAGTTCCGGGCGCTGACGTTTGGCTTCATAGAGCGCGTTCAGGATCGCGCGCCCGCCTTCATCCTGTTCAAGATACAGCGCCACAATACAAATGCGTCGCGTGGCGCTGGCAATCTTTTCCAGAAGCGTCTCCCGAAAATGAGCGGGAGCATAAAAGAACTCTACATCATCAACTGACTGAGAAATCTTCGGTAGTTGAGCAAGGTGTTGTTGATGTTTATTACGCTTAAATTTTGACAACATCACAGTGCGTTTCTTCTCTGTTCATTGAAGGGTTGTCTGTACCATGCAAACAACATAAGCGGACAATGATACCACCAGTCCCGTCCAAAGTGGGTAACATTTCCAGTAGCTTACTCGCGTTTGTCTGCTGATGTCAGACTAAGGGACAAGGCCACAATACCTTCGTCCAACTGAATATCAACGTCGAACCCAAGTTTTCGCGCCAGGGTCACCATACCGCGATTGTTAGGCATAGTAATGCCATTGAGGCGTAACAATCCGTGATCTCGCGTATAACTGATGAGTTTTTCCAGCAGCCGTCTTCCGAGACCCAGGCCTTTAAGATCGGAGCGCACCAGCACCGCAAACTCCGCATCGACGTTATCCGGGTCAGAAATTGCACGCGTGACGCCGAGGATCTCATCCCCCTTATCGGAGCGACGAACGGCAACAAACGCCATTTCTCGATCGTAGTCGATCTGGGTCATATTGGCTAAATCATCGTGGGTAAATTCATTGATTTCGCTAAAATAGCGATAATAAAGATCCTCTTTCGTGACCTGAGAGATAAAGGCCCGCAGCTGGGGCTCATCTTCCGGCAGAATAGGGCGGAACAAGGCGCGTTCACCATTCTTCATCTCAACCCACTCCTCCAGCTGCAGGGGATACGGGCGGATCGCCAGACGGCTCTCTCTGTCTCCTTCGAATGGCGCGATATCCAGGGTCACGTCCAGCGCCGTAAACTCATTGCCAGAGGCGAGCAGCGGATGAATGTCCAGCCGCTGGATCTCAGCACAATCCACAATCAGGTTAGACACCTGCACCAGGAACTGACTTAACCCGGCAATATCAAGCGGACGCAGCGCACTCCGGCCACGGATCTTTTTACTTTTAATCGCCTGGATGATCAGATAACGCGCCAGGTTCATGTTCAGCGGCGGTAAAGCGACCACCGCCTGCTCCTCCGGACGCCACTCAACGCCACCTTCCCCCAGCATGATGAGCGGGCCGAAGACGGGATCGTGTTCAACCACCACCCGTAATTCCTGAGCACCTGCACGGTTAGCCATGCTTTGCACCAGCAATCCGTGGATCCTTGCCTGCGGCCAGGCCATTTTGACCCGGTCGAAGATGGCATCGGCTGCCTGCTGCACCTCAGTTGCCGTACGCAGGTATAACATGACCCCCTGAACATCAGACTTATGCGGGATATCCGGGGAACGCAGTTTCAGGGCAACCGGATAGCCAATTTGCTCGGCAATATGCACGGCCTCAGCGCTGTCGCTGGCGATCCAGGTCGGCAGGGTTTGCATCCCGTAGCTGCCCAGAATGGGCTGGACTTCATGCGTATCAAGCGACGTCGCACCTTCTTCAATGGCCTGCTGCAACAGCCGGTGAACGTCGACGGTGTTGGCCGTCAGATTACCCGGTAAAGCTGGCGTCTCACGCAGCTGTTTCTGGTTGCGGCGATATTCCACCATATGCATAAACGCGGTGATGGTGCCTTCCGGCGTGCGGTAGGTTGGTAGCCCGGCTTCGCTGAACAAGCGCCGCGCCTCCTGAGAAGAAAATTCACCGCACCAGTTGGTGAGCAGGGTGACATATTTGCCTCGTGGATGGCTGCGCACGGCATCAATGAGTGCGCGCGCACTTTCACTGCCCGGCGCGACTGCGCTGGGGGAGTGGATAATCATCAGCGCATCGAAATCCTGGCTATCCAGCAAAATGGAGATCGCCCTGATATAGCGGTCGCTGCTGGCGTCATCGCGCAAATCAAGCGGATTGCCGGGCGTCACGCTGGTCGGAAGCGCTTCTTTCAGGTGCTGCAACGTCTCTTCACTCAGCGTTGCCAGCTTGCCGAAGCGCCGCCACAGCTCATCCAGCGCGAGCGCGGCAGGGGCTGCACCGTTACTGACAATCATTAACTTCTCGCCGCGCAACGGGCGCATATGGCTTAACGTCTCAACGGCGGAAAAAAGCTCGTGCGTATCCTGTACCCGCAGCAACCCCGCGCGCTGGATGGCGGCGTCCCAGGCGGGATCCATACCGGAATGCGAATGCAGCAGACGCTGCGCCGCAGGGCTTCGCCCGCTTTTGATCACCAGGATCGGCTTATTGCGCGAAGCGCTTCGAGAAGCCGAGACAAAACGACGCGCGTCGCTGAGGTGCTCAAGATAAAGCAGAATCGCACTGGTTTTGCTGTCACGTGCCAGAAAATCCAGTAGCTCATCAACATCGATATCCAGGCTGTCGCCCAGGGCAATGAAGTAGGAGAATCCCATTTCACGCTGCTGGGCCCAGTCGAGGATGGTGTTCGATACCGCAGCCGACTGCGAGATAAACGCGAGTTTGCCTTTGCGGATCGGAACCGGGGAAAAACTGGCATTCAGCCCCTGCCAGGGGGCGAGCAGTCCCAGACTGTTTGGCCCAAGAATGCGCATTTGATAGCGGCTGGCGCAGGCCATAAGCTCGGCTTTCTGTTCAGGCGGAGATGAGAGAATAATGCAGGTTTTACATCCCTTCTTGCCGAGTGATTCCAGCAGTTCCGGGTTACGCTTCGCGTTTGTACAGAGTACGGCAAGATCCGGCACGAAAGGCAGGCTTTGTACATCAGGCCAGGCAAGCACCCCCTGAACGGCCTTATAAGCCGGCGTGACGGGCATGACGGGGCCATTAAATCCCCCGGCCAGCAGGTTGCGCATCATCAGATAGCCAGCACGATCCGGTTTCATTGATGCGCCGATGACGGCAATGGATTTAGGACGAAGTAGCGCTTCTAACCCTCGCTGGCTCATGCAGGCCTCCTGTGAATGCAAGCGACCTGATGATTTTAAACGCTTTCTGGCTCAAGTGCTGTGACGCTGCCCTTATGAACGGTTTTTCCCGCCAGATAGCGCTCCCGGAAGCATGAAAAATGGTTGCCCAGGGCGCCAGCCGCAGCGGTATCTCCCGCTAAATCCAGAAGTGCAATGGCCACTTCGGCGGTGCAGTATTGCCCGTCAGCATGCGCTTCACGCAGGCGGTAGGCGGAGACGCGGGAAAGATCGACAGAAATCACCGGCAGCGCGTCGAGATACGGGCTTTTGCGAAACATTTTTCGCGCTTCGGTCCAGGTGCCGTCCAGCATAATAAACAGCGGTGGTTTACCAGATGGCGGCACCGAAAGCACCTGGCGATCCACACCTGCATATGACGCGGGGAAAACGACCATCGGCTGATAGTCCTGGCTTGCCACTAAATCGAGCAGGGCCTGAGGCGGCTCCGTACGGGACCACTGAAACGCGGTCGTATCCGGCAGAATATCGGCGATAAGACGCCCCGTATTGCTGGGTTTCATCGGCTCGGTATCGAACATGACCAGACAAAAACGGCTCTCCGCCGTACTCGGAGCCATCGTCTCGCACAGACAAACCTTCAGCGGCAGCAGGCAGCGCTGACAGCGGCGAATACGGTTGCCTCGGGCGAGGAACGGTCGGGTGGCGCGCGCAAGGCGCTCGGCGCGTAATTTAAGAACAGCGTTATCAGTCATGGGCGAAATGCAGGAAAAACACTATTTTCGCAGAGGCGGGAGCGGGGCACAAGATGTGCCCCGTGAATGTTACAGCGACTCGTTTAACCAGCTTTCAAAAGGCGCTTTTGGCACCGCACCGTTGAGCATATCGATCACTTCGCCATTTTTGAAAATCATAATGGTCGGGATGCTGCGAATACGAAAACGTGCGCTCAGTTCGGGTTCGGCTTCGGTATTGACCTTAACGAACCGCATTTTTCCGCTGCGCTCTTCGGCCACATCTTCGAAGATCGGCGCGAAGCTACGGCATGGGCCGCACCATGGCGCCCAGAAATCGATCACGACAGGAAGATCGTCCTTGAGGAGTTTGTCCAGCGTAGCACCCGTCGCGTTAATGACATCGCCATCAAATAATTCATGGCCACAACGTCCGCATTTCGCACCATCTTCCATCCGATCGTCCGGAATGCGATTAAGAGCCTGACAGTTGGCACATACGGTATTCATAACTAACCTCTGATAGAGCCGTGGGACAGCGGCAGAACGCCGATAATGTTTCTAATATGTTACATATTATCAATGAGCCTGTTTGAAACAACAATGCGTTTTATTCAATGAGAACAATAGTCACAGGCTTTTGTACGAAATTATGGCTATGCGCTGGCACATCGGGTAATCTGCGCGCTTCGCGCAGCGCTGGTGGAGAAAAGCATGAACGACGAAATGAAAAACAAAAGCGGCAAGGTCAAAGTGATGTATGTCCGCAGTGATGATGACTCTGATAAACGCACCCAAAATCCGCGTACCGGAAAAGGTGGCGGGCGTCCGGCGTCTTCTCGTGCAGACGGTGGCCGTCGCCCCGCCCGCGATGACAAAAATACCCGCGGTGATGACCGCAAACGTGACGATCGCAAACGCGATGACCGTCCGCGTTCCGACCGCCCACGCAGTGACCGTCCACGCGACGATCGTCCGCGTGATGACTTCTCACGCGATAACGCCTCCCCGTGGCGCACCGTTTCTCGCGCCCCTGGCGATGAGATGCCGGAAAAAGCCGATCACGGCGGTATCAGCGGTAAAAGCTTTATCGACCCGGAAGTGCTGCGCCGTCAGCGTGCGGAAGAGACCCGCGTGTATGGCGAGAACGCCTGCCAGGCGCTGTTCCAGAGCCGTCCTGAGTGTATCGTCCGCGCCTGGTTTATCCAGAGCGTGACTCCGCGCTTCAAAGAAGCGCTGCGCTGGATGGCCGCGAACCGTAAAGCTTACCACGTGGTGGATGATGCCGAGCTGACCAAAGCCTCCGGTACTGAACACCACGGCGGCGTCTGCTTCCTGATCAAAAAACGTAACGGCACGACCGTGCAGCAGTGGGTCAGCCAGGCTGATGCTGATGACTGCGTGCTGGCGCTTGAAGATGTGGGCAACCCGCACAACCTGGGCGCAATGATGCGCAGCTGCGCGCACTTTGGCGTGAAAGGCGTGCTGTTGCAGGATGCCGCGCTGCTGGAATCCGGCGCCGCGATCCGTACTGCGGAAGGCGGAGCCGAGCACGTACAGCCGATCACCGGCGACAGCGTTCTGGATGCCCTTGAGCAGTTCCGTAAAGCGGGCTACGCCATCGTGACCACCTCGAGCCATGCGGGTACGCCGCTGTTTAAAGCGACGCTGCCGCGTAAAATGGTGCTGGTGTTAGGCCAGGAACGTGATGGTCTGTCTGATGCGGCGCTCTCCAGTGCGGATCTGAGCGTCTCTATCGACGGAACAGGCAATGTGGAAAGTCTGAACGTATCCGTTGCGACCGGCGTACTGCTGGCCGAGTGGTGGCGTCAGAACAAGGCATAAGCCTCTTATGTGCCGGGCCTGACCCGGCACATTCAAACCCTACTCGCTCTCTGCCGGTAACACAGGCATCCAGTCAATTGGCGTTTCGCCACGTTTTTCCAGCCATTCATTCGCCAGAACAAAATGATTACTGCCAAAGAAACCGCGATGCGCAGACAGCGGTGACGGGTGCGGTGCTTTCAACACGTGATGACGCTGACGATCGATAATCGCCCCCTTCTTCTGCGCGTGAGAACCCCAGAGTAAAAACACGACCCCTTCACGATGCTCATTGATAAGGCTGATGACTTTATCGGTAAAGGTCTCCCACCCAAGGCTGGCGTGCGAGTGCGCCTGGCCCGCCCGTACGGTAAGCACCGTATTCAGTAACAGCACGCCCTGGCGCGCCCAGCTTTCCAGGTAGCCGTGGTTTGGCCGGGTAAAACCGGGCACGGTTCCCTCAAGCTCTTTATACATGTTGAGCAGAGAAGGGGGGATCGCCACACCCGGACGAACGGAAAACGCCAGTCCATGCGCCTGTCCAGGGCCGTGATAGGGATCCTGGCCCAGAATGACCACTTTCACATCGCTCAGTTCGGTGTAGCGAAAGGCGTTGAACACATCTTTCTGCGGCGGGTAAATCGTCTGTCCGGACTGACGCTCAGCGGCAACAGTGCTGAGCGTATTGATAAAATAAGGCTGCTGCTTTTCTTCTGCCAGCACGTCATGCCAGGTTAAAAGTGTTGTCATCTCGCTCTCCTGCGAATCTCAATCTGTGACTAGCTTACCTGTTTAACCCCGGTGAGCAAAATTACACGCTGAAATGTGCGCTAAGTAGCTAAATTTATTTTGAAAAAATACAGGGCAAGTTGAATTGGTAAGGTTGTGAAATTGATCTAAAACAATAAATTCAAACCACACTCTTTATGTGGTTGGTGTTTTTGTTGATTTAAATCAATAAATCACCGAGGTGTGAATGATATATATACACACAAGAAACAATGGTTTTACCAATTGGCCGCGAGAGGCCGACATCAGTTAATGTAGCCTAAGGGAGGCAATACATGATTACAGGTATCCAGATTACTAAAGCTGCAAATGACGATCTGCTCAATTCTTTCTGGCTGCTGGACAGCGAGAAAAACGAAGCACGCTGTGTCGTCGCGAAAGCGGGTTTTGCTGAAGATGAAATCGTGCCGGTGAGCAAACTGGGCGAAATCGAGTACCGTGAAATTCCAATGGAAGTGAAACCGGAAGTGCGCGTCGAAGGTGGTCAGCACCTGAACGTAAACGTACTGCGCCGCGAAACGCTGATGGACGCGGTTGAGCACCCAGAAAAATATCCACAGCTGACCATCCGCGTGTCCGGCTATGCGGTTCGCTTTAACTCACTGACCCCAGAACAGCAGCGCGACGTTATCGCCCGTACCTTTACTGAAAGCCTGTAACGGCTTCAGCAGGGGGGCATAAAAAAGCCGGGGATTTCCCCGGCTTTTTTTACTCTTCAGTTTTCGTCTCTGGTGCGGCAGAGCTTGGCTTACGGCGCTTACCAATATTTTTGGTATCGCGGTGGCGCTGCTTCACGCGCGGTTTCTCTTTTTCTTTCTCTTTTCTCTCAGCACGTTTCGCGAGCGCTTTCTTGGACGGTTTACCCGTCATCCTTTCACTCGGCGCGCGCGTGGTCGGGCGGAGTTCATCAATAACGCGCGCTTTCAGCGGCTCATCAACATAGCGGCCAATTTTCTGCAGCAGCAGGTAGTCATGCGCTTCGACCAGTGAAATCGCAATCCCTTTGCGGCCTGCGCGGCCGGTACGGCCAATACGGTGCAGGTAGGTATCTCCGCTGCGCGGCATATCGAAGTTAATGACGTGGCTGACGTCCGGGATGTCGATCCCACGAGCGGCAACGTCAGTCGCAACCAGCACGTTAACGCGGCCTTCGGTCAGGCGCTTGATGCCTTCGGTACGCTTGATCTGCGCCATCTCGCCTTCAAGATAGCAGTTGTTGATCCCGGCGTTACGCAGCATTTCAGCCAGTTCGTGCACGCGCTCGCGCTTACGCACAAACACGATTGTGCGCAAAGCATCTTCCTGCTTCAGCAGGTGTTTCAGCAATTCGACCTTGTGCTCGAGGTTGTCCGCGCGGTAGTACCACTGGTGGATCTTCTTACGCTCACGGGTGGACGGCGTCGCCGAGACTTCCACCGGATCTTCCAGCAGACGCTCTGCGAAGTCTTTGATCGCTTCCCCTTCGAGGGTGGCAGAGAACAGCATCGTCTGGTTACGCCAGCGCGTTTCCCCGGCAATGTGCTCGATATCCTGTGCGAAGCCCATGTCCAGCATGCGGTCGGCTTCGTCGAGGATCAGCGTTTCAACCGCGCGGCAGTCGAAGTTCTCTTCTTTAATGTACTGCAGCAGGCGGCCCGTCGTCGCAACGACGATGTCCTGGTTTTCGCTGAACACTTCGGCGTGGTTCATATACGCAACGCCGCCGGTGATGGTGGCGATATCCAGATGAGTATTTGCCGCGAGTTCACGCGCGTGATCGGCAACCTGCATTGCCAGTTCGCGCGTAGGCGTCAGGATTAAAATACGCGGCGGGCCAGATTTTTTACGTGGAAAATCGAGCAGATGCTGCAACACAGGCAGCAAATAGGCTGCTGTCTTCCCCGTGCCGGTTGGCGCAGAACCGAGCACATCGCGGCCCTCAAGCGCAGGCGGAATGGCCGCTGCCTGAATGGCGGTCGGGCGTGTAAAGCCTTTGCTCTCAAGTGCATTGAGCAGGCTTTCATCGAGTTCAAGTTCGGAAAAAGTCGTTACAGTCATGTTCTACCTCTGTGTGGGGCGCTGATTATAGACGTTACGGCTGTAATCTTCATCTGTTTGTATGGATATCGCTTTTCGGCCACTTCGCTTTCCCCTATGCTACTCCAGTTTCACTTAGAAGGTTGCCCTGACATGTCTCAACTCAAAGCGCAGCTGCGCCGCGATGGTTTTACGTTTAAACAATTTTTTGTTGCCCACGATCGCTGTGCCATGAAAGTCGGTACAGACGGTATTTTACTGGGAGCGTGGGCGCCTGTCGCAGGTGTTAAGCGTATTCTTGATATCGGTACCGGCAGCGGGCTGGTGGCGTTGATGCTGGCGCAGCGTACGGAAGAACATGTCACCATTGATGCCGTCGAACTGGATGCGCAGGCCGCAGAGCAGGCGAGTGACAATATGGCCGAATCTCCGTGGGCAGACCGAATGAAAGTGGAATGCGCAGATGTGCTGGCCTGGGCGCCTGAACAAACCGCGCGTTACGATCTGATCGTCAGCAATCCTCCCTACTACGAGCCCGGCGTTGAGTGCGGGACACCCGAGCGTGAACAGGCGCGTTATACCGGCTCCCTCGATCATAAAGCGCTGCTCACCAGTGCGGCAGAACTTATCTCCGAAGAGGGTTTTTTCTGTGTGGTCCTGCCTGAGAATACGGGCAACACGTTCATCGGTATCGCGCAGGAGATCGGCTGGACGTTACGTCTGCGTACCGATATTTCGGATACGGAAGGACGACTGCCGCACCGTGTGCTGCTGGCACTCTCGCCAAAAGAGGGTGAATGCTTTAATGACCGAATGGTGATCCGTGGGCCAGACCAGCGTTATTCCGAAGATTACACTGCCCTGACCCAGGCGTTTTATCTGTTTATGTAAACCTGCGGGGCGAGTATCGACGGGCCGGACTCAGCAAGCTGATCCGGGTAGTCCAGAGTATAGTGCAACCCGCGGCTCTCTTTACGCATCATCGCGCAGCGAACAATCAGCTCGGCCACCTGCACCAGATTGCGCAGCTCCAGCAGATTATTGGACACGCGGAAATTGGCATAATACTCATCAATTTCCTGCTGCAGCATGGTGATGCGGCGCAAGGCGCGTTCCAGGCGTTTCGTGGTGCGCACAATCCCTACGTAATCCCACATAAACAGCCGTAGCTCGTGCCAGTTGTGCTGGATCACGACCAGCTCGTCCGGGTTATCCACGCGGCTTTCGTCCCAGGCAGGCAGGCGCTCGGTTTCGCGGGCGTAAGGCATGCGCTTCGTGATGTCTTCCGCTGCAGACCAGCCGTACACCAGGCATTCAAGCAGCGAGTTAGAGGCCATACGGTTCGCACCGTGAAGTCCGGTATAGCTGACCTCACCGATAGCATACAGACCGTCCACATCGGTACGTCCATGATCGTCAACCATTACGCCACCGCAGGTATAGTGTGCCGCAGGCACAATGGGCACCGGATCGCGCGTTAAATCAATGCCAAGATTGAGCAGCTTCTCGTAAATCATCGGGAAATGCTGGCGAATGAACTCTGCTGGCTTATGGCTGATATCGAGATACATACAGTCCACGCCAAGACGTTTCATTTCATGATCGATGGCACGGGCAACGATATCGCGCGGCGCCAGTTCGCCCCGGGCGTCAAAGTCCGGCATAAAGCGGGAGCCATCAGGGCGTTTCAGATAAGCGCCTTCACCGCGCAGGGCTTCCGTCAGCAGGAAGTTGCGCGCCTGAGGGTGGAACAGGGCCGTTGGGTGAAACTGATTAAACTCGAGGTTCGCCACCCGGCAGCCGGCGCGCCAGGCCATCGCGATACCGTCTCCGGAGGCAATGTCAGGGTTAGTGGTGTACTGATACACCTTGGAGGCGCCGCCCGTAGCCAGCACCACAGCCTTCGCCTGGCAGGTTTCCACCTTCTCTTTATTACGGTTCCAGACCCAGGCACCGACCACGCGACGCGTGCCGGGCAGGCCAATCTTGTCGGAGATAATCAGGTCAACGGCATTACTTCGCTCAAGAACCCGAATATTAGGATGGCTCAGCGCTTTACTGACCAGCGTGGTTTCTACTTCTTTGCCGGTGGCATCTGCCGCGTGCAGGATACGGCGGTGGCTATGGCCGCCTTCGCGAGTCAGGTGGTAGCTCTCTTCACCGTTGGGTTGAACCTGAGTATCGAATAAGACGCCCTGGTCGATGAGCCACTGAACGCAATGACGGGCATTGCTGGCGACAAACTCTGCGGCGTGCGCATCCACGATCCCGGCCCCGGCAATCAGCGTATCGTCGACGTGGGATGCAATGCTGTCTGTCTCATCAAACACGGCGGCAATGCCACCCTGGGCATAAAACGTGGAACCTTCACTTATCGGTCCTTTACTCAGAACGATAACGTTTTGATGCTCGGCCAGGCGCAGCGCCAGAGAGAGACCGGCAGCGCCGCTGCCGATGATCAGTACATCACAATGGAGTTCAGGTGTTGTGTTCATGATTGTTGTTTAATTTACTAAACAGTGTCAGGTCAGAATAGCACTCGAATGCGATATATCGCACGTATTTTTTTAGTGGATGTTGCAATGGCTAAACGCGTAAGCGGAGGTAAACGGAGGGTAAATGAGTGAAATTATTTTGCGAAGCAGATCGTTAGCGTCAGATTTTGTGGTGAAATAAAGCCTGTGTTGCGTTACTCTTCTGGCGGGAAAAAGATGTTTCTTGTCAGAAAGTGGTGCGTATCGTGAACAGACTTATAATGAGAGAAAATGAACAGTCTGCGGCGCGATGAACAAAAACAAAGGCGTTACGGAACTTATTGAAGATCAGACACTCTAATTCGGTGCTTGCTCAAAGTACGGTATTTTTAGAGTGGCGTTTCGATAACGCGTGGAATTTAGGTTTGGGGAGACATTACCTCGGATGAGCGAGCAGTTAACGGACCAGGTCCTGGTTGAACGGGTCCAGAAGGGAGATCAGAAAGCCTTTAACCTACTGGTGGTGCGCTACCAGCATAAGGTGGCGAGCCTGGTTTCCCGCTATGTACCGTCAGGCGATGTGCCTGATGTGGTGCAAGAGTCTTTTATTAAGGCCTATCGCGCGCTGGATTCTTTCCGGGGAGATAGTGCTTTTTATACCTGGCTGTACCGTATTGCCGTCAATACGGCAAAGAATTATCTGGTCGCTCAGGGCCGTCGTCCGCCTTCAAGTGATGTGGACGCAATCGACGCCGAAAACTTCGAAAGTGGCGGCGCATTGAAAGAAATTTCGAACCCTGAGAACTTAATGTTGTCAGAAGAACTGAGACAAATCGTTTTTCGCACGATCGAGTCGCTCCCGGAAGATTTACGCATGGCAATTACGTTACGGGAGTTGGATGGTCTGAGCTATGAAGAGATAGCCGCTATCATGGATTGTCCGGTCGGCACGGTACGTTCACGAATTTTCCGTGCGCGAGAAGCTATTGATAATAAAGTTCAACCGCTTATCAGGCGTTGACGATAGCGGGATACTGGAAAAGGTATTAGGCATGCAGAAAGAAAAACTTTCCGCTTTAATGGATGGTGAAACGGTGGATAGTGAGCTGCTCAACGAGCTGTCTCATTCACCCGAAATGCAAGAGACCTGGGAGAGTTACCATCTCATCCGTGACACCCTTCGCGGTGACACCGGCGAGGTTCTCCATTTCGATATCTCAGCCCGCGTCATGGCGGCGATTGAGAATGAGCCTGTTCATCAGACCACTCCGCTGATTCCTGAAGCTCAACCCGCGCCTCACCAGTGGCAGAAAATGCCGTTCTGGCAAAAGGTGCGTCCGTGGGCCAGCCAGCTTACTCAAATGGGTGTGGCTGCATGCGTATCGCTTGCAGTTATTGTTGGCGTCCAGCACTATAATACTCAGTCTGAAACTAATCAGCAGCCAGAAGCGCCAGTGTTTAACACACTGCCGATGATGGGCAAAGCCAGCCCGGTAAGCCTGGGCGTACCGGCTGATGCCTCCGCCAGCGGCGGTCAGCAACAGCAGGTTCAGGAGCAGCGCCGTCGCATTAATGCGATGTTGCAGGATTACGAGTTGCAGCGTCGTCTGCACTCTGAACAGCTTCAGTTTGAGCAGGCCCAGACACAGCAAGCTGCTGTGCAGGTGCCCGGAAACCAAACTTTAGGAACGCAATCGCAGTAATGAAGCAACTTTGGTTCGCCATGTCTCTGATGGCGGGTAGCCTGTTCTTCTCTGCCAACGCCTCGGCTGATGTTTCATCCGGGGCGTTGTTGCAGCAAATGAATCTGGCCAGCCAGTCACTCAATTACGAGTTGGCATTTATCAGCATCAATAAGCAGGGCGTCGAGTCGTTACGCTATCGTCATGCCCGTCTTGATAACCAGCCGCTCGCCCAGCTTTTACAGATGGATGGCCCGCGTCGGGAAGTTGTCCAGCGTGGTAACGAAATTAGCTATTTTGAGCCAGGCCTGGAGCCTTTCACGCTGAATGGCGACTATATCGTTGATTCTCTGCCGTCACTCATTTACACCGACTTCAAACGGCTTGCCCCTTACTACGATTTTATTTCGGTAGGGCGTACCCGTATCGCGGACAGACTGTGCGAGGTGATTCGCGTGGTCGCCCGGGACGGAACGCGCTACAGCTATATCGTCTGGATTGACGCCGAAACCAAACTCCCCATGCGTGTTGACCTCCTCGACCGTGACGGTGAAACGCTGGAACAGTTCCGGGTTATCTCCTTCAGCGTGAACAATCAGGTTGGTAACAGCATGCAGAATCTGGCTAAGGCCAGCCTGCCGCCGCTGCTTTCTGTTCCTGCCGGGGATTCCGTTAAGTTCAACTGGGTACCTGCCTGGATCCCGCAAGGGTTTAGCGAAGTGTCCAGCAGCCGTCGTCAGCTGCCAACGATTGAAACGCCGGTGGAATCGCGCCTCTATTCCGATGGCTTGTTCAGCTTCTCGGTGAATATCAATCGCGCGACGGCAAACAGCGCCGAACAAATGCTGCGTACCGGACGCCGTACGGTGAGTACAACGGTACGCGATAACGCAGAGATTACCATTGTGGGTGAACTCCCTCCGCAAACGGCGAAGCGCATCTCCGACAGCATTAAATTCAGGGCCGCACAATGATCAAAGAGTGGGCGACGGTTGTCTCGTGGCAGAACGGCATTGCGCTGGTGAGCTGTGATGTAAAAGCTTCATGCAATAGCTGTGCATCCCGCGCGGGCTGCGGCAGCCGCGTGCTGAATAAGCTCGGGCCGCAAACATCGCACACGATTTCTGTGCCAAGTGAACAGCCGCTAATGGCGGGGCAGAAGGTAGAGCTGGGCATCGCGGAAGGCAGTCTGCTCAGTTCCGCCATGCTGGTGTATCTCTCTCCGCTGGTCGGGCTGTTTATTATGGGCGGCCTGTTTCAGATGCTGTTTGGTACCGATGTGGCCGCCATGTGCGGTGCCGCATTGGGTGGCGTCGGCGGATTCTGGCTTGCCAAAGCTCTCTCTCCGACGCTTGCCGCACGCGAGGAGTGGCAGCCTGTCATTCTCAGCGTTGGGCTGGCGCCAGACCAGCTTCGTGTTGAAACTCTCTCTTCTGAGGCCTGGTGATCCATCGGGCTTTATCATTTTTTACACCCTAAAACAGAAAACGTCCTTTCTTCACGCTATACCTGTCTCTAAGTGCATTTCCAGGTAGCGAGGATGTAGTGTAGAATGCTGCGTTTTCGCACTGAAAAACGTCAGGCTAAGAACAGCGGCCTCCAGGAATTCGTAAGGCATAATTATTTAACTATATGAAGAACATACGTAACTTTTCGATCATTGCTCACATTGACCACGGTAAGTCGACGCTGTCTGACCGTATTATCCAGATTTGCGGTGGCCTGTCTGATCGTGAAATGGAAGCCCAGGTTCTGGACTCCATGGACCTGGAACGCGAACGCGGTATCACCATTAAAGCGCAGAGCGTTACGCTTGATTACAAAGCGGCTGATGGTGAAACCTATCAACTGAACTTTATCGACACCCCAGGCCACGTTGACTTCTCCTATGAGGTTTCACGCTCGCTCGCGGCCTGTGAAGGCGCGCTGCTGGTGGTGGATGCCGGGCAGGGCGTTGAAGCCCAGACCCTGGCAAACTGCTACACTGCGATGGAAATGGATCTCGAAGTTGTGCCGGTTCTGAACAAGATCGACCTGCCAGCCGCCGATCCTGAGCGCGTAGCGGAAGAGATTGAAGATATTGTCGGCATTGATGCGACCGATGCCGTGCGCTGCTCCGCGAAAACCGGTGTGGGCGTGACCGACGTGCTGGAACGTCTGGTACGTGATATTCCGGCCCCGGTAGGCGATCCGGATGGCCCACTGCAGGCGCTGATTATCGACTCCTGGTTCGATAACTACCTGGGCGTTGTCTCACTGGTGCGTATTAAAAACGGCACCATGCGTAAGGGCGACAAAATCAAAGTAATGAGTACCGGACAGGTCTACAACGCCGACCGTCTGGGCATCTTCACGCCAAAACAGGTTGACCGTACCGAGCTGACATGCGGCGAGGTTGGCTGGCTGGTCTGCGCCATTAAAGACATCCTCGGCGCGCCGGTGGGCGATACCCTGACCGGAGCGCGTAACCCGGCAGATAAAGCGCTGCCAGGCTTTAAAAAGGTGAAACCGCAGGTTTACGCGGGTCTGTTCCCGGTCAGCTCTGACGACTACGAAAACTTCCGTGATGCGCTCGGTAAACTGAGTCTGAACGATGCTTCCCTGTTCTACGAACCAGAAAGCTCAACGGCGCTGGGCTTCGGCTTCCGCTGTGGCTTCCTCGGTCTGCTGCACATGGAGATCATTCAGGAGCGTCTGGAACGCGAATACGATCTGGATCTGATCACCACGGCACCGACCGTAGTCTATGAAGTTGAAACCACCTCGAAAGAAGTGATCTACGTCGATAGCCCGTCCAAGCTGCCACCCCTGAATAACATCCAGGAGTTGCGCGAGCCTATCGCAGAGTGTCACATGCTGCTGCCGCAGGAATTCCTGGGTAACGTCATTACGCTCTGTATTGAGAAGCGTGGCGTGCAGACCAACATGGTTTACCACGGTAACCAGGTGGCGCTGACCTATGAGATCCCGATGGCGGAAGTGGTACTCGACTTCTTCGACCGTCTGAAGTCTACCTCCCGTGGCTATGCGTCACTGGATTACAACTTCAAACGCTTCCAGGCCTCCAACATGGTGCGTGTGGACGTGCTGATCAACGGCGAGCGTGTGGATGCGCTGGCGCTGATCACCCACAACGACAATGCGCCATACCGTGGTCGTGAGCTGGTTGAGAAGATGAAAGAGCTGATCCCGCGTCAGCAGTTCGATATCGCGATTCAGGCGGCCATTGGCAACCACATTATCGCGCGTTCAACCGTGAAACAGCTGCGTAAAAACGTTCTGGCCAAGTGCTATGGCGGTGACGTCAGCCGTAAGAAAAAGCTGCTGCAGAAGCAGAAAGAAGGTAAGAAGCGTATGAAGCAGGTCGGTAACGTCGAGCTGCCGCAGGAAGCATTCCTTGCCATCCTTCATGTTGGTAAAGACGGCAAATAACCCTAAGGAGTTGGCATGGCGAACATGTTTGCCCTGATCCTGGTCATTGCTACCCTGGTGACAGGCTTGTTGTGGTGTCTGGATAAGTTTATCTTCGCCCCAAAACGTCGTGAACGTCAGGCTGCCGCACAGGCAGCCACTGGCGATGGGATTGATGCGAAAACCCTGAAGAAAGTCGGCCCGAAACCGGGCTGGCTGGAAACGGGCGCCTCGGTATTTCCGGTGCTGGCGATTGTGCTGGTGGTACGTTCGTTTATTTACGAGCCGTTCCAAATCCCATCAGGTTCAATGATGCCAACGCTGCTGATTGGTGATTTTATTCTGGTAGAGAAGTTTGCCTACGGCATTAAAGATCCTATCTACCAGAAAACGCTGATCGAAACCGGTCATCCGAAACGTGGCGACATCGTGGTGTTCAAATATCCGGAAGATCCTCGCCTGGACTACATCAAGCGCGCAGTAGGTCTGCCGGGTGATAAAGTGACTTACGATCCGGTTGCGAAAGAAGTCACCGTTCAGCCGGGCTGCAGTTCCGGTACCGCGTGTGAAAACGCGCTGCCAATCACCTACTCAAACGTTGAGCCAAGTGATTTTGTGCAGACCTTTGCCCGTCGTAACGGTGGCGAAGCGACCAGCGGATTCTTCCAGGTACCGAAAGGTGAAACCAAAGAGGACGGTATCCGTCTGGTTGAGCGCAAAGAGACGCTGGGCGATGTGACGCACCGGATCCTCACCGTGCCAATCGCGCAGGATCAGCTGGGTATGTACTATCGCCAGCCGGGCCAGCAGCTGGCGAGCTGGATTGTACCGCCAGGACATTACTTCATGATGGGTGACAACCGCGATAACTCAGCGGACAGCCGTTACTGGGGCTTTGTGCCGGAAGCGAATCTGGTCGGTAAAGCCACCGCCATCTGGATGAGTTTTGAGAAGCAGGAAGGCGAATGGCCGACCGGTGTACGCCTGAATCGTATCGGCGGAATCCATTAATTCTCAATAAATGAACGCGTAGCCGCTTTAATTAGCGGCTACGTGAATTATTTCCACGATAAATCTCTTCGGACTAACGACATCCCCCGTCGTTGTGTATAGAATATTCCCCCGAAGTTTAAGGTTGGCCCTGCAAGGGTGCCACGGCACACGAAACCGCGTTGGTTTTCTCAGGTCGGTTTCGTGTGCTGCATTTTTGACGCATTCATTTACTGGTATCGCATGAACCCCATCGTAATTAATCGGCTTCAACGGAAGCTGGGCTACACTTTTCATCATCAGGAGTTGTTGCAACAGGCATTAACCCACCGCAGTGCCAGCAGCAAACATAATGAGCGTCTCGAGTTTTTAGGCGACTCTATTTTAAGTTTCGTGATTGCGAATGCGCTTTATCATCGTTTCCCGCGTGTGGATGAAGGGGATATGAGCCGCATGCGTGCCACGCTGGTTCGGGGTAATACCCTTGCGGAAATCGCGCGCGAATTTGAGCTGGGCGAATGTCTGCGTCTTGGGCCGGGTGAACTGAAAAGCGGCGGTTTCCGTCGTGAATCTATTCTTGCCGATACGGTCGAAGCATTAATTGGTGGTGTGTTCCTGGACAGCGATATCCAGACCGTAGAAAAGTTGATCCTTAACTGGTATCAGACCCGTCTGGACGAAATCAGCCCAGGCGATAAACAAAAAGATCCGAAAACGCGTCTGCAGGAATATTTGCAGGGTCGTCATCTGCCGCTGCCGTCTTATCTGGTGGTGCAGGTTCGTGGCGAAGCGCACGATCAGGAATTTACCATCCATTGCCAGGTCAGTGGCCTGAGTGAACCGGTGGTGGGCACAGGTTCGAGCCGTCGTAAGGCTGAACAGGCTGCCGCCGAACAGGCGTTAAAAATGCTGGAGCTGGAATGAGCATCGACAAAACCTATTGCGGATTTATTGCCATCGTCGGACGTCCGAACGTTGGCAAATCCACCCTGCTGAATAATCTGCTCGGGCAGAAGATTTCTATCACCTCGCGTAAGGCGCAGACCACGCGTCACCGCATCGTCGGCATCCATACTGAAGGCGCGTATCAGGCGATCTACGTCGATACCCCAGGCCTGCACATGGAAGAGAAGCGCGCCATCAACCGTCTGATGAACAAGGCTGCGAGCAGCTCGATTGGCGACGTAGAGCTGGTGATTTTCGTTGTGGAAGGCACCCGCTGGACGCCGGACGACGAGATGGTGCTGAACAAGCTGCGTGACGGCAAAACGCCGGTCATCCTCGCGGTCAACAAAGTTGATAACGTGCAGGAAAAGGCCGACCTGCTGCCGCATCTGCAGTGGCTCGGTAGCCAGATGAACTTCCTCGACATCGTTCCGCTGTCTGCTGAGACTGGCCTGAATGTGGATACCATCGCGGGCATCGTGCGTAAGCATCTGCCGGAAGCGATTCATCACTTCCCGGAAGACTACATCACCGATCGCTCTCAGCGCTTTATGGCGTCTGAAATCATCCGTGAAAAGCTGATGCGTTTCCTGGGCGCAGAACTGCCGTACTCTGTGACGGTAGAGATCGAGCGTTTCCAGACCAACGAGCGTGGCGGTTATGACATCAACGGCCTGATCCTCGTTGAGCGAGAGGGGCAGAAGAAGATGGTGATCGGCAACAAAGGGGCCAAGATCAAAACCATCGGTATCGAAGCCCGTAAGGACATGATGGAGATGTTCGAAGCGCCGGTTCACCTCGAACTGTGGGTGAAAGTGAAATCTGGCTGGGCCGATGATGAGCGTGCTCTGCGCAGCCTCGGTTACGGCGAAGACCAGTAACTTAAGACGACGAGCATATGGATGGATGGCAGCGCGCCTTTGTCCTGCATAGTCGTCCCTGGAGCGAAACCAGCCTTATGCTGGACGTCTTCACGGAAGAGTCGGGCCGCGTGCGCCTTGTTGCGAAAGGCGCACGTTCCAAACGTTCTAATCTGAAAGGTGCCCTACAGCCTTTCACGCCGCTGCTGGTGCGCTTCGGTGGGCGAGGGGAAGTGAAAACCCTGCGCAGTGCCGAAGCCGTCTCCCTGGCGCTTCCTCTTTCTGGCATCACGCTCTACAGCGGTCTGTATGTCAACGAACTTATCTCACGCGTTCTTGAGCATGAGACTCGCTTCTCGGAACTTTTCTTCGATTATCTGCACTGTATCCAGGCGCTGGCTGGCGCAACCGGCACGCCCGAACCCGCCTTACGTCGTTTTGAACTGGCGCTGCTGGGCCACCTCGGATACGGCGTAGATTTTCTGCACTGCGCGGGTAGCGGGGACGAGGTAGAAGACACCATGACCTACCGCTACCGCGAAGAAAAAGGCTTCATTGCCAGTATTGTGATAGACAACAGCACCTTTACCGGGCGTCAGCTCCGGGCGCTGTATGAGCGCGAGTTTCCCGATCAGGATACCCTGCGCGCAGCAAAACGCTTTACCCGGATTGCCCTCAAGCCGTATCTTGGCGGCAAGCCCTTAAAGAGCCGCGAATTATTCAGGCAGTTTGTGCCGAAACGTTAGACCACAGAATCGAAAAGAAAACCGAGGATTGTCATGGCTGAATTACTGTTAGGCGTCAACATTGATCATATCGCCACGCTGCGTAATGCGCGCGGCACGGCGTATCCCGATCCGGTTCAGGCGGCGTTTATCGCTGAACAGGCTGGCGCTGACGGCATTACCGTTCACCTGCGTGAAGACCGTCGCCACATTACTGACCGCGACGTGCGCATCCTGCGTCAGACGCTGGACACCCGTATGAATCTGGAGATGGCGGTCACCGAAGAGATGCTGGCCATTGCCTGCGAGACCCAACCGCATTTCTGCTGCCTGGTGCCGGAAAAACGCCAGGAAGTGACCACCGAAGGCGGTCTGGATGTAGCGGGCCAGCTCGACAAAATGCGCGATGCCTGCAAACGTCTGGCGGATGCCGGGATCCTGGTTTCTCTGTTTATCGACGCCGATTTCGCCCAGATTAAAGCGGCGGCCGACGTGGGCGCACCGTATATCGAAATCCACACCGGCTGCTATGCCGATGCCAAAAATGATGCCGAACAGGCCAAAGAGCTGGAGCGTATCGCCAAAGCGGCCACGTATGCCTCAAGCCTGGGCCTGAAGGTTAACGCCGGTCACGGCCTGACCTACCACAACGTGAAGGCCATTGCTGCCCTGCCGGAAATGCACGAGCTGAACATCGGCCACGCCATCATTGGCCGTGCGGTGATGAGCGGTCTGAAAGAGGCGGTCTCAGAGATGAAACGCCTGATGCAGGAAGCGCGTCAGTAATGGCCATTCTGGGCTTAGGCACCGATATCGTTGAAATAGCCCGTATTGAAGCGGTGATCGCCCGTAGCGGCGATCGCCTCGCAAGACGCGTGCTGAGCGATAACGAATGGGCTATCTGGGAAGCGCATCAGCAGCCGGTGCGTTTTCTGGCGAAGCGCTTTGCGGTAAAAGAGGCGGCGGCCAAAGCCTTCGGAACCGGCATTCGTAACGGCCTGGCGTTTAACCAGTTCGAAGTGTTTAACGATGAGCTGGGCAAACCGAGCCTGCGTCTGTGGGGAGAAGCGCAAAAGCTGGCAGAGAAGCTGGGCGTGAATCACATGCACGTGACGATCGCGGATGAACGCCACTATGCCAGCGCGACGGTGATTATCGAAAGTTAAAGCTTGTCCGCGTGGTGCATCAGGACAAACTTATCCCATAACTGCTCTTCGCTCTCGACGTGTGCCGGATCCTTCAGGATGGTATTCGGGATCGGGCACACTTTCTGACAGGTCGGCGTTTCATAGTGGCCGATGCATTCCGTACAGCGGTCGCTGTTAATCTCATAAATGCTGTCGCCCATTGAAATCGCCTGGTTCGGGCATTCGGGCTCGCACATATCGCAATTAATGCATTTTTTGGTAATTAACAGCGCCATCAGGAAATTCTCAGAAACAACACAAACTGGGCGGGCATTATACGCGTCAAACCAGTTTCTTTACCAGTTCTTCGCTGTGACGAATGCGTTCGGGCGCGCGCTCAAGATCCTGCTGCACCAGCGCCATAAACAGCAGGTCCGTCAGCATCATTTGCGCACTGGTGGACGAGATAGCCGCGCTGCGCGTGGCTTGCTCTTCGGCAATGGTATATAAACAGCGCGTTGCCCGCTGCTGCAGGGCATTCGGGGTAAAACCGGTGATCGCCAGAATTTTACCGCCGACGCGCAGCGCTTCATCGGTGGCCATGTTGATTTCACGGCGCTCGCCGGAGTAGGAGATGGCCAGCAGCAGATCGTCAGGATCCATCGCCTGGACGGTCGCCAGCAGGGCGTGCATATCCTGCTCGACAATGGCGTTAAGCCCAATTTTTGTCAGCTTCCAGCCAAAGTTACGCGCCACCAGTCCGGACGCGCCGATACCGGTCAGGATTATCCGCCGCGCGCCGCGCAGCATTGCCACGCTCTCCAGCAGCTTCTCTTCCGTGTTCACATCGAGCGTCGCATGCATGGCCGCCACGTTCTCTTTGATCAGCTTTTCGCCGACCAGCCGCATCGGGTCATCGCCACGGATCTGATTATGCACCGGCATTGACTGCGGGTTGGGGTTGCTCACCAGCGCTTCACTGATCGCCAGTTTGAGGGCGGGGAACCCCTTGAAGCCAATCTTCTGCGCAAATTTCACCACGCTCGACTGGCTCACGCCGGCTTCACTCGCCAGCTGCTGCGAGCTGAGATGGCGTGCGCGATCGGGTTGAGAAAGCAGAAAATCCGCCAGCTTCTTGTCGCTTTGGGCAAAGCCTGCGTAGCGCTGGCGAATGCGAATTAAACAGTTCATACGGTCTCCTGGCGAAAATGTGATTATCTGCGCAAATACGAATTTTGCTCGCCTGAATGAATTTTATATTCCATTATAGTGTGATTGTTATGAATTAAAAATTCTTGAGGTACAAAAATGAATCTTGGCTCACTTGTTTCTGAAACGCGTAACCCGCAAACCATGGATCTGGATGCGCTCTCCACCCTGGAGCTGGTTAACCGCTTTAATCAACAGGATACGCTGGTCGCGCAGGCAGTGAAAGAGACATTACCCGAGGTGGCAAAAGCGGTCGATGCGGCGGCGGAAGCCCTCAAGGCCGGTGGTCGCATTATCTACATGGGGGCGGGCACCAGCGGGCGTCTTGGGGTTCTGGATGCCTCAGAATGTCCGCCAACCTTTGGGGTTCCGCATGGTCTGGTCGTTGGGTTGATTGCCGGTGGACCCGGTGCGCTGCTGAAAGCCGTTGAAGGGGCGGAAGATAACAAACAGCTGGGTGAGGATGACCTGAAGGATCTGAATCTGACCGCGAAGGATCTGGTGGTCGGGCTGGCGGCATCCGGGCGCACGCCGTACGTCATTGGCGGCCTGGAATACGCCAACCAGACCGGCTGCACGACGGTGGCCATCTCCTGTAATCCGGGCTCCCCGATTGCGCAGGTGGCCGCGATCGCCATCTCTCCGGTGGTCGGGCCGGAAGCGCTCACCGGCTCCACGCGCCTGAAATCCGGGACCGCGCAAAAGCTGGTGCTTAATATGATCTCCACCGGCGCGATGGTGAAGTTCGGCAAGGTTTATCAGAACCTGATGGTGGATATGCAGGCTACCAACGTCAAGCTGGTGGACAGAGCCTGCCGCATGGTGATGGAGGCGACAGGCGCAGGCCGTGAAGAGGCAGAAGCGGTACTCAAACAGACCGAACACGATGTTAAACCGGCCATTTTGATGATCTTAAGCGGGCTGAATGCGGCTGCCGCAAGAGCCAAACTCAACGCGCATAATGGCTTCTTACGGGCGGCATTAGAAAACTAACAGAGGCGTGTATGGACAAAACAGCAGCGCTCGCCAGCGATATCCTGCAGGGGATTGGTGGGGAAAAAAATATTCAGCGTCTCGAAAACTGCATGACGCGCGTGCGCGTCGAGGTGCATAACGACGACCAGCTTGATGTGCCGCGCCTGAAGCAATTGTCCGGCGTCAGCGGCTACGTGAAACAAGGGCAGCAGCATCAGCTGATCGTCGGGCCCGGGAAAGCGGCGCAGGTTGTCGATGCCATGCGCGCGCTGATGGGCGGCGGTGCGAGCGTGTCGATGGACGATGCGGAACGCACCAAAGCGCAGGCGAAGGCCAAATATAAAGCCCCCATGAGCGATGCGCTGCGACAGCTGGCAAACGTCTTCATTCCTCTGATCCCGGCGTTTATTGCCTCAGGTTTGATTACCGGGATCATCAATATCCTCAAGCGACCGGACATTGTGGGGGATTTCGCCACGCAGTATCCGAACCTGCTGGGTACTCTTGGGATCTTCGGCAGCGCAGTTTTCGCCATCATGAACATTCTGGTCGGGGTGAATACCGCGAAGGTGTTTGGCGGATCGCTGGCCATGGGCGGGGTGATGGCGGGGATCTTGTCCAGCCCGCAGCTGGCGCAGATAACGCTGTTTGGCGAGGCACTCCAGCCCGGGCGAGGTGGGGTGATCGCCGTGCTGCTGGTGGTCATCCTGATGTGCTGGATCGAGAAAAGGCTGCGCGCGATCCTGCCTGGATCGATCGAGCTGATTCTCAACCCGCTGTTGACCACGTTAATTACCGGTAGCGTCGCGATTGTTGCCCTTCAGCCGTTAGGCGGGTGGATCTCTGAAGCCATCGCTCACGGTGCGTCTCTGGCTATTGACCGCGGCGGCCTGTTAGTGGGGGCAATACTGTCAGGTACCTTCCTGCCGCTGGTGCTGACCGGCCTGCACCAGGGGCTGGTGCCGATCCACGTCGAGCTGGTGCAGTCGCACGGCTATAACGCGCTTCTGCCTATCCTGTCGATGGCGGGCGTGGGGCAGGTCGGCGCGGCGATTGCCGTACTCATGAAAACCCGTAACGCGCGTCTGAAAAAAGTGATTAAAGGCGCACTCCCGGTCGGACTGCTCGGCATTGGCGAGCCGCTGATTTTCGGCGTTACGCTGCCGCTGGGTAAACCGTTCCTCGCCGCCTGTCTGGGCGGCGCGGTAGGCGGGGCGCTTATCAGCTACTGGAAAGTTGCCACCGTTATCACCTTTGGGCTTTCCGGTTTACCGCTGGCATTAACCATCGTGACCGGAAAAGTGATGCTCTATCTGTTAGGCTATTTAGTAGCGGTGATCGCCGGGTTCCTGTTTACCTGGCTGTTAGGTTTTAACGATCCAGAGGAGTAAGGTTTGGCAAATCACGCGCGTCGCGTTGTCTTTTTCGACCTGGATGGAACGCTGCATCAGCAGGATATGTTTGGTACGTTTATGCGTTACCTGCTGCGGCGTCAGCCGTTGAATGCGCTGCTCGTGTTACCGCTCTTACCGGCGATCGGTATCGCGCTGCTGGTGAAAGGCCGTGCGGCGCGATGGCCGATGAGTCTGCTGCTGTGGGGATGTACCTTTGGGCACAGCGAAGCACGGCTCAAACAGCTCGAAAAGGATTTTGCGCACTGGTTTCGTGGCCACGTTGCCGCGTTTCCTGTTGTACAGGCGCGCCTGACCAGCTACCTCGACGCGAACGATGCCGACATCTGGCTGATTACCGGTTCCCCGCAGACGCTGGTGGAGCAGGTCTACTTTGATACCCCCTGGCTTCCGCGCGTGAATCTTATTGCGACGCAAATCGCGCGCGGTTACGGCGGCTGGGTACTGACCCTGCGCTGTCTGGGGCATGAAAAGGTCGTCCAGTTGGAAAAGCGTATCGGTACGCCGCTGCGCCTGTACAGCGGCTACAGCGACAGCAAACAGGACAACCCGCTGCTCTATTTTTGCCAGCATCGCTGGCGCGTCACGCCATCAGGTGAACTTCAGCAACTCGAATAGTCTTCTCTAAAACGGGCGTGTATAATGCCGCCCGCTTTCGACTGGAGTATCAGCCCTTGTCCAACCCTGAATACAATCATGAATACTGGATGCGCCACGCGCTGACGCTGGCTCAACGCGCCAGGGAAGAGGGCGAAGTGCCCGTCGGGGCCGTGCTGGTTCATAACAACCAGGTGATTGGCGAAGGGTGGAACCGTCCTATTGGCCGCCACGATCCTACTGCGCATGCCGAGATTATGGCGCTTCGTCAGGGTGGTCTGGTGCTGCAAAACTATCGCCTGCTTGATACCACGCTGTATGTGACGCTGGAGCCGTGCGTGATGTGCTCTGGCGCGATGGTGCACAGCCGGATCGGGACTCTGGTCTTTGGTGCGCGGGATGAAAAAACCGGTGCGGCCGGTTCGCTGATGGACGTGCTGGGTCACCCGGGGATGAACCACCAGGTGAAGACTATCGGTGGGGTGCTTGCACCAGAGTGTTCGGGGCTATTAAGCGATTTCTTTCGAATGCGCCGTCAGCAGAAAAAGCAGCAAAAGGCAGAATTAAAGCTGTCGGACGATTAAGCTCGTCCGGCGCCACAACCGGGTAACTTTGAGCCAGCTGTTTTGCCTCTGTCGCCTCTTTCTCTTTTTCCAGCAGATACCCGACCAGGCTAATCTGATATTTCCGGATGTTTTCCACGTAAGCGTAGGCTTCATGTCCACGCGCGTAGCCGTATGTCAGCTTGTTATACCATGGCTTCTGGCTCAGCAGCGGCAGCCGCTGCTTCACGTCTGACCAGCTGTCCGGGTTCCCTTTCGTTTTGGCCGTCAACGCTCGCGCATCAAGCATATGCGCGTAGCCCATATTGTAGGCCGCCAGCGCGAACCAGATCCGCTCTTCTTCCGGCACCGTTTCCGGTACTTTGCCCATCATATCCTGCAGATAGCGCGCGCCGCCGCTGATGCTCTGTTCGGCATCGGTACGGTCATTCACGCCCAGACTCAGCGCGGTATTTTTGGTTAACATCATCAAACCACGTACACCCGTGGGCGACGTGGCCTGGGAATCCCAGTGGGATTCCTGATACGAAATAGCCGCCAGCAGTTTCCAGTCAATCTCCTGGGCGTATTTTTCGAACAACGGCTGCAGGTCCGGCAGTACGCTGTCTACTGCGCGCAGGAAGCTGCGGGTGTCAACGTAGTCAAAGTCATCACCATGCCCGAGGTACTTCTCCTCCAGACGCGCCAGAGTACCGTCTTCATTGATGGTGTTGAAGAAATCAAGCATCGCGGCAGAAAGGGTCTGATCGTCATCAAGCTGGCTAAACCAGGTCACGGGCTGCTCGTCGGTGACGTCCAGCGCCACGGCGATTTCAGGATGCACCCGCTGGAACAGGCTGATCGCGACCGAATCGGCGATGGTGTAGGGCACTTTCTGGTCTTTTACCTGCTCCAGCAGCTCCGTCGTGCCGAGTTTCGGATCAACCGTCCAGCTCAGGTCGGGATATTTCTTCTCCTTGAGCTCACGCAGATCGTCAATCACCACGTGGCCGGGGGCAATTGTCAGCTGGCCATCGTTAATCGAGGCCAGCGAGCGCGGGCGCAGGCTCCCGACGCGGTAAACCAGCTGCTGCGAAACGGAGTAGTAGGTCGGGCCTGGCTGGTAGTTCTTGCTGCGCTCGCTGTTATACACCAGCCCGGCGGCAAGCATATCGGCATCGTCGTTATCGAGGTCGTCAAACAGCTGGTTGATATTCTGGCGGACGGTGATTTTAAGCTTCACGCCAAGGTAATCGGCGAACTGTTGTGCCAGTTCATAATCCAGACCAATGATTTTGCCGTTAATGTCGCTGTAAATGAGCGGGGAGTTGAGGGTACTGACGCGCAATTCCCCCCGCTCCTGAATGGCGGCGATACGGTTTTCGGCTTTGCCGAACCAGGGGATGGAAGGCCAGAGGGCCACTGCCAGCAGCAACGTTACAATGCCGATGAGCAGATAATTAATCTTTAATTTTTTCAATTAGTTAATTCTCTGCGACGCCGGTTGCCTTAGTCTGCTGTAGCCATGTTAATAATAAGGTTTGCCATTGAATGAGCGGCATTTTGCGTAAACTTGCGCCACTTGGCAACCAATTAGAGAGACAGGTCACATCTATTGTTAAATCTCTGCGCAAATTTTATTTCGACGCAAACGGTTTCGTCGGCGCTCAGGATTCTCTATAATGACGCCCGTTTTCCCCCTTGCGCACACTGTAAGCGCCCCGGCGCTTCGAAGACGAGAGACTTATGATGGAAATTCTGCGTGGTTCGCCTGCACTGTCTGCCTTCCGTATCACTAAACTGCTGGCACGTTTTCAGGCGGCCGACCTTCCGGTAAGCAATATTTACGCTGAGTATGTCCATTTTGCTGACCTGAATGCCCCCCTGAATGCAGAGGAGCGCGTACAGCTGGAACGCCTGCTCAAGTATGGCCCAAGCCTGAGCAGCCATACGCCAACCGGCAAACTGATCCTTGCGACGCCGCGTCCGGGCACCATCTCCCCCTGGTCTTCCAAAGCCACCGACATCGCCCACAACTGTGGCCTGAGCCAGATTAACCGTCTGGAACGCGGCGTGGCGTACTACGTGGAAGCCTCTACCCTGAGCGAAGCACAGTGGCAGGCGGTTGCGGCTGAACTGCACGATCGCATGATGGAGAGCGTATTTGCCTCTCTCGATGACGCGCAGAAGCTTTTCTCTCACCATCAGCCTGCGCCGGTACAGAGCGTAGACCTGCTGGGGCAGGGCCGTCAGGCGCTGATTGACGCCAACCTGCGTCTCGGCCTGGCGCTGGCAGAAGACGAAATCGACTACCTGCAGGATGCGTTTGTTAAGCTCAACCGTAACCCGAACGACATCGAACTCTATATGTTCGCGCAGGCTAACTCTGAGCACTGCCGCCATAAGATTTTCAACGCCGACTGGATTATTGACGGCGAACAGCAGCCGAAGTCGCTGTTCAAAATGATCAAAAACACCATGGAGCAAACCCCTGACCACGTGCTGTCTGCCTATAAAGACAACGCTGCGGTAATGGAAGGTTCCGAGGTGGGCCGCTTCTTCGCCGATCGCGAAGCAGGGCGCTATGACTTCCATCAGGAGCCCGCGCATATTCTGATGAAAGTGGAAACCCACAACCACCCGACGGCGATCTCCCCGTGGCCGGGTGCGGCGACTGGCTCCGGCGGTGAAATCCGTGACGAAGGTGCGACCGGTCGTGGTGCTAAACCGAAAGCGGGTCTGGTCGGTTTCTCCGTCTCCAACCTGCGTATCCCGGGCTTTGAACAGCCGTGGGAAGAAGATTTCGGCAAGCCAGAGCGCATTGTAACCGCCCTGGATATCATGACCGAAGGCCCGCTGGGCGGCGCGGCGTTTAACAACGAGTTTGGCCGTCCGGCGCTGAACGGTTACTTCCGTACCTATGAAGAGAAAGTGGACAGCCACAACGGCGAAGAGCTGCGCGGTTACCACAAACCGATCATGCTGGCGGGCGGGATCGGCAACATCCGTGCCGATCACGTGCAAAAAGGCGAGATCGTCGTCGGCGCGAAGCTGATTGTTCTGGGCGGCCCGGCGATGAACATCGGTCTGGGCGGCGGGGCGGCGTCTTCAATGGCCTCCGGCCAGTCTGATGCAGATCTAGACTTCGCCTCCGTGCAGCGTGACAACCCTGAGATGGAGCGTCGCTGCCAGGAAGTGATCGACCGCTGCTGGCAGTTGGGCGATGCCAACCCGATCCTCTTCATCCACGACGTGGGCGCGGGCGGTCTGTCCAACGCCATGCCGGAGCTGGTGAGCGACGGTGGCCGCGGTGGCCGTTTCAACCTGCGCGATATCCTGAGCGATGAGCCAGGCATGAGCCCGCTGGAAATCTGGTGTAACGAATCCCAGGAGCGCTACGTGCTGGCGGTTGCTGCGGATCAGCTGCCGCTGTTTGACGAGCTGTGCCGCCGCGAGCGTGCGCCGTATGCCGTCATCGGTGAAGCGACCGAAGAGCAGCACCTCTCCTTAAGCGATACCCACTTCGACAACCAGCCGATCGATCTGCCGCTCGACGTTCTGCTCGGTAAAACGCCGAAGATGACCCGCGACGTAACAACCCGTAAAGCGGCGGGCAAAGCGCTGGATCGCCAGGGCATCACCGTGGCAGAAGCGGTCAACCGCGTGCTGCACCTGCCAGCTGTGGCAGAGAAAACCTTCCTGGTGACCATCGGCGACCGTACCGTGACCGGTATGGTATCGCGCGATCAGATGGTTGGTCCGTGGCAGATCCCGGTGGCTAACTGCGCCGTGACCACCGCGAGCCTCGATAGCTACTACGGCGAAGCGATGGCCCTGGGCGAACGCACCCCGGTGGCGCTGCTGGACTTCGCTGCCTCAGCCCGTCTGGCAGTCGGTGAAGCGCTGACCAACATCGCCGCGACGCAGATTGGCGACATCAAACGTATCAAGCTTTCCGCAAACTGGATGGCCGCTGCCGGTCACCCTGGCGAAGATGCTGGCCTGTATGAAGCCGTGAAAGCGGTGGGCGAGGAGCTCTGTCCTGCCCTCGGCCTGACCATTCCGGTGGGTAAAGACTCCATGTCGATGAAAACCCGCTGGCAGGAAGGCAGCGAGCAGCGCGAGATGACCTCTCCGCTGTCGCTAGTGATCACCGCGTTTGCCCGCGTGGAAGACGTGCGTCATACCGTTACGCCGCAGCTTGTGACCGAAGACAACGCCCTGTTGTTGATTGACCTGGGTAAAGGCCACAACGCGCTGGGTGCCACCGCGCTGGCGCAGGTTTACCGTCAGCTCGGCGACAAGCCAGCCGACGTGCGCGACGTAGCGCAGCTGAAAGGCTTCTACGACGCTATTCAGGCGCTGGTTGCGCAGCGTAAGCTGCTGGCCTACCACGACCGTTCCGACGGCGGCCTGCTGGTGACGCTGGCAGAGATGGCCTTCACCGGCCACTGTGGCGTGGAAGCGAACATTGCAACGCTTGGCGAAGACCGTCTGGCGTCGCTGTTCAATGAAGAGCTGGGCGCAGTGATTCAGGTGCGTGCAGCGGATCGCGATGCGGTTGAAGCGATTCTGGCGAAGCACGGTCTGGCAGACTGCGTGCACTATCTGGGTAAAGCCGTTCAGGGCGACCGCTTTGTCATCAAAGCAGACGGTCACGCCGTGTTCAGTGAAAGCCGCACCACGCTGCGCATGTGGTGGGCGGAAACCACCTGGCAGATGCAGCGCCTGCGTGATAACCCGGAATGTGCCGATCAGGAACACAATGCGAAGGCGAATGACCAGGATCCTGGCCTGAACGTGAAGCTCTCCTTCGATATCAACGAAGACATTGCGGCACCGTACATCGCGACCGGTGCGCGTCCGAAAGTAGCGGTGCTGCGCGAGCAGGGCGTTAACTCCCACGTTGAGATGGCAGCTGCTTTCCACCGCGCGGGCTTTGATGCTATCGACGTTCATATGAGCGACCTGCTGGCGGGCCGTACCGGTCTGGAAGATTTCCAGGCGCTGGTGGCGTGTGGCGGCTTCTCCTACGGCGACGTGCTGGGTGCGGGCGAAGGCTGGGCGAAGTCCATCCTGTTCAACAGCCGCGTGCGTGACGAGTTCGAAACCTTCTTCCACCGTCCGCAGACGCTGGCGCTGGGTGTGTGTAACGGCTGCCAGATGATGTCTAACCTGCGCGAGCTGATCCCGGGCAGCGAAGCCTGGCCGCGCTTTGTGCGTAACCAGTCTGACCGCTTCGAAGCGCGCTTCAGCCTGGTCGAAGTGACCCAAAGCCCGTCTCTGCTGCTGCAGGGAATGGTCGGTTCGCAGATGCCAATCGCCGTTTCCCACGGTGAAGGCCAGGTAGAAGTGCGTGATGCGGCGCATCTGGCTCAGCTTGAGAGCAAAGGCCTGGTGGCGCTGCGCTTTGTCGATAACTTCGGCAAGGTGACAGAAACCTACCCGGCTAACCCGAACGGCTCCGCTAACGGTATTACGGCGGTGACCAGCGAAAGCGGTCGCGCGACCATTATGATGCCGCACCCGGAACGCGTGTTCCGTACCGTGAGCAACTCCTGGCACCCGGAAAACTGGGGCGAGGATAGCCCGTGGATGCGTATCTTCCGCAACGCGCGTAAGCAACTGGGTTAAGTTTCAGCACACTACCTGTAGGCCCGGTAAGCGCGAGCGCCACCGGGCTTTTTTGTATCTGTCGCAAAATCGCGACAACCCCTGGTCTGAGTGTCTCCAAAAGGAGACATTTAACTCATTGATTTATCTATGGCAGTAAAGGTTCCCGTTAAGGTGTTGCTTAATAGCGACACTTAGCCTGGAAATCATTCAATCAATAATTAACAGGCTAAACGAGTAAAAGTCATATATTTCAATATGTTAATATTTTGTTTTGCATTCTGGCACGGGTGTTGCATAATATTAACCAGTGGCTCATTCACCTTCTTATGTCAGCCCCTTCGGGACGCGCTACATAAACTTCGAATGACGCACAAAAAGGTGCCTGCCGTCCAACTACTGATCATAGCGATGCTTTATCAGGCTAGGGCGAAACGTCGAGTTAGGCACCGCCTCATTCCATGACAAAGCCGGGTTTTTACCCGGCTTTGTTGTATCTGAAGGGCAGACTCAGTTACGCTCTGCGTAAACCCCCATTAAGAGAGTAATGCGTTGAAACGCTGGCCCGTTTTCCCCCGCTCCCTGCGGCAGCTCGTCATGATGGCCTTCCTGCTGATCCTGCTGCCGTTGCTGATCCTTGCCTGGCAGGCGTGGCAAAGTCTGAACGCGCTGAGTGCCCAGGCGGCTTTGACCAACCGCACGACGCTCATCGACGCCAGACGCAGTGAAGCGATGACCAACGCCGCGCTGGAGATGGAGCGTAGCTATCGTCAGTATTGTGTGCTTGACGATCGGACGCTGGAAAAGGTTTATCAGAGTCAGCGTAAACGCTACAGCGAAATGCTGGACGCTCACGCGGGGGTTTTGCCTGACGACAAGCTGTATCAGGCGTTACGTCAGGATTTGAACGATCTTGCCCAGCTGCAGTGCCACAATAGTGGCCCGGATGCCGCCGCCGCCGCACGCCTTGAGGCTTTTGCCAGCGCCAACACCGAGATGGTGCAGTCAACGCGTACGGTGATTTTCTCTCGCGGTCAGCAGCTCCAGCAGGAGATTGCCGAGCGCGGCCAGTTCTTCGGCTGGCAGGCGCTGGTGCTGTTCCTGGTGAGTCTTGGGCTGGTACTGCTCTTTACCCGCATGATCATCGGCCCGGTGAAGGGCATTCAGCGTATGATCAACCGCCTGGGGGAGGGGAAATCGCTCGGGGATACGGTCGCTTTTAAAGGTCCGCGCGAGCTGCGATCCGTAGGCCAGCGCATTATCTGGCTGTCCGAGCGCCTGGCGTGGCTCGAATCTCAGCGTCATCAGTTTCTGCGCCATATCTCTCATGAGCTTAAAACGCCGCTGGCCAGCATGCGTGAAGGAACGGAGCTGCTGGCGGACGAAGTGGCAGGACCCCTTACGTCAGAACAGAAAGAAATTGTCGAGATCCTGGATAACAGCAGCCGCAATCTGCAAAAGCTGATTGAGCAACTGCTGGATTACAACCGCAAGCTGGCTGATGGGGCGGTCGTACTGGAAAACGTTGAAATTGAGCCGCTGGTGGATATGGTGATCTCCGCCCATAGCCTGCCAGCAAGAGCTAAAATGATGCATACCGGCGTCGAACTGAATGCGCCTGCGTGCCTGGCTGAACCCATGCTGCTGATGAGCGTTCTGGATAATCTTTACTCCAATGCGGTGCACTATGGTACTGAATCCGGTAACATTTATATCCGAAGTAATACGAATGGTTCACGGGTGTTTATTGACGTCGCAAACACCGGCACCCCGATCCCCGATGACGAAAAAACCATGATCTTCGAACCCTTTTTCCAGGGGAGTCATCAGCGGAAAGGCGCGGTTAAAGGAAGCGGTCTGGGCTTGAGCATCGCCCGGGACTGCATACGACGCATGCAGGGTGAGCTAAACATTGCCGCGGACGAACGTTCAGATGTTTGCTTCCGTATCGAACTGCCCCTGAGCCGGAAAAATCAATAAAATGAATCTATGTCTGGTGAGTATGTCACACGTCTTTTTCCGCGCCGTACGCGCGGTGTTTTCCTGCAACACGCTTCGCCTGAGCCTGCCCTGTTTATTTCTGGCAGGGTGTGTTTCCCATGCGCCACAAAGTGCAATTAGCGATAAACAAGAAGATAAATGGCCCGATAAGCAGCTGGCAGATTTCCTCTCAACCCGCTGTGACGACATCTGGAACCTGTCAGGACATGACGTTGAAAGCAACCCGCTGTTCTGGTTGCGTGGAATAGATTGCGCCCAGCGTCTGGCGCCGGTAGACGCCCGCTCGAAGGCGGCGATGCTGGATGACGACACCTGGCAGGACGCGTTCAAGCGTGGGATTTTACTCGCAGATGCGAAAATCACCCCCGTTGAACGCCGCGTCAATGTGACCCGACTGGACACGTTTGTGGTCAATCTTCCCGTGCAGGTACGCCCGGTATACCAGCTCTGGCGCGATGGGCAGACATTACAGCTTCAACTGTCTGAAGAGCGCTCCCGCTACAGCAAGCTGCAACAGTCAACCGACAGCGAGCTTGATACGCTGCGTCAACAGCAGCAACATTTACGTACCGAGCTGGATACCACGACGCGTAAGCTGGAGAACCTGACCGATATCGAAAGACAGCTCTCGTCGCGTAAATATCAGCCGGGGAGCTCATCCGCTGTACCGGACAGCGATACGCCGAAACAAGAGGATGTGAAGCATGACGAGCCGTAAACCTGCCCATCTCTTACTGGTGGATGACGATCCCGGGCTGTTAAAGCTGCTGGGGATGCGTCTGGTGAGTGAAGGCTACAGCGTCGTGACCGCTGAAAGCGGGCTGGAGGGGTTGAAGATCCTCAGCCGCGAGAAAATCGATCTGGTGATAAGCGACCTGCGGATGGACGAAATGGATGGCCTGCAGCTGTTCGCGGAGATCCAGAAGCAGCAGCCGGGTATGCCCGTGATTATCCTGACGGCGCACGGGTCGATCCCGGATGCGGTTGCCGCGACGCAGCAGGGGGTATTCAGCTTCCTGACCAAGCCGGTGGACAAAGACGCGCTCTATAAAGCCATCGATAGTGCGCTGGAACATGCTGCCCCTTCCGGAGATGATGCCTGGCGTGAATCTATCGTGACGCGCAGCCCCATTATGCTGCGCCTGCTTGAGCAGGCGCGGATGGTCGCGCAATCGGACGTCAGTGTGCTGATTAACGGCCAGAGCGGGACCGGGAAAGAGATCCTGGCGCAGGCGATCCACAACGCCAGCCCGCGCAGTAAAAATGCCTTTATCGCCATTAACTGCGGCGCGCTGCCGGAGCAACTGCTTGAATCCGAACTCTTTGGTCATGCGCGCGGTGCCTTCACCGGCGCGGTAAGCAGCCGTGAAGGGCTGTTCCAGGCGGCGGAAGGCGGCACGCTGTTCCTCGATGAGATTGGTGACATGCCCGCGCCGCTGCAGGTTAAACTGCTGCGCGTCTTGCAGGAGCGAAAAGTCAGGCCGCTCGGCAGCAACCGCGATATCGACATTAACGTGCGGATCATCTCCGCGACCCACCGGGATTTACCCAAAGTGATGGCGCGTAATGAGTTTCGTGAAGATCTCTACTACCGCCTGAACGTGGTGAACCTGAAGATCCCTGCGCTGGCCGAGCGTGCGGAAGATATTCCGCTGCTGGCAAACCATCTTTTGCGCCAGGCGGCAGACCGCCATAAACCGTTCGTGCGCGCGTTTTCCACCGATGCGATGAAACGTCTGATGACCGCCAGCTGGCCGGGAAACGTGCGGCAACTGGTGAACGTGATTGAGCAGTGCGTGGCGCTGACGTCTTCACCCGTCATCAGCGACGCGCTGGTCGAGCAGGCGCTGGAAGGGGAAAACACGGCGTTGCCGACGTTTGCGGAAGCGCGGAATCAGTTCGAGCTTAACTATCTGCGCAAACTGCTGCAGATCACCAAAGGCAACGTGACCCACGCGGCGCGCATGGCCGGACGCAACCGCACCGAGTTCTACAAGCTGCTGTCGCGCCACGAGCTGGAAGCAAACGATTTTAAAGAGTAATGCCGTATGGTACTGTGAGCAATCGATTACGAGGCTGCTTACAGGCAAGAGTTTAAGGACCCACCATGAAAAAGATTGATGCGATTATTAAACCTTTCAAACTGGATGATGTGCGTGAAGCGCTGGCGGAAGTCGGCATCACCGGGATGACCGTGACGGAAGTGAAAGGTTTTGGTCGTCAGAAGGGCCACACCGAGCTTTACCGTGGCGCAGAGTACATGGTGGACTTTCTGCCGAAAGTAAAAATTGAAATCGTGGTCAGCGACGATATCGTCGATACCTGCGTGGATACCATCATCCGCACTGCGCAGACGGGTAAAATCGGCGACGGTAAAATCTTCGTCTTTGACGTGGCGCGCGTGATCCGTATCCGTACCGGCGAAGAAGACGACGCCGCGATTTAACATTGCCAACGGTTTTGTAGGCCGGGTAAGGCGCAGCGCCACCCGGCGAAAAAAAGCCCCTCGAACGAGGGGCTTTTTCACTACAGCACCTTATGCGGCCCGAAACATTCGTAATGAATGCTGTCTTTATTCACGCCTAACTCAACCAGCTGCTTCGCGGCATACTGCATAAACGCCACCGGTCCACAGATGTAGAACTGCATGTCCGGCGCGCTAAACGCCCCTTCCATCTGGCTTAAATTCATCAGACCTTCGCTGTCAAAGCGTGCGGCTGCGCGGTCTGCATCCGACGGCAGGCGATACCAGGTGTGCGCGGTGAAACGTGGCAGGGTCGCCCCGAGCGTTTTCACTTCATCCGCAAAGGCGTGCACGTTGCCGTTTTCCACAGCGTGGAACCAGTTGACCTGCGCACCGTGGTTTGCTTTCGCCAGCGTATCGAGCATCGCCAGCATTGGCGTTTGGCCGACGCCTGCAGAGATCAGCGTAACCGGGGTATTCGCTTCAACGGCCATGAAGAAATCGCCCGCCGGCGCGGACAGATGCACCACGTCACCCACGCTGGCTTCGTTATGCAGCCAGTTGGATACCTGACCGCCGTCCTCACGCTTCACCGCGATGCGGTAGCCTTTACCGTCTGGTTTGCGGGTCAGGGAGTACTGGCGGATCTCCTGATGCGGGAAACCTTCAGGTTTCAGCCACACGCCCAGATACTGTCCCGGCTGGTAATCGGCAACCGGCTGTCCGTCCACCGGCTCAAATTCAAAGCTGGTAATCAATGCGCTGCGCGGGGTTTTTTCGACGATGCGGAACGCGCGCGTGCCTTCCCAGCCGCCATTTTTACTGGCGTTTTCGCTGTAGATCTGGGCTTCACGGTTGATAAACACGTTTGCCAGCACGCCGTAGGCTTTACCCCACGCGTCCAGCACCTCCTGGCCCGGGCTGAACATCTCGTCCAGCGTCGCCAGCAGGTGGCCGCCGACAATGTTGTATTGCTCGGGTTGGATCTGGAAGCTGGTGTGCTTCTGGGCGATTTTTTCCACCGCAGGCAGCAATGCCGCCAGGTTTTCGATGTTGCTGGCGTAGGCCGCGATGGCGTTGAAAAGCGCTTCGCGCTGATCGCCGTTACGCTGGTTGCTCATGTTGAAAATTTCTTTGAGCTCCGGGTTGTGCGTGAACATGCGATCGTAGAAATGGGCGGTGAGTTTAGGGCCGGTTTCCACCAGCAGGGGAATGGTGGCTTTAACGGTAGCGATGGTTTGAGCGTCGAGCATGAGCGCATCCTTCTGATGTGACTTTAATGATGTATTTTAAATGCATCTTATAAAAAATACCCCTGCGTTGTAAATGGTTCTTTGCAAGATGAAAAATATGCATCACAAACCTGAAAAGAAATCCGCTTTAAATGGCGAGAGCTTTATTCCTCAAACCCTTGCGTGGCGCGCAGGAAAACGTTTGCGTAAAATCGTTTGTCAAGACCTGTTATCACAGAACTAATCAGTTATACTGTTGCCCGTCGTCCAACAGGACTGCCTTTTCAGGCCAAAATTTACTTGTTAGCTGAGTCAGGAGATGCGGATGTTAAAGCGTGAAATGAACATTGCCGATTATGATGCCGAACTGTGGCAGGCTATGGAGCAGGAAAAAGTACGTCAGGAAGAGCACATCGAACTGATCGCCTCCGAAAACTACACCAGCCCACGCGTCATGCAGGCGCAGGGTTCTCAGCTGACCAACAAATACGCTGAAGGTTATCCGGGCAAACGCTACTACGGCGGTTGCGAGTACGTTGATATCGTTGAGCAGCTGGCTATCGACCGTGCGAAAGAACTTTTTGGCGCTGACTACGCGAACGTGCAGCCGCACTCTGGCTCTCAGGCTAACTTCGCGGTCTACACCGCGCTGCTGCAGCCGGGCGATACCGTTCTGGGTATGAACCTGGCGCAGGGCGGTCACCTGACTCACGGCTCCCCGGTTAACTTCTCCGGCAAACTGTACAACATCATCCCTTACGGTATTGATGAGTCCGGTAAAATTGACTACGAAGACATGGCGAAGCAGGCTAAAGAGCACAAACCGAAGATGATCATCGGTGGCTTCTCTGCATACTCCGGTATCGTTGACTGGGCAAAAATGCGTGAAATCGCAGACAGCATCGGCGCTTACCTGTTCGTTGACATGGCGCACGTTGCGGGCCTGATTGCCGCTGGCGTTTACCCGAACCCGGTTCCACACGCTCACGTTGTGACCACCACCACCCACAAAACCCTGGCGGGTCCACGCGGTGGCCTGATCCTGGCGAAAGGCGGTGACGAAGAGCTGTACAAAAAACTGAACTCTGCGGTATTCCCAAGCGCGCAGGGCGGCCCGCTGATGCATGTTATCGCCGCAAAAGCGGTGGCGCTGAAAGAAGCGATGGAGCCAGAGTTCAAGGTTTATCAGCAGCAGGTTGCTAAGAACGCCAAAGCGATGGTGGAAGTGTTCCTGAACCGTGGCTACAAAGTGGTCTCCGGCGGGACTGAAAACCACCTGTTCCTGCTGGATCTGGTTGATAAAAATCTGACCGGTAAAGAAGCTGACGCTGCCCTGGGCCGCGCCAACATCACCGTGAACAAAAACAGCGTGCCAAACGATCCGAAGAGCCCGTTCGTGACGTCCGGTATCCGTATCGGTTCTCCGGCTGTGACGCGTCGCGGCTTCAAAGAAGCTGAAGTGAAAGAGCTGGCTGGCTGGATGTGTGACGTTCTGGACAACATCAATGACGAAGCGGTTATCGAGCGCGTCAAAGGTAAAGTTCTGGATATCTGCGCGCGCTTCCCGGTATACGCATAATTCCTCTGCTTTGCAGAAATAAAAAAGGCCGCGCTTGCGGCCTTTTTTTTATCGGCTAACGCCGGTCCAGGGAGATGGCCCCCGGTCCCACAATCGCCAGCAAAATAAAGGCGCCAGCGATACTCACATTTTTATAGAAGTTAATCATGTTGGGTACGACAGCATCACCCGTCATATCCCAGTAATGGTGTCCAATTACTGCGGTTCCCAGCGTATAAAACACAAAGAGCACCGCGATGGGGCGGGTGAAAAAACCGAGCACGATCAGAATAGCGGCGGGCACCTCCATCACCACGGCAATAATGGCGGCCAGCATGGGCATGGGAGCACCGAGCGACGTCATGTACTGTACGGTGCCGCTAAACCCCGTCAGTTTCGGGTAGCCAAAAATAATAAACAGGACAACGATGGCGATACGGGCAATCAGCAATAACAGGTTACGAGACTGGCCAAAATCAAAATAGCGTAGGGTGTTCATAGCAGGCTCTTTTTTCGGTGGGACCTGCTTTAAAGCTACTACACAAACCGACAGCTCGCCATTCAGCTTTTTTTCATAAAAATGCCAGTCATGATTCGCTCAACTGCGATTCCACATATAAATAACCAATCCCCAGAATTTGCTGCGCGCGGGTAAGTTGCCCAAAACTAATATGCGTTGCTTTTATCCCCGGTCCATCGTTTTTGTCGAAAGGGTTAAACCCGGTCTGCTGCGTGATGGCATTGAGCCACCTTTCACCAAACGCACAGCTGCGTCCGTAGAGCCATATCTGATTAATATTCAGGATATTCAGAAAATTATACAGACTCAGACCGATCGCATTCGCCGCATTTTCTACCCATGCCTGAACCCGAATATCCCCCTGATGCCAGGCGTGGATCAGCGCACGGGTTGTGAGTTGGTCCGGTGAGAAATCTGCGCCCGGCTGTGTTTTCAACCAGATGCTGGCCTGCTTCTTCAGGGCGCTCAGCGAGGCAATGGTTTCAAGGCAACCGTATCGGCCACAGTCACAGGCGTTGCCGTCCGGGTTTACAATGGTGTGGCCAATCTGACCGCTGCCATACAGATTACCGCGATAAATCTGATCGTTTATCACAAAAGATGAGCCAATACCGTAGTCGACGTTGATGACGCAAAAATCCTGCTCCGCCCCACGGTTTTGCCACTTTTCCGCCAGCGCCAGCATCACGCAGTCGTTATCTATTCTGATGTGGGTTTTTAACCGATCTTCTAGCAGGTATTTCATTTCCACCGGGGTTTTCCATTGTGCCTGCGGCATGGTTTGCGAGACTCCGGTGACCGGGTCGACCTGCCCGTGTACGCCCAGCGCCAGGTTAATGCGCTGCTCCGGATAGCGTTGATGGTACTCACGCCAGCAGGTTGCTATCTCACTGAGAAGCGCCTGCGGGTCAGGTGCATGGATGGTGATATGCTGAAGATCGCCCACTGCCAGGAGGCGCGCATCCGCAAGCTGACATTCAATGCTGGTAGGAGAAACGGCCATGCACAGAGTCCATGCACCCTGCGCAGGGATCTGATAGCTCCCGCTGTTCAGGCCGCGCGCGCTCAATTTTTCAGCTGAATGGCTGATTCGTCCCTCATCAAGCAGCTCTTCAAGAATGTTGCTCACCGCCGGGATCGACAGTCCCGTCAGTTGCGCCAGGCGCGATTTACTCAGTTGTTTTTCACGCCACAGATGCGACAGAAATATCACCTTATTAGCCTGACGAACCCGGGCATTATTTAAACCTGGTCGCAACATATACTTAACTCCCTTAACTGTATTGCGTGAACGATGCGCATTTTAACAGCAAATTCACGCTATAAACTCGAGCCATTCCTGTTTTTACTCTATTTCATTTAGTGGAGAGCGGCATGCACGGCTTAGTTAAGGTATGGCAAGAAACGGTAACCCTTCCTACGTGGACGACAGGGGCAGAAGATCCTAATCCCATGTTTCTGGAGAAGCGCGTCTATCAGGGCTCCTCAGGCGCGGTGTACCCTTACGGGGTCATTGATACGCTGACCGGCGAGCGCGAAATGCGCGACTATCAGGCGGTATGGCTGGAGAATGATTTTATTCGCGTGATGCTACTGCCTGAACTGGGCGGCCGTATTCATCGCGCTTACGATAAAGTGAAGCAGCGCGATTTCGTCTATTACAACGACGTGGTGAAACCCGCGCTGGTGGGGCTGCTTGGGCCGTGGATCTCCGGCGGAATTGAGTTTAACTGGCCGCAGCACCATCGCCCAACCACGTTTAAGCCCGTTGATTTTACCCTTCAGGCGGGTGAAAACGGTGCGCAAACCGTCTGGATGGGCGAAGTGGAGCCCATGCGTGGACTGCAGGTGATGACCGGCTTTACGCTTTACCCCGATCGCGCGCTGATCGAAATCACCGGCAAAGTCTTTAACGGCAATGCGACCCCACGCCATTTTCTGTGGTGGGCAAATCCTGCCGTCAAAGGCGGTGATGCGCATCAGAGCGTCTTCCCGCCGGATGTCACGGCCGTGTTCGATCATGGCAAACGTGATGTCTCCGCTTTCCCGATTGCCACAGGCACTTACTATAAGGTGGACTACTCGGCCGGGGTCGATATTTCGCGTTACAGGAATGTGCCTGTTCCTACCTCTTACATGGCAGAGAAATCAGATTACGATTTTGTCGGGGCATACCATCATGATGAACAAGGCGGTCTGCTGCATGTTGCCGATCACCACATTTCACCAGGCAAAAAGCAGTGGAGCTGGGGATATGGTGATTTTGGCCAGGCGTGGGACCGCAACCTGACCGACGAAAATGGCCCCTACATCGAACTGATGACAGGTGTGTTCACCGACAATCAGCCAGATTTCACCTGGCTCGCACCGTTTGAAGAGAAGATCTTTGTTCAGAATTTCCTTCCCTACAGCGATCTGGGGATGGTGCAAAACGCCAACACTCAACTGACGATAAAGCTGGTGAGAGCGTCGCAACAGCTACAGCTGGGGATCTATGCCATCGCGCCGCTGGACAACATTCTGGTTGATGTGAGTGCCGATCGGCAGCCCATCTTTGAAGCTCCTCTGACGCTGGCGCCGGGGGAGAGCTGGCAACAAAGTTTGCCGGATAACTATCCACAGCGTTTAACCATGACGGTTAAGACCGCTGAGGGCCGGACGCTGCTGCACTATCAGGAGCATGAGATGCAGGAAACGGCGTTGCCCGATCCGGCTCGCGCCCCGGCGATGCCTGAAAACATCACTAACGCGGATGAACTCTATTTTATTGGGCAGCATCTGGAACAGTACAACCATGCGAGCCGCTTTGCCGCTGACTATTACCGCCGTGCGGTTGAGCTCGATCCCAACGATTATCGCAACAATGTTGCCCTGGGCACGCTGGCGTTTAACGCTGCCGACTGGACGCAGGCAGAGCAGTGCGCCCGCGCCGCGCTGGTGCGTGCTCATCAACTGAATAAAAATCCGCGTGACGGTGAGGCCAGTATGCTGTTGGCTACGTCGCTTGAGCGGCAGGGAGATGAGACGGGGGCATGGGATCACTACTTTAAAGCGTCCTGGAGCGGTAACTGTCGGGATGCGGCATTCTGGGCGCTGGCGCGTCTGGCAATGAAGCGCGGCGATGCCAAAGAGGCTCTTGAAAAAGTCACTGTTAGCCTGCAGGTGAATGGGGCAAACCATCTGGCAATGGGGCTTAAGGCGCTGGCACTCTGCGACTGCGGTCAGCAGGAAGAGGCGCTCGACTTCATCAGTCAGAGTCTGACGCACTACCCACTGAGCTATGCGCTTCACTGCGCGCGCTGGCTGATCGCACAGGACACCGCTTCAGAGGAGAAGCTGTTGCAGGTCACCGGGCGTCGCGGGGTCAACGCCAGCATGCTGGCCGGGTGGCTGGTCTCCCTGGGGCGCAAAGAGGATGCACTCAACGTCCTGATGTTGCTGGACTGCCACGAAACCCTTCCGTTGTTATGGCAAGTATCACTCACCTGTCAGGCCGACGTGCGGCAGGCCTTACTGGCCGCAGCGCAGCGCTGTCATGCACTGCATGTCCGTTTCCCCAATACGCCTGATGAAGTTCAGATGCTGCAAACCCTTAAAGACGATGCCTTTGCCGGGTATCTGCTTGGCTGTTTCTGGTACAGCAAACGCCGGTATGACGAGGCGGTTTCATGCTGGCGCGAGACCCTAACACAACTGCCGGACTATGCACCTGCGCACCGACTGCTCGGGATCTACGCCTGGAATAAACAGCACGACAAAGACACTGCGTTGGCCTGCCTGCAGCGGGCAGTTGATGCTGAGCCGGATAATGCTCGTTTTCTCTTTGAACTGGATTATCTGAAAAAACTGGCGGCCACGGCGGTGAATGAGCGCCTGAGTATGCTCGACTCTCGCCAGCAGGTCGTTCTGCGTCGTGACGATCTCACCGCGGAGCTGTTGAGCCTGTGGAATAGTCAGGGACATTATTCCGCCGCCGCGAAGATCCTGCAGACCCGTCAGTTTCATCCATGGGAGGGCGGCGAGGGCAAGGTTACCGGGCAATACCTGCTCAACCAAATGCACCGGGCGTTAGAGGCCATCGTCGGGAATGACATCACCACGGCTGTGTGTCTGCTGGAGGATGCGCTTCATTATCCGCATAACCTGGGAGAGGGGCGCCTGCCGGGTCAGACGGATAATGACATTCGCTATTTGCAGGGCGTCTGCGCGGCACAAAAGGGCGACCTGCAGCAGGCGCAAATGTACTTCCAGCATGCCTCGCGTGGCGGCGTAACGCTGGACGCGGGTCGCTACTATAACGACCAGCCCGCTGACTATCTCTTCTGGCAGGGTATGGCGCTTCGGGCCGGTGGTCACACGACAGAGGCAGAACAGCACTTCCGCCACTTCCTGGAATGGGTTGAGCATCACCGCAACGATATTCCCGAAGCCGATTTCTTTGCCGTATCGCTTCCGGATCTGGTGGTTCTCGATACGCCTGCGACGCCGCAACACCAGCAGCACTGCCTGTTTATTGAGGCGCTGGGGCATCTGGGGCTGGGAGACATCCCGGCGAGCCAGAGGGCGATGCAGCAACTTCTGGCGATAAATCCAGCTCATGATAAAGCGCATCTTATTTTACACGCGCAGCGATGCGGCATCTTTGCCTGAACCTGAACCGGGCGGGATCCCCGCCCAAACCCTACTGTTCCCTGCGTTTCCCTTATAGAGGAATCAACATGAATAACGCGCAGACACATCTTAAAATGGGCTACGTCTGGACTATCTGTCTGGTGGCGGCCTGCGGTGGATTATTGTTTGGTTACGACTGGGTGGTGATTGGCGGTGCGAAGCCGTTTTATGAAGCGTACTTCTCGATCACCGATCCTGCTCAGTCCGGGTGGGCGATGAGTTCTGCCCTGGCTGGATGCATTTTCGGTGCGATGATGTCGGGCTGGTGCGCAGAACGCTTCGGGCGAAAAATCCCACTTATTCTTTCGGCCATTCTTTTCAGCGCCTCTGCGTTGGGTACGGCGCTGGCAAGCAATTTCGATCTGTTTGTTGTCTACCGCATTGTCGGTGGGGTGGGGATCGGTCTGGCCTCGGCGTTGAGTCCACTCTATATCGCCGAAGTCAGTCCGGCGGAAAAGCGCGGCCGCTTTGTGGCTGTGAACCAGCTGACTATCGTGATTGGCGTTCTGGCGGCACAGCTGGTTAATCTGATGATTGCCGATCCTGTTGCCGGCGGCGCCACGCAGCAAGCTATCCTCAACACCTGGAACGGTCAAATGGGCTGGCGCTGGATGTTTGGCGCAGAGCTGCTGCCCGCCTTGCTCTTTCTGGTGCTGATGTTTCTGGTGCCGGAGTCGCCGCGCTGGCTGATGAAAGCAGGCAAGCCAGAGCGTGCCCGCCACACCCTTGAACGTATTGGATCCGCCTCTTATGCCAGTCGGACCTTGCAGGAGATAGCCCAGACGCTGGTGAAGAACAACAATACGGTCTCTTACTCTGCATTACTCTCTCCGCAGATTAAGCCCATTGTCATCATCGGAATGGTGCTGGCGGTATTCCAGCAATGGTGTGGGATCAACGTCATCTTCAACTACGCGCAGGAGATATTTGCTTCCGCTGGGTTTGATATCAACGGGACGCTGAAATCGATCGTTGCGACCGGCATTATCAACCTGGTATTTACCATTGCGGCATTACCGCTGGTGGACAAACTTGGGCGCCGCAAGCTGATGCTGCTGGGCGCGAGTGGCCTTACGGTCATCTACGTGCTGATTGCCGGTTCCTATGCACTGGGGATCATGGGCTGGCCGGTACTGGTGCTGGTGCTCGCGGCGATTGCAATTTATGCCCTGACGCTGGCCCCGGTAACCTGGGTGCTTCTCTCTGAGATCTTCCCCAACCGCGTGCGCGGCATGGCAATTTCGCTCGGGACGCTGGCGCTATGGATCGCCTGTTTCCTGCTGACCTATACCTTCCCGCTGCTGAATGCCGGACTAGGTGCGTCAGGCAGCTTCCTGCTGTACGGGATCATCTGTGCGATGGGCTTTATCTACATTCTGCGAAATGTCCCGGAAACAAAAGGTGTAACACTGGAAGCACTCGAAACCCAGCTAGCGCAACGGCACGCAGTGGTGCACGGTGCTAAGCAAAAGCAGGCCCATTGATGGCGCGGGCGTTTACTCTGGAAAACGTGCATCTTCGGATGCGCGTTGATCCGCAAGGTGGTGCGATAGAGCTGCTGGACTCGACCCGCTTCAGCCGTCCCGTTCTGCTGGCGCCTGAGGGGCAACCCTCTCTGTTCCCAATGCTGCCTCTGGCTAATCGGGTCGCCGGGAATCGGTTTATGCTGCAGGGGCGAGAGGTGGAGTTACCGCAAAGCCCGCGTGATGCCACGTTTTATCTGCACGGAGACGGGTGGCTCAACGCGTGGCAGGTTGCTTCCCGTTCTGCCACCGCATGCGTGCTGCGGTTACGCAGCGTTGACCCCTGTGGGTTCGATTATCAGGCGCAATTGCATTACCAGCTTGTCGAGAACGCGTTCCATGCCAGCCTGACGCTCACCCACTGCGGGGCTGAGCCGATGCTATACGGGCTGGGGTTCCACCCCTGGTTCTTTTTTCAAAATGGAAATAGCGTGCAGTTCAGCGCCAGCGGCTACTGGCCTGAAGGGGAGCACCATTTGCCGCTGCAGTGGCAAGGGGAATTGCCGGCTCACGTCAATTTTCAGGCGGCCCGGTACGGATGCGATGACTGGCTGAATGTCTGCTATTCCGGCTGGAGCGGGCAGGCACACTTACGAAATAATGAGATGGAAATCACACTTCTATCGCAAACTCCCTGGTTGATGCTGTTCAGAATGTCGGGTCAGCCATTTCTCTGTCTGGAGCCGCAAAGCCACCCGGTGGACGCCCACCACATGCCGGGACAACCTGGTTTGGTGATGCTTTCTCTGGGGGAGAAAACCCATTTTTCGATGACAATTCTGGTCAATTCATTGGGAGAGAAATGTTAATTTGTTGTTAATTTGAGACTTGCGTCACCCAACGTTTAGCGCCAGACTATCGCCTCCATTTCGGGAGGGATTCATGGTCTTGCATTCCACACGCTGGCTGGCGCTCAGCTACTTCACCTACTTCTTTAGTTACGGTATTTTTCTGCCTTTCTGGAGCGTCTGGCTCAAAGGAATCGGTCTTACCCCTGAGACCATCGGTGTTCTGCTTGGCGCAGGCCTGGTGGCGCGATTTTTGGGCAGCCTGCTGATTGCGCCGCGCGTCAGCGATCCCTCCTTACTGATTAAAGCCGTGCGTATTCTGGCGCTCCTGACGCTGGTCTTTGTCGCCTGCTTCTGGGTCAGCCATCAGTTCGCCTGGCTGATGGTGATCATGGTTGGCTTTAACCTGTTTTTCTCGCCGCTGGTGCCCTTAACGGATGCTCTGGCAAACACCTGGCAAAAACAGATCACCATGGACTATGGCCGCGTGCGTCTGTGGGGCTCGATTGCCTTCGTGATTGGCTCGGCGCTGGTGGGCAAACTGGTCAGCCTGTATGACTATCACGCCATCCTTGCGCTGTTGAGTGTGGGTATTGCCTCCATGCTGCTGGGGATGTTGCTGCGCCCGTCGGTGATGCCGCAAGGAGAAAACCGCCATCAGGAGAGCGCCGGCTGGCCCGCCTGGCGGAGCCTGGTGGCACAAAGCTGGCGTTTTCTGGCGTGCGTCTGTCTGCTTCAGGGAGCGCATGCAGCCTACTATGGCTTTAGTGCCATCTACTGGCAGGGGGCGGGCTACTCTGCCTCTGCGGTGGGTTACCTGTGGTCACTTGGCGTGGTTGCGGAAGTGATCATCTTTGCGCTCAGCAAAAAGCTGTTCCGTCGTTTTGGTGCGCGCGATCTGCTGCTGCTTTCCGCCGTGTGCGGCGTGGCACGCTGGGGTATTATGGGCTGGACCACCGAACTGCCGTGGCTGATTGTGGCGCAGATCCTGCACTGCGGGACCTTCACCGTCTGCCATCTGGCGGCGATGCGCTACATCTCTGCGCGTGAGGGTGGGGACGTGATTCGTCTGCAGGCTGTTTATTCTGCGGTGGCGATGGGCGGCAGTATTGCGGTGATGACGGTCTTTGCCGGCTTCCTTTACCAGCACCTGGGACATAGCGTGTTCTGGGTGATGGCGCTGGTTGCGCTACCGGCGATGTTTGTTCGTCCCAAAGTGGCTGCACGCGCGTAACTACGATTCCAGCATCGCGCGAATATGTTCTTGCTGCTGCGCGTTCAACGCCTCGACGGCGTGGATCAGCGGCGGCGAGAACAGCGGCAGCGCGGTAGGATAGGGCGTGATCACCAGCGAAGCCTCACGCGGCGCGCCTTCTTTTTGAAACGCCTGTAGCGTGAGATAGCGAATATTGAGCGGGAGTAGCGTCAGTTCGCGCAGCTGCTGTTCAATCAATGCTTCGCATTCCTTATCTTCCCCTGTCAGCAGGACCACCTGTTTTTCGTGCAGATCGGTCTCCTGCATCAGCCAGGCACCAAAAATCACTGCCACCAGACTCATCTCTTCATCAGAAAAACGCAGCCCAAATTCCGCTTCCAGCTCAAACAGCGCTTCCTTCGTGGTGCGTAACAGCCGGGGATAGAGACGATGGATCTCCTCCGGCAGGCTATTGTCGATGCCGATCTCAAACAGCGAGCGGTCCAGCGCCTGAGCGAGATGGATATAGAGCTGATCGGTCAGCCCCTGTTCATCGCTGAAGTTCATCCCGGTTTGCGCCCGAAAGCGGGCAATCATCCGTACAATGGTGCGACGCAGACGCTGATCCTGCTGATGTCTGTCGAGCACCGGATCGGGTGTGCGTAGCATCATAAACAACAGCGCGAGGAACAATTGTTCATCACTGTGCGTACCCTGCGGAACACGCCGTTTCCAGTGACGCACGATTTCCTGCGCGGCGAAGTATTCCCCTCTCGATTGCGTCCAGCTGCGCTGAATGTGGGAAAACTGCGGCGTATTACCCAGATGATGCTGGATCAGACAGTATTGCAAATAGAGCTGTAAAAACTGGACGTCGCGGCATTCAAACTGGCGCTGGAGCTTGCGTGAGCAGAAGTTGATCAGCGCCCGCAGGTTCGCATCGTCGTAAAGCGGCCGCGCAATGCCGTATTGTTTAAGCGCGGTTTTTAATGCGGGGGTAAACTGGTGCGAGACAAACTGCGGGCAAAGCCGCAGCGCCCGACGCAGCCAGTGCAGCAGGCATAAACGCTGATTCAGGGCTGAGCCTTCAATCCGGTAGCTGCCGTCGTGGTGCGTGACGATATCCAGCCGGTGATAGCGCTGGATTTCATCGCGCGTCTCGGCTATATCTTGCCGTGCCATCGCGTCGTCCACCCCGTTGGCAGCAATTATGCTCTGTGCGGTGACGGCAGCATCGGGCAGGTAAAGCATCAAAAGCACCTGGCAGCGGCGCTGCGAACTGGAAAGCACAGATGGAATTTCAAGCGTCGTCATCATCTGTCGGGTATCCAGTGTGAATGTTTGATAAGAATAGCTAAAGGATGAGCGCTGAAAAGCGCGCCGGCAGGCCTTTCACTCAGGATTGCTGGGGAACATCACAGAATTTTTGACGTGAGGAATTGATGCAAACAGTTAAACAAAGTGCGATGGCGTTATTTTTGGCGGTTATCAGCTTCACCACCAGCGCACACCCTCACAGTTTTATTGACCTCCAGACCGAGCTGGTCACCGACGGCACGCAGCTGAGCGGCCTGAAGATGCGCTGGACGATGGATGAAATCACCTCGGCCGATCTGCTCTATGATGCGGGAAACGCGAAGCCCGGCGACGAAATCTGGAAAAAGCTGGCGGCGGAAGTGATGGCCAACGTGCTCGGCCAGCACTACTTCACTGAATTCTGGCATAACGGGCAAAAGGTCAAATTTCTGAACCGACCAGCGGAATACGGTATGACGCGTAACGGGCATCAGGCGGTGCTGACGTTTGTGCTTCCGCTGGCGCATCCGCAGCCGCTGGCAGGGCAAACGTACCGCTTTTCCACCTTTGACCCTACCTACTATGTCGACATGCGCTATGACAAAGACAGCGACGTACGGCTGCCGGACGCGCTGCAAAAAAGCTGCAAAATTGGCGTGCATACCCCGAAACCCAGCGAAGAGACGCTGAACTTTGCGGTCTCGCTTGATAAAGAAGATGCACCGCCTGAGGATATGGAGTTGGGTAAACAGTTCGCGCAGGAGGTGACGTTACAATGTCAGTGATCTCCTCTCCGGTTCGGAAACCGCGCCGCTGGCTGCACCTCTGGCCGCTGGCGCTCTTTCTCCTGCTAGCCGTTTGCGGTTCGCTCTGGCTGTGGCAGGCCTGGCCGCAGGTCATGATGAAAAGCATTGTCTGGCAGCGTGAGGTCAACCAGCAGATGAGCGGTCTGCTGAAGGCGGTGGCGGAAAACCCGACCAAAGCGGGTGGTTCCCTGCTGGCGTTCAGTTTTATCTATGGCGTTCTGCACGCGCTGGGGCCGGGGCACGGCAAAATCGTCATCACGACCTGGCTTGCCACACATCCGTCGAAGCTGAAATCGAGTATCGGCCTGACGCTGGCTTCTTCACTGCTTCAGGGCAGCGTGGCGATTGCGCTCGTCGTGGTCGTCCTTTCTCTCTTACAGCTTCCCGCGCGCCAGCTGCACTTGAGCAGTTTCTGGCTGGAGAAGGGGAGCTACGCGCTGGTGGGCGTGCTGGGGCTGATCCTCTGCTGGCGGGCGCTGAAAAAGCTGCGCGTGCTGCTGCAAAAACCGAAATTCAAAACCTTTACGCCGCACCACGTTCATGATGAAAACTGCGGCTGCGGACATCAGCATTTGCCCACGCAGGAACAATTACAGAACGGCGACGACTGGCGTGCGCGGCTGATGATTGTTCTCTCGATGGGCATGCGCCCGTGTTCGGGGGCAATCATGGTGCTGCTGTTCAGTAAGGTGATAGGCGTGTTTGGCTGGGGAATGCTGTCTGCACTGGCGATGGCGGCAGGAACGTCTCTCACCATTTCGTCTTTAGCGCTGCTGGTTCACAGCTTCCGTCAGCTGGCGGTAAAACTCAGCGGCAATAAAACGCCGGTACTGTGGCGACAGATAGGGTGGACAACGCTTGCGCTGGCGGGTGGGGTCATTCTGCTGTTGGCGGCGGTAACGATGTGGATGAGCGCGGTGCCCTCTAACACCCTCTCCCCTTTGGGGAGAGGGCTGGGGTGAGGGGATTAACGCTTCAGCGCATCGCTCAGTTCATCACGCATGTTTGCCAGCATGGCTTTAACAACGCGTGGGTTACCTGCAACGATGTTGCCGGTAGACATATAGTTATGGCCGCCGGTGAAATCACACACGATGGCGCCAGCTTCACGTGCGATCAGCTCGCCCGCAGCAAAGTCCCATGGCTTCAGTGACAGCTCGAAGTAACCGTCAACGCGGCCGGTCGCCACGTAGGCCAGATCCAGTGCAGCAGAACCGGTGCGACGGAAGTCCGCGCATTCGGTGAACAGTTTGCCCAGGATATTCATGTAGGTGGTCGCGTGCTGTTTTGCCTTGAACGGGAAACCGGTCGCCAGAATGGTGCCGTCCAGATCGCGTGCGTTGCTGCAGCGCAGACGGTAGCCGTTCAGCTGTGCGCCCTGACCGCGGGTAGCGGTGAACAGTTCGTTACGCATTGGATCGTAAACAACGGCGACTTCAGTACGGCCTTTAATGCGTACTGCGATAGACACAGAGAAGTGTGGCAGGCGTTTGACGAAGTTGGTGGTGCCATCCAGTGGATCGATAACCCATTGAACATCCTGATCGGTACCTTCATGTTCACCGCTTTCTTCGGTGATGATGGTGTGCTGTGGGTAAGATTTGCGGATCGTTTCGATAATAATCGCTTCTGCGGCTTTATCGACGTTAGTCACGAAATCATTGCTGCCTTTCTGGCTGGTTTCTACGGAGTCTGGCGTTTCGTAGTGTTTGGCAATTACATTACCCGCCTTGCGCGCTGCGCGCACGGCGATGGTCAGCATCGGATGCATCGGTCTCTCTCACTGGATGTTAAAGAACAGGAAAATCGGCGCAGAGTATAGCAGTGGGATCGGATTATGTCTCCCGTTTATGATAATATGCCCGAATATTCTTCAGACGCTGAATTCAGACATTAAAAATTATGCTGCAAAACATTCGAATCGTGCTGGTCGAAACCTCGCACACCGGCAACATGGGCTCCGTTGCCCGCGCTATGAAAACCATGGGCTTAACGAATCTCTGGCTGGTTAACCCGCTGGTGAAACCTGACTCGCAGGCCATCGCCCTGGCGGCCGGTGCCAGCGACGTGATCGGCAATGCCCAGATCGTCGATACCCTTGACGAAGCGCTGGCCGGTTGCAGCCTCGTTGTCGGCACGAGCGCGCGTTCACGCACGCTGCCGTGGCCGATGCTGGATCCGCGCGAATGCGGCCTGAAAAGTGTTTCTGAGGCTGAACAGGCACCGGTTGCGCTGGTGTTTGGCCGCGAGCGCGTTGGCCTGACCAACGACGAGCTGCAGAAGTGTCACTATCACGTCGCCATCGCGGCGAACCCGGAATACAGCTCGCTGAACCTGGCGATGGCGGTGCAGGTTATCGCCTATGAAGTGCGTATGGCGTGGCTGGCGACGCAGGAGAAACAGGTCGAATCGAAAGAAGAAACTGCCTACCCGCTGGTGGACGACCTTGAGCGCTTCTATGGTCACCTTGAGCAGACGCTACTCTCAACCGGCTTTATCCGTGAAGGCCACCCAGGTCAGGTGATGAACAAGCTGCGCCGTATGTTTACCCGCGCGCGCCCGGAAAGCCAGGAGCTGAACATCCTGCGCGGGATCCTGGCGTCGATTGAGCAGAAGAATAAAGAGTAGTGTCGTCTGTTCGCCGGGTGGCGCTTCGCTTACCCGGCCTACAAAACCGTAGGTCGGGTAAGCGAAGCGCCACCCGACAAAAAACGGCACGGAAGGTTAAATACCTGACTAAAACAGTCAAGTAAATAGTTGACCATTTTAGTCAGGAATGTCAGACTTGGCCCTGCTATGCAATACCCCATTTTACTATAAAAAACCCCGGGCAGGGGCGAGTTTGAGGTTAAGTAAGACATGAGACTGACATCTAAAGGGCGTTATGCCGTGACCGCGATGCTGGACGTTGCGCTCAACTCCGAAGCGGGCCCGGTTCCGTTGGCTGATATTTCTGAACGACAAGGGATCTCCCTCTCTTATCTGGAACAGCTGTTCTCCAGACTGCGTAAAAATGGACTGGTTTCCAGCGTTCGTGGCCCAGGCGGCGGTTATCTGCTCGGTAAAGACGCGGGCAGTATTGCAGTTGGTGAAGTGATTAGCGCAGTTGACGAATCCGTTGACGCGACCCGTTGCCAGGGTAAAGGCGGCTGCCAGGGCGGCGACAAATGCCTGACCCACGCGCTGTGGCGCGATCTGAGCGACCGTCTCACCGGCTTCCTGAACAACATCACCCTGGGTGAACTGGTTAATAACCAGGAAGTTCTGGATGTCTCTGGTCGTCAACACAGTCAGGATTCCCAACGCAGCACCCGCGCGCAGGACGCTATCGACGTCAAATTGCGCGCGTAATAAAACGATAAAGATTTCAGAATCAGGCCGGGGCGGTCACGCCCCGTGTACTCGGTCGTACATCCAGCCGGTTGCCTGATTCCTTGCATTGAAGCGATGTACGGAGTTTAAAGAGCAATGAAATTACCGATTTATCTCGATTACTCCGCAACCACGCCGGTGGACCCGCGTGTTGCCGAGAAAATGATGCAGTGTCTGACCCTGGACGGAAACTTTGGTAACCCAGCTTCCCGTTCACACCGTTTTGGCTGGCATGCTGAAGAGGCGGTTGATATCGCCCGTAATCAGATTGCTGACCTGGTGGGTGCCGACCCGCGTGAGATTGTTTTCACCTCCGGTGCGACCGAATCCGACAACCTGGCGATCAAAGGTGCAGCCAACTTTTATCAGAAAAAAGGCAAGCACATTATCACCAGCAAAACCGAACACAAAGCCGTGCTGGACACCTGCCGCCAGCTGGAGCGTGAAGGGTACGAAGTCACCTATCTCGCCCCACAGAGCAACGGTATTATTGACCTCAAAGAGCTCGAAGCGGCCATGCGTGATGACACCATTCTGGTTTCCATCATGCACGTCAACAACGAAATCGGCGTGGTACAAGACATCGCGACCATCGGCGAAATGTGCCGCGCGCGCGGTATCATCTACCACGTGGACGCGACCCAGAGCGTGGGCAAACTGCCTATCGACCTGAGCCAGTTGAAAGTGGATCTGATGTCCTTCTCCGGCCACAAAATCTATGGCCCGAAAGGGATCGGCGCGCTGTACGTTCGTCGTAAACCACGTATCCGCATCGAAGCACAGATGCATGGCGGCGGTCACGAGCGCGGTATGCGTTCCGGCACGCTGCCTGTTCACCAGATCGTGGGCATGGGCGAAGCGTACCGCATTGCAAAAGAAGAGATGGAAACCGAGATGGCACGCCTGCGCACGCTGCGTAACCGTCTGTGGGACGGCGTGAAAGATATGGAAGAAGTGTATCTGAACGGCGATCTCGAGCAGGGTGCTCCGAACATCCTCAACGTCAGCTTCAACTATGTTGAAGGCGAATCGCTGATCATGGCGCTGAAAGACCTGGCCGTTTCTTCCGGTTCTGCCTGTACGTCTGCAAGCCTGGAGCCATCCTACGTGCTGCGCGCGCTGGGTATGACCGACGAGCTGGCACACAGCTCTATCCGTTTCTCTTTAGGTCGTTTCACTACCGAAGAAGAGATTGACTACACCATCAAGCTGGTTCGCAACTCCATCGGCCGTCTGCGCGATCTTTCTCCTCTGTGGGAAATGTTCAAGCAGGGCGTGGATCTGAACAGCATTGAATGGTCACATCACTAATCGGTACATAAGGAGAATTCAATCATGGCATACAGCGAAAAAGTCATCGATCATTACGAGAACCCACGCAACGTTGGCTCTTTTGACAACAGCGACGACTCTGTCGGTAGCGGTATGGTTGGCGCACCGGCGTGTGGCGACGTGATGAAGTTGCAGATTAAAGTCAACAATGAAGGTATCATTGAAGACGCGCGCTTCAAGACCTACGGCTGCGGTTCTGCTATCGCGTCCAGCTCCCTGGTCACCGAATGGGTGAAGGGCAAGTCTCTGGACGAAGCACAGGCAATCAAGAACACGGATATTGCTGAAGAACTCGAACTGCCGCCGGTGAAAATTCACTGTTCTATTCTGGCAGAAGACGCGATCAAAGCCGCCATTGCGGATTACAAAAGCAAACGTGAAGCAAAATAATTGAGGTTTGAGTATGTCGATTACCCTTAGCGACAGCGCTGCCGCGCGAGTAAGCTCTTTTCTGGCGAACCGTGGTAAAGGCTTTGGCCTGCGACTGGGCGTACGTACCTCCGGCTGTTCTGGTATGGCTTACGTACTGGAGTTTGTTGATGAACCGGCGTCTGACGACACCGTGTTTGAAGACAAGGGCGTGAAGGTGGTGGTCGATGGCAAAAGCCTGCAATTCCTCAACGGCACTCAGCTGGACTTCGTCAAAGAAGGCCTGAACGAAGGGTTCAAATTCACGAACCCGAACGTCAAAGACGAGTGTGGTTGCGGCGAAAGCTTCCACGTTTAACCGCGCGTCATCCGAAACCCCACCGTGGCTTACCTGCTACGCGTGGGGTTTGTTCTAACAGGCTACCCCTGAGATTGTTATGGATTACTTCACTCTCTTCGGACTACCCGCTCAATACCCGATTGATCTCCAGGCGCTGACGATCCGTTTTCAGGATCTGCAGCGTCAGTACCATCCGGACAAATTTGCCAGTGGTACTCAGTCAGAGCAGTTGGCTGCGGTTTCCCACTCTGCCACCATCAACCAGGCCTGGCAGACGCTGCGCCATCCGCTGGCGCGTGCAGAATATCTGCTCTCGCTGCACGGTTTTGATCTGGCGAGCGAACAGCACACCGTACGCGACACGGCGTTTCTGATGGAACAGCTGGAGCTGCGTGAAGAGCTGGATGAGATTGAACAGGCCAAAGACGAAGCGCGTCTGGAAAGTTTTATCAAACGCGTAAAAGGCATGTTCGATACCCGCCATCAGCAGATGGTGGAGCAACTGAACAACGAGACCTGGGACGTGGCGGCAGACACTGTGCGCAAACTCCGTTTTCTCGATAAACTGCGAAGCAGTGCTGAACAACTCGAAGAAAAGCTGCTCGATTTTTAATTTCGGAAGCAATTATGGCCTTATTACAAATTAGTGAGCCTGGCTTAAGTGCCGCACCGCACCAGCGTCGTCTGGCGGTGGGTATTGACCTGGGTACCACCAATTCCCTCGTGGCGACCGTGCGCAGCGGCCAGGCGGAAACGCTGGCCGACGAGCAGGGCCGTCATCTGCTGCCTTCCGTGGTCCACTACCAGCAGCAGGGTCACGCGGTCGGCTATGACGCCCGCGCCAACGCCTCGCGCGACCCGGCGAACACCATCAGCTCCGTAAAGCGCATGATGGGCCGCTCGCTGACCGATATTCAGACCCGCTATCCGCATCTGCCGTATCAGCTGCAGGCCAGTGAAAACGGTCTGCCGATGATCGCGACGGCGGCGGGTCTGCTGAACCCGATTCGTGTTTCCTCCGACATCCTCAAAGCGCTGGCGGCGCGCGCTACGGCGACGCTCGGCGGCGATCTGGACGGCGTGGTGATCACCGTTCCGGCCTATTTTGACGATGCCCAGCGTCAGGGCACCAAAGACGCCGCGCGTCTGGCGGGCCTGCACGTGCTGCGCCTGCTGAACGAACCGACGGCGGCGGCGATTGCCTACGGCCTCGACTCCGGTCAGGAAGGGGTCATTGCGGTTTACGATCTTGGCGGTGGCACCTTTGATATCTCGATCCTGCGCTTAAGCCGCGGGGTGTTTGAAGTGCTGGCGACCGGTGGGGATTCTGCGCTGGGCGGCGATGACTTCGACCATCTGCTGGCTGACTACATTCGCGAGCAGGCGGGCATCAGCGATCGCAGCGATGCCCGCGTGCAGCGTGAACTGCTGGATGCGGCCATAGACGCCAAAATCGCCCTGAGCGATGCGCAGACGGTTACCGTAAATGTTGCGGGCTGGCAGGGTGATATCACCCGCGACCAGTTCAACGATCTGATTGCCCCGCTGGTGAAACGCACCCTGCTGGCCTGCCGTCGCGCACTGAAAGATGCGGGCGTTGAGGCCAACGAGGTGCTGGAAGTGGTCATGGTAGGCGGTTCTACCCGCGTGCCGCTGGTACGCGAGCGCGTGGGCGAATTCTTTGGCCGCACGCCGCTGACCTCCATCGACCCGGACAAAGTGGTTGCCGTAGGTGCCGCAATCCAGGCCGATATTCTGGTCGGCAACAAGCCGGACAGCGAAATGTTGCTGCTGGACGTTATCCCGCTCTCCCTGGGTTTAGAAACCATGGGCGGACTGGTGGAGAAAGTGATCCCGCGTAATACCACCATTCCGGTGGCGCGCGCGCAGGAGTTCACCACCTTTAAAGATGGCCAGACCGCAATGTCCATCCACGTGATGCAGGGCGAACGTGAGCTGGTGCAGGACTGCCGTTCTCTGGCGCGCTTTGCGCTGCGCGGCATCCCGGCGCTGCCTGCGGGCGGGGCGCATATTCGCGTCACCTTCCAGGTGGATGCGGACGGCCTGCTGAGCGTGACGGCGATGGAAAAATCCACCGGCGTTGAATCGTCCATTCAGGTGAAGCCGTCCTACGGTCTGACCGATGGCGAAATCGCCTCCATGATTCAGGACTCAATGAGCTACGCCGAGCAGGATGTGAAGGCGCGTATGCTGGCGGAGCAGAAAGTTGAAGCCGCCCGCGTGCTGGAGAGCCTGAGCGGCGCGCTTGCTGCCGATGCCGCGCTGTTAAGCGCCGCTGAGCGCCAGGTGATTGACGAAGCTGCCGCGCACTTAAGCGCTGTCGCAGAAGGCAATGACGCTGACGCAATAGAAGAAGCCATTAAAAACGTTGATAAACAAACCCAGGACTTTGCTGCTCGCCGCATGGACAAATCTGTCCGCGTCGCGCTGAAAGGCCAGTCCGTGGACGAGGTTTAATATGCCAAAGATTGTAATTTTGCCTCATGCGGACCTCTGTCCGGATGGCGCTGTTCTGGAAGCGAAGACCGGTGAAACCATTCTCGATGTTGCCCTGCGTGCAGGTATCGAAGTGGAACACGCCTGTGAAAAATCCTGTGCCTGCACTACCTGCCACTGCATCGTGCGTGAAGGTTTCGACTCTCTCGCCGAGAGCACCGAAGACGAAGACGACATGCTGGATAAAGCATGGGGTCTGGAGCCAGACAGCCGTTTAAGCTGCCAGGCGCTGGTGACCGATGAAGATCTGGTCGTGGAATTCCCACGCTACACCATCAACCACGCACGCGAGCATTGATATGGGACTGAAGTGGACAGACAGCCGTGAAATCGGCGAAGCGCTCTACGACGCGAACCCGGATCTCGATCCGAAGACCGTACGATTCACCGACATGCATCAGTGGATCTGCGATTTAGAGGATTTCGACGACGATCCAAACGCATCCAATGAAAAAATTCTGGAGGCGATTCTGTTAGTCTGGTTAGATGAAGCAGAGTAAATCACTTAACGGGCTGCCTTCTGGCGGCCCGTTTGCTAATAAGGATAAATAAAATGACCGAAGCGATGAAGATTACGCTCTCTACGCAGCCTGCCGACGCACGCTGGGGCGAAAAAGCCACGTACAGCATCAACAACGACGGTATTACCCTGCACCTGACGGGTAAAGATGACACCGGCCTGATCCAGCGCGCCGCGCGTAAAATTGACGGCCTGGGCATTAAACATGTCTCCCTGGCAGGCGAAGGCTGGGACACCGACCGCAGCTGGGCGTTCTGGGCAGGCTACAAAGGGCCGAAAGGCACGCGCAAAATTGAGTGGGCGAACCTCGACGAAGCCGGTCAGAAAGAGCTGGAAAGCCGCCTGAACATCATCGACTGGGTGCGCGACACCATCAACGCCCCGGCGGAAGAGTTAGGCCCTGAGCAGCTGGCGCAGCGCGCCGTTGACCTGCTGTGCGGCGTGGCGGGCGACAATATGTCCTACCGCATCACCAAAGGTGAAGACCTGCGCGAGCAGAACTACATGGGCATCCATACCGTGGGCCGCGGTTCTGAGCGTCCTCCTGTATTGCTGGCGCTGGATTACAACCCAACCGGCGATAAAGCCGCGCCCGTATTTGCCTGCCTGGTCGGTAAAGGCATCACCTTCGACACCGGCGGCTACAGCCTGAAGCAGAGCGCGTTCATGGACTCCATGAAGTCCGACATGGGCGGCGCGGCGACCATTACCGGCGCGCTGGCGTTTGCCATCACCCGTGGCCTGAACAAGCGTGTGAAGCTGTATCTGTGCTGCGCCGACAATATGGTGAGCGGTAACGCCTTCAAGCTGGGCGACATCATTCGCTACCGCAACGGCAAAAACGTTGAAGTGATGAACACCGACGCCGAAGGCCGTCTGGTGCTGGCCGATGGCCTGATCGACGCATCTGCGCAGAAGCCAGAGCTGATTATCGACATGGCGACCCTGACCGGCGCGGCGAAAACGGCGCTGGGTAACGACTACCACGCGCTGTTCAGCTTCGACGACAAGCTGGCCGCTCGCCTGCTGGCAAGCGCCGCTGCGGAAAACGAGCCGTTCTGGCGTCTGCCGCTGGCCGAGTTCCACCGCAGCCAGCTGCCGTCCAACTTTGCCGAGCTGAACAACACCGCGAGCGCGGCGTACCCGGCGGGGGCAAGCACCGCGGCAGGCTTCCTGTCTCACTTTGTTGAGAACTACCACGAAGGCTGGCTGCACATCGACTGTTCCGCAACGTACCGTAAAGCGGCGGTTGAGCAGTGGTCCGCGGGCGCGACCGGTCTGGGCGTGCGTACCGTGGCGAACCTGCTGACGGCGGAGTAATCTTTTTTGCCGGGTGGCGCTGCGCTTACCCGGCCTACAAAACCCGTAGGCCCGTGCAAGCGAAGCGCCGCCGGGCAATTGTGAAGTAGCCAAACTATGTCCGAAACCAAAAACGAATTAGAAACTCTGCTGGAGCAGGCGGCGACCGAGCCCGCCCACCGTCCGGCATTTTTCCGCACGCTGCTGGAATCCACCGTCTGGGTGCCGGGCACCGCGGTGGAAGGTGAGCAGGTTGTCGAAGACAGCGCGCTGGATCTGCTGCACTGGGAGAAAGACGACGGCACGTCGGTGATCCCGTTCTTTACCTCGCTGGAAGCCCTGCAGGAAGCGGTAGAAGACGAACAGGCGTTCGTGGTAATGCCGGTACGCACGCTGTTCGAAATGACGCTGGGGCAAACGCTGTTCCTCAACGCCAAACTGTCGACCGGGAAAGAGTTCACCCCGCGCGAGATCAGCCACCTGATTGGTGAAGAGGGCAACCCGCTCAGCACCCAGGAAGTGCTGGAAGGGGGCGAAACGCTGCTGTTGTCTGAAGTGGCCGAGCCGCCCGCACAGATGATTGACTCCCTGACCACGCTGTTCAAAACGCTCAAACCCGTCAGGCGTGCGTTTCTCTGCTCCATTAAAGAGCGCGCAGACGAACAACCAGTACTGCTGATTGGTATTGAGGCGGACGGCGATATCGACGAGATCATTCAGGCGGCGGGAAGCGTGGCGACCGACACGCTGCCGGGGGATGAGCCGATTGATATCTGCCAGGTGAAGAACGGTGAGAAGGGCATCAGCCACTTTATTACCGAGCACATCACGCCGTTCTACGAGCGTCGCTGGGGCGGCTTCCTGCGCGATCTCAAAACTAACCGCATCATCTGATTACGGCGGGGTGAATATCACCCCGTTGCTTCCAGCAGCAGTAAATCCATCAGCAGCACCAGATTCGACTCAAACGACGTCACCCCCGCGGCTTCGGCGGCGAAGTGTACCGCTTCGTCATACAGCGCAAAGTGCACGTCCGCCATCCCCGCCAGCGTGTTGGCCGAGGCGCGGGTAAAGGCAACGACCGTCATCCCGACGTTTTTGGCAATCCGCGCTTTATCCAGCACCTGCTCGGTTTCGCCGCTGCGCGAGACGGCAATAAACACCTGATAGCGGGCGGCGTTGCTAAGAAAAATATTCCGGCTGTCTCCCGGCCCGGAGATAAACGCCGTTTTGCCCAGTACCTGCAGCTTCTTGGTCAGGTACTCCGCAAACAGATAGGAAAACCCGGCGCCGTAGAGAAAAAAGCTCTCTTTCTGGCGCAGCAGATCGGCAAACTGCTGGCGCTTCTCCTGCGTGACCCACTGAAAGGTGTGCTGATAGTTGGCGATAAACTGATTAAACAGCGCCGGGAGTTCAGGAAGCGACTGCCCCTGGGCGGCAATATGCGGCGTGTCGGAGAGTAGTTGTTTACAGTGCCAGATAAACTCGCTAAAGCCGCTGAACCCCAGCTTCTGACACAGCCGCATGATGGTGGCGGTAGAAACAAACGTCGCCTGCGCCAGCTCGCGCACCGTGATGTTGCCCACCAGCAGCGGATGCTCCGTGAGGTGGGCGAGGACGCGATACTCCGCGCGGGTCAGTGACGCCCCGCGCGTTAACAGCGTGGCCAGGCGGTTATCCATTATTTCGCGGGTTCGACAGGCAGATCGTCTCGCGCACCCCATTCGCTCCAGGCACCGTCATACAACGTGACGTCGTTCGCGCCGAGCGTGGCGAGCGCCAGGATCACTACGCAGGCCGTTACGCCGGAACCGCAGCTGGCGATAATCGGACGATGCAAATCCACACCCGCACGCTCGAAAATGGCGCGCAGTTCGTCGGTGGTTTTCAGCTCGCCTTCAAACACCAGATCGCCCCACGGCACGTTCAGCGCGCCCGGAATATGTCCGCGCTTCAGCCCCGGACGCGGTTCATCTGCTTCGGCATTGAAGCGCGGAGCAGGACGGGCATCGACGATTTGCGCTGTTTTTTCATGGCTCACGACCAGTACGTCGGTCAGGCGTTTCACCACGTGTGCGTCAAACGTGGCGTCGAATTCGCCTTCCGGCAGTGTTACGTCGCCCTGCTGAGGCGGCAGTTCGTCACGCTTCCAGCCCGCAAGCCCGCCGGCCAGAATCGAGACTTTTTCCACGCCGAAGTTCTTCAGCATCCACCACGCGCGAGGTGCGGAGAAAAGGTTACCTTCATCATAGACAACGAGGTGTTTGTCTTTGCTGACGCCCAGCTCGCGCATCGCCACGGAAAATGCTTCCGGGCGCGGCAGCATGTGCGGCAGGGGAGAGTTGTGATCGGAGAGGGCTTCGATATCAAAAAATACCGCGCCAGGCAGATGTCCGGCACGGTATTCACCGGGCACGTCACGATGCTCTTGCCCCGGCGGGGCCATACGCGCGTCAATAATCTGGACTTCCGGATCGTCGCCGTGCTCAATCAGCCAGTCGGCGGCGACAAAATATGAGGTGGACATGGGTTGCCTCCATTCTTTTCCGTAAAAAAGGATTGTCGGTGTTTTTTCTGACACCGACAAGCAAACCACGTTCAACTCGCGAGCAAGCCCCTATTTTTTCACCGTTTCGCCGTCCTGCCAGGCTTTTTGCAGCGCAGGCCAGTAGTTGCGGTTGGCCTCGATCATCTCATCCAGAATCGCTCTCGCATGTTCCATGGTCGGCACGGTGCGGTTGAGGGTGAACGCCTGCAGGGCTTTCTCATAGCTGCCCTCGATGGTCGCCTCCACCAGCAGCTGTTCCGAGGCGAGCTGCTGTTGCAAAAGGGTCTGATGGAACAGCGGCACCTGGCCGACGCGAATCGGTTCCGGGCCTTCGGAGGTGATATAAGCGGGCACTTCCACCACGGCATCGTAAGGCAGGTTGGTAATCGCCCCGCGGTTTTCCACCATCACCAGATGGCGACTCCGCAGGTTAAAGGCCAGCGAGCAGGCGACATCGACGATAAACTCGCCGTGGACGCCTACGTGGAAGGCATCCGGCAGGATCCCGGCGCGCTTATATTCTTCGGCTGCGGCGAACAGCTTTTTCTCGCGCCCGTCCATCACTTCATTGGCGCGGGTATAGTCCGGGTTCTGATGCTCCACAATCTGGTTCGGCATCAGGTAATACTGCAGATACGGGTTCGGCAGATACTCCTGGAAGTTGTCCATGACCGGCTTAATGTTGCGCCAGGTTTTTACCCACGACGGATCGGAATGCTGCGGGTCGGTTTTAGCCGCATCTTCCGTCAGGAGGCCAAACTTCGCGATATGCTTACGCAGCTCTGGAAGCTTATCTTCGCCGTCCACCAACACGCGGGTAAACCAGCCGAAGTGGTTCAGGCCGAAGTAGTCCACCTCCAGTTTGCGGCGATCGACACCCAGAATAGCGCCCATATTGCGCATTGCGGCGACAGGCATATCGCAGATGTTCAGCACCCGCGCATTTGGCCGCAGGCGGCGCACGCCCTCCGCGACGATCGCCGCCGGGTTGGAGTAGTTCACGATCCAGGCTTTTTCATGCGCGTAGCGATCGACCAGATCGATAAGCTCCACCATCGGCAGGATCGTGCGCAGTCCGTACGCCAGACCGCCGGGTCCGCACGTTTCCTGCCCGACCACGCCGTGCCGCAGCGGGATCTTCTCGTCCTGCTCGCGCATTTTGTACTGGCCGACGCGCATCTGGGCGAACACAAAATGCGCGCCGCTGAAGGCCACTTCCGGGTCACTGGTGACGGTAAATTTGATGCTCGGACTGTGGTCGCGAATGACCTTCTCGACGACGGGCGCAATGGTGTTCTGACGTGCCTCATCGATGTCATAAAGGCGAATTTCGGCCAGCGGGAAATCCTGCAGGCGCACCATCAGGCTTTTCACAATACCCGGCGTGTAGGTGCTACCGCCACCGGCAATCGACAGAATAAATGGGGGTGTAAACATCTTTAGCTCCTTTCAGAGAAACGTCTCAACGGCTTCTCGCATTTTTTTGACGTGCAGCCCGTAGACCACCTGAACGTTGTTACCTTGTTTGATAATCCCTTTTGCGCCGGTCGCCTTCAGCCGCGGCTCGTCGATGATGGCGACATCCTTCACCGTAACGCGTAAGCGGGTGTAGCAGTTGTCCACCACTTCAATGTTTTCCCGGCCGCCCAGCCCCACCATGATGGATTCACCCAGCCCGTCGTTATTGCCCTTCGCCTGATACTCCTGCTTGCTGTAAAGGCGCGTCTCCTTATCGTCATCCTCACGGCCTGGCGTCTTCATGTTGAAGCGCAGGATCAGGAAGCGGAACACCACGAAGTAGAGGGCAAACATGATCAGCCCGACCACGATGTACATCGGCCAGTTGGACTTCTCCGTGCCGAGCGGCAGGTTGTAGAGGATGAAGTCGATAATCCCGTTGGCGCCGATGGCGTGAACGCCAAACAGCGAGAAGAGCATCATGCCGATGCCCGTCAGCACCGCATGTACGACGAACAGCAGCGGGGCGACAAACAGGAAGGAAAACTCAATCGGCTCGGTTACGCCGACCAGCAGCGAGGTCAGCGCCGCCGGGATCAGAATGGCTTTCGCAATGGCTTTACGCTCCGGCTTTGCGGTCATATACATCGCCAGCGCGGCGGCAGGCAGGCCGAACATCTTGCTGATGCCGCGTGCGTCCCACACCACGGTGCTGCTGAGCTGCTTCACGTCCGGGCAGGCCATCTCGGCGAAGTAGATATTGCGCGCGCCCTGATAGGTTGCGCCACATACCTCCTGCGTGCCGCCCAGTTCGGTATACAGAAACGGCGTATAGACCAGATGGTGCAGGCCGGTGGGGACCAGAATGCGTTCCAGGAAACCATAGATGGCCACGCCAAACGGCCCGGAGCCTTTGATGGCCAGCGCCAGGGCGCTAATGCCGTGCTGGGCAAATGGCCACAGTTCACTCATCACCACGCCGAGCAGCATGGAGACGGGGAGCATGACGATGGCGACAAAACAGTGGCCGGAGTAAATCGCCATCGCGCCGTTAAACTGTACGCTGGAGTATTTGTTGTACAGGTATCCAGAAAGCGCCCCGGTCAGGATCCCGGCAAAGACCCCCATCTCCAGCACCTGCACGCCCAGTACCATGCTTTGCCCGGCCGCTTTCATCTGGGCAACTGGCGCCAGTGCGCCCTGCAACTGTAGCGTGACGTTCATGGCGTTGATGAACACGACAAAGGTCACCAGACCAATCAGCGCGGCATAGCCTTTATCACGCGTCGCCAGACCAATCGGGATACCGACGGCAAACACCAGCGCCAGGTTCACCAGTACCGACACGGCAGATTTCGCGATAAGCTGACCAATATGCTGAATCAGAGGATGGCCCAGAAACGGCAGGTATTCAGCGAGGTTGCCGTTACCCAGCACGTTACCAAAGGCGATAAACAGACCGACAATGGGTAAGATAAGTACCGGTCCGTACAATGATTTTCCGAAATTTTGTAGGGCGTTCACGGCTCGTTTCATGGCTTTCTCTCTTTCTGAACCGCGCACTCGGGGTGCGTCATGGTCATAAAACTAGCAGTCTTCAGGTACGCTTATCCAGCTATCTTATTGTTTTAAAAACAAATGACGTGAAAGGTAACATGTGACGTTATGTGCTGTGATCGCGCTTCCATCACGGCGTAGTGGCGTGATGCCATTCTGCGAGGCGCTTTCCAGATTCTAAAATTGGACTTTTTGAATTAATGAAACTTGCGGATAATACTTATCCGGACGACGACCAACAGGCTCCATGGGCCAGGGATAAAGGATGAAACCGTTTCGCTTAGCCGCGCTCTCTCTTGCGCTGCTTACCACGTTTACACTTGTCGGCTGTGATAACAGCGACGATAAATCTCAGGCTGCGGCTCCCGCGGCATCCACCGCATCAACACCGAAAGCCGCGGAAAAGCCCAATGCTGAAACGCTGGCTAAACTGGCCGCCCAGAGTCAGGGAAAAGCACTGACGTTGCTGGATACCTCAGAAGTTCAGCTCGACGGTGCCGCCACGCTGGTGCTGACCTTTTCTGTTCCGTTGAATCCCGATCAGGATTTCGCGAAAACAGTGCATGTTGTGGATAAGAAAAGCGGCAAGGTTGACGGGGCGTGGGAACTTGCGCCTAACCTGAAAGAGCTTCGCCTGCGCCATCTGGAGCCTAATCGCAACCTGGTCGTCACCGTTGAACGTGGCCTGCAGGCGCTGAACAAGGCGACGTTTGGCATTGATTATGAAAAAGCCCTGACCACCCGGGACATTGAACCGACTGTTGGTTTTGCCAGCCGCGGCTCGTTGCTGCCGGGCAAAGTGGTGGAAGGTCTGCCGGTGATGGCGCTCAACGTCAACAATGTTGATGTCAACTTTTACCGCGTGAAGCCTGAATCGCTGGCCTCCCTTGTCAGCCAGTGGGAGTACCGTAACTCGCTGACCAACTGGGAATCCGAGAACCTGCTGAAGATGGCGGAGCTGGTTTACACCGGTCGATTCGATCTTAATCCGGCGCGCAATACGCGCGAAAAATTGCTGTTACCCCTGAAGGATATTAAACCGCTCCAGCAGTCTGGCGTTTATATCGCGGTCATGAACCAGGCAGGGCACTACAACTACAGCAACGCCGCGACGCTCTTTACCTTAAGCGATATTGGGCTGTCCGCTCACCGTTATCACAACCGTCTGGACATCTTCACCCAGAGTCTGGAAAACGGTGCGGCGCAGTCCGGCGTGACCGTCACCCTGCTGAATGACAAAGGCCAGACTCTTGCCGAAGCAAACAGCGATGCCGACGGCCATGCGAAGCTTGAAACCGACAAAGAGGCCGCGCTGATCCTGGCCAGTAAAGATGGCCAGACTACGCTGCTTGACCTCAAGCTACCGGCCCTCGACCTGGCGGAGTTTGATATCGCGGGGAGTCCGGGCTACAGCAAGCAATTCTTCATGTTTGGTCCACGCGATCTCTACCGCCCGGGTGAAACGGTGATCCTCAACGGCTTACTGCGCGACAGTGACGGTAAGCCACTTCCGGATCAGCCCGTGAAGCTTGACGTGCTGCGTCCGGATGGACAGGTCGCGCGTACGATTGTCGTCAAGCCAGAGAACGGACTCTATCGCTTTAACTATCCGCTGGACAGCGGCGCACAGACCGGTATGTGGCATATCCGCGCCAACACGGGCGATAACCTTCAGCGCCTGTGGGACTTCCACGTCGAAGACTTCATGCCAGAGCGTATGGCGCTCAACCTGAGCGGACAAAAAACGCCGGTTTCACCGCAGGATAACGTCGACTTTAACGTGGTGGGCTATTACCTGTATGGCGCACCCGCCAACGGTAATTCTCTGCAGGGCCAGCTTTTCCTGCGTCCGCTGCGTGACGCGGTGGCTGCGCTGCCGGGCTTCCAGTTTGGCGATATCGCCGAGGAGAACCTGAGCCGCGGTCTGGATGAAGTACAGCTTACGCTGGACGAGCAGGGCCGTGGACAGGTCACCACTGAAAGCCAGTGGAAAGAGGTGCACTCTCCGCTGCAGCTGATCCTGCAGGCGAGCCTGCTGGAGTCCGGCGGTCGTCCGGTGACGCGTCGTGCTGAGCAGGCTATCTGGCCGGCGGCTGAGCTGCCGGGTATTCGCCCTCAGTTCGCCAGTAAAGCCGTTTACGACTACCGCACCGATACCACCGTCAACCAACCGATTGTTGACGAGAACGGCAACGCCAGCTTCGACATCGTTTATGCCGATGCCAGCGGAGCGAAAAAGGCCGTTTCCGGGTTACAGGTTCGTCTCATTCGCGAGCGTCGGGACTACTTCTGGAACTGGTCTGAGAGCGAAGGCTGGCAATCTCAGTTTGATCAGAAAGACCTGGTCGAAGGTGAGCAGGAACTGACTCTCAAAGCCGACGAGACGGGTAAAGTCACCTTCCCGGTGGAGTGGGGTTCATACCGTCTGGAGGTTAAAGCGCCTGATGAGATGGTCAGCAGCGTGCGCTTCTGGGCGGGGTATAGCTGGCAGGATAACAGCGACGGCACCGGAGCTGCGCGCCCTGACCGCGTGACGCTGAAACTGGATAAGCCAGCCTATCAGCCAGGCGATACCATCAACCTGCACATTGCGGCGCCGGCAGCAGGGAAGGGCTATGCGATGATCGAGTCCAGCGAAGGGCCGCTGTGGTGGAAAGAGATTGACGTACCGGCAAACGGGCTTGATCTCGCTATCCCGGTCGACAAAGCCTGGAAACGTCACGACCTCTACCTGAGTACGCTGGTGGTACGTCCCGGGGATAAATCCAAATCCGCCACGCCTAAACGCGCGGTCGGCCTGCTGCATTTGCCGATGGGCGACGAAAATCGCCGCCTGAATATTGCGCTGGATAACCCGCAGAAGATGCGTCCAAACCAGACGCTCTCGGTGAAGGTGAAAGCCAGTGTGAAAGAGGGGGCTGTGCCGCAGAAAGTGAACGTCCTGGTCTCGGCGGTGGACAGCGGCGTGCTGAACATTACCGATTACGTTACGCCAGATCCGTGGCAGGCTTTCTTCGGCCAGAAGCGTTACGGCGCGGATATCTACGATATCTACGGCCAGGTCATTGAAGGGCAGGGCCGCCTGGCCGCGCTGCGCTTTGGTGGTGACGGCGATGAGCTGAAGCGCGGCGGCAAACCGCCGGTGAACCACGTCACCATTATTGCCCAGCAGGCACAGCCGGTCACGCTGGATGCCAACGGAGAAGGCACGATTACGCTGCCGATTGGTGATTTCAACGGCGAACTGCGTCTGATGGCGCAGGCCTGGACGGAAGACGATTTTGGCAGCAGTGAAAGCAAGGTTGTGGTGGCCGCACCGGTTATTACCGAGCTTAACACGCCGCGCTTCCTGGCGAGCGGAGACACCTCGCGGCTGACGCTGGATCTCACCAACCTGACCGACAAGCCGCAAACGCTTAACGTCGCCCTGACCGCGACAGGCAAACTGTCGCTGGAAGGCGGGCAGCCGCAGCCGGTGCAACTGCCACCGGGCGCGCGGACTACCCTGTTTATTCCGGTGCGTGCGCTGGAAGGTTATGGTGACGGTGAGGTGACCGCACAGGTGACCGGTCTACAGCTTCCGGGCGAAACCTTCGCACCACAGCAGAAGAGCTGGAAAATCGGCGTGCGTCCGGCGTTCCCGGCGCAGACGGTAAACACTGGCGCGATGTTGAACCCGGGTGAGTCCTGGACCGCTCCGGCGCAGCATATCAACGGTTTCTCGCCTGCCACCCTGCAGGGGCAACTGCTGCTGAGCGGCAAGCCGCCATTGAACCTGGCGCGCTATATTCGCGAACTGCAGGCGTACCCATATGGCTGCCTGGAACAGACCACCAGTGGCCTGTTCCCGTCGCTCTACACCAACGCGGCGCAGCTTACTGCACTTGGCATCAAGGGCGACACCGATGACAAGCGCCGTGCAGCGATTGATATTGGCATCTCTCGTCTGTTGCAGATGCAGCGTGAAGACGGTGGTTTTGCGCTGTGGGATAAAAACGGTCCGGAAGAGTACTGGCTGACGGCCTACGTGACCGACTTCCTGGTGCGCGCGGGCGAGCAGGGTTACAGCGTACCTGCCGATGCAGTGAATAACGCCAATAACCGCCTGCTGCGCTATCTGCAGGATCCGGGCATGATGTCCATTCGCTATAGCGACGATACTCAGGCCAGCAAGTTCGCCGTGCAGGCCTATGCCGCACTGGTGCTGGCGCGTCAGCAAAAAGCGCCGCTGGGCGCGCTGCGTGAAATCTGGGATCGTCACGGGCAGGCGGCTTCCGGGCTGCCGCTGATGCAGCTGGGGATGGCGCTTAAACTGATGGGTGATGCCCCGCGCAGTCAGCAGGCGCTGGATCTGGCGCTCAAAACGTCGCGTAACGACAGCAAAACCTGGATGGCCGATTACGGCAGCCAGCTTCGCGATAACGCGCTGATGCTCTCTCTGCTGGAGGAGTATAAGCTGCTGCCGGATGCGCAAAATACGCTGCTGAATGCGCTGTCCGAACAGGCCTTCAGTCAGCGCTGGCTGTCAACGCAGGAGAGCAATGCGCTGTTCCTGGCGGGACGTTCGCTGCAAACCTTGTCTGGTACGTGGCAGGCGAAAACTTCTCTGTCTGAGAACGCATCAGGCGGAGATAAGTCACTGGTGCAAAACGTGAGCGGTGACCAGCTTGGTGCGCTGCAGGTGACTAATACCGGAACGACACCGCTGTGGGTCCGCCTGGACAGCACCGGTTATCCTGAAAATGCGCCTCAGCCAAGCTCGAACGTGCTGCAGGTTGAACGTCATATCCTGGCAACCGACGGCAGCAGTAAATCGCTCTCTTCGCTGAAGAGCGGCGAACTGGTGCTGGTGTGGCTGGAAGTTAAAGCCAGCCAGAACGTGCCGGATGCGCTGGTGGTGGATCTCCTCCCTGCGGGTCTGGAGCTGGAAAACCAGAACCTGGCGAGCAGCAGTGCCAGCCTGCAGGACAGCGGCAGTGAGGTACAGAACCTGCTCAGCCAGATGCAGCAGGCGGATATTCAGCATATGGAATTCCGCGACGACCGCTTTGTGGCTGCCGTGCCGGTAAACGAAGGTCAGCCGGTCACGCTGGTCTATCTGGCCCGTGCCGTGACGCCGGGAACCTATCAGGTGCCAGTGCCAATGGTGGAGTCGATGTATGTTCCGCAGTGGCGGGCAACGGGGGCGGCCAGCGGCCCGCTGATTGTTGTTCCATAATATGCGAATGGCACGTCTGACACGCTCCCGCTGGCTATGGCTGGCGGGAGCGCTTCTCGTTTTATGGGGGCTGATTGTCGTCGCCGACCGCCTGTGGCCGTTACCTCTGAAAGAGGTTAACCCCGCCCGGGTGGTGGTGGATGAGAAGGGCACGCCGCTCTGGCGTTTTGCCGATAGCGACGGTATCTGGCGCTACCCGGTTACGATTGAAGAGGTCTCTCCTCGTTATCTTGAGGCGCTGATCCAGTACGAAGATCGCTGGTTCTGGGATCACCCTGGCGTAAACCCGCTCTCGGTTCTGCGCGCCGCCTGGCAGGATCTCAGTTCTGGCAAAGTCGTTTCTGGCGGCAGTACGCTGACCATGCAGGTGGCACGCCTGCTGGACCCGCATCCGCGCACCTTTGGCGGCAAAGTTCGTCAGCTCTGGCGGGCGATGCAGCTGGAGTGGCACCTCTCTAAACGCGACATCCTGACGCTCTATCTCAACCGCGCCCCCTTTGGCGGCACGCTGCAGGGCGTCGGGGCTGCAAGCTGGACCTATCTTGGCAAACCGCCGTCGCAGCTCAGCTATTCCGAAGCGGCGCTGCTGGCGGTACTGCCGCAGGCACCCAGCCGCTTACGTCCGGACCGCTGGCCTGAACGGGCCGAAGCGGCGAGAAATAAAGTGCTCGACCGCATGGTCACGCAGGGCGTCTGGTCCACGAAGCAGGTCAAAGAGTCGCGGGAAGAATCGGTATGGCTGGCGCCCCGACAGATGCCACAGCTGGCACCGCTCTTTGCGCGCATGATGCTCGGCAAAAGCCGCGACACTAAAATAGTCACCACGCTGGATGCCGGGTTGCAGCGGCAGCTGGAAGAGCTGGCGATGAACTGGAAATCTCGTCTGCCGGCTCGCAGCTCGCTGGCGATGATCGTCGTGGATCACACCGATATGAAAGTGCGCGGCTGGGTCGGATCGGTGGATATTAACGATGACACGCGTTTTAGCCACGTGGATATGGTCAATGCGATCCGATCCCCGGGATCGGTGTTGAAGCCCTTTATCTACGGTATGGCGCTGGACGATGGCCTGATCCATCCCGCCTCGCTGCTGCAGGACGTTCCCCGAAAAACCGGTGATTATCGTCCAGGGAATTTTGACAGCGGGTTTCACGGACCGGTCAGCATGAGTGAAGCGCTGGTGCGCTCCCTCAACTTGCCCGCAGTGCAGGTACTAGAAGCCTATGGGCCAAAACGTTTTGCCGGGATGCTGAGCAATGCGGGCTTGCCGCTGATCCTGCCCGCGGGGGCGCAGCCGAATCTTTCTCTGATCCTCGGCGGGGCAGGCGCCCGGCTGGCCGATATCGCCGCGGCCTACAGCGCCTTTGCCCGACACGGTAAGGCGGGAAGGCTTCGGTTACAGCCGGGCGATCCGCTGATTGAACGTCCACTGGTATCGCAAGGCTCAGCGTGGATTATTCGCCGTATTCTGGCGAACGAGGCGCAGCCGCTCCCGGATAATGCGTTACCGCAAATCGCGCCGCTGGCGTGGAAAACAGGCACCAGCTACGGCTACCGTGATGCCTGGGCCATCGGTCTGAATGCCCGTTACGTGATTGGCATCTGGACCGGACGACCGGACGGCACGCCCGTGGCGGGGCAGTTTGGTTTCGCCAGCGCGGTTCCGCTATTAAACCAGGTGAATAACCTGCTTCAGTCACGCTCAACGGTGGACGAAGCCCGCCTGCCGCGCGATCCGCGTCCGGAAAGCGTCGGGCAGGGCGTGATCTGCTGGCCTGGCGGCCAGTCGCTGCCGGAAGGGAGTGAAAACTGTCGGCGTCGCCTGTCCACCTGGCTGCTTGAAGGAAGTGAACCGCCCACGCTGCTATTACCCGAACAGGAAGGCATACGCGGCATTCGTTTCCCGGTCTGGCTGGATAAAACGGGCAAACGTGTGGCGGCAGATTGCCCTGATGCAACGGAAAAAGTCCTTGATGTCTGGCCGCTGCCGCTGGAGCCGTGGCTGCCTGCGAGCGAGCGTCGCGCGGTACGGGTCCCTCCTTCATCAACAACCTGTCCTCCGCTGTCGCAGGACGCACCTGCGCCACTCATCCTGACCGGCGTGCGCGAGGGGGCCATCATCAAACGTCTGCCGGGGGAATCCCGCGTTTCGCTGCCGCTTCAGGCGACCGGCAACAGCGGTGAGCGCTGGTGGTTTTTGAACGGTGAACCGCTGAGTGTGAAGGGAAGAGTTTACACATTACAGCTCGATAAACCGGGCGATTATCAGTTACTCGTTATGGATGAGACCGGGCAGGTCGCGACGGTGAATTTTACGCTGCAGTGATCTGAAAACAGCTTTCAGATGTGAGCTGTTGCTAAAACTCGTCTTATTTTAAAAAAATGTTACCTGAATCCATAGGCAATGGCGCTATTGCTCATTATAATCCGCGCCACACCATACTCAGGTATGCAAAACAACAGAACATTGACAGAGGTTATCATGGCTATTGAACGTACTTTTTCCATCATCAAACCAAACGCGGTGGCAAAAAACGTTATTGGCAGCATCTTTGCTCGCTTTGAATCTGCAGGGTTCAAAATTGTTGGCACCAAAATGCTGCACCTGACCGTTGAGCAGGCTCGCGGTTTCTACGCTGAGCACGAAGGTCGCCCATTCTTTGACGGCCTGGTTGAGTTCATGACCTCCGGTCCAATCGTGGTATCCGTGCTGGAAGGTGAAAACGCAGTACAGCGTCACCGCGACCTGCTGGGTGCAACCAACCCGGACAACGCGCTGGCAGGGACTCTGCGCGCGGACTACGCTGACAGCTTCACCGAGAACGGCACCCACGGTTCTGACTCTGTTGAATCTGCTGCACGCGAAATCGCTTTCTTCTTCGCAGAAGGCGAAGTGTGTCCACGTACCCGTTAATTTAACGGTTTCGTTTACACATTATTTTCGTAAATGCCGCGTCCAGACGTGGCATCCCTGCGCCAGACTTTGTACAATGCAACGCCCCGGACGAGCAGACTGCTTTCCGGGGCGTTTCTATTCAACCCTCCATGGGCCATAACGTGTAACAACGAGGCCGGAAAATATTATGTCTGAATTAGTGAATACCTCCGAAGTCGCCATTCCTGCGGTTCCCAATAAAAATGGAAAAATCAACCTGCTGGATCTGAACCGTCAGCAGATGCGCGAGTTCTTTAAAGAGATGGGCGAAAAGCCGTTTCGTGCCGATCAGGTCATGAAGTGGATGTACCATTACTGCAGCGACAATTTTGATGACATGACTGACATCAACAAGGTCCTGCGCAACAAGCTCAAAGAAGTGGCTGAAATCCGCGCACCGGAAGTGGTGGAAGAGCAGCGCTCAGCGGATGGCACCATCAAATGGGCGATTGCGGTAGGCGATCAGCGCGTTGAAACCGTCTACATCCCGGAAGAAGACCGCGCCACGCTGTGTGTCTCCTCGCAGGTAGGCTGTGCGCTGGAGTGCAAATTCTGCTCAACCGCGCAGCAAGGCTTTAACCGTAACCTGCGCGTGTCAGAAATTATCGGCCAGGTCTGGCGTGCCGCGAAAATCGTGGGTGCGGCAAAAGTAACCGGTACACGTCCTATCACCAACGTGGTGATGATGGGGATGGGTGAGCCGCTGCTGAACCTGACCAACGTGGTTCCGGCGATGGAAATCATGCTGGATGACTTCGGTTTTGGTCTGTCCAAGCGTCGCGTCACGCTGTCTACCTCTGGCGTTGTGCCTGCGCTGGACAAACTTGGCGACATGATTGACGTTGCGCTGGCGATCTCCCTGCATGCACCAAACGACGAAATTCGTGACGAAATTGTGCCGATCAACAAAAAGTACAATATCGAAACCTTCCTCGCGGCGGTGCGTCGCTATCTGGAGAAATCCAACGCCAACCAGGGCCGCGTGACCATCGAGTACGTGATGCTTGACCATGTCAACGACGGTACTGAACATGCGCATCAGCTGGCTGAACTGCTGAAAGATACGCCGTGCAAAATCAACCTGATCCCATGGAACCCGTTCCCGGGCGCGCCGTATGGCCGTAGCTCGAACAGCCGTATCGACCGTTTCTCCAAGGTGCTGATGGAGTATGGTTTCACCACCATCGTGCGTAAAACCCGTGGTGATGACATTGATGCAGCGTGCGGACAGCTGGCAGGTGATGTTATTGACCGTACCAAACGTACCCTGCGTAAACGCATGCAGGGCGAGACGATCGCGGTTAAAGCTGTTTGATTATTATGCACTCGCGGCGCATTATCTGCGCCGTGAAGCATAACCTTACTGAATAATCAGTCAGATTCGTGATGACTGATCAATAATTACGGTGCGTTTCATTCGACTTTCGGGCAGTATGTAACGACGTAACAACAGTTTAGCCGTACGGGCAGGGCTGTACTGTCATCTCCGGGCTGACAGTCTTATACTCTCTGTTTAAGGTTAACTGACCAGAAGTTTCGCGGTGCGGGTAGCATTGTGACTCACCGGCACCTGAACCCTTATTTTTCACGTACCAGTAGTTGTAGCGAATGAATACTGAAGCCACTCACGACCAACATGAAGCACTCTCCACTGGCGTTCGTCTTCGCAACGCCCGTGAACAACTCGGACTCAGCCAGCAAGCCGTTGCGGAACGCTTGTGCCTGAAGGTTTCCACGGTTCGCGATATTGAAGAAGATAAGGCACCCGCCGATCTGGCTTCAACGTTCTTGCGCGGTTATATCCGCTCTTACGCAAAACTGGTGCATATCCCCGAAAACGAATTACTGCCAATGATGGAGAAGCAGGCCCCGGTCCGTGCAGCAAAAGTTGCGCCGATGCAGACCTTCTCCCTGGGGAAACGTCGTAAAAAACGTGATGGCTGGCTGATGAGCTTTACCTGGCTGGTGCTGTTTGTGGTGATCGGTCTGACCGGTGCATGGTGGTGGCAAAACCACAAGGCGCAGCAGGAAGAGATCACCACCATGGCCGATCAATCCTCCGCCGAACTCAACCAGGCCGGAAGCGATAACGGTCAGAATGTGCCGCTGAATACCGACGGCGCAGCTTCCTCCAGCGAGCCACAGACCGCAGCGCCAGACGCGTCGGCGACCGGTGCAGCACAGGCCCCGGCAGCAACGGCTAACACCGCTGCGCCGCAGGCTCAGGATCAAAACGCGGTTGTTGCCCCTTCTCAGGCCAATGTTGATACTGCGGCGAACGCGCCTGCGGCTACTCAGCCTGCAGACAATAGTGCAGCGTCTCTGCCAACCAGCCCGGCGGGTACGGCGACAGCAGCCGATCCCAACGCGCTGGTGATGAACTTCAGCGCCGACTGCTGGCTGGAAGTGACTGACGCGACAGGTAAAAAACTGTTCAGCGGCCTGCAGCGTAAAGATGGCACGTTAAACCTAACTGGCCAGGCTCCTTATAAACTTAAAATCGGCGCTCCGGCAGCGGTACAGATCCAGTATCAAGGAAAACCTGTCGACCTGAGCCGCTTTATCAGAACTAACCAGGTTGCGCGTCTTACCGTTAATGCCGAACAATCAGCAGCACAGTAACAGACGGGCAACGCGGGAGATTTTTCATGCATAACCAGGCTCCGATTCAACGTAGAAAATCGAAACGGATTTACGTTGGGAATGTGCCAATCGGCGATGGGGCACCTATCGCCGTTCAGTCGATGACCAACACGCGCACCACTGATGTGGAAGCGACGGTCAATCAAATCAAAGCATTAGAACGTGTAGGCGCGGACATTGTTCGCGTTTCCGTCCCAACCATGGATGCCGCCGAGGCGTTCAAGCTGATCAAACAGCAGGTCAGCGTTCCGCTGGTGGCTGATATCCACTTCGACTACCGCATCGCACTGAAAGTGGCCGAATACGGCGTCGATTGCCTGCGTATTAACCCAGGCAACATCGGAAACGAAGAGCGTATCCGCATGGTAGTGGACTGCGCCCGCGATAAAAATATTCCTATCCGTATCGGCGTTAACGCCGGTTCCCTGGAGAAAGATCTCCAGGAAAAATACGGCGAGCCTACGCCACAGGCGCTGCTCGAATCCGCGATGCGTCATGTCGATCATCTCGACCGTCTTAACTTTGATCAGTTCAAAGTCAGCGTAAAAGCGTCCGACGTGTTCCTTGCTGTAGAGTCTTATCGCCTGCTGGCAAAGCAGATCGACCAGCCTCTGCACCTCGGGATCACCGAAGCGGGTGGCCTGCGCAGCGGCTCTGTAAAATCCGCGATCGGTCTGGGGCTGCTGCTCTCAGAAGGGATCGGTGACACCCTGCGCGTCTCGCTGGCGGCCGATCCGGTCGAAGAGATCAAAGTCGGTTTCGATATTCTGAAATCACTGCGTATTCGCGCGCGTGGGATCAACTTCATTGCCTGCCCAACCTGCTCACGTCAGGAGTTTGATGTGATCGGGACGGTGAATGCCCTGGAGCAACGTCTGGAAGACATTATCACCCCGATGGACGTCTCCATCATCGGCTGCGTGGTGAACGGTCCGGGTGAAGCACTGGTGTCAACCCTGGGCGTAACCGGCGGTAACAAGAAAAGTGGTCTCTATGAAGATGGCGTTCGAAAAGATCGTCTGGATAATAGCGACATGATCGACCAGCTTGAAGCCCGCATCCGCGCCAAAGCCGCCATGATGGACGAAACACAGCGTATCAGCGTTCAGCAGGTTGAAAAATAACGTGATGGGAAGCGTGCCGCTTCCCATGTATGATTGAACCCATTCTTTGGGTTTTTTTTGTATATAGAAAGAGAATAAACGTGGCAAAAAACATTCAAGCCATCCGCGGCATGAACGATTATCTGCCTGGCGAAACCGCCATCTGGCAGCGCATTGAAGGCACACTGAAGCAGGTGCTCGGCAGCTACGGTTACAGCGAAATCCGTTTGCCGATTGTAGAGCAGACCCCGTTATTCAAACGCGCGATTGGTGAAGTCACCGACGTGGTTGAAAAAGAGATGTACACCTTTGAGGACCGCAACGGCGACAGCCTGACTCTGCGTCCGGAAGGTACGGCGGGCTGCGTACGCGCCGGCATCGAACATGGTCTTCTGTACAATCAGGAGCAGCGCCTGTGGTATATCGGCCCGATGTTCCGCCACGAACGTCCTCAGAAAGGTCGTTATCGCCAGTTCAATCAGCTGGGTGTGGAAGTCTTTGGTCTGCAGGGCCCGGACATCGACGCCGAACTGATTATGCTGACCGCCCGCTGGTGGCGCGCCCTCGGTATCGCCGATCACGTTTCCCTTGAGCTGAACTCTATCGGTTCTCTGGAAGCACGCGCTAACTACCGCGATGCGCTGGTAGCGTTCCTGGAACAGCATAAAGAGAAGCTGGACGAAGACTGCAAACGTCGCATGTACAGTAACCCGCTGCGCGTTCTGGATTCCAAAAACGCGGATGTTCAGGCACTGCTGAATGATGCGCCAGCGCTGGGTGACTACCTGGATGAAGAGTCTCGTGAACACTTCGCGGGTCTGTGCAAGCTGCTTGAAGCGGCAGGCATCGCCTATACCGTGAATCAGCGCCTGGTGCGCGGTCTGGACTACTACAACCGTACCGTGTTTGAGTGGGTAACCTCCAGCCTCGGCTCTCAGGGCACCGTATGTGCGGGCGGCCGTTATGACGGTCTGGTTGAGCAACTCGGTGGCCGTGCGGCGCCAGCTGTTGGCTTCGCGATGGGCCTTGAGCGACTTGTTTTGCTGGTTCAGGCAGTTAATCCGGAATTTAAAGCAGAATCCGTTGTCGATATATACCTGGTGGCCTCAGGTGCGGATACGCAGTCTGCGGCAATACAGCTTGCCGAACGCGTGCGCGATGCGCTGCCGGGCGTTAAGCTGATGACCAACCATGGCGGCGGCAACTTTAAAAAACAGTTTGCTCGTGCCGATAAGTGGGGCGCAAGTATTGCACTGGTGCTGGGTGAGTCCGAAGTGGCTAACGGCGAAGTGGTGGTGAAGGACCTGCGCTCTGGTGAGCAGACAACGGTAACGCAGGACAGCGTTGCGGCGCACTTGCGCACTCTATTGGGCTAAGGAGAAGGACTGCGTGGAAATTTACGAGAACGAACACGATCAGGTCGACGCGATTAAACGCTTCTTTGTTGAAAACGGCAAAGCGCTGGTTGTTGGGGTTATTTTAGGTGTCGGTGCGCTGATGGGCTGGCGTTACTGGAACAGTCATCAGGCGGATTCCGCGCGCGGCGCGTCACTGTCCTATGAAACTACCGTTAGCGCAATTCGTGCCGATCAGCCGCAAACGCTGACTGCGGCAGAAAAATTTGCGGCTGACAATAAAAACACCTACGGTGCACTGGCTGCGCTGGAAGTGGCTCAGCAGTACGTTGATAAGAACGAACTGGATAAAGCCGCTGCTCAGCTCTCTCAGAGCCTTGCTGCGGCCAGCGATGAGAACCTGAAAGCGGTGATCAATCTGCGCCTGGCACGTATTCAGGTTCAGCAGAAGAAAGCTGACGATGCGCTGAAAACGCTCGATACCATCAAAGGCGAAGGTTTTGCTGCCATCGTTGCCGATCTGCGCGGTGAAGCACTGCTGAGCAAAGGTGACAAAGCGGGCGCGCGTAAAGCGTGGCAAGCTGGCGTAGAGAGCAATGCCTCACCTGCGCTGAGCGAAATGATGCAGATGAAAATAAATAATTTGTCCGTCTGAGAGGGACCCGATGCAATTGCGTAAATTACTTCTGCCAGGACTGCTTTCTGTTACGTTATTGAGTGGTTGTTCACTGTTCAGTGGCGAAGAAGACGTTGTGAAAATGTCCCCACTGCCGACGGTTGAAAACCAGTTTACCCCATCCACCGCGTGGGATGTCTCCGTGGGCAATGGGATTGGTGATTTCTATTCCAACCTTCATCCGGCGTATGCAGACAGCGTTGTCTATGCCGCTGACCGCAAAGGTACCGTGAAAGCGGTGAACGCTGATGACGGGAAAGAAGTCTGGTCCGTTAACCTGGCGGAAAAAGACGGTTGGTTCTCCCGTAAACCTGCACTGCTGTCTGGCGGTCTGACCGTTGCCGGTGGTCATGTCTACGTGGGCAGCGAAAAAGCGCAGGTTTATGCGCTGAACAGCAGCGATGGCTCTATTGCCTGGCAAACAACCGTGGCGGGTGAATCCCTGTCTCGTCCGGTGGTGAGCGATGGCCTGGTACTGATTCATACCAGCAACGGCCAGCTGCAGGCGCTGAACGAAGCGGACGGTCTGGTGAAATGGACCGTTAACCTGGATATGCCTGCGCTCTCTCTGCGCGGCGAATCCGCGCCGGCTACCGCATTTGGTGCTGCCATTGTGGGCGGTGACAACGGTCGCGTGAGCGCAGTGATGATGCAGCAGGGCCAGATGATCTGGCAGCAGCGTATCTCTCAGGCCACTGGCTCAACGGAAATTGACCGTCTGAGCGACGTAGACACAACGCCGGTAATCGTTAACGGTGTGGTTTACGCGCTGGCTTATAACGGCAACCTGACCGCGCTGGATCTGCGCAGCGGCCAGATCATGTGGAAACGTGAGCTGGGCTCTGTGAATGATTTCATCGTTGAGGGTAACCGCATCTATATGGTCGATCAGAATGACCGTCTGCTGGCGCTGAGCACCGAAGGTGGCGTGACGCTGTGGACGCAAAGCGATCTGCTGCACCGTCTGCTGACCTCGCCAGCGCTGTACAACGGTAGCCTGGTGGTCGGTGACAGCGAAGGGTATATGCACTGGATCGATCCGGATAACGGTCGCTTTGTTGCGCAGCAAAAAGTCGACAGCTCCGGTTTCCTGACCGATCCGGTTGTGGCCGACGGCAAACTGCTGATTCAGGCAAAAGACGGCACGCTGTACGCGATCACGCGTTAATTACCCGGCGGTTGTAGTATACTAAACGGCTCCTGTTCACTCAGGAGCCGTTTTGACATTTTTAAAAACGCCGCAAAAGCGACGTTTATGTGAATTTTATGAGGCTTCAAACATGGTACCTGTGGTCGCGCTTGTCGGGCGCCCTAACGTTGGAAAATCCACTCTTTTTAACCGTTTAACACGCACCCGTGATGCGCTGGTTGCGGATTTCCCGGGGCTGACGCGTGACCGTAAGTACGGTCGTGCAGAGGTGGAAGGACGCGAGTTCATCTGTATTGATACCGGTGGTATTGACGGTACAGAAGACGGCGTTGAAACCCGCATGGCGGAACAGTCGCTGCTGGCGATTGAAGAAGCGGACGTGGTGCTGTTTATGGTGGATGCGCGCGCTGGCCTGATGCCGGCGGACTCCGCTATTGCCAAACACCTGCGTTCACGCGAAAAGCCGACCTTCCTGGTGGCGAACAAAACTGACGGTATTGATGCCGATCAGGCCGTCGCGGATTTCTGGTCTCTGGGCCTGGGTGAAATCTACCCGATTGCGGCATCGCATGGTCGTGGCGTCACCAGTCTGCTGGAAACCGTTCTGCTGCCGTGGGTTGACGAAGTGAACCCGCCGGAAGAGGTGGATGAAGACGCGGAATACTGGGCGCAGTTCGAAGAAGGTGAAGAGGGCGAAGAAGAGCCTGAAGACGACTTCAACCCGCAGGATCTGCCGATCAAGCTGGCAATCGTGGGTCGTCCAAACGTAGGTAAGTCTACGCTTACTAACCGTATTCTGGGTGAAGAGCGCGTGGTCGTTTACGACATGCCGGGCACCACCCGTGACAGTATCTACATCCCTATGCAGCGCGATGAGCGTGAGTATGTCCTCATCGACACCGCCGGGGTGCGTAAGCGCGGGAAAATCACCGATGTGGTGGAAAAATTCTCCGTTATCAAAACCCTGCAGGCGATCGAAGATGCCAACGTAGTGCTGCTGGTCATCGACGCACGCGAAGGTATCTCCGATCAGGACCTCTCTCTGCTCGGCTTTATCCTGAATAGTGGGCGCTCGCTTGTTATCGTGGTCAACAAATGGGATGGCCTGAGCAATGAAGTGCGCGAGCAGGTGAAAGAGACCCTCGACTTCCGTCTGGGCTTTATCGACTTTGCCCGCGTGCACTTTATCTCTGCGCTGCACGGCAGCGGCGTGGGTAACCTGTTCGAATCCGTGCGTGAAGCGTATGACAGCTCCACCCGTCGCCAGAGCACCGCGATGCTGACGCGCATCATGAATATGGCTGCGGAAGACCATCAGCCACCGCTGGTGCGCGGCCGTCGCGTGAAGCTGAAATATGCTCACGCCGGTGGTTATAATCCGCCAATCGTGGTGATCCACGGCAACCAGGTGAAAGACCTGCCGGATTCCTACAAGCGCTATCTGATGAACTACTTCCGTAAATCGCTGGACGTGATGGGTACGCCTATCCGTATCCAGTTCAAGGAAGGGGAAAACCCGTTCGCCAACAAGCGCAACACCCTGACGCCAAACCAGATGCGTAAGCGTAAGCGCTTGATTAAGCACATTAAGAAAAGCAAATAAGTCTTGCCGATCTCACAAAGGCCCGCGTTTATCGCGGGTTTTTTTTGCCCAATCATACCGTTGGTTTTCTCTGTGTGAAGTCAATCACTATTCACTCTCAACCATCTTTAAATCCAGAAAAGTAGACAATCGTCGAATTTTCATCTTAAAGTCCAGGGTCCGGTACTAGACAAAACTAGCGCCTGGTTATCAAATGGTTAACTAACTTTTCGCCGCATGTAAAAAATCGGCCAGATACGTAACTGGCCGGCGTACCTGCTGGTGTTTACAAGCACGACGACATACCTTTCGGGAGAATTATGCAATCCACTGTTAATCAAAAAGAGAGCCGAACGTTCTTCGGCCATCCGTATCCGCTCGGTTCCCTGTTCTTCACCGAGATGTGGGAGCGTTTCTCGTTTTACGGCATTCGTCCGTTACTGATCCTGTTTATGGCCGCCACCGTCTATGACGGCGGGATGGGCCTGGCGCGTGAAAACGCCTCGGCGATTGTCGGTATCTTTGCCGGTACCATGTACCTGGCCGCGCTGCCGGGCGGCTGGCTGGCCGATAACTGGCTCGGTCAGCAGAGAGCCGTCTGGTACGGTTCGATCCTGATTGCGCTCGGTCACCTGTCGATCGCGCTCTCTGCGGTGATGGGGAACAACCTGTTCTTTATCGGCCTGATGTTCATCGTGCTTGGCTCCGGACTGTTTAAGACCTGTATCTCGGTGATGGTCGGCACCTTGTATAAAAAAGGCGACGCGCGTCGTGACGGCGGTTTCTCGCTGTTCTATATGGGCATCAACATGGGCTCGTTCATCGCACCCCTGATTTCCGGCTGGCTGATTAAAACGCACGGCTGGCACTGGGGCTTTGGTATTGGCGGCATCGGGATGCTGGTGGCGCTGATTATCTTCCGCGTGTTTGCCGTTCCGGCAATGAAACGCTATGACGGCGAAGTCGGCCTCGACTCTACCTGGAACAGCCCGGTGGTGAAGCGTAACGGCGTGGGCGTCTGGCTGCTGGCGCTGGCGGCAGGCGTGACAACGATCGTGACGCTGATTGCGCAGGGTGTAATTGTGATTAACCCGGTCGCGGTAGCCAGCGTGCTGGTCTACGTGATTGCGGCGTCCGTCGCCCTCTACTTTATTTATCTGTTTGTTTTTGCGGGCCTGAACCGTAAAGAGCGCGCCAGGCTGCTGGTCTGCTTTATTCTGCTGATCTCTGCGGCGTTCTTCTGGTCCGCGTTCGAACAAAAGCCAACCTCGTTCAACCTGTTTGCTAACGACTACACTAACCGCATGATTGGTGATTTTGAAATCCCGGCGGTGTGGTTCCAGTCGATCAACGCCCTGTTCATCATCCTGCTGGCACCGGTGTTTAGCTGGGCATGGCCGAAGCTCGCGAGCAAAAACATTCGCCCGAGCAGCATCACCAAGTTTGTTATTGGTATTCTGTGCGCTGCGGCGGGCTTTGGCCTGATGATGCTGGCGGCTCAGAACGTGCTGAGCAGCGGTGGCGCGGGCGTGTCGCCGTTGTGGCTGGTGGGCAGCATCCTGATGTTGACGCTCGGCGAACTGTGCCTGAGTCCGATTGGCCTGGCGACCATGACGCTGCTGGCGCCGGAAAGAATGCGCGGCCAGATGATGGGGCTGTGGTTCTGCGCCAGCGCGCTGGGTAACCTGGCGGCGGGCCTGATTGGCGGCCACGTGAAGGCCGATCAGCTGGATATGCTGCCGGATCTCTTTGCGCGCTGCTCCGTCGCGCTGCTGATTTGTGCCGCGGTACTGATCGTCCTCATTGTTCCGGTGCGCCGCATGCTGGAAAATGCGCAGGCTAAACCGGCAGCTAACGCCTCATAAACCTCGATCTTGCCGGGGCGGTGTTATGCCCCGGCAATTTATTCGACGAGGTAAGAACATGCTGTTAGGGTTTGTTGGTCTTGGCGCAGTCGTTGAAACAGCTTACCTGCCCGCAATACGAAAATGCTTTGATAATCTCCCTCACTGTTTAGGCTTTGATATCCAGCCCGTAAAACAGCCGGAGGGGATAACGCGCTGCGCCACACTGGCTGAACTCCTCTCCCAGCCGCTTGATACCCTGTTTATTACCACGGCGTCGCTGCACCATCTTGAGGTGCTTGAACTCGCTCTCGCCTCATCGGTTTCCCGCATCGTGGTTGAAAAACCGATTGTCGCCACGCTTCCCCAAACAGAAAAGCTCAACGCGCTGCTGGCGGACCCCGACGTCGCCTCCCGCGTGCTGGCGCTCGATCACTGGATGGCGCGTATCGAAACGGTGAAGCGGTCGCTGGTTGGCAATATCGCTGACATCGTCAAAATCGACGGTTTTTTGCAGGAGCCGAGCGGATATAACGCTGCAGGGGAACCCATCGCGCTTAACTTTGCCACGGGCGAGCCGGACGCGCGTACGCTTCGCCACCCTGATGGCGTGATTCTGGATATCGGTACGCACGTGCTGGCGATGCTGCGCGAAACGGTGCGTTATCTGGGCGGGAATGATGAGATGACGCTGCGGGTCGTCACGGCTAAAGACCGCCTGGGGCGCGATATTGCAAAAGGCGACCTGACCACGGCGGAAGGCGAGGCGCATCTTCAGGGAAGCATCAGCGGCGTGCCGGTGGATATCTGGCTTAACAAATACGCGGGACCCGCGGGCGGGCAAAAAGGCCTGCGGCTCTGGTTGCGCGACGGGCGTATCATCAGTTACGACCGGCACGGCGCTGAAGATGTGCTGGATCTGATGAATGGCGACACGCGTCAACGCTGGAACATTCCCGGCACGATCTACGAGCACTGTCTTGCAGAGCATATTCTGGGCGCCAACAGTCTGTTTGAACGGGATCCGCACGAGGTGAGCCGCACGACGCGTCGCAGGATCGAGGAAGTGACGCTGCTGCTGGCGTTACAGCAACAGTTGCGTGGCCCGCACTGAACGCGACGTGGTAAAATTATTGCAGACCTGAACGCTTTAAAGGAGTCACCATGACGATTACCTGCCCGGATTGCCAGGCACTGCTTGAGCCTCAGAATGGGGTGGCGCACTGCGAAAGCTGTAATAAGGACATCGCGCTTGAAGCCCGCTGCCCGGAGTGCCATCAGCCACTCCAGGTATTAAAAGCCTGCGGCGCGGTGGACTATTTCTGCCAGAACGGCCACGGTCTTATCTCTAAAAAACGCGTGGAGTTTGTTCGGGCCGAAGGTTAATCGCACACGCAGCCTTCGCCTTTCTTCCACAGTTCGACCAGCGACTCGGGTGCTTCCTGCTCAGGCACCAGCACGATGATATCGGCGTAGTGCGCCTGATTTTGTCCGGTCCAGATAATCTGGATACGGAAATAGCGCTGGTCGCCGCTGCCGGGTGAAGAGGCTTGCCCGGGCGGCTGGCCGCGTGGAAAAGCCTGCTCCAGGATGCTCACCAGGCGCTGGCGCTGAGCCTCATTGAGTGAGGAGAGCGCGATGGTACGCTGGCCACTCAGCTTGGGAATAAAAGCGACGCCACCTTCCCGGGCCAGCTCAACCACGGCGTCATCCGTCAGTTCCGGAACCTGCATTTACAATACTCCCACCTGTTCCCAGGCTTGTTTAATGGCCGCCCCAGCGTCGCCACCGGAGCGTTTCTCTCCGTGCGCGATCGTCAGTTTTGCGAAGGCCTCAAAATCCGCATCCTGCGCCAGATTGCGATCGCAAACCGTGTCGTACCAGGCATAACCCGCTTTTTCCCAGGCATAGCCGCCGATCGCCGTCGCAGCCAGGTAGAATGCCCGGTTGGGGATGCCGGAGTTCAGATGCACGCCGCCGTTATCCTCGCGCGTTTTAATGAAATCTTTCATGTGCGCAGGCTGCGGGTCTTTGCCGAGCAGAGGATCGTCATAGGCGGTGCCGGGTTCAGACATTGAGCGCAGCCCTTTGCCGTTAATCCCCGCCGCCAGCAACCCTTCACCAATGATCCAGTCAGCTTTATCGGCGGTTTGCTTCAGATGATACTGTTTAACCAGCGAGCCAAACACGTCCGACAGAGACTCGTTCAGCGCCCCCGACTGTTCAAAATAGATAAGCCCGGCTTCTGTCTCAGTCACACCGTGGCTCAGCTCGTGCGCCACCACGTCGATAGCGATGGTAAAGCGGTTAAATATTTCCCCGTCGCCATCGCCGAATACCATCTGCTGACCGTTCCAGAAGGCGTTCTGATATTCCCGACCGTAATGCACGGTGCCGGTCAAAATAAGCCCTTTATTATCGAGCGAATCACGCTGATATTCTTTCCAGAAGAAATCATGGGTAATGCCTAAATAATTGTAGGCTTCATCCACCGCCACATCGCCGTTCGACGGCTGTCCTTCGTAACGCACCTGCGTACCCGGTAGATCCTGGGTTTGCTTCGCATCGTAAATATCGCGCTCCAGCTGTCCGGCTTTATTCACGTGCGGCGCGGCGGGTTTGCCGGGCATGTGGGCCATCAGCGTCTGGACGTGGGTTAAGGTCTGACGGGCACAGCGCTGCTGCGGCTCGGAACCGCTTTCGATAATACGACGAAGAATATAAGGGGGAATAACGCTATGAAGATGGGGCATGCTGCTCTCCTTATTAAAAAAGGGAATAGCAGCAGTATAGTAAGTAACCGGCGAAGAATTATCCGGTTTTACGCTGACGCGTCTTTTTCACCGGTTTAATTGATTTCACTTCGCTTTCTACCCAGCCGTCTGAAAGACGCGTCGTCAGCACATCACCGGCATTCACCTGTTTGGTTTGCTTCAGCACTTTGCCGTCCGTCGCTGTCGTCACGCTATAGCCGCGCGCCAGCGTGGAGAGGGGGCTGACCGCTTCAAGATGGGTCACCGCATTACCAAAACGTTCGCGGGTGGTGCTCAGGCGCGCCCGGATAGTCTCCGCCAGACGATACTCCAGCTGCTGAATCCGCGTTTGCGCACGATAAATTTTCGGCTGCGGGTTCTGCTGGTTCAGGCGCTGCGTCACGCGCTGCTGGCGCGATACTGCACGCTTAAGCTGCGCGTCCACCGCAACGTTCATGCGCTGACGCAGGCGCTCCAGCACGGTCTGCTGGCGTGCCAGACGCAGCTGCGGGTGCTGCTGCTGAAGACGGTGATGAAGCTGGGTAAAGCGACGGGTACGGTTGGCAAGGAAGTAGTCCATCGCCATCTCAAGACGCTGCTGGCCGTTCTGAATCTGACGCAGCAGCTCCAGCTGGTTGCGGCTGACCACTTCCGCCGCCGCGGACGGTGTAGGCGCGCGCAGATCCGCGACAAAATCGGCTATCGTTACGTCCGTTTCGTGGCCGACGGCGCTCACCACGGGGATAAGGCTTGCAAATATCGCCCGCGCCACGCGCTCGTCGTTAAAGCTCCAGAGATCTTCCAGCGAGCCGCCGCCGCGCCCGACAATGAGCACGTCGCACTCCCGGCGCGCGTTCGCCAGCTCAATAGCGCGCACGATCTGACCTGGCGCATCATCACCCTGAACGGCGGTCGGGTAGATGATGACGGGCAGGGAAGGGTCGCGACGCTTCAGAACGTGCAAAATATCGTGCAGTGCGGCGCCGGTTTTTGAGGTGATGACCCCAACGCAGTGGGCAGGGGAGGGCAGCGTCTTTTTGTACTGCTGGTCGAACAGCCCCTCGGCGGAGAGCCTGGCTTTTAACTGTTCATACTTTTGCTGCAACAAACCTTCGCCCGCAGGCTGCATGCTCTCGACGATAATCTGATAATCGCCGCGCGGTTCATACAGGGTGATATTGGCGCGAACCAGAATCTGCTGGCCGTGCTGAGGGCGGAACGTCACGCGACGGTTGCTGTTGCGGAACATCGCGCAGCGCACCTGGGCGGTATCGTCCTTTAAGGTAAAGTACCAGTGACCGGAAGAGGGTTGCGTAAAGTTAGATATCTCACCGCTGATCCAGACCTGCCCCATTTCCTGCTCAAGCAGCAAACGCACCGTCTGATTAAGGCGGCTGACAGTATAAATTGAGGGGGATTGAGAGGATAACATGTGAGCGGGATCAAATTCTAAATCAGCAAGTTATTCAGTCGATAGTAACCTGCTGAGAGGCGATCGCAAGCATTTTTTTTAAAAAAGTGTAGATGCAATCGGTTACGCTCTGTATAATGCCACGGCAATATTTAACCACCCAGGTCAGAGATATTGCCCATGCTACGTATCGCTAAAGAAGCACTGACGTTTGACGACGTCCTCCTCGTTCCCGCTCATTCCACCGTTCTGCCGAATACTGCCGATCTCAGCACGCAGTTGACGAAAACCATTCGCCTGAACATTCCTATGCTCTCTGCGGCAATGGACACCGTGACTGAAGCGCGCCTGGCTATCGCTCTGGCACAGGAAGGTGGCATTGGCTTTATTCACAAAAACATGTCTATCGAACGTCAGGCCGAAGAAGTTCGCCGCGTGAAGAAACATGAATCCGGCATTGTGTCTGACCCACAGACCGTTCTGCCAACCACGACCCTGCACGAAGTGAAAGCCCTGACCGAACGTAACGGCTTTGCCGGTTACCCGGTTGTGACGGAAGAGAACGAACTGGTCGGTATCATCACTGGTCGTGACGTGCGTTTCGTGACTGACCTGAACCAGCCTGTCAGCGTGTACATGACGCCGAAAGAGCGTCTGGTTACCGTGCGCGAAGGTGAAACCCGCGACGTGGTGCTGGCAAAAATGCACGAAAAACGCGTTGAAAAAGCGCTGGTTGTTGACAGCAGCTTCCACCTGCGCGGCATGATCACCGTTAAAGACTTCCAGAAAGCAGAACGTAAACCTAACGCCTGTAAAGACGAGCGTGGCCGTCTGCGCGTCGGCGCTGCGGTTGGCGCAGGTGCCGGTAACGAAGAGCGCGTTGACGCACTGGTTGCGGCGGGCGTTGACGTCCTGCTGATTGACTCCTCTCACGGCCACTCCGAAGGCGTTCTGCAACGTATTCGTGATACCCGTGCCAAATATCCTGACCTGCAGATCATTGGCGGTAACGTGGCAACGGGCGCAGGCGCTCGCGCGCTGGCTGACGCCGGTTGTAGTGCAGTGAAAGTGGGTATCGGTCCTGGCTCTATCTGTACCACCCGTATCGTGACCGGCGTTGGCGTTCCACAGATCACCGCCGTTTCTGACGCGGTTGAAGCGCTGGAAGGCACCGGTATTCCGGTTATCGCTGACGGCGGTATCCGCTTCTCAGGCGACATCGCCAAAGCAATCGCCGCGGGTGCCGCTGCCGTGATGGTCGGCTCCATGCTGGCCGGTACTGAAGAATCCCCGGGTGAAATCGAACTGTTCCAGGGCCGTTCTTACAAATCCTACCGCGGTATGGGCTCCCTGGGCGCGATGTCCAAAGGCTCCTCCGACCGTTACTTCCAGACCGATAACGCCGCCGACAAACTGGTGCCGGAAGGTATCGAAGGTCGCGTTGCCTATAAAGGCCGTCTGAAAGAGATCATTCACCAGCAGATGGGCGGCCTGCGCTCCTGTATGGGTCTGACCGGCTGTGGTACCATCGACCTGCTGCGTACTAAAGCGGAATTCGTACGCATCAGCGGTGCGGGTATCCAGGAGAGCCACGTTCACGACGTGACGATCACCAAAGAGTCCCCGAACTATCGTCTGGGCTCCTGATTTTTCTTCGCCCGACCTCGTGTCGGGCGATTTATTTAATCTGTTTCACTTGCCTCGGAATTAGCGTCAATGACGGAAAACATTCATAAACATCGCATTCTCATCCTGGACTTCGGTTCTCAGTACACTCAGCTGGTGGCGCGTCGCGTACGTGAACTGGGCGTTTACTGTGAGCTGTGGGCATGGGATGTCACGGAAGCACAGATTCGCGAATTCAATCCAAGCGGCATCATCCTGTCCGGCGGCCCGGAAAGTACCACCGAAGAGAACAGCCCGCGCGCGCCGCAGTACGTGTTCGAAGCTGGCGTGCCGGTATTCGGCGTTTGCTACGGTATGCAGACCATGGCAATGCAGCTGGGCGGCCACGTAGAAGGCTCCAACGAGCGCGAGTTTGGCTACGCACAGGTAGAAGTCGTCACCGACAGCGCGCTGGTGCGCGGTATCGAAGACTCCCTGACCGCAGACGGCAAACCGCTGCTGGACGTGTGGATGAGCCACGGCGACAAAGTTACCGCCATCCCGTCTGACTTCGTGACCGTTGCCAGCACCGAAAGCTGCCCGTTCGCCATCATGGCGAACGAAGAAAAACGCTTCTACGGCGTGCAGTTCCACCCGGAAGTGACCCACACCCGTCAGGGTATGCGCATGCTGGAGCGCTTCGTGCGTGACATCTGCCAGTGTGAAGCGCTGTGGACCCCGGCAAAAATCATCGACGACGCCGTTGAGCGTATTCGCCAGCAGGTTGGCAATGACAAAGTAATCCTCGGCCTCTCCGGCGGCGTGGACTCCTCCGTGACCGCGATGCTGCTGCACCGCGCCATCGGCAAAAACCTGACCTGCGTCTTCGTGGACAACGGTCTGCTGCGTCTGAACGAAGCCCAGCAGGTTATGGACATGTTCGGCGACCACTTCGGTCTGAACATCGTTCACGTGGAAGGCGAAAAACGCTTCCTGGACGCGCTGAAAGGCGAGAACGATCCGGAAGCCAAGCGTAAAATCATCGGCCGCGTGTTCGTGGAAGTGTTCGACGAAGAAGCGCTGAAGCTGGAAGACGTGAAGTGGCTGGCGCAGGGCACTATCTACCCTGACGTGATCGAGTCTGCGGCTTCCGCAACCGGTAAAGCACACGTCATCAAATCTCACCACAACGTGGGCGGCCTGCCGAAAGAGATGAAGATGGGCCTGGTTGAACCGCTGCGCGAGCTGTTCAAAGACGAAGTGCGCAAGATTGGCCTGGAACTGGGTCTGCCGTACGACATGCTCTACCGTCACCCGTTCCCGGGGCCGGGTCTGGGCGTGCGCGTGCTGGGCGAAGTGAAGAAAGAGTACTGCGACCTGCTGCGTCGCGCGGACGCTATCTTCATCGAAGAGCTGCACAAAGCTGACCTGTACAACAAAGTGAGCCAGGCGTTCACCGTGTTCCTGCCGGTTCGCTCCGTCGGCGTCATGGGCGATGGCCGTAAGTACGACTGGGTTGTTTCCCTGCGTGCGGTAGAAACCATCGACTTCATGACCGCGCACTGGGCGCACCTGCCGTATGACTTCTTAGGCCGCGTGTCTAACCGCATCATCAACGAAGTGAACGGTATTTCCCGCGTGGTGTATGACATCAGCGGTAAGCCACCGGCGACGATTGAGTGGGAATGATTTCCCAACCGGATACGTCTGGTACTAACAGGTTCTAAATTATCTCTAAGCCCGCAGATTGCGGGCTTTTTTTGGGCCATGGCTGGCAACACCATCTCAGGTGAGTGCCAGGAGCAGGCGCAACGTAATGCTATCCATTAAATCCTTATTCGATGCGTTCCACATTTGGATGACGATCGGTTGCGGCTTCATGGAAAATGTCACCCAGCCAGCCGGCAATCTCACCTTCAGTCATATCGTCAGGAATAGCGATGTCATAGAGTCGAGAAAACTTTCTCTCCGTCAGGTCAGCACGAAATACCAGCCACCGATCATGCTTCCGTTGAACGCCAATATGCCGTCCAAAAACGTTATATATCAGCATATGTAATCTCCGATCATGCTAGTGAGTTCCTGTAGTTAAGATACCTACGTTAGATCAGGCCAGAGAGTAAATCGTATAAATATGAAAGGTCAGCGTCCGCTTTTCGCTCATAGCGGACCTTCAGCTCAATCAGTTTGTCCGCTTAGTGCCAAAAGCGGACATGGCCAATACCATGGTCTATTAATCAAGGGGAGCATGTCAGTTGGGGTGAATTGACTATCATCCCAAACACCCCATTATAAAATTTATTTATAAATTCTGGCAAATCAAAGGTCAATAACAGTAATAAGCATGGGCCGGACTCATCCGACTCGCTGAGCATACTGCACATCCGTATTTATTTAAATCTTTGGTGACTACATCATGTGGATGATATTTTGTTGGAGTTGCGCACTGGATAAAGCATACTTTATTAAGATCAAAGCGTGTGGCATTATCCACAGCCCAGCAATGTTGAGACCCATGATGCGGTACCTGTACTCCAATGAGTGATAACCAGCGATGTTGTCCAAAATGGGTTTTCATATCTTCAATCACATCACTCGTCAGATTTATATCGCCAGTAAATAGCGTTCCAAAATCTCTGCGCTTTGTCAGTGGTGCTGCATACATGCATAAGGAAATATTATTCTTAGCTTCCCCAGTACTACCGAAGTGCGTCTCATATGAATCCTTAAGCGTTTGCCGCCAGTTTACTGGTAAATTGGTGATTTTTTGGTGTAAACCGAGAGAAATGATCGTCGCTTCAATGTCATCTTTAACTTCAGACATACGCATCTTTGAAACTTTCGCATACATTTCACCACCTGATTCATAAACAAGACCAAGTGCTGAGAAAGGTTTTTCCGCATTATAAAACAAAAACTCGAAGGAGTTATTAGCAGAATATACCGCTTGACTTTGGTGTATTTTTGCCACTTTGATAGCCGTTGTCGCAGCCTGGTTTTTCAGTTTAAAAAAAACATTATCGGCGGCTACCTGATCTGACGGAAATTCTTGGTTGCCCTCAGGCAACGGAGGTGTATTTTCATCTGGAGTATCAGATTCAGGATCAAACGCAGAATGTTCCTTCCATTTAGGGCTATCGTTATCAGGATTATCAGGATTATCAGGATTATCAGGATTATCAGGTGAACTATCTGTCTCTTCAGGACCACCATTCCCTTGCACCAACAGGATTTCACCTACTCTATCAATAAAATTATTGAGCTCTAACCACTTTGAAGGATCAATTTGTAACAGAGCGACTGACGGAGAGATTCCTTTCGGTCCCATCACCGAGATTTCGCGAATACTCTGCGGCCATTCAGTAAAAGGTAGAACAAGCCTTCTGACATAATATTTCTGAAGCAGCGCTTCGAGTCCATTAACATGATCATTATCAAAATGGGAAATCACTAACATATCGATAACATTGCGTGGTCCAAACCAATTTGGTAGAGCAGCTATTGTGTTAAGTACGGTTTTTTTACTGGTTGAGCCGCAGTCATACATCCAGTTAAAAATGTCATCACTGTTTTTATCATAAATTTGCCCGGTAAATAATGTTCCATTCCCGACCGCATGAAAGCATTTCCGCACTTGGTGTACCATCAGCGCTATTCCTTTAAATAATGTCAGAATTAATACAAGAGAAATATGGATTACGCCCAGAGTGCTAACAAGCACAACAGAAAAAAATGTTATATCAGAAGCGTAGAAATTTTATCATAGATATATAAAGTATTACATCCATACGGTTGATCTAGTCAATGGATTCTGTCTTGGAAGTGCTCGCCAGCAGAAGGCTTCAAAACGGCACCACTTGATCGAATCCAGACTGATCAATTTCAGACTTGAGTGCAGTCGGTACGGGGGCTGATGTCTCTATTACAGCGGCTCCATCAAATACAGTGTTCCCTTCTTCGCCAACAGCCGTCATTGGCTGCTGCTCAGAGATATCTTCCGGATCAAGATCAACATATGAATCGCCCATCATCATTTTGTAATGTGCATCATGCTTAGCTGCTTTGAATATCTTGAAGAAAATTTTCAGGTAATTTGCTGCCATATTGTCGCTAATGGCCACATAAAGCTCATCCGGAGCGTAATGCGAGCCATCATTTACCCAACTCATCAAAGACTGGCACTGTATCTTTTCGATACCCTCAAATTTGTCGACAAGATGGTATGTATCGACACCACCCAAAATCTTGAAATAGTTCTCCAAAATCCGACGCATGGTGTTCTGCAACGTAAGGACTGGCACCGGTGTTCTTTTTAGCTCGGCCCAGAGTAGTTGATAAGAATTCCGGATTGGATTACTTGAATGGAATTCAATTACTGAATACTCATTAGGTTTGCGGACAATCCAAAATGTCTCGTCAGCAAGCGAAGTATTGGTCTTCCGACGTTGATCGTACGTGACTTCTTTATGGAAATGCACATTGTGGGTAAGCACCACAACTTGTTTAAGATGGCTATCACTCTTTCTAACCTCGGCGAAGAGCTCCTTGATTAAGCTACTCACAATAAACAATACATCACTATCAAGGCTAGAAACAGGGTCATCGATAATCACGATCCGATCAGTGGTGATACCGGACGTCGTAATACTTCCTCTCAGCAGATGGTAGAAATAAAGGAACGTTACGAAGGTCTTCTCGCCTTCACTCAATGTTTGCTTGGCATCCTTCCCATCCGCCCGGATAATTCTATAAGAATTATCTATACATGCAGGATCTAGAGAAAAGCTGAGAAAGCCAAAATTCTTCAAGATTTTATTTATAGCAATTACTGTAGGTTTTACGCTGGTAAGTTCCGCCTCAATATTATCGATATCGACATCAGTAGCATTAATACTTTCCGTGGCCTTATCCCGGCTTAATGTGATACCCGAAATAGATTTTTGTAATTTATTTTTCTCAGTGGTATAATCAGCCAAGGTATTCTTTAACTCAGCATCGACAATATATTTCCACACTTCCCCAGTTAATCTACGTTGCTCAGTAGCGAAGCTTGCAACTAGGCGATTTTTTTCGGATATTTTCGCGTTCGCCGCATTAATAATAGCAGTAATATCCGCCTGAATATCCTCTAGCCCCTCAAGAAAAACCTCAGTACTTGGAGTGATAACTTTATTATCCATCCGACCTTTATTGACAAGAACAACAGCATCCAGTTCTTGAATCTTAGGGTTAAGTTTTTCCTTGTCCAGTTCTTTGCAATCCAAAGCCAACAAAACATATGCCTGAGCCAAAAGATCCTCAGCAATTTGGAAATAATTATTACGCAGGGTAGAGACTGCCTTAGAATCCGCTTCAAAAGTCTCATCGAAGTAATCAGTAAGTTCCTTCTCGAAGTCATGGGGCAGGGTCTGCTGACAGAACGGACATTGTTCATTCGTATGTTCCATAAATCTCATACCCTGTCTGACCCAGTCGCTATTACCTAACCGCTGAATAATCGCCGATATGCTGACATCATCTTTACCTACCACCTTTTTAACCAGAATCGGGTTTTTCTCGAATGCTATCAACCGTGATAAATCCAAGGTCGAAACAAGATCTATTTTCGAGGGTTGGTCACCATATAAAACCGTAGCTCTAGTCTTGAGATCAACTAAATCAACCAAGGTGTATTTGTTATTCTGATGTTCTTGAAGAACCTTTGCTTTGAATGCTTCCTTATTATTCCTTAAACCAGTAAATGCCCCCTTAAAATATTCATCATGCTTAACTTTCTGTTCCCAGCATCGTCCAACTAACTTTGCTTCCAAAGAAATCAACTCAGCATTCTTTCCGGGTTTTCCATCTTCACCATCAAGCGAGATGATTAACTTGGCTCTCAACTGTTCATGGCGCTTTCTTTCATCTTTAAGTTCTTTGAGGCGATCGAGCTGAACTTTTTCGGCCTTGCCGAGTGTAAATACTCCCTGAAACTCTTTGGATTCTGAAAAGTTGGCAGTGATGAAGTCATTGTTATAGATCATTGCTGGCACTGGCGTATTGTTGAGCCAGGTAATGCTGGAGTCTATTGAAAGACTAGGTTTCTCAATAAGTCGACTGATTGTGGTCTTACCCGCCCCATTTGCTCCATAAATAAAATTAATCTTTTTTAGATTAATAACTTCTGATTTGTCAGGATGATAGGTGGCGATGTTGGAGAGACTAATTGATTCTATCATAGCGGGTCATCCCTGCACGCAACGTCACTAAATTGGCCGCTGCTCAGTAAAATTCTGAAGGTCTAGGCAATTGAACGACTACCTAAACATTTTACTATCATATGAAGGCTATTGGCTTTATAAACATATATGGAATGGTGATTGATGTAAAGGTCAGCAGTATAAAGAGGACTAGGGCTGGTGCAGTTTTACCTACTCTACAGATCAGGGATGGTATAAGTGCTCCTGCAAATTGTGTCACTTAATTTTAAGGCTTCCCCCATTTAAGGCTACGTCCGTAGATCGCTCACACCGGACTCGCCCCGCCCCACAAGCCCACTTCCTTTAGAGCATAGTCGTTCAGGTCTCTAAAACTGCATGACTCACCTGAATAGGGCCCTTACAATTGCCTCCGAGCCGAACTTTCGACAACTGTTAGGTCAACAAAAAGCCATACGGGGCATTTCCTGCTGAAACTCAGAACCCTCCAGGGTTGTTCACCCTCATGATGGTTCCACCGCGCCCGGTGCAAAGCCGACACTCATTAACCAACGGAGATTATCATCTTGAACAAGTCAATACTCGCATGCTCTGTGGCCGCGCTGCTGGCCGTGTCCGCCATGTCCGCCCAGGCCAGGACCCCCGCCAGGCTCAAGTCGCCAGTATCGGGCGTGCTCTGCGACCGATATGTATGCGCCAATGACAAGGGATTATCCCGCGATTTGACAGAGACGTATCTCGGTAAGAAGGCTGCTGCAAACGAGGTGTTCACGTCGAGCAATGTCGATCTGACCGAATTCACCTTTGCCAACGGCATTTTCTGCGATGTGAAGGAGCGACTGTGCCGTGAGGATCGCTATTATGGCGCGAACGGACAGCGCTCAGGGGCGGTGTCTAAAAAGTACACAAAGCTGCTCTTTGGCGAATAATGGTAATGAAAAGAGACTGCGTTATAGGGATATAAATTATATTTTGCAGTATATTTTATAAATAATGATGTGGTTATCAAAAATAAATTTCTCGTGAAAGGTTATGTTGCGGAATATTGCTCTGTTACTACCCTTTAGCTGAGCGTAACAGTGAAGCGGTCTGGTTACGTGAATTCCCATTCACTACCATGAGCGAATAAAGGAATGAAAAACCGCATAATGATTGTCGGCGGCGGCACGGGAGGAACAATTGTCGCCAACCTTCTGACCAGGAAATTACGACGTGAAATTGCTGCCGGTCAGGTAGAGCTGGTACTGATTTCCGAATCACCGGTGCACTACTACAAACCCGCCTTTATGTACGTCGCCTTTAACCTCTTCCATCATCATGAGCTGGCCCGGCCTGAACGGCAGTTACTGAGTCCTGAAATTCAATTTATTACCGACAGGATTGAATCTTTCGATTTTAAGCAGCGTCGACTGTACGGTGCCAGTAAACGATATTACGACTGGGACCTGCTGGTTATCGCAACGGGCTGCACGCCTTTCCCCCAAAAAATCCCTGGCCTTGCCGACGCGGGCGACCATTTTTATCAATATGCGGCGGCAAGACAGCTAGCGCATAAGCTCGCCACCATCAAAAAGGGGCGAATATTTATTACCGTCTCTTTTCCTGAAACGCCGAATGTTCCCCACCAGTGCGGCATTGCCCCTATTGAAACCACGCTGATGGTTGATGACTATTTGCGTCAGCGTGGGGTGCGTAATCAGGTTGAGATTGTTTATACCTATCCGACCGTCGCGCAATTATTGCGAAACTGTCTGTTCCTGCAGCGTCCGGTGGGGGAGGCGCTGGGTGATATTTTTGCCGCTAAAGGAATACAGCATCAGCGCGGTTTTACCTTAAGCCATGTCGATCCTGACAGCAAAATTGCCTATTCCGCCGAGGGCGATTCACAGAATTTCGACATCCTGATGGCAACGCCTCCCATCAGGGCGGTTGAAGCGGTGCGTAATACGGGACTGAGTGAGGTTCAGAACGGTGAAGGCTGGCTGCCGACGGATCACCAAACGCTGGGCGTCTACGGCCTGGAAGGGGTGTATGTGATCGGCGATACCGTTGACCTCCCGATCAGTAAAGCCGGGGGATCGTGCCACAACCAGGCGCCGATCGTTGCCGATAACATTGTGGCGGAGCTGTACGGCAGACCGCCCGGAAGCGGCAACCATTACGATGGACGGGTTCAGGCCGTTGCGCAGATGGGGCTCTGGGCCGGTATGCCGTTGGTGTATGACTATCGCAATGACGTGACGCCCATGCCTGCGACGAAACTCGGCGGCATGCTGCGAAACGGTTTTAACCGTGGTCTCTATTGGGGTGTCGTGAGGGGGATGTTCTGATGAGTGAACAGGAACAGTTACTTAAAAGCCTCGCCCCGCTGATGGCAGGCAATCGCCTGAATAATCTGGTTGATCTGCTGGCCTTAGCAGCAGACATGCTGGAAATGACCGACAGCGCGATGGTCGAAAAACTGGCAGGCGTTTTTGAAGATGTGGTCACCGTCGGTTGGGAAGGGGGAACCGCGCTACGCATGGCGTGGGGAGAGCAAATTAACCGGGAAGGGGATATTTCGCTTCGGCAGGTGTTTGCCATGCTCAACGATCCTGATACCCGCCGCGGCATCATGCTTTTACTGCGGGTGTTACAGATTACGGGGCAACGTCTGAATTCCCTCTCTTCCGTCAGTTATTCTGATTGCCCCGAGATAAGAAGCCGCTAATGTCTGGCTGATGCTCTTCAGGCGGCCGGGTATCGTCTATACCTTACCCGGCCCACCAAACGGCATTGGGGGCTATTTCTCCCCGCCCCCCAACCGATACGCCAGCGCCACCACCAGCGACTGCACCAGGCACAGCGTCGCCGACTGAGACCGGAACGCATCCACCTGCGCCTCTTTCACTACAAAGCAGAGATCGCTGAACGTCGCCAGGGGGCTTATCTGGCTGTCCGTAATCACGATCTGCCGCGCGCCGACGCTGGCGGCGGTTTCGCTGACCATCACCGTCTCTTCCGCGTATGGCGAGAAGCTGATAGACACCACGATGTCGCGTGCCTTAATGCGGCTGATCTGCTCGCGCAGCATGCCGCCCATGCCGTCGAGCAGGATAGGGCGACACTCCAGATGGCTCAGGGCGTAGGTCAGATACGCGGCGACGCTAAAGGAGCGGCGCAGCCCGGCGATGTAGATGGTGTCGGCGTCGGCCAGCAACTGTACCGCACGCTCCAGCATCTCCGGTTCGGCACGGGCGGCCAGCTGCTGTAGCGCCTGTGCGTTCGAGCGGGCGAACTCCTGGAGAATATCGAGCGGCGTTTCCGGGACGGCCTCGCTCTCCATTTCGCGGAACAGCCGGGCGCGGTCGCTGTAGCTGGCGGTCTCCTCCACCAGGTTCATGCGAAACAGCTGTTTCATTTCGTTGAAGCCGGTGAAGTCAAAGGCGTTAGCAAAGCGGATCAGCGTCGAGGGCGGCACGTCGGCGCGTTCGGCAATGACGGCAACCGTATCAAAGGCCACACTGTTGGTGTTATCCAGCACGTAGCGGGAGACCTGCTGCAGCCTCTTGCTCAGGCTATCGTAGCGATCGCGGATTTGCTGCTGCAGTTCGTTCAGGCTGGTTGCTGTCGTCATGTTATCCCCCAAATACAGTCTTATGATTCTAAACGCAAAACCGCGTCTTTTAAATGTCGGCCATCCATCTGGCAGCAAAAATGAAACAGAAACTTCAGTCATTTCCTCGCCCGAAATCCCTTAATAGCGCACGCTGCGTCAGTGTTGTTGGCTGTTAACATAAAAATCCATCCTTGATCACAATAATCATCATTTATTTTATTTCAACTTAAAATGGAATATTTGTTTCATATATAGTGTTCAGTACACAGTGTTCAGGTAACAGTCACGTATCAACAGCGAGAGGTTAAGGATGGAGACGGTAGCGAATTTTATTCACGGCGAATGTGTCACCGGTTCAGGCCAGCGCGTTCAGGCGATCTTCAACCCGGCCACCGGCGAGCAGATCCGCCAAGTGGTGATGAGTACGGCGCAGGAAACCGAACAGGCGATTGCCGCCGCACAGCAGGCGTTTCCGGCGTGGGCGCGCCATGCTCCGCTTAAGCGCGCGCGCGTGATGTTCCGCTTCAAGGCGCTGCTGGAGGAGAATATGGAGCGCCTGGCCCGCATCATCAGCGAAGAGCACGGCAAAGTCTTCTCCGACGCGGTGGGCGAACTGACCCGCGGCCTGGAAGTGGTGGAGTTTGCCTGTGGCATCCCGCATCTGCAAAAGGGTGAACACTCTGCGAACGTCGGTACCGGCGTCGACAGCCACTCGCTGATGCAGCCGCTCGGCGTCTGCGCCGGGATCACGCCGTTCAACTTCCCGGCGATGGTGCCGATGTGGATGTTCCCGATTGCGCTGGCGACCGGCAACACCTTCGTGCTGAAACCGTCGGAAAAAGACCCTTCGCTGGCACTGGCGCTCGCGCAGCTACTGAAAGAGGCCGGGCTGCCGGACGGCGTGTTCAACGTGGTGCAGGGCGATAAAGAGTCCGTTGACGTGCTCCTGACCGACCAGCGCGTGCAGGCCGTCAGTTTTGTCGGCTCCACGCCGATTGCGGAATACATTTACCAGACCGCGTCCGCCCACGGTAAGCGCTGTCAGGCGCTGGGCGGCGCGAAAAACCACTGCATTTTAATGCCGGATGCCGACATGGAGATGGCGACCAACGCCATCATGGGCGCGGCCTACGGCGCGGCGGGGGAACGCTGCATGGCGCTCTCGGTGGTGCTGGCGGTGGGGGATAAAACCGCTGATGACCTCTGCGCCCGGCTGGAAAAACAGATTGCCGCGCTGCGCGTCGGACCGGGGCTCGACCAGACGCCGGAAAACGAAATGGGGCCGCTCATCTCCTCCGCGCACCGCAGTAAGGTGCTGGGCTACATCGACAGCGGGGAAGCGCAGGGGGCGAAACTGCGCGTGGACGGGCGCGGCTTCAGCGTGAAAGGGCATGAACAGGGCTATTTTGTCGGGCCGACGCTGTTCGATAACGTCACTCCGGAGATGACCATCTATAAAGAAGAAATTTTTGGCCCGGTGCTTTCTGTGGTGCGCGTGGCAGATTACGCCAGCGCGGTGGATCTGATTAACCGTCATGAATATGGTAATGGTTCGGCGATCTTCACCCGCGACGGCGGCTGCGCGCGCCGCTTCTGCGAAGAGGTGCAGGCGGGCATGGTGGGCGTTAACGTGCCGATCCCGGTGCCGATGGCATTCCACAGCTTTGGCGGCTGGAAGCGTTCCATCTTTGGTGCGCTCAACGTCCACGGCAACGACGGCGTGCGTTTCTACACCCGAATGAAAACCATCACCGCGCGCTGGCCGGAAATGCAGCAGGAGACAGGCGCTGCGTTCTCTATGCCGACGCTGGGCTGACAGGAGGTTTTATGCAAACCGAACGTATGACCATGGCCCAGGCGCTGGTCCGGTTCCTCAATCAACAGTACGTCAGCGTGGACGGCAACGAAACGCCCTTCGTGGAGGGCGTGGCCACCATCTTTGGGCACGGTAACGTGCTGGGTATCGGCCAGGCGCTGGAGCAGGACCCGGGCCATCTGCAGGTGATGCAGGGCTGCAACGAGCAGGGCATTGCCCATATGGCGACGGGATTTGCCAAACAGCACCGCCGCCAGCGTATTTTTGCCGTCACCTCCTCCGTCGGGCCGGGCGCCGCCAATATGGTGACCGCGGCGGCCACCGCCACGGCGAACCGCATCCCGTTGCTATTGCTGCCGGGCGATATCTACGCCAGCCGCCAGCCGGACCCGGTGCTGCAGCAGATCGAGCAGTATCACGATCTCAGCATCAGCACCAACGACTGCTTCCGTCCCGTCTCCCGCTACTGGGACCGCATTAACCGCCCCGAGCAGCTGATGAGCGCCATGCTAAGCGCGATGCGAACGCTTACTGACCCCGCAAATACCGGCGCGGTGACCATTTGCCTGCCGCAGGATGTGCAGGGCGAAGCCTGGGATTACCCGCTGAGCTTCTTCGCGCGTCGCGTGCATCACATCGAACGTCGTCCGCCCGATCCGCAGCGTCTGGCGCAGGCGCGGGCGCTGATCGCCCGCAAGCGTCGTCCGCTGGTGGTGTGCGGCGGCGGCGTGCGCTATTCCGGCGCGCATGAAGCGCTGCAGGAGTTTGTCGAGACGCTGCAGCTGCCGTTTGCCGAAACCCAGGCCGGAAAGGGGGCGCTGGTAAGTGACCACCCACTTAACCTGGGCGGGGTGGGCGTGACGGGCGGAATGGCCGCCAACCAGCTCGCGCCACAGGCCGATTTAGTGATTGGCATCGGCACGCGCCTGACCGATTTTACTACCGGCTCCAAGGCGCTCTTTTCCCACCCGGACGTCGAATTCCTGCTGCTGAACGTGGCCGAGTTTGACGCCCTGAAACTGGATGCCACCGCGCTGATTGCCGATGCTCAAACCGGACTCCAGGCCTTGACCCACGCGCTTGGTGAGTATCGCAGCGGCTGGGGCAAGGAGATCGCCCAGGCGAAATCCGCCTGGCGCGACGAGTGCCGCCGCCTGTGGGATCGCCAGTGGCGTCCTGACGACGCGCCCGAAGTGGCGGGGCACCTGGACGCGCAGCTGGCGGAATACGGCGAGACGCTCAATACCCGCCTGACACAGACGCGGGTGCTGGGGCTGATCAACCAGCATATTGAAGACAACGCCATAGTGGTGGGTGCGGCCGGTTCGCTGCCGGGAGATTTACAGCGTCTCTGGCAGGTCAAAACGCCGGACAGTTATCACCTGGAGTACGGCTACTCCTGCATGGGCTACGAGATTGCGGCGGCCATCGGCGCGAAGCTCGCCCGACCCGGGCTGCCGGTGTACGCCATGGTGGGGGATGGCTCCTACATGATGCTGCATTCCGAGCTGCAAACCGCCGTGCAGGAGGGGATTAAGATCACCGTTCTGCTGTTTGATAACGCCAGCTTCGGCTGCATTAACAACCTGCAGATGGGGCACGGCATGGGCAGCTTTGGCACGGAAAACCGCCATCGCAACCCGCAAACCGGACGGCTTGACGGACCGCTGGTGAAGGTCGACTTTGCGCAAAATGCGGAAAGCTACGGCTGCCGCGCGTGGCGGGTGAACGATGAGCAAAGCCTGCTGACGGCGCTTGAGGCTTCACGGGCGCATCCGGGCCCGACGCTGCTGGACATCAAAGTGCTACCGAAGACCATGACCCACGATTACGCCTCGTGGTGGCGAACCGGTGACGCGCAGGTGGCGGAGTCGTCTGCCGTGCGTGAGGCCGCGGAGCAAACGCAGGCGCAGGTGAAAAAAGCGCGTCAGTATTGAGTTTTCTCTTCGTAACGAAATTTTCATTTCATTTTCCCCTCACCCTAACCCTCTCCCCAAAGGGGAGAGGGGATAGTTTGGTGCGCGCTTTTCTCCCTCGCCCCATTGGGGAGAGGGCCGGGGTGAGGGGAGTTGCCGCACGTCCTTCCATGTTGTGAGATTGATAACAAAATTTATCTCATTCATCTCAAAAGTGTTAACCCACACTCAAAAACATAATTTTCACTATTTATAAAAATGAAATAAATGTTTTATTTATAGGGTCGTTAGTTCACAGCATTCACCAACACCGGGAGCCGTTATGTTTAACATTGCTTTACTGGGCGCTGGCCGAATTGGCCAGGTACATGCAGCTAACATCGCCAGCCACGGCGCGACCACGCTCTGGTCCGTGGTTGACCCGAATCAGGAATTTGCCACCCGTCTCGCCGCGCAGTATCAGGCCCGCCAGCAGAGCCTGAGCGAGGCGATGACCGACCCTAACGTTCACGCCGTGCTGATCGCCTCCGCCACCGATACCCACGCGGATCTGATTGAAATGGCCGCCCGCCACGGCAAGGCTATCTTCTGTGAAAAGCCGGTACACCTTGACCTCGCCCGCGTGCGCGACTGCCTGAAGGTGGTCAAAGAGTACGACGTGCCGCTGTTTATCGGCTTTAACCGCCGCTTTGACCCGCAGTTCCGCCGCGTGAAAACCGACGTGCAGGCCGGGCGCATCGGCAAACCGGAATCGCTGCTCATCATTTCCCGCGATCCGTCTCCGCCGCCTGCGGAGTACGTGCGCGTCTCCGGCGGCATGTTCCGCGATATGACCATTCATGACTTTGACATGGCCCGCTTCATCATGGGCGAAGAGCCGGTGTCGGTGTATGCCCAGGGCAGCAACCTGGTGGATCCGGCGATTGGCGAGGCGGGGGACATCGATACCGCGTTTATCGTTCTGAAATATGCTTCCGGCGCGATGGCGACCATCGTCAACAGCCGCCGTTCATCTTACGGCTACGACCAGCGCCTGGAGCTGCACGGCTCCGAAGGGCTGCTGTGCGCGGGCAATATTCTTGAAAACCAGGTGCAGCACTACGGCAAACAGGGCTGCACCAGCGCGCTGCCGGAACACTTCTTCCTGCAGCGCTACAAATCCGCTTACGCCGCGGAATGGGAACACTTTGTTGCGGTCCTGCGCGGCGAAGCGGTGCCTGACTGCAGCGGCGATGATGGTGAACGTGCGCTGTACCTTGCGGATAAAGCGCTGGAGTCACTGCGCAGCCAGCGCGAGATCGTCCTCTAAACACAACAACCCTACACAGAGAGACATAATAATGAAAAAACTGATCGTAGCCGCCCTCATCGCCATGACGTCCGGGGCTGCCCTCGCCGAAAACGAGCAAATTGTTTTCAGTACGCCAAACCTGGCCATGCCGTTTGAAGTTCACATGCAGCGCACGGCGGTGAAAGCCGCAAAAGAGATGGGCGTGAAGCTTCAGGTGCTGGACGGGCAGGGCAGCTCGCCGAAGCAGGTGGCTGACCTGGAAAACGCCATCACTCGCGGGGCACAGGGCTTTATCGTCTCCCCGAACGACGTGAACGCGGTCTCCAGCGCGGTGGATGAAATTCAGGATGCGAAGCTGCCGATCGTCACCCTCGACCGCTCCGTCGACAGCCAGAAAAAAGTGCCGCACTTTGGCGCCAACAACTACAAGGGCGGCCAGGCGGTTGGCGACTTCGTCAAAACCAAATTCCCCAACGGTGCGGACATCATTCTCCTCACCGGTCAGCCGGGCTCCTCTTCCAATATTGAACGCACCAAAGGGATCCGCGACAGCCTGAAGGCGGGCGGGGATAAATACAAAATCGTCGCCGATCAGACCGGCAACTGGATGCGCTCTGAAGGGATGCGCATTGTTGAAAGCGTCCTGCCTTCGCTGCCGAAACGCCCGCAGGTGATCCTCTCCGCCAACGACGATATGGCGCTGGGCGCGATTGAAGCCCTGCAGAGCCAGGGCGTGAAGCCGGGTGAAATCCTCGTGACCGGCTTTGATGCGGTGCCGGAAGCGCTGGCCCGCGTGCGCGACGGCTGGCTGGCGGTAACGGCGGATCAGCGTCCGGGCTTTGCGGTGCAGACGGCGATGAGCCAGCTGGTGGCCAACGTGCGCGAGAAGAAAGCCATCACCGGGGCCGACTACCCGCCGACGCTGATCACCAAAGAGAACCTGCAGCAGGCTGAGCGTATCGGTGAGGCCGGTAACTAATATGTCCCGAGCCGCCTCTGGCGGCTCATCATGAGGAGGAGCAGACTGATGTCGCAACCCTTACTGAAAGTGACCGACCTGGCAAAAAGCTTTTCCGGCGTCTGGGCGCTGAGCAGCGCTCAGCTGACCGTCGACAGCGGAGAAATTCACGCCCTGCTGGGGGAAAACGGGGCGGGGAAATCCACGCTGCTGAAGGCGCTCGCGGGCGCGCAGCCGCAAACGCGCGGGGATATCTGGTTCAACGGCGAAACGTTGCCGGTGGACGACTCCCCGGTGGCGCGCCAGAACAAGGGCATTATCACCATCTATCAGGAATTCAACCTGCTGCCCAACATGACCGTTGCGGAAAACATGTTTCTCGGGCGCGAGCCGCGTAAACGTAACCTGATCGTCGACGAAAAGGCGGTAAACCAGGAGGCGCAGGTCATTCTCGATTACCTGCAGCTGAACGTTGCGCCGACCACGCCGGTCGCCCGCCTGAGCGTCGCCCAGCAGCAGATGGTGGAGATCGCCCGGGCGCTGACCCTCAACGCCCGGCTAATCATTATGGACGAACCTTCCGCCGCGCTGAGCGACAGCGAGGTGGAAAGCCTGCACCGCGTGGTGCGGGAGCTTAAAAACCGCGGCGTGAGCATTATTTATGTCACCCACCGTCTGCACGAAGTTTTCCAGCTCTGCGATCGCTTCACCGTTTTCCAGGACGGCCGTTTCACCGGCACCGGCGCGGTGGCGGAGACCAACGTCGAACAGCTGATCCGCCTGATGGTCGGACGCGACGTGGCCTTTAACCGTCGCCCCGCCAGCGAAACCCATCATCAAGACAAACCCGTCCGCCTGGCGGTGAAGGGGTTGAGCCGCGAAAAGCCGCCGCTGGATCCGCACGGCATCGCCCTGCACGACATCAGCTTCCACGTCCACGCCGGGGAAGTCTTAGGGATTGCCGGATTAGTGGGCGCGGGACGAACCGAAGTGGCCCGCTGCCTGTTTGGTGCGGATGCCTTTACCTCGGGCAGCTTTGAGCTGGACGGCGTGCCGTACCAGCCGCGCGACCCGCTGTATGCCCTCGACCACGGTGTGGCGCTGGTGCCGGAAGACCGCAAAAAAGAGGGGGCGGTGCTGGGGCTGTCGATTCGCGACAACCTGTCGCTCTCCTGCCTCTCTTCGCTGCTCCAGTGGCGCTGGTTCGTGAACACCCGCAAAGAGGACGATCTGATTGAGTCCTACCGCAAGGCGCTGCAGATCAAAATGGTCAACAGCGCGCAGGAGGTGCGCAAGCTCTCCGGCGGTAACCAGCAAAAGGTGATCCTCGCGCGCTGCATGGCGCTCAACCCGCGGGTGCTGATCGTCGATGAGCCGACGCGCGGCATCGACGTGGGGACCAAATCGGAAGTGCACCAGGTGCTGTTTGACATGGCGAAAAAGGGCGTGGCGGTGATCGTGATCTCCTCCGATCTGCCTGAAGTGATGGCGGTGTCTGACCGGATCATCACCCTCAGCGAAGGCCGGGTGACCGGCGAGATCCACGGTGACGACGCTAACGAAGAACGGCTGATGACGATGATGGCCATCAACCACAACGCCCTGAACGCGGCATAACGGAGTTTCTCATGACGCAGATGATTTCTAAAACGCAGGCCCCGGTCAAACGCGCCGGACGCATCGATCCCATCGCCTTCTTCGAGCGCTTCGGGGTACTGATTTTCATGATCCTGCTGCTGATCTTCTTCCAGTCGCAGAACAGCAACTTTTTCTCTGAACGCAATATTTTCAACATCCTGACCGAAGTCTCCATCTACGGGATCATGGCCGTGGGGATGACCTTCGTCATTCTCACCGCCGGGATCGACCTCTCCGTGGGCTCCATTCTGGCGGTGTGCGCCATGACCGCGGCGTACGTGATCAAAGGCGACAACTTCACCACCGTCGACCCGAACGCCTGGGGCGGCATGAGCTGGCTGATCGGGCTGGGGATTTGTCTGGCGATGGGCACGGCGATTGGCTTCCTGCACGGCCTGGGCGTCACCCGCCTGCGCCTGCCACCGTTCATCGTCACCCTCGGCGGGATGACCATCTGGCGCGGCCTGACGCTGGTGATTAACGACGGCGCGCCGATCGCTGGTTTCGACCCCGGCTACCGCTGGTGGGGACGCGGGGAGCTGCTCGGCATCTCCATTCCTATCTGGATCTTCGCCATCGTCGCCATCGGCGGCTATCTGGCGCTGCATAAAACCCGCTGGGGCCGCTTCGTCTACGCCATCGGCGGCAACCCGGAGGCGGCGCGCCTGGCGGGGGTGAACGTCAAGCGCGTGCTGGTCAGCGTCTACGTGCTGATTGGCTGTCTGGCAGGGCTGGCAGGCTTCATCCTGAGCGCGCGTCTGGGGAGCGCCGAGGCGGTGGCCGGGATCTCCTTTGAGCTGCGCGTCATCGCCTCGGTGGTAATTGGCGGCACCTCGCTGATGGGCGGCTACGGGCGCATCGGCGGCACCATCATCGGCTCCATCATCATGGGCATTCTGATTAACGGCCTGGTGCTGATGAACGTCTCGGCCTACTACCAGCAAATTATCACCGGATTAATTATCGTTCTGGCGGTGGCATTCGATACCTATGCCAAGAGCCGTCGCGGCGCACTGTGAGGATCACGATGAAAGAGGTTCGTATTGGATTAATTGGCACCGGGTATATCGGCAAGGCGCATGCTATCGCCTATGCCCAGGCCCCGACGGTGTTCAACCTGCGCGGCAGGCTGGTGCGCGAGATGGTGGCGGAAGTCACGCCGGAGCTGGCGGCAGAGCGCGCGCAGGCGTTTGGCTTCAACCGCTCCACCGGGGACTGGCGGGCGCTGGTGGCCGACCCGGCCATTGATGTGGTGGATATTTGTTCACCCAACCACCTGCATAAGGAGATGGCGCTGGAGGCGATCCGCCACGGCAAGCACGTCTACTCGGAGAAGCCGCTGGCGCTTAATGCCCACGACGCGCGCGAGATGGTTGACGCCGCAAAGCGGGCTGGGGTGAAAACGCTGGTGGGGTTTAACTACATGAAAAACCCGACCGCGCAGCTGGCGAAGGAGATTATCGCCCGCGGCGAGATTGGCGAGGTGATCCACTTCTACGGCACCCACAACGAAGACTATATGGCCGACCCGCTGTCGCCCATTCACTGGCACTGCTTTAAAGAGACCGCCGGGCTGGGGGCGCTGGGCGACCTCGCGGCGCATATCGTCAATATGGCGCAGTACCTGGTGGGGGATATCGAGCAGGTCTGCGGCGACCTGAAGATCGTGGTTCCTGAACGCCCGGAGAAGGCCGGACCGTCGGAGATGATTGCGGTGGAAAATGAGGATCAGGCCCACGCGATGGTGCGTTTCGCGGGCGGGGCGCAGGGCGTGATTGAAACCTCGCGCGTCGCCTGCGGCCGCAAGATGGGGTTGTCGTACATCATTACCGGGACGAAAGGCGCCATCAGCTTCACCCAGGAGCGCATGGCCGAGCTGAAGCTCTATCTGCATGACGATCCGGTGAACCGTCAGGGATTCCGCACGCTGCTCGTTGGCCCGGCGCACCCGGACTACGCCGCGTTCTGCATGGGCGCAGGCCACGGGATTGGCTTTAACGATCAAAAAACGGTGGAGGTGCGCGACCTGGTAGACGGTATTGCCGCCGACGCACCGATGTGGCCGGACTTCGAAGAGGGCTGGAAGGTGTCGCGCGTGCTGGACGCGATTGCGCTCTCGCACCGGGAAGGCCGCTGGCTGAACGTGAACGATATTGTCTGAAGAGGTATCAACGTGGAAAAGCAGTTTGATGTGATATGCATGGGCCGCGTGGCGGTAGACCTCTACAGTCAGCAGATTGGTGCCCGTCTGGAGGATGTGTCGAGCTTCGCCAAATACCTCGGCGGCTCGTCCGGCAACGTGGCGTACGGCACCGCGCGTCAGGGCCTGCGCTCGTCGATGCTGGCGCGCGTCGGCGATGAACATATGGGCCGCTTCCTGCGGGAAGAGCTCAACCAGGTGGGCTGCGATACCAGCCATCTGATCACCGACAAAGAGCGCTTGACGGCGCTGGTGCTACTCGGCATTAAAGACCGGGACACCTTTCCACTGATTTTTTATCGCGATAACTGCGCGGATATGGCCATTACCGCCAGCGATGTGGACGAAAGCTACATTGCCTCCGCACGTTGTCTTGCCATCACCGGGACGCATCTTTCTCATCCTCAGACCCGCGAGGCGGTGCTGACGGCGCTGGGCTATGCCCGCCGTCACGGCGTGCGCACGGTGCTTGACATCGACTACCGTCCGGTGCTGTGGGGGCTGACCGCCTTAGGCGATGGCGAAACGCGCTTCATCGCCGCCGATACGGTCACCCGCGAGCTGCAGGAGGTGCTGCACCTCTTTGACGTCATTGTCGGCACCGAAGAGGAGTTTCACATTGCGGGCGGCAGCACGGAGACCCTGCAGGCGCTGGGGCAGGTGCGCGCCGTCAGTGACGCTGCGCTGGTCTGCAAACGCGGCGCGCTCGGCTGCTCGGTCTACACCGACGCCATTCCGCCCCGGCTGGACGACGGCCTGACGGTGACCGGCGTGCGCGTGGAGGTGCTGAACGTTCTCGGGGCGGGGGACGCGTTTATGTCCGGCCTGCTGCGCGGCTACCTGAACGACGAGGGCTGGGAGCAGGCGTGCCGCTACGCCAACGCCTGCGGCGCGCTGGTGGTTTCGCGCCACGGCTGCGCCCCGGCGATGCCGAGCAAAATCGAGCTGGATGACTATCTTTCCCGCGCTGCGAATGTGCCGCGTCCGGATCTCGACCCGCGTCTTAACCATCTCCACCGGGTGACCACCCGCCGCCGCGAGTGGCCGGAGCTGTGCGTGATGGCCTTCGACCACCGCAGCCAGCTTGAGGATATGGCGATGCAGTGCGGCGCGTCGCTTAAGCGCATTCCGGCGCTGAAGCAGCTGATCCTGCAGGCCAGCCGCGAGGCGGCGAGCCGCGCCGGGCTGGAGGGCAAAGCCGGTCTGCTGTGCGACGGCACATTTGGTCAGGACGCGCTGAACGCCATCACCGGCGAAGGGTGGTGGATTGGTCGCCCCATTGAGCTGCCGGGATCCCGGCCGCTGGAGATGGAGCACGGCAACATCGGCACCCAGCTTATCTGCTGGCCGCAGGAGCACGTGGTGAAGTGCCTGGTCTTCTTCCACCCGGAAGATGCCCACGGCCTGCGCCTGGAGCAGGAGCAGAAAATCGCCGAGGTGTACCACGCCTGCTGCCAGTCCGGGCACGAGCTGCTGCTGGAGGTGATCCTGCCCGCCAGCATGCCGCGCAGCGACGAGCTCTACCTGCGCGCCATTTCCCGCTTCTACAACCTCGGCATTTACCCGGACTGGTGGAAGCTGCCGCCGCTCTCCGCCGACGGCTGGACGGCGCTGAGCGAGATTATCGAACGCCGGGACCCGCACTGCCGCGGGGTGGTGATCCTCGGCCTGGACGCCCCGGCGGAACAGCTGCGCGCCGACTTCAAAGCCGCAGCGGGGCAGACGGTAGTAAAAGGCTTCGCCGTGGGGCGCACGCTGTTTGGCGATGCCTCCCGCGCGTGGCTGAAGCACGATATTGACGATGCGCAGCTGGTGGCGCGCATCCGGGACAACTACCTGCAGCTTATCGCCTGGTGGCGCGAGCGCGGACACGCATAATGGAGACGACAATGAGTGTGCAATTAGGCATTAACCCGCTGACATGGACGAACGACGATCTGCCTTCTCTCGGCGCGGAGACGTCGCTGGAGACCTGTCTGAGTGAAGGAAAAGAGGCCGGTTTTGCCGGTTTCGAACTGGGCAATAAATTCCCGCGTGAAGCGCGCCTGCTTGGCCCTGTTTTGCAGCGCCACGACCTGCAGCTGGTCTCCGGCTGGTACTCCGGCCGCCTGCTGGAGCGCAGCGTGGAGGAGGAGATTGCCGCCGTGCAGTCGCACCTGACGCTGCTGCGTGAACTGGGGGCAAAAGTGCTGGTGTTTGCGGAAGTGAGCGGCTGTATTCACGGCGAGCAGCAGACCCCGGTGCATCTGCGCCCGCGCTTCCCGCAGGAACGCTGGAAGGAGTATGGCGAGAAGCTCACCGAATTTGCCCGCTACACCCAGCAGCAGGGCGTGCAGATTGCCTACCATCACCATATGGGGACGGTGATTGAGTCCGCCGACGACGTGGACAACCTGATGACTTACACCGGCGAAGCGGTGGGGTTACTGCTGGATACCGGCCATCTGACCTTTGCCGGGGCCGATCCGCTGGCGGTGGCGCAGCGCTGGGCGTCACGCATCAACCACGTTCACTGCAAAGACGTGCGTGCCGACGTGCTGGCGGACGTCAAAAACCGTAAAACCAGCTTCCTCGATGCGGTGCTGAGCGGCGTGTTTACCGTGCCGGGCGACGGCTGCGTCGATTACCCGCCGATCATGCGGCTGCTGAAGGCGCAGGATTATCACGGCTGGCTGGTGGTGGAGGCGGAGCAGGATCCGGCGATTGCCCATCCGCTGACCTACGCCCGTCTGGGGTATAACAACCTGAGCCGCCTGGCGCGCGACGCCGGACTGATTTGAGGAGGAGACATGTCACGTCTGTTATCACGCTGGCAACAGCCGAACGCGGAGGGTCGCACTCAGTCCGTCACGTCGGAAAGCGCGGGATGGGGCTACGTCGGCTTTGAGGCGTATGAGCTGCAGGAGGGGCAGACGCTGACGCTGCCCGCCGTCAGCGAAGAGCGCTGCCTGGTGCTGGTCGCCGGGCGGGCCTCCATCAGCACGCCTTCCGCGCAGTTTAACGACATCGGCGAACGGATGAGCCCGTTCGAGCGCATCAAGCCGTGGGCGGTTTACGTCGCCCCGCAGGAGACGGTGCAGGTGAAGGCGCTGACGAAGCTGGAGCTGGCGGTCTGCGCCGCGCCGGGCAAAGGCACGTATCCGACGCGGCTGATTGCGCCGCAGGATATCGACGGCGAGGCGCGCGGAAAGGGGCACAACCAGCGCTATGTGCACAACATTTTGCCGGAAGACAAGCCCGCCGACAGCCTGCTGGTGGTGGAAGTGTGGACCAATGAGGGCTGCACCAGCTCGTACCCGAGCCACAAGCACGACACGGATAACCCACCCCAGGAGACGTATCTGGAGGAGACCTACTACCATCGCCTCAATCCGGAGCAGGGGTTCTGCATGCAGCGCGTCTACACCGACGACAGAACGCTGGATGAGTGCATGGCGGTCTACAACCGTGACGTGGTGATGGTGCCGAAGGGTTATCACCCGGTGGCGACGATGGCCGGGTATGACAGCTACTACCTCAACGTGATGGCCGGACCGGTGCGCAAATGGATGTTCACCTGGGAAGAGGACCACGCGTGGATTAATCGCGATTATCCCGCGGATGGCGGGCGCTGAGGTTGTTTTTTTGCCGGGTGGCGCTGCGCTTACCCGGCCTACAATTCGCAAAATATTACTTTGCTTCAATCGCCTGCTCAATCGCCCGGGCAACGATTTGCGGCTGGCTGACCATCGACACGTGGCTTGCCGCCACCTCGGCGGTTTTCGCGTGAATCGTCTTCGCCATCGCCCGTTCAAGATCGGGGTTGATCATTCGATCATTCTTGCTGACCACATACCAGCTCGGTTTGTCATGCCACGCCGCGTGGGCAACCTTTTCACCAAACGCCTCAGCCTTAATTGGCCCCTGCGTAGCTGCAATCGTATCTTGAATGGTTGGCTTCACGTCAGGCACGAAGTCCTTCCTTACGGCTCCTGTCGGCAGGTATAAATAGCCGTCCGCCGTTTTAGCAATGCCCGCGCTGCCCGGCGGGGCAGGATAGCGTCCTGCCAGATCCGCCGTCGACTGGCCGGAGTCCGGCGCGAACGCCGCCACATACACCAGCGATTTTACCCGCGCATCGTTGCCCGCCTCGCTAATCACGGTGCCGCCCCAGGAGTGGCCCACCAGCACCACGTTACCCTGGGCGCGGGCGATGGCTCGCCGCGTGGCCGCAACGTCATCTTTAAGCGAGGTGAGCGGGAGCTGGACGGCAATGACCTCTGCGTGCTGTTTCTGCAACAGGGTAATCACCTTATTCCAGCTGCTGCCGTCGGCAAACGCGCCGTGGACCAGCACGACGCTGGTTTTACTTTCCGCAAAGGCGCTGGCCGAGGCCAGGGCAAGTAGGGGGAACAGCAAATAATGTCGGATCATCGGTCTCTCTCCTCATCGGTTCTGAATGGCGGTAGGGAAAGAAAACCATTTTTATGTATCGGAGATATTTGCCGGAGGCGGCGTTTTGTACCCGATTGTCAGCGTGGCGTTCTGGATACAGTGCGATACAGTTTGCCTGCCGGGACGGTGCACAATCGCTATCGCCAGCCCGGCAATCACCAGCGTCAGGCCCGTTGAAACCCACATTGCGCCCGCGATCCCCAGCGTTTTATTCAGCCACGCATAGGCAAACGGTGAGGCTGCCGCCATCAGTTGGCCGGGGATAAGCAGCATGCCGGTGCGGCGGGCATAGCTTTCGGTGCTAAACAGTTCCAGCGGCAGCGTGGCTTTCACGATGGTGACCAGCCCGTTGATGGCGCCATAGCCCAGCACAAAACCGGCTGCGCACCAGACAAACAGCGTGCTGCTCATCCCCAGAAGAAAGCAGAGCGGCATGGCGAGCGCGGTAAAAAGCGTTAACCTGAAGGGGGTTAAGCGGGCACCCGCCAGCACCTCTATAGAGCGAGCACCCGTCTGGCCGATCCCCCACAGCATGCCGATGGCGACAGGCAGGCCGAAGTGGGCAATAAACTCCGGTAGATGGGTGGACGTGCCGTTCGAGACAAAGGTGATGAGGGCAATGAAGGCGGCATAAAGCCAGCCGTTACGCCGTTCGTTGTTCAGAGGCGGCGCGGTGACCTTTGTCGTCACCGTCAGCCGCTGCCGGGGGAGCGTTCTTATCAGCGCCGCGCTCAGCAGGCCGAAGAGAGCATAGACGCACAGCGCCTCCTGCCAGCTCATCACCTGAAGCAGAGCATCGCCCAGCGGCCAGAAGACGGCGGAGGCCAGCCCGCCCGCCAGCGTGACGCGTGAAATTGTTCTTCGCGCCTGCTGCCCGTAGAGGTTCACCAGAGCGGCGAACAGCGCATCGTACAGCGACAGGCGCATCCCTATACCGGTCACCAGCCAGGCGCAGTACCAGCCAAAAAGCGTCTGGATATACGCCATCCCTGCGCAGCTTGCGGCGATCAGCAACGTTCCGCTCATCACCACCTTCTGACCGCCAAAGCGTGCCAGCAGGCGGGCGACAAACGGAGAAACCGCCGCCATCACCAGCATCGCCAGCGTCAGGCCGAGGTAAATCTGCGGGGATGACCATCCCCGGTCGGCTGCAATGGCCAGCGCGAAGGTGCCGGGCATATAAAACGAGATCCCCCAGTTGATGAGTTGATTACATCCCGCCATGAGGGCGAGGCGGCGAGGCAGGGCAGGTGTTTCCATTATTTTTCATTCCGCTATGCAGTTGTCCTGAGCATAACTCGCGCGCTATTGTGCTGGCAGGGCCGCAACCTTATGCGCGGTATAAGAGAAACTTTGAATGACGACGCTTAATCTGGGCTATCTCGCCACGTTCCGTCTGGTGATCCAGCGCGGCAGCTTTTCAGCGGCTGCGGATGTGCTGGGCATTTCCCAGCCCGCCGTCAGCCTGCAAATACGCCAGCTGGAGCAGTTTTTGCAAACGCGGCTGGTGGAGCGGACCGGGCGGGGGATTAAGGCTACGGCTGCCGGACAGGCTTTGCTGGTACATGGGGAGCGTATTCAGCAGGCGGTGGATGACGCTATCCGGTCCGTGAGTGCATTCAGCCATGATGTGAGCGGCACCATTACGCTGGGTACGGGGGCAACTGCCTGCATTCATCTTCTGCCGCCGCTGCTGGAGAAGCTGCGCCAGGACTATCCGCTCCTGCGCGTGGGGGTAACGACGGGCAACACCCTTGACATCGTCAGGGCCATCGAAGAGAACCGTCTCGATATGGGGCTGGTGACGCTGCCGGTGAGCGGCAGAGCGCTGGACGTCATGCCGGTGATGGACGAAGAGTTTGTCTTTATCGCGTCGCGGGAGCAGCAGGATGCTTTCAGGGCGTTCACCCCGGAGGCGCTGCACGCTCAGCCGCTGATTGCCTTTGAATCAGGCAGCGGTACCCGGGCGCTGATCGATGGCTGGTTTGCAGCCAGTGGATTAGCTATCGCGCCGGTGATGCAGCTTGGCAGCATCGAGGCGATCAAACGCATGGTTTGCGCGGGGCTGGGCTACAGTATCGTGCCGCGAATGGCGGTCGAACAGGATGCCGATCGTGAAGGGCTATGCGTGATGTCGCTTACGCCCATGCTGCAGCGGCAGCTGGCGGTGGTGATGCGACAGGATAAAATCCTCAGCAAAGGGATAGCAGGCATTATTCGGATAGTGCAAAACCATCCGGCGGCCTAGCGGTCAGCGGTGTCGACGGTCAGGCTGGACTGCTGCGACTGGGTTTTGTCCTGATGGTGATACCAGGCGCCAATCGAAGAGTAAACGAAGCGGCCAAAGAAAAACAGGAAGCTGATGAGCAGTATGATGCGGGTCATTCGGGTGTTAAATTGATGTCGTTTGCGCATACGCGTGACCTGACTCACTCTGTTTATCCTGGGTAAGCCCTTTTGGGCGATGAGGACATTAAGGCACAGCGGGAAGGTGGGGTCAATTCTGTAGCGTGTAAATAACCGTCAATGTTTACATTAATTAATGTTATTGAAATTAATTAATGCATTTACCATATTGATAATATGAAGAAAATGATTTCAAAAAAACGCCGCAAAAAGATATTTGCGTAAATTAGTTTGATTTAAGTCAACGGGTTCCCGGCCCTGATATTTAAAATCCTTCCTCCACACTGTTCGCCCCGCACGCCGCCGGGCGGCCGCGTACGTCAGGTTGGATGCCTGTCTTTATTTTCCCTCTGGAGCGAAAGGGGTTTAACCGGGCATCTATGAACATTCTCGCTTTCCTGAAAAACAATGAGAACCGCTGGTGGGCATTGCCGCTTATTTTGCCTGTGGTTTTACTTCCCGTACTGAGTGTCGCGAATACGTTCACGCAGCTGGGCGACGGCATTGTGGCACTCTACTATTTACCCCTCTCATTTTTGCTTTCACTGATGATGTTCTTTGGGCTGGAAGCGCTGCCCGGGATCGTATTGTCGCTGTTTATCCGCTATTACCCCTCGGTCGGGCTGTTTGAAACCGTCGCCGGTGTGCTCCATTTTATCGTCCCTTTAGTGCTCAGCTGGGGCGGCTACCGGGTGTTTGCGCCCAGACGGAATATGACGGCGTACGGCGACATCCGGCTGATGGCGCAGCGCATCTTCTGGCAGGCGTTCTGCCCCGCGACGTTGTTTCTGGTGCTGTTTCAGTTTGCGGTGTATTTAGGCGTGTATGAGAGCCGGCAGAGCCTTGCGGGATTAAACCCCCTCAATATTCGCACGCTCATTAACTATCAGACGCTGCTGGTCAGCGGGCTGACGGGCGTGCCGTTGAGCTATCTGCTGATCCGCCTGATTCGTCATCCGCGCTATATCAAAAGCCTTATCTCGCAGATCCGTTCCCAGATAGACAAAAAGGTGACGGTTACTGAGTTTTTGATGTGGGCTATCGCGCTTGGCGGGCTGCTTTCGCTGCTGCTGCTTCCGATGAATGAAAACAGCTCCATTTTTACCACTAACTACACCCTGTCGCTGCTGATGCCGGTGATGCTCTGGGGCGCGATGCGTTTTGGCTATAAGCTGGTGTCGCTGATCTGGATACCGGTACTGCTGGTGTCTATTCACTATTTTTACCGCTATATACCGGTGAACCCGGGATATGACATTCAGCTGGCGATCACCTCTTCCAGTTACCTGGTCTTCTCGTTTGTGGTGATTTATATGTCGATGCTGGCGACTCGCCAGCGCGCGGTGAACAAACGCTCCCGCAGGCTGGCGCTACTCGACCCGGTCGTCCATATGCCTAACCTGCGTGCGCTGTCGCGCGATCTGGCGAAAAGCCCGTGGTCGGCGCTCTGCCTGCTGCGCATTCCGGAACTGGAAATTCTGGGCCGAAATTACGGCGTGTTGCTGCGCATTCAGTACAAACAGCAGCTGGCGCAGTGGGTTAATGGCACGCTCCAGCCCAATGAGCAGGTCTATCACCTGACCGGGTATGACATGGCGGTACGGCTCAACGCGGAATCACACCAGCAGCGGATTGAAACCCTGGACGAGCATATCAAACAGTTCCGCTTTGTCTGGGACGGTATGCCGCTGCAGCCTCAGGTTGGCGTGAGCTATTGCTATGTCCGGTCCCCGGTTAACCATCTTTATCTGGTGCTGGGTGAACTGGGGGTGGTTGCCGATCTGTCGCTCTCCTCCAACCATCCGGAAAATCTTCAGCAGCGTGGTGCGGTCCATTTGCAGCGCAACCTGAAGGATAAAGTCGCGATGATGAGCCGCCTGCAAAAGGCGCTCGAGAACGACGAATTCACCCTGCTGGTTCAACCCGTTCGCGGCCTGCGTGGCGATCGCTATCACGAAGTCCTGCTGCGGATGCCGGATATCAACGGGCTATTGATCTCCCCCGACCAATTCCTGCCCGTCGCCCAGGAGTTTGGTCTGTCCTCGCGGGTGGATTTGTGGGTGCTGGAGCATACCCTGCGCTTCCTCGCAGCGCATCGTGAAAGACTGCCCGGCCAGCGCTTTGCCATTAATCTGGCCCCGTCGACCGTGTGTCGGGTGCAGTTCCCGCTTGAGGTGAGTCGCCTGCTGACGAAATACGCCATTGAGCCGTGGCAGCTGATTTTTGAGGTGACGGAGTGCAGCACTTTCGGCAGCAGGGAGCAGGCGCTACATATTCTCCAGCAGCTGCAGAAAATGGGGGTACGTATTGCGATTGATGATTTTGGAACCGGGTATGCGAGCTATGCGCGGCTGAAAAGCGTGGATGCCGACATTCTCAAGATTGACGGCAGCTTTATCCGCAATATCGTCAACAACAGCCTGGATTATCAGATCGTGGCGTCTATCTGCCATCTGGCGCGCATGAAGAAGATGCTGGTGGTGGCTGAGTACGTCGAGACGGAAGAGATACGTAGCGCGGTTCACGCGCTAGGCATCGATTATGTGCAGGGCTATCTGATTGGCAGGCCGGCACCGCTTGAGTCACTGCTGGAAGCTGAGGCGTCCTCCGCGGACGCCTGAACCATTACGCGGCGACGTCGGCGCTCTCTTCTTCGATTTTGAGCAGCCAGCCGGTGACCGCTTCCCAGTACTGCTGCTCTTTTTCCAGGTCCAGCAGGACCAGCGCGTTCTGGCTGAACCAGTCGTGCGGAAAGCTCAGCGTCCAGTGATGGTCGTCGGTTTTCAGCTTCAGCGTGGGCGGCGTGGTGGTAGCCTGACGCTGGTTATTGAGCAGCACGCCCAGACGCAGCAGCTGAATAAGCGGCAGGAACTGTTTTTTCTTGAACAGCGTGAAGCGCGGCAGGTCGTCGAGCTTGATGGCTTTGCGGTGATAACGCACCAGGGTCGCCATCATGGTTTGCTGCTCCTGGTTGAAGCCAGGCAGATCGCTGTTTTGCAGAATGTAGGCCGAGTGGCGATGCATTCCGCTGTGGTTGATGTTCAGCCCCACCTCGTGCAGCATCGCGGCCCATTTCAACAGCGCGGCAAGCTGCGGGTGCGCAAGCTTCGGATTCTGTTCTTCCCACTGTTCGTACATCTGCACCGTGGTTTCCAGCACGCGTTTCGCCTGTTCACGGTCGATATTGTACTGGTTGGCCAGGCTTTGCGCGGTGCGGCTGCGAATATCCTGATGGCGGAAGCGGCCTTCCATCTCATACAGCACGCCTTCACGCAGCGCGCCGTCTGAAAGACGCAGCTCTTTAATGGCGAGGGCATCAAACACGCCGCAGAGAATGGCCAGCCCCGGTACGAATACCGCTTTCCGCTCGTCGGAAAGACCCGGCAGGCTTAAGGCGTCAAAACTTTTATGCTTCAGCACCTCTTCAGTCAGCAATGTCAGGCGTTCGGGGGTGATAAAGCCGTCTTTTTCACCCATCGCCAGCAGCACTTCATGCGCGGCTTTAATCGAGCCGGATGCGCCCAGCGCCACGTTCCAGCCCTGGATACGGTACTGCCAGGCCAGGTTTTCCAGCTTCTGGACGGCCGCCATACGCGCACGCTGGAAGTTCTCGCGGGTGATGGTGCCGCCCGGGAAATACATCTGCGCGAAGCTGACGCAGCCCATACGGCGGCTTTCCACCAGGCGCGGCTCAAAGTCTTCGCCGATCACCAGCTCCGTTGAGCCGCCGCCGATATCGATAACCAGCTTGCGCCCTTTTTCCGGCTGGGTGTGCTCTACGCCCATGAAAATCAGACGCGCTTCCTCGTTGCCGGAGATGATCTCAATCGGGTAGGGGATCACTTTTTCGGCGCGCTTGAGGAACTCCGGGGCGTTCAGGGCCTGGCGCAGGGTGTGGGTGCCCACGATGCACACGCTGGAGGGCGAGAAGCCCTGCAGGCGTTCAGCAAACAGCGACAGGCAGTTTAACCCACGCTCCATTGCCTCTTCGCTGAGCATGCTGCGTTCATCCAGGCCATCCGCCAGGTGTACGCGCTGCTTCAGACGACCGATGATCTGCAGCGCGCCATCCACCTCACGGGCGATGACCATGTGGAAACTGTTAGAGCCAAGATCGACCGCGGCGAATTCCTGCGGGCGTGGGGTCTTATCATTTATCGGCATAGGTTAATCGGGTTGCTCGAGTGATTTGATATAGTCGTAAATCGCCAGTTGCGACCGCACTTTACGGCGGTTGCCGCGCGGTACATAGCGGTTACTGAGTTCTTTGTCGATATAGCGTGCTTTCACGGTATCGCTGAACAGAATCTCGATGATGTCGAGGATCTGCTGCTTCAGACGCGGATCCAGCAGCGGTGCCGCGACTTCAATTCGGTAGTCAATATTGCGCGTCATCCAGTCTGCCGAAGAGAGATAGACCTGTTTATCACCCGCATTATCAAAAATATAGATCCGATCGTGTTCCAGGTAACGGTCAACAATGCTGATCACGCGAATATTGTCGCTGATGCCTTCCAGTTCCGGGATCAGCGAGCACATGCCGCGGATCAGCAGACTAACCGGCACGCCGGAGCTGGACGCCGCATACAGCCTGTCCACCAGCCCTTTGTCGACAAGGTTGTTAAGCTTCAGCGTGATGCCGGACGACAGCCCTTTCTGGGCATTGGCGATCTCTTTATCGATCATATCGTACAGCAGACGGCGAGAGTTCTGTGGCGACACCAGCAGGTAATCGAAGCTCACCGGACGGTACGGGTTCTCAATAAAGTTAAACACGCGGCGCACCTCGTTAGTGATGCGGGCATCAGCGGTTAAGAGCGAGTAGTCGGTATAAATTCGCGCGGTTTTCTCGTTAAAGTTCCCGGTACCGATGTGGGCATAACGTACCACATCGTCGCCCTCTTTACGGGAGATGAGGAACAGCTTGGCGTGAATTTTCAGCCCCGGCGCGGAGAAGATCACGTGCACGCCGGCTTCCGTCAGACGGCGCGCCCAGTGAATGTTCGCCTCTTCGTCGAAGCGCGCCTGCAGCTCAACTACCACGGTGACTTTTTTGGCGTTGTGCGCCGCATGGATCATCGCGTCGATGATGCGGGAATCTTTTGCCACGCGGTAGATGTTGATTTTGATCGCCAGCACGTTCGGGTCGAACGAGGCCTGACGCAGCAGTTCCAGCACGTGCTCAAACGTGTGATACGGATAGTAGAGCAGGACATCGCGTTCGCGGATGGCGTCGAACCCGTTGCGGAATTTATCGAACCACAGATGGCGCAAACGCGGCAGCGGCTTGTTCACCAGATTGGCCTTGCCGACATTCGGGAAGCCAATAAAGTCTTTAAAGTTGTGGTAACGACCACCCGGCACGATGGAATCATAGCGCGAAATGGTCAGTTTCTCGCGCAGCATCTCCACCATGGCGTCCGGCATATCGCGCTGATAAACAAAGCGCACCGGCTCGGCCGTCAGACGCTGTTTCAGGCTGGATGACATCAGTTCCATCAGGCTGGCTTCCATCTCGTGCACCAGGTCATATTCGGCGTCACGGGTCATCTTCATCGAGTAGGCGTTTAACGCATCGTAATCGAAGAAGCCTTTGAAGATGTCGTCCAGACAGTAGCGCAGGATGTTATCCAGCAGGATCATCGGCTTGCGTCTGCGCGGGGTTTCCGGCGGCAGGTTCACAAAGCGCGGCACCTTGTCGGACGGGATCTCCAGCAGCGCGTAACGGATGGATTCACCGCGAATAATTTCCACCGCCAGGTAGGTGTAGTCATCTTTCAGGAACTGCACCAGATCGGTTTCGCGGTTGATCAGAATCGGGGTAATGTGCTGGCGCAGATAGTGTTTGAAGTAGTGGCGCAGCCAGTTTTGTTGGTTAACGGAAAGCTGGCGTTCGTTAATCAGGAAGATTTGATTGCGCGCCATCTCCAGCAGCAGTTCGTTATACAGGCCGTCAAATTCCTGATCGGCTTTCAGCACGCGGGACTGGATTTTACCCAGCAGATGCCGCGAGTGCGAGTTTAAGCCCTGTTCTTCACTGATGATGATGCGTCTTTTCAGCTCGGCAAAGCGAACCTTGTAGAACTCATCCAGGTTGTTGGAATAAATGCCCAAAAAACGCATGCGCTCAATCAGCGGGTTACTTTTGTCAGCCGCTTCCTGGAGAACACGTTCGTTGAATGCTAACCAGCTTAGCTCTTTCTCGATATATAACTTTTCCTGACCCATTACAGCTCACACTCCAGTTCAATCACAGGACGTGGTAAATCCGTCTCGTCCTTATTATGGCGAGCATTTCCACGATATGTCCAACAGTGCCAGAAAAGTATGACAGTTATTTTTTTTGTTGGGGATTTTAGAAGGTTGGAGAAGGGCGTGTCGGGTGGCGCTGCGCTAACCCGACCTACAAAAGATTGTAGGCCCGTGCAAGCGAAGCGCCGCCGGGCAATTCAAACAGACTACTCTTCAGCTGCATAACCCTGCGGGGGTAACTTCACGCCGTCCAGCCAGGCTGCACCGTCGCGCATCGCCAGACGCCCGTCGACAAACCAGCTGACTACCAGCGGGTAAATGGCGTGTTCCTGGGTCTGCACGCGTTCGGTCACGTCTTCTTCGCTATCGCCGTCAAAGACCGGAACTTTGGCCTGCAGGATCACCGGACCGCCGTCCAGCTCGTCGGTAACGAAATGCACGGAGGTGCCGTGCTCCTCATCGCCGTTTTCCAGAACCTGACGATGGGTGTGCAGGCCGGGATATTTCGGCAGCAGGGAAGGGTGAATATTCAGCAGACGTCCGGCGAAGTGTTCTACAAAAGCCGGGCTCAGGATACGCATATAGCCCGCCAGCACGACCACGTCCGGTGCGTAGGCATCAATCTCCTGAACCAGCTCGCGGTCAAAGGCTTCACGCCCGGCGAACTGGCTGGCTTCCAGCGCGTGCGCAGGAATGTTCGCTTCCCGCGCGCGCTCAAGGCCGAACGCGTCGGCCTTGTTGCTGAAAACTGCCCGAATGGTGCCATTGATTTTCTTCTGTTTGCAGGCGTCTATGATCGCCTGCAAATTGCTTCCGTTGCCGGAAATGAGCACCACGATGTTTTTCATTCAATGACCACACGCTGTTCGGAATCGGAAGCTTTAATCGTACCGATTTTCCACGCGTTTTCACCTTTCTCTGTCAGCAGCTTAACCGCTTTATCCGCTTCGCTTGCCGGCAGAGCGATAACCATGCCCACGCCGCAGTTAAAGGTGCGGTACATTTCGTGAGAGCTCACGTTGCCAGCGGTCTGCAGCCAGTTAAAGACGGCTGGCCATTGCCATGAGGATTCGTCGATCACCGCCTGGGTGTTATCCGGCAGGACGCGCGGGATGTTTTCCCAGAAGCCGCCGCCGGTCAGGTGAGCGATAGCGTGAACGTCGACGTTCTCGATAAGCTCAAGCACGTTTTTCACGTAGATACGGGTCGGCGCCAGCAGATGGTCAGCCAGCGGTTTACCGTCAAGCTCGGTGGTCTGTGGGTCGCAACCGCTCACTTCGAGGATTTTACGCACCAGGGAGTAGCCGTTAGAGTGCGGGCCGCTGGAGGCCAGCGCGATCAGCACATCGCCATCGGCCACTTTGCTGCCGTCGATAATTTCTGATTTTTCTACTACGCCGACGCAGAAGCCCGCGACGTCATAATCTTCGCCGTGATACATGCCCGGCATTTCCGCGGTTTCACCACCGACCAGCGCACAGCCAGACTGCAGACACCCTTCGGCGATACCGTTAATCACGCTGGCAGCGGTATCCACGTCCAGTTTGCCGGTCGCGTAGTAATCGAGGAAGAACAGCGGCTCTGCACCCTGAACCACCAGGTCATTCACGCACATCGCGACCAGATCGATACCGATCGTGTCATGACGTTTTAAATCCATCGCCAGGCGCAGTTTAGTGCCTACACCGTCAGTTCCCGAGACCAGAACAGGTTCACGATATTTTTGCGGCAGCGCGCACAGTGCGCCGAATCCACCCAGACCACCCATCACTTCCGGGCGGCGGGTTTTTTTCACCACACCTTTGATTCGGTCAACCAGCGCATTACCTGCGTCAATATCAACACCGGCATCTTTGTAGCTGAGAGAAGTTTTGTTGGTCACGGCTTAAATCCCCACGCGATTGCATAGCTAGTAAGAAAAATCGGCGCAATTCTAACAGTCCAGGCAAACGTTTGCGAGCCTATTCTGGACGTGGGGATCTTTTTTTCTGTGTACCTCGTGAATGCAGCCAAACTTGACTCTGTTCACGAAAATGAAACCGGTTTCTGAGAACTGCTTGCAACGGTTATTCCCTTTGCACATCATCGGACTGAAACCGGTTTCTGTAATTGTTTTTGCAGAAAATAACGCAGAATGAGGGAAAGCGAATGTCAGGATTTAAAGCAGATTTTCTGTGGGGTGGGGCCGTTGCGGCGCACCAGCTGGAAGGCGGCTGGAAAGAGGGCGGCAAGGGCGTAAGCGTGGCCGATGTCATGACCGCGGGCGCGCACGGCGTGCCGCGTGAAATCACCAACGGCGTGCTGGAAGGGAAAAATTACCCTAACCATGAAGCCATCGATTTCTACCATCGCTATAAAGAAGACATTAAACTCTTTGCCGAGATGGGGTTCAAATGCTTCCGCACCTCTATTGCCTGGACGCGGATCTTCCCGAAAGGAGACGAGCGCGAGCCTAACGAGGCTGGCCTGAAATTCTATGACGATCTGTTCGACGAGTGCCTGAAGTATGGCATCGAACCGGTTATCACCCTGTCTCACTTCGAAATGCCTTTCCATCTGGTCACGGAATACGGCGGCTGGCGCAACCGTAAGCTGATCGACTTCTTCGTTCGTTTCGCAAAAGTGGTTTTCCAGCGCTACCAGCATAAAGTGAAGTACTGGATGACCTTCAACGAGATCAACAACCAGGCCAACTTCCACGAAGACTTTGCGCCGTTCACCAACTCCGGGCTGAAGTACGCGCCGGGTGAAGACCGTGAGCCGGTGATGTTCCAGGCGGCACACTATGAGCTGGTGGCCAGCGCCCTGGCGGTGAAGGCCGGGCGCGAGATTAACCCGTCGCTGCAGATCGGCTGCATGATTGCCATGTGTCCTATCTATCCGCTGACCTGCGCGCCGGACGATATGATGATGGCGATGAACGCCATGCACCGTCGCTACTGGTTCACCGACGTGCACGTGCGCGGTAAGTACCCGCAGCATCTGCTCAACTATTTCGAACGTCGCGGGTTTAAGCTGGACATTACCGAAGAAGATAAAGCGGCGCTGACGCAGGGCTGCGTGGACTACATCGGGTTCAGCTACTATATGTCCTTCGCCACCAAAGCGACGGCGGATAACCCGCAGCTGGATTACGACGAGAGCAAGAGCCTGGTTTCTAACCCGTACGTGCAGAAATCCGACTGGGGCTGGCAGATTGACCCGGTCGGGCTGCGCTATTCCCTCAACTGGTTCTGGGATCACTACCAGCTGCCGCTGTTTATCGTTGAGAACGGCTTTGGCGCGATCGACGTGCAGGAGAGCGACGGCACGGTGAACGACCAGTACCGCATTGACTACCTGGCCGCCCACATTCGCGAGATGAAAAAAGCGGTGGTGGAAGACGGCGTAGACCTGATGGGCTATACCCCGTGGGGCTGTATCGATCTGGTGTCTGCCGGTACGGGCGAAATGAAAAAACGCTACGGCTTTATCTTTGTCGATAAAGATAATGAAGGGAACGGCACGCTGAACCGCAGTAAGAAGAAATCATTCGACTGGTATAAGCAGGTCATTGCCAGCAACGGCGATAATCTGTAATTGTCGGGTGGCGCTAACGCTTACCCGACCTACAATACACGTAGGCCCGCGTAAGCGTAGCGCCACCGGGCAGAACCTCGCACTCAAACCGGAGACATATCTCCGGTTTTTTGTCTTTGCTTGATCCCTGTCAAGCAACATGGGTATGGCCTAATCCGAAAAAAGCGGTATAATCCCGCGATTTTTTTGCGGATGCCACCTCAGAGGAGAAAGAGAATGAAGATTGTGGAAGTGAAACACCCACTCGTTAAACACAAGTTGGGCCTGATGCGTGAGCATGACATCAGCACGAAGCGTTTTCGCGAACTGGCATCTGAAGTCGGCAGCCTGCTGACCTACGAAGCGACCTCTGATCTGGAAACAGAAAAAGTCACCATCGAAGGCTGGAACGGCCCGGTGCAGGTTGAGCAGATCAAGGGTAAGAAAATTACCGTGGTGCCAATCCTGCGTGCCGGTCTCGGCATGATGGAAGGCGTGCTGGAGCACGTGCCAAGCGCGCGTATCAGCGTGGTCGGGATCTACCGTAACGAAGAAACCCTTGAGCCGGTTCCTTACTTCCAGAAGCTGGTATCTAACATCGACGAGCGTATGGCGCTGGTGGTTGACCCAATGCTGGCAACCGGTGGTTCTATGATCGCGACCATCGACCTGCTGAAAAACGCGGGCTGTAACAGCATTAAGGTACTGGTACTGGTTGCCGCTCCGGAAGGGATCGCGGCGCTGGAAAAAGCGCACCCGGACGTTGAGCTGTATACCGCCTCTATCGACCAGGGCCTGAACGAGCACGGGTACATTATCCCGGGGCTCGGCGATGCCGGCGATAAGATCTTTGGTACGAAATAATCGAATAACGATAAATAAGCCGACTTTGATAGTCGGCTTTTTTTTGAATAAAACACACATAACTAACCATCTCAGAGGAAAACACTATGACGCGCCGTGCTATCGGGGTGAGTGAAAGACCGCCGCTTTTACAGACTATCCCGCTTAGTTTGCAGCACCTGTTCGCCATGTTTGGCGCAACCGTGCTGGTGCCAATCCTGTTCCACATTAACCCGGCCACCGTGCTGCTGTTCAACGGCATTGGTACGCTGCTGTACCTCTTTATCTGTAAAGGCAAAATCCCGGCGTATCTCGGGTCAAGCTTTGCCTTTATCTCGCCGGTGTTATTGTTGCTGCCGCTGGGTTATGAAGTCGCGCTGGGCGGCTTTATCATGTGTGGCGTCCTGTTCTGCGTGGTGTCCTTCATTGTGAAGAAAGCCGGTACCGGCTGGCTGGACGTGATGTTCCCCCCTGCGGCGATGGGCGCCATCGTTGCCGTCATCGGTCTGGAGCTGGCGGGCGTCGCGGCGAATATGGCCGGTCTGCTGCCTGCTGACGGCCAGTCACCGGATTCCAAAACCATCATCATCTCGCTGGTAACGCTGGGCGTGACGGTATTTGGCTCCGTGCTGTTTCGTGGTTTCATGGCGATTATCCCGATCCTGATCGGCGTGCTGGCGGGTTATGCGCTCTCCTTCGTGATGGGCGTGGTGGACACCACCCCAATTGCTCAGGCGCACTGGTTCGCCCTGCCAACCTTCTATACGCCACGCTTTGAATGGTTTGCTATCTTCACCATTCTGCCTGCGGCGCTGGTGGTGATTGCGGAGCACGTTGGCCACCTGGTGGTGACGGCGAACATCGTTAAGCGCGATTTAATCCGCGACCCGGGGCTGCACCGTTCCATGTTTGCGAACGGTTTCTCCACTATCATCTCCGGTTTCTTTGGCTCCACGCCAAACACCACCTACGGTGAGAACATCGGCGTGATGGCGATTACTCGCGTCTACAGTACCTGGGTTATCGGCGGCGCGGCGATCATCGCCATTCTGCTCTCCTGCGTCGGCAAGCTGGCGGCAGCGATTCAGATCATTCCGGTGCCGGTGATGGGCGGCGTTTCGCTGCTGCTATACGGCGTGATCGGTGCCTCCGGTATTCGTGTGCTGATTGAATCCAAAGTGGATTACAGCAAAGCGCAGAACCTGATCCTGACCTCGGTGATCCTGATTATCGGCGTGAGCGGCGCGAAGGTGCACATCGGCGCGGCCGAGCTGAAAGGCATGGCGCTGGCGACCATCGTCGGCGTGGGCCTGAGCCTGATCTTCAAGCTGATCTCGGTGATCCGCCCGGAAGAAGAAATTCTGGACGCGGACGATAGCGAAAAAGCGTCACATTGATCGTATTAACGGGCGAGGGATCGCCCGGTTCTCTCCTTGCAGGTTCCGTGCTAAACTCCGTTCCGATTTTATGTAAGATCTGGTTGAGGTACTTCTGAACGGACCGGCACAGCTCTCTCTGCCACTTTATCTCCCTGACGACGAAACTTTCGCGAGTTTCTGGCCGGGTGATAACCCCTCTTTACTGGCTGCACTGCAAAACGTGCTGCGCCAGGAACACAGCGGATACATCTATATCTGGTCACGCGAAGGCGCGGGGCGCAGCCACCTGCTGCATGCCGCCTGCGCGGAGCTTTCGGCGCGCGGTGATGCGGTAGGCTACGTGCCGCTGGATAAACGTACCTGGTTTGTGCCTGAGGTGCTTGAGGGAATGGAACATCTCTCGCTGGTCTGCATCGATAATATCGAATGCGTGGCGGGTGATGAGCCGTGGGAAATGGCGATCTTCAACCTCTACAACCGCATTCTGGAATCGGGTAAAACCCGGCTGCTGATCACCGGCGATCGTCCGCCTCGCCAGCTCAATCTGGGGCTGCCGGATCTGGCGTCTCGTCTGGACTGGGGACAAATCTACAAGCTTCAGCCGCTGTCGGATGAAGATAAGCTTCAGGCGTTACAGCTGCGCGCAAAGCAGCGCGGGTTTGAGCTGCCGGAGGACGTGGGTCGCTTCCTGCTTAAACGACTGGATCGCGAAATGCGCACCCTGTTTGACACGCTCGATCAGCTCGATCGCGCCTCTATTACCGCCCAGCGTAAGCTGACCATTCCGTTTGTGAAAGATATTCTCAAGCTTTGAGTTTTTTGCCCGGTGGCGGCTACGCCTTACCGGGCCTACGAAAACCTGCCGCACTTTCCAGGCCGGGTAAGGCGCAGCCGCCACCCGGCTAAAGATCCCCCAGCAGGTGCTCAACCAGCAATGGAATCGGTCTTCCCGACGCCACGCTCCGTCCGTTTTCTCGCCACAGCGCCGTACCGCTAATGTCCAGATGCGCCCACGGAATGGCTGGCGGGCAGAAGTGATGCAGCAGCCACGCCGCCGAGGCGCTGATCGCCGCATTGTTGGTCGGCGTGTTGCACAGATCGGCAATCGCGCTGTCGGTCTGTTTTTTTAGCCGCGCATCCAGCGGCAGGGACCACACTTCATCGCCACTCTGCTTACCCGCCTGGGTCAGCGCCTGACGTAGCGGCTCATCCTGCGTCATCAGCCCGCTCAGCTCATACCCCAGCGCCTTCACCACCGCACCGGTTAAGGTCGCCATATCAATGATATAGCGCGCCTGCGGATGCTGTTGACTGGCCCAGGCGATAGCGTCCGCCAGCACCAGTCGGCCTTCGGCATCGGTGTTATTGATTTCAACGGTGGTGCCGTTGCAGGCTGTCGCCACCGTGCCGGGCTGCATGGCGTCGGGACCTATGGCGTTTTCAGCCAGCGCCAGCACGCCCATAATGCGTACGGGCAGCGCCAGCTCTGCAACGGTCAACATCAGGCCCAGCACGTTAGCTGCACCGCACATGTCGTATTTCATGGTGTACATGCCCGCGCCTTCCTTCAGCCACAGGCCGCCGGTATCGAAGGTAATGCCTTTTCCCACATAGCAGCGCACCGGTTCGTCTTTGGCACCATCATAATGAATCGCCAGCAGACGTGGCGGACAGGTCGCCCCTTTGCCAACGGCGTGCAGTAGCCCCAGACCGTGCTCAACAATAGCCTTTTCATTCAGTACTTCGCACCGAAGGGCAGGAAAGTTGGCACAGAGCCTTTGCGCCTCTTCCACCACAAACTGCGGCGTGCAGCGGTCGGACGGGATATCCGCCAGACGTCGTGCGGCGACCATGCCGTGGGCGATGGCCTGCTGCTGGCGGAAAATAACCGCCAGTCGGTCCTGCTGTTCGGGTAAACAGAGCGCGGTGATGCGCTCAAGACGGACGCTGTCACTGGTTTTCTTCAACTGCAAATCGCTTAGCCTGTGCGCCTGATTAAAGAGAAAACGCAGCACCTGTGCCAGCACCACATCGTCGATGTCAGTAACGTCCAGTATCAGCTCGGGGCTGACGGGTGAGGCGAGCAGCGGACGCAGTGCCGTGAGTAACCCTTCGGTCAGGCTATCCTGCCAGAGCGCATCGGGCAGCAGGGTGATCCGGGCAAACGGGGAGCAGCCAAAGCGGGTGTCAGCGATGCTGGCAGACTCGCGCATTTCCGCGACAAGCGCCGTTTCGGGCAAATGCGTACAGGAGGCGGAGGCAATCAAATGGCTTTGCGGAGCCGCGTCAGAAAGCGCGGTGATAAACTGATACGTAATCATCATGACTCCTCAATCGGCGCGCGGATCCGCGCGGCATAGGCCTGCATCCACTCATCGTCTACCGCGTGATAATGCGTTTTCTCCCGCAGTCGCTCGGTACGAAAAACGGTGAGGGGCTGGCGAGCCGTCGCCACCACGAACGAGAAGGTTTTAATGTTGGTGGCGGCACCAAATTCGCCCCTGTTGTTCATGCACACCACGGAGAGATCGCCCACGCGGCCAAAGCGTGACATCAGTTTGTCTTCCAGTTCGAACACCACCGAATCTGCCGCCTGCTGAGGCGTCATACCCTGCGCCATGCGGCGGACGATTTCGTAGCTGGTACAGCCTTTCATCAGATCTTCACCGACGCCCGTGGCGGTGGCGGCGCCGGTTTCGCTGTCACAGTAAAAGCCGGAACCGATAATCGGTGAATCGCCGAGTCGACCGCGTTTTTTCATGAACAGGCCGCTGGTGGAGGTCGCGACGCTCATTGAGCCCTGTTTATCGAGGCCGATAATGCCGACGGTGTCATGTCCGTCGTAAGGGCTTAAGCCCTTATCCAGCGTCTCCCGGCAGCGTTTGCGGTAGTGCTGCATGGCGCGGTCAGTGAGCATGGTTTTGTCGGCGAAGCCCTGGCTCAGCGCCCATTCCCGCGCGCCCTGACCGACCAGCAGGCTGTTGTAGCGCTGGCGGCTTAACGCGTGCGCCACGCGCACCGGGTTGGCGATATCCACCAGATTGCCCACGGCGCCGAACGCCAGCGTATCGCCGTCCATGTAGGCGGCGTCAAGCTCCACCTCACCATTTTCGGTGGGCAGCCCGCCGTAGCCGACGGATTTATAAAACGGAAAGTCTTCGACGGCGGCGACGGCATCCACCACCGCCGCGGAGACCTGTTTACCCGCAGCCAGCGCAGATGCAGACTCCGTGACGCCTTCCAGCGCCATTCGCCAGGTCGCGATAATTCCCCACATGCTTTACTCCTGTTTTGCAAGGGTGGTGTCGGTTTGCGTAACCGTGGCCATTTCCGCCGCGCGGTACTGTTTGTCCACGATACGCATAAAAGGCAGATACAGCATGGCGCCAATCAGCAGGTTGATAAGCTGCATCACGCTGCCGCTCAGATGCCCGGTGACGATAAAACCGCTGATAACGGGCGGCAGCGTCCAGGGAATAAACACCCCGGTGGTGACGGCTACCGCGCCAATCTTCATCGCCGCATACTGCACGGTGACCAGCACCAGCGGCACCAGGTTGAACGGGATAAGCATGATCGGGTTCATGATCACCGGCAGGCCAAACAGGATCGGTTCGTTGATGTTAAACACCGATGCCCCGGCGCCGAGGCGCGCCACTTCACGCATGTTTTTGCTGCGGGCGAAAATCAGCATCGCAATTACCAGCGACAGCGTGGCTCCCGCGCCGCCCATCCAGATCATGTCAAAAAACTGTTCGGTGATAATGTGTGGCGGCGTCGAGCCTGCCTGAATCGCAGCGATGTTGTCGGTCTGGTTTTCCATCCACAGCGGGCGAATGATGCCGTTGATCATCGAGCCAGAGTTAATGCCAACTGACCACAGAATGGTGATGCTGAACACCGTCATCAGCGCGCCAAAGTAAGAGGTGCCGTAGTGGCGCACCGGCGTGGCAACCACTTCGTAAATAAACTGGTGGATGGTGTTGTAGTGGGTGTTTTCAAACACGATGCGGATACCCAGCACCAGAATCATCACCAGCAGGGCCGGGATCAGCGCGGCGAACGACTCCTGCACCGCAGGCGGCACGCCATCCGGCATTTTGATCACCAGTTTTTTGCGCTTCAGCCAGCAGAACAGCTCCGTCCACAGCAGAGAACCAATCATCGCCACGAACAGCCCTTTGCTGCCAATCCACTCCACCGGAATGACGGTGATACCGCCGTTTTCCGCCACTTTGATAAAGGGCGTCAGGATGAGAAAGGCGACCAGCGCCAGGATGCCGCAGGAGATGCGATCCTCGCCATAGTGTTCCGCCAGGCGGAAGGCGACCAGGAAGCTGATGAACAGCGACATGGTGGAGAACACCGCGTTGAACGGGATTTCAATAATGGCGCTCCAGCTCTCACCAAAGGCCTGAGACATAAATTGCTGATAGGCTTGATTCGGGAACGACGAGATCACCAGCAGAATAGAGCCGACGATGATAAACGGCATAAAGGATACGTAGGCGCCGCGAATGGCCCCGAGATGACGCTGCTGGGCCGTTTTGGCCGCCAGCGGCATCAGTTTTGCTTCAAGAAATCCCAGAACATTGTTCATTGTGAACTCCGTACAAGATTGAGGGGTGTTGTTTGTGTTATGTCTGGGATTATCAGTGAAGCGTGGCGAGCGAAAGGTGAAATCGGTCACAAAGCAATCGCTGGTGTAGTATAAATCTCATAAGATTGGTTCTGAGGATCCTGCGATGGAAATTAAACTGCATGCTAATGCCACCACCACGCCGCGCATCCGTCGCTATCTTCAGCAGTCAGATAAAAGCGACAGGGAGCTGGCCACTGAGCTGGGTATTTCGGTCACTACCGTCAGGCGCTGGCGCAACCGCGAGCAGGTTTCGGATAACCATACGACGCCAAAAGTGATACACAAAGCATTGAGACAGGATCAGGTTGCGCTGGTCAATGCCCTGCGGGATATCACGGGCGCGCCGCTGGACGAACTGCTGCAGATGGTCAATAACGGACTCGGGATCGCCGTATCCCGCGCGACCCTGAACCGCTACCTCAAACCGGCTTCGGTAAAGCAGAAGGGTGCGACGTTACAGGGGAAAAAGGCGCTGAAAGCAGGCATCGTGCCGCAAAAACTCCTGTTACATCATCAGCCTCTGTCTCTGCATATGGACGATGGCGGGGAACAGCATCTGCTCTGGGCGCGTGAACCCGTGAGCGGCTGGTGCTACGCCCGGCTGTACGCGGGCATTTCTCCACAGCTGCTGGCCCACTGGGCGAACGACGCGCTGGAAGCCTGTCCGGCTGATATTCAATCTGTTGAGACTTTTGGTTTAGAGGTGAAGCTAAGGGCATGCAATGTCACCGTGACAGTGCATCCACGGCAATACCGCGCCGTTCAGGTTGCTCTGCCGCTATGTGAAATCATTCCACGTCTGAACAGTGAACCGGCAGGGGAGCTGTTGATCCAGCTGTGCGAATTTTACAACCGGGGCAAAGCGCAGAAAAAGTTGGGAGAGAGTACGCCGCAGGCCTTTCTGGAAGCGCTGCGGCATAAGGACTAGAGGATCTCGAGCACGTCTTCCGGCGGACGTCCAATGCGCGCCTGGCCGTTCGCCACCACAATTGGGCGCTCAATCAGCTTTGGATTTTCAACCATTGCCTGGACCAGTTCAGCCTCGGTGAGACGGCTGTCATCCAGGTTAAGCGACTTATACAGATCTTCTTTCTGGCGCATCAGCTCTCTTGCACTGCCCATTCCCAGCATGTGCAGCAGCTGGCGAAGGGTTTGCGCGTCCGGTGGGGTGTCGAGGTACAGCACCACCTCCGGCTCAACGCCGTTAGACTTCAGCAGGCTCAGGGTATCGCGGCTCTTGGAGCAGCGAGGGTTGTGATAGATTTTTACGGCGTCTGTCATGACGTTAATTCTCCTTTATTACATCTTTTCGTACGGCTTAAAGCGCTGCTGCAGGCCGCGCAGCTGATCGATACGCGCGTCGTAACGGGCCTGCTGGAGGCTGCCGAGTTTGACCTGCGAGCTGGCGCTGCTGAGCGCGGAAATCGCCTGATCGAGGCGGCCCACCAGGGCAAAACCTTCGGCACGCGCCGCCAGCTCCTGATCGCGGTTGCCGAGCTGGGCTTCCGCCTGAGCGAGCAGATCCCAGCCGTTTTGATCGTCTTTATTATTAAAGGTGTAGCGGTTCAGAATGGTCGCCGCTTCGCCAGGTTGACCGCCCTGTAAGTAAGCGTTCGCCAGGTTAAGCTGCAAGACCGGGTTGGTACGGACGTCTTTCGCCCCTTTCAGGCGGTTAATCGCATCGGCAGTTTTCTTCTGCCCCAGATCGATATCCGTCGACAGATCGAGGTACCACGGGTTGTTCGGGTCGGCTGCCAGAAGCGGTTGCAGCGCTTTACGCGCCTCGTCGTATTTGCTGGCTTCCATCGCCTGGAGCGCCTGACCATATTGCGCGGCGTTTTTCTCACGCACGTTGCCTTTCGCCAGGGTATCCAGCAGGTCGCTGGTGAGCTGGTTACGCCCGGAATTGTACATCCCTAGCGTTCTCACTTTCGCCATGTAGAAATCCTGTGATGACTGGACCACGACCGGGCGCATCTGGTTGGCACGGTTACGCGCGTCCGACAGACGGCTTTCTGGCAGCGGGTGGGTCAACAGAATTTCCGGCGGACGGGAAGAGTAACGCGCCTGATCGAGCAGTTTTTCCAGGAAGCTCGGCATGGCCTGCGGGTCAAAGCCCGAACGCTGCAGCACCTGAATCCCGATGCGGTCCGCTTCCTGTTCGTTTTGCTGGGTAAAGCTGATCATCCCCTGGCGCGTTCCCGCCAGCGTACCGGTCAGGGCTGCCATCCCGGCCTGCGGACTGGCCATCGCCAGCAGAATAGAACCCAGCGCGCCCACCCAGGTGAGGGGGGCGTTACGTTTCTGGTCTTCCATGGCACGCGCCAGGTGGCGCTGCGTGACGTGCGAAATTTCGTGCGCCATCACCGAGGCCAGCTGGCTTTCGTTGTCAGAGTAACGGAATAACGCCGAATGCAGCACCACGTTGCCGCCAAAGAAGGCGAAGGCGTTGATTTCGTCATTATTGATTAAATAGAAATGGAAGGGCGTTTTTACCGAGTCGGCGTGCGAAACCAGACGCATCCCCAGCCCGTTAATGTACTGTACCAGCAAAGGGTCGTTAATCAGCGGGGCGCTGCCGCGCAGCTGGCGAACATAGTAATCCCCCATTTGCATCTCTTGCCCAATAGAGAGCGTGCTTCCTGCTGTGGTGCCCATGTCCGGCAATGTATCGGACGAGTCAGCAAAAGCGGGCAACACCTGACCGACCGTCAGCGCGGCAATCAGTGTTGCAACCAGTGTTTTTCTCAACTGCCTGAACATAACCACTGTCCTGTATGTTGGATGTGCTAATTTGACCGATGAACCGGCATATCGTTCATCTCTGCTGCTCTGCGAGTGTAGCCGTGTTAGAGCATGAAGAAAATCCCATTCCTCAGGCTTTTGCGGATTGCAATCGGGATACAAAAAGCGAAAGTCTTTTTTGTGACAGTTAGATACAATTCACCGTCTCACTCCCGCCATTCGATTCAGGGAAGGGTTGTATGCTCGAAATGTTAATGCAGTGGTATCGGCGTCGGTTCAGCGACCCGGAAGCCATTGCTTTGTTGGTTATTCTGGTTGCCGGGTTCGGTATTCTGTTCTTCTTCAGCGGTCTGCTCGCGCCCCTGCTGGTGGCGATTGTGCTGGCGTACCTGCTGGAGTGGCCAACGGTGCGTCTGGAGCACATCGGCTGTTCCCGTCGCTGGGCGACCAGCATCGTCCTGGTACTGTTTGTCGGCATCCTGCTGCTAATGGCCTTTGTGGTTATGCCGGTAGCCTGGCAGCAGGGGATCTACCTTATTCGCGATATGCCCGGCATGCTGAACAAGCTTTCTGATTTTGCCGCCACGCTGCCGCGCCGTTACCCGGCCCTGATGGATGCCGGGATTATTGATGCAATGGCCGAAAATATGCGCGCTCGCATCATGACGATGGGCGATTCGGTGGTGAAGTACTCTCTGGCCTCGCTGGTCGGACTGCTGACGCTGGCGGTTTACCTTGTGCTCGTGCCGCTGATGGTCTTCTTCCTGGTGAAAGATAAAGATCAGATGCTCAACGCCGTGCGCCGTATTCTGCCGCGCAACCGCGGGCTGGCAGGGCAGGTCTGGGAAGAGATGAACCAGCAGATCACCAACTACATTCGCGGCAAGGTGCTGGAGATGATTGTCGTGGGGGTAGCCACCTGGATTGGCTTCCTGATTTTCGGCCTGAACTACTCGCTGCTGCTGGCGGTGCTGGTGGGGCTGTCGGTCCTGATTCCGTACATCGGCGCGTTTGTGGTGACAATACCGGTTGTTGGCGTCGCGCTGTTCCAGTTTGGGCTGGGGACGGAGTTCTGGAGCTGCTTTGCGGTGTACCTGATTATTCAGGGGCTGGACGGTAACCTGCTGGTACCGGTGCTGTTCTCCGAAGCGGTGAACCTGCATCCGCTGGTGATTATCTTATCCGTGGTGATTTTCGGCGGGCTGTGGGGGTTCTGGGGCGTGTTCTTTGCGATTCCGCTGGCAACGCTGATTAAAGCCGTGGTCCACGCGTGGCCGGATGTGCCGGCGGTGGAAGAGAAGTAGGTTTTGTGCGGGCTGATGCCCTCACACCGGCTCTCTCCCACGGGGAGAGGGGGTAAACACTAAAAACGGCAACCCGGTTGCCGTTTTGCATTTACCTTGTAGGTCGGGTAAGGCGAAGCCGCCACCCGACACTCACTTTCAGGCACTTTCTTTCAGCCAGTTCAACACCACATCGTGGTGGTTGCTGGTTTTGAAGTCGTCAAACACATGTTCAACTTTACCGTCAGCGTCAATCAGGAAGCTGATGCGGTGAATGCCGTCGTAGGTTTTACCCATAAACGTCTTCTCGCCCCAGACGCCGAACTGCTCGCACACCTGATGGTCTTCATCAGAAAGTAGCGTGAAGTTCAGCAGTTCTTTTTCAGCAAATCGTGACAGCTTTTCTGGTTTATCCGTGCTGATACCCAGCACTTCCACGCCGACTTTTTTCAACTCGTCCATGTTGTCGCGTAAGCCGCAGGCCTGTACGGTGCAGCCGGGGGTCATGGCTTTCGGGTAGAAATAGACCAGAACACGCTGTCCCTGGAAGTCGGTCAAATTTACTTGCTCGCCGTCTTGATCCGGTAAGCTAAATTTCGGTGCGATGTCACCGGCTTTCAGTGGGTTCATTACTCAACTCCATCCTGTTCGTGCTGCGAATAATTGACGACGCTTATACTGCCCTGCGCGTTTAATTCTGTACAGAGGGCTTTGAACGCTTGCTCGATATTTGACGCATCCTGTGAAGCAGGGCTGTGCGCGGTAATTTGAATAAACAGCACCGGAAGACCCTGGTCATCGCTTGTCTGCGTACGGGAAACCAGTTCGGCAATATTCATCTGATGGCTGTCAAAAAGCGCCGTGAAACGCTCAATCAGATGCGGAGAATCAGGTACTTCAACCTGCACCCAGACGGTAGAAGGCAGTGCCGGACGCGGACGCGCAGTGGTGCGCTTCATGACAATCAGCAAATCCAGTTCGGCCCCCTTCAGCGGCAGGGTCGATTCAATCAACGTAATGGCGTTCCATGTCCCGGAAAGCAACATAATAAATGTGAACTCTTCGCCAAGCATCGCCAGACGGCTGTCTTCGATATTACAGCCGCAGCTGCTTACGTGGCGGGTGATGGTGTTCACGATACCCGGCCTGTCGGCACCCAGCGCAGTGATAACCAGGTAATGTTGTGATGAGGTTGTCAAACCTGTTCTTCCTTTGCATGGTTAAGTCTTCCTAAGGAAAGCATAAAAAAAACATGCATACAACCGCCTGAGAGCCTCAGGTCGCTTGCTTTTATTACAGTTCCAAACGTAACATTGAGGCTCTTGTTCGCACAGAGGATGGCTCATGTTCACGGGAAGTATTGTCGCGCTTGTTACACCGATGGATGAAAAAGGTAATGTCTGCCGGTCAAGCATGAAGAAGCTCATTGATTACCATGTCGCCAATGGAACCTCGGCGATCGTTTCGGTAGGGACTACCGGAGAATCCGCAACGCTGAGCCACGACGAGCACGGCGATGTGGTGATGCTGACCCTGGAACTGGCGGACGGACGTATTCCGGTCATCGCGGGGACAGGGGCTAATGCAACCGCAGAAGCTATCAGCCTGACCAAACGTTTTAACGACAGTGGCATCGTTGGCTGTCTGACGGTGACCCCATATTACAACCGTCCTACTCAGGAAGGTTTGTTCCAGCACTTCAAAGCCATCGCTGAACATACTGACTTGCCACAAATTCTGTATAATGTGCCGTCCCGTACCGGTTGCGATATGCTGCCGGAAACCGTTGGTCGTCTCTCGGAAGTAAAAAATATTATCGGTATTAAAGAGGCGACAGGGAACTTAAGCCGCGTTCATCAGATCAAAGAGCTGGTTTCAGACGACTTTATCCTGTTGAGTGGTGATGATGCGACCGCGCTGGACTTTATGCAGCTCGGTGGCCATGGCGTGATCTCCGTAACGGCAAACGTTGCGGCGCGCGATATGGCTGAAATGTGCAAACTGGCCGCAGCCGGCCACTTTGATGAAGCGCGTGTTATTAATCAGCGTCTGATGCCGCTGCACAATAAATTATTTGTCGAACCCAATCCGATCCCAGTGAAATGGGCATGTAAGGAGTTGGGACTTGTAGCATCCGACACGCTGCGTCTGCCAATGACACCGATTACCGACCACGGTCGTGACATCGTCAGGGCGGCGCTGAAGCATGCCGGTTTGCTGTAGAGTTTAGGGAGATTTGATGGCTTATTCAGTACAGAAGTCGCGCCTGGTGAAGGTTGCGAGTGTTTCGCTTGTTATGCTGCTCGCTGCCTGTAGTTCAGATTCGCGCTACAAGCGCCAGGTGAGCGGTGATGAATCCTATCTGGATGCGACCCCGCTTGCTGAACTTCACGCACCGGCTGGTATGATCCTGCCGATTCAGAACGGCGATTATAATATTCCCGTGACCAACGGCAGCGGCCTGGTCGGTAAAGCGCTTGATATTCGTCCGCCAGCACAGCCTCTGGCGCTGGTCAACGGGGCGCGTACCCAGTTCACCGGTGATACGGCGTCTCTGATGGTTGAGAGCGCGCGCGGTAGCACCCTGTGGCCACAGGTTGTCAGCGTCATTCAGTCGAAGAACTACACCATCGATAAACGCGATGACGCCAGCCAGACCTTAACCACAGACTGGGTCGAATGGAACCGTCTGGATGAAGACCAGCAGTACCGCGGTCGTTATCAAGTCTCCGTAAAACCACAGGGTTATCAGCAGGCGGTTAACGTTAAGCTGTTGAACCTGGAACAGGCGGGTAAACCGGTTGCGGATGCCGCGTCCCTGCAGCGTTACAGCACCGAAATGCTGAACGTGATTGCCGCGGGTCTGGATAAAACCGCTACCGATGCTGCCAACGCAGCGCAGAGCCGCAACGGCGCGACCTTCGATGTGCAAAGTGGTGCGGATGATACCGGCCTGCCGATGCTGGTGGTGCGTGCACCGTTTAACCAGACCTGGCAGCGTCTGCCAGCGACGCTGGAAAAAGTAGGCATGAAAGTGACCGACAGCACGCGTTCGACCGGCAGCATGACGGCAACGTATAAGCCGCTCTCCGACAGCGCATGGCAGGAACTGGGCGCGAAAGATCCTCAGCTTGCCTCCGGTGACTACAAGATTCAGGTAGGTGACCTTGATAACCGCAGCAGTCTGCAGTTTATCGATCCAAAAGGTCACACGCTGACCCAGTCGCAGAACGATGCGCTGGTCGCTGTCTTCCAGGCAGCATTCAGCAAATAAATACGAGGGCTGGTGAATCCAGCCCTTTTTATTTTAGTGCCACGCAAACGTGTGCGTGGCATAATATCCCCAGTTTTGAACACAAATCATCACACCAGGAGTAATGAAGATGCAGAAGCAAGCTGAGTTGTATCGTGGCAAAGCGAAGACCGTATACAGCACGGAAAACCCGGATCTGTTGGTGCTCGAGTTCCGCAATGATACGTCAGCAGGGGATGGCGCACGCATTGAGCAGTTCGATCGTAAAGGTATGGTGAACAACAAGTTCAACCACTTCATTATGACCAAACTGGCCGAAGCGGGTATCCCGACCCAGATGGAAGCGTTGCTGTCCGATACGGAATGTCTGGTGAAAAAACTGGATATGGTTCCGGTTGAGTGCGTTATTCGTAACCGTGCGGCGGGCTCCCTGGTGAAGCGTCTCGGCATTGAAGAAGGTATCGAACTGAATCCACCGCTGTTCGATCTGTTCCTGAAAAACGATGCCATGCACGACCCGATGGTCAACGAATCTTACTGCGAAACCTTCGGCTGGGTGAGCAAAGAGAACCTGGCGCGTATGCAGGAGCTGACCTATAAAGCCAACGACGTTCTGAAAAAACTGTTTGATGACGCGGGCCTGATCCTCGTCGATTTCAAGCTGGAGTTTGGTCTGTTCAAAGGCGAAGTGGTGCTGGGCGATGAGTTCTCACCGGACGGTAGCCGCCTGTGGGATAAAGAAACCCTGGATAAAATGGACAAAGACCGTTTCCGTCAGAGCCTCGGTGGCCTGATTGAAGCATACGAAGCGGTTGCTCACCGTTTAGGCGTTAAGCTCGACTAACTCCCTCACTTGCCAAAGGATGTTTGCATCCTTTGGCGTCTTACCTTTGTTTCCTATGGTAATCTTGCCGTTAACCGCCTACGATCATAGCTATTATAAATGGAATAGTTCGAGGTGGTTATGCGCTGGCAAGGGCGTCGTGAAAGTGACAATGTAGAAGACAGACGCAGTGATGGCGGCGGCGGTCCTTCAATGGGGGGGCCCGGCTTCCGGTTACCCAGCGGCAAGGGCGGGATAATCCTGCTGATTGTGGTGCTGGTTGCGGGGTATTACGGCGTCGATCTCACCGGTTTAATGACCGGTCAGCCGCTGCAACAGCAGCAGCAATCTCAGCGCTCCATCAGCCCGAATGAAGATGAAGCGGCCAAATTTACCTCTGTTATTCTCGCCACAACTGAAGACACCTGGAGTCAGCTGTTCGAGAAGATGGGGCGTACCTACCAGCAGCCGAAGCTGGTGATGTATCGGGGTGCAACCCGCACCGGATGCGGTACCGGGCAATCTGTGATGGGGCCGTTCTACTGCCCGGCAGACGGTACGGTCTATATCGATCTCTCTTTTTACGATGACATGAAACGCAAGCTTGGCGCTGACGGTGATTTTGCCCAGGGCTACGTGATCGCGCATGAAGTTGGCCATCACGTGCAAAAGCTGCTGGGGATCGAGCCAAAAGTGCGCCAGCTTCAGCAAAATGCCTCTCAGGCTGAAGTGAACCGCCTTTCCGTTAAAATGGAACTGCAGGCGGACTGCTTCGCGGGCGTCTGGGGCCACAGCATGCAGCAGCAGGGCGTGCTGGAATCCGGCGATCTTGAGGAAGCGTTAAATGCCGCTCAGGCTATCGGTGACGATCGTCTTCAGCAGCAGAGCCAGGGGCGCGTCGTGCCGGACAGCTTCACTCACGGTACCTCACAGCAGCGGTACACCTGGTTTAAACGCGGTTTCGACAGCGGCGATCCGGCGCAGTGTAATACCTTCGGCAAAGCGATGTAATGCTGGGGTTTGAACAGCTGATAAGCGAGCTTGAGCGCACCGGTCATCGTCGGCTGGTGGTGCTCAGCGGTGAGGCGCAGTGGACGTTAAGCCAGGCGGTTGCACTGCGTGACGCCTTGCCCGGAGACTGGGTAAGGCTTGACGAACATCCTTCAAAAGCCATCAGCGGTCTGCTGGGACGCGAGTTCCGGCATGCTGTTTTTGATGCCAGCGTCGGGTTTGATGTCGCCGCGTTTGCCGCCCTGAGCGGAACGCTGAGCGCCGGAAGCCTTCTGGTGCTGCGGGTTCCGCCGCTCGACGCGTGGGCCGAGTTGCCTGACAGTGATTCGCTGCGCTGGAGCGACAGCGCCGAAGCGATAGCCACGCCGCATTTTGTACACCATTTCTGCCGGACGATTGCTGCCGATCCTGACGCGATTGTCTGGCTTCAGGGCTGCGCATTATCCCTTCCGCCTTTACCCGACGCGCCAGACTGGCAGCCTGCCAGCGGCGCACCGCAGCGCGAGCAGGCTGAAATCCTGGATGTGCTGCAGGGGATGCCGGGTGGCATCGTGGCCGTCACCGCCGCACGCGGGCGCGGAAAATCAGCCCTGGCGGGAATGTTGCTGAACCGCATTGCGGGCAGCGCCGTGGTCACCGGGCCGTCGAAGGGGGCGACGGATATCATCGCCCGTTTTGCGGGAGAGCGTTTTCATTTTATGGCTCCGGACGCGCTGCTTGCCTCTTCACACCAGGCTGACTGGCTGATTGTCGATGAAGCCGCTGCGATCCCCGGACCTCTGCTGGAAAAGTTAGTTGTCCGTTTCCCTCGCGTGCTGTTGACCACCACGGTGCAGGGATATGAAGGGACGGGCCGGGGATTCTTGCTTAAATTCTGCGGTCGGTTTGCCGGGTTACAGCGCTACAGCCTATCAACACCGGTACGCTGGGCTGCGGGCTGCCCGCTTGAGCGGGTTGTCGCCAGCGCGCTGCTGTTTGACGATACGCTGATCGACCTCCGCCCGGAAGGGAAGGTGCGTTTAACGTCTCTGACACCGGCGGCATGGGAAAGCCGTCCGGCGCTTGCAACGAGCGTATACGAGCTCCTCTGCGCGGCGCATTATCGCACCTCGCCGCTCGATTTACGCCGCATGATGGACGCGCCCGGGCAGCGGTTTGCCGTTGCCGAAACGAATCCGGTTATCGCCGGGGCGCTCTGGCTGGTGGAGGAGGGCGGGCTCTCCCCTGAGCTTAGTCGCGCCGTGTGGGCAGGGTACCGGCGTCCGCGTGGGAACCTGGTGGCGCAGTCTCTGGCGGCGCACGGCGGCTCTCCGCAGGCGGCGACGCTCAGAGGACGACGGGTGACCCGCATTGCCGTACATCCTCACCGTCAGCGGGAAGGGATTGGTCAGGCGCTTGTTCGCAGCGCCAGCGGCGAAGATTATCTGTCGGTGAGCTTTGGTTATACCGATGAGCTTTGGCGTTTCTGGCAGCAATGTGGGTTTGTGCTGGTGCGGATGGGCAGCCATCGTGAAGCCAGCAGCGGCTGCTACACCGCGATGGCCTTGCTGCCGCAGAGTGAGGCAGGGCGTCAGCTGTGTGAGCAGGCGCAGCAGCGTCTGAAGCGCGATATGCGGGTGCTATCGGCCTGGAACGGTGAAAAGACCCCCGTGGAGGATGGCTGGGAAGCTACCCTTAATAATGACGACTGGCTGGAGCTGGCAGGGTTTGCTTTTGCGCATCGGGCGTTTTCAACCTCAGTTGCCGCGCTGACACGGTTGCTATTAACGGTGGATATGCCGCTTCCGGCCCTGCGTGGGAAAATGGAAGGAAAAGCGGAAGACGTCGGGCGAAAAGCGTTGCTGGCAACGTTGCGGAGTGAAACCGCACAAGCGATTGAAAGCCTTGATTATCCGCGCTGCCAGCAGTTGAAAGAAGACATTTTGCAATGGCAATTTTTTCAATGACTTCTTCAGTAAAGTGGCATGGTCATTCACGTCGGGAGGCGTAGAATCCAGGTCATCTATTAAGGAGACCACCATGAAACACGACCATTTTGTTGTTCAAAGCCCTGACAAACCGGCTAAACAGTTACTGCTTCTGTTTCATGGTGTTGGCGATAATGCCGCCAATATGGGTCAGATTGGCAGCTGGTTTGCGCCCGTTTTTCCTGAGGCATTGATTGTCAGCGTCGGTGGCGTAGAACCATGTGGCCCAAACGGACGCCAGTGGTTCTCTGTTCAGGGTGTGACGGAAGAGAACCGTCAGGCCCGCATTGACGCCATCATGCCTACCTTTATCGATATCGTCCGTTACTGGCAGCAGCAGAGCGGCGTGGGTGCCGATGCGACCGCGTTGATTGGCTTCTCGCAGGGGTCAATCATGTCGCTGGAAAGCGTAAAAGCGCAGCCGGGTCTGGTTTCACGCGTCATCGCATTTAACGGCCGTTTTGCGACGTTACCGACAAGTGCAACCACGCAGACCACGATCCACCTGATCCACGGTGGTGAAGACCGGGTGATTGAGCTCTCACATGCGGTTGCCGCTCAGGAAGCCCTGATTCGCGAAGGTGGGGATGTGACGCTGGATATCGTTGACGATCTGGGCCACGCGATTGACGACCGTAGCGTGCAGTTCGCGCTCGATCGTTTGCGTTATACCGTACCGAAGCACTACTTTGATGAAGCGCTCAGCGGCGGTAAGCCGGATGATGATGATATTGTTGAGTTTATGTGAGGTTTCCCCCTCACCCCCAGCCCCTCTCCCCAAAGGGGCGAGGGGGGCTTGTTCCCTCTCCCCTACGGGGAGAGGGTTAGGGTGAGGGGATTATTTCTTCTGGTCCTTCTTCGGCCAGTCGTCGTCATCGTCCCACTTGTCGTTAAAATCACGGTGCGGGGGAAGATCCGGTTTGTTGGCGAGAAACTTTTTATGGTCAACGCGCTTAAGATCTTTAACCACGTTAAGCAAAACGCCGACCAGAAAAACTAACACCAGAATCCACCAGTACTTTGAAAGCCAATCCATTCGCTATTCCTCTCAGAGCGTTCGTCAGGCGACGAGTTGCTCCATAATACGTTGATACATACGGGCCAGCAGTTGCAAATCTGCCGCATTGACACACTCATTTATTTTATGAATGGTTGCGTTCACTGGACCCAGTTCGACAACCTGGGCACCCATACGGGCGATAAAGCGTCCGTCCGAAGTGCCACCCGTTGTCAGCAGCTGTGGCTTAATTTCATTATAGTGCTCGATGGCGTTCACCACCGCATCCACCAGTTTACCGCGCTGCGTCAGGAACGGCTGACCGGAAAGCCACCACTCCACGGTGTAGCGCAGGTGATATTTTTCCAGCAGGGCGACAATGCGCGCTTTGATCATCTCATCGGTCAGTTCGGTGCTGAAGCGGAAGTTAAACTGGACGAAGTAATCACCCGGGATCACGTTATTGCTGCCGGTCCCGGCTTTGACGTTCGCAATCTGCATGCTGGTCGGCGGGAAGAATTCGTTGCCTTTATCCCACTCTATCGCCACCAGTTCGTTCAGCATTGGCGCAGCGCGATGGACCGGGTTATCGGCCAGATGCGGATAAGCAACGTGCCCCTGAACGCCGTGAATGGTCAGGTTGCAGGTCAGCGAGCCACGGCGTCCGTTTTTGACGACATCACCCACCACTTCGGTACTGGACGGCTCCCCGACCAGGCAGTAGTCGAGACGCTCGTTACGCGCCATCAGCGCTTCAACGACCTTCACGGTACCGTTATGGGCACTGGCTTCTTCGTCGGAGGTTACCAAAAACGCGAGACGGTTTTTGTGGTTTGGATGCTGAGCAACAAAGCGCTCTGCCGCCACGACCATCGCCGCCAGAGAGCCTTTCATGTCTGCCGCGCCGCGACCAAACAGCATGCCATCGCGGATGGTCGGTTCAAACGGCGGGTTAATCCAGCGATCCGCGTCACCAGCCGGAACGACGTCAGTATGCCCGGCAAAGGCCAGCGTTTCACCCTGGCCGCGCCACGCCCAGAAGTTCTGGGTATCGCCAAAATCCATGCGTTCAACGGTAAAACCGATGGCACGCAGGCGCTCAATCATAAGTGCCTGACAACCTGCGTCGTCCGGGCTAAGGGAAGGACGGCGAATAAGCTGCTGAGTCAGCTCAATGACCGGGCATGACATAAACTACACCTCAACGAAAAAGTCGGAATAAAGGGTTTCACTGAAACCCAGCAGCATAGGCTGCCCTGGCGCGCAGAGCAATGGGCGTTTGATAATTGCCGGCATCTCGAGCATCAGTTTTGCCGCGCTGTCGGCGTTGTTGATGCTGGCGCGCAAAGATTCGTCCAGTTTACGCCAGGTAGTACCGCGCGTGTTCAGCAGTGCTTCCCACCCCAGTTCGCCGATCGCGCTATGCAGAAATTCTGCATCAAGCCCATCGGCACGGTAATCGTGGAAGCGGTACTCCACGCTGTTAGCTTCCAGCCAGCGGCGGGCTTTTTTGATGGTGTCGCAATTTTTAATGCCGTACATCACAACCATGTTGAATCCTTTTGCTCTTATGGCGATTAAATGTTCAGTAAATTCGAAGATATATCCTTAAGTGGAATATAACACATTCATGAATCGTCTGGATTTACACTTCATCTTAATTCAACTCACATCTGTACGCTGAATATTCTTTCACCCTTTAAGCATAGATGTCCATAAAGTTTAAATTTCGAATAAACTCAGCGGGTAAAATAAAACTCACCCGTCCGTAGGGTTATTTCAAAATATTGCTAGCCGTCACAAAAAATTGAGGCCTCTCCGTTCATATTTATCATAAATCCCCGAAGGACGTGGGGTACAATCACAGCAATTGGTTAAATAGTCTTCACAATGATGGTCCGTTTTTGTAGAATGCGCATAATAATAAGAGAGGGTGTTATGATTGAACGTGAACTGGGGAACTGGAAAGATTTTATCGAAGGCATGCTTCGTAAATGACATTCAGTAAGAATTGCAAGAGCACTAAAATAAGTAAAATAACCATAGTGTGAATTAATCACACAATAAAAAGGCGGCCGATAAAGCCGCCTTTTTTTATTTCAATCACTTACTCAGCACGTTCCTTTAACGGGAAGCGGCGACGCACCAGCACAAAGAACAACGGCACGAAGTAAATGGCCAGGATGGTTGCCGAAATCATGCCGCCCATGACCCCCGTCCCGACGGCATGCTGGCTGCTGGAGCCTGCACCCGTACTGGTTGCCATCGGCAGTACACCAAAGACAAACGCCAGCGACGTCATCAGGATTGGGCGTAAGCGCTGACGGCAGGCGTGCAGCGTGGCGGCCATCAGCTCGTGGCCTTTGGCATTCATCTCATTGGCAAACTCAACGATCAGAATGGCGTTTTTCGCCGACAGCCCAATCACGGTGAGCAGACCCACCTGGAAGTAAACATCGTTCTCCAGGCCGCGCATCCAGGTCGCAAGCAGGGCACCGATGACGCCAAGGGGCACGACCAGCATGACGGAAAACGGGACTGACCAGCTTTCATACAGTGCGGCAAGGCAGAGGAAGACCACCAGCAGAGAGAGTGCGTAAAGCGCGGGAGCCTGTGCCCCGGAGAGACGCTCCTGGTAAGACATGGCCGTCCACTCCAGACCAAAACCGGTGGGCAGCTGTTGCACCAGTTTTTCCATGGTATCCATGGCGGTACCGGTACTGACGCCCGGTGCGGCTTCCCCTACGATTTCAACCGCAGAGTAGCCGTTATAGCGCTCCAGACGCGGCGAACCGCTCTCCCAGTGCGAGGTGGCAAACGTGGAGAACGGCACCATGCCGCCAGCGTTATTCCTGACAAACCAGCGGTTAATATCATCCGGCAGCATGCGGAACGGCGCAGCGGATTGCACATACACTTTTTTCACGCGGCCGCGATCCATAAAGTCATTCACATAGCTTGAGCCCCATGCCGTTTGCAGGGTGTCATTGATATCGTTGATCGAGACCCCCAGCGCCTGCGCCTTACGCTGATCGATATCCACCTGCAGCTGCGGGCTGTCGTCAAGACCGTTATGGCGAACGCGGGTCAGGCCAGGATCCTTGCCCGCCAGCGCTAACAGCTTATCGCGTGCCGCCATCAGCGCCGTGTGTCCCGCCCCGGCGTGATCCTGTAGCTCCATATCAAACCCGGCGGAACTGCCCAGGCCGCTTATCGCCGGCGGGCTGCTGGCAAAGACGCGCGCTTCCTTAATGTGCGCAAAGGCTTTGGTCGCGCGTTCAATAATGGCAAATGATGTTCCCGTTCTGGTATCGCGCTCGTCCCAGTCCTTCAGGCGGACGAACATGCGGGCGACGTTCTGCCCGTTTCCGCCCGGGCCAGAGCCCACGGTGGAGAAGACCGACACAACGTTATCTTTCTCTTTGGTGAAGAAGTACTGTTCCACTTTCTGGACCACTTTCAGCGTCTGCTGCTGCGTTGCGCCGCTCGGGAGCTGTACCGAGGTGGTGAACATTCCCCGGTCTTCCATCGGCAGAAACGAGGTGGGGAGATGCATAAACAGCCAGACCATGCCGCCCAGCAGCACAACATAAATCATCATCCAGCGCAGGCTGCGATGGAGCACGCCACCGACGGCAGATTCATACCGCGCGGCATTGCGGTTGAACATGCGGTTAAACCAGCCGAAGAACCCTTTTTGCCCGTGTTGCTCCCCTTTGTGCAGCGGTTTCAGAATAGTGGCGCACAGCGCAGGGGTGAGGATGAGCGCCACTAGCACGGAGAGCACCATCGCCGAGACGATGGTTATCGAGAACTGACGGTAAATCGCCCCGGTTGTGCCGCCAAAAAAGGCCATCGGGATAAAGACGGCCGACAGCACCATCGCAATACCGACTAACGCCCCCTGAATTTGCCCCATGGATTTGCGCGTCGCCTGGCGCGGAGAGAGTCCTTCTTCGCTCATGATGCGCTCGACGTTTTCAACCACCACGATGGCATCATCCACCAGAAGGCCAATTGCCAGCACCATCGCAAACATCGTCAGGGTATTAATGCTATACCCGAACGCGTAAAGCACCGCAAAGGTCCCCAGCAGCACCACGGGCACGGCAATGGTGGGGATCAGCGTCGCGCGGAAGTTTTGCAGGAACAGGTACATCACCAGGAACACCAGTGCGATGGCTTCCAGCAGGGTCTTTACCACGTCCTCAATCGACGCTTTAACGAAGGAGGTGGTCTCATAGGCGACTTTGTACTCCAGCCCGTGCGGGAAATACTGCGACAGCTCATCCAGACGGTCTAACACCAGTTTCGCCGTGGCCATTTCGTTTGCGCCGGAGGCCAGTTTAATCCCCAGACCGGAGGCCTGATTGCCGTTAAATCGGCTCAGGTAGTCGTATTTTTCCGCCCCCATTTCCACCGTGGCGACATCCCCCAGACGCACTTCCGACCCATCCTGATTCACGCGCAGGGTGATGTTGCGAAACTGGTCCGGCGTCTGCAGCAGGGATTGCGAATTAATGGTGGCGTTCAGGGCCTGTTTATCGACGGACGGCGTTCCCCCCAGTTGCCCCACCGCAATCTGGGCATTCTGGGCTTTGATGGCATTCGTCACGTCGGTTGCCGTCATCTGGACGCTGTTCAGCTTGTTGGGATCGAGCCAGATGCGCATTGAGTACTGTGAGCCGTAAGCGTCGATATCCCCGACGCCGTTAATACGGCTGATGGGATCCTGAATATTACTGGCGACGTAGTCGGCAATGTCCTGCTTATCCATCGAGCCATCTGTCGAGACAAACGCGATGGTCAAAATGTTGGTATCACCGGTTTTACGCACGGTCACGCCCTGATTCTGCACCGCCTGGGGCAGCTTGCGCATGGCCGACTGCAGCTGGTTTTGTACCTGCTGCACCGCTTCGTCCGGGTCGGTGCCCGCCTTAAAGCTCAGGGTCACCGTCGCCTGACCTGTGGCGCTACTTTGCGAGGACATGTACATCAGGTTATCCAGACCCGTCATGTTCTGCTCGATAACCTGCGTCACGGTGTTTTCCAGCGTTTGTGCGGAAGCGCCGGGGTAGTTTGCTGTGACACGCACGTTAGGCGGTGCCAGATCGGGGTATTGCTCAACAGGAAGTGAAGTAATCGCCAGGACACCTGTCAGACACAACAGGATGGCAAGCACCCAGGCAAAAATGGGGCGATCGATGAAAAAATTCGCCATGAAAGTGTGACCTCGTTTTGCTGCACGTCATTATTGTTTATTGCCCGCATAACTTTAGCGGTAAGGGCCAGGTCAAACGTGGAGAAATAAAGGAGATAATGTAAATTATCATGCGCCTTTTCCTGCGCTTCCCTCTTTACCGTTATTTACCCGTTAACGGCGTGGGCACCGGGAACGTCACGCTGACCAGCGTGCCGCCGTTTTGCGGCTGCGAAAAGTGCAGCATTCCTCCGAGTCGTTGCGCGCGTTCGCGCATAATGTTCAGCCCGTAGTGTCCCGGCGGCTCGCTGGCTTCGCCAATCCCGATGCCGTTGTCACGAATGCTGACGCTGTGCGTACCGTCCACTGCGGTCACGCAGCTTACGGTGATCTCGCTGGCCTGCGCGTGCTTAATGGCATTCAACACAGCCTCACGCACGATCTGCAACAGATGCACCTGCTTTTGCGCGTCCAGCGCCAGCGAGGAGAGGCGGCAGTCGAGATGCAGCTTCGCCTGCGTCTGGCTCTGCAGGACGTCGAGGGACTCCTGTAGCGCCGCGGGTAAATTCGCGTGGTTCAGCGTCAGGCGGAAGGTGGTGAGCAGCTCGCGTAGCTGCTGCCAGGCATTGTTCAGTTCGCGGGAGAAGTCGGTGATGATGGTCTGCGCCGGAGTATTGTCCTCCGGCACGGCGCGTTTGAGCAATGCAAGCTGAATGCGCAGATACGACAGCACCTGCGCCAGCGAATCGTGCAGCTCGCGGGCAATGGTGGCGCGCTCTTCCATCAGCAGCAGCTGCTGGTAATGCTTTTGCGCCTGGTTAAAGTACAGCCCGCGCCCGAGCATGGTCGCCACGCTTCTCATCAGCGGGAGGGGGACGCTGTCCGTCTCGCTTTGCCAGCGCAGCTCGCCATAAAGGGTGTCCTGCATCAGTACCGGCAGGTTTTGCAGAGGAGCGCCATGTGACTCCGTCCCTTCACACAGCCGCCAGTCGTCGCTGGTGCGCAGTTCCAGATAATTCATCTGCGTATAGTCATGGACAATCTGCAGAATATGCCGGAAGCAGTGGCTGTCTATCTGGCCGGTATTCAGCGCCTGAGAGCACTTGAACAGCATGTCGAGCTGCTGGTGGGCTTCATGCAAATGCCGCGTTTTTTCCGCGACCGAGGCCTCAAGCGAACGGTAGAGCGTATCTAATTCGGCGGACATGTGGTTGAAGGCGCGGGAGAGTTGGCCCAGCTCGTTCGGTAGGGTGGTATCCGGCGCCGGGGTTGCAAATTCCCCTCGCTCAACCCGTTCGCTGGCCGCCACCAGATTGTTAAGCGGCACCACCACCTGGCGACGGATGCGTCGCAGGGTAAACAGCGTCAGCAGCAGGATCCCGAGAGCGCCCGCCAGCGAGAGCAGGGTCACCGTCTGAATTTTATGTTCGGTGTAGTGCTGAAGGGCGAGCACAAAGGCATCAATGCGGCCGACAAAATCCTCAATATGGGTTTGATACCACGCGCTGTCGCCGCGGGCGATGTGTGCATCCATCTCCAGCCAGGCTACGTGCAGCTGCTGGTAGCGCGCTTTAACATTGTCCGGGACGTACCAGCGGTTCAGCTTCTGCAGGGCAGGCGCGCTCAGCGTCTGTTGCCAGCTGTCGCGATGCGCGGCAAGGGAAGGGCTGTTGCGCTGCATCTCGTAGCCCAGACGATAGCTCTGCATACGCAGCGAACCCGCGATATTAATGGCTTCGGCGTCACGCTGGCTGCTGGCAAGCGTCAGCAGCGCAACGGTGCTGGTCAGCACGGATAAGATAATTATCGAAAAGAAAGCCCAGGCAAGGCTTCCGGAAACGGGTCGTTTAACGGTCACAGAACGGCTCTCTGAATAAAATTGATCTGCCACAGGTTCACTGTAAATAATTCGGCATTCCGGGCATTTGAACATTGCCCGATCGCGCCGTGATGCGTAAATACCATATTCATACAAAGAATAAGGTTATTGAACCAAAAACAGGTGTGGTTATGAATCGTTTTATTATGGCTAACAGCCAGCAGTGCATTGGGTGTCGCGCCTGCGAAGTGGCCTGCGTGATGGCGCACAACGATGAGCAGCACGTCCTGAGCGAGCGCCATTTTCATCCCCGTATTACGGTCCTGAGATCCGGCGACAAGCGACGCCCCGTCACCTGCCATCACTGTGAAAATGCACCCTGCGCGCAAAGCTGCCCGAACGGCGCCATCAGTAAATGCGATGACAGCGTACAGGTGAATCAACGAAAATGCATTGGCTGCAAGGCCTGCGTGGTGGCCTGCCCGTTTGGCACGATGGAGATTATCGTCACCCCGCTCGAAAACGGCAGCGTGAAGGCCTCGGCGAATAAATGCGATCTCTGCCAGACGCGACCACACGGCCCGGCCTGTATCGAAAATTGCCCGGCGGATGTCCTCTCACTGGCGACGCCTGCTGTCCTTGATAATCTGGCGAAATCGCGCCGACAGCGCACGGCCTGCCTGGAGGCGCAGCCCTGGCATGCGGAGGCCGTCAGAGAGGACGCTCCGCGCACCAAACTGCAGCAGATGCAGGCGACGGTGCCACGCGGCGAGCCCGACAAACTCTCTGGCGCAGAACGCGTGGGCCATTTTAACGAAATTTACCTGCCATTCCGGGACGGGCAGGCCGCCCGCGAGGCGTCGCGCTGCCTGAAATGCGGAGAGCACAGCATTTGCGAATGGACCTGCCCGCTGCATAACCACATCCCGCAGTGGATTGAGCGCCTGAACGCGGGGGATATCGCCGGCGCGGCCGAGCTTTCTCATCAGACCAACTGTTTACCTGAAATTACCGGCCGCGTCTGTCCGCAGGACCGATTATGCGAAGGTGCCTGCACAATACGTGAAGAGGCGGGAGCCGTGACCATCGGTAACATCGAGCGCTATATCTCCGATCGGGCGCTGGCGATGGGCTGGCGGCCGGATATGTCCGCCGTCACGCCGTCAGGGAAACGTGTCGCCATCGTCGGCGCGGGGCCCGCCGGGCTGGCGTGCGCCGACGTGCTGGTGCGCAGCGGCGTGAGTGTGACGGTCTATGATCGGCACCCGGAAATTGGTGGATTGCTGACCTTTGGCATCCCGGCATTCAAGCTGGACAAATCGCTGCTCGCGCGGCGCAGAGAGATCTTTACCGCAATGGGGATCCGCTTCGAGCTGAACTGCGAGGTGGGCCAGGACGTGTCGATGTCGCAGTTAAAGAACGATTACGACGCCCTGTTTATTGGCGTGGGGACCTATCGCTCGATGAAGGCAGGTATCCCGCATGAAGACGCACCAGGGGTCTATGACGCGCTGCCTTTTCTGGTAGGGAATACGCGGCATGTTATGGGGCTGGAGGCGACGGCCAGCGAACCGTTCATCGACACCCATGGCTTAAACGTGGTGGTGCTCGGCGGGGGCGATACCGCGATGGACTGCGTCCGCACCGCGTTACGCCACGGTGCGGCGAAGGTGACCTGCGCCTATCGTCGGGATGAGGCCAACATGCCGGGCTCGAAGAAAGAGGTGAAGAACGCCAGAGAAGAGGGCGCGGCGTTTGAGTTTAACGTCCAGCCGGTTGAGTTGACGCTGGATCCGAACGGAAAGGTCAACGGTATCCGGATGCTGCGTACCGAGCTCGGAGAGCCGGATGCGCAGGGACGCCGTCGGCCCGTTCCCGTGGCGGGCAGCGAGTTTGTGATGGCCGCGGATGCGGTCATCATGGCGTTTGGTTTTAACCCGCACGCGATGCCGTGGCTGCAGGCGCAGGGGGTCGAAACGGATGACTGGGGGCGGATCGTTGCTTCGGTCGAGAGCCGTTACCGTTACCAGACGACCAACCCACAGATTTTCGCCGGGGGTGATGCGGTACGCGGCGCGGATCTGGTGGTGACCGCAATGGCGGAAGGGCGTCACGCGGCGCAAGGGATACTCGACTGGCTTGGGGTTAACGCACCAAAACATCATTAAACCGGCGGGCGACAAAGCGGGATTCGCGGCGTAGTATAGGACGACTCATTGTGTCGTGGAGCCCGTATGACCCTGAAAATTGACGTTATCAAAGACAAAATTCTCTCTGAAAACTACTTTGTCCTGCGTAACATCACCTATGATCTTACACGTAACAACGGTGAAGTGATCCGCCACAAACGCGAGGTCTATGACCGCGGAAACGGAGCAACCATTCTGCTCTATAACCGTGAAAAGCAGAGCGTGGTGCTGATCCGTCAGTTCAGGGTGGCGACATGGGTCAATGGCAACCTCGACGGACGTCTGATTGAAACCTGCGCGGGTCTGCTCGATGATGATGAGCCGGAAGTTTGTATCCGCAAAGAGGCCGTAGAAGAAACCGGTTTCGAAGTGGGCGAGGTCAAAAAGGTCTTCGAGCTGTTTATGTCACCGGGCGGCGTGACGGAGCTCGTCCATTTCTTTATTGCGGAATACAGCGACGCGCAGCGCACTCACCGGGGCGGTGGCGTTGAGGATGAAGATATCGAAGTGCTGGAGCTTCCTTTTTCCCGGGCGCTGGAGATGATGCGTTCAGGCGAAATCAGGGATGGTAAGGCAGTGATATTACTGCAGTATTTACAGACAACCGGGTTAATGAACACTGCTTTTGAACGGATGTAGTGTGTTTTTCGGGTATATCTGATAAATCCGATTGAGCAACCCCGGCGGGAACACGAAGATACTGCCCAGTTAAGCGTTTTCGTTCCGGGATTGTGTCATTCATGCGCTACAGCGTCTTTTTGTTTTACCTGTTTTGTGTGCTCATCGCGCCGCAGGTGCGGGCTGCACCTGCCCAGCAAGCCTTCTCTGACTGGCAGGTGACCTGCAATAACCAGAACTTTTGCCTTGCACGCAACACGGGTGAACACCGTGGTCTGGTCATGACGCTCACCCGAAGCGCCGGGGCGAAAACGGATGCCACGCTGCGTATCGATCTCGGCGGTCTTGATACGCCCTCGGTCAAAGAGCCAGAGATTGCACCCCGGCTGCTGCTGGATAACGTTCCCCTGAAGCTGGACAAACAGCACTGGCAGCTCACGCCCTGGCATCTGAAAACGGACGATGCGGCCACCATCACCGCCTTTCTGAAAAACATCCAGGAAGGGAAGACCCTGACCCTGCGCGGCGGTAAGCAGGTCATTTCACTGAGCGGTCTGAAAGCCGCGCTGCTGTTCATTGATGCGCAGCAAAAGCGCGTCGGCAGCGAAACCGCCTGGATTAAGAAAGGTGACGATCCTCCGTTGAGCGTTCCGCCTGCTCCCGCCTTAAAAAAGGTGGCGGTCGTCAACCCGACCCCGACGCCACTTTCCCACGCCGAACTCAACGACCTGCTGGACTATGGTACCGGACGGATGAACAGCAGCCAGTGCTCGCTGGATCCTAACCGCCGGGAAGTACGCGTCACCGCGTTAACGGATGACAAAGCGCTGCTGATCGTCAGCTGTGAGGCGGGGGCCTATAACACGGTCGATCTGGCGTGGCTGGTATCACGTAAAAAACCGTTCAACGCCCGGAGCGTCAGGCTGCGTCTGCCGTTTACGCCGTCAAGCGACGGCAGTGAAATGGAGTTGATGAACGCCAGTTTCGATGAGAAGACGCGCGAGCTGACAACGCTCGCGCTGGGGCGCGGTATGGGTGATTGTGGGATCCAGACGCGCTGGCGTTTTGACGGCCAACGTTTCCGCCTGGTGCGTTATGCCGAGGAGCCCAGCTGCGACAACTGGAACGGGCCAGATGCCTGGCCCACGCTGTGGATCACGCGGTAGTTTTTTGCCGGGTGGCCTGGCGCGATGGTTTTGTAGGCCGGGTAAGCGATAGCGCCACCCGGCAATGCAGACCGCACCCCTGGTTACTGTTTACGGAAAAAGTCGTTATACAGCATGTATAGATGCGCCGCGCTCCACGAGAAATTAGGCGCGCCTTGCTGTGCCCCGGTCAGCGGATTGTAGTTTTCCTGAATCGGGCCGTCGGACGTTAATCCCTTTGCATGTTTAAAGAAGCTTTCCGCCAGCGTTTGTGCCTGTTCCCGGTGGCCATAGCGTTCCATCCCTTTCAGCCCAAACCAGAACTGGTCGACCCAGACCCGGCCGCGCCAGTAGATATCCGGACCAAATGCCGGGTTGGTTAGCGCGGCAGTCCCGAGCGGCACATAGGTGTTGAACTCTTGCGGATCCAGCATTACCTTCACCACGGCATCAGCATGCTCCTGCGTGGCCGCACCGTTAAACAGCGGCGACCAGCCTTCCGGTCCTTTACCGCGCTCGACGATAGGCTTGCCCGCACAGCCGTTCGCCAGCGGTTTATCCTCAATCCGGATGTCATAATAAAAGCCGCTCTTCGCATCGAACATGCAGGTATTGATGTAGCTCGCGAGCTTATCCGCCAGCTGACGGTAGCGGCTGGCCTCCTGCTCTTTGCCCAGCAGGCTCGCCATCTGCGCCAGATAGTGATTGTCGCTGTACATATAGCTCGCCTGGTCGACGGACTCCTGCAGCAGCGAGTAGCCCAACAGCTTGCCCTCTTTGTCACGGTTTTCGGCAAACTTCACCGTCCAGTCGCTGTGTTTACCGCCGTTTTCGATGTATTTATCCAGCTGGGATTGATCGATAAAACCGAATACGGCGGCGTCATCGCGCCCTGATTCCCACGAGGCCGCAACCTGCGCCGGGATCTCCAGACTGTCGTAATGGCCCTTGTCGATGACCCTGGCATAATTCTTCAGCCCGGAGAGGGATTCTTCTTTCTCGCCTTTTTTCACCGTGAAGAGCATGTCGCCGCTGGCGGTGTTATGGGCCTTGTCGCGCGTCGCGCCGTACTCCGGCACGCCGTTGCCGTTGTGGTCGCGGTTGCGCAGCCACCAGTCGTGATAGGCCACCAGTTTAGGATACATTTCCGCCAGCCAGGCCTTATCCTGCGTGGTGTTGTACACCTCCATCACCGACCACGCCGCCAGGCTCGGTTTGGTATTGCGCTCATTCCAGTTGCCGCCGTCGCCGCCGCGTTCCGGGCTCAGGTTCCAGGCGATGAGATCCGGCACAAAACCGGCATCCTGCGGGCGAACCGGATCGTCGGGTTTGATTTGCCAGGAGAAGACCGCACGAATGTTCTCTTTGGCGATTTCCGGGTTGAAATGCGACATGGCAAACGCCTGTTTCCAGGTATCCCACGGCCAGGTCTGGTTGCCGGAGAACCAGCGTCCGGTGACGGATGGCGTTACCGTGTTATAGCGCACCGCGCCGCCCGGCGAGCGCCAGTTGCCGTTCAGCGTTTCGATGGCCTTCACCGCCACGCGGGTTTGCTCTGGCGTCGCATCAGGATTGGTTAACCCTTTCTGCAAATAGCCTTCCCAGCGCTGTTGCGAGGCCATCATATAAGCGGCCGGGCGCGCCAGAATATCGCGGATCTGCACCTGTTCGCGCTTTACCTCATCGGCGTTCAGCAGATGGGAATAGGTGGTATACAGCGTGGTGCTGCTGGTAACGTGGGCCCGGCTGGTAAAGCGATGCCCGTCGACCGTGGTTTCTGTGGGTATCGACTTGTGGATCTGATATTCGGAGCTTCCGGAAGTGAGCAGATCCCACGTTGAACGCACTTTGCCAAAGGTGACTTTCAGGCCGTCACGCGTGGGGACCAGCTTGCGCTGGTAATCCGGATACGCGCCGTCGATGGTCTTATCTGAAAGCGGTTTACCTTCTTTGGCCTCCAGTTTTTCCAGCAGTTCTCCATCCCACACCAGATCGAGCGGCGTTTTACTGATGATGCGGGTTTCCAGCAGCGAGCTGCGCGCGGTGGCAAAGCGCAGCGTCATCGCGATCTGCACATCTTTCGCACTTAGCTTCTGCACCAGCGCGCCGGGAATACTGTAAGCCTCAAGGGTAAAATCCACTTTTTTACCGTTCTGATACACGCTCAGGCGATCGAAATTGGTCGCCATAAAGTTGATGTACTCTTCGGTGAGCAGCGCTACGCCGGGAAATCCTCCCTGAGTCTGCGGTCCGTCCGGCAGCAAATGCCCATGCCAGGCACCCAAATCGAAAAAGGGATTAAAACGCTGGTGGTCGTCAGCGTCGAAATCATGCATGTACGCCGGTGCACCGGTACGGTTGATGACGTTTTTAAAATCAGTTGGGGTTGTGGCGTGAGCCGAAAAACTGATCGCCAGCGCGCAGGCCAGCGGTGTAAGGCTGAGTTTCATGATGGAAGATCCTTTACCAGTAGAAATATTGCATCAGGAAGACCTGGTCGCTCGGGTCGCCGGAGGCATTTTTCATGTAGAAGCGGCTGTCGGCTGCGGTAGCGAAGCGGCCACCGCCGTACTCATACCAGATACCGAACTGCATAAACGAGGTCGTTTCATCGGCAGCATTGTCCGGACGATGCTTTGCGTAGCTGTAGGCGGTGGAGAGATAGACGCCTTTTAACGCTTCAATCATGGCACTGACCATATACCCGGTCTCTGTGCCGGAGACGTCCCTGCCGCTGGCGCGTCCGGTGTGATGCCAGGCGCGCGCCGCCAGATTGGGCGACAGAATGCCGGTTAAAAAGAGCTGACCGGTGCCATCAGTGACCTCCAGGCCGTTCATCCAGGTGACGTCTTTGACGATGTCATACTGGATATAGCCGTTGGCCATGGCCGGATAGGTATACTTATCGTCATAGCGATCGTATTTACCAAAGTGCAGCCAGGCTTTGCTCTCGTCATGGTGCCCCGCAGGCGTGGCGGTGACGCTGTAGCGCAGATTCCCGGAGCGGTTCTGTACCTTGAGCGCGTACATAATGTCGCGGGTGTTGGGGATCACATACCCCAGATCGGGCGTGAAATCCCCCCACCACTGCAGGTCATCGAGGGAGGAGTCCTGACGCAGGCTGAGCATGATTTCTGTGTTGCCGTCAGTTTTGTAGCCGCCGTAAAAGCGGTTAAGCCCACCTTCGAATCCACCCCAACTGTGGTCGGGCACCCAGGCGTTCCCCTGATGGTCCGCCTGTACGGTCCAGCCCTCGCCGTAAATCAGGCCGAACCAGTGCCCGTGCTTCATTTCCAGACCGCCCTCAATATAGGTGCCGTCACTGTATTTATGCTTATTCTGACCTTCTAAATCCATATATCCGCCAACCCCCAGCTCGCCATAAAAACGAAAAGACGGAGAGGTGATTTCCGGGGTTCGGGTATCGTCATGTTCAGCGGGTCTGATTTCTTCTGCGGCAAATGCCGGGCAGCAGAAAGAGAGGGCAGCGAGTGCCCTAATAGTTTTCTCTTTAATTTTCATGCACTTATCCCAATGAGAAAATATCCATGCCTTCAGTGTCAGTGAAGATTTGAGGCAGGTGACGCTTCTATTTGTTGTTGTTCTTTTGATAATCCCCTGACGTATTTGCTGTATTTCCACCAGGCAAATCCGAGGAATAACACAATGCCACCGACGTTATAGAAAATAATCGTCAGAATATTGGCACCGGTGGGGAAGGTTGAGGCTACGAATCCGATGGCAAAAATCACAATCAGCATCGACACCACCACCATCCCCGTGGTGCGTGAGCCCATTTTGAAATCGCGCGGGAGATGATCGAGCTTACGACGCAGATTCAGGTAAGCCAGCATGATGAACAGCGGCGGTAGCATTGAAGCGGCCGCAGTCATGTTGATGACGGTATTCATCAGCTCCTGTGCGGTGTTCGATCCCAGGGTTGGGATAATCATTAACGGAATGACGATCAAATACTGGATCCACGCCGCGCGCGCCGGTACACCGTTCTCGTTCAGCGCCACGGTTTTTGGCCCAAAGATGCCGCTCGGGATTTCAGAGAAGAAGATTTTGACCGGGGTCGCCGTCCACATCAGCAGGGAGCCGAACATCGCGGTAAAGGAGACCAGGCCGACAAAGCGGTTCATCAGCACTTCCGGCAGGCCAAACCATACCGCCAGGCCGTGGAACACCTGTACCGAACCGCCGGTGAATTTCAGCTCTTTGCTGCTGATAAAGACGTTAATCAGCACCGAGGAGATGGAGTAGAGCACGCCGATGAAAATCCCGGCCAGAATGATCACCTTAACAAAGGATTTTGACCCGCCCTTCACGTCGTTAACGTATACCGCAACGGACTCTGCGCCCCCGGCGGCCATAAATATCCAGGTGGTGATGCCAAGAAACGCCCAGTTAAAGTTCGGGATCATCGCGTCAACGGTAATCGGGTCGGCTGGCTGCACCCCGCCCATCAGTGCCGCTCCGGCCAGCAGAATATAGGAGAGGGTCAGCAACAGCATCAGCGTTGAGGTCACAGACGTGATTGGCCCCAGCATTTTTGCCCCGTTGGTGGACACCCAGGTTGAGAAAGCGAACAGCACCATGCTCAATACCGTGGTGGCAAACGGTGTAAGAATGTACTCATAGCCCAAAAAGGCGTAAGAGGCGTAGGCGATGACGCGGGGTAATAATGAGGTGAAGAAGAACAGGTTTACGAACCAGTAGGTGTAGGCGGTAATAAACGCCCAGCGTCCGCCCAGCGAACTTTTTACCCAGGCATAAACGCCAGCCTCGGAGTTTTTATTCAGGGAGACAAACTCCGCGATGATTAAGCAGAACGGAATGAAGTAGAACAGGGTGGCTAAAAAGAACATCGGCGCCGAGGCGAGGCCCAGCTCGATATTGTTGTTGATAACGTTGTTAAAACTAAACACGGCGGCAAACGTCAGCGACAGCAGGCCGAATTTGCCGATGGTATTACGTTTGATCGTTTCAGACATAATGTTTCTCCGGGTACGAGGAGGATTTCGCGGTGCTTCATTGGCACCGCTGAATTTTTATTTGTTATGGAAATAACCGTCTTCGATGGTCACATAGAGGACGACTTTTTTGGCTGGCGTTTCGCTGATAAAGCGATAGGCCTCGTGATTCTCACAAATGACGATTTGCCCCTCGTGGATCTGTTCGGTATGACCCACGCCTTTCAGGTATTCGCGGTCGGTTTCATCCCGGTAGCACTCCACAAGCTGAAGGGCTTCTTTTGCGGCGTACTCAATTTTCTGCGCGCCCTGCAGGTAGTAATGCACCTCGAAATAGCGGCGATGGCCAACGAACAGCGCGTCGGTGCTGGCATCGCAGGCCACGCGGTAGGCCAGCGAATCACCAATCGAGTGGGCAACACCGGGCTGGATGTGGTCGCTATTGTTGATGGCCTCTACGCAGCGCTGCCATTTACGGCCCGTGCGATAACGCTGCTGGAACTGCTCCAGGCTGTCGAGAACGATCATTTGTCTGCCTCGCTGTGTGAATTCATGGAAAAGAAACCGGTACCGAACCGATGGTGTACCCGTGCCTGCGCGGCGGTTTGTCCGCCTTCCAGCGGGAGCAGGGTGAAGCCGTAGCGGAACGGTCTGAGCCAGACGCACCAGGTGTCGAGCACTTCACTTCCCCAGGAGTTAGAGCCTAAGCCCAGTACCTGATGATCGAGATTGAGGGTGATGTCATCGCCGCGACGCAGTTCGTTGCAGTGCTGCGCGGCGTGAATGTTCTCTGCCGTGTAGTGCCAGGCGCTGAAGTGAATAGGTTGCTCAGGCACCACCAGCAGGCCGCTACCGCGACGGTTGGCGAGCGTAGCCCAGCGCACCTGCTGGCGGTTGCCGTTGTTCTGCGGGAACGGGTAGTTTTCAAACATCTCGTCCACCGTGGTGTGCCACAGGTCTATGGTGCTGGCCTGCTGGCTGTCCGGGTAGTTCTCTCCGGGGCCGCGTCCGTAGTAGCTCACCTGATCGAATTCGCCGTTGATGCCGAGGGTAAAGCCGATGCACGGGATAATGTGCGGGTAATCACCGTAGCGTTCCCCGCTCAGCTCAACGTTAATTTGCCCGTCGGCGGCAATGCGCCAGCGATAGGTGCAGCGCATACCAAAATCAAACACCGGCGGAGCAATCAGCGTGCGGGTCGTAATGACGATCGCATCGTCCTGCTGCTCGATCTCAAAACCGCGCAGATGCTCCTGCATAATCTGCAGGTGGTTGGGTTGCCATAACCCCTCATATTCCTGCTTGTGGTTATCAATCATCGGCTTGAAAAAGTTAATTTTCGGTTCACGAGTGATGTTTTCCTCACCGTTAACCTGCCAGGAACAGAGTTTTCCCGTCATTTTTGAGAAGCTTGCGCGGAAGTTATGTCCGGTCACGGTACAGTTCAGGCGGTCCTCTTCCAGCAGCAGCGGCGTGGCGTTGGTATTAATAAACGGCGTGGCGTGAGCCGTGCGCGCTTTTAGCGGGAACTGATACACCGCAATCTCGTGCCCCGCTTCGCTATAGCGGGTGCGGCTGTTTTTGCTGATGCGCACGGTCAGGAACGCTTCGCGCTCGTCGAGTTCGGGCACGTTCAGGCTCACGCTGCGGGTGCTATTGGGGGCCAGACCGGTAATTGTCAGCGGCTGGCTGTACAGGGTTTCACCTTCGGCACGCACCTCAACGAGCAGGGTGTAATCATCGAGGCTGGTGAACCAGAAGCGGTTATCAACGTGCAGCTCGCCGTTCTGCCAGCGCAGTTTGACCGGGGCAATCACCTGCTTATATTCATGCAGGCCCGGGCCCGGCGTCTGGTCGGAGTAGATAAGCCCGTCGAGGCAGAAGTTGTCGTTGTTCGGGTAATCACCAAAGTCGCCGCCGTAGGCGTAAAACGTATTACCGCTGGCATCTGCCGCCTGAATACCGTGGTCGCACCACTCCCAGACATAGTGGCCCTGAATGCAGTCGTGACGATCGAACACGTTCTGGTACTCGGTCAACCCGCCGGGGCCGTTGCCCATCGCGTGGGCGTATTCGCAGATAATGCGCGGTTTGGCGTGGGGATACTCGCCGAACAGGTTCATTAGCGGCACGCGGGTGTACATGGTCGAGATGATATCCACCACCTCTGCGTCGCGATCTTCTTCGTAATGCAGCAGGCGCGTGTCATCCAGTGCTTTTGCGGCCCGCGCCATGGCGCGGATATTACAGCCGTAGCCGGACTCGTTTCCAAGCGACCAGATGACGATCGACGGGTGGTTTTTCTGGGCGTGAATATGGCGTTCGATGCGCTCAACGTAGACATGTTCCCACACCGGATCGTCCGTGATGCGGCTCAGGTCGCCGACGTTGGCAAAGCCGTGAGATTCCACATCCGTCTCCGCCATCACGAACAGGCCGTAGATGTCGCACAGCTCGTAGAAGCGCGGATCGTTGGGGTAGTGGGCGGTGCGCACCGAATTGATGTTGTGCTGCTTCATCAGGATCAGGTCGCGCTCGACTCGATCCATGCCCACGGCGCGGCCTTTCTGGTGATCGTTGTCGTGACGGTTTACGCCGTGCAGCTTCAGGTAGCGATTGTTGATGTAGAACAGACCGTCGCGTACCTTGATGTCGCGAAAACCAATACGCTGCGGGATAACCTCCAGCGTCTGCCCGTCCATATCTTTTAGCGTTACTACCAGATGGTAGAGATAGGGGGATTCCGCAGACCACTGCTGAGGCTGTTTGACCTCAATGCTAAAGGCGGTTTCCGCGCTGCGGGTCACGGTCAGGCTGTCGGTTGTGCCCTGATGGATCGCTGCGTCGCCATCATACAGGACATATTCCAGCGACACGGCTGATGCGTGCGGGGCCAGGTTTTCCAGCTCAAGCTGACAGAAGAGGGTGGCGTCTTTGTATGCTTCGTCAAAGGTGGTTTTAATCGTGACGTCGCGCACGTGAGTGGGATTTCTGCCGATCAGATAGACGTCGCGGAAAATGCCGGCCGTCCACCACATGTCCTGATCCTCAATATAGGTAGAATCCGCCCACTGCATTACCCGCACGCACAGCAGGTTTTGCCCACCGTGTACGGCATCAGAGATATCAAATTCGGCTGTCAGTCGGCTGCCCTTGCTAAAGCCAATGTACTGACCATTCACGTAGACTTCGAAATAGGTTTCGACGCCGTCAAACTTGATGAGGGTCTGCTTACCCTGCCAGCCGTCCGATAGCGTGAAGTAGCGCTGATACGCCCCGGTTGGGTTATCCGTAGGCACCCAGGGGACATCGACCGGGAAGGGAAAGCCTTCGTCGGTATACTGCAGCTGGCCGTGGCCTTCCATCTGCCACATGGCGGGTACGGTAATGTCGCCCCAGTCGGCCATGTACTCAGAGGTGAAGTTTTCCGGCACCAGAAGTGGGTTGGTGAAAAAGCGAAAGTTCCACTTACCGCTCAGAGACAGAAAGTGGCTGCTGGCTTCGCGGGCAAAGGTGCGAGCCTGCGCGACGGTGTCGTATGAGAAGAAGTATGCACGCGGCGGAAGCCGGTTCTCATGCGTGAGTTGAATATTTTCCCAGCGATTCATGCGATCTCCCTGTAGGGGTAAAACATCATTGCTGAGGATTTTAGTAAATATTTTACTAAATAAAATCAGTAAAATTGATTTGCTTTGACTCGATCACGAAATAAAAAAAAGCCGGGCATGCCCGGCAGAGGATGTGCTGAGAGGATTTAACGAGTGGTGCCGCGCAGTTTCAGCACGCTCGGGACGAAGACCTGCAGCGGCAGCGCCCGGCCATCGCGGGATTTTTCCAGCAGCAGGTTAACCCCCTGGCTGCCCATCATTTCAGAGTGGATGCGTACGGTAGAGAGCGGAGGGAAGGTGAAGCGGGCGGTCGGGATATCGTTCACGCTAATGAGCGAAATGTCCTCCGGGATCGCCAGCCCTTTTTCATGGATAGCGCGCAAGACGCCGATGGCTATCGAATCAGAGGCCACAAACAGCGCTGTGGGCCAGCTTTCCTGAGCCAGCATGGTTTTTGCCAGCTCATAACCGGAAGAGCTGGAAAAACCGCCACGCCAGATATCCTGTTCCGAGACCACGCCTTTTAATTGCCCGTATTCCACAAATGCCGCTTCACGGATATCAGCCTTGCCTGGCTCATCTTCCCCGCCAATAAAGCCAATGCGCTTAACGCCCCGATCGATAAAGAAATCGATAATCTGTTTGCTGATACGCGAGAGGTCGATATCGACGGAATCATACTCGCTACCGGGTTCGTGAAAATCGATAAAGCAGACGTTATCCGTCAGTGCCATTGCCGCGCGACGCAACGCAGGGGAGGGTTTGCCGACAATCAGCACGCCGGTGAGTTTTTTACTCTCGGGCAGGGTGGCATTGGCGTAACAGTTGCTCAACTCGATGCCCAACTTTTCACACTGCGTCTCAATGCCGTGACGGATGGCAAGGTAGTAAGGGTCGTTAATCTCCAGCTCTTGCTGATAGCTATAGAGTGCCAGAATGTGTTGCTGACCCACCGCGGCAGACTGCAATTTGCGGGACGTTGTGCTCTTATATTCCAGCTTTTCAGCAATCTCCAGAATGCGGTGTTTAGTCTCTTCTTTTACGTTCAACGTTGGGTCATCGTTTAAAACCCGGGATACCGTCGCCAGCGAAACGCCAGCCTCCGTCGCGATGTCTTTGAGCGTTGCCATGTTTGTCCTTATTCCCCACGTGATAACCCATTGTAAAGGATGGGCCAGGACATGCATCAGTTTTTACTAAATATCCTGCCCATTGCTTCCGGCAAATTGCGTGCTAGTATTTAGTAAAATTTTACTAAGGAGAGAGTATGGACACGATAGCTTACGATGACTTTGCAAAGCTGGAGATCCGCGTGGGGACGATCGTGGACGTTAAGCGCCACGCTAACGCAGATAAACTCTATATCGCGCAGATTGATGTGGGCGGAAAAACGCTGCAAACCGTCACCAGCCTGGTGCCGTATTACGGGGAAGAGGAGCTAATGGGAAAAACGGTGGTGGTGCTGTGTAATCTGGCGAAAGCGAAGATGCGCGGTGAAACGTCCGAATGCATGTTGCTCTGCGCGGAAACCGATGACGCCAGCGAAAGCGTGTTGTTAACGCCGGAGCGGGCGATGGCGGCGGGTGTGAGGGTGGTATAAAAAAGGGTGACAAAGCCACCCGATTTTTGTAGGCCGGGTAAGCGACAGCGCCACCCGGCAACGCAGGCCGCACTAAATCACGCTCAACGCCTTCTCAACGACGTTCTCAACGGTAAAGCCGAAGTACGGGAACAGCTTATCGGCAGGGGCGGACTCACCGTAGCTCCGCATGCCAACAATCGCCCCTTTGAGCCCGACATACTTGTACCAGTAGTCGGCGATACCGGCTTCCACCGCCACGCGCGCCGCGACGTTTGAAGGCAGCACCGATTCCCGGTACGTCTCATCCTGGGCGTCAAAAATATCCGTGGAAGGCAGGGAGACCACGCGCACCGCGTGACCTTCGGCGGTCAGTTTCTCCGCCGCTTTCACCGTGATTTCCACCTCGGAACCGGTCGCAATCAGGATCACGTCCGGCTTGCCGCCGCTGTCTTTCAGGATGTAGCCGCCGCGGGCGATATTTTTCACCTGCTCCGGGGTACGCTCAATCTGCGCCAGATTCTGGCGTGACAGAATTAATGCCGTTGGGCCATTGTGGCGTTCCACCGCCAGCTTCCAGCCCACCGCCGCTTCGACCTGATCGCACGGACGCCAGGTGCTGAAGTTCGGCGTCAGGCGCAGGCTCGCCAGCTGTTCTACCGCCTGGTGCGTGGGCCCGTCTTCCCCCAGCCCGATGGAGTCATGGGTGTAGACCATAATCTGCCGCGCCTTCATTAAGGCCGCCATGCGCGCCGCGTTACGGGCATATTCGACAAACATCAGGAAGGTGGCGGTGTACGGCACAAACCCGCCGTGATGGGCGATGCCGTTGGCAATGGCGGTCATCCCGAACTCGCGCACGCCGTAGTGGATGTAGTTCCCGGCGATGTCCTCTTTGAGCGATTTTGAGCCGGACCAGATAGTCAGGTTACTCGGTGCCAGATCCGCCGAACCACCCAGCAGCTCGGGCAGAATCGGGCCGATTGCGTTCAGGGTGTTTTGCGACGCCTTACGGGTGGCAATTTTCGCCGGGTTGGACTGCAGGTTTTCGATTAGCGCCTGGGTTTTGTCGTTCCAGTCTTCCGGCAGACCGCCGCTCATACGGCGGGAGAACTCGGCGGCGAGTTCCGGATACGCTTTTTTATAGGCGGCAAATTTTTCGTTCCAGACGTGCTGGGCTTTCTCACCGTCTTCGCGGGCATCCCAGGCTCTGTAGATCTCTTTCGGGATCTCAAATGGCGGGTATTTCCAGCCCAGCTTCTGGCGGGTCAGCGCCACTTCTTCTTCACCCAGCGCCGCGCCGTGCGCCTCTTCTTTGCCCGCCTTGTTCGGCGAGCCGAAGCCGATGACCGTGCGACAGATAATCAGGGACGGTTTGTCCTTCACGCTTTGCGCTTCCTGAATCGCTTTTTTCACCGCCTCAGGGTCGTGGCCGTCGATCTCATGCACCACGTGCCAGTGATAGGCTTCAAAGCGTTTTGCCGTGTCGTCGGTAAACCAGCCTTCGGTCTCCCCGTCGATGGAGATGCCGTTGTGATCGTAGAAGCCAATCAGCTTGCCGAGCCCCAGCGTGCCCGCCAGGGAGCAGACCTCGTGGGAGATCCCCTCCATCAGGCAGCCGTCACCCATAAATACGTAGGTATAGTGGTCGACAATCTCATGGCCCGGCTGGTTAAACTGCGCCGCCAGCGTGCGTTCGGCAATCGCCAGCCCTACCGCATTTGCCAGCCCCTGACCGAGCGGCCCGGTGGTGGTTTCCACCCCTGGCGTATAGCCAATCTCCGGGTGACCCGGCGTTTTGGAGTGCAGCTGGCGGAAGTTTTTCAGCTCCTCAAGCGGTAGATCGTAGCCGGAAAGGTGCAGCAGGCTGTAGAGCAGCATGGAGGCGTGACCGTTGGAGAGAATAAAGCGGTCGCGATCGTACCAGGCGGGGTCATTGGGGTTGTGCTTCAGAAAGTCGTTCCACAACACTTCGGCAATATCAGCCATGCCCATTGGCGCGCCGGGGTGGCCGGAATTGGCTTTCTGCACGGCATCCATGCTGAGGGCGCGAATGGCATTGGCTAGCTCTTTACGGGACATAGTTCACTCCGTGGCAAGGTTAAAGTTTGGCGGCGAGAAGATCTTCAAGTTTGCGCTGGTCGACGGCGAACAGGCGGATACCTTCCGCCAGTTTTTCCACGGCCATGGCGTCCTGATTGTGCTCCCAGCGGAACTCCGCTTCGGTCATGGCTTTCGGTTTTGGCAGAGCGGTGGAGGTCGGCACCAGCTTGCGGACCACCGTCTCTTCTTTGTCCTGTAATTCTTTGAGCAGGTTAGGGGAGATGGTCAGACGGTCGCAGCCCGCCAGGGCGAGGATCTGCTCGGTGCGGCGGAAGCTGGCCCCCATAACGATGGTTTCGTAGCGGTGCTGCTTGTAATAATCGTAGATATTACGGACCGACTTCACGCCCGGGTCCTCATCCACCACGTACGGATCCATCGGCTGTTTTGCCTGATACCAGTCGTAGATGCGCCCGACAAACGGCGAGACAAGGAACACGCCCGCTTCAGCGCAGGCGCGCGCCTGGGCAAACGAGAACAGCAGCGTCAGGTTGCAGTGGATGCCCTCTTTTTCCAGTACCTCTGCCGCGCGGATACCTTCCCAGGTGGAGGCGAGTTTGATCAGAATGCGTGATTTATCGATCCCCTGCTCCTGGTAGAGCTCCACCAGACGACGCGCCTTATTAATGCTCTTTTCTTTATCGAACGAGAGGCGGGCGTCGACTTCGGTCGAGACGCGTCCCGGGATGCTTTTAAGAATTTCCGCACCAAAATTAACCGCCAGCTTGTCGCTGGCTTCGGCGACCTGCTGCTCCTGCGTTTTTCCGCGCTGTTTACCGTAGGCAATGGCGTCATCAATCAGATGACTAAAATGGGCAAGCCCCGCCGCTTTGAGGAGCAGCGAAGGGTTGGTGGTCGCATCCTCCGGCTGATAGTGGCGAATCGACTCGATATCGCCGCTGTCTGCAACCACGGTGGTAAATTTTTTGATGCCGTCTAGCTGGTTCATAAATGATTACTCCTTGGAAATAAAAGAGTTAGATGAGTGCGTTAGTTCACACTTCTGGGAAAATCATGATGGACTTAACAAAAAAGCATAGCAGACGGGGGAGGCATTGCTTTTGAGACGGGTAACATGGCTGTTATAAATTGATAACAATTTTTAATGTGTGATGGTGAGAGTTTGGCAGCCTTCAAAGTTTATGCGCTGTCCTGCGGCGATACTATCTGACCGATACGTAAAAGGAATAACAAGATGGACGATCAGTTAAAACAGAGTGCCCTCGATTTTCACGAGTTTCCTGTCCCGGGAAAAATCCAGGTCTCCCCAACCAAGCCGCTGGCAACCCAGCGCGATCTGGCGCTGGCCTATTCGCCGGGTGTAGCAGCCCCGTGTCTGGAAATCGAAAAAGACCCGCTGGCGGCCTACAAATACACCGCGCGTGGCAACCTTGTCGCCGTGATCTCTAACGGCACGGCGGTGCTGGGGCTGGGCAACATCGGTGCGCTGGCCGGTAAGCCGGTGATGGAAGGGAAGGGGGTACTGTTCAAGAAATTCGCCGGTATCGACGTGTTCGATATCGAGGTGGATGAACTCGATCCTGACAAATTCATCAACGTGGTGGCCGCGCTGGAGCCGACCTTCGGCGGGATCAACCTGGAAGACATTAAAGCGCCGGAATGTTTCTATATCGAGCAGAAGCTGCGCGAGCGTATGAACATTCCCGTGTTCCATGATGACCAGCACGGAACCGCGATTATCAGCACCGCCGCGATTCTGAACGGCCTGCGTGTGGTAGAGAAAAATCTCTCCGACGTGCGCATGGTGGTTTCTGGCGCAGGCGCCGCGGCCATCGCCTGTATGAACCTGCTGGTGGCGCTGGGGATGCAGAAACACAACATTGTGGTCTGCGACTCCAAAGGCGTTATCTATAAAGACCGTGAGCCGAACATGGCTGAAACCAAAGCGGCGTATGCTGTCGACGACGACGGTAAACGTACCCTGGACGACGTAATCGACGGCGCGGATATCTTCCTCGGCTGCTCGGGTCCGAAAGTGTTGACCCAGGAGATGGTGAAGAAGATGGCGCGTGCGCCAATGATCCTGGCCCTGGCGAACCCGGAGCCGGAAATCCTGCCGCCGCTGGCGAAAGCGGTGCGCGAAGACGCCATTATCTGTACCGGTCGTTCTGACTACCCGAACCAGGTCAACAACGTGCTCTGCTTCCCGTTCATCTTCCGCGGTGCGCTGGACGTCGGCGCAACGGCGATCAACGAAGAGATGAAGCTTGCCGCCGTTCACGCCATCGCGGAGCTGGCCCACGCCGAGCAGAGTGAAGTGGTTGCCTCAGCCTACGGCGATCAGGATCTGAGCTTCGGCCCGGACTACATCATTCCAAAACCGTTTGATCCGCGTCTGATTGTCAAAATTGCCCCAGCGGTGGCCAAAGCGGCGATGGACTCCGGCGTGGCGACGCGTCCGATTCACGATTTCGACGCTTACGTCGATAAGCTCACCGAGTTTGTCTATAAAACGAACCTGTTCATGAAGCCGATCTTCTCCCAGGCGCGCGCCGACGCGAAGCGCGTGGTGCTGGCGGAAGGGGAAGAGGCGCGCGTGCTGCACGCCACCCAGGAGCTGATCACCTTAGGCCTGGCGAAACCGATTCTGATTGGTCGTCCGAGCGTGATTGAGATGCGCATTCAGAAGCTGGGCCTGCAGATCAAGCCGGGCGTCGACTTCGAGATTGTGAACAACGAATCCGATCCGCGCTTCAAAGAGTACTGGAGCGAATACTACGCGATCATGAAGCGCCGGGGGATCACCCAGGAGCAGGCGCAGAAAGCGGTGATCAGCAACACGACGGTGATCGGCGCGATCATGGTTCATCGCGGCGAGGCGGATGCGCTGATCTGCGGCACCATCGGCGATTATCACGAGCACTTTAGCGTGGTGCAGGAGATCTTCGGCTATCGCGACGGCGTGCATACCGCCGGGGCGATGAACGCGCTGCTGCTGCCGAGCGGCAATACCTTTATTGCTGATACCTATGTTAACGACGATCCGACCCCGGACGAACTGGCGGAGATCACCCTGATGGCCGCCGAGACCGTGCGTCGCTTTGGTATTGAGCCGAAGGTAGCGCTGCTGTCGCACTCTAACTTTGGTTCGTCTAAATCCGCGGCGGCCTGCAAAATGCGTCAGACGCTGGAGCTGGTGCGCGAGCGTGCGCCGGAGCTGATGATTGACGGGGAAATGCACGGCGATGCCGCGCTGGTGGAGAGCATCCGTAACGAACGTATGCCGGACAGCCCGCTGAAGGGATCGGCCAACATACTGATTATGCCGAACGTGGAAGCGGCGCGTATCAGCTATAACCTGCTGCGCGTCTCCAGCTCTGAAGGGGTGACCGTAGGACCGGTACTGATGGGCGTGGCGAAACCGGTGCATGTGTTAACGCCGATTGCCTCTGTGCGCCGTATCGTGAACATGGTGGCGCTGGCGGTGGTTGAGGCGCAGACGCAGCCTCTGTAATCGCTGTGTGTCGGGTGGCGCGTTCGCTTACCCGACCTACGGTTGAGTAGGCCGGATAAGCGCAGCGCCATCCTGCAGTTACACCCAATCCCGAACCTGAATAAACTCACGCAAGGCAGCCTCCGGGCTGCCTTCTTTTGGTTCGTAGCAGTACTCCCAGCGCACCAGCGGCGGCATCGACATTAAAATCGATTCCGTTCGCCCGCCGGTCTGCAGGCCGAACAGCGTCCCGCGATCCCACACCAGGTTGAACTCCACGTAGCGCCCGCGACGGTAGAGCTGGAACTCACGCTCGCGCACGCCGTAGTCGGTGTTTTTACGGCGCTCGACGATGGGCAGATAGGCATCGGTAAAGCCTTCGCCCACCGCGCGCATAAAGCTGAACGCGGTATCAAAATCCGGCGTGTTGAGATCGTCAAAGAACAGCCCACCGATGCCGCGCTGCTCGTCGCGGTGCTTCAGGTAAAAGTAGTCGTCGCACCACTTTTTAAATTTCGGGTAGACGTCTTCGCCAAACGGCAGGCAAAGATCCCGCGCGGTGGCGTGCCAGTGCACGGCATCCTCTTCGAAGCCGTAGTAGGGTGTTAAATCGAAACCACCGCCGAACCACCAGACCGGGTCGGTACCCGGTTTTTCCGCAATGAAAAAGCGCACGTTGGCGTGGCTGGTCGGCACAAACGGGTTGTGTGGATGCACCACCAGCGAGACGCCCATTGCTTCAAAGCTGCGGCCCGCCAGTTCAGGGCGGTGCGCGGTAGCAGAGGCGGGCATCGCATCCCCGTGAACGTGGGAAAAATTCACACCCGCCTGTTCGAAGATGCCGCCATTGCGCAGCACGCGACTGCGTCCGCCACCACCTGCTTCACGCTGCCAGCTATCTTCCTGAAATTCACCACCGTCTGCGGCGGCCAGTTTCTGGCAGATCTCATCCTGCAGCTGCAGCAGGAAGGTTTTTACCAGTTGAGCATCGGGTTTCATCAACGTTTCCTGGAGTGCGCTTTTTGGTTATCGAACCAGTTGAAGTAACTGATAATGCCGGAGGCGATAGCGTTGGCGATCTTCTGACGAAACGCCGTGGTGCCGAGGAGTCGCTCTTCTTCCGGGTTGGTAATAAAGGACGTTTCCACCAGCACGGACGGGATGGACGGTGATTTCAGCACCACGAACGCCGCCTGCTCGGTGCCTTTGCTGTGCAGACGATGCACTGGCTTAATCTTCTTCAGAATATGCGAGCCGAGCGTCAGGCTATTTTTGATCGTATCCGTCTGCACGAGGTCGAACAGCACCTGCTGTAGCAGGTGGTCTTTGTCAGTGGCTTTCTTCCCGGCGACTTCATCCGCCCGGTTTTCGCGGTCGGAGAGGTATTTTGCCATGGCGCTACTGGCGCCACGGTTGGAAAGCGCAAACACTGAGGCACCGGCCGCCGAAGGGTTGGTAAAGCCGTCGGCGTGAATCGACATAAACAGATCCGCGCCGTGCTGGTGGGCGATCTCTACGCGGTCATACAGCGGAATAAAGGTATCGCCAGAGCGCGTCAGACGGGCGTCAATGCCGTTGCTGCGTAAAATTGCGCGCACATTTTTTGCAATCGCCAGCACGACGTGTTTTTCTTTCGACCCGTTTTTGCCGATGGCGCCGGTATCAATGCCGCCGTGGCCCGGGTCGAGCATCACCAGACGCTTTGCGCCCGGTTTTTTGGTTTTCGGTTTGCTGTGTCCGTTACTGGTTTTGAGCGTGCTCTCGTCTTTCGCCTGAGCCTGCTTTGCGATGCCCGTTAACGTTAAGGCCGCCAGCCCCGCTTTGAGAACCTGACGACGCGATGTGAGTGCTTTTAATGGTTTGAATGTGCTCATGCGGCCTGAATACTAAAAAATGGGGTCCTGGTGTTATATCGTATCGTGTTTCCCGTTACGACAGTCCATATTGAGAATTGTTTTACTTTTCATTTCAATACGTGACAAAGTGACATTATGCCAAATTTTGGCGAGATTTTCCCCGGTTATTGGCTAAAGGCGTGCTTCGCGCCATAATCACTGTTTTTAAACCCGAAAAGGCGGTTAAGACCATGGAGATACGCGTTTTTCGCCAGGAAGATTTCGAAGAGGTGATCACCCTTTGGGAGCGCTGCGATCTGCTGCGTCCGTGGAACGATCCGGAAATGGATATCGAACGTAAGGTGAATCACGACGTCAGTCTGTTTCTGGTCGCGGAAGTTAGTGGCGAGGTTGTGGGGACGGTAATGGGCGGTTACGACGGCCACCGCGGCTCGGCCTATTATCTGGGCGTCCACCCGGAATACCGTGGCCGCGGCATCGCCAATGCGCTGCTGAACCGGCTCGAGAAGAAGCTGATCGCCCGTGGCTGCCCAAAAATCCAGATTATGGTGCGGGAAGATAACGACGTGGTGCTGGGCATGTATGAGCGTCTGGGCTATGAACACGCTGACGTGCTGAGTTTAGGAAAGCGTCTGATCGAAGATGAAGAGTACTGAGATCCATCCGGCAGATTATGACGCGCAGGGCCGCGTCAGGCTGCCCTTTTTATTCTGGTGCGTTCTGCTGCTGCAGGCCCGGACCTGGGTGCTGTTTGTGATGGCCGCCGCGTCGCGCGGGCAGGGCGACACGCTGCTGAATCTCTTTTATCCGGATCACGATGCCTTCTGGCTCGGCTTATTGCCGGGCGTACCCGCAGTGGTCGCTTTTTTGTGCAGCGGACGACGGCATGCGATCCCACGTTTTTGGCGCGCGCTTCGCTGGCTGCTGATCCTCGCCCAGGTTGCGCTGCTCTTCTGGCAGCCGGTACTCTGGTGGTACGGTGAACCGCTGACGGGCACCGGCGTTGCGCTGGTGGTTGCCGATATTGTGGCCCTGCTGTGGCTGCTGACCAACCCGCGTCTTCGCGCCTGTTTTGCGCATCAGGATGATTAATCCGGCACTTTTTGCCGATGTCGTACTCCAACAAGCGTTGATTTAACAAGAAAGGACGTTTCAATGAAATCGCTGCGTTTACTTTTATGCGCTCTCCCGCTGGCATTGACCGGCTGTTCGACGCTCTCCTCCATTAACTGGTCCGCTGCGTATCCGTGGAACTGGTTTGGCTCATCAACAGAAGTAACCGAGCAGGGCGTGGGGAAAATTACCGCCGCGACGGCGCTGGATCAGAATGCTATTCAGGATGCGCTCAGCAGCGATTACCGCCTGCGCAGCGGCATGAAAACGGAGAATGGCAATATTGTTCGCTATTACGAAGCGCTGAAGGGCGACAAGCTGGCGCTGGTGATCAACGGTGATAAAGGCACGGTAAACCGAATTGCCGTGATGGATGAAGATATTCCGACGGCGAGCGGTGTGAAAGTGGGCACCCCGTTTAGCGAACTTTATAAGCAGGCCTTTGGCAATTGCACCAGCCTGCCGTCTGACGACAAGGTCGCGGTGGAATGTAAGGCTGAAGGCAGCCAGCACATCAGCTATGTCTTCACCGGAACCTGGAGCGGCCCGGAAGGGTTGATGCCGTCTGACGACACGCTCAAGAGCTGGAAAGTGAGCAAAATACTCTGGAAGCAGTAATTTGCGCCTGAACAAACCGCCTCGCTGAAATCCGGGTATAATACTCGCCATCAATGCCACGCTGACGTGGCATCTTTATTTCAGGAGGAGCGATGTCTCAGGTTCAGAGTGGCATTTTGCCAGAACATTGCCGCGCGGCGATTTGGATTGAAGCCAATGTTAAAGGGGACGTGGATGCCCTGCGTGCGGCCAGTAAAGCGTTTGTTGATAAACTGGCGACCTTCCAGACCAAATTCCCGGAAGCCCACCTCGGTGCCGTTGTCGCCTTCGGCAATAACGTCTGGCGTCAACTGAGCGGTGGCGAAGGGGCGGAAGAGCTCAAAGACTTCATCCCTTACGGCAAAGGTCTGGCTCCGGCGACCCAATACGACGTGCTGATCCACATTCTCTCCCTGCGTCACGACGTGAACTTCTCCGTTGCCCAGGCGGCGATAGCGGCCTTTGGCGACAGCATTGAGGTGCAGGAAGAGGTTCACGGCTTCCGCTGGGTGGAAGAGCGCGATCTGAGCGGCTTCGTCGACGGGACGGAAAACCCGGCGGGTGAAGAGACGCGTCGTGAAGTGGCGGTGATCAAAGACGGCGTGGACGCGGGCGGCAGCTACGTGTTCGTTCAGCGCTGGGAGCACAACCTCAAGCAGCTTAACCGCATGAGCGTGCACGACCAGGAGATGATGATTGGTCGTACTAAAGAAGCCAACGAAGAGATCGACGGCGACGACCGCCCTGTTACCTCTCACCTGACCCGCGTTGACCTCAAAGAAGACGGCAAAGGGCTGAAGATTGTTCGCCAGAGCCTGCCGTACGGTACCGCAAGCGGCACGCACGGCCTTTACTTCTGCGCCTACTGCGCGCGCCTGTATAACATTGAGCAGCAGCTGCTGAGCATGTTCGGTGATACCGACGGTAAGCGAGACGCCATGCTGCGCTTCACCAAACCGGTGACCGGCGGCTACTACTTTGCGCCGTCCGTTGAGCGTCTGCTGGCGCTGTAATAGCCTTTCTCCCTCTCCCTGTGGGAGAGGGCCGGGGTGAGGGCATCAGGCCGCACCCCTTATTCCCTTTTCTGCTTCTAAATCACCAAACGGTATATAAAACCGTTACTCCTTTCGTCCTCGTTATAAATATTATGACTATAAGATAGTCATCACATTTATAAGGGTGCGCAATGGCCGTTACTGTACTGAAAAAAGGAACTCTGGCGCTGGCAGGTTTACTGCTGGTGGCACAGGCGCAGGCGACTGAACTGTTAAACAGTTCGTATGACGTCTCCCGCGAGCTGTTTGCCGCCCTTAATCCACCGTTCGAGCAGCAGTGGGCGAAAGACAATAACGGCGACAAGCTGACCATCAAGCAGTCTCACGCCGGTTCATCCAAACAGGCGCTGGCGATCCTGCAGGGCCTGAAAGCGGATGTGGTGACCTATAACCAGGTGACTGACGTGCAGATCCTGCACGACAAAGGCAAGCTGCTCCCGGCGGACTGGCAGAGCCGTCTGCCGAACAACAGCTCCCCGTTCTATTCCACCATGGGCTTCCTGGTGCGTAAGGGCAACCCGAAGAATATCCACGACTGGAGCGACCTGGTACGTTCCGACGTGAAGCTGATTTTCCCGAACCCAAAAACCTCCGGTAACGCACGTTATACCTATCTGGCGGCGTGGGGTGCGGCGGACAAGGCTGACGGCAACGATAAAGCCAAAACCGAGCAGTTCATGACCCAGTTCCTGAAAAACGTCGAAGTGTTTGATACCGGCGGCCGTGGGGCGACCACGACCTTCGCAGAACGTGGTCTCGGCGATGTGCTGATAAGCTTTGAATCGGAAGTGAATAACATCCGCAAACAGTATGAAGCGCAGGGCTTCGAGGTCGTTATCCCGAAAACCAACATCCTGGCCGAGTTCCCGGTAGCGTGGGTGGATAAAAACGTGCAGGCAAATGGTACCGAGAAAGCGGCAAAAGCCTATCTCAACTACATGTACAGCCCGCAGGCCCAGACCATCATTACCGATTACTACTACCGCGTGAATAACCCGGACGTGATGAACAAACTGAAAGACAAATTCCCGCAGACCGCGCTGTTCCGCGTGGAAGACCATTTCGGCACCTGGCCTGATGTGATGAAAACGCATTTTGCCAGCGGCGGTGAGTTAGACAAATTGCTGGCGGCGGGGCGTAAGTAATGTTTGCAGTATCGACTAAACGCGTGCTGCCCGGCTTTACCTTGAGCCTCGGAACCAGCCTGCTGTTCGTCTGCCTGATTTTACTGTTGCCGCTCAGCGCGCTGGTGATGCAGCTTGCTCAGATGAGCTGGGCGCAATACTGGGACGTGGTCACCAACCCGCAGGTGGTGGCGGCCTATAAGGTGACGCTGCTTTCGGCGTTTGTCGCTTCCATTTTTAACGGCGTGTTTGGCCTGCTGATGGCGTGGATCTTAACCCGCTATCGCTTCCCGGGCCGCACGCTGCTTGATGCCCTGATGGATCTGCCGTTTGCGCTGCCGACGGCGGTGGCGGGCTTAACCCTCGCGTCGCTCTTCTCCGTGAACGGGCTGTACGGCGAGTGGCTGGCGAAATTTGACATCAAAGTGACCTATACCTGGCTCGGTATCGCGGTGGCGATGGCCTTTACCAGCATTCCGTTTGTGGTTCGTACCGTGCAGCCGGTGCTGGAAGAGTTGGGTCCGGAATACGAAGAAGCGGCGGAAACGCTGGGCGCCACGCGCTGGCAGAGCTTCCGCAAGGTGGTTCTGCCGGAGCTGTCTCCGGCGCTGATGGCGGGTGTCGCGCTGTCGTTTACCCGCAGCCTCGGTGAGTTCGGCGCGGTGATTTTTATCGCCGGAAACATCGCCTGGAAAACAGAAGTCACCTCGCTGATGATTTTCATCCGTTTGCAGGAGTTTGATTATCCGGCGGCGAGCGCGATTGCCTCGGTGATCCTGGCGGCCTCGCTGCTGCTGCTGTACTCGATTAACACTCTGCAAAGTCGCTTTGGTCGACGTGTGGTAGGTCACTGATGGCGGAAGTTACGCAATTGAAGCGATACGATGCACCCCGCATCAACTGGGGTAAATGGTTTCTGATTGGGGTGGGCGTGCTGGTTTCCGCCCTCATTCTCGTCGTGCCGACGGTTTATATCTTCGTTCAGGCGTTCAGCAAGGGCCTGATGCCCGCGCTGGAAAACCTGGCGAACCCGGATATGCTGCATGCCATCTGGCTGACCGTGCTGATTGCGTTGATCACCGTGCCGGTGAACCTCGTGTTCGGGACCCTGTTGGCCTGGCTGGTGACCCGCTTCAACTTCCCGGGACGTCAGCTGCTGCTGACCCTGCTGGACATTCCTTTCGCCGTATCGCCGGTGGTGGCGGGTCTGGTGTACTTGCTCTTTTATGGCTCCAACGGCCCATTGGGCGGCTGGCTGGACGAGCATAACCTGCAGATCATGTTCGCCTGGCCGGGGATGGTGCTGGTCACCATCTTCGTGACCTGTCCGTTTGTGGTGCGTGAGCTGGTGCCAGTGATGTTGAGCCAGGGGAGCAACGAAGACGAAGCGGCGGTGCTGCTGGGCGCGTCAGGCTGGCAGATGTTCCGTCGCGTGACGCTGCCGAATATCCGCTGGGCGCTGCTTTACGGCGTGGTGCTGACCAACGCCCGCGCGATTGGTGAGTTCGGTGCCGTGTCCGTCGTCTCCGGCTCCATCCGGGGTGAAACCTTGTCGCTGCCGCTACAGATTGAATTACTGCAGCAGGACTACAACACCATCGGCTCGTTTACTGCCGCAGCGTTGCTGACGCTGATGGCCATTTTGACCCTGTTTTTGAAGAGTGTGGTGCAGTGGCGTTTAGAAAATCAGGAAAAACGTCAGCATCAGGAGGGAAACCATGAGCATTGAGATTGCCAATATTAAGAAGTCTTTTGGTCGCACCCAGGTGCTGAATGATATCTCGCTGGATATCCCTTCCGGACAAATGGTGGCGCTGCTGGGGCCGTCTGGCTCGGGTAAAACCACGCTGCTGCGTATTATCGCCGGGCTTGAGCATCAGACCAGCGGTCACATTCGCTTTCACGGCACCGACGTGAGCCGCCTGCACGCCCGCGATCGTAAAGTCGGTTTTGTGTTCCAGCATTACGCGCTGTTCCGCCACATGACCGTGTTCGACAACATCGCGTTTGGCCTGACCGTGCTGCCGCGTCGCGAGCGTCCGGATGCGGCAACCATTAAAGCGAAAGTGACCAAACTGCTGGAGATGGTGCAGCTGGCTCATTTGGCGGACCGTTTCCCGGCCCAGCTGTCCGGCGGGCAGAAACAGCGTGTGGCGCTGGCGCGCGCGCTGGCCGTCGAGCCGCAAATTCTGCTGCTGGATGAACCCTTCGGCGCGCTGGATGCGCAGGTGCGTAAAGAGCTGCGCCGCTGGCTGCGCCAGCTGCATGAAGAGCTGAAATTTACCAGCGTCTTCGTGACCCACGATCAGGAAGAGGCGATGGAAGTTGCGGATCGCGTGGTGGTCATGAGCCAGGGCAACATTGAGCAGGTTGACGAGCCGGAGCAGCTCTGGCGTGAACCGGCGACCCGCTTCGTGCTGGAGTTTATGGGCGAGGTAAACCGTTTGCAGGGCACTATTCGCGGTGGACAGTTCCACGTTGGCGCGCACCGCTGGCCGCTGGGCTATACCTCCGCGCATCAGGGGCCGGTCGATCTGTTCCTGCGTCCGTGGGAAGTGGACGTGAGCCGCCGAACCAGCCTGGATTCACCGCTGCCGGTGCAGGTGCTGGAAGCTAGCCCTAAAGGTCACTACACCCAATTGGTGGTACAGCCGCTGGGCTGGTATACCGAGCCGCTGACCGTGGTCATGCGCGACGACGTGCCGCCGCACCGGGGTGAGCGCCTGTTTGTCGGTCTGCAGCATGCCCGTATTTATCACGGGAAGGAGCGCATCGAGACGCGCGAGGATATTGCTCTGGCGGAGTCAGCCTGATAGGTTAGGATTACGTAGTTTTGCCGGGTGGCGCTGCGCTTACCCGGCCTACAATATGACGTCCGTAGGCCCGGATCGCTGCGCGCCACCGGGCTTTTTATTGGACAGCGATCATGAATACATTAGAACACACCATCGGCAACACCCCTCTGGTCAAGCTTCAGCGCATGGGGCCAGACAACGGCAGTGAAATCTGGGTCAAACTCGAAGGCAATAACCCGGCGGGGTCGGTGAAGGACCGCGCGGCGCTGTCGATGATTGTCCAGGCCGAAAAACGCGGAGAAATTAAGCCTGGCGACGTGCTGATTGAAGCCACCAGCGGCAACACCGGTATCGCCCTGGCGATGATTGCGGCGCTGAAAGGCTACCGCATGAAGCTGCTGATGCCGGACAACATGAGCCAGGAGCGCCGCGCTGCGATGCGTGCCTACGGGGCCGAGCTGATTCTGGTGACCAAAGAGCAGGGAATGGAAGGCGCGCGCGACTTAGCGTTAGAAATGGCCGAGCGCGGCGAAGGTAAACTGCTCGATCAGTTCAACAACCCGGATAACCCGTACGCGCACTACACCACTACCGGCCCGGAAATCTGGCAGCAAACCGATGGGCGTATCACCCATTTTGTCTCCAGCATGGGCACCACTGGCACCATTACCGGGGTATCGCGTTTTCTGCGCGAGCAGGAAAAAGCCGTCACCATTGTTGGCCTGCAGCCGGAAGAGGGGAGCAGTATTCCGGGCATTCGCCGCTGGCCGGCGGAGTATATGCCCGGCATCTTTAATGCGCAGCTTGTGGATCAGGTGCTGGATCTTCACCAGCGCGAGGCGGAAAATACCATGCGTGAGCTGGCCGTGCGCGAAGGTATCTTCTGCGGGGTCAGCTCGGGCGGCGCGGTAGCGGGTGCGATTCGGGTTGCACAGGCAAACCCGGGGGCGGTGGTGGTGGCGATTATTTGCGATCGCGGCGATCGCTATCTGTCTACCGGCGTCTTTGGTGAAGAGAGTTATTCGCAGGGGGCGGGGATTTAAGCGTCATGGAGATGATTCTATTCCGGGATAACACCCGGGCGCAGCAAACCGACATTGTCGCCGTGCAGTCGCAGGTGGTTTACGGCAGCGTGGGGAACAGCATTGCGGTACCGAATATTCGTACCCACAGGCTGAACGTTACCGCCGTGCCGACGGTACTGTTTAGCAACACGCCACACTACGACACGTTTTATGGTGGGGTGATCCCCGACGAGTGGTTCAGCGGCTACCTAAAGGCGCTGGAAGAGCGCGAGATCCTGCGCGAGCTTAAAGCGGTCACCACCGGTTATATGGGCAGTGCCAGCCAGATCGTTCTGCTGGCTCAATGGCTGGAGGTGGTCAAAGCGCAGCATCCTGACCTGCTGGTGCTGGTCGACCCGGTTATCGGCGATATCGACAGTGGAATGTACGTGAAGCCCGAGATCCCACAAGCGTATCGGGAGCACCTGCTGCCGCTGGCGCAGGGGATTACGCCAAACGTCTATGAGCTGGAAGTGCTAAGCGGCAAACCGTGCCGTACGCCGGAAAGCGCCATCGCGGCGGCTCAGGGATTGCTCTCTGACAGCCTGAAATGGGTGGCGATCACCAGCGCGCCGGTGGCTGACGACCCGCAAAACATCCACGTGGTGCTGGTGACGAATGAAGGCGTGACCATCAGCGCGCATCCGCGCGTAGAAACCGATCTGAAAGGGACGGGCGACCTGTTCTGTTCAGAACTGGTGAGCGGAATTGTGGAAGGGAAAACCGTTGCCGATGCCATTCGCATGGCCGGCGATCGGGTGACTGACGTGATGCTGTATACCCAGTCAAAAGGCTACGACGAGCTTATCCTCCCCGCATAAACAAAAATGGCGCCCGAAGGCGCCATTTTTCTGTGCGGCAAGAATTACTTCTTGATGCGGATAACCGGGGTTTCACCCACGGTGACGCTGCCAGACAGTTTGATCAGTTCTTTGATTTCGTCCATGTTGGAGATAACAACCGGAGTCAGGGTAGACTTGGCTTTTTCTTCCAGCAGTGGCAGATCGAATTCAATCACCGGGTCGCCAACTTTAACACGCTGGCCTTCTTCCGCGATACGTTTGAAGCCTTCGCCTTTCAGTTCAACAGTGTCGATACCGAAGTGAACGAACAGTTCGATACCGCTATCAGATTCGATAGAGAACGCATGGTTGGTTTCAAAAATTTTACCGATGGTGCCGTCAACTGGAGCAACCATTTTGTTGCCAGTTGGTTTGATAGCAATGCCATCACCAACGATTTTCTCAGCAAACACTACATCCGGCACGTCTTCGATGTTGACGATCTCGCCGGAGAGCGGAGCAACAATCTCAATAGTTCCGGAGTCTTTTTTATCATCAGAAACCAGAGATTTCAGTTTATCGAACAAACCCATGATCTTCTCCTAAGCAGTAAATTGGGCCGCATCTCGTGGATTAGCAGATTGTTTTTTCTTCAATGAACTTGTTAACCAGCGTCATTAACTCGTCCGTTGTCGGTTGAGCAAGAGCCTGCTCTGCTAATACCTTCGCATCTTCGAAGTTCGTGTTACGGATAATCTTCTTAATGCGCGGGATGGAAATGGCGCTCATAGAGAATTCGTCCAGACCCATACCCAGCAACAGAAGTGTAGCACGTTCGTCGCCTGCAAGCTCACCACACATGCCAGTCCATTTACCTTCTGCATGAGAAGCATCAATAACTTGCTTGATCAAGTTCAGTACGGACGGTGACATTGGCTGGTAGAGATGTGAAATCATATCATTACCACGGTCAACTGCCAGGGTGTACTGCGTTAAATCATTGGTGCCGATACTAAAGAAATCAACTTCTTTGGCTAAATGACGCGCAATGGTCGCCGCTGCAGGTGTTTCCACCATCACGCCGATCTCGATTGACTCGTCAAACGCTTTACCTTCGTCGCGCAATTCCTGTTTGTAGATTTCGATCTCTTTCTTCAGTGCACGCACTTCTTCAACAGAGATGATCATCGGGAACATGATGCGCAGTTTACCGAAAGCAGAGGCACGCAGGATCGCGCGAACCTGGTCACGCAGGATCTCTTTACGATCCATCGCGATACGGATTGCACGCCAACCCAGGAACGGGTTCTCTTCTTTCGGGAAGTTCATGTACGGAAGCTCTTTGTCGCCACCGATGTCCATGGTACGGACGATAACCGCCTGAGAGCCACACGCTTCAGCCACGGCTTTATAAGCAGCAAACTGCTCTTCTTCCGTTGGCAGCGCGTCACGGTCCATGAACAGGAATTCTGTACGATAGAGACCGACGCCTTCCGCACCGTTGCGCTCAGCGCCATCAACGTCGCGGACGGTACCGATGTTTGCGCACACTTCTACCTGATGGCCGTCCAGGGTGATGGCTGGCAGGTCTTTCAGCTTAGCGAGTTCCGCTTTTTCAGTCGCAACCTGCTCCTGAACCGCGCGCAGTTTATCGATCTCTTCATTGGTTGGGTTGACGTAAACCAGATTGTTTACGGCATCCAGAATCAGATAGTCGCCGTTTTTCACCTGAGAGGTGACGCTACCGGTACCCACGATGGCAGGCAGTTCCAGAGAGCGCGCCATGATAGAGGTGTGGGAGGTACGGCCACCCGCGTCGGTGATGAAACCGAGAACCTTTTTCAGGTTCAGCTGTGCGGTTTCAGACGGGGTGAGGTCAGCGGCAACCAGGATCACTTCATCCTGAATCGCGCTCAGGTCGATGATGGCCAGACCCAGGATGTTGCGCAGCAGGCGCTTACCGATGTCACGTACGTCAGCCGCACGCTCTTTCAGGTATTCATCATCCAGTTCTTCCAGGGCAGTTGCCTGACCTTCGATAACTTCATGCGCAGCCGCGTCGGCCGTCATGCCTTTATCTTTAATCAGGGCTATGATTTCCTGCTCCAGCTCCTCATCTTCGAGCAGCATGATGTGCCCTTCGAAGATGGCTTCTTTTTCTTCACCGAAAGTTTCGCCAGCTTTAGTTTTGATTGCTTCCAGTTGCGCAGATGCCTTGGCACGACCGCTCAGAAAACGTTCAACTTCCTGATCAACCTTGTCGGCAGAAATTTTTTTCCGGTCGATGACGATCTCGTCTTCTTTCAGCAGCAGTGCTTTGCCGAAAGCGATACCCGGGGATGCTAAAATGCCTGAAATCATAACCCTACCTTACTTGTGACTGATATTTAAAAGAACCCGGAAACTTACTCGAGCTCAGCCATCAGTTTTACCAGATGCTCAACTGCTTTCTGCTCGTCTTCACCTTCTGCAGAGATGGTGACAACGGTGCCCTGAGTCAGGCCCAGAGTCTGCAGTTTGAACAGGCTTTTTGCGCTTGCGCTCTTGCCGTTGGAAGTCACAGTGATTTCAGATGTGAAGCCTTTTGCTTCTTTAACAAACTGAGCAGCAGGGCGGGTGTGCAGACCGTTCGGAGCGGTAATGGTAACTTCTTGCTGGAACATTGTATTTCCCCAACTTATAGGTTTAGTGTTGTGGAACTAAAGTCTAGCCTGGCGACTGAACTTTAGCCTGTATTGTTAGCGCTGACGTTTCGATCGTCATTAAACATTATGCAGCGAAAGCAAGACTTGAACCAAATCATAAAATCGATTCAGCAAGGCTATTTCGTTCACCGATTAATTTCACGCATCAAAATAATTGCTGGTTTAAATACCAGACCCAACGGGGTGAAGCAATGCCAGGAGGGGCAAAAGTTTGAAGCAGGCCACAAAAAAGCACCTGAAAAGGTGCTTTTTTACGCGTTATTAACATGCTGGCACTACTGTTGCAGCTCTTTTTCGGTAAACAGATCGGCAAACAGTGCGGTGCTCAAGTAACGCTCACCCGAGGAAGGCAGGATAACCACAATATTCTTATTGGTAAAGGCCTCATCTTCCTGAAGTTTGAGCGCTGCCGCAACGGCCGCACCGGAAGAGATACCCGCCAGAATGCCTTCTTCATCCATCAGGCGACGCGCGGTCGTGATGGCTTCTTCGTTAGTGATGGTGACCACTTTATCGATCAGCTTCAGATCCAGGTTGCCCGGAATGAAGCCTGCGCCAATACCCTGGATTTTATGCGGGCCTGGTTTGATCTCTTCACCCGCCAGTGCCTGGGTGATAACCGGTGAGTCAGTCGGTTCAACGGCAACGGTGATCAGGTCTTTTTTACCCTTTGTGCCTTTAATATAGCGTGACACGCCGGTCAGCGTACCGCCGGTACCTACGCCGGAGATGAACACGTCAACCTGACCGTCGGTATCTTCCCAGATTTCCGGGCCGGTAGTTTTTTCATGAATTTCCGGGTTAGCCGGGTTGCTGAACTGCTGAAGCAGCAGATATTTTGCCGGATCGCTGGCCACAATCTCTTCGGCTTTCTGAATGGCCCCTTTCATGCCTTTCGCGCCTTCGGTCAGCACCAGGTTCGCGCCCAGCGCTTTGAGCAGCTTACGACGCTCGATGCTCATGGTTTCTGGCATGGTCAGCGTCAGCTTGTAGCCACGCGCGGCAGCCACATAGGCCAGAGCGATACCGGTATTGCCGCTGGTCGGTTCCACCAGCTCAACGCCCGGCTTCAGCACACCACGTTTTTCAGCATCCCAAATCATGTTTGCACCGATACGGCATTTTACGCTGAAGCTCGGGTTACGTGATTCGACCTTCGCCAGAATGCGTCCATTACCGATACGGTTCAGTCGAACCAGGGGCGTATGACCGATAGTCAGCGAGTTGTCTTCATAAATCTTACTCATGGCCTGTCCTTAACTGTATGAAATTGGGATACCGACCCAGCATACCTGCTAAGCAGGTAGGGGGAAGTAAGGAATTCGCATATCTATATACTGCAAGGAAATAATGGGGATCAGTATGGAATAAGGGGCGGCATAAGCCACCCCTGCTTTACACATTTTTGCATTATTTCCATAACGCGTGCTTAGCACGGTAGCAGTCCACCCACATCGCCGTCGCGCCGCAGACGGCGACGGGCATGATGAACAGATTCAGGAAGGGAATCATGGTGAACAGGCTGGTCAGCGCACCAAACTGCATATTGGCGACCTTCTGGCTGCGCAGGGCGGTGCGCATCGCTTTAAACGGCACCTTGTGGTTATCGAACGGATAGTCGCAGTACTGAATGGCCAGCATCCAGGCGCTGAACAGGAACCACAGCACCGGCGCCACCGTCTGGCCAATGCCAGGTACAAAATAGAGGATAAGCAGCACAATCGCGCGGGGCAGGTACCAGGCAAACTTCTGCCACTCGCGCTTCATGATGCGTGGCAGATCTTTCATGATCCCCAGCATGCCCGTGTCCGGCGGTGTTGCGCCGGTAAGCCGCGCTTCCAGCTGTTCTGCCAGCAGACCGTTAAACGGTGCGGCTATCCAGTTCGCAATCGTCGAGAAAAAATACCCAAACACCAGCAGCACGGAGATCACCGCCACCGGCCAGAGCAGGTAGTTAAGCCACTGTAGCCAGTTCGGCACATGGCTCATCAGCGACGGGATCCAGCTCTCCAGCTTTGTGAACAGCCACCAGAACGCGCCGCCCATCAGAATAATGTTGATCAACAGCGGGAGAATGACGAAGCGTCGAATCCCCGGCAGGGAGACCAGTTTCCAGCCCTGAGAAAAATACCAGACGCCGCTGCGCGGGGGAGAAGAAGATGTTGAAACCATAGCCAGGCTGTACTCCTTTTTACACAACCAGTGGAATTGCCCGCCTATATTATCCACTTACGGAGCAATGACCAGTTCGGAAATGTTCGAAAAACCAGCAAAAAGCACGATTTCCTTCATCTTTATGCTGTGAATGCTCTGCACACACTTGCACTTGACGTAAACGGCAAATACTCTTAGTGAGTAAATGTTTGCCGTGGTGGCAAGGTGTTAGAACAACAGAGAATATAATGATGCAGGATTTGCGTCTGATATTAATCATTGTTGGCGCGATCGCCATAATCGCTTTACTGGTACATGGTTTCTGGACCAGCCGTAAAGAGCGTTCCTCGATGTTTCGCGATCGCCCACTGAAGCGCATGAAGTCCAGTCGTGACGACGATGACAGTGAAGATGACATCGACGGCAGCGATGATGACGGCGTGGGTGAAGTTCGTGTTCATCGGGTCAATACTGCGCCCGGCGCAGGCCATGGGGAGCATGAAGCGCCTCGTCCTTCGCAGCACCAGTATCAACCGCCGTATGCTTCTGCACAGCCGCGCCAGCCAGCGCCGCAGCCTGTGGAAGAGCCGGTGCGCCAGCCGCCGCAACAGCCTGTCCATCAGCAGCCTGCCCAGCCGGTTCAACAGCAACCGGTGCAGCAGCCCGTGCAACAACAGCCTGTTCAGCCGGTACAACAACCGCAGCAACCTGCGCCTCAGCCCGCTCCGGCCCCGCACGTTGAGCCTGAGCCCGTTGTAGAGCCAGAGCCGGTTGTTGAAAAACCGCAGCGTAAAGAAGCGGTGATCATCATGAACGTGGCCGCGCATCACGGTAGCCATCTCAACGGTGACGTGCTGCTTAACAGTATTCAACAGGCAGGCTTCAAGTTTGGCGATATGAACATTTTCCATCGCCACCTGAGCCCTGACGGTAGCGGTCCGGCGCTGTTCAGCCTGGCCAACATGGTTAACCCTGGCACCTTTGATCCGGAAATGACCGGTGATTTCGTGACCCCGGGTGTGACTATCTTTATGCAGGTGCCGTCCTACGGCGACGAACTGCAAAACTTTAAGCTGATGCTGCAGTCCGCTCAGCACATCGCTGACGAAGTCGGTGGTGTGGTGCTTGACGATCAGCGTCGAATGATGACCCCGCAGAAGCTGCGCGAGTATCAGGACCGCATCCGCGAAGTTAAGGAAGCTAACGCGTAATCGTCGCGTTTACTTCGACTCCTCCTCAACCCCCGCCTGTCGGGGGTTTTTTCTCATTGATGGTGCGATATGGACTCAATCGAACAACAACTCACTGAACTGCGAACCACGCTTCGCCATCATGAATATCTCTATCATGTTATGGACGCGCCGGAAGTCCCGGATGCGGAATATGACCGTCTGATGCGCGAGCTGCGCGAACTAGAGGCGCAGCATCCGGCGCTCATCACGCCGGACTCCCCCACCCAGCGCGTCGGCGCTGAGCCGCTGGGGGCTTTCAGCCAGGTGCGCCATGAAGTGCCGATGCTGTCGCTCGATAACGTCTTCGATGAAGAGAGCTTTCTTGCGTTTAACAAGCGCGTGCAGGATCGCCTGAAAAGCAGCGACTCCCTCACCTGGTGCTGCGAGCTCAAGCTGGATGGCCTGGCGGTCAGTCTTCTCTACGAAAACGGCGTGCTGGTGCGTGCCGCGACGCGTGGCGACGGTACGACGGGCGAAGACATCACTACCAACGTGCGTACCATCCGCGCGATCCCGCTAAGACTGCAGGGTGACAACATTCCTGCGCGTCTGGAAGTGCGCGGCGAGGTGTTCCTGCCCCAGGCGGGCTTCGAGAAAATTAACGAAGAGGCGCGTCGCACCGGCGGGAAGGTGTTTGCTAACCCGCGTAATGCGGCGGCTGGCTCTCTGCGCCAGCTTGACCCGCGTATCACCGCGAAGCGACCGCTGACTTTCTTCTGCTACGGCGTCGGGATTCTGGAAGGTGGAGAACTGCCGGATACGCACCTCGGGCGTCTGCTGCAGTTTAAAGCGTGGGGCCTGCCGGTGAGCAACCGCGTTCAACTCTGCGACTCGCCGGAAGCGGTACTGGCGTTCTACCACAAGGTGGAAGAGGACCGTCCGACGCTCGGGTTTGATATTGATGGCGTCGTCATCAAGGTGAATTCACTGGCGCTGCAGGAGCAGCTGGGGTTTGTGGCGCGCGCGCCGCGCTGGGCGGTGGCGTTTAAGTTCCCTGCTCAGGAGCAGATGACCTTCGTTCGCGACGTCGAGTTCCAGGTCGGCCGTACGGGCGCCATCACCCCGGTTGCCCGTCTGGAACCCGTGCAGGTTGCGGGCGTGCTGGTGAGTAATGCCACGCTGCATAACGCCGATGAAATCGAACGCCTGGGCCTGCGCATTGGTGACAAAGTGGTGATTCGCCGCGCGGGCGACGTTATCCCGCAGGTGGTTAACGTCGTGGAGTCAGAACGTCCTGCTGATACGCGCGAGATCGTCTTCCCGAGCCACTGCCCGGTGTGCGGCTCTGACGTAGAGCGTGTTGAAGGCGAAGCAGTAACCCGCTGTACGGGCGGGTTAATCTGTGGGGCACAGCGTAAAGAATCGCTCAAGCACTTCGTCTCCCGCCGCGCAATGGATGTTGACGGCATGGGCGACAAGATTATCGACCAGCTGGTTGAGAAAGAGTATGTCCATACGCCAGCCGATCTGTTTAAGCTGACGGCAGGTAAACTGACCGGTCTGGATCGCATGGGGCCAAAGTCAGCCCAGAACGTGGTTAACGCGCTGGAAGCGGCGAAAGAGACCACCTTTGCCCGTTTTCTCTATGCGCTGGGCATTCGTGAAGTCGGCGAAGCAACGGCGGCGGGTCTGGCGGCGTACTTTGGCACGCTGGAGGCGCTGGAAAAGGCTGGCATTGACGAGCTGCAGAAAGTCCCGGATGTCGGCATCGTCGTCGCCACGCACGTCTTTAACTTCTTTGCCGAAGAGAGCAACCGTGAAGTCATCGGTAAGCTGCTGGAAGAGGGCATCAGGTGGCCCGCGCCGGTGGTGGTCAACGCCGAAGAGATCGACAGCCCGTTCGCCGGTAAAACGGTTGTCCTGACCGGCAGCCTGAGCCAGCTTTCACGCGACGATGCGAAAGCGCGTCTGGTGGCGCTGGGGGCTAAAGTGGCGGGCAGCGTGTCGAAGAAAACCGACCTGGTGATCGCCGGGGAAGCGGCGGGTTCGAAGCTGGCGAAAGCCCAGGAGCTCGGCATTGCGGTTATCGACGAAGCAGAAATGCTGCGTCTGTTAGGAGAGTAATGTGGAGAAAGAACAGCTCGTTGAGATCGCCAATACGGAGATGCCGTTCGGTAAATACAAAGGCCGCAGGCTGATTGATTTGCCGGAGGAGTATCTGCTGTGGTTTGCCCGCAAGGATGAATTCCCGGCAGGGCGACTGGGCGAGCTGATGGCTATCACGCTACTGATCAAAACCGAAGGGCTGACCCAGCTGGTTCAGCCCCTGAAACGTCCTTAAGCCTTCGCGGCGCTGGTCTCTTCCTGCGCCAGCTTTTCGGTCTGGCGCTTGTAACGACGCGCCAGCACTGCGCAGACCATCAGCTGGATCTGATGGAAAATCATCAGCGGCAGCACCATCATCCCTATCACCGAGGTCGGGAACAGAATGTTGGCCATCGGGATGCCGTTCGCCAGGCTCTTTTTCGAACCGCAGAACACAATCGTAATTTCATCCGCTTTGTTGAAGCCGCACCTGCGTGCCACAAATACGTTTACCGCAATCACAATCGCCAGCAGGACGATGCTGACCACCACGATAAACAGCAGCGAGCCTGCACCCACCTTGTGCCAGATCCCGTTCACGACCGCCTCGCTGAAGGCGGAGTAAACCACCAGCAGAATCGAGGTCTGGTCGGTGTTTGAAATCCATTTTTTATGCTTCGCCACAAACGCGCCGGTCCACGGTCGGGAAAGATGCCCCAGCACAAACGGCAGCAGCAGCTGCAGACAAATTTTGCCGACCTGCTCCAGATTACCTTCCGCACCGTGCATGTTCATCAGCAGGCCCACCAGCAGCGGAGAGACGAAAATCCCTAACAGGCTAGAGGCGGACGCTGAACAAACTGCTGCCGCTACGTTGCCGCCTGCCAGCGAGGTAAAGGCGATGGCAGACTGCACGGTAGCGGGGAGAATGCACAGATACAGGAACCCGGTATACAGGGCTGGATCGACATTGACCGGTGCCCACCAGGCAAACAGTACGCCGAGTATCGGGAACAGAATGAAGGTGCTGCACATCACCCACAGATGCAGCCGCCAGTGTCCGCCGCCTGCGATAATGGCCTCGCGGGAAAGCTTGGCACCATGCATAAAGAACAGCAGGGCGATGGCCGCCGTGGTGAGTCCTTCAAAGAACGGGACAAAACTGCCGCGTGCGGGGAAGAAGGAGGCCAGTAAAACAGTGACCACCAGGGTAAGCGTGAACGGATCAAGGATACGAAACAGTTTCATAATGACTCCTGAAATCAGATATCGCTATTGTGCTTTTTTCCATTTGAGAAATAAAATTGATTTATTGCATCCATTCATGAACTAAACAGATGAATTATTCACTACGCCAGCTTCGCGTTTTTGTTACCGTGGCCCATGCCCGCAGCTTTAGCAGGGCAGGGGATATCATCGGTCTGAGCCAGTCGGCGGTCAGCCATAGCGTGAAAGAGCTGGAGAATCAGACCGGGGTGAAGTTGCTTGACCGCACCACGCGCGAAGTGGTGTTGACCGAAGCAGGGCAGCAGCTGGCCCTGCGCCTCGAACGGCTGCTGGATGAGCTGAACAGCACGCTCAGAGACGTGGGGAGGCTGGGGCAGCAGCTTTCGGGGACCGTGCGCGTCGCGGCCAGTCAGACGATCTCTGCGCACCTTATCCCGCAGTGTATTGCCGAGGGAAGCCATCGCTACCCGGACATTGATTTTGTGCTGCATGACAGGCCGCAGCAGTGGGTGCTGGAGAGCATCCGTCAGGGAGATGTGGATTTTGGTATTGTTATCGATCCCGGCCAGGTGAGCGATCTGGCGTGCGAAAGCGTACTTTCTGAGCCCTTTTTGCTGCTCTGCCGTGACGACGATCCGCTGGCCACATTGCCGGAGGTCAGCTGGCAGTCCCTGCAGGGCGCGGACCTTGTTTTACAGGATTATGCCTCGGGCAGCCGTCCGCTGATTGATTCCGCGCTGGTGAATCAGGGCGTAAAGGCAACGATCGTGCAGGAGATTGGTCACCCGGCGACGCTGTTTCCGATGGTGGAAGCTGGCATTGGCATCAGCGTGTTGCCCGCCCTGGCGCTTCCCCTGCCGCAGGGAAGCCGACTGGCCGTCAGGCGATTGACGCCCGTTGTCGAGCGAAAGCTGATGCTGGTGCGGCGAAAAAATCGTTCACTTTCGGGCGCGGCACAGGCCATATGGGAAGTGGTGCGTATCCAGGCACAACGATTAACCGAGGCCCGCATACGCGACCCACTGTTTAACGCGTCAGAAGATTAGATGTAAATATCAATCTGATTAGTGTCTGACGGGCTGTTCACCCCTTCCACTTTACCCAGCTTTTGATCCTGCTTCTTCTGGGCCTCTTCGGCCTGCTGGCGCTGCAGTGCGGCGAGCTGCGCCTGCAGCACTTTGATCTGGGTCTGAATAAGTTCCTGCTGCTTCTTCTTCTCATCTGCACTACCAGAACTGTTCGCCAGTTCTTTTAACTGCTGAGTCAGCTTTTTAATCTTGTCGAGAATGCGGGTGATTTGCGCAGAGATATCGTTACTGCTCGAAGTTCCACTCGCGCCGCTGGTTTGAATCTGTTGGGTTGAAGCCTGAATGGTCGTCATACTTTTTCCTCGCGTATAAAACAGAGGTATCGGCACCGATGGGATTAGCTTGAGCAAAACTGCCATATCTGGCAGGGGGTTGCATCAATACACAATCAGTATTGATGGTGCGGTGAAAGTGTATTGGAGGTCACCTGCAGGCTGCGGATATAAGACGTAAGTCTGCTATCGCGATCTTAATCCTTAAGGAGCCTCTATGACCCTCTCGAATAATCCGTGGTACTGCGCCGACATCATTCGCGCCGCTAAGCCGAACTTCACGCCTCGCGTGGCGTTTATTCTCGGCTCTGGTCTTGGCGCGCTCGCCGACCAGATTGATGACGCCGTTTCCCTGAGCTACGAAAAGCTGCCGGGGTTCCCGGTGAGCACCGTGCATGGGCATGCCGGCGAGCTGGTGCTCGGGCATCTGGCCGGGGTGCCTGTTGCCTGCATGAAGGGGCGCGGCCATTTCTATGAAGGGCGCGGGATGACCATCATGACCGATGCGATCCGCACCTTTACGCTGCTGGGGTGCGAGCTGCTGTTTAGCACCAATGCGGCGGGCTCACTGCGCCCGGACGTTCAGCCAGGAAGCCTGGTTGCCCTGAGCGACCATATCAACACCATGCCGGGCACGCCGATGGTGGGGCTGAACGATGAGCGCTTTGGCGATCGTTTCTTCTCTCTGGCCAATGCTTACGACGCGGATTACCGTGCCGTTCTGCAAACTGTGGCAATGAAAGAAGGCTTCCCGCTGCATGAAGGGGTGTTTGTCTCTTATCCCGGCCCGAACTTCGAGACGGCGGCCGAGATCCGCATGATGCAGATTATCGGCGGCGATGTGGTGGGGATGTCCGTGGTGCCTGAAGTGATTTCCGCGCGTCACTGCGGTCTGAAGGTCGTGGCCGTTTCTGCAATTACCAATCTCGCCGAAGGTCTGGGTGAGGTAAAACTCTCGCATGAACAAACCCTTGCTGCCGCCGAGCTCTCCCGCCAGAACTTTATCAATCTTATCTGCGGTTTTCTTCGCCATATTGCCTGAGTAAAACAATAAAGTGGCCCGTCAGGGCCACACTGCTATAAGGAATGGGTTATGAACATCACGACTCGCTTAAAGATGATGTCCTTTATGCAATATTTTATCTGGGGGAGCTGGCTGGTTACCCTCGGCGCTTACATGATTAACACCCTACACTTTACCGGCTCCGACGTGGGCATGGTGTACAGCTCTAAAGGACTTGCCGCGATCGTTATGCCTTCGCTGGTGGGGATTATTGCCGACAAGTGGCTGCGGGCCGACCGCGCCTATGTGATTTGCCACCTCGTCTGCGCCGTCGCGCTCTGCTATGCCGCGCAGGTCAATGAGCCCGGGCTGATGTTCTGGGTTATGCTGGTGAATGCGATGGCCTTCATGCCCACGATTGCACTGTCGAACACGATTTCCTACTCCTGTCTTGAACAGGCAGGGCTGGATACGGTGAGCCATTTTCCGCGAGTGCGGGTGTATGGCACAGTGGGCTTTATTGCCGCGATGTGGGTCATAAGCCTGATGGGGGCGGAGCTGAGCAATGTGCAGCTCTATATTGCGGCTGCCGCGTCCCTGCTGCTGGCGCTCTATTCTCTGACGTTGCCGGCTATTCCGGTTGCGAAGACAAAAACGTCTCCGTCTCTGGCAAGCAAGCTGGGCCTCAATGCGTTTATCCTGTTTAAACAGCCCCGCATGGCGGTGTTCTTTTTATTCGCGATGCTGCTGGGCGCCGTGCTGCAGATAACCAACACGTTTGGCAGCCCCTTCCTGCATGATTTTGCGCGTAATCCGGCGTATGCAGATAGCTTTATCGTCAAATATCCGTCCATCCTGCTTTCCGTTTCGCAAATGTCTGAGGTGTTCTTCATTCTGACCATTCCGTACTTCCTCGGACGTTTTGGCATTAAAACCGTCATGCTGATGAGCATGGTGGCCTGGATGCTGCGGTTCGGGCTATTTGCCTTTGGCGATCCGTCCGCAACAGGCTTTGTGCTGCTCATGCTCTCAATGATTGTCTACGGCTGCGCGTTCGACTTCTTCAATATTTCCGGCTCGGTATTTGTTGAACAAGAGGTAAGCGCCGATATCCGCGCCAGCGCGCAAGGGTTGTTTATGACGACCGTTAACGGTATCGGGGCGTATTTCGGATCGCTACTGAGCGGTATGGCCGTTGATTATTTCTCGGTGGACGGGGTGAAGGACTGGCAGACGATCTGGCTGGTGTTCGCGGCCTATGCCCTGGCGCTCGCAGTGGTCTTTTACTTCAGCTTTAACTATCACCACACCTGTAAAAACAGCGGGATGCGCACAGTTGCGCACTAAATTTCCCCTCCGGACGCTGAAAGGCTTTAAGGTAGGCGCATAAGTGTTATCGCCAGGATATGTTTTGATGGAACGCGTCTATCGGACCGATCTCAAGCTGCTGCGCTATTTTCTGGCCGTGGCGGAGGAACTGCATTTTGGACGGGCTGCGGCCCGTCTCAATATGTCTCAGCCTCCTTTAAGCCTGCATATTAAAGAGCTGGAAAGTCAGCTGGGCACGTTACTGTTTATTCGCCACTCACGGAGCGTCGCGTTGACGCATGCCGGTAAAGTGCTGCTGGAAGAGTCACGCCGGCTGCTCGCCAGCGCAAACCAGGCTCTGGCTCGTGTCGAACAAATTGGCCGGGGTGAGGCAGGGCGCATTGAGCTGGGGATTGTCGGTACCGCCATGTGGAGTGAAGTGCGCACGGTCATGCGCACTTTTTTGAAAGAGCATCCGAATGTTGATGTCGTTTTTCGCGAAAAATCACCGGTAATGCAGATGGCGCTGCTTGAGCGCCGGGAGCTGGATGTCGGGATCTGGCGAATGGCAACGGAACCTACCGCGGGGTTTACCAGCCTGCGGTTGCGTGAGGCGGCTTTTCTGGTGGCGATGCCGGAAGAGCACCGGCTGGCCCTGGAGTCTTCGATTGCGCTCGCAGAATTGCAGGACGAGTATTTTGTCACAATGCCGTCGGCCCATTCTGACTGGGCATTTTTACATCGCGTCTGCCAGCAGGCCGGTTTTTCGCCGATGATTGTGCGCGAAGCCGTTGAACCGCAAACGGTGCTGGCGATGATCAGCATGGGGATGGGGATTACGCTCGCCGCAGACAGCTACGCGCAAATGCAGTGGCCGGGCGTGGTGTTCCGCCCGCTGAAAGAGCGTATACCGGCAGATTTATATGTGGTGTATGACGAAAAGCAGGCGACGCCAGCGGTGAAGACGTTAATTGCGACGTTAACAGTGGCGTGATGATTTCGTAGGCCTGATAAGCGCAGCGCCATCAGGCTATGTTTTTTAGGCTCAGTACCGCAGATAGCAAAAAAGCGCCTTTAGGGCGCTTTTTTACATTGGTGGGTCGTGCAGGATTCGAACCTGCGACCAATTGATTAAAAGTCAACTGCTCTACCAACTGAGCTAACGACCCGAAATGGTGGGCGATGACGGGCTCGAACCGCCGACCCCCTCCGTGTAAAGGAGATGCTCTACCAACTGAGCTAATCGCCCATTTCGGAACTGCTGCGATAAGATGAGAATGGTGGGCGATGACGGGCTCGAACCGCCGACCCCCTCCGTGTAAAGGAGATGCTCTACCAACTGAGCTAATCGCCCATTTCGGAACTGCTGCGATAAGATGAGAATGGTGGGCGATGACGGGCTCGAACCGCCGACCCCCTCCGTGTAAAGGAGATGCTCTACCAACTGAGCTAATCGCCCAATCTCAATTCTTATCTACACTGCGAGTCTACCGAAGTAGATGGTGGGTGATGACGGGCTCGAACCGCCGACCCCCTCCGTGTAAAGGAGATGCTCTACCAACTGAGCTAATCACCCCCGCTGTGTGGAGTCGCATTATAGGGAGAGTTGAAAATGAGTCAACGCATTTTCTAAAGTTTTTATTCGTTCGTCGTAAAATTAAACAAAACGATCGCGAAACGGGCAGTGAGGCATGATTTCTAAACAAAAATCGCAAACTCGGTCACGATAAAGGGATCAACATTGAGGATTCCCCCCACAGTGATAGAATATTGCCCATCGTTTTTTCCCCCAGGATTTGCCGATTGCCGGCATCTTTATAACGTAAGGCCATTTCATGAAAATCAAAACTCGCTTCGCGCCGAGCCCGACAGGCTATCTGCACGTCGGTGGTGCACGTACCGCTCTCTATTCCTGGCTATTTGCACGCCACAACAAAGGTGAGTTCGTGCTGCGTATTGAAGACACCGATCTTGAGCGCTCCACGCCGGAAGCAATTGAAGCCATTATGGATGGGATGAACTGGCTGAATCTGGAATGGGATGAAGGCCCTTACTTCCAGACCAAACGCTTTGACCGCTATAACGCTGTCATTGATGAGATGCTGGTCGCGGGCACGGCGTATAAATGCTACTGCTCGAAAGAGCGTCTGGACGCACTGCGTGAAGCGCAGATGGAGAACGGTGAAAAACCGCGTTATGACGGCCGCTGCCGCCACGACCATAGCGAGCATGCTGCTGATGAGCCTTGCGTGGTGCGTTTTGCTAACCCGCAGGATGGCTCGGTGATCTTTGACGACCAGATCCGTGGCCCAATTGAATTCAGCAATCAGGAGCTGGACGATCTGATCATCCGTCGCACCGACGGTTCCCCAACCTACAACTTCTGCGTTGTGGTTGACGACTGGGATATGGAAATTACCCACGTTGTCCGTGGTGAAGACCATATCAACAATACGCCGCGCCAGATCAACATCCTGAAGGCGCTGAACGCCCCTGTGCCAGTTTATGCGCACGTCTCCATGATCAACGGTGATGACGGGAAAAAACTGTCTAAACGTCACGGTGCGGTGAGCGTCATGCAGTATCGCGACGACGGTTATCTGCCAGAAGCGCTGCTGAACTATCTGGTGCGCCTGGGCTGGGCCCACGGTGACCAGGAGATCTTCAGTCGCGAAGAGATGATCGAACTGTTCTCTCTGAGCTCTGTGAGCAAATCAGCGAGCGCATTTAATACCGACAAGCTCCTGTGGCTGAACCACCATTACATCAATACCATGCAGCCAGAATATGTGGCGACGTATCTGCAGTGGCACATTGAGCAGGCAAATATTGATACCCGCACTGGCCCTGAGCTGGCGGAGCTGGTGAAACTGCTCGGCGAGCGCTGCAAAACGCTGAAAGAGATTGCCGAAAGCTGCCGCTACTTCTATGAAGAGTTTGATGAGTTCGATGCGGACGCCGCGAAGAAACACCTCCGCCCGGTTGCGCGTCAGCCGCTGGAAGTGGTGCGTGACAAGCTGGCTGCACTTACCGAGTGGACCGCTGAGAATGTTCATCACGCCATTCAGGCGACGGCAGACGAGCTGGAAGTCGGAATGGGTAAAGTTGGTATGCCACTGCGCGTTGCGGTGACCGGTGCGGGTCAGTCTCCGGCGCTGGATGTGACGGTTCACGCCATCGGCAAGTCACGCAGCGTGGCGCGCATTAACAAGGCGCTGGACTTTATCGCTGAGCGTGAAAATCAGCAGTAATTAGATCTCTGAAAAAAAAACGGCAGGGTAACCTGCCGTTTTTTATGCCTCTTATTCCGTGATTCCCAGCCGCGTAAGAAAGCCGTGTATGCCTTCGCGCTTCAAGAAGGCGTCCAGACGCTTCTGCTCTGGTTGAGTCATACTCTCCAGCGTCTCAATAATGCCCGGAGACAGGTTTGAAGAGGGTTCACTGTAGGAAGCGGTGACCTCCGCGAGATGGTAAACCGCCTGACGGTTTCGGATCGCCGGGAGGCTCATAATATGTTCCTTCACGCGCGCATCAACATGAATGAGCCGTGCCCGACCGCCCTTCACACCGTTGAGTCCTTCCGTTTTCCACCCCTGCTGGCGTATCCAGCGATTAACCGTTTGTCTGGCAACGCCCAAACTCTCCGCCAGCTCTTCCGTGGTCATTTTGTTACGTAATTTTTTCATATCAGTTCTGATCGCGAATCCCTAAACGTTGCAACAATCCGGTAATCCCTTCCCGCATTAACAGCGATGTCATCTGCTTCTGCTCTTCCGGCGTCATTTCATTGGCCAGCGTCAGGAGTAGGGTGTGAAGCGAACCGTCAGGGCTGGTGCCTTCTGGTAGTTCGGACGTTTCGCTTGCCCGACGTGCGCTGCGGATAAAGTCACGGACTTTTTCGTTCACATGTACCAGGCGCGCTTTCCCGCCCTGGACGCCTGGTTTTGGTGACGTAATCCAACCCTCTTTGCGTACCCATTTATTGATGGTCTGGCGGCTATAGCCAGTGAGGAGGGCTAACTCTTCTGGCGTCATTCGTTCCTTGATCATGCAATTTCCTGAATATCTGTGGGGTTAATTAACGGCTCATTTTATAGCACCGTTTTACGTGAAAACGTGACAGGCTTAACTCCTGACTGCGAGCAGTCTCGCAAAGTGATTCATTTGCATGATTTTTCGGCGATTGAATGGCTGGAATTGATTTTGCCGTTGACACTCTGCGGAGGAATTCATATTATGCCGCCCGTCAACATGACAGCTTTACGATGGGGCTATAGCTCAGCTGGGAGAGCGCTTGCATGGCATGCAAGAGGTCAGCGGTTCGATCCCGCTTAGCTCCACCAAACTCTGAACCCAACAGAGTGCGGTCAGTAAAGTAACATGTGGGGCTATAGCTCAGCTGGGAGAGCGCTTGCATGGCATGCAAGAGGTCAGCGGTTCGATCCCGCTTAGCTCCACCAAAATTGTAAACCCTCGTCAAAAGACGAGGGTTTTTTTTTATGTATTTGTAACACCCGACACTGCGTTTTGTTATCAAAAAGAAGGTATTCCTGTACCTCACCTCAATCGATATCAATAAACCAGTCTATAAATAGACTTGAACTTGATTCGCGCAATTAATAAACCTATTATCCACCCGGTCAATGATTCGAACGGATAATATACTCATCAGCTTAATGAATAGAAAAACGTACAATAATGTAAAGATATTTATAATTGCCCTGGCACTTTGCCTGATTGCGGTACCTGTCTCCCGTTATCTCTCTCCCCGCGCAATTGTTAATGGTCACGACGTTTATTTAGCATGGCTACCGCTAAGCGTTATGCTGGCGGTAATTCTGCTATTTGGGCGCAGGGCAATTCTTCCCATTTTGTTAGGTTTTACTGTCACTAATTTATTCTATGTTGATTTAGCACCGCTACAATATGCAGTATTACTGTTTTGTCAGACCTTTGCGTTGTTCACGGCGTGCGGCCTGCTGCGCATCATGCTGGGTAAGCGTTGGCGCTACTGTATCCCTAACAAGCACATCGGTTTACGTATATTCTGGCTTGGTTTTATCGTGCCAATAGGTATTAAACTGTCGATGTATATGGCGGGCTATTTGTTTGATTTTCCTGTGACAATCTCGACCTTTTTCGGCGAGGGAACGGTAATTTATAACGTTGTGGATATACAAAGCCTGATCTGTGCGGCATTGATTTTTACCATGATGTTCTATTACCCATTAAGAATGATAATTAATCCTCGTTATGCAATGAATTTCTGGCGGCGAAGCGTGAAGCCCGTGTTTTTTCACAAGAATTCATTATATATTTTTGTCTGGCTGATGCTTTTAAGTTTCATTCTCATCATTTTATGTGGCCCTTTCGAATCACCCGTCATTGCTGGCTATTTGATGCCGCTGATTTTTATTCTTTTTACCTTAGCGATAAGCCGCCTGACCTATGCGCTTATCTCTCTGCTATGGGCCGCATCCGCGCTCCTGCTATTGACCTACAACTACAACTTCCTTAACGGGGTGGAATCGGGCCATTCGCTCTCTTTTATCCTGTCCGTGCTTATCTCTTTCGCTATCTGTCTGCTTTACATGTCGCGAATTTACCAGCGCAGCGAGTGGTTGAGGCGGGGCTGGCAGGGCAGGGCGCTGACCGATCCGCTGACCGGTTTACCCAATATTCGTGCGCTGGAGGATTATCTTGAGATTCACCCAGATGCAAAAGTGAGCATTCTGCGTATGGATAACCTGGAGTTTTTGAGCCGTCACTATGGGATCCTCATGCGGGTCCATTGCAAACGTACTATCGCCACGTCGCTGCAGCTACTTTTGCAGAAAGATGAGACGCTCTTCCAGCTCCCGGGAAGCGAGCTGGTGCTGGTATTACTGGGGCCGGGAACCGCTGAACGTCTCCAGCATATGGTTGATCGACTCAACAGCCGTAAGATTTTCTGGAACAACACCGGGCTGGATATTGAATTTGGCGCGTCCTGGGGAATGGTCGAAAACGGCGAAAAGTTGCACCACACGCTGGGGCAACTGAGCTGGCTGGCCGAGCAATCCTGCGGAGCTGCACACAACGTGCTTGCGCTCACGAATAGCCTCGAGGCGGCATCAGGACAAACAACCGAGCGTGTCCTGATGCTGGCGCGGATTAAACATGCCCTGGAGACGGATCAATTCCATTTATACGCGCAACCGATCCAGAAGGCGGACGGGAGCGGGTATTACGAAATTCTGGCGCGTATGGAGAGTGAGGGTGAGATCTTCACCCCTGACCGCTTTATTCCGTTGATTGCCCAGTTCAACCTCAGCCACCGGTTTGATATGTGTGTCATGGAGAAATTACTGCTGTGGCTGCGCGATCACCCTGCAACGCAGGCTGGCACCCGTTTCTCTGTTAATCTGATGCCGCTCACGCTGATGCAAAAAGAGGTGGCGACCGAGATTTGCGCGCTCTTTGAACGCTACGGCGTTGCGCCTCAGGCCGTCGTGATTGAGATCACTGAAGAGCAGGCCTTCTCAAATTCAGGCTGCAGCATCCACAATATTCAGCAGCTGCGGGATTACGGTTTCCGGATTGCTATTGATGATTTTGGTACTGGCTACGCCAACTACGAGCGTCTCAGACGCCTGCAGGCGGACATCATTAAAATTGACGGCTGCTTTGTTAAAGACATTTGTACCGATGATATGGATGCGATGATCGTCCAGTCGATGTGTAATCTGGCGAAGACGAAATCGCTGTGCGTCGTAGCGGAATACGTAGAAACACCGGCCCAGCGGGAGATGTTGCTTCGCTTCGGCGTGGATTACCTGCAGGGCTACCTGATAGGTAAACCCACACCGCTGGAAGAATTGCGGGCATAAAAAAACCGGGAGCCAAGGCGGCTCCCGGTTTTTGTTTAACGGTAAACCTTACAGAACCAGTGCCGCGATGGAAGCAGACAGGACGCTCACCAGCGTAGAGCCGTAAACCAGCTTCAGGCCAAAGCGAGAAACCACGTTACCCTGTTCTTCGTTCAGACCTTTAATCGCACCCGCGATAATCCCGATGGACGAGAAGTTCGCGAAGGAGACCAGGAACACGGACAGAATGCCTTCCGCGCGCGGAGAAAGCGTGCTGGCAATTTTCTGCAGATCCATCATCGCAACGAATTCGTTAGAAACCAGTTTGGTTGCCATGATACTCCCTACCTGCAGCGCTTCGTGAGCCGGCACACCCATCACCCATGCAACCGGGTAGAAGATGTAGCCCAGAATCCCCTGGAAGGAGATACCCAGCACCGCTGCGAACAGGGCGTTCAGCGCAGAAATCAGCGCAATGAAGCCGATCAGCATGGCGGCAACGATAATCGCCACTTTGAAACCAGCCAGAATGTATTCACCCAGCATTTCGAAGAAGCTCTGGCCTTCGTGCAGGTTAGACATCTGGATGTTCTCTTCACTGGCGTCAACGCGGTACGGGTTGATCAGCGACAGAACGATAAAGGTGCTGAACATGTTCAGAACCAGCGCCGCAACAACATACTTTGGCTCCAGCATGGTCATATACGCGCCCACGATAGACATGGAAACGGTAGACATTGCGGTTGCCGCCATGGTGTACATGCGGTTGCGGGACATTTTGCCGAGAATATCTTTATACGCGATGAAGTTCTCAGACTGACCGAGGATCAGGGAACTCACGGCGTTAAAGGATTCCAGCTTGCCCATGCCGTTCACTTTGGATAACAGGAAGCCAATTCCACGAATAACGAACGGCAGAACGCGGATGTGCTGCAGAATACCGATCAGCGCGGAGATGAAGACGATTGGGCACAGAACCTTCAGGAAGAAGAACGCCAGACCTTCATCGTTCATTTTACCAAAGACAAAGTTGGTCCCTTCGTTGGCGAATCCGAGCAGTTTTTCGAACATTTCGGAGAAGCCTTTCACGAAGCCGAGGCCTACGTTGGAGTTCAGGAAGAACCACGCAAGTAAAACTTCAATGACCAGCAGTTGGACAACATAACGGATACGAATTTTTTTGCGGTCTGTGCTGACCAGCAATGCAAGTGCAGTAACGACAACAAGTGCCAGGACAAAATGAAGGACGCGGTCCATATTTGCTCCAAATATGAGGCAGGTTTAATTTTCGTGCACATTCTATGTAACAAGCGAAAAGAAAACGAGATCGAGGACACACTATAGTTACATCCTGTGACGAGTCTCAAAAATAGTGATCCACAATACATTTTTGTTATGTTAGGTAAATTAGTGAAAAGTTAAGTTTGTGTGCTAGTCTTCACAAAAGTGCGCGCGATTTCAGTTTCTGTTAGATCGCCCCACTTACCCGCCCGTCTATCGTTCAAAGCTATCAGAGAAATCACTGTAAACTTCATAAATGATCTTGATAATCATTCTCATTTTGGTAGCATTAAACATAGCAAAGGCTATATTTCAGAGGCAGAAATGACAAACAGTCGCGTAGAGGGTAGCAGTGGCAGAGCCGCGCGCAAGTTGCGGTTCGCATTAATGGGACCTGCGTTCATCGCTGCCATTGGCTATATCGATCCAGGTAACTTTGCGACCAATATTCAGGCCGGGGCCAGCTTCGGCTATAAGCTGCTGTGGGTGGTCGTCTGGGCTAACCTGATGGCGATGCTGATTCAGATGCTCTCCGCAAAGCTCGGGATTGCCACGGGTAAAAACCTGGCGGAGCAAATTCGCGACCATTATCCGCGTCCGGCCGTCTGGCTCTACTGGATTCAGGCGGAAATCATCGCCATGGCCACTGACCTCGCTGAATTTATCGGCGCAGCGATCGGGTTTAAACTGATTCTGGGTGTGTCGCTGTTACAGGGGGCGGTACTGACCGGGATTGCCACTTTCCTGATCCTGATGCTGCAGCGTCGGGGTCAAAAGCCGCTGGAGAAGGTCATCGGCGGCTTGCTGCTGTTTGTCGCGGCGGCCTACATTGTCGAGCTGATTTTCTCACAGCCGAATCTTGCGCAGCTCGGTAAAGGTATGGTGATCCCAAGCCTGCCAACCTCGGAAGCGGTGTTCCTGGCCGCCGGGGTATTGGGGGCGACCATCATGCCGCATGTGATTTACCTGCACTCCTCGCTGACTCAGCATCTCCACGGTGGGACGCGCAAAGAGCGTTACTCTGCCACCAAATGGGACGTGGCGATCGCTATGACCATCGCGGGGTTTGTAAATCTGGCGATGATGGCTACTGCAGCCGCTGCTTTCCACTTTAACGGTCATACCGGTATTGCCGATCTCGACCAGGCTTATCTCACGCTGGAGCCATTGCTGAGCCATGCTGCCGCCACGATATTTGGTTTGAGCCTGGTGGCTGCCGGTCTTTCTTCGACGGTGGTGGGCACGCTGGCAGGCCAGGTGGTGATGCAGGGGTTCGTTCGGTTCCATATTCCACTGTGGGTTCGTCGCTCTGTTACCATGCTCCCGTCATTTATCGTGATTCTGATGGGGCTTGATCCTACGCGAATTCTGGTCATGAGCCAGGTGCTGCTGAGTTTTGGTATCGCGCTGGCGCTGGTGCCGCTGCTGATCTTTACCAGCAACAAAACCCTGATGGGCGAACTGGTCAACTCAACGCTGGTGAAACGGACCGGGTGGGCCATCGTGGTGGTGGTGGTGGCGCTGAACCTGTGGCTGCTGATTGGCACCGCGTTGGGACTCTAAAAGAAAAAGGAGCCGGGAGGCTCCTTTTTGCTGTTAGTCGTCATGACCGTGATGGCCATGTCCGTGGCCTTTGCCGCGACCCCAGCCGCCGCGATGGTCGTCACGATCGTTCCAGCCTTCACGGTAGCCGCGCTCATACGCGTTGTCTTTATACCAGCCGCGGTGTCTGCCGTTATCATGCTTCCACCAGCGGTCTCCGCGCCACTCATAGTGACGGTTCCAGTAGTCACGGTCGCGCCAGTAGCCACCGTCCCAGTATCTGCCGTAGTCGTCACGATCGCCAATTTGTAATTTTACTGATGGCAACAGGGTGATTTCGCCCGCAGTGGCGATCAGCGGGGCTGAAGCCAGTAATACCGCTGCAAGAATCAGTGACCTGAACATACTCTTTCTCCTTCACGATCGGGGCCTTTGTTGAGCCTGTTAACGCAATATTACGAGTTGGTAAAGCCTCGTTTCATCGCCTCAACTCCGAATTCCTGGATGAGAGCACTTTTTGCTAAAAATGGTTTTATTTTGAGCTGCTCAGAATCCCTTCTATACGGACCAGTTCCTCCGCAGAGAAATGGCGGTTTTCCAGCATGCCCACGGCGTCATCAATCTGAGCCGCTTTACTTGCCCCAATCAGCACTGACGTCACATTCTCATGGCGTAATACCCAGGCCAGCGCCATCTGCGACAGCTTCTGACCGCGCTCTTCCGCCATGGCGTTCAGCTTTCTTACCTTCTCCAGCTTCTCTTCGGTGATCTGGTCAGGGTTAAGGAACTGACTGCCGCTTGCTGCGCGTGAGTCTGCCGGAATGCCGTTCAGATAACGGTTGGTCAGTTGCCCGCCGGCCAGCGGCGAGAAGGGAATACAGCCAACCCCTTTTTCCTGCAACACGTTCAGCAGTCCCTCTTCTGGCGCACGTTCAAACAGAGAGTATTTCGGCTGGTGGATCAGGCAGGGCGTACCGAGATCGTCAAGAATATCAATCGCCTTGCGGGCCAGTTCTGCAGGGTAGTTGGATAACCCGACATACAGAGCTTTTCCCTGACGCACCACATGGTCAAGCGCTTTCATGGTTTCCAGCAGCGGCGTTTGCGGGTCAGGACGGTGATGATAGAAGATATCCACATACTCCAGCCCCATGCGCTTCAGGCTTTGATCCAGACTTGCCAGCAGATATTTGCGTGACCCCCAGTCGCCGTAAGGCCCCTCCCACATGGTATAACCCGCTTTGGTAGAGACGATCAGCTCGTCGCGCCAGGGCAGGAAATCCTCCTGCAAAATACGGCCGAAATTACGTTCAGCAGATCCGGGGGGAGGGCCATAGTTGTTGGCAAGGTCGAAATGCGTAATGCCCAGATCGAATGCGCGCTGTAAAAGTTGACGGCTGTTTTCGATAAGCGTGGTGTCGCCAAAATTATGCCACAACCCAAGCGAGATGGCGGGCAACCTGAGCCCGCTTCGCCCGCAGCGGCGATACTCCATTGTCCGATAACGATTTTTGTCCGGCTGATAACCCATTCTTATGACCTCTGGCGCTGAAGAAAAAAATCAGTGTATGCGTTTACATTAACGTGAAAAAAAGCAGCATAGCGCAGCCTTTTTTGTAAAGCATTCTTTCCATGCCCTACTTATCGCCAATTCTGGACAGTCATCACGCTTATTTAATACTCAAGGTGAGGTCAACATTAGAAGGATACCTGTTTATGCGTACCCCATACTGCGTCGCCGATTACCTGCTGGACCGTCTTACAGATTGTGGAGCCGATCATCTGTTTGGCGTGCCGGGCGACTATAACCTGCAGTTTCTCGACCATGTGATAGACAGCCCGGATATCTGTTGGGTGGGCTGTGCCAACGAGTTAAACGCCTCTTATGCCGCGGACGGATATGCCCGATGTAAGGGCTTCGCTGCGCTGCTCACGACATTTGGCGTAGGGGAGTTAAGTGCGATGAACGGCATTGCGGGCAGCTATGCTGAGCACGTTCCGGTACTGCATATCGTGGGTGCGCCGGGTACGGCGTCACAGCAAAGAGGGGAACTGCTGCACCATACGCTGGGCGATGGTGAGTTTCGTCATTTTTACCATATGAGCGAACCGATCACTGTTGCACAGGCGATCCTGACCGAACAAAACGCCTGCTATGAGATTGACCGGGTATTAACGACCATGCTCCGGGAACGTCGCCCCGGCTATCTGATGTTGCCCGCCGACGTGGCTAAAAAGGCCGCCACACCCCCTGTAAACGCTCTCACTCTCAGGCACGCGCATGCCGATAGCGCCTGCCTGAAAGCCTTCCGGGATGCTGCAGAGAACAAGCTGGCCATGAGCAAGCGTACTGCGCTGCTGGCCGATTTCCTTGTCCTGCGCCATGGCCTGAAGCATGCCCTACAGAAATGGGTCAAGGACGTGCCGATGGCGCACGCCACCATGCTGATGGGGAAAGGCATATTTGACGAGCGTCACGCCGGTTTTTACGGCACATACAGCGGTTCGGCGAGCGCCGGCGCGGTAAAAGAGGCGATTGAAGGAGCAGACACGGTGCTGTGCATCGGCACGCGATTTACCGATACCCTGACCGCCGGTTTCACGCATCAGTTAACTCCGTCACAAACAATTGAAGTTCAGCCTCATGCCTCACGCGTCGGTGAAGTCTGGTTTACCGGCATCCCCATGCTTCAGGCAATCGAAACGCTGGTGGAGCTGTGTAAACAGCATGTGCACGATACGCCGGTACCGTCCTCTCAAAGTGCGATGGCCTATCCGCAGCCGGATGGCTCGCTGACGCAGGAGAATTTCTGGAAAACGTTGCAGACGTTTATCCGCCCGGGAGACATCATTCTTGCGGATCAGGGAACCTCGGCCTTCGGCGCGATCGACCTTCGTCTTCCGGCTGACGTGAATTTTATCGTCCAGCCGCTGTGGGGATCGATCGGCTACACGCTGGCGGCGGCATTTGGCGCGCAAACCGCCTGCCCGAACCGGCGCGTGATTGTACTGACGGGGGATGGCGCGGCGCAGCTCACCATACAGGAGCTTGGCTCGATGCTGCGGGATAAACAACACCCCATCATTCTGGTCCTCAACAACGAAGGGTACACGGTGGAAAGGGCGATCCACGGGCCGGAGCAGCGGTATAACGACATTGCGCTATGGAACTGGACGCAAATCCCGCAGGCTCTGAGCCTTGATCCTCAGGCTCAGAGCTGGCGGGTCAGTGAAGCGGAGGAACTGGCGGACGTACTGGAAAAAGTCGCGCACCACGAGCGGCTCTCGCTGATTGAGGTGATGCTGCCGAAAGCAGATATCCCACCGCTGCTGGGGGCGATTACCAAAGCGCTGGAAGCGCGCAATAACGCCTGATTACTTGTCGTTTCGCCAGGCCATCATCATCGGTTTGCCCGCCAGCAGGAGCCAGGCGGGCAACATCACGATGCAGAGCAGGGGGAAAAGCGTTGAATCGGGTACCACCACTGCCGCCATAAACAGGCTGAGCCACGCGTCGCGCGTGACCACCAGAACCAGCCCCAGAATAGAGCAGGAGACGGTAATGGCAGCCGGCACCGCATCGACATGTTCGTGCAGCATCAACCCCAGCGCTACGCCGACAAAGACCGCCGGGAAGATGCGTCCACCGCGGAAACCGCAGGCTGCAGCCACCACCAGCGCTGCCAGCTTGATCACGGCAAACAGCAGATAGTCGGAGACGCTGAACACCTGGCTGAAGGCCAGCTGCTGCATCTCGTCCAGACCTTTGAACAATGTCACCGTCCCGCCGATTGCCCCTAAAATACCGAGGATCAAACCGCCGGCCCCCAGAATTAACACCGGGTGTTTAAGTTTATGCACCAGCCGGTGCAGGCGCGGAAGACACCATACCGCCACCATCCCCAGCGCGATGGCGATGGCGACGACGATCGCGCCGTTGAAAATATCGGCTATTTGCATCTGGCCGTAGTGGGGGAGGGAGAGTGAAAAATGGGGATGGAAAAACAGGCTGGTCGTCAACGCCCCGGCGGCTGCGGCCATCAGCGGCGCAAAGAGTTTATCCCACAGCGGGACGTCGTTATTGCTGCTGAGCGTCTGCGAAAAGATCAGTGCGGCAGCGACGGGCGTGCCAAAAAGCGCCCCGATGGTGCCTGCGGAGGCGAGAATGGTCCAGTCCAGCGCGCCGACGCGGGGTAAAATGCGTGAACCGAGGAAAACCGCCAGGCCGATATTCACCGCCATAATTGGATGCTCAGGCCCCAGGCTGACGCCGCCGGCCAGACCAATGATCAACGCGATAATCAGCCCCGGCAGTGCCGAAGGGGAAACCGGGGCGCCAATCAGCGGTTCCTGCGCCGGGTCTGGTCCAGCATGGCCGGGACTGAAACGGATCGCCAGGCCCACCGCAATACCGGTCAACGTCAGCATCACAACGATCCAGGCAGGAGAATCAGCGGTGACCCCCAGTTTTGCCGGAAGCGCCGTCCATAACATTGTTTGCAGCACCGACGCGACTTTCATCACGACAATGAGCACCAGACTTGAGGCCACGCCAATGATTAGCGCCGGAATGGCCAGCAACAGCATGGTTCTGGCTCGCGGGTGGAGCATGATGATTTCCTTGTACAAAACGGTATTACGTTACTTTGCACATTAAGCTTTATGGCAATAGTGCAAAAGGTGCTGAAACGGTAAAGTTATTCTGTGACGAAGATCGATAATCCATGGGCATTCACCTTACGGCCGTTGTTGTTATCACGCCTTGAATTTACAGTGTCCCAAAGATTTATTCTGACTTTAGCGGAGCAGTAGAAGAATGACAAAGTATGCTTTGGTAGGTGATGTGGGCGGCACGAATGCGCGCCTCGCATTATGCGATGTAAGTAGCGGTGAGATTTCCCGGGCGAAAACCTACTCAGGGCTGGATTATCCAAGCCTTGAGGCCGTTGTCCGCGTCTATCTGGATGAGCATCAGGTAAGCGTTAAAGACGGCTGTATCGCGATTGCCTGCCCGATAACCGGTGACTGGGTCGCAATGACCAACCATACCTGGGCATTCTCCATCGCAGAGATGAAAAAAAACCTCGGTTTTTCGCATCTTGAAATCATCAATGACTTCACCGCAGTCTCCATGGCGATCCCGATGCTGAAGCCTGAGCATCTGATCCAGTTTGGCGGCGCTGAACCGGTCGAAGGCAAACCGATTGCGGTTTACGGGGCCGGCACCGGCCTGGGCGTTTCGCATCTGGTGCATGTTGCGCAGCGCTGGGTGAGCCTGCCGGGTGAGGGCGGCCACGTGGATTTTGCGCCAAACAGCGAAGAAGAGGGCATTATCCTCGAAGAATTACGCGCTGAGATCGGCCATGTTTCCGCCGAGCGCGTCCTTTCAGGTCCGGGGCTGGTGAACCTGTATCGGGCGATTGTGAAATCTGACGGTCGTCTGCCGGAAAACCTGCAGCCGAAAGACGTCACCGAACGCGCGCTAGCGGACAGCTGCATTGACTGCCGTCGTGCCCTGTCGCTGTTCTGCGTGATCATGGGACGTTTTGGCGGCAACCTGGCGCTGACGCTGGGCACCTTCGGTGGGGTCTATATTGCGGGCGGGATCGTACCCCGCTTCCTCGACTTCTTTAAAGCCTCGGGCTTCCGCGGCGGGTTTGAAGATAAAGGGCGTTTCAGAAGCTACGTTCAGGACATTCCGGTTTATCTGATCGTGCATGATAACCCTGGCCTGCTGGGTTCAGGTGCCCATCTGCGTCAGGTTCTCGGTCAAATCCTCTGAGGCATAGCCCTCTCCCGTGGGAGAGGGCTTTTTCTTTACAGGTGCATCAGCTGACGGAACTCTTTCACCTTGCTGCGGCTCACCGGCACCTGAAAATCCAGATCCTTCAGACGCAAAATGTAGGTGTTGTTAAACCACGGTTCGATCTCGCGGATCTTGTTTAAATTCACGCAGAACGACCGGTGGCAGCGAAAAAAGTGTGCCGCCGGCAGCTTGCTGCAAAACTCGGTGATATTCATCGCCATCACGTACGATTCCCGCCGCGTATAGACAAACGTCATCTTTTCATGGGCTTCGGCATAGTAGATATCATTGACCGGCGTCACGATGATGCGCTCGTCTTTGACCAGATTAATGGTGTCGTTTTCCCGTACCGTTGGGCTGGCACTAGCGGGGGCGGTCTGCTGCTGCCATGCGGCCTCCAGCTTTTGCAGCATGCTGACAATCCGCGACTCCTGGTAAGGCTTAAGAATGTAGTCAAACGCCTCCAGTTCGAAGGCTTCTACGGCGTGCTCTTTCCAGGCGGTAACGAAAACAATAAACGGCTTATGGGCAAACTGATTGATGTTTTGCGCCAGCAGTACGCCATCCAGCGACGGGATATTGATATCCAGGAAAATGGCGTCGACCCGGTTATGCTGCAGAAACTTCAGCACGTCCAGACCATCATCAAACGTACCCACAATCTCCATCTGGCTGTGGGTTTTGATAAGCCAGGTGAGCTCCTGTTGAGCCAGGAATTCATCTTCTACGATGATAACTTTCATGGGTTACTCCACCTGAGGCAACAGCGAGGTCGTCGCATGCGCGAGAGAGCGTTCATTCGGGACGTAAAAAGCAATTTCGGTGCCCGGCTCCAGACGGTGAATATGCAGTCCGTCGCCGTAAAGCAGCTTGACCCGGTGGTGCACGTTCAGCAGGCCGATTTTATTCCCGGGCATCTCGTTAGACTCCACGCGCTCAATGACTTTTGGATCAATCCCGTGGCCGGTATCGCGCACGGCAATACGCACGCGGTTGCCGCTTTCGGTGATGCTGATGGTGACGACGCCTTTGCCTTTACAGGGCTGAATGCCGTGAACAATCGCGTTTTCGACCAGCGGCTGGATAAGCAGGCTCGGGATCACGCAGTTGACCTCTTCATCAATATCGTAAATGACCGTGAGCTTATCGCCAAAGCGCGCTTGCTCAATCGCGATGTAATCCTTGATCTGATACAGCTCTTTTTTGATGTCGATCTGCTCGTCATCTTTCAGTTCGATGTTGTAGCGCAGATAGCGCGACAGGTTAAAAATCAGCTGGCGCGCGGTGTCCGGATTAAGACGAATGGACGAGGAGATAGCGTTCAGCGCGTTAAACAGGAAATGGGGATTGATTTTGCTCTGCAGCGCGCGCAGCTCTGCCTTATTTGCCATCTCACGCAGCTGTTCCGCTCGCGAGACCTCAAGCTGGGTGGAGATAATCTGCGACAGGCCAATAGCCATCTCCTGCAGGGAGGAGGTGATCTGATGCGCGTGACAGTAATAAATTTTCAGCGTGCCCGTCACGACACCTTTCTCCCACAGTGGGATCACCAGCATCGAGTGGATTTCCGGCGTTCGGTGGGCTTCATCATTGTTTTTAATAATGATTTTACCGTAGTTAATCGCCTGTCTGGTGGTGGGGCTAATGGTGTCATCGTTGTCGCGATAGTTGTGTTCCCCGACGCCAACGTAGGCCAGCACGTGGTCGATATTGGTGATGGCGACGGCGTCGGCATGGATATCGTGGCGGATAATCTCGCAGACCTGACGCAACGATTCCGCGTTAACGTGGCGGAAAAGCGGCAGCGTTTTGTTGGCGATATCCAGCGCTAGCTTGGCCTGACGGGCGGCACTGGCCTCTTTTTCCCCTTCAACGCTTTGTACCAGCAGCACGATAAAACCGATGCACACGCTGCCCAGGATCATCGGGATACCAATTTTCGAGACGATATCCAGCCCCAGCGCGGTGGTGGGGGCCCAGACGACGACCAGGATCATGGTCAGCGTTTCGCACACCATGCCTGCGACGATCCCGGCGCGCCAGCGCTGTTTTTTCGGGATTTTGCGGCTGATCCAGCCGGAAAGCACCCCGGCGATAATGCTGGTGATAAAGCACGGCACCGCCGTTACGCCACCGATATCAATCAGGTAACGGTGCGTCCCGGCAATCAGGCCGGTGATGACGCCTACCCACGGGCCAAACAAAATCCCGCCGGACATGACGGCGATTATGCGCACGTTTACCAGCGAACCCTCTACCGGCACGCCGGACCAGGTGCTGAACAAGGCGAACAGCGAAAAAATGGCGGTAACGGCCAGCAGCTCTTTTGGCGAGTGGGCTGATTTGTGCAACAACTCGCGAAACAGGCGAATGCGAATGAGGAAGAACAGGCAAATCAGCATTAATGCCGCACGGTCAAAAACCGCCAGCAGCATAGTGAATATTTCGTGCACGAGTAGACCTGGGAAAACGGGAAAGAACCATGATAAAAAACCTGGCGCGTATTGACCAGCTATCCGTCAGGTTTATCAAATGAGGAAAAACCATAATTTGCAAAGGGGATTATCTGGCAGCGACCGATGCGTCCTGTTTTTTTCTTACCGGCGCATCGTCAGGTAACTGTTTTGATATCATATTGTTAAATAACAGCTATCAGAACGCCGAACCCGAAACAGAGGCTTCCGCTTTTCGGTGCCGCCGGGTTCCGGTTTTCAGACGATCGCTTTTTTTTCATTTCCCTCTCGACAGCATGATTTTTTTCAGGTTATTTTCTAAGCATGCCACATCGGTGGCAGCGTCGCTCGGACGGTCCGGGCGCTAACGTTAATCTGAGGAATCTATGGCTGAATTCAGTCCTGAACGCCGTTTTACGCGTATCGATCGTCTCCCCCCTTATGTTTTCAATATCACTGCTGAACTGAAAATGGCTGCGCGTCGGCGCGGCGAAGATATCATTGATTTCAGCATGGGTAACCCTGACGGCCCAACGCCACCGCATATCGTTGAGAAACTCTGCACGGTTGCCCAGCGCCCGGATACGCACGGCTACTCAACCTCTCGCGGTATTCCCAGGTTACGTCGCGCGATCTCGCGCTGGTATCAGGATCGCTATCAGGTTGATATCGATCCGGAAAGTGAAGCTATTGTCACCATCGGCTCGAAAGAGGGGCTGGCACACCTGATGCTGGCCACGCTGGATCATGGCGATACGGTGCTGGTACCCAATCCAAGCTACCCGATCCATATCTACGGCGCGGTGATTGCCGGGGCTCAGGTCCGTTCTGTACCGCTGGTGGAAGGTGTTGATTTCTTTAATGAACTGGAACGTGCGATTCGCGAAAGCTATCCGAAACCCAAGATGATGATCCTCGGCTTCCCGTCGAACCCAACGGCCCAGTGCGTGGAGCTCGACTTCTTTGAGAAAGTTGTCGCTCTGGCGAAGCGTTATGACGTGCTGGTGGTTCACGATTTAGCCTATGCTGACATCGTCTATGACGGCTGGAAAGCCCCGTCGATTATGCAGGTCCCGGGCGCACGTGACGTGGCGGTAGAGTTCTTTACCCTGTCGAAAAGCTACAACATGGCGGGCTGGCGTATTGGCTTTATGGTGGGTAACAAAACGCTGGTGAGTGCACTGGCGCGCATTAAGAGTTATCACGACTACGGTACCTTCACGCCGCTGCAGGTTGCGGCTATCGCTGCTCTGGAGGGCGATCAGCAATGCGTTCACGAGATTGCCGCCCAGTATAAGCGCCGCCGCGACGTGCTGGTAAAAGGGTTGCATGAAGCGGGCTGGATGGTGGAAATGCCGAAAGCGTCCATGTACGTCTGGGCGAAAATACCGGAACCGTACGCGGCGATGGGATCGCTGGAGTTTGCCAAAAAACTGCTGCAGGATGCGAAGGTGTGTGTGTCACCGGGCATTGGCTTTGGTGATTATGGCGACACCCATGTGCGATTTGCCCTGATTGAAAACAGCGACCGTATTCGTCAGGCGGTCAGGGGCATCAAGAGTATGTTCAGGGCCGACGGTCTTCTCACCTCAAAGAGCGTGGCCGAACACCCCGCGTCATCATGACATAAAAAAACAGGAGCCGATGGCTCCTGTTTTTTTGACTGCATGTTCTTCACTAGATCATCAGGGCAAAGGTTCCGGCCCAGACTAAAACAATCACCGAAATGCCCATAAAGAAATATTTCACGTTTCATCGCTCCGCGTATCTTGTGGTACGCATTTAAAAACAGAGTCCACCTGATTATAGAGAACTGAAATCCGGTCAAAACGGAAATGAGAATTTTCCCGTTACGCCGTTAACTCCAGCTCAGAATTCTGTGCTTTCCTGTTGCCAGACGGCGCTAATGTACGCCTAAAAATGAGGGGTGACAAGAGTCATTTTTTTAAATAATTTCCGTCACTTACGAGTGTCGTGGAACGGCGACAGTTTGATTTCGCCGCGCAATAAATTCATTTTGGGCGATGCAATGAAAGATGGTTTTTCAGCGGGAAGACAGGTGATTGAAAAGGTTAGTTTCTTAGCAAAACTAACCTTCATGATGGGCTTAGATATAGAGCGAGGCTTCGCCAAGAGGGCGGGTTTTGAAACGACGATGCATCCACAGATACTGCTCTGGCGCACGCATGATTTCAGTTTCGATGACTTTATTGATAAACGCTGCGGCTTCGCACTCGTTTTCCGGATAGTTAGCCATTTCAGGGGAGATGTGCAGACGATAGCCTGATTTATCTGCTTTTCGCACCATCGTCACGGTCAGCATGGAGGCGCCAGACAGACGCGAAATGACAAAGGTGCCGTTAGTCGTCGCAACGTCTTTCACCGCAAAGAAGGGCGCAAAGCTGCTGCCTTTACGGCCATAATCCTGATCGGGCGCAAACCAGACGGCCTCTCCTTTCTTGAGAGCACCGACCATACCGCGCAGGTTATTACGGCTGATCATCGCCTTATTGGAACGCATGCGGCCTCGCGTCTGCACCCACTCCATCAGCGCACTGTTGTGCGGTCTGTAGGTTGCCATCATTGGCTGACAAAGCCCCATCACGCGGCCACCCAGCTCCAGCGACATAAAGTGAACGCCGACAACCATCACGCCGCGTTTTTGCATCTGCGCGCGTTTAAGGTTATCCAGTCCTTCCACATCAAACCACTTGCGGACACGCTCATCCGGCCAGAACCAGGCCATGCCGGTTTCAAGCAGCGCCATGCCGATAGACTTGAAGTTTTCAGCGATGAGTTTCTCGCGCTCTTCGGCATTGTACTGCGGAAAACAAAGCTCAATATTTTTACGCGCGATCGATTCGCGACGTTTCAGGAAACAGCGGGATGTGCTGCCGAGTCTTGAGCCCAGTATGCGGATCACCGGGTAAGGAAGCTGTACCAGCAACCACAGTACGCCAAGACCAAACCATGTAAACCAGTAACGCGGGTGCAAAAATGCGCGTTTGAAATTGGATTGAGACAAAATAGAGAAACCTATGTAGAGCCGGTGAAAGTAACGCAAAGTGCGATACCACGTGCCTATTAGACCGTAGTACAAGGTCATGGTTGCAGGCTTTACCGATCTTTACGGCGTTACCTGGCCATAGCTGACATTGGGTGGGCGGCATAATGTAGCACCGTTATACGATATGTGCTATTACTCGTTTTTGATTAAAAAAGCGGCAGTCTGGAAGGTGCTTGATTTTACAGATTTTATAATCATTAGTGGAAAGAGCATGCCGTCTGCTTGGGCTGGAGAGGTAGGCATCTTCTGATGAAGGTGTGAATGGGCAAAAAGAGCGGCGTGTTTATTCGTGACAGATAACTCACTTAAGAAATTTATTTATCGCTTCCAAATTGGTGGATAAGAAAATCCCGTGTGAAATTTCTCATGTATTATTTATATAATCAATAATTCAGTGTGCTTTCATTATTTATAAATATCTTATTTTAATCGTTCTGTAATAACGTATTACAGTCCATTCATGATTTTTGGACTCACCATATTGATGAAAATCAATATAAGGTGTTTTCCTTGACGTCCATCTGTCTGCAATCATTTTTTCGATACATATATTCGGTTTGCATACCAAAAGCAGTGTCTTTTTCTAAGATGGCAGAGTAATTTGCCATAATTATTCAGTGTAAAATTCTTAAGGAATTTCTTATTTCAGGTAAAAGATCTGTGTATTTGATTTTATGTCGATCATTATTCTAATATTGCGCATCAAGAACGACACCGTGAAGTTTGCGTAGCGAAACAATGAGGGATGATGAGATGGCTGACAGTTTTCAGAATGAGGTGCCTAAGGCACGTATTAACCTGAAGCTTGACCTGCATACGGGCGGGGCAAGCAAGAAAATGGAATTACCACTGAAATTACTGGTTACGGGGGATTTTAGTAATGGGCAGGAGTCTGCTTCAATATCTGAGCGTGAAAAAGTTAACATCACCAAAAATAATTTTGATAGCGTTCTTTCCGAATATTCCCCAAAACTTAATCTAACCGTTAAAAATACGCTGTCTGATGATGGCGGCGAGGACAATATTCAACTGACTTTCCAGAGCATGAAAGATTTCACGCCAGAGCAGGTGGCTGCTCAGATACCGCAGTTGAAGGCGATGCTGGCGATGCGCAACTTGCTTCGCGATCTGAAGGCCAACCTGTTGGATAACCAGACTTTCCGGAAAGAACTGGAAAAAATCGTTCTGGACCAGTCGCTTAGTGCTGAGTTGCGAAATGAACTTTCAGCACTGGCATCAAAAAAACCTTAACCATCGCGCTGTTATAACGGATTAATCAAGGAATGCTCATGTCTGTACAAAATGAAAATACTGCGGGTGGTGAAAGCGTGGTGTGGGCATACGTTTGTGATGAACGTTTCCTTCTCACACACGATTAGTCCCAGCGCTTTGAGCGGCCAGGGACGGATTAAAGAGCTAATGGATGCTTTGCCACCGGACGAGCGACAAAAAGCATTAGAACTCCTACTGGCAGCCAAAGAGAGCCAGTGAACGGCTCGCCGGGAGTAACTAAAATTTTCCCGGCTTCGGTTCATTAAATTTCAGTTGCTTAAGCGAAAAATATGTATAAGAATCAGTTTGTTAACTTTGAAGTGTGTCGTTAGTTATCATGAAAAATCGCACCTAAAATTTTATATCTATTTACTATCAATAGCTTAATTAAAGTGATGACGATGTTGGAGTAAAGCTGAACTGAAAAAAGCTGAAATTCTTTTCACTCTTTTCAGTTCCCTGCTCGCTGTATATCCCCAGTTGTGGCGCGGTCTGGCGCTATCATTTGCAAATAATCCCAGCTGAAAAATTTTTGCGATCTGAAAACCGCAGGCGGGTGCGGTGTAGTGCGATTTTGTTGAGGATGCAGATTTGTTTACGCGTCTGAACGGTGTAAGATAGAGGTAAGTAATAATACCTATGCTTCTACCATTTACTAATTAAGGATAGGGATGTCGTACTTATATAAATACAGAACGATGAATGAATATCATCTCTCAGCTCTTAAAAACGATGAAATATGGTTCTCGTTGGGAAGTGAATTTAATGATCCTTTTGATTGCACTTTGAATGTACCTGTCAATATTGTGACGGGTGCTTCTATGTTAGAATTTATTAAGCAAAGAACATCTGCTTATAAGTTATTGGAACTAGGTGCTATTACTCATGATAATATTAATAATCTGGCGATGAAGTATATTAATGACATACAGGGGTTAGTTGATGAAGGCCGGATGGATAAACATCCTTTATCAATTATTCTTAATGTGGTTCTTGCTTCTTTGCAGCGAAGTTTCGTATGTTGTTTCTCAAAAAATGCGACGAATCCATTATTATGGTCTCATTATGCTGATAGCCATGCAGGGTTTTGTATAAGATTCCAAAAAGAAAACTTAGTTAGGAGTCTTAAACCACGGTTGATTGGCGATGTTGTTTATAGTGATTCTCCTGTTGATTTATTTTCAGCGTTTAATGACACTGTCAATGTTGCATCAGATATTATTTATAGGAAGTCATTGTGCTGGGAATATGAAGATGAAGTAAGGTTTATTCATAATGATTTTTCGGAAAATAAAGATGATTTTAGTAAAGTAGAAAACTATTCAAAGGATAGTGTTGATTGTATAATTTTAGGTTATAATTTTGATATGTCGAAATTGAGTGAATTAAAGGAAATAGTCAATTCAGATTCTGTCATATATAAAAAAATAGTAAGAAGTCGGGATAGTTATAAACTTTTCATCTCTCCTGAGAGATTGTGATTTGTTTGGGGTGTGATATGAATTTGAATATTGATAAATTTACAGCCATCGCATTGAATGTTGCTAATAAAGTACCATTTATTTTCCCCAAGGTTTTTTCAATTAATGCAAAGGATTATCATTCTGAAAGCGATTATATACGTGAGAAGAAAAATGAAAAGCCTAATATTTATTATGTTTCACTATTTGAGACACCATTCAAATGGAACGCTATTTCTTTTTCTATGCTGATGGATAGTGATGAATTAACAAAACTAAAAAAATGGCAAGAAAAACGCTCTCGTTTTAATTCGACAAAAACAAATGTTAACATACAACCAAAATCATTTGATCAAGAAAATGGGTGGATAAATATTGGGTTGGTACAAATAAATAAAAGAGGAATGTTGGATGACTTACATCCAATATTTCTCGAAAATGATTGTTTTGATGGCGTTTATATTACACTGACAAAATATTCAGCGGGCCTATCTTTTGTGACATTCTACATAGCCCTGAAAGAGTCATTAACTCAAAGCATTTCAAATGTTCCTGTATCTAAATTAGAATATTATGTTAAATTAACACATCTCAATGTTTATTCGAGGAAGTGTTCAAGTGTTATCATGAAGGATTATTTTCATCACTCAGAAGATATTTTATTTGGTAATATAAATAATATACAAAAAGATGCGCTTAATCTTCTCAAAAAGTTAATGAAAGAAATTAAGATAAAAAAATCCAGCCATGAATTATGTTGCTTCTATGACATGGTTATTGAACAAAATACTCCATATTTTGATGGGTGTGCTCGAAATTTGAGAAAACACAATGTTATTTTATCTAGGCGTCGCAAGTTCGTTAATGCTGAACTTAGCAAGGACAAGTTTAAGTCATTTATTGGTAAGTCTGCTCATAAAATTAAAGATGTGGATTGGATATATTTGAGGGTTAAGCCTAGGGAAATCCGACCTGCGAACAGAAAACGTGAGCAGAGATATATTTCGAACTCAGGAACTCATTTGTCATTAGCTCCCTTTTTACTTATGAATGAGAAAGTTAATAAAATTAGTGGTTATTTAAATAACTTAAAACTACATAACAAAAATCAATCTCTTGAAGTTATGCATAAACATTTATATACAATATCATATGAATTAAAATTAATCTCTGCTTGGCTGTTATCAGCAAGAAAAAATATGAGTTCACATGTCCCAAAAGAATACTCGGAAACCGTGGATAGAATTATTAAAATAAACATTAATCGTGTTGGCGAATTAAACGGAATTGTAAATGGGGTTTATTCTCTTTCAGAAAATAGAATCCAAATAAAAAATATAATGTATAATAAGAGATATTCATCTCTTGTTTTTTTATTGGTCATTGTTCAAATTATTTTGGCTGCAATGACGATTGATTTAAACAAAAAAGATGCATGGTATTATCCAGTAGTGAATATATTAAAGGAATACGTAAAATAAAAACATATTAATATTTTACGTTATATGCTCTGTGTACCTTTGAAGCATTTTTCTTCGCAGGTCTAAATATTGTGCATGATTGTAAGTGCCTCGAATAGAGTTCTTATCAACATGCGCAAGCTGCATTTCAATCCATGCACTTTCAAAGCCATGTTCATGCAAGATTGTGCTCATGGTATGCCTAAAACCATGTCCAGTTAAGCGCCCATGATACCCAAGCAACTTGATCACTTTGTTAATACTAGCTTCGCTCATAGGTTTTCTCACATCGTTTCTGCCAGGGAATACGAGAGTGTAATGTCCTGTAATGGCATGGAGCTTTTTTAGAATATCGATCGCCTGAGTTGATAGCGGCACCAGATGCGGACGACGTTTCTTCATTCGTTCTTTGGGGATCTCCCACAAGGCATTATCTAAATTAAATTCTGCCCATTCCGCTGCACGTAGCTCAATTGTTCGCACACCTGTCAGCATCAGCAGTTGCGTGGCGTATTTGGTCACTAAACTACCCTGATAGTTATCCAGAGCCTTGACGAACTCGGGCAACTCGCTTTCAGTTAGGAACGGGAAGTGTTGAGTTTTAGGTTTGCTGAGTGCGATAGCTAAATCGGGTGCAAAATTATACTTTGCTCTACCAGTGGCAACAGCATAACGAAGCACTTCTCCGCAGCGGCGGCGGATCTTGCTGGTTTGCTCTAACGCACCTCTTTTCTCTATTTTTTGAAGGACGGTTAGCAGCTCTAGTGGTTCAATTTGCTCAATTGGGCGCTGGCCGATAAAAGGAAAAATATCCTTTTCCATACAATTGAGAACTTCTTTTGCATACCCCTCTGACCAGATGGCTTTTTTCGATGAATGCCATTCTCTTGCTACTGATTCAAAGCTGTTTTCATACGCGAATTGCAAAGCAATTTTATCTGCTTTTCTGGCTTCACTTGGGTTGATCCCTCTGGCTAACATCGAACGCGCTTCATCACGTTTAGCGCGTGCTTGTGCCAATGACACATCGCTATATACGCCGAAGGAAATCATCTTCGGTTTTCCTGCAAAGCGATAGCGGAAACGCCAGCCTTTACTGCCCGTTGTGTCGATGAGGAGTGATAGTCCCATACCATCGTTAAGTGTATAGGGTTTGTCCTTCGGTTTTGCTCGTTTTATTTGAATGTCAGATAGCAGCATGTGTATAGAAAAAAAATCGAACTCAGTTATACGCAAAGATGTATAGATTCCATTAGAAATAATGGCACTTTGCTGGACAAACAAAAGGAGGTGATAGCAGTTAAAACAGTGAGTTATGGGGTTAATTAGACTTAGTGAGAAGTGATAATGGTGTCCCCTGCAGGAATCGAACCTGCAACTAGCCCTTAGGAGGGGCTCGTTATATCCATTTAACTAAGGGGACGAGGCGGCACGAGTATAGCCTTATTTACACTTTGCGTTAAGCGCATCGCCGCCTGATTGCTCAAAGAGTCACCATTCAGGTCGATTTTTTTGTCGATTTATCATCATTTTCCCGAGCCTTAAGCTCAGCTTTGCGTTTGTTCGACATGTCGTTACGGATTTGGGCATGGCTTAACAGCGCGAAGATAAACGTTCCGCCGCAGATATTTCCCGCCAGCGTCGGAAGGGCGAATGGCCAGAAAAAATCGCTCCAGTGAAGCGTGCCGTTAAAGACCAGATAGAGGATTTCCACGGTACCGACCACAATATGCGTGGTGTCTGCCAGCGCAATCAGCCAGGTCATTAGTATGATCACCACGATTTTAGCGCTCCCCGCTGAAGGAAACATCCAGACCATCGTGGCGATAATCCAGCCAGAGATGATGGCATTTGAGAACATCTCGACCGGGGTGTTTTTCATCACATCCATGCCAATTTTCACAAACGCATCCCGGGTGGGTTCATCAAAGATCGGCATATATTCAAACGCCCATGCCGCGATGCCCGTGCCGATAATATTACCCAGCAGAACCACGCTCCACAGACGCATCAATAAACCGAAATTGCCGAGGGTGGGGTTTTGCATCACCGGCAGTACGGCGGTCACCGTGTTTTCGGTAAACAGCTGCTGGCGGGCCATGATGACAATAATAAAGCCGAAGGTGTAGCCGAGGTTCTCCAGTAAAAATCCGCCGGGTACCCCTTCCAGCTGCACATGAAATATCCCTTTTGCGAGTAGTGAAGCGCCCATTGATAGCCCGGCAGCGATGGCTGACCAGAAGAGAGCCATCGCATCGCGCTCCATCTCCTTTTCGCCATCCTGGCGGATATGCTCGTGGATGGCCATCGCGCGGGAGGGGAGGCGATCTTCATCAATTTCTATCTTCTCGCCGCGTGCTTTCTCCTCGCTTTCAATTTCAATATCCTCACTGTTCTCGCCAATTTTTTCTTCGCCCACGTCTTTCATATTTGCTCCCGGAGGTTGAACTTTCTGTTAAGCGTAGCGGCTTTTATCGGGATGCCTGTGGGGATGCTCTTAAATTGGCGGGAATGACAACAAAGGTGATACATCTCTTTCAAAGTCATTATAAAATTGGCAGCGAAACGAATTCCAAAAGCCAGGCTATGCTGAGATCAGAGTCACGGTGGTTACTGCCCGTAATTGTGCTCATAGACATCGGTAAACGTGCTGTTACAATCGCTTGCACGTTTACAGACGGAGCGTCAACGGCTCCGTTACGGATGGCAATCAACGATAGCCATACTGAACAGGGAGATATTTATGAAACTTCGGCTGTCGGCGCTTGCGCTTGGCGCGACGATGCTTGTGGGCTGCGCCAGCTCCGGTGAGCAAACGGGACGCTCCGATCCTCTCGAAGGATTTAACCGCTCAATGTATAGCTTCAACTACAACGTACTGGACCCGTATGTGGTTCGTCCGGTGGCAGTAGCATGGCGCGATTATGTTCCACAACCCGCGCGTAACGGATTAAGCAACTTTACCAGCAACCTTGAAGAACCTGCGGTAATGGTGAACTACTTCCTGCAGGGCGACCCGTATCAGGGGATGGTCCACTTTACCCGCTTCTTCCTGAACTCCATTCTGGGGATGGGGGGCTTTATTGATGTTGCAGGTATGGCTAACCCGAAACTGCAGCGTGAACAGCCGCACCGTTTCGGTAGTACGCTGGGGCATTATGGCGTTGGTTACGGCCCTTACGTTCATCTGCCGTTCTATGGCAGCTTCACCGTGCGTGATGACGGCGGTGATATGGTCGATACGCTGTATCCGGTTCTGTCGTGGCTGACCTGGCCGCTGTCGGTGGGTAAATGGACGGTGGAAGGGATTGAAACCCGCGCGCAACTGCTCGACTCTGATGGTCTGCTGCGCCAGTCTTCTGACCCGTACATTATGGTGCGTGAAGCGTACTTCCAGAATCATGACTTTATCGCCAACGGCGGTAAGCTAAAGCCGGAAGAGAATCCAAACGCGAAGGCGATCGAAAACGAACTAAAAGATATCGATTCGGAGTAAATAAAAAAGGTGAGCGATGCTCACCTTTTTTGATTCTAATGCGATTAGAACGCGTAGTTGAAGTTCGTACCGAACAGCCAGGCTTTACCTTCAGAGGTAAACTCGTACGGACCTTCCTTGAACGTCACTTTCTGACCGTGCATATAAGATACGCCCGCATCGATGGAGGCATTTTCGTTGAGCGCATAGGTCGCACCAGCACTTAACCAGAAGCGGTCCTGATCCGGAATGGAAATGGAACGTTTGTCTGCCGGAACCGGGCTGTCGTCAAATGCGATACCGGAGCGGAAAGTCCAGTTTTTATCGTAGTAGTAGGTGGTACCCAACGCAATACGATAGGCGTCGTGGAAGCTCTCATCCTTATAGAACAGCGTTTGACCATTATTGCCGGTCGCTTTCAGCTCCTGGAACTGGCTCCAGCTGGTATAGGCCAGACTGTAGTGAATAGCCCATTGTGGTGCAACGCGGTTGTAACCGGATACTTCCCACATTTCAGGTAAATGCAGTGACAGTGAACCTGGAACGGTCTGGTTGGACGTTCCCCAAGGAATGGTGGTGCCCGCACCTGGAACCAGATTGTTCACAGGCTTCAGGATGCCGCTCTTGTAATCGCCGTCGAAGTCAATTTTCACTTCGGAACGATAGGTCAGACCCCAGCGGTTGTTTTTGTCCAACTCGTACAGGATACCGGCGTTCCAGCCATAGCCCCACTCATCGCCTTCAAGACTGGCAATTTTATTGCTGTTTTTTGGCAGGCGAGCAGTCTGTTCCCCGGAATAACGTTCGATTTTGGCATCGGCATAGACGGCATCAAAGCCCAGACCAAAACTCCAGTTATCGTTCAGGCGATACGCACCGCTAAGGTTGAGGTTCAGCGTAGTAAGGTCTGTTTTACCGCCGTATTCGCCTGCCGGGTAGTTGTTATTGAACTCGGTAGCAAGGCCGTAGTTAGACGTTACGGAAGCACCCCAGCCAAACTGTTCATTGATAGGCGCAACGAAGTGCAGGTTCGGGATCCACGCTGTTGGGGCAATATTGTCCGCTTTAAGGCTAGCACCTGAAGGCGACTTGCCGGAAATATTGACATCAGGATCGATATACACCGCACCAGCAGAGAAGGTCGGACGATCAAACATCATGATCAATGCAGGGTTACGACTCGCGTTACCTGCATCATCAGCAATAGCGCCTTCCCCGGAATACGCACGGCCAAGGCCAGAGGAAGAAAATTCGTTTAACTGAAAGCCCGCTGACCATGCGGAAGTGGAGACGAGTGCCACTGCGACTGCCAGCGCAGTCTTGTTGAACAGGGTTTTCTGGCTCATGACCATAACCTCATTGAGTTATTTTTATTCAATAATTGTTACATACCGTAACAGGAGCGCGAAGTGTAGGGTCTGAGGTATGACAGACAAATCAGACCAGTGGCCAGAGTATAGGTCTGACCAGCCGGAATGTTGCAAGTTTGTTTATTAATATTTTCAAACATGTTTCGTGAAACGAGATCTGGTTGGCAAAATTGTGACCATCGCGACTCACCCAAAAGGGCGGTTTTTGTTTTAGATCATTTTTTAGTGTGATATTGGTCACTTATCCGATTTTGCGCCATTAACGGCTGGAGAGAGCCCGCGCCGGGGCGTAAAATAGCAGCATCGTGTTTATCTCGCGCGCTGCGCGAATACAGAGGAAATTGAGCTATGAGTAAATGCAGTGCTGATGAAACCCCGGTTTGCTGCTGTATGGATGTTGGGACCATCATGGACAACACCGATTGCACCGCCTCTTACAGCCGTGTATTCACCAACCGTGCCGAAGCGGAAGAGACCCTGACCGCGTTGAGCAAGCGTGCGCGTGATGTTGAATCCGATCCGTGTGAAATCAAGTCTACCTTTACCGAAGTGGAAGGCGGCGTGAAGCTGGACATCGACTTTGTCTTCGCCTGTGAAGCAGAAACGCTGATTTTCCAGTTAGGCCTGCGTTAATCTCTGCGGCCTGATACCCTCACCCCGACCCTCTCCCACGGGAGAGGGTGCAAACACTAAAAACGGTAACCTACGGGTTACCGTTTTGCTTTTACCTTGCGCACCCGGCAACAAAACCGCACAAATGCCTCTGCCATGCAGGGGCATTTTCTTTTTCTTCTCTGTGCCTTAGCTCGCACTTTTTCGTTTCCCCGATTGGCTGAATGTAAAAAAATGGTTAAGACTATTATCAGGTCAGACCACTTTGTGTTTGAGAAAATTTTTTACAGGGGAGTGTTATGAGTCAGGCATTACCGCTTATTACCCGTCAGGGCGATCGCATTGCCATAGTCAGTGGATTGCGCACGCCATTTGCGCGTCAGGCAACGGCGTTTCATGGCATACCGGCCGTCGACCTGGGGAAAATGGTAGTGGGGGAGATGCTGGCTCGCAGCGAAATTCCGCCTGAGGTCATCGAACAACTGGTATTCGGTCAGGTTGTGCAGATGCCGGAAGCGCCCAATATTGCGCGGGAAATCGTCCTCGGTACCGGGATGAACGTGCATACCGATGCCTACAGCGTCAGCCGCGCCTGCGCAACCAGTTTCCAGGCCGTGGCTAACGTCGCGGAAAGTCTGATGGCAGGCACTATTCGCGCCGGGATTGCGGGTGGGGCGGACTCCTCTTCAGTGCTGCCGATTGGGGTCAGTAAAAAACTGGCGCGCATCCTGGTGGATGCCAATAAAGCCCGCACGATGGGTCAGAAACTCAAACTCTTCTCGCGTTTACGCCTGCGCGACCTCATGCCTGTACCACCTGCCGTCGCGGAATACTCCACTGGTCTGCGCATGGGCGATACCGCCGAGCAGATGGCTAAAACGTATGGCATTACCCGTGAACAGCAGGATGCCCTGGCGCATCGTTCACATCAGCTTGCGGCAAAAGCCTGGTCGGAAGGCAAGCTAACCGACGAGGTCATGACCGCCTATATTCCCCCTTACCGTGAACCATTAGCGGAAGATAACAATATTCGCGGCACCTCGACGCTGGCAGATTATGCCAAACTGCGCCCTGCGTTTGACCGCAAACATGGCACGGTGACGGCGGCGAACAGTACGCCGCTTACCGATGGCGCCGCCGCCGTCATCCTGATGACCGAATCCCGAGCAAAAGAACTTGGCCTTACACCCCTGGGCTATTTACGCAGCTACGCCTTCACCGCCATTGATGTCTGGCAGGACATGTTGTTAGGTCCTGCGTGGTCCACGCCGCTGGCGCTGGAGCGCGCGGGACTGACGCTGGCTGATTTAACTCTGATTGATATGCACGAAGCGTTTGCCGCGCAAACCCTGGCAAATGTCCAACTGCTGGCAAGCGAGCGTTTCGCGCGCGATGTGCTGGGCCGCGCCCATGCCACAGGCGAAGTGGATCAGAGTAAATTCAACGTGCTGGGCGGCTCTATCGCCTACGGCCATCCATTTGCCGCCACAGGGGCGAGGATGATCACGCAAACATTACATGAACTCCGTCGCCGTGGCGGCGGGTTTGGCCTCGTTACCGCCTGTGCGGCGGGTGGCCTTGGCGCAGCAATGGTTCTGGAGGCTGAATAATGGATATGCTATCTGCATTTAATCTGACGGTTCGCCTCGATAACGTGGCCGTTATCACTATTGATGTGCCTGATGAAAAGATGAATACCCTGAAGGCCGAATTTGGTGTTCAGGTGCGCGCGATGCTAAAGCAGATCCGCGACAACAAAGCCATTCGTGGTCTGGTGTTTATCTCTGCCAAGCCGGATAACTTTATCGCCGGGGCCGATATCAACATGATTGCCCGGGCGCAAAGCGCTCTGGAAGCCGAAGAGCTGGCGCGTCAGGGCCAGCAGGTGATGGCGGAGATCAACGGCCTGCCGATCCCGGTCATTGCTGCGATCCACGGTGCCTGTCTGGGCGGTGGACTTGAGCTGGCGCTGGCCTGTCACAGCCGGATTTGTACTGACGATGCGAAAACCATTTTGGGTCTGCCTGAAGTGCAGCTGGGCCTGCTGCCTGGTTCCGGCGGAACGCAACGACTGCCGCGCCTGGTGGGCGTCAGCACGGCGCTGGAGATGATCTTAACCGGTAAACAGCTGCGCGCCCGTCAGGCGTTGAAAGCCGGTCTGGTCGATGACGTCGTGCCGCAGTCCATTTTGCTGGAGGCCGCCGTTGAGCTTGCGCTGAAAGGGCGTCAGGCAAAACGTCCTCTGCCGGTACGTGAGCGCGTGCTGGCCGGGCCACTGGGGAGAACGCTCCTGTTCAACATGGTGGGCAAAAAGACCGAACAAAAAACCAAAGGCAATTACCCGGCGGCAAAGCGGATCCTCGAAGTGATCGAAACCGGGCTGTCGCAGGGAAGCAGCAGCGGTTATGCCGCGGAGGCCAAAGCCTTTGGCGAACTGGCGATGACGCCGCAGTCGCAGGCGCTGCGCAGCATCTTCTTCGCCAGCACGGACGTGAAAAAAGATCCCGGCAGTGAGGCTGAACCTGCGCCGCTGCGTGCCATTGGCGTACTGGGTGGGGGACTCATGGGCGGCGGTATCGCTTTTGTTACCGCCAGCAAAGGCAAATTACCTGTACGAATCAAAGACATTAATCCTAAGGGGATCAACCACGCGCTGCAGTACAGCTGGCAGAACCTTGATCAAAAGGTCAAACGCCGCCATATCAAGGCAAGCGAGCGCGATAAGACCCTGGCGATGATCTCAGGCACGACGGATTACAGCGGTTTTGCGCACCGTGATCTGGTGATTGAAGCCGTGTTTGAGGATCTGGCGCTTAAGCAGCAGATGGTGGCAGACGTTGAGCAACATTGCGCCCCGCATACCATTTTTGCCTCCAATACGTCGTCATTACCGATTGGTGATATCGCGGCGAAAGCCGTGCGTCCGGAGCAGGTGATCGGACTGCACTTCTTTAGCCCGGTCGAAAAAATGCCGCTGGTGGAAGTTATTCCACACGCGACCACCAGTCCGCAAGCTATTGCCACGGTAGTTAAGCTTGCGAAGAAGCAGGGTAAAACGCCGATCGTGGTAGAAGACAAAGCCGGCTTCTACGTCAACCGCATTCTGGCTCCCTACATTAATGAAGCAATGCGGTTGCTGACGGAAGGGGAGAAAATCGAACACATCGACGAAGCACTGGTAAAGTTTGGTTTCCCCGTTGGACCAATCCAACTTTTGGATGAGGTGGGAATAGATACCGGCACTAAAATTATACCAGTGCTGGAAGCGGCATATGGCGATCGTTTTAGCCCACCTGCAAACATTGTTTCTGCGATTTTGAAGGACGATCGCAAAGGCAGAAAAAATGAACGCGGTTTCTATCTTTATGGCGCGAAAGGGCGTAAAAGCAGGAAACAGGTCGACCCTTCGGTTTATGGACTTATTTCGACCACCGGTCAGGGAAAACTGTCCGCCGTTCAGTGTGCTGAGCGCTGCGTGATGATGATGCTCAATGAAGCGGCGCGCTGCTTTGGTGAACAGGTGATCAGGAGCGCACGCGATGGTGACATCGGCGCGGTATTTGGCATTGGTTTCCCGCCGTTCCTTGGCGGTCCGTTCCGTTACATGGATATGCTCGGCGCGGGTGAAGTGGCTGCTATCCTGCAACGTCTGGCTTCGCAATATGGTCCACGGTTTACACCGTGTGACGAATTATTGCAGATGGCGGAACGCGGCCAGACATTTTGGCCTGCAAGGGAAACTGTCCTCGTAAGCTGAGGTCAAAGAAGGGTAAATCCTGAAGTGAATGAACCTGTTCTGGCGATTTTGTAAACAAAGATTGACTATACTTACGCCATTGAGGTAAAAAACAGCGTTTCATTCACCGAATGGATCAGGCACAATGCCCGACCATCGGGTTTTCTACCTCTCAGCATTTATCGCGGGTAGTTAACGCCGGTGATTCTGGTTAACAAAAGCGGTGCAATATGCAAGTTTTTATCATGCGTCACGGCGACGCGGCACTCGATGCCGCCAGTGACTCAGTACGTCCTTTGACCGTCTGTGGCTGCGACGAATCTCGTCTGATGGCGACCTGGCTTAACGGTCAAAAAGTGGACATCGAACGCGTTCTGGTGAGTCCGTTCCTGCGTGCAGAACAGACGCTGGATGTGGTAGGGGAGTGTATGAACCTGCCATCCAGTGTGGATGTTCTCCCTGAACTCACCCCGTGTGGCGATGTCGGCCTTGTCAGCGCTTATCTTCAGGCGCTGTGCAATGAAGGTGTCGCTTCCGCGCTGGTCATTTCCCACCTGCCACTGGTTGGCTATCTGGTATCTGAGCTGTGCCCGGGCGAGACCCCGCCGATGTTCACGACATCCGCCATTGCCAATGTTTCTCTCGACGAAACGGGCAAAGGTGTCTTCAACTGGCAAATGAGTCCGTGCAACCTGAAGATGGCAAAAGCGATCTGACGTGACGTGCGATATGGCGGGGTGCAATGTGCTTCCCGCCATTCTGTCAGGGCAACTCTGGCGGCTGCCACTCTTCCACTTCAATCAACACCAGCAATGCGGCATCTCCGCCGTACTCTTTGGGTGCCTGATGAAAAGCCATCACGTGTGGATGCTGAGCCAGCCACAGCGGCGTCTGTTGCTTGAGGATATGTTTACCGTGACCATGCATCACGCAGGCGCAGAAAACATGTTCACGGCGACAGGCAGCAATCAACGCCCCCAGCTCCTGTTTCGCCTGCATCTGCGTTAAACCGTGGAGATCGAGAAACAGCTCCGGCGAATAATCCCCGCGACGTAACTTTTTCAGTTCAAAATGGCTAACGTCTTCGCGGACGTACTTCACCGCCCCCTGCGTATTGAGCAGCGGCTGAAATTCATCTGAAAAATAGTGGCTGTTATCCGCCTGCTCCTGCAGAAGTCGTTTGACCGGTACTTCGCTGATTTTTTTACGCTGCGGACGATGGACAATGGTGTCCTGCGTGATTTTACGCGTCCCGGTCATTAGCTGTCGGAAGAGCGTCTGATCCTCCTCACTGAGCGATGTTTTCTTTTTCATTCGTCATTCTCATCTCGTATTTCCGATAGTGTACCCGACTAAACGCATTTTTTAACCTCAAGCGAGACGCGTCATTGCTGATTTATCGCCGTCTTCATGGCAAACTAGCCGCCGAAAATTATGCGAGCATGCCCTGGAGGAAAGAGTGGATAAAATATTTGTCGATGAAGCAGTAAACGAGCTGCATACCATACAGGACATGTTGCGCTGGTCGGTTAGCCGCTTCAGCGCCGCCAATATCTGGTACGGTCACGGTACCGATAACCCGTGGGATGAAGCCGTGCAGCTGGTGCTGCCGTCCCTCTACCTGCCGCTGGATATTCCGGAAGACATGCGTACCGCGCGCCTGACCTCCAGCGAAAAACACCGTATCGTGGAGCGCGTGATCCGCCGCGTGAACGAGCGTATCCCGGTCGCTTATCTGACCAACAAAGCCTGGTTCTGTGGCCACGAATTTTATGTTGATGAACGCGTGCTGGTGCCGCGCTCGCCGATTGGCGAGCTGATTAACAACCACTTTGAAGGCCTGATCGGCCATCAGCCGCAGCACATTCTGGATATGTGTACCGGCAGCGGCTGTATTGCCATCGCCTGCGCGTACGCCTTCCCGGAAGCGGAAGTGGACGCCGTTGATATCTCCACCGACGCGCTGGCCGTGACCGAGCACAATATTGAAGAGCACGGCCTGATCCATCACGTTACGCCAATTCGCTCCGATCTGTTCCGCGATCTGCCGACGCTGCAGTACGATCTGATCGTCACCAACCCGCCGTACGTCGATGCGGAAGACATGTCCGATCTGCCGAACGAATATCGCCACGAGCCGGAGCTGGGTCTGGCGTCAGGATCTGACGGCCTGAAGCTGACGCGCCGCATTCTGGCCTGCGCGCCGGATTATCTGACCGACGACGGCGTTCTGATTTGTGAAGTGGGCAACAGCATGGTACATCTGATAGAGCAGTACCCGGATGTGCCGTTCACCTGGCTTGAGTTCGACAACGGCGGTGACGGCGTCTTTATGCTGACCAAAGCGCAGCTGCTCGACGCGCGCGAACACTTCAGCATCTATAAAGATTAATCCAGCGGGCTTCGGCCCGTTTCACAACGCTCAAACACAAACAACAACATCGGAGCCGTGATGGCAGGAAACAGTATTGGACAGGTATTCCGCGTGACCACCTTTGGGGAATCACACGGGCTGGCGCTGGGCTGTATCGTTGATGGCGTACCGCCAGGCATCGAACTGACCGAAGCCGATTTACAGCACGACCTCGACCGTCGTCGTCCGGGCACCTCTCGCTACACCACGCAGCGTCGCGAGCCGGACCAGGTAAAAATTCTCTCCGGGGTCTTTGAAGGCCGCACCACCGGAACCAGCATTGGTCTGCTGATCGAAAACACCGATCAGCGTTCCCAGGACTACGGCGCCATCAAAGACGTCTTCCGTCCGGGCCACGCCGACTATACCTACGAACAAAAGTACGGCTTCCGCGACTATCGCGGCGGCGGACGTTCTTCCGCGCGTGAAACCGCGATGCGCGTAGCGGCAGGGGCGATTGCTAAGAAATACCTGCAGCAGAAATTTGGCATCGTCATTCGCGGCTGCCTGACCCAGATGGGCGACATTCCGCTGGCGATCAAAGACTGGGAACAGGTCGAGCAAAACCCGTTCTTCTGCGCCGATGCTGACAAACTTGACGCGTTGGACGAACTGATGCGCGGCCTGAAAAAAGAGGGCGACTCCATTGGAGCGAAAGTCACCGTGGTGGCCGACGGCGTCCCGGCTGGCTGGGGCGAGCCGGTATTCGACCGTCTCGACGCCGACATTGCCCACGCGCTGATGAGCATCAACGCGGTGAAGGGCGTAGAGATTGGCGACGGCTTTGACGTGGTTCAGCTTCGCGGCAGTCAGAACCGCGACGAAATCACAAAGGCGGGCTTCCAGAGCAACCATGCGGGCGGCATTCTGGGCGGTATTAGCAGCGGGCAGCAGATTGTTGCCAACATCGCGCTGAAGCCGACCTCCAGCATCACCGTGCCGGGCCACACGATTAACCGCGATGGCGAAGAAGTTGAGATGATCACCAAAGGACGTCACGATCCGTGCGTGGGGATCCGCGCGGTGCCGATCGCAGAAGCGATGCTGGCGATCGTGCTGATGGATCACTTCCTGCGCCAGCGCGCGCAGAATGCGGATGTGACGACGACCATTCCACGCTGGTAAACATGAAAAAAACTGCAATTGCTCTGCTGGCGCTGCTGGTCAGTGGAGCCAGTCTGGCCGCGACGCCATGGCAAAAAATCACCCACCCGGTGGCGGGGAGCGCGCAGTCCATTGGCGCCTTTTCGAACGGTTGTATCGTCGGTGCCCAGGAGCTTCCTCTTCAGTCTGATACCTATCAGGTGATGCGCACCGATCAGCGACGTTATTTCGGCCATCCAGATCTGGTGCTGTTCATCCAGCGTCTGGGAAATCAGGTACATAACCTGGGGCTGGGCACGATGCTGATTGGCGATATGGGAATGCCTGCCGGCGGGCGTTTTAACGGTGGGCACGCCAGTCACCAAACCGGACTGGATGTCGATATCTTCCTGCAGCTACCGAAAGCCCGCTGGACGTCCGCCCAACTGCTGAAACCGCAGGCGCTGGATCTGGTGGCGAGCGACGGTAAGCGCGTTGTGCCGTCCCTGTGGACGCGGGATGTATCCAGCATGATCAAGCTGGCGGCAGAAGATAACGACGTCACGCGGATTTTCGTTAATCCGGCCATCAAGCAGCAGCTCTGCCTGGATGCAGGAACCGATCGCGACTGGCTGCGCAAAGTGCGCCCGTGGTTCCAGCATCGTGCGCACATGCACGTTCGTCTGCGCTGCCCGGCGAATAGCCTGGAATGTGAAGATCAGCCGCTACCTCCGCCAGGCGATGGCTGTGGTGCGGAACTGCAAAGCTGGTTTGAGCCGGCAAAACCTGGAACCTCTAAGCCTGAGAAGAAGACACCGCCTCCGTTGCCGCCTTCCTGCCAGGCGCTACTGGATGAGCATGTACTTTAATGGATAATTTCGTCGATCTGTTTATGGTGTCACCGCTGCTGCTGGTGGTGCTGTTCTTTGTGGCCATGCTGGCTGGCTTTATCGATGCCCTGGCGGGTGGGGGCGGTTTGCTGACCGTTCCGGCACTGCTGGCGGTGGGGATGAGCCCTGCCCAGGCGCTTGCCACCAACAAGCTTCAGGCCTGCGGCGGCTCGCTCTCTGCGTCGCTCTATTTTATCCGCCGCAAGGTGGTGAGCCTGGCTGATCAGAAGCTCAATATCCTGATGACCTTTATCGGCTCCACGTCGGGCGCGCTGCTGGTTCAGCACGTGCAGTCCGATATTTTGCGCCAGATCCTGCCGATTCTGGTCATCTGCATCGGGCTTTACTTCTTGTTGATGCCAAAGCTCGGTGAAGAAGACCGACAGCGTCGTCTGCACGGCCTGCCGTTTGCCCTGATCGCCGGGGGCTGTGTGGGTTTTTACGACGGTTTCTTCGGGCCGGGGGCCGGTTCATTTTATGCGCTGGCGTTCGTGACGCTGGCCGGGTTTAACCTCGCCAAATCCACCGCCCATGCCAAAGTGCTCAACGCGACCTCAAACGTCGGCGGCCTGCTGCTGTTTATCATTGGCGGCAAGGTCATCTGGGCAACCGGATTTGTGATGATGGCAGGGCAGTTCCTGGGCGCGCGCGCGGGTTCGCGTCTGGTGTTAAGCAAAGGACAAAAACTTATTCGCCCGATGATCGTCATCGTCTCGGCCGTAATGAGCGCCAAACTGCTTTATGACAGCCATGGACAGGAGATCCTCACCTGGTTGGGGATGCACTAATGAACAGTACGCATAAATACGAACAGCTGATTGAGATTTTTGACGGCTGTTTTGCTGATGATTTTAATACCCGTCTGATTAAAGGCGACGACGAACCGATCTATCTTCCTGCTGATGCAGAGGTTTCGTATAACCGCATCGTCTTTGCCCACGGCTTTTATGCCAGCGGCTTGCACGAGATTTCGCACTGGTGCATCGCGGGGAAAGCGCGGCGCGAGCTGGTGGACTTCGGTTACTGGTACTGTCCGGACGGGCGTGACGCCGCAACGCAGGGGCAGTTTGAAGATGTGGAGGTGAAACCGCAGGCGCTGGAATGGCTATTCTGCGTCGCGGCGGGTTTCCCGTTCAACGTTAGCTGTGACAACCTCGAAGGCGACTTCGAGCCAGACCGTATCGTCTTCCAGCGCCGCGTTCATGCGCAGGTGATGGAATATCTTGAGAAAGGCATCCCGGAACGTCCGGCACGCCTGATCGGGGCCTTACAGAATTATTACCACACGCCGGTGATCACGGCGGAATGCTTCCCTTGGCCGGAAGATCTTTAACAGAGGAAAGAAGATGATCGCAGAATTTGAATCACGCATTCTGGCGTTAATTGATGACATGGTGGAACACGCCAGTGATGATGAGCTGTTCGCCAGCGGTTATCTGCGTGGTCACCTGACGCTCGCGGTAGCCGAGCTGGAAGCGGGTGACGATCACTCTGCCGACGCTGTTCACGCTGAAGTCACTCGCAGTCTGGAAAAAGCCATTCTGGCCGGGGAACTCTCTCCGCGCGACCAGTCTCTGGTGCTGGGCATGTGGGACAATTTGTTCCAGCAAGCTAAACGCTAATTCATCGTATTTCGCCCGGTGGCGCTACGCTTACCGGGCCTACGAATATCCCCTCAGCCCTATTGGTGAGGGCCTCAGACCGCACCCTACTTAACCTTCTTCCCCTTCAGCAGTTTCCTTACCCACAAGCGATTCGGATTCAGCCCAGCAAGCGTAACACTGTCCAGTGGAATCGGCTCGTCGCTCATTTGCGCGGCTAAGACTTCTGCCAGCAGCGGTGCAGAACACAGCCCGCGAGAGCCCAGCCCGCCCAGCATATACAGCTCCGGATAAACCGGCGCGCTTACCGCTTTATCCCGGTTATCAGCAAGGTCCTGATAGGCCTCAAGCGTCGCTTCGTAGTCCGGCACATTTCCCGCCATCGGCAGATGATCTCGGGTGGCACAGCGCACGCCGCAGCGCGCTGCCCCCTCGCTGACGTCAACCTCTTGCGCCCACGCCGCATCCGGGAAACAGTCAATCAGGCGTTGGCGGTTTTGCGCCTGATCCGCTTCGCTGTAGCGCATATCCGTCTCGCCACGATGATAGCTGGCCCCGATGCAGTGATGGCCGTTAGACGGATTTTGCGGCGTCAGATAGCCGTCATAGCACAGCACCTGACGCAGTTTGCTCAGTTCGGGCGCGGAAGGAATATGGCTTACCTGGCCGCCGACCGGATAAACCGGCAACGTCTCTGTCTGGATAAACTGATTGATGTTATGTCCGTTTGCCAACACAACGCTGGCATGGCTCGCCTCTTTGCCACCAGCAAAACGCAGATTCCAGCGCTCGCTTCGGCTCAGCGATTCAACGGTGTGCGCATAATGCGCCGTCAGCCCGCGAGAATGCGCCAGGGCAATGACCGCCGCGGTCAGTTCAGCCGGGCACAGCCAGCCGCCGAGCGGATACTGAATGCCCCCACACCCGGTTTGTACGCCAGCGGTGTCTGCCACCTCTTGTGCACTGACCGCGCGGGCAATCTCGTCAGGCAGGCCCAGCGACAGCATCTGCGTGATTTTTTGCTGGCTCTTTTCATCCCAGCCGAGCTGCGTCACGCCGCACCAGTCATGGTCGAACGCCACCGGCAGGGCGTCGTACAGACGACGAGCGAAGGTAAACGCCGCCGGGAAAAACCGGAACAGGGCCGGGTCGTGCGCGCTTAAAAGCGGGTAGAGCGCCCCCTGGCGGTTGCCGGACGCGCCGTTTGCTGGCGCGTCGTCAGCACAGTAGAGCGTGACCTGCCAGCCGCGGTGGAGAAGCGCGAGAGACAGCAGGGCGCTGGCGATCCCCCCGCCGACTATCGCCACCTCACGTGATGTGCTGGCGCGGCGTGCAAACCAGGGCGCCTGAGCGGAAATGTCCAGCGTCTGATCCATCCTGCCGACCAGCATGTCGCGCTTGCGGCCAAAGCCTTTGGTCTTCTGCATGGTAAAGCCTGCATCCTGCAGCCCGCGGCGGACAAAGCCCGCTGAGGTGAAGGTGGCAAGCGTCGCGCCAGGACGCGCCAGCCGCGCCATCGCGCTAAACAGATGCTGGCTCCACATGTCCGGGTTTTTGGCGGGGGCAAAGCCGTCCAGGAACCATGCATCGACTTTCTGATTCATCGAATCATCAAGCGTATCGGTCAGGTCGTTGATGTCGCCGAGCCATAAATCCAGCGTCACGCGTCCACCGTCGAGAATCAGACGGTGGCAGCCGCCGATGTGAGGCGGCCACTGCGCCTGGAGCTGCTCTGCCCACGCAGCTAGCTCTGGCCAGCGCTGATGAGCGAGTCGCAGATCGTGCGCGGTGAGCGGGAATTTTTCGAAACTGATGAAATGTAATCTTTGTAGCGTAGCCTCAGGGTGTGCAGCGTGAAACTGGTTAAACGCCTGCCAGAGGGTTAAAAAATTCAGCCCGGTGCCGAATCCACTTTCCGCGACCACAAACAGGCTCCGCGGATGCTCCGGGAAGCGGGTGCTGAGATGGTTTCCGTCGAGGAAAACATAGCGGGTTTCTTCAAGTCCGTTATCATTAGAAAAATAGACGTCATCAAAATCTCGGGAAACAGGTGTACCCTCAGCGTTGAATTCGAGGTTGGCGGGTTGTATAGCGTTTTGTTTCACGTAAGTTACTCGTCTGACAGGCAGTGGCACGATCTTAACGATGTGAGTCCATCGGTGCAAATTTCCGCAGAAAATGTCTGATCGGACTTGTTCGGCGTACAAGTGTACGCTATTGTGCGACTCGAAACTTACTATAGTGCGACTTACAGAGGTATTGAATGAAACGTGCAGTGATTACTGGCCTGGGCATTGTTTCCAGCATCGGTAATAACCAGCAGGAAGTCCTGGCATCTCTGCGTGAAGGACGCTCCGGGATCACTTTCTCTGAAGAGTTTAAAGATTCAGGTATGCGTAGCCACGTATGGGGTAACGTCAAACTGGACACCACCGGTTTGATTGACCGCAAAGTGGTTCGTTTCATGAACGATGCCTCTATTTATGCTTATCTCTCCATGCAGGAAGCGATCAAAGATGCTGGCCTGAGTGAAGAGGTTTATCAGAACAACCCGCGCGTGGGTCTGATCGCTGGTTCCGGCGGCTCATCCAAAGCGCAGGTATTCGGCGCTGACGCAATGCGTAGCCCGCGTGGTCTGAAAGCAGTAGGTCCGTACGTGGTCACCAAAGCCATGGGTTCTGCGGTTTCCGCATGCCTGGCGACCCCATTCAAAATCCACGGTGTGAACTACTCCATCAGCTCCGCGTGTGCGACTTCCGCACACTGCATCGGTAATGCTGTTGAGCAGATCCAGCTGGGTAAACAGGACATCGTATTTGCTGGCGGCGGCGAAGAGCTGGGCTGGGAAATGGCCTGTGAATTCGACGCGATGGGCGCACTGTCCACCAAGTACAATGAAACCCCGGATAAAGCATCCCGTACCTATGATGCGCACCGTGACGGTTTCGTTATCGCTGGCGGCGGCGGTATGGTTGTGGTTGAAGAGCTGGAGCATGCCCTGGCACGTGGCGCTCATATCTATGCTGAGATCGTGGGCTACGGTGCAACGTCTGACGGCGCCGACATGGTTGCGCCATCTGGCGAAGGCGCGGTGCGCTGCATGAAGATGGCGATGCACGGCGTTGATACCCCAATCGACTACCTGAACTCCCACGGTACCTCTACTCCGGTAGGCGACGTGAAAGAGCTGGGTGCGATCCGTGAAGTCTTCGGTGACAACAGTCCGGCGATCTCCGCGACCAAAGCCATGACCGGTCACTCTCTGGGGGCGGCTGGCGTGCAGGAAGCGATCTACTCTCTGCTGATGCTGGAAAACGGCTTTATCGCCCCAAGCATCAACATTGATGAGATGGACGAGCAGGCTGCTGGCCTGAACATCGTGACCAAGCCAATGGACGCGACGTTGAACACCGTCATGTCAAACAGCTTCGGCTTCGGCGGCACCAACGCCACGCTGGTTATGCGTAAGCTGAAAGCATAAGTTTTAAGTTTGATTCAGGAAGGGAGCCATAAGGCTCCCTTTTTTATGCATTGACAAGCGGCTGATCTCACAGGCAAACTCCACCACTCAACATTATCCTCACGATAATGCGTAAGCGTTTAACGTCAACCAACGCGCCTTAATCCTGATAATCAGGTAGAGGGGGCGTGGCCATTTCCCCGCCTTACTCTTCATTTCGGAGTAAAGCATGACTGCAATAACTCAAACAGAAACAACTCCTTCAGCGAACGTCTCGCTGTTCCGTATCGCTTTTGCGGTATTTCTGACCTATATGACCGTTGGTCTGCCGCTGCCGGTGATCCCGCTGTTCGTTCATCAGGAGCTGGGCTATGGCAACACCATGGTCGGCATTGCCGTGGGCATTCAGTTTTTAGCCACGGTATTAACCCGCGGTTACGCCGGACGGCTGGCGGATCAGCACGGTGCAAAACGTTCGGCGTTACAGGGGATGTTTGCCTGTGCGCTGGCGGGCGGCGCATGGCTGCTGGCGGCTCTCCTGCCCGTAGACGCCGCGTATAAATTTGCGCTGCTGGTGTTGGGCCGCTTAATCCTTGGCTTTGGTGAAAGCCAGTTGCTGACCGGCACCCTGACCTGGGGAATGGGTCTGGTGGGGCCTGCACGCTCCGGCAAGGTGATGTCCTGGAACGGCATGGCCATCTATGGCGCGCTGGCCGCCGGTGCACCGCTTGGGCTGCTTATTAATAGCCAGTTTGGATTTGCGGCGCTGGCCGCAACCACGATGGTTTTACCCCTGCTGGCGTGGGCGTTTAACGGCTCGGTGCGTAAGGTGCCCGCTCACAAAGGTGAGCGTCCTTCCCTGTGGAGCGTGGTTGGCCAGATCTGGCAGCCGGGTCTTGGTCTGGCGTTGCAGGGCGTGGGTTTTGCGGTGATTGGTACCTTCGTCTCGCTCTATTTTATGAGTCGCGGCTGGGCGATGGCCGGTTTTACGCTTACCGCGTTTGGCGGCGCGTTTGTGCTGATGCGCGTGCTTTTTGGCTGGATGCCGGATCGCTTCGGCGGCGTGAAGGTCGCGGTCGCGTCGCTGATGATAGAGACCGTGGGACTGCTGCTGCTGTGGAATGCACCCGTGGCATCCGTTGCACTACTTGGTGCGGCGCTGACCGGATGCGGCTGTTCACTGATCTTCCCGGCACTGGGCGTTGAAGTGGTGAAGCGCGTTGCCCCACAGGTGCGCGGTACAGCGCTGGGCGGCTATGCGGCGTTTCAGGATATCTCATACGGAATAACCGGGCCGCTGGCCGGGGTGTTAGCCACCTCGTTTGGTTATCCGTCCGTCTTTCTGGCCGGTGCGGTTTCTGCGGTGGTTGGGATCGTGGTGACGCTGGTGGCGTTTCGCAGAACCTAACTGTTTGTTGCCGGGTGGCGGCTGCGCCTTACCCGGCCTACGGTTCGAGCTGTTGTAGGCCTGGTAAGCGTAGCGCCACCGGGCAAAACTTCAGGCAACCAGCCAGAAAATCGCCAGTGCAATCATTAATGCAATAAACATCAATCCCGGACGCGCAGAGAGTGTTCTGAACGTCTCGACGACTGGCGCAAAGAGCGGGCTGTAGATCGGCTGAATGTTTCTCACCTCCGGCACGCCGCCTTCACGCTCGGCGCGGCGAACGAAGATTTGATTGAGCAGATCCTGCACCTGCGCGGTGGTCAGTACAGTTTGCGGTGTGGCCTGCCAGTTTTGCTGGGCGTAATCCCGAATCACGTCGAACTCGTGCGGCTCAAGCGGCTGTTTCAGTGCCGCCTGGACGGTATGCAGGGTAGGGGCATTCTGGGTGCTGAGCGTCTGGCGCGCCTGGAGCCAGGTCACCAGATGAGTAAACTGTTTGGCCGGGATCAGCTCACCCGCCTTCACGCCGGACAGCTCCAGCATGGATTGCCAGATAAGCTTCGTCGGTTCGCCAGTGGCCGCAGCCAGTTTTGTCACCATCTGCTTGAGCGTGTTGTGCTCGGCAGGCAGCAGCGGACGCTCGGTCGCCTGGCGCACCTGAGGCTGCGGAATAGACAGCTCGTTGTTCTGCAGCAGGGTCAGCACGGTTTTGAGCTGGTCGGGTGTCAGCTGGCCCAGCGCGGTCTGACCATACTGCTGGCGAATAAAATCACTCACCGCCTGGCGGTTATTTCCCTGGCCCAGCAGCTCCGTCAACTGAGCGACAATCTGGCGCGTGGTGTGGTTCTGCTGCGCGGTATTGATACGCTGGTTCAGGTTTTGCTCGGCAGCTGGGAAATGACGCGACTGCAGCGGTGCGTCGTTCCTCACGCCTAAATCATGCTTTACCCCGGCCCAGACTTCCGCGTTTTGCTGCGAAGTCAGCGCAATCAGGCGCGTGATCAGTCGCTCCAGCACGGTGCGCTGTTGCGTGGATAGCGGTTGTTCACCGGCAACGTTTGGCGTGACAGGGCCTTCACCCGGAGGGCGTGGCGGCGTACCTGAAATGGGCTGCATCGTCAAAAATCCTTAAAGTCAAAACTCAGCGTAAACCAGGTATACGTATATGCCTGGCGGCCAGATTATGGCACACTTGGCAGGTTTTCTTCCTCTCAAACAGGTACTCAGATGTGAAAATCCTCGTTGATGAAAATATGCCTTATGCCCGTGAGCTGTTTAGCCGCCTGGGTAACGTTAAGGCTGTCCCTGGTCGCCCGATCCCGGTCAACGAACTGGATGACGCAGACGCGCTGATGGTGCGTTCGGTGACCAAAGTAAATGAGGCGTTGCTCGCCGGTAAAGCGATTAAGTTCGTCGGAACCGCAACCGCAGGGACCGATCATGTGGATGATAAATGGCTTTCGCAGGCTGGTATCGGTTTTTCCGCCGCGCCGGGCTGTAACGCCATTGCTGTCGTGGAATACGTTTTCTCCTCGCTGCTGATGCTGGCCGAGCGCGACGGTTTTGCGCTGAAAGACCGCACCGTGGGGATTGTCGGCGTGGGTAACGTCGGCGGGCGCCTGCAAAAGCGCCTTGAAGCGTTAGGGATCCGCACGCTGCTGTGCGATCCGCCGCGCAAAGACAACGGCGATGACGGGGATTTCCGCTCGCTGGATGAGCTGGTCGAACAGTGCGATGTGCTAACTTTCCACACGCCGCTGTTTAAAGAGGGGCCGTATAAGTCACTGCATCTTGCTGACGAGGCGCTGATCCGTCGTCTGAAGGCTGGCACTATTCTGATAAATGCCTGCCGTGGTCCGGTCGTAGATAACGCCGCGTTGCTGACATGTCTGAACGAAGGACAAGACCTCAGCGTGGTGCTGGACGTCTGGGAGCCGGAGCCGGATCTCAGCGTTGAGCTGCTTAACAAGGTGGACGTGGGCACGGCGCATATCGCCGGTTACACCCTCGAGGGGAAAGCTCGCGGCACGACGCAGGTCTTCGAGGCCTACAGCGCTTTTATCGGCCATCCTCAGCAGGTAGCGCTGGATACCTTACTCCCCGCGCCTGAATTTGGCCGCATTACCCTGTATGGCCCGCTCGATCAGGCAACGCTGAAAAGGCTGGTGCATTTGGTGTATGATGTGCGCCGCGATGATGCGCTGCTGCGTAAAGCGGCGGGGATCCCGGGTGAGTTTGATAAGCTGCGCAAGAACTATGTTGAGCGCCGCGAGTGGTCTTCCCTGTATGTGATGTGCGACGACGCGTCGGCGGCGACGCTGCTGCATAAACTTGGGTTTAACGCCGTTCATCACCCGGCGCATTAATGTCTTCTTAATGCTCCCTGTCGGATACTCCGACAGGGACGCTTTTTTATTTCTGGAGTAAACCACCATGTCTGAAGGCTGGAACATTGCCATTTTAGGTGCCACGGGTGCCGTGGGCGAAGCCCTGCTCGAAACCCTTGCTGAGCGTCAGTTCCCGGTGGGCGACATCTATGCGCTGGCGCGTACCGACAGTGCAGGTGAACATCTGCGTTTTAACGGTAAATCCGTCATGGTCCAGGACGCGGCAGCATTCGACTGGACGCAGGCGCAGCTGGCGTTTTTCGCCGCGGGCGCTGAAGCGACTGCTGCGTACGTTGAAGAGGCGACCAACGCAGGTTGCCTGGTGATCGACCTGAGCGGCCTGTTCTCAATGGAGCCGGATGTGCCGCTGGTGGTGCCGGACGTGAACCCGTTTGTGCTGGCTGACTACCGCAACCGAAACGTCATTGCGGTTCCAGGCAGCCTGACCAGCCAGCTGCTGACCGCCCTGAAACCGCTGATCGACGACGGCGGCCTGTCGCGCATTATCGTCACCAGCCTGCTGTCCGCGTCCGCGAACGGTAAAAAGGCTGTTGACGCGCTGGCCGGGCAGAGCGCAAAGCTGCTGAACGGTATCCCGATTGATGAAGATGATTTCTTTGGCCGCCAGCTGGCGTTCAACATGCTGCCGCTGCTGCCGGATCGCGAGGGTTCCGTACGCGAAGAGCGTCGTATCGTCGATGAAGTGCGTAAAATTCTGCAGGACGATGGCCTGATGATCTCCGCGAACGTCGTGCAGTCCCCGGTCTTCTACGGCCACGCGCAGATGGTTGGTTTTGAAGCGCTGCGTCCGCTGGCAGCAGAAGAGGCGCGCGATGCGTTTGGCCGCGGTGAAGACATCGTGCTTTCTGAAGAGAGCGAGTTCCCGACCCAGGTGGGCGATGCCACCGGGAGTGCGCATATCTCCGTAGGCTGCGTGCGTAACGATTACGGTATGCCGGAGCAGGTTCAGTTCTGGTCCGTTGCCGATAACGTTCGCTTTGGCGGTGCGCTGATGGCGGTCAAGATCGCTGAAAAACTGGTGCAGGAGTACCTGTACTGATGTCAGATGTGGAACAAAAGCCGGTCCATAGAATTGCCCTCGGAATTGAGTACGATGGCAGTAAATATTATGGCTGGCAGCGTCAGAATGAGGTGCGTAGCGTCCAGGAGAAGCTGGAGAAAGCGCTCTCTCAGGTGGCAAATGAGCCGATTAACGTCCTGTGCGCAGGACGGACGGACGCGGGTGTTCACGGCACGGGGCAGGTGGTGCACTTTGAAACTACCGCCGTGCGTAAGGATGCCGCCTGGACGCTGGGTGTAAATGCGAATTTGCCTGGTGACATTGCGGTGCGTTGGGTAAAAGCTGTGCCGGATGATTTTCACGCGCGCTTCAGCGCCACGGCGCGTCGCTACCGTTATGTCATCTACAACCAGCGCCTGCGTCCGGCAGTGTTAAGCCAGGGCGTGACGCATTTTTATGAACCGCTTGATGCAGAACGTATGCATCGTGCGGCGCAGTGTCTGATTGGTGAAAATGACTTTACGTCGTTTCGTGCGGTGCAGTGTCAGTCCCGCACGCCGTGGCGCAACGTCATGCACATAAACGTCAGCCGTTTTGGCGCGTATGTGGTGGTGGATATCAAAGCCAATGCCTTTGTACATCATATGGTTCGGAATATTGTGGGCAGCCTGATGGAAGTGGGTGCCGGACACCAGCCGGAGAGCTGGATTGCAGACCTGCTTGCAGCGAAGGACAGAACGCTTGCGGCAGCCACGGCGAAAGCGGAAGGGTTGTATCTGGTCTCGGTAGACTATCCGGATCGGTTTGACCTGCCGAAACCGCCAATGGGTCCGCTATTTTTAGCGGACTAAACAAAGGTGCAATTAGGGTTTAGACAATATGGACGTAATTCGTTTTTTAATTGATTTCATCCTGCATATTGATGTTCACCTGGCGGAGCTGGTCGCGCAGTATGGCGTCTGGGTTTACGCCATTCTGTTCCTCATCCTGTTTTGTGAAACCGGTCTGGTCGTTACCCCATTCCTGCCAGGGGATTCACTGCTGTTCGTTGCCGGCGCGTTATCGGCATTACCCACCAATGATCTGAACGTGCATCTTATGGTTGTACTGATGGTGATTGCCGCCATTGTCGGTGATGCGGTCAACTATACGATTGGACGGGTGTTCGGTGAGCGGCTTTTCAGAAATCCTGATTCGAAAATTTTCCGTCGCAGCTATTTAGACAAAACCCATGCGTTTTATGAACGCCATGGCGGAAAAACCATTATCCTTGCGCGTTTTGTGCCTATTGTGCGCACATTTGCACCGTTTGTGGCGGGAATGGGGCATATGTCCTATCGTCATTTTGCGGCATACAACGTGGTTGGCGCGCTGCTGTGGGTACTGCTGTTTACCTATGCAGGCTACCTGTTTGGCGATCTTCCGATCGTTCAGGAAAACCTTAAGTTACTGATTGTAGCGATTATTGTGCTTTCCGTACTGCCGGGCGTTATCGAAATCATTCGTCACAAACGTGCGGCAGCAAAACAAGCGAAGTAAATGCACACTGGCGGTTCGACCACTTTTTTATCCAAAGTTTCGGGCTGTTATGTTTTAATGTGCAACATTCATGGTCTGTTGGAGGCAAAAATGGCATTATTCGCCTCTTATAGCAAAACTGGCATACGACCAGGTTCAGGCAGAAAGGTTATCAATGAGCTGGATTGAACGAATTAAAAGCAACATTACCCCAACGCGCAAAGCGAGCATTCCTGAAGGGGTATGGACGAAGTGTGATAGCTGCGGTCAGGTTCTGTATCGCGCAGAGCTGGAGCGCAACCTTGAGGTGTGTCCTAAGTGTGACCACCATATGCGTATGTCGGCGCGCAACCGCCTGCATAGCCTGCTGGACGAAGGCTCTCTGGTAGAGCTGGGTAGCGAACTCGAGCCAAAAGATGTGCTGAAGTTCCGCGATTCCAAAAAATATAAAGATCGTCTGGCCTCTGCACAGAAAGAGACCGGCGAGAAAGACGCGCTGATCGTCATGAAAGGCACCCTGCATGAGATGCCGGTTGTTGCCGCCGCGTTTGAGTTCGCCTTTATGGGCGGCTCAATGGGCTCCGTGGTCGGTGCGCGCTTCGTGCGTGCCGTAGAGCAGGCGCTGGAAGACAACTGTCCGCTGATCTGCTTCTCTGCCTCCGGCGGTGCGCGTATGCAGGAAGCGCTGATGTCGCTGATGCAGATGGCGAAAACCTCTGCTGCGCTGGCGAAAATGCAGGAGCGCGGTCTTCCGTACATCTCCGTGCTGACCGACCCAACCATGGGCGGCGTCTCCGCGAGCTTCGCGATGCTGGGCGACCTGAACATCGCTGAGCCAAAAGCGCTGATCGGCTTTGCCGGTCCTCGCGTTATCGAACAGACCGTTCGCGAAAAGCTGCCGCCGGGATTCCAGCGCAGTGAGTTCCTCATTGAGAAAGGCGCCATCGACATGATTGTCCGCCGTCCGGAAATGCGCCTGAAGCTGGCGAGCGTCCTGGCGAAGCTGATGAATCTGCCAGCGCCGAACCCGGATGAGCCGCGCGAAGGCGTGGTGGTACCGGATCAGGAACCCGAGGCCTGATAACTGAAAAGGGCAGGGCCGGTTGGCGCTGCCCTTTTGCTTTCTAATCTGTTAATGACAACCGGGCATTATGGAAAATAAAAGCATTCCCCAAGCCACGTCGCCCCTGGCCGCGTGGCTTTCTTATCTGGAAAATCTGCACAGTAAAACCATCGATATGGGGCTTGAGCGCGTAAGCCAGGTCGCCGCGCGTCTTGATGTGCTCAAACCGGCGCCTTTCGTGTTCACCGTCGCGGGCACCAACGGCAAAGGCACTACCTGCCGTACGCTGGAATCTGTCCTGATGGCTGCGGGTTACAAAGTTGGCGTGTACAGCTCTCCACACCTGGTCCGCTACACCGAGCGCGTTCGGGTGCAGAACAGCGAACTGCCGGAATCGGCGCATACGGCGTCGTTCGCGGAAATTGAAGCCGCACGCGGTGAGATCTCATTAACCTATTTTGAATACGGCACTCTGTCGGCGCTATGGCTGTTCAAACAGGCGCAACTGGATGTGGTGATTCTTGAGGTCGGCCTCGGTGGACGTCTTGACGCGACCAATATGGTGGATGCGGACGTGGCGGTGGTCACCAGCATCGCGCTGGACCATATCGACTGGCTGGGACCGGATCGTGAAAGCATTGGTCGCGAGAAGGCCGGTATTTTCCGGGCTAATAAACCCGCCGTGGTCGGCGAGCCCGATATGCCGCATACCATTGCTGACGTGGCAAACGAGAAGGGCGCGCATCTGCTGCGCCGCGGCGTTGACTGGCAGTATGAGGTTCAGGGTAACGCCTGGCGCTTTAGCGATGCGCAGGGCGGGCTGGACAACCTGCCGCTGCCGCAGGTACCGCAGCCGAACGCGGCAACCGCGCTGGCGGCCCTGCGCGCCAGTGGCCTCGTGGTCAGCGAGCAGGCGATCCGCGACGGCATTGAGAACGCCATTCTGCCCGGGCGTTTCCAGATTGTCAGCGAGTCACCGCGCCTGATTCTGGATGTGGCGCATAATCCGCATGCGGCGGCGTATCTCGCGGAACGTCTCAAATCGTTACCAAAAACCGGGCGCGTGCTGGCGGTTATCGGTATGCTTCATGATAAAGATATCGGCGGGACGCTGGCCTGCATGGAGAGTGTGGTCGATAGCTGGTATTGTGCTCCTCTGGAGGGGCCGCGCGGCGCGACGGCTGAGCAGTTGATGGAACATCTCGGCAAAGGCGCAATCTATAGTAGCGTGGCTCAGGCCTGGCATGCCGCGATGGCGGATGCTAAACCAGAAGATACCGTGCTGGTGTGTGGTTCATTCCACACGGTGGCACATGTCATGGAAGTGATGGACGCGGGGAGAACCGGTGGCGAGTAAGTTTCAGAACCGTTTAACAGGAACCATTGTGCTGGTCGCGCTTGGGGTGATTATTCTTCCCGGGCTGCTCGACGGGCAGAAAAAGCATTATCAGGATGAGTTTGCCGCTATTCCGCTGGTGCCGAAACCGGGTGACCGCGATGAGCCGGATATGCTGCCTGCGGCGACGCAGGCGCTGCCTGCTCAGCCGCCGGAAGGGGCGGCGGAAGAGGTCCGTGCAGGCGATGCCGCCGCACCGTCGCTCGATCCGTCTCGCCTGGCGGCAGCGAGCAACAGCGATATCGATCCGGTGCCGGTAGAGCAGCCTAAACCTGTTGAAAAACCGAAGCCGGTTGAGAAGCCGCAGCCGAAACCGCAGCGGGATAAAGCCGCAGAGCAGCTGGCTGCCGCGTCAGAAACCCCACCGCCGGCAAAACAAGACGCGGCACCGACCGGAAAGGCTTACGTTGTGCAGCTGGGTGCGCTGAAAAACGCCGACAAAGTCAACGAGGTCGTGAGCAAACTGCGCAGTGCGGGATATCGTGTTTACACTTCACCTTCCACGCCGGTGCAGGGTAAAATTACCCGTATCCTCGTGGGGCCAGAAGCGTCCAAAGATAAGCTTAAAGGTTCGCTCGGTGAGCTGAAGCAGATCTCCGGCCTGAGCGGTGTGGTGATGGGCTACAGCGCGAACTGATAAGATCTTACCCATCCTGGAGTGGTTAGCTCCCTCTCCCTTGAGGGAGAGGGCCGGGGTGAGGGGGGAGCAGACGTCCACAGAGACGTCAAATGGACCGTGGCGTTGAACATTTTTTCAGCGCCTTTTTTATTTACGCGCGGGAAGGAAATCCCTACGCAAACGTTTTCTTTTTCTGTTAGAATTCGCCCCGAACTGGATGACAGGGCGTTAAATCGTGGGACACATATGGTCTGGATTGATTACGCCATCATTGCGGTGATTGGTTTTTCCTGTCTGGTTAGCCTGATCCGTGGCTTTGTTCGTGAAGCGTTATCGCTGGTGACTTGGGGTTGTGCTTTCTTTGTCGCCAGTCATTACTACACTTACCTGTCTGTCTGGTTCACGGGCTTTGAAGATGAACTGGTCCGAAATGGAATCGCTATCGCGGTGCTGTTTATCGCGACGTTGATTGTCGGCGCTATCGTGAATTACGTGATAGGTCAGCTGGTCGAGAAAACCGGTCTGTCAGGAACGGACAGGGTGCTCGGGATCTGTTTCGGGGCATTACGAGGCGTGCTGATTGTGGCTGCGATCCTGTTTTTCCTGGATACCTTCACCGGGTTCTCCAAAAGCGAAGACTGGCAGAAATCGCAGCTCATTCCAGAGTTCAGCTTCATCATCAGATGGTTCTTTGACTATCTGCAAAGCTCGTCGAGTTTTTTGCCCAGGGCATAAACCCTGAGATGTGGCTTAACGAGGAAAAGACGAATGTGCGGTATTGTCGGTATCGCCGGTTTCATGCCGGTAAACCAGTCGATTTATGACGCGTTAACGGTGCTTCAGCACCGTGGGCAGGATGCTGCGGGTATCATCACCATTGATGCAAACAACTGCTTCCGTTTACGCAAGGCGAATGGCCTGGTAAGCGATGTGTTTGAAGCCCGCCATATGCAGCGTCTGCAAGGTAATATGGGGATCGGTCACGTTCGTTATCCTACTGCTGGCAGTTCCAGCGCCTCTGAGGCACAGCCTTTCTACGTCAACTCACCGTATGGCATCACCCTTGCTCATAACGGCAACCTGACCAACGCGCATGAGCTGCGTAAAAAGCTGTTCGAAGAGAAACGTCGCCACATTAATACCACCTCTGATTCTGAAATCCTGCTCAATGTGTTCGCCAGCGAGCTGGATAACTTCCGTCACTATCCGCTGGAAGCTGACAACATCTTTGCTGCGATTGCCGCGACAAATCGCCAGATCCGCGGCGCTTACGCCTGTGTAGCGATGATCATCGGTCACGGTATGGTGGCCTTCCGCGATCCAAACGGCATTCGTCCACTGGTGCTCGGCAAACGCGACCTCGGCGATGGCCGTACCGAATATATGGTTGCCTCTGAGAGCGTGGCGCTGGATACCCTGGGCTTTGAGTTCCTGCGTGACGTTGCGCCGGGCGAAGCGGTCTACATCACCGAGAAAGGCCAGCTGTTTACCCGCCAGTGTGCCGATAACCCGGTCAGCAACCCGTGCCTGTTTGAATACGTTTACTTTGCCCGCCCGGATTCCTTCATCGACAAGATTTCCGTCTACAGCGCGCGCGTTAACATGGGCACGAAGCTGGGCGAGAAGATTGCCCGCGAGTGGGACGATCTCGACATCGACGTGGTTATTCCTATCCCGGAAACGTCCTGCGACATCGCGCTGGAGATCGCCCGCATTCTGGATAAGCCATACCGTCAGGGCTTCGTGAAGAACCGCTACGTTGGCCGCACCTTTATCATGCCGGGCCAGCATCTGCGCCGTAAGTCCGTGCGCCGCAAGCTGAACGCCAACCGCGCGGAATTCCGTGACAAGAACGTTCTGCTGGTGGATGACTCCATCGTTCGCGGCACCACCTCTGAGCAGATTATCGAGATGGCGCGCGAAGCGGGTGCGAAGAAAGTCTACCTGGCCTCTGCTGCGCCGGAGATTCGCTTCCCGAACGTGTACGGCATCGATATGCCAACCGCCAACGAGCTGATCGCTCACGGCCGTGAAGTGGATGAAATTCGCCAGATCATCGGTGCCGACGGCCTGATTTTCCAGGATCTGAACGATCTCATCGATGCGGTGCGTGCCGAGAACCCCGAAATTCAGCAGTTCGAATGTTCCGTGTTCAACGGTATTTACGTGACCAAAGACGTTGACCAGCAGTACCTCGACTATCTTGATTCGCTGCGCAACGACGATGCGAAAGCCGTCCAGCTGCAGAACGATCTTGAAAGCTTAGAGATGCACAACGAAGGTTGATGCTCCGGCAAGTGAGGGCGAATGCCCTCACTTGCAACTCCCCGAAAAATCCTGCACAGTCAGCCCTGAAATCAGTAAGGGCGAAAATCATGAAACGACTCATTGTTGGGCTCAGCGGCGCCAGCGGCGCGATTTACGGCGTACGTCTGTTACAGGTTCTGCGTAACGTGGCGGAAGTCGAGACCCATCTGGTGATGAGCCAGGCGGCGCGGCAGACCCTCTCTCTGGAAACCGATCTCTCCCTGCGCGATGTTCAGGCACTGGCGGATGTCGTTCACGATGCCCGTGATATCGCCGCCAGCATCTCCTCAGGCTCGTTTAAAACAGCTGGCATGGTTATCCTGCCCTGTTCAATTAAAACGCTCTCCGGTATTGTGAACAGCTATACCGATACCCTGGTGACGCGCGCGGCGGATGTGGTGCTGAAGGAGCGTCGTCCTCTGGTGCTCTGCGTGCGGGAAACGCCGCTGCACCTGGGCCATCTGCGTTTGATGACCCAGGCCGCTGAGCTTGGAGCCATCATCATGCCGCCGGCACCGGCGTTTTATCATCGCCCAACATCGCTGGATGACGTGATTAATCAGACCGTTAACCGCGTGCTGGATCAGTTTGACATCGACCTGCCTGAAAATCTCTTCACCCGCTGGCAAGGGGCCTGATTCTGTGCACAAACAGAGTGCATGAAAAGAGACGTCGCCCTGTTTCAGGGCAATTATGCAACGGCGATCATATCCTCGACATTTAATTCGTTTTTTCCCTTTTTCTCTTTCCGGTTCGTTCGGCAGACCTGCTATCTTTCACCATTAAGGCAATATCGAAACGTTTTATTAACATATTTAACGTCGAAGTTTTGACCAGACGGCAATGTGGCATAAGACCTGCAAGATGAAGCCTGCAACACAACACACAACACAATACATAATAAAATCACGGTACTTGAGGGTAAATGTATGAAGAAGACGGTTCTGGCTCTGTCTTTGCTCGTGGGGTTAAGTGCGGCAGCAGGTAGCTACGCAGCGCTTCCACAGACAGTTCGTATCGGTACAGACGCAACCTACGCGCCATTCTCTTCTAAGGATGCGAAAGGCGATTTCGTGGGGTTTGATATCGATCTGGGAAATGAAATGTGCAAACGCATTGCGGTGAAATGCACATGGGTGGGCAGCGACTTTGACGCGTTAATCCCGTCGCTGAAAGCCAAGAAAATCGACGCCATTATCTCTTCTCTCTCCATCACCGAAAAACGTCAGCAGGAGATTGCCTTCTCTGACAAGCTCTACGCCGCGGATTCTCGCCTGATTGCGCCAAAAGGTTCCCCTATCAAGCCAACCATCGATTCGCTGAAAGGCAAGCATGTCGGCGTGCTTCAGGGATCGACTCAGGAAGGTTATGCCAATGCTAACTGGCGTGAGAAGGGTGTAGACGTGGTGGCTTACCAGAACCAGGATCTGATTTACTCTGACCTGTCGGCAGGCCGTCTGGATGCGGCATTCCAGGACGAAGTCGCCGCGAGCGAAGGCTTCCTGAAACAGCCTGCGGGGAAAGATTACGCGTTTGCGGGCCCGTCTGTGAAAGACAAAAAGTACTTTGGTGACGGCACCGGTATTGGCCTGCGTAAGGATGATACCGAGCTGAAAGCCGCCTTCGACAAAGCCTTTGCAGAGCTGCGTAAAGACGGTACTTACGACAAACTGGCGAAGAAATACTTCGACTTCAACGTATACGGTGAATAATACCTGGCGCTAACGCACCGCAAAGGTGCGTTACGGGAGCGGTTGACCCAATGCAGTGCATTAATTGCACTGTATTGGATCGCTTTGTGCATACTTACGCATTTATAATGCAAAAATTCCCGCCTGAAGGGCATTAGTCTTTGCCTGACAGAGGGGATTGATGGCACATTAGCACCACCCCGTCGTCGTAAAAATCCCGTATGAAGACAGTTTGTTGAGGACAAATATGAAAAAACTCGTGTTGTCACTATCTCTGGTGCTGGCTTTTTCCAGCGCCACCGCGGCATTCGCAGCCATTCCGCAGAAAATTCGGATTGGTACCGATCCAACCTATGCGCCGTTCGAATCGAAGAATTCAAAGGGTGAACTGGTGGGTTTTGACATCGATCTCGCCAATGAACTGTGCAAACGCATCAAAGCACAGTGTACCTACGTTGAGAACCCGCTGGATGCGCTGATCCCGTCCCTGAAAGCGAAAAAAATCGACGTGATTATGTCCTCGCTCTCCATCACCGAAAAACGCCAGCAGGAGATTGCCTTCACCGACAAACTCTACGCGGCCGACTCTCGTCTGGTAGTGGCTAAAGCTTCTGACATTCAGCCAACGCTGGAGTCCCTGAAAGGCAAACGCGTCGGCGTGCTGCAGGGCACCACGCAGGAAACCTACGGCAACGAACACTGGGCGCCGAAGGGGATTGAAATTGTCTCCTATCAGGGCCAGGAAAATATCTACGCTGACCTGACGGCAGGCCGAATTGATGCGGCATTCCAGGATGAAGTCGCGGCAAGCGAAGGCTTCCTGAAGACGCCGGTGGGTAAAGATTACAAGTTTGGCGGCCCGTCCATTAAGGATGTGAAGTTGTTTGGTGTGGGCACCGGTATGGGCCTGCGCAAAGAAGACAACGAGCTGCGTGAGGCGCTGAACAAAGCGTTTGCTGAAATGCGCGCTGACGGCACCTACGACAAGCTGGCGAAAAAGTACTTTGATTTTAATGTTTACGGCGGCTAATCGCCCCGTCAAATAACGTGCGGCCCCTCCCGCAGTGGGAGGGGAAAAGACACGGTTCCACCACTCACGATACGACAGGGCTCGCGGTATGCTGTACGGATTTTCTGGCGTTATTTTACAGGGCGCGCTTGTCACCCTTGAGCTGGCTATCAGCTCCGTGGTGCTGGCGGTGCTGATAGGTCTGGCAGGCGCAGGGGCGAAGCTTTCGGCTAACAAACCGCTGGCGCTAATATTTGAAGGCTACACCACGCTTATTCGCGGCGTTCCCGATCTGGTGCTGATGCTGCTTATCTTTTACGGTCTGCAGATTGCGCTTAACAGCGTAACGGACGCGATGGGCATGGGACAAATTGATATCGACCCGATGGTGGCCGGTATTATTACCCTCGGTTTTATCTACGGTGCCTACTTCACCGAAACCTTCCGCGGCGCCTACATGGCCGTGCCGAAGGGCCACATTGAGGCGGCAACCGCATTTGGTTTTACCTCTTCACAAACGTTTCGTCGGATTATGTTCCCGGCCATGATGCGTTTTGCGCTGCCGGGCATCGGCAACAACTGGCAGGTTATCCTCAAAGCGACAGCGCTGGTCTCATTGCTCGGCCTGGAAGACGTCGTTAAAGCGACTCAGCTGGCGGGCAAGAGCACCTGGGAGCCGTTCTACTTTGCGGTGGTCTGCGGTGTGATTTATCTGGTCTTTACGACCGTCTCCAATGGTGTGCTGCTTCTGCTCGAGCGTCGCTACTCCGTGGGTGTGAAGAGGGCTGACCTGTGATTGAGATTATTCAGGAATACTGGAAATCGCTGCTGTGGACGGATGGCTACCGCTTTACCGGCGTGGCGATTACGCTCTGGCTGCTGATCTCCTCCGTGGTGATGGGCGGCGTTCTGGCGGTGTTTCTTGCCATTGGCCGCGTGTCGAACAATAAATTTATCCAGTTCCCGATCTGGCTGTTTACCTACGTGTTTCGCGGTACGCCGCTGTACGTGCAGCTGCTGGTGTTCTATTCAGGGATGTACACGCTTGAGATCGTAAAAGGCACTGAGATGCTGAATGCGTTCTTCCGCAGCGGTCTGAACTGTACGGTGCTGGCGTTGACGCTCAACACCTGTGCCTACACCACCGAGATTTTCGCCGGGGCAATTCGCTCTGTCCCTTACGGTGAAATTGAAGCGGCGCGCGCGTACGGCTTTTCCTCAGTGAAACTTTACCGCTGCATTATTCTGCCGTCGGCACTGCGTATCGCGTTACCGGCGTACAGTAACGAAGTGATCTTGATGCTGCACTCCACCGCGCTCGCCTTTACTGCGACGGTGCCGGATCTGCTCAAAATCGCGCGCGATATTAACTCCGCGACCTATCAGCCGTTTACCGCGTTTGGCATTGCGGCGGTGCTCTATTTAATTATCTCTTATGTTTTGATTAGCCTGTTCCGTAAGGCTGAAAAACGCTGGTTGCAGCATATAAAACCTTCTTCGACGCACTGAGAAAGATGATGGCTGAGAACAAATTAAACGTTATTGATTTGCACAAACGCTACGGCGAACATGAAGTGCTGAAAGGGGTGTCGCTGCAGGCGAATGCGGGCGACGTGATCAGTATCATCGGCTCATCCGGCTCGGGTAAAAGTACCTTCCTGCGCTGTATTAACTTCCTCGAAAAGCCGAGTGAAGGCTCGATCGTGGTGAGCGGGCAGAATATTAATCTGGTCCGTGACAAAGATGGCCAACTGAAGGTAGCGGATAAAAACCAGCTGCGCCTGCTGCGTACGCGCCTGACGATGGTGTTCCAGCATTTCAACCTCTGGAGCCACATGACGGTGCTGGAGAACGTAATGGAAGCGCCGATTCAGGTGCTTGGCCTGAGCAAGCAGGAAGCCCGCGAGCGCGCGGTGAAATACCTGGCGAAAGTGGGTATCGACGAGCGCCAGCAGATGAAATACCCGGTGCATCTCTCCGGCGGTCAGCAGCAGCGTGTCTCCATTGCGCGCGCGCTGGCGATGGAACCCGAGGTGCTGCTGTTCGACGAACCGACCTCCGCGCTGGACCCTGAACTCGTTGGCGAAGTGCTGCGCATCATGCAGAAGCTGGCCGAAGAGGGCAAAACGATGGTGGTGGTGACGCACGAGATGGGCTTCGCCCGTAACGTCTCGAACCACGTTATCTTCCTGCATCAGGGGAAAATTGAAGAGCAGGGGCATCCGGACGAGGTGCTGGCGAACCCGCAAAGTCCGCGTTTGCAGCAGTTCCTGAAGGGGTCTTTGAAGTAGATTTTGCTCTTCTCCCTCTCCCTGTGGGAGAGGGGCGGGGTGAGGGCATCAGCCCGCAGTGCAGCCCAATCGCCCGGTGGCGCTTCGCTTACCGGGCCTACAAATTCCGTTGCCGGCCGGCATACTCCAGCCGATACACCCAGTCGTCATAGCGCACGCCGTCAATTTCATACGCTTTTTCTAACACCTGCGTACGCACAAACCCCGCTTTCTCCAGCACCCGTACCGAACCGCCGTTATCCGCCAGCACATACGCGTTAATCGCTTTCACGCTGGTCTGGTTAAACGCGTAATCACACACCGCGCGCAGCGCCTCGCTGGCAATCCCTTTTCCCTGTGCCGCAGGCACAACCGTGTAGCCGATATCGGCCTCTTCACGATTTTCCGGGCTGATTTGCAGGCCAATATCGCCGAGCGGCGTATCGTCCTCCAGAAAGCGGATCATGAAGACATGCTCCGCCATCAGGCGCGCGGCAAACACGCGTCGGGTCTCTTTTTCCGGGGCGATGGCGGCCATATAGCGCATGATGCTGCGAACTTCACGCAGCGAGCGGAAGAAGGCCCAGTCAGTGGGTTCGAAAGGGGTGAGGTGAAGCCGGGGAGTGGTGATCGTTGCCATTGTTACGCCATTTCTTCGGAACATGGCCTGTCACTGTAACATATTCACCGCACCACATCCCCCAGCGCCTCTTCTAATTCATACCAGCGGAACGCAAACCCGGCGGCTTCCAGCCGTTTTGGCAGCGCCCGTTGCCCGCCTAATACCAGCACGGACGCTTCACCCATCATCAGGCGAATGACCGTGGCAGGCACGCGCAATATCGCCGGACGGTGCAGGGCATGCCCCAGCGCGTGGGCAAACTGTTCATTACGCACCGGATACGGCGCAACCATGTTAAACGGTCCGCGCAGATCGTTATCCAGCAGCCAGAGAATACCGTTGACCATATCGTCGATATGGATCCACGCCAGATACTGGCGACCATTGCCGATGGGGCCACCGAGTCCGAGTCTGAACGGGGGAAGCATCTTCGCCAGAATGCCGCCTTTCGGCGCAAGCACGACACCGGTCCGTAGCAGGCAGACGCGGGTACGATCGCTCTGCGCCGCACAGGCGATACGCTCCCACTGGGCGCAGAGCTTATGGGTAAACTCGTTATGCGGCGGCTCTTCCTCGGTCACCACCACCTCACCGAGATCGCCGTAATAACCCACCGCTGAACCCGAAATCAGCACCGAAGGCGGCGTGTGGCTATTGCGGATCAGCTCGGCCAGCTTTTCAGTAATGTTCCACCGGCTACTGCATAACAGCTGTTTTTGCTCTTCCGTCCAGCGCTTATCGGCGATGGGTTCACCCGCGAGGTTAATGACGGCGTCGAAGCCGTCCAGATTTTGCTGCTCGGCCAGATTTTTCCAGATATCGATACCCGCCCCCAGCACCTGGCGCGCTTTCTCCGGGCTGCGCGTGACCACGGTAATGTCGTGATGCAAGGCCTGCAGACGCGCAATAAGGTGACGACCAATAAGGCCTGTACCGCCGGTCAGCAAAATCTTCATACAACCTCCAGGTTTACGCCTGGCGTCGCCAGCTTAACGTCATGGAGACGGAATCGGCGTAGCGCAGGGCGTGAAGTTTATCGATCTCAACTTCAGCATAAGTGACCCAGTGATGTTCGCGTGCGATATCGAGCACATCCTGAGTTAATTTTTCCAGCAGAGAGAAGCGGTTATTCTCCACGTACTGAATGATGTTTTTGGTTATTGTGCGGTAGTTCAGCGCGTCGTTGATGTCTTCGCTGGCCCGCGCTTTGTCTGCGGGGTAGTGAATAACCACATTAATGACAATATCCTGACGGTTGGCGATCTCTTCCTCTTTGATACCGATGAAGGTACGCAAGCGTAAATTTTTTATACGAATAACAGCATCTGGCTGTGACATTGCAGGTCTTCTCCGTGTCAGTATTTCCTGCTCATAATACATGAGAGGCTTGCAGGCACCCAGCTTCATAGAGGGTTAAATCTGCTGGATTTTTTGCATCGCCCGCTCGGTTGCCGGGCGAGTTCGGATGCGCTCAAACCAGTTGTTCACCGCCGGGTAAGAGGCCAGGTCAATTCGGTGTTTTTCATGCGTATTCACCCACGGCCAGCAGGCGATATCGGCAATACTGTAATGATCGCCCCCAAGCCACGGTGTTTTCTCCAGCCGACGGTTCAGAACGTCATAGAGCCGCTGAGTCTCTACCTGATAGCGCTCTATCGCGTAAGGAATGGGCTGCGGGGCGTAAGCGGTAAAGTGATGATTTTGACCCAGCATGGGGCCCAGACCGCTCGCCTGCCAGAAGAGCCATTGCAAGGTATGGTGACGCTCGCGCAATTCTCCGCTCAGCAGTTTGCCGGTTTTCTCCGCCAGGTAGAGCAAAATTTCACCGGATTCAAACAGGCTTAACGGTCTCCCCCCGTCCGCCGGCTGGTTATCAATAATGGCCGGGATTTTATTATTCGGCGAGATAGCCAGAAAGAGAGGACTGAACTGATCGCCTTTGCTGATATTCACGCGAATGATCCTGTAATCCAGCCCGGCTTCTTCAAGAAAGAGGGTGATCTTATGGCCGTTTGGGGTAGGGGCGTAATAAAGGTCGATCATTCTCAACTCCTGTCCATGCGAATAGTGGTGCCATGAAAATGAGTATAGGTGGTTGTTGTAAATCGTGAGTTTTCATCAAGTGACAGCGAGGCAAAGAGATTATATGTTGAGTAAAAACCCGATCAGCCGATGAGGATGTTATGAACCAGCCCGTAATCACGTTGTGGTCCGATGCGAATTTCTTTTCTCCCTATGTTATGAGCGTATACGTTGCGCTGGCCGAAAAAGGGCTCACTTTTACGCTGAAAACCGTTGATCTCGACGGCGGTGAACATCTCAAACCGCAGTGGCAGGGTTACGACCTGACCCGACGCGTGCCGGTGCTGGAGATTGATGGTTTCGCCCTGAGCGAATCGTCAGCGATCGATGAATATCTGGAAGACCGGTTCGCGCCGCCTGAGTGGGAGCGCATCTATCCTCACGACCTGCAAAAACGCGCGCGGGCGCGGCAGATCCAGGCGTGGCTGCGTAGCGATCTGGTGCCGATTCGCGTGGAACGTTCGACGGACGTCGTGTTTGCCGGGGTGAAAAAGCCAGCGTTCAGCGCAGAAGGCAGCGAAAGCGCACAAAAACTGATTGAAACCGCTACCTCGCTCCTCGCACATGGCAATCCTAACCTGTTTGGCGAGTGGTGCATTGCCGACGCCGATCTGGCGTTGATGCTAAACCGCCTGATCCTCAACGGCGATGAGGTGCCGCAGCTGCTGGTGGATTATGCCGCGTTTCAGTGGCAGCGTGCCTCCGTGCAGCGCTATGTGGCACTCTCGGCTAAGCGCGCGGGCTGATAAGCCCTGACGCTTCAGGTATGATGGGGGCAGTCTGTTTTCCCGAGGAGTGACTGATGAAACTGATGTTTGCGTCGGATATCCATGGATCGCTGCCCGCTACCGAGCGTGTCCTCTCCCTGTTTGCACAAAGCGGTGCGCAGTGGCTGATTATTCTGGGTGATGTGCTCAATCACGGCCCGCGCAACGCGCTGCCGGAGGGCTATGCCCCGGCGCAGGTCGCGGAAAAGCTCAACCCGTATGCCTCTCGCATCATCGCCGTTCGCGGCAACTGCGACAGCGAAGTGGACCAGATGCTGCTGCATTTTCCCCTTACCGCGCCGTGGCAGCAGGTGTTGCTGGAACAAAGCCGCCTGTTCCTGACCCATGGGCATCTCTTTAGCCCGGATAATCTCCCGGTGCTCGCGGCTGGCGATGTCCTGGTTTACGGTCATACTCATATTCCGGTTGCTGAAAAGCGCGGTGAGATTTATCACTTCAATCCGGGTTCGGTCAGCATACCGAAAGGCGGTTATCCTGCGAGCTACGGCATGCTGGATGGAAATACCCTGAGCGTTATCGCACTTAATGATCAGCAAGTTATTGCGCAGGTAGCGATTAATCCGTAAGTTACACCTCAACTGCAAACGCGCCGAAAGAGCGCTTAGAAGAGAAGGTTTCCCGATGGTGGAGCAGAGTCATTTGGCAAGTACAGAGTGGGTTGACATTGTCAGCGAAGAGAATGAAGTGATCGCGCAGGCCAGCCGCGAACAAATGCGTGCGGAGCGTCTGCGCCACCGCGCAACGTACATCGTTGTGCATGACGGCATGGGCAAAATTCTGGTCCAGCGCCGCACGGACACCAAAGATTTTCTCCCAGGTATGCTGGATGCCACCGCAGGCGGTGTTGTCCAGGCAGATGAAGTGCTGCTGGATTCCGCACGTCGCGAAGCAGAAGAAGAGTTAGGTATCGCCGGTGTGCCCTTTGCCGAGCACGGTCAGTTCTATTTCGAAGACGAAAACTGCCGCGTCTGGGGCGGGCTGTTTAGCTGTGTCTCCCATGGGCCATTTGCCCTGCAGGAAGAAGAAGTGAGTGAAGTCAGCTGGATGACGCCGGAAGAGATCACCGCGCGTTGCGACGAATTTACGCCGGATTCGTTAAAAGCGCTGGCGCTGTGGATGACCCGCAACGCCAAAAACGAATCGACCAAATCAGAGAAAGAGGAAGAGGCTGAGTAAGCTTCAGCAACTCTCTCTCAGACACAGACTGGACGCGATGGGCTTATGGTCGCGCCAGTCTCCGTCATTCAGACGCTCCAGCAACGCTTTCCCGGCTTCAATCCCAATCTTACGATGCGGTACCGCCATCGTTGTCAGCGGCGGCTGACAGACGCGGCTCACATCGCTATCGCCAAAGCCTACCACCGCCAGGTCGTCCGGCACCTTGATTCGCCTGCGCTGGCACTCGTACAGCGCGCCGCAGGCCAGCTCGTCAGAGACGCACACCAGCGCATCCAGCTCCGGCCACGCCAGCAGGAATTCTGGTAGCTGTGCCGCGCCGGTCGAGAAGCTCGGCGGCATCGCCGCGTTTATGACCCGGTTCGGCGACATATGGTGGCGAAGCATGGCTTTGTACCAGCCCTGCAGATGCTGCTGGAAAATCCACTGCTCCTGGTTGGCGCACAGCAGGCCAATATTTTGATAGCCGCGCTTAATCACCATTTCCGTGAGTTCATACATGGCCGCCACGTTATCAATCCCGATATTCATATCAATCGGGTCGGCGCGCATGGCACCCATCTCCATCACCGGAATAGAGGCATTCTTCAGCCAGTGGCGAACGGTGTCGGTATGTTCAACGCTGAGCAGGATAGCGGCGGCAATATTCGACGCCAGCAGCGTCTCCAGCAATTTCTCCTCCTGCTCAAGACGATGCTGGGATTCCGCCAGCATGATCTGATACCCGGCAGGTTGCAGCACCTGCTGTAGCCCGGCGAACATCTCCGAGCAGCCGGCTTCGGAGAGATTGGGCACGACCATGGCTATCGTCCATGACGACGCCGAGGCCAGCGCGCTGGCGGCAAGATTAGGCATGTAACCCAACGCCTGCACGGCAGCTTCAATTTTTTCTCGTAATTTATCGGAAACCTGTTCGGGCGTGCGGAGTGCACGGGACACGGTCATCGTGCCCACACCGGCAAGCTGTGCGACATCGGCGAGTGTCACTTTACCAGTACTGCGCCGTTTTCGGGTTAGAGACATACACCTTCCTGCTGACCAGACGCGTTCTTCTTTTCCTTCGTTTCACGTGACAGGCAGTATACGCCTTAAATCCCTTTTTTTGCTGTGATTTAGCACCGTGATTGCAATTTGATAGCGCTATCACATTTCCGTATGTTAACGATTGGTAGCGCTATCTTTGTGATCTCGATCGCAGTCATTCAGCGATGTGTTGAATAAAGTTTGCTCATCTTTAGCGTGTAGCGGGAGTGAAAAGTGCTCAAAAAATGGATATATGATACAACCATCACGCTGCAGGATAGCGTGGAAAACTGGCCGCAGGCGCTGGAGCTGTGCGCGAAGCCGCTTCTGGATTTGCAGGTAATTGCGCCTGAATACGTCACGGCCATCATCCAGCAGCACCACACGTTAGGACCCTATTATGTGCTGGCACCAGGGCTGGCGATGCCGCATGCGCGGCCGGAGGAAGGCGCCAAAGGACTGGGGTTGTCTTTATTAAAACTAAAACAGGGCGTCTCGTTTGGTGCCGGTGAGTTTGACCCTGTCGATGTCATTATTATGCTCGCGGCACCCGACAAAAATAGTCATATCGAGATGATCTCATCGCTGGCTGAGTTATTTTCCAGCGATGCAGATATGGCTGAACTGCATCAGGCGAATACCCTGGAGGAAATTAAAACGATTATTGACCGCTTCTGATTTAATTCTTTAATCCGATTATTCACAACATTACGCGCCAGCGTGATGGGGCGTGCTCTACTCAAAATAAGGGGACAACAATGAAAATTATGGCTATTTGCGGCTCCGGCCTGGGCAGTAGTTTTATGGTCGAAATGAATATTAAAAAGGTGCTTAAAAAACTGGAGATTGAGGCTGAGGTTGAACATTCCGATCTCTCCTCGGCCACGCCGGGCGCAGCCGATCTTTTTGTGATGGCAAAAGACATTGCGGCCAGCGCCAGCGTGCCGGAAAGCCAGCTGGTGGTGATTAACAACATCATCGACATCAACGAACTTGAAGCGCAGCTGCGCGCCTGGTTCGAAAGACAATAACCCTGATAAGGCGAGGTGGATATGTTTATCCTTGAAACGCTGAATTTCGTTGTTGATATTTTAAAAGTCCCTTCGGTGCTGGTCGGTTTAATTGCGCTAATTGGTCTGGTTGCGCAGAAGAAAGCCTTTTCGGACGTGGTGAAAGGGACGATTAAAACCATTCTTGGATTTATTGTGCTGGGTGGCGGTGCCACGGTACTGGTGGGGTCATTAAATCCTTTAGGCGGTATGTTTGAACACGCCTTTACTATCCAGGGCATTATTCCAAACAATGAAGCGATTGTGTCAATTGCGCTGGAAAAATACGGTGCAGCGACCGCGCTTATTATGGCCTTCGGCATGGTGGCGAATATTATTGTCGCGCGCTTTACCCGTCTGAAGTACATCTTCCTGACCGGACACCACACCTTTTACATGGCGTGCATGATTGGCGTGATCCTGACGGTAGCGGGCTTTGAGGGCGTAGGGCTGGTGTTTACCGGCTCGCTGATCCTCGGCTTGATCATGGCCTTCTTCCCGGCGATTGCGCAGCGCTACATGAAGCGCATTACTGGCAACGATGAAATTGCCTTCGGCCACTTCGGCACGCTCGGCTACGTGCTGTCCGGCTGGATTGGCAGCAAGGTTGGCAAAGGCTCCCGCTCAACCGAAGAGATGAACCTGCCGAAGAACCTGAGCTTCCTGCGCGACAGCTCGATCTCCATCTCCCTGACCATGATGATTATCTACCTGATCATGGCGGTGAGCGCAGGACGCGAGTATGTGGAGGCCACCTTCAGCGGCGGTCAGAACTACCTGGTCTACGCCATCATCATGGCGATCACCTTCGCGGCGGGCGTGTTTATCATCCTGCAGGGCGTACGCCTGATTCTGGCGGAAATCGTTCCGGCCTTTACCGGCTTCTCGGAGAAACTAGTGCCCAATGCGCGTCCTGCGCTGGACTGCCCGGTGGTGTATCCGTATGCGCCAAACGCGGTGTTGATTGGCTTCCTGTTCAGCTTCCTCGGTGGGATTGTGGGATTGTTCATCTGCGGTCAGTTTAGCTGGGTGCTGATCCTCCCGGGTGTCGTGCCGCACTTCTTCACTGGCGCAACGGCGGGCGTGTTCGGTAACGCCACCGGTGGACGTCGCGGGGCAATGATTGGCGCCTTTGCTAACGGCCTGCTGATCACCTTCCTGCCGGTCCTGCTGCTGCCGGTGCTGGGCGCAATTGGCTTTGCCAACACCACCTTCTCGGACGCCGACTTCGGCGCGGTCGGGATTGTCCTCGGCAACCTGGCGCGCTTCCTGTCGCCGCTTGCCATCACCGGACTGGTTGTGGCGTTGTTCGCGCTGCTGGTGGCGTACAACGTCTTCGCGAAAAACAAACCTGCAGGCGGTAACGCGCAGGAAAACACCGGAGCCAAATCATGAATGAGAAAGAGATAACCGAACTCGCGCGTCAGATCCGTCTTGAGACGCTGAAATCCCTGACGCAGCTGGGCTTTGGACACTATGGTGGCAGTATGTCGGTGGTTGAAACCCTGGCCGTGCTGTACGGGGCGGTAATGAAAATCGACCCGGCGGATCCGGACTGGCCAGAGCGAGACTATTTTGTCCTGTCGAAAGGTCATGCGGGCCCGGCGCTCTACAGCACACTGGCGATCAAGGGCTACTTCCCGGTGGAAGAGCTGAGCACTCTGAACCAGAACGGCACGCGCCTGCCGAGCCACCCGGACCGCCTGAAAACGCGCGGCGTGGATGCCACCACCGGTTCGCTGGGGCAGGGGATCTCCATTGCCGGCGGGATGGCGCTCTCGCACAGGCTGGCGGGGCGACCGAATCGGGTCTTCTGCATTGTCGGTGACGGCGAGCTGAACGAGGGGCAGTGCTGGGAAGCCTTCCAGTTTATTGCCCATCATCGTCTGAACAACCTGACGGTGTTCGTGGACTGGAACAAACAGCAGCTCGACGGCGAGCTGGACGAGATCATCAGCGCGTTCGACCTGGAGGGGAAATTCCGTGCCTTTGGCTTTGACGTGGCGACGGTGAAGGGAGACGACATTCCGGGGCTGCTGGCGGTGACGTCGCGGGTTCCGGCTGCCGATGCGCGTCCGTTAGTCGTCATCCTCGACAGCATTAAAGGGCAGGGGGTGCCGTACCTGGAGCAGCTCAGCAACTCGCACCACCTGCGATTGACCGCGGAGAGCAAAGCAGCCCTCAACGAGACGATTCGCCAACTGGAGGCTTCACATGATTAAGGTTGCACCCCCACGACAGAAAGATGCCGTTGAGATGCGTAAAGTCTATGCGGGCTTTGTGGCAAAACAGATTGAGGCAGGGAGTGAGATTATCGCTCTGGAAGCGGATCTGATGAGCTCGATGGCGATGGACGGCGTGGCGCGCGATTATCCGCAGCACGTGATTAACTGCGGCATTATGGAGGCCAACGTCATCGGCACCGCGGCGGGGCTGTCACTTACCGGACGCAAACCGTTCGTGCACACCTTCACCGCGTTTGCCAGCCGTCGCTGCTTCGACCAGCTGTTTATGTCCCTGGACTACCAGCGCAACAACGTGAAGGTGATAGCGTCGGATGCGGGCGTGACGGCCTGCCACAACGGCGGGACGCATATGTCATTTGAGGATATGGGCATTGTGCGCGGTCTGGCGCATTCGGTGGTGCTGGAAGTGACCGACGCGGTGATGTTCGAGGACGTACTGCGCCAGCTTATCGACCTCGAAGGTTTCTACTGGGTGCGCACCATTCGTAAGCAGGCGCCGAGCGTGTATGCCCCTGGTTCAACCTTCACCATTGGCAAAGGCAACGTACTGCGCGAAGGAACCGATATTACCCTGATTGCCAACGGCATCATGGTAGCGGAAGCGCTGGAGGCGGCGCGCCAGCTTGAGCAGGAGGGCGTAAGCGCGGCGGTCATCGACATGTTTACCCTGAAGCCCATCGACCGGATGCTGGTAAAAAACTACGCCGAGAAAACCGGGCGCATCGTCACCTGTGAAAACCACAGCATTCACAACGGCCTCGGGTCGGCGGTGGCGGAAGTGCTGGTGGAAACCTGCCCGGTACCGATGCGGCGGGTGGGCGTCAAGGAGCGTTATGGTCAGGTAGGGACGCAGGACTTCCTGCAGAAGGAGTATGGCCTGACGGCTCATGACATTGTGTCGGCGGCGAGGGAGCTGCTGTAAATAAAAAAGGCGACCCGTGTAGTGGTCGCCTTTTTGTTGCCCGGTGGCGCTTACGCTTACCGGGCCTACGGTCCTGTAGGCCGGATAAGCGAAGCGCCATCCGGCAAGACCTTACAATTACTGCTGCTGCGAAGACTGAATCGCGGTCAAAGCGATGGTGTAGACGATATCGTCTACCAGCGCGCCACGGGACAGGTCGTTCACAGGTTTGCGCATGCCCTGCAGCATTGGCCCGATGGAGATCAGGTCTGCAGAACGCTGTACCGCTTTGTAGGTGGTGTTACCGGTGTTCAGATCCGGGAAGATGAACACGGTAGCGCGACCTGCAACCGGTGAGTTCGGCGCTTTGGATTTTGCAACGTCGGCCATAACGGCGGCATCGTACTGCAGCGGGCCGTCGATCATCAGGTCAGGACGTTTTTCCTGTGCCAGACGCGTCGCTTCACGCACTTTCTCTACGTCGCTACCTGCACCAGAGGTACCGGTGGAGTAGGAGAGCATCGCTACGCGCGGTTCGATACCGAAGGCAATCGCGGAGTCCGCGGACTGGATAGCGATTTCAGCCAGCTGTTCTGCGGTTGGATCCGGGTTGATCGCGCAGTCACCGTAAACGTAAACCTGTTCAGGCAGCAGCATGAAGAACACGGAAGAAACCAGAGAGCTGCCCGGTGCGGTTTTGATCAGCTGCAGCGGTGGACGGATGGTGTTCGCCGTGGTGTGAACCGCACCGGAAACCAGACCGTCAACTTCGTCCTGCTCCAGCATCAGCGTGCCCAGCACCACGTTGTCTTCCAGCTGTTCGCGCGCAACGGCTTCGGTCATGCCTTTGCTCTTACGCAGCTCAACCAGACGGGCAACGTAGCTTTCGCGAACCACTTCAGGGTCAACGATTTCGATGCCAGCGCCCAGCTCAACGCCCTGAGACGCCGCAACGCGGGTGATCTCATCCGGGTTACCCAGCAGCACACAGGTCGCGATGCCGCGCTCTGCACAGATAGCAGCCGCTTTAACGGTACGCGGTTCGTCGCCTTCTGGCAGAACAACGCGTTTGCCCGCTTTACGCGCCAGCTCGGTCAGCTGGTAACGGAATGCTGGAGGAGACAGACGGCGGCTGCGCTCGGAGGTCGCAGTCAGGGATTCAATCCAGTCTGCGTTGATGTAGCCCGCAACGTATTCCTGAACTTTCTCAATACGCTCGTGGTCATCAACCGGTACTTCCAGGTTGAAGCTTTGCAGGCTCAGAGAGGTCTGCCAGGTATTGGTGTTCACCATGAAGACCGGCAGGCCGGTGGCGAACGCGCGTTCGCACAGCTTGCTGACGCGTGGGTCCATCTCGTAGGCACCGGTCAGCAGGATCGCACCGATTTCCACGCCGTTCATTGCGGCCAGACAGGCTGCAACCAGCACGTCCGGACGGTCTGCGGAGGTCACCAGCAGGGAACCTGCGCGGAAGTGTTCCAGCATGTGCGGAATGCTGCGCGCACAGAAGGTCACGGACTTCACGCGGCGGGTGTTGATGTCGCCTTCGTTAACCACGGTGGCATTCAGGTGACGCGCCATATCGATTGCACGGGTGGCAATCAGATCGAAGCTCCATGGCACCGCGCCCAGTACTGGCAGCGGGCTGGATCCCTGCAGTTTAGCCGGGTCAACTTTGACAACTTTCGCTTTGGAAGAGTCGTCGAAGATTTCGGACAGGTCAGGGCGAGTACGGCCTTGCTCATCAACTGGCGCGTTCAGTTTGTTCACGATCACGCCGGTGATGTTGGTATTTTTTGCGCCGCCGAAGCTGCTGCGCGTCAGTTCGATACGCTCGTTCAGCTGCTCTGGGGTATCGGTGCCCTGAGACATCACGAAAACGATCTCTGCGTTCAGGGTTTTCGCGATTTCGAAGTTCAGAGACTGGGCAAACTGGTGTTTGCGCGTTGGGACCAGACCTTCAACCAGCACCACTTCAGCGTTTTGCGCGTTAGCATGGTAGTTGGCGATGATCTCTTCCATCAGCACGTCTTTCTGGTTGCTGGACAGCAGAGATTCAACGTGGCTCATCTTCAGCGGTTCAGCCGCTGGCAGATTGGAGTTCTTACGAATAATGGAGGTGGTCTGGTCTGGTGCATCGCCACCAGCACGTGGCTGGGAGATTGGCTTAAAGACGCTCAGACGAACGCCTTTGCGTTCCATAGCACGGATTACGCCAAGGCTGACGCTGGTCAGACCGACGCTGGTTCCGGTAGGGATCAGCATAATAGTACGGGACACGGTTTATCCTCTTTCGTTACCGCCCAAATGGGGCGGGTTACAAAACAGCACCGCCAGCATTGCTGGCGGTGTGGAATCAGGCAGTCAGGCGGTGCGCGTCTTGCGCAATGACCAGTTCTTCGTTAGTTGGGATAACGAGAGCAGGGCGGGTGCCTTCTTTGTTGATGAAGCCAGACTTGCCGAAGCGGGCAGCCAGGTTACGTTCGTGATCAACCTCGAAGCCCAGAACGCCCAGTTTGCCCAGGGACAGTTCACGAACCATTGCCGCGTTCTCACCGATACCACCGGTGAAGATAACCGCGTCCAGACGGCCTTCCATCAGCGCAGTGTAAGAGCCGATGTACTTCGCCAGACGGTGGCAGTAAACGTCCATTGCACGTTTAGCGTCTTCTTTCTCTGCGTAGTTGTCTTCAACATAACGGCAGTCGCTGGTGACTTCGGTCAGACCCAGCAGGCCAGACTCTTTGGTCAGCATTTTGTTGATCTGGTCAACGCTCATGCCCAGGGTGTCGTGCAGGTGGAAGATGATCGCCGGGTCGATGTCACCGGAACGGGTACCCATCACCAGACCTTCCAGCGGGGTCAGACCCATAGAAGTATCAACACATTTACCGTTGCGGATAGCAGAAACAGAACCACCGTTGCCCAGGTGGCAGGTGATGATGTTCAGTTCTTCAACCGGCTTGTTCAGGACTTTTGCGGCTTCCTGCGTCACATAGAAGTGGCTGGTGCCGTGCGCGCCGTAACGACGTACGCCGTGTTCTTTGTACAGGCTGTATGGCAGGGCATAGAGGTAAGACTCTTCCGGCATGGTCTGATGGAACGCGGTGTCGAATACGGCCACGTTTTTGTTTTTCAGATTCGGGAAGGATTTCAGCGCTTCAGCGATACCAATCAGGTGAGCCGGGTTGTGCAGCGGTGCGAAGGACGCAGAGTCCTTGATGCCCTGGATCACCGTTTCGTCGATCACGACGGAGCTGGTGTATTTTTCGCCGCCGTGGACGATACGGTGACCAATCGCAGTCAGCTGAGCAGACAGTTCTGGTTTTTGTGCCAGAATAGTGTTAACGATAAAGTTCAGCGCTTCACTGTGAGCGGCGCCTGCACCTAAAGCCGCTTCTTGTTTGCTGCCGTCCATCTTCCACTTGATACGTGCTTCAGGCAGATGGAAACATTCGGCCAAACCAGAGAGGTATTCGTCACCGTTGAGCGCATCGATGATGGCGAATTTCAGTGAGGAGCTACCGCAGTTCAGAACCAGTACTAACTTACTCGACATGGAAGTACCTATTATTGATACGTGGCTAAAAAAACGTCAGTGAGTCTAACAGCGTAACGCATGATGACTCAGACATTTATGATTAACATCATGCCAAACGAACATTGTGGCATGATGGAAGAAATAACTATGATTTTATGCCATTTTGCACATTTTTCAGCCAATGGCATAATATGCAATAATTTGACGAGTTACTGATCCTCGTCTATGGCCCTATCAGGCTGGCACAGGATACCCGATACGGGGTAGAGATGACAAAATATTTTGAACGTTGTCATAGCTTGTTGTGGTTTTGCACGAAAATTTTAATTTTTATATGTGAAGTTGAGGTACAGCCATGTCGACACCAGAGAACCCGTCCGTAAATTTCTTTAGTCTGTTTCGTCGGGGACAGCATTACGCAAAGACGTGGCCGATGGAAAAGCGCCTTGCGCCTATGTTTATTGAGAACCGCACCATCCGCGCCACGCGCTATGCGATTCGCTTTATGCCGCCTGTCGCGATTTTTACATTGTGCTGGCAGATAGCGCTGGGTGGGCAGCTTGGCCCTGCCGTCGCGACGGCGCTCTTCGCGTTAAGCCTGCCGATGCAGGGCCTGTGGTGGTTAGGTAAACGGTCCATCACCCCACTTCCCCCTTCTATTTTACACTGGTTTTATGAAGTGCGCGGAAAACTGGAGGAGGCCGGGCAGGCGCTCGCCCCGGTTGAAGGCAAGCCGGATTACCAGGCGCTGGCGGACACGTTAAAGCGTGCTTTTAAGCAACTGGATAAAACATTCCTCGATGATTTGTGATTGATCATCGAAACGACGACGAAAAGAAGGCACAGTAACAATCAGTTACCGTGTCTTTTTTTTAAGTGCAATGCGCTACAGGAGTCGAAAGATGGAAATGACCCATGCTCAACGTCTGATTTTGTCCAACCAGTACAAGATGATGACTATGCTTGATCCCGATAACGCTGCACGCTACAGCCGCCTGCAAACCATCGTCGAACGCGGTTTTGGTTTGCAAATGCGCGAACTGGACCGCGAGTTTGGTGAGCTGAAAGAAGAAACCTGTCGCATCGTGATCGACATTATGGAGATGTATCACGCCCTGCACGTCTCCTGGACGAATCTCAAAGATCAGCAGTCCATTGACGAGCGCCGCGTGACCTTCTTAGGCTTTGATGCCGCAACGGAAGCGCGTTATCTGAGCTATGTTCGCTTTATGGTGAATACAGAAGGGCGTTATACCCACTTTGACGCGGGTACCCACGGCTTCAACGCGCAGACCCCAATGTGGGAAAAATATCAGCGTATGCTAAGCGCGTGGCACGCCTGTCCGCGTCAGTACCATTTAAGCAGCAACGAAATTCAACAAATCATTAATGCCTGACGGAGGTGCGTGTGCAGTGTAGAGGTTTTCTGTTTGATCTGGACGGTACGCTGGTGGATTCGCTGCCGGTTGTGGAGCGTTCCTGGTGCCATTGGGCTGACCGACATGGCATCGACCATCAGGACGTGCTGAATTTTATCCATGGCAAACAGGCCATTACCTCGCTTCGGCACTTCCTGGCCGGACGCTCTGAGGACGAAATTCAGGCGGAGTTCAAATACCTGGAACACATTGAAGCCACGGATACGGACGGCATCACCGCCTTACCGGGGGCGCGCGAACTGCTTGAGCATCTGAACGAGGCGCAGATCCCGTGGGCTATCGTCACCTCCGGTTCCGTGCCGGTTGCCCACGCCCGACACAAGGCGGCAGGCCTGCCAACGCCAGACGTATTTATCACGGCGGAGCGCGTAAAGCGCGGTAAACCGGAGCCCGACGCTTTTTTACTGGGCGCTGAACTGCTGGGCCTCGCCCCTGCACAGTGCGTGGTAGTAGAAGATGCGGCTGCTGGCGTACTGGCCGGGCTGAACGCCGGAAGCCACGTTATCGCCGTTAACGTTCCGGCGGGATCCCCCCGGCTGGAGGAGGCAGACTTTGTGCTGGATTCACTGACGGCGCTGGCTGTTTCGAAAGCCTCTGACGGAGTGGTAACCGTCTCGCTAAAAATGTAATCACATGATATAGCCCCACATTGCTGGGGCTTTTTTATGGCAAAATTCCTCATCTCCCACTGACAAGGACATGTTGTGAACGGTGAACTGATTTGGGTCCTGAGTCTGCTTTTAATCGCCATCCTTCTTTTTGCAACGGGCAAGGTACGCATGGACGCCGTCGCCTTGTTTGTCATCGTCGCGTTCGTGCTGAGCGGAACGCTCACCTTACCTGAAGCCTTCTCCGGGTTTAGCGATCCCAACGTTATCCTGATTGCCGCCCTGTTTATTATCGGTGACGGGCTGGTGCGTACCGGCGTGGCGACCATCATGGGGTCGTGGCTGGTGAAGGTGGCGGGCAGCAGCGAAACCAAAATGCTGGTCTACCTGATGGTGACCGTCGCCGGGCTGGGGGCGTTTATGAGCTCAACGGGCGTCGTGGCAATCTTTATCCCGGTGGTGCTGAGCGTTTCCATGAGGATGCAAATCTCGCCATCGCGACTGATGATGCCCCTGAGTTTTGCCGGTTTGATCAGCGGCATGATGACGCTGGTGGCAACGCCGCCGAACCTGGTGGTCAACAGTGAGCTGATCCGGGAAGGGTTCCAGGGCTTTAGTTTTTTCAGCGTCACCCCGCTTGGGCTGGTCATTCTGGTGATGGGCGTGGTCTACATGCTGCTGACCCGGTTTGCCCTGAAAGGTGAAAAACAGGATAAAAATAAAGAGGGGTGGAAACGGCGCACCTTCCGCGATCTGATTAAAGAGTACCGCCTCACCGGGCGTGCACGCCGTCTGGCTATTCGCCCCGGCTCGCCGATGGTGGGACAACGCCTTGACGACCTGAAGCTGCGTGAGCGCTATGGCGCGAATGTGATCGGCGTAGAGCGCTGGCGTCGTTTTCGCCGGGTGATCGTCAACGTCAACGGGGTGTCGGAATTCCGCGCGCGGGACGTCCTGCTGATTGATATGTCCACCGCGGACGTGGATCTGCGCGAGTTTTGCAGCGAACAGCTGCTGGAACCGATGGTGCTGCGCGGGGAGTATTTCTCCGATCAGGCGCTGGATGTCGGCATGGCCGAAGTGTCGCTGATCCCGGAATCGGAACTGTTGGGCAAAACCGTGCGGGAAATGGGGTTCCGAACCCGTTATGGCCTGAATGTCGTGGGGCTGAAGCGCGATGGCGTAGCGATGGAAGGGGCGGTGGTGGATGAGCCGATCCTGCTGGGCGATATCTTCCTGGTTGTCGGTAACTGGAAGCTGATTAGCCAGCTCGGGCAAAAAGGGCGCGATTTTGTGGTGCTCAACATGCCTGTCGAGGAGAGCGACGCCTCCCCGGCGCACAGCCAGGCGCCCCACGCGATTTTTTGTCTGGTGCTGATGGTGGCGCTGATGCTGACCGATGAAATTCCCAATCCGGTCGCGGCAATTATCGCCTGCCTGTTGATGGGCAAATTCCGCTGCATTGACGCCGAAAGCGCGTATAAAGCCATTCACTGGCCGAGCATTATTCTCATCGTCGGGATGATGCCTTTTGCCCTTGCGCTGCAAAAAACCGGCGGGGTGGATCTGATCGTTAAAGGCTTAATGGATGTTGGCGGCGGGTATGGGCCGTACATGATGATGGTCTGTCTGTTTATCATGTGCGCCACCATCGGTCTGTTTATCTCCAACACCGCGACGGCGGTACTGATGGCGCCTATTGCGCTGGCGATGGCCAAATCCATGGGCGTGTCGCCGTATCCCTTTGCGATGATGGTCGCAATGGCGGCCTCCGCAGCATTTATGACGCCAGTTTCTTCACCGGTGAACACGCTGGTGCTGGGGCCAGGGAATTACAGATTCAGTGATTTCGTGAAGCTGGGCGTGCCGTTCACCGTGCTGGTGATGGTGGTGTGCGTGGTGTTGATACCGGTCCTGTTCCCGTTCTGAGCATTTTGCCGGGTGGCGGCTGCGCCTTACCCGGCCTACAGCCCCGTAGGCCCTGCAAGCGCAGCGCCGCTGGGCGACAATCAGAGGGGAGAATCCTGGCTAATCTCATCCAGCGACAGATGGAAGCTCGGCACAAAAACCTGCATAAAGTAATCCATCTCTTCGCTGCGGCGGGATTCCAGCGTTTTTTCCAGACGCGTTTTTGCCAGTAAAAATTCGTTATTGCCCGCAGACAGCTCTTCCAGACACTTCAGGTAGGCGCAGAGCGCGTCGGCCTGTTTGACCAGCGACTTTTCATCTTCCGTGTACTGATGCTCATCGATGAGCGGCTCAAAGATGTCGCGCAACTCTTCCGGCACCATGTCAATCAGCTTCTGCTGGGCAATCTTCTCGATGGCCTTATATTCCTGCGCAATCTGCGAGTTGAAATATTTCACCGGCGTAGGCAGGTCGCCGGTTAGCACTTCTGACGCATCGTGGTACATCGCCAGCAGGGCGATGCGCTCTGGATTGACCTGACCGTTGAATTTGCGGTTTTTAATGGCGGCCAGCGCGTGAGCGACCATCGCAACCTGCAGACTGTGCTCTGACACATTTTCCGTGCGGACATTGCGCATCAGCGGCCAGCGGTTGATGAGTTTCAGGCGGGAGAGGTGGGCAAAGAAATGACTCTGACTCATAGGTTACCTTTTGTCTTCACTGCGACAGGCGTTCATTGTGCGGGGAGGGGAGGGAAGATGCAAATCAGGCTACCGAAGTAGCCTGATTTTAAGATTACTGATGGTATCCAGAGAGGAAGCGCCCGAAGCGGCTGATGGCCATTTCGAGGTCATCTTCGCGCGGCAGCGTCACGATACGTACGTGGTCCGGCCACGGCCAGTTAAACGCCGTACCCTGAACCAGCAGTACTTTTTCCTGCAGCAGGAAATCAAGCACCATTTTCTGGTCGTCGTGAATATTGAAGCGCTTCGCGTCAATTTTCGGGAACATATACAGCGCCCCATTCGGCTTCACGCAGGAGACGCCCGGGATGTCGTTGATCAGCTCCCACGCGCGGTTACGCTGTTCATACAGGCGACCACCGGGAACGATGAACTCGCTAATGCTCTGATAGCCGCCGAGTGCCGTCTGGATCGCGTGCTGCGCCGGAACGTTGGCACATAAACGCATGGAGGCCAGCATCTCCAGCCCTTCAATATAGCCTTTGGCGTGCTTTTTCGGACCGTTCAATACCATCCAGCCCTGACGGAAACCGGCCACGCGGTAGGTTTTAGACAGCCCGTTAAAGGTGACGGTCAGCAGGTCCGGGGCCAGCGCAGCGATTGAGTGGTGCTGTGCCGCGTCGTACAGGATCTTGTCGTAGATTTCGTCGGCAAAGATGATCAGGTTGTGCTGGCGGGCGAGCTCGACGATCTCCATCAGCAGCTCTTTTGAGTATACTGCGCCCGTTGGGTTGTTCGGGTTAATGATCACGATGCCGCGCGTGCGGGGCGTAATTTTCGCGCGAATATCATCGAGGTCCGGGAACCAGTCAGAGGACTCGTCGCACAGATAGTGCACCGCTTTACCGCTGGACAGTGATACGGCAGCCGTCCACAGCGGATAATCCGGCGCGGGTACCAGCATTTCGTCCCCGCTGTTCAGCAGCGCCTGCATCGCCTGCACAATCAGTTCAGAGACGCCGTTGCCAATATAAATATCTTCAACGGTAACATCACGCATACCGCGTGCCTGGTAGTGCTGCATGATGGCTTTACGTGCGGAGTAAAGTCCTTTTGAATCACAATAGCCTTGTGCAGTAGGAAGGTTGCGGATCACATCAACCAGAATTTCATCCGGCGCTTCAAAACCAAATGGCGCAGGGTTACCAATGTTGAGTTTCAGAACCTTGTTGCCTTCTTCTTCAAGGCGTTTTGCCTCTTTAAGAACCGGGCCGCGGATGTCATAACAGACGTTATCTAGCTTGCTGGATTTTTCGATAGGGGACATGAACCTTTAACCTTTTCGCTATTATTGCCACTCCCTGCCGTGGAAGTCAGCACGGAATAATGTACTCCCCCCTCGCTTCGTTTTGAAGGGTGTGCAGTAGAAGATTTTGTGTCGGGAGAAAAATTCTGATAAATCTTTTTCGCTGCGTGTATGCTTTTATACTGGCTTAAAGTTGTGCGCACAGTGCCAGGAAAGGTCAAATGTGCTATGCATTTGTCAAAATTGTGTATATTGTGCTGGTGAAAATAAGTGGTAAGCAGGACAACGGTGGCAATCACCCTGAGTGACATTTCGTTAAACCTGAATGCTTGATACATGTTCCTGTAATAGCATGCTGTGGCTAAAAGTTACTCATGTGAAATTAATGTTAAGTGGCATTAATGAATGGTCTTAATCTAAATTAAAATTTATTTATTATTAACCTAAAAAATGCAACTTTAGTTAATTCTAATAAAATTAGTTTAGAAGCTTAACATTCTTCTTTAATCCTCAATATTGCAATAAGACTTATAAATAAAGTGGATTTGGGTTAAGATGTCTTTCAGGAAAGCAGAGGGCAGATGCAAGTTTTTTGTATATCTGACACTGATTTTCCGAATTAATTGATTGTTATTGTTGGAGTTATCTCTGGCTGGAATGTGTCGAACATCTCCTGCTACGTTGACAGCGCTGCGATAAAGATGGCAGAAAAGGTGTTACACCTTTAATGTAATTTACATAAACCTGCGAACATCTAAATATCCTGAACGTTTAAGAGAATAAAAATAACGTCATGAAACGTGCTTTCTGACTGTTGATATAAAGCAGCACAATAACTATCTGTCAGGCAGTCTGCCGGGCCGGGATGCGAGGGAAAATCTTCAGAGGGAATTGCTTAACTGTACACACACAGCTTCAACCCGGGCAGCTCCGCACGAGCAACCTGAAAGTGAATAGATATGATAAATGCAAATCGTCCGATAATGAATCTCGACCTCGATCTGCTGAGAACGTTTGTTGCGGTCGCCGATCTCAACACTTTTGCAGCTGCTGCTGCCGCCGTTTGCCGAACTCAGTCCGCCGTCAGCCAGCAAATGCAGCGGCTGGAGCAACTGGTTGGTAAAGAGCTTTTTGCGCGTCATGGGCGTAATAAGCTCTTAACGGAACACGGTATTCAGCTTCTGGGTTATGCCAGGAAAATTCTTCGCTTTAATGATGAAGCATGTATGTCATTAATGTTTAGCAACCTTCAAGGGGTGCTAACGTTAGGCGCATCTGATGAGTCAGCGGATACTATATTGCCGTTTCTTCTCAATCGTATTAGTTCGGTTTATCCGAAGCTTGCGCTGGACGTTAGCGTAAAGCGTAATGCCTTTATGGTTGAGATGTTAAATGAGAATAAAGTCGACCTGGTGGTGACTACGCATCGTCCCGGGCAGTTTGATTGCCTGACGCTGCGTACATCGCCTACGCACTGGTATTGCGCAGCCGAATACGTGCTGCAAAAAGGGGAGCCGGTTCCACTGGTGTTACTGGACGACCCGAGCCCGTTCCGCGATATGGTGCTCACGGCGCTGAATGAGGCCAACATTCCGTGGCGTCTGGCGTATGTGGCTTCCACGCTGCCAGCGGTCCGTGCCGCCGTGAAGGCCGGTCTGGGTGTAACGGCCCGTCCGGTAGAGATGATGAGCCCCGATCTGCGCGTTCTGGGGAAATCCGATGGCCTTCCTGCGCTGCCGGATACGGAGTATCTGCTCTGCCACAATTCGTCCAGCCATAACGAGTTGGCCAAAGTGGTGTTCGAGGCGATGGAAAACTACCATAACCCGTGGCAGTTCGAGCGCGTTACCTCCGAAGGGGGGGACGACTCCCTGATCGTTGAAGGGGATTTTGAGTGATCGATAGCTCAAAATTCTGGTAACAAAATGTAAGTGTAAAAAAAAGCCACTCGTGTGATTTTCACATGCAGTGGCTTTTTTTTAGCAATAATACCCGCTTATGGCGCATGGATTTTCAGAATACTCTCTATTTATCAATAAGCTAAATGCTTTTGCTTAAAACTTGTCCGTTTTCCGTTCTAACTTCATCCACATCCCTCTCATGTTAAAAAAACAGGAAATATGTTGCCGTTTTCCAGGTTGAATTAACAAAAGCGTGTCTCAGATCAAGAAAATACTCCTATTTGGGGGGAGGAATCGTTGGCAAATCCTGTCAAAATAGGAGGGTTATTTTTTTTACTTCCGAAACGGACACGATTCAACAACATACATTTGACGCAAAGTCATGCACCCACCAGGGTTAAAGGGCACCAAATGTTAATGAGAATCGCTCGATGTAATTTAATGTGAAGAAACCTTTGTTAAAGTTGACAATAGGTTATAGAAAGGAGTAAAAAACCCCATCATTTTGCTGTCTACGTCTCATTTCTGACAGTTAGTGTAAGGTTATTTGTTCCTCCCCATGAATCGATGTGATGCCCATCTGCCAGCAAGAGCAGTGTCGTCGGTATCACTTTTGATGAGTAAGCAATGAGTATGTCAACATCCACAGAAGTCATCGCTCATCACTGGGCATTCGCAATCTTTCTTATTGTAGCCATTGGCCTGTGCTGCCTGATGTTAGTCGGCGGCTGGTTCTTGGGCGGTCGCGCCCGAGCAAGGCACAAAAACACACCTTTCGAATCAGGTATTGATTCAGTAGGTTCCGCTCGCTTACGCCTGTCTGCCAAGTTCTATCTGGTAGCCATGTTCTTCGTCATCTTCGACGTGGAAGCGCTTTACCTTTTCGCATGGTCAACGTCCATCCGCGAAAGTGGTTGGGTGGGCTTTGTCGAGGCCGCAATTTTCATTTTAGTGCTACTGGCCGGTCTGGTTTATCTGGTGCGTATCGGCGCGCTGGACTGGACGCCTGTGCGTTCACGCCGTGAACACATCAACCCGGAAAACAGTATCTCTAATCGTCAGCAGTAACAGCGAGGCAATAAGATGGATTATACGCTCACCCGCATAGATCCTAACGGTGAGAATGACCGTTACCCCCTGCAAAAACAGGAGATCGTAACCGACCCCCTGGAGCAAGAAGTCAATAAAAGCGTGTACATGGGCAAACTCGAACATGCCATGCACGATATGGTCAACTGGGGTCGTAAGAACTCCATCTGGCCGTACAACTTTGGCCTTTCTTGCTGCTACGTTGAAATGGTGACGTCATTCACTGCGGTGCATGACGTTGCGCGTTTTGGGGCAGAGGTACTGCGTGCTTCCCCACGTCAGGCTGACCTGATGGTGGTAGCCGGTACGTGCTTTACTAAGATGGCACCTGTTATTCAGCGTCTTTATGACCAGATGCTGGAGCCTAAATGGGTTATCTCCATGGGCGCATGTGCAAACTCTGGCGGTATGTACGACATTTATTCCGTCGTGCAGGGCGTAGATAAGTTTATTCCGGTGGATGTGTACATCCCGGGCTGTCCGCCACGTCCGGAAGCTTACATGCAGGCGCTGATGCTGCTGCAGGAGTCTATCGGTAAAGAACGTCGCCCACTGTCGTGGGTTGTTGGCGATCAGGGTGTGTATCGCGCGAACATGCAGTCTGAGCGCGAGCGTAAACGTGGTGAACGTATTGCCGTCACCAATCTGCGTACGCCTGACGAAATTTAATTTGCGCCTGTAGGCCTGGAGAACACCTTCGCATATCACTACTCAAATAGCGCGAAGCCAGGCTCAACAGTCACCACGGACCATTTGCAATGGTGAACAATATGACCGACTTAACCGCGCAAGAAGCCGCCTGGCAGACCCGGGATCATCTGGATGACCCCGTCATTGGCGAACTGCGCAACCGTTTTGGGCCGGATGCCTTTACTGTTCAGGCCACCCGCACCGGGGTACCCGTTGTTTGGGTGAAGCGTGAGCAATTACTGGAAGTGGTCGATTTCCTCAAGAAATTGCCAAAACCTTACGTCATGCTGTTTGACTTACACGGCATGGACGAACGTCTGAGAACGCACCGCCAGGGTCTCCCTGCTGCGGATTTTTCCGTTTTCTACCACCTGATCTCAATAGACCGCAACACGGATATCATGCTCAAGGTGGCATTGTCTGAAAACGACATGCATCTGCCGACGATCACTAAACTTTTCCCGAACGCTAACTGGTATGAGCGTGAAACCTGGGAAATGTTCGGCATGACCTTCGACGGCCACCCGCATCTGACGCGCATCATGATGCCGCAGACCTGGACCGGCCACCCGCTGCGTAAAGACTACCCGGCACGTGCAACCGAATTCGATCCGTTTGAGCTGACCAAAGCCAAGCAGGATCTGGAGATGGAAGCGCTGACCTTCAAACCGGAAGACTGGGGTATGAAGCGCGGTACCGACAACGAGGACTTCATGTTCCTCAACCTCGGTCCGAACCACCCGTCTGCGCACGGTGCATTCCGTATTATTCTTCAGCTTGATGGCGAAGAGATTGTCGACTGTGTTCCTGACATCGGCTACCACCACCGTGGTGCTGAGAAGATGGGCGAGCGTCAGTCCTGGCACAGCTACATCCCGTATACCGACCGTATCGAGTACCTCGGCGGCTGTGTCAACGAGATGCCATACGTGCTGGCCGTCGAGAAACTGGCGGGTATTGTTACGCCGGATCGCGTTAACGTGATTCGCGTCATGCTGTCAGAACTGTTCCGTATTAACAGCCACCTGCTGTACATCTCCACGTTCATTCAGGACGTCGGCGCGATGACCCCGGTCTTCTTCGCCTTTACCGACCGTCAGAAAATCTACGATCTGGTGGAAGCGATTACCGGTTTCCGTATGCACCCGGCCTGGTTCCGTATCGGCGGTGTGGCACACGATCTGCCGCGCGGCTGGGACCGTCTGCTGCGTGAATTCCTCGACTGGATGCCAAAACGTCTGGCCTCCTACGAGAAAGCCGCGCTGCGCAACACCATCCTGAAAGGCCGTTCCCAGGGCGTTGCTGCCTACGGCGCGAAAGAAGCGCTGGAGTGGGGGACGACAGGTGCAGGTCTGCGTGCGACCGGTATTGATTTCGACGTGCGTAAAGCCCGTCCTTACTCTGGCTACGAGAACTTCGACTTTGAAGTCCCGGTGGGCGGCGGTGTTTCCGACTGCTACACCCGCGTGATGCTGAAAGTGGAAGAGCTGCGCCAGAGTCTGCGCATCCTTGAGCAGTGCCTCAACAATATGCCGGAAGGCCCGTTCAAGGCGGATCACCCGCTGACGACGCCGCCACCGAAAGAGCGCACGCTGCAACATATCGAAACCCTGATCACCCACTTCCTGCAGGTTTCCTGGGGTCCGGTCATGCCGGCGCAAGAATCCTTCCAGATGATTGAAGCGACCAAGGGTATTAACAGTTACTACCTGACCAGTGACGGCAGCACCATGAGCTACCGTACCCGCGTTCGTACGCCGAGCTTTGCGCACCTGCAGCAGATCCCGTCCGCCATCCGCGGCAGTCTGGTCTCCGACCTGATTGTGTATCTGGGTAGTATCGATTTTGTTATGTCAGATGTGGACCGCTAATTATGCACGAGAATCAACAACCACAAACCGAGGCTTTTGAGCTGAGTGAAGCAGAACGTGCCGCCATTGAGCACGAGATGCACCACTACGAAGACCCGCGTGCGGCGTCCATTGAAGCGCTGAAAATCGTACAGAAACAGCGTGGTTGGGTGCCGGATGGGGCGATCTATGCGATCGCAGAAGTGCTGGGTATCCCGGCAAGTGACGTAGAAGGCGTAGCCACGTTCTACAGCCAGATCTTCCGTCAGCCGGTAGGCCGCCATGTGATCCGCTACTGTGACAGCGTTGTCTGCCACATCACCGGTTATCAGGGCATTCAGGCTGCCATTGAGCAGAAACTCAATATCAAGCCGGGCCAGACCACGTTCGATGGACGCTTTACTCTGCTGCCAACCTGCTGCCTGGGTAACTGCGACAAGGGGCCGACCATGATGATTGATGAGGACACTCACAGCCATCTCACGCCGGAAGCGATTCCTGACCTGCTGGAGCAGTACAAATGAAAACTGTAATTCGTACTGCTGAGACGCATCCGCTGACCTGGCGTCTGCGCGATGACAAACAGCCGGTATGGCTCGACGAATATCAGAGCAAAAACGGCTATGCCGGTGCGCGTAAAGCCCTTGGCGGCATGGCGCCGGATGACATCGTTAATGCGGTGAAAGACTCCGGCCTGAAAGGGCGCGGCGGTGCGGGCTTCTCCACCGGTCTGAAGTGGAGCCTGATGCCAAAAGATGAATCCATGAACATCCGTTACCTGCTGTGTAACGCCGATGAAATGGAGCCGGGCACCTATAAAGACCGCCTGCTGATGGAGCAACTGCCGCACCTGCTGGTGGAAGGCATGCTGATCTCCGCGTTCGCATTGAAAGCGTACCGTGGCTACATCTTCCTGCGCGGTGAGTACATCGAAGCGGCAGAAAACCTGCGTCGCGCGATTGCCGAAGCCACCGAAGCGGGCCTGCTTGGCAAAAACATCCTGGGTACCGGGTTTGACTTTGAACTGTTCGTGCACACCGGTGCCGGGCGTTATATCTGCGGTGAAGAAACCGCGCTGATTAACTCCCTGGAAGGCCGCCGTGCGAACCCGCGTTCCAAGCCACCGTTCCCGGCAAGCTCCGGCGTATGGGGTAAACCGACCTGCGTAAACAACGTCGAAACCCTGTGTAACGTTCCGGCTATCCTCGCGAACGGCGTGGAGTGGTATCAGGGCATCTCCTCAAGCAAAGATGCCGGTACCAAGCTGATGGGCTTCTCTGGTCGCGTTAAAAATCCTGGCGTCTGGGAACTGCCGTTCGGTACAACCGCACGTGAAATTCTTGAAGACTACGCTGGCGGCATGCGCGATGGCCTGAAATTTAAAGCCTGGCAGCCGGGTGGGGCAGGGACAGACTTCCTGACCGAAGCCCACCTTGACCTGCCAATGGAATTCGAAAGCATTGGTAAAGCAGGCAGCCGTCTGGGTACGGCGCTGGCGATGGCCGTCGACCACGAGATCGGCATGGTCTCGCTGGTGCGTAACCTGGAAGAGTTCTTCGCCCGCGAGTCCTGCGGTTGGTGTACACCGTGCCGTGATGGTCTGCCGTGGAGCGTGAAGATCCTGCGTGCAATCGAACGTGGTGAAGGCCAGCCTGGGGATATCGAGACGCTTGAGCAACTGTGTCGATTCTTAGGCCCGGGTAAAACCTTCTGTGCCCACGCACCGGGTGCCGTCGAACCTCTGCAGAGCGCGATCAAATATTTCCGCGACGAGTTCGAAGCAGGCATCAAGCAGCCGTTCAGCAATACCCATGCCATCAATGGGATTCAGCCGAACCTGCTTAAAGCGCGCTGGTAACGACAAGAATTTTGATTAACGCTCGGTTTCGACCGAGCCAACTGGAAGCATGCTAATGGCTACGATTCATGTAGACGGCAAAGAATACGAAGTCAACGGGGCGGACAACCTGCTGGAAGCTTGTCTGTCTCTTGGCCTCGATATTCCGTACTTTTGCTGGCATCCGGCGCTGGGCAGCGTCGGTGCTTGCCGCCAGTGTGCGGTGAAGCAATATCAAAACGCGGAAGACACGCGTGGTCGCCTGGTGATGTCCTGTATGACGCCAGCCACCGAAGGCACCTTTATTTCGATTGATGACGAAGAAGCGAAACAGTTCCGCGAAAGCGTTGTGGAATGGTTGATGACCAACCACCCGCACGACTGTCCGGTCTGTGAAGAGGGCGGTAACTGCCACCTTCAGGATATGACCGTGATGACCGGTCACAGCTTCCGTCGCTATCGCTTTACCAAACGTACCCACCGTAACCAGGACCTGGGGCCGTTCATCTCTCACGAAATGAACCGCTGCATCGCCTGCTACCGCTGCGTGCGTTACTACAAAGACTATGCAGACGGTCAGGATCTGGGCGTATATGGCGCACACGATAACGTCTACTTCGGTCGTCCGGAAGACGGTGTCCTGGAAAGCGAATTCTCCGGTAACCTGGTAGAAATCTGCCCGACCGGCGTATTCACGGATAAAACCCACTCCGAGCGTTACAACCGTAAATGGGACATGCAGTTTGCACCAAGCATCTGCCAGCAGTGTTCCCTCGGCTGTAACACCAGCCCGGGTGAGCGTTACGGTGAACTGCGTCGTATCGAAAACCGTTACAACGGTACCGTTAACCACTACTTCCTGTGTGACCGCGGTCGTTTCGGCTATGGCTATGTGAACCTGAAAGACCGTCCGCGTCAGCCGGTTCAGCGCCGTGGCGACGACTACATTACCCTGAACGCTGAACAGGCGATGCAGGGCGCGGCAGACATTCTGCGCCAGTCGAAGAAAGTGATTGGTATCGGCTCCCCGCGCGCCAGCATCGAAAGCAACTTCGCGCTGCGCGAGCTGGTTGGTGCGGAAAACTTCTATACCGGCATCGCCCAGGGCGAGCAGGAACGTCTGCAGCTGGTACTGAAAGTGCTGCGCGAAGGCGGAATCCATACTCCTGCGCTGCGCGAAATTGAATCTTATGATGCGGTCCTGGTGCTGGGTGAAGATCTGACTCAGACCGGCGCACGCGCGGCTCTGGCGGTTCGTCAGGCGGTGAAGGGGAAAGCACGTGAAATGGCAGCGGCGCAGAAAGTGGCTGACTGGCAGATTGCGGCAATCCTTAACATCGGCCAGCGCGCGAAGCATCCTCTGTTTGTGACGAACGTCGACAACACCCGTCTGGACGATATCGCCGCGTGGACCTACTGCGCACCGGTTGAAGATCAGGCGCGCCTCGGCTTCGCGATTGCCCACGCGCTGGACAACAGCTCGCCGGCCGTTGAACTGGATCGCGACCTGCAAAACAAGGTTGACGTGATTGTTCAGGCCCTGGCGGGTGCGAAGAAACCGCTGATTATTTCCGGTACCAACGCCGGCAGCGCGGAGATCGTTCAGGCGGCAGCCAACGTCGCCAAAGCCCTGAAAGGCCGCGGTGCTGATGTCGGTGTGACCATGATTGCCCGTGCGGTGAACAGCATCGGTCTGGGTATGATCGGCGGCGGCTCGCTGGAAGCAGCGTTAAGCGAACTGGAATCCGGTGCCGCTGACGCCGTTGTGGTGCTGGAAAACGACCTGCATCGCCACGCCTCTGCCGCTCGCGTTGACGCCGCGCTCTCCAAAGCGCCGCTGGTGATGGTGATTGACCATCAGCGCACCGCGATCATGGACAAAGCGCACCTGGTGCTCTCTGCGGCAAGCTTCGCAGAAAGCGACGGTACCGTAATCAACAACGAAGGCCGCGCGCAGCGTTTCTTCCAGGTTTACGACCCGGCGTACTACGACAGCAACACCGTGATGCTGGAAAGCTGGCGCTGGCTGCACTCCCTGCACAGCACCGTGCAGAGCCGTGAAGTGGACTGGACGCAGCTCGACCACGTTATCGACGCGGTAGTCGAAAAACTGCCTCAGCTGGCAGGCATTAAAGATGCCGCACCTGAAGCAAGCTTCCGCATCCGCGGTCAGAAACTGGCGCGTGAACCGCACCGTTACAGCGGTCGTACTGCGATGCGTGCCAATATCAGCGTACACGAACCGCGCCAGCCGCAGGATAAAGACACCATGTTCGCCTTCTCCATGGAAGGGAACAACCAGCCGTCTGCACCGCGTTCGCAAATCCCATTCGCATGGGCGCCAGGCTGGAACTCCCCGCAGGCATGGAACAAGTTCCAGGCTGAAGTGGGTGGCTCCCTGCGCCACGGCGATCCGGGCGTGCGTCTGATTGAAGCCTCCGAAACCGGTCTGGATTTCTTCACCTCCGTACCGGCGAGCTTCCGGGCGCAGGAAGGTAACTGGCGTATTGCACCGTACTACCATCTGTTCGGTAGCGACGAGCTGTCACAGCGTTCACCGGTCTTCCAGACCCGCATGCCGCAGCCGTACATCAAGCTCAACCCGGCGGATGCCGCGAAGCTTGGCGTCAACGCGGGTGCGAACATTGCCTTTAGCTACGACGGCCAGACAATCAGCCTGCCGCTGATTATCTCCGAAAGTCTGACAGCAGGGCAGGTGGGTCTGCCAATGGGTATGCCTGGCATCGCGCCGGTACTGGCGGGTGCGCGTCTTGATAACCTGCAGGAGGCAAAAGCATGAGTTGGTTAACGCCGGATCTTATCGACATCCTGCTGAGCATTCTGAAAGCGGTTGTGATTCTGCTGGTGGTGGTCACCTGCGGTGCGTTCATGAGCTTTGGTGAACGTCGTCTGCTCGGTCTGTTCCAGAACCGTTACGGACCGAACCGCGTGGGTTGGGGTGGTTCACTCCAGCTGGTCGCGGACATGATCAAGATGTTCTTTAAAGAGGACTGGATCCCGCGCTTCTCGGACCGCGTGATCTTTACTCTGGCTCCGATGATCGCCTTCACCTCGCTGCTGCTGGCGTTTGCTATCGTTCCCGTCAGCCCGACCTGGGTTGTGGCTGACCTGAACATCGGCATTCTGTTCTTCCTGATGATGGCAGGCCTCGCGGTTTACGCGGTGCTGTTCGCAGGCTGGTCCAGTAACAACAAATACTCGCTGTTGGGTGCGATGCGTGCTTCCGCGCAGACGCTGAGCTACGAAGTGTTCCTGGGACTCTCCCTGATGGGCGTGGTGGCGCAGGCCGGTTCATTCAACATGACCGACATCGTCAACAACCAGGCCGACATCTGGAACGTTATCCCGCAGTTCTTTGGTTTTATTACCTTTGCTATCGCGGGCGTGGCGGTGTGTCACCGTCACCCGTTTGACCAGCCAGAAGCCGAACAGGAACTGGCCGACGGTTACCACATTGAATATTCCGGTATGAAATTCGGTCTGTTCTTCGTGGGCGAGTACATCGGTATCGTCACCATCTCTGCGTTGATGGTAACGCTGTTCTTTGGTGGCTGGCATGGCCCGTTCTTACCGCCGTTCATCTGGTTCGCGCTGAAAACCGCGTTCTTCATGATGATGTTCATTTTGATTCGTGCGTCCTTACCGCGTCCGCGTTATGACCAGGTAATGTCCTTCGGCTGGAAAGTGTGCCTGCCGCTGACGCTCGTCAACTTGTTGGTGACGGCAGCTGTCATTCTCTGGCAGCAGCCATAAGGGGCTTTAGACCATGACCTTAAAAGAATTATTAGTAGGTTTCGGCACCCAGGTACGCAGTATCTGGATGATCGGCCTGCACGCGTTTGCCAAACGCGAAACCCAGATGTACCCGGAAGAGCCGGTATATCTGCCGCCGCGTTACCGTGGCCGTATCGTGCTGACGCGCGACCCGGACGGTTCGGAGCGCTGCGTTGCCTGTAACCTGTGTGCGGTAGCGTGTCCGGTAGGCTGTATCTCGCTGCAGAAAGCAGAGACGGTCGACGGCCGCTGGTACCCTGAGTTCTTCCGCATCAACTTCTCACGCTGCATTTTCTGTGGTCTGTGTGAAGAAGCGTGCCCAACCACGGCGATTCAGCTGACTCCAGACTTCGAGCTGGGTGAGTACAAGCGTCAGGACCTGGTGTACGAGAAAGAGGATCTGCTGATTTCCGGTCCGGGCAAATACCCGGAATATAACTTCTACCGGATGGCGGGTATGGCAATCGACGGCAAAGATAAGGGCGAAGCAGAGAACGAAGCCAAGCCTATCGACGTCAAGAGCCTGTTACCGTAAGGAGAGGGCAATGGAATTCGCTTTTTATATCTGTGGCCTTATCGCCATCCTGGCTACGCTTCGAGTGATTACGCACACCAATCCGGTGCATGCGCTGCTGTACTTAATCATCTCGCTGCTGGCCATTTCCGGGGTGTTCTTCGCACTGGGCGCGCACTTCGCCGGTGCGCTGGAAATCATCGTCTACGCCGGGGCCATCATGGTGCTGTTCGTGTTCGTGGTGATGATGCTGAACCTGGGCGGCTCTGAAATTGAGCAGGAACGTCAGTGGCTAAAACCGCAGGTGTGGATTGGTCCGGCCATTTTGTCGGCCATCATGCTGGTGGTGATCGTTTACGCCATTCTGGGTGTTAACGATCAGGGCATCGACGGGACGCCGATTGGCGCGAAAGAGGTCGGTATTACGCTCTTTGGCCCATACGTTCTGGCGGTTGAACTGGCCTCAATGCTGCTGCTGGCAGGCCTGGTTGTGGCTTTCCACGTTGGTCGCGAAGAGCGTGCTGGCGAGGTGTTGAGCAACCGCACCGATGACCGCGCGAAAAGAAAAATGGAGGAGCGCGCATGATCCCCTTAACACATGGACTGATCCTCGCTGCGATTTTATTCGTTCTGGGTCTGACCGGTCTGGTTATCCGCCGCAATCTGCTGTTTATGCTGATCGGTCTGGAAATCATGATTAACGCCTCCGCGCTGGCCTTCGTGGTCGCCGGAAGCTACTGGGGCCAGACCGATGGTCAGGTGATGTACATTCTCGCCATCAGCCTCGCGGCTGCCGAAGCGAGTATTGGCCTGGCGCTGTTACTGCAGCTCCATCGTCGCCGCCAGAATCTGAACATCGATTCAGTAAGTGAGTTGCGTGGATGAACATGCTTGCCTTAACCATTATTTTTCCGCTGATTGGCTTCGTGCTGCTGGCGTTTTCTCGCGGCCGCTGGTCTGAGAATCTGTCTGCGACCGTGGGCATTGGCTCCATCGGTCTGGCTGCGCTGGTCACAGCGTATGCGGGTATCGACTTCTTTAACAACGGACGTCAGCCTTTCAGCGTGCCGCTGTGGACGTGGATGTCGGTCGGTGATTTCAACATCGGTTTCAACCTGGTGCTGGATGGTCTCTCGCTGACCATGCTCTCCGTGGTCACCGGCGTCGGCTTCCTGATCCACATGTTCGCCTCCTGGTATATGCGCGGTGAAGAGGGTTACTCCCGCTTCTTCGCCTACACCAACCTGTTTATCGCCAGCATGGTGGTTCTGGTGCTGGCCGATAACCTGCTGCTGATGTATCTGGGCTGGGAAGGCGTGGGTCTGTGTTCTTACCTGCTGATCGGTTTCTACTATACCGATCCGAAGAATGGCGCAGCGGCCATGAAAGCGTTCATCGTGACCCGTGTGGGTGACGTCTTCCTCGCTTTCGCGCTGTTCATTCTTTACAACGAACTGGGCACGCTGAACTTCCGCGAAATGGTGGAACTGGCGCCAGCGCACTTCGCCGCAGGCAACACCATGCTGTGGTGGGCAACGCTGATGCTGCTGGGTGGTGCTGTGGGTAAATCCGCGCAGCTGCCGTTGCAGACATGGCTGGCCGACGCGATGGCGGGTCCAACCCCTGTCTCCGCGCTGATCCACGCCGCGACCATGGTGACCGCCGGTGTCTACCTGATTGCGCGTACCCATGGCCTGTTCCTGATGACCCCGGAAATTCTACATCTGGTCGGTATCGTTGGTGCGGTAACGCTGGTGCTGGCAGGCTTTGCCGCGCTGGTGCAGACCGACATCAAACGCGTTCTCGCGTATTCCACCATGAGCCAGATTGGTTACATGTTCCTGGCGCTGGGCGTTCAGGCATGGGACGCAGCCATTTTCCACCTGATGACGCACGCGTTCTTTAAAGCGCTGCTGTTCCTCTCATCCGGTTCCGTGATTCTGGCCTGCCATCACGAGCAGAACATCTTCAAGATGGGCGGACTGCGTAAGTCCATTCCGCTGGTGTATGTCTGCTTCCTGGTGGGCGGCGCGGCGCTGGCGGCACTGCCGCTGATCACCGCGGGCTTCTTCAGTAAGGACGAAATTCTTGCGGGTGCCATGGCGAATGGTCATATCAATCTGATGGTTGCGGGTCTGGTCGGTGCGTTCATGACCTCCCTGTATACCTTCCGTATGATTTTCATCGTATTCCACGGTAAAGAACAAATTCACGCTCACGCAGGGAAGGGGATCACCCATCACCTGCCGCTGATTGTGCTGCTGGTACTCTCCACTTTCGTTGGCGCGATGATTGTGCCGCCGTTGCAGGGCGTACTGCCAGACACCACCGAGCTTGAGCACGGTCGCGTTCTGACGCTTGAAATCACCTCCGGTGTGGTCGCTATCGCGGGCATCCTGATTGCAGCATGGCTGTGGCTGGGCAAACGTACGCTGGTCACTGCCGTTGCCAATAGCGCGCCGGGCCGTCTGCTGGGCACCTGGTGGTACAACGCGTGGGGCTTCGACTGGCTGTACGACATGATCTTCGTTAAGCCGTTCCTGGGCATTGCGTGGCTGGTGAAGCGCGACCCACTGAACAGCCTGATGAATATCCCGGCGATCCTCTCCCGCTTTGCAGGTAAAGGCCTACTGTACAGCGAGAACGGTTACCTGCGCTGGTATGTGGCGTCCATGAGCATCGGTGCGGTTGTCGTGCTGGCGCTGCTGATGGTGTTGCGATAGTGGTTTTGCCCGGTGGCGCTGCGCTTACCGGGCCTACGAGACCGTAGGTCGGGTAAGCGTGAGCGCCACCCGACACCACAAACCGCACTAACGCGTGAATTTTGTCGAATTTGTTGAAAATCGGTCCCTTAGGGACTTTAACAAGGAATAAAAATCGCCATGTTACTACCCTGGCTAATATTAATTCCCTTCATCGGCGGCTTCCTGTGCTGGCAGACTGAACGCTTTGGCGTGAAGATGCCGCGCTGGATCGCGCTGATCACCATGGGATTAACGCTCGCACTTGGCCTGCAACTCTGGTTGCAGGGTGGTTACTCTCTGACCCAGTCTGCGGGTATTCCGCAGTGGCAGTCTGAGTTTATCCTGCCGTGGATCCCACGCTTCGGGATTACGATCCACCTGGCGATTGACGGTCTGTCGCTGCTGATGGTGGTGCTGACCGGTCTGCTCGGCGTTCTGGCGGTACTTTGCTCCTGGCGAGAAATCGAAAAATACCAGGGCTTCTTCCACCTGAACCTGATGTGGATCCTGGGCGGCGTTATCGGCGTGTTCCTTGCCATCGACATGTTCCTGTTCTTCTTCTTCTGGGAGATGATGCTGGTGCCGATGTACTTCCTGATCGCGCTGTGGGGCCACAAGGCGTCCGACGGTAAAACGCGTATCACGGCGGCAACCAAGTTCTTCATCTATACCCAGGCGAGTGGTCTGGTGATGCTGATTGCCATTCTGGCGCTGGTGTTTGTTCACCACAATGCGACCGGCACCTGGACCTTCAACTACGAAGACCTGCTGAAGACGCCAATGTCCCACGGCGTTGAATACCTGCTGATGCTGGGCTTCTTCATCGCGTTCGCGGTGAAAATGCCGGTTGTTCCGCTGCACGGCTGGCTGCCAGACGCGCACTCTCAGGCACCAACGGCGGGTTCCGTTGACCTGGCGGGCATCTTGCTGAAAACGGCGGCCTACGGTCTGCTGCGTTTCGCACTGCCGCTATTCCCGAATGCTTCCGCAGAGTTCGCACCGATTGCCATGTGGCTGGGTGTGATCGGTATCTTCTACGGTGCCTGGATGGCCTTCACGCAGTACGACATCAAACGTCTGATTGCCTACACCTCCGTTTCCCACATGGGCTTCGTGCTGATTGCTATCTACACCGGCAGCCAGCTGGCGTACCAGGGCGCGGTGATCCAGATGATTGCGCACGGTCTGTCCGCAGCCGGCCTCTTCATCCTGTGCGGCCAGCTGTACGAACGTCTGCATACCCGCGATATGCGTATGATGGGCGGTCTGTGGAGCAAAATTAAGTGGCTGCCAGCGCTGTCCATGTTCTTCGCGGTGGCTACCCTGGGGATGCCGGGTACCGGTAACTTCGTCGGCGAATTTATGATTCTGTTCGGCAGCTTCAAAGTGGTTCCGGTGATTACCGTGATCTCCACCTTTGGTCTGGTGTTCGCTTCCGTGTACTCGCTGGCGATGCTGCACCGCGCTTACTTCGGTAAAGCGAAGAGCGAAATTGCTGCACAAGAACTGCCGGGGATGTCGCTGCGTGAGCTGTTCATCATCCTGCTGCTGGTCGTACTGCTGGTGCTGCTGGGCTTCTTCCCGCAGCCGATTCTGGATACCTCGCATAGCGCGATGGGTAACATCCAGCAGTGGTTTGTTAATTCTGCTTCTACTACAAGGCCGTAATTCGCCATGACAATAACTCCACAACAACTGATCGCGCTGCTACCGCTGCTGATCGTCGGATTGACGGTGGTGGTTGTGATGCTCTCCATTGCGTGGCGACGCAATCACTTCCTGAATGCCACGCTGTCGGTCATCGGCCTGAACGCCGCGTTAGTCTCTCTCTGGTTTGTTGGCCAGGGTGGGGCGATGGACGTCACCCCGCTGATGCGCGTTGACGGTTACGCTATGCTGTATACCGGTCTGGTGCTGCTGGCGAGCCTGGCAACCTGTACCTTTGCGTACCCGTGGCTCGAAGGTTACAACGACAACAAAGAAGAGTTTTACCTGCTGGTTCTGATTGCCGCGCTGGGCGGCATTCTGCTGGCGAATGCGAACCACCTGGCCGCGCTGTTCCTCGGTATTGAGCTGATCTCTCTGCCGCTGTTCGGTCTGATTGGTTACGCCTTCCGTCAGAAGCGCTCTCTGGAAGCGAGCATCAAGTACACCATTCTGTCTGCTGCTGCGTCCTCGTTCCTGCTGTTTGGTATTGCGCTGCTGTACGCACAGTCCGGTAACCTCTCTTTCATGGCGCTCGGCAAGAGCCTCGGTGACGGCATGCTTCATGAGCCGCTGCTGCTGGCGGGTCTGGGCATGATGATTGTTGGCCTCGGCTTTAAACTCTCTCTGGTGCCGTTCCACCTGTGGACGCCAGACGTATACCAGGGCGCTCCGGCTCCGGTGTCGACCTTCCTGGCGACGGCGAGCAAAATCGCTATCTTCGGGGTGGTAATGCGTCTGTTCCTGTACGCGCCGGTAGGTGACAGCGAAGCGGTTCGCGTGGTGCTGGGCATTATCGCGTTCGTCTCCATCATCTTCGGTAACCTGATGGCGCTGAGCCAGACCAACATCAAGCGTCTGCTGGGCTACTCGTCTATCTCTCATCTGGGCTACCTGATGGTGGCGCTGATTGCGCTGCAGAGCGGTGAGATGTCGATGGAAGCCGTGGGCGTATATCTGGCCGGTTACCTGTTCAGCAGCCTCGGCGCCTTCGGCGTGGTGAGCCTGATGTCCAGCCCGTACCGTGGTCCGGATGCTGATTCACTGTTCTCCTACCGTGGTCTGTTCTGGCACCGTCCGATCCTGTCCGCAGTGATGACCGTGATGATGCTCTCTCTGGCAGGTATCCCGATGACGCTGGGCTTCATCGGTAAGTTCTACGTGCTGGCCGTCGGTGTGCAGGCGCACCTGTGGTGGCTGACTGCGGGTGTGGTTATCGGCTCCGCGATTGGTCTCTACTACTATCTGCGTGTGGCCGTGAGCCTGTACCTGAGCGCGCCTCAGCAGCTCAACCGTGATGCCCCAACCAACTGGCAGTACAGCGCCGGTGGTATCGTAGTGCTTATCTCCGCGCTGCTGGTGCTGATCTTCGGTATCTATCCGCAGCCGCTGATTGATATCGTGCAGCGAGCAATGCCGCTGATGTAAAAACAAAAAACCCGCCTCGGCGGGTTTTTTTATGGTTTGCCCAGCGGCGCTACGCTTGCAGGGCCTACGGGTTTTGTAGGTCGGGTAAGCGTAGCGCCACCCGACTAAGAAAGCTGCTTCCTGCTAATCAACGGCCCGTCAATCTTCTTCATCGAACGATCCAGCACTTCCTCAATCACCGACGACAGCTCGTTCAGTTCGAACTTCGCCACATACCCGTCCGCCTTCACCTTGCGAATATGATCTTCGTTGGCGTTGCCGGAAAGGGAAGAGTGGATCACTACCGGAATATCTTTCAATACCGGGTCGGTTTTGATTTTACGCGTCAGCGTAAAACCGTCCATCTCCGGCATTTCGAGGTCGGTCAGCACCAGAGCGATCTTATCGGTAATGGGAACGCCTTCGGCCAGAGCCTGTGCCGCCAGTACGCCAATTTTCTCCCACGCCTCTTTGCCGGTGATATGCAGCTGTGCCGGGATCTCCATCGCCTGCAGACCTTTCTCCAGCATCGAGCGCGCCACCTTGGAATCTTCCGCGACGATGGCGACAGCGCCTGGCTTGATATGGAATTTGGTGGTCTTCAGGTTCGTGGCGTGCAGATCGTGATTAGCCGGGGTGATGTCATACAGGATTTGCTCCACGTCCAGCACCATCGCCAGATCGTTGGTATCGGTCTTCTCGTCAAGACACGCAATGCTGGTGATGTAGCGACCGCTAACAGCGGTTTCCGCCGCATGTACCTGCTTCCAGTCCAGACGCATGATGTTCTCAACCGATTCCACGGCAAACGCCTGCACGCTGCGCGCATATTCGGTGATCAGCAGGATGTTCAGCCCGGTGGTGGGCTTACAGCCCGCCACGGCGGCCAGGTCAATCACCGGGATCACCTGATCGCGAATATTCACCATTCCCATCAGCGGTGATTTCATCCCGGCGGGTTTTGTGAACTCCGGCATCGGCACAATTTCACGCAGCTTGAAGACGTTAATGCCAAACAGCTCAGATTTATTTTCGTTCAGAGAGGTGCCAAGACGGAACAGCAACAGTTCAAAACGGTTCGACAGGGTCAGATTCGCCCTGTCATCAATATCTTTCTGGAAATTATCCATTCTACCCTCGAGAGAAATGCTGACCTTTTAATCGTTATCGGCATCCTGAGGGAAAAATGAAGGACTAAACGCTGACCTGAGCGAAATCTTCGGCCAGCTCACATTCCGGGAACAGCGTACGGCACTCTGCCAGCAGGCTTGCACATCCCCGCGCGTCGTAGCGCGAGCTGACATGGGTGACGATGAGCCTCCCTACACCCGCATCACGGGCAAGCTGCGCGGCCTGACGCGTGGAGCTATGACCCCGGCTGTTGGCTTTCTCTTCCATCGCCGTTTCAAGCGTCGCTTCATGCACCATCACGTCCACGCCCTGGGCCAGCGTGAGCGCCGCCGGGCACGGGGCCGTATCGCCAAAAATCGCCAGTTTTTTGCCTGGCTGCGGTGCGGCGAGATAATCCTGGCCGTTGATGACGCGTCCGTCCTCCAGCGTGACGGTCTCTCCGTGCTTCAGACGCTGGAACAGCGGCCCGGGTTTTACGCCGTCGGCCATCAGCGCGGCGGCATCCAGCGCACCGGGTTTGTCATGCGCTTCAATACGGTAGCCATAGCACTCCAGAGGATGATTGAGCGGTTGAGCAGTAACCTGATAATCCCCGTCATCGAAAACCAGACCTTCTGTGATCTCAACGACCTCCAGCGGATAATCGGTCCATGACCCGCTCAGACGCAGCGTAGTTTCAACAAATTCACGAACACCCGCAGGCCCGTAAATCGTCAGCGGGTTGGCGTTACCGGCCATTGAGCGGCTGCACAGCAGGCCGGGAAGGCCAAACAGATGGTCGCCATGCAGATGGGTGATAAAAATTTTATCCAGCTTGCCGGGGTGATAAACGGTGTGTAACAGCTGATGCTGTGTCCCTTCACCACAGTCAAACAGCCACAGCCCGCCGCGGGTGGGGTGCTTAAGATCCAGCAGGATCGCCGTCACATTCCGTGAGCGGGTTGGCACGCCAGCGGACGTACCCAGAAAAATCAGTTCCATAACGCAATCAGCCCTTTGCCGAACGGGGAGGGGTTTAGTATAACGTGATGAACCCCAGGAAGGAGACAGACATGATCCAGTGGCAAGATTTACATCATAGTGACCTCACCGTTAGCGAACTTTACGCCCTGCTGAAGCTGCGCTGCGAAGTGTTTGTTGTGGAACAGAGCTGCCCGTATCAGGACATCGATGGCGATGACCTCGTTGGCGAGAACCGCCATATCCTCGGCTGGCGCGATAACGAGCTGGTGGCGTATGCGAGGATTCTGAAAAGCGAAGAGGATGTTGAGCCTGTTGTCATTGGTCGCGTCATCATCAGCGGTAACGCGCGTGGTGAAAAACTGGGCTATCAGCTGATGGAAAAAACGCTGGAGGCGTGCCAGAAACAGTGGCCGGACAAGGCGTTATACCTGGGTGCGCAGGCACACCTGCAGTCCTTCTACGGCCATTTTGGTTTTACGCCGGTGACGGAGGTATACGATGAAGATGGCATTCCGCACATAGGCATGGCGCGAGAAGTGAAACAGGCGTAATGGCATCTCGTTGGCTATAGTTAGCGGACTGGTGTACTAACATGGAGAAAAATATGTCATTTCAATCCTGGGATACCCGTATCGACGATGACCTGGCCTTACTGAGCGAAACGCTGGAAGAGGTGTTACGTTCCTCGGGCGACCCTGCCGATCAGAAATATATTGAGCTAAAAGCCCGTGCCGAGCAGGCGCTGCATGAAGTGAAAAACCGCGTCAGCCATGCGTCAGATACTTATTACTACCGCGCTAAAAAAGCGGTGTATCGTGCCGATGATTACGTGCATGAAAAACCGTGGCAGGGCATTGGCGCCGGTGCTGCCGTCGGGCTGGTACTGGGGCTGCTGTTAGCCCGCCGTTAAGCCGCTTAACCACTCCCTATACGTGGGTACTGATATTTCTTATGGTACCCCGTATAATACGAGGTTTTAACAGGGAGAGGTTCGCGTGAATTCGATTTTCCTCGCGCTGGAGCAATTGCGTACCCAGTTATCGCAAGCGTTACCCGCAGCACCCGGCATACGTCATTTCGACGTCTCTTTCCCGTTAAACGACGCCTTCGATCCTCTCGCCTGGCTGGGCGAGCAGCAGTGTTACCCGCAGTTTTACTGGCAGCAGCGTAACGGCGATGAAGAGCTGGCTGCGCTAGGGGCGGTCACCCAATTTTCCTCTCTGGCGTTAGCCTCGCAGTTTTTGCGTGAGCAAAACGCAGCAAGTAATACCCGCATCTGCGGCCTGAACGCCTTTAATCCGGAGCAGGGCAACCTCTTTTTACCGCGACTGCTCTGGCGACGTACCGCCGGCAACGCCACGCTGCGCCTGCAGCTGTGGAGCGACCGCTCGCTTGTGGAAGATGCCCACGCCGCGCTGGATTTTTTACAGCAGCTCCGTCCTGCCAGGCCCATCCGTCCGCTGTCCGTTCAGGTTGAGCACGAAACCCATCAGCCGCAGCAGGCCGAATGGCTGAAACTTATCCGCAGGGCGACAGAGACCATCGCGCGCGGTGATTTTGAAAAAGTGGTTCTCGCCAGGGCAACCGATCTGCAGTTCACACAGCGCGTTAACCCTGTCGCGCTGATGGCCGCCAGCCGCGCTCTGAATTTACATTGCTATCATTTCTGTATGATATTCGACGCCAGCAACGCGTTTCTTGGTTCTACGCCCGAGCGTCTCTGGCGGCGGCGCGGCAAACTGCTGCGCACGGAAGCGCTGGCGGGTACCGTCGCCAGCCATATCGATGATAGCCAGGCGCAGCGTCTCGGCGAGTGGTTGCTGAACGATGATAAAAATCAGCGCGAGAATATGCTGGTCGTGGAAGATATCTGCCAGCGTCTTCAGCACTATACGCAGACGCTTGAGGTTCTGCCTGCCCAGGTGGTGCGCCTGCGTAAAGTACAGCATTTGCGCCGCTGTATCTGGACCGAGCTCAAACAGGCCGATGATGAGGAGTGTCTGCTCATGTTACAGCCGACCGCGGCCGTTGCCGGATTACCCCGACAGCCTGCGCGCGAGTTTATCCAGAAGGTCGAACCCTTTAACCGCGAGTGGTACGCCGGTTCGGCCGGGTATTTATCGCCTGAACAGAGTGAGTTCTGCGTGGCGTTGCGCTCCGCGCGCGTCCTGGAGGACTCTCTGCGGCTCTACGCCGGCGCCGGTATTGTCAGCGGGTCTGACCCGGAGCAGGAGTGGCAGGAGATCGAAAACAAAGCCGCCGGATTGCGCTCTCTGCTCCTAAGGGATTAATACTGAATCGCGCAATCCCGATTCATATCAAAATTCCAATTTTTTCTATTATTTATACTGTGTCGCATTCTTGATACCGGACAATCTCATGTCAGTAAGTTCTTTTAACCGACGCTGGGCGGCGGTGATCCTTGAAGCCCTGACGCGCCATGGCGTCAGGCACGTGTGTATTGCACCGGGTTCTCGCTCAACGCCGCTGACGCTGGCGGCCGCTGAAAACCGGGCGTTGATTCACCACACCCACTTTGATGAACGCGGTCTCGGCCATCTGGCGCTGGGTCTGGCGAAAGTCAGCAAAGAACCTGTGGCGGTGATCGTCACCTCCGGTACCGCCGTGGCGAACCTCTATCCGGCCCTGATTGAAGCCGGGTTAACCGGTGAAAAACTGATCTTACTGACGGCCGATCGTCCCCCTGAGCTTATCGACTGCGGCGCTAATCAGGCCATTCGCCAGCCGGGGCTCTTTTCTTCGCATCCTTCGCAGACGATTTCGTTACCACGTCCCACCCAGGATATTCCGGCAAGCTGGCTGGTCTCCACCGTCGATCACGCCGTGGAGACGTTGCGCGCCGGGGCGTTGCATATCAACTGCCCGTTTGCCGAGCCGCTGTACGGTGAGCTGGACGACACGGGTCTTGACTGGCAGCAGTCCCTTGGTGACTGGTGGGAGAGTGAAAAACCGTGGCTGCGCGAGCAGACGCATCTTGAGAGCGCGAAACAGCGCGACTGGTTCTTCTGGCGGCAGAAGCGCGGCGTGGTTATCGCCGGGCGCATGAGCGCCGCCGAAGGCAGGCTGGTCGCCGAATGGGCGCAAACCCTTGGCTGGCCGCTGATAGGCGACGTGCTTTCCCAGACCGGTCAGCCGCTGCCGTGCGCCGATCTCTGGCTGGGTAATGCGAAAGCGGTCACCGAACTGGCGCAGGCGCAGATTGTGGTCCAGCTTGGATCAAGTTTGACCGGCAAACGGTTACTGCAGTGGCAGGCCACCTGCACGCCGGAAGAGTACTGGCTGGTGGACGCGCTGGAAGGGCGGCTTGACCCGGCGCACCACCGCGGTCGTCGTCTGGTCAGCAGTATCGACGCCTGGCTGACGCTTCATCCGGCTGAAAAACGCAAGCCCTGGGCGGTGACCATCCCGGACCTTTCGCGCCAGGCGTGGGAACTGACCAAAGCGCACTGTGAAGCGTTTAGCGAGGCCGGCCTGGCGCACCGTATTCGCCAGTGCCTGCCTGAACAGGGGCAATTGTTTGTCGGCAACAGCCTGGTTGTGCGGCTGATTGACGCTTTTTCGAAGCTGCCCGCGGGCTACCCGGTGTACAGCAACCGTGGCGCCAGCGGCATCGACGGGCTGATCTCCACGGCGGCAGGCGTGCAGCGCGCCAGCGCGAAATCGACGCTGGCCATCGTGGGCGATCTCTCCGCGCTTTACGATCTCAACGCGCTGGCGCTGCTGCGTCAGGCGTCTGCCCCGTTTGTGCTGATTGTGGTCAACAACAACGGCGGGCAGATTTTCTCCCTGCTGCCAACGCCGCAGAGCGAGCGCGAGCGCTTCTATCTGATGCCGCAGAACGTGCAGTTTGAACACGCCGCGGCGATGTTCAGCCTGAAATACCATCGCCCGGAAAGCTGGGAACAGCTGGACGCGGCGTTAAGCAGCGCCTGGAAGCAGCCGGGTGCGACGCTGATTGAGCTGGTGGTGAACGATGCTGACGGTGCGCAGGCCCTGCAAAGCCTGCTGGCGCAGGTGAGCCAGCTGTGATCCTCTCTGGCGTGCAGCAGGCCGGAAAACCAGGCTATCCCTGGCTGGTCTTTTTGCACGGGTTTTCCGGAGATTGCCGCGAGTGGCAGAGGGTCGGTGAAGGGCTCAGCGATTACCCCCGGCTGTATCTGGATCTGCCGGGTCACGGTGGATCCCGGGATCTGGGCGTGACGGGGTTTGACGAGATGAGCGTGTTGCTCACCCGAACCCTGTTTAGTTACAACATACTGAAATTCTGGCTCATCGGGTACTCCCTCGGCGGCCGCATTGCGATGTTCCATGCCTGCCAGCAGGCAAAAGGGCTGCTGGGCGTGATGGTGGAGGGAGGACATCCGGGCCTGCAGGATGCCGATGCGCGAAATGCGCGGCGGGCATCTGACCATCGCTGGGCAACACGTTTTCGCACCGAACCGCTGGAGAGGGTGTTCACAGACTGGTATCAACAGCCCGTGTTCGCTTCTCTCACGAACGCCCAACGCGATGCGCTGATTACCCTTCGCAGCCACAACAACGGCGCGACGCTGGCGATGATGCTCGAGGCGACCTCGCTGGCCGTGCAGCCGGATTTGCGTGCCGCGCTTAGCGCACGCGATTTCTCTTTTGACTATCTCTATGGCGAACGGGATGAGAAGTTCGCGGCCCTTGCCGCGGAAGTGAACGCCGTTCGCCATGCAATTCCCAATGCCGGACACAACGCACACCGGGAAAATCCCGATGCGGTTATCGCGAGTCTGGCTCAGATACTGCGTTATCGAATAAAGGACACTCTATGATCTATCCTGATGAACACATGCTTTACGCCCCGGTTGAATGGCAGGACTGCTCCGAAGGCTACACCGACATTCGTTACCACAAATCCACCGACGGCATTGCCAAAATCACCATTAACCGTCCGCAGGTGCGTAACGCCTTCCGTCCCCTGACCGTGAAAGAGATGATTCAGGCCCTGGCGGATGCGCGCTACGACGACAACATCGGTGTGATTGTCCTGACTGGCGAAGGCGATAAAGCGTTCTGCTCCGGTGGCGATCAGAAAGTACGCGGCGACTACGGCGGATACCAGGATGATGCAGGCACGCACCACCTGAACGTCCTCGATTTCCAGCGTCAGATCCGCACCTGTCCAAAACCGGTGGTGGCGATGGTAGCGGGCTACTCCATTGGCGGCGGTCACGTGCTGCACATGATGTGCGATCTGACCATTGCCGCCGAGAACGCCATCTTCGGCCAGACGGGCCCGAAAGTGGGATCCTTCGACGGCGGCTGGGGCGCCTCCTACATGGCGCGTATCGTCGGACAGAAAAAAGCCCGCGAAATCTGGTTCCTGTGCCGTCAGTACAACGCTCAGGAAGCGCTGGACATGGGCCTGGTGAATACCGTGGTACCGATTGCCGATCTCGAAAAAGAGACCGTTCGCTGGTGCCGTGAAATGCTGCAAAACAGCCCGATGGCGCTGCGCTGCCTGAAGGCCGCGCTCAACGCCGACTGTGACGGTCAGGCGGGGCTGCAGGAGCTGGCGGGCAACGCCACCATGCTGTTCTACATGACCGAAGAGGGTCAGGAAGGGCGCAACGCGTTTAACGAAAAACGCCAGCCGGACTTCAGCAAATACAAACGGAACCCGTAATGCGTCGCGCGCAGGTTTACCGCTGGCAGATACCGATGGACGCGGGCGTGGTGCTGCGTGAACGGCGGTTAAAAACCCGTGACGGCTTCTTCGTGCATCTGCAGCAGGACGAGCGGGAAGGCTGGGGCGAGATTTCGCCTCTGCCGGGCTTTAGTCTGGAGTCGCTGGATGACGCGCAGTCAGCATTGCTGGCGTGGGCGGACGCGTGGCGTGAAGGCGCGGATCCGGCGTTGCCGGACGTGCCTTCCGCGGCTTTTGGTATCAGCTGCGCGCTGGCGGAGCTGGACGGTAGCCTGCCTGAAGAGGCTAACTACCGCGCGGCACCGCTCTGTACGGGGGATCCCGACGAGCTGTTCGCGCTGCTCTCCGCCATGCCGGGCGAGAAGGTGGCGAAAATTAAAGTCGGTCTCTACGAAGCGGTGCGCGACGGTATGGTCGCCAACCTGCTGCTGGAGGCGATCCCCGACCTTCATCTGCGTCTGGATGCTAACCGCGCCTGGACGCCGCTCAAGGCGCAGCAGTTTGCAAAGTACGTCAACCCGGCGTACCGCAGCCGCATTGCCTTCCTCGAAGAACCGTGCAAAACCCGCCACGATTCGCGCGCGTTCGCCCGCGAAACGGGGATAGCCATCGCCTGGGATGAAAGCCTGCGCGAGGACGATTTTGAATTTGTCGCCGAGCCCGGCGTCAGCGCGGTGGTGATTAAGCCGACGCTGACCGGCAGTCTGGCAAAGGTGCGCGAGCAGGTCGCGGCGGCGCACGCGCTTGGACTTACGGCGGTCATCAGTTCGTCGATTGAGTCCAGCCTTGGGTTAACCCAGCTGGCGCGCATTGCCGCCTGGTTAACGCCGGATACGATCCCTGGCCTCGACACGCTGAACCTGATGCAGGCTCAGCTTATCCGCTCGTGGCCGGACAGCGCGCTGCCGTGCCTCGACGTCGCGACGCTGGAGCCGCTGCGATGAGTTTTACCGACTGGCCGTGGCGGCACTGGTGCGCGCAGTTTGCTGATAAACCGGCCCTGAGGCTTAACGACGAGGTGCTCAGCTGGCAACAGCTGTGCGCCCGCGTCGACCGCCTGGCGGCAGAGTTTCACCTGCAGGGCGTGGAGGAGGGCAACGGCGTGCTGCTGCTGGCCCATAATCATCCGCAAACCCTGCTGGCGTGGCTGGCGCTGCTCCAGTGCGGGGCGCGTATTCTTCCCGTTAATCCGCAGCTGCCTCGTCCGCTGCTGGAGGTGTTGCTCCCGCAGATGACGCTGCGCTTTGCGCTGGTGCTGGACGGTACCTGTGACGGTCTTCCTGCCCTGCGCATGCGCATGCGCGAGCGCACGGGTGAATATCGCGTTGCGTGGCAACCGGCGCGGCTGGCGTCCATGACGCTGACCTCCGGCTCCACCGGACTGCCGAAAGCGGCGGTGCATACCTGCGACGCTCATCTCGCCAGCGCGCGTGGCGTGCTGGCGCTGATGTCCTACGGTGAAGACGACGACTGGCTGCTTTCGCTGCCGCTGTTTCATGTTTCCGGCCAGGGGATTTTATGGCGCTGGCTGCAGGCCGGCGCGCGGTTAACCGTGCGCGAAAAGCAGCCGCTGGCGCAGGCGCTGCGCGGCTGCACCCACGCCTCGCTGGTACCGACCCAGCTCTGGCGTCTGCTTAATACCCACCAGCCTGTCGCACTGAAAGCGGTGCTGCTGGGCGGGGCCGCCATCCCTGTTGAATTGACGCAGCAGGCGCGCGAGCAGGGTATCCGCACTTTCTGCGGCTACGGCCTGACCGAGTTTGCCTCTACCGTCTGCGCGAAAGCGGCGGACGGCGAGCCGGACGTAGGCTATGCGCTGCCGGGCAGAGAGGTGCAGGTGGTTAACGGGGAGGTCTGGATCCGGGCGCAGAGCATGGCCTCAGGCTACTGGCGGGACGGCGAATTAGTTCCGCTGACCAATGCGCAGGGATGGTTCGCTACCCGCGATCGCGGTGAATGGCATGACGGCCGCCTGACGATCCTGGGCCGCATGGACAACCTCTTTTTTAGCGGCGGAGAAGGGATCCAGCCGGAGAGTCTTGAGCGGGTTATCGCCCGCCATCCGCAGATTAACCAGGTATTTATCGTCCCGCTGGACGACGCCGAGTTTGGGCAACGTCCGGTGGCGGTGGTGGAATGCGAGCCGGGAACGGATATCACCTGTTTACCTGACTGGATCAGGGATAAGGTGGCGCGTTTTGAGCAACCCGTCCGCTGGCTGCTGTTGCCGACCGAACTCAAAAATGGCGGTATTAAAGTCTCGCGCCGCGCGTTACAGCAGTGGGTGAATGCGTCGCTGAAGGGATAGTAGCCGTTTCAAATAGTTACAATCTATCGTTCTGCCGCACGCAGAGTGCTTGATCCCCGGGTGACTCCGGTTAAAATCTCGCGGTTTTGGGACTTCTTTATAATAATTGTGCGGGATCACGACAATGAAAAAAGTGGCATTACTGGGCTTCGGCCTGATGGTTGTATCTGCGGCGGCTAACGCCATCAGCATTAACGGCTCGGCGGGTCAGGATTATACCCACCTGGGCTTTGGCATGGGTACCGAGACTTCCGGTCTGGCGATGACCGGCGGCTGGACGCATAACGATGACGACGGCGACGCGGCCAGCCTCGGCCTGGGTCTGAACATTCCTCTTGGCCCGTTCCTGGCTACCGTCGGTGGTAAAGGTATCTATACCAACCCAAATGACGGTGACGAAGGGTACGCGGCAGCGGTGGGCGGCGGCCTGCAGTGGAAAATTGGCGACAGCTTCGGCCTGTTTGGTGAGTACTACTATTCGCCGGATTCCCTCTCAAGCGGAATCGAAAGCTATGAAGAGGCCAACGCCGGTGCGCGCTGGACCATCATGCGTCCAATTACCATCGAAGCTGGCTATCGCTATCTGAACCTGGCCGGTAAAGACGGCAACCGCGACAACGCGCTGGCCGACGGCCCGTACGTGGGCGTCAGCGCAGGCTTCTAATCACTCCGGTGCGGCATTCTGTCGCGCCAGTTTCTCTCTTCTCCACCCCGCGTTTGCGCTATAGTGTTTTGACCATATAAGCGGGAGAACATAATGATTAACGTGGAGATGTTATCCACCGGCGACGAAGTGCTGCATGGACAAATTATTGATACCAATGCTGCCTGGCTTGCCGATCTTTTCTTTGAGCAAGGATTACCGTTAACGCGCCGCAATACCGTGGGCGACAATCTTGAGTCACTGGTCGCTATTCTGCGTGAACGCAGTGAACACTGCGACGTGCTGATTGTGAATGGCGGACTCGGCCCCACCGGTGACGATCTCAGCGCGCTGGCCGCCGCGACCGCAAAAGGCGAAGGGCTGGTGCTGCATGAGGCGTGGCTTTCGCAGATGGAGCGCTTTTTCTCCGAACGTGGCCGCGTCATGGCCCCCAGCAACCGCAAACAGGCTGAAATTCCCGCCAGCGCTGAACTGGTCGATAATCCGGTCGGTACCGCGTGCGGGTTTGCCATGCAGCTGAACCGCTGCCTGATGTTCTTTACGCCGGGCGTGCCCTCAGAATTTAAAGTGATGGTTGAGCAGCAGATCCTGCCGCGCCTTCGCGATCGTTTTACCCTGCCTGAACCGCCGCTGTGCCTGCGTTTGACCACCTTTGGCCGCTCTGAAAGCGATCTGGCCCAGAGCCTTGACCCTCTCCCGCTACCGCCGGGCGTCTCCATGGGCTATCGCTCCTCCATGCCGATCATTGAGCTTAAGCTGACAGGCCCGGCCGAGCAGAAAGAGGCGATGCTGGCCTTGTGGCCCGAGGTGCAGCGCGTGGCGGGTGAAAACCTGATCTTTGAAGGGACGGAAGGGTTGCCCGCGCAGATTGCGACGCATCTGCAGTCGCGCCAGCTGAGCGTGACCTTAAGCGAGCAGTTCACCGGTGGCCTGCTGGCGCTGCAGCTGTCGCGCGTCAACGCGCCGCTGCTGGCCAGCGAAGTGGTGCCGTTCCAGCAGGAGACCCTGGCGCAAACCGCCCGCTGGGCTTCCGAGAGAAGGGTGAAGCATTTTGCCGGCCTGGCGTTGTTTGTCGGCGGGCTGGACGAGGAATACCTTAACTTTGCGCTGGCGACGCCGGAAGGCACCTGGGCCCTGCGGGTCAAAATGAGCATCACCCGGTACAGCCTGGCGGTGCGTCAGGAGGTTTGCGCCATGATGGCGCTGAACATGCTGCGTCGCTGGCTGAATGGCAAAGAGGTGGCCAGCGAGCACGGCTGGATTAACGTTGTCGAGTCGCTGTTCGTTGAGTAAAACCTGTGCCGGGGCCTTTCGCCCCGGCACTGTTCAGCCCAGCGCCTTCGCCAGCAGGGTAATCGGATGTTCGCAGCGTTTGCTGGTGGACATCTCAATCTGCCACTTGCAGGTTTCGCAGTCCGTTACCACGATATCCGCGCCGCTCTCTTCAATCTGGCGGAACAGCGGGGCGCCAATCGCCTGTGACGTTTCGTAGTTTTCACGTTTAAAGCCGTAGGTTCCCGCAATCCCGCAGCAGCGCGAATCCAGCACCGTTAGCTCCAGGCCTGGAATTAACCGCAGCAGCTCAAGCGTATAGAGCGACCAGCCCATCTTCTCCATATGACACGGCGTGTGATAGACCACTTTCAGCGGTAATGTCCCCAGCGGCAACGTTTGCCCGCTATCGAGCTTGCGCCACAGGAAGCGTGTCGCCAGCTCAATGTGCTCGCGCAGGCCGGTATTATCCACGTCCAGCAGATGCGGGTACTCATCGCGCAGGGTGAAGGTACAGGTGGAGGAGGTCGCCAGCACCGGAATACCTTTATCGACAATTGCTTCGCGCAGGGAGGTGACATTGTTTTGAGCCTGCTTGCGCGCTTTATCGGTAAACCCGTTGGCGATCAGCGGTACGCCGCAGCACTTCTCCTTGTTCAGTAACTGAACGCCCGTTCCCATGGCGTTCAGCACTTTCAGCAGATCTTTGCCCAGCTGCGGGTGGTTGTAGTTCACATAGCAGCCGTGGAAAAAGGCCACCTGATCGGCGTACTGCGCCTGTTGCGCCGCAACGGATTTGTACCAGCGACGGAAGGTACCGTGAGAATATTTTGGCAGGCTGCGGTGATGGTCTATCTTCAGCGTGGCATCCAGCAGCTGGCGCACCGGTTTGAGCGAGGTCGCGGCATTCACCAGCGGGGCAAATGGTGTAGAGACGCTACCCATCAGATCGGTATGGCTCAGAATTGCGTCCCGTAGCGTCGGCTTTTGCGTGCTGTAGCGCGCGCGGGCGCGCTGGATGATATCGCCGATTTTAACATCTGACGGGCAGGCGACTTCGCAGCGTTTGCAGTTAATGCAGTATTTCAGCGCCTCGTCGTACAGCTTGCCGTCCTTCAGACGCAGACGCTCGCCGTCAGGTCCGGCCTGCTTTGGCCCGGGATAGCGTGGGTTCACGCCGCTTACCGGGCAGACGGTGGTACACACCGTACATTTAATGCAGCTTTCAAAACGGGTGTCGTTCATTGTTCAGCCTCCGTGCGCTGGCTAATCTGCTCTGCCACATACAGCGCCGTGACGGCGCAGACCCCGCCACCGCATCCCTGGGCAATGGGATCGTAACCGCCCAGCAGCGAGCCGATGGCAAAGAGATTTCTGACGGGCTTACCGGAAAGTTGCGGATGTAGCTGGTTATCGACAATCACGCCGAACTGCTGCCAGGGCTGCGGCGAGAAGAAATCACTCTGATACCAGTCCGCGCGGGAGGCACGCTGGCGAACATCCAGCCCCATAATGGCTTCCCGGATGCCCTCCCGGCTGCTCAGTAGCCCGTTGCTGAAGAAGCTGCCGCTTGCCAGCACCGTATAGCGGGCGCGAAGCGGAATATCGTCGTGGTTGCGCGTCCAGATTTCGCTCACCGCGCCGTCGGTCAGGGTGATTTTTTTCACCTCATCACCCGCCATCCACACGCCCCCCTGCGCGACAAACTGGCGCTGGAGCTGGGTATGCAGGCGAATGCCGGGTACGGAAGGGGGCAGCGTGGGCAGCAGGCCGAGCGAGCAGGGCAGACGATCCGAGAGCCAGCGCCAGAGCCGGTTGTCGCGTAAACCAAAGCAGGCGGGCATCAGCAGGGCGTCACAGCCGTCGCTGAGCGGCCTGAGCGCGTCATACAGCAGCGGCCATTTGTCCTCGTTATCCAGAAAACGGGCGATATTCACCGCGCGAAACTCGCTCGGGTTATCGCGCAGGACATCAAGCTCTGGCAGCTCTATCTCTGCCGTTTCGGCGTTAACCCCCTGGCGACAGAGTGACGCCGCCGCGAGATGGGGCTGAAAATCCAGAAAGCCGCTAATACCCACGACCCGCACGCGCGCGGCATTGAAAGGAGCAATGGGCACCTCCTCCGGGCTGAGCCAGGCAGAGCGTAAGGTGCCGAGCGGCGTGACGCGCTGGTGATTGAGCCGGGCGCTCCCCTTCAGACGTGCGCCGCAGTCCGCCAGCAGCGCTTCGGTTTCCAGCGCAAAGCGGTCAATATGCTGCGCGCCAATCAGGTGATACGGGTGCTCCGGCGGCAGCTTATCGCGGTATGCTTCGTCCACCAGATCCAGCGAGCCCGACGAGAAGTGCAGGGCGCTCTGGCCCCGGGTGATAATGGCGCAGCGAAGCCCCTGCTTCGTGAGTTTGATGCCGCAGAGCAAGCCTGCCAGGCCGCCACCGACGATTACGGTATCAAATTTCATCGCGTTGCTCCTTCTCAAGACCGCAAAGCCCCTGATAGACCCAGCGGGTAAATTCGCTTTCGCGCAGGGCATCGCCCCAGGCGACGGGCTGAATGCCTTTCCAGCGCTCGTTTAAAAACGCGCTGAGCTGATCGAGCGACTGGGTGGCGGTGGTGGTGTGAAAACGCTGCAACAGTCCGGCGGCACGACAGGCGCACAGTTCGCCCTGACAGGTGCCCATTCCGACGCGGGTGCGGCGGCGAAGATCGAGCAGGCTAGTGACCGTCAGGCTCTCCACCGCGTACTTCACCTCACCGGCGGTGACGGCTTCGCACTCGCACACCAGGCTGCGGCTCAGTCGTCCTTCACCGAGCCACTGTGGCGTTCTGTCGCCGTGACGGTAAATAGCGGACCCGCGCAGCGGTGCGGGCAGGGAGATAATTTTTTGCAGCGTTTTTTCGGTGGACTGACGCGAGCCGGGCAGGGCTTGTTCTGCCGTCACGCACCGTTCGGTATTGCCCAGCTTGCGGCAGACGGCATCGGTCGCCCACTCGGCCATCAGGCGGTAGGTCATCAGCTTGCCGCCGGTGATAGTGATAAACCCGTCCATGCCGTCGCGCTCAGCGTGATCGAGCAGCACGATGCCCCGGCTAACGTTACGTCCGCTCGGGTCGTTGTCGCTGGCGACCAGCGGACGCACGCCCGCGTAGGCGCGCAGAATACGCGTCTGCGCCATCACCGGGGCCAGTTTTTCCCCTTCGCGCAGCAGGATGTCGACCTCTTCGGCGGTCACGCGGTTGTAGTCAATCTCGCTGTAGTCCACGTGGGTTGAGGTGGTACCGATTAACGAAATGGTGTCACCCGGGACGAGGATATCGGCGTCAGAGGGCTTGCGGCAGCGGTTGATTACATGGTTATTGATGCGGTGATCGAGGATCAGCAGTGAGCCTTTCGCCGGGAACATGCGCACCGACAGGTCCGCGTATTCCGCGATGCGTTGCCCCCAGATCCCCGCTGCGTTGACCACTACGGCGGCATACAGCTCGCTGTGTTCGTTATATTGCGTGTCAAACACCCGCACGCCGCAGATGCGATGACCTTCGCGGATAAGCCCGGTCACTTCGTGCCCGGTCAGGATGCGCGCGCCATGCTCGCGAGCGTCCAGCATATTGGCGGCGGTCAGGCGGAAGGGATCGACGGTACCGTCAGGTACTTTCACCGCGCCGATAAGCGCCGGGTTAACCGACGGTTCAAGCCGCCGCGCCAGCGCCGGGTCCATGGCCTCAGCCTGAATGCCCGCAGCATTGCAGGCGGTGATAAAGGTGTCCTGAAAGGCAAGGTCATCTTCGGGAAGGGTAATAAAGAGACCGTCGGTTGGCTCAATGCAGTGACGAGCGATACGCTTGAGGATCTGGTTTTCAGCAATACATTCGCGAGCGGATTCACCGTCAGTCACCGCATAGCGCGCGCCGCTGTGCAGCAGGCCGTGATTACGCCCGGTTGCGCCCGTGGCGATATCGTGGCGCTCCAGAAGCGTGACGCTTAAGCCGCGAAGGGCGCAATCACGTGCTATCCCGGCGCCGGTTGCGCCACCACCAATGATTATCACATCGCTGTAGCGAGGATCGTGAAGGGTCATTGTTTATCCTCTATGTTCGTTTTTTTATCATTTAGCCATATCAATAGTGTGGTTTGTTTGATTTCGAACACAAACGCGCAAAATTCGAAAGTGAAACGTGATTTCATGCGCCATTTTGCGCATTTTGTCATATTTCTGTAACAATCTGTGCGTTGATTCACAGTAACAATCACCGTGATTTCTTAACATCGCCGCCACTGGAATTCAGGTGCGAGCCACCTGCTCATTCAATTCAAGGCCACGGAGGCTGTTATGCTCAGTATCTTCAAACCTGCGCCGCATCGGGCGCGTCTGCCAGAGGCAGAAATTGATCCGCTATACCGCCGTCTGCGCTGGCAAATTTTCCTGGGGATCTTCTTCGGGTACGCGGCGTACTACCTTGTACGTAAAAACTTCGCGCTCGCCATGCCGTATCTGGTGGCGCAGGGCTTCTCCCGCGGCGATCTGGGGTTCGCGCTGTCGGGGATCTCCATCGCCTACGGTTTTTCTAAGTTCATCATGGGGTCGGTGTCGGATCGCTCGAATCCGCGCGTGTTCCTGCCCGCCGGCCTGATCCTGGCGGCCGCGGTCATGCTGTTCATGGGTTTTGTGCCGTGGGCAACCTCCAGCATTGCCGTCATGTTCGTCCTGCTGTTCCTCTGTGGCTGGTTCCAGGGGATGGGGTGGCCGCCGTGCGGACGTACCATGGTGCACTGGTGGTCGCAGAAGGAACGTGGCGGGATTGTGTCGGTGTGGAACTGTGCGCATAACGTGGGGGGCGGGCTTCCGCCGCTGCTGTTCCTGCTGGGGATGGCCTGGTTCAACGACTGGCACGCTGCGCTCTATATGCCCGCCTTTGGCGCCATCGTCGTGGCGATTTTCGCTTTTGCGCTGATGCGTGATACGCCTCAGTCCTGCGGCCTGCCGCCGATTGAAGAGTACAAAAACGACTATCCGGATGATTACAGCAAGGAGCATGAAGAAGAACTGACCGCAAAACAGATCTTCATGAAGTACGTGCTGCCGAACAAGCTGCTGTGGTACATCGCAGTGGCGAACGTGTTCGTTTATCTGCTGCGCTACGGCATCCTCGACTGGTCGCCAACCTACCTGAAAGAGGTGAAGCACTTCGCGCTGGATAAATCGTCCTGGGCATATTTCCTGTATGAATACGCCGGGATCCCGGGCACGCTGCTTTGCGGCTGGATGTCGGACAAGGTGTTTAAAGGTAACCGCGGTGCGACGGGCGTCTTCTTTATGACCCTGGTGACCATCGCTACCGTGGTGTACTGGCTCAACCCGCCGGGCAACCCATCAGTAGACATGGCCTGCATGATCGTCATCGGCTTCCTGATTTATGGTCCGGTTATGCTGATCGGTCTGCATGCCCTGGAGCTGGCACCGAAAAAAGCGGCAGGTACGGCGGCAGGCTTTACCGGTCTGTTCGGCTACCTGGGCGGTTCGGTCGCGGCGAGTGCCATCGTGGGCTACACCGTTGACTTCTTCGGCTGGGACGGCGGCTTTATGGTGATGATTGGCGGTAGCGTGCTGGCGGTACTGTTGCTGATTGTTGTGATGATCGGTGAAAAACGTCACCACGCGGAAGTACTGGCGCGTCGTCAATAAGGAGCAATGCCATGAAATTATCTTACGTAACAACCGGCCTGTTGCTGGCGGGTCTGATGACAGGGTCCGCGCTGGCGGCAGATCAAATCGTCATCGCCCACCGTGGCGCCAGCGGCTATCTGCCGGAGCATACGCTGCCGGCAAAAGCGATGGCCTATGCCCAGGGCGCGGATTATCTGGAGCAGGATCTGGTGATGACGAAGGACGACCAGCTGGTCGTCCTGCATGACCACTATCTGGACCGCGTGACGGACGTGGCGGAGCGTTTCCCGGACCGTGCCCGTAAAGATGGCCGTTTCTACGCCATCGACTTCACGCTGGCGGAGATCCGTTCGTTGAAGTTTACCGAAGGCTTCGAGATTGAAAACGGCAAGAAGGTGCAGGTCTATCCGGGACGTTTCCCGATGGGCAAGTCTGACTTCCGTATTCATACCTTCGAAGAGGAGATTGAGTTTGTTCAGGGGCTGAACCACTCAACCGGTAAAAATATCGGTATCTACCCGGAAATCAAAGCGCCATGGTTCCACCACCAGGAAGGGAAAGACATTGCCGCGAAAACGCTGGAGGTGCTGAAGCAGTACGGCTACACCAGCAAGAAGGATAAGGTTTACCTGCAGTGTTTTGATGCGGCTGAACTGAAACGCATCAAAACCGAGCTGGAGCCGAAGATGGGGATGGATCTCAATCTGGTACAGCTGATTGCCTATACCGACTGGAATGAAACCCAGGAGAAGCAGTCGGACGGGAAGTGGGTTAACTATAACTACGACTGGATGTTTAAGCCGGGTGCAATGAAGCAGATTGCACAGTACGCCGACGGTATCGGGCCGGATTATCATATGCTGGTGGCGGAAGGTTCAACGCCGGGCCACGTGAAGTTAACCGCCATGGTGAAAGAGGCGCACGCCAGTAAGATGCAGGTCCATCCGTACACGGTGCGTGCAGATCAGCTGCCGCCGTATGCCACGGACGTGAATCAGCTTTATGAGGTGTTGTATAACCAGGCGGGCGTGGACGGACTGTTTACGGATTTCCCGGATAAAGCAGTCGAATTCATTCATCGGAAGTAGGTTTTGTAGGTCGGGTAAGGCGAAGCCGCCACCCGACAAACAGGCTCTGCGGCCTGATGCCCTCACCCTAACCCTCTCCCACGGGAGAGGGGATAAGGACAACATCACATCTCGATCTCTATATCGCCTTTTGCCCGGCAGCAGCAGGGCAAAATTTCCCCTTCGTTGATAAAGGCCAGCGGTTCGGTCAGCCAGTCCACCTGGCCGGCGACCAGGCGGCAGCGGCAGGAGCCGCAGTAGCCGGAACGACACTGGTACTCTACTTCTACCTGATGCGCCTCAAGCGCCACCAGCAGAGAAGGGTGCTCCTCCCGACACAGTACCTCAGTGCCGGAAAGACTTAACGTGACGCGTGACATCAGAGCTGGAAGTTGCTCAGGTCGTCGGTGTTGACTTCAGAATCAATCTGACCGACCAGATAAGAGCTCACTTCCACTTCCTGCGGCGCGACCTGCACGTTATCGGACACCAGCCAGGTGTTGATCCATGGGATGGGGTTAGAGCGCGTCTGGAACGGCAGATCGAGACCGACAGCCTGCATGCGGATGTTGGTGATGTACTCAACGTACTGGCACAGGATGTCTTTGTTCAGGCCAATCATGGAGCCATCGCGGAACAGGTAGTCTGCCCACTCTTTCTCCTGCTGAGCCGCCAGCACGAACAGGTCGTAGCACTCCTGCTTGCACTCTTCGGCGATTTCCGCCATCTCCGGATCGTCCGTACCGCTGCGCAGCAGGTTCAGCATGTGCTGGGTACCGGTCAGGTGCAGGGCTTCATCACGGGCAATCAGACGGATGATTTTGGCGTTACCTTCCATCAGCTTGCGTTCGGCGAAGGCAAAGGAACAGGCAAAGCTCACGTAGAAGCGGATCGCTTCCAGCGCGTTAACGCTCATCAGGCACAGGTACAGCTGCTTTTTCAGCGCGCGCAGGTTCACGGTAATGGTTTTACCGTTCACGTTGTGGGTGCCTTCGCCCAGCAGATGCCAGTAGCTGGTCATCTGGATCAGCTCGTCGTAGTAATGGGCAATGCCTTCCGCGCGCTTCTGGATCTGCTCGTTGGTGACGATATCGTCAAATACCACCGCCGGCTCGTTCACGATGTTGCGGATGATGTGAGTGTAAGAGCGAGAGTGGATCGTCTCGGAGAATGCCCAGGTTTCCACCCAGGTTTCCAGCTCTGGAATGGAGATTAGCGGCAGCAGCGCCACGTTCGGGCTACGGCCCTGAATGGAGTCCAGCAGCGTCTGGTACTTCAGGTTGCTGATGAAGATATGTTTTTCGTGATCCGGCAGCGACTGGTAATCAATACGGTCGCGGGAGACGTCCACTTCTTCCGGGCGCCAGAAGAAGGAGAGTTGCTTTTCAATCAGCTTTTCGAAGATGTCATATTTTTGCTGATCGTAGCGTGCCACGTTGACCGGCTGGCCGAAGAACATCGGCTCTTTGAGCTGGTCGTTTTTCGTCTGTGAAAAGGTGGTATATGCCATGAGTGTGTCCTGTGAGAGATTTTGTCAGTCGGGCAAACAAAATCGTAGGCCGGGTAAGCGTAGCGCCACCCGGCATTTACATTAGATCTTACATGCGCCGCTTTCGCAGCCATCGTCCTGAATTGACGGTACCAGGTCGTCCTGCGCGTCTTCCGCACCGTCACGGGTGTTGTGATAGTACAGCGTTTTCACGCCAAATTTGTAGGCGGTGAGCAGGTCTTTCAGCAGCTGCTGCATCGGTACCTTACCTGACGGGAAGCGCGTCGGGTCATAGTTGGTATTGGCAGAGATCGACTGGTCGATAAACTTCTGCATGATACCCACCAGCTGCAGGTAGCCGTCGTTGTTTGGCATTTCCCACAGCAGCTCGTAGTTATTACCCAGCGTCTCGTAATCCGGTACCACCTGACGCAGCACGCCGTCTTTCGACGCTTTGATGCTGACGTGGCCGCGCGGCGGTTCAATACCGTTGGTGGCGTTAGAGATCTGCGAAGAGGTCTCGGACGGCATCAGGGCAGAGAGCGTGGAGTTACGCAGACCGTGAGTCTTAATGGACTCGCGCAGGCCTTCCCAGTCGAGATGCAGCGGCTCGCTGACGATCGCATCCAGGTCTTTCTTGTAGGTATCGATTGGCAGAATGCCTTTCGCGTAGGTGGTTTCGTTGAACCACGGGCATGCGCCTTGCTCTTTCGCCAGCTCGTTAGAGGCTTTCATCAGGTAGTACTGAATGGCTTCGAACGTCTGGTGCGTCAGGTTGTTGGCGCTGCCGTCAGAGTAGCGCTTGCCGTTTTTCGCCAGCCAGTAGGCGAAGTTGATCACGCCGATACCCAGGGTACGGCGGCCCATTGCACCGCGTTTGGCCGCCGGGATTGGGTAATCCTGGTAGTCCAGCAGGGCGTCGAGTGCGCGTACGGCCAGCACGGCCAGCTCTTCCAGCTCGTCCAGGCTCTTAATCGCGCCCAGGTTGAACGCGGAAAGCGTACACAGCGCGATTTCGCCGTTTTCGTCGTTCACGTCTTCCAGCGGTTTGGTCGGCAGGGCGATCTCAAGACACAGGTTAGACTGGCGCACTGGGGCGACGACCGGGTCAAACGGGCTGTGGGTGTTGCAGTGGTCCACGTTCTGGATGTAGATACGACCAGTAGAGGCACGTTCCTGCATCATCAGAGAGAACAAGTCTACCGCCTTCACGCGCTGCTTACGGATGCTGTCGTCTTTTTCATATTTGGTGTACAGACGCTCGAACTCGTCCTGATCGGCAAAGAACGCGTCATACAGGCCCGGAACGTCGGACGGGCTGAACAGCGTGATGTCTTCGCCTTTCAGCAGACGGGTGTACATCAGCTTGTTGATCTGCACGCCATAGTCCATGTGACGCACGCGGTTGCCTTCCACGCCGCGGTTGTTTTTCAGGACCAGCAGGCTTTCCACTTCCAGGTGCCACATCGGGTAGAACAGGGTCGCAGCACCGCCGCGCACGCCGCCCTGAGAGCAGGACTTGACCGCCGTCTGGAAGTGTTTATAGAACGGGATACAGCCGGTGTGGAACGCTTCACCGCCGCGAATCGGGCTGCCCAGCGCACGGATGCGACCGGCGTTGATGCCGATACCGGCACGCTGGGAGACGTATTTCACGATGGCGCTGGAGGTGGCGTTGATGGAATCCAGGCTGTCACCACACTCGATCAGTACGCAGGAGCTGAACTGACGGGTTGGGGTACGCACGCCAGACATGATTGGCGTCGGCAGAGAAATCTTGAACGTGGATACCGCATCGTAGAAACGCTTCACGTATTCCAGACGGGTGTCACGCGGGTAGTTAGAGAACAGGCAGGCGGCCACCAGAATATAGAGGAACTGGGCGCTTTCGTAGATCTCACCGGTTACACGGTTCTGAACCAGGTATTTGCCTTCGAGCTGCTTCACCGCCGCGTAGGAGAAGTTCATGTCGCGCCAGTGATCGATAAACCCGTTCATCTGCTCGAACTCTTCTTCCGTATAGTCTTCCAGCAGATGCGTGTCGTATTTGCCCAGCTCAACCATTTTCACCACGTGATCGTAAAGCTTCGGCGGCTCAAACTGGCCGTAGGCTTTTTTACGCAGGTGGAAAATCGCCAGGCGTGCAGCGAGGTACTGATAATCCGGTGCTTCGCGGGAGATGAGGTCTGCCGCTGCTTTAATGATTGTTTCGTGGATATCAGACGTTTTGATGCCGTCGTAGAACTGAATGTGGGAACGCAGTTCAACCTGGGAGATAGATACGTTGTTCAGTCCTTCTGCTGCCCAGTCGAGAACTCGATGGATTTTGTCCAGATTGATACGCTCGGTAGTTCCGTCGCGCTTTGTCACCAGCAGACTCTGATTCATGTGGGTTTTACCTGTCCGTGAAATAAAAAATATCCCCCGCTTATCCACAGATCCGTCTTGTGACTAACTCTGTGGATAAATACTACATATAGGGGGTTTGCGATAAGAAAAACGCTATATGGTGAGTATTCTAGTATCGAATCTTTTCAGCACAAGGGTTGATTTTGACGTTAAATTGAGGTTGTGAAAGGGTAAAAAAGGCTAAGTCCTCGTACCGTAAGGCCTGGAAGACATGTCAATAATTAAGAAAAAAAATTCAAAATTTGATCGAGTGCTGATTTCTTCAACGGGAGGTCAGAATTGCGCAACATGATGTCGCGCAATCTTTATAAGAATAACGAATGACGTTAGTCGTTTTTGGCGGTTGTGTGCAACATATAGTTAACATCCACACCCGGCGCGAGTTTGAATTTATCGGTCAGCGGATTGTAGTGCAGGCCGGTGATGTGTTGCTCCTTGAGCCACGTCTCGTCAACCCAGCTTAACAATTCCGCAGGCTTGATGAATTTCTTCACGTCATGTGTCCCTTTCGGCACCATGCGCAGGACATATTCTGCGCCAACGACGGCCATCAGCCAGGCTTTACCATTACGGTTGATGGTTGAGAAGAAGACCTGGCCGCCCGGTTTCACCAGTTTTGCACAGGCGTGCACCACCGACTGCGGATCGGGAACGTGCTCCAGCATCTCCATGCAGGTCACCACATCGTACTGATGGGCGTGTTTTGCCGCGTGCTCTTCCACGGTTTCCTGCACGTATTCCACCTGTATACCGGACTCCAGCGCGTGAAGGCGGGCAACCTGCAGCGGTTCAAAGCCCATATCCAGGCCAGTGACATTCGCCCCTTCGCGCGCCATGCTCTCAGCCAGGATGCCGCCGCCGCAGCCGACGTCGAGCACTTTCTTACCGAACAGACCGCCGGAACGCTCCGCGATATAGCCCAGACGCAGCGGGTTAATGCGATGCAGCGGTTTGAACTCACCTTCGAGATCCCACCAGCGGGACGCCACCGCTTCAAATTTGGCAATCTCTTCGTGGTCAACGTTGTGAGCCACCGGGGATTTTTCGGCATTCATGGGCGCTTTTACTCCTTATTTAGCAAGACAAAGGAGTATATCAGGCAATCCCCGTGAATAAAGCGTATAGGTTTACCTCAATCACCTCGGCTGTGTTATAATTTGCGACCTTTGAATCCGGGATACAGTAGAGGGATAGCGGTTAGATGAGCGACCTTGCGAGAGAAATTACACCGGTTAACATCGAGGAAGAGCTGAAGAGCTCCTATCTGGACTATGCGATGTCGGTCATTGTTGGCCGTGCGCTGCCGGATGTCCGCGATGGCCTGAAGCCGGTACACCGTCGCGTACTATACGCCATGAACGTATTGGGCAATGACTGGAATAAAGCCTATAAAAAATCTGCCCGCGTCGTCGGTGACGTCATCGGTAAATATCACCCGCATGGTGATACCGCCGTTTATGACACCATCGTTCGTATGGCGCAGCCATTCTCCTTGCGTTACATGCTGGTAGATGGTCAGGGTAACTTTGGTTCAGTCGACGGCGACTCCGCTGCGGCGATGCGTTATACGGAAATCCGTATGTCGAAAATCGCTCATGAGCTGATGGCCGACCTGGAAAAAGAGACCGTTGATTTCGTCGATAACTACGACGGCACCGAGCGCATCCCAGATGTGATGCCAACCAAGATCCCGAACCTGTTGGTTAACGGTTCGTCCGGTATCGCGGTCGGTATGGCCACCAACATTCCGCCGCACAATATCACCGAGGTGATCAACGGCTGCCTGGCCTATATCGACGATGAAGACATCAGCATTGAAGGGCTGATGGAACACATCCCGGGTCCGGACTTCCCGACGGCGGCGATCATCAACGGTCGACGTGGTATCGAAGAAGCATACCGTACCGGTCGCGGCAAGATTTACATCCGTGCCCGCGCCGAAGTGGAAGCGGACGCCAAAACCGGCCGTGAAACCATCATTGTTCACGAGATCCCGTATCAGGTGAACAAAGCGCGTCTGATTGAAAAAATCGCCGAGCTGGTAAAAGAAAAACGTGTTGAAGGTATCAGCGCGCTGCGTGACGAGTCTGACAAAGACGGTATGCGCATCGTGATTGAGATCAAACGCGACGCGGTGGGTGAGGTTGTGCTGAACAACCTGTACTCCCAGACTCAGCTTCAGGTCTCCTTCGGTATCAACATGGTTGCACTGCACCATGGTCAACCGAAGATCATGAACCTGAAAGAGATCCTGAGCGCGTTTGTGCGTCACCGCCGTGAAGTGGTGACCCGCCGTACCATCTTCGAACTGCGCAAAGCGCGCGACCGTGCGCACATCCTTGAAGCGCTGGCGGTTGCGCTGGCCAACATCGACCCGATCATCGAACTGATCCGTCGTGCGCCAACCCCGGCGGAAGCGAAAGCCGCCCTGATTTCCCGTCCGTGGGATCTGGGTAACGTCTCCGCGATGCTGGAGCGTGCCGGCGATGACGCAGCGCGTCCTGAATGGCTGGAACCTGAATTCGGCGTGCGTGACGGTCAGTACTACCTGACTGAACAGCAGGCCCAGGCGATTCTGGATCTGCGTCTGCAGAAACTGACCGGCCTTGAGCATGAAAAACTGCTCGACGAGTACAAAGAGCTGCTGGAACAGATTGCTGAGCTGCTGCATATCCTCGGTAGCGCCGATCGTCTGATGGAAGTCATTCGTGAAGAGCTGGAACTGGTCCGCGATCAGTTCGGTGATGAACGTCGTACCGAAATCACCGCAAACAGCTCTGATATCAACATTGAAGATCTGATCAACCGCGAAGACGTGGTGGTCACCCTGTCTCACCAGGGCTATGTGAAGTATCAGCCGCTGACCGACTACGAAGCACAGCGTCGTGGCGGTAAAGGCAAATCTGCAGCACGTATTAAAGAAGAAGACTTTATTGACCGCCTGCTGGTGGCGAACACCCATGACACGATCCTCTGCTTCTCCAGCCGCGGTCGTCTGTACTGGATGAAAGTCTATCAGCTGCCGGAAGCAAGCCGTGGTGCGCGTGGTCGTCCTATCGTTAACCTGCTGCCGCTGGAAGCGAATGAACGTATCACCGCCATCCTGCCAGTACGCGAGTACGAAGAGGGCGTGAACGTCTTTATGGCGACCGCCAGCGGTACCGTGAAGAAAACCGCGCTGACCGAGTTCAGCCGCCCACGTTCCGCCGGGATCATTGCGGTGAACCTGAACGAAGGCGACGAGCTGATCGGTGTGGATCTGACCTCCGGTTCTGATGAAGTGATGCTGTTCTCTGCGGCCGGTAAAGTGGTGCGCTTTAAAGAGAACGCCGTCCGTGCGATGGGTCGTACCGCTACGGGCGTTCGCGGTATCAAACTGGCTGGCGAAGACAGCGTTGTTTCTCTGATTATTCCGCGCGGTGAAGGGGCTATCCTGACCGTGACGCAGAATGGTTACGGTAAACGTACGGCGGAAGGGGAATATCCAACCAAGTCTCGCGGCACGCAGGGCGTTATCTCTATCAAAGTGACCGAGCGCAACGGCTCCGTTGTGGGCGCGGTGCAGGTGGACGATGCCGACCAGATCATGATGATCACCGATGCCGGTACGCTGGTGCGTACCCGCGTGTCTGAGATCAGCGTGGTGGGGCGTAACACCCAGGGCGTAATTCTCATCCGTACAGCGGAAGATGAAAACGTGGTGGGTCTGCAGCGTGTTGCTGAGCCGGTGGATGACGAAGAGCTCGATTCCATCGACGGTAGCGTTGCGGAAGGCGATGATGATATCGCGCCGGAAGCCGATACTGACGATGACGCGGCGGATGACGCTGACGAGTAATGTCTCCTGATGCAAAAAAGGGCCGGATTCCGGCCCTTTTCTTTTGCACAAGCAGATAAGTCAACGTTGCGACCTGGCGCGTTTACCGCTACCTTAACCACATTCTTTTGACCCCGACGGCGGAGCCTCGCCCCCTTGAAATACCTCGTCTCCTTTCGTACTACGCTCAAAGTCTCTCGCTATCTGTTTCGGGCGCTGGCGCTCTTGCTTTGGCTGCTGGTGGCATTGTTCTCGGTGTTTTACATCGTTAACGCGCTGCACCAGAAAGAAGCGGAGATCCGCCAGGAGTTTAACTTAAGCTCCGACCAGGCCCAGCGCTACATTCAGCGAACGTCTGACGTGATGAAGGAGCTGAAGTATATTGCCGAAAATCGTCTGACGGCGGAAAACGGCATCCTTGCGCTTCGCGGGCGTAATGACAAAACCGAAGTCCCGGACTTCCAGCCGCTGTTCCCGGATTCCGATTGCTCCACTATGAGCAATACCTGGCGCGGATCGCTGGAATCCCTTGCCTGGTTTATGCGCTACTGGCGCGACAATTTCTCCGCCGCCTATGACCTGAACCGCGTATTCCTGATTGGCAGTGAAAATCTCTGCATGGCTGATTTTGGCCTGCGTGATGTGCCCGTTGAGCGTGAAGATGCGCTGAAAAGCCTGCATGAACGTATTGTGAAATATCGCAATGCGCCGCAGGATGAGCGCGGGAATAACATCTTCTGGATTAGCCAGGGGCCGCGCCCGGGCGTGGGGTATTTCTACGCCCTGACGCCGGTTTATCTCGGTAATCGCCTGCAGGCGCTGATGGGGATAGAGCAGACCATTCGCATGGAAAACTTCTTCACCCCAGGCAGCCTGCCCATGGGGGTGACCATTCTGGATGAAAACGGTCATCAGCTGATCTCACTCGCCGGGCCCGATAACCGTTTAAACGTCGAACCGCACTGGATGCAGGAGCGGTCGTGGTTTGGTTATACCTCGGGTTTCCGTGAACTGGTGCTGAAGAAGAGCCTGCCGCCTTCGTCGCTAAGTATTGTCTATTCGCTGCCGGTGGATATGGTGCTTGAGCGGATACGCATTCTCATCATGAATGCCATTCTGCTGAACCTGCTGGCGGGGGGCGCGCTGTTTACGCTGGCGCGCATGTATGAGCGGAAAATCTTTATTCCCGCCGAAAGCGACGCCCAGCGGCTGGAGGAACACGAGCAGTTTAACCGGAAGATTGTCGCCTCGGCCCCGGTGGGGATCTGTATTCTGCGTACCCAGGACGGAACAAATATCCTGAGTAACGAACTGGCGCATAACTACCTGAACATGCTGACGCACGAAGACAGACAGAGGCTGACGCAAATTATCTGCGGTCAGCAGGTTAACTTTGTCGACGTGCTCACCAGCACGCACACCAACCTGCAGATCAGCTTTGTGCATTCCCGCTATCGCAATGAAAACGTGGCGATTTGCGTGCTGGTGGATGTCTCCGCACGCGTGAAGATGGAAGAGTCGTTGCAGGAGATGGCGCAGGCCGCGGAGCAGGCCAGCCAGTCGAAATCCATGTTCCTTGCTACCGTCAGCCACGAGCTGCGAACGCCGCTGTATGGGATCATCGGTAACCTCGATCTGCTGCAGACGAAAGAGTTGCCGAAAGGGGTCGACAGGCTGGTGACGGCGATGAACAACTCCTCCAGCCTGCTGCTGAAGATCATCAGCGATATTCTCGACTTCTCTAAAATTGAGTCTGAGCAGCTGAAAATAGAGCCGCGGGAGTTCTCGCCGCGCGAGGTCATGAACCATATCAGCGCCAACTATCTGCCGCTGGTGGTGCGTAAACAGCTGGGGCTCTACTGCTTTATCGAACCGGATGTGCCGCTTACGCTGCACGGCGATCCGATGCGCCTGCAGCAGGTCATCTCCAACCTGCTCAGCAACGCCATCAAATTCACCGATGTTGGCTGTATTGTGTTGCACGTCTGCCGGGCGGGGGATTACCTGAGCATTCGCGTGCGTGACACGGGAGTCGGCATCCCGGCGAAGGAAGTGGTTCGTCTGTTCGACCCGTTCTTCCAGGTCGGGACCGGCGTGCAGCGTAACTTCCAGGGTACCGGACTGGGGCTGGCGATTTGTGAGAAGCTCGTCAGCATGATGGACGGTGATATCTCCGTGGATACCGAGCCCGGTATGGGCAGCCAGTTCACCATCCGTATTCCGCTCTATTCGGCGCAGCATCCGGCAAAAGCGACGGTAGACGGGCTGAACGACAAGCGCTGCTGGCTGGCGGTGCATAATGCCTCGCTGAATGACTACCTGACGGCGTTGCTTGCCCACAGCGGCGTGAGGGTGTGTCGCTATGAAGGTCAAACGCCGGATGTAGACGATGTGCTGATTGCCGACGAGATGCCGGAACAGCCGTGGCAGGGGAGAGGGTCGGTGCTCTTCTGCCGTCGCCACATCGGCATTCCTGTCGAGCGAGCGCCAGGGGAATGGGTGCACAGTGTTGCAACGCCGCACGAGCTGTTAAGCCTGCTGGCGCGCATCTACAAAGTGGAACTGGAAGAAAACGACGGTGCAGGTGCGTTGTCGTCATCTGAAGGTTTGGCGTCAGTGAATGACGATATGATGATTCTGGTGGTAGATGACCATCCGATTAACCGCCGCCTGCTGGCTGACCAGCTTGGCTCGCTTGGCTACCAGTGCAAAACCGCTAATGACGGCGTGGATGCGCTGAATGTGCTGAGTAAAAATCATATTGATATCGTGCTTAGCGACGTCAACATGCCAAACATGGACGGCTACCGTCTGACGCAGCGCATCCGACAGCTTGGCTTGACGCTGCCGGTGGTGGGCGTAACGGCGAACGCGCTGGCGGAAGAGAAACAGCGTTGTCTGGAGTCAGGCATGGACAGCTGTCTGTCGAAACCGGTGACGCTGGACGTGCTGAAGCAGACATTGTCGATTTACGCAGATCGCGTGAGAAAAACCAGAATATAAAAAAGACCCTTACGGGCCTTTTACGCTTTTCTCCCTCTCCCTGTGGGAGAGGGGCGGGGTGAGGGCATCAGGCCGCACACCCGTCCGGGATCAATCCTTGTCCGTTGCGCTCAGCGTAACGGAGGAGAGATAGTTCAGCAGAGCAATATCGTTGTCCACGCCCAGCTTCATCATCGCTGATTTCTTCTGGCTGCTGATGGTTTTAATACTGCGGTTCAGCTTCTTGGCAATCTCGGTCACCAGGAAACCTTCTGCGAACAGGCGCAGAACTTCGCTCTCTTTCGGCGACAGGCGTTTGTCACCGTAGCCACCCGCGCTGATTTTTTCCAGCAAACGAGAGACGCTCTCAGGCGTGAACTTCTTGCCTTTCTGCAGCGCGGCGAGCGCTTTTGGCAGATCGGTCGGTGCGCCCTGTTTCAGCACAATCCCTTCGATGTCCAGATCCAGCACCGCGCTCAGAATTGCCGGGTTGTTGTTCATAGTCAGAACAATGATCGAGATATCCGGGAAGTGACGTTTAATGTATTTGATGAGCGTGATCCCATCACCGTACTTGTCCCCAGGCATGGAGAGGTCGGTAATGAGCACGTGTGCATCAAGCTTTGGGAGGTTATTGATCAGTGCTGTAGAGTCTTCAAATTCACCGACTACATTCACCCACTCGATCTGTTCAAGTGATTTGCGAATACCGAACAGTACAATCGGATGGTCATCGGCAATAATTACGTTCATATTGTTCATGTATAAGGCTACCTTGCTACAGCAAGCTTTTGACGTAGGCGTCAATGTCGCTGATGTATTTTTCAATGCCAGAGGCATCTTTCTCACGAATTAGATGTTCCAGCGTTTCACATAACTGCTTGCCGGGAACCAGATTAAGCATGGCAAACACCCCTTTAAGCCGGTGTGCTGTCTGTGCCAGCGCTGCAAAATCATTCGCAGCGGACTCAGTATACAACCGCTTAACATCATCTGGTACTGTATCAACAAAGAGTGAATAGTATCCGCTGGCGTGAAGCTCGGCATTTTCATTGCCGCCTAACGGGGATTCCGCTATCTCTTCCTGCGCCAGCTGCTCTTCTATTAGTTGTAGTACAGCTTCCTGCATCGCATTGCTTATATTAAAGTTGACGCGCAGCTGGCCAGGGCCGATTTTTCGCACGCCTGACTCATCATCGCTTAAAAGCAAGCCGGAGGCAGTAAGATTAGACGGATTATCAGTTAAAAACAGATCAAATTCTTGACTTGCAAGTCTTTCATCCGGCGTGATGCAGGCCGCACCCCAGTTTTCTAACTGACGAACAACAATATTGCGGATCTCGTTCGAGGTCACATCAACCATCACCACGACATCATCCAGCAGACGTTCTTCATCTTCTTCCTGCGGATTGGCCGCCATTTTCACGTGCAGAGAATAACGGGTGCCGAGAGATTCACGGGCTTTGATATTCAGATGGCCGCCGAGCTTACGCGCCAGCTGATCGCACAGCCAGAAGGTCAGGGCATTGGCCTTGCCGTAGCGATCGCTTTGCGTGTCATTCAGGAACGGGAAGTGCAGATTATCAATTTCACTCGTTGTGACGCCTTCCCCGGTGTCCAGGATGCGGAACGCCAGGCGGTCTTCTGCCGACTCCTCAGTACTGACTTCTAGGGTGATCTTGCCGATCTGGGTGGTGGTCACGGCGTACTGAATAATCATCAGCAGAATGCGGCGCAGCGCTTCGCGATCGCCGTGGCGTTCGTCGTTCGCAGGGAGATTGTTATTGATCAGCAGCTGCAACCCTTTGCGCTTAATGACGGGCAGCACTTCCGGAACCACTTCATCGATCAGATCCTGAATGGAGAAGAGGGTTGGCGTTCCCTTCCAGAAATCATTCTCCAGCATGTTCGCCAGCTGGATCTCATCAACCATTCTGACCAGCGAATCGGCCTGGCAGGCAAGCTGGTGGCTTTCAGAAGTGTTTAACGCCGCCGCCTGGGTCGCCAGCGTTTTTAACGGCTGTTTGAACGCATCACCAATGTTCTGCATGAATGCGGCGCGCCCCTGCTGGTTTTTCTCATACAGTCTTTGTGCCTGCTTGAGCTTTTTATTGACCAGCACTTCGCGATCCTGGTCGCGAATAATGAAGATTTGCGTGCGGGGAGCCACCTGACTGCGGAACTGACGGATCTCGTACAGTTCATTGTTGATGGTGGCCTGAATCACCCCCTGGTGTTGATCCGCCATGGTGGTGATGTTCTGCAGGTTAAGATGCGGCAGCAGATGGTCGGCAATTTTATTGCTCATCACCGTACGATTCGCCTCCTGGTCGTGAACTAAGACCCCAAGCGGCAGCACGGAAATAATCTCTTCATTCAGTGCACGTAATACGCGCAGCTCATTGCTGGCACCGGCCGGAACCGCAGAGGCGTCACTCTGACGCCCCGGCTGGAAACGGAAGGTACTGTAGCCAAACAGGGCCAGCGCCAGCAGACCGATATTCAACAGCAGAGGCAGCAGGATATTTTGCAGGGTGTCGAGCAACAGCGTGCCAAACGGCACCTGCCACACCAGACGCATACCGGTTGAGTTCAGCGATGAAGCAATTTCGATTTTCGAGCCGTTAAAGGAGATTGAAACGCTCTCTGCGGCCTCTTTGTCAGACGCCGCACGCATATTCTGGGTGCTGCTGTCTGGCTCCAGACGGAAGCTGTCGAGCGGCATGTCCGGCGGGATTAAATCATTAATCGGTAAATCGAAGGCCACCACCGTCGCCAGATGTCCTGGCTGGTTGAACGTGGTGCGCAGGGTAAAATAATGACCGTTTTGCCAGGCCAGACGACGCAGGGAAGAGAAGCTCTCACGTTCATCAAGGGCATTCGCCTGCTGCAGCATCTCTGCCCGGCGGGAATCGACGATGCTGTCCACGGTTGTCTCTTTAAACCCGGAGGAGAGATCTTTTAACGGCAGCGTTGAGATCAGGATCATGCTGTTGTCCTGACCGTTTAGATAGTACATCGACCACGGTACCGTTTCAGCGCCCCAGAGGGTATCCAGATAGGTCGAAATACGCTGCGTCATCTCAAGCGTCGCGCTGTCGTGAGAGCCAAAGATAAGGGCCTCGGTCTTACGCTGCGGTTTTTCGAGATAATAGACATCCTGCTTAAGCCGCGTCTCCTGAAGTCCATCCCCGGACGAGGAGGTCGGGGCCGCCGCGATATTGTCGTAAATCTGCCAGGTGGCGTAGCGCCAGGTATCTATGCGCTTGTGCACGGCATGGGTGATATCAACGACCTGATAGCTCTTATCCTTCAGCCAGGCGTTAACCGCGCTTTGTACCATCACCCCCATGGTGACTAACAGCACAACGATCAAAAGAAGAAAGAAACGGGTGATGCTCCCGGGAAGGAGGGAGAATTTGCTCGGAGCGGTAGTTTCAGTCTGACTCATTAATATCTTTAACCCGTTATGCTCGTGCTCTGTGGCGATAGGGCAGTATAAAGGGTAATAACTGAATTTCCAGCGTCACTGTCCGGGAAGAGGCGACTTTTTCACCGGACAATATCGGCGGCGAGGCGTGCAGTAAACATGTACAAACTCGCCATACGCGTACAAATAACAGACACACGTAGCAAGAAAATAGCACGAATTAACAAGAAATTAAGTTTTGACTCAATTTTCTTCCCTCGCAGACTAGCCGGTGAGAATTTAGTTAATAGTCGTTACAATTTCGGTGCGGTAGCACAAAAAAAGAGAAGTTACGTAAAGAAAGGTAAAAAAAAACCGAATGCGAAGCATCCGGTTCAATTAGGGATAAACAGACATTCAAAACTGAATGACGGTAATAAATAAAGTTAATGATGATAGCGATGGTTATTTTAGAGATTAGGTGCGATCTTGTTTTGTCATTCAGTGCTGTAACGGATTTTATTGTAACTTATTGATATGTTTGTGGTGATTTTTTCGTTTGATTATAAGTGCTAATTTTCTAAGCTATTTGTGCTTTGTAAAAGTTCCTTGATATTCACATTTTGAAACATGTTGATAGATAAATGAAACATCTTCAAAGTTTTCGTATCATATTCGCATTGGATTATTCTGTAATTTTGCGGAGAATGAAATTGCCGACTGGTTAATGAGGGTTAACCAGTAAGCAGTGGCAATTATAAGGCATATAACAGAGGGTTAATAAAATGAAAGTTAAAGTACTGTCCCTCCTGGTACCAGCACTCCTGGTAGCAGGCGCAGCAAATGCGGCCGAAATTTATAACAAAGATGGCAACAAATTAGATCTGTACGGTAAAGTTGATGGTCTGCACTATTTCTCTGACGACAAGAGTGCCGATGGCGACCAGACCTACATGCGTCTTGGCTTCAAAGGCGAAACTCAGGTTAACGATCAGCTGACCGGTTACGGCCAGTGGGAATACCAGATCCAGGGCAACACCTCCGAAAGCGAAAATAATGCCTGGACGCGTGTGGCGTTCGCGGGTCTGAAATTCGCTGACGCGGGTTCTTTCGATTACGGTCGTAACTACGGCGTAATCTACGACGTAACCTCCTGGACTGACGTTCTGCCAGAATTTGGCGGCGATACCTACGGCGCAGACAACTTCCTGCAGTCCCGTGCTAACGGCGTTGCGACCTACCGTAACCAGGACTTCTTTGGTCTGGTGGATGGTCTGAACTTTGCCCTGCAGTATCAGGGTAAAAACGGTAGCGTAAGCGGTGAAAACGTGGGTGGACGCAGCCTGCTGAAACAGAACGGCGACGGCTACGGTGCATCCGTGACCTATAACCTGGGCGAAGGTTTCAGCGTGGGCGGCGCAATGTCCTCCTCCAAACGTACCGCCGATCAGAACGCACCGGGCGTATACGGTAATGGCGATCACGCAGAAGTCTATTCTGGCGGCCTGAAATACGATGCCAACAACATCTATCTGGCAGCGCAGTACTCTCAGACCTACAACGCAACCCGTTTCGGTACCTCTAACGGCAGCAGCCCGACTACCGCTTACGGCTTCGCTAACAAAGCGCAGAACTTCGAAGTGGTTGCTCAGTACCAGTTCGACTTCGGCCTGCGTCCATCCGTGGCTTACCTGCAGTCTAAAGGGAAAGACATCGAAGGTTACGGCGATCAGGATCTGCTGAAATATGTTGATGTTGGTGCGACGTACTACTTCAACAAAAACATGTCCACCTACGTGGATTACAAAATCAACCTGGTTGATGAAAATGAATTCACCCGTCAGGCGGGTATCGGTACTGACGATATCGTCGCGCTGGGCCTGGTTTACCAGTTCTAATCGCGTCATCGTGTAACGTAAGGGGCCTGGTGGCCCCTTTTTTGTGCTTCCCGGATTCTCACAACTCTCCCGTTTTGGTGTACTCTTGCCGCCCTGGCATGAGGATAATAATGAATGGACATGACTTTTTTACGCGCCAGCTTTCTGGCTATGCTTTTTTTCCTGACCGCGTGTAACGATCCCACACCTGTGGCGAAAACTGACGCACCCGCCGCGACGGTGCTCGAAGGCAAAACGATGGGGACTTTCTGGCGCGTCAGCGTGATGAACCTTGATAAAACACGCACAGATGAACTTCGCGGGAAAATCCAGTCGCAGCTGGACGCCGACGATCAGCTGCTCTCAACCTATAAAAATGACTCGGCGCTGATGCGCTTTAATCTCTCCACCAGCACCTCCCTGTGGCCGGTGAGCGAAGCGATGGCCGATATCGTCACCGAATCTATGCGCGTGGGTTACAAAACCAACGGGGCGATGGATGTGACCGTTGGGCCCCTGGTAAACCTCTGGGGATTTGGCCCTAACAAACAGCCGGTGACCACGCCCGAACAGGCGGCCATTGATGACGCCCGCGCCCGGACAGGGCTACAGCACCTGACCGTGATCAACCAGTACGGGCAGCAGTACCTGCAAAAAGATATCCCCGATCTGTTTGTCGATCTGTCGACGGTCGGGGAAGGCTATGCGGCGGATCATCTTGCTGCGCTGATGGCCCAGGAAGGTATTTCGCGTTATCTGGTCTCCGTGGGCGGCGCGCTAGTCAGTCGGGGGATGAACGCCAGCGATAAGCCGTGGCGCGTAGCGATTCAAAAGCCGACCGATCGGCAAAATGCCGTGCAGGCGATAGTGGATATCAACGGACATGGCATCAGTACCTCCGGAAGCTACCGCAACTATTACGAGCTTGAGGGGAAGCGTATTTCGCATGTTATCGATCCGCAGACCGGGCGTCCCATCACGCATAACCTGGTCTCAGTGACGGTCATTGCCCCCACCGCGCTGGAAGCGGATGCCTGGGATACTGGATTAATGGTTCTCGGCCCGGAAAAAGCCAAAGAGGTGGTTCGTCAGGAAGGGCTGGCGGTTTATATGATCACCAAAGAGGGCGACGGGTTCAAAACCTGGCATTCACCGCAGTTCGACAGCTTCCTGGTGCGCGACAAAAATTAAAAAGCAAGGTTGCGGGTTTTTTATCAGTGGCACTCAGGCACGCTCTATGTATGCTTATAAGAGGAGCCGATAATGAGAAACCCGACCTTTATTACCGATGAGGATCGCTGGCAGGCCGTGCTGGCCCGCGATCCGCTCGCTGACGATCAGTTTGTCTTCGCCGTACAGACCACGGGCATTTTCTGCCGCCCGTCATGCCGCGCCCGCCACGCGCTGCGTAAAAATGTCCGCTTTTATTCCGATGCCCACCATGCCGCTCACGCAGGGTTTCGTCCGTGCAAGCGCTGCATGCCGGACAAACGTGATCCGCAGGAGCAGAAGCTGGCGAAAGTGGAACATGCCTGCCGTCTTCTGGAGCAGGAACCCACGCTAACCCTGGACGGGCTGGCGCAGCAGGTCGCCATGAGTCCTTTCCATTTCCACCGTCTGTTTAAGTCCGTGACCGGCATGACGCCAAAAGCCTGGCAGCAGGCGGCGCGAGGCCAGCGCCTGCGCACCGCGCTTGCACAGGGAGACAAAATTACCGACGCCGTGCTGGCGGCGGGGTTTCCCGACAGCAGCAGTTATTATCGTAAAGCCAACGATGCGCTGGGTATGACGGCGAAGCAGTACCGCAAAGGAGATGTGGCAGTGCGTTATGCCATGAGTGACTGTTCGCTAGGACGCTGTCTGGTTGCAGAAAGCGAGCGGGGGATCTGCGCGATCCTGCTGGGTGACAACGATGCAGAATTAGCCGAAGAGCTTGCCGCGCAATTTCCAAAAGCAGCGCATGCGCCGCTGGAAGAGGATTTCGCGCGGCGGATCCATCAGGTGATTGCCAGTATTGATAATCGCGACGTACCGCTTGCGCTGCCGCTGGATATTCGTGGAACCGCGTTCCAGCAGCGCGTCTGGCAGGCCCTTCGCAACATTCCCTGCGGCGAAACGGCAAGTTACCAGCAGGTGGCACAGGCGATTGGTCAACCCAATGCGGTACGCGCCGTAGCCGGAGCCTGTGCGGCAAACACGCTGGCGATTGTGATCCCCTGCCATCGCGTGGTTCGTAACGACGGCGCGCTGTCGGGTTACCGATGGGGGACGGCGCGAAAAGCGCTATTACTGAAACGTGAGGCGAAACGCCAGGAGGGATAATGCTCGATCTTTTTGCGGATGCTGAACCCTGGCAGGAGCCGCTTGCGCCGGGGGCGGTGATCCTGCGCCGCTTTGCACTCTCCCGTGCGGCGGCGCTGCTTGCCGGTATCGACGAGGTGACGGCGGTTTCGCCGTTTCGCCATATGGTGACGCCGGGTGGATACACCATGTCAGTAGCCATGGCCAACTGCGGGGAATTGGGCTGGGCGACAAACGAGCGGGGCTATCTGTATGCCCCGAACGATCCCGCTACCGGCCAGCCGTGGCCTCCGATGCCTGCTGTTTTTCAGGCTCTCTGCCACGAGGCCGCCGTGGCAGCAGAGTATCCTGACTTCCGGCCGGATGCCTGCCTGATTAACCGCTACGCCGTGGGCGCGAAGCTCTCGCTGCATCAGGACAAGGATGAGCCCGATCTGCGCGCGCCCATTGTCTCGGTATCGTTAGGCCTGCCCGCCGTCTTCCAGTTCGGCGGGTTACGCCGCAACGATCCGCTCAAACGCATCATGCTGGAACATGGCGACGTGGTGGTGTGGGGCAGGGCGTCGCGGCTTTACTATCACGGCATTCAGCCGCTGAAGCCCGGAGTCCACCCCCTGACTGGCGAGTACCGTTTTAACCTGACCTTTCGTCAGGCGGGGGCGAGTAAACTAAAATAAGAATTATTCTTGATGTCCGCGCAGGGCAGTTTACACTGCTGGCTGATTTTTATTGTCCGGATTGCCTGCATGCAACTACTTCTCCTTGTCTGGCGTCAGTATCGCTGGCCCTTCATCGCCGTAATGGCGTTAAGCCTTGCCAGCGCCGCCCTGGGTATTGGCCTGATCGCGTTTATTAACGTGCGGTTGATTGAAATGGTCGACACCTCGCTCTCCGTATTGCCGGAGTTTCTCGGCCTGCTGCTCCTGTTGATGGCGGTTACGCTCGGATCCCAGCTGGCGCTGACCGCACTCGGGCACCATTTCGTTTTCCGTTTGCGCAGTGAATTTATCAAGCGGATCCTGGACACCCAGGTAGAGCGCATTGAGCAGCTCGGCAGCGCTTCCCTGCTGGCGGGGCTGACCAGCGACGTGCGCGCCATTACCATCGCGTTCGTTCGTCTGCCGGAGCTGGTGCAGGGGATCATTCTGACCTTTGGATCGGCCGCTTATCTCGCCTGGCTCTCCAGCAAAATGCTGGCGGTGACCGCGCTGTGGATTGCCATTACCATCTGGGGCGGCTTTGTGCTGGTGTCCCGCGTCTATAAACACATGGCGGTGCTGCGCGAAACCGAAGATAAGCTCTATAACGATTACCAGACGGTACTGGAAGGACGTAAAGAGCTCACCCTGAACCGCGAGCGCGCCGAGTATATCTTTAATCATCTCTATATCCCGGACGCGCGCGAATACCGTCACCATATTATTCGCGCCGATACCTTCCACCTGAGCGCGGTGAACTGGTCAAACATCATGATGCTGGGTGCCATTGGTCTGGTATTCTGGATGGCGAACAGCCTGGGCTGGGCGGACACCAACGTAGCGGCAACCTACTCGCTGACGCTGCTGTTTTTGCGCACGCCGTTGCTCTCAGCGGTTGGCGCATTGCCTACGTTACTCAGCGCACAGGTAGCGTTTAATAAGCTCAAAAAATTCGATCTCGCGCCGTTCAAAGCCGAATTCCCGCGCCCGCAGGCGTTCCCCAACTGGCAGACGCTGGAGCTGCGCGATGTGACGTTCCGCTATCAGGACAACGCTTTCTCCGTGGGGCCGGTCAATCTGACAATTCACCGCGGTGAACTGCTGTTCCTCATCGGCGGCAACGGCAGCGGTAAATCGACGCTGGCGATGTTGCTGACCGGACTCTATCAGCCGCTGTCGGGCGAGATTTTGCTGGACGGTAAGGTGCTGAGCGCGGAGAAGCCCGAAGATTACCGCAAGCTTTTCTCGGCGGTGTTCACCGACGTCTGGCTGTTTGATCGACTGCTGGGGCCGGAAGGGCAGCAGGCCAATCCCGCGCTGGTGGAAAAATGGCTTTCGCAGCTGCAGATGTCGCACAAGCTGGAGTTACAGGACGGGAAGATCCTCAACCTGAAGCTTTCCAAAGGGCAGAAAAAGCGCGTGGCGCTGCTGCTGGCGCTGGCGGAAGAGCGTGACATCATTCTGCTGGATGAGTGGGCGGCGGATCAGGACCCGCACTTCCGCCGCGAGTTTTATCAGGTGCTGCTGCCGCTGATGCAGGAGATGGGCAAAACCATTTTCGCCATCAGCCACGACGATCACTACTTCATTCATGCTGACCGCCTGCTGGAGATGCGCGACGGCAAGCTGAGCGAACTGACGGGTGAAGAGCGCGATGCAGCGTCGCGTGATGCGGTGGCGCGCACGGCCTGATGCCCTCACCCTAACCCTCTCCCACGGGGAGAGGGGATAGATCGTGGCCGTAATGGCGCTTTTTTCTCCATCCCGCCCCGTTGTTTATTCTTATTTACATATCCCCGCGCTATGCTTAACCCCAACTCATTTAATGGATTTATGATTGATGTCGGTATTAAAGAAAAACAGCGCCAGACAGCGTGACCAGGAGCGCGCGCGACTCATCTGGCTTCTCACGACCGATAAAGCGGTCACTTCTACGCTATTAGGCAAACTCACCCTGGCTGAGCAATATGATGTCGGCACCCTGGCCGACGATATTGCTGAGGTAGGTGCGCTGGTTGCTCATTTACCCCCGCCGGATCTGGCGGATACGCTGGAAGCGCTTCCCTCGGAAGAACGTCACGCCCTGTGGCGTCTGGTGCAGGATCACGAGCGCGGGCAGGTGCTGCTTGAGGCTTCTGAAAACGTCTGGGACGACCTGATCGACGAGATGAGCGACCGGGATATTCTTGACGCTGTGCAAACCCTGGATATCGACGAGCAGATTTACCTCGTTCAGCACCTGCCGCGAAACCTGACCGGTCGCCTGCTGGCGTCACTGCCTGCGGAGGAGCGGGCGCGCGTGCGTCAGGTGATGCACTACGAGAAAAACAGCGTCGGCGCGATCATGGAGTTCGGCGTTATCACGGTGCGCCCGGACGTGACGCTCGGCACCGTACAGCGCTACCTGCGTCGCCTGGGCAGGATGCCGGATAACACCGATAAACTGTTTGTCACCTCCCGGGATAAAACCCTGCTTGGCGAACTTGAGCTGAAAACCATCCTGCTCAACAGTACCCAGCGGCGGGTGAGCGAGGTGATGGAAAACGAGCCGATGGTCTTCTCCCCGGAAGACGATGCGGAAAAAGCGGCGCGTACCTTCGAGCGTGACGACCTCGTGAGCGCGGCGGTGGTAGATTCCGTTGGCAAGCTGATGGGCCGTCTGACCATCGATGAGATCGTTGACGTGGTCTATGAAGAAACCGATAACGACCTGCGTGCGCTCGGCGGGATTAGCGCTGAAGACGACGTCCACGCTTCTGTAGGCAAAGCGGTCAAAACCCGCTGGGCATGGCTGGCTGTTAACCTCTGTACCGCATTTATTGCTTCACGTGTGATTGACGGTTTTGAACACACCATTTCGCAGCTGGTGGCGCTGGCCTCGCTGATGCCGATTGTGGCCGGAATTGGCGGCAACACCGGAAACCAGACCATCACCATGATCGTCCGCGCGCTGGCGCTGGAAAATATTCAGCCTGGTAACTTCGCCTTTCTGATCTTCAGAGAGATGGGCGTGGCGCTGATCAACGGCCTGGTGTGGGGCGGCATTATGGGCGGCATCACCTGGTGGCTGTATGACGATATGGCGCTGGGTGGGGTGATGATGCTGGCGATGGTGCTGAATTTGCTGGTGGCATCGATGATGGGGGTTATTATTCCGCTGACGATGACCAGGCTGGGGCGCGACCCCGCGGTGGGGTCGAGCGTGATGATCACCGCCATCACCGATACCGGCGGTTTCTTTATTTTTCTTGGGCTGGCGACGATTTTTCTTCTTTAAGCCGACGCTTAATGCGGGCAGGGAGGAGTGCCATGACGATAATCCCGCCCAGCACGCCAATCGCCAGATTGCCGGTTGATACCGTGGCGGCAACGGTGACCAGCATGACTACCGTTTCTGCTATCGGGGCAGTTTTCACCGTGGCTGGCTGAAGGCTGTGCCAGCTGAAGGTTTTGACGGCGACAATCGCCATAATACCCGCCAGCACCGCCATCGGGATTTTGGCCATCACTTCGCTGAGTGCCGTCACCAGGATAAGTAGCACAATGCCCGCCGCAATGGTTGAAATGCGGCTTCGTCCTTTCCCCATCTCCACGTTGACGATGGTTTGTCCAATCATCGCGCAGCCTGCAATACCGCCATAAAATCCGGCCAGAATATTGCCGACGCCTAATCCAATGCTTTCGCGGCGTTTACCTGACGGTGTCGCGGTCAGCTCATCCACCAGTTTTGCCGTCAGCAGGGATTCCAGCAGGCCGACAAACGCGATGCTCAACGCGCACGGCCAGATAATGCTCAGCGTCTGTACATTGAGGGGGACCAGAAGTTCGGTAAGTCCCGGCAAACCGCCGCTCATGGAGCCTTCATCGCCCACGGTCGGCAGGATTTGACCGGTTGAAACGGTAAACAAGGTTAACAGCACAATCGCAATCAGCGGGGAAGGGATGCTTTTGATATAGCGTGGCACCCACAGCACGATCAGCAGCGTCAGCACGAACAGGCCCACAATCAGCGGGCTTCGGCTCCAGAAATGCGGCACCTGAGCGAAGAAGATTAAAATGCCCAGGGCGTTAACAAACCCGGTCATGACCGACTGGGGAATAAAGCGCATCAGTCTTGCCATGCCCAGTACGCCAAACAGAATTTGAATCACGCCAGCCATCAGCACGGCGGGAAGAATGTACTGTACGCCGTGCTGATGCACCATTGGCCCAATGACCAACGCCACGGAACCTGCTGCTGCCGTGACCATCGCCGGACGACCACCGAGTACAGACAGGGCAAGACACAGCACCACGGAGGCGATCAGGCTGACCTTCGGGTCAACGCCCGCTACAACCGAAAATGAAATGACCTCGGGGATCAGCGCCAGGGCGGTAATCACGCCTGCCAGCGTTTCACGCGTCAGCTGTTTAGGGGAACGCAGTACGTTGGCTACGCGGTCTTCGGGGGATACAGCAGAATGGGGTAAGGGCATAACAGTTCGCTGGTTAGGGCAGGCTTCCGTGCGCGCGATCACAAAACGCAACATACTAGCCAGTAAAACCGCGCTTTACCAGACGCATCGATAATTCCTCACAAACAATCCATCATTAAATTTCACAATTACAATAATTTCGTAACCTTTAAACAATATTTAAAAGTTGTTACCGTGCCCCCGCAGCTTTTTTCACCTGCAATTTCCACGCATCAAGCACTTTTACACTAAGGCATAAATTATGAAAAAAATGACTGCCATGCTCTTTTCTCTGGCCGTGGGGCTTAACACCGTCTCCATGGCGGCGAAAGCTGACGCACCAAAAGAGCAGGAAACGGACGTCCTTTTAATTGGTGGCGGTATCATGAGCGCCACGCTGGGAACCTATCTGCAAGAACTGCAGCCGGACTGGTCTATGACCATGGTCGAGCGCCTTGATGGCGTGGCGCAGGAGAGTTCGAACGGATGGAATAACGCCGGTACCGGACATTCGGCACTCATGGAACTGAACTATACGCCGCAGAAAAAGGACGGTTCCATTAGTATCGAGAAGGCGGTAGAGATCAACGAAGCATTCCAGGTTTCTCGCCAGTTCTGGTCTCATCAGGTCAACAGCGGCGTGATGCACGACCCGCACTCCTTCATCAACACCGTGCCGCACATGAGCTTTGTGTGGGGTGAGCAGAACGTCAACTTCCTGCGCGCGCGCTACGCCGCTCTGCAGCAGAGCACGCTGTTCCGCGGGATGAAATACTCTGAAGACCACGCGCAGATTAAAGAGTGGGCTCCGCTGGTCATGGAAGGTCGTGACCCGAACCAGAAAGTGGCGGCGACCCGCACCGAAATTGGTACCGACGTTAACTACGGTGAAATTACCCGTCAGCTGGTGACGTCCCTGAAGAAAAAAGAGAACTTCAACCTGCAGCTCAGCACCGAAGTGCGCGGTTTCAAGCGCAACGCGGATAACAGCTGGAGCGTGACCGTTGCCGATCTGAAAAACAACGAAGTCGAGCACGTCATCAAAGCGAAGTTTGTCTTTATCGGTGCAGGCGGCGCGGCGCTGAAGCTGCTGCAGGAGTCCGGTATTCCGGAAGCTGACGACTACGCGGGCTTCCCGGTGGGCGGCCAGTTCCTGGTGTCCGATAACCCGGACGTGGTGAACCGTCATCTGGCAAAAGTGTACGGCCAGGCTTCTGTTGGCGCACCGCCGATGTCTGTTCCGCACATCGACACCCGTATGCTTGACGGCAAACGCGTGGTGCTGTTTGGGCCGTTCGCGACCTTCTCCACGAAATTCCTGAAAAATGGCTCCCTGTGGGATCTGCTGAGCGCCACCACCACCTCTAACGTCAAGCCGATGATGGACGTGGGTCTGGATAACTTCGACCTGGTTAAATACCTGATTAGCCAGGTGATGCTCTCTGACGACGACCGTTTCGAGGCGCTGAAAGAGTACTATCCGCAGGCGAAGAAAGAAGACTGGCGTTTGTGGCAGGCGGGTCAGCGCGTACAGATCATCAAGCGCGATCCGAAAGAGGGTGGCGTGCTGCGTCTGGGTACCGAAGTGGTGAGCGATAAGGATGGCACCATCGCCGCGCTGCTGGGGGCGTCACCGGGTGCGTCTACCGCTGCGCCAATCATGCTGCACCTGATGGAAAAAGTGTTTAAAGATAAAGTCGCCAGCCCGGAATGGCAGGCGAAGCTGAAAACCATTATTCCATCCTACGGCACGAAGCTGAACGGCAACGTGAGCGCGACGGAGCAGGAGCTGGAATACACCAGCCGCGTACTGCAGCTGCAATATATCAAGCCACAGGCTGCGGATGCTGCGCCAAAAGCGGAGCTGAAGCCTCAGCCGGAAAACAAACCGGTTGCGGATATCGCGCTGTAAGGTAAAAGCAAAACGGTAACATCCGTTACCGTTTTTAGTGTTTTCTCCCTCTCCCTGTGGGAGAGGGGTGGGGTGAGGGCACCAGAGCGCACCCTTTCCGGGTCGGGTAAGGCGAAGCCGCCACCCGACTTATCCTTAACGTACTACCGCTTGTCCGACAGTCTCATCTGCCTTCCACACGCGATACTTCACTTCCACGTTTTCAGGCGTATAGACCACGATCGGCAACTTGCTGTTGTAGCGCAGCAGACTGTTGTCGCCCAGATACGCCGTCACAAATTTCTTCTCTTTCTTGCCATCCGGGCAGGCCATCATGGTGGAGACCGGAGAGGTCACTTTGTCAAAGACGTAATAGTCGTAACCCCAGCCTTCCAGCGTTTTGCTTTCCAGCTGACCGCCCAGACGGTGCTGGTTGCAGTCCACTTCCAGCGTCTTGCCAATTAACAGTTCTACTTTGAAGTTCGCTTCATCCTGCTGTGCCGGCAGCTGGATCACCTGACGCTTCATCCCTTTTTCCGCTTGCGGATACGGAGCAACTTTTTCCAGCGGCTGCTCTTTTGGGGTTTCGCTGGCGAAAGCACTGCTGCTGACGCACGCAGCGGCGATGAGGGCGATGGCAAATTTAGGGGCGTTTTTCATTGTCATTCCTTTATGTCAAAACGTTCCTGCAGAGATTAACATAACGCACATGAATGACTGGTGATATTTACTTACATTTTCATTATATTCAGCGTAATAAACTTAATATTTATGATTAACGTAGGTGTTTGTACTGGTATGGAGTCTGGCGGGAGTTCGTGTTATTTTAGACCCCATATAATGTTATTCATCTGTAAAAGGGAAGAGAGATGGTTCGTGCAAAACTGAAAACACCTGAAGGCCGCAAATTCCTCCTGGCGCTGCTGGTCGTGTTTATGATTGCTGCCGCGTGCGTCGGGCGGGCCACCATTGTTGGCGTCATCGAACAATACAACATTCCTCTCTCCGCCTGGACCACCAGCATGTATGTGCTGCAATCAGCGATGATCTTCGTTTACAGCCTGGTGTTCACCGTTTTACTTGCCATCCCGCTGGGCATTTTCTTCCTGGGCGGACGTGAAAAACACTAAGCATTCACCTGCTATAAGAAGCCAGCCTGCGGGCTGGCTTTTTTTATGTCTGATGATTTTTATTCGCATTTCCAGGATATTCTGTTTCGAACAAGATTGTTCGACATAAAGCAGGAGATGCGCAATGTTATCCCGGTTTGCAACGCTCAGCCGGATCCCGAAAGGAGTCTGGGTGGTGGGTGGCGTCAGTATGCTGATGGATATCTCCTCGGAGATCATTCACAGCCTGCTGCCGTTGTTTATGGTCACGACGCTGGGTGCCAGCGTGATTTTCATTGGTTTGATTGAAGGTCTGGCTGAGGCTACTGCGCTGTTTATCAAAGTGTTTTCCGGCGCAATCAGTGACTATCTGGGCAAACGTAAAGGACTGGCAGTTCTGGGCTACGGTCTTGGTGCGTTGAGTAAACCGCTGTTCGCTATCGCTTCTTCCTCCGGCATGATTCTTGGGGCACGCTTAATCGATCGGGTAGGGAAGGGGATCCGTGGTGCGCCGCGCGATGCGCTGGTCGCGGACGTTACGCCACCGGAACTCCGCGGCGCGGCCTTTGGTTTGCGTCAGTCGATGGACACCATCGGCGCATTTCTCGGGCCGTTGCTGGCCGTAGGCTTAATGCTTTTGTGGAATGATGATTTTCGTACTATTTTCTGGATTGCGGTGATCCCCGGCGTACTCGCCGTTGCCTTGCTTTTCTTCGGCCTGCATGAGCCTAAAACCCCTGTCGAGCATAAACGAACGAATCCCATCAAAAAAGAGAACCTCAGGCGCCTCGGGAAAGGCTGCTGGTGGGTCATTGGCCTGGGGGCCATCTTCACGCTCGCACGTTTCAGTGAAGCATTTCTTGTGCTTCGTGCTCAGCAGTCGGGTGTGCCGCTGGCGCTGATCCCGCTGGTGATGGTTGCCATGAATCTGCTCTATTTCCTCTCTGCCTATCCGTTTGGCAAGTTATCCGACGTGATGAGCCACACCCGATTATTGCAGTGGGGGCTGGTGGTGCTGATAGGTGCGGACATTGTGCTGGCGCTGAGCACCCACTGGGCAGGCATTATTTTAGGCGTTGCGCTTTGGGGGATACATATGGGCATGACCCAGGGGCTGCTGGCGGCAATGATTGCGAAAACTGCGCCTGCGGATCTGCGCGGTACCGCCTACGGTATTTTTAGTCTGGTCAGCGGCGTGGGATTATTAGTCGCCAGCCTGGGGGCAGGGGCAATCTGGGAGACGTTTGGTGCGCAATATACGTTTTATGCCGGGGCGGTGATTTGTCTGGCGACATTGGTTTATCTGCGAAAAACACCTGACGAAATGGCATAAAAAAACCAGCCATAAGAGGCTGGTTTTGATAATAATTTTGGTCGGCACGAGAGGATTTGAACCTCCGACCCCCGACACCCCATGACGGTGCGCTACCAGGCTGCGCTACGTGCCGACGCATAAAAAGAATACTACTCGATTCCGTTTTGAATGCAAGGGAATCCGTCGCTAACTGGTTTATTATTAATCAGTTAGCGATAAACCGCTTCTCATCCGTCAGGACCTGTAGCAGCAGGCTCAGCTGCGGTTTCTGGTCTTTCAACCGTTCACCCTGCAGATTATACGTCTGATAATTCCCGTTGCTGTTCAGCACCAGCGTCAGCTTCGGCGTGGTCACCACCAGCGTATTATTCCCCGCAGCCGTAACCCAGTTGTGGCGGCGCGCGGCGCTGAAGAGATCCTGCCCCTGAGAATACTCGTTTGCTGGCGTGCTGACGTGCAGCAGGCGTTGCATCAGGGTGGTCATCACATCTTTATGCTCGGTGAGCATATTGATGCGCTGCGCCGGCGTGCCTGGCCAGTGGATCACCAGCGGAACCTGCAGATTCGGACGAGACCAGCTCATACTCTTCGTCTCATCACCTAACGGTACGCCATGACCCGCGGTCACGATCACCACGGTGTTGTCCAGCTTGCCCGACTCGCGAAGCGCGTCAAGCACGCGGCCTATCTGCGCATCAACATCGCCAGCCGCGCGGCCGTAACGGCGCGCAAAGTCATTCTTATTGCTGTCAGCAAGCGTTGTACCGTTAAAGGCAACCCATGAGAACCAGCGGTTATCTTCCTGGGCGTAGCGATGCAGCCAGTTTATCCATTGGCTGGCAGTCTGCGCATCGGACTGATTTTGTGCCGTCGGCAGTGAGAAATCGGACAGCAGCGCCTGGCGGTAGAGCGGGCTGTTAAAGCCATCGGAGGAGAACAACCCTAACTGATAGCCTTGCTGATTCAGCCCGGTAATCAGCGCCGCTGGCGTGCGGGTAGACAGTACGCCGTCCATGTAGCCGGCTGAAATGCCATAGAAGAGGCCAAAGATGCCCGCATCGGTTGTGTTACCGGAGCTCATATGCTGAGTAAACGAGACGTTTTTACTGGCGAAATCGGCCAGCGCGGGCATCTGCTTCTCGTAGCGCGAATAGTTCAGGCCATCGACGGTGATCAGCAGGACGTTTTGCCCGCGGCCCATATCGCGGTAGTGCAGGTCGCTCAGAGGATACTGAACGCTGACGGCTTCCGGGTTACCCTGTTCGACCAGGCGGCGCTGGTACTCCTGCGCATCAAGCAGGCCGTGTTTCTCGAGGAAGCGACGGGCCGTCATCGGATATGAGAGCGGCAGGTTAGCGCGCTGCATGGTAATCGGGCGATAGAAGTTCGCATCCGCCCAGATATACATGATGTGCGAACTGATAAATGAGACGAAAAAGAGCGTGGCGACGGGCTTCGCATAATGGCGTCGCCGGGTCAGACTGCGAAGTTTTTGCCAGCTCCAGGTGGCAAACAGCATCTCAATCAACAGGATCACCGGGACGCTGATAAACATCAGCTGCCAGTCACGGGCCGTTTCGTTCTGGTCGGGGTTAATCACCAGTTCCCAGACGATGGGGTTGAGGTGCAGGTGGAAGCGGGTGAACACTTCACTGTCGATAAGCAGTAGGGTCATCCCTACCGTCGCAAGGATGGCGGACAAGAACCGCATCAGACGCTGCGACATGACGATAAACGTCAAAGGGAACAGGATCAGCAGATAGGTGGCGAAAACCAAAAAGCTAAAGTGACCCACAACGCTCATCCAGGAGTAGATACGCCCGGTTAGCGTTGTTGGCCAGTCTGCGACAAACAGATAACGACAGCCAATGACCGTCGCCAACAGAATGTTGAACAGGGCAAACCAGTGCCCCCAGCTGACCATCTGGGAGACTTTTTCACGGTAGCGCTGACGATTCGTCACCATAAACTGTTGTTCGTATCCCTTAATGGGCCGGGTCGTTGCTGACGGACGACTGTAAAGCCTGGGCGAAGGATTTTGCGATCGCCTGACGCTGAGCCGGAGCAACGCTGGTGTTAATCAGGTTGGTGACCATATTTCCCAAAACCATCAGGGAGAGATCGGTCGGCGTTTTATGTTTTTCCAGTACGTTGACCAGCTCACTGAGCAGTTGTTCAACGTGTTCATCACTGTAGCGGGAATGTTGTGGCATAAATCAAAATCAGTTTGTTGATGAAAGGGCAACATATTACCGTAGCAACAGCTTTTTTTCCCCTTTTTTATCTGTTGTTGCACACATGTCCTGGTGGTGGTTGAATACCGCCCGGTCTAAAAGGAGAGTTTATCATGAGTCTGGAAATCAACCAGATTGCCTTGCACCAGCTTATCAAGCGTGATGAGCAAACCCTTGAAGTGGTGCTGCGCGATTCGTTACTGGAACCCACGGCGACCGTTGTGGAGATGATGGCAGAGCTGCATCGCGTCTACAGCGCCAAAAATAAAGCCTATGGTCTGTTCAGCGAAGAGAGTGAACTGGCTGATAGTCTGCGCCTGCAGCGTCAGGGCGAAGAGGATTTTCTGGCGTTTAGCCGCGCCGCAACCGGGCGTCTGCGCGACGAACTGGCGAAATATCCGTTCGCCGACGGCGGGATCGTGCTGTTCTGCCACTACCGCTATCTGGCGGTAGAGTATCTGCTGGTTACCGTGCTGAATAACTTAAGCAGCATGCGCGTGAACGAGCAGCTGGATATCAGCTCAACGCATTATCTGGATATCAACCATGCGGATATCGTGGCGCGTATTGATTTGACCGAGTGGGAAACCAACCCGGAGTCGACCCGCTACCTGACTTTCCTGAAGGGGCGCGTGGGCCGCAAAGTGGCAGATTTCTTTATGGACTTCCTTGGTGCCAGCGAAGGTCTCAACGCCAAAGCGCAGAACAAAGGGCTGCTTCAGGCGGTTGACGACTTCACCGCAGAAGCGCAACTCGATAAATCTGAGCGGCAGACTGTGCGTCAGCAGGTATACAGCTACTGCAACGAACAGCTGCAGGCAGGGGAAGAGATCGAGCTGGAGTCCCTGTCAAAAGAGCTGGCGGGTGTCAGCGAAGTCAGCTTCCAGGAATTCGCCGCGGAGAAAGGCTATGAGCTTGAAGAGAGCTTCCCGGCGGATCGCAGTACGCTGCGTCAGTTAACCAAGTTTGCCGGTAGCGGCGGTGGGTTAACCATCAACTTTGACGCCATGTTACTGGGTGAAAGCATCTTCTGGGATCCGGCCACCGATACGCTGACCATTAAAGGTACACCGCCGAACCTGCGCGATCAGCTTCAGCGCCGCACTTCGGGCGGGAAATAACAGCCATAAAAAAACCCCGCAGAAGCGGGGTTTTTTTTCGACGAGTTTGCGATTACGCGCGAACGAAGTCGATGTGAGACAGTTTTGGCTTGAACGGGTGACGCTGAACAGCCTGAACTTTCACTTTTTCTTCTTTACCGCCAACAACGATGGTCAGAACTTCGCTGTAGAATTCAGCTTTGGTCTGCAGGTTCCACAGTTTGTCGTGATCCAGTTCGATTGCAACTGGAGCAGCTTCGCCACCGTAAACGATAGCCGGGAACTTGTTAGCGTTACGCAGGCGGCGGCTCGCACCCTTACCCTGCACGTTACGTACTTCTGCTTCGATAGTGAACATTGATTTCTCTCTGTATTTAAAACCCTGCTACAGGCGACCCAGCAGCAGGTGAGTGTTCTGCCTCACGGATGTGAAGCGGGCGGCATTTTATACTCAAATGCCCCTCACATCAATGAAAAGTCCCGCTAACCGCGCAATTCGTTGGCGCGACGGAAGCGACCTTCGTAGTCAAAGAGTTTCTCACGCACCTGCCAGAACTGGCCTTTCTTACGGGCGACGACAAAATCCGGATGGCGCAATAACACCTGCTGGCGCACGATGTCGGCCACGGTTATCCAGCGCAGGGGCACGCCCGGGGTGCGGGTGTGCGGGCGGATAAACAGCTGTTCGAAGGCCATTCGCTGGGCAGGGGTCTGGACCCGGAAGCGTTCGCTGACGTCCGCCCCGTCTTCGTCGTAATAGGTGATTTTCAACCACTCACCTTTTTCATCGGTGCCGGGCTGCAGTGCCATGCCGGAACAACGCAGCACCAGCGCATCTTTCAGCTTTAGCGCCGCTTTCAGCATGTCGTCCGGGTCAACCAGCACCGTGTCGCATTCCCGACAGCGGCGAGCGGCAATGTCGTTTTCGGCGTTGCACTGCGGGCAGTTTTTGAACCGGAAGCGGAAATCACACTGCTCGCGATGCCCGTCATCATCTTCAAACCAGCCCTGACAGCGGCGGCCAAAATGTTCGATCAGCGTACCGTCGGCGGTGGTTTTTCCCCAGAAGGTGTTGGCAAACCCGCAGGCAGGGCAAAAGACCTGCACGGGCACGTTGTCGCTTTTCCCTTTTGGCGCGCCGACTTCAGGCGTATAGAGATCGTGCGGATTACCGGCATAATCCAGAATCAGGCAGTCGGTTTTTCCCGGGGCCAGACGCAAGCCGCGGCCAACAATTTGCTGGTACAGACTGACCGATTCGGTCGGGCGCAAAATGGCGATCAGGTCGACGTGCGGGGCGTCAAAACCGGTGGTCAATACCGACACGTTAACCAGATAGCGGAACTGCTGGGCCTTAAACGCGTCAATCAGGCTGTCGCGCTCCGGGCCGGGCGTCTCGCCGGTGATTAACGCCGCGTCGTCGAAGGGCAGTAACCCGGTGATTTCTCGCGCGTGCTCAACGGTGGCGGCAAAGATCATTACCCCTTTGCGCGTCGCGGCGAACTCCTCAATCTGGCTGATGATATGCGGCGTAATACGCTTTTGCTTTTTCAGCTCCTGGTTGAGATCCGCTTCGCTGAATAATCCGTTGCTTTGCGCCTGCAAACGGCTGAAATCGTACTGCACCACCGGCATATCCAGCCGTTCAGGCGGCGTCAGGTAGCCATGTTTAATCATGTAGCGCAGCGGAAGTTCGTAAATGCAGTCGCTAAACAGGGCCTTGTCATCGCCGCGCACCATGCCGTGATAATGGTAGCGATAGATCCAGCCTTTCCCCAGACGAAACGGGGTCGCCGTCAGGCCCAGCAGGCGCAGGTGAGGGTTCACCGCTTTCAGGTGAGCCAGGATTTGCTGATACTGGCTGTCGTCGTCATCGCTGATGCGATGACACTCGTCGACAATCAGCAGCGAAAATTCGCTGCGAAACAGGTCCAGATTGCGCGCCACCGACTGCACGCTGCCAAAGACCACTTTGCCGTGGCTCTCTTTACGCTTTAACCCGGCGGCGAAAATATCGGCTTCCAGCCCAAGTGCACAATACTTGGCATGGTTTTGCGCGACGAGCTCTTTGACGTGCGCCAGCACCAGCACGCGACCGCGCGCCAGACGCGCCAGTTCGGCGATGACCAGGCTTTTGCCTGCGCCGGTCGGGAGCACAATCGCCGCCGGCTCGCGATGTTTACGGAACCAGGCGAGGGTGGCGTCAACGGCTTCCTGCTGATAGGGACGAAGTGTAAAAGTCATGGGGTCTCGGTTTCGTTATTCCGCACATAGTATGCCACGAAACTTTTTCCCTTGAGTGGCGCAACCAGACCATTATACTGAACCGTTCCAGACTGCTTCTTTTTTCGGACCTGTTTCCGACTTCTAGCACCATTAAGGCTAAAAAGATTTCATGCGACTTGATAAGTTTATCGCTCAGCAACTCGGCGTTAGCCGCGCTATTGCCGGGCGCGAAATTCGCGCCAGCCGCGTTACCGTGGATGGCGACATTGTAAAAGACACGGCTTTCAAACTTCAGCCTGAGCATCAGGTGAAGTATGACGGCAATCCGCTGACCCAGCAGCACGGTCCGCGCTACTTCATGCTCAATAAGCCGGAAGGCTACGTCTGCTCAACGGACGATCCGGATCACCCGACGGTGCTCTATTTCCTCGACGAACCGGTGGCGCACAAGCTGCACGCCGCAGGCCGCCTCGACATCGACACCACGGGTCTGGTGCTGATGACCGACGACGGGCAGTGGTCGCATCGCATTACTTCCCCGCGTCACCACTGCGAGAAAACCTATCTGGTCACGCTGGAGTCTCCGGTGTCGGATGACACGGCGGAGCAATTCACGAAAGGCGTTCAGCTGCATAATGAAAAAGATCTGACCAAACCCGCCGTGCTTGAGGTGATCACGCCGACCGAAGTCCGTCTGACCATCAGCGAAGGGCGCTACCATCAGGTGAAACGTATGTTTGCCGCGGTGGGGAACCACGTTGTCGGCCTGCATCGTGAGCGGATTGGTGAGATTGAACTCGATCCCGACCTGGCGCCTGGCGAATATCGCCCGTTAACGGAAGAAGAGATCGCCAGCGTCGGTCTGCCTTCGCACTAATTTCAGGAGAGCTCTGTGACCACCAGGCCACACTCGTCGTTCAAAATCGTCTTCATTCTTGGCTTGCTGGCCATGCTGATGCCGCTGTCTATTGATATGTACCTGCCTGCGCTGCCGGTGATTTCTGCGCAGTTTGGCGTACCAGCAGGCAGTGCGCAGATGACGCTCAGCACCTATATTCTCGGTTTTGCCCTCGGCCAGCTGTTTTATGGCCCAATGGCGGACAGCCTTGGACGCAAGCCTGTCATTCTGGGCGGGACGCTGGTCTTTGCGGCCGCAGCGGTGGCCTGTGCGCTGGCGCAGACCATCGATCATCTGATTGTCATGCGCTTCTTCCACGGTCTGGCGGCAGCAGCGGCAAGCGTGGTGATTAACGCCCTGATGCGCGATATCTACCCGAAGGAAGAGTTCTCCCGCATGATGTCGTTCGTGATGCTGGTGACGACGATTGCGCCGCTGGTGGCCCCTATGGCCGGTGGTGCGGTGCTGGTGTGGTTTAGCTGGCATGTGATTTTCTGGATCCTGGCCCTGGCCGCGCTGCTGGCCTCCGCGATGATCTTCTTCTTTATTGATGAGACGCTTCCCGTAGAGCGTCGCCAGAAATTCCACATCCGAACCACAATAGGCAACTTTGCCTCGCTGTTTCGCCACAAGCGCGTGCTGAGCTATATGCTGGCAAGTGGGTTCAGCTTCGCCGGGATGTTCTCCTTCCTGAGCGCCGGACCGTTTGTCTACATCGAACTGAACCACGTTTCGCCGCAGCACTTCGGCTATTACTTTGCGCTTAACATCGTCTTCCTGTTTATCATGACCATCATCAATAGCCGTTTTGTCCGGCGGGTGGGGGCGCTGAACATGTTCCGCGCCGGGCTGTGGATCCAGTTTGTGATGGCTATCTGGCTGGTGGTGAGCGCGTTTCTGGGCGTGGGCTTCTGGGCGCTGGTGGTCGGCGTGGCGGCCTTCGTCGGCTGCGTGTCGATGGTGTCATCTAATGCGATGGCGGTGATCCTGGATGAGTTTCCGCATATGGCGGGCACCGCATCTTCCCTGGCGGGGACGTTCCGCTTCGGCATCGGCGCTATTGTTGGAGCGTTGCTTTCGATGGCCACCTTTATGACGGCATGGCCCATGCTGTGGGCGATGGCTTTTTGCGCAACCAGCTCCATACTCTTCTATCTTTACGCCAGTCGACCGCGAAAAGCGGCCCACTAGAACACAGAGAAGGCCCGGCAGGGCCTTTTTTGTTGATGCATATCAACCAAACCCCCGTTCGTTTATGCCGTGTTTGTTTATTTTATGTAAAATCTATTTATGTAAAAAGTCACATCATTGTATTTAAAAAGGTTGAGTTAGATCGCAGAAACGGGTACATATAGCGCCCACGCGAGCCTGTAACGCCTATAAAAACCGCTAATTAATGCAGGTTCGCAATCATGTGTTACTATAAATGTAAATAAATTGTGAAGTAAATTTTGCTTCCGGGGAACGAACGTGAATACATTACAACTCTCCATTGTCCATCGCTTGCCTCAGAGCTATCGCTGGTCTGCGGGTTTTGCAGGTTCGAAAGTTGAACCGATTCCGCAAAACGTCGCGGGCTGTGAAAACTGCCTGGTAGCACTCAAGCTGTTGAGCCCAAGCGACGAAAATGCATGGCGGGTGATGGAGCGTCTCAGTCAGGCCCTGACGGATATCGAATTGGACAGCTCCGTGCTGGAGTGCGAAGGTGAGCCGTGCCTGTTTGTGAAAAGCCAGGACGAATTTGCCGCCACCTGCCGTCTGAAGAATTTTGGCGTTGCCATTGCTGAGCCTTTCTCCGGCCAGTACCCGTTCTGACCGCTAGTCTGCCGACAACAGCTGGCGCGTGTAGCGCTGCGTTGGCGCGCTAAATACGCGCTGGCACTCACCTTGCTCGACCACTTCTCCCTGTCGCAACACAATCACCTGATGGCATAACGCCCGCACCACCTGTAGATCATGGCTGATAAAGATATAGGCCAGCCGGTGCTTTTCCTGAAGCCCTTTCAGTAGCGCCAGGATCTGCGCCTGAACGGTTCTGTCCAGCGACGACGTCGGTTCATCCAGAATAATCAGCTCCGGTTTCAGGATCAGCGCGCGGGCAATCGCGATACGCTGGCGCTGCCCGCCGGAGAATTCAGCCGGATAGCGGTGACGCGTCCCGGCATCTAAGCCCACTTCGGCCATCACCCGTATGACCTCCTGCTCGCGTTGCTGAGCGCTCAGGCCGGGCTGATGCACGCGCAGACCCTCTTCGATAATCTGTAGCACGCTGAGCCGTGGGTTAAGCGAGGAGTTGGGATCCTGAAACACCACCTGCATGCGGGGCCGCACGGGCAGCATCTGACGACGGTTCCAGCGGTGCAGCGGCATATTGTCAAAGAGGATCTCGCCCTGCGAGGCAATTAAGCGCAGCAGCGCCAGACCGGTAGTGCTTTTACCCGAACCGGATTCGCCCACCAGCCCCAGGGATTCTCCCGGGCGCAGCGAGAAGCGGATGTTTTTCAGCACGGGATTCTGATCGACAATGCGTCGCAGAATACCTTTGCGGATCGGGAACGAGACGGACAGATCCTCAACGCGCAGCAGTGGTGTGCTGTCAGCCGTGAGGGGAACCGGGTCGCCGGAGGGTTCGCTGTCGAGCAAACGCTGCGTATAGGGGTGCTGCGGCGCGCTCAGCAGCGTGGACGCGGTATTCTGTTCAACACACCGTCCGTTTTGCATCACCGCGACGCTGTCGGCCAGCTTTCTCACAATGCTCAGGTTATGCGTGATAAACAGCAGGCTCATGTTCAGCTCGTCACGCAGTTCCCGCAGCAGCGTCAATATTTGTGCCTGTACCGTCACGTCCAGCGCCGTTGTAGGTTCGTCGGCAATCAACAGTTCGGGGCGCGTGAGCAGGGCCATGGCAATCATCACGCGCTGGCGTTCGCCGCCGGAGAGCTGGTGCGGAAAATCATTCAGCCGTTTGGCCGCATTGCGTATGCCTGTCCGTTCAAGACAATCCAGAATTTCTCCCCGCGCCGCCTCTTTGCGCATCCCCCGGTGCAGGGAGAGCACTTCATAGAGCTGTTTTTCCAGACTGTGCAGCGGGTTGAGGGAAACCATGGGCTCCTGGAAGATCATGGCGATTTTGTTGCCGCGAATGCCGCGCAGGGTATGTTCGTCGGCATGCAGCAGCGAACTGCCGTGAAACAAAATATCCCCTTGCGGGTAGCTCACCGGTGGAGAAGGCAGCAGCCGCAGGATCGAGAGTGCCGAAACGCTCTTGCCTGACCCCGACTCACCCACCAGGGCCAGCGTTTCCCCAGGCTGGATCTGCAGCGACAGGTCGGTGACCACGGTACGCGTCTCGCCCTGCGTTGAAAAAGCAATCGACAGGTTATCAATACTGAGAAGGGGCTGGGTCATTTTATACCGCCTTGTTCGGATCGAAGGCATCGCGCACGGCTTCGCCAATAAAAATCAGCAGCGAAAGCAGCACGGCCACGGAAAGAAAGGCGGCGATGCCTAACCACGGCGCCTGCAGGTTGTTTTTGCCCTGCAGCAGCAGTTCGCCGAGCGACGGGGAACCCAGCGGTAGCCCGAAACCGAGAAAATCCAGTGAGGTGAGGGTGGTGATGGAGCTACACAGAATAAACGGCAGGAAGGTGAGCGTTGCCACTACCGCGTTGGGCAGCATATGGCGGAAGATGATCCCGCGGTCGCTCACGCCAAGCGCCTGCGCGGCGCGAATATAGTCGAAATTGCGGGTGCGCAGGAACTCCGCCCGCACCACGCCCACCAGCGCCATCCAGCCGAACAGGACGGTGATGCCTAACAGCCACCAGAAGCCAGGCTGCACCACGCTGGAAAGCAGGATGATCAGAAACAGCGTTGGCATGCCTGACCAGACTTCAATAACCCGCTGGCCCCACAGGTCAATTTTCCCGCCGTAGTAACCCTGAACGGCACCCGCCACGACGCCCATTACGCTTGAGAAGATCGTCAGCATCAGCCCAAAGAGAAGAGAAATTCGCGTGCCATAAAGGATGCGCGCCAGCACGTCGCCGCCGTTAGCATCCGTTCCCAGCCAGTTTTGCGCGGAGGGCGGGGAAGGGAAGGGGGTCGTGGTGGCAAAGTTAATGCTGTTTGCGCCAAAGCGTACCGGTGCCCAGAGCGCCCAGCCGTGCTGCTCAATCTGCTGGCGAAGCCACGGATCCTGATATTCCGCCGGTGTCGCAAACGGGCCGCCAAAGTCGCTTTCGCTGTAATTGGCGATAACCGGCACGTACCAGCGGTCGTTAAAATGCACCAGCAGCGGTTTGTCGTTGGCGATCAGCTCCGAACACATGCTTAAGGCAAACAGCACGGCAAAAATCCACAGCGACCAGTAGCCGCGGCGATTGTGGCGAAAACGGGCCCAGCGGGCCTGGTTGACGGGGCTTAAATGCGGCATCAGCGGCCCTCAAAATCGATTCGGGGATCGACCAGCGTATAGCTGATATCACTGATGATATTCAGCAGCAGGCCAATCAGGGTGAAAATATAGAGTGTGCCAAACATCACCGGATAATCGCGCGACACGGTAGCCTCATAGCCCAGCAGCCCCAGACCGTTGAGCGAGAACATCACTTCTATCAGCAGCGAGCCGGTAAAAAACATGCCGATGAACGTGGCCGGAAACCCCGCGATCACCAGCAGCATGGCGTTGCGGAACACGTGTTTCCACATGATCTGCTTCTCGCTCACGCCCTTGGCGCGGGCAGTAACGACGTACTGTTTACGAATTTCATCGAGAAAGGCGTTTTTGGTCAACATGGTCAGGGCCGCAAACCCGCCAATGACCGTGGCCAGCACCGGCAGCGTGATATGCCAGAGATAGTCAGTGATTTTCTGATACCACGGCAGGGAACTGAAATCGGCGGAGACCAGTCCTCGCAGCGGGAAGAGGTCGAAATAACTTCCCCCGGCAAAAAAGACAATCAGCAGGACGGCAAACAGAAACGCCGGGATGGCATAGCCGATGATGATGAACGTGCTGCTCCAGATATCGAAGCGGCTGCCGTTATACACCGCTTTGCGGATCCCGAGCGGTATAGAGACCAGATAGATAATCAGCGTTCCCCACAGCCCCAGCGTTATCGAAACCGGCAGGCTTTGCTTGATCAAGGTTAACACTGAGGCACTGCGAAACAGGCTGTCGCCAAAATCAAAGCGGATGTAATCCCAGAGCATTTTGAAATAGCGCTCGTGAATCGGTTTGTCAAAGCCGTAGCGGTGGGTGATCTCGGCGATCACTTCCGGATCCAGCCCGCGCCCGCCGCGATAATGGCTTTCGCTGATATTCCCTACGCCGGTTCGCGCATGGCTCGCGCCCATCCCTTCACCGCCGCCGCCGGGCATGCCGCCGCTGTTGCCAAATTCAATGGCGGCAATCGCCTGATCGACCGGCCCCCCGGGGGCGATTTGCACGATAAAAAAGTTAATCGTGATGATGGCCCACAGGGTGGGGATGACCAGCAGAAGACGACGGATAAGATAGGCGCCCATGATGATTCCTTATCGCCGCTCAGCGGGAAGTCTGGCGGCTTTGTTAACGTCATACCACCAGGTATCAAAGCCCAGGGAATAGACAGGGCGCACGGCAGGCACGGAGAACTTGTCCCAGCGCGCAAGGCGATCTTCGCCCATATACCACATCGGCAGCATGTAGTAGTTCCAGGTTAAGACCCTGTCGAGGGCGCGCCCGAGCGGCAGGAGCTTTTCTTTATCCCCCTGCGCCGCCACTATTTTCGCAATCAGCACGTCAATTGCCGGGCTTTTTACCCCTGGCGCATTGTACGAGGAGTCAATGTAGCTGGAAGCCCAGGAGATTTGCAGGTCGGAGCTCGGCCACGGCTGCGCGGGCCACAGGCGCTGCATCATGTCGTAATCACGGCTGCGCATGCGGCTGGTGATCTGCGCGTTATCGACCTGGCGAATGTTCATGGTCACGCCCAGCCGCTCAAGGTTATGCTTAAACGGCAGTACCCACTGATCGTTGCCCCCGGACGAGAGCAGCAGCTCAAAGCTGAGAGGTTTACCCGTTTTGGCATCCACACGCTTTTGATTTTTCAGGTGCCAGCCCGCGTCATCCAGCAGTTTGCTGGCTTTGAGCAGGTTGTCGCGGTCGTAACCGTCACCGTTCGACGCGGGCGGCTGAAACACGGTGGTGAACACTTGCAGCGGAAGCTCCGCTTTTAGCGGCGCGAGCAGAACCAGCTCGTCGGCTTTCGGATAATCACGCGCGGCGTACTCGGTATTCTGAAAATAGCTGTTGGCGCGGCTGTAAGCCTCGTAAAACAGCGCTTTGTTCATCCATTCAAAATCAAAGGCCAGAGATATTGCTTCCCGCACCCGGCGGTCATTAAATACCGGACGCTGAATATTAAACGCCAGCCAGCGGGTGTCCTGGGCAGACTCATTTTTGTGCTCGTCTTTGACGATATAGCCTTTTGCGAAATTTTTACCGATATAGCGGGTCGCCCAGTTTTTGGCGCTGCTCTCTACGCGTAAATCGAAGGCGCCGGCTTTGAACGCTTCAAACGCCACGTTATCGTCGAGGTAGTAATCATAGCGAAGGGTGTCGAAATTCCAGCGCCCGCGGTTTACCGGCAGGTTAGCCGCCCAGTAGTCTTTGACGCGGGAATAGACCACATACTGCCCCATGCGCCAGTCGGTAATGCGGTATGGGCCGCCTGCCAGCGGTGGCGTCGAGAGCGGGTCGCTTAGCTTATGATTCTTCCAGAACGATTCCGGCATAACCGGCAGCGAGAACAGGCTGAGCATATTCTCTTTGTTCGGTTCGCTCAGCTCGATGCGCACGGTGAGCGGCGCAATGGCTCTGACGGATGCGCCTTTATACACGATGCGGAACTGGGGGACGCCTTCGGTCATGAATTTATGGAAGGTGAACGCGACATCGCTGGCCTTAACCGGCGTACCGTCATGAAAACGTGCCCGTGGGTTCAGCGAGATTTCCGCCCAGGCGAAGTTATCGGCGTAACGCACGTTATCGGCAATCAGCGGATAGTAGCTGCCGGGTTCATCATCAGACGTGACAAAGAGCGTATCGTAAAGTGATTCCGTCCGCGCGGCCGCCACGCCGCGCAGGGCGAAGCGGTTGAAGTTATCGAATGTCCCTGTGGCGGAAAGTGTGACCTTTCCGCCCTTCGGCGCGGCAGGGTTAACGTAATCGAAGTGCGTAAAATTGACCGCATATTTCGGCTCGCCAATCACCGCGAAGGCGATATTTTCTTTGATGGCTTGCGCCTGGCTGGACAGGCTCGTTAATGCCAACATCAGCAACATGAAGCGCATAAGCATCTCGCGGCGGCTCCCTTTTTTACAGACCGGCTCGGTTCAGCTGAATAATAAGTGACGTCACGGGCAATGTGAAATCAATCATCCTCGGGCGAAATATCAGGCCGCCATTCGCGGAACTGCGCCAGCGGCATCGGGCGGCTAATCCAGTATCCCTGCAGGAAATTAACGCCGTGTTCGCGTAGCCAGGCGGCCTGTTCCGGCGTTTCCACCCCTTCGGCGACGGTCAACATACTCAATCGTCTTGCCAGCGTCAGGACGGCATCCAGCACCGGCGACGTCACGGTCTCAGTACCTATCGCATTGACAAAACCTCGGTCGATTTTGAGGTAGTCCATGGTGAAATGTTCAAGATAAATCAGCGCGCTGTGGCCGGTGCCAAAATCATCAATGGCTATTTCAAACCCTTCGTTATGCAGCCATTCGAAGAGACTATTAGCTTCCCGATGATTCAGCATGTCGCGTTCGGTAATTTCCAGCACGATCTGGAAGTAATCCGGCGGCAGTAACGCTTTGAAGGTGCGCATATCGTCTTTGAAGCTTTCCGCATGCAGATGCCCCGGCGCAATGTTAATACCCACCTTTGCTCCCGGGGGTAACAGGGTTTGTAACACGGGGGCATCGTGAATGATAAGGTCAAAGAGATGCAGCGTCAGCGGGACAATCAGCTTCTGCGCTTCGGCAAAGTTGATAAACGCGTCCGGCGGAATTTCCCCCATTGTCGGGTGTTTCCAGCGCATCAGCACTTCAAGCCCGGTCATTTTGAGCGATTTTGCATCAACGACGGGCTGATAAACCACGTAAAACTGGCCGCGCTTAATGGCGCTTAAAATCTCTTTACCCGGATTGAGCCGAATGCTGAGAATATAGTAGTTGAGCGATCCGGCACAAATGCCGCATACCAGCCCGAAGAACAGGGCGTAGAGAATTTCATCGCTGGTCCATGCGTCCGCATACAGGTTTATGGTCAGGGGGACGTCTTTCAGCGTCGCGATACGGACCGGGATTTCATGTAGATCATGCGCGTTGACCAGCGTGCTGGACCGCGTTGACAGTGCATTATCGCCAATGATGATGGCTATACCCGTGAATTCGTCCTGGCGCGCGGTGTAGAGCAGGTAAGGCGTCAGATTGAGATTCACCGAGGTGAACACGCCACCGTCCTTCACTAAGGGGTTACGGTACCAGATGGCAATCGCAGGCTTATTGGGCAACATCGGGGTGCCGGGAAGCAACGCCATATCGATCTGCTTATCGATGTGCAGCTCGGGTATCAGCTCCTCCATCGGGAAATTCATCGGGCCTGTGGCAGAAGAACAGAACGCCATTTTGTCTCTGACCAGCAGGAATGCGCGAACGTTAATGCTAAAGGCCGCGCGCGAGGTGAGCTCCTGATTGACGTCGTGGCAGTTGTTTAACGTGAGCGGCTGGAGGGTGTCGACAGCGTTTTTTAACTCATCGAAATAGCTCTCCATATAGATGCTCACATCGTGGATCAGGGTGTCAAATTTGACTTCCCGCTTGTGGTAGCTCCAGAAAAATTGCAACGAACCCAGGAGCAGGGCGGCGATCAGGCCTGTGATGATGCTGAGGATCAATATCTTGCGATTGCTGGAGAAGTAGCGGGTGAACATAGACGTCGTGATTCCTGAAATGCCGCTGGATGTATTCAGTGTAACGGGCAAAAAAAAACACTGCCTGAGCAGTGCTTTTTTTCATCATATCGTCAGCCAAGGGATAACCAACGATACAATTGTCATATTAACTGCGGGTCAATACGCGGCGTGCTTCGTTGTAGCGCTTCTTCCAGTATGGTTCATTCATGCTGGAAATGGTCACACCGCTGCTGGTGGAGGCATGTACAAACTGGTCATTACCAATGTAGATGCCAACATGTCGACCTGTTGAACCGGCACGGAACAGGACTAAATCACCGGTGCGCAGTTTGGTACGTGAAATCGACTTGCCCATCTCCTGCTGTTCATAGGTCGAACGCGGAAGATCTAACCCAAATTGCTCACGGAACGTACGCTGTACAAAACCGGAACAATCAATACCTGTTTTTGTGCTGCCGCCAAGACGATAGCGCACGCCTTTCCAGTCAGCATACTGGTCCATAATACGGGACTTCACGTCCAGATTACGTACCATATTTTCAAATTCATCCTGAGAGGCTTGCAGTGACGAGGAATCTTCCATTCCCACAACACGCGTCTCAGGATGCATATTCTTTGCGGTGTTCGATGTACTACATGCAGACAACAGTACCGCGACTGCTATCGCCGGGATCCCCCGTAAGATATATCTCAGAAACGGTTGAGATTTGACCATTTTGTTTATTATCCCTTGAAGTCCTTAACGACAAATATCGTTATAAAAATGCCAAACGTGACGAGACTAATTATCTGTTCACATTGAGACAATTCTTTCTGGTCACATTTGTGGCACAGCGCACAAAATTATTCACCAAGGAAATAATTATCTCTATGGGGCAAAACGAGTTCGAGATTAACCGATTGCCAGGGGTATTGCGAGTAAAAAAAGCCTTTTTTTTATAAGAAAATGTGATACAGAAAGTAAAAACATAGAATTGCTCAAAATAGCGACGGATCCGCTGCGCCAGTATGCAATTGCTTCATTTTTATCATGAATATGATGACGAGAATATGACAATCGGGAAAGATCGCGGCGAGAACGCTATCAGGGATCATGTCGATCCCTGATAGACCACGTTAATTTAGGTTAGTTATTTGTTTAATTGTTGTTGCGGTTTACCGGGAAGATAGCGATCGAACAGCGCTATTATCCTGTCGCTCAGCGGGGTTATCAAACACCACGGCAGCGCAATCAGCGCTACGGAGAGCGAACCGACGGCAATATCGGTGAACCAGTGAGCGCCAATCATTACGCGCGGGAAGGCAAAAACCACAAAAATAATCAGGGCTATGGCAAAGGCTTTTCTGCCGAAATAGCGAAGCATAATTGCGGAAAAAATAAGCAGCATCATGCCGTGATCGCCGGGGAAACTGTCCTTCGACGCATCTTTTGTTGGAATATGCAGCAGTTCACTGACGCGATAAATATCGGTGAAGAATAGCGTTGGGCTTGAACGCTTAACCGGAATAATCGCGGTTGCCAGCTGGTTAATGACGACGGCAAACAGCAGCATCACCAGACCGATAATGAGAATACGCCGACGCCCGGCTTTATCCTCTTTCAGCCAGAAAGAGAGCATCAGGCAGCCCATGGCCAGCAGCGAGAAGCCGTCGAAGGCGCGGTTGTTGGTAATTGCCACCAGCCACAGGAACGCGTTGCTCTTCACCAGTTCCTGGTTGAAGAAGTGAAAAATGGCAGAATCCAGCGGGAACCAGAAACCATGATCCGCCGGGATATACCAGGAGAAGAAAAGCGCCAGACCGGCGACATTAAGCAGTAATATCAGGGGAAAACGAGTTGTCATAACGTTCTGCATAGAGTGAAAACTGGGGCAACGTTAGCCGCCCGAACTTAAACGAATCCTCAACAGGCTGGCCTGGAGGGCATTCCAGTCGGCGTTAACCGCACTAATTAACTCTATACGGCTGTCAGGCGGCGCCACATTTTGCGTTTCAATAAAGAAATCGTCGCCCTGACGGTTGATCCGCACCAGCCCGTCTGGCGTGCGCATGATCCCTTTCACGCGATCGACGGGAGCCAGCCGGGCCCACTCCAGGATCCCGATGGTGTCGAAAACGGTTTCAGCATCAAAAATCCAACCGCAGGCCTGATATCCCTGACCGCTGTTCAGATTACGACGCCAGCGCTGGTGTTCTGGCAGGCTGAGGGCAGCTAAACCCTGTTTCACCGGATGGCGATGAGCATGTTCCGCACTGGCCGGAAGTTCAGCCAGGTTCAGACGAGGAAGATCAAGCAGGGCGCTATCAATATTCCCCTGGGTGGTCTGCACCCGTGTGCGATTGCCGCCGAAATGTTGCCACCACGCATCCAGCGCGGCCTGGCTTTCAGCCGTGGCGCGATCTGCTTTATTCGCGACAATAACGTCAGCCGAGGCGAGCTGATCGCGGAAGTTCTCATTGGCCACCGCCTTGTCATCCAGAAGCTGACGCGGATCGAGCAGGCACAGGGTGGCGCGTAGATCGATCCACGGCTCGTAAACCGGGGCGGTCAGTAAATCGAGGATCTGCTTCGGGTGACCCAGCCCGGTGGGTTCAATCAGCAGGCGGTCGGGTTTGCCCTGACGGAGCAGGGTATTGAGCCCCACCTGCATCGGCAGGCCATTTACGCAGCACATGCACCCACCGGGGATCTCTTTAATCATCGCGCCGCTGGATGACAGCAACGCGCCGTCAATGCCCACCTCGCCAAATTCATTGACCAGCACGGCCCATTTCTCGGCCGGATCTTTATTTGCCAGCAGGTGGAGAATAGAGGTGGTTTTACCGCTGCCGAGAAAACCGGTGATGAGGTTGGTTTTGGTCACGTGCACTCCAGATGAGAATTGTGATGCTATAACACTATTCTCTCTATCCTGGCGAAAAACGTGCCCTGTGAGAAGGGGAAGGGCGAACGGAGATCTCATCCGTTCGCGTTAAGCGCAATAATCGTTAAATATTTAACGTTTCGATAACAGCCTGACGTGCGCCGTGGCGGGTGATGCGCTGATAAGCCTGGCTGACAGCCTCCACAAACACGCTGTTTTGCGCGAGATCGTGACCAAAGACCTCGCTCAGCCCCAGCAGGGCGTTAACGCGGTCGGCGTCGCTGCTGGCATTGACAATCGTGCGAATTTTATCGCTGAGGGGATCGCGAACATCAATCGCGTTGCCACGGTCGTCAGTACCGCTGACATAGCGGATCCAGCCGGCCACGCCCAGGGCCAGCAGCGACCACGGTGTTTTTCGCTCAAGATGAACGCGGATCCCGTCCAGCATTCTTTGTGGAAGCTTCTGGCTACCGTCCATTGCGATTTGCCAGGTCCGATGCTGGAGGGCCGGGTTGGCAAAGCGCTCCAGCAGGCTATCGGCGTAGGCGGTGAGGTCGACATCCTTAATGCGTAATGTGGGCGCCTGCTCGTCAAGCATGAGCCGACGGGCAGCTTCACGGAACGCAGCGTCCTCCATGCATTCATTAATATGGGCATAGCCCGCGAGATACCCCAGATATGCCAGGAAAGAGTGGCTGCCGTTGAGCATGCGCAATTTCATCTGCTCCCAGGGCAGAACATCCTGCACCATCTGGACACCCGCGACTTCCCACTCCGGACGGCCGGCAACAAAATTATCTTCCACCACCCACTGAATAAACGGTTCACAGCTGATGGCGCAGGGATCTTCAACGCCGAGCGCGTCGGTGATTTCTGCCAGTGAGGCTTCCGTCGCGGCGGGAACAATTCTGTCGACCATCGTTCCGGGGAAGCTCACGTGGCTATCAATCCATTCACACAGCGCCGCGGAACGCTTTTGCGCCATGCCCAGCACCGCGTTTTTCACCACGTGCCCGTTATCAGGGATATTGTCGCAGGAAAGCACGGTAAACGCAGGCAAGCCGCGCTCGCGGCGGCGGTGAAGCGCTTCGACCAGGATCCCGGGGGCGGAATGCGGCGCTGAGGGGTTTTCAAGGTCATGGATTATCCGGGCGTTGTGCAGATCGAGTTTTCCGGTGGCGGGGTCAATACAGTAGCCTTTCTCCGTGATGGTGAGCGACACAATAGCGACCTGAGGCTCGCAAAATTTCTCAATAATGGCGGGCAGGGAGTCCAGCTTTGCGTTCAGGCATTCATGAACGGCACCGACGATAATCGCCTCATTGCCTTCAGCACCTTTCTCCAGCACGGTGAACAGGTGATCCTGCGCGCGCAGCTGGCTCATCAGCACGTCGCCGCTGAAGAGGCTAATCTCACAAATACCCCAGTCGCCGCCTTTTTCATTCAGCACCCGATTTGTTAACAATGCCTGGTGCGCACGGTGAAACGCGCCAAAGCCAAAATGGACGATGCGGGAGCGTAATTGCGCGCGATCGTAGCGAGGTTGCTGAATCTGGGCTGGAAGGGCGGTGGAGGCAATTGTCTTCATGAGATACACACCTGATTAACCATTAATTAACAATGCCAGTGTAAAGTTATATGACAGCAAATAAAATTGGTGAGCCGTAAATATCCCCGTTATGTGAGTTTGATCAATCAATGTGTGGCGGTATGTTGACCCTTAGCGGTAAACATGTATGGTAGTCGTCATTGCGGTAACACATATTGGTATAACAACTTAAGAGGGTGAGGCAATGGAACAAACCTGGCGTTGGTACGGGCCGAACGATCCGGTTTCTCTTGATGATGTGCGCCAGGCTGGCGCAACGGGTGTCGTCACGGCGCTGCATCATATTCCTAACGGTCAGGTTTGGCCGGTTGAAGAAATTCAACAGCGTCAGGCGCTGCTGGCGGAGAAGGGGTTAACCTGGTCTGTGGTGGAAAGCATCCCGGTTCACGAAGACATCAAAACCCATTCAGGGGAATACCAGACCTGGATTGCTAACTATCAGCAGAGCATTCGCAACCTGGCGACCTGCGGCATTGATACGGTCTGCTATAACTTCATGCCCATCCTCGACTGGACGCGAACCGACCTTGAATATCAGATGCCGGACGGCTCGAAAGCGCTGCGTTTCGATCAGATAGCCTTTGCGGCATTCGAACTGCACATTCTGAAACGCCCTGGCGCCGAAGCGGATTACGCCGCGGAAGAGCAACAGCAGGCGCTCGCGTGGTTTAACGCCGCCAGTGACGCAGACATCGAAAAGCTGACCCGTAATATTATTGCGGGCCTGCCGGGGGCTGAAGAGGGGTATACCCTGGATCAGTTCCGCGCGCGCCTGGCGGAATACGGCGATATTGATAAGCACCAGCTGCGTGAAAACATGGCGTATTTCCTGCGCGCTATTGTGCCGGTTGCTGAAGAGGTAGGGGTTCGCCTCGCCGTGCACCCGGACGATCCTCCACGTCCTATCCTCGGCCTGCCGCGTATCGTTTCCACTCTTGAAGATATGCAGTGGCTGAAAGAGACGGTAAACAGCATCTATAACGGCTTTACCATGTGTACCGGCTCCTACGGCGTGCGTGCGGATAACGACCTGGTGCGGATGATTGAAACCTTCGGCGATCGTATCCACTTCACGCATCTGCGTGCGACCTGCCGCGAAGAGAATCCAAAAACCTTCCACGAGGCGGCGCACCTGGGCGGCGATGTGAATATGGTGGCGGTGGTAGATGCCATTCTGGCGGAAGAGGCGCGTCGTAAGCAGGCGGGCGATGCGCGTCCTATTCCGTTCCGTCCGGATCACGGTCACCAGATGCTGGACGATCTGCGTAAGAAAACCAACCCGGGCTATTCGGCGATTGGCCGTCTTAAAGGGATGGCGGAAGTGCGCGGCGTTGAACTGACGCTGAAGATGATGAAGTATCCGGAGCTTCTGTAAGCTCTGTTGCCCGGTGGCGCTACGCTTACTGGGCCTACAAAAAAACCGGCCTGAGAGCCGGTTTTTGTGTTTTTGTAGGTCGGGTAAGGCGAAGCCGCCACCCGACAAACGCCGCAATCAGTCAGCGCGACCCATATAGCGTTTTTCTTCGATATGGATGCGGATTTTTTCCCCAGCGGAGAGGTATTCCGGCACCTGCACAACCAGGCCGGTCGTCAGGGTAGCCGGTTTGTTGCGGGCACTTGCTGATGCGCCTTTGATACCTGGTGCGGTTTCAACGATTTCCAGATCGACGGTCTGAGGCAGTTCCAGCGCCAGCAGCACGCCGTCCCAGGTCAGGACCTGCATGTCAGGCATGCCGCCTTCAGGGATGAACAGCAGCTCTTCTTCAATCTGATCTTTGGTGAAGATGTACGGGGTGTAATCTTCTTTGTCCATGAACACGTATTCGTTGCCGTCGATGTAGGAGAAATCAACATAGCGACGGGTCAGGGTCACGGTATCGACGATATCGTCACCTTTAAAGCGTTCTTCCACTTTCAGGCCGGTGCGCACATCGGCGAAACGCATTTTGTACAGCGTTGCTGCACCACGGGCGCTCGGGGCCTGAATGTCGATATCTTTCACAATCAGCAGTTTGCCGTTGTAATTCAGCACCATACCTTTCTTAATTTCGTTCGCTCTTGGCATTGCAGTAATCCTGTTTACGGGAGGTAAAAAATATCGCGCCAAATTACTCGCGCGCGGCCTTTCAGGCAAGAGGAATTCGTGGGTTTTGCTATCAATACGCAAAAGGTGTTACTGTGCGCGCGATGCCCGACTGCGCGGGCGATCGTCAGCGAAAGAGAGCATTTATGGATTGCCGTTCCGATTGTGGCGCGTGCTGTACTGCACCGTCCATTTCAAGCCCCATTCCAGGAATGCCAGAGGGCAAACCTGCCAATACCCGCTGCGTCCAGCTCTCGGAAACTAACCTGTGCATGATCTTCGGTTCACCGTTGCGCCCGAAAGTCTGCTCCGGGCTTCAGCCTGCTGCCGAAATGTGCGGCAGCACGCGAGGGCAGGCGATGACGTATCTTCTTGAGCTGGAAGCGCTCACTGCGCCTTAAACGTCTTTAATCCTCGCCAGGCAGCCGATCGTCAGCGTACACATCACCAGCGCTATCCAGAACACCGTGTGATAGTTCCAGATTTCGGCAACGACACCGGCCATTGAGCCAGCGATAATCCAGCCCACGCGGGTGGTATTAGTATAAAGGGTGGTAGCAGAGCCTGCCTGACCCGGCATCAGATCCTGGAAATAGAGCATGCCTATCCCGGCGAGAATGCCAATATAGATGGCATTCAGCAGCTGTAAAGCCAGCAACAGCCCCGGCGTATGTACCGTCAACATACCGATATAGAACAGCAGACCGGCGACAGCGGCGAGGCGCATTAAAAAACGCTTTCCAAAGCGCTTAGCGTAATAACCCGCAATGAGCATCGTCGGGATCTCAAGCCCGGCCGCGGTGCCCATCATGATGCCCGCCAGCTTCTCCGACAGATGCAGTTCATCAATAATAAACAGCGGCATATTGATGATATACAGGCTGTTGGTGCCCCACATCAGCGTGCAGATAACAAACAGGAGCAGGGCATCGCGGCGGTTGCGGCGCGGTGCTTCCAGCACACCCGTTGTCACTTTCGGCTCTTTGCGCATGGACGGCAGGAAGAACCACACCAGCGCGCCGCACACCACAAACGCGACAGCCGCACTCAGGTACATCACCGTAAAGCCAAAACCCATCGCCAGCGCGTAAGCCAGAGGCGGACCAATCACCCACGCCAGCGATACCTGAGCACGCAGGACAGAGCTGAACATCACCGCTTCACGTCCGGTATGGTCCGCGTGTTCGCGGGCAAGGGCGAACAGCTGAGGGTTCGCCGTTGAGCCAAAGCTGCTCAGGAATACCCCGACGAAGAGCAGAACGAAATAGTTGCGGTTCCAGGCAAACAGAACGCAGGCCATGACCCCCAGCAGACAGCAGAAAACGATCAGGCTTTTACGATCGCCTTTTCTGTCGGAGCGTCCCGCCAGAAACTGGCTGACCATGATGCCGATGATGGCGCTTCCGGTAAAAAAGAAGCCGACCATTGCCGGGCGGACGTGAACCTCATTTGTCAGGAATAAGCTCAATGTCGGCGTCTGTAACGCACCGGCAATACCCGTAAAGAAGGCAACAACCAGGAATGCCGCTGAGGTCAAATCAAAGGGCTTCGGCGAGACGGCCGCAGGGGTGTTATGCATGTTTTATAATTAGCGAGTAGCAGAGAGGAGGCGGAGTTTACGCCGTCAGCTAAAAAATAAACAGTGGGTGCGGTCAATGATGCCACGAAAAATCAAAATGGCATTTCAACTTACATCTTACCCGGCTGACCTTAGCTGAAACTGTCTTGCTGAACTTCAGCAAAATTCAGCTGAACGAAGAAGAAATGTGCTGTATCTCTAAATTCTGAGATCGGAAATACGACTTTACTTGCAAGACATTGCAGAAAGCGCAAGACTTTTTGAAACGTTTCAGCGCTATCTTGTTTTAACAAACGGAGCAGGCTAGCGCATTTTTTCTCATTAAAGCTGAAACGATTCAAGTTCAGCAGGAGTGGAGAACCATGTTCCAGTTATCTGTTCAGGATATCCACCCGGGCGCTCAGGCCGGGGATAAAGAAGAGGCTATTCGCCAGGTTGCCGCTGCGCTTGTGCAGGCGGGTAACGTCGCGGACGGCTATGTAAATGGCATGCTGACCCGCGAGCAGCAGACCTCAACCTTCCTCGGCAATGGCATTGCCATTCCGCACGGCACAACCGACACCCGCGATCAGGTGTTGAAAACCGGGGTTCAGGTTTATCAGTTCCCGCAGGGCGTGCTCTGGGGCGACGGTCAGGTGGCCTATGTGGCTATCGGTATCGCGGCCAGCAGCGACGAACACTTAGGTCTGCTGCGTCAGCTGACGCATGTCCTGAGCGATGACGATGTGGCTGAACAGCTTAAGTCCGCAACAACAGCTGAAGAGCTTCGCGCCTTGCTGATGGGCGAAAAGCAGAGCGAAGCGCTGAAACTGGATAATGAAACGCTAACGCTGGATGTGGCTGCCTCCGATCTGGTGACGCTGCAGGCGCTGAATGCGGGTCGTCTGAAAGAAGCTGGCGCGGCGGATGCCACGTTTGTGACGCGCGTGATTAATGATAAGCCGTTGAATCTGGGTCAGGGTATCTGGCTGAACGACAGTGCTGAAGGCAACCTGCGCAGTGCTATCGCCGTGAGCCGTGCGGCCAATGCGTTTGACGTAGAAGGCGAGCGCGCGGCCATGCTGGTGACCGTGGCGATGAACGATGAACAGCCGGTTTCTGTGCTGAAGCGTCTGGGCGATTTGCTGCTGAACAACAAAGCTGAAAAACTGCTGAACGCTGATGCCTCCACCGTGCTGGCACTGCTGACCAGTGATGATGCGCCGACTGAAGACGTGCAGACCGCTGAGTTCGTGGTACGTAACGAGCACGGCCTGCATGCCCGTCCGGGCACCATGCTGGTGAATACCATTAAACAATTCGAGAGTGAGATCACCGTGGCGAATCTTGATGGCACGGGCAAACCGGCCAATGGCCGTAGTCTGATGAAAGTTGTCGCGCTGGGCGTGAAGAAAGGCCACCGTCTGCGTTTCACCGCGCAGGGTGCCGATGCTGAACAGGCGCTGAAAGCGATTGGCGATGCCATCGCGGCGGGTCTGGGGGAGGGCGCATAATGAGCAGACGTGTTGCGACTATTACGCTGAACCCGGCTTATGACCTGGTAGGATTTTGCCCGGAAATTGAGCGCGGCGAAGTCAACCTCGTGCGTACCACTGGCCTGCATGCTGCGGGTAAAGGGATTAACGTCGCGAAAGTGCTCAAGGATCTCGGTATCGATGTCACCGTGGGTGGATTCCTCGGTAAAGATAACCAGGATGGTTTCCAGCAGCTGTTCAGCGAGCTGGGTATTGCCAACCGTTTTCAGATTGTTCAGGGCCGTACCCGTATCAACGTTAAGCTGACGGAGAAAGACGGTGAAGTGACCGATCTGAACTTCTCTGGCTTCGAAGTGACGCCGTCAGACTGGGAGCGTTTTGTTAACGACTCTCTGACCTGGCTTGGTCAGTTCGATATGGTCTGCGTCAGCGGCAGCCTGCCGTCCGGCGTGAGCCCGGAAGCGTTTACCGACTGGATGACGCGCCTGCGCAGCCAGTGCCCGTGCATCATTTTTGACAGCAGCCGCGACGCGCTGGTTGCGGGCCTGAAAGCCTCGCCGTGGCTGGTGAAGCCGAATCGCCGCGAGCTGGAGATCTGGGCGGGTCGTAAGCTGCCAGAATTAAAAGATGTGATTGACGCTGCCCATGCGCTGCGCGAGCAGGGTATCGCTCATGTGGTGATCTCTCTTGGTGCAGAAGGCGCGTTGTGGGTTAACGCGTCAGGTGAATGGATCGCCAAACCGCCGTCGGTTGACGTTGTCAGCACCGTTGGCGCAGGGGATTCCATGGTTGGCGGCCTGATTTACGGTCTGCTGATGCGTGAATCCAGTGAACATACTTTACGTCTTGCCACCGCCGTTGCTGCCCTGGCCGTAAGCCAGAGCAATGTCGGTATTACCGATCGTACCCAGTTAGCCGCGATGATGGCGCGCGTTGACTTAAAACCTTTTAACTAACAGCAGGAGAGGAATAATGAAAACGCTGCTGATCATTGACTCCGGTCTCGGACAGGCCCGCGCCTATATGGCGAAGACCTTGCTGGGCGCGGCGGCACAAAAAGCACATCTGGACATTATCGATAATCCAGGCGATGCAGAACTGGCCATTGTACTGGGCGACAAAATCCCGGCTGACAGTGCGCTGAACGGCAAAAAAGTGTGGCTGGGCGATATTAATCGCGCGGTGGCACACCCGGAACTGTTCCTGAGCGAAGCGAAAGGTCACGCGTCTGTCTACAGCGCGCCTGTCGCGACGGCACCGGCTGCGGCTGCGGGTCCGAAACGTATTGTTGCAGTGACGGCCTGCCCGACGGGCGTGGCTCACACCTTTATGGCAGCTGAAGCCATTGAAACCGAAGCGAAAAAACGCGGCTGGTGGGTAAAAGTTGAAACGCGTGGCTCCGTCGGTGCCGGCAACGCTATCACCCCAGAAGAAGTGGCTGAGGCCGATCTGGTGATCGTGGCGGCGGATATCGAAGTGGATCTGGCGAAATTTGCCGGTAAGCCCATGTACCGTACGTCTACCGGCCTGGCGCTGAAAAAGACCGCGCAGGAGTTTGATAAAGCGCTGGTGGAAGCGAAGCCGTATCAGGCAACCGGCGCACGTCAAACCGCGACGGAAGGTAAGAAAGAGTCTGCAGGCGCATATCGCCATCTGTTGACCGGTGTGTCTTACATGCTGCCGATGGTAGTTGCGGGTGGTCTGTGTATTGCCCTTTCGTTCGCATTTGGTATTACCGCGTTTAAAGAGCAAGGCACGCTGGCCGCTGCGTTAATGCAGATTGGCGGCGGATCCGCGTTCGCACTGATGGTACCCGTTCTGGCCGGCTTTATTGCCTTCTCCATCGCTGACCGTCCTGGCCTGACGCCGGGTCTTATCGGCGGTATGCTGGCCGTGAGCACCGGTTCCGGCTTTATCGGCGGTATTATCGCGGGCTTCCTGGCCGGTTACGTCGCGAAGCTCATCAGCTCGAAGCTCAAGCTGCCGCAGAGTATGGAAGCGCTGAAACCGATTCTGATCATCCCGCTGATTTCCAGCCTGGTGGTCGGTCTGGCGATGATTTACCTGATTGGTAAGCCGGTTGCGGGCATCCTGGCGGGTCTGACCCACTGGCTGCAAACCATGGGTACCGCGAACGCGGTTCTGCTGGGGGCAATTCTCGGTGGCATGATGTGTACCGACATGGGTGGTCCGGTGAACAAAGCGGCGTACGCCTTTGGTGTTGGCCTGCTGAGTACCCAGACCTACGCGCCAATGGCAGCCATCATGGCGGCCGGTATGGTGCCTCCTCTGGCGCTCGGCCTGGCGACGATTATTGCCCGTCGTAAGTTCGATAAAGCACAGCAGGAAGGCGGCAAAGCGGCGCTGGTTCTGGGCTTGTGCTTCATCACCGAAGGCGCGATTCCGTTCGCAGCACGTGACCCAATGCGTGTACTGCCGTGCTGTATCGTCGGTGGCGCGGTAACGGGTGCAATCTCCATGGCGATTGGCGCAAAACTGATGGCACCACACGGTGGTCTGTTCGTGCTGCTGATCCCTGGCGCCATCACGCCGGTACTGGGCTATCTGCTGGCCATCGTTGCCGGTACGCTGGTGGCGGGTCTCTCTTACGCGGTGCTGAAACGTCCGGAAGCGGAAGTCGTGGCAAAAGCAGCGTAAGCGATAAACAACAAAAAAGCCGGGTCGCATTACGCACCCGGCTTTTTTTATGCCGCCTGTTCAGCGGTTTGCTGTGCCTTCAACCAGGCAATCTCTTCTGCCCAGATATCCGGATTAATGGTTTCCAGCACCATCGGAATACCGTCGAAGCGGGCGTCCTGCATAATGAAGCGGAACGCATCGTGGCCAATGTTGCCTTCGCCCAGGCTGTGGTGGCGGTCAACGCGGCTACCAAAGGCGCTTTTCGCATCGTTTAAGTGCATTCCGCGCAGGTACTTAAAGCCAACAATGCGCTCGAACTCATCAAACGTGTTTTTCGTTGCCTCGGTTGTGCGCAGATCATAACCGGCGGCAAACGCGTGGCAGGTATCAATGCATACGCCAACGCGGGATTTATCTTCCACGCCGTCGATAATCGCCGCCAGATGTTCGAACCTGAAGCCGAGGTTGCTGCCCTGACCGGCGGTATTCTCAATCACCGCGGTGACGCCTTTGGTCTTGTCTAGCGTGATGTTGATGGACTCGGCAATACGCGCCAGGCAGGCATCTTCATCGATTTGCATCAGATGGCTACCCGGATGGAAGTTCAGCAGCGTCAGCCCCAGCTGTTCGCAGCGCTGTACTTCATCAAGAAACGCCTCGCGGGATTTTTCCAGCGCCTCTTCAACCGGGTGACCGAGGTTGATCAGGTAGCTGTCGTGGGGAAGGATCTGGCCTGGCCCGTAGTGATACTTCTCACAGGCAGCCTTGAAATCATCAATCACGTCAGTGGTGAGCGCTGCGGCGCGCCACTGGCGCTGGTTTTTGGTGAACAGGGCGAAAGCGGTCGCCTCGATTTCGGCGGCGCGAATGGCGGCATTCGCAAGGCCACCTGCAGCGCTGACGTGCGCTCCTACATATTTCATAAAAAAAACTCCTGCTAACCCGAAACGCTTATGATAGCGGGTTAGCAGGAGAAGGACGAGATGGTTTATGCCATCAGGCTGTGCACGGCGAGGTTAATCGCGCCGCCGCCGACAATCAGCCAAATGAAGAGCACCAGCGCCATCAGCAGCGGTTTCGCGCCGGCTTTTTTCAGCGCGCTGACGTGTGTGGTCACCCCCAGCGCCGCCATGGCCATCGCCAGCAGCACGGTATCCAGCGTCACCAGCATATCGACAACGGCTTTCGGCAGCAGGTGGAAGGAGTTGAAAATCGCTACCACGATAAACAGGATCGCAAACCACGGAATGGTGATTTTACTCTTCTGATTGCTGTTCGCCGGTGCCAGCTGTTTAACCCGCGCCGCGAGGAAAATCAGGAACGGCGCCAGCATCATCACGCGCAGCATTTTGGCAATCACCGCCGCGTTTTCAGCTTCCGGGTTAATGGCATGTCCTGCCGCCACCACCTGGGCCACTTCGTGCATGGTCGAACCGATGTAGATGCCGTAGGTTTCCGGGCTAAACCAGTGGGCAACCAGCGGATACATTGCCGGGTAGAGGAAAATCGCCAGCGTACCGAAGATCACCACCGTCGCCACCGCCACGGTCACCTTGCTGGCTTCGGCTTTAACGACGGGTTCTGTTGCCAGCACTGCCGCTGCCCCACAGATACTGCTCCCGGCACCGATCAGCCAGCTGGTTTGCTTATCCAGGCCAAAGACTTTCTGGCCAATAAAGCAGGCCAGTAAAAAGGTGCTGGTCAGGGTCAGGACGTCGATGGCAATCCCGCTCACACCCACGTCCGCAATCTGCGAAAAGGTGAGACGGAAGCCGTAAAGGATGATCCCGAGACGCAGCAGGTGCTGTTTGGCAAAGATCACGCCGCCGTCGCAGGATTTCCAGATATGCGGGTAAACGGTATTTCCCACGACCATGCCCAGCAAAATGGCCAGCGTCAACGCGCTAAAACCTGCGCCTGCGATAGCCGGGATGCTGCCGCCCCATAGCGCTACGGAGGTCACTGCTGCGCTAAGCGCGAGGCCCGGCACGAAGTGCCACACTGTACGATGATGTTGTAAGGTGATTTCTGACATAACCTTCTCCTTTGTCTGGCTAAAGGTTACGGCGCTCTGGCTTAAAAATAAAATTGATTATATACTTATAATTAATCTATATAAGTGGTAAGCAACCATGCACATTACATTGCGTCAGCTGGAAGTGTTTGCCGAGGTGCTGAAAAGCGGCTCTACGACCCAGGCGTCACAAATGCTGGCGCTCTCGCAATCTGCGGTCAGCGCGGCATTGACCGATCTTGAAGGACAGCTGGGCGTTCAGCTTTTCGACAGGGTAGGGAAACGTCTGGTGGTCAACGAGCACGGTCGTCTTCTTTATCCACGCGCGCTGGCGCTGCTGGAGCAGGCTATCGAAATCGAACAGCTGTTTCGCGAAGACAACGGCGCTATCCGCGTTTACGCCAGCAGCACCATCGGGAACTACATCCTGCCGGAAGTGATTGCCCGCTACCGCCGGGATTTCCCCACCCTGCCGCTGGAGATGAGCGTCGGCAATAGCCAGGACGTGATCAATGCAGTGATCGATTTCCGCGTGGATATCGGCCTCATCGAAGGGCCCTGCCATAACGTCGATATCATTGCCGAGCCCTGGCTGGACGATGAGCTGGTGGTGTTTGCGCCCCCGGCCTCGTCGTTATTACAGGGCGAGGTGACGCTGGAGCGTCTGGCGCAGGCGCAGTGGATCCTGCGTGAACAAGGCTCCGGCACGCGTGAAATTGTCGATTATCTGCTGCTTTCCCATCTGCCACATTTCCAGCTGGGGATGGAGCTGGGGAACTCAGAGGCCATCAAGCACGCGGTGCGTCATGGCCTGGGGATCAGCTGTCTTTCCCGGCGCGTCATTGCCGAACAGCTTGAAACGGGGTCGCTGGTTGAAATCCCGGTTCCATTGCCGAAACTGGTGCGCACGCTATGGTGCATTCATCACCGCCAGAAACACCTTTCCAGTTCTCTGCAGCGTTTTCTGCGCTACTGCGCCATCTAACGTTCCCTGGTGGCGCTTCGCTTACCGGGGCTACGCGCGCCTGTCACCCCATATTTTTATGCTTTACTTATAATCCTGGCCGAGTCATGAAGCTCTCTTATAACTGAGCATTTCTGCCGGAAGGAACGCGGATCGTCTGCTACAATCGCGCCTCATTTATTAAATGGACAGCATTTTCATATGGTTTCAGAAATTAAAACCACAGAAGCGCCCACGCTACGTCGTGAACTCAAGGCGCGTCACCTGACGATGATCGCCATTGGCGGCTCAATCGGCACAGGTCTTTTCGTTGCCTCTGGTGCAACAATTTCGGCAGCCGGCCCGGGCGGGGCGCTCTTCTCTTATATCCTGATTGGCCTGATGGTGTACTTCCTGATGACCAGTCTCGGCGAACTGGCCGCGTACATGCCGGTATCCGGTTCGTTCTCGACCTACGGTCAAAAATACGTTGAAGAAGGCTTCGGCTTCGCGCTGGGCTGGAACTACTGGTACAACTGGGCGGTCACTATCGCCGTTGACCTTGTCGCCGCACAGCTGGTGATGAACTGGTGGTTCCCGGATACGCCGGGCTGGATCTGGAGTGCTCTGTTCCTGGCCGTCATCTTCCTGCTGAACTACATCTCCGTGCGCGGGTTCGGAGAAGCGGAATACTGGTTCTCTTTGATCAAAGTGGCAACCGTCATCATCTTTATCGTCGTCGGTGTGGCGATGATCGTTGGTATTTTCAAAGGCGCTGAACCTGTGGGCTGGAGTAACTGGACGATAGGCGATGCGCCGTTTGCCGGTGGACTGTCGGCGATGATTGGCGTGGCAATGATTGTCGGCTTCTCCTTCCAGGGGACCGAGCTGATTGGTATCGCCGCCGGTGAGTCAGAGAACCCGGAGAAAAATATTCCGCGTGCGGTCCGTCAGGTATTCTGGCGTATCCTGCTGTTCTATGTGTTTGCGATCCTGATTATCAGCCTGATCATCCCGTACACCGATCCAAGCCTGCTGCGTAATGACGTAAAAGACATTAGCGTCAGTCCGTTCACGCTGGTCTTCCAGCACGCCGGTCTGCTTTCAGCCGCGGCAGTGATGAACGCCGTTATCCTGACCGCTGTGCTTTCAGCCGGTAACTCCGGGATGTATGCGTCCACCCGTATGCTCTACACGCTGGCATGCGACGGTAAAGCACCGCGTATCTTCGCGAAACTGTCCCGTGGCGGTGTACCGCGTAACGCGCTGTACGCCACAACGGTGATTGCCGGTCTGTGCTTCCTGACCTCCATGTTTGGCAACCAGACGGTGTACCTGTGGCTGCTTAACACGTCCGGAATGACGGGCTTTATTGCCTGGCTGGGGATTGCCATTAGCCACTATCGTTTCCGCCGCGGCTTCGTCAAGCAGGGTCACGATATTAACTCGCTGCCGTATCGCTCAGGATTCTTCCCACTGGGTCCCATTTTCGCCTTCATTCTGTGTCTGATCATTACGCTTGGACAGAACTACGAAGCGTTCCTGGCGGACACCATTGACTGGGGTGCCGTCACGGCGACCTACATTGGTATTCCGCTGTTCCTCGTCATCTGGTTTGGTTACAAACTGACGAAAGGAACAAAATTCGTTCCCTACAGTGAAATGGAATTCCCGGAACGATTTAAACAATAACCGCACATCCTCTCTTTTAACCCGCTCATCCGAGCGGGTTTTTTTATTCCCGCACGCTGAAACAAAGATATATCTCTTAACAATTTAATTGATAATAATTATCGTTTGCTTTATCGTTATCAAAAATTAGCGTGTCACCGACCCACCGCAGATGTGGGCGGCAGGGAAGACGCTGTGAGCAATAATGATTTGATTTAGTTGTATTTACCTCATGGAGATATGGAATGTTTAGGTTGAATCCCTTCGTCAGGGGAGGACTTTGTGCGTCCGCAATGTCCCTGGCCCTGCCTGTTATCGCAGCGGAATCCGGTGACACAATGGTTGTTACGGCCTCCGCGACCGAGCAAAACCTGAAAGACGCACCGGCAAGCATCAGCGTGATTACCCAGGAAGATTTGCAGCGCAAACCCGTTCAGAATCTGAAAGATGTGTTACGGGAGGTGCCGGGCGTTCAGCTCACGAGCGAAGGGGACAACCGTAAAGGGGTAAGTATTCGTGGACTGGACAGCAGCTACACGCTGATCCTGATCGACGGCAAGCGCGTCAACTCGCGTAACGCGGTGTTCCGCCATAATGATTTCGACCTCAACTGGGTGCCGGTTGACGCCATCGAACGAATCGAAGTGGTACGCGGACCGATGTCTTCTCTTTACGGTTCCGATGCGCTGGGCGGCGTGGTGAACATTATCACCAAAAAAATCGGCCAGAAATGGACGGGCACCCTGAGCGCCGATTCCACGGTTCAGGAACATCGCGATCGTGGAGACACGTACAACGGTCAGTTCTATACCAGCGGTCCGCTGGTGGACGGCCTGCTGGGGCTGAAAGCTTACGGTAGCCTCGCGAAGCGTGAGAAAGACGGTCAGCAGAAATCCTCTACCACGGCGAGCGGTGAAACACCGCGCATTGAGGGCTTTACCAGCCGCGATGCGAATGTGGAATTCGCCTGGACACCGTCTGAAAATCACGACTTTACGGCGGGCTACGGTTTCGACCGTCAGGATCGCGACTCGGATTCCCTCGACAAAAACCGCCTTGAGCGTCAGAACTACTCTCTCAGCCACAACGGTCGTTGGGGCGTCGGCAACAGCGAGCTGAAGGTTTACGGCGAAAAGGTGGATAACAAAAACCCGGGCAACAGCAATCCGATCACCTCCGAGAGCAACGCGGTGGACGGAAAATACGTGCTGCCGCTGGGCGAAATCAACCAGTTGCTGACCTTCGGCGGCGAATGGCGTCACGATAAGCTGAAAGATCCGGTCAACCTGACGGGCGGTTCCAGCAGCAGTACGTCGACAAGCCAGTATGCTCTGTTCCTTGAAGATGAGTGGCGTATCTTTGAACCTCTGGCGCTGACCACCGGCATCCGTATGGACGACCATGATACCTACGGCGATCACTGGAGCCCGCGAGCCTATCTGGTTTACAACGCGACCGATACCGTAACGGTGAAAGGGGGCTGGGCAACCGCGTTTAAAGCGCCGTCACTGCTGCAGCTGAGCCCGGACTGGGTCACCGGCTCGTGCCGCGGTGCCTGTGAGATTGTCGGTAACCCGGATCTGAAACCGGAAACCAGCGAGAGCTTCGAATTCGGTCTCTACTACAGCGGGGAAGAGGGCTGGTTAGAGGGCGTGCAGGCCAGCGTCACCACCTTCCAGAATAATGTGGATGACCGCATCAGCATCAGCCGTACGGCCAATGCGAAACAGGCCCAGGGCTACCCTAACTACGTTGGCCTGAATGCGGACGGTGAACCGATTTTCCGCTACTACAACGTTAACAAGGCGCGCATCCGCGGGGTGGAGACCGAGCTGAAATTCCCGCTGGCGGACGACTGGAAAGTGACCCTGAACTACACCTACAACGACGGTCGTGATATCAGCAACGGCGGCAACAAACCGCTGTCCGAACTGCCATTCCACACCGTCAACGGTACCGTTGACTGGAAGGCAACGCAGGACTGGTCGTTCTATGTTCAGGGCAACTACACCGGTGAGAAACGCGCGCTGACCAGCAGTGAACCAACGCCGGGTGGCTATGTCATCTGGAATACCGGTGCGGCATGGCAGGTAACGAAAGCCGTTAAGCTGCGCGCGGGCGTGCAGAACCTGCTGGATAAAGATCTGAGCCGCGACGATTACAGCTATACGGAAGATGGCCGTCGCTACTTTGTCGGCGTGGATTATAAGTTCTGATGAGGTCATGTGCCGGGTGGTGGCTGCGCCTTACCCGGCCTACAAAAGGGCACAAGCCCGTAGGCCCGGTAAGCGAAGCGCCACCGGGCAATAAAGGCCGCACTTACCCGAACAAATGCTCCGCATGGAAGCGCAGATGATCCTCAATAAAGGACCCGATAAAGTAATAGCTGTGGTCATACCCCGGCTGAATGCGCAGCGTCAGCGGCCAGTCCTTCTGGCGTGCCGCTTCAGCGAGCGCCGCAGGCTGTAGCTGTCCGGCGAGGAACTGGTCCGCATCGCCCTGATCGATAAGCATCGGGATCGCATTTGCTGAGTTGCTGGCGAGCATCAGCGCACAGCTATCCCATTCCAGCCATTTCTCTTCATCTTCACCCAGATAGTTCGTGAAGGCTTTCTGCCCCCACGGCACCTGCGTAGGGTTCACAATTGGCGCAAATGCCGACACGCTGACGTATTTTCCCGGATTTTTTAGCGCCATGATTAACGCCCCATGTCCGCCCATGGAGTGGCCGCTGATGGCGCAGCGGTCGCTTACTGCAAACCCGGACTGAATCAGCGCGGGCAGCTCGTCGCGAATGTAATCATACATGCGGTAGTGGCGCGCCCAGGGCTGCTCGGTCGCATTCAGATAAAACCCGGCACCTTTGCCCAGGTCGTATCCTGCATCGTCGGCCACATCATCACCACGCGGGCTGGTGTCTGGCATCACAAGCGCAATGCCCAGCTCAGCGGCAAGTCGCTGCGCGCCCGCTTTGGTGGTGAAGTTTTCGTCGTTGCAGGTCAGGCCTGACAGCCAGAACAGAACCGGCGGATTTTCCGTCGGCGGCAGGAAAATACTGAACGTCATCGCACAGTTCAGGACGGTGGAGTCATGCCGCCAGCGCTGCTGTCGACCTTCAAAACAACGGTGCTCTTCGAGCAGTTCCATGCAGGGCTCCTTAATGAGAATGCGTATTCATAAAAACCATAATACAGCCTTTTCATTGACCTGTGAGTAACTTTCACTTTCGCCAGACGGCGAGATGCTGCATCATAAATTTACTTTTCTTTAACAATTGGAGCGGTCATGGCGCTGCGTATTGCGCTCAGTGGATTTGTCGTTCTGGTGGTGGCAATGGGAATAGGGCGCTTTGCCTTTACGCCTCAGGTGCCGCTCATGATTGCTGCCGGGCAGCTTACGCTCACCAGCGCGGGTCTGGTGGCGGCGATGAATTATCTGGGCTATCTGGTGGGGGCATGGGATGCCATGCGTGCGCACCGCTTTGTGGAAACGCGCCTCTGGCTTGGCATCACTGGTGCGGTTGCGCTGACGCTGCTCTCCGCGGCGGCGGATAACGCCGTCGTGCACGGCCTGCTGCGCTTTGTGATTGGCTGCATGAGCGGCTGGTCGATGGTACTCATTGCCGCCTGGACAAACGAACGGCTGGGGCAACTGGGTAAACCGGGCCTGAGCGCTGCCGTGTTTGCCGGACCGGGGGCGGGCATTGCCCTGAGCGGGCTGCTCGCTGTCTATATCCAGGCGAGATCCCTTTCGGCCGGGGCGGCATGGCAAATCTACGGCGTGCTGGCGCTGGTGCTGATTGCGCTGGTGGCGCGCTACCTGCCGCGATCCGGGCAGCTCCATCGACCCGGCACCGCGCCAGAGCCGCTGGTGCTGACGGCGGATTTAAAGAGCCTGGTCTGGAGCTACAGCCTGGCCGGGTTTGGCTATATCCTCCCGGCGACATTCCTGTCGCAAATGGCGGCGGTGCGTTTTCCCGGCAGCCTGTTTGCGCAGTTTGTCTGGCCGATTTTTGGTATCGCCGCCGTGGTGGGTATTGCGCTCAGTATTCTTTTACGCCACACCTCAACGACTAACCGCAGGCTGGCTATCGTGCTGTGGTTACAGGGGGCTGGCGTGCTGGCGGCCTGGCTGCTGCCGGGGATTGGCGGTTTGCTGACGGGCGGGCTGCTGGTGGGCGGTGGCTTTCTGTGTGCCGTGCAGCTCTCTCTTTTATACGGTCGCGAGCTGGCGCCAAACCACACGCGCTATATGGCAGGACTGCTCACCACCGGGTATGCGATTGGGCAGTTGATTGGTCCGGTGACCTCGGCGTTATCAACCTGGCTTACCCATCGGCTGGAGCCCGCGCTGGGGCTGGCGGGCGTTGCGCTGTTCGTCGGGGGAGCCCTGGTCTGGAATCGTCACGCTGAAAGGCAGCAGCAATTGCAATAATTATCGTCGTGAATACTGGATTATGTGCGCCGCCTCACGCACAATGAGCGCATACTTTTGCCACAACGAGGGCAAAAGACGCCACACCTGCAGGAGAACAAAATGTCATCACTCAGTAAAGAAGCTGCCCTGGTCCACGAAGCCCTGGTTGCGCGCGGTCTTGAAACGCCACTGCGTCCGCCCGTACAGGATTTGGACAATGAAACCCGCAAGCGTCTGATTGCCGGTCATATGACCGATATCATGGAGCTGCTGAATCTCGATCTGAGTGACGACAGTCTGATGGAGACACCGCACCGTATCGCGAAAATGTACGTCGACGAAATTTTCTCCGGGCTGGATTACGCCAACTTCCCGAAAATCACCGTCATTGAAAACAAGATGAAAGTGGATGAGATGGTGACGGTACGCGATATCACGCTGACCAGCACCTGCGAACACCATTTCGTCACCATCGACGGTAAAGCGACCGTGGCGTATATCCCTAAAGACACGGTGATTGGCCTGTCGAAGATCAACCGTATCGTGCGGTTCTTTGCTCAGCGTCCGCAGGTGCAGGAGCGTCTGACGCAGCAGATCCTGACTGCGTTGCAAACGCTGCTGGGCACTAATAACGTGGCCGTCTCTATCGACGCGGTTCACTACTGCGTGAAAGCGCGCGGCGTGCGTGATGCAACCAGTGCAACGACCACCACGTCGCTGGGCGGCCTGTTTAAGTCGAGCCAGAATACCCGCCAGGAGTTCCTGCGCGCGGTACGTCACCACAACTAAGTCTTACAGGGCAGGAACCATGGAGCGAAACGTCACGCTCGATTTTGTTCGCGGCGTCGCCATTCTCGGTATCCTGCTGCTTAATATCAGCGCCTTCGGTCTGCCGAAGGCGGCTTATCTTAATCCAGCCTGGTATGGCGACATCACGCGCAGTGATGCCTGGACCTGGGCTGTCCTCGACCTCTTCGCGCAGGTTAAATTCCTTACGCTGTTTGCCCTGCTGTTTGGCGCTGGTCTGCAACTGCTCCTCAAACGCGGTACGCGCTGGATCCAGTCGCGCCTGACGCTGCTGGTGCTTCTCGGCTTTATCCACGGCCTGTTCTTCTGGGACGGCGATATTCTTCTCGCGTATGGGTTAGTCGGGCTCATCTGCTGGCGCCTTATTCGCGATGCGCACAGCGTAAAAAGCCTGTTTAACACCGGCGTGATGCTCTATGTCATGGGGCTTGCTGTATTGCTGCTGCTGGGGATGATCTCCGGCGAGGCGACAAATCGTTCCTGGATCCCGGATGCCGCTAACCTGCAGTACGAACAGTACTGGAAGCTGAAAGGCGGTGCGGAAGCGATAAGCAACCGCGCGGATATGCTGGGGGATAACCTCCTTGCGCTGGGGGCGCAATACGGCTGGCAGCTGGCGGGCATGATGCTGATGGGGGCGTCATTGATGCGCACCGGCTGGTTGAAAGGGGAATTCAGCCTGCGTCACTATCGGCGAACGGGTGTCGGGCTGGTGCTGCTCGGCGTGCTGATTAACCTCCCGGCGGTCATTGCGCAGTGGCACATCCACTGGGATTACCGCTGGTGCGCATTCCTGCTCCAGGTGCCGCGCGAACTGAGCGCACCGTTCCAGACCATTGGCTACGCGGCGCTGATCTATGGCTTCTGGCCAACGCTTTCCCGCCTGTGGATCGTCAGCGCTATCGCCTGCGTGGGTCGCATGGCGTTGAGCAATTACCTTCTGCAAACGCTTCTCTGCACCACGCTTTTCTATCGATTTGGCCTGTTTATGAAATTCGACCGCCTCACGCTGCTGGCGTTTGTTATCCCGGTCTGGGTGATTAACCTGGCGTTTTCTGTTCTCTGGCTACGTTATTTCCGCCAGGGACCGCTGGAGTGGGTGTGGCGTCAGTTAACCGCACATGCTTCAGGGGTATCATTGAGGAACACATCCAGATAACGATCTGGATCACAATCATTAACAAAACGGATGTAAGCGTTTTCATGAGTGTGAGCTTCTTCACGTAGTCCCCTTCCTCTCGCTGCCAAAATAGCCACCTTGCTAAACACAGGGGGTGTCTGTGAGTTGCTGCAATCCTTTGAAGGATGGTGAATATGATCACCATTCGTGACGTCGCCCGTCAGGCGGGCGTTTCTGTGGCTACCGTCTCGCGCGTGCTGAACAACAGCGCGCTGGTCAGCCCTGAAACCCGTGAAACCGTAATGAAAGCCGTGACCCAGCTCGGGTACCGGCCAAATGCCAATGCGCAGGCGCTTGCGACGCAGGTCAGCGACACCATCGGCGTGGTGGTGATGGATGTATCAGATGCCTTTTTCGGCGCGCTGGTGAAAGCGGTCGACGTGGTCGCCCAGCAGCATCAGAAATATGTCCTGATCGGCAATAGCTATCATGAGGCGGAAAAAGAGCGCCATGCCATCGAAGTGCTGATCCGCCAGCGCTGTAACGCCTTGATTGTCCACTCAAAAGCTTTGAGCGATGAAGAGCTAACCGGCTTTATGGATCAGATCCCGGGCATGGTGCTGATCAACCGCATCGTTCCCGGCTATGCCCATCGCTGCGTCGGGCTGGATAACGTCAGCGGTGCCATGATGGCCACGAAGATGCTCATCAACAACGGGCATCAGCGGATCGGCTATCTGGCCTCCAGCCATCATATTGAAGATGACGACATGCGGCGCGAGGGGTGGCAAAACGCCCTGAAAGAGCACGGCATTACGCCGTCAGAAAGCTGGACAGGCACCGGTACGCCGGACATGCAGGGCGGTGAGGCGGCAATGGTTGAGCTGCTGGGCCGCAACCTGCAGCTTTCTGCGGTGTTTGCCTATAACGATAGCATGGCGGCAGGGGCCCTGACGGCGTTGAAGGATAACGGCATTGCGGTGCCACAGCATTTATCACTCATTGGCTTTGATGATATTCCGATTGCCCGTTACACCGACCCGCAGCTGACAACCGTGCGCTACCCCATTGCCTCTATGGCGAAACTGGCGACTGAGCTGGCGTTACAGGGGGCGGCAGGGCTGCTGGATCCGGGCGCAACGCACTGTTTCATGCCGACTTTAGTGCGTCGGCACTCTGTCGCGGCCCGGCAAATTGTGGTTCCGATCACTAACTGATTACATGAGGTGATGTAACCGTTTTCAATCTGTGAGTAAATTCACAGTATCTTAACAAGGCGCTGACTATGATGTCAGCGTTTTAGGAGCTGAAACGCTATGTAACGGTGATTATTCACTTTCACTATAGCCAATGTGCCGCAAACAACGAATAAAACGCATTTCTGGAGCGTTACCGAACACGGAAGATAGAAATTTTATAAGTGAACTTCGGCTGTCAGTAACGTTTTATTAACACTTGCCCGCCGATCGTTATTCACAAGAACTACCCTGCATAAAAAAACCGGAGATACCATGAATAAGAAGGTGTTGACCCTGTCTGCTGTAATGGCAAGCATGCTTTTTGGTGCAGCAGCGCACGCTGCGGATACCCGTATTGGTGTGACCATCTATAAATACGACGACAACTTCATGTCTGTTGTGCGTAAAGCAATTGAGAAAGATGCGAAAGCAGCGCCAGACGTTCAGCTGCTGATGAACGACTCCCAGAACGACCAGTCCAAACAGAACGACCAGATCGACGTTCTGCTGGCAAAAGGCGTGAAAGCCCTGGCCATCAACCTGGTTGACCCGGCTGCAGCAGGCACGGTTATTGAAAAAGCGCGCGGCCAGAACGTGCCAATCGTCTTCTTCAACAAAGAACCTTCCCGTAAGGCGCTGGATAGCTATGACAAAGCGTTCTACGTCGGTACCGACTCCAAAGAGTCCGGTATTATTCAGGGCGATCTGATCGCGAAACACTGGGCGGCGAATCCGAACTGGGACCTGAACAAAGACGGTCAAATTCAGTTCGTGCTGCTGAAAGGCGAACCAGGCCACCCGGATGCTGAAGCCCGTACCACTTACGTTATCAAAGAGCTGAACGACAAGGGTCTGAAAACCCAGCAGCTGGCGTTAGATACCGCGATGTGGGATACCGCTCAGGCAAAAGATAAGATGGACGCGTGGCTGTCCGGCCCTAACGCGAACAAAATCGAAGTGGTTATCGCTAACAACGATGCGATGGCAATGGGTGCGGTAGAAGCGCTGAAAGCACACAACAAATCGTCCATCCCGGTATTCGGTGTGGATGCGCTGCCAGAAGCGCTGGCGCTGGTTAAATCCGGTGCGATGGCCGGTACCGTGCTGAACGATGCCAACAACCAGGCGAAAGCGACCTTCGATCTGGCGAAAAACCTGGCCGATGGCAAAGGCGCGGCGGATGGCACCAACTGGAAAATTGAAAACAAAATCGTTCGCGTTCCTTACGTGGGCGTAGACCAGTCCAACCTGGCTGAGTTCATCGGTAAATAAGTGATTTAAATTGTCTTCACTGGGCGCAACCTGTTGCGCCCTTTTATAACGCGATATGCGAGGCCAACAAGGTATAATTATGGTCAGCACAACTACTCAGTCATCCGGTGAATACCTGTTGGAAATGAGCGGTATCAACAAGTCATTTCCCGGTGTTAAGGCACTCGATAATGTTAATTTAAAAGTACGTCCTCACTCTATTCATGCCTTAATGGGTGAAAACGGTGCGGGTAAATCAACATTATTAAAATGTCTTTTTGGGATCTATCAAAAAGATTCTGGCAGCATTCTTTTTCAGGGGAAAGAGATCGATTTCCATTCAGCGAAAGAAGCACTGGAAAACGGTATCTCGATGGTTCACCAGGAATTAAACCTGGTGCTGCAGCGTTCAGTCATGGATAACATGTGGTTGGGGCGTTATCCAACCAAGGGTGTTTTTGTCGATCAGGAAAAAATGTATCGCGACACCAAAGCGATTTTTGATGAGCTGGATATTGATATCGATCCGCGCGCCCGCGTGGGAACATTATCCGTCTCCCAGATGCAGATGATCGAAATCGCCAAAGCGTTCTCCTATGATGCGAAAATCGTCATCATGGACGAACCGACATCGTCATTAACGGAAAAAGAGGTTAATCACCTTTTTACCATTATTCGTAAGCTAAAAGATCGCGGCTGCGGCATTGTGTATATCTCCCACAAAATGGAAGAGATCTTCCAGCTGTGTGATGAGATAACCATCCTGCGCGACGGCCAGTGGATTGCCACGCAGCCGCTGGAAGGGCTGGACATGGACAAGATCATCGCCATGATGGTAGGCCGTTCCCTGAACCAGCGCTTCCCGGACAAAGAAAACAAGCCGGGCGAAGTGATCCTCGAAGTGCGCAATCTGACCTCGTTACGCCAGCCGTCTATCCGCGACGTCTCCTTCGACTTGCACAAGGGTGAAATCCTGGGGATTGCCGGTCTGGTCGGCGCAAAACGTACCGATATCGTGGAAACCCTGTTCGGTATCCGTGAGAAAGCCGAAGGCACGATTACGCTGCACGGTAAGAAAATCAACAACCACAACGCCAACGAAGCCATTAATAATGGTTTTGCGCTGGTGACGGAAGAGCGTCGTTCGACCGGTATTTATGCCTATCTGGATATTAACTTTAACTCGTTAATTTCTAACATTCGCAATTATAAAAACAAAGTCGGACTGCTGGATAACTCCCGCATGAAGAGCGATACCCAATGGGTAATTGACTCCATGCGCGTGAAAACGCCAGGCCACCGCACCCAAATTGGTTCGCTGTCAGGTGGTAACCAGCAGAAAGTCATTATCGGCCGTTGGTTATTAACCCAGCCAGAAATTCTGATGCTGGATGAACCGACCCGCGGTATTGACGTCGGCGCGAAGTTTGAAATTTATCAGCTGATTGCCGAGCTGGCGAAAAAGAATAAAGGGATCATTATTATTTCTTCCGAAATGCCGGAATTGTTAGGGATCACAGATCGTATTCTGGTTATGAGCAATGGTCTCGTTGCCGGTATTGTTGACACCAAAACGACAACGCAAAACGAAATTTTGCGTCTTGCGTCTTTGCACCTTTAAGATCAGGGGCTCCTCATGAGTGCGTTAAATAAAAAAAGTTTTCTCACTTACCTGAAAGAAGGCGGTATTTACGTTGTTCTTTTAGTACTGCTGGCTATCATTATTTTCCAGGACCCTACGTTCTTAAGCCTGCTGAACCTGAGTAACATTCTGACCCAGTCTTCCGTGCGAATTATCATTGCGCTGGGCGTGGCGGGCCTGATCGTGACCCAGGGGACGGACCTTTCTGCCGGTCGCCAGGTGGGTCTGGCGGCGGTTATCGCGGCAACCCTGCTGCAGTCGATGGAAAACGCCAACAAGGTGTTCCCGGAAATGGCCACCATGCCGATTTTCGTGGTGATCCTGATTGTCTGCGCCATCGGTGCGGTGATTGGCCTGATCAACGGTATTATCATCGCTTACCTGAACGTGACGCCATTTATCACCACCCTGGGTACGATGATCATTGTTTACGGTATCAACTCCCTGTACTACGACTTTGTCGGTGCTTCACCCATCTCGGGTTTTGACAGCGGCTTCTCGACCTTTACGCAAGGGTTCATCGCGCTGGGCAGCTTCCGCCTGTCGTATATCACCTTCTATGCACTGATTGCGGTGGCCTTTGTCTGGATCCTGTGGAACAAAACGCGCTTTGGTAAAAACATCTTCGCAATCGGCGGTAACCCGGAAGCGGCGAAAGTCTCCGGCGTAAACGTTGCTCTGAACCTGCTGATGATTTACGCGCTGTCCGGTGTGTTCTACGCCTTCGGCGGGATGCTGGAAGCGGGCCGTATCGGCTCTGCAACCAACAACCTTGGCTTCATGTACGAGCTGGATGCGATCGCAGCCTGCGTGGTGGGCGGCGTCTCCTTCAGCGGCGGTGTGGGTACGGTACTGGGCGTGGTGACCGGTGTGATCATCTTCACCGTCATCAACTACGGTTTGACCTACATCGGCGTGAACCCGTACTGGCAGTACATCATCAAAGGCGCCATTATTATCTTCGCGGTTGCGCTGGATTCACTGAAGTACGCGCGTAAGAAATAAGCTTCTCGCGTGTTACACGGCCCGCTCACCGAGCGGGCTTTTTTTATGCCTTATGCCAGCTGTGACTCCTCTCGGGTCACAATGCGTTCAAACCAGTCGAGTTCTGAGAGCTTGCAGGCGACCCACTGTTCAGAAAAGGCGTCGCCCAGGCTGTCGGTGAGGTACTGACAGCGGGCAAAGGTCTCAATCGCCTCCTGCTGAAACAGCGGCAGTTCGGGCCGATCGTGCTGCGGTTCGGGCAAATCCTCCTCGTCGATGTTTTCCAGCCCGTACAGCATGCCGGTCAGGATAGCGGCTGCCACCAGATACGGATTGGCATCAGCCCCGGCCAGCCGGTACTCGATACGGCGGTTGTGGTCATCCGAACAGGGAATACGCAGGGCGGCGGAGCGGGTGTTATAGCCCCAGGAGTTAAATACGGGTTCCGTCAGGTTTTTACGCAGGCGACGAAACGCGTTGACGCCCGGCGCAAGAACGGCGACAGAGGCGGGCATCAGCGCCAGCTGGCCCGCGATGCACAAACGCATCATGCTGTTAAGCGCGTTCACCGGGGAAGCAAAGACGTTTTCGCCGCGACTGTTATTCAGGCTGAAATGGAAGTGCAAACCGCTGCCGGACAGATGGCTGAAAGGCTTAGCCATAAAGTTGGCCTGCAGGCCGTGCTTTTCGGCAACGTATCGGGTCAGGCGACGAAGCGCCAGCACGTTATCGCAGACTTCAACGACGCGATGGCTGTGCTTCAGGTTTAATTCGTACTGACCGGACTCGGCTTCCGCCACGATCCCGGACAGCGGGATGCGCTGAAGGTGCGCCAGCTGTTCCAGCTCGTCAAACAGCGCCGCATGGGCAGTTGGGGTATCCATATGAAAACAGCCCTGATTTTGCGGATCCCGATCGTCATGCCCCGTCAGATAGAACTCGATTTCCGGGGCAATCACCGGGAAGAGGCCGTGCTGGTGGAAGCGGGCCAGCACGTTCTGCAGTATCACGCGCGGCTCAAGCGGGCAGGGGTTATCGTCGCTGTCTTTCATCGTCAGCAGGATCTGCGCGTTGTGCTGCGGATCTTGCGGACAGGGGCGCAGGGTGCCGGCGACCGGAACGCAGAGTCGGTCCGGTTCATCATGAAGCGGGGCGGCGATTTTTCCTTTCTGATCCATCGAGTAGACCGAAAGGGGAAAATAACAGCCTTTTTCCAGGGTCAGCATGCTCTCCACCGACAGACGCTTGCCGCGCATCGTGCCGTTGATATCGTTCAGGTAAACGTCAATATGTTTCGTCTGTGGATAACGTTCCAGATAATCTGCCACTTCCACTGAAATGTTGTGCTGCAGGGCGTCAATTTTTTCATCAAGCCAGAGACCGGAATTGAGAGCGCCAGGAAGTGATAAACCGGGAAAGTTAAAATACGGGCGGAGACTTTTGAGGAAAAACGCATTCATTATCGAGTTCATAGTCATTCTTCAATGAAGCCGTAGCGGCAGTGAACTCAGCTTAAAATAGCCGACATAAAGGGGGGATAAAAAGCGTCAGGCCTGGCGTAAAGAATGTATAAAGGCGGTCCTGTTATTTCTCTTTTTTCTGCATATCGAGCAGCTGTTCGGGCGTGACGGCCGGGTAACCCTGCGCGTCTTCCGGTACTTCATGCATCGCCGGAATCGGCACCAGCGGGCCTAAAAAGCGCGGTTCGCGTTTGAAAATATACAGGTCTGCCAGAGCGCCAAAACGGGCGCCAAACTCGCGCACGCGCACGCTCAGCATATCTTTTGGTGACGGCACCGCGTAACACTGCGCCTGAATGCCCATATGCAGCGCGATAAACAGCGCACGTTCGCAGTGGAAGCGCTGGGTGATGATGATGAAGTCGTTAGTGTCGAAAACTTTGCGCGTGCGCACGATGGAGTCCAGGGTGCGGAATCCGGCGTAGTCGAGCACGATATCGGCAGGGTCCACGCCCGCCGCAATCAAATCCTTACGCATCGTCACCGGTTCATTGTAGCTTTGCAGGGCGTTATCGCCGCTTAACAGCAGGTAGTTCACCTTCCCACTGTTGTAGGCGTTAAGCGCGCCCTGAATGCGGTAACGGTAATACTGATTAATGACGCCGGTGCGGTAATACTTGGCGGTGCCGAGCACCACGCCAACCTGACGGTAGGGCAGGTCCTGCAGGTCATCAAAGATGTAGGGGGCGGTTTTCCAGCTCATCCAGCGGTCGAGACCCAGCACGATCAACAGCAGTATGCCGACCAGGACAGACAGGCTGTAAAAAACGCGCTTTAACATGGAGATGGCTCGTTCGTGGATGAAATTTAACTCAGGCTACTTTACCCGCCTGGTTAGCGCAAGAAACAGCGACTCAACTGAGGGGTTTTTCAGCAAACTGGCGGGCATTTCTGCCCGCCGGAAGGATTACGCAAGCAGTACGCGGTCAATTGTCGTACAGCCTAACGCTTTGAGCGTTGCGGCGGTGGCATCCCACTGGATCAGTGGCGCATCGGCAATCTCTGCCAGAATGGCGCGCTGAATGTCCGGATAGTCATAGCCGTTCAGGCTCAGCAGATTAAGCGCGCCCTGCAACGGTGGCAGCGTCGGGTTAAACGCGGCGTTTTCCGCATAGCTGCCGCTAAAGATCCGGCCATCACGGCACTGCAGCGCCACGCCGCTCGGGGACTTGCTGTACGGCGTGTGGCTCTTGTTGGCAGCAAGAATGGCCGCCTGGCTCAGGTCATCGCCGGACAGGGCGTAACCGTGGTCCTGAGCGTCCATCAGCAGCGTTTTGATCTCCAGATCTTTTGGGCCAAACGCGTCAGGCAGATAATCCCCCAGCGTGTGCGGCGCGCGGCCTGGCAGGTTGATGCGCAGCTGCAGCCCGCTGTTCAGCTCGTTCATAAACTGACGGCAGTGGCCGCAGGGGGTGTAGTTAACGGTAATGGCGCTCAGCGCTTTTTCACCGCGCAGCCAGGCGTGGCTGATGGCGCTCTGCTCGGCGTGAACGGTTTGCTGCATGGTCGCGCCCAGGAACTCCATGTTGCCACCGAAGTACCAGGTTCCGCTGACGCCGCGCGCAATGGCCCCGACGTTGAAGTGGGAGAGATCGGCCCGCGCGCAGGCGGCGGCCAGCGGGAGCAGTGCGAAAGCCAGCGCGTCTTCGTCCAGTCCCGTTGCCTGTTTCAGCATCGTGACCTGCTCCGCGGTCAGCAGGGCGGGGAAGTGTGCATCTGCCAGAACGGGAGCAAGGGCTGACTGCAAATTCTCTGCAAGCTGGGCGAAAGCAGCTTGAAAACGTGGGTGCATGGCGTTTGCCTCATAAAGGTTAATGGATCGGTAGTTTACGGAGCCGTCAGGGCTTTATATGTGATCCACTTCTCATTATGTATGCAACTTATGAAATCAAAATGAAATTTGCGCGACGCATCGCAAATTTTAGCCCATCACCGCCAGAATCAGCGGGAAAATGAACGGGGCCAGCAGGGAGGTGATAATCCCGCAGATCACCAGCGCCAGCGAGCTAAACGCCCCTTCCTGATAATCCAGCTCCGCACAGCGGGCAGTGCCCAGCGCGTGAGAGGCGGTACCCATCGACAGCCCCCGTGCCGCTTTAGTATGAATACGCATAGCGTTCAGCAGGGTATGACCAAACACCGCACCGAGAATACCGACGAAAATGACGCACATCGCGCTGATGGCCGGGATCCCGCCGAGGCTGCCACCGACTGCCATCGCGATAGGCGTGGTCACTGATTTAGGCAGAATAGAGGCGGCAATCTGCGGGGAGGCCCCCATTAACAGTGCTACCGACGTTCCGGTGATCATCGCCACCAGGCTGCCCACAAAACAGATGGTAATGATGGATTTCCAGCGGGCGCGGATCTGGTGGAGCTGTTCATATAAAGGAAAGGCGAGCGCTACAACGGCAGGCTGCAGCAGGTCGTTTAAAATTTTGCTGCCGGCAAAGTAGCGTTCATAAGGAATGCCGGTGAGCAGCAGGAACGGAATGATCACCACCATTGCCACCAGCAGCGGGTTCAGCAACGGCATTTTGAAACGTGCGGCAAGTTTGCGCGCGGCGAAGAACACCACCAGGGTTAACGGCAGCGACCACCAGATATTGGCCATCATTTTTTTGTTTTCTCCCCGACCACGTTACGTTCGCCATGCACCAGATGCGAACTCCAGCTCACCACCAGGAAAACCACCAGCGTACTGACCGCGCAGGAGACCACAATCGGGCCGAACTGGGCTTTGAGCAAATCAAAATACTGCATGACCCCGACGCCGATAGGCACGAAAAGCAGCGCCATATAGCGAATGAGGACGAAGCAGCCGGGGTTGACCCATTTTGCGGGCAGGATTTGCAGCGCCAGCAAAACAAAGAGGATCAGCATACCGATAATGCTGCCGGGAATGGTGATGGGCAGCAGCGACGCGATGAAAATCCCGGCATACAGACAGGCGTAAATCAGGACGAATGCGCGCAGATATTGCCAGATAATGTTCAATGATTTGCTCATGGTGATAGTCCTTGCTGAAACGCATTCATCATACAATTAAACCTAAAAATGTGCCATGGATCACATCATGAAATTTGAGCATACCAGACATTCCAGAATGGAACGTCTGGTATCACATTGCAGGGGCAGGCTACAGTTTAGAAGAAAGGGAGTGCGCTGGCGAAGTAACGCGCCAGAGAATGCATCAGCGTCAGGCGGTCAGTTTATCGAGAAAAGAAAATAGCACCTGATTCATTTCGCGATAATCATGCGAGCGGAGTTTTTCCGCCGTTTCGACAAAACGGAATTCAGCCGCGCGGCGGAGGTCGTTCTGCGAATGCTCAATCAGCAGCTCTACGACCTCCGGCGTCAGTTCCATATGACACTGAAAACCGTAAACTCGTTCGCCATATTGCACGATCTGGCGGGGACAGCCCTCGCTGTAAGCGAGCACCTTAGCCTGCGGCGTTAGCCCTGGCATGTCGTTATGCCAGTGACCGACGCTCAGCTCGTGGCCAAAATCCTTAAACAGCGGGTTGGCCTTGCCTGCCTCAGTGAGCCTGACGGGAAATTTGCCGATCTCTTTTTCCGGGCTGTGGGAAAACGCTGCGCCCAGCGCTTCGCCGATAAGCTGCGAGCCCAGACAAACGCCAATCACCGTTTTACCCGCCTCTATTGCGCGGCCGATGAGTGCCTTTTCCGCCTGCGCATCAAACCAGGGGCATTCCTCAACCGTGGTGGCAGGTGACTGCGGGCCTCCCATGATGATAAGCAGGTCTGTGCTCTCCAGGTCTTCGGGTAACGGATCGCCCTGATAAACTCTGGTGTAGCTCAGACGACAGCCGCGGTTTTTCCCCCAGATTTCATAGGCGCCTGGCGCTTCGAAATGTTCATGAATGATAAAATGAATGTGCATTGCGTCTCTTTCCGGTTACGTGTACAAGCAGCATCATAAGAGGAAGGGAGGAATGTGAAATGCCAACCGTTATCGATAAAACGCCAATTCACGACGATGCCATCGGATGGTCAAGAGGGGCAATTAGCTATACGCGTGGCGAAGTGGATCCGCCTCACCAGCATTCACAGGGGCAACTTTTGTTTGCCATCAAAGGGGTGATGCTGGTCGAAACCGGCAATAAGCGTTGGGTCATACCGCCACAGCGCGCGCTGTGGATCCCTCCTTTTCAGGAACACACCTACAGCGTGTTATCCGCAACGGAGCTCCGCGCGGTCTGGTTTAGCCCGGCGCTGATATCGCAATGTGAGCCTTTTCAGCGGAAAGAAGAGGTTCACGTGATTATGGCGACAGCGTTGTTCAAAGAGCTGATTGCCGGGCTGTTCAGCGCGGAATACCGGCCAGCCAGTCAGCGCAGCATGGCTGTTTTGCTGCTCGAAATCCTTAGTGAGGCGAAACAGATTTCGGCCGAATTACCGATGCCCGTTGATGAGCGGTTACATCGCGTTGCCTGTGACATCATTGCCAACAATCTCTGGGATGTTTCTATGGAAAGGCTGGCAGAACGGGCCGCCATGTCTGAACGCACATTTTCACGCGCGTTTATCAAAGATACCGGCTTTAGCTTCCGGGCCTGGCGACAGCGTGCAAGGATTTGTGCCTCGCTGGACCTGCTCGCCAACGGATACCCGGCTAAGCAGGTGGCCTGGATGCTGGGGTTTTCTGGCCCGGCGGCATTTGCGGCGGCGTTTCGCGCCATTGTCGGGGCAACGCCGGCTGACTTTCTCCCTGAACAGAAGCGCTTCCCAGCGATATAGAGAGCGGCTACTATAGCGCGTCTTTTTTCACAGGTACTGCTATGCGTGTTTTACTGGCCCCAATGGAAGGCGTGCTCGACTCCCTCGTGCGCGAGCTTCTGACCGAGGTGAACGACTACGATCTCTGCGTGACGGAATTTCTGCGCGTGGTCGATATGTTGTTGCCGGTAAAATCCTTCTTCCGCCTGTGCCCCGAGCTGCACAACCAGAGTCGGACCTCTTCCGGCACGCTGGTGCGTATTCAGCTGCTCGGCCAGTATCCTGAATGGCTGGCGGAAAACGCCGCCCGTGCGGTAGATCTGGGCTCTTACGGGGTGGATCTCAACTGTGGCTGTCCGTCGAAGCTGGTGAACGGCAGCGGCGGCGGGGCGACCTTGCTGAAAGATCCTGAGCTGATTTATCGCGGCGCGAAAGCCATGCGTGAAGCCGTGCCTTCGCATTTGCCGGTGACGGTTAAGGTGCGCCTGGGATGGGACAGCGACGCGCGGCAGTTTGAAATCGCCGATGCGGTGCAGCAGGCCGGGGCCACCGAGCTGGTGGTGCATGGCCGCACCAAAGAAGATGGCTACAAAGCCGAGCGCATTAACTGGCAGGCGATCGGTGAGATCCGCAAACGCCTTACCATTCCGGTGATCGCCAACGGCGAAATCTGGGATTACGAGAGCGCGCAGGCCTGTCTGAACACCACCGGCTGCGATGCGGTGATGATCGGTCGCGGCGCGCTGAATGTGCCCAACCTCAGCCGGGTGGTAAAATATAACGAGCCGCGGATGCCGTGGGCAGACGTCGTCACGCTGCTGCAAAAATACAGCCGTCTGGAAAAACAGGGCGACACCGGTTTGTATCACGTTGCGCGAATTAAACAGTGGCTGAGTTATTTACGCAAAGAGTACGATGAAGCGCTGGGGTTATTTCAGGAGATTCGGATATTACAGACTTCTGCTGATATTGCCCGGGTGATTCAGTCCAGATAATAAGCGTTAAATTGCTCACACTTTTTTAAACCAGAAAACAGTTCAGGTTTTCAACGTGGCGCGACGGTGTTAAGGTGCCACTGTTTTCAACGCAGGATTGTTACTGGTTAACAGGCAAAACCTAAGCGTTTCACAGCATTCTCGCTGTGGAGCGCTTAGGTTTTTTTTTGCCTGTCATTTACGCAGGAGAGACATTTGGCTTAGCGCTTTTTACTGATTTTAAAAAAATGAAATATCGACAGGAAATAGAAAAATTTCCTGCGGTCGGTTACGCACTAAATACTCACTCACAGGTTGTTATCATGGCATATAAAAATAAACTCTACGCGTTCGCCTTATTGACGATATCTCCGCTGTCGATGGCGCAAGACTGGAACGGAACGGTATTAGGTTTTGAGGCTCCACCGGCTCCCCTTCTCGGCGATATGCTCGGTGTGCGTAAGATCCTTAACGATAACGGCTTTACGTACAATCTCGGTTATTTGAATGAGATCGGCTGGAACGGCGGCGGTGGCTATAACCACGACTCCCACGTGGCCTATATCGACCAGTTTGCGCTGACCTTCAACCAGGACCTGGAGCGCTGGACCGGCATCCCGGATGCGCGTATCGAGGGGAACATCGTCAACCGTAACCACAATGACGACCTCACCACCAAACGCGTGCAGGACCCGCGCGTCAACTTTAACGACCTGACCCAGGAGAGCTGGGGCGGGCAGTCGATTACTCGCCTCGGATGGCTGACCTTTGCCCGCAGCTTTGACGACCGGCGTCTGACCTGGCGCATCGGGATGATGAACAAGGTGCAAACCTTCGATCAAATCATCCCCTGTGATTTCCAGCTGCTGTCGCAGTGCGGCGGGAAGTCAGCCAACTCGCTGACCTGGAACAACTGGAACGTTCACACCTGGGGCACCACGCTTGCGTATAAATTAACGCCGACGCTGACCCTGAAAGGCGGCGTGATGGAGCAAAATCCGGAGGCCTCCAGCCGCAGCCACGCCTGGAGCTGGTCGACGAAGGGCAGCAAAGGGGTCTTACTGCCGGTTGAAATCGAAGCGCGTCCGCTGATTAACGGCCTGCCGGGCGCGTACAACCTCGGCGTGGTGTTTACCAACGCGCCGCAAACCGATCTCTATCGCGGCCAATCCGGCGGTGCGGGCGCGACGGACCCGGACGGGTTTGAAACGCACAGCCGAACCTGGTTTATGTACGCCGGGCTGAACCAGCAGCTTACGCAGCACCAGGACGATCCGAATCGCGGGTTGAGCACCTCGTTCAGCATGAGCCTTGCGGATCAGAGCACTAACTACATGCATCAGGTTTACGCCGCCTCGCTGCGCTACCGCGGGTTGTTTGACGCGCGCCCGGAAGACTGGATTGGCTTCGGGCTGACCTGGATTGATATGAGCAGCCAGTACGCGCGCAACCAGCGCTATATGAACAGCCTGAGCGGCGTGTCGGACTATAACGATCCGGCGTATCACCCGGTGCCGGGCCACTCCCTGAACGGTGAGTTTTACTATCGCTTCCGTCCGGTGTCGTGGCTGGAGCTGCAGCCGGGCATTCAGTACTGGCACCATCCGGGCGGTGTATCCCGGACGCAGGATGCCTGGGTAACGGAGCTGAAAACCGTCGTGACGTTCTAGCAATGTCGATCCGCATCACGTTTCTGATGCGTGACGTATTGAGGCTACGAATGAAACTGATAGAGTGCCAGAACTGGATTGTTACTGCTTAGGCAGGCAAAACCTGATTTTCTGGCATCTGCCGGAGGTCAGGTTTTTTTGTTTCTGGGGTTCATATGAAAATCGCCAAGATACTCAATAATAACGTGGTGGTTGTTCAGGATGAGCGCGGGCGCGAACAGGTGGTGATGGGCCGTGGGCTGGCCTTTCAGAAGCGCGTCGGTGAAGCGCTGGATACCGCGTTGGTTGAAAAGGTGTTTGCGTTACAAAGCGATGAACTGGTGCGTCGACTTGGGGAGCTGCTGAGTCAAATTCCGCTGGAGGTGATGACCACCTGCGACCGCATCATCGGGCTGGCGGCGCAGCGGCTGGGCAAGCTGCAGGAGAGTTTGTATATCACCCTAACCGACCACTGCTACTTTGCGATTGAGCGGCAGAAGAAAGGGCTGGCCATCAAAAACGTACTGCTGTGGGATATTAAACGGTTGTATCCGAAGGAGTTCGAATTAGGGCTGGAGGCGCGGGCCATTATCGCCAGACGCCTGAACGTCGAACTGGAGGAGGATGAGGCCGGGTTTATCGCGCTGCATCTGGTCACCGCGCAGTTGAACAGCGAAATGCCGGACGTGATGCACGTGACGCGGGTGATGCAGGAGATCCTGCAGCTGGTGAAGTATCAGCTGCAGCTTGAGTATGACGAAGAGTCGCTCAGCTATCAGCGTTTTGTCACCCACCTGAAGTTTTTTGCCCAGCGGATGCTCACCCGCACCGTGGTGGAAGATGACGATGTCTCGCTGCATACGGCAGTAAAAGACAACTACGCGAAAGCGTGGAAGTGCGCTGAGAAAATCGCCCAGCACCTGAACAAAAGCTATCAGCGTGAGCTGACAACCGAAGAAATTATGTTCCTCGCCATTCATATCGAGCGGGTGAGAAAAGAGGGGCGTTAAGCCCCAAAACAGGATTGTTACTGCATCATGCAGGCAAAACCTGAGCGCGCCCTCCTCATGGAGGACGTTCTCGGGTTTTTTTATTTTTATACTCAGTCAACAGGTGCCTGCTGGCATCGGATGTAAGGAAATCGAGATGGAATACCAGGCTTTAGCGAAGGATATTCTCGGCCACGTTGGCGGAAAAGAGAACATCGTCAGCCTCGTGCACTGCGCGACCCGGCTTCGCTTCAAACTGAAAGAGAACCAGAAAGCGGATGCCGAAGGGCTGAAGAAAAACCCGGGCGTGATCATGGTGGTTGAAAGCGGCGGCCAGTTTCAGGTGGTGATTGGCAACCACGTTCACGACGTCTGGCAGGCGGTGCGCAATGAAGCAGGCCTCACCGATGACGCGCCCGTCGTGGAAGAAAAAGGGGAAAAGGGTAACCTGCTGGGCCGACTGATTGACATAGTCTCCGGGATCTTCACCCCGTTTATCGGCATTCTGGCCGCGTCCGGTATTCTGAAAGGGCTGCTGGCGCTGGCCGCGGTGTGCGGCTGGCTCAGCACCGAGAGCGGTACCTATAAGATCTGGTTTGCCGCCAGCGACGCGCTGTTCTTCTTCTTCCCGCTGGTGCTGGGCTATACCGCCGGGAAAAAATTCGGCGGCAACCCGTTTATTACCATGGTGATCGGCGGGGCGCTCACCCATCCGATGATGATTGCGGCGTTTAACGCCAGCCAGCAGCCGGGCGCGGTATCGGAAGCCTTTTTGGGCATTCCTGTCACCTGGTTCAACTACAGTTCGTCGGTGATCCCGATTATTCTCGCCGCGTGGGTCAGCTGCTGGCTGGAAAAAAAGAGTACGACGCTCTTGCCTTCCTCGATGAAAAACTTCTTCGCGCCGCTGATCTGCTTAGGATTAACCGTGCCGCTGACCTTCCTGGTGATTGGCCCGCTGGCGACCTGGCTCAGCCAGATGCTGGCCAACGGCTACCAGTGGATTTACGTCCTGGCTCCGTGGCTGGCGGGTGCGGCGATGGGCGCGCTGTGGCAGGTCTGCGTTATTTTTGGCCTGCACTGGGGGCTGGTACCGCTGATGATTAACAACCTCGCGGTGCTGGGACATGACTCCATGCTGCCAATGTTATTGCCCGCGGTGTTTGGCCAGGTCGGCGCGGCGCTGGGGATCTTCCTGCGTACCCGCGACGCCCGTCAGAAAATGCTGGCCGGCTCGTCCGTGACGGCGGGGATTTTCGGCATCACCGAACCGGCGGTGTACGGCGTTAACCTGCCGCTGCGCAGACCGTTTATTTTCGGCTGCGTGGCGGGGGCAATCGGCGGGGCGATTGTCGGCTTCAGCGACACCCACGTTTACTCCTTTGGCTTTGCCAACGTCTTTACTATCGCCCAGATGATCCCGCCGGGCGGCGTGGACGCCACGCTGTGGGGCGGCATTATCGGCACCGTGGTGGCGCTGGTGCTGAGCTGTGTCCTGACGCTGGCGGCGGGCATGCCAGCACGCTCAGCGCCCGAGGCGGTTGCGCCAGTGGGTGAAAACGATGTGCTGGCACCGATGACCGGCACCGTGCTGGTGCTCGATCAGGTGCCGGATACCACGTTTGCCAGCGGCCTGCTGGGCAGCGGTGCCGCGATCATTCCTTCCGATAACAAAGTGGTTGCCCCGTTTGCGGGCGTTGTTGCCTCTCTTTTCCAGACCAAACACGCCATCGGCCTGCTCAGCGACAGCGGTATTGAAGTGTTAATCCACGTGGGGATCGACACCGTGAAGCTCGACGGTAAGCCGTTTACCGCCCACGTGAAGGTGGGCGACAAGGTGCAGCCCGGCGATCTGCTGCTGGAGTTTGACCGACAGGCGATTATCGATGCCGGATACGACCTGGCGACCCCGATTATTATCAGTAACAGCGATGAGTACCGCGAGGTGGCGACCGTGGCGGCAACGTCCGTCAAAGCCGGTGCGCCATTACTCAGCGTAATCCATCAATAACAGGAGAACGTGATGAAAACTTTCCCGGACGATTTTTTATGGGGCGGCGCGGTTGCCGCGAATCAGGTAGAAGGCGCGTATCGGGAGGATGGAAAAGGGCTGTCCACCTCAGACGTTCAGCCGCAGGGGGTCTTCGGCCCGGTGGTGGAGCGCGTCGCGGGTGACAGCGGCATCAAGGATGTCGCCATCGACTTCTATCATCGCTACCCGGAAGACATCAAGCTGTTCGCCGAGATGGGCTTTAGCTGCCTGCGCGTCTCCATTGCCTGGACCCGCATTTTTCCGAACGGCGACGAGCAGCAGCCTAACGAAGCGGGGCTGGCGTTTTACGACCGGCTGTTTGACGAACTGGCTGCGCACAACATTACCCCGCTGGTGACGCTGTCGCATTACGAAATGCCGTGGGGGTTGGTGAAACAGTACGGCGGCTGGGGCAGCCGCCAGACCATCGGGCTCTTCGAGCGCTACGCCCGTACTGTGTTTGCGCGTTACAAAGAAAAGGTCAAGCTGTGGCTGACCTTCAACGAGATCAATATGTCTCTGCACGCGCCGATGACCGGCGTGGGCCTGCCGGAAACCAGCAGCAAAGGGGAGGTGTACCAGGCAATCCATCACCAGCTGGTGGCCAGCGCGCTGGCGGTGAAGGCCTGCCATGAGATTATCCCGGATGCCAGAATTGGCAACATGCTGCTGGGCGGCCTGATGTATCCGCTGACCTGCAAGCCGGAAGACGTGCTGGAGACGCTGCAGGAAAACCGCGCGTGGCAATTCTTTGGCGACGTGCAGTGTCGTGGCACCTACCCGGGGTATATGCAGCGCTTCTTCCGCGACAACGGTATCCAGCTTGAGGTAACTGATGCCGACCGTGAGGCGCTGAAATCGACCGTCGATTTTATCTCGTTCAGCTACTACATGACGGGCTGCGTCACCGCGGATGACGCCCTCAATCAGCAGGCGCGCGGCAACATCCTGAGCATGGTGCCAAACCCGCATCTGGCAAGTTCCGAATGGGGCTGGCAGATTGACCCCATCGGTCTGCGTACCCTGTTAAACGTGCTCTGGGATCGCTATCAGAAGCCGTTGTTTATCGTGGAAAATGGCCTCGGGGCGAAGGATAAACCGGATGCGGACGGCGTGGTACAGGATGACTATCGCATCAGCTACCTTAACGACCATCTGGTACAGGTGCGTGAAGCGATTGAAGACGGCGTTGCGGTGATGGGATATACCAGCTGGGGGCCAATCGACCTGGTGAGCGCGTCAAAAGCTGAACTCTCCAAGCGCTACGGTTTTATTTACGTCGATCGCGATGACAGTGGAAAAGGCACGCTGGCGCGCAGCCGTAAGAAAAGTTTCTACTGGTATAAAGAGGTTATTACCACGAAAGGCGCTTCGCTGAAAGCCTGATATCAAGGACGTTGCCCGGCGATGCGCCGGGCAAATGAATCAGAAAATCATCTTGAATACGCCGGTGACCACTAAGAGCCCTATCAGAAATATAATCAAAATAACCCACAGTAATATTTTCATTCCCTTCTCCCACTCATGTATGTCCTGAATAAGTGTAGCAGCGTATTTATATTTGGCATGAATGTATTGAATTTAATCATTATCTTTGGGAATAAATTTCCGAGTATTAAAATGTATGACAATTTGCGGATTGCCACGCGTTACTAAAAAAATGTACGACATCGAGCGTAACTTGCGCCTTTATTTTTTTGAGTTTATGGCGTCATGAAACGTTCTCTTATTTTATCTCTGAGTGCTCCCATTGTATTTATTCTGGCTGCCTGCGCGCCTGAACATGCCACGGTGTCTCCCATTAAAACGCAAACCACTGCGGCGTCGGTGAATACGCAGCTTCGCCATACCGACTGGCCGAAAAATGAGTGGTGGAAAGACTATAACGATCCCGAACTTAATTCGCTGATTGCGAAAGCGTTGAGCGATGCGCCGGATATGCAGATTGCCCGTCAGCGCATTACGCTTGCCGAAGCTCAGGCTAAAGCTGTTATGGCGGCCGATGGTCCGCAAATTGATTTTTCCGCCGATGCGGAACGCCAGAAAATGTCCGCCGAAGGGCTGATGGGGCCCTTTGCCCTTACCGACCCGGCTGCAGGCACCACCGGGCCGTGGTACACCAACGGCACCTTTGGCCTGACCGCGGGCTGGGATCTCGATCTGTGGGGAAAAAATCGCGCCCAGGTCGAGGCCCGGATTGGCAAAGTGAATGCGCAAAAAGCGGAGCTGGAGCAGACCCGCCAGCTGCTGGCCGGCAGCGTGGCGCGGCTCTACTGGGAGTGGCAAACTCAGGCCGCCGCAGGGGAGGTTCTCGCGCAGATCAAACATGAACAGGACAACATTATCGGTGCCGACCGCGAGCTCTATCAGCACGGGATCACCTCCTCCGTAGAGGGTGTTGAAACGGATATCAACGCCAACAAAACCGAAGAGCAGCTGGCAGAAGTCAACGGGAAGATGAAAGCCGTAGAGGCGCGTCTGGTCGCGCTGACGAATTCTTCCTCTGTGACGCTTACGCGCCATGCGCTGCCGACGGTAGACGCCTCGTTACCGTCGACGCTCGGTTATGAACTGCTGGCACGCCGTCCGGATCTTCAGGAAGCGCACTGGTATATCGAAGCCTCCATGAGCGAGGTGGAGGCCGCCAGAGCGGCATTCTATCCTGACGTAAACCTGATGGCGTTCTTACAGCAGGATGCCCTCCATCTGAGCGATCTGTTTCGCTCTTCAGCGCAGCAGATGGGCGTGACCGCCGGATTGACGCTGCCGATTTTTGACAGCGGCAGGCTGAACGCCAGCCTGGATATCGCCCAGGCACAGAACAACCTTTCGGTGGCCAACTACAACAAAGCGGTGGTCGAAGCCGTCAATCAGGTGGCACGCACGGCCAGTGAAGTCGAAACGCTGACGGCGAAGAACCGCCATCAGCAGCAGGTTGAAAAAGATGCGGCGCGGGTTGTGGCGCTGGCGCAGGCGCGTTTCAGCGCGGGGATCGTTGCGGGCTCCCGGGTCAGTGAAGCCAGAATCCCGGCCCTCAGGGAACACCTCGCAGGATTGCTGCTGAAAGGCCAGTATGTCGACGCCACGCTGCAGCTGACGTCGGCGCTGGGCGGTGGCTATCACCACGGCTAAAAAAGGTCATTATCTATACTTACCTCTTTGCAGTTTTTCAGGAGGTGAGTATGACCAGAGTAGCGATTGTGACCGCATCGGATTCCGGGATTGGTAAAACCACGGCCCTGATGCTCGCCGGGCGCGGGTTTGATATTGGCGTCACCTGGCACTCGGATGAAAAAGGGGCTCTGGAAACCTGTCGCGAAGTCGAAGCGCAGGGGCAGCGCGCGGAGGCTATCCATCTTGATTTGAGCACCCTGCCGGAAGGTGCAGAGGCCATTGAAACGCTGATTGCGCGTTTTGGTCGGCTGGACGTGCTGGTCAACAATGCGGGTGCGATGACCAAAGCGCCGTTCCTTGATATGCCGTTTGACGACTGGCGGACGATTTTCACCGTCGACGTGGACGGCGCGTTTCTCTGTTCACAAATTGCCGCCCGGCAGATGGTGAAGCAGGGGGAAGGGGGGCGAATTGTGAACATTACCTCGGTGCATGAGCACACGCCGCTGCCGGAAGCGAGCGCCTACACGGCGGCAAAACATGCGCTCGGCGGGTTAACCAAATCCATGGCGATGGAACTGGTTAAGCATAATATTCTGGTGAACGCCGTCGCGCCGGGAGCCATTGCCACACCGATGAACGACATGGACGACAGCGAAGTGAAGGAAGGTTCAATGCCGGAAATCCCGCTGGCAAGACCGGGGCACACCAAAGAGATTGCCAGCCTGGTCGCGTGGCTGTGCGACAGCGACGCCAGCTACACGACGGGGCAATCGTTTATTGTCGACGGGGGTTTTATGCTGGCGAACCCGCAGTTTAAGCCGGAGGGGTAGGTTCCCCTCACCCTCACCCTAACCCTCTCCCAAAGGGAGAGGGAACTAAAAACACCCTCTCCCTTTGGGAGAGGGCCGGGGTGAGGGCACCAGCCCGCACTTACTCCTCATCCCGCATCTTTTCCCGATGCTTCAGCCACAGCCTGATGCCAATCACCACCACAACCACAAGAATCAGCCACGCCCAGTGTTTAATATGCTGGTCGAGATTATGCAGCCATGGCGCAATCACTTCTCCCCCGACGTAGCCAAGCGTTGTAAAGATCAGCGCCCAGGCAATCGCACCCACAATATTGAGCGGCAGGAAAATTTTTGGCGGCAGATGGCTGGCGCCAATCAGTATCGGCCCGATGATGCGAAAGCCATACATAAAGCGCGTGCCGATGACGAACAGATAGGGGTGACGTTGAATGAGCCGTTGAGCGCGTCGGATTTTCTTCTGATGCTTTGCGAAACGGTTAAGCAGCGTGGGCCCGAAGCGCAACCCCAGAAAGTAGAGCAACTGATCGCCAATCATCCCGCCGAGCGCGACCGCGGCGACGACCAGTGGGAATTTCAGCAATCCCTGATGCGCGGCGACGCCGCCTAACAGCGTGATGGTTTCACCTTCTGCCACGCTACCGATGACCAGCGCGGCATATCCATATTGTTCAATGAGTGCGTTAATATCCATTACGTAAATGTTTTCTCCCTCAGCGTACCTCGTTTAATCATATACCTCATGAATCAACAGCGGGGAAATCAACGGAAATTTCCCACTGTACATAAAATAATCTAAAGCCTGCATTATACTTAAGGTATCGCTGACGGGCTGACAATAAGGGGGCGCTATGAACCATGTCTGGGGACTTTTCTCCCATCCCGATCGTGAAATGCATGTCATTAAAAGTGAGAACGAAACGGTCTCGCATCATTACACGCATCATGTGCTGCTGATGGCTGCGGTGCCGGTAATATGCGCTTTTATCGGAACAACACAAATCGGCTGGAACTTCGGTGACGGCACCGTGGTTCAGCTTTCCTGGTTTACCGGGCTCTATCTTGCCATCGTTTTTTATGGCCTGATGCTGGCGGGTGTGGCGATAATGGGGCGTGTCATTCACTGGATGGCGCGTAACTACCCGCAACGTCCATCGCTGGCGCACTGTATGGTCTTTGCCGGATATGTCGCGACCCCGCTGTTCTTAAGCGGTATTGTTGCGCTCTATCCACTGGTCTGGCTGTGCGCGCTGATCGGTACCATTGCCCTCTTTTACACCGGGTATCTGCTGTATCTGGGGGTTCCAACCTTCCTGAATATCAATAAAGAAGAGGGCCTGAGTTTTTCCAGTTCAACGCTCGCCATCGGGGTGCTGGTGCTGGAGGCGCTACTGGCGCTGACGGTTATTCTTTGGGGTTATGGATACCGTCTCTTCTGAGTTCACTGCATTGCTGGCGTAAATGCCAGCAATGCAGCATCTGTTCACGATTATCCGCTGGCGACAACGCCCGGTGACCGCTATGATGCCGAAGCCAGCCTGTATTTGTCAGTTGATACAGGCGGTGTACGTCATGACGTGCGTGAATAATTATCAGAAGTCTCACCATGCTGAAATTCCGAGTCTCTTTACTTAGCCTGGCGCTGTTGCTGGGCGTGTCCGCTGCCGTGCCGGCTGTCGCTAAAACGCCCGCGGTGACCGCCGCTGCTGCTCAACCGCAAATTGCGTCCGGCAGCGCGATGATTGTCGATCTCAACACCAATAAGGTGATCTACGCCAGCCACCCGGACCTGGTGCGCCCGATCGCCTCGATTACCAAATTAATGACCGCGATGGTGGTGCTTGATGCCCATCTGCCGCTGGACGAAAAGCTGAAAGTGGATATCAGCCACACGCCGGAGATGAAAGGGATCTACTCTCGCGTGCGGCTGAACAGTGAAATCAGCCGTAAAAATATGCTGCTGCTGGCGCTGATGTCGTCTGAAAACCGTGCGGCGGCGAGCCTGGCGCATCACTATCCGGGCGGCTATGACGCCTTTATCCGTGCGATGAACGCGAAAGCCAAAACGTTGGGGATGACCAATACGCATTATGTTGAGCCGACGGGTCTGTCGATCAGCAACGTCTCCACGGCCCGCGATCTGACGAAACTGCTGATTGCCAGCAAACAGTATCCGCTGATTGGTCAGCTCAGTACCACCCGTGAAGAGATGGCGACCTTTGCTAACCCGGCCTATACGCTGCCGTTCCGCAACACTAACCACCTGGTATACCGGGATAACTGGAATATTCAGTTAACGAAAACCGGCTTTACCAACGCGGCAGGACACTGTCTGGTGATGCGCACGGTGTTTAACGGTAAACCGGTGGCGCTGGTGGTGATGGATGCCTTCGGCAAATATACTCACTTTGCGGATGCGAGCCGCCTGCGTACCTGGATTGAGACCGGGAAAGTGCAGCCCGTTCCGGCCGCAGCATTGACGTATAAAAAACAGAAAGCGGAACAGATGGCGACGGCGCAGAACGACTGAGCCGTTTGTGCGCGCTGATGCCCTCACCCCGACCCTCTCCCACAGGGAGAGGGAGAAAACACTAAAAACGGTAACCCAGGTTACCGTTTTGCTTTTATTCCGGCAGCGTCCAGTCTCCATCGTTGAGCGGGCGCTGCATAATCACCGTATCCCGCCAGTCGCCTTTCTTATACCCCACGCTGCGCAGCTGACCGACAATCTCGAAGCCGTGCTTTTTATGCAGCCGCAGCGAGCCTGAATTATTGTTGCCATCTCCCACAACGGCAATCATCTGCCGCCACGGGCCTTGTTCGCAGCGGGCGATCAGCGCGTCCATTAACGCCGAGCCAAAACCGCGCCCGGTGATGCTGGCATCCACGTAAATCGACTCTTCCAGGGTATAGCGGTAGGCGTGTCGCGGACGGTAAGGCGTGGCGTAGCAGTAGCCCACCACGATGCCGCGATACAGCGCGATAAGCCACGGTAAACCGCTCTCAGCAACGCTTTTCATACGATGACGCATTTCGTCGACAGTCGGGGGGACTTCTTCAAATGACGCGCGCCCGTGAAGCACATGCCAGGCATAGATGGCGGCGATGGCATGCACATCATCGGGAAGGGCATCGCGCACTTCCAGTTCGGTCTCGGATAAAACATCAACAGCCGACATGATGTGCCTGCTCCTCGTGATAGAAAGCCGGAGAAACGTTACTCCGGCGACAGAGAGTTACTCTATTACGATTAAGGCGCGCTAAACAATCTCTCAAATTTGGCTGTAAGAATTAATCAGACGCTTGCGTTATGCGCTGCTCCGCGTCTGCGCTCTCTTTCCAGTATTTCTTCCGCGTTGTTTTACCAATGCCGGGATTCATGCTGTTTGTAGGGTCATTCTCGCGATAAAACTGCTTAAGTGCGTCAGGGGCTTTATAAAGATGTCCGACGTTATGTTCCGCAGGATATTGTGCGCCGCGTTCGCGCAGCAGGGCGAGCATCTGCTCCTTCAGTTCGTGTGCATCGACCCCTTTTTTGACGATGTAATCCTGATGGAAGACATAACACATAAAGTGGCCGTAATAGAGCTTGTGCACCAGCTTGCTGTCGATTTCCGGCGGGAGGTGCTCAAACCACTCGGTGTCGTTACGTCGCAGGGCGATATCCAGCGCCAGAATATCTTCCACCTCTTCGGAATGCACCGCCTGATAACGGATGGCGGCTCCTGCGGCGGCAAAACGGTGCAGGAAGGCTTTGCTGCCCTCTTCAGGCGTACAGGCAAAGAAATCCCCTTCGGCGGTTTTGAAGAATTCGGTCAGCCAGGTCTGCGCTTCGGCAATCCCGTCTCCGGCCATTTTCAGCAGCAGGTGGTGTTCGTACTTATCGCGCCAGGTTTTCATCCTCTCCGGTAAATGCGCCGGGAAAACGTTGCCCAGCTTCTGCATAAAGCGGTCGGTGAAGTGGGGTTTGAACAGCGGCACTTTCTCCAGCATCGCATCGGTGCGACCCTTCATGGTGAAGAAGAACGGCATTTTGTCGGTGCCGAGCCTGTCGATCATCAGGAACGTATCTTTGCCGTAACGCTCGGCGATGTCGTAAATGTCCCGGTGCATGTACTCGCCAGCTACCGGCAGGTGGGTGAATTCGCCCAGAATATGACGGCGGATCTCCGTCAGGACCTCAGGCTGATTGGTACCGATGTAAAACACCTGCTGCTTTTTCTCTGCCGGGAAGGTATCCAGACGCACGGCAAAAACGGCCAGCTTCCCGGCGCAGCCGGAGGATTCGAACAGGCGGTCCGGGTCGGCGTTGTAGCGCGCCGGCGTATCGGCATCGATATCCCGCACGCGGGTCACGTAGTCATGATCGTGCGCATGACGGTCATCGTGCTGCACGTCTTCGTCCTTTACGCGATCGTCGTCCAGCTTGCTGAGGATCTGTTCTGGCGTCACGCCGAGATCGATTCCCAGATGGTTGACCAGCGTCAGCTTGCCGTTTTCGTCAATACGGGCAAACAGCGACATCTCGGTGTAGGCCGGGCCGCGCTGCACCAGCGAGCCGCCGGAGTTGTTGCAGATCCCACCGACCACTGAGGCGCCTATACAGGAGGAACCAATCACCGAGTGCGGCTCACGACCCAGCGGCTTAAGCGCTTTTTCCAGGGAGTAGAGCGTCGTGCCGGGGAACGCGAGCACCTGCTCGCCTTTATCCAGCAGGTGAAGCTTGTCGAGGCGCAGGGTGCTGATAATCACGATGTCGCGATCGTAATCGTTGCCGTTCGGCGTGGAGCCTTCGGTCAGGCCGGTATTGGCGGCCTGCATTAAAATAATCTTGTCGGCGGTGACGCACGCGCTCAACACGCGCCACAGCTCCAGCAGCGTGCCGGGGAAGACCACCGCCAGCGCGTCGCCCTGACCGGAGCGGAAACCCTTACGGTAGCGGGCGGTTTTGGCCGGGTCGGTAAGCAGGTGAGAGGAGCCAACCAGGCGCGACAGTTCGTTAATAAAAGTCGTGTTATCGTCAGTTCGAACAGAAGACATCTTCCACTCCTTGTGGTGGGGCAAATTTCTCGCTGTAAAGCATAGCGCGATTAACTGTTAAGCGGTCGAGTATTCACGAGAAAAATCAGAGAATAACCCTGCAACGTCCTGAGGGTTTGTGGCACACTGCGCTTTTCGCACGGTATGGCCGAGATCGTCCGGCGGTTATTGATGAGAGAGTAAAACGACATGAAATGGCTATGTTCTGTAGGTGTCGCCGTCAGCCTGGCACTGCAACCTGCGCTGGCAGAGGATTTGTTTGGCAATCACCCGCTCACGCCTGAAGCACGGGACGCGTTTGTCACGGAATTGCTCAAGAAAATGACGGTTGATGAGAAAATCGGCCAGCTGCGTCTTATCAGCGTCGGCCCGGATAACCCGAAAGAGGCCATCCGTGAGATGATCAAAGACGGGCAGGTAGGGGCCATCTTTAATACCGTCACCCGCGAGGATATCCGCAAAATGCAGGATCAGGTGATGGGTCTCAGCCGCCTGAAAATTCCGCTGTTCTTCGCCTATGACGTGGTGCACGGCCAGCGTACCGTCTTCCCCATCAGCCTCGGCTTAGCCTCCTCCTTTAACCTCGATGCGGTGAAAACCGTCGGGCGCGTGTCGGCCTATGAAGCGGCGGACGATGGCCTGAACATGACCTGGGCGCCAATGGTGGACGTCTCGCGCGATCCGCGCTGGGGCCGCGGCTCGGAAGGCTTTGGTGAAGATACGTATTTAACCTCCACGATGGGGAAAACCATGGTGGAAGCGATGCAGGGCAAAAGCCCGGCTGACCGCTACTCGGTGATGACCAGCGTCAAACACTTCGCGGCCTATGGCGCAGTGGAGGGCGGTAAAGAGTACAACACCGTCGACATGAGCCCGCAGCGTCTGTTCAACGACTACATGCCGCCGTACAAGGCAGGGCTGGACGCGGGCAGCGGCGCGGTGATGGTGGCGCTAAACTCGCTGAACGGCACGCCTGCGACCTCTGACGCCTGGCTGCTGAAAGACGTGCTGCGCGATCAGTGGGGCTTTAAGGGCATCACCGTTTCTGATCACGGCGCGATTAAAGAGCTGATCAAACACGGTACGGCGTCCGACCCGGAAGACGCGGTGCGCGTGGCGCTCAAGTCCGGCATCAACATGAGCATGAGCGATGAGTATTACAGCAAATACCTGCCGGGGCTGGTGAAGAGCGGCAAGGTCACGATGGCGGAGCTGGACGATGCCGCGCGCCACGTGCTGAACGTGAAATACGACATGGGGCTGTTCAACGATCCTTACAGCCATCTGGGCCCGAAAGATTCTGACCCGGCAGATACCAATGCCGAAAGCCGTCTGCACCGCAAAGAAGCGCGTGAAGTGGCGCGTGAAAGCCTGGTACTGCTGAAAAACCGCCTCGACACGCTGCCGCTGAAAAAATCCGGCACCATTGCCGTGGTGGGCCCGCTGGCCGACAGCAAGCGCGACGTGATGGGCAGCTGGTCTGCCGCAGGCGTGGCTGACCAGTCCGTGACCGTGCTGACCGGGATTAAGAGTGCCGTGGGTGATAACGCGAAAGTGGTGTACGCCAAAGGGGCGAACGTCACCAACGATAAAGACATCGTCACCTTCCTTAACCAGTACGAGGAAGCGGTGAAGGTCGATCCGCGCACGCCGAAGGAGATGATCGACGAGGCGGTGAATACCGCGAAACAGTCTGACGTGGTGGTCGCGGTCGTGGGAGAAGCGCAGGGGATGGCGCACGAGGCCTCCAGCCGTACCGATATCACGATTCCGCAGAGCCAGCGCGATCTGATCGCCGCTCTGAAAGCCACCGGCAAACCGCTGGTGCTGGTGCTGATGAACGGTCGTCCGCTGGCGCTGGTGAAAGAGGACCAGCAGGCTGATGCCATTCTGGAAACCTGGTTCGCCGGTACCGAAGGTGGTAATGCTATCGCCGACGTGCTGTTTGGTGATTACAACCCGTCGGGCAAGCTGCCGATGTCCTTCCCGCGCTCCGTCGGGCAGATCCCGGTCTACTACAGCCACCTGAACACCGGTCGTCCGTACAACGCCGACAAGCCGAACAAGTACACGTCTCGTTACTTCGACGAAGCTAACGGCCCGCTGTATCCGTTTGGTTACGGCCTGAGCTACACCACCTTCAAGGTTTCTGACGTGAAAATGTCGGCGCCGAGCCTGAAGCGTGACGGTAAGGTCACCGCCAGCGTTGAGGTGACCAACACCGGCAAGCGCGAAGGGGCAACGGTGATTCAGATGTACGTTCAGGATGTCACCGCGTCGATGAGCCGTCCTGTTAAACAGCTGCGCGGCTTCGAGAAGGTCAATCTGAAACCTGGCGAAACCCAAACCATCAGCTTCCCGATTGACGTGGATGCGCTGAAGTTCTGGAACCAGCAGATGAAATATGATGCGGAACCTGGCAAGTTTAACGTCTTTATCGGCGTGGACTCCGCCCGCGTGAATCAAGGCGAGTTCGAGCTGCTGTAACCTTCCCTCCTTTGCATCCCCCGTCCTGCGGGGGATGCGTCTTACCTTATGCTAAAAAGGCATTTTGACGGTTAATTCGGCCGTTTTAAGCTACGCTTTTCTCTCAAGCCTCTGAAAAAGGCAGCAAAATAAATGAGGATAGTGGAATGACGATTGCAAAGGGGATGTTGGGATCTGCGGTGCTGCTGGCGGTTCTGAGTCTGCCGCTTCAGGCGGCGGAGCCGGTAAAAGTGGGCTCGAAGATCGATACCGAAGGCGCGCTGCTCGGCAATATTATTTTGCAGGTGCTGGAAAGCCATGGCGTGAAAACCGTCAATAAAGTCCAGCTCGGCACCACGCCCGTCGTGCGCGGCGCGATCACCTCCGGCGAGCTGGATATCTATCCGGAATACACCGGCAACGGCGCGTTCTTCTTCAAACAAGAAAACGATCCGGCATGGAAAAACGCCAGCGCCGGATATGAGAAAGTCAAAAAACTCGACGCGGAACAGAACAAACTGGTCTGGCTGACGCCAGCCCCGGCCAACAACACCTGGACTATCGCGGTGCGCAAGGACGTGGCGGAGAAAGGTAAGCTGACTACTCTGGCGGATCTCAGCCGCTATCTGAAAGAGAAGGGCGACTTTAAGCTTGCAGCGTCTGCGGAGTTTATCGAGCGTCCTGACGCGCTGCCCGCGTTTGAAAAAGCCTACGGTTTCAAACTCGATCAGGCGCAACTGCTCTCTCTGGCGGGCGGGGATACCGCGGTGACCATCAAAGCGGCGGCGCAGCAAACCTCTGGCGTTAACGCGGCAATGGCCTACGGCACCGACGGCCCGGTGGCGGCGCTCGGCCTGCAAACCCTGACCGATCCTAAAGGCGTACAGCCGATTTACGCTCCGACCCCGGTCGTGCGTGAGGCGGTGCTGAAAGCCTATCCGGAGATTGCCGACTGGCTCAAACCGGTCTTCGAGAAACTGGATGAAAAAACGCTGCAACAGCTGAATGCCAGCATTGCCGTCGAGGGGCTGGATGCCAAAAAAGTGGCCGCCGACTTCCTGAAACAACAAGGGCTTGTGAAGTAACGGGAAAGGGCTGTGCCAATAAAATGTCATAACCGCGTACTGCTGCTGTTGGCCTGCGTGGCCATCGCGGCAGTCGCGCTGCCGTTTGTGAATGTCGCCCCTAATCGCCTGATGTCAGGGGAAGGGCGCGCGCTCTGGGACATCTGGTCGTTCACGCCGTGGTGGCTGGCGGCGGCGCTGGGCGCGTGGGTTGCGCTATCGCTCTGGCAAGGGCGTACGGCGCAGTGGCTGACGCTGCTCCTCGCTGAAGGGCTGTTTATCATCCTGTTCTGGGGGGCCGGGCTGGCGGCGACGCATATGGCGTCGGCGGAAAGTCCGCTGGCGAGAACCGCGGTGGGCAGCGGCCTCTGGCTGTGGCTGGCGCTGTGTCTGCTGGCCAGCAGCGATGCCATTCGTCGACTCATCTCCAGCGCCGTCTGGCGCTGGGTGCTCAACGCGCAGATCTGGTGTATTCCATTGTTCCTGCTGTTCAGTGGGGAACTGAACAATCTCTCGCTGCTAAAAGAGTACGCCAACCGTCAGGAGGTGTTTGATGATGCCCTGGCGCAACACCTGACGATCCTCTTCGGCACGCTCTTTCCGGCGCTCCTGCTCGGGATACCCCTGGGCATGTGGTGCTATCGCCATCCTTCACGCCAGGGCGGAGTCTTTGCCGTACTCAACGTTATCCAGACCATTCCTTCCGTTGCGCTGTTTGGCCTGCTGATTGCCCCGCTGGCCGGGCTGGTGAAGTCATTTCCGGTGCTGGGAACGCTCGGAATAGCTGGAACGGGGTTAACGCCCGCGCTTATCGCGCTGGTGCTGTATGCGCTGTTGCCGCTGGTGCGTGGCGTGGTCGCGGGCCTGGGTCAGGTTGCGCCGGATGTGCTGGAAAGCGCCCATGCGATGGGCATGAGCACGCGGCAGTGTTTCTGGAAGATTCAGCTCCCGCTGGCGCTGCCCCTGCTGCTGCGCAGCCTGCGGGTGGTGGCGGTACAAACCGTCGGCATGGCGGTGATTGCGGCGCTGATTGGGGCGGGCGGCTTTGGCGCGCTGGTGTTCCAGGGGCTGCTGAGCAGTGCTCTCGATCTGGTGTTACTGGGCGTGGTGCCCACGATTGCGCTGGCGGTCGTTGTCGACGCGCTGTTTGCCTTATGGCTCGCGCTGCTCAGGAGAAGAGCCAATGATTGAATTTCATGATGTCAGTAAAACCTTTGCCGGTCGCCCGGCGGCGAGCCATCTGAACCTGAACTTTGCCGAGGGCGCGTTTTCCGTGCTGATTGGCACCTCGGGCTCGGGAAAATCCACCACGCTGAAGATGATCAACCGGCTGGTTGAGCATGACAGCGGGTTGATTCGCTTTGCCGGAGAAGAGATTCGCAGCCTGCCGGTGCTGGAGCTGCGCCGTCGGATGGGCTATGCCATTCAGTCTATCGGCCTGTTTCCCCACTGGACGGTGGCGCAGAACATCGCCACCGTGCTGCAGCTGGAGAAATGGTCGCGAGCTAAAATCGCTGACCGGGTGGATGAACTGATGTCTCTGCTGGGGTTAGAGCCCGCGTTGCGCGACCGCTATCCTCATCAGTTATCCGGAGGCCAGCAGCAGCGCGTGGGCGTGGCGCGCGCGCTGGCGGCCAACCCCCAGGTGCTGCTGATGGATGAACCCTTCGGCGCGCTGGATCCGGTCACGCGCGGGGCACTGCAGGCGGAGATGACCCGCATTCACCGCATTCTCGGACGCACGATCGTTCTCGTGACGCACGATATTGATGAAGCTCTGCGCCTGGCCGACCATCTGGTGCTGATGGATCATGGCGAAGTGGTGCAGCAGGGCTCGCCGCTTGAACTATTAACATGGCCGAAGAGCGACTTTGTGCGCGAGTTTTTTGGCCGCAGCGAGCTGGGCGTGAGGCTGCTCTCCCTGCGCACGGTCGGCGACTATATGCGTCGGGAGGAGGTACCGGTGAGCGGCGAACCGCTGCAGGCACAGATGAGCCTGCGGGATGCCCTTTCCGCGTTTGTCGCGCGCCAGTGCGAGGTATTGCCCGTTTCGGATGACCGTGGGACGCCGTGCGGAACCTTACATTTTCGCGATCTGCTGGCCGGGGAGGTGATGCGTGAAGGCACTGCGTGATCCGCTCCTCTGGCTGGTAGCGCTCTTTGTCGCCTTACTGCTTCTGATGCCTCACAGCGCGGCGCTGTTTAGCACCCTTTTTCCCGGGTTGCCGCGGCCGGTCTATCAGCAGGAGAGCTTTATTAATCTTGCCCTGGCGCATCTCTGGCTGGTGGCGCTCTCAAGCGCCATCGCGGTTGTGCTGGGCACAGGCGCAGGCATCGCGGTCACGCGGACTGCGGGCAAGGAGTTTCGTCCGCTGGTGGAGACGATAGCGGCCATTGGTCAGACGTTTCCCCCGGTGGCGGTGCTGGCGATAGCGGTTCCGGTGATGGGCTTTGGTCAGCAGCCCGCCATTATCGCGCTGATTTTATACGGCGTATTGCCGGTGCTGCAGGGCACGCTGGCGGGCCTCGCGGCGGTACCGGCGTCGGTGCTGAGCGTGGCTGAAGGAATGGGGATGAGTCGCGGCCAGCGGCTGCGTAAGGTTGAACTACCGCTTGCGGCACCGGTTATCATTGCCGGGATCCGTACATCGGTGATCGTTAACATCGGGACGGCGACCATTGCGTCTACGGTCGGTGCCAATACGCTGGGAACGCCGATTATTATCGGCCTGAGCGGATTTAATACGGCTTATATTGTGCAGGGGGCTGTGCTGGTCGCGCTGGCGGCAATCGTCGTCGATCGCCTTTTTGAGCGGCTGGCGCTGTACCTCAGCCGACACCGCCACGAACAATAAACGAGTATCCTGCCAGCATCACGCCGCCGATACCGCTCACGGCCATCAGGACAAAAAGGGTAATAATGGCCAGTTTGGTTGCCTTCATCATGTGCTCCTGTTGTTAACGGAACAATTATACGGTGAAGCGCAGCTGTTAATGAACCATTAAATGCCGTTATGGCTCATCCGGGCCAAGGGAATAAACCGGGTAACCATTCTCTCGCCACTCCGTCAGCAGCTGTTGTTGCGTGGCGGAGGGCACTTCGCCACACCAGACCAGCAGGGTCTGCCCGTCGAAAAACTCAGGTCTGAGCTGCGCCAGCGAGTGCACAAGGACATCCACGCGCCAGCCCTTCTGGGTGGCAATCCACGCTTCCAGCCACAGGCGGGTGGTATCGTGCACGTTCCAGCCGACCACCAGCGCATCTTTTCCGGCTTTGTTCTTCGCCGAGGCAAGGCAGACGGCAATGTAGTTGATCAGCACCCCGTCGAGCATGCTGAGCAGCGCCTGCAGGGTGGACTGCTGGCACTGCAGACGTCGACGGAGCGGAATGAAAAGATGGTTGATCAGCGTCTGTGCCGGATAATCGCGGCCTTGCTCTTTTATCCATGCGCGCACGCGCTGAAGATTGCCCGCCTGCAGGAGTCGCAGCAGGGTTTCCTGTTGTTCGCGCCAGAGGTGTTGCGTGTCCGGGTCGTCGTGGCTCAGCAGGGACTTCACTTTGCCGACCTGCACCCCGTTGTCGATCCAGCTTTTAATTTCGCGGATGCGGTCGATATCGGCCTCATTGAAAAGGCGATGCCCACCGTCGGTCCTCTGCGGTTTGAGTAATCCATACCGTCGCTGCCACGCCCGTAGGGTAACGGGATTGATATCACAAAGGAGTGCCACTTCGCCTATTGTGTAAAGCGCCATATTCGCCCCCTGGCTTACGCGTCCCCAGCTTAACTGTAGACTCACTTTGGCGAACCAGGAAGGATTGATTGATTTTTGAACAAATAATGCGAAGCATGCGCGATATTCAGAAAAAGGTGTGATAACGGACACGATTTTGCGCTTTTTTGGGATGCTTCAAAGAAAGCAAACCCGCATCAGTGTATGTTACGCGTTTTTAGCGTGTGCGGTTTTGAGTATGTACGAGTTTAATCTGGTGCTGCTGTTGCTTCAGCAGATGTGCGTGTTCCTTGTTATTGCCTGGCTGATGAGCAAAACGCGCCTGTTTATCCCGCTGATGCAGGTCACCGTACGTCTGCCGCATAAGCTGCTCTGCTACGTCACCTTCTCTATTTTCTGCATCATGGGGACCTATTTCGGTCTCCATATCGAAGACTCTATTGCCAATACGCGCGCTATCGGTGCGGTGATGGGCGGGCTGCTGGGTGGTCCCGTCGTCGGTGGCCTTGTCGGTTTAACCGGGGGGCTGCATCGCTATTCCATGGGCGGGATGACGGCGCTCAGCTGTATGATCTCCACGATCGTGGAAGGGCTGCTCGGCGGGCTGGTGCACAGCTATATGATCAAACGCGGCCGCCCGGATAAAGTCTTTAGCCCGCTCACCGCCGGTGCCATTACCTTTGTGGCTGAAATGGCGCAGATGGCGATCATTCTGCTCATTGCCCGTCCGTTTGAAGATGCGCTGCACCTGGTCAGCAGTATTGCCGCTCCGATGATGGTAACCAACACCGTGGGTGCGGCACTGTTTATGCGTATTCTTCTCGACAAGCGCGCCATGTTTGAGAAATACACCTCGGCCTTTTCCGCCACGGCGCTGAAGGTCGCCGCTTCGACCGAAGGGATCCTGCGCCAGGGGTTTAACGAAGAGAACAGCATGAAGGTCGCGCAGGTGCTTTACAAGGAGCTGGACATCGGTGCGGTGGCCATAACCGACCGCGAGCGGCTGCTGGCCTTTACCGGTACCGGGGACGATCACCATTTACCGGGTAAACCGATCTCCTCCGCCTATACGCTGCGCGCCATTGAAACCGGTGAGGTGGTGTATGCCGACGGTAACGAAGTGCCTTACCGCTGTTCGCTGCATCCGCAGTGCAAGCTGGGCTCCACGCTGGTGATTCCGCTGCGCGGGGAAAATCAGCGGGTGATGGGGACCATCAAACTGTATGAGGCAAAAAACCGTCTGTTCAGCTCCATCAACCGCACGCTGGGGGAGGGGATTGCCCAGCTGCTTTCCGCGCAGATCCTGGCCGGGCAGTATGAACGGCAGAAAGCCCTGCTGACGCAGTCCGAGATTAAGCTGCTGCATGCCCAGGTCAACCCGCATTTCCTGTTTAATGCCCTCAACACGCTCAAAGCGGTGATCCGCCGTGACAGCGATCAGGCCGCACAGCTGGTGCAGTTTCTGTCGACCTTTTTCCGCAAGAACCTGAAACGGCCGTCTGAGATCGTGACCCTCGCCGATGAGATTGAGCACGTGAATGCCTATCTGCAGATTGAGCAGGCGCGTTTCCAGTCGCGCCTGCAGGTGTCGCTCTCCGTTCCGGATGAGCTGGCGTATCAGCATCTCCCGGCCTTTACCCTGCAGCCTATTGTCGAAAACGCCATTAAACACGGCACGTCACAGCTTTTGGGGACAGGGGAGATAACCATTGCCGCCAGCCGTTTTAACCACCATCTGGTGCTGGATATTGAAGATAATGCCGGGCTTTACCAGCCTTCCGTCTCCGGCGGTTTAGGGATGAGCCTGGTGGATAAACGCCTGCGCGCGCATTTTGGCGACGACTGTGGCATTACCGTCGCCTGTGAGCCAGACCGATTTACCCGTATTACCGTACGACTGCCGCTGGAGGAAAACGCATGTTAAGAGTGCTGATTGTGGATGACGAGCCGCTGGCACGGGAAAACCTGCGCGTTCTGCTGCAGGAGCAGCCTGACATTGAGATTGTGGGGGAGTGCGCAAACGCCATTGAAGCCATCGGCGCGGTGCACAAACTGCGCCCGGACGTGCTGTTCCTGGATATTCAGATGCCCCGCATCAGCGGGCTGGAGATGGTCGGCATGCTCGACCCGGCGCATCGCCCCTACATCGTGTTTCTGACGGCGTTCGACGAGTACGCCGTTAAGGCCTTTGAGGAGCATGCGTTTGACTATTTACTCAAGCCGATTGAAGAGAAGCGTCTGGAAAAAACGCTCACCCGTTTACGCCAGGAGCGAACCGTACAGGATGTCACGCTGTTGCCGGAAAACCAGCAGCCGCTGAAGTTTATCCCGTGCACCGGACATAGCCGGATCTATCTTCTGCAGATGGATGATGTGGCATTTGTCAGCAGCCGCCTGAGCGGCGTATTCGTCACCAGCGCGGAAGGGAACGAAGGATTTACCGAGCTGACCCTGCGCACGCTGGAGAGCCGCACGCCGCTGATCCGCTGCCACCGCCAGTATCTGGTGAACATGGCGCACCTGAAGGAGATCCGCCTGGAAGATAACGGCCAGGCCGAGCTGGTGCTGCGTGCCGGGCAAACAGTACCCGTCAGCCGTCGCTATCTGAAGAGTTTGAAAGAGGCGATTGGCCTGTAAAACTGGTACACTGCGCGCCATTGCATCATCGACATTCGAAGGCTCTATGCTAAGTAACGACATTCTTCGTAGCCTGCGCTACACCCTGAAAGCGAACAACAACGACATGGTGCGCATTCTTGCGCTGTCTGACATGGAATCCACATCTGCAGGTTTCGACACCTGGATGACCAAAGAAGATGAAGAGGGCTTCGTTCGCTGCCCGGACATCATCCTGTCGGGTTTCCTGAACGGTCTGATTTACGACAAACGTGGCAAAGATGAGTCCGCGCCGGAGCTGGCGCTGGAGCGTCGTGTGAACAACAACACGGTGCTGAAAAAGCTGCGCATCGCGTTCTCGCTGAAAACGGACGATATTGTGGCGATCATGACGGAGCAAAAATACCGCGTGTCGGTGCCGGAAGTGACCGCCATGATGCGCGCGCCGGATCATAAAAACTACCGCGAGTGTGGCGACCAGTTTTTACGTAATTTCCTGCGCGGGCTGACCCACCGGGTGCATCACCCGAAGGCGTGATTTTTAGCCGGGTGGCGGCTTCGCCTTACCCGGCCTACAAAACCCGTAGGCCCGTGCAAGCGTAGCGCCGCCGGGCAAAAAAAAGCCGGAGATAATCTCCGGCTTTTTTGTTATTTGACCTGCTGACCCGGCTTCGCGCCTTCGTCAGGGCTTAACAGGAAGATATCTTTCCCGCCAGGGCCGGCGGCCATCACCATCCCCTCGGATATGCCGAAGCGCATTTTGCGCGGCGCCAGGTTCGCCACCATCACGGTCTGACGACCGATCAGCACCTGTGGGTCAGGATACGCAGAACGGATGCCGGAGAAGACGTTGCGCTTCTCGCCGCCCAGATCCAGCGTCAGGCGCAGCAGCTTGTCAGAGCCTTCCACAAACTCCGCGTTTTCGATCAGCGCCACGCGCAGGTCGACTTTGGCGAAATCATCAAAGGTGATAGTTTCCTGAATCGGATCGTCCGCCAGCGGGCCGGTCACCGGTGCCGCAGCGGCCTTCACTTCTTCTTTAGACGCTTCCACCAGGGCTTCAACCTGCTTCATCTCGATGCGGTTATACAGCGCCTTGAAGGTGTTCACCTTGTGGCCGAGCAGCGGCTGCGCCATTGCATCCCAGGTCAGTTCGGTGTTCAGGAACGCTTCAGCACGGGCTGCCAGCTGCGGCAGAACCGGCTTCAGGTAGGTCATCAGCACGCGGAACAGGTTGATGCCCATGGAGCAGATGGCCTGCAGATCGGCGTCGCGGCCTTCCTGTTTAGCGACCACCCACGGCGCCTGCTCGTCGACATAGCGGTTCGCCAGGTCCGCCAGGGCCATGATTTCACGCACCGCTTTACCGAATTCACGCGCTTCCCAGGCTTCGCCAATGGTGGCCGCCGCGTCGGTAAAGGTTTTGTACAGGGCAGGGTCAGCCAGTTCAGCCGCCATCACGCCGTCAAAACGTTTGGCGATAAAGCCCGCGTTACGGGAGGCCAGGTTCACCACCTTGTTGACGATATCCGCGTTCACGCGCTGCACGAAATCTTCCAGGTTCAGGTCGATATCGTCGATGCGGGAAGAGAGCTTCGCGGTGTAGTAGTAGCGCAGGCTGTCCGCGTCGAAGTGGTTCAGCCAGGTGCTGGCTTTGATGAACGTCCCGCGGGACTTGGACATCTTCGCACCGTTCACCGTCACGTAGCCGTGTACGAACAGGTTGGTTGGCTTACGGAAGTTGCTGCCTTCCAGCATCGCAGGCCAGAACAGGCTGTGGAAGTAAACGATGTCTTTGCCGATGAAGTGATACAGCTCGGCAGTGGAATCTTTCTTCCAGTATTCGTCGAAGCTGACGGTGTCGCCGCGCTTGTCGCACAGGTTCTTGAAGGAGCCCATGTAGCCGATTGGCGCGTCCAGCCAGACGTAGAAATATTTGCCCGGTGCGTTCGGGATTTCGAAACCAAAATACGGTGCATCGCGGGAGATATCCCACTGCTGCAGGCCGGATTCGAACCACTCCTGCATCTTGTTCGCCACCTGCTCCTGCAGCGCGCCGCTGCGGGTCCACGCCTGCAGCATTTCGCTGAAGGACGGCAGGTCGAAGAAGAAGTGCTCGGAATCACGCATCACAGGCGTGGCGCCGGATACCACGGACTTCGGCTCGATAAGCTCGGTCGGGCTGTAGGTTGCGCCGCACACTTCGCAGTTATCGCCGTACTGGTCCGGGGATTTACATTTCGGGCAGGTGCCTTTGACGAAACGGTCCGGCAAGAACATGCCTTTTTCCGGATCGTACAGCTGAGAGATGGTGCGGTTTTTAATGAAACCGTTCTCTTTCAGACGACCGTAGATCAGCTCCGACAGCTCGCGGTTTTCGTCGCTGTGCGTGGAGTGATAGTTGTCATAGCTGATGTCAAAGCCAGCAAAATCAGTCTGATGCTCCTGACTCATTTCGGCAATCATCTGCTCCGGGGAAATCCCCAGCTGCTGCGCTTTCAGCATGATCGGCGTGCCGTGGGCATCGTCCGCACAGATGAAATTAACCTCATGGCCGCGCATTCGCTGGTAACGGACCCAGACATCAGCCTGGATATGCTCCAGCATGTGGCCGAGGTGGATTGAGCCGTTGGCGTACGGCAGTGCGCACGTTACCAGAATTTTCTTCGCGACTTGAGTCATAGTAGGCATTACTTCTTTTAACTGTGAAAAGGGTTTTTGATATTACCAAAAGGGGCATTATTAAGTAAGCACAAACCACGGCCTTTCAGGTAAACTTGTTCATCTAAGGTCTTATTCACAAGAACAAAGGAGTCGGGATGAGTTCTCAATCCCAGGCCAAATCGCCGGAAGCCTTACGAGCAATGGTCGCCGGGACGCTGGCTAACTTTCAGCATCCAACCCTGAAGCATAATCTCACTACGCTGAAAGCGTTACACCACGTTGCCTGGCTGGACGATACCCTGCACATCGAGTTGCAGATGCCGTTCGTCTGGACCAGCGCCTTTGACGCGCTGAAAGAGCAGACCAGCTCTGAGCTGCTGCGCATTACCGGTGCGAAGGCGATTGACTGGAAGCTGAGCCACAGCATCGCCACGCTGAAGCGCGTGAAAAACCAGCCTGGCGTGAACGGCGTGAAAAACATTATTGCCGTCAGCTCGGGCAAGGGCGGGGTGGGGAAATCCTCTACTGCCGTAAACCTGGCGCTGGCGCTGGCGGCGGAAGGGGCAAAGGTCGGTATTCTGGATGCGGATATCTACGGTCCGTCTATTCCGAACATGCTGGGCGCGGAAAACCAGCGCCCAACTTCACCTGACGGGACCCATATGGCGCCAATCATGGCGCACGGTCTGGCGACCAACTCTATCGGTTACCTGGTGACTGACGATAACGCCATGGTCTGGCGCGGCCCGATGGCCAGCAAAGCGCTGCTGCAGATGCTGCAGGAGACGATGTGGCCGGATCTGGATTATCTGGTGCTGGACATGCCGCCGGGCACCGGTGACATCCAGCTAACGCTGGCGCAGAACATTCCGGTCACGGGGGCGGTCGTCGTGACTACGCCGCAGGATATCGCGCTGATCGACGCCAAAAAAGGCATCGTGATGTTCGAGAAGGTGGAAGTGCCGGTGCTCGGTATCGTCGAGAACATGAGCATGCACATCTGCAGCAACTGCGGTCACCACGAACCTATCTTCGGTACGGGTGGCGCAGAAAAACTGGCCGCGAAGTATCATACCCAACTGCTGGGACAGATGCCGCTGCACATTACCCTGCGTGAAGATCTGGACAGCGGAAAGCCGACGGTGGTCAGCCGTCCGGACAGCGAATTTGCAGAAATGTATCGCCAACTGGCGGGGCGCGTTGCGGCGCAGCTCTACTGGCAGGGCGAAATCATCCCAGGGGAAATCGCGTTCCGCGCGGTGTAATTCCTCTTCGCTTAGTGCCGGGTGGCGGCTTCGCCTTACCCGGCCTACAAATGGCACCATCACGTAGGTCGGGTAAGGCGAAGCCGCCACCCGACTTTAACCAAACCGATAGTGCATCAAATAATACTCTCCGTCCGGAGAATTACCCGTCGCCTCAATGTGCCAGCCGTGTCGCTGGTAAAACGCGATAGCCCGCGTATTCTTCACCAGACACTTAAGCGAACCCGTACTGGTAAACGTCTTTTGAACCTGCTCCAGAAGCAAATGTCCGACCCCGAGGCTTTGATACTGCGGGTCAACAAACAGGTTGTGCAGGAAATTATCGTTCGCCCAGACGGAGGCAAAACCCAGGCGATGACCGTTCTGAGCAGCAACCCAAATGACTTCGTCACGGGTTGCCGCGTCAAAGTCTTCAAGCTGCCAGTCTGAACTGTCCAGCCATGGCCAGGCTTCGCGCCGGGCGTGGAGGTAGAGCGTGCGCAGGAAAGGGCGGTCACTTTCCTGCCAGGGGCGGATCAGAATTGCGTTAGCGGTGATAGAAAATATCTCCATTGTAGGCTTTGTAGATCTTGCCATCAGCATCGCCAATCAGCACGTAGTTCTCACCCATATAGGTCCAGTGGGTTCCGGCATCCGGAGCCGGCAGGTTACGCAGCTGGTACTGTTTGATAGTGTACTCCGGCGTTTGATACTGCGCCGGCGCCGTGTCGCCAATCTTGAATTTCGTAAAATCAGCGATGAACTCTTGTTCTTCATAGGCCTTGATGCCAGATGGCGCAGCGGCCGTTTGCGGGGCTGCGAATGCGGATCCCGCCAGAGACAGTAATACACCCAGAAGCAGCAATTTACGCTTAGCCATTTTTTCTCCAGTGATATCGTTACAGATACTTTTCGTCTGCGGGTCGTGCAAAGCTGAGCAGACAGTCCATTTTAAGTATCAACGCAGGGGATGTTTGAAAAAAAATGTAACAAAAGTGGACGGTTTTGTGTAGTCGAATTGGGTGGTGATTATCATTATGGTGAATATCATTCTCGCTTTATATTTTGAATATTTATTATTTCATTAATCAATTCTGAAAATAACTTCCCACATCAAAATTGGACTGCTACACGAATGCTTTCCCACTGAAGAACATTTAATATTGTCTTCGATTTGAAGTGGGCTTATTTCCGTTTTTTTACAAGGCTGAGCATTGTCATTGTTTTTTTTGAGAACGGATTGGTTGCGCTTTATCATGCCGGAATTTTATCTTGCAGAAGAATAAATAATTAAATTTCATGATCTTATCATGAGTCTCTTTGCAAGCTTGACGACAAACGCAATGCTAAAAAGAAATATTTATATAAATGAAAAGTACAACTGCATTTTCGCTGTTATTTCTTACTGTTAGTCAATTGACAGGGTGTGTATTTTCCCCCGGCCAGAATTTGAGTGTGTCCGGGAAAAAAGTCATCACGGCGGAAGAGGTAAATTATCAGCTTGATAAGCGCGTGGAAATTTTCCCACTGACGCCGGGATTGATTGAAAAACTACGTCCCACCGTGTCGAAATCTCAGGCAAATCCTAATCTGGATGCAGATCAAAAACTGGGAATACCGTATTGGTACAGGTGACATTCTGACGGTCACCGTCTGGGATCACCCTGAATTAACGACGCCCGCGGGACAATATCGCAGTGCGAGCGATGCCGGCAACTGGGTCAACGCCGATGGTACGCTCTTTTATCCCTACGTCGGTAAACTGCGGGTGGTGGGAAAAACGGTTTCACAGGTACGTGAAGAGATTACAGCTCGGCTGGATAAGGTCATTGAGAGCCCGCAGGTGGACGTCAGCATTGCCGCCTTCCGTTCCCAAAAAGCCTATGTCACCGGAGAGGTCGAAAGATCGGGCCAACAGCCCATAACCAATATTCCGCTGACGGTGATGGATGCGGTCAACGCCGCTGGCGGTCTTTCTGCGGATGCCGACTGGCGTAACGTCGTGCTGACGCATGATGGCCTGGACTCCCGCCTTTCGCTCTATGCGCTGATGCAGCATGGCGATTTGACCCAAAATAAGCTGCTTTATCCAGGCGATATCCTGTTTATTCCCCGGAATGACGCGCTGAAAGTGTTCGTCATGGGCGAGGTGGTAAAGCAGAGCACACTTAAGATGGATCGTAGCGGCATGACGCTGGCCGAAGCCCTGGGGAATGCCGGGGGGCTTAACCAAAATATGGCCGATGCAACCGGCATTTTTGTTATTCGGCAGATAGCTAAAAAAGGCGACACGGACAAAATTGCCAATATCTATCAACTGAATGCAGAAGATGCATCAGCCATGGTGCTGGGTACGGAATTCCAGCTGGAACCGTATGACATTGTCTACGTCACCACAGCACCGCTATCACGCTGGAATCGCGTGATTACCCAGCTGGTACCTACCATCAGCGGCGTCCATGACCTGACCGAAACCGTTCGTTACATCAGATCCTGGCCGCAGTAATGTTCCAGTCAATCTTAGTGGTCTGCACCGGCAATATTTGCCGTTCACCGATTGGTGAGCGGCTGTTGCGTCAGCAATTACCCGGCAAGCAGGTGACCTCGGCAGGTATTTTAGGCCTTGAAGGACTCCCGGCGGATGCGGCTGCGCAGGCTGTGGCCCGTCGTCATGGTGTTTCGCTGGAGGGACATGTTGCCCGCAAGGTGACGCGCAGCCTGTTACAACAGTCCGATTTGATTCTGGTGATGGAGCCGGAACACCTCCGTTTCATTGCCACAATGGCCCCGGAGAACCGGGGAAAATCGCTGCTCTTTGGACAATGGCTGGAAACCAGGGACATTCCCGACCCGTATCGCAAAAGTCGTGAAGCCTATGAATATGTTTTCGAGCAATTGGGAAAAGCCAGTCAGGAATGGGCTCGTCGTTTGAGCCAACAAGGAATGAAGCAGTAATGTCGTCTTCTAAATCAGAAAAATATAGTGTTGCGACACCGCAGAATAATGAGATCGATCTTCTTCAGTTGCTTGCTGAGATGTTTGATCACCGGGTGATGATCGCATGTGTCACGCTCCTGCTCACGTTGTGTGCGGGGATCTACGCGTTCAGCACCACGCCAGTTTATCAGGCTGATGCCCTGGTACAGGTTGAAGCGAAGCAGAATAACTCGCTGCTCAAGAACCTGACCGCGTTCGGGTCAGATCTCTCACCCGATGTCGCGCCAGAACTTTTACTCCTTAAATCACGGATGATCCTGGGAGAGACCGTCGATCGGTTAGGGATGACGTACAACGTTAAGCGGCGCGTGTTGCCTGTCATCGGGTCTTTGTGGGAACAGGTGCAGGGACGTAAATCCGACAAAATAACGATTGGCGCGCTGACTATTCCTCTTCTGGAAGGTAAGCCACAAACGCTTTTACTCACCGTACAGGAGCAAGGGCAGTATCGTCTTGAAGGAAAAACGCTTGAGGCAAACGGCGTTGTGGGGAAAACGCTGGTTAAAGACGGAATATCGCTTCTGGTGACATCCCTCATCGCGGAACCAGGCACCCAGTTTACCCTCGAAACCGTCACAAGGCTTGACGCGATCAACGCCATTCAGAACAGGCTTACGGTTGTAGAGTCGGCAAAACAGAGCGGTATGATCGCATTAACGTTAACAGGTGAAGACCCCGGCAAGATCGCTACGGTGCTTAATACGATTGCTGAAAATTTTCTCAGTCAGAATATTGCGCGCCAGGAAGCGAAAGATTCCCGCAGCCTCACGTTCTTACAGGATCAACTCCCTAAGATCAGCCGGGAACTGGATGAAGCCGAAGCGCGACTGAATGCCTACAGAGAGCAGCGCGATTCTGTCGATTTATCTCTGGAGGCAAAGTCAGTCCTTGATCAGGTGGTTAACGTGGAAAATCAGCTTAACGAGCTGACGTTTCGCGAAGCAGAGGTTTCTCAGCTTTTCAAGAAGGATCATCCCACCTACCGTGCTTTACGGGAGAAAAAACAAACGCTTGAACGGGAGCGTGCGCGCCTGAATAACCGCGTCTCATCCATGCCTTCCACGCAGCAGGAAATATTACGCCTGAGTCGTGACGTTGAATCCGGGCGTACCATATACCTGCAGTTGCTGACGCGTCAGCAAGAGCTGAGTATCTCGCGCTCCAGCGCTATTGGGAACGTGCGGATTATTGACCCGGCCGTGACGCAGCCAGCCCCAATCAAACCGCGCAAAGCGCTCATTATCGTACTGGGTATGCTGATGGGGTTGATGCTCTCTGCCGGAACGGTTTTAGTGCGCTCAGCCTTTAAGCGGGGCATTACCTCGTCTGAACAACTGGAAGTGCAGGGGATACCGCTTCTGGCGACGCTCCCGCGCTCGGTGTAGCTCTGGAAAAAAACGCACCTGCGCAGGAGAAACCTGTTTGCTTCCCACTGGAAGCACAGGACGGCGAACATACCTTTTCTGCCCGTTGACCATCCGGCAGATATGTTTGTCGAGGCGGTGCGAGGACTGCGCACCAGTCTGCATTTTACTATGATGGATGCCACAAACCGGATCGTCGTGGTGTCTGGGCCCACGCAGGACTGTGGAAAGACGCTGGTCAGTACTTCACTGGCGTCGATTGCCGCTCAGGCTGGACAGCGAGTGCTGTTTATTGATGCAGATATGCGCAAGGGATATGTCCACAACGTTTTCAAACTGAGCAATCATCGGGGGTTATCCAGCGTACTCGGAGGAACCGTTGAGTGGCAGGAGGCGATTCAACGCGTCGAGAAAGGCGGCTTTGAAGTATTGACCTGCGGACCCCAACCTTCACATCCCGTTGAGTTGCTCATGAATGAACGCTTCCAGGCCGTGATGTCGCGGATAGACAAACTTTATGACCTCGTGATTGTCGACACTCCGCCTGTGCTTGCCGTGACGGATGCCTTGCTGATAGCCAGAGCAGCGGCTACCACGCTGCTGGTCGCCCGCTTTGGTAAAACCAGCGTCAAGGAGGTTGAGAACTGCCTGAAGCGTCTGCAGCAAATGGGTGTGCAGGTGAATGGCGCGATCCTCAATGATATCGTGAAATCGGCTGCGCTCTATTACAACTCGGGATATAGCCATTACGACTACGGCTATACCCAGGAGTAAACCTGGCGCGACACTTCTTTACAGCGTGATGGCGTATTGCCCGTTAAGATGACCTTCGTTAAAACATGAGGTCACAATGGATAACCGCAAAATCAGTCGACTGCGCCGTTGGGCGCGGGAAGGGATCATACTCATTCTGCTGACGCTGGCCGTGGTGTGGGGCGTTGATCAATACCGAAAACCGACACTCCCCGCCAGTTTTAGTGCAACACCGATGCAGAGCATCGACGGCAACATTCACGATATCGCGGCGCTCAGCCAGGAGCGCCCGCTGCTGATTTACGTCTGGGCCACCTGGTGCAGCATATGTCGTTACACGACGCCTTCGGTCAATACGCTGGCGGAAGAAGGGGGCAACGTCGTCAGCATTGCCATGCGTTCCGGCGATGATGCAAAGCTTGTGCGCTGGGTGGACAAGAAAAAGCTGAGTCTGCCGGTGATTAACGATGAAAACGGTGCGTTGTCGCAGCTGTGGCAGGTGAGCGTAACGCCGACGCTGGTCATTGTGTCGAAGGGTAATGTGGTCAGTACCACGACGGGCTGGACGAGTTACTGGGGATTAAAAATCAGAATGTGGTGGGCAGGGATGTAAAAATAACCCCTCTCCCGGCGGAAGAGGGGTGTTGTATTACTTAGCCAGAACTTCCTGCGCGGTGCGCTCAACCAGAGACAGCAGGATTTTAATATCTTCCAGCGTTACGGTTGGGTTCAGCAGCGTCAGCTTCAGGCAGGTGACGCCGTTATGCTCGGTCACACCGACGTTCGCACGGCCGGATTCCAGCAGCGCATCACCAATTTTCTGGTTCAGCAAGGCAATGCCCGCGTCGTCCATCTGTACCTGTCCGCGGAAGCGGAACAGAACGCTTGCCAGCTGTGGCTGCATAACCAGTTCCAGAGCAGGCTGCTCTTTCACGTAAGCCGCAACCTGCTGCGCCAGCGTCACGCCGTGATCGATGATCGCCGCGTATTGCTCCTGACCCAGCGCTTCCAGGCTCATCCACAGCTTCAGCGCGTCGAAACGACGGGTGGTCTGCAGAGATTTGGACACCAGGTTAGGTACGCCCGCTTCTTCGTCGAACTCAGAGTTCAGATAGGCCGCCTGATAGCGCATCAGCTCATAATGACGCGCTTCTTTCAGCAGGAACGCGCCGCAGCTGATGGTCTGGAAGAACTGTTTGTGGAAGTCCAGGGTGACGGAATCCACCAGCTCGATGCCGTCCAGGTAATGACGATACTGCTCAGACATCAGCAGCGCGCCGCCCCAGGCCGCATCAACGTGTACCCAGATGTTCTGCTTCGCGGCCAGTTCTGCAATCGCACGCAGCGGGTCGATAGCACCGGCATCAGTGGTACCTGCCGTCGCGACGATCGCCAGAATCTGCTCGCCGTTCGCATTGCACTGCTCAATTTTCGCCGCCAGATCGGTCAGATCCATGCGGGAGAATTCGTCCGTTTTCACCTGCACCACGGACTGGTAACCCAGACCCATCAGCGCCATGTTTTTCTGCACGGAGAAGTGTGCGTTTTCGGAGCACAGCACGCGAATTTTGCGCAGATCGCCCACCAGGCCGTCCTGCTGAACCGAGTGACCCTGACGCGCGAAGAACGCATCGCGAGCCAGCATCAGGCCCATCAGGTTGCTCTGAGTACCGCCGCTGGTGAAGACACCTGCGTCGCCGGCCTGATAACCCACGCGGGTACGCAGCCACTCGATCAGTTTGATCTCGATAATGGTTGCGGACGGGCTTTGATCCCAGGAGTCCATACTCTGGTTAGTGGCGTTGATCAGCACTTCCGCCGCCTGGCTTACCACCAGGCTTGGGCAGTGCAGGTGCGCCACACACTGCGGGTGATGAACGGACAAGCTGTCTTTCAGGAAGAACTCCACGGCGCGTTCAATCGCCGCTTCGTTACCCAGCCCTTTCGGGTTGAAATCCAACTTAATACGGTCACGCAGTTCCGCGACCGTTTTGCCCTGGTACATCTCAGGCTGTTTCAGCCACTGCATCACAGCCTGAGTGCTTTGTTCAATCGCCTGCTGGTACGCGTCAATGCTCTGCGCAGAGGAGAACAAAATTGGGTTTGAATCAGACATCGTAATCAATAACTCCGGTTACGCCGGGCGAACGCCCGCAGCAAGCAGTGCCTGCTCAAATTTATCCAGGAAGATTTTCAGCTCTTCGTCGCTGATCAGCAGAGACGGCAGCAGGCGCAGAACGATACCGTTACGGCCGCCGCGCTCCAGAATCAGACCGGCTTCGAAGCACTTCTTCTGAATCAGTGCAGACAGCTCGCCGTCGCCCGGGAAGCAGCCCATGTGGTCCGCGGCTTCGTGTGGCTTAACGATCTCAATACCGATCATCATGCCCAGACCGCGCACGTGGCCGATGACCGGATAACGTTTCGCCATCTCTTTCAGCTGACCTTTCAGCCATTCGCCCTGTGCAGCCACTTTGCCTGCGATGTTCTGGTCTTTCAGGATTTTCAGCGTCGTCAGACCGGTTGCCATCGCCAGCTGGTTGCCGCGGAAGGTACCGGTGTGGTGACCTGGCGCCCATGCATCGAACTGCTTTTTGATACCGAGAACGGCCAGTGGCAGACCGCCACCGACTGCTTTAGACATCACGATGATGTCTGGCTCAATGCCTGCGTGTTCGAAGGCGAAGAATTTACCGGTACGGGCAAAGCCAGCCTGAACTTCGTCGAGGATCAGCAGAATGCCGTGTTCCTGAGTCACTTTACGGATGCGCTGCAACCACTCAGCCGGAGCCGGGTTCACGCCGCCTTCGCCCTGAACGGCTTCCAGAATCACCGCAGCAGGTTTACGCACGCCGCTTTCAACGTCGTTGATCAGGTTATCGAAGTAGTAAGTCAGCGCTTTCACGCCCGCTTCACCACCGATACCCAGCGGGCAACGGTACTCGTGCGGGTAAGGCATGAACTGCACTTCTGGCATCATACCGTCAACCGCTTCTTTCGGAGAAAGGTTGCCGGTCACGGACAGTGCGCCGTGGGTCATACCGTGGTAACCACCAGAGAAGCTGATGATACCGCTACGACCGGTCACTTTTTTCGCCAGCTTCAGCGCCGCTTCAACGGCGTCAGCACCGGATGGACCGGTGAACTGCAGGCAGTACTCTTTGCCCTGACCAGGCAGCAGAGAGAGCAGGTATTCAGAAAACGCGTCTTTCAGAGGCGTAGTCAGATCCAGGGTATGTAACGGCAAGCCGCTGGTAATGACATTTTGGATGCTTTTCAGCACATCAGGATGGTTATGGCCAAGCGCAAGGGTCCCTGCGCCTGCTAAACAGTCAAGGTATTCTTTATTATCTGCATCGGTGATCCACACGCCTTCTGCTTTAGTGATGGCTAAAGGCAGTTTGCGAGGATAACTCCTGACGTTAGATTCAAACTCGGCCTGACGGGCCAGATAGGTTTCGTTGCTTTTATGGGCATCTACGGTGTCAATACGGACTTTATCCGTCATCATATCACTCCTACAACCGCCGCTTCGTTATGAGCCACGATTGAATAAAAAGTTAAAAAACAGATGGGGGCCTGAAAAAAACGCCGCCAATATAGAGCCTTTTGCCACGGGGCTCAATGGTTAATTTGTTTACTGTTTTGTGACACGGGGTTATGGCGAGAAAATATCCCCATTTTTAAAATGAAAATTGCATTTTATGCCAAATAAAAACAGCCTGTTACAGGCTGTTTGTCCGGCGCGTGAAGTCGCAGAAAAGAGTGTGACAAAACGTGCCATCGAATGGCATAAAAGGAGGTTGGCTCTCTCTATTCTTGTGTCATGTGCAAAAAGCGGTGCTCATGATCGATGCACAACGGAATCACGCATTAAAAATGGACTTTCAACGCGCGTGGTGTCCAGATGTTCTTCACCGTTAATAATATGCAAGGCGCTCAGGCGACCAATCTCATAGTGCGGCAGTTGAACCGTAGTGAGAGAAGGCAGGAACAACTCCCCAATACCCACCATATTGTCATAGCCAATTACTGCGACATCTTCCGGTATGCGAAGCCCTTGCGCCAGTAGCGTCTGGTACACCATAAATGCGATACGGTCGTTGCCGCAGATAACGGAGTCGAACCGGGGAAGGCCGTTCTGCATGTGCGCCAGCAACACTGACGGGATATCACGATAGTGCTCGTCCCCTAACGCCATATAGCTGTGCGCCAGGCTGTTCGGGTCTAGCCCCGCTTCACGGCAGGCGCGTTCCAGCCCCTGACGGCGTCGGGTTGTGGCCAGATGTCCCGCAGGTAAATGCAGGCAGAGAGGTCGTTGATAACCCTCTGAGAGTAACGCCCGCACGGCGGTATACTGCCCCTGTTCATCATCAGGAATATAGCTGGCGACCTTTTCGCCGTCACTTTCGCAATTGGCCAGCACGCAGGGAAGGGTGAGGAGTTTGGCCGGGAGAGGAACCTGACGTAACCCCATGGTGGTGTAGATAATCCCGTCAGGCCGATGAGAGAGGAGAAGGTTGACAATGGCGTCCGGGTTGTCATCGGTAAACATATTCATCACGAAGCTGTTCCAGCCGTGCATTCTGGCCGTCTCTTCAATGGACAGCGTGATGTCCACCGAGAAAGGTGTCGTCACCGTATCGAGCGCCAGTACGCCGATGGTTTTCGGCGAGGCATGCGCGCCGCGTATTTTCTTGGCGGACAGGTCAGGAACGTAGCTGGTCTGCTCAATAGCTAACTGAACGCGCGCGAGCGTTTCCGGTTTAAGGCGCTCCGGGCTGTTAAGTGCGCGGGAGACCGTCATCAGCGATACGTTAGCCAGCTTTGCGACGTCCTTCAGGGAAGCCATTTTCTTACTCCGTTAATGCTCTGTGTGAGAGGGTATACAACTAAGTCGCTGATGTAAAAGGAAGGCTGATGTCCAGGCCAGGTCACGCTAACCTCAGTGATGAATTTTTGATCGCGATCTCATTCTCTCAATGTTAACGTTAACTTTCGTGATTAACATCTTAAATCTTAGCCAAACAGCATGAGAAAGAAATAATGTTAACGTTACCATTGTGTCATTACTCCAACATGAGAATGTCATGATGAAAACGCATCACTCTCACAGCTACCCTTTACTGAGCGCATTATTGTTTTTCTTTTTTGTTACCTGGTCATCTTCCGGGTCGTTACTCTCCATCTGGCTTCATCAGGACGTGGGCTTAAAAGCGGGGGACACCGGCGTTATCTATGCCGTGCTTTCCGTCTCCGCGCTTTTTGCTCAAATCTGCTATGGATTTATTCAGGACAAACTCGGCCTGCGCAAAAACCTGCTCTGGTTTCTGACCTGCCTGCTCATTCTTTCTGGGCCGGCTTTTTTGCTGTTTGGTTATCTGCTGAAAATTAACGTGTTACTCGGCAGCATTTTCGGTGGGATTTTTATCGGCCTGACGTTTAACGGCGGGATAGGGGTACTGGAGTCCTATACCGAGCGTGTGGCCCGCCAGAGCCAGTTCGAGTTTGGCAAGGCGAGGATGTGGGGATCGCTTGGCTGGGCGGCGGCAACCTTTTTTGCGGGGCTCCTGTTTAATATTAATCCGAAGCTGAACTTCGCTGTTGCGAGCTGCGCAGGGCTGGTGTTTTTTGTTTTGCTGGCACGTCTCAGGGTCTCTTCCGCCCCGCACGCCATGCAGGAAGCGGTGTCTGGCGGTAAGGTCACGCTGGAAGATGCCTTGCGCCTGCTGACGCTGCCACGGTTCTGGGCGCTGGTGTTTTTCGTTATCGGCACCTGTATTTATGGCGTTTATGACCAGCAGTTCCCGGTCTATTTCTCCTCCCAGTTCCCGACGTTACAGGAAGGGAACGCCATGTACGGCTATCTCAACTCCTTCCAGGTTTTCCTCGAGGCGGCGGGTATGTTTTGCGCCCCGTGGCTGGTGAATCGGCTTGGCGCGAAGAATGGCCTGATTTTCGCGGGAATGGTGATGGCGATGCGTATGGTGGCATCGGGTCTGGTTGAGGGGCCAGTATTGATCTCCATTACCAAGCTATTGCACGCGGTTGAACTGCCCGTTTTGCTGGTCTCAATCTTTAAATACAACAGCCTGCATTTTGATAAGCGGCTCTCTTCCACCCTCTATCTGGTGGGCTTTGCCTGTACAAGCTCGGTGATTGCCTCGGTCTTGTCGCCGCTGGCCGGTTACAGCTATGAGAAATACGGCTTTGCCCAGTCCTATCTCATTATGGGGCTGTTAGTTTTCAGCACCACGTTTATCTCCATCTTCCTGCTGCGCTCGGGTACGTCCTCTTCTGACCCACTCATGCCGCAACCCTCCACTATCTGACTGAAAAGAGTAGACAAATGACATATTCCATTGCCAAAGCTGAACAGGAATTGCAGGCCAGACATGGCAGTCTTAACCTGCGCTGGTATCCGCGTTACCACCTCGCCGCGCGTGCCGGCTGGATGAACGACCCAAATGGCCTGGTCTGGTTTGACGGCTGGTATCATGCGTTTTACCAGCATCATCCATACTCGACCCAGTGGGGACCGATGCACTGGGGCCATGCGCGCAGCAAGGACTTAGTTCACTGGGAACACCTCCCGGTTGCACTGGCGCCGGAAGGGCCAGAAGACAAGGATGGTTGTTTTTCCGGATCGGCAGTAGTGGATGGCGATACACTGGCGCTGATTTACACCGGACATAAATTCCACGGCGACCCTGATGACGAGGCGAATCTCTACCAGGTGCAGTGCCTGGCGACCAGCCGTGACGGCATTCATTTTGCCCGGCAGGGAATGATTGTTGACACGCCGCCTGGGCTGCATCACTTCCGCGATCCGAAAGTGTGGCGTGAAGGGGAGAGCTGGTACATGGTTGTCGGCGCGCGGGACGGTGAGACGGGCCAGGTGCGCGTATACCGTTCTGCCGATCTGCGCGAGTGGCTGGATATGGGCGTGCTTGCGGTGGCTGAAAAAGAGATGGGCTATATGTGGGAATGCCCGGACTTTTTCACCCTCAATGGTAAACGCGTGCTGATGTTTTCGCCTCAGGGGGTGGCGGCAGACGGATTTAAAAATCGTAACCTTTTCCAGAGCGGCTACCTGCTGGGCGAGTGGCAGCCCGGTCAACCTTTCATGCCTGAAGGGGAATTTGTGGAGATGGATCACGGGTATGATTTCTATGCACCACAAAGTTTCCTGACTCCCGACGGCCGCCGCATCGTTATCGGCTGGCTGGACATGTGGGAATCGCCTCTGCCGGAACAACAGGATGGCTGGGCGGGTATGCTCTCTTTACCGCGCGAGCTGACGCTGAGTGCGGATGACCGTCTGCAAATGCGTCCAGCCAGGGAAGTCGAAAGCCTGCGCAGGGCGTGGTTCCCCTGGCCGGTGAGCACGCTTAACAATCAGCAAATCACTCAGGTGGAAAGCTGCGACGCGATGGAAGTGATTCTGCAATGGGATTGCAGCAACAGCAGCGCGGAGCAGTACGGTATTCGTCTCGGAGACGGGTTACGTCTCTATGTCGATGCGCAGATGCAGCGCCTGGTGCTGGAGCGTCACTATCCGCAGTATGGCTTGTGTGGTACCCGAAGCGTCGCGCTTAATCTGAACGACACGCTAAACCTGCGCCTGTTCTTTGATAACTCATCGGTGGAGGCGTTTGTCAATGAGGGGGAAGCGTGCCTCAGCAGCCGCATTTATCCTGACGTGGGGGGACGCGAGTTGGTGTTGTTTGCCTGGACGGGGAGTGCATCACTTATTGATGCCGGGGCGTGGCAATTAGAGTAAATGGGTTATATCAGAAAAATTCAGTAGGGTCCGTAAATAATAAAGGCGACAGGTGTCGCCTTTATTATTATTTAATCTTTCTGGCGTAGCCTTTGAACTGACCTTCTTTACTGACCGCTAATTTGCCTTTAGCAGGATAGTAAATGAAGGTGTATAACCCTTGTGAATAAACCTTTGCCTGAGGCTCGTTTTCATCCAGCGCGCCTAATACACCATCAACATCCAATATGTCACCTTTAATCGTGATCTTCATCTCTTCCCATTTAAAGGCGTGCGTTGCTTTAGCTGCCTGAGCATGTTGCTTCGCGTCTTTCCTGGTCCAGATACCCGTACCTGCAGCGGCATCACGCGCATTCGCCCATGCTGCATTTTGTGCGGCTTCATTGTAGGCATTCTGGTGGTTTTGCTCAGCAAGGTAGCACGTATCTTTGCTAATCCCCTGGTGTTCACATTCAGCCATACGCTGAGCAGGCGACGTACATGCAGAAAGCAGAGTCGTAGCACCTGCCATTAATAGTGCTAAGAGTGTTTTTTTCATTACGCAAAGACCTTAAATTAAATATATACAGCAGGCGAATATTCAATGTCCGCAAATATAATAAGACTGATACATACAACCTAACCATATGCCAATAAGGATAAGCGCCATGTATAATATGAAAGAGATAAAAATATATTTTGCCATGCTGCTTTTCTATTAAAAGCCGATCCCTACACCGACGGAAGCACCCATGTTATTAGCGGTATCATCAGAGAAACTCACTTTACCAACCATATGTTCGTTAAAGTTAACCGATGCTCCAACAGCTAAGGCGCTTTCACCGTTATAAGTCGCACCACCAGCCGAGAACATAGTGCGCTGGTTGGTTTGCACCTGTGGTAAGCCGGCCATCGCCATCGCGCCACTGATGCCTGCGTTTGCTTCTTTCTTGTTGTTGTCGACTTCATCATGCAGCGATTTAAATTGCTGGTTAGTATTGTTATTCAATGCCTGCAATGTCTGCTTTGTTGCCTGCAGATCCTGAGCAGTAGAAGACGTTGCTTTAGCGTTAGCGTCTACCTTCGCCTGCGTAGTCGCATCGACTTTCACCTGGGTAACCGTGGTAGTGACCCCGTCTTTACCGTCAATGCCGTCTTTAGGTGGGGTTTGATTCTCTAACGTTGTGATTCGCAGATCATGGTTGGCTAATACCCCATCTTGCAACGTTTCTTTATTTTTAAGATCAATAATATCAGACCCATTTTTTGCGACACCTTGTAAGGCGGTGTATGCTTTATTATTTGCGCTATCAGCTTTTATTCCTGCTAATGTTGCATCAGCTTGTGCCTGGTTAGCTGTAGTTTGAGCCGTATCAGCTTTAGTTGAAGCATCATTCGCTGTTTGTAATCCGATAACGGCATCCTTAGCTAACAGATCGAGGTTATAACCAGCACCTTGTGTACCAATAATAGTAATATTGTCCTGGTCAGACGTTACAGGAAATGCAGCAGCATTAGCCACGCCCGTCAACACAACGCTAGATAAAAAAATGGCAACAGCAGTTTTAGCAACTTTCATTTAAAAGCTCTCATCACTTTAAAATTAAAAACAGTAAGGCTGCAATCCTGGCAGGATGGCGTAACGTCTTGTTATACCTTAGTAAGATCATAAAGGTTACGGTGAGTTTTGAATAAATCACTTAATTCGTAACGTGTAGTAACTATCAATTAATGCCTGTTTATGGATATTGATCTAAATCATAAATGGCATGAATAGTTAAAGTGGTTTTTTGAGGTGAGATGGATAATATCTCAATGTTTACATTAACTTATAAGATGCGAATCAGATGTGAGTTTTGCGGTAAGCCTTTGATTGAGAGGCTGAATATTTAGCAATGTTAAACGGTTTAAAGCTAACTTTATATTTCATTCGAAATAATGTTAGGTAATTAATGAAAGAAAAATCAGATAGGCTAAAAACTAAATATTTTATGTAGGGATGGATATTTTTCTGACCACTAAAAAAATGGGCGTTTTTAGAAAGTAATAAAAATGTTATTGGAAATGGTGTTGCTTCAAAGGAGGGGCATGATAGCCCCTGCCACTATCAAGCTTGTTTCTTCTCATTCCATGCATCTGAATGCAGAATATTGCCATCTCTATAAAGATGAGTGATTTTCTCATAGGCTAAAGAAATGTCTTCCATGTGGCCTGTACCTGTAGTTGTGCGTGTATCATGCATAACCGGACTCACACTAATCACTTTCACCCTTTCTAATGTAATTGTGTAGTACTCCTCCTCTTGACCGCTATAGTTGATTCTGAAAAATTTAAATTCAGCGCTATGCAATGTTTGACCAGTAGCTGTAGCTTTAAACAAGTATGGTGAAGAACTATCGAGCTCCTTAGTGAAGTTAAACGGGTAATGCTGACGTGTTCCTGTAACTTGGCCTGTTAAGTGATCTGTAGGAATTCTCAAGCTATGTTGTAGGCTTCTTAGTTCAATACTTCCTTCTCGTCCCTGCACATCACAAGACCCCATAATCAGAGATCCTCCATCATCTTTTAAAATCAAATGTACTGGTACAGCCATTTATTATGCTCCTTGCTTTCAGTCGTATAACCATCTTCCTGCTTTAGCTGATTCTGCAAACATTCTTACAGTAAGAGGTTTTGAGATTTGCTTTACAGGTTTATCAGTAAACCATTTTCTAAAGAACCAGGTTCTAAGCCACGGATAATATTTCTGATAATTCATTTCTGAAATGTCAATGTTAAAAAAGCTGTCGTATTTATTTATGCAATAAATTAAATCATCATCATCTGCATAATCTTGAAGGATATCATCTAGCTCTAACGGTATCAGTTTTCCTGTGAATGTACCTAATACAGGTAATTCTTTACGGAAAAACTCTAAAACTTCCTGATCTGTTACCATATGCGATCTTTCTCGTGTGCAATCGTGTTGTAGTCACGAACGGTTTTATAAACTATTTGACTAATATCGCTCGCTACTATAGCCCAACCAACAACAGGTAAACCACGCCCTACAAATGTGGCGTAATAAAAAGACAGAAAGGAGCATTCATTAGCTCCCCTTTGTGTAAACCTTCTCAAGCTTCTACTTTAAAGGTATTTCTCTAGGCATATACATATCGTTTTTTGGTCGTTTGCGCTCTTCAAAGTGTATTGCTAGAGATAAATACATAATTGAATTTCGTGCTAAGCTAATGAGTTGCATAAGTCTTGATTCAAATTGGCTTATTGGGATTAAAAGAGAGTGTGAGGATAATTTCTCTTTTTCATCAATATTTGAGCTAACTTTATCGAGTTCTTTATTTAATTTTTCAATTTGATTTTGAAGTTGATCTAATAGTTCAGTACTGTTATCTTTTTTAGCTTGTTTGAGTTGTAATCCAACTTGGTTGATTTCATTTGGTAGGGTACGTGCTAATTCTTGTTGTTTTTTAAATTCATCATCGTGATAGCTATTATAGGATGTGGCAAGCTCATAGCCGAAATCATCTACTATCTTTAATGAACGATGTTCCATAGCATTTCTAATATCTGCAAAGGCTACGGCGTTTGGGTCTAGCCATTTTGTTACAGTATCTGAGTTACCAACTTTACGAATGTCTTTCAGAATATAGAATAAAGCATGAATGAAATGATTGTCGCTATCTTTCAATTTCTTATGTGGTTTCCATTCACTATTATTTTTACTTGTGAAATCTCGAAATAAATTGTCCATGCTGAGTTTTTTGTCATGTTTCATATCATTTAAATCGAAGAAGCGACTAATTAGATATGCGACTTTATCAAATAGTGAATACACGGCTCTGAATGCTGATTTTAATTGAGCTACCTTCAGGTTATTTATTGAGTATGACATATCATCAACATGTTGAAATGTCGAATTGAACATGTGAGAAATTTCATTAGGTATATCTTTTGAAGAAAAAATTAAATATCGGGCATAGCTGTAATCGTTTTTTAACTCATCGTAATTCCCGTGATAAGCTAATTCTTCATGCATTGCAAGAGAGCTATTTAGAGGTTGAACAAATGATGGCAATGAGAAAACATCTTGGTAAACTATTGGATACTCACAAACATCATTCAAATCATTAAGAAAAAGCCTGTTTTTAGCGCACCATTCAAAATACTGCTTATGTTTACTTGATTTGAATTCTTCATTGTATTCTTTGAAGTAATCAAAAGCTGAGATTTCAAAAGTACATTCAAACCACTTTTTAAAATTGAATAGCCGCCCACCTTCTTTAAGGGGGATCCTTTGCTCAGGGTATAGTTCATTAATGTTCTCGATGCCGTTATTGACAAGTTTATATGCCATCAAAAAGTGATATTCAGAATGACCATTATCATAAAGTGATTGACCGAGAAATAATGCATTGTCAGCTTTAGCCAAAATTGCCACTGGGTTGTTATCTATTGAGATTGCTTTATCATAATGTGGAATGCAACATAATACTCTCCCTTGTGAGGAAAGACGACTAGCTAAATTAGTTTCAACCATTGACCTAAGATTGTTATAAGCTTCAATATTTTTCTCGTGCTCTTTCCAATCTATTTTTGGAATTGTATGTAATGCCTTCCTGTAATAGATGATGGCATTCATTAAATCATGTGAGTACCACTCTGTACTACGATATTTATAGAGTTCGGAATAACAGTTACCTAAGCAATATAGATAATGTGCTTCATATAAAGGATGTGGGAATTCTAAATCGTGTCTAGTGAACCTCTCAACGAGTGCAGCTAATGAAGCATGATCGCTATTGATAATGAATTGATCTGCTAATTTACCGAATTCATCTAGTTCATTTTTTGTAATTAACAAAATGACTCCTTAGCCAAATAATAATAAGTAGAAGGAGCATTCTAACTCCCCCGCAATTTAAATTACTGTATCTAATATTTCTGATAGAAAATCTGCAAAATTCGAGAATGAACCAAAGACATTTTCAGTACCTACATTATCTCTAATTTCAAAAAGATTTGTTTTATTGTCGTAGGTGAATATAGAGGTGCTGTCATTGCCAATAACTAATCGCTCACTTAAATCAGGATTAATGAAATCATTGTTATCCCTGTAAAAATCATTCATCACAAAAAAGTTCCTGACTAATGGCTCTGGAATGGATAGGCTAAACAAAATCAGACCATCAAATTCAAATCCATCCATTGTTTCTAAGAACGTAACATAATCAGGCTGATTTACGAATAATAGACAAACTTCATCACCTATCTTTTCAAGCATTGGGCTTAAGCTAGAAGTTGATTTTCGCTTAGTTATACTCTGAATGTATTGGTCTGTGATAGGAACTTCTATTGGATATTTCCAATTGGTCATTTTACTTTTTAAGTCATTCAGGATTTCACTAATATTATTACTCATTTTAATTCCTAATAATTAATTTAGCGGATAAATTGAACCAGTTGGCATAGCCCACGGCGTTACTTTGCTATCACCTGCTATCATACCTCTTGTTACGGATGATTGCATATTGGTAAGCACTTTATGGAATGGCTCATTTTCAATCAATGACAGGTTATCAAAAGCGTTAGTACCACCATCATCTAGCGGTAACTTGTGGTGAACGCTCCAACCGCTAGGAACACCACCTTCTGACATACGCAATAAATCTGATGGATTAAACTTGTTTGCAGCTTCCGGTGTACCAGCAATGTCTTTAAGGAAACTTTTTCTGATAGAACTATTAAACTCTCGTCTTAATACTGCTGCTTCGGCAGGATCACGTCTGACATAGTTAATTTGCTTAATTTCTAATCCATCAAGCAACTTAGTTTCACTTCTCAACTTTCCTAAGTAACTATTCATTTCTTCATATAGTTGAGCATTAGGTCTTTTAGCCAAGAGAATAGAAGCCGCTGCTATAGCAGCACCTGCTGTTTTTTCATTTAATACTTGATCATAACCCTGAACAGCCTCACCGCCTAATTGCTCTGCTGTTTTCCTGAATTCTTCAACGTTTCCATTATAAACACCTCCAGCAGCTAATAAACGTCCTGCTGCTTTGCTATTAATTGCTTTAGCTGCTTGAGCATGTTGTATAGGGGCATCTGATGGATGAATTTTTTGTGTTGGTGCTGGCTTCCTTCCCTGATGGCTATCTAAGCACTTTTGGTAAGCATCCCTAACTTCCATTTCAAACCATTCATGCCAATGCTCCATAAAACAGTCATAGATAAGATCACCTTTCTCATCAAAATAAAATGGGTGCTTCAAGTAATCCCATTGTTCAGATTCATCTATTCCAAGAAACCAGCCAATATCTATATTATGCTGTGTATGATCATAAGCACTGTCGTATATACCATTACGTTTACGATCATACTTAGCTGAAAAGGGATTGATAAATCCGATTTTCCGCTTTGGCATTTGTTGGAGGCTAAAGTGAGAGTAGTTGTCAGAATCAAGATCGTAGTAAATTCTGGCTCTTTCAAAAGCTACTTCTGGCCTTAGTATGTACTGGAAATCTTCCGGGCTAAGCTCCCTTGCCGCATCCCATACCATCAATAATCTGAAATCGTGCATGTAGATCCCTCTCAATGTTAAGAGGTTATATTAGCATTGCTCGCTATGTGGTCAATTATTTAAATTGTGAATGCATTCGGTAAAAATATTTATTAACTGTATGTGTGATGTCGCCGCATGATGGAAGTAACGATAAAGAAATGGGCGTAAAGGAACGCTAAGGAAAGATCATTATGTTTCTTGTGTTTGTTCATTCTATCGGGGTGTTTATTTTGTCTGCGAAAAAGCGCAGTTTTTGAATCATACAAGTTTTTATAAGAAGCTCCTTAACATGGAAAGGAAACTCTATGTAAGGGGCTTTTTTGTTTCTGCAATACAAGGAAGTGTTGAATGGAATTTAAAGATCTTAAAATTGGTGATGTCTTTGAAAGTAATAATTATGGTTTGTTCAAAGTACTAGGGATTAATTCTCATTCAAACATTACTATTGAATTTATGAATACAGGTAATCGCAAATCTTCACGATTTCAGAATCTAATTAAGAGTAAAGTTAAATATGGGAATACATCAAAATATACAAGGTTAAATGTTGGGGATATTCTTGAAGGTCATAATTCTGGTAAAAAAAAATTATAAATATCATCAACCGTAAAAATATCACCATTGAGTTTTTAGAAACTGGCTATTCTAAAACTGTACAATCTTCTGCTATCAAACAAGAGGGTGTTAAAGACCCAATGAAACCCACTGCATACGGCATAGGGATAAAAGGTAATGAACTGCCATCGCAAGTAAAAGGGAAAATGGTTAAAGAATATGCCATATGGAAAGAAATGTTAAGACGGGTGGCAGATAAAAAAGCTTACAGAAATTTCCTAGATATTGTGAATGCTCAGTATATGAAAGGTGGTTGTATTACCCAAACTTTTATCATGATATTAAAAATCTTCCAGGTTATGATGAATGGTACAACAATACAGAAAAATGCAAATATAATCTTGATAAAGATATTAGAATTCCTAACGCAAAGGTTTATTCTCCTGACACCTGTATGTTTGTTACAGCTACAGAGAATTCATTAGATGCAAACCTACGTAAACACAATCTCAAGTAAAGTAAGGCTTACTTTCATAGTAAGCCTTTTTTGTGTTGGTAGATTTAAAAACTACACATAAATTTTTCTACGGATACGCCGCCTACCTGCAAAACAAATTTCTATATAGATAGCTTTTGATTGCATTTTTTTATGAGTTATTGAAAAATAACTTTTATCGTTAAAGCCTAATGCGTGAGTTGTAAACGGTGATAGTGTAGTATCTGACGTATCAAATTCCCTTGTTTCAATATCCTTTCTACCCAGTTTATGCCAACATTTAGAGGCATAATAAATTTCCCAATGAGTTAAAACTACTGGTCTTGGTGAGAGGTTACGAATTCTGATTTCATGACCAACATTTACACTAGTAGTAAAACTTGCTCCTACGTCTATTCTTGTACGATCACGTAAGGTTTCCATTACCTTAATGATTGCTAATACTGTAGCTACAAACGCTCCCCACCATGAAACAATGATTGATACGGTTACATCTTTGAATAACTCTTGCATTCATCATTACCATTTTTTTGATGCTTTGGGTGATGCTAACGCTCTCTTATTGAAAACGCCACATCACAAAACCTCTAATTTTCTTCTAGCGGCAGACTTGGGTTTAGTTGTCCTCATAGCGGGTAGATGGTGCATGAATCCATTATGTGATTAAGCTATTCAAGGTGTGATAACTGCTGTGATAAATCGAAAATCCTTGCGCCTGATCCATGCACCCGGTTACACTAAGCAGCTACAATTTTTCTGTTTAAATGATTGTTTTATATAGCTTTGACTCGGGGTGCCCCATCGCTGATGGGCTGAGAAATACCCGTACCACCTGATCTGGATAATGCCAGCGTAGTCCTGGCGATTATCCAAGATATAAATCAAAGACTTATCTGCGATTTTCGAACCGTTTTGTTTAGCCGAACACATCGAGGCTCACGAAATGGGACACCAGACCATACGCCACACCATTAAACGTAACGGGGTTTATTACGTTCGTTTTCGCCTGCATGATAATAAGTTTTTCCGTAAGTCGTTAAAGACTGACAGCCACACCCAGGCGCAGTTGCTCATGTCTTTTGCTTCTCCTGTAATTCCTCTGGTTCAACGTGGAACCATCCAACCGGATCACTTCGGTAAGCGTCTTTCTGAGTATGGCAATAGTCTGAAGCAGCAGAATGAACAATGGCTGGCGCACCAATTTCTGAATGATGTGCGGCGCAATATTCAGCCGATAGTTGTTCATGAAGACCGCGAGGTTGTCACTCCTTCGGTAGATGAGGAAGAACAAATTGAAGCACAACCAGAACACGTGTTAACACTGGCTGGCGCTTGGAATATGTACAAAAAGGGGAAAGCCCAAAACTGGACGAAGGCAATTTCACAGGCCAATGAGCGCTTTATGGAAGTCATGTTCATTGTCCTTGGTGCATCAACAGATGTAATGACGATAACCAAGCAGGACATCAAGCAGGTGATGGAAGTTGTTGAAAACTTGCCTAAGCGTGTAGTGCAGCCTTATCGGTCAATGACGGTTCAGCAATTGATCGAGTGTGATGATGTGCCACCTGAAGATTTGGTTGGCGCTGAGTCTATCCACAAGCATTTAAAGATTTACAAATCGTTGTTCAAAACCTTCCTGACTGACAATAAAGATATTCTGGAGAAGTCTCCGACTGATGGAGTTGTCGCCGCACCGTCGAAAGCGAGGTTTGGAGCTTACAGTGCAGCAGAAATGAGAAAGTTTGTAAGGTGGGCGCTCAAGCAGCCTGATGGCTGGCAGAAATGGATCACCTTGTTGTTGGCGTACACGGGAGCCAGAAGAGGGGAGATCGCCAAGCTGGAGAAATCACAGATCAAATTTGATGAAGATAGCCAGCGGCACTATCTCCTGATCGCAGAAGGGGGGCAAGGCAAAACAGAGAATGCTACAAGGCAGGTAGTGATTCATCCCAAACTGATCGAGTGGGGTTTTCTTGATTTCGTTAATCGACAGTGGAAAGAGAAAATCTTCTCCCCTGTATCTGGCAAAAACATGCCGAAGATCGGCAAGGTCTTAGCAGATGTTCGAGATCAGCTTGGTATTCCGTACCTTGATGATTATGGACAACGCCGACTGGTACATTCATTCCGGCACACTATGATATCGACCTGTTTAGCTGGCTGGGTTGGCAACCTAGCGCACTTACAACAGACTGTAGGCCACGAGAAAAGCGGCTCAGGGATCACTAGACGCTACCTACACACGTTCCCTTTATTAACAATTTGTTATGTAATTGATGGCTTATCGTGGGAAGCATAATTAGTCCATTGAAGGGGCTGATTATGCCGTGGTGCTCACCGAGCCAGAGATGATCGGTACATGATAAGACAGATGTTAACTGACAAGAAAATGATGATACGCATTCGGCGATTTATGCTGGTATGCCCTACACGGCGCTAAATTGTTGTTATTGCTGTAGTCAATATGCGGGGGAAAAATCCCCCGCAGATGTGTTTTTAAGGTAGATATTTAAGAATATCAGCCGACCAACTTCGACGATGGATAACGCGGGCATGATGCAAGTTACCATCTAATATTTCAGCTTTTGTAAGCTGTGATAAGTTAGGCCAGTTGTTATCAAAGATATAAGTTGCATTATTACTCTGAGAACTTTCAAGTATGTAGGTGTTTTTACTGGAAAAACCAAATACTACGTAGCCTTGAAAACCAGCTCTTCCGACAGCAACAAGGTCAGGTTTTTTACTATTTACAAGTTCCAGCCTGCCTTCAACAACAGCGGCATTTCCCTTTCCTCTGATATTAATCGCTTTGAGAATCTGTGAACCGATAGCACTCCAAGGGTATTGGCCCTGTGGAAGAAGGTTCCAATTTAGTTTCAAAGACTTACTTGTGATGATGGTATCTAGCTTCTCGTCAACCACTTCGCACTTACCGAAAATCTCCAAAAATAGATTAATGCAGTGAGTTACCGAGGCTTTGTTCTCATCACGCAAAGTCAATTTAGGAGAAATGACCAGCTTTTCCCCTTTCAGGTTTTCGACAATTTTCAACTCGATGCTCGGAGGAGGGGTAAAAATCCTCTGATATCGCTGATACTCAATTTCACGTGTTTCCGTGGTCTCTTCAGTATGTCCTTTTCCGGCCCATTTCTTCCACGTCCATGAGACTTGACGATAAGCTGTTTCTTTTGGAAGTGTTTTATCAGGCACGGATTTGCCGTTGGCATTAAATCGAGATATTGCTCCAACGATATGAGGAAGAACCTCCTCACCAAGTGACTGACTGGAGGTGAACCCGATCAATTCACTTTTTTGCTGGCTCGGTAATGGATGAGCGATAAAAACACTTCTACCATCAAAAGGAGTAATGTAGTTATCAATGTTTCTAACACGTTTCTTCTGAATAAGCATTGGTCATACCTTTTCTGTATTAACTTAAGGTTTACACAACCAACCAAGCCGGGCACAATCAGACCGTCAAGAATGATGTCGAGGCTAACAATCGTTATGAGTTTGCAGACTCATGGTGGTCGTGCTTCATAGACCGGGTTCACATACGTGCGCCCGGTTTTTTTATGCATATAATCTGAGCATGAATACAATATGTAGTGCTTGAATAAAAAACTTACACTACATGGTGAGTATTCTAGTAAGTATTCTTTTCAGCACAAGGGTTGATTTTGACGTTAAATTGAGGTTGTGAAAGGGTAAAAATGCAAAACCCTACACAGCATAAGGCTTGGAAGACATGTCAATGATTAAGAAAAAAAAATCAAAATTTGATCGAGTGCTGATTTCTTCAACTGGAGGGCAGAATTGCGCAACATGATATCGCGCAATCTTTATAAGAATAATGAATGTTGCCAGTGGTTTTGATAGTTGCGAGCAACATATAGATGACATTTACGTGTGCGAAAGGATGTGTCTAAGAATGACCTCTACAGGCCATGCTCATGTAAAGACCTATAGCGGCTTCAATCCTTTTTAAATCTTAGCAACTTGCTAATGATGTGGCTGCTGAGAAAAAAAACCAGTATCCCCACAATGAAGGAAACTAATGTCTGTGCAGTCTTGTCCCCGTCTACCGAACTAAAGCGACGATCTACGAAAATGATAGTGCTCCAAGTTGTAATCAAAGGGATCACAATCATTAAGACCATCCTTAATGCGAGTAAGGGTTTTTTGATCGCTTGGAAGATTAAGCCAACTGTAACGTACAAAATAACAATCGAAAGCATGGCATACGCAAAATCGCTGATTGGATACATTTACTTACTTGCCCCGTCGAGTCCTGTTCTTCAGTTTACATCCTCCTATCGAAAATGTACCCGTAACAGTTGGTGATCTGTTAGACCGCCAGCCCAGACCCTCTGCAAAGAACCAGAATGTTCACAAAATATCCAACAGCCGACACCCCCAGCAGTGCACTTCACTACTTCATCCCATAGGCCATCACAACAGGGAAAACTTACCACAACAGAGCATTTTGCTGTTCGTTTTCTGCTCTATTTAACATAATGGTTCTTATAAGTACTTGACTGGAATTGTCAGGTATTGCTTTTCGGAGCGTTGATGCGAAGCGGGGTAGACAACAGCGATTTCATCAACAGAAGGAAAGCATTCGGGAGGATTTGAGGTAAGTTCTCTTGTTCAAGGATTTTGGATGAGTTTATCTGGTCACCACACAATTTCAGGTTTCAGGCCTTTTAAGTTGCCAGTGCATCAAATGCCATAAAAGCACATTTTTCTATTCGCAGCAGACACAAAGCCACTACAGCGACGTTACCACAACGGGTTGAAGGTTTGCCATCACCTAGCGAAATTCTCTCGTCCCAGCGGCCACAGATGCGTACCTTTTTCCACACCAGCGTATGCATTCTCACCAATCCCTTCTACGCTTCACCAAAAGCGCTACAGCGCGTCATCTCCACACAATTGTAAACTGACAGACCCATATCACAGCGCCACGCTGAGAGGCTCTCACAGGCCCAGAAATGGACTATTTTTCGTTGATTTTGCACGAGAAATTATTATTTTTCGGTCTGAAGAGCGGATCGGTGATTGTGTTTAGCTCCAATATGGCTGGCAGATCTGCCGAGGTCCTGCCACTACTGTATCCGATACCATAACGATCATCACACCCCACAGGCGAGCCAGTGACACAGACGGCAGGAGGGTGAATTTAACGAGTATTTAACTCTATTTAGGCTGTATTTAATTCCCCATGATCGTGTGGATTATTGACAAGTAGGCCACTGAAGAAAGTTCAGTGGACTCGTAGGGGGCAGACCATAAGCACGTCTAACCACTGAAGAAAAGTAAGTGGTAATCCGCTGAAGAAAGGTAAGTGGTGTAGTGCGATTTTACCACTGAAGAAAGTTCAGCTTACTAAAGCATGTGATAACTTCGTTAACTCTTTTACTAACACATCCTTTTGACTAAATCATTAAAACCAAGGTCAACACCTTAAGGTCAAAGACTGGTTGAACATGCGTTCAATTATTGGTGTTAAGGAGTGATGTCTTCGCTCTGAATGGCTGTGCCACTTCAGATATATGTGTGGTAAGAAGCTCTCTTCGATGACGTGAACAGACCCGTCATCTCATGACCTTCTAACCCTCGTTAACCCATCGCTACGCTCTGCGACTCGGGTAACCCGACAGCCTACGGCAACAGCGTGTAACGCTGCTCTGTGTGGGTATGCGAACTTGTTCGCCATATGTGGATCGGAGCACGGCGTAGAGGACTGCCTCGCATCTGTCCGGTTCACTCCGGGGCGGCGCGAGCATTCCTTTATACCGCACAGCGGCTCTGTATCGCGTTCTGAGCGCCTTTCTCTTATTGTTGGTGACTTTGTACTTCTTCACTCGCTGCGTTGAATCTGGGGCGTCTGAGAACGCCACACAAACAAAACTCTTGACAATGGTTCTAAATTTATAGTATAAGACCGCCCCAGCTCCGGGATTTACAAAAATAATCTTGACTTATTTATAAACACAAAAAACAAATCTTGACAAAGATCGTTTTAACTGTTAATATGTACATACTTAATGAATAAACATTAACCTGAATATAGGAGAACATTTGAGAACAGCCGCCATCGACTTTAAAGTCGCAACTGCCCAAGAAATCTTTAACGCCTTAGTCCATAACATCACCACTACCTCTGCGCTTTATAGCTTCCAAAACCGTGTTGGTACGAATAAGCGAAACACCAAGAAAGCCCTTGAAATGCTCCGTCAGTACAAATTGGAGCAGAAGCGTAACGCTCGTTACCGCCAGTCAATAAAAACCATTCTCAAGCCTGTCAATCCCCGGATAGCCGCAGGGGAAGAGGTAACTGATATCTTCTCAGATGTCATCAATGGTTATATCTGCCTGTACCGTGATCGAGTGGGAATTGCCCTGCATGAGAAACAGGTATTAGCGCTTATTCTCACCGAGGCTCGCGAAGATCTTAAAAAGTATGGTGTTGATCCTGAGAAACACCGCTAACCTTCGTTTTTAATACCCGTTGGCGCAAGCCATCAAAACGAAATCGCCGTAAAAACGGCTCCTTACCCCTGGTCAAATCCATGATCACAGGGGCGCACCCGCATATCTAACGCACAGGAGAGATGATGTATGAAACTGTCACTTGATGATGAAACATACGCAATTTTACGCGAAGAGTCTGACCGTTTGGGGATGCCTGTTCCCAGGATGATCCGGAACATGTGCCAGAACTTGGCGAAACACATTCAGAAACGCAACGAACAACCACTGACGAACCCAACAGGGAGAAAAAACGATGGGCCAGAAAAAAACTGACACTTACGATGTCATTTACTCAAGTATTCGCCGGATTACTAAACTACGCACGGCAGAAGGTGAAATTCGATTCACTGCTACGATGAAGTTGATTTATGCGTACATCTGGACGTTTCAGGAGAATAAGGATCGCGGAAATAATGATCCCATTCATACCAACACGAACGTTATTGCGTGGGAAATGGGGGTATCAGAAAAGTCAGTGATTGATGCTCTTAAGGCTCTTGATGCTGCAAAGGTGGTTATAAAACGTACTGTAAAAGTGCGTGGTAACGTTAATTCAAGTAACTACGTGGCAATCCCCCCTGCGTCTGTTGCTGCCCTAGGGATTACTCCACCACATCCGAACGAATCAAAATCCAAGCCTAAGAAGAATAAAGCAGCAGTAGGCCCTACAGGTGATGCTCTGCATTATGGCAGCGCCACCGGAACAGACGAGCCAACAAACGAGGAGAAAAAAGGCAATGGCGAGCAGGCACAGCAGCAAGAGAGCGAACAGCAATCCCCTGGTATGTCGCCCACGGCGATTTACTCAGAGAGTAAACCCGTGCAACGGGCTAATGATGTGGCCTCTTCATCTGCCACGGATGATCCTGAACAGCGATCTGGCGTTTCACTGTCTGCTGGTGATAGCTGCGATGATGTTCCCGCTAATTATGCGGTGAGTGTCCCTAATGAAGGGCTGAGAGATGAACCACGGCGAGCCTGTATTGGTGATCTGAATTACTGGCTAAATCAGCGAGAGAAAGGCTTCGGCTTCTATAAGTACGGCCAAGAATGGGGGAAAAGCGATGTGGGGGAAATAATGGCTTTAATCTGGGAACACTATGTTTATGCTCTTGAATTGGCACTCAAAAACGAAAATGTTTACTCTTGGATTAGTGCACCTTTTAAAGGTGTCCAGTTACGCCCAGAAGCACGTGCTTGGGCAGAGTCTGAAGTGGTTTTGACCTGGCAGGAAGAGATCCAGATTGTCTGGAACCTTAGAGAAGTTCTTTCAGGTCAGGAACTGACCAGAAGCCAGCCAGGGGAACATATGCGGCCTGATGATGTTCCCGCACCCACAACAGAACCAGTGCCAGCAATGCAGCAGGTTAATGGGCCTGATGTGGACCACATTAACTGTGAAGATAGTGAAGAAAAACAGGAAGAAGAGTTTGAAGCTCCGTTTTAACATTTGGAGGAATATTGTGTGATGTTGCCAACGGCCTGAGCGCCGAAGAAGAAATCCAGCTATCCCGCCTGTGCTCCCTTTTGGAGAAACCGACATTTAAATCCCGATCCAAACCTTCCGATCCGGAAACACAACGCAAAGCACGTTTATTGCTTAATCGTGGATTTTCACCGCATATTGTCGCGAATACCCTAGATCTGCCGTTCGCTGAAGTCTGGCGGCTCGCACGTCAAAAACAAGCGGTGACCTGGGCGATGATGACACCGACAGCCCGGATAGAATTTGTCCGTGAAATGTGGTCACATCGGATGCACCCGGAACAGATCCGCAAGCGTTGCGATGGTCTGTCATACGTCAGCCTTCGATATTACCTTCACAATGCAGGGATCACCGACGCTGAAATGTTGGGGTACTACCCTGACGTGTTCGCGAATATCTGCAAGCTGCCGACAGTGAAGAAGAAGCGCACTAAGCGCAAATCCAAATAATCCCACATCGGGAGCCAATGAACTTTGATTACATCTTTTTCCTGCTTTGGATCTGGGTGGCGCTTCGTCACGTCCTGATCGGCGGGAGCATCCTTCTCTGGAGATACTATAAAAATGACCACAATAAAAGACCGTATTTTCGCCGCCATGCACGGCATGACACCGGAGGAATACGAACTCCAAAAAGCGCGGGACAATCTGAAGAAAGTCACTGGTGATTTTCTGGCTAAACACCCTGAAAATTTCAAAACTGAAGTGACTCCAAAAGCGACTATCAACAAACGGATTAAAAAATCGTTGGGTGCTGATAGCCGTCCGGTTGTCTCACATACCGCTGACCATATCGATCCTGAAATGCTGGCGAAAGCTAAAGCAGCGGCTGCTGCACTCGCAAAATCCGATCCTGGTCGTTACGGCAATATCATCAAGCAGCAGGGGGTGTGATGTCCGGTAATATCATCGTGTCGACGACCACAAACCGAGTGGTCTGGGATGTCGACCAGACAAGTTACGGCAAAGCCTTAAAGGCTGTTAAATCCATCAAAGCTGCTCATGAGAAGCCCTCTAAAGCGCTGGATAAGGCCCAGAAGAGGACCGCTCAGATGGAAGGCAAGGCCGCACTAGCATCGGCTAAGGCTCAGACAGCGAAGCTCCGCCAGGCTGAACAATTGTCAAAACAGCAACAGAAACAAGCTCAGATACAGGCCAAAATGGAGCGGGACGCAGTAGCCCACGCCAATAAAATGACCTCATTACAGGCTCGCCAGCTATCTCAACAGGAACAGGCCAGGCGACAGAACTCCCGATTAGCGGCTATATCTACAAAAGTGCAGGCCGCAGCCAGATCACGAGCGATGACCTACACCCCAAACATGGGCGGTCAACATTACGATCCCGGTCTTGTTTCTCGTCAGACTGAAGCAATGAACCGTGGTCACGGCGCTGTTGCTGCTGACATCGCTGCCACCAAAAAGGCGATGGCCCTGGAGGAGAAGCGCGAGCGTGAGAAAGAGGCAGGCCTTAAGCGCGAGGTGACTTTTTACAACAGTTTGCGCCGTAGCGCTCTGACTCTGGCAAACGTGAACGGCGCTGACGTTGCAACCCGTTATAAAGCGATCAGTGCAGCAAAAGAGGCACTCAAAGCCCAGAAAGAAGAGCGCTATACGGTCGAAGAGACCCGCTTCGAAATGGCCCGTATCACTACAGAATTACGCAAGCAGGCTCGTCTGCAACAGCGTATCACCCGTGAGCAGAAAGCCGCAGGTGTTCGTGCTGGTCGTGTTCGTACAAAAGGCCAAGGAGGACATGCCGCTCTTGCCGCTGGTGTTATTGGTAGTGCGTCGCTGATTGGTAGCATGGGCGTAGCTCGTGTTGGTCAGACCCTCCAAGGGAGTCTTGAACGCTCCAGAGAGGCGCAGCAATTAAGGCAGTATGACATTAGCCAGCTTGAATTTAATGCTATTCATGACGTTGTACAGAAGCGTACAGGGTACGACCTGACCGTAGATCGTTATGCCTCCATGAATAAGGATTACTTCGAGAAAGCAGGCGAGCTAATAAATACCGGTTCCTTTAAAACTAACAAGCAAGGGGTAACAACATTCAGCGGAGGTGGTGAACTTGCCGATCTGGTGAATGCAGTTCTTAGCAAAACCAACCAGCGAACAGCCCAGAAGGTGATCGGTGAACTCCAGAAATTAGACATGGGAACCTTTGTTACCTACGTCCGGCAGTTGGGAAAACAATTTGCTTGGTCTGAAAACTCCATGCGCCATTTTTTGGAGGCGATCGATGACGGATCGGTCCTCCTCGGCGGGCTTACAGGGGAGGGTGATGAGGTTATTGCCCGTATGCATCAACTCGCTTCTGAAGGATGGACCCTATCTGATGCACAGCAGGCCAACCTTGATAAACTGGCAGCTTTGGGTGCTGAGTACAACCGAGTGCAAACCAGCCTTGCAGATCATTTCTCAGCCTCGTTTGTTGAAGGCCTGGGGCAGTACGCTGCCAATACTGACACTCTACGTCAGAATATGACTGGACTGATCCCAATTTCCGATGCCCTCGGCGTTGCCCTTGGTGAGCTAACCACCAACATTCTCTCCTTCGCTGGTCGAGTTGGTGAAGAACTCAAGAAAGGCGCAACACTGCCGGATGCAGTCTACAACACCGTTGTGGATGACTCTGCGAATAGCACCGCCGATTGGATTAAGGAAAAGACCGGATTTGATCCACGTAGCATCGGTCAGACGCTTAGGCAGATTTACCCGTGGCTGGATAGTTCAGCACCAAGCAATATTGGCTCAGGCACGGCGTATAACGATCCAGCGCTAGCGTTGAATGTTCCTGGCCTGAACTATCTGACACCCCAGCAACCAACGTTTATGGTTCCGACAATTGGCAGCATGACGCAGCGACAGCCGATTCCTGTTGCGGTCACTGGCGAAGCTGAGATTAAACTCTCACCGCTTGATATTAACGTGAATGACGGCGCTATTAACGGTTTGATTGATACCAAGATAAGGGAAAACAACCAGGCGCAGAATAACCTCATCCTTGGGATTGCAGACTAAAATCATCGTTCCGTCAAAAATGACGCAGTAAATTGGCCCACACGAGAGAGGGCCGTTAAATTCGGCATGTTATTGGTTTTGTTTTTGCAAATGATAATCATTCGTGTTAAAATAATTGCATAGGGTGATGATTTAAATTGTATGTGCGTACAACAGCCGTTGTCATTCTTTCTCCTTACGAAATATAAAGCAGGCTCTGTGACAACGTTCAGAGCCTCTTTTCTTAAGTACATCCAATGACCTGCACTCTCACAGAAAGGCTACGCCATAGCCGCTGGGTGTACTCCAGAAAAGAAAGATTCGCCTTTAGTACCCGTGGACGGGTTTAAAACTTTGTTTTAAATCGCGCTGCGATGTCATAGGGCGTACAAAGTCTAGGCCTCCGGTCTGGATTTGCCATTAAATCCGGCTCTCCTCCGGTCATCAGCCATGATGCAAACTGGCTCAGGTGTTCAGCGTTTGAGGCTCCTTACCTCTTGGATGGCGCTGATCACCTCCTCATTCCTACCAGTGAAATTCACACCGGGCCTCTCTCCGTCCGGTTTTCTTTTTCATCGGAACAATTCGAAAGGCTGGCCCTGTCGCCGTTTACGGCTCAAGCAGGCGCTGGCCTTTTGTTTACATAGCTATGTGAAATTTAACGGGAGTTAATTATATGAAAATGGGAACAACTGAACGTTCTTACAATGACGTGATCGCCTATGCAGTCGATCCGAATTTTGACCGCAAGACTATTACTGTCGATCTAGCTGTAGAAGTCCAGCCGGGTAGTTGCATTACCAGTGCAGGCGCGGCTTATGTCTCTGGTGATGATTGCCTGCTGGTTCTGAGCCACCACAGGGCAGAAGATGCTGCTCATATCATCGTTGCTGATCGCGGGATTTACATCAAACAAGACACCATCACCACTGTTATGGGCGCTACCGCTGCCGCCAATGCTATTGCAGAACTCACCAAAACGGGCGCAATCCGTACCAGCGCACCGGACGCAGAATAATAAGGAGAAGACAACATGGGACTATCAACCAATTTCAGCTACGCGGATTACACCAACACCTTTGTGAACATGGATGCAAAGAACACTTTGCTGTCCACGCTTAATGTTTTCAGTGATCGTCAGACTTCTGCAAGTCCGAAGGTGAGCCTCGATATCATTGATGAAGTCGCTCAGAAGGTGGCAAGCTCTGTTAATCGTTACGGCTCTGAGTGGTCTAGCATTCCTAAGCGTAGCGCTAGCAATCACCTGATTGAAGCTCCGCTTTATGCTTATCAGGACCGTATTACAGCGGCAGACGTGCAACCATATCGCAAACCAGGCTCCGACCTGCAAATGTCTGTAATGGATGCGGTCACTTCTTCTGCTGTCGCAATGCACGATAAGTACATGCGTACCCGTGAGCGGATTTTTGCTGATGCGCTTTTTCGTAATACCGTCGAAGCGACCTACACCCAGCAGCCGATCATTTCCTGGGAAGATGAATTTGGATACCAACAGGCAACCGGGACAATCAAAACCAACGTTAGCTCTGGTGACCCACTTCGCAGCCTCGATGATGCTGTAACCGCCGCAAAAGTGCGTATGGGGGGCCTTGCTGGTCAGCTTGATGGATTTATCCTGTTTGCAGGTAGCAATGTTTTTCGCGGCATCAAGTATCACCCAGACGTGCGCCAGAATGTTCAGTTCGGTGTGCTTGATCGTGATGTTCTGTTTAACAAAGAAGTGCTTCCTGCGTTCTCAACATTCATTATTGAAAATGTCCGAGTGGTGGAAGTAACGGACCAAAATCTTTATGGAATTGGTCCGGATGAATCCTTCCTAGTTCCACGTTTCAGCCGCCCACTGTCCTCTGATATTGCTCTACCTTTCGGTTATGTAGCAACGGCTACCAGCCGCAATCTTGATCTGGCATTTGCTGATCCGGTTGATTTCCGTATCTGGAGCGTACAGGACAAGTTTAAGAACGTGGAGCTATTCGCGGAAAGCTCAATCTTGCCTGTGGTGTACCGTCCAGACTTTGTGACCAAACTGGCGAACGACGCAGCTTAACGATCAGTAAGCAGTTATTGGGGACGCATTGTCCCCGCTGCTGGCGAGGCAAAGAAGAGGAGATACATATGAAATTAGCTTTGATCGGTACTGGCAACATGCCGCTGATGCAGTGGATTCTGGACGGTAAAGGCGATGATGCGATCATCAACATGTCAGCGTTAGCACGCAGGCTTGAGTGTAGTCGTTCCAGCCTTCTTGACCGCATCCATATGCATGGATTCGACAGCGCTATCAGGTACTACTTGAGCGAACAGCGCCAACGAAAACTGAAAACATGAGAGCCGGGTTAATCCCGGCTTTTTTTTAGCGCTTTTTATTCGATTGGGAAACAACCGAACCAGCTAAGGTTTTAGTAACCTCGCTTGAGCGTGGGTTTTTCAATGCTGCGGATGCTTTGGCTTCCATGTTTGCGCCAGTCTGATTTTTTGTTCCTGCTTGTGATAGCACCGAACCCGCTAAACTTTTCTGAATCGCAGAGGCGTTTGGGTTGTTTAGAGTCTCTGCTGCCAGATGTGCTACATCTTTCGAGGATTGCTTATCATTGTTCGGCATTTCAACACCTATTCACGGGATGGATTTTTGGATATATTGTATTTGTTATATCAATAAACACAATATGTAGTGGTTATGATAGAGGCGAAGCGGCAAGGTTAGCAAGCTCGGAAAAAAGTTTTTACTGGTTTTATGACCAGTGTCAATTGTTTGATAACTGACCGTTTACGAAGCGGTAGAGAAGTCATATAGGTAGTGTGCAGGCATAAGCTTGTAATACTCAGGACAAACCAAATGGCAGATAACTTACAGCGTCGGCAGCCAGAAGATAAACGTTTCATCAGCTTGAGTGAATCTTGGGAAGTGGCATATTGGACCCAAGCGTTGGGTGTTACTGAATCTCAGCTTAGGGCTGCTGTTAGAGCTGTTGGTAATGGCACCGCTAAGGTAAGAGCACATCTAGGTAAATAGGTTTATGAAGGCACCTTTAATTGTGCTGTTGAGGCTGGGGAAACCCGGCCTTTTTTGTGTTCGGTGTTTGGTACTGTGAGCCACAACTTGAGACACAAGCTGGGACACAGAGCATTTTTTAGGGTTGAGTCTTTGGCTTTCCGCTGGCATGATCCAGAACAGGGATTAACGGGACGTTAATCGCAAGCTTTTGATTTTATAGTAAATGACTCGGGGTGCCCTTCTTTGTGAAGGCTGAGAAATACCCGTATTACCTGATCTGGATAATGCCAGCGTAGGGAAGTCAGATGCCTTCCCGGTCATCGCTTCTTCACGCAAGGCAGGAGCGAACCCATGCAGCCTGACCTGCTCGATTTACACGTTTTACACCACTTCCGAACCCGTTCTCCGCTGACCCATTGTATGACCAACGATGTCGTACGGACCTTTACGGCCAACGTTTTGCTGGCGCTGGGTGCATCACCCGCGATGGTGATTGAGGCCGAAGAGGCTGAACAGTTTGCCGCGCTCGCCGATGCGCTGCTAATTAACGTTGGCACGCTGACCTCGCCGCGTTCTCAGGCGATGCGTCGGGCAATAGAAAGCGCGGTGACTGCAGGCAAGCCCTGGACGCTGGACCCGGTTGCCGTGGGCGCCCTGACGTTCCGCACTCGTTTTTGCCATCAAATTCTTGCCCTGAAACCGGCTGCCATTCGCGGCAATGCCTCTGAAATTCTTGCCCTTGCCGGAATGAGCGCGGGCGGGCGCGGCGTTGATACGACCGACACCGCAGCCAGCGCGGTGCCTGCTGCACAGGCGCTGGCTCGCCAGACCAATGCCGTTGTTGTCGTCACCGGTGAGGTGGATTACATCACTGATGGGCAACGCACCCGCACGGTAACGGGCGGCGATCCGTTGATGACGCGCGTAGTGGGAACCGGATGCGCGCTTTCTGCCGTTGTGGCGGCGAGCTGCTCGCTGCCGGGCGACCGGATGGATAACGTCACTGCCGCCTGCGGATTGATGAAGCGAGCCGGAACGGTGGCCGTTACGCAGTCACGTGGACCAGGCAGTTTTGCCAGCGCGTTCCTGGATGCGCTCTATACGCTGGAGGAGCAGGCATGAAGCGGATTAACGCCCTGACCATTGCCGGCACCGATCCCAGCGGCGGCGCGGGTATCCAGGCTGACCTGAAAACCTTCTCGGCCCTTGGTGCGTACGGTTGCTCGGTCATTACCGCGCTGGTGGCGCAAAACACGCGCGGCGTGCAGTCGGTCTACCGTATTGAGCCGGATTTTGTTGCCGCGCAGCTGGATTCGGTGTTCAGCGACGTGCGCATCGATACCACCAAGATCGGCATGCTGGCCGAGACGGACATTGTGGAAGCGGTGGCCGAGCGGCTTAAACGTTATCAGGTGCAAAACGTGGTGCTGGATACCGTTATGCTGGCAAAAAGCGGTGACCCGCTGCTCTCCGCCTCCGCCGTCGAGACGCTGCGCAACAAACTGTTGCCGCAGGTGGCGCTCATTACGCCCAATCTGCCGGAAGCCGCCGCGCTGTTAGGCACATCGCATGCGCAAACTGAACGTGAGATGAAAGCGCAGGGAAACGCGCTGCTGGCAATGGGCTGCGGCGCGGTGCTGATGAAAGGCGGGCACCTGGATGATGCCGAAAGCCCGGACTGGCTCTTTACCCGCGACGGCGAGGTTCGTTTTACCGCCCCGCGCGTGCAGACCAAAAACACCCACGGTACGGGTTGTACGCTCTCTGCCGCGCTGGCGGCGCTGCGTCCACGGCATGAAAACTGGGTCGATACGGTGCGCGAAGCGAAAACCTGGCTCTCGGCGGCGCTGGCAAAAGCCGATACTCTGGAAGTGGGTCACGGTATTGGGCCGGTTCATCATTTTCATGCATGGTGGTAACCCAGTATACTGGCAGGAAACACCACGCCTGAGAAAACAGAGATGGAACAAGCGCATACCCGGTTAATCGCCCAACTGAATGAACGGATCGCCGCGCCTGACAACACGCCGCTGTATCTGAAATTTGCCGAAACGGTAAAAAATGCGGTGCGCAGCGGGGTGCTGGAGCACGGCAATATTTTGCCCGGCGAGCGCGATCTGAGCCAGTTAACCGGGGTGTCGCGCATCACCGTGCGAAAAGCGATGCAGGCGCTGGAGGAAGAGGGCGTGGTAACGCGTTCCCGTGGCTATGGCACGCAAATCAACAACATCTTTGAATATTCGCTGAAAGAGGCGCGCGGCTTTTCCCGGCAGGTGGTGCTGCGCGGCCAAAAGCCTAATACGCTGTGGGTCAACAAGCGGGTGGTTAAGTGCCCGGAAGAGGTCGCAAATCACCTGTCGATCCCTCCGGACAGCGAAGTCTTTTTGCTCAAGCGCATTCGCTATGTGGATGACGATGCGGTGTCGATTGAAGAGTCCTGGGTACCGGTTGGGTTAATTCCCGATCCGGATGCGATTGGCATTTCGCTGTACGACTACTTCCGCAGTCAGAATATTTTCCCGCAGCGCACCCGTTCACGGGTTAGCGCCCGTATGCCGGACAGCGAGTTTCAGGCGCACATTAAGATGGACGAAAAAATACCGGTGCTGGTGATCAAGCAGGTCGCACTTGACCAACAGCACCGGCCGATTGAGTACAGCATCAGCTACTGTCGCAGCGATCTATACGTCTTTGTGTGCGAGGAGTAGCGCCTCGCGAGTCGGTGCGCAATCCCCGCCGCGGTGGCTGACCACCCAGGACGCCACGGCATTCCCCAGCAGAACGGCGTCTGCCAGTGACCATCCTGCCGCCAGCCCGGCAAGCGTGCCGCCCGCGTGGCTATCACCTGCGCCAATGGTATCCACAACCATAGCAGGAAACGCCGGAACAACGCCCGCGTCACCGCCGTCGTACCAGGCGGCTCCGTCTTTATCATGCCGCACAATCAGCGCAGCACCGAAGCGCTGCTGCCACTGCGTACCGAGGCTTTCAACCTCAACTCCCAGTCTTTCTGCGGCAAGCTCCGCTTCCTGACGATTAAGTGACACAATTGGCCTGCAGGCCATAATTCGCGCCATCAGCGTGTCAGGAATATCCGCGATGCGGGGACCGAAATCGATAAAGGCCGTCACGTCCTGTAACCCCTCCAGCCAGCGTGTCAGCAGCTCGCCGCACGGCGAGGCCAGCTGATAGCCGGATAAATAGACCAGGCTGTTCGACGGGATGTTAAGCACATAAAGCCAGCGCTGCTGCCACTGGTTCTCCACGCCGCTAAAGGACATAAAGGTGCGCTCGCCGTCTGGCTCCACCAGCGCCAGGCACCAGCCGTTATCACCGGTTTCGGCCTCAATGGCGCTGTGCAGATCCTGCTTCGCCATGGCGTTGCGGATGATATCCGCCCACACGCCGTGGCCGACGGGCAGGGCGTTTTGCGACGCAATGCCGAGCCGTTTCAGGGCGATGGCGATATTCAGCGCGCAGCCGCCAATATTGACACCCTGCTGTTTGAGCTCGATATCGCACCCGCGCCAGGGCAGGGCGTAGGCATCGGCGATGACGTCAATCACCGCTGCGCCCAGCACCGTCACCGGACGCGTAGCGTGCAGGGTGTCGAGACGTTGGGCAAATGAATTCATAGGCCCTCCCTTTGCTCCCGGTAGTGCAGCAGTTTCTCGCAATAGTGGCCGAAATCGAGCCGGTTGACGGCGTCGAGCTCGGCTTTGAGTGTCGGGTCAATTGCCTGCACGCCGTGGAGCGCGCCGCAGATGGCCGTCGCCATGGCGCCAATGGTGTCGGTATCGCCGCCCAGATTGGCGCATAAAATGGCGCAGCGGTTTGGGTCGGTTCCCGCCAGTTCGACCATCGCAATGGCCGCCGGAACGGACTCAATGGTGCTGGTTCCTGCGCCAGTGAGCTGATAAATCTGCTCGCTGGCGGAGTCGATACCGTTGGCTTCCCGCACGGTCTTAAGCGCCAGCTCAATACGTGCCGCCAGCGACGCGCTGAAGGTTGTGGTTTTCACCTCCTGCGCATAGCGGGCGATACCCGGCAGAGCATCGACGATGTTCTGCCAGCTTTCGCCGTCGATAGCGCGGGAAACTGCCCAGGCAATGACCACCGCGCCGGCAATGGCGAGGTCCGATTTATGGGTCGGGCTGGAAGCCAGCGCCACCTGCTCAACAAAGTGTTCCAGACGCGTGGCCGGGAGCAGGCAGCCCAGCGGGGAGGCGCGCATCGCCGCCCCGTTAGTCACTCCGTTGTTTTCCAGCTCGCTAACCGCTTTTCCGTCACGAATAGCGTTAAGCGCGATTTTCGACGTCGGGCCGAGCACGTTCTTATTGAACGCGTCGAAATCGAGCGCCCAGCGCAGAATATGTTTGCCGATAACGTCCGCGTTAATTTCTCCCTCACACTCAATAATCGCATCCGCCAGGCAGAGCGCCATTGAGGTATCGTCGGTGAACTCTGCCTGTTTGAAATAGCAGGCCGCATTATTCTCTGCCGGGCCGGGTAAAAAGCGGTCGATCCAGCCGAAGTGCGCCTTGACGCGCTTTCTCGGCCACAGCTCCGACGGCATGCCCATCGCATCCCCTAACGCCTGCCCGTAAAGGGCACCGAGAACACGTTCTTGTTTCATTTAACTTCCCCTTGTGTCAGCGCGGCATCGCCATCAACCACCTCAATTGCGGTGATCTCTTTATCCGATTCGCGGAAAAACAGCATAAACAGCACGGCAATCACGGCAATCATGATTGCACCAAACGCCCACATTCCGGCCCAGTTGAAGGTCAGCCCATTCACCGGCTCTTTGTATGCGAACATTTTTTCCATCATCACGCCGCCCAGACGGTAACCCAGCAGGCTACCAAAGCCCTGGCAGCACAGCGTAATCAGGCCCTGCGCGGCGGTGCGCATATGCACCGGCGCTTTTTTATCCACGTAGATGTACGCGGTGACGTAGTAGAAGTCGTAGCTCACGCCGTGCAGCAGAATGCCGAGGAACAGCAGGGCGTAGGTGAAGTACTGTTCCGCTCCGCCGTAAACGAAGAACCCGTAGCGGATGGCGGCAGTGATCAGACCCAGCAGTAAGACCTTCTTAATACCAAAACGTTTGGTAAAGAACGGCAGCGCCAGCATAAAGAAGATTTCGGAGAACTGGCCAAGCGTCATCCAGCCGGTGGCATTTTTCATCCCCACTTCGGTGAGATAGCCGTTGGCGAAGATGTAATAGAAGGCCAGCGGCATGGCGAACAGGAACGAGCAGAAGAAGAACACCAGGAAGTTTCTGTCGCGCAGCAGGATCAGCGCATCCAGACCCAGCATCACTTTGATGTCCAGTTTGCCGGTGCTCTTCGGCGGGGTATTCGGCAGGAACAGGGCAAAGACGCCGAGCAGGGCGGAACTTGCGGCGGTCATCAGCAGCGGGATATTGGTATCGGAAATATCGCTGTAGCCCAGCATCTGCGGCAGGAACCCGCACGCCAGCCCGGAGGCGATCCAGCCGATGGTACCCATCACGCGGATGCGCGGGAAATCGGCCTCGACGTCGTCTACGTTGGCGAAGGCGATGCTGTTGGTCAGCGCGATGGTCGGCATATAGGTCAGGGAGTAAACCAGCAGCAGCGGGAAGAAGGTGCTGAACTGGGTTTGCTGTGCGGCGAAGTACATCAGAATGGCGCCAGCGAACATCAGCACCGCCAGCACTTTCTGGGCGGCGAAGAAGCGGTCCGTCAGCGAGCCGACCAGAATCGGGGAGAGGATAGCGGCAATGGCTGTACAGGCGTAAGACCAGCCAATTTCCCCGGCGGTAAAACCGCTTTTGCTCAGCCACAGCCACAGCGGCACAAACCACGCGCCCCAGATAAACCATTCAACAAACATCATGAATGACAGTTGGACTTTCGTTTTCATTTTTTAATCCTGCATGTCAGAGAGGGTACGCCTTTAACATACCACTCAATAATACCTTTTAAATACCTTTGTGGCGATTGTTTGATCAATGTAACAGTTTTGTTGTACACGAATCGAGCCAGCAGATTGTGCTGAAAAAAAATGCAAAGGGTGGAAAATCTGTTAAGTCGGTACCAGGCTTAGTCTGCCCATAAAAGATGGGACTGGATAAACACACACCGACACGACGTCGGACTTACGGGAGTATCACATGACTGATATTGCGCAGTTGCTTGGCAAAGACGCCGACAGCCTTTTACAGCATCGTTGTATGACCATTCCAGCCGACCAGCTGTATCTGCCTGGTCATGACTACGTTGACCGCGTGATGATCGATAACAACCGTCCGCCTGCGGTCCTGCGAAATATGCAGACGCTCTACAACACCGGGCGGCTCGGCGGCACCGGGTATCTCTCTATTCTGCCGGTAGACCAGGGCGTTGAGCACTCGGCGGGCGCGTCTTTTGCGGCGAACCCGCTCTACTTCGATCCGAAGAACATTGTCGAGCTGGCGATTGAAGCTGGCTGTAACTGTGTAGCCTCCACCTACGGCGTGCTGGCCTCCGTGTCGCGACGCTATGCCCACCGCATTCCGTTCCTTGTGAAGCTGAACCACAACGAAACCCTCAGCTACCCTACCGAATATGACCAAACCCTCTACGCCAGCGTCGAGCAGGCGTTCAATATGGGGGCAGTAGCCGTCGGGGCAACGATTTACTTCGGCTCTGAGCAGTCTCGTCGTCAGATTGAAGAGATCTCTGCGGCGTTTGAGCGTGCGCACGAGCTGGGCATGGTGACCGTGCTGTGGGCGTACCTGCGTAACAATGCGTTCAAAAAAGACGGCGTGGATTACCACGTGTCGGCAGATCTCACCGGGCAGGCGAACCACCTGGCGGCGACCATCGGCGCAGATATCGTGAAGCAGAAAATGGCCGAGAATAACGGCGGCTATAAAGCGGTGAACTTCGGTTACACCGATGACCGCGTTTACAGCAAGCTGACCAGCGATAACCCAATCGACCTGGTGCGTTACCAGCTGGCGAACTGCTACATGGGCCGTGCGGGGCTAATTAACTCCGGCGGGGCGGCGGGCGGTGATACCGACCTGTCAGACGCGGTGCGTACGGCGGTTATCAACAAACGCGCGGGCGGCATGGGGCTTATCCTTGGCCGTAAGGCGTTTAAGAAATCGATGGCCGACGGCGTGAAGCTGATCAATGCGGTTCAGGATGTTTATCTGGATAGCAAAGTAACGATTGCCTGACGCCTCCCTCTCCCTCTCCCACAGGGAGAGGGTTGGGGTGAGGGCATCATCGCGCACCGTGTAAAACATCAGCGCAAAAGCACACAGTCCGGCGGCAGTCTGCACTGCAGCGCGCCGGGCAACACCTCAATGCGGAACTGCGTCCCGCTCAGCGGCTCTCCGTCGAGGTTAAAGGTCATCCCGTGCGGAGCATTCACTTCAAACCACGCCGATTTCCCGGCGATGATATTTGGACTCTCTTCCGGTTGCGTCAGCGTGGTAAACAGCGCGGGCAGCAGGCCGTCGCCCGTGAAAATACGCAGCTGTAGCTGACCGTCATTGATCAGCGCCTCCGGGCATAGCTGCTGCCCGCCGCCGGCCTGGCGGCCATTGCCAATCCCAATCACCAGCGCGTCACCCTGCCACTGAAAATCCTCGCCGCGAATTTCGCAGCGGTCCGGCTTGAGGGTGTCCATGCGCATCAGGCCGTGGATCAGGTACGACACGCCGCCCAGCGCCGCCTTCAGTTTTTCGGGCGTTTCGCTGGTGATGCGCGTGCCGAACCCACCGGTCGCCATATTGATAAAGCAGGTTTTATCATTCACCTGTGCAATATCCACAGCGGTGGCCTTGCCGAGGATCGCCAGCTGGAGCGCCTTCTCTAATTCCTCCGGGATCCCGGCGCTGGTGGCAAAATCATTGGCGGTACCGAGCGGTAAAATACCCATCACTGGCCGGTTTGCCGGGGGCAGGTCGATAAGCGCTGACGCAATCTCATTAATAGTGCCATCGCCGCCGCCGGAAATGATGGTGTTGACGCCAAGCCCGAGGGCTTCATTGATATAGCGTGCTGCGTCGCCTTTTTCCCACGTCACCCTGACGTGGATGCGCGCGCCATCGTCACGCAAACCCTGAATTGCCTGACGCAACAGATCGTTGCCTGCGCTTTTGCCATTGAGAATCAATAAACTATCTGAATAGGTTGCCATCCGCGCTGCTCCCTTTTTTGGCGTTAGTAAGAGTGTATAGCAGAGAGAAAAAAAGCGGGTAAGAACAGGATGAAAGGAACAAAATATGCATGAAAGCGCGTTACACTTCAGCGATGATATTAATGTAATCACAGGAAAGTGATGATGAATAAAGTTTTGGTAAGCGCTTGCCTGATGGGCTTCAGGGTTCGTTATAACGGAAGTGAAAAAGCGCGAATGAACGAGCAACTCGTTCGCTGGCAACAGGAACAACGTCTGGTTATCCACTGCCCTGAACTTGCGGCCGGGATGGCTGTACCTCGTCCTCCGGCAGAGATTATGTCCGCTGATGGCAAAGACGTGATGCACGGGCAAGCCAGAATTATTGAAAATACGGGGCAGGATGTGACCGAACATTATCAGCTTGCAGCCTGGCTCGCACTACGCACTGCTCAGGCATCGGGGTGTAGTGCTGCATTGCTAACCGATGGCAGCCCAACGTGTGGCAGCCAGTTTATTTATGACGGTTCTTTTCGCGGGATACATAAAGCGGGGATGGGGGTTGCGGCATCGTTGCTCGCAGAGCATGGGATAGCCGTGTTCTCAGAGAGGCAAATCGACGAACTTATTGCCTGGGTTGAGGAAAGAGAAGGCAAAAAATAAGCCCGCGTAAGGGAGATTACGCAGGCTAAGGAGGTGGTTCCTGGTACAGCTAGCATTTATGGGTTATGTTTTTCAGCGGGGGGATAATACCCGTATTGAACGAAGCGGTATGTGATCCGATTCTAAGAATTATCCCGGCGTGAAAAAATTTCCCTGATTAACTATTTGCCGTGTGGGTTTCGGGTGCTTTCACCGTTGAAGTTACGCATCAGCAGCGCGAACTTCAGCTCCACCGCTTCCGGAACCGGCAGCCAGACGGTATGCCCGTCACCCGGTGCCACATCAATCGCTTCACCTTTGCCGTTTTCCAGATGCTCCAGCGTGAAGTTCATGTTGCCTTGCGGGGTCATCAGCTCCAGGCTGTCGCCTTTGGTGAACTTGTTTTTTACCGCGACAGCCGCCAGCGCGCCTTTGCGCTCGCCGGTGAAGTCACCGACAAACTGCTGGCGCTCGGAAACGGAGTAGCCGTGCTCGTAGTTCTGGTAGTCGTCATGGGTATGACGGCGCAGGAAGCCTTCGGTATAGCCACGGTGCGCCAGGCCTTCCAGGGTTTCCAGCAGGCTGGTATCGAACGGTTTACCGGCTGCCGCATCATCGATGGCTTTGCGGTACACCTGCGCGGTACGAGCGCAGTAGTAGTAAGACTTGGTGCGGCCTTCGATCTTCAGGGAGTGCACGCCCATCTGGGTCAGACGCTCAACGTGGGCGATGGCGCGCAGATCTTTCGAGTTCATGATGTAGGTGCCGTGCTCGTCTTCAAAGGCGGTCATGTACTCGCCCGGACGTTTGGCTTCTTCAATCATAAACACGCTGTCGGTTGGCGCGCCGATGCCCAGCGTAGGCTCAACGTTGGTCACCGGGATCGGCTCATGCTTGTGGACGATGTTACCTATGTCATCCTCTTTGCCTTCCTGGACGTTATATTCCCAGCGGCAGGCGTTGGTACAGGTGCCCTGGTTCGGATCGCGTTTGTTGATATAGCCAGAAAGCAGGCAGCGGCCGGAGTAGGCCATGCACAGCGCGCCGTGAACGAAGATTTCGATTTCCATATCCGGCACCTGGGTGCGGATCTCTTCGATCTCTTCCAGCGACAGCTCGCGGGAGAGAATGACGCGGGTCAACCCCATCTGTTTCCAGAACTTCACCGTCGCCCAGTTAACGGCGTTAGCCTGTACGGAGAGGTGAATATCCATCTCCGGGAAGTTCTCCTGAACCAGCATGATTAAACCCGGGTCCGACATGATCAGCGCGTCCGGCCCCATATCCACCACCGGCTTCAGGTCACGGATGAACGTCTTCAGCTTGGCGTTATGCGGCGCAATATTGACCACCACGTAGAATTTTTTACCCAGGGCATGCGCTTCGTTGATGCCGAGCTGCAGGTTCTCGTGGTTGAATTCATTGTTGCGCACGCGCAGCGAGTAGCGAGGCTGGCCCGCGTAGACAGCATCGGCACCATAGGCGAAAGCGTAACGCATATTTTGCAGCGTTCCCGCCGGGGAAAGGAGTTCCGGTTTAAACATGTTTGTTCTCGTTCTGATGACAGGTCAGATCCGCGTGCACCAGGTGCAGCGGTAAGGGGAGATCCCCCACTTTAAGGGCGGGCATTGTAGCGCTGCGGGGCGGGGAGGTAAAGCGCCGGGTCGCGTCATCGCTCACCCGGCGCGCTGCGTGCTGTCAGGTGTTGTCTTTTACCGTCTGGACAGAACCATTGGTTTTGACCGAGGTGATGCCCTTATCACGCGATTGTTCCGTTGCATAAAGCTGGCTACTGCCAATCACCTGATGATTGCCCGCCTTGAGATTGAAATGGAACTTACCGTTAGAAGCCGTTTTCTTCTCAAAACGCTCGTCCAGGGGGCTGTTCGTGCGTACGGAAGCAATGCCGTTTTCAGCGGCACTTTTGCTGGTGTAAAGCTCGCTGGTCAGAATGATCTCCCCGTTTCCAGCTTTTAGCACAAACCTGAACTGACCATCACTGCTTTTACTTAATTCGAACCAACCAGACATAGGAACTCCTTGAGCGAAAGTAAAATTATCAGCACCAGTTATAAGTAAGCGAACTGGTAAAAAGAGTATGGTTGATTCCTGAATTGATTCCAGAAAAGAAAAACCCGCCAGGGGCGGGTTTCAGAGATGAAACGTCACACAATCCTGCACGCATCCGCTTCCCAACGGTACCCCACGCCATACACCGCACGAATAAATGACTGCTCGGCGTCCAGCGCCTCCAGCTTGCGGCGCAGGTTTTTGATATGGCTGTCGATGGTGCGGTCGGTCACCACGCGGTAATCGTCATACAGGTGGTTCAGCAGCTGTTCGCGGGAGAACACTTTTCCCGGCTCGTGGGAGAGGGTTTTCAGCAGGCGGAACTCCGCAGGCGTCAGGTCCAGCAGCTTGCTACGCCAGCTTGCCTGGAAGCGGCTTTCGTCGACAATCAGCGGGCTTTCGGCGTCGAGCACCTGAAGCTCGCGCTGCGGCCTGCAGCGACGCAGAATGGTTTTCACGCGGGCGACCACTTCACGCGGGCTGTAGGGTTTGCAGATGTAATCGTCCGCGCCAATTTCAAGCCCCAGCAGGCGGTCAATCTCTTCAATTTTGGCGGTGACCATGACGATCGGCACGTCAGAGAAGCGACGAATTTCCCGGCACAGGGTCAGTCCGTCAACGCCTGGCAGCATTAAATCCAGCAGGATCAGATCCGGCGGGGTCTGACGCACGTATGGCAGCACCTGGTCGCCATGGCTGATCAGCGACGGGGCGTAGCTGGCCGCACGCAAATAGTCGATCAGCAATTGCCCAAGCTTGGGCTCGTCTTCGACAATCAAAATACGTGGCGTGTTCTCGTCAATCGGTAACTCGGTCATACTTCTCTCGATAAATCCCGTTCCAGAGGTAACTCTACTGTAATGCTAACCCCGCCAAAAGGCGAATGGGCGGCGCGGATCGTGCCATTATGCGCCTCGACGATGTTAACGCAAATCGCCAGCCCCAGGCCGGAACCGCCGCTGGCGCGGTTGCGGGAGCCTTCGGTACGGTAGAAACGTTCAAACAGTTTTTCCAGCTGCGCGTCCTGTACGCCGGGGGCGGAATCCGCGAAGGTGAGGGCAAAGCGTCCGTTTTCCTGCCTGCCGGAGATGTGCAGCCCGCCGCCGCTGTCGGTGTAGCGCAGGCTGTTTTCCAGCAGGTTATTGAACAGCTGCATCAGCCGGTCTTTGTCGCCAAACACCACCGCGCTGTCCGGCAGGGAGAGGTCGATTTTCAGGTTGCGGCTGGCAAACCGCTCGCGGAAGGCGCCGCTGATCACTTCCAGAATGTTAATCACGTCCACCGGCGCTTTCTGGTAGGCCAGCGCGCCTTCGTCGGACATGGAGAGCTGGTGGAGGTCATCCACCAGCTTGGTGAGCGTGCCCACCTCCGCCTGCAGAGAGGCCACCGATTCAGGCGTAAACTGGCGCACGCCGTCCTGAATGGCCTCCAGCTCCCCGCGCAGCACCGCCAGCGGCGTGCGCAGCTCGTGGGAAATATCGGCCATAAAGTCGCGGCGCATCTGCTGGTTTTTCTCCAGCGTGCTGGCGAGCTGGTTAAAGTCCTGCGCCAGCTTGCCCAGTTCGTCCTGGCTGCGGGTATCGACGCGGGTGGTGAAATCCCCGGCGGCCAGCTTGTGCGTGCCTTCCACCAGCCGTTTCACCGGGGCGAGCAGACCGCGCGCCAGCGGGAAGGTGGCGAGCGCGGCAAGCAGGGTGGAGAGGGCGACAATCAGCCAGCTTGTCCGGCGCTGCTGGCGGTCAAAGTTGATGTCGGTGTTGCGCGTCAGGCGCTCCACCGGAGAGGCGATAACCCAGCCGACTGTCGCATTATTGACTTTGATCGCACGACGGGTGCCGTCCGGTGGTATCGGCGCGCGCGGACCTACCAGCGTGCGCATGTCCTGGTCGATCACCCAGAACTGGGTGCGCCAGCCGTGCGGCGGCATGCCTGGCCCCGGGCGATCGTCACCGGTATCGTGCTCCAGCGAGCGCAGGATCTGGAAAATAAAGCGGTCGTTATTGCGCAGAAAACGCCAGTTGCCGTGCTGGGCGTACTGTTCACTCAGCGCATCGCTTAAGCCCTGTAAACGCTGTTCATTGCCATGCTTGATGTAATCAATAAAACCGCGCTCGAAGCTGATCCGCACCGCCCAGTGCATGGTGATCAGCAGGACGATACAGGTGGCAAATATCGCCACGAAGAGCTTGCCGGTAATGCCCGGACGCCAGAATTTCATGAACCACTCCTTTTGCCGCGCCTAATCACGACGTTCTTGCTGGTATCATCCGGCACTCTGGCGAAGATGAAAGCGGGCAGGGCGATGATGACCGCCATGCTGAGATAGGTATATAAAAAGACCTGATGCGCTACCGGCGTGTCGACGCTGAGATGGTGCTGACCGTACATACCGAGCAGCAGGCCGGCAATGGTGACGCCGACGCTCATGGAGAGCTGCATGATCATCGACAGCAGGCTGTTGCCGCTGCTCGCCAGATCGTCCGGCAGGTCCTTCAGCGTCAGGGTATTCATCGACGAGAAGCGCATGGAGTTGATGATCCCCTGGCAGAACAGCACCAGCGGCAGAACGTAGTACCAGCCCATCAGCGCCACGGTCATAAACAGCAGACTCACCAGCGCCAGCCCCAGCGTGGCGGTCACCAGCACATGACGGTAGCCAAAGCGGTTCACCACCTGTACCACGATGCGCTTCATTCCCATGCTGCCGAGCACCATCGGGATCATCATCAGGCCCGCGTGGAACGGCGAAAATCCCATCCCAATTTGCAGGAACACCGGCGTCATAAACGGCAGCATGCCGCTGCCGACGCGCCCGGCGAAGCTGCCGAACAGGCCAAGACGGTAGGTAGGGTTTTTAAACAAGTTCAGGCTGAACAGCGCCTTATCGTTACCTCTGGCATGCCACAGATACCACAGTATGGCGGTAACGCCGAGCGCGATCAGAAGCCCGAGCGTCAGGGGCGAAATCCCCAGACCTTTTTGCCCGTCGAGCGCCAGGGTAAGCGTTGCCATACCCGCCGCCAGCAGGATAAAGCCAAAGATATCAAAGCGCCGCGTCTGCATTTTGTAGTTCGGCATCAGCGTCAGGGTGGCGATAGCGCCGATGATGCCAACAGGAAGATTGATTAAGAAGATCCAGTGCCAGGAGGCGTACTCCACCAGAATGCCGCCGAGCGCCGGACCCAGCAGCGGTCCCACCTGACCGGGCAGGGTCACAAAGGTCATCGCCGCCATATACTGCTCGCGCGGCACAATCTTCATGACCGTTAACCGCCCGACGGGCACCATCATCGCCCCGCCGACGCCCTGCAATACCCGCGCCACCACCAGCTGATCGAGCGTGTTCGCCTGGGCGCAAAACAGCGACCCGGTGGTAAACAGCACGATGGCGGTGAAGAAGATATTGCGTACGCCCACTTTGTCCGCCAGCCAGCCACTGGCAGGCAACATCACGGCAACCGTCAGCACGTAGGAGACAATCACCATATGCATATGCAGCGGGCTCTCCCCCAGGCTTTTCGCCATTGAGGGGAGGGCGGTGTTGACGATGGTCGTGTCCAGCGACTGCATAAAGAAGCCGAAAGCGACTATCCATAACTGCCAGCGAACGTTAGCGGGGAGATCGGTCATTTACTCGGTCACCGTGGTTCTGTTTTTGCGCGAAAAGCGCAGCCGCAGGCGGTCGAAGAACAGATAGACCACCGGCGTAGTGTACAGCGTCAGCAACTGGCTCATGACCAGGCCGCCGACAATGGTGATCCCCAGCGGCTGGCGCAGCTCTGAGCCGTCGCCGCCCGAGACAACCAGCGGCAGCGCGCCAAACAGCGCCGCCAGGGTAGTCATCATGATCGGACGGAAACGCAGCAGGCAGGCCTGGAAGATCGCCTCTTCCGGCGACAGGTTGCCGTTGCGCTGGGCGTCCAGCGCGAAATCCACCATCATGATCGCGTTTTTCTTCACAATGCCGATTAATAGCATGATCCCGATGAGCGCGATAAGGCTGAACGGCGCGCCGAACAGCTCCAGCGCCAGCAATGCCCCCACGCCCGCTGACGGCAGCGTTGAGAGAATGGTCAGCGGGTGAACATAGCTCTCGTACAGCACGCCCAGCACAATATAAACCGTGGCGATGGCGGCCAGAATCAAAATCACCTGCGAGTTCATCGTCTCCTGGAACACCTGCGCGGTCCCGGCAAAGCTGCCGCGCACGGTGGACGGTACGCCAAGCTGCGTCATCGCGCGGTTGATCGCGTCGCTGGCTTCCGAAAGTGACGAGCCCGCTGGCAGGTTAAAGGAGATGGTCGACGCCGCCGAAAGCCCCTGATGGTTCACCGACAGCGGCGCGTTGGCAGGCTGCCAGCTGGCAAAGTAGGAGAGCGGAATTGCCTTGCCGTCGTTGTTAATCACAAACATTTTGTCCAGGGCGCTGATGTCCTGGGTGTAGCGCGGGTCAACTTCCATCACCACCTTGTACTGGTTCATCGGCTGGTAGATGGTGGAGATCTCGCGCTGGCCGAAGGCGTTGTTCAGCAGGCTGTTGGCGGCTTCAACGTTAATGCCCAGACGCGACATGGTTTCGCGGTCGTAGGTCAGAGCCATCTCGGCGCCGTTGTCCTGCTGATCGGAGTTGACGTCCGCCAGCTCCGGCAGAGCGGCCAGCGCCTTGCGGATCTTCGGCTCCCACTCGCGCAGGGCGGCTAAATCGTCCGAGAGCAACGTGTACTGATAGCTGGCGTTCGCCTGACGGCCGCCGACGCGGATATCCTGAACGGCCATCAAAAACAGGTTTGCCCCCGGCTCTTTGGCAAGCTTCACCCGCAGGCGGTCAATCACCTGCTGGGCGGTTTCGTTGCGCTCGCCGCGCGGTTTCAGGGTAATAAACATCATCCCGCTGTTAACGCGTGACCCGCCGGTAAAGCCGGTGACGTTATCCACGGCTTTGTCTTCCCGAATGATCTTCATAAAGTCCTGCAGCTTGCCGCGCATCGCCTGGAACGAAATGCTCTGGTCCGCCTGAATCCCCCCCATCAGCACGCCGGTGTCCTGCTCCGGGAAGAAGGTTTTCGGGATGGTGATGTACATCCAGACGTTGAGCACGATGGTGCCGATCAGCACCAGGCCGACCAGCCGGGTATGATTCAGCACCCACTTCAGCGATTTGCCATAGCCTTCCTGCATCGCCATCAGGAAGCGACCAAAGCCTTTGCGGCGCGGCTGCGAGTGCGGTTTGCTGCGCTTAAGCATCCAGCCGCACATCATTGGCGTCAGCGTTAAGGAAATAACCAGCGAAATTCCGATAGCAACGGAGAGGGTGACGGCAAACTCGCGCAGCAACCGGCCCGGCAGCCCGCCCATCAGCAGCAGCGGCAGGAATACCGCCACCAGCGACAGGCTCATGGAGAGCACCGTAAAGCCCACCTCGCGCGTGCCCTGCAGCGCGGCCTGCAGCGGCTTCACGCCCGCTTCCAGGTGGCGGGAAATGTTTTCCAGCACCACGATGGCATCATCCACCACGAATCCCGTGGCAATTGTCAGGGCCATCAGGGACAGGTTGTTGAGGCTAAAGCCGCACAGATACATGGCGGCAAAGGTACCGATCAGCGACACCGGCACGGCCACCGCCGGAATGAGCGTCGCCCGGCCGGAGCGCAGGAACAGGAATACCACCAGGATCACCAGCGCGACGGAGATAATCAGCGTTTGCTCCACCTCTTCAAGCGAGGCGCGTATGGTCGGGGAGCGATCCTGGGCAATTTGCAGATCGATCGCTGCCGGGATGCTCTGTTGCAGTTCCGGGAGGCGGGCGCGGATGCTGTTCACCGTCTCGATAATGTTGGCTTCCGGCAGCTTGCGGATCATCAGCAGAATGGCCGGTTTAGCGTTGGTCATCCCGGCGTTGCGCACGTCCTGCACCGAGTCGGTGACGCTGGCGACATCGCTTAAGCGCACCGCCGCGCCGTTGTTGTAGTGAATAATGAGCGGCTGATACTCCGCGGCGGTTTTCAGCTCGTCGTTGGTGTGGATCTGCCAGCGGTGGCTACCGTCCTCAATCGCCCCTTGCGGTTTACGGACGTTGGCCGTGCTGATGGCGGAGCGCACGTCGTCCAGCGACACGCCCTGGTTGAACAGCGCCTGCGGGTTTAAGCCCACGCGCACGGCGGGCAGGGAGCTCCCGCCGACGCTCACGTCACCGACGCCGTTAATTTGTGAGAGGGTCTGCGCCAGTTGGGTAGACGCAAAGTCGTAAAGCTGCCCCTGCGAGTAGGTATCCGAGGTCAGCGTCAGGATCATGATCGGCGCATCGGACGGGTTGGCCTTGCGGTAGGTTGGGCGGCTCGGCATCCCGCTCGGTAGCAGGCTTTGTGCGGCGTTGATGGCGGCCTGAACGTCGCGCGCCGCACCGTTAATATCCCGGTCGAAGCTGAATTCCAGAATAATGCGTGTGCTGCCCAGCGAGCTGCTGGAGGTCATCTCGTTGACCCCCGCGATGCGCCCGAGCGAACGTTCCAGCGGCGTAGCGACCGACGAGGCCATGGTTTCCGGCGACGCGCCAGGCAGCGAGGCGCTGACCATAATCACCGGGAAATCCACCTGCGGCAGCGGCGCCACCGGCAGCAGCCGGAAGCCGAGCACGCCGCACAGGGTGATGGCTACGGAAATTAAAATCGTCGCCACCGGGCGGTAAATGAAGAGGGCGAAAAACTTCACTTATGCCTCCTCTTCACGTTTCGGGAAGCGGCTTTTGGTCCACAGCGCCAGGCGGTCAAACAGCAGGTAGATCACCGGCGTAGTGAAGAGCGTTAGCACCTGGCTCACCAGCAGACCGCCGACCATACCGATACCCAGCGGACGGCGCAGCTCCGCGCCGACGCCGGTGCTGAGCATCAGCGGCAGCGCGCCCAGAAGGGCGGCCAGCGTGGTCATCAGGATCGGACGAAAACGCAGCAGACAGGCCTGGAAGATGGCATCGCGCGGCGACATGCCCTGCTCGCGCTCGGCGGCCAGGGCGAAGTCGATCATCATGATGGCGTTTTTCTTCACGATCCCGATAAGCAGGATAATACCGATGATGGCAATGACGTCCAGCTCGCTGCCCGCCAGCATCAATGCAAGCAGCGCCCCCACGCCCGCCGTCGGCAGGGTAGAGAGGATGGTGATCGGGTGGATAAAGCTTTCGTACAGTACCCCGAGCACGATGTACATCGCCACGACCGCCGCGACGATCAGCCAGATGGTGTTACCCAGCGCGGCCTGAAACGCCAGCGTGCTGCCCTGGAACTGGGTCTGAATATCGGACGGGAAGCTGAGTTCTTTTTCAGCAGCCTGAATGGCCTCCACCGCTTCGCCGAGAGAATAATTGTCCGGCACGTTGAAGGAAATGGTGGTGGACGGGAACTGATCCAGATGGTTAATCGACAGCGGGGTATAGCGCTCTTCCACCGTGGCGATAGCGCTCAGCGGCACAATACCGCCGTCTTTGCTGGTCAGGCGCACCGAGTCCAGCCCCGCCAGGCCGGGCGTGTTTTCCGTGTTGTGCTCCAGCACCACGCGATACTGGTTGGCCTGGGTGTAGATGGTGGAGATCAGGCGCTGACCGAAGGCGTTGTACAGGGCGTTGTCCACATCCGACATCGTAATGCCCAGACGGCTGGCGGTGTCGCGGTTGACGTTCACGTACGCCGCCAGCCCTTTGTCCTGCCAGTCGCTGCTGACGTCGGCGAGCTGCGGCAGGGTGCTAAGCTTATCTACCAGCTGCGGCACCCAGGTGCTGAGGGCATCCAGCGTGGTGGCCTGCAGCGTGAACTGGTACTGCGTGCGGCTGACCTGGGTATCAATGGTTAAATCCTGAATCGGCTGCAGGTAAAGCTCAACGCCCGGCACGCGCGCGACGGCGCTTTGCAGACGCTCAATGACGGCGTTGACGCGATCGTCGCGTTCATCCAGCGGCTTGAGGTTGATCTGCAGACGCGCGCTGTTGAGCGACGGGTTGGTGCCGTCGACGCCCACGTAGGAGGTCAGGCTCTCTACCGCCGGATCTTTCATGACGATCTCAGACACCTGCTGCTGGCGCTGGGCCATATTGGCGAAGGAGACCGACTGCGGCGCCTGCAGCGTGCCCTGAATAATGCCGTTGTCCTGAATCGGGAAGAAGCCTTTCGGAATGAAAATCCACAGCATCACGCTGAGCGCCAGCGTTCCCAGCGCCACGCCGAGGGTTGCCCATGGATGGTTAAGGACTTTCGCCAGCACGCGACCGTAGGCGGCAATAATCCGCTCGAACATGCGCTCGGAGGCGCGCGAGAAGCGGTTTTGCTTGCGCAGGGACTCGTGGCTCAGCATGCGGGCGCACATCATCGGCGTCAGGGTCAGCGACACCACGGCGGAGATCAAAATGGCGACCGCCAGCGTCACGGCAAACTCGCGGAACAGCCGCCCGACGATATCGCCCATAAACAGCAGCGGGATCAGCACCGCAATCAGCGAGAAGGTCAGCGAGATAATGGTAAAGCCGATTTCGCCCGCGCCTTTCAGCGCAGCAGCTAAGGGCTTTTCACCTTTCTCGATATAGCGCGAAATGTTCTCGATAACGACAATGGCGTCATCCACCACGAATCCGGTGGCGATGGTGAGCGCCATTAGCGTCAGGTTGTTGATCGAAAAATCGAGGAACACCATCACCGCAAAGGTCCCGACCAGCGAGAGCGGCACGGCGACGGCGGGAATAATGGTTGCCGGAACGTTACGCAGGAACAGATAGATGATCATGACCACCAGCGCAATCGCCAGCATCAGCTCAAACTGGGTGTCGGTGACCGACGCGCGAATGTTAGTGGTGCGGTCGGAAAGCACCTTCACGCTGACCGATTTTGGCAGGCTTTCGATCAGCTGCGGCAGCATGGTGCGGATGCTGTCGGCGGTTTCGATGATGTTAGCGCCCGGCTGGCGCTGCACGTTCATCACGATCGCCTGCTGCTTATTGGCCCAGGCGCCGAGCCAGCTGTTTTCCGCGCCTTGCTCCACGGTCGCCACGTCGCCCAGACGCACCGGGGCGCCGTTCTGGTAAGCAATAATCAGCTGGCGGTATTCATCGGCGGACTGCATCTGATCGTTGGCTGAGAGCGTCACGGCGCGGGTAGGGCCGTCCAGCGAGCCTTTTGCTGAGTTAACGTTGGCACTGCTGATGGCGGTGCGGATGGTTTCGCTGGTCAGGCCCAGCGCGGCAATCGCCTGGGCGTTAAGCTTCACGCGAACCGCCGGACGTTGGCCGCCCGCCAGCGTGACGAGGCCGACGCCGGAGACCTGAGAAATTTTCTGCGCCACGCGCGTTTCGACCATGTCTTCGACCTGGGTCATCGGCATGGCGGAGGAGGTGACGGCAAGCGTCATGATCGGCGGATCCGCCGGGTTCACCTTGCTGTAGACCGGCGGGTTAGGCAGGTCCGACGGCAGCAGGTTGGTGGCGGCGTTGATGGCGGCCTGCACCTCCTGCTCGGCAACGTCCAGCGACAGCGTCAGCTGGAACTGCAGCGTCACGACGGATGCCCCGCCGGAACTCTGGGAGGACATCTGTTTTAGCCCCGACATCTGGCCGAACTGGCGCTCCAGCGGGGCGGTAATGGCGGACGTCACGACATCCGGGCTGGCGCCTGGATAGAGCGTCACCACCTGAATGGTTGGATAATCCACCTCCGGCAGCGCCGACACGGGCAGGAAGCGATAGCCGATAATCCCGGCGAGCAGGATCGCCACCATCAGCAGCGTGGTGGCGACAGGACGAAGGATAAACAGGCGTGACGGCCCACCTGTAGAGCCTGGGGGCATAACCTGCATCAGGATTTCTCTCCCTGTTTCGCAGGTTCAACCACTTCCACTTTGGCCCCTTCGGTCAGACGGTCAATGCCGTCGGTGACCACGCGGTCGCCTGCGGAAAGACCGGCGGCGATCACCACCGTCTGGCTGTCCTGGATACCGGTTTTAACCAGATGTTTGCTGACCTTATTGTCGCTGTTAAGTACCCAGACGAAGTTACCTTCGTTACCCATCTGCAGCGCAGCAGTGGGGATCACCACCGCGTTCTCTTCGGTGGCGACCAGCATTCGCGCATTGACGAACTGGTTGGGGAAGAGGGCATCGTCCTGGTTATTAAAGCGTGCCTTCAGCTTGATGGTGCCGGTGGTGGTGTCGATCTGGTTATCCAGACTGAGCAGGGAGCCTTCGCTCAACTTCTGCTTGTTGGTGCGGTCCCAGGCTTCTACCACCAGCCCCTTTCCGGATTTTTGCGCCTGCACCACGGTCGCAATTTCACTTTCCGGCAGAGTAAAGACTAAATCAATCGGGTGAGTCTGGGTGAGCACCACGATGCCCGTGGTGTCGCCGCTGGAGATCTGGTTGCCGATATCGACCTGTTTCAGGCCCACGCGTCCGTCAGTCGGCGCGGTGATGCGGCTCCAGTCCAGCTGCAGCTGCGCGCTGGCCACGGCGGCTTCGTCGGCTTTGATGGTGCCCTGCGTTTCGCTGACCAGCGACTGCTGGGTATCCAGCTCCTGACGAGAAACGAGGTTGGTTTTCACCAACTGCTGGTAGCGCGCCAGATCGCGACGGGCGTTGGCGAGCGTGGCTTTGTCTTTCGCGAGCTGGCCCTGCGCCTGGGCGAGGGCGACCTTAAACTGGCTTGGGTCGATTTCGGCCAGCAGATCGCCCGCTTTGACCTGCTGACCTTCCTGGAAGTGAATGGCCATCAGCTGGCCGTCGACGCGGCTACGCACCGTCACGGTGTTGGCGGCGGTAATGGTCCCAAGGCCCGTAAGATAGCGAGGAACGGCTTTATTCACCACCGTCGCCGCCTGTACTGGTGCCAGCGCGCCGCCGCGCATGCCGTGACGCCCTCCGCCTGTTGGGCGCTGTGCCTGACTGTTGGCACCGGCGGGGGCTGCGGAGTTCGCGGATTGACTGTGCCAGTACCAGGCGGCGGCAAGGACCACCACAATGATGCCAGCGGCGATTGCCCAGCGGGATTTGTTACTGCCTTTCATCGTTATACATTCTCATCCTGAATACTTCGGGGAATGATACTAGTTTAGTCAGGCAACACAGCGGAAAAATGGAGGAAATATGGAAGACTGTCTGGAATTGTCTGAGTGTGGCGATCTTTTTAGCCGGGTGGCGGCTCCGCCTTACCCGGCCTACAAAATTCTCAAACCGTAGGCTGGGTAAGCGAAGCGCCACCCGGCACAGCGGCACTAGCTAAACATCACCTGCGCCCAGCGCGCCAGCCCTGCGGTAACAGAGCCAAAGTCATCGCCCCCGGCAATCGGAATGCCCGGCAGCTGTTCCGCCAGCGCTTTCTTGATCAGCGGCGAACGGGCGCTCCCCCCGGTCAGGTAGATAACGTCCGGCTTCTCTTTGCCATTCTCCAGCGCCAGCTGCACCTGCTCCAGAATACGCTGCAGCGGCTGCGCGAGTGCCGTCTCCAGCCCGTCCTGCGAAATCGCGGTGGCCAGATCGTCGCTGATAAACGGCAAGGAGACCGCATGTTCAGCGCGGTCGGAAAGGGCAATTTTGCTCTCTTCGGCAGTACGCACCACGCGGTAGCTGAGACGCTGACGCCACACTTTATACAGCAGCGCGACTTTTTCGGCATCCTGCGCGTCGCGCACCAGATCGTTAAGGAAGCGGCCGTTCGCGGTGCTGTAAAAATCACTTTGCGCAGGCACATCGTTGATGGCAATCGCGTTCCACCATGGCAGGATCGGCAGGGCGATGCCTTTTTCCGTTTGACCGCCCATACCGAGCAGCGGCATCAGGCTCTTGAATGCCAGCGCGATATCGAGATCGTTACCACCTACGCGGCAGCCGCTGTGCCCGAGCAGGCTATTTTCACGATCGCGACGGTTATGCCACTGCGGTCCCATCAGCAGCAGCGAGCAGTCCGTCGTGCCCCCGCCGATATCCACGACTAATACGCGCTTTTCTTCCGTCAGCGTGGCTTCAAAGTCCAGCCCCGCAGCAACCGGCTCATACTGGAACACCACGTCGCGGAAACCCGCGCGGTGCGCTGCGCGTTCAAGGATCCCCTGCGCCTGCTGGTTGGCCTCGTCGCCGCCCAGCCCCTGGAAGTTGATCGGGCGGCCAATGACCGCCTGGGTAATCGCCTCGGGGACCTGCGTCTGCGCCTGATTGCGAATATGCAGCATCATCGCGCATACCAGGTCTTCGAACATCGCCACCTGCTGCGGCTTCAGGCCGCTGGCGCCGAGGAAGGATTTTGGCGACTTAACGAAGTAGACCTCTTCAGGATCTTCAATGTAGTGCCCGAGCGAAGAGAGCCCGAACTGCACGCTGGATGGTGAAACGTCGATGTCTTCCTCGCGGTTAAAGCTGACCGCCCGGCGCAGCAGCGCCTGGGTCTCCGCCGCCGTGGCCGGAACCTGATGGTGGCGGAACAGCCATTCGCTTACCGCTTCACGCGTCGGCGCGCAGAGCATTGAGGGCAGCAGCGTGCTCTCTTTTTCCATTTTCAGCAGCTGTGGCTGTCCGTTTTGCATAATCGCAACCGAGCAGTTTGCCGTACCGTAGTCGAATCCAATAAACACGATTAATCCCCATGCCAGTGAGAAGGGGCGAGACTTTAACGAAATGTCTGCATGGCGACAACAGGAATATGAAAGCAAGGCAAAACAGGACCTTTCCGTTTATGCTGTGGAGAACCCAAAAGGAGAGACGATGTACACCCTGAACTGGCAACCCCCTTACGACTGGCAGTGGATGTTTAGCTTTCTTGGCGCGCGTGCGGTCATGGGTATTGAAACCGTCACGAGCGACTACTATGAGCGCAGTTTCGCCTGCGATGGCCATCGGGGTGTCTTTCGCGTCACGCCGGATATCGCCACCCATACGCTGACCGTGACGCTCAGTCCGGGGTTAATCCCGGTGGCGCAGACGTGCCTTGACCGCATAGAACGCCTGTTCGATCTCTCCTGCAACCCGCAGCACATCGCAGATACGCTGGGCGATCTCGGTGCTGCCCGGCCAGGCTTGCGTTTGCCGGGGGCGATGGATGCGTATGAGCAGGGTGTCCGGGCGATTCTCGGACAACTGGTGAGCGTGGCGATGGCGGCGAAACTGACGTCGCGCGTGGTGGCGCTGTGCGGCGAACCGGTGACGGATTGTCCGGGTTATCTCTGTTTCCCCACGCCGGACGCCCTGGCGACAGCGGACCCGCTGGCGCTGAAAGCGTTGGGCATGCCGGTAAAGCGGGCGGAGTCGTTAATTCATCTGGCGCAGTCGGTCATCGACGGGACGTTTCCGCTTTTCCCGCCCGCGAATATTGAGGCCGGGATGAAAGCGCTACAGCAGCGGCCGGGGATAGGGCGCTGGACGGCAAACTACCTGGCCCTTCGCGGCTGGCAGGCGAAAGATGTCTTTTTGCCGGATGATTACCTGATTAAGCAACGCTTTGCCGGGATGACGCCCGCGCAAATTCGGCGTTATGCCGAGCGCTGGCAGCCGTGGCGCTCTTACGCGCTGCTGCACATCTGGTATACCGACGGCTGGGCGCCGTCAGTTGATGGCGAAATAACTGGTGTTGAGCAGTAGATCCAGCGGCTGCGGCTCGGCGATGGTGTCACCATAGATAAAATCAATGCCGATGCCGGAAAGCGTATCCATCATGATGGGCTGGTTGCAGGGGCCCGCGATAGTTTTCATTCCCAGACGCTGGGCGTGGCCCTGAACAATGGTGACCATCATCTCATCCATCAGATTGCCATACACGTTGCTGACCACCTCTGCGTCCAGCATCAGATAGTCGGCCATATTGGCGGTCAGGTGGGTAAAGACGTTCATGTCGCGGCCCACCTGGCTGAAGATCACGCGGCAGCCCGCCTGGCGAAGTTTTTGCAGACCCCGTTGCAGGTTTTTATCCGGGCTGCACACCACATCGGCAGAGATAACCAGATGCAGGAGACGGCCCGGCATAGGGCTTTTATCCAGCAGGTCGAGAAGTTCATCGACCAGCGTTACGCTGGCTAAACCGGCCTCAGAAAGCGGCAGTGCCACCCCCATACCTTTACTGGCGACCTGTGCGGCAGAGGCACGGAAAAATTCACTAAAAATACGTCTGTCGAGGGCGTGCAAAAGCTCAGGCTCCGCCAGCCCGGAGCGGAAGGCATGCTCTTCCTGGACTTCGCCCTGGCTGGTCCACAGGCGTAACGACAGCAGCCAGAAATTACTGCTCTCCGGAATGCGCGGGGAGGCGACGCTGCGGGCAATCATCATCAGGTGATTGTCTTTAATCATGTGCCATTGTTCATCAAGCGACATCATGCTGCGCGTATTGTGATCCCGCTCCTGCTGGGGTTCGTATACCGTTACCATGCCACGGCCGCTGTTTTTCGAGGCATAACAGGCAATATCCGCCTGCGACATCACTTCCGACGCCTGATGGTTATTTTCATCAATCAGCGTGATACCTGCGCTGGCGCCGATCCGGTGAAGGCGGCCTTCCCACATAAAGTGATAGTCATTGATCGTATGGATCAGGCGACCGGCGATATAGCGCGCGCTTTCAATATTGCAGTCCGGTAACAGTAACCCGAACTCATCCCCGCCCAGACGCGCCAGCACGTCGCTGGAGCGGAGCATGGTCAACATCAGGGAAGAGAGTTCCCGCAGCAGGGCATCACCCGCCGCATGGCCTGCCGTATCGTTGACGGCTTTGAAGCGATCGAGATCGATAAAGACCAGGGCATGACGCTGGTGTGTTTCGCGAACGGTCTGCAAGAGTCGTTTCAGATGATTTTCGAAGCTGACCCGGTTTGCAAGATGGGTCAGGGCATCGTGGGAGGCGCTATAACTCAGCTGACGCAGCATTTTGCGCGACTCAGTCACGTCCTGAATCACGATAACCGAGCCAATATTCTGCCCATCCAGCGTGCTGAGCGGCGTAATGCTGTAATGAATATCAAAATTCCCGCCGGTACGGCAGTTCAGCACCACGTCCTGATCGATATCGGAACGGGACATATCGCCGCTGTGAATATTCTCCATCAGCGGCCCTTTTTCACCAAAGGTGATGTGCAACACTTTCAGAATCGGCTGGCCGATAGCCTCGGTCTGCAGCCAGCCGCTCATTTTCTCGGCCACCGGGTTCATGAAGGTGACGTTCATGTTGATATCGGTACACAGCACTGCTTCACCGATGGAATCGAGGGTGATGTGCAGACGCTCTTTTTCCTGGAAAAGGGCCTCGTTGAGCTGCTTAACCTCGGTCATGTCCATGTTGATACCGAGCAGCCGTTCGACTTCACCTTGCTTATTGAGCACCCGGTTCGCCAGGGAGCGAATATGGCGAACGCCTTCCTTCACGCGGATGCGGAATTCCAGCTTAAACGGTAGACGGGATATCAGCGAATCCCGCAGCACCTTCTCAGCGTGGGCACGATCTTCCGGCAGCATCGTGTCATGCCAGAGCTGCCAGGTGGGCTTGATGTGCGGCGGGATCTCATACATCTCAAACATCCGCTTATCCCAGCTGATGATGTCTGGCTCCAGATCCCACTCCCAGATGCCGATGCCGCCCGCTTCGTTAGCAAGCGTAATCCGCTCCATCAGGCGTTTATTGACCCACTCGGTCTGCTTCAGGTCGTTAATGTCTTCAATCTGGGCGATAAAATAGAGCGGCGAGCCGTCGGCATGACGCACGACGGAGACGGCGAGCAGCGCCCAGACCACTTCTCCGTCGCGGGTGTAGTAGCGCTTCTCGAGGGTGTAGGTGTTGATGTCGCCGTTGACCAGCTGTTCGAGCTGCTCCAGGTCGGTGTGCAGATCTTCCGGCCAGGTGAGCTGCTGGAAGGTCAGTGATTGGAGTTCCGTCTGGCTGTAACCGAGAAAATTGCACAGCGCCTTGTTAGCCTGAAGCCATTTGCCCTCAATGCTGACCAGCGCCATACCGATGGCGGAATACTCCATCGCATTGCGGAAACGCTCCTCGCTTTCGGTGATGTGTTTGCGCTCGGCGCGGAAGGCATACATCACCATGGTCATCACGTTGGCAGGCAGGAGCAGCATCAGGAACGGCAGCCAGGGGGCGTTAAGCATCGTCCCGACGTGCTGGGTTGTCAGCGCCACAGGGTTTCGGGAAATCATCAGCGACACAACCATCACGGTGATCAGAAACACCATGAACGCTTCCATCCGCGGCAGGCGCACGGCGCTCCACATAAGCAAAACGATAACGCAGGTGAAAGGCCACGGCAGCCAGGTAATGGCTGCCCAGCTGAGGGCCAGCGTCACGGCCAGGGTGGTCAGCGTTTCCAGCAGCAATCTCGGGTCACGGTGGCGCAGCAGATAATGCGGTTTAAATAACAGTCCCAGCGGCACCACTGCCAGCGCGCCAATGGCTTCGGACAACACCCAGACGAAGAAATTACGCAGGGGTTCAGGGCCGGGGGCCAGCAGAGACACCAGGACGCCGCCCACCAGCGGCGGTATCATTGCGCTGCCGAGGGCCACGCGGATCCAGTCATTCAGATTCTGCAGCGGGTTGTACCACGGGAGCAATTTGCGCAGCAATAGTGCGCCAGTAAAGGCCTCAACCACGTTAATTGAGGTATAGGTGAGGCTTATCGATCCCCACGAAAACAGCATCCAGGTGGCCAGAATATTGCCGAACGAACAGGCCAGGGCGATTCCCGGCCACATTTTTCCGGCATGGCGGTAAAATGCCACCATCATAATGGCGGTGGGGAACCAGAGCGGGGCCAGCAGGGTGCCAAACCGGGTGAGCTCCAGCGAAAATAAGGTAAAGATAAAGGTGACCAGGCCCAGACAGACAAGTCGTATTAAAGGATGTGGGGTGGTAACCAAAACCCGCTGGTATTGTTTATTCATTACCGCTTTATCCAGAGACGCCATGCCGTCAGGGAAGATGTCCGAACGCGTGAATTTGATAATTTGGTTTATGCTAGTACAAACAATTTACAATTCATATGGTGACCGCTCAGAATTTGACACCACAGACTTATTAAATAGAGGCTCCATGAAAAAAACCTGTTAAACGCTGAAAAAACGCCCATTTAAATTTCACTCAGGGAATAAAGCGCCACTTTTCGGCCAGTCTCGCAGAACCTGTGCTTTCGACTGGTATCACGCCCGCGAAATCCCTATAATTGCCGCGTTTGACGCTCCGGCGTCGTCCTTCCTTAACATCCAGGTTAATCAGGTCGCTAAATTTATGACTGATAAGTCTCATCAGTGCGTCATTATAGGCATCGCCGGCGCATCGGCTTCAGGTAAAAGTCTAATTGCCAGTACGCTTTATCGCGAACTGCGTGAACAAGTAGGTGATGAGCATATCGGCGTCATTCCCGAAGACAGCTATTACAAAGATCAATCCCATCTGTCGATGGAAGAGCGCGTCAAAACCAACTATGACCACCCCAATGCAATGGATCACAGCTTGCTGTTCCAGCATTTAGAAGCGCTTAAGAGCGGCCAGGCGATTGAGCTGCCCGTTTACAGTTACGTAGAACACACCCGTACGCAGGAAACCATCCGCATCGAGCCGAAAAAGGTCATTATCCTTGAAGGCATCCTGCTTCTGACCGACGCTCGCCTGCGTGAATCCATGAACTTCTCGATTTTCGTTGATACCCCGCTGGATATCTGCCTGATGCGCCGTATCAAGCGTGACGTGAATGAACGCGGCCGTTCGATGGACTCCGTCATGGCGCAATACCAGAAAACGGTCCGCCCAATGTTCCTGCAGTTTATTGAGCCATCCAAACAATACGCCGATATCATCGTGCCGCGCGGGGGTAAAAACCGCATTGCTATTGATATCTTAAAAGCGAAAATCAGCCAGTTTTTTGAATAAGCCGCGTGAATTGTGTACCGTTCAGAGATAACCTGGTTTTACCCTGAGTGCTTACCGCCTCAGGGGACGATGCATGAAAGGAGAAAGTGCCATGCGTCTTTGTGATCGCGATATAGAAGCCTGGCTGGATGAAGGCCGTTTGTCTATTACCCCACGTCCACCTGTTGAGCGTATCAATGGCGTGACCGTTGATGTACGGTTAGGGAATAAATTCCGTACCTTTAGCGGTCATACCGCACCGTTCATCGACCTTAGCGGGCCGAAAGATGAAGTCAGCGCCGCGCTTGATCGCGTGATGAGTGACGAAATCGTCATCGACGAGGGGGAAGCCTTTTATCTGCATCCGGGTGAACTGGCCCTGGCGGTGACGTTTGAATCCGTCACCCTGCCTCCGGACCTGGTCGGCTGGCTTGATGGCCGTTCTTCGCTGGCGCGACTGGGACTGATGGTTCACGTAACCGCGCACCGTATCGATCCAGGCTGGTCGGGGCGTATCGTACTGGAATTCTTCAATGCCGGTAAATTGCCGCTGGCGCTGCGTCCGGGCATGATGATCGGCGCGTTAAGCTTTGAACCGCTGTCAGGCCCGGCAGATCGTCCTTATAACCGTCGGCAGGACGCAAAATATCGCGACCAGCAGGGCGCGGTTGCCAGCCGTATTGATAAAGACTGATCGTTAGCCCATTGAGGATGCTATGAGAAGAGTTCTGACAACGCTGATGATTTTGCTGGTGGTGCTGGTGGCTGGCCTTTCGGCGTTGGTTCTGCTGGTTAACCCCAACGATTTCCGCGCTTACATGGTGCGGCAGGTCGAGGTACGCAGTGGTTATCAACTGAAGCTTGACGGGTCGCTACGCTGGCACGTCTGGCCGCAGCTCAGTATTCTCTCTGGCCGCATGTCGCTCACGGCGCCGGGGGCGTCCCAGCCGCTGGTGTCCGCAGACAACATGCGCCTTGATGTGGCGCTAATCCCGCTCATTTCCCATCAGCTGCAGGTTAAACAGGTGATGCTGAAAGGCGCGGTGATTCAGCTCACACCGCAATCCGAAGCCGTGCGTGATGCAAATGCGCCGGTTGCGCCGCGCGAAAATACCCTTCCTGATGAACCGTCCGATACTGGCTGGTCCTTTGATATCGGCAAGCTGAAAGTTGCCGATAGCGTGTTGGTTTTCCAGCATGAGCGCCAGGAGCAGGTGACCGTTCGCAACATTAACCTGCAGATGGAGCAGGATGCTCACCATCTTGCGTCGGTGGAATTTAGCGGGCGCGTGAACCGCGATCAGCGCGATTTGACCCTGTCGCTGAATGCCAGCGTCAACGCCTCAGACTATCCGCATCAGCTTACGGCCGACATCCAGCAGCTGGACTGGCAGCTGACGGGTGCCGATCTTCCCACCCAGGGGATCACCGGGCAGGGAACGCTGCAGGCCGTGTGGCGTGAAGAACAAAAGCAGCTGGAGCTGAATAATCTCACTCTGCAGGCCAATGACAGTAGCCTGAAGGGGCAGGCGAGCGTTACGCTCGAAGAGAAGCCGAAGTGGGTGCTGAATCTGCAGTTTGACAAGCTCAATCTGGAAAACCTGCTGCCACCGCTGCCAGCCAGCGCCACGGACAGCGATGCCACGCAGACGGGGCAAAGCCAGGCCCCGGTTTCACGTCCGGTTATCTCGTCTAATCTTGATCAACCTGACTATAACGCCCTGCGCGGATTCACGGCGGATATTCTGCTGAAAGCCAATAGCCTGCGCTGGCGCGGCATTGATTTTACCGACGTGAGCAGCCAGATGTTTAACCATAACGGTTTGCTGGTGATCTCCGAACTGAGCGGTAAGATGGGCGCAGGGAACCTCTCGCTGCCCGGCACGCTGGATGTCCGTAAAGACGTTGCCAGCGCCGAATTCCAGCCGCGTCTCGACAACGTTGAGATAGGTACCATCCTGAAAGCGTTTAACTACCCGATATCCCTGACGGGGCAGTTGACGCTTGCGGGTGACTTCTCCGGCACGAAAATTGATGCGGATGCTTTCCGCCGCGAGTGGCAGGGGCAGGCGCATCTTGATCTGAAAAACTCCCGCATGGAAGGGCTTAACTTCCAGCAACTGGTGCAGCAGGCGGTCGAGCGCAGCAGCGATGTGAAAGCCCAGGATAATTACGACAGCGCCACGCGCCTCGACAGCTTCACCACCGACCTGACGCTGGACAACGGCCAACTCTCTCTCGACGGAATGCAGGGTACCTCTTCACTGTTATCAATGACGGGTGAAGGTAAGCTGGATCTGGTGAAAGAGACGGCGGACACGCGCTTTAACGTGCGGGTACTTTCCGGCTGGCAGGGTGAAAGCAAGCTCATCGACTTCCTGAAAGAGACGCCGGTCCCGCTGACCGTATATGGCAAATGGCAGGCTCTGAATTACAGCCTGCAGGTGGATCAGATCCTGCGTAAACATCTGCAGGATGAGGCGAAACGTCGGCTTAGCGGCTGGGCGGATCGTAATAAAGAGTCACAGGACGGCAAGGATGTGAAGAAGCTGTTGGATAAGCTTTGATGTCCGTTGTGCCGGGTGGCGGCCTTGCCTTACCCGGCCCAGACACCGCAGGCCCGGTAAGCGCAGCGCCACCGGGCTTTTTTACACCTCAAAATCCAGCTCTTCCTCATCTCGCAGTGGAATGAGCTGAACCTTCTGCACGCGATGATTTTCAATTTGCAGCGTTTTGAGCAGATAGTCGCCCACCTGAACCTCTTCCCCCGGCTGCGGGATACGCTGTAAATACTCCATCAGCAGACCGGCAATAGTGTGATATTCCCGTTTTTCATCCAGCGGCAGCGGCACATATTGCACCAGGTCTTCAAGCGGCATATGGCCGTTAGCCGTCCACGAACCGTCTGCGTTTTTCTGAATGTCATGGCGGGCGTCAATCTCATCCACCTCGTTAGGCAAATTACCGGCAATGGTTTCCATCACGTCGCTGAGCGTGACCAGCCCTTCCACCGAACCAAATTCATCGACTACGAAGGCAAAGTGCGTGCGCGCGTTACGGAATTGCTCAAGGGCGGAAAGCAACGGTAGCCCCTCAGGGAAAACCAGCGGCTGGCGAACCAGGGCGCGCAGATTGAGCGCCTCGCCGTGCAGCTGCTGCTGGAGCAGGTCAATAACGTGCACCACGCCCAGCAGCTCCTCTTCCTCTTCACCGCCGGTCACCACCACGCGGGTATGCTGGTTTTTATCCAGCAGGGCGCGAATGTGCTCTTCCGGTGCCGTCAGGTCGATATGTTCAATGTCATGCCGCGACGTCATGATGCTGCTGACCGTCCGCTGATTCAGATTGAGCACCCGCTCGATCATCCGTCGTTCCTGCGGGTCAAAGATCAGCCCGTCGCTGTGATCGGCCAGCATGGCGGAGGATTCGGCATCCAGCTCCGCATCCTCTTTCTTACCACTTAACAGGCGCATAACCGTGTCGGCCGTACGCTGACGCAGGGTCTGATTCGCAGAAAGGAAGCGGCGGCGGTTAAATATCGCCAGCTGGTTAAGCGCTTCAATCATGACGGAGAATCCAATGGCGGCATACAGGTAGCCTTTCGGAATATGGAAGCCAAACCCGTCGGCCACCAGGCTAAAGCCAATCATCAACAGGAAGCTCAGACAGAGGATCACGATGGTCGGGTGACTGTTCACAAAGCGGGTCAGCGCCTTGCTGGCCATGACCATCAGCGTGATGGCAATAATCACCGCGGCCATCATCACCGCAAGGTGGTCCACCATCCCGACGGCGGTGATCACCGAGTCCAGGGAGAAGACCGCATCCAGCACCACGATTTGCGCCACTACCGGCCAGAATTTCGCTCCACGGCGCTGGGTCGGGTTCTCGCTGTCTTTGCCTTCCAGTCGCTCGTTGAGTTCTACCGTGGCTTTGAACAGCAGGAACAACCCGCCGAAGAGCATGATCAGATCGCGGGCGCTAAAACTCAGACCGTGAATGGAGAACAGAGGCTGAGTGAGCGTGACCAGCCAGGAGATAGAGGCCAGCAGCAGTAACCGCATCACCATCGCCAGCAGCAGACCCGTCACGCGCGCGCGGTCGCGCTGGGAAGGGGGCAGTTTTTCAGCGAGGATAGCGATAAAGACCAGATTATCAATCCCGAGCACTAACTCGATGACGACCAGCGTAACCAGCCCGGCCCAGATTGAGGGATCGGCAATCCATTCCATAGTAATAGCAATACCTTCTGTTATATGACGAATGTCACACTTCGATCATGGATAAAGCTGGGGGAAATTGCAATGCCGGGCTGAGATTTCTCTTAATACGACGGGTAAAAAAGAGAGCATTCTCAATAGGGTGTAAATAAGCGAAATACGTATATTTAATTACAAAGAAAGCATTTTAGGATATATCGCAGTTAATGGTTTTTAGTCTCTTTTTGTCAATATAAAGAAAATCCTAAAAGGTCAAAAATTTGCTCTTAATATTAATCTTAAAAACCGATATTAGGACAGTTGTCTCCTTGCCTGCTATTAGGTTAGCTGCAACAATTCTCCCAGCATCAAATGTTAAATCTCGGTGTTGCTATTTATGTTCGGTCTTCAGGGATGGTTATTCATTATCCGTCGGGTTTCTTAAGCGACTGATATATTTCATGAAGACCTTGCTCAAGAGGGTGTCTATCCATAACACATTGTTTAGTCAGTGGATTGGTAACTGAAAGCCAAGGGCGGTAGCGTGCCTGAAAGCGTGTGAATCAGCCTCGATTATTCTGTCAATAGCCAATGGATGAATAAGCTTTTTTTAGGACTGATGCCAGTTATATTTCTATTTGATTAACTGCATGCTGAAACCCAATACGACTCGAGCTTATTTAAATTGCACAGGATAATTACTCTGCCAAAGTGATAAATAATCAATGATGAAATCCAAAATGAAATTGATGCCATTATTGGTGTCTGTGACCTTGATGAGTGGTTGCACGGTCTTTCCCGGCAGCAATATGTCAACAATGGGTAAGGATGTGATCAAGCAACAGGATGCCGATTTTGATCTCGACAAAATGGTGAATGTTTATCCACTTACGCCTCGTCTGGTCGAACAATTACGTCCACGTCCGAATGTTGCCCAGCCGAATATGTCATTGGACCAGGAAATTGCGTCCTACCAGTACCGCGTGGGTCCGGGTGACGTGATCAACGTGACCGTCTGGGACCACCCCGAACTGACCACGCCAGCAGGCCAGTACCGCAGCTCAAGCGACACCGGTAACTGGGTGCAGTCAGATGGCACCATGTTCTATCCCTACATTGGTAAAGTCCATGTTGCAGGGAAAACGCTTGCCGAGATCCGTAGTGATATTACCGGCCGCTTAGCGCAGTACATCGCCGATCCGCAGGTGGACGTTAATATCGCCGCATTCCGCTCGCAAAAAGCCTATATCTCCGGCCAGGTGAACAAATCCGGCCAGCAGGCCATCACCAACGTTCCTCTGACCGTACTGGATGCCATTAACGCCGCGGGCGGGTTAACCGACGGTGCTGACTGGCGCAACGTGGTCCTGACCCACGAAGGCAAAGAGCAGCGCATTTCGCTGCAGGCGCTGATGCAAAACGGCGATCTGACCCAGAACCGCCTGCTGTATCCGGGCGACATTCTCTACGTACCGCGCAACGACGATCTGAAAGTCTTCGTGATGGGTGAAGTGAAGAAACAGAGCACCCTCAAAATGGACTTCAGCGGTATGACCCTGACCGAAGCGCTGGGCAATGCGGAAGGCATCGACCTGACCTCGTCGAACGCCAGCGGTATCTTCGTTATCCGTCCGCTGAAAGGCGAGGGTACGAAAGGCAAGATTGCCAACATCTACCAGCTGGATATGTCCGATGCGACCTCTCTGGTGATGGCAACGGAGTTCCGTCTCCAGCCATACGATGTGGTGTATGTCACCACCGCGCCGGTTGCCCGCTGGAACCGTCTGATCAACCAGTTGCTGCCAACCATCAGTGGCGTTCGCTACATGACGGATACGGCGCGCGACATTCATACCTGGTAATCCGCGATGTTTAACAAAATTCTGGTGGTATGCGTGGGGAACATTTGCCGTTCCCCTACGGCTGAACGGTTGTTGAAACACTACCAGCCCGAACTGACCGTTGATTCTGCAGGGCTGGGTGCACTGGTCGGTAAAGGTGCCGATGAGCGCGCAACGAGCGTGGCGCGGGATCATCACCTCTCTCTCGACGGCCACGTGGCCCGCCAGGTCACTGGCCGCATGTGCCGGGGGTATGACCTGATCCTGACGATGGAAAAACGCCATATTCATGCGCTGTGCGATATCGCTCCGGAGATGCGCGGCAAGGTGATGCTGTTTGGTCACTGGGACAATGAACGCGAAATCCCCGATCCGTATCGCAAAAGCCATGAGGCCTTCGAGGCGGTTTACACCTTACTTGACCAGTCTGCCCAACAGTGGGCGCAGGCACTGAAAGTTCAGCAGGGATAACAATGACAGAAAAAACAAGACCTTCTGCCGCCCCGACTTCGGGCAGTGATGAAATTGATATTGGGCGCCTGGTCGGCACTGTTGTAGAGGCAAAGTGGTGGGTGCTTGGCATTACCGCCGTGTTTGCCGCAGCGGCCGTCGTCTATACGCTGTTCGCCACCCCAATCTACAGCGCCGACGCGCTGGTGCAGATCGAGCAGAATACCGGTAACTCGCTGGTGCAGGACATTGGTTCCGCGCTGGCGAACAAACCGCCGGCATCCGACGCCGAAATTCAGCTCATCCAGTCACGTCTGGTGCTGGGTAAAACGGTTCACGACCTCGGGCTCGATATCTCCGTCACCAAAAATACTTTCCCAGTCTTTGGTGCCGGCTGGGATCGGCTGATGGGGCGAAGCAATGACACGGTGAAAGTCACTGACTTCGTGCTGCCGAAAGGGGCAGCCGATCAGACGTTTACCCTGACGGTGCTTGGCCCGAAACAGTATCAGTTGACCAGCGACGCAGGTTTCAGCGCGCGCGGTGAAGTGGGGCAGATGCTGACCAAAGATGGCGTAAGCATGATGGTCAGCGCGATTAATGCCCAGGAGGGCGGTGAATTCACCGTGACCAAATTCTCGACGCTGGGGATGATCAACAATCTGCAAAACAACCTGACCGTCACCGAAAACGGTAAGGACACCGGCGTGCTGAGCATGACCTTTACCGGTGAAGATAAAGATCAAATCCGCGACATCCTGAACAGCATTACCCGCAACTATCTTGAGCAGAACGTTGAGCGTAAGTCGGCGGAAGCGGCGAAAAGCCTGGCCTTCCTCGCCAAACAGCTCCCGGAAGTGCGCGCTCATCTGGACGATGCCGAGAACAAGCTGAACGCCTATCGTCAGGATAAAGACTCCGTTGACCTGCCGCTGGAGGCGAAATCGGTCCTCGATTCGATGGTCAACATTGATGCGCAGCTCAACGAGCTGACCTTCAAAGAGGCGGAGATTTCCAAGCTTTATACCAAACGTCACCCGGCCTACCGCACGCTGCTGGAGAAACGCCGTACGCTGGAAGAGGAGAAGGCGAAGCTCAATGACCGCGTGACCGCGATGCCGAAAACGCAGCAGGAGATCGTGCGTCTGACCCGCGACGTGGAGTCTGGACAGCAGGTTTACATGCAGCTGCTGAACAAACAGCAGGAGCTGAAAATCACCGAAGCCAGTACCGTCGGTGACGTGCGTATCGTCGACCCGGCCATTACCCAGCCAGGGGTGCTGAAGCCGAAGAAAGCGCTGATCGTTCTCGGCAGCATTATTCTCGGCCTGATGCTCTCTATCGTGGGTGTGCTGCTACGTTCGCTGTTCAACCGCGGTATCGAAAGCCCGCAGGTGCTGGAAGAGAGCGGTATCAACGTCTATGCCAGCATTCCGCTGTCTGAGTGGCAAAAATCCCGCGACAGCGTCAAAACCATCAAGGGCGTTAAGCGTTACAAACAGAGCCAGCTGCTGGCGGTGGGGAACCCGACCGACCTCGCTATCGAAGCGATCCGTAGCCTGCGTACCAGTCTGCACTTCGCCATGATGCAGGCCAAAAACAACGTCCTGATGTTAACCGGCGTCAGCCCGTCAATCGGTAAAACCTTCGTCTGCGCCAACCTGGCGGCGGTGGTCAGCCAGACCAACAAGCGTGTGTTGCTGATCGACTGTGATATGCGTAAGGGCTATACCCACGAGCTGCTGGGCACCAACAACGTTAACGGTCTGTCGGAAATCCTGCTTGGCAAAGGTGAAATCAGCCAGAGCGCGAAACCCACAACGGTGCCGAAATTTGACCTGATCCCACGCGGTCAGGTGCCGCCTAACCCGTCCGAGCTGCTGATGAGCGAACGCTTCACCGAGCTGGTGGAGTGGGCGAGCAAAAACTACGACCTGGTGCTGATCGATACGCCGCCAATTCTGGCCGTGACCGACGCAGCCGTTGTTGGTCGCCATGCGGGCACCACGCTGATGGTGGCGCGTTACGCGGTGAACACGCTGAAGGAAGTCGAGACCAGCCTGAGCCGCTTCGAGCAGAACGGTATTGAGGTGAAAGGGGTCATTCTGAACTCCATCTTCCGTCGTGCGACCGGTTATCAGGATTACGGTTACTACGAGTACGAATACAAGTCTGACAGCAAATAACAAAACACACCCCTCACCCTAACCCTCTCCCCAAAGGGGAGAGGGGACTGTTCGGTGCTGGATTTGGGGGACGAACGTAATGATAACCACTGGCTGCCTTTCACCCTCTCCCCTTTGGGGAGAGGGCCGGGGTGAGGGGAAAACATGACCACACAACGCTCTTTGATTTCTATCTATATGCCGACATGGAATCGTCAGCAGCTGGCGATCCGCGCAATTAAATCAGTCTTACGTCAGGATTACGACAACTGGGAGCTGATCATCGTCGATGACTGCTCTTCGTCGTATGAACAGCTGCAAAAGTTTGTGTCTGACCTCAACGACCCGCGGGTGGTCTATACGCATAACGCCGTTAACTCCGGCGCTTGTGCGGTGCGTAATCAGGCGATTATGCAGGCCAAAGGGCAGTATCTGACCGGGATCGACGACGATGACGAATGGACGCCGAACCGCCTGTCTGTCTTCCTGTCACATAAAGAGCAGTTGGTCACTCACGCTTTTCTGTATGCCAACGACTATGTCTGCCAGGGCGAGGTTTACTCGCAGCCCGCGAGTCTGCCGCTGTATCCGAAATCACCGTACTCTCGCCGCCTGTTCTACAAGCGCAACATTATTGGTAACCAGGTCTTCACCTGGGCGTGGCGTTTCAAAGAGTGCCTGTTCGATACCGAACTCAAGGCCGCGCAGGATTACGATATCTTCCTGCGGATGGTAGTGGAATACGGCGAACCGTGGAAAGTGGAAGAGGCCACGCAGATCCTGCATATCAACCACGGGGAGATGCAAATCACCTCCTCGCCGAAGAAGTTCTCCGGCTACTTCCATTTTTACCGCAAGCACAAGGACAAGTTTGACCGTGCCAGCCGTAAATACCAGCTCTTTACCCTCTATCAGATCCGTAACAAGCGCATGAACTGGCGCACGCTGCTGACGCTGCTGTCCGTGCGTAACGGCAAGCGCCTGGCTGACGGGCTTCGGGGGAAATAATGTTTCTGGAAGATTGCCGCGCTAACAGCTGGAGCCTGCGTCCGTGCTGCATGGTTCTGGCGTATCGCATCGCGCACTTTTGCTCGGTGTGGCGTAAGAAAAATGTGCTGAACAATATCTGGGCAGCACCCGTGCTGGTGCTGTACCGCATCATCACCGAATGCTTTTTTGGCTATGAAATTCAGGCCGCTGCCACCATTGGCCGCCGCTTTACCATCCATCACGGCTATGCGGTGGTGATCAATAAGTTCGTGGTCGCCGGGGATGATTTCACCATTCGTCATGCAGTCACTATTGGCAACCGCGGGCCTGACAGCCTGGCCTGCCCGGTCATCGGCAATAACGTCGAGCTGGGCGCGAATGTGGTGATCATTGGTGACATTACGATTGGTAATAACGTCACGATTGGTGCTGGCAGCGTGGTGCTGGACAGTATTCCGGATAACGCGCTGGTGGTGGGAGAAAAAGCCCGCGTGAAGGTGATTAAATGAACATTCTGCAATTTAACGTACGCCTCGCAGAAGGCGGAGCGGCAGGCGTGGCCCTGGATCTGCACCAGCGCGCGCTGCAAAAAGGACTTCAGTCTCGTTTTATTTACGGCTACGGCAAAGGCGGCAAGAAGAGCGTCAGCCACGATAACTTCCCGCAGGTGCACAAGCACACGCCGCGTCTGACCTCAATTGCCAACATTGCGTTGTTCCGTCTGTTTAACCGCGATCTGTTTGGCAACCTGAACACGCTTTATCGCACGGTTACCCGCACCACGGGCCCGGTTGTGCTGCATTTTCACGTGCTGCACAGCTACTGGTTGAATCTGGAAGAGGTGGTGGCGTTTTGTCAGAAGGTGCAGGCCCACAAGCCCGACACCCGCTTTGTCTGGACGCTGCACGACCACTGGAGTGTGACCGGACGCTGCGCCTTTACCGACGGTTGCGAAGGCTGGAAAGATAACTGCCAGAAATGCCCGACGTTAAGCAACTACCCGCCGGTGAAGGTGGATCGCGCGCATCAACTGGTCGCCGGAAAGCGTCAGCTGTTCCGCGACATGCTCTCGCTCGGCTGTACGTTTATCTCCCCAAGCCAGCACGTGGCCGATGCTTTCAACAGCCTGTATGGGGCAGGGCGCTGTCAGATTATCAACAATGGCATCGACGTGGCGACGGAAGCCATTCTTGCCGAGCTGACCCCGGTGGCGGAAACCGCAGGCAAACCGAAAATCGCTATCGTTGCGCACGACCTGCGTTACGACGGTAAAACCAACCAGCAGCTGGTGCGCGACATGATGGCGCTGGGCGACAAGATAGAGCTTCATACCTTCGGCAAGTTTTCACCGTTCGAAGGGGCTAATGTGATAAACCACGGATTTGAGACCGACAAGCGCAAACTGATGAGCGCGCTGAATGAAATGGACGCGCTGGTGTTCAGCTCCCGCGTGGATAACTACCCGCTGATCCTGTGCGAGGCGCTCTCTATCGGCGTGCCGGTGATTGCCACCCACAGCGATGCGGCGCGTGAAGTGCTGGAAAAGTCCGGCGGGAAAACCTTCACGGAGCAGGAGGTCCTGCCTCTGGTACAGCTGCCGAAGACGCAGATTGCTGAGATCGTTTTCGGCACTGACCTGGAATCGTTCCGCAACCGCAGCCGCAAGGCTTACAGTGGACAACAGATGCTGGAGGAATATGTCTCGTTCTATCAGAATCTGTAGTTATCTGCTGCTGCCGTTAATCTACCTGCTGGTCAACGTCAAAATTGCCCAGCTCGGCGAAAGCTTCCCGATAACCATCGTGACCTTCTTGCCCGTTCTGCTTCTGCTGTATGTCGAAAAAATCAACCTGAAGAAGCTGATGATTGCCTTAGGGCTGGGCACGGGGCTGACGCTGTTTAACTACATCTTTGGCCAGTCGCTGGATGCCAGTAAATACGTCACATCGACCATGCTGTTTGTTTATATTGTTATTATTATCGGAATGGTCTGGAGTATTCGGTTTAAAACTATTTCCCCGCACAATTATCGGAAAATCCTTAGGTTCTTTTATATTGCCGTTGCGTTAATTGTTATGCTTGCTGCACTGGAGATGGCACAAATTATTCTCACCGGTGGTAGTAGCCTGATGGAGATAATTTCGAAATATCTCATTTACAGTAACAGCTATGTATTGAACTTCATTAAGTTTGGCGGGAAGCGTACCACAGCCCTCTATTTTGAACCGGCGTTTTTCGCTCTGGCGTTAATCTCAATTTGGCTCAGCATCAAACAGTTTGGTATCAAAACGCCTAAGACCGATGCTATGATTCTTGCAGGAATTGTTCTGTCTGGATCGTTCTCAGGGGTAATGACATTTATCCTGTTTTACCTGCTGGAGTGGGCGTTCCAGTACCTGAACAAAGATGCGATTAAGAAAAAACTGCCGCTGGCGATTATCTCTCTGACGGTATTTATGGTAGGCGTAATATTTGCTTTCCCATACATCTCAGAACGTCTGGGTGATTTGGGAACGGAAGGGTCTTCGTCCTATTATCGCATCATTGGGCCACTGGTGATGGTAGGTTATTCCTTAACCCATATTGATGGCGTAGTAAGATTCGGCTCACTTTACGAATATGTTGCATCATTCGGAATCTTTAACGGTGCGGATGTCGGTAAAACCATAGACAATGGTCTGTATCTGTTAATTATTTATTTTTCGTGGTTTGCCGTACTGTTGACCCTGTGGTATCTGTTTAAAGTTTTCAAAATGATGATTAACGCGTTTGGTGATAACCAGAATTTTCGCGTTCAGCTTTATCTGTTTACACCGGTGTCGCTGTTTTTTACCGGGTCAATATTTAGCCCGGAATATGCATTCTTAATTGTTTGCCCGTTTATTTTGCGTAAAGCGCTTAATATTACGAATTCATGACGAGGTGGTCTTATGTTTCTTAGCGTCATTACTGTCGCTTTTCGTAATTACGAAGGGGTGGTAAAAACCTGGCGCTCGCTGCGCAACCTGGCGCGCGATCCCAGCCTCACCTTTGAGTGGATTGTGGTCGACGGCGGCTCGAACGATGGCACGGCGGAGTTTCTGGAAAAACTCAACGGTGAGTTCAACTTACGCTACATCAGCGAGAAAGATAAAGGCATCTACGATGCGATGAATAAAGGCATCAATATGGCGCAAGGCCGTTATGCCATCTTCCTGAATTCAGGCGACATTTTCCACGATGACGTAGCGCTGTTTGCCCGTCAGCTGGCTCGCCAGAAAGAGGACGCTATGTATATTGGCGATGCGCTGCTTGATTTTGGTGACGGAAATAAAGTGTGCCGCAGCGCAAAGCCAGGCTGGTATATCTACCACAGCTTACCTGCCAGCCATCAGGCCATTTTCTTTCCGGTAAAAGGTCTGAAAAAACAGCCTTACGATTTGCAGTATAAAGTGTCTTCCGATTATGCGCTGGCAGCCAGCCTGTATAAGTCAGGTTACCCGTTCCGCCGAATTAAAGGACTGGTGTCTGAATTCTCAATGGGTGGCGTGTCAACGTCTAATAATCTGGAATTGTGCCAGGATGCCAAAAACGTACAGCGTAAAATATTACGCGTGCCGGGGTTCTGGGCGGAATTGTCTTATTTATTACGCCTGCGTACCACAGGCAAAACGAAAACCTTATATAACAAAGCCTGAATATAAGGAAACACAATGCAGGATCTGAAAGGTTTCTCCGTACCGAAAGGCTTTCGGGGCGGGAACGGCATTAAGGTACAGCTGTGGTGGGCCGTTCAGGCAACATTATTTGCCTGGTCACCGCAAGTATTGTACCGCTGGCGAGCATTTTTATTGCGCCTGTTTGGCGCAAAAATAGGAAAAAACGTAGTCATCCGACCTTCTGTAAAAATCACCTATCCGTGGAAATTAACGCTGGGTGATTACGCATGGGTTGGGGATGATGCGGTGTTATATACCCTGGGCGAAATTACGATTGGCGCAAATTCGGTGGTGTCGCAGAAGTGTTATTTGTGCACCGGCAGCCACGATTTTATGAGTCAGCATTTTGATATTACCGCTTCGCCTATTGCGATCGGTGAAAAATGCTGGTTGGCAACAGATGTTTTTGTTGCACCGGGTGTTTCTGTTGGTGATGGCACGGTAGTCGGTGCCCGCAGCAGCGTTTTTAAATCGCTACCGGCAAATAAGGTTTGCCGTGGCAACCCCGCAGTGGTGATACGCGAACGCGTTGAAACTGATTAAATTCATAAGTAGAGGAATATAAACATGTCTAAAGTCGCTCTCATCACCGGCGTTACCGGGCAGGATGGTTCTTACCTGGCAGAGTTACTGCTGGAAAAAGGTTATGAAGTGCACGGTATTAAACGTCGTGCATCTTCTTTCAACACCGAGCGTGTTGACCATATCTATCAGGATCCTCACTCCGCGAACCCGAAATTCCATCTGCATTACGGCGATCTGACGGACTCCTCCAACCTGACCCGTATTCTGCAGGAAGTACAGCCGGATGAAGTGTACAACCTGGGCGCAATGAGCCACGTTGCGGTCTCCTTCGAATCCCCGGAATATACCGCCGACGTTGATGCCATGGGCACCCTGCGTCTGCTGGAAGCGATTCGCTTCCTCGGCCTTGAGAAGAAAACTCGCTTCTACCAGGCATCCACCTCTGAGCTGTACGGTCTGGTGCAGGAAATCCCACAGAAAGAGACCACGCCGTTCTACCCGCGCTCTCCGTATGCGGTAGCAAAACTGTACGCCTACTGGATCACCGTGAACTACCGTGAATCCTACGGCATGTACGCCTGTAACGGCATCCTGTTCAACCACGAATCTCCACGTCGCGGCGAAACCTTCGTGACCCGCAAAATCACCCGCGCGATCGCCAACATCGCGCAGGGTCTGGAGTCTTGCCTGCACCTCGGCAACATGGATTCCCTGCGTGACTGGGGCCATGCCAAAGACTACGTGAAAATGCAGTGGATGATGCTGCAGCAGGAACAGCCAGAAGACTTCGTGATTGCGACCGGCGTGCAGTACTCCGTACGTCAGTTCGTTGAAATGGCTGCGGCACAGCTGGGCATCAAACTGCGCTTCGAAGGCACCGGCGTGGAAGAGAAAGGTATCGTGGTTTCTGTGACCGGCCACGACGCACCGGGCGTGAAGCCAGGCGACGTGATTGTGCAGGTTGACCCACGCTACTTCCGTCCTGCTGAAGTGGAAACCCTGCTGGGCGACCCAACTAAAGCACACGAGAAGCTGGGCTGGAAACCAGAAATCACTCTGCAGGAGATGGTTTCCGAGATGGTAGCCAAAGATCTTGAAGCAGCGAAAAAACACTCTCTGCTCAAATCTCATGGCTACGAGGTTGCCATCGCGCTGGAGTCCTGAGAATGACAAAACAACGTATTTTTGTCGCCGGTCATCGCGGAATGGTGGGTTCCGCGATTGAACGCCAGCTGGAACAGCGCGGTGACGTAGAGGTGATTGTTCGCACCCGCGACGAGCTGAACCTGCTCGACAGCCGTGCGGTACAGGACTTCTTTGCCAACGAACGTATTGACCAGGTGTATCTGGCTGCGGCGAAAGTGGGCGGCATTGTCGCTAACAACACCTATCCGGCAGATTTCATCTACGAAAACATGATGATTGAGAGCAACATCATTCACGCGGCGCATCTGCATAACGTGAATAAGCTGCTGTTCCTTGGGTCGTCCTGTATTTACCCGAAAATGGCGAAACAGCCGATCGCCGAAAGCGAACTGCTGCAGGGCACGCTTGAAGCCACCAACGAGCCGTACGCGATTGCCAAGATTGCCGGGATCAAGCTGTGCGAGTCCTACAACCGTCAGTACAACCGCGACTATCGTTCGGTGATGCCGACCAACCTGTACGGACCACACGACAACTTCCACCCGAGCAACTCGCACGTGATCCCGGCGCTGCTGCGTCGTTTCCACGAGGCGACCGCCGAGAACGCACCGGACGTGGTGGTGTGGGGCAGCGGCACGCCGATGCGCGAATTCCTGCATGTGGACGACATGGCTGCCGCCAGCATTCACGTGATGGAGCTGGATCGCGAAGTGTGGCAGGAGAACACCGAGCCGATGCTGTCGCATATCAACGTCGGTACCGGCGTGGACTGCACCATTCGCGAGCTGGCGCAGACCATCGCGCAGGTGGTGGGCTACAAAGGCCGCGTGGTGTTTGACGCCACCAAGCCGGACGGCACGCCGCGCAAACTGCTGGACGTGACCCGTCTGCATCAGCTGGGCTGGTATCACGAGGTGTCACTGGAGCAGGGGCTGGCCAGCACCTACCAGTGGTTCCTGGAAAACCAGCACCGCTTCCGGGGGTAATGATGTTTTTAAGTCAGGAAGATTTTGCCACGGTAGTGCGTTCCACTCCGCTCATCTCAATTGATTTGATCGTGGAGAACGAACGCGGCGAGTTCTTGCTGGGGAAACGAACCAACCGTCCTGCACAGGGCTTCTGGTTCGTGCCCGGCGGGCGCGTGCAGAAGGATGAGACGCTGAGCGATGCGTTTGAGCGTCTCACTCTGGCGGAACTGGGCCTGCAGCTGCCGATGGCAGCGGGCCAGTTTTACGGGGTCTGGCAGCACTTCTATGACGATAACTTTTCAGGCACCGGGTTCACCACGCACTACATCGTGCTGGGGTTCCGCCTGAAGGTGAGTGAGGCAGACCTGCGTCTGCCTGATTCTCAGCATGACGACTACCGCTGGCAGACGCCAGAGGCGTTGCTTGCGAGCGAGAACGTTCACGACAACAGTCGAGCGTACTTCCTCGCGGAACGTCAGGCTGAGGTGCCGGGCTTATGAAGATCCTCGTATACGGAATCAACTACTCGCCGGAGCTAACCGGCATCGGGAAATACACCGGCGAGATGGTCGAGTGGATGGCGAGCCAGGGACATGACGTGCGGGTCATTACCGCGCCGCCGTACTACCCGGAATGGAAAGTCGGGGAGCGCTACTCAAGCTGGCGCTACCGTCGCGAAGAGGGTGCAGCGACCGTCTGGCGCTGCCCGCTGTATGTGCCTAAGCAGCCCTCGACGCTGAAACGGTTAATTCATCTGGGCAGCTTTGCCCTGAGCAGTTTCTTCCCGCTGATGGCGCAGCGTCGCTGGAAGCCGGATCGCATCATCGGTGTGGTACCGACGCTGTTTTGCACGCCGGGCATGCGCCTGCTGGGCAAACTCTCCGGTGCGCGCACCCTGCTGCACATTCAGGATTATGAAGTTGACGCCATGCTGGGCCTGGGGATGGCAGGCAAAAGCAAAGGCGGCAAGGTGGCGAAACTCGCCAGCGCGTTTGAGCGCAACGGTCTGCATAACGTGGATTACGTCTCGACTATCTCGCGCTCGATGATGAACAAGGCGCAGGAGAAGGGCGTCCCGGTAGAGAAGGTGATCTTCTTCCCGAACTGGTCTGAAGTGGCGCGTTTTCGCGATGTGACAGATCAAGACGCTCAGGCGCTGCGCGCGCAGCTCGGATTGCCTGAAGATCAAAAAATCATTCTTTACTCAGGCAACATCGGCGAAAAGCAGGGGCTGGAGAGCGTGATTGAAGCAGCCCAGCAGCTTAGCAAACATCCGTGGATATTTGTGATTGTCGGGCAGGGTGGTGGAAAAGCGCGGCTGGAGAAAATGGCCGGCGAACGCGGCCTGACCAACGTGAAATTTTTCCCGCTCCAGTCTTACGAGGCATTGCCTGCGCTACTGAAGATGGGCGACTGCCATCTGGTGGTGCAAAAACGCGGCGCCGCGGATGCGGTGCTGCCGTCCAAGCTGACCAACATTCTGGCAGTGGGCGGTAACGCGGTGATCACGGCAGAAGCCGAAACAGAATTAGGCCAGCTGTGCGACAGCTATCCGGGGATTGCCGTGTGCGTGGAGCCGGAATCGGTCCCGGCGCTGGTGACCGGAATTGAACAGGCACTTGCCATGCCAAAAGTGAACACGGTGGCACGTGAATATGCCGAACGCACGCTCGAGAAAGAGAACGTGCTGAGCCAATTTATTGCAGATATACGGGGATAAATCATGAGTCAAACCACTTTGTATCCGGTTGTGATGGCTGGTGGCTCTGGTAGCCGGTTGTGGCCGCTGTCCCGCGTGCTCTATCCAAAACAGTTCCTCTGCCTGAAAGGGGAGCTCACCATGCTGCAGACGACGGTAAACCGTCTGCACGGCGTGGAGTGTGAAAGCCCGGTGGTGATTTGTAACGAACAGCACCGCTTTATTGTTGCCGAGCAGCTGCGCCAGCTGAATAAACTCACCGAAAACATCATCCTGGAGCCTGTAGGACGGAATACCGCGCCAGCGATTGCCCTGGCGGCGCTGGCGGCAAAACGCAGCAGCCCGAACTGTGACCCGCTGATGCTGGTCCTGGCGGCAGACCACGTTATCCAGCAGGAAGACGCGTTCCGCGACGCGGTGCGTGCGGCCATTCCTTACGCCGAGAGCGGCAAGCTGGTGACTTTCGGCATCGTGCCGGATCTGCCGGAAACCGGCTATGGCTACATCCGTCGCGGCAACGTGACGCCGGGTGAAGGCGACAGCGTGGCGTTTGACGTGGCGCAGTTTGTTGAAAAACCGAATCTGGAAACCGCGCAGGCGTATGTCGCCAGCGGTGAGTATTACTGGAACAGTGGGATGTTCCTGTTCCGTGCCGGACGCTATCTGGAAGAGCTGCGCAAATATCGCCCGGATATTCTGAACGCCTGCGAGAAAGCAATGGCGGTGGTGGACCCGGATCTCGACTTCATCCGCGTGGATGAAGAGGCGTTCCTCGCCTGCCCGGAAGAGTCCATTGACTACGCGGTGATGGAACGTACGGCTGACGCCGTCGTGGTACCGATGGATGCGGGCTGGAGCGATGTGGGCTCCTGGTCCTCCTTGTGGGAGATCAGCGCCCATACCCCGGAGGGGAACGTCCATCACGGTGATGTCATTAGCCACAAAACGGAAAACAGCTACGTCTACGCCGAGTCCGGCCTGGTCACCACGGTCGGGGTGAAAGATCTGGTGGTTGTCCAGACCAAAGACGCTGTGCTGATTGCCGACCGTAACGCCGTGCAGGACGTTAAAAAAGTGGTGGAGAAGATCAAGGCGGATGGCCGTCACGAGCACCACATTCACCGCGAAGTGTACCGCCCGTGGGGGAAATATGACTCCATCGATTCCGGTGACCGCTATCAGGTGAAACGCATTACCGTGAAGCCGGGCGAGGGGCTGTCGGTGCAGATGCACCATCACCGCGCCGAGCACTGGGTGGTGGTCGCGGGTACCGCTAAAGTCACTATTGACGGTGAAGTCAAACTGCTGGGTGAAAACGAGTCCATTTATATTCCGCTGGGGGCGACCCACTGTCTGGAGAACCCGGGGAAAATTCCTCTCGACTTAATTGAGGTGCGATCCGGCTCGTATCTGGAAGAGGACGATATCGTGCGCTTCCAGGACCGCTACGGGCGGGTGTAGCACTCTGCATTATGCCCGGTGGCGCTGCGCTTACCGGGCCTGCGAATGACAAAAAAATCAATTTGGCCATTTAGTGGTCAGGGCCGACTGTTGCCTGAAAAAGGGGTCATCATGGAAAAATTAACCTGTTTTAAAGCCTACGATATTCGCGGCAAGCTGGGCGAAGAGCTGAATGAAGACATCGCGTGGCGCATTGGCCGCGCGTACGGCGAATATTTAAAACCGCAGACCATTGTGCTGGGCGGCGATGTGCGTCTGACCAGCGAGTCCCTGAAGCTGGCCCTGGCGAAAGGGCTGCAGGACGCGGGCGTGGACGTGCTGGATATCGGCCTTTCCGGGACCGAAGAGATTTACTTTGCCACCTTCCACCTGGGCGTGGACGGCGGTATCGAAGTGACGGCCAGCCACAACCCGATGGACTACAACGGGATGAAGCTGGTGCGCAAGGGGGCCCGTCCTATCAGCGGCGACACCGGCCTGCGCGACGTGCAGCGTCTGGCGGAAGCCAACGATTTCCCGCCGGTGAACGACGCGAAGCGCGGCAGCTACAAAAAAATCAACCTGCAGAAAGCGTACATCGACCACCTGCTGGGCTACATCAACGTGGCGAACCTCAAGCCGCTCACGCTGGTGATCAACTCCGGTAACGGCGCGGCTGGCCCGGTGGTGGATGCGCTGGAAGCCCGCTTTAAGGCGCTGAACGTGCCGGTGACCTTCGTCAAAGTGCACAACACCCCGGACGGCAACTTCCCGAACGGTATTCCTAACCCGCTGCTGCCGGAGTGCCGCGATGACACCCGCAACGCGGTGATTGAGCACGGCGCGGATATGGGCATCGCCTTTGACGGCGATTTCGACCGCTGCTTCCTGTTCGACGAGAAAGGACAGTTCATCGAGGGCTACTACATTGTCGGCCTGCTGGCGGAAGCGTTCCTTGAGAAAAACCCGGGCGCGAAAATCATTCATGACCCGCGCCTTTCCTGGAACACCGTCGATGTGGTGTCAGCGGCAGGCGGCACGCCGGTGATGTCCAAAACCGGCCATGCCTTTATCAAAGAGCGCATGCGCGAAGAAGACGCCATTTACGGCGGCGAGATGAGCGCCCACCACTACTTCCGTGATTTTGCCTACTGCGACAGCGGGATGATCCCGTGGCTGCTGGTCACCGAGCTGCTGTGCCTGAAGGGGCAGACGCTGGGCGAGCTGGTGCGCGACCGTATGGCGGCGTTCCCGGCGAGCGGGGAGATCAACAGCAAGCTGGCGGAGCCAGCCGAGGCCATTGCCCGCGTGGAGCAGCATTTTGCGATTCACGCGCTGGAAATTGACCGTACGGACGGCATCAGCATGGCGTTCCCGCAGTGGCGCTTCAACCTGCGCTCGTCCAATACCGAGCCTGTGGTGCGCCTGAACGTGGAATCCCGTGCTGACACCGCGCTGATGGAAGCCCGAACGAAGGACATTCTGGCGCTGTTGAATCAGTAAACATTGCCCCTCACCCCAGCCCTCTCCCCAAAGGGGAGAGGGTGTTCAAGTTCCCTCTCCCCTTTGGGGAGAGGGTTAGGGTGAGGGGGGAAGGTTTGAACTAAAGGAACAACGATGACGAATCTAAAAAAACGCGAACGAGCGAGAACGAATGCATCGTTAATCTCTATGGTGCAGCGTTTTTCTGATATCACCATCATGGTCGGTGGATTGTGGGCGGTGTGTCGGATCGGCGGGCTGCCGTTCTTATACATGCATCTGCTGATGGCACTCATTGCGCTGGTCGTGTTTCAGATGATCGGCGGGATGACCGATTTCTACCGCTCGTGGCGCGGCGTCAAAATGACCACCGAACTGATGCTGTTGCTGCAGAACTGGACCCTGAGCCTGATCTTCAGCGCGGGCCTGGTGGCGTTCAGCCATGATTTTGATAATCGCCTCGTCACCTATCTCTGCTGGTATCTGCTGACCAGCGTCGGCATGGTGGTGTGCCGTTCCCTGATCCGCTTTGGTGCGGGCTGGCTGCGTAACCGTGGCTACAATCGCCGCTTTGTTGCCGTAGCGGGCGATCTGCCGGTCGGGAAGGTGCTGCTCGACAGCTTCCGTAAAGAGCCGTGGTTAGGGTTTGAAGTGGTGGGGATTTACCACGACGCGAAGCCGGGCGGCGTGCCTGCGGACTGGGCGGGTAATTACGAACAGCTTATTGAAGACGCGAAAGCCGGCAAAATTCACAACGTCTACATCGCCATGCAGATGAAAGACGAATTCCGCATTAAGCAACTGATGCGCGAGCTGGCGGATACCACCTGTTCGGTGATCCTGATCCCGGACGTCTTTACCTTCAATATCCTTCACTCCCGTATTGAAGAGGTGAACGGCGTGCCGGTGGTGCCGCTTTACGACACGCCGCTGTCGGGCATTAACCGCGTGCTGAAGCGCGCAGAAGATATCGTTCTCTCTTCACTGATCCTGCTGCTGATTTCGCCTGTTTTGTGCTGCATTGCCCTGGCGGTGAAGCTGAGCTCTCCCGGCCCGGTAATCTTCCGCCAGACCCGCTACGGTATGGACGGTAAGCCAATTATGGTGTGGAAATTCCGCTCCATGAAGGTGATGGAAAACGACAAGGTGGTGACCCAGGCGACGCAGAACGATCCGCGCGTCACCCGCGTGGGGAACTTCCTGCGCCGCACCTCGCTGGATGAACTGCCGCAGTTTATCAACGTCTTTACTGGCGGCATGTCGATTGTTGGCCCACGTCCTCACGCGGTGGCGCACAACGAGCAGTACCGCTCGCTGATTGAAGGTTACATGCTGCGCCATAAGGTGAAGCCGGGCATCACCGGTTGGGCACAGATCAACGGCTGGCGCGGCGAAACCGACACGCTGGAAAAAATGGAAAAACGTATCGAATTCGATCTGGAGTACATCCGTGAATGGAGTATCTGGTTCGATATCAAGATTGTTTTTCTGACCATCTTCAAAGGTTTCGTGAACAAAGCGGCGTACTAAGATGAGCTTACGTGAAAAAACCATCAGCGGCGCCAAGTGGTCAGCGATGGCAACCATCGTCATCATTGGCCTCGGCCTCGTGCAGATGACCGTGCTGGCGCGCATTATTGATAATCACCAGTTCGGTCTGCTGACCGTCTCGCTGGTGATTATCGCGCTGGCCGATACGCTGTCTGATTTTGGTATTGCCAACTCGATTATCCAGCGCAAAGAGATCAGCCATCTTGAGTTAACCACCCTCTACTGGCTGAACGTGGGGCTGGGGATTTCCGTATTCGTGCTGGTGTTCCTGCTGAGCGACACTATCGCCAGCGTGCTGCACAACCCGGATTTGGCTCCGCTGATGCGCACGCTGTCGTTTGCCTTCGTGGTGATCCCCCACGGGCAGCAGTTCCGCGCGCTGATGCAGAAAGAGCTGGAGTTCAACAAGATCGGCATGATCGAGACCAGCGCGGTGCTGGCGGGCTTTACCTTCACCGTGGTGAGCGCCCATTTCTGGCCGCTGGCGATGACCGCTATCCTCGGATACCTGGTTAACTCTGCCGTGCGCACGCTGCTGTTCGGCTACTTTGGCCGCAAGATTTACCGTCCCGGGCTGCATTTCTCTCTCGCTTCCGTCTCGTCCAACCTGCGCTTTGGCGCGTGGCTGACGGCGGACAGCATCATCAACTATGTGAATACCAATCTGTCGACGCTGGTGCTGGCACGTATTCTCGGCGCGAGCGTGGCGGGGGGCTACAACCTGGCCTACAACGTCGCGGTGGTCCCCCCGATGAAGCTGAACCCGATTATCACCCGCGTCCTGTTCCCGGCATTCGCCAAGATCCAGGATGACACCGAGAAGCTGCGCGTCAACTTCTACAAGCTGCTTTCCGTGGTGGGGATCATTAACTTCCCGGTGCTGCTGGGGCTGATGGTGGTTTCCAGTAACTTCGTGCCGCTGGTGTTTGGTGAGAAGTGGAACGGCATCATCCCGATCCTGCAGCTGCTGTGCGTGGTGGGGCTGCTGCGCTCCGTGGGGAATCCGATTGGTTCCCTGCTGATGGCAAAAGCGCGCGTGGATATCAGCTTTAAGTTCAACGTGTTCAAAACCTTCCTGTTTATTCCGGCGATTATCGTCGGCGGGCATATGGCGGGCGCCATCGGCGTCACGCTGGGCTTCCTGCTGGTGCAGGTAGTCAATACCGTTCTGAGCTACTTCATCATGATCAAGCCGATACTGGGCTCCAGCTACCGTCAGTACATCCTGAGCCTGTGGCTGCCGTTCTATCTCTCATTGCCTACCCTGGCGGTGAGCTACGGCCTGGGCATCATCCTCAGCGGTCACCTGCCGCTGGCCGCGCTGCTGGCGGTGCAGGTGGCCGCGGGGGCGCTGGCATTTGGCGTGATGATTGTGCTGTCACGCAATGCACTGGTGGTGGAGATGAAGCGCCAGTTTTGCCGTAACGAAAAAATGAAAACGCTGCTTCGCGCAGGCTAGTTATCTAAGAGGCCATTATGAAATTATTAATTCTTGGCAACCATACCTGCGGCAACCGTGGCGACAGCGCCATCCTGCGCGGTTTACTGGATGCAATTAACACCCTTAAGCCTGAGACCGAAGTGGACGTGATGAGCCGTTATCCGGTCAGCTCATCCTGGTTACTGAACCGCCCGGTGATGGGCGACCCGCTCTACAGCCAGATGAAACAGCATAACAACGCCGCGGGCGTGATGGGACGCGTGAAGAAAGTGCTGCGTCGTCGCTACCAGCACCAGGTGCTGCTTTCCCGTGTGACCGATACCGGCAAGCTGCGCAACATCGCGATCGCGCAGGGCTTTACCGATTTCGTTCGTCTGCTGTCCGGCTATGACGCGATTATTCAGGTCGGCGGTTCGTTTTTCGTCGATCTCTACGGCGTGCCGCAGTTTGAGCATGCGCTCTGCACCTTTATGGCGAAAAAGCCGCTGTTTATGATTGGTCACAGCGTCGGGCCATTCCAGGATCCGCAGTTTAACCAGCTCGCAAACTACGTCTTTGGCCACTGCGACGCGCTGATCCTGCGCGAGTCAGTCAGCCTCGACATGATGAAGCGCAGCGAAATTGACACCTCAAAAGTTGAGCACGGCGTGGACACCGCCTGGCTGGTGGATCACCAGGACGACAGCTTCCAGCCGAGCTACGCGGTACAGCACTGGCTCGACGTGGCGGCGAAACAGAAAACCGTCGCGATTACCCTGCGTGAGCTGGCGCCCTTTGATAAGCGTTTAGGTACGACGCAGGCGGCGTATGAGAAAGCCTTCGCCGACGTGGTGAACCGCGTGCTGGACAGCGGTTACCAGGTGCTGGCACTTTCTACCTGCACCGGTATCGACAGCTACAACAAAGACGATCGTATGGTGGCGCTGAACCTTCGCAATCTGGTTAACGATCCGTCCCGTTATCACGTGGTGATGGACGAACTGAACGACCTGGAGATGGGCAAGCTGCTCTCCACCTGTGACCTGACCGTCGGTACGCGCCTGCACTCCGCCATTATCTCCATGAACTTTGGCACGCCAGCCATTGCCATCAACTACGAACACAAATCAGCAGGCATCATGCAGCAGCTTGGTATGCCTGAAATGGCCGTGGATATCCGTCATCTGCTGGATGGTTCGCTTGGTGCGATGGTGGGGGATACCCTGGGTCAACTGCCTGCCATCAATGAACGCCTGGCCGTGGCGGTGAAAGCCGAGCGCGAGAAGGGTATTGGGATGGTGAAATCGGTACTTGATCGCGTACGGGAGGGGAAATGAAGGTTGGTTTCTTCTTACTGAAATTTCCGCTGTCGTCTGAAACGTTTGTCCTGAACCAAATCACCGCGTTTATCGATATGGGATATGACGTGGAGATTATCGCCCTGCAAAAGGGCGATACCAAAAATACCCATGCGGCGTATACCCAGTATGGGCTGGAGGCGAAAACCCGCTGGCTGCAGGATGAGCCGTCCGGGAAGCTGAGCAAGCTGCGCCACCGGGCCAGCCAGACCTTACGCGGGCTCCATCGCGCGCCGACGTGGCGGGCGCTGAATGTTTCCCGCTATGGGTCGGAGTCACGCAATCTGATCCTGTCAGCCATCTGCGGCCAAACCGCGCAGCCGTATCGTGCAGACGTGTTTATCGCCCACTTTGGTCCAGCGGGCGTCACTGCCGCGAAGCTGCGCGAACTGGGCGTGATTAACGGCAAAATTGCGACCATTTTCCACGGTATCGATATCTCCAGCCGTGAAGTGCTGAACCACTACACGCCGGAGTATCAGCAGCTTTTCAGACGCGGCGACATAATGCTGCCTATCAGCGACCTGTGGGCCGGACGCCTGAAAAACATGGGCTGCCCGGGAGAGAAAATTGCCGTTTCGCGTATGGGGGTGGATTTAACGCGCTTCACTCGCCGTCCTGTAAAGGTGCCGGGAAAACCGCTGCAGATCATCTCCGTCGCTCGTCTGACCGAAAAGAAAGGCCTGCATGTGGCCATTGAAGCCTGCCGCCAGCTGAAAGCGCGCGGGGTGGATTTCCACTATCGCATTCTCGGCATTGGGCCGTGGGAGCGTCGTCTGCGCACGCTTATCGAACAGTATCAGCTGGAAGATGTCGTAGAGATGCCGGGCTTCAAGCCGAGCCACGAGGTCAAAGCCATGCTCGATGAGGCGGATGTGTTTCTGCTGCCCTCGGTGACGGGCACCGATGGCGATATGGAAGGCATTCCGGTAGCGCTGATGGAGGCGATGGCCGTGGGTATTCCGGTGGTATCGACCCTGCACAGCGGGATCCCGGAGCTGATTAAGTCTGACCATTCCGGCTGGCTGGTACCGGAGAATAACGCGATGGCCCTTGCGGACCGATTAGCGGCCTTCAGCGACATCGACCAGCAGGCGCTGGAGCCCGTGCTCCAGAATGCCCGACAAAAAGTTGAAGCCGATTTTAACCAGCAGGTGATTAACCGCCAGTTAGCGAGCCTGCTGCAAACGTTGTAACGCCGAGGATGTATGCTGAAAAAGATTACCCGACGCACCTTTGTCTCTTCTCTGTCCGTTCTGGCGGCCACACCGCTGTTGTCGTCACGCATTGCGCGCGCGGCAACCGGAAGAACGGTCTCTGTTAATCAGTACAATAATAACGACTGGATCGCCGCTTTTAAGCAGGCGTTTAATGACGGTGACACCGTCGTGGTCCCTGCCGGGCTCACCTGCGAAAACATCAATACGGGCATTTTCATTCCCGACGGTAAAACGCTGCTGATCCGCGGGGCGTTAACCGGTAACGGGCGCGGCCGCTTTGTTCTGCAGGAAGGCAGCAAAGTAATAGGCGAAGGTGCTGGTCGCACGGAGAATATTACGCTCGACGTTCGCGGCTCTGACTGCGTCATCAAAGGTCTGGCGATGAGTGGGTTTGGCCCGGTGACGCAGATCTACATCGGTGGCAAGAAACCCAGCGTAATGCGCAATTTGCTGATTGATAACATCAGCGTGAGTCAGGCCAACTATGCCATCCTGCGCCAGGGTTTCCACAACCAGGTGGATGGCGCCCGCATCACCAACAGCAAATTTAGCCATCTGCAGGGCGATGCGATCGAGTGGAACGTGGCCATCAACGATCGCAATATCCTGATCTCCGATCATGTCATCGACAACATCAACTGCACCAACGGCAAAATCAACTGGGGCATCGGCATTGGCCTCGCCGGCAGCACTTACGATAACGACTACCCGGAGAAGCAAACCGTCAAGAACTTCGTGGTGGCCAACATCACCGGCAGTAACTGTCGCCAGTTGGTACACGTTGAAAACGGTAAGCATTTTGTTATCCGCAATATCAAAGCCAAAAATATTACTCCCGACTTCAGTAAAAAGGCGGGAATAGACAACGCCACGGTGGCCATTTATGGCTGTGATAATTTCATTATTGATAATGTCGACATGGTTAACAGTGCTGGAATGTTAATCGGCTATGGGGTGATAAAAGGCGATTATTTGTCCATCCCGCAGAACTTCAAGCTCAACAATATTCACCTCGATAATCGACAGCTTGCGTATAAATTGCGCGGAATACAGATTTCATCCGGTAACGCCACCTCGTTTGTGGCGATAACCAACGTGGAAATGCAGCGGGCTACGCTTGAATTACACAACAAGCCACAGCATCTTTTTTTGCGCAATATCAATGTGATGCAGGAAGCCGCTGTGGGTCCCGCCCTGAAGATTAACTTCGACCTGCGCAAGGATGTGCGGGGTAAATTCATGGCGAAAGACGAGACGTTGCTGTCACTGGCGAACATAAAAGCTGTGAATGAGAAGGGGCAAAGCTCGGTGGATATTGACCGGGTCGACCAGCAGGTGGTGAATGTGGAAAGGCTGAACTTTGCGCTTCCGCACAGATAATCGACAATTATCTGTTTTGAGACTATTCCTGGCATAAAAGCGCGATCGACTCAGATTACAACTACAGAAATTTGTGATGCGAAGGCGTAACATTGCTCCAGGATTACGGCAAATCATGCTGGCGAAAACAGGTTTAAGAGCTATAATTCGTCAACCATTTTAAGGTGGAAGAAATAATGATTAATTTGAAAGCAGTCATTCCGGTAGCAGGCTTGGGCATGCATATGCTGCCAGCCACAAAAGCCATTCCTAAAGAGATGCTGCCGATCGTCGACAAACCAATGATTCAGTACATTGTTGACGAGATTGTTGCTGCAGGGATCAAAGAAATCGTCCTGGTTACCCACTCGTCCAAGAACGCGGTAGAAAACCACTTCGACACCTCTTACGAACTCGAGGCGCTGCTGGAGTTGCGCGTTAAGCGCCAGCTGCTGGCGGAAGTGCAGTCCATTTGTCCGCCGGGCGTGACCATCATGAACGTGCGCCAGGCGCAGCCGCTGGGTCTGGGTCACTCTATTCTGTGTGCCCGTCCGGTTGTGGGTGACAATCCGTTTATCGTTGTTCTTCCGGACATTATTATCGATACCGCTTCTGCCGATCCGCTGCGTTACAACCTGGCGGCAATGGTGGCACGTTTCAATGAAACGGGTCGCAGCCAGGTGCTGGCGAAACGCATGAAAGGCGATCTCTCTGAGTACTCCGTAATTCAGACGAAAGAAGTGCTGGAGACGGAAGGGCAGGTGAGCCGCATCGTTGAGTTCATCGAAAAACCGGATCAGCCACAGACGCTGGATTCGGACATGATGGCAGTGGGTCGCTATGTTCTGAACGCAGATATCTGGGCGGAACTGGAAAAAACCGAGCCAGGCGCCTGGGATCGTATTCAACTGACTGACGCGATTGCAGGGCTGGCGAAGAAGCAATCCGTGGATGCCATGCTGATGACCGGCGACAGCTATGACTGCGGTAAGAAAATGGGGTATATGCAGGCGTTCGTGAACTATGGGCTGCGTAACCTGAAGGAAGGGGCGAAGTTCAGAACCCGTATTGAGAAGTTGCTGGCAAACGACTGATATTCCTGCCACGACTTGAACAAGCGGCAGTCATTATTTTGGTGTGTTGATATCTAACCAAAATGATGACTGCCGTTTTTTGTTATAAATTAAATGACTTCATAGACTTATCAGGTTTAAATCTGGATCGCTTTGTAGCGATTTGTGCTTGTTTCTGAGGTCGTTTAGGACGACAATTAACGCCAGTTTTTTGTCTGTATCCAGACAAGAAAAATCATTTAATCAAACATCGCTCAGTGCACTGGTAGCTGTTAAGCCAGGGGCGGTAGCGTGCCTGGCATTCGCAATTGAATATAGAACGAACAGTCGTAGCCTATAAAGTTTCTCGCGATTCTGCACTCCTCGCGAGCAAAAAATATCAGATAGAGCAGATAGGGGATATCGATGAAAGTATTGGTGACGGGCGGAACCGGGTTTCTTGGTACTGCTTTAGTCCGGACGTTGAAATCATCAGGACACGAGGTGATATTAACAACGCGCAAGCAGGAGAACACTGAACAGGGAATTTACAACCTGGGTGATATCTCAGCCGATACCAACTGGGTAAATCTTCTTCAGGGATGCGATACTGTCATTCATACTGCGGGAAGGGCACATATCCTTAATGATGATGCACAGGATGCTTTGGCAGAATTTCGTCGGGTTAATCATGACGCGACCATGAAATTAGCGACAGATGCCGCGACCAGCGGTATAAAGCATTTTATTTTCGTAAGCTCGATCGGTGTCAACGGTAATGCCACTTCGGGGAGCCCTTTTTCTGAAGCGTCGGAGCCCCGGCCAACCTCTGACTACGCTATTTCCAAGCTAGAAGCTGAGCAGAGTCTGCTTAAAAACTTCGCAGAAACTGATATGGCGATCACCATTGTCCGTCCTGCATTAATTTGTGGTGAAAATGCACCGGGTAATATACAGCGTCTTTTAAAACTGGTGTCTAAGAACCTGCCGTTGCCATTTAAAAATGTCAGGAACAAGCGGGCACTCGTGTCACTGGATAATGTCGTCAGCTTTATCAATGAATGTGTTGTTAATGAAAAATCAAAAAATCAACTCTATTTACTCGCAGATGTGGAACGGCCTTCTACAGAAGATATGATTAATGCCTTTGCTTCAGGTATGGGCATTAAAGCGAAAGTTATCTATTTCCCTACGGTTATCCTGAAGATATTGCTATCTGCTGTTGGTAAAGGTGGAATTTACGATCAATTATTTGGCAATCTGGAAGTCGACGCCACCAAGTCGCGGGAACATTTGCACTGGACACCCCCGATAACGCTTCATGAAACTATGAAAAAAACGGCGAAGTATTATATCGAAGGTAATAAATAATGATGAATTTTGGAATTGTGATATTCGCTTTTTTAGTGTCATGCGCGCTGACCTGGGGGTTACGCGGTTATGCCATTAAGCATAACGTTATCGACCGTCCGAACCAGCGGAGTTCGCATTCTGTGCCGACGCCGCGGGGTGGCGGGGTGGCTATCGTCCTGACGCTCCTGGCGGCGTTAATATGGTTTTATTTCAGCCGTGCGCTGGCATTGGATAGCTTCCTGGGGTTGTTTATTCCTGGGTTAATTGTTGCCATCATCGGTTTTCTTGATGATCATGGTCATATCGCGGCTCGCTGGCGTCTATTGATGCATTTTCTGGCTGCGGCAATTGGCATCTATTTCTTAGGCTCTTTTCCTATAATTACGCTGTTTGGTTACGATCTTTCCTTATCCTGGATTGGCATGATTTTGGGCTGTGTTTATCTGGTCTGGATGCTGAATTTATATAATTTCATGGATGGGATTAATGGCTTAGCTAGCGCAGAGGCAATCACATTTGCCGCATGTAGTGCGGTGTTGATTGTTGTAAACCAGTACGCTGACGCGCCTGGAAGTATTTATCCGCTAACGCTTGCACTTATCGGTGCCGCGGCCGGCTTTATTGTCTGGAACTTCCCGGTAGCGAAAATCTTCATGGGCGATGCCGGGAGTGGTTTCCTTGGGATAACTATCGGGTTGATGATCCTCCATATTGCGAAAGTAGATACGCATTTCTTTATTGCAGAGATATGCCTGCTGGGCGTATTTATCGTCGATGCCACTACCACGTTGCTGCGGAGAGTTGTGGCGGGCAAGAAAGTCTATGAAGCGCACGCCAGCCATGGCTATCAAATCCTTGCCAGAAAATATGGCAGCCACGTTCCGGTGACAATGATGGCGATTGCAGTCAACCTGCTGTGGATCTTCCCGATCGCCTTTCTTATTGCCTCTGCCAGAATTGATGGTGTTGTTGGGCTGATTATCGCCTGGCTCCCGCTTTTTGCTGTTGCACTCAAATGTGGTGCAGGCGTTAAAGACAAAGAGAGTAACGTCAATGCATAACTTAATGATTTTGGGGGCAGGTGGTCATGGGCGTACACTCTGCGAGATGGCGAGAATGCTGGGATATACGGATATCGTTTTTCTTGACGATAATGCATCCCCCATTCATGACACAAACAAACTCATTATTGGAAAAATTTCAGAACTACATTTACATATCGAAAAGGCCAGTCATGTAGCGATTGGTATTGGAAATAATAAAGTCAGAGAACAGCTCTATCAGCAGATTATCAGCTTAGGTATTCATCCCGTAACACTTATACATCCCTTTGCATTTGTCAGTCCATCGGCGGTAATCGCTAACGGCTCTGTCGTATTAGCCGGTGCAGTGGTTGGTGCCAATGTGAAATTAGGTGCGGGTACGATCGTAAATAGCCATTCGACAGTAGATCATGATTGTACTCTAGGCGACTTTGCTCACTTAGGGGTCGGTGTACATCTTGCTGGAGGTGCTGTTATTGGAAAATCGGCATTTCTGCAGGTGGGCTCAGTGGGTGGTTATAATACAAAAGTAGATGATGACTCAGTGTGTCCTGCTGGTACTATTTTATAAACTGAATGCAAGCTTTAACGAGGCGACCAGTTTTTAGTATGCTAAATTATTTAATATCTTTACCCAGACCAATCAAACGAATTATTACTCTTTCCATAGATGTTGTACTGCTCTTATGTGCATTTTGGTTTGCATTTTGGGTGCGTATTGATTCAATGACTCCAATATATAGTACGGAGCATTGGTTGTTTATATTTTCAATAATACTCGTTACTCTGGCGATATTTGTTAAATTAGGACTTTATCGAGCCGTAATTCGCTATATTACTGCAAAAATATTATTGGTAGTTACAGTAGGGATGTTTATATCATCCATTTTACTTATTATCGCAGCGTTTTATACCAATCTCTATTTGCCGAGAACGATTCCATTCATTTATTTCTCGTTCGGTTTACTGCTCATTGCCGGATCGCGGCTTGGTATGAGGATGTTAGTAAATCGTGGATTGAATCTGGGCACTCGGGTGGTGATTTATGGGGCCGGAGCATCGGGCCGTCAACTACTGCCAGCGCTGAGCCAGATGGACGAATATTATCCTGTTGCTTTTGTCGATGACAACCGTGCTCTGCAAGGTCAGGTGATTCACGGGGTCAGCGTTTTCGCGCCGGAAAAACTACCATGGTTGGTTGAGAAATACGAAGCGAAGAAAATTCTGCTTGCCATGCCAAGCGCCAGTCGAGCCAGGAAGAACGAAGTCATTAAAACACTGGAAGGTTTGCCGTGCGAGGTACTCTCCATTCCCGGCATGGTCGATCTTGTAGAGGGTAAAGCGCGTATTGATTCGTTGCGTAAAGTGGTTATTACCGATCTGCTGGGCCGCGATCCCGTCTCACCGATTCCGGAATTGGTTTCCCGTAATATCAACGGGAAAACGGTTATGGTTACTGGGGCAGGGGGATCGATTGGTTCTGAGCTTTGCCGACAGATAATTAAAAATAAGCCGAACCAGCTTATTCTGTTCGAATTGTCAGAGTTCTCACTGTACTCAATCGATTCGGAGCTGCGTAATCTGAATCTCAACCAAAATCTTCAGGTTAAAATTTACCCAATTCTCGGTAACGTACAAGATAAAGAGCATCTCGAAAGATTAATCAACACATTCAACGTCAATACGATTTATCATGCTGCGGCGTACAAGCATGTACCGCTTGTCGAGTTCAACGTTCTTGACGGAGTGCGCAATAATATCTTTGGTACGCTGAGCTGCGCTCAGGCTGCAGCGAGTTGCGGTGTAGAAAACTTTGTCTTAATTTCGACCGATAAAGCCGTGCGGCCTACCAATACAATGGGGGCGACCAAACGAATGGCTGAGCTAGTGCTGCAGGCGCTGGCGAAGGAATCCAGCAAAACTTGCTTCAGTATGGTTCGCTTCGGCAACGTATTAGGTTCGTCGGGTTCTGTTGTGCCGTTGTTTGAAAAACAGATAGCTGCGGGTGGTCCTGTGACGCTGACCCATGAGAATATTACACGTTACTTTATGACGATCCCTGAAGCGGCGCAGTTGGTAATACAGGCGGGAGCCATGGGTACGGGCGGTGATGTTTTTGTTCTGGATATGGGGGAACCCGTCAAGATCATCGATCTTGCACATCGCATGATTACCTTGCAAGGGCTTACCGTTCGTGATGATAAAAATCCTTATGGCGATATTGCGATAAAAACAACGGGTCTGCGTCCGGGTGAGAAACTGTATGAAGAGTTGCTTATCGGCGACAATGTATCTACAACACAGCACCCACGTATCAGGACCGCTAATGAAGTGATGTTGCCATGGAGTGAGATGAGCATTATTCTCCACGACCTCGACAACGCCTGCTGTGAGTTCGACTACGAACGCGTGCGTGAGATACTGTTGCAGGCACCTGCAGCGTTCAATCCAACCGACGGTATCTGCGATTTACTCTGGAATGAAAAAGTAAGTTAAAATAGCTGATTGTCGTTTTCTCAGCCCTGGAGCTTATCGAAAGTCACCAGGGCGTCGGTATGTAATAGATTGTTTCTGAAACTTAAGAGCGAAATAAACGTGAAAATTCTGGTCACTGGTGGAGCAGGCTTTATTGGGTCTGCAGTGGTACGACACATTATTAATGATACGCAAGATTCTGTTATTAACGTCGATAAACTGACTTATGCAGGGAATCTTGAATCTCTGTCTGACGTTGCGCAGAGCGATCGCTATCATTTTGAACATGCCGATATCTGCGACAACGACGCGATGGCGCGTATTTTTGCAGAACACCAGCCGGATGCCGTAATGCATCTGGCCGCCGAGAGCCACGTTGATCGCTCGATTACCGGCCCTGCAGCTTTTATCGAGACTAATATTGTTGGCACCTATGTTCTGCTTGAAGCAAGCCGCAAGTACTGGTCTGAGTTAAGTGCTGATAAAAAAGCGTCATTCCGTTTTCACCATATCTCTACAGATGAAGTCTATGGCGATCTACCGCACCCGGATGAAGTTGCAAAGGGTTCTGCACTGCCGCTGTTTACTGAAAAAACCGCCTATGCTCCAAGCAGTCCATACTCTGCTTCTAAAGCGTCCAGCGACCATTTGGTCCGCGCATGGTTACGCACCTACGGTTTCCCTACCGTTGTAACTAACTGTTCTAATAACTACGGTCCTTACCACTTCCCGGAAAAACTTATCCCGCTGGTAATCCTTAATGCGCTGGATGGAAAAGCCCTTCCGGTTTACGGTAAAGGTGACCAGATCCGCGACTGGCTGTACGTTGAAGATCACGCACGCGCGTTGTATACCGTGGTGACGCAAGGCAAGATTGGTGAAACCTACAACATCGGCGGCCACAATGAAAAACAAAATCTTGATGTGGTAAATACCATCTGTTCCCTGTTGGATGAAATTGTTCCGAAGGAAGGCTCCTATCGCGACCAGATAACCTATGTGGCTGACCGTCCGGGTCACGACCGACGCTACGCGATTGACGCAGAGAAAATTGGTCAGGAACTGGGCTGGAAGCCTCAGGAAACTTTCGAAAGTGGCATTCGCAAAACCGTAGAATGGTACCTGGCGAACACTCAATGGGTAGAGAACGTGAAAAATGGCAGCTACAAATCCTGGATTGAAGAAAACTATGGGGATCGTGCCTAATGAATATTCTTCTGTTCGGTAAAACCGGTCAGGTGGGTTGGGAGTTACAACGTGCTCTTGCACCGCTGGGTAATTTGATTGCTGTTGACGTCCACTCGAAGGAGTATTGCGGTGATTTCAGTAACCCTGAAGGCATTGCAGAAACTGTGCGTCTTATAAAGCCTGACGTGATCGTTAACGCGGCTGCGCACACAGCAGTCGATAAGGCTGAGTCAGAGCCAGAATTTGCTCAGTTATTGAATGCCACGAGTGTAGAGGCGATTGCTAAAGAGGCCCAAAAGTTGGGGGCCTGGGTTGTTCACTACTCTACAGATTACGTCTTCCCAGGTAATGGAAATACTCCTTGGCTGGAAACGGATGCCACAGCACCACTCAATGTTTATGGTGAGACCAAATTAGCTGGTGAAAAAGCGTTAAGTGAAAATTGTGCACGCCATTTGATCTTCAGGACGAGCTGGGTTTATGCCGGTAAAGGGAATAACTTTGCGCGTACTATGCTGCGACTGGCAAAAGAGCGTTCGGAGCTTTCTGTTATTAACGATCAATTTGGCGCACCTACAGGCGCTGAATTATTAGCAGACTGCACGGCTCATGCTATTCGGGTTGCCCTGGATAAACCTGAGGTGGCAGGAACTTATCATCTGGTTGCCAGTGGCACGACAACCTGGTATGACTATGCCTCGCTGGTATTTGAAGAAGCGCGTAAAGCAGGAATGGAACTGGCATTAACCCAGCTTCATGGGGTGCCAACCAGCGCGTACCCGACAGCTGCAAAACGTCCGGCAAACTCCCGCCTGAATACCTTAAAGTTCCAGCAGAATTTCAACCTTGTACTGCCGCAATGGGACGCGGGGGTTAAGCGCATGCTGACTGAATGGTTCACAGCAACAGCGATTTAATAATGATCAGGATGCCTGAGAATGGGCATCTCATGAATATAGAGATGATGAAATGAAAACGCGTAAAGGTATTATTCTGGCGGGTGGTTCTGGTACTCGCCTGTATCCAGTGACAATGGCTGTTAGTAAACAATTATTGCCAATTTATGATAAGCCGATGATTTACTATCCGCTGTCTACGCTGATGCTGGCAGGTATTCGAGATATTTTAATTATTAGTACTCCACAGGATACACCGCGTTTCGAACAACTGCTGGGTGATGGAAGCCAGTGGGGGCTGAATCTACAATACAAAGTTCAGCCAAGTCCGGATGGGCTTGCGCAGGCTTTCATTATTGGTGAAGAATTCATTGGTAACGATGATTGTGCCCTGGTATTGGGAGATAACATTTTTTATGGTCATGACCTTCCGAAATTGATGGATACTGCCGTAAATAAAGAAAATGGAGCAACAGTATTTGCCTATCATGTGAATGATCCTGAGCGTTACGGCGTTGTCGAATTTGATAAAAATGGCACCGCCATCAGCCTCGAAGAAAAACCGCTGAAGCCGAAGAGTAATTATGCGGTGACGGGTCTCTATTTCTACGATAACAGTGTCGTTGAGATGGCGAAAAATTTAAAACCGTCTACGCGTGGTGAGCTGGAAATCACTGATATTAACCGTATTTACATGGAACAAGGAAAGCTTTCCGTTGCTATGATGGGCCGTGGCTTTGCCTGGCTTGATACAGGAACTCATCAGAGCCTGATCGAAGCGAGTAACTTCATTGCAACCATCGAAGAGCGTCAAGGATTAAAAGTTGCTTGTCCTGAAGAAATTGCCTACCGAAAAGGGTTTATTGATGCTGAGCAGGTTAAAAAACTCGCTGCTCCGTTATCAAAAAACCAATATGGACAGTATTTGTTGAAAATGATTAAAGGTTATTAACAGATGAACATTATTAAGACTGAAATCCCCGATGTATTAATATTTGAACCAAAGGTATTCGGAGACGATCGTGGTTTCTTCATGGAAAGTTTCAATCAGCGAATGTTCAACGAAGCTGTAGGTAAAGAAGTTAATTTCATTCAGGATAATCACTCCAAATCTAGCAAGAATGTACTTCGCGGTTTGCACTACCAGCTTCAACCATATGCTCAAGGTAAATTAGTGCGTTGTGTTGTAGGTGAGGTTTTTGATGTTGCTGTCGATATTCGGAAAGACTCAAAACATTATGGAAAATGGGTTGGAGTATATCTTTCTGCTGAGAACAAGAAACAGTTATGGATTCCTGAAGGATTCGCTCATGGATTTTTTGTATTGAGCGATGTTGCAGAATTTGTATATAAAACAACTAACTATTATTCTCCTCAGCATGAGCGTTCAATCTTATGGTCAGATAGTGATCTGAGCATTGAATGGCCAATCAGTCACGATTGTTTGCCAAGTTTATCTTCCAAAGATCTTGCTGGTAAAGCTTTCAGAGATTCAGATTATTAATTTATGCTTGGGCCTGTAAATAGCATACAGGCTTTTTTCACATAACTGAGTGTATTGTACCAGTGAAAAAAAACATTATATTGCTATTTTTTGTGCAGGCATCAAACTATTTATTCCCTTTATTAACTCTTCCCTATTTAATGCGTGTCTTAGGTGCTGAGAATTTTGGCGTTGTCGCTATGGTTCAAGCATGGATACAGTATATTATAATTTTTGTTGATTATGGCTTTAACTTTAGTGCGACGTTGTTAATATCAGTCAATAAAAATAAACAATCTAAAATTAACTCTATTTATACAGCAGTGACTGCTGCCAAGTTATTATTGTTATTGGTTGTGTCATGCATTTTTTCTTTATATGTGATGATTAATGGTTCAGATATATACTCACATCTGATCCTCTTAGGCATGATTTCTGTAATTGGTACGGTTTTATTTCCTGTATGGTTATTTCAAGGTATTGAAAAAATGCAGGGTATTGCAATATGTACAACCATCGCAAAATGTATATCTCTACTGCTAATTTTCCTTTTAGTGAAAACAAGTGATGATATGAATATGGCTGTTATTAGTCAATCATCAGGAATGTTTGTCTCAGGAATTTTGGCTTGTATTTTTATAAAAAAACAAAAGTTGGCAAAACTAACAAAAATTTCAATGCAAGAAATTTATTTAGTTTTGTCTAAAGGATTTGACCTTTTTGTATCTAATATAACTATTAGTTTCTATACAACTTTAAATATATTGATTATTGGATATTTTGGTGGTCCGGCATTAGCAGGATATTTTTCAGCAGCAGATAAAATCCGAACTGCTGCGCAAGGTTTAATGAGTCCCGTTCAGCAAGCAATGTTCCCAAGAGTAAGTTCATTGATTAATGATGGAAAAAAGCTCAAGGAAATTTTGAACTTATATGGCAAGAAATTTATGGCATTTGGCTTGCTAATATCGATCTCAATGGCGGCCATAGGCTATCCAGTATCTCTTTATTATTATAGCGCGGAATATCGCGTGTCATCTATGATATTACTGATGATGTCTCCTCTACCATTAATTGTTTCAATCGGTGTTGTATATGGACAGTGGTGGTTGATACCTAATAATTTAACAAAAATTGTCAGAAAAACATATCTGGCTGTTAGTTTCATGCATATTATAGTTTCTGTTATATTAATGCATATAACTCCAACATACGGTGTGACTATCAGTGTTATCATTACAGAAATAATTGTTTCTGCTATTTTTGTTTTGGCTAGTTTTAATAGCGGAAAAATATCAAAATGATTAAATGCAGGCCCAGAAACCCAGCTGGTTATCTATGTCTCTATATTGTCGTTTCATTAGTGTTATGGCTTTCTCAAAATAGTCTATATATCACCTTTGATTCCGGGTTGATGATTTTAATTGTTGCCTATTTGTACTTTTTCTTAGGTTGCTATATAGGCAACAGGACGACAAATCATCATCATTCAGATGGAACAATAAAAAATCAACCGATAGTTAATTTTACATTTCAGATAAAAATTCTACTTGCAATCAACTTAGTTATATTGATTTATCTTTCTTTCCTCTTTAAAGATATTATATCAGGCGGTATTTCTTTCGCAGAATATAGAGATAGTTTATTTAAAGATCAATCGATAAAAGAATATTATGGTGCCTTTGCTGCCTACTTATTTGTATTTGCAACGTTAGTTCCACTTTTTGGTATCAGCTATGGTTTGTACTTGAAGATTAATAATAATAAATCTGCTATCTTTTTCTTCTCATTTTTAATGTTGATAGGGAAAGAAAGTATTTTGATTTCCAGATATTATGTTTTTGCCCCAGTTTTGGCTGCAATAGTAATATTATATTGTTATGATAGCAAAATGACCTTAAAGAAGGTGGTTTTTGCTCTTGCCGTGTTTCTGATCTTGCTATTAGCAATATTTGCTTTTAGAGGGGATAGTGATTTAAGCCAAAGTCTAATTAATACTCGTAATTATGCTATTGCTGGTTACTCACTTTTTACGCATGCGATTGATAGCGGTGAAATTGATACATTATATGAACTTTCGAGTCCATTTTCATTTTTAGGCATACTTGGGGCAAAGTTTTATGACCAAAGTGCTTTCTTTACAAAAGTGCAGGACTTTGTTCTACTCGGGAATGCTGGTTATTTCAATGCTTTTTATACATCATTATTATTGCCGTTTTTATATTTTGGTAGCATAGGATTAGCTTTGCTGAGTTTATTGTATGGATATATTTTGTCAAAAAATCATAAGTTGTTCTTTCATCAAAACTCATTCCTGAACTTCAACTCACTTTTTGCCTTGGTTGTTATTTTCTTTTCTCATCAGTTTTTACCGGTGCAGTTATCCTTTTTTTGGGATTATTTCCTGATCTCGTTATCTGTTCATTTTATTGTAATGTGTTATAGAAATATAAGGAGTAATTTTTGAAAACGTTAGCATTTTATCTTCCACAGTTTCATGAGATTGAAGAAAATAATAAGTGGTGGGGGAAAGGATTCACTGAATGGGTTAATGTCAAAAAAGCAACGCCTCTTTTTAGAAACCATTATCAACCTAGAGAACCTTTGAACGACTATTATTATGATTTGCTAGAAGCCGAAACATTAAAATGGCAATCGGAGCTGGCAAAAAAATATCATATTGATGGTTTTTGTTTTTATCATTATTGGTTTAATGGTAAGCGTTTATTGGATAAACCAGCTGAACTATTATTAGAGAACAAAGATATAGATCTTCCATTCCTTTTTTCATGGGCTAACGAGCCATGGACTCGTAGTTGGGATGGTAGTCATCGAGATGTCATCATGCCCCAGAGTTATGGGGACGAATCAGATTGGTTAAATCATTTTAATTATCTCAAACCATTTTTCGAAGACGAAAGATACATTAAGCACAATGGAAAACCTGTTTTTCTGTTATACCGCTCTGCTAGCTTTGAGAAGTGCAACGAGTGGATTCAGTATTGGCGAAAACTGGCAAAAGATACGTCGTTCGGCGATATACATTTCGTATCAACACTTACTTCATTCGCTCAAGATCATCGCCAGTTAGATTTTGATGCAGAATTGAATTTTGAACCCATGTGTACTTTTGAACATAATATGGGGAAAATTAAGCCGCTAGTACGAAAAGTCGTTGGAAGGATAAAACGTATTTCTAATGAAAAATTAAAAACCAATTACGTGGAGCAGTTATTATCCTATCAATCAATCTGGGATAAAATACTTGAAAAAGATTTCAGTGAAACACATTATTCTGGGGCATTTGTTGACTGGGATAATACTCCAAGGAAAAAGACTAAATCATTGGTTATGAAAGGAAGTGATCCGCAAGTATTTAAGAATAATTTCGACAAGCTTTATAAAAAGTCTATGACTGCAAATGTTCCTTATCTATTTATAAATGCATGGAATGAATGGGCTGAAGGTACTTATCTTGAGCCTGATAAAAAATATGGTCATGGTTATTTGGAAGCGGTGAAAGAAACTGTTGAAAAATATAAATAAATTGATTGGTGGTAAATCGTGATTAGTTCTGTAACTGTAACATTCAATCCTGATATTCTTTGTTTAGAAAAACAGTTTCTGTCTTTGCAGGACCAGATAGATGATGCTGTTATTGTGGATAACGGATCTCAAAATTTTGATGATGTGAAAGATTTAGCTAACAGATTTAATTTTGTTTTGATTAGTTTACCCGTAAATATGGGACTTTCGCATGCACAAAATATTGGTATTGAAAATTCCTTATCTCGCGGTGCCAACTATTTACTTCTGCTTGATCAGGACAGTGTGCTAGGTGCTAATTTTATCAGCGCCATGAGTAAAGTGTACACTCAATATAATGTCGGTATTCTTGGTCCTTCTTTTTATGATCCGCACACAAACGAATTTTATTGGGGCACTAATTATATCGGCCCATTTATTAAACGAACGCCGATACAGGAAATAACGGACGTAACTTACGTTATTGCATCTGGCTCTTTCTTTTCTTCTGACGTTTATAAGAAAGTAGGTAAGATGGAAGAAGCATTGTTTGTGGATTATATTGATGTTGAGTGGGCATTGCGCGCTAAAAAAGTTGGGTATCGCGTGGCAATGACTAATCAAGCCTCTATGGCTCATACGATTGGTGATTCAAGGCTGAATTTATTAGGGCGTAAAATATCTGTTCATAGTCCTATGCGACGTTATTTTCTCGTAAGAAATAGCTTCTTTATGATCAGAAAGTCTTATATTCCTGTAGGCTATAAAATTCGAGAGGTTTTCCTGAACTTTGCCCGTGCAGCAATATCTTTAATCCTAAATAAAGAAAAAAAGAAAACGCTAATAATGATATTTTACGGTATTTGTGATGGGGTTTCAGGCAGATTCGGGCCATTCAAAAGAAATTAGTAACAACTGTCATTGTCTCGTTGCAAATTGATGAGCGTTAGTGACGATATACTTATCGGACTGTTTCAAAAACCATGAAAATTCTTTACATTATTACACGCGCGAATGAAATCGGTGGGGCTCAGACTCATTTGCGAGATATGACATCTGCTTTGGTAAATGATAATCATCAAGTAGAGTTAATAGTTGGAGAGCAAGGCGCTCTAGTTGATGAGCTTCGCGCGATGAATGTGAAAGTTCACATTATCCCTGAACTTGTAAGGGAGATTTCGCCTTATAAAGATATTAAATGCGCGCTAATCACGCGCAAAATTATCAAAGAATTTTCTCCGGATGTCATTGCACTTCATTCTTCTAAAGCCGGCATTGTAGGAAGATTGGCTGCACTTTTCCTGAATATACCTGTTGTTTTTACCGTACACGGTTGGTCCTTTGCAAATGGTGTTAATGATAGTAAGCGGCGTTTGTACATTATTATTGAACGGTTATTCAGCAAAGTCACAGATGAAATAATTACGGTGTCTGCTCAAGATAAACAACTAGCTATCGAACATAACGTCGCTTCTGCCAATCAACAAACAGTAATCCATAATGGTGTTCCATTAAAAAAAACTACTCCTCATGTTTATCATAATAATGCAGTAGTAAAGTTAATTTCTGTTGCTCGCTTTTCAGAACAAAAAGATCATGAAAGCTTATTGAAGGCTCTGAGTTTATTAGAGACGAGAAACTGGGCATTGACGCTGGTAGGTAAAGGGCCCAAATTAGACGAGATGAAGCAGCTTTCACAGGATCTTGGAATAAGCGATAATGTAGTCTTCACAGGCGAACGTTTAGATGTCGATTCCTTACTGGCAGATAGCGATATTTTCCTGTTGATTTCTAATTGGGAAGGGTTCCCTATCAGTATTCTCGAGGCTATGCGTGCAGGCTTACCTGTTTTAGCTTCAGATGTTGGTGGTGTTTCGGAATCTGTCATTGATGGTAAAACGGGGTACCTTGTTCCTCGCGCAGATGTTGACGCCATTAAAAACAGGTTGGCTGATTTAATAAACGATTGCTCTTTACGTGCTGAATTTGGCAAGTCAGGAAATGAATTTTTCCTGAAAAGTTTTTCATTCAATGCGATGTACAATAAAACTGTTGAACTTTATCAAAAAGCAATTAGTAAAAAGCATAATAAATAATTAAATTTTAATTTAATCTCGTAATTTATTCTATTAAATATAAATTATACCTGTATATTTTATAAGGATTAAATTACATCCAGTTTTGTGTAGTCTTGGGTGATCAAGGCCACAAATGCCTACCTCTGACCCTGATTTATGAGTTAAGATTCTTGAAAATTATATCTGTCGGGGTACCCGACAGTGACCACACCTGACAGGAGTATGTAATGTCCAAGCAACAGATCGGCGTTGTCGGTATGGCAGTGATGGGGCGCAACCTGGCGCTCAACATCGAAAGCCGTGGTTATACCGTCTCCGTTTTCAACCGCTCCCGTGATAAGACCGAAGAAGTCATTGCCGAGAACCCAGGCAAGAAACTGGTTCCTTTCTATACGGTGAAAGAGTTCGTTGAGTCTCTGGAAACGCCTCGTCGTATCCTGTTAATGGTGAAAGCGGGCGCAGGTACCGATGCAGCTATCGACTCCCTGAAGCCTTACCTCGAAAAAGGTGACATCATCATTGATGGCGGTAACACCTTCTTCCAGGACACCATCCGTCGTAATCGTGAGCTGTCCGCAGAAGGCTTCAACTTCATCGGTACCGGTGTTTCCGGTGGTGAAGAGGGCGCTCTGAAAGGCCCATCCATCATGCCTGGCGGCCAGAAAGATGCATACGAACTGGTTGCACCTATCCTGACCAAAATCGCAGCCGTGGCTGAAGATGGTGAGCCTTGCGTAACCTATATCGGTGCGGACGGTGCAGGTCACTATGTGAAAATGGTGCACAACGGTATCGAATACGGCGACATGCAGCTGATTGCTGAAGCTTACTCCCTGCTGAAAGGCGGCCTGAACCTCTCTAACGAAGAGTTGGCTGAAACCTTTACCGAGTGGAACAAAGGCGAGCTCAACAGCTACCTGATCGACATCACCAAAGATATCTTCACGAAAAAAGATGAAGAGGGTAAATACTTGGTTGATGTGATTCTGGATGAAGCTGCGAACAAAGGTACCGGTAAATGGACCAGCCAGAGCTCTCTGGATCTGGGCGAACCGTTGTCTCTGATCACCGAATCTGTTTTCGCGCGTTACATCTCTTCCCTGAAAGAGCAGCGCGTCGCGGCGTCTAAAGTGCTGTCTGGCCCACAGGCTAAACCAGCAGGTGATAAAGCCGAATTCGTTGAAAAAGTGCGTCGTGCACTGTACCTGGGTAAAATCGTTTCTTACGCGCAGGGCTTCTCTCAGCTGCGTGCGGCGTCAGACGAGAACAACTGGGATCTGAACTACGGTGAAATCGCGAAGATCTTCCGCGCGGGTTGCATCATTCGTGCGCAGTTCCTGCAGAAAATCACCGATGCCTATGCTGAAAACGCCGGTATCGCTAACCTGCTGCTGGCACCGTACTTCAAGAAAATTGCGGACGAATATCAGCAGGCGCTGCGTGACGTGGTTGCCTACGCTGTCCAGAACGGTATCCCGGTTCCGACCTTCTCTGCTGCAGTAGCCTACTACGACAGCTACCGTGCGGCGGTTCTGCCTGCTAACCTGATTCAGGCACAGCGTGACTACTTTGGTGCGCATACTTACAAACGCACCGATAAAGAAGGCGTGTTCCATACCGAATGGATGGAATAAGTTAACTTACTCGCTGTCATCGCAACCCGGAGCCTGTCTCCGGGTTTTTTTATGCAAAAAGTGTCGCCTGTTATTCGAAGTAGTCTGAATCTCGCTCCGCTCTTAGTGATTACTCCTGGTTTGCCTTGACAGTTCAGTTTGCCAGGAGGTACAAAGCCCAACAGTTATGTTTATCGCGATGGTCTGGCGGCCATCAGTACAGTTAACTCACAGAAGTCATTAGCGAATGAAAATAACAATCTCCGGAACAGGGTATGTCGGTCTTTCTAACGGCATTTTGATTGCTCAGAATCATGAAGTGGTTGCGCTGGATATCGTGCAGGCCAAAGTGGATATGCTCAATCAGAAAAAATCGCCGATTGTGGATAAAGAAATCCAGGACTATCTCAGCAATAAACCGCTGAATTTCCGCGCCACGACTGATAAAGAAGATGCATACCGCAATGCGGATTACGTCATCATTGCGACGCCTACTGACTACGATCCTAAAACCAACTACTTCAACACCTCAACTGTAGAAGCGGTGATAAAAGACGTTATCGCGATCAACCCTGATGCGGTGATGGTCATTAAATCGACCATTCCTGTCGGTTTTACCAAATCCATAAAAGAAAAGTTCGGTATTGATAATATCTTCTTCTCGCCGGAATTCCTGCGTGAGGGGAGAGCACTTTACGATAACCTGCATCCTTCGCGAATCGTTATTGGCGAACGCTCTGAGCGTGCTGAACGTTTTGCTGCATTGCTGCAAGAAGGAGCGCTGAAGAAAGATATTCAGGTGCTGTTTACCGACTCCACCGAAGCTGAGGCGATTAAGCTCTTCGCGAATACCTACCTGGCAATGCGAGTGGCTTATTTCAATGAGCTGGACAGCTACGCTGAGAGTCTTGGATTGAATACCCGCCAGATTATTGAAGGGGTGTGTCTCGACCCGCGCATTGGAAACCACTATAACAACCCGTCATTTGGCTACGGTGGTTATTGCCTGCCAAAAGACACTAAACAACTGCTGGCAAACTATCAGGCTGTGCCGAATAACCTCATTTCGGCGATTGTTGACGCTAACCGTACACGTAAAGATTTCATCTCCGATTCCATCCTTGCGCGTCAACCGAAAGTGGTCGGCGTGTACCGTCTGATCATGAAGAGCGGCTCCGATAATTTCCGCGCCTCATCCATTCAGGGGATCATGAAGCGCATCAAGGCGAAAGGGGTTGAGGTTGTCATCTATGAGCCAGCCATGCCGGACGATCAGTTCTTCAATTCACGGGTGATCCGCGATCTGGACGCTTTTAAGAAAGAAGCCGATGTCATCATTTCAAACCGCATGGCGGAAGAGCTGGCTGACGTGGCGGATAAGGTTTATACCCGCGATCTGTTTGGTAGCGACTGATTCTCTGCTTTATCCTGTAAAAAACCCGGCTGAGTTGCCGGGTTTTTTATTTTCAGACCTTATAGAAATCGCGGTACCAGTCAACGAAGTTCTTCACCCCGTCTTTAACCGAGGTTTGCGGTTTGAATCCGATAACCTCATAAAGCGCCTGGGTATCGGCACTGGTTTCCAGAACATCGCCTGGCTGGAGAGGCAGCATGTTTTTCTCTGCTTTTTTACCCAGGGCGTCTTCCAGGGCGGTGATGTAATCCATCAGTTCTACTGGCGAACTGTTGCCGATGTTGTAAACCCGGTAAGGCGCTGAGCTGGCCGCCGGGGAGCCGGTCTCAACGGTCCAGGTTGTGTCAGACTGGGGAATAACATCCTGCAGACGAATAATGGCTTCAGCGATATCATCAATATACGTGAAGTCGCGCTTCATCTTACCGTAGTTATAGACATCAATGCTTTTGCCTTCAATCATTGCCTTAGTAAACTTAAACAGGGCCATGTCCGGGCGTCCCCACGGACCGTACACGGTGAAGAAGCGCAGGCCGGTGGTCGGCAGATTGTAGAGATGCGAGTAGGTATGCGCCATGAGCTCATTGGCTTTTTTGGTCGCAGCATAGAGTGAGACCGGGTGATCCACGGAATCGTCAGTCGAGAAGGGCATCTTGCGGTTGAGGCCATATACGGAGCTGGATGAGGCATACAGAAGATGCTGAACGTTATTATGGCGGCAGCCTTCCAGCACGTTGAGATGGCCGATAAGGTTGGCATCCGCATACGCGTGAGGGTTTTCAAGAGAGTAACGTACACCCGCCTGCGCGGCCAGATGAATCACACGATCAAACTTCTCACTGGCGAAAAGCGTGGCCATACCTTCCCGGTCAGCTAATTCCAGCTTGTGGAAGGTGAAACTCTCAGATTTTAACAGTTCCAGGCGTGCCAGCTTCAGGTTGACATCGTAGTATTCATTGAGGTTATCGATACCAACAACCTGATGACCGGCCTCAAGGAGGCGTTTACTGACATTCGCACCGATAAAACCTGCAGCGCCCGTGACCAAAAATTTCATAGTTTCCCTCATAAACCTTATTCTTACAGATGCCATAGCGCATCACATGACGTCTATGATAGCGCGAAGGATGTCAGTTACATAACCCATCTTTCCGATATTACTCATCGGATTCTTATAGAAAAATCGCCAGTAATGGATAAACTATACAAACAAAATTATGTTTGCCCTTTTTCATATGTTAGGGATTGTATGACGCAAAACAACAATAGCCAGGTCAGCCGAAGCAATGACCCTGAGCAAATTGATTTACTTGATTTAGTGCTGCAGCTGTGGCGTGGGAAGTGGGTGATAGCAGCCTTTGTTGTTGTTTCTATCGCCCTGGCAATTGGTTATTTATCGGTTGCAAAGGAAAAATGGACCTCAAGCGCGATTATTGCACAACCTGATGTAGCTCAAATTGCGACCTATTCCAATGCATTGAATATCCTCTATGGCAGTGCTGCACCAACGATGGTTGATGTTCAAACACGTGTTATTGGTCGTTTTAATTCTTCCTTCTCTGCATTGGCACAGGCACTTGAAAATCAGGAAGAACCTGAAAAACTGACGATTGAACCTGCTGTAAAAGGGGAAGCATTGCCATTAAGTGTTTCCTATACCAGTACATCCGCAGAAGCAGCTCAAAAACAGCTGGCACAGTACATTCAGCAGGTTGATGAGCAAACGGGAAAAGAGCTTGCCGTCGACCTCAAGGACAATATCAAGGAGCAGATAAAAACTCTGAATGACTCCCTGCAAAACCAGGAGAAGGTTGCTCAGGAGCAGAAGGATCTGCGTATCAAACAGATTGCTGAGGCGCTGAAGAATGCTGAAGCGGCTAAAATCACTTCGCCGCAGATTCAGCAAACCCAGGATGTGACGCAGGAAACGATGTTCCTGCTGGGAAGCGAGGGGCTGAAGTCGATGATTGAAAACGAAGCATCTCGTCCACTGGTCTTTTCTGCTGCATACTATCAGACCAGGCAAAACTTGCTGGATATCCAAAACCTGAACGTAAATCCGGACACTATCCACGTCTATCGTTATGTCATGAAACCGGATCTGCCAGTCCGTCGCGACAGCCCGAAAAAAGCTGTTATTCTGGTTCTTGCCGTGTTGCTTGGTGCGATGGTCGGTTCTGGCGTCCTGCTGGGCCGCAACGCGTTACGCAACTACAAACCAAAAGCCTGATTTGCAGATTAAAAAAAACCGGGGATTACCCCCGGTTTTTTTATTTGTGACGTTTACGTAGATTTTCAATCACCGCCGTCAAATCCAGCTCTTGATCCTGCAGCAGCACCAGCAGGTGATACATTAAATCAGACGCTTCATTCGTCAGTTCCTCGCGGTCATGCACGGTTGCGGCCAGCGCCGTCTCAACGCCTTCTTCACCTACCTTCTGTGCGATGCGCTTGGTTCCGCTGGCGTACAGCTTCGCGGTATAGGAACTCTCAGGGTCAGCCGTTTTACGCTCTGCCAGCAGTTGCTCCAGTTGATACAGGAACAACCACTGGTGGCTTGCCTCGCCGAAGCAGCTGCTGGTGCCCTTGTGGCACGTCGGCCCAATCGGGTTTGCCAGCACCAGCAGGGTATCGTTATCGCAGTCTGGCGTAATGCTCACTACATTCAGGAAATGGCCTGAGGTTTCGCCTTTGGTCCACAGACGCTGTTTCGTGCGGGAGTAGAAGGTCACTTTGCCGCTGTCGATTGTTTTCGCCAGCGCGTCCTGGTTCATATACCCCAGCATCAGCACTTCGCCTGAGACGGCATGCTGGACAATCACCGGCAGTAATCCGTCAGTTTTTTCCCAGTCCAGCTGCGCCTGTTGTTGCTCTGTTAACATACCCTGATCTCCACGCCCTGGTCGGCCAGGTACGTTTTTAACTCACCAATATTAATAATCTGTTTGTGGAACACGGAAGCGGCCAGCGCACCGTCCACGTTGGCGTCGCGGAAGGCTTCGAGGAAGTGTTCCATGGTGCCCGCGCCGCCGGAGGCAATCAGCGGAACGTGACAGACCGCACGAACTTTTTTCAACTGCTCAAGGTCATACCCGTTACGCACGCCGTCCTGGTTCATCATGTTGAGGACAATCTCGCCCGCACCACGCTTCTGCACGTCCTGCACCCAGTCGAGCGTTTCCCACTGCGTCACGCGCGTGCGGCTTTCATCTCCGGTGTACTGGTTGACGTGGTACTTGCCCGTCGCGGCGTCAAACCAGGTGTCGATCCCAACCACAATACACTGCACGCCAAAGCGATCGGCCAGGCGGGTGATCAGCTCCGGGTCGGCCAGGGCAGGGGAGTTGATGGAAATCTTGTCGGCACCAAAAGAGAGAATTTTGGCGGCGTCGTCAGCGGACTTAATCCCGCCCGCCACGCAGAATGGAATGTCGATCACTTCCGCCACGCGTGCCACCCAGCTTTTATCGACCACGCGGCCATCGCTGGAAGCGGTGATATCATAAAAGACCAGCTCGTCTGCGCCTTCATCGGCATAGCGTTTTGCCAGCGGGACGATGTCGCCAATGATCTCGTGGTTGCGGAACTGCACGCCTTTCACGACCTGGCCGTTACGTACGTCCAGGCAAGGAATTATCCGTTTTGCCAGCATTGAATCGCCTCCGTCACAGTAAATTTACCTTCCAGCAGGGCCCGGCCCACAATTACGCCCTGCACACCGGTACCGCGCAGCGCGGCCACGTCGTCTATATCACCGATACCGCCAGAAGACTGGAACGCTACCTGCGGATAACGCGCACAGACCTCTTCATACAGCGAGACGTTGGAGCCCGCGAGCGTTCCGTCGCGGGAGATGTCCGTGCATAACACGTGCTTCAGGCCGACGGGAAGATAGATATCGACCAGCTCTTCCAGCGTCACGCCGGAGTTTTCCTGCCAGCCGCTAACGGCCACCTGCTTATTACCCTGTTCGTCAATACGCACGTCCAGCGCCAGCACCAGGGCATCGGCACCAAAGCGACGGAACCAGCCTTTCACTGTCTCAGGATCTTTCACGGCGGTTGAACCCACCACCACGCGGGCCACGCCAGCGTCCAGCAGCGCCGCAACGTCATCTTCCGTACGCACGCCGCCGCCGACCTGTACGGGGACATCAACGCCGGCAACCAGTTTTTTCAGCAGCGGGATCTGGCGCTTCGCCGGATCTTTAGCGCCCGTCAAATCCACCAGATGCAGCACCTGAGCACCCTGGGCAGCATAATCCTGCAGACGCGGCAGCGGATCGTTACCGTAGTCGTGCTGCTGGCTGTAATCACCCTGATGGAGACGAACAACCGTGCCGTCAATTAAATCTAAAGCGGGAATAATCATCACATCTCCAGGAAGTTTTTCAGCAGCTGAGCGCCTGCGGCGCCAGAGCGTTCCGGGTGAAACTGCACGCCGTAAAAATTATCTTTCTGTACTGCTGCGGTAAACGCCTCGCCGTAGTTGCACTGGGCAATAGTGTTAGCGTTCACCGGCATGGCGTAGCTGTGCACGAAGTAAAAATACGCACCGTCTTCAATGCCGCGAAACAGCCGGTCGCCCGCTTTGGCGTAAACGCGGTTCCACCCCATATGTGGCAGAGGCAGGCCGTGGTCGGTCATTTTCGGCACGTCTTCGTCAATAATGCCCAGCAGGTCAACGCCGTTGCTCTCTTCGCTGCGGCGGCCAAGGATCTGCATGCCAAGGCAAATGCCCAGCACCGGCTGGGTACAGGCTTTGATCAGATCGACCAGCTCGCGTTCGCGAATCTGATCCATAGCAGCCTGTGCGGTTCCCACGCCCGGTAAAAAGAGTTTGTCAGCGCGCAGCACCACGTCCGGGTCACGGCTCACCACCGGCTCATAGCCGTGGCGCGCAATGGCCGATTTTACGGAGTTCAGGTTGGCGCATCCGGTATCCAGAATCACCACGTTCATTACAGCACTCCTTTCGACGAGGGCAGGGCGTCACCTTCCACGCGAATCGCCTGGCGAAGGGTACGGCCAAAGGCTTTGAAGAGACTCTCCACGCGATGGTGGTCGTTCTTGCCTTTGGTCTTCAGGTGCAGCGTCAGGCCCATGGTGTAGGACAATGAGCGGAAGAAGTGCTCTACCATTTCGGTACTGAGATCGCCCACGCGCTGATAGGTGAAATCGGCTTTATATTCCAGGTGCGGACGACCGGAGATGTCCATTGCGCAGCGCGCCAGACACTCGTCCATTGGCAGAACGAAGCCAAAACGATTGATACCGCGCTTATCACCGAGCGCCAGCTTCAGGGCTTCGCCCAGCGCCAGGCCGGTATCTTCCACGGTGTGGTGATCGTCAATGTAGAGATCGCCTTTTACCGTAATTTCCATGCGGAAACCGCCGTGGGTGGCAATCTGGTCCAGCATGTGGTCGAAGAAACCGACGCCGGTGTGGATCTTGCTGCCGCCTTCACGGTCCAGCCAGACCTTCACATCAATCTGCGTCTCTTTTGTGTTGCGCTCAACGTGCGAATAGCGGTCACGTTTTGTCAGCTGCTCGCCAATCTTCGCCCAGTTAAGGTTGTTGCGGTCGTAGCGGAGCCCCGCGATGCCCATGTTTTCCGCCAGCGTAATATCGGTGATGCGATCGCCGATGACATAGCTGTTGGTTTTATCCAGCGCATCTTCAGCCAGATAGCGCTCAACCAGCTTCACCTTTGGCTTACGGCAGTCACACGCATCGGCCGGCATGTGCGGGCAAATCAGCACTTCATCAAACACCACGCCCTGAGAGGTCAGCACCTGCATCATCAGATTATGCGGGCCGTCAAAGTCCGCCTGCGGGAAGCTGTCGGTACCCAGACCGTCCTGGTTGGTGATCATCACCAGCTTAAAGCCCGCTTTTTGCAGATTAAGCAGCACCGGGATCACGTCCGGTTCAAAAGCCAGCTTGTCGAATCGATCGACCTGAAAATCGGCTGGTGGCTCCGAAATAAGGGTGCCGTCACGATCGATGAAAAGGATCTTCTGGGTCATACTTTCTCCGCTTTCAGGGCGTCAATCACGCGCTGGCTCTCTGCACGGGTGCCTACGGTAATGCGCAGGCATCCGCTCAGAGAAGGTTGTTTATTCTGGTCTCGTAAGATAATGCCCTGATCCCACAAAGATTTAAATACGGCGCTGGAGGCAGTGAAGCGCACCAGGATGTAGTTGGTTTCGGAGTCGAACACCTGCTCCACGCAAGGAATATCCTTCAGGGCGGTCACCAGATAAAGACGTTCCTCCAGGATTTGCGCTACGCGTTCGCGCATCGCGTTGATCCCCTGAGGCGTCAGCGCCTGTGCTGCGATATCGGCAACCGGCGTCGAGAGCGGGTACGGGGCGATCACTTTCAGCAGCAGGTCGATGACCTCTTTATTCGCCAGGGTGAATCCGCAGCGCAGACCCGCGAGGGCAAAGGCTTTCGACAGCGTACGCAGCACGACCAGGTGCGGATACTCTTCCAGCCAGCCTGCCAGCGTCGCCTGTGGGCAGAACTCGATATAGGCTTCGTCGGCCACAACAAGGGCTTTACCGCGCGTCATCTCCAGCAAGGAGCGGATATCCTGCGGGTTGATAATCTGTCCGGTCGGGTTGTTCGGGCTGCAGACAAACACGACTTTTACGCCATCGAGATTGTCAGCAATGCCCTGCAAATCGAGCTGCCAGTTGTCCAGCGCCTGCACGTTGCGGCACGTTACGCCGAAGGTTTCTGCGCTGACGCTGTACATGCCGTAGGTAGGCTGGCAGTACATCACCGCATCTTTGCCCGGCTCGCAGAAGGCGCGGATCAGCAGTTCAATGCCCTCATCCGCGCCGCGGCTGACCAGCACCTGCTCCGGCTTCACTTCCGCGTACTGCGCGTAGTTTTCAATCACCGCTTTGGGCTGACACTCCGGATAGCGGTTCAGCGTTTGCTGCGACAGCTCAAACTGCACCGCCGTCGGGAATTCGTTGGCGTTCAGCCAGACATCCCCTTTGCCGCCCAGACGACGCGCAGACTGGTAAGGCGTCAGGCGACGGACATTTTCGCGGGCTAATTCTTCAATGTTCATGCTTGCTCCTTCAGGGCTGCAACGCGCAGCGTAACGGCATTTTTGTGGGCGGTCAGTCGCTCGGCGGCAGCCAGCGTTTCAATAGTAGAAGCCAGTGACGCAAACCCTTCGCGGGAGAGTTCCTGCACGGTCATGCGTTTCTGGAAATCCGCCAGGCCCAGGCTGGAACAGGTAGAGGTGTAGCCATACGTGGGCAGTACGTGGTTGGTGCCGGAGGCGTAATCGCCCGCGGATTCCGGTGACCAGTCGCCGAGGAACACCGAGCCCGCGCTGGTGATGCTGTCGACCAGATCGCGCGCGCTGCGGGTCTGAATAATCAGGTGCTCCGGGCCGTACTGGTTGGAGATAGCAATGCACTGATCCAGATCGCGCGTCACAATCAGGCGGCTGGCAGCTAACGCCTGGCGTGCCGTGTCGGCGCGGGGCAGGTCGGCAAGCTGACGCTCAACGGCTTCGCCCACGCGTTTCGCCATATCGGCATCCGGCGTCAGCAGGATGACCTGCGAGTCCGGGCCGTGTTCCGCCTGAGAAAGCAGGTCGGAGGCTACGAAGTCCGGCGTTGCGCCGCTGTCGGCAATCACCAGCACTTCAGACGGGCCGGCAGGCATATCGATGGCCGCGCCGTCCAGACGCTGGCTGACCTGGCGCTTGGCTTCGGTCACATACGCATTGCCCGGGCCAAAAATTTTGTCGACCTTCGGAATGGATTCCGTGCCGAACGCCAGGGCTGAAATCGCCTGCGCGCCGCCCACTTTATATACCGCCTGCACGCCACACAGCTTCGCCGCATAAAGGATCTCGTCGGCAATCGGTGGCGGTGAGCAAAGCACCACTTTCTGACAACCGGCGATACGCGCCGGGGTGGCAAGCATCAGGACGGTGGAAAACAGTGGGGCTGACCCACCTGGAATATAAAGCCCCACAGACGCGACCGGACGGGTCACCTGCTGGCAACGCACGCCGGGCAGGGTTTCGACATCCACGGTCTGCAGCTTTTGCGCGGTGTGGAAGGTATCAATGTTTTTCACCGCGACGGCCATCGCCTGCTTGATGTCGTCACCCAAACGATTACTGGCATCAATGATTTCCTGCCCGGTAACCTGTAATGCGCCGACTTCCGTCTTATCAAATTTTGCACTGTATTCACGCAGCGCGTCATCGCCACGGGCTTTGACGTTATCCAGGATCTCCGCCACGATGCGTGAGATGCTTTCTGAGGCGGAAATTGCCGGGCGCATCAGCAGTTCGCGCTGCTGTGCGTCGCTACAGTTATTCCAGTCGATGATTGTGTTAAAGCTCATGGCAATTACTCCATCATCTTCTCAATAGGCAGCACCAGGATGGAGCTTGCGCCCAGCGCCTTCAGTTTTTCCATAGTTTCCCAGAACAGGGTTTCGCTGCTCACCATGTGCATTGCCACGCGCTGCTGATCGCCCGCCAGCGGCAGGATGGTTGGGCGCTCAGCGCCCGGCAGCAGGGCAATCACTTCATCCAGACGCTCGGTTGGGGCGTGCATCATGATGTATTTGGACTCACGCGCCTGAATCACACCCTGAATACGGGTCAGCAGTTTATCGATCAGCTGCTGCTTGGCATCGGCCATGTCGCCGTCGCGCTGAATCAGGCACGCTTTAGAGCGGTAGATCACTTCCACTTCGCGCAGACCGTTCGCTTCCAGCGTCGCGCCGGTAGAGACGAGGTCACAGATGGCGTCCGCCAGACCCGCTCGCGGCGCCACTTCAACAGAGCCGTTCAGCAGGCAGGATTTAAACTGCACGCCTTTCTGGTCGAGATAACGCTTTAACAGGTGAGGGTAAGAGGTGGCGATACGTTTGCCATTCAGTGCAGCCGGGCCGTCCCAGGCTTCATCAACCGGCGTTGCCAGCGACAGGCGGCAGCCGCCGAAGTCCAGACGACGCAGGGTGAAGTAACGCGGATCTTCGCCCTGCGCGCGGCGGGTCAGCAGCTCTTCTTCCAGCACGTTTTCACCGATGATGCCGAGGTCAACGACGCCATCCATGACCAGGCCGGGAATATCGTCATCACGCACGCGCAGAATGTCGATGGGCATGTTTTCAGCCAGAGCAATCAGGCGCTGGGTGTGCAGGTTAATTTTAATCCCGCAGCGGGCCAGCAGTTCGCGTGAATCGTCGCTCAAACGGCCTGATTTTTGAATAGCTATGCGTAAGCGTGAGTTATCTAACATTCTTTATTCCTCGTTAACCTGTTTTAATCTGTCTGAATTCGATCCAAAAAAAAGCCCCCGGAAGAAGATCTTCCGGGGGCTTTTTCATGCGTTCATGCACCACTGGAAGATCCAAACGTCTTCCAGCACACATCGCCTGAAAGACTAGTCAGGATGATGGTGATGATGGTGGTGTTTAAATTGAACGCGTGTCATATAAATTCTCGATGAATGCTTATTCATTTGATGTCTTTTAACCTAAACCAGTTGTACGACATATTGCAAGGGCTTTTTTTGATCATTAATTCATTTCATATTGATGCTATGAATTGTGTGTTCTGCCGGGCTGGCGTAGCCTTATGAAAGACGAGTGAGAGTCAGGAGAATTCGCATGAAAAAGGTTGCGATTGTCGGTTTAGGATGGCTGGGAATGCCGCTGGCGATGTCATTGGCCGCGAAAGGCTGGCAGGTGACCGGGAGCAAAACCACGGCGGATGGGGTAGAGGCAGCGCGCATGTGTGGTATTGATGGCGTTGAACTGCGTCTTGAACCGGAGCTGGTGTGTGATGCTGACGATCTGGACACGCTGATGAACGTCGATGCGCTGGTGATCACACTCCCCGCGCGGCGCAGTGGCCCGGGCGAGTCGTTTTATCTGCAGGCGATGCAGGAGATCGTCGACAGCGCGCTGGCGCACCATGTTCCGCGCATCATTTTTACCAGCTCGACGTCGGTCTATGGCGAGGTTGAGGGTGTGGTGAAAGAGAGTTCCGAGCGCCGTCCCGTTACGGCGAGCGGTAAGGTCCTGAAAGAGCTGGAAGACTGGCTGCATCATCTTCCCGGCACGCAGGTCGATATCGTGCGTCTGGCGGGGCTGGTGGGCCCTGACCGCCATCCGGGACGCTTTTTTGCCGGTAAATCTGCGCCAGACGGCCAGCATGTCGTCAATCTTGTACATCTTGACGACGTTGTTGGCGCGATTGAGCTACTCTTACAGGCTCCGAAAGGTGGACACATCTATAATATATGTGCACCGTCTCATCCGGCGCGCAGCACGTTTTACCCGCTGATGGCACGTCAGCTGGGCCTGGCTCCGCCGGTTTTTGGTGAGGCAAAGGATGAAAGTAAAGGCAAAATTGTTGATGGCAATCGCATTTGTCATGAGCTGGGGTTTGAGTATCAGTATCCCGATCCGCTGGTGATGCCCATGGAATAAGACCCGCAGCGGAGACGATCGCACACCAGAAGGGGGCGAGCATGAAACCGCTACTGGATGTTCTTATTATTCTGGATGCACTGGAAAAAGAGGGGAGCTTTGCCGCTGCGTCGGCAAAGCTCTACAAAACCCCATCTGCGTTGAGCTATACCGTTCAAAAACTGGAAAGCGATCTTAATATCCAGATCCTCGATCGCTCCGGGCATCGCGCCCGTTTTACCCGTACCGGACAGATGCTGCTGGAAAAAGGCCGCGAAGTCCTCCATACCGTTCGTGAACTCGAAAAACAGGCCGTAAAACTCCATCAGGGGTGGGAAAACGAGCTGGTTATTGGCGTGGATGATACCTTTCCGTTTTCTCTCCTGACGCCGCTGATTGAAGCCTTTTATCAACACCACAGCGTGACCCGGCTTATCTTTATAAATGGCGTGCTGGGGGGCTCCTGGGATGCCTTAACGCAGGGCAGGGCGGATATTTTTGTCGGTGCACTCCATGAGCCTCCCCAGTTGAGTGAGTTTGGTTTTGCCCGTCTGGGCGTGCTGGAGCAGGTGTTTGCCGTGGCGCCTCATCATCCCCTGGCTCAGGAACCAGAGCCCATTAACCGTCGCGTGATTAAAGGCTACCGCGCCATAGTGGTCGGTGACAGCTCTCGTCCGGAATGTTCGGTTTCCTCCCAGCTGCTTGATGAGCAGGAGGCCATTACCGTTTTCGACTTTAAAACCAAGCTGGAACTGCAAATAAGTGGCCTGGGCTGCGGCTATTTACCCCGCTATCTGGCGCAGCGGTTTATTGACAGCGGTGCGCTTGTTGAAAAACAGGTACTTGCTCAAAGCAGTAATGATTCGGTGTGGGTAGGCTGGAACGAACAAACTGCCGGGCTGGCCAGCGCCTGGTGGCGGGACGAAATTTTAGCAAATAGTGCTATCGCCGCCGTTTACTCTCAGCCCGGCGTCCAGAAATCAGCCAGTTAGAAAAAAGAAAAACGGACCGGGCGTTGCAAAGTATTGCCTTTTGTATCCGATGTGGGGCAAAATGCCGCCGCTGCAACCAAATGAATAATCGACGATATAAAAGGCGTCGGTTATTTTTTTTTGCATGTACGAAACGAAACTAAAAACCAAGAGGCCGGGCTTCGTACCGGATAGATATTTACTAAAATCCGACAGTTGTTGTCGCTGAGGAAGAAAGAAATGGGGCAATTTTTCGCTTACGTGGCGGTTATCACCGTAAAGGAGAATAACTATGTCGCATAACGCAACTCCAAACACCTCTCGCGTGGAATTACGTAAAACGCTTACGTTGATTCCGGTTGTTATGATGGGCCTCGCCTATATGCAACCGATGACGCTGTTCGATACATTCGGTATCGTATCAGGCCTCACAGACGGTCACGTTGCCACGGCGTACGCCTTTGCGCTGGTCGCCATTCTCTTTACTGCGCTGAGCTACGGTAAACTGGTTCGCCGTTTCCCGTCTGCAGGCTCCGCGTACACCTATGCTCAGAAATCCATCAGCCCGGCGGTTGGCTTTATGGTGGGCTGGTCATCTCTGCTGGACTATCTGTTCATGCCGATGATCAACATTCTGCTGGCAAAAATTTACTTCGAAGCGCTGGTGCCTTCTGTTCCATCGTGGATCTTCGTTGTCGCGCTGGTGGCCTTTATGACCATCTCTAACCTGCGCAGCATCAAGACCGTGGCGAACTTTAACACCCTGATTGTTATTCTGCAGATGGGCATTGTGGCGGTTATCGTTGGCCTGATCATCTACGGTGTTTCTCACGGTGAAGGTGCAGGTACGCTGACCAGCACGCGTCCATTCTGGTCTGAAGGTGCACACGTTGTGCCGATGATTACCGGTGCGACGATTCTGTGCTTCTCGTTCCTGGGCTTTGACGGTATCTCTTCTCTGTCAGAAGAGACTAAAGATGCTGAGCGCGTGATCCCTAAAGCGATTTTCCTGACAGCGCTGATTGGCGGCCTGATCTTTATCGGGGCTTCCTACTTCCTGCAGCTGTACTTCCCGGACATCTCTCGTTTCAAAGATCCGGATGCATCACAGCCTGAAATCATGCTGTATGTTGCGGGTAAAACCTTCCAGTGGGGCGTACTGATCTTCTCCAGCGTGACCGTACTGGCATCCGGCATGGCGGCACACGCGGGTGTTTCTCGTCTGATGTACGTGATGGGCCGTGACGGCGTATTCCCGACCCGTTTCTTCGGCTACGTTCATCCGAAATGGCGTACTCCGGCGTGGAACGTGCTGCTGGTTGGCGCTATTGCCCTGCTGGCGATTAAATTCGACCTGGTGACGGCGACCGCGCTGATTAACTTCGGTGCGCTGGTGGCGTTCACCTTCGTGAACCTCTCCGTGATCTCACAGTTCTGGATCCGTGAGAAGCGCAACAAAACGCTGAAAGACCACTTCAACTATCTGGTGCTGCCAGTGTGTGGTGCCCTGACCGTGGGCGCGCTGTGGATTAACCTGGAAGAGAGCTCTATGGTTCTGGGTCTGATCTGGGGTGCTATTGGTTTGGTTTACCTGGCCTGCGTCACGAAGAGTTTCCGTAACCCGGTTCCTCAGTACGAAGACGTCGCGTAATACTGTGTCGGGTGGCGGCTACGCCTTACCCGACCCACAAAACCCGTAGGCCCGCGTAAGCGAAGCGCCACCGGGCAAAAAAAGCCGGAGACATCGCCTCCGGCTTTTTTATACCTATCACTCAGACTATCTCTTGCGCGTACTGGAACAGGGATTTCAACAGAGCCTGTTTCTCAGCATTCCCTTCATACTGGCCATAAAGCATTTCCAGCTCCTGGGCATAGCTATTAAGGAACTCCTGGGTGAAGACATTGCGACGATGCTGCAGCCAGCGATCCTGCTCTGCCTCGTCCAGCGTGCCGGGGTAGTTACGCGCGCGGTAATTAAACATCAGCTTTTCGATGCGTTTATCGGCGAAGGTGATATCCAGCGCTGGTAAGTTACGCGGCTCGGTTTGCAGAACGATATTCATCGCCGCGCGATCGGCATCGCCGAAGAAACCGTTATAGAGCTGAGCATCCACGTTTTCGGACGGCACGAACGGCTCAGCCTCGGCAAAGATAGCGACCACTTTCTCGCGCACCTGCGGGTTATCACGCAGCACTTTCAGGTTATCGAGGCAGTGCTGCCGGTTTATGCCCAGTCTGTCCGCATCTTCCGGGCGCAGCGTATTCGCCTGCGCCAGGACCGGACATTTATTGATATGCACCAGTTTGACCGGCACCGCAGGCAGATCCCCGAGTTCATTTTTCGGGGTATAAAGCCGTTCGCGCAGGGTATCGCTGTCGAGCTCCAGCAGCGGCGAAATATCGCCTGCCAAATCCACCATAATGACCGCATTACGGTTGTCAGGATGCCACGCCAGCGGGGCGACCCAGCTGGTATTGCCGCGCCAGGCACCAAACATGCCGGAAATATGCACCAGCGGCTTCATCTGCGGCACATCAATAAGCGTGGTCAACTTCTGTTTACTGCGGTGGCTCAGCAGATACTCAAACAGCCGGGGTTGCGCGCTTTTCACCAGCTTCGCCATGGCAATGGTGGCATAGACGTCCGCCATCGCGTCATGGGCATTGCTGTGCTCGATGCCGTTGGCGCGCGTCAGGTGTTCCAGCCGGAAGCTTGTCAGCCCTTCCTCATTTTCCGGCCAGTTAATGCCTTCAGGACGCAGGGCATAACAGGCGCGCATGATGTCGAGCAAATCCCAGCGTGAATTGCGGTTCTGCCAGCTCCAGGCATAGGGATCGTAGAAGTTGCGATAGAAGATGTTGCGCGTCACTTCGTCATCGAAACGGATGTTGTTGTAACCGACCACGCAGGTATTGGGGACGGTAAACAGATCGTGGATGCGTCGGGCGAATTCTGCCTCGTTAACGCCTTTCTCCCGCGCTTCCTGAGGGGTGATCCCGGTGACCATGACCGCGCCGGGCTGCGGCAGGTAGTCATCAGCCGGTTTGCAGTAAAAGACCTCAGGCTCGCCAATGATGTTGAATTCGTCGTCGGTACGGATGGCGGCAAACTGCGCCGGTCGGTCCAGCGCCGGGTGCGTACCAAAGGTTTCGTAGTCATGAAATAAAAAAGTCGGGCGAGCGGCAGAGTCAGACACCAGTAATACCATCCTGTTAAAAAATGACGTCACTATGGTAAACGATCGTGCGGTTCAGACCGAATAAAAAGCACCGCCGTGGCGCAAATTTGCGCGCCAGCTTCAGAGAAAAATCTGCGTTCTGTCACATTTTTTTGCAATTAAGCCAGGTAACGACATCAGAACTCCCGTAAAAAGGTCATCGATTTTTAATGACCTGAGGATATACCGTTGAAACGCCGTCTGTTTATTGCTGTTTCTTTACTCGCTTCGAGTGTCTCATCTGCTTTTGCGGCCGAACCACTGGATTTTTCGCCGCAGCCTCCGGTCATTCAGGCTGGCTCCTGGGTGTTGATGGATTACACGACTGGTCAGATCATAACGGCGGGCAACGAACATCAACAACGTAATCCGGCGAGCCTGACCAAGCTGATGACGGGATATGTGGTTGATCGGGCTATTGATAGCCACCACATTACGCCGGACGACATTGTCACCGTAGGACGTGATGCCTGGGCAAAAGGTAACCCGGTTTTTGACGGCTCGTCGCTCATGTTCCTGAAAGAGGGCGATCGCGTCTCCGTGCGTGACTTAAGCCGCGGCCTGATTGTCGATTCCGGCAACGACGCCTGCGTGGCGCTGGCCGATCACGTGGCGGGCGGTCAGCCGCAGTTTGTGAAGATGATGAACGACTACGTGCAAAAGCTGAACCTGCGCGATACGCACTTTGAAACTGTCCACGGGCTGGACGCGCCGGGCCAGCACAGCTCGGCCTATGACCTGGCCGTACTCTCCCGGGCCATCATCCACGGCGAGCCTGAGTTTTATCATATGTACAGCGAAAAGAGCCTGACCTGGAACGGGATCACCCAGCAAAACCGTAACGGCCTGCTGTGGGATAAAACCATGAACGTCGACGGCCTTAAAACGGGACATACCTCGGGGGCGGGTTTTAACCTGATTGCTTCCGCCGTTGACGGCCAGCGCCGTTTAATCGCGGTGGTCATGGGGGCGGACAGCCCGAAAGGGCGTGAGGACCAGGCCCGAAAACTGCTGCACTGGGGACAACAGAATTTCGATACGGTGCAGATCCTGCATAACGGTAAAAAAGTGGGGACAGAGCGTATCTGGTACGGCGATAAGGAGCAGGTGAAACTGGGCACCGACCAGGACTTCTGGCTGGCCCTGCCGAAGGCGGAAGTGCCCAACATCAAAGCCAAATACGTTCTGGATAAAAAAGAGCTGGAAGCACCGATTGCCGCGCATCAGCGGGTCGGGGAGATCCAGCTCTATGACCGCGACAAAGTGGTGGCGCACTGGCCGCTGGTGACGCTGGAAGCCGTTGATAAAGGCGGCCTGTTCTCTCGCATGAGTGATTATCTGCACCACACGCTCTAACTGCAGATGAGCAGACTGGCAGGGTTGCGAGTCTGCTCACATAATAAACACTTCACGTTTGCTGAACGCTCAGAATCCGCTTTATAGTGTATGTATATACAGTAATAAATGGAGGCAGCATGGACTACAGCATTAAGCAGCAACAGAAACGTAAGATTGCCGGTTTTCATTTGGTCGGACCGTGGGAACAAACGGTAAAACAGGGCTTTGAACAGCTGGTGATGTGGGTGGACGGGCGCCACATTGAGCCGCTGGAGTGGGTTGCGGTCTACTACGATAACCCGGATGAGGTCCCGGCAGAAAAACTGCGCTGTGATACGGCCGTTACGGTACCGGATGATTTCGTTATCCCGGAAAACAGCGAAGGCGTCATGATGACGGAAATCGCAGCCGGGGATTATGCCGTGTCGACGGCGCGCGTGGAAAACTACGACTTCGCAACCCCATGGTATCAGTTCTTTAATTCCCTGCTTCAGGATCATAAGTACCAGATGGCGCTCAAACCCTGCTTCGAGCGCTATCTCAATGACGGCAATGCGGACGGCTACTGGGATATCGAAATGTATATCGCGGTAGAGCATAAAATGGCTTAAGCCTGCTAAATGAAGGGTTTTTCAGCCGGGAGCGATCCGCCCGGCTGAAAACACAGTACAATTGTGATTTGCCGTGTAGCTGGAGAGCGGGTGTGCGTCCCGACAAATCATTAACCCCTTTTGAAATTCGGTTGTACAAACATTACCGCGTGGTGCACGGGTGTCGCATCGCGCTGGCGTTCGTGTTGACGTTTGTACTGGTCCGTTTGCTGGATGTTCCGGAAGGGACGTGGCCGCTTATCACGCTGGTGGTGGTGATGGGGCCCATCTCGTTTTGGGGGAACGTTGTTCCGCGCGCCTTCGAGCGCATTGGCGGGACCGTATTAGGCTCGGCCCTTGGGCTTATTGCCCTGAAGCTGGAGCTCATCTCATTTCCCGTGATGCTGGCGTGGTGCGGTGCCGCCATGTTCCTGTGCGGCTGGCTGGCGTTAGGCAAACGGCCTTATCAGGCGCTGCTGATTGGTATCACCCTTGCAGTGGTGGTCGGTGCGCCCGCCGGGGATATGACCACGGCGCTGTGGCGAAGCGGGGATGTCATCCTGGGGTCACTGCTGGCCATGCTTTTCACCGGTATCTGGCCACAGCGTGCTTTTCTGCACTGGCGTATTCAGATGGCTAACTACGTCACCGCCTTTAACCGCGTCTATCAGGCCGGTTTTTCCCCTAATCTGGTTGAGCGTCCCCGGCTGGAAAAGCATCTGCAAACGATCCTCAACGACGTGGTCAAGATGCGCGGCCTGATCACGCCCGCCAGCAAAGAAACCCATATTCAGAAAGCGATTTTCGAAGCCATCCAGACGGTAAGCCGCAATCTGGTCTGCATGCTTGAACTGCAAATCAACGCCCACTGGGCCTCGCGTCCCAGCCATCTGTTGATGCTTAACGCGCAGACTCTCAAAGAGACCCAGCAGATGACGCAGCAAACGTTGTTGACCATCGCCCATGCGCTCTATGAAGGCAACCCGCAGCCGATACTGGCCAACAGCGAGCGACTGAATGAGATCGTCGCGGAGCTGAAGCAGTTAATCAATGAACGCCAGAGCGATAACGTAGCGGAAACGCCTATTCATGGCTATGTCTGGCTGAGCATGGAACTGGCGCGGCAGCTTGAGCTGTTATCGCACCTTATTTGCCGGGCGCTGCGCAAATAAAAGGCGTATGTGACGGCTGCTGCTTCGATTCAGCAGTAATTGGGGTTATGATAGCTTTAAACGATATACTCATTGTCATTCGCAGCCGCTGTCTGTTACAACGGTTGCTTTAACGAATCCGAATCTCACATTATCAGGGGTGTAAAAATGGAAACTACCAAGCCTTCGTTCCAGGATGTTCTGGAATTCGTCCGCCTGTTCCGCCGCAAAAACAAACTGCAGCGTGAAATCCAGGACGTAGAGAAGAAGATCCGTGACAACCAGAAACGTGTTCTGCTGCTCGACAACCTGAGCGACTACATCAAGCCAGGTATGAGCGTTGAAGCTATTCAGGGCATCATCGCCAGCATGAAGAGCGACTATGAAGACCGCGTTGATGACTACATCATCAAAAACGCTGAGCTGTCTAAAGAGCGTCGCGACATCTCCAAGAAGCTGAAAGTGATGGGCGAAATCAAAAACGGCGAAGCAAAAAGCGAATAATCGCAGCGAATAGTGAAAAAGGCTCTCTGGTGACAGAGAGCCTTTTTTTATGACGCAGAACGCGGCTGTAGCTGATAAATCCAGGCCTTAACCTGCTTACCTTCAAGGGTGGTCACCGTGACCTCAACCCGATCGTAGCCGTCTTCAAATTCATCCAGCATTTGCCAGTGTGCGGCAAGGTTATCAGAGATAAACAGATAGCCTTCGACACGGGGTCCATCAGGGTGGAGCACAATCCCCGGGAAGTCCGCCGCAGCGCCCCAGCCGCGTTCGTAAAACGTGCCGGATACGGAACCGGCCAGCCATTCGCCGCCAATGTTTTCAAGAATATGCGCATTAGAGTGGCCCGGGCGCAGCGTGCCGTAGACAAACAGAGCGTTCATTATCTCTCATCCGCAAAGCAAAAAGCCTGCTTTAAAAGCAGGCTTTTTAAATTTGGCTCCTCTGACTGGACTCGAACCAGTGACATACGGATTAACAGTCCGCCGTTCTACCGACTGAACTACAGAGGAATCGTTGTGGAGGCTTATCTTAGCGGCGAAAAAAGTTTTGTCAAACCTGATCTTAGGGAAAATCGACTGATTGCTGATTCTGTCGTCAGTTTGTTGTAAATCCACACATCTTTTTCCGGAAAATACTTTGCAGGATGAGCATTTGTCCCCCATCATTTGAAATGGAGTTTCAACTTTTCTCGCTAAGGTCCATTTTGAACGTCACTGCCTCCTTACGCCAGGCGATAACGCGCACGCCATGGTATGCAAAACGTAAAAGCTATCGTGTTCTGTTCTGGCGTGAAATCACCCCTCTTGCTGTGCCTATCTTCCTGGAAAATACCTGCGTTCTGCTGATGGGGGTCCTGAGCACCTTCCTGGTGAGCTGGCTGGGAAAAGAGGCAATGGCTGGGGTTGGGCTGGCGGACAGCTTTAACATGGTGGTGATCTCGTTCTTTGCCGCCATAGACCTCGGCACGACGGTTGTGGTGGCCTTTAGCCTCGGCAAGCTTGACCCCAAACGTGCACGCGAGGCGGCCCGCCAGTCGCTGATGATCATGACCATTTTTTCGATCGTTCTGGCGGCGGTGATCCACTATTTTGGTAAAGAGATTATCGATTTTGTCGCCGGGGAGGCCACGAACGAGGTTAAAGACCTGGCGCTGACCTACCTGGAAATGACCGTCTTAAGCTATCCGGCAGCGGCTATTGCGCTGATTGGCAGCGGTGCGCTGCGCGGGGCGGGCAACACCAAAATTCCGCTTCTGATCAACGGCGGGATGAATATCCTGAATATCATTATCAGCAGCGTGCTGATCTACGGCGTGTTCTCCTGGGAAGGGCTGGGGTTCGTCGGTGCGGGACTGGGGTTAACCATTTCACGCTATATCGGTGCAGTTGCCATCATCGGGGTGCTGATGGCGGGGATCACCCCCTCGCTGCGTCTAACGCTGAAAAGCTATTTCCGGCCCTTTAATTTCGCCATTATCTGGGAAGTGATGGGGATCGGTATTCCCGCGAGCATTGAATCGGTGTTGTTCAACGGCGGGAAGCTGCTCACGCAGATGTTTGTCGCCGGGATGGGGACCGACGTTATCGCCGGTAACTTTATCGCCTTTTCTATTGCCTCGCTGATTAACCTGCCGGGTAACGCGCTGGGTTCGGCATCGACCATTATCACGGGTAAACGGCTCGGGAAAGGGCAGATAGGGCAGGCGGAGCGGCAGCTGCGGCACGTCTTCTGGCTGTCGACCATTGGACTGACGCTGATCGCCTGGGGAACTGCGCCGTTTGCCGGGCTGATGGCCTCGTTCTATACACACGAAGACGACGTTAAAGAGGTTGTTAAGATCCTCATCTGGCTCAACGCGGCCTTTATGCCCATCTGGGCGGCCTCATGGGTATTGCCCGCCGGGCTGAAAGGGGCGCGCGATGCTCGTTTTGCGATGTGGGTATCGATGCTCGGCATGTGGGGATGTCGCGTTGTCGCGGGGTATACGCTCGGGGTGATGCTCGGATGGGGTGTGGTCGGCGTCTGGCTGGGGATGTTCTTCGACTGGGCTGTACGGGGCGCGCTGTTCTACTGGCGGATGGTCAGCGGGCGCTGGCTGTGGAAATATCCGCGAAAAAATGCCTGACAAGTGTGCGAAGTGGAGAATAATTCGGCAAACGATCGGAAATATGCATTCTGCCTTTGACATCCCGGGGGAGCACCGATAATATGCGCCCCGTTCACACGATTCCTCTGTAGTTCAGTCGGTAGAACGGCGGACTGTTAATCCGTATGTCACTGGTTCGAGTCCAGTCAGAGGAGCCAAATTTAAAAAGCCTGCTTTTAAAGCAGGCTTTTTGCCTTTCTGCGAAAGGTAAATGCAAAACGGCAACAAGGTTGCCGTTTTTAGTGTTTGCACCCTCTCCCGTGGGAGAGGGGTGGGGTGAGGGCACCAGACCGCACGAAATTACACACAAATCGGTGCCGTCGCCTCAACCAGCCACGGACGCGCATCGCTGTTCACCAGAGGTGAGAGCGCCTCGCGTACCAGCCGGTGATACGCATCCAGCCACTGCTTTTCCTGCTCGCTCAGCAGATGCAGCTCAACCTGACTTAAATCAATCGGGATCAGCGTCAGCGAGGCAAATCTGCAGAACCCCGGACGGCTCTCCACAATCTCCACCTGGTTTTCAATACGAATACCGTGGCTATCGCCCAGATAGTAGCCCGGCTCGATAGTCATGATATTGCCCGCCACCAGCGGCCACGGGTTGACCTTTTTGGCGATGCGATGCGGATTCTCATGGATCAGCAGCTGGTGCCCCACGCCGTGTCCCGTGCCGTGATCGTAATCCAGCCCCATTTCCCACAGCGGGCGACGCGCAAAAGCATCCAACTGATGCCCCTGAGTCCCGGAAGGGAACTGCAGAGTAATGAGCGACAGAAAGCCTTTCAGCACGGCAGTGTAGTGCAGGCGCTGCTGCTGATCGACTTTACCCCACGCCAGCGTGCGCGTGGCATCGGTAGTGCCATTGACATACTGACCGCCGGAATCGTTCAGGTAAAAATGGTCATGCCCGATGGGCTTATTGCTGGCCTCGCTCGAATGATAGTGGCACATCGCCGCATTGCTGGAGGAAGCGGAGATGGTCGCAAAACTTTGTTCGATAAACCCAGGCTGCTGTTTACGGAACGCAAGCTGCTGCGCCTGCGCGTCCAGTTCAGTGATCGGTTGTCCTGCCGCCTCACGCAGCGGCACTTCACGGCTCAGCCAGGCGAGGAAGTTGACCCACGCGGCCCCGTCCTGGTGATGACACTCGCGATAACCTGCCAGCTCGACCGGGTTTTTAGTCGCTTTTATCAGGGTGATGGGGTCGGTCCGCCAGACAATTTCTCCTCGTGGCTCAATGGCGAAGCGCAGGGCCACCGGCGCGGAATCGGCATCAATCATCACCCGTTTACCTGCAGCAATCTGCTGGCAGCGTTCAATAAAGGTATCCTGCGGCGCAATGGTGAACGCATTGCGCACATCGTCAGGCAGGGCGCTGAGCTTATTGTCGTTAACAAACCACTCAACGTGACCGTCACGACTAAGCAGGGCAAAGGAGAGCGGTACCGGGCTGTATGGGATATCCGCGCCACGGACGTTTAACAGCCAGGCGATGTTATCCGGCAGGGTAACGGCGAGATAATCGGCATTGTTTGCGGCCAGCACGGCGGCGACACGTTGACGTTTGTCCGCGCTACGTTCGCCACTGTGTTCAACCGGCATTTCACGGATAAGCCCCGCCGGTGCGGCAGGGCGGTCAGTCCATAAGGTGTCAAACGGCGAGGCCTTCAGAGGCACCAGCTCGCACGGTGTGGCCGACAGTTGTTCAAACTCCGAGTTGGTCATCAGCAGCGCGTCAAAACCGATGCGTGTCCCGGCCTCAACGTTTTCTGTAAGCCATTCTGCCAGCGGCTCGTTATGCAGGTGGTGGATCTCAACCTCATCCATATTGACCTGAATGCGAGCCTGAACCTGATAGCGCCCGTCGACGAACAGCAGTGCTTTGTTTTTCAGCACCAGCGCCACACCGGCCGAACCGTCAAATCCCGTCAGCCAGGCCAGCTTTTCGTCACAGGGCGCGCAGTATTCGCTCTGCCAGGCATCCGCACGCGGGACGATCATCCCGTCGAGATGGCTGGCCTCAAGCCAGTGGCGCAGGGCAGAGAGTGGTGATGTGCTGGACATTGTTTTTCCTTATCGTTATTAGCGGAACGGCGGCTCGTTGAAGGTGCGCAGCTTACGGGAATGGAGCCTGTCACCTTCCGCCCGCAGCAAATCAATGGCGCGAATACCAATCTGCAGATGCTCAGAGATAGCCCCTTCGTAGAAACGGTTGGCCTGGCCCGGCAGCTTAATTTCGCCATGCAGCGGCTTATCGGAGACGCACAGCAGCGTGCCGTAAGGGACACGGAAGCGATACCCCTGCGCGGCGATGGTGGCGCTCTCCATATCAATCGCTACCGCGCGGCTCAGGTTGAACCGCAGCGCGGAGGCGGAGTAACGCAGCTCCCAGTTGCGGTCATCCGTTGTGACGACCGTACCGGTGCGCAGGCGCTGTTTAACCTCTTCACCCGGCATGCCGCTGACCTCTTTAGTGGCGTCATACAGCGCGCGCTGTACTTCGGCGATGCTCGGGATTGGGATGTCCGGCGGCAGCACGGCATCAAGCACGTGGTCATCACGCAGATAGGCGTGGGCCAGCACGTAGTCGCCAATCAACTGGCTTTCACGCAGGCCGCCGCAGTGACCAATCATCAGCCACACGTCCGGTCGCAGTACCGCCAGATGGTCGCAGATGGTTTTGGCATTTGACGGGCCAACGCCAATGTTAATCAGGGTGATGCCCTGACCGTCGGCAGTGATCAGGTGCCAGGCGGGCATCTGGTGTTTTTTCCACGCCAGGTCGGAGATAGCCTGCTCGGGCGCTTCGGTCTCCGCGGTGATCCAGATCCCACCCGCGCAGGACAGCGCGATGTACGGACTTTCCGGGTCGAGGATCTGGCTGCAGCCCCAACGGACAAACTCGTCAACGTAGCGGGTGTAGTTGGTAAAGAGCACGAACGGCTGGAAATGTTCGACTGGCGTACCGGTGTAGTGGCGCAGGCGCGCCAGGGAGAAATCGACCCGGCGGGCATCAAAATGCGACAGGGGAGAAAATTCTGCCGGGTGATAAATCCCGTCAGCCGTCTCATCGCCAATCTGTGAAAGTTCCGTTGTCGGGAAATGGCGGGTCAGCCCCGCGCTCATGGAGCGGTCAAGCGTTAACGCCGAACCGTCAATCACGTAGGGATACGGAATTTCATGCCGTGAGGGCTCAACGTGAATGTGCGCGCCGTAATCCTGGTACAACAGCGTGAGTTGTTCTTCAAGATACGGGCGGAACAGTGCAGGGCGGGTGACGGTGGTGCTGTAGCAGCCGGAGTGAGTAAAACGGGCGTAGGCGCGGGTTTTCGGTGTCGTGCTGGCGCTGCCGTCCCAGGTCACAGAGAGCGATGGATAAACAAAAAGGCCTTCGGTTCTGGCCTTTTCATCGGGAAGCTTCCCTGTTTCGATATATTCGCTGATGGCGCTGCGCAGCGCGTTGACGGACTGTTCATACAGTGCGTCGAGTTTTTCCAGCGCCTGAGCCGGGGTCAGGCTGGAGCCCTTATTATTCATCTCTGTCTCCTTGTTCCACAGGTGTGCGACTCTACCCGATAGTATGTCACACGCCTGTGAAACAAAAGTGAGATCAGCTGTGGCTCGTCTCTTTCATCAGTAGCGCCGTCGCCGCCGACAGCAGGCAACCAGCCAGCAGATAAATCGCCACGCTGTGCCAGTTTCCGCCAGAGAAGGTCACCAGCGCGGCGGCAATGAACGGCGTAAATCCGCCACCGACCACGCTTGCTACCTGGTATCCCACGCCTGCGCCGCTGTAGCGGTAGCTTGCACCAAACAGTTCGGTAAACATCGGCTGCTGGACGCAGACCACCATGTCGTGAGCGATGTTGGCGAGCATAATGGCGAAGAAGACAATCCAGAAGATCGACTGCGCCTCCAGCGCCATAAAGAACGGCCAGGCGCTGAGGGTGCCAATCAGCGCCCCGGTAATATAGACGCGACGGCGTCCAAACCGGTCCGCCAGCCAGGCAAAGCAGGGGATAGTCAGGCAGCTGATCCCGCCGACCAGCAGGCCGATATTCAGGAACAATTCACGCGGCAGCCCGAGGTTCTGCGTGGAGTAGTTCAACGCAAACGCGGTGACGATATACATCGTCAGCAGTTCACACAGGCGCAGGGCGATAATTTTCAGAAAAGCGCCAGGGTGCCGGACGAGGGCTTCCATGACCGGAAGCCGTTTGTTCGTGGCCGGTTTTTCCTGCTGCTTTTCGAACTCTGCCGACTCCTCCATCCCGTTACGGATCCACAGCGCGGCAATGACCAGCACGATGCTGAAGATGAACGGAATGCGCCAGCCCCAGCTCAGGAATTGCTCGTCGGTGGTGAGCTGGCTGATTAACGATACCAGCCCGGTGGAAAGCAGAAGGCCTACGCCGTATCCGACCTGCACGCCGCTGCTGTAAAACGCTTTCCTGTTCTTCGGGGCGCTCTCAACGGATAACAGCGCCGCCCCGCCCCATTCGCCGCCTACCGCGAAGCCCTGGATGGCGCGCAGGGTGACCAGCAATACCGGCGCCCACCAGCCAATGGCGGAAAACGACGGGAGAATGCCAATCAGCGCGGTGGCGATCCCCATCATCCAGACGGTGAGCATCAGCATGCGCTTGCGGCCAAGGCGGTCGCCGAAGTGGCCGAAGATCACACCGCCCAGCGGGCGAAACAGAAAGCCGACGCCGAAAGTGGCAAACGCGGCGAGCGTGCCCATCGCGGGGCTAACCTGCGGAAAAAACTCGCGGTTAAAGACCAGGGCGGCAGTGATGCCGTAAAGCAGAAAATCATACCAGTCGACGACGGCACCCGCGAAGCTGCCCAGGGCTGCGCGGCGGGCACGATTGAGCGAAGGTGTCTCCTCGTTGGGATGTGTGGAGGTGAGAGTGGAGTCCATAGTTGTCCTGTCTGCACTGATTTTAATTATTGGTATAAGAAAAGGTCACTCACATAGCGGCCGTCATATAAACGGAACCTATGAGACTACCGCGAGAGGGGGCCAGTGAAAACTGATTTTATTTCCTGATGACGTCGGACGAGTGGAGTGCTGTTCTCAACGCGTCTGGCAAAACCGGAAAACGGTCGTTTACTAATGTGCAACAGACCGTTTAGTTTATTATTGTTCTCATTATGAAGCGCTTTCGATAAATTCGTACTACCCCAATTTCTGGTTTATACGAATATGAATAAAACGCTATCTATGCCCCTGGTGGTATTAATTGCATGCCTCTCTGTAGGCGGATTAATATCTACCGATATCTTTTTGCCTGCACTGAGTGAAATGCAATTATTTTATAAGGTGACAGAGGTGCAAATACAGGATGCTATCGCCTTGTTTTTATTTGGTGTTGCGTTCTCGCAGCTGGTGTATGGACCGTTAAGCGACAGTCTGGGGAGAAAGAAAACGCTTATTGCGGGGCTGTTAATCTGGTTGATTTCGACAGTCGGGGTTATTTACTCAACCCATATTAATGAACTGCTTATTTTACGATTATTACAAGGCGTCGGCTCCTGCGCCGGTATCACTGTCAGTCGGGCTATTATTAATGACATGATGGATAAAAAGTCTTCGGCTCAGCTTTATCTTGTCATATTCCCTTTTGTCGGGATGTCACCGGCTATTGCGCCAATGATTGGCGGCGTTTTAACCCAGCACTTCGGCTGGAAATCCTGTTTTATCTTTTTGACCCTGTTTATTGTCATGACGCTGGGACTATGCGTCACCGCACTACGTGAAACGTTACCACCCGAAAAAAGGCAAAAGCTGAGCGTGATGGCGGCCATGGTCAACACCCTTGTGGTGTTAAGAAACAGGCAGTTTTTGTTTTATGCAGCCATTCCCTGTTTTGCTTATGCAGCCTATTTTTCCTATATCGTCGAGTCCCCCTTTTTACTGGGTAAGCTTGGACTTTCACCGCTTTATATCGGCTACACCTATATTTTGCTTTCCGTAAGCTACGTGGCGGGAAATCTTATCGCTAAAAAAAGATCTCGCCTGGTGGGTATTGAAGAGACCATTCGCCGTGGGTATCGCATTTTTGTCATCGGCGGCATCGTCTTTGCGCTTCAGATGTACTTAAGCCCTGTGCCTTTGTTCACCAGCATTATCTCCATCGGCATTCTGACTTTTGGTAATGGATTCCTGCTGCCGTTGGGCACGGCGTCTGCCATCGCGGCGCACCCGCATGCGTCAGGAACCGCCTCGGGCGTTATGGGGGCATTACAGCTTGGAAGCGCAGCGCTCGCAACCTTTCTTATTGGAAAACTCTCAGCTCATGCTCCCGTCATGACCGCGCTGATTATTGCCTGCGTCTGCGTTGTAGGTTTCCTTGTGTATGTTTTTGGTCAATATGGGTTTATGGAATTTATCTCCAGTAAAGAGAGTAATATCAATGATTAATAATATAGATGTCACATTAAGGGATGGCGGGTATCAAAACAATTTCAGCTTCCCCGTAGACTACGCAATTAAGCATGTGCGAGCACTGGTGGGCAGTGGCGTTGAATGGATAGAAATAGGTTACCGAAACGGTTCGTTTAAACCCATCGCGGATATTGGTTTAACCGGAATGTCTCCCGATAATTATATCCAGGCGATTCATGATGCTGTACCCGAAGCAAAATTAGTTGTCATTGCCCACCCTCATAATATTAACCGACAAGATATTATTAGCCTGCGAAAAAGTGGCGTTGCGCTGCTGCGGCTCTGTATCAAAACCGATAATCCCCAACCCGCGCTGGAAATGTGTGAGGTAGCGAAAGAGAACGGTCTGCGCGTGAGTATGAACTTTACGCGAGCCAGCCAAATTAACGCGAAGACGCTTGTTGACGTGGTATTGCAGTGTGAGAAAGCCGGGGCAGAAATTATTTGCATTGCGGACTCTAACGGCAGCTTGCGGCCTGAGCAGGCCGCGCGTCTTGTCAACCTGCTTAAATGCACCACCCCACTTGAAGTGGGATTCCATGCCCACGATAACCTGGGGCTGGCAATGGCAAACTCCATTGAAGCCGTAAAGGCCGGCGCGACCTTTATTGATAGCTCCCTGACCGGCATGGGAAAAGGGGCGGGCAACCTGGCGATGGAAACCTGGCTGTCGCTGTGTAATTTCAACGAAGGCAAAGAACGTTATCACACGGAGCGGATATTTAATCAGGTGCATCAGTTGGTATCGAAGGAATTCTACAACGCCTCTTACCGCAGCGTAGTGGATATGATCCTTGGGGTGAAAAATCTCAGTGTCGAAAACCGGAAAATGGTTGAAGAGACACTGACGACAGAAAGCCAGAGAACCTTAAGCGCTATTGATAACGTGATCACAGGAACGGCAGCATGAAATTACAGGATGCAGTGATACTGGCGCCGGTAATGCCTGCCTGGGACGGTGGGGCGTTTTGCGCTCCGCTGGTTACCTTGCTCGAAGAGAAAGGATTTTCCGTCACGATCGTTGATACGTTGAGCTTGATTACGCACGACGATCCGCAGAGCGCGATTGACGCGCTTTGCCAGAAGCTAAATGCCCAGGTCAAACGCCCCTGGCTGCTGGTGGGGTTTGCAATGGCAGGCACGCTGGTACAGCTGCTGGCGCACCGTTTACGCGGCGTAACGGGCGTCATGAGCGTGAGCGCCCCCGGTTTTGCCGATGAGAAATTAACGCAGCGACTGGTTCGTCTCATCTCACTACTTGAAAAAGGTGAACTCGGTTCGGCCATGGATATTCTGCATCACTATGTCCTGCCAGAAGGTCAGCCTGCGCCGCGGGAGAAATTTTCCCTGCCAGATGCAGAGAAAATGTCGGCGATTAAGAGAATGCTCACCGGATTCTCGCTGCTGTTAAAGATGGATGCCCGCGCGGATATTGCCGCCTATGACGGTAACTACCTGGCGATTGTGGGTGAAAAATCCCAGCTGGCCTCATGGGAAAACCAGACCCACAGCCCCCGAACCCAGCACTATTACAAACGCATTCCCGGCGCGGGGATGCGCCCGTGGAATGACAATCCGGCTGCGGTGAATGCGCTGCTCAACGAATGGATCGATACCTTATGAAAAAAAATGTTCTGGTTTTGCCGGGAGACGGTATTGGTCAGGAAGTCTGCGACGCCGCGTTACCCGTTATCGGTGCGCTGGATCTCCCTATCAATCTGACTTTTGGGGAAATAGGCTGGTCCTGCTGGGAACGCGAGGGTAATCCTGTGCCAGCCCGTACCTGGGATCAGATTGCGGAGGCTGATGCGGTACTGCTGGGGGCCATCACCAGCAAGGGAAAAGTGCAGGCTCAGCAGGCGTTACCTTTAGCGCTCCAGCAGAAAGGCATTGAGTACGTCTCGCCGGTGATTCAACTCCGGCAGAGGCTTGGGCTCTTTGCCAACATCCGTCCGGTGAAATATATAACAGGGGAGCGACGTCCTTTCCGCTGCTGTGTGATCCGGGAAAATACCGAGGGGCTGTACGCCGGAATGGATTTTAAAGGTGTCGGCGCGAACGTGGCCAGTTGGCTTAAACACCCGAACCTCGAAAAATATGGCCCGGAAGAGGCGGCATGGTCAGTGCGTCTGCAAACGCGCTATGGCCTGGAGCGCCTGTTTCAGACGGCCTTCGACTATGCCCGCAAAAACCACTTTTCGCGCGTAACGTTTGCCGATAAACCCAACGTCATGCGCGAAAGCGGTCATTTTGCGGCAACAATTTTTCATGAAGTGGCCGCGCGCTTTCCTGACATTCGGGCAGATATTCATAACGTGGATGCGATTGCCCTCTGGCTGGTACGCAAGCCTCACGAGTTTGACGTGATTGTCGCTGAAAATATGTTTGGCGATATCCTGTCGGATCTGGCCGCTGGCGTGATGGGTGGACTTGGCCTGGCACCCAGCGCCAATATTGGCAGTGAGGTAGCCTATTTTGAACCCGTACACGGCAGCGCGCCGGGGATGGCGGGGCAGGGAAAAGCCAATCCGTGTGCGATGTTCTACACGATTGCGCTAATGCTGGAGTACCTGGGCTTTGAGGCGCAGGCGGAAAAACTGCAGCAGGCTGTCGATCGCGTTGTTCGTGACGGGAAGGTGACCACCTACGATTTAGGTGGCTCGGCGACAACGGAGGAGATGGCAAAGGCGATAATCGACGCCCTGGTTCAGCCAGCCATCGCAAAAACGGCCAGCGTGATCGCGATTGGTGATGAGTTCCTATCCGGGCAATGCCTTAACACGAACCAGCAGACTATCAGTCAGTGCCTTGAAAAGGCGCAGTACCAGGTCAGATTTCAGGCGACCTGCGCGGACAATATCCCGCAGATAAGCTCGGTGGTGACGGGGCGTATCGGGCAGGACGATCTCATTGTGGTGTGCGGCGGTCTTGGCCCAACCTCTGACGATAAAACCCGCGAGGCGATTGCTCAGGTCCTGAGCAAACCGCTGGTACACAACGAAGAGACGTGGAAAACCATCGAGAGCCGTCTCGTGACGTTCGGGGTGAAGAACGATCCTTCAAATCGTCTTCAGGCGCGTTTCCCCGAAGGCGCCTCCATTCTGGATAACGCTTCTGGTACCGCACCAGGGTTCAGCGCATGTGCGGCGGGCAGCCAACTGGTGGTTCTGCCTGGGCCGCCCTCCCAGGCGTTACCGATGCTGGAAGAGACTCTGGCAAACAACGTGGAAACCGGGCCTGCAAGGAAAAAGCACAGCTGGACGCTGCTCGGTATCAGCGAGAGCGAGGTCGGTTCTATTGTCAGTGCGCTAGTCACCTCCACGGACTGGGACAGCCATTTTCTATGGAAAAGCCCGTACGTCATTGTCCAGATTGAGACGCCTGAACATCGGCCTCTGCCGCTTTCGGTGAGGCAAAGTCTGGACAGCGCGCTGCGTCCATATCTTGTGAGTAAACGTAATAAAACGGCGGGAGAAATACTGCAGGGGGCGTGCAGTATCCGCTGGCATACGTCAGATGCAGACCTCTCGGCTTACTTGCCCGCAGGTTCCCAGCCCCGAAAGGGAGAGCCGACGGTCAGGATGGATGTGACGGTCAGCCCCTCGCTCTCTGAGCTTCCGATCGGCGAAGCCCATCTGGGGCAAATGATAATAACGGTTCGTCACCAGAATGGTCAGGCGCATCAGATGACGTTTCCGATGAACAGAACACTGCTTGCGCAAACCCTGCCGGAATATGCCGCCTGGTGCGCCTTAAAAACCCTGAGAATACAACATGGATAATTCGACAATGACGACTCACCCGACGCTTCAGTCGCGCCTGCTGGCGCTGGATACGGCAGCCATTTCGGACGCGCTGGACAGTTTATACATTGCGGGTGGCCTTGCGGGCATTAAGCTGCAGGCCGGGGGCATGAAGCTGGCGGGTCCTGCCTGGACCGTAAAATATGAAGCCTGCGTAGCGGAGAAAAATCAGTTTATGAATGCCGGGAACTATATCGATCAGGTTCCGGCTGATGCGGTCATCGTTGTGGACAATGGTGGCCGTACGGACTGCACCAGTTGGGGCAATATTCTGACAACCAAAGCCGTGCTTAAAGGCATCGCCGGTTCCGTCATATACGGCTCAGCCAGGGACATTGCAGACATTCGTAAGATGAATTACCCGCTGTTCGCCAGCAATATCTATATGGTTTCCGGCAAGAACCGTGCGCGGGTCAGCGCGGTACAGTGTGCGCTGCAGATTGAAGGGGTAACGGTCTGCCCCGGCGACTGGATTTTCGGCGATGAGAATGGTGTTCTGGTGATCCCCGCTGAGCAACTGGAGGAGGTGATCCGTCGGGCAGAAAATGTTGAAAAGACGGAGCGTGAAATCATCACCGCTGTTCGTGAAGGCTCCTCACTCGACGTAGCCCGACAAACGCTTGGCTACCATGTGCCCTGGGAAGCAAAAGCATGACACGCCCGTTTTTTAACTACTGGGCGTCCCGTTTGCGCTTTCTGGACGTGCACTATCACGCGCGCCCGGACAGCTATCAGCGGCGTTACTCCGCAATGGAGGTCGGAGAGCGCTACGCGCAGTTTCAGGGGGGCGTGGTCCTTAAAAACCATCTGGGGAGCGTTAGCGCGCTGGCATCGGCAATGCAGGAGAGGGGCCTGCCCGTCTTTGGCTCGGTTGTACTGAATGCCGCCTCCGGGGGAATAAACCTTAACGTTGTCCGCCAGGCGCTGAGTCAATATCAGTTTGACGGCGCGCCCAGGCTGCTCGTGCACTTGCCAACCGTGGTTCCCACGGCGCATAAAAGCGGGTTATCCCGGACGTTCAGTAACGAATACGCCCGGCATTTCGCCGGGCAGCCGCTCTCGATTGCTGACGATGAGGGTGAGTTACGTTCTGGTGTAAAAACACTCATTCATTTTGCCAGGCATCATGACATTGTGCTCTCCTCAGGACATGCGACGAAAGACCAAACGCTGCGTCTGATTGAGGCCGTTGAGCGAGTGGGCGGATGCAGGCTGATGCTGAACCAGCCTGCGAATCCGATGACGGGATTTACTGCCCGTGAACTGCGCGCGCTCGGCGAACACGAGTGGCTCTTTGTTGAGCAGTGCGCCCTGACGGTCTACTTAGGCTATCAACCCCTCGACGATCTCTATGAGGTACTGACAGGAGTGCATAACCTGGTTTACAGCTCGGATCTGGGCCAGCCAGGCCAGCCCGATATCGGTGAGTGGCTGGAGGACAGCCACCGCTGGTTCAGAGAGGCCAGACTGCATGCGGCGCGCATCGATGAGATCACACGTCTGAACCCACTCAGGATGTTGGCGCCGGGGCCGTTGCCAGGTTAAGCGTGTGGAGGAAATCAATAAATGCCTGTTCCTTGGGTGAGGGATGAGGATTGATATGCACCACATACATGGGAAGAGGGGCAGGCATATAGGCATCAAGGGAGGTGATGATTTCTCCTGATTCTATTCCCGCTCTCACGGTGAATTCCGGCAGGTAACAGATCCCCAACCCGTGATGCACCATATTGCACAGGTCGAGGCTGTTACTCACTCTGGATACGTAATGAGGGCGGATTTCGACCAGTTCATCGGCAATAACAAATTTCCAGCTGCGACGGTGGTTATCAAAATGCAGAAGGCAGGTATGCTGGCGCAGCTCATCAGGATGTTGCGGAATACCGTGCTGCTGCGCGTAGGACCGCGAAAGACAGGTATATTTTCGCCAGTAGCCAATCAGCGTGTAATAAAGGTTGCTATCGGGGAGTGGTCCGCACTGAAGCGCCAGATCGAAGCCGTGGCTGAACAGCTCCATGCAGTGATTGCCGGTCACGATATCCAGCTTCAGATTTGGATAGCGTTCCAGGAAGGCGCTGAGGTGCGGAATAATGTGCTGGTTGTTGATTGAGTGGGGTATACCCACTTTGAGATTACCGCCAATTTCGTTACTGAGGCTTTTGACATCCCTGAGGCAGGATTCATATTCATCAATAATGAGCAGGCAGCGCTGGTAAAATTGCTGACCGGCCGTCGTCAGAGAAATGCGACGTGAATTGCGTTTAATCAGTTGCGCATTCACCTCGCTTTCCAGCTTTTCAATTCTGCGGCTTATCATGGCCGGGGAGAGTTTCATGGCCATCGCTGCGGCGCGGAATCCCTGACACTCTACGACCATTCTGAAGGCTTTCATATTTTCCAGCATTGTGTCCTCCTGACGCTGGTCTCGTAACGCTATTCTCGCATTATTTCATCAGCATGTTGTGCTGGTTTTTATTGCAAACCGTTATCACAGCGTGACTATTCTGACAAATTTCGCAGCGGGCAGTTATAGTTAGCCTGTGACTATCAGGTTTAAGAACAGGGAAACTATGATTCGCTTATTCTCGCTCGCGTTAATGCTTGCTGCCATAACACCCGGTGCGCTGGCCGTTACGTACCCACTTCCACCTGAAGGCAGCCGTCTTGTCGGCACCCCCGTTACGGTCGTGGTCCCCCAGGGGAATACCCGGCCGTTGGAGTATTTCGCGGCGCAGTACGGGCAGGGGCTGAGCAACCTGCTGGAAGCGAACCCTGGCGTAGATCCTTTTTTGCCCAAATCCGGCACCCGGCTGGTGATACCTCAGCAGCTGATTTTGCCCGACACCGTCCGCGAGGGCATTATCGTGAATGCGGCGGAAATGCGTCTTTACTACTATCCGCCTGGCAGCAACACCGTGGAAGTGCTGCCCATCGGCATCGGGCAGGCCGGGCGCGAAACCCCGCGCAACTGGGTGACGGCCGTTGAGCGTAAGCAGGAGGGGCCAACCTGGTCTCCAACGCCAAATACTCGCCGCGCCTATGCGGCAGAAGGAAAAGCGCTTCCTGCATTCGTGCCCGCCGGGCCGGATAACCCGATGGGGCTGTATGCGATTTATATCGGCAGGCTGTACGCCATTCACGGTACAAACTCGAATTTCGGCATTGGGCTGCGGGTGAGTCAGGGCTGTATTCGTCTGCGTAATAACGACATCAAATACCTTTTCGATAATGTTCCCGTAGGCACTCGCGTGCAGCTTATCGATCGGCCTGTTAAAGTCACCACCGAGCCGGACGGCAGCCGCTGGGTGGAAGTTCACGAGCCATTATCACGTAACCGCGCGGAATTTGAATCAATCCGGAAAGTGCCTCTGCCCATTTCAGCCGCGCAGCGGACGCAGTTGATAAACGAGGGCGCGGGCGCTGAACTGGAACGGCGGTCGGGGATGCCGGTTAAGATAGGCATGTAAGGGCATTTTGCCCGGTGGCGCTGCGCTTACCGGGCCTACAATCCCGTAGGTCGGGTAAGGCGAAGCCGCCACCCGACAATTTTACCAGACGCAGAAAAGCAAAAAGCCTGCTTTAAAAGCAGGCTTTTTAAATTTGGCTCCTCTGACTGGACTCGAACCAGTGACATACGGATTAACAGTCCGCCGTTCTACCGACTGAACTACAGAGGAATCGTGTGAACGGGGCGCATATTATCGACCTGCGTTCGCCTTGTCAAAGGGTGGATCAACCCCTTTTGATCGTTTGCTGACAAAATCGGCAAAGTGATGTTTTTGACAGCGGAATGCACCGTCATGGTGCGGGTATACCCCTAATGGGGCAGATCATAAACTGCTGTTTCGGTAATAAAACCCCCCTCTGTAATTAGGTTTCCTTATTTTCAGGCGCTTAGCGAACAATTTAGACCGCCTGGTAAAAGTGGCATTCATATTGCAAAACCTGTTCAACAACGACAGCCGGTTCCGGCACAGCATTTCGAACAGGGGGCAAAATGAACTTAAGACGACTGAAATACTTCGTAAAAATCGTCGATATCGGCAGCCTGACTCAAGCGGCAGAAGTGCTGCATATCGCGCAGCCTGCGCTGAGCCAGCAGGTGGCTACTCTGGAAGGTGAGATGGATCAGCAGCTGTTGATCCGCACCAAACGTGGCGTCACGCCAACGGAAGCAGGCAAGATCCTGTATACCCACGCGCGCACCATCCTCCGCCAGTGTGAACAGGCGCAGCTGGCGGTGAACAACGTGGGCCAGACCCTGAGCGGACACGTGTCTATCGGCCTGGCGCCGGGAACGGCCGCGTCCTCTATTACCATGCCGCTGCTGCAGGCCGTCCGCGCAGAGCTGCCTGAAGTGCTGGTGTACCTGCACGAAAACAGCGGTTCTGTACTGAATGACAAACTGCTCAACGGCCAGCTGGATATGGCGGTCCTTTACGATCGCTCCCCGGTCGCCGGCATCACCAGCCAGCCGCTGCTGAAAGAAGATCTCTATCTTGTGGGCACCCGTGACTGTCCGGGCCAGAGCGTAGATCTTACCGCTGTGGCAGAAATGAACCTCTATCTGCCGCGCGACTACAGCGCTGTGCGCGTGCGCGTGGATGAAGCGTTCTCCCTGCGTCGCCTGACCGCCAAAATCATCGGTGAAATTGACTCAATCTCCACGCTCACTGCGGCCATTGCCAGTGGAATGGGGGTGACGGTTCTGCCAGAGTCCGCAGCACGCTCGCTGTGCAGTGCGGCAAACGGCTGGATGGCGCGGATCACCACGCCTTCGATGAGCCTGCCGCTGTCGCTAAACATGTCTGCACGCGGTTCGCTGTCGCCACAGGCGCAGGCGGTAAAAGAGATTTTGATGTCGCTGGTCAGCAAGCCATCGCTTGAGAACCGTGAACTCCAGCTCGTGAGCTGATATTCCATAAAAGCATAAGATGCTGGTTTTTATTATTTGTTCTGCAGCTCAGCTGACTCTAACAATAGGGTTATGTCAGATGCGCCGGAGTGAATCGTGAATTTCCAGCAACTTAAAATTATCCGTGAGGCGGCCAGGCGGGACTACAACCTGACCGAGGTCGCCAATATGCTTTATACCTCTCAGTCTGGCGTCAGCCGCCATATTCGCGAGCTGGAAGAGGAACTGGGCATAGAGATCTTTATCCGTCGCGGCAAGCGACTGCTCGGCATGACGGAGCCGGGTAAGGCTTTGCTCACCATCGCTGAGCGGATCCTCAACGAGGCCAGTAACGTGCGTCGTCTGGCGGATCTCTTCACCAATGACGCCTCGGGCGTACTCACCATCGCCACCACCCACACCCAGGCGCGCTACAGCCTGCCGCCGGTGATTAAAGCGTTCCGCGAACTTTTCCCTGACGTCCGTCTGGAGCTAATCCAGGGGACGCCGCAGGAAATTGAAGGGCTGCTGCAAAACGGTGGGGCGGATATCGGTATTGCCAGCGAACGTCTGAGCAACGACCCGCTGCTGGCGGCCTTCCCCTGGTTCCGCTGGTACCACAGCTTATTACTCCCGGTCGATCATCCACTGAATCAGGTTTCACCTCTGACGCTCGAAGACATTGCGAAATGGCCGTTGATCACATACCGCCAGGGCATAACCGGACGATCGCGCATAGACGAGGCCTTCAACCGTAAGGGGCTAACGCCGGACGTGGTGCTAAGCGCGCAGGATTCTGATGTGATCAAAACCTACGTCGAGCTGGGTCTGGGCATTGGTCTGGTGGCTGAACAGTCCAGCGGAGAACGCGAAGACGGGAACCTGGTGCGTCTTGATACGCGTCATCTGTTTGACGCGAACACCGTATGGCTTGGCCTGAAGCGCGGGCAGCTGCAGCGCAACTATGTGTGGCGCTTTATCGAACTCTGCAACGCCGGGCTGTCGGTTGATGAGATTAAACGCCAGGTGATGGAGCCGGAAGAAGTGGCGATTGATTATCAGATTTAGCTGCTGGCTTGCCCGGTAGCGCTGCGCTGACCGGGCTCGTCACTTAGTTGAACGGATATTTTTTAAAGACCGCCTGTGATTCGAATGATTCGGCAAACGCCTGAATCTCGCTAAAATCCGCTGCGTTAACGACGTGCGGGATCATCGACTGAATGAATGTCCAGACGACCGTGCTGGTGACAGCAACCTGATCGGGAACAGCGGTGACCGGACGCCCCCCCAGTAAGGCATTCCATTCCCTGCAGGCCGCCAGCAGCTGGATTGTAATGCGTTCGACCCATGAAGCGTGCTGCTTTTCCAGCGGACGCTGGTTATGTTCATACACATTTTGCACGGCTTTCTCAGCGGCGGCGAGGATAAAGCCCAGCGTCTGAAGATCGTTTGCCTGCGCATCCGGAGCGACGGGCAGGAGTCTTCGCTCGGGGACGGCCTGAGCCTCAAAATAATTCAGGATCAGCGAAGAGTCCATCAGACGTATTCCGTTATCCAGAATCAGCGTTGGCGCTTTTACCGCGGGGTTGATTCGGGAGAATGCTTCGAAAGTGCTGAAGACTGACAGCGGCTGGCTTTCAAACTCAACGCCATAAAGCTCAAGGGAGATCGCCACGCGCCGAACATAAGGTGAATCCATCATGCCAACAAGCTTAATCATCATTCCCGTTTTCCTGTCTCTGTGAAATAACGCGTCATTGAAGAGGATGAACAGACATTACAATACAATCTGCATGGCGAATATCTTCAGTATCTTACCGCAAAGGTTAGTATTACTGACGTATGGGCAAGTTGCCGTTATAAATCCAGCGCAGATAAGGGAGTGCTTTCATGTCGGATTTTCCACCCATTGCCAGTTTGCGAAGCTTTGAAGCTGTCGCCCGTCTTGGCAGCGTGACGCTGGCGGCGAAAGAACTCCACGTCACCCATTCCGCTATCAGCCAGCAGATCAAAGTGCTGGAGGATAGGGTGGGCGTTAAGCTCTTTATCCGTCAGGGGCGTGGGGTGCAGATCAACGAAGAAGGGCGGCTCTATGCCTTACAGGTGCGCGAGGCGCTGAACCATATTGCGGATGCCACCCGGCTCGTACAGGTGAAGCCGAGAAAGCAGGAGCTGACGCTGGCAATGGTGCCGTCTTTTGGATGCCACTGGTTATTGCCGCGCCTGGAACGGTTCCGGGCGAAATATCCGCTTATCACCCTGCGGATCCAGGCCAGCCTGACGGTCACCAGCCTGCAGCAGGAGGGGATAGATATCGCGATACGGATGGGAAAGGGAAACTGGGAAGGGAGTGAAAGCCACTATCTTTTTTCCGATGAGCTCATCGTGGTGGCCGCGCCTGGCTATAACGGCGGTGTGCTGCCCGCTACGCCGGCTGAGATTGCAAAGAGTCATATTATTTTTTCCATGGAGTCGTGGAAAACGTGGTGCGTGAATGCGGGACTTGAGAAACAGATCGTGCCTGGCGGCTTATGTATTAACGACTCCAATATCATTATCGAAGCCGTTCGGCTCGGGAAAGGTATCGCGCTGGAGCGCCGCTCTCTGGTTCAGGATGCCATCACCCGGGGCGAGTTGGTCCAGCTAACCTCCATCACCGCGCCGTATCCCTGGCCTTACTGGCTGGTGACAGCGCAGTCAACGGAGGCGAAGCCGGAGGTGGGGCTTTTTGTGGCGTGGCTGAGCGAAGAGGTGGGAATCTGGCTTCAGCAGACGGCGTCCTGAGAACGATGTCAGGCCAAATACTGACGAATATCGGAAGGCGCATAGTTTTGTTCCCACAAAGCCCTCATCATCAACATATAGGGTTCAACATACGCAAAAAAAGCCTGATAGCTTTCACAAAAATAATTAAGCCGCGGAACACCGGATTGGGAAAGTGCTATGCGGTCTTTTACGCAACCGCCGTGGCAGGCGAATTCCATTTTGCAACTCGTACATTCTTCTACCAGTGTTGTTGTGGATTGCTCAACTTTGTGATTCACCGTACTTTTCTGCATCGTGGTTGCAACAGCTTGATTGCTGTCATCACTGGATGCATAAACGCAGGTCGGCGCAGATAACCCGCACCACGCAGCAAATGCATGCTCAAAAATGGGGATTTTAATCGTTCCAATGTCCAGGCGTATCCAGGTATAAAAAATCGTTTTCAAAAAAATCCCCAGTGCGGTGGGGGCAAGGCTTTGCGCATCCACACCACCTTGTGCAAGCGGTTTAAGTAAGGGGATAAACAACATATGGCGACTGCCAAGACTCTTCAAATAATGATAGATTCGCAGCGGTTGCTGGCTATTTATGTTATTAATGACGGTAAGCGTATTAAATGTAATGTTATGCTTTTGCAGTAACATCACGTTTGATTCAATCATATTAGTTACTGGGCTTTCAGACATCGTTTTGCTGAAAATTTCGCATGACGGACTACCGTCATCTACCGAAATGCAAATAAGAAAATGATTTTTTTTGAAGAATTCGCACCAGTCATCATCTAACGTAATACCGTGGATGAGTAATGTATTGATAATGTTTTTACCTTGTGCGAATCTCTGTTGTAACGCAATGACACGTTTTAAAAAAATTAACTCATCAGAAGTTAATTCACCATCCCGCCAGTAAAAATGCACATCGCCAGTTTCCCATGTGTCAATTTTCTGAAGAATATATTGCTTAAGCGTCGTATCGTCCATACAACCTGTTTGCCACTCCGGATACAGTCGCGTTTTATGGAGATGAACGCAATTTGTACAATGTAAATTACAGAGTGCAGTTAAGTGTTTTTCCGTCATAGGGCAACTTTCCATCGTTATAACAAATGATGCCATCCATAAATGAATGGCATCATTATTGTATTACTTACTGACTTCAACGCGCATTTCATTAACTTGTGCAGGAACGATTTTGTGCCCTGACTTCAGATAGTCAATGACTACATCGGACATATTATGACCGGCACGGACTTGTACATTTTTCCCTTCTTTAAATGCCAGAAAACCATCGCCTCCTAAAGCAAGGAATGTCGTCGTAGCAACATGGTAAGTCTCCGTATCGGCAATCTCTTTGCCGTTGATTGTGAACGATACTACGCGCTTACCTACGGGTTTCTGTGGCATATAATGCATTTCAGCCCCCTGTGACATTTGCAGTATGCCATTTGTGAGCGATGCTCCATGCTCCACCAGATTACGCAGCTCCTTGCCGCTGAGATCCATCTCTGTCAGTTCATTCTTGAAGGGGAATGTGCTGGTAATATCACCAAAGGTAATAGGGCCCGCGTTGAGATCGGCCCGTAAGCTACCGGAATTAATCAGAGCGACCTGTGCATTCGGTGCGGCGGCAAGCATTGCATCCGTAAACAAGTTTCCAAGTTGTGATGACTCGCCATAGGCACGGGTTAACGTGACAGGTGATTCACCGACCGGCTGGCGCACAATATCCGCGAGTTTTTTATTCCAGCCATCGATAACCTTCTGTGTTGTTGGATCTGGTTTCCATTCATCAGCATAAAGTGTTTTCAGTTCGAAGCTTTTCACCTCATGGGTATGCGTGGCAGGTTTAACATCGAGTACCAATTTACCCACATCGATACCGCCGCTGTCAGTAGAGAGGATTAACGTATCCCCCACTTTGATAGGTTCTGGTGTTCCTACGTGAGCATGCCCGGTGATAAGAATATCAAGTCCTTTGACCTGGCTCGCAGTCTGAATATCTTTATCCAGTGCACGCCGGACATCTGTATTCCCAATGCTGGACTGACGCGCCGGAACACCTTCATGAACGAGCGCGACGGTAACGTCAACCTTGCCGCGCAGCTCATCCAGGTAGTGCTGCAGATATTTCACCTCATCGAGAGCCTCAATCCCCTGGTTCTTAAGGGCCGCAGCTGATTTATCAAAGCGGTTGTTCTTATCATTATCGAGACCCTGGATCGAGAGTTCTGAAATCGTGTCATTAAATGCAAACACACCGTGCAGTCCAATAACACCTATTTTTACACCATCCTTTTCCAGGATGGTGTACGGTTTGTTCCAGAAAGGTATCTCGCTGTCCTTATGGAATACATTCCCCAGCAGAACAGGGAAGTTCGCTTTACTTAACTGGCGTAAGAGATTATCCCAGCCATGGTCAAATTCATGATTGCCAATTGATACCGCATCGAAGGGCATAGTATTCATAATATCAATTATCGCTTCCCCCTTTGTCAGGCTGCTGATATAGGGGCCGGTAAAGTAGTCACCTGCATCAAAATAAAAGGTGGCTTTGTTTTTTGCTTTCTCCTGCTTTACTAAGGTCGTGATATTAGCGAATCCGCCAATTGCGCGTTGACCGTTTGCGACATAAGGGAGTTTGTAAGTATTGACATGCGCATGGAGATCGTTGGTATAGATAATAGTGACATCTTTGGCGCAGGCCCAGAATGGCAACGTCAACAGAATGCCTGCTGCAATCATTTTTGTCTTCATGGTTAATTCCTTGCAGTTATATTTAAAAAGCGTAACCAACAGTTAAATAGTATGCCCACCCTGTAGAATCTATAGAGATGATATCTCCATCGCTGCTAAATGCTTTGCTACCTTCATCAAATTGTCCACCATGATAGAAATAACGAAGGGTCGCGCCATAGTTCCAGTGAGGATAAACTAAACTGAGTATATTGGTGGAAACAATAGAGCTATTGGTCCTGGAGTAAAATTTCTGCTCGCCGCCTGACTCGTCTTTAAGGTCTGAACCAAAATCAAAATTGGTAAAGCCGACGTAATTTAGTTTTCCACCCAATATTGTTGTAATTGGGATAACATATTTGACTTTGAAGCGATATCCATCCCACTCGTTTTCGTTGGCAGCATTGTAATTGTTTCCTTGATATTTGGCATAAATATTTGCAGATAACGACATCGGTAGTCCCGTATCAATATCGGTCCCAATCCCGATATACCATGTGCTCTGACGTTGTCCTGCATTACTTCCTGCATCATAGATATAGTTATGTGCAAAATACCATTCTTTAAATGGACCAAAGCTGAGGTCGATCCCCGTCAATTTGTCGATGCTAAAACGCGGTTCTATCTCCATAAAAAATGGAGAGCCATTATCCCAAATGCCGATATCATTATCATTGCCTATACCAAAAAACTTAGGTAAGTCCGCATAGCCATAGAAATCAAACCAATCCACATGTGCCCATGCACGATATTCTGGATATAAGTCTGCTCTTTTTAGAGGCCCAAACCGAGTGGAGTTACTCCCTACGATATTGATACTTTGATGCCACAAGTCTGATAGGTATTCGTTATTCCCAGAGTCTGCTAATGCTACCGTGGGTAAAAGCATAAGTGCGCTTGATAATATGTATTTTATTTTTTTCATAAGTAGGGATTCCTTCCACAGAGATTTTTTAATAAAGACGGTTTATGTTATGGTAAATACATTATTGAAACTATTTGGACGTGCTTACATCGACCACTCTCATTTCAAGATCGGGTTTCAATGGATTGTGGGCTTTGACATAATCAATAATTGACTCTGCAGAGGTGGTGCTGTTGATAGTTTTGACATTCGTTCCTTTTAAGAATGTCTCAAATCCATCCCCTCCCGTCGCACAAAATGAGTGTGTAGCAACCCGATATGTTTTGTCTGGATCTACCGGTTGATTATTAATAGTGAATTTAATGATCCGTTCACCCAGCGGTTTTTTACTATCATATTCAACGTGAACACTTTTTGACACTTGTAAAACGCCATTGGTAAGATTTGTTGCATGAATCATTAAGTCGGTGAGATCTTTTCCGGTGAGATCCATTTCAACCAGTTCGTTATTAAATGGGAAGGTAGTAATGACATCACCATATCGTAAATTTCCTTGTGGGAAATCAGCACGCAAACCTCCGCTGTTTTGTAATCCTACGACGGCGTCCGGTGCTTTGGCCATCATGGCGTCAATAACTAAATTACCAACAGGTGACGATTCACCATAAGAGCGCGTGAAGGGCGCCGTTGTCGACCCAATAACCTGGTCAGTAATACTTTTCAGCTTAGCATTCCACTCATCAATCCTGGCTTGAACTTTAGGATCTGGCTTGTATTCATCTGCAAATACAGTGATTAATTTACCGCTATAGCCATCAATTTTTTTAGTCTGAGGATTAAAATCAAGGACTAATTTACCAATATCAGTACCATATGCATCTGTTGAAACAATGAGAGTGTCATTGACTTTAATTGGCTCTGGTGTTCCCACATGAGCATGGCCTGTGATTAACACATCAATACCCTTAAATTTCTTTGCGGTATCGATATCAGCTTGCAGCATTCTGGCTACGTCTTTGTTTCCATAACTTGATTGACGCGCTGGCGTACCTTCATGGATAAGCAGGACGATGATATCCACTTTGCCTTTTAATGCATCAAGTCCTTTTTGAATATAAGGCACTTCATCACGAGCCTCTGAACCGGCATAAGCCTTAGCCGCAACGGTGTCATAAAAAGCAAATTTCTGATGTACTCCAATTACGCCAATTTTTATGCCATCTTTTTCGATAATCGTCCAGGGATTATCCCAGACGGGTTTGTCACTGTTGCTATAAAAAACATTACTCAGCAAAACAGGGAATTTCGCTTTTGATAACTGCTTAACCATATTATCAACACCATGATCAAATTCATGGTTCCCCACTGACACAGCATCAAAAGGCATAGCGTTCATTATATCAATAATGGCTTCACCCTTGGTCAGGGTGCTTATATAGGGTCCGGTAAAGTAATCTCCCGCATCGAAGAAAAAGACATCTTTATTTTTTTTCTTAGCATCATTGACGATGGTCGCTATATTAGCAAAACCGCCAACTGCACGTTCTTTATCGACGGCTGGAATTTTCCCTGGAGAGACATGTGCATGTAAATCGTTGGTGTAATAAATAGTCACATCCTTCGCGCTAGCTGATGCGATTAACGTAGCGGACATGCACAATGCAATCAGACTAAGCTTTATATTTTTATTCATAATGAGTCCCTTTGAAAAAAGCAAGAGTTTAAATAAGGGTTCATGAAGATGTATGAACCCTTTTAATATGCACAGTCGAATAAACTGTTATTTTTTCACATCAACAACGCGCATGCCGTTGAGCTGCTCATCCGTAATGGTATTGCCCGTCTTGAAGTAATCGATCACTGCGTTAGAAACGTAGTAACCGCCTGTTGTATTACGCGCTTTACCCTCGGTAAAGGTGGTAAAACCATCCCCGCCGTCGGCAAGGAAGCTCTGGGTGGCAATGTGGTAGACTGTCGCATCCTCAATCGGTTTACTATTAAGGGTAAATGCGACGACCCGCTGACCGACCGGTTTACTGCTGTCATATTTCATCTCCAGGCCTTTCGATACCTGCAAGACGCCATTGCTTAAACTTGCGGCATGCTCCATCAACGTACGCAATTGTTTGCCCGTGAGATCCATCGTGGCCAGTTCGTTAGGGAATGGGAACGTACTAATGACGCCGCCTATTGTAATCGCACCAGACGGGATCTCATTACGAATACCACCCGAGTTGGTTAAGGCCAGCTGTGTATTTTTACCCGCTGCTGCCAGCAAAGCATCCGCAGCCAGATTACCCAGCGAGGCTGATTCACCATACGCACGCGTCAATTCAACCGGCGACTGCGCCACCGTTTTTTGAACCTCTTCATCAAGTTTCTTATTCCAGCCGTCGATTACCTGTTTCGTCTGCGGATCGGGCTTCCACTCATCTGCATAAATGGTCTTAAGCTCAAAATTCTTCATCGTAAACTGATGCGGCTTCGTGTAATCCAGTACCAGTTTACCCACATCAATACCGCCGCTGTCGGTCGAGAGGATCAGCGTCTTGCCTACTTTAATCGGTTCCGGCGTACCGACATGCGCATGTCCCGTAATCAGAATATCCAGACCTTTCACCTGGCTTGCGGTTTGAATATCTTTATCCAGGGCACGGCGTACGTCGGTTCCGCCCATGCTGGACTGACGCGCCGGCGTGCCTTCATGAACCAGCAATACGGTCAAGTCGACTTTTCCTTTCAGTTCATCGAGATAGCTCTGCAGCCACTTAATTTCATCCCGGGCTTCAATACCTACGCGCGTTGCCGCAGAAACGGTATCATTGAAGGCAAACACGCCGTGCAAACCAATGACGCCAATTTTCACACCATCTTTTTCGATGATGGTATAAGGCTTATCCCAGAATAATTTGTTGCTGTTCTGATAGAATATGTTGCCCTGTACAATAGGGAATTTCGCCTGGCTTAGCTGTAATAACGTATTATCCCAGCCATGATCAAATTCATGATTACCTATCGTAACAGCATCAAACGACATGGTATTCATAATATCAATAATTGCTTTTCCCTTCGTTAAACTACTAATATACGGACCCGTAAAGTAGTCACCTGCATCAAAAAACCACGTTGCTTTGCTTTTTTGTTTTTCCTCTTTTACCATCGTGGTGATATTTGCCCAACCACCGACATCGCGTTTACCGTCAGCGATCCATGGGACTTTATAAGGTTCGACATGAGCGTGAAGATCGTTGGTATAAATAAGCGTGACATCCTTGGCACAGGCCCAAAATGGTAATGTCAACAAAATACCTGCGCTAATCGCTTTTATATTCATCATCAGTTCCTTTCTGTTATATAAAGATTCGTTACTTTACATTCTGAAAGCGTTTTTTATGCGAGCCTGCTCACACAATCAGCCTGGAGTTATAAGGCAAAATCAGCGATCTCTTAAAATCGTTGGTGACTCATATTGGCTATATTTACGATTAATACCTGCAAATCGTTTGGTTGCCGCAATTTAGGGCTGCCAATATCTGCCTCTGCTGATTACAGTTGGCCAGACTATAGACTGGGATTTCCGGCATTACACTGTCGGGCATGCGGGAGTTATCCTCCGCTGTTTGATGAGCAACAATTTAATGAATGGCTTTCTGCTCACTTAAGCGCATATGCCTCAGACAACGGTTATTTTTGCCCTGAATGTTATAGCCAGGAAACTATTTGTTATGGTTATAATCCGCAGAGAACACAGCGCGTTCAGTGCCGAGCCTGCAGAAAAGTCTGGACACCCAAACGGCAAACACAAAGAAAAATTGTTCCCCCAGAACGGATTGAAACTATTTCACTCATTGTGCCGTTCCAGGGGAGTAGTGCAGAACAGAAACTGTATGTTCTTCTCAGTTTCGATGCCGACCGCGGTAGTGTTCTTCATATCTCCACCAATTTTACTCAGCATGCCAGCGGTGACACGTTAATGTATCACTGGCGTGGGAATATTGAGCCTGATTTGCACCATAGTGATATCGTAAATCGCGTTGATATGCGCGAGATGCAATTTCTACATCGGAGCCAGTTTGATGAAATTCAGTATGGAAGTGCGGCTCTCAAGCGTAACGCCAGAGGAGCGATTTTGCGTCCTGTTATTGTGGCTCACGGGCATTTTCGCGTGCTGAACATCCTTTTTCCTCAGATAAAGAAACATGCTATTTCACACGAATGTTTTCTTCGAGGAGCTGTTATTACCGCCTGGGCAGATCTTTTTCGCCAGCGAGAAGGTGAGCTTTGGTTTATAGAAGAGGAAATCAATGAAGCTGAGAGTGATATACCCTGGACTTTTCTGCGAACAACACAGCACGGCTGGTGGCAAACTCAGTGGCAGCTCTGGGGACAGGGGAAAAACCGCAGGATGATATGTCCTTTGACAGGGGGGGATAAGCATAACGCTAAAATGCTCTCTTTAACGGCCAGCAGGAACTTTAGCCACTGGCTAAACAAACAAACTGCATTTACCCACAGTGCCAAACTATCCGCTGGGCGCGTAACGCAAATTCTCCTTTCCCTTGCGACAGAGTATAACGATAAACTTACGCAAACATTGTCTGGGACGAGTACCGGCTAAATCTATTCGGTGATAAAGTTATGACCTACGTTCCTGGGATATAACATCAAGGGTCCATGCAGATACATGAACCCTTTTAACATATGCAGTGAGATCAATGGGAAATTAGAACCTGATGATCAATTGCTCATGTTTTTTATTAATTTGCATGAATGGATGCCGCAGTGATTACGTCAGTAAGCTCCGTTTCGTTAAATAATCGTGCACGATAGGCCTCCGCAGGGAACTGAGGTGCGCCATCAGGGAGAGAAATTACATCGTAGATAGAGGCAATCATATTGCCGTTCACATCGGAGATAAAGAATGAACGAGCATGGTTGGTAAAAATAACGAAGTAATCATCGTGGTCAAACACGCCACCCATAAAATCAGTCCATTGGACGATGGGGGTTGTTGGCAGTTCGATAGGTGCGTGGATTTCCATGGCTGTTTTGGCTGCCATGTCTACCGCGTAGAAGAGAATACGCGCCGGCGGTGTTGAATAGGCATCGGTGGTCGCCTTGTCGTTCATCGGGCGAATGACAGGGGCGCCAGTTGCATCAAGACACGATCGGTTATCAAACACAGATAAAACAAATTTTCCCACGGTAGGATCGATATTTCCTGCAAATGCACTGTTATTAGTGATACATACGGTATGAGCACCATTTTCAAAGTTTGTAATACCGGCGTTATCAATATGAACAGTGTCTGGATTTACCGGGAACTGTGGGTTGTAATTACCTGTATCGATCACCCACAAGATACTCCCATCAGCGATAGATATGCCAAAAGTCGTACTTGTTGAGCGGGAATGAACAATAACTGCCTCATCATTGTTTGGACTGCCTGCAATCCATGACAACGAGTTTAAATGAATATCATTAGGCGTACTGTTATTCAGGATTTGCGAGCCGCTATACTCACTGGTGTAATTTTTGGCCCAAATCATTTTCCCTGTCTGATCGTTGAATTTTAGAACCAGAGCATCCTGCCCCCTCGTATTGGTGATCCGATTCGGGATGTCGTTACCAAACATATAAACATCGCCCGCAGAGTCCCAGACTACATCGTGAGTGTTTCCATAGTGATTGCCATCAGAATCACGCATGTCGAATTCAAAGATGACATTACCCATAATGTCAATTTTGAAAAAACGACGACCGTACCACGACATATCTTCATCGCTACCGGTATAGAGGTAGCCATTGTGGATTCGCAACGGCTGGAGATGATAAACCGATAAGAAGTTAAAGCGCAGGTCACCATTTTGGTCATAACCACGGCCAGTGGATTCCATTAACCAGCTGTTTCCCCATACAGAGGTAAATAGTGCAGGATCGGTTTGTTCAATATCGAGGTGGAAGATGACAGATGTATCATATACCTGATCTTCCGTGCTAATAGTGAATGCTTGATTGAAAACTTCAGCTCCAGCTTCATCCTTAAACACGACCTGCACGCTGTTTGCATATTGCGCATAAAGACCAATAACCGGGATCTTTATGTTTTGTGAAAAACCATAAATCAGATCCGATGTATAGGTAAAATCTACGCTGGTTGGGCTGGTTGTCCGTTTTGATACGGTGTAAGAATAACTTACTGGCGTATCTGAGGTAAAATAAAGATATGCCGCGAGCTGGTTGTCGGCCGGTGCAAGTTCATTTTTAATATAAGTAATTGTCATGATTGTATTCCTTTTTGTTTCGTTCAATGAGATATGTGTTTTTTGTCAGCGAAATAAAACATCGCTAATAGAAATAGCGAGCAAATAAACGCCTGACGGATAGTTTCATGCTTTGGTAATTAAAAGCGGTTTTGTATTATAATTCTCCTCTTATAAAATAGTTGAGTAAACAGGGCATGGTTTATCATCCAGCAAATGCCGGTGTGCCGTATTCTCTGCGAGAATAGACCTCTCAAATATTTAGTTCTTATTCAGGATACATCTTTCGTGAGAGCTGAAAATGAACCCCATCCTTTATTTCCGTCCAGTTGCCGCCCCACTCAACATCAACAGATAACTCCTTAGCAGCCTGAAACACAGCCGTAGCAATCGTCTGATAATGTTTAAACTCCCATGATGCTGTGCCGTTTATGACTGCGAATACATCGACGGCGTGCCCGGTTAAATGCCTGCTTTTTGAGGTCAATGATTTTCCTGCTGCCAATAGCTCAAGCTGTCGCTTTTGATTTCTTAATCCTTCTGAAATACCGAAATCAATAGGTGATAATTTCAACGCTTTTCTCATTACATCAACAAGGTCTTTATGTACGCCTTTGAGATTCCTTTCAGTCGTTTTACTAAATTCATGATTTATCATTGCTATCTCCAGAGATTTTTTTCCAGTAATAATTAAGGGCAACAACGCCCATGGCACCTGATATACCGCTGACGGCAAGAGAAGTATGAAATACTGTTCCCAGGCTTTGTGACATCAAGCCAGCAAGTACACCGGTAAATCCTGACACAATAATTTGTGCTATTGCCGAAAATAAACTTCTTCTCGAATGGCCAGACTTAACGTCAAGGAGATATCTAACAAGTCCTCCCCACGCACCGAATAATATTATGTAGATCCAGCTAAAAAATGCATTTGATGATGGGTCTTTCCATGGCAAAACAATTACCTCCATAGGTGTATAAATAATGAAATTTACCTCATGATGAGATTGTTTTTTTCTGACCTAACAATATGTTTTTGCTATGCAGTAAATAATAAACGTTGAGCGACCCTGTTTTGTGATGAATCTCACACGGAATGCAATTAATAGTTTTTGTCGATCAATTAACGCTTAATGATAGCTATATATTATTGATGTTGGTGATTATATTTAGCAGCGGAATATATAAGAGGAACCAGTAGGAGAGCGGGAATGGGATAAGGCTTTTGTACTCTGGATTTGGATAACGGGAAGAGATAAACCAATACGCTGATGAGCGAATCAGGGGCTGGGATGTAGTGACTTATTATTGGAATTAGGGACATGCTGCTGCATCAATTCAATGATCCAATCAATAAAAACGCGCAGTCTGGCGTTGACATGGCGGTTCGGCGGAAATGCCAGGTACAGGGGCATTGGATTAATACGCCAATGTTCAAACAGTGGAATCAAAGAGCCACAAGCCTGATGAGCTGCCGCCATATAGACTGGCAGCGCAATCACGCCTAACCCGGCTAACCCAGCTTCGAGGTAAGCATTGCCATCATCCACGGAAAGTACATAGCTGCCCGTGATTTCAATATGTTCACTCTCACCGTGCAGTACCAGAGGATCAATCTTACCAGTGCGTGAGGACAAGAATCCTACTATGCGATGCTCCGTATTTTCCAGCTCTCGCGGATGCACAGGGGCGCCAAGGCGTTCCACATAACTCGGTGCGACGTAAACACCGATTTGCAAATCGCCGACATGGCGTGCGATCAGGGACTGGTCGTTGATTTCGCCACCGCGCAGCACGCAATCCACGTTGTCGCCGATCAGATCCACCACCCGGTCACTCACGCCCATATCGAACTGGATATCAGGGTAGCGCGCGTGAAAAGCCGGTAGCGCGGGCACCAGCACCAGGCGGGCGAGAGGAGTGGGCACATCCACCCGTAGCCGTCCCCTGGGCGTCATCGCCGAACTGGACAGGCTGTTTTCAGCATCCTCCATGTCCGCCAGCAGCCGGATGACGCGCTGGTAGTAGACTGCGCCATCAGGAGTGACGCCGAGCCTGCGGGTGGTGCGATGGAGCAACTTGACGCGCAGGCGCGCTTCCAACTGCTGAATAAGCTGCGTCACCGTGGTTTTGCTCATATGAAGCGTTTGGGCAGCCTTTGTGAAACTACCTGCCTCCACCACTCGAGCAAAGGCGCGCATCGCATCGAAACGATCCATCCCTTGTCCTCTCTTTTCACCGATTGTTTGGATATTACAAACAATGATGGACAAAGTCGCTTGTTTATCCGCTCGATCCTTCACCAGTAAAGTGTCTTTATGTTCACCGGGCTGATTTCGCCCCATTACAAAGGTGTAAATATGACAACACGCGAAGCAGTTTTTGCCTTCGGACGGCAGGCGCTTTATGAGCGCAATCGGTATTCACCCGCCATCAAATCTAACGGCTTCCTGTTTGTTTCGGGGCAGGTTGGTAGCCGGGAGGATGGTTCGCCTGAAGAGGACCTAAAAGCGCAGGTCCGGCTGGCATTCGATAACCTTAATGCTGTTCTCACGGCTGCGGGCTGCACATTCGGTGACGTGGTTGACGTTACCCTCTATGTCGTCGATCCCGAGTCAAACCTCGACGCTATCTGGAGTATCCTGCCAGAATATTGGGGGGAAGCGCCTTACCCTACGTTAACCGGGATCGGCGTGACGTGGCTGTACGGATTCCAGTTTGAGATTAAGGTGATTGCCAGGCTGCCCTAGCGTTACGGGTCTCTCCGCCAGTCGACAGATCAGACAGAGGAAAATTGATGAAAGCAGTGGTTTATGACGTGGAAGGCGCTCCAGGCGTCCTGCAGTATGTCGACGTCCCGGATCCGGTCGCAGGACCTGACGACGTCCTGATTTCTGTGGAGGCTATCTCGGTTGAAGGGGGAGATCTGATCAACCGGCACTCAACTCCGCCGCCTTTTCCTTCATGGATCGTTGGCTACGCGGCCGCGGGGGCAGTTGTTGCCGTCGGATCAAAAGTCCGTAGCCGAAGGGTTGGGGACAGAGTGACTGCTTTTAGCATACAGGGATCGCATGCGGAACGTTGGGCTGTGCCTGCGGAACGCACCTGGCTTATTCCGGATGGAGTGGATGCAGCAGACGCGGCAGTGGTACCGATCTCTTTTGGAACCGCGCATCACTGCCTTTTCACACGAGGAATGATCCGACTTGGAGAAACCGTCCTGATTCAGGCTGCAGCGGGGGGCGTGGGGCTCGCGGCCGTTCAGCTTGCCTCACAAGCAGGCGCGACGGTCATCGGCGTGGCAAGCGGAACGCAGCGAATAAACCGGTTGCTGGAACTTGGTGCCGATCATGTCGTGGATCGTGCAAAGAATAACGTCGTGGACAGGAGAGTTTTCATCAGGGGGATCCCGGAGAGCCTGCCCTGCTTCCGTCTGGATATCTCCGGGTAAACGGGATTGCTTCTCTTCTGAAGGTGGGGGGCAGGTTCTCTTCTGTGCGACCTCGGGGAGCGCGGGTTCAGCAATACCGAGCAACAGCTGTCGTTTCTGGCTGCGGTTGTCCGTTGCCAGCGCGACGGTATTATAATCAGTATTTAGTGCCTGGCTCATCAATCCGGTCAGCTCATCCCGGAGGTGATCGAATGAGAATCCCGCCAGTGGCCCATTAAAAGGTGACAGCGAGAGAGCGAAAATATCACTAAAAAAGGGCAATCCCGATTTCCCGGCTGACTGTTGATGCCAGCACTGTTCAGCATTACTGCGTAACAACAGAATTTTTTCGACTCCCAGGCGAGAAAGGCCACCATACAGTACATCCGGGATATGAGGTAACAGCAGTTCGACGGCTGACTCCATTTTACTGATATCGGATTGCGTAACCGGAAAACCATCATCACGTAATCGCTGTGCCAGTTGGGTTTGTGACAGCACGACAGCAGAAGTGTGCTGATACAACTCTCTGGCGCGACAGACCCCAAGCGCACGCTCGATGAATGTCAGTGAACCACGCATTTCGTTTTCAATCAGATGACCCAGCAGGCAGCACAGATTGCCTTCATCCACACTTTTTTCCTGTTGCCACGGGCGAAAAATACAGGCAACACTGCGGTATCTGTCGTCACGGGTTTCCTGCCACAATTCGTTGAGTATGGCCAGGCGTGTGTTGCCGCCGCTGGAGATCAGCTCACCTGGACGTTGTGTGATATGCGGAGGGTGCTCCAGTCCCCGTAAGCGAATTGAGGCCTTTATTTTCTCATAATCCGGGTTACGGGTGATTCTTGGGTTCATGTCAAACGGGCGTAAATCTTTAAGGGGGACAGTAATCAGCTTTTCAGGAAGGTTAGTCATGGTTGTTGCTCCTGTGAGATGGGCGCAACGGCCTCAGGTTGAGTTTATTCTCAATCCATTCGTCAATTTCATTTTCAAGCCATGCTACACTGGCAGGGCCTATCTTAATTGACTGCGGAAAATGGTCTTCTTTCATCCATGCGTAGATTTGTGAGCGATGGAGTCCGGTCCTGGCCTCAACCTGTTTTATGCGCAATAAATTGTACGGTGCCATCATTCTCTCCGGTTCAGTGGGACGGGAGAGTTTTATTACCGGTTAGTCAGTGCTGAGAACAGAATTAAATGAATTTCCAGTATGGGAATTCATTCGAAGTTTTACAGATTTACTTTCCTATTTCTCTGGTGAATGTTTTTCATCACTGAAAATCAGTAATGAAAGCACGATAATGCCTAGAATTATTAGTGTTTTATGGTGAATTAATGATGGTGTATCCATCACTGCTCGGAATTATTTATTGTACGGAAAAGGATTTTATTGCAGGGATAAAATGTAACTAAATAATTTGTAATTGATATATCAAATTCCGCTGCATCCGGAGTCATTCTTTTGACGGGGCTCTGGGTGACTTTTTACGTTGTTTACTCCGCCCTCTACTATCGCAGATTGTGGAGCATAGTTCAAAAAGCCATCAGGCAGTGATGAAATAAGGAGGGATTATAATTGTAAGCGTAAAAACTAATCTTTACAGCAAAGCTGGCTATCTGAGAGGTATGCTTTCGGATTTTCCATCGAAATGACATGTAACTAAAAATGTCATTGTTACAGTGAGTTAGCTATACAACAAAGGTACACATCCACATCACGAATACACTGCCATCATTGCACTGACTTAAATCAATAAAAGATCATATATACAGCATTCATCTGCCATGGCAGTTACTTATAGTTAATACCCCTGCAAATGATGTCATAAGCAGCTAACAAATCACCTTTTAACCCGATGCTTAGTGGTGCACGCTATTATAAAACAGTATAAAATTCTTAAGAATTTCCTAATTTCGGGCCTTTGATCTGAAAAGTTGATCTGTGTGAGTGATATGTTCTATCATCGCGCTGTAAAGATACCTCGTGATAACTATCACCACTGTCCAACAAAGGGAATGATATGGCAAATTCCAGCTTCCAGAATGAAGTGCCAAAAGCACGCGTCAACATCCAGCTTGACCTGCACACGGGTTCCGCCCAAAAGAAAGTAGAGTTGCCCTTAAAACTTCTCGCAGTGGGAGATTTCAGCAACGGAAAAGAAACTCTCCCGCTTTCTGAACGCAGTAAGTTAAATATTTCCAAAAACAACTTTAATAGCGTTTTATCCGAGCTTAACCCAGAGGTCAGCATTGATGTTGCCAACACCCTGAGAGGCGATGGCACTGAAGAAAATGTCAAACTCAGCTTTTCTGAAATGAAGGATTTCGAGCCTGAAGCAATAGCAAAGCAAATTCCTCAACTTCGAGCCATGTTAGCCATGCGTAATCTCCTTAGAGACCTCAAGTCAAACCTCCTGGATAACGCCGAGTTCCGCAGATCTCTTGAAACCATACTGAAAGACCCGGCTCTGAGCGAAGAATTAAGACAAGAACTGAATGCCCTTGCACCTGCCGAATAACAGTAGAATGTTTTTTTAATGGATTAACAGAGAGGATGCTGATGTCCATGAATACTGAAACACAATCGGTGCAGGGGAACACTACTGTACTTAAGAATAACCCAGACGGCGTGTATGCCTCGCTGTTTGAAAAAATTAATCTGAATCCAGTTTCTCGCCTGGGTGACATTACTGAATATCAGGACGACAGCGTCATGGCCGATGCCTCGGCAGATGAGCGAGTAACCGCAGCCATTCAGGTTTTCATGCAGGTCATTACGAAGTCTGGCCAGAAAGTTGAGAAGCTGGATAAATCATTGCTGGATACGCATATCGCTGAGCTTGATTATCAAATTAGTCGCCAGCTTGATGAAGTTATGCACCACCCTGAGTTTCAACGCGTAGAGTCACTCTGGCGGGGTCTTAAGCACACCGTTGACCGCACAGATTTCCGCCAGAACGTGAAAATCGAAGTGCTTGATGTCTCTAAAGACGATCTTCGTCAGGATTTTGAGGATGCTCCGGAAATTATCCAGAGTGGTCTCTACTATCATACATATTCGATGGAATACGACCAACCCGGCGGAGAGCCTATCGCCGCTATCATTTCGTCGTATGAATTTGATTCTTCCGCTCAGGATGTAGCGTTACTACGCAACATCTCAAAAGTTTCAGCTGCCGCACATATGCCGTTTATTGGTTCTGTAGGACCAAAATTCTTCCATAAATCCAGCATGGAAGAAGTCGCCGCAATCAAAGACATCGGTAACTATTTTGACCGTGCGGAGTACATCAAATGGAAAGCGTTCCGTGACTCTGAGGATTCCCGCTACATCGGTCTGACAATGCCACGTGTTCTGGGACGTTTACCTTATGGTCCGGATACCGTACCCGTGCGCAGCTTCAACTACGTTGAGGAAGTTAAAGGGCCTGACCATGAGAAGTATTTGTGGACCAATGCATCGTTTGCCTTCGCCGCCAATATGGTGAAGAGTTTTATCAATAACGGCTGGTGCGTACAGATCCGTGGACCTCAGGCTGGCGGTGCGGTTCAGGACCTGCCAATTCATCTGTACGACCTCGGTACCGGCAATCAGGTAAAAATTCCGTCAGAGGTAATGATACCTGAAACCCGTGAGTTTGAATTCTCGAATCTGGGATTCATTCCTCTAAGTTATTATAAAAACAGAGATTATTCCTGTTTCTTCAGTGCAAATTCCGCCCAGAAGCCTGCATTGTACGACACTGCGGATGCGACGGCCAACAGCCGCATCAATGCCCGTCTGCCATACATCTTCCTGCTGTCACGTATCGCACACTACCTGAAGCTCATCCAGCGTGAAAATATCGGTACCACCAAGGACCGTCGCCTGCTTGAGCTGGAGCTCAATACCTGGGTGAAAGGACTGGTAACTGAAATGACCGATCCGGACGATGACCTCCAGGCTTCACACCCGCTTCGCGATGCCAAAGTCATCGTTGAAGACATCGAGGACAACCCGGGTTTCTTCCGCGTGAAACTCTTTGCAGTCCCTCACTTCCAGGTTGAAGGCATGGACGTCAATCTGTCGCTGGTATCCCAGATGCCTAAAGCAAAAGCATAAGGCAGGACAGGGATGAAAATTTATCGTCCACTGTGGAACGAGGGGGCTTTACTGTCCCCTCAACAGTTCCAGCAGCAGGCTGAATGGGAGTCTTTTCGCAGTGCCGGTGCATCAGCGCTGGCATCCGCATTCCCCTGGGGTGTGGAAAAGATTGAGTTTAATGACAGTCTTCTTTCGTCCGGTCTGATCCAGATTACGCAGTTACGCCTCTGGCTGGAAGATGGTTCGCTGATTGACGCGCAAAGGAGTGATCTGCCTCCGGCACCACGTGAGTTAGATGCCAGCCAACTGGCTGGCCGTGATGCGGTAACCGTCGTTATCGCACTGCCTCACATGCAGCCAGGTGTGATCAACGTTGAACAGGAAGGCGTCAGCCCAGACCGGCCGCTCCGCTATCGTGAAGAGTGGGTAACATTGCAGGATGCCTTTGGCTCTGAAGAAGAGTCCATGGCTGTTGCCCGGTTTAATTTCAGCATCCGGTTTGCCCATGAAAGTAATGATTCCTGGAAAGTCTGCCCGGTAGCAAGACTGATACGGGATGGGCAAAATGCGTGGCGACAGGATCCGTCTTTTATTCCTCCCGTTGCGTCATTTGGGGCAAGCCCGGTCCTTCGCGAACGTCTGGTGCTGCTCAATCGTCAGTTACGCTCCCGACGCCAGCGTCTGATGACTATGCGTCGTGAAAGCAACGAAAGGCTCGCCGATTTTGCCGTCGCCGATGTTTCCCTTTTCTGGTTGCTGAATGCGCTGAATTCTCACGCCAGAGTCCTGACGGAATACGAACGATTCCCGGCACGACCACCTGAACTAGTATGGGCTGAACTCGCCCGTCTGGCAGGGAGTATGCTGACCTTCTCACTGGATCACGATCTGGACGCTATCCCGGGTTATGATCATGCAGAACCGGTCAATGCTTTCCTTCCGCTTTTTGACCTTGTTACCGAGCTGCTGGAAGCAAGTCTGCCATCCCGCGTTATTGCACTAGAGATGTCCCGCCCGGACGGACAGACCTGGAAGGCCAACCTTCATGATATCCGTCTGCGTGAAGAAGCCGATCTTTATCTCTCTGTACGCTCAGATGTTCCGGCCTGGCAGGTCGCCGACAAATTCCCTTCACTCTGTCAGGCCGGGTCCCCTGATGACGTCAATGTCATTTATGGCGCTGCACTCAGGGGTATTCCGTTGATTCCGGTGAGCAGGGTCCCGGCAGCGTTGCCTGTACGCATGGAAAACCAGTACTTCGCACTTGATATGGAAAGCCCCGCTGCGCATGAAATGCAGGAGCAGGGAGTGTGTATGTTCTATGTACCCGAGATGCTTGGAGCCCTGGAGCTTGAACTGTTTGCGGTGTTGCGCTCATGAGACAGGAAATCGATATCGACCAGCTGATGGCGGAGACGTGGCTCACCGTAACCATGCTGAAGAAAGGTGCTGTTACCCACAATGGCAGCGCACTTTACGACAAATGTGTTAAGCAGGTTGAACGTGTGCGTGATGCGCTGGTTCGCGCCGGATACGACGAAGCCAGTGTGGAGCATATCTCCTATGCCCAGTGTGCGTTACTGGACGAGACGGTGATGAGCCGCAAACCTGAAAAAACCGAAGACGGTGGAGAAATTCCCGTTGATGAAGGCCCGGTGGTCTGGCGTAAAGCTCCGCTTCAGGCGCGTTTTTTTGGCTCACTTCGGGCTGGTGAAGCGCTATGGGATAGCATTGCAGAGGTTCTGCGTCAACCCTCACCAAACCCGGCCGTTTTAACCTGCTATCACCGTGTTATTGCGCTGGGCTTTCAGGGGTTATACAGCCTGCAAGCGGTCAGCCAGTCGCAGCGTGATGAGGTAGTGAGAGCCCTTTCTGAACGTGTTTCTCCGCCTGATGCAGGCCTGTCTCTGGTTGTTCACCGGATGGGGAAACATCGCTGGAGTCTGATGCGCTCAGTCTGGTTCTGGATAGTGCTCGCCGTCATTCTTACCGGCGTTATCTGGTGGGGTGGTCACCTCTGGCTCCAGTCTCTTTTGTCAGCACAAATACCGGAGTTGCATGGCTAATGCGTAAATCAGTCATCATTCCGGTTGCCCTGCACACCTTTGCAGCTGTTGCCACATTGCTTTGGCTGCTCTGGTATTTCATTCCGATATTAGGCGACAATTACCCCGTCCGCATCGCGACAATTACTCTGGCCTGTTTGTAATCTGAGCGTCCTGTTTCTTCT
>NZ_VRKN01000028.1 GCF_008080435.1 Enterobacter asburiae | reverse complement strand
AATATTATGGCCGCGACCACCGATGAAATTTCAGTACAGTATCCTATTCCTACCTACCGCTTTATTGTCACCCTGGGGGGCGAGCAGGTTCCCTTTACCAGCGCGTCGGGTCTGGATATTACTTATGACACTATTGAATACCGGGACGGCACCGGCAACTGGTATAAAATGCCCGGCCAGCGTCAGGCGATTAATATCACCCTGAGCAAAGGCGTGTTCCCCGGTGAAACCCTGCTGTTTAGCTGGATTAATTCTATTTCGCTGAACCAGGTGGAAAAGAAAGATATTATGATTAGCCTGACCAACGATGCCGGTACCGAAGTGCTGATGAGCTGGAATATCGCCAATGCCTTCCCGACTTCCCTGACCTCTCCCTCTTTTGATGCCACCAGCAATGAAGTTGCCGTTCAGCAGGTGACGCTAATGGCCGACCGGGTCACTATCCAGGCGGCCTGATAACCAGGGATAAATAATATGACGGTAAACACCGCTATCCCGGTGTCTATTTAAGTTGCCGCCATCCGCTCTGCTGAATTTATTATTTGGCAGTCTAGCAAGGGTCTTGCGCAGTAAACGTATAAAGCATTAAGCGAAAGTTGTCGTGTTTTTTCTGAAAACAGACTGGTGTATTCCAGGGGCGGTAGCATACCTTTTATCACCGCATGGATAAATCCAGTAATTGATAAAGCGCTTGCTATCCCGATAGCACTCATTAATTGCAACGTAAAGGTGAATATTATGGCCGCGACCACCGATGAAATTTCAGTACAGTATCCTATTCCTACCTACCGCTTTATTGTCACCCTGGGGGACGAGCAGGTTCCCTTTACCAGCGCGTCGGGTCTGGATATTACTTATGACACTATTGAATACCGCGACGGCACCGGCAACTGGTATAAAATGCCCGGCCAGCGTCAGGCGATTAATATCACCCTGAGCAAAGGCGTGTTCCCCGGTGAAACCCTGCTGTTTAGCTGGATTAATTCTATTTCGCTGAACCAGGTGGAAAAGAAAGATATTATGATTAGCCTGACTAACGATGCCGGTACCGAAGTGCTGATGAGCTGGAATATCGCCAATGCCTTCCCGACTTCCCTGACCTCTCCCTCTTTTGATGCCACCAGCAATGAAGTTGCCGTTCAGCAGGTGACGCTAATGGCCGATCGGGTCACTATCCAGGCGGCCTGATAATACAGGAATACTATTATGATGGTAAACACCAGCTATCCCGGTATCTATTTAAGCGAAGAGGCGTCGCTGAATTTTTCGGTCACCAGTAGTGCTACAGCGGTTCCGGCTTTTTCTTTACGCTATGTTAGCGGTATGCATCATCCCGAAGGAAATATTAACGCGTTTTATTCATGGCCGGAGTTTCTGGCAAGTCTGAGTGGTGATGATTCCAGTTGGGAATATTATCAAAGTGTACGCTTGTGGTATATGTGCGGAGGCGGCAAATGCTATCTGGTACATAAATCTGCTATCGAGGAAGCCGTCCGCAAGTATAATGATATTACCATGGTTGTTGCCAGCGGTACTGAAAATGACATGGTCGACCAGTTTAATAAACTGATTAGCAGTGGCTATCGTATTTTTGGTTTATTTGATGGGCCAAATAAAAAAATTGATGGGGGTACAGTCCCTGATGACATATTAAAGAATTATCCTGCGACCCCTTATGGGGCAATTTACTATCCATGGTGTCAATCTGCAGAGGGTAAGAGCATACCGCCCAGCGCCGTTGCCGCTGCCGCTATTGCCCTGACCGATAGCACCCGCGGCCCCTGGAAAGCCCCGGCGAATATGGTGATTAACGGTATCACGCCAAATTACCCGGTTACTGACGATCTGCAGGGCCGCTTTAACCAGGGTAAAGCGCTCAATATGATCCGCACATTTCCGGACGTTGGTACCGTGGTCTGGGGGGCCCGTACTCTTGAGGACAGCGATAACTGGCGCTATATCCCTGTGCGTCGGCTGTTCAGTATGGTGGAGCGGGATATTCAGAAAGCCCTCAATAAACTGGTCTTTGAACCCAACAGCCAGCCGACCTGGCAACGGGTAAAGGCGGCGGTCGACAATTATCTTTACCGCCTGTGGCAGCAGGGCGGTCTGCTCGGGAATAAAGCCGATGAAGCGTATTTTGTCTGCATCGGGAAAGGTATCACAATGACCACGGATGATATTAATCAGGGAAAAATGATTGTCCAGGTTGGAATGGCCGCCGCACGACCGGCCGAATTTATTATCCTGCAGTTCACTCAGAATATTGCCCAATAACCCAGCGAAGGAAAACACATTATGTCTAAAGCCACTACCGTTCCGGGTATTTATATTGAAGAAGATGCCTCTCCGGCGATTTCCGTCAGCCAGGGGGCTACCGCCGTTCCGCTATTTATCGCGAAGTTCACGCCGCGGGATGAGAAAAATAATGGCGTTATGCTGCGCATCAGCAGCTGGCTGGATTTTAGCCAGAAATTTTCCACCACCGACGTCGGCGCCGCTACGGCGCTGCAGCTCTATTTCCAGAACGGCGGCGGAGCCTGCTATGTCTTTGCGCTGGCTGACGGTACGAAAGGGGATACCCTGCCCGAACTGGCCGACCAGACGGGGGAGATTACGCTGTTTGTGGTACCTGAAAGCGAGGCCGTTTACCGCAACGCGGTCTATAGCACGCTGCTGGCCTCACTGGAAAAAAATAAGGGCTATTTTCTGCTGGCCGACAGTAGCGATGGCAAGGTGCCAGACGGTCTGGGCAGCTCCGCGCATATCGCCGTTTATTATCCTGCACTTTCGGTGATGACCTCACCGAAACAGGAGGACGGCAGCGCCCTCGTCGTTCAGGTCCCGGCTTCCGCATTGATGGCTGGCGTGTACTGCAAAACCGACAGCCAACGCGGTGTCTGGAAGGCACCGGCTAACGTAGTGCTTAACGGCGTCAGCGATGTCAGCGTCCGGGTATCGGATGATGACCAGGGCACGATGAATACAGCGGGTGTCAACGTGATCCGCTATTTCAGCGACCGTGGAATTGTTGTCTGGGGAGCGCGGACTGCCCTGCAGAATGATGATAACTGGCGCTATATCCCGGTGCGTCGCCTGTTTGACGCAGCGGAACGGGATATTAAAAAGGCGCTGCGTCCGATGGTCTTTGAGCCCAATAATCAGCTCACCTGGAAGCGGGTGCAGGCGGCTATCGATCACTACCTCTACCGCCTGTGGCAGCAGGGTGGCCTGGCGGGGAATAAGGCCGAAGAAGCTTATTTTGTCCGCATCGGGAAAGATATCACCATGAGTACCGATGATATTAATCAGGGCAAAATGATTGTCCAGGTCGGGATGGCCGCCGTACGACCAGCCGAGTTTATTATCCTGCAGTTTACCCAGGATATGGTCCAGTAACCGACCGCCGTGATTCCTTTTTTCACACCACCAGAAGGATATCCCGATGGCAATGGTTAATCCCCGGGTTTCTCTTAGCGAAACCCTGCTTAGCTCCTCTGCGGCTAAAGATCCGGTCACCACGCCGCTGTTTATTGCTTATACCCTGGTTCCGGCGGAGAGCGTAAACAGGATGCAGCCGGTCAGCGTGGCCTCTTTGACTCAGGCGGAGTCCCTGTTTGGCAACAGCGGAACCCTGGCGTATTCGCTGCGCCACTTTTTTGAAAACGGTGGCCTGGGCTGTTATGTACTGTCGCTGGGGATGGGTGTTCAGGACAGCTTCGTCCGGGTGAAGGCGCTGGTAACGGCGTTACAGAGTCAGGAAGTGCAGGAGGCCGTAACGGCGGAACTCTATAGCGGCCTGCTGCTGGCACCGGAACTCAGCGAATTAAATGATGTGACAGAGGGTTCGGCTTCAGAGATTTCCAGCCTCTGGTATCAGGGTTGGACGGCGCTGCTGCAACTTAGCAGCACGGCAGCACAGCGTTTTGCCTTACTGGAACTGCCCGACGAGCCGGCCAGGGCCACTGCACTTTGCCAGGCGTCATTCTCTGCCGATCTCTGTCAGAACGGCGCCGCATGGTGGCCGCGATTAGAAACTCGCTATCTGGTCAGTAGCGCGAATGACATGGAGTATCGCCTGCTGTCACCGCTCCCGGCGGTTGCTGCGGTGATCCAAAAAAGCGCGGGAATAAATGGGGTCTGGAAGGCCCCGGCCAATATCCCGCTGATAAAAACGCTGCGGCCGGTGGCCAATATCCTGCAGTCGCAGGTGCTGCTCGGCACTAAGGGGATTTACGCTAATCCGATCCGCAGTTTTACCGGAAAAGGGGTTCGCATGTGGGGCTGTCGTACCTTACTGAATGATGAGGCCTCTCCCTGGCGCTATATCCAGACCCGCCTGCTGGCCAACAGCGTGGAAAGGCAGTTAAGCAAACTGGCGCGGGTGTTTTTATTCGAACCCAATAATGCCCGGACCTGGATGAAGCTGAAGGGGCAGGCCTGGACATGGCTACGCCAGCAGTGGCTGGGCGGGGCATTTTTTGGCACCACCGAAGAAGAGGCCTTTACGCTGAGTATCGGGCTTAACGAATCCATGACCGCTGACGATATCCGCGCCGGAAAGATGATCCTGCGGGTTCGACTGGCATTGATGGCTCCGGCTGAGTTTATCGATATCAGTCTGACGCTGGATATGCGTGGAAGTTCAGCATTAGCGGTTAGCGGGAGCGCATCATGACTGACCTACCGGTTGTTGCCCATCGTTTTATTGTTAATTTTATGTTTGACATGCTCCCGGCTCCGCTGGATATCGCCTTTCAGAGAGTATCCGGCTTGTCGCGCGAGCTGGAGGTGAGTCAGGTCCGGGAAGGGGGCGAAAATGCCCGTAACCTTTGGCTGGCAGAGAAAGTCAATTACGGCAGTTTACTGCTCGAGCGCGGCGTCATGAATGCGTCGATATTAACCACCCAGTTTGATCGGGTGCTGCGGCGGGAAAGCACCCAGTGGGCCAATGTGGTGATTCTGCTGCTGAACGAGAACGATCTCCCGGTCACCACCTGGACTCTGAGTCATGCGCTGCCGGTACGCTGGCAGGTCGGCGATCTGGATGCCAGCAGCAACACCGTATTGATCAACTCACTTGAACTGCGCTATCAGGATATGCGCCTGATAGGGGGGAAATTATGACCATTGAGATCCGCGAGCTGATCGTCAGGGTGGAAGTAACGGACTCTTCGCTGCCTGTTCCAGTCTTACCCGCTACAGATAATTCGCCATGGCATGAACAACGCCTGCTGGAACAACTGAAACGTGAAGTGCTGGAGTATCTGCAGGAAAGGGGGGCACTATGAGCAGCCTGTTTGCACGAGGTCTGTCTAAGCTGACCATTAGCGCCTGGAAAGACAGGGAAGGTAAAATTCCGGTGGGTAAAATGAGCGTGATGTACAACCCGGAAAACATCCAGCTCGATTATAAAACGCAATACCGGACGGAAGACACCATCAATAAAGCGGCCCGCAGCAATAACTATGTGCTCTCGGAGCCAGCCGGCCTGACCCTTAGTTTGCTGTTTGACAGCCAGATGCCGGGCAACAGTACTCCGCTGGAGACCCAGCTGGCGATGTTAAAATCCCTGTGCGCGGTGAACGCCAATAGCGAATTTCCCTGCTTTTTACGCATTACCTGGGGAAAAATGCGCTGGGAAAATAAGGGCTGGTTTGCCGGAAGGGCCAGCGATCTTTCCGTCAACTATACCCTGTTCGATCGTAATGCTAAGCCGCTGCGTGCGACGGTGCGTCTGAGCCTGGTGGCGGATGAAAGCTTTGTGATTCAGGAAAATGAGAGAAACAGCAAGGCGTTATCCACAGTGTTGATCGACGTACCGGACATGGCTTCCCTTCCTCAGTTGGCCATCGGTGCAAGCACCACGCTTGTCAGGCGTGTGGATTACCTCTCGCTGGCCTGGGATAACGATCTGGATACTCTGGATGATTTCCAGCCCGGCAGCGTACTGCAGGCGATAAAAGGGACGGGACTATGAATGATATCACCCTGAAAATTGCCGGAAAGATCTGTCCGCTGGGCATTAGTCGGTTGCATGTACAGCAGCAAGTTAATGAGATCCCTACGGCCCAGCTGGAACTACAGCTCCCCACCGACAGCAACGGGAGCAGTGACAGAGAGGCGCAGAATGCCGCCGCCAGCCTGGCGACCGGCGCAGACCTGTCCATTGCGCTGGATAACAAGACGCTGTTCAGCGGCTATCTGACGTCGAAAAGAATCATCCTGCGCGGCAAAATCTGGTCAATCCGCCTGGAAGCACGGCATCTGTTGCAGAAGCTGGCATTTTTTCCCGCCTGCCGGGTATTTCGCGAGCAGGATGACGCGACCATCCTCAATATGCTGTTCCAGCAGGCCGGCGTTAAAATGACGCGCAAAACGACCACTCAGCTGGCAACCCGCCACGATCAGATGGTGCAGTTCAGGGCCAGTGACTGGCAGTTTATTCGCAGCCGGTTATTTGCCACCAACTGCTGGCTGGTGCCGGATGCGGCCAGTAACGGCGTGACCGTTGCCCCGCTGGCAGAGCCGCTCGCCGTATCGCACAAGCTTGAGAATTACGCCCAGCAGAGTGGGTATAGCCTGTATGACATCGACCTGACCTTTGATAACCGCTTTACGCCGGACAGCCTCTCCTTACAGGGCTGGGATATCACCCGCCAGCAGCTGAGCGTGGCGCAAAAAAGCAGCGCCAACGACTTTCGTCCGTGGAAAACCAGTCAACATCCCACGTCGTCGCATCCACGGAGTTATCAGCTGGCGTTCAGTCGGATACCGGAAAGCGCGCCCGCCACGCTTGCCCGCTCGTGGATTAATCACCAGCAGCTGACCGGGGTTCAGGGACGCATTGTGCTGGAAGGTACCCGGGACTTCCAGCCGGCGGAAAGTATTTCCCTCAGTCAGTTTGGTGCCGGGCTGGACGGAACCGCCATCCTGACCGGCGTCAACCAGCGGTTTGATACCGTTGAGGGCTGGCGCAGCGAGTTGCTGATAGGCGGAATGGAGCGCTTTCTTCCGCAAAGCCTTCCTCCGGTTCAGTCGTTGCATATTGCGACGGTCGCCAGTTTTACTGCCGACCCGCAAGGGCTGGAGCGGATCCCGATCTCCCTGCCGGCGCTTAACCTGCCCGGTGAGTATATTTTTGCACGCCTCGGAAAACCCTGGGCCAGCAAAGCCAGCGGTTTCTGTTTCTATCCCGAGCCTGGTGATGAAGTGATTGTGGGGTTTATTGAAAGCGATCCGCGTTATCCGGTGATTATCGATTCGCTGCATAATCCTAAAAATACCGCGCCGATTGCGCCGGGCAAGGAAAATAATATTAAAGGGCTGGTGATAAATAGTGGTGATGTGACGGAGCAGCTCCTGTTTAACACCGGGGATAATACTTTCACGATTACCGCAGATACGCTTTCGCTCACGGGAAAAAATAAGGTGGAGATTACCGGTACCAGCATCAATATGAAGAAAAAATAATTCTCTGACAGGCAACGCTGGAGTGGATAAAGATGAATGACGATACCCTAACGACCGTGCTCGGGCGCTGTTGGGCCTTTCCGCCACAGTTCTCTCCCGGCAGCGGAGTGAAAATGGCCGAGGGCACTGAGGCAGTGCTACAAAGTTTACAGGTATTATTCCTGACGCAGACCAATGAGCGAATAATGCGTGAATCCTGGGGGGCCGGGATGAATGATTTTCTCTTTGAAAATATCTCCGATGAGCTCCAGGCAAGTATTAAGACACGTATTGAAGAAATCATTCTTCGCTATGAACCTCGGGTGATCCTGACAGAAGTGATTGTCATGCCCCGCACCAACGATCTCAGCCGCCTGCAGATTACCCTGACGGTCTCGCTTTACGGCGTTGATATTACCGGGACGATCGAAGGGACCCTGAATCTTAATGAAGGTCAGATGCTGAGGTTAATATGAGTAACTCTATTATTGTCGACGGCGACCAGCTTAAATTTGCCGCACAGTTTGGTATTAACACGGTCACTCCGACGGCCACGCCGGTTATTCACGGAAGCGGGGAAGCCACGATTGAAGATAAAAAAATCTGTATCCTCGGTGATGAAGCAAAAGTTTCTGTTCCGGCAAGCTACCAAAATGGAGATTACCCTACTCCAGGGGCTGGCAGGATCACCATCATTAAACTGGCAAACGATCAGCAAGCCCCGTTCGCCACGGCCGAAACCCCGGTGATTCTGGTGGGAAGCCAGTTTACCGCATCCTTTACGCCTACGCCTGAAGCTCCGGCATCAGGTGATAAAGGACCAGACCCGGTGACGGCCCCCTCTACGGGTTCCGGCACCTTTATTAACAGCCAGTCATTTGTTACTGCGGGATAATCGCACGTTGTTATCCGTGCACACATGTTCCTTATTAACGACCAGGTGGAGAACAGGATGCTGGAGCTCGATAAACTGAAAAACATACTGGACGCTGAAGTCGCCACGGGTGACTTCATGCTGGACCCGCGTACCCCGCAGCAGCGGCTGGAAAACATCGCCGGCTATAGCGACCTGATCCCCTTTGCCAGTAACCAGATAGCAAACTGGGACAGCTTCTGGCTGAAGGATACAACGGCGCAGGCGCTGGCCGATATTTATAAGAGCGGTTCATTTGACGCGCAAACACTGCCGGTACAACAGACCTTTTTACTGGCGTTGCTGCAGCTGCTGGAAACGCCGGGGCTGCTGCTGAATACGCTCCCCGCCCGTCATCGCCTGCTCTACTATCGCGACCTGCTGGGTTTCAGCCAGCGCAGCGCACTGCCGGATAGCGTGGCGGTCAGCTTTAGCCTGCAGAGCAATACTGAGGATTACCTGTTACCGGCCGGGACGGCGCTGGATGGCGGGCAGGACAGCGCGGGCAATACGCTGACCTATCTGACCGATGAGCTTCTGCTGATTACTCCCCAGCAACTAAGTAAGCTGTGCTGGACCCGGCACAGTGACTGGAAGCTCTCAACGGTACTGGATGTCGAAAACAGCATCACCCTTCCCGATGAGGGGATCCGTCTGTTGAGCAAAACGGGCCATGAGACGGATACCAGGATTGCAGGGCAGTCGATCTATCTCGGCTTCAGCGATGTTAAGCCCGGTGAAACCCTGTCGCTCTACTGGTCCCTGGACGGCTCCTCGCCCCTCGACCTTACGTGGTCGTATTACACTCTGGATAAAAAATGGGTGCCGCTGGCGGCAGGGGTGCAGGACAGTACCGGCGGGCTTTCCGGCAGCGGCCTCTGGCGAGCGGTATTGCCGGATAACAGTGCCCCCGGCACTGACGCAGAAGCAGACATTTTTCCTAATACATATTACTGGTTAAGAGCAGGGATTGAACTGAGTGACGACGTGCCGAAACTCAGGGGCGTTTTCTCCGGCGCGGTGACCGCCACCCTTGATACCACGGGTGATATCGACGACAGCCACTTCGCCCAGGTCTTACCTGCGGACACCATCACCCAGCTGACGACGCCGCAGCCGGAAATCAGCAGCGTCAGCCAGCCGCTTCCTTCAAGCGGCGGCCGGGCACCGGAGACGGAAGCCGCAATGATTGCCCGTGCCGCCACCCGTATTTCACACCGCCAGCGGGCCATTAGCTGGGGCAATATGCGCAGTATGCTGATGGATAACTATCCCCAGCTGTTTGATGTTCGCTTTCCCGATGCGGAAAAGCTCAATCATATCCCGGCCCCGGTCACCCAGACCCTGCTGGCGATTCCCGACAGCCGCTACCGTGACAATGACGATGTGCTACGTCCGACATTAAGCGCCGTGCGCCTGAGCGCCATGGCGGTCTGGCTAAAGCAGTACGCCAGCCTGTGGGTTGAGCCTGTGGTGGTGAACCCCATCTATATCGATGTCACCGCAGCTTATAAGGTGGTGTTTATCGACGGTATCAGCCCGGACTATGGCTATAGCCAGCTGAATAGCTGGCTGCAACAGCGTTATATGCCCTGGGGGGAAGACCAGCAGCAGGCGGTGACCCCTGGCAATCAGCTTGATTATTACCAGCTGCTGGCAACGATACAGCAGTCGCCGATGGTACAGCGTGTGCTGTCACTCACCCTTAAGCGCCCGGAAAAAGATGCTAAAGAACAGCAGCAGACCATCAGCGCCGGGGAAAATGAAGTCCTGATTTTAGTTCCGGTGCCGAGAGCCAATAACACGAGCGGAGAGCTTTATGTCTAAAGAGAACGCGCTATTTCAGCAGGTAAAAGACAACATTGCGTTTGACACGCTCTGGCCGCAGGTGACAGAGACCATCACAACCTATAGCGGCAAGTTGTGGACCGATACGGGCGATCACGATCCCGGCGTGACCCTATTGCAGGCCGTGACCTGGAACACCTCCGACCTGAGTTACCGGGCATCGCTCTCAGTTAACGACCTGTTAACGCAACAGGGGGAACCCAATCTGTTTCCGATAGACTTTGGTCCGCAGAACGTATTGACCTGTAATGCGGTAACGGCCGAGGATTATCGCCGTTTGCTGCGGAGCCTCACTCTTTCTGACCTCCACTGGTATAACCCCAGTGACCCTTTCCTCTTCACTGAAGCGCGAATAGTGCGTGAGCCTGAAGATAATCGTTTTCAGTGGTGGTATGACACGGAAAAACGGCACTACGTCTTTAGTGAGCCACAGGGCAGTGATGATAATAAAAAACAAATGTTTTTACGTGGTAACAACTGGTTATACCTTGTGCCAAGCTCTTATCTAGAAAATTATTTTCCACAATATCCACACGATAGGTCTTTATATGAGGAGCGCCTCAAAAACTTTCTCCGCGATTATCGTAATCTGGGCGAGGACTTTTCCCGTATTATCTGGTTGAGACCGATAGCTTTTTATCCTCAGTTAACCATTGAACTTGCCGAAGAAGTTAACGACGTTAACCTGATAGTGGCGGAGATTTATGAGACGCTTAACGCGTTGACCCTGCCGGAGGTGAAGCATCATACCACTGCCCAACTGCAAAAAGCCGGATACAGCAATGAAGCTATTTTTGAAGGCCCTTATTTACACAATGGCTGGCAGACGGACTCTGCGCCGATCATTACCGACAGCGGTATAACCATTAACCTTAGTCAGCTGTTTAACCGGCTGCTGGCGATTAACGGCGTGGCCAGTATCAGCCAGTTTAGTGCCGGTACGCTGTCTGCACACATCACGGCGGTCAGCGACGACGCCTGGTCATGGCAGGTGGCCAGCGGCTACTACCCGCAGCTGTGGGGCACTGCGCCGGTGACACTACTGGCTTCCGACAGCAGCCCGCTAACCCTGATCGCCAAAGGGGGGATTTATCAACGCCCTGACGAAAAGAAGGTCAAGGCATATCTGCAGGTGCCTGAGCATATTAAAACCGAACCGGTCGTGCTGCCCGCCGGCAAGCTGCGTGATCTGGCGGCCTATACGCCAGTGGGTGATCGCCTGCCGGAGTGCTATCAGCTCCAGCAGCCTGTGGCGGTGATTAATGACACTATCCGTGAGCTGCATCAGTTTCTGCTGCCGGTCGATCAACAGCTGGCGGACGGCTGCGCGGAACTTGCCACGCTGCCGCAACTGCTGGCGTTTACGGACCGGGATAAGCTGAATGCGATTCGCGGCACCCGCTGGCCCTATGCGACGGATTCGGTCAGCCAGCAGGTCCACCAGCAATATGCGCAGGCGCTGACCGGCTTCCAGCAGCAGGATACGGCCGTTTTTGCAGATATGGCCAATTTATCCCGCGAGCTGGATTTTATTCAGTATCTGCTGGGCTACTTTGGTGCCCACCGCGCCGCCAGACCCCTGACGATAAATCTGGCAGATTTTCTCGCCACCCAGCGTGCCTTACTGGCTCAGCAGCCGACCCTCGGCTATGACCGCATCAATATCCGTATCGACCAGGTTTCCGCCCTGCAAAAGCGTATCGCAGCCCGTATCGGGCTGAATAGCGAATGCTTTGCCGAAAATCCTGATCTGGGCAAGCTGCCGTTCTATGTGGTTGAGCATCGCCAGCTGTTGCCGTTATTGCCCAATGATGCCTACACTGAAGAGCAGACCCCGACAGATTTTATCTCTATAAATAAGCTGGTGGTGACCATCACACAGGCTGGCAGCGCCGGGAAAATTGTTCAGGGCCAGCTGATCGATCTGATTGCCTATGAAGGAGACAGCAAACTGTATGTTAAGCAGCAGCTGGTCACCTCCACGGATGGCGACAGCTTTACGCTGAATACGGCGAACAGTCTGCAGCTGCAAAACGATCTGGATCGGCTCCAGGCAGCGTGGAACGGCAAGTACAAGGGCAATTTACGCTGGCAGAACAGCAATATCTGGCTGCAGGATATGGATTATCGGCTGAATTATGCTACCACGCAGCCGACTGACAGCAATCAACGGGTGCTGGCCAGTAACGATCAGAGTCCCTATCCGACGATGGTCGCCGCTGGCGACACCATCACCATTCGCCCCGCTGGCCTGATGCCGACGATACCTGACGGGCTGGCAACCGCTAAAGCGGCGTCCGTGCGGGCAGACGACTGGCAGCTGGAAGCCACTATTGTTGCGCTCAATGAGGTCGACGGAACCCTGACTGTTGAAAAAGCAGCGGGCAGCACCAATGCTTTTCCCAAGGCCGAGGATGCCTTCCGCTACCAATGGAATTTCAGCAAGGCGGCCTATGCCACCGCCGACCGGTTCTCCTTTGTGGTCAGCATTGTGCATAACCGCAGCATGATCGAAGCAGGCAATATCGACCCCCAAAGGCTAATCGACTGGATGCAGCGCGAGGTGATGGCGGAGTTCCCGGCCCATGTCTCGATTATCAACCTCTGGTTGAGCGACTCGGCGTTTAAAAACTTTGCCGCCACCTATAAGCGCTGGCAGAACAACGGCACTCCGCTGGGGGATGACGCCTTTGCCATTATGCAGATGCTGACCCTGGGTCATCTGCCGGTAACCCAGTTGGGTATCGGCCTGATGCGTATCGCCACCGACGAGCAGAAAGCGGCGGTGGTGGGCGAAGAAGGCACGGGGTGGGATACCAGCGTCATACTCGATCAGGAACTGTTTTATGTACCTCAGGACCTTCCTTCCACCTTATAACCCTTAATCTGACAGATAAACCCGGAGCCGGAGAACAAAGATGACTGACAGCAAAGATAAAAAAACCACCGCAGGCAAAGCGAAAACCGCTTCAGGTAGCAAGGCGAAAGCCACCGCCACAGAGGCAACCCAGTCCTTAGCAAAAAGTGCCCTAACGACCAGCACCCTGCCTACCGCTGCTGACTTAAAAGATCGCTTTAAGGCGGGGAGTATCCCATTACAAACGGATTTTGCCGATTTGATTGATATGGCGAATATTGGTCGTCTGGCTGTCGGTGACAATGGCACGGGATGGGGGCTGAATAAAGACGGTCAGGGGCGACTGCAATGGGATTTTAGACAAATTTATCATACCAGTTATGATTTATCGCCTTCTGCCTCCATTGACAGAATCTCTATTTCTAACCAGTTTTCAGGTGAAACATCAATACACAACAGAATAGCGCTGCTTGCAATAAATCAGGAAAGAGGCCCAACCCGTGCGGTTGACACTCCGAGTGGCAACTCAACCACCTTTGTCTGCAAAGCAATTAAAACTGATACTGAGGGTAAGAAAACCGCGACAGAAGTGAATATTATTGCAAAAAAGGCAGTTGGGAAGACAGGGGATGATATTCCATTTGAGTATGTTGCTAAAAATAATGCAGTATACTCAATCTGGTATCAGTTTACTTTAAATGCACCCGACGTTGATCTCAATACCTGTACTCTGGTTATTGACCCTTTAATGTTATCGATTAACCACGTTACCGATGTTTCTAAAGACCCTTTTGGCGAAGTCCTTTCCCTGATGATAGTCAACTTTACCTGTAACAGTGCCCACCAGATTATCCCCAAAGGATTGATTAGCATGTTCTCCGGAAGCAAGGTCCCGGAAGGCTGGCTTTTTTGTGATGGTACGAATGGCACCCCAAACTTGATCGACCGATTTATTTTAGGTGGTTATGTCGAAGATAACGGTAAAAAAAATAATATTACTCTGTCCGGAGATAAGACAAATAAGACATTTTCTGCTCAAACCAACAAAGTCACACCAGGTATTAATGTGACGGTAGCCGGGTATGCATTAACGGCAAAAGAAATGCCACCGCATAACCACACTATATCGGGAAGGTCTGATACGGGAGGTACCAGTATTGCGTTTGATGGCCATGCAGTGGGCGGACATGCTGGCAGTGCGATAACCTCATCGGAAGGTGAGGGGGCGGAGCACAAACATAGCGCCTCTGCCAAACAGGATGCGCATGGGCACAGTATTGATATCGCTGTGCCTTATTATATTTTGGCTTTTATTATGAAGTCATAATTTCCCGGTTATTTATTGTGGGCTTCCGCTTGTCAGGAACTATTATGCCATGAGTCAGTCTTTTATTAATCATCTGGTTCTGCAGATAAAAACCCAATATCGCCCAGCGGGTGAAAAGCTGCTCCATTCCCCGCTGCTAAAACCCGATAATTTAAAACGGGCAATTAATCAGGTAATAGCGGAGCTCAACCCCGCAGGCAATATTTACACCAGCACTCTGACGCTGGATCTTGGGGTTATTCCGCTGGCGCAGTTTGCAAGGGAGTTTAATCTGCGGCTGGCGCAGGCGTTAGCGGACAATCTGCGTCGGCAGCCAGTGGAATCCCGGCCTCATACGCTCGCTCTCACCGCTGAACCGGCCGCGCTGCTGGCGCAGCTTCGGCCGGAATCAGCGTCGCTTTATCCGCTGGCGATTCTGTGCCTGCAGCCCGCTCCGCTACAGCAGCTCTTGCTTCACCACCGTCCGGAACGGTTATTGCTGCTGCTAAAAACGCTGTTAAACCCGAAGGGGATTTTACCGAAGTATGCCTATCGCCAGGTCACAGGTAGCCGTCTGGCGATGGCCGCGCTCGGTTTTCTGCTTCATGACCGGGAGGGGGTTAACTGGCTCAGCAATAACGCCCCCCCGGTCAGCCAGCTGGCGACCTGGCAGGACGCCATTGCCACCGGTGAAATTGTTGTTGAACAGGTGCTGGATCTGTTGATAAGCCAGCCCAACAATCCGGTGGTGACGTCCCGCTGGCTGCGGCCGCTCTGGCAGCGAAAAGCGGGACGCACGCTTATTCACAGGCAGGCCGGGACAGAAACCGTGCAGGAGATCGACACCCGGCTCGGTCAGAACCCACGGCAGGAACGGGATAGCGGTAACGGGAGTCAACCTGCGGTCAGGCCGACATTGCCGGTCAATAATGCCGGCCTGCTCCTGCTGTGGCCGCTCCTGCCTCAGCTGCTGGCCCATATGGAACTGTGCCTGGAGGGGCAATTTCTCAGTGATGCCGCTCGCTGGCAGGCGGTCCAGAGCCTGCACTATCTGGCATGGGGAAGGGATTATCCCGCAGCTGAAAGCTTTCCGCTCAATCAGCTGCTGTGCGGGATAGCGCCCGATATCGCTATGCCGGAGAGCGCATCGTTAAATGAACAGCAGCAACAGCAGATAGACCACTGGCTGACCGCCGTTGGCCAGCAGCTGCCGGGGTGGCAAGCGTTTAGCCTGGCCGATATGCGCCAGCTGTTTTTACAGCGCCCCGGGGAGGTGGTTACCGATATTCAGCCGCCGCAGATAGCGGTTAACCCCGAGGCATTCGATTACCTGCTTCGCGACTGGCCCTGGCCGCTAACCCTGGTGTCGTTGCCCTGGCTTGAACAGCCGTTGACCCTTATCTGGCCTCTGCCTCATCTGACAGGATAACCTATGTCATTTTCTGCAAAACCCGTGTTTTTCCCTGACTATCAGCAGGGCAGTGACGATGAGGATTTCTCTCGCTGCCTTGAACGCATCGATCTGCGGTTTCAGCAGGATTATCTGCGGCGGATGGGAGAGCCTCCTGTCAGCCTGAATCACTTTTTTCTGCCACATGATGAGAGCGTCCGACGTCTTGAGATGCCCGAGGGCCGTCCCTGCTGGCAGGGACGGCATGGGACCTATTTACCCGATGCTGAGGAGACGCTCAGCGCACGGCTGCATTTTTTGCTGAGCGCCTTCGATTTAACCGTCAGCGAGCGTGACCTGCTGCTGCTCGCCTTGCTGCCCAGGCTGAGTGAGCATTATAGCCAGCTGGCCGACAGCGGTCTGGGAGAGGGCGTAAGCCGAAGTCTGGTATCCCGACTGTTTTCCGCCTCGTCAACCGCATATCGTCTGTTGCAGTCGGCGCTGCATCCCGCTTCGCCGCTGTTTCAGTTTCAGTTGCTGACAGAGATAAAACCTGTAGGCAGCCGTAAAGGGCCTGCGGAATATGTTGTCAGTGAAGCACTCTGGCATTTTTTGTGCGGTAACGACCTGCCAACAACCACGCGTTATCCCTGGGTTCGCCGGGCGATCGCCGATGATAACGCAACCTGTCCCGCTTCCCTTGGCGAAAACCTGTTCCGTCTGTGTTTCAGCACCGGAGATAAGGCCCCGCCCGTGGTGGTACTGGAGGGGCGCGAGCTGGATGGGCGGGAGTGGGCGCTGGCGGCTATGTGTGCCAATGATCAGCGGCCCCTGCTGTGCGTGAACACGGACCTGCTGGCCAGCCAGCCGGAGCCTCAGCAGCAACAGGCGATGAGCGAAATTATCCGCGACGCTCTACTGGAAAAGGCCGCTCTGCTGTTTGAAAAGCAGAGTCTGTCTCCGGGTGAGAAACCCGGCTGGGTGCGGACGCTCGAACGGCTGTTACCGCAGGTCCGGCTGCCATTATTTATGCTGGCCGATGCCGCATCCGTTGCGCCAGCCTTCGCGGGTTTGAGCTGTATACATCTGGTGATGCCTCAGCCCACGGCTGACGAAAAAGCGGCGTTGTTGCAGCGTGCATGGCCGCACAGGCCCACTGCCGGAGAGAAGCGGTCGCTACGAAGTCTGGTCCAGCGCTACGCCTTCGATCCGGCGGATATACCCCAGATAATGCAGGAAGCCGATGACTACCGTCATCTGAGAAACGTGGACGCGCTCTTACTCCCTGAGGATCTCCGCCAGACGCTTTCCCGGCGCTCGCGTAAAAACTTCGGCAAGCTGGCCCGGCGCATTACCCCCGTTCGTACCTTTGATGACCTTATTGTCCCGCCCGTATTACAAAAACAGCTGGCGGAGATCCTGGCGGTGATTCGCCTGCGGGAAAGTGTGACCGAAAAGCACTTCAGCCACAAAACCGGCGGAAAAACCGGGATCAGCGCCCTGTTTTACGGTGATTCCGGCACCGGTAAAACCCTGGCGGCGGAGGTGCTGGCCGGGCAGCTTGAGGTCGACCTGATCAAGGTAGATCTCTCCACCGTGGTCAATAAATACGTGGGCGAAACGGAAAAAAACCTCGCGCGCATTTTCGATCTTGCCGAGGCCGACAGCGGGGTGCTGTTTTTCGATGAAGCCGACGCCCTGTTTGGCAAGCGCAGTGAAACCAAAGATGCCCACGACAGGCACGCTAATATTGAAGTCTCCTATCTGCTGCAGCGGTTAGAAAATTATCCCGGTCTGGTGATCCTGGCCACCAATAACCGTAATCATCTCGACAGCGCCTTTAACCGCCGTTTTACCTTTATTACCCGCTTTACCTGGCCGGATGCCGATCAGCGCGTGCAGATGTGGCAGGCGATTTGGCCGACGACGCTAAAACTGGCGCAGGATGTGAGCTTCACCGCGCTTTCCGCCCGCAGCGAGCTAACCGGGGCCAATATTCGCAACGTGGCGCTGCTGGCGGCGGTGCTGGCGGCGGAAGAGAAAAGTAAGCTTATCCATCAGCGCCATATTGAACATGCTATCGGCCGCGAGCTGGGCAAGATGGGCCGTCTCCCACTTTGACGCGAATCATTCACTTTAGAGCGAGGTTTTTATGTCCACGATTGTTACGTCCGCCACGGCCATTGTTGCTGTTAATGAAGCGCTGCTTGCCGTGCTTGAACAGTATCTCGATCCCGATTCTTCGGGAGGCATTGATATTCGTTTCGATCTACCGGAGATCGACAGCACCCAGTCTTCGCCGACCGTCAGCGTCTTCCTGTATGACGTGCATGAAGATTTGCAACTGCGCCAGAGCGAGCCTGCACGTCTGAATGTTACCAGCAGTACCCTGCGGGCGGGCTGGGTAAACCTGAGCTGCAACTATCTGATTACCTACTGGGAGGCGCAAAGCAGCGGCAGCGACGGCGATGGGCCGGACAGCAGGCCGGATAATCAGGCTGTGAATATAATGACCAAGACGCTGCAGGCATTACTGAATAACCGCGAACTTAAAGCTATTCCGGGGGCATGGACCCGCATCATCCCGCCGCAGGAAAATTTAAACAGTCTCGGGAATTTCTGGCAGGCGCTGGGCAACCGGCCGCGGCTGTCTCTTGTCTATTCGATTACCGTGCCGCTTCTGCTGGATAACAGCCTGAAGCAAACGCTGGTGAAAACGGTCACCAGCGAAATTGCTCAGACTGCCAGCGTGGATATTAACGCGTTAAACGCCCGGCTGTGGCAGACCCTGTGCCTGGCTCTGGGGGACGGCGGCGAGCAGAAGCTGGCGAGGGTCAATGTTAAAAGCCAGTCGTTGACTGCGGAAGTTAAAGACAATCCGGGAATCAATATCAGCGTGGATATTTCAGGTATTGCCGACAAAACCTACCAGCAATCGCTGGAAAAGGTACTGACAACCTGGAGTGACAGTAGTAAGGCCGCGACAGATATTAACGGTGCTGCGGTGTATATTCTTGCCCTGCAAACAAATGGGCTGGTGTATCTGTGATTTAATTACGGATTTTTTTCTTGGTAATCCTGCTTTTTATTTTGCAAGGGCGTCATATGTTATTTTTAACTGCCAAGGCAGTTGACGTCTAATAACAGTGCCAAAAAAAAGTGGGGTTCGTCAGCAATCGGAAGCGTATTACGCTTCCATAGGGGCAAAGGATCTGGCAGCCTGAGTTCCCGGACTAAAAACTCTCCCACAAAACCGGTACGGTTCAGTATGGCCATCAGCGTAAACTGGTGGGTCAGGGCTGGTTGTATGTGGCCCGGGCCGATGAAAGAGTCAGTACATCAGAACAGGATTTAACCCGCCAAGCCGGCATCAGCCCGATTTATTTAACAAAGCCACCTAAACTATAAGTCTAGGTGAGAATTCTGTAGCTAATCCAGCCTGATAATTTAAGGAGAATTATATGTATACTAAAGAATCTTTGAGTAAGGTAGTCAAAATTCTTCCAGCTTATAGTCAGTTAGAAGAAGATGATGATGATTATATGGATGATGAACATGAAGACGGCCCTTTACCTGCAGAACTGGAAAGAGAATACAAAACACTTGAGTACGATTTTCTCAGGGAGGAAATCGCTAAGCGTATGAACCCAGATGAAGAATACATTTTGTATAGGGGAACCAGCAGTAGTGGGGTTATAAATATGCTTAATAATAGTTCTGCAGGCGCTAAAATTGACGTTGAAACCCCTCCACCATCGAAGGAAGATGTAAAAAAACAAGTAGGTAAAGGCGCATTTTTACCGGAGTTTACCACAGACAGTAGTGTTTTTGATGGTTTTTCGAGGGGGCACTATGGTGTTGTTGTTAAAATCAAACAACGCTATCTTACTGCAGGAAGCAAAAATGAATCAGGATTTGTGGTTAACAAGAGCGCACCGGTAACAGTTCTGCAAGTTTATGACAGAACTTTTGGGCGAGACGAAGTTTTCGGACCTAACGCTTCATAAGATGGACGGCATTGTGATCTTACCCACGTAATGTGGACACGGCCCTAAGCGAGGTTCATGGTTAGGAACTTCAATCACCTCTTTTGACAGCGACTGACCATGAATTTCATTGGTAATCCCCCCATTCTTAACGGAGGTGACAAGTAGAATCAGGTCATGCGTTGAATATGTTGCATCGGTGTATAACC
>NZ_VRKN01000027.1 GCF_008080435.1 Enterobacter asburiae | reverse complement strand
GTTGTGACGCTGATCCACCCAATCGCGATGGACGACGGTCTGCGTTTCGCAATCCGTGAAGGCGGCCGTACCGTTGGCGCGGGCGTTGTTGCTAAAGTTCTGAGCTAATTAATTAGCCCCGAATAAAAAAAAGGACGCTTCGGCGTCCTTTTTTGTTTTCTGCCGCTCAGGCGCTGTCACAAAATTTCGCATTTTTTGCCTGCTCCCGCCCCGTATTGTGGCGTTTGTGCTATTGTAATCATAACCATTCTCACTTACACTTTGCGCATAATTTGAACGGGAGTCTCTATGTACGTTTGTTTATGTAATGGTGTAAGCGACAAAAAAATACGTCAGGCCGTTCGCCAGTTTCAGCCTCAGTCATTTCAGCAGCTACGCAAATTTGTTCCGGTGGGAAATCAATGCGGTAAATGTGTACGTGCTGCGCGAGAGATCATGCAGGACGAACTGATGCAGATCCCGGAATACAAAGAGATCGCGTAAGCGCCCATCTTTTTTTTGACATCCCTGTAGCCCGATCTACGCTTCAATGAGTGGAAGCGGAGGGACTATATAATGAAAGGTGATGTTAAAATCATAAGTTATCTCAATAAATTATTGGGAAATGAGCTTGTCGCAATTAACCAGTACTTTCTTCACGCGAGAATGTTCAAAAACTGGGGGCTTAAACGTCTGAACGACGTTGAGTACCATGAATCGATCGATGAAATGAAGCACGCTGATAAATATATCGAGCGTATTTTATTCCTTGAAGGCATTCCAAACCTGCAGGATCTCGGAAAGCTGGGCATCGGAGAAGATGTCGAAGAGATGCTGCGTTCAGACCTCAGGCTCGAACTTGAAGGCGCCAAAGATCTCCGTGAAGCCATTGCCTATGCCGACAGCGTACATGATTACGTCAGTCGCGATATGATGATCCAGATCCTGGCCGATGAAGAAGGCCATATTGACTGGCTGGAAACAGAGCTGGATCTGATTGCTAAAATCGGCCTGCAGAACTACCTTCAGTCGCAGATTAAAGTGGAAGAGTAACCACCGTCTTCCAACCTACGCATAAACCCGCTGCTGCCAGAAATGGCCCAAAAGGCAGTGGGTTTTTTAATACCCCCTTATCAACGGTGAATAACGAAAACACAAGAATGCTAAGTAGCGCCATCAGCGCAGCGAGTAACGCCAGCGTAGGCAGCATGCACCAGCCATGCCACGCACCAAGCGCCGCCAGGTATTTTACATCGCCATATCCCATCCCTTCACGCCGGCAGATAAACCGATATCCCCAGTAAATAACGGCAAAGCCGATATATCCAGCCATCGCACCTACCACCGCACTCGGCAGAAAATCAGGATGGATACAGAGCTGGAAGAGCAGGCCCGCCCATAGCAGCGGGCAGAGAAATTTATCGGGAAGCAGTCCGTAGCGAATATCTGCGTGTACAAGAGAGGCGGTCAGCGAAAAATAGACCAGTAAAAAGGGGAGGGTGGTTAACATGGAAAAGGCCTCAAAAGGGTTTGAGCGCATACTCGTTATAATCGGCCTGGCTGGCAATCTACAAAAACGACAATTGGGTAGGGGCTCCAGACAAAACATTGAGAAGGGATACATTGCGTAAAAAGTTGTGCACCCTTACGCATACTGCGCCTCTGGTGCTTAATTTCTAAACGGCACTTGCGTCTTGCCCAGATTTACGTATAATGCGCGGGCTTGTCGTAATTGACGGCGGGTTCAATCAGAACCAGAGTAGCTCATTTTGTTACTCAACAATGCTCCCAATTGGGGAGCTACGTAAGAACGGTTACACTCTCCCATCAATCGTAATGGGTTTGAGGAGTAATCATTTTCGTTTATAAAATAATTGGAGCTCTGGTCTCATGCAGAACCAAAGAATCCGTATCCGCCTTAAAGCGTTTGATCATCGTCTGATCGATCAATCAACCGCGGAAATCGTCGAGACTGCTAAGCGCACTGGTGCGCAAGTCCGTGGTCCGATCCCGCTGCCGACCCGCAAAGAGCGCTTCACCGTTCTGATTTCTCCGCACGTCAACAAAGACGCGCGTGATCAGTACGAAATCCGCACTCACAAGCGTCTGGTTGACATCGTTGAGCCAACTGAGAAAACCGTTGATGCTCTGATGCGTCTGGATCTGGCTGCCGGTGTAGACGTGCAGATCAGCCTGGGTTAATCAGGTCATCGAGCGATTGAGAGGTTGATACAATGATTGGTTTAGTCGGTAAAAAAGTGGGTATGACCCGCATCTTCACTGAAGATGGCGTTTCAATCCCAGTAACCGTAATCGAAGTTGAAGCAAACCGCGTTACCCAGGTTAAAGATCTGGCTAACGATGGCTACCGCGCTGTTCAGGTGACCACTGGTGCTAAAAAAGCTAACCGTGTAACCAAACCAGAAGCGGGTCACTTCGCTAAAGCTGGCGTAGAAGCTGGCCGTGGTCTGTGGGAATTCCGTCTTGCTGAAGGCGAAGAGTTCACCGTAGGTCAGGACATTAGCGTTGAGCTGTTTGCTGACGTTAAAAAAGTTGACGTAACCGGTACCTCTAAAGGTAAAGGTTTTGCTGGTACCGTTAAGCGCTGGAACTTCCGTACCCAGGACGCTACCCACGGTAACTCCTTGTCTCACCGCGTTCCGGGTTCTATCGGTCAGAACCAGACTCCGGGCAAAGTGTTCAAAGGCAAGAAAATGGCAGGTCAGCTGGGTAACGAACGTGTAACCGTTCAGAGCCTGGACGTAGTACGTGTTGACGCTGAGCGCAACCTGCTGCTGGTTAAAGGTGCAGTTCCGGGTGCAACCGGTAGCGACCTGATCGTTAAACCAGCTGTGAAGGCGTAAGGGGATAGCAATGGAATTAGTATTGAAAGACGCGCAGAGCGCGCTGACTGTTTCCGAAACTACCTTCGGTCGTGATTTCAACGAAGCGCTGGTTCACCAGGTTGTTGTTGCTTATGCAGCTGGTGCTCGTCAGGGTACTCGTGCTCAGAAGACTCGTGCTGAAGTAACTGGTTCTGGCAAAAAGCCATGGCGCCAGAAAGGTACCGGCCGTGCGCGTTCAGGTTCTATCAAGAGCCCGATCTGGCGTTCAGGTGGCGTGACCTTCGCTGCGCGTCCACAGGACCACAGTCAAAAAGTTAACAAAAAGATGTACCGCGGCGCGCTGAAAAGCATCCTGTCCGAACTGGTACGTCAGGATCGTCTGATCGTTGTCGAGAAGTTCTCTGTTGAAGCGCCTAAAACTAAGCTGCTGGCACAGAAACTGAAAGACATGGCTCTGGAAGATGTGCTGATCATCACCGGTGAGCTGGACGAGAACCTGTTCCTGGCCGCACGTAACCTGCACAAGGTTGACGTACGCGATGCGACTGGTATCGACCCGGTTAGCCTGATCGCCTTCGACAAAGTCGTAATGACTGCTGATGCTGTTAAGCAAGTTGAGGAGATGCTGGCATGATTCGTGAAGAACGTCTGCTGAAGGTGCTTCGCGCACCGCACGTTTCTGAAAAAGCGTCTACTGCGATGGAAAAAACAAACACCATCGTTCTCAAAGTTGCTAAAGACGCGACCAAAGCAGAGATCAAAGCTGCTGTGCAGAAACTGTTTGAAGTCGAAGTCGAAGTCGTTAACACCCTGGTTGTTAAAGGGAAAGTTAAACGTCACGGACAGCGTATCGGTCGTCGTAGCGACTGGAAAAAAGCTTACGTCACCCTGAAAGAAGGCCAGAATCTGGACTTCGTTGGCGGCGCTGAGTAAGTCGGAGGAGTAATACAATGGCAGTTGTTAAATGTAAACCGACATCTCCGGGTCGTCGCCACGTAGTTAAAGTGGTTAACCCTGAGCTGCACAAGGGCAAACCTTTTGCTCCGTTGCTGGAAAAAAACAGCAAATCCGGTGGTCGTAACAACAATGGCCGTATCACCACTCGTCACATCGGTGGTGGCCACAAGCAGGCTTATCGTATTGTTGACTTCAAACGCAACAAAGACGGTATCCCAGCAGTTGTTGAACGTCTTGAGTACGATCCGAACCGTTCCGCGAACATCGCGCTGGTTCTGTACAAAGACGGCGAACGCCGTTACATCCTGGCCCCTAAAGGCCTGAAAGCTGGCGACCAGATTCAGTCTGGCGTTGATGCTGCAATCAAAGCAGGCAACACCCTGCCGATGCGCAATATCCCGGTTGGTTCTACCGTTCATAACGTAGAAATGAAACCAGGTAAAGGCGGTCAGCTGGCGCGTTCCGCGGGTACTTACGTTCAGATCGTTGCTCGTGATGGTGCTTATGTCACCCTGCGTCTGCGTTCTGGTGAAATGCGTAAAGTCGAAGCAGACTGCCGCGCTACTCTGGGCGAAGTTGGCAATGCTGAGCATATGCTGCGCGTTCTGGGTAAAGCAGGTGCTGCACGCTGGCGTGGTGTTCGTCCTACCGTTCGCGGTACTGCGATGAACCCAGTCGATCACCCACATGGTGGTGGTGAAGGTCGTAACTTTGGTAAGCACCCGGTAACTCCGTGGGGCGTTCAGACCAAAGGTAAGAAGACCCGCAGCAACAAGCGTACTGATAAATTTATCGTACGTCGCCGTAGCAAATAATTTTAGAGGATAAGCCATGCCACGTTCTCTCAAGAAAGGTCCTTTTATTGACCTGCACTTGCTGAAGAAGGTAGAGAAAGCGGTGGAAAGCGGAGACAAGAAGCCCCTGCGCACTTGGTCCCGTCGTTCAACGATCTTTCCTAACATGATCGGTTTGACCATCGCTGTCCATAATGGTCGTCAGCACGTTCCAGTCTTTGTTACCGACGAAATGGTTGGTCACAAACTGGGTGAATTCGCACCGACTCGTACTTATCGCGGCCACGCTGCTGATAAAAAAGCGAAGAAGAAATAAGGTAGGAGGAAGAGATGGAAACTTTAGCTCAACATCGCCATGCTCGTTCTTCTGCACAGAAGGTTCGCCTTGTTGCTGACCTGATTCGCGGTAAGAAAGTGTCGCAGGCCCTGGACATCCTGACCTATACCAACAAGAAAGCTGCGGTATTGGTCAAGAAAGTACTGGAATCTGCCATTGCTAACGCTGAACACAACGATGGCGCTGACATCGACGATCTGAAAGTCGCGAAAATTTTCGTAGATGAAGGCCCAAGCATGAAGCGCATTATGCCGCGTGCGAAAGGTCGTGCAGATCGCATCCTGAAGCGCACCAGCCACATTACTGTGGTTGTGTCCGATCGCTGAGACTCTGGAGACTAGCAATGGGTCAGAAAGTACATCCTAATGGTATTCGCCTGGGTATTGTAAAACCATGGAACTCAACCTGGTTTGCGAACACCAAAGAATTCGCTGACAACCTGGACAGCGATTTTAAAGTACGTCAGTACCTGACTAAGGAACTGGCTAAAGCGTCTGTATCTCGTATCGTTATCGAGCGTCCAGCGAAGAGCATCCGTGTGACTATTCACACTGCTCGTCCTGGCATCGTTATCGGTAAGAAAGGCGAAGACGTAGAAAAACTGCGCAAGGTCGTAGCGGATATCGCTGGCGTCCCTGCACAGATCAATATCGCTGAAGTTCGTAAGCCTGAACTGGACGCTAAATTGGTTGCTGACAGCATCACTTCACAGCTGGAACGTCGTGTTATGTTCCGTCGTGCTATGAAGCGTGCTGTACAGAACGCAATGCGTCTGGGCGCTAAAGGTATCAAAGTTGAAGTTAGCGGCCGTCTGGGCGGCGCGGAAATCGCACGTACCGAATGGTACCGTGAAGGTCGCGTACCGCTGCACACTCTGCGTGCTGACATCGACTACAACACCTCTGAAGCGCACACCACTTACGGTGTAATCGGCGTTAAGGTATGGATCTTCAAAGGTGAGATCCTGGGTGGTATGGCTGCTGTTGAACAACCGGAAAAACCGGCTGCTCAACCTAAAAAGCAGCAGCGTAAAGGCCGTAAATAAGGAGCGTCGCTGATGTTACAACCAAAGCGTACAAAATTCCGTAAAGTGCACAAAGGCCGCAACCGTGGTCTGGCGCAGGGTACGGATGTTAGCTTCGGCACTTTCGGTCTGAAAGCTGTTGGCCGTGGTCGTCTGACTGCACGTCAGATCGAAGCAGCACGTCGTGCAATGACCCGTGCAGTTAAGCGTCAAGGTAAGATCTGGATCCGTGTATTCCCGGACAAACCGATCACCGAGAAGCCGCTGGAAGTTCGTATGGGTAAAGGTAAAGGTAACGTGGAGTACTGGGTTGCCTTGATCCAACCGGGCAAAGTCCTTTATGAAATGGACGGTGTTCCGGAAGAGCTGGCCCGTGAAGCCTTCGGCCTGGCAGCAGCGAAACTGCCTATCAAAACCACCTTTGTAACTAAGACGGTGATGTAATGAAAGCAAAAGAGCTGCGTGAAAAAAGCGTTGAAGAGCTGAACGCTGAGCTGCTGAACCTGCTGCGTGAGCAGTTCAACCTGCGTATGCAGGCTGCAAGTGGCCAGCTGCAACAGACTCACCTGCTGAAGCAAGTGCGTCGCAATGTTGCACGCGTTAAGACTTTACTGACTCAGAAGGCGGGTGCGTAATGACCGATAAAATCCGTACTCTGCAAGGTCGTGTTGTTAGCGACAAAATGGAGAAATCCATTGTTGTAGCTATCGAACGTATTGTGAAACACCCGATCTACGGTAAATTCATCAAGCGTACGACCAAACTGCACGTACATGACGAGAACAACGAATGTGGTATCGGCGACAAGGTTGAAATCCGTGAATGCCGTCCACTGTCCAAGACTAAGTCCTGGACGCTGGTTCGCGTTGTAGAGAAAGCGGTTCTGTAATACAGTACGCCTTCTCAATACGAATAAACGGCTCAGCGATGAGCCGTTTATTTTTTCTACCCATATTGCAGAAGCGGTGTTATAATGCCGCGCCCTCGATATGGGGCTTTTTAACGGCTCTGATTTTAGAGTCTCAGGTAGTAGTTGACATTAGCGGAGCACTAAAATGATCCAAGAACAGACTATGCTGAACGTCGCCGACAACTCCGGTGCACGTCGCGTAATGTGTATCAAGGTTCTGGGTGGCTCGCACCGTCGCTACGCAGGCGTAGGCGACATCATCAAGATCACCATCAAGGAAGCAATTCCACGTGGTAAGGTCAAAAAAGGTGATGTGCTGAAGGCGGTAGTGGTGCGCACCAAGAAGGGTGTTCGTCGCCCTGACGGTTCTGTCATTCGCTTCGATGGTAATGCATGCGTTATTTTAAACAATAACAGCGAGCAGCCTATCGGCACGCGTATCTTTGGGCCGGTAACTCGTGAACTTCGTACTGAGAAGTTCATGAAAATTATCTCTCTGGCACCAGAAGTACTCTAAGGAGCGAATCATGGCAGCGAAAATCCGTCGTGATGACGAAGTTATCGTGTTAACCGGTAAAGATAAAGGTAAACGCGGTAAAGTAAAAAATGTTCTGTCTTCCGGCAAACTTGTCGTTGAAGGTATCAACCTGGTTAAGAAACATCAGAAGCCGGTTCCGGCCCTGAACCAACCAGGTGGCATCGTTGAAAAAGAAGCTGCTATTCAGGTTTCTAACGTTGCAATCTTCAATGCGGCTACCGGCAAGGCTGACCGTGTAGGCTTTAGATTCGAAGACGGCAAAAAAGTCCGTTTCTTCAAGTCTAACAGCGAAACTATCAAGTAATTTGGAGTAGTACGATGGCGAAACTGCATGATTACTACAAAGACGAAGTAGTTAACAAACTCATGACTGAGTTTAACTACAATTCTGTCATGCAAGTCCCTCGGGTCGAGAAGATCACCCTGAACATGGGTGTTGGTGAAGCGATCGCTGACAAGAAACTGCTGGATAACGCAGCAGCTGACCTGACAGCAATCTCCGGTCAAAAACCGCTGATCACCAAAGCACGCAAATCTGTTGCAGGCTTCAAAATCCGTCAGGGCTATCCGATCGGCTGTAAAGTAACTCTGCGTGGCGAACGCATGTGGGAGTTCTTTGAGCGCCTGATCACTATTGCTGTTCCACGTATCCGTGACTTCCGTGGCTTGTCCGCTAAGTCTTTCGACGGTCGTGGTAACTACAGCATGGGTGTCCGTGAGCAGATCATCTTCCCAGAAATCGACTACGATAAAGTCGACCGCGTGCGTGGTTTGGATATTACCATTACCACTACTGCGAAATCTGACGAAGAAGGCCGTGCTCTGCTGGCTGCCTTTGACTTCCCGTTCCGCAAGTAAGGTAGGGTTACTGAATGGCTAAGCAATCAATGAAAGCACGCGAAGTAAAGCGCGTAGCTTTAGCTGATAAATTCTTCGCTAAACGCGCTGAACTGAAAGCGATCATTTCTGATGTGAACGCTTCCGACGAAGATCGTTGGAATGCGGTTCTCAAGCTGCAGTCTCTGCCGCGTGATTCCAGCCCGTCTCGTCAGCGTAACCGCTGTCGTCAAACAGGTCGTCCACATGGTTATGTGGGCAAGTTTGGGTTGAGCCGTATCAAACTGCGTGAAGCCGCTATGCGCGGTGAAGTGCCAGGCTTGAAAAAGGCTAGCTGGTAATTACCAATTGAATCACGGGAGTAAAGACAGATGAGCATGCAAGATCCGATCGCGGATATGCTGACCCGTATCCGTAACGGTCAGGCCGCGAACAAAGTTGCGGTCACCATGCCTTCCGCCAAGCTGAAAGTGGCAATTGCCAACGTGCTGAAGGAAGAAGGTTTTATCGAAGATTTTAAAGTTGAAGGCGACACCAAGCCGGAACTGGAACTTACTCTCAAGTATTTCCAGGGTAAAGCTGTTGTAGAAAGCATTCAGCGTGTCAGCCGCCCAGGCCTGCGCATCTATAAGAAAAAAGATGAGCTGCCAAAAGTTATGGCTGGTCTTGGTATCGCAGTTGTTTCTACCTCTAAAGGTGTTATGACTGATCGTGCAGCGCGCCAGGCTGGTCTTGGTGGCGAAATTATCTGCTACGTAGCCTAATCGGAGGAAAGAATGTCTCGTGTTGCTAAAGCACCGGTCGTTATTCCTGCCGGCGTTGATGTAAAAATCGACGGTCAGGTTATTACGATCAAAGGTAAAAACGGCGAGCTGACTCGTACCCTCAACAAAGCTGTTGAAGTTAAACATGCAGATAACGCTCTGACCTTCGGTCCACGTGATGGTTTCGTGGATGGATGGGCTCAGGCTGGTACCGCGCGTGCCCTGCTGAACTCAATGGTTGTTGGTGTTACCGAAGGCTTCACTAAAAAGCTTCAACTGGTTGGTGTAGGTTATCGTGCAGCTATCAAAGGGAATGCAGTAGGCCTGTCTCTGGGCTTCTCACACCCTGTTGAGCATCCGCTGCCGGCCGGTATCACTGCAGAATGTCCGACTCAAACTGAAATCGTGCTGAAAGGCGCTGATAAACAGCTGATCGGTCAGGTTGCAGCAGATCTGCGCGCCTACCGTCGTCCTGAGCCTTACAAAGGCAAGGGTGTTCGTTACGCCGACGAAGTCGTGCGTACCAAAGAGGCTAAGAAGAAGTAAGGTAACACTATGGATAAGAAATCTGCTCGTATCCGTCGTGCGACCCGCGCACGCCGCAAGCTCAAAGAGCTGGGTGCAACTCGCCTGGTGGTACATCGTACCCCGCGTCATATTTACGCACAGGTAATTGCACCGAACGGTTCTGAAGTTCTGGTAGCTGCTTCTACTGTAGAAAAAGCTATCTCAGAACAATTGAAGTACACCGGTAACAAAGACGCCGCTGCAGCTGTAGGTAAAGCTGTTGCAGAACGCGCTCTGGAAAAAGGCATCAGCAATGTTTCCTTTGACCGTTCCGGGTTCCAATATCATGGTCGTGTCCAGGCACTGGCAGATGCTGCCCGTGAAGCTGGCCTTCAGTTCTAAGGTAGAGGTGTAAGATGGCTCACATCGAAAAACAGGCTGGCGAACTGCAGGAAAAGCTGATCGCGGTAAACCGCGTATCTAAAACCGTTAAAGGTGGTCGTATTTTCTCCTTCACAGCTCTGACTGTAGTAGGCGATGGTAACGGTCGCGTTGGTTTTGGTTACGGTAAAGCGCGTGAAGTTCCAGCAGCGATCCAGAAAGCGATGGAAAAAGCCCGTCGCAATATGATTAACGTCGCGCTGAACAACGGTACCCTGCAGCACCCAGTTAAAGGTGTTCACACGGGTTCTCGTGTATTCATGCAGCCAGCTTCAGAAGGTACCGGTATCATCGCCGGTGGTGCAATGCGCGCCGTTCTGGAAGTTGCTGGGGTTCATAACGTTCTGGCCAAAGCATATGGTTCCACCAACCCGATCAACGTGGTTCGTGCAACTATTGATGGCCTGGAAAATATGAATTCTCCAGAAATGGTCGCTGCCAAGCGTGGTAAATCCGTTGAAGAAATTCTGGGGTAATTGACCATGGCAAAGACTATTAAAATCACTCAAACCCGCAGTGCAATCGGTCGTCTGCCGAAACACAAGGCAACGCTGCTTGGCCTGGGTCTGCGTCGTATTGGTCATACCGTTGAGCGCGAGGATACTCCTGCTGTACGTGGTATGGTCAACGCGGTTTACTTCATGGTTAAAGTTGAGGAGTAAGAGATGCGTTTAAATACTCTGTCTCCGGCCGAAGGCTCTAAAAAGGCGGGTAAACGCCTGGGTCGTGGTATCGGTTCTGGCCTCGGCAAAACCGGTGGTCGTGGTCACAAAGGTCAGAACTCTCGTTCTGGCGGTGGCGTACGTCGCGGTTTCGAGGGTGGCCAGATGCCACTGTACCGTCGTCTGCCGAAGTTCGGCTTCACCTCTCGCAAAGCAGCGATCACAGCGGAAATCCGTCTGTCTGACCTGGCGAAAGTTGAAGGCGGCGTTGTAGACCTGAACACGCTGAAAGCAGCAAACATTATCGGTATCCAGATCGAGTTCGCGAAAGTGATCCTGGCTGGTGAAGTTTCTACTCCGGTAACTGTTCGTGGCCTGCGTGTTACTAAAGGTGCTCGTGCTGCTATCGAAGCTGCTGGCGGTAAAATTGAGGAATAAGTAGCAGATGGCTAAGCAACCGGGATTAGATTTTCAAAGTGCCAAAGGTGGATTTGGCGAGCTGAAACGCAGACTGCTGTTTGTTATCGGCGCGCTGATTGTGTTCCGTATTGGCTCTTTTATTCCGATCCCTGGTATCGATGCCGCTGTACTTGCCAAACTGCTTGAGCAACAGCGAGGCACCATCATTGAAATGTTCAACATGTTCTCTGGTGGTGCTCTCAGCCGTGCTTCTATCTTCGCATTGGGTATTATGCCGTACATTTCGGCATCTATTATTATCCAGCTGCTGACGGTCGTTCATCCGGCCCTGGCAGAGTTGAAGAAAGAAGGGGAGTCTGGACGTCGTAAGATTAGTCAGTACACCCGTTACGGTACTCTGGTGCTGGCAATATTCCAGTCGATCGGTATTGCTACCGGTCTGCCGAATATGCCTGGTATGCAGGGCCTGGTGTTAAACCCGGGCTTTGCATTCTATTTCACCGCTGTTGTTAGTCTGGTCACAGGGACTATGTTCCTGATGTGGCTCGGCGAACAGATTACTGAGCGTGGTATCGGTAACGGTATCTCAATCATTATCTTCGCCGGTATTGTTGCGGGCCTCCCGCCAGCCATCGCCCATACTATCGAGCAAGCGCGTCAAGGCGACCTGCACTTCCTCCTGTTGCTGTTGGTTGCAGTATTAGTATTTGCAGTGACGTTCTTTGTTGTCTTTGTTGAACGTGGTCAACGCCGCATTGTGGTGAACTACGCTAAACGTCAGCAGGGTCGTCGTGTCTATGCTGCACAGAGCACACATTTACCGCTGAAAGTGAACATGGCGGGGGTTATCCCGGCTATCTTCGCTTCCAGTATTATTCTGTTCCCGGCAACCATCGCGTCATGGTTCGGGGGCGGTACTGGTTGGAACTGGCTGACAACAATTTCGCTGTATTTGCAGCCTGGGCAACCACTTTATGTGTTACTCTATGCGTCTGCGATCATCTTCTTCTGTTTCTTCTACACGGCGTTGGTCTTCAACCCGCGTGAAACAGCAGATAACCTGAAGAAGTCCGGTGCATTTGTACCAGGAATTCGTCCGGGAGAGCAAACGGCGAAGTATATCGATAAAGTAATGACTCGCCTGACTTTGGTTGGTGCGCTTTATATTACTTTTATCTGCCTGATCCCGGAGTTCATGCGTGATGCGATGAAAGTGCCGTTCTACTTCGGTGGGACCTCGCTGCTTATCGTTGTTGTCGTGATTATGGACTTTATGGCTCAAGTGCAAACTCTGATGATGTCCAGTCAGTACGAGTCTGCATTGAAGAAGGCGAACCTGAAAGGCTACGGCCGCTAAATGGTCGCCTGAGAAGTTACGGAGAGTAAAAATGAAAGTTCGTGCTTCCGTCAAGAAATTATGCCGTAACTGCAAAATCGTTAAGCGTGATGGTGTCATCCGTGTGATTTGCAGTGCCGAGCCGAAGCATAAACAGCGCCAAGGCTGATTATTTCGCATATTTTTCTTGCAAAGTTGGGTTGAGCTGGCTAGATTAGCCAGCCAATCTTTTGTATGTCTGTACGTTTCCATTTGAGTATCCTGAAAACGGGCTTTTCAGCATGGTGCGTACATATTAAATAGTAGGAGTGCATAGTGGCCCGTATAGCAGGCATTAACATTCCTGATCAGAAACATGCTGTGATCGCATTAACTTCGATCTACGGCGTCGGCAAGACCCGTTCTAAAGCCATTCTGGCTGCAGCGGGTATCGCTGAAGATGTTAAGATCAGTGAGCTGTCTGAAGAACAAATCGACACGCTGCGTGACGAAGTTGCCAAATTTGTCGTTGAAGGTGATCTGCGCCGTGAAATCAGCATGAGCATCAAGCGCCTGATGGATCTTGGTTGCTATCGCGGTTTGCGTCATCGTCGTGGTCTGCCAGTGCGCGGTCAGCGTACTAAGACCAACGCACGTACCCGTAAGGGTCCGCGCAAACCGATCAAGAAATAATCGGGGTGATTGAATAATGGCAAAGGCACCAGTTCGTGCACGTAAACGTGTAAGAAAACAAGTCTCTGACGGCGTGGCTCATATCCATGCTTCTTTCAACAACACCATCGTTACTATTACTGATCGTCAGGGTAACGCATTGGGTTGGGCAACAGCCGGTGGTTCCGGTTTCCGTGGTTCTCGCAAATCCACTCCGTTCGCAGCTCAGGTTGCAGCAGAGCGTTGCGCAGAAGCCGTAAAAGAATACGGCATCAAGAATCTGGAAGTTATGGTTAAAGGTCCGGGTCCGGGTCGTGAATCTACTGTTCGCGCTCTGAACGCCGCTGGTTTCCGCATCACGAATATTACTGATGTGACTCCGATCCCTCATAACGGTTGTCGTCCGCCGAAAAAACGTCGCGTATAACGCTCCGTTTTTTAGGTTAGTTGGAGATAGAAAATGGCAAGATATTTGGGTCCTAAGCTCAAGCTGAGCCGTCGTGAGGGCACCGACTTATTCCTTAAGTCTGGCGTTCGCGCGATCGATACCAAGTGTAAAATTGAACAAGCTCCTGGCCAGCACGGTGCGCGTAAACCGCGTCTGTCTGACTATGGTGTGCAGTTGCGTGAAAAGCAAAAAGTTCGCCGTATGTACGGTGTGCTGGAGCGTCAGTTCCGTAACTACTATAAAGAAGCAGCACGTCTGAAAGGCAACACAGGTGAAAACCTGCTGGCTCTGCTGGAAGGTCGTCTGGACAACGTTGTATACCGTATGGGCTTCGGCGCTACTCGTGCTGAATCACGTCAGCTGGTTAGCCACAAAGCAATCATGGTAAACGGTCGTGTTGTTAACATCGCTTCTTATCAGGTTAAAGCGAATGACGTTGTTAGCATTCGTGAGAAAGCGAAAAAGCAATCTCGCGTGAAGGCCGCTCTGGAGCTGGCTGAGCAGCGTGAAAAGCCAACCTGGCTGGAAGTTGATGCTGGCAAGATGGAAGGTACGTTCAAGCGTCAGCCTGAGCGTTCTGATCTGTCTGCGGACATTAACGAACACCTGATCGTCGAGCTTTACTCCAAGTAAAGCTTAGTACCAAAGAGAGGACACAATGCAGGGTTCTGTGACAGAGTTTCTAAAACCGCGCCTGGTAGATATCGAGCAAGTGAGTTCGACGCACGCCAAGGTGACCCTTGAGCCTTTAGAGCGTGGCTTTGGCCATACTCTGGGTAACGCACTGCGCCGTATTCTGCTCTCATCGATGCCGGGTTGCGCGGTGACCGAGGTTGAGATTGATGGTGTACTTCATGAGTACAGCACCAAAGAAGGCGTTCAGGAAGATATCCTTGAAATCCTGCTCAACCTGAAAGGGCTGGCGGTGAGAGTTCAGGGTAAAGATGAAGTTATTCTTACTCTGAATAAATCTGGCATTGGCCCTGTGACTGCAGCCGACATCACCCACGACGGTGATGTTGAAATCGTCAAGCCGCAGCACGTGATCTGCCACCTGACCGATGAGAACGCAGCTATTAGCATGCGTATCAAAGTTCAGCGCGGTCGTGGTTATGTGCCGGCTTCTGCCCGAATTCATTCGGAAGAAGATGAGCGCCCAATCGGCCGTCTGCTGGTCGACGCATGCTATAGCCCTGTAGAGCGTATTGCCTACAATGTTGAAGCAGCGCGTGTAGAACAGCGTACCGACCTGGACAAGCTGGTCATCGAAATGGAAACCAACGGCACAATCGATCCTGAAGAGGCGATTCGTCGTGCGGCGACCATCCTGGCAGAACAACTGGAAGCTTTCGTTGACTTACGTGATGTACGTCAGCCGGAAGTGAAAGAAGAGAAACCAGAATTCGATCCGATCCTGCTGCGCCCTGTTGACGATCTCGAATTGACTGTCCGCTCTGCTAACTGCCTCAAGGCAGAAGCTATCCACTATATCGGTGATCTGGTACAGCGTACCGAGGTTGAGTTGCTGAAAACGCCGAACCTGGGTAAAAAATCTCTTACTGAGATTAAAGACGTGCTGGCTTCACGTGGTCTGTCTCTGGGCATGCGCCTGGAAAACTGGCCACCGGCAAGCATTGCTGACGAGTAACCGGATCACAGGTTAAGGTTTTACTGAGAAGGATAAGGTCATGCGCCATCGTAAGAGTGGTCGTCAACTGAACCGCAACAGCAGCCATCGCCAGGCTATGTTCCGCAACATGGCAGGTTCACTGGTTCGTCATGAGATCATCAAGACGACCCTGCCTAAAGCGAAAGAGCTGCGTCGCGTAGTTGAGCCGCTGATTACTCTTGCCAAGACTGACAGCGTTGCTAATCGTCGTCTGGCATTCGCCCGTACTCGTGATAACGAGATCGTGGCAAAACTGTTTAACGAACTGGGCCCGCGTTTCGCGAGCCGTGCCGGTGGTTACACTCGCATTCTGAAGTGTGGTTTCCGTGCAGGCGACAACGCGCCGATGGCTTACATCGAGCTGGTTGATCGTTCAGAGAAAGCAGAAGCTGCTGCAGAGTAATCTGTAGTAACGTAAAAAAACCCGCTCCGGCGGGTTTTTTTATATCCGCGATACCCCCACTTCTCTACAATGTCTGTATCAATTCTGTTCATCCCCTGGAGCTGGTAATGTGGTTGCTCGACCAGTGGGCAGAACGCCATATTCGCGATGCCCAAAAAAAAGGTGAATTCGACGATCTCCCGGGCAGCGGCGAACCCCTTGTGCTTGACGATGATTCGTACATCGCGCCTGAACTACGGGCTGGATACCGTTTACTGAAAAATGCAGGCTGTCTCCCTCCGGAGCTCGAACAGCGCAGAGAGGCCGTTGAACTGGCCGATCTTCTCAAAGGGATCCGCCATGACGATCCACGGCATTCTGAACTTAGCCGCCGTCTCGCCCTGCTTGAACTCAAGCTGCGCCAGGCTGGGATGAATACTGATTTCCTGCGCGGTGAATACGGTGAAAGATTGATGCAGAAAATAAACGAGGAGTAGCTATGTACCGCATCGGTGAACTTGCGAAGCTTGCGAACGTCACGCCGGATACCATCCGATATTACGAAAAGCAGCAGATGATCGATCATGAAGTTCGTACTGAAGGAGGCTTTCGCCTTTATACCGATAACGATCTGCAGCGTCTGCGGTTTATTCGTTATGCGCGTCAGCTCGGCTTCACACTGGATTCGATTCGCGAATTATTATCGATCCGCATCGATCCGGAACATCACACCTGCCAGGAATCTAAAAGCATTGTGCAGGCCAGGCTGGATGAAGTTGAAGCGCGCATTCAGGAGTTGCAAACCATGCAGCGCTCTCTGCAAAGGCTGAATGATGCCTGCTGCGGTACGGCCCACAGCAGTATTTACTGTTCAATACTCGAAGCCCTTGAACAGGGAGCGAGTGGAGAAACTCAGGGCTGTTGATTTTTAATTCATCCGGGTCTAGACTCCCGTCGTCATAAACCCTGCTCTGGAGACATTATGAGCCGCTATCAGCACACGAAAGGACAAATTAAGGACAATGCCATTGAGGCGTTACTTCACGACCCGTTATTCAGGCAGCGCGTTGAGAAGAATAAAAAAGGGAAAGGAAGTTATCTGCGTAAAGACAAACATGAAAAACGGGGTAACTGGGAGGCCAGTGGCAAGCAAGCGAGTCGCTTATTTACCACTGGCCTTCCTGCTTTTATCTGTTGATTATACGCGGTTATTCTGCTCTTTTAACAGATCGCGGATCTCACTCAGCAGTACTTCTTCTTTCGTTGGTGCAGGTGCTGCAGCCGGCTCTTCTTTTTTACGGTTGAGCCTGTTGATCAGCTTGATAGCCATAAAAATGGCAAACGCGACAATCACAAAATCAAATATGTTCTGAATAAATACGCCGTAGTGCATTACTACTGCCGGAACATCACCCTGCGCTTCACGTAGCGTGAAAGCGAATTGTTTGAAATCAATGCCCCCGATTAACAACCCTAAAGGTGGCATGATAATGTCGGCCACTAATGATGAAACAATCTTGCCGAATGCTGCACCAATAATGACACCCACTGCCAAATCCACCACGTTCCCGCGCATCGCAAATTCGCGAAATTCTTTAATAAAACTCATTGTTCTCTCCTTGTGCCAGCTGACGAGTATAAGTTTAACAAATGATTAGCCAATTGCCATTCGGGATAATTAAACGTTATGAAAAATAAAAGGCACAGAAATGAAAAGGATAAAGTACGGGTGCTCTTTCTCGAGCACCCAACTCTTTAAAGGAAGAATGGACTTGGCTGGAATAAACGTTCGACGTCGGTAATAAATTTTTTATCGGTAAGGAACATAATAACGTGATCGCCTTGCTCAATACGTAAATTGTCATTGGCAATCATGACATCATTCCCGCGCACAACGGCGCCGATAATCGTGCCTGGTGGCAGCTTAATTTCGTCGATCGACCGACCCACGACGCGTGACGTGGTTTCATCTCCATGAGCCACGGCTTCAATGGCTTCCGCTACGCCGCGGCGGAGCGATGACACACCGACAATATCCGCTTTACGAACATGGCTCAGGAGCGCGGAAATTGTCGCCTGCTGCGGCGAAATGGCAATATCAATAACGCTGCCCTGGACCAGATCGACATACGCCTTGCGCTGGATAAGCACCATGACCTTCTTTGCTCCCATACGCTTGGCGAGCATGGCGGACATTATATTCGCCTCGTCGTCGTTGGTGACGGCAATAAAGAGATCAACTTGATCAATATGCTCTTCAGCCAGCAGCTCCTGATCTGACGCATCGCCATAAAATACGATCGTATTTTGCAGTTTTTCCGCCAGTTCAGCAGCACGCTGTTGATCGCGCTCGATCAATTTTACGCTGTAATCTTTTTCTAACCGATGTGCCAGACCTGCGCCGATATTGCCGCCGCCGACCAGCATAATGCGTTTATAGGGTTTTTCGAGACGCTGAAGTTCACTCATCACCGCACGAATATGCTGTGAGGCCGCAATAAAGAAGACTTCATCACCTGCTTCGACAATCGTTGAACCTTGCGGGCGGATTGGCCTGTCGTGACGGAAAATGGCTGCGACGCGCGTATCGATATGCGGCATGTGCTCGCGCATGGTGGAAAGCGCATTGCCGATCAATGGTCCACCGTAATAGGCCTTGACCACAGCCAGGCTCACTTTACCCTCGGCAAAGTTCACCACCTGCAGGGCGCCCGGATATTCGATCAGGCGATAGATATTGTCGATAACCAGCTGTTCTGGCGCGATGAGATGGTCAATAGGGACCGCTTCGGAATTAAACAGTTTCTCAGAATCGCGAACATAGTCCGGAGAGCGAATGCGTGCGATTCGGTTTGGCGTGTTGAAAAGCGAGTAGGCCACCTGACAGGCCACCATATTGGTTTCGTCAGAACTGGTTACCGCAACCAGCATGTCGGCATCGTCGGCGCCCGCCTCACGAAGAACGCGTGGGTGTGAACCATGACCCTGCACAACGCGCAGGTCAAACTTGTCCTGTAAGACACGCAGACGATCGCCGTTGGTATCAACAATTGTGATGTCGTTGTTTTCGCCAACCAGGTTTTCCGCCAGCGTTCCGCCAACCTGTCCTGCACCCAGAATGATAATCTTCATATCTCGTGACCTGTTCTCAACATCACTCTTTGATTAGCTTAGCGTAAAAGAAGCCATCACCCTCTTCAGCACCCGGAAGGTTCTGCAGACCCGGGGATTCAGGCGTTCCCGTATCGCGCAGTGTGGCGTCCGGGGTACGTTTAAGGAAGGCCGCGATTTGCTGGCTGTTTTCTTCCGGCAGTACGGAGCAGGTTGCATAGACCAGCGTTCCGCCAGGTTTAAGATGCGGCCAAATGGCGTCGAGAATGTCGGATTGCAGTTGGGCAAGTTCCTTAATATCACGATCGCGGCGTAGCCACTTGATGTCCGGATGACGACGAACAACTCCGGTTGCAGAGCAGGGGGCGTCCAGCAAAATGCGATCGAACTGGGTTTCACCACACCATTCTGCGGGTTTGCGTCCATCGCCTTGCTTAACCTGAGCCTTCATGCCCAGACGCTTGAGGTTGTCGTAGACGCGTGAGAGGCGCTGTTCATCGACGTCCACTGCCATCACGCTGGCCTGCGGAGCTACTTCAAGAATATGCGTCGTTTTGCCCCCAGGTGCGGCGCACAGGTCGAGGATCTGCTCACCATTTTGGGGTTCAAGCCAGGTCATGCAGCCCTGAGCCGAGGCATCCTGTACGGTTACCCAGCCTTCATCAAAACCAGGTAATGCATGTACCGGTGCTGGTGAGGCTAAGCGGACAGCATCCGGATAGGATTCATGCGTGAATCCACTCATTCCGGCTTCTTCAAGTAATGCCAGCCATTCGTCACGAGTGTGGTGATTACGATTCACGCGTAACCACATTGGTGGACGCTGGTTGTTGGCATCGGCAATCTCCTGCCACTGCTGTGGATAAGCTTTTTTCAGGCGCCTCAACAGCCAGTCCGGATGCAGGAAGCGTGCTTCGCTTTGGGCAAATTCAGCCAGAAGCTCTTCCTGTTGTCTCTGGAATTGACGCAGGACGCCGTTGATCAGCCCTTTCAGCTGAGGGCGTTTAATCGCAACGGCACCTTCCACCGTCTCAGCCAGCGCGGCATGAGGTGGGATGCGGGTATGAAGAAGCTGATAAAAACCCACCATAATCAAATAGTGTACGGTGCGCTGCTTGCCTGTCATTGGGCGTGACATCAGCTTGCTAATCAACCACTCAAGCTGAGAAAGCGTGCGCAGAACGCCAAAGCAGAGCTCCTGAAGCAGGGCTTTGTCTTTATCAGAGACTTTTTGTTGCAGGGGTGGCAGGACATTACTTAATGACTGGCCCTGCTCGATAACCTGCTCAACGGCCTGAGCCGCCATACTGCGTAGATTTTGTTTTTTCATAACCGTAAAAATAAAAATGCCCGGAAACACCGGGCCTTAAGAATAAATTTGCTCAGGCAAGACGATTGCCCGGAATAAACCATTCGCGACGGGAATTTAACAGATCCTGAGCGCTCATGGCCTTCTTACCGGCCGGTTGTAGCGATTCAAGATTCAGGATCCCTTGCGCAGTCGCCACCTGGATCCCATTCTTGTTGGCGTCAACAATCGTACCGGGTTCAGCCGTGGTAGTACCGCTAATGACGGAGGCTTTCCAGACTTTCACTGGCTGCTCATCAATCTCCATCCAGCTCATTGGCCACGGATTAAAAGCGCGAATGCAGCGTTCAAGTTGAGCGGCTGACAGGGACCAGTCGATCCTCGCTTCTTCTTTGCTCAGTTTTTCGGCATAAGTTACCAGCGCGTCATCCTGAACTTCCGGTTTCGCCGTATTGTCAGCAAGCTGCTTGAGCGTCTCGATAAGCCCTTGTGGACCCAGGTCTGCCAGTTTGTCATACAGCGTGGCGCTGGTATCGTCTGACGTTATGGGGCAGGCCAGTTTATACAGCATATCGCCGGTGTCTAAACCTACGTCCATCTTCATGATGGTAACGCCCGTTTCGGCATCACCTGCCCACAGCGAACGCTGGATAGGTGCAGCACCACGCCAGCGCGGGAGCAGAGACCCATGCACGTTGATGCACCCCAGGCGAGGCATATCGAGCACAGCTTTTGGCAGAATTAAACCGTAAGCCACCACCACCATTACGTCGGCATTCAGGTCAGCAACCAACTGCTGGTTTTCCTGAGGGCGTAAGGATGCAGGCTGGAAAACAGGTAACCCATGCTCTTCTGCCAGCACCTTTACCGGGCTCGGCATCAGTTTTTTACCGCGACCTGCCGGACGGTCCGGCTGGGTAAAGACGCCAACAATCTGGTGACCAGAAGATAACAGCGCGTCAAGATGACGCGCTGCAAAATCAGGGGTTCCCGCGAAGATAATTCGTAGTGTTTTAGACACGATGATCCTTGTATCCGGGGGGACGTTATGCGCGAGAACGCAAACGATCCAGTTTCTCTACTTTCTGACGAATACGCTGCTGTTTCAGCGGCGAGAGATAATCGATAAACAGTTTACCGACCAGATGATCCATCTCATGCTGAATACAAATCGCCAGCAGGTCGTCTGCTTCCAGTTCGAACGGATTACCGTCACGATCCAGGGCGCGAATTTTCACCTTTTCGGCTCGCGGCACTAAAGCACGCTGTTCAGGAATGGACAGACAGCCTTCCTCAATACCGGTTTCGCCACTCTTTGCGAGCAACTCAGGGTTGATCAGCACCAGACGGCCATCGCGATTTTCAGAAACATCAATCACGATAATTCGCTTGTGAATGTCCACCTGCGTCGCCGCCAGGCCAATGCCTTCTTCGGCGTACATGGTATCGAACATATCATCAACGATACGCTGGATTTCTGCATTCACTTCTTTGACCGGTTCAGCGACGATGCGAAGGCGCTCGTCCGGAATATGTAACACTTGCAAAACTGCCATAAATTTCCAGAGTCGTGTTCAGGAGTTGATAAGAATACTCTCTCTATTCTAGACAAATCCCCCTTCGATTGACAGCATCAGTGACCAATCGCAATGATTGCGGAGGCCGCTTATGGCAGGGGAAAGGATGACGTCTACCGAGATATGGCTACGGCTAATACACACAGGGTCTCTGTGTGGTGATGTAATGCTGGAAGCGGCTGCGCGACTGCAGAAGCAGGAAAACATTGACGCGCTCGTCGCCAGAAACGCCGGGCTGACAGCAAAGCAGGTTGAAAGGTTCTTTGCGCCAGACGAGAGCGAGCTGGAACGTAGCCTGATGTGGCTTGAGCAGCCGGGAAATCACTTATTGACGGCCAATCATCCGCTTTATCCCCCTTTACTCCGAACGATTCCTGATTATCCAGGGGCATTATTCCTGAAAGGTAACCCTGAGACGCTTAATACAATTCAGCTGGCGGTGGTAGGCAGTCGTGCGCCGTCATGGTACGGCGAGCGATGGGGGAAAATCCTGTGCGAACAACTGTCACAAAGCGGTTTCACGATCACCAGCGGGCTGGCCTGCGGTATTGACGGCGTTGCCCACGGCGCGGCGCTGTCAGTTAAAGGACGAAGTGTAGCGGTGCTGGGGAATGGTCTTTTTAGCATTTATCCACGCCGACATCAGGCACTGGCGATGCGGCTTATTGAATCTGACGGCGCGATAGTGTCTGAGTTTCCGCTTTCCGCGCAGCCCCGGCCGGCAAACTTTCCGCGTCGTAATCGCATTATCAGCGGGCTTAGCAAAGGCGTGCTGGTAGTTGAAGCGGCGCGGAGAAGCGGTTCGCTGGTCACCGCACGATGCGCGCTCGAACAAGGGCGAGAAGTCTTCGCCTTGCCTGGTCCGATAGGCAACCCCGGATGCGAGGGGCCCCACTGGCTGATTAAGCAAGGGGCAACGCCGGTAACGGAAGTAGGGGATATTCTTGAAAATTTGCAATATGGGTTGCAATGGCTGCAGGAAGATCCCGAAAAGCGACAATATTCATCAGATCAGGGAAAGGTGGCATTGCCATTTCCCAAGCTCCTGGCTAACGTAGGAGATGAGGTAACACCTGTTGACGTTGTCGCTGAACGTGCCGGCCAACCTGTGCCAGTAACGGTAGCACAGCTACTCGAACTGGAGTTAGCAGGGTGGATCGCAGCTGTACCCGGCGGCTATGTCCGATTAAGGAGGGCATGCCATGTTCGACGTACTGATGTATTTGTTTGAGACTTACATCCATAACGAAGCAGAAATGCGAGTGGATCAGGACAAATTGACACAGGATCTTACCGATGCGGGTTTTGAGCGGGAAGATATCTATAATGCGTTGATGTGGCTGGAAAAACTGGCTGATTATCAGGAAGGCCTCGCCGAACCGATGCAGCTTGCTTCTGACCCATTGTCAGTACGCATTTATACCGCAGAAGAGTGTGAAAGGCTGGACGCCAGCTGCCGGGGGTTCATCTTATTCCTTGAGCAGATTCAGGTGCTGAACCTCGAAACGAGAGAAATGGTGATAGAGCGCGTCATGGCGCTGGATACAGCAGAATTTGAACTGGAAGATCTCAAGTGGGTGATCCTGATGGTTCTGTTTAATATCCCGGGCTGTGAAAATGCCTATCAGCAAATGGAAGAATTACTCTTTGAAGTGAATGAAGGTATGCTGCACTAATTCAATGTGCAGCACCAAGAGTTGTTATGGCCAAATCAGCACTATTCACGGTGCATAAAAACGAGCCCTGCCCGCAATGCGGGGCTGAACTTGTTATTCGGTCCGGGAAACACGGCCCGTTTCTCGGTTGTTCACACTATCCGGAATGTGATTATGTCCGTCCCCTGAAAAGCCAGGCGGATGGACATATCGTTAAAATTCTGGAGGGGCAGTATTGTCCACTCTGCGGCGGTGAATTAGCCCTGCGGCAGGGGCGTTTCGGCATGTTTATTGGATGTAGCCGCTATCCGGAATGTGAGCATACGGAACAAATTGATAAGCCTGATGAAACGGCAATTGCGTGCCCTCAGTGTCAGCGCGGTCAGTTGGTACAGCGCCGTTCCCGTTATGGTAAGACCTTCCATTCGTGCGATCGCTATCCTGAATGCCAGTTCGTTATCAATTTTAAACCGGTAGCGGGAACCTGCCCTCATTGCAATTATCCGCTACTCATAGAGAAGAAAACCGCGCAAGGCATGAAACGCTTCTGCGCCAGTAAACAATGTGGAAAGCCGGTTACGGCGGATCAAAATAGTGAATAATAACCTGCCATCAGGCTCCATTGCGTATGCCGTGGACGTACTGAAAAATGAAGAAGTCATCGCCTATCCAACTGAAGCTGTTTTTGGGGTCGGTTGCGATCCTGACAGCGAGACGGCTGTGAGCCGCCTGCTTGCCTTAAAACAAAGACCCGTCGAGAAAGGGCTGATTTTGATCGCTGCGAATTACGAGCAGCTTAAACCCTATATCGATGACTCCATGCTAACGTCGGCGCAACGCGAGACTATCTTCTCCGCGTGGCCTGGACCGGTGACCTTCGTCTTCCCGGCGCAGCCGACAACACCGCGCTGGTTAACCGGACGCTTTGATTCCCTCGCCGTTCGCGTAACTGACCATCCGCTGGTGGTTGAGCTTTGTCTGGCATTTGGTAAGCCGCTGGTCTCAACCAGCGCCAACCTGACCGGATTGCCGCCTTGTCGGACAACCGAAGAAGTGCTGGCACAGTTCGGGAATGACTTCCCTGTTGCTGTCGGTGAAACGGGAGGGCGCCTGAATCCGTCTGAAATTCGCGACGCTTTGACCGGCGAACGTTTTCGCCAGGGGTAATTTCATGGAAACCTATGCTGTTTTTGGTAATCCGATTGCACACAGCAAGTCACCGCTAATCCATCAGCAATTTGCGCAGCAGCTGCAGATAAATCATCCCTATGGTCGCGTACTGGCACCGGTGGATGCATTTATTCCAACGCTGGAGGCTTTTTTCGCCGCCGGCGGTAAAGGCGCTAATGTGACGGTCCCTTTTAAAGAGGAAGCCTTCGAACGTGCGGATGAGCTGACCGAGCGCGCTTCACTGGCTGGTGCAGTCAATACCCTAAAACGGCTTGAGGATGGACGCCTTTTGGGTGACAACACCGACGGAATTGGTTTACTTAGCGATTTGGAACGACTGTCGTTTATTAAGCCCGGGTTCCGGGTCCTGCTGATTGGTGCGGGTGGCGCATCGCGGGGAGTACTGTTGCCTCTGCTTTCACTGGACTGTGCGGTGACCATAACCAACAGAACCTTTTCCCGTGCAGAAGCGCTGGCGGCGTTGTTTGCGCATACCGGCAGCGTGAGCGCGGTAGAGCTTGACGATCTTGCCGATCGTGAGTTCGATCTTGTCATCAATGCCACGTCCAGCGGCATCAATGGCGAGATCCCGGCAATTCCCGCTTCGCTGGTTAGCGCGCATATGTACTTCTATGACATGTTTTATCAGAAAGGGAAGACGCCTTTCCTTAACTGGTGTGAACAACATGGCGCGAAACAGTTAGCCGATGGACTGGGAATGCTGGTGGGTCAGGCTGCGCATGCGGTGCTGCTCTGGCATGGCGTGTTGCCTGCGGTCGAACCTGTCATTGAAAAGTTAAAGCAGGAGCTTTCGGCGTGAACCAGGCTATTCATTTCCCGGACAGAGAGAACTGGGATGAGAGTAAACAAGCGGTCTGTTTTCCGGTGCTGGTACAGGGTATGCAACTTACCTGTGCCATTCATGGGGAAACTCTGTTGCGTCGTTTTGGCGGTTCAGATCCGATAGCGGTATTTTGCGAAAATCGCTGGGATCTGGAAGAGGAAGCCAGCGATTTAATCCGCGAACAGCAGGAAGACGATCAGGGCTGGGTTTGGTTGTCCTGATCCAGATAGTCATTCTTCCAGTTAACGTAGTTGTTCGCTGAGTATTTTAACCCTTCGATCTCTGCCTCCTTCAGGGGGCGGATCTGTTTTACCGGGCTTCCAAGATAGAGATAGCCACTCTCCAGCCGTTTGTTCTGCGGGACCAGGCTACCGGCACCAATCATTACGTCATCTTCTACTATGACGCCGTCCAGCAAAATCGACCCCATGCCAACAAGTACGCGATTTCCGATAGTGCAGCCGTGAAGCATCACTTTATGGCCGACGGTAACCTCTTCTCCAATGATGAGGGGATTGCCCTCCGGGTTATAGGAGGATTTGTGTGTGACATGCAGAACGCTACCGTCCTGAATATTGGTACGTGCACCAATCGACACATAGTTAACATCTCCCCTGATGGCGACGAGCGGCCAGATGCTGACATCATCGGCCATTCGGACATCACCAATCACCACGCTGCTGGCATCGATCATCACGCGATCGCCTTTTTGGGGGAAGAGATCTTTATAAGGACGTAATACTGCGGGCATATCTACCTCTAACAATGAGCGCTATACAGAAGACTTTGATCATATTAATGGATCGAGGCAAGGCAAAATACGTCAATATTTAAGCAGATCGGGCGGGATTTCAGCGAAAAGCGCGGAAAATCAGCAGTCGGAAAAAAAGATCTAAAAAATACTTGTGCTAAAAAATGGGATCCCTATAATGCGCCTCCATCGACACGGCGGATGTGAATCACTTCACACAACAAGCGGTTCGGTTGAAGAGAAAAAATCCTGAAATAACGGGTTGACTCTGAAAGAGGAAAGCGTAATATACGCCACCTCGCAACGGTGAGCGAAAGCCGCGTTGCACTGCTCTTTAACAATTTATCAGACAATCTGTGTGGGCACTCAAAGTGACATGGATTCTTAATGTCTTCGGACAA
>NZ_VRKN01000026.1 GCF_008080435.1 Enterobacter asburiae | reverse complement strand
CAGCAGTCAGCTAAGAAATAACTCAAAGGCGGCCAGAGTAGTTGACGCGTATCGGCCAAGGTAGTTGACGTCTAATAGTGGATGATTACGCAGCCGACAACATGTTTGAAACCGGTGCGCTTCAGAACAAAGAAGATATGTTTTCTGCTGACGGTAAGTACCACGCTGGCTTCATCTTCAACCCGACAGAATTCACCATCAACCTTATGGCTACGTCGAATGCCAGTAGCCTGTTGGATGACTGGATTGCGGCAGAGCGAACGGCAATCTCTGCGTTTGCCTGTAATGCCACCCTGACAGTGCCAGCGTTAGGCGCTAAGTGGAACTTCGTGAACGGCGTGCTCTACACTTGGACTCCAACCCCTCCAGGCCGCAGAGTTCTTCAGCCTCGCCCAGCAGTATTTCGTTTTGAAACGGCTACCCGGAGCGCAATCTGATGGCTCGAAAAGAAATTCCTTTTATCGTCGAAGAAGAGGGGCGCGACAAGGGTAAAGAATTTCTCATCACAGAAATGTCGGCATGGGATGCCGACACTCTGGCGCAGGATATCTTCCGCGCGATGGGGGACTCTGGATTCAGTGAAATCCCAGCAGACGTGATCGCCATGGGTTGCGCAGGACTGGCTACGGTTGGTCTGAGCGTTATCTCTGCATCATCTCCTGAAGTTGCGCGCCAATTGCGAGACCGCCTGATGTCTACGGTGGACATTATTGTCACCACCAAAGAGAGTGGCAGGCAGCAGCGAAAAGTTAAAGGTGAACTGGATTTCGAAGAGGTCTTCACTATCCGCACGCTACTGGATAAAGTCTTCAAGGTTAACTTCGATTTTTTAACGATCGCCGGAGAGTAAAGTACCCCTTCATGGATGAGGAGTCTCTTCCGGCCAAACTGGTCTCGCCCGTCAACATTTCTTCAGCGATTAACGCAATTATCTGCTCCGGCAAAGCCTCTTATCTGGACCTTCAGGAGAAGCTTTCCGTAGCAGATATGTACAACCTGCTGGAAATTATATCAGTTGAAAACTTCAACCAACGCGTCTGGCATAAGCATCAGGAGCAACGATGATTATCAATGAGTTGGCCTATAAGGTCACAATCAAGGCCGATGAGTTCCTGAACGGCAAGAAAAAGGTTGAAGAGGGCGTTAAGGAACTTCAGAACGAAGTAGATAAAAGCTTCGGAGACATTGATGAAACCTCCAGGCAGACTGGCAAGGTAATCGTCAAGACTGGCGATGATATTCAACGCTCTACGCGGAAAACTGGGCGGGTAATCTCTGATGCCACGTTTGATGTTAAATCATTTGGTTCAGCGGCAGCATCTTCCTTTAAAGGTGCCTATGTAGCAGCAGCCGGATTCCTTGGGATTGGCGCTGGACTGTATGGCATCAAACAGCTCTTCACCTCCACATCAAACGAAATTGTTCGTGCAAGCAACCAGGCTAAGTTCTTCGGCACAGACGTAAACAAGATGTTCGGTCTTCGCCGCGGCTTCCAGCAGGCTGGGCTTAATGGTGACGCCTTCATTGGTGCGTCCGGCAGCGCTCGTATGGCACTTGCCAACATTGCTGACCCTACTGTGTTTGGAGGTCTTACCGGAGCAGCTCAGAACCTGATGGTGCTAGGAGCTCGCACAGGACTGAATATCAACAACCTTGGCGACCCGAGCAAAGCTCTTGGCGAGTTCTCCCGATACGGGAAGAATCACTCTCAAGAGAACCTGATGCAGGTCATGGCAGCCGCAGGTTTCGACCCGACTGATGCAGCCAAGATTAAATCTGGGGAGCTCAAGTCACTGGTCGATTCAGAGACGAAGAAGTCAAACATCACTGCTCAGCAGGTGAAGGAGCAGGAGGCTTTAGTGGTAACGCTGGGTCAACTCGACTCTGAGTTTGACCGACTGAAACAAGACCTTGCGATTGCATTCGCTCCTGAAGTCATAGATGCACTTAAGGCGTTTGGTAACTGGATTAAAGACCACCATGGTGACATCATCGGCTTTTTCCGTGATGCCGGAGATAAAATTAAAGCTTTCACTGACGCTGTAGGCGGAGCAGAAAACGCCCTCAAAATACTTGCTGGTATTTACATCGGTAAAAATGCAGTAGGTCTGGCAGGTGCGGCAGGTCTGGGTGGTGGAAAGGGAGTTGGTGGATTATTAGGTAGACTTGGTCTTCTAGGGGATGGCGTATATTTTAGCGGGGACATTGCAGATGCGACGACCCCAAACTCTGTAAAAGGCCTTAGAGATGAAGATAAGCCATTCATCTATCAGAAGCACTGGCTTGAACGACTTCTAGGAATTGATTACGAAGATGAGAACGCTGGCGTAGCATCCAATCCATCAGGTAGAACGCTAGCGGACAAAAATAATAACCCTGGAAATATTAGAGGTAAGTCAGGGGTTGGAGGGTTTGCCGGATATTCATCAGAGCAAGAGGGGTGGGATGCAATGTCCAGCCAGCTGATGAGGTATTTTAACGGCCAAACTACGGGCAAGAGACTTAAAACAGTTAAGGACATCATTAGCACTTGGGCTCCTTCATCTGAAAATGATACCTCCTCCTATATCAAACAGGTTTCATCTTATCTGGGGGTGGGAGCGAATGAGGAGCTAAATCTTGCAGACCCTAATGTGATGGTAAAGCTTCGCACAGCCATGGCTCGACACGAAGGTTTTGGAAACTGGCAAAATGGCCTTAAGTTGTCAGGAAGCAACCAGTATCAAAACCAGTATTACCTGCAACAGCAATCACTCGCTAATGCAAGAATGCAAAACACTGCAGGAAATATTGATAACAGCCAAAGTAGTAAGACAGTTATAGATAAAGTAATTGTAAATACGAACCCGCAAACAGTAGACGCGCTTACATCGAGCGTAAAACAGCAATCGCAGAGAGCTGCAACATCGTCAGCCTTCAGCAGTGCCGTTCAGTAATCAGTTCGTAAAAGGGAATGGCATTGATTTGTCCTTTCCTTTTTGAGCCATCTCGTCTCTGAAGATGTTATGGTGAGCTGCCTTGTGAGCGCCTTTTTGCATAAGTTCATGGAACTTGGCGTAAAAGGCGTATTGTTCATCGCTTACATCAAAGGCAGTTCTGTTCCAGCTGTCTCGTATTTGCTGTTCTACATCCTTGCCTTTAGCTGCATCAAATCGCGACCATGAAAGTGTTTTTACGCAGTCATCAACTTCAGACGAAATATATTCTTTTGTTTTTTCGAAATCGAAGCGGTGCGCATCTCCGCCATAGGTCTTAGCCATTCCTATGCAAGCGTATGCTGATTCAATAACAACTTCATCTGATGGAAGTGTCTCGCTTGAAAATGCTGAAGCGCTGAGGAGCATGGATGATAAAGCCATTGCAGAGCAGAAGTTGGATTTCATTTTAAACCTCACGATGTTTTTCTAGATCATAACTATGTCGCGATGCAAAAACACGCAACAAATTAAAACTTGGTGAACAAATGAGCATCATCGACCTCAATACCGCAGACATATTTAATGCGATCGGCGGTGGTTCTCCACTGTCGATAATCGACAGCGTCCTACATCCTCAGTATGTCATCAGAAATAGCACCACAGGAGCTGTAGCGCTTGAGTTCAGCGGCATGGCATCTATCCAGCCAAGTGGCAGGGCTCAGATAACGAATGCACCTGTTGAGGGTGGGAAATATCAGTCCATCAACAAAGTGAAAGAGCCGTCTGTTGTCAGGTGCGAAATCATCGTTACCGGTCTGACGGGTTTCTCAGGCGGCATTCCAAACATCTTCGACCTGACATTTACCAGCCAGAGCAGCGTACTTGAAACCATCAAAACGATGTTATCGACGGCCAACACATACGACATAGAGACGCCGAAAGAGACGCTTGAGAGCTATGACCTGGTAGACCATTCATACGAGGTTAATTCACAGCGCGGCGTGAGCATGCTGACCATCTACCTGTACTTTCAGGAGGTCATGCAGCAGATGGAAGTTGTTTTGTCCGGCGCTCAGTCTGAAGCAAAGCCAACGAATGACTCTGTTAGCCAGGGCGTGACAGGCATGGGGGCATCGACGAAAGACGCTGGCTCTACACCATCCACTGTAGACGAGCTTGGGAAATCATGGTCATCACTAAAAACATCAGTGTCAGGCATAGCCACAAAAGCGTCTAACGCCATCTCAACAAGCTTCCAGAGCGCTCTCGATACCGTTTCGAAGCCGATACTCGACGTGACTAACAGCGCCACTCAGAAGGCCGCTGAGCTTGCCAAAGAAATTAACGAGAACATCACATGAGAACAATTCCACTTGAGCCGCAGAAGTCACAGTCTGTCTCTGTGGATTTGGCAGGTCAGAGATGCGTCATACGACTGATTCAGCGTGAAAGCTTCATATATATGGACCTTACCGTTAATGGAAATCCCATCATGCAGGGCGTTCCGTGCCTGTACGGAAATAAAATGGTCCGCTATTCCTATCTCGGGTTTCAGGGCGATCTGGTTTTCCTCGACAACGTAGGCCAGTTAGACCCGTCTTACGATGGGCTTGGTGGAAGATTCATTCTTTACTACATAGAGGAGAATGAACTTGTACAGTAAGCGCTCCCTTCGATTTGAGTTTATGAATGAAACATCATCATTCGATGATGCTGGTAATAATCAAATTTCTATCAGCGAGGCCCGAGCGACGGTATCTCTTCAGTCATCAGGAAACCTCTTCGGAACGCAGGTAAACGTAAGCTTATTCGGGCTCGGCCTGGAAATGCTGGCAGCCTTGTCTTCTAAAGCAATGGGCTTGTTTGGTACTGATACAGAGCGTATCAGCATGAAGATTTTCGTGGAGAACACCGCGATATTTGCGGGCTACATGACATCCTCCATCGCCAACATGAACTCTGTACCGAATACCGCACTGATGATTACGGCAACGGCCAATGCTGACCTGCAGAACAAAACAGCATCACCATTTTCATTCAATGGCTCAACGCCGGTAACAAGCGTTATCAACGCTATCTGCAAGGCGGCAGGATATAAGCCATATATCGTGGGTTTAGACGGCAAGGTAATCTCCAATCCACATTATGAGGGGAGTGTATTTGACCAGTTACGATCGCTTTGTGACGACCTCAGCATTGCGATGTCTGTTGCTCCACCATCGATATCATTCTGGCCTCAGGAAAGTGCAAAGGACGACGTGAAGCCTCTTATCTCTCCTGAGTACGGGCTAATTGGATATCCGGTCTTCTCAAATGGCGGCGTGATGTTCCAGACGCAGTTCTCAACGCTTCTGACAACAGGGCGAGACATAGAGCTGCAGACAACCCTTCCTCACGCCAGCGGCGTTTATAAGCTAACCAGTGTAACGCATGAGCTGTCATCGTGGATGGAAGACGGTCCCTGGCATTCGGTGTGCATCGCAAACAGAAAATTAGAAGAGGCGTCCAGTGGCTGATTATTTATTTACGCCCACTAGTGCGCAAACTAGTGATGCGGAAAATCTCTCTTATGTCTTCAAGAAGCTCCTTTCAGGGGCTTTTTTTATTGAGCTTGTTGAGGTTACGGCGATTCGCGGAACTGCTCCAAATCTGGTTGTGGATGTTATTCCGCTGGTCACCAGGACAGACCCTTCAGGCGCTACCATCCAGAACTCGAAAATCTTCAATGTGCCGGTGTTCAGACTTCAGCGCGGTGCAAGTGCCGTCATTATGAACCCTGTAGCGGGAGATATTGGCATGATCGCGATCTGCGACCGAGACAATTCAATAGCACGGGCTAACCGCAAGCAATCTGTTCCGGGTAGCAAGAGAACTCACAGCAAATCAGATGCTCTTTATCTTGGCGGGTTCCTCAACACACAACCTACGCAATACATTGAGTTCACTGATAACAAAATAAATATCGTCGCTCCCAATGGAGTAAACATCACGACGCCGGATATGTACGTCAGTGGAAATATCAGGGCTGGCGGAGACATCACAGATAATGTTGGAACTCAGTCAGCATCGCTCAAAACACTACGCGACAAATATGACCAGCACAAACACCCTGTTCCTGGCGTTCAAACTGGCGGTTCCACTGTTACTTCAAATACCACGGATAAACCAGCATGACCTACAGAACAATGCAATTAGACGTGTCTACATGGGATTTAACGCTGGATGGCAGCGGCAATATTGCGATAGCTGACGAATCATATTCTGTTGCTCAGGATGTCGCCAGCGCATGTCTTGTCTTCTCTGGTGAGTGCTATTACGACACCACACTCGGTATTCCGTGGAAAACCGATGTTCTCGGCAAGCGCCCGACGCCTAGTTTCATCCAGCAGAAACTGCAATCAGAAGCTCTCAAACTGCCGATTGTTGACCAGGCGCTGGCGAATGTTTTCTTCGATAAAAACACCCGCAATATGCGCGGAACTATCCGTGTGACCGACATCAATGGAAACACAGCGCAGGCCACACTATGACGACATTAAACACTGCAGTACCTGATGTAACCATTACAGAGAATGGACTTTCCGTTCCTGATGTGGCGGACATTTTGTCAGGCCGACTGACAGACATGAGCGCAGCATTAGGAGGCGGTGCAAGCCAGTCCCTTAGCTCACCGCAAGGACAGATTGCACAGTCAGACACAGAAATAATTGCCCAAGAATACGATAAGTTGCTTTGTCTGTTTAATCAGGTCAACCCTGATTACGCAACCGGACGATTCCAGGATGGTATTGGCCGCATCTATTTTATGGATCGAATTTCAGCGCAGGGAACCGTTGTTACAGCTACGTGTATTGGACAGGTTGGAACAACCATTCCGTCTGGAAGCACGGCTATTGATACGAGCGGTTACATATACCAGTCTATTGATTCAGCAGTAATCCCCGCTGGAGGCTCTATTGACGTCCAGTTTGTTAACACAACAACGGGGCCGATATCTTGTGCATCTGGCGCACTGAATCAGATTTATCGAGCAGTCCCTGGCTGGGATGCGATCACAAACACAAACCCCGGAGTAGTAGGCGTTGATGTTGAATCTCGAATTGCATTTGAGACACGCAGACAGCAGTCAGTAGCGAGAAACAGCCGCAATCAGGATGCCTCTGTGTTATCAGCCGTTCTTGCTACTAATGGAGTGCTTGATGCCTATGTCTGGTCAAACCGGACTGCAGCCACCGTAAACAAAGGGGCGACAAGCTACCCTGTCGTTGCACATTCTATCTTTATATCAGTTTATGGCGGAGCTGATGCAGACGTGGCCGAGGCCATATTCAGCACATATAACCCTGGCGCGAATCTTAACGGGACTACGCATTACACTGTTTACGATAATGTCAGCTATCTTCCACCATATCCTTCATATGACATGCAATGGCTCAAGGCATCGCCTACAAGAGTCTATTTTAAAGTGCAAATTGATAGCTCTCTAAACCCACCGAGTGACATCACTCAGCAGGTTAAGAACATGATTATTTCTGTTTTTAACGGTGAATATGAAGGAATAGGTAAAGCAAGAATAGGTGCAACTATCAATGCCGGTAAATATTACGCACCCATCATATCAATAGACCCGAATACGGTTGGGGTTCTGCTTCTTCAGGTCTCTCTGAATGGCACAACATTTTTGCCATCTGTAACCATGGGGATTGACCAGGTTCCAACGATACAGGCATCCGACATCACGGTTACATTGGTTTAATTGGGGGAGATTTACATGTGGCAGGACACGATCCTAACGCAGTATTCCGCCAGCCAAAAATTACTTTCAATTATTGATACATTCAATCAGGCGGTAAGTCTCGATGATTTCACTGATGAGTTTATAGAGAAAGTATGGGATTTGACAACGTGCGAAACCTTCGGGTTGGACATGTGGGGAACCATTGTTGGTGTAAGTCGATACGTAATCGCTCCAATAGACAATGAGTCTTTCGGGTTTTCTGAGGCAAATGATTATGACCCTGAATACCCAACCCCATTTAACGATGCACCTTTTTTTGGCGGGATGCAGGAAACAACAAATATCAGGCTTGGTGATGATGCATATCGAACTTTAATCATGTGCAAAGCCTTTACGAACATCAGTATCGCAACCATTCCAGACATCAATAAATTTCTCAAAATCATGTTCTACAAGCGAGGGCGTGCATATTGCATTAACTACAGAGACATGACAATGGGGATAACCTTTGAATTCGAACTGGCACCATACGAAGAATCCATTCTGACTAATTATGAGGTTGCACCGGTACCAAGCGGGGTGCTTGTGAATATCAGGCAAGTCGTCAGCCCTTACTTTGGATTCTCATCTGACTCCTATCCATTTAATGATGGAACATTCTACAGAGATTAAATAATGAATCGTTCAGATGCACCCACGAAACAACCAACCCCATTTGGTGTAAATGGTCCACGAGAGCCTATTCTGCCTACAACTCCGGCAGGTGATAACACGGCTTCGTATGATTCAGGTTTCCCACCAATTACCATGACCCTTAAATCCGCAGGCGGATTGCCTCCAAAGGGTCAGGATATGAACCAAATACTGTTTGAGCTATCAAGCCTCTCCAGATGGTTCAGCACCGGAGCTATCAACTCATATGACTCTGTGTTCGCAACCTCTATTAGTGGCTACCCAAAAGGGGCGGTCGTACTGGGCAGCGATGCACAGACCAGATATATCAGCACCACAGATAGCAACCTCACCAACCCAAACACAGGTGGGGCTGGCTGGACTAACCTCAGTACAGCATATCTGGCTAGGAGCAATCCGTTCGGAGATATTAAGGCTGACGGAACTGTTAACACTGCGAAAATTAACCTTAGTCTTCAGTCCTTCAATAGCTCTGGGTCAACTACTACAGTCTCAGCTCCTACCTCTGGGGTTTTCCTGTATGTAACTGATTCCGGTAACTGGGGGGTCCAGGACTCAGTAGGTAATGCGCTTCCATTACCTATTGCTGGCGGTGGCACTGGCGCAAATACTCTTACTGGGGCGAGGGTTAATCTAGGAGTGGCTCAGTTTGGTGTGTCTGGTTCTGTGACCGCAATGTCTTCGCCAGACTCATCAAGATCTGTGATTATTGATAATGCTGGTACATGGGGTGCTCAAACAAGTACCGGAACTGTCATTGCCCTTCCTGTGGCCCGCGGTGGGACTGGGGCGACAGATGCCACGACAGCAAGAACTAATTTAGGGCTTGGAACTGCAGCGATCAAAAACGTTGGTGTTGGAACAGGTCAGATACCTGATATGAGCGCATTTCCTTATTCGGCCGTAACGAAAGGATACACAAAACTGCCGAATGGCCTTATTTTTCAGTGGGGAAGGATCAGCATGGCTGCAGCTAATGCCTCTGGTGATGTGGCTGTTGACAGCTTCGCTATATCATTCCCGAATGGAGTTCTTCATACATATGCAACTGGCGGCCAGACTCTGACAAACACTCCATGCTTTGCAACTTCAGAAGCAATAGATACTAATCAGATTAGGTTAAAAGCAATCGCTGTTAACCTCACCGATAAAACAATTACCCAGGGAATGTCTGTGACTGTCGAATGGTTTGCAATAGGGTCTTAAAAATGAGCGATTATATTTTCAGTGCAAAAAATAATGCATTTTATCCGATAGATATGATGGATGATTATGTAGCGGCAGGTTCATGGCCGGATGATGGTGTAGATGTGACTAAAGAGATTTTCCTGGAATTCGCCGGGATTACTCCGACAGGTAAAGCGCGGGGGGTTGGTGAGGATGGCATGCCTGTATGGGTTGATATTCCACCAACACCAAACCCTGTGTTAAGGAAGGTAGCGCTTGCTACATTAAGTAGCGTATATCAGGACGACATAGAAAAACTTAATAGAGCATGGCTTGCGGCTGCTGTTAACGATGGCGTCAATGAGACTGCAAAGAAAGATTTAGTTCTGGCTCAGATTAATACCCGAAAAACACAATATGCAAGTGACCGGGCAGGAATTATTGCTCAATACCCAGACTGATGGAGATCAACATGCCAGACAAAGACACGACACAAGCAAGTGAGTCGCAGGCTTCTACTGATTCTTCAGTGGTAAAATTCTGCCCTATCTGCGGAACGCAAATGTATCAAGGAGAGCGTTACGGATTCCTGTGCTGGATTTGTCCAGAATGTGATTTTGACGAGCCAGTGTAAAAATAACTGGCCGTCATGTCTGTTTTTCAAAAACATAGCATATTAAGTTGCATATTAATTAATTTGTGTTGTTTATATTTTTATTTAACAACGCATAGTCAATTAATTTTTCTTTAGCATATTTGTATGTCGCATTAGCTCCTGTAAGTAAAATTACAGGAGCTAACAAATATACAGGCCAGATGTATGGGCTGTAATAGTGTGTAAGTGCGTTCACTTCCTTTATATCAACCCATCCAAAGAGACTTATAAATAAGTCAATCATGTACAAAACAAGCAAATGATATGACATTATTGTCTTGCTTGACCTCCCTATACGCAAAAATAAAGATTCGCCAAACTGCTTTTGCATCATAGATGCAAAGCAAAAAACAGAGTAAATGCAAAGCATTGCTGTTAAGGTACTAACAATGTATCCGCTAGGGTAAGATGAAAATGACATCGTCATGGGCTGGGCTATAGACGAGTTAGTCATGAACGAAACCGCTAGCAAGCTCAGAGAGAGAGCAATGATGCTTTGGTACTTGAATACCGCCTCACGCATCAAAAATCCAAGAAGCATAAACATAGAACCAGAACATGCCTGGGAAAGATAATTGAACTGTATGTTCCATCCTGGCTGGAACATTGATGGCAGAGTAACCATTCCTAAATAACCAAACAAAAACGCAATCAGAAATATGTAAAGCAAAGAAAGCTTTTTATCATGCGCAAACTTCAGCGCAATCAATGAGAAAACAGAAGCTATAGAGTAAGCAAGTAAAAACCATGCAACAAGGAACAGTGAGTTGATATGAAAATCACTGCGATATATCGAGTGAATTGTTTCATAAAAACTGTCAGGAAATGGGTTGTATAAAGTTGACTCTGTATTTGAGGTAATTATTTTTGTAATACCTCCAATTACTATATAAGTGACAACAATGTATAGTATGTGCTTCTTGAAGATTGCAGATAAAAACTGAGCGAAATTCTTTCCAGGGTTTAAAAGCATTCCGCCTATAAAAAAGAAAAGAGCCATGTGGAAAAGGTACGGTTGTGGTATGCCGAAAGGGGTCATATTGTAATGGCCGATTACCACTGAAATAATACCAAGCGCCTTTGCGTAATCCAGTGTTATGCTTTTATCTTTAGTTAGCATTTCATATCCGCATCAAAATGTTAATGTGACGAGTATATCATTTTGAGAGCATTCTTAAACGATAACCCTTGGTTACTGACGTTCTGATAGTGTGCGACAGATCTCACCTTCGAATTAAAAAACTGAATGCACAAGTATTTCAGTCACTTGATTAATGGTCATACCATCACGCTTGATCTATGCACGCAACAAGTAATACTGTATGCATGTACAGTTATTAGTGGAGGTGCATTATGGGGTTCCCGTCGCCAGCAGCAGACTATGTTGAAGAACGCATATCGCTCGACAAAAGGCTTATCGCTCATCCTTCCGCAACGTACATGATGATAGCCGGTACGACATATCTGCGAGCTGGCATCATGAAGGGCGCAATGCTTATCGTCGATTCATCACTCACACCGAAAGACGGCTCCCTGCTTGTCTGTGCTGTTGATGGTGAGTTCAGGATCATGCGCTACAGGACGCTGCCGCATCCATGTCTGGAAAACCCTGAGAATGGGAGAATGAAGTCGCTGCCGTTGGCGGACGAAATGTCGGATGCATCGCGTCCGGTATTCGGGGTGATCACGTACATCATCAACGATGCGCGTTCTGGTGAGTTTGATGATTGTCCGGTGATGTGATTTCTTGTGCCAAGGTTGTGCCATGATTGTGTCATGCACCAGAAATCATCATCCATCATCTTTCCGTTTGTGCCATCAGCATTGGCTGTGTGAATGCGGTCAATGCTTGTTAAAACAGTTAGTTAAAAGTGGTGCTTCTGATTCGTAATGCGAAGGTCGTAGGTTCGACTCCTATTATCGGCACCATATTTTAAAGCAGTCTTCCGACTATCAGATAAACAAAATTTGCTCCTGGCGCATCAGCCATTACGTTCCCCCGATACCTCCGGCAAACCATCACACATCTCCTGCAACTCATTAAACATCCTTGCCACATGGAAACCATCGCATACGGAATGATGGACCTGCACCGCCATAGGCAACAGCACTTTCCCATCCTGCTCGTAGTATTTTCCAAACGTGAACATAGGAGAAAAGAAGTTCTTCATGTGCGCAATGTTCATCGTAAAGTTCGTAAACGTTACCCAGGGAATAGACGATACGAAAAAGACATTTTCCCGGGACTCTTCCTTAGGCCAGTAAGAAAGGTTATTTCCATAGCGTGCAACGTCTTCTGAATATGTGTTCTGGAAGTGCTGAATATTGCCGTCGTAATGGCTCCACAATGACGAAAAGGTCTCTGTTTCAGGATGGAAAATGGTATAGCTTGGATGAATTTCATTCCATATGACAAGCTCATTGTCCTTCATGGCCATACGGAATTCCGGATGCCGGTTCATGATTTTAGAGAGGAGGAAAATAATCGTCGGGTAAAACTTCCAGCCGACCTCTTTGATATGTTTTCGCAGCACGGTAATGTCGATCAGAACCGTTTGGTTAATTGTACACTCAGCAAATGACTGGAACACCTCAAAATGCTCTTTCCTGGCCCAACGAGATAAATCAACAGGCGTATATTCCGGGGCTGTTTTTTTCATTTCATAACCTTTGATTATCAATCGCCTAAAGGGTTTGGGCCAGAAAAAGCCGCACAACCATTTCAACCGTATCTAATCTTCCTGTCAATCTCAGCCTGTGGTTTTCCGAACAGATATCCCTGCACGAGATCGCAGCCAAGCGCCTGAAGACGTTCAAGCTGCGCTTCGGTTTCAACACCTTCCGCAATGACCCTCATATTGAGGCTCTTCGCCATGCCGGTAATCAATTTAACGATATTAAGAGCATCATCCTGCGTGGATATCGGATTCACAAAGGATTTGTCGATTTTAATTTTATCAAAATTCAGTTCACTCAGTCTTGAGAGCGACGAATAACCTGTTCCGAAATCATCGATAGAAATTTTTACACCCAACGTTCTGAGCTTTTTGAGAATAGTGAGTGGCGTATTGCTGTCACTGAAGAGAGAAGATTCCGTCACCTCCAATTCAAGTCTGCCAGGCGGAAGTCCTGTCTCCTTCAGGATGGACTGTACCATCGCCGTAAATGATTTCGTGCCCAGCTGAACGGGTGAGACGTTCACAGAGATCCTTGCCGGAACGGCCCAGGAAACCGCTTCCCGGCAGGCAAGCTCAAGCACAGTTTTGCCGATCTGATTGATCATCCCCGTTTTTTCAGCGACAGAAATAAAGTAATCAGGTGACAGTATCCCCTTCACCGGGTGTATCCAGCGAATAAGTGCTTCATAGCCGTAAATTTCATTGCTGAATGAATCGACAATGGGCTGGTAATAAACAACGAATTCATGGTTATCGATCGCCAGTGCCATATCATGTTCAAGGGTTCTGCTTTCCTGCAACTTTTGCAGCATCCACTGACGGAAGACTTTTATCTGTTGTGAACCCTCTTTTTTGGCTTCGTAGAGCGCCAGATCGGCAAATTTATAAAGATAATCAGAACGCCGCTCATTATCAGATAAAACGATCCCCACACAGGTAGCGATTTTTATCAGCTGGTTATTAATCGTATAGGGCTGGCTGATATGTTCGCTGATTTCTTTGGCGCGCGAAACGGCTGCTGATTCGGTGAGGCCACTGGACAGAAGGGCGAACTCATCTCCGCCTAAACGGTAAAATGTATCAGTGGCGCTGCTCATTGAGGTGAGTCGTCTGGATACCTGATTTAACAGCAAATCTCCGGCATCATGACCATAGGTATCGTTGACCTCTTTGAATCGGTCTAAATCAAATAACATCACCGTGACTGGAATGTGGTTTTTATCTGCCTGAAGATTAATTTTGTTGAGATCGTCCCAGAAGAAAAGGCGGTTTTTCATTCCAGTGAGGGAGTCATGATAAACATCATACTCCAGCTTCGAGTTCTGAATTTGCAGCGTTTCTTTTGATATCTGAAGTTCGTCAGCAAGACTTTTAACCTGCATGTGCGCTTTGAGAATATTTTTATTCTGATAGATCATTAAGAAACCAAGAATAAAGCTTAATATCACCAGGAGTAATGAAAGTGCGGAATAAATATAATAAAGGATCTGTATTTTATGGTTGGATTCATTAACCGTGTTAATATCTTTTGTCAATGCCGTTGCCGAGAGCTGGCTAAGCGGCGCATCGAGCACATGCATATTTTTCAGGTATGCCTGTAACTCTGGGTGACTCATGTTTTCAAGATGACTATCCAGATGGGTCAGTATTTGCTCCAGGCGTAGAGCGAGTTCTTGATGCGTTTTATCGCTGTCAATATAGTGACCTAAATCTCCACCCTTCATTAAATCGCTCTGGCTGAGCATAATTTCGAGACGCATGCGGACCTGGTCTATCGTAACGTCATCGGTATCGGTTGCGTATAGACCAAGCCATGATTCAAAACGGTAATACTCTGATACCAGTTGTGCCACGGACCAGGACTCAGTGTATTGAGTCAGTTTTTGCAACTCCTGCTGTCGATCGTAAACAAGAAATGCAATATATCCTGTCGTGATAAAAAGAGAAAAAATGATACCAACCAGTATCCTGTTCATTATGTTCTCCTGAACTGCTATTCAATCTTCATTTTGCTAACCTGCCATGCTGATCGCGAGTAATAAATCTGATTATTCAACTCAGGAAGACTGTCATAGGGGTATACAATGAATGATGGACCTTTGTCGCGGATGCGCATATATTCGCCATTGACCTTTAAGGCAAGTATGGCGTTGTATTTTTTGAAGTCACTGAGAGGGATCACGGTTGAGTAATCATTGAGCGCAATAACATTAACGTTAGAACCCTTCGCACCCACATACTCCATGAGTTTGTTCATTGGAACACCCTCAAACTTAGTGCGTCCATTATACCAGGGGGAAGTCGTCTCGAAACTCACCACGCCCAGTTTTTCAAGGCTGGCGAGATCAAACACTGCTTTTCCATTTTCATTCGTATTTTCTATATTACCGTAAATCGTTAAAATGGGTTTACCAACTGGTTTTGGCAGTTCGCCAGCCCAGGTTACACTTTGTACCAGACAGCATAACAGCAGTAGGGTTAATCGCATTTTGGCCTCCACTTTTTTACAGAAGTATAAGAATTATAATTTAGATATCACACTAGTTTATATATTTTGTTGAGTAGCAAGGTTTTTTAAAGTTTTTATTGATAAAAATACAATAAAATCAAATAGTTATGTTATGGTGATGCCAGGGTGTTTGGCAGTCGAACAACGCTTAACTTTTTGAGAAAAGCTAAAGCTGCTTGCATAACCTCTCTTGTGTTTAAAAAATGATCGCTTTTATTGATTGTTATTATCTCATACCACTGATTTTACCGATGATGAAAACGGCGAGCGTGTAAACGCTCAGCACCAGCCTTCTGCGGGTATAGCCCTGGCGGAAGTGACGTGACCGACACTGTCGCACTGTACACAATTTGTCCACTTTAAGTGAAAAGACGCAAGGTACGCTGTTCCTGACGGAACGAATACTACCCAGGCAATCAGACGCGCAAAAAAGGTTACCGCCTGCGGACTGAGTTTTTTCTTATGCGATGGCAGAAAATGTAAATAATGAAGAGAAGGGGTTGTGAGATATTATCGATGAGATCGTCAGTTTACGGTTTCAATCTGTGTCTGAATAATTGCCTGATTTTTGGACGCTTCTTCCACTGGGAAGCGTCCACTTTTTTCTTCCCTTCAACCTGATATTTTCCAGTGTCTCACTAATTATGCCACTCACCTGGTATGTTCAAAGCAGGAAGCCCGTCAGCCATGTTCTGTCAGGATGATTCTCAGGTAATTGTTCAAGGATATGAATTAACGTATTCTGGTTGTCCTGTCTGCTGTTGATAAATCTAAAGAAGTTGCTGTCACATTTCCTTTTGTGATATTGCATTGTATAGAACTCTTTTTTCCTAAAAAAAGTGCGTTCTAACCAGTTGAATTTTTTTATTTCCCTTTCAAGATATTTCATTTCAGAAATTGAAAGGAATATTTTCTTATACAGAATATCCCGGTTGCCCGGTGTGTATGGTTTACTGTCCATCAGATTTTCTCTGTTTTTTGATACTCACATCCTTGTGCTGAATAAATATTAATGTCCTACAGAAGCAGCATCTACTACGCGCGAAGGTTTTGGTGCTAGTGCAATCGCAAAGGCAGCAATAAAAAATATCACGCCAATCGACATCATCAAATTATTGGTCGAAAGCATCATGCTTTGGCTGTTAACCATCTTATCAAAAAGCTCGCGCACAAATTGTCCACCTTGCTGAGGGGCTGAACTGATGTAATGCGAAAGATCGCCTGTAGGGTCGACGACGGATGCCAGTTTGTCATGTGCTATATAGCGCTGGTCTTGCCATGACGTCGTCACGAGCGATGTGGCAAACGCACCTGATAGCGTTCGAACAAAGTTCATTAGCCCTGCTGCTGAAGCCATTTCCGTTTCATCTACAGAGCCCATTGCAAGCCCCGTAATCGGGACATAGTACAACGGCATGCCAACGCCCATGAATAACAAAGGTACACAGATGGACCAGTAGTCCATATCGGTCGTCGCATAGGATCGCCAGAAGGTGTCGAGACCCAGCCAGGCGCAGCCAAAGAAGATAAGAATACGCGGATCGATTTTGTTAGAAAGGTTAGCGGCAACCGGAGAAAATACCACCTGCAGAAGTCCGCCCCAGGCAACCACAATGCCTGCCCATGTTGTTGTATACCCTAAGTTATATTGTAGCCATAAAGGTGTGAGGACATTCAGACCAAAAAAACATCCAAACGCGAGTGCGAGGACAAACATGCTGGCTGAAAAACCGCGATGGCGAAAAACTCTGATATCGACAATCGGATGTTCAGCGGTCAGCTCCCAGATACAGAAACTTAAAAAGCCGATACAGGCCACAATCGCCAGAACCCAAATTTCTTCTGAAGCAAACCAGTCAAGGTCTTTCCCTTCATCCAGCATGATCTGCAGTGCACCAACCCAGATAACCAATAAAATAAATCCAACGATATCAATAGCGTTATTAATCAGCTTGTCTTCGAAGATTTTCAATACTGACCATGCGACGACTGAAAAAGCGATTGCCATCGGAACGTTGATGATAAACACCCATGACCAGCTGTAATGATCGCAAATCCATCCACCCAGAACCGGGCCAATTACGGGCGCGAGCAATGTTGTCATCGCCCATAATCCCGTCGCCTGCATGGATTTTTCTTTCGGGAAAATACGCAGCAGTAACGTTTGTGATAAGGCCATCAGGGGGCCTCCTGCCATGCCCTGAAAAACCCTCATCAGCAGCAGCATTCCCAGCGAAGTGGAAAAGCCGCAAAGCAAAGAAAAAATGCCAAACATGAACACGGAAACGGAGAAAACGCGCACGCCGCCGAAGCGTGTGGTTAACCATCCTGATAGCGGCACCGTGATGGCTTCAGCCACGGCATAGGCCGTGATGATCCAGGTTCCCTGGCTGGTGCCTGCCCCCAGGGCGCCAGCCATGTTGGGTTGAGTGACGTTTGCAATGGTCATGTTGAGCACAGCTAAAAAGTTAGCCATTGCAAGTACCAGGGCACCAATCCATAACATACCGCCTTTCAGCGAAGGCGGCTGATTATCGATAACTAATGTAGACATGGCCTGGTTTCCGTTATTCACTTTTTAAGTTAACTGTCGCTTTCATGGACAGACCAACCCGCAACGGATGTGCTGCAAGCTCATCAGTATTGAGTTTGATGCGCACAGGCAAACGCTGAACAACCTTAATCCAGTTACCCGTTGCGTTTTGCGCAGGAATAATTGAAAACGCTGCGCCGGTGCCGCCATCAAAGCCTTCTACCGTTCCATGGAAAGGGACGTTGTCGCCATACAGATCGCTCACCAGTTCTACCTTCTGTCCCACTTTCACATGCTGGAGCTGAACTTCCTTGAAGTTGGCATTGACGTGAATTTGCTGCACCGGCACCACGGATAATAACGGTGTGGAAGGCTGGACACGTTGTCCAAGCTCGACCTGGCGACGAGCAACCACGCCATCGACTGGCGAACGGATCACGGTTCTTTCCAGATCCAGTCTGGCCTGATCGCGCTTCGCTCTGGCGAGAGCAACTTCAGGGTTGGTCTCGGTATTCGCATCTTCAATCATCACGGCATTCGCCTGTCTTGCACCCACAGCCGCCTGTCTCGCTGCATCTGCTTGCGCCACGGCGGCTTTAGCGGCATTCAGGTTTGCCAGTGCGGAAGCATAAACGTTTTGAATTCGCGTCAGTTCGTCGCCTGAAATCGCGCCTGTCTGCATTAACGCCTCGCGTCGCTTGAGGTCAACCGTCGCGCGCTGGAAGTCAGCGTTTGCGGCATCAACCTGGGCCAGCAGACGTTTTTGCTCTTTTTCATTCGCCACAACTTCTGCGCCGAGTTTTGTGTCAGTGGCCTTATATCCATTTACCCGCCGAATGGACAGGTTCAGGTTTGCTTCCGCCTGATTAAGGGCTAACTCTGCGTCAGTGGGATCCAGCTGGATCAGAACATCGCCTTTTTTTACCACCTGAGAATCCGTGACGAGGATGGCACTTACCGTACCGGTGATCGCAGAAGAGAGCTGAGCGGACTCGACATCGGTATAGGCGTTATCGGTTTCAACATAGCGGGAGCCCACTAATTCCCACCAGGCGAACGAGCCTGCGCCAGCCAGCGCGATGCTTAATGCAAGATAAGAGAACAAACGTTTTCTTTTTTTCTTTTTGATATCGGATGATTCAATATTTTGATTTTCAATAGCTGCAGAATGACTCATTTTATTTCCTTTCTTTCCACTATTTAGTTATTAACCTGGTGTTAAAAATTACTGTTTGCTCGAGCTATATCCGCCGCCTAATGCGCGCGCTAATGCGACGTCAATAGTAAAGGCGCGAGAATTAACATCGGCTAATCTTCTGCGGGCAGCGACCAGCTCATCTTCCGAGGATAAGACGTCCAGATAATCAGCAACCTTTCCTTCATATCGTTGTTTGGTGAGCGAATACGCTTTTTCTGCCGACGTGACTGCACCCTGAGAATAAAGCATCTCGTCTTTAAGAGAGGCTCTGCTGGTGAGCGCATCGCTCACTTCACGAAGTGCATTCGTTAACGTGTCGTTATAAACTTGCACCGCAATGTCATATTCACCGCTGGCGTATTTCAAATCACCCTGTAGCTTTTGCGTATTAAATATTGGCAACGATATGGCCGGGCCAAAACTGCCAATTGCTGAGCCACTCCGGGTAAGGTTGTTAATACCCAATGACTGGAACCCGGCAAAGGCAACCAGATTAACGCTGGGGTAAAAACCGGCTTTTTTCTGTTTGATTTGCTCTGCTGCAGCCTCTGCGCGTAAACGTGCCGCGACAATATCAGGACGTCGACCAATAAGATCCAACGCAATATTGGGTGGAAGCTCCTCATGCGCTAAAAGCGTTGCCTCAGGCGCGGTTATTGCCAGCGATCTGTCAGGCCCATCACCGATCAGTGCAGCGAGTTCATGTTTTTTGATCGCAATAGCTTCATCTATTGCCACCAGATTTGCTTTTGCGTTGAGTTGACGCGTCTCAACCTGTTGAAGGCTGGATAAATCTTCAAGCCCCGCGTCATGCCGTTGCTGGAACAACGCAAGCGTATTGGTTCGTATAGTGAGGGTATCGTTCAGCGTTTCCCGTACGGTGTATAAATGCGCCAGCTCTGCGTAAACGGTAACAATAGAAGAAGAGAGCACCAGTCTTGTTTGTGCTTCTTCCGCTACAGCCGCCATTTCACCTGACGTTGCAGCCGCGAGCGCAGCGCGGTTTTTACCCCAAAAATCAATTTCCCAGCTCATATCAAGCGTGGTACGCCCATAGCTGTTCCAGTTTTGAGGCGTTGCGCTTTCAGGCGTCACATAGTTGTAACTCATTTTGTCCCGCATAAAGCTGGCGTTTGCGGTGACCTCAGGGAAAAGCGATCCGCTCGCACTTTGTGTCATCGCCTGCGCTTGTTTCACTCGAGCTTCAGCGATGTTAAGCGTGGGGGAATTTTTAAGCGCGTCATCAATCAGCCCGTTGAGCTGCTCGTCACCGTATTTCTTCCACCAGTAATCTTTCGGCCACTGGCCGTTCTGATGTGGGAAACTTTGATCGCTTTTAAGCTGTGAGACCGTCTTCATAGGCGGTGGGGTGCCAAGATCGGGGATCATGGCGCATCCGCTCATACTGATGGCGGAAATGACAACACAGCCCATCACTATCCTGGACCGGGTTAAACCGGAAATACGACACCTCGGAAGTGTCTCCTGAAAACCTTTCATCAGTACGCTCGTCATGCTGTTCATAGAGAAGTCCAAATACAGTACCGTACAGTACGGTACACTTTATATCTTGACTTCTGAGCGCCGTCAAATGAAAATGTACTCGTCAGTACGATTACGAACCCTACTATCAGACGTGATTCCGAAATCAGAGAACAAAAAGTGTTGGCCACGGCCAGACACCTAAACTAACGAGGAAACATATGGATAAAAGAGCGCTTAAACGGCAACAGATTCTGGAGGTCGCATCCGGACTGTTTCGACAAAAAGGATTTGATGCCACGTCTATCTCAGAGATTAACGCGATTGTTGGTGGCTCAAAATCGACAATTTACAGTCACTTTTCTTCGAAAGAAGAGCTATTTGTAGAATGCATGTCTTCAGAAACTGAACAGTATATAAAGAGCATGACTATTGAAACTGCAGGGCAGGTGCGCCTTTTCAGAAAATCACCACAATTGGTCATCGAGCAATTTGCCGTTGCCTTTTTACGTTATATTTGCTCTCCGGATATTGTGGATTTGCAGAGATTAATGATTTCCGAGGCCGGAAGATCGGGTATCGGAGAATTATATTATGCGCGAATGCAAAAACTGCGTTCAAATGTTTCGGCGCTTTTTACCGATTTAATGAATCAAAACATCTTAAGAAAAGATGATCCTGTGCTGGCGGCTGAGTATTTTCGTTCTCTTCTCCAGGCCGACATACTGGAACCCTTGCTTTTAAAAGCAAGAAAGGATCAGCCTGACGAAAGTGAAATCGTCATGAAAGCGCAGGCCTCCGTTAATGCGTTTATGAAACTGTATGGTCCTGAAAAAAGTGAGGATGTTGCAAAAACATCTTTCTAAAATACAGTAAGCGTTCCTTCACCCTATTATTAGGGTGATTTTTCTTTTGGGAAAAATTTATTTTCAATTGTCATTGGATGACTTTGCCAGCGGCCTTCTTGTAAATAAAATTTCGTGGATACTTATGTGTATAAAGTTTACTCTCTTAAAAGATCGTGAAGCTGTAATTAAGTCCCTTACTCACTGGATTGACTCGAATTTATACCGGCCCATTACCGTTTTAGATGTGGCGCGGAAATCCGGTTATTCATTGGCTTACATTCAACGAAACTTTCGCCAGGAGTGTGGCATAAGTATAGGCCTCTATATTCGAAGCCGGAAACTTGAAAAAGCCGCGCATATGCTCAGACATACGCAGCTCTCTGTTTCCGATATATTCACGATGCTAGGATACGAGGAACCGTCAACGTTCAGCAGAGCGTTCTCGAATCAATATGGACTCTCCCCAACTAAATACCGTGAGCAGGCTAAAAAAAGTCATTACATGAATGGATTGTCGATGTTGATTACTGAGGTAACGCGCGAATAGAGCGATAATCCGCTAACCCGCCTCCAGCATCCCAAAACTCACAATCCGCGCGCGGCCCAGCTCTTTCGCCCGGTACAAGGCCACATCCGCAGCGCGCAGCAGGTTGTCAGTCTGGGCATGTTGCGGGTAGCTGGCAATGCCTATCGACACGTCCACTGGCCCAATCTCAGTCAACCCGTAGCGAAGCGACAGCTCATGCACGCCGTTGTAAATCTTCTGCGCGCAGGCGTACGCCTCTGCTTCATCGGCACCGGAAAGCAGAACAAGGAACTCCTCGCCCCCGTAACGGAATGCCAGTCCGTTATCATGTGCGGCCCGCTGAACAATCGACGCCACGCTTTTGATCACCAGATCGCCCGCTTCATGACCGAACCGGTCGTTAATGCTCTTGAAGTGATCGATATCGATCATCATGCAGCTTAACGGCACGCCAGTGCGCATCGCCTGTGCCGTTTGGGTTTGCAGAGTATCTTCCAGATGATGACGATTACGCAGGCCGGTGAGTGGGTCGAATAAGGCTTTTTCCAGCAACGCGTCGCGCAGTCTTTGGTTGGCCAGCGCCAGCCCGAGCGCTTCGGCCATCAGTTCCAGATACGCGCGGGAAGGGGCGTTGTCCGCCGTGATATTCTGGAAGGAGAGCAGGCCAATGGCCTCGCCCTGGGCGATAAGCGGCACGCACAGGGAACTTTCCGCCTGGGATGGCGGAAGATGGTAGCAGGCGATATCCGGCTCACCGTTTACCGGCGGGTGGCTCTGCCCGCGACGTAAGGCCCAGCACTCGTCCGGATGGAACGTCGTCTCTTCACCGATTGGTGAAAGCCATTGCGCGACGCAGCGCATCTGCCACGGATCGCGGTCAAGTATGTAGAGCCGGCCCGCGATCCCCGGCGCGATATTGGGGGCAAATAGCTCCGCCACGTTAATCACATCGTTAAAATTCTCACATCCCTGCAGCCGCTGGGTCATGCGCGCCAGCAGCTCGCGGATGGCCCAGTCGGCATCGCGCTCTCTTTCCAGACGCTGTCGCGCAAGACCATTTTCACGGAAGATGCTGATGGCCTGGGCCATATCGCCGATCTCATCAATCTGGTTGAAATTGGGCGTTTCAACCGCGTAATCCTGCGATGCCAGGCGGTGCACCACGTCGCTCAGGCGCACCACGGGACGCAACACGCGGCGTTTTAATATAAAGCCGAGCACAAACAAGAACAGCAGGGCGGTCAGGCCGACCATCACCTCAGAGGCCGTACGCAATGCTTTCGATTTTTTTGTCGCATCTTTTACGGAGCCGATGACGCGTTTGTCGAGTATCTGGCGAAAGTGATCGATCTGGTTCTGCGCGCGCTCCAGCTCTTGCTCATAGGGCGCACCATAGAGCAGGGCAACGGCTTCTGCATCATCTCCTCGCGCCAGGCTGGAGAGGGCGGTTTGCTGTTCGTCCTGCAGTTCATCAATGATTTTTATGCCTTCGCGCAGCAGGGACAACTCATCATCCGATGCGCCGTTGTCCCGCAGTTTTTCCAGCCGTATCTCTATGTTCTTCAGGTAATTTTCTGACTGGCTGTATTCCTTTAACGTTTGCGGATCTTTTTTGATGACGTAGAGGCGTGCCAAATCGGACTGTGCCCAGGCGTCAGTCTCAACATCTTCTGTGAGCTGATCAAATCGCTGTCGCTGTTCCACGGCCTGACGTTCAGCAGTGTCAGCACTGGACGCCATCAGCATGATGATGCCGGAGGCGATGGTCAGGCAGACCGTGGCACCATAGGCCCAGTTTGTTATCGTCGCGATTCGCACCTGATGTTCCTTTTACGACATGAAGAGGACAGCGTTCTTCAAATTATAGAAAACGTTTGATTTAAGGCGAAAAAAAAGGCGGCACAGCGCCGCCTGGTGTGGTCTTTATCGTCACATCCTCACAATTCTGGAGGATTTTTTCCTTCTTCGATGAAGTCGGGGTCCAGCTCTTCGGCGTTCCCTTCGTGATCGCGCCCTGAGAAGAGGTTCCAGCAGGCGATAAACAGCGCGGCAATGAGCGGTCCAATCACAAAGCCATTAATGCCGTACAGCTCCATGCCGCCGAGGGTGGAGATCAGAATCAGGTAGTCCGGCATTTTGGTGTCTTTCCCCACCAGCAGCGGGCGCAGGATATTGTCCACCAGACCGACGATAATCACGAAGAAGCCGACAATAAACAGCCCTTGCCACAGTTGATGGGTGGCGAACAGGAAGATGGCGGCGGGCACCCAGACAATCGCCGAGCCGATGGCGGGCACCAGCGAGAGGAAGGCCATCAGCGCGCCCCAGAGCACGCTGCCGTCAATACCCGCAATAGCAAACGCAATCCCGCCGAGAATGCCCTGAACCACCGCCACCGCCGCCGTACCTTTTACCGTGGCTCGCGACACGCCGACGAATTTGGCGAACAGGTGTTGCTTGGCGAAATCAGACAGCGGCAGGGAGTCGAGGATTTGGCGCACCAGATACGGACCGTCTTTCAGCAGGAAGAACAGCAGATAAAGCATGATGCCGAAGCTAATCGCAAAGCCAAACGTTCCTTTGCCAATCAGAAACGCGCTGCCGGCGAGATACTGTCCGCCCTGCAGAGCGACATCCGAGAGTTTTTTCTGGATCTGCGCCGCGTTGGTCAGGTTGTGATCCGCCAGGAAGCCGCTGGCCCAGTCAGGCAGATGGTTGAAGATGCTCGCCACCACTTCCGGGAATTGGGTGTTGTTCTCCTGGAGCTTCGTATAAACCATGTTCAGCTCAATGGCGAGCGAGGAGAGGATCACCATCAACGGGATAAAAACGATCAGGCAGATAATGCCAATGGTCAACAGCGAAGCAAGCCCGTTGCGATCCCCCAGCGCGGCGCGCAGCCTGTTTTTTACCGGATTGAAGATGACGGTCAGAATAGCGGCCCACAGTATCGCGGAGAAGTAGGGTGACAGCACGTCGAAGAAGGCCCAGGTCACCAGGGCAAGAATGAAGATAAAGAAACCTTTGGTCAGTCCGTTAAAGCGCATCAGTCAGTCCTGTTACTAAGAAACTGTGTCGACTATAGAACTGATTGTGAGAATTACCAACCCTTCCGCCGGGTGGCGGCTGCGCCTTACCCGGCCCACGGACAGTGTTGCGGTATGAATCCGCTCTTCATGGATACCACTTTCGACTGACCGAAGATCGCCTCTTCCCGCACCATGCTGTAAGTATCTGCTTGCGGAGGTGCTTATGGCCTGGCGTCCGATTCTCTATGTGATCCTCACAACCCACCCCAGACTCAGCGCGAGGCGTGCCCGTTTGCGTCTGGTCATCTAGCTTTTTATTAACAATCGCGGTATAACACACCTTCTTTGGATGTTTAGATGTCCATACGTATAGAAGGTGATATGCAAACACAACAAGAAAATGGGCAGCTTAAGCGCACCATGAAAACACGCCACCTGATTATGCTCTCGCTGGGCGGCGTGATTGGGACAGGGTTATTCTTCAATACCGGATACATCATTTCAACGACCGGGGCGGCGGGCACGCTGCTGGCGTACCTGATAGGCGCGCTGGTGGTCTGGCTGGTGATGCAGTGTCTGGGCGAACTTTCCGTGGCGATGCCTGAAACCGGCGCGTTCCACGTCTATGCCGCCCGTTATCTTGGTCCGGCGACGGGCTACACCGTGGCGTGGCTCTACTGGCTCACCTGGACGGTGGCGCTTGGGTCGAGCTTTACCGCCGCAGGCTTCTGTATGCAGTACTGGTTCCCGCAGGTGCCCGTCTGGGCGTGGTGCGTGGTCTTCTGCGTGGTGATTTTTGGCCTGAACGTCATCTCGACGCGCTTCTTTGCTGAAGGCGAATTCTGGTTCTCCCTGGTCAAAGTCATTACCATCATCGCCTTTATTATCCTTGGCGGGGCGGCAGTCTTTGGCTTTATCCCGATGCAGGACGGTTCACCCGCACCGGGCTTAAGCAACATCACCGCCGAAGGCTGGTTCCCGCACGGTGGCCTGCCGATCCTGATGACCATGGTGGCGGTGAACTTCGCGTTCTCCGGGACCGAACTTATCGGTATCGCGGCGGGGGAAACGGAAAATCCACACAAGGTGATTCCGGTCGCTATCCGCACCACCATCGCGCGCCTGATTATCTTCTTTATCGGTACCGTGTTTGTGCTGGCGGCGCTGATCCCGATGCAGCAGGCAGGCGTGGAAAAGAGCCCGTTCGTGCTGGTGTTTGAAAAGGTCGGTATTCCTTACGCGGCTGATATCGTTAACTTCGTGATCCTGACGGCGATCCTCTCGGCGGCGAACTCGGGTCTGTATGCCTCCGGGCGCATGCTGTGGTCGCTCTCTAACGAGAAAACGCTGCCGCGCTGCTTTGCCCGCGTGAACAAAAATGGCGTGCCGCTGACGGCGCTGTCGGTCTCTATGCTTGGCGGCGTGCTGGCGCTGTTCTCAAGCGTCGTGGCCCCGGACACGGTATTTGTCGCGCTCTCGGCGATTTCTGGATTTGCGGTGGTGGCGGTCTGGATCAGCATCTGCGCGTCGCACTTCGTTTTCCGTCGTCGCCATCTGCAGTCCGGGCAGCCGCTCTCGGCGCTGCAGTACCGTGCGCCGTGGTATCCGCTGGTACCGGTGCTCGGTTTTATCCTCTGCGTGGTGGCCTGTGTCGGCCTGTGGTTTGACCCAAGCCAGCGCATTGCCCTTTATTGCGGGCTTCCGTTTGTCGCCCTGTGTTATGGTGCCTACTACCTGACCCGAAATATGACATCGCAGGAGCCTGAACATGTCGCAGAATAATCCGCTTACCGCCATCCTTGAAAAACAGCCGTTTGTGGTGCTGGATGGCGCGATGGCAACGGAGCTGGAAGCGCGCGGTTGTAACCTTGCAGATAGCCTCTGGTCTGCCAAAGTATTGATGGAAAACCCGGAACTCATCCGCGAAGTGCATCTCGATTACTATCGTGCGGGCGCGCAGGTGGCGATCACCGCCAGCTATCAGGCCACGCCTGCAGGCTTTGCGGCACGCGGTCTGGACGAAGCGCAGTCTCGCGCGCTGATCGGTAAAAGCGTGGAGCTGGCGCGTAAGGCGCGCGAAGCGTATCTGGCTGAAAAACCGCATGCGGGCACGCTGCTGGTGGCGGGATCCGTTGGGCCATACGGCGCGTATCTGGCGGATGGCTCAGAATATCGCGGTGACTACGTGCGCAGTGCGGAAGAATTCACCACCTTCCACCGTCCGCGCGTGGAAGCGCTGCTGGATGCGGGCGCTGACCTGCTGGCCTGCGAAACGCTGCCCTCGTTTGTGGAGATTAAGGCGCTGGCGTCATTGCTGACCGAGTATCCCCGCGCAAGGGCGTGGTTCTCCTTTACCCTACGGGACAGCGATCACCTGAGCGACGGTACGCCGCTGCGGGACGTGGTCAGCGTGCTGGCAAACTCTCCGCACATTGTCGCGCTGGGCATTAACTGTATCGCGCTGGAAAACACCACCGCGGCGCTGAAGCAACTGCAAAGCCTGACGTCCCTGCCGCTGGTGGTTTACCCGAACTCGGGCGAGCATTATGACGCGGTAACCAAAACCTGGCACCACCACGGTGAAGCGTGCGAGACGCTGGCAGGGTATCTGCCGCAGTGGCTGGAAGCCGGGGCAAAGCTGATTGGCGGATGCTGCCGGACCACGCCGAAGGATATTGCTGAGCTAAACGCGCAGCGCTGATGCCCTCACCCTGACCCTCTCCCCGTGGGCTGAGGAATCCCCAGTAATTTTTTTACCTGAAGCGATGAACGTTGCATCTGTAAAATTAATGACTTACAGCGATGCCCTGGTCCGGCTGTAAATCGCCGAAGCGTTTCCGCAAGGCCGGGGCGAGGC
>NZ_VRKN01000025.1 GCF_008080435.1 Enterobacter asburiae | reverse complement strand
GTTGTGACGCTGATCCACCCAATCGCGATGGACGACGGTCTGCGTTTCGCAATCCGTGAAGGCGGCCGTACCGTTGGTGCGGGCGTGGTTGCTAAAGTTCTCAGCTAATTGCTGATAACATTTGACGCAATGCGCATGAAAAGGGCATCATTTGATGCCCTTTTTGCACGCTTTCACATCAGAACCTGGCTCATCAGTGATTTTTTTTGTCATAATCATTGCTGAGACAGGCTCTGCAGAGAGCGTATAATCCATAAAGGGATTAAGCGTATCGATTTGGTCGCCTCGCAATCGCGGGGTGAAATTATTTGTAGAATTCTTCTGACAGGTTGGTTTATGAGTGCGAATACCGAAGCTCAAGGGAGCGGGCGCGGCCTGGAAGCGATGAAGTGGGTCGCTGTCGCCGTGCTGCTGATTGTGGCAATCGTTGGCAACTATCTTTATCGTGACATGATGCTGCCGCTCCGCGCGCTGGCAGTGGTGATTCTGATTGCTGCAGCGGGCGGTGTCGCGCTGTTGACGACTAAAGGTAAAGCAACCGTTGCTTTTGCACGTGAAGCGCGTACCGAAGTCCGCAAGGTCATTTGGCCGACTCGCCAGGAAACATTGCACACAACGCTGATCGTAGCGGCGGTTACCGCTGTAATGTCACTGATCCTGTGGGGACTGGATGGTATTCTGGTTCGCCTGGTTTCCTTTATTACTGGCCTGAGGTTCTAAGATGTCTGAAGCCCCTAAAAAGCGTTGGTACGTCGTTCAGGCGTTTTCCGGTTTTGAAGGCCGCGTAGCAACGTCGCTGCGTGAGCATATCAAATTACACAACATGGAAGAGTTATTTGGCGAAGTTATGGTTCCGACCGAAGAAGTGGTTGAGATCCGTGGCGGCCAACGTCGCAAAAGCGAGCGTAAATTCTTCCCGGGTTACGTGCTGGTTCAGATGGTGATGAACGACGCGAGCTGGCACCTGGTGCGCAGCGTACCGCGCGTGATGGGCTTTATCGGCGGCACGTCTGACCGTCCGGCGCCAATCAGCGATAAAGAAGTTGATGCGATTATGAACCGCCTGCAGCAGGTGGGTGATAAGCCGCGTCCTAAAACGCTGTTTGAACCGGGTGAAATGGTTCGTGTTAGCGACGGTCCGTTTGCTGACTTTAACGGCGTCGTTGAAGAAGTGGACTACGAGAAGTCCCGCCTGAAAGTTTCTGTTTCTATCTTCGGTCGTGCGACCCCGGTAGAACTGGACTTTGCGCAGGTCGAAAAAGCCTAAGCAGCGATCAAAAAAGCGGCGATTTAATCGTTGCACAGGGCGCGAGATTGGAATACAATTTCGCGCCTTTTGTTTTTATGGGCCCCGGCCCGTAAAACGAATTTTATTCACGGGGAGCCTTACTGAGGCGCTATTACCCAATCAGAGGATTTTAGAATGGCTAAGAAAGTACAAGCCTACGTCAAGCTGCAGGTTGCAGCTGGTATGGCGAACCCAAGTCCACCAGTTGGTCCAGCTCTGGGTCAGCAGGGTGTGAACATCATGGAATTCTGTAAAGCGTTCAACGCCAAAACCGAATCCCTGGAAAAAGGTCTGCCAATCCCAGTCGTAATCACTGTTTACGCTGACCGTTCTTTCACTTTCGTTACCAAAACCCCTCCAGCAGCTGTTCTGCTGAAGAAAGCGGCTGGTATCAAGTCTGGTTCCGGTAAACCGAACAAAGAGAAAGTGGGTAAAATTTCCCGCGCTCAGCTGCAGGAAATCGCGCAGACCAAAGCTGCCGACATGACTGGTGCCGACATTGAAGCGATGACTCGCTCAATCGAAGGTACTGCACGTTCCATGGGCCTGGTAGTGGAGGACTAAGAAATGGCTAAACTGACCAAGCGCATGTCCGTGATCCGTGACAAAGTTGATGCGACCAAACAGTACGACATCAACGAAGCTATCGCTCTGCTGAAAGAACTGGCAACTGCTAAGTTCGTTGAAAGCGTTGACGTTGCCGTTAACCTCGGCATCGACGCGCGTAAATCCGATCAGAACGTTCGTGGCGCAACTGTACTGCCACACGGTACTGGCCGTTCCGTTCGCGTAGCTGTATTTGCTCAGGGTGCAAACGCTGAAGCTGCTAAAGCTGCCGGCGCTGAACTGGTAGGTATGGAAGATCTGGCTGATCAGATCAAGAAAGGCGAAATGAACTTTGACGTTGTTATTGCTTCTCCAGATGCAATGCGCGTTGTTGGCCAGCTGGGCCAGGTTCTGGGTCCACGCGGCCTGATGCCAAACCCGAAAGTTGGTACTGTAACCCCTAACGTTGCTGAAGCGGTTAAGAACGCTAAAGCAGGTCAGGTTCGTTATCGTAACGACAAAAACGGCATCATCCACACCACCATCGGTAAAGTGGACTTTGACGCTGACAAACTGAAAGAAAACCTGGAATCTCTGCTGGTTGCGCTGAAAAAAGCGAAACCAACTCAGGCGAAAGGTGTGTACATCAAGAAAGTTAGCATCTCCACCACCATGGGTGCAGGTGTTGCAGTTGACCAGGCTGGCCTGAGCGCTGCTGCAAACTAATGCCTTTACGTGGGCGGTGATTTTGTCTACAATCTTACCCCCACGTTTGCTAACGAAAGTTAGCGGCTAAAAGATTTGTTCGTTGGAGCCTGGCCTATCCAGGCCTCCGTCGAAGACCGCAGGTGTTTCGCAAGAGACTTAATCCCCTGCGTAGACGGTGACAGAACGCTAAGATTATTTTTGGATACTCTGGCTTGTTTCTGCTCACCGTATTAAGACGCTCTTTCCGTTAGGAAGAGTGAAGTGAGTTCCGGAACATGAGTTCCGGCAAACATCCAGGAGCAAAGCTAATGGCTTTAAATCTTCAAGACAAACAAGCGATTGTTGCTGAAGTCAGCGAAGTAGCCAAAGGCGCGCTGTCTGCAGTAGTTGCGGATTCCCGTGGCGTTACTGTAGACAAAATGACTGAACTGCGTAAAGCAGGTCGTGAAGCTGGCGTATACATGCGTGTTGTTCGTAACACCCTGCTGCGTCGCGTAGTTGAAGGTACTCAGTTCGAGTGCCTGAAAGACACGTTTGTTGGTCCGACCCTGATTGCATACTCTATGGAACACCCGGGCGCTGCTGCTCGTCTGTTCAAAGAGTTCGCGAAAGCGAATGCAAAATTTGAGGTCAAAGCTGCAGCCTTTGAAGGTGAGTTGATCACGGCATCGAACATCGATCGCCTGGCAACCCTGCCGACCTACGAAGAAGCAATTGCACGCCTGATGGCAACCATGAAAGAAGCTTCGGCTGGCAAACTGGTTCGCACTCTGGCTGCTGTTCGCGATGCGAAAGAAGCTGCTTAATCGCAGTTATCTTTATAAAGCATTTGCTTACGTATAAACTTATTCTGATTTTCAGGAACAATTTAAATGTCTATCACTAAAGATCAAATCATTGAAGCAGTTGCAGCTATGTCCGTAATGGACGTTGTAGAACTGATTTCTGCAATGGAAGAAAAATTCGGTGTTTCTGCTGCTGCTGCTGTAGCTGTAGCTGCGGGCCCGGCTGAAGCTGCTGAAGAAAAAACTGAATTCGACGTAATTCTGAAAGCTGCTGGCGCTAACAAAGTTGCTGTTATCAAAGCAGTACGTGGCGCAACTGGCCTGGGTCTGAAAGAAGCTAAAGACCTGGTAGAATCTGCTCCAGCTGCGCTGAAAGAAGGCGTGAGCAAAGACGACGCAGAAGCACTGAAAAAATCTCTGGAAGAAGCTGGCGCTGAAGTTGAAGTTAAATAAGCCAACTTTTCTGGTTGCAGCCTAAGTCATTAGGCTGATGGCTGGTGACTTTTTAGTCACCAGCCTTTTTGCGCTGTAAGGCATCAGTAGCATTTCACACTGTTTGACTGCTGGTTGTCCTGACAATGCATGTTTCTATCGACGACTTAATATATTGCGACAGGGTGCTCGCTCTGTGTAAATCGCGACGAAATGATTTAAGCGTGATAGCAACAGGTATTGCGGAAAGTATTCAATTTTCCGGTCCACAAAATGGTGTTGCACAAACTGTCCCTTCGTCGGACAGATGGGTCGACTTGTCAGCGAGCTGAGGAACCCTATGGTTTACTCCTATACCGAGAAAAAACGTATTCGTAAGGATTTTGGTAAACGTCCACAAGTTCTGGACATTCCATATCTCCTTTCTATCCAGCTTGACTCGTTCCAGAAGTTTATCGAGCAAGATCCTGAAGGGCAGTACGGTCTGGAAGCAGCCTTCCGCTCCGTGTTCCCGATTCAGAGCTACAGCGGTAACTCCGAGCTGCAGTACGTCAGCTACCGCCTTGGCGAACCGGTGTTTGACGTTCAGGAATGTCAGATCCGTGGCGTGACCTATTCCGCACCGCTGCGCGTAAAACTGCGTCTGGTGATCTACGAGCGCGAAGCGCCGGAAGGCACCGTAAAAGACATTAAAGAACAAGAAGTCTACATGGGTGAAATTCCACTCATGACAGACAACGGTACTTTCGTCATCAACGGTACTGAGCGTGTTATCGTTTCCCAGCTGCATCGTAGCCCGGGCGTCTTCTTCGACAGCGATAAAGGTAAAACACACTCTTCCGGTAAAGTACTGTATAACGCACGCATCATTCCTTACCGTGGTTCATGGCTGGACTTTGAGTTCGATCCGAAAGACAACCTGTTTGTCCGTATCGACCGTCGTCGTAAGCTGCCTGCAACCATCATTCTGCGTGCGCTGCAATACACCACTGAACAGATCCTCGACCTGTTCTTTGAGAAAGTGATCTTTGAAATCCGCGACAACAAGCTGCAGATGGAGCTGGTGCCGGAACGTCTGCGTGGTGAGACCGCGTCGTTCGACATCGAAGCCGACGGCAAAGTGTACGTGGAAAAAGGTCGCCGTATCACCGCGCGCCACATCCGTCAGCTGGAAAAAGATGATATCAAACTCATCGAAGTTCCGGTTGAGTACATTGCAGGAAAAGTAGCCGCGAAAGATTACGTTGACGAGTCAACGGGTGAGCTGATCTGCCCAGCGAACATGGAGCTGAGCCTGGATCTGCTGGCTAAGCTGAGCCAGTCTGGCCACAAACGTATCGAAACGCTGTTCACCAACGATCTGGACCACGGCGCGTATATGTCTGAGACTATTCGCGTCGACCCAACCACCGATCGTCTGAGCGCGCTGGTAGAAATCTACCGCATGATGCGTCCTGGTGAGCCACCAACTCGCGAAGCGGCGGAAAGCCTGTTCGAGAACCTGTTCTTCTCCGAAGACCGCTACGATCTGTCCGCGGTTGGTCGTATGAAGTTCAACCGTTCTCTGCTGCGCGACGAAATCGAAGGTTCCGGTATCCTGAGCAAAGACGACATCATCGAAGTGATGAAGAAGCTCATCGATATCCGTAACGGCAAAGGCGAAGTGGACGATATCGACCACCTCGGCAACCGTCGTATCCGTTCCGTAGGCGAAATGGCGGAAAACCAGTTCCGCGTTGGCCTGGTACGTGTAGAGCGTGCGGTGAAAGAGCGTCTGTCTCTGGGCGATCTGGATACCCTGATGCCTCAGGATATGATCAACGCCAAGCCGATTTCTGCAGCAGTGAAAGAGTTCTTCGGTTCAAGCCAGCTGTCTCAGTTCATGGACCAGAACAACCCGCTGTCTGAGATTACGCACAAACGTCGTATCTCTGCACTCGGCCCAGGCGGTCTGACCCGTGAACGCGCAGGCTTTGAAGTTCGAGACGTACACCCGACGCACTACGGTCGCGTATGTCCAATCGAAACGCCTGAAGGTCCAAACATCGGTCTGATCAACTCCCTGTCCGTGTACGCACAGACGAACGAATACGGTTTCCTCGAGACCCCGTACCGTAAAGTGACTGACGGTGTTGTAACCGACGAAATCCACTACCTGTCTGCTATCGAAGAAGGCAACTACGTTATCGCTCAGGCGAACTCCAACTTGGATGACGAAGGCCACTTTGTAGAAGATCTGGTTACCTGCCGTAGCAAAGGCGAATCCAGCTTGTTCAGCCGTGACCAGGTTGACTACATGGACGTTTCCACCCAGCAGGTGGTATCCGTCGGTGCGTCCCTGATCCCGTTCCTGGAACACGATGACGCCAACCGTGCATTGATGGGTGCGAACATGCAACGTCAGGCCGTTCCAACTCTGCGCGCTGATAAGCCGCTGGTTGGTACCGGTATGGAACGTGCTGTTGCCGTTGACTCCGGTGTTACTGCAGTTGCTAAACGTGGCGGTACTGTTCAGTACGTCGATGCATCCCGTATCGTTATCAAAGTTAACGAAGACGAGATGTATCCGGGCGAAGCAGGTATCGACATTTATAACCTGACCAAATACACCCGTTCTAACCAGAACACCTGTATCAACCAGATGCCTTGTGTGTCTCTGGGTGAGCCAGTTGAGCGCGGCGACGTGCTGGCAGACGGTCCGTCCACCGACCTCGGTGAACTGGCGCTCGGTCAGAACATGCGCGTAGCGTTCATGCCGTGGAACGGTTACAACTTCGAAGACTCCATCCTCGTCTCCGAGCGTGTGGTTCAGGAAGATCGTTTCACCACCATCCACATTCAGGAACTGGCATGTGTGTCCCGTGACACCAAGCTGGGGCCAGAAGAGATCACCGCTGACATCCCTAACGTGGGTGAAGCTGCGCTCTCCAAACTGGATGAATCCGGTATCGTTTACATCGGTGCGGAAGTGACCGGCGGCGACATTCTGGTTGGTAAGGTAACACCGAAAGGTGAAACCCAGCTGACGCCAGAAGAGAAACTGCTGCGTGCCATCTTCGGTGAGAAAGCGTCTGACGTTAAAGACTCTTCTCTGCGCGTACCAAACGGCGTTTCCGGTACGGTTATCGACGTTCAGGTCTTCACCCGTGACGGCGTTGAGAAAGATAAGCGTGCGTTGGAAATCGAAGAGATGCAGCTCAAACAGGCTAAGAAAGACCTGTCTGAAGAACTGCAGATCCTCGAAGCGGGTCTGTTCAGCCGTATCTATGCGGTGCTGGTTGCCGGTGGCGTTGAAGCTGAGAAGCTCGACAAACTGCCACGCGATCGCTGGCTGGAACTGGGCCTGACCGACGAAGAGAAACAAAATCAGCTGGAACAGCTGGCTGAGCAGTATGACGAACTGAAACACGAGTTCGAGAAAAAACTCGAAGCGAAACGCCGCAAAATCACTCAGGGCGACGATCTGGCACCAGGCGTGCTGAAGATTGTTAAGGTGTATCTGGCCGTTAAACGTCAGATCCAGCCTGGTGATAAGATGGCAGGTCGTCACGGTAACAAGGGTGTTATCTCTAAGATCAACCCGATCGAAGATATGCCGCACGATGCTAACGGTACGCCGGTAGATATCGTACTGAACCCACTGGGCGTACCGTCTCGTATGAACATCGGTCAGATTCTGGAAACCCACCTGGGTATGGCTGCGAAAGGTATCGGCGACAAGATTAACGCCATGCTGAAGCAGCAGGAAGAAGTCGCGAAACTGCGCGAATTCATCCAGCGTGCCTACGATCTGGGTACCGACGTTCGTCAGAAAGTCGACCTGAATACCTTCAGCGATGAAGAAGTGCTGCGCCTGGCTGAGAACCTGAAAAAAGGTATGCCAATCGCAACGCCAGTCTTCGATGGTGCGAAAGAAGCTGAAATTAAAGAGCTGCTGCAACTGGGTGGTCTGCCAACGTCTGGTCAGATTACGCTGTTTGACGGCCGTACCGGTGAACAGTTCGAGCGTCCGGTAACCGTAGGTTACATGTACATGCTGAAACTGAACCACCTGGTCGACGACAAGATGCACGCTCGTTCTACCGGTTCTTACAGCCTGGTTACTCAGCAGCCGCTGGGTGGTAAGGCTCAGTTCGGTGGTCAGCGCTTCGGGGAGATGGAAGTGTGGGCGCTGGAAGCATACGGCGCGGCATACACCCTGCAGGAAATGCTCACCGTTAAGTCTGATGACGTGAACGGTCGTACCAAGATGTATAAAAACATCGTGGACGGCAACCATCAGATGGAACCGGGCATGCCAGAATCCTTCAACGTACTGTTGAAAGAGATTCGTTCGCTGGGTATCAACATCGAACTGGAAGACGAGTAATTCTCGCTCAAACAGGTCACTGGTGCCGGGTTAATCCTCGGCACCAGATTGTGCTAACTCCGACGGGAGCAAATCCGTGAAAGATTTATTAAAGTTTCTGAAAGCGCAGACTAAAACCGAAGAGTTTGATGCGATCAAAATTGCTCTGGCTTCGCCAGACATGATCCGTTCATGGTCTTTCGGTGAAGTTAAAAAGCCGGAAACCATCAACTACCGTACGTTCAAACCTGAGCGTGACGGCCTTTTCTGTGCGCGTATTTTCGGGCCAGTAAAAGATTACGAGTGCCTGTGCGGTAAGTACAAGCGCCTGAAACACCGTGGTGTGATCTGTGAGAAGTGCGGCGTTGAAGTGACCCAGACCAAAGTGCGTCGTGAGCGCATGGGCCACATCGAGCTGGCGTCTCCGACCGCTCACATCTGGTTCCTGAAATCTCTGCCGTCCCGTATCGGTCTGCTGCTGGATATGCCGCTGCGCGATATCGAACGTGTTCTGTACTTCGAATCTTATGTGGTTATCGAAGGCGGGATGACGAACCTGGAACGTCATCAGATCCTGACTGAAGAGCAGTATCTGGACGCGCTGGAAGAGTTCGGTGACGAATTCGACGCGAAGATGGGTGCGGAAGCTATTCAGGCCCTGCTGAAGAGCATGGATCTGGAGCAAGAGTGCGAGCAGCTGCGCGAAGAGCTGAACGAAACCAACTCCGAAACCAAACGTAAAAAGCTGACCAAGCGTATCAAACTGCTGGAAGCGTTCGTTCAGTCTGGTAACAAACCAGAGTGGATGATCCTGACCGTTCTGCCGGTTCTGCCGCCAGATCTGCGTCCACTGGTTCCGCTGGATGGTGGTCGTTTCGCAACGTCCGATCTGAACGATCTGTATCGTCGCGTTATTAACCGTAACAACCGTCTGAAACGTCTGCTGGATCTGGCTGCGCCGGACATCATCGTACGCAACGAAAAACGTATGCTGCAGGAAGCGGTAGATGCCCTGCTGGATAACGGTCGTCGCGGTCGTGCGATCACCGGTTCTAACAAACGTCCTCTGAAATCTTTGGCCGACATGATCAAAGGTAAACAGGGTCGTTTCCGTCAGAACCTGCTCGGTAAGCGTGTTGACTACTCCGGTCGTTCTGTAATCACCGTAGGTCCATACCTGCGTCTGCATCAGTGCGGTCTGCCGAAGAAAATGGCACTGGAGCTGTTCAAACCGTTCATCTACGGCAAGCTGGAACTGCGTGGCCTCGCCACCACCATCAAAGCCGCTAAGAAAATGGTTGAGCGTGAAGAAGCTGTCGTTTGGGATATCCTGGACGAAGTTATCCGCGAACACCCGGTACTGCTGAACCGTGCACCAACCCTGCACCGTTTGGGTATCCAGGCATTTGAGCCAGTCCTGATCGAAGGTAAAGCTATCCAGCTGCACCCGCTGGTTTGTGCGGCCTATAACGCCGACTTCGATGGTGACCAGATGGCTGTTCACGTACCGCTGACGCTGGAAGCCCAGCTCGAAGCGCGTGCGCTGATGATGTCTACCAACAACATCCTGTCCCCAGCGAACGGTGAACCTATCATCGTTCCTTCTCAGGACGTTGTATTGGGTCTGTACTACATGACCCGTGACTGTGTTAACGCCAAAGGCGAAGGCATGGTGCTGACTGGCCCGAAAGAAGCTGAGCGTATTTATCGCGCTGGCCTGGCCTCTCTGCATGCGCGCGTTAAAGTGCGTATCACCGAATACGAAAAAGATGAAAACGGCGAATTCGTTGCGAAAACCAGCATCAAAGACACGACCGTTGGTCGTGCGATTCTGTGGATGATCGTACCGAAAGGTCTGCCTTTCTCCATCGTCAACCAGGCGCTGGGCAAGAAAGCGATCTCCAAAATGCTGAACACCTGTTACCGCATTCTGGGTCTGAAGCCGACCGTTATCTTCGCTGACCAGACAATGTATACCGGCTTTGCTTATGCAGCGCGTTCAGGTGCATCTGTTGGTATCGATGACATGGTCATCCCAGAGAAGAAACACGAGATCATCTCTGAAGCGGAAGCTGAAGTTGCTGAGATCCAGGAGCAGTTCCAGTCTGGTCTGGTTACCGCGGGCGAACGCTATAACAAAGTTATCGATATCTGGGCAGCGGCGAACGATCGTGTATCCAAAGCGATGATGGATAACCTGCAGACCGAAACCGTGATTAACCGTGACGGCGTAGAAGAGCAGCAGGTTTCCTTCAACAGCATCTACATGATGGCCGACTCCGGTGCGCGTGGTTCCGCAGCACAGATTCGTCAGCTGGCAGGTATGCGTGGTCTGATGGCGAAGCCAGATGGCTCCATCATCGAAACGCCAATCACCGCGAACTTCCGTGAAGGTCTGAACGTACTCCAGTACTTCATCTCCACGCACGGTGCTCGTAAGGGTCTGGCGGATACCGCACTGAAAACCGCGAACTCCGGTTATCTGACGCGTCGTCTGGTTGACGTTGCGCAGGATCTGGTTGTGACCGAAGACGATTGTGGCACCCTCGAAGGTATCACCATGACCCCGGTTATCGAGGGTGGTGATGTTAAAGAGCCACTGCGCGATCGCGTTCTGGGTCGTGTGACTGCGGAAGACATTCTGAAGCCGGGCACTGCAGATATTCTGGTTCCACGCAACACGCTGCTGCACGAGCACTGGTGTGACCTGCTGGAAGCGAACTCTGTTGACTCCGTGAAAGTACGTTCCGTTGTATCCTGTGACACCGACTTTGGTGTATGTGCGCACTGCTATGGTCGTGACCTGGCGCGTGGCCACATCATCAACAAAGGTGAAGCAATCGGCGTTATCGCGGCACAGTCCATCGGTGAGCCGGGTACACAGCTGACGATGCGTACGTTCCACATCGGTGGTGCGGCATCTCGTGCGGCTGCTGAATCCAGCATCCAGGTGAAAAACAAAGGTAGCATCAAGCTCAGCAACGCGAAGTCTGTTGTTAACTCTGCAGGCAAGCTGGTTGTGACCTCTCGTAACACCGAGCTGAAGCTGATCGACGAATTCGGTCGTACCAAAGAGAGCTATAAAGTGCCTTACGGTGCGGTTATGGCGAAAGGTGATGGCGAGCAGGTTGCCGGCGGTGAAACCGTTGCAAACTGGGATCCACACACCATGCCGGTTATCACCGAAGTAAGTGGTTTCATCCGCTTCACTGACATGATCGACGGCCAGACCATTACTCGTCAGACCGACGAGCTGACCGGTCTGTCTTCTCTGGTGGTTCTGGATTCTGCTGAACGTACTACCGGTGGTAAAGATCTGCGTCCTGCACTGAAAATCGTTGATGCTCAGGGTAACGACGTTCTGATCCCGGGTACCGACATGCCTGCGCAGTACTTCCTGCCGGGTAAAGCGATCGTTCAGCTGGAAGATGGCATTCAGATCGGTGCAGGTGATGCTCTGGCGCGTATTCCACAGGAATCCAGCGGTACCAAGGACATCACCGGTGGTCTGCCACGCGTTGCGGACCTGTTCGAAGCACGTCGTCCGAAAGAGCCTGCAATTCTGGCTGAAATCAGCGGTATCATTTCCTTCGGTAAAGAGACCAAAGGGAAACGCCGTCTGGTTATCACTCCAGTAGATGGCAGCGAACCGTACGAAGAGATGATTCCTAAGTGGCGTCAGCTCAACGTGTTCGAAGGTGAACGTGTAGAACGTGGTGACGTGGTTTCCGATGGTCCAGAAGCACCGCACGACATTCTGCGTCTTCGTGGCGTACACGCGGTAACGCGTTACATCACCAACGAAGTACAGGACGTTTACCGTCTGCAGGGCGTTAAGATTAACGATAAGCACATTGAAGTTATCGTTCGTCAGATGCTGCGTAAAGCAACCATCGAAAACGCAGGCAGCTCCGAGTTCCTGGAAGGCGAACAGGTTGAATACTCTCGCGTTAAGATCGCTAACCGCGATCTGGAAGCGAACGGCAAAATCGGTGCAACCTATGCACGCGATCTGCTGGGTATCACCAAAGCGTCTCTGGCAACCGAGTCCTTCATCTCTGCAGCATCGTTCCAGGAAACGACTCGTGTCCTGACCGAAGCCGCTGTTGCAGGTAAACGTGATGAACTGCGCGGTCTGAAAGAGAACGTTATCGTGGGTCGTCTGATCCCGGCAGGTACCGGTTATGCGTACCACCAGGATCGTATGCGTCGTCGTGCTGCGGGCGAACTGCCAGCTGCACCGCAGGTGACTGCAGAAGATGCATCCGCGAGCCTGGCAGAGCTGCTGAACGCAGGTCTGGGCGGTTCCGACAACGAGTAATCGTTGAGGCCATAAATAAAAAACCCGCTTCGGCGGGTTTTTTTACATCTGAATATTTTCAGTTAATCAACGGAATGCGTCGATAAAGCTCGATCATGTCGCCCGCCAGATCCTGAATGACCATCGCGTTCATCAGGTGATCCTGAGAGTGGACGGTGATCAGGTTAACCGGAAGTTTCCCGGTCCCTTCGTCAAGACCGATAAGCTGCGTCTGGATCGTGTGCGCATGTTTCACATATTCGCGCGACTCTTCCATCGCTTTTTCTGCTTCGTCAAACTCACCTTTACGCGCCATCTGTAATGCCGTCAGGGCCGCACTGCGTGCCGCGCCTGCGTTGACCAGCAGTTCCATAATCGTGGTTTCTAAGTCTTCCATTATGACTCCAGAAGTTTAAGCGCTTTTTCCAGTACGGCATCACCTTTCATCATGCCGTAATCCATCATGTCGATCACCGCGACCTTTTTACCCAGCGGCTCGGCCTGTGCCTGGAGTTTAGCTTGCTCGTATTTAACCTGTGGCCCCAGTAATACGATGTCGGCCGTCGCGATGTTGTCTTTAAACTCCGCAACCGGAACGGCTTTAATGGTGACTTCAACCCCTTTTTTCTGCGCGGCGTCTTTCATACGTTGAACCAGCATGCTGGTTGACATTCCCGCTGCACAGCATAAAACGATGTTCTTCATAATCAGCCTCGATCTACATGTGTTTATTGATAATTATCCCGTGCAGACCGCTTCAACAACCGGTTTACCGCTAATGTGTGTCAGGCATCACAAAGAAACCGGTGATTTTCTGAAACCGGTTACAATTTTGCATTGTCGGGTACCCGGCCCGTCGAAACGGGCAGGGTGAAAGAGGGAGGATTAGCTGATGGACGTTCGATTAATGCGGTTTTTGCCCTGCTGTTTGGCGCTGTAGAGGGCGTTATCAACGCTTCCGACAAATTGCTCCAGCGGTTCAAAATGCCACTCCCCAAGACCGCCGCTGAACGTCACCCGCAGGTTTTCTTCTCGCCAGACGCGTTTTTCAACAGCGGTACGCCATGCTTCCAGTAATGACAGCGCAGACGTCATCTGCTCAGCCTGAAAAATTACCGCAAACTCTTCTCCACCATAACGGTAAAGCGAGACGTGATGTGGCTGCATGATCTGGATCCCTTCGCGGGCCACGTTGCGCAGAACGATATCACCGGTCAGGTGGCCCAGCGTATCGTTAATCGATTTAAAATTATCAATATCCACCAGCGCCATCGCGAAAGGCTGATGGGCATTCAGCAGCTCCGCGATATCGCTATCGAATGCGCGGCGGTTTTTACAGCCCGTTAGCGCATCGTAAGTGGCCTGCCGTACATACGCCATCTCACGCTCTTTATTGGACTGGATCGTGTGGCTCAGCATCGCTTCCAGTCGCGGCGCTTCGCTGACATCGCCGGTTTTGATGGCATTGATAATGTGCATCAGCACGCTACGCGAGGCGTGGCGGAGGTATAAGCCGAAGAGGATGATGATGATGGCTGCCAGCGCAAACCCCCAGCCAACAATCGTCGTTTCGTGGCGGGTGATATCGGTGAGCGTCTCGCCAGAGACCCGGTAGATGACAAACCAGTCCGGATTGGTAAACGAGTAGTAGTAATACCAGGCGTTGCTTTTCTTGTCGTAAAGGTGACCTTCGCCGCTGGTCATTTTGTCCATCAGCGCTTCGCTTACGTACTGTTTGAAGAGCGCGCCTGTATCCGGGTGAAGCACAACGGCGCCGTCGCGTTCGACGACGAAGAATTCCCCCTGAACGGGCGCCACCATCTGACGCAGGGTGTAGCCCATTGACGTCAAATCGAGATGAAACGCGATCGTTCCCTTCAGCCTGCCTTCCGGTGAAATCAAGGGTTTATAGAGTGTGACCGTCGGATGGCCGGTGAAGTAGTCCATGTAGGGGCGAGTATAGTGGCTGAAGATACTGGCTTCGGCCTGAGCGACAAACCACGGCCGCGTCCGGGGATCGAAGGTTTTATTCTTCTCCGTGGGGAGCACTTCCGGTGCGCGGAGATAATGCCCCTGCGTGTCTGCCAGCGAGATGGAGGACACGGTCGGCATCAGGTTCTGCAAATGCATCATCATCTGCAGCCCTTGTGTCGGGTTGACGTTGAGCGTCTCGTTTAGCCTGTCGTTACGCGAAAAGTACATCGCGGAACGGCCCAGAATATAGTCGTTTTCACGCAGGATAGACTCGGTGTAGTTCACCGCCAGGTTGTGCGTGAAATTGCTATTGATCTTATGATAATCCTCAAGAAAATCCTTTCGTTGCGAAAGCGTCACCGCGACCGCGATCACCGCAAAACTGCAGAGGATCCCCGCGAAGCTGAGCATGATTGGCCGGGTAAAAGAGAGCTTTTTGCTGTGAAGTGCCATGGGCTGTACATCGTTCCTGATGGTGAATACTTTTCGTCTGCCGATATCCTCTCAGCATAGTCGCTGTCCTGCGGTTAGCGGTGAATTATACGGCACATGATTTCTGACGGGATGATTTATCTTAAGAACCATTAAGAAAATACTTATTCAAGGGGTTGGGGCCGTTTGTGCAATGAACCAGAGGCAGGGCGAAACGAGGAAGAAGCTTTTCACCCTGGTCAGCATCCGTTGCTGACCGTGTGACAATAAAAAACCGGACGATTGCTGACAATCCTCCGGTTTTACCTTTTCGTAGCGCCTCGGCAATTTTTTATGGTGTTGCAGTGCGTTTCAACGTCATTGCGAGGATCTTCCCAGCCAGCTATCCCAGTCTTTCCAGACAGGCTGAAGACCCTGCGCCGTCAGGGCTGCGGCGACCGCTTCCGGACGTCGTCCGTCATGCGGCACAAACTGCTCCAGCTCAGGATGATCGTCGGCGTAGCCGCCAGGCTGCGTTTTGGAAAACGCGCTGACGTTGTTAATCGCAAGCGGGATAACGCGATCGCGAAATGCCGGGGACTCACGCGTTGAGAGCGATAATTCAACTTCCGGGGCGAGCAGGCGAAACGCGCAGATGGTCTGCACCAGCTGGCGTTCATCCATCAGCGAAGCCGGTTCAATCCCTCCCGCGCAAGGTCTCAGCCGCGGGAAGGAGATGGAATAACGGCTCTGCCAGTAGTGCTGCTGGAGCCACAGCAAATGTTCCGCCACCATGTAACAATCCACCCGCCAGCTGTCAGATAGCCCGATCAGCGCACCCAGACCGATTTTGTCGATGCCCGCGCGACCCAATCTGTCCGGCGTTTCCAGCCGGAAAAAGAAATCCTGTTTCTTGCCCTTCAGGTGGTGCCGGGCGTACGTCGCCTCGTGGTAGGTTTCCTGGTAGACCATGACCCCGTCCAGCCCGAGGGTTTTGAGCTCCGCGTATTCCTCCTGCGCCAGAGGCTGCACTTCCATCTGCAACGACGCAAACTGACGACGAATGGCGGGAAGGTGCTGACGGAAATAGTCCATTCCTACTTTTCCCTGATGTTCGCCCGTGACCAGCAGAAGATGCTCAAAGCCCATTTCACGAATGGCCGCACACTCACGGGCAATCTCACCGTCATCGAGCGTTTTACGCTTGATGCGGTTGCTCATGGAGAAGCCGCAGTAGGTGCAGTCATTGGCGCACAGGTTTGAGAGATAAAGCGGCACGTAGAAACTCACCGTGTTGCCAAAACGCTGGCGGGTGAGCCGCTGTGCTCGCTGGGCCATCGGTTCGAGGTACGCGCTGGCCGCCGGGGAGAGCAGAGCCATCAAATCCTCGCGGGTCAGATGGCTGGCATGCAGCGCGCGCTCCACGTCAGCCGCCGTTTTGCTGTTGATGCGCAGGGCAATATCGTCCCAGCTAAGCTGCCGCCAGCGCTCGGTAAATGTGCTCATGAGATCGCCTCCAGAAAACCGGTCAGCGGGCTGGTGGCCTGCGCCTGGAAACTGCGCGAGCCGGGGCCGGATTCCCTTGCCAGCAGACCGGCCTCTACGGCCATGCGGAACGCACGCGCCATCATGACCGGATCGTCGGCAACCGCGATGGCCGTGTTGACCAGCACCGCGTCGGCACCCATCTCCAGTGCCTGTGCGGCATGGCTGGGCACGCCAATACCTGCATCAACCACCACCGGCACGGTAGCCTGCTCAATAATGATTTCCAGCATCGCGCGGGTTTCCAGCCCCTGGTTGGAGCCAATGGGTGCTCCCAGCGGCATGACGGCGGCGCAGCCGACCTCTTCCAGCCGTTTGCACAGGACAGGGTCGGCGCCGCAGTAAGGCAGGACGGTAAACCCTTGCTGCACCAGCTTTTCAGCCGCTTTCAGTGTTTCAATCGGGTCGGGCAGCAGCCAGCGGGCGTCCGGATGAATTTCCAGCTTCAGCCAGCGGGTACCGAGCGCCTCGCGGGCCAGTTGCGCGGCAAAAATCGCCTCTTCGGCTGTTTTCGCGCCGGAGGTGTTGGGCAACAGCGTGACGCCTGCCGCCAGTAAAGGAGCCAGAATGGCATCGCTGTGATGACGCAGATCCACGCGTTTGAGCGCCAGCGTCACCAGTTGGCTGCCGCTTTCGCGAATGGCATCCACCATCAGCTGCGGCGAGGCGAATTTTCCGGTTCCGGTAAACAGATGTGAATCAAAGACTTTGTCGGCAATACGTAACATCTCAGCCCCCTGCGATAACCTGAAACAGCAGGATCTGGTCGCCGTCATTGACCTGCTGATGTTCCCACTGCTCGCGCGGCAGGATCTGTTGATTGAGCGCCAGCGCCGTTCCCGGCTTGAGCTGACGCAGCTTGTCGAGCAGTACCGCAACGGTGAGCCCGTCGTCGCATCTCATCGGCTCATCGTTAAACAGAATGCGCATCGCGACCTCCGCATACCGGGCAGCGGCTGGCGCGGTGCAACGCCAGATGGCGCCAGCCGCTGGAGCGGGCATCAAACAGCCGCAGCGTATTGCGTTCCGTTTCCATGCCGCTGAGTAGCTTGATGGCTTCAAGCGCCTGCATTGTGCCCATTACACCGACCACCGGACCAAGAATACCCGCCGTACGGCAGTTGCGCGTCGGCTCGGCATCATCTGGCCACAGGCAGCGATAGCAGCCCTGTGACCACGGCGGGGTCAGGACCATCATCTGCCCGCCGAAACCCACCGCGCTGGCGGTGATAAGCGGCGTGTTATTTGCCACGCAGGCGGCATTAATCGCCTGGCGTGTCGCCATGTTGTCCGTGCAGTCCAGCACCACGTCGGCAAGGGCGACTTCACGGCGCAGGCTTTCACCGCTGAGCCGATCCTCCAGGGCAATCAACGCGATATCCGGGTTGAGCTGGTTCAGGCGCTGCCGGGTGATTTGCGCTTTCGGCTGGTTGATATCCTCGGTGGTAAAGAGGATTTGTCGCTGCAGGTTGCTGAGGTGAACCTCGTCGTCATCGGCCAGCACCAGCGTACCGATACCTGCGCCTGCCAGATAAAGCGCGGCGGGCGCGCCTAATCCGCCCAGACCGACAATCAGCACCCGGCTGGCGAGCAGCTTTTGCTGTCCGTCGATGGCGATATCTTCCAGCAGGATCTGACGGCTGTAGCGCATAAAATCGCGGTCATTCATCGCCTGCTCCTGCCAGCTGTAACAGCTGTTCGGTGGCGGACCGCCAGTCTGCGGCCTGGGTGATGGCGCTAACGACGGCGATACTGCCTGCGCCGGTCTCCAGCACCGCCGGGGCACGTTCAAGGCTGATTCCGCCAATGGCGACGGTCGGGTAATCGGCAAGGCGTTTAACGTGACTCGCCAGCTGCGTCAGCCCTTGCGGTGCGGAGGGCATCTGCTTGGTTTGCGTCGGGAAAACGTGGCCGAGGGCGATGTAGGAGGGACGAGCCGCCAGGGCCACGTCGATCTCCATGTCATCGTGTGTTGAAACGCCAAGGCGCAGCCCGGCTTCGCGGATAGCGCTCAGATCCGTTGTTTCCAGATCCTCCTGGCCCAGATGTACGCCGTAAGCCTGGTGCTTAACGGCCAGCCGCCAGTAGTCGTTGATAAACAGGCGGGCGTTATGCCGACGCCCAAGCGCGATGGCGGTAACCACATCGGCTTCCACCTCGTCATCGCGTTTATCCTTGATGCGCAGCTGGAGGGTGCGAACGCCAGCCTCCAGCAGTCGCTCTATCCACTCCACGCTGTCCACCACCGGATAGAGCCCTAAACGGTAGGGAACGGGTGGGAAATCGGGCTGGTACATTACGCCTCCTCTTTTTTGAGGTAGATTTCGCCGCCTTTGGCGCGGAAGGTTTCAGACATGTCCGCCATACCCACTTCAATGGTTTGCGCGGCGGCGTAGTCGCGCACCTCCTGGCTAATTTTCATTGAGCAGAATTTTGGCCCGCACATGGAGCAGAAGTGGGCAACTTTGCCGGATTCCTGCGGCAGGGTCTCGTCGTGATAGGCGCGGGCGGTGAACGGATCCAGCGCCAGGTTGAACTGGTCTTCCCAGCGGAATTCAAAGCGCGCCTTCGACATGGCGTTATCGCGGATTTGCGCGCCCGGGTGGCCTTTGGCCAGATCCGCCGCGTGGGCGGCAATTTTGTAGGTGATCAGCCCCTGCTTCACGTCCTCTTTGTTTGGCAGGCCGAGGTGCTCTTTCGGCGTCACGTAGCAGAGCATGGCGCAGCCGAACCAGCCGATCATCGCCGCGCCAATCCCTGACGTGAAGTGGTCATAGCCTGGCGCAATATCGGTGGTCAACGGCCCCAGGGTATAGAACGGCGCTTCGTGGCAGTGCTCCAGCTCCTCAGTCATGTTGCGGCGGATCATCTGCATCGGCACGTGTCCCGGACCTTCAATCATCACCTGCACGTCATACTCCCAGGCGATTTTGGTCAGTTCGCCCAGCGTATGCAGCTCGGCAAACTGCGCTTCATCGTTGGCATCGCGGATGGAGCCCGGGCGCAGGCCATCGCCCAGCGACAGAGAGACATCGTACGCGGCGCAGATTTCGCAAATTTCACGGAAGTGTTCGTAGAGGAAGTTTTCCTGATGATGGGACAGGCACCACTTCGCCATGATGGAGCCGCCGCGCGAGACGATACCGGTCAGACGTTTCGCCGTCATCGGCACGTAGCGCAGCAGCACGCCCGCGTGAATGGTGAAGTAGTCCACACCCTGTTCAGCCTGTTCCAGCAGCGTGTCGCGGAACGCTTCCCAGGTGAGGTCTTCGGCAATGCCGTTGACTTTCTCCAGCGCCTGATAAATCGGAACGGTGCCAATCGGTACCGGACTGTTACGCAGGATCCACTCGCGGGTTTCGTGAATATAGCGGCCGGTGGAGAGATCCATTACCGTGTCCGCGCCCCAGCGCGTGGACCAGACCAGCTTTTCCACCTCTTCTTCAATGGAGGAGGTGACGGCCGAGTTACCGATGTTCGCATTGACCTTCACCAGGAAGTTGCGGCCAATAATCATCGGCTCGGATTCCGGGTGGTTGATGTTGGCGGGGATAATCGCGCGGCCTGCGGCCACTTCGTCACGCACAAATTCCGGCGTAATGTTCTCCGGCAGGCGAGCGCCAAAGCCTTCACCCGGATGCTGATAGCGCAGCACTTCGCTACGGATGCGCTCGCGACCCATGTTTTCGCGGATGGCGATGAACTCCATCTCCGGTGTGACGATGCCCTGGCGCGCGTAGTGCAGCTGGGTCACGCATTTGCCCGCTTTAGCGCGTTTTGGCGTCAGCAGGCCGGTAAAGCGCAGCTCGTCCAGACCGTCGTCGGCCAGGCGCGCTTTGGTATAGGCTGAGCTTTGCTCGTTTAGCGCTTCGCTGTCATCACGCGCGTCAATCCACGGCTGGCGCAGCTTAGCCAGACCCTGCTGGACGTTGATCGTAACAGATGGATCGCCGTACGGACCGGAGGTGTCATACACCGGCACGGCTTCGTTGTCTTCATACTGCGGGTTATCTTTGCTGCCGCCGATAAGCGTCGGGCTGAGCTGGATTTCGCGCATTGGGACGCGGATATCGGCCTGCGAACCGGAAATGTAGATGCGTTTAGAGTTCGGGAAAGCGGTGCCTTCCAGCGTGTCGATGAAGTGTTGGGCCTGTGCGCGCTGTTCGCGGCGGGTCAGTTTTGCAGTAGACATAGCTCATTCCAAAAGTGAAGGACATGGCTTGTCAGACGACGGATGAAGCAAGAGAGGATCGCCCTCAGGCGATACAACAGCAGTGTGACTCTTGTTCCCTTCGCAGGTATTAGCCTGATCAGGTTCCGCGGATCCCGAATTAACGGTCTCAGCCCGCGCTTTCAGGCGCTGGGCACTCCGACAAGAAAAATCCCCCTCGTGAGAGGGGCGAATGGTTGTAAATTACTCGTTAACGATGAAGAACTCAAGCAGGGCGCGCGACGTTCTCTTCGTTAGTGATGTTCAAATCATTGTCCAGTACGAGGGCGATCAGCTTATCTTCCAGCGTGAATCGCTCTTCCAGCGCTTCACCGAGGTCGGATAGCGCCCGCTGGAACTCAAGATAGTTATCGTGATCGATGGCGTTCTCGAGCGCGGAATCATAGTAATCCATGATCTGCTGGGTGTTGGCTTCCAGCAGCGGATAGAGCTTGCTGGCCGCTAAATACGGTGTTGTCCCTTCCATTTCGCGGATAATGCGTTCATAAATATTGAAATGGCCGTCGGACAGATAGTCGACCAGGCCCTGACAAAAATCATCCAGCGCTTTTTCATTCAGTCGCATAAACGATTCTTTGCCAGGCTTAATACCGACCAGATTGTAATAAGCCACGAGTAGATGCTTGCGCACATGTAGCCAGCGATCCACCAGTTTGTTACTTCCTCTAACGCGCTCAGTCAGGCTTTCCAACTGGTTTAACATGGTCGACTCCGCAAAATGTAGGATTGAATCTGCTTATCCAGAATGTAACCACAATGCTAACAACATGTCAGTGAAGCGAAGGTAGTGCAATAGATATGGATCGTATTATTGAAAAATCAGATCTTGGTTGGTGGATCGTCAGTCACGAACAAAAATTATGGCTCCCTGCCGGGGAAATCCCCTATGGCACAGCTGAGGCGTTCGATCTTGTTGGCCAGCCAGCGCTAAAGATCGGCGAGTGGCAGGGGGAGCCCGTGTGGTTGATCCAACAGCCCCGCCGCCAGGATATGGGATCTGTGCGCCAGGTGCTGGATCTGGACGTAGGGCTGTTCCAGCTGGCGGGGCGCGGCGTGCAGCTGGCAGAGTTTTACCGCTCGCATAAATACTGTGGCTACTGCGGTCATACCATGCGCCCGAGCAAAACCGAGTGGGCGATGCTCTGCAGCCACTGCCGCGAACGCTACTATCCGCAGATTGCGCCGTGCATCATCGTCGCTATCCGTCGGGAGGATTCCATCCTGCTGGCGCAGCATACCCGCCATCGCAACGGCATTCACACCGTGCTGGCCGGCTTCGTCGAAGTGGGCGAAACGCTGGAGCAGGCGGTGGCGCGCGAGGTGATGGAAGAGAGCAGCATCAAGGTTAAAAACCTGCGCTATGTCACCTCTCAGCCGTGGCCGTTCCCGATGTCGTTGATGACCGCGTTTATGGCTGAATACGACAGCGGCGAGATTGTTATCGATCAGAAAGAGCTGCTGGAAGCGAACTGGTATCGCTATGACGATTTACCGTTGCTCCCCCCGCCAGGCACCGTGGCGCGCCGGTTGATAGAAGATACCGTGGCACTGTGTCGGGCCGAGTATGAGTAGTGTTACACTGAGGCCATGACGCTTAAGGAACTGCAAAAATGACCGAACTGAAGAACGATCGTTATCTGCGTGCGCTGCTGCGCCAGCCCGTTGATGTCACCCCGGTGTGGATGATGCGCCAGGCGGGACGCTATCTGCCAGAGTACAAAGCCACGCGCGCGCAGGCGGGCGATTTTATGTCGCTGTGCAAAAACGCCGAGCTGGCCTGCGAAGTGACGCTCCAGCCGCTGCGCCGCTTCCCGCTGGATGCTGCGATCCTCTTCTCGGATATTCTGACTATTCCGGATGCAATGGGCCTTGGCCTGTACTTCGAAACCGGCGAAGGCCCGCGTTTCACCTCCCCCATCAAAAGCAAAGCCGATGTGGATAAGCTGCCGATCCCCGATCCGGAAGGCGAGCTGGGCTATGTGATGAACGCCGTACGCACCATTCGCCGTGAGCTGAAAGGTGAAGTGCCGCTGATTGGCTTCTCCGGCAGCCCATGGACGCTGGCGACCTATATGGTTGAAGGGGGCAGCAGCAAAGCCTTCACCATGATTAAAAAGATGATGTACGCCGAGCCGCTGGCCCTGCATGCGCTGCTCGACAAGCTGGCGAAGAGCGTCACCCTCTACCTGAACGCGCAGATTAAGGCGGGCGCGCAGTCGGTGATGATCTTCGATACCTGGGGCGGCGTGCTGACCGGGCGCGATTATCAGCAGTTCTCCCTGTATTACATGCACAAAATCGTCGACGGCCTGCTGCGTGAAAACGAAGGTCGTCGCGTGCCGGTGACGCTGTTCACCAAAGGTGGCGGTCAGTGGCTGGAAGCGATGGCGGCAACCGGCTGCGACGCGCTGGGCCTCGACTGGACGACCGATATTGCCGATGCCCGCCGCCGCGTGGGCGACAAAGTGGCGCTGCAGGGCAATATGGACCCGTCCATGCTCTATGCGCCGCCAGCCCGCATTGAAGAAGAAGTGTCGACTATACTGTCTGGTTTCGGCCAGGGGGAAGGCCATGTCTTTAACCTCGGCCACGGCATTCATCAGGATGTGCCGCCAGAACACGCTGGCGTATTTGTGGAGGCGGTGCATCGGCTTTCTGCCCAGTATCACAAGTAAGGAGTAGTTATGGATCTCGCGTCGCTACGCGCTCAACAAATCGAACTGGCCTCATCGGTGATCCGCGAGGATCGTCTGGATAAGGATCCTCCGCAGTACATTGGCGGAGCCGACGTCGGATTCGAGCAGGGTGGAGAAGTGACGCGAGCGGCAATGGTGGTACTGAAATACCCTTCGCTTGAGCTGGTGGAGTACAAGGTAGCGCGTATCGCGACCACCATGCCGTACATTCCGGGCTTTCTCTCCTTCCGCGAATATCCCGCGCTGCTGGCAGCGTGGGAGCAACTCTCGCAAAAACCTGACCTGCTGTTTGTCGATGGACACGGTATCTCACACCCGCGACGTTTAGGCGTTGCCAGCCACTTTGGGCTGCTGGTGGATGTGCCGACCATTGGCGTCGCTAAGAAACGCCTGTGCGGCGCGTTTGAACCTCTTTCTGCCGAGCCGGGTGCGCTGGCGCCGCTTATCCATAAAGGTGAGCAGTTAGCGTGGGTCTGGCGCAGCAAGGCGCGCTGTAACCCGCTCTTTATCGCCACCGGGCACCGGGTGAGCATGGACAGCGCCCTGGCGTGGGTGCAGCGTTGCATGAAGGGCTACCGCTTGCCGGAGCCGACGCGCTGGGCAGACGCCGTGGCGTCTTCGCGTCCGGCTTTTGTTCGTTGGCAGGAAATTCAGCGATGATTCAGGTAAACTGCGGCTAATTTTCGATTCGAGAGATCATCATGTTACAAAACCCGATTCACCTGCGCCTTGAGAAAGTTGAAAGCTGGCAGCACGTGACGTTTATGGCTTGCCTGTGCGAGCGCATGTATCCCAATTATGCCGCGTTCTGTAAGGAGACGGGCTTTGGTGATGGCCATATCTACCGCCGCATTCTGGATCTGATCTGGGAAACGCTGACGGTGAAAGACGCGAAGGTGAACTTCGACTCCCAGCTGGAAAAGCTGGAAGAGGCGATTCCGGTTGCGGATGATTTTGACCTGTACGGTGTTTACCCGGCGATTGATGCCTGTGTGGCATTAAGCGAACTGCTCCACTCCCGTCTGAGCGGTGAAACGCTGGAGCACGCTATTGAAGTCAGTAAGGCATCTATTACGACCGTCGCGATGCTGGAAATGACCCAGGAAGGTCGCGAGATGACCGACGAAGAGCTGCGTGCGAACCCGGCGGTTGAGCAAGAATGGGACATTCAGTGGGAAATTTTCCGCCTGCTGGCAGAGTGTGAAGAACGCGATATTGAGCTGATAAAAGGGCTGCGCGCGGACTTACGAGAGGCTGCTGAGAGCAATATTGGTATAATTTTTAACCAATGAGACAATAAAACTTGAGATAACGCCCGTTTTGTCGCTCCTCGACTCTTCCCTTTCGCCCCTTGTCTGGTCTACATTTGGGGGGCGAAAAAAAGTGGCTATCGGTGCGTGTATGCAGGAGAGTGCTTTTTTGGCATTTTCGTCGCACTCGATGCTTAGCAAGCGATAAACACATTGAAAGGATAACTTATGAACAAGACTCAACTGATTGATGTAATTGCGGACAAGGCTGATCTGTCTAAAGTGCAGGCTAAAGCTGCTCTGGAATCTACCCTGGCTGCTATTACTGAGTCTCTGAAAGAAGGTGATGCTGTACAACTGGTTGGTTTCGGTACCTTCAAAGTGAACCACCGCGCTGAGCGTACTGGCCGCAACCCGCAGACCGGTAAAGAAATCAAAATCGCCGCAGCTAACGTGCCGGCATTTGTTTCTGGTAAAGCACTGAAAGACGCTGTTAAGTAAGACGCGTGGCAGTGAACAGTTTTAGCGAAGGGGCGGCAACGCCCCTTTTGTCTTTCTGGCGTGGAACGCTCGCGCTGGCAGGCATGCTGCTGCTGTCCGCCTGCAGCCATGACACCTCCCTGCCGCCGTTTACCGCCAGCGGTTACGCGGACAACCAGGGTGCGGTCAGGATCTGGCGCAAAGATTCCGGCGGCGAAGTGCATCTGCTTTCTGCCTTCAGCCCGTGGCATAACGGCAATACGTCGACTGCGGAATATCGCTGGCAGGGAGATGACCTGTCGCTGATTGAACTGAACGTCTACAGCAAGACCCCCGAACACGTGAAAGTGCGTTTTGACGACCATGGCGAGCTAAGCTTTATGCAGCGCGAAGTCAGCGGTCAAAAACAGCAGCTTTCCAGCGATCAAATCGCCCTCTACCGTTATCGTGCCGAACAAATCCGCCAGACCAGCGATGCGCTTCGTCTGGGCCGCGTTGTGCTGCGCCAGGGGCGCTGGCATGCCGATGGGACGGTGACAACCTGTGAAGGGCAGACGGTCAAGCCTGAGCTCGAATCCTGGGCAACAGAACACATTCAACGCCGTCAGCGTCATTCATCAATGGAGGTGAGTGTGGCGTGGCTGGAAGCGCCGGAAGGCTCTCAGCTGCTGCTGGTGGCGAACGAAGATTTCTGCACCTGGCAGCCGACAGAGAAGAGTTTTTGAATTCTGTGGATTAAGCCGGATGGCGCTAACGCTTATCCGGCCTACGAACGATCCCCTCTCCCACGGGGAGAGGGTGTGAAATTACTCGCCCTGCTCACGCGCAATCGCGCGATAACCGATATCCTGACGGCTAAAGCTGCCGTTCCAGTGAATATCCGCCATCAGCGCATAGGCGCGTTTCTGTGCTTCTGCCACGGTATGACCCAGCGCGGTTGCACACAGTACGCGACCGCCGTTGGTGAGGACACGATCGTCATCAGCCAGCGTCGTACCGGCATGGAACACCTTCGCACCTTCAATTTCTTCCAGCGGCAGGCCGTGGATCTCATCCCCGGTGTTGTAGTTGCCCGGGTAACCACCCGCAGCAATCACCACGCCCAGAGACGCACGCTCGTCCCACTCGGAGGTTTTCTCGTCGAGTTTGCCTTCGCAGGCTGCCAGACACAGATCCACCAGATCGGATTTCATGCGCAGCATGATGGGCTGCGTTTCCGGATCGCCAAAGCGGCAGTTGAATTCGATAACCTTAGGGTTACCCTGCTTGTCGATCATCAGACCTGCGTAAAGGAAACCGGTGTAGGTGTTGCCTTCCGCCGCCATCCCTTTCACGGTTGGCCAGATGACGCGATCCATGGTGCGCTGGTGTACTTCGTCAGTCACTACCGGAGCAGGGGAGTAAGCGCCCATCCCGCCGGTATTCGGGCCGGAATCACCATTACCCACACGCTTGTGGTCCTGGCTGGTGGCCATCGGCAGAACATGCTCGCCATCGACCATCACGATAAAGCTCGCTTCTTCACCGTCGAGAAACTCTTCGATCACGATACGGTGGCCCGCATCGCCAAAGGCGTTGCCCGCCAGCATATCCTGAACTGCGGCTTCCGCTTCTTCGAGCGTCATCGCCACGATCACGCCTTTACCGGCGGCCAGACCGTCGGCCTTGATGACAATCGGCGCGCCTTTTTCACGCAGGTAGTCCAGGGCTGGCTCCACTTCGGTGAAGTTCTGATATTCCGCCGTCGGGATGTTATGACGCGCGAGGAAATCTTTGGTGAAGGCTTTGGAGCCTTCCAGCTGCGCGGCACCTTGCGTTGGTCCGAAGATGGTCAGGCCCGCCGCGCGGAATGCATCAACGACGCCAATCACCAGCGGCGCTTCCGGGCCGACGATGGTCAGATCGATTTTCTCGTTCTGAGCAAAGCTCAGCAGCGCCTGGATATCAGTTACGCCAATGGCGACGTTCTGTAGAGTCGGCTCCAGTGCGGTACCGGCGTTACCCGGTGCCACGAAGACTGTTTTCACCAGCGGAGACTGTGCCGCTTTCCACGCCAGAGCGTGCTCGCGTCCGCCGTTACCAATTACTAATACTTTCATTTTCAGCTCCGGGAATTAATGACGGAAGTGGCGCATGTCGGTGAAGATCATCGCAATGCCGTGTTCGTCGGCAGCGGCAATCACTTCGTCGTCGCGGATTGAGCCGCCAGGCTGGATCACACAGGTGATCCCTACAGCGGCTGCCGCGTCGATACCGTCACGGAACGGGAAGAAGGCGTCAGAAGCCATGGCGGAGCCTTTTACTTCCAGACCTTCATCGCCTGCTTTAATACCCGCGATTTTCGCGGAGTAGACGCGGCTCATCTGGCCTGCACCTATTCCGATGGTCATGTTCTCTTTCGCGTAGACGATGGCGTTGGATTTGACGAACTTCGCGACCTTCCAGCAGAACAGCGCGTCACGCAGTTCCTGTTCGCTTGGCTGACGTTTGGTCACCACGCGCAGGTCGGCTTCTGTCACCATACCCAAATCGCGATCCTGAACCAGCAGGCCGCCATTCACGCGTTTGAAGTCCAGGCCCGAAACACGTTCCGCCCACTGACCACAAACCAGTACGCGCACGTTCTGTTTTGCCGCGGTGATTTTCAGCGCTTCTTCAGAGGCCGACGGCGCGATGATCACTTCGACAAACTGGCGGGAGATGATGGCCTGTGCGGTTTCAGCATCCAGCTCGCGGTTGAAGGCGATAATGCCGCCGAACGCAGAGGTTGGGTCGGTTTTGTAGGCGCGATCGTAGGCATCCAGAATAGAGGTGCTAACCGCAACGCCGCATGGGTTCGCATGCTTGACGATAACGCAGGCCGGCTCGCTGAACTCTTTCACGCATTCCAGCGCGGCGTCGGTGTCAGCAATGTTGTTATAGGAGAGCGCCTTGCCCTGAACCTGCTGAGCGGTCGCAACAGAGGCTTCTTTTACCTCTTCTTCTATATAGAAGGCTGCCTGCTGGTGGCTGTTCTCGCCGTAACGCATATCCTGCTTCTTAATGAAGTTCAGGTTCAGGGTGCGCGGGAAGCGGCCAGAAGGATCTTTGCTTTCACCGTGGTAAGCCGGCACCAGGCTACCGAAGTAGTTGGCGATCATGCTGTCGTACGCGGCGGTGTGTTCGAAGGCTTTGATGGCGAGGTCGAAACGCGTTGCAAGCGTCAGTGACCCTTCGTTGGCATCCATCTCATTAATAATGGTTTCGTAATCGCTGCTCTTTACGACGATGGCCACATCTTTATGGTTCTTGGCTGCGGAGCGCACCATGGTTGGGCCGCCGATATCAATATTCTCTACGGCATCTTCCAGAGAACAGCCTTCGCGGGCAACGGTCTGGGCAAACGGGTAGAGGTTAACAACCACCATGTCGATTGGCGCGATGTCATGCTGTTCCATAATGGCGTCGTCCTGACCGCGACGGCCAAGAATACCGCCGTGCACTTTCGGGTGCAGGGTTTTGACGCGTCCATCCATCATTTCCGGGAAACCGGTGTAATCGGACACTTCGGTTACCGGCAGACCTTTATCTGCTAACAGGCGAGCGGTACCGCCTGTAGAAAGCAGCTCCACACCGCGTGCAGAAAGTGCCTGAGCGAATTCGACGATACCGGCTTTATCAGAAACACTGAGCAGAGCGCGGCGGACTGGACGACGTTGTTGCATGGTAAATCCCCTGGATTTCACGATTACAGAGAGCGTTAGATGAATTTTCCTGCGAAAAACTCATCTAACACACCTGACGGGGCATCCTTATTAAGCGCGAGCATTTTAACGAAAACGTTTGCGCAACGCTCGCACATTTTCACTTTTTCGTATCATTGTGGATAAGTCTGTGTGTAAAAGGGTATAAGGCGGGGTTTTGCTGTGTAATGCAGCAGTCAGTCATTTTTCTGTCATTTAGCGGTTGCGGCCTGCTGAGAACTCCCTATAATGCGCCTCCATCGACACGGCAGATGTGAATCACTTCACAAACAACCCGGTCGGTTGAAGAAAAAAAATCCTGAAATAACGGGTTGACTCTGAAAGAGGAAAGCGTAATATACGCCACCTCGCAACGGTGAGCGAAAGCCGCGTTGCACTGCTCTTTAACAATTTATCAGACAATCTGTGTGGGCACTCAAAGTGACATGGATTCTTAATGTCTCCGGACAA
>NZ_VRKN01000024.1 GCF_008080435.1 Enterobacter asburiae | reverse complement strand
AGAAGAAACAGGACGCTCAGATTACAAACAGGCCAGAGTAATTGTCGCGATGCGGACGGGGTAATTGTCGCCTAATAGCGTAGAGGTTCACGGCGGAAACGGCTATCTGATCGACCAGTTTCTGCGCCAGACATCCAACAAACGCACGGATGAGTACGGCGGCACGCTGGCGAACCGGATCCGCTTTGCTCAGGAGGTGTTAAGCGCCATTGCTGAGGCTATTGGCCGCGAACGTACGGGCATCCGCCTTTCCCCGTTTATTACCCAACGCGGGATGAACGATCCGCAGGTAACGGAAGCCATAATTGCTCTCGCGGCCTGGTGTGAACAACAAGGGATTGCGTTCATCCACCTGGCGGAAGCCGACTGGGACGATGCGCCGCAGGTACCTGAACAGTTCCGTCAATCGCTTCGCGAGACGTTTAGCGGAACCCTTATCGTCGCGGGGAACTATGACCTTGAAAAAGCGGAAAAAATCCTTGCTGCTGGCTATGCCGATTTGATTGCCTTCGGACGGCCGTTTATTGCCAACCCGGATTTACCACACCGGCTGGCGCACCAACTGCCTCTGGCCCAGGTGCGCGACCCCGCCACGCTGTTTGGCGGTACCGGCACGGGATATACCGATTACCCAACGTACACCCTGCAGGAGGAAACATTATGACCCATAAAACCTTAATTATCGGCGGTGCTTCCGGCATCGGTTACGCCGTGGGTAGCCTGCTTGCCGGGCGCGGCGAGGAGATTATTCTTGCGGGTCGCGACAGCGCGAAACTGGACGCCGCGCGGCAGCGTCTGAGCGCCCATGCCGCGTCTGTACACACCCTCGTGCTGGATATCAGCCGTGAGGCAGAGCTTGTTGCGCTCAGTGAAACGCTGGGCGAGGTAAATAATATTGTCGTCACGGCGGGTTCACAGGCACCGGGAGGGCTCTTCTCCGGACTGGATCTCCGTGCGGCAAGGCTGGCCTTTGATACAAAATTCTGGGGAAGCATCAATGTTGCCCGCTATCTCAGCGGAAACATCGCTCCCCGCGGTACGCTGACGTTCACCAGCGGGTTTGTGGCGCGCCGCACCGTGGCAGGTGCCATTGTAAAAACGACGATGAATGCCGCCATTGAGGCCGCGACAAAAGTGCTGGCGAAAGAGCTTTCCCCGCTGCGCATCAACGCTGTGAGTCCGGGGCTGACCGACACGGAAGCGTATGCGGGGATGGACGCTGCCGCGCGGGAAAAAATGCTCGCTGGCGCGGCGGAAACCCTGCCAGCCAAAGTCTGGGGAAGGGCGGACGACATCGCGCAAGGGTATCTTTTCGCCATTGATAATCCCTTTATCACCGGGTCGGTCATTGATATTGAAGGTGGAGCGTTAATTAATTGACTCCCTCTGATTTGAACCGCAGGAAATTGTCTGCGGGTAACGTAATACTCTATTGAGAGATAACATGAAATATTCGACGTATTTTTATTCGGCTGTAGCGATGGTTATTCTTGCAGGTCTGTCGGGCACCACGTTTTCGGCGCAGGGGGAATGGCTGAAACCGGAGCAGATTATTGTGGACAACAGCCTGCCGCAGGCGCAATTAAAAGCGAATGAAGCTGTTGCCCGTGAATATGCCTCGTTCTGGAACACGGGTAATGAAACCCTGGCACGTGATGCCCTGGCGGCAAGTTTTGTTGATAAAACGCCTCCGGAAGGTCGTAAGCAAGGCCCCGAAGGCGCTATTTTAGCCTCCCGGGCGTTTCGTGCAGCCGTGCCTGATTTGCGCTGTGACATTGAGCAAATGATTATTTCAGGCAATCGCGTGGTCTCGCATTTACATTTTCACGGCACCTTCACCGGGACATCTGGCAAGCTGAAAGGCAAGGGGCAGAAAATAGATTTTATCGCCACGGATATTTATGAGATCGCAGACGGGAAGATTGTGGCTAACTGGCACATTGAGGACAACCTGACGCTGATGAAACAGCTGGGCGCACTGTAAATTCACCACTCCGGGGTGGCCCGGAGTGATGCGAAAATCCTATAAACCAAGATCGCTCAGCGAGGGGTGATCGTCCGGGCGTCTGCCCAGCGGCCAGCGGAACAGTCGCTCAGAGGCTTTTATCGGCATGTCGTTTACGCAGGCAAAGCGGCGCTTCATCAACCCGTCCGGCTCGAACTCCCAGTTTTCATTGCCATACGAGCGGAACCAGTTGCCGGAATCATCATGCCATTCATAGGCATAGCGTACCGCGATCCGGTTATCCGTAAATGCCCATAGCTCTTTAATCAGACGATAGTCCAGCTCTTTTTTCCACTTCCGCTCCAGAAACGCCCGGGCCTCTTCACGGTTGGTGGCGAATTCTGCGCGGTTGCGCCACTGGGTATCCAGCGTATAGGCAAGCGCGACTTTCGCCGGGTCACGACTGTTCCAGCCATCTTCTGCCAGTCTGACTTTTTCGATGGCGCTTTCACGGGTGAAGGGCGGTAAAGGAGGGCGTGTGTTCATTGCGATTACCTCTGCGTTATATGATGTAGACAGGTCTGTCTACATGCGGTAATCTATGCCTGTAAAATAACGCTGTCAACATCCGTTTTGAGGCTAGCCAAAAGTGAAAACAGAACCCGCAGGTAACGATACAAAAATCAGCGTCAGAGATAAGATATTACTTACGGCGCACGATCTGTTTTATTCCACAGGCTTCAGGGCGACGGGGGTGGATACGCTGATTAAAGCATCTAAAGTGACAAAGGTGACTTTCTATCGCCATTTTCCGGGTAAAAGTTTACTTATTCTCGCCTATTTGCACTATCGGCATGAAATATGGATTGACTGGTTTGAGACCACGCTGCGTCGACATCTCGACAAAGGCGAAATACCTTCTGAAGCGATATCTGCAACGCTTTACGAATGGTTTATTTCACCCGAGTTCCACGGTTGTGCGTTTATTAATGCCAGCGCAGAGGCAAAATCAGAAGATATTGAAAGCGAAATAAAAGCGATATGCCGCAATCATAAATTAGAAACAAAGAAAATTATTGCTGTGCTGACGCAGAATTCTGATGAACGCGTCATCAACGAAATCATGTTGCTCATTGACGGCGCAATTATTCACGCGCAAATGGGCATGGATACGGATGATGTCATCACTCCGCTGAAGAGGGCATTAGCAGGGTTAATGGGGGACTAATCAGACGTCCCCCTTAACCCTCAACGCGACGGCTGACGAACGCTTTCAGCATCTCTCCGGCACTATGAATGTGTCGCATGACTTCAGCTCGCGCTTTCTCTGCATCCCGTTCCTTGCAGGCTGTAAGGATACCTGCATGGTCATCCTGAAAAACCGGGGTTTCGGAAAGCAGCTTTCGCTGAAGGTATTCATACCGCTCTATCTGATTGCGGGTATCATTAATCAGCTTCAGCAGGCGTTGGTTTTTGCATCCGCTGTAGACAAGATCGTGGAACTCCCGGTTTAGTGTGCCCTGCATTTCAAATTCAGTCGTTCTGGCGAGCAGCGTATGCGTCAGTTCGGCTCTCGCAAGCGTATCAGAGCTCACGATTTTTGCGCTCTGAAAGACGGCTTCACCTTCCAGCAAGGCGCGCAGGGAGTAAATCTCATCCAGATCTTCAACGGATAGCGTTCTGACAACAGCGCCGCGGTTTCTGAAAATTTCCACCAGCCCATCGCGTTCAAGCTGTCTGATCGCTTCTCTCATCGGAATTCGACTGACTGAAAAATGACTGGCGAGATCCCTTTCAACAAGCCTCTCTCCATCACGCAGACGTCCGCTGTTAATCATCTTTCTTAATTCACTGGCGAGCACGTCCGGGGTCGAAAGGGCGTTCAGTTGCATACTGTTTCTCCTGAAAAGATGGAATAATGGTATACCATCTGATAGCTTACGTCGAGACAGGGAACGCGCGAACAAACATCGCAAGCAAAATCCATCGGATATCATTATCGGGAGCATCAAGATGAGCCATCGTGAACATCATTATCAGGTTAAGGTTGAGTGGAAAGGGAACAAAGGGCGGGGAACGGAAACTTATAAAGCCTATGATCGGCTTTATGACATCACGGCGGGTGATAAATCTCCGATTTCAGGTTCGTCAGATCCTGCGTTTCTTGGCGATGCGTCTTGCTGGAATCCTGAAGATCTTCTTGTCGCGTCAGCCTCTGCCTGTCACAAATTATGGTATTTGCATCTTTGCGCGGAAGCGGGGATAAGCGTTTATACCTATATTGACCGGGCGGAAGGAACGATGCGCGAAGGAGAAAAGGGGTGTTTCACCTCTATCGTGCTCAAGCCCTACATCACGCTTCGTCCTGGGGATGATATCGAGCGCGCTGTGGCACTTCATCATCGCGCGCATGAGCTTTGCTTTATTGCTAACTCGCTGAATTTCCCGGTGACCTGCCAGCCAACAATACTGCATAGCGCCCGTTCACCCGTCGATGAACAATAACGCTAAGCGTTGAATAACCTTCACACCGGAAATGAACAAATGGCCTGTAACCGTACTTTCGCACTCGATATAAGCTGGAAAACGCTGCTGAAAGACGCGGGGCTTGAGCCAGAACGCATTCTCCGCAGGGCAGGATTACCTGACGATCTCTTTTTGCAAAAAGCGCGCGGACTCGATACGAATGAATACATCCGCTTCTGGAACGCGCTGGAGACCGAAACGAACGATCCTGCCTTTCCCGTGCCGCTCATTGAATCGATCTCTGCGGATGTGTTTGATCCACCACTTTTTGCCGCACTGTGTAGTAGCAACATGATGCAGGCTGTCCAGCGTCTGGCCAGATATAAACAGCTTATTGCACCCATGGTTCTGGAGACCACGGTGGATCAAAACGGCAATCTTACCGTTTCACCGCGCTGGCTCTTTGCGACAGCTCTCCCACCGTTTTTGCAGGTAGCAGAACTAGGCTTCCTGCTCAAGCTTCTGCGACTGGGGACCCGCGAACCGGTTAACCCCTTGCAAGTCCGTGTTTCTGCGCTGCCTTCAGCGGTTCAGAACAGCCACTTTTCCCATTTCTTTGGTATTGACGTGCGATACGGAGAACAGCCTGCCATCAGCTTTTCCGCGGCTGATGCTCTTCGACCTTTTTTAACGGTAAATGAGGGGATGTGGCAGGTATTTGAACCGGAACTTCAGCGTCGTCTCAGCCAGTTAAATGAAATGGCTTCAACCGCCGAGCGCGTACGCGCGGTACTCCTGGAACTTATTCCCGGTAACGAAGCGACTATTGAAAAAGCGGCGGAGCGTCTGGGAATGAGCAAACGCACGCTGCAGCGCAGGCTTGAGCAGGAAGGGGACAACTTTCGCAACCTTGTCAACGCGTGTCGTGAACACCTGGCCCGTCATTATCTTCGCAATACGCGTCTTTCCGGGTATGAGATCGCCTTTTTACTGGGTTTCGAAGATCCTAACTCATTCTATCGCGCATTTATGACCTGGACGGGGCAGACCCCTGAAGCGGCCAGAACCGCCATGCGTCTTGAGTAATCTATGGCTATGATGGCGCATTTTGCGAGTCATATGGCGCGATACGCTAGTTAACATTGGACCGAAGGGGAGCAAACTAACGACAGTCTACTCACCGAGGTATTTATGTTTACTCAGGACAAGAAAACCGCGCTGGTCACCGGTGCATCGTCAGGTATGGGCAAAGTCATCGCCCGTCGTCTTATTCAGGATGGCTATCAGGTTTACGCTGCTGCTCGTAGCGTTGAGAAAATGAACGATCTCGCCCAGCTTGGCGCGCTCCCTTTGCGGATGGATATCTCACGTGATGAAGACATTTTGGCTGCAGTGAATACCATCGTGTCGCAGACGGGTGGGGTTGACGTATTGGTCAACAATGCGGGTTTTGGGCTCTATGGACCGGTAGAAGAGATCGGTATTGATGAAGCTCGCTATCAGTTTGAGGTTAACGTGTTTGGTGCGGGCCGCCTTACGCAACTGCTGCTCCCGGCCATGCGCGCCAGACGCAGCGGACATATTATCAATATCACTTCGATCGGAGGGAAAATTTACACCCCTCTGGGAGCCTGGTACCACGCAACGAAACATGCGCTCGAGGGATGGTCTGACTGTCTGCGCCTTGAAGTGGCTGGATTTGGAATTAAGGTTGTGATTGTTGAACCGGGTTTAATCGAGACAGGTTTTGGTGATGTGGTCAGCGGCAATATTGTCAAACGCTCAGCAAGTGGCCCTTATGGTCATCTGGTGGGGAAGGTGGCGGGCACGATCAAAAATGCTTATGGGAATGGTAGAGGCAGCGACCCGAAGGTGATTGCGGACGTGGTTGCCCGCGCCGTTGCAAGTCCTCATCCGCGTACACGCTATGCAGCCGGCAAGTATGCCAAGGTGCTCATCCGCATGCGCGTCTGGTTGGGAGACCGTCTGTTCGATCGCGTTATTCTTAGCCAGACGCGATGACCCGAGCGCCGAGGATTAAAAACCCTCGGCCTCAGCATGCGCCGCTATACAATGCTGTAAACTCCCGCTCCCCAGTACCCTTTACCCGGACGAGTCTGTTCTTTCCAGCCTGATGCGATCAGTTCTTTTGCAATAAACCGATTGATGATCCCGTGCCCCATGAGCAAGACGGGACCGTCGGAGCCCTTAGCCGCCGTCACGAGGATCTCAGCCGCCTTAGCGGCACGGTTTTTTGCGCTGTTAACGCACTCTGCCTCGCCAGAAAGGCCGCAGAGCCAAAGAACACGAAACAGCGCCGCCCAGTAAAAAGGCGATAACCGTAACCCCGGGATACGAAATACCGGCAGTTCCGCCTCCCGAAATACATCATCAATTAAGCCCGGTGCACACCCCAGCGTTTTCAACGATGAAAGGGCTCTCGGGAGTGGGCTGCTGAGGAAAGCGAGCGCGCGGTACGCCTGGATTTGAGCCATTTCAGGCGGAATGTCGCTGCCCGTCGAAGAGAGGTTATAGCTGTCGATCCACTCCGGCATTTCCCTGCACGAGACCTTTGGCGCGCCCCTGTAATGGGGTTCTCCATGCCGCATCAAAATAATTTCCATACGTTCTAATCGCGAGTCCTGATCTTCCATTCATCACAGCCAGACTAGCGCGATCTGATGAGAGTTTTCACCCACCCGTTTTGGTGTGTCAGTGCGATATACATAACACGCGGGCTGTACTTAACGTCGTTCACCGCAATAATATATGTCGCAAGAATTTAACTGTTTTTTGTCTTTCTCGTTTCGCACGGCATCACACGTAAAGCGGGTTAGTAAGGATATTCTCCATGACTCTTCGCATTCGACAGGCCACCGGGGCCGATTCAACGCTTTTAAGCGAGCTGGGATACCGCATCTATCCCGCCCATTTTCAGCATTTGTGGGTGTCAGAGGCAGAGATGAAGGATTTTCTGCATGGCGATTACGCGCTTTCTGTACTTGAACAGAGCCTGAAAGATAACGCTGTTTCCTGGTATGTTGCAGAGACCGACAGGCCTGTGGGATTCATGAAAGTGACCTGGGAAGCCATGATTCCAGAAACGGACAAGAAGGGCGTTCTCCTCAACAAGCTCTACCTTGACCCCGCCGAGACCGGAAAGAACTATGGCCAGGTGATGTTCAGCAACATCACCGACATGGCCCGGAGCAGGGGGAAAGAGTATCTCTGGCTGGAAGTGCTGGAGCAGAACGCGGGAGCGTACCGGTTCTACCAGAAGCAGGGCATGCTCTGCATTAAGAACGTCCTTTTCGAAACCGCTTCACAGCAGAGCATAGTCAGGATTATGGGGATGTCTCTTTAGGGCGACTCTCGTCGCGCTGTGCCAGCGATAGCGCGCTGGCGCTGGCGGGATCGAACAGCGAGATACTCTCAATCTGATTGAGTAAAATCACCTTCCGGAATGACATGGCGCTTCGGGGTTCGGAGTCGAGCGTGATGTCATGCTCCGCATACCATTTGCTGTAATTATTCTCGATGCGCAAATTCATCGTCTTCGCGTCTCTGTAGCCGCTTAACATCGGGATCAGCACGATATTGGCCGTTTTTTCATACTCCAGCGTCGCGGTGTGGATCATGCCTACGTAAATCCGCCTGGACCGGAGCGTGACCTGCGCCAGTTCGCCTTGCTCCATACACTGGTACAGCAGTTGTTCAATACCGCTCGACTGCGCCAGTCGTTTGTAGAGCTTTTTCCGGCTTTCACCGTCCAGCCTGGCGCTGCCTGCCCAGTTAGAGCGGTAGAGGCAAAACAGGATGGCAAACGCCAGCATCACGACCACCGGCGCCTGAATGCCTAAAAAGCTCCAGTTCATAAAGTCGATTTGCCAGTCGGTATATTTCGGTGAGGCAAAGTGAAAAGCGTTATTGGCGGCGGAAAAGGTGAGCAGGAGCAGCCAGAGCAGACCAGTGGCAATTACGCCCTGCAGAACGAAAATACAGCCGTACAGCGCCACAAGGAAATAGACGTCCCAGCCAAATGAGCGCTTGATTTTAAAGCGGGTCGACAGGTCGCGGCTGGTGTACCAGTACCCGCATACCATCAGCACCATAAATATCGCCGTTCCCATATCAGGCCCTCTTCAGCGTGTCGACGTGACGCAGAAAATCCTGCCGCACCTCGTTGCTTTTGTAGTTCACCGAGGCGTTTCCGTCCTGGTCGATGATGATGCGATCGCCATCTTCCACGGCTTCAATGATTTCCTGCTGACTCATCACCTGGAGCAAGGATTCGGGGCTGGAGAAAAGGGAGAAAAAGAAGCGTTTCACGGCAGGCATCCTTATGAATAAAAAGGATAAGCCTGGAAGAAGACCGGCGAGTTTGCCTTAAGGATATCCTGAAAGTTAAAGCCGGGTGGCGGCTGCGCCTTACCCGGCCTACAAAACCCACTCTTTTGATAATATTTAAGTTATTGATATGTAGTTAAAATAAAAAATAAATCATCACAAACTTGGACAAATAACATTAATTGTGTAAGTTTTAATTATGCGATTACGCCACGTTGTTTACAGCCAGGATGTGACCCATGAGCACTTTGCCCTCTGTCGTGAGTCGGTTTGTTGAGTACTACGCCGCACTGGATAGTCAGCCGCCGTCTGCGCTGGTGGGGCTTTACCATTCGAATGCCTCGCTTATCGATCCGTTTGGCGAACATGACGGGATTTTCGCGCTTCAGCGCTATTTCACCCATCTGCTGGCCAACGTCGAGCATTGCCGTTTTACCATTGATTCGCCGCTGTGCAGCGGAAGCCGGTTTGTTGTCACCTGGGTAATGCACTGGTCGCACCCGCGCATTGCCGGGGGAGAGCCGCTCGAACTGCCGGGATGCTCAGTGGTGCAGACCGAAAACGATCTCATCACACACCAGCGCGACTACTACGATGCGGGAGAGATGATCTACGAACACCTTCCTCTGCTGGGTTGGGCGGTACGTGGAGTGAAGCGGAGGATCAAATCATGAAGACGGTGCTGATTACCGGCGCAAGCTCGGGCATTGGCGCCGGGCTGGCGAAATCCTTTTCCGCTGACGGCTACCATGTGATTGCCTGCGGGCGCGATCCGGCGCGTCTTGAGGCGCTGCATCAGACCTGCCCCAATCTCACCGTTCGCCTGTTCGAGATGACAGACAGGGACGCCTGTCGCCAGGCGCTGACCGGCAGCTACGCCGATCTGATTATTCTCTGTGCCGGTACCTGCGAATATCTCGATGGAGGCGTGGTGGATGCGGCGCTGGTGGAGCGGGTTATGAACACCAATTTCCTCGGCCCGGTGAACTGCCTCGAGGCGCTACAGCCGCAGCTGGTTGCGGGCAACCGCGTGGTGCTGGTGAGTTCCATGGCCCACTGGCTGCCTTTCCCACGGGCAGAGGCCTACGGCGCGTCCAAAGCCGCGCTGAGCTGGTTTGCCGAAAGCCTGCGCCTGGACTGGGAGCCAAAAGGGATTGCCGTGACGATTGTCTCGCCGGGCTTTGTCGATACGCCCCTGACGCGGAAAAACGATTTTGCCATGCCGGGCAGGGTGAGCGTCGACGAGGCGGTGAAGGCGATCCGTATCGGGCTGGCGGCTGGGAAAATGCATATCGCATTTCCTGTCGGGTTTGGCTTCATTTTGCGGCTGCTCTCCGGACTGCCTGCGTTTCTTCAGCGCGCGCTGCTGCGCAGGATGGTGCGTTCATGAACATTGCGATTATCGGCAGCGGCATCGCCGGGCTGACCTGCGCCTGGCGCCTGGCCGGGCACCATCAGGTGACCCTGTTTGAAGCGGACGCCACGCCCGGCGGCCATACCGCAACGGTTGACGTATCGACGCCACAGGGCACATACGCGATCGATACCGGGTTTATCGTCTACAACGACCGCACCTATCCGCGCTTTATAGGCCTGCTCAGCGAGCTGGGCATCAGCGGGCAAAAAACGCAGATGAGCTTTTCGGTGCACAATCCTGCGACGGGGCTGGAGTACAACGGACACACCCTGACATCGCTGTTTGCCCAGCGTCGAAACCTGGTGAATCCGGCATTCTGGCGGCTGCTCGGGGAGATCGCCCGCTTCAATCGTCTGGCAAAACAGGCGCTGGGCGGGGAGGTGAACCCGAACGCCACGCTGCAGACGTTTCTGGACCAGCACGGCTTCACGCCGTTTTTTGCGCGCCACTACATTCTGCCGATGGGGGCCGCCATCTGGTCATCGTCGCTGCAGGAGATGAAGCGTTTCCCGCTGCCGCTCTTTTTGCGATTCTTCCACCACCACGGCCTGCTGGATATCACCCAGCGCCCGCAGTGGTACGTGGTGCCGGGCGGCTCGCGGGAGTATATCCGCGCCATGCTCGACAAGCTGGGCGACCGCCTGACGCTGCACCTGAACGCGCCGGTGCAGCGGGTGAGCCGTCACGCGCACGGGGTCACGCTTCAGCTTGAAAATGGCTGCCATACCTTCGATCGGGTGATTTTTGCCTGCCACTCCGCCAGTGCCCTGGCGATGCTTGATGACCCGACGCCCGCAGAGCGCGAGGTGCTGGGGGATATCGGCTGGCAGCGCAACGAGGTCGTTTTACACAGCGATCCGCGCTGGCTGCCGGTGCGGCAGCGCGCGTGGGCCAGCTGGAACTACCGCCTGAGCGCTCAGGACCAGGCCAGCGCCTGCGTCACCTACAACATGAACATCCTGCAGGGGTTGCCTGCGGGCAGTCCGCTGTTCTGCGTCACTCTGAACCCGGACGCGCCGGTGGACGAACGCTTCGTCTGGCAACGCTTTGTCTACGAACATCCGCTGTTTAACCCGCAAAGCTGGCGGGCGCAGGCGCGGCGCGGAGAGATCAATGGTCACCAGCGAAGCTGGTACTGCGGGGCCTACTGGTACAACGGTTTTCATGAGGATGGCGTGCGCAGCGCGCTGGACGTGGTCAATGCGATAGCGGCCGGAGAGGGGAACTGAGATGAACAGCTGCCTCTACCACGGCGTATTACGTCACCGCCGCCTCCAGCCGAAAACCCATGAATTTAGCTACAGCGTCTTTATGGCCTGGCTGGATCTGGATGAACTGCCGCTGCTGTCGTCCGTCGGCGTGCGGCGCAATCGCTTTGCCGCCGCCTCGTTCCACGACGCGGACTATCCGCTCGGCACGCCGCTCAAAGAGAACGTCCTGAGCAGGCTGGAGAGCCTGACTGGAGAGCGTCCGGACGGGCGGGTGATGCTCCTGACGCAGCTGCGCTATTTCGGCTTTCATTTTAATCCGGTCAACTTTTACTACTGCTACGACGGGAAGAGAACGCTGCGCTGGGTACTGGCGGAGGTGCGCAACACGCCGTGGAATGAACGTCATTACTATGCCGTCAACGGACAGGATGCGCAGCCCACGGAAAAAGCGTTTCACGTTTCCCCCTTCAACCCGATGGACATGATCTACCGCTGGCGCTTTAACGACCCGGATAACACGCTGCATATGCACATTGAAAATCATCAGGAAGCGAAGGTCTTTGACGCCACGCTGGCGCTGCGTCGTGCGCCTTTGACGCGCGCTGCGCTGCGCTCGCTGTTGCTGCGCATCCCGCTCATGACCCTGAAAACCGTTTTTGCCATTTACTGGCAGGCGCTGCGCCTGTGGCTCAAGCGCGTACCGCTGTATAACCATCCCGTCAGCAGGAGTAAACGCTCATGACCGATCCCGTCTTTGCGCTAGAACCCGATATCCCGCGCAACGTCCGCATCGCGCGATGGCTGCTGTTTCGTCTGTTAAACGGTATCCGCGGCGGCTCGCTCACGCTGCGTGAAGGGGCACAGACCTTTCATTTTGGCGAGACATCCTCCACGCTGCTTGCCGACGTGCAGATCCTCTCGCCCGGCGTTTACTGGCGTGTCTTAACGGGCGGGAGCCTTGCTGCGGCAGAAGCCTGGATGGACGGCGAATGGGAAACCGCGCACCTCACGCCGCTTCTGGAACTGCTCGCGCTCAACGGCGAGGTGCTCGGCCGTCTGGAAAACGGGTTCCGTCTGCTCGGCAGGCCGCTGGAGCGCCTACGCCACTGGACGCGGCGTAACTCCCGCGTGCAGGCGCGCGAAAATATTGCCGCCCATTACGACCTGGGCAATACCTTCTATGCCCATTTCCTGGATAAAGAGCTGCTCTATTCCAGCGCGTTGTTTACCGCTGACGAGCAGGATCTGACCGCGGCCCAGCAGGCCAAAATGGCGCGCCTGTGTGACCAGCTAGCGCTAAACCCGTGTGACCACCTGCTGGAAATTGGCACCGGCTGGGGGGCGATGGCGGAATACGCTGCCCGTCATTATGGCTGTCGGGTAACGACCACCACGCTGTCGCAGGAGCAATACGTCTGGGCGACGGAGCGGATCGCCCGCGCCGGGCTGCAGGATCGCGTTGAAGTGCTGCTCTGCGACTATCGCGACCTCACCGGAGAGTACGACAAGCTGGTCTCAATAGAGATGATTGAAGCCGTCGGGCAACGCTATCTGCCAACCTTCTTCCGTACCTGCCAGGCGCGGCTACGCCCGGGAGGACGGATGGCGATTCAGGCCATCACCATTCAGGACCAGCGCTATCGCGACTACAGCAAAAGCGTCGATTTTATCCAGCGCTATATTTTTCCCGGCGGATTCTTGCCGAGCATCACCGCGATGAACGAGCTGATGACGCGCCACACCGATTTCGTGGTGCGTAATCTCTTCGACATGGGCCCCGACTATGCCCGCACGCTGGCTCACTGGCGGCAGCGCTTTGTCCACGCCTGGCAGGAGATTGAAACGCTCGGCTTCGATGAACGGTTCCGCCGCATGTGGCTGTACTACTTTGGCTACTGTGAAGCCGGGTTTAACGCCCGCACCATCAGCGTGGTGCAGCTGACCGCCGAGCGCGTATGAGACGTTACCTTCAGGTCTTCCTGCTGGCCGCCGTGGGTGGACCGGTGGCCTATCTGTTTGGCGAGCGGCTAGGGGGCATCACGTTTCTGGAGCCGACCTTTATCGTCGTGAGCTGGATGGCGCCGGGCTGGCTGGTGTTGATGCTGTTTTTCCACCTGCTGATGGGGAGGCAAAAAGGAGAGCTGCGGTTTTGCTGCTTTGGCTGCCGACTGGCTTGCCTGGCGGAAGGTGGGGGACGCCACGCCAGTCGGAAGCGTTCAGCACCCGTTTTCTGGCCATCTGGCTCGATCCCCGCACGCAATATCCTGAGCTGCGTCAGCAGTTAATCGGAGGCCAAAAATGAAACGTATCCTGATGATGGCGCTGGCATTCACGCTGCTGCTGGCGGGCTGTAGCACAGAAGTGGACGAGTATCGCCAGCAGCAGCCACGGCTTGATATCTTCCACTACTTTCAGGGCAAAACCGAAGCGTGGGGGATGGTACAGGATCGCAGCGGCAAGCAGATCCGCCGTTTCCACGTTGAGATTGCCGGGGACGTTATCGGCGATACGCTGACGCTGAATGAGCACTTTGTCTACGACGACGGCGAGAAGCAGCAGCGGGTCTGGCATATTCGCCGGGTAGGAAACGATCGCTACGAGGGAACGGCAGGGGATATCGAAGGGGTTGCCACGGGGCAGGCCGAAGGCAACGCGTTCAACTGGCATTACAGCATGAACGTGAAGGCCAACGGCAGCACCTGGCTACTGAACTTCGACGACTGGATGTACCTGCAGGATGAGACCCATCTGTTTAATAAAACCGAGATGAAGAAGCTGGGCGTCACCGTCGCCACGGTGACGCTGTTCTTTACCCGCAAGGTGTGAGGATGCGAGCCGTGAACAATCCCCTCGCCCCTTTGGGGAGAGGGTTAGGGTGAGGGGATCGTCCTGTTTCCGGGCTGGCTGATTTCGGTACGACGCTTTACTGGCAAGCGTAAGGCGGCTAACCATGGCGACTACGCGCCGAGTTCTTTGCGGATAATCTTGGCCCCGGCGTTCAGTGCCCTTAGCTTACCGTTAGCAACCTGACGCGAAAGCGGAGCCATGCCGCAGTTGGTTGACGGATAAAGCTTGTCCGCATCGACGAACTGCAGCGCTTTACGCAACGTATCGGCGACTTCCTCCGGTGTTTCAACGGCGTTGGTTGCCACATCAATCGCGCCGACCATCACTTTCTTACCGCGGATCAGCTCCAGCAGATCCATCGGCACGCGGGAGTTGTGGCATTCCAGAGAGATGATGTCGATGTTAGACGTCTGCAGCTTAGGGAAGGCCTCTTCATACTGTCGCCATTCTGAGCCGAGCGTCTTTTTCCAGTCGGTATTGGCTTTGATGCCGTAGCCGTAGCAGATGTGTACTGCGGTTTCGCACTTCAGCCCTTCAATGGCGCGCTCCAGCGCGGCGATGCCCCAGTCGTTCACCTCGTCAAAAAAGACGTTAAACGCCGGTTCATCAAACTGGATAATATCGACGCCTGCGGCCTCTAACTCACGCGCTTCCTGATTGAGGATTTTGGCGAATTCCCAGGCCAGCTTTTCGCGGCTTTTATAGTGCGCGTCGTAAAGGGTGTCGATCATGGTCATCGGCCCGGGCAAGGCCCATTTGATTGGCTTGTCCGTGAGCTGACGCAGGTATTTTGCATCGTCCACGAAGACCGGTTTCTGACGTGCAACGGCTGAAACCACGGTCGGCACGCTGGCGTCATAGCGGTTACGAATGCGCACCGTCTGGCGATTTTCAAAATCCACGCCGCTCAGGTGTTCAATAAAGGTGGTGACGAAGTGCTGGCGGGTCTGTTCCCCGTCGCTGACAATATCGATCCCCGCCCGGATCTGCTCATCCAGAGACAAGCGCAGCGCATCCTGTTTACCCGCCAGCAGTTCCTGATCCTGTAGTTTCCAGGGTGACCACAGCGTTTCAGGTTGTGCAAGCCAGGTCGGCTTAGGGAGGCTGCCAGCCGTAGACGTCGGGAGCAATGTTTTCATAATAAAAGACCTTTTTGAAAGAATTAAAGCGTGTAGTTATCAGACCACTGCTCAAGAATATGTTGGTAAGGCTTAATGAAGTACGCTTCCGTAAAGCGGCCCTGTTCAATCGCCAGTTGGCTTCGCTCTTCCCGGTCATAAACAATTTTGGTTAAGGAGTGATCCTGCTGGTTCAGATCCGGTCGGTAGCACAGTCCCGCCGCCGAGTTTGCGTTATAAATTTCCGGGCGATAGATTTTCTGGAACGTCTCCATCGTGCTGATGGTGGCAATCAGTTCCAGATCGGTGTAATCACTCAGCAAATCCCCGGTAAAGAAGAACGCGAAAGGCGCCACGCTGTTTTCCGGCATGAAATAGCGAACCTTCAGGCCCATCTTCGCGAAGTACTGTTCCGTAAGCGACTCGCCATCCGGCTGATACTCAATGCCCAGCACCGGGTGCTGGTTACCGGTGCGGCGGTAGGTGTCTTTGCTGGAGACGCTCAGGCAGATCACCGGTCCCTTTCTGAAGTTCTCTTTGTATTCCGGCGAATTCACAAAGTGGCGGAAAATATTGCCATGCAGTTCGCCAAACTTTTCCGGAATGCTGAAGTGTTGCTGGTTCTTGTTGTGTTCCAGCAGCTGCACGCTGAAATCATAATCCCGCACGTAAGAAGAGAAGTTATTCCCGACGATGCCAGGGATACGCAGGTTATTTTTTTTGTCGACAATCGTGGTTTGCAAGATCTCAATGGCCGGGAACGGTTTTTCCGCGCCAATGTCCAAATCGACAGAGATGATTTCAAGCTCAACCGCGTAGCGATCGGCGTTTGGGTTATCCCAGCGCGCTAAGGCGTTAAAGCGGTTGTTGATCATCACCAGCGTATTGCGCAGGTTTTCCTGACGTTTTTCACCGCGCGCCAGGTTGGCAAAGTTGGTGGTCGTACGCGTATTTTCTGAGGGGTTGTAATTCTCATCGAAGCAACTGCGCTTAAGGGTATATGTGAAAGCTTTGCTCATTGCGGTTATGCATCCTAAGTTCATGTTGCTAAGAAGTTACCAATGCATAATTTATGCCTGAGCCCGCGGCGCAGGGGAAGTGACTTAATTTCAATGCAACATGAGCGAAGTTCATGAAGTGTAATGCTCAAGGTGTCGCTGCCTTCTTGCCGGGTGGCGCTGCGCTTAGCCGGCCTACGGTTCAGCGTCGTTTGTAGGCCCGTGCAAGCGCAGCGCCGCCGGGCGAAGCTCGCAATATGTTTGTGATATGCACTTTGCCCTTGTCGTTAACCGGCTGCAGGGGAGAGGGATTTTTTATTTCCGTTCAATTCCCGCTATAATCCCCAAAATTTCCAACCGGTTTAGAAACGATCATGACAAAACTCACCTTACAAGAGCAGATGCTGAAAGCGGGCTTAGTCAGCAGCAAGAAAGTGGCGAAAGTGCAGCGCACGGCAAAGAAATCACGCGTTCAGGCGCGTGAGGCCCGGGAAGCGGTCGAAGAGAACAAGAAGGCGCAGATCGAGCGTGACAAACAGCTGAGCGAGCAGCAGAAGCAGGCCGTGCTGGCGAAAGAGTTTAAAGCACAGGTGAAGCAGCTGATTGAGATGAACCGCATCACCGTGGCGAAAGGTAACATCACCTTTAACTTCACCGACGGTAATCTGATCAAAAAAATCGACGTCGACAAGCAAACCCAGGCTCAGCTGATCAACGGCCGTCTGGCGATTGCTCGTCTGGTCATTAACGCCAGCGGCGACTGCGAATACGCGATTATTCCGGCGGTGGTGGCCGATAAAATTGCTCAGCGTGATGCCGACTGCATCGTGCTAAACAGCGCGCTCAGCCAGGAAGAACAGGACGAAGACGATCCGTACGCGGACTTCAAAATCCCTGACGATTTGATGTGGTAAACCGCATTCAGAACGGGGCGGCGTGACTGGCATTAACCGGCTCGCCGCTCACGGGATGAATAAAATTCAGAACGCTTGCATGCAGCATCAGCCGGGGTGTTCCCTCAGCCCCCGGCGCTTCAAGACCGCCATACAGATCGCAGCCCAGAATAGGGTGCCCCAACTGCTGGCAGTGAATACGCAACTGATGGGTTCGCCCGGTCTCCGGGGTGAGTTTCACCCGCGTTAACGGCAGTCCCGTACCCTGATACAAACGTTCCACGACCTGATAACGAGAGCGGGCGGGTTTACCATTGATGGCGCAGATCGACATCAGCGGAAACAGTGCCGGGTCTTTGGCAATCGGCGCATCGATTACACCTTCATCATTTTCCAGATGTCCGCAAAGCAGGGCGCTGTAGGCTTTCTCCACGCTGCGCTGGCTGAACTGCTGGCACAGTGCCGCGTTGATGGCCTTATTGCGCGCAACCACCATCAGCCCGGACGTGCCAAAATCCAGACGGTGTACCAGCGTGCAGCCGGGGAATGTCTGGACCAGACGATAATGGACAGAATCAAGGTTTTGCGGATTTTTGCCCGAGAGGCTGAGCAGACCGGAAGGCTTATTGATCAGCAGCAGATGTTCATCCTGCCAGAGGATCTCAATGTCGTCGTGACACGGTGGGGCAATAAAAGAATCAATAATCGCAGACATCAGGCCGCCTGGCTGGAGAGTGGGAGCGGATGATAACGAAATGCGGGAGAAAAGAAAAACCCTCCCACCGGGCGGTGAGAGGGGGAAATCTTAGGCTGCTACCAGGCTGTCGATTGCGGCTTTCGCATCGGTCTGCGCTTTCGTCGCCACTTCCGGACCGTAAGCGATACCTTCAGCGAACACGAAGTTCACGTCAGTGATACCGATGAAGCCCAGGAACAGGCTCAGATACGGCGCAACCAGGTCGGTTGGCGTGTCTTTATGGATGCCGCCACGGCTGGTCAGGACGATCGCACGTTTACCTTTCACCAGACCTTCAGGGCCGTTCTCGGTGTAACGGAAGGTTACGCCAGCGCGTGCCACCAGGTCGAAGTAGTTCTTCAGCTGAGTAGGGATGTTGAAGTTGTACATTGGAGCGTTGATGACGATAACGTCGTGCGCCTGCAGCTCAGCAATCAGCTCGTCAGACAGGGCCAGAGCTTCCTGCTGACGTGGAGACAGTGGTGCATCGCTTGGGCGCAGCGCGCCAACCAGCTCGCCATCCAGCACAGGAATTGGGCTTGCAGCCAGGTCACGCACGGTGATTTCGTCAGCAGAATGCTGTTCACGCCACTGTTCAACGAAGTAATCAGACAGCTGACCAGACTGAGAGTACCCTGCCAGAATACTGGATTTCAAAACTAATACTTTGCTCATGGGTGATTCCTGTTGTTGCATTTGATTGAAGGGGGTTGCCCCGTTGCTTGTTGACACTCTATTCACAATCCTGCCACAGAGATAGCGCAATATATCGAAGTCTATGTTCGAATTTTTTGAATAAGGCGCTAAAGGCGTCAATGTGGTACTCTATAGCAATCATTAAAAAGAGAGTTTATCAGGGCGTGTGCTGCCCTTTAACGCTATGACAGAACAACAAAAACTAACCTTCCCGATGCTCCTGCAACAGCTTGATTCTCTGATGCTGCGCGATAAACAGCGCTTTGCCCGCCGTCTGCACGGCGTGAAGAAGGTTAAAAATCCTGATGCACAACAGGCCATTTACCAGGAGATGGCGAAAGAGATTGAACAGGCGGCAGGGAAAGTTGTGCTGCGTGAAGCCGCACGTCCGGCGATTACCTACCCCGAAAACCTGCCCGTCAGCCAGAAAAAACAGGATATCCTTGAGGCCGTACGCGACCACCAGGTAGTGATTGTCGCAGGGGAAACCGGTTCGGGGAAAACCACCCAGCTGCCCAAAATCTGTATGGAGCTGGGGCGCGGCCTAAAAGGGCTGATTGGCCACACCCAGCCGCGTCGTCTGGCGGCGCGTACCGTGGCGAACCGTATTGCCGAAGAGCTGCAAACAGATCCGGGCGGCTGCATCGGTTACAAGGTGCGATTCAGCGACCACGTTAGCGATAACACCATGGTCAAGCTGATGACCGACGGTATTCTGCTGGCGGAAATCCAGCAGGATCGCCTGCTGATGCAGTACGACACCATCATCATTGATGAAGCGCACGAACGCAGCCTGAACATCGACTTCCTGCTCGGCTACCTGAAAGAGCTGCTGCCTCGTCGCCCGGATCTGAAAATCATCATCACCTCTGCAACCATCGACCCGGAGCGCTTCTCGAAGCATTTCAACAATGCGCCGATTATCGAGGTGTCAGGACGCACGTATCCGGTTGAAGTGCGCTATCGACCGATTGTGGAAGAGGCGGATGATACCGAGCGCGACCAGCTGCAGGCCATCTTCGATGCCGTCGACGAGCTGGGCAACGAAAGCGCGGGCGACATCCTGATCTTTATGAGTGGCGAGCGCGAAATCCGCGATACCGCCGATGCGCTCAGCAAGCGCGACCTGCGCCACACGGAGATCCTGCCGCTTTACGCGCGCCTGTCGAACAGCGAGCAGAACCGCGTATTCCAGCCGCACGGCGGGCGACGTATCGTTCTGGCGACCAACGTGGCGGAAACTTCGCTGACCGTGCCGGGGATTAAATACGTTATCGACCCGGGCACGGCGCGCATCAGCCGCTACAGCTACCGCACGAAAGTCCAGCGGCTGCCGATTGAACCGGTCTCCCAGGCTTCCGCTAACCAGCGTAAAGGCCGCTGCGGCCGCGTGTCGGAAGGGATCTGTATTCGTCTCTATTCCGAAGATGATTTCCTGTCGCGCCCGGAATTTACCGACCCGGAAATTCTTCGCACCAATCTGGCGTCCGTTATCCTGCAGATGACCGCGCTGGGGCTGGGCGATATCGCGGCGTTCCCGTTCGTCGAAGCGCCGGACAAACGCAACATTCAGGATGGCGTTCGTCTGCTGGAAGAGCTCGGCGCCATTACCACCGACGAGCAGGCGACGGTCTATAAGCTGACGCCGCTGGGCCGCCAGCTCAGTCAGCTGCCGGTGGATCCGCGTCTGGCCCGAATGGTGCTGGAAGCGCAAAAGCACGGCTGCGTGCGCGAGGCAATGATCATTACCTCGGCGCTCTCCATTCAGGATCCGCGCGAGCGTCCGATGGACAAACAGCAGGCGTCTGACGAAAAGCACCGTCGCTTCCACGACAAAGAGTCCGATTTCCTCGCCTTCGTGAACCTGTGGAACTATCTCGGCGAGCAGCAGAAAGCGCTCTCCTCGAACCAGTTCCGCCGCCAGTGTCGCGTGGATTTCCTCAACTACCTGCGCGTGCGCGAGTGGCAGGATATCTACACCCAGCTCCGCCAGGTGGTGAAAGAGCTGGGGATTCCGGTCAACAGCGAACCGGCGGAGTACCGCGAAATTCATATCGCGCTGCTGACCGGCCTGCTGTCCCACATTGGGATGAAGGACGCCGAGAAGCAGGAGTATACCGGCGCGCGTAACGCCCGTTTCTCCATCTTCCCCGGTTCTGGCTTATTCAAGAAGCCGCCGAAATGGACCATGGTCGCGGAGCTGGTGGAAACCAGCCGCCTGTGGGGGCGCATTGCCGCGCGTATCGATCCGGAATGGGTGGAGCCGGTGGCGCAGCACCTGCTTAAGCGCTCGTACAGTGAACCGCACTGGGAGCGCGCGCAGGGCGCGGTGATGGCGACCGAGAAGGTGACCGTTTACGGCCTGCCGGTGGTCGCTGCGCGTAAGGTGAACTACAGCCAGATCGATCCGGCGCTAAGCCGCGAGCTGTTTATCCGCCACGCGCTGGTGGAGGGTGACTGGCAGACGCGTCACGCCTTCTTCCGTGAGAACCTGAAGCTGCGCGCCGAAGTGGAGGAGCTTGAGCACAAATCCCGCCGCCGCGACATTCTGGTGGACGATGAGGCGCTGTTTGAGTTTTACGACCAGCGCATCAGCCACGATGTTATTTCTGCGCGCCATTTCGACAGCTGGTGGAAGACGGCCAGCAAAGAGACGCCGGACCTGCTTAACTTCGAAAAGAGCATGCTGATTAAAGAGGGGGCGGAGTCGGTCAGCAAGCTCGACTACCCGAACTTCTGGCATCAGGACAACCTCAAGCTGCGTCTGACGTATCAGTTTGAACCGGGCGCGGACGCGGATGGCGTGACCGTTCATATTCCGCTGCCGCTGTTAAACCAGGTCGATGAGGGCGGGTTTGAATGGCAAATCCCCGGCCTGCGCCGCGAGCTGGTGATTGCGCTGATCAAATCCCTGCCAAAACCGGTGCGCCGTAACTTTGTGCCTGCGCCAAACTATGCGGAAGCCTTTTTAGGCCGCGTTACGCCGCTGGAACTGCCGCTGCTGGATGCGCTGGAGCGTGAATTCCGACGCATGACCGGCACCACCATCGACCGCGATGACTGGAACTGGGATCAGGTGCCCGATCACCTGAAAATCAGCTTCCGCGTGGTGGATGATAAAAACAAAAAGCTGCTGGAAGGGCGTTCGCTGAGCGAGCTGAAAGAGGCGCTGAAAGGGAAAGTTCAGGAGACGCTCTCTGCGGTGGCGGACGACGGTATCGAGCAGAGCGGGCTGCATATCTGGAGCTTTGGTCAGCTTCCGGAAAGCTACGAACAGAAGCGTGGTAACTATAAGGTCAAAGCCTGGCCTGCGCTGGTGGACGAGCGCGACAGCGTGGCGATCAAACTGTTCGATAACCCGCTGGAACAGCAGCAGATGATGTGGCGTGGGCTGCGTCGCCTGCTGCTGCTCAACATCCCGTCGCCGATTAAATATCTGCATGAGAAGCTGCCGAACAAAGCCAAACTCGGGCTGTACTTTAACCCGTACGGCAAGGTGCTGGATCTGATTGACGACTGCATCTCCTGCGGCGTGGACAAACTGATCCACGAGGCGGGCGGCCCGGTCTGGACGGAAGATGGCTTTGCTCAGCTTCATGAAAAGGTGCGCGCGGAGCTGAACGACACCGTGGTGGAGATTGCCAAACAGGTCGAGCAGATCCTCACCGCCGTGTTCAATATCAACAAGCGCCTGAAGGGGCGCGTGGATATGACCATGGCGCTGGGGCTCTCGGACGTGAAGGCGCAGATGGCGGGGCTGGTCTATCGCGGCTTTGTCACCGGCAACGGCTTCAGGCGTCTGGGCGATACGCTGAGATACCTGCAGGCGATTGAAAAACGGCTGGAGAAGATGGCCATCGACCCGCACCGCGATCGCGCGCAGATGTTGAAAGTGGAGAGCGTGCAGCAGGCGTGGCAGCAGTGGCTGAACAAGCTGCCGCCGGCGCGCCGCGATGATGAAGACGTGCAGGCGATCCGCTGGATGATCGAGGAGCTGCGCGTCAGCTTCTTTGCCCAGCAGCTGGGCACGCCGTATCCGATTTCGGATAAGCGTATTCTGCAGGCGATGGAGCAGATTTCCACTTAAAACCCGGTTTTCTCCCTCTCCCTGTGGGAGAGGGTCGGGGTGAGGGCATCAGCCCGCACATTTTTTCACCCGTTCACTATCGCCAACGTAAACCCATCCCATCCCTTAACCCCCACCGTTTGCAGTGCGGTGGCGGTTAAACGCGGGTTATCCCCAATCATCCCGATAAAACGCCGCACACCCAGCACGCGCGCGTCGTCGCTTTGCCCGTTAATGACCTCGCCGTCGCGCACCACGTTATCGCCGATAATCACCGTGCCGGGACGGGAATAGTGTAGCGCCCACTCCAGATAGCCGGGATTGTTTGGCTTATCGGCATCAATAAAGATCAGGTCGAACGGTGGAACATCACCGATATTCTCGAGCGAGTTCAGCGCCGGGCCTTCAATTAATTCAATACGATCGTTTAGCCCCGCGAGGTGAATATTCTGGCGGGCAACATCGGCATGCGTCGGGTCAGCCTCGAGCGTAATCAGCTTTCCGTCCGGCGGCAGGGCGCGCGCCATCCAGATTGAGCTATAGGCACCCAGCGTACCGATCTCAAGAATGCGTCTTGCCTGCGTCATGCGCACGAACAACGCCAGCAGTTGCCCCTGATTGGCCGCCACGTCGTGTTCGGGGAGCCCTGCGCGTTTGTTGTTTTTCAGTACCTGATTAAGTACGTCATCGTCAGGGATAAGCGAGGAAATCATGTAATTATCTACTGCAGACCATTGTTGTTGCATAGAGTGACTCCTGAGTGGGCATCGCCGGGTGGCGGCTGCGACTTACCCGGTCTACGGGGCGAAATGTAGGCCCGGTAAGCGCAGCGCCACCGGGCAGGTTTTCAGGCACTGACCCAGCCGCCGCCCAGCGCCCTGTACAAATCGATCTGCGCCAGCAGCAGGTTATTTTTCACCTGCACCACGCTGGTCTGAACCGAGTACAGCGTGCGCTGCGCGTCCAGCACGTCCAGATAAGAGGAGTAGCCGTTGCGATTGCGGTTCTGCGCAATGCGCAGCGTCTCCTGCGCCACATCCTGCTGGGCAAGCAGCTCCGTCAGCTGTTCCTGATAGCGCGTAATAGCATCAAGGCTGTTGTTCACTTCGGCAAACGCGTTACGCACGGTTTTTTCATAGGCGTACAGCGCCTGGTTACGCTGGGACTGGGAAATATCCACCTGCGCATTCAGCGCCTGGCGGTTCAGGAGCGGGGCGAGAATACTGCCCCCGACGCTCCAGAGCTGAAGCGGGTTGTCCAGCAGGCCTGAAAGGGTACGATCCTGGATCGATCCGGTTGCGGTCAGGTTGATCGACGGCAGCAGGCTGGCGCGTGACGCGGCAAGCGAGGCGTCAGCTGCAACCAGCTGGCGTTCGGCCTGAACGATATCCGGCCGACGGTTCAGGAGCGTAGAAGGCAGCTGTGACGGCAGCTTCAGCGGGGTCAGCGCCTCATAGCTTTCGCTGCACGCCACCGCGCCGGGATTGCTTCCCAGCAGCAGGCTCAGGGCGTTCTCCTGCTGTGCAATCTGATGCTGGAGAACGGGAACCTGCGCTCGCGTTGAGCGGAGTTCGGAATCCGATTGCATCAGTTCCAGACGTGAGCTGTAGCCCGTTTCAAATTGACGTTTCGCGAGGTTAAATGCCTCTTCGCGCGATTTCAGCGTGGATTCGGTCACGCGCAGCTGTTCATCAAGCGAGAGCAGGGTGACATACCCGGATGCAACGGAAGACGCGACGGTCAAATCCGCGGCGGCAGCGGCGGCTTTTTGCGCCTCCAGCGAGGCTTCGGCGGCATTGGCCGTGCTACGGTTGACGCCCCAGATATCAACGTCATAGCTCGCCGTCAGGCTACCCCTGTACAGCGTGCCGTAGACCGGCAGCCCGGTCGCGGCGGATTGCGAACGGGCGCGCGTTCCCGTGACGCCCGCGTCAAGCGAAGGAAACAGGCTGCTGTCGGCAGCAAAGACCCGTGCCTGATACTCGTTAATTCGTTCGCGGGCGATCAGCACGTCGCTGTTGTTCTTTAGCGCCTGATCCACATAGCGGTTGAGGTTGTTGTCGTGGAAATTGCGCCACCAGAGCTGCTCCGCCGGGCTGGCAGGACCGGCGTCAGCACGCCACTGGGTGGGGATTTGCAGCGTCGGCTGCGCCGGTTTTACGTCGACGGACTGGCATCCGGCCAGCATCACCGCTAGCACCAGACCCGCTATCGGGCGAAGAGTCATGGCTTCGCCTCCCGCGTATCAATCGTCACCTGCACCGACATGCCCGGACGCAGCAGAGCGGACGCCTCGGGCTTGCCGAGTACCTCGATGCGCACCGGAATACGCTGGGCGATTTTGACAAAGTTGCCGGTGGCGTTGTCCGGCGTGATGGCGCTGAATTCAACCCCGGTTGCCGGCGAGATACTCTCCACGCGGCCCTGATATGCTTTGTCGTTCAGGGCATCGACGGTGAATTTTACCGGCTGACCGACGCGCAGCTCCGCGAGCTGGGTCTCTTTAATATTGGCAATGACCCAGTGCTGAGGGGGCACAAGGGTGGTGAGATGGGTTCCGGCGGTCACATACGCCCCGAGACGCACGGCAATCTGGCCGAGCTGACCGTCGCGCGGGGCGATAATGCGGGTGTTTTGCAGGTCAATTTGCGCCAGCTCCAGCGCCGCTTTCGCGTTTTCGACATCCGCCTCCAGCGCGCCGCGATTGACAATCACCGTCTGCAGATCCTGACGCGACATCTCAAGCGTGGCTTTGGCCTGGTCGATATCGGCGCTGCCCTGGGCGGCACTGGCCAGCGCGGCATCGCGTTCGCGAACGGAAAGTGAACCGTCTGCCGTCAGATCCTTCACCCGTTTTAAATCAGCCTGCGTTTTCAGACTCTGGGCGCGGGCATTTTTCAGTGCGGCTTCATTTTTGGCGATCGTCGCTTCGGCGCTTTTACGCTGCTGCAGGTTGTTATTGAGCGCGGCAATTTTCATCGCCAGCTGTGCCTCGGCCTGATGCACGCGCTGACGATAGATGCGGTCATCAATCTGCAACAGCAGGTCACCTTTTTTTACCTGCACAAAGTCCTGAACCTTCACCTCGGTGATGTAACCATTCACCTGGGGGCTGATAAACGTCGTCTGACCGCGCACGTAGGCGTTGTCGGTAAACTGCGCGTGGCGGGTGAATGGCGGCAGTTGCCACGCATAAAGGATCACCAGCACGCCGACAATACCGATGGCAGCGGCGGTGAAAATGGAAACAATGCGCACATTTTTGCGGGTGTTGGCCTGCTCTTTGGCGGCATCCTGCTGACTCATAAACTCTCCAGAAATATTTCAATTATTTGTTGCCGGTGGCGTTCTTAAGCGCCATACGGGCAGTGATGCGCAGGCGCAGCAAGCGCCATAAAATCCAGACCAGCGTGGCGGCAGCGATACTTGCCGTCAGCAGATAAGTATCGTTGTAAGCCAGAATATTCGCCTCCAGCGTGGTCAACGTTTGCAGTTGCGTTATCGCCTGCGTTCCCAGCAGCGAACTGTCGCCAATCAGGCTCCGGTACATCTGGGTGTAAATCTGGATACGCTCGTTGACCAGCGGATTGAGCGTGGTGAGCTGGTCCGCCAGCAGGCTGGAGTGGTACTTCTCGCGCCAGGTCTGGAAAGTCCCGAGGATCGCGGAGCCCAGCAGGCCGCCAATGTTCTGACTCATGCCAAACATCACCGAGAAGCTGACCAGGTTGCGCGGGTCGGCGATCACCCCGCCAATGGCGGCCAGCATGGCGGGCGCCAGGAAGAAGGCGCTGCCGAAACCCAGCAGGAACTGGCTTAGCATCAGCTGATCCGGCCGGGTCAGGTTGTTAGACTGGCTGTCCAGCAGCGAGGCGATAATCATCAGCGCCAGAGAGGTGATGATTGGCCACGCCAGCCTGGTGGGCTTGATGGTGAGACAGCTGGTGACGATCCCGCAGACGATCCCGGCGAAAATGGACCACGCCAGGTGGGTCATCTGCTCATTCTGTAACCCCACGTACTGCAACCAGCCGATGACGCCGGTGTTTTGTTCTGCCAGCACGATACGGATCAGCAGCATGATTAGCCCCAGACGAACGATGCTGCCGCTCGACAGCCAGCGGGTATTCAGCAGCGGGTTGGCGCGGTTATGTTCAAAGACGATGGCCGCCACAATCAGCACCAGCGATAGCGCCAGCGACCAGCCGATCCACGGTGCCTCGAACCACCAGTCAAGACGGCCTAACGAGAGTATGGCGCAAAGCAGGGCCATTCCCGGAGCCATTAAAAAGAAGGTGATGAAGTCTTTCTTCTCAAAGACTTTACGTCGATCGCCCGGCGGCAGTTTTAAAGCTATCACGCAGGCCAGGGAGATCAGCGCCAGCCCCAGTTCGAAGAAATAGAGGCCGCGCCATTCGTCCAGCTGCAGTAGTTCGGTCGAAAACAGGCGGGCCAGAGGGATAGCGAGTGACGACCCGGTAATGCCGATGGTGAGCGCCTTCAGGCGGTGCTTCGCAGGCCAGGCCTGAATTTGATAGTAAATCCCCAATGAGCTGAGCGCGGCGGCCACCATCCCGTGCGCGGCGCGAACCATCAGCGCCGAACTGAGGTCGTTAACGAACAGGTGGAAAAAGGTCACCAGCACATACAGCACCAGAAAACCTTCCGTGAAGGCGCGCAGACCGTACTGCTGGCGGAATTTAACCAGCAGCAGGTTGATAGAGATGTTGGTCATGACGTAGACCGCGGGCAGCCAGGCGATTTCGGTCGACCAGGCCCCGAAGGTTCCCTGCAGGTTTTGCAGGTTGGCGGTCACCACCGCATTTCCCAGTGCTCCCGTCAGGCACACCAGCAGGCCAACGACGCCGTAGGCAATACGTTTTGGCGCACTGTGCTCGGGTGTGGAAGGCGAACCCAGCAGAGCGGGTTTCTCATGTGGCTGCCACTCGCGAGGAGCATAAGGGTCGCGTTCGGGCAGGCGCATAACGTCGTTTACCTTAGAAATAATTGAATAATTAGCGGGCTAGCGATTTTACGTCTGCCGCAAATGATAATTCAAGTGAATATGATTTACGCATGTTAATCAAATGTAGAAGAGACGTTTAAGGAAAAAGAGCGGCCCGACGTCGCCGTTGTGTTGAGAACCTGAAGTCGCTACCCTGAAGGGATTCAGAGAAGGAGTTCATCATGGAACAGACCCGTTTTCCTATCCTGCCGGATGCTACGCTGGCGGCCATCAATACTGTCGGTGAATGGCTGGCGCAGGACGACCTGAGTGGCAGCCGCCAGCACCCGGACGTCGATGCGGTGATCCTGGCAGGTAATGCAGTGATCCCGACCATTGAGGCAGCCTGTCAAATTGCCGCGCAGAGAGAAATCCCGCTCCTGATTAGCGGCGGTATCGGTCACTCGACCACCTTTTTATATGCCGCCATCGGCAGTCATCCGCGTTATCACACCCTCCCGGTCACAGGGCGGGCGGAAGCGAGCATTCTTGCCGACATTGCGCGGGAGTTCTGGCAGATCCCCGAGGCGCGCCTGTGGATTGAGGATCAATCCACCAACTGCGGTGAGAACGCGCGTTTTAGCTGGAACATGTTGAAGCAGCATCAGCGAGCGACCGGGCGGGTGCTGGTGGTACAGGATCCGACGATGCAGCGTCGTACAATGGCGACGTTTGCCCGCGTTTGTCGGGACGAGCCCGTTTCGCCGCAGTGGCTAAGCCACCCAGGGGTTACGCCGATACTGCAGAATGGCAAAGAGGGCGTGGAGTTTAGCGAGGGCAATAGCGGACTGTGGCCCGTAGACCGCTACCTTTCACTGGTTCTGGGGGAACTGCCGCGTTTGTATGATGACGTTAACGGCTATGGTCCGGCCGGGCGGGATTTTATCGCTCACGTTGATTTTCCTGAGGCTGTGATTACCGCGTGGAAACAGCTACAGCAGGATCCGGTCCTGAAGGGGGCGCGTAAAATAATCTAAGCACGCAACAATTCCCTCGCCCCATTGGGGAGAGGGTTAGGGTGAGGGGAAAATCACAGCGCCGCAAACTTATCCAGCGTCCGCACCAGCTGCGTCACAAAGCCATATTCGTTGTCATACCACGCTACGGCTTTCACCAGCTGCAGCTCTCCCGCTTCTGACACCTCCGTCTGCGTGGCGTCAAACACCGAACCATAATGCGAGCCAATCACATCGGACGACACAATCTCTTCGTCGGTATACCCGAACGATTTATTGCCCTGAGTCGCCTTTTTCAGCGCGGCGTTGATCTCCTCAACGGTCACTTTCTTGCCCAGAATCGCCACCAGCTCGGTTACCGAACCCGTTTTTACCGGCACGCGCTGCGCGTGGCCTTTCAGTTTGCCGCTGAGTGCAGGGATCACCAGACCGATGGCCTTTGCGGCACCGGTGGTGTGGGGAATGATATTCTCTGCCGCCGCCCGTGAGGCGCGAAGGTCTTTCCCGCGCGGGCCATCCACCAGCGCCTGGGTACCGGTATAGGCGTGAATGGTGGTCATGGTGCCCACTTTTATTTCAAACGCATCGTTCAGGGCTTTCGCCAACGGGGCGAGGCAGTTGGTGGTGCAGGATGCGACGGAAATAATGGTGTCACTGGCGTCAATGGTGTCGTCATTCACGCTGTAGACGACGGTTTTCATGTCACCCGCAGGCGCGGAGATCAGCACTTTCTTCGCGCCGGCGTCCAGGTGCGCCCGTGATTTCTCTTCGGAGGTATAAAAACCGGTGCACTCCACGACGATATCCACACCTGCGGATTTCCACGGAATGTGCTTCGCCTCTTTTTCGGCGTACACCGCAATGGTTTTACCATCAACAATCAGTGCATCCTCAGTGAAATCCACGCTCCACGGGAAGCCACCGTAGTTGGAATCATGCCTGAGCAGGTAGGCCAGCACTTTCGGGGAGGTGAGGTCGTTGATGGCGACGACGGTATTACTGTCCTGGGTTTCAAGAAGGCGACGCAGAACAAGGCGTCCAATGCGTCCAAAGCCGTTAATGCCAATTTTACTCATGGTGTTCTCCTGTAAACGTGTCGATACGACAGTTTGAACTCATCCAGGCTTAGACCATCACGGGCAGGGCGGCAATTGAAGATGCTTCATGCGTAGGGAAGTATTTGAAAAACCATACAGAAAAATTAATGAATTTTTAAGGAAAGGAGATTATGTTGACGCGGTAACTGTTTTTAATCGGGAAATCACATGCGCACTAAATATACAAGCCTGCAAATCGGCATCCACTGGATGGTGTTTCTGTTAATCATCGTCGCCTATTGCGCTATGGAGTTCAAAGGATTCTTCCCGCGCACCGCGCGTCCAGCGATCAATATGATCCACGTCTCATGCGGTATCAGTATCCTGGTGCTGATGGTGACGCGTCTGCTGGTTCGCCTGAAATTCCGCGCGCCACCGATTCAGCCTAAGCCAAAAGCGATGGTGACGGGGATGTCCCATCTGGGGCACCTGGTGGTGTATCTGCTGTTTATTGCGCTGCCGCTGATTGGCATTGTGATGATGTACAACCGGGGCAGCGACTGGTTTGCTTTTGGCATGGTGATGCCGCATGCGGCGGAGTCAAATTTTGACCTGGTTGATGTGCTGAAAGAATGGCACGAAACGCTGGCGAACGTGGGCTATTTTGTGATTGGCCTGCACGCGGTGGCGGCGCTGATGCATCACTATTTCTGGAAAGATAATACCCTCCTGCGCATGATGCCGAAAAAACGTCAGTAGTCTTTAACGCTTGCCGGGTAAGCGCAGCGCCTCCCGGCTTGTTTTTTAACCCAGCAGAGCACGCTCTTCAGCAGTTAACGCCAGCGCCTGCGTTGACCCCGTCTCCGACGACTTCACCGCCGCTTCCAGAACGGCCATGACCGCCA
>NZ_VRKN01000023.1 GCF_008080435.1 Enterobacter asburiae | reverse complement strand
GCCTCGCCCCGGCCTTGCGGAAACGCTTCGGCGATTTACAGCCGGACCAGGGCATCGCTGTAAGTCATTAATTTTACTGATGCAACGTTCATCACTTCAGGTAAAAAAATTACTGGGGATTCCTCAGCCCCGCGGGAGAGGGTTGGAGTGAGGGCATCAGCCCGCAGCGGAGTTTAGCGGCTAAAATGCTTCCTGACGGCACTTTTCCCCGAAGCCGTCACCACCACCTCCCTGTACCCCGCCACCCGCTGGATCCACCCTTTACTTTCCAGATAAATAAGCAGCGCCGCGCCGGCTTCTCCCCCGAGATGAAACCGCCGCTCGCTCCAGTCCAGGCAGGCACAGCAAGCCTTGCGACGCGGATGAACACTTAACGGAACGCCGAGTTTCAGGAACTGTTCCCGGCCACACAGGGTCAGCGCTGAACCGTCTGCCTCCAGCCAGCCTTCTGCCTGCATGAAATCATAGATCTGCACCGCCACCGAGCCCGCGAGATGGTCGTAGCAGGTCCGCGCTTCGCGCATGGCTTTCGGCGCAGTGGTTTCCGGCGGGGTGATGCGGCTCCAGGAGAGTCCCATCATCTGCTCGACCAGCGCCGCTACGTCATGGCCCGCAAGGCGATAATAACGATGCCGCCCCTGCGACAGACAGACGATCAGCTTCCCTTCCACCAGTCGGGCGAGATGCCCGCTGGCGGTCGACGGCGCAACATCTGCCGCCGCGCTCAGTTCGGTGGCCGTCCACGCCCGCCCGTCCATCAGCGCACAGAGCATTTTCACGCGCGACGGATCGGCCATGGCAGCCGCCACCGCCGCAATAGCCTGCTCCAGCGCCGCACGATTATCAGCAGGTAAACTCGTCTTTAACATTCGTCGCCCAGGGTTCGGTAATCACTGCAGCCAGCTTATCATTATCCGTCAGCAGAATAAGGTGATTCGCATGGTCGCTGTACTGCGTGAGAATAGATACGCCCTGCGCGGCTAATGCTGCCGCAATCTCCCCCAGCTCACCGGGTCGCGCCTGCTTGAGTTTTCTGATAACAGGCTTACGAACCGACCGCACATCAAACCCGGCTTCCAGCAGCACATGGCGGGCTTTTTCGCCCTCTTCCACCAGGAAATGGGCATCCGTACCAAATACGCCACCGCCTTCCAGCCCTACGCCGTTGCGCCCCAAAAGTTGTCCAAATCGGGCCAGCTCACCGGGCGTGTTTTTGAAAACCACATGCACGTCATACATCGGCGTGCCCTCCGGTTTCGGAAGAATATTCCCGAATCACCTCTGCCACACGGATGCGATAGTACGCAAAAATCGACGCTCTCCCTTCGGCCTGCGCCGCCTGATGAAACACGTTCTGTTTCCAGCTACGGACGGCCTCTTCATCCCGCCACCAGGAAAGGGAGAGAATTTTGCCGTTGGTCGTCAGGCTCTGGAACCGTTCGATATCAATAAAGCCGTCAATATCGGCCAGCAAAGGTTTAAGTTCTGCGGCGAGCTGCAGGTAGCGCGCCTGATGAGCGGGATCCGCTTTGGCTTCGAAAAGGACTGCGATCATGGGTATCTCTCCGTTGTGATGTTGGGGAGAGAATGCAGAGAAAATTCACGTCATGCTTCGGTGACTGGCGAAGTGTTTTTGCCGGATGGTGCTGCGCTTATCCGGCCTACATGAACCCGTAGGCCCGGTAAGCGCAGCGCCACCGGGCAGGTTTTAGCTCAGGATCGACTTCGGCTCCATAAACGCCCGAATCCCCCACTCGCCCATCTCGCGCCCCACGCCGGAGTGCTTAAACCCGCCGAACGGCGCTTTCGGTTCATGGGCAAGCGTATTCACCAGCACGCGACCGGAGACAATCTGCTGCGCCACACGGCGTGCTCGTTCAATATTGCCGCCCAGCACCATCGCGCTCAGGCCGTACTCGGTATCGTTGGCGATGGCGACAGCGTCTGCCTCATCACGATAAGGGATCACGCACAGCACCGGGCCGAAAATCTCCTCCCTGGCAATCACCATCTGGTTATTCACGTCAGCAAACAGCGTCGGACGCACAAACCAGCCGTTCTGCGTGCCAGCAGGTCGTCCCTCACCTCCCGCCAGCAGGCGTGCGCCCTCTTCGAGGCCTTTACGGATATAGCCCTGCACCCGCTGCCACTGTTTTTCACTGACCATCGGGCCGACGTCCGTTGCAGGGTCGCGCGGGTCGCCGGATTTCACCTCCGCCACGGCCTGCGCCAGCGCGGTTTCGATTTCCGCTTTTCGCGACTGGGGCACCAGGATACGCGTTCCTGCTACACAGGCCTGCCCGCTGTTCATAAACCCGGCCTGAATCACAAGCGGGATCGCCTGTGCCAGATCCACATCATCCAGCAGGATCGTCGGCGATTTACCGCCTAACTCCAGGGTCACGCGCTTAAAGCTCTCCGCCGCGTTGCGCAGGATCGCCTTGCCGGTATTCGTGGAGCCGGTAAACGAGGTTTTTGCCACGTCCGGATGGCGGCTGATGGTCTCACCTACCGTCTCGCCGCGTCCGGTGACGATGTTAAACACGCCCGGCGGCAGCGCGGCATCACGCAGCGCTTCGGTGACAATCTGCGTTTGCAGGGCGCTCATTTCGCTCGGCTTGATGACTGCCGTACAGCCCGCCGCCAGCGCAGTCGCCAGCTTGCCGCAGATAAACCCGGCGTCGCTGTTCCACGGTGTAATCAGCCCCGCCACGCCAAGCGGCGTCATCTGCACCGTTGCCGCACCTGCGGGGGTGACGAATGCAAACTCCTCCAGCGCCTCAATGGCCTGAGCAATCACCTCCGCCGGATAGCTGGCCATCCACGCCGAGCGCGAGGCGGGCGCGCCGTACTCTTCAATGACCGCTTCAAGCAGATCGTCGTGGCGAGCGGCCACGGCGGCATGCATACGTTTTAGCGCTGCGATACGTTCCTGCTTTGTGGTCTGCGACCACGCCGGAAACGCCGATTTTGCCGCCGCAATGGCGCGCTCAGCATCCACCTCATCCGCCAGGCGCACCTGGCCGATGACCTGCGCCGTCGCCGGGTTGTACAAATCAAAACGTTCGGTGCCGTGCGGGGTGACGAATTCGCCGTTAATAAAAATCTGTTCGATCGTGTGCATATCAACCTCCTCAGGGTTTGTGAGCACAGTCTGGCACGGCTTCTCCGTTGCGATAATCCACGCTATGCTGCAAGGGTTATTTCGATTTTCAGGATAATCTATGCATCGTTCAGGTCTGACAGAGCTGGAAGTGGTGATGGCCGTCGTGCGGCGCGGCAGCTTTCGCGCTGCGGCGCAGGAGCTGGGCATGTCCGCCACGGCGGTGAGTAATGCCATCGCCGGGCTGGAGAGCCGCCTTGAGACGCGCCTCTTTAACCGCACCACCAGCAGCGTGGCACTCACCGACGCCGGACAGCGCTACGTGGCGCGCATTGGTCCAGCACTGCAGGAAATCCGTCAGGCCAGCGAGGAGATCCACAGCGACACCGGAGAACCTGCCGGCACGCTGCGTCTGAACGTGCCGAACCATATCGGCACCCTGTTTCTGGATCAGCTGCTGATCGACTTTATGATCCGCTATCCGAAGATGCGCGTGGAAACGGTGAGCGAAGCAAGGACGATCGACATCGTCGCCGAAGGTTATGACGCTGGGATCCGCCTCGAAGAGTCCGTACCGCAGGACATGATCGCCGTGCCGCTGACTGGACAGATCCGCCAGCTTGTTACCGCCACACCGGAGTATTTTGCGCGTCACGGCACTCCGCAAACGCCGGACGATCTCCTGCAACATCAGGGGATCGGCATGCGTATGGCGCACGGGGGGATCTACCGCTGGGAACTGGCGCGTCGCGGGGAGGAATATGCTCTGGCCGTGCCGCCGCGCTTTGCGACGTCCGATCTGTTCGCTTCGATCCGGGCCGTGAAAGCGGGATTAGGGGTTGGGTTTTTACCGGAACTCTATATTCAGGACGAACTAAAAAGCGGGGAGCTGATGAGCGTATTAAACGACTGGACGCAGCCGTTTGCAGGGCTGCGCCTGTATTACCCTGGCCATCGCCACGTCCCGCCGGGACTGCGGGCGCTGGTGGCGATGATCCGCGAGCGGGGGATTATTCCAGGTTAGCCTTATTCAGCCCGTAAGCCGCATCCAGCGAACCCGGCGCCATGCGGGACGTGATCCCCAGACGGTTCCAGGCGTTGATCGCCACGATGGCGAAGTTCAGCTCTGAAATCTCCACGTCCGAGAAGTACTCCGCCACGCTGCGGTACAGCGCATCGCTCACCCCGTGAACGCCAATCTGGGTCAGCGCTTCGGTGAAGGCCAGCGCGGCTTTCTCTCGGGCGCTGAACAGCGGGGACTCGCGCCAGGCCGCCAGATGGTACAGGCGCAGCTCGCGCTCGCCGGCAATTTTGGCCTCTTTCGAGTGCATATCCAGGCAGAAGGTACAGCCGTTCAGCTGTGAAACGCGAATGTCGATCAGATGCTTCAGCGCCGGGTCGATAGAGGTTTTTGCCACCTCCATGCTCAGGGCAGACAGCGCGTTAGCGAGGGCAGGTGTGACTTTATGGTGGTTGACGCGAGTGCTCATTGTCTTTCCTCTTTTTGTGCGGCATGTGTCATGCGATAAGGCAAATCTACGCCGTTCATGACATAGTAAAAAGATACAAAAAGCGTGAAACGAGGTAGGACATGAAGCCGGGCTATCACGAGATTTATTCCCGCTATCGCGACAACATCACGCGCGGCGTGCTGAAGCCGGGCGATAAGGTGCCCGCCATCCGCGTGCTGGCGGAAGAGCTGAAGGTGGCGCGTAAAACCGTCGAAACGGCGTATGCCATTCTGACGGGCGAAGGGTATCTGGTGAGCCAGGGCGCGCGCGGCACGCGGGTAAACCCGGATCTACTGTTGCCGGATAAGAATGCCCCAGCGGAACAGCCCACCGGCACGCTTCCGGCATCGCTTATCAGCCAGCGCGAGCGGGCGGGGTTTCTGCGCCCCGGCATCCCCGCCCTCGACAGCTTTCCGTATAAAAAATGGCTGCTGCTGGCGGGCCAGGCGACGCGCGCCATGCGCCAGGAGGAGATGCTCAACCCGCCCGTTCTGGGCTGGTATCCGCTGCGCCAGGCCATCGCCAGCTACCTCAATATTTCACGCGGGTTGTCCTGCACCGCCGAGCAGGTGCTGATCACCAGCGGCTACAGCGGCAGCCTGCGTCTGATCCTCGACACCCTTGCCAGCCGCAGCGACAAGGTGTTGTTTGAAGATCCGGGCTACTTTATGGGCCAGCAGCTGCTCATGCGGATCGTGCCGCGCCTGCACACGGTGCCGGTCGATCGCTGCGGTATCGACACGGACTACCTGCTCCGCCACCATCGCGACGCCCGTTTTGCCATCGTCACCCCGTCGCACCAGAGCCCGCTGGCGGTCACCCTCTCACTGCCGCGTAAACAGCAGCTGCTCGACTGGGCCAGCCAGAACGAGGCGTGGATCATCGAAGACGATTACGACGGAGAATTTCACTACACCCGCAAGGTGCTGCCGTCGCTGAAAAGCCTCGACCAGCACGACCGGGTGATCTTTATGGGCACCTTCAGCAAAACCATCATGCCCTCGCTGCGCATGGGTTACGTGGTGATGCCCGCCAGCACCGTCGGAGCTTTTACCGACTGCGCGGACATCACCGCCAGCGGCCAGCCGGTGCTGACGCAAAAGATACTCACCGCGTTTCTCAACGAAGGGCATTTTTTCCGCCATCTTAAGAAGATGCGCGCGCTGTATCAGACCCGCCGCGACTGGATGATTGCCGCCCTGCGCGAGGTGTATGGCGATCTGTTTTTCACCGAGCAAAACGACGGCGGAATGCATATCGTGGCGTTTCTGGCGAAAGGGAGCTGTGACCGGGAGATCGCCCGCTGCTGGCAGGAACAGCAGCTGCAGGTGAATGCGCTTTCGGAGTGGTATCGCGGGTCGGGCAAACGCTACGGGCTGGTGATGGGCTATAACAACGTGCGGTCGTATCAGGAGGCGGTTGAACTGCTGGAAAGGCCGAAATGGCAGACGCTTGAACTGTTGAGCTGAAAATCGCCGGGTGGCGGCTACGCCTTACCCGGCCTACGTTCCGCGGTGCATTGCCGCTCACACATCATACCGCGACAACCCAACGTCCTTGAGCTGCTCGTCGCTCATCTGGCTCAGGATGCGGCGGGTACGGTTGATGCGATACCAGTTGCAGATCGTTTTGCCGATCCAGACAAACACAATAAACGGACGTTTTGAACGATTCTCATAGAATTCCATGGTGCTCTCCTCACGGTGCCAGTGGGAATATCATCCTGGAAATCGGCCTGTACAATACAGATGCAAAAACACCTTTTGTTTAACATACAGATCCGCTAAAACAGTATCTGCATGCCAATTTTTACGGCAATCTGTACTGGTTTTACAATCTGTATGGTGAAAACAAAGGATACAGCATGACGCGCTATCAACATCTGGCCAACCTTCTGGCAGAACGCATTGAACAAGGGCTGTATCGCAGCGGTGAACGTCTACCGTCGGTACGCGCGCTGAGCCAGGAGCACGGCGTGAGTATCAGCACCATACAGCAGGCCTATCAGATCCTCGAAAACCTCCAGCTGATCACCCCCCAGCCGCGTTCCGGCTATTTTGTTTCGCAGCGCAAAGCCCAGCCGCCGGTTCCGGCCATGACGCGCCCGGTGCAGCGCCCCGTGGACGTTACCCAGTGGGATGAGGTGATGATGCTGCTGGACGCCCGCGCCGACAAAGAGATGATTTCGTTTGGCGGCGGCTCGCCGGACATTAACCAGCCAAGCCTGAAGCCCCTGTGGCGCGAGATGAGCCGCATCGCGCAGCATAACCCTGCCGAGATGCTGAGCTATGACGTGCTCGACGGCCGCCTGGAGCTGCGCGAGCAGATCGCCCGTCTGATGCTCGACGGCGGCTCAACCGTCGCGGCGAACGAGATTGTCATCACCAACGGCTGCCACGGCGCGCTGTCGATAGCCCTACTGTCAGTGTGCAAGCCGGGGGATATCGTGGCGGTGGAGTCACCGTCGTTTCACGGCACCATGCAGATGCTGCGCGGGTTTGACATCAAGGCGATTGAAATCCCCACCGATCCTGAAACCGGGATCAGCATTGAGGCGTTAGAGCTGGCGCTGGAGCAGTGGCCGATTAAAGCGGTGATCCTGGTGCCCAACTGCAATAACCCGCTCGGGTTTATCATGCCGGAAGTGCGGAAAAAGCAGGTCTTAGCCCTCGCCCAACGGCACGATATCGTGATCGTGGAAGATGACATTTATGGCGAGCTGGCGGCGGAGTACCCGCGCCCGCGCACCATTCACTCAATGGATATCGACGGCCGCGTGATCCTCTGCAGCTCGTTTACCAAAACCGTGGCACCGGGTCTGCGCGTCGGCTGGATTGTGCCGGGGCGCTATTACGACCGGGTGATGCACATGAAATACGCCGCGGGCGGGTTTAACGTGCCGGGCACGCAGATGGCGGTGGCGGCGTTTATTCGCGACGGTCATTACCATCGCCACGTGCGCCGTATGCGTCAGATTTATCAGCAGAATATGGAAACCTACACCTGCTGGGTGCGGCAGTATTTTCCGGCAGAGATTTGCGTCACGCGCCCGCAGGGAAGCTTCCTGCTGTGGATTGAGCTGCCGGAGAAGGTGGACATGGTGTGCGTCAGCAAGCAGCTGTGCCGGCTTAAAATCCAGGCCGCGGCCGGGTCGCTGTTTTCCGCCTCCGGGAAGTACCGCAACTGCCTGCGGATCAACGTGGCGCTGCCGCCGACGGATAAAAATCGCGAGGCGTTGAGGAAGATGGGAGAAGCGATTGTGATCGCGATGGAGGAGTAGTTTTTTGCCGGGTGGCGGCTTCGCCTTACCCGGCCTACGCGATCCCGTAGGCCCGGTAAGCGCAGCGCCACCGGGCAACAGGTCGCACTACTCGTCGAAGTACCAGTATCCCTGGTTAATCAGCCCGGTGAGTTCTTCAATAAACGCTGGATTATTCAACGCCTCGCCCAGCTCGGCCTGGCCGAGTTCGGCGAGGCGGCACAGCGCATCCGCGGCCTTCGCGTCTACCGTTTCCAGCTGTTCGCTGTTGATGAAGAAGCTGCCACCAATATTCAGCACGCGCAGACCACTCAGGCGAGACAGCGTTTCGCCGCCCTGCAGCGCATCAAGCACTTCTTCAGGCGAATACGGCGGCTCGGCGGCGGCGATATCCAGCTCGTGGCGCGGCGTGGAGACAAAGCTGCCGAACCATTTTGTGAAATCATCTGGCTTGCTAATCATGTCGATCATCATCTGACGAATACGATCGAGCTCGTACTGCTCCACGCGGCCAGGATGTTCGCGACAGGTCAGATCCGGATCGCTGTAGTGCTCGCCGCCAAGATCGTTTTCCAGCGCGTAATCGGCGAAGCTGCTGATCAGATCGCGACCGTTCGGCCCACGGAAACCCACGGAGTAGTTGAGCGCGGTCTCATGGGTAAAGCCGTCGTGCGGGAATCCAGGCGGGATGTAGAGGATATCGCCCGGCGCCAGATCTTCGTCGATAATCGGCTCGAACGGATCGACATGCAGCAGCGCCGGATGCGGGCAGAACTGACGCATCGGCAGCTTGTCGCCCACGCGCCAGCGGCGGCTGCCCATCCCCTGAATGATAAACACGTCGTACTGATCGATATGCGGACCCACACCGCCGCCCGGCACGGAGAAGGAGATCATCAGATCATCCAGACGCCAGTCAGGCAGGACGCGGAACGGACGCACCAGCTCCGCGGCGGGCATATGCCAGTGGTTCACCGCCTGCGCCAGCAGCGACCAGCCGGTTTCGCCCAGATCGTCAAAGTGCTCAAACGGACCATTGCTGGCCTGCCATTTGCCGTTGAAATGGCTCACCAGACGGCTATCGACTTCCGGCTCCATCGCCAGCCCTGCCAGCTCGTCCGGAGTAATCGGATCGACAAAATTCGGGAAGGCATTTTTCAGTACTACGGGTTGTTTTTGCCAGTATTTCTCAAGAAATTCCGGCCAGTTCAGGTTCAGTTGATACGCCATGAGTAGCACCAGTGAGAGGGGAAACAGGCGCGATTATAGGTAAGAAAGCAGAGGGGGAACTTGTCATGGGTCAAACGAGGGCGTGTAGGTCGGGTTAGGCGTAGCCGCCACCCGACACAAACACAGCGTTAAATCTTAATCCAGCTTCAGCTCGTCATAATGGGTAATCAGTTTACCCACGATGCCGTAATCAAGCGCTTCTGCCGGAGACATCCAGAAGTTGCGGTCAGTATCTTTTTTCACTTTTTCCAGCGGCTGGCCGGTGGCGTCAGCAATCAGCTTGTTCACGCGATCCAGCATGCGGATGATCTCGCGCGCTTCGATCTCAATATCCGTCGCCTGACCGCGCACGCCGCCCAGCGGCTGGTGGATCATAAAGCGGGTATTTGGCAGCGAGTAGCGGTGCTCTTTTTTCGCCGCCAGGAAGATGGTGATCCCGGCGCTCGCCACCCAGCCGGTGCCGATGACGTGCACTTCCGGACGGATGAACTTGATGAAGTCGTGGATGGTATCACCCGCTTCCACGTGGCCGCCCTGGCTGTTGATGTACAGCTTGATCGGATCGTTGCTCACGCTTTGCAGCAGGATCATCTGGGTGATCACTTTCTGCGCCAGCTCCTGGTTAATCTCACCCGAGATCACAATCGAACGGGATTCCAGCAGTTTTTGCTGCAGAGCGCCCGCGCCGCTTGACCCTTCCGGTTTATCCTTGTCGCTTTCTTTCAGTGTGTAGTGCATTGTTATTTCCTCAGCTTGTCGCGCTCAAAACCAGAGTGTAGCCTGTTTTACCGGTGAAAGTCCTCACAGACAAATAACGAGGGATCTTATGAATATTGCCCATGTCGCACTCTGGACCCGCAGCCTGGACGCCCAGGTTCAGTTCTGGGAAACGGTTTTTAATGGACGCAGTAACGAACGCTATCTCAGTAAAAATCGTCCCGGTTTCGAATCACACTTTATTACGCTCGATAACGGACCGACCATCGAGCTGATGACGCTGCCGGATCTGCCCGACGCCCCTGCCCACCCGGAGTTTATCGGCTGGGCGCATATCGCCATCAACGTCGGCAGCAAAGCACAGGTCGACACCATGGCCGAGCGGGCACAGGCAAACGGCACGCTGCTCAGCGCCCCGCGCATGACCGGGGACGGCTTCTATGAAGCGGTGATCGCGGATCCGGACGGCAACCGCATTGAGCTTGTTGGTGCATAAAATCAGTGTTTCGTTCCTTAACCGCCCCGGTCACGGATCGCTATACTTCATCTTCATACGGTTATCATATTGTGAAATGATAATGATAGTTAATGTGTTAAGATGAAAGTCAGCATAAACAGTCTCTTACGTAACCGTCGGGATTGTTTACATCCTCGACATGTAAATCAGCACCGGGGCGGTGAATGGAACACATTGTGTATGTGGTTGATGACGATGACGCAGTCAGGCAGTCCGTGATCGGGCTGCTGGAATCGGCAGACTTAAGCGCCGTCGGCTTTTCATCGGCAGAGGCGTTTCTTCAGCACCGCTTTGAAGAGCTACCGTCGTGCGTGGTCCTCGATATGCAAATGCCCGCCATCTCGGGCTTTGAGGTGGCTGACGCCCTTAAAGACAGCGGGCGCGAGATCCCGATTATTTTTCTCACCGGCCACGGCACTATCCCGATGTCGGTGCGCGCCATTAAAGGCGGCGCGTACGAATTTCTCACCAAGCCCGTCGAATCCACCGCGCTTATCGACGCCATCGAGTCCGCGCTTCAGCTGGCGGAACACAACGCCGTACGCAATAAAGAGCACTACGCCCTGAAGCAGCGCCATCTGTCCCTCACCCCGCGCGAACACGAGGTGCTCACGCTGGCGATAAGCGGCATGCTGAACAAGCAGATTGCCGCCGAGCTTGGGGTCAGCGAAATCACGGTTAAGGTGCACCGTCGCCGCGTGATGGAGAAAATGCAGGTGCGCTCCGTGGCGGAGCTGGTCAGGGCCGTTGAGCGCCTGACCAATAGCCAGCCTGCGGATTAACGTTTACCCTTCCTGCGCGGCAAGCGGCAATGCAAAGGCAAACACCGTGCCGTGCGGCTCCCGGCGGCGCGCGCCCAGCTTCCCGCAGTGGCGCTCAATAATGCTGGCGCTGATGGTCAAGCCCATTCCCATCCCCTGAGGTTTGGTGGAATAGAACGAGTCAAAAATCTGCTCCAGCTGCTCGGGCTCAATGCCGCTGCCGGTATCGGCGATCTCGACGATCACTTTCCCGTCCGCGTTGGCGGTGCTGAGGGTAATGGTGCTGGTGCGATCCTTCACCTCGGCCATCGCCTCTACCGCATTCATCACCAGATTGAGCAGCACCTGCTGGATCTGCACGCTATCGCCGGTGATAAAGCTGTCCTGCGCCTTTAACAGATAATCAACGCTAATGTGTCTCTGCTCCAGCTCGCTGCGCGAAAGCGTGATGATATGGTGGATCAGGTAGTGCATGTCGATGCGCGAGAATGTGGGATCCTGCTTGCGCGTCAGGGACTGGATGCTGCGAATGATCTCCCCCGCCCGCGCGCCTTCCTCGGCGATCTCCTCCAGCCCTTCCCGCACTTTATCCAGCCGGGCGGGCTCGCGGTTGAGCCAGCGCAGGCTCGCCCCGGCGTTAGAGACGATCGACATCAGCGGCTGGTTGATCTCGTGAGCGATGGAGGAGGTAAGTTGCCCGACGGTGGTGGCCCGGGAAACCCGTGCCAGATCCGCCTGGGCCACCCGCATGGCATCCTCTGCGGCACGCTGGCTGGTGATATCGGTGATGATGCCGTAATACTCGTTCACCTCACTGCCTACGCCCACCGGATCGCCAATCCCGAGGAGGTAGCGCGTTGAGCCGTCGGTACGCTTAACCCGAAACTCCGCCCGCATGGAGAGCCCGTCGCGCACGCTCCGGGTGACGATGGCGCTGATGCGGGCATAATCGTCCTCATGGACGAAGGTCAAAAACTCTGCCATGGAGATCATCTTTTGCTGTTCGGGCAGGCCGAGAATGCGGGCGTACTCTTCCGAGACAAACATCAGATCCTGCTCCAGCTCCCAGCGCCAGCTGCCGGTGTGGCTGATCTGCTCGCCCAGCATCAGCGAGGTCTGGCTGGATCGCAGCTCTTTCTCCACCCGTCGGCGCTGGATGTTCTCCGCCAGCAGCTCGGCGTACAACCGCGCCGTCTCCAGGGAGACCGCGGCCTGCGCGCCCAGCAGGCTCACCACGCGCGAGTGCTCGGCGGTGAAGACCTCCGGCATCAGGCGGTTTTCCAGGTAGAGCACCCCCACCAGCCGCGCCTGTTTGAACATCGGGACGCACATGACCGCCGCCCCCGAGGTCACCAGATAGGGGTCCTGACTGAAGGGATGGAACTCCTCCGGCCTGCCGGTGCGGATCTCCTGCCCGGTGCGGATCACCGCCGCCAGCACCGACAGCGGCAGGTCGGTCGCCGTCGGGACGTCTTTCAGGATCCGCACCCGCACACCTTCGGTGCTGGTCCAGGCGCTGGCCTCGATCTCCGGAATGAGATTATCGCTCACGCGAAGCAGCAGGCCGCGCTGCGCCCCGGCGCGTTCGAGCAGGATCGTCATCAGGTTTTCGATTAAGCGCTCAAGATTAATCTCTTCCGACAGCGCGCGGGAGGCTTTGATCACGCTTTGCAGATCGCGGATCGTCTCATTCTGGGCGAACGCCACCGTGTCGTAGGCGCTGGCCTGCCCGGAGGCCAACAGGTGCGGGAAATCCTGCTCCAGCTGCCGCACCTTGGCCTGCGCCCCGGCGCGGCCCCAGGCGGCAATCGAGCCGCGAAAGTGCGCGTCTGAGGCGGTCGGGTAGCCACAGGCCAGCGCGAAGCGTCCCGCCAGCTCGTGGGCCAGGGCGTTAATCGGGTTAAACCCGCCCTCGCGGGAGAGGCGGACCGCTTTCTCATACTGCTCAAGCGCAATGCTGTTCATCCCGTCCAGACGCACGATTTCGGCGTAGATCAGCGCCTCTTTATCCGCAAACGTGCCCGGATTAATGCGCGCCCAGAGGGCGATTTTGTCGTAGTGGGCGTGAATACTGCGACGGTGATTCGCCGAGAAGGTCTCCGGCGTCAATTGACGGGAAAGCGCCAGGGCGCTGTAAAGATGGTAGTCCAGCAGATGGATGTGCCCCGGCGCAGACCACGCGTACCAGCCCGCCATCTCAAGGTCCGCCTGCGCATCGGCATACTCCCCACAGGTAAAGTGCGCCATGCCGCGATAGAGCCAGTACCAGAACAGCATGGTCGAGGTCTGTTCCGGCGCCTGCTCCGGTGACGCAGGAAGCAGCGCCTCCGGCAGCACCTGCGACGCGCTCCACGTGCCGATCACCGCCGTGCGCAAAAACTCAACGTAAGCGCGCTGAACCATCAAAATGGTTTCAACGTCCTGGAAGTGGGTTTTACGCACAAACGCCAGGCCGCGATCGATGCTGGTCAGCACCCCGTCCAGGTGATCGCCCCGTGAGAGGAAGTTAATCACCTGGTGGCAGGCCGCATAGCAGGCCACCGTCATATCCCCGTGGGTGACAGCAGCGGTGAAGCAGGCTTTTGCGCACTCGATGGTGAACGACAGCGGTTGGGTCCAGACGCTGAGCTGGTCGAGCGGCAGCAGGGTTTTGGCTTCGAACGCGTCGTAACCGTGGCGATTGACCAGCTCGCGGGCCAGCGTGCCGTACTGGAACCCGAGGCGATACTCAGCGTAGCGGTGGCCCATCAGCACGCCAAACCAGGCCATCGCCGTGGTGGAGGCGCCGGTAATGCCGTGGTCGAGGGTCAGGTGCATCATGCGGCAGAGCAGCAAAAAGTGCAGGCGCGGGCAGATGAAGCTGGCGCAAATGCTGGCGCTGTAGAGCAAATTCATCACCGCTTCGGTTTCCGGGTTATCCATCCGCGTGAGCTGGGTAAACAGGTTTTGCGGCGCGTTGCCCGCGCGGTTGCAAAACAGCGCCCAGGCCTCGTCGCAGTCGGCATCTTCCGGATAGCGGCCGATCTGGATGCCGAAAATCCCCAGCCAGCAGAGCGCCGCCTCCAGCGCCAGACGGCTGTCCGACTGGCGAATGTACACCTCCACCAGCAGGTTGGCCGCCAGCGCCTTTTCGGTCAGCCCGCCGGGGCAGCCGAGAATGGCGTCACACAGCTCACGGGTTCGCTCCAGATGGCCCAGCGCAAACTCGCAGCCCGCCTCTTCGATATCAAGCATAAAGTCTGACACCGTCCCGGCGTTGCCCAGCGCTCTGGCGGTCTGGATATAGCTGAGCGCCGAAGGGTAATCCCCCGAACGCTTCGCGCGCCGCGCGGCCAGCAGGCTCAGCTCGCGGAACATCTGGCGCTGCGGGGCGGGCTGAATGCTGTCGAGCGCGGCCGTAACGTGGTGAACGGCGCGGAACAGTAGTTCGTTCCCCGCCGCCTGACGCGCGGCGTCGGCCAGCAGGCTGGCGGTCGTCAGGTGAATATGGCTTCTCTCATGAGGATCCAGCAGCGCAAAGGCGGCCTCCTGCACCCTGTCGTGGGTGAAGGCGTACTTTTTTTCCGTCAGCACGATGAGCTGGGCCATCACCGCCGGGTGCAGCGCATAGCGCATTTCCGCCATCGACATGTCGACCACGCGGCAGATCATCTCCATCTCGCCCGTACCGCCGAGACAGGCGAGGCTGCCCAGCAGGCGGCGCGTCTCGTCGGGCAGCTCTTCAAGCTGTTCCAGCACCAGGGTGACGACGTTTTCGGTGTAATGCCTGGCGCGGATCGCCTGCAGATCGTAGTGCCACTTGTCCTGATACTTGTTGTGCACCACCAGGCCGTCATCAACGATGCGGCGGAAAAACTCGTGCACAAAGAGCGGGTTGCCGCCGGTCTTTTCGTGGATCAGCGTCGCGAGGTCGGTCGTCGCCACGCTGCGGGTGCGAAATACCGTCGCCAGCCAGCGCGCCACCGCTTTTACGGAAAGCGCCTGCGGGACAATCTCGCTCGCGTTTTGCGCCGCCTCCGGCAGGCCTGCCAGCAGCGCCTGCAGGGCGGCGTCGGACACAGAACTGATATCCCGGTGGGCCGCAACCACCAGCAGCGGAACAGCCCCGCTGTTCGTCAGCAGATATTTGAGCGTCTGCAGGCTGGCGGCATCGCTCCACTGGAGATCGTCAAGCACCAGCACCAGCGGGCAGCCCTGCGAGGCAAAGGTTTTCACCAGCGCCAGCACCATATGGCTGAAGCGCGCCCGGGCATCAATGGAAAACGTATCCGCCGAGAAGCGCGGTTTGCTTTCAAGCAGCAGGCCCAGCTCGGGTACCAGGCTGACGGCCAGCGCCTCATGGCCTTCCAGGGCGCGAGACAGGCGGATTTTCCACTTCGCCACATCGTCTGCGGGCAGCCCCAGCAGGTGCAGCGTCAGGGTGCGGAACGCGGAGCTTAATACGCCGTAGGGTAACGAGGGTGAAAACTGATCGACTTTGCCCACCGCCAGCAGCACCGTACGCTGCTGCAGCGTTTTGAGCGCCGTCGCGATGATCGAGGATTTGCCGATCCCCGACGGTCCGCCTATCGTCACCAGCTCCGGTACCAGGTTCTGCCCCACCCGCTCAAACGCGGCAATGACGTCATTCGCCTGCGGATGCGTCGCGAACAGGGAATCCGCCAGATGGATTGCCGGGGTACGGTCCTGCTGGCCGGGGGTAAAGGCGACGATCTCGCCCTCGCAGGTCAGCGTCGCCTGGCAGCGGCGGAGGTCGGCAATCAGCCCGTCGACCGTCTGGTAGCGGTTATCAGGGTTCTTTTCCAGCAGCTTCAGGATGATGGTCGACAGCATCCCCGGCACGTCCGGGCGGATCGCGTCCGGGGCCAGCGGCGCTGAGGCAATATGGTAGTGCGCCCAGTTGGCCCGATCGTCCTCCCCCAGTTCAAACGGCAGGCGTCCGGTCAGGAGTTCATACAGCACCATGCCGAGGCTGTAGAGATCGCTGCGGCCATCGACGGGGCGCTGGGTGCGGGTGGTGTGCTCCGGCGACATATAGGCAGGCGTACCGCCTGAAACGGCAAGCCGGGTCTGCGAGAAGGCATCAGAAAGGCTACAGGAGAGACCAAAGCTGCCCAGACGGCAGGTGGAATCGTGATGAACAAAAATATTGCCGGGCTTGATATCGCCGTGGATCAGGTTTTGCAGATGCATCTGGCGCAGGGGAACGCAGATCTGGATCGCCATTTCGATAAAGCGCGTGATGCCCGAGATCGCCCTGCCCGCGCGCCGCGCCAGCAGCTCAAACGAAAACGGAGCGTACACCAGCGCGAAGCGCCCCCGGTACTGGGTGGAGGCGACGGCGCGGATGGCCCAGCTGTCCTGCAGCACATCGCGCAGCGCAAACTCGTTTTTAAGCAGCCGGGTGGCCCGCTCTTCGTCTTCGTCGCTCACCGCGGTGGCGATAATGAACGAGCCGCCGGAATGAGGATGGCGCGCGTGCATCCAGGCGATTCCGCCCTCCTGCGCCAGCACGGTAAAAATCACATCCTCTTTAAGGACAAAAACCCGCCCCTGATGAAGATTCCCCTGGGCGGGCCAGAATGCAGGCTGCTCGTGTTCGTTCATCCGCGATCCTTATTGTCGGCGGGCCAGCTCCCGCTGAATATGATCCAGCAGAATATCGATGTTAATGGGCTTACGCAAAAATGCAGCGGCGCCCAGATTAAGAGCGTACCGCTGCATATTTTCATCAGCATGACCGGAAATAAAGAGCACGGGCGGAGGCGGTACGGCCAGCAGGCGTAGCTTGTCAAACAGCTCCAGGCCGCTCATGCCCCGCAGCTTGATATCGGTGATCACCAGCGCCGCGCCGGACAGGGCGAGCGGATGGCTCAGAAACACCTCTGCCGAATCAAACGTATCGGTCGAATAGCCTTCCGACTCCAGGAGATTACTCAACCCGCTGCGGACGGAACGTTCGTCATCAATGATGGCAATGCGCCACGGCAGCGTCATGCTGTCTTTCCTCTCACAAATCATTAAACGTCGCGATCGTCCTTCGCGGGCGCAGGGGGCGCCGTGCCGCTGATTTTCGGTACGCATTCGTGACGAAACCAGGCGAGGGTAAGCGGTTCGCGACTCAGTAAACGCCGTCCCACCGGAATGAGCTGTTCACCCACCAGCATGCCAAACAGGCCAAGCAGGGCGACAACCGGCGGCGCCGGGGAATGGACGTCGAGCAGAGCGTAAATTACCCCAGCAGCCACGCCGCACACCAGCGAAATTATCCATGCTTTCATGACGACGCTCCCGTCTGCGATGTAGCCTGCGGAACGGTCACCTGAGGAGGCGGCGCGCCGTCGCGGGATAACAGATGGCGCGTCGCCTGTTCACCCGCCAGCATCCCCAGCAGGCCAATCAGCGCCAGCGCGGGCGGCGCGGGGGAGCGCACCTTCAGCACGGCATACATCAGGCCAATCAACACGCCTGCCGCAAGGGATATCAGCCCAGTACTCATTGTGAACTCCAGAGAAAGAGGCAGCGGCGAGCCGGATGAGGGACCAGCCCGCCAGCGGAACTTAGCGAGCCGGGACCGGCGCTAAGGTGCGGTGCTCGCTCTTCTGGCGAGACGGCGCTTTGTGCACCATGGTGTAAGCGTAATCCACGCCCATGCCGTACGCACCGGAGTGCTCACGCACGATATCCATCACCGCGGTGTAGGTCTCTTTACGCGCCCAGTCGCGCTGCCACTCCAGCATCACCTGCTGCCAGGTTACCGGGATCACGCCCGCCTGGATCATGCGCTGCATCGCGTAGTCGTGGGCCTCTTTGGAGGTGCCGCCGGAGGCGTCCGCCACCATATAAATTTCGTAGTCGCCTTCCAGCATCGCGCACAGGGCAAAGCTGTTGTTGCACACTTCGGTCCACAGACCGGCAACCACCACCTTCTTCTTGCCGTTGGCCTTCAGCGCGTCACGCACCTTCTGGTCATCCCAGGAGTTCATGGAGGTACGCTCCAGAATGTCCTGGCCCGGGAACACGTCCAGCAGCTCCGGATAGGTGTTACCGGAGAAGCTTTCGGTCTCAACGGTGGTGATGATGGTTGGAATGTTGAACACGTTGGCCGCTTTCGCCAGCGCCACGGTGTTGTTTTTCAGCACCTGGCGGTCAATCGACTGTACGCCAAACGCCATCTGTGGCTGGTGATCGATGAAAATAATCTGACAGTTCGCAGGGGTTAACACTTCGAGCTTTGAAGAGGTCATAGCATTTTCCAGTGGTTAAGGGTGAAATCGCCGTGAGTGCCACGACGATAAAGTCACCCTCATCCTGCGGTTTTCCGTCTCCGCGCGTAATTATCTCTTCGTATAGTTAACCTTAGGTATAGTTATACTTTGGTATACCTATCCTATTGTATAACTGGATCTTTGCCGAAACCGGTTCCCATAATCCTGACCATTCCCCTCTCAGTCAGGAGCAGTTATGGTTACCCTCGGTAAAGCCGATCTCATTCTGGTTAACGGCCAGTTTCACACCGTCGATCGCGAGAACCCTGTCGCGGAAGCCGTTGCCGTGCGCGACGGAAAATTTCTGGAAGTGGGTACCGTCGCCGAGGTGATGCAACACCACTGCGACGGCACTAAAGTAGTTGATCTTAAAGGCCACACCGCCATCCCCGGCCTGAACGACTCGCACCTGCACCTTATTCGCGGCGGGCTGAACTACAACCTCGAGCTGCGCTGGGAAGGCGTGCCGTCCCTGGCCGACGCCCTGCGGATGCTGAAAGAGCAGGCCCTGCGCACGCCGTCGCCCCAGTGGGTGCGCGTGGTGGGCGGCTGGACCGAGTTCCAGTTTGCCGAGCGCCGCATGCCGACCCTCGACGAGATCAACGACGCTGCGCCGGATACCCCGGTCTTCATTCTGCACCTGTACGACCGCGCCCTGCTCAACCGCGCCGCGCTGAAGGTGGTCGGCTACACCAAGGACACGCCAAACCCGCCGGGCGGGGAGATCCAGCGCGACGCCAACGGCAACCCGACCGGGATGCTGATTGCCCGTCCGAACGCCATGATCCTCTACGCCACGCTGGCGAAAGGGCCGAAGCTGCCGCTGGAGCAGCAGGTCAACTCCACCCGTCAGTTTATGCGCGAGCTGAACCGCCTGGGGCTGACCAGCGCCATCGACGCGGGCGGCGGCTTCCAGAACTACCCGGAAGATTACGAGGTGATTGCCGAGCTGCACGAGAAAAAGCAGATGACCATCCGCATCGCCTACAACCTGTTTACCCAGCGTCCGGGCCACGAGCTGGAAGACTTTGAAAAATGGACCGACATGCTCACGCCGGGCCAGGGCAGCGACTTCTTCCGCCACAACGGCGCGGGCGAGATGCTGGTCTTCTCCGCCGCCGATTTTGAAGATTTCCTCGAGCCGCGCCCGGACCTCGCGCCGGGCATGGAGGACGAACTGGAGCGCGTGGTGCGCCATCTGGTGGAGCACCGCTGGCCGTTCCGCCTGCACGCCACCTATAACGAATCCATCAGCCGCATGCTGGACGTGTTCGAGAAGGTGAACCGCGACATTCCGTTCAACGGCCTGCACTGGTTCTTCGACCATGCGGAAACCGTTACTCAGGCCAACATCGACCGCATCAAAGAACTCGGCGGCGGCATTGCCGTGCAGCACCGCATGGCCTTCCAGGGGGAATACTTTGCCGAGCGCTACGGCATCGAAGCCACCCGCCACACGCCGCCGGTGGCGAAAATGCTCGAGACCGGCGTGCCGGTGGGCCTGGGGACGGACGCCACCCGCGTGGCGAGCTATAACCCGTGGACCGCGCTCTACTGGCTGGTCTCCGGCCGCACCGTCGGCGGGATGCAGATGTACGATCACAGCGCCCGTCTGGATCGCGATACCGCCCTGATGCTCTGGACCCAGGGCAGCGCGTGGTTCTCCAGCGAGCAGAATCAGAAGGGGCAGATCAAAGCGGGCCAGCTCGCCGATCTGGCCGTGCTCAGCAAAGACTACTTCCGCGTGCCGGAAGAGGAGATCAAGGGCATCGAGTCCGTCCTCACAGTGGTCAACGGCGACATCGTCTACGCCGCAGGCAGCTTTGGCCCGCTCGCGCCGCCGGCCATTCCGGTTCTGCCCGAGTGGTCCCCGGTGGTGACGGTGCCGGGCCACTACCGCAGCGCGCCACCGCAGGCCGCACGCGTCGGCATGAACGCCGTTCACCACTGCAGCGGGCCGTGCGGGGTTCACAGCCACCAGCATGATTTCGCCCGCACGTCAGAGATGCCGGTATCCGACGATAACGCTTTCTGGGGGGCGCTGGGCTGCAGCTGCTTTGCATTCTGATGAAAAACACCCCTATTCCGCCCCGGATCGATCTGGGGCTGTTCTTCCTGCGCCTCACCGGCAGCCTGCTGCTGCTGTACGTGCACGGCCTGCCGAAGGTGCTGCACTTCAGCGAGGAGCTGACGCGCATCGAAGATCCGTTCGGCTTCGGGCCTTACGCCAGCCTGATCCCGGCGATTGTCGCCGAGGTGATTTGCCCGCTGTTTATCATTGCGGGCGTATACACCCGCCTGGCGTGCCTGCCGATTATCGCCGTGCTGCTGGTGGCGATGCTGGCGGTCCACCCGAACTGGTCGATTGCCGAAGGGCAGTTTGGCTGGCTGCTGCTGATTATCTTCACCACCCTTGCCCTCACCGGGCCGGGCCAGTGGCGGCTGCAGCGTAAGGCAACGGAGAGGTTCGCATGACCCAGGTTAACGACGTTCGCGACGCACACGTCGAGACGACGCCCGCATCGACGGTTTCTCCCTGGCAGCCGCTGAGCCAGCCGGTGTTCCGCATGCTGTGGATCGCCACGGTGGTCTCTAACGTCGGCTCATGGATGAGCGACGTCGGCATCAACTGGAGCATGCTGACCCTGAGCGCCGACCCGCTGGATATCGCGCTGGTGCAGGCGGCCAGCAGCCTGCCGATGTTCCTCTTCGCCCTGCCGTCCGGGGTGATGGCGGACATCGTCGACCGACGTAAATACCTGCTCTTCTCCCAGCTGTGGGTGTTCATCGCCGCCGCGGGGTTAACGGTGCTCTCCTTCACCGGACACGTTACCCCCACCGTTCTGCTGGTGGCGACGTTTCTGCTGAGCGTAGGCGCGGCGATGAGCTCGCCGCCGTTCCAGGCCGTGGTGCCCGATCTGGTGAGCAAGCCGGAGCTGGGCGCCGCCGTGGCGCTGAACTCGCTCGGGGTGAACATCAGCCGGGCGATTGGCCCCGCGCTGGGCGGTTTCCTGCTCTCGCTCGCCGGACCGTGGATGGTGTTTGCCCTCAACACGCTGTCCGTGGTCGGCGTGGCGTGGGTGCTGTGGCACTGGCGTCCGGCGCCGTCCATTCAGCGTCTGCCGCCGGAGCACTTCTTCTCTGCGGTGCGCTCCGGCATTCGCTACGTGCACGCCGCGCCGGTGCTGCGCAACGTGCTGGTGCGCACGGTGGCCTTTTTTGTCTTCGCCAGCGCGGGCTGGGCACTGCTGCCGCTGGTGGCGCGCCGCGAGCTGGGCTTAGGCCCGGCGGGCTACGGCGTGATGCTGGCCTGCATTGGCCTGGGGGCGATTGCCGGGGCGATCCTGCTGCCGCGCCTGCGCCAGCGGCTGAACGCCGACCGGCTGATGGTGGCCGCCAGTCTGGTCTTTGCCCTCACCATGCTGGCGCTGGCGTTCGTGCGCCACGTCTGGCTGCTGAATCTGTTTGAGTTCTTCACCGGCTTCGCGTGGATTGCGGTGCTCTCCACCCTTAACCTCGGCGCGCAGCGCAGCGCCGCCCGCTGGGTGAAGGCCCGCGCGCTGGCGGTTTACCTGACGGTGTTCTTCGGCTCGATGACCGCGGGCAGCGCCATCTGGGGGCAGATCGCCTCCCGGTTTGGCACCCCGACCTCGCTGGTTGTCGCCACGCTGGGGATGGTGCTGGCGAGCGCGACGGTGTTCCGCTGGAAGCTGGGGAAAGATCCGGACCTGAACCTCGACCTCAGCGGCCAGCCGCTGGACGGCGTGGAGATTGACCTGCCGAACGAGCGCGGCCCGGTGCTGGTGTCGCACGAATATATCATCGACCCGCAGAACACGAAGGCCTTCCTGGAGGCGGTCCACGAGCTGCGCCGGGTGCGCCGCCGTGCCGGGGCGATGAGCTGGGCGGTGTACGAGGATATCGAGCGCCCTGGTCTGTTTATCGAGACCTTCCTGATGGGCTCGTGGATTGAGCATCTGCGCCAGCAGGAGCGCCACACCATGAATGACCTCCTGCTGCAGAGCCGCGTTCTGGCTTTTCATCAGGGCACAACCTCACCGGCTATTCGCTACCTGGTCGCGCCGGTATAACCCTAACCATAATCATCACCTGCACAGGAACACACTATGGCAACGTTTAAGGCAAAAGACGGCACGCAGATTTACTACAAAGACTGCGGCGCGGGCAAACCGGTTCTCTTCAGCCACGGCTGGCCGCTGGACGGCGACATGTGGGACAGCCAGCTGAACTACCTGGCCGAGCGCGGCTTCCGCGCCATCGCCTTTGACCGTCGCGGCTTTGGCCGCTCGGATCAGCCGTGGAACGGCTACGACTACGATACCTTTGCGTCCGACATCAACGACCTGATTACCACCCTCGACCTCCAGGACGTGACGCTGGTGGGCTTCTCCATGGGCGGCGGCGACGTGACGCGTTACATCAACAACTACGGCAGCGCGCGCGTGGCTGGTCTGGCGCTGCTGGGCGCGGTCACGCCGATCTTCGGTAAATCCGACTCCTTCCCGCAGGGTGTGGATCAGAGCGTGTTCGACGGCATTCGAGACGGGCTGCGTAAAGATCGCGCCCAGTTCATCAGCGACTTCGCGACGCCGTTCTACGGCACTAACGCCGGGCAGACCGTCTCTGCCGGAGCCCTGACCCAGACGCTGAACATCGCCCTGCTGGCGTCACTGAAGGGCACCATCGACTGCGTGACCGCGTTCGGCGAAACCGACTTCCGCCCGGATATGGCGAAAATCGACGTGCCGACGCTGGTGATTCACGGCAGCAACGACCAGATCGTACCGTTTGAAACCACCGGCAAGCTGGCGGCGGAGATGATCAAAAACGCCACGCTGAAGGTGTACGACAACGCGCCGCACGGCTTCGCGCTGACCCACCAGGACCAGCTTAACGAAGATCTGCTGACGTTTGTGAAGTCGCTCTGAGCGGTTAAAAGCGAAGCCTGATGGCGCTTCGCTTATCAGGCCTACAAGGGCTGGTCCTGTAGGCCGGGTAAGGCGCAGCCGCCACCCGGCGCTTTCGCAGACGCGTTCCGCTCCGCCAGCAGCCGACAAATCTCCGCGTGCTTCTCCTCGGTAAAGGTAAAGCGCGACATAAACACGATGCGTATCAGCGAACCAATCGCTGGCAGCAGGCAAATCCCAAAGAACAGCCCCGCCAGCACGCCTTCGCTCTGGATTTGCGCCTGCGGCACGTAGCCGATCATCGTCAGAAACACGCCGATTAACCCGCCGCCCACCGCCACCGACATCTTGCCGGTAAAGGTCTGCCCGGAGAAGGTGATCGCCGCGCAGCGCTTGTGGGTGTGGTACTCCGCGTACTCGATGGTGTCGGCAATCATCGACGAGGTGAGGATGTTGGTCATCATCACGAACAGCGTGCTCAGGCCGAGCAGAATAAACAGCATCGTCACCTGCTGATACCCGACAAACCACATCACCACGCGCACCGCCACGTCCAGCCCGCAGAGGATCATAAACAGCTTCCGCTTCTGCATCCGGCGCGTCAGCATCGGGGCGACCAGGCACAGCACTGCCGCCACAATCCCCATCACGCCAATTGCCATCTGCAGGCTACCGTCGCCCAGGTTGTTGATAAAGAAGTAGATATACAGCCCGCCCGCCACGTTGTGAAACACGCAGAAAAAGAACGACAGCAGGACGATAAACAGCGGCTTGTTCTGGCGCAGGTTGTGGAAGGTATCGCGGATGGTCACCTTTTCCGGGCTCGGCGGCACGCGCTCTTTGATCTGCATAAAGCCGTTGAGCATCAGCGGCAGGCCCACCAGCATCATTACCAGCGCCGCCATAAAGTAGCCTTTATCGTTGCTGTACTGGGCGAAGAACGCCGCCAGCTTCGGGAAGAAGATGTTGGCACAGGCAATCCCGGCATTCACCCCGAGCATCGCCGCCGTCACCGCGCGGGTGCGCTGGGCGGAGTCGTTGGTCATCACCGACGACATCGACCAGAACGGGATATCGGAGATGGCGTACAGCGTTCCCCACAGGATGTACGTCACCCCGGCGTAGAGGATTTTGGTGGTCATGTCCGCTTCAATTTTATAAAACGCCAGCAGCGTGACGCCGGTGATCAGCAGCGGCGCGATCAGCAAAAAGTGACGAAATTTGCCGAACCGGCTGTTAATAGTGTCCATGATGCTGGCAAACAGCGGATCGTGAACCGCGTCCCACGCGCGGGCAATCAGGAAGATGGTGCTTGCCGCCAGCGCCGAGATCCCCAGCACGTCGGTGTAGAAATAGTTAATAAATGAACCCACTAAACCAAAGCTAAAACACTGACCTAATCCATAACCAAAATAAGACCACAACTCGCGAGACGGTATTTTCATTGTCATTGCCATAGTGCGTACCTGGTTGCCCGGCGGCGGTCCGCCGGGTCGTTATTATTCGCCCTGCGCCTGCGGAGCGATCTTGCGCAGCTGCTGCATTAATGCGATTTCACGCCGTGAGAACGGAATGCCGTTCTCCTCGAACACGTCGTGGAACCAGAGGCGGCAGTAGTCCGTGGAATCCTTCATCACCACCGGCCACGGCAGCCACGTCTGGGTTTTACCGCGCACCAGCCCCCACTGGTACGGCGCGACCTTCGCCGCGTACATCAGCGGGAGCTGCTCTTCGATGGTGCTGCCCACGTGGCGCGCCAGCCATTCGGTGCAGAACAGCGGGCGACCAAGCGCCTGCAGCTGCTGGATAATCGCCGTCATGCGCCCCGTGTGGGTGTAGGCGTGGAAGCTCACCACGTCCGAGAGCGCCAGCGCGGTCTGGTCCAGTGGATGCCGGAAGAACGTCTCGCCCTCCTCTTCCGGCGGCAGACGCCACGCGCAGACAGTAAGCGGCTGGGTTGGGTCTTCTTCACGCACCCACCGGAACGCGAGCTTCATCAGCGCGTGGGCGCAGGTCTCCAGCTTCGCGTCGTACTGCACCTCCTGCGTGCCGGTCGCGAAAATGCCGCGGTTGCCCGGCTCGTTATAGAGATCCCACAGCAGCACGCGCTTATCGTCGCGGAACTGGCGCACAACGTCGCGGATATAGCGTTCAATGTCTGCCCAGCAGTCGGGATCGCACACCTTGTCGCGCCCCGGGCTCGCCGCCGCCTGACTGTTGTGCTTGCCCGGCACGGGCGGCTTTTGCGGGCCGAGGTACGGCTCGTCGCCGGAGAAACCGCAGTCGTCCATCAGGGTCAGCATGGTGCTGAACCCGTGACCGTCGGCAATCGTCAAAAACCGGTCGATGCGCGCCATCAGTCCGTCGCGGTCGTACTCCCAGACGATAAACGGCAGGTTGATGCGCAGGGTGTTATAGCCCGCCTCCGCCGCCCAGCCCAGCTCGCGCTCGATGGTTGCGGCATCGAAGGTCTCTTCCTGCCAGATATCGGTCCAGTTCACCGCCGTCGACGGCAGATAGTTAAACCCGCACAGCCAGCCTTTTTGCTCATACCACGCCTGTGCCTGCTCCCTGCTCCACTGCTCTTTCATTACGCGTCCTCTTACTGATAATATTTAGCTAATAAATATTAGCTGCAGGATAAATGCGCAAATCACGGCGTTTAGAAAAGCGATGCCCCTCACAAAGTTCGCGCTTTGATGAATGAGAAACGTGATCGACGGCGCTAAAGCGTGCGGTTAGGGTATGATGCGAAGTCGCGAAAGGGAGAGGACGGATGAAGCGAAAGACAAAAGTGACGATGAACGATATTGCGCGGGCGGCGGGCGTGTCGCAGGCGACGGTATCGCTGGTGCTTAACCAGTCCCGCAACATCAAGCTCAGCGACGACACCCGCCAGCGGGTCATTGGCGTCGCTACCGAGCTCGGCTACGACCGCCTCCCCGCCGTTCACGCCCCGCGCAACCAGGAAGAGATCGCCCTGCTGGTGAGCTCCATGCAGAGCTTCGACCCGTTTATCGACGCCATCAGCCAGGCGCGGGAAGCCGCGTGGCGCAACGAGACGTTGCTCACCGTCTACGACTACGGCGACGACATCGAGCTGGCGCTGAACATCATCCGCCAGCTGGAGAAGCGCAACTGCATCGGGATTATTCTCGCGTCTCCGGTCACCACGCTGGTGGACATGACGGCGTTCCAGGACTGCACCCGCATTCCGCTGGTGCTGCTCAACCAGCGCGACCCCGGCTCGCCGCTGCTGCCGTCGTTTATCCCGGACGACTACGCCAACGCCTTCCAGGTGACGAAACACCTCATCGCCTGCGGGGCCACGCGCATCGCCCACATCACCGGGGAGAGCTGGATGGAGGCCTCCCGCCAGCGTCTGGCGGGCTACCAGGCGGCGCTGGAGCAGGCCGGACTCGCGTGCGACGACGACCTGGTGCGGCAGACCAACTGGCAGTTCAGCGAGTCCTTCACCGCCACCACTTCGCTGCTGGAACTGGCCGAGCGCCCGGACGCCATCTTCTGCGCCAGCGACTGGCTGGCGATTGGCTGCTATCAGGCGCTGGCGGTGAACGGCGTACGCATCCCGCAGGACATGCTGCTGGCGGGCTACGACGACCAGAAGATTTCCGAACAGCTCACCCCGCCGCTGACCAGTATCCAGCTGCCCTACAGCGAGCTGGGACGGCTGGCAGTGGAGTACCTGAGCAACCAGGAAGATGCCGCCACGCACGTGACGCTGGCGGGCAGGCTGAAGGTGCGCGCCTCAAGCCTCGTCTGAGGTAAACACCATGCCCGCATAGGGCTTCTCGCGACACGCCGCCAGCCGCGCGGCGAGGCTGCCCACGTGCAGCTCCAGCTTGTGCCCGTCCGGGTCGAGAAAATAGAACGACGCCCCCTCGCTTTTGTTCTGCTTCCAGACGGTGACGCCCGCCTGCTCCAGCTTATTCGAGAACGGTTCAAAATCCGCTTCCGCCACGGTAAACGCGTAGTGGGTATAGTCGCTCTCCTGCGGCGGCACGTACCGGCGCGCCTCGTCGTACGACAGGCAGACCCACAGATCGCCGCAGGTGAGATAGGCCCCGGTATTCCAGCGGGCGTGCAGCGCAAGCCCCAACAGCTCGTGCCAGAAGGTGACGCTTTTTTGCAGGTCGCTGACCGCGAGGGTCAGGTGGTTGAGTGATTGCAGCATGACGTGCCCTTTTGTTTTTCGCGCCGGACGTGATACGGTAAAAGCATGAACATAAACCACGCCGTGCTCACCGTAAACCGCTGGTGGCTGCCTTCTTAAAGGCGGCACGGAGTAGTTTTCCCCATTTTCAGATAGCCGCCGAAAGGCGGCTTTCACATTTCTAAGACCCCTTTCGGCAACTGCACATTAAGGAGTCTTTATGAACGCACAAACCATCCTCACCGGCGATCGCCCAACCGGCCCGCTGCACCTCGGTCATTTCGTCGGATCGCTGCGCCAGCGCGTGGCGCTCCAGCAGACGCACAGCCAGTTTGTGCTGATTGCCGACCTGCAGGGGCTGACCGATAACGGCAGCAACCCGCAGAAGATCCGCGACAACATCCCCGAAGTGCTGGCCGACTACCTCGCCGCCGGCATCGACCCGAACCTGACCACCCTCTGCCTGCAGTCCGCCCTGCCCGCCCTCGCCGAGTTGACGATGCTGTATATGAACATCGTCACCGTCGCCCGCGTGGAGCGTAACCCGACGGTGAAAAACGAGATTGCGCAGAAGGGCTTTGCCCGCTCGCTGCCGGTCGGGTTTATGGCCTACCCCATCAGCCAGGCGGCGGACATCACCGCGTTTAAGGCCGAGTGCGTGCCCGTCGGCGACGACCAGCTGCCGATGATTGAGCAGACCAACGAGATTGTGCACAAGATGAACAGCCTGCTGCCTACCCCGGTGCTGCGCCACTGCAAGGCGATGCTGAGCGACACCAGCCGCCTGCCCGGCATCGACGGCAGCGCCAAGATGTCGAAATCACTGGGCAACACGCTGCACCTTTCGGCCAGCGAAGAGACCATTCACCGTGCGGTCAGCGCCATGTACACCGACCCGAACCACCTGAAGGTGAGCGACCCGGGGCAGATTGAGGGGAACGTGGTGTTTACGTACCTCGACGCGTTTCATACGGACAAAGCCAAAGTGGCGGCGATGAAGGCGCACTATCAGTCTGGCGGGCTGGGTGACCGGGCGTGTAAGAACGAGCTGGAGGCGTGCCTGCAGGAGCTGATTGCGCCGATGCGGGAGCGGAGGGCGATGTATATGCAGGACAAGGGGGAACTGATGACGATGCTGAAGCGCGGGACGGAACGGGCGCAGGGGGTGACGCAAGGGACGTTGAGGGAGGTGAAGATGGGGCTGGGGGTGCCGGTGTTTAGTTAAAGTAAATTTAGCGGTGGAGTGCGTGGGATTGGCATGAAGCCGCTAAGTCGGTTATGACGGAAATCAGCGAGGCGCAATAAATTCTGAAATGCATTATTAGCCATTGTCGTTTGTCATTCTGTTGAGAGCGCTATATTCATAGACTCTTTATATTTTTCGAACGTCGTAGCAAATGTTATGAGCAAGTTTATCATTTACATGCTGAATATATTTTTTTGTGGTTATGTGCTGACTATATGCCTCATTTCTTTGGTTAGTTTTGATAACTGGGAGGACCGTACAATCGCAATAACAGTCATATTAGTAAGTGCACAACTTATTGCGACATTACTTAATCGGGTACTGCCTCATAAGTTACATATTTTAGGGGGGATAGCTGAACGGGTAGAAGGTCCGCTATTAGTGATTGGTGCAATTGTATGTCTGGATGTTTTAGAACCCTGGCCGATGAAGATTATTGGGATGTTTGCGTGGGTTATTTTTATGATGTTTAGGCCATCATTTATGAAAAGAGATTAGTAATGATAATCCCCGCCCGCGCATACAAAACGCTGGCGGGCAAGTTCAATATAACGTTATGCAGCAGAACCAGAGGTTGGACGTTCATTCCACGCATCGTGCGCTAACAAGTTACCGTCTTTGTATAAATGGGTAATCTTCTCATAATTAAACGCCACTTCCTCCATATGCCCCGTCCCCGGACAGCCTCGGGTGTCGTACATGACTGGACTCACAGAAATGACCTTAACGTTCTCAAGCGTGATTCGGTAATACTCCTCCTCCTGCCCGGAATAGTTAATATGGTAAAACCTGAATTCTGCCGTTTTAAGGGTCTGCCCCGTTGCTGCCGCTTTGAACAGATAGGGCGAAGAGCTGTCCAGTTCCTTGGTAAACTGAAATGGCGAATGCTGGCGAGTGCCGGTGACCTTTCCCGTTGCCGAGTCGGTTGGCAGGCTGAGGTTATGTTGTAATCCTCTTAGCTCAATACTTCCTTCCCTGTGTGCAACGTCACAGGAACCACAAATCATTGTGCCGCCGTCATTGGTTAAAAAAAGATGTACAGGTACGGCCATTCTATTGCTCCTTGCATTTTAGTCGTATAACCATTTGCCCGCTTTTGCGGATTCGATAAGCATTCCGATGGTGAAATCTGGAACCATCACCACAGGGAATTTCTTGAATGGATTCCATGAAAAGGGTTCATCAGGATAGTAGCTGTTTATGTTAAAATTCCCTCTATCAACATCAAATTCTTTAAAAAACTCTTCCATTAAATCTTCTGCTTCAGTGACATCAAGCTGCATATCAGTATCCAAATCAGTTTTTGCATTCAGTAATTTTTGCTTCTCTTCGTTATTCATCAGATAAACGCCGTTATAGCGTCTGGCTAAGGCGTAGATGCGCGGCTCAATATCCTCTACCATAGTTTGTCGGTGCCCCGTGCGATTCGATTATAATCACGTATAGCAGCATAGGTGATTAATGATACGTCAGCGACTAATATCACCATACCAACTAATGGAATCGTTCTTCCGATAAACGTACTGATTTGTGAAACCATTCTACAGCGTACAGTCCATGGCGTGTAGCCGCCAATCCATGTCGGGAGCCTAATGCCATACGGGAACTTAGCTTGTTTGAAATAGCGCCTCATGGCTTTCGAGGCTCGGGACGTTCCTTCCTTCGCTCCCGCGGGTTTCTTTCTGGTCTTCTGATTATTAGCACCGCTGTATAGCGCAGCAATTCCAGCGACATCGTCAATACCAAAATGATCGGCAATTGATTCGCAGTAAATCATAAAGAAAAGGCCGCCAGCGGTAAGATTTGTTCTGCCAGCATAAAAATACGTTCCATTTAGTTCTTCTGTTGTGTCCATTCTTCCTCCGAGGATTGCTCCAGGAAGAGATAATAAAAACTGATAAAGAATTATTTTGAGAGATACAGCTTATTTTTCAAAAAAATAAAGCATTCGTCTGAGCATAACTATCCGTCGTTATTATTCATAATTATTATATGAAAAAAACCCTATAATTAATCCCGTATAAACCCATTAGATGAAATACTGTAAAAAAGAACTGTGGTGCCGGGTGCCTCCCGGTGAGCAAAGCCCGCATAATGACGTTAACCCATAAATTATGCCCCACCGCACAGGGGGATTCACCACAATCCGGAGTATAAGAAAAAAACCACGATAAAAAAGCCATTCAAACTTCTAATAAGACGTCAATTACTTAGCCACTTCACTGAATTACGCCTATCCCTTTAAATACCTCAATTCTTGGCACCTTATTAATCATTCGATTTATTGATGTATTTCATTTTTGTGCCAGGATTTTTAACGAATAAAAATGACTGGCCGGAAGATACCCTACCTCTCCTCCGGCGCGCACAGGGACAAATAAGATGAAACTCAGGATAACATTACTTTCAGCGCTGCTGGCGCTTCCGCTATTTGCTCAGGCTACCTGCCACGTCCCGGAAACCCTCTCCGGCAAAATCTTTATCAACAAAACCGGTCCGCTATGGTCTGTGCAAAACCCCAATGCCGATAGCCTGCTCCGGCTGGAGTTCACTGACGATACGTATACCAGCCATTTCTTGCGCACCGGCGACAAGGTACAAGGGAAATACCGATATGAAGTTTTAAAAAGCCAGACGGGCCTGGCACACAGCGTAGGCGTTCTGGAAGCGGAGGAGGATTTTCAGGGCCAGACGACGCTGTTTACCCTCACGCTCGTCTGCCTTAGCGACAAGACAGGCACCTTTGTCTATAACCAGCGTCAGGGGGCGATTAAACCGGATATCAGGCAGAACACAGGGGTCTGGATAGTCCAGGATCCTGCGTCCTGAACAAGCACCGACTGACATCCTGGAAATTTTCCTTCTGCGTAACAGTGATAAAAGGACAAAAAGATGAACACCTCCCACGCATTTCCCTGGCAGCAGGTTGTCAGCGCCCAGGGCTACACGGCGAAATCGAAGGACTCTGTGACCCACTTTACCGACACACTGTTATGTATCGATGGCAGTGGCACCATCGTGGATATTTTTCAATGTAACGACAGCGCGTTCAGGCCCGTTCGCGACGCCGCCCGTAAGGCGGGTAAGCTCACCGAGCTCTCTTCAGACCAGTACCTGCTGCCCGGCCTGATCGATCTGCACGTCCATGCCCCGCAGTGGCCGCAGATGGGCAAGGCGCTGGATAAACCGCTTGAGGCGTGGCTGAATGACTATACGTTCCCGCTGGAGGCAAAATACGCCGATACCGACTTTGCCCGCCGGAATTACACGGAACTGGTCGATGCACTGCTGGCGAACGGCACGACTACTGCCGTCTACTTCGCGACCCTGCACACCAGCAGCAGCGTGGAGCTGGCCCGCATCTGTGTGGAGCGAGGACAGCGGGCCCTGGTTGGCCGGGTGGCAATGGATGATGAATCCCAGTGTCCGGACTACTACCGGGACGAAAGCGCCGGTTCGGCTATTGAAGAGACGCGGGCATTTATTAAGTATGTCGAACAGCTGCCCGGCAATACTTCAAAACGCGTGCTTCCGGTCATTACCCCACGGTTTATCCCGTCCTGTACGGACACCCTTCTCGAAGGGCTGGGAAAACTGGCCGCTGAGACGGGCTGCCACGTGCAGACTCACTGTTCCGAAAGCGACTGGGAACATGCTTACGTTAAAGAACGTTTGGATAAAACGGACACCGTGGCGCTGCGTGATTTTGGCCTGTTGACCAGAAAGACCATCCTCGCGCATTCAAACCACATTGAAGATGACGATGCTCACCTGATCCACCAAACCGGGGCGGGCGTCGCGCACTGCCCTCTGTCCAATTTCTATTTCGCTAATGCGGTCTTTCCCCTGCGCGCCATGCTGGACCACGGGCTTCACGTCGGTTTAGGTACCGATATCGCGGGCGGCCATAGCCCTTCGGTATTTGATGCCTGCCGACACACCCTTACCGCCAGTAAAGCCCTGAATGATGGCGTCGACGCCCGCATCCCTGAGGAACGACGCGGCAGACCGGACTCGGCAGTCAGCTTCCGTGAAGCGTTCTGGCTGGCGACAGCCGGCGCGGGTGAGGTGCTTGATCTGCGCGTGGGTAAACTGGCCGTGGGATATCAGTTCGATGCCATTGTGATTGATACCCGGGCTGCAGGCAGTGATATTTATATCCATCCCGCTGAAGACCAGCCTGAGGATATACTGCAAAAAATCATCTACAACGCCAGACGAAATAATATCAGCCGCGTCTGGGTGGACGGGAAAGCGGTAAATATTCAGTAAACTGCTGACGCAATATCTGGTTTCCTAGCGAGAAATACCTTGTATTTTCGCAGGGAAATCAGATGGCAATTTATAATTTTTTAGCTCAAGCCGTTATTTATTAAAACGAATTAACTAAGATTTATCTTAAAACAACCCACTCTCAATCCAGCGCTCATCCTGTTTCAGGGAAAATATTGCTCGTTAATATGCCATTTTAAATTTGATGTCGCCCATAACCAATTCTACTCTCTCTACGTCACGCGGTTACTGACCGTTGATATCAGAGTCATATTCATAACGCAGGGAAGTATTAAGCCCCGCTAAAATCTACAACACTGACATCCGAAGGGAGATAGAACATGTCTACAAAAAGCGCATGGTCTGGCGAAATCAATTCGACATTAGAACAGGGTGCCAATACAGGTCTGAAAGTCAATAAAGGAGATAAGATCACCATTATTGCTACGGGTCTGATCAAATATGGCAAGGAGGATTACGCGTGGGCTTATCCGGGCGGCAATATTGGTAAAAACGGGCAATAAAAGGATATTGCTATCCTCAAAGCCCGTTTTAGTGAGTCCGGTAAAAGCTATGACATCGGCACCGGGGTATATAAGCTGTCCGCACCGGAAAGCGGAGAGCTGAGATTATTCATTAGCGACTCATCCCACAGCGATAACAGCGGTGCATTCCATGCGGATGTTTATCTGGGTGAGAATGAGGAACTCGCGACAGATGAACCCGTTCAGTGGAAAGGCCACATCCCCGCGACCAGCAGCGAATGGGTGAAAACCGGCATTACCATCCGCAAAGGCGATAAAATCCTGCTGGTCGCCTCTGGCCAGGCCCAGTACGACAGCCGAGGGCGCACCTTCGGACCTGATGGTGACAGCAAACACCCTTCCGCCCAGACTCCTGACGCATCGTTTGTGCTGCCGGGCGCGATTGCAGGCGCACTGTTGATTAAAACAGGCAGCCATATCCATTCTATTGGTTCCGGCGGCAAGCCATGGGAAGTCCCGGAAGAAGGTGAAATTGCTTTTATTTTTAACGATACTAACAAGGCTTCGGAATATGCCAATAATACGGGCGGCTACGACGTGAACCTGATCGTAACGCGCTAAAGGTATGCAGGGTGAAATTCACTTCACCCTGCAAAATATTTCAGGATGTACGATTACCCGCGTTTGATCACCGGTATATCGCCGGTATCATTCAGCGCCCCCGGGAACGTCTTCAGCCACTGCGCGACTTTTTGTTTATTAATATTCACCACACTCATCCCTTCCAGGCATCCCCATAATTCTCTTGTATGCTGTGGGGTAATCACAATGCAGTCTTTCATGGCGCGGATTTTCACGGGCATACCATTGATAAAGCCTGCACGGGTTAACCACTCGCCGCCCAGCAGAAGATATTTCATGTCTATCCGTGCATACAGTTCGCAGCAGGCTGCGCTGTCCTGCGGCGTTTCCGCGCGGGGATGAACGGGCGCCACGTTGGGCTGGTTGCCGTGAAGACGGCGGGCGCTGTTTTTGCGTACCAGCTCGCGGTTTTCAATCATGCTGGTGAAAGCGTCTGATTCTGTTTTGCAAACAGTAAACTCTGGCTTAAAATTCGTCGCAGCCATTTTCAACTCCTCTATAGTTGGTTGTGGTTAGCGGTATGGGGGTGTTGCAGCACCTTCATATCGCGAATTCTCTCTTTAAATATTCCTTGATACTTCCTTTGACGTTCGGCGTAATTTCTGGTGCTCATTATACAGGGCTGAATATAAATACAGCGGTCTGGTGTGGGGTAAATTTGGAATTTGCGAGGGGGATTCAGGAAATAGAGTTCTTTGCGGTAAGGTCATGTTTTTGTTGATTGCGGGTTGATTGGTCTGGGTTTTGCGAGCATCATCGCTATTATTTACTTTCTTCCGTAACGCGATGGCTTCCAGCAAAACTCTCGAACAGGCGATTGCCGACATCACCATCTGGCGCAAAGGCGAACAGCGTGCGCCGCATAAGCCTTTATTGCTTCTGTACGTGCTGGCGAGCTATCAGCAGGGGCATGCGCGATTGTTTGATTACGGAACCGAGGTCCACGAGCAGCTACTAAACCTGTTAGAACGCTTTGGCCCACAGCGGAAGGCGCATTACCCGAATATGCCTTTCTGGCGGCTTCAGGGGGATGGATTTTGGGATCTTCAAAATACTGAGTTCTGTTCAACCACGGGTAGCAAACAGCCACCAGTAAAAGAACTTGTGGAGCATAACGTCGCAGGCGGGTTTGATGAAGAACACTTTGCGCTGCTGAATAAGAACAAAAATCTGATCGGCTCGCTGGCGCAGCAGATCCTTGAAGCGCACTTTCCTGAAAGCATTCAGGAAGAGATCGCGGATGAAATGGGTTTTGATATTCAGCAGATCCGTAAGGTTCGCGATCCGCAGTTCCGCCAGCAGGTGCTACGTGCTTATAACTATGAGTGCGCAATCTGCGGGTTTAACATGCGACATGATAACGCCTCTGTTGGACTTGAAGCCGCGCATATCAAGTGGAAGCAGTTTGGCGGACCGTGTGAGATCCCGAACGGACTGGCGTTGTGTGCGATTCATCATAAGGCGTTTGATAAGGGATCGATTGGACTGGATGAGAGTATGCGGGTGCTAGTGTCTGAGGCGGTGAATGGGGGTGGGATTGTTGGCAGGCTGTTCTGGGATTTTGCAGGCAAGCAGATTGCGCTGCCAATGGTGAAAGGGAACTATCCAAAGAAGGGGTATGTGGAGTGGCATCGTAGGGAGGTGTTTAGAGGATGAGTGCGAAGGCCGGACTCGCCAAGTCAATCTAACCATCTGAATTACATAAATATATAATCAGTAAGCAATGCTTTGTATACTTACTTGTATACTCAATCAATTTCAATTAGCAAACATTAAAAATCAATGAGTTAGCTCAAGTGTTATATTCCCAGTTTAAGCCATTTTTGCCAGCAAAGAGCCTCGTTAAAATGGCCGCATTACCTAGGCTTAGCTAACGTTCCTGGATAGTGTTTAGCGATGATATCGTTCATCATCTCAATCAACTCTTGGCGCTTAAATGTCAAGTGCGCAGTGCCCTTTTGAAAATAACGAATACTGAAGAACTCATCCTCGTAAGCATCCTTAGCCGGATTATCCCGAATGTGTTCCATCAATCGGACAGAGATATCACCACGGTTGTCAGGTACTGGTTTGCCATCGAGTAAAAACAGCACTCGCTCCAGATCAGCCAACTGATCCCGCCGCCAGCCCCAGTTCAGACTAAATCCCCATCTGTTATACGTCACCAGATTATTGACGATGATCTTCTTACCAAAGCTGCAGGGGCTATTGGTTTTGTAATCCCATGAAAGCCCTTTGAAGACGTTGATGATCCCGTGCTCAAATACATCCATTTTGTTCAGATGTAACTGTTCAAAAGTACTGAGGATGTTCGCCTCGCTGATGGCAGGAAGATCGCCCTCCTCCAGGTTCTTGTGCCACTGGTCGCGGGCCTGTGCATCCATCAAGGTCATCATGCCGGATTTCAACATCAAATCGCGCCAGATGCTCCGATCTATATTGCGGGTGACGGCTGGCATCGCGTTATCGGCCTTTTCTGTCAGCCAACTGTCGTAACGATGTCCAGCTTTCATCGCCCAGTCTTGCGCGGTACCACCGCCGACTTCTGAGGTTAGGTGTGAAATGGCATCAAGCTGCTGAATGAGTTGTTCGATCTGTTCCAGTGCGGTATCGCGGCCCGTAACAACACGTTCGATACTGGTCGAAAGGATGAGCTCGTTGTGCTCAGTTAATACATCGGGTTCTGTTTGCATCGTAATCGTCCATAAAAGCAAACACGCCTGCCAGGAGTGGCAGGCGCATTATGCGATGAATAAAAAGAGTGGAAAGTGCGAAGGTAAAAATCAGGAATGAGGCTCGAAAAATTTACGGATTCATCAGCCCGGTAGCACGCCTTGCTCTGAGAATATCGGTAGCGGTCAGGAATGGTGTCTGCTCCTGCCAGGTAAATCCTTTGCGGTCAGTGCGCACCAGCTCATAACGTTCCACCAGGAAATTCACCGCATCAGCCAATGTTATTCCCGCTTCTATATGCTCCTGGATGGCTGAATCATCATAGAATGGCGTATCGTTGAGCGTCAGGCCGTAATGGTGTTCTAACAGATACGTTAACAGTTGCTGCCAGACCTTTACGGGTGACTGACGTGACGAAACCGGCACCATGGTCGGTGCAGATGAAATGTGCATGAGTTGAGTCCTGATAAAAAAATTAGATGGCTAAAATCTGAGGATAAATAGCGATATATACGTAGCCATAACTGGCACGGGTATCTGCTATGCAGGTTAGACTCGCAAGCTGAATAGTCACCTGATGTTGCTGGTGTGGATTTAGCTCACCGGAATGCAGCATGGCTTCTAGCTGATCTATAAACAGCGGGAAAGCCTGATCCAGTTTCTGCAATTGCTCCGGGGTAAAACTCCCCGTCAAACCAGCCCTGTCAGCCAGGTAATGCAGGCAGTTGCCTTCCTGAACCAGTCTTGCACCAAAGCGTGGGATGATATCGCTTTGTAGCCCCCATTCATGGGATGGTGTTAATGACATGGATACCTCCGTTTAAAGCAAACCTTGCTCCGCAAAAGAAACCACTTCGTTCCCAACCACAAGATGATCCAGCACTCGCACTTCGACCAATGCCAACGCTTTTACAATCCGCTGAGTGACATGTTTGTCCTGTTGGCTGATTTCTGTCGTACCTGACGGATGGTTGTGCGCCAGAATTACCGCTGCGGCATTGTGCTTCAGGGCCAATTTAACCACTTCGCGGGGATGCACTTCGGTATGGCTGAGTGTGCCGGTAAACAGTGTTTCTCGTTCGAGTAGACAGTGCTGGTTGTCGAGATACATCACGATAAAGACCTCACGCTCCTGATGAGCCATCTCTAGCTGCAACCAGGTTTTTGTATAGCTGGTGGAGGTAAATGACTCACTCGGCTGACGCTGGTATTTCTCCAGCAGCCGCAATGCCCGACGGATGACTCGCTGCTCGTTTGCAGGAAATACCGGGGATAAACTGGACGTAGACATAATGGTTCCTTAAAACAAAAAGCCCCGCTGGTTTATTAGCAGGGCCTGAAGGATGATAAAAAGTCTCATGAAGCGAGCTGCAGCATATTCTCAGCCATCACCCACAGGGCACGGTTGAGCTTTACATCACCGTCGATACCTTTAACAGCGCGTGTATGGGCGCGTTTACCTTTGGTCGTTCGCCCCGACAGCCCACCTTTAATCAGGTTTTCCTGAATACGCTGGTAAGTAGTCCACAGGTCGTTACTCTCATCCTGCCAACGGCGTGGGGAAAGGATTTGCGATTCCGTCACTGGCTGATGCTCTTCGCCAAAGCGATAGGTTAATGCCGCTTTTGCCATCGCCTGCTGAGCTGGCGGCGGTAGCATCAGTGACTGCATCGCATCGCGTTTGTCTTCTACCCGGTCAAAAATCCCCAGCACTTCGTAAGCCCCTTCAATGACTTTCTCCACCACGTTGCCTTTATGCGGCACGCGCACCTCTCCGAAACTCTCACCGCAAATCAGCCCATTTTGGCAAACCGATCTGAATAGCCCTGGCAGCATCTGGTAAGAGCTGGATCCGTCATGACTGTTTAGCAAGATTATTTCCGGTACCTGCTTGCCGGTGATTTGCCCTTCACGCCGTAGACGCAGCATGTGTTTGGTGTGCTCACGCTTGCTCTGGTCCCGCACACGGGTCTGACAGGCAAAGAATGGCTGGAAGCCTTCACGCTGCAGATTGTCCAGCAGGGTAATAGTCGGGATATAGGTGTAGCGTTCACTGCGGGATTCATGCTTCTCTTCGCTGAAGACGCTGGGCACGTAGTGGGCCAGTTCGTCGCGGGTTAACGGGCGGTCGCGGCGTACAAAATTGACCGCTCCAAAGCGGCTGGCTAATTTCATGGTCATTTCCTGTATGAGAGACAAAAGAAAACGCCCCGCTCGAATGAGCAGGGCGCTGGTTATGTGCCGCTGATGTTTAAGTGTTGCGGATAAGGCTTACGGAAGGGCAAATTTCGGTACGCAGCCTTTATCGCCGAATTCAGGAATAACGGCGGCAGCACCTTTGAGCGTGAACGCTGCTGGTTTCACGCCGATTCCTGAAACAATGACGCGCTTACCGCTACGTAATTTATTCCATGCCCACATCACATTATCTGAGCCCACATGGGATTCGCTTTCGCTGATATTCGCTTCTTCTTCGTTATCAATTTTCATGGTCAGCTTCTGCCCGCCGTCCATGCTTACCCGATGGCCGTTTACGTCGGTGAAGATAATGGTCGCCGCCTGTGAACCAGTGCTTTCGCAGGCGAGGTATAACTGTGACAGTCCCTTACCGAGGATGCTGTATTCAGCGGTGCCCTGAGCGTAGCCGCTGGTCCAGGCATCGTGGTTGCCAGATGCCATTGCATGGGCGGATAAAAGAAGAGCGAGGGTAAGGGGAATACAGGGGTTTAGCGTATTAGGCGACAATTACCCCGTCCGCATCGCGACAATTACTCTGGCCTGTTTGTAATCTGAGCGTCCTGTTTCTTCT
>NZ_VRKN01000022.1 GCF_008080435.1 Enterobacter asburiae | reverse complement strand
GTAACCGCTTTCTCAGACAGAAAGAAATAAAAGTGACGGACGTGACAAAATTTTGGACGGTTCCCGCTTACACCCCCTGATGGCGCGTGGACTCTGGGTATCACCCAATGAATTTGTCAGCTTTGCCGAACCGAATAAGACGCTGACGGAGCAGATTGCGTCACGCAGCCGCTCCATCGACTTCTTCGGTCTGGGGATGTATCTGCCCAATCCCGATCCTATTCTCAAATCACAGGGCCGGGATATTCGCATCTATCGCGAGCTGCGTACCGACCCGCTGGTTGGTGGCTGTATCCGCAGGCGTAAAGCGGCGGTCAAGTCGCTTGAGCGCGGGCTTGAGCGTGGTCATGCCCCGGAGCGGGTGTTCAGCTTTATTAACGATATGCTCGACGACCTTGATATCTCCCGCATCATCGGCGAGATGACTGATGCCGTGCTCTACGGATATCAGCCCTGTGAAATCATGTGGGGCCGTTCGGTTAAGTCCTGGGCGGTCACCGACATCGTGGGTAAACCACCCGAGTGGTTCCAGTTCGACAACGACAACCTGCTGCGCTTCCGGGCAAAAGACGCCGGGCTGGAGGGCGAAGCTGTACCGCTGAATAAGTTCGTGGTACCGCGTCAGGATGCGACCTACGACAACCCGTATGGCTTCCCTGATTTGTCGATGTGCTTCTGGCCCGTGACCTTCAAAAAGGGCGGGATGAAATTCTGGGTGCGCTTTGCTGAGAAATTCGGTTCGCCGTGGGTTATCGGCAAGCATCCACGTGGTACGGCGCAGGGTGAGATTGACCTGCTGCTGGACTCGATGGAAGCGATGGTCGAGGACGCCGTGGCGGCTATTCCTGATGATTCCTCCATTGAAATCAAAGAGGCCGCAGGCAAAGCCGACAGCAGCGATATTTACCAGAATCTGATTACGCTCGCCCGCAGTGAAATCTCTATTGCCCTGCTGGGGCAGAACCAGACCACCGAGGCGAACAGCAACCGCGCCTCGGCACAGGCCGGGCTGGAAGTCACCAGTGATATCCGCGATGCCGACGCCGAGATTGTGGTGAGCGCAGTAAATCAGGTTATCCGTCAGGCCGTCTCGCTGAACTTTGGCGATGTGGCCAGCCCTGTCTGGAAGATGTGGGAACAGGGAACGGTCGACGATACGCAGGCCACCCGCGATGAGAAACTCAGTCGCGCCGGTGTGGTCTTCACGCCGCAATACTTCAAACGCGAGTACCAGCTGCTGGACGGTGATATTGATGAGACACCGCCTTCAGAGCGCCAGAAGAACAACACGCTGCCGCTGTCGTTCGCCGAGGCGATTGATGCCGATATTCAGGCTCAGCAAGAGCTGGATGATGCGCTGGATATTCTGATGAACGGCGGCTCGTTAAACGGCGTGCTTGAGCCGGTGCTGGCACCGCTGTTTAAGCAGGTTGAAGGCGGTGTTAACCCCTCGGAGCTGCTGGGTGCGCTGGCAGAACTGTACCCGCAGATGAACGCGGATGACCTGCAGGAGCGGCTGGCCCGTATCCTGTTTGTCTCAACACTCTGGGGGCGTCTGCATGAGCGTGACCACGGCTGAGCTGGCGTACTGCATGACGTTGCCTCCGAAGCGGGCCATCAGTTACCTGAAATCCAAAGGGTATAAAATCACCTGGGACTGGGAGGACATGTGGCAGGATGCCCATGCCCGCGCCTTTACCGTCGCCAAAGTAACCCGCCTCGATATTCTGGAGGATATCCGAAGCGCCCTGCAGAAGGCGCTGGACGAGGGGAAAACAGACCGCTGGTTCCGAAAGGAGCTGGAGCCGGAGCTGCAGCGCAAGGGGTGGTGGGGGCCGCGTGACACCATCTTTCGCACCAATATGTCGGTGCTCTACAGCGCCGGGCGCTGGGCCGAACAGATGGAGAACGTCGACGACAGGCCGTACTGGATGTACACCGGCATCAACGACAGCCATACCCGCAAGAGCCACCTGATGCTGCACGGTCTGGTGCTGCGCTATGACGATCCGTTCTGGCAGGCGTTCTACCCGCCGAACGGCTGGCGCTGCCGCTGCGGCGTGATTGCCCTGAGTGCAGCAGACGTCCGTGCCCGTGGTCTGAAGGTGGCGGATTCCGGCACCGCCATGGGCTGGGAGCTGAAGCTGGTGTCGGAGAAAACCGGCGAGATGCAGAGCGTTGCCACCTTCCAGACCGGTAACACGAAGGTGGCCACCGACGTCGGCTGGTCTTATGCACCGGGGGCGGAATACCGTCCTGACCTTGCCCGCTATCAGGGCACGCTACAACCGCTGGCACAGCGGGAACTGAGAGGATAACGATGGCTTCCGATAATCTGGTCAACATCACCATTAACGATGAGTCCCTGCGCCGGAGTCTGCGGGCGCTGGATTTAGCCGCCACAGACCTGGAGCCTGCGATGCGTAAAATCGCCGGAACCCTGCTGGCGGAAACACAGTTTAACTTTCTGGATGAGGGACGGCCGGGATGGATGCCCTCGCTCGCCGCACAGGATCGTGATGGTCAGACACTGCAGCTCACCGGGCGACTGATGGGGTCAGTATCAACAGACCATGACGACAGGCAGGCAGCGGTTGGCACTAACGTCGTTTATGGCCCGATTCACCAGTTCGGCGGTAACCCTCAACAAGAGAATGACGCGATGACCAAAGAAGAAATTGAAGCCCTTCAGGCGGAAAACACCCGCCTGAAGGCAGATGCCACCCAGCGAGCCGAGCTGGATGCGAAGAACAGGCAGGAGAAGCTGCACGCTGACAACGTTTCCTACGCTGAGAAGCTGGTAAACGGCGGGCAACTGGCCCCGGCAGCGAAGCCCGTTGTTGTCGCCATTCTGGATGCAGTCTCTGCTGGCGATAAGCCGGTGGAGTTTGCCGAAGGCGATACCCGCACACCGCTTGCCACAGCATTCAAGACACTGCTGGATGGCGCTGCACCGGTGCTGAATTTCAGTGAGCACGCAACCAAAGACCGTGTGGATACCGGTGTTTCAACGTCTTCAGCAGAGTTTGCTGAAGCCGATCCAGATCGTCTGGCGCTGCATCAGAAAGCGCTGGATTTGTCGAAAAAAGAAGGCATCAGCTACGACGCTGCTGTCTCACGCTGCCTGTAATTAAGGAGAGAGCATGTCTGATTATTTAAAGGGTAAGCGCGTCGTTGATCCGGTGCTGACCAGCATCGCACGCGGTTATAAAAATGCCGCGTTCATCGGTGAGCACATCTTCCCGATTGTCCAGACCGACAAGGAAGGCGTGACCGTGCCGACCTTCGGCAAATCGGCTTTTGTGGAGTACGACACCGAGCGTGCCGTGGGAGCTGACAGCAACGTCCTGGTACGTGAGAAAACCGGCAAACTGGATCTGGTTCTTAACGAGCACGATCTGGCCGCGCCGGTGGACTATCGCGAGCAGGCGGAGTCAATGTTCAACGAAGAAGCCAAGGCCATTCGTCGCGTCACCAGCGGCGTCAACCTGAATCGTGAACTGTACGCAGCCCGCCTGGCCCAGGATAAAAACGTCTACCCGGCATCGTCCGTTAAAGCACTGGCTGCCGCTGAACGCTGGGTGGATGGCAAGGGTAATCCAATCACCGTCATCGAAGCCGGTATCGAGGCTGTACGTAACAAAACAGGCCTGCGCCCGAACCTGATGACCATGGGTGCCAGCGTCATGTCACTGCTGAAGTTCCATCCGGCGATCCAGGCCGCGATCGGAGCCAACGAGCGCAAACGCATCACCATCGAGATTTTGAAAGACCTTTTCCAGCTGGAAGACGTGGTGATCGGCGAGCCGGTCTCCATGGCCTCGATGAAAGACGCACAGAATAAGGACAAGACCCCGACCGATGTCTGGGCCGATAACCTGATGCTGCATTACGTCGGTAAACCCCAGCCGGGCACCGACAGCGCAGACGAAAACGAGCCATCGTTCGGTTATACCCTGCGTCGTAAGGGCATGCCGGTGGCGGACAAATACGATGGCGTCGGCGGCAAGGTGAAGTACTGCCGTTATACCGATATCTACAAAGTCGCCGTGGTCGGCGGTGATGCCGGGTATCTCGTCACTAACATTGTGAAATAAGGAGAGCGTAATGGGTACCACTCAGCAGGTCATTCTGACCACCACCGTTACGGCCAGTGCGGCGCTAACCCAGCAGCGTTTTGTCGGTGCCGATAATGCCCCCTGTCAGGCCGGTGCAGTGGCACTCGGTGTGGCAGAAGTCGATGCCGCTGCCGGTGATTTAACGCCGGTTAACGTTCTGGGTATCGTCGCCGTCGAAGTCGGCGCGGCTGTCACAAAAGGCCAGAATGTCCAGTCCGATGTCAACGCCTGCGCGGTTCCCCAGACTGCCGCATCGGGCGACACCCCAGCAGGTATTTCTGCCGGGATTGCGCTGGATGAGGCGCTGGCAGAAGGCGACGTTATCCGCATCCTGCGCGGGGTGTGACATGTACTGCACCCTGGCGGATTTGCTTGAGCAGGTACCGGAAAGGACGCTCATTGAGCTGACTAACGAGTCGGTTGGCTTTGATGAGCAGCCTCCGGTCAATGCTACCGTGGTTGAGAGTTGCATCCGCTACGCCGGTGAACTGATAGATGCCCACCTGCGTGGGCGCTATACCCTGCCGCTGACGGAAGTGCCGACCGTTCTGCGCGACATTGCCATCACGTTGACCCGATACCGTCTGTACTCCGCCGTCCTGAAGGTGACCTGCCTGACACCGTGAAGGACGATAACAAGGAAGCACGACGGCAACTGGAGGCCATTCGCGACGGGAAACTCACGCTGGGGCTGCAGTCGACTCAGAAAGATGTGCCTGAGTCCGGTGAAATCCGGGCACGGGCACGCCGTCCCACCTTTGGCGGGCGCGATGGCTTACTGGAGAAATACTGATGAATGTTCTGCCCGTTATTGATGCGGTTGTCGCCCGCCTGAAGGAGAAACTCCCGACGCTGGCGGTGGAATACTTCCCGGAGAAACCAGCGGAATATCGCCTCAACCACCCGAAGGGAGCGCTGCTGGTGAGCTATGCCGGTTCGCGCTTCGACAAGCCCAATGATATCGGTGCGGTGATCCAGCCTCAGACCATCCAGCTGTGCGTCACGGTGGTCTTCCGCCAGCTCAACGGTAAACAGGGCGCGGTGGATGTGCTCGACGTGGTACGCCGCATTCTCGGCGGCTACACCCCGCCGAACTGCCGCCGTCGTATCTGGCTGACCCGCGAGGTGTTTATCGGTGAGGTCAAGGGGCTGTGGCAGTACGCCCTCGACTTTGCCACTGAAAGCGTCTTTATCGAAGACAGCGACTTACCGTCCGGCCCGCTGTTAACCGAAGTGAATTATGAGGAAAGCGAGTGATGAAAGAATACCGCTATTCCGGCCCGGCCAGCGGCGTCACGCTGGGCGACGGAACCGAAATCCTGCTCTGGCCGGGGAAGAACGTCTCCCTGCCAGAGAACCATGAGTACGTGACGGTTCTGGTGGCCCTGAAGCACCTGACGCCGGTACCTGAAGAAACCAAACCCGCCAGCACACCCGCGCCTCAGTTACCAAAGCGCAGGAACGGTGGCGACAACGATGTGAAAACGGAGGACTCCCATGGCAGCTAACTATCTGCACGGCGCCGAAACCATTGAGGTGGAAAACGGTGCCCGCCCGGTTAAGGCGGTGAAGTCTGCCGTTATTGGCCTGATTGGTACCGCCCCGATGGGTGACGTCAATACGCTGGTGCAGTGCCTGTCTGAGAAGGATGCGGCGGCATTTGGCAGTCAGCTCACCGGCTTTACCATCCCGCAGGCGCTGGATGCCATCTACGACCACGGCGCAGGCACCGTTCTGGTCATTAACGTGCTTGATCCGGCGGTACATAAAACCGCTGTGGCCGATGAAAATGTGACGTTCGATAAAGCAACGGGCAAAGCGCAACTGGTCAATCCGGTGGTCGCGCAGCTGGTGCTGAAACCGGACAGCGATGGTCAGCCTTACGTCGAGGGTGAAGATTACTCGCTCAATGCGCAGACCGGCGTGATCACCAGCCTCGGCAAAAGCATTGCGGCGGGCGCAACCGTGACGGCCAGCTATAACTATGCTGACCCGACTAAAGTCACCCCGGCTGATATCATCGGTGCGGTTAACGCGGCGGGCAACCGTACCGGCATGAAGCTGCTTAACGACAGCTTCAACCTGTTTGGCTACTTCGCCAAAATCCTGATTGCCCCGGTGTTCTGCACCCAGAACAGTGTTTCAGTAGAGCTTATTTCCATGGCTGAAAAGCTGGGGGCGGTGACCTACATCGACGCGCCAATTGGCACCACCTTTGCACAGGCGCTGACGGGACGTGGCCCGGAAGGCACCATCAACTTTAACACCAGCTCCGATCGTGTCCGTCTGTGTTATCCGCATGTCAAAGTGTACGACGCGGCCACCAACAGCGAACGGCTGGAACCACTGAGTCAGCGTGCTGCCGGGCTGCGTGCCAAAGTTGACCTGGATAAGGGTTACTGGTGGTCTTCATCCAACCAGGAAATCATGGGTATCACCGGCGTGGAGCGCCAGCTGTCGGCGATGATTGACGACCCGCAGAGCGAAGTAAACCTGCTCAACGAACAGGGCATCACCACGGTCTTCAGCAGCTACGGCAGCGGCCTGCGTTTGTGGGGCAACCGGACGGCAGCATGGCCAACGGTCACCCATATGCGCAACTTTGAGAACGTTCGCCGCACGGGCGATGTTATCAACGAGTCCCTGCGCTACTTCAGCCAGCAGTACATCGATATGCCCATCACCCAGGCGCTGATTGATGCGCTGACGGAGTCGGTCAACGCCTATGGCCGTAAGCTGATTGGCGACGGTGCGCTGCTGGGCTTTAAATGCTGGTTCGACCCGGCCCGTAACGAAGAGACGGAGCTGGCCGCCGGTCATCTGTTACTGAGCTACAAATACACGCCGCCACCGCCGCTGGAGCGACTGACGTTTGAGACCGAGATCACCTCGGAATACCTGTTAACCCTGAAGGGGAATAGCTGATGGCAAAGATTGAGATCAACCGCATCACCAATGCCAACATCTACCTGGATGGCGCTAACCTGCTGGGCCGGGCCGAGGAGGTCAAACTCCCTGACGTGTCCATGACAATGCAGGAGCACAAAGCGCTGGGGATGGTGGGCAAGGTAGAACTCCCGGCAGGCTTCGACAAAATGGAAGGCGAGATCAAGTGGAACAGCTTCTATCGTGACGCCATGTTGTCTGCTGCAAATCCGTATAAATCGCTGGCCCTGCAGTGCCGCTCGAGCGTACAGCGCTACAGCTCACAGGGGCTGATTGATGAAATCCCGCTGGTCACCTTCCTGACGATCATGTTCAAGAAGAACCCGCTGGGGACGTTCAAACAGCATGAGAACGCTGAGTTCTCCAGCAGCTTCACCTGCACGTACATCAAGCAGGTACTGGACGGTGAAGAACTGCTGGAGCTGGACTATCTGGCCAACATCTTCCGCGTCGGCGGCGTTGGATAAGTGGTATCCGGGCAAGGGTGACACGTTGACGCTAAAAATGGGCTATCAGGGCGAGAAACTGCTGTCCTGCGGTACGTTCTCGATAGACGAGATCGAAGTGAGTTCGCCCGCGTCCGTTGTCGCTATCTGCCCCCTCAATCACCGTCGCCCCGACAAAACTCCCCGACGGAATATACGGAAGCGCTGACGCATCATCCTTTTTTTCGCCGTAATCGATACTCATGGTGGACAGCCCCTGATTCAGCTGTGGGGCGATATTCACCGTCATCTGATTGCCGGGAACGCCGGGATAAAAGGCGGTCGGCGATGGAACCGCCCCTGAACCACCACCGACAGGCAGGGTGCCGGCGGGTGCTCCCGGACCCGGCGTGGCATTACCACTGCCGCTTTCCCCCGCCTGGTTCATGGCGTCAATCTGCGTCTGCAGCAGTTTGATATCATCATCCTGTGACCGAATTTTGTCCCGGTAGGACTTGTTTTCACTTGCGAGTTTATTGAGCTGATTCTCGAAGCTGGCCAGCTTTTTATCGGCTTCATTCGCGGTATGCTGCAGGTCAGCCACCGCCGTATCGCTGACTTTTTTGCCAAAGGTACTGGAGGTCACCGCGCCGGTCATATCCGGTACCGTTTTTTTTGCCTGGCCCTTACCGGGGGACACCTTTGACGGGGCACCGATATACCAGGCGACACCGCCGATAGCGCTTAATCCCAGCGCCACGGCGATCAGCACCGCCATCTGCTTGCGACGGGTCAGCACGTTAATGTTAGCCATTAGCTTGCCCCTCCCCGTCGTTGCTGACCGTGACCCACACCTGCGTATCGGTGCCGGGCATCAGCGTGGTACTGAACGGAAACACCATCACTGCCCGTACACCAGGTGCCTTAAACAGTCGTTCAGGTATAGCCAGCGCACTGGCACCACGATTACGCACCGTCAGACGATAGAGCCGAAGCCCACCACCGCTCCACATTTGTTGAGGCATCACCGACAACCAGCCCGGCAGGGAAAATGTCGGTGCCGCCACGACAGGTGCCTCGGTAAACCCTTTCGGTACGCCGCCACTCAGTACCGCCTGCTGAACAGAGATCAGAGTGCGCACATACGGCTGCGACTGCTCCCAGCGCCGCGCATCATCATGCTGTACCGGACGGCTGGAGATAAACTGCAGCACCCGGCCATCCCGTTTAACGGTCAGTCCACCTTCCGTGCGGACATAGAAGGTGAACGGGGCCGTCTGGGCTGTCATCAGCTGTACGCCGCCGTTGGCCTGTCCCTGCGCCTTGTTGTCATTGAGAAACATGCCCTGCGCGCTGTCTACGGCGATAATCTTATCGCCGAGCACAACCAGCAGATTCGGATTGGTATTGCTGAGCGCGACCCGGACCTGGCTGTCCGGCGAAACCGGTATCTTTGTCGGTAGTGTGACCACCGACTCTGCCAGTACGCTGCCGCTCAGACAGAGCAGACTGGCCAGCAATGCAAGACGGTGCCTGCCATGCCTGTTATTTTTTCTTTTCATCCACCTGCTCCCTGAAATCCTGAATGGTGGTAATACCCCGGTGATAGCGCAGTGCCATCCGGATCGTTTTGTCTTCCGGCAGCTGCTTACGATTGCCTATCCACTGCTGTACCGTCCCGTGAATATCCACGATCCCCGAAGCCGGATAGGTGTCGAAACCGGACAGATAAAAGGCCGTGGTGACGTTATTGTCGATAACGCGCTGCGCTTCGCTGGCCAGCACTTCCTGCATGGCAGGACGCTCTTCGTTATCAAAGAAGCGCAGCAGCGCTTTGTGATTGGCCTTCACCGATTCCGGCGACACGTTGTAGCGCAGGAAAACCAGTGACTCGGCGGTTTGCTCCAGATAGTTCGCATCCATCCGGTTGCGCGTCAGGGTGAACGGGGTATCAAACCCCATCGGGATATAGGTCTCCTCACGGCTGTTAATCAGCGTATCGAGTCGTAACCAGGCCACCAGATTGCCGGCAAGACTCAGACCAAAGAACACCAGAAGCAACAGAAAGATGAGTGATGTGTAGCGGGCCGACAGGTGCTTTGCCTTCAGGTCCATGGAAATACCTCCTGGTCATCAACGCAGCCACAGCCGGAATGACGAATCGGGAATGACTTTGTACATGTCTTTGAAGAGTGAAGACGGGAGGTACCAGTAGCAGGCGTTGAGCAGCCAGTCGGTCCCCCTCCCCTTTTTGAAATACTTCAGACAGAACCAGAGCAGAACGGCGATGACCAGACCGGTAACGTACTTACCGGTATAAAAGCCCCATCCCATCGGTACGAACAGGGCTATTGTCTCATCCATCGGTAGCCCGATGGGCCGAGTCTGCTCTGTCAGTGTCTGAGGAAACATGAAGCGCGAGGCGCGTTCCTCATCCATTGGCTGGTCTCCGTGCCGATCAGCCCCCGGAACGGGCAGAAATGATGGAGAAGATGATTTTGGTAATCAGGATAAACACCGGGATGAGCAGGAAGGTCGCCGGGTTATGAGATTTGAGGTACAGCAGGAAGACCAGCACCACTTCCGCAATCATGAAGTAGTACATCATGGTGGAGTCTTCACCAAAGGTATCCGTCGCATCCTGTTTGCCGGCCGCCGTCAGGTCTTCAGCATGCGCCATGCCGCGCGCCGCCAGAGATAATGCCAGCGGCATCGCAACATACTTAAACAGCGCCTTCGCAGTACGGTTATTCACCAGCGACGGCACAGCTTTCACGGCAGATACCATGCGTGACAGCAGTCCCTTTTTATTCCCCTTGCAGACAACGTCCGCCCTCTGATTTATCACTGAAATATCAGCCATATCATTTCCTTTAATTAACGATTAAGTTGTTCGGGCAGATACGCCCCCGCAAGGCAAAAGCTGCGGGGGATTATCTGTACAAACTCTTTTAGGCACGCTACCGCCCCAGGGTGTCACACCTGTCGTGGGGGGATACTCACCCGACGGATTTTGGGCAAAGGGATGCCCGCCGAATTTTTGACAAATAAAAATTCGGGTAATGCGAGAAACCTGTTTATTGAGGTCCCCGGAGAGGGGACCATCATCGTGCTACACGGGAAAAAGTATATGGCGGCATGACCTCCTGAAATTCAATTAGTAACAAAGCCCCCTTCAAAACGTGGTGATCTCATAGTAATCACCGTTGATTTCGGGGACACGCCTGAGATGATCGTGCAGCCGAATCGTGGCCTCCTGCACTCGGGAACGATCTGCTTTTCTGGCTACTTCGGTCAGTCGTGTGCTGGCTCTGGCGGTGAGGATCGCAGTGATTTTTTTGTTACGCTCCAGTTCTTCCTGAGCAACCGCCCAGTCGTCCGGAATTCTGGAGAATAATTTAAGGTGGTCATGCAGACGAAGCGTGGCCTCCAGCTGGCGGGAGCGTTTGCCTTTCCTGGCAAGTCCAGACAGTTTATCGCTGTCAGCTTTGGTTAGCGGCACGCCGATGGATTTAGGGCGAACCAACTCGTCTTCTGCGGGTGTTTTCTGGCTCATGGGATTCCCTGGTGTTGGAGACATCAGGGGCATTATTCAGGAAAATAAAAGAGGTGGGAACGGGGCGGTCGCCCCGTGGATAAATAACCATATTGACAAATAACACCTTGATTTTTATGCGCTTGCATAATAAAAATGCAATAAAAAATATCAATTTATATTGATATGCATCAATCGTCGGGCTTGAAAAAGCTATTGACATGGATGTACCAACAAAATCTGAGACCCAAGCAGGTATATTTCTCATAGAGACCAGGAGGGACAAGATATAGCGTACCGGTAAACTTAAGACGTAAAAAACCGACTGGTGAGGTCGGTTTTTTCAGTTCCGGACGATGATGGTTAACTCTGACCGGAGGAGGCAAGCTTTATCTAACAATTGAGCAATGCTGTGACAGACAGTGTATGAGTAAGCAGCATAGTTCTCACTCCGCTTTTGATGGAGAAACGAGTGAAAGTTTTCATTGAGAAAGCTATCGCTGCTCTTAAAGCGCTAATAGCGCTGCTGGAGTTGATCCGCCAGTTCGTAGACTGATAGCGGAGACGTAATTAATGGCGGGAAGCAAACCACTTCTCGCCCTTTAACAAAGATGAGCTTAGCCAAGCCTTATGACATTCGAATCTGCAACAAATCTAAATAGCTGCGCGGAATAGTAGATCACTTTGAGGGAACTCAGCCCGGACTGAGCGATGCCGATCATAGCACCAATTCCCCGTGACGAACGACACCTGATGCAGAAAGCAATCTATAAAACGCACGATAAAAATTATGCCCGCAGGCTGACTACCATGCTGATGCTGCATCGGGGTGACTGCGTCAGCGATGTTGCCGGAACGCTCTGCTGTGCCCGTTCCTCCGTCGGACGCTGGATTAACTGGTTCACGTTGTCGGGTGTTGCAGGACTGAAATCATTACCTACCGGACGAACCCGTCGCTGGCCTTTTGAGCATATCTGCACGTTATTACGTGAGCTGGTAAAATATGCTCCCGGCGATTTTGGCTACCAGCGCTTACGCTGGAGTATAGAACTTCTGGCAATAAAAATCAATGAGATAACCGGCTGCCAGTTACATGCCGGAACCGTTCGCCGCTGGTTGCCGTCTGCAGGGCTTGTGTGGCGAAGGGCCGTATCCGTGACCCGCATAAGGATGAAAAGATGGCGGCAATCCACAAAGCACTGGACGAATGCAGCGCAGAGCATCCGGTATTTTATGAAGATGAGGTGGATATCCATCTCAATCCCAAAATCGGTGCGGACTGGCAACTGCGCGGACAACAAAAACGCGTGGTGACGCCGGGGCAGAATGAAAAATACTATCTGGTTGGTGCGTTACACAGCGGAACGGGCAAAGTCAGCTACGTGGGTGGCAACAGCAAAAACTCAGTCTTATTTATCAGTCTGTTGAAACACCTGACGTCGACGTACCGACGGGCGAAAACGATCACGCTCATCGTGGACAACTACATTATCCACAAAAGCCGGGAAACGCAGTGCTGGCTGAAGGAAAATCCGAAGTTCAGGGTAATTTGTCAGCCGGTTTACTCACCATGGGTGAATCTTGTTGAGCGGTTATGGCAGGCGCTTCACGACACGATAACGCGCAATCACCAGTGCCGCTCAATGTGGCAAATGTTGAAAAAAGTTCGCCATTTTATGGAAAACGTCAGCCCGTTCCCCGGAGGCAGGCATGGGCTTGCAAAAGTGTAGCGGTATTCGGCGCAGCTATTTAGCGGGGATAAAATTCACCTACCTATTGCGTAGAGCCTTTTTAAATAATTCTTCCCTATTGGAAACACCAAGTTTCAAATAAGCATGACTAGTTTTCAAATCAACAGACTGCCTCTTCATATCAATTAAAGCAGCTATTTTTCTAAGAGAGAAACCACAAATAACTAGCCACGTAATAGCCCATTCGCTTTCAGTTAAATGCAACAGAGGGTTAACATGGTTGTCATTGATGGAATCAATATCATATGATTTCATTTGAGTCCCAGGAAACAACAACGATAACCAGTCCGTCTTTGTATTAACCTCAGCCAAAGCTGAAACATAAATGATAACTCCAGTACCGACAGAATAGTGCCTGGGTTTCATTTTTAGAATAAAAGACTTTATATCATGGAGGTCAGTAAAATAATTCCACACAAGAATGGTAACCTTCTTATTCTGCGACATAACGAGAGATTCAAACTCATGCATAAGAGCAATATCTCTGACTGATGCTTCTGAAACGTCATCATCACAAAGACCGATAACGGATGTTAACTCCGGTGACCTGCCCCCAGTATTAGATACAACCTTCAGTTAGTAATGTCGGTTGATTTTTCTTCATGCTTCCCGTTTCGCCAGCCTGCTGCAAATTCAGATGGCGTCTGGTAATTCAGCGATGAATGAGGTCTGGACTCGTTATAGTCCTGCCGCCAGTCATTAATGATTTTCCGGGCATGAAGAACATCGCTGAACCAGTGCTCGTTCAGGCATTCATCCCGAAAGCGACCGTTGAAACTCTCAATAAATCCGTTCTGAGTTGGCTTGCCCGGCTGGATTAAGCGCAACTCAACACCATGTTCAAAGGCCCATTGCTCCAGCGCGCGGCAGGTAAATTCCGGGCCCTGATCGGTTCTTATCGTCTCAGGATATCCACGAAACAGCGCAATGCTGTCCAGAATACGCGCGACCTGAACACCTGAAATCCCGAAAGCGGTGGTGATCGTCAGACACTCCTTCGTGAAATCATCCACACAGGTCAGGCACTTAATCCGGCGGCCGCTGGCAAGTGCATCCATGACAAAATCCATCGACCATGTCAGGTTCGGCGCATCCGGGCGAAGAAGCGGAAGCCGTTCAGTCGCCAGACCCTTACGGCGGCGCCTGCGTTTTACACCCAGACCGTTAAGGTGATAGATGCGGTAAACCCGCTTGTGGTTGACGTGAAGGCCATCCCGGCGCAATAACTGCCAGATGCGCCGGTAACCAAACCGGCGGTGTTCAAGTGCCAGCTCTGTGATGCGTAGAGACAGTTGCGCGTCAGCAGCCGGACGCTGAGCCGAATAACGGCAGGTTGAAAGTGACAGACCGACCAGCCTGCAGGCACGGCGACAGACCCGTTGTCTCACACATGACTTCCACGGCTTCCCGCTTCTGGTCTGTCGTCAGAACTTTCGGCCCAGAGCCACCTGAAACGCCTCCTTATCCAGCCTGGCTTCAGCGAGCAGCTTCTTGAGACGAGCGTTCTCCTCTTCAAGTGACTTGAGCCGCTTCACTTTGGGGACTTCCATGCCGCCGAACGTCTTACGCCAGGTGTAGAAGGTGGCGTCTGAAATGGCATGTTTGCGGCAGAGTTCCCAGGCCGAAACCCCGGCTTCTGCCTCGCGGAGAATACTGATGATCTGTTCGTCGGAAAATCGCTTCTTCATGGGGATGTCCTCATGTGGCTTATGAAGACATTACTAACATCGCGATGTATTAATCAACGGGGAGCAGGTCACTCTCCTAAGTTGGTTTTTGGTTAGCTCATGCAGAGGGGGTCGAATCCCTCTGTGTGAGTGATGTTTTTATTGTCTACAACATAACCTTATGTTGCATTTAAAATATACAACAAAAAGATATCGTTACAAAACCAATTCATCATATATATTGCGCGGTTTTTCTGAAAACAGAAACGCAGCAATCATTCTATCACGATTGTTAGCCGGCTCCCATAAACAGGAACACCTACTCTCTGTTGAGTACCTTTTTGACCCGTAAATCTGTTTTCTCTTTTAAAGAGTCGACCAATTTATTGTAATTGTTACGACTATCAGATTTTATATCCTGCAAAGAAAACATCAGCGCCAGTATCTCCTGTGATGCCATTCTTGATTTTACAACTTCTTCAAAAAGAGAGCTTTGAAATACATCTTCACCGGCTTCCGCATCAGGCGCCTTTTTATTCCTGGCATTCAGGTATACACGCATCCCCAGTTCCAGCATTTCGGAACAAACACTTGAGATATTGGCATCAGAAGCTGTCGCCCCCTCTTCTCTTCGCATATCGACAATCTGTCGAATCCCGTCTATCGTCTTTTGCTTCAAATAAACATTCTGCCGTGGCATGACTTTATTTTCCCTTTGTCCTTTCAGCACCATACCGGCACTGTAAAAAAACTATGTCAATTAAAACACAGCACCACAACAGTGCTAAATAGCCAAAATCAGGCACCACAATGCCACACACCACACAGCACCGCAATGTGTGGTGTTCATAGTAATTATATGAATTTTCTAATTCAGCACTGCAAAAGCCACATCTCAGCCACAAACAGGCGACATTACGGCACTGCATCAGTGCCTTTCCGTGCTGCAAAACACTGGATTACATTCTGAATATCAAGGTAAGCTCATGATTTAGTGAGTTAATCCTGCAAAATTAAATTTTGCGAGGGGTGTGAAAAAAAACCCATTGGAAAGCATATTAGCTTAACACCTTATCGCGCATTTCTCGGCTATATTCACCTTGTCTGATATTATATAAAAATGCCTTTCTTCATGATCCCATTAAATGCTTATGGTAAAATTCCATTATTTTCGGTGAGAGTATCAGTCATCACTCTCAATGCCACAGTGGATTATTTTGATCAGGCAGGTCGGGATTATCATATCGAACCGGTTCTAATCCGGCCGGTGAGTCTTCGTACAGGGCTAATACTATGAATGTGGTATCGCCTGAGAAATATGATGCTGTAGGAAACATGCGAGTACACTCACAGAACTTCCCTCACCTTTCACAGTTCGGTATTACGCCAGAAAAGTTACATCATAATTCGTGTATAAATATTTTATTTGCTCAATTCTGCGTGCAGCTGATTCGCTGATATAAACAAACCATCTTTATCCGGCTGACGCTGAAAAACAAACAGGGCCTTACTGGCTTTCATCTGTAATGTCTCAATCGAAGCCAGCACATTTTTCACCCATCTTTCGTGAGATTCTTTGGTGGCGGTTTTGACGTTGACGTTCTGTGTGTTCCTCCTCATCTCCGCCGGGGAGCTTAACGGGAGAGGGATCTCTGTGCGGGGATGAGGAGGAACACACCCCGGAACTACGGAGCGCCACCGGCGAACCGGCATTCCGGCCTGAAAAGCTCCGACGGCTTTATCGTAGGGACATTGAACGCGCTGGCGCCAGCCAGCTGCAGACTTTGACCTTTGCCATCAGAACGTAGCGCCCGTTCCGGGCGTGAGCCCACGGGGCCATGTTGTTTTCTTTTGCCGTTTTAAACAGTAAAGCGACTGCGCAGAAGAATCGTGCCAGGAAAAACAGACGAGGAGAACCGCAGATCACGGCATGTTGGTTGGTCATACGAATAACGGGCGTGGGACGAGTATATAAGCATCAATCTGACCGTTTTTCATCAGCATCCCCATACCTCGTGAAATTTTCGGCTACGGTGTGGATTGGCAAGCGATACCCTAACTCCGGCCTTGTGAAGGCCGTATGCTAATGATTCGTGATAAGCCCTGGAAGCTTCCACGATGATATGAACCTCAACCGGTTCGCAGTGTTGCTTATGGAACCTGTTGATTACAGCACTGGTAGCACCTAAGTCGTTTTTAAGCTTGCGCGTTTTCACCCAGCCTTTTACATTTTCCCGCAGCCAGCATAAATCCAGGGTTTTCGTGCTGACATCAATACCTAACTGAAACATAGCCATTTCCTCCTTTCATTTAACCATCACGCCTATTACTCTTGTATATGCAGAGTCATCGCTCCTGGCAACCGCTCATGCTAATGCTGGCGTGGAGGGGGAACTGAGGGCTTTAGCTGACGCTCAAGGTTCTCGACATCCAGGAGGGAAACAAGCTCACTCCGCTTCATGTGGTGGTAGCTAACCATCCCCCTCTGTTACATACAAGCTACGGTATTTGCGGTACCAGCGTACCGCCCACAAAATAATGTCCTGATTAAAATGGCGGCCTTTAGATGAGTTCAGGTGCTGTTCCTTCGGCAAGAGACGGAGATTAATTTACCACCACCGGATATTTGCAACAGTGCCTGATACGATATCAATTCGCAACTTTATGATTTTAAACTGAAATAATTATTCTCATTTAATGTGAGCGCGAATGGCTGATGGCTGATGGCTGATGGCTGATGGCTGATGGCTGGCAGGGTCGTATATGATTGTAAGCGCCTGCAGCTATGTATCGCGCTTTCGGTAAAAGAGAATGTGGGTATATTCAGCTCTGAATGAAATAGCATTTTCCAAAAGTCGGCAGATGTAAGATTATTTATATCTATAACTTTCATTATGATATAGGACCCATCTTACGGTAAATTTTTGCTAATCTTAATCAGATATATACTACGCAAAAGGCGGAGCGTATGTTCAATAATCTTGAAGTTTGCCAGTCCGTACTCAACACGCTTCCTGAAGCGGTTTTTATGAAAGACAAATACTTCAGACTGGTTTTCTTAAATGAAAAAGCCTGTACTTTATTCGGAAAATCAAGAGAAGCGTTAGTCGGCAGGAAAGCGCTGGACAGCCTGGCGGACCCGGTGGTATCCAGAATGCTAAGACTGGAAAAAATGGTGCTGAAAACAGGAGAGTCACAGGAGTTTGAAGAACGCATTCAGGGGAAAGACAATCAGTTAAGAGACATTTTCATCAGAATATCCCGACTTATCCTCCATTCAGAATCTTATCTGCTTATTTCACTGAATGATGTTTCAGTTTTACGACAGTCTGAAGCACAAATTCGTTATCTGGCATATCATGACCCTCTGACGGGACTCTACAACCGGGCTGCCTTTTTTGAAAAATTACAGAGTATTTTGAACTGTGATAACAGGTCCGGGTCTCATCGGGGCGTGCTGATATTAATTGATATCGATAGTTTTAAAACGATCAATGACACGTGGGGACATCACGCAGGCGATCTCGCGTTGTGTGAATTTTCGCGTCAGCTTCTGAGAACGGCACCTGAACATTGTATCAGCGCCAGAATAGGCGGTGATGAATTTGCATTACTCATAGAGGGGACAATTTCTTCGGATGATGCCGGGAAGTTATGTCTTGAACTCCTTGAAAATATGAGATTCCCGCTTAACCTGAACGGGCTTTCTTTTTACATGAGTATTTCAGCAGGTATATCTGTTCTGGACTCGTCAGATGTTGTGGCTGGTGAATGTTTAAGGAAGTCAGATACAGCCTTGTATGAAGCCAAGCGGGCCGGTAAAAACGGATACTTTATCTATTCAGAAGCTCTTGACAGGGCATTCGTAAAAAAGAGAGAGATGGAAAAAGCACTGACAAGAACACTGGCAAATGAGAATGGACTGGAATGTGTTTACCAGCCACTTGTCAGGCCAGATGTTGATGAAATTGTCGGGGTGGAAGTTCTGGCCCGCTGGAATGATCCGGAACTGGGTGGGATTTCGCCAGTACAGTTTATCCCCCTGGCTGAGGAGTGTGGACTGATTATTCCATTAGGTGAATACATACTCAGAAAAGCCTGCCGGGAATTACGGCACTGGGATGGTTTGTCTGTTTCTGTGAACGTCTCGGCAGTTCAGCTTAGTGAAAAGGATTTTGCAGAAAAAATCCTCGCAATACTGGACAGTGAACGCTTCCCCCACAAAAGACTTGAACTTGAGCTGACAGAAACCGCCATCATTCATTCTGATACGCATGGTCGGGAGCAGTTAAACATACTTCGTGAAAAGGGTATCAGGGTCGCTCTGGATGATTTTGGCACGGGCTATTCCAGCCTTAGTTTGTTAAAAAATATAATAGTTGACAGTGTCAAAATTGATAAGTCATTTGTACAGTCAGCAACTCAGCTTCCGGATGCAGCAGCGATTGTGAGCGCAGTATCCACCATGGGAAATAAGCTGAATCTGCAGGTTATTGCAGAAGGTGTGGAGACTGATGAGCAACGTCAGTTTCTTATTGACGCAGGGTGCACTCAATTGCAGGGCCATCTGCTGTCCTATCCACTTACACTGGGCCGGCTGGAACAACTGATGAAGGAGAAGAATGCATCTTAAATTTGACTACAATTTTTTATTTTCAGATAATTTTTTAAAAATTAATGGAAACTGTTTCACAGTTTATTAAGCACATTGACTCATGTCTTGCTATTTTTAGCAAACTGATAACATAACATCGGTGGTTACATGATAAAAATACTGATTGTTCGCGGTGGTGTTCCTTCTTTTTATGTGACAGCAAATGATTGCATGGTCGAGACAGTTTGCGGTAACAACAGGGGGAGGTGATAAATTCCCCGTACATATACCCTTCGGTAGCTCGGGTAACGGAAAGACCGACGTTCTGCTGACTGTGGGAGAAAGACTTACCTCATTTTCAGAGGTGTTCGATCTCTGGGAGAGCGTCAGGACAGACAGGCCTAAAATGTATTTTTAATATTAACCTCATGCGGCGAAGTAAAATAAGAAAATAGAGGCTTGTTATTTATTGACCTATTATTGTTTCGTGCTTAACCTGCCCGGAAGTTTATAGGGAAGTGTTTGCACTCGACGTGGCCGTAGCGGTGAGCATGCTGAAAGGCGCGGATAGAGTGTTGTTGATGCCGGCCTGACGCGTCCGGTGGATTTGTCTAACCCTTCATCTGTCCAGAAGCCAGTTCTGAACTGACGAGGGGGTTTTGAATGAAAGCAGAGAGGTTATCCTGCCTTCTTCCTGACCGGAAGAGGATTTCAGAAAAGAATACTCAGTGGCGGATCTGCGCCAGGTCGTCTGCCGTCAGAGCGGTCATTTTCATGACGGTATTACGGTCAATGCCGTTCTGTAGCATCGTTCGGGCTACTTCAAGTTTACCTTCGTTGCGGCCTATTTCAATGCCACGTTGTTCACCGAGGCGAATGCCCTTTTCGATGCCTTTCTGTTCAAGCTGTTGTGCAATGGTCATCAGTTCGTCCTCATGTTGCGGCAGACGCTCTGCCAGCGCCCGCATAAATTCAGGTGCTGGTGCTTCGCCTGCATTTACCATATAGTGTATCAGAACGTGTACCTGTTCGGGAGAAATCCATTCCACCATAACCTGCGGCAGTCTGTCCAGAAGCTCCATCATGTCGCGCTGTCTGATATGTTTCATCAGTAGGGTCAGTGCGGCCATCCATCGGTGGTTCATTATCTCGTCATCATCGATGACCGTGACATCAACCAGCGGGAAGCCGTTCGAGTACACCTCTTTCGGCCTGTTCCGGATGACTGAAACAGTCCAGCCACCTGGTTGGGTATGGACTTCGGCTGCCGTGATAGAACATGATCGGGATAACCAACGGCAGTTTTTTATGGCCCGCCTCGAGATGGCGCTGCATCGCGGCCACGGCGTATCTCAGTTGGCGGAAGGCCATTTTTTTATCAGCGGAGCTCTGATGCTCCAGTAGCAGGTGAATATAACCGTCATCACCGGATGTGGTTTTCATGCTCCAGAGAATATCGCTGGCGTTCTGACGTAAATCCTCCTCAACGAAGGTGCCAGACTCCAGTTTAAGCGTATTCAGGTCGCACAACGCTTGCAACCCAGCAGGAAGGTGTATCTCCAGAAAATCGCGTGCAACATCAGGATTTGCCAGAAACTGGCGAAAGGCTGCGTCATGGGGTGTTTGTGTACCGGATTTCTTCTTCATCTGTCCTGATCCCTGAAAAATGACCCGGTTATCGTATCACAGGCAAAAAATGCTAACATTGGCGGTGATCGGAATTGCGATTCCTCCAGGGGACTGTGCCGGGGTAATTCTGCCCCCTCCTTTCTTTTTTGGCATCACTTTGCTTCTCAGAAGGTTATCCGCGCACCAGGCTTCTATACGTAGCGGCTGAAAACCTTCCGGATCGCAATCAACGCAGATTTTGGTTCTAAATAACTGCACATCAAATCTGTATACCAGCCCTCTTGCTCCATCCTGCCCTGAAATGGCCCATTCAGGCGAAACTCGCCTGATTTCCGTAAGATTTTATTTGCAGCCTTATCGACTGCATAATATAAACAGGAGAATGCCATGAGCACATTACGGTTCAGTAAAGCTCCCGAAGTCATGGTGCTCGACAACCGCAGCCTGACCGTGCGCGGTATCGCGTACCACCGCCAGGATGGTGAACTTCAGCTGCCTCACGCACCTGGCTGGCAGTGAGCACAGCCGGCTCCGTTTGCTGCTTTCAGTATGAAGATGCCTCACTGTCGGGGCGGCCGATCTGTATTACTGAACAGGTCGCCAGCAATACGGATGCCTGAACCTGAGCGGACAGTGTGTCAGCCATTACGTCCCATCCGGGCTGGTGCAGACAGGCAGCAATAGCCCTGGCCAGCGTTCCGATGTCTGTCGCCCGCTGAAGACTACCGATCAGCAGGGCCGCCGCTTACCGTCCATCACCATTCCCCTTCCAACCGACAGCACTGCATAAACGAACTATACCCGCATTTATAGCTACGATGAAGCTGGCAACCTGGCCCAGGTCGGCACAGCGCCCCGCGACAGACAACAGCTACACTACGAACATCACGGTCAGCAACCGGGGCGTGCTGGGCACCCTGACCGAAAATGGCCAAGAGGTGGACGCGCTTGTTCACGGTGTTTGAAATCCCGGCACGGCGTCATCGGCATGCCTGACCATCACTACGTCTTCCTGCGCATGCTTTCGGGGTTTGTTCCGCCACAGATCGAAGCTGTCGTGCAGGTAAGTGTTAGCAAGCATCGGTGAGCACACTGTCCCCACGTGCGAGTGCTGTCGGCGTCCATATTTATCCCTTACCCCAATCATGGCCCACTGTCTAATCAGCCACAGTATACGCTCGTCCCTGATCAAGGCCGTAGAAACCGGGGCAACCAGTCATGTTCCACGGTATTGAAGAACCGGCTGATGTCCCGATCCAGCCCCCGTATTACTTTCCGTGACAAGCCGCCATATGTAGAGTGTCCAGTGCATTATGCTGGCCTTTTCCGGACCTGAGGACAATTCGCGGAAATCAGACTGTTACCAACGGTGCAAAACTGGGTCTTCCGCAACCTGGGTGGAGATTTTCATGCCAGAGGACTCATCACCCGTCGCCTCAGTAACTCGAACCCTGCCCGGCCATACATTTGGCGTTTCAGCATCTTCAGACGATTTACATGGCCCTCGACAACACCGTTACTCCATCTGCTGACTATCGCTTCGTGTATTGCTGTTGCATCGGCTTCCATCCCGGCAGCAACGCGCTGAAGGTCAACGAGTCCACTCTGACTGACGTCAGAGAACCATTGATTTAACTGTGTTTTATTCTTCGTTTTCAGCATCCGGCAGAAGTCGAGGGACAGCTGTTGTGCCATTTTCAGTTGCGGTTCTTTCTGGCACATTGACTCGATGAAGCGCGACGCATAGTTTTCTTCACCTCTGATCATCCTCCAGGGCATTAACCAGCGACTGACCCGGGATGCAGAAGGAAGTTGAGTCGGGGCGACAACCGGAGCGTTAGCCTGCTTACGCCACTTAGCCACAGCATCTCTGACAGTCGTTTCGCTCCCGGAAAAACCAGCGTCAACCATCTCCCGCCATAGTTGTCGGGCATTATGGTTACCATTTATACGTTGTCTTTCCAGCCATTCATGCCACGAGTCAAGAAGCCCGGGCTTTGGTGGTTTCGTTGATATTTCAGGGAACGCCTTTGACTGTATCCACCGACGAACTGTCACGCGGGACAGTCCGGTGATACGGGATATTTCTCTTATCCCGTAACCTTTTTTATGAAGAGAGTCGACCTCAGTCCAGCGTTGATACCGTTTGTCACGCCGCTGCTGTTTAATGCGCTCAGGGCGACGTAGTGTTGAGACTGGTGCCAGAGACGCTTCGGCGTACTGTTTTTTGGGTGACAACTCAGTAGCAACCTGTCGTATCAATGGCATATGTCTGTACATCATGCGTTCCAGTGCATCGCCGATATTCTTCAACAGATGCCAGCGATCGGCCACCTGTACTGCCTGCGGTGCACCATCGCGAGCAGCTAATGCATAGATCCCGCCACGATCTCGTGAAACGACCTGTATCTCCGGGTATTTTTTAAACCATGCGGCCAGAGTGCGCTGCTCCCGACCGGGCAGTAGTACCAGAGGGCGATGTGTATCGAGGTTAACAATCAGCGTGCCGTACCTGTGACCCCGATGCCATGCCCACTCGTCGATACCGACATGCCGGGTCCGGCTTTCTGTCTGCTCCGGAGCCTGAACCACTCTGCGCAGCAACGTATCCGGGCTGGTCTGCATTCCTGAGGCTACAGCTGCCCGTCTTCCAGCCTCTCCGCCGGCAATGAGTCCCAGTTGATGCTGTAGATTCTGAAGTAACGCTGAAGACTGCTGCTGTGGGCCAGCAAAAGGAGCCAGTGATCCCGCAAAGATTTTGCGTGAACAGGACGGATTACGGCAGTACCAGTGCCGGACAGCAAAGATTAACCAGAGCGTCCGGCCGGAGCATGGGAGGTGCTGTATCCGGCGCCGCCGACAACTATGGACAGAGCGGCTGCGCTTAAGGCATTCGGGACATAGTGCTGTTTTACGTGTGGCTCGAAGATGGATGGTTATCCCATCAGGACTAACAATTTGTCGGCTGGATTGCCACCCGCAAGGCAGCTGCAAAAGCGTCTTAAGTGAAGGCATAGCGTTATCCATAACTTAAAACAGCTTAGATCCTTGTTAACTAAAAAGTTTCATTGATTTTCTTCCACCCAGGTTGCGGAAGACCCACTTTTTACCCGTTGTTGACAATAAACAACCATCAGGTTTGTTTCTGACCGCAGTGCCCGTAAGTAACGGGGACGGTAGTGCACAAATTCGCTGGGTCAGCTTGAAGTCTGATGAGTTCGCCGCCATGCCCTGGGAAATGACGCCGCGTAATATTGCGACACTGATGAAATCAATGAGCGGCAGGCCCCATGGATGGGGAATTTATAATTTCTATAATGACTGCTCGGCTGAGATGCGCAGTCTGCTGATGCCGTTCGGAATATTCCTTCCCAGAAATTCAGCGGCACAGGTGCAGGCCACAACAAGAATGATTGATCTCAGCAAAGAAGATATCGGCCCCCGGATAAACTATCTTAAGGAGCATGGTAAACCGTTCACCACGTTGATTTACATTACAGGGCATATCATGCTGTACATCGGCAACACCACGATTAACGGACAGGAAGTTCCAATGACCTATCAGAATATCTGGGGATTGCACACGCCAGATTCACGTAGCCGAAGCATAATTGGCGGCTCTGTCTTTTTCCCAATTCTTCCGTCTTATCCGGAGGAGCCTGAGTTGATATCACTTGCAGGTAAGCCTCTATTTAAACTGGGTTTCATTGAATAGCTGACAATGTATGCGAAGCCATCAGAGATGATGGCAGAAAGCGTGTTGATTTTCTATTCCACATAAATGTGTGTAAGCGTCATTTCAGTACCGTCTGGCAGATCCTGAAATTCCTGAGAGGATAGTGGACACCAAATATGGTGGACGCTATTCATGAAATCATTAACCGCAGTGCGTAAAAAAAGCCCTAATTATCCCGTTGAATTCAAAATCAAAATGGTTGAACTCTCACATCGACCAGAGATCTCCGTGGCGCAACTCGCTCGTGAACATGGGATCAACGACAATCTGCTGTTCAAGTGGCGCCAGTACTGGCGTGAAGGAAAACTTCGCTCTCCTTCAACAGCAGAAAACAGCATGCCTGAACTGCTCCCGATAACACTTGATGCCGAAGATGTCCCCTCGGACTCCTCCCGGTCACATTCTGTAGCTGCTGCGGCACCTGAATCACTCAATATCAGCTGTGAAGTGACCTTCCGGCACGGGACGCTTCGCCTTAACGGCGCTGTCAGCGAAAACCTTCTGAACCTGCTGATACAGGAGCTCAAACGGTGATCCCACTACCTTCAGGGACAAAAATCTGGCTGGTTGCCGGTATCACCGATATGCGCAACAGCTTCAACGGTCTCGCCGCAAAGGTGCAAACGGCGTTGAAAGATGATCCGATGTCAGGTCACGTCTTTATCTTCCGGGGCCGCAGTGCAAAATGGCGTCTGAATCGATCATGATTTGGCATGCATCTCCGATCGCGATTTGGCATCACAATCGATCACGGTTTGGCACGCATCTCCGATCATGGTTTGGCATCCTGCCGATCACTCCGGGAATTAACTCTTTCTTACACGGTCTCCATTGCTGATTTTTACGCCAATGGAGACATCGATGTCCAAAAAGAGAAAAGCCAGGAGTTCCATGGAAACCTGTTTTAAGATCCTTCAGCTCAAGTTCGATCAGAAGCTGACCAACCGCTGTATCGGGCTGACGATGAAAATCAGCTCATCGACGGTTTTTGAGGTTATCGCCCGCTTTAAAGCCACCTCTCTGCCATGGCCCCTCCCTGAAGCGATATCCCATGACGCCCTGGAAAAGCTCATCTTCCCGGCTAAAAGCACGCCGGCGTCAGAACGGGTGATACCCGACCTGCTCCACTTCGATACCGAAATGAGAAAGTCCGGCGTGACGCGGCAGCTGCTGTGGATGGAATACAAGGCTCAGGCCGGAGAGCTGGCGATGGGGTACTCCCACTTCTGCCGCTGCTATCCCGACACAGCGAAGAGCACCCTCCGGCGTCGCTGGAGCACGAAAACCTGCGCGGTCCTGGCTATTACCACTAACTGACGAACAGAGGAACAAACGGCATGAGCGATAACCTGTTAAATAAACTGACCCAACTTAAGCTCCCGGCAATGGCCGGGAGCCTGATACGCCAACGAGAAACGCCGCAGACCTACGACGAGCTGTCGTTCGAAGAGCGACTGGGCCTGCTGGTCGATGACGAGTTGCTGAACAGAGAGAACGGCCGTGTGGCACGTCTGAGAAAAAGCGCCAACCTGAAGTATCAGGCAGCCCCGGAGGGGCTGCATTACCCGGTCTCTCGGGGGCTGCGGGCCGACCAGATGCGTGAACTGCTGAACGGGCATTACATCACCCACAAGAAAAACCTGCTGATCACGGGTCCGACAGGGTGCGGAAAAAGCTGGGTAGCGAACGCGTTGGGTGAGCAGGCGTGCCGACAGAAACACAGCGTCCAGTACTGGCGCACGGGGCGGTTACTGGAAATGCTGGCGCAGGGCCGGGTTGACGGCAGTTGGCTACCGACAGTAGTGATGGTCATAACGAATCCCTCTGGGCTATGTTTACCCCATGATTGCACAATATTTAATCAGTCGCATATCCAGGGGAAGTCCCTTCCATTCGGTAAGCTTGTTTTATGAACAGACTTACCTGTAGCGACAGGGAGTGCTCCCGCGCCATACGCCGTTTTCCGTGGATTTTATCTAATCGGATAACCTGAATTCGATAATTTAAAAGCGATAGCAACTGAAACTAGCCTCTTAACCGCGTTGTACATTCCGTTACTCCCGAAACCCCGCGATCCAAATTCCTAACCATCAAGCATCAAAGTGAAAATGAGTAGATGATCACGTTGGCAATTGGCCGACCACACTGATAATTGTTATCTATGTGATCGACCAATACAGCAGCTTTTCCTTAGTCGTTTATGGAAATCCCTGAATTTCTCAGCATTATTGAGAGCTGAGAGTAACTTCTTTTTCAACGATGCCTTTGTAGATGTAAATATTCCTAATATATATAGTCTTTAGTGGGGAGGTGATATCATCATCTGTGCATACTCCAATACCGTATTCAATTAAATCATTATTATCTTGAGTGTTTTCTATTAAAGTCATTCCGCTATCGATGTGTAAATTATGTTGAAGCCCCTTACTGCTAACCCAGCTAGCGAAAGGACTAAAATAATATGAGGCTTCATCTTTTCTGCCAAAAGCTGAAATTTCTATATCGCTAGACTCAAGACTCACTTCAGCATACAGAGAAACACCATAAGCCCCAACAGTGGGATCATAAGACCCGAATAATTCCTTTAAAGTAAGCAAATTTGACAAACCATTTGGAACATATGGTTTTACTTCATAATCTGATGTTATTTCCAGAAAGCGACCTGTCGTATCATTACCTATCTTATAGGTAAAATTTGGATTGGCCACCCAGTCTTCATTAATTAAATCACCATCGAATAACTCTATTCGTGTTGCCTCTACTTCTTCTATAGAAACATCTCCAAAATAAACAGTTCCGTCACTACTTGAAAGTTCAATGGCAATAAAATGTGTATCTGCAGTAATCTCCGGAATACAAATTATTCTTTCGTAGCTGATGGTATCTGTAGTTTTTTTGTCTAGTATAATCTCAAGTTCGAACCCTGGAAGATAAATTGAGAAATTGCCCTTGTTACTTTGCTCGGCTTTCTTCATTTTAAAAGAAAATCTGAAAAAACCTGTATTTTTGAACAGATTGTCTAATTTTTTGGAGCGAAGTACATCACCCTGCTTAATCTCAACAAAATACTCTCCAGTTGACTCAACTATTACTGGGTCTCCTGATGCGATAGACCAATTTTCAAGACCATTTGCGAAATCATCATGAAAAACATAATCAGCAAGAGGGGTGCTCTTCTCATGAACTCTTGCATTATTATGGATTTTATTTTTAACACTATAATTTGTTTTCATTTTTATCCTTTAAGGTTTGATTGAAATATCAATGAGAAATTACTCGTCTCTGAATCCTAAAACTGTGAATTTGATTTTATTTATTATACGGATGAAAATTATTTCACTGCTGTTGATGAATGGTTGAATTTATAACCTGATCACTCCGCCCGCAACACAACGATGCCCGGTATCGAATGCATATATTCCATAAACGGCGAGTCCACCACTTTTTTGTTTGCAGCCAGCGAGGAGGCATTCCTGAACCACACCTGTCCATCGTGGCGAACCACGATACCCACATGTGAGACGTCCAGCCCGTCAAGCGGAGAGTAGACCCCGATATAATCCCCCGTTTTTCAGGTAGTTCATGACCTGCTGGTTGATGGCTTTTCCTGGAATGTAATTTATTTTACGAGGATGAATACTCAGACCAAGGATGTACTCGCTGCCACCAGGTTTGCGGTTAAGCTGCTTGTCAACAACGACATAATCAGGGCTGATATTTGGCGTGACGTCCCGGGCGTTACGCGGTGAGGTGGCGAACCAGTCAGACAAGAAGTGCCGGCGGCTGAGGTAGTCAACGTTGCCTCCGGTGTAGCGGGTTTTGGCAAGATTATTCAGGAACGTCTTTTGGTCACGGCTTCGTGTCAGGGCCTCAAGGGGTCCACCCTTCGGCCAGCGCACGTTTCTCCTGGCTGTGCCACTCGGAGGCCATGCGTGTCAGACGTAACCTTCTGAGCAACCTTTCAGGCGTATGGATATCGGTCACTGCAGGCCTTTTTCTGCATCAGGTTGTCATAACCCTGCAGGCTGTGCTGGACCAGTTTCCCGTCCGGCAGCGGGCGTTTATCTTTCACGCCCAGCCAGTTGAGCAGCTTCTGCAGATCCGGCTCTCCCGGCTCCGGCAGCAGCTGGTTCAGCCCCTTCGCGACCGCTGAGATGTCTTCCCGCTCTGCCGCCAGCTTCAGGGTATTAACCATGAGACGGCTGGCCAGCTGAGGGGCAAGACGTGAACACATCCGCTGCCACAGTTGTCGCCATTCATCATCCGGAAGGATGTCGTTGCGAAGCGTGATAGAACGCACCCGGTTTCATGACAAGGCTACTGCCAATGGGATGACGGGTTATATCCAGATTTCTGTTATAACAATACATCAGACGACTTTCCTGTCGCACGAAGCCATTGCGCATATCGGTCACGCTGGCAACCAGCCAGATGTGAGAGCCTGTAGGAAGTGATATCACCGTGTGTCCGCCTGCATTTCCCGGGTGAGCATCTGCAGTAGTCTGGCGTCAGTGTTCCCCGGATGCGCAGTGTGCCGGCAGGCAGAACTAACTCGCAACAGGGAGACTCTTTTATCTGAACAGATGGCAATGGAGCCGGATTTTCAGTCTCTGCAGTAAATTTTAGTGGCAGCAGTATCGCTGTATTCGCCTGTGTGGCGAGCCGTTCCTGCCGGTAAAGCCGTCGCCAGTTGAACAGCAGGTTGTCGTTAATATTATTTTACAGGGCCAGTTGTGCCACACTGACACCCGGCTGCATCGACTGTTCAACCAGGGGTATTTTGAATTCACGGGGAAAGTTAGGCTTCCGTGCGTAACAGGTATAACTTTAATACGTGTAATACTACAAAACATCATCTCTACAAAAAAGACACTTCAAAGTGTCTTTTTTGTAGAGATGTACGTGCTAAACTTTCTATGTGTACACTAAGATTACTTCTAAGTGTTTTTTCTGTAGAGGTATTACATGGATAAACTGGTCGCGATTAACACCCTGGATAAGTTCAGTCATCAGGGGCGATATGTATTTCATTTCAACGACTTGAAAAACATATTTTCCGATGAATCAGAGCGAACACTGAAGGCATCTCTCAAGCGTCTGGTCGATACGAACATCCTGACCCGCGCAACCCAGAGAGTCTATGTCTACAACCGTGCGCCAAAAGACAGTTTTATCCTTGAACATATCGTTAGAACAATCCGCCGGGGCGAGTATAACTACGTCAGCCTTGAGTCTGCTCTTTCACTGTATGGCGTGATCTCCCAGATCCCAGTGGACAGGTTGACGGTGATGACCACCGGAAGAGGTGGGGAATTTAAAACTCCCTGGGGAGTTATTGAGCTAACACATACACAAAGGTCCGTAAGCGATATCCTCAACGGTACGGTAGATACAAAATCACCCATTAAATTCGCTAAAAAAGAGACTGCACTGCGCGATCTTCATCGGGTTGGCCGAAATACACATTTGATTGATACTCGGGAGTTGAAAAATGTCTAAACAAGTGGCGTTTGATGCACTGGTTGAAGAAGCCATTCGCCAGGGGGGGCCGGCTAATTTACGACCCGTTATAGAAAAAGAGTTATTGCATTATGACATCCTTTTTTGCCTTTCTGAGGCCGGTTTACTTAAATCCCTGACCTTTCAGGGAGGCACTTCGTTACGACTGTGTTATGGCTCTAACCGCTTCAGTGAAGACCTTGATTTTGCTGGCGGGACTGAATTTTGCTCCGCTAATTTAGCACAAATGAAAGAGTGTATTGAAGATTACCTTGGAAAAAGATACGGGCTTGAAGTCACCGTTAAAGAACCAAACGAATTACGTGCAGAGCCTGAATATGCAGAAGTAAAAGTGGATAAGTGGCAAATTTCAGTTATGACAGCCCCGGAGCGTAAAGATCTTCCCGGACAACGTATCAAAATTGAAGTTGCTAATATTCCTGCTTATACCCATGTCTGGCGGCAGTTAGTTCGTAATTATACAGTGTTGCCTGATGGATATAGCGATACCTTGATAAGGGTTGAGACGCTCGAGGAAGTAATGGCCGATAAACTGGTGTCATTCCCTGCAACCACCCGCTATATCAGATACCGTGACATGTGGGATCTTCTTTGGTTAAAGCAACAAGGTGCAAAAACAGACGTAAATCTGGTTAACCAAAAAATCAAAGACTATAAAATTGATGGTTTTGAGAAAAATATCCTGGCCAGAGTTGACTCACTTCCCAATATTATCACAGAGGGCAACTTCTATAACGAAATGAAGCGATTTATTCCATCGTCAGTGTATGAAACAAGTCTGGGAAAAGAGGGGTTTTCTTCATTTTTACTGGATAGCCTGAAAGATTTACTGAACCAACTCAGAAAAGAGTTATATGCTGAAAATGATAAAAATAATTCATTTCAGTTATAAATAATTTCTCAACTTTTTATTGGTGTCTGGAGAAGTCAAATAAATTGTCGTGTCATTGATGCGACAATCTACATATCAAACCGCCAGAACGCCTCCCACGCGATCATTTTTGATTTTTTACAGCTTATAAGCTGTTATACCCTACAGGTTGTAAAAAGACGACGTCACCCTGCTCCCTCGACGGGTTGCAACGGGGAATTCATTAAACCCAGCACCGTAGCCTAATCTCCAGCTTCAAATTTTTCGCGCGAAATACCGAAAAAAGTGTGAATGATTCCTAACATCAGCCTTTTAGGCTAAGAACGACAACTGACAGTACCTTGATCACGACCCGCATGGCGGCATAACCGCAGAGACTCATCAGCAATAAGCCACACCTGGAGTATGGTTTTTTGATATACTGTTTTATAATAATTACATATGCTTAACCTGTATACAGGTAACTATAAAGGACCAATATTGATGAATGTTTCTGCACATAAGCTTTCTGATGGAATTGCACTGACGCTGCGTACGCCTGCCGGCAACAATACAAACCTCCCGGTGGTTGTCCTGTGTCACGGGTTCTGTGGCATTCAGGATATCCTCCTGCCTGCGTTTGCTGAGGCTTTTACACAAGCGGGTTTCGCGACGGTCACATTTGATTATCGGGGGTTTGGTGACAGTGAAGGAGAGCGTGGCCGTCTGGTCCCTACCATGCAGACTGACGATATCCTTTCCGTCATCGGGTGGGTAAAGGAACACCCCGGACTGGATACCCAGCGCATTGGGTTGTGGGGAACATCGTTTGGCGGGTGTCATGTCTTCGGTGCGGCAGCCAGAGCTCCGGAGGTAAACTGCATCGTCAGCCAGCTTGCATTTGCTGACGGTGAAGACATTGTCACCGGTAAAATGAATGTGGCGGAAAAAGAAGCCTTCCTTGCCACGCTGGATAAAATGGCCGAGAAGCAAAAAAACACCGGCAAGGAAATGTTTGTTAACATTACCCGGGTGCTGAACGATGTGGAATCAAAAGCTTTCTTTGAGGAAAATAAGGCTCAGTACCCGAAAATGGACATCAAAATCCCGTTCCTGACGGTCAGAGAAACGCTGCAGTATAAGCCGGCCCGCAATGCTTCGCTTGTAACCTGCCCTTCTCTGGTGGTGATTGCCGGAGAAGACACGGTCAACCCGCCTGAGCAGGGGAAAGCCCTGTTCGATGCCATTGGTGCAAAGGATAAGCAACTCTTTGAAGTGCGCGGTGCCCGCCATTACGATGTGTATACAGGCGAACATTTCAGACACGTCGCAGATGTTCAGGTTGCCTGGTTCAAAGAACACCTGTAGCCGTTTTCGCCGGGGAGAGAGTGACCTTATTAAACCCGCCTGAGAAATATCTGCACTTAAATACATAACAGCAAATAACAACCAGGAAATAATATGGATTCTTTAACGAAATTTGCTCTGGATATTTTACGTGACAGGAATTTTTCCAGACTGGATGAGGACGTCAGGGACGAAGTGCTGTCCCTGTTTCTTGATGATCATCACAAACCTTCAAAGGAAGGGAGAAGGATGCTGGCGCTCAATGCCGATCTGCTGGCAAAACAGTTGGGTGAGCCCCGACTGGAGGTGCTTTCAATGGATGTACTCATGGCCTGTGATAAAGCTGAAGTCCGTGACGTTCTGGCAAAAATGACTGACATTCTTCAGGCGCAGGTTTAGCATTATTGCCTGAATGAACACTTTCCCGGTACTGGCTCGATCGTGAACCGCAGGAGATGCTGGCCGAACGCAACGTGAATGTCGACCACTCCACGATTTACCGCTGGGTCCAGCGTTATGCACCTGAAAGGAAAAAACGGCTGCGCTGGTACTGACGACCCCCTTCAGGTTCTGCTCCTGGCATCTCGATGAAACTGATATCAGAGTTAATGGCCGGCGGGCTTATCTGTACCGTGCCGTTGAGAGCAAAGGCCGGACCATCTATTTTTATCCTTTCTCGTGCCGTAACAGTAAAGCGGCATATCGTTTTTTCGGGAAGATTTTAAATAACGTGAAAGGCTGGCAAATCCCCCCTACCTGTGGTCGCGCGCTGGCGTTACTGAAACGGGAGGATCGGTGTCCGCCTGATGTTGAACACCGACAGATCAAGTAACGGCACAACGCCATTGAATGCGATCACGGTAAGCTGAAACGGATAATCAGCGCGACGCCGGGGTGTATACGGGACAGGGTGATGCGAGCTCTGTGCAAAGGTCAGGCCGAATCATTTTATTTTGAGCATCCTCTGCGCGAGATGCATCTGGTAAGCCGGGTCTTTGAAATGTAAGGTATTAGACGTCAACTAGTTTTGCCGGACTGAGTTATTGTCGTCTCGTAGTAAGGCCTTTCACTAAAACTGAAGGCTACTTCATCACGAACTTTGCAACCGTGCCAATCGTCGGCGCCATGGTACTGCTCAGTAGTAGTGCCGTGATAGTAAAGCTGTTTATTTAAACCCTACCCAATAACATAAACATCACCTGTTGCCGGAGAGACTGGTCCCGGCAACCACAAGCGCCCCCATTTACCAGTACAATGACAAGCCATTATTTTATCGGGTTTGTGTCGGTGTAGAAACTGCCTTACCTTCCAGAGCCTGAGGGGTGATGCACAGCGCAGGTGAAAACCACCGAAAATGGCATGTATATGATTTATCCCGGTTATATGCTGGCAGTGGCGTACGGTATCAATCAGCCCACGATGAGCACAACCGATAAAAATGATCAGCCCAAAGTCGGATTTATAGATTAAAACCCCCTCATCTTTAACATAATCCGCTTTCGCATTCTTACGACCGATAACACCGTAAGCACACGGTTTGGCTACAGGGATTTCTCCCGACCACATAAAACGTTCCCCGATATGTACTGGGGTACTGCTGTACTCCATGCGAAAACGTGAAAAATCATTATGTAACGATAATTTTTTTATTCTGGCGGTATAGCCTGAAAACCTTACTGCAGAGTAGCGCTCACTCGCCACCACTGGATGGCATATTATCCGGCATGTATCAGGTAACCACGGAACACCGCCACAATGGTCATAGTGACCGTGGGAAAGTACAGTCGCGGTCAGGTTTGTCAAATCGACACCCATTAAACCTGCGTTATGCATGAAGCTATCATCAGGTCCGGTATCAAACAGAACTGAATCATTTTCATCCTGTATCAACAGACTGAGCCCAGCTTTAGCACGCAGCAAATTTTTAGAGCCTGGCTTAAGTCGGTTTTCCAGCAGGACGCTGATGGTTATGGACATGTTCGCTCTTCCCCTGAAATGTTTCGTTACCGCCAGGCTGCGATACCGCTGCGAGGTACCGTCAATAATACTCCATTCCTGGGGTGGAACACGATTTATATACAGGCAGCTTTTGCTCATCGACGGAATCTGGAGAAACGTGTTAACCGAAAAACTCCGCCCCCCCCCCGGCCCAACGGGGCGGAACAACATCGCTTTTAATAATGTATGTTGTAACTAGATACGCCGTAGCATTAAGTAATGCCGCTGGAAAGTGTGGGTGACGTACCCCGATTACGGCTACGCCTTGTCGTGACCACTCCGACAGCGCACAGAAGATTCTGTATCGCTTTTAGCGGGGTTAGGTATAGCAGCGCAAAGGTATTCTGTCAGACTGTATCCGGCTTCGCCGGCGCCATTCAGCGACAGTGCCATATTCACCATCAGCTGGCGCCTCCATGCCGCTGATGCGGCATCAACATCATCATAAATTTTCAGGTCATTGATATTCTGTTGCCATTGCATGCAATGTTAAACCGAAGTTTCATTATTATCGGTTCAAAATCGCAAAATGAAATTAACTATTTAAAACAATAATGTAGAAATATTAATTTCACCTAACAATTAGTTATGGCGATCATTATCATAACAAGGATAGATCTCACCTATTATTGGTAGGAGACCGATCGATAATAACCACTTTAAATTAACTGTCTTTATGGTTAGGGTTTGCTCAGGACATTCGTAAGGGATGGTATCGCCATCCGGTATTTATTTCCGGAACCGTTCATTACGGGCTGTCATCCATATTTGTCAGGCATAAATTATGTTGACTTTCATTTACGATAATACTGACCTGAAAGTTATCGTGTCTTCCCTTTCAGGGGCGATGGTCTGTATTCTCACGCAACAGCGATTTAGCCGCAGTCAGAGACCCGTTGCTTTTTTTGTTTCGTTTGTGATGGGGATTGTTGGGGCGGATACCACACTGGAAATCATCGGTATATTTGTACCCGGTGCCTTCAGCGGTGAGGGCGCTGTCGGGGCCTTTGTCTGCAGTGCGCTTGTGATCACAGTCATGATTAATATTACCGCCAGGATGGATTTCGCCATGAAAAAAGGAACAAAAAACAATTCCACCAGATATAAAAGATATAAAAACAGATGTAGCCTGACAATCCAGTCCGGGCCAGGAATATTAGCCGTTCTGATAGTGCTTAATAATATTGTTGGTTTACACCAGTAAGTAACTCCACTTTTCTGTCCGCAGTGAATGTATGCATGGCGTTATATTGAATTAAAAGAAACGACTAATTTTATATTTTCCATATAGATAACGATATCTTATCACAATGTCCTTAAAAGGAGAGTAAACATGAGTTGTCCTTCACAAATTAGCTACTCATACCCGGCGGGTACATATACTGCTTATAGCACTAATCTTTTTGATTTTTCTGGCTCTTTGCAGGTGTCGCTGACGTTTACGAATAAATCAGATGACACACTTTCTCTTTCAACCCCCCAGGTGTGGACTACAACTGGCTTACCACCTGCCCCAACAGGGGATGTAGAGCTCCCGGCTTTCCAGCTAATTAGCACGCCCCCGGAAGTTAAGCCTGGCGAGGAGTTCGTTATCCAGGGCATAGTTGATTTGTCTTTGGTCAAAAAAGGTAATAAATATCTCACATTCAGGCCACAAATTTCTAACGGCGCCTGGTTTGGTGATGTGGAAAAATTTGCTCCTGTCGTGTCGGCCACATTTATTTGTCTGCCTGAAAAAGAAGAAACAAAAGATATCACATATAAAATTACCTGATGTGACATCTTGATACTTCAGATTGAGCTCTGTGTGCTTAATTTAAAATTCAAATGCCTTTGAAAGGAGTAAAATTATGATTATTGATATTAAAGATATCCCGGTTGTTCCAGCTCATAGCTCAATGATTATTGGTAACGAAATGGTATTCGATGAACCAATCATTCTGGGGGGCAACCATCATGCTCTGATTGGAAATCAAGGCCCTGCTGCATCAATTAAAATTGTTTGTGAAATTGTTACGACCAAAAACGGTGAATATAAAGAGGCAGGTGAAATCATTGTTCCGGTGAGTCAAACAACTTTAACTACAATGGATTTACCTTTAACGGCTGTTTATAAGTTAAGATTTGTAGCTCACAATGATACAGATGAGACAGCAACAGTTATCATATTTTTGTCTTAACTTTCTTTACTCAGTAATGTCAGAATATCTGTCTGACATTACTGAGGTTAACCATACAATCTATGAAAATCGTCATTTTTATCACTGGAACCTGAGGGTTAATGCTAAAATTCCTGTCAAAATCAATGTGTTGAACTGTGGTAGCACTGCTGGCGCCATTTTAACTACAGACTGGCGGTGATGCCATTCTCAGACGCGAGTTTAGCAATCGACACCCCAGGTTCACAGAAAGCCGCAACGAGCCATCGTTTAAATCCGGGAGAATAATTAGGGCAGCCCTTACGTCTGCCGGGAGTCACTTTTTTGCGCCTATCTGACACGTTGGTTCCCACCATTCCGATATGCGGCCCGGGTATTACGGCGCGGGGAGAGATAAAAATCGATGGTGCGCCCTCTGTTGTCAACGGCCCGGTACAGGTAACCCCACAGGCCATTAACGTTGATATCAGTTTCATCAAGATGCCATGAGCCGAACCCGGAAGGGTTTCGCCAGTACCAGCGCAGCCGTTTTTTCCTTTCAGGTGCATAACGCTGAATCCAGCGATAAATGGTGGTGTGATCGACATTCACGCCGCATTCGGCCAGCATCTCCTGCAGCTCACGATAGCTGATACCCTATTTGTAGTACCAGCGTTCTGCCCAGAGAGTGATGTCTCACTGAAAATCCCGGCCTTTAAATACGTTCATGAGTTGCGTGGTGACTGATGAAAATGGGTGCAAAGTTTATCAATGCGACGATCTTTGCAACAGTGCCACCTCAGCTCCGGTATAATACTGCCTGATGAGCACACGTAAACCAACGGAGACGCGGAATGTCAGGCAGAAAAGGAAAGGGCGGGAAGTCACCGGTTCCCCACGACGGGCTGTTTAAAACCTTCCTGACCCACACGGATACCGCCCGGGATTTTCTGGCCCTGCATCTGCCCGCAGAGCTGCTGCAGCTGTGTGACCTGACCACCCTGCAGCTGGAGTCCGGCTCCTTTATTGAGGAAAACCTGCGAACCTGTTTTGCCGACGTGCTGTACTCCCTGAAAACCACAGAGGGAGAGGGATACATCTATACGCTCATTGAGCACCAGAGCAGTCCTGACAGGCATATGGCGTTCAGACTCATGCGGTACGTGCGACCAGAAGTCGCTTAATGTATTGTTTTGACAAAATATGTACAAAACCAGTCATCCCATTGACTGTAGTCTAGCCGGAGTGCGTCGCTGGCAACGGCGGGGTTCTGAGCCCGGTGATAATGAACCCTTCCGAAAGGATAAGAGATTTTGCGAGAAAAATCTGATGTCTGGGAGCACCACCCGGACAAGGGGCTAGGCTGATCAGTACGGCTAACACACGTGAACTGCCGAAGAAAGACCGTCATTAGTAACAGGCCAAAGATGCTGAAAGGCCTGAACCAAAAGGTATGTAGCTGGCTATCCGGTTGTATCGTCCGGATACATGGGTATTAAGCTACCGGTCCACAGGCAGAGCCTAACCCGATCTTGTACATTAAGCGGAACTGGGTAAGCCCGTATCACTGCCTTGTCTGGCAGGCGAAACGTAAGGGACGCTGTGAGTGATGCGGGTACAGGAGGATGGAAAAAGCGAATGCCGCACTGTAATGGTCCGGACAGGGGATCGAACTTTGCCCCACCCGAAAGGGGGCCCACTTCCATCTGGTCTTTAATCGTTTGAACTACTGTAAAGCGACCAACAGGGGGCAAGCAAGATGAGTATGCTGGCAAAGATACCTGCGGCCCCCCACCCAGACGGCTGGCATTCCATAGACTGGAAACTCCACCATCAAAAGGTGAGGAAGCTACAGTCACGGATAGCGAAGGCAACGTTGAACAAGCAAAGGCGCAGAGTCAAATCTCTGCAACGGATGCTTGTCCGCTCGTTTTCTGCAAAAGTACTTGCCGTTAAGCGAGTGACTGAAAATCGCGGGCGTAAAACACCCGGTGTCGATAAACAACTCTGGAACACCCCCGACAGTAAATGGAAAGCTGTATTCCAGCTTATAAGGAAAGGATATAAACCCAATCCTCTTAGACGGATACATATTCCAAAAGCTAACGGGAAGCTTCGGCCGTTGGGTATTCCCACGATGAGAGACAGGGCTATGCAGGCACTCTATTTGCTGGCACTGGATCCCGTCGCAGAAACTACTGCTGATCCTAACAGTTATGGATTTCGCCCCGGAAGAAGTACCGCCGACGCAATGGCGCAGGTTTTTAACTGTCTCTGCCGCAAAACAGCGCCGGGGTGGATACTGGAAGGGGATATCAAAGGTTGCTTCGATAATATCAGCCACGACTGGTTGCTTGAAAATATCCCAATGGACAGGCAAATACGCAGAAAATGGTTGAAATCCGGATATAGGGAGAAAGGCGTCCTCAACAACACCCACACCGGGACACCCCAGGGAAGTCCCTGCTCCCCGGTACTTGCCAACATGTGTCTTGATAAACTGGAGCGGATACTTAACGAGCACCCCGCAATCAGCAAGACCACAGTCGAAGGCAGGAAAAACAGGGTGCACTATGTGAGGTTCGCTGATGATTTCATCTGTACCAGTAGATCAAAAGAAGTGCTGAAAGACGTCGTTCTGCCCATAATCACGGTATTCATGCAGGAACGTGGTCTGGTGCTCTCAGATGAGAAAACAACAATCACACATATAGACGAGGGTTTTGACTTTTTAGGGCAGAACGTCAGGAAATACAAGGGGAAATTATTAATTAAACCCTCGAAGAAAAACCTGAAATCCTTCCCGAAGAAAGTCAGGTCAACCATAGAAGCAAACAAAACGGTTACGACGGTCAGACTGATTGCGTTACTCAATCCAATGATCCGGGGATGGGCTAACTATCACCGACACAAAGTATCCAAAGAAATTTACAACTATGCAGACCACCATATCTGGAGAAAGATCTGGCAATGGTGTCGAAGGCGACACCCCAATAAAGGGAGATGCTGGGTAGCCGCGAAATATTTCCGGTCCACAGGCAACAGGAGCTGGATATTTCACGGTACAGAGCAGAACGGTAAGAAACATGAATTAATCCGTGCAAGCTCAACACCCATTGAACGCTATGTCAAAATCAGGTCAGAAGCGACCCCCTACCCGGAGTGCCGCCGAAAAGGCTTTCCTCGATATGCTGGGTGTATTCGCGGAATTTGAAACCAAACAGCGTCGTGAACGTCAGATAGAAGGCATCGCTGCCGCCAAGGCGCGAGGGGTCTACCGTGGCCGCAAACCGTCCATTGATCCTGCCGAGGTGTACCGCCTGTATGTGGACGAGAAAATAGGCGCCACGGCTATTGCCCGCCAGCTGGGTATCGGACGGGCATCGGTCTACCGAGTGCTGGATAACTATGAGCAGCCGGCGTAAATCCATCCCGTCAGACTCCCTGCCGCCAAAAAGTCCTGAACGGGCCTTTCAGATCGCCACTATCGCTCAGCTGTACGGCGTTTCTACCACCACGGTTTACCGCTCCCTCCATCGCACACTCCGCCCCCGCACGGCTCACCGTCGGGATCATGGCCGCCCGCAGGTGATGTCCCGCGCGGACTTGGAATATTACTGCGAGTTGATCGCCGCGCTGAAGCTGCGCACCACCAACAAAGCCGGGCGTCATCTATCGACCGGGCGTGCAATACAGTTGCTTGAAGAGTATGGCGTGGAAACGCTGCAGGGCCTGGTCAGGGCGCCTGCCGGTGTGCTGAGTGTGCCCACGGTCAACAGCTGGCTCTCACTGTACCGTCTCGACCAGCCCCGACTGCTGCGGGAGCCCCCGGCCACCCGGTTTCAGGCGGAATACAGCAATGACTGCTGACAGTTTGATATGTCGCCTTCCGACCTGAAACATATCGACCGTCCTGAGTGGGTTGACCCTGTCCGGGGCGAGCCCACCCTGATGCTGTTCAGCGTGGTGGATGATCGCAGCGGTGTGGCCTGGCAGGAATACCGTTGAGTGTATGGCGAAGATGCCGAATCCGCCCTGCGGTTTCTGTTTAATGCCATGTCAGCAAAGACCAGCCCTGATTGTCCGTTCCGGGGACGACCCCGCATGCGGTACCTCGATAATGGTCCGGTGGCCAAAAGCCGCGTCTTTCGCAATGTGATGCAGTCCCTCCAGATCGACTGGCAGAAACATGTACCAACGGGTAAGGATGGTTCCCTGACAACAGCCCGGGCCAAGGGGAAGGTTGAACGACCTTTTCGTACCGTCACCATCGTCTCGACACCAACAGATAACGATGACGGTACGTACACGGCTGAACTGACCGGCACCTCTGCGGGTACCGCCAGTATTGGCGTGACCATCGGTGGTACGGCACTGGCGCTTACCCCCGCCCCTGTTGAACTGGTCGCAGGTAAGCCGGACGCGGGTAAATCAACCTTTGAAACCGACCCGAAAAGCATTGATGCCGATGGCAGTACAGAGTCCACCCTGACCTTTACCGCGAAGGATACGTACGGTAATGCAGTCACCGGTGCCACTGATAAAGTGTCTTTCAGCGTGAAGGACAGCAATGGCGGCACGCCAGCGGATGGCACCGTTACCGTCAGTAGCGTAACAGAAAGCAGTACACCGGGTATTTACACGGCCACCCTGAAAGGCACGCTGGCGGGCACCTACATTGTATTGCCGCAGTTCGGTGGCACTACGGTGGGTGGGCTCAACGACACCGTTACGCTTACTCCCGGCGAACCGAACCAGGTGAAGTCTTCCATTACGGTGGGCAAGACCATCTACACGTCGGGCGACGACATGACGGTGACCCTGAAGGACAAGGGCGGTAATCCGGTGAAACGCAGTGCCGCCCCGCTTAAGTGAACGGCATTACCCGTTAGGGGGCTTCTTTTAAGATGTGCGGCAATCTAAATATGAAATGCAACTCGCTTGCCTGTTGGCAGCTCCACATCGAGGCTTAGCTTTCCTCCCATAGCCTCGATGTAGCGTTTCAAGGTAGCCAGCTTCAGCTCATTCCCGCGCTGTTCCAACTGAGTGATTGCAGGCTGGCTAACGCCCATAACCTCTGCTACATGCTTTTGTGATAGCTGCAGCTCCTCACGCATCATCTGTAAGCCGACTTCTAAAACCATTTCGTCGGTCATTTCCTTAATTCTGGCCTGGCTCTCCGGGGAGCGGCCAGCGATGACTTCATCTAACGTTCTCATTTTTTGCTCTCCAGGTTGTTAAGATGCGCTGCGAACTCTTCCTCTGCAATACGCACCAACTTGTCGTAAAATCGCTTGTCGTTACTCTTATCACCGGCGCATAAAATTATGGCTCGTCTGATAGGATCAAAGGCGTAGAACGCTCTGATTGGATGCCCTGCATACTGTACACGAAGCTCTTTCATATTTTTGTATCGGGAGCTTTTAATCGTATCAGCATAAGGCCTGGGCAACTCTGGACCATACACTTTTAGTTTACCCAAGTCAGCCAGCACCTTATCTTGTAATGCTTCATCCTGCTCACTCAACCAATCGTCAAAACGCTGGCTGAAAAGTATCGTCCACATGTCCATTATCCCTATAAGCTATGGCTTATGCTTGAAGTGTATAACCCATAGCTTATAAATTCAAGAAAAAGCGGCCTATTTAACATACGTGGTCGCCCCTGCTTGCCAGGCACCCATGTTAAAAAAGTCAGCCGCGTAAGATTGCAGTCATACATCCGGACTCAGATTATTAGGCGACAATTACCCCGTCCGCCGTGTTGCCTCACCAGTTAATGTTACTTTCTTGCTTCAGCTAAAATGTTACCATCAGCACGGGTTCCGTAGACCAGTTCTCTTACCACTCTGACCCGCCATTCCTGTAACCTCCGGTGCAGTATTCTGCGATGGCCTTCGGTGAATTTACCCGGATGTGCGTCTTCAGGCCTGAGAAGTAATTCGGTGCTGCCCGGCTGC
>NZ_VRKN01000021.1 GCF_008080435.1 Enterobacter asburiae | reverse complement strand
GTTGCCGATAGCCAGGGCAACTTCAGCCTGACGCTGACCCCACCGAAGCTCAACGGCGAAATCCTGACCGCTGACGCCACCGACACGGCAGGCAACACGGGGCCAGCAACCTCCGCGGCGTCACCGGATATTACCCCACCGCAGACGCCAATTATCGTGTCTGTGATTGATGACGTGCAGGCCACCACTGGCCCCGTAGGCCCGAACGGGCTTACCAACGACCGGGCGCCGACCGTGAACGGAACGGGCGAGGCGGGCTCGACCATCACGATTTCTAACGGCAGCGATGTCCTCGGGACGGTGGTTGTTCCCTCCTCCGGCCTGTGGAGCTTTACACCGCCCACACCGCTGACCGATGGCACGTACGTGCTAACGGCAACGGATCCCGCCGGTAACCAGAGCGGAATATCAGCCCCGTGGACAATTAACGTCGACGGTACGGCACCTGACGCCCCGGTGATTTCACAAGTCGTGGACGATGTCCCCGGGCGCACCGGCTCGCTCGATATTAATGAGACTACCAACGACGCCACCCCGACGCTCAGCGGTACCGCCGAACCAAACGCGACGGTCACCCTCCGCGTGGACGGTGTGGCTATTGGTACGACCGTTGCCAATGGCCTGGGTGTATGGATCTTTACGCCTTCCTCGCCGATCGGTGAGGGTCCCCACGCCCTGACCGCCGTCGCGACCGACGCAGCAGGTAACACCAGCGGCGTCTCCAACACCTGGACTCTGACGATTGACAGCGTCGCGCCTGCAGCCCCGGTCATCACCCAGGTGGTGGATGATGTGCCGGAGCGTGTCGGGGCGCTCAACCCCAACGACAGCACCAACGACACCACGCCGACGCTCAACGGCACGGCTGAACCAGGTTCAACCGTCACCATCCGCCTGGATGGCACCGATCTTGTCACGGTCCCGGTCGACAACAACGGCGCGTGGACCTATACCCTCACGACGCCTCTTGGCAGCGGGCCTCATACCTTTACCGTTGTTGCCACCGACACGGCGGGTAACACCAGTCTGCCGTCAAACGGCTTCACCCTGACCGTCGATACCACTCCCCCCGTGGCGGCAACCATCGCCACCGTGACCGATGACGTCGGCGGCGTTCAGGGCACGCTCAGCAGCGGCGATACCACGGATGATACCAAACCGCTGCTGCAGGGCTCCGCCCCGGCTGATGCGGTGATCACTGTCTATGACGGCGCGACCCTGCTCGGCACCGCCACCCTCAACGGCAGCGGCGGCTGGAGCTTTACGCCCGTTACCCCGCTCACCGACGGCCCGCATTCCCTGACGGTTCACGCCACGGATGCCGCAGGCAATACCACCATTTCCAGCCCGTTTGTATTGACGGTAGATACCGTCGCGCCTGCCACGCCGGACATCCCGGCAATTACCGTCAATCCTGACGGCGGCGCAACGCAAACGCCGCTGAACCCGGGCGAAACCACCCGCGACACTACGCCAACCCTGAGCGGTACCGGCACGGCGGGCGATACCGTGACGATCTACAACGGCGGCGTCAAACTTGATGATGTCATCGTGGACGGTACCGGCAACTGGACCTGGACGCCATCCACCCCGCTGCCTAACGGCACCTATGACATTACCCTGACCGTCACCAACATGGACGGCACGGGCAACGAAAGCGCCCCATCGCAGCCGGTAACCATCACCATTGATACCGATGCGCCAGCTACGCCTGCGGCACCGACCGTCACCGACAGCGTGACCCAGATCACCGGTCCTGTTCCCGATGGCGGAACCACCAACGATCCGCGCCCGGTCCTGAGCGGCACCGGCACGCCGAACGACGTAATCAACATCACTGACACGGTCAACGGCGGTATACCGTCCGTCGTTGGCACCGTCACGGTAGACAGCAACGGCAACTGGAGCTGGCGTCCTGGTAGCGACATTGCGGAGGGTAGCCACGTTTATACCGCCACCGCCACCGATGAAGCGGGCAACGAGTCTAACGCTTCGCCAGCGATTACGATCATCGTGGATACCGTGGCGCCGGATACGCCGGTGATTGGCGCCGTGGGCGGTGCACCTGATGGTGGCTTTACCACGGATTCGACGCCAACGGTCGGCGGCACCGGTGCCATCGGTGAGACAGTGATCGTCTACAACAACGGCGTCGAATTGGGACGCGTTACAGTGAATGGTACTGGCGAGTGGTCCTTCACTCTGCCACAACAAACGGACGGCCCTCTAAACATTACCGTGGCGGGAGTGGACGCAGCGGGTAACCTCAGCGCGCCGAGTTCGGTCTTTACCGTCACGCTCGATACCGTTGCGCCTGAGATACCGCAGATTAATGCCGTCTCAGACAGCCAACTGACCAACAACGTACTCTATACCCGCGACGGTGCGCCGACCCTTACCGGGAGCAGCGAACCCGGCACCACCGTTATCGTCTCCGTCGACGGTACCCCGTCGGGCGTGCCGGTGACTATACAGCCGGACGGCAGCTGGAGCTGGACCGCCGGTACGACGCTGCCGGATGGCCCTCATACCTTCACCGTCTCTTCCACCGATCCGGCGGGTAACACGTCAGGGAGTTCAGCACCGCTGAGCGTGACGGTGGATACCGCCGCGCCTGCCGACCCGATCAACATGGCCCTGACACAGGAGGGGACACCGCTGACCGGTAACGCCGAGGCAGGAAGTACCATTACCGTGAAAGACAGCGGTGGTACCGTCATTGGTAGCGGCGTTGCCGCCAGCGATGGCAGCTTCTCCATTGCGCTAAGTCCGGCGCAGCTGGATCCCACCACGCTGACCGTGACCGCCACCGATGCCGCAGGAAATGCCAGCCCTGGCGCGTCCTTTATCGTTACCGATTCACCGCTCGACCTGCCGCAGGTGCCCGTTATCACGGCGATCAACGATGACGTCGCCCCGATCACAGGCGACGTGAAGGACAAAACCACTAACGACACCACGCCAACCCTCACCGGTACGGCTCAGGCGGGAAGCCTGATCACCATCTATCAGGACGGTGGCGTAACGCCCGTGACGACGGTGACCGCCGACGGCAGCGGCAACTGGAGCTATACGCCAGCCGCGCTTGGCGAGGGGCTACACACCTTTGAGGTGACGGCGACCCTCAACGGCCTGACCAGCGGCCGCTCTCCGGTGGCCAGCGTCACCGTCGACCTTACCGCGCCGGGCACCCCAACTATCGGCGCGGTAATTGACGACGTCGGTCCGGGCACCGGCCCGCTGACCAGCGGCCAGACCACCAACGACAACCAGCCGACCCTCACCGGCACCGGCGCAGTCGGCGATACCATCTCTGTCTACAACAACGGCGTGCTGCTGGACAGCGTGGTGATCGGCAATACCGGCACCTGGAGCTACACCACGCCCGTCCTGGCGGAGGGTAATAACGTCCTGACCATCCGTGAGACAGACCCGGCGGGGAATCAGAGCGGTCCTTCGGCGGGCTTCACCGTCGTGGTGGACTCCGTTTCCGCCACGCCGGTCATCACCAACGTCACGGATAATGTCGGTAACGCCGCCACCACGGTGGTCAGCGGCAGCGAAACGAACGACGCCACGCCAACCCTTTCAGGGACAGCGGACGCAAACAGCGTGGTGACCATTTTCGACGGCGGCACACAGATTGCCGTGGTGACGGCTGACAGCACCGGCGCATGGACATTTACCCCTGACACCGCGCTCGGCGAAGGCTCGCACAGCTTCACCGTCCGGGCGACCGACCCGCAGGGCAACGTCAGCGCGGTCTCTGCACCCTGGAGCGTGGTGGTTGACCTGACGGCACCGACGGTTCCGACGCTTGATACGGTGAACGACAACGTCCCTGGCGGCGTCACGGGCAACCTCACCAGCGGCCAGGTGACCAACGACAACACCCCAACGATTAGCGGCACCGGACAGGCGGGCAGCACTATTCACATCATGAATAACGGCACGCAGATTGGTACAACGACCGTTGACGGAAGCGGGAACTGGTCCTTTACGCCGACCACGCCGCTGGGTGACGGCAGCTACTCCCTGCGCGCGTATGCAACGGATACAGCAGGCAACGCCTCGGCTAACTCATCGGTCTTCGCCTTTACCATTGATACCGCAGCTCCCGGCGTACCGGCGGTGACCAGCGTGATTGACGATGTCGGTCCGGTCACCGGGACGCTCACGTCGGGTAACAGCACCAACGACGCGCGTCCAACCTTCAACGGCACGGGCGACGTGGGTTCAACAGTGCACGTGATCGTTGATGGCACCGAAATTGGCACTGCGGTGGTCAATGCCCAGGGCAGCTGGACCTTCACCCCGGGCACCGATCTGGGCGACGGGCCACACGCTATCACCTTCAACGCCACCGACGCGGCAGGCAATACCGGCAGCACGACGACGCCGTTTAACCTGACGGTGGATACGGGCGTGCCGTCGGCGCCGGTCATTTCGACCGCGGGTGACAACGCGGGCAGCATTCAAACCCCGCTCTCTTCCGGACAGAGCACCGACGACACTACGCCGACGCTGAACGGCACCGCGACCGCCAACGCCACGGTCACCGTTTATGAGAACGGGCAGCCGGTCGGTACCGTTCAGGCGGACGGTACCGGCGCATGGAGCTTTACGCCGTCAACGCCGCTGGCCAACGGCAGCCATACCTGGACCGCCACGGTCACCGATGCCGCGGGCAACGTCAGCCCGACCTCGCCGGACTTTACCCTAATTGTTGATACCGCAGCACCGAACGCGCCGGTTATCAGCCAGGCGATAGACGACGTGGGGAGCATCACTGGCCCGCTCACGTCCGGACAAACAACCGACGACACCGTACCGCGCCTTGTCGGGACCAGCGAACCGTTTGCCACCGTGAAGATCTATGAGGGAACAACGCTTGTCGGAACGGGCACCGCGGATGGCAGCGGGAGCTGGAGTATCTTGCTCAACACCACGCTGACCGCAGGCGCGCACAGCTTCACCGCGCAGGCGACGGATGCGGCAGGCAACACCAGCGTGTCGTCCACCAGCTTCAGCCTCACTGTGGACACCACGCCGCCTGCGCTGCCGGTACTGACCAGCATTCTCGATGACGTGGGCAATGCGGCAACGCCGGTTGCGAACGGCGGGTTCACCAATGACGCGCAGCCTACCATCACCGGCACGGCGGAAGCCGGGGCCACGGTGAAAATCTTTGATAACGGCGTACAAATCGGCAGCGTGACGGCGACCGGCGGGGCGTGGAGCTTTACGCCATCCCCGGCGCTGAGCAACGGTCCGCACACGTTGACCTTTACCGCCACCGATGCGGTGGGCAACGCCAGCGCGCCCACCGCCGGGTATGTGATTAACGTCGATACCCTCGCGCCGGGCGCACCGGTCATCAGCTCGGTAATCGATGATGTCGGCAGCGTCACCGGGCCGGTGACCGGTACGAATCCGACCAACGACACGCGCCCAACGCTCAACGGGACAGCCGAAGCGAACGCCACGGTCCGGATCTACGATGGCATCACGCTGGTGGGCACGGTGACCGCCGATGGCAGCGGCAACTGGACCCTGCCGCAGACCACCACCACGCTGACGCAAGGAACGCATAACTTCACCGCCACGGCTACCGATGCGGCGGGCAACACCAGCGTGGCGTCAGCCGTGACGACAATTACCGTCGACACCACCGCCCCAACGGCGCCGACCGGGACCTTCAATGCCGACGGTAGCATCCTGACCGGGAATGCGGAAGCAGGCAGCACCGTCGCTATCCGCCTTGCGGACGGCTCGACGGTGACCGCCATTGCGGGCAGCAACGGCACCTACAGCTACACCTTCATTAACAAACAGACCGAAGGGCAGACGCTGCAGATCACCGCTACCGACGTCGCAGGCAACACCTCGCTGCCGGGCTCCGCCCTTGCGCCGGTGGTGCCACTCTCCGCCAGCAATAACGTCGAAGAGCTGAACCTCAGCACCACGGCAACCGTGACCAACAGTCAGTACAGCGATTACGGCTTCCTGCTGGTCGGCGCCGTGGGCAACGTCCTGACGCTGCTGGGCAATGATACGGCCCAGGTGAACTTCACGGTGGGTAGCGGCGGCAGCGCGGATATCGTGGTGAACGCCAACGCCACGGGGGCGGTGCTCTCTCTGCTCAACACCCTGGAGCTGGTGGTTCAGCATTACGTCAACGGCGCCTGGACCACCGTGGTGGATACCGGCCAACCGCAGTTTGCCGATCTCCTGACCCTCGGCGCAACCGGCGTATCGCTTAACCTGACCGGGCTGGCTGACGGCGACTATCGCGTGCTCAGCTACAACACCAACCTGCTGGCGACCGGCTCCTATACCAGCCTCGACGTGGCGGTGAAAGAGACCGGTCCGGGTACGGTCACGGGCGATACCAGCCTCAACGGTAACGTGATCCTCGATACGGACCCGACCGCCGGCAGCGACAACGCTCCGGCCGGCACCACTATCTCCGCAGTCACTAACGGTCAGGGCGTCACCACCAGCGTGAACGCCGACGGCACGGTGATCCAGGGTCAGTACGGTACGCTGACCATTAACCGCGACGGCAGCTACACCTACAACCTGACCGACACCAGCGCCGCGGTCATTGGCCGGACAGAGAGCTTCACCTACACCATTACCCATAACGGCGTCAGCGCGTCGGCGCAACTGGTGCTGTCTCTGGGGGCCGGTACGGTAATTAACGGCATTGTGGCGGTGGACGACACGGCCTCGCTGACCTTTGACACCACCGTGAGTGAAATTAATAACGGCACCTCGTCTCAGGGTGGCTTTACCGTGGTGGGCATTAATCTCGGCAACACGCTGGGGCTTAACCTGCTGGACGACATGACCAACCCGATTATCTACAACGTGGAGGAAGGTACCACCCGCACCATGACCATCCAGGCCTCCGTGGGCGGCGTGGCGCTGGCGTCGGTGTTCGATCTGTACGTCTATAAATTCAACAACGCCACCCAGACCTTCGAGCAGGTTCGCGTCGAGTCGGGCTGGCTACGTGCCCCGCTGCTGGGGGGCACGTCATCCCAGTTGACGCTGAATCTGCCTGCCGGGGAGTACCTGTTCTTACTCAATACCGCATCGGGGATCGCCGTCCTGACGGGCTACACGCTGAGCGTCCTGCAGGATCATGTCTACAGCGTGGCGAGTATCAGCGAAACAACCACGGGCGACGTGCTGGCGAATGACCCTGTTCCGGTGGGCACGGTGGTCACCGAAGTGAACGGCGTGGCGGTCAACAGCAGTGGAACAACCGACATTCAGGGGGAATACGGCACGCTGACTATCAATTCGTCTGGCCAGTACACCTATACCCTGAGAAGCGGCGTGGGGGCGGACCATATCAGCACGCCGGATACCTTCGTCTACACCGTTATCGCGCCTGACGGCTCGAAGGATACGGCATCGCTTAACATTACCCCAACCGCTCAGGCGATGAATGCCGTTAACGATGTCAGTACCACGATGGACCTCACCTCGGTGCACCACACGTCAGCCTACTCGGATACTACCGTGGGTACCGCCAGCTGGACGACAGCACTCTTTTCATCAACCCAGGGCTCCGGCAGCGGAACCTTCGTGGTCGACCCGAACACCGCCCTGCATAACGCGTCGCTGCACTTTAACGTGGCCTCGCTGCTGTCGCTGGGCGGACTGACGGTGAACTGGTCCATCAGCGACGGCTCGGGTGTGATCCGCAGCGGCTCCTTCAGCGGCGGCTCGCTGCTGGGCGGCAGTATCGACGTTCTATTGACCGGGCTGGATCTGAACGCCGGGACCTATACGCTGAACTTTACCGGTAGCGTCCCGGGGTTGAGCGTGGGGAACATCACCATTACCCCAAGCGTAAACGGTACCACCTACTCGCTGAGTGATTTCGACGTCACCGGCAGCCACACCGTCAACGGCAATATCTTTGACGGCACCGACTCTGGCGGCGTACTGGATCAGCTGCACTCGGTGGATACCCGTCTGAGCGTGACCGGTTACAACGGCGTGACCACCACGCTGGATCCCTATACCGGCAGCGCAACGGTGAACATCACCGGCCATTACGGCATCCTGGCGATCGGCGCAGACGGTCATTACACCTATACCCTCAACAGTGGGGTATCGCTCTCAACCATGACGTCGAAGGAGACCTTCAACTACACCCTGACCGATGCCAACGGCAACACGGATACCGCCACGCTGACCATCAATATGGCACCGCAGTTCATCAGCTCGGAACATAACGACGCCATTACCGGTACGGCCTACGGCGATACGCTGATTTACCAGGTGCTGAACAGTACGGTGGGGAATGCCACGGCGGGTAACGTCAGCAGCACCGCGGGCGATCACTGGACCGGCTTCTCGCTGGCGCAGGGAGACAAGATCGACATCGGCGATCTGCTGGTGGGCTGGGACGGCAATACCGCCTCGTTGGGGAATTATATCCATGTCACACAAAGCGGTAGCAACACTGTGATCTCCATCGACCGTGACGGTGCGGGGGGCACCTACACTAATACAACACTCGTTACGCTTGATGGCGTTCAGACCACCTACGACGAGCTTGTTAACCAGCAACACATCATTACCTGATAGCACCTGTAGTACCTAACCCGGGCGCACAGCGCCCGGGTATTAATAATAAAGCTGTACTTTTTTATTAGGGACATGACATGGGAATGAAGATGCCTTACTGGTGGCTCTCGTGCTGCCTGATATCTGTGCCCGCTCTCTGCGCGAACCCGGCGGCAATCATCAATACCGGACAACTCCGCGAAACGCAGGAACTCCCCTCGCTCAATGGCCGCGTCGCCCCTGCGGCTGGTAACGCCGCCCCCGGTTCATTGCAGCTTAGCGAGGCCGTCAACCGCGCCGTCACCTGGCACCCGGCTATCAGCGAAGCCGTGGGGAAACTCTACCAGCAGAGCGAAGAGGTGGACGTCGCTAAATCAAAATACTATCCGCAAATTAATGCCGGCGTGGACAACGGTTATTCCCATGACGGCGACCAGAACGGCTTTACGCCGTCGCTGGTGCTCTCTCTTTCACAAATGCTCTACGACTTTGGCAAAGTGGCCAGCCAGGTGCGCGCCGAGAGCGCCGGCGTTGCCCAGCAGCAGGCCAACGTGCTGGTGAGTATCGACACCATCGCCCACGATACCGCCATCGCCATGGTACAGGTGCAAACCTTGCAGCAGATGGTCGACACAGCTAAAGAGCAGCTTGCGGCCCTCTCCTCCATTGGCACACTGACCCGCCAGCGTAACGACGAAGGGGCCACGTCGCTCTCTGACGTAGTGCAGACCGATGCCCGTATCGAAGGCGCGCGCGCCCAGCTGATGCAGTACCAGGCCAGCCTGGACAGCGCTCGCGCCACGCTGATGAGCTTTCTCGGCTGGAACAACCTGAACGCGATCAGCAATGACTTTCCGCAAACGCTGGGCCGGAGCTGCGACATCGCCGAGCCGGATGACCGTCTGGTGCCCGCGGTACTTGCCGCCTGGGCGCAGGCTAACGTCGCCCAGGCTAACCTCGACTACGCCGACGCGCAGATGACGCCAACCGTCTCGCTGGAGCCGGAGGTACGTCACTACATGAACGATCGCTATGCGGGGAGCGAAACGCGGGATCGCACCCAGTATTCCGCATGGGTGAAAGTGCAGATGCCGCTCTATCAGGGCGGCGGCCTCACCGCCCGGCGTAACGCTGCCGGACACGCGGTGGAGGCGGCGCAGTCCACCATTCAGCGTACGCGCCTTGATGTCCGCCAGAAACTGCTGGAAGCCCGCAGCCAGGTGATGAGCCTGCAAAGTACGCTGCAAATCCAGAGCCGCCAGGAAGCCCTCAGCGCCCGCACCCGCGAACTGTACCAGCAGCAGTATCTCGATCTCGGCTCGCGCCCGCTGCTCGACGTGCTCAACGCCGAGCAGGAGGTCTATCAGGCGCGCTTCACCCAGCAGCAGACCCTCGGTCAGCTGCACCAGCTGCAGCTCAACTGCCTCTATAACACCGGGCAGTTGCGTCATGCGTTCGATCTTGATAACCGCACCATCCAGACCGTGGAGATCCAGCCATGAAGCAGCGTGATATCCCGCAAGGTGAAAACATGACGGATGAGGCGCTGGCGCAGTGGGGGCAGGCCTTTGGTTTTGTCGCTACGCGCTACCGTGTCGCCTGCTCCCCTGGCGCACTGCTGGCGGGTGCGCCGTGGCTGAAAGGCAAGCCGATGGTACCCGCCCTTACCCAGTTGGCCCGCGAAGCGGGGCTGTCGTTTCAGCTCCTTACCGACGATCGGCAGGCGATCAACAGCTGGCGTCTGCCGGTGGTGGTGGCGATGAATGACGGCAGGGTCGGCGTGATCGAGCATTTCGACGGAGACGATACGCTGGAGGTCAGCTTTTTCGACGATGAGACCTACACCAACCGGCTGTCGATGACGGCGATGCTGCCCACAATCCGCCACGTTATTGCCCTGCGTCCACTCGCCGCGCTGAAGGACAGCCGCGTGGACGCCTATATCTCAAAATACCGCCCGGACTGGCTCTACCGGCTGGTGATGCGCGACCTGCGCCCCTACAGCTGGGTCATGCTGGCCGCCCTCTTTATCAACGTGCTGTCGCTCTCCGGGATCGTCTTTTCCATGCAGGTCTATGACCGGGTGATCCCCGCCCAGTCCTATCCGACGCTTTATGTCCTGACCATCGGGGTGCTGATTGCCACCCTGTTTGGTTTTGTGCTGCGCGTGGCGCGCGGGCACATTATGGATCTGCTGGGCAAGCGCTCGGATATGCGCGTTTCGGATCGCGTATTCGGCCACGCGCTGCGGCTGCGCAACAGCGCGATCCCCCGCTCCACCGGCAGCTTTATCTCCCAGTTGCGCGAGCTGGAGCAGATCCGCGAGATGGTGACCTCGTCCACCATCTCGACGATTGTCGACCTGCCCTTCTTTTTACTGTTCGTGGTGGTGCTGGCGATCATCGCCCCGCAGCTGGCGTGGATCGCCCCGGTCGCGGCGGTGATCATGGTCCTGCCCGGCCTGCTGCTGCAGAAGAAGCTGGCGGAGCTGGCAAAGCAGTCGGCCCATGAATCGACCCTGCGCAACGCGGTGCTGGTGGAGAGCGTGCAGGGGCTGGAGGACATCAAGCTGATGCAGGCGGAAAACCGCTTTTTGCAGCAGTGGAACAGCTATATCCAGATCACCGCCGAATCCGGCCTGCGCACCCGCGAGCTGACGCAGAACCTGATCAGCTGGGGAATGACCATTCAGAGCCTGGTCTACGCCGGGGTGATTGTGGTCGGTGCCCCGATGGTGATCGACGGCACCCTGACCACCGGCTCGGTAGTCGCCGCGTCGATGCTGGCCTCCCGCATGATCGCCCCGATGGCGACGCTATGCGGCGTGCTGGCGCGCTGGCAGCAGGTCAAAGCCGCAAAAGAGGGGCTGGACAGCATCATGCAGCTTCCCACCGAAAATCAGCGCGAGGAGACGCCAATTCGCCAGGACGTGCTGCGCGGTCACTACCTCTTCGAGCAGGCGCAGTTCCGCTATCAGCCGGACGATCCGCGCATGGCGCTGCGCATTAACCGGCTGGAGATCAGGCCGGGAGAAAAAGTGGCGATTCTGGGGCGCAACGGCGCGGGCAAATCGACCCTACTGCAGGCGATGGCGGGCGGGATGGATCTGGCGGCCGGCGAGCTGCGGCTTGATAACTTCAGCCTGCCGCATCTCGACGTCGCCGACGTCCGACGCAACGTCGGCTTTATGACCCAGAACGCGCGGCTGTTTTACGGCACCCTGCGCGAAAACATCACCCTTGGCATGCCTCGCGCCACCGATGAAGAGATTTTCGAGGCGCTGGAGATGACCGGCGCGGCTGGCTTTGTGCAGAAGCTCCCCAAAGGGCTGGATTACCCGATCATGGAAAACGGTGTGGGATTATCCGGCGGTCAACGCCAGTCGATTCTGCTGGCGCGGATGCTCCTGCGCGATCCGAATATTGTGCTGATGGATGAACCCACCGCCTCGCTGGACGAGCACACCGAGCGGGAATTCATCCAGCGTCTGGGCGACTGGCTCGGGCACCGCACCCTGATTGTCGCCACGCATCGCGTACCGGTGCTGGAACTGGTAGAGCGCGTAGTGGTGTTGAAAGAGGGGATGTTGGTGATGGACGCGCCAAAAGCCCAGGCGCTGAACAACAGCCGTATGCAGCAGCAACAGCAGCAGGCAGCAACCGGACGGGAGTGGAAAAATGAAAATCAGTCAGCGTGACGTGGCGGCAATGGACGATCTGGATAACGCCCTCGACTCCGAAAGCGGCTACACCGGCGCGCGCCGGATCGTGATCTTCTCGCTGCTGATGTTTGTGGTGCTGGGCGTCTGGGCATGGTTTGGCGTGCTGGATGAGGTGTCAACCGGCTCGGGTAAAGTGATCCCCAGCTCGCGCGAACAGGTCTTACAGTCTCTCGACGGCGGGATCCTCACCGAGCTGAACGTCCACGAAGGGGATCAGGTGCAGGCCGGGCAGGTGCTGGCGCGGCTTGATCCGACGCGTTCCGAATCGAACGTCGGCGAAAGCGCGGCGCGCTACCGGGCTTCACTGGCCTCCAGCGCCCGCCTGTACGCCGAGGTGAACGATCTCCCGCTCAAGTTCCCCCCTTCGCTGGCAAAATGGCCGAGTCTGATTGCTGACGAAACGCGGCTGTACAACTCCCGCCGCGCGCAGCTGGAGGATACCCAGCGGGAGCTGCGCGCCGCGTTAGACCTCGCCAATAAGGAGCTGGCCATCACCCAAAGGCTGGTCAAAACCGGTGCCGCCAGCCACGTGGAGGTACTGCGCCTGCAGCGGCAGAAAAGTGACCTGGAGCTGAAGCTCACCGACGTGCGCTCGCAGTATTACGTCCAGGCCCGGGAGGCGTTATCCAAAGCCAACGCGGAGGTGGATATGGTTTCGGCGATCCTCAAGGGCCGCCAGGATTCTGTCACCCGTCTGACGGTAAAATCCCCGGTGCGCGGGATCGTGAAAAACATCAAGGTCACCACCATCGGTGGCGTCATCCCGCCCAACGGCGAGCTGATGGAGATTGTGCCGGTGGACGATCACCTGCTAATTGAAACCCGCTTGTCGCCGCGCGATATCGCCTTTATCCACCCGAACCAGGAGGCGCTGGTCAAAATCACCGCCTACGATTACGCCATTTACGGCGGGCTGCACGGGGTGGTGGAGACGATATCCCCGGACACCATCCAGGACGAAGCCAAGCCGGAAGTGTTCTATTACCGGGTGTTCATCCGCACCAGCCAGGATTATCTGGTGAATAAGGCGGGCAGGCACTTTTCGATTGTGCCGGGGATGATTGCGACGGTGGACATTAAGACCGGAGAGAAAACGGTGCTGGATTATCTGATCAAGCCATTTAACCGAGCGAAGGAGGCGCTGCGGGAGCGGTAGTCAATCGCCGGGTGGCGGCTTCGCCTTACCCGGCCTACATTCCCGTAGGCCCGTGCTAGCGCAGCGCCGCCGGGTATTAAACCGCACGCCAGAATTGGAACCCACCCCGGAGAATTAACCTTTAGTCATGCATCCCACTTCCCTTCAGCCATTGCCCAGGTAATATTAACCGCAGACAGAAACGCACTTGCGCACAGTGCAGGGGTGCATTATCATTCACTCAGCTTCATGGACTGGAGCTCACCAGCATTATGATTAATCATTTTCGGGATCAATGGCTTGAGGATTTTTTTCTTTACGGCAGATCGAGCAATGTTATTCCTTCAAATCTGGAAACAGCGCTTGCGAGAAAGCTCGATATCATCAAGGCAGCAACCTCGCACGGGGATTTGCGATCGCCACCGGGCAATATGTATGAAGCATTGAATCCTCCGTTGAAGGGATATTCCTCAATCCGGGTAAACAGGCAATACAGGCTCGTATTTCGCTGGACAGAGGGTAAAGCAGAAGATCTCTACCTCTCTCCACACAAGTACACGCAACACAAATGAGGCATCACCTATGACACTTCAACAGGCACTCCGCAAACCCACCACGCCGGGCGACGTGTTGCAGTATGAGTATCTTGAACCGCTCAATCTGAAAATCAGCGATCTGGCGGAGATGCTCAATGTTCACCGCAACACCATCAGCGCGCTGGTCAATAATAATCGCAAGCTTACTGCCGATATGGCGATCAAACTGGCAAAAGCCTTTGATACCACTATTGAATTTTGGCTGAACTTACAACTGAACGTCGATATCTGGGAAGCGCAATCTAACTCCAGGACGCAGGAGGAGTTGAGCCGTATAAAGACTGTTGTGGAAGTGATGGCTAAGCGAAAATCTGGCCAGCCGGACGTTGCCTGACCCGAACCGGCGCGGAGATCTCACTCCGCCGGGCGCGGGGTGGCGCGGTTATACACCCCAACATAGCGCGCAAACTTCCCGATAAACACGCCGGCAAACACGCCGCCGGAAACGATCGCCAGCGCGCTCATGGCGGGCTGCTGCATCGTCTGGGGAGAGACCGCGCTCATCACGCCCAGCACGTACTTCACCCCAAACGCCAGCATCATAAACGGCAGCGCGGTGTAGTCTGCCTGGCGGAAAAGGGTGCGCGGCGCATCTGCGCGGGTGATAACCGCCTGCTTAATCAGGAAATACCCCAGCGCGGCCCCGGCAAGGATCCCAGCCGTCCACAATGCGACAGTCCCGGGGGTTAGCGTGCGGTAGACCACCAGATCGTAAATATCCCAGATAAGAAAGATCGCCGGAATGATGGCAAGCCTCTCCAGCGTAACGGTGGCGGGTCTGCGGGCTTTAATGCCGCGAGAGATGAGGAAGATAAACAGCACCCACACCCAGACGGGCGTGTGCGTAACGACACCGATCAGAAATTCAAACATGGAACTCACCATGGACGATAGCGGCCCGTGCCGCCCTGAACGCGTATTGCGCATAACGGCAGGAATGCCATTATGCGCAGGTCTTTTAGAGCGATTTTTTCAGGCGTTGAACCGCCTCTTTCAGATCTTCATCCGTTGGCGTCACAAATGACATACGCAGCGTCGTTGAGTCTGGCTCATTGCAGTAGAAAAACTCGCCAGGCACAAATACTACGCCGTTGCTTAACGTTTTTTCAAGCCAGCGGGTGGTATTACTACCATTATTCATTCTCGCCCACAGGAACATGCCGCCCTTCGGCTTGTGGAACGACATCACTTCGCCCAGCTCGGCCTCCAGTTCTGTTGCAAACGTCTGGTATTTCTGGCGATAGGCTTCGCGGATCATTTTAATCTGATCGGGCAGACGACCGGTTTTCAGGTACTCATACGTCATCAGCTGCGACAGCGTGCTGGTGTGCAGATCGGTGGTTTGCTTAAGGTTCACTACCGCGCGCTTCAGCCATTCCGGCACCAGCACCCAGCCTACGCGAGTCCCCGGCGCGAGAATTTTAGAGAAGGTTGAGGTATACACCACGTTCTCCTCATTGCCGATATCTTTGGCATGGGCAATTAACGGGCGGAAGACTTCATCGGTATAATTAATTTCGCTGTACGGATCGTCTTCAATAATGACGAAGTCATAGCGCTTCGATAATTCCACCAGCTGTTTACGACGCGCCTCAGAAAGGGTTACCCCACCAGGGTTGCCAAATGTCGGGACAATATAAACCGCTTTAATCGGCTTATTTGCCACCAGTGCTTCGAGTTCGTCGACGTTCATTCCGTCGCCATCGGTGCCAACGGATTCAAAATTTGCCTGCGCCAGGCCAAATACCTGCAGTGCCGCCAGATAGGTTGGACGCTCAACCACAACGGTATCGCCCGGATTAATTAATGCACGCGCCAGCACGTCGAGCGATTGCTGTGAACCGGAGGTCACGACTACATCATCCGCCTTGCAGCGGATCCCGCGCCCTTCACAAATATGCTGAATTTCTTCACGCAGCCCTGGCACACCTTCGGTCAGACCATACTGAAAGGCCTCTCCAAAATGCTGTGATAATACGGCATCAGCGGCAATTTTCAGGCCTTCGTGATCGAACAAGGCTGGGTTAGGAATACCCCCACCCAGCGAAATGACGCCTGCCATTTTGCTATGTTTTAATAATTCACGGATGGCAGATGATTGCAGGCCCTGCGCGCTGCTGGCGAGTTTATTCACAGACATTCTTTGCTTACCTTCTTTTTTTATAGTGTGCCCAATCTTAGCAGAATATGGGCGATAAATTCCGTAAGCTTAGGGAGCGGTCGTAAATCCTGGCGCCACAGTAAATGCACGGGTCTCGGCGCCGGAATATACTCCTCCAGCACCCGCACCAGCCTGCCGCTTTCCAGCTCTTCCGCCACCAGCACTTCCGGCTGCAGCAGCAGCCCCGCCCCGGCTCTTGCGGCCATCCGCAGCCCGTAACCGTCGTTGCATCTTAAAACCGCATCCCGCTTCCAGCGCACTTCACCTTCGACACCCGGCAGCCGCCACTCGTTGCGTGCGGTCCACACGCTGTGGGACAGACAGAGATGATCCACCAGATCGGCAGGCGTTTGCGGCGTACCGTAGCGCGCCAGATAGTCCGGCGCGGCGCAGATCACCATCCGGTAAGGACAGAGGTATTTCGCCACCAGATCGTCGTTGTGAATATCGCCAATACGAATGGCCAGATCGATACCCTCCTCCACCAGATCCACCATCCGGTTGGTCAGATCCAGCTCAATGCGCACCTCCGGATAGCGTTGTAAAAAAGAGGCCGTGAGCGGCGCGATCGCACTGCCGCCAAACGAGGTGGGCGCCGTCACTCGCAGGGTGCCAGACGGTGCGGCACGCAGGCGTTCCACCGCGCTCTCGGCAATCGCGACCTGCTCCAGCACCCGCTTCGCCTCGTCAAAATAGACCCGTCCAGCGTCGGTCAGGCTTTGGCGTCGCGTGTTACGCTCCAGCAGGCGGGTACCAAGCTGTGATTCCAGCAGCGCAACGTACTTCCCCACCATCACCGCCGACATCTCCAGCCGTGCCGCCGCACCGGTAAAACTGCCGCTTTCAACCACGGCAATAAACGTCTCCATGCTGCGAAGCTTATCCATATTCCAAACTCCTGGTTAGCAATCTTCTAACTTTATCCCAGTTTATCTGACTTTTGTTTTATTAAAGAATGAAGGCTCACAACCTAAGGAGTCTGCTATGAAAATCGTCATTATTGGTGCCAGCGGTACGGTCGGTCGCGCAGTAACAGAAGAGTTGGGTCGTCGTCACGAGGTGATCCGCGTCGGCCGCACGCAGGGCGACTATCAGGTGGATATCACCTCGCAGGCGAGCGTGCAGGCGATGTTTGAGAAAATCGGCCCGGTGGATGCCATTGTGTCCGCCAGCGGCGGCCTGCACTTTGGCCCGCTCGCGACCATGAAAGACAGTGACTTCAATCAGGGCCTGCAGGATAAACTGCTCGGGCAGGTGCGTCTGGCGCTGACCGGCCAGCATTATCTGAACGAAGGCGGCTCGATCACGCTGATAAGCGGAATTGTGGCGCACGAGCCGATTGCGCAGGGCGTAAATGCCACCACGGTAAATGCGGCGCTGGAAGGGTTTGTCCGCGCCGCAGCCTGCGAACTGCCGCGTGGGATCCGCATCAACCTGATTAGCCCAACGGTACTCACCGAATCCGTCGAAACGTACGACGGCTTCTTCCCAGGCTTTGAGAGCGTTCCCGCCGCGACCGTGGCGCAGGCCTACCGCCGCAGCGTGGAAGGCGTGCAGAGCGGGCGGGTGTATAAGGTGGGTTATTAAGCCTTACGGGCGGCGATCAGCACCAGCATCGGGCGCTCTGCCTCTTCGGCCAGTGCGGGCCAGGCGTCAATCTGCGCCTGCGCTGGCCCCCACTCATTGACTTCGCTTATCGTTAATCCGGCCTTGATCAGCGCGTTAAGCGTGGTGCCCAGCGTGCGGTGGTATTTAACCACTCCGTCCGCCAGCCAGTTGCTGACGCGCTTGCCTTCGTCCTGATAATGGTTCACGCCCCAGAACCGCTCGCCGCTGTCGTCAGTCAGCCAGCCCTGACGGGTGGCGCAGGTGTATATCGGGTGCTCCATCGAAAAGACCAGGCTGCCGCCGGGTTTGAGCGCGCGCTGAACCCTGGCGAATAACGTATCCAGCTCCGGCAGGTAGTGCAGCGCCAGCGAACTATAGACCAGATCGAGGCTGTTCTCGTTGAGCTTGAGAGATTCCAGATCGCTACGCTGATAGTGAATCTGTGGGTCAGCGGTAAGCTCCGCTGCGCGGGCGAGCATCTTTTCGGAGATATCGACCCCCGTGACGTCAGTAGCGCCCAGCTCGCGCGCCGCGCGGCAGAACCAGCCATAGCCGCAGCCGAGATCGACAACCGATTTGCCGGTTAAATCCGGCAGCATGGCCTTAAGCGCAGGCCACTCCGGCGCACCGTCCAGACCCTGTACCGAGCGTGGAAGCTGGGCGTAGCCTTGGAAAAATGCCGGATTGTCGTAGATGTTTTGTGCCATGGCAGATCCCTCTTTAAGAATGTGCATAGCAGTATACTGCATTGTCGGGTGGCGGCTTCGCCTTACCCGACCTACAAAATCTCCGAACCGTAGGCCGGGTAAGCGCAGCGCCACCCGGCACCACATTAGTCTACCGAGCCCCAGACCAGATTGCCCTTATGGAACGTTGCGGTGCGCGGAGAAATGCGCGCCACGGCCTCGGCGGAGCAGGAGGCCTCCACCAGCACAAAGCTGGCGTCGTCCTGCGCTTTTGGCCACACGCGCTCGCCTTTGTCGTTTAGCGGCAGCACGTCGCCGGTGGCGATACCGAGCGCGCGGGAGAGCGTCTGCTCGTTGGGGCGGATGTAGAGCTGAGCGTAAAGATTCGCTTTTTCCAGCATGTCTCCCAGACCGTACGGCGACCAGTGGTCGATCACGCTGTCGGTCCCCGTCATCACAAACACGCCTTTCTCACGCAGCTGCTTCAGCGGCATATGCAGGGTGCCAATCGGCACGGTGGAGGCGATGATCACCTGCTGCGCCGCCATGCGGGTGGCGATCTCATCCACCTGCTGCTCGTTGAGCGTCGCCAGCGCGAAGGCGTGGCTGATGGTCAGCTTGCCCTTCAGCTCCGGCGTTTTCTCCACGGTTTCGACCATGTAATTCACCGCCGCCACGCCTGCCGGGCTGGTTTCGTGCAGGTGAATGTCCACCCCTTTGTCGTAATCCAGCGCAATCTGGAACATGGTATCGAGGGATTTCTCCATGGCGCCGTCGACGTTGGTTGGGTCCAGCCCGCCCACGTAGTGCGCCCCCGCCTGCATCGCCTCGCGCATCAGCTTTTCGGAATTCGACAGCAGCAGACCGTGCTGCGGGAAGGCGACGATTTCGCAGTCAAAACCAGCTTTGCGGCGCGCCAGCACCGCCTGCAAATTTTCCAGGTTTTTCAGGCCGGAAACCGGTTCTATGTTGCAGTGGCTGCGGGCGATGGTGGAGCCTTTCGACTGGATCAGGTCGATCAGCTTTTCCGCACGTTCCTGGGTGTAGGGCTGTAGCTCCGGCAGCAGCTTCTGCTCAAGGCGGATCATGTCCTGAATGGTGGTACCCGCCGGACGGTTCAGGGCGCGCCACGGGCCGCCGTAAAAGGTTTTATCGAGGTGGATGTGCATGTCGCGCATCGCCGGGAGCATCAGCTTGCCGCCCGCATCATAGTGCGGCAGCGTGGCGTCGGCGTGGCTGTTGTTATCGCGCAGGGCGACAATTTTTCCGTCCTTAATCTCCAGCGTTTTCAGCTCGGTGCGAGTGCCTGTTGCCACGCTGCCGTCGAAATTAAACCCGGCTTCGAGCAGCACGTTGTCCAGATAGTAATGTTTCGCAGTGATGTTCATCGGTTTACCGGTCTCGCAGGCGGGTTTTGCGGTATCCGCAGCATACGCGACGGATCCGCTCGCGCCAAACAGCGCACAGGCGGTGACCATTTTACCGCTCTGGCTGATGAACTCGCGGCGGCTTTTATTTTCACTCATCTTATTTTCCTTCATTAACAATATGGGTGCCGGTTTCCCCGCGCAGCGCGGCGGGCAGGCAGTCCGGCGAGGTGATGATCACCCGCCTGCCGCCGTGGTGTAAAAACTCCAGCGAAGCGACGATTTTGGGGAGCATGCTGCCCGCCGGGAAGTGGCCTTCCTCCCTGTAGCGCGTCATCTGCGCCACATTGACGGTGTCCAGCGCCTGCTGGTCTGGCTTGCCGAAGTTAACGCACACCTTTTCCACGCCGGTGGTGATCACCAGCACGTCGGCACCGATCTCGCGCGCCAGCAGCGCGGTGGAGAGATCTTTATCAATCACCGCGTCGACGCTCTGGTAATCCCCCTGCTCACCGCGCACGACCGGGATCCCGCCGCCGCCCGCGCCGATCACCACGTATCCTTTTTGCGTCAGCGTCTTAATGGCATCCGCCTCGACAATCCGCAGCGGCTGGGGTGAAGCCACCACGCGGCGATAGCCACGACCGGAGTCCTCAACAAAACGCCAGTCCGGGTGTGTGCGCTGCAGCTCATCGCGCTGCGCCTCGCTGAAAAACGCGCCGATCGGTTTCGTTGGATGCGTAAAGCCGGGATCGTTTTTATCCACCTCCACCTGCGTGACGACCGTGACCGCTTTTTGCTCCCCGCGTGCGGCCAGGCAATTGTTGAGCGCCTGCTGGATCAGGTAGCCGATGCCGCCCTGGGTATCGGCGACGCAGTTCGCCAGCGGCGTTAACGGCAGTCCTTCCCGCTCGTGGGCGATTTCGGCGCGGCGCAGATCCAGCCCCACCTGGGGGCCGTTGCCGTGGGTGAGCACGATGTCATAGTCGGATGCCAGCATCTCCAGCACCGACTCTGCCACCGCTTTTACCGCCTGCACCTGATGCTCAACCGACTGGCTGGCGTTGTCTTTGATAATGCTATTGCCGCCAATGGCGACGACCATAAGCTCTTTCATTTTGTTTCCTTTAGAAGGTGCGTTCTGGTGCCCTCACCCCGGCCCTCTCCCACAGGGAGAGGGGGATTAACAGAGATATCCAGCACATGCTTCACCACAAACATGCCGCCCATCATCAGATACGCGGTGACGAACATCAGCGAACTGCCTTCGGCGAAGCCCACCACCGGGGCGTGGATCACGCCGAACAGCGCCAGCAACGCACCGACGGCCGCCGCAACAGCACCCCGCAGCGGTTTGTTGATGATGGCAAAGATGGCGATACAGCCCCACAGCATGCTGGCAAGCGGTGCGCCGTTCCCCAGATGGACTAATCCCTCGTAGTAGATCCCTTTGCTGTGCAGCACGTCCGTACCGATTTTGGCCGCGCTGGTGCCCGCCGCGCCCATCACGCTGTTCATCATGGTCAGCGCCCAGTTGGCGATCCACGGGAACAGACAGATAAAGATCACGGGCACTTCCACTTTGGGCGTTTCCCTTACCACCTGGTTGGCGGTGACGACGCCGATAAACACCAGAATCGGCACGATGGCAGTCATCGGAATGATGGCGAGCATAAAGGCCCCCAGCCCGAACAGCGGCACGATGAACATGGTCACGCCGGAAGCCAGCGTATAGCCGATGCTCGCACCCATCGCTTTCCAGCCAGGGTGGCCGACGTAGACCGTCACCGGGAACGGGTTACCCATCAGGCAGCCGAGCATGGAGGCCAGACCGTTCGCCAGCATCACCTTACGCGTCGGGTACGCATCCCCCGCCGCATGGGCGCTTTCGATGTTCTCCAGGTCAAAGATGTAGTTTGCCAGCCCCAGCGGTACGGCAGACGCCAGATACGGCAGCGCGTGCGGCAGCCCCTGCAGGAAGCCTTCCACGTGCACCTGCGGCGGGTTAAAGCCGAATGATGACATGGACGCTTTAATCGCTTCCGGGCTTTGCAGGCCGGAGATCCACGCCAGTGCGGTACCGGCGATCAGCAGCAGCAGGCCGGTCGGGATACGGGCGAAAATCGGCTTTTTGCCAAACCAGTTAATGAAGATCAGCAGCAGCACGATAAATGACACGGTCGGCGCTTCGAACGCCTGGAGCATCGGGTTCATCGCCAGCAGCAGCAGGCCAAGGCCAGAGAGGCACGACAGCAGCACGGTACGCGGGATCATCTTGCGGATGGTTTCACCGAGGAACGAACCGCCTGCGAGGATCATCGCTTCCACGAAGCACCACACCAGGCCAATCTGGATCGCGAACTCCGCGTCACCCGTTTGCTGATAAACCGGCATCAGCACCAGGAAGGTCACGGTAAAAATTGACGGTGCGCTCGGGCCAGACGGCAGCGCGGTCACATCCGTACGACCGGTGGCGCGCGCCATCTGCATGCCGAACCAGGCGTAGCAAATACTCGCGACCAGCACCGCCAGCCCGAAGGCCGGTGCGATGCGTCCATAAACAATCTCCTTCGGGATGCCGACGACAAAAATGAGCAGCCCCATCATGGTCAGCAAATTGGTCAGGTTGTTGGTCATCAACCCGAAATAGGCCGCCCAGTCACCTCTTTTCCACTCCAGTTTCATGTTTTTCATGGATGCTTGCCTTATAAAAAGTAGCGATCGCGGAAGGTCAACAGCGCCTTTTCAAAACAGCTAAACGGCGGGTGAACGATGCCCGCCCCAATCATGCCAATGCCCGCGTCTTTATGGGCAATGGCGGTATTAATGACCGGCAGAATGCCGCTGCCTGCGACTTTGGTGATGTCGATGGCGGTCGGAATACCCATAAACGAGAGCAGCGGAATGGTGACGTTTGGGTTTTCGCCGAGGGTGATTTCACGCATCTGACGGGAGAAGTCGATGGCTTCCTCCACCGTGCCGCCCACCAGGGCAACAATCGCCGGGGCCGTCGCCATCGCAAAGCCGCCGATGCCGTAGGTTTCGGTGATGGCGCTGTCGCCGATGTCCAGCCCGGAGTCTTCCGGTTTATAACCTGCGAACATCGGGCCAATCACCTGCTGCGCCGGGCCGGTGAACCACTGCCCTGGCAGGCCGGAGATGCGCAGGCCGAACTCGTAGCCGTTACGCGCCATGGTGGTGACGACGGTGCTGTATTCAATGCCGTGAGCAGCGTCCAGCGCGGCCTTACACATCGCCATCCACGTCGGGCCGGAGAAGTAGTCGCTGCTGGCGACAAACTCGAAGACCGCGCGCTGCTGCTCTACCGGATAGCCCGCCTGAATCAGCCCCGGCGTCAGCGCCTGAATAAGCAGCGTGGTGCCCGCGTTGTTGCGGTTATGGCACTCGTCGCCCATGTGCAGCGCCTGGGCCAGCATCAGGCGAAGATCGATTTCACCGATGATGTTCATCGCATCGCGCAGCATCGGGCCGAGGACGTCGCGCATCCAGTTCAGGCGGTCGATCACGCTCTGGTCATTGGCCCCCATACGCAGGATCTTCGCCATCTGCTCGCTGAGGTTGGTGAAGGCGCGGTTGCCGTAGGTTTTGTTTTCAACGATGTGCATAAACATCGAGGCGGAGGTGACGCCCGCCATCGAGCCTACGCAGTCGTGCTCGTGGCACGGCGAAAAGGTGATCTCCCCTGAAGCTGCCAGCTTTGCCGCGTCATCCAGATCTTTCGCCAGCCCTTCAAACACCAGCGCCCCGGTGACCGCGCCCTTCATCGCCCCGCACATGTTTTCCCAGGAGACGGGCGGACCGGCGTGCAGAATGGTGGTGCGGGTCATGCCCGGCACAACGTTAATGGCCTGGTCATAGCCCACCAGCACCGGATGAGACTGAATAATGCGCTCAAGGGCGATTTGGTTAGCGGCGGCGATTTTCTCCGCCAGCGGTTTTTCCGCCAGCTGATCGAGCGCTTCAACGACCTGCATATTGCCCTGCCCCGGCGGCGTCCACTCGAGTCGGGTGACGGGAACGTGCTGCTTTTTGAGATCGTCGCTGAACATCGCAATGCCGACGTTAATCACGTTCAGCGGCTGGTTGAATAAGGTCGTCATTATGCTTTCTCCCCTTTGCAGACAAATTCACGTGCCAGTAATCCGGTGTTGGTGCTGCTGCTGGCCCAGATAACGCCAGCGTCGGTCAGCAGCTGACACTGCTGTGCCAGCGACTGGGGATCCTGGTCGGTACCGAGCACGTATCCGAGGATCTCAAGCGGACGACGATCGGCCTTCGCGATGGCCTGCGCCTCTTTGATAGCGTCGATCATCACTCCCACCGGGTCGTCGTGCGCGCCGAAGCCCAGCACGAAGTCCATCACGATGACGCCTACGTCCGGATCGCGAGCCTCCTGCAGCAGTCGGCTGATGCGGTTGGTCGGGTCGATCATCGGGTGCGGCTTGCCGTTGGTGAAATCGTCGTCGCCAAAGTCGAGGAAGGTGTGGGCTTTACTGACGTTGATATCTGTCAGACGTTTCGTGGGATCCGGCTGGATATGGCTGTAGACGTCATCGAATTTCTCCAGCGCCGCGAACATGGCTTCGTCGCACAGGGTGCCGCCGCAGAACAGGCCGCGAATATACTTCTGCTGCGGGGTCAGGCGGGCGCGCACCTCTTCAATCAATGGCCAGTTAAGCGGATGCAGATCAAGGGTCTCTTTTTTGATGCCGGTAAGCAGCACGGCTTTCAGGGCCGCCTCTTTGGTGCCACGCGCAAACTGCAGCCCGTCTTCATCGGCGGGCGGTTCATTGCGGCCAAGGAAGCAGACAACCACAGGCTTACGGCAGGCGCGGGCGCGTGCCAGCACTTTCTCCGCCACCGCAGGGGCCGATGGCTTCGAGATCAGCGCAATCACCTGGGTACCCTCGTCGGCCTCCAGCATCTCAATGGCGTCGAGCATCATCAGGCCACCGATCTTCTCGCTGAGATCGCGCCCGCCGGTGCCAATCAGCTGCGACACGCCGCCGCCGAATTCGTGAATGCGCACGCTCAGCTCCTGGCTACCGGTGCCGGAAGCGCCGACGATGCCAATCGGCCCGCGACGTACCGCGTTGGCAAAGCACAATCCCGCGCCGTTAATAATGGCGGTGCCACAGTCCGGCCCCATCATCAGCAGCCCTTTCTGGTGCGCGAGCTGTTTCAGCGCCAGCTCGTCGTCGAGCGACACGTTATCGGAGAAGAGCATCACGTTGAGATTGTTTTCCAGCGCCTGGCGCGCTTCACGGGCGGCGAAGGTGCCGTTGACGGAAATCACCGCAAGGTTTGCGTCAGGCCGATGGGTTTTGGCGCTGGCAATCGTGGCGTAGCGCGCCTCATGGGAGCCTGCGCTCTCTTTACGCGTGAACAGCGCTTCGATGGCCGCCAGCGTTTCATCATTCGCCGCGTCACCTTTAATAACGATCATCAGGTCGCCGTTTTTGGCTTCCGCTAATTCTGGCGTTAATAGCCCGAGGTTTTTTAATACGCCTTTATTCATTTCCGTCGCCATGGCGACAAACGCCTGCTCGACGCCCGGCAATTTATTGGCTTTGGTGGAAACGGACATTAATGAAACCGAATCGAAATACGTGTTCTTTTTTATGACGATTTTCGTTGGCATTATTTGCACCTGTTTGCGGATAAAAGGGGGCCGCCGTCGTGCAAAATGCACGTCGGTAAAAATGCGTTTTAATTAGCGGCCAGCCGGAAAAGGCTGGCCGAATACGTTATGCGCCCGCCGCCAGCAGCAGGTCTGCTATCGCATCGAAGCCTTTTTCCCGCGCCAGTTCGAGCGGGGTTTTGCCGTATTTGTCGGTCATGTGCGGGTTCGCACCGTGATCCAGCAACAGCTTGACGATCTCCTGCTGCTTCGCGCCGCCATCGTTAAGCACGATCGCTTCCAGCAGCGGCGTCCAGCCAACAAAGTTGGTGTGGTTGACGTTGATATCGGTTTTTTCCAGCAGCTCGCGCACGATCTCCACGTGTCCTTTTTCACTGGCTGGCGTAATACCCACGCCGCCAAAACGCGTCAGGCGGTCGAGATCCGGATTTGCCGGAAGGACAAGGCGCAGCAGGGTGATATCGTTGGTCAGGCAGCTAATCAGGAAGGGGTTAAAGCAGGTCTGATCCTGTTTATCAATATCCGCCCCGGCGGCAATTAATAACTCTACACAGGCATAATGTTTTTTCAGGCTCGCAATAATAACGGCGGTTCTTTTCTGGCGGTTGGAGGCGTTAATATCCACACCTTTCTCCAGGCAGGCTTTTAGCGCATCGCTATTGCCCTCTTCTGCCGCCAGCAGAAATTCAGTAACGAGTTCAGTTGCAGACATATTCAGACTCCTGATGTTTTTATTTCTGTTGACCTGAGAATAGCAACAGCCTGGTCATAAAAGAATCCGCTTAAAAATGATTCATCGACAGTCAATTCATTGTTGAGGTAAATTCAACAAACCGGTCAAAACGTGCGTCTGTGCAACCTTTTTCTTATGTTTCCCGGCGTTTTAGCGCTCGAGACAGCATTATGCTTATGCCTGATGAAGCCTTACTGCGTGCGGCTTTCGACAAAGAGTCAGAACTGTGATCGGCTTCAAATGCGTTGTAACAACGCTGTTAAAATATGTTCAAAACTGATGGCTGAAGGGAGTGAGATATGAATTCCATCTTTACTGAAGAGAACCTGCTGGCCTTTACTACCGCCGCACGCTTCGGCAGCTTCAGCAAAGCCGCCGCCGAGCTGGGTGTGACGACCTCCGCCATCAGTTACACCATTAAGCGCATGGAGACCGGACTGGACGTGGTGCTGTTTGTCCGCAGCACGCGCAGCATCGAGCTGACCGAGTCCGGGTTTTACTTTTATCGTAAGGCCACCGACCTGCTTAACGACTTCCACGCCATCAAGCGCGGAATAGATACCATTTCTCAGGGTATTGAGGCGCGGGTGCGTATCTGTATTAATCAGCTTTTATACACGCCGCGCCACACCGCCAGGCTGCTGCAGGTGTTGAAAAAACAGTTTCCGACCTGTCAGATCACCGTCACCACCGAGGTGTACAACGGCGTCTGGGACTCCATCATCAACAACCAGGCCAATATCGCGATTGGCGCACCGGACACCCTGCTCGACGGCGGCGGGATTGATTACACCGAGATCGGCGCCATCCGCTGGGTCTTTGCCATCGCGCCGGAACACCCGCTGGCGTTCACTCCGGAACCGATAGCGGAGAGCCAGCTACGCCTGTATCCCAACATCATGGTGGAAGATACCGCGCACACCATTAACAAAAAGGTCGGCTGGCTGCTGCACGGGCAGGAGGCGATTCTGGTGCCGGACTTTAACACCAAATGTCAGTGTCAGATCCTGGGCGAAGGGATAGGTTTTTTACCGGAGTATATGACCCGCGAGGCGGTAGACGCGGGGCTGCTGGTCACCCGACGTATTAATAACCCGCGTCAGGACTCACGTATGCTGCTCGCCACGCAACATGCCGCTACCGGCCAGGTCACGCGGTGGATCAAACAGCAGTTTGGCCCTGCGGGGGTGCTGACCCACATCTATAGCGATCTCCTGTGGCGCGAGGCCACAAATTAGTTTAGAGTTTACTTAATTAAGAAAACGCTAAACTATCATGACCGAACTTGAACAGCTTCAGGCCAGCGCCGAGCAGGCCGCCACACTCTTAAAAGCGATGAGCAACCCGCGCCGACTGCTGATCCTCTGCACCCTGTGCGGAGCGCCCGGCACCAGCGCGGGGGAACTGGCGCGAGCCACGGGGCTGAGCCCTTCCGCCACGTCACAACATCTGGCGCGCATGCGTGAGGAAGGGCTTATCGACAGCACCCGCGACGCGCAGCGTATTCTCTATTCCATTAAAAACGATGCGGTACATCAGCTGATCAGCACCCTGAAAACCCTTTATTGCCCGTAAGGAGCCGCCATGTCACTTCCCCTTCTTTCACCGCGCCAGGCCAATGCCCGCGTCGCTGAAGGCGCAAAACTGATTGATATTCGTGATGCCGATGAGTACGCCCGCGAGCATATTCCCGCCGCGCGGTCCGTGCCGCTGGATACCTTACCCGGCGATCTTAACGTGCAGGCGGGGGATACGGTGATTTTTCACTGCCAGTCCGGCGCCCGGACATCGGGGAATGCCGACCGCCTTGCTCAGGCCGCCGCGCCCGCTCAGGCATTTGTGGTCGAAGGTGGCATTCAGGGCTGGAAGCAGGCCGGGCTGCCGACCGTCGAAGACAAATCCCAGCCGCTGCCGCTGATGCGTCAGGTGCAAATAGCCGCCGGACTGTTGATACTCTGCGGCGTGGTGCTGGGGTATAGCGTCTCCAGCGGCTTTTTCCTGCTCAGCGGGTTTGCGGGAGCCGGGCTGCTGTTCGCCGGTGTGACGGGCTTTTGCGGCATGGCGAGACTGCTCAAGGTAATGCCCTGGAACCGGCGTACCTCATAAGCAGTAATCGGTGAAATACGCTGTACCCGGCGTCATGCGTGGGCTAAGGTGAAGATCGCTAAAACGATGAGGAGGTAATATGTTTTCTGTCGGTGATTTTGTGCAACCGCGTAAAGGCGGCCCGAAACTGAAAGTGCTCGAAGTGAACGGTGACAGCATTGTGGCGGTCCAGGCCAGCAATGAGCAAGGCGAAAAATATACCCTGAAAGCCGCCGATCTGGCGCCATATACCGAAGAAGGCGATTTCGGCGTCTGCTGAACAGCCAGCCGGGCGGCGTGTTCCGCCCGGCTCACCGGTTAGATCAGAAAATCATCCAGTGATTTACCGTTTGCCAGCGCGCTGGCAATAGGCTTCGGCGTGCGGCCCTGGCCGGTCCACGTTTTCTCTTCACCGTTCTGGTCAATAAAACGATATTTTGCTTCACGCGGCTTACGCTTTTTCGCTGGCTTACCCGCCTGCGCCGGTTCAGAGCCCAGCAGGTCAGTCGGCGAAATACCATCGGCTTTCATCAGTTCCAGCAGGGCATTAATTTTTTCCTGCTGCTCAGCACGCTGCTGCTCTAATTCCGCCAGCTCACTCCGTTTCTCTTCAGTAACGACCCTGACCTTTTCCAGCGTTTCCTCAAGAACGTCCAGGGTTAATTCACGCGCCATGGCGCGCAGAGTTCGGATATTATTAAGATTCTGTAACGTCAAAGACATATTATTTGAAAACCTTCTCTTTAGGGTAAATAGATAAATCGTCGACAGAATAATTCATTTCCATAGAAATATCTACCCGCGAGGCCGTCCTGTCAGAAGCGTAAATATTTTTAAATATCACCGTTAATATTATCTTATAACGCAGGTGGGATACGAACAGATTCAATCTTCACATCAATATAAATGGTCAACTTTAATCCAAATTTCAGCATCCTCCGCTACTGACAAGAGAGCCGATTCCCGGTTCGACGCTATAAAAATCAACCGTTTGATTTACATGAAAAAATCATCAAACGAGACAGATTATAACGAGCCGGACAAAAAACAACCAACTTTAGAGAATTTTGTGGACAAAAGGCGATTAAATAAAAATTAATCACTAGTTGTTAGTTCAAACACAGAGATATACGCTATACATGTCAAACAAACCAACCTAAAGCACTAATCGCTTCAGGGAAATCGTCTCTTTTGTGTTCTTCTCAAGGAGTTCAGACATGTTCTCACCGCAATCACGCCTTCGCCATGCCGTGGCGGATACTTTCGCGATGGTTGTCTACTGTTCCGTTGTGAACATGCTGATCGAAATATTCCTCTCCGGAATGACCTTCGAGCAGTCACTTTCTTCTCGTCTGGTGGCGATCCCGGTAAATATTATTATTGCATGGCCTTACGGTTTATACCGCGATGCGGTAATGCGTTTCGCGCGTCGTATCAGCCCCGCAGGCTGGGTGAAAAACCTGGCGGACGTTCTGGCGTATGTGACGTTCCAGTCGCCGGTTTACGTGGCCATTCTGCTGACAGTGGGCGCAGACTGGCACCAGATCGCGGCGGCGGTCAGTTCGAATATTGTGATTTCAATGCTGATGGGTGCGGTATACGGCTATTTCCTCGACTACTGCCGCCGCCTGTTCAAGGTCAGCCAGTACAGCCAGGCAAAAGCGTGATGTGAGGCGACTGGCGGACGCCAGTCGCAAATTTACTGTACGTCGCCAAACAGTCCCTTCAAAAACCGCTCCAGCGCCATACGTGAGCTGAAGCCATGCGGAATACCATAATGCTCATGCCGTTCACCGCCTAAATAGAGCGGGAATTGCTGATAATGATCGCAGGTTTTAATATCCGAGGCAGGCTCAGCAAATGACAGACTTCTGTCTTTCAGCGTCGGGTGAATAATGAGAGCGGTACGTCCCATTCTTGCTTCGCGATTAACGTAAACATAATTCTCGCCACGGCGATATCCATACGCTTTTGATGTCACCTCATCCATGGTGAATCCCTCTTTTTCAAGAACGCGCGCCACCTCATCAGGTCGTAAATACATATCTCTTCCTCGTTATCTTTTCCTGCCCGGCCACCTTACAGTATTCAGCATTAGCAGGGCTTTCAGAATAATCCATAAACTGCCGGATAACGCGTGACGCGCTTCAGATATTAAATTTCTGAACTAAACTGAACGGGAACACAAAATTACGGAGGATCGTATGTTTAACAGACCGAACCGAAACGATATTAATGACGACGCTCAGGATATTCGTAATGATGTCAGCCAATTAGCGGACACGCTGGAAGAAGTGCTGAAGTCCTGGGGAACTGACGCGAAGGACGAAGCGGATGCCGCAAAACGTAAGGCTCAGTCTCTGCTCCGTGAAACCCGCGCGCGCTTGAACGGGCGTACGCGAACGACTCAGGCTGCCTGCGATGCGGTCAGCTGCGCAACGACCTTCGTGCGGGAAAAACCGCTCTGCACGCTGGGCACGGTCGCGGCCGTCGGGATCTTCGTCGGCGCCCTGCTTAGCCTGCGTAAATAACCCGCTCGCGCACGTTTATCTGCCCCGGTAGTCAATGGCTGCTGGGGCTTTTCTTTGCCTTCTCGCCTGAAAAACCCGCATAGCCTGCCTTGCCCCGTTGTGCTCATCACAGGGGCGACATTAATCTAAATTTCCCATATCTTGTATGGTTGAAACTTAAGACAACTACATCTAGTATTCCTTTTAGCAAGACACACACAACCTGACGCGATGACTCGCGCCGCACTCTCATTTTAAATGGAAATACGAATCATGAGCATTATTATTTACACCCGTAACGATTGTGTTCAGTGCCATGCAACAAAACGGGCAATGGAAAGCCGTGGCGTGGCGTTTGAGATGGTGAATGTTGACCAAGTACCCGAGGCCGCCGATACCCTGCGCAAGCAGGGTTTTCGTCAGCTTCCGGTGGTGGTCGCCGGGGAGACAAGCTGGTCTGGCTTTCGCCCGGACATGATTAACCGCCTCGCCGCGCAGGCCGCCCGGGCATGAGTGGGCTGGTTTTCTTCTCCAGCAGCTCGGAAAACACGCTCCGCTTTATTGAGCGCGTCGGGCTGCCTGCGGTGCGCATTCCGCTCAACGAGCGGGAGCGGATCCGGGTAGAGGAACCTTACATTCTGGTGGTGCCCAGCTATGGCGGAGGCGGTACAGCGGGCGCGGTGCCTCGCCAGGTGATCCGCTTTCTGAACGATCCTCATAACCGCGGGCTAATCCGCGGCGTTATCGCGGCGGGGAATCGCAATTTCGGCGACGCCTTTGGCCGCGCCGGGGATGTCATCTCTCAAAAATGCGGCGTGCCGTATCTCTATCGTTTTGAGCTGATGGGGACACAGCAGGACGTCGAAAACGTGCGTAAAGGAGTGAACGAATTTTGGCAACGACAACCGCAGAACGGGTGATTCAGGCGACACCGGATTACCACGCATTAAACGCGATGCTCAACCTCTACGATCGTCAGGGGCGCATTCAGTTTGATAAAGACAGTGAGGCGGTGGACGCCTTTTTCGCCGCCCACGTGCGGCCCAACAGTGTGACCTTCGCGAGCCAGAATGAACGACTCGACTATCTGGTTAACGAGGGCTACTACGAAGCACGCACGCTCACCCGCTACGACCGTGCCTTTGTAGTGAAGCTGTTTGAACGCGCGCACGCCAGCGGTTTTCGTTTCCAGACCTTCCTCGGCGCGTGGAAGTACTACACCAGCTACACCCTGAAGACCTTTGACGGTAAACGCTACTTAGAGAGCTTTGAAGATCGCGTAGTGATGGTGGCGCTGACGCTGGCGCAGGGTGATGAAGCGCTGGCGGAGCAGCTAACCGACGAGATCCTCTCCGGACGCTTCCAGCCCGCCACGCCGACCTTTCTCAACTGCGGCAAAGCCCAGCGCGGCGAGCTGGTTTCCTGCTTCCTGCTGCGTATCGAAGACAATATGGAGTCGATTGGCCGTGCGGTGAACTCTGCACTGCAGCTTTCCAAACGCGGCGGCGGCGTGGCGTTTCTGCTCTCTAACCTGCGTGAAGCGGGCGCGCCGATCAAGCGCATCGAAAACCAGTCCTCCGGCGTGATCCCGGTGATGAAGATGCTGGAAGATGTGTTCTCCTATGCTAACCAGCTTGGCGCACGTCAGGGTGCGGGGGCGGTTTACCTGCACGCGCACCATCCGGACATTCTGCGGTTTCTGGATACCAAACGCGAAAACGCCGACGAAAAAATCCGCATCAAAACCCTGTCGCTCGGCGTGGTGATCCCGGATATCACCTTTAAGCTTGCCAAAGAGAATGCCGACATGGCGCTCTTCTCACCGTATGACGTTGAGCGGATTTACGGCAAAGCCTTTGGCGACGTGGCCATCAGCGAGCTGTACGACGAACTGGTGGCCGACAATCGTATTCGCAAAAAGACCATCAACGCCCGCGATTTCTTCCAGACGCTTGCCGAAATTCAGTTTGAGTCCGGCTATCCGTACATCATGTATGAAGATACGGTGAACCGCGCGAACCCGATTGCCGGGCGCATCAACATGAGCAACCTGTGCTCGGAGATTCTGCAGGTCAACAGCGCGTCAGCCTACGACGAGAACCTGGACTACGCGGACATCGGCAAGGATATCTCCTGCAACCTCGGGTCGCTGAATATTGCCCACACCATGGATTCCCCCAACTTTAGCCGCACGGTGGAGACTGCCATTCGCGGGCTGACGGCGGTGTCGGACATGAGCCACATCCGCAGCGTGCCGTCTATTGAAGCGGGCAACGCCGCGTCGCACGCCATCGGGCTGGGGCAGATGAACCTGCACGGCTATCTGGCGCGGGAAGGCATCGCCTACGGCAGCCCGGAAGGGCTGGATTTCACCAACCTCTATTTCTACGCCATTACCTGGCACGCGCTGCACACCTCGATGATGCTGGCGCGCGAGCGCAACCAGCGGTTCGCGGGCTTTGAGCAGTCGCGCTACGCCAGCGGAGAGTATTTCAGCCAGTATCTGGAAGGCGACTGGCAGCCGAAAACCAAAAAAGTGCGCGAACTGTTTTACCGCGCGGGGATAACCCTGCCGACGCGCGAAATGTGGCAACAGCTGCGCGACGACGTGATGCGCTACGGCATTTATAACCAGAACCTGCAGGCCGTACCGCCGACCGGATCGATCTCCTACATCAATCACGCCACGTCGAGCATTCACCCGATCGTGTCGAAAATTGAAATTCGTAAGGAAGGCAAAACCGGGCGTGTTTACTACCCTGCCCCGTTTATGACCAATGAGAACCTGGCGCTGTATCAGGATGCGTATGAGATAGGCCCGGAAAAAATCATCGATACCTACGCGGAGGCGACAAAACATGTGGATCAGGGGCTGTCGCTGACGCTGTTCTTCCCGGACACCGCCACCACGCGGGATATCAACCGAGCGCAGATCTACGCCTGGAAGAAAGGCATCAAAACGCTCTACTACATTCGCCTGCGCCAGCTTGCGCTGGAAGGTACCGAAATTGAAGGCTGCGTGTCCTGCGCGCTGTAAGGAGAAAGGATGAAACTGTCACGCGTAAGTGCCGTTAACTGGAACAAAATCCAGGACGACAAAGACCTGGAGGTCTGGAACCGCCTGACCAGCAACTTCTGGCTGCCGGAAAAGGTTCCGCTCTCCAACGATATTCCGGCCTGGCAAACGCTCGGCCCCGCCGAACAGCAGCTGACGATCCGCGTCTTCACCGGCCTGACGCTGCTGGATACCATTCAGAACACCGTCGGTGCACCAGCTCTGATGAGCGACGCGCTGACGCCGCACGAAGAGGCGGTGATGTCGAACATCAGCTTTATGGAGGCGGTGCATGCCCGCTCCTACAGCTCGATTTTCTCCACCCTGTGCCAGACCAAAGACGTGGACGCGGCCTATTCCTGGAGTGAAGAGAGCGCGTCATTACAGCGAAAGGCGGAGCTGGTGCTGGCGTATTATCGGGCCGATGAACCGCTGAAGAAGAAGATCGCCAGCGTGTTCCTGGAATCCTTCCTCTTCTATTCCGGCTTCTGGCTGCCCATGTACTGGTCGAGCCGGGGCAAGCTGACCAACACCGCCGATTTGATTCGGCTCATCATTCGTGATGAAGCGGTGCACGGGTATTACATCGGGTATAAGTATCAGAAAGGGCTGGAGAAAGTCAGCGAGGCGAAGCGCGAGGAGCTTAAAGGCTTTGCGCTCGATTTACTGATGGATCTGTACGACAACGAGCTGCGCTATACCGAAGAGCTGTACGCAGGCACCGGCTGGGAGGACGACGTGAAGGCCTTCCTCTGCTACAACGCCAATAAAGCGCTGATGAACCTGGGTTACGACGCGCTTTTCCCGCCGGAGATGGCGGAGGTGAACCCGGCGATTCTGGCCGCGCTGTCACCCAATGCTGACGAAAATCACGATTTCTTCTCCGGATCTGGCTCATCGTATGTGATGGGCAAAGCGGTGGAAACCGAGGATGAAGACTGGGATTTTTAATGAACGCTAACGTTCGTTAATTTAATATAAACCCAACATTTCCCTCTCTAATATTTACAAAACAACTACACTGTAATTTCCACGTCATATTCGCCTGAATCATTCCGATTCAGGCGAAATTTCTCGATGCAGCAGCAAAAAATTGAGAAAAATTCAAACTGTCCTCAGCCCTTTATTCATGGGAAATTCAGCCATTTCGCTTACGCCAAAACTTCGCGCTCAGCTCGACACAGGGTTGTCTCAGATTCTCAGTATGTTAGGGTTATGCCCGTTAACAATTTACCATGGTAATCATATCGACATAAACAAATAACAGGACACTCTCTATTGCATGGCAATTAAATTAGAAGTGAAAAATCTTTATAAAGTATTTGGCGAGCACCCGCAGCGCGCATTCAAATATATTGAGAAAGGCCTTACGAAAGAGCAAATTCTGGAAAAAACCGGGCTATCGCTTGGCGTTAAAGACGCCAGTCTGGCCATTGAAGAAGGCGAGATTTTTGTCATCATGGGATTATCCGGTTCGGGTAAATCCACTATGGTTCGCCTTCTCAATCGCCTGATTGAACCCACCCGCGGACAGGTGCTGATTGACGGCGTGGATATCGCCAGAATATCAGACGCTGAGCTTCGCGAGGTGCGCAGAAAGAAGATCGCAATGGTGTTCCAGTCATTCGCGCTGATGCCGCACATGACGGTGCTGGATAATACCGCCTTTGGCATGGAATTAGCCGGCACGCCCGCTCAGGAACGTCAGGAAAAAGCCCTTGATGCACTGCGTCAGGTTGGGCTGGAAAATTATGCACATGCGTACCCGGATGAACTTTCTGGCGGTATGCGTCAGCGCGTAGGATTAGCCCGTGCATTAGCCATTAATCCAGACATATTATTAATGGATGAAGCCTTCTCAGCGCTGGATCCGTTAATTCGCACCGAGATGCAGGATGAGCTGGTAAAATTACAGGCTAAACATCAACGCACTGTTGTCTTTATTTCCCACGATCTGGATGAAGCTATGCGTATTGGCGACCGTATTGCCATTATGCAAAATGGTGAAGTGGTGCAGGTCGGCACGCCGGATGAAATTCTCAATAATCCGGCGAATGATTATGTGCGCACCTTCTTCCGCGGCGTGGATATTAGCCAGGTGTTTAGCGCCAAAGATATTGCCCGTCGGGCGCCAAACGGCATTATCCGTAAAACGCCAGGTTTCGGCCCGCGCTCCGCGCTTAAGCTGCTGCAGGACGAAGATCGTGAATACGGCTATCTGGTTGAACGCGGCAATAAATTTGTTGGCGTTGTCTCCATCGACTCCCTGAAAACCGCGCTTGGCGAAAACCGGGGAATCGATGCGGCGGTCATTGACGCTCCGCTTGCCGTGGACGCCGAAACGCCGCTAAGCGAGTTGCTCTCTCATGTGGGGCAGGCACCGTGTGCCGTGCCGGTAGTCGGTGAGGAACAACAGTACGTCGGCATCATCTCAAAACGCATGCTGCTGCAGGCTTTAGATCGCGAGGGGGCAAACAATGGCTGATCAATCTAACCCGTGGGGCACCACTGAGGCAGCGGACAACGCTGCGCAGTCCGCCGATGCGTGGGGTTCCACGCCTGCCCCTGCCGATGGCGGCGGCGCGGCAGACTGGCTGAACAGCGCACCCGCGCCTGCGCCAGAACATTTCAACATCATGGATCCGTTCCACAAAACGCTGATCCCGCTGGACAGCTGGGTCACGGAGGGGATCGACTGGGTGGTCACTCACTTCCGTCCGGTCTTCCAGGGGATCCGCATCCCGGTGGATTACATCCTGAACGGTTTCCAGCAACTGATGCTCGGCATGCCGGCGCCGGTGGCGATTATCCTGTTCTCCCTGATCGCCTGGCAGTTCGGTAGCGCAGGGATGGGGGTCGCGACGCTGATCTCACTGATTGCGATCGGTGCGATTGGCGCATGGTCTCAGGCGATGATCACCCTGGCGCTCGTGCTGACCGCCCTGCTCTTCTGCGTGGCGATCGGCCTGCCGATGGGGATCTGGCTGGCGCGCAGCCCGCGGGCGGCGAAGATTATTCGTCCGCTGCTGGATGCGATGCAGACCACCCCGGCGTTCGTTTATCTGGTGCCTATCGTGATGCTGTTCGGCATCGGCAACGTGCCGGGCGTGGTGGTGACCATTATCTTCGCCTTGCCGCCAATTATTCGTCTGACCATTCTGGGGATTAACCAGGTGCCTGCAGACCTGATCGAAGCGTCACGCTCGTTCGGTGCCAGCCCGCGCCAGATGCTGTTTAAAGTTCAGCTCCCGCTGGCGATGCCGACCATCATGGCGGGCGTTAACCAGACGCTGATGCTGGCCCTGTCGATGGTGGTGATTGCCTCGATGATTGCCGTTGGCGGTCTGGGTCAGATGGTGCTGCGCGGCATTGGCCGTCTCGACATGGGGCTGGCCACCGTCGGCGGCGTGGGCATCGTGATCCTCGCCATTATTCTTGACCGCCTGACCCAGGCCGTCGGTCGTGATTCACGCAGTCGCGGCAACCGTCGCTGGTATAGCACCGGCCCTGTCGGGTTACTCACCCGCCCTTTCACGAAATCAAAATAAGGAACAACGATGCGACATAACGTACTTTTTGCTACCGCGTTTGCCACCCTTGTCTCCACCAGCGCGTTTGCAGCAGACCTGCCGGGCAAAGGCATTACCGTGCAGCCGGTGCAGAGCACCATTTCGGAAGAGAGCTTCCAGACCCTGATCGTCAGCCGCGCGCTGGAGAAGCTGGGCTATACGGTCAACACGCCGAGCGAAGTGGATTACAACGTGGGCTATACCTCGATTGCCTCCGGTGACGCCACATTTACCGCGGTGAACTGGCAGCCGCTGCATGACGACATGTATGCCGCCGCCGGTGGCGACAAGAAATTCTATCGCGAAGGTACCTTCGTGACGGGTGCGGCGCAGGGTTATCTGATCGACAAGAAAACCGCCGATAAGTACCACATCACCAACATTGAACAGCTGAAGGATCCGAAGATCGCCAAACTGTTTGACACCAACGGTGACGGCAAGGCCGACATGATGGGCTGTTCACCGGGCTGGGGCTGTGAAGCGGTGATTAATCACCAGAACAAAGCCTTTGATCTGGCGAAGACCGTCGATGTGAACCACGGTAACTACTCCGCGATGATGGCTGACACCATTGCCCGCTTCAAAGAGGGTAAACCGGTGATCTACTACACCTGGACGCCGTATTGGGTGAGCGACGTGCTGAAGCCGGGTAAAGACGTGGTGTGGCTGCAGGTGCCGTTCTCTTCCCTGCCGGGCGAGCAGAAAGATATCGATACCAAACTGCCGAACGGCATGAACTACGGCTTCCCGGTGAACACGATGCATATCGTGGCTAACAAAGCCTGGGCTGAGAAAAACCCGGCGGCGGCGAAGTTGTTCTCGGTGATGAAGCTGCCGCTGGCGGACATCAATGCCCAGAACGCGATGATGCATGCGGGCAAATCGTCTGAAGCGGATGTTAAAGGCCACGTTGACGGCTGGATCAAAGCCCACCAGCAGCAGTTTGACGGCTGGGTGAAAGAGGCGCTTGCAGCGCAGAAGTAAAAACAAAACCCTACCCCTCACTCCGGCCCTCTCCCCAAAGGGGAGAGGGTGTAATCGTTCCCTCTCCCCTTTGGGGAGAGGGTTAGGGTGAGGGGATTAACCGCACAAACACACACATAACAATCCCCCAACATTCACAATCATTAGCTATTATGGTTTCCGGAAAAATAATCACTCAACTAACGATTCCTGAAACTAATGACAAAAACAACTCAGGGGCTTAGCCCCGCGCTCATCCTTTTAATGTCCGTGGCAACGGGTCTGGCAGTCGCCAGCAACTATTACGCGCAACCTCTTCTCGACACCATCGCCCGCGCGTTCAATCTCTCTGCCAGCTCCGCAGGTTTTATCGTCACCGCAGCACAGCTAGGCTATGCCGCCGGGCTGCTGTTCCTGGTACCGCTCGGCGATATGTTTGAACGTCGAATGCTGATCGTCTCCATGACCCTGCTGGCCGCCGGTGGGATGCTAATCACCGCCAGCAGCCAGTCGTTGACGATGATGATCGTCGGTACCGCGCTAACGGGGCTGTTCTCCGTGGTGGCGCAAATCCTGGTCCCGCTCGCCGCGACCCTCGCCTCCCCGGAAAAACGCGGCAAGGTGGTGGGCACTATCATGAGCGGCCTGCTGTTGGGGATTTTGCTGGCGCGTACCGTTGCCGGGCTGCTGGCAAGCCTCGGCGGCTGGCGCACCGTATACTGGGTGGCGAGCGTGCTGATGGTCGTCATGGCGCTGGCGCTGTGGCGCGGGTTGCCGAAAGTGAAGCAGGAAAACCACCTGAACTATCCGCAGCTGCTGGCCTCCGTTTTCAGTCTGTTCACCCAGGATAAGCTTCTGCGCACCCGTGCCCTGCTGGGCTGTTTTACCTTCGCTAACTTCAGCATTCTGTGGACGTCGATGGCATTTCTGCTGGCCGCGCCGCCGTTCAATTATTCCGAAGGGGTGATTGGCCTGTTCGGCCTGGCCGGTGCCGCAGGCGCGCTGGGCGCGCGTCCCGCTGGCGGGCTGGCCGACAAGGGCAAATCCCACTTGACCACCTCCGCAGGGCTGGTTTTACTTCTGCTCTCCTGGGCGGCGATCTGGTACGGACACATCTCGGTGCTGGCGCTGATCGTCGGTATCCTGGTACTCGATCTCACCGTTCAGGGCGTTCACATCACCAATCAGACCGTCATCTATCGCGTGAAGCCAGAGGCGCGTAACCGCCTGACGGCCGGATACATGACCAGCTACTTCATTGGCGGCGCTGCGGGTTCGCTCATTTCAGCGTCGGCGTGGCAGCATGCAGGCTGGTCGGGGGTATGCGCGATTGGGGCCATCGTCGCTACCCTCAACCTGCTAGTATGGTGGCGCGGTTATCACCGTCAGGATGCAATTAACTAACATTTACATTGAGTTGGCCTCTTAGGGTGTTAAGAGGCCCTTCACTCTGTTAATGTAAACGTAATCATTTATCCCAGAAATTTTAATGTGGGTGACATATTTACAATCGGCATGAATAGTTCAGATCCCCGTCCTCACATCCTCTCTTCAGCGGGTTCACACCCTACGCTTTCTGTGCTCACCGGGTCACGGACTTACCCGGCGCTTTCTGATGGTGACATAAGTTTGGCGGATATAACCGCACAAATAATTCATTTACATTATTTGTCACTATCGTTACTATATCGGCTGTAATTAATGAGGTTATGCCCAAATGGATAGTTCGTTTACGCCCATTGAACAAATGCTTAAATTCCGCGCCAGTCGCCATGAGGACTTCCCGTATCAGGAAATCCTGCTGACTCGCCTGTGCATGCACATGCAGGGTAAGCTACTGGAAAACCGTAATAAAATGCTGAAAGCTCAAGGGATTAACGAGACGTTGTTTATGGCGTTGATTACGCTGGAGTCTCAGGAAAATCACAGCATTCAGCCTTCCGAACTGAGCTGCGCGCTGGGCTCCTCCCGTACCAATGCGACCCGTATTGCCGATGAACTCGAAAAGCGCGGCTGGATTGAGCGCCGTGAAAGCGACAACGATCGCCGCTGCCTGCATCTGCAACTGACCGATAAAGGTCACCAGTTCCTGCGCGAGGTGCTGCCACCTCAGCACAATTGCCTGCACAAACTCTGGTCCGTCCTCAGCACCGCCGAGCGCGACCAGCTTGAGCACATCACTCGCAAGCTGCTCACCCGTCTGGACCAGATGGATGAAGACGGTGCCGTTCTTGAGGCGCTGCGCTAACGCGACGACACGCTCACCATTCCAGATTCATAAGAAAACCGACAGGCCAGCACGTCACACTGCTGGCCTTTCTGACAACAGGTCGGCTCAGCCGATGTGAAAATAAGAAGATCGTGGAGAACAACAATGAGCGCAAATGCGGAGAGCACTACCCCGCAGCAACCGGCCAACAAGAAAGGCAAACGTAAGAGCGCCCTTCTTCTGTTGACCTTGCTCTTTATCATTATTGCCGTGGCATATGGGATCTATTGGTTTTTAGTACTGCGTCATGCTGAAGAGACTGACGACGCGTACGTGGCAGGGAACCAGGTACAAATTATGGCGCAGGTGTCGGGCAGCGTGACGAAAGTCTGGGCTGACAATACCGACTTTGTGCAAAAAGGCGATGTGTTGGTGACCCTCGATCCAACCGACGCCCAGCAGGCGTTTGAAAAAGCACAGACCGCGCTGGCCTCCAGCGTCCGACAGACCCGCCAGCTGATGATCAACAGCAAACAGCTGCAGGCCAACATCGACGTGCAAAAAACGGCACTGGCGCAGGCGCAGAGCGACCTGAACCGCCGCGTTCCGCTCGGCTCGGCTAACCTGATTGGCCGTGAAGAGCTGCAGCACGCCCGCGATGCCGTTGCCAGCGCCCAAGCACAGCTGGATGTGGCCATTCAACAGTACAACGCCAACCAGGCGATGGTGCTGGGCACCAGCCTGGAAAACCAGCCCGCCGTACAGCAGTCGGCGACCGAAGTGCGCAACGCGTGGCTTGCCCTGCAGCGTACCAAAATCGTCAGCCCGATGACCGGCTACGTATCCCGTCGTTCCGTCCAGCCAGGGGCGCAGATTAGCCCAACCACGCCGCTGATGGCGGTCGTGCCGGCAGACAATCTGTGGGTAGACGCCAACTTTAAAGAGACGCAGCTTGCCCATATGCGTATCGGCCAGACCGCGACGGTTGTCAGCGACATCTACGGCGATGACGTGAAGTACACCGGTAAAGTGGTCGGTCTGGATATGGGGACCGGCAGCGCCTTCTCCCTGTTGCCTGCGCAAAACGCCACCGGTAACTGGATCAAAGTGGTTCAGCGTCTGCCTGTGCGTATTGAACTGGATGCCAAACAGCTGGCAGATCACCCGCTGCGTATTGGCCTTTCCACGCTGGTGACGGTCGACACCGCCAACCGCGACGGTCAGATCCTGGCAAGCCAGGTGCGTAGCAGCCCGGCTTATGAAAGTAACGCCCGTGAAATTAGCCTCGATCCGGTCAACAAGCTGATCGATGACATCGTGAAGGCAAACGCCGGTTAATCCGAAGGTGAGCGTTATGCAACAGCAAAAGCCGCAAAAACCGCTGGAAGGCGCGCAGCTGGTCATTATGACCATTGCGCTGTCGCTGGCGACATTCATGCAGGTGCTGGACTCCACCATCGCAAACGTGGCGATCCCGACCATCGCCGGTAACCTTGGCTCGTCGCTGAGCCAGGGGACCTGGGTCATTACCTCGTTTGGGGTGGCAAACGCCATCTCCATTCCGATTACCGGCTGGCTGGCAAAGCGCGTCGGTGAAGTGAAGCTGTTCCTCTGGTCGACGGTATTGTTCGTTCTTGCCTCCTGGGCGTGCGGCATGTCCAGCAGCCTGACGATGCTGATCTTCTTCCGCGTCATTCAGGGGATTGTGGCCGGGCCGTTGATTCCGCTGTCGCAGAGTTTACTGCTTAACAACTACCCGCCCGCCAAACGCTCGATTGCGCTGGCACTGTGGTCAATGACCGTGATTGTTGCGCCGATTTGCGGGCCTATCTTAGGTGGCTATATCAGCGACAACTATCACTGGGGCTGGATCTTCTTTATCAACGTACCGATTGGCGCCATCGTGGTAATGCTGACGCTCCAGTCGCTGCGCGGCAGAGAAACCCGGACGGAACAGCGGCGTATCGACGCCATTGGTCTGGCATTGCTGGTTGTCGGCATCGGTAGCCTGCAGGTCATGCTCGACCAGGGCAAAGAGCTGGACTGGTTCAACTCCCGGGAGATCATCATCCTGACGATTGTCGCGGTGGTGTCGCTGAGCTTCCTGATTGTCTGGGAGCTGACGGACGATAACCCGATAGTCGACCTCTCGCTCTTCAAGTCGCGGAACTTCACCATAGGCTGTCTGTGTATCAGCCTCGCCTACATGCTCTACTTCGGCGCGATTGTACTGCTGCCGCAGCTGTTGCAGGAGGTATACGGCTACACCGCAACCTGGGCAGGTTTAGCCTCGGCGCCGGTTGGATTGATTCCGGTTCTGCTGTCGCCGATTATTGGCCGCTTCGCCCATAAGCTCGACATGCGCAGGCTGGTGACGTTCAGCTTTATCATGTACGCCGTGTGCTTCTACTGGCGCGCGTATACGTTCGAACCGGGAATGGACTTTGGCGCGTCCGCGTGGCCGCAGTTTATTCAGGGCTTTGCCGTGGCGTGTTTCTTTATGCCACTGACCACCATCACGCTTTCCGGTTTACCGCCTGAGCGCATGGCGGCGGCATCAAGCCTGTCGAACTTTACGCGAACGCTGGCGGGCTCCATCGGGACGTCGATTACCACCACCCTGTGGACGAACCGTGAATCGATGCACCATGCGCAGTTGACCGAAGCGGTGAACCCGTTCAACCCTAACGCTCAGCAAATGTATAGCCAGCTTGAGGGGATGGGAATGACGGAGCAGCAGGCGTCCGGCTGGATTGCCCAGCAGATCACTAACCAGGGGCTGATTATCTCGGCAAACGAGATTTTCTGGATATCGGCAGGGATATTTATCGTCCTGCTGGGGCTGGTGTGGTTTGCCAGACCGCCGTTCGGTGCCGGCGGCGGCGGCGGTGGGGCGCACTAGTCCTGTGCGACGGTTGCCCGGTGGCGCTGCGCTTACCGGGCCTACGAACGTAGGCCGGATAAGGCGTAGCCGCCATCCGGCAAAACACCGCCCCGGTTGTCCAGAACGCGACAGCGATTGTCAGTTCCGATAAAGCAGCGCTCCTGAAATCCCATCACGATAGTGAAAAGACAACAGGAGCGCATCATGCTGAACACACCCGCAGACAAATACCAACCCTATCCTGCCATTTCCCTGCCGGACCGCCGCTGGCCGGAGCAATGCATCACCCGCGCGCCGCGCTGGCTCTCAACCGACTTACGCGACGGCAACCAGGCCCTTGCCGAGCCGATGGACAGCACGCGCAAGCTGCAGTTCTGGGATCTGCTGCTGAACTGTGGCTTTAAAGAGATCGAGGTCGCCTTTCCTTCCGCTTCGCAAACGGATTTCAACTTTGTTCGCCAGCTGATTGAAGAAAACCGCATCCCGGATGACGTCACGATTCAGGTGTTAACCCAGGCGCGGGAAGATCTCATTCATCGCACCTTTGAGTCACTGCGCGGCGCGAAACAGGCCACCGTCCATCTGTATAACGCCACCGCCCCGCTGTTCCGCCGCCTGGTGTTCGGCATGGAGAAAGCGCAAATCGTCGAGCTGGCGACGCGCTCCACGCGGCTTATTCGTCAGCTGTGTGAAGAGAACCCGGACACCCGCTGGCAGTATGAGTATTCACCGGAGACCTTCTGCTTTACCGAACCGGAGTTTGCACTGGAGATTTGTGAAGCCGTGGCGGAGATCTGGCAGCCGTGCGATGCGCGTCCGATGATCGTCAACTTACCCGCCACCGTCGAAGTGAGCACGCCAAACGTCTATGCCGATCAGATCGAGTATTTCTGCCGCCACTTCAGCCGCCGTCGTGATGTCTGCATCAGCGTGCATCCGCATAACGATCGCGGTACCGGCGTTGCCAGCGCGGAGCTGGCCGTGATGGCGGGGGCCGACCGTGTGGAAGGCTGCCTGTTTGGCAACGGGGAACGCACGGGCAACGTCTGCCTGGTGACGCTGGCGATGAATCTCTACAGCCAGGGCGTTAGCCCGAATCTGGACTTTAGCGATATGAATCAGGTGGTGGAAGTGGTGGAAGCCTGCAACCAGCTGCCAGTGCACCCGCGCCATCCGTGGGCAGGACGGCTGGCCTATACCGCTTTCTCCGGCTCGCACCAGGACGCGATCAAAAAAGGCTTTGATGCCCGCAGGCCTGGTGAGCGCTGGGAGATGCCCTATCTGCCCGTCGATCCCCAGGATATCGGCTGCACTTACGAAGCGGTGATCCGCGTGAACAGCCAGTCCGGGAAAAGCGGCAGCGCGTGGCTCATCGAACAGAATCATGGTCTGAAATTACCCCGCGCCCTGCAGCAGGATTTCAGCCAGCATGTGCAGCAGGAAACCGATCGCCACGGGAAAGAGATGACGCAGAATGCGCTTTGGCAGCTGTTCCGTACCCGCTACGGCCTGGTGGCCACGCCGCAATTTGCCCTGCAATCCTACCGCAGCGACAGCCAGCAGGACGGTCAGCTGCGCTTAACGGCAAGCATCGCCACGCAAGGAGGAACGCGTCAGCTTGAAGGTCAGGGTAATGGTCTGCTCTCCGCCGCCGCTCACGGCCTGGGTCGCTGGGTCAACGCCCCGTTCGTGATTAAGGATTATCACGAGCATACGTTAGGCGAACGCAGCGACAGCCGCTCTGTGGCCTACATTCGCTGCCTGTTCCAGGACGGCAGCAGCCGCTGGGGCGTGGGCATTGACAGCGACGTGGCGCGCGCGTCGCTTCAGGCGCTGTTTAACGCCGTCAGTCGTTCTTAAAATAATCGCTGGGGGAGACGCCCATCACCCGGCGGAACATCGCCGTAAAGGCGCTGTGGCTGCCGTAACCCAGATCCAGCGCCACGCGTAATACCGGCTGGCCCTGCGCCAGCCGCACTAAGGCTTCCAGCAGGCGCGCCCTTCTCACCCACTCGCCGTAGCTTAAGCCTGCCTGCTGCTGAAAGTGGCGGTTCAGGGTGCGCTCGCTCATGTTCATCATGCTCGCGGCCTGCGCGCTGCTCCAGCTTTCCCCTGCGTTTTGCCGGATTTGCAGACACAGGTGACGTAACGCCTCACTTTCCGGCTCCGGCAGATGAAAAGGCAGCACCGGCATAGTGCGGATTTCATCGAGAATGAGCTCATAGACACGTTCATCCCGGCTTCCGGGTGAGTACGATTCAGGTAAAACAAGGGAGACGAGAATCAGCTCGCGTAACAGCGGCGAGATCTGCACGATCTGGCAGGTGGCCGGGAGATCGGCCCGCGCCAGCGGATCGATGAACAGCGTTCGCGCCGCCACGTTGCCGGTGATGCGAAGCGAGTGGCGGGTCCCCGCCGGTAGCCAGACTCCGCGACCGGGAGGCACAACCCAACAGCCCGATGCGGTATCCACCCGTACCACGCCGCTCAGGGTGTGCAACAGTTGCGCGCAGTCGTGCTCATGCCACGGCTCGCTGTCACCATGAACGTAATCATGGGCAAACGGCACGAGGGGACGATGGGTAAAGGAGAAGGTTGCGGTTGTGGTCATGGGATTAAACCACCCTCACCCTACCCTCTCCCTGAGGGAGAGGGAAAAGGTGCACTAGATGTGCAGTTCCTGCAGTTTTTCTTTTGGCAGGGCCAGCTCTTCGTTGCTGTTCACGCGAACATCACGCTCGATGATGTGACGTGCGATTTCCTGCGCTTCTTCCAGTGAGTGCATCTGGTAAGTCCCGCACTGGTAAACGTTCAGCTCTGGGATCTGGTTTTGCTCTTTCACCTTCAGCACGTCTTCCATCGCCGCTTTCCACGCATCCGCGACGCGTTTCTCTTCTGGCTGGCCGATCAGGCTCATGTAGAAACCGGTACGGCAGCCCATCGGAGAAATGTCGATGATCTCAACGCCGTTGCCGTTCAGATGGTCACGCATGAAACCGGCGAACAGGTGTTCCAGGGTATGAATGCCTTTCTCTGGCATCACTTCTTTATTTGGTACGCAGAAACGCAGATCGAAGACGGTGATCGTGTCGCCGTGCGGGGTGTGCATGGTCTTCGCCACGCGTACTGCAGGTGCTTCCATACGGGTATGGTCGACAGTAAAGCTATCTAATAACGGCATACGTCACCTCCGATAGTGATTTTTTTTAAAATAAACTGAACTCTTCTACAGAATGCGCGTCTGAGTATATGAAAGACGCGCATTTGTTATCATCATCCCTGAATTCAGAGATGTATATTTTGGCCACAGCGATGTGGCCTTTTTCTTTTCTGCTTAAGCCTGCTTCGCCAGAAACGCCTCAAACGACTCGGTATCCGCCGCTTCAACCTCTTTCTGACGCACAACGGACGCATCGCGTTCCGCTACAAAATCCGCTTCGCTCAGCACTTCTAACGGCTCATGCATCAGCATCTCACGGTACTCCGCTGAGAGTGAACGCCCCGTGCCGCCAATGCCCTGATCAATCATAGAACGCAGAATGCGTGCTGAGAACGTCAGTTCCGGATTATCAAAACATTCCACCAGCTGGTCGCAGATTTGTTGATACGCGTCGCCGCCGTCGATGCTGTCCATGGTCCGGGCAACACGCTTCAGGTCACGGAACAGATCTTTGCCGACTTTGGTCAGCGGGAACTGTGCCGTTTCGCAGCCGATACCCAGCGTCAGACCCGGTTTACGCCCTTCCAGAATCACGCGGTTCCAGTTTGTACGGGTGCAGAGCAGTTCGTCTGAACTCATTTCCGGCGCATCCGCCAGCACGCACCAGACCATAAACAGATCCAGGAAGCGAATCTGCTGTTCATCAACGCCAATCGGTGAGAACGGGTTGATATCCAGCGAGCGTACTTCAATGTATTCAATCCCGCCGCGCTGCAGCGCATCCGACGGGGTTTCACCGCTGCGCGTTACGCGCTTAGGACGAATAGGCGCATACAGCTCGTTTTCAATCTGCAGCACATTGCTGTTGATTTGCAGGCGCTTGCCGTCTTTTTCGAGGCCGATTTTCTCGTACTCTTCCGACGGGGTTTTGATCGCCCGCTTCAATCCTGCCACATATTCGTGCAATTCGTTAAACGTAATACCGAGATTGCTTTGCGATTTATTGGTATAACCGAGATCGCTCAGGCGCAGAGAGGTGGCGTACGGGAGATAGTACATTCCGCATTCGGTCTTCTCGAACGGCAGCGTGGTCGGTTTCCCCTGCAGGAACGAAGAGCAGATCGCCGGGGAGGCACCAAACAGATACGGGATCACCCAACCGAAACGGTAATAGTTGCGGATCAGGCGGAAGTAGCCTTCAGAGATCGCGTCTTTATCCGTTTCACCGCATTTCGCCTGCCAGAACGCCATTGGCAACGAGAAGTTGTAATGCACGCCCGAAATCGTCTGCATCAACGCGCCGTAGCGGTTTTTCAACCCTTCGCGATAGAGCGTTTTCAGCCGACCGATATTTGACGTGCCGTACTGCGCCAGCTCAATCTCCTGACCCTGCTCGATATAGCACGGCATGCTGAGGGGCCACATACGTTCATCGCCCATGTTGCGCGCGGTGTAACGATGGATATCGCGCATGATCGTCAGCATATGATCAATATCACCCTCTACTGGCGTGATGAACTCCAGCAGTGCTTCAGCGAAATCGGTTGTGATCCATTTATGTGTCAGCGCCGAGCCTAACGCCTTCGGGTGACCCGTCGTCGCTAAGCTACCGTCCGCGTTAACGCGCAGCGTTTCACGCTCAAGACCACGCTGAATACCCTTCAATGCCTGAGGGTGGTTTTCCAGCCAGGCCAGCGCCTGAGATACGTCCGGGATCAAATTGACCTCCCGCCTGTCAAAGTAATGTTACTCAGCATAATTGTAATGGTTGACGATTGAAGGTCGCGTATTCATTCCACCAATTAGTGCCACCACGTCATACCCTGTAGTGTTGCCCACGCCACGAGAACATAGCGCAACGCCTTGCCAAGGCACAAAAAAAAGAGCACCGGTCCCCAGGAGATGCGCATCCATCCCGCCAGCAGACACAGTAAATCGCCTATTACAGGCATCCAGCTTAATAACAGCGTGGCAGCGCCATAGCGTTTTAGCCAGCCGACTGCCTTTTCCTGCCAGCGCGATTTTTCGCGCAGCGGAAAGAAACGCCCAAGAATAACGTTAGTCAGCCCTCCAAGGCTATTACCCATTGTTGCTATTAATACCAGCAACCAGGGCTGACTCACGCCGGACAACAGCATCGCCACCAGCACCACTTCCGAATTTCCCGGTAACAGCGTGGCGCTTAAAAAACTGCTGGCGAATAATGAGGCGAGTGACAGCGCGTCACTCACAGTAAGCGCACATCCACCGCATCCATTCCGGCATCACGCGCGGCCTGAATACCAAAATCGGCATCTTCAAACACGACACATTTTGCCGCCGGGACGCCCATTAACTCTGCGCAAAGCAGGAAGGTGTCCGGTGCGGGCTTGTGATGTTTAACATGATCGGCGGCCACCACGGCAGAAAAATAGTGGCGCAGGCCAAGATGGTTGAGTAGCGCCTCAGCAATCGCACTTTCGCTGCCTGTTCCTACCGACATCGGGCGACGCCCGTGCCACTCTTTTACCACATTAATCAGCGGCAGAGGGCGTACGGTATCTAAAAGCATGGCTTTTACCGCATCGGTTTTTTCGCGCGCGAGCAGGTGCGGGTCGAGATCGGCCTGATTCAGTTCAATCACGGCCTGTGCAATACGCCAGGTGGGGGATCCGTTGAGGGCAATCATCGCCTGAAGATCGAAACGCATACCGTAGCGGCCCAGAACGTCAGTCCAGGCTTGACGATGCGTGGGTTCGGTATCCAGGAGAGTGCCGTCCATATCGAAGATCAAACCGTCATACTGTGCGTACATCGTGCTCTCGCTAAACGATTAACAAAGCATTACTTTATCGTAAATGGTGATTTTTGTCGCTGATTGAGAGTGTGATTGCTGACGGAACGTCGAAGGAATAAACAAAGAAGGAGAAGATGGTGCATCCGGGAGGATTCGAACCTCCGACCGCTCGGTTCGTAGCCGAGTACTCTATCCAGCTGAGCTACGGATG
>NZ_VRKN01000020.1 GCF_008080435.1 Enterobacter asburiae | reverse complement strand
GCGGGGTGGAGCAGCCTGGTAGCTCGTCGGGCTCATAACCCGAAGGTCGTCGGTTCAAATCCGGCCCCCGCAACCAACACTTCTAAAAACAATAAACACCCTAAAGGGTGTTTTTTTGTATCTGTCGTTTGTGAATTTGCCGGGCGTTTACCCGGCTGAAAGATTTACCCGCGCCGCGCCAGCGTCGCCCCATCAGAGAAATACGCCCGTATCCCCGCCAGAATCGACTCCGCAACTTCCTGCTGGAATTTTGCCGTCTTGAGCTTACGCTCCTCTTCAACGTTACTGATAAACGCGGTTTCTACCAGAATGGACGGAATATCCGGTGCCTTGAGTACCGCAAACCCGGCCTGTTCAACGCTGTTTTTATGCAGCTTATTGATGTTACCCAGCTTGCCCAGCACCGCTTTACCAAACTTCAGGCTGTCGTTAATGGTCAGCGACTGCACCATATCGAACATAGTGTGGTCGACGTAGCGGTCGCCGCTTTTGCTCACGCCACCAATCAGGTCAGAGGCGTTCTGGCTGTCAGCCAGGAATCTTGCTGCGGTACTGGTCGCGCCTTTGGTTGAGAGCGCAAACACCGACGAGCCGCTTGGCTGGCGGCTGGTAAACGCATCCGCATGGATCGACACGAACAAATCGGCGCGCTGCTTCTGCGCTTTCGCCACCCGGACCTTCAGCGGAATAAAGACGTCTTCATTGCGCGTCATATAGGCGCGCATATTGCCTTCTTTATCAATCAACGCTTTCAGGCGGCGGGCAATTTGCAGCACCACGTCTTTTTCACGCGTGCGATATTTGCCCACGGCACCGGAGTCTTCGCCGCCGTGGCCAGGATCGAGCATGATCACAATCGGACGATCGCGCCCTGCTTTGCCCGGCTGCGGACCGCTTTGCGCAGGCGGAACCTGACGCTGCAGATCGCCTTTGTTGTAGTCCTCCAGCAGCGCAAGCAGCGGATCCTGAATATCCGTCGCATTGGCCGGGTAGAGATCCATCACCAGGCGCTCTTTGAAGGTCGCAACAGGCGCCAGAGCAAACAGCTGCGGCTTAACGTTCTGCTTCAGTTCAAACACCATGCGTACGGTTTGCGGATCAAACTGCCCGACGCGCGCCGATTTAATAAACGGATCGTCGCCGCGGATCTGCGCCGCCATCCCTTTCAGCACGGAGTTGAGGTTAACGCCTTCGAGATCCACCACCACGCGTTCAGGGTTGCTGAGGGCAAATTGCTTATATTTCAGCACGCGATTGGATTCGACCGTCACGCGCGTATAGGTCGATGACGGCCAGACGCGCACCGCCACCACCTGACTCGTGGCGGCAAGACCGACCTGACTGACGCTAAGCAACCACATTGCCCCGGCCCCTTTTAACAAACGGCGGCGGCTTATTGCTGAATTGGATCCCGACATGCTTCTCCCGAGCAAGAACACTGACTGATATACAAAATGTCCAGATTGACCGAAAACTTTAACGAATGACGCATAAACTGTCATCTATAAAAGGGTAAACAATCATACGCTAACGCACGGATTACTTATCAATTTCTGTGGGTCGCGGAAAATTTGCGCTTGCACACGCGGCCACAATCGAATAAAAATACAGAAATTACGAATAAACATTCATTAAGGGTTGTGTCATGGTGAAGGAACGTAGAACCGAACTGGTCCAGGGATTCCGCCATTCTGTTCCCTATATCAACGCCCATCGGGGAAAAACGTTTGTCATCATGCTTGGCGGCGAAGCCATTGAGCATGAAAATTTTTCCAGCATCGTCAATGACATTGGCCTGCTGCACAGCCTCGGGATCCGCCTGGTGGTGGTGTATGGCGCGCGTCCGCAGATCGACGCCAACCTGGCCGCTCACCACCACGAGCCGATTTACCACAAGCATACCCGCGTTACCGATGCCAAAACCCTTGAGCTGGTGAAACAGGCGGCGGGTCTGCTGCAGCTGGATATTACCGCTCGCCTGTCCATGAGCCTGAACAATACGCCGCTACAGGGCGCGCATATCAACGTCGTGAGCGGCAACTTTATCATTGCCCAGCCGCTCGGCGTGGACGATGGCGTGGATTACTGCCACAGCGGTCGCATTCGTCGTATTGATGAAGAAGCTATTCACCGCCAGCTGGACAGCGGTGCCATCGTGCTGATGGGCCCGGTCGCCGTTTCCGTGACCGGCGAAAGCTTTAACCTGACGTCCGAAGAGATTGCCACGCAGCTGGCGATCAAGCTGAAGGCGGAAAAAATGATTGGGTTTTGCTCCTCCCAGGGGGTCGTGAATGATGAAGGGGTGATTGTGCCGGAACTCTTTCCTAATGAAGCCCAGGCGCGCGTGGAAGCGCTGGAAGCCGAAGGCGATTACCACTCCGGCACCGTCCGCTTCCTGCGTGGCGCCGTGAAGGCCTGCCGCAGCGGCGTGCGCCGCAGCCACCTGATCAGCTATCAGGAAGACGGAGCCCTGCTGCAGGAGCTGTTCTCCCGCGACGGTATTGGTACACAGATTGTGATGGAGAGTGCGGAGCAGATCCGCCGCGCCACCATCAATGACATCGGCGGCATTCTGGAGCTTATTCGTCCGCTGGAACAGCAGGGTATTCTGGTGCGTCGCTCACGCGAACAACTTGAGATGGAGATCGACAAATTCACCATTATTCAGCGCGATAACCTGACCATTGCCTGCGCCGCGCTCTATCCGTTCCCGGAAGAGAAGATCGGTGAAATGGCCTGCGTGGCGGTGCATCCTGATTACCGTAGCTCTTCACGCGGCGAAATGCTGCTTGAGCGCGTGGCGGTACAGGCGCGCCAGATGGGGCTAAGCAAGCTGTTCGTCCTGACGACGCGCAGCATTCACTGGTTCCAGGAGCGCGGATTCACGCCGGTGGATATCGATTCTCTGCCGGAAACGAAGAAAGAAATGTACAACTATCAGCGCCGCTCGAAAGTGCTGATGGCTGACCTGGGATGAGACAACGCCCTCACCGTCCGGTGAGGGCTTTTCACTTAGAGGGACTCGAATATCACGCTTAAGCCGCTTCGACGCTCCGTGCGTGCGGCAATGGCCTGTACCAGAACGCGTTCATCGGTATAGAGCGACAACCGCTGACGGGCACGGGTAATGGCGGTATAAATCAGCTCGCGGGTAATCACCGGCGACAGCTGCGTGGGCAGGATCAGCGCTGCATGATTGAATTCTGAGCCCTGCGATTTATGAACCGTCATCGCCCATGCCGTATCATGCTCAGGCAAACGGCTTGGCTGTACGGACTTCACGCTACCATCCGGCATCATGAACCAGACGCGCAACCCCTGACCACGATCAAGCGCAATTCCGATGTCCCCGTTAAACAAGCCCAGCGCGCTGTCATTACGGGAGATCATTACCGGCCGCCCTTCATACCAGCGCGAGTACGGCATACGGTTGATTTTACGTTTCTGCGCCAGTAGCTGTTCCAGCCTGTCGTTCAGTCCACTGACGCCAAACGGCCCCTCTCTCAGCGCGCACAACAACTGATATTCGCCAAACGCGGCAATGACCTGCTCCGGCGTGCTTTGCTGTTGTACGCATGTCAGGAAATGCTGATACCCCAGCAGAGCGTCATCCAGCATCGCCTGATACTCTTCACCGCTTTGCAGCGATTTTTTCTCAATGTCGGTGAAGGTACCGTCAAATACCCTGCGCGTACTGTGCCGATCTCCACGATTTACCGCCGCAGCCAGCTGACCGATGCCGGAGTCGCTGCCGAATCGGTAGCTTTTTTGCAGCAGACACAGGCTGTCGCGCAGCGCACCCGCTACCGGAGAGTTATCCGGTTCGAGTGCGCACCCGGTCAGGCGCGCCAGCTCCTGAGCGCGCTCGGCGGTATAACCAAAACTGGCGTAAGTGCAAATATCCCCCAGCACCGCCCCGGCTTCCACAGAGGCAAGCTGATCGCGATCGCCCAGGAAAATAACACGTGCGTGAGGCGGCAACGCATCAATCAGTCGCGACATCATCGTCAGGTCGATCATCGAGGCTTCATCCACCACCAGCACGTCCAGATGCAGCGGATTGCCGGCATGATATCGCAACCGCTGGCTGCCCGGCTGCGCGCCAAGCAGCCGGTGTAAAGTGCTGGCTTCGTTAGGGAAAAGTGCAAGCTGCGCCTCAGTGAGCGGCAGTTTTTGCAGCGCGCCACCTAATGATTCCGTCAGTCGAGCCGCGGCTTTACCCGTAGGGGCGGCCAGCCGGATACGGCATTTTTGCTCACCTGATAGCTGAATCAGCGCGGCGAGGAGTTTCGCCACTGTGGTTGTTTTCCCCGTCCCCGGACCGCCAGAAATTACCGAAATCCGCCGCGTTAAGGCCACCGCTGCCGCCACTTTCTGCCAGTCTATGGCTTCGTCCGAGGTAAACAGGCCATCCAGCGTTTGCCGGAGTTGCGCCTCATCGCACGGAAGCGGGGCATTCGTTTCACTGAAAAAGCGCGCCACCGTCAGCTCGTTACGCCACAAGCGGTTAAGGTATAAACGCTCACCCGTCAGAATCATTGGTGTTTGAGTGTCGGCACCGCCGACTGCGGGAGAACGAAGCAATACTGCCTGCCAGTCCACCGATTCCCCCAGCAGGGCGAAACAGGACTGTAATACCGCAGGCATTTGATCATTCATCATCAGACGTGAAAGTGGCAGGCAGACGTGTCCTTCCCCCGCGTCTTTACTGAGGATCGCGGCAGCGAGCATCACCGCAGACTCCTCGCGAGCCACCATCATGGCAAACTGCACGTCAAGGTGGCGCAGCTCGCGTTGTTCAACGGCTTCCAGCAATAATTCCTGCATCGTCATGCCATCTCCTCCGTGGTTGCGGCGAACAACGCATCCATCTTTTCAATCAATGCCGCATCCGGGCGAGTGGTGAAAATACCGGAGTCAGGATCCGACGCATCCACTCCGCGCAGGAACAAATAGATAACCCCACCAAAGTGCTCGTCGTAACGGTAATCGGCAATACGATGGCGCAGGTAGCGATGCAGCGCCAGCGTATAGAGCTGATACTGCAGGTCATAGCGATGCAGTTGCATGGCAGAGGCCATCGCGTCTTGCGTGTAGGCTTCACTGCTTTCACCCAACCAGTTCGATTTGTAATCCAGCAGGTAATAACGCCCTTCATGACGGAAAACCAGGTCAATAAAGCCTTTTAACATTCCCTGGACCTGACGGAAGTTCAGCGGTGGGCAGCCAGCGGAAAGCGGATCGTGCGCGCGGATCAGCGCATCAAGCGCATCGGCCTTTAGCGGGCTGGCGATAGGAAGATAAAACTCCATTTCCACCTGTTTATCTTTGGCGGTCAACTGGCTGAGCGAAATCCCCTGCTTCGTGAGCGGTGCCTGCAAAATCGCAGCGATCCAGTCGGTGAGGACAGGCTGCCATTTCTCGTCATAGCCCCCGCTCTGGAGCATTTTCAGTACCCATTCCGCAGAGACTGGCTGGGTGAAATCCAGCTCTTCAAACAGGCTATGCAAAAACGTGCCCGGCGAGGCGCCGCGCGGGAACTGGTGCGGCGTGAGCACCGGTTCAACGGGTACGATACCGGCTCCTGCCGCATCCACGTCCAGTTTTGGCATCAGATCCTGCGCAATACTCTGCCCGTGCTGCTGTAAACCGGAGTAGCTGGTGACGCGCCAGTCGTCGGCGATGGTACGCACAACCTGGCGGGCATGGAGCTCTGACTCACGCAGCTCCGGCATCTGCCAGCGGCTATTATCGGGCTGCGACGGAATATGCAGGGCAACATGCTCTGTGCAAAGTGATTCGATGCACTGGCGCAGACCCACAGCGTCTTTGGGTTCGCCGTGCTGAATAAGCCGCCCCAGCGCGCTCAGATGAAAATCGCTCTCCCCGGTCTTTTCGCCGCGGCGACGGGACAGAGGCGCAACGCCCAGGCTGCAGTGCCAGATCGAACGGGTCAGCGCCACGTAGAGCAGGCGTAAATCTTCCGCCAGACGTTCAGCCTCCGCCAGCTCAACGCTGGACTCCGCGTTGCTGAGATCGAGCACCGCCTCGAAAGACTCGCGATCGTGGTAAAAAGCCTGATCCTGTACGCGGTAATTGGCGATAAACGGCAGCCAGACCAGCGGATATTCCAGACCTTTCGATTTGTGAATGGTGACGATCTGTACCAGATGTTTATCACTCTCAAGGCGCATCTGCTGGCTGGACGAATTACTGTTCGGGTCGGCAATCTGCTGCGCCAGCCAGCGCACCAGAGCGTGCTCGCTCTCCAGCTGCGTACCCGCTTCCTGCAACAGTTCGCTGATATGTAAAATATCGGTCAAACGTCGCTCACCGCCTGCTGTCGCCAGCATATTTTCTGCAATGTGGCGCTGTGCCATGAGCTCGCGCACCATCGCCATCACGCCGCGCTTCTGCCATTTTTCACGGTAGCGAACAAACTCTTCTACCACGGCATCCCACGCGGATTCGTCATTGTTGAGCGCATCAATGTCGCGCGCATTCAGCCCAAGCATCGCGCTCGCCAGTGCGCTGCGCAGCATGCTTTCCCGCTCCGGAGCCAGTACGGCCTGCAGCAGCCATAACATCTCCTGGGCTTCCAGCGTTTCAAAGACGCTGTCGCGGTTTGAGAGGTAGACGGAGGGGATATTCAGTAACGTCAGGGCGTCGCGGATGAGCGCGGCCTCCTGACGGCTGCGCACCAGTACCGTGATATCAGACGCCTTTACCGGGGCAGGTTTATCCCCCTTCCACAGCAGCGCTTCACCGCGTGCGCCTGCACTGAGCCAGTCACGGATTTGCGCGGCGCAGTGCTGGGCCATGGCATTTTGATAGTCGGCAACGCCGCAGCCTTCCCCATCCAGCAGCCAGAAGTTCATGGCAGGCTGCGTCTCGCCGTTGAACTCGAAGCGCAACGAGGCATTTTTCTCGGCGAATTTTACCGGCTGAAACGGGATCTCCCGGAACATAAACGCCGTATCCATACGGCTGAAGAGCACGTTGACGCTTTCCACCATGCCGGGAGAGGAGCGCCAGTTAGTATCGAGAGTGTAGTGCGCGTCAACCTCGCTGCGGGCTTTCATGTAGGTGAAAATATCCGCACCGCGGAAGGCGTAAATGGCCTGTTTCGGATCGCCGATTAACAACAGCGCGGTATCGGGCTGCTGACGCCAGATACGGCGGAAAATACGGTATTGTTGAGGGTCGGTATCCTGAAATTCGTCAATCATCGCCACCGGGAAACGGGTGCGAATCGCGGCGGCAAGCGCTTCGCCATTTTCACTGCACAGCGCCGCATCGAGGCGGCTCAGCATATCGTCGAACCCCAGTTCACCCCGGCGGCGTTTCTCACGCGCGACGGCGTCGCGAATTTCCGTCATGGCACGAGTGATCATCAGATCGTTGAGCGTTAAGGGTTCAGCCAGCAGGGTTTCAATCGCCACAAACAGGGGATGCTCAGGCACAATGCCGTCGGCTTTGGTCCGCTCAACCAGGAAACGCCGGGAAAATTTCTCCAGCGCGTCCGGGAGCTGATAGCTTCGCGTCTCCTCCTGCGCCCAGGCGCTGATCTTGTCGATCCATTTACCCTGATTGCCACGGTTAAACTTGCGTCGGTCAATCCCGGAATTTTCGATGATTGCGTCAATCTCGCCAACGGACTCAATCCATTTTTGCTTGATGTCGACAATTTTCGCGATGATTTTTTCATGCCGTGAGGCCAGCGTTTCATCCGCAGGTGGCGGGGATTTGATGACTGGCGCCTCCCCCTGCAGATAACGATCGATAGCGCGCAGCAGCGCCTCAGGGCCCTTCCACAACGCATGTACCGCTTCAGCGATATCGCGCGGTAACGGGTAACAGTGGCGACGCCAGAAATCCGCGCAGGCCTGATAGCGAAGCACGGATTCATCTTCAATAAGCTGCTGTTCAAACAGCATGCCGGATTCAAAGGCATTCAGGCTCAGCATGCGCTGACAAAAACCGTGAATGGTGAAAACGGACGCTTCATCCATCTGCCGTTCGGCGAGGAGCAGCCACTGGGCTGCCTGTTGCTTATCGGCAATCTCTTCCAGAAGGCTCGCGTAGAGAGGGTTATCCGTGCTCTGACGCAGACAGGCGATGCGCAGTTCGTGGATATTGGTACGAATACGGCCCCGCAGCTCAGCGGTGGCGGCCTCGGTGAAGGTGACCACCAGCAGCTCTTCCACGCTCAAAGGGCGTGGAAAGGCGGCATTGCCGCCAAGCCCCAGCAGCAGACGCAGATAGAGGGCGGCAATGGTGAAGGTTTTTCCCGTTCCCGCTGAGGCTTCAATCAATCGTTCACCCTGCAGAGGTAAACGTAAGGGATCAAGGGACTCAGCGGTATCGGTCATTCTTTCTTACTCCAGGGCATAGATTGCTGCAGCGCGCTGACGCTCTTCCAGACTTTCCAGCCTTTCGGGTTCACGTACTCCGTTTTCCCGTTCTGGCTACCGGAAACCTGGGACAGAATGGTCATACCCTGCGGCTTAATGACCGCCTGATGGAAGAAGTCGGCAACCTTCTGCGGCGTCAGCTGTTTTATCTCGGCCACTACTTTATCACGCGAATCAAATTTCAGATTACCGCGATCGAAATCTTTGCTCAGCTGCGAGGCTTCTTCACCCAGCGTCTGCGGCGGCTGCATCACCTGCGCGATGACGGCCTGCTGGATCTGAGCAAACTCTTCCGGCTTCATGGCGCGTAGTTTTGCTTCCACCTGCGGGAAGAAGGCCTGGTAACGCTGCCAGAGATACGCCGGCTGTTTATCGCTGCTTTGCAGCAGGAAACCCAGACCCCACTGTCGGCCTACGTTCATGGAGAAGGCAAACACCGCGTAGCCAAGCTGCTCCTCGGTGCGTAACTGGTTATAGAACCACGGCTGAATAATTTGCCCCAGCACGGCACTCTGCGCTGAGCTGGCGAATTCATCATAGCCCGTTGGCACAAATACCGCGGCCAGCGCGGAATCCGTGCTATTACCCGCCTTTTCAAAAATCACGTTCTGTTTTTTCTCAACCAGCACGTCCTGGTTGCGGCACCATTCGTCGCCCTTCGAACCAAGCTGAGTGCGCACATTCTCCGCCAGGGTTTTGGCCTGATCCTCACTCATGTTACCGACGATCAGGAACTCCGGGCGGGTATTGGTTTTCAGCGCGTCACGGTAAGCCAGCACGTCTTTTAAGGTGATCGAAGGCAACAGCGCGCGGCGATCTTCCCGCTGGAAATAAGGAACTTGCGACAGCATTTGCGCTGGCATAAGCGCCAGATCGTAAGCTTTGCCCTTCTCCGCAGAATCCATCATCTGTGCATACCACGATTTGGCCTGCTCAAGCTGCTCTTCCGTCGGCGTGTAGCTGAAATACCCCTCCAGCAGTGCCTGGAACAGCTGAGGCAAACGCTGGGTATAGCCGTTTGCGTTGAGCATCAAACCGTTGTTGGCGTTGGTGGAGAAGCTGATCCCACCCACGGCCGCCTGGTTGCTAAGCTGATCGAGCGCAATCCCGGCGAGATAGTCATTGAGCGCGAACATCACCTGATTTTTAGCACTATTCATCGCTTTCGGGTTACGCAGCACCACGCTGACATCAGCCTTTGGCTCGTTTGCGAAATAGCGGCTTGGGGTATACACCACGCGCAGCGTCGGCTCATCAATGATGAGTGCCGGGTGCGGGTAATCTTTAGTCGTTTTGGTCAGCGAGAAATCATCCGGAATATAGGGATTCAGCTCCGGCAGCTTCAATGCAATCTCCCCGGCCTTCTTCTGCCAGTCGGCGAAGGTCTGAGCGCTGATTTTATCCACCTGATAAGGGGCATCGACAAAATACGCCGTCTTGTTATGCGGTTCATTCGGACTGATGTACCAGATACGGGCATTCTCCGGCGTCATCATCGCCAGGCGGGCTTTTACCGCCTCGGCGTCATACCGGTCGGCAATATTGACCGCGTCGAGGGTGTGCTCCACCGGCACGCGGATCATGGTATCCGCCAGCCACTCAACGTAATCCATATCGCGGGTAATGGACGGATAACGGAAATCGAGATCCAGCACGTGGGCGAGTTCATCAAAATAGCGCTTATCGACGCCTTTCTCACGCAGTAAAGAGAGGTAGCTGAAGATCGCCGCCACCACTTCATCACGGTTTGCCAGCCCTTTGTCGGTCAGGGTGGCGGAGATCGCCAGCACGCCGCTATTGCCGTTTACAACTGGATCGGAATCGGCGCGAATACCTTCCACCAGCCCCTGTTTTTGCAGCCAGTCAGAAAGTGTACCCGGGCTGCGGTTACCTATCAGGTAGGTCACCAGCTCATCGGTTTTACTGCGAAACTGTGCGGTGTTGTTATCAATGCGGAATTCAACGCGCAGCACTTTGCGCGGCAGCGCCGGCACGTAGTGGATAACGATCCCTTTTTGCGCGTCCGTGACAACCGGTACGTCTATCTGCGGCAGGTCGATATTTTTATTCGGAACCCGGCCAAACGTTTTAGCCGCCATGCCTGCCAGTTCTGGCAACGGCTTATTGCTGTAGATAACCGCTTTCATCAGATTGGCGGAGTAGTATTTGTCGCGAAACGCGTGCAGGGCATCAAGCACCGGGCTGTTGGGTTTGTCGCTTAACGTCTCCAGGTTGCCGCCGGAAAAGCGAGAACCTGGGTGCGCAGGGTTGATGGTTTCAGCGCTTACCTGGGCCATGCGCATACCGTCTCGCGTGCGGGCCAAGGTCAGCTCGGCATTCACCGCATTGCGTTCACGGTCGGCATATTTTTTATCCAGCAAGGGGGCGGCGATGGAATCAGCAAGGCGATCGACCGCGCCTTCCAGCGCATCATTTTCGACTTCGAGATAAAAGGCCGTGCGATACGGTGCCGTGCTGGCATTGTGGCTGCCGCCATGCATTTTCAAAAATTCGGACAGGCTATCTGGCTGCGGGTATTTTTTTGACCCCATCAGCGTCATATGTTCCAGATAGTGTGCAAGCCCTGGATGGGCGTCAGGATCTTCCAGCGATCCCACCGGCACCACTAATGCCGAGAGGGATTTCACCGCCTGCGGATCGGAAACCAGCAGTACGGTCATGCCGTTATCAAGACGAATAGCCTGATATTGACGGGTGTCTTTTTCGCTTTTACGAATAGTTTCCTGAACGGGTTGCCAACCGGAGTCTGCCTGAGTGACAGGTGCCCAGAGGGCGAAAAACAAAACAAACGCTTTAAACAAGGTGCTACCTCTTTATCACGGCTACATCATTAACACATTGCGTGCTGGACACGCCAACATCTCTTTATTGGGTACATCAGTCCGTGATAAGAAGTGCATCATAAATGAACACCCCATGCTGCGCAATTTTTATACAGCACTCAGGACTGATTAAATTTAAACAACGGTAGCAGGTAGCGCTGCGCCTCTTCCGTGATAGCCTCGAAGTACTCTGGCTCAAGCGTTCGCCATAAGCGCTGATACCAGACATCTTCACCTTCACCCCGCACCATCATATTTCCTTCGTAGGCCTGCATAAATTTACTGCGTGCTTTCTGCAGGGAAGACTCATCCGTTAACATCGCATCATTCTGTGCGTCATAACAGGCTTTTATCCAGGCACCGCCACTTTCCGGCAGTAGCAGGAGCGGTTTGTTCATTCCCTGACGGTAGCCCTCAATATACAAAGACAGATACCGTAAGGCCTGTTCAGACTCCATCGGCGGGAAGCGCCATTCGCCCTCTTTGCGCACGAAAATCCGGCTTTCACCTTTATGACCACCCGCACTGTAGACAAGATGTTCCAGCCAGAGTTGCAACCCCTGGGAAACGCTAAGCATAGAGGGCCGCCAGCGCAGCAGCCCGTCCGGCTGAACCTGGGTTAACCAGCCCGTGAGCTCTACGCCATTACAGTTGAGATCGATTTCAATACTTTTGCCCGGCTGCCGGCACGCTCTCACACGCTCTGCGAGGGCGGTCATCTCCTGACACTGCGACTCCCAGACAATTTCCCCGAACGCCCCATAGGGCAACTGCCCTGCAGCACGGTAGCGGCGGTAAAGTTTGTTAGCATCTTCCTCTTCAACCAGCGCATTCAGCAGCTGGAGGTTTAGCTGATAGCGCTCCAGCCCTTCCAGCGTAAAAGGCTCTGCATCCGGAATTTCGCTCTCTTCAGAACGGAAGTTGACCTGCAGTCGCTGCTGGAAGAAGGCCCGCACCGGATGCGCCCAAAAGCGCTGAAGCTGTTCGAAAGTCAGGGTTTTAATGGGCAGCGGGTCAAGCGTCTGAATGAAATCCGTATGCGCATTCCCCTCCCTTTTCGCCGCCGGTAGCCACTCCTGTGCATAGCTCTGGCGCTCGCTGGCCGTGTAGTTCACCGGGTCAAACGGCATGCGGCTGTGGAAACAGGTGATATGGGCTTTCACCCTCTGCTCGCTTTCATCGCAGTTGCGCTCTTCATCCCCCGGCAGATAGTGGCTCTGGCCGATATAGTCCACCAGCTCCTGCACCAGAACGGAGGGGAAACGCTCGCTGTTGTCCTGAATGGAACGGCCGATATAGCTGATATAGAGCTTATTCTGGGCAGAAATGAGCGCCTCAAGGAAGAGGTAGCGGTCATCATCACGGCGGCTACGGTCGCCCCGTTTTGGATTTGCGTTCATCAAATCGAACCCCAGCGGCGCCAGCGCGCGCGGATAAACGCCGTCGTTCATGCCAAGCAGACAGACCACTTTAAACGGGATAGAACGCATTGGCATCAGGGTGCAGATATTGATGGGGCCCGCCAGGAAACGCTGGCTGATTCGCTCCTGGTCAAGCCGCTGCGTCAACTCATCTCTCAACAGCGACAACGGGATGGCCTCCTGATAGTGGGAATTCACGCCTTCGTCGATGATAGCCTGCCACTGCGTTTCAATGAGTGCCATTGCCGCTTCGGTGTCACTGTCTGGCAGGAAGAAATCATTAAGCAACGCTCTGCAAACCGGAAGCCACGCTTCAAGCGGACGCGGCTGCAGCAGCTCGTGTCGCCAGCGGTTAAGCTGCATCAGGAGTGACGCTAAATGCCCCACCAGTTCAGCAATTAACCCGCTGGACTCATCGTAAGGCAGCACCTCGTTCCACTCGCCCTGGCTGCTTTCCATGGCGTAGCCCAGCAGCATACGCGTCAGGCCAAATCGCCACGTGTGCTGCCCGGTTGGAGGCAGTTCGAACTCCTGGACGTTATCGTCATCGATCCCCCAGCGAACGCCAGACTCATTCACCCACTGGCGAAGGTAGCGCAGGCCCTCTTCATTGATGTTGAAGCGTGCAGCCAGCACGGGAACATCCAGTAACGCCAGGACATCTTCGGAGATAAAGCGGCTATCCGGCAATGAAAGCAGCGTGATAAATGCCTGCAATACCGGATGCGACTGGCGGGCACGACGGTCAGAGATAGCGTAAGGCAGGTATCGATCGCCCGTCGCACTGCCAAAGACGGCCTGAATAAAGGGACTGTAGCTGTCGATATCTGCCACCATCACCACGATATCGCGTGGCGTCAGTTCGGGATCGTCCTGCAGCATCGCCAGCAGCTGGTCGTGAAGCACTTCGACCTCACGCTGCGGACTATGGCAAACATGGATCGCGATACTGCGATCGTCAGCGTCCAGCTTCCGCTTGCTGTCGCTGCGTTCGAACTCGCTCGCCGTCACGCCCATCACGGCACGGTTTTCCAGATCCAGAATATCTAACTGAACATGGTGAAGCAGGCTATCGGGGGCAATCTCAACAAAGGCATCCACATCGCCTTCACCTGATGAAGTGATGTCTGAAAGCATGTGAATGTAGTCACGCCCCAGCTTCCCCCATGAGGCAAGCAGCGGATTGGGCAGGTTCTGGGTACCGTCTTCATCGAAAAGCTGCCCGGCAGTCGAGCCGTCTTTAAACAGCGGGACGGAACGTTCTTCAAAAAGGCGTTTTCTTTGGCGAGTGACCAGCCGCGCAAGCCAACGTTCGTCGAGGATATCCCCCCAATATTGTCGGCAGGGGTTGGTAAACAAAATATGAATATCAAGATGTTTACCCAGCGCATTCAACGCCTTCAGATAAACAGGCGGTAATGCGGATATCCCGCAGATAAAGACGCGTGACGGCAGTCGGGCCGGGCGCTCCGACGCATTCTCGAGTATTGAGATAAACCGATCGTACAGGTTGGCACGGTGCCACTTCGGCTGGCCAAGTTTCTCCGTATGCTCTACCAGCGCTTTCCACAGCGGTGCCTGCCATATTTGCGCCTCGGGTAGCCCTTCAACCAACTCGCCCGCTTCCCACCGAATTAACCAGTCAGAACGGTAAACAAGGTATTGGTCATAGAGATCGGCGGTGCGCGACGCCAGCTGGAACAGCTTGCGCTTATCCGTATCGTCATTGAGGTAGTGCCGCAGCATGGCAAATTCATCGCGCTGCAGCATTTCCGGCAGCAGCGCCATCAGCTTCCAGCTCATGCTCTGCTTGTTAAAGGCGCTCTGCTCCGGGATGTCCGGCAACACGCGAACGAACATGTCCCAGATAAAGCTCGCGGGCAGCGGAAAATCAATATTCGCGGCTATGCCAAATTTACGGGAAAGCGACATTTGCAGCCACTGTGCCATACCGGTGCTCTGCACCAGCACCATTTCGGGCTCAAAAGGATCGTCAAGCCGCTCGCGCTCAACGATAAATTCCATCAGTGCTTCCAGCACATCCAGACGATTTGAGTGGTAGACCCTTAACATAGACGCTCCCGACTACTGGCTAACCGGGCAATGCAGACGCGTTATCTCACCGCGCCGCCCCAGAGGAGAAATAAGTGTAACCGTGATGCTGACACATCCTGCGTGCGTTGTCTGCCCCCGACTGGCCTGCCAGCCTGCGGGGAGAACATTTGTTGAGAGCTGAGACTGATTCCAGGTATGGTGCCAGAGCTGGCGATACTGGTTAAACACGGTAAACCGCGCCGCCAGCGCCCGGTGATAACCCGACAGAGCCGTCACGACGATCACCATCAGCATCATCGCCAGCAGGACCTCCACCATGCTAAACCCTTTTTCTCTGCTCACGGCAGCTGACATAACGCGCTCTCCTTAAGGGGGCAAAAATCACTCCAGCCGTGAGGCGAAAAGTGAATTTTCCCGTCGACAATCTCTCCCGCGCGCCAGAGCAGCAGACCGCTGTCTCCGGCAATCAGTAACACACGCGCCTCACTCAGCTGGCGTAAACACACTCGCCACGCCGATGCCTTTTTGCACTGAACCTGTGGCTCCGACGACCAGGTCTGAACCCGTCCCCACTCAAGCGCGGACTGTACCGTCGCCTGTTGCAGAAGCGAGCGACTCTCACCGCCAACGAGCGCACTAAACGTTGTAAGCTGCTGATTGAGACCCGTGAGGATCAGGGTACCGAGCACCAGTAAAAGCAGAACCAGCGCCAGCGAAGACATTCCGCGTTGACGGTTCACAGGTTGTACCCCGTGACCGTATACAACGCCTGCCAGGGCTCCCCCTGCTCGCCTTTACGCATCGCGGCCAGTTCGATATTCACCTCTGGCGCAAAACCGGTATGTTCCACTTTCCTCACCACAAAATGCGCGATCGAAAGCCTGTCCGGGTCGGTGAGCTTTTCCCATCCTTTTCCTTCACACGACGTCGCCCCACGCTGAGTTTCCAGCGCGCCCGATTCCAGACGAAAACCGGTGCTGTCATTTTCTGATGCCGTGTTATCCCAGTTGCCGTTACTGTTGGCATCCCACCGTACAATGACGCAACCTCCAAGCCTCGCGGTCACCAGCGCCTGTCCCTGACAGTTTCCCGCGCAGTACCCCGCACGCTGAAGCTGTTTACCCAGGGCAAACAGGTGTTGCCAGACCTCCTCCTCCAGTTCTCTCTGGCCGGATTGCAGTAAGACCGCCCGCTGCAATCCGGGTAAAAAACGCGATGCGCTTATCAGCAAAAGGCTGCTAATCGCCGTGGCAATCAGAACTTCAGTCAGTGAGAAACCGCGCTGCCTCATCAACATGAACCTCCTTCAGAGACCTTACACATCCTGATGCGTCCTCCATTTGAGACAATAATCAGCCATTCTCCAGCACGGCTTTGCACGCGTATCCGCCCAGCCCATGCCGTATCCCTTAATCCATAGAACCCTAATGACGGCGTTACCTCGCCGATCGCGACCTCCGGCCAGAGTGGAATCAGTACAAAGGGACTGCCCTTCTCACAGCCCTGTCCGGCAGAGCTCACCAGACAGTCCCGGCCTCCCACCCGCTGACGGGTAATTACATAGTCGCGGTTGTGGCGGTTGGCATGGTTGCGCAGAAACAGCAGGTAATCTCGCACCTGACTGGCGGTTTGCCACAGCCGCTGCTGCCGTTGCCAGCTGTCCCAGCCGTACAGACCTGAGGCGCTGAGGATAACGACAAGCGAAATGGCGACCAGCGTTTCGACAAGCGTAAAACCGTTCTCTTTTTTCATACGGGGAGTGTGGCGAAGCGCCGTGGACATGACGAGCGACGGTTCCTCGTTTTACGAGGTGTTATCCGGAGAATTGGGAGAGTTGCAGCGCGTTGCACGCTTTGTGGATAACGCCTCGGGAAACGGGATAAAGGCGAAAAAAAACCGGCGCTAAACAGCACCGGTTGTGTCACGCTTTATCGCATCTAGATAGCGACGGGCGCTTTAATGCCCGGATGCGGGTCGTAACCCTCAATCTCGAAATCATCAAAGCGGTAGTCGAAGATTGATGCCGGTTTGCGTTTGATAATCAGCTTCGGCAGAGCACGCGGTTCGCGGGTCAGCTGGAGATGCGTCTGTTCCATGTGGTTGCTGTAAAGATGGGTATCCCCACCGGTCCAGACAAAATCACCCACTTCCAGGTCGCACTGCTGCGCCATCATGTGGACTAACAGCGCATAGCTGGCAATGTTAAACGGCAGACCGAGGAACACGTCACAGGAGCGCTGGTAGAGCTGGCAGGAAAGCTTTCCATCCGCCACATAGAACTGGAAGAACGCGTGGCACGGTGCCAGCGCCATTTTATCCAGCTCGCCGACGTTCCAGGCGGAAACGATGATTCGGCGCGAGTCCGGATCGTTTTTCAGCTGGTTCATCACGGTGGTGATCTGGTCAATATGGCGGCCATCAGGCGTTGGCCATGCGCGCCACTGCTTGCCATAGACCGGGCCCAGGTTGCCGTTTTCATCTGCCCACTCGTCCCAGATTGAGACGTTATTTTCGTGCAGATACGCAACGTTGGTATCGCCTTGCAGGAACCAGAGCAGTTCATGAATGATCGAGCGCAGGTGGCAGCGCTTTGTCGTCACCAGCGGGAAGCCTTCTTGCAGATTGAAGCGCATCTGGTGGCCAAAAATGGAGAGCGTACCGGTACCGGTGCGGTCGTTTTTCGGCGTGCCCTCATCGAGCACTTTTTTCATCAATTCAAGATACTGTTTCATGGTTCCTCAGGAAATTTGTTGCTGTGGACGACGACGATACGCCCAAATCATCATAATGGCACCCGCGACAATCATCGGAATGGAGAGGATCTGCCCCATGCTGATGTACTGTACCCACTCGCCGGTAAACTGTGCGTCTGGCTGACGGAAGAACTCGACGATAATACGGAATGCGCCGTAGCCGATCAGGAACAGGCCGGAGACAGCGCCCATCGGACGCGGTTTGCGGATAAACAGGTTGAGGATGATAAACAGCACCACACCTTCCAGCGCCAGCTCGTACAGCTGGGACATATGGCGCGGCAGCACGCCGTAGGTATCGAAAATGGACTGCCACTCCGGATGTGATGGCAGCAGCGCGATATCTTCTGCGCGGGAGCCCGGGAAGAGCATCGTGTACGGCACGCTCGGGTCGACACGCCCCCACAGCTCGCCGTTGATAAAGTTGCCCAGACGGCCAGCGCCGAGACCAAACGGGATCAGCGGTGCGATAAAATCTGAAACCTGGAAGAAGTTGCGTTTGGTGCGTTTAGCAAAAATCACCATTACCAGGATCACCCCAATCAGGCCGCCATGGAAGGACATGCCGCCGTCCCAGACGCGGAACAGATAGAGAGGATCATTCAGGAATACCGGGAAGTTATAGAACAGCACATACCCAATACGGCCACCGAGGAACACGCCGAGGAAGCCCGCATAAAGCAGGTTTTCAACTTCGTTTTTAGTCCAGCCGCTGCCCGGACGGCTGGCGCGACGGCCAGCGAGCCACATGGCAAAAATGAAGCCCACCAGGTACATCAGACCGTACCAGTGAAGCGAAACAGGTCCTACTGAGAAAATGACCGGATCAAATTCCGGAAAATGCAGATAACCACTGTTCATCTGTCACCACAAGATGTTGTTATTCCGCTGAAAGTGGACAGCGGTAGAAATGCGATTCTGCTGTAAGCAGAGGCTCCAAAGTTGCGAATCATAGCATAAGGCGGGCGCGGAGGATGCGCCAGAGATGTAAAAGATGTGTATAGGGTTTTATGCGCGCTGGTGCCTTCTCCCCTAAGGCTGAGGAATCCCCAGTAATTTTTTTTACCTGAAGCGATGAACGTTGCATCAGCAAAATTCACGACTTACAGCGACGCCCTGGTCCGGCGGTAAATCGCCGAAGCGGCGATTGAGCCGCCATGGCACGTTCACAGGTCATGTCGTTACAGAGTAGCAAGGAACATAAAGTGAACGGAATGACCGCCAGTGCCGTATGTTCCCCCTCACCCCAGTCCTCTCCCTCAAGGGAGAGGGGGTCGTCCGTGTTGGCATTATTTTGTGGGGAACCCTCAGCCCACAGAGAGAGGGCGAAAGACGATTAGCGGCCGCCGCGGATCAGGCCACCCATACCGCGTCGTTCCATAAACGCCGCGACCTGATGACGAACCTCAGCTGTCAGCTGCGCGTCAAGGCTGCGTTCAGCCAGCTCGCGGGCATCATTGATGTCGATATGCCGCAACAGGTATTTCACGCGGGCGACGGCGCGACCGTTCATCGACAGATGGCGGAATCCCAGACCAATCAGGATCGCAACACACATTGAATCCCCGGCCATTTCACCGCACAGGCGTAAATCAATGCCGTACTGTTCCGCTTCACGGGCGATCATCGCTAACGCGCGAATGATCGCCGGATGCAGGCTATCGTAGATACTGGCGACGCGGGTATTGTTACGGTCGACGGCCAGAATATATTGCGTCAGGTCGTTCGTGCCGACAGAGATAAAATCAACACGGTTTGCCAGCTGCGGCAGCATAAAGACCATAGACGGCACTTCAAGCATCACCCCGATCCGTGGTTTCGGGATCGCATAGCCGATCATCTCTTCCACTTCACGTCCCGCACGTTCGATCAGGCGTCGGGCTTCGTCGATCTCGTCAATGCTGGTGACCATCGGCAATAAAATGCTGAGGTTGCCCGTCGCCGCGTTGGCGCGCAGCATCGCACGCACCTGGATCAGGAAGATCTCCGGCTGATCGAGCGTAATGCGGATCCCACGCCAGCCCAGGCACGGGTTTTCTTCGCTGATCGGCATATAGGGCAGCTGTTTATCCGCGCCGACATCCAGGGTTCGCAAGGTGACAGGTTTGTCGTTAAACATCTGCAGCATCCCCTGATACTGCGCCACCTGCTCCTCTTCAGAGGGGAAACCGCTCTGCAGCATGAACGGGATTTCAGTACGGTATAAACCAATACCGTCGATGCGGCTGCCAAGCTTTTCTTCATGCTCAGGGCTTAAACCGGCGTTGAGCATGACTTTGATCCGCTCACCGCTCTTAAGCTGTGCGGGCAGGTTAACGTCATCTTCCGCCAGCTTGCTTAATTCATTCTCTTCGCTGATAAGACGCTGGTATTCCTGGAGCAGAACCGGCTCAGGATCGACCAGCAGCTCACCGCGATAGCCGTCAACCACCAGCGTACGGCGGTGCAGTACCGACGGCTGGATATCCGCTCCCATAACGGTTGGAATACCCAGCGCGCGCACCATAATGGCGGCGTGCGAGTTGGCAGCACCATCGCGCACCACGACACCGGCCAGCCTGTCCTGAGGCAGTTCAGCCAGCGTCGTTGCCGAGAGCTCATCGGCGACCAGAACAAACCGTTTTGGCCAGGCATTCGGCCCCTGAATGGTGTCATCAAGATGGAACAGCAGACGTTGTCCCAGGGCGCGGAGATCTCCAGCCCGTTCTTTCAGGTAACCGTCGGTCAATGCCGCAAATTGGTCGGCAAATTTTTCGATAACCTTCTTAACCGCCCACTCCGCGACCGAGCCTTTATCCACTTCCACAAAAAGCTCACGACGCAGACGTGCATCGGAGAGCAGGTGCGAATAGAGGTCGAAGATGGCCGCCGTCTCTTTTTGCGCGCCTGCGGCAAAGCGCTTGCTGTAACGACGAAATTCATTCGCCGCCTCTTCCAGCGCGGCGGTAAGACGCTCGCGCTCAAGCGCTTCATCAAGCGTTGAGGCTTCGTAAACCTGCTCCATTAACGGCAGCGTGGCGTCCATCCAGCCTTCCGCTATCGCCACGCCTGGCGATGCCGGAAGGGCACGAATGCGCGTATGGCGATACTGACCAAAGAGCGCGGCAAGCTGGGACTGGGAGAGGATCGCCGCCATCTGCGTGGCCAGCGTGACGAGGAAAGACTCTTCGCTTTCATCGTACTGACGTAGCTCGCGCTGCTGGACGACCAGCACGCCGAGCAGCTGGCGACGCTGGATAATCGGCACGCCAAGGAAAGCGCGGAAGCGCTCTTCTTTTACGGAAGGGATGTATTTAAAGCTGGGGTGTTTTTGTGCGTCAGCAAGGTTGATAGGTTCAGCCAGCCGACCAACCAGACCCACGATACCTTCATCAAATGCGAGCGTTACGGTGCGTCCACGTGGTTTTTTCAAACCACGGGTCGCCATCAGGTAATAGCAGCGCCGATCGTGGTCGGCCAGATACACCGAACAGACCTCGGTTTCCATCGCAAGACAGATGTCAGTGACCAGAATATTCAGCGCCTCGTTCAGACGCGGAGCACTGGCCACCTTCTCGACTATTTCTCGCAAGCGGGTGAGCATGATTTGCGTAGCTTAACCTCTTTTACGTCGCCAGGCAGGTGCGCTCTGCGGCTTAGGCGGGATCTCCTGAAGCTGCATTACCACACTTGCAAACTCTTTCATCACCCTACGGTAAACATCGCGTTTAAATGACACGACCTGACGAACAGGATACCAATAGCTCACCCAGCGCCAGCCATCGAACTCCGGCGTACTGCTGGTTTGCATATTGATGTCTGAATCGTTGCCCACCAACTGCAACAGAAACCACTTCTGTTTCTGGCCGATACAAACCGGCTTTGTGTCCCAACGCACCAAACGTTTCGGTAACTTGTAACGCAACCAGTTGCGGGTCGAAGCCAGGATGCGAACATCTTTTCGGCTTAAACCGACCTCTTCAAAAAGCTCCCGGTACATCGCTTGTTCTGGGGACTCTCCCGGATTGATCCCGCCTTGCGGGAACTGCCAGGAGTGCTGACCATATCGCCGGGCCCACATTACCTGGCCCTGACGATTACAAATTACTATTCCTACGTTCGGGCGGTAGCCATCGTCATCAATCACCGGACTACCCCAAACTAAACCTTATATATGAATGATTGTTTCACACTACAGGGAGGCGGTAAACCACTCTCTTACAGGGCTGCAACCTAATAACATTTGAATAACTCACAAATAAGTGCTGAGTTATAAACAGATGAGAGTCAGTGAAGGGAATTTTATTCACCTTTTCTGTGGATATAGTTGTGAAGAAGTGTCTGATTACCGATGAACAACCTCAAACGCTGCCGTGCCCCCTCTTTCAACCGAATTAAATAATGCAATTATTTTCATATAGTTAAATGTAATTCCATGAACACAAAACAGAATAGCGTGACGATCGTCACATCAGGGATCGTCGTGCTGATGAAAGATCGAACAGCGTCGGTTTTATCCACAGATTGTGCCAATAAGTTAGTCACAATTTGTCTGAAAATTCGATTTTCATCGCACGTCAAGGCTGTAAATTGAAACAGTAGTTAGGGTTATGCCCAGTTATCCCATTTTTCTGTGGATAACATGGTGTAAGATCCTGTTCATTGTCAGTGACCAGATTTGAACAACCGGTTTTCTGACTCAGGTGAAACGATTTCAAGCCAATAAAAAAACCTATAAATCATAGACATGGAATATTGGTACAGAAATAGTTAAACTCTATCCACAGGGGACAATTTCTTCGTTTATTTTTTAATCAAAAGGTTACCTTCATGCATCCGCTTACACCCTTGCTCTCACCGCCGTCCAGCGAAGGCCAATTGCTACAGCAGGCACAGCGTCTTGCAGGCTTTTCGCTTGGCGAGCTGGCGGCAATGGCAGGGCTTCAGATCCCGAAGGATCTGAAACGGGATAAAGGCTGGATCGGCATGCTGCTTGAGCTGTGGCTGGGTGCCAGCGCAGGGAGCAAACCAGAGCAGGATTTTGCAGCACTTGGCGTGGAGTTAAAAACCATTCCCATAGACAGCCAGGGGAAGCCCCTTGAAACCACCTTCGTCTGCGTTGCGCCATTAACCGGCAATACCGGCGTAACGTGGGAAACCAGCCACGTTCGCCACAAGCTGAAGCGCGTATTGTGGGTACCGGTTGAAGGTGAGCGGCAGATCCCCCTGGCTGGCCGACGCGTTGGCGCGCCGCTGCTCTGGAGCCCGAACGACGATGAAGAGCATCAGTTGCGTCTGGACTGGGAGGAGCTGATGGATATGATTGTTCTTGGGCAGGTAGAGCGCATCACCGCCCGACACGGAGAAGTATTACAACTGCGCCCGAAAGCGGCCAACAGTAAAGCGCTTACCGAGGCAATCGGCGCGCAGGGTGAGCCGATACTGACGTTGCCGCGCGGTTTTTATCTCAAAAAGAATTTCACCGGTGCACTCCTTGCACGCCATTTCCTGTTAAAAACATAGTTTTTTACTTATTTTGCTAGCTCTCAAACATAATCAACTGCTTTTTAAGATTTTACCGCTTCCTCAAGTCGCCATATCGGGTTAATACTAGATTATGATTTGATACGCGCCAGATCCAGATGAGGACGATAACGATGAAAAAATGGGCAGTGTTAGTTTCAGCAGTCGGTTTAGCGTTTGCCGTATCGGGCTGTAGCAGCGATTACGTCATGGCGACAAAAGATGGTCGAATGATCCTGACCGACGGCAAACCCGAAGTCGACGATGATACCGGTCTGGTCAGCTACCGCGACCAGGAAGGTAATAAAATGCAGATCAATCGCGACGAAGTATCGCAAATTATCGAGCGATAAACAGAGAGAGGTCAGTAGCTTGCTGGCCTTTTTGATTTTTTTCTTCCCCTTTTGCTTCCCCTCTGCCATGTTTATATTCCTTTGTCGGGCACGCCCTGACGCGGTCTATAAGTCTACTGAGGAAGCCGGCTATGCATTATCACCGTATCCCCCACAGCGCTCTGGAAATAAGCCAACTGGGGTTGGGCACGATGACATTTGGTGAACAAAACAGCGAAGCCGATGCCCATGCACAACTCGATTACGCCGTCAGCCAGGGGATTAACCTGATTGATGTCGCAGAGATGTACCCTGTTCCTCCACGTCCGGAAACGCAGGGGCTTACCGAAACCTACGTCGGTAACTGGCTGGCAAAACACGGCAACCGTGAAAAGCTGGTGATTGCCTCAAAAGTCAGTGGCCCCGCACGCAACAACGATACCGGGATCCGCCCGAATCAGATCCTCGATCGCAAGAATATCCGCGCTGCACTGGACGCCAGCCTGAAGCGCCTGCAAACTGACTACCTCGACCTGTATCAGGTGCACTGGCCGCAGCGTCCAACCAACTGCTTTGGTAAGCTCGGCTACAGCTGGAATGAGAGTGCCCCCGCCGTAACGCTGCTGGAAACGCTGGAAGCGCTAACCGAGTGCCAGCGCGCGGGAAAAATCCGCTACATTGGCGTCTCTAACGAAACGGCCTTTGGCGTAATGCGCTATCTGCACCTTGCTGATAAACACAATCTGCCGCGTATCGTCACCATCCAGAACCCATACAGCCTGCTTAACCGCAGCTATGAGGTGGGTCTGGCCGAAGTGACGCAATATGAAGAAGTGGAACTGCTCGCCTACTCCTGTCTCGGCTTTGGCACGCTGACGGGGAAATACCTGAACGGCGCGAAACCGGCCGGGGCGCGAAATACCCTCTTTAGCCGCTTTACCCGCTACAGCGGCGAGCAGACGCAGAAAGCCGTTGCAGCCTATGTGGATATTGCAAAACGTCACGGTCTTGACCCTGCGCAGATGGCGCTGGCCTTCGTGCGTCGCCAGCCGTTTGTTGCCAGCACCCTGCTGGGCGCGACCACTCTGAAACAGTTGAAAACCAATATTGAGAGTTTCCAACTGAACCTGAGTGAAGAGGTGTTAGCGGAGATTGAAGCGGTGCACCAGGTTTATACGTATCCTGCACCGTAATAAAAGCAAAACGGCAACGCACGTTGCCGTTTTTAGGGTTTGCCCCCTCTCCCCGTGGGAGAGGGCCGGGATGAGGGCATCAGGCCGCACTTATCAACGCCGACGCTGCCAGATCCACAAACCCGCAATCGCCAGCGCAAACAGCCCACCAAACCCGACGCCAATCCCCACCACCGGCACACCCACTTTTACCGCCAGCGAGTAGAGCCCCAGCATTAACAGCATCGCCAGGTTTTCACCCAGGTTTTGTACCGCGATGGCATTCCCCGCCCCGACGGTCTGCTTGCCACGTTCCTGCAGTAACGCGTTCAGCGGAACCACGAAGAAACCGCCCAGAATACCAATCAGGATGAGGAGAACATACGCAGGTAATAACGCATGTTGCAGCGAGAAAATAAGCACCACGACGCCAATCAGGATCCCTGCGGGCATGCAGCGTGCTACCGTCTCGAGCGTCACCAGCTTCGCCGCCGCGCCGGCTCCCACCACAATGCCGATGGCCACCATCGCATTAAGATAGGTCGGTGTTGCGTTGTCAGTAATCCCCAGCGCCACCGGCACCCACAGCACCAGCAGGAAGCGCAGCGTGACGCCCGCGCCCCAGAACATACTGGTCCCCATCAGGGAGAAACGCGTTTCACCGTTACGCCACAGCACGCGACAGGCGGTAAAGAAACTGCCGGTCATCGGTTTAAAGCGCCAGGATTGCCCCGGGCGAGCCACTGGCAGCCTGGGAATAAACAGGTTCGCCACGACCGCGCCGCCATACACTACCGCGCATACGCCCAGTGCCGCCAGAACATGCCAGTCGGCCAGTACGCCACCCGCGACGGATCCGAGCAGGATAGCGGCAATGGTTGACGACTCCATCAGACCGTTGGCTTTCACCAGCTTATCGCCCGTGGTCAGCTCTCCGAGAATGCCATACTTCGCCGGGGAGTAGGCGGCGGCGCCAATGCCCACCAGCGTGTAGCCAATAAACGGATTGAAACCAAAGCAAATACTGGCGGCGCCCAGCAGCTTCAGGCCGTTGGCAAACATCATCACCCGGCCTTTCGGGAAACTGTCCGCCACCTGCCCTACGAACGGAGCAAAGATAATGTAAGCGCCCACAAACACCATCTGCAGGATCGGCTGGCTCCAGTCGGGGTAATACTCGGCTTTCAGCAGCGCCAGAGTGGCAAACAGCAGCGCGTTATCACCGAACGCAGAGAGAAACTGTGCGGCGATGACGGCCATCATGCCTTTCGACCTGAGCGATGTGTTAGTGTGTACTGACTCACGCATTTTGCTGTTCTGCCTCTTCAACCATGCCTTTCAGGGTCACGAAATCGGGCTTCCAGCTACCCAGCACCGGGAGCTGCTTCAGGTAGCGAATATCGCGCGGCACTGCCAGTTCAGGAATACCGTGTTCACGCGCATAGCTTAGTAACCTGTCGCGCTTAAGCTCAGCGTCGGTGGTAAACAGCACCAGCGCCTCGCCTTTGCTGGCATCACTCTTCACCACCGTCGCATGCATCTTATCCGCGGACACGGCCGTCGCCAGTTGCTCAACCATTTCCAGAGAGACCATTTCACCGGCGATTTTAGCGAAGCGTTTCGCGCGCCCCTGAATCTGTACGAAGCCTTGTTCATCAAAACGGACAATATCACCGGTGTCGTACCAGCCGGTTTCAACCTCGCCGTTGACGTTTTCCGCCGTCGGCACCTCCAGCCGGCCTGGGTTTTCCACGCGCAGGTAACCGTTCATCACGTTTGGCCCTTTCAGCTGCAGACGGCCACCGTCCTCAATGCCCGGCACGGCCAGCAGACGCGCATCCATTCCCGGCAGAATTCGGCCCACCGTCCCCGGTTTCGCCGCCATCGGTACGTTAATCGAGACCACGGGAGCACACTCGGTAACGCCATAACCTTCGAGAATGCGCAGGCCAAACTTGTCCTGCCAGATTTGACGCGTGCTCTCCTGCAGTTTTTCCGCGCCAGCCACTACATACCGCACGCGATAGAAGTCATACGGATTGGCAAATCGCGCATAGTTCCCCAGGAAGGTTGAGGTGCCGAACAGGACGGTGCAGTTACGGTCATACACCAGTTCCGGCACAATGCGGTAATGCAGCGGGCTTGGATAGAGGAACACTTCTGCGCCGGTCAGTAGCGGCGTAAACAGCCCCACCGTCAGGCCAAAGGAGTGGAACAGCGGCAGCGCCGACATAAAGCGGTCATTCGCGGTAAAGTCAGCGATCGTTTTGATCTGCTCAACGTTCGCCAGAATGCTTTTGTGACTGTGAACAACACCTTTCGGGTTGCCCTCCGATCCCGACGTGAAGAGGATAATCGCGTCATCTTCCGGCTGCTGTTTGACCTGCGCCAGACGCGGCATCAGCAGATGCGCAAAAATCCACAGCTTGTCGCCGGTGGTCACGTCCGCTTTCAGATCCTCCAGGAAGACCCAGCGCACCTGGGTGAGCTGCTCGGGAAGATGCCAGAGCTTGCCTTTGTCCAGGAACTGACGAGAGGTAAAGACGGTATTAATCTGGGCAGCGGTGATGGCGCTGGTCAGCCCTTTCACCCCCGCCGTGTAGTTCATCATTGCCGGAATGCGCCCCCGGGAAACCGCGCCAAAAATCACCGCCGCGCTGATGCCCGCGTTAGGCAGCATCAGGCCAATTTTTTCGCCCTTTTTGCTGTACTTCTCAAGAATGCGGCCCACAAACAGGGTCTTGGTCAGCAGTTTGCGATAGGTATCCGGGGTAAAGTTGATGTCTTCGATACAGTTTTTCTTCGCGCCATAGCGGTGCTGCGCGGAAAGCAGAGATTCGTACAGCGTTTGACGCGGACGCACTGCCATGCGCGCTTCCATCATAATCTGGTGCAGCATTTCCCCGGCGATTTTACGGCGATCGCGGGCACGCGGCGCTTCCGGCATTGGCAATGACGTTGGCGGCAGAATGTGCAGGGTTATTTTGGGGAATAAACGCTGCTTCACCAGCCCCTTCAGGCGGCTGAAATGGGTAAGCTCTGCGCCTGCAATGCGCAGTGGTACCACGGTCGCTTTTGACTTCGCCGCGACAAACCCCGCACCGTCGTAGATTTTCATCAGCGAACCGGTCACTGAAATACGCCCTTCCGGGAAAATGACCACCGGACGGCCCTGCTCGACCAGACGCACCAGATGCTTAATCATCATCGGCTTTGTCGGGTCGAGCGGCACAAAATCAATCAACGGCGTGAGCCAGCGCATGTACCACTGCTGGCTGATAGAGGTATATATCGCAAACACCGGGCGCACGGGCAGAAACAGCGCCAGCAGGATGCCGTCTATAAAGGAAACATGATTTGGCGTGATGAGAACACGTTCGCCGCGAAGCGCCTGGACATCGCCAGTGATGCGGATGCGAAAGAGAATACGGAATAGTGTACGAAAGAACCCAAATAGCATCTCAACTCCCTTTGCCAGCCAGTGTGGAGGGTTGATAGTAAATGGTGGCAGATTACACGAGAAGTGATACGGGAGCGACAGCAAAAGTGGAGACGAAAAAAAACCTGCGCATCCGCGCAGGTTGGTGCAAGAGATGAGTACGAAACCGTACTAAGAATTCTCACCAATCAATACCTCTGGGATCTCGACTGTATCAACCTCTTTAACGTCCTCGCCATCGGACAATCGCAACAGCCTGAGGCAAAGTGTAACCAAAGGTTCAAATTGACATTCTTCAGACATGACTCCGCGTGTAACGATTACACCACCAGGGTTGTCCTGCGTCACGTTTGTGGAGCGCGGAAATCCGCTCCCCTTGAATGCGCGCCGCTTTTCCGCAACACTATTTGGTGTGTAAACGCTTACCCCCAATAAGAAGGTAATGAATGGCGACAATAAAGGATGTGGCCCGTCTGGCAGGTGTGTCGGTGGCAACCGTCTCCCGTGTGATTAACGACTCCCCAAAAGCCAGTGACGCATCACGCCAGGCGGTACAAAACGCCATGGAATCCCTGAACTATCATCCCAATGCCAATGCCCGCGCGCTCGCCCAGCAGTCCACAGAAACCATTGGGCTGGTGGTGGGAGATGTTTCTGATCCCTTTTTCGGCGCTATGGTGAAAGCAGTTGAACAGGTTTCTTATCAGACAGGTAATTTTTTGCTGATCGGCAATGGCTATCATAATGAACAAAAAGAACGCCAGGCCATCGAGCAGTTGATCCGCCACCGCTGCGCGGCGCTGGTAGTTCATGCCAAAATGATCCCGGATGCCGAACTGATTCATCTGATGAAGCAGATCCCCGGGATGGTCATCATCAACCGCATTATTCCCGGGTTTGAAAAACGCTGCGTGGCGCTCGACGACCGCTACGGCGCCTGGCTTGCAACCCGTCATCTGATTCAACAGGGTCACACCCGGATTGGCTATCTCTGTTCAAATCACCCGATTTCTGATGCAGAAGACCGTCTGCAGGGCTACTACGATGCCCTGCGCGAAAACGGACTGCCGTGTAATGACCGCCTGGTGGCCTACGGTGAACCGGATGAAAGCGGCGGTGAACAGGCCATGACCGAGCTGCTGGGTCGCGGACGGAATTTCACGGCGGTTGCCAGCTATAACGACTCTATGGCCGCAGGGGCAATGGGGGTGTTGAATGACAACGGGATTGAGGTACCGGCAGAAATTTCGCTGATTGGCTTCGATGACGTGCTGGTCTCTCGCTATGTGCGCCCGCGTCTGACCACCGTGCGCTACCCGATTATCACCATGGCGACGCAGGCCGCCGAGCTGGCGTTAGCACTGGCTGAACAGCGTCAGCCGCCGGATATTACGCATCTGTTTAGCCCGACGCTGGTTCGTCGTCACTCTGTTGCGTCACCTGCGGAAGCGCAGAGCGAATAACGGTAGAGGTGAACCCGCGTGTTGGGATATTCCAGCCCATCACCGATATACTGCCAGCCGTAACGTTCGTAGAAGTCGCGGCAGGCAGACCAGAGATGCAGTTCGGCATACCCGGCTCGCGCCGCATACGCCAGGACATGCTTCTGAAGCTGTCCCGCAAGGCCTTTCCCCCGGGCGGCTTCGTCGACATACAGCGCCGCCAGCCAGGGATACAGATCCTGTCGAGTGATCAAATCGCAACGCCAGAGTCCCACAGTACCCATGAGCTGCTCATTCTCAACGGCAATAAAGGTCAGCGGCAGCGCGTCCGGCGTCTGGCTGTGATCGATAATGCTCTGAAAAAACGCGCGCGGTAGCCCGTCACCAAAAGCCTGCCAGAGCCAGTCGGTGACCTGCTCCGCATAGTGCGGTGCCTGGTAAAGCGGGAGGATGACAGTCTTTTTCACGTTTCACCTGCATTTTCTCATGTATTTGCTGGCCTGACGCCCGAGCTCGGTTCGGCGATTATTTTACCAGAGTCAGACTATTTCGTTTTACTTCAGACAGGCCAGACGAATCGTGACCAAAAAGCGTGATCGTGGCAGAAGTTTTGCGCTTCCCGCATCGCTTATACGCCGTGAGGTCTGTGTTAAACTGCAGACCATTACGTGGAAGCAGGAATGTAGAATGGCAACAATGCTGGATGTCTCACTGCGTGCGGGCGTGTCGAAGGCCACGGTATCGCGCGTGCTGAACGGTACAGGTCAGGTTAAAGAGAGTACGCGTCAGCAGGTGTTTGCTGCGATGGAAGAGCTGGGCTATCGCCCGAACTTTCTCGCGCGTTCACTGGCTAACCAGACCAGCAACAGCATTGGTCTGGTCGTCTCCACCTTCGACGGTTTTTACTTTGGCCGCCTTCTCCAGCAGGCGTCGCGACAGACCGAAACCCACGGGAAACAGCTGATCGTCACCGATGGCCACGACGCGCCGGAACAGGAAGAACAGGCGGTGCAGATGCTGGCCGATCGCCAGTGCGATGCCATCGTGCTTTACACGCGCTACATGAGCGAAAAAGCGATCATCAAACTGATGGACACCGTGAAAACGCCGCTGGTAGTCATTAACCGTGAAGTGAGCCAGGCGCCGGATCGCTGTGTGTTCTTCGAACAGCAGGATGCCGCGTTTAAGGCTGTGGATTACCTGATCAGCCAGGGCCATCGGGAGATCGCCTGTATCACCGTCCCGATCCATACCCCAACCGGGAAAGCGAGGCTGATGGGCTATCGCAAGGCGCTGGAAAAGCACGGCATCCGTCTGGACGAGCGTCGGATAAAGTACGGCGATGCGGGAATGACGCGGGGATACGAGCTGTGCAAAGAGTTGATTGCCGACAGTGTGCCGTTTAGCGCCCTGTTTGCCTGTAACGACGATATGGCGCTGGGTGCGTCTAAAGCGTTACACCAGGCGGGGCTTAAAATCCCGCAGGATATTTCACTGTTCGGCTTTGACGATGCCCCAAGCGCGAAATGGCTGGAGCCTGCGCTCTCATCGGTTTATCTGCCCATCGACAATATGATTGTTACGGCCATCGATCAGGCGATCCGGCTGGCAAAAAACCAGCCGGTCGATGCCATCCCGCCGTTTACCGGTACGCTGGTTTTACGCGATTCGGTCACAACGGGGCCGTACTTTCATCAGACGAGTTCTAAAGCCAGCAGTTCCTGAATGGTCTGGCGACGACGGATCAGCCGTGCTTTGCCATTATCAAACAGCACTTCCGGCAGCAGCGGACGGCTGTTGTAGTTAGATGACATAGACGCCCCGTAGGCACCGGTATCATGTAGCACAAGATAATCACCCGGTTTGACCTCAGGCAGCGCGCGGCTCTCCACTTTGCCGCCTTCCTGCTGAGTGAACACGTCCCCCGATTCGCACAGCGGCCCCGCAACGACCGTCTCAACCCGCGGCGCCTGCGTTAAATCGCGGCCGTCGGCAGCCAGCGCGGTAATGTGGTGATAGCTACCGTACATAGACGGACGCATCAGATCGTTAAAGCCTGCGTCAATCAATACGAAGTGGCGAGAGCCCATCTCCTTCACGCTGCGCACCTGCGAAACCAGCACACCGGCTTCCGCCACCAGGAAACGACCCGGCTCAATTTCCAGTTTCACCGCGTGGCCAAGATGCGCGGCAATTTGGTCACGCGCGGCGCTCCACAGACCGTAATAGTGATCGGTATCGATCGCCTCTTCGCCTTCACGATAAGGAATGGAGAGACCACCACCGGCAGAGATCGCCTCCAGATCCTGACCGAAGTCGACAACCTGGCGTACCATCGCGCCGCACACCTGCTCCAGGTGGCCGTAATCGACCCCAGAGCCAATGTGCATATGAATACCCACCAGCTTCAGGCTGTAGCGCTGCAATACCTCCAGCGCGGCAGGCATATCGGCATACCAGATCCCGTGCTTGCTGTTTTCACCGCCGGTATTGGTTTTTTGGCTGTGACCATGACCAAAGCCCGGATTCACGCGCAGCCAGACGCGATGGCCGGGAGAAACCTGACCCAACTGCTCCAGCATATCCACAGAACCGGCATTCACCGGGATCTGCAGTTCGTGAACGCGCGCAAGCGTCGCATCGTCGATCACATCGGCGGTAAAGACGATCGCGTCGCTGTCGGCTTTCGGATCGAATCCGGCCGCCAGCGCGCGCTCGATTTCGCCGAGTGAGACGGAGTCGACCTTCACGCCCTGCTCACGCATCAGGCGCAGAATATGAATATTGGAACAGGCCTTCTGGGCAAAACGCACCACGTCAAACTGATGCAGGGCGGCGATCTTCTCGCGAACGATCTGCGCGTCGTAGACCCACACCGGGCAGCCAAACTCGGCAGGCAGGCGCAGCAGGTTGTCGGCGTTCAAATCGGTATCAGTCTGGTTCAGCGGGCGTGGCATGGTCTTCTCCGGGTAAATGCGTTTTGATGATTACGCCACAGCACAAAGAGAATAAAAAATATCGTTTTATCGCGAGTCTATGCAAAAATGATATGGACAGTTATCTGCTTTCAGGTGCCCTATGCCCGCCGTCAATTTACGCCACATCGAGATTTTTCACGCCGTGATGACCACCGGCAATCTCACCGAAGCTGCACAGATGCTGCATACCTCGCAGCCGACGGTGAGCCGCGAGCTGGCCCGCTTCGAGAAAGTGCTGGGGTTGAAGCTGTTCGAACGCACCCGGGGCAGGCTTCACCCGACGGTGCAGGGGTTACGCCTGTTCGAGGAAGTACAGCGCTCCTGGTACGGACTGGACAGAATCGTGAGTGCCGCGGAAAGCCTGCGCGAGTTTCGCCAGGGCGAGTTGTCGATCGTCTGCCTGCCCGTCTTTTCGCAATCTTTTTTGCCGATGCTGCTTCACCCCTTTCTGGCCCGATACCCGGAGGTCAGTCTCACCATCGTGCCTCAGGAATCTCCCCTGCTTGAAGAGTGGCTTTCGGCTCAGCGCCATGATTTAGGCCTGACCGAAACCCTCTCCACCCCAGCGGGAACGGCGCGCACGGAGTTGCTCTCGTTAGATGAAGTGTGCGTTTTGCCCGCCGGGCATCGGCTTGCCGGTAAGGCGGTGCTCGCACCGGAGGATTTCCATGGGGAAAACTACATTAGCCTGTCGCAGACCGACAGTTATCGACAGCTGCTGGATACCCTGTTTGCCGAGCATCAGGTCAAACGGCGCATGGTGGTGGAAACGCACAGCGCGGCTTCGATTTGCGCAATGGTGCGTGCAGGCGTTGGCGTCGCGGTGGTGAATCCGCTCACGGCGCTGGATTATGCCGGAAGCGGGATCGTCATCCGCCGTTTTAGCGTGTCCGTCCCGTTCACCGTGAGCCTGATCCGCCCGCTGCATCGTCCGGCTTCCGCGCTGGTGGACGCTTTCACCGAACACTTAATGGAGCACGCGCGTCAGGTGGCGCTTCGCTTACCTGACCTGCAAACCCCATTATGACAGCATAAACGCCACGGCATCCGCGGCATGGATGGCGGTGGTATCAAATACCGGGACGGGGCTTCGCTTGACGGGTACCAGCAAACCGATCTCGGTGCAGCCAAATATCACCCCTTCGGCCCCCTGCTGCGCGAGTTTATCGATAACGCTGACGTAATACGCGCGGGAAGATTCGCTGAAGGTACCGAGGCAAAGCTCGTCAAAGATAATCTGGTTGATGCGCGCCCGATCTTCTTCATCAGGGGTCAGGCTTTCGATCCCAAATTCACTGTGCAAACGTCCGCGATAAAAATCCTGTTCCATGGTGTAGCGTGTCCCCAACAGCGCTACGCGGCGCATTCCGGATGCCGCAATCGCACGCCCGGTCGCGTCCGCAATATGCAGAAACGGCAGCGAGCAGCGGTCCTCAATATGCGACGCCACTTTGTGCATGGTATTGGTACAAAGCACTATACCCTGGGCGCCGGCGCGCTCCAGTCCCAGCGCCGCCTGGGCCAGGATCTCCCCGGCTTTATCCCACTCACCGCTCGACTGGCAGGCTTCGATTTCATGGAAATCAACGCTGTGCAGCAGCAGGCTTGCGGAGTGCAGACCACCCTGACGCTGCTTTACCCCTTCGTTAATCAGGCGATAATAAGGGATTGTCGATTCCCAGCTCATTCCCCCTAACAGGCCGATCGTTTTCATCATCCCTCCTTATCTTTGGTCTCTTTTTTTAACACAACCGATGCACATAAAAAAAGGCGCTTTATTCAGCGCCTTTTTAAACTGCAGATTTTATTTCGCCACCGGCTCTGGCGGCGAAGTACGGGTGAGCATCGCCTCGCGCAGTAAAACGCTACCGCAGGCAAACAGGCCCCCCAGAAGCGCTGCAAGAACGACAATCAGAGCCTTGCCCGGGCCATCTTTTTTCACCGGCATGGAGGGAGAAAGCTGGTACCTGAATGGCTCAAGTTTGACATCGGCAAAGGAGAGCTTTTTCAACTGCGCGAGATAGTATTCCCGGTTCTGGAACTCTGCATTCAGCTCAGTCACATCCTTCAGGTTTTTTTCAATCTGCAGCTTTTGCGCGATACCGTCAGCACCGAGCGCAACGGAGTAATCCGGGTCATCTTTAATCGCCTGCCCGTTGCTATAAACCGGCTTCTTTATGCCTGCGGCATTTGCCACTTCCAGCGAATAATTCAGTCGCTGCAGGTTGGTATTGTGAATTTTGGTCAGACGGACACGATCCAGTTCCAGCTGCTGCTCAACGACGTTCGTTTTCAGGGCGATCTGGTTGCGGATATTCTGCACCGTCTCTTTTTCAACAATAGCCGCGATATAATCGATGTACCCCGCCAAGACGGCTTGCGCATCGTCCGCTGTCGGCGCAGAGAAGCTCAATGTCCATGAGACAAAAGGCGCTTTATCCGCGTCTTTTCCCTGAGCGTCATTAACCGCTTTCATTCTGTCTGAAATGTTAACTATCGCCCGATGCAGCTCAAGTGGATCCACCTCGGCATCTTTAAGTTGTGACATCACGTAAGGAGAGGATTTCAGGTACTCTTCGAGCAATGACTGCGACTGAAACTTTTTAATAAACAGGTCAAAGACTTCCGGACGGGTAATCTTCGCATCCACGTCAAGCACCTGCAACGCTACCATCATCTGGCGCAGCGGGTTCCACTGCGACGATTCTGCCTGAGTGATCACCGCTTTACTGGTCCACTTCTGCGGCAGTAAAAATGAAATGGCCAGCCCTACCAGTGCAAAAGCAAAGATAATGGCGACGATACGTTTTTTCGCTGCCAGAAGGACCTCAAAGAGTCCCAGAAGATCTATCTCTTTTGCGTTTACAACCGGGGCGGCATAACGGGGAAAGTCGAGGTCCGTGCTTTTTTTTAAATCCATTTCTGACATAGTGATTCTTCTTTTTCCGGATGCAACGCATCTTTTCACAATTGATAGCGGTGGCCCGATAATACAACAACATGAGAAAAATCCTAATACCAGTTCCCTCTCTCTGTCTACTCCCTACCAGAGTTAGTAGCGAGCTTAATCACATTATTATTGTGATTAAGCTACCTTTCCCTTTCCACTTACGGCATGTATTCAAACCTTCGGACGGGCAAAAAAAATTACACGCCGATGTTCCGCAGTTTCTCCCCGGCCATCAGCTTGCGCTCGATGTGTTCCAGCGTCACGCCTTTGGTCTCCGGGATCAGCCAGAACGTGACGCCAATAAACGCCACATTCAGCACCGTATAGAGCCAGAACGTTCCCGCTGCGCCAATTGCATCCAGCAGCGTCAGGAATGTCGCGCCGATGATCATGTTCGACACCCAGTTAGTGGTCGTGGAACAGGTGATGCCAAAGTCACGGCATTTGAGCGGCTGAATTTCGGAACACAGGATCCACACCACGGGCGCGGCGCTCATCGCGTATCCTGCGATACACATCATGGTCATACCGACAGAAAGCCAGGAAAGTCCGCTTGAGGCCGTGCCGTTATCAAACTGCATCAGGCAGTAGCCGAGGATCAGCGTGCCGATCGCCATCACGCTGAAGCCAATTTTCAGCGCTGGTTTACGACCGGCTTTGTCCACGGTGAATACCGCAATAAAGGTGGCGAACATGAAGGTCAGCCCGACCACCAGGGTCGCGATCATCTGCTGTTCCGTGGTGGTGAACCCGGCCATTTTGAAAATGCGCGGCGCGTAGTACATGATGATGTTCATGCCGGTGAACTGCTGCATCGCCTGCAACAGCATGCCGAGGAAGACCGCGCGGCGCACGTTGCGGTTGATCTTAAATAGCGCCCAGCCGCCCTGCTTCAGCTTCAGGCTTTCGCGGATCTCGTTCAGCTCTTCGCGCGCTTTTTCCGAGGTATCGCGCAGCATGCGCAGGACCTCTTCTGCCTCCACGTGGCGCCCTTTTTGCGCCAGCCAGCGCGGACTGTTTGGCAGGAAAACCACCAGGACGATCAGCACCAGCGCCGGTAAGGCCAGCACGCCCAGCATCGCGCGCCAGTTGCCGCTGTAGCTGAAGTAGGTGTCGGACAGGAACGCCAGCACAATACCCAGCGTGACCATCAGTTGATACATGCTGATCATCTTCCCGCGCACGTTCTCACTCGCCATTTCAGAGAGATAAAGCGGCGCGGTGTAGGAGGCAATCCCCACCGCCACCCCCAGCAGCACGCGGGAGAGCAGCAGGACTTCAACGTTAACGGCAAACGCCGAGCCAATGGAGCCGGCAACGAACAGAATCGCCCCGACCATCAGACTGTATTTGCGCCCCAGACGAAACGAAAGCCAGCCGTTGAACAACGCGCCAATGGCCGCGCCGAGCATCATGCTGCTCACCACCCACTCCTGCAGACGGTTACTGAGGGTAAAGTGATCGGTAATAAACGGTAATGCGCCGGCAATGACGCCGATATCCAGTCCAAATAACAGGCCCGCCACGGCGGCTGCAATGGAGACAAACTGGTTCATGCGGCGAGTATCACGCAGCGCAGCGGGCATTAGGGTAGAGTCATTGATAGATGTCATATTTTTCCTGCCTCAACAGCAAAATTCGTTAACTGAAATTACGAGATAGTGAAGAAAAGTGTCAGGCGGGAATTCGTGAAGATATGGATTATTTCGCTATGGCATCACGATCTGTGATGGACATTACAATTTCAACTAATGCTGAAATAGCACCGTTTTTTATTAATCATCTAATATTTAAGCAATAAAACTGTGATGCGCGTCATTTATGAATTTTCAGTATGGATTTTTCATCTTATGCCATATGGATAATGGCAATTTTTAGCCAAAAAAAACCTCCACCCGAGGGCAGAGGTTCGTCATGCAGGCGGAATTAACGCGCCAGCCAGCCGCCGTCTACAGCCACGGTGTAACCGTTGATGTAATCCGATGCGGGGGATGCCAGGAAGACAATCGGCCCCATCAGATCGCTCGGCAGGCCCCAACGTCCCGCAGGGATACGCTCCAGGATCGCCGCGCTGCGCTCTTCGTCCGCACGAAGCTGCTGCGTGTTGTTGGTCGCCATGTAGCCCGGCGCAATCGCATTCACATTGATATTATGTTTCGCCCATTCGTTTGCCAGCAGTCGGGTCACGCCCATCACGGCGCTTTTGGACGCGGTGTAAGACGGCACGCGGATGCCGCCCTGGAACGAGAGCATAGAGGCAATATTAACGATCTTGCCGCCTTTCCCCTGCGCAATAAAGTGCTTCGCCGCCGCCTGGGACATAAAAAACACGCTCTTGATGTTCAAATCCATCACGTCGTCCCAGTCGAGCTCGCTGAAGTTGATCGCATCTTCGCGGCGAATCAGCCCGGCGTTGTTCACCAGAATGTCGATATGACCGAATTCAGCCACCGCGCGGTCCAGCAGTTCAGGAATGACATCGATTTTACGCAGGTCAGCGGTCAGGCTCAGGAAACGGCGGCCCAGGGCCGTCACGCGTTCGATGGTTTCAGTCGGTTCAACGATATTAATTCCGACGATATCGCAGCCCGCTTCCGCAAGGCCTAGCGCCATCCCCTGACCCAGCCCGGTGTCACACCCGGAAACCACAGCCACTTTCCCCTGCAGAGAGAATGCATCCAGAATCATGTTTATTCCTTACTCTTTCAGAGCCTGTCACTCACAGGCAGGTTTATGCTTCACTGCCCGCGACTAGCGCAGATCGCTGACCGCAACATGGTCCATATCATCAAAGACCTGGTTTTCACCCACCATTCCCCAGATAAAGGTGTAGGCTTTCGTCCCTACGCCGGAGTGAATAGACCAGCTCGGTGAAATCACCGCCTGCTCGTTGTGCATCACGATATGGCGCGTTTCCTGCGGTTGTCCCATCATGTGGAACACGCAGGCGTCCTCATCCATATTGAAGTAGAAGTAGACTTCCATGCGGCGCTCGTGGGTATGACACGGCATGGTGTTCCACAGGTTGCCTGGCGCCAGCTCGGTCAATCCCATGCTGAGCTGGCAGGTCTCCAGCACGTCCGGCACGAAGTATTTGTTGATGGTGCGGCGGTTGCTGGTGAGGTTGTCGCCCGGGGTCACGGGGGCGACGTCTGCCGTAGTCACTTTTTTGGTTGGGTAGGTGGAGTGAGCCGGCGCGCAGTTGTAGTAAAACTTCGCAGGCTTGCTGCCGTCGATGCTGGTAAAGACCACGTCTTTCGCCCCTTTACCCACGTACAGCGCCTCACGATGGCCAATCTCATAGCACTGTCCGTCTACGGTGATGGTGCCAGGCCCGCCGATGTTAATCACCCCCAGCTCGCGACGCTCGAGGAAGTAGCTCACGCCCAGCTGTTTACCGACCTCACCGCCCACGGAGACGCTTTTCGTGACGGGCATAATCCCGCCCACAATAATGCGGTCGATATGGCTGTAAACCATGGTGTACCTGTCGGCCTCGAATATCTGCTCGACTAAAAATGCATTGCGCAGCCCCTGAGTATCCAGCGTTTTGGCGTGCGCACTGTGGATGCTTTCTCTGACGTCCACGGTAACCTCCAGATGTAGTCATGCCCGAAGGCGGAAATAAACGAAACAGCGTTCCGTTTTTCATAATGAACACATACTATCGGCATAAAGCGGGCTTTTCAATTATATTTAAAACAACGTTTCATTTTTATTTTTGTTTATAACGGAAATGATGTTTGGATCACAATTAACCCGCCGGGAGAAAAAGGGCACGAAAAAAAACCTCCCGGAGGAGGTTTTTTCAATGAGGAGAGGTTAGCGTTCGATGGCCAGCGCCACCCCTTGCCCGCCGCCTATACAGAGTGTGGCAATCCCTTTCCGGGCATTGCGCTTTTTCATTTCGTGGACCAGCGAAACCAGGATCCGGCAGCCGGACGCACCGATAGGATGACCCAGCGCGATCGCTCCACCGTTAACGTTGACCCGCAGGGGATCCCACTCCAGCATTTTTCCGACGGAGATCGCCTGTGCAGCATAGGCTTCGTTCACTTCGATCAGATCCACATCCGAAAGCTGCCACCCCGCGCGCTCCAGACAGCGGCGGGTAGCGTAGACCGGTGCGATCCCCATTAACGCAGGATCAACCCCCACGCTGGCGAATGCCTTAATGCGGGCCAACACGGGGAGATCGAGTTCAAGGGCTTTGCTTTCGCTCATCATCATGACGGCGGCAGCGCCGTCGTTAATGGAAGAAGCATTTCCCGCCGTTACCGAGCCCTGCATTTCAAAAGCAGGATTCAGCCTCGCCAGGCCTTCAGCACTGGCGTCAGTGCGCGGCTGTTCATCGGTATCCACGAGGATAAGCTCGCCGCTCTGACGCTGCGTGCTGACCGGGACAATTTCGTCGCGAAAACGACCGGAATCAATCGCCGCACGCGCTTTTTGCTGCGAGCTTAGCGCATAGGCATCCTGCACCTCACGGCTGATGCCGTACTCGCGCGCCAGGTTTTCCGCAGTCACGCCCATATGATAGTCATTGAACGCATCCCACAACCCGTCATGCACCAGGCTGTCGAGCAGCTGACTGTTGCCCAGCTGTGCGCCGGTACGGCTGTCGGTCAACACGTGCGGCGCGCGGCTCATATTCTCCTGCCCGCCCGCAATGATCACATCCGCTTCACCACACTGAATGGCTTGCGTAGCGAGATGCAGCGCTTTTAATCCTGATCCACAGACGTCGTTAATGGTGATGGCGGAGACGGTATTGGGCAGCCCGCCCTTCAGAGCTGCCTGACGCGCAGGATTTTGCCCGGCACCGGCCGTGAGGACCTGTCCCAGGATCACCTCATCAACTTCATGTGCTGCGATCCCGCTACGTTCCACCAGCGCTTTTACCACCACGCTCCCCAGGTCAACCGCTGAGTGACGCGCAAGCGCTCCCTGAAAACAGCCGATAGCTGTACGCAACGCGCCCACTATTACGACATCTTTCATCACGACCTCTGTGTTAAATGACATGACGATAGTAGAGGATTGTTACTGGCAATTATCTTAATTGTTTAAAAATAGTGAGTTTAATCACAAGGATCAGCGCGCATCCTGCAGATACTGTCGCAGCCAGCTTCCGGCAACGCCGGGAGGGGATCGTTTATTCCACAATAGATCGATGCCGATCTCCCGAGGCCAGCCGGGAACATTGAGCTGTACCAGGGATTTCGCGGCGGCAAATTCATCCACCAGCGCACACGGCAACACGCACCAGCCAAATCCCTGTACCGCCATACTCAAGAGTAACAGGTAATTCGGTGCTGACCAGACGGGCCCGCGCGCGATCTCAGCCTCGCGCTCAAGATAGGTGCTCAGCCGCAGCTCTCGCCAGCCGTGCAGCTCGTCACGCTGAACGTCATGTTGTCCGGCCAGCGGATGCGTGATCGCGACATAGATCGCCATGCGGGTCTGCATCGGCAGGCGGGTAACGCCGATATCCGTAGGGTAACTGTCTCGCGCTTCCGTCAGGCCAATCTGGGCTCGCTCCTTTTGCAGCAGATCGATCACGTCCTCTTCCTCACCAATCAGACATTCGAATTCCGTATGGGGAAAACGCGCATCAAACTGTTTCATCATATCTTCCAGCACGTCCGGGTTGAGGGTATCGGAAAGGACAAACGTCAGACGCGCCTCCGTTTGCGCCGTTAACGACACCGCCAGCTCATCCAGCCGCGTGCTGGCGGCCAGGATGGCCTGCACGTAGCCCAGCACCTGTTCTCCCTGGACCGTTAACACCGGCTGGCGCGCCGAGCGGTCAAACAGCTCGAAACCCAGATCGGCTTCAAGATTGGCAATGGACGTGCTGATGGTCGACTGGCTTTTACGCAGCCGTCGTGCGGCAGCAGAAAAAGAGCCCGCCGCAACGGTCTCGACAAATGCATTAAGGGCTTCGGGTGAATAGCGCATAACCTATCTACTTTAGCGATGGATACTATCTTTAATATATCAGCTTTAGCGATGAAAATAGGCTGCATCAACGCCCATACCGGCGAATTAATGAGGTCTATGACTATGCAACATCAGGATGCACTCCAACGTAAACTGCCGGAGCGGATCTTTCACGCTGTCTGTTTCGAAGGGATCGCGACGGCTATCCTCGCCCCCACGGCGGCGTGGCTTATGCAGCGTTCCGTGGTTGAAATGGGTGGGTTGACCATTATTCTGGCCACCACCGCCATGGTCTGGAACATCATTTATAACTTCGGCTTCGACCGTTTCTGGCCTGTTCAGTGCGTCAAACGTACGGCAAAAGTGCGTGCGCTGCATGCGCTGGGGTTCGAATGTGGGTTTATTGTGATTGGCGTGTCGATTGTCGCCGCCGTGCTGGGTGTCACCCTGCTTCAGGCATTCACGCTGGAAATAGGTTTCTTCCTGTTCTTCCTGCCGTACACCATGTTCTACAACTGGGCATACGATTGCCTTCGCGAGAAATTTCTTAAGCGTCGCCAGCAACGGCGCGCCCTGGCAGGCTAAACCGCCTCTGGCCGGACGCCCGTTCCGGCCAAACTCCTTCGAAGCAACTGCGCTCTCCGTGCATAACTATGGTAAATTGCACTCCATTCCGATGGTTTGATAGTTGATACGTTGCTCTAATGTCGAAAATTTGGTCAAAAGATGAGACTCTCTGGAGTTTCGCTCTCTATGGCACGGCCGTGGGCGCAGGAACGCTGTTCTTGCCCATTCAGCTGGGCTCCGCAGGCGCTATTGTCCTGTTTATTACCGCCCTCGTGGCCTACCCCTTAACCTACTGGCCGCACAGGGCGCTGGCGCAATTTATCCTGTCGTCGAAAACAAAAGGCAATGAAGGGATCACCGGCGCTGTCTCGCACTACTACGGCAGGAAAATTGGCAATCTGATCACCACGCTCTATTTCATCGCCTTCTTTGTGGTGGTGCAGATTTATGCAGTGGCCATCACCAACTCGCTCACAGAGCAACTGGCGAAACACCTGACGGTGGATACCGCCGTTCGCGTCCTGGTCAGCCTGGGGGTGGTGCTGGTCCTGAATCTGATCTTCCTGATGGGACGCCATATCACGATAAAAGTGATGGGCTTCCTGGTGTTTCCGCTGATTGCCTATTTCCTGTTTGTCTCGCTCTATCTGACCGGAAGCTGGCAACCCTCGTTGCTGACCAGCCAGATGGCCGTCGATCGTCATACCCTGCATCAGGTATGGATTTCGATTCCGGTGATGGTGTTTGCTTTCAGCCATACCCCGATTATCTCAACGTTTGCCGTTGATCGCCGCGAGAAATTTGCCGACGGCGCCATGGATAAATGCAAGAAAATCATGAAGGTGGCGTACCTGATCATCTGCCTGAGCGTGCTGTTCTTTGTCTTCAGCTGCCTGCTCTCCATTCCGCCGTCGTATATTGTGGCCGCCAAAGAGCAAGGGGTAACGATCCTGTCCGCGCTGTCGATGATGCCTTCTTCACCGGCGTGGCTGGGCATTTCCGGGATTATCGTGGCAATAATTGCGATGTCGAAATCGTTCCTCGGCACCTATTTTGGGGTGATTGAAGGGGCGACGGAGATCGTGAAGTCGTCGCTCAATCAGGTGGGCGTGAAAAAGAGCCGCGCCTTTAACCGCGCGATTTCCATTATGGGGGTGTCGTTAATCACCTTTGCCGTTTGCTGCATTAACCCGAACGCCATTTCGATGATTTACGCCATCAGCGGCCCGCTTATCGCCATGATCCTGTTTATCATGCCGACGCTGTCGACGTATCTGATCCCTTCGCTGAAACAGTACCGTTCCATTGGCAACCTGCTGACGCTGATCGTCGGCGTGCTGTGCGTGTCGGTGATGTTTGTCGGCTAAACGTGCTTGTGCCCGGCGTGCTGCCGGGTACAACTTTCTGGATCTAGTTCGCATCTTGCCCTTCCAAAACCCCTACAATAATTGACTATATATTACCTTTAGGGTAATTTTCACCCCATATATGACTACAAATTGTAGCCATCAGACACACTATCTAAGGGGGTTAATATGACAAAAGCATATGACGAGTTTGACGGTTTTTAAGCTGAACTAACCTCTATGAGGCGGGGATTTTAGCCCCGCCTTTTTCATGGATGAAAGAAATGACATTAGACTCAAATACCCTTCAACTCATCAGCAACGTTCTTGTTTTTATCGGCATAGTGGTTGCCGTTGGCACTATCATCTACAACGTCCAAACGGCGAAGAAAACACAGACTGCAAATTTTCTCTTTGAAAGCCGACAGGATCGCCAGTACATAGAATCTTTGCATGTTCTAAAAAAGGTACATCGCTCGGGTAAATCATTTCGCTCTTATGTATTTCCGCCAGAGGGACACATCATCACCGATGATGAGATGGAAGAACGCCGAAAATTTCAATACATACTCAATTTCTATGAACGCGTTGCAGTCAGCATCCGTGAAGGCATCTACAACGAACGAATGATCAAACGAACATCTTTCACAACCGTGATTGAAACGTATGACATCGCCGAGCCGTTAATCAAAGCCATCAGGGAGCACATCAATTCAGACACCACTTATCAAGAGTTTGAGTGGCTGGTAAAACGCTGGAAAGCCAGTCCGTTAAAGAAGAATAAATAGAAAGCTGCCTGCAATGGCAGCTTTCAAAGAGTTCCTGATGAACGGAACCTTCTCACCATAGAAAATCACGCCCGAATATCGTCATATTCCCGCGTTTTATCAAACTCGTGTTTAGCAAACGGACACAGCGGAATAATTTTACGGTTCTCACCGCGCATCTTCTCCACCACCTTCGCCACCAGCTGTTTGCCAACGCCCTGCCCCTTCAGGCTCTCATCCACATCGGTGTGCTCAATAATGCTCAGGTGCTCGCCGGTCGGTACGAAGACAATCTCCGCGACCTGATTGCCGCTCGCATCGTTCACGTAAAACTTGTTATGGCCTTCCAGAATTTCCATGGTTCCTCGCTTATTTTTGGCGATACTTCAGCGCACCGCTCGGGCAGGTATCAATCACGCGTACAACCGTTTCAACGTCCACTTCATCGGGAATAATCCACGGCTTACGTTTCAGATTAAACAGCTTTGCGCTCCCACGCACGCAGTTACCTGAGTGTTTGCAGATCCCGGTATTGAAATAAACGTCAATTTTCTCGCCGGTATAGGCCCGGTAGCCCGCATCCAGTAATTCTTTGTCCATGACATTGCCTCTGTAATTATTATCGTGCTGAATGAAGCATAGCCTTACGGGATCCTGATGGCTATAACGCTGAAAACGAAAAGCCAGGTCACAACTCTTTTCTCGCCAGATTGCGTCCGCTATTGGCACATGTCAGGCTCCGCAAATGTCACTTTTACATAACTTCCGCAGGTTGAATGAAACGCAGACTCTCTTTTCAGGTAAAGCTGTTTTTAGCGCTGGTGTGCTTCTCCTGCCTGCTGTTAGTTCTGCTGGGAACGATTCTGTTTCATTTCATTGACCGACAGCTTCATCACGATCTCGGCCAGCGCGCCCGGGTTCAGGCCAGCCAGATCGCGCTGATGCCGGGTCTGGCGACTATGGTTGCGGCCAGAGACATCCCCGGCATCGCCCGATTAATTCAGCCGCTGCGCGCCGAAAGCGATGCCAGCTACATTGTGATTGGCGATACCGAGGAACAGCACCTTTATCATTCGGAATCCCCGGAGCGTATTAATTTACCGATGATCGGCGGGGATAATGCGGAGGTGTTAAAGGGTAAAACCATTATTTCCGTGCGTCAGGGCGGGATTGGCGTGTCGCTACGCAGCAAAGCCCCCATCTTCAACGCGCAGCATCAGGTGATTGGCATTGTCTCGGTCGGCTATCTGACCTCGTATATTGCCAACATTAATGCCCGCATTCTCTGGCAATCGGGGTTGTACGGCGCAGCGCTTCTGCTGCTGCTGTTTATTTTCTCCTGGCTGTTTACCCGCAATCTCAAAAAACAGATGTTCCGGCTGGAACCTAAAGATATCGCTCAGCTGGTTTTGCAGCAACGAGCGCTATTAGAAGCCATGTACGAAGGGGTATTTGCCGTCAATGGAGAGAAGCAGCTGATTTTAATTAACCGCGCGGCACGAGAAATGCTGGATATTCGGCAAAGTGAGAAAGACCTTATCGGCAAACCGCTGGAAGACATTCTGCAGACGTCGCCTGGGTTTTTATCCCAGCGCTACGCCTCAGTGAGCGCTGGCCGCCACGACCAGATTGCGGTGCTGAACCAGCACGAGGTGATCGTCAACCGCGTCGCGATTGAGGTCGAGCCGGGCGTTGAAAGCGGCTGGGTGTACAGCTTTCGCGACAAAAATGACATTAACACGCTCAGCAGCCAGCTCAGTCAGATCAAACGTTATGCGGATAACCTGCGCATTATGCGCCACGAACAGCTGAACTGGACCGCCACTCTGGTCGGGTTGCTGCAGATGAAACACTATGACGAGGCGATCCGTTACATCCAGGTGCAGTCAGAAGGCGCGCAGCGCGTGCTGGATTTTGTCTCAGCCCATTTTGTCTCTCCGGCGCTGTGCGGGCTGCTGCTCGGAAAATACGTCAGCGCGCGCGAAAAAGGCATCGAGCTTCAGTTTGACCCCGCCTGCCAGCTCACCCGCATGCCTGCCGCGCTGAGTGAAACGGAGCTGATGTCCATTATTGGTAATCTGCTGGATAACGCCGTGGAGGCGACCCTCAACGCACCGGTCCCCGCGCCGGTAGAACTCTACATTTCTGATCGTAACCAGGAGCTACTGATCGAGGTGGCCGACCGGGGCTGCGGGGTGGACGATGCGATGAAGCCGCATATTTTCCGCCAGGGGTTCAGCAGCAAACCGGACAGCGAAAACGACATTGTGGGTACCGAGCACGGTATTGGCCTGTTTCTGGTGGCAGGATATATCGACAAGGCCGGCGGCAGTATTGAGATTGCCGACAACACGCCGCAGGGCACTATTTTTTCTGTGTTTATTCCGAATGGGCAACAGCATGACCCGACCACTTGACGTTGTGATAGTTGAAGATGAGCCGCACCTGGCAGAGCTGCATCGCGAGTATATTGAGCAGAATTTTCATTTGCGCGTGGTGGGCATTGCCGCGTCGATTGAGCAGGCATGCAGCCTGATTCGTCAGCATCAGCCGCGGCTTATCCTGCTGGATAACTATCTTCCTGACGGTAAAGGCGTGGAGTTAATCGATAACCCACTGCTGAAAAGCTACGAATGCTCGGTGATCTTCATCACCGCCGCCAGCGATATGCAGACCTGCAGCCACGCCATGCGCAGCGGCGCGTTTGACTACCTGATTAAGCCCGTCTTTTTCCAGCGCCTGCACGCCTCGCTGGAGCGGTTTATGCGCTTCATCCACACCGTGCAGCAGGTGAAGGTGGTCGACCAGCATGCGCTGGATCGCCTGTTTAATCTGCCTGCCGCGGAAGCCTCCATTACGCCGTCGACGAAGGGCATTGAACCCCAAACGCTGGAACGGATTAAACGCCTGTTCGCCGATCGTCCTGATAATGCGATGTCGGTTGAAGAGGTGGTGGAAAACGTGGGGATCAGCAAAACCACGGGGCGTCGCTACCTTGAATACTGCGTGGAGAGCGGGTTAATCAACGTCGAAATGCTGTATGGCAATATTGGTCATCCGCGAAGGTTATACCGCAAAGCTGCCGATAAACCGTAATCCGAAACCGTTCACAGGCTAACGTTCGCGGATTTTATGGTGTTAATTGCTGAAACGACGGTAACAATCACACTTCGGAATCATTACCCGCTCCCCCCTATTGTGGGTGGAGCCCGATACGCTATGTTGACAATTAGTTCCTCAAATGTAACTAAAAGGTTAACTATAATGTCGAACATATTCCGAATTTCTCTGCTTACCGCTACTGTACTGTTCTCTGCTTCTGCACTGTCTGCCCTGCCGCAGGGGTATCCTGCTGAGTATCAAAAAGTTGTCGATGCCGCAACGAAAGAGGGCAAGGTTGTTATTTACTCCACCACCGACATAAAAGCCGCCGGGCCGCTGATCCAGGGCTTCGAAAAAACCTACCCTGGCATCAAAGTTGAATACAACGATATGAACAGCACCGAGCTGTACAACCGTTTCATCAGCGAACAGGCCTCCGGTGGCGTGAGCGGCGACGTGGTCTGGAGCTCCTCTATGGACACCGGGCTGAAGCTCGCCACCGACTACGCCATGGAGTATAAGTCTCCGGAGCAAAGCCAGCTGCCGAAATGGGCGATCTGGAAAGATAAGGCTTACGGCACCACCTATGAGCCAGTGGTCTTTATCTACAACAAGCGTCTGATCCCGGCCGCCGACGTGCCGGATTCTCACGCCGCGCTGGCGAAGCTAATTGCCAGCCAGACGGACAAATTCAAGAGCAAAGTCACCACCTATGACATCGAAAAATCGGGTCTGGGCTTTATGCTCTCGGTTCAGGATCACAACGCCGATCCTAATTACTTTAAAACCCTGGCTGACGTCGCCAAAGGTGGCTTATCGGTGCAGTCGTCTACCGGCACCATGATGGAGCGCGTCTCCTCCGGTGAAAACCTGATCGGCTTCAATATCCTCGGTTCCTATGCGGAAGCGCGTGCGAAGAACGATCCGTCGCTGGGCATTTCCTATCCAAAAGATTACACCCTGGTGCTGTCGCGCGTGTCGTTCATCAGCCAGCAGGCGCAAAACAGCAACGCCGCGAAGCTGTGGCTGGACTATGTACTGTCTGAACAAGGGCAAAACATTCTGGCCAATCAGGCAGACATTCCCTCCATTCGTAACGATATCGAAGGTAAGAATGATATCGACGGCCTGACCAAAATCCTCGGCAACGCGCTGAAGCCGATCCCGGTTGATGAAACGCTGCTGGAATACCTGCAGCCGAAAAAACGCCTGGAGTACATCAAAGAGTGGCGTACCGCCGCCGGTAAATAAGCGTCTGAGCGCGGCGCAGGCCGCCGCGCTCCCTTATCGACTGAGTTCGTTTTTCTGGGCTGCAACACCAGGGATACCCCATGAATACATTACGCAGAAAGTGGCAAAGCCTGCCGCGAGGCATCGTCGTGCTGATAACCGCCCTGGTTATCTACACGCCGCTGTCGTTTATCGTGATACAGAGCTTCCTGTCCGCCCCGTTCTTTTCGCCGTCAAAAGAGTGGAGCTTTGAATCATTTGAATTTATTTTCACCGACCCTGATTTTTATAAGGCCCTGAAAAGCGGCTTTATTCTTGCTTTCGGGCTGGTCTTTATCTCCATTCCGCTGGGCGGCGTGCTGGCGTTTCTGATGGTGCGTACCGACCTGCCCGGTCGCCGGTTGATTGAGCCGCTGATCCTGGTCCCGATTTTCGTTTCACCGATGGTACTGGGCTTCGGCTACGTGGTGGCCGCCGGTCCGGTGGGCTTTCTCTCCCAGTGGGCGGAGGCGCTGATTGGCTTTGTGCCGTGGAATATCTACGACATGTCGAGCATTGTGGTCATCGCCGGCCTGACGCACGTCCCGCACGCCTATCTGTATATCTCGTCTGCGCTGCGCAGCGTGGGCTCCGATGTGGAAGAAGCCGCGCGCACCGCGGGCGCGTCGCCCTGGCAGGTGATGACCTCCGTCAGCCTGCCGATGGTGCGCCCGTCCATTCTGTACGCCACCGTGCTGCTGTTCTTCCTGGGGCTGGAAGTGTTTGGCCTGATGCTGGTGCTCGGCGACCCGGAAGGCAACATGGTGCTGGCGACCTATCTCTACAAGCTGACGAACAAGATGGGCACCCCATCCTATAACCTGATGGCGGCGGTTGCCGTGGTGCTGATCTGCATCACCATCCCGCTGGTGATGCTCCAGCGTCGCCTGATGCGCACCGCCAACCGCTTCGTCACCATGAAGGGGAAAGCCTCTCAGGCCCGCGCGCTACCGCTGGGTAAATGGCGCTGGGTGGCTGGCGCGGTGATTGCCTTCTGGCTCACCGTCACCATCGGCGTTCCGCTACTCGGCGTGGTATTGCGCGCGTTTATCTCCAACTGGGGCGTGGGCGTTTCACTGTGGGACGAGCTTTCTCTGAACACCTTCCGCACCATCTGGGCGCAGCCCAACCTGCTGCGTGCCATCGTCAATTCCATGGCGATTGGCGTCATTGGCGGCGCGCTGGCCGTGGTGTGCTACCTGTTTGTCGGCATTGCCATGCACCGTAAGCCGGATAACACCACGCGTTTCCTTGACTACAGCGTGCTGGTGCCGCGCGCCGTGCCTGGCCTGCTGGCGGGTCTGGCGTTCCTGTGGGTGTTCCTGTTCCTGCCGATGTGGCTGGATAACTCGCTGAAATCCGGCTGGCTTTCCGGGTTCGCCTGGACCGACTGGATGCGCGAAAACGTCATCGTCTGGCTGCGTTCACTGCGCAGCACCATTTTCAGCGTCTGGCTGGCCTATACCGTGGTGTGGATGGCTTACGGGCTGAGGCTCATCTCTTCCACGCTGCTGCAGGTGGGGCCGGAGCTTGAAGAGGCGGCGCGCAGCACCGGGGCGACACGCGGGCAGATCACCCGCCACGTCACCATTCCGCTCTCCCGCTACGGTCTTATCGGTTCGTGGCTGCTGATGTTCCTGATCTTTGAACGCGAATACTCAACGGGTGTGTACCTGCTTTCACCGGGCACGGAAACCATCGGCTCGATGCTAGTTTCCCTCTGGGCCGCGGGTGCCATCGATATCGTGGCGGCGCTCTCTTTCATTAACATCCTGCTGGTCGTGGTAGGTCTGGGCATTGCCCTTCGTTTCGGAGTGAAAATACATGATTGAATTAGCGGTTGACGATCTGCACTTAACCTACGGCGACAATCCTGTTTTAAAAGGTGTCTCCATGAACCTGAAGCGCGGCGAAGTGGTCTCCCTGTTAGGCCCCTCCGGCAGCGGTAAAACCACCCTGCTGCGTGCCGTTGCGGGTCTGGAAAAACCGACGCAGGGGTCGATTGTCATTGGCAACAATAAAGTTTATGACGGTACGCCGCGCAGTGAGATCCCGGCGGAAGAGCGTAACCTGGGGCTGGTGTTCCAGTCCTATGCCCTGTGGCCGCACAAAACCGTGTTTGAGAACGTGGCCTATCCGCTCAAGCTGCGTAAAGTTCCGGCCAAAGAGATCCAGCAGCGCGTGCAGGCCGTGCTGGACCAGCTTGGTCTGGGCCATCTTGGTAAACGTCACCCGCACCAGCTCTCCGGTGGGCAACAGCAGCGCGTGGCGATTGGCCGTGCACTGGTATACAACCCGCCGGTGATTTTGCTGGACGAGCCGCTTTCAAACCTCGACGCCAAGCTGCGCGAAGAGGCCCGCGTGTTCCTGCGCGAGCTGATTATCAAGCTCGGGCTATCGGCACTGATGGTGACGCACGACCAGAACGAAGCGATGTCCATTTCTGACCGCATCCTGCTGCTCAACAACGGCAAAATTGAACAGCAGGGCACGCCGCAGGAGATGTACGGCTCGCCGAAAACGCTGTTTACCGCCGAGTTTATGGGCAGCAACAACCGCCTGCACGGCAAGGTCACCGAAGTGCGCGACGGCAAAGCGCGTATCGAAGGAAAAGGCTGGGTGCTGTGGGGCCAGGCCGGCGAAGGGGTGCAGAGCGGTGAAGAAGCCACGGCGGTGATCCGCGTCGAGCGCGTGGCGGTGGTCGAGGGGCCAGGGGAAAATCAGCTTGAGCTGCCGCTGCTCACCAGCATGTATCTCGGCGACCGCTGGGAATACCTGTTCCGCACGGTGGGGGATGATTTTGTGATCCGCGCGTATGGGCATGAGGTTCGGGATCCGCAGCACTGCCATCTTTCGCTGCCGGAGAAGCATGTTTGGGTGTTCCCGAAAGGGTGAAAGTGAGAAGAAAAGGCTGCGGGATGCGGCCTTTTTTGTTGGTGCATGATGTGTTTATTTGGTCAGAAACGACCATCTCATTTTAGTTGCTACATTGTGTAGTTCATGCAAGAACCATTATGTTAAATAGACCAGAAAACGAACAGTAAAATGCTCTGTTGGGGCAAGTTTATCCTGTGACGATGCTCTACGGCGTAGCGCGGTGAAATACGACGCTGTGTGTGGCAACCCTGTGATATTAAGGGAAGAAAATAACTTTTTGGATCACCTTATACTTTTCAGCTTGGCACATTTCCAACATTCTCATAATGATGTAATGTGCCATCATTGCTCATTTCTCTAGCTGAATTAGACATGACAAAAAAACGAACACCAATATCACCGGACTTGTCAGCACAAATCCTATTCGCATCTGATAGAACATGTTGTGTCTGTAACATCAGGGGTAAAAGGGTACAAATTCATCATATCGATGAAGACCCAAGCAACAATGCCTTCGAGAATCTAAGTGTGCTCTGTTTCGATTGCCATGACGAAACACAAATAAGGGGAGGTTTTGGGAAACATTTGAATCGCCATGGGTTTAACAGACACCTCAGAGTCATTTAAGATGGCTTAAAGAGAGGTGCCCATGAGCGGTAAGCG
>NZ_VRKN01000001.1 GCF_008080435.1 Enterobacter asburiae | reverse complement strand
CAGCAGTCAGCTAAGAAATAACTCAAAGGCGGCCAGAGTAGTTGACGCGTATCGGCCAAGGTAGTTGACGTCTAATATTCCGACAGGCAACGTCTTTAAAGGCCTGACCACGCTGCTGATCCTCTTTCTGGCAGGCTGGACTGTCTTTAAAAACTGTCGGCGTGAGGAACCCGTATCCGACGCCACCGTTTCAGCTGCTGAACTGCCATTACCCGACACCCAGGGCCCCGTTGTACTGGTGTGTGGTGACATGCTGGATGCGCTGTTTCAGGGAAGCCCTCTGCGTAAAACAGCCCAGGGATGGTGGCTACGGGCCAGTGACGTCAGCCAGTTAACTGACGTTGTCCGCAGTATCCAGACGCAGTTCCCCCGCCAGGTCGGTCAGCTCTCGGTGATGTACCGTTGCCTGCCAGACCATCATCAGGATGAAGCCGTTCTTCGTTCCGCACTGAAAACGCTCCGCCAGCAGTGTAAGCAGATTAAATCCCTGACGGGTTTCACACTGCCGGTTGTGTTGAGTGCAGAATTTTCCGGGCCTGAAACGCCGTGGATTATCGTTCGGGGTGATAAGCCGATTGTCTGTCCGGTTAATGATTCGCCGCAGGCATTCATTGACTGGCAGCAGGCGGAAGACAATATCCTGGCACTGCCAGCCGTCAGCGAGGCATTTTCCTTTATCCGTAATACGCTGGCTGATGAGCTTGAAAAGCCTGATCGGTTAACGCCTCCTGAACGAGCATTTTCCGTGGCAATGCGCCTCGGTACCGTCCTTACTGAGACACAGTCAGTCTGGTCCGACTGGCTCTGTTCCCGCACCTGTTTGCAGTTTTCCCGAAAGTCAGGGCAGACAGCCCCGGCAAGCTTGTTCCCGGATGCGGTTCTGCCGCTACTGGCACCTTTTGCGTCGACGGTACAGGGAGGCCAGCGTACCCGTTGTCTGGTTCTGCTGATGTGGCTGTGTGTCCTGACCGCATTGGGGACTTCTGTGCTTAACAATCGTGATCTGATCCGTCAGGTAAGCACCGATTTACAGCGCTGGAATGCTATCCCGATGAACCATTACCGTCCTAAGGCGGAATCATTCGCCGCCCTGAAACAGGATGCGCTCCTGCTTGAGCGCTGGCAGCGTCAGGGAGAGCCTTTACGTTACAGCCTGGGCTATTACCCGGGGCAACGCCTGTGGCTGGCCTTGCAGCAGGCTATCGATACCTGGACACCACCACCCACCCCTGAACCAAAACCGGTACCCAAAATTGTACGACTCGACAGCATGTCGCTGTTTGATTCCGGCAAATCGGCACTCAAAGACGGCTCTACCAAAATACTCGTCAACGCACTGGTGGGGATCAAAGCCAGACCAGGCTGGCTTATCGTGGTCAGCGGCCACACAGACAATACCGGCAGCGTTCAGCTCAACCAGACCCTGTCTTTACAACGAGCGGAGGCCGTCCGTAACTGGATGCGTGATACCGGAGACGTACCTGAAAGCTGTTTTGCCGTGCAGGGATACGGTGACAGCCGACCGATTGCATCAAACGACACACCTGATGGCCGTGCGCATAACCGGCGTGTCGAAATCAGTCTGGTACCGCAGGCTGACGCCTGTCGTCTGCCAGGCGCAAAACATGCGTCACAGGATGTACGTGACGTTTCAACTCAAGAAATGGAGAAGTAAACATGGCAATTCCAGTTTATCTGTGGCTGAAAGACGATGGCGGCGCTGACATCAAGGGTTCCGTAGATGTGAAAGATCGTGAAGGAAGCATCGAGGTCGTTGCTCAGGAACACAAGCTGTACATCCCGACCGATAACAATACTGGCAAACTGACCGGAACCCGTATTCACACGCCGTTCCTGTTTACCAAAGAGATCGACTCTTCCAGCCCGTACCTTTACAAAGCCGTGACCACGGGCCAGACCCTGAAGTCTGCTGAATTCAAGTGGTACAAAATCAACGACGCAGGCCAGGAAGTTGAGTATTTCAACACCAAACTGGAAAACGTCAAGCTGGTGAAAGTTGCACCGAAAATGCACGACATCAAGGATCCTTCTTTCGAGAAGCATAACCACCTTGAGCAGATCGAGCTGCGCTACGAAAAAATCACCTGGACCTACAAAGACGGCAACATCATTCATTCCGATTCCTGGAACGAACGCACCACAGCGTAAGACCCTGGCGGGCAGATCACTTCTGTCCGCCTTTTTGTTTTGCTCCGCACAGCGCCTGTCAGACGGACGCTTTGCAGAGCAGTCTCACAATTTATTGGCATGAACCTTATGGGCATCGGTTGACGGCCAGGGGCGGTAGCGTGCCTGAACAAGAGGGAACGACATGGAACATCATTCAGCAGTCCTGCTACGACGACTTAACCCTTACTGCGCCAGAGCACTGGAAGGGGCTGCATCTTTATGTCAGACCCGTGCGCATGCAGAAATCACGCCTGAGCACTGGCTGCTGAAACTGCTGGAACAGGGGGAAGGTGACCTGACCGTTCTTGCTCGCCGCTATGAATGGGATATGGATGCCGTCTGGCAGTCACTCCTGAGCTGGCTGGATGCACAGCCTCGTTCAGTTCGCACACGCCCGGAGCTTTCTGCTTCCCTCCAGATGCTGCTGAAACAGGCCTGGCTTGCAGCCACACTCGCCGGAGATGAGCAGATCCGCAGCATACATTTGCTCACGGCCATGATTGAAACGTCAGGGCTGACGCGCTGCGATGGCCTCTGGCCTTTGATGACGCTGACCACCAGCCAGCTGGAAAGTTTACGTTCCTTGCTGGAAGCCCAGTCGGATGAGCGGCATGAGGCTGCGCTCAGTGAACAGCCTGGCAATGTCAGCATTATTGGCCGGGCGGCACCGTTACAACATGAAGCACAAAACCAGGCTGAAGGCGGAAGTGCACAGCCTGCCGTTTCACAGGAAGAGTCCGTTCTCAATCGTTTTACAGTTGATGTGACCGCCCGTGCCCGGGAAGGAAAGATTGACCCGGTCTTTGGACGCGATAACGAAATCCGCCAGATGGTGGATATTCTCTCCAGACGACGTAAGAACAACCCCATTCTGGTGGGTGAGCCAGGCGTTGGCAAAACGGCCCTGGTTGAAGGCCTGGCGCTACGTATTGCAGAGGGCAATGTGCCCGAAAGTCTTAAGCCCGTCATTGTCAGGACACTGGATCTGGGTTTGCTTCAGGCGGGAGCGGGTGTCAAAGGTGAATTCGAGCAGCGCCTGAAAAACATCATCGAGGCGATACAGCAGTCGCCGCTGCCGGTTCTCCTTTTCATTGACGAAGCCCACACCATTATCGGGGCGGGTAATCAGGCGGGCGGGGCAGATGCGGCCAACCTGCTGAAACCGGCGCTGGCGCGAGGCGAACTTAGGACCATAGCGGCCACTACCTGGAGTGAATATAAGCAGTACTTCGAACGTGACGCTGCCCTGGAGCGCCGCTTCCAGATGGTCAAAGTGGACGAGCCGGACGACGACACCGCCTGCCTTATGCTGCGCGGCCTCAAGTCACGCTACGCAGAGCACCACGGGGTGCATATTACCGATGAGGCAGTAAAGGCGGCCGTCACGCTCTCCAGACGTTACCTCACCGGTCGTCAGCTGCCGGACAAGGCGGTGGACCTGCTGGACACCGCCTCCGCCCGTATCCGCATGAGCCTGGATACGGTGCCGGAACAGCTGACCTGTCTTAAAGCGCAGCTCACGGCGCTGGATATGGAGAAACAGGCGCTGCTGGAAGATATCGCGGTGGGCAACAGCGCTCACGGCGAACGTCTGGCCGCCATCGAACAGGATGAAATCTGCATTATCCTGCAGCTCGACGAGCGGGAAACGCAGTACGGCCAGGAGCTGAAGCTGACGGAAGAACTGCTCGCCTGCCGCACGGATATCTCCCGCCAGGCAGAAATTAGTGACCTGCAGACGCAACTCACTATCGTGCAGCGAAACAATCCGCTGCTGGGCCTAGACGTGGATGCGCGAACCGTTGCCACGGTCATCGCCGACTGGACCGGCGTGCCGCTCTCCTCGCTGATGAAGGATGAGCAGACGGAGCTGCTGCGCCTGGAGAATAACCTCGGCAAACGCGTGGTGGGCCAGGATGCGGCGCTGAATGCCATCGCACAGCGCCTGCGTGCGTCGAAAACAGGCCTCGCCCCGGAGAACGGTCCGCAGGGTGTGTTCCTGCTGGTTGGTCCGAGCGGCACAGGCAAGACCGAAACCGCGCTGGCGCTGGCGGATGAACTCTTTGGCGGAGAGAAATCCCTTATCACCATCAACCTCTCCGAGTACCAGGAGCCGCATACTGTCTCCCAGCTCAAGGGTTCTCCTCCTGGCTACGTCGGCTACGGTCAGGGCGGCATTCTCACCGAGGCAGTCCGTAAGCGGCCGTACAGCGTGGTGCTGCTCGATGAAGTGGAGAAGGCCCACCGGGATGTGATGAACCTGTTTTATCAGGTCTTTGACCGGGGCTTTATGCGGGACGGGGAAGGGCGTGAAATTGATTTCCGCAATACCGTGATCCTGATGACGTCCAACCTGGGCAGTGACCCGCTGATGCATTTACTGGAAGAGCAGCCAGAAGCCACTGAGAGCGACCTGCATGAGTTGTTACGCCCGATCCTGCGCGATCATTTCCAGCCAGCACTGCTGGCTCGCTTCCAGACGGTGATATACCACCCGCTGGCAATGGATGCCATGCGCACCATCGTCGGCATCAAGCTGGCACAGGTGAGCACGCGCCTGCAACGCCACTATGGTATCTCCACTCACACTGGAGAAAGTCTCATCGACACGCTGACGAAGGCGTGCCTGCTGCCGGATACCGGTGCCCGCAACGTGGACAGCCTGCTTAACCAGCAGATCCTGCCGGTTCTGAGCCAGCAGTTATTAAGCCATATGGCGGCAAAACAAAAACCGTCCTCTCTACAGCTGACCTGGGATGAAGAAGAGGGCATTGTGCTGGCGTTTGACGCACAGGCAGAAGGGGAGTCGGCATGAGCAGTTCCCTGATCAACAAGGCTACCAGCGTGGTGCAACAGCTTTTAGGGCAATCACGGTACAGGGTTGATGTGCATGAATGCAGCCATTTCCTGGATGTGTTGCGTTACAGCGCGGTTGAATCACTCAGCCAGCCCTGGCGCTATGACGTGGCGGTCACCTGCTCCTCTGCGGATATTGCCTGCGACGCGTTACTGCTGAAACCAGCGTCATTCACTTTCCAGACCCCCGTGTTTGACGGAACACCGGCGCTGCCGGTCAGGACGGTTTATGGGGTGGTGGAGTCATTTCGCCGGATATCCACGTCCAGTGAGGATACCCGTTACGCGCTGACGATCGTTCCCCGTATTGCCCTTCTGGACTATACGAAAGGGAGCGAGATCTACCTCAATCAGTCGGTTATTGAGGTGGTTGAACAGGTACTGCGTAAACACGGTCTGGAAGGGCCTGATTTTGAGTTCCGGCTCTCCCGGGAGTATCCATCCCGGGAACTCATCACCCAGTGGCGGGAAACCGATCTTGAGTTTATTCAGCGCCTGCTGGCGGAGGTGGGCATTTACTGGCGCTATGAAATGGACAGCCGTCTTGAACAGGACGTGGTGATTTTTCAGGACAGCCAGGAGCAGTATGAGTTTGGCGTCACGCTGCCGTTACGCAACCAGGCCGGGATGAGTGACAGCGGGCAGGAGAGCATCTGGGATATTCAGACCGCATACAATGTGGTGAGCGGAAGTGTGGCCACCCGTGACTACAACTACCGCGAAGCGCTGAAACCTCAGGACAGCACTGAAAGCATTTTCAGTAAGGAAGGGATCACCACCGGGGAAACGTATCATTATGCGGAGCCCTTCCTGACAGAAGGTGATACTGAAAGCACAGAGACCGGAGCGTATTTCGCCCGTCTGCGTCACGAACGCATTCTGAATGCGCAATATCACGTCACCGGGCACTCCTCCAGCCCTCATCTGGCTCCTGGTCAGGTACTGGAAACTGATGGAACGCTTCCCGATACCGTCAAAGAAGGCATCGTCATCACCACGGTGCGCACCAGCGGCTCACGAAAAAGTAGCTTTACTCTGACCTTTGAAGGCATCCCGTATAGCGAAACCGTCTGCTGGCGTCCGGCATTGCTCAATCGTCCGGTGATATCCGGCTCGCTGCCTGCCCGGGTGGAAAGCACACAAAAAGGCGACACCTATTCCTGGCTCGACCCGGAAGGGCGCTACCGTGTGAAACTGGACTTTGACCGTAACAGTCCTGAACAGGGTTATGCCTATTTATGGCTGCGACTGGCTAAACCCTATGCCGGTGATACCTACGGATTCCACTCTCCGCTTATCGACGGAACTGAAGTGGCCGTCATTTTTGACAACGGAGATCCGGATCGGCCCTACATCGCCTATGCCCTGCATGATTCAGAACATCCGGACCCTGTCACCAGCGACAATCATACGCGGAACGTGTGGCGCACGCCGGCGAACAATAAGCTGCGGATGGAGGATAAGCGCCAGGAAGAGCATATCAAACTCGCGACGGAATACGGCAAAACGCAGCTGAATATGGGACACCTGGTCAATGGCCAGCGTGAAAAGCGCGGTGCCGGTTTTGAACTGCGTACGGATGAGCATGGCGCTGTACGTGCGGCAAAAGGGTTGTTCCTGACGGCGGATGCCCAGGCCAAAGCCCAGGGACCGGTACTGGAAATGGCCCCTGCGATAAGTCAGATTAACCAGGCCAACAGCCAGATGCAGGCCCTGAACAGTGCCGCAGAAGCCGCCGGAGCCCTGGTCAGTGATATCAATACCCAGATTAGTTTTGTGACCGACAAAATCAAAGACCTCCAGTCTGCGGTGCTGCTGGGTAGTGCTCCGCAGGGGGTGGCACTGACCTCAGGCGAACACTTTCAGCTCAGCAGTACCTGCAATACCATGATCAATGCCGGTCAACATCTTGATATCGGTGCGATGAAAAATCTGTCTGTCACGGTAGGAAAAGCTCTCGGTCTGTTTGTGCATAAAGAAGGGGCGAAGCTGGTTGCCAACCAGGGGGACATCGAGATTCAGGCTCAGCACAACACAATGGCACTGTTTTCTGAACAGCAGCTGACCGTGACCAGTAGTGAAAACGAAATCATTATCAACACCCCGGAAACCCTGATACTGAACGGTGGCGGGTCTTACCTGAGGCTGAGTAAGAACGGGATTGAGCATGGTTCATCTGGTGAGTTCATTATGAAAACGTCTGACTATCTGGTGCCAGGCACAGGCGCAAATCTCCCCAACGAAACACCCAATTTCAGCCTGACGGACATCACTCAGGAAAATAAAATGAGCAGTAAGTCATTTAATGACTGATATAAAAATAGTAAACAGGGGATATATACTATGAAATCAAACCTCAAAAAAATATTGTTATTATTGGCTTTTGTTTTCGCAATATTCTCAAGCCTCAGTTTTGGAGACAATAACAACCCAACGCTCGATACGAAAAGTCCAGAGTTCGTTGTTAAAGCGTTTTACTCTGATTATCTCTCTGCCTGGAATGATCCTGATGTGGGGAGTGGTGCAGAGAAAAGCCAGAACGCAATTGATAGCTATACGACACAACATCTTCAGCAACTTAACAGTGACAATGATACCGGGGCTGATTATTTTATCAACGCTCAGGAAATATGTCCTGACTGGGTTAATGAAATCGAGATTAAAACATTTTCCGTGAGCAATAATAATGTTGCAGTTGAGTTAACGCTTGGACATGCTGATAGTGAATCAAAATATGATATCGGCCTTGTTCTCAAAAATGATAAATGGCTAATAAATTCGGTGAAATTCATATCCAGAAAAACAGGTCATTGCAACGAGAACTAACGGAGAGACACAATGTTCAATCAAACCACTGCCCTGAGCACCTTAAAATCAAATGCTGCGGCTATTGCTGCCGTAAATAAAAAGAATTTCGATAGCGGCAAAGATAAAAATCTTAAGTACGGAATGTCCAGATGTGCGCATTATGTAAAAGTGGCATTAATTTCTGGTGGACTTTCTGCAAAAAACTCCGGAATTCACTCAGCAAAAGATTACGGACCATGGTTGGTTGAAAATAATTTTAAACCAGTTGAAGGTGTAACAACGGTAATTAGTGGTGGCGTATATTCTATCTCAGGCCAACAAGCCGGTGATGTTGCTATCATCCAGGCCGTGGGAAAGCATATCGACGGTCATATGACCATGTTCGATGGAACCAAATGGGTGTCTGACTTTGTGCAGGACCGAGGATTTTATCCTGGCCCAGAGTACAGGGAAAATAGTGTTGCATATAAACTTTATCGCTATGCCGGAGCAACGACTGAAACTAAAAGTACAGCCTCTACAAAGGGGAAAATAAATATCGTTTGGCCGATCCCCTCTAACAACCGTGGAAGTGAATTTGGTAGTCAGGAGGATATCCTTTCACACCTGGGTGGGGAGTCAACCGGACAGTACGCGATTGGCCGTAGCGGGATGTGGCATGGCGGTATACATATCACACATGCAACGACTCCGTGGTGTGCTCTCAGTGGCAAAGCCCCTCTGGAGGCATTCGATTTCCCGGTTGCCTTTAAAGGCGAGCAGGCTATACGTTGCATGGCTGATGGGGAAATCGTTGCTTATCGTGTCTGCAAGGATTATCTGACGCTTGGCTGGGAGTCCGGTCCGCTGAGTTTTTCGGGGTCATTTGTCCTGGTAAAACACTATATTCAACCAGGTGAGAAAGAATCCAGCGGGCTGCATTTCTACACCCTGTATATGCATCTTGCGCCGTATTCGGCCTATGAAAGTGAAAAAAAAATCCACTGGATAACTCAGGATACTCTCTCTGGTTATTCAGAGGCCGACTGGTTGATTATGGATTTGAGCCGCAGCGACCAGAGGCCAGCGAGTGCAGGCAATGTCAACAAAGGGACTGCTGTTACTTGGGATGCCTCAGATACTACCCTCACCGCCACCCAGGGGGGACGTACTTATGGACTGGCGACGCTGAATGCGGATAGCGGAAAACTGAAATCGGGCCAAAGAGTCTGGATGCTGGTCGACAATAACAACATTAAACCGGCGCCAGGAAGTGGCCCTGGGTGGTGGGAGCATTTGGTTCCACCGGCAAAAGAAGTCATGGTTTTTGATAAAACAGTCAGTCTCAGTTCACCTCTCCCTATTAAGGCCGGTGACTCGATTGGGCACATGGGCTACTATCAGGCACCAAAGGATGGGGGATATGAGGCGAAATATCAGGTGCATATTGAATGTACCAGCATGGACGATAACCTGGAAAAATTCCTGACCAATCCAGAGAAAGTGGGGGAGAAAAACCCACTCTGGCTGAAGTATTCTCCTGGCCTTGCTCTGTACACAAAAGACGTCGCGAAAGGCACCTTCTCAAAGGGGGCGACGTCAACAACTCGGACAAACATTCTTCCGTTGAACAAAGTCACAGTTGAAACGGATAAATCAACAAAACAGGAATACTGGCCGCTGCGGCCTGAAAATGCCTACGTGCCCAAAGGCCAGGCGGAGCCTCAACTGTTGTCACAGTATGATTTGGCGAAGTTGGGTTTCAGAACTGAAGCCGCAGAGCCTACCAGCTTTGATTACCTGGATGGAAAAAAACAGCCTGTTGGATTCTTCCGCAGCCTTATCAACTCACTTTACGAGGCAGCGACCGGTGATACCCGAACCAGCCATGCACTGGTGAAGCATAATTATCAGCGCCTTCTTGATAAAATTGATAGTGGAAGCGACAATTATTCGCCGATGGAATACTGGAGAGCACTTCATAATCCTGACTATCGTGATGTCGTTCAGAAAACAATCGTAAAACATCCCAGCGACTGGTACTTCAAAAAAGGCGATGCTATCTGGCAACCATTCCTGAATGCACTGAAGAAAGATGCTCCTGAATGGAATAAATACAGTGAAGATTTTCTGGACAAGATGGCATGGATGCAGGATGTCACCAAGGAGAAGCTAGGCCCCTCATTATGGCATATGCATCCAATAATGTTCCTTGGCGCTCTAAAACTACGACATGATATAGACTGGAGCAAGCTGACCAAACAACAGTTTACTGATGCGGTTTACGAAGCCGCTCTAAAAGAACAAGAAAAATCAGGAATTCCAGCGGCAATAACAACTGCTCAGGCCATTGATGAATCGGGGTATGGGCGTAAGGTTCCAGTTGATTTAAACAATAAGACATATAGTTTCAATCTCTTTGGAATAAAAGCTAAAAGTGGTCAGAAATTTGTTGAGATATGGACCACTGAACATATCAATGGGAGTGACATTAAAATTAAGGATAAATTTGCGGCATATGACTCTTTTGATGAAAGCATAGCCGACAGAACAAGATTCTTAACTGAGAACAAGAGATACGCCTCACTATTTGAAAGCGATGATCCTGAAAAATGGGCTCATGGACTTCAGAATAAAGGATATGCCACAGACCCTAATTATGCTTCAAAGTTAATTTCTATAATGAAAGGTAGTTACATGAAAAGCAGAGGTTTGAAATGATTAAAGTCATGCTATCCATCTTATTATATGGTTTCTGCTGCTATTCTTTTGCTAGCGATTTTTGTTCGAAGTTGTCCAAAACAGCCGAGAAGGAACAAGCATATGTAGATCATTCTATGAATATATATAAAGTTGTATCAAAAAAAAGACTTTACTTTAATAACGCACCGAGTGAGCAATGCAAGATTAATAATGTATTTATAGTTAGCGGTGATATTGTTTCAGGATACACCACACTTAATGGTTATTTGTTTGCTTCATACTTCAAGAAAAATGGCGATTCAGTTGATGGGTGGCTTAAATTATCAGATTTAAAAAATACTGGATATACAAGTGGCCCTTCAAGTGACGAACAAACGGCTTTTAATATTATTCCAGATGTCATTAAAAAGAACGCACTGACTACAGCATCTGAAGAATGTATCAACATCAGTGGAGATGACACTGACAATAAATACTACAAATTCGCTATAACCAAAAAAGCACTTGAAGAATGTAAAGGCGTGCCACTCACTCCTTTCAGCATCTTGGTAAAAAAAGGGACTCAAGAAATTTACACAAACCAAGGGGATGAAATAGATAAGTTTCACCCAATTGAATAAAATGCTGATTTTCATAGAGAGAAGATAATACGCCTGCATGAGTCTTAGATATGATGGAATTTACGATAGATCATTTAGGCAAACGGGCAACCTGGAGCTTACAAAACTTCACTGCACAAGAAAATCACAGAGCTGCCGTTTCGAAAATGAGGCATACTTTTATCGATGAGATCAAGGAGGGTAGAAAATAATGCCTCATAAAAAATTAATAGTCCCATTACTTTCGTTGTTGCCGTTGTCTATGTCATTTGCTGCAAGCCCGGAACAGTGCTACTCATATTTTACTGAGTTAGTGAGGAGCAGCAACTATCCATTTAATGAATGGAATATAAAACCCAACAAAGTAAACTTAATAATTGATGAAGATGATAATTCAATTATAAGAGCAAAATTAGTGGTTGATACCGATGGTACAGGCACGATTGGATGGGTTTTATTTGAAAAAAGTAAAACAGAGTTACTTAACACAACCATCGATCCAGAAAAGCCAATTAAACTAACCTATAACAATGAATACGAAAAAGCTCAAAAATATTGTCTATCAGGTGAGGTAATTTATCAGGTTCAAAGTAAGAAACGTGTGTACTTTTTTGAGAGAACTGATTCTGGCATGAAAAAAACAAACACTTTCATTGTCAATGGAGATTATGCTAAGCGATTAGAAACGCAGGACAAATACGCCCAAGTTTCTTATCAAACAAAGTCAGGAACTACAGTTACAGGCTGGGTTGAGTTGGCCTCATTGAGACAAATTGACTTTAAAAGCACCTGGTAAGAAACGCATATTGCAAATGTAAGGCATAGGCACCTTTCCAGGGAACACATAGATATGAGGTAAAAATATGCTTCAAATTATTCGAAAAGGCGATAAAACCACTCACGGCGGCTCGGTGCTGACCGCTTCTGAAACGATGAAATTCGGCGGTATCGGTGTTGCCCGCAAAGGCGACAAAGTGTCCTGCCCGGTCCCGGGACATGGCCCTACAACCATCATCGAAGGTAATCCTGATTACCTTGATCATGGTATTCCGGTCGCATTTCACGGTCACAAATGCGCCTGTGGTTGCACGTTGATCAGTTCATTTGCCGCTGCAAAGGTTGCCTGATTATGCCCGTCTGGCTGGATGCCATCCCTGAACAAGCCCCAAAAATAGCGCGTCCCGGCACCCGCCGCTGGCTGCTGTTCCTGGCATTTATCATGCTGGGGGGCATAGCGCTCACGCTATGGTGCTGGACGTCAGAAAGAACAGGATTTGTCTTCTGGTTCACCGCTCTGGGTCTTCCATTTTGCACCTGGGGGCTTATTTTCGGCTTACGCCGATTTGCCTATAAAGCAGAACAGGTCGGTGCGGAATCACGCAATGCCGAGCGGGAAGCACTCATCGACAATGAAATTCTGCGCGGCCAGCGCTGCGCCTGGATCCTCGGTACTTATATTCAGAGTCCGGCCGGAAACAAAGCCGATGACCTGCTGAAGGCAATGAAAGTCGCGGCCCCCGCTATCGACTTCTCTCGCCCAAGAGGATGTGACAAACCGGTCAGATACGCGGCATTACCAGAATATCAGACAGATTTAACGAAGGCCCTGAAAGCGGCGGTTAATAAACTGACCACGCGTGTAGAGGGAATAGTTAAGCCGCTTCCGCCCGAGCTGCCATGCTGGCTGGTGCTGGATTGTGATAACGATCTGTATTCCCTGATTGAAGAGAAGCTTAAAGCCGATCTCTCACTCAAGACGGGCAGGATTTTTCGCCTGATGCCCGGAAAAGGGCTGGGGGCGTTTGATGCCTGGCTGGACAAGCGATGGGACAACCCAGGCATTCTGGTTGCCATCACGCTGTCGTTACCGGCGTCTCCCCGGGAAGAAGATGCTGATGCTGTCTCAATGGTGGTATTAAGCAACCGCAAAGCCCATGCCTGGCCGGATGCGCTTCGCCTTCATCGCCCCGAAAGGGGAACAGAAACAACGCTCACAAAGACGCTCAACCGGGCGCTGCTCTGGGCGAAGACCCTGCCCAATGAACTCAAAGGAAGCTGGATCTCCGGTTCCACATTGACGTCGGGCAGCGGCTGGAATAATGCCTGCGAAGAGAGCGGTGTTGAATTTAGCCTTTCAGAAGACAATTCCAGTATTGATCCCGTGCTTGGCTATACCGGCCATGCTGCTCCATGGCTGGCCATCGCGCTTGCCAATACTGACGTTGAACAACGAGGCGCGCAGGTTATCGCCGCACAACCCGCCGCTGACAAGGACGACATCTGGGTCGCCGTCATCACCAAAGAAGAAGTTCGCAAGGAATCGCCTAAGAATGTCTAAGGTAAAAGTAAAAACACTCATCGGCTCCGTTGTGACTGTCGCGTTTTTTCTGACGGTCATCGTGGCATTTCTGTTTTATGCCTTTCCGGTAAATGTGGCTTCGGCCACCGGATTCGGACCGTATGACGGCCAGCGCATACTCACATTCTGCGCCATGCTGGTTGCCGCGCTGTTTTTACTCGGCTGGCTGACAGAGAAGGCTTTCGACTTCGCCGGTAAATCGGGGTTGTACTTCCACTGGGGGCAGAAAAAGTCTCAGATTGCCGCTCCGTTGACGAGCCCAATTCCCAGTGAAGAAGATGACGATGAACCGGTCTTCAGCGAAGACGCCGTGTCCGAACACCTGCGCTTTCGCTATGGACGCCGCTGGCAGCGTAAGGTGCGACTCCTGCTGGTGACGGGCAACCCGGACGACGTCCAGAAAGCGGCCCCGGGTCTGTGTCATGACCTGTGGCAGGAAGGTGACGATAACGTACTGATTTATGGCGGTGATGCGCAGTCACTTCCGGATGAGATCTTCCTTTCAAAACTGAAGCGCCTGCGATCTGGCCAGCCGGTTGATGGCATTATTCAGGTGATGAGTACTTCAGCCCTCCCGACGGATAGCGAACGGGATGCTTTCTTGCGTTGCCGCCAAAAAGCCGATCATCAGCTGGGCTGGCAGGCTCCTGTCTGGCTGTGGCTGACTGATAGAGCCAACGGTGCTCAGCAGGACACAGAAACGGCTGCGACAGGGGTGATATTCGGACCGGAAGGCACTGTAAAAGAGGCGGGTAAGGCATTGACTACGCTGTCTCAGCGCCTGCAAAAAGCCGGTATGGCACAGATACTGAATAATCCGGCTCATGACGGCCTGCTTCAGTTATCTTCCCGTCTGCAACACGAACTGAAAGCCAGTCTGACTGTGTTGCTCAGCGGGTTGATGCAGGGATCTGCGGCCTGGCGTTTACGCGGTGTCATGTTCAGCCCTGAACTGGCCATTGCCGGAACGGTGCCGAACACGCGCCCCGACACACCGACATGGAAAGCCGTCATTGATGACTGTGATGCCGCCAACGGCAGGAAACTGGGCTTTGACTGGCTGAAGATGCTGCGGTTAATTCTGTTTTCCCTGATTGTCCTGTGGGGAGCCGGTACCCTGCTGTCACTCATCGTTAACCGTACCCAGATTTATCAGGCGCAGGAAACGGCGAGGCAGGCAGCGGACACTGCAAAACCACTGGCTGAACGCCTGCACAACCAGCTCGTACTCCAGCAAGCCATTGCCCGTCTGCAACATCGTGAGGCGACCGGCGCTCCATGGTACACCCGATTTGGTCTTAATCAGGACAGCGACACGCTGGCCGCACTCTGGCCGCTGTATGCGAAAAATAACGCTCGGCTGATGAGGGATGCCACAGCAGATAGTCTCAGGCAGCAGCTGAATGCGTTTGTGCAACTTCCTCCTGCCAGTGATGCCCGAACACAGGGCACACAGCATACCTACGACGTGCTCAAAAGTTATCTGATGCTGGCCCGTCCGGATAAAGCGGACGCGGGCTGGCTGGCAAAAAACGTACTGGTCGCCTGGCCGAAGCGTCAGAATGTGCCGGATGGCACATGGCAGGACCTGGCACCGAAACTGCTGGGCTTTTATGCGCAAAACCTCCCGGCACATCCCGAATGGAAAATTAAGCCTGACGCTGAATTAATCAGCACGGTCCGTCAGATCCTGCTCAAGCAGATTGGCCAGCGTAACGCTGAGTCCGGGCTTTACCAGGACATGCTTAAGCGCGTTGCCAGCAACTGGCCTGATTTAACGCTTGCTGATATGACCGGCGACACCGATGCCTCAACAGTATTCAGCACTGACGAAATCGTTCCTGGAATGTTTACGCGCCAGGCCTGGGAAGAGCAGGTACAGGATGCAATTAACGAGGTCGTCAAGACACGACGTGATGAAATCGACTGGGTCCTGACGGATAAGACGCACCAGACAGGGAGCGATATCTCCCCGGAGGCGCTGAAGGCCCGCCTGACTGAACGCTATTTTACCGATTTTGGTAATGCCTGGCTGAACATGGTCAACAGCATACAGTGGCAGGAAGCCACGTCACTTTCCGAAGCGATTGCCCAGCTCAATCTGATCGGCGATGTCCGTCAGTCACCGCTGGTTGCACTGATGAACACGCTGGCCTGGCAGGGAAAAACGGGGCAGAAAGGTGAGGCACTGGCTGATTCAATCGTGGACTCAGCGAAAAAGCTGATCGGTCAGAAAAAAAATGCCAGACAGTTTATTGAACAGGCACAGGGCCCTAAAGGTCCGCTTGATGGCGTATTTGGGCCACTTATGGGGCTTATGGAAGGTAAAGAGGGCACCGGTGCCAACGGTAATCTCAGTTTCCAGTCCTGGCTGGCCCGTGTAACCCAGGTGCGGCTGAAGCTTCAGCAGGTTACCAGCGCCCCGGATCCGCAGGCCATGTCTCAGATGCTGGCTCAGACCGTATTCCAGGGCAAAGCCATCGATCTGACCGACACCCGCGACTACGGCAGTCTAGTTGCGGCGAGTCTGGGGCAGGAGTGGAACGGATTTGGTCAGTCGTTATTTGTGCAACCCCTGGATCTGGCCTGGCGGCAGGTTCTTGCCCCGGCGGCGGGAAGTCTCAATGCCCGCTGGCAGTCGACCATTGTCGATCAGTGGAATAAAGCCTTTGCGGGACGGTATCCGTTTAAAGCCACCGGCAGCGATGCCTCCCTGCCGTTGCTGGCTCAGTTCCTGCGTAGTGACTCAGGCCGAATCGCCACCTTCCTGAAAACAAACCTTGGCGGGATCCTTCACCAGGAGGGGAATCACTGGGTCGTTGATCCTTCTGCAAGTCAGGGGATGGTTGTCAGTCCGGATTTCCTCCGGGCGATTAATCAGCTGGCGGAACTGTCAGATATCGTGTTCTCTCAGGGCGATGCGGGTGTTCACTTCGAACTGATGGCGCGTCCTTCACGGGATGTTGCCAGAGTACATCTTACCCTTGATGAGCAGAATCTGGATTACTTCAATCAGATGGAAAGCTGGCAGAGCTTTACCTGGCCGGGGAATACTTACTATCCAGGCGTGTCGCTCAGCTGGCGTAGTGTAAACAGTGGTATGCAACTCTTCTACGCCAGTAACCAGGGTAACTGGGGTCTCATTCGCCTGCTGGACAAAGCCCTGATCACGCCTCTTGATGCCAGCCGTATGCAGCTGGTGTGGATCACACCGGACGGGAATCCGCTAAAGTTCGTCATGCGCAGCGAGCTGGGCGACGGTCCGCTCGCCTTGCTGAAGCTACAGGGATTTACGCTGCCTGCGTCCATTTTTAACGTTGCTGCTGGCACCGAAGGCGTTGAGTAAAGATGAACAGGGGCATTCATCCCGCGCTGGCCTTTGCTAAACAGGTAGAGGGCTGGTCTCCAGGTGTATTCAGCAGGTTGATAAGTGGCGGGAGACCGATTCACTTGCCCCATGGCGGTATATGACGTTTCGCCAGTGTAAACGCTGGCTTGCGGACTGGCTGAAGCGTAACCCTGCGCCAGAAGAAGGGTTCCTTTGTCCTCAAATTATGAAGCGTTTGCCGCCGCATATCGTTTATATGACGCTCGCGGCCTGGCGCACCGGTAAAACACTGCTTCATTGCGATGAATCCCTCTTCCGGATGCTGGGTGAAACCCGTCAGACCGATGCTCTGTCAGGCGAAATGCTTCGCCACCTGCCATTCTGGGGATTCTGGCTCGATTTTCCGGCTGACATGGTTTTTTCTGAAGGCCATGGCGCACTGATGGGCGCATTTTTCACCCTTGCCGATCATGATAACCAGACGGATGCGCTGCTCGCCCTGACGCTCGCTCAGGATCCACTTTCCCGGGAACACATTCCGATGGGGATGGCGTATCTCGCCTTAACCGATCCTGTCTCCACGGCCATCAGCCAGCAGGAGGAGGGGATCCGTGGATTCTGGCACGCCGTGCTGCCGGTGCTGTTCTGGCTTTGCTCGGAGAACAGCGAGTGGGGAAGACAGGGGAAACCTGTGAGACCAGCGCCCAGACGCGTCGGAAAGCATCAACGCCTCATCCCGCCGGACAAGCCTGTGCAGATTTTTGCAGGTGCCCGGGCCGGTTCCGCGCTCAGGCAGGTACCACGAGCGCCGGAAGCCAGTACATCAGGGGACAGCCCCTCCACACCCCATCGGCGCCTGCGCCCCCATGTCAGAAAAGCCCACTAGCAAAGCTACTGGAAGGGCAAACCCACTCAGGGGGAGGAGAAAAGTATGCTGCTGAAATGGAAGCCACCACAAATCGTCAATGGCAAGGACGACGATTCTCTGGAAGCGGTCGTGAGATTTATGAAAGAGACTAACAAACTGGAAAAAGAATGAGTTCACCGGAAGATCTGTTAACCGCCTGCGCCAACAGCCAGGAAGAAAGGCAGCGCCTCATTTCCCGGGCAAATGATGCCCTGTCACTCTGGGATAACTGGCTGCACCCGTTCACCTTGGGGTCTGAAACAGGGGACGATCCTGCTTACGATGATAATTTTCAGCTTATGCGTGAAGAGATTAATAAGCTTTCGGGTACCGATTCAACGCTGTTGTGCGAGCTGGCCCGGACGTGTCTTTGCGAAAGCGCCAAAGATATTCGTGTTGTCACCTGGTACGTTCAGGCCCGCCTCAGCCGCGACGGTGAAAAAGGGTTGTCCGAAGGCTTACTGCTTCTTGCTGCGATGCTGACCCGCTACGGGCAGGCCTGCCATCCCCGGCGCCCCACTGCCCGGAAAGCTGCGCTGGAGTGGCTGAACAGTGCAAAAGTGATTGATGCACTGCTGTTATGGCCCGAGGTGGACAGCAATGATGCCGGTCTGACGGCGGGAGCCATAAGCCTGCTTGAATCCACAGTGGCAGACTGGCCGGAAGCCGAGAAACCGTCTTTTGCAGGGATTTGTACCGCGCTTGAAAACCGCCTGGCACGTTCGGGTGGTATGGAAGCGCTGGTCCCCCAGAACAGCAGCGCCCGGGAGCACGGACGTGAATCAGCCCATTCGGATTCCCCACAACTGTCAGCGGTGAAATCGGGCCGCGATTTACTCGACCAGACCAGGTTACTTTCCCGCTGGCTGAGCGAGCAGCCGCAGGGTTGGCTTGCTTCTCACCGGCTGATAAAGACCGTGCGGTGGGATACGGTCGATCAGATCCCCCCACTCGACAGTAGCGGTCGCACCCGCCTGGTACCGCCGAAACCCGAGTATCGCGCGCAACTTAAGCGGCTATATCTTCAGAAAAACTGGACCGAGCTGGTTGAGCAGGCCAGCCAGATGTATTGCGAAGGGGTCAACCATTTCTGGCTCGATCTTCAGTGGTACTTCTGGCAGGGGCTCAGCCATGCTGGCCAGCCCTGGGATACCTGGGCTGACTCCGTCCTGTTCGATCTGCGGCTGCTGCTTAAACGCCTCCCGGGGCTTGAAGGGCTGGCATGGAATGACGGCACCCCCTTTGCCGACGAAGTTACCACCGCCTGGATTGCTGAAAAAGTGAATGAAGAAGGTCTGATGTATGGCGATGAACCCACTACCGTCGTTAATGGTCAGGCTGATGATGTGCTGCTCCTTGAGTCTGAAGCCATGGAGAAGGGGGACACGGAAGGGCCCGAAGCGGCGCTTGCCTGGCTCCAGTCCCGATCGGGGATGGACACACCACGCCATCGCTGGCTGATACGCCTGCTGATGGCCCGGGTGGCAGAGCAGTATGGCCGGAACGATATGGCGCTTCATCTGCTTGGCGAACTGACTACGCGTGCACCACAGCTGACGCTGGGAGAGTGGGAACCCGGTCTGCTGTTTGAAGTTCAGGCCCGCCGCCTGAAGCTGCTACGTATTAAAGCCGGTCGCAGCGAATCCGATAAAGCCCGTCTGATGCCTGAGATGGATACGCTACTGGCGGGTCTGATCGCCATCGACCCGGCCCGTGCCATGGTGCTCTGTGGTTAATGTTTTCTTTAATAATTTTCAGGAATGCCGTGCATGGATGATTTAACCCTGCGCTATTACGAAGCAGAGATGCGCTACCTGCGAGAAGCCGGTAAAGAGTTTGCCCGTGCCCATCCGGATCGGGCTGCGATGCTTAATCTGGATAAACCCGGTGCTCGCGATCCCTACGTGGAACGCCTGTTTGAAGGTTTTGCCTTCCTGATGGGCCGTTTGCGTGAAAAGCTGGATGATGATCTGCCGGAGCTCACCGAAGGGCTGGTGAGCCTGCTGTGGCCGCACTATATGCGGACTATCCCGTCGCTGGCCATCGTTGAGTTCTCCCCTGACTGGCGTAGTCTGCGTCAGACCGAAATGCTGGCGGAAGGCTTCTCCGTGCTTTCACGCCCTGTCGGGCCGCATAAAACAGCCTGTCAGTACCGGACAACCCGCGATGTGCCGCTACAACCGCTGCACCTTGCTGACGCCCGCCTGCATACGGAAACCGATGGCCGCTCTGCTATCCGTCTGCGCTTCGAATGCCCTGAAAAAGTGGACTGGAGTAAAGCCGGGATCGACAAGGTCGCCATATTCCTTAACGCAGAGAGTCCGGTTAGCTCTGCGCTGCATCTGGCAATGACCCGCCGTGTACATGCCATGTATGCGCGCCATTCAGGGACATACACCGAACGTCATCAGTTTGATGGCTGGTGCAAACCCATGGGCTTTGATGACAATGACGACCTGTGGAAGAAAGCAGATACCGCCTTCAGTGGTTACCAGCTGCTGCTGGAATATTTCAGCTTCCGTCCGAAATTCATGTTTGTTGAGCTGCGCGGTCTCGACACCATCGGACTCACTGAAGCCAGCTCCTGGTTTGAAATCGACATCGTGCTCAGTGAAGCCTGGTCATCCGATCTGCCTTTTGAAACGGAAAACTTCCGGCTGCACTGTGCGCCCGTCATTAATCTCTTTGCCCTGGAAGCCGATCCGCTGACGCTTAATCCGCTGGATAACGAATACCTGCTCAGGCCGTTGCGTCTCCAGGATGGTCACACCGAGATTTACAGCGTCGATAATATCCATGGTGCGGTGAAGAATGGCAAACACCCCTGGGTGCCCTTCACCAGCTTCCGGCACCGGGGCGGGATGATGCGCCACGATGCACCAGAGCGTTATTTCCATACTCGTGTGAAGCGGGGTCCGTCCGGGCTATATGACACCTGGTTGATCCTCGGCGGCCGCTCGTTCGAACTGGAGCAGCTGTCTGAGAAACCAGAGTCGCTCTCGATGCGGATCACCGGTACCAACGGGCAGCTTCCGCGTAAGGCACTGGAAAGTACCCTGCTGGACAGGGTGGTCAAAACCGGCAAAGTGCCCGTCAGAGTATTAAACGTCACAGCGCCGACAATGCCGCTGTACCCGCCCGCCAACGACCGTTTTCACTGGCGAGTGATGAGCCACCTCGGCTCAAACTTCCTCAGCATGATGGACAATCCTGAGGTCCTGCGGGGCACGCTGGCGCTCTACGACTGGACCGACGATGAAATGAACCGCCGTCGGCTCGAAGCTATCGTCGCCGTGAAGCACACCCTGATCCGACGCTTTGAGAAGGGCTTTATGCTTCGGGGCGTGGACATAGAGGTCACGCTGAACATGGATAATTTTGCAGGTGAGGGCGATGTGAATCTCTTCGGCGAGATGTTGCACCGGTTCTTCGCGCTCTATGCGGATATTCACCTCTTTAACCAGCTCACGCTGGTGCTGCAACCGACAGGAAAACGACTGAGATGGCGCGAGAATCACAGCCAGCACGTACCGGGCTGACATTAGTCCTGAGCAAAGATATCTGGCGGGCTAATTTTTATCGTTTCTGCCAGCTGCTGGAGCAGGAATATCCGGACGCGCCGAAACTGGGCACCACCAGCCATCCGGCCAACGATCCGGTACGATTCAGGCCCTGGCCTGGTATGGGATTCCCCATCAGTACCCTCAAAGCGGTGGAGACCGACGAAGACAACCCGACATTGCCCCCAACAGTCCGTACGACATTTTTGGGGATGTATGGAGTGGATTCCCCTCTGCCAACGGCCTATCTGGACGACATTGCGCAGCGCCGCGAAGGGCACGAGGCGGTCACCTCATTCCTGGACATTTTCAGCCATCGGAGCACCACGCAGTATTACCGGATCTGGCGAAAATATGCCTATCCGGCGACATTCGAGGCAGGTGGCCGCGATGCCACATCACAGTGTTTGCTGGGTCTGGTCGGACTCGGTATACCGGGCACGGCTGGGCGGGTGGCAACACCGGTTTCCCGTTTTCTGGCCCTGCTGGGCACCATGCGTTTGCCCACCCGCAATGCCGAAGGCATCCGGGCCCTGGTGAGCCTGCTGGCACCGAATACCCGGGCAATTATCACCGAACCCGATCCGGTTAAGGTGCATATCGATAACCGTAGCGGGCTGGGTGCCGGGAACCGGATCCGTCTTTCTCAGCGAGCCACGCTGGGTAAAACCGCAAAAGAAGCATGCAGTCGGGTACTGGTGACCCTGGAAACGGAAGATCCAGGCGAGGCAGAAGGCTGGTTACCTGGTGGTGTCCTCCATACCGATTTGCTGGTTCTGTTGCGCGTCTATCTCGGCTACCGCAGTGACGCCAGACTGCGCCTCACCGTCCCCGTGCGATTGTTGCCTGAACCCCGCCTTGGCAAAGGCAGGCGTATCCAGTTGGGCCGTGCCGGTTTACTGGGTCTGAAAGCTGGCAAGCTCAGCAATAGCCGGGAGAGTCTCACCGTCAGTCTGGGCTGCTATCAAGGGCTGCAATGTTCTGCGCTACCGCCCGCCAAAGACGGCCATTACCGTTTCGACTAATCACGTATTCCCTCTCTCAATAAAGGAACTTTTGAATGGCAACAGTAATCCGCTGGTGGGCGCTGACGCTTATTGCCTGTGGTCTGCTCGCAGGCTGCGGTCTGACGCAGACCGTCACGGACAGTACGGTCAGCATCACGAAATCCATCTTCTACAAGAAAATTAAAACGCTGCATCTGGATTTTACCCCTCGCACGGCCATTAACGCCGATGGCGCACAGACGCCGCTGGCGACAATGGTGCGGGTTTATCAGCTCAGGGATCGTAAAGCGGTTGATGCCGCCGATTACCAGACGCTGCTGCGCAAGGCAGATACAGTACTTAAGGACGACGTGCTGGCATCAAAAGAGCTGCTGGTGATGCCCAACGGCAGCGTGACGCTCAATGTGCCTATGGATGAAGACACTCAGTTCGTGGCTGTGGTGGGGCTGTTTAACCGACCGGATCAGAAGGACAACCGCTGGCGGCTGGTGCTGACCCGTGACGACCTCGACCCGGACAAACCCCGCACGATTGAACTGGGTGATGGCTGGCTCAGCCTTGTGCCGGTAAAGGAGTGACGTGATGGATAACTGGTTAGCGCTTTTTGACGGACAGACCCGTTACTTTCTGGATATTAATGACAGTACAGTGAAGCCGGATGTCCTGCGTTTTCGCGGCAGGGAAGCACTGAGCGAGCCGTTCAGATGGGACATCGAGTTCACCACCCCGCAGGCGAACATTCCCCCGGAACAGGTGTTGATGAAATATGCGTCGTTGCGGATGCGGAGCGGTAAAAGTGTTCACGGCATGGTGACCCGCCTGGAATGGCTTTCAACCTCAAAGGACCAGTTCCGTTACCGGCTTACGCTCAGTTCGCGCCTGGCGCTGCTGGCACACACCCGGCAGTGCGCGGTATATCAGAACCAGTCCGTTCCTGAGGTGGTGGAGCAGGTGCTGCGCAGACACGGGCTGGAGGGACCCGATTTTGACTTCCGCCTGGAGCGCACCTACCCGCCGCGTGAAATTATCACCCAGTGGCGGGAAACGGACCTTGAGTTTATCCGGCGCATTCTGTCTGAGGTGGGGATTTACTGGCGCACGGAGATGGACGATGTGCGCGGTCTGGATACGTACATTTTTGCCGACAGTCAGCTGAACTATCAGTTTGACGTGCGCCTGCCGTACAGCGAGCCATCGGGTCTGTTTGACGGCGCGGCAGAATCGGTCTGGGATGTGCGGACCTGGCACAGGATTGCCACCGGCACCGTTACCACACGTGATTACAACTACCGGACAGCCTGCACGCCGATGGATGCGGCGGTCAGCGTGCGTAATGATGCGGTCACTACCGGAGAGCATTACCGCTACGCCGCGCCTTACCGTGACGCGGGTGATGGCACCAGCCCTGAGCCGGAAACCGAATCCGGCGCGTTTTATGCCCGGCTTCATCACGAGCGGGAGCTCAACAGGTCGGCCCGCATTCACCTGTTCAGCAATGCTGCACACCTCACACCCGGACAGGTGCTGGAGCCGCAGGGGGATGTTATTGCAGCCCTGAAAGAAGGGGTCATCCTCACCCTGGTGACCTACCGGGGGGCCCGTGATTCCCGCCTGCACGTGTCGGTCTGGGGAATGCCCTACACCGAACGTTACTGTTTCCGTCCGGCAGACATCCCGCGCCCGGTCATCCCGGGTACGCTTCCGGCACGGATAGAGAGCCGGGAGAAGAACGACATTTACGCCCATCTGGATGAGCACGGACGCTACCGGGTCAGGCTGGACTTCGACCGGGAGGGGACGGAGCCGGGTTACGGCTATCTGTGGCTGCGGATGGCGAAACCGTATGCCGGTGAAACGCTGGGCTGGCATATGCCGCTCACCGACGGCACCGAAGTGGCGATTGCGTACAGCAACGGTGATATTGACCTGCCGTACATCGCGTATGCGCTGCACGACTCGGAACACCCGGACCACGTGACCCGCGACAACCACACGCGCAACGTGCTGCGCACCCCGGCGAACAACAAGCTGCGGATGGAGGATAAGTGCGGTGAGGAGCACATCAAGCTTGCCACGGAATACGGCAGGACGCAGCTCAACAGCGGGCACATGGTGGACAGCAAGGGGCAGCTTCGCGGCCAGGGCACAGAGCTGCGCACCGATGAATGGGGAACCCTGAGAGCCGGGAAGGGACTGTTTGTTGGTGCGGATGCGCAGGCGAAAGCACAGGGTGACGCACTGGACAGGGATGCCGCGCTGAAGGAAATCGACAGGCTGAATCAGCAACTGCAGCAGCTGGAAATCGCGGCAGAACAGGCTCAGGCGCTGAAGGGGGATGTCGACAGCCAGATACAGATGTTTGAGCAGCGGCTGAAACCGCTCAATGAAGCGGTGCTTTTCTCGGCCCCGGAAGGCATGGCGCTGACCAGCGGTGAGCATCTGCAAATGACAGCCACAAAAAACGTTGTCATTAACGCCGGGGGCGATATCAGCACAGGCGCGATGGGCAATCTGACCACGCTGGCCGGGCAAAAACTGGGGCTCTTTGCCCGCACCGGTCAGCTGAGCCTGAAATCCGGGGAAGGTCCAATCGATGTCCAGGCGCAAAACGCCAGTATGCGGTTGTTCGCTGAGAAGAAGCTGACGCTGAGCTCAGCGAGCGACATCTCCTTTGCCGGGAAAAAACGTATCACGCTGATCGGCGGCGGAAGTTATCTGCGACTTGAGGCCGGGAAGGTCGAGTATGGTACTACGGCGTCGTATTTGCGCAAAGTGAAGCGGACTATGGCTGCGGGTGCAAACGACCTACCAATTGATTCATTGAAGCAGATGGCGATGATCCCCCTATATTTTGACAGAAAGCTTAGATTTTCTTCTGATGTTAACTATCGGGTTGAAACAACGGATGGAGAAGAAATACTTTCAGGCTCTGGCACAGATGGATATATCGACAAAAAAGACAATGAATCTGAGTATTGGATATTTGTAAGCTGAGTAGGAAGACCATGAAAAAAATTAATATTGAAGTAGATGGAACCCCCTATCTGATTGTTACAAAGGATGGAAGGACTGAGTTGGGCATAAAAGGAAACACTACTTCAGAAAATGACAGCACACCTCATGACATTAAAGTACCAAACGTTTTAATTATCACCAGAAAAAATGGTGAGGTTCTATTTGTTTTACGAGGTGCCGAAAAGGATGAGTTTTCAATATTAACGGCTCAAACCCTTTATGACAATTTTCAATATCAATGGTTTGAGCCGTTAGCAGATAACTATAGGGAATTACTTTTTGTTAATGACGCAGACTATGCTAAAAAAGCATATAAAATATTTACATGGGATGATATAGCTAAGTTTTCCTTGGTTGACAGACCATCATATAGTTTTTATAAAAATATGGAAGGAGATTGGAAGCAGAACCCTGAGGGTGGAGCAGGATATCTTTTGGTATTAATCTCCGACATCCCCTATTGGACGGACGCCGTGGGCCAGATCCCATTTGCCGTTGACACCTACCGTAGCACTCAGAGCATAACTAAAACAGTACAAATCGGAATTGAATGGGGTGCAGGTACAATAACAGGGGATGTGGACTATTCCAATGAGTATGATAATTATTTCGTATTAAGAGGGGCTTTATTTGCTAGCAAGAATTTTACATATAAAGTAACATCAACGGGAAAATCTTATCCAGCAGTTGAAGTTGAAGAAATAAGTAACTCAGTAAAAGCAGAAATGCTTGGTGCCCCAATAAAAAACAGTGAGTTGGAGAAATATGGAATTTGGAAAAAATAAAACCGTTGCAATAAATATTTTAATTGCAGTCCTTGGATGCATTCTTGTTGTTACTGTTCATTATTTCTGCTACAAATGGTATATGGATCATTTCACTCCTCGAAGTAGAGGTGTCGGTCTTGGATTTGTAATGTTATACATGCGGTATATTATAATCCCAATAATATTTCTCTCAGCCTTCGTTAAATTAAAATATTCAATACCCATCCTTAGTGTGGCTTTTGTATTTATGTTTTATACATGGTTTGGAACAAATCCACTTCGAGTAATGTTGATGTTAGGTTCCTCATTATCCGGTTACGCAATAATTATTTTTGCAAAAAAACTTAAAAGAAATATAGAATAATTCTTATCCCTTATGACCTAAACCTCTATCATTTAAAATAATTCGATATATTATGAATCAAAAATCGCCCTCCTTATATGAAATTCTTACTGGCAACTTTACAGGGGATCTCCCCCTTGAAGTTGTAAACGAAGAAGACCAAGTCATTTTATCCGTACTGGATAACATCCAGCGTATTTTGAACGCCCGGGCCGGGACCATATCCCATCTACCCGATTATGGTTTGCCCGATATGACCAAAATTCTGCAGGGTATGTCCGGGACAGCCCACGAGCTGATCGATACGCTGTCCGGTGTCCTGCTCAAATATGAACCCCGTTTGCAGTCACTCACTGTCACCTTACTCGAACAGCAAGTGCCAGGGGAGTTGCGCTACGCCATCGATGCGGAACTGAGAGGTATCGGACTTGTACGGTATGGCACCGAGTTTATGCCTGAAGGTAAAGTGCTGATCAGACATCTGAAACAACGGCAGTATCTTGATGCCCGTTCCGCAATATAGTTCTGACTCTGGCTGAAACCATCATGACGACACATCCTGAGCGCTGTCTTAAAACCGGCGGCGACCCGCGCACGTTGGCAGATTACGCCGCGTTGCGCGATGAAATGAATAAACTGAGCCATCCGGCGCGGCCGGATGTCAACTGGCAGTCCGCGGAAAAGCTCTGCCTGTCGCTGTTTGAACACAACGGCGTGGAACTGCAGACTGCCGCCTGGTACACGCTTGCCCGCACGCAGTTGGCCGGGCTGTACGGTCTGAACGAAGGGCTGGCGATACTGGAAGCGCTGGTCGCCCGTCAGTGGGGCAACCTGTGGCCGCAGCCAGTCCATGCGCGAATGGAGATTCTCAGTGCCCTGAGCAGGCGACTCCTGCAGGTGATGCGCGCCCTGACGCTGACGTATGCTGACCTCAGCCAGTTATACCGGGCGGAAGAACACCTGAAAGCGCTGGGCGATGTGTTGCAACGACTGGAATTAAAACACGCCAGCCAGCTTGATGTCCTGCTCACCCTGATGCATAACGCGACGGTGCGACTGGAAAACAGCGATGGCGCGACCAGGAGTGATAACCCGCAGCAAACGGGCGTTACCGTGCCGGGCGGGGCGATTCTCCCTGAAAGCGTCAGAGAACCAGCAGAGCGTGTGAAATGGGTGTATGTCCCGCGGCCGGAACCGCTGGTAAATGTGGCGTCGATGACGGAATCCCCGGTTCCCGCAAAGTCCTGGAAACCTTTTGTCGCCGGGATGCTGACCATGCTGGTTGTTGCGGGGGCTGCGGCAGGGATCTGGCAGGCGATGCACCAGCCAGATCCGGTACAGGCGCAGTTTGCGGCAACGCTCACCCCGGTACCCGTAACGCTTTCTGCTGAACAACTGGCATCGCTGCGCCAGAAATCGCCATTACCGGAAACGGGGCTTCGCCAGACGCAGCAGCAGTTAGCGCGGTTTTCGCAGTTAAAGCCGGACTGGGCGGTCAGCTATGGGGACCAGCTTGTGCAGCAGGCGCTGACGTTGTGGCCGGAGCAGGCAAAACCGCTGGCACAGCAGTGGCAGCAACAGATAACTGCCGTCGCGCTGCCGCCGGAAAATCTCAGTGACTGGCACCAGGGGATGACGCAGTTACATCAGCTTGCTGACCGGCTGAACGCACTGGATGAGCAGCGCGGTAAATACATGACGGTCAGTGAACTGAAATCGCAGGTGTTTGCCATCACGCAGTCGTTTAACCGCGCCGTTCCGGTGGAGGAGCAGTTGCGTCAGTTATCCGGAATACCCGAAGGGCAGCCGTGGCCAGCGGCGCAGCAGAACCAGACGGAACAACATCTGCAACAGCTGATTGCCCGCTATGTCCTTCTGAAACAGAAAATGCCGGAATAATCCGTCAGCAGGTCAACAGGGAGTGAATGTGTCAGCCAGAGAACGATTTTTTAAGAAAGTGCAGCAACATCACGCCAGTACACCGCCCGGTAAAAAATCCACTGAGGGGGAAATCCGGGCATTCTGCCAACGGATGGACTCACTGGTGCAGCAGATAAATGCGTGGTTTGAGGGAAGCGGGATTGAGGTCATCATAGCGAAAAAATATCTCTATGACCTGAGCACCGTAGGGCTTAGCCTTAACTGTGGCGTATGTCGCTATGAAATTACTACTATCAGATTACAGAACGGGAACCGCAGTGTCAGTATTATTCCGGAGCAACTCTGCCGGGCGGGGGACAGAGGTTGTGTAACCATGAACGTTGATGTGCCTGGCACTGCTTCTGGCAGGCAGACATTTTATTTGTGCATGGCGTCGGATAGTGGCTGGTTTATTCGCGATGAACATCAAGGGGCTCAGGGCAACGTTCTGTTGACCGAAGATGTATTTTTCCGGGCCATTGAGAATCTGGCCTGAATGTGGCTTCGTACGCGCTGACTGGCACAGAGTCTGGTTCTTTTGCTATTCAGTGATAATCAGAATTGATCGGCGGCTTTGTGCCAGAAGAATTAAATTTCATGCAAGAAAATAACTGAGTCTTTTTTCGGGCTATATTGCCGTAAAGTGAAGCTATTAGTGGACCATAGCAGTTAAAACGTACCGGGAACAGCCTGTCAATATTGCAATCAACCCGAAATTATCTTTGAGTATGATATCAGAAAGTGACTGACTGCATTTTGCAGTAATCTACAGGGGAAGAGGAGGTTGGAGCATCTTTCAGACGCGGCCAATTGCCCGGCTTCTGAACCTGATAATCCATTTTTCTATTTATGTACTGAATACTGCTTCGGTTTGTAAGAAGCCATCTGATTACAGAATGCAGATGGCTTCTTAAGTTATGAAAAATTACCGTTACATGATGTTATTCTGATAACCTTTATTCCTGTCGTGCATAAATATAGGGCGCAATATAACCTTCACTGTTTGCGTCCAGGTAATCCGACCACCATTGCATCATTGCTTTACGGGCATCCAGATGTTCAGCCTTGTGAATATACGCCGCCCGTACGCTGTTGCGTTCCTGGTGGCTCATTTGACGTTCCACTGTATCCTGCGACCACAGTTCCGACTCCATTAATGCGCTACAGGCCATTGTCCGAAATCCATGTCCGCATACCTCTGTTTTTGTGTCGTACCCCATCAGACGGAGTGCCCGGTTAATCGTGTTTTCACTCATCGGTTTGTACGGATTATGGTCGCCGGGGAAGACTAAATCCAGATGGCCGGAAATATCCTTTATCTGTTTCAGCAGGGCAATCGCCTGCCGGGAAAGTGGTACAATATGCGGGGTACGCATTTTAGCCCCTCGTCCGGAATAACGAACTTTTTCTATCAATTTACGGGTGGCTGGGATGGTCCAGATTTTGTTTCTGAAATCAATCTCGGTCCAGCGGGCAAAACGCAGTTCGCTGGAACGAATAAACAGATGCAGAGTCAGCATCACCGCCAGTCGGGTTAATTCCCGTCCCTGCTGGTAGTCACTGATTTTCTGGAACAGTTCCGGTAACTGTTCCAGTGGTAAGGCGGGGTAGTGATGTTTAGCGGGTGGGGCCGTGACGCCATCCAGATACATAGCAGGATTATTTTCGACCAGTCCCCGCTGTACGGCATAATGCATGATGTTGCAAAGGTGCTGCCATGTTCGGGATGCGACTTCCAGAAAGCCTTTTTCTTCGATGTCTTTCAGCAGTGCTGTGAAATTCTGCGTTTTCAGCAGAGTGACGGGTAGATGACCAATTGCCGGAAAAATATGGTTGTTCATACTGGCAAGCAGACGTGCGGCATAATCCGCCGACCATTTCTTATCGGCTCTGCTTTTATGCCACTCCAGCGCCACGACTTTAAAACATTTATCCGGGGAACGGGCAATCCGCTCATCAGTTCGTTGCTGAGCGGGATTGATTTTCAGGGCCAGTAGTTTACGGATGCCTTCGCGCTGCTGTCTGGCATCGGAAAGGGAAACCTGAGGGTATGGGCCTAACGCAATGCGAGATTCTTTACTGTTAAAGCGGTATTTGAGATACCAGAGACGTGAACCTCCGGGATTGATAAGTAAGTACAACCCATGAGCATCAGTCAACTTAAAGGGAGATGTAGACGGTTTTGTATTGCGGATTTTGGTGTCGGTAAGAGACATATGGTGGTCACTCCATTATCGAACTGAAATGACCCCAAATCAGACCACCAATTTGTCCCGATGCGGAGAGATAAATCAATATCCGCTGAGACAATTTTCTACGCTAACTCTCTGAATCAAAACACTATTGAGACATACTGAGACGCATAGAAACAAGAGTTTGGCTCCTCTGACTGGACTCGAACCAGTGACATACGGATTAACAGTCCGCCGTTCTACCGACTGAACTACAGAGGAATCGTGTGAACGGGGCGAATATTATCGACCTGCGTTCACCTTGTCAAAGGGGGAAATTAAACTTTTCGTTCGTTTGCCGACAATTTCAGCAAATCGCTGATTTTATGGCAAATTCGCGTTGAAATTACACAGCAAAATGCGCCGCCCGCAGGCGGCGCGCAGGATCAGAACAGTACGGAGTAGTTCAGACCAAACGTACGTCCGCGGCCTTTATAGGTATACAGGCCCGGTGCACCGTAGGTTGGGCTGTACAGCCCCGGTGCGCGCTGGCCCCAGGCGGTGGTGTAGTCTTTGTCCAGCAGGTTTTCCACGCTGAAGCTGACCTTACCCACCGGCAGGGCGTAGCTGCCCAGGAAATCGACCGTGTTATAGCCATCGATCTTCTTGCCGTCGGCGTCTGACACGTCAAAGGTCTGCGTGCTCTGTACGCGCAGGGTCCAGTCGCCTGGCGCCCAGTTTACCCATGCGCTGGCTTTCGACGGGCTGGCGCTGTCGACCGTCAACTTCTCCCATTTCCCGTTTTCGCGGGTTTCAGACTTAATGGCGTTAAAGTTCGCACCGGTGCTCCAGTCGCTGTCGGTGAAGAAATAATCCACCTGGCCTTCCACCCCGTAGATACGACGCTTGTCGTCTTCCAGGTTGATGGTCATATCCGTCTTGTTGATGGTGATGGTCTTATCCGAGAGCGAGTAATACGCCGCGACCTGCGTGCGCAGGTTATCGCCGGTGTAGCGCCAGCCCAGCTCATAAGCGTTGACCTTGATACCGTCCAGCGTCGAGTCGTTCACGTTGACGCTGTTCAGCAGGTGATAGTGACCGTTGCTGAGCTGATAGGTGCCCGAGCCGTAGTACTTTGCCAGGTCCGGAATTTCAAAGCCCTGGGAGAAGTTAAACCACACCTGCTGCTGTTCGGTCAGGCGACCGAGGATCCCGGCGTTAAACAGGAAGTTGTTGTAATCGGTTTTCCCGCCCGGCACCGCGTCGGCGGAGGTGGCTTTCCCGGTGGCGATGGCCTGCTGCTGGGTATAACCGACAAAGTCATCCACCTTGTTTTCGGTGTACTGATAACGCACGCCGCCGCTCAGGGTAATGGCGTCAATGTCGTAGCTGGCCTGCAGGAACGGGGCGAGGTTGGTGATGCTGTAGCCCGGGTAACGGCCCACGTTGTAGGCATTATCCAGCTCCATGCCGCCGCTCGCCGCGGCCTTGCTCAGGTTAAAGAACTGCTGGTTGGCATCGAAGGTTTCGTGGTCGGCATCCACGCCCCAGGTCAGCGTTAAATCGTCCACCGGCTTGCTGTTCAGCGTCAGCTTGCCGCCGTAAAAATCGGTTTTCTGCTGGGACGCGCCGATGCTGCTCACCACGCCTTTGGTCAGGGTCGGGAACGGATAATAGGTCAGGCTCTCGTCGCGATAGTAAATCTGCGCGACCAGATCCTGGCCCCAGAAGTCGGTATTGGAGTACTGCAGGTTGATCAGATGGCGCTCGGTACCTGGTACGCGGTCAGAATCGAGATTACCTTTGTTGTACGCGGTCGCATCCCCCGTTACCGCCGAGAAATTCTTCCCGAGATACAGCCCATGCTTGCCGTCGGACTCGCTCTTGTAGTACTGCGTAGTCAGCTGCAGCTGCTGATGATCGTCAATGTTAATGGTACCTGTTCCCATCACATCAATACGGTCAGAGTACTGTAAGCCGGTCTGGGTGTTATCAATAATCACCTCGTCGCCGTTGCCGTCATACCAGCCGCCGTAGCGCTGATACGACACCGACAGACGACCGGAGGCGTTGTCGTTGCCGCCGCTTACGGCTGCCGACACGTTCTCGTCGTGATCGTTGTGGCTGTTAAATCCGCTCTTTGTCCCGGTCTGGAACTCAACTTCGGTTTCCGGCTGGCCTTTTTTGGTGACGATGTTCACCAGGCCGCCGGTGCTGCCGCCGCCGTAGAGTGACGTGGCGCCGGAGATCACTTCGATACGGTCAATGTTGAACGGATCGATAGAGTCCAGCTGGCGGCTGTCGCTGCGGGACGAGTTCAGGCGAACGCCGTCCACCATCACCATCATGGAGCGGCCGCGCAGGTTCATGCCGTAGTTGGTACGCCCCTGGCTGCTGACGTCCATACCCGGGATCAGCTGCGCCAGCACTTCTTTAATCTCTTTCCCGCCCTGAACCTGCTGCTCAATTTCAGCCCGCTCAATGACCCAGGTGGTCTGCGCCATCTCCGCCACGCTGCGGTGCGCGCGGCTGGCGGAGACCACGATATTTTCTTCCTTTTGTTCTTCCGCCCACGCAGAGGTAGAAAGCATTGCAAGCAAGCAAGGATTTAAAACCCAAAGATGAGAACGTTTCATTGTTATGTTGATCCTGATTGTGTGTGTCAGTACTCGGTGGTTTTTGCTAACGATTTAAAAGCTGGGTTGCTGTCCGGGCTGGCGGTGGTGCGCCAGTGGATAACGCCGGGTGTGGTGGCCAGTTCAAACGGCTCGTCAGCGTGCGCGCGATTCAAGATCCGCGCCGCGCGCCAGGCCATCAGGCTGAGCTGGGGTTCGGCAATGCCGAGACGGTGCATCCCGGCATTCACGGCGAACAGGCGGTTGCTCTGCGGGCCATCCCATTCGAGGGTGAAATCGTTGTTGATGCAGAAAGCTTCGTCCGTATCCAGATGCAGGCGGTGAGACAGCGGCGCGAGGAACGCGGGCTGCACGGCGCGGTAGCCGGTGGCGAAAATCACCACGTCGCTCTCCAGCTGCTCGCGGCCGCCGTCGAGGTGATGCTGTAGGCTCAGACAATGTCCGTTTTGCTGGCGCGTCAGTGCCGTCACCGAGCGGGACGGCAGAAGATGCGCCCAGGGTTTTTCACGCAGCACTTCAAAGCGGTGGTACATGGCGCGGTAAATCGCCAGCAGGGATTCGGTCGTAATACCATCGGACGTCATCTTCTGCTCGTGCAGCATCTGACGACGGGCCTCTTCACCCAGCGTGGAGAAGCTGTCCACGTACTCCGGCGTGAAATACTCGTTAGCAAAGGCGGCTTCATCCAGCGCGTTGTAGTTATTGCGGCGCGATACCCAGTTCAGACTCAGCGGCTGGCCCCATTCGCCACGGAAGATATTCAAAAACAGATCGGCGCCACTCTGGCCGCCGCCGACGACGGTGACGCGCTTGCCCGTAAGATCCGGCGTGCGCAGCATCATCTCGCTTGCGTGGAAGCAGGTATCGTCCTGCACGGTGACGCAGTCAGGCAGGTTGATCTGTTTGCCAATCCCCACGCAGACGTGGCGCGCCAGGAAGCGGTCGCGCTGGGTCACCACCTCAAACAGGCCGCTTTTCTCATCAAAGCTCACCTGCTGCACCTGCTGGCTGAAGGACAGGTTGGTGAGGTTTTCCGCCGCCCAGCACAGGTAGTCCGCAAACTCCTCACGAGAAACCGTGCGCTGTTCGGTCGTCAGGAAGCGGTAGAACTTTTTGCGCTGCACCAGGTAGTTCAGGAAGCTGTGGCGGTTGGTTGGCTCCACGGCGCTGACCAGGTCTTTCAGGAAGCTGGTCTGCATGTGGCAGTCCGGCACCATCATCCCCGGGTGCCAGGAGAAGTGCGGTTTACGCTCAAGGAACAGCGAGCTAAAACCGTCCAGCCCTTCGGCCAGAGCGGCGATGCTGAGGTTAAACGGGCCAATACCAATGCCGATGAAATCATAGGTTTTCATTGCGCTGACTCCCGGGAGGCGAGAAAAAGAGGGTTATCAAGGTCGGTAACGTAGTTCGGCAGCATGCGGCTGCCGCCGTCGTGTTCGGAGAAGGTCAGTTTGACCGGGTTGAGGATCACGCGAATAATCTGCGGCTTGAAGAGATCGAATTTGGCGAAGCGTTCTGCCAGATCCGGGTGCGCAGCCATATAACCCCGTAATACCCCGGCCAGAATCTGGTAGAAGCGCGTTTCGCTCACGCCGCATTGCAGAGTGAGACGCGAGATAAAACGCAGCACCGTGACAAAGTTACCGGTTTGCAGGTCGTGAATAATGTAATCCGCGTTCAGGCGCGCCGTGACGGCTTTCACCTGCTCCGGCAGGCTCTGCGCCTGCGGGAAGTCTTCATCCACCAGGCGCATATCGCCCTGGAAATCTTTCAGCAGGATGCGCTGCGGGACGTAATCCTTCATCACCAGCGTCACGTTCTGGCCATGGGCGATCAGCGCCACGCCGTAGCGGCAGAGCAGGTGATAGAACGGGATCACCGTTGCCTCAAACAGCTTTTCCAGCCACGCTTCGGCGCTTAACCCCGAGCGTTTAATCCACGCGTCGATCAGCGGGCGCCCTGCATTGTCGGTTTCCATTAACGCCGCCATCAGCACCGCCTGTTCGCCGTCCTCTAAATAACAGGACGGGTTCTCGCGCCAGATCACCCCCAGCATCTCCTGATAGCGGTAGGGCGCTTTCGGCAGAGCCGCGTAACCCTGATGCGACAGATAGCCGGCGGCGGGTTCGCCAAGCACCTGCGCGCCAGAGCGGATCAGCGTGGCGTCGGTGGCAAACTGCTGCTGCAGCCAGCGCGAGGCCAGCGGCCCGGCAGCAATGTACTTGCCTGGAATGCCGCGATAGCAGGAGGTGTTGTAGATAGTCAGCGGAAGCTTGATGTCATACTGCGCGCGACGGCTGGCGTTGGTGAGCGTGCGCAGGGACTGCTGCGCCAGATACTCATCGCCAAATTCGCCCAGCTCAACCATCTCACCGCGCGCCAGCTGCGCCAGGAAATGAATGGCGATCTTCTGCTGCCACTGCCACGGGTGCAGCGGCACGGGCAGCCAGCCGTCGTCGAGACCCAGCGCCTGCCAGCGGGCGTCAAAGCAGGCGCGCTCGGCGTTGTCCATGGCGCTGGCCAGTAGAGTATTGAGGTCGCAATCAGCGTCGCTGCTCCAGACCAGATGCTCCCGCTGAACGGCAACCCAGTGCAGACGAAAACGTCCGCGATACTCAGGCGCGTACTGGCTCAGCGCGTCCAGCCCCCAGCCGCGGCGACCTTTGTTGAAAATAAACTTCGGGTGACCGCTCATCAGACACTGTAATTCGTCAGGGTCGAGGTGGATCAGCGCGTCCGCGTCCAGCGCTTCACGCGCCTGCAGCAGCTGCATGTCGCCGCGCAGCGTGGCGTAGAGATCTTCCATGTGCTCTGCCGTTTGCGCGTCGCTCATCTCCAGCACCGCCGCCAGCTGAAGCAGCGCGCTTTCCGCTTCGACGGCATCGCCGCTGGCGGTGGTCAGGCTGTCCGGGTCGATATGCAGCCAGCCCCAGATCCCGCGCGTGGCGCGAAACTGCCAGGACTCGTTGCCCATGGTGATGCGCCAGACGTCCGACGAAACCGGCTCAGCGCGCAGGGTGCGTTCGTATTCCAGCTCGGCGAGGATCTTCGCCACCATCTCGCGGTTCACTTTCTGCCAGAGCGCGTTCACAGTTCCACCTCGCTGAAAAAGCGGTGACGCTGGCTCATGATGAGGCGCGAGCGCTTGTGCGGGAAGTCGAACTCTTTCATCGTGTCAAAACCGACGGATGCCAGATGGCGGAACAGGCGCTGGTTGTCGAAGCGCGGCTCGGCGACAATGCGCGTGGTGCGCGGTTCATCGAGATACAGATAGTGGCTCAGGCCGCGCAGCCAGCTGCGGATGTACTGCGCGCCGCGCCAGTTTTCTTCGCCCACCAGCATGTGTAGCCCACGGTCAAACGGCTGCCAGCGGTAGTGGCGGCCAATGCGGTCTTCCGGTGCCCAGTAGAGCTCAAAATAGCCGAACGGCTGGTCGTCGAAGCAGCCGATAACCGGGTAGCAGTACGTCGAGTCAAGCTGACGGCGCAGGTAGTTTTCCTGCTCGGCCTGCGGGCCCGCCATCTCCCAGAAGGCGTTCACGCGCGGGTTGTTCATCCATTGAGTGAATCGTTCACCGTCCAGCGCCACGTCGGCCACGCGGAAGCTCAGGGTGCGCTTAATTTGTGGATCGTAACGACGGTACACTTCGCCTTGCGGGCGGTGAGGACGCAACGGGAAATAGAGCTGACGGCTCTCATCAAACTGCATCCCGCCGCTGGCCTGTGATTGTTCGCCTTTCAGCCACAGCGGCAGCTGCCAGAAGCTTTCGCGTGCCAGATAATCCCCGTGGACCTGGCTAAACAGCGCCTGCGCCTGAGGTTCATCCTGCCAGGTCGCCCACGGCAGGGTAATGCCGGTCAGCGCGGGTGCGGCAACAAACAGCTGATCCAGTGCTTCGACCAGCCAGCCATCCGGGATCCCATTCAGACGCTCCAGCACCGCGCTGCCGTCGAGACCTAACGTCAGCGGCAGCGCGCGATCCGTTGCGGTGCAGCGAAAGCCATAGCCGGAATGGACGATATTCGCGATTGCCATTACGCCTTCTCCTTGTAAAACGGGTTGCTAAAGTCGAAATAGATCACCGCCGGATCGGCGATAGTGTTTTCATTGCGATCGTGCAGGTAGCAGAAGAAGTTGCCTTTGCAGTTCCAGGTCGGGCTGTCCAGCACGTAGTCGAGGCAGCGGGTCTGCTTCGCCGTGCGGCGCAGTTCCGTCAGCGCGTCGCGCACCCTGGACATCAGGTTCTCCTCGCCGTCGAAACCTGCTGCGGCGAGGGCGGCGGTGACGGCAAGGGTAGAGTTCAGCAGCAGGTAATAAGGGAAATAGCGCAGCAGCTGGCTCTCACCGAAGCGGTTTTCCACCTCAGTCTCGCCTGCCTCTTTCAGCCACGCATCGGCTCCTTCGGTCCATGCGCTGCCCTGGCAGTCGCGGTAGATCAGCCCGACGGGGAAATCCTGCTGCATCTCAACGAGAATATTTTGCTGGTGCGCCAGCAGGACCAGACCGTAGTCCGCCTCGGCGCTGAACAGCGGAAGTAATACGCGGTCGCAATAGGCGTCCAGCCAGCAGCGGGCGGCCTGGGCGAGCGGTAAATCCAGACGCTGACTCAGACGGCGTACCGCGGAGGCCAGCAGGCTATCACCGCCGTCCGGCGCGGCCTGGGTCAGGCTCACCAGCACGTTGGTCTGGGTGTCTGGCGTATCGAACAGCAGGTTGACGCGCAGGGCCATCAGGCTCTCTTCCTGAATACCGCCGCTTTCGTCACGCAGCCCCGCCCAGCCGTCTTCCTGCATCACGCGCATGGTCGGGTAGCGTGACTGTAATTCTTGCCAGCGTTCCGTTTTCGCCAGGCGCGCCAGGCGCATACCGCGCTTAACTTCTTTCACCGACAGCGTGCGCACGGAGTTGGTCAGGCGCACGCTGAGGGAGAACTTAATCATGTCGCTGTTGGTTTCGCTGTACAGCGAGCGGGAGGAGCTGGTAGGCAGCCACTGCGCGCCTGCTTCGCCCAGGTCCTGCAATGAACCGTTTTCCGCCAGACGCTGGCACCAGTCCTGCTCCAGCAGATAATCGGCCTGCCACGGATGCATCGGCAGCAGCCAGCGGGTGTCGGTGAAGTGGCCGAGCAGTTCAGGCGCGCTCTGGGCCGCGAAACGCAGCAGACGTTCACGCAGGGAGACGTTCAGGCTGTCGCCGGCAACGAGCGCGCTCTCAACGGCAAACCAGCGCAGCGGGAAGCGGGAGGCGAAATCGGGCAGATAGCGACGCGCCTCGGTTTCGTTGAACGGCTCGTGCGACTTCGGTGCAGGGTGAAACGCGTGGCCGACCAGCAGCGCCTGTTCCGCGTCGGCAAACGTCAACGGCTTATCTCGCAGGGTTGCCCAGCTGTGGCGCAGATCGATCGCCTGCCAGGTGTGCGCATGGCTTTCGAGGACGCGCTGCTTAAAACGCGCCAGCGTATCGGCATCCAGCGAGCCTTTTACTGTCGGCTTTTCAAGAATTAAATCAACCAGTTGATCAAATGTGACGGCGTCACCGTCATCACTGTTGCTTTGAATAAGCGTTGCCGGGAAACGGTACTGATGATGCTGGGTGGGAGAGAAATAGCGTACCGGAACCCGAAGCGCCTGGGTGTGGGACAGCGGAATATGAATGTCCGGTAACGCATCCGCAGCGGTAGCGGGGAGATAGCGCCAGTCCTTCGTTTCGCGCAACAGGGCGTTTAAAAAACACTGGGCTGCAACGTCTGTACCGGCAGAGCGGGGCAGAGCACGCATAGATGTACCTCATTCCATGATTGATAATAATTCTCGTTATGATATTCATTCTGTTTACAGTCGCAACCATTTTTGCAATATTTGTTTTCATAAACTTCATGATTTCCACACATTTATTGACACTATGTTCACATTCTCATGCGCACTGACTCTGAAATATTGACCGAAAACGTCACCTCAAAAGCCAACTGGCCCCTGGCGTTATGTGCAGGTTTATTAGGTATCGGGCAAAACGGCCTGCTGGTGATGCTCCCGCAGCTGGTGACCCTGACCGGGCTGTCACTCTCGGTCTGGGCCGGACTGTTGATGTTTGGATCCATGCTCTTTTTACCGGCATCGCCCTGGTGGGGACGCCAGAGCGAGCGGCGGGGGTGTAAGGCCGTGATGGTGGCCTCGCTGAGCGGTTATCTGGCCAGTTTCGTCGTCATGGCGCTGGTGGTCTGGGCGATGGCGGCCGGAAGGCTGGATACGGTCTGGGGGCTTGCGGGGCTGATCTTCTCACGCCTGCTCTACGGACTGACGGTCTCAGGGCTGGTGCCTGCGGCCCAGACGTGGGCTATTCAGCGTGCAGGGCTGGAGAAAAGAATGGCGGCGCTGGCGACGATAAGTTCCGGCCTCAGCTGCGGACGTTTGCTTGGACCGCCGCTGGCGGCGATGATGCTCAGCGTCAGCCCGGTGGCGCCGCTCTGGCTGATGGCGATTGCGCCGTTAATCGCCCTGCTGCTGGTGCTTCGCGAAGTCGCGGACCCGCCGCTGCCGCCGGTGGCGCACCAGTCGACCCGCCTGCAGGCCTCCATGCTGCCGTTCCTGATGCTGGCGCTGCTGCTGGCGGCGCTGGTAAGCCTGATGCAGCTTGGCCTGTCACCGCATCTTAGCCCCCTGCTGGAGGGCAATGCCCGGGATATCAGCCATCATGTTGCGTTTCTGCTGAGCCTGGCCGCGCTGGCCACGCTCGCGGCGCAGTTTCTGGTGGTCCGCCCGCAGCATTTCACCCCGGTGACGTTACTCTGCATCGCGGCGGTGTTGATGGTGGCAGGGCTTGGGCTGATGTCTGTCGCGGGTTTAGCGCTGTTCTACGTGGGGATTGTTATCACTTCACTCGGGGCGGCGATGGCCACACCGGGCTATCAGCTGCTGCTGAACGATCGGCTGACCACCGGGAAAGGGGCGGGCGTCATCGCCACCAGCCATACGTTAGGCTACGGCGTCAGCGCGCTGCTGGTGCCCGTGGTGACGCGCTTTTACGGCGAGCAGTCTTTGACGGTGGCCGCATGGGGAATGGCATTGCTGTTTTTAGCGTTGAGCATAGGGGTACGGTCAACCGAGCGTCCCCCTGCTGAAAAACCTTAATGGATCTGGCGGGAGGAATGACCGCCAGACTCCTCATTTTGCCGTAGACGCTGCAGGGGATCCTGCTGATAAAACTGGCAGAACCGCTGCCACAGCGCCGGGAAACGGGGCGCGAAGAGCTCGGGCGCACTGAAGAAATACTCCGAGAGCACCGCGAAGCATTCAGCCGGGTCGGTTGCCGCATAGGCGTCAATGCTGGCCGCGCTTTCGCCTACCAGGTCTATTTCATCCTGGATATTATCCATCGCCGCGTGCAGATCGTGCTCCCAACCCGCCACCTCGCGAAGTGGGATCAGCGGTACGCCGCTGGCGCGATCGCCGTTGCGGGTATCAAGCTTATGTGCCACTTCATGAATAATCAGATTAAAACCGGACGCATCGAAGGAGTCCTGAATGTCGAGCCAGTTCAGGATAATCGGCCCTTGCTGCCAGCTTTGTCCGGACTGCACCACGCGCTGGTTGTGCACCAGCCCGATATCGTCCTGCCATTCGTCATCCACCACGAACGGCGCGGGATAGATAAGCACTTCGTGGAAACCGTCCAGCCACTCAATGCCGAGTTCAAGCACCGGTAGACAGAAAAGCAGGGCGATGCGCGCGTTTTTCAGGGGATCGAGTTCGAAACCCTGCAGCGGAACCAGGCGTTTTTGCTGTAAAAAACGATCCGCCAGCTGAACCAGTTTCGCTTGTTCATCCGGCTTAAGATTAGCCAGAACAGGGATCGTCAGCGCGTCATCCCATGGCAGCGCCATATCCCGGCCAGCCTCATTCGATTTCCAGGGCCACTTAATCATCGCTTTGCTCGTTACTCGCACGTGAACAAAATGGTAAGGTGAAGTCCTGCTAACATGCCAAATAACCCGGCATGAAGGCAACCACTAAAACAGAAAGATGCCGGAGCTCCACCGCTATTCAAGCACTTATCCCATATCGCTTCAACGACAGTAGTCACACTTGCTTAAGCAAAAATTTTAGTTATTCGTTAAGTCTCCGAAATAAAGAGTTAAAGCGAATCAAGTCATAAATACGGAGACCAAAAATGATGAATAAAAAATCAGTTTTAACGTTAGCGATGCTCCTGGCATTGCCTCTTTCGGCAAACGCAGAACGTGCGTTAACGGGGTGTGCGGCAAAACAGCATAACATTGAACAACAAATCCGCTACGCCGAAACCCATGGAAATGACTATCGCGTTGATGGGTTAAAAAAAGCGTATGCAGAAGTGGTTGCAACCTGCACTGATGCGTCGCTGAAAAAAGAGCGTGAGGCTCAGGTGCGTAAAAAGCAGCAGGAAATTACCGAACGGGAGCTGGAGCTTCAGGAGGCAAATGCATCAGGACGCCCTGATAAGATTGCGAAAAAACAGGCGAAGCTTGAGGAAGCCAAAGCTGAGCTGCAGGAAGCGGAAGCTGAATTAACAAAATAATCAGCCATCCGCTGGTAATATTTTAAATCTGACCGGTTTGATAATAAGGCGACAAGGTGGCCTTATTATCGACGCGTAATTCGAACAATATTGTCAATCAACAGCGTTTTTTCCCATGCGGAGATCTGCCTGCCGTCGAGCAGCTGGCGGAGCATGTCGGTCTGTTGATGGCTAAAACCGCCGCCTGCCAGCAGTTGCTGACTAATCAGGTCGAGAATACGGTTATCCAGCTCGAGGATATGCTCCCTGACTGACGGCAGGGATTTTGGCTGCCAGTGGCTCTCGGGTTTTATGCGCCAGCTATCCAGATAGCGATATTGAATGGCTTTGCTGACCATCATTTGAGCATGAATATAGCCTTCAATACTGAGAGGATCCAGCTTGGCCTCCTCGGCAAAACGCTGGGTCTGTTTGAGCACCTTTTCTTCCCTGGGCAAATCCTCCACAGGCAGGCCCTTTATCAATTTATACCCCGCCACATCTTTCATCACCTCGAAACGCTGATTTATCGCATCGGCGAGATCGGGAATGCTGGTGGCAGTGACAGAAGCAGCCAGTGAAGAACCGCACATGAAAAATGAGGTGAAAACAATAGCGAGATAACGCATTACTCTTCTCCGTAAAGGGGGAATAAATATTTCAGGCAGCGTGAAAGACTATTCTGGCAGGAGTATGTGGGAAGGCAATATTTCATTGCGCTAATGAACGCGCATTTGTGAGCGTATATTGATGGATGGCAATGAATATATTTTTTACGAAATGACGTATCCGCTGAATCGGAAGCATTTGTGAGTCAATATTTCAAATCTGAAATATTGAACTTATTGCTAACATGACGAGGACATAATTTATCAATAAAGTCCGGTGCCCGGGCAAGAATATTCTTTTAAGGGCGACGGGGAGATTTATGTATGGGATGGTACATTGGCTATGCAGGGTGATTCTATTGTCAATGGCTGTATCCTGTGGGGATGATAAAACAGGGTTTATTTTCTAAGGCGTGAAGCGTGCTTTACCGGTTCGCCGATAAAGCACGCCATTAATCCCGGTAACGATAACTCACCGTTAGCTGATTACTCAGTACCGTCAGCGGGGCGTCGAGGCGACCACCCGCGATGGAATAATACTCGAAACGAAACGGCCCGCCAGCCGGCATGCCAGCTGGCAGCGCCAGTTCCCCGGCATAACCGGGTAAGGCCACGCAACGTGTCGCGCTGCACAGGCGAATGCGAAACCCGGCAGGGGTAAGACCATGGGGCGTGATCTTCCAGTTCACACGTGATGCCACAGCGCTCGCGGGCAGGGGAGAAGGGCTTTTTACCGGTTTGCTTTTCAATACCTGCTGACCGCGCGTCATCGTGCCGCCAAAGCTCTGGCCGCTCCAGGAACCGTCCGCCGCGAGGGCCAGTGGCGAAACCAGCAGCAGCCAAAGCCCTATTTTCATCATCATTTACCTCCAATCAGATACGTCATCCGCACGTTGCGCGAGGTATTGATCTCCTGGCTGGACAGCACCGCCATCTGCGGGAAAATGCGGCGCAGGTAGCGCGACAGCATCAAGCGCAGGGCCGGATTAACCAGCAGCACCGGTGGCGCGCCTAATCCCTCCTGATGCTGCAGCGCCTGTTCGGTCTGCTTCATCAGGTTCTCCGCAATGCCCGGTTCGATGGCGCTGCCGCTCTGGGTGGCCTGGACCAGCAGTTGTTCCAGCGACAAATCCAGCCCAATCAGTTGAATATCGCCGTCGCCCGGGAACCACTGTTGGGTAATGGCGCGGGAAAGGCGCGCACGCACGCGGGTGGTCAGTTCATCGGCATCGCTCTGGGCGGTGGCAAACTCCGCCAGCGTATCGATGATGGTGCGCATGTCGCGGATCGGTACGCGCTCGGCAAGCAGGTTCTGCAGCACCTTGTGTAGCGTGGTCAGGCTGATCACCGCGGGGATCAAATCTTCAACCAGCTTAGGGGACTGCTTCGTGATCTGATCGAGCAACTGCTGAGCCTCCTGACGGCCAAACAGCTCTTCGGTATGGGTGCTGATGAGATGGTTAAGATGCGTTGCCACCACGGAACTCGGGTCAACAACCGTGTAACCCAGCGTCTGCGCCAGTTCACGGTGAACTTCATCTATCCACAGTGCCGGCAGACCAAAGGTCGGCTCGGTACACGGCGTGCCGGGGACTTCGCCCTCTGCGCAGCCAGGGTTGATCGCCATCCAGCGATCCGGCTGCACTTCACCGTGACCAATATTGACCCCTTTAAGCAGGATGCGGTAGTGCGTCGGTGCCAGATCAAGGTTGTCCCGAATATGCACCGCAGGGGGAAGGAAGCCCATCTGCTGGGCGAATTTCTTGCGGATACCGCGCACGCGGGTCAGCAGCTGACCCTGCTGCTCGTGATCCACCATCGGGATCAGGCGGTAACCCACTTCCAGGCCCAGCGTATCTTCCATTTGTACGTCGGACCAGGTCGCCTCGTTGACCTGCGCCACGTCATCTTCCACGGCATCGGCATCGGCCTGCACGCCTGTGCTTTTCTTCGCATCGCCTTCGCGGCCGCGCAGCCACCAGGCGATGGCCAGCAGGGCCGCGGTAAACAGCAGGAAAACAAAGTTAGGCATACCGGGGATCAGGCCCAGCAGGCCAATGACGCCAGCCGCCAGCACAATCACGCGCGGGGAGGTAAACAGCTGACCGACCATCTGCTCGCCCACGTCCTGATCGTTGGCGACGCGTGTCACCACCACACCGGCAGCGGTCGAAATCACCAGCCCCGGGATCTGTGCCACCAGACCATCACCGATGGTCAGCAGGGTATAGGTTTCACCCGCCACGCCCGCTGACATGTCGTGCTGCATCACGCCGATCACCAGACCGCCGATGATATTGATCGCCATAATCAGCAGCCCGGCGATAGCATCGCCGCGCACGAACTTACTGGCACCGTCCATCGAACCGTAGAAATCGGCCTCCTGCGTCACCTCCTTACGGCGACGTTTCGCCTCTTCTTCGCCGATCAGTCCGGCATTCAGGTCGGCGTCAATCGCCATCTGTTTACCCGGCATGCCGTCGAGAGAAAAGCGTGCGCCCACTTCTGCAATACGCCCGGCACCCTTGGTGATCACCATAAAGTTAATGATGATCAGGATGATGAACACAATGATCCCGATGGCAAAATTTCCGCCCACCAGGAAGTGACCAAAGGCTTCCACTACCTGACCCGCCGCTTCCGAGCCGGTATGCCCGTTCATCAGGATCACGCGCGTGGAGGCGACGTTCAGCGCCAGACGCAGCAGGGTGGAGAACAGCAACACCGTTGGAAACGCCGAAAACTCCAGCGTATTTTGCGTAAACATGGCGACCAGCAAAATCATGATCGACAGTACGATGTTGAAGGTAAACAGCAGGTCCAGCACAAAGGTCGGCAGCGGCAGGATCATCATCGCCAGGATGGTCATGATCAGCACCGGGCCGGCCAGAACCTGCCACTGGGTTTCCTTCATGTTGGGTAAACGTAATCGGGTGGCGATATTGGCCATCACTCTTTACTCTCTTGTGCAAAATCCATTCCTGCCGGAACAGGAAGATCTTTAGGGGTTAACGGGCGCAAGCCGTAGCCTTTACGCCAGCGCTTAAGGCCATATACCCAGGCCAGGACCTCTGCCACCGCGCTATAGAGCTCGGCGGGGACCGGGCTGCCCGGGTCACAATGGCGATACAGGGCGCGTGCCAGCGGCGGCGCCTCAAGCATGGGAACCCGGCTCTCTTCAGCCAGTTCGCGGATGCGCAGGGCAATCAGCCCGCTACCGCTGGCAACCACCATCGGTGCACCCATCGCCCCTTCCTGGTACTTAAGGGCCACGGAATAGTGGGTCGGGTTATTCACCACCACATCGGCGGTGGGGACATCGGTCATCATGCGCTGCTGCGCCATCTGTCGCTGCAGCTGCCGGATGCGACCTTTGATCTGCGGGTCGCCTTCCTGATTTTTGAATTCGTCTTTGATTTCCTTCAGGCTCATGCGCAGCTTTTTAAAGTTGCTCCAGAGCTGGTAAAACACGTCGAAGGCCACCATCGGGATCAGCGATAAAATAATGACCAGCATGCAGCCCAGCAGCAGGGCGCTGATATGGCCAAGCGCCATTCCCAGCGGCTCAAACACCAGGCTGATAAACCGGGCTTTGTTCAGCCACAAAAACAGCCCGCCGCCGATCCCTGCCAGCGTCACCTTCAGAATGCTCTTCACCATCTCCGACACCATCTGCCCGGAGAAGAGGCGCTTGATTCCGCTGAGGGGGTTGAGCTTTTTCAGGTTAAATTTGACCGCTTTGGCGCTGATGTTCAGACCGCCAATGATCGACGGCGTAGCAACGGCGGTAAGAAACAGGCCGCCAACGAACGGCAGGATCGCCAGAAAAGCGATCCCCAGCAGCGAGGCGGCGTGGTGCAACATCTGCTGAGGGTCGCTGACCAGCAGACGATCGAAGGTCAACCCGTTATGCAGCAGATGCTGCAGCTGTTTAGCCAGATACCCGCCGCCCGCCACCAGCAGCCCCCAGCCCGCCAGCAGCATGGCAACGCTCGTCAGCTCACGGGATCGGGGAACCTGTCCCTCTTCGCGTGCTTTTTGCTTTCGGTGGGGTGTGGGGTCTTCTGTTTTTTCGCTGTCGTTTTGTTCTGACATGGCATTAGCCCGGCGTGATTAGAAGCCGAGTGACTCCAGCAGATCGTCCACTTGTTCCTGAGAGGCGACAATGCCTTCGGCGCTGGTATCAATTTGCGGGCCGTTCTTCAGGTGCGCATCATCGGGTAGGGCATCCATGTCGCGCTCGTTCATGTTCTCCACCAGCACGCTGATCAGTTCTTTCTCAACCGTTTCAATGACGTGCATCAGGCTCTGCAACACCTGACCCGTCAGATCCTGAAAGTCCTGGGCCATCATGATTTCGGTCAGCTGGCGGTTGGTCTGCTGCGTGACATCCGGTACTTCACGCAGGAAACCGCGTGTTGCTTTCACCAGCTCACGGGCATCATCCAGCGGCTGCGGGTTTTCAAACCAGGCATCCCAGCGCTCGCTGAGGCGGGAAGCGCTTTCGCTCATCCCTTCCTGTAACGGGCGCGCCACTTCGACGCTGGTCAACGCACGATCGGCAGCATCAGACGTCTTGCCAACCACATAGTTCAGGCGGTCGCGGGTATTGGGAAAGGCATCCGCCACTTCCATAATCGCTTGTTCCAGCCCAAGATTGGCCATGCTGTCGCGCAGCAGGCGGGTCAGCTGTCCAATGCGGACAAAAATCTCTTTGGCGTTATCCGCCTGCATGTTTAACGGGGTGTTCATAAGGGTTACCCGAGTTTTTCAAAAATTTTGCCCAGCTTCTCTTCCAGCGTCGCGGCGGTGAAGGGCTTCACGATGTAACCATTGGCACCTGCCTGCGCTGCCGCAATGATGTTCTCTTTCTTCGCTTCTGCGGTGACCATCAGGACCGGCAGTGTTGCCATGGCGGCATCGGTGCGGATGGTTTTTAGCAGCTCCAGGCCATCCACATTCGGCATGTTCCAGTCGCTGACCACGAAGTCGAATTTGTCTGCACGCAGCTTGTTGAGTGCGTCAGCGCCGTCTTCCGCTTCGTCAATGTGTTTGTAGCCCAGATCCTGCAGCAGGTTTCGTACGATGCGTCGCATGGTGGCGAAATCGTCCACCACCAGAAAACGCAAATTTTTATCCGACATGGGTGAATCTCCTTAACGTCGTGAGTCGGTTTGGGGTTGTTTTTTATAATGAAAACTGTCCAGCAAGCACTGGCTGATATCGTCAAGATCAATGACCTTTTTCGCCGCCCCCAGGGCGATGGCTTCGCGGGGCATGCCGAAGACCACGCAGGTCGCTTCGCTTTGTGCGAGGGTGAAAGCGCCGGTTTGCCGCAGGTGCAGCAGCCCCCGTGCGCCGTCCGCGCCCATGCCGGTCAGAATGGCTGCGCTCGCATGTTTACTGGCCTGGCGTGCGACCGAATCGAACAGCACGTCAACAGAGGGGCGGTGGCGGTTGACCGCCGGGGCATCGCTGAGTCTGATCCGGTAGCTATTGTCATGGCCGATGATCTCCATATGCCGATCCCCCGGCGCGATGAGGGCGGTTCCCGGCAGAACCGGTTCGCCATCCTGCGCTTCACGCACCGCAATCTGGCACAGTGAGTCAAGGCGCTGGGCGAACGAGTAGGTAAAACCCGCGGGCATATGCTGGGCGATAACGATCCCCGGCGTGCTTACCGGTAACGGCATCAGCACCCGACGCAGGGCCTCCGTGCCGCCAGTCGACGAGCCAATGGCGATGATGCTCTGCTGGCGCACGGGAATACCCGCCAGGACGGGTGTGTCGTTCTGCTTACGCTGGAGTAGCTTTGCGCGGGCCGCGACGCGGATCTTCTCCACGACCTGCTGGCTCCAGCTTTCAATGTTTCCCGCGCCGCGATGCTCCGGTTTGGCCAGAAAATCGACCGCACCGTGCTCCAGTGCGGCAAGGGTGGCCTTTGAACCACGCGTGGTCAGGGAGGAGATCATGATCACCGGCATCGGGCGCAGACGCATCAGGCGGGAGAGAAACTCCAGCCCGTCCATGCGGGGCATGTCGACATCCAGCGTCACCACGTCCGGGTCCAGCTGTTTAATCAGCTCGCGCGCGATAAACGCGTCCGGCGCTGTGCCGACCATTTCCATATCAGGCTGCTGATTAACCACTGCGCTCAGCATGTTACGCATAAGTGCAGAATCATCGACCGCCAGCACGCGAATCGGGCTCACCGTGTTGTCTCCGTCAGTTCATACACCGACTGCCCGCGCAGGCGCAGCGGAATATGGGCATGGCTAAAATGTTCAGAGTGACCCACAAACAGCAGGCCGCCCGGCTTGAGCAGGCGCGCAAAACGCTGCAACAGACGCTGCTGCGTGGCTGCATCGAAGTAAATCATTACGTTGCGACAAAAGATGGCGTTGAACGGCCCCGGGAGGGACCACTTCTCATCCAGCAAATTAAGCTGCTGATAGTGGATAGCCGACAGCAGTTCCCGCCGGGCTTTCACCCATTCGCTGTTGTCGCCTGCGCCACGCAGGAAAAAGTGGCGCTTTTGCGCCAGCGTCAGCGAATCCAGGTCGCTCAGCCGATAAATCCCCGCCTCTGCTTTTGCCAGCACCTCGGTGTCAATATCCGACGCCCAGATGCGCGGCCCGGCAACGGAGGGACCCAGCTGGTCATGCAGCGTCATGGCGATAGAGCACGGCTCTTCCCCCGTAGAGGCGGCGGTACACCAGACGCGATACCCGCTCCCGTGCTGGCGCGCATGTTCTGCGAGGATCGGAAAATGATAAGACTCGCGAAAAAAGGAGGTCAGGTTGGTGGTCAGAGCGTTGATAAAGTTCTGCCACTCCGGGTGCTCCGTTTGCGATTCAAGCAGGTTGATGTAATCGCTGAAGCTGGAAAAGGCCAGCATGCGCACGCGACGAGAAAGACGATTAAAAATCATCTCTCGTTTTTGGGCATTGACGACAATTCCGGCACGCGTATAGATTAATTTCCCAATCCGCTGTAATTCGCCGTCAGACAATGAAAGTGAATTCAGGGATAAACGTGCAGGAATGCTATTAATTTCACTCATAGAGGGGGGGCGGACCTTAAACCGGAGTATTCATTATTTCCTGATAGGCACCGATCATTTTATTTCTCGCCTGCATACCAAAACTGAATGAAATAGAAGATTTCTGCATCGCCAGCATGACGTCATTCAGGCCGATATCGCTACTGCCGGACATCCATTGCTGGGTCTTGTTCTTCGCCTCAACCTGTGTTTTATTTATTTCGTTGATGCTGTTAAATAACACATCCGAAAAGGAAGGGGCGTCGCCGCGAGACGTCTGCAGCCGGTTAGACGGGCCGCTGACCTGCTGCGCCTGAGTCTGAATTTGATCAAGTACGCCACGCATTAATGTTGCTGACATTTTTCAGTTACCTTTAAATAAGATAAAAACCGCTATTCTTTGCACATCTTTTAAACGTCGACAGCTTAACACGTGAATAAAAACGTCAGAAAATCCAATAAGCCGACAGAACTTTGAGCTTATTTGTCCTTAAAAAAAACGTCATTCAGACGATAATGCCCGCCTGAAAAATTCTTATATTTTGAAATCGTCGACAACACTCTCGCGAATTTCGTGAGCTGACGCGCATCCTTGATGCGTGCTATTTCATACAGGAATACGGCATGAGTGCCACACTAAATGAGTTAACGAACAATCCGGCAGAGCGAATGAAATCGCTACTGTCCTCACTTCGCGGCAGCCCGAAGCTTTTGCTGGTGATTTGCGGCGCTGCGGCGCTTTCCGTCATCATCGCGTTAATGTTCTGGGCGAAGGAGCCGGATTACCGGGTGCTGTTCAGCAATATCAGTGATGAAGAGGGCGGTGCCATTGTTGCCCAACTCTCGCAGCTTAACGTCCCATACCGTATCGATACGCCGGGCGGCGCGATCATGGTACCGGGCTCCCAGGTGCATGAAGTGCGCATGAAGCTGGCCCAGCAGGGGCTGCCAAAAGGCGGTTCGGTGGGGTTTGAACTGCTGGACCAGGAAAAGTTTGGCGTCAGCCAGTTTACGGAGCAGGTCAACTACCAGCGCGCGCTGGAAGGCGAGCTGGCGCGTACGATTGAAAATCTCGGCCCGATCCAGAGCGCACGTGTGCACCTGGCCACGCCGAAACCGTCAATGTTTGTCCGCGAGCAGAAAAAACCGACCGCGTCGGTGACCGTTAATCTGCTGCAGGGGCGCTCCCTGGATGACAGCCAGGTGGTGGCAATCACCCATCTTATCTCCAGCGCGGTCACCGGGCTCTCGGCTGAGAGTGTGACCATTGTCGATCAGCGCGGTAACCTGCTGACCCAAAGCGGCGTGCGCGGTTTGCAAACGGCGCACCTGAAATACACCAACGAAATCGAAAGCGACTACCAGCAGCGTATTCAGCGCATTCTGGCCCCGCTGGTGGGCAATGAAAACATTCGCGCGCAGGTGACGGCACAGATTGACTTCACCGAGCAGGAGCAGACGCTGGAGCAGTATCAGCCGAACAGCGAGCCGGAAAAAATGGCGATCCGCAGCCGTCAGGCCAGCCTCTCTGAGCAGGGCAACCGCCGGGGAGCCAGCGGCGTTCCGGGGGCGCTGAGCAATACGCCGCCAGCGCCAGCCACAGCGCCGATCACCCAGCCGTTAAATACCCCGGCGGAGGAGAAAAAAGAGACCACCTCCGGGAGCAGTGCCAGCCGTGAGCCCGCACAGCCGTATAACAATCGCAGCGATGAAACCACCAACTTCGAAGTGGACCGCACGCTGACCCATACCAAATCCAACGCGGGCCGCATTCAGCGTCTGTCCGTCGCCGTGGTCATCAACCACCTGCCGCAGGGGGAAGAGGGCAAACCGGGACCGATTAGCGAGGCAGAACTGACCCGCATCAATGCCCTGGTGAAAGAGGCCATTGGCTATAACGCCACGCGCGGCGACAGCGTCAACATCCTCAACTCCGCGTTCAACGGCGTGGTGGAAGAGCCTGTACCGCCGTTCTGGGAGCAGGATCGTTTCTATGCCCTGCTGATGTCCATCGCCCGTTATCTGGTGATTGCGATTATCGCCTGGGTGATGTGGCGCAAGCTGGTGCAGCCCGCCTGGAGCCGTCATCAGGAGACCACGCTGCGTCGTCTGGAGATGGAAAAAGAGGCACGCGAAGAAGAGCGGGCCGCGAAAAAACGCGCTTCCGAGAAAAACACCCGCGATCGCGCCCAGCAGCGTGTGGATACCGAACTCAATGGTCAGCAGCTGCGTGAGCTGGCGGAGCAGGAGCCTCGTGTTATTGCCCTGGTAATCCGTCAGTGGATGAGTAAGGAGACTAAATAATGAATGCCTCAGAAAAAAGCGCCATCGTCATGCTGACGCTGGGTGATGTCCTGGCCGCAGAGGTGTTCAAGCACCTCAATGCCCACGAAGTGAAGCAGATCAGCGCCTCGATGGTGAATATGGCGGGCTTTACTCATGACCAGATGGCGAGCGTGCTGGAGGAGTTTAAGAAAGACTCCAGCGAATACGCGGCGCTGAGCCTCAATACCAACGATTATCTGCGCAGCGTGCTGGTGAAGGCGCTGGGCGAAGAGCGCGCCTCGTCGCTGCTGGAAGATCTGCTGGACACCCATCAGGGTACCAACGGCATTGAAACGCTCAACTTTATGGATCCGCAGGCGGTATTTGATCTGATCCGCGAGGAGCATCCGCAGATCATCGCTACCATCCTGGTCCACCTGAAGCGTAACCAGGCGGCGGACGTGCTGGGCAAATTTGACGACCGCGAGCGTAACGACATTATGCTGCGTATCGCCACCTTTGGCGGCGTACAGCCTGCCGCGCTGCAGGAGCTGACGGAAGTGCTGAACAACCTGCTCCACGGCCAGAACCTGAAGCGCAGCAAGATGGGCGGCGTGCGTCCGGCGGCAGAGATCCTCAACCTGATGAAGTCTCATCAGGAAGAGGCGGCCATCGAAGCGGTACGCGAGTTCGACGGCGAGCTGGCGCAGAAGATCATCGACGAGATGTTCCTGTTCGAAAATCTGGTGGATGTGGAAGACCGCAGCATCCAGCGCCTGCTGCAGGAGATCGAGAGCGAGACGCTGATCATCGCCCTGAAGGGGGCCGACGAGCCGCTGCGCATGAAGTTCTTCCGCAATATGTCCCGTCGTCAGGCCGAACTGATGACCGACGATCTGGCCTCGCGTGGCCCGGTGCGTCTGTCGCAGGTCGAAGCCGAGCAGAAGACGATCCTCAACGTGGTGCGTCGCCTGGCCGAATCCGGCGAGATCCTGATTGGAGGCAGCGACGATGCCTACGTTTAAGGAAAGCAACACCCACGAGTGGCACAGCTGGCAGCCGGAAAATCTGCTGGGAGAAGCCCCTGAAACCCCGCTGCCGACGCTGGATAACGCCCAGTCCGAGGCACAGCTGAAAGCCGAGCTGGCGCGCCTGCGTAAACAGGCGGAGCAGCAGGGTTTTGCGCAGGGGCAGCAGCAGGGCCAGGAAGAGGGACGCAGGCAGGGCCACGAAGCGGGTCTTAAAGAAGGACGCGAGGCGGGTTTTGCGCAGGGACTCGAACAGGTGCGGCTGGAGCAGCAGGCGCTTCTGCGTGAAGCGGAACAGTGGGTCGCCCACTTCAGGCTTGCGCTGGAGAACCTCGAAAGCCTGATCCCCGGCCGTCTGGTACAGTTCGCGCTCACCGCCGTGCAGCAGCTCTACGGTAGCGCCAGCGTGGCGGACAATCAGGGGCTGGTGAGCCAGATCCGTACCCTGATGCAGCAGGATGTGCTGCTGCACGGCACCTTTAAGCTGTATGTCAGTCCGGCGGCGTTTGCCACGGTTGAGCAGGCGCTCGGCGACACGCTGACGGCGATGGGCTGGGAGCTGCATCGCGACGCACAGCTCGCTGCGGGCGGCTGCCGCGTGGTGTCGCCTGACGCGGAGGTGGATGCCAGCATGGACACGCGCTGGCAGGCGCTCTGTCACCTGGCGCGCGAGGAGCTTTCGCAATGAGCGAGCAGCTAAAAAAATGGCTCTCCGTCCTTGACCGGGTGGAAGAGAAGCTGGCTCAGGTGCCTGATTTTCGCCAGTACGGCAAGCTGACACGCGCCACGGGGCTGGTGATGGAAGCCGTCGGGCTGAAGCTGCCGATTGGCGCGCTCTGCATCGTTGAGCGCCAGACGGAGCAGGGCATTATGCCGGTTGAAAGCGAAGTGGTCGGCTTCAATGGTCAGACGCTGTTTCTGATGCCGCTGGAACACGTGGACGGCATCCTGCCGGGGGCGCGAATCTATGCCCTGCAAACCGCCAGCGCTTCCGGCAAACAGCTTCCCGTTGGCCCGCATCTGCTGGGCCGCGTGCTCGACGCCCAGGGGCGTCCTCTGGATGGCCGCCCGGCACCGGGTAAACCGGCCGCGGGTCTCTTTACCCCGACGCTCAATCCGCTCCACCGTGACCCGATTAAAACCGTGCTGGATGTGGGCGTGCGCGCCATCAACGGTCTGTTGACCGTGGGGCGCGGCCAGCGAATGGGCCTGTTTGCGGGCTCCGGCGTCGGCAAAAGCGTGCTGCTGGGCATGATGGCGCGCTTTACCACCGCCGATGCGATCGTGGTGGGGCTGATTGGCGAGCGTGGCCGTGAAGTAAAAGATTTTATTGAGAATATCCTCGGCGAGCAGGGGCTGGCGCGTGCGGTGGTGGTGGCTGCTCCGGCCGACGTCTCGCCGGTTTTGCGCATGCAGGGGGCGGTCTATGCCACCCGCATTGCCGAAGATTTTCGCGAGCGCGGCCTGAACGTGCTGCTGATCATGGATTCCCTGACGCGGTATGCCATGGCGCAGCGTGAAGTGGCGCTGGCGATTGGGGAGCCCCCTGCAACGAAAGGGTATCCGCCGTCGGTCTTTGCCCGTCTGCCTGCGCTGGTTGAACGGACCGGTAACGGGGTGAAAGGGGGCGGCTCCATCACCGCGTTTTATACCGTACTGACGGAGGGGGACGACCAGCAGGATCCGATTGCCGATTCGGCGCGGGCGATCCTCGACGGGCATATCGTGCTGTCACGTCGTCTCGCCGAGGCGGGGCACTATCCGGCTATCGACATTGAAGCCTCTGTCAGCCGAGCCATGACCGAACTGATCCCGCATGCTCAGTACCGCAAGGTGCAACGCTTCAAACAGCTGCTTTCTGCGTATCAGCGTAACCGCGATCTGGTGAGCGTCGGGGCTTACGCCAAAGGCAGCGACGCGCTGCTTGATCAGGCGATCGACAGCTACCCGACGCTGGAGGCCTTCCTCCACCAGGCGATCCACGAACGCAGCGGTTATGACGACGCCGTAAGCGCGCTGTCCGGGCTATTCCCGGACATCAGGGACTAATCCGGAGGCGCCATGAAGGTAAACAACCCTATGACCCTGCTGCGCGACATGGCAGAAGAAACGCTGACGGAAACCACCCGCGCACTGGGTGGCGTTCAGCAGCAGCTTCAGCAGGCGGTCGCCCAGCATGAACAGCTCCAGCACTACGAGCAGGAGTATCAGCAGTCCCTGCGCCAGGGAATGATGGGCAACGGCATGTCGGTGGCGGATCTGGTCAATCACCAGTCGTTTATTTTATCGCTGAAACAGGTCGTGAAGCAGCAGCAAGGCCACGTCGACGCCTGTGAACAGGCGGTCGACAAGGTCAAACAAAACTGGGTGCAAAACAAGCAACGTCTGAATGCGTTTGAAACATTGATTAACCGCCGGGAGACGGCGCAGGCGTTGGTTCAGAGCCGACACGAACAAAAACTGATGGATGAATTTGCTCAGCGCGCCGGGCAGAAGAGAGAAAGGCTATGAACATTGATATTGCCACCCTGCTACTGGGTGGAACACAGGGCAAACCGAAAGCGGGCTTGCTTGCTGACGAGGATTTCGATCTGGCGCTGGAGGGTAAACTGGCACAGCTGTTTACCGGTCTGGATCCGCAGGCGCTGGTCGCCCTGCCGGAGGCGGCGCATCCGATCGGTATGCTGCCGGGACAGCTGGCGGAGATGACCGACGAGGGCGATGACGCGGGCAGCGACGCGCTGCTTGTGGCGACACCGGGGCTGGCTGAGGCGCTGACGGGCGTCGCACTCAGTGAAGGTGAAGTCGAGGAAAGCCCGCAGTGGCTACTTCAACAGCTGGTGACCCGCAGCGTGACGGGCGCGGAGACTGCGGCACGGCCAGAGCCCGGTAAGCCTGCGCCGGACGGCAAACCCGACGCGCAGGGCGGTAAAACGTTAGCACCGCTCAGTGCGACAGAGAAACCGCCGACGGTGACAACCTCTGCTCTGGCGCAGCCTGCACCGGTCGCGACGGAGACGGTCGCCATGCCAGAGATGTCCGCCACCTCACCGGCGAATGCCGTGGCGCTGCCGGCTGCCGTGCGCACCAGCGTTGCGCACGCGCCACACCAGGTGGTCACCGTCAACCACCCGCCAGAAACGCCGGAGTGGAAGCAGTCGGTCAGCCAGCATATTGCGCTGTTTAGCCGCAACGGCCTGCACAGCGCGGAGATCCGTTTACATCCCGAAGAGTTAGGTTCCCTGCAGATCTCCCTGCGCGTACAGCAGGATCAGGCGCATATTCATATCGTCAGCGAACATGCCCATATTCGCCACGCCATGGAGCAGGCAATGCCGCAGCTGCGCGCCGCGATGGCGGAGTCGGGCATTCAGCTCGGCCAGGCGAACGTCAGCGCGGAAGGACAACAGCACGCTGCGCCGGGTGGTCAGGGGGACAACGCGCCGGGCGAGCAGCAGGCTCAGCACGAGGGCGACACCCAGCCGGATGACGACGATATCGTCCCGACATTATTAACCACCACGCCGGGAAATATTTACGGAATTAATACTTTTGCCTGAAGTGGTGAATTAGCTTCAGGAATGAAATTTTATCGCCTGATTATCAGGGTGATCAAATGGACTACAATGTCCGCCATATTGACATGAGGGTGGCGCGCCGCCCTCGCTTATTTATCAGGTATACGTTCAATGAGTAATAAAAATAAAAAGGTCGCCAGCGGTGGAGGATCTCGCTCGCTTCTGATGACGTTCATGTTTTTGACTGCCGTTGCGGCGTGCGGGATTTCCGGTTACCTGTTCTGGGAAATGAAATTTGCGAAACCGGCAGAGACGATCGCGGAAGGTGAAACCCCTGCCGTGAAGCCCGCCGCGCCGATCGAGCCGTTATACGCCTCGATGAATACCTTCACCGTCAGCCTGAAGCCGACGGCGAATGAATCGGATCGCGTGCTTTATCTGGGACTCTCTATACGGGTTGAGGAATCTCAGTCCCTTACCGTACTGGAGAAATATTTACCTGAATATCGCAGCCGTTTATTTATGTTGCTGACCCATCAGACCTATGAAGCATTATCGTCCGATGAGGGAAAACGTCGCCTGATTAATTCGATTCAGAATGAGCTGAATAAACCACTGGCCTTTGACCAGTCCATTCGCGTCACTGACGTCCTTATTAATGAATTTATTCTGCGGTAATTATTATGGCTGACAGCTTTTTATCTCAGGATGAGATCGACCGTTTACTGAACGCCGATGCTGAGAGCAGTAGCGATCTCCAGAACAGCCGGGCGGACGCCGGGATAAAACCCTACGACCCGCATACGCAGCGCCGGGTGATCCGCGAACGTCTGCATTCGCTGGAGATTATTAACGAACGTTTTGCCCGTCAGTTCCGCATGGGGCTGTTTAACCTGCTGCGTCGTAGCCCGGATATTACGGCGGGAAATATCAAGATCCAGCCGTATCACGAGTTTGCGCGCAACCTGCCGGTACCGACAAACCTGAACCTGCTGCACCTTAACCCGCTGCGCGGCACCTCGCTGATGGCGTTCTCGCCGGGGCTGGTGTTTATGGCCGTGGATAACCTGTTTGGCGGTGATGGTCGTTTTCCGACCAAAGCCGACGGCCGGGAATTTACGCCCACCGAACAGCGCGTGATCCACCGCATGCTGTCGATGGCGCGCGAGGCATATGAATTTGCCTGGAGCGCAATCTATAAAATCAAAACGGAGTATATCCGTTCAGAAATGCAGGTGAAGTTCACCAATATCACCTCGTCACCGAACGACGTGGTGGTGACCACGCCGTTCTCGGTGGAGATTGGCTCACACCGTGGGGAGTTCAATATCTGTATTCCCTTCAGCACCATTGAGCCGCTGCGCGAGTTGCTGAGTAACCCGCCGATGGATAACTCACGGCATGAGGACTCCCACTGGCGCGGCCTGCTGGCAAGCCAGATGCGTGAAACCGAACTGGAGCTGACCGCACGCTTTGCCGATGTCGACACCCGGCTGTCCAGCGTCATGCAGATGAAAAAAGGCGATGTGATCGCCCTGGACAAGCAGGAATTTATCGACGCCAGCGTGGGGGGCGTTCCGGTCTTCACGGCCAGATACGGCGCCGTTAACAATCAATATGCCCTGAAGGTCGAGCAGATGATTCAGCCTTCATTACTATCATTAAACAAGGAGTAATTTCCCCATGAGCGATATGAACACCTCATCGGGTTCTGACGATCAGTCCATCGATAATCTTTGGGGTGATGCAATGACCGAACAGCACGCGGCGGGAATTACCGACACAATGGCTGCACCCCAATTCTCTGACGAAATGAACCTGATCCTCGACATCCCGGTGAAAATGACCGTGGAGCTGGGGCGCACCAAGATGACCATCAAAGAGCTGCTGCGCTTAAGCCAGGGCTCGGTGGTTTCGCTGGACGGGCTGGCGGGGGAACCGCTGGATATTCTGATCAACGGCTATCTGATAGCGCAGGGCGAAGTGGTGGTGGTCTCCGATAAATTTGGCATCCGCATTACGGACATTATTACGCCGTCCGAGCGCATGCATCGTCTGAGCCGCTAATGAACGCGACGGACTCCCTCCCGGCTACCGGCTCGGTGCTGATGACGGTCACCGGCGCGCTGGCGCTGATTGTTCTGCTGCTGGTGGTGATGGCCTGGGCCGCCCGCCGCAGCGGTCTTGCCCGTCGTCTTAACGACGCGCAGGGAAACATGACCCTGGTGGCGACGCAGTCTCTTGGCCCGCGTGAACGTCTGGTGCTGGTCGACGTCGGCGAGCAGCGTCTGGTGCTGGGCGTAACCGCCACGCAAATCACCTGCCTTGCGACGCAGGCTCGCCCGGAGAACGCGCCGCAGGTGTCCGCTCCGGCGGCGAGCTTTCCGCTGATGCTGGAAAAACTGCGCCAGAAGTATCGTCCAGGAGGTGAACGGTGAGCCGTCGTCTGCTGCTGGCGTTCTTCCTGATGCTGCCTGCCGCCGGTGCGCTGGCGGCCAACGGCGACATCACGCTCGGCCAGCCAACGGGCGAGGGCGGCTGGACGCTGCCGGTGCAAACCCTGCTCTTGCTGAGCGGGTTTACCTTTATTCCTGCCGTCCTGCTGATGATGACCGGGTTTACCCGCATCATCATCGTGCTGGGTCTGATGCGTAACGCCCTCGGCACCCCCACCGCGCCACCCAATCAGGTGCTGGTCGGGCTGTCGCTATTTTTAACCTTTTTTGTGATGTCCCCGGTGTTCAGCCAGATCTATGAAAAAGCCTGGCAGCCGCTGCAGGAAAACAAAATCACGATGGAGGTTGCCCTGACGGAAGGGGTGAAACCGCTGCGCGCCTTTATGCTCGACCAGACGCGTGAAAACGATCTGGCGATGTTTGCCCGCATTGCGAAAACGCCGGACATCGCCTCGCCGGAAGAGGTGCCGCTGAGCATTCTGGTGCCTGCGTTTATCACCAGCGAGCTGAAAACCGCGTTCCAGATCGGCTTTACCATTTTTATCCCGTTCCTGATCATCGATCTGGTGGTGGCGAGCATCCTGATGGCGCTGGGGATGATGATGGTGCCGCCCACGACCATCGCGCTGCCGTTCAAACTGATGCTGTTTGTGCTGGTGGATGGCTGGCAGCTGCTGGTCGGATCGCTGGCCCAGAGCTTTTACAGTTAGGAGACGCCCATGACCCCTGAAAGCGTAATGGTGATTGGCATGCAGGCGATCAAGGTAGGGCTGATGGTGTCAGCCCCGCTGCTGGTGGCCGCGCTGGTCACCGGTCTGATCATCAGTATTTTGCAGGCTGCCACCCAGGTCAACGAAATGACCATGACCTTTATTCCAAAGATTTTGATGATCGTCGGCGTCGCGGTTGCGCTGGGGCCGTGGATGATGAAAATTTTTATTGAATACACCCGTGCGGTATTCGCCAGCATTCCTTTCGTGATCGGCTGATGGCCTTCGGACTTCCTCTCGACCAGCTCTACGGGCTGGTCAGCCACTATTTTTTTATTATGGTACGCATCGGCGCGCTGCTGCACGTCGCGCCGATATTCGGTGAGAAGGCGGTGAATGCCCGGCTGCGCGCCTGTCTGGCGCTGCTGACGGCGATCCTGATTGGTGGTACGCTGCCCGATGCACAGGTGGGCCTTTATTCCTGGGAAGGCGTCTGGGTGCTGGCGAAGCAGGTGATTATCGGCGCGGCGATGGGGCTGACGCTGCAACTGCTGTTTGCCGCCGTGCGCATGTCTGGCGAAATTATCGGCATGCAGATGGGATTATCGTTCGCCACCTTCTTTGACCCCGGTGCGGGCAACAGCCCGGTGATTTCCCGCTTTCTTAACCTGCTGGTGACCCTGCTGTTCCTGGCGTTCAACGGTCATCTCTGGCTGCTGGCGCTGCTGGCGGAGACGTTTCAGGCGCTGCCGGTTGATGGCACACCGCTGCATGCGGGAGGGTTTCTCTATCTGGTGACCCATGCGGGGATGATCTTCAGTCAGGGGTTATTACTGGGTCTACCGGTCATTGCCCTGCTGCTGTGCATTAACTTTATTCTCGGGCTGTTAAACCGCCTGACGCCGCAGCTTTCCATCTTCGTGATTGGCTTCCCGCTGACGCTCACCTTTGGCATGCTGGCCCTGTTCCTGATCGCCGAGACGCTGGCTCCGTTCTTTGAACGCCTGATGACCCTCGGGTTTGACACCCTGGAGGGTCTGATTCAGGCGCTGGTATAGCCGTTCAGTTCATGCAGGCGATGCGGGCGACGGTCTCCGTCCCGGATGCCAGCACTTTGTCGTCCAGCAGATAAAGGGTACTCGTTGCCACTTCACCCGGCGCGATCTGCGGGAAGATATAATCCCTGACGTCCTGGTCGGTGCTTTGATCGCCCAGCTTGCGATGCTGGCTGGTGACGTTCAGATGAACACGCTTGCCGGAGAAATCCACGTCATAGCGTACCTCGCGGTTCACCGACGTCGGACGTCCCGCCAGTATGCCGTCTTTAAAGTGGCTGATGCCGCCAATGTAGGTCGTGTGACCATTGAACAGACCGTCGCGATAAGAGCGGTAGATCCCGCGTGTCAGCGTGGCGTTGTTGTCGTCCTCAATGGTGTAGTAAGAGGTCGGCGCAACGCAGACCTTTTTATGCGGCGCGGTGGAAAAGTCGTACAGCGCGATCCCCCCGAGCCCGACCGCCAGCCCGCCGATAAACAGCAGGGTCAGCGGTGATTTAATAATGGCGAAAATAGAACGATTCGCAGTCATTCCCGGCATCCTTAAAGGGTTGTTGGCAGGCAATAAGTCCCTGGAACTTACTCATTTTTTCTGACCCGGTGGTCACGTACAGCACGGCGGCGGGCTTTTCGCCGGGACGCCTGTCCAGCACGTGGCGGGTATAGGTTTGCAGCGTGGCGGTAATCAGGTCCCGCTGTGACTGCTTGTCACTTTGCACCATCACCTCTGACCCCGGTGGGATGCCGGGGCCACTCCAGCGCACGAAGTGCAGCGGCTGGGGGCTGAAATCCAACACGCTGCGCAGCACCAGGGCGATAACCAGGCCGGTAAGCAGACCGCCCAGGGCGGCGAACACCTTCGGTTTTAACCCGGTGCGGGGGCGGGGAGGGGTAACGGGAGACGCGTTTGCCGGTTCAGGCTGCGGCTTCTCCAGCGCAGGCGGCTCACTGTCAGCTTCCCGCACCAGCAGGCGGTAGCCGCTGCGCGTGACGGCGACCAGGGTGATGCTCTCCTGTACGTCCAGCTGCGCCAGGGCGCGACGCAGTTTGGTGATCATCACACGCACGCTGTTTTCGGTCACTTCGACGCCCGCGCTACGCCAGCCAATCTCCATCAGCTGTTCCTGTGAAAGCACCTCGCCCTGTGCCTCGACCAGAGCGGCGAGACACAGACAGGCACTTTGCGGCAGGGTGACCGTTTCTTCTCCGTCCTGGCGGGCAAGGATGCGCGCCTGAAGATCCAGCGTCACTGACGTTCCAATCGCGATGTTGTTAAGCATAATTATATGATTCTTCTGGTGTAATGGATATCGCTTCTGGCTCTTGTAATTAATAGTTACGAACACACTTTATTGCTAGCGGATGACCAGAGCGACATGCTTTTTATGTCTTACTTCATCTTTTTGCAACTATAAAGTAATAACGACCACAGATTAAATAAGGTTATTTATCGTCTGTTATTGATAATGACACGCAATAAACACATCGACTTAATATAAATTAATGTAAATAAAGTTATTAATTTTGTGGAGGAGGCCGTACGAACGGTTGCCAACGGGGGAGGGCAATTTATACTGATTAAAATACAACTTATTGAATTTGCTCTACTGTCTTTATTAACAAGGAAGATTGATGTTAACGCTAAAAGGTTTTTTACACACGTCTGATGCCCCGGCCATGTTTCCGGTTTTACTCTGTCGCCTGGTGCTCGGCATATTTTTCTTTACTGCCGGGTTTAATAAATTATTTGTGCCCGAAAACCAGCTGCTGATGGTGGATACCATGACCGACGCGGGGATCCCGTTCCCGGCGCTCATGGCGGTGGTGGTGGCTTTCCTGGAATGCACCATGGGCTTGCTGCTGACGCTGGGGCTGTTCACCCGCCTGAGCGCGCTGATTTTGTGCATTATCAGCACCGTGGCGCTGGTGACGATCGGTATCTACACCATTCCTCAGGGGCTGAATCTGATGGCGTGGCTGAGCTGGCTCTTTTATCTGCCCGAGACGCTGTATATGGTGCTGTGCCTGCTGCTCATCACCTGGGGCGGAACGCTCTACAGCCTCGATGGCTGGCTGGTTAAACGCTGGCAGAACGTGCGCAAGATTGTTTTTGTTGAGGGATAACAGAAGTGCGCGGTTATCAACGGTTTGAAGAGCATATTTCCTGACCCCTGCATAATAAAATAGCGTCCTGTAGTGGCAGCGTTGTGCTGCCGTAAAAGAACAGGCGCTAAAGTCATGGTTTTTACCGTCATACTGGTCATTATTTTTATTACCTTACTTATTCTGGTGCAGTCCGGGTTAATGCCCTGGTTTATTCGCACCGAGGGGCAGCGTCTGCGCTCGCAGGTCGATGCCCTGGCCTCTCAGCTGCGGGAGCAGCTCGATCGGGTTGAAGCGCAGCAGCGCTCAATGACCGAAAGCGTGGTCACCCTCAAAAGCTTTGCGCTGGATAAAAGTGCCCCCGGCGACACGGATATCGCGGAGGAGAGCGGGTCCAGCCGACAGTTCTTCAATGCGCTGGTCAAAGAGATGGGGGAGCGTCTCGGCGGTCGCGTCTGGATTGTGGAAGATACCGGCCGCATCATTGGCGATGCCGCCGGGGCGCCGAACGTGCAGTCGCTGAACGATACCGACCTGCCGATGGCGGTGCCGCTGCGCTCGCTGCTGTCGCAGTCGGGCGAGGGGCTGCGTCATACCTGTTTTCGCAGCGCCAGCGGCGAGCATACTCTGGTGGTGATCCCCATTGCCGCCACCACCTGGCTGCTGGCCATTGACGTCCCGACCCGCCGCATGGGTGAACGTCCTGGCATTCTCCTGCATAAACCGTGGCCGCTGGCCGCGCTGCTGCTGGTCTCCACCCTGACGCTGCTGCGCAGCCTCAACCTGCACCTATCCCGCCTTAACGAAGAACTCCCGTCACAGCTGAAATCTGAACACGGGGCCTTTCTGCCGCCGCTGATGCAGGAGGTGGGGGAGCAGGTCAGCGTGATTGCCCGTGCCGCCACCGCCATTGCCCAGGAGAACGAACGCTTGTTATGGATCCCGGAGGCCAACGCGAACCTGCTGGCAACCCTGAGCGAAAGTGCTACGGGCGTGGTCCAGGCGATGAACACCCTGCACGACGCGGCGTTAAGCATTGCCGACAGCAGCGGGGCGCTGGTTCAGCTTGCCAGCCGGGCATACAGCTATTCGTTGCATCACGAAGAGGGCGTCTTTGCCGTGGAGTCGCGTAACCTGGCCAGCCGCTGTGCACGCTCCTCAAAAGAGCTACGGGCGTTGATTGAAGACGCCATGATGCAGGCGCAGAGCGGCGCACCGTCGGTGGCACATAACAACAGCGTGCTGATTGAAGAGGTCTATACGGTCGCGAATACCTTACTTCAGCGCGCGGGCAGCCCGTCCGTTTAATACATTATTACAGAGTTCATTATTATGTTTTCGTCCCTTCAAAGCAGAGCCATATTGCTGGTCTCTGCTTTCTTTATCTTACTGACTGCCCTGACCCTGTGGGTTGTAATGCATTTCATTGCGCCTGCCTTGCTGAAAGACGAGTACCAGCGCGTGCACTATCAAATCAACGAGCAAACCGCCGCCGTGACGCAGCTGATGTCGCGCGTACAGGCTCAACAGCGCGGGCTGACGGAGACCGTGGCGCAGCTCGACAGCGCGCAAATAGACCGTCTGCTTCCCGCGCTGGTTAACCAGAACGGTGACAGCACCCTTTTTGGCGGCGGCGTATGGCCGCTGCCGGGAATGCGCGAGCCGGGAATCGAGAAACACAGCACCTTTTATGCCAGAGACAAGCAGAACCAGCTCCAGCTGAACACCACGTGGAATCAGCCGGATGCGCCCGCGTACTGGCAACAACCGTGGTTTAAGGCAGGAATGCGTGCTGCAAAAGGAGAGTGCGTCTGGGCTGATGCCTATATGGACGCCGCCAGCCCGCAGCCGAGAACCAACTGTGCGATGCCTCTCTGGCGCGACGGTCAGCTGTGGGGCGTGGCAACGCTGGACGTCACGCTGGGCTTCTTTAATGAGCTTGCGCGCAAGATAGCGGAGCCTCTGCAGGGCGGCGTGCTGATTGTCGAGGCCAATGGCAAAATTATTGGTTACAGCCGCGCCACCGACACCACGCCGCAACTGACAAATATTAATGACCTGCCCGGACACGAGATCGCCATTCTGCAGGCGATGCTGGCGCAGTCCAGCGGCGGCTACAGCGAGCAGACCTACGACGCCGACGATGGCGAACACACCATCTTTGTCTCTCCCATTGCCGGCAGCCCGTGGTTTGTGGCAACCGACACCCCAAGTCACCTGCTAACCCAGCAGTCCCGCTCTATCCTGGTGCGCCTGGGGACGGTACAGATCCCGCTGCTGCTGTTACTGGGTGGCGCAATGATCCTGACCGTGCGTTTTATGATGCGCAATCTCCTGACCGTGAGCGATCGTCTTGCCACGCTATCTGCTGGCGGGGCCGATCTGACCCTCCGTCTGCCGGAGAGCCGCACCCGGGAACTGAACGCCATCGCCGTCAGCGTGAATACGTTTATGCGTTATCTGCAGGGGTTGTTACAGCAGGTGGGGGCGAGCACGCGCACGATTGCGGCGGCATCCCATGAGATTGCAAACGGCAATGTGGCGCTTTCGTCACGCACCGAAGAGCAGTCCGCCTCCCTGACGCAGACGGCGGCGTCGATGGAACAGATTGCCGGCATCGTGGGTAATAACGCGGACAACGCGGAACATGCCGACAGGCTTGCCACGCAGGCGGCCACGGTGGCGCAACAGGGTGCGACGCTGATGAATGCCGCGGTGGAGAAGATGAATCATATCGAAGCGTCATCGTTACGCGTTACCGACATCGTCGGGGTGATCGACGGTATTGCGTATCAGACCAATATCCTGGCCCTGAATGCGGCGGTTGAAGCCGCGCGCGCAGGCGAGCAGGGACGCGGCTTCGCCGTGGTGGCATCCGAGGTGCGAAGCCTGGCCCTGCGCTCTGCCAGCTCTGCGAAAGAGATCCGCCAGCTGATTAACGACGCGGTAACGGGCGTGCAGGACGGTAGCCGTCTGGTGCAGCAGGCAGGGGAAACCATGAATACGCTGGTGGGCTCCGTACACGAGGTTTCTGCCCTGATGGAGCAGGTCAAAACCGCCAGCCGCGAGCAGAGCGTCGGTATTGAGCAGGTTAACGTGGCGGTCTGTCAGCTTGAAGGCGCGACCCAGCAGAACGCCACGCTGGTGGCGGACGTGTCGACGACGGCGAGGGCGATGGAGGAGCAGGCCGCAGAGCTGGAAAGCGTGGTGAAGCGGTTTAAGGTTTGATTCGGTATCCTCTGTGAGAATTGCCCGGCGGCGCTGCGCTTGCACGGGCCTACGGGTTCCCCACAAAATAATGCCGGCACGGACGACCCCCTCTCCCTTGAGGGAGAGGGCTGGGGTGAGGGGGAACATACGGCTCTGGTGGTCATTCCGTTCACTTTATGTCCCTTGCTACTCAGTAACGACATGACCAGTGGACGTGCCATGGCAGCTCAATCGCCGCCACCCGGCGAGGATCTGGAAGGCGCCTCGCAATCCTGTCCACTCTCTCTCATTCATCTTCACACGATAACTTTATTCAACACCTCATCGGGCTACCACTCCCGGCCACTGCCGATCTGTTTGAGGTGGCTGATATGAACGAACGCAATGCATTATGCGGACGCTTACTCCATGCCCTTGGGGTGCTGGAACGACTGTGTGACGACGACCTGCCACCGCATTTGATAGAACAACTTATTGCAGGTGAAGCCACGAAGTCCTGTATGCCTGATAGCTGGCAGGATACGGCCACATCGGTTAATTATGCGCAAGCTCTGGCGCAGGCGATACTGGGGAATACCCTTCCACAGAGTGTGGCTCAATCGTTAAGGGGATTACTGCACGATATGGTGTATCTGATTGCAGAGTTCGTGAAGGAGCCTTACCTCACATCACGCTGAGAAAACCGCAGACGTAAAAAAGCCCTCCACCAGGGAGGGCAACCGCGCGTGAGGCACGCGCGTAATGATAATGTAAGGTGGTTTGTTACGGATTAACGCAGCAGGGACAGCACGTTCTGCGGAACCTGGTTGGCCTGAGCCAGTACGGACACACCTGCCTGCTGCAGGATGTTTGCACGGCTCATGGCAGACACTTCAACAGAGAAGTCGGCGTCCTGAATACGGGAGCGCGCTTCGGTGGTGTTGATGATGTTGGTGTTCAGGTTCGCAATGATGGAGCTGAAACGGTTCTGAACGGCACCCAGGTCGGCACGGAAGTCTGCAACGGTGGTCAGTGCATTATCCAGTCGTTCCAGCAGGTCTTCGGAAGCCAGTCGGCTGGATTCTTTCGCGATGAAATCAGCATCTGCATTACGGGCTTCAGCAGGTACACCGGTTACTGCTCCGGTGTTATCCAGCTGGAACTCCATAACCTTACCAGTGTTATCCATTGCGTAGAAGGTGTCTGCCGCTGCACCCGATACGGAGTACATTTTCATTCCAGAGGTCGCGAGGTCAGCGCCGAACACGTCTGTAGAAATAGCCTCCAGCATAGCTTTATCAAGGGTAATATCTGCGCCGTCAGCGTTGATGGTATCGCCTGCTCTAATACGCTTAGTGTCGCCGAGGCTAGTTGGGCCCTTCAGAAGCATGTCTGCATCTGCGGCGCCCAGTAAATCACCTTTAGCTGGATCGGTGTTGAATTCAACTTTTTCAGGAGGACCAGCAGTGATTTTTAAGTCAAGTGTAACTTCCTGTACTTCATTTGTTGTTTCATTGGCAACGAAGAAGCGGATCGTTCCCTCTTCTTCGTAAGTGATGACTTTCTTCTGTGCAGCGGTACCAGTAACATCGTCCGCTGCGGCAATGATTTTGTCACGATCTGCTGATACCATTTTATATTTCGCTGTTGAAGCGTCAGCACCAGGAACACCAAGTTTGGTAGCTTCAAACTCTGTATCGGCAGGAGCATCTTTCCCCTGACCTTCAAACTGGCTCGCTTCGGTAATGCCCGCGCCACTCACTGTAATACCAATACCCGCAAAGTCGGCCATGAACTCGTCCAGACCCAACGTTTCCATATCCAGCTTGCTCAGCTTGATATCGATAGTATCTTCGTCCTTATCACCGATCTGAATGGTGATATTTTCTTTAGAGCCGTCGAACACTTTGACGCCGTTGAAGTTAGTGGTTTCCGCTACGCGGCCAATTTCTTCCAGACGGGTACCGATCTCTTTCTTGATGGAGTCCAGGTCGCTTGCGGAGTTGGTGCCGTTTTTCGCCTGCACCGTCAGCTCACGGATACGCTGCATGTTTTCGGTCACTTCTTCCAGCGCGCCTTCGGTGGTCTGCGCCAGGGAGATACCGTCGTTGGCGTTACGCGCCGCCTGGGTCATACCGCGGATAGAGGAAGTGAAGCGGTTAGAAATCGCCAGACCTGCCGCATCGTCTTTTGCGCTGTTGATACGCATACCGGAAGAGAGACGCTGAATTGCCGTACCCAGCTGGCTCTGAGATTTGTTCAGGTTGTTCTGAGCCATCAGGCTCAGCGCGTTGGTATTAATGACCTGTGCCATTGTTATATCCTTCTAAGTTGTAACGACTGTAAGTAATATGCGTTCGTTGATGCGCATACTTACTTCATCGGGAGGAAATAATATTGGCTAAATTATTTTTTAATTTTTTTTATCAAGCCATGAATTGCGTGCAGTTATGTGCGCATTTAAACAAATAGCCCATAGCAATCGGCTAATAAGCGCATAAAAATGATTTGTGCATGCCGCAGCGTTGTTGCCGTATATATGAAAAATTAAACTTCCTTCTCTATTACCCGATAGAAAGAGTGTCAGGCTAACTTATTTCAACAGGAACAATGATTATGGCTGCAACTAACTTTTTAGGCGTCGGCTCCGGGCTGCCGTTTGACCAGTGGCTGGCGGACGAGCGCAAGGGCATTTCCCAAAAATTAAACCCGTATCTGCAGAAACAGAGCACCTATAAAGGGCAGATTTCTGCCTGGGGCTCTATTTCCAGCTCGCTCAGCACGCTAAAAGATAATCTCGGCAAGCTGGAAGAGGAAGGGTTTAACGGCGTCAGCGTCAGCGACAACAAAACCTTTAAGGCGACGGCAGGAAAAGGGGCTATTCCCAATAGCTATTCCATTGCGGTTAAACAACTGGCGAAAGCCCATCAGCTTGCGGTGGAGAATACTTCGCGTGATGGCCTGATTGGTTCCAGTAGCGCAAAAGTCAAAATCACCCTGAAAGAAGGTGAAAAACCACTGGAATTGAACTTAGCGAGTGACGAAACCTCGCTCGATCAGATTGCCAAAAAGATCAATGAGCAGAAAGGCGATGTCGTTGCGGAAGTGATAACCATTGGGGACAGGGAGCACAAGCTGGTGCTGACGTCTAAAAAAACCGGTGACGCCGGTGAAATGGCTATCACAGTGGAAGGCAACGCTGATTTAAAGAATAAGCTCGAAAATGCGGTTGATGAAACGCCTCCCCAAAATGCCGAAATTTTTCTGAATGGGAAACCGGATCCCATCATCCGAAGTTCTAATACCATAAATGATTTGATCACTGGCGTGACGCTCGAACTGCGAGAAGTATCGGAACTTACTGATCCCACAGACCCAGCCAGCTACAAAACCGAATCCCTCACCATCACCGAAGATACCTCAAAGGTGAAAACGCTGATTGAAGAGTTCGTCAAGAACTACAACAGCTACCTCAGCACGGTGGCCAGTGCCACCAAATACACTGCTCCCGACCGTGACAGCAGTTCGGACGCAATTGCTCAGCCCGATCCGACCAACGGTTCGTTGTTTAGCGACGGTACCTTGCGTCGTTTGACGAGCCAGTTGAAAGCCACCGTTAGCGGTCAATACCCTGATGCCGATGAGGTGATCCAGTCTCTGGGGAGTATCGGTATTACCGTGACCTTTGATGGCAAAATCGGCGATGAACGTACCGGCACGCTGGGCACGCTTACGATCGACAACAAAAAGCTTGATGCCGCCCTGAAGGACAACACGAAAGCGGTGGAGGCGTTGTTCCTCGGTAAGGCTGGCAAAGAGGGAATTAAGGATCGCATGGAAGGGATCTTCAATACCTATCTTGGCGATAAAGACGCGGTCAAGAAGGAGGACGGCGTGATCGAAACCGCGCTGGAATCCCTGCGTGAACAGGAAAAGCGCATCGGCAAGCAGATCACCGCCGTCGAAAGACGTATTGAAGAGACCATGCTGCGCCGGGAAAAAGAGTATCAGCGTCTCGATAAGGCGATGAACGATATGAATAACATGAGTACCCGTCTGCAGCAGTCGCTGGCGGAGTTAATGAATTCTTAACAATCCGGGCAGGTCGCTGCCCGGCAGGATTTGACGATGTACACCAAAACGGGCAACAGTGCCTACACCGCTGTCTCTCTGGACAGTCAGATAAGCGGCGCAACGCCGCACCAGCTGATCGTCCTGCTCTATGACGGGGCGATTAACGCCATGAAGCGTGCCGAAATCTACTTCCAGACCGGCAATATCGCGCGCCGCGGCGAGATGATCTCCCGCGCCATTAACATTATCGACAACGGCCTGCGCGCCGGGCTGGATCACGAAAAAGGCGGGAAGATTGCAGAAGAGCTGGAGAGCCTGTACGAATACATCTCCCGCACGCTGCTGGAGGCGAACCTGAATAAATCGGGTGAACATCTGCCGCATCTTATCTCGCTGATGACCGACATGTCGGAAACCTGGCAGCTTATCAGCTCACAGCAAAAGCAGGTGAAACATGGATAACGACGTGATGATGCTCATTGAGGAGCTGCTGGCGAGCAATGCCAAACTGCGCCAGCAGGCCGAAGACGGGGAGTGGGACGCGTTTCTGGACGAATCTGTCGCCTATTCCATGGGGATGAGAACCCTGTGTGAGATCGACTTGCCTCAGCTGGCGCAGCGCAATAAAAAGCAGGTCAGCGCCCGGCTGGCAAAACTGTTAGAGCACGATGCGTTATTGACCGGAGAGATTCAGAACCGCCTGAACGCGATCAGCACCGAACTTTCCTCCCTGCGCAAATCCAGCGCCTCCGCAAAAGCGTATACCGCGGTTTAAAAATCTTCCCCTCACCCTAACCCTCTCCCCAAAAGGGAGAGGGGACTGTTCCGAACCGTCTTCTCATCCTTCTCCCTTTTGGGGCTGAGACTAATGCCAGCACGGACGACCCCCTCTCCCTTGAGGGAGAGGGCTGGGGTGAGGGGGAACATACGGCTCTGGAGGTGATTCCGTTCACTTTACGTTCCTTGCTACTCTGTAACGACATGACCAGTGAACGTGCCATGGCGGCTCAATCGCCGCCGCCTTGGCGACCCGGACCGTACACTTTGGGGAGAGGGGATTACGATAAAAAAAAGCCCGCCAAAGGCGGGCAAAAGAGGACAACGCAGACAGGAACGATCAGATACTGATGTTGTATTTACGACCGGAAGGCATCACGCTGGATTCCCCCGCCGGACCGTAAAGCGAATTCACGTTGCCCACGTGGTCGATGGCTTTCTGAATATGCTGATTTTTTTTCATATGGCTCTGCAACAGGGATTCCACCTGCTGGTTCAGCGCCCTGGAATTGCGCACTTTTTCGCTGACCTGCTGCCAGCTTGAAAACAGCTTACCCAGGCCAGAATAAGGGGCCTCCGTTGAGCACTGCTGCTCCTGCTGGCGGCGCATGTCGTCGTAATACTGAATGGTCGACAGCAGCTGGCTTTTGTTATCGGCCAGCACCTGCAGCGAAACCGGGTTGATCTGCGCACGGTTGAGCTGATTGACCTCTTCAATCATGATCGCCTCCAGTTCATCCAGAGACGTTTTCATCTGCGTGAGTATTGGGTAAAGCTTATCCATAACGGTTCTGCCAACAATTAAAACTGGAACATGTCCTGCACCATGGCCTGAGCAATTTTCTCAGGCTCAATGCGCAGGGTACCTGCCGCAAGCGCGGCGCGAAGTTCGGCAACGCGCACGTGATCCACGTCGCGGCTGTCGTCGGTCTGGATCTTTTTCGTCAGGGCGCTCAGGGTAACGTCGGTGGTGTCGCTCTTTTGGGTGTGTTTTTCTACAACGCCGTTTTCCTGTGCCTGATTACGGTGGCGCACCTCGTGCGTCGGGGCGATTTTCGCAATCGGGGCGGTGTTCTGGCTGCTGTTAATGCTCATGGTTGTCCTCGCAGGTAATCGTTTTATGTGACCTATGTTTCTTTCATCGGTGGTTCACAGAAAACCTAAAATTTATTGTTGCGAAATAATCAGGACCTGGCCGTCGGCATCCACTTTTCCGCTCACGGTGCGCCCGCCCGCGGTTTTGACCTTCAGCGTGTCATCAATGGCGGCGTTGTTCAGCGCCTTCCCCTGGCTGCGGATACGAAAGCCCGCGCCGGTGGTGACCAGGTCAACCGTCTGCCCGGCGCGCAGCCGCCACTGCTGGCGGAGCTGGTTTTCCAGAAGCGGTTTTCCGGCCGTAATGGCGCGCGTCAGGCGCTGGCCGACGATCTCGTCAGCGTTGAAGATTAAGCCGCCAGGCTGGTTGTCCAGCATCCCGGTCACCGGCTCGATGTCGCTGCGCTGGACAATCGCGCCGCCGGGCAGGCTCTGGCTGGCAATCCACCACGTGCCCTGGGCGCTGATGCGTACCGGCAGGAAGTGACGACGGGCGCCGCACTGGGCCAGCACCGTGCGCTTGCCGGTGAGACGGCTGTCGCGTCCCACCAGGCTCAGTTCCGGGTTATCACACACCGATGCCAGTTGGGTGGGGGTGGCAAGCAGGGTGGCGGTGCGTACGATGTCGTTACCGTCTTCTGGCTGCTTAATCACTGCATCGAGCTTCAGCATCAGGCGCTGCTTTGCCGTAGGGGTTGACGGTACGCTGGCGGCAGCCGTGGCCGAACAGAGTAATACGGCAACCGCCGCGCGGAATAACGGAAACTTCATCGTATTGCCTTTATAGAAAAAATTGAGATGGCGAAATTATATACGCAGTGGCAGGGGTTTTATTGTCTTAAATAATGACACTTTTGACGGCATTTAAATTCATCGTTTTTTTAACGAAATATTATCTCTTTCTATTTCCCTAAATAGGCTTATTTGTGACGGGTCTTTGCAGTGTGATAATTCATCCGCGCTGACTACACTATCGCAGTTTAAAATTATGCAAGGCAGGAGCCTCACGTCATGAATAAACTCGATGACGCCTTTCGCTTTCAACAGCAAGCGTTAGGTTTACTTTCGCGCCGTCAGGATATTCTGGCTTCGAATATCGCGAATGCCGACACGCCTGGCTACCAGGCGCGAGATATCGATTTTCCTCAGCAGTTAAAAAGCGCTATGGAAAATAATGCTCAGGCGAAATCTCCCGTATCCCTGTCATTAACGTCAAACCGACATATTGAAGGAAAAGCGATGCCGCTGGACGACAGTCAGCTGCTTTATCGCATACCGGATCAACCGAGTGCCGACGGTAATACCGTGGATATGGATCGTGAGCGCGTCAATTTTGCGGATAACGCCGTGAAATATCAGTCAGGACTGACGTTCCTGGGCGCGGATATTAAGAAAATGATGACTGTGCTCAGTCAGGGGTAATAAGCGATGTCGCTTTTTAGCGTATTTGATATTTCAGGGTCGGCGATGGCCGCCCAGTCCCGACGCCTCAACGTCAGCGCCAGCAATATGGCGAACGCCGACAGCGTGGCGGGGCCGGACGGTCAGCCGTATCGCGCTCGTCAGGTCGTCTTCAGCGTCGACAACACGGTCGGCCAGGAGATCGGCGGTGTACAGGTGACTGACGTGGTGGAAAGCAGCGCGCCGGATCGTCTGGTCTACGAGCCGGGTAATCCCATGGCCGACGAACAGGGCTACGTGCGGATGCCAAACGTCAACGTCATGAACGAGATGGTGAATACCATTTCGGCCTCCCGCAGCTACCAGGCCAACGTGGAAGTGATGAATTCCGCCAAGAGCCTGATGCTGAAAACATTAACCCTTGGTCAGTAAGGACGCGTATGGCGGTCTCTTCGATTAACAACAACAACGGCTCCGGCAGCAACGGCACGGGCAGCAGTGCGGCCGATCTGTCAAACCAGTTTATGACCCTGCTGGTGGCACAGATGAAAAACCAGGATCCCACCAACCCCATGGACAACAACCAGCTCACTTCCCAACTGGCGCAGTTCAACATGGCGGCCGGGGTCGAGAAGCTCAACACCTCGGTGGCGGGCGTGCAGGCCATGATGATTCAGCTCGGCAGCATGAGCGCCTCCTCCTGGGTAGGGCGCAGCGTGCTGATTGAGGGCGAGGCGAAGGTCTCCTTCGGTGAATCGGGTATCGGCATCATGCAGGAAGGGGTGGAGATCCCGGGCAATTCGGATGATTTCAACTTTGCGCTGACGGGCGATGCCGAGACGGTGACGGTCACGCTGGAAGACAGCGAAGGGAATGCCTACACCGCCCAGCTGAAGAACGTTAAGCAGGGGATGAATACCTTCAATCTTGACGATCTCAAAGAGTTCAAACCGGCTGCGCCGCCGCGCGACGGGGAATACACCATCAGCTTTGAAGCCTCGAACCCGGAAGGTGATAAGCCGGAAGTGATTGGTCTGGTTCAGGAGCAGGTACAGGGCGTCACGATGGATCCGAGCGGGCCGATTCTGCATCTCTCGGAACACGATCCAATCCCGATGAGCAAAGTGTTCGTTATTCAAAAATAATCTTACTTCTGGAAATTAATTATGGGTTTTTCACAAGGTCTTAGCGGTCTCAGTGCCGCTGCAAAAGCGCTGGATGTGGTGGGTAATAACATCGCCAACTCTCAGACGGTAGGGTTTAAAGCAGGCTCTGTCTCCTTCGCCGACATTTTTGCCGGTTCAACGGGGATGGGGGTACAGGTTGCGGGCGTTGACCAGAATTTTGGTGACGGCGGCTTGATGAACGGCAGCTCCGCACTGGATATGGGGATCTCTGAACGGGGCTTTTTCCGTATGGTCGACGAAGCGGGTAGTGTCTTCTATGGCCGTAACGGCCAGTTCGAGCAGGACAAGAACGGGTTTATCGTCAACAAAACAAACGGCATGTTTTTAACGGGCTATCAGGCGACGGACGGGGTGATTAACCCTGGCGCTCAGGTGGGGCCGATCCGCATTCCAAAGGACGATATGCCGCCAGCGGCATCGACGAAAGGGTCCGTGACCGGCAACCTGAAGTCCGATGACAAAATTATCACCGAAGACTTTGATGCTGACGATGCAGATACCTACAACTATGTGAGTGAAGTGACCGCCACCGACAGCCTGGGTAATAAGCATGCTATCAAGGTGTACTACGTGCATACCGGTGATGGGGAGTGGGAGGTGCATGCCCAGGATTCGACCGCACCAGGCGCTGCACCAGATGATGAATGGACCACAGCGACGATTAGATTTGGTACCGACGGCAAGCTTACCGCGCCGGTGTCATTGAACATCAAAGGGTTGGGTTACAACGGGTCTGCGCCGCTGAATATGAATCTGGATCTGGATATTACCCAAAATGCCAGCGATACCCAGGTGATGCTGGACGAAATCGACGGTCAGGCGCCGGGTAAATTCAACAACTATGAAGTGAGCGACACCGGTGAAGTGATCGCTATCTACAGCAACGGCAAGCGTCAGACCGTGGCGCAGGTGGTGCTGGCAGATTTCGCTAACGTCGGCGGTCTGGCGCAGCAGGGCAACAACCTGTGGGCAGAAACCGCGCAGTCCGGCCAGCCGTTCCTCGGCACCTCCGGCACCGGCAGCTTCGGTGATATCAGCGGCGGGATGCTGGAGTCCTCCAACGTTAACCTGGGCGACGAAATGGTCAACATGATCGTCTACCAGCGCAACTATCAGTCCAACTCGCAAACCATTAAAACCCAGTCTGAAGTTCTGCAGACGCTGGTTAACCTGCGCTAAGGCGGAATGATGGATCGCGCTATTTATACCGCCATGAGTGCCGCGAATGCGGCGCTCAACCGCCAGGCGGTCACCTCAAACAATCTGGCGAACAGCTCTACGGCAGGTTTCCGTTCCCAGCTGGCGGCGTTCCGCTCGGTGCCCATTGAAGGGGAGACCCTGCGTACCCGCGCCCTGGTGGCGGAGTCGACCCCGTTTCATGACACCACCATGGGGCCGATCACCCACACCGGCCGCAGTCTGGACGTGGCGCTGCCGCAGAACGGCTGGCTGGCCGTGTCCATAGACGACGGCAGCGAAGGCTACACCCGCAACGGCGCCATTGAGGTGGATCAGGACGGGGCGCTGAGCGTCAACGGTCGTCCCCTGATGGGCGACGGCGGGCCGCTGGAAGTGCCGCCGCAGTCCCATGTCACCATCGGCAGCGACGGTACCGTCTCGGCGCTCGGCATGGGGGATGACCCCACGGCGCTGGTACCGGTCGGTCGTCTGAAGCTGGTCAATGCCGACATGAACAGCCTGATTCACGGCGACGACGGGCTGTTTCGCACGGCGGGCGGCGACGCGCTGGCGCAGGATGAAACCCTGCGTCTGACGCCGGAGGCCATCGAAGGCAGCAACGTCAGTCCGGTGCAGGCCATGACGGCGATGATTGCCAACTCTCGCGGCTTCGACATGAACATGAAGGTGATCCGCACCGCCGACGAGAACGCCCAGAAGGCTAACCAGCTATTAAGCGTGAGCTAACGCCGCGCCAAGGAGTCACAACATGATTCGTTCTTTATGGATCGCAAAAACCGGGCTGGAAGCACAGCAGCTCAATATGGACGTCATCTCCAACAACCTGGCGAACGTCAACACCAACGGCTTTAAGCGTCAGCGCGCCGTGTTCCAGGATCTGCTCTATCAGAACATGCGCCAGCCTGGCGCACAGTCGACGGAGCAGAACACCCTGCCGAGCGGGTTGCAGCTCGGGACCGGCGTGCGTCCGGTTTCCACGCAGCGTGTCCACACGCAGGGCGGCATGAATCAGACCGGCGATGAGTATGACGTGGCCATCGAAGGGGAAGGTTTTTTCCAGGTGCAGATGCCGGACGGCAGCACGGCCTACACCCGTGACGGTCATTTCGGCAAAAGCCCGGATGGACAGCTGGTGAATGCCGAAGGCTATCCCATTCAGCCGGGTATCGTTATTCCTCAGGATGCGCAAAAACTGACGATTGGCAGCGACGGTATCGTCAGCGTGAAAATCCCGAGTCAGGCGGAAGAGCAGCAGATTGGTCAGCTGACGCTGACCACCTTCGTCAATAACGCCGGGCTCGAAAGCGTTGGCGGCAATCTCTACAAAGAGACGCAGTCCTCCGGGGCGCCGAACGAGCTGAATCCGGGCATGGAGAGCGCCGGTACGCTCAAGCAGAGCTACGTGGAAATCTCCAACGTCAACGTGGCGGAAGAGCTGGTGACCATGATTCAGGTGCAGCGCGCTTACGAAATCAACAGCAAAGCGGTCTCGGCATCTGACCAGATGCTGCAGCGCCTCTCTCAGCTGTAATGTCCTCTCTCTGGCCGTTCACGCGGCCAGACTTTTTATCGACACTGAAATGAACATACTTTTTATGCAAAACCCGGCCGTCGCGCTACGTGGCGCGCTGCTGGCGAGTACGCTGCTGCTTGGCGGCTGCGCGCACATCATGCAAAAGCCCCTTGTTGAAGGCCCGACAACGGCAACACCATTACCGATGGCACCGGCAGCGACCGGCGGCTCACTGTTTCAGGCAGGGCAGGGAATGAACTACGGCTATCAGCCAATGTTCGAAGACCGCCGCCCGCGTAACGTGGGTGATACGCTGACGATCCTGCTGCAGGAGAACGTGAGCGCCAGCAAAAGTTCCTCCGCCAGTGCCAACCGTAATGGATCGGCCGGGATGGGGCTGATTGCGGTACCGACCAAACTCAACAGCTGGCTCGGCGACGGCAAGGCTGATTTTGAAGCCGAAGGGAAAAATGATTTTACCGGCAAAGGCGGTGCGGCGGCGCGCAACACCTTCACCGGCACCATCACCGTGACCGTCAAAGAGCTGCTGCCTAACGGCAACCTGGGCGTGGTGGGCGAAAAACAGATCGCCATCAACCAGGGCACCGAGTTTATCCGCTTCTCCGGGGTGGTGAACCCGCGCACCATCAGCGGCAGTAACACCGTACCGTCCACCCAGGTGGCGGATGCCCGCATTGAGTACGTCGGCAACGGCTACATCAACGAAGCGCAGAACATGGGCTGGCTGCAGCGTCTGTTCCTGAACCTTTCTCCTTTCTGATATGACCATGAAAAAAGAATCTATCCTGTTTTTTCTCAGCATTCTGCTCTACGGCATGATGCTGGCGGTACCGAAAGCGGTACACGCGGAACGCATTCGCGATCTGGCCACGGTGCAGGGCGTGCGTTCGAACTCCCTGATGGGCTACGGCCTCATTGTCGGCCTTGACGGTACCGGCGACCAGACCATGCAGGCTCCGTTCACGGGCCAGAGCCTGAATAACATGCTCTCCCAGCTGGGGATCACCGTTCCGGCGGGCACCAATATGCAGCTGAAAAACATCGCGGCGGTGATGGTAACCGCTGAGCTGCCCGCGTTTGCCCGTCCTGGCGACAAGCTGGACATTGTCGTCTCCTCGGTCGGTAACGCCAAAAGCCTGCGCGGCGGTACGCTGTTAATGACCCCGCTGAAAGGGGCGGATAACCAGATCTACGCCATTGCGCAGGGCAACATTCTCATTTCCGGCGCAGGCGCGCAGGCGGGGGGCAGCCGCGTGCAGGTTAACCAGCTTAACGGCGGGCGCATCAGCGGTGGGGCGACCGTCGAGCGGGAGGTGCCGAACGATTTCGCCACCCAGAGCATCGTGCGGCTGCAGCTTAACGAGACCGATTTCTCGCTGGCACAGCAGATCAGCGACGCCATTAATCAGCGCTACAGCGGCGGGGCGGCGGTGCCGGAGGATGCCCGTACCGTGCGCCTGTTCGCGCCGCCGGACGGCCCGTCCCGAGTGCGCTTCCTCGCCAATATTCAGGACATCCCGCTGAAGGTCGGCGTACAGGACGCGAAGGTGATCGTTAACTCCCGCACCGGCTCGGTGGTGATGAACCGCCACGTCTCGCTGGATTCCTGCGCGGTGGCTCACGGCTCGCTGACGGTGGAGGTGATGCAGAACAACATTATCAGCCAGCCGGATACGCCGTTTGGCGGCGGAGAAACGGTAGTCGTGCCGCAAACCGATATTTCGGTACGCGACAGCGGCGGCTCGCTACAGCACGTGCGCAGCAGCACCGATCTCAACGCCGTGATCCGCGCCCTGAACAGCCTGGGCGCCACGCCAAACGAGCTAATGTCGGTCCTGCAGGCGATGAAAAACGCCGGCTGTCTGCGGGCGAAGCTGGAGGTGAACTGATGAACGCCTTTGATAAAGTCGACCAGCCTGCGTTTGACGTCCGCTCGCTGGACACGCTGAAGCGGGAGGCCGGGCGGCAAACGCCCGGCGCACTGAAGGCGGCGGCGAAGCAGATGGAGGGGATTTTCGTGCAGATGATGATGAAGAGCATGCGCGATGCCACCTTTAAAGATGATTTGCTGAGCAGCCAGTCGTCCGAAATGTACACCGCCATGCACGACCAGCAGGTCGCACAAAACATTGCCGGGAGTGGTCAGCTCGGCTTTGCCGATCTTATCGTCCGCCAGCTGGGTGGTGACAGCGATGAGCCGGTGGTGAGCACGCCGGGGCGTGATTTTCTGCGGCCGGGGCTTTCCGCCGCACCGGCAACGGGCCCGCTGCGCCTGCCTGCCCCCGTCTCGTTCGCGAAACCCGCCGAAGGCGCGCATCCCTTTATTGCGCGCCTGCTGCGTCCGGCACAGGAGGCTGCGCAGCAGAGCGGGCTGCATCCGCATTTGATTCTGGCGCAGGCGGCGCTGGAATCGGGCTGGGGCAAACGCGAAATCCCGGCGGCTGACGGCAGCCCGAGCCACAACCTGTTCGGCATTAAGGCGACGGGAGACTGGCGCGGCAAAACCACGCAGATCACCACCACGGAATATATCAACGGCGTGAAGCAGAAGGTGAAAGCCGCGTTCCGCGTCTACGACTCCTATGAACATGCCCTTTCTGACTACGCGACGCTTTTGACCAAAAACCCGCGCTATCGCGGCGTGGTGCAGTCCGCTTCGCCGGAGCAGGGGGCGAAGGCGCTGCAGGCGGGCGGCTACGCCACCGATCCGGCCTACGCCAAAAAGCTCATCACCATTATTCAGAAGGTGAAAGGCGACATTCAGCAGGGCATAAACGCCTACAAACACGATCTCGACAAAATTTTTTAGAAAATTTTGCCATCACCGATGAAATAAGCAGAGACATGAACTTTCTGGCCCGGATGCGAACCCGGGCCTGCAAACAGGGAATATCCGGATCTTATGAATAACTTATTTAACCTGGCGAGAGGCGGCCTCAGCGTTGCACAGGCGGCATTACGCGTAACGGGCGATAACCTGACCAACGGGATGTCCGGCACCTACAGCCGTCGCAGCCTGATCATTGGCGAGCTGGGCGGCATGTCTACCGCGCAGGGCTTTTTCGGCTACGGCGCCCGCGCCGGTGGTGTGGAGCGTGCGTACAGCGCCTTTGCCAATAACGAAATGCGCGGTTCGCTTTCTCACTACGCGTCGCTTGCGGGGCGTATGGAGCAACTGTCGGATATCGATAACATGCTGGCAGATGAGTCAGATAACGTCTCGGTTTCGTTAAACGACATGTTTAAAGCGATGGCGACGCTGAGCGGTGACCCGGCGGATGGCCCGGCACGCGCGGCGGTGTATAACTCTCTCGGTACGCTGGCAAACCGTTTTAACGCCAGCGCTAAGCGCCTGACCGCGCTGGAAAAGAGCACGAATACGCAGATTGAATTGAGTGCCAAAGATATCAACAGCTATACCCAGCAGCTGGCTGAACTGAATAAACAGCTGGAGCGCGCGCAGGGTAATGGAGCGCCGCCAGCCGATCTGCTCGACCAGCGCGATGCGCTGCTGGAAAAGATGAGCGAGCATATCGGCATCACCGTTACGGAAGACCAAACGACCGGCCGTGTTGATGTGCTGCTGTCTGACGGTCGTCCTCTGGTCTCCGGTGACAAATCGTATACGTTGCAAACCTCCCCGTCGGACTCCGATCCGAATAAAACCATCGTTTCCTATGTGGATGCCAACGGCAAAGCCTCGCCGCTGGATGAGAGCAGCATTACCAAAGGCCGTCTGGGCGGGCTGTTTAAATTCCGCAATGAAGACCTGACCGTTGCCCGACAGGAGCTGGATCAGATCGCCTTTACGATGGCGAACCGCATGAACGAGCAGAATAGGGCAGGCTTTACGTCGGAAGGAGATCCTGGCGAAGATCTCTTCTCCCTGGCGGATATTAAAGCTTATGCCAATGCGAAGAACGCTGGGACCGGCAAGCTGGAGGCAATTGCCGTCACCGACTACAAAAATGTGAAATCGGAAAACTACACCGTCACCAGCGATGGCGCGGGGGGCTGGACGGTCACGGGGGAAGATGGACGCACTGTACCTGTCGATACCGGTACTACTGGAAAACTGAAATTTGACGGGATTGAGATCGATATTTCAGGGGGAGGATTTGCCAATGGCGACAGCTTCACCCTCAACCCGATGGCGGGTGCAGCGGAAGGTATGACCCGGGCCATCACCAGCGCCCAGGATTTTGCCGCTGCAGGTGATAGAGACGGTGGGCCTGGCGACAACAAAAACCTGGAAGAGATGCTGAAAATCCAGGATGAGAAGCTGATCGGTAATAACACGCTCACCGAAGCCTATGCCAGCCTGGTGGGAACCATCGGTGACAACGCGCGCAGCGCAAAATCGGCGCTGGCCAGCGCCGAAACCGACTTCCAGACCAAGTACGACACCAAACAGGCCCTCTCCGGCGTCAATATGGACGAAGAGTACATCAACATGGATATGTTCAAGCAGTATTACAACGCCAACGCGCAGCTGCTGAAAACCGCTACCGATATGTTTGACGCCCTGCTGTCAATCCGATAAGGAACCGATGATGCGATTAAGTACGCTGTATATGTATAAAAATAGCGCGGAGACCATGACGAAGCGCATGAGCCAGAGCAACGACGTCTACCTTCGGATGTCGGCAGGCAAAACGTTGCTGAAAGCGTCGGATGACCCGGCGGCGGCAACCGACGCGGTAAAGCAGCAGGACGCGCTGGCAAAGCTGGAGATGTATAGCAACGTGCGTTCCCGCACCCGTGGTGCGCTGGAGCACCAGGACAATATTCTCAACGGCGTGGGAAATTTATTAACCACCACGCTGAAGGAAAAAATTGTCGCGGCGAAAAGTGACACGTATTCCGCAGAGGATCGTCGGGCACTGGGGAAGGAGATCGAGGGCATCCGTGCCAATCTGCTGGACCTGGCCAATAACCGTGACGCCAGTGGTAACTATATTTTCTCAGGTTTTCAAACCGCGACTCCTGCATTTGATGACGCCGGCGTTTACCAGGGGGGCGATGAAGCCCGCAGACAAACCGTGGCCGACGGCACTGAAATGCAGGTTGGCCATCTGGGTAATACCGTCTTCGGTGACATCTTTACGGTGCTCGATGCGGCCGTCGCCGCGTTAACCGCCGATCCTGCCGATCCAGATTATGAGGCTAACCTGGATGCCGCACTCAGTGCCGCCATTGTGGAGATAGATGAGGGGATTAACCGTCTGGGCGAAGCGCAGGCCGAGCTCGGCACCAACCTGCAGCAGCTTGATGCGCTGGATCTGTCCGGCGATGTGTTGATCAATGACACCATTGTCAAAGTGCAGAACGCGATTGGCTCCGATACCAGCAAGCTGGTGTCGCTGGTGTCTGAATCACAGATGTCAGAGCTGGCCTTTAATGCCTCGATGTTCGTCTACAAAAAAATGCAGTCGATGAACCTCTTTAATATGTCTTCCAATTAACCCCTGCCGGAACCCGCCGTTCGCGGCGGGTAAAAACTATGTTAACGAAACTCAAAATTTACAGCGCAATCAGCCTGATTATTGGCCTGTTCGCGTTCATGCTGTTCGGCGTCACCGTTTACTCTGTTTATGATGCCGTCTCCAATAACAATAATTTTAAACGTATTGTCGTCGCCGCTGATAATAACGATCATATGCGCGATGCGGCCTATAACATCAGCGCGGTGATGGCCAATACCAACGGACTGATGCTGCAGGCGGCGCTGGGTAACCCGGTCTCGGAAAATGTTGCCAAACACACGCAGAACGTGGTGAAAATTGCGCGCCGCAATATGGATGCGTTTATGGCCTCGCCGTTTAATACCCCGGAAGAGAGCCGTCTGGCTGCCGAGGTCAATACGGCATTTAACGAGGTATATAAGGTTGCTGAAGTGAAACTGGGCTACCTGCAAAACCCGGCAGGGTATTCCGGGTCGCTGGAACACGATATGGAGCTGCGCACCGCGCTGCGTAACAAGGTGGATCAGTACAGCGATGCCAGCGCCCGCCTGAGCGAGAGCTATATTCTTGCCTCCGAACGCGGCTACCAGATCATGCTGGCTGTCGGGATTGTGGTGATGATTCTGGCCATCGGTCTGCTGTTCGCCATTCGTTTCTGGCTGCGTCATACCCTTGTGCGTCGTATGGAAACCACGGTAGAGATGCTGCGTCGTGTGGCGGCGGGCGATCTCAGTCAGGAGATTGAAAGCGGGAGCCAGAATGAAATTGGCAATATGCTGACCGAGCTGGAAACCATGCGTACCTCCCTGACCGGCACCATTCTGGGGATCCGTGAAAGCGTCCAGCGCATCCATACCAACGCCCAGGAAATCGCTCACGGCAATAACGATCTCTCCTCCCGTACGGAAGAGCAGGCGGCAGCCCTCCAGGAAACGGCAGCCAGCATGGAGCAGATCAAAACCACCGTTCGCCAGAACGCCGACAACGCCCACGCGGCGCGGGAACTGGCGGAAAGCGCAAGCCACAACGCGCATAACGGCGGGGAAGTGATGCAGAGCCTGGAGCAGATCATGGCGCAGATCACCACCAGTTCACGCCAGATTGCGGACATTAACGGCGTGATTGACAGCATCGCCAACCAGACCAACATCCTGGCGCTGAACGCGGCGGTGGAAGCGGCGCGTGCCGGTGAACAAGGACGCGGCTTCGCGGTCGTCGCGGAAGAGGTGCGTAACCTGGCAAAACGTAGCGCCGATGCGGCCAAAGAGATCAACCAGCTTATCAACACCAGCGTGAGCAATATTGATATCGGTTCGCGTCAGGTAGGGCAGGCCAGCACCGTGATGCAGGACATTGTTACCTCCGTGTCGCAGGTGACGCAGATCATGGGCGAAATCACGTCGGCATCGGACGAGCAGAGTGCGGGCATCAACCAGATTTCGCAGGCGGTTAACGAAATGGATCTGGTGACCCAGCAGAACGCGGCGATGGTTGAAGAGGCTGCGCTGGCGGCGGGTGAACTGGAAGCCCAGTCCGATGCGCTGGAAAAACTGGTCGCGCAGTTCAGGCTCAATCAGGAAAGTGCGGTGGTGAATGTCGCCGCCGTATCGAATAAGCCGCAGCACCAGAAAGAAAATGCCCTTGCACAGTGGGAAACGTTTTAATTCTGTTAATTAGCGTCATTCATGGCGTCTTATAATGTAACGGGACGCCAGCTAAAATGAAGTAACAGAATGCGCATTTTTATAAAGGCTTATCGCACTATTTGAATGCGCCGTTTCACCGGATAATTCTCACAGAGAATGTCAGGTGGAATGTAATCGTGGATGGTATTTATACGGCCGAAGGGCTGGAAGATAAATCGGTAGTCTGGTCGAAATATCATTATATTGTGCGGCAGGAAGCATTGCGTTTACATAAGCGACTTCCTGCCAGCGTCGAACTTGATGATTTAATTCAGGCCGGATCGATGGGTTTTTTAAGTGCAGTAGAGACCTTTGATCCGAAAAAAGGCGTGGCGCTCAGCGCCTGGATAACCCAGCGGGTGAAATGGGCGCTTCTGGATGAATTGCGGGAAAGTGACTGGGTACCCCGCCGGGTCAGAACCCATTCGCGTGAAATTGTGGCCATTATCCAGCAGATCGAACAGGAGAAAGGCGGCGAAGCCACCGAGTCCGATATTTCGCAGCGGATGGGCGTATCGCTGAAAGAATTTCAGCAGATGCTCGCGGATAATAACAGCAGCCAGATGTATTCCGTGGATGAGTTACAGGAGAACTATGCCGACAGTTGGGAAAATATTGATGACGAAAACGAGCAGCTTAATCCTGTTCATGATGCTATCCGGCAGGATCTGATCGCACAGATCACCCGGCATTTTGCGTTTATTCCCGAAAGAGAGCAGCTTTTACTGCAGTTATATTATCTTCAGGATATGAACATGAAAGAGATTGGCCTGATTCTGGACATTACTGAAACGCGCGTCAGTCAGTTACACAGTCTGGCCGTAAAAAGGTTAAGAAGCCGCATGGAAGCCGATTGCAAATAATTACAGCATATTAACATTCACAGCTTTAATGAGGTAAATCGCGCAGCGTTAACCATTAACCGTAAGGTTTAACAACGTTTAATAATGGTTAATTTAATTACAAAACAATGAGTTGTATGTAATCGAAGGATTTGCGGAAATTTCCGCCACTTGTTCGGAAAATACTTAGTGTTTATGATTTTGCCAGTTTTGTGATGCAGCCTCCTTTGGCATTGAACGGTCAGTTTCTCATTTACTGGGGAAGGAAACCTTACTTCAGTGAATATCAATGCCAAAAGACTCTCTGCATCAGTTCGGTTGTTTTATATCTCTAAACTGACATGCCAAATCGTTGGCTGAATAACATTGGGAGTTTTCACCTGTGTCCAATTTCGACGAGTACCTGCAAAATATTCATGACATAAATCTGTCTTATCTTCTGTTGGCGCAGCAGCTGATTCGCCAGGATAAATTTGCGGCCGGTTTTCGCCTCGGATTATCTGAAGGCACCATTGATAACCTGAAAGAACTTTCGCTGCCGCAATTAATGAAGCTGGCAACGACTAATCAGCTTATTTGTCGTCTGCGTGTCGATGATGAAGTGGTTATTGAAAATCTGACCAAGGATTCTCGTATTGAAGCCCTGCAGCAGATCCACACCGGTATTATTTTGTCAACGAATCTTCTGAACGCGCTGAGCGAAGAAGATGCTGTCGCAGCGCAGGAGGCATAATATGTGCGGTGAAAAAAGTCTGTTGCAGGAAATTGAAGAAGTGAATATCGCCATGGGATTAATTTCACTCGGGGCGAGAATGCAGGTGCTGGAGTCGGAAACATCGCTCAGTCGTCGCCGTCTTCTGCGTTTATATAAAGAATTACGCGGCTGTCCACCGCCGAAAGGGATGCTGCCGTTTTCAGAAGACTGGTTTATGTCGTGGGAGCAGAATATTCACTCTTCCATGTTCTACAACATTTACCTGTATCTGAAAAATACGGAACAGGGGCGTCCCATTGAAATGCTGATGAAAACCTATCGTCTTTATCTGGAGCAGTGCAGTTCCTGTTCCGATGATAAACCGGTGCTGGGGCTGACGCGTGCCTGGACATTATTACGATTTATCGACTGCGGCATTATTTCCCGTAAAGCCTGCAACGTCTGTGGCGGTGGATTTGTTGTCACCACTGAATTTATTAAGAACCCATTTACCTGCAGTTTGTGCAGTCCGCCGTCGCGTGCACTGAAAAAGTCCCAGGTGAGTAACACCGGGCTGTTGGGAAGCTATGTCTCGCCGGAAATTATGACGGCGTAACCCCGATGACGGCTGTGCGCAAGATGGCGTTTACCTGATGCCGGGAGAACCGGCATCGGTCAGATAAAGTAAAAGGAGAGTGTGTGTTAGTTATTGTTGGCTATCTTGTTGTCATCCTGACCGTTTTTGGTGGTTTTATTCTGTCCGGCGGGAATCTGATGGCACTGTTCCAGCCGCTGGAATTGCTGATTATCGGCGGCGCCGGGGTAGGGGCGTTTATTGTTGGTAACAACGTTAAATCCCTGAAGGCCACCGGGAAAGCGTTGGTCAAAGTCTTCATTGGTAAGCGTTATAACAAAGCGGTTTATATGGATCTGATGGCGCTGATGTTTCTGCTGCTGTCTCAAAGCCGCGTGCACGGACTCATGTCGCTGGAAAAAGACATTGAAGATCCGCAAAACAGCGATATTTTTAGCGCCTATCCCCGCCTGATGAGCGACCCCATGCTCGCCAACTTCATCCTCGACTATTTCCGCCTGATGATCGGCGGCAGCATGAATTCCCATGAAATCGAAGCCCTGATGGATGAAGAGATCGAAACCTGCGAAGAAGAGCTGGAAGTCCCTGCCCATAGCCTCAATACGGTGGGGGATGCGTTTCCGGCTTTCGGTATTGTGGCGGCGGTCATGGGCGTGGTGAACGCGCTGGGCGCGGCTGACCGCCCGGCGGCGGAGTTGGGCATGTTGATTGGCCACGCGCTGGTGGGAACCTTCCTCGGCATTCTGATCGCGTACGGCTTCGTTCTGCCACTGGCGACCCTGCTGCGTCAGAAAAGCTCCGATCAGGTTAAAATTCTTCAGTGTATTAAAGTCACGCTGCTCTCCAGCCTGAACGGCTATGCCCCGCAGATTGCCGTCGAATTCGGACGTAAAACCATCTTTACCAGCGAGCGCCCTTCATTTGAAGAGCTGGAAGAGCATGTCCGCGAAGTGAAGTCCAACGCCACGCTGAAAACCAAATCGGCGGACACTGCTGCATGAAAAACGTCACGCCTGTCATCATTTCGCGTAAGCGCAAAAAGAAAAAGCACGCGCATCACGGTGGGACGTGGAAGATTGCCTATGCCGATTTTATGACGGCAATGATGGCTTTCTTCCTGGTCATGTGGCTGCTTTCCCAGTCGACGGATATGGAAAGGGAGCTGATTGCCGATTACTTCCGCATGCCGCTTAAACCGTCCATGGCAAACGGCAACAAAACCAGCCTCAGCGACAGCGTCATTCCCGGCGGTGGGGATGACATTCTCAAGCAGCAGGGTGAGGTGCTGAAGAGTCAGGTCAACGCGGTGGACCGACACAAGCGCGTTGAAAGCCTGAAGCAGGCAAAAGAGAAGCTGCAAAAAATGATCGAAGCCGATCCGCGGCTGAACAACTTTAAATCCAACATTCTGCTGAACCTCACCAACGATGGCCTGCTGATCCAGATCACCGATTCTCAGGATCGCCCGATGTTCCGCGTGGGCAGCGAGCTGCCGGAATCTTACATGAACGGCATTTTGCAGGCGCTGGTGCCGCTGCTTCAGGAGCTTCCGAATGCACTTAGTCTGACCGGACATACCGACTCGCTGCCCTATGCGGGCGGCGACGGGGGTTACAGCAACTGGGAACTCTCCGCCGGACGCGCAAACGCCGCGCGCCGGGTGCTGGTGCGGGCCGGACTTCACGATGAGCGTTTCTTACGCGTGATTGGCACCGCCAGCCGGATGCCGCTGGAAAATACGCCCCCGGAGAGCGCGGTTAACCGCCGGATAAGCATCCTGGTGCTGAGCAAAACGAAAGAACAGGAGATCCGCCTGGAGGACACCCAGGCTCAGCGTGCGCAAAGCGTGTTGAGTGAGATCAATCTGCAAAACGTGCAGGGTTATACCGATGGACATGAATGATTTTTCGCAGATCTTCTTTACCGAAGCGGAAGAACTGCTGGCCGAAATGGAGCAGCAGCTGCTTCAGCTTGATGTGACGACGCCGGACCAGGAGCAGCTCAACGCGATTTTTCGTGCGGCGCATTCGCTGAAAGGCGGCGCGGCGACCTTCGGCTTCACCGCCCTTCAGGAGACGACCCATCTGCTTGAAAATCTGCTCGATCAGGCGCGAGCAGGAGAACGTGCGCTCAGCCGCACCATCGTTAATCTTTTTCTGGAATGTAAGGACATTATGCAAGCGCAACTGGAGGCTTATCAGTCGTCGCAGGAGCCAGATGAAGCCAGTTTCCGCTATATCTGCGAGGCCCTGAGAGCCATTGCCCTTGAAGGGCAGCAGCCTGAATCCGTCGCAAAACCCGAACCTGCGCCGGTTCAGGCGAAAAATGCCGCCGATGAGGTGCGCCTTCTGGTCACGCTTTCGAACGTTGACGCGCGTGAACAGACGATGCTGCGGGAAGAGCTGTCGCATATGGGCAGCATTGCTGACGTTGAAACGACGGCTGAAAGCATGAAGGTGACGCTGCTGACCAGCGCCACCGCGGACGATATTACCGCCGTGCTCTGTTTCGTCCTGAATGCCACTCAGATTGCGGTCACGCCCGCTGAACTGCCGCCGACCGTGGTGGCCGAAAGCGCACCTGTGGCTGCCCCTAAAGCCGTCGCTTCGCCAGCGCGCGCGGCCGGTCAGGAATCGGGCAGCATTCGCGTGGCGGTGAGTAAAGTCGATCAGATCATCAACCAGGTTGGCGAGCTGATTATCACCCAGGCGATGCTCTCCCAGCTGTCGCGCACCCTTGACCCTGCCAGCTACGATCTGTTTTCTGGCTGCGTGGCGCAGATGGAGCGTAACACCCGCGAGCTGCAGGAGTCGGTGATGTCCATTCGCATGATGCCGATGGATTACGTCTTTAGCCGCTTCCCGCGGCTGGTGCACGATCTGGGCTCTCGCCTGAATAAAGAGGTCGAACTGACCCTTAAAGGGGGGTCAGCCGAACTGGATAAGAGCCTGATCGAGCGCATTATCGACCCGCTGACTCACCTGGTGCGTAACAGCCTTGACCACGGCATCGAAGAGAAAGAGGTGCGCGTCGCAAAAGGCAAACCGGTGACCGGCAACCTGACGCTCTCGGCCGAACACCACGGCGGCAATATCGTGATTGAAGTGAGCGACGACGGTGCGGGGCTGAACCGGGAGAAAATCCTCGCGAAAGCCCGTTCTCAGGGGATGACCATCAGCGACACCATGAGCGATGAAGACGTGTGGATGCTGATCTTCGCCGCCGGTTTCTCCACCGCTGAGAGCGTGACGGACGTCTCCGGGCGCGGTGTGGGCATGGACGTGGTTCGACGCAATATTCTGGCGATGGGCGGGCACGTGGATGTGCTTTCGACACCGGGTACCGGGACGACCATCCGGATTATTCTGCCGCTGACGCTGGCGATCCTCGACGGCATGCTGGTGAAAACCGGAGACGAGATTTACGTCCTGCCGCTGGGCGCGGTGATGGAATCGCTGCGGCCAACCGAAGAGATGCTGTGTCGCTTTGTCGGCGAAGAGCGGCTGCTGCAGGTGCGCGGTGAATATCTGCCGCTGGTGCTGCTGCGTCAGCGTCTCTCGGTGGCGGGTGATGCTCCTGCCGACGACGGCATCGTGGTTATTGTGCAAAGCGCGGGCTGTCGCTATGCGCTGTGGGTCGATCAGCTTATCGGTCAGCAGCAGGTGGTGGTCAAGAACCTTGAACATAACTACCGCAAAGTTCCTGGCGTCTCTGCAGCGACCATCCTCGGGGATGGCAGCGTGGCGCTGATCCTTGATGTGGTTGAGCTGTCGACGCTCAACGCTCCACAACCCCGGAGGGAGGGGGTAAACGCATGACTGTAGCAACCGCCAGTAAACTCGCCGCAACCGACGCTATCGCGCAGGAATACCTGGTATTCCGCCTGGGCAACGAAGAGTACGGCATCGATATTTTGAAAGTGCAGGAAATCCGCGGCTGCGATAGCCTGACCCGCATTCCCAACGCACCGAATTTTATTACCGGTGTGACCAACCTGCGCGGCGTGATTGTGCCGATTGTCGATTTACGGGTGCGCTTTGACCTTCCCAACCCGTCGCAGGATGACAACACGGTGGTGATTGTGCTCAATCTTAACGATCGCGTTGTGGGGATCGTGGTCGACGGCGTGGAGGATGTGCTGTCAATGAATGCGGAGCAGATCAAACCGACGCCGGACGTGGCCTCTGTACTCTCTTCCCGCTACCTGCTGGGACTGGGGGTTCTCGACCGTCGAATGATTATTCTGGTGAATATCGAGATGCTGCTGAGCCGGGAAGAGATGGAGCTGGTGGATTCGGTTACGGAGTCTTATATCGACAGCCATTGAGGTTGCAACGCGCACACCGGCGGTGACCCCCCTGCGGAGGTTGCCGCTAATTCATAAGCCGCTATTATGAATCCTCCTGTATTCAGAACGCGCTAAGGTGTGCCAGATACTATGCCTGTCAATTTTGACCTCAACGATCTCTACGCTTTCAGAGCGCTGCTGGAATACGGTAACTTCCGTCTTGCCGCCGAGTCTATCTGCCTTTCCCAGTCGGCATTGAGCCGCAGGATTGAAAAGCTGGAGGCGGCGCTGGGAAACCGGCTGTTTGACCGTACTACCCGTCGCGTGGCCTTAACGTTATACGGGCAAAACTTTGCTGAACGCTCCGCGCAGCTGCTCGACAACGTTGAGTCAATGCTGGCGGATGTTGATAAAGTCAGTGAAGAGCGGACGGGGCTGATCGCGGTTGCCACGGTACCTTCCGCCGCCTGTTACTTTATGCCTGATGTGATCCGTCGTTTTCAGTCTCGCTATCCGCGCGTTCGCATTAAGCTCATCGACAGCAGCGCGGGGAATGTGATTGACGCCGTGGCCCGAAGCCAGGCGGATTTTGGCATCTGCTTCGCGGGAAACTTGCCGTCTGAAATCGAATTTTTCCCGCTGGTGGAGGATGTCTATGTTGCGGCGTGCCGAAAGGATCACCCGCTGGCGCAGAAGAGTCATCTGACGTGGCAGGCATTTTATCAGCAGGATTATATCTCCCTCGATAAAACATCAGGTAACCGTAACCTGCTCGATCGGATGCTAGGGAATATCATTCCTGAACGCCCCAGCGTCTGCGAAACGCGCCACGTTACCACGATGCTCGGCATGGTAGAGGCGGGGATCGGCATTGCTGCCGTTCCCGCCATGTCGATGCCGACGTCAGAGCACACGCTGCTGACGCATCTGCCGCTGATGGCGCCGGAAGTGAAACGCACCGTGGGGCTTATCCGGCGCCGGGGGCGCATCCAGTCCTATATTGCGGCTGAACTGGAAAAACAGATTACCGAGCAGTATCGCCGGACGTGACGGGGATCATCCCCGTCTCCTGGATGACGGCCCTTGAGGGCGGTGAAGCGAGATAGGCCAGCAGCGCTTTCCCCTCCGCGGGATGTTCTGCATGGCGGGTGACCGCACCCGCGAAGCGTGTGATGTATTGCAGATTATCAGGGATTTTCCCGATAAAGGTGACGCCCTGAACCGGCAGCAGCTCGCTGACCTGCTGGAAACCGACGGCGTATTTTCCTTTCGCCACTTCTGAGGCGACCGGAATACGCTCGACCATTGTCGCTTTGCCCGCCACTTCCTTTTCAATCCCCAGCTTTTTAAACAACGCCTGGCTGACATACCTGCCGCTGGCGCTGTCAGAGTAGGCGATGGAGCTGGCCTGCAGCAGCGTGTTACGCAGAGTCGCTTCGCTGCTGATATCAGGGACATCCGCACCTTTTTTCACCACCATGCCAACGGGAGAGTCCGCGAGTTCAGTTCGTGAACCCGGCTGGGTCTGGCTGGCTTTTTCGAGCTTCTCCAGCGCATCGCCCACCATAATCACCACGTCGGCTTTTTCGCCGCGCGCCAGTCGGTTTGGGATCGCCTGCGGCGTCGTGCCCATTGAGGGGCCGGGGATGATCACAATTTTATCCCCGGTCCGGCGTTCATATTCCGGGGCCAGCTTTTCAAGGGCGGCTTTGAAGCCGCCTGAAATCATGACCTTCACGTCCTGGGCACAGGCATTGACGCTCAGGAACGTCAGCACCAGCGCGCTGGCGGTATAGCGATAAGTGCGTTTCATACTGCCCCCTGTGACTTGACGGTGTTTTGCAGCGATACCGCGCGGCGGCGGTAGAGGTAGAGCGTCGCCAGCAGGGCACACACGGCAGCGAAACTCATCCAGTAGCCAGGCGAAGCTTTGTCACCGGTATATTCAATCAGCGCGGTGGACATTACCGGGGTAAAGCCGCCAAAGACCGCCGTTGCCAGGCTGTAAGCCAGAGAGAACCCTGCCACGCGCACTTCAGCAGGCATAATCTCCGTCAGGGCCGGGATCATCGCGCCGTTATACAGGCCGTAGAGGAAGGAGAGCCACAGCAGCACGCTCAGCATCATCGAGAAGCTGGGGGCGCTCGCCAGCAGCGTCAGGGCGGGGTAGCTGGTCGCCAGCGCCAGCAGGGCCATGGCAATCAGCACCGGCTTGCGCCCGAAGCGATCCGACAGCGCGCCGCCCACCGGCAGCCAGATAAAGTTAGAAATCGCCACCAGCAGCGTGACCAGCAGGCTGTCCGAGGCGCTGAGCATCAGCACCTTTTTGCCAAAGGTGGGGGCGTAGACGGTGATCAGGTAGAACGCGGTGGTGGTCATCGCCACCATCAGCATGCCCGCGACCACCACCTGCCAGTTGCCAAGCAGCGTTTTAAAGACCTGACGCATCTCCAGATGCTGGCGGCGCGCGCTGAACTCTTCCGTCTCCTCCAGCTTGCGGCGCAGGAAAAAGATAAACGGTACGATTAAACAGCCGAACAGGAACGGGATGCGCCAGCCCCATTCGCGAATGACGCTCTCCTCCATCAGGGCATTTAGGGCAAAGCCCATTGCCGCCGCGACCATAATCGCAACCTGCTGGCTGCCGGACTGCCAGCTGGTGTAAAACCCTTTGCGGCCCGGCGTGGCGATTTCAGCCAGATAAACAGAGACGCCGCCCAGTTCTGCCCCGGCGGAAAAGCCCTGCAGCAGACGGCCCGTCAGCACCAGCAGCGGCGCCCACAGGCCGATGCTTTGATAAGAGGGGATAAGCACAATCAGGAACGTCCCCGCCGCCATGATGGAAAGCGTGACGATCAGCCCCTTTCTGCGCCCCACCTTGTCGATATACGCACCAAGCACAATGGCCCCGATGGGCCGCATCAAAAAGCCCGCGCCGAAGACGGCGAAGGTCATCATCAGCGACGCAAATTCACTGCTCGCCGGGAAGAACGTGTGGGCGATGTAGGTGGCATAGAAGCCGAAAAGAAAGAAATCGAACTGTTCAAGAAAGTTGCCGGACGTCACGCGAAGTATCGCGCCCGCTTTCGAGCGTACGGTTGCAGGTGAGGTTGAGGAAAACATGGTTATCTCCAGTTTATTGTTGACGTTTTACGCGTCTGTTTCTGAAAACTGGATCAGGATGAGGAAATAGATAAGCGCAAATGTCGCATCGGCTGATGCATTTTTTGCATGAATATCATTCGCCGGATAAATACAATTAATGGCAACAATAACTTAACAATTGATTGATTTTTTATTCACCACTTTTTGCTAAGTGGCTGATATCACGGTTTTGTGACATAACGCAGGCTCATGTCTGTCTGCGACTGCCGGGCAGCGTTGCGCCGCCCGACCTGTCTCAACCTAGCGCTGTGAACAGCCTTTGCACTGTTTGTTCTGGATCTGCTGGAAGAAATCGTTGCCTTTGTCATCCACCAGGATAAAAGCCGGGAAGTTCTCGACTTCAATTTTCCAGATGGCTTCCATTCCCAGCTCCGGATACGCGACGCATTCCAGGCTCTTAATGCTGTTTTGCGCCAGCACCGCCGCCGGGCCACCAATGCTGCCCAGGTAGAAGCCGCCGTGCTTATGGCAGGCGTCGGTCACCTGCTGGCTGCGGTTGCCTTTCGCCAGCATAATCATGCTCGCACCGTGGGATTGCAGTAAGTCCACATATGAGTCCATACGTCCCGCCGTGGTCGGGCCGAGTGAGCCAGACGCGTAGCCTTCCGGCGTTTTGGCCGGGCCTGCGTAGTAAATCGGATGATCTTTAACGTACTGCGGCAGTTCCTCGCCGTTGTCGAGCAGCTCTTTCAGCTTCGCGTGGGCAATATCGCGCGCCACGATGATGGTACCGTTCAGCGACAGGCGGGTAGAGACCGGATGCGCGGAAAGCTGTGCCAGGATCTCAGTCATCGGTTTGTCCAGATTGATGCTGACCACGTCGCCTTCACCCTGCTGGCGCAGTGATTCAGGAATATACTGGCCCGGGTTGTGCTCCAGCTTCTCAATCCAGATCCCGTCGCGGTTGATTTTCGCTTTGATATTGCGGTCTGCGGAGCAGGAGACGCCCATGCCGATCGGACAGGAGGCGCCGTGGCGCGGCAGGCGGATCACGCGGATATCGTGGGCGAAGTATTTACCGCCGAACTGCGCGCCGAGGCCGAGGTTCTGGGCTTCCTGGAGCAGTTCCTGTTCTAGCTGAACGTCGCGGAACGCCTGGCCGTGTTCGTTGCCTTCGGTTGGCAGCGCGTCGTAGTAGCGCGTGGAGGCCAGCTTCACGGTTTTCAGGGTGCTTTCGGCAGAGGTACCGCCAATCACAAACGCGATATGGTAAGGCGGGCAGGCCGCAGTGCCCAGGGTGCGCATCTTCTCAACCAGGTAGTTTTTCAGCTTCGCCGGGGTGATCAGCGCTTTGGTTTCCTGGTAGAGATAGGTTTTGTTGGCAGAGCCGCCGCCTTTTGCCATGCAGAGGAATTTGTATTCGTCGCCGTCCACGCTGTAGAGATCGATCTGCGCGGGCAGGTTGGTGCCGGTATTCACCTCTTTATACATGTCCAGCGCCGCATTCTGAGAGTAGCGCAGGTTATCTTCAATATAGGTGTTATACACGCCCTGGCTCAGCGCCGCTTCGTCACCGCCGCCGGTCCAGACGCGCTGGCCTTTTTTACCCATGATGATAGCGGTGCCGGTATCCTGGCAGGTTGGCAGCACGCCTTTGGCGGCAATTTCAGAGTTACGCAGGAACTGCAGGGCAACGTATTTGTCGTTCTGGCTGGCTTCCGGGTCGTTGAGAATGGCGGCAACCTGCTTCTGGTGGGAAGGGCGCAGCATAAACGCGGCATCGTGGAAGGCCTGCTGTGCCAGCAGGGTCAGGGCTTCCGGCTCCACTTTCAGCACTTCCTGGCCGTCGAACTCGGCAACGGAAACGTGCTCTTTGGTCAGCAGATAGTATTCGGTGTCATCGTGCGCGAGAGGGAAGGGGTTCTGGTAGATAAACGGTTTGTTTGACATAGCGTATTGCTCCACAAAAATAAAACCGCCGGAGGAGAAGTCCGGCGGTCAGGAATCAGAACATCATGGACATCCACGGATAACCAATCAGCAGCAGGGCCGCCAGGAAGATGGCACCGAAGATGGTGCCGAGGCGCCAGTAGTCTTTGGTTGGCAGGTAGCCACTACCGTAGTAAATCGGGCTTGGGCCAGTACCGTACGGGGTGATGATCCCCATCACGCCCAGCGAGGTCACCATCAGCAGGACAAACACTTCCATATTCATGCCCGGAATGGTGGAGGCGATGGTCAGCATCGCTGGCAGCAGCGCCGTCGTGTGCGCGGTGGTGCTGGCAAACAGGTAGTGCAGCAGGTAGAACGCCAGCAGCAGGACGATAGTCGCCACGCCCGGGGAGATACCGCTCATCAGCAGGCCGCCTTCTTTACCTAACCAGCTGATAAAGCCGGTAGAGGAGAGGCCATCCGCCAGGGCCACCAGGGTGGCGAACCAGACGAAGGTGTTCCATGCGGCTTTGTTACCGGTGATATCGTTCCACTCCAGCACGCCGGTCCACAGCATCAGACCGACGATGAGCAGGGCCGCCATGGCAGGCTCAATCCACGCGGCAGCGAAGATCCACATCAGCAGCGCACAGCACACGAACACCAGCAGCAGAATTTCATTCCGGGACAGTTTGCCGAGTTTTTCCAGCTCGCGGGTCGCCCACAGCGGCACTTCGTTATTCACTTTGACTTCGGGTGGGTAGAACCAGTAGGCCAGCAGCGGCATGGCCAGAATCAGCAGGATACCCAGCGGCAGGAAGGCGAGGAACCAGGTGCCCCAGGAGATATCAATCCCAACCGTACTTTTCACCAGCGCCAGGGCCAGCAGGTTTGGCGCGAGGGCGGAGAGGAACATTGAGCTGGTGATACAGGCCGCGGTGATCGCCACCCACATCAGGTACGAACCGATTTTGCGTGCGCTTGGATCGTTAGGTTTTGAACCGTACAGCGGCGGAAGGTTAGCGATAATCGGGTAGATGGTCCCGCCGCTACGCGCGGTGTTGGACGGGGTGAACGGTGCCAGCAGCAGATCAGCAAACGTAATGGCGTAACCGAGCGTCAGGCTGCGACGTCCCAGGTACTTCACCAGAATCAGCGCCAGACGGCGGCCGAAGCGGGTTTTGTCATAGCCTGCGGCGAACATAAAGGCACCGAAAATCAGCCAGACGGTAGAGTTACCAAACCCGCTCACCGCCCATTTAAAGGAGGCGCCTGCCAGCTTGAATTTCGGGTCAGCCAGCTGGTCAGGGCTGAACAGCACCCACTGGCTGCACAGGGCGATGGCGACGACGCCGGTCAGGCCGATCACCGCACCCGGCAGCGGTTCGAAGATCAGACCGACGATCACGCCGACAAAGATGGCGAAGTAGTGCCATGCGTAAGGCGGCAAGCCTTCAGGAACGGGAACAAACAGCAGCAGTACGGCGACGACGATGGGTAATGCCATCATCAGCAATCGTTTTGCGTTTCCATTTGATGCCTGGTTCGCCACAGGGGGCGTTACAGCAGTTTTTGTATTCATAGTTTCACGTCTTAAGTTGTCAAAAATTCGGTCGCACTGAAAAACAAAATCACTTTCTTAAGTTTCTTTGCTTTTTTTAGTTATTAAAGGTGCTTTCTTGTGTTTTCAGTAATAGCGATTTAACGCGTTTTTGTCTGCGTTAAATTAAAAAATGATGATGTTTTTATATTGCGCTTTTGAATGCCATAACTATTGATCGCGATCAAAAAAATAGAATTGCAGCATTATTTTTATGCTTTTATTAATAACCACTCTGGCGTATGTGGGTATTGTGTGTTTTTCGCGTATTTTTTATCATTTTTTTAACAATTTTGGTTTTGGTGTATTCATAATGTGTTGTTTTTATTTGGTTTATATATGTTTTGGTGAATTGGTTTTACCATTAATAATTTAACGATTTTTAAATTATTGTGAATAGCTAAATTATAATTGCTAACACCAATGTGTTATTTGTGTTATCGCAGGGATTAAATAGTTTTTTAACTAACGTAATAGCTTTGGAAACTAAAAAAATCATTATATTAATATCATGACATCGGCAAATAACGACGAAATAAAAAATCAATCCGATAACGAATTCTTAATTTTTAAAAGTTTGGAGTTTCTATTATGAGCACTAACGAACGCATTCTTAGCCCCTTCACATTACCGAATGGCACTGAACTGAAAAACCGTTTGTTAATGGCCCCTATGACAACCTGTACCGGCTATTTTGACGGCACCGTCACCAGTGAGCTGGTGGAGTATTATCGGGCCCGTTCCGGCAGCATTGGTACCATCATTGTGGAGTGTTGCTTCGTCGACGATCTTGGTCTCGCCTTCCCGGGCGCGATTGGTATTGATAATGACGAGAAAATTGCCGGGCTGGCGAAAATCGCAGAGGCCATTAAATCCAAAGGGTCTAAGGCGCTGCTGCAGATCTACCACGGCGGCCGCATGGTCGATCCAAAACTGATTGGTGGCCGTACCCCGGTTGGCCCAAGTGCCGTAGCCGCGCCGCGTGAAGGTGCCGCAACGCCGGTAGCCCTGACCGCTGAAGAAGTGGAAGGCATGATCGGCAAGTTTGGTGAGGCCGTGCGCCGCGCCATCCAGGCCGGTTTCGACGGCGTGGAAATCCACGGGGCGAACACCTATCTGATTCAGCAGTTCTATTCACCAAACTCTAACCAGCGCGATGATGAGTGGGGCGGCAACCGCGATAACCGCGCGAAGTTCCCGCTGGCGGTGCTGGATATCACCCACAAAATGGTGCGCCAGTACGCGGACGACGCGTTTATTATTGGCTACCGCTTCTCCCCGGAAGAGATGGAAGTCCCGGGCATTCGCTTTGACGACACCATGTACCTGCTGGAAAAACTGGCAGCGCGCGGCGTGGACTATCTGCACTTCTCCGTCGGCGCGACCCTGCGTCCGTCCATTGTCGACACCCAGGACCCGACTCCGCTTATCGAAAAATACTGCGCGATGCGTTCTGAAACGCTGGCACAGGTTCCTGTCATGGGCGTGGGCGGCGTGGTGAATGCTTCAGATGTGGATGAAGCGCTGGACCACGGTTACGACCTGATTGCGGTTGGCCGCGCCACCATCGCTTATCCGGACTGGACCGACCGCATCGCGGCCGGCGAAAGCCTTGAGCTGTTTATGGACAGCACCAGGCGCGAGGCGTTGAGCATTCCTGAACCGCTGTGGCGCTTCTCGCTGGTAGAAGCGATGATCCGCGACATGAGCATGGGCGAATCCAAATTCAAACCGGGTACCTTTGCTGAGAAAGTGCAGGATGACGCTAACGAACTGGTGATTAACGTCAGTCTGGAAACTGACCGCATTGCGGACATTGAGCTTGCTTCCGGCCCGAGTGAAGACGTTGAGTTTGTGACCAGCTTTGAAGAGATCCGTACCCGCATTCTGGATGCCAATACCCCGCATGTGGATGCCATCACCGGCGCAACCAGCCAGAGTGAAGCGGTGAAGAAAGCGGTCTCTAAAGCGATGCTGAAATCCAGCAAAGCGCTGGCGGCGGAAGAGGGCGTTGACCTGAATGAAACCCGCAGCGTGGACGTGGTCGTTGTCGGCAGCGGCGGCGCCGGTCTGGCGGCGGCGATTCAGGCTCACGACGAAGGCGCGAACGTGCTGATTGTCGAGAAAATGCCAACCATCGGCGGGAACACCATCAAAGCTTCTGCCGGTATGAACGCCGCCGAAACCCGCTTCCAGCGCGTGAAGGGCATTCAGGACAGCAAAGAGTTGTTCTACCAGGAAAGCCTGAAAGGTGGCGGCAACAAGAACAACCCGGAACTGCTGCGTCGCTTTGTCGAGAACGCGCCGCAGGCGATTGAATGGCTGGCAACGCGCGGCATCATGCTGAACGACATCACCACCACCGGCGGGATGAGCATTGACCGTACTCACCGCCCAAAAGACGGTTCTGCGGTGGGGGGCTATCTCATCAGCGGCCTGGTGCGTAACGTCAACAAACGCAACATCGAGGTGATGCTGGATACCTCCGTAAGCGACATCATCTTCGAAAACGGTGAGGTGACCGGCGTACGTCTGACTACCGAAGAGAACGAAACCGTCACCGTGGCAACCAAAAGCGTGATTGTCGCCACCGGTGGCTTCAGCGCCAACAGCCAGATGGTGGTGAAATACCGTCCGGATCTGGAAGGGTTCGTCACCACCAACCACAAAGGGGCAACCGGTGGCGGCATCGCGCTGCTGGAGCGCATCGGGGCGGGTACCGTGGATATGGGCGAAATTCAAATTCACCCAACCGTGGAGCAGAAAACCTCGTACCTGATTTCCGAATCCATTCGCGGCGGCGGGGCGATTCTGGTCAATCAGAAAGGGGAACGCTTCTACAACGAAATGTCGACCCGCGATAAAGTCTCGGCGTCAATCATCGCCCTGCCAGAGAAATACGCTTACATCGTCTTTGATGAGCACGTCCGTGCCAAAAACAAAGCCGCAGATGAGTACATCGCGAAAGGTTTCGTGACCAGCGCCAGCTCACCAAAAGCTCTGGCTGAAACGCTGGGTATGGATTACCACGCTTTCCTGGCGACGCTGGAACGTTACAACGGTTTCGTAGAAAAACAGCACGATGACGATTTTGGTCGTACCACCGCGCTGCGTGCGCCCATCAACGAAGGGCCTTTCTACGCCATTCAGATTGCGCCAGGCGTGCACCACACCATGGGCGGCGTGACCATCAACACCGAAACTTGCGTGCTGGACAGCAACCACAACGTGCTGCCAGGCGCGTTTGCGGCCGGTGAAGTGGTCGGCGGGATCCACGGCGGTAACCGTATCGGCGGTAACGCAGTGGCAGATATCATTATTTTTGGTACGCTTGCAGGACATCAGGCGGCTATGCGTTCGAAAAAGAGGTAAGGCACCTGTTTCCCAGGCCGGATACGCACAGCGCTATCCGGCATTTTCCCCGGCGGCACGGTGCTTGCCGGGGCTACATCTGAGGACTCATGCCATGCCTGACAGCCATCGCGTTTACAGCTACTCCGCCGTCCTGATGGGCTCACCCATCCTCCTGAAACTCTTCTCCCATGACGAAGCCCTCGCGTCCCGCGTGTTTCGCCTGATCAAACAGTATGAAGATCTGCTCACCGTTAATCGCGCGCACTCGCAGGTCATGGACATCAATCATGTGGCTGGTCAGCATCCGGTTACCGTCAGCCGGCCGGTGTTTGAGCTGATCCGCTGTGCAAAAGCGGCAAGCCTGCTTAAAGACAGCGCCTTTAACCTGGCCATAGGTCCGCTGGTGAAGCGCTGGAAAATTGGTTTTCAGGGTGACAGCGTACCGCCCGCTGATGAAATTGCGTCGCTGCTGGCGATTACCCGTCCTGAGGATGTTCTTCTTGATGAGGCCAGCAGCAGCGTGTTTCTGACCAGAGCGGGGATGGAGATCGATCTGGGGGCCATCGCCAAAGGCTATATCGCCGACAGGGTGCGTGATTACCTTCATAAAGAGGGCGCGGAGCGGGGGCTGATCAACCTCGGCGGAAACATTCAGACGTTAGGCTCACCGGAAGGAGGCTGGAGCGTGGGGCTGAAAAAACCGTTCGCCGGTGACGCGCTGATCGGCACGATGACCGTAGAGAACCTGTCCGTCGTGACGTCGGGAACGTACGAGCGCTACTTCGAACAGAACGGCAAACGCTACCACCACATTCTCGACCCGCGTACCGGCTATCCGCTGGACAACGAGCTGGACAGCGTGACGATTATTTCTAAAAACTCCATCGACGGCGACATCTGGACCACGCTGATGTACGGCATGGGCGTGGATAAGGGCTGTGCCGCCCTGCGCGCGCGCCCCGATATTGAAGCAATCTTTGTGACCAAAACAAAAGAAGTGGTGTTCTCTTCAGCACACCACTTCCGCTTTACCCTGCTGGATAACGACTACTGCGTTACTGACAGTATTGCTTGAGCAGGCCGGTTTGCTCCGGCTGGAGACGGTAGCGATACACCGGACGGCCGGTGGCGCCGTAGTGAATGCTGGTGAACAGAATGTTGATTTGCGCGAGCCAAATCAGGTATTTGCGACAGGACACGCGAGAGATATTGACGGCGTTTGCCAGGTCATCGGTGGAAAATTCCGTCTCCGGGTGAGCATCAATCCACTGGCAAATCGTGCGCAGCGTTTGCGGCGTTAACCCCTTCGGCAGCTTTTTACTGTCCGCCAGTTCCGGCGCCCCGCCGTGGATCAGCCGGTCGACGTCGGCCTGCTCATAATACTGGTGCGAACCCATCAGGTTATGCTTTGCCTTCCAGCCGTTCAGCGCCTCTTCAAAGCGCGGGAACTGGAACGGCTTTATCAGATAATCCACCACGCCGTAATGAATGGAGGTCTGGATCGTGGCGGCATCGGCAGCCGACGAAATCATAATCACATCGATTGGGCGACCGGATGCACGAATAACGGGCAGCAGATCCAGCCCGTTATCCTGCTGCATATAGACATCCAGCAGCACCAGATCGACAGGCTGGCTGGGGTTATTAATGATGGCCTCGGCCTGGTTTAGCGTGGAGGCGACACCGCAGCAGCTAAAGCCTTCAACACGATTGACATACAGACGGTTGAGGTCGGCTACCATGGCGTCATCATCGACAATTAATACATTTATCACGCGATATTCCTCTCGCTATCCCAGGGGATGTGAACAAAAAATTGGGTAAATACGCCTGGCTCAGACTCGACGGTGATATCGCCGCCGAGGTTCTGGATTTGCTGGCGAGCAAGGAACAGCCCAACGCCGCGGTTTTCACCTTTTGTTGAGAAGCCCTTTGTAAAAATAGCCTCCAGCTGAGTGGGATCAATGCCGGGGCCATCGTCGCTGACTTCGCAGCTGAGCCAGCCATTCTGATAATGCAGCAGCAGGCCGATCTCACCTTCCTGCTGTCCTTCCATCGCGTCGAGCGCGTTTTCAATGAGGTTACCCAGCACGGTGATCAGCACCGCGACCTGCTCTTCACTCGCGGTATCCGGTATCTGGCATTCATCCGCCAGTGTCAGGGTGATGCCCGCTTCTTTCGCCCGGTTGATTTTACCCAGCAGGAACCCGGCAATTACCGGGGATTTTACCTTGCTCTGTATCGTACCGATATCCGTCTGGTAATTATGTGCCGTCTGAATGATGTACTCTTCCAGCTTGTCGTAGCGCTTCATGTGCAGCAGGCCCAGGATCACATGCAGTTTATTCATAAACTCGTGGGTATGGCTGCGCAGGGCATCGACGTAGTTAACCATGCCATCAATACGCTGCATTAGCTGGCTGATTTCCGTTTTATCACGGAAGGTGGTGATGGCGCCGATCACCCGATCCTGACTTTTAACGGGCACCATATTGCACAGCAATAGACGCCCGTTACAGCTGATCTCCTGATCCTGGCGCGCGACGCCCGTCTTAGAGACTTCACGCAGGCTGGCCAGCAGAGGCGCACTGGCGTTTTCGGTCTGCTTGCCGGAGGGGAGAAGCAATATTTCTCTGGCAGTCTGGTTGATCATCGTCACGCGCCCGTGAATATCGACGGCCAGCACCCCCTCGCGAAGCGACTGCAGCATCGCCTGACGTTGTTCGAACAAGGCGGAAATTTCGTAAGGTTCGAGCCCGAACAGGATGCGTTTCAGTACCCGCACCAGACCCCAAATCGCCATGGAACTCATAAAAATACTGAATAAAATGGTCCAGACGGCGTTTAGCCGCCCGCGGGCAATCTGATCTTCCACTTTTTTGAGGGAGATACCGACCACCACCACACCGATCTGGTCGTGCTGGCTGTCGTAAACGGGGGTGAAGACGCGAAGCGCTTCGGCGAGGGCGCCGCGGTTTACAGAGACATTCTCTTTACCTTCCAGCGCTGGCTCCAGGTCGTTACCAATAAAGTGCAGGCCGATGAGCGCTTCGTTCGGGTGCGAGTAGCGAATCCCTCGCATGTCGGTCACCACGGTGAGCAGCAGATCGTTGCGCTGGGTGACGGCTTTGGCGATGGGCTGAATGATATCCGCCTGCGGAGGCTGCATCAGGCCGCGCTGGATCTCCGGGGTGTTGGCCAGCGTTCTGGCGATACCCAGAGCCGTATCTTTAACATCATCGCGGGTCGCCCGGGTGATTTGTACGGAGTAGAGCGCAAAGACCACCAGCAGCACAGAGGCAATAATCGCGCACACCATCAACGTGACCAGCGTATTCAGTTTCATGGGGCGCTTGCGCGTCAGGAGGAAAGGCTGCAAATCGCTCATCAACACTCCACGATGATTAAGAAAGGGGGTAATTATCGCCGATGACGCGCTTTTCTTAAAGCCATGTAAAGGCGTGTATTTGGTCCTCTTTTCGTGACCCTCCTCGCAGGTCATCCATATAAAACACTTTATAGTGTGTGGGTACTCATAATAAGGAGGCTGTTTATGAGCATTATGCTTACCGGTTCGGTCAAGGAAAGACGGCACGCCAGCACGATGAATATTGATAGATTGTCCACGCTGGACATGCTGAAAGTCATTCACCAGGATGATGCACTCATTTCTGCTGCGATCACCCCCTGTTTACACACCCTCGCTCGCGTAGTGGACAACGCCGCCGCGACGCTCAGCCACGGCGGTCGCCTGGTCATCGTTGGCGCGGGGCCGTCAGGGCGCGTTGCGCAACAGGTTGCCGATGACTATGCGCCGGGTAAAACCCCTGTGATTGCCGTTACGGCACAAGAAGGGGAAGGGAGCTACGAGCGCGGTGTTGCCGATCTGCAGGCCATCAAGTTTGGTGAGCACGATATGATGCTGGCCGTCACCGTCAGCGGAAAAACGCCGTGGGTCTGGGGGGCAATGCGGCATGCGTGGTCGCTGGGTTCACCGGTCGCCATTATTACCGGTGATGCGCAAAGTGAAGCCGCGCAGCTGGCAAGCCTGATCATTGCTCCCGAGCTGGGAGCCGATGTCGTCGCAGGCTATATCAACACCAAAGCGGGGACTGCGCAGAAAATGATCCTCTCGATGATCGCCACCGGGCTGGCCGTCCGAACCGGACGCGTTTACAGCAACCTGCGCGTGGATCTCGAGGCAAGCACGACCAAATGGGCTGAACGGCAAATCGCGATTGTGGTGGAAGCGGGGGGATGCTCCCGGACAGAGGCAAAAGCCGCGCTGGAGAGCTGTAACCATAACTGTAAAACGGCGGTATTGATGGTGCTGACAGGGCTGGATGCGTGGAAAGCCCATGAGCTGCTGGCGCAGAATAACGGGTTTATCCGCGTGGCACTGCAGGAAGCGCCATAGAGCCTGATAAATGACATAAAAAAGGCCGCAATTGCGGCCTTTGGTATTTTGGGGAATTAGAACTGGTAGGTCATGCCGACGCCAACGATGTCATCGGTGGAAATACCGTATGCGTCATAAAGCGTTTCATCGTTGTCCAGCATGTTGATTTTGTAATCAACATAGGTGGAGAAGTTTTTGTTGAAGCTGTAGGTCATGCCCAGATCAATGTAGTTAACAAGATCCTGATTGAATCCCTTACCGTCCAGATCTTTACCTTTTGAGTAAACCCATGCCAGAGAAGGACGCAGACCGAAGTCAAACTGGTATTGCGCTACCGCTTCAAAGTTCTGAGTCTGGTTGGCGATACCAAAGTTACCAATTGGTGTCATGTTGCGGGTTTCCGCATACATCATCGCCAGGTAGACGCTGTTTGCATCGTATTTTGCGCCAACGGTCCAGGCTTCAGCTTTTTCACCGCCCGCGTAGCCGATGCCTTCTGAGCTTTTACCGAATCCAACCTGCTTGTTGGTACGGTCAGAAGACGAGTACGCCGCACCGAGGCTCAGGCCAGACAGATCGCCAGAGAAGTCATAGGTGGTAGACATGCCGAAGCCGTCGCCGTTCTGGAAACGAACATCATCATGACCGTTTTTAGTACCTTCCTGATCTTCTGTTGCATCCTGGCCTTCATTCGCGCCCTGATATTGCAGCGCGAAATTCAGACCCTCAACCAGGCCGAAGAAATCCTGGTTACGGTAAGTTGCCAGACCGTTCGCACGACCGTTCATAAAGTTATCGGTCCAGGTGTAAGAGTCACCGCCAAATACAGGCAGCATATCGGTCCAGGCTTCAACGTCGTACACGACGCCGTAATTACGGCCATAATCGAATGAACCGTATTCGCCATATTTCAGGCCAGCATACGCCAGGCGGTTAAACGATTTGTCACCCGCGCCTTCGGTGTCGTTAGCGTAGGTTTTGTATTCCCACTGGCCGTAACCGATCAGGTCGTTAGCGATCTGGGTTTCGCCTTTAAAACCAATCTGCACATAGGTTTCGTCGCCGTCGTCGCCAGCGTTGTCAGAGAAGGTGTGACGCGCATCGACTTTGCCGTACAGGTCAACTTTGTTGCCGTTTTTGTTGTACATCTCAGCCGCATTTGCTGCGCCTGCCATTAATAACGCGGGTACAAGAATTGCCAGAACTTTTCTTTTCATTATATATTCCCTTAAAAGATAATTTATATGAATATATGTAATCACTCTCCGTGATTACAAGGTCGATACTATTCCAGGAGATGTCATTTAGTTTCAAAAATAAATGTAATTAAATTCGATGAAATATTGCTAAGTATTTCTATTAATCTCTTTATTTTTCTGGTGAATTAATTCATTGAATTTATATGATGTAATTATTATTAAGTATTTCGCAATTCTATTTTTTAATTGGTTTAATTCGTCTGTGTTATAATTCATTCTCTTTTAAACAAACAGGACATGACGATGGAACTTGCCCGGTGGCAGCACAGATTTGAGCGCTGGCTTGAGGAAAACCACAGCACCGACGATACCGCACATGATATTTCGCATTTTCGTCGGGTCTGGATGACGGCGCAAAAAATCATGGTTCACCAGGCGGTAGAGCCGCTGGTGATTCTGACCGCATGCTATTTCCACGATATTGTCAGCCTGCCGAAAAATCATCCCGAACGCAGCCAGTCGTCACAACTGGCTGCGCGCAAGACGGGTGACATACTGCGCCGCGACTTCCCTGATTTTCCGCCAGAGCACGCTGCCGCCGTCGCGCACGCGATTGAGGCACACAGCTTCAGCGCCGGGATTGCGCCGCAGAGCATGGAAGCCAAAATTGTGCAGGACGCAGACCGACTGGAAGCGTTAGGCGCTATCGGTCTGGCGCGCGTCTTTGCCGTCTCGGGCGCACTGGGCGTGCCGCTTTTTGATGCCGACGATCCCTTTGCCGATGCGCGTACCCTTGACGACCGTGCGTTTGCCCTCGACCATTTTCAGACCAAGCTGCTGCGATTGCCTGATACAATGCAAACGGAAATGGGCCGCGAGCTGGCACGCCACAATGCCGATTTTTTGATCCAGTTTATGGCGAAACTCAGTGCCGAATTACACGGCGACTGCATCGGGCTGGATAGCCAGGTGTTGAACCGCTTCCGTCGCAGTTTGCGCAACTGAACTGTGGTAATCTGTTCCCAGTCTTTATTCTCCGGTTAAAAGAATGCAGGAAAATCGATCAGTGACAGAGCCCGCGCCTGAGCAGGCTGAGAAATCAACGGCAACGGTGCAGGCGTTACTGCGCCAGCTGTTGGATATCTATGATGCTAAAACGCTGGCCAATCTGCTGGTGGCGCACGGCGAGAGCCACTGGAGCCCGGCGATCCTTAAACGTCTGCTGACCAGCGAACGCGCAGGGCGTCGCCTCAGTGAAGGCGAGTTTCGTTATCTGCAAAACCTGCTTCCGCGTCCTTCTGCCGCGCACCCGAACTATGCCTTCCGCTTTATCGATCTGTTTGCCGGTATCGGCGGTATCCGACACGGTTTTGAAGCTATCGGCGGACAGTGCGTGTTTACCAGCGAGTGGAACAAACATGCCGTACGGACCTACAAGGCTAACTGGTACTGCGATCCGCACGAGCATCATTTCAACGCGGATATCCGCGATGTGACCCTAAGCCATAAAAGCGGCGTGAGCGATGAACAGGCCGCCGATCACATTCGGCAGACGATCCCGGCGCATGACGTGCTGCTGGCCGGCTTTCCGTGCCAGCCCTTCTCGCTGGCCGGCGTTTCAAAAAAGAATGCCCTCGGACGCGCCCACGGCTTTGCCTGCGATACCCAGGGAACGCTGTTTTTTGACGTGGCGCGCATTATTGACGCCCGTCGTCCGGCCATTTTTGTGCTGGAAAATGTCAAAAATCTTAAGAGCCACGACGGCGGAAAAACCTTCCGCATTATCATGCAAACGCTGGATGAACTGGGTTATGACGTGGCCGATTCACGGGACATGGGCGCGGACGATCCCAAAATCATTGATGGGAAACATTTCCTGCCCCAGCATCGCGAACGTATTGTGCTGGTGGGTTTCCGCCGCGATCTCAATCTGAAAGGCGATTTCACCCTTCGGGATATCCCGTCTTTGTATCCCGAGCATCGTCCTGCCGTGGCCGACCTGCTGGAACCTGTCGTTGACGCGAAATTTATCCTTACCCCGGTGCTGTGGAAATACCTCTACCGCTATGCCAAGAAGCATCAGGCGAAGGGCAACGGCTTCGGTTTTGGGATGGTAAACCCGAACGATCCGCACAGCGTGACCCGTACGTTGTCTGCTCGCTATTACAAAGACGGCGCGGAAATCCTGATCGACAGAGGTTGGGACAAGGCGCTGGGTGAAAAAGATTTCGACGATCCGCACAACCAGCGTCACCGTCCGCGACGCTTAACGCCGCGGGAATGCGCCCGGTTGATGGGATTTGAGTCCCCGCAGGGTTACCGCTTCCGCATTCCGGTTTCGGATACCCAGGCGTACCGCCAGTTTGGTAATTCGGTGGTGGTTCCCGCGTTCGCGGCCGTGGCAAAACTGCTGGCCTCGCGCATCAGACAAGCGGTGGCACTCCGTCAGGGTGAGGCCGTCAATGACGGATGTTCACGATAAGGCGACACGCAGCAAAAATATGCGTGCCATCGGCACGCGTGACACCGCCATCGAAAAGCGCCTGGCCGGGCTGCTGACGCAGGCGGGGTTTGATTTCCGTGTGCAGGATCCCGCGCTGGCAGGTCGTCCGGATTTCGTCATTGACGCCTGGCAGTGCATCATCTTTACTCACGGCTGTTTCTGGCACCATCACGACTGCTATCTGTTTAAAGTTCCCGCGACGCGCACCGATTTCTGGCTGGATAAAATTGGCAAGAACGTCGAGCGTGACAACCGGGATCTCAGCGCGCTGATTGCGCAGGGCTGGCGGGTGCTGATCGTCTGGGAGTGTGCGCTGAGAGGCAGATTAAAACTGAACGATGCCGATCTGACCGAACGGCTGGAAGAGTGGATCTGCGGCGGCGGTCAGACCGCGCAGATCGACACGCAGGGTATTCACCTGCTTAAGGTTTCTCCACCTCGCAAGGCGTGACCACCGGTTTTGCGGGCAGTAAATATTTGCCCAGGGTGACCAGCACGACGGCAAAAACAATTACCCCTAATGCCAGCCATTCAACGGAAGAGAGCGTTTCTCCCCCCAATCCCGTCCCGAGCAGCACGGCCACGACCGGGTTGACGTAGGCATAGCTGGTGGCGACAGCCGGGGAGACATTACGGATCAGGAACATATAAGCGTTAATGGCAATAATGGAGCCAAACAGTGCCAGGTAGCCTACCGCCAGAAAGCCCGACAGCGGCGGCAGGGTGGTCAGCTTCTCTCCCGTCAGCGTAGAGGCCAGCAGCAGCACAATTCCGGCGGCAAGCATCTCTATCGCGCCTGCCATCATGCCTGTCGGCAGTTCGATACGCGAACCGTAGACGGAACCAAACGCCCAGCTCATCGAGCCAATCAGGATGATGACGGCGCCCCACGGATTCCCGCTCAGGTTACCGCCGCTATTCAGCAGAATAATGCCGGCAAGGCCAATACCAATCCCCAGCCATTCCAGCTTGCGGGTACGGATACCGAAAAGGCGGCTAAAGCAGAGGGTAAACAGCGGTACGGTGGCAACGACCACGGCGGCGATCCCGGACGGTACGTTCTGGTGCTCGGCAATCGTCACAAACCCATTTCCCACCGCCAGCAGCAGCAGGCCAATCAGGGCGGCATTCAGCATCGGACGCAGCGGGGGAAGCTTATGTCCGCGCAGCAGAAGAAACGCGAGCAGCAAGACGCCAGCCGAGAGGAAACGAATGCCCGCCATCATCAGCGGCGGCCAGCTTTCCACGCCGATGCGAATGACAAAGTAGGTTGAGCCCCAGATGATGTACAGCGAAAAGAGTGCCCCAATGAGCGGTAGCAATTGCCGGAAACGCATAATCCCTCACGACGAAATAAAAAGGTCGCTGATAGTAAACGCGAAAACTATCGCGCTGGCGAGCCCTTTAATTGTGTAGCTGATGTGAATTTTTTGTTGACGTGAGGTGCCTGTTTCCGGGTTTGCGCTTTTGCTCCATACTATTCACTTAATTACCAAAAAATGAAGGATTAAGATTTTGGCAGGAAGTAGCTTATTAACATTGCTGGATGATATTGCCACCTTACTGGATGACATTTCAGTGATGGGTAAACTGGCGGCGAAAAAAACCGCAGGTGTACTGGGGGATGATTTATCGCTTAACGCCCAACAGGTGAGTGGGGTAAGGGCTAACCGTGAACTGCCGGTGGTATGGGGCGTGGCAAAAGGCTCCTTCCTGAATAAGGTGATTCTGGTGCCGCTGGCGCTGCTGATCAGCGCGTTTATTCCCTGGGCCATCACGCCGTTGCTGATGATTGGCGGGGCATTTCTCTGCTTCGAGGGGGTGGAGAAGGTTCTGCACTCCTTTAGCGCGCGCAAGGAGAGCGATACCCCGGAGATGCGCCAGCAGCGTCTTGAAGCGCTGGCCGCTCAGGATCCGAAAACCTTCGAGCGCGATAAGGTCAAAGGCGCCATTCGGACCGACTTTATCCTGTCTGCGGAGATTGTCGCTATTACGCTGGGCATTGTGTCAGACGCGCCGCTCCTGAATCAGGTTCTTATCCTCTCCGGCATCGCCATTCTGGTCACCGTCGGCGTGTACGGCCTGGTGGGACTGATCGTGAAGCTGGATGATATCGGCTACTGGCTGGAGGAGAAATCGAGCGCGGTGGCAAGAGGCATCGGCAAAAGCCTGCTGGTGCTGGCCCCGTGGCTAATGAAGAGTTTGTCGGTAGTGGGCACGCTGGCGATGTTCCTCGTGGGCGGCGGGATCGTGGTTCACGGTATCGCTCCGCTGCACCATGCTATCGAACATTTTTCCTCGGCGCAGGGTGCCGTTGTCGCGGCAATTCTGCCCACGCTGCTTAATCTTGTGCTGGGCTTTATCATTGGCGCTATCGTGGTCGCGGCGGTGAAGCTGGTTGAAAAAATACGCGGCACGTCGCACTAATTATTCCCCATTGTGGGATGCAAAAAGACCATTCCTCGTCTAAATTGAAACAGTTTCACCCTGATACAGGAGGCAGGTATGGTCTTTTTGGTCAGTGATGAAGTTAAGCCTAAGAAGGGCGGCCCACGTATGATTGTCACCGGGTATTCCAGCGGAATGGTGGAATGTCGGTGGCACGATGGCTATAGCATCAAGCGGGAAGCATTTCGTGAAGATGAGCTTCAGCCGGGGGACGGGCAGCACAAGCGGGACAAGGCTTAATCACATAACGCCCGGCTTTGCCGGGCGTTTTTATCTCAAGTACCGGGTGTAAGGCAGTCATCATGGAGTGTGTGTGCAGCGCGATACCTTTGTTGTAAGACAATCATTTTTGCAATGGCTGCATAAGCGTAGCAATCCGGGGTTGATTGTTAATCTCTGTTTTCTGGTCGTTCTGGTGTTTTCCACTCTCCTGACCTGGCGTGAGGTGGTGGTCCTCGAAGAGGTGTATATCTCCAGCCAGCGTAACCATCTGGATACGGTGGCCAGTTCGCTGGACAGGCAGTTACAGAACAGCGTGGACAGGATGCTGTTGTTCCGTCAGGGCATGCGTGATGCGATCCAGACGCCGCTGGCATTTGATGTATTACAGAATGCGGTGTCACGCTTTAACACCGTCCGCATGCTCCCCACCTGGCAGCTTGCCGTTGATAAAAAACGCACCCTTCCCATTAACGGTGTCTCGGATGCGTTTGTCGAAAAAACCACGCTTCTGAATCGTGACGCTGAGCGCCTCAGTCATGAAATTTCTGCCACGCTCGAAGTGGGGTATCTGCTCAGGCTGGCGTCGTCGAGAGCGCAAACGGAAGCGCGTGTGATCTACGTGTCCCGCGCCGGGTTTTTCATTTCCACGGATACGCCGGACCAGGCAGGCGACATTACCTCCCGCTATTACCATCTGGTCACACAGTCCTGGTTTACCCAGCAGTCAGAACGTAACAATCGCGCTCGCGCGGTGCGCTGGTTTATCTCTACTCCTTCATTCTGGACCGGGGATGAACGTATGATCACCGCCAGCGTCCCCATCTATTTCGATCATTATTGGTATGGCGTCGTGGCGATGGATTTTACGTTGAGCACGATGCAGCGTCTGCTGGCCGAAGCGACGGAAGATCGAACGGAGGGGGAGTATCAACTGTACGATACCCGGCTCAATATGATTGCCACCTCAGCCCACGCGGAAAACGCGGTTAACCATTTTGACGAACGCGAAACGGCGCAAATTGCGCAGGCGATTGAGCACGCCACCGGCGGCGGGATCCGCCTCGGAAGCCGTTTTGTTAGCTGGGAGCGGCTCGATCACTTCGACGGTGTCGTCTTGCGGATCCACACCCTGCATGAAGGGGTACAAGATGACTTCGGCAGCATCAGTATCGTGCTGGCACTGCTGTGGGCGCTCTTTACCGCCATGCTATTGATCTCGTGGCTGGTGATCCGTCGGATGGTGAGTAACATGTACACGCTTCAGCACTCGCTCCAGTGGCAGGCCTAGCATGACCCGCTTACCCGGCTGAATAATCGCGGCGCGCTGTTCGACCGCGCAAGAAAGCTGGCGGAAACCTGTCGCCAGCAGTCGCTGCCGTTCTCGGTGATTCAGATCGATCTCGATCATTTTAAAAACATCAACGACCGTTTCGGCCATCAGGCCGGTGATAAGGTGCTCTCCCACACGGCGGGACTGATTGCCAGCGCGTTACGCAAGAATGATGTGGCAGGGCGTGTAGGCGGGGAAGAGTTTTGCGTCGTCCTGCCGGGGATCGGTCTGGAAGAGGCGAGAGGGGTTGCGGACCGCATTCGTTGCCGGATCAACAGTAAGGAGATCCTGGTGAAGAAAAGCATAACCCTGCGCATCAGCGCGTCACTGGGGGTCAGCAGCGCGGATGAAGCGGGCAACTACGAATTTGAACAGCTGCAGTCCATTGCGGACGCCCGGCTGTACCAGGCCAAACAGTGTGGTCGTAACCGGGTCGTCTGGCGGGATTAGGACAGGAAGTGATCCAGTCCCTCCTGCCAGCCCGCCGGGCCGGGCTGCCGGGTGTGATAAACCCGGGCGGGGTTATCGTCCCGTAGCGTGATGCCCTGGCGGTTAATGCCCTTAATCACCACCGCGAAGTCAACGCTGTCGAGCAGCGGCGCATCATTGGGGCCGTCGCCGAGTCCCAGCGTGGTGGGTTCGATCTCTTCCTGCTCGCGGTACTGCGCAATCAGCCAGTTAACCGCAACATCCTTGCCACAGCGGACGTCCAGAATATGCCAGAAGCGCGCCCCCTGCAGACATTTCAGGCCGCTGTGCGCCAGCTCCTCTTCAAACTGGGCCATTTTCTCGTCGGTATCGCGCCAGATGAGCGTAACAGACGCTTCATGCTTGCGGGCAAGCGCCGAACGGTAGCGCGTCAGTCCGGTCCACTCGCTGATAACGTGCTCATCCACGTCGTCAAAGGTGGTGAATTTAAAGCCCGTCTGCAGGCGAATTTGCTCGATCCGCGGGCGAATATCCCGGTGCGTCATCCCCCTGATCTGGCGCTGAACCTTCTCCCAACGCACGTCAGGCTGAATCACCGCGCCGTTCTCGGCAATAAAAGGCAAGCCTTCCAGCCCCAGATCCTGCTGGATATCCAGCATCTCTGCCGCAGTCTTGCTGCTGCAGAGAATGACCGGAATCTGGTTATCCAGCAGCCTGTCCAGCCAGGGCATTGCGGGTTGCCACTCATAGGTATGAATATCCAGCAACGAGCCATCCAGGTCAGAAAAAATCAGCAATGTATCCCGCAGTGAAGGCATAGTGACTCCTGATAACGGCTGCGTCGCGATCTAAGAAAATTCCTAAAAAATAACCGAGTTGTTAACCGGGGAAAAAAGAGATGTCCCTGGCAAACCCGCATTCGGCGTGTGTTATTGCTCATAACAAAAAGCATTATGTTAAAAATATTATATTCATCATAAGAATATATGCTTGTCAGCCAAATTCGTTGGGGATAGTGTGGCATGTACATCAGATTTCCTGGTGTAACGAATTTTCAAGTGCTTCTTGCATAAGCAAGTTTTGATCCCGGCCATCCCCATGACCGGGATTTTTTTCGCCCTACCGATTGGCTTCAGACACGCTAAAGTCGTGTATATCAAGCTCGAAGGCCTCCGCCAGCTCACGATAGGTGTGATAATCCCTTCCGTTGACAATGACGCGGTCCGAATTGTCGTCCGTCCGGCGGACTTCTGACTCACTGATCTCATTGATGGCGGCCAGCAGGGCATCGACATCCACCTCGACATCGCGCTTGATGGTGTCGCTGTACTCTTTATCGGTCTTCATTACGGGTTCCTCTTTCAACCTATAAACGTGTCCAAGGCTAAGTATAGCTTGTGCATAAAAACGCCATTCACACCGGGCGGCGATGTGCGTTTTTGCGTTTTGTTCTACACTGGCTCAAAACCAGAGGAGGAATGTATGAAGGTCAACGATCGGGTAACCGTTAAAACGGACGGTGGGCCGCGCCGCCCGGGTGTGGTACTGGCAATTGAAGAGTTTAGCGAAGGCACAATGTACCTGGTATCACTGGAAGACTACCCGCTTGGCATCTGGTTTTTTAACGAACTGGGGCATCCGGACGGCATTTTTGTTGAGAAAGTAGACTAGCACGGCGTCGGGTAGCACAGCGCGTGCCCGACAACCTCATAGAAGCAAAAATCTCTGGCCAGGCCAGAGATCAAAGGTAGGGTGCACAGGGTCTTAAGAGACTAACGCATGTTGACGAAAATCCCGTTCGTCACATTATCGGTCAGGCGTACCACGTGGTAGATCACTTGCTTATTATGCGTTTTAATTTTCCTTTTAATATTTCCTTTGTGTGACGAAACGGTTTTCGCTTTAATATTCATCTGGTCCGAGATCTGAATAGTTCCTTGTCCCGCCATCCACATTCGCAGCATACTTGATTCAGTCCTGCTTAATGATAGGGTGGGTAAGTTAACCGCTCCTACATTTTTAACTTCTTTATTCAAATAATCACCCAGAATGTCATCCAGCGACTCAGGTTTAATCGATTTAGAACTGATCAATAAATTTTTACGGACCAACAAATACTCATCGAAATGGATATTCGCGATCGCCATAAAAACAATAAACAGGGTTTTTGGATGCTGATTAATGATTTGCTTAATGTGCTGACTGTTGGCTGGATCGTGAATGAAACAGTCCTCATTAATAAACACCACGCCTGGTTTTAGTTCGTCACAAGCGGCTGCGAGTTCGTCAACGGTGTGTGCATCGTTGATGTCTCTCTTTCTTACCCCTCTGCTTGCCAGGTACCCGGTTAACCCTAGCCGGGTGTAGCTGCATAAATCCATAATGATCGTTGACATGGCATACCCTCACTCAATGCGTAACGATAATTCACCATCTGCCTGAGAGCTCAAAACAGCCATACGGGATGGAAAAAAATAATAAACCTGTGAGCATGACAAAGACTTTCAGGCGGACTCACTATCCCGTAAAGTTACGTATAATTTGCCAGGAATCTTCTTAAAGTAAAGTAAATATTAAGTATTGTGAGATGGTTAGAAACAATTAAACCGCGTCAGATATATCCTGGAAGATGTTTTTCGTGTTTTATTTTAGGAATATCCTCAGAAAGACAATAGCAACAGTGCGGGCTATTATTTACGTGGCAGTTCGCTGACAATATCCGCTAACAGGTTGAATATCTCGCCGAATAAATGTTCACAGAAGGGAGCGATAAGTGGCATCAGCAATGACATTAATAAAATTCCAACCGTCAGCGTCAGCGGAAAACCAATGACAAACACTGAAAGCTGCGGTGCCATTCGGTTGAGTAAACCTAATGCCAGGTTGACGGTCAGCAGCAGGGTGATGATCGGCAGCGCCAGCATCAGCCCGTTCAGGAATATCAGCCCCGCAGCGCGAGTGAGCGCCAGAAAGGCGTTGCTGTTCACCGGATTTTCGCCAATCGGCAGCGTATGGAACGTATCCACCAGCATGGAGATAAGCCACAGATGGCCGTTGAACGACAGGAACAGCAGCATGGCGAGCAGATCGATAATTCGCGCCAGCACGGGCATGTTGAGATGACTACCGGGATCAACAAACGTGGCGAACGATAACCCCATCTGCAGGCCGATCAGTTCCCCTGCGGTACGCACTGCGGCAAAGGCGAGCTGCATGGTAAAGCCGACGGCGACGCCAATCATCACCTGCTGCAAGGCCACCCACACCGCATTCGCCGAGAAGATCGGAATATCCACGGGGGGGAGAGAGGGCGCGACGATAATGGAGATGATTATGCCCAGCCCCACCTTGACGCGCTTGGGTATCGATTTCTCACTGAGAATGGGGGCGGAGGATATCAACGCCATGATGCGCAGCATCGGCCAGAAATAGATGCCGAGCCACTGAACCCACTGGTCGCTGGTGAAGTGCAGCATCGTCAGGTCAGCCGATGATGTACGGCAGATTGGTAAACAGGTTGCGCATATAGTCCAGCAACAGGTTCAGCATCCACGGCCCGGCCACGATAATCGCCACGAACACGGCGATGATTTTCGGGATGAATGACAGCGTCATTTCGTTAATCTGCGTGGCGGCCTGCAGAATACTGATAATCAGACCGGTAACCAGCGCGACAAGCAGCAGTGGCGCGGCAACGGCAATCGCGACTTTCATCGCTTCCGTGCCCATCATCATGACCGATTCGGGTGTCATTGCCGTTCCTTAACTGTAGAAACTCTGCGCCAGCGAACTGACCAGCAGCTGCCAGCCGTCGACCAGAACAAAGAGCATGATCTTAAAGGGCAGGGCAATGGTGGCGGGCGGCACCATCATCATCCCGAGCGCCATCAGGACGCTGGCGATCACCAGGTCGATAATCAGGAACGGAATAAAGATGGTAAAGCCAATCTGGAATGCGGTTTTCAGCTCGCTGGTGACATAGGCGGGCAGAAGAATACGCATGGGCACCGCTTCCGGTCCCTGCAGCTCGCCGGTATTGGACAGGCGGGCAAAGAGGGCCAGATCCGCTTCGCGCGTCTGGCGCAGCATAAATTCTCTCAGCGGCTGTGCGCCTTTATCCAGCGCCTCCTGCATGGAGATTTTGTCTTCGCTGAACGGCTGATAGGCGTCGGTATAAATCTTATCGATAACCGGCGACATAATAAAAAAGGTCAAAAACAGCGCCAGCCCAAGCAGAACCTGGTTTGGCGGTGCGGAAGGGGTTCCCAGCGCGTTTCGCAGCAGACCAAAGACGATGATGATGCGGGTGAAGCTGGTCATCATCAGCAGAATGGCCGGAATAAACGTCAGCGAGGTGATGAACACCAGCGTCTGGACCGGAAGCGACCAGCTTTGTCCGCCGCCCGCGAGAGGGGTTGAGACCAGACCGGGCAATTGCGCATAGACCGCGGGAGCAAACAGGCCAACGCCCGCAAGCGTCAGGGATAACAAACGGCGCATCAGGATCTCCCGGAACGCTTAAGCAAACTCTTCATGACGGACTGAAAATCCGCAGGGGCGTCTGCGCGCTCGTCCACCACAACAGGGGCGGGCGGCAGTTTATGTAATACGCTGATGTTTGAGGCTGTTACGCCCAGGACCAGACGCGCGTCATCCACCTCGACGATGACCACGCGTTCGCGTGGCCCCAGCGTGGTGCTGGCGCTGACTTTCAGGCCGCGGGCACCGGCGGTTTTACCCGCCAGGCCAAAGCGCTTCGCCAGCCAGGCGGCGATAAGAATAAAGGCAATAATACCGAACAATGCCCCGCTCACCTGGAGCAGAGGCGAGCCGGGAACGGCAGAAGGTTGTGATATTGTTGCCTGGGTTTTCATGCTTAACGGCTCAGACGACGCATACGTTCAGACGGGGTAATGATGTCGGTGATACGTACGCCGTATTTATCGGCAACCACCACCACTTCACCCTGGGCAATCAGATAACCGTTGATCAGAATATCCAGCGGCTCGCCGGCCAGACCGTCAAGGGCCACCACGGAACCCTGCGTCAGGCGCAACAGCTCTTTAATGGTCATACGGGTGCGTCCCAGTTCAACGGTCAGCTTAACCGGGATATCCATAATCAGGTCGATGTCCTGCAGCGTGCCGCTGACATCACCGCCGCCGAGCTGCTGGAATACGGCATCCGCTGCACTTTTGGCCGGGGGTGCTTTTTGCTCGTTTAACGCGTCAGCCCACAGATCGTCCAGTGCTCCGCTGTTTTCATCGGACGGATTGTTCATGTCACTCATTTGGGCTGTTCCTCATTCAGCGAATTCAAAATCGGGTTGATCAAGTGCTCAACGCGTAACGCATACTGACCGTTAATCGTGCCGTACTGGCTTGTCAGCACGGGGACACCATCCACATGGGCAATAATGCGGTCGGGTTTTTCTATCGGCAAAACATCGCCGGGTTGTAATTTCAGGATCTGAGATAACCGCAGCGGGATGTCGGCGAAGCTCGCCACCAGCTCAAGCTGCGAATGCTGGACCTGGCGGACCAGGTTTTCTCGCCAGTTCTGGTCTTCGTTGCGGGAGTTCTCCAGCGGCGGGTTAACCAGCAGCTCGCGCAGCGGTTCGATCATGCTGAACGGCAGGCAGATGTTGAACTCGCCGGTCAGGTTACCGATCTCCACGTGGAACGGCGTGTTAACGACGATATCGTTCGGGGAGGTGGTGATATTGGTAAATTTCACCTGCATCTCAGAACGGACGTACTCCACTTCCAGCGGGTTAATCGCTTTCCACGCGTCGCTATAAGACTCCAGCGCCAGCTTCAGCATGCGGTTAATGACGCGCTGTTCGGTGTGGGTGAATTCCCGACCTTCTACTTTGGTCGGGAAACGCCCGTCGCCGCCGAACAGGTTATCCACGGCGATGAACACCAGGCTTGGCGAAAACACCACCAGACCGGTGCCGCGCAGCGGCTTCAGATGAATCAGGTTAAGGTTGGTTGGCACCGGCAGGTTGCGGGCAAACTCATGATATGGCTGAATGCGGATCGCACCGACCGTAATATCCGGGCTACGACGCAGCAGGTTAAACAGCCCCATACGGAACTGACGTGCAAAACGTTCGTTAATGATCTCCAGCGCCTGCAGACGTTCACGTACCACGCGACGCTGGGTATTCGGGTCATAGGGACGAATATCGCTATCGCCGCCAATACCCGGTTTAGGATCATCATTGTTATCGCTGTCGCCGTTGAGCAGCGCATCGATTTCTGCCTGAGAAAGAATACTGTCGCCCATGTCGTTACCGCAGAATGAATGCTGTATACAGAACGTCAGTGACTTCCTGCTTAGGTTGGCCGTTTACCAGCGGGGTCGCCAGCGTTTGTTTAATGGCATCGACTAGCTTTTGCTTACCCACATCGGTAGCCAGCGCCGAAGCGTCCTGACGAGAGAACAGCAGCAGAAGGCGGCTGCGCACTTCAGGAAGATAATCGTTCAGACGTGAACGGGTGGCTTCATCTTTCAGGCGCAGCGTAATGCCAACATAAAGCACACGATCCGCATCACCCAGATTGACGGTGAAGGTATCCAGCGGGAAGAACACTGGAGCCGGCGGAGGTGGCGCTTCAGCCTTGGCTGCAGCGGTGGTAGGTTCCTGCTGCATACGCCAGTAACTATAGCCCGCGGTGGCGCAGGCGGCGAGCGTGATCAACACCAGCAGCGGGATCCAGATGGAACGCTTACTTTTTTTGGTGATAGCGGAGTCAGTCATCTGATACGAGCTTCCTGTTTCGGTACAGCTTAATAAGGTGATTATCCCGTGTCCTGCTGTCGTCAAAGCGTGGAAAAGACGGGGATAATCACGCTACCTCTGGCGTTTAAGCGAAGATGTCTACGGCACTGTTACCGCGCGCTGCGGATTGCAGGGCGGCAGGGGTAGGCAGTAATTCATCGCTCTCTTCATTAAAACCGCCGGTGTTGCCGGAACGCGAAGCCTGGTGCTGCTGCTGGGATGAGGACTGCTGCTGCCCGGCGAAGCTCTCACTGCTGACGCTGCTCTGCGAAAGCTGAATGCCGTTCTCCGCCAGTGAGCTCCGCAGTACCGGCAGCGCGGCTTCCAGAGCCGCGCGAACATGGCTATGCGCAGAGACCATCTGCAACTGTGCCTGGTTATCATCCAGCTTAAGCGAAATTTGCACCTGGCCCAGATCTTCCGGGTGCAGACGCAGCTCTGCTGTCTGCTGACCCTGCTTAGTGAACAGGGTGATGTGCTGGCTCAGGGATTGCTGCCATTCGTGGGTCCCCAGAGGCTGACTTAACACCGGCGCGGTGGCGACGGTGGCGGCCATCTGACTGGTCGCATGGCTGGACATAATCGGTGCCAGGGTGGCCGTTGGGGATGCTGAGGAGGAAGAACTGGCGAGTTCCTGCTTCTCTGCTGCCGCGGCCACGGCCGGGGTTGCCGGCGCGTTGCCCGACAGGGCCGGGTCGTTATTTTTCACCTGGCTTTGATAAGGCGTAGAATTCTGCGCTTTATCGTGGCTTCCCGCAGACGCGTTCAGGGACGGTTGGCCCGCACCATTGTGCGAAAGCGTCGCGGAATTCAGCGTTGAGGTAACGGAAACGCCGTCACTGCCTGCCACGCGAGAGGCGGTAGTTTGCTGGTGCGGCAGCATTGCCATCAGCGCGCTTAATCCGGCCAGCTCTTCTTCGCTCAGCTCGCTTTTACCGTCATCTTTGCTGTTCGCCGCATTGAGCGTCTTCAGGGCGTCACCCTTAGACAGCGGCACCAGCCCGGAAACCAGCGTATCAAGCGACGTGACGGGCGACGTTTCATCGCCATTCAGCGCGGTTTGACGCGAGAGCAGGTCGGCAATTTTGGCTTGCAGGGTGGTATCACCTTTGGCGTCCTGAGCCACTTTTGACAGTTTACTGCCGGCGGCTTTCAGGTCAGCCAGGGTCAGCGGCGCATCTTTGCCCTTGCCCGTTGCGTCCGACAGGGCGCCCGCCAGCAGAGAGAGAAAGTCCTGTGCACCGTCGGTGCCTTTCCCTGTTTGCGTGCCGCCTGACAGGTCGCTGTCGCTCATCAGCAGTTGTTGCAGTGTGATCATTCCGGTTTCCTCATTGATGCGCGCTGGGCAAACTCATCCATTTTCTTCTGATCCAGACGGTTTTCCGCCAGGGTCGTTGCCGCGATCTGTCGGTCCTGTAAAGTCTGCCAGGCCTGCAGTCGCTGCTTCTTCTCACGCCAGAAATTCAGCGCGGTATCGACTTTCTGGGTCCACTGGTTAAGCTGCTGACGATGCTGATCTATCGCCTTCTCCAGCGTCTGGATAAACTGCTGATAGTTAATCCAGCGCTGGCTTCCAATGCCCTGTGTCATATCGGTATTGAGGTTGGTGCGATATTCATGCTGATAGTCGATTAACATCTTCAACTGTTCTTCAGCCTGCTGGCACCCGCGTCGCATTGCGCCAAGCTGCAATGCGGCATCATCAACTTCTTTTTCTGCCAGATCTTTCAGCGTTGATAACGCGCTGTTTTGCGCCATGACCTTCGCCCTCCACCTGTGTTACACCTGCGGGAAAATCAGCTCCAGTGCCTGAATTGAATCTTCCCAGTCGGCACGTTCAAAAATGCCTTGTTGCAAAAATGCCTCCAGCTGCGGCCACAGGCTAATCGCTTTGTCGAGCATCGGGTCGCTGCCTTTGGCATACGCCCCGACGCTGACCAGATCGCGGTTGCGCTGGAAGCTGGAGAGGAGTTGTTTGAAGTTACGCACGCGGGCGTAGTGCTTCTCGGTTATCAGCGCCGTCATTGCGCGGCTGATAGAGGCTTCAATATCAATGGCCGGATAGTGCCCGGCTTCGGCCAGACGACGCGACAGCACAATATGACCGTCAAGGATCGCGCGCGCGGAGTCGGCAATCGGGTCCTGCTGGTCATCGCCTTCCGTCAGCACCGTATAGAACGCGGTGATGGAGCCGCCGCCGCTGATGCCGTTCCCGGCACGTTCAACCAGGGCAGGGAGTTTGGCAAAGACCGAAGGCGGGTAGCCTTTGGTCGCCGGCGGCTCACCGATGGCCAGCGCGATTTCACGCTGTGCCATCGCGTAGCGGGTCAGGGAATCCATGATCAGCAGCACGTGTTTGCCGCGGTCCCGGAAATCTTCGGCGATACGGGTGGCATACGCTGCACCCTGCATACGCAGTAGCGGCGACACATCCGCCGGCGCGGCGATGACCACCGAGCGGGCACGGCCTTCCGCACCCAGAATGTTTTCAATAAAGTCTTTTACTTCACGACCACGTTCGCCAATCAGCCCCACGACGATCACATCGGCCTGGGTATAGCGCGCCATCATGCCGAGCAGGACGGATTTGCCCACGCCTGACCCGGCGAACAGGCCCATACGTTGTCCACGTCCTACGGTCAGCAGGGCGTTAATCGGGCGCACGCCGGTGTCCAGCACATGCTCGATAGGGGTACGCTGCAGGGGGTTGAACGGTTGGGTGATCAGCGCGCCGGTTTCGGTGGTGTCCGGGGAGGGCAGCCCGTCGAGCGGTTTACCGCTGCCGTCCAGTACGCGGCCCAGCAGGGCAGGGCCAAGCGGCAGCTGTTTCCCACTTTGCAGCCCATCGCCGGAAATGTTTTTGGCATACACGCGCGCGCCGGGCAGAATGCCTTCCACCTCTTCAAGCGGCATCAGGAACAGGCGCTGGCCGTTAAACCCGACCACTTCGCTTTCAACTTCACGCGTTTCCAGACCATCCTGACGCTCAATGACGCAGGTCGCGCCCAGGGGCAGCTGCAGGCCGGTGGCTTCGAGAACCAGACCGGTGGCGCGCGTCAGTCGGCCATAACGACGAACAGATGGCAGTTGCGCCATCTTCGTCTCAAAGTTGTCGAGCGTGGTGAGCCAGCGGGTGAGGCGCGCAGTCATCAGACGACTCCCGGTGCCGCCAGGCGACACAGTTCCTGCCAGCGGGTGGCGACGCTGGCATCCAGGTCACCTTCATCGGCAGAGACTTTGCAGCCGCCGTGATGTAACGACGGGTCGCCGCGCAGACGCCAGCCGTGCAGGTTTAGCGTCGCGCCCAGGCTTTCTTCAACGCGCTGCAGATCGTCCGGATGGACGCGCAGCTGAGGCTTCCCGCTGAACAGCGGCTCCTGCTGAAGCAGACCCTGAATTTGTTTGATCAGCGCAGTGTTATCAACCACGGGCGTCTGGCCGATAACCTGACGCGCGGCTTCCAGCGCCATCTGCATCAGTCGCGAAGCAATCACGCTGTCCAGCGCGTCCAGCGTGTGCTGAAACTCGCTGACCAGCTGCTGCATGCGGGCATGGATCGGCGCCTGCTGCTGGCGCGCCTGATCGATCCCGTGCTCTAACCCTTTAGCCAGACCTTCCTGATACCCAAGGTCGTGGCCTTTCTGCCGGCCTTCGTTCAGACCGGCATTATAGCCCTGCTCGTGCGCCTGCATTTGCAGCTGAGCCAGCATCTGTGCCTGCTGCTCCTCTTCGCTCAGCTCGGGCTGCTCGACGTCCGGGTCAAGCTCCTCGGTTGCGATGACGGCCGGCGTGAACTCAGAGAGGGGAGGCGCCAGATCGTCCGGTGTCCAGCGCTTCCACGGCAGCTCATTAGACATAGGTGTCGTCTCCGCTGCCAATCACCATCTCGCCGGTTTCCGCCAGACGACGAACAATAAGCAGAATGGCTTTCTGTTCGTTTTCCACCTGAGACAGACGAACCGGACCGCGGTTGGCAAGGTCGTCGCGCAGGATATCGGCCGCACGCTGAGACATGTTGCGCAGGAACTTCTCGCGCAGCGGCTGCTCGGCACCTTTGAGGGCGATAAGCAGCGACTCGGAATCCACTTCCTGGAGCAGGCGCTGGATGCTGCGGTCGTCCACTTCGACGAGGTTTTCGAACAGGAACATCTCGTCGATGATTTTCTGTGCCAGTTCGCCGTCGAATTCGCGAACCGCCGTAATGACGGCCTCTTCCTGCTGCGTTTTCATCAGGTTGATGATTTCCGCTGCCGTTCTCACGCCGCCCATTTTGCTGCGCTTGAGGTTCTGACCGTCGAGCAGGTTGTTCAGCACTTCGGTCAGTTCCGCCAGCGCGGCCGGCTGGACGCCGCCGAAGGTGGCGATACGCAGCATCACATCGTGGCGCAGGCGTTCTTCGAACAGCGCCAGAATGTCGGCCGCCTGGCCACGTTTGAGGTGGACAAGGATGGTGGCGATAATCTGCGGGTGCTCGTCGCGAATAAGGTCGGCGGCACTCTGCGGTTCCATAAAGTTGAGCGTTTCGATACCGCTGGCGGTATCGCGCGTTTCCAGAATGTCTTCCAGCAGGCTGGCAGCCCGCTCTTCGCCCAGCGCCTTGACCAGCACGGAACGCAGGTAGTCGTTGGCGTTGATGTTCAGCGCGGCAAACTGTTCGGCTTCCTGTTCAAATTCCGACAGCACGTCGGTCAGCTGTTTATTGGAGATTTGACGCACGTTGGCCATCGCCGCACTGAGAATTTGCACTTCTCGCTGGGAGAGGTGTTTGAACACCTCTGCCGCGCGATCTTCGCCAATGGTCATCAACAGGATGACGCTTTTATCGGTGCCTGTAAGCGTATTACTCATGTTCGTTACCCATCCACTGGCGGATGACCAGCGCCACGACGCGCGGATCGTTATCTGACATTTCGCGAATGCGCTGGCTCATCACCTCAGCGCCCATGCGCTGGTTAGCACGGCGTTGCTGCATCTGTTCATCTTTGCTGAGGCGGACTTCAACCGCTTCTTCCGTTTCCTGACGCGTAGACATCTGTTCGCGAACCGCTTTTTCAGCTTCAGCACGACGCTGGAGCTGCGGACGAACGCCCTTACGCCACAGCAGCCACGCGACAATCAGCACCAGCAGCCAGCGTCCTGCAGACATCAGCTGATCGATAAACGCCTGCTGTTGCCAGAACGGCAGTTCACCGCCGGTCTCTTCAACCGAGTTGAACGGTGAGTTCACCACGTTGAGGGTATCGCCGCGCTTCTCGGAGTAACCCATCGCTTCACGGGTCAGGTTTTCAATCTGCTTCATCTGCTCGGCAGTGAGCGGCAACGGTTTACCGTCCGCCAGCGTTTTGTAGTTCACCACCACCGCAACAGAAAGACGCTGGATATCGCCCACGTTCAGTTTAGTGTGGCGAATCGTCCGATCCACTTCGTAGTTCGTGGTTTCGTTACGACTGCTGGTACGCGGACCGGCATTATTGGTCGTTGAGGTGGTCTGCTGACCGTTCTGCTGATTGGCCGGAGGCGTAGAAATCGGTGCCGCGTTAGCCGGGGCAGGTTGGTTAGACAGCGCGCCCGGCACGCCCCCTGGGTATGCACCGCCGACCTGCTCGTTCGAATTGATCTGGCGTGAACGCATGACCGCCTGAGCCGCATCGCCGTTCGGGCTGTATTGTTCTTCAGTTTGTTCTTTATTAGCGAAGTCGATCTGCGCGGTAACCTGCGCGTGCACGTTGCTGTTACCCACGACCGGACCGAGGATGGCTTCAATACGGCGCTGGAGGCGGTTTTCGACATCGGAGGCATACTTCAGCTGCGCATCATTCAGATCGCGACCGGCGGTATTGGATTGCGTCAGCAGGTGACCGCTTTGGTCAACCAGCGTCACGTTACCCGGCGGCAGACCGGCGACGGCGCTGGAGACAAGATGCGTCACCGCGCTGATTTGCCCTTCGTCCAGCGCGCGGCCAGGTTGGAGGTTCACGGTAACGGAAGCCGAAGGTGATTTCTGTTCACGGACAAATAAAGAAGGTTTAGGCATCGCCAGGTGCACGCGGGCACTCTTTACCGGGCCTAATGTTTCAATGGTGCGGGCCAGTTCACCTTCCAGCGCACGCTGATAGTTCACCTGCTCGCTGAACTGGCTGATACCGAATTTTTCCTGATCCAGCAGCTCAAAGCCAACCGCGCCGCCCTTCGGCAGCCCCTGCTGAGCCAGACGCAGACGCAGTTCGTGCACTTTATCTGCCGGTACCTCAAGCGCACCGCCATTATCGGCAAAGCGATAAGGGATGTTCATCTGGGTAAGCTGGGTGACGATGGCGCCGCCATCCTGATCGGAAAGGTTACTGTAGAGCGTCCGGTAATCAGGGCTTTTCGCCCACAGGACCATCGCTACAAGGATCGCAATTGCGGCAGCGCCTGCCACGATCAACGGGATTTTAGGATTCGCGCGAAGGCGGTTCATCCACTCGAGTGATTTATTCTGCGGCGCTGTCGATGCTGTTGCACTCATTGCGCACCTCTTAAATCCTGGTGGTTTACGTTATTCGTGTAGAGAAACAAAACTGACTCCCGGGTCGGCAAACACGACAAAAGTTCCATATTGATGGCCCTGCCATTATTTGATGATTCGTGATTTTCTATGCGTCAAATAACCTGGTTTTTTCACGCTATTTACCGCCATTATCTTATTGACAAGCTGTTAGTCTTGACCGCGTAAAAAACCATTCAGGGGAGAGTCATGGCTATACAGGGCATTGAAGGGGTAATCAGTCAGTTGCAGGCAACGGCGATGACGGCCCGTAATCAGAATGTGGCAGATCAGCAGCCGAGCATCAGCTTTGCAGGGCAACTGCATGCCGCTCTTGACCGTATCAGTGATACCCAGACCGCAGCCCGCACTCAGGCAGAAAAGTTCACCCTCGGTGAGCCGGGTGTGGCGCTGAATGATGTGATGACCGATTTGCAAAAAGCCTCGGTTTCCCTGCAGATGGGGATCCAGGTGCGTAACAAGCTGGTGTCGGCGTATCAGGAAGTGATGGGGATGCAGGTTTAAGACCTGTCGATCTTCGCTGGCAGCCGCAGCGCTTTAATGCCACAATATTTTTTTCTTCGAATGCAGGAAAGATGATGAAAAAAATAGCAATTGCTGGCGCGCTGCTGGCACTGACCGGGTGCGTTCAGGTCGATAACTATAACGACGTGATCAAGCATCCTGTCCCGGCGAATCTGGCGGGATACTGGCAGTCGAAAGGGCCGCAGAGCAAAATGGTAAGCCCGAAGGCGATTGCCACGCTGGTGGTGACGGAGGAGGGCGACACGCTGGACTGCCGTCAGTGGCTGCGCGTGATTGCCGTGCCGGGTAAAATCATGCTGCGTTCAGACAGTTATTACAACGTGACGCGTAAGCTGGATATCTATCCGCTGGAGCGCGATGGATCCGTGCTTGAGTACGACGGGCTGGAGCTGCAGAAGGTCGACCGCCCAACGGTTGAGTGTGCGGATTACCTGAGCAAGAATCCGCTGGAGAGTAAGCTTCCGTAAGCGTTTGTTGCCGGGTGGCGCTGACGCTTACCCGGCCTACGGGACGGCGCTTTTGTAGGCCGGGTAAGGCGCAGCCGCCACCCGGCATTGTTTCTACAACGCATCCTCTATTACCCAAATGCTGACGCTCCCCCCATTACAGGTAAACGTCCCCTCGCCATCCGCCGCCGTGGTGATGGTTTCTTCGCGATTGCCGAGAAAATCCCGCCACGTTTTGTTGCCGTAGTTTTCCCCAAGACAAATCACTTTCTCACCGTCGTCCCCGTTCGACAGCACCACCACGCAGCCGGGATCGTCCTCCGTGCCGCTGCGGCTGAAGGCGATGCAGTTAGGATGGTCGAAAAACAGCGTCTGCACGCCGTGGGCAAAACGTTGGCGCGCGAGGATCAGCTCGTGAAGCTGCTCAATGACCGGCATATCAATATGGTACGTTTCGCCGTCTCCCCCCGTATCGTCATAGCTGGCGCCGAAGAGATCCGGATAAAAGACGCTCGGCACGCCATTTTCCCGCAGCAGTATCAGCGCGTAGGCCAGCGGCTTGAACCAGGCTTCGACCGGCGCTTCGAGCGCCTGCAGAGGTTGGGTGTCATGGTTAGCAACGAGGGTGACCGCATGAAACGGATCGGCTTCCACCAGGGTATCGGTGAAGATTTGGCTCATGTCGTAATCCCGGCCCTGACGTGACGCCTCGTGGAATTTCATCTGCAGGGGGGCATCAAACAGCATGGTTTTGCCTTCGACCTGGTCAATATAGGCCTGAAGTTTATCCACCTCATGGGACCAGTATTCCGCCACGATAAACAGCGGCTGGTCGGCGACTTCCTGTACGTGTTCGATCCACTCTTTGTAAAACCAGGCGGGAATATGCTTGACGGCGTCCAGACGAAACCCGTCGCAGCGCGTCTGTTCCATAACCCAGCGAGCCCAGTATTTGATCTCCTCGGTCACGGCGTGATTGCGAAAGTCGATATTTTCGCCCATCAGATAATCGAAGTTACCCATCTCATCATCAACCTGATCGTTCCAGCCTTCGCCGGTGTAGTCGTTGACGATTTTAAAGATGCCGTCTTCATCGGGGTTTTCAATATGGTCGACGCCGCTGAAGCATTTGTAATCCCAGATGAACTGCGAATACTGCCCGGACCGGACAGGGAAGGTGTAGCGAGTCCAGGCTTCGCACTCAATGACCTCGTCATCGATTTGCGTGCGGTCCTGTTCGTTCACGCGCTGAACGCGGACAGTTTCCTTCTCATCGGCGCCCATTTTGTGGTTGACCACCACGTCCAGCAGCACGGCTATATCGTTGCTTTTGAGAGCATCAATGGCTTCCAGTAGCTGCGCTTTGTCGCCGTATTTCGTGGCGATACTGCCTTTCTGGTCAAACTCGCCGAGATCGAACAGGTCATAGGAGTCATAGCCAACAGAATACCCGCCGGATGCACCTTTATAGGCGGGCGGCAGCCAGATCATGTTGATGCCGATTTCGTTAAGATTGGGAGCTAACGCCGTGACCTCTCGCCACAATTCACCGCCAGCAGGGTAATACCAGTGAAAACATTGTAACAGGGTGGGGTTTTTCATCATCCTTGCTCCAGAAGCCATTGACAGACTTCTGGAGTATGGATGAAGAAATCATAGTTGTGTGTCGCGGGTAAAACTTTCTGGATAAAGAATATTCCCTGACAGCTTTCCATAGGTAGACGTGATGGATTGCTGTTTACCGGTTTGATCAATCAGATTGCGCAGTTCGTCCATGCGGACCTTCAGCAGTGCCTTTAGCGCATTCTCATTTTCAAGGATCATTTCCAGCAGCGCACGCGCTTGCTCAACCTGAGCCGGAGGGCATGACATGATGGGCGTTTGAGAAATCCTTTCCACCAGTTGTACGTAATGCATTTCCTGCTCGATAAGCGCATCCCATTGACCAGAATGTGCGAGATTTAGCATAGCAATGCTCTGAGCATGTAACGCCTGCCAGTGGCTAAGCGCTGCGCTGGGATTATTCATCAAAATTATCCTGAAATAGAGGACGCATTGGGGCCGATTTGCTTCCACGCATCCGCAATGTTGTTTAATAAACCCTCGACTTCAACAATTGCGTCTACGTCGTTACTGACATTCGCCAGTAACAAACGTCGAACCATATATTCGTACAAGGAGGCAAGATTACCGGACAATTCGCTCTCAACCTCCATGTTCAGTCCTGCTTTCAAACCGTTGTCGATGATGTTGATGGCTTTGGATAAGGCTTCGCCTTTCTCACGAATTTGTCCGGCTTCCATGAACAAACGCGCGCGAACAAGGGCGCTATGCGCCCCGTCGAACAACATGACAATCAGCTGGTGTGGACTGGCATTCATGACTGCGCTTTCTACTCCTATCTGCTGATAGGATTGAACACCAGAGGTCTTATACATATCCACTCCTGAAGGCTACGACTACTTTTGTGAGAACTGTTGGGTCAGGTAGTTGGCTGTACTGGTCATTTTGGTGACTAATACGTCCAGACTGGTGAACTGGGTTTTGTAACGCGCCATGGTGGCTTCAATTTGGGCATCCATGGCATCGTATCGTTCGCCCAGGGTTTTCAGCGTTTTGTTGATCCCGTCTTTCGCGTTCTGGATCACACCGGCGTTACCGGTACTGGTGCTGAGCATGTTGGTCAGCGTGTTGTTCATCTGGGTCGCCAGACCGGTGGTTTTCCCGTCACCAACAAAATACTGCTGTACGGCGCCAGGGTTGTCAGTCAGCGCTTTTTTCAGTTTATCGGTATCGACTTTCAGGTTACCGACGGTACCGTCCGCGCCTTTTGCCGGGTCCTGGGTAATCCCCAGTTGGGCCATGATCTGAACGGCGCCGGTTTGAGCTTCGGTCAGCAGGCCGCGCAGCTGAGACTGGACCCCGCGCACGTTAGCATCACCGACCAGTGCGCCGTTGCTGGTGGACTGGCCGCCAGCGCCTGCATCGACCGGAACATACTTCGTCAGGCTGTTAATGGTGGACTGCAGCGAGTTGTACGCTGTGACCCAGTCCGTGATCGCCTTCTGGTTCGCATCCGTTGCGCGTGAAACCTCAAGGGTTTCGTCGGCTTTGCTTTCGGCCTTCACCGAGAAGGTGACTCCAGGCAGCGCATCGGTAATGGTATTCGATTGACGCTCAATCGAGATGTTGTTCACTACCACAATGGCGTTCTGCGCGTCGGTGTTCACCGTCAGCGCGCCCGTTTTGGTGCTTGAATCGTAGCCAATGGCGCTTTGCAGCTTGGCATCACCGGTGACGCTTACCGTCATCGCACCATCCGTACCGGTGGTTTTCGATGACAGCATCAGGCGGTAATCACCGTCTTTCGCTTTAATCACGCTGGCGGTGACGTTGCCGTTCGCTTTATTAATGGCGCTCGCGATCCCGGCCAGCGACGTATCGCCATCTGCCAGGGTAACCTCTAAAGGTGTCTTCGTACCCGGCTGGGTAATGGTGATTTTACGCGTTGTACCTGTCGTATCGCCCAGCAGATCCGTGTTGTTTGCATAGGAACCCGTTGTCAGTGCCTGTGCCTTTGCAACCTGATTGACATTGACAACAAAGGAACCCACGGACGCGTCAGCCGTTGTTGTGGCAGTAAAGGCCGTGTTGGTGCTGCTAACGGACGTTGAGTTCCAGGTGGTTGCTTTGCCCAGTGCAGCGGTGGCAGTCTGCAGCGATGTCATGGCGCTCTGCAGCTTGCCGTAAGCACTTAACTGTGCGTTATACGTTGATTGCTGGGAAGTAATCGTCGTCAGCTTGGTTTTCTCTGCCGCTTCCAACTGATTATATAAATCCCCGAGTCCTGCAGAACCTATCCCGAGGTTACTGATAGTAGCCATGCATATTTTCCTTAAAATACGAAAGTAGTTCAGGACTCTTATCGGCCTCTCAACGTAAAAGTTTACGATGGTGAGAAAAAAATAATCCAAAGAATAGAAGCGTCCTGGCGGGGTAAATGAAAGGATTGCACTTTAGTGACATTTTCAGTGCATTGAAAACAGGAATAAGTGTGTGCCTTTTTTGACAACTCTTTGTGCGTTAAAAAAGCGTAAATAATAAACCTTCGGCGGACCTTAATAGATTTATTAAAAATAAAAGTATTAATAATCATTGAGTTATAATTTTTTCAAAATTGATTCTAAAGTCTTTTGGGGACCCGTCGATAACCTTGTTGACGGTGAGAGACGCTGTGAGTGTTAGGCACCGGACCTAAAACCCAATTTTTGAAGGAAAGAAAATTATGGCAGTTATCAATACTAACCTGATGTCCCTGACTACTCAGAACAACCTGAACAAATCTCAGTCTTCTCTGGGTACTGCTATTGAGCGTCTGTCTTCAGGTCTGCGTATTAACAGCGCGAAAGACGATGCCGCTGGCCAGGCGATTGCAAACCGCATGACCTCCCAGATCAAAGGCATGACTCAGGCAGCACGTAACGCCAACGACGGCATCTCCATGGCGCAGACCGCTGAAGGCTCCCTGAACGAAATCAACAACAACTTGCAGCGCGTTCGTGAACTGGCTGTTCAGGCAAGCACTGGTACTAACAGCACTTCTGACCTGGCCTCTCTGCAGGATGAAGTTACCGCTCGTCTGGCTGAAATCGACCGTGTTGCGGGCAAAACTGACTTCAACGGCATCAAACTGCTGGACGGCACTGCAGGTACTGCTGGTGTGGTTAAAATTCAGGTTGGCGTAAACGACGGCGACACCATCAACCTGGACCTGAGCGGCGCTAAAGCTGACTCTACTACTCTGGGCGTGAACGCAATCGACCTGAAAGCAATGACTGCTACCGACCTGAGCACCATCGACAAAGCTATCGCTACCGTTGATAAAGCACGTTCTGGTCTGGGTGCGGTGCAGAACCGTTTCAGTTCTGCAATCAACAACCTGAACAACACCTCTAACAACCTGTCTGCTGCTCAGTCCCGTATCCAGGACGCTGACTACGCAACTGAAGTTTCCAACATGTCCCGCGCGCAGATCCTGCAGCAGGCTGGTACTTCTGTTCTGTCTCAGGCAAACCAGGTTCCACAGACCGTTCTGTCTCTGCTGCGTTAATTTTACGCGTGAAACCCCGCTTCGGCGGGGTTTTTTTATCTCTGCTATTTGAGAATCCGCCTGTGAAACAAATCAGTGTCACTCAACCAAAGCTGGTCGCAGATTTTTCATGTGTCGGTGGGGAATGCCGTGAACATTGTTGTCAGGGCTGGACCATCGCGTTTGATAAATCCTCCGTTAATCGCTATCTGAACAGTAAAAATGCCGCCATTCGTCACACGGCGAAAACGGCGATAAAAGTCACCAAAAAACAGTATGGCAACTGGGGCGAAGTGATTTTCCATACGGAAAGTAAAAACTGCCCGTTTATGGATACGGAAAAACTCTGTTCAATTCATAGCGCCATGGGCGCCCAGGCCTTAAGCCCAACCTGTTCGTCGTTTCCACGGACAAACCGGGTCTATAAAAATGAAATCGAAAAATCGCTGAACCTCTCGTGTCCGGAAGTGACCCGACTTATGTTGAACGATCGGGAGTCTATGTCGATGATGGAATCCATCAGCGTTCAGCAGGACGTCAATAATGCGCCGATGATTGATTTGAAGGCAAAAGTCATCAATCTCTTCTGCCAGAACATTTTCAGCGTTGAGACGGTCTGCGTTGAAGAACAGGTTTACGCCGTGGTGAAATTCCTCATGGTGGCTGAAAAGCTCGATAATCTCGAAGAGAATATCGGCACGCTCGAAACGGTCTATTTCTCACTGGTTAATGAACTGGTGAGCGGTAAAATCAAAACGGAATTAGGCGGATTTAATCAGAACTACAGCCTGAAATTCGGGTTAATTTCGCTCATTCAGAGCTACTTTACGAAGAAAGCGACAGCCCGCGGCGGTGCGGTATTAAACCGTTATTTTACCCAGCTTTATCAACAATTTGAGTCTGCTGGCGACACCGTGCCGGCAGAGAAGGTCATGGAGAACATCGAGTCCGTCTGGCGCGATGTGGCGGGTAGTTACCTGGCGACCAATGACCATTTATTTAAGAACTTTTTTAAATACAAACTCTGGGAGCAGGGCTTCCCGCAGAACAATGGCCGCAGCATGTTGAATAATCTTTATTTAATCGTTGCGGAGTTCTATTTCCTTAAAACGTTACTTGCCGGTCAGGCACTCGTGGCGGGAAAAATTGAACAAGATAATATCGTTGATGTTATTTACAGCTTCCACTCCCTTAGCCAGCATAATCAGGAAGCGGGAAAGCTCTTTCATCAACATATAGATAGCGTCAAACTGGGCGACGATCTTTCATTGTTACAACTGTTAATTTAGGCAGAAAAGTTGCCCCTGTTGTGGGCAACCTCAGAATAACCTCACTTTATCCCCCTTTTTCATCCAATTGAACGCCCTGCAGAATCGGATAATCATGCCGATAACTCAACTAACGCAGGGCTGTTTATCGTGAATTCACTCTATACCGCTGAAGGTGTAATGGATAAACACTCGCTGTGGCAGCGTTATGTCCCGCTGGTGCGTCACGAAGCATTGCGCCTCCAGGTGCGCTTGCCGGCGAGCGTGGAACTCGACGATCTGCTACAGGCGGGCGGTATCGGGTTATTGAATGCAGTTGACCGATACGACGCTCTGCAAGGAACGGCATTTACGACTTACGCAGTTCAGCGTATTCGTGGTGCGATGCTGGACGAGCTGCGCAGCCGCGACTGGGTGCCGCGCAGTGTTCGCCGTAACGCGCGCGAAGTGGCGCATGCGATGGGGCAGCTGGAACAGGAACTGGGACGTAACGCATCGGAAACTGAAGTGGCGGAACGTCTTGGCATTGCTGTTGAAGAGTATCGTCAGATGTTGCTCGATACCAATAATAGCCAACTCTTCTCTTATGACGAGTGGCGCGAAGAGCATGGCGATAGCATCGAGCTGGTGACGGATGAGCACCAGCAGGAAAACCCGTTACACCATTTAATGGAAGGGAATTTACGCCATCGCGTCATGGAGGCTATTGAGGCTCTGCCTGAACGCGAACAGCTGGTGTTGACCCTTTATTACCAGGAAGAGCTTAACCTCAAAGAGATTGGCGCTGTTCTGGAGGTGGGAGAGTCACGGGTGAGCCAGCTGCACAGCCAGGCCATTAAACGCTTACGAACCAAGCTGGGTAAGTTATAGGTGATTGATTCACCTGAAAAATGCCGCACAACGTATTGACAACCAGGAGTTATCATGACGGTGCAGCAATCTAAAAGACGGCCTTTAAGCCGCTACCTGAAAGACTTTAAACACAGCCAGACGCATTGCGCCCACTGTAACAAGTTACTCGATCGTATCACGCTGGTTCGCCGGGGCGAAATCGTCAATAAGATTGCGATTTCGCGTCTCGACACGTTGATGGACGAAGCAGCATGGCTCGAAGAGCAAAAAGAGTGGGTGGCGCTTTGCCGTTTCTGTGGGGATCTCCACTGCAAAGAGCAAAGCGACTTCTTCGACATTATCGGCTTCAAGCAATTCCTGTTTGAACAAACGGAGATGAGCCACGGCACCGTTCGCGAATATGTGGTTCGCCTGCGTCGCCTTGGGCAACATCTGACCGTAAACAATATTTCTCGCGATCTGCTGAAAACCGGTTATCTGGATGAAAATCTGGAGCCGTGGCTGCCTGCGACCAGCACCAACAACTACCGGATTGCGCTGCGCAAGTATGCACAATACAAGGTACAAATGCCGGGTGCCATAAAGCAGAAAGCCCACGCAGGAACAACTTCTGATATATATTAAAAAAGAATAAGATGTAGCGCAGTCGCCTTTGACGTTGCAGGCGATTTCTCTACACTACGTAAAAATTCCACTATATCGGGGTATTTATGAAATTTGCACTTCTGGGTCGTCAGGCGCTGATGGGTGTTATGGCCGTTGCGCTGGTTGCGGGCATGAGCGTGAAAACGTTCGCCGCAGAAAACCTGCTGAATAAAGTAAAAGAGCGCGGTACGCTGCTGGTCGGGCTGGAAGGAACCTATCCTCCGTTCAGCTTCCAGGGCGATGACGGTAAGCTGACCGGTTTTGAAGTGGAGTTTGCTGAAGAGCTGGCGAAGCACCTCGGCGTTAAAGCGTCACTGAAACCGACCAAATGGGACGGTATGCTGGCGTCGCTGGATTCCAAACGTATTGATGTGGTGATTAATCAGGTGACCATTTCTGACGAGCGTAAGAAGAAATATGACTTCTCTACGCCGTACACCGTGTCCGGTATTCAGGCGCTGGTGAAGAAAGGCAACGAAGGCTCCATTAAAACGGCCGCGGACCTGAAAGGTAAAAAAGTCGGTGTTGGTCTGGGCACCAACTACGAAGAGTGGCTGCGCCAGAACGTGCAGGGCGTGGATATCCGCACCTATGATGATGACCCGACGAAATACCAGGATCTGCGCGTGGGCCGTATCGACGCCATTCTGGTTGACCGCCTGGCAGCGCTGGATCTGGTGAAGAAAACCAACAATACCCTGGCGGTAGCGGGTGATGCGTTCTCTCGTCAGGAATCAGGCGTGGCCGTTCGTAAAGGTAACGAAGACCTGGTCAAAGCGATTGATTCCGCGATTGCTGACATGCAAAAAGACGGAAGCCTGAAAGCGCTCTCCGAGAAGTGGTTCGGTGCAGACGTCACGAAATAAGTTTCTGACGTAAAAAAAGGCGCTTTTAAAAGCGCCTTTTTTATTTCTTTCGCGTCTGCGTGCATAATGAAAAATATCACATTTTGTCAGAGTTACCGGAGAACCCATGTCACTACAGAATTTAACGCGCTTTCCCCGCCTGGAGTTTATCGGCGCGCCGACGCCGCTGGAGTACCTGCCACGATTTTCTGATTATTTAGGGCGCGATATTTTTATTAAGCGTGACGACGTGACGCCGATGGCGATGGGGGGCAATAAGCTGCGCAAGCTGGAGTTTCTGGCGGCTGACGCACTGCGCGAAGGCGCGGATACGCTCATTACTGCCGGGGCTATCCAGTCCAACCACGTTCGTCAAACGGCGGCAGTGGCGGCAAAACTCGGGCTCCATTGCGTGGCATTGCTGGAAAATCCGATTGGCACGCGGGCAGAAAACTATCTGACCAACGGTAACCGCCTGCTGCTGGACCTGTTTAATGTGCAGGTCGAAATGGTGGATGCGTTGACCGACCCGACGGCCCAGCTTGATGAACTGGCGACGCGTCTGGAAGCGCAGGGTTTCCGCCCCTACGTTATCCCCGTCGGCGGTTCGAATGCGCTGGGCGCGCTGGGGTATGTGGAAAGTGCGCTGGAAATCGCGCAGCAGTGCGAGGGGGCGGTGAGCCTCTCCTCCGTGGTTGTCGCGTCCGGCAGTGCGGGCACGCATGCCGGGCTGGCGGTGGGGCTGGAACAACTGCTGCCGGATGTCGAGCTGATTGGCGTGACGGTGTCCCGCAGCGTCGCGGATCAGAAGCCGAAAGTGGTCACTTTACAGCAGGCGGTAGCCGCGCAGCTGGAGCTGAAGGCAAAGGCCGATATTCTGCTCTGGGATGACTATTTTGCGCCGGGTTACGGTACGCCTAACGAAGAGGGCATGGAAGCGGTGAAACTGCTGGCGCGCCTTGAGGGGATACTGCTCGATCCGGTGTATACCGGCAAAGCGATGGCCGGACTGATTGATGGCATTGCGCAGAAACGCTTTAAGGATGAAGGGCCGATTTTATTTGTCCATACCGGCGGGGCGCCTGCGCTGTTTGCCTACCATCCTCATGTCTAAAAATCAGGTCGAAAAATAATAATGCAAGAAAGTATTCAACTGGTTATTGATTCTCTGCCGTATCTGCTGAAAGGTGCGGTATTTACGTTACAGCTCAGTATCGGCGGGATGTTCTTCGGGCTGGTGCTGGGATTTGTACTGGCATTAATGCGCATGTCACCCATCCTGCCGGTACGTTGGCTGGCGCGTTTTTATATCTCCGTGTTTCGCGGTACGCCGCTTATCGCCCAGCTCTTTATGATCTACTACGGCTTACCGCAGTTTGGTATCGAGCTCGATCCGATCCCCGCAGCGATGATTGGTCTGTCGCTCAATACCGCGGCGTACACCTCAGAAACCCTGCGAGCAGCCATCTCCTCCATTGACAAAGGGCAGTGGGAGGCGGCGGCCAGTATCGGGATGACGCCATGGCAGACGCTGCGCCGGGCCATTCTGCCGCAGGCGGCGCGCGTGGCGCTTCCACCGCTGAGCAACAGCTTCATCAGTCTGGTTAAAGATACTTCCCTGGCGGCAACGATTCAGGTACCGGAGCTGTTCCGTCAGGCACAGCTCATTACTTCGCGCACCCTTGAAGTCTTTACCATGTATCTGGCCGCCTCGCTGATTTACTGGGTGATGGCGACGGTGCTGTCTGCCCTGCAAAACTACTTCGAAAACCAGCTTAACCGCCAGGAGCGTGATCCAAAATGAGTGCTATCGACGTCAAAAACCTGGTGAAAAAATTCCACGGTCAAACGGTGCTCCACGGGATCGATCTTGAAGTTGAGCAGGGTGAAGTGGTGGCGATTATCGGACCGAGCGGGTCGGGAAAGACGACGCTGTTGCGCAGTATTAACCTGCTTGAACAGCCGGAAGGCGGCACCATTCGGGTAGGGGAGATAACGATTGATACCGGAAAATCCATCAGCCAGCAGAAAGGGTTGATTCGCCGCCTGCGCCAGCACGTCGGCTTCGTGTTCCAGAACTTCAATCTCTTCCCGCACCGTACGGTGCTGGAGAACATTATTGAAGGGCCGGTCATTGTAAAAGGTGAATCGAAAGAGGACGCGACGGCGCGCGCGCGCGAACTGCTCGCCAAAGTCGGGCTGGCGGGGAAAGAGACCAGCTATCCACGCCGTCTGTCGGGAGGGCAACAGCAGCGCGTGGCGATAGCACGTGCGCTGGCTATGCGCCCTGACGTGATCCTTTTTGATGAACCGACCTCTGCGCTCGATCCGGAACTGGTGGGTGAGGTGCTGAACACCATTCGCCAGCTGGCAAAGGAAAAACGGACGATGGTGATCGTGACGCATGAAATGAGCTTTGCACGCGATGTTGCTGACAGAGCCATCTTCATGGATCAGGGGCGGATTGTGGAGCAGGGGCCGGCGAAAAGCCTGTTCGCTAACCCTCAACAGCCGCGAACCCGTCAGTTCCTTGAAAAATTCCTTATGCAGTAGCATTTTTGCACTAATTTGCTCCAGAAATTTAGCCTGGAGCAAATTATTCTCCCCCTGTGCGCCGTCCTTTGTTTTTTTATTCCATCCAGATCGGATAAACCTTATCAATAGTAAAGTTAATTGTGCTATTGCCGATATTTTGTAGTTAGAAAAAAGTTTTATGTGTTAGGTTATATTCACCATAATAATGATTATCTTTTCAGAGGCTTCATTTAGTAAGTATGAAGGATTCAGATTTTTTCACCTGGCGACGGGATTGCTCCCACCGGTTTCAGGAATTGACCTGTGCCGACGAGGTATATCAGGAACTACAGCGACAAACTCAGACGCTTGAATTTGATTATTATTCGCTCTGCGTGCGTCATCCCGTGCCATTTACCCGGCCTAAGATCTCTGTGCATACCACTTACCCAAAGCAGTGGATGGCGCAATATCAGTCCGCGAACTATTTCGCTATTGATCCCGTCTTAAAACCGGAGAATTTCATTCAGGGGCATTTACCCTGGACCGACGCATTATTCGCTGATGCGCAGGAATTATGGCATAGCGCGCAGGACCACGGTTTACGCGCGGGAATAACGCAGTGTCTGATGCTGCCTAATCACGCGCTTGGCTTCCTGTCAGTTTCCTGTACTAGTGTACTGGAAGGGCCGTTTACCCGTGAGGAAATAGAACTGCGGCTGCAGATGCTGGTGCAAATGGCCTTAACTTCTCTGATACGTTTTGAAGATGAGATGGTCATGCCACCCGAAATGAAATTCAGCAAACGCGAACGCGAAATTCTGAAATGGACTGCGGAAGGGAAGACGTCTGCGGAAATAGCGATCATTCTCTCCATCTCCGAGAATACCGTGAACTTCCATCAGAAAAATATGCAGAAGAAATTCAACGCGCCCAACAAAACCCAGATCGCGTGCTACGCGGCGGCAACGGGACTGATCTGACTGGATAATACGTTCTGCGTGACAGACGAGCGAACGGCTGAATGCACTGCATCCAGCCGTTTTTTGTTACTGGCGGTAGGCTTGTTTGATTTGCTTAACGGTGTTAGCAAATACTGAAGATTCAGCCTGGTCTTCCATCTCCGCGATTTGTTTTTCCATTTTAATGATCACACGACCGGCATCCGCCTGGCCCATCGCCTGTAGCATCAACGTTAGCAGCGCTTTCAGGCAGTTTACTTCCTGTGCCAGTTCCTGGTTATTCTCAGCAGTGGCAAATTCAGGTGTGCTCATTTATTTTCCTCATTATTAAACGGCGCTAAAGCGCGACGACGAAAGTCAAGGCGGCGGAGTATACCACAAGCTGAAGCAAAAAATGCAGCGGTTGTTTTTCGTACTTTTACGCGAATGTTTAATTGCGTAAACAGAACGCACCGGTAAACTGAACTGCTTAAAGGCTATTAATTGTCTATGCCTGGTTCGCTTGCCGTTAATTATTGTTACAAAAATTTGAGATCTGTTTTTTTGCAGGGAAAGCCAGCAGGTTTTTTGTAACTTTTTGAATACAGATGCTTAAAAAAAGCTGCAAAAGCCCTGAATGCATGGGCTCTCTTTCCACGGACTGTACAGCCTAATTTCCAAAAACGAGAGCAAAATCGAATAGCCAGTTTTTTAACGTTTTAATCTTGTGAGGAAAACCGTTAATATAAACCAAATTATCACTCAGTAGCGTTATCCCTATTCTGGAGACATTTCCTTTGATCAACGTCCTTCTTGTTGATGACCACGAACTGGTGCGCGCAGGGATACGACGCATTCTAGAAGATATTAAAGGTATTAAAGTTGCCGGTGAGGCGTGCTGTGGCGAAGATGCGGTAAAATGGTGCCGCACAAACTCGGCCGATGTGGTGCTGATGGATATGAACATGCCCGGTATCGGTGGTCTTGAAGCCACACGCAAAATCGCGCGTACCTTTGTTGATACAAAAGTCATCATGCTGACCGTGCATACCGAAAACCCACTGCCCGCGAAAGTGATGCAGGCGGGCGCAGCGGGCTACCTGAGTAAAGGTGCTGCGCCGCAGGAAGTCGTCAATGCAATCCGTTCCGTGTTTGCCGGACAGCGTTATATTGCGTCCGACATTGCTCAGCAGATGGCGCTGAGTCAGATCGAGCCCGAGAAAACCGAATCACCGTTTGCGAGTTTGTCTGAGCGTGAATTGCAGATTATGCTGATGATCACCAAAGGTCAGAAGGTGAATGAGATCTCGGAACAGCTGAATCTCAGCCCGAAAACGGTGAACAGCTATCGTTACCGGATGTTCAGTAAACTGAACATTCATGGTGACGTCGAACTGACGCATCTGGCCATCCGGCATGGTTTGTGTAATGCGGAGACGTTGTTAAGTCAGTGAGTGATGTGTTCGATTCAAAAGCATTTCTGAAAACCGTAACCAGCCAGCCTGGCGTCTATCGCATGTATGACGCTGGCGGTACGGTTATCTATGTGGGGAAGGCAAAAGATCTTAAAAAACGTCTCTCCAGCTATTTTCGCAGCAACCTGGCCTCCCGTAAGACCGAAGCGCTGGTCTCACTCATTCAGAATATTGATGTCACCGTCACGCACACCGAGACAGAAGCGCTGCTGCTTGAGCACAACTATATTAAGCTCTACCAGCCGCGCTATAACGTCCTGTTGCGTGATGATAAATCCTACCCGTTTATTTTTCTGAGCGGCGACACCCATCCGCGCCTCGCCATGCACCGCGGTGCGAAACACGCCAAGGGTGAATATTTCGGGCCGTTCCCTAACGGCTATGCCGTGCGTGAAACGCTGGCGCTGCTGCAAAAAATCTTCCCGATCCGCCAGTGTGAGAACAGCGTTTACCGTAACCGCTCGCGCCCGTGCCTGCAGTACCAGATTGGACGCTGCCTGGGCCCCTGCGTGGCCGGACTGGTGAGTGAAGAAGAGTATGCGCAGCAGGTCGAGTATGTGCGCCTGTTCTTAGCCGGAAAAGACGATCAGGTCTTAACGCAGCTGATCGCGCGGATGGAAAAAGCCAGCGCCGCACTCGAGTTCGAAGAGGCCGCGCGGATCCGCGACCAAATCCAGGCGGTGCGCAGAGTCACTGAGAAACAGTTTGTCTCGAACACCGGTGACGATCTCGACGTCATCGGTGTGGCCTTTGACGCCGGGATGGCCTGCGTGCACGTGCTGTTTATTCGCCAGGGCAAAGTGCTCGGCAGCCGCAGCTATTTCCCGAAAGTGCCCGGCGGTACCGAGCTGGGTGAAGTGGTGGAAACCTTTGTCGGTCAGTTCTATCTGCAGGGGAGCCAGATGCGAACGCTGCCTTCTGAGATCCTGCTCGATTTTAATCTTGACGATAAAACCCTGCTGGCCGATTCACTCTCTGAACTGGCGGGTCGTCGGGTCAATGTACAAACCAAACCGCGCGGCGATCGTGCGCGTTATCTGAAGCTGGCGCGAACCAACGCGGCGACGGCACTCACCACTAAGCTGTCGCAGCAGTCGACGGTGAACCAGCGTTTAACGGCCCTGGCGACGCTGCTGAAGCTGCCGGAAGTGAAACGGATGGAGTGTTTCGACATCAGTCATACGATGGGGGAACAGACGGTGGCATCCTGCGTGGTGTTTGATGCGAATGGCCCACTGCGCGCCGAGTATCGCCGCTATAACATCACCGGGATCACGCCGGGTGATGACTATGCGGCCATGAATCAGGTGCTGCGTCGTCGCTATGGCAAAGCCATAGAAGAGAGCAAAATCCCGGATGTGATCCTGATTGACGGTGGGAAAGGGCAGCTCGGCCAGGCGAAAGCGGTATTTGAATCGCTTGATGTCAGCTGGGATAAAAACCATCCGCTGCTGCTTGGCGTCGCAAAAGGGGCCGATCGTAAGGCCGGTCTGGAGACATTGTTCTTCGAGCCGGAAGGTGAGGGCTTTAGCCTGCCGCCGGACTCTCCGGCGCTGCACGTCATCCAGCATATTCGCGATGAATCGCACGATCATGCCATCAGCGGTCACCGCAAAAAACGGGCGAAGGTGAAAAATACCAGTAGCCTGGAAACGATTGAAGGTGTGGGACCAAAACGTCGCCAGATGCTGCTGAAATATATGGGCGGATTGCAAGGATTACTCAACGCCAGCATGGAGGAAATTGCAAAAGTGCCGGGTATTTCGCAAGGGCTGGCAGAAAAGATCTACTACTCGTTGAAACATTGAGGGCTCTGTAGCAACATAGAGCTAAATTTTACTGACAACAAACAGTTACCGTCACTATGCAATTTAATATCCCTACGTTGCTCACTCTCTTTCGTGTTGTACTCATCCCGTTCTTTGTACTGGCGTTTTACCTGCCGGTCGTCTGGGCACCTTTCGCCTGCGCATTGCTCTTTCTGATCGCGGCGGTCACCGACTGGTTTGATGGCTATCTGGCCCGCCGCTGGAATCAAAGCACCCGTTTCGGTGCCTTCCTCGATCCGGTGGCAGACAAAGTGATGGTCGCTATCGCCATGGTGCTGGTGGCCGAGCACTATCATACCTGGTGGGTAACGCTGCCCGCGGCTACCATGATCGGCCGTGAGATCATCATCTCTGCACTGCGCGAGTGGATGGCGGAGCTGGGGAAACGCAGCAGCGTGGCGGTTTCGTGGATTGGTAAAGTGAAAACGACCGCGCAGATGGCAGCGCTGGTCTGGATGCTCTGGCGTCCGAACGCCTGGGTTGAATGGGCGGGAATTGGTCTGCTGTGGGTAGCGGCAGTGCTGACGCTGTGGTCCATGCTGCAATATTTGAACGCTGCGCGTGGGGATCTGCTTGATCAGTGATCGTTTCGCCGTAATTTTCAGCAAACGATCCGGGGATGCAAAAAATAACGTTGACTCATAACGTCATATCAGTAGAATGCAACGCATCGAACGGCGGCACAGCAAGCCGGACGATAATGAAATCAAGTAGTTAGATGTTTACTTGATGACATGCGGGAATAGCTCAGTTGGTAGAGCACGACCTTGCCAAGGTCGGGGTCGCGAGTTCGAGTCTCGTTTCCCGCTCCAGATTAAAGGCATGCGCAGCAGCGGGTGTCAGTTTGAAAAGTTTTACGGCGCGTTAGCAAAGCGGTTATGTAGCGGATTGCAAATCCGTCTAGTCCGGTTCGACTCCGGAACGCGCCTCCACTTTCTTCCCTGGCCGGATGGTGGAATCGGTAGACACAAGGGATTTAAAATCCCTCGGCGTTCGCGCTGTGTGGGTTCAAGTCCCACTCCGGCTACCATGGGAAACAAAGAATAATCAAAGCAATAAGCAGTGTCGTGAAACCACCGAAAGGTGGTTTTTTTGTGCCTGCAAACTATCTTTCCGATCTCAACCTCCTTACCCGGTGCGGGCTAATGAAGTGTTGACGCTGAAAAACAATGGGCGGATTAACCGCCTCTCTTTTACGCTGTTACACGCTCGTTCCATGCGTCCGAGTATTGGACGTTTCCGTCGCAATACTTCCAGGTAATGCGCTCGTAACGGAGCTGTATACCCTCGTTGTGATTATGTATCTGTAGCGCTGGCTCTTTGCAGTTATGCATAACAGGGTTAATACTAACTACCCGAACCTTTTCAAGCAGCATGTTAAAGTATTCCACTTCTTGTCCCGCATCGTTAATTTTATACCATTTAATCTCGGCACTTTTTAGCGTCTGTCCGGTGGCTACCGCTTTGTAAAGATACGGACTTGAGCTATCAAACTCTTTTTCGATTACGAGCGGCGCATGGAGGCGCGTACCGGTGATTTTGCCAGTTCCGTTATCGGTCGGAACTAATAAGCCATGACTAAAAGAAAGTACTTCAATGCTTCCTTCACGATCCTGTACATCAACAGATCCTTTGATGTCTGCGCCGCCATCGTCTTTAAGCCATAGATAAGCAGGAATAGCCATTTTCAAAACTCCTTTTTGGTAAGTAAACGACAATTAACGGTCAAAACAGGTCCGCATGTAATACAAATTGTGTTATTGATTGAAATGTATTACTTATTGAAATAAATAATAAAATTAATAAATTGATCTTAGACAGTACACCGTACCTCGATTGCTCTTATGTTGCAGGCTTTGCCTGGCTAAAGGGATAAATGATGGCATGTATACCAATTTACCCGCCTCGTGGGCTGGAGATTTTGCGGGAACACATCAGACTCGCGAGGGCGCGGCGTGAAGTACAGGATATGGCTGCTCCGCTTACATATATCTGGTTTTATCAGCGAGTCAGAAATGGCGGGCCGTGGGATTACAAACAAAAAAATCGGCTATGGGCTGATTTTGGTAACTTCCATTTCGGCTCAGTGGGTTATGCAGCATGTATTCCCGCAAAAATTTTACATATGGCCGCTGGCGCAGCGCAGTGGAAAGCAGGCACATCAAGAGAAGAATGGGGTAATTTCATGCAAGGTCCACCTTTCGGCGATGACCCGATTGATCAGTTCTGGATAAAACAGGGAATTGACTATGCTAAACAGCATCACTTTTAGAGTGCTGCATTGGATCGCCACTCTAATAATGGCCGTTGTGATCGCGGGGTACTGTTATTTACAGCATATGCAGTGCTTAACGGTAAGTGACAAGCTTTATGAGGTTCGCCAGCTCACACCAAGGACGTGGTTATACATCACCGAATACGCTGAGCCGGAAATGACGACGGGCAACGTTTACCGTTATTTTTTAGCAAGCAAGGTTGACGGCGATCCGATGGTGGCTCTCGAAAAACAGAATATCGCCCCGACGCTCACGGCGAATACTCCACGGGCAAAGGTTGATGGGATCGGCAATAACATCTCTTTCACTGTTCACGGGACCATATATGACTTTACTAGCTCTGCATTTTTTTATGACGCAGAGGGAATAGCGGTCGCACCGTCAATCGACTTAACCGCCCGAGGTGAAGGTTGGGATAAAGGAAAATTCAGCAGATAAACAGTTGCGGGCGATCTGTCGGGGCTGACGTCGAAAACCAGCTTCCGCCACTCACACCCCGCCCAAATAAGCCTTCCTCACCTCCTGATTTCCCAGCAGCTCCTCACCGCTGCCGCTCAGCCGGATCTGCCCGTTAACCATCACATACCCGCGATCGGAAAGCTTCAACGCGTGATGCGCATTCTGCTCTACCAGAAAGATGGTCATGCCGTTGCGGGCCAGTTCGCGCAGCGTCTGGAAGATCTGTTTCACCACAATCGGGGCTAAGCCCAGGCTCGGTTCATCCAGCAGCAGCAGCTTCGGGCGGCTCATCAGCGCCCGGGCGATCGCCAGCATCTGCTGTTCCCCGCCGGACATGGTCATCGCGCGCTGTTTGCGTCGCTCTTTAAGGCGAGGGAAGAGGTCGAACATGGTTTGCATATCCTCAGCAGCAAACTGGCTGCCGATGGGGATGGTCCCCATCAGCAGATTCTCTTCTACGGTCATATCCGGGAAGATTCGTCTGCCTTCCGGCGCCTGCGCAATGCCGCCGGACGCGACGTAGTGGGTGGATTTATGACTGATATCTTCACCGCCGAAAAGGATCTGCCCGTTGCGGATACGGGGCTGACCAAAGATGGACATCAGCAATGTCGATTTACCCGCGCCGTTTGCGCCAATCAGCGCCACGGTTTCACCCTTATTGACCTCGAGGGAGACCTGCTTCAGCGCCTGAATGACGCCGTAAAATACATCCACCTCGCGAAATGCCAGTAGTGGTTCGCTCATAGAGAGACCTCACTTTCATCCGTACCCAGGTAGGCGGCAATGACCTTTTCATCATGCTGGATCTGCTCGGGTTTTCCCCTGGCAATAACATCACCGTGGTCGAGCACGATAATGTCATCCGAAATCTCCATCACCATCCCCATATCATGCTCAATCAGTAATACCGTGAGGTCATGGTGATCCCGCAGAAAGCGAATAATGCTGCTCAGCTTATGCGTTTCAACCGGGTTAAGCCCGGCTGCGGGTTCATCCAGACAGATCATTTCCGGCCCGGTGCACATTGCTCGCGCAATTTCCAGACGCCGCTGCTGGCCGTACGACATCTCTCCCGCCAGGCGATTGGCGCACTCCACCAGATCCACCACTTCCAGCCAGTAGAAGGCTCTGTCCAGGGCGTCGCTTTCCGCTCGCCGGTATGCCGGCGTATTTAAGATCCCGGCGAGCAGATTGCGGTTCACGCGCATATGCTGCGCGACCAGCAGGTTTTCCACGACCGACATTTCGCGAAAAAGACGGATATTTTGAAACGTGCGCGCCAGCCCTGCGCGGTTGACCAGATGCGTTCCGCCAAACATTTTGTAGAACAGACGCTGCCCGAACTGCGCAGGGTTAATCCAGTCACCCGGCTGGAATTTTTGTCCAAGGACCTGAATAACTTTGGTCGTTTTATTGCGGGTATTAAATAAAATGTTGCCGCCGGAGGCTCTGTAGAAGCCCGTCAGGCAGTTAAACACGGTTGTTTTTCCCGCCCCGTTTGGCCCAATCAGGGCGGTGATTGAGCCACGCTGCACGTCCAGGTTGACGTCGTTTAGCGCCTTAATCCCGCCGAAGTGCATCATCAGATGTTCAACGCGTAATATCGTTTCGTTCATGGCGCGACGCCCTTACGCACGGCAAACCCGCTGCGGTTAATGCGGATCAAACCGCGTGGACGCCAGATCATCATCACTACCATCAGCATGCCAAACAGCAGGACGCGGTACTCGGCAAAACTGCGCAGCAGTTCCGGCGTTACCGTGAGCACAAAGGCGGCCAGCACCACGCCAAGCGTAGAGCCCATACCGCCCAGTACCACAATGGCGAGGATCAGTGCCGATTCAAAAAAGGTAAAGGAGGTTGGATTCACGAACCCCTGGTAGGTGGCAAAGAACACCCCGGCAATGCCTGCGGTCGACGCGCCCAGCGTAAAGGCCGAAAGCTTAACCAGAACATGATTTAACCCCATTGAGCGGCAGGCAATTTCGTCTTCACGCAGTGCTTCCCACGCCCGACCAATCGGCATCCGCGTCAGGCGGTGCTTGATATAGAGCACCAGCATCACCACCAGGAACAGCACCACGTAGATAAAAATAAACTTCATGTTTGGGTTGTAGGTCAGATGGAAAAATTCGTGAAAGGGCACGCCGCCTTCTTTCGCGCGTCGTCCAAATTCCAGACCGAAAAAGGTGGGGGGAGGAGCAGACACGCCGTTGGGTCCGCCGGTGAAGGTCAGCCAGTTGTTCAGTATCAGGCGAATGATCTCCCCGAACCCGAGGGTGACGATGGCAAGATAGTCACCGTGCATGCGCAGTACCGGGAAACCGAGCAGGGCGCCTGCGGCGGCGGCCATGATTGCCGCCAGCGGCAGCATGCTCCAGAAGCCTAAGCCGAGATACTCGTATCCCAGCGCCAGACCGTACGCCCCAATCGCGTAGAACGCGACATACCCCAGGTCCAGCAGACCGGCCAGACCCACGACGATATTCAGCCCCAGGCCAAGAAGCACGTAGATCAGCCCGAGAATGGCGACGGTCAGCACATATTTAGTGGCGACAAACGGAAAGCAAATCGCAAGGGTAATCACCAGAGGAATGATCCAGCGCATGCGGCTTTTGTATTCCGGTGGCCGGACATACACGCCCGCGCTATCGGCTTCGAAGCGCGCCTGGAAACGGGCACCTGCGGCGGTACCTAAAAAGGCGCTCAACAGAAAACGCCCGAGCATGACGATGCCAACTATCCAGGCCAGTCGTTGCCCGGCGAAGTTAAAGCTGTACCCGTCCAGCACCACGCCCGCTATGGGACCGAAGATAATCAGCGCAATCAGCCCGGAAAAAATCGCGTCCAGACTGCAGCGTTTAAGTGAAAAACCGTGTGATGTCATCACTCTCTCCCTCACACTTTGGCCACAATCGGGCGCCCAAGCAGTCCCTGGGGACGGAAAATAAGGATCATGACCAGCAGGCCAAATGAGAAGACATCTTTATAGTCCGAGTTCACCATGCCTGAGAACTGGGCTTCCGCCACGCCCAGGATAAGGCCACCGAGCATGGCGCCGGGGAGGGAACCGATGCCGCCGAGTACCGCCGCAGTAAAGGCTTTAATGCCGATCACGAACCCGACGTAGAAATCAAAGGTGCCGTAATTCATGGTGATCAACACCCCCGCCAGACCGGCCATCGCCGCGCCGATGACAAAGACCAGCGAAATAATCCGGTCGGTGTTAATGCCCAGAATGGAGGCCATCTTACGATCCTGCTGTACCGCGCGGCACATCCGCCCCAGCCGGGTATGGTTGATTATCCAGGTGAGCACCAGCATGCCGACAAACGAGGCAACCAGAATAAACACTTTGGTGTAGGTTATTTGCACGAACCCGTCGCCCAGATGCAGGCGTATAACACCGTCCAGCATGGTCGGAACCCCTTGCTGGCGCGGACCCTGGCTTAGCTGCGCGTAGTTTTGCAGGATAAGTGACATCCCGATGGCGGAGATCAGCGGCGCCAGGCGTGTGGAGTTGCGCAGCGGCTTGTAGGCGATACGTTCGATGGTCCAGCCATACACCCCGGTTACCACAATGGTGAACACCAGCGTCCCGAGGATCAGCAGCGGGAACGACTGCAGACCGAAGAAAGAGAGTAGCGCCAGGCCAATGGCGCAGAGATAGGCGGAAATCATATACACTTCGCCGTGGGCGAAATTGATCATCCCGATAATGCCGTACACCATGGTGTAACCGATGGCGATCAGGCCGTAGACGGAGCCCAGCGTTAAGCCATTAATTAACTGTTGCAGGAAGAATGTACTCATCTTAGCGCGCTCGTTTTATAGGCTGCGCAAGCCGCGCAGCCTGATGTTTATTACGCGCCGACGGGCAAGCCCGCCGACGTTGAGCGTGACTCCGTCCCGTTACTGCACTTCCTTATATTTTCCTTTGTCGTCCCACTGGTAAACCACGTAGTCAGACACTTTCAGATCGCCTTTGCTGTCCCAGGCTTTTTTGCCCATCACCGTGTCAACGGAATTGGCTTTCAGCCACTCGCTGGCTTTGGCGGAGTCCTTGCCACCGGTGGCCTTGAAGGCCGCAGCAATGGCCTGTACTGAGGCATAGGAGTAAAGGGTGTAACCTTCCGGTTCGAATTTACCGGCGCGGAATTTCTCGATAACCGCTTTCCCGTCCGGGATCAGGCGCGGATCTTTACCGAAGGTCATGTAAATGCCGTTGGTGTATTGCGGGCCACCCGCGGCGGTCACCGTCTCTTCGTTGACAATACAGTCGCCGGAGAAGAATTTTGCCTGCACGCCCTGTTCACGCATCTGGCGAACCAGCGGACCGGCTTCCGGGTGACAGCCACCGAAGAACACGACGTCCGGTTTTTGCGCGCCAATCTTGGTCACCAGCGCGTTAAAGTCTTTTTCACCGCGGGATAACCCCTCATACATCACATCCTGAACCCCGCGTTTTGCCAGCGCCGCTTTGGTGGCGTCAGCCAGGCCCTGACCATAGGTGTCTTTATCGTGAATGATCGCCACGCGTTTGGCTTTCAGCTTGTCGATGATGAAGTCGCTGGCAACCTGTCCCTGCTGGTCATCGCGACCGCACATGCGGAACATATCGCTCATGCCGCGCTCGGTGATCAGCGGGTTAGTTGAACCGGGGGTAATCGCAATAATGCCCGCGTCGCTATACACCTCGGAGGCGGGCATTGTGGAAGAGGAGCAGAAATGGCCGACCACGGCGTTGACTTTATCCTGGTCAACTAAACGGTTGGCCACGGCCACGGCCTGCTTAGGCTCACAGGCATCATCCCCCTGAACCAGTTTGATCTTCTCGCCGTTAATGCCGCCTGCGGCATTAATGTCTTCAGCGGCCTGCGTTGCGCCGTGCCAGTACTGATCGCCATAGGTGGCATTCGGACCCGTGAACGGCCCGGCCACGCCAATCACAATATCTGCCCGGGCGGAAAACGCCGTCACCAGACAACCGGCCAACACAAGAGAAAGAGGAGTTCTGATAAATTTCAGCGACATTATTATGTTCCTTAGCAAAGAGGTTTTTGCACCACGGCGTAAACCCGAACGCCCGACGGCGCAGCCAATCCAAAACACGAGCAAGAACAAAATGCACTAAACGAACAAGATACAGACGGCATCCTGCATATTACGGCGAGATTTCCCTGCGCAGGGTCGCGCGAAGAACGTTAAGCAAAAACGTTGCCAGAATGGTTAACCCATTGACGGGCTTGCGACATGTTTGAGTATAGAGCGCCGCGTTATGCCGCCTTGCGGGAGGAGAAGAAATTACAGCGGAGATCACATATCGTTAACAATAAAGCCCATAAGTTGTGCAACGGTCACGATTTGCACGTTTTTGCAGCAATAAAGACCTAAACTTCAGCCCGGAGAGGCGGGAGATATGTGTTAGGATCGTTTCCTTTTTGCAGGAGTGTCAGCGATGACTGAAGGCCCATTGAATGAAAGCGAAATGGCGTGGCTTGAAGAGACGTTAATGTCTTACGGTCATGATGACGCGTCCGTAATTGACGTGTCCGAACTGGACGGCATGCTTACCGCAGTGCTTTCCGGTCCTGTTGTCGTTGAGCCAGATGCCTGGCTGGTGGCGGTGTGGGGTGGTGAGAAGTACATTCCGCGCTGGAAAAACGATCGTGAGATGAACCGTTTTATCGATCTCTGCTTTAAGCATATGAACGATATTGCCGAGCGCCTGAGCGAGTACCCGGAACAGTTTGAACCGATGTTCGGTTATAACGACGTTGACGGTGAGAGCTATACCGTGGTGGAAGAGTGGTGCTATGGCTATATGCGCGGTGTGGCGCTGACGGACTGGTCAGCCTTGCCGGAAGCCCTGAAGGCCGATCTTGAGGTGATTGCGCTGCACGGGACGGAAGAGAACAGCGAAAAGCTGGATGAACTGTCCGAAGAGGAGTATATCGCCAGCATCGAGAGCATTCAGCCTGCGGCACTGCGTTTATATCAATACTGGGTAAACAACCCGCAGCAGCCGGAAGTGAAGAAGCCGACGGTGAACGGCACGAAGGTCGGGCGTAACGATCCGTGTCCTTGCGGCAGCGGTAAGAAGTTTAAGAGCTGCTGTTTGCACTGATAAAAAGGGGGCTGATGATAGCCCCTTTTTTTATTTATCCCACTTCTGGCAGCATCCCGGCTGCAATCAACATCTGCACCAGAATAATCACCACCCCACAGCCAAACACAACGCACAGCAGCGGTTTTCCTCCCGCCACGCGATATTCTTGCTGAGGATGCTGCTGGCGGCTCTTCCATGCCAGCAGGGAAGGGAGGAGGAGGGCAAGGATCGACAGCGCCACCCCTGCGTACCCCAGCGCCATCACAAACCCGCGTGGGTAAAACAGCGCAAAAGCCAGCGGCGGCAGGAAGGTGATTGCGCCCGTCTGTAACCGTCCGGCCACGGTATTGCGACGCTGGAAAAGGTCCGCCAGGTAATCAAACAGGCCGAGCGCCACGCCCAGGAACGAGGTTGCCAGCGCCAGGTCGGCAAACAGGTGCACCGCCAGCTCCACGTGCGGGGAGGTGACGACCTCGCGCAGGGCCAGCAGAAAACCGTTCAGGCCGGCGTGTTGCGCCATCAGCCCTATAAAGGTTGAAGAATCAATGCTGCCCAGCGTCACCAGTTGCCAGAAAATATAGGCGATCAGCGGGATAGCACTGCCGATAACAAAGACACGGCGCAGCTTGCGAATATCGCCGTTCATATAGCTGACGATGCTTGGCACGCTGCCGTGGAAGCCAAACGAGGTGAAAATGACCGGGATCGCGGAAAGCGCCAGCCCTTTTTCCAGCGGCAGCGTCAGCAGGTTGACCTTGTGCACATGCGGTGCCAGCAGGACCAGCATGACAATCAGGAAGAGAATTTTGGCGCTGAACAAAAAACGGTTAAACAGATCGACCAGCGATGTCCCCACGCAGACCACGCCGCCGCCGATGAGCGCAAAGAAGATAGCCCCGGTCGCAGGGGTAATGTCAGAGCCAAACCAGTCGTTGACGCTGGAGGCGATGAGTTCCCCGGCGCCGCTGATATAGGCGGCGGTCAGGGCGTACATCAGGAACATCATGCTAAAGCCGGTTATCCACTGGCCATAGCGTCCCAGATAGCGGGCCGCAAGAGAACCCAGACCAGTGTCGGCAGGCACATGCTGGTAAACCTCAAGCAGCAACAGTGCGGTATAACACATCAGCGCCCAGAGCGTGCCCAGCAGCAGCAGGGTCATGCCAAATCCCACGCCCGCAGCGGCCAGGGGCATTGCCAGCATTCCTGCGCCAATTGTCGTTCCGGCGACGATAAAAATACTTCCCAGGGTTCTGTTTTTCACGCTTTCCTCTACAACGATGCTTAACCGCGAATAAATCTGCGGCGCAGAGTAAGGCAAAAGGGGTAATTCGTCAAACCACCGTTACAAGGGGTGTAATGAAAGGTTTACGTATTGTGCTGCTGCCAATCCGACGCGGGGCGACGGTCAGGCGTGACGTAAACAAAGCGAACAGGGAATAAAATGCGTGTTTTAGGCGGGGGAGGGAAGGCAAATTAACGCGGTGCCGGAAACCAGCACCGCATTGATATTAATTCTGTGTATCAAGAGTGGAAAGTTCTTTATCAATAAAGTAAAGACCTTCGCCGGATTTCCCCACCAGAGATAATTTATCCAGCACGGATTTAAACAGCTTCTCTTCTTCGTGTTGCTCAGCGACGTACCACTGCAGGAAATTAAAGGTTGGATAATCCTGGCTGGTCATCGCCGCATGAACCAGTTCGTTAATTTTCTGCGTGATCAGCTGCTCGTGCTCGTAGGTAGCGCGGAACAGTTCATCGAGAGAATTATACTCCGCAAACGGTGATGCCACGGTGTCAATGCGCGGCAGGCTGCCCGTATCTGTCAGATAATCAAACAGACGCTGCATGTGGGTCATCTCTTCCTGAGCGTGACGACGCAGAAACGCGGCCGCACCTTCGAAACTGTGGTAGCTGCACCAGGCGCTCATCTGCTGGTAGAGCAGGGATGAAAAAAGCTCAAGGTTCATTTGTGCGTTGAGCTTGTCGATCATTTCAGTTTTCAGCATGGTGACGCTCCGGATTATTATTTCTGGTTCACAATGAGCGACACTATAATTTGTTATTTAATTATTTGCAAAACGTAAAATTTTTATTTTATTTATTTAAAATACGAATGGGAATAAAACGCATTGGCGATTTTTATAACTTATTAATGAGAATTATTTTTGTTCGTAATGAAATAAACTGCCAGCACGCGCTGGCAGCTTCGATTAATACCACGGATTATTTGACTTAGGATTAACGGCGTAACCCATACATTTATACTGGATAGTCACGCTCTCGTTCAGGCACACAGAGCCGCTGGTCAGGGTGCAGGTTTTAATGGGCTGACCATAGGCTGAGGCAGTGGCAAATCCCATGTTCTGACACGCTTTTGCCGCCGTGCCGTTATTCACATACTCATCGGAATACGCATTTTGCAGCGCTGCCTGGCCGTAGTCGAGGCGGACGATGCCGTTCGGCGCGTCGAGGCTGCTGACTTCAGCCTGGCGGTTAATACTACACCCCGCGAGCAGCAGGATTGTGCCGGCTACAATGACTCTTTTCATGGTTCGCTCTGAGTGGATGGAAATACGTTATCGTACCCGCAGATGCCCGCTGCAATGCCTGGAATAGCCGGACAATCTGCCCTCACTCTTCGCAACGGGTCAGCGGTGAGCGCTTTCAGGCCATACCCTGATGGAAATGTGATGTGCGTCACAAGTGTGTTGATTTTTGTGATAATGGTCATATTATAGGCACGTTGATAATAAAGTTGTATAACAAGTTAATGGAGCATCATCGTGAAACTGCGCAAAATCCTGAAAAGCATGTGGGCCAATTACTGCCGCACGTTCAAAGACGTGCCGCCGGGCGCCATGTTCTGATAAAAAAACCTGCTTCGGCGGGTTTTTTTGTACCTGCAGGCGATGAAGGGAAGATGTCAGGGGGCGTGTTTTGCTACTATGACGGCCTTTAAATAAGGAGAAAACCCCATGTCACAAAACCTGAGCGCCGATCAGGAGCTGGTCTCTGACGTTGTTGCCTGTCAGCTGGTTATCAAACAAATTCTTGATGTTCTGGACGTGATTGCGCCGGTTGAAGTGCGCGAGAAGATGTCTACGCAGCTGAAAAACATCGATTTCGCCAGCCATCCTGCTGCCGCTGACCCGGTTACGCTTCGTGCGATCCAAAAAGCCATCGCGCTGATTGAACTGCGATTCACCCCTCAGGGTGAGTCCCACTAAAGCAGGGAAATGGGCGACGGCAGGCGTCGCCCTTTGATGCGGTCAGAAGAACGTCTGGACCAGCAGGTAGCTTGCCGCACACGCGCAGCTTACCCCAATCAGCCCTGGCAGAATAAAGCTGTGGTTGATGATAAATTTGCCGATGCGGGTCGTGCCTGAACGGTCAAAGCCGATGCAGGCCAAATCACTTGGATAGGTCGGCAGGACAAAATAGCCGTATGACGCCGGGAAAAAGGCGATCAGCATCTTCGGGTCGATGCCAAGCATGAGGCCCATAGGCGCAACGGCCGTCAGCGCAGCCGCCTGGCTGTTCACCAGTTTTGACACCAGAAACAGCACAATGGCATACGTCCACGGGTGGCTTTTCACGACGCCTTCCAGCGCCAGCTTTAACTCATCGAGATGCGCCTGGAAAAAGGTATCGCTCATCCACGCCACGCCGAACACCGAGAAGATCGCCACCATACCGGCCTTGAACACCGCGCCGTTGGAAATCGCCGACGCATTGACCTTACAGGCCATTAGCATCACGGCGCCCGCAATTAGCATCATCATCTGAATGACAAGGTTCATCGACAGCGCCGTCATTTTGCCTTTCAGCTCAAAGGCGGGGCGCAGTTCAGGGAATGCCCCCAGCAGAACGACCACGGCAATACCGGCAAAGAAAATCCACGTGGACCAGTAGGCCTGTTTAGGGAAACGCTGATTCATTAACGTCTCCGTTCCGCCGTAGATAAACTCGCGCTGCTTAGGATCTTTCAGCTTTTCCTGAAACTCCATGTCGTCTGCCAAATCTTTTCCACGGCGTAAACTCCACAGGGCCGCAATGGCCACGCCGAAAAGTGAAGCGGGAACCGACACGGCGAGAATTTCCAGAATCCCCCACGCGTGGCCGATCCCATGCTGGGCCGCCAGGATGGACACCAGCGACACCACGGCAACGGAAACGGGGGATGCCGTAATCGCCATCTGCGATGCGACCGATGCCACGGCCATGGGGCGCTCGGGGCGGATCCCTTTTTTCAGGGCGATATCCGCAATGATGGGGAACATGGTGTAGACCACGTGCCCGGTGCCGCACAGGAAGGTCAGCATCCAGGTGGTGAAAGGGGCGAGCAGGGTGATGTGCTGCGGGTGTTTGCGCAGCAGACGTTCAGCAAACTGCATCATGACGTTGAGGCCACCCGCAGTCTGCAGCGTAGCCGCACAACCAATCACCGCGAGGATGGTCAGCATAACGTCTACCGGCGGCTTACCCGGTTGCAGACCAAAGATAAAACATAAAATAAAAAGACCAATACCGCTGATTAACCCAAGCCCCATACCGCCGAAACGCGTACCCGTCAGCAGGCAGAGGAGAATGACAACAAACTCAATGGTGATCATGATGCTCCCTCGTCAATGATTATGTAACTAAATAAATCATCACACGTTGTGTGGTTAATCATTGGGAGCCAGATCTGATTTGTTAAATTTCAGCAAAAGCAGAAGGTTGGAGCTTAGAAGGGGAACCTGCCCCCGGAACGGAAGCAGGTCAAAAGACTCAATGATGCTGCACGGCCACGATGTCGAGCAGATGACGGTCGGTTTGCTCAGGACATAAACCCGCCTGCTGCGCATTATGGATCTCATCCGCCAGCGTCTTCAGCAGCATGCCATCCTGCTGCTGTTCTTTGTCCATATCACGTAAGAATTTAAGCGTCGTAATGTCCTGCTGCGCTTTGGCTTCATCGGCCAGCTTGTTGAGGGTGCTGCAGCGTTGTTCATACTCTTCAAGCGTTTTCTGAAACAGCTCTTCCAGGCAAGAGTAGTTTTCATTGATCCCATCAAGGGCTTTAACGACAGGATTTGCCCCTGCGGCTTTCAGGAAGTTAAAGACACGCATCATATGGGTGACGTTACTTTGCGCCTGAGAGCGAAAGAATGTGGCAGATCCCGTGAGGCTATTCTCGGAACACCACGCACTTAAGTAAAGGTGCAGATTCGAGGCGTAGAACTCAAGGTTCATCTGCGCGTTAAGTTTTTGCATCATCGTTTGGGTAGCCATACTCATATCCTTATTGACTGTGGGACGTGATGTCCGTTGCTTAACCTGAGCGTCAGGCAAATACGAAGAAAAAGAGCAGAAATAGACATTCTGCCGTGACCGAAGTCGACCGAAATTCACTTCCTGTGTTCGATATAAATAAGCATACCCTTGTCTTTGGTCTAAGAAAACTCTTAATTAAGCTGTATTTACCATACATTACAAAGTTTAATATAGTACAGAAATGCAATTCGCTCGCCATGAATTGAACGTGGCTTAATGGTCTAATAATTAACGATTTTTATTGCAGTGATACACTGTTACTCTTTCGAAAATATTAAGTTGGAATAATGCTCCGTAAAAAAGAGAAATACGGATTAATCGTTTCGAATATATGATGTGCTAATAAAATTGCGCTAAATCAAATTCTGCGGAATAACGATTCTTCAGCTGCATTGTACATTTGTGATGAAAAACATGTTGAACCCATTTAACGCCAGGTACCGTTTTGCCCGCTGAGGGGTATCAGGGATATCTTAGCTAATCTTATGGATAATTCTGCTTAACCCACTTTCATTTGTCCGACAAATCCTGCCTTTTTTATGTCATTTTTCGCTGAATTTATGTACGCAATTACTGTAATTCTGCGGTGTGATGGGGCTCTCTTATGGATGATTAATTTCCCGCTAAAACTATCACAAGCAATAACGCTTATGACGAGGTAAGCGCTAATGCCTTGTTTTAAGTCCGATTAAATAAGAAGCACGCACATATTCCCTACAGAAAAGAATGCTAAAGCTGGAGTTTACCATGCACAAATTTACTAAAGCGCTGGCGGCCATCGGTCTGGCTGCCGTTATGTCACAATCCGCTATCGCTGAGAATTTAAAACTCGGTTTTTTGGTAAAACAGCCCGAAGAACCCTGGTTCCAGACTGAGTGGAAATTCGCCGATAAAGCCGGGAAAGATTTAGGTTTTGAAGTGATTAAAATCGCCGTGCCAGACGGTGAGAAAACCCTGAACGCCATCGACAGCCTGGCGGCCAGCGGCGCGAAAGGCTTTGTTATCTGTACCCCGGATCCAAAGCTGGGATCGGCAATCGCGGCGAAAGCGCGCGGTTACGACATGAAGGTCATTGCGGTTGACGATCAGTTCGTTAACGCCAAAGGCAAGCCGATGGACAGCGTCCCGCTGGTCATGATGGCGGCCACCAAAATCGGCGAACGCCAGGGCCAGGAACTCTATAAAGAGATGCAAAAGCGCGGCTGGGATGTCAAAGAGACCGCGGTGATGGCCATCACCGCGGACGAGCTGGACACCGCACGTCGCCGTACTTCCGGTTCAATGGACGCGCTGAAAGCGGCTGGCTTCCCGGAAAAACAGATCTATAAAGTCCCAACCAAATCCAACGATATCCCGGGCGCTTTCGACGCCGCGAACTCTATGCTGGTCCAGCATCCGGAGGTCAAACACTGGCTGGTAGTCGGCATGAACGACAACACCGTGCTGGGTGGGGTACGCGCGACGGAAGGCCAGGGTTTCAAAGCGCCTGACGTGATCGGGATTGGCATCAACGGTGTTGACGCCGTCAGCGAGCTGTCCAAAGCGCAGGCTACCGGCTTCTACGGCTCTCTGCTGCCAAGCCCGGACGTTCACGGCTACAAATCCAGTGAGATGCTCTACAACTGGGTAACCAAAGGAGCTGAGCCGCCGAAATTTACCGAAGTGACCGACGTGGTGCTGATTACCCGCGACAACTTCAAAGAGGAGCTGGCGAAAAAAGGACTGGGCGGTAAGTAATACGCTGTGATTGTGCCCCTCATGCATCGTGAGGGGCCAGACGTACACACTACAGGAATCACGGAGTTGTTATGCAACAGTCTAATCCGTATCTCTCTTTTCGCGGCATCGGGAAAACCTTTCCCGGTGTTAACGCGCTGACCGATATCAGCTTCGACTGCTATGCCGGCCAGGTTCACGCCCTGATGGGGGAAAACGGTGCGGGAAAATCCACGCTGTTAAAAATCCTCAGCGGCAACTACGCGCCAACAACCGGCACGCTGGCCATTCGCGGCGAAGAGGCGGCGTTTGCCGATACCACGGCGGCGCTCAATGCCGGGGTAGCCATCATCTACCAGGAGCTGCACCTCATTCCTGAGATGACCGTGGCGGAAAATATCTATTTAGGACAGCTCCCGCATAAAGGCGGCGTGGTGAATCGTTCGCTACTTAATTATGAAGCGGGGCTGCAGCTTAAACACCTTGGACTGGACGTCGATCCCCAGACGCCGCTGAAATATCTCTCCATCGGCCAGTGGCAGATGGTTGAAATTGCCAAAGCGCTGGCGCGTAACGCCAGAATTATTGCCTTCGATGAGCCCACCAGTTCGCTCTCTGCGCGTGAAATTGACAATCTGTTCCGCGTGATCCGCGAGTTGCGGCAGGAAGGCCGTACGATTTTGTATGTCTCACACCGTATGGAAGAGATATTTGCCCTGAGCGACGCCATCACCGTCTTTAAAGATGGACGCTATGTGCGCACCTTTACCGACATGGAGCAGGTTAACCATGACCAGCTTGTTCAGGCGATGGTCGGACGCGAGCTGGGTGATATTTATCACTGGCAGCCGCGCCAGTATGGCCCTGAACGCCTGCGCCTGGATAACGTCAAAGCGCCGGGCGTGCGAACGCCTGTTTCGTTATCCGTCCGCAGCGGCGAAATCGTCGGCCTGTTTGGTCTGGTGGGGGCGGGGCGCAGTGAATTGATGAAAGGCCTGTTCGGCGGTACCCGCATTACCGATGGGCTGGTCTCCATTGACGGCGAGCGGGTAGATATTCAGAAGCCGGCCCACGCGATCAAGGCGGGCATGATGCTCTGCCCGGAAGACCGTAAAGCCGAGGGGATTATTCCGGTGCATTCGGTACGCGACAACATCAATATTTCCGCCCGCCGCAAGTTTATTCGCGCAGGCTGCCTGATAAACGATAGCTGGGAGTCGAGCAACGCCGACCACCATATTCGCTCGCTGAATATCAAAACACCGGGTCCGGAACAGCTGATCATGAATTTGTCAGGCGGAAACCAGCAGAAGGCGATTTTAGGCCGCTGGCTGTCAGAAGATATGAAGGTCATTTTGCTGGACGAACCGACGCGCGGTATCGATGTGGGGGCAAAACACGAGATTTATAACGTGATCTATGAGCTGGCAAAACGCGGCGTGGCGGTGCTCTTCGCCTCCAGCGATCTGCCGGAGGTGCTTGGCGTGGCCGACCGCATTGTGGTGATGCGTGAAGGTGAAATTGCCGGTGAATTACTTCATGAACAGGCGAATGAACAACAGGCGTTGAAGCTCGCCATGCCTAAAGTCAGCCAGGCTGTCGCCTGAGTAAGGAGTTAATGATGTCCTCTGTTACTACATCCGGAGTGCCGAAGTCGAAGTCGGCGTTGAGTGTTGGACGTATCTGGGATCAGTACGGCATGCTGGTGGTATTTGCCGCACTGTTCCTTGCCTGCGCGATCTTTGTTCCTAATTTTGCCACCTTTATTAATATGAAGGGACTGGGACTGGCCATTTCCATGTCCGGGATGGTGGCCTGCGGGATGCTGTTTTGTCTGGCCTCCGGCGATTTTGACCTGTCGGTGGCGTCGGTGATTGCCTGTGCGGGCGTCACGACGGCAGTGGTGATCAACATGACGGAGAGCCTGTGGATAGGCGTTCTGGCCGGTCTGTTACTCGGCGTCATCAGCGGTCTGGTGAACGGTTTTGTTATCGCGCGTCTGAAGATTAACGCCCTGATCACCACGCTTGCGACGATGCAAATTGTCCGCGGGCTGGCCTATATCATCTCCGATGGTAAAGCGGTGGGGATTGAAGACGAGCGCTTCTTTACGCTGGGTTACGCCAACTGGTTGGGTCTGCCTGCGCCTATCTGGCTGACCGTGGCTTGCCTGATCCTGTTCGGCTTCCTGCTCAACCGGACCACCTTTGGCCGTAATACGCTGGCAATTGGCGGTAACGAAGAAGCCGCTCGTCTGGCTGGGGTACCGGTCGTGCGAACCAAGATTATTATCTTTGTGCTCTCAGGGCTGGTTTCTGCCGCTGCGGGGATTATTCTGGCTTCGCGTATGACCAGCGGCCAGCCGATGACCTCTATCGGTTACGAGCTGATCGTCATTTCGGCCTGCGTGTTAGGGGGCGTTTCCCTCAAGGGTGGCATCGGAAAAATCTCATATGTGGTGGCCGGTATCCTGATTTTAGGCACGGTGGAGAACGCCATGAACCTGCTGAATATTTCGCCGTTCTCGCAGTACGTGGTTCGTGGCCTGATCCTGCTGGCAGCGGTGATTTTCGACCGTTACAAGCAAAAAGCGAAGCGTACCGTGTAACCCTTTTCCCCGTCTTTTATTGCTCAACTTATAACCTTAGTTGACCCCTTAACCGCCTCGCCAGCAAAACTGGCGGGGCGGTTGTCAAATGGCGAGCCACGTCACACTGTCTATACTTACATGGCTATGAAAGAGGTAAAGGCGTTTACCTCTCGTAAACCGTAAGGAGGAAAAGGGTGGCTGACATGTTAACCGCACCGCCTGTACTGCCCGGACATTATGCTTTCTTTTTTGATCTCGACGGCACGCTCGCCGGGATAAAGCCGCACCCTGACCAGGTGTCTATTCCGGATGCGGTTTTACAGGATTTGCATCAGCTCTCGCTCATGAACGAGGGAGCACTGGCATTGATATCAGGGCGCTCAATGGCCGAGCTGGATATGCTCGCCAGTCCTTACCACTTTCCGCTGGCCGGTGTACACGGAGCGGAGCGCCGCGACATCCATGATCACACGCATATCGTTTCACTCCCCGACGCGCTCACGCAAACGCTCCATAAGCAGCTTTCTGCTGCGCTCGAAGCGCTGCCTGGCACCGAGCTGGAAGCCAAAGGCATGGCCTTTGCCCTGCATTATCGTCAGGCGCCGCAGCATGAGGAGGCCGTGCTTGCGCTTGCTCAGACGGTTGCAGATACGCATCCACAGCTGGCGTTGCAACCCGGCAAATGCGTAGTGGAGTTAAAACCGAAAGGGATTAATAAAGGTGCCGCCATCGCCGCGTTTATGGCGTCGCCGCCTTTCAAAGGGCGAACGCCCGTTTTCATTGGGGATGACCTGACCGACGAGGCCGGGTTTCGTGTGGTGAATCAGGCCGGAGGGATCGCCGTCAAGGTGGGGCCTGGTGACACTGTAGCCGAATGGCGACTGGCGGATGTCGCCAGCGTCTGGCAGTGGATATCTGACATCGCTAACCAGCAACAACAACAAATAGCGCAAAGCAAAGGGGGAAAGCATTATGGGTCGCTTAGTCGTCGTCTCTAACCGAATCGCACCGCCTGATGATAAAAAATCCAGTGCAGGTGGCCTGGCGGTAGGGGTGTTAGGTGCCTTAAAAGCCGCTGGCGGGCTGTGGTTTGGCTGGAGTGGGGAAATCAGTGAAGAAGAGAAACCGCTCAAAAAGGTGACGCGCGGAAATATTACGTGGGCTTCGTTTGCATTGAAAGAGAAAGACTATAACGAGTATTACTCGCAGTTCTCGAATGCCGTCCTGTGGCCTGCGTTTCACTATCGTCTTGACCTGGTCAAATTCCAGCGTGAAGCCTTCGAAGGCTACTCGCGCGTGAATGCGCTGCTGGCGGATAAACTGCTGCCATTAATAGAAGAAGACGATATTTTATGGATCCACGATTATCACCTGTTGCCCTTCGCCAGAGAGCTGCGAAAAAGAGGGGTAAATAACCGGATTGGCTTCTTCCTGCACATCCCGTTCCCGACGCCGGAGATTTTTACCGCGCTCCCGCCGCATGAAGAGCTGCTGGAGGCGCTGTGTGATTACGATTTGCTGGGCTTCCAGACCGAAAATGACCGCCTCGCGTTCCTTGACTCCGTGTCAGGTAAAACGCGTCTGATGACTAAAGGCGGGAAAAACCATACGGCGTGGGGGAAAACCTTCCACACCGAAGTGTATCCAATAGGAATTGAGCCTGACGAAATCGCTGAGCAGGCTTCCGGCCCGCTGCCGCCAAAGCTGGCGCAGCTTAAGAATGAACTCAAGCACGTGAAAAATATCTTCTCGGTAGAGCGTCTTGATTATTCCAAAGGGCTGCCGGAACGCTTCCTGGCGTATGAAACGCTGCTGGATAAATACCCGCAGCATCACGGTAAAATCCGCTATACCCAGATCGCGCCGACGTCGCGCGGTGAGGTTCAGGCCTATCAGGATATTCGCCACCAGCTGGAGACAGAAGCAGGGCGCATTAATGGCCGCTACGGGCAACTGGGCTGGACACCGCTCTTTTACCTGAATCAGCACTTTGACCGTAAGATCCTGATGAAGGTTTTCCGCTATGCGGATGTTGGCCTGGTCACGCCGCTGCGCGACGGGATGAACCTCGTCGCGAAAGAGTATGTGGCGGCCCAGGATCCTGCCGATCCGGGGGTTTTGGTGCTCTCCCAGTTTGCCGGAGCCGCAAATGAGCTCACGTCAGCGCTTATCGTTAACCCTTATGACAGGGATGATGTGGCAAACGCGCTGAATCGCGCCCTGACAATGCCGCTCACGGAACGTCTTTCCCGCCATGCTGACATGATGGAGACGATCCGTAAGAACGACATTAACCACTGGCAGGCACGTTTTATTCAGGATCTCCGGGATATCATCCCGCAAAGTCATGAAGGCGATCTGCAAAAAAAGATCGCGACCTTCCCTAAACTCGCCTGATTTTCCTCTGGGGGGTTAATTCCCCCCAAGCGGCACTAACAGCACATCGACCTGGCTCGACGCGACAATGGATTTCGCCGCGCAGGCTGCACGCGATAAAAAGCTGTGGTTATGATTCCCGCAAATCACTAAATCAATATGTTGTTTACGACACATGTCGAGAATATGGGCATTAAGTTCCCCGGTCGCAATAATTGTCTCATAAACCGGATATTGTGCCTTTTCCACCAATTCGCGCAGAAATTGCTGTGTTTCTTCCTGCAGGACCTCACGAATATCCTCCAGCATAGGGGCTGCCAGCTGATTATACATCTCTGGCTCTGCGGCGAGCGTGATGAGGCTGATGCGGGCATTGTGGGGTCTGGCAATGGAAACTGCCCGGGCGACGAGCTGATGACTTTCGGGGGAAACTGCAACGGAAACAAGAAGATGGGAGTAACTCATGGCGCACTCCTTAGGTGTCTGACAGACAGCGTTTGATCACCTTTACCGCGAATTCCCTGGATCTGCAAGAGCTGATTACGACATTAGTGTGAAGCTTATCATAATTATTCATTAATTATTCTTATAAGAAGAATAACTGAAAAATGCGCCTAAATGAAAAAAATTAACAACTTAACGTAAATCACACAAATTCACGCTTTCACTGTTAAATCGTTTTGACGCGTTACAAACTCATTTCAAATGATCACGTCCTGAAACATCTTTTTTGTGCTATCTGCATAACTATATGTTTTTTCACGGTAAGAAAAATGTTTCCCGGAGAGGGGTTTGTTGTAAATGTTTCCGCGCGGCGCTTACGGCGATAAAAGCACGTTGCATGCCAGTTCGGATCACCCGTCTGCATGAGTATTCGTCAATTAAGAATACAAAACAGTACTGATCGGTTAAAAAGTGAACAAATTACAAGTCATACTGATGGATTTATGGGGGATATTCACTTAAATTGTGTGACGTGGATCACATTTTTTTTAAATTTGAGGGTGGCTGGATTGTATGTGGCAAAACTGACGAGTAGAGTTTGCGTCGAATTAGGAAAAATCTTAGTTATTTGTAAGAAATGATAAAACATGTAAGAGACGCATTCGCGGTTTCTCTCTTACGGTTTCAGTGAATACAAACCTAAATTCAACTATGCATTTAGCCTTTTCTTTTTTATACCGGGTGATTTCCCGGCGACATCACGGGGTGCGGTCTTTCCGCATAAAAATAATAGTTGGTTATTCGGGATGGGAACAATGCATACATCCGAGTTGCTAAAACATATCTATGACATCAATTTGTCGTATTTACTGCTCGCGCAGCGTTTGATTAGTCAGGACAAGGCGTCCGCGATGTTTCGTCTGGGTATTAACGAAGAGATGGCAACCATGCTGGGCGGCTTAACCCTCCCGCAGATGGTTAAACTGGCTGAAACGAATCAACTGGTTTGCCAGTTCCGTTTCGATGATTCGCAGACAATAACGCGTCTGACGCAGGATTCCCGTGTGGACGATCTTCAACAGATCCACACCGGTATTCTTCTCTCCACTCGCTTGCTTACCGAAATCAGCCAGCCTGATGACGCAGCCCGTAAGAAAAGGGCCTAGCAATGAGCGAGAAAAGCATTGTTCAGGAAGCGCGTGACATACAGTTGGCCATGGAGCTGATTACACTGGGTGCTCGTTTACAAATGCTGGAAAGCGAGACTCAGTTGAGCCGTGGCCGTCTCATCAAACTGTATAAAGAGTTACGTGGTAGTCCCCCGCCGAAAGGCATGCTGCCGTTTTCTACCGACTGGTTTATGACGTGGGAGCAGAATATTCACGCTTCCATGTTCTGTAATGCCTGGCAGTATCTTCTTAAAACCGGTTTGTGTAGCGGCGTTGACGCCGTGATCAAAGCGTACAAACTTTACCTTGAACAATGCCCACAGCAGGAAGAAGGCCCTCTGCTGGCGCTGACCCGCGCATGGACGCTGGTGCGTTTTGTTGAGAGCGGAATGCTTGAACTGTCGCGCTGCAATTGCTGCGATGGCAATTTTATTACCCATGCTCATCAGCCTGCAGGCAGCTTCGCCTGTAGTTTATGTCAGCCTCCATCCCGCGCAGTAAAAAGACGTAAACTTTCCCGGGATGCTGCCGATATTATTCCACAACTGCTGGATGAACAGATCGAACAAGCTGTTTAACCCGAACGTGTGGGAAAGATTCCAGCAGCGGTAAGCAATTACCGCTGCTTTTTTTTACCCCGCAAACGGTAAACGCTGCGAGCTGGACGTCCTTGCCATAGTCACTAGCGGAAGGATGATGTCGTGCTTATCTTATTAGGTTACCTGGTAGTTCTCGGTACAGTTTTCGGCGGTTACATGATGACCGGCGGGCACCTTGGAGCACTCTATCAACCGGCTGAACTTATTATCATCGGCGGTGCAGGGGTAGGGGCTTTTATCGTTGGTAACAACGGTAAATCGATCAAGGGCACGCTGAAAGCGATTCCGTTGCTGTTCCGTCGCTCGAAATACACCAAAAGCATGTATATGGATCTGCTGGCACTGCTCTATCGCCTGATGGCGAAGTCGCGTCAGCAGGGGATGTTCTCGCTTGAACGGGATATTGAAAACCCAAAAGAGAGCGAAATTTTTGCCAGCTATCCGCGAATTCTTGCTGACGCCATGATGCTGGATTTCATCGTCGACTATCTGCGACTCATCATCAGCGGCAACATGAATACCTTCGAAATCGAAGCGCTGATGGACGAAGAGATCGAAACCCACGAAAGCGAATCTGAAGTGCCGGCCAACAGCCTGGCGCTGGTCGGCGACTCGCTTCCGGCATTCGGTATCGTTGCCGCGGTGATGGGGGTGGTTCACGCCCTGGCCTCGGCAGACCGTCCGGCAGCCGAGCTCGGTGCGCTGATTGCCCATGCGATGGTGGGAACTTTCCTCGGTATTTTGCTGGCGTACGGCTTCATCTCTCCGCTGGCAAGCGTTCTGCGCCAGAAGAGCGCGGAGACCACCAAAATGATGCAGTGCGTGAAGATCACGCTGCTCTCTAACCTCAACGGTTACGCGCCACCGATCGCGGTTGAGTTTGGTCGTAAAACGCTTTACTCCAGCGAGCGTCCGTCGTTTATCGAGCTTGAAGAACACGTGCGTGCGGTGAAAAACCCAAATCAACAGACGACAACTGAGGACGCATGAAAAACCAGTCCCATCCGATCGTCATCGTAAAAAAACGCAAGCACAAGGGCGGTGGGCATGGTGCACACGGCTCGTGGAAAATTGCGTACGCCGATTTTATGACTGCAATGATGGCGTTCTTTCTGGTGATGTGGCTGATCTCCATCTCCAGCCCAAAAGAACTGATCCAGATTGCCGAATATTTCCGAACGCCGCTGGCAACGGCGGTGGCCGGTGGGCCGCGTATCTCTAACAGCGAAAGCCCGATCCCGGGCGGCGGCGATGATTACACCCAGCAGAAGGGTGAGGTGAAAAAAGAGCCGAACATCGACGAGCTGAAAAGAAAGATGGAGCAGGCGCGACTGAAGAAACTGCGTGGCGATCTCGATCAGCTGATTGAAGCGGATCCGAAGCTGCGCGCGCTGCGCCCGCATCTGAAGATCGACCTGGTGCAGGAAGGGCTGCGTATTCAGATTATCGACAGCCAGAACCGCCCAATGTTTAAAACCGGGAGTGCGGAAGTCGAACCGTACATGCGCGACATTCTGCGCGGTATTGCACCGGTGCTGAACGGCATTCCTAACCGAATTAGTCTGTCAGGACACACGGATGATTTCCCGTACGCCAGTGGGGAGAAGGGATACAGCAACTGGGAGCTTTCTGCCGATCGTGCCAACGCCTCGCGTCGCGAGCTGGTGGTAGGTGGGCTTGATGATGGCAAGGTACTGCGCGTAGTCGGCATGGCCGCAACCATGCGCGTTTCCGACCGCGGGCCGGATGATGCCATCAACCGTCGTATCAGTCTTTTAGTGCTGAACCAGCAGGCGGAGCAGGCCATCCTGCATGAAAACGCCGAAAGTCAGAATGAGTCACTGGACGATTTAAAACAGCCTGGGGCCGTTCCTTCGGCTGCCGTTCCAACATCGCCACCAGCCAATCCGAGGTGATAGCGTGAGCATGGATATTAGCGATTTTTACCAGACATTCTTTGATGAAGCCGACGAATTGTTGGCCGATATGGAGCAACACTTGCTCGATTTGGTGCCCGAAGCACCGGACTCCGAGCAGCTCAATGCCATCTTCCGTGCGGCGCACTCTATTAAAGGCGGAGCCGGAACGTTTGGATTTACCATCCTGCAGGAAACGACCCATTTAATGGAAAACCTGCTTGATGAAGCACGACGCGGTGAGATGCAGCTCAATACCGACATTATCAACCTGTTTTTGGAAACCAAAGATATTATGCAGGAACAGCTCGACGCCTATAAAAGTTCGGCAGAGCCTGATGCCGCCAGCTTTGAATACATCTGCAATGCACTGCGCCAGCTCGCGCTGGAAGCAAAAGGTGAGGTTGCCGCAGCGGTTGTTCCGGCCGCAAAATTGAGCGTTGTCGATGCGGTTGCCCCGCAGGAGGCTGCACCTGCCGCGCAGGCGGACAAACTGCGCGTTGTGCTGTCACGCCTGAAAGAGAATGAAGTTAACCTGCTGGAAGAAGAGCTGGGTAATCTGGCGAAATTAAGCAATGTAGTAAAAGGCAAAGACAGCCTTGCTGCGACGCTTGATGACGGTATTGGCCAGGACGATATCGTCGCGGTGCTGTGCTTTGTGATTGAAGCTGACCAGATCGCCTTCGAAACCGAAACGGCTGCGGTTGAAGCCCCTGCCGCTGCGGAAGAGGTGGCTGTCGTCGCTCAGGCCGTCGCCCCGGCTGTGACGCCTGCGGCCCCGGCGTTGAAGGCGGTGCCAAAAGAGGCCGCGGTACCTGGCCGTGGTGAAAAACCTGCCGCGCGCTCCAGCGAGTCAACCAGTATCCGCGTTGCGGTTGAGAAGGTTGACCAGCTGATTAACCTGGTTGGCGAACTGGTGATCACCCAGTCGATGCTGGCACAACGTTCTAACGAACTGGACCCGGTCACGCACGGCGATCTGATTACCAGCATGGGTCAGTTGCAGCGTAACGCCCGCGACCTGCAGGAATCGGTCATGTCCATCCGCATGATGCCGATGGAATATGTCTTCAGCCGCTTCCCGCGTCTGGTCCGTGACCTTGCCAGCAAGCTGAATAAACAGATTGAACTGACCCTGATGGGCAGCTCAACCGAACTGGATAAGAGCCTGATCGAGCGTATCATCGACCCGTTAACGCACCTGGTGCGTAACAGTCTCGACCATGGTATCGAACTGCCGGAAAACCGCATTGCCGCCGGAAAATCCCCGGTCGGGAACCTGATCCTGTCTGCGGAACATCAGGGCGGGAACATCTGCATCGAAGTGACCGATGATGGCGCCGGTCTTAACCGCGAGCGCATCCTGGCAAAAGCGATTTCGCAGGGGATGGCGGTCAATGAAAACATGACCGACGAAGAAGTGGGCATGCTGATCTTCGCGCCGGGCTTCTCTACCGCAGAGCAGGTGACCGACGTGTCCGGGCGCGGCGTAGGCATGGACGTGGTGAAACGTAACATCCAGGAGATGGGCGGCCACGTTGAGATCCAGTCTAAACAGGGTTCCGGCACCACCATTCGCATCCTGCTGCCGCTGACGCTGGCGATCCTCGACGGCATGTCGGTCAAAGTGGCGGGCGAAGTCTTTATCCTGCCGCTGAACGCCGTGATGGAATCCCTACAGCCGCGTGAAGAAGATCTGCATCCGCTGGCGGGCGGCGAGCGCGTCCTCGAAGTGCGCGGTGAGTACCTGCCGCTGGTGGAACTGTGGAAAGTGTTCGAAGTGGACGGGGCGAAGACAGAGGCCACGCAGGGTATCGTTGTGATCCTGCAAAGCGCGGGCCGCCGCTACGCGCTGCTGGTTGATCAGCTGATTGGCCAGCACCAGGTAGTGGTGAAGAACCTCGAAAGCAACTACCGCAAAGTGCCGGGTATTTCTGCCGCCACCATTCTGGGTGATGGTAGCGTGGCGCTGATCGTCGATGTGTCGGCGCTTCAGGGATTAAATCGTGAACAACGTGTGGCGTACACAGCCGCCTGATTAAGTAGAAGGTAATAACATGACCGGTATGAGTAATGTAACGAAACTGGCGGGCGAGCCATCAGGGCAGGAATTCCTGGTATTCACTTTAGGCGATGAGGAATACGGCATCGATATCCTGAAAGTGCAGGAAATCCGTGGTTACGACCAGGTTACCCGCATCGCTAACACGCCTGCTTTTATTAAAGGTGTCACCAACCTGCGTGGCGTCATTGTGCCAATCGTGGATCTGCGCGTGAAGTTCAGCCAGGGCGACGTTGACTACAACGACAACACCGTGGTGATCGTCCTGAACCTGGGGCAGCGCGTGGTAGGTATCGTGGTGGACGGCGTATCTGATGTGCTTTCCCTGACCTCTGACCAAATTCGTCCTGCGCCGGAGTTTGCGGTCACGCTGTCGACCGAATACCTGACCGGTCTGGGCGCGCTCGGCGAGCGTATGCTGATTCTGGTGAACATTGAGAAGCTGCTGAACAGCGATGAGATGGCGCTGCTGGATATCGCCGCGAGTCACGTAGCGTAGGTAAATGCAAAACGGCAACCCAGGTTGCCGTTTTTTGTGTTTGCTCCCTCTCCCTGTGGGAGAGGGCTGGGGTGAGGGCATCAGGCCTCACCCTTTTTTTCACCTTACGCTTCCTGCTTTACCAGCTCAGCTTCCGCTTCCGCTACCCGCGCACCTTCATTCTGCGACAGCATCGCGGTCGCAATACCATTCCCCAGAACGTTAATTGCGGAACGGCCCATATCCAGGAAGTGGTCGATCCCCATCAGCAGCAGAATACCCGCCACCGGAATGTTAAAGCTCGGGATCGTCGCTGCCAGTACCACCAGGGATGAACGCGGTACGCCCGCAATGCCTTTTGACGCCAGCATCAGGGTCAGCATCAGAACCGTCACTTCAGAGAAGCTCAGGTGAATGTTGTACGCCTGAGCGATAAACATCGAGGCGAAAGAGCAGTACACCATCGAACCCACCAGGTTGAAGGAGTAGCCAATTGGCAGAACGAAAGAGGCGATGTTGCGCGAGCAACCAAAACGCTCCAGCTGCTCCAGCGTTTTAGGGTAGGCGGCTTCAGAGCTGCTGGTGGTAAACGCCACCAGAACAGGATCTTTCAGCATGCTGACCAGGCGAAACACCTCTTTTTTCAGCACCATGTAACCCACGGCCAGCAGCACCATGCAGGTGAGAAGAATGGCAACATAGTAGCCGCCAATAAAGGAGGCATAGTTCAGCAGAATGCCCAGACCCTGCGTGGCAATGACGGAGGAGATCGCCGCGAAAATGGCCAGCGGAGCAACGTACATCACGTAACCCGTTACCTTCAGCATGATATGGGAAACGACATCCAGCGCAGCCACCAGCGGTGCGTTGAATTTCTGTCCCAGTGACGCGCCGCCAATGCCGAAGAACATCGAGAACACCACAATCTGCAGGATCTCATTATTCGACATCGCCCCTGCGATACTGGTCGGAATAGTGTGCGACAGGAACGCTTTCAGCGTCATGCCGCCAACGGCCAGACCCGTATCTACCGCTTCGGTTGGGATCGTCAGGTTCAGACCGCTTCCCGGATGCTCCAGTGTGACGATAAACAGGCCGACCAGAATAGAGAGCACGGATGAGCTGATAAACCACACCATCGCTTTGCCGCCAACGCGGCCAATGGTGGAGGTTTCGCCCAGCTTCATAATGCCGACGGTGAGCGTGCTGAAGACCAACGGTGCAATGACCATTTTGATCAGACGGAGGAAAATATCGGTCAGAAGGGTAATATTATCCGACCAGGCTTTGATGGCATCCGCAGATGCATATTCATGAATTGCTGCCCCTGAAAGAATACCCGCCAGCATGAATATCACGATGAAGAGTGTGAGTTTGTTTGCACTTGCCACGAAAAAAGACCCTCTATGCGCTTCAGATGTAGCCCGCATCGATACATATAAATTTTTTATTACGATGCGGGAAATTATTCGGCACATAAATTGACGCAAAGTGTAGGGGGATACAACTCCTTTTTAAGTTTTATTAATTTTGTTGCTAATGCCCTGACGATATATTGTGATCATCATCACACTTTTGTGGATATATTCTCTCCAGATAAAATAAAATTGCGGATTAAATGAATTTAACAATCTGTTATTTATAGGAAAATTAAGTCAATAAGACATATGGCTTATGCGTTGAGGGGCAGGTGGTCGAAGCGATATCCGTAAACTAAATTCTCAATAACCCCCTCAAAGGAACCTTAAGCGGGGCTAACATCTTGAACGACAAAAATAAAATGTGGCAAGGGAACGGAGACGTCTTCTGGAGGGTGGTAAATGAAAAGAAAACTCCTTTTGATCTGCGCAGGTACCTTACTGACTGCGACAACGGCCCATCAGGCGCTGGCCGTCACCAGCAGCGGCACCATCGGCGCGACGCTGACGCTGACAAACGGTTGCCTGATAAACGGATCGCCCACGCAAAACGGCATTAACTTCGGGACACTTGATTTCGGCACCCATCCCGCAACGTTTTCCACTCTGACCACGCAGCTGGCCGGTGCCAGCGGCGGAAACACCTTCACCATTCAATGCACGACCGCCAGCTATACGGTGGCGATCACCGGCAACACCAACTCCACGGCCCCTGGCACCGTTATAGGCACGTCAGGAACTCCAGCTCGCTATCTGGTGAACACGGCCGACGCGGCACAGGGTGTGGCTTACAGCCTGTACAGCGACAGCGGGTTTAACACCGTGATTGCCAATAACGCCGCGTTGCCGATCGCCTCTACGGCCGGAGGAGTGGATAGTTACACTCTCTACGGGCGTATTACCGGCGGTGGTAACAGCGTGACGGTCGTCCCTGGTACCTATACCGACACGATTAACGTCAGCGTAACCTATTAATCCTGCCTGCCATGAAGGCAACTCTCACAGGTCTGCGCAAACGCGCAGGGGGACGCGTGCAGCCTTTTTTCGCGCTGATCGTCGGATTGCTCATGATGCCCACGGCGGGTGCGGTGACATCACAGTCCTTTAAGGTCAGCGCGACCATTGTACCGGGATGCGCGGTGGCCACCGGTAGCGGAGGGCTTCTCGGTACGCTGGATTTTGGCACCCATAACGGCGTCGAGAGCGCGCCGGTCAGCACCAGCTTTGTGCCAAACGGGGCGTTGTCTATCGCCTGTACGCCTGGCGTAGCGCTGACCATGAGTATTAATGGCGGGCAGAATTACGCCTCCGTTCGTCGTATGAAGCGGTCCGGTGGAACAGAACTGGTGCCATACCGGCTCTACAGCAGTAGCTCGCTGGCCGCGAACAGCGAAATTGGCGTCAACCAGGCAATACCGGTGACCTATACCAACAGCAATAACATCGCGCTGCCGCTTTTTGGCGTAGCGCTACTGACCGGGTTTAGCCCGGCGGGAACCTATTCCGATCAGCTCACCGTGACCTTGTCATGGTAATAAAGGGAGAGTGTTGATGAAGCCATTTTTCAGACTCGTTTGTCTGGCAGGCGCGTTGGGCATGGCTGTGGAAACCGGCCAGGCGCAGGCGGCGGCCACCATTCTGCTCTGGCCGATCGATCCATGGCTTGCTGCGGACGCCAACGCCACGGAACTGTGGATCCAGAACCAGGGAAACAGCGCCACGACGATGCAGGTCCGCATCGTGCGCTGGAAGCAGGAGGACGGACACGAGCGTTATACCGCGCAGCAGGCCGTGGTCGCCAGCCCGCCGATCGTCACGATTGGCACTGGCAGCAAGCAGCTTATTCGCCTTATCAAACAGGCTCCAGTTCCCGCAGGCGTCGAACAGGCCTATCGCATTATCGTCGATGAAATCCCCCAGCCTGATGCCAAAGCCGAACCCACCATCGGCCTCAAATTGCAAATGCGTTACTCCATTCCTCTGTTCGTGTATGGACAGGGGATCCCGACCCTCAAAGAGGGCGCGCATCACGCGCTGGCGGAGACCCGAAACCTGAGCTGGCGGGTGACGCAGGCGGGTGGACAGCCTGCGCTGGAGGTCCGAAATCGGGGGGATGTTCATGTCAGGCTAAGCCAGGTAGCACTGGAGCAGGGGGGGCAGAAACGCACGGTCGCGGAGGGATTACTGGGGTATGTCCTTCCGGGCAGCACCCGCAGCTGGCCGGTACCCGCTGGCGTTCGTCAGCCAGAGCGGATGAGCGCGCAGATTAATGCCAGGGACGCACAATGGCAGTCGACGCCCGTCAACTGAAGCCGGCGATGATGATACTGCTATGCGTCAGTTCCGCGACCCTGGCTGAGCCCGGCGACGACAGTTTACCGCCGCCTCCCCAGGCACAGGCGATAAATGATGAGGCAGTCTTCCAGCTTGCCCTCGTGGTCAACCACTACGATACCGGCCTGGTGGTGCCCGTGACGCAGCGTAAAGGCGCTTTCTTTATCTCCAGCGCCGATTTGCTGCGCGCGGGGCTGCCCCCGGCGCATGTTCCCACCGGAGAGGTGAATCTCACTTCGCTTGCTCAGGTTCGGGTGGAGTACGACAGCGCCGCGCAGCGCCTGCTGCTGACCGTTCCCCGCGACTGGGTGACGGCCCGCGTAACCCCTTTCAGTGCGCAAACGGCGCAGGCCAAGCCGCACTTCGGGCGCGGGGCGCTGCTGAATTACGATCTCTACACCAACCACACGGAACATATCGGCGGTCAGGCATCGCTCTGGCATGAGTTCCGCTACTTCAACGAGAACGGCTCCTTTTCCTCCACCGGTTACGCGCGGGAAAATTTCAGCGGTAACGACGGTCAGCAGGAAGGGTATGTTCGCTATGACACGACCCTGTTGTTCACTAACGAAGATGACGCGATGAGCTGGAGCGTCGGGGACGTGATCAGCGATGCCCTGAGCTGGAGCTCCAGCGTGCGGATGGGCGGGGTAAGCGTCGGGCGGGATTTCTCCCTGCGCCCTGACCTGGTGACATGGCCGCTGCCCGAGTTCGCGGGGGAAGCCGCGGTACCCACCTCGGTCGATCTCTTTATCAACGGCTATCGCTCCGGTTCAACCCAGCTTCAGCCGGGCCCCTTCACCCTGACGAATCTGCCCTATATCAACGGCGCCGGAGATGCGGTGCTGGTCACGACGGATGCGCTGGGGCGCCAGGTAAGCACCACGCTGCCGTTTTACGTCACCAGCGACTTGCTTAAGCAAGGGTTGAGCGATGGTGCAGTGACGCTCGGCAGCCTGCGGCGCAATTACGGTATCAAGAATTTTGACTACGGTTCGGCAGCAGGCAGCGGCTCGTACCGCTACGGGATGACGGACTGGCTAACGCTGGAGGGCCACGCGGAAGCAGCGCAGGAGCTGGCGCTGGGCGGAGCGGGAACGGTCATAAAACTCGGCCAGTTTGGCGTGGTGAATACCTCCTACTCGCAAAGCCGCATGCGCGGTGATGCGGGCGGGCAAATCAACTGGGGCTACCAGTACAGTACCAGCGAGTTTAGCGTCGCCACCCAGCACACGCGTCGCGACCGCGGCTTTGGCAACCTGGCCCTCTACGACCAGCCGACGGTGTATGACGAAAACGATAAACCCATCGCCAGCTTCAGCCGTAATACGGACCAGTATTCTCTGACCTTCAATCTGGGACAGTACGGCAACATCGGTGCGGCCTGGATCGGCGTGGAGAGTTTTGACAGTCAAAAAACCGAGCTGCTCAATCTCTCCTGGAGCCGCAATCTGTGGGGGGCGAGCAGTATTTACCTGGCTGGCAGCCGGGACCGGCAGCGGGGAGACTGGACGGTCGCGCTGTCGCTGCAGGTGCCGTTGGGGGCACGCGACAGCGCTGCCGTCACCGTTGAACATACCCCGGATGCAGGCAGTACCCAGCGCATCAACTATAACCACTCCATGCCTTCTGACGGTGGGTTCAGCTGGAACATGGCCTGGGCCAACCAGTCAAGATCCAGTGATTATCAACAGGGTACGCTGGGCTGGCGCAATAACAACATAGAGCTGCAGGGTGGCGGTTATGGCGAAAGGGACACCATGACCTGGTGGGGTGAGGCGATGGGCTCAGTTGTGCTTATGGACGGTGAGCTGTTTGCGGCGAATAAGATCAACGATGCGTTTGTGGTCATCAGTACCGACGGCCACCCGGATGTGCCCGTCAGCTATGAGAACCAGCCCGTCGGTAAAACCAATAACAACGGCTACCTGCTGGTCAGCGGGGTGTCGGCGTATTACCCGGCAAGCTACCGGATTGATACCCTGAATCTGCCGGCGGATACCCGCCTGAAAGAGACGGAGCGGCGGATCGCCATCCGACGTCACAGCGGCTATCTGGTCGATTTCCCGATGGAGCAGGAGCGGGTGGCCAGCGTCATTCTGTATGATGCGCACGGGCAGGCGTTGCCGGTGGGAAGCCAGGTCCGACGCGTCTCGCGCAGCAATGCGGTGGTGGGGTATGACGGCATCGCCTGGCTGGAAAATCTCAGCGATGTGAACCCGCTTGAGGTGATTTCGCCTGACGGAAAACGCTGCAAGGCCACCCTGACCGTGGGAGCCAACCCGCAACACAAGCTGCAAACCTACGGCCCGCTGGTATGTCGGGAGGGGCCATGACGCGCCTGCTGCTGTTGATGCTGCTGCTGTGCTCAGGCGGCGGCTGGGCGGCGTGCACCGTCAGTACGGTCAATGCCTCATTTGGCAGCGTCACTTCCTTCGCGCTCAGCGGAACAGGCGAGGTGGAAACCACCGGCACGCTGGTGGTGTCCTGTGATGCCATACTGAATCTGCTGACCAACGACTCGGTGACGCTGACCTACACCGCGGCATCGGTTTCGGGCAGCAGCCGGGCCACCATGAAACGGACAGATGATGCGACCATCACGGACGTGATCCCCACCCGGCTGTGCGGACTCTCGGGCTGCGCGAGCAGCAGCGAGGTACAGATAAGTAAATCGTATACCTGGAGTGGGAATACCTTGCTGGGGCTGCTGGGGTCAAAGCAGTACAACATTCCGCTCTATTTTCGCACCGTCGCCGGACAAAACGTCACTGCGGGGCCATATCAGGTGCAGTTAACCTTCAGCATTAACTACAGCGTGTGCTCCGTGGGCGCGCTAGGCATTTGCACAATCAATCAGGCAGGCACCGCGACGACCACCATTCTACTTAACATGACCGTCACCAACGACTGCAGCGCCATGACCACGCCAGATGTGAACTTCAACAGCGCGCCGCTGGTACAAAGTTTCCCCACCGTCTCGCAGGCGATTGCTGTGACCTGTACCAAAGGAAGTACGTATACCATCGGTATTAATAACGGTGCTAACGCGCTGAACAACGTGCGGCGTATGGTGAGCGGCAGCAATGCCATGAGCTACGACATCTATAAGGAAGCCACCGGTAACCGCTGGGGCGGCAGCGGCAGCGAGCGCTGGTCCAGCGCGGTATCGTCGCAGGTCAGTACCGACGGTTTACTGCGCACCTACAACTACACCGCGAAAGTCCTGACCAATCAAACCACACCCCCCGCCGGAACCTACACCGATACGCTGATTGTCGACGTGGCGTTTTAACCCCGCGCTTTTCCCTTTCTCAAATGTAAAGTTCCTGTGGGCAGTGCCGATAACACCGTTAATAAATCTATGAGAAGGTGTTGTATGTTGAACCGTATCCGCGTTGTCACAATGCTCATGATGGTGCTGGTCATTTTCGCACTTCTTCAGCTTATCTCCGGCGGGCTTTTTTTCTCGTCATTAAAACAGAACCAGGACAGCTTTGCGGCCTCGAACGATCTCCGCCTGCAGCAGAGTGAACTCACGTCGACGTGGGATCTGATGCTGCAAACGCGTATCAACCTGAGCCGCTCGTCCGCGCGCATGATGATGGATCCCAACAATCAGCAGAGCAGCGCGAAAACCGATCTGTTGAAAAATGCCCGTGCCACCCTCGCTGACGCCGCTAAACACTACGACGCCTTCAAAAAGATAACCCCTCAGCCTGCTATGGAGCAGGTGAGCCAGAATATCGATGAAAAATACAACGCCTACCATGCCGGTCTGACAGAGCTGATTCAGTTCCTGGAGAGCGGCAACATGGACGCCTATTTCGCGCAGCCTACGCAAGGGATGCAAAACGCGCTCGGCGCGGCGCTGGGGGAATACGCGAAGGTCAGTGGCGATCTGTATCACTCGGCATTTACTGCAAGCCAGAATGACTACCGTTTTGCGAAATGGCAGATGGCCGTGATGGCGCTGGCGCTGGTCATTGTGCTGGTCGCGGTCTGGTACGGCATTCGCCATATCCTGCTGAACCCTCTCGGCCGCGTCATTGCCCACATTCGTGAGATTGCCGGCGGTGACCTGACCAAAACGCTGACCGTTTCCGGGCGCAATGAGATCACCGAGCTGGCAAACAGCGTTGACCATATGCAGCGTTCGTTAATCGAAACCGTCGCCAACGTGCGTAACGGGTCGGAGGCTATCTATACCGGCACCAGCGAAATTGCGATGGGGAATAACGATCTCTCATCCCGTACAGAGCAGCAGGCTTCCGCCCTGGAAGAGACGGCCGCCAGCATGGAGCAGCTCACCGCGACCGTGAAGCAGAACGCCGATAACGCCCGCCAGGCGTCTCAGCTGGCAGAAAGCGCCTCCGAGACGGCGCAGCGCGGTGGTCGCGTGGTGGATGGCGTGGTGAAAACTATGCACGAAATCGCCGACAGCTCGAAGAAAATCGCCGACATCATCAGCGTCATCGACGGTATTGCCTTCCAGACCAACATTCTGGCGCTGAACGCCGCCGTGGAAGCGGCGCGCGCGGGCGAACAGGGACGCGGGTTTGCCGTGGTGGCCGGGGAAGTACGCAACCTGGCCAGCCGCAGCGCCAACGCGGCAAAAGAGATCAAGTCGCTGATTGAAGATTCCGTCTCCCGCGTGGATACCGGCTCCGTGCTGGTGGAAAGTGCCGGGGAGACCATGAATGACATCGTGAATGCCGTCACCCGCGTGACGGACATCATGGGTGAAATCGCCTCTGCGTCTGATGAGCAGAGTCGTGGTATCGACCAGGTTGCCCTGGCGGTATCGGAAATGGATCGCGTGACACAACAAAACGCCGCGCTGGTGCAGGAGTCCGCTGCGGCCGCTGCTGCCCTGGAAGACCAGGCGAGCCGTCTGAAGATGGCCGTCTCGGCGTTTCGTCTCGCTTCACTCGCTGGAAACACGGTCACCCCGCAGGCGACGTATCGCGCGCCAGCCGCTGAATCGGCTGCAAACCGTACGCGCACCGCGACGACCGGACAAGATGAAAACTGGGAAACATTTTGACTGACAATTAAACCGCGGCTGCTTGCCGCTTGATGGGAGCGTGGATGTTAAATCGTATTCGTATCTCGACCACACTGTTTCTGATTCTGATCCTTTGCGGTGTGTTGCAGGTTGGCAGTAACGGGTTGTCTTTTTGGGCGTTTCGCGATGGCTACCAGAATTTGCAGGAAGTTGAGGCGAGTAATCAGCAGCGCTCCGCACTGGCACAAACGCGTGCCGTGCTGTTGCAGGCAAGCACTGCGCTGAACAAGGCGGGAACCTTAACCGCGCTGAGTTATCCGCCGGATGACATTAAAGCGCTGATGGCGACCGCGCGCGACAGCCTGAAACAGGCTGACGCACAGTTTAAAGCCTTTACGGCGCAGGCCGCCGACAGCGAGAAAGAGAAAGCGCTGAAGGCCGCCATGAAGACGAACTTTGAACAGTGGTACAGCGATCTGGACCACCAGGCGACATGGCTTGAGAACAACCAGCTTTCGGACTTTATGACCGCACCGGTTCAGGCGTCACAGGCGGCGTTTGATGGCAGCTTTAACGCGTGGCAGCAGGATATCAACCAGTCTGTTCAACGTGCGGGTGAACAGAGTCGTCAAAGCTATCACATGTCGGGAGCGATCTTCGCCGTCGTCGTGATTCTGGCAGGGTTGCTGACCGGCGGGGCGCTGCTCTGGTCGCGCAGAATGATTGTGCAGCCGCTGGCGATTATCAGCAGCCACTTCGACAGTATTGCGAAAGGGGACCTGGCGCGTCCGGTAGCGGTGTTCGGCAAAAACGAAATTTCGGCGATCTTTGCCAGTCTGAAGGCGATGCAGGGATCGCTGCGGGAAACGGTGAGCGACGTGCGGCAGGGCAGTTATGCCATGCACACCGGGATCTCAGAGATTGCGGCAGGCAATAACGATCTCTCGTCCCGCACCGAGCAGCAGGCGGCCTCGCTGGCGCAGACGGCGGCCAGTATGGAGCAGTTGACCGCGACGGTTAGCCAGAACGCCGATAACGCGTGTCAGGCGTCTGACTTGTCAAAACAGGCGGCGATGACGGCGAAGAAAGGCGGCGACCAGGCGTCCCATGTCGCCAGCACCATGCAGGAGATTGCCACCAGTTCGCAGAAAATTGGTGACATCATCAGCGTGATTGACGGTATCGCGTTCCAGACCAACATTCTGGCGCTGAATGCCGCCGTGGAAGCGGCGCGCGCCGGTGAGCAGGGGCGCGGATTTGCGGTGGTGGCAGGGGAAGTGCGTAACCTGGCGAGCCGCAGCGCCAACGCGGCGAAAGAAATTAAGGTCCTGATCGAAGAGTCGGTCTCGCGCGTTCAGCAGGGCTCAACGCTGGTGGATACGGCGGCGAAAACCATGCATGAGATCGTCACTTCCGTGACGCGGGTTAATGACATTATGGGCGAGATTGCCTCGGCGTCGGACGAACAGCGTCGCGGCATTGAGCAGGTTGCCCAGGCCGTCAGCCAGATGGATCAGGTGACGCAACAGAACGCCTCGTTAGTTGAGGAAGCGGCAGCGGCAACCGATCAGCTGGCCAGCCAGGCAGATCGTCTGACCGGACTGGTCGCGGTGTTTAATGTGAAAGAGCACGTTGTAGCAGTAACAGAAGTCGGGCGGTCGCAGGCCGTGCCAGTTGTATCCTGAATGTAATTAAGAAGGCGCTATGACATCACCAATGCCCCCTGGGCAAACGTCATTATTGTTGCAGATGACACAGCGCCTCGCGCTGTCCGACGCGCATTTTCGTCGGATATGTCAGTTAATCTACCAGCGTGCGGGGATCGTGCTTGCGGATCATAAGCGGGACATGGTCTACAACCGTCTGGTGCGACGCTTGCGTACGCTGGAGCTGGATGATTTTGGCCGCTATCTGAGCATGCTCGAGGCGAACCAGAACAGCGCGGAGTGGCAGGCTTTTATTAACTCGTTAACCACCAACCTGACGGCGTTTTTCCGGGAAGCTCACCACTTTCCGGTCCTGGCCGAGCACGCACGCCGTCGCACCGGGGAGTATCGCGTATGGAGTGCGGCCGCCTCAACGGGTGAAGAGCCGTACTCGCTGGCGATCACCCTTGCTGACACCCTGGGCATGACGCCCGGACGCTGGAAAGTCTACGCCAGCGATATCGATACCGAGGTGCTGGAGAAGGCGCGTAACGGTGTTTATCGCCAGGATGAACTGAAAACGCTGTCACCGCAGCAGCTGCAGCGTTATTTCATGCGCGGAACGGGCCCGCATGAAGGCCTGGTACGCGTACGCCAGGAGCTGGCGAACTGCGTCGAATTCGCGCCTGTTAACCTGCTGGATAAGCAGTACAACGTGCCGGGGCCGTTCGACGCCATTTTTTGCCGTAACGTCATGATCTATTTTGATAAAACGACGCAACAGGACATTCTGCGTCGGTTTGTTCCGTTGCTCAAGCCTGACGGTTTACTGTTTGCCGGGCACTCGGAAAACTTCAGCAACCTCGCGCGTGAGTTTAGCCTGCGTGGGCAAACGGTATATGCGCTGAGTAAGGAAAAAGCATGAGTAAAATCAGGGTATTGTCTGTCGATGATTCTGCGCTGATGCGTCAGATCATGACTGAAATTATCAATAGCCACAGCGACATGGAGATGGTGGCCACTGCGCCTGATCCGCTGGTAGCGCGGGATTTAATTAAAAAATATAACCCCGACGTGCTAACGCTGGATGTCGAGATGCCGCGCATGGATGGCATAGATTTCCTCGAAAAATTAATGCGACTTCGGCCCATGCCGGTGGTGATGGTCTCCTCCCTGACCGGAAAAGGATCGGAAATCACCCTGCGTGCGCTGGAGCTGGGGGCGGTGGATTTTGTCACCAAACCGCAGCTCGGCATTCGCGAAGGGATGCTGGCCTACAGCGAAATGATCGCTGAGAAGATCCGTACCGCGTCGCGTGCGAAGCTTGCCGCCCACACGCCGATGGCCGCGCCTGCGACCCTGAAGGCCGGTCCCTTACTCAGCTCGGAAAAACTGCTGGTCATTGGGGCGTCAACCGGAGGAACAGAGGCAATTCGTCATGTACTCCAGCCATTGCCGCTTTCAAGTCCGGCTATTCTGATCACTCAGCATATGCCGCCAGGCTTTACCCGTTCGTTCGCCGAACGCCTGAACAAGCTGTGCCAGATCAGCGTGAAAGAGGCGGAAGATGGCGAGCGCGTGCTCCCGGGACATGCCTATATCGCCCCGGGTGACAAGCATATGGAGCTGTCGCGCAGCGGCGCTAACTATCAAATCAAAATTCATGACGGACCGCCGGTCAACCGGCACCGTCCGTCGGTGGATGTGCTGTTTCATTCGGTGGCGAAACATGCGGGGCGCAACGCCGTTGGGGTGATCCTGACGGGGATGGGTAACGATGGTGCCGCCGGAATGCTTGCAATGCACCAGGCTGGCGCCTGGACGATTGCGCAGAATGAAGCAAGTTGTGTGGTGTTCGGCATGCCGCGCGAGGCCATCAATATGGGTGGCGTGAGCGAAGTGGTCGATCTTAGCCAGGTAAGCCAGCAGATGCTGGCGAAAATCAGTGCCGGACAGGCAATACGTATTTGACTCAGGAGTATTATTTTATGGCGGATAAAGAGCTTAAGTTTTTGGTTGTGGATGACTTTTCCACCATGCGTCGCATTGTGCGCAACCTGCTGAAAGAGCTGGGCTTCAACAACGTTGAAGAAGCAGAAGACGGCGTTGATGCGCTGAACAAGCTGCAGGCTGGCGGGTTTGGTTTTGTTATCTCCGACTGGAACATGCCAAACATGGACGGTCTGGAACTGCTGAAAACCATTCGTGCCGATGCGGGAATGGCGTCTATGCCGGTTCTGATGGTCACTGCAGAAGCGAAAAAAGAGAACATCATTGCTGCTGCACAGGCGGGCGCAAGCGGCTATGTGGTGAAGCCATTCACCGCGGCAACCCTGGAAGAGAAGCTCGGTAAGATCTTCGAGAAACTCGGCATGTGAGGTGATGGAAATGTTGCAACCTGCTATGAAACCCGTTGAAGAACACTCGCCGAGCGATATCATCGTCCGCATCGGCAGCCTGACGCGCATGCTGCGTGACAGCCTGCGTGAGCTGGGTCTGGATCAGGCGATTGCCGAAGCGGCGGAAGCCATTCCTGATGCCCGCGATCGTCTGGACTATGTTGTGCAGATGACCGCTCAGGCCGCGGAACGTGCGCTTAACAGCGTTGAAGCGTCACAGCCGCACCAGGATGCGATGGAAAAGGGGGCGAAAGCGCTGAGCAAACGCTGGGACGAGTGGTTTGAAAACCCTATCGAGCTGGCGGATGCCCGCGAACTGGTGACGGATACCCGTCAGTACCTGGGTGATGTGCCGGGCCACACCAGCTTCACCAACGCCCAGCTGCTGGACATCATGATGGCGCAGGATTTCCAGGACCTGACCGGTCAGGTGATCAAGCGCATGATGGATGTTATCCAGGAGATTGAGCGTCAGCTGCTGATGGTTCTGCTGGAGAACATTCCGGAACCGGCAGCCCGTCCAAAACGCGAGAACGAAAGCCTGCTCAATGGTCCCCAGCTCGACGCCAGCAAAGCGGGCGTTGTGGCAAGCCAGGATCAGGTCGACGACCTGCTGGACAGCCTCGGCTTCTGATTGTCTTTCCGCCTCAGGGGGTTAACGCTGCCTGAGGCGGTTTACGACAAAATCACCGAAAAGAGCCCGAATCAACGGGCTTTTCCCGCCATTGGATTTCCGCTGCACTGGCATGATACCCGTGACGTAATGGGCTGAGCATGCACTGTGGCAGAAGAGAACGACGACAAAACGGAAGCCCCCACACCCCACCGACTAGAAAAGGCGCGTGAGGAAGGGCAGATCCCCCGATCCCGAGAATTGACCTCCCTGCTGATCCTTATCGTAGGGGTGTGCATTATCTGGTGGGGTGGGGAGTCGCTCGCCCGCAAGCTGGCGGGAATGTTGTCCACCGGTTTACGTTTTGACCACAGCATGGTCAACGATCCGAATCTGATCCTCAGCCAGATTATTCAGCTTATTAAAGGGGCCATGGTCGCGCTGTTGCCCCTGATTACCGGGGTCGTGCTGGTCGCGCTGGTCTCTCCGGTGATGCTGGGCGGTCTGGTTTTTAGTGCCAAATCGCTGCAGCCGAAATTTTCCAAGCTGAACCCGCTGCCGGGCATTGCGAAAATGTTCTCTGCTCAGACCGGGGCTGAGCTGCTCAAAGCCATTCTCAAATCGGTGCTGATGGGCAGTTCCGCGGGGTTTTACCTCTGGTACCACTGGCCGGAAATGATGCGTCTTATCAGCGAATCGCCTCTCACCGCGATGAGCAACGCGCTGAATCTGGTCGGGCTCTGCGCGCTGCTGGTGGTGCTCAGTATTATCCCGATGGTGGGTTTTGATGTGATCTTCCAGCTTTATACCCACTTCAAAAAACTGCGCATGTCACGTCAGGATATTCGTGACGAATATAAGCAGATGGAAGGTGACCCGCACGTGAAAGGGCGTATCCGCCAGATGCAGCGTGCCGTCGCCCGTCGCCGTATGATGGAAGATGTGCCGAAGGCCGACGTTATTGTTACCAACCCGACACACTATTCCGTTGCGCTGCGCTATGACGAAAACAAAATGAGCGCGCCGAAAGTCGTCGCGAAAGGGGCCGGACTGATCGCACTGCGTATCCGGGAAATTGGCACAGAACACCGCGTGCCGATCCTGGAAGCCCCTCCGCTGGCGCGTGCCCTGTACCGCCATGCGGATATTGGACAACAGATCCCCGGACAACTCTACGCCGCCGTGGCGGAAGTGCTGGCCTGGGTATGGCAGTTGAAGCGCTGGCGTCTGGCCGGCGGTCAACGGCCTGTGAAACCTGAGAACCTTCCGGTGCCTGCCGCGCTGGATTTTATGAACGAGAAGGACACTGATGGCTAATCTGGTGGCAATGTTGCGCCTGCCCGGCAACCTGAAATCGACCCAATGGCAGATCCTTGCCGGGCCGATTCTGATCCTGCTAATTCTGTCGATGATGGTACTGCCGCTCCCGGCGTTCATCCTCGATCTGCTTTTCACTTTCAATATTGCGCTGTCCATTATGGTACTGCTGGTGGCGATGTTCACCCAGCGTACCCTGGAGTTCGCCGCGTTCCCGACCATTCTGCTGTTTACCACCTTGCTTCGCCTGGCGCTGAACGTGGCGTCCACGCGTATCATCCTGATGGAAGGTCACACCGGTGCGGCAGCGGCAGGTAAAGTGGTGGAAGCGTTCGGCCACTTCCTGGTGGGCGGCAATTTCGCTATCGGTATCGTGGTGTTCGTTATCCTGGTTATCATCAACTTTATGGTTATCACCAAAGGTGCAGGGCGTATCGCGGAAGTGGGCGCGCGTTTTGTGCTGGACGGGATGCCGGGCAAGCAGATGGCGATTGACGCCGACCTGAACGCCGGTCTTATCGCCGAAGATGAAGCCAAAAAACGCCGTTCGGAAGTGACGCAGGAAGCGGACTTCTACGGCTCCATGGACGGTGCGAGTAAGTTTGTGCGCGGTGACGCCATCGCGGGCATTCTGATCATGGTGATTAACGTGGTCGGCGGCCTGCTGGTGGGGGTATTGCAGCACGGGATGGACATGGGTCACGCGGCGGAAAGCTATACGCTGCTGACCATTGGTGACGGTCTGGTCGCCCAGATCCCGGCGCTGGTTATCTCCACGGCGGCGGGTGTGATTGTGACCCGCGTGAGTACCGATCAGGACGTTGGCGAGCAGATGGTGGGCCAGCTCTTCAGCAACCCGCGCGTTATGCTGCTGGCCGCTGCCGTTCTGGGTTTGCTCGGTCTGGTGCCGGGCATGCCAAACCTGGTGTTCCTGCTGTTTACGGCGGGTCTGCTGGGGCTTGCCTGGTGGATGCGTGGTCGTGAAATCAAACCTGCGGCGGAGCCTGCTCCGGTCAAAATGCCGGAGAATACCCAGGCCGTCGAAGCGACCTGGAACGACGTTCAGCTGGAAGATTCTCTGGGAATGGAAGTGGGCTATCGCCTGATACCGATGGTCGATTTCCAGCAGGATGGCGAGCTGCTTGGCCGTATCCGCAGTATCCGTAAAAAATTCGCGCAGGATATGGGTTTCCTGCCGCCGGTTGTTCACATCCGCGACAATATGGACCTGCCGCCCGCGCGCTATCGCATTCTGATGAAAGGTGTCGAAATTGGCAGCGGTGATGCCTATCCGGGCCGCTGGCTGGCGATTAACCCGGGCACTGCCGCAGGCACTCTGCCGGGCGAGCAAACCATCGACCCTGCATTTGGCCTTGCCGCTATCTGGATTGAAAGTGCCCTGAAAGAGCAGGCGCAGATCCAGGGGTATACGGTTGTTGAAGCCAGTACCGTGGTGGCGACCCATCTTAATCACCTGATTGGGCAATTCTCGGCGGAGCTGTTTGGCCGCCAGGAAGCGCAGCAGCTGCTGGACCGCGTCACGCAGGAGATGCCGAAGCTGACGGAAGATCTGGTCCCGGGCGTGGTGACGCTGACTACGCTGCACAAGGTGCTGCAAAACCTGCTCGACGAGAAAGTGCCGATCCGCGATATGCGCACCATTCTGGAAACGCTGGCAGAGCATGCGCCAATCCAGAGCGATCCGCACGAGCTGACGGCGGTGGTGCGCGTGGCGTTGGGCCGTGCGATCACCCAGCAGTGGTTCCCGGGAACCGGAGAAGTGCAGGTCATTGGTCTTGATACACCGCTTGAACGTCTGCTGCTTCAGGCTCTGCAGGGTGGGGGCGGCCTGGAGCCGGGGCTGGCGGATCGTCTGCTGGCGCAAACGCAGGAGGCGCTGGCGCGTCAGGAGATGCTGGGTGCGCCGCCGGTGCTGCTGGTGAACCATGCGCTGCGTCCGCTGCTGTCCCGCTTCCTGCGTCGTAGCCTGAATCAGCTGGTCGTGCTGTCGAATCTGGAGCTGTCGGATAACCGTCATATCCGCATGACCGCGACGATTGGAGGAAAATAATGCGTAAATGGCTTTGGATTTTGCTCTTCCCGCTGGCGGCACAGGCTGGCGGGGAGGGGACCTGGCAGGCAAGCAGCATGGGTGTGACCCTCAGCAACCGGGGTGTCGCCATGTCCTCTAACCCGCTGTCGCCTTCTGAAGGGGTTTCCGGTCAGATGGGCCTTGTGGTCTGGAACTACCGGCTGATTGGTCCAACACCAGCCGGACTGCGGGTGCGCCTTTGTTCTCAGACGCGCTGCACGGAAATTGACGGCGAAAATGGCACGACACAGGCGTTCAACGGCGTACCGGCCATTGAACCTTTGCGTTTCATCTGGGAAGTGCCGGGCGGGGGACGCTTAATCCCAGCGCTGAAGGTGCAGAGTAATTCTGTCATTGTGAACTACCGCTGACGGTTGCATTATCAGGGCTGTAAAAAACAAAACCCGGCGTTTGCCGGGTTTTTTGTATTACATGCGTTCTATGGTTTCGATACCCAGGGTATCCAGACCCAGCTTCAGGGTCTTCGCCGTGAGCTGCGCCAGCTTCAGGCGGCTGTTGCGGACCGATTCGTTTTCCGCAGACAGAATAGGGCAGTGTTCGTAGAACCCGGAGAACAGGCCCGCCAGATCGTACAGGTAAGCACACATCACGTGCGGCGTTCCGTCACGCGCGACAACCGTCAGCGTCTCTTCGAACTGCAGCAGACGCGCTGCCAGCTGTGCCTCACGATCTTCCGTGAGGGTTACGGCAGCATTCGCCAGCACGCTTTCGTCGATATTGGCTTTACGGAATACCGAGAGCACGCGGGTGTAGGCATACTGCATATACGGCGCCGTGTTGCCTTCAAACGCCAGCATGTTATCCCAGTCGAAGATATAGTCGGTGGTACGGTTCTTGGAGAGATCCGCGTATTTCACCGCACCGATACCCACGGCGTTGGCCAGTTTTTCCAGCTCGTCTGCCGGCATGTCCGGGTTCTTCTCGGCCACCAGACGGCGGGCGCGTTCCAGCGCTTCGTCCAGCAGGTCGGATAGCTTCACGGTACCGCCCGCACGGGTTTTGAACGGCTTGCCGTCTTTCCCCAGCATCATGCCGAACATATGGTGTTCCAGCGGAACGCAATCCGGCACGTAACCGGCCTTACGCACGATGGTCCACGCCTGCATCAGGTGCTGGTGCTGACGAGAGTCGATGTAGTACAGCACGCGGTCGGCATGCAGCGTTTCGTAACGGTATTTCGCGCAGGCGATATCGGTGGTGGTGTAGAGGTAGCCGCCATCCTTTTTCTGGATGATCACGCCCATCGGTTCACCTTCCTTGTTTTTGTACTCATCAAGGAACACAACCGTTGCGCCTTCGCTCTCAACCGCCAGGTTTTTGGCTTTCAGGTCGGCCACAATGCCAGGCAGCATTGGGTTATAGAGGCTTTCACCCATCACGTCGTCACGGGTCAGGGTGACGTTCAGGCGGTTATAGGTCAGCTGGTTCTGAGACATGGTGATGTCGACCAGCTTGCGCCACATCTCGAGGAAATATTGATCGCCACCCTGCAGTTTTACCACGTAACTGCGCGCGCGCTCGGCAAAGGCTTCGTCTTCGTCGTAGTGTTTTTTGGCTTCGCGGTAGAACCCTTCCAGGTCTGCCAGCGCCATTTCACCCGCGTTTTCCTGCTGCTGTTTTTCCAGGTAAGCAATCAGCATGCCGAACTGGGTACCCCAGTCGCCCACGTGGTTCGCGCGGATCACCTTGTGGCCGAGGAACTCGAGCGTGCGCACTGCGGCATCACCGATGATGGTGGAGCGCAGGTGACCAACGTGCATCTCTTTCGCCACGTTCGGGGCTGAATAGTCGATCACGACGGTTTGCGCCTCCGGCTGGGAAACACCCAGACGGTCAGATTTCAGCGCCGCGTCAACGTGGCTTGCCAGGAATGCAGGCTCAAGGAAGATGTTGATAAAGCCCGGACCGGCGATTTCGGTTTTGCTGGCAATGCCGGAAAGATCCAGATGCGTCAGTACCTGCTCAGCGAGTTGTCGCGGCGGCATGCCCAGTTTTTTAGCCACTGCCATCACGCCATTAGCCTGATAGTCGCCAAACTGTACTTTTGCTGACTGACGAACCTGCGGTTCGCAATCCGCAGGCGCGCCTGCGGCAATCAGTGCCTGACTGACTTTTTCGGAGAGAAGAGCCTGAATATTCACCTGGATACCTTACGTTTTTGATGCGGGCTTACAACCGCCCGCGCCAGTTAAAGAATTTAGGGCGGGAGTATACTGCAAATGCCTTCTGGCGTCAGCATCGCGGGGGCCGAAGATTGTTCAGAATCCAGGCAGTGAAGGTGTGCATAATCATGCAGTCGCAAAAAGCCGGATTCTGCGGTTGGTCAAAACAGGTCAACAGAGTAAATTAGCGGCTTTGCGACACGATAAGAGAGTGACTTATGGCGAACTGGCAATTCATTGACGAACTGCATGATATTTCCGCAGATTTACCGCGCTTCACCCAGGCGTTCACAGAACTTGCCACCCGTCTGGGTCTGGATATCGCACCGCTTGAGGCCGATCACATCTCTTTGCGCTGTCATCAGAATGCCACCGCTGAGCGCTGGCGTCGCGGGTTCGAGCAGTGTGGCGAGCTACTGTCCGAAAACATCATTAATGGTCGCCCCATTTGCCTGTTTAAACTGCATGAACCGGTGAACGTGGCGCACTGGCAATTCACCGTGGTTGAACTGCCGTGGCCGGGCGAGAAACGTTATCCGCACGAAGGCTGGGAACATATCGAAATTGTCCTGCCGGGTGAGCCGGAGACGTTGAACGCGCGCGCGCTGGCCCTTCTTTCTGACGAAGGTTTAAGCAAGCCGGGGATTTTTGTGAAGACGAGTTCACCCAAAGGCGAGCGCGAGCGGTTACCTAACCCGACGCTGGCCGTCACTGACGGACAGGTCACGGTGAAGTTTCATCCGTGGACCATTGAGCAGATCGTTGCCAGTGAAGCGTAAGAGATGTGAGTTCACGCCGGGACTGAAAATGGACGGCGTGTCATGATGGTTTGTTTAGGGGGATTTCAGGAGGATTAAATGGCGCTGCTGGAGATTTGTTGTTACAGCGTGGAGTGTGCCGTGACCGCGCAAAAACACGGGGCTGACCGCATTGAACTGTGCGCGGCACCCAAAGAGGGCGGGCTGACGCCGTCTTACGGCGTGTTGAGGTCTGCCCGCCAGGCCGTCACGATTCCCGTTCACCCAATTATTCGTCCGCGCGGCGGTGATTTTTGTTACACGGCGGGCGAGTTCAGTGCCATGCTTGATGATATCGCCCTCGTTCGGGATCTGGGGTTCCCGGGGCTGGTGACTGGCCTGCTGGATGAGGACGGCAATATCGATATACCGCGCATGCGTCAGATCATGAGCGCCGCGCAGGGGCTGGCCGTCACTTTTCATCGCGCATTTGATATGTGTAAAGATCCGCTTCAGGCCTTTGAAACGCTTGGAGAACTTGGCGTGGCGCGCATTCTGACATCGGGTCAACAGGCGTCAGCTGAAAAAGGACTGCAATTAATTACGGAACTAAAAGCACATTCCGGTGTTCCAATAATAATGGCGGGTGCGGGAGTCCGCGCCAGCAATCTGGAACGGTTTTTAAACGCCGGGGTAGAAGAGCTGCACAGCTCCGCGGGGAAATGGATACCTTCGCCCATGCGTTATCGCAATACAGGGTTGTCAATGTCGACGGATGCTGAAGCGGATGAGTATTCACGCTACGGTGTAGAGGGAGAGTCGGTTGCGGAAATGAAGTCGCTGATTGAGCGCCATCACGTGTAGCAACGTACCGATTTTTTACCGCGCATCATGTCGCCCAATATGATGCTTGCTTGTACCAGGCCCCTGCCAATTACACAGGGGCCTTTTTTTCTCCTGCACCCGGTGGCGCTTCGCTTACCGGGCCTACAAAATCGGGAGTAGGCCGGGTAAGGCGTAGCCGCCACCCGGCTAAAGGGCTACGGCTTGGTCGCAATCAACACCGCACGCATCGGAGCCGGATAGCCTTCGATGGTTTTGCTGTGGTCGGCCGGGTCGAGGAACTGCTCCAGCGATTCGGTGATCATCCAGTCGGTGCGGCGCTGCTCTTCGATAGAGGTCACGCTGACATCGGCAATCCGCACATCCACAAACCCGCACTTCTCCAGCCAGTTCTTCAGCGCCAGCGCGGAAGGGATGAAGTAAACGTTGCGCATCTGCGCGTAGCGATCGCCCGGCACCAGAACCGCATGTTCATCGCCTTCAATCACCAGCGTTTCCAGCACCAGCTCGCCGCCGCTGACCAGCTGATCCTTCAATTGCCACAGGTGTTCAAGCGGGGAACGGCGGTGATACAGCACGCCCATGGAGAAGACGGTATCAAACGCTTTCAGGGCAGGGAGTTGTTCGATGCCCAGCGGCAGCAGGTGCGCGCGCTGGTCGTTACCCAGCAGCTTACGCACCGCTTCAAACTGGCACAGGAACAGCTGCATCGGGTCAATACCTACCGCCAGATGCGCGCCCGCGCCAATCATGCGCCACATGTGGTAACCGCTGCCGCAGCCCACGTCCAGAATGGTACGTCCGGTCAGATCGGAAAGGTGGGGCAGAACGCGATCCCATTTCCAGTCAGAGCGCCATTCGGTATTGATGTTCACGCCGTAAAGTGAAAACGGCCCTTTGCGCCACGGCATCAGGTTACGCATCAGCGTTTCGATGCGGTTGATCTGCCCGGCCGGGAGCGACTCTTCGCTCTCGGCGGTTATGCTGTGCAGAAGATCCAGACGATGCGGGGTCAGTTCTGGCAGAAACTCCACCGCATTTGACCACTGCTTTAACAGGCCGTGCTGCTGATCGCGCTGCCAGGCGGCAATCTGCGCGGGCAAGGTTTCGAGCCAGTGGGAGAGCTGGTTTTTGGCAATCAGCTGATAGAAGTTACTGAATTCGATCATGCGGGTTCCCCCGCTTTCAGCGCCACCAGAGAGCCAAAGTTAAAGCACTGGAACCACAGTTCGCTGTGCTCAAACCCGGCTTTGCTCAGACGCGCTTTGTGGGTTTCTACGGAATCCGTCAACATCACGTTTTCGAGCATGCTGCGCTTCTGGCTGATCTCCAGCTCGCTGTAGCCGTTCGCACGCTTGAAATCGTGGTGCATATTAAACAGCAGCTCGCCAACCTCGGCATCTTCAAAGCTGAATTTCTCTGAGAGCACCAGCGCGCCGCCAGGATTCAGCCCTTTATAAATTTTGTCCAGCAGAAGCTGACGGTCTTCAGGCACCAGGAACTGAAGGGTGAAATTCAGCACCACCATCGACGCGTTATTGATCTCGATCGCGCGGATATCACCTTCCACCACGTCCACCGGAACAGGGGCTTTATACGCGTCAATGTGACGACGGCAGCGCTCAACCATGGCCGGGGAGTTATCGACGGCAATGATTCGGCAGCCTTCGTGATGAACATTACGACGAACCGACAGCGTTGCCGCGCCGAGCGAGCAGCCCAGGTCATAGACCTGCGTGCCGGGTTGAACGAAGCGCTCAGCCAGCATGCCGATCATAGAAATAATATTGGAATAACCGGGAACAGAGCGCTGGATCATATCCGGGAAGACTTCGGCTACCCGTTCATCGAAGGTCCAGTCGCCCAGGCTGGCGATTGGCGCGGAAAAAAGCGTGTCGCGATCTGACATAACGTAAAAATCCGGGAAAAATAAAGTGGCGTATTGTGCGCTAATGGAGGGAGAAAACCAACTCCCACGGCATATACCACAGGTTAGCCAGCACCATCAGCAAAAGCGAACACCAGGTTGCACTCATGCCGGAACGACGCCAGCGGATTAAGCGGTGGTGAAAGCCGTAATAATGCATCAGACGGCCAGCAATCAGAAGCAGGCCACAGATATGCACCATCCAGGTTTCTGCGCCATTCATCTCCATAAAAAGCAGCAGGATTAAGGCTGCGGGGATGTATTCGACCGCGTTGCCATGAATGCGGATAGCGCTTTGTAGCTCGGAAAATCCGCCGTCACCGTAAGAGACACGGTACAGCGTTCTGAGGCGCACAACATCAAATGAAAACTTAATCAGCAGTAATGCACCTAACACCGCATACAGCGCGCTGACCATACAAACTCCCTGTTTTTGGCAGATGGCACTTCACTATGATAGGGGGTGATATCAGAAAAGAGAAGATTGTTGTGGGATGGAAGGGGCGCTGCCCACGGACGGCACCGCAGCCCGCAAGGCCTGCCACAGAGCATCGACCAGTTCGGGCGCCTGGGCGATATCCGGCGTGTGTAAAAAGAGATACGGCGTGGTGGAGTGTTCCCATTTCGCTAATGTTTGCAGCCAAACGGCGAACATCGCCTGATTTTGCTGCATGTTATCGCTGCCGATGAACCTGACCATTGGGTTATGTGCGGTCACGATGGCGTGGACCGGCACTTTCGGTTTTTTACGCTGCGCTTCAACGATGGCTTCGTTATTGGGTACAGCGCTATGCACCGGGCGGCTATCGAGGATTACACGGTTAACGGAACGCTCAAGCAGGCCGCGGTTGAGCGCTTTTTCAGCTTCGCCTTTCGCAAAGAAGTCCTGGTGTCGGACTTCCACGCCGTAGGTGAACTCACGGGGCAGGGCATCCAGGAACTGCCAGAGCGCAGGCAAATCGCGCGGGCCAAACGTGGCGGGTAGCTGGATCCAGTACTGACCGATGCGGTTTGCCAGCGGCGACATGCGCGCGAAAAATTCTTCGGTCAAATCGCCGCAGTTGCGCAGCGCGGCCTGGTGGGAAATGGTGGCCGGAAACTTGAAGCAGAAGCGGAAGTCGTCGGCCGTTTGTTCCCGCCAGCGCGCAACAATCTCGGCTTTGGGAAGCGCATACAGGGTGGTGTTACCCTCGACACAGTTGAAGTGTCGGGCATACTCCTCAAGGCTGGTGATGCCAAGGCGCACCCATTTCGGGTGCGACCACTGGGGCAGGCCTACATACATCATAGCGCGCTGATAATCTCATCCGTGCTGCGCACGCGGCCGATGCGCGGGAAGATATGGGTCATGCTGCCCTGATGCTGTTCCGCGGAGGCCGCGCTGCAGGCATCTTCAGCGATCACCAGATTAAAGCCCAGCTCCCACGCGTTGCGGGCGGTAGACTCCACGCCGATATTGGTGGAAATGCCGCACAGGATAATGGTGTCGATGCCGCGACGGCGGAGCTGCAGCTCGAGATCGGTACCGTAGAAAGCGCCCCACTGGCGTTTGGTCACTTCAATGTCGCTGTCGCGTTTGCCGAGTGAGACCGGGTACGTCCACCAGTTTTCAGGCAGGGCGCGCGCAGGAACCTGGGCATCAACGGGCTGTTTTAACGCTTCGGCGTAATCCGCGGACCAGCCGACGCGCACCATGACAACAGGCGCACCGCTGGCACGACATGTTTCCGCCAGGCGAGCGGCGCGGCTGACCACATCATCCGCAGTATGCGGGCCACCGGCGAAGGGCAGAATGCCTTCCTGTAAATCAATTACGACAAGTGCGGTTTTACTGGCATCAAGTGTTAACATTGTTACTCCCGTTAAATGAATCACTTCCAGACACCTTACGACGTGATGGCCTGTTCCTGGTCGGATAATTTTGTTAATTTTTGTGAGAATGCGCAATAAGAGTGCAGCAAACGACCGCCAGGCCGTGCTTCGCTCTTATCGTCCGGCGGAATTTCCAGTATAATAGCCGCCTTTTTTCATCCAGTTGTGACATACAGAAAGCTGCGACATAGTAGCCTGCATACCAGGCGACATTTAGCCTGCGGCTAATTAAGGGATATCTCATGCGTACAGAATATTGCGGGCAGCTGCGTCAGTCCCACGTCGGGCAGCAGGTAACCCTGTGTGGTTGGGTCAATCGTCGTCGTGATCTTGGTAGCCTTATCTTCATCGATATGCGCGACCGCGAAGGTATCGTTCAGGTGTTCTTCGACCCGGATCGCGCAGATGCGTTGAAGCTGGCCTCTGAGCTGCGTAATGAGTTCTGCATTCAGGTTACCGGCACCGTGCGTGCGCGTGACGAGAAAAACGTCAACGCCGACATGGCAACGGGTGCTATCGAAGTGCTGGCGTCCGATCTGGTGATCATCAACCGTGCAGAAGCGCTGCCGCTGGACTCCAACCACGTCAACACTGAAGAAGCGCGTCTGAAATACCGCTACCTGGATCTGCGTCGCCCGGAAATGGCTCAGCGCCTGAAAACCCGTGCGAAAATCACCAGCCTGGTGCGTCGCTTTATGGATGACCACGGTTTCCTCGACATCGAAACCCCGATGCTGACCAAAGCCACGCCGGAAGGCGCGCGCGATTACCTGGTCCCATCCCGCGTTCATAAAGGTAAATTCTACGCGCTGCCGCAGTCTCCGCAGCTTTTCAAACAGCTGCTGATGATGTCCGGCTTCGATCGCTACTATCAAATCGTTAAATGCTTCCGCGACGAAGACCTGCGCGCTGACCGCCAGCCTGAATTTACCCAGATCGATGTGGAAACCTCCTTCATGACCGCCGGGCAGGTGCGTGAAGTGATGGAAGCCCTGGTGCGTAGCCTGTGGAACGACGTGAAAGGCGTTGAGCTGGGCGATTTCCCTATCATGACCTTCGCTGAAGCCGAGCGTCGTTACGGCTCCGACAAACCAGACCTGCGTAACCCGATGGAGCTGGTGGACGTTGCAGACCTGGTGAAAGCCGTTGAGTTTGCCGTATTCTCTGGCCCGGCTAACGATCCTAAAGGCCGTGTGGCGGCCCTGCGTGTACCGGGTGGTGCAGCACTGAGCCGCAAGCAGATCGACGACTACGGCAACTTCATCAAGATCTACGGCGCGAAAGGTCTGGCCTATATTAAAGTGACCGAGCGTGCGAAAGGTCTGGAAGGTATCACCAGCCCGGTCGCGAAATTCCTGAACGCAGACATCGTGGAAGCGATCCTTGAGCGCACCGGCGCGCAGGACGGCGACATGATCTTCTTCGGTGCAGACAACAAGAAAGTCGTGGCGGATGCGATGGGCGCGCTGCGTCTGAAGCTCGGCAAAGACCTGAGCCTGACCGACGAGAACAAATGGGCACCGCTGTGGGTTATCGACTTCCCAATGTTCGAAGACGACGGTGAAGGCGGCCTGACGGCTATGCACCACCCGTTCACCTCGCCGAAAGACATGACGGCGGCAGAGCTGAAAGCGGCGCCGGAAGACGCGGTCGCCAACGCTTATGACATGGTTATCAACGGCTACGAAGTGGGTGGCGGTTCCGTGCGTATTCACAGCGGTGAAATGCAGCAGACCGTGTTCGGCATCCTGGGCATCAACGAGCAGGAGCAGCGCGAGAAGTTCGGCTTCCTGCTGGACGCGCTGAAATATGGTACGCCTCCGCACGCGGGTCTGGCCTTCGGTCTTGACCGTCTGACCATGCTGCTGACCGGCACCGATAACATTCGTGATGTTATTGCCTTCCCGAAAACCACTGCCGCAGCGTGTCTGATGACCGAAGCGCCAAGCTTTGCTAACCCGGCCTCTCTGGCCGAGCTGGGCATTGAAGTGGTGAAGAAGGAAGAGAAAAACTGATATGGCATATAAGCTTCCCGTTTCGGTCCTGGTGGTCATTTATGCAGAAGATACGAAGCGGGTGCTGATGTTGCAGCGGCGCGATGACCCTGATTTCTGGCAGTCGGTTACCGGCAGTCTGGAAGAGGGGGAAACCGCGTCGCAGGCCGCCGCGCGCGAAGTAAAGGAAGAGGTCACCATTGATGTTGCCCGCGAGCAACTGACCCTGAAGGACTGTCAGCGCACAGTGGAGTTTGAAATTTTTAGCCATTTACGTCATCGCTACGCGCCGGGTACCGAGCGCAATACGGAATCGTGGTTCTGTCTCGCGCTCCCCCATGAACGGGAGATCGTGTTTACCGAACACCTGACCTACCGCTGGGTGAATGCGGCGGACGCCGCCGCACTGACCAAGTCGTGGAGCAACCGGCAGGCGATTGAAGAATTTGTAATTAACGCAGCCTGAGAAGGCGCGATTTTTGGAGAACTTTTTATGGCAGGTCATAGTAAGTGGGCCAACACCAAACACCGCAAAGCGGCACAGGATGCCAAGCGCGGTAAGATCTTTACCAAAATCATTCGCGAGCTGGTGACAGCAGCGCGTCTGGGCGGCGGCGATGCGGGTTCGAACCCACGTCTGCGTGCAGCGATCGATAAAGCGCTGTCTAACAACATGACGCGTGACACCCTGAACCGTGCTATCGCACGTGGCGTGGGCGGTGATGAAGACGCGAACATGGAAACCATCATTTATGAAGGTTACGGCCCTGGCGGTACTGCGGTGATGGTTGAGTGTCTGTCTGACAACCGTAACCGTACCGTTGCGGAAGTGCGCCACGCGTTCACCAAAACCGGTGGCAACCTGGGCACTGACGGTTCCGTTGCTTACCTGTTCAGCAAAAAAGGCGTCATCTCCTTCGAGAAAGGCGACGAAGACGTGATCATGGAAGCGGCGCTGGAAGCCGGTGCGGAAGACGTGGTGACCTTCGATGACGGTGCTATCGACGTTTATACCGCGTGGGAAGAGATGGGTGCCGTGCGCGACGCGCTGGAAGCAGCTGGCCTGAAAGCGGACAACGCTGAAGTGTCCATGATCCCGTCCACTAAAGCGGATATGGATGCGGAAACAGCACCAAAACTGCTGCGTCTGATCGACATGCTCGAAGACTGCGACGACGTGCAGGAAGTGTACCACAACGGTGAAATCTCTGATGAGGTTGCAGCGACTCTCTAATGAGAGCGTATAAATCCGTTACAGGAGACGCGTGATGTCGATTATTCTCGGGATTGACCCAGGCTCACGCGTCACCGGTTATGGCGTTATCCGTCAGGTGGGACGCCAGCTAACCTACCTGGGCAGCGGCTGTATTCGCACCAAAGTTGACGATCTGCCGTCGCGCCTGAAGCTCATTTATGCGGGCGTGTCGGAAATCATCACCCAGTTTCAGCCGGACTACTTCGCCATCGAGCAGGTCTTTATGGCGAAAAACGCCGATTCGGCGCTAAAGCTCGGTCAGGCGCGCGGTGTCGCCATCGTCGCTGCCGTGAACCAGGATTTGCCGGTATTCGAATATGCGGCACGTCAGGTCAAGCAGACGGTGGTGGGCATTGGTAGCGCAGAGAAAAGCCAGGTGCAGCATATGGTGCGTACCTTGTTGAAGCTTCCCGCGAACCCGCAGGCCGACGCCGCCGATGCGCTGGCCATTGCGATTACCCACTGTCACATCAGCCAGAACGCGATGCAAATGAGCGAGACGCGGCTCAATCTGGCGCGAGGCAGGTTACGATAATCAGAAATCAGGCTGGATAAACATCCAGCCTTTTTTTATTATGTCGCCAGTCAACATTTTTCCAGAACGCAGGAGCGTCACGTGATAGGCAGACTCAGAGGCATCATCATTGAAAAACAACCCCCGTTAGTGCTGCTGGAAGTGGGTGGCGTGGGCTATGAAGTCCATATGCCGATGACCTGCTTCTACGAGCTGCCGGACGCGGGCAAAGAGGCGATTGTCTTTACGCAGTTTGTGGTGCGTGAAGATGCCCAGCTGCTGTACGGCTTCAATAACAAGCAGGAACGGACCTTGTTCCGCGAGCTGATTAAAACCAACGGCGTCGGTCCGAAGCTGGCGCTGGCGATTTTATCCGGCATGTCAGCGCCACAGTTTGTGAATGCCGTTGAGCGAGAAGATCCTGCGGCGCTGATTAAGCTTCCGGGCATCGGCAAGAAAACCGCCGAGCGCCTGATTGTCGAGATGAAAGACCGCTTTAAAGGTCTGCATGGCGATCTGTTCACCCCGGCGGCCGATTTGGTACTGACCTCTCCTGGCGCCTCTGCGATGGATGATGACGCCGAGCAGGAAGCGGTTGCCGCGCTGGTGGCGCTGGGCTATAAACCTCAGGAGGCCAGCCGTATGGTGAGCAAAATTGCCAAACCGGATGCCAGCAGTGAAACCCTGATTCGTGAAGCGCTGCGCGCTGCATTGTGAGGTAAAGGATGATTGAAGCAGACCGCCTGGTATCGGCAGGCACCCTTCAGGCAGAAGACGTGGTGGATCGCGCGATCCGCCCGAAACTGCTTGATGAGTATATCGGCCAGCCGCAGGTACGTTCCCAGATGGAGATTTTCATCCAGGCGGCAAAACTGCGCGGCGATGCACTCGATCACCTGCTGATTTTTGGCCCACCGGGTTTGGGGAAAACCACGCTGGCGAATATCGTCGCTAATGAAATGGGCGTCAACCTGCGCACCACCTCCGGCCCGGTGCTGGAGAAGGCGGGCGATCTCGCTGCGATGCTGACCAACCTCGAACCGCATGATGTGCTGTTTATCGATGAGATCCACCGCCTGTCACCGGTGGTGGAGGAAGTGCTCTATCCGGCGATGGAAGATTACCAGCTGGATATCATGATCGGTGAAGGCCCGGCCGCGCGCTCCATCAAAATCGATCTGCCGCCGTTTACCCTGATTGGCGCCACAACCCGCGCCGGGTCGTTGACCTCTCCGCTGCGCGACCGTTTCGGCATCGTGCAGCGTCTTGAGTTTTACCAGGTGGCGGACCTCCAGCACATCGTTGGCCGTAGCGCCCGCTATATGGGGCTGGAAATGAGCGAAGAGGGCGCGTTTGAAGTGGCGAAGCGTTCCCGCGGTACGCCGCGTATCGCCAACCGTCTGCTGCGCCGCGTGCGTGACTTTGCCGAAGTGAAGCACGATGGCTCGATTTCCGCCGAGATCGCCGCCCAGGCGCTGGATATGCTTAACGTCGATGCCGAAGGCTTTGACTATATGGACCGTAAACTGCTGCTGGCGATTCTCGATAAGTTCTTTGGTGGCCCGGTCGGGCTGGATAACCTGGCGGCGGCAATCGGGGAAGAGCGTGAGACGATTGAAGATGTGCTGGAGCCGTATCTGATCCAGCAGGGCTTCCTGCAGCGCACCCCGCGTGGACGTATGGCAACGGTGCGGGCGTGGAATCATTTCGGCATTACGCCACCGGCAATGCCGTAAATAATGCCGGGTGGCGGCTACGCCTTACCCGGCCTACAATTTGGCCTTTGTAGCCCCGGTAAGCGAAGCGCCACCGGGGACATACACGGCTACTGTGCGGTCTTCTTCATCATACTGAAAATAAACAGCACAGCCGCACTTAGCACCACTGATGGGCCCGCTGGTGTGTCATAGAACGCCGAGAAGGTTAACCCGCCCGTTACCGCAATCATCCCCATGATAACCGCCACACCCGCCATCTGCTCCGGCGTGCGGGCAAAACGACGCGCCGTGGCGGCAGGAATGATCAGCAGCGACGTAATAATCAGCGCGCCGACAAACTTCATCGCTACACCAATCGTTAACGCCGTCACCAGCATCAGCAGCAGTTTTACGCGCTGCAGCTTCACGCCGTCGACAAATGCCAGATCCGGACTGACGGTCATTGCCAGTAAATTCCGCCACTGCCAGAGCAGAATAGCGAGCACCACCACCACGCCAATGGCGATAGCGATGAGATCCTCCGGCGTCACGGCCAGCAGGTCACCGAAGAGGTAGGCCATCAGATCCACGCGGATGTTCGACATCAGGCTGACCACCACCAGGCCCAGAGACAGGGCACTGTGCGCCATAATGCCAAGCAGCGTATCAATAGCGAGGTGGGGGCGCTTTTCCAGCCAGACCAGACCGGCGGCCAGCAGCAGCGTGACCACAATCACCGCGTAGAAGGGGTTCACATCCAGCAGCAGACCAAAGGCAACGCCCAGCAGAGACGCATGCGCCAGGGTATCGCCAAAATAGGACATCCTGCGCCAGACGACAAACGAGCCGAGTGGGCCCGCGGCGCAGGCAAGCATAATCCCGGCCAGCCAGCCGGGCAGTAACAGTTCAATCATGAGTGTCCATTTCCCCGACGCAGTACGATTCGTCCCTGTAAATCATGGCGATGATTATGATGATGGCGGTAAATGCCCAGCTGTTCAGCGCCGCGAGGGCCGAACATAGAGATAAATTCCGGGTGCATTGACACTACTTCAGGCGTACCGGAGCAGCAGATATGATGGTTGAGGCACAGCACTTCGTCGGTTTTTGCCATCACCAGATGGAGATCGTGAGACACCATCAGCACAGCGCAATCAAGCTCTCGACGTAGCTGGTCGATCAAATCATAAAGCGCAACCTGACCATTCACATCCACACCTTGAGTCGGCTCATCCAATACCAGCAGCTGCGGGCTGCTCAGCAGCGCGCGGGCAAGTAAAACCCGCTGCGTTTCACCGCCGGACAGTTTTTGCAGTGGCGCATCGATGAGATGACCCGCCTGCACGCGTTTCAGTGCCGGGAGAATATCGGCCTTCCGTGTGCCGGGGCGCAGGCGCAGAAAACGGCTGACCGTCAGCGGTAGCGTGGCGTTGAGGTGAAGTTTTTGTGGCACATAGCCAATACGCAATTTTTCCTCGCGCTTGATCACGCCTTCATCGGGGGCGACAAGACCCAGCACCACGCGCACCAGGGTGGATTTGCCTGCGCCATTGGGGCCGAGCAGCGTCAGAATTTTGCCGGGCTTCAGATCAAGCGACACGTCAGAGAGGACGCGGCGCTGGCCGAATGAGACCGAAATATTTTCAAGAGAAACCAATGTCGTCATGTCATTTTAAGCTTGAAGAAGTCAACGAATGTTATAATATCACATTCCACGCATTCACTACGATGATTAGTCGCATTATGTTACATAAAAATACGCTTCTTTTCGCAGCATTATCCGCTGCCCTTTGGGGTACAACCGCACAAGATGTTAACGCTGCGGTTGTCGCTTCGCTTAAACCACTCGGATTCATCGCGTCGGCCATTGCCGACGGGGTAACGGAAACCCAGGTTTTGCTCCCTGATGGTGCATCTGAGCATGACTATTCCCTGCGCCCGTCAGATGTAAAACGCTTACAAAACGCGGACTTAGTCGTCTGGATTGGTCCGGAAATGGAAGCGTTTATGCAGAAGTCAGCAAAACAGGTTGCTGGCGAAAAGCAGGTCGCGATTGCCGAACTCCCCGGCGTGAAACCGTTGCTCATGAAAGGGGCGGATGACGACGGCGACGAACATGACCATCATGCTGCAGACGGTGAAAAAGGTGATGGAGATCACCATCACGGCGAGTACAACATGCATCTTTGGTTATCCCCAGAGATAGCGCGGCTTTCAGCGGTTGCAATCCATGACAAATTAGTGGAACTTATGCCGCAAAGTCGAGCCAAACTAGACGCCAACCTGAAGGATTTTGAGGCACAATTAGCCGCAACCGATAAGCAGGTAGGTAATGAGCTCGCACCGCTGAAAGGTAAAGGGTATTTCGTTTTTCATGACGCCTACGGCTATTACGAAAAACATTACGGTTTGACCCCATTGGGTCACTTCACCGTCAACCCTGAAATTCAGCCTGGTGCGCAGCGTTTACATGAAATCAGAACACAGTTGGTTGAGCAAAAAGCGACATGCGTTTTTGCTGAGCCACAGTTCAGGCCAGCGGTCGTAGAAGCCGTGGCCAGGGGGACATCCGTGCGCATGGGAACCCTTGACCCGCTAGGTACGAATATCCAGTTGAGCAAAGCGAGCTATTCGCAGTTCCTCAGCCAACTGGCGAACCAGTATGCGAGCTGCCTGAAAGGAGATTAACGAGGAAGTGAATACGTGCAACAGATAGCCCGCTCTGTCGCCCTGGCATTTAACAATCTGCCTCGACCCCACCGCGTTATGCTGGGGTCGCTTACAGTACTCACCTTAGCGGTCGCCGTCTGGCGGCCCTATGTTTACCACCCGAGTTCTGCCCCTATCATCAAAACCATTGAGCTTGAAAAGAGCGAAATCCGTTCTTTGCTGCCTGAAGCCAGTGAGCCTATCGACCAGGCGGCTCAGGAAGATGAAGCCATCCCGCAGGATGAACTGGACGATAAAACCGAGAACGAAGCGGGTATCCACGAATATGTTGTGTCTACCGGGGACACGCTGAGCAGCGTGCTGAACCAGTACGGCATCGACATGGGCAATATCAGCCAGCTGGCGGCTGCGGATAAAGATCTTCGTAACCTGAAAATCGGACAACAGCTCTCCTGGACATTAACGGCGGATGGCGATCTGCAGCGTCTGACCTGGGAAATGTCCCGCCGCGAAACCCGCACCTACGATCGCACTGCAAACGGTTTCAAGATGACCAGCGAAATGCAGAAGGGTGACTGGGTTAACAGCGCTCTGAAAGGCACCGTGGGCGCGAGCTTTGTCTCCAGCGCGCGAGATGCAGGCTTGACCAGCGCTGAAATCAGCTCGGTGATCAAAGCCATGCAATGGCAGATGGATTTCCGCAAGCTGAAGAAGGGCGATGAGTTCTCCGTCCTGATGTCTCGCGAAATGCTGGACGGCAAGCGCGAGCAAAGCCAGCTGCTGGGTGTCCGTCTGCGCTCCGAGGGCAAAGATTACTACGCGATTCGTGCCGAAGACGGTAAGTTCTATGACCGCAGCGGTACGGGCCTTGCGAAAGGTTTCCTGCGCTTCCCGACGGCAAAACAGTTCCGCGTCTCCTCTAACTTTAACCCGCGTCGTCTGAACCCGGTAACCGGGCGCGTCGCGCCGCACCGTGGCGTTGACTTTGCCATGCCGCAGGGCACACCGGTGCTGGCGGTAGGGGATGGCGAAGTGGTGGTGGCCAAACGTAGCGGTGCCGCCGGATATTATGTCGCAGTACGTCATGGTCGTACTTACACGACCCGCTACATGCACCTGCGTAAGCTGCTGGTCAAACCGGGCCAGAAGGTGAAGCGTGGTGACCGTATCGCGATCTCCGGCAATACCGGACGCTCTACCGGCCCGCACCTGCACTATGAAGTGTGGATCAACCAGCAAGCAGTGAACCCGCTGACGGCGAAACTGCCGCGCACCGAAGGCCTGACAGGTAAAGATCGTACTGATTATCTGGCGCAGGTGAAAGAGGTGATGCCGCAGCTGAGCTTAAACTAAGCTCTCTGTTTTTGTTAAAAAAGCCGGCGCACACTGACGCCGGCTTTTTCTTTTGTGCGTGGACGGCTGCCTCGCTACACTATCTGAATAAAATTTTGCGTCATCAGACCCTGGATCCAGCATGGAAACCCAAAAAAACAATATTGAATACATTCCTGAGTTTGAAAAATCCTTCCGCCATCCGCGCAACTGGGGCGCGTGGCTGGGTGTTTACGCCTTTGCGGGGATGGCGTTGCTGCCTGCCTCTGTTCGCGATCCCGTTCTGGGGAAAATTGGCCGTCTGGCCGGGCGTTTAGGCAAGAGCGCCCGCCGTCGCGCGCAGATCAACCTCTACTACTGTTTTCCTGAGAAAAGCGACGCCGAGCGCGAGGCAATCATTGATGAGATGTATACCACCGCGCCGCAGGCAATGGCGATGATGGCTGAACTGGCGCTGAAAGGGCCGGATAAAATCGTCGATCGCGTTGACTGGAAAGGGCTGGACATCATCGAGGAGATGCGCCGCAATGACGAGAAAGTCATTTTCCTTGTCCCCCACGGCTGGGGTGTTGATATTCCGGCGATGCTCATGGCGTCGCAGGGGCAGAAAATGGCGGCGATGTTCCATAACCAGGGAAATAAAATCTACGATTTTGTCTGGAATACGGTGCGTCGTCGTTTTGGCGGACGTTTGCATGCCCGTAACGATGGCATTAAGCCCTTCATTCAGTCGGTACGTCAGGGGTACTGGGGCTACTATCTGCCGGATCAGGACCACGGCCCCGAGCACAGTGAGTTTGTCGATTTCTTTGCGACCTATAAAGCGACGCTCCCCGCGATTGGTCGCCTGATGAAAGTCTGTCGTGCCCGCGTGATCCCGCTATTTCCGGTCTATGACGGCAAAACACATCGCCTGAGTATTGAGGTCCGTCCGCCGATGGACGATCTGCTCACCGCGGACGACCACACCATCGCGCGTCGAATGAACGAAGAAGTAGAAATCCTGGTGGGGCCGCATGCCGAACAGTACACGTGGATTCTGAAGCTGCTTAAAACGCGGAAACCGGGTGAAACAGAGCCCTATAAACGCAAAGAGCTTTATCCGAGGAAATAAAAAAACACCCCTCACCCTGTCCCTCTCCCCATAGGGGAGAGGGGATCGCACATTTACCGTTATTATTCGACCGTGAGTACGCGCGTGGTGTTGGTTGAGCCGATGGTGCTCATCACGTCACCCTGGGTCACAATGACGATATCACCGGACACCAGATAGCCTTTGTCGCGCAGCAGGTTTACGGCATCGTGCGCGGCTGCCACACCATCATTGGTGCTGTCGAAGTGAACCGGCGTCACGCCGCGGTACAGCGCCGTCAGGTTCAGGGTACGTTCGTGACGGGACATGGCGAAGATCGGCAGACCAGAGCTGATACGAGAGGTCATCAGCGCGGTGCGGCCAGATTCGGTCATGGTGATGATGGCGGTAACGCCTTTCAGATGGTTTGCCGCGTACATCGCAGACATCGCAATCGCTTCTTCCACGTTGTCGAACTGCACATCCAGACGGTGTTTAGAGACGTTGATGCTTGGGATCTTTTCAGCGCCCAGGCAGACGCGCGCCATGGCGGCCACGGTTTCTGCCGGATACTGGCCTGCAGCGGTTTCCGCGGAGAGCATGACCGCATCGGTACCGTCCAGCACGGCGTTAGCCACGTCCATGACTTCTGCACGGGTTGGCATTGGGTTGGTGATCATAGATTCCATCATCTGAGTGGCGGTGATCACCGCGCGGTTCAGCTGACGTGCGCGACGAATCAACGCTTTCTGGATACCTACCAGCTCAGGATCGCCAATTTCCACACCCAGGTCGCCACGCGCAACCATTACCACGTCAGAGGCGAGGATCACATCGTCCATGGCATCCTGATCGCAAACGGCTTCCGCACGTTCAACTTTAGCGACAATTTTGGCATCGCAGCCAGCATCACGAGCCAGGCGACGCGCATAGTTCAGATCTTCGCCGCAGCGCGGGAAAGAGACGGCCAGGTAGTCAACGCCGATCAGCGCGGCAGTCACAATGTCCGCTTTGTCTTTATCGGTAAGCGCTTCAGCAGAGAGGCCGCCACCCAGTTTGTTGATGCCTTTATTGTTGGAGAGCGGGCCGCCGACGGTGACTTCGGTGAACACTTTCATGCCCTGAACTTCCAGCACCTTCAGCTGTACGCGACCGTCGTCGAGCAGGAGGATATCGCCAGGCACCACGTCAGCCGGCAGGCCTTTATAGTCGATCCCGACTTTCTCTTTATCGCCTTCGCCTTTGCCCAGGTTGGCATCCAGCAGGAATTTGTCGCCGATATTGAGGAAAACTTTACCCTCTTTAAAGGTCGATACGCGGATTTTTGGACCCTGCAAATCGCCGAGGATAGCAACGTGGCGGCCCAGTTTTGCTGCGATTTCACGCACTTTATCGGCACGTAATTTATGGTCTTCTGGCGTACCGTGAGAGAAGTTCATGCGCACCACGTTGGCACCAGCGGCGATAATTTTCTCAAGATTATTATCGCGATCGGTGGCCGGGCCTAAGGTGGTTACGATCTTGGTTCTGCGAAGCCTTCTGGACATGTAATACTCCGTTGACTGAAACAACTTTGGTGTTGCGTGAACATTGAATCGGTCTTCATCTGCTGCAAGGCAGCGGAGAGTGGACCGAATGCCGTAAATCGTTACATCGTAATTATTGGTTACGTCTTCGTTATCAACTATCAGGGAACATCGCTCTTTATAAGCAATTCTTTATCAAAACGCGATTCCTTCAGCGCTTCCTTGACCCGCTTCAAGTTATCCCGGAATTTTGCGCCCCGACGTAAGGTAAAACCGGTCGCCAGCACGTCAATCACGGTGAGCTGCGCCAGTCGGGAAACCATCGGCATATAAATGTCGGTGTCTTCCGGCACGTCAAGGGTGATCGCCAGCGTCGCCTCACGCGCCAGCGGCGTACCTGCCGTGGTGAGGGCAATCACCATGGCATCGTTTTCACGGGCCAGCTGTGCCAGCTCTACCTGACTCTTGGTGCGGCCGGTATGCGAAATCAGTACCACGACGTCATCTTCACTGCAATTCATACAGCTCATGCGTTGCAGCACAATGTCATCGGAATAAATAACCGGGACGTTAAAGCGGAAAAATTTGTTCATGGCGTCATGCGCCACGGCCGCCGACGACCCGAGACCAAAGAACGCAATCCGCTTGGCCTGGGTGAGTAAATCCACCGCGCGATTCACGGAACTCATGTCCAGAGACTGACGGACGTGGTCAAGCGAAGCCATAGCCGATTCAAAAATTTTCGCGGTATAGGCATCAACGCTGTCGTCTTCATCCACATTACGATTAACATAAGGGGTGCCGTTAGCCAGACTTTGTGCCAGATGCAGTTTAAAATCAGGAAAGCCGCGCGTTTCCAGGCTGCGGCAAAAGCGATTGACCGTCGGTTCGCTAACACCCGCTTCCTGTGCCAGAGCGGCGATGCTTGAATGAATCGCCTGAGCGGGAGAGGCGAGAATGACCTCGGCCACTTTTCGCTCGGATTTGCTAAGGTGTTCCAGTTGAAACTGGATTTTTTCCAGCATGTTCATGTTAACAGGATGCTCATGGGTGTAAACGATTTCATAAATTGATGAAATCGTGATTCGATTTAGCCGATATTACCCTTGTGGCTTCCATAAAGGGTAATAATCGACAAGATAATGTTGTTGTTTTTTTTCATTACTTGATCGGTGTCGGGTTTTGCTGTGACCCTGTTGCGCAAAGAAACGACGGTTGTTGCGTCATTGCGCCGTCGTAATCATCCAAAGGGTGAAAAATCGCGGTATCGCACGCGACGATAAGCGCTAATGGTTTCGGGAATGACGTAAAAGCAGTACAGTGCATTGTAATAAAATTACAACGATACCTGGCAGAAGTACCAGGTGATCCAACTGAGGAGAATGACATGGCGGTAACGCAAACAGCCCAGGCATGTGACCTGGTCATTTTCGGCGCGAAAGGCGATCTTGCACGCCGAAAATTGCTGCCTTCCCTGTATCAACTGGAGAAAGCGGGCCAAATTCATCCGGATACCCGTATCCTGGGTGTTGGGCGCGCCGACTGGGACAAGGACGCTTATACCAAAGTCGTCCGCGAGGCGCTCGAAACTTTCATGAAAGAAAAAATTGATGAAAGTTTGTGGGATACCCTGAGTGGACGCCTCGATTTCTGCAACCTGGACGTCAATGACGTCAGCGCGTTTACCCGCTTAGGCGCGATGCTGGATCAGAAAAATCGTGTCACGATTAACTATTTCGCTATGCCGCCAAGCACCTTCGGCGCCATCTGCAAAGGTCTGGGCGAAGCCAAACTGAACGCCAAACCGGCACGCGTCGTGATGGAAAAGCCGCTGGGTACGTCGCTGGCAACCTCGCGTGAAATCAACGACCAGGTGGGCGAGTTCTTTGAAGAGTGCCAGGTCTACCGTATCGACCACTATCTCGGTAAAGAGACGGTACTGAACCTGCTGGCGCTGCGTTTCGCTAACTCCCTGTTTGTGAATAACTGGGACAACCGCACTATCGACCACGTGGAAATCACCGTGGCGGAAGAGGTGGGGATTGAAGGTCGCTGGGGTTACTTTGACCAGGCCGGTCAGATGCGCGACATGATCCAGAACCACCTGCTGCAAATTCTGTGCATGATTGCCATGTCTCCACCGTCTGACCTGACGGCTGACAGCATCCGTGACGCAAAAGTGAAAGTGCTGAAGTCACTGCGCCGCATCGACCGCTCCAACGTGCGTGAGAAGACCGTTCGCGGTCAGTACACCGCCGGGTTTGCGCAAGGCAAAAAAGTGCCTGGCTACCTGGAAGAAGAGGGCGCGAACAAGTCCAGCAACACCGAGACGTTCGTGGCGATCCGCGTGGATATCGACGACTGGCGTTGGGCGGGTGTTCCTTTCTATCTGCGCACCGGTAAACGTCTGCCGGCCAAATGTTCCGAAGTGGTTGTTTACTTCAAAAATCCGGAACTGAACCTGTTCAAAGAGTCCTGGCAGGAACTGCCGCAGAACAAACTGACCATTCGTCTGCAGCCGGACGAAGGGGTGGATATCCAGATTCTGAACAAAGTGCCGGGCCTGGATCATAAACACAACCTGCAGACCACCAAGCTGGATCTGAGCTACTCCGAAACCTTCAACCAGACGCACCTGGCCGATGCTTATGAGCGTCTGCTGCTGGAAACCATGCGCGGTATCCAGGCGCTGTTCGTGCGCCGCGATGAAGTAGAAGAGGCGTGGAAATGGGTCGACTCCATCACCGAAGCCTGGGCTGCCGATCAGGATGCGCCAAAACCGTATCAGGCGGGGACCTGGGGACCGGTTGCGTCGGTTGCGATGATCACCCGCGATGGCCGCTCCTGGAACGAGTTTGAGTAAGATAATCCTCTGGCTCGAAAGTGTTATTTTACCGGTAACATGATCTAACACAGCTAGTGGCACAATTTTCAACTTTTAAGCTCCGCGTGGATTCACCCGCGGAGCTTTTTTTATTACACTGCCGGAAGTGATTTTGCCCCTGAGCTCCGGACAGCAAGCGTTTCAGCGTTGTTAACAACCGCCAGCAACTTTGTAAACTCCCGAGCCCGGACAGATAAATTAGAGGAGCTTTTATGAATCCGACATTGTTACGCGTAACACAGCGCATTATCGAGCGCTCGAAAGAGACCCGCTCGGCCTACCTCGCCCGGATTGAACAGGCAAAGAGCAACACCGTCCACCGATCTCAGCTGGCCTGCGGGAACCTGGCGCACGGCTTCGCTGCCTGCCAGCCTGATGATAAAGCGTCGCTGAAAAGCATGTTGCGTAACAATATCGCCATCATTACCTCCTATAACGATATGCTTTCCGCGCATCAGCCGTATGAGGTCTATCCCACTATCATCCGTAACGCGCTGCACAGCGTGAATGCGGTGGGCCAGGTGGCGGGCGGTGTACCTGCCATGTGCGACGGCGTGACGCAGGGGCAGGACGGTATGGAGCTGTCTTTGCTGAGCCGCGAAGTGATTGCCATGTCCGCGGCGGTTGGCCTGTCACACAACATGTTTGATGGCGCGCTGTATCTCGGGGTGTGCGATAAGATTGTCCCGGGCCTGGTGATGGCGGCACTGTCGTTTGGGCATCTGCCTGCGATCTTCGTGCCGTCCGGCCCAATGGCGAGCGGTCTGCCGAACAAAGAAAAAGTGCGTATCCGCCAGCTGTACGCGGAAGGAAAAGCAGATCGTCAGGCGCTGCTGGAGGCGGAAGCCGCGTCCTACCATGCGCCGGGGACCTGTACGTTCTACGGTACGGCTAACACTAACCAGATGGTGGTGGAATTTATGGGGATGCAGCTTCCGGGCTCGTCCTTTATCCAGCCGGATGCGCCGCTGCGCAAGGCGCTGACCGAGGCCGCAGCCCGTCAGATCACGCGTCTGACCGGCAACGGCAACGAATGGATGCCGATGGGAAAAATGGTCGACGAAAAAGTCATCGTCAACGGGATTGTTGCGCTGCTGGCAACCGGGGGGTCAACCAACCACACCATGCACCTGGTGGCCATGGCGCGTGCGGCGGGCATTCTGATTAACTGGGATGACTTCTCCGAGATCTCTTCCGTGGTGCCGCTGATGGCACGCCTGTACCCGAACGGCCCTGCGGATATCAACCACTTCCAGGCCGCAGGCGGCGTACCGCTGCTGATGCGCGAGCTGCTGAAAGGTGGTCTGCTGCATGAAGACGTGAATACCGTGGCGGGCTTTGGCCTGCAGCGCTACACCCAGGAGCCGTGGCTGAACAACGGCGAGCTGGACTGGCGTGAAGGGGCGAGCGCGTCTCTTGATGCGCAGGTGATTGCCACCATCGACAAACCGTTCTCTCCTCATGGTGGAACCAAAGTGCTGAGCGGCAACCTCGGCCGCGCGGTAATGAAGACCTCTGCCGTACCGGAAGAGAACCAGATTATCGAAGCGCCGGCGGTGGTGTTTGAAAGCCAGCACGACGTGTTACCCGCCTTTGACGCCGGTCTGCTCGATAAAGACTGCGTGGTGGTAGTGCGTCACCAGGGGCCTAAAGCTAACGGGATGCCAGAATTACATAAACTTATGCCACCACTTGGTGTATTATTGGACCGCCGTTTCAAAATTGCACTGGTGACCGATGGACGTCTCTCTGGCGCTTCAGGTAAAGTGCCTTCTGCCATCCACGTAACGCCGGAAGCCTACGACGGCGGGTTGCTGGCGAAAGTGCGCGACGGTGACATGATCCGCGTGAACGGCCAGACGGGCGAGTTAACCCTGCTGGTCGATGACGCCGAGCTGGCGGCACGTCAACCCCATATTCCTGACCTGAGCGCATCGCGCGTGGGGACCGGACGCGAAATGTTCAGCGCGCTGCGTGAGAAACTCTCCGGCGCGGAGCAGGGCGCAACCTGTATTACGTTTTAAGACGACTTGATTTTAACGATCTGGCGAGAGAAAACTCTGATGAAAAACTGGAAAACAAGTGCAGAAGCAATCCTGACCACTGGCCCTGTCGTGCCGGTTATCGTGGTAAACAAGCTGGAGCACGCTGTACCGATGGCGAAAGCGCTGGTTGCGGGTGGCGTTCGCGTTCTGGAAGTGACCCTGCGCACCGCCTGCGCGATGGATGCTATTCGCGCGATTGCCAAAGAAGTGCCGGACGCCATCATCGGTGCGGGTACCGTTCTCAACGCGCAGCAGCTGGCAGAAGTGACTGAAGCGGGCGCGCAGTTTGCCATCAGCCCGGGCCTGACCGAGCCGCTGCTGAAAGCCGCCACCGAAGGTACCATTCCACTGATCCCGGGCATCAGCACCGTCTCTGAACTGATGCTGGGTATGGACTACGGTCTGAAAGAGTTTAAATTCTTCCCGGCTGAAGCGAACGGCGGCACCAAAGCGCTGCAGGCGATTGCGGGTCCATTCTCTCAGGTACGCTTCTGCCCGACGGGCGGTATCTCTCCTGCTAACTACCGTGACTACCTGGCGCTGAAAAGCGTGCTGTGCATCGGTGGTTCATGGCTGGTTCCGGCGGATGCGCTGGAAGCGGGCGACTGGGATCGCATCACCAAACTGGCTCGTGAAGCGGTTGAAGGCGCGAAGCAGTAAGCCATTCGCCGCATGAAAAACGGGCCTTACGGCCCGTTTTTTTTATCCTGCAACCTTGACGTTTGCAGCGGCCGCTTTCGCTCTCGCCACGGCGTCGTCAACGTTATTCCCGGAGGCTAACGCCACGCCAAGACGGCGGGTTCCGTCGATCTCCGGCTTGCCGAACAAACGTACCTGCAATCCTGCACCCACCGCCCCGTCGACGTTATCAAACGTGACGTTCTGGCTGGTTAACTGCGGCAGGATCACCGCTGAGGCGGCCGGACCGTACTGACGGACACCGCCGACGGGCAGGCCGAGGAACGCGCGCACGTGCAGGGCGAACTCGGAGAGATCCTGCGAAATCAGCGTGACCATGCCGGTGTCATGCGGGCGAGGGGAGACTTCGCTGAAAATCACCTCATCACCGCACACAAACAGCTCCACGCCGAACAGGCCATAGCCACCCAGCGCCAGGACGGTTTTACGGGCGATCGCCTGAGCACGCTCCAGCGCCAGGGCGCTCATCTGCTGCGGCTGCCAGGATTCGCGGTAATCGCCATCTTCCTGGCGGTGCCCAATTGGGTCGCAGAAATGGACGCCGTCAACGGCGCTGACGGTCAGCAGGGTGATTTCGAAATCAAACTTCACGACGCCTTCGACAATCACGCGACCGGCTCCGGCACGGCCACCCTGTTGGGCGTAGTCCCATGCTTTATCGAGCGCGCTGCTGTCGCGAATAAAGCTCTGTCCTTTTCCGGAGGAGCTCATCACCGGCTTAACGATGCACGGGTAGCCAATCTCCTCGACGGCCTGCTGGAATGCGGCTTTATCGCCAGCAAAACGGTAGCCCGATGTGGGCAATCCCAGCTCTTCCGCCGCCAGGCGACGAATGCCTTCGCGGTTCATGGTCAGCTTTGCGGCTTTCGCGCAGGGCACCACGCGCTGGCCTTCCTGCTCCAGGGCGATCAGCGTATCGGTGGCGATGGCTTCAATTTCCGGTACGACAAAATCGGGTTTCTCGCGCGTAATCAGTTCGCGAAGGGCATCGCCATCCAGCATGTTAATCACATAAGAACGATGGGCGACGTGCATGGCGGGTGCGTCGGCGTAACGGTCTACGGCAATGACTTCCACACCTAAACGTTGACACTCAATGGCGACCTCTTTCCCCAGCTCGCCCGATCCCAACAGCATCACTCGCGTCGCCGCAGGTCGCAGCGCGGTTCCTAAACGAATCATAACAATCCCCCTAAAAAAGTTGCGCGCAGTATAAACGAAAACGTTTGCGTCTGTCTTGTGCATGGCTAAACGAGGGGGCAGAAATTTGCGCTTCTTTAGCCCGACCAGACATTTCCTGACGCCCGCTCGCTTACGCTGTGGAACATGTTCACCGTTAAGTGAGGGAAACCATGTCTGGCTGGTTAAATCAACTGCAATCCCTGTTAGGGCAGAAAACATCGTCTGGCGAGCGGGACCTTAGCAAACTGCTGGTACCCGGGGCGCTCGGCGGGCTGGCAGGCCTGCTGGTCGCGAATAAATCCTCGCGCAAGCTGCTGGCAAAGTATGGCACAGGCGCGCTGCTGGCCGGCGGTGGCGCCATCGCGGGCACCGTGCTGTGGAATAAATACAAGGACAGAGTACGGACCGCGCACAGCGATGAACCGCATTATGGCGAGCACACCTCGCCGCTGGATCTGCGTACCGAACGGCTCATTCTTGCGCTGGTTTTTGCCGCGAAGAGTGACGGGCATATCGACGAAAAAGAACGATTGGCGATCGAGCAGCAGCTGCGCGAAGCCGGTGTCGAAGAGAAGGGGAGAGCGCTGGTGGCACAGGCGATAGAACAGCCGCTCGAGCCGCAGCGTCTTGCGCAAAGTGTGAAAAATGAGGAGGAGGCGCTGGAGCTCTATTTCCTCAGCTGTGCCGCCATCGATATCGATCATTTTATGGAGCGGAGCTACCTTAACGCCCTGGGCGATGCGTTAAAGATCCCTCAGGACGTGCGCGAGGGCATTGAGCGGGATATCCGGGAACAAAAACAGGTATTACAGGGATAGGCGTCGCCGTCGCGACGCTGTTTCGCTTGCATCATGCGTGGGTTTTGCCAACCTTATAGGGTGTAAAACTTAAAAGAATGATGACATGCCACCGAAAGCCCGACGTATACCTTATGCGATCACCACGCATGGTGATACGCGTATAGACAACTATTACTGGCTGCGGGACGATTCACGCTCCCGGCCAGAGGTACTCGACTACCTGCACGAGGAAAACGACTATGGCCGCAAGGTCATGTCCAGCCAGCAGACGCTTCAGAACCAGCTGCTGAATGAAATGGTGCAGCGTATTCCTCAGCGCGATATCTCCGCGCCCTGGACCAAAAACGGCTATCGCTATCGCCATATTTACGAGCCCGGCAATGAGTATCCTATCTACCAGCGTCAGTCGGTGTTAAGCGCCGAATGGGATGAGTGGGATATTCTGCTGGATGCCAACCAGCGCGCCGCCCACAGCGAGTTTTATACCCTGGGCGGCATGTCCATTTCGCCTGACAACGCGGTGATGGCGCTGGCGGAGGATTATCTCTCCCGTCGCCAGTACGGCCTGCGGTTTCGCAATCTGGACACCGGCAACTGGTATCCGGAAATGCTGGAAAACGTCTCCCCGGATTTTGTCTGGGCGAATGACTCCGAGACGGTTTACTACGTCAAAAAGCACGCGTCGACGCTGCTGCCTTATCAGGTGTGGCGACATACGGTGGGAACGGACTCCGCTGACGACGAGCTGGTTTATGAAGAGAAAGACGAAACGTTTTATGTCAGCCTGCATAAAACCTCCTCACGCCACTATGTGATTATCGTCCTTGCCAGCGCGACGACGTCGGAAGTTCTGCTGCTGGATGCCGAACTGCCTGATGCCCAGCCGCTTTGTTTCCTGCCGCGCCGCAAGGATCACGAGTACAGCCTGGATCACTTCCAGCACAGCTTTTATTTGCGCTCCAATCGCGAGGGCAAAAATTTTGGTCTCTATAAAACCAAAGTGCGCGATGAGCGCAAGTGGGAAGTGCTTATCCCCGCGCGGGATCAGGTGATGCTGGAAGGGTTCACCCTGTTTACCGACTGGCTGGTGGTGGAAGAGCGTCAGCGCGGGCTGACCAGTATCCGGCAAATCAACCGTAAAACCCGGGAAGTGGTGGGGATTGCGTTCGACGACCCGGCCTATGTGACGTGGATTGGTTTCAACCCTGAACCCGAATCGTCGCGGTTGCGCTACGGCTACTCATCCATGACCACACCGGACACCCTGTTTGAGCTGGATATGGATACCGGGCAGCGCCAGGTGATTAAACAGACCGAGGTAAAAGGGTTTGAGTCGGAAAACTACCGCAGCGAGCACCTGTGGGTCACCGCCCGTGATGGCGTGGAGGTACCGGTCTCTCTCGTTTACCATCGGGCACATTTCCATAAAGGCAAAAATCCGATCCTGGTGTACGGCTACGGCTCGTACGGCTCAAGCATGGACGCCGATTTTAGCAGCAGCCGGTTAAGCCTGCTCGATCGCGGTTTTGTTTACGCCATCGCCCATATTCGCGGCGGCGGTGAACTGGGACAGCACTGGTATGAAGACGGGAAATTCCTGAAAAAGAAAAACACCTTCAATGACTACCTCGACGTCTGCGATGCGCTGATTGAGCAGGGCTACGGGGATCCGCAGCTTTGCTTTGGGATGGGTGGCAGCGCGGGCGGAATGCTGATGGGGGCGGCGATCAACCAGCGTCCCGACCGCTTTAAGGGGATTGTCGCGCAGGTTCCGTTTGTCGACGTGGTCACGACCATGCTTGATGAATCCATTCCTCTTACCACCGGGGAGTTTGAAGAGTGGGGGAATCCGCAGGATGAGATGTACTACCGCTATATGAAGGCGTACAGCCCGTACGATAACGTGGAAGCGAAAGCCTACCCGCATATGCTGGTCACCACCGGTTTGCATGATTCTCAGGTGCAATACTGGGAGCCGGCAAAATGGGTGGCAAAACTGCGGGAGCTGAAAACCGATGACAATCTTCTGCTGCTGTGTACCGACATGGATTCCGGACACGGGGGGAAATCAGGACGATTTAAATCGTACGAAGGGGTTGCCCTGGAATATGCCTTTTTAATAGGCCTGGCGCAGGAAACGCTGCCAGGCCGTGCGGAGCGTTAAGCGTCACCCAGATAATGTTTCAGCGTTAAGCGCAGTTCCGGGCTCATTCTGTCGAGGTTGTTGTACAGCCAGCGCAAATAGCCCGGGTCTTTATCCGCCACCTCGGATACCGGTTTCCCGCGATATTTACCAAAGGTAAATGTGGTCAGTAGCGCAGGGCGTCCGGTGATTGTCGCCATATCATCCGGCGTCCAGCCAGAGGCATTCATGATGTCAATCAGCAAGGCGGCGGTGATATAGCAGTCGTACAGGGCACGGTGATGGTGCAGTCCCTCTGGCGTTCTGACGCTGAGCTTACGGGATTTATACAGCGCCATATTGCTGTATTTGATCCCCGGCCACAGTCGGCGCGCCAGTTTCATGGTGCAAATCCATTCGCCCGGCATTTCAGGTAACACCCGGCGGTCAAAACTGGCGTTATGCGCGACGTACCATGGGCTACCGTAGTAATGGGGAATGATCTCTTCGATCCACGGCTTATCCGCCACCATCGATTCGGTAATGCGATGGATAGCCATCGCCTGAGGGCTGATGGGGCGATCGGGACGCACCAGATGGCTCATTGGGTTGACGATTTTACCATCAACCACGTCGACAGAGGCCACTTCTACAATTCCGCCCTGAAGGTCGCAAGTTTCGGTATCGATGACGCGCAGCATTGAAAACTCCTGAGCTTAAAACGCCTAGCCTAAAGGAATGATATCGCCTTGCCAACCCTCTCCGCCTAGCGTACCGGTCACCAGAAGCTCGCCCTTATCCGCACGTACGATCAGCTGGCCTTTTTCATCCCACAGCGCGCTACCGCCGCAGGCGTTTGCCATTAGCACCGCAATGGCATATTTATGCGCGAAGCGCTGCAGGGTGCTGATGGACTGCCGCCAGCGGTTATCCCTTACTGACTGGCAGCTGGTAACAAGCGTTGCCCTGGGATCGAGATTGGGGGAATCGGCATGCGCATCAATGATGGTAAGGTGTTTATCCCCCGGCACCAGGCTGGCACCGCGACCTTGCGGGTAGCGCAGGATGCGGTGGCGAGCGGGCGTAAACAGCGCGAGGCCTTTCTGGCGCTGACCATTCCGCTCCAGGGGAATTCCGGCAATAACGGTAATCTGGTAAAAATGTGCCGCGTTAAGCAGCGGTTCCAGCTGCGCGTCATCGGGTGGGGGAGGTAACGTCGGTGCGCCTGAGCCCGTTAATGAGAGTTCAGGGAAGACCAGCAAATCACACCGCTGCCGTGCTGCTTCGGCGATGAAGCGCAGGTGGTGCGTAACATGGTCATCCACGCTCTGGTGCTGACCGCTATACTGGGCTGCCGCTATATTCCAATGTGACATCGTGACTTCCTTATACACTGAGTCGCAGAGATTTAAGAATACACCTAAATTTATCAGGGTTTTCTTATCCTGCCAGATTCCGCGTAAGGAAGTGTAACGACTCGTTAAGCTTATTTAACTTTAGGCTCGTACGGTAAACGGGAGAGGTTAACCGAGGCGAGACGGTGGGCAATTAATCTTTCGCGAAACCAGTCGCGCAGATGGGCGGGTTGTTCCCGTTCAACGACTTCAGCCACGATGGGCATGTTGTAACGCTCTTTGAACGCGACGCCAGCGGCAGCGAGATCGACATTCACTTTATCCATCTCGTCCTGCGGAAGGGCGGCCAGATTGATCTTCATTACCTTCTCCTTTTTATGCGGCGGCAACGTTACCGCGATTGCACGATGATGACAAGCGGAGGCAGGATGATCCTCGACTCGTTTATTATACAGCGTTATTCTTTAGCATACAGACATAACAAAAAGGAATGATTGCGATGGGTTTCTCCGCTTCCCGCGCGGTATGCGCACTGGTTTTTGTGGCCTCGACAATGATGACGCCCTCCGTGCTGGCACATGCACATCTTAAACAGCAAATCCCGGCAGCAGACAGCGTGGTGACCGCACCGCAGGTACTTACGCTGAATTTTTCGGAAGGTATCGAACCTGGTTTTAGCGGCGTGGTGGTAACGGATGCGCAAAAGCAGGTCATCAAAACGGGGACCGCTACGCGAGACGAAAAGAATAAAGCTCAGCTCACCGTTCCGCTGGAACAAACGCTGGCGTCAGGGACTTACCAGGTGGACTGGCATGTAGTCTCCGTAGACGGCCATAAAACCAAAGGCAGCTATCACTTTAGCGTGAAATAGCATGCTGGCGCTGTGTTATATCGGGTTACGCTTTATCCATTTCGGGGCGCTAATGCTGGTTTTTGGCAATGCGCTTTACAGCGTCTGGTTTGCGCCTTCCTCTCTCCAGCGTCTGATGTCACGACGTTTCCAGTCGCAGCAGAAAGTGGCGGCCTTAGTGAGCCTGGCGGCAGCGTTCCTGATGTTTATGCTGCAGGGCGGATTGATGGGTAACGGCTGGGGAGATGTGTTTGCCCCGCAGGTCTGGTACAGCGTGATGGGGACCCGGTTTGGTGGCGTCTGGCTGTGGCAAATTATTCTCGCTGCGATGACGGTCGGTGCGGCATGGCTTGCGCCGCTGAAAGGTTCGCGGCTGCTGCTGCTCGCAATGGGCCAGCTTATCCTGCTGGCTGGGGTAGGGCACGCGGCGATGAACGACGGTCCGATGGGGGCGTTGCAGCGTCTTAATTATGCCGTTCACCTGATATGTGCCGCAACCTGGTTTGGCGGATTACTGCCCCTGCTGTTCTGCATGCGCCTGGCGAAAGGGCGGTGGCAGAATGCCGCCATCTTTACCATGATGCGCTTCTCGCGCGTGGGGCATTACGCCGTCGCGGGCGTGCTGCTCACCGGCGTGATAAATGCGCTCATGATACTGGGCGTTCATATTCCCTGGCAGGCTGGCTACGTGCAGTTTTTGTTGTTCAAATGTGCGCTGGTGGCGTTGATGGTGGTAATTGCGCTGGCAAATCGGTATTTTCTGGTGCCACGGTTTCGTCCGGAGACCGGGCGAGCACAACAGATTTTTATCAGGATGACACAGGCAGAAGTGGTGCTGGGAGCGCTGGTACTGGCAACGGTCAGTCTGTTCGCCACCTGGGAACCCTTCTGACAAGGTTAAATATCATATGAAAAAGACAGTACTTTCTCTCATATTGCTGGCCTGCACGGGGAGCGCGCTTGCCGCGCCGCAGGTTATCACCGTTAGCCGTTTTGAAGTGGGTAAGGACAAATGGGCTTTCAATCGCGAAGAGGTAATGCTGACCTGCCGTCCGGGTCATGCGCTGTATGCGATCAACCCGAGCACGCTGGTGCAATACCCGTTAAATGAAACCGCAGAGCAGCAGGTAGCCAGCGGTAAGAGCAGCGGCCAGCCGATTAGCATTATTCAGATCGATGACCCGGCGCATCCGGGACAAAAAATGAGTCTGGCACCGTTTATCGAGCGCGCCGACAAGCTCTGCTAACGTTCAGCTTTCCAATAAAAAACCGCAGATGCTTGCGTAAGCACTGCGGTTTTTCACATTTAATGATGCTCTGGCGCTTTTTTTCCGACCGCTTTAGCTGTGGACTGGAAAACCTGGCGTCGTCATCTATTCTTAAAAGGCAAGGCGACTTAGCCTGCATTAATGCCAACTTTTAGCGCACGGCTCTCTCCCAAGAGCCATTTCCCTGGACCGAATACAGGAATCGTATTCGGTCTCTTTTTATCTGTATGTTTTTCAAAGCGTTGTTCGGTGTTGACTCGAAATCACCCGAAACTTTCTCGAACATTCCATATCCTGTCTAAACCATAACATACTCAGGACCGCGTGCGTCCAGGGTTTTTTGGGATCTTTGTTAAAATTTTGTGGCCGAGCGATCGCTGAGCAAACGTCTTCTGGCGAGCAAAAGGGCAGCCCGTAAGTTAAATAATGAACGCGCTGAATTTGTCTTTATTGCGGACAATGTACTCCGGGAAGTTTTCAACCGTCAGCTCTTGCCTGATTAACGTCCTGTCGCGTCCCCAGATATCTTCCGCATTTTTAATGACCTTCATGATGTGTTCCGGGTTGTTAAACTCAGGAAGATCATATTCAGTATGGGAAATGGTAGACATTTTTTCTGAGATGCGCTCAGGTGTCATCACCCATGAGAAATGCCAGCCACCATTTTCAATGATGCTGTTGTTAACCTTGAACCAGTTCCATTTTAGCCAGGACCAGTTTTTGACGCTTCGGGTGCGTTTAAGATTCCTGAATGATTCAGGTTCACCGCCAAAGAAATTAACGAGATTTTTATATTGGGTAGCTCTCGGTAATTTACATTTTCTTGGCGTGTTGTCAGTATTAAAAACCTGCAGGTTAAACTGATAATTATAGAAATTCTGATAAATAGTGGTGCAGAGCTTTTTGGGATTTATCGATGCTACCACCCGAGGGGAAAATATCTCATCCACATCGGAAATTAAAATCAAATCATCATCGCTGGCCTGCGTCAAACCCTGCATGATAGCATTCCTCTGCGCGGCTTCATTTGCCCACGCATCCACCACCATACCGTCTGGCAGCCCCGGAATGACCTCTCGAACCGGATGTGATTCTTCAGCGGCTTTCGTAATCGGTTCTTTATCATGAACAACGTAGATAATTTTATCTTTAAATTGACTGTATTTATTTACGTCAAAATGCAGCTGCCTCTTTTTACCGGTAAAGGTATGCGTTGACTCAACGATAACGAAGCGATCGACAACGTCCGCTAGCGTATTCAGCCTGATTTCGAGAAGCATATCTTCATCGTAATATAAGAAGCAGTCATAGATCATTACCGAATTCCCTCATTTTTGCGCCCGCATTGCGCTTTTCCCAACGCATTCGTCAGTTTCATTTCGCGCAATGCTAACTGAGCGCCCTCGCCCTGTGCAATAGTGGGCTGCTTTATCATTCCTCTTTTAAACAGAATGCATCCACTATGCAGTGAGCGAAAACGCCAGCCAGGCTTAAAAGTGGGACTTAACGGATGCCTCTATTTCATCGAGCAGCTCAAAGCGACGGCGGTATTCGGCACGTTTTTTACTGGCAATCTCTTCCAGGGATTTACGCTCCATCTGTAGCGGCAGTTGCCAGCAGAAGGTTGAGAGCTTTTTACCGTCCAGAGATGCCCAAAATTCATCGTAGCTGGCATGGAAATGGCGGCCTTTGCTCAGGCGATATCGCAACGCGCGGAAAACGTGTCCCTCATCGCTGACGGCAAAAATAGCGCGGACAGATGACTGCGCAGCCAGCTGGAAAAGGACTTCCATCAACACCCGTTTGGGGAACAAGCCGTGGCAGGCGCGGGTGGCCTGTTTAATGACGTCTCGCGATACGCTGCGCCGGGGTCCCTGAAGCCCGCCGATGACCATGACTTGCTGACCGTTGCTGCGTGCGACGCTAAAGGTAAGGCTGGCCAGCAGCGTATCCTCGTTGTCGCGTAGCCACAAGGTGCTTTCGCCTTCGCGCTCGGCTTTCCCCGCAGAGGAAGCATTGACCATATAGGTTACACCGTCTTTGGCATGGAACTGCGCAACGGTTTGCTCCTGCGGGCTGGTCAGGGCCTGAGCGAGACCGCTCTCTTTCAGGCTATCAATCCAGTAATAATGGTTGACGATAGCGTCGGCGCGATCGTTAGCCGTCAGGCCGCGCATCAGATACTGCCGGTGGGTCTTGCTGGGCAACGTAATTTGCGAGGCAAGCAGTCTGTCGAAATCGTCGCGACCAGAAAGGGCTTCCAGCATGCGATGGGTAGAAGACCAGAACAGAAGCGAGCGTAAAAGGAACTTCAGGCGATATTCGCGTTTCCGCCAGATTGGCCCCGGCACGCGTTTGCCGTTCACCAGCTCGGAAATAATATTTGTGCGATGCGGATAAAAAACATCGTTATGCAGGTGCGTATTAGACACGTGAAGACCCCTCTTTTTTTTCTACCCTTATTCTAAAGAGCCAATAAAAAGGGATTAATAGCGCGAGGATCTTTATTTCTGTTTGGTTTACCGTTTGTTTCACTTCATGAGGACCGCGCCTGTCTGTTGACTATTCTGCGGCGGCTATACTGTTAAAAGGAGGTCCTATGTATCAGCGAATTGAAGGTGGGATGTGGCGTCACGTCTGGGTTGTCAGCGATATACACGGTTGTTACCAGTGGCTTATGGATGAGCTTAAACGCCGTCACTTTAACCCGTATGAGGATTTGCTTATTTCTGTCGGGGATATGATCGATCGTGGCCCTGATAGCGTTAAATGCCTGCAGTTAATTCATGAAAAATGGTTTCGTGCGGTGCGGGGTAACCATGAGCAAATGGCGCTCGACAGTCTGGATAATAACGATTTTTCTCTCTGGACAATAAATGGCGGAACGTGGTTTGCGCATCTTGAACACGACCAGCAGCAGCTTGCGCTGTCGTTGCTCGACGCCTGTCGCAATTTACCGCATATCATCGAGATTACCTGTGCGAACGGTCTGAATGTGATTGCCCATGCTGATTATCCGGCTGCGGAATACCGCTGGCAAAAACCGGTTAGTGCCCAGCGCGTCTTATGGAACCGTGACAGGTTGATGGGATTTATGGTGGGCAAAGGGCAGGGCATCAGCGGCGCGGATCATTTCTGGTTTGGACATACGCCCCTCGACAGAAGGTATGATTTTGATAATCTCCACTACATTGATACGGGGGCTGTTTTCGACGGTTACTTTACGCTGGCGCAGCTGCAGTAATAAATAACCCGCCTTCGGGCGGGTTCTCTTTAGGTCAGGCAAGACGCATGACCCAGGCATCGGTTTTACTATCGTAATGCTCACGGTAAAGGACAGAGTGTTCGCCATCAAGTATTGCCGGGACGCTGGTGTCTGCATCCCATGCATCGAGCTGCATGCACAAATCCGGGTCGGATTTGCAGGGAATACTTAACGTTCGATCGCCTTGTGCTTCGCCGCGCAGCTCTGCGTCGTCGATTTCAAAAGCGCCAATACGCACGCTGGTTTTCGTCATAGTGCTCTCCGGGTCGGTTGTCAAAATCTGGTATGACCAGTGCGATCACCCATTTTTGATCGTAGACAAGGAGAGCAAAATCGCCAGTAAAAAAATGCGCTTTTTTTCAGTCCGTGCGATCGCTACCGGTAAACAGTCGGCCGTCCCGAACCAGCTCGCGCGGATAGCTGTTTTTCAGCCTTGAGCCGACCTTTTTTGCCAGTCCCAGCGGGTATCCCTGATACGTCACTATCACCTCATCGCCTGATGGCGTGCTGTCCGGATAGACATCGCGACCACGGTACCACTCTTCGGCTTCCTGATGCGTCAGGGCAAAGGTATTCTCGCGTCCGGCAAGGGCGATAACGGCCTCATGCTGCCAGCGATACCCTTTATTATGCACTTCCGCCAGGCGGATCCCGATTCGGGAAAAACGGACCTTTCCGATGAGCGGCGCGATCTGAGCCGGGAACAGCCATATCTCTTTATCACGCATCCAGAGGTGCAGGCTCTCATCCCAGACCAGTCCAACCTTTTTGGCCGCGGCTTCAAGCTGCGCTGCATCGCGACCTTTAAGGGGGGAAAACGGGAAGTTGCCGACCTTGAATTTAGGTGCGGGCAGGGGAGCAACCGCCTGCGTTTTACGCAGACGCGCCACAAAGAACCCTTCGCAGTCGTAAATCTGCGGGAACACGTGGAGGAAACCCTCGGGGGTTACCGCCTCTTGCGCCGAGGCAAACAGATCGTGAAGCGGCAGGAACTCGACTGCCTCCGGGTAGGTCGCTTTCAGCCACAGACAGACGTCTTCGTTTTCATCGCGGTTTAAGGTGCACGTTGAATAGACCAGCGTGCCGCCGGGGCGCAAAGCGTGAAATGCGCTCTCGATCAGCTCTCGCTGCGTGGCGGCGATCTCAAGGTTGCTCTCCACGGACCAGTTCTTTAACGCATCGGGATCTTTTCGCACCACCCCTTCGCCGGAGCAGGGGGCGTCCAGCAGAATGGCATCGAAGGCTTCCGGTAGGGCGGCGCCAAACACGCGTCCGTCGAAGTGCGTCAGGGCAACATTATGAATACCGCAGCGGCTGATGTTGGCATGCAACACCTTCACGCGGCTGGCGGAAAACTCGTTGGCAAGGATCGCCCCGTGGTTACCCATCCGGGCGGCAATTTGCGTGGTTTTCGAGCCGGGCGCCGCGGCAACATCCATCACGCGTTCAGGCACATTGCCATCTGCAAACAGGGCAGCAACCGGCAGCATTGAACTCGCTTCCTGAATATAGAACAGACCGCTCAGATGTTCAGCGGTACTGCCCAGCGGCAGTGAGGCTTCGTCATCGCGTTCGATCCAGAACCCCTCTGCACACCACGGTATCGGCGTAAGCTGCCAGCCGTACGGGGAGACCAGCGCCAGAAAATCATCGACGCTGATTTTCAGCGTGTTGACGCGAATACTTCGGCGTAACGGACGCTGGCAGGCGGCGATAAATTCGTCTAACGACAGGTGAGAAGGAAGCGCCTCGCGCATTTGCGCCAGGAATTGTTCAGGAAGAAATACGGAGTTTTGAGCCACGGGCACACCACAGGGAAAAGTTCAGGCGCGCAGTGTAACATAAAGGCTCCGGTGCGTTGACACCGGAGCCTGTCAGATTAATGCGGCAGGGCGGTTCCCCATTCGCGCCACTCTTTCGGTTCGCTTTCGAGCAGCAGGAAGTGTTTACCCGGCTGCGCTTTTGGCGCCAGCGGCGTTCCCGGCGGCGTGGCAAACGCAATACCGCCGCGGATGAACTGGTTGAAGGTGCCGGTTTTCACCACGCCTCCCGTCAGGCCAAAGTCCAGCGAATAGCCGGATGCCAGCCAGAATACCGAGTTATTACGTACCAGGTGCTGGTAGCGTTCGCTGATGCGTAACGCCACCATCACGCGGTCGGAGAGCGTACCGAGCGTCAGGCCCGTGACCGTACCCACTTCAATGCCACGGAACAGTACCGGCGTGCCGATGCTCAGCGAGCCCGCTTCCGGCACTTCCACCACGATGCTCAGGCCGCCAAGGTAGCGCGAGTCGGTGATCGTGGCTTCCTGCAGCTCAAAATCACGGCGGGCATTGCCCTGGCCTGGCTCAACGTTGATGTACGGCTGCAAAATGGTGTCGAGATGCTCAACGCCCGCGGCCGAGATCTGCGGCGTAACCACCGAGAAGCGCGACCCCGTGCGGGTGAAGGTCTGCACATATTCCGGGTAAAGCACGGCGGTGGCCTGCACCTCGTTGCGCGAGGTAATTAGCGTCAGCTTCTGGATCTGCCCGATATCGATGCCCAGATAGCGGATTGGCATGCCTTCCGCCAGCTTACCGGCATCAAACGCGTGCAGGGTAATCTGTCCACCCACGGCACGTGCGGCGGTTTCGGACGGGAAGAGAATACGCTTATCACCTTTGCGCAGATTCGCGCCCGCGCCGCTGAGGTTATCGAAGCTAATCGCCCCGCGCAGCGCGCGTGAGAGCGGGGAGGCCTGCACGGTCAGCCCGTTACCGTTAAGCTGGACTTTCGCGCCGCCTTCGGCCCAGAAGACGCTGTTTGGCGTCAGCAGCTTGCGATACTCCGGCTTGATATGCAGTTCGATATCGAACGCGTCCGTACGGGGGCGAACGGTGATCACTTCCCCGACTTCAAACTTGCGATAAAGCACCACGGATCCCGCCTGTACGTCCGGCAGCGTCTCGGCACTTAATGTCAGCGTGGTGGTAGGAAGATCGCTCAGGCTGTTTTCAATCGCTTTCTCCAGGTTGGCATACAGCGGATAGCTGTCGCGCACGGGGCCTTTATCGCCAGGCAAAATACGGATGCCGCCGTTAACCCATTCGCTGGCGCTGGCACCGAGGAACTCCACGCCGTCCAGACCCACCTTCACGTCGACGCGACTGTTCACCACGAATTTGCTGTCACCATGCACCAGGTCGCTATATTGTGGATCGATGGCGACCGAGAACGTCACGCCATCCGCGGAGAGCTTACGCTCCAGCACCTGACCGACCTGTACGCCGTGTAAAATTAACGGCTGACCGGCTTCGATACCGTAACTTTCTGGCGCATTCAGCGTGACCGTCACCACACCCGGCTTTTGCAGCAGGGATTTATCCGCCGGGGCAATCACGAAGCTATTGCTGGGTTCACCTTCACCGGGGATGAGCTCAAATGTATTTCCGGTCAACAGCGTGCTGAGGCTGGCATCGTTCAGAGAGAGCTTTGGACTGCGCATTTCGATGCGCGTTTTCTCGCGCAGGAGATCGACCACGCTCGGATCGACAGTCATTTCGCCGGTGACCGAGCCGCCCGGGTTGAGCGTCATTTTAGTGAGCTGACCAACCTGCAACCCCTGATACATCAGCGGCGTTGAACCGGCTTTTAGCCCCTTAGCATCGGGCAGGGCGAGTTTGACTATCACGCCGCGCTGACTGTGCGCCAGGTCAGCGTACAATCCAAATGCGTCATCAGCGGTGGCAGGACTTGAGTTTTCCGGGGAATCAAAGGCAATGGCACCATTCACCAGCGCGGCCAGACTCTCCAGCTTCACTTTCGCACCGCTCAGGCTGAGGTCCGCATCCACGCCGGACACGTTCCAGAAGCGGCTGCCTTTTTTCACCAGATTGGTGAAGCGACGCTCGATCAGCACGTCGATGGTGACGCCCTGTTTATTCGGGTTGATCGCGTAATCGTACACGCGGCCAACCGGGATTTTGCGGAAATAGACCAGTGAGCCACTGTTCAGAGAACCGAGATCCGGCGCCTGCAGATGGATCATTAAATCACCGTTATTGAGGCGGTACTTGGGTTGTGTATCCAGGGCAACAAAGTGATCCTGCGGCTCTCCTTTACCCGGCATCATGCCGATATAGTTACCGCCCACGAGCGCATCCAGCCCGGACACGCCGGCCAGAGAGGCTTTTGGCGTCACTAGCCAGAACTGCGTTTCGCTGCGCAGGGCATCCTGCATGTCAGATTTAATACTGACCCGCACCTGAATCTTGTTCAGCCCTTTTCCAAGGGAGATGTCCTGAACCGTACCCACTTCAACCCCCTGGAAGCGAACAGGCGTTCGCCCGGCGACAATGCCGTCGGCGGTCTGGAAATCTATGGTGACGGTACTCCCGCGATCTTCATAGCTCGTCCATATCAGCCAGCCTGCAATCATCAGAGCGATGACGGGCAGCAACCAGAATGGCGAAATGCGGCGTTTTGTTTTAATTCTCGCTTCAGTCGGCGAAGCGGGGGTTTCCTGACTCATGTGCATCCCAAAGTAAGCGGCTATCCAGCCATTCCACAGCAAGAATAGTCAATATCACCGCAGAGCCGAAATAAAAAGCCGCGGGTCCCATTGTAAAAGCAAGTAACTGGTCGCGATTAATTAGCGACATCATCAGCGAAATCACGAACAGATCTAACATTGACCAGCGGCCAATCCAGGTGACGAATCGCAGCAGCAGAATGCGGGTCCGTAAGCCTTGTTCACATTTAAAGTGAATGCTGATGAGCAGGGTAAACATCACCACCACTTTGGTAAAGGGAACCAGGATACTGGCGATAAAGACGATCGCTGCCACTCCGACGTTGCTGTGCGCAAGGGAGATAATCCCGGAGAGGATAGTATCCTCCTGACGCCCGCCATTCACGTAAATGATGGAAATCGGCAACATATTGGCTGGGATCAGAAACACCAGGGAGGCTAGCAGCGCGGCCCAGCATTTTTGCAGGCTGTTGTTGCGCCGCAGTCTCAACGGAATGTGACACCGCGGGCAGCGTCCACGCGCGTCGGGCAAGCCGGTATAGTGGCATCCCAGACAGACGCGCAGATTTTCATCGGGACGCGTGGCGGGGCGCTGAGGGTAAAATCGCTCCCAGAGCTGCTCAACGTTCAGGTGGATCAGCGTCAGGATGCTCAGCAATACCAGGCAGATGAAAGCAAAGAGCCCGATGCCGGGCTGCAAAAAGGCGTAGTCCTGTACCTTTATTGACGCCACGCCCACGCCCACCAGATAAATATCCAGCATCACCCACTCTTTGAGTTTATCCAGCATCAGCAGCACCGGGCGAAGGTTCATGCCGAGAATATTGCCAAACCAAAGATAGGCAATGCCGGCGACCAGCACCAGCGGTGCGCCAACGGTGCAGAACAGCACCATGGCAGCGGTGATGGGATCGCCCTGACGAGTCATCTGCCAGATACCCTGCAGCACGTTGGCGTCAATGCGTACGCCAAGCAGGTAGAGCTTGAGCAGCGGCTCGCTCCAGGCGAAGGGCATCAGCAGCAGCATGGTGACGGCCATGGCGGCGAGGCGGGTTAGCGACCAGTCGCGACCATCACGAATTTTGGCGTCGCAGCGCGGACAAAAGGCACTTTGGTGCGATTTCATCTTCGGCAACATAAAAAGCGTATCGCACTGGGGGCAACGCTGATAATGTGCACGTGGCAAAGCTTCGCTTACCGTATGGACTGTTATCTTTCTTGTCGGCGTAATTTTGGTTGTTTTTAAGGCCATCAGCTGCGCACAAATAAGTATTGTTGAAAGTCATAATAACTCATGAACTGATTCATCTTGAGCATGAGCGCATTTAATGCTTATTTTAATAGGCTATGCGGTAAATTTGTAAGACTACTAAGTGATTGAATAATGAACAAAACAGAATTTTACGCGGATCTTAACCGCGATTTTAAGGCATTGATGGCGGGTGAGACCAGCTTCTTAGCCACTCTGGCAAATACTAGCGCATTGCTGTTTGAACGTCTTACTGACGTCAACTGGGCCGGCTTTTACCTCCTGGAAGGTGAAACGCTGGTGCTTGGCCCGTTCCAGGGCAAACTGGCCTGCGTGCGTATTCCGGTAGGGCGTGGCGTATGCGGCACGGCGGTGGCCGAGAACCAAGTCCAGCGTGTGGAAGACGTTCATGCGTTTGACGGACACATTGCCTGTGATGCCGCCAGTAATTCTGAAATCGTTCTGCCGCTGGTGGTCAAAAATCAGATTATTGGCGTTCTGGATATCGACAGTACGGTCTTCAGTCGCTTTACAACCGAGGACGAACAGGGGCTGCGCGAGCTGGTGGCGAATCTGGAAAACGTCCTCGCTGCAACCAATTATCAAAAATTCTTTGCGAGCGTCGCAGGATAATCAACGGATAACGTAGCATTTACTGATAGCGTCATTATAATGACGCCTGTTCATGCCTGCGCTTGTTGGCAACGTCCGTTGTAATCAGGAAATTTCATGGAAAATCAACCTAAGTTGAATAGCAGTAAAGAAGTTATCGCATTTCTGGCCGAGCGTTTCCCGCAGTGCTTCAGCGCGGAAGGTGAAGCTCGTCCCCTGAAAGTCGGTATTTTTCAGGATCTGGTGGCACGTGTTGAAGGGGAAATGAACCTCAGCAAAACTCAGTTGCGTTCCGCCTTACGTCTTTATACTTCGAGCTGGCGCTACCTGTACGGTATCAAAGCTGGCGCGACCCGCGTGGATCTCGACGGCAACCCGTGTGGTGAGCTGGACGAGCAGCACGTTGAGCACGCGCGCAAGCAGCTTGAAGAAGCCAAAGCACGCGTTCAGGCACAACGTGCAGAACAGCAGGCGAAAAAACGCGAAGCCGCAGCGGCAAACGGGCAGGAAGAAGCGCCTCGTCGTGAGCGTAAACCACGCCCTGCGCCGCGCCGTCACGATAATAACGATCGCAAACCGCGTGCAGACAAACCAGCAGCAAAAGCCCCGCGTGCCCCTCGTGAAGAGCCGCGCCATACACCGGTTTCTGACATTAACGCCCTGAGCGTAGGTCAGGCGCTGAAGGTAAAAGCGGGTAACAATGCTATGGACGCCACCGTACTGGAAATCACCAAAGATGGCGTTCGTGTACAGCTGACTTCTGGTATGTCAATGATTGTACGCGCAGAACACTTGTTGTTCTGAAACGGAGGCCAAGCCTGGCATGAACACTTTTTTTAAGCTCACCGCGCTGGCGGGCCTGTTTGCCATAACAGGTCACGCTTTTGCAGTGGACGATATTACGCGTGTTGATCAAATTCCGGTACTCAAGGAAGAGACGCAGCACGCGACGGTGAGCGAGCGCGTGACCTCACGTTTTACCCGCTCGCACTATCGTCAGTTCGATCTCGATCAGGCCTTTTCGGCCAAAATCTTTGACCGCTATCTGAACTTGCTGGATTACAGCCATAACGTTTTGCTCGCCAGCGATGTCGAGCAGTTCGCTAAGCGTAAATCCGAGGTGGGGGACGAGTTGCGTTCAGGCAAGCTGGATCTGTTCTACGATCTCTACAACCTGTCGCAAAAGCGCCGCTTTGAACGCTATCAGTACGCGCTGAAAGTGCTGGAACGTCCGATGGACTTCACCGGTACTGACACCTTTAATCTGGATCGCAGTAAAGCACCCTGGCCGAAAGATGAAGCCGAGTTGAATGCGCTGTGGGACGGTAAAGTTAAATACGACGAACTGAGCCTTAAGCTGACCGGCAAAGACGAAAAAGAGATCCGTGACACGCTGACGCGTCGTTACAAATTTGCCATTCGTCGTCTGGCGCAGACCAACAGTGAGGATGTCTTCTCGCTCGCCATGACGGCCTTCGCTCACGAAATCGACCCGCACACCAACTATCTCTCACCACGCAACACCGAACAGTTCAATACCGAGATGAGCCTGTCTCTGGAAGGTATCGGCGCGGTGCTGCAGATGGACGATGATTACACGGTGATCAATTCGATGGTCGCGGGTGGTCCGGCATCCAAAAGCAAAGCGATTAGCGTAGGCGATCGAATTGTGGGTGTAGGACAAACCGGCCAGAACATGGTCGATGTGATCGGCTGGCGTCTCGATGACGTGGTTGCGCTGATCAAAGGTCCGAAAGGCAGCAAGGTTCGTCTGGAAGTTCTGCCAGCCGGAAAAGGCACCAAAACCCGCATCGTTACCCTGACCCGCGAGCGTATCCGTCTGGAAGACCGCGCGGTGAAAATGTCGGTGAAAACCGTGGGTAAAGAGAAGGTCGGTGTCCTGGATATTCCTGGCTTCTATGTAGGGCTGACTGACGATGTGAAAGTTCAGCTGCAGAAGCTTGAAAAGCAGAACGTTAGCAGCATTATCATCGACCTGCGCAGTAACGGCGGCGGTGCGCTGACGGAAGCGGTTTCACTCTCTGGTCTGTTCATTCCATCTGGCCCGGTGGTTCAGGTGCGCGATAACAACGGTAAAGTGCGTGAAGATGCCGACAACGACGGTGTGGTCTACTACAAAGGCCCGCTGGTGGTCCTGGTTGACCGCTTCAGTGCTTCCGCGTCTGAGATCTTTGCCGCTGCCATGCAGGACTATGGTCGCGCGCTGATCGTCGGTGAGCCAACCTTCGGGAAAGGCACCGTTCAGCAGTATCGCTCTCTGAATCGTATTTACGATCAAATGCTGCGCCCGGAATGGCCTGCACTGGGCTCGGTTCAGTACACCATTCAGAAATTCTACCGCGTGAACGGCGGCAGTACGCAGCGTAAGGGCGTAACGCCGGACATCATGATGCCAACAGGCACGGAAGAGACGGAAACCGGTGAGAAGTTTGAAGATAACGCCTTGCCGTGGGACAGCATCAATGCCGCGACCTACGTGAAAGCGGGTGATATGACGCAATTTGGCCCCGAACTGCTGAAAGCGCATAACGATCGCATCGCGAAAGATCCGGAATTCCAGTACATCATGAAGGACATTGCACGGTTCAATGCCCTGAAAGATAAGCGGAATATCGTTTCTCTGAACTACGCACAGCGTGAGAAAGAGAACAACGAAGACGATGCAACCCGCCTGGCGCGTATCAACGATCGCTTCAAGCGTGAAGGTAAGCCTCTGCTCAAGAAACTGGACGATCTGCCAAAAGATTACCAGGAGCCGGATCCGTATCTGGACGAGACGGTGCATATCGCTCTCGACCTGGCGAATCAGGAAAAAGAGAAACCTGCCGTACAGCCCGCTCCGGCAAAATAACCTCCCAACAGGCACAAGAAATTGTGCCTGTTTCTTTTTGTTCTTCATCCTTCCGTCAGCCAGATTTCCAATTGTGTAAAGTTGTGTCTTTCTGGTGACTTACGCCCGCCGGATGCTTGAAAATAGCCGCAATACCCATACGATGTGGGTAATCGCATAGTGCGTTTTGTTAAACTGAGGTAAAAAGAAAATTATGATGCGAATCGCGCTCTTCCTGCTCACCAACCTGGCGGTCATGGTGGTTTTCGGGCTCGTGCTAAGCCTGACAGGAATTCAGTCGAGCAGCGTTCAGGGTCTGTTGATTATGGCGCTGCTGTTTGGTTTTGGTGGCTCGTTCATCTCCCTGCTGATGTCGAAGTGGATGGCACTGAAATCGGTGGGCGGTGAGGTTATTGAACAGCCACGTAACGATATGGAACAGTGGCTGATGAATACGGTGGCTCAGCAATCCCGTCAGGCCGGGATCGCCATGCCGCAGGTGGCGATTTACCATGCCCCGGACATCAACGCTTTCGCCACGGGCGCTCGTCGCGATGCGTCACTGGTTGCCGTCAGCACCGGTTTACTGCAGAACATGAGCCGTGACGAAGCCGAAGCGGTTATCGCCCACGAAATCAGCCATATCGCAAACGGTGACATGGTGACCATGACCCTGATTCAGGGCGTGGTGAACACCTTCGTGATCTTCATCTCCCGTATTCTGGCGCAGATTGCGGCAGGCTTTATGGGCGGCAACCGCGACGAAGGCGAAGAGAGCAACGGCAACCCGCTGATCTACTTTGCCGTTTCGATGGTTCTGGAACTGGTATTCGGTATTCTGGCCAGCATCATCACCATGTGGTTCTCCCGCCACCGTGAATTCCACGCGGATGCCGGCTCGGCGAAACTGGTTGGTCGTGAGAAGATGATTGCCGCGCTGCAGCGTCTGAAAACCAGCTACGAGCCGCAGGAAGCGAACAGCATGATGGCTTTCTGCATTAACGGTAAATCCAAATCGCTGAGCGAGCTGTTTATGTCTCACCCGCCGCTGGATAAACGTATTGAAGCGCTGCGCAGTGGGGAATACCTGAAGTAACGTAAAGCACCACAGTAAGCCGGGCAGGAGAACACTCCGCCCGGCTTTTTTTACGCCTGAACTCTGGGCTGGGTCACCCGCAGGCCGCTGACGACCGCCGCGAGGGAGGCGAGCGCACCCGCAGTGAGAAGCGCAACATGGTTGCCGTTTTGTCCGGCAAGATTAAACATCAGGGCGACCAGCGCCGCACCGCTGCTTTGTCCCAGCAGGCGCGCGGTCCCCAGCATGCCGCTGGCGCCTCCGCTGCGATGACGCGGCGCGGAGGTGATAATGGTGTGGTTGTTAGGAGACTGGAACAGACCAAACCCCGCACCGCACAGGATCATGCGCCAGATGATGTCCAGATCGGTTGGCGATGACGGTAGCAGAGCCAGCGCGAAAAGACCTGTCGCCATCACCGCCAGCCCCAACGCTCCCAATAAACCAGCATGGACGCGTTCAATTAAGTAACCTGCCAGCGGCGCCATCACCATTGTCGCCAGCGGCCAGGGGGTTAACAGCAGGCCGGTCTCCACTTCTGAGCATCCTACCACGCCCTGCAGAAAGAAGGGGAGAGAAACCAGAGCCAGCATCTGGGCGCAGAACGAGCAGACAGACGTGCAAATGGAGAGGGAAAAGAGGGGAATACGCAGCAGATCAACGGGCAGTAAAGGCACAGGGAGGGTGAGCTGGCGGCGAACAAAGAAGAAGCCGATTGCCAGCAGGGCGATGAGCTCCGCGGCGGTAAGCATCAGAGACTGTCCCTGCGCAAAGCCGCTCAGCGCCGTAATCAGCAGGCCAAAGGTCAGGGCATTCATCACCGCACTTGCCACATCGAAGCGCGGCATGGTGCTTTTGGGACCGTTAGCGGGAAGAAAGCGCAGGGCAAAGAATATAGCGACGATACCCAGCGGCACGTTAATGGCGAACAGCCATTGCCATGACGCAACGGATAGGATCGCCGCCGCAATGGTTGGCCCGGCGGCGGAAGAGACGGCGACAATAAACGAGTTTATCCCCATGCCGCGCCCCAGATGACGCTGCGGATAAATTAAGCGGATCAACGCGGTGTTTACGCTCATGAGCGCCGCGCCGCCAAAACCCTGCGCAATGCGGGCAAGCGTCAGGGTATGCAGTGAATCTGACAGGGCGCATAACAAGGACGTGATGGTGAAAACCACCAGACCGCATTGATACACCCGACGGTAACCGAACATATCGCCCAGGAAAGAGAACGAGAGCAGGGAAACCACAATCGCAATCTGATAGGCGTTAACAATCCATATCGAACTAGCGGGAGAGGCATGCAGGTCGCTGGCGATGGTTGGCAGGGCAACGTTCGCTATTGCGCCGTCCAGGACGGCCATCGAGATACCGATAATGATGGTTACTATAGCGCCATACCGCTGGGGTAAAGGCAGGCCATCGGAAAGGGTCTTTTCCATTAGGATTAAAAAAGCTCAGCGTGAAATTATTCTCAGGGTAACTATTTTAGCATTGTTACAGCCGTGATATGTCGCAGATTTGTAACGAAGCAAACGAGGATTGATTGCAGGTGACATGACGGGAACTTATAATAAAAACCGGTTCTGATTTTTATAAAACACTCTCTATGAGGTGGTAAATGGCTATTGCGGATTTGGATAAACAGCCAGATTCTGTTTCTTCCGTGCTGAAGGTGTTTGGCATCTTACAGGCGCTGGGAGAAGAGCGTGAAATAGGTATTACAGAGTTGTCGCAGCGCGTGATGATGTCGAAAAGCACCGTATATCGCTTTTTGCAAACCATGAAGTCGCTGGGCTACGTTGCCCAGGAAGGCGAATCTGAAAAATACTCTCTGACGCTGAAGCTGTTTGAGCTGGGTGCCCGTGCGCTACAAAATGTTGACCTGATCCGCAGCGCCGATATTCAGATGCGTGAAATCTCTCGCCTGACCAAAGAGACCATCCATCTCGGCGCGCTGGATGAAGACAGCATTGTTTACATCCATAAAATCGACTCCATGTACAATCTGCGCATGTATTCGCGCATTGGTCGTCGCAACCCGCTCTACAGTACCGCGATTGGTAAGGTTCTGCTGGCGTGGCGCGATCGTGAGGAAGTGAAGCAGATCCTCGAAGGCGTGGAATACAAGCAAAGTACCTCACGAACCATTACCAGCACGGACGCGCTGTTAACGGTGCTCGACCACGTACGCGAGCAGGGGTATGGCGAAGATAACGAGGAGCAGGAAGAGGGGCTGCGCTGCATCGGCGTTCCGGTGTTTGACCGTTTTGGCGTGGTGATCGCGGGCTTAAGTATCTCCTTCCCAACCTTACGCTTCTCCGAAGAGCGTCTGCATGAGTATGTGGCTATTCTGCACACTGCCGCACGTAAGATTTCTGAACAGATGGGTTATCACGACTACCCGTTCTAATCTCTGCTCGCATAAAAAAACGCCGCATCTGTTGCGGCGTTTTTTGTCAGTCATTTACCCAGCTGATTAGCCATTATCAATCACGACGGAAGTCTTACGCAGGACCGGACAGTGGGTTAAGCCAACGATCCCGCTGTCAGTATGCAGATATTGCGCAGTGCTCACGCCCTGTGCTGTTAAATATTTACATTGAATCCCTAACCCAGCTGCGTTCTCGGTGCTTCCCACAAGCACGCCATAACCCGTTAGCAGGAGGCCAATCCAGACAATGGCCAGTGCAATAATTGTTCGAATGATTAAGCGCATCATTACCTCTTTTATCGTTGTTATCATAATGCTAGCGTAAACGGTTTACGCGATGAAACAAGTGCAGAATTCTGAAAAAAACGCGATGGCGGCGCAGTTAGTCCTTGTTTAAGATAAGCGTGATAATCTCGTTACATCAGGTTTTTAGACGGAGTGTGGAGTGAAAAAAATACGCTGGGTAATTCTGATTATCGTGCTGATAGCGTGCGTGGTGTTATGGACGCAGACGATCAATGTGATGTGCGATCAGGATGTACAGTTTTTTAGCGGCGTTTGCGCAATCAATAAGTTTATTCCGTGGTAACACGCATTTTTTCTCAAGGTGATTTCCTTCCTTCGCGCCAGTGGTAAAATAGACGTTTTTATTGAGGTGGTGAAATGGGTGAGTTACTGAATTCAGGGCTGCTGAATATGGCATCCCTGGTGATTTCTTTGGTTGTTCTGCTTGTGGGGCTGGTCATTTGGTTTTTCGTGAACCGTGCCAGTTCGCGTACTAGCGAGCAGATTGAACTGCTGGAAGCGCTGCTCGATCAGCAAAAACGTCAGACTGCGCTGCTACGCCGTCTGTGTGAGGCTAACGAACCGGAAGAGAAAGACGCGCCGAGAGACGCGGTCGCTGAAGATACCAAAGACGAAGACGACTTTATCCGCCTGGTGGCTGAGCGTTAATCTTTTTATGCTGGGAGGTGGCTGTGGTCTGGAAAAATCCCTGGTATGACCCCTCCCTGAAACATCACACTCCGAACGGTTTTCGTAATACCGATTCTGTCGGACATCAACCCGGCGACCTTGACCGTTGGCGTAAAGCGCGTAAAGAGGCCGGTTTACCGAAGCCACCCGCGTTGGGTTATGAAGACTTTATCCGCCAGTGGTGGCAACCGGTTGAGCTTACGCAACCTCATGAAGATGGGGTGTGGTGGCTCGGACACGCGAGTGTGTTGCTGCAGCTGGACGGCAATATCCTCCTTACCGATCCGGTTTTTTCACGGCGCGCTTCTCCGCTCCCTTTCCTGGGACCACAGCGTAAAACGCCTCCCGTGCTGTCAGTCGATCAACTTCATCAGCTTGATGCGGTCGTCATCTCGCACAATCATTACGATCATCTTGATGACGCGACCATTCGCCGTATCCTCAAACGCTTTCCCGACATCAGTTTTTTTGTTCCGCTGGGCCTGGCCGACTGGTTTCGACGTCGGGGAGCAAAACGCGTGGTTGAGCTCGACTGGTGGCAGAGTTTCACCTGGCAGGGGATCACGCTGACCGCTGTACCGGCACAGCACTGGAGTATGCGCACGCCATGGAACCGCAATCGCTCATTATGGTGCGGCTGGGTTATGGAAGGTCGACATCATCGTTTCTGGTTCAGCGGTGATACGGGGTATTCGCCTGAGCTGCTGTTGATACCAGAACGCCTGGGCCATATAGATGCTGCCGCGTTACCGATTGGTGCCTATGCCCCACGATGGTTTATGGCTGTCCATCATATGGATCCGCAATCAGCGGTGGCATTGTGGCAGCAGATGGGTTGTCCTCTGGCGTTTCCCATTCACTGGGGCGTGTTTGAACTGGCAGATGAAGCCCTGGATGAACCTGTGCGGGAGTTAACTGACGCGCTAGATAATTTAGCACCAGTTAATCATTCTTTCAGGATATTGAAAATTGGTGAATATTTATCCTTATAAACGAAGCGATTAATTGTTGCATATATTCTGTATGTAAACGCGCGCAGAAATGTTTTATTTATATCGAAACGTTTTGCTTGCCTTCTTTTGATGCAGAGTCATAAAAATTTCATTATTTTGGTGCATAACACGGTTTATTAACTGGTGCATTTTAATACAACTGGGTGTGGGTTATTAACGGTGTTTTTTCTCTGAAACAATTTGGTCGCGTTACAATGATTTAAGCATAAGTTTTCACAAATTGTTCTAACTCAATCAAGACGTAAGATTTCTTTTCCCGGTTGCTGGACGCTTCGTTATGATTGAGCTATGTTAAAAAAGTCTTAGATTACAGCGGTTGTGAAAGCAATGCTGGGTCTTTGTTACGCAGCAGAGCTGTCTGTACGTGATGCGCATAATTGTGCAAAACCTGACAGGCACTGTTCGAATTTGTGCGGCGGATCGAGACATGTTTAAAAATGGCTTGCCATATTAAACATAGTGTGTGATAACACGTTTTGGGTCAAACGAGGTACAGTTCTGTTTATGTGTGGCATTTTCAGTAAAGAAGTCCTGAGTAAACACGTTGTCGTTGAATACCGCTTCTCTGCCGAACCTTATATTAGTGCCTCATGCAGTAATGTCTCAGTTTTATCTCAGTTAATGCCTGCGGGCTAAGAAAACACTCTAAGGAATTTTGCAAAATGGCAAAGATTAAAGGTCAAGTTAAGTGGTTCAACGAGTCTAAAGGTTTTGGTTTCATTACTCCTGCTGACGGCAGCAAAGACGTGTTCGTACACTTCTCTGCAATCCAGGGTAACGGCTTCAAAACTCTGGCTGAAGGCCAGAACGTTGAGTTCGAAATTCAGGACGGCCAGAAAGGCCCAGCTGCAGTTAACGTAACTGCTATCTGATCGAACCACTGCTGACTGAAGCGCTTAGCACTTCAATCTCAGACATAAAGCCTCGCATAACGCGGGGCTTTTTTATGCCCTTTATCTTTCAAAATATTACCATCTGTGGCCTTGTTAGTAACTTGTTGCAAAGCTGCGAGGTTAGTAGCACTGTTTCCCCACCCTAAGCCCATCTTTTCTCGTTAAATCAGGGCGTTGTTTAACAGTCCTGGGGTTCAGGTGAAGAAGAAATCGATAACGACTGCCGGAAATTTCACGCCGGCGCGTTTTGTGCTGCTCTGTTTAGCTATTTTTTGTAGTCTGGCTTTTTTGCTGGGCCGCGTTGCCTGGCTGCAAATCATCAAGCCTGACAATCTGGTGAAGCAGGAAGATATGCGCTCCCTCCGTCAACTGGCGATTGATGCGCCGCGCGGCATGATAATGGATCGCGAAGGTCGCCCCCTGGCGGTGAGCGTACCTGTCCGGGCCGTTTGGGCCGATCCTAAAACTGTGCTGGCAAAAGGGGGCGTCGGGGTTGACGAACGCTGGCAGGCGTTGGCAAATGCGCTGCATCTCTCCCTGGGCACACTCTCGGCGCGAATCAACGCCAACCCGCAGGGGCGTTTTATTTATCTTGCCCGTCAGGTCGATCCTGTACAGGCAAAGTGGATCGATAAACTGAATCTGCCCGGCATCAATTTACGCGATGAATCCCGCCGTTTTTATCCTGCGGGCCATGTGGCAGCGAACCTGATTGGCTTCACCAATATTGACGGGCAGGGCATTGAAGGCGTGGAAAAGAGCTTCAACGCGCAGCTCACCGGCAAGGCGGGTGTGCGACAGGTAAGGGAAGACCGCTACGGACGCGTGGTTGAAAACCTGACGGAAGTGGCACCAGCACCGGCGCATAACATCCAGTTAAGTATCGACGAGCGACTGCAAACCATCACTGAAGATGCACTCGATAATGCCGTGGCCTGGAACAAGGCCGAGTCTGGGGCATCGGTGTTAATTAATATCCCAACCGGGGAAATTCTCGCCATGGCGAGCTACCCGGATTTCAACCCCAATAACCGGGAAGGCGCGACGATAAACGATTTTCGCAACCGTGCGATCAGCGATACGTTCGAACCCGGTTCGACGGTCAAACCGCTGGTGCTGATGACGGCCCTGCAGCAGGGGCTGGTCCAGCCGGACAGCGTGATTGACACTCACCCGTATATCCTCGACGGGCATCGTATCCGCGATGTGGGCTATTATCCTGAACTGACCATGACCGGGATCCTGCAAAAATCGAGCGACACCGGCGTTTCCCGACTGTCCCTGGCAATGCCTGTCCAGCATCTTATTGATACCTATCGAAACTTTGGGTTTGGCACGAATACGGGGCTTGGCTTAACGGGTGAGAGCGCGGGGCTGTTGCCCCAGCGTAAATACTGGAGCCAGCTCGACCGCGCGACCTTTGCCTTCGGTTACGGACTGATGGTGACGCCGCTCCAGCTGGCGCACGTCTACGCCACGATTGGCGGTTTCGGGCTTGAGCGACCTCTCTCAATTACGCGTATCGATCCACCTGTTATCGGGCACCGCGTCATGTCGGAAGAGATTGCGCACGAGGTGGAGCACATGATGGAGAGCGTTGCGCTGCCCGGCGGCGGCGGGGTTAAGGCCGCCGTTCGCGATTACCGGGTGGCGGTAAAAACCGGTACGGCGAAGAAAATTGACGACAGCGGGAAGTACGTCGATAAATACGTTGCCTATACTGCCGGCGTTGCGCCTGCCAGCGATCCGCGCTTTGCCCTGGTGGTGGTCATTAACGATCCGCAAAATGGGGCCTACTACGGCGGTGCCGTCTCCGCGCCTGTCTTCAGTGAGATTATGGGTAACGTGCTGCGTCTGGAGAATGTGAAACCTGACGGGTTACCGGCGGGTTCCGATCACCTCATCGTTATGCGTTAACCGGGCGTTTATAACCAGGGCGAATAGCGGTACACTTCGCCCTTTGATTATGCTCCGGAGTCACCATGTCCTTCAGTTGTCCCCTTTGCCACGCCCCCCTGACGCACTCAGATAAAAGTTATACCTGTCCGCAGGGGCATCAGTTTGATATGGCAAAAGAAGGCTACGTGAATCTTCTGCCGGTGCAGCATAAGCGCTCCCGCGATCCAGGCGACAGTGCAGAGATGATGCAGGCGCGCCGCGCGTTTCTTGATGCCGGACACTATCTGCCGCTGCGGGAGACGGTCGCGCAGAGGCTGAATGACATTCTGCCGGGTGCATCAACCGCCATGCTCGATATCGGCTGCGGGGAAGGGTACTACACCGCACGGTTTGCTGAGATTGCCCGTGAGAAGGGCGCGTTGACATTCGGTCTGGACGTGTCGAAAGTGGCTATTCGCGCGGCGGCAAAGCGTTACGCGGACGTGACGTTCTGCGTGGCATCCAGCCACCGGCTGCCGTTTGACGATGCCAGCATGGATGCTGTTATCCGCATTTACGCGCCCTGCAAGGCGGAAGAGCTGGCTCGCGTGGTGAAACCGGGCGGATGGGTGGTCACCGTGACGCCGGGCCCGCGTCATCTGATGGAGCTGAAAGGGCTGATCTACGACGAAGTGCGTCTGCATGCTCCTCATTCTGAACAGCTGGCCGGTTTTACCCTAAAGCATGAGCAAACCGTGGCGTATGAAATGACGCTGAAAGGGGAAGAGGCCACCGCGTTGCTGCAGATGACGCCGTTCGCGTGGCGGGCAAAACCGGAAGTGTGGGAAGCGTTAGCTGCACGCTCAACATTTTGCTGCCAGACAGATTTCAGTATCCACGTCTGGCAGCGCGAAGATTAACCGGCGAAGTGTGCCCAGAGGATTTGGGCACCAATGCCAATCAACACAATTCCCCCCAGGATCTCGGCGCGTTTACCCAGCAGCGGGCCGATAAACCGTCCGACCATCATGCCCAGCGTGGACATGATCAGCGTTGCGCAGCCGATGGCCAGCGCGGTGGCGATAATATTGACCTGCAGGAATGCCAGACCGACACCGACGGCCATCGCATCAAGGCTGGTGGCAATTGCCGTGGTGACCAGCAGCCAGAATCCGTGGCGGTGCTGAGGCTCCTCGTCTTCTTCATCACCGCCGCGAAAACCTTCAATCACCATTCGGCCACCGAGAAATACCAGCAGAACGAACGCAATCCAGTGGTTCCACTCCAGCACGAACTGGCTGGCGAGCATGCCAAGGCCCCAGCCGATAAGCGGCGTCAGCGTTTCGATAGCACCAAAAATAAGGCCGGTACGCAGGGCTTCTGAGAATTTAGGTTTGTGGAGCGTGGCGCCTTTTCCGATGGAAGCAGCAAATGCATCCATGGACATGCCAAAAGCGAGGAGGATCGTAGCGGAGATATTCATAACAGCGTCCAGACCGGGGATATCCATATGACACATCACTGCCCCCAGTAAACAGCAGTTGATGTATCTATGGTCTCGCCTGATCGCGCCGCACATAAGATGTGCTGTCAGCGATCCGTACGCGCCACGTTTTTCAACGAGTATGTTGACACGTACATTTCCTGCGAACAGGAAATCGGCTACTCCCCAACGACGGGCGCAACCTTAACATATTTTGAGAATATAAAACAACAATGAAGAGGCATTATTTAAAATGCTTAGTGATAACGATTTTCATTTGTCTTTAAGCGTGAAGATATCGTTAACAAATAGAGATCAGATTAACGAAGGGGATATAGCTTTGGCTATATTTCTTGCGCACGATAAACGCAATATATAGCCATTGCTATATATATAACTTATTGAGTTTTAACGAGTAACTTGTATATCTTTTCCAGGTCATCAATATTCTTCACCCGAACAAGCAGGCGGCGTTGTTCTAATTGCATCACCAGCACACCGTCTTCAGATAAATTCATCTCTTTAATACGGTTATATTCTATCCACACATTGGCGAAGAAAAACCCGCGGGATTTAAAAATGATTTTCGGCGTGCGGATCCAGAACAGATAAACCGCCATTAATGCCAGCGCACATAATAACCATGTGGTTAATATTGCACCATGGCTGGTGACGTTATTGTAAATAAGAATAGCGATGAGGCCCGCGAAGATAAACGCATCCACGCGCCCGCGTCGCAGAAGGGGAAGGGAGAGCAGCGTCTCGCCGTGGCGGCGGGGCATGATGAACTCGTCATAGATCGCGTAAGCCAGAAGGGCTGCAATAAATAAAACCAGTACGATGTCCGTGACAGTCATTCATCCTCCAGATAAAAAAACCGGGGGCAAGCCCCCGGCCTACAGCATTGAAACTTACAGACCCAGCAGGCCGACAGCGTAGCCCGCGATACCGATGACGAAGAAGCCAACGATAATCCACAGCGGGTTCACTTTCTTACGCAGCAGCCACATGCAGGCGAAGGTCAACAGCAGCGGTACCAGGCCAGGCATCAGCTGGTCCAGAATCGTCTGCACAGTCGTCACACGCGTCTGACCATCCTGCCCGGTGATGGTCGACACCACCAGCGGGATGTTCACATGCGTCCACTTGTTAACCAGCGCCCCCATAACAAACAGGCCGAGGATTGACGCCCCCTCAGTCAGTTTCTGCAGGAAGCCGCCGCCCATGTCCTTAACGATATCCACCCCTTTACGGTAGCCGTAGGCCACACCGTAATAACGGGTCAGCAGACGCACGGCGTTGAACAGGATGAAGAACAGCAGTGGGCCAAGCAGGCTGCCGCTCATCGCGATACCGGCACCCAGTGCCGCGAAGACCGGACGAACGGTACCCCAGAAGATAGGGTCACCGACACCAGCCAGCGGGCCCATCAGACCGACTTTGATACCGTTGATAGCACCATCATCAATCTCTGCGCCGTTCGCACGCTGCTCTTCCATCGCCAGCGTTACGCCCAGTACGGGGGCCGCAACGTAAGGATGGGTGTTAAAGAATTCCAGGTGACGCTTGATCGCCTGACGGCGTGCTTCGTTGTTTTCCGGGTACAGGCGTTTGATCGCCGGTACCATGGAGAAGCAGAAGCCCAGCGCCTGCATACGTTCGAAGTTCCATGAACCCTGAAACAGGTTAGAACGGATGAACACGCCACGAATATCACCCGGAGTGAGTTTTTTCTCGGTGGTAGTTTTTGTCATATCAACCATTTCGCTCACCTGTTAGTCCAGTTCGTTATCGAGATCGTTGTTACCAGCAGCCTGCGCTGGGGCACCCGCGACGCGGTTATATTTCGGGCTGAGCTGGATGTAGAGAATCGCCATCACTGCACCAATCACACCCAGTGCAACCAGGTTGAAGTTGGTGAAGGCAGCGGTCACGAAGCCGAGGTAGAAGAACGGCATCAGGTAGCCTGCGCGCATCATGTTGATGACCATCGCATAACCGACAACCACGATCATACCGCCCGCGATGTTCAGACCGCCGGTGACCACTTCTGGAATGGCGTTCAGCATGCTCTGGACTTCACTGGTACCGACAGAGATCGCCACGATAACCGCCGGGATCGCGATACGCATCGCCTGCAGGAACAGGGATGAAACGTGGATCCACGACAGTGCCGTGAGGTTGCCGTTTTCGGCCGCCTTATCCGCCGCGTGCTGGAAGGCAACGGTGATAGTACGAACGATGATGGTCAGAACCTGGCCTGCCGCTGCCAGCGGGATCGCCAGGGCGATACCGGCACCAATACTCTGGTGACCGGCAATAACCAGAACGGTCGAAATGATAGAGGCCAGCGCGGCATCGGGCGCAACCGCTGCGCCGATGTTCATCCAGCCCAGGGCAATCATTTCCAGGGTACCACCGATGATGATACCGGTCTTCATGTCACCCAGAACGGCCCCAATCAGCGTACAGGCCACCAGAGGGCGGTGGAACTGAAATTCATCAAGTACGGATTCCATACCCGCAATACATGCGACGACGAACACCAGCACAATCTGAAGAGTAGTAATCTCCATTGCACTTCTCCTATTACATAATCTCTATGTGAGAACCGGCGCGGGCTTATTTCCCAACTTTGCCGATCAAATCCATCATTTTCAGTTTTTGGTCCGTGGAAACCTTACGGGCTTCCAGTTCAATACCGCGCGCATTCAGCTTGTTGAATGCCTCGATATCTTTCGCATCGACTGAAATGGCGTTGTTGACCTGCGTTTTGCCCTGACGGAATGCCATACCACCAATGTTCACGGAGGTGATTTTCACGCCGCCTTCAACAATGCGCTCAACGTCTGTCGGGTTAGTGAACAGGAGCATCACGCGTTCACCCGCGTATTTCGGGTTGTTGTAAACGCGGATCATCTTGGCGACATCCACGACGTGCGCGGTAACGCCAGGAGGAGCAACCTGAGTCAGAAGGGTTTTACGTACGGTATCGGCGGCAACTTCGTCGCTGACCACGATAATGCGTCGAACGTTGGTCTCTTTGGTCCAGCGCGTTGCGACCTGGCCGTGGATTAAGCGGTCATCAATACGCGCAAGGCCGATAACCATGTAATCGTTCGGGCCCATCGGTTTTGCCTGTGCTGCCGCTTTCGGTGCTGCTGCAGGCGCAGGGGCAGGTTTTTCAACCGGCTGCGCTTTCAGGGCTTTTACCCCTTCGCGACCGGTTTCAACGGCCAGCGCCACCAGCTCATCGAACGCCGGATTGTCGTCGCGCGCCATGAAGGTTTCCACCAGCATGGGGATGTTAACCCCGGCGACAACTTCATAGTGCTCTTTATCGACGACAATGCGGCTGGCAGCATTGAACGGGCTGCCGCCCCATGTATCGACGAGAAACAGCACGCCTTTGCTGGTATCCAGCTTCGCGAGTTGAGCGTTGTACTTCTCTATCAGCGTCTCGGCGTTTTCACCGGGAACGAAATCGATCCAGCCGACGTTTTCCTGCTCGCCCAACAGCATCTCTGCCGTTTTGAGTAGCTGCTCAGCAGCCCAACCATGTGTGCCTATGACAATAGCAATGGTCACTTGCTACCTCCTTTTATTATCATTAATACGCCTGCCAGGCAGTCGTACTGAGAATCGTATTGGCGAACCGAATCGATTCAGATAAGGGTTAGAGTTCAAAAAACTAAGACTTCCGCGAATTATTTTAGACAGTGAAAAAATAATTTATGTGATGAAGATCCGTAATTTAGCTTTCGCGATCGAGAAAATTCTCAACACAAATTTAGTCTTTTTGCGTTTTTGCAAAAGAACGTAAATCTTTGCGTAAAACACGTTGTCTCTGATATGTTTAGCCTCCGTTTACTTGTTCAGGAGTATAGGGCTACAGCCCACTATATGGACCGTCACCGACGTCAGTCATCTACCAGGCCATTTCGCGCCTTTTTCACCGGCGACCCTCGCCATGTTTCGACTCTGTCTGCCTCTGTTTTGCCCACGTTGAGTGGGGCACCGTTTCGTCATTCCTTTAGCAGGAGCTTGTCATGGAATTCTTAATGGACCCGTCAATCTGGGTGGGATTGCTCACGCTGGTGGTGCTGGAGATTGTTCTCGGCATTGATAACCTGGTGTTTATCGCCATTCTTGCGGATAAGCTGCCGCCAAAACAGCGTGATAAAGCACGTCTGATTGGTCTCTCGCTGGCGCTGGTCATGCGACTGGGGCTGCTCTCCGTCATCTCCTGGATGGTCACGCTGACCAAACCGCTGTTCTCCGTCATGGATTACACCTTCTCCGGGCGTGATTTAATCATGCTGTTCGGGGGGATATTCCTGCTTTTCAAAGCAACGACAGAGCTACATGAACGGCTGGAAAACCGTCAGCACGATGATGGGCACGGTAAAGGCTATGCCAGCTTCTGGGTGGTCGTGCTGCAGATCGTGGTGCTTGATGCGGTCTTCTCGCTGGATGCGGTGATCACGGCGGTCGGCATGGTGAATCATCTGCCGGTAATGATGGCCGCTGTCGTGATTGCGATGGCGGTAATGCTTCTGGCCTCGAAGCCACTGACGCGCTTCGTCAACCAGCATCCGACGGTGGTCGTGCTGTGTCTGAGCTTCCTGCTGATGATTGGTCTGAGCCTGGTGGCGGAAGGTTTTGGCTTCCATATTCCGAAAGGCTACCTGTACGCTGCGATTGGCTTCTCGATCCTGATCGAGCTGTTCAACCAGATTGCGCGCCGTAACTTTATTAAGCAGCAGTCGACTCAGCCGCTGCGCGCCCGTACCGCAGATGCCATTCTGCGCCTGATGGGCGGTCGTCGCCAGGTGAACGTCCGGTCTGATTCCGAAAACCATAATCCGGTTCCGGTCCCGGAAGGGGCGTTTGTGGAACAAGAACGCTACATGATCAACGGCGTGCTCTCCCTGGCCTCCCGTTCTCTGCGAGGCATCATGACGCCGCGCGGGGAAATCAGCTGGGTCGATGCAAACCTGAGCGTTGATGAAATTCGCCAGCAGCTGCTCTCTTCACCACACAGCCTGTTCCCGGTGTGTCGCGGTGAACTGGATGAGATCATCGGCGTCGTGCGGGCGAAAGAGATGCTGGTGGCCCTGGAGGAGGGCGTCAACGTGGAAGCCGTTGCTGCTGCGTCGCCTGCGATTGTCGTGCCGGAAACGCTGGATCCTATCAACCTGCTCGGGGTGTTACGTCGCGCTCGCGGTAGCTTTGTTATCGTCACCAACGAGTTTGGCGTGGTGCAGGGGCTGGTCACGCCGCTGGACGTGCTGGAAGCGATTGCCGGTGAATTCCCGGATGCCGACGAAACGCCAGAGATTGTTGCTGACGGTGAAGGCTGGCTGGTTAAAGGTACCACCGACCTGCACGCGCTCTCGCACACGCTGGGGCTGGAAAACGTGATCAACGATGAAGAAGACATCGCGACCGTTGCCGGTCTGGTTATCGCCGTTAACGGACAAATCCCGCGCGTCGGAGATGTGATCGAGCTGGCGCCGCTGCACATTACGATCGTTGAAGCCAACGACTATCGCGTTGATATGGTTCGTATTGTTAAAGAACAATCTGCCCACGACGAAGATGAGTAAGTCTGCTTAGCGCAGCGGCATTAAGGGCACGATGTGCCCGTTATGATGCGCTGGCGGGGACGCACTTCCCGCCAGCCACTTCGGAAAATCCCGTAGCGGCATGGGCCGCGCATAGAAAAAACCCTGCAGGACGGGTACGCCATGGCGGCGTAAGTAGCAGGCCTGCTCCTCTGTCTCGACCCCTTCAGCCACCAGTTCGATATTCAACTGCTGACCCAGAGCAATAATCATATCCGTCACCGTTGAGTTCACGGCGTCGGTACCAATGGCGGTGGTAAACGACTGGTCGATTTTCAGTACGTCCGGGTGCAGCTTTTCAAGCCAGGAGAGGGAGCTGTTTCCGGTACCGAAATCGTCGATAGCGAGCTTCACCCCTTTGCGATGGAGTTCGCGCACGATGCGATAATCCGCATCCAGCAGCGCATCCCGTTCCGTTAATTCAATCACCAGCTGCTGGCGCGGACAGGCGCTGAACCAGAGACGGTTCAGGTCCTGTATCAACACCGCGTGACGGAAATGGCTGGCGGCGACGTTAATGCCGATGTGGAAACCGGCACTGGCAGGGAAGTAGCCTATCTGGCGCACCGTTTCGGCGATGACATAGCGGGTCAGGGGGACAATCTGGTTATGTTCTTCTGCCAGAGGGATAAACACCTCCGGGGTGATCCAACCCTGACGCGGATTGTTCCAGCGCAGCAGGATCTCCACGCCAGTGCACGCCTGGGTACGGGCATTCACCAGCGGCTGGCAGAAAAGCTCAAATTCCCGCGCCGCAATGCCCATATCAATCTCCCACGTAAAGCTCATCCGGTTTGCCGTTGCCAGCCAGGCGAGATAGCCCAGCAGCAGACTGAGCATGAGCCCCAGCGGCAGCTGGGCTGGCAGGCTTTTTAAGGCTAACTCTCCAGGGCCTGGCCCGCTGACCGTAATGGTGAAAGGATTTCGGGTTGATGACTGCTGGAAAAGAGAGCCCTCCTCATCAAACGTCAGGCTGTCGGTGACGCGTTGTCCATAGCGCAGAAAGCGATCGCCCACGGTCAGCGCCACGTCATTAATGAGCGGGCGCTGGGGCTCGAGGATCATTTTGGCGATCAGATCGATATTGATGATTTCGATAACGCCTGCTTCACCGTCCTGAGAGACGGGATACCACTGGATCAATATCGGGCTGCCCTTGAGCAGCCACTGGTCGGTCGATAAAATCAGCTTCGCCGTGCTGGCGGGTAATTCTTTCAGGAAGTCGCGAACGGGCACATTGCGGCTCCCGAAAATACTTGAGCAATACAGGACGCCGTCGTTAATCAGCGCGATGGAGCGTACCGTCTGCAAAATGGCGGCCTGCTTTCGCAGCACCAGGTGCGCCTGCGGGCAGGGCTGCCCAACCAGGGGTTGCAGCACGCTGCGGCGGTTCTCTAAAGAAAGCAGTACGTTATCAAGGGCGCGAACGGTATGGCTGGTAAAATCGAGGATCCGCTGTTGGTTAACATTGCGCTGTGAAATAAAGCGAATGCCTAACGTCAGGATGAGCGTGAGGAGCGCAACCGTGACACAGACGATAACGCGTTTTCGGCGATAGTTTTTAATGATCGTTTGTGCAGTTTGCATGAACGGTCGCCTGATAAGCCACCAGCCACAAAAGCCGGACGCAACAGTAAAAGTGTAGTGGGGAAAGCAGAAGGAGACGAGAAAGAAGAGGGAAATTCGCCCATCCGTTGCAGATGGGCGAAAGGCAGTATTAGTCGCACTGCACCTTAATGGCCAGGCCACCACGGGACGTCTCGCGGTATTTCGCGTTCATGTCTTTGCCGGTTTCGTACATGGTTTCAATCACCTTATCCAGCGACACGCGAGGTTCGCTGGTACGGCGCATCGCCATACGTGAGGCGTTGATGGCTTTCACCGAGGCAATCGCGTTACGCTCGATGCACGGAACCTGCACCTGGCCCGCGACCGGGTCACAGGTCAGACCGAGGTTATGTTCCATACCGATTTCGGCCGCCACGCAGACCTGCTCAGGGCTTGCGCCCAGCAGCTCTGCCAGACCCGCCGCCGCCATAGAGCAGGCAACGCCGACTTCACCCTGACAGCCCACTTCAGCACCGGAGATGGAGGCGTTCATTTTGTACAGCGTACCGATGGCACCTGACGCCAGGAAATAGCGGATATAGATGTCCGGCGTTACAGGCTCAATAAAGTGATCGTAGTAGGCCAGCACTGCCGGAACGATACCGCAGGCACCGTTGGTTGGCGCCGTCACGACGCGGCCACCGGCGGCGTTTTCTTCGTTAACCGCCAGGGCAAACATGTTCACCCAGTCGACCACGTTCATCGGGTCGTTAGAGAACTTGTCTGTGGTCACCAGCATACGACGCAGGGCAGAGGCACGACGCGGCACGCGCAGTGGACCCGGCAGAACGCCTTCGGTGTTCATCCCACGATCGATACAGGCGCGCATGGTTTGCCAGACGTTCGCAAAGTAGTCTTCAATCTCTTTTTTGCTGTGCAGCGCCAGTTCGTTCTGCATCACCATGCCGGACAGTGAAAGACCGGTCTCTTTGCAGTAGCCCAGCATCTCGGTAGCCGATTTGAACGGGTACGGTACGTTGACGTCGCCGACGCTATCTTTGCCAAAATGCTCTTCATCGACGATGAAGCCACCGCCGATGGAGTAGTACGTTTTGCTGTAAATCTCTTTTTCACCGCTATAAGCGTGAATGGTCATGCCGTTTTCATGCAGCGACAGGTTGTCGCTACGAAAACGCATGCCGTCATCCTGCGGGAAATCGACTTCCTGCTGGCCGTTTGCCAGCAGCAGGCGGCCGCGTGTTTCCACGTCGCGGATGAATGCCGGGATGGCATCAATATCAACGGTATCCGGCATATTCCCTGCCAGACCCATAATAATGGCGATATCGGTGTGGTGGCCTTTACCCGTTAATGACAGCGAGCCGTAAACATCCACGGCGACACGGGTAACGCTTTCCAGTAATCCTTTTTCGACCAGATCATCGACGAACTGTTTACCGGCCTTCATCGGGCCAACAGTATGGGAAGACGAAGGGCCAATTCCCACTTTGAACATGTCGAATATACTAATCACTTTCACACTCCTGACAGGGTTACCGGGGTTCCAGTAACGATGTTATAACTGCGCATAGTGTAAGAGGGAACACCGACCTCGGCTTAACTATTCACATGAATTAAACTAATGGTTGACGATGGGTTTTGCTAATAGCGCGACGCAGATCGCAAACCTGGTAGAAGAGGGCGGAATGTAAAGTATAGTCAAGGCTTCAGGCCGATTTGCAACGCCAGCTCACGAATAATGCCCGCCGTCATGCCCCAGACAAAATAATGCTGATACCAGGACAACCAGACCCGATGGTCATGCCCACGACGCTGAATATCCAGCGGGTGATAACGACTCAGTCGGAGGGCTTCATCCAGCGGCATTTCAAACACCGCAGAGACTTCATCGACGCTGGCGTGATACTGCAGGCCCGGCGGGATAATGCCTACCACCGGCGTGACCTGAAAACCAGTGACGCTGTCGACGGGCGGCAGCACGCCGATGACCTCCACAGCCTCCGGCGGAATGGCAACCTCTTCCTGCGCTTCCCGCAGCGCGGCGGCAATCAGCGAGGCGTCGGAGCTGTCTACGGCGCCCCCCGGAAAAGCGACCTGACCCGCGTGCTTACGTAAATGGGGAGAACGCTGGGTGAGCAGCAGGCCCGGCTGCGCGCGACGCACGACCGGGATCAGCACAGCCGCCTGACGCTGATTCAGCGCCTCGCGGTTGACCTGCGGTCGTAATAGCTGAAAGCGAGATAAAAAATCATCCAGCGTCAGGTTCTCTTTTTCCACCCGTGATTACTCCAGTTGTTTCAGGATACGGTTAACTTTATCAAAGGTTTCCTGATATTCCGCATCGACCTCGCTATCGGCAACAATGCCGCCCCCGGCTGAACAGTAAAGGTTTCCGTTGCAGGCGGTCAGCGTGCGAATGGTAATGCTGGTATCCAGCGTGCCGCACAGGCTGATATAGCCAATGCTGCCGCACCAGGCGTTGCGGCGGTGCGGTTCCAGCTCATCAATGATCTCCATCGCCCGCACCTTTGGTGCACCGGTGATGGAGCCGCCCGGGAACGCCGCGCGCAGAAGATCGCAGGCCGTGCGGGAGGCCGGTAGCGTCGCGGTGATGGTACTGACCAGATGATGCACCGCCGGGAAAGGCTCGACGACAAACAGTTCCGGCACGCGCACGCTGCCCGGAACGGCCACCCGGCCAATATCGTTACGCATCAGATCGACAATCATCAGGTTTTCGGCGCGGTCTTTCGGCGAGGCGGCCAGCTTTTCCGCCTGCTGGCGGTCGGCATCGGGATCGGCAAGACGCGGCAGAGTGCCTTTAATCGGACGGGTTTGAATCGTGCCCTCGGCCAGATGAATAAAGCGCTCAGGTGACAGGCTGAGTATTGCCCCCTGTTCCAGACGGACAAACGCGCTGAACGGCGCCTTATTGCTGGCATTAAGACGGGTAAATGCCTGCCACTCATCTCCCCGGTATGTCGCCTGGAAACGCTGGGCGAGGTTAACCTGATAGCAGTCACCGCTTTGCAGATACGCCTGAACGCGCGAAAATTTTTCGGCATATTCCGCTGCGCTCATATTTGAGCGCCAGCCGGAGGTCAGCGTGAACGTCTGTGCCGGTGCAGGCTGTTGCGCCTCAAGCCACGCCAGACGCGCCTGCACGTCATGATGGCTCAGCAGGGAAACCGTTTTTTTCTGGTGATCAACAATTAACGCCCAGTCATACAGCCCCACGGCCATGTCTGGCAGGGAAATATCAGCCTGCGCATGTTCCGGCAGCGTTTCGAAACGGCGACCCAGATCGTAACCAAACAGGCCCAGCGCGCCCCCCTGAAAAGGAAGGTCCGGGTTCGGTGTGGCAGATAAGCCCAGCGCGTTAATGGCTTGCTGAAGCTGCATAAGCGGATCGTCCGTTCGCGACAGATCATTGGTCGTCAGTGTCTTCAGCGGATCGGCTACCAGGATATCAAAGCGGCTATAAGGGTGGTCCGCGTGGCCAGAATGCAGCAGCATCGCAAAAGGAAGGTGGCTCAGACGGGCAAACCAGAATTCCGCAGCGTCTGTACGCCAGGGCAAGGTAATAACAGTGGGGAAGCGCATGTTCATGTGTGGCATACTACCGGGTAGCGTGAAATAATTAGCGCGAATAATTTAGCAGGAGTTGACGATGTTTGCAGGTTTACCTTCTCTCAGTCATGACCAACAGCAGAAAGCGGTTGAACGCATTCAGGAACTGATGACCCAGGGTATGAGCAGCGGAGAGGCGATTACCGTTGTCGCTCATGAAATTCGCGCCAGTCATACCGGCGAGCGGATTGTGGCGCGATTCGAAGATGAAGATGAAGAAGAGTAACCGGGCTTAAACCGCCGCGATAATCTTGATCTCAACCTTATACTCCGGTTTCATCAGCGTAGCCTGTACGGTGCAACGTACAGGCGCGTGACCCGCCACAACCCATGCATCCCAGGCTTTGTTCATTGCCGCGAAATCGTCTTTATTTGCCAGGAAAATCGTCGCATCCAGAATGCGGGATTTGTCGCTACCTTGCTTAACAAGCACTGCATCAATTTGCGCCAGGGTGTTAGCCGTCTGTTCGAAGGCATCTGCATCCAGGTTAGCGGGGACGCCGGTGTAGTAGAGCGTCTGGTTGTGGATCACCACATCAGACCAGCGGGCTTCGGCATCAATGCGCACAATCGTCATAAACGTTTCCTCGTTATTTTTCGTCATCAGGCGGCAAGACTGCCATATTGTTCCGTTGTCGTCACTATTTGGGGTGGCACTGGAGAGGATGGGCTGACATAATCCCTGTGCAAAAATACAGTGAGAGAGCACCGTGGCAGACGATTTTTCCCCTGAAGGTCAATTAGCGCAGGCTATTCCCGGCTTCAAACCCCGTGAGCCTCAGCGTCAGATGGCGCACGCCGTTGCACGCGCCATCGATAAGGCTCAGCCGCTGGTGGTTGAAGCCGGAACCGGCACGGGTAAAACGTATGCTTACCTGGCTCCGGCGCTGCGCGCGAAAAAGAAGGTGATTATTTCCACCGGATCGAAGGCGCTGCAGGATCAGCTCTACAGCCGCGATTTGCCCACAGTGGCCAAGGCGCTGAAATACAAGGGCCGTCTGGCCTTGCTGAAGGGGCGCTCCAACTATCTTTGCCTGGAACGTCTTGAGCAGCAGGCGCTGGCTGGCGGTGACCTGCCGGTGCAAACCCTCAGCGACGTCATTATCCTTCGCGCCTGGGCGAACCAGACCGAAGAGGGCGATATCAGCACCTGTGCGAGCGTGCCGGAAGACTCACCTGCCTGGCCGCTGGTGACCAGCACCAATGACAACTGCCTCGGCAGCGACTGCCCGCTGTATAAAGACTGCTTTGTGGTGAAAGCGCGCAAAACGGCGATGGATGCGGATGTGGTGGTGGTGAATCACCATCTGTTCCTCGCGGATATGGTCGTCAAGGACAGCGGTTTCGGCGAATTGATCCCGGAGGCGGACGTGATGATCTTCGACGAAGCCCATCAGCTTCCGGACATCGCCAGCCAGTATTTTGGTCAGTCGCTTTCCAGCCGCCAGCTTCAGGATCTGGCGAAAGATTTCACCATCGCTTACCGAACCGAACTCAAAGATACCCAGCAGTTGCAGAAGTGCGCCGACCGCCTGGCGCAAAGCGCGCAGGATTTCCGCTTACAGCTCGGCGAGCCGGGCTATCGCGGTAACCTGCGCGAACTGCTGGCGGACAGCAATATCCAGCGCGCGCTGCTGCTGCTCGATGATGCCCTGGAACTCTGCTACGACGTGGCAAAACTGTCGCTCGGCCGTTCCGCGCTGCTGGATGCTGCCTTCGAGCGCGCCACGCTCTATCGCGGGCGGCTCAAACGGCTGAAAGAGATCAACCAGCCGGGGTTCAGCTACTGGTATGAGTGCACCTCGCGGCATTTCACGCTGGCGCTCACGCCGCTGACGGTGGCGGATAAATTTAAAGAGGTGATGGCGCAAAAACCGGGAAGCTGGATCTTCACCTCGGCAACCCTGTCGGTGAATGACGATCTGCATCACTTCACGGAACGTCTTGGCATTGAGGAGGCGGAATCGCTGCTCCTGCCCAGCCCGTTCGATTACGAAAAACAGGCGCTGCTCTGCGTTCCCCGTAATCTGCCGCTGCCGAATCAGCCGGGTGCGGCGCGCCATCTGGCCGCGATGTTAAAACCGATGATCGAGGCCAACAACGGCCGCTGTTTTATGCTCTGCACCTCTCACGCCATGATGCGTGACCTCGCCGAGCAGTTTCGCGCCACCATGACGTTACCGGTGCTGCTGCAGGGCGAAACCAGTAAAGGCCAGCTGTTACAGCAATTTGTCAGCGCCGGTAATGCCCTGCTGGTGGCAACCAGCAGCTTCTGGGAAGGGGTCGATGTGCGGGGAGACACCCTCTCGCTGGTGATCATTGATAAGCTGCCGTTTACCTCCCCGGACGATCCGCTGCTGAAAGCGCGAATGGAAGACTGCCGTCTGCGCGGCGGCGATCCGTTCGACGAGGTACAGCTGCCGGACGCGGTGATTACCCTCAAGCAGGGGGTAGGGCGATTGATCCGCGACGTCACCGATCGCGGCGTGCTGGTCATTTGCGATAACCGGCTGGTGATGCGCCCTTACGGCGCGACCTTCCTTGCAAGCCTGCCGCCCGCGCCGCGGACGCGGGACATAAAACGCGCTGTGCGTTTCCTGGCAAACCCAACGGCGGAGTAATTTACCCCGGAGTGTGCTAAGATGCGCGCCATTTTGTGACTGACCCTTGCGAGAGCGCGACGACTGATGCGAATTCTGGCTATTGATACCGCGACAGAGGCTTGCTCTGTCGCTCTGTTGAACGACGGTGCTGTTTCTGCTCATTTCGAAGAGTGCCCCCGGGAACACACCCAACGCATTCTGCCCCTGGTAAAAGCCATTTTAACCCAGGGCAACACCTCCTTAACCGACCTCGACGCGCTGGCCTTTGGCCGTGGCCCTGGCAGCTTTACGGGCGTACGTATCGGGATTGGTATTGCGCAGGGGCTGGCGCTGGGCGCCGAACTGCCGATGATCGGCGTCTCTACCCTTGCCACCATGGCGCAGGGCGCATGGCGCATGACCGGAGCAACGCGCGTGCTGGCAGCGATTGATGCCCGCATGGGCGAAGTTTACTGGGCAGAATACACCCGCGACGAACAGGGCGTATGGCACGGTGAAGAGACGGAAGCCGTGCTTAAGCCGGAAGCGGTCACTGAACGACTGCAACAGCTCTCCGGTGAGTGGGCGACCGTCGGCACCGGCTGGCCGGCGTGGCCGGAGATGGCGAGCGGCACCGGGGTGACGCTGGTGGACGGCAACGTGCTGCTGCCGGCTGCGGAAGATATGCTTCCGATTGCCTGCCAGCTGCTCGCAGCAGGAAAAACCGTTGCCGTTGAACACGCGGAGCCGGTTTATTTGCGAAACACCGTTGCGTGGAAGAAACTTCCGGGCCGCGAGTGAATCTCAGTAACAGGAACTGAGAAAAAGGAGTCGCATCATGGCGGTTCAGACTAAAGTAGTACGCCTTATTATGGCAGGTGCAGTTGCCATAGCACTGAGCGGATGCGTTTCCGTTCCTGATGCGATTAAGGGCAGCAGCCCGACGCCACAGCAGGATCTGGTTCGGGTGATGAATGCGCCTGAGCTTTACGTCGGCCAGGAAGCGCGCTTTGGCGGTAAGGTAGTAGACGTACAAAACCAGCAGGGGAAAACCCGTCTGGAGATCGCGACCGTTCCGCTGGACAGCGGCGCGCGGCCTGTACTGGGCGAGGCCTCCCGGGGACGTATCTATGCGGACGTCAGTGGCTTCCTCGATCCGGTCGATTTTCGCGGACAGCTGGTGACCGTCGTCGGACCGATTACCGGCGCCGTGCAGGGCAAAATCGGCAGCACGCCGTATAAATTTATGACCATGCAGGTTAACGGGTATAAACGCTGGCGGCTGGCACAGCAGGTGATCATGCCGCCTCAGCCGATGGATCCGTGGATGTGGGGTCCGCATCCTTATCGTTACGGCTACCCGGGCTGGGGTTGGTACAACCCGGGTCCTGCACAGGTTCAGACGATCGTTACTGAGTAACTTACTGTTATTGTTAGGAAAGAGACAGCGGCTCAGCCGCTGTCTCTGTTTTTTTACGGATAAAACGAAAAAAAAGAGTGACGCGCTTCGCAACCTTAAATCTGAACAATTAATAAACTGGTACGCTGAGTTAATATAATGTTAACAAACTGTTTATTATCGGGGTTGTGATGACGACGAACACTCATTTCAGAGGTGATGCATTGAAGAAGGTTTGGCTTAACCGTTATCCCGCAGATGTTCCTGCTGAGATCAATCCTGACCGTTATCAATCCCTGGTGGCATTATTTGAACACTCGGTAAGGCGCTACGCGGACCAACCCGCATTCGTGAATATGGGCGAGGTCATGACGTTCCGTAAGCTTGAGGAGCGTAGCCGGGCGTTTGCGGCGTATCTTCAGGAAGGGCTGGGGCTGCAAAAAGGGGACCGCGTCGCGCTGATGATGCCAAACCTGCTGCAATACCCGGTGGCGTTGTTCGGTATCCTGCGAGCCGGGATGATTGTCGTCAACGTCAACCCGTTGTACACCCCGCGCGAGCTGGAGCATCAGCTGAACGACAGCGGCGCGGTCGCGATTGTCATTGTGTCCAACTTCGCCCATACGCTGGAAAAAGTGGTCGACAAAACCCAGGTTAAACACGTCATCCTGACGCGCATGGGGGATCAACTCTCCACCGCTAAAGGCACGCTGGTTAACTTTGTCGTCAAATACGTCAAACGTCTGGTGCCAAAATACCACCTGCCGGACGCCATCTCCTTCCGCAGCGCGCTGCATGCGGGTTACCGTATGCAGTATGTGAAGCCAGAAGTGGTGGCGGAAGACCTCGCGTTTCTGCAGTATACCGGTGGCACCACCGGCGTGGCGAAAGGCGCGATGTTGACCCACCGGAACATGCTGGCGAACCTTGAGCAGGTTAACGCGACTTACGGGCCACTGCTGCATCCTGGAAAAGAGCTGGTCATTACGGCCCTTCCGCTGTACCACATTTTCGCCCTCACCATGAACTGCCTGCTGTTTATTGAGCTGGGCGGTCAAAACGTACTGATTACGAACCCGCGTGACATCCCGGGGCTGGTGAAAGAGCTGGCGAAATACCCGTTCACCGCCATGACCGGGGTAAATACCCTGTTTAACGCGCTGCTTAATAACAAAGAGTTCCAGCAGCTGGATTTCTCCACGCTGCATCTCTCTGCGGGCGGCGGCATGCCGGTTCAGCAGGCGGTCGCCGAGCGCTGGGTGAAGCTCACCGGTCAGTATTTGCTGGAAGGATACGGACTGACGGAATGTGCTCCGCTGGTCAGCGTCAACCCACACGATATCGACTATCACAGTGGAAGCATTGGTCTGCCGGTTCCTTCCACAGAGGCCAAACTGGTCGATGATAACGATAACGAAGTCGCGCCGGGTGAGCCGGGTGAGCTGTGCGTCAAAGGTCCGCAGGTGATGCTGGGTTACTGGCAGCGCCCCGATGCGACCGACGAAATCATCAAAGACGGCTGGCTGCACACCGGTGATATTGCGGTAATGGATGACGAGGGCTTCCTGCGCATCGTCGATCGCAAGAAAGACATGATCCTGGTCTCCGGCTTCAACGTCTATCCGAATGAGATCGAAGACGTGGTTATGCAGCACAGCGGCGTACTCGAAGTGGCTGCTGTAGGCGTCCCTTCCGGCAGCAGCGGCGAAGCGGTCAAAATATTTGTGGTCAAGAAAGATCCTTCGCTCACCGAGGAGGAGCTGATAACGTTCTGCCGTCGTCAGCTGACGGGCTACAAGGTGCCGAAGCTGGTTGAATTCCGCGATGAGCTGCCGAAATCCAACGTCGGAAAGATATTACGACGAGAATTACGTGACGAAGCCCGTGGCAAAGTAGACAATAAGGCCTGAGCTTCACGCTAATCGCCCAGACGCCGGTTAAGCCGGCGTTTTTTATGGGCGCAAACAAAAGAGAACCCGTTTTGAATTACCAGATGATCACGACCAATGACGAGCTGGCTTCGCTGTGCGAAGTGACGCGCGACTTTCCTGCCATTGCCCTGGATACCGAGTTTGTCCGTACCCGGACCTATTATCCGCAGCTGGGTTTGATTCAGATGTACGACGGCAAACATGTCTCTCTGATCGACCCTCTCGGCATTACCGACTGGACGCCGATGCGTGACCTGCTGCTCGATACCGCCGTGACGAAATACCTGCACGCGGGCAGTGAAGATCTGGAAGTCTTTCTGAACACCTTTGGCATTATGCCTCAGCCGTTGATTGATACGCAGATCCTCGCCGCGTTCAGTAATCGTCCGCTCTCGTGGGGTTTTGCCGCCATGGTGGAAGAGTATACGGGCCTGACGCTGGATAAAAGTGAATCCCGTACCGACTGGCTGGCGCGTCCGCTAACCGCACGTCAGCTGGAGTATGCGGCGGCAGACGTGTTTTACCTGCTGCCGATTGCCGGACAGCTGATGAAAGAGGCAGAAGCCTCTGGATGGCTCTCTGCGGCGCTGGACGAGTGTCGTATGACCCAGCAGCGTCGCCAGGAAGTGGTTGACCCGAAAGAGGCCTGGCGTGATATCAGCAACGCCTGGCAGCTGCGTACGCGTCAGCTGGCGTGTCTGCAGCTGTTAGCGGACTGGCGTCTGCGTAAAGCGCGCGAGCGCGATCTGGCCGTTAACTTTGTGGTTCGCGAAGAGCATCTCTGGGCGGTTGCGCGCTATATGCCGGGCAGCCTGGGCGAGCTGGACAGCATTGGGCTTTCGGGCAGCGAGATCCGCTTCCACGGCAAAACCCTGCTGGCGCTGGTCGCAAAAGCGCAGGAGCTGCCGGAAGATGCGCTGCCGGAACCGCTGCTGAACCTGATGGATATGCCGGGCTATCGCAAAGCGTTTAAGGATATCAAAGCGCTGGTGCAGACAGTTGCAACGGAAAGCAAACTGACCGCGGAGCTACTGGCCTCACGTCGTCAGATTAACCAGCTGCTGAACTGGCACTGGAAGCTGAAACCGCAGAATGGCGTGCCGGAAATGATGGCGGGATGGCGCGGGAAATTGATGGCCGATCGCCTGAATACGCTGCTGGAAGGTTTTCCGCGATAAAAAATATGCCGGGCGATAGACCCGGCATATTCCCCCGGTGGCTTTGCGCTTACCGGGGCTACGAAATCACAAACCTACGGTCGCGACTCTTCCGCTTCCGGGAGCGTAACGTTCAGCTCCAGAATCGAAATATCCCCGTCTTTTTGTTCCAGCTGCACCGTAACCATCTCCGGATCAATCTGCACATATTTACAGATCACTTCCAGAATGTCCTTACGCAGCTGCGGCAGGTAGTGAGGCTCGGCGTCGCTACGACGACGCTCCGCAACGATAATTTGCAGACGTTCTTTTGCGATGTTGGCGGTGTTCTTTTTCCGCGAGAGAAAAAAGTCCAGTAATGCCATAACTTATCCTCCGAACAGGCGTTTGAGGAAACCTTTCTTCTCTTCTTCAATGAAGCGGAAAGGACGTTCTTCTCCCAGCAGACGATCAACGGTATCAGCATACGCTTTACCTGCATCTGCCGTTATATCAAGGATCACTGGCTCGCCCTGGTTAGAGGCACGTAACACGGACTGATCTTCCGGGATTACGCCCACCAGTTTAATGCGCAGGATCTCCAGCACGTCTTCCATGCTCAGCATGTCACCTTTGTTCACGCGGCCCGGGTTGTAGCGGGTGAGCAGCAGGTGTTCTTTAATCGGGTCTTCGCCATTTTCCGCACGACGGGATTTAGAGGCGAGGATGCCCAGAATGCGGTCTGAGTCACGCACGGATGAAACTTCAGGGTTGGTGGTGATGATTGCTTCATCAGCGAAGTAGAGCGCCATAAGGGCACCGGTTTCGATGCCGGCAGGAGAGTCGCAGACAATGAAGTCGAACTCCATTTTTTTCAGCTCGTCGAGCACCTTTTCCACCCCTTCACGAGTCAGGGCGTCTTTGTCACGCGTCTGAGAAGCCGGGAGAATGTAGAGGTTCTCGGTGCGCTTGTCTTTAATCATCGCCTGGTTCAGCGTGGCATCGCCCTGAATGACGTTCACGAAATCATACACGACGCGACGCTCACATCCCATGATGAGGTCGAGGTTACGCAGACCGATATCGAAGTCGATAACGATGGTTTTCTTTCCCTTCTGGGCCAAACCAGTAGCGATGGCCGCGCTGGAGGTGGTCTTGCCAACGCCTCCTTTACCCGAAGTAACAACAATAATGCGTGCCATAGAAATTCCTTGTTAAAAAGGGATCAATTCAACGGTTGAACGGTCAACGCGTCGTCTGCCAGAAGCAGGCGAGCCGCTTTGCCATAAAATTCGGCTGGGATCTTGTCGCTCAGCCAATATTCACCTGCGATGGACACCAGTTCCGCCGTCAGGTGAGTACAAAATATTTGCGCATCTCGATCGCCACTTGCACCTGCGAGCGCACGTCCACGCATCATACCGTATACGTGAATATTGCCATCTGCAATCAGCTCAGCGCCAGCACTGACGTGGCTTGTAACAATTAGATCACAGTTTGGTGCATAAATGCGCTGACCGGAACGAACCGGCACATCAATCATTCGCGTTTTTGTGACGGTAGTAACGTTTTGCACCGCAGGAGGGGGCGTTTGTACGGCAACGGGTGCCGCACGAGGGGCTTTTTCTTTGCCCTCACTCAGAAGAGGCAGCCCCGCACGGTCAATTTCCGCTTTCAGCTCAGTATCTTTGCAGCCGCTAATGCCCACGATACGCAGTCCGGTCGAGGAGACGGCCTGCTGGAGAAGTTTCCAGTTAACCGGAGCCTTAAGACCGCTGACGTTGATAACAACAGGGGCGTGCTTCAGAAAGGCGGGAGCCTGGGCGATTTTGTCTTCTAACGCCTGACGAATAACCTCGGGTTTTGCATCATGCAAATGTACCACTGATAAGGTGAAGCTACTGCCTTTAAGCTCGATGGGCGTGTTTGACATCCTGGCCTTACTCAATTTGCTATTAACCGCAACCACTCGCTGCGATATTCCGAAGAGTATCAGGCATGTTATAGTCAGGAGTATATTGAGGCAAGCAACCACCCATTAATTCAGAGTAAAAACATGTTTTGTGTGATCTACAGAAGTACAAGCCGTGACCAGACCTATCTTTATGTCGAAAAGAAAGACGATTTTTCACGCGTGCCTGAAGAATTAATGAAGAACTTTGGCCGACCACAGCTGGCGATGCTGCTGCCGCTTGATGGTCGTAAAAAACTGATCAATGCCGATCTGGATAAAGTGAAAACGGCCTTAGCTGAGCAAGGCTATTATTTACAGCTTCCACCGCCACCCGAGAATTTATTAAAACAACATCTTGAGGCGAACGGTAAAAAATAGTCTCAACTGTTTTTGGGCACAACACATCAACCGTTTAGGGGGCGACCATGTATCAACATCATAACTGGCAAGGTGCATTACTGGATTATCCCGTCAGCAAAGTCGTCTGCGTGGGCAGCAACTATGCAAAACATATTCAGGAGATGGGCAGCGCGACGCCAGAAGAGCCGGTTCTGTTCATTAAGCCTGAAACGGCGCTTTGCGATATCCGCCAGCCGCTGGCGCTGCCGCAGGGGCTGGGCTCGGTGCATCACGAAGTTGAACTCGCCGTGCTGATCGGCGCGACGCTGCGCCAGGCCTCAGAAGAACATGTTCAGAAAGCGATTGCCGGATACGGCGTGGCGCTGGATCTGACGCTGCGTGACGTGCAGGGCAAAATGAAGAAAGCAGGGCAGCCGTGGGAAAAAGCCAAAGGGTTTGATAACGCCTGCCCGATCTCGGCGTTTGTTCCGGTGAGCGAATTTACCGGCGATCCGCAGGACACCCCGCTTAGCCTGAAGGTTAACGGCGAGATCCGCCAGCAAGGCACCACGGCAGACATGATCCATAAGATTGTGCCCCTGATCGCCTACATGAGCCGCTTCTTTACCCTGAAACCGGGCGATGTGATCCTGACCGGAACCCCGGAAGGTGTTGGTCCGCTGCTCAGCGGTGATGAGCTTGAGGTCGGTTTTAACGGCCTGTCGCTGAAAACCCGCGTGCTGTAACCCCCTCTTGCCGCCTGAAGAGGGCGGCAAAACTTGCAACAACGTGCCAGACTCGTTATAAGGTGCGCTTTCTTTTGACGTGTGGACATCCTGATGAACGACATCCCTTTCTGGCAAAGCAAAACTCTCGACGACATGACTGACGCGGAATGGGAATCATTGTGCGACGGCTGCGGGCAGTGCTGCCTGCACAAGCTGATGGATGAAGATACGGACGAAATCTACTTCACCAACGTAGCCTGCAAGCAGTTAAACATTAAAACCTGCCAGTGCCGCAACTATGAGCGCCGGTTTGAATTTGAGCCTGACTGTATCAAGTTAACCCGGGATAATCTGCCGACGTTTGAATGGCTGCCGCATACCTGCGCGTATCGCCTGCTGGCCGAAGGGAAAGATTTACCGACCTGGCACCCGCTGCTGACGGGGTCGAAAGCGGCGATGCACGGTGAACGCATTTCTGTGCGCCACATTGCGGTTAAAGAGTCCGAGGTGCGCGACTGGGAAGATCACATCATGAACCACCCGACCCGTTGACAATAAAAAACCCGCCGAAGCGGGTTTTTTATTGTGTTTGTGCGGCCTGATGCCCTCACCCCAACCCTCTCCCACGGGAGAGGGCGCAAACACTAAAAACGGCAACCTCGGTTGCCGTTTTGCTTTTACCTTCCGAACAAATCGCGTTTCTTCGGTTTGAACGGCTGAGCGATTAGCACCAGCAACGCAACGACGAAGTAGGCGGCAAAAATACCCACCAGCCACTGCGGCATCTCCAGCGTCAGGAATTCCCACTGACGAACGGAGCAGTCACCGGATGCGACAAACACCTGCGGCAGCCATTTGTCCAGCGGCAGCCAGCTCGGGAAGCGGGCGGCAAAATCACAGGTCATAAACGGTGACGGATGCAATTGCATCATGGTGTGCTGCCAGGAGAGTTCAATCCCTTTCCAGGCGCTGTAGATCCAGATGGCAATACCGGCATAGCGAAGCGGCGATTTCGGGGCAATCGCGCCGACCAAGCCTGCACCCATAATGCCGAACAGTGCGCAGCGTTCATAAATACAAAGCACGCAAGGTTTCAGTCCCATTACATGCTGGAACCACAGCGCGACCATTTCCAGCGCAAAGGCGGTCAGGGCCATTAACAACCACGCTCCGCGACCGCGGGAGCACTGGTTTAAAAATCTCAACATAATCATTTCCCTGGAACATGCTTAGAAAGCGCAGTGTAAACGAATTCGTTTTTCGCGCCACCTGTACCTGGCGAAATAAAACGTAATTGGATGTTTATCGTGCGAAAAGGCAAACGGGCAGCGAACTGCCCGAGATGCATAGTTTACTGCGCCGCAAGTATACCCGCTTGTATCAACCATTGCGTACAGGGAATGAGGGTAATTTTGACGCAAAGCAATCCCACGATCGTGAGCACCAGCGTATACGGCAGCGCCATCCACACCATCCTGCCATAAGAAAGTCGTATGAGCGGCGCGAGGGCGGAGGTCAGAAGGAACAGGAAGGCGGCCTGGCCATTTGGCGTCGCCACCGACGGCAGATTAGTGCCGGTATTGATCGCCACGGCCAGCAGTTCAAACTGTCCGGCGCTGATAACGCCTTGCTCCATGGCCGCTTTGGCCTCGTTGATGTAGACCGTCCCGACAAAGACGTTATCTGAGATCGACGAGAGCAGGCCGTTAAACAGGTAAAACAGCGAGAGCTGAGCATCCGGTGACGCCTGTAATACAAAGGCAATAATCGGCGCGAACAGGTGTTGGTCGATAATCACGGCCACGACGGCAAAGAACACCGCCAGCAGGGCGGTAAACGGCAGGGCTTCGGTAAACGCTTTGCCGATGGCATGTTCGTCCGTCACACCGGTAAAGGTGGTGGCGAGAATAATGACTGACAGGCCAATCAGCCCCACTTCGGCAAGATGGAACGCCAGCGCCGCGATAAGCCAGACGCCGATGATCCCCTGAGCAATCAGTCGTAGCGTCTCCTGGCGCGTCCGCTGGCTTCGGCTCTGCAGATCGAATTTATGCAGCTCCTGACGAACCGGCTCCGGGAGCTGCGCACCATAACCAAAGAGGCGAAACTTCTCCACCAGCAGACAGGTTGCCAGCCCGCCGATCAGCACCGGTACGCTCACCGGCGCCATTCTGAGGAAGAACTCACCGAAGTGCCAGCCCGCCGCTTTGGCAATGATCAGGTTTTGCGGCTCGCCCACCATGGTCATCACGCCGCCCAGGGCGGTACCCACGCCGGCATGCATCATCAGGCTGCGCAGGAAGGCGCGGAACTGTTCCAGGACGTCACGGTTATGCGCCTCGACGTGGCTGTCATCCTGCAAATCCTCACCCGGGCGAGAGGAGGCCACACGGTGATAAATACCGTAAAACCCAACCGCTACGCTTATCACCACCGCGACGACCGTCAGCGCATCCAGGAAGGCCGACAGGAAGGCGGCCGCAAGGCAAAACGCCAGCGAGAGGAACATTTTCGATGGAATGCTGAGCAGCAGGCGCGTGAAGATAAACAGCAGCAGCTGTTTCATGAAGTAGATGCCCGCCACCATAAACATCAGCAGCAAAAGCACTTCAAGGTTAGACGCCAGCTCTGCTTTGACATGCTCGGCGCTGGTCATACCGATAACGACGGCCTCAAACGCCAGCAATCCGCCCGGCAGCAGAGGATAACATTTCAGCGCCATCGCCAGGGTGAAGATAAACTCCGCCACCAGCAGCCACCCGGCAATGAACGGGTTCACGCTGAAGAGGAGGGGGTTAACGACCAGGAACACCAGAAGTATAAGTTTGTACCAGTCCGGAGACTGGCCTAAAAAGTTGCGCCACAGTGCGCGCCCAAAAGAAATTTCCACGACAGACGTCCTTCCCCGTCAAGTAAGACAAAACATCAGTATACGCAAAAATCGCGGCCTGGAGGCAGATAAGGCTGCATTGTAAATTTCACAAAAATGAAACGGCGATCCCTCTTTTCTCTCTTTGCCGCGCTACCTGCCACTGCCTGCCTCTGGTATGATGAGTCCAATTTGCTAAAGCTGTGTAATGGAAATCTCACTATGGTCATTAAGGCGCAGAGCCCGGCGGGTTTCGCGGAAGAGTACATCATTGAAAGCATCTGGAATAATCGTTTCCCTGCGGGGTCCATTCTTCCGGCTGAACGCGAACTCTCTGAACTGATTGGCGTCACTCGCACCACGCTGCGTGAAGTGCTCCAGCGGCTGGCGCGCGATGGCTGGTTGACGATCCAGCACGGTAAGCCTACGAAAGTGAACAACTTCTGGGAAACCTCCGGGCTGAACATTCTTGAAACGCTGGCGCGTCTCGACCATGAAAGCGTGCCGCAGCTCATTGATAATCTGCTCTCCGTTCGCACCAACATCGCGACGATCTTTATTCGTACCGCTTTCCGTCAGCATCCGGAAGACGCCCTTGCGGTGCTGGCCAGCGCGAACGAGGTGGAAGATCATGCCGATTCCTTTGCCACCCTCGATTACAATGTGTTTCGCGGCCTGGCGTTTGCCTCCGGCAACCCGGTGTATGGCCTGATCCTCAACGGTATGAAAGGGCTTTACACCCGCATCGGCCGCCACTACTTTGCCAATCCGGAAGCGCGTAGCCTGGCGCTGGGCTTCTACCATAAACTGAGCAAGCTCTGTACTGAAGGCCTGCACGATCAGGTTTATGAGACGGTGCGCCGCTACGGTCATGATTCCGGTGAAATCTGGCACCGTATGCAGAAAACGCTGCCGGGTGATTTAGCGATTCAGACGCGCTAAAAGAAAAAACCTCTCGTATGAGAGGTTTTTTTTCGCCCGGTGGCGCTTCGCCTTACCCGACCTACGGGTCTTGTAGGCCCGGTAAGCGTAGCGCCACCGGGCAAAAAAAGCTGCACTACAGCGTATTCAACCGCGTCGGGCAACGTTCCAGCAGCTCTACGCTCCCGTCTTCATTCTGCTGCTCCAGCTGCACGTCAAAGCCCCACAGGCGATGCACATGCTTCAGCACCTCTTTACGCCCTTTATCCAGCGGCGCGCGGTTGTGCGGGATATAGCGCAGCGTCAGGGAGCGATCACCGCGCAAATCGACGTTCCATACCTGTATATTCGGTTCAAGGTTGCTCAGGTTGTACTGGGAAGAGAGGCGAGAGCGGATCTCACGGTATCCCTCTTCGTTATGGATCGCGGAAATCTCCAGATAGTTGTTGCGGTCATCGTCCAGCACGGTGAAGAAGCGAAAATCACGCATGATCTTCGGCGACATAAACTGGCTGATGAAGCTCTCATCCTTAAAGTCGCGCATCGCAAAGTGCAGCGTTTCCAGCCAGTCAGAACCGGCGATATCCGGGAACCAGTACTTGTCTTCTTCCGTCGGCGACTGGCAGATGCGCTTAATGTCCTGGAACATGGCGAAGCCAAGCGCATACGGGTTAATCCCGCTGTACCATGGGCTGTTGTAGGGCGGCTGGAAGACCACGTTGGTATGGCTGTGGAGGAATTCCATCATGAACCGCTCGGTCACTTTCCCTTCGTCGTACAGATGGTTAAGAATGGTGTAGTGCCAGAAGGTCGCCCAGCCTTCGTTCATGACCTGCGTCTGCTTTTGCGGGTAAAAATACTGGCTCACCTTGCGCACGATGCGCAGGATCTCACGCTGCCATGGCTCCAGCAGCGGGGCGTTCTTCTCCATAAAATAGAGCAGATTTTCCTGCGGCTCGGACGGATAACGACGCGCTTCGGTGACCGCTTTCTCTTCCTCACGCTTCGGCAGGGTTCGCCACAGCATGTTCACCTGGCTTTGCAGGTACTCTTCGCGGCTTTTCTGCCGGGCCTTCTCCTCCTGCAGGGAGATTTTCTGCGGACGTTTGTAGCGGTCCACGCCGTAGTTCATCAGCGCATGACAGGAGTCGAGCAGTTTTTCCACTTCGTCCACGCCGTAGCGCTCTTCGCAGTCGGTAATGTATTTACGGGCGAAGATCAGGTAATCGACGATGGAGCTGGCATCCGTCCAGCTGCGGAACAGGTAGTTATTCTTGAAAAATGAGTTATGACCGTAGCAGGCGTGCGCCATCACCAGCGCCTGCATGGTAATGGTGTTCTCTTCCATTAAATAGGCGATACACGGGTTGGAGTTAATGACAATCTCATACGCCAGCCCCTGCTGGCCGTGCTTATACAGCCGCTCCGTTTCAATAAATTTTTTACCAAACGACCAGTGCGGATAGTTAATCGGCATCCCGACGCTGGAGTAGGCGTCCATCATCTGTTCGGACGTAATGACTTCAATCTGATGGGGATAGGTATCCAGACGATACAGTTTTGCGACCCGGTCGATTTCGGCGAGGTAAACATCCAGCAGCTCGAAGGTCCAGTCGGGTCCATCGCTCAGACGTGTGTTGTCCTTGTTCAGGGAATCAATAGTAGCCATTAGCGCGCCCTCGTTGTGGGTGCTCTCTCTGTCTGGAGAGCCTCCTTATCAAGCATAGATCAACGTGTTAAAAAGCGTGCTGGGGCAGAAATTTTTTCTTTGCGATTTCGCGTTTTTGATACGGCAAATAAACGGTGTCTCTCAGCATATTATGCTGGTTAAAAATAACGCGTAGCAGGAGATCCCAAATTAGCACTATCCCCTGATGCTGGGGGATGTGTGAGGTAAGTCACCATAAAAAAGTCGTATGTTGAATAATATTTTCAACTAGGTTATCAATCTGTAATTAGAAGATTGTTCTTTTGCACATAATGGAGTGGCTATGCGTGTTGTCATACTGGGAAGTGGTGTCGTTGGGGTAACCAGCGCCTGGTATTTAAGTCAGGCGGGACATGACGTAACCGTTATCGATCGTGAATCCGGTCCAGCGCTTGAAACCAGCGCGGCAAACGCCGGGCAAATCTCTCCGGGGTATGCGGCACCGTGGGCTGCGCCGGGCGTTCCGCTGAAAGCGATTAAATGGATGTTCCAGCGCCATGCGCCGCTGGCCATCAGCCTTGACGGCACGCAGTTCCAGCTGAAGTGGATGTGGCAGATGCTGCGCAACTGCGACACCCGCCACTACATGGAGAACAAAGGGCGTATGGTGCGCCTGGCGGAATACAGCCGCGACTGTCTGAAAGCGCTGCGCGCGTCGACGGGGATTGAGTATGAAGGCCGTCAGGGCGGGACGCTGCAGCTGTTCCGCACCGAGCAACAGTACGAAAATGCCACCCGCGATATCGCCGTGCTGGAAGATGCCGGCGTACCGTACCAGCTGCTTGAGGCCAGCCAGCTTGGCCAGGTTGAACCGGCGCTGGCGGAAGTGGCGCATAAACTGACGGGCGGCCTGCGCCTGCCAAATGACGAAACCGGCGACTGCCAGCTCTTTACGCAACGTCTGGCACAAATGTGCGAACAGGCGGGGGTGAAGTTCCGCTTCAACACCTCTGTCGACAAGCTGCTGTCGGAAGGGGAAAAAATTTACGGCGTGAAGTGCGGCGACGAGGTGATCAAAGCGGATGCCTACGTGATGGCGTTTGGTTCGTACTCCACCGCCATGCTGAAAGGCATTCTCGACATTCCGGTCTACCCGCTGAAGGGCTACTCGCTGACCATTCCGGTGAAAGAAGAGAGCGGCGCCCCGGTATCGACCATTCTGGATGAAACCTACAAAATCGCCATTACCCGCTTCGATAACCGTATTCGCGTAGGCGGCATGGCAGAGATCGTCGGCTTCAATACCGAGCTGCTGCAGCCGCGTCGTGAAACGCTGGAGATGGTCGTGGGCGATCTCTTCCCGCGCGGGGGTTTTGTTGAGCAGGCGACGTTCTGGACCGGCCTGCGTCCGATGACCCCGGACGGCACACCGATCGTGGGCCGCACGCCGTTTAAAAACCTGTGGACCAATACTGGACACGGCACGCTTGGCTGGACGATGGCCTGCGGATCGGGCCAGCTACTGAGCGACCTGATTTCCGGGCGCACGCCGGCAATTCCGTTTGACGATTTAAGCGCCGCGCGCTATCAATCGGGGTTTACGCCTTCGCGTCCACAGCATCTGCACGGCGCGCATAACTAAGGAGTTGTCATGTCCCGTCCTGTTCTGGCCCAGCTGAACCTGCAGGCCCTGAAGGATAATCTGCAAATTGTTCGTCGGGCGGCACCTGGTTCGCGCGTCTGGTCGGTGGTGAAAGCGAATGCCTACGGCCACGGTATCGACCGTATCTGGAGCGCGCTGAGCGCGACCGACGGCTTTGCGCTACTGAATCTGGAAGAGGCCATTCTGCTGCGCGAGCGCGGCTGGAAAGGGCCCATACTGCTGCTGGAAGGGTTCTTCCACGCCGACGATCTGCCGCTGCTGGATAAGTATCGGCTGACCACCAGCGTTCACAGCAACTGGCAGATTAAGGCGATTCAGGATGCGAAGCTCCATGCTCCGCTGGATATCTATCTCAAGGTGAATAGCGGCATGAACCGCCTGGGCTTCCAGCCTGAGCGGGTGCATACGGTCTGGCAGCAGCTGCGCGCCATGAAGAACGTGGGCGAAATGACGCTGATGGCGCATTTTGCCGACGCGGAAAAAACCGACGGGATTGCCGATGCCATGGTCCGCATTGAGCAGGCGGCAGAAGGGCTGGATTGCCCACGTTCGCTGTCCAACTCGGCGGCTACGCTGTGGCATCCCGAGGCGCACTATAACTGGGTGCGTCCGGGAATTGTTCTCTACGGTGCGTCTCCCTCAGGCCAGTGGCAGGATATCGCCAACAGCGGCCTGAAGCCGGTTATGACCTTGCGCAGTGAAATCATTGGCGTGCAGACGTTGAAGGCCGGTGACACGGTGGGCTACGGCAGCCGCTACCGGGCAAAGGGCGAGCAGCGGATTGGCATCGTGGCGGGCGGGTATGCCGACGGCTACCCGCGCATCGCGCCGACCGGCACGCCTGTCTGGGTAGATGGGGTTCGCACGGGAACGGTGGGCACCGTATCAATGGATATGCTGGCCGTTGACCTGACGCCATGCCCGCAGGCGGGCATCGGTTCACCGGTCGAGCTGTGGGGTAACGAAATTAAGATTGATGACGTGGCTGCCGCGGCGGGCACGGTCGGGTACGAATTGATGTGCGCGCTGGCACCGAGAGTGCCGGTTGTGACGGTGTAACGAATGTTTGTGTCGGGTGGCGCTAACGCTTACCCGACCTACGTTCGAGGGTTTTGTAGGCCGGGTAAGGCGAAGCCGCCACCCGGCAAAAAACAACTACTCCGTTTCCTCTTCCATCGGCCTCAACCCCACTTTCCGTACCGCGTTATCTTCTTTTTCGGCAACCGTCCAGATCATCCCGGCAAACTCCACCTGGTCTCCTACTACCGGGGCAGCGCCAAGCCGCTGCTGGATGATTTCGCCCAGCGTTTGCTGGTTATCACCGTCTTCAGCCCCCTCATCCAGGCCGTAAATCAGCGCGACATCGGCAAACCTGGCGCTGGCTTCCAGAATAAAATCGCCGAAGAAACGCTGATCCAGCGCCACCGGAGGTGACTGGCTGAACAGTTTGCCCAGCGCGGGCAGGTCGCGTTCGCGGCCAATGACGCAGAGAATATCCCCTTCGCGCAGGCGGGTGCTGCCGGTAGGGTGCAACAGGATATTGTCGCGGAACAGGGCGGCAATGCGCGTTTCGGCCGGCATGTGCAAATCGCGCAGTGAGGCCCCCACGCACCATTTGTCGGCGCTCAGCTGATAGACGAACTGTTCCCACGGATTTTCCGGATGAATGTCGAGCCCCACGCGGGAGACCGGCCAGCCCACGGGAGGCACCACGACTTTGGCTTTTTTCGCCGCCCACCCAAGCGAGGTTCCCTGGAACAGCAGCGAAATCAGCACCACGAAGAACGCCACGTTAAAGAACAGACGCGCGTTATCCAGACCGGCCATCATCGGGAACACCGCAAGGATAATCGGTACCGCGCCGCGCAGGCCCACCCAGCTGATGAACACCCGCTCGCGCAGGTTGAAGCCGCGAAACGGCAGCAGGCCTGCAAACACTGACAGCGGACGGGCGAAGAAGATCATCCACGCAGACAGCAGCAGCGCCGGAACGGCGATCGGCAGCAGGTCCGACGGCGTGACCAGAAGGCCCAGTACCAGAAACATGCCGATTTGTGCCAGCCAGGCCAGACCGTCAAAGTTCTGCAAAATGGCATGCCGGTTGCGAATAGGGCGGTTGCCCATCAGGAACCCGCAGAGGTAGACGGCGAGAATACCGCTGCCGTCCAGCGCGGTGGTGACGGCAAAAATGAGAATCCCGCCGCTCAGCGCCAGCAGAGGGTAAAGCCCCAAAGGAAGCGATATACGGTTGATCGTCTGCTGTAACAGATAGCCCCCCGCCAGACCGATAACAATCCCCAGGCCGAACTGCTGCAGGATATGCCACGCAAACATCCAGCTCAGCCCACTTTCATGCTGCTGAATCATCTCGATCAGCGTGATGGTGAGAAATACCGCCATTGGATCGTTACTGCCGGATTCAATCTCAAGCGTGGAGCCGACACGTTCGTTAAGCCCTTTTCCGCCGAGCAGGGAAAACACCGCTGCCGCATCGGTTGAGCCAACGATAGCACCAATCAACAAACCTTCCATGATATTAAGATGGAAGAGCCATGCGGCCATCATGCCGGTCAGGCCAGAGGTAATCAGCACGCCGACCGTGGCGAGCGACAGCGCGGGCCCTAAGGCCACGCGGAAAGAGCTCGCCTGGGTGCGCATCCCACCGTCCAGCAGGATCACCGCCAGCGCGAGGTTACTCACCATGTAGGCGAAAGGGTAGTTATCGAAGGGGATACCGCCAATGCCATCAATGCCGGCCAGCATGCCGATGGCGAGGAAAATGACAAGAATAGGTATGCCGAGACGCGATGAAAATGAACTTAATAAAATACTGCTGGTTACAAGGACGGAACCCAAAATGAAAAGGCTGATTATCGCTGCGGCATCCAATGTTCTCTTACTCCCACCTCAATGTTAACGCTGTTACTAAAACCCTAACATATTAACAACGGCAACAGCGTTTTATTAAGGGGGTATAACGGCTTTTTTATGCCTTTATGACAGGATGGCCGCTGAGGGTTAGCCGACTGCCTGAATCATTGTGGATCAGGGAGGCGTGCGCCCCCAGCGCCAGAGTCACGGTTTGCTGTTCATGGCCGAAATCCAGACCGGTGATGACCGGAATATCCAGCCGCGAGCGAACGAAGTCGACCATGGTCTCAAGGGAGTAACCCGCGTCATAGTCATTCGGGGCAGAACCGCTAAAGCTGCCCAGCACAATCGCGGACTGGCGTTCAAGAATACCGGCATGATAAAGCTGCAAGAGCATGCGCTCGACGCGGAACGGATGTTCGTTGATATCTTCCAGCACCAGAATGCCGTCCTCGATTTGCGGCATCCACGGCGTGCCGATAAGCGAGACCAGCATCGCCAGGTTACCGCCCCAGAGCTGGCCTTCACATTCCCAGTGCGGCCCATTGCCTTGCCACTCCACGCTGTAGGTGGGATTACGCAGCGCGCGCCAGAAATGTTCCACGGTAAACGCATCCAGCTCCGGTGCGCCGAAGTTACCGGCCAGCATCGGACCGCTGAAGGTGATAACGTTATGCAGGGCCAGCAGCCCAAGCTGGATGACGGTGAAATCGCTGTGGCCGCAAATCAGCAGCGGGTCGTGCTGCTGGCGCAGTGCCAGCCCCTGCCAGTCAATGCTCTCCAGTAACCGGCTTGCACCATATCCGCCGCGGACTGCAAGCACAATCCGGTTTTCGCCCGTCAGGCTCACCAGACTATTGATATCATTCAGCCTCTGCGCTTCGGTACCGGCAAAACGCTGCTGGCGGCGGGGGATAATCGTCTGATTTTCTACCTGATGACCCGATTCCAGCAAACGCTGAACCCCCCGCTGCGCCGCGTCCTGGTTAATGCAGTAGCCCGACGGCGCGATGAGATGAAACTGAGACATGGCACTTCCTTGCTGAATGAGAAACTAATTGTCTATATCATGCCGCTTATACGCCGCCTGCTTCAAGAGGTGGCGCACCGCGATGACCGGCTATAAGGATAGATGACGTGAAATTGAGATGGTTTGCTTTTTTGATTGTGTTGCTCGCTGGCTGTAGTTCAAAACATGATTATCAAAACCCACCCTGGAACCCGGAAGTGCCGGTGAAACGGGCCATGCAGTGGATGCCGATCAGTGAACAAGCCGGTAAAGCCTGGGGCGTCAGTCCGCGTCTCATCACGGCGATCATTGCGGTAGAGTCCGGCGGTAACCCCACGCTTGTCAGCAAATCCAACGCGGTGGGTCTGATGCAGCTTAAAGCGTCAACGGCGGGGAAAGAAGTTTACCGCTATATGGGCTGGAGCGGTCAACCGTCGACCAGCGAGCTGAAGAACCCGGAACGCAACATTTCAATGGGTACGGCCTATCTGAGCATAATGGAGCATGGCGTGCTGAAGGGGATTCAGGATCCGGAGGTGATGCAGTACGCGCTGGTGGTGTCTTACGTTAACGGTGCCGGCGCGTTGCTCAGAACCTTCTCTTCTGACCGTAAAGAGGCGATAGAAGAGATTAACAGCATGGACAAAGACGAGTTCTTTGAACATGTGGCGAAAAACCACCCGGCACCACAGGCGCCTCGTTATATCTGGAAAGTACAGAAAGCGATGGATGCCATGTAATGCCGCAGACGGGCGGCGGTCACGCTGCCCGATTTTCTTCACAGGACTTTATTTGCGCGTTCCCGCGCCTCCCGCTCGAGAGAATAGATGATGCGCTGTAGCTCACGCTCTGCACCGGGCCCGACGTTCAGGAAACGGAAGCTCAGACGCGGCGTGGTGATGGTTTCATTTTTGCTGTCCACGACGGTGCGGTCGCTGATGGCTATCAGCTGTGCATCGAAATAAAAGCGACCCCAGCCACCCATATCCAGTTCGATTTGCGTAAACCGCATGCCCTCTACCAGTCCGTCAGGTTTCGGCGTATCCATCAGTGCGCCCATGCCGCCCAGCGACAGATCGAAGAGGCGGAAGCGGATCTCTTTTTTGTCCGGCATTTTGGCCTTACAAAAATAGGCGGGATGGAGCGGGGCGCTGATGCGGAAATATTCTCGACGCTGAACAAACCAGAGATTGGTGGGAAGCGGGGTAGCAAAAGCAGGGAGTCCCTGGTATTCGCTCAGTTCCAGTCGCGACAGGACAAACTCCACTTTGGCACCCTGCGTTTCTGCCATCACCGCGATATTCTCCGCTTTCAGCGCCGCGCGGTTTTCATACTCCTGACTGCCTAAATCGATCACCAGTCGCTCCTGCGAGACGTCAAGGATCTTGCTGATGAACTGATTATTCGACCAGCTGATGCGCAGCGGCACTTCACCTTTTTGCAGGTCGCGTAATACCCCTAATACAGCCAGCGGATTTTGCTTGAGGAACTGCTCACTGTAATGACTCACGCCGGATGGCTCCTTGATTGATGACAGACTGTCTTAGCGTTATCGGCAATCTGCAATGAAACTTAATACAAACCGGTGAGTTTTTTTTGCCTGTTTAAGCAAAGATAAGTCGGTGAGATGAAAATGGTTTTCCGGCGATGACCTATACTTAAGTTAGCTGTGCAGAAGGTTTTCTGCGCACGCGTTAAACCTGCAAGAGGGCATCGCTATGGGTATCATCGCCTGGATTATCTTTGGTCTTATTGCTGGCGCTATCGCTAAACTGATCATGCCGGGAAACGATGGTGGCGGCTTTATTTTGACTTGTGTACTCGGGGTCGTTGGTGCGGTTGTGGGCGGCTGGCTGGCGACGATGTTTGGCTTTGGAGGCAACATAAGTGGTTTCGACCTGCACAGTTTTCTGGTCGCTGTCGTGGGTGCCATTGTGGTGCTGGGCATATTCAGGTTACTGCGACGAGCATAAATTGACATAAACGGCTCTCTGCGGAGGGCCGTTTTTTTGCCTGAGTATTGATTTGTTAATCTAAATGATAATAATTGTCGTTCCGTATTGCATCTAACAACAAGACGACATTATGAATACCTCACGTTTTACGCTTTGCGCCCTGGCAGGCGCTGTTACGCTGGCATTGCAGGTCCCGGCGTTCGCCGAAGAATCCACCATCGTCGTCACGGGCTCAGAACAGGGCAGCGCGCTGCCGGCCTGGACGAACAGCGCCACGAAATCGGCCGTTGCCGAAAGTAAAACGCCGCAGGTCATTACGACCGTTTCTGCGCCGGAAATTGAAAAGCGTCACGCGAATTCGGTGAATGAAATCCTGCGCTATGCCCCAGGCGTCTCAACCGAGGTGCGGGGGAATACCTCCTACATGAGCGAATATAAAATTCGTGGCTTTACCGTCGACCAGGAGTTCTACAACGGGCTGCAGCTGCCCTATAACGTCACCGGCAATACCAAAGCGCGTATCGATCCGCTGCTGATTGACAGCGTGGATATCCTGAAAGGCCCCTCATCGGTCCTCTACGGCGGCGGTTCGCCGGGCGGGCTGGTGAATATTCAAAGTAAAAAACCGCAGCGAGAAGCCCGAACCGAGATCGGCGTTAACACCGGAAACCGTAATCTGAAAGAGGGCTATCTCGATTCAACCGGGCAGATTGCTGACAGCGACTGGAACTACCGTCTGCTGGGCAAAGCGACGGAAAACGACGATCAGCCGCACACCACCCGGTATGAAAACTACCTGGTTGCGCCGTCCGTCACCTGGCAACCCGACAGTAAAACCCGCCTTACCCTGGACGCGCTGGCGCAAAACACCCCGAGCCTGACGCCGTCTGACCCACTGCCGCTCGCTTATCTGCGCTCGAAATATGCCGATCGCCGGGATTATGCCGGAGATGAATGGAGCGGGTTTAAGCAGCGTCAGTGGATGCTGGGCTACAGCTTTGAACATGAATTTGACAGCGGCTGGGGCTTTAATCAGAAAGCGCGCTATTTCGACGTCGATACCCACCAGCGCAGCGTCTACGCGACAGGGACGGGAAGCGAGGTGTATCAGCTCAACCGCTTTGCTTATACCACCGATGAAGACCTTAAGAGTTTCAACATCGACAACCAGGTGACCAAAACCGTTGCGCTGGGTGACTGGAAACACCATCTGCTGGCCGGGTTTGACTATCAGAAGCTGAACTCCCATTTCCATTATCGCTACGCGTCGGCCACGCCGGGTATCGATATGCGTCATCCTGACTATTCGCAGATCCAGGAAAGCGCGCTGGGACTGTATACCGCCCAGAAAAACCGTCTCAGCTACCAGCAAAACGGCTACTACCTGCAGGATCAGGTAGAGTTTGGCGGCCTCAACCTGCTGGGCAGCCTGCGCTACGACGATTACCGCTCCGTCACCACCAACTACCTGCAAAACGGTGATAAAGCCTGGGTATCGCAGGATCGCGTCACCAAACGCCTGGGTGCGCTTTACGCCTTCGATAACGGGATTTCGCCATTTATCAGCTATTCAGAAGGTTTTGCACCGGTGTCACCGCAGGGAACGCTCACGGCGAAAGACGTCAAGCCGACCACCAGCAAGCAGGTTGAAGGCGGGGTAAAATATCTGCTGGCCGACTACGCTACCACCTTTACCGCCTCGGTGTTTAACATCCGTCAGAAAAATGTCGTCACCTCCGATCCGGGCTTCCTGAACTATCGTCAGACCGGGGAAGTGGAATCTAAAGGCGCAGAGCTGTCCGCCATCAGCCGCCCTACTGATAACCTGACGCTGATTGCCAACTATGCGTACACCCACGCGATCAACCGGGAAGATGACAAGTACAAAGGTAAACGTCCAACGCAGGTCCCGGAGAATGCCTTCAACCTCTGGGGTGATTACACCTTTGAGAACACGCCGCTGAAAGGGCTGATGCTGGGGGCGGGCGCACGCTACACCGGGCCGATGGAAATCTCTCCGGCAAACGATATGGGAAAACTGGGCGGCACCACCCAGTACGATCTGGCGGCTTCCTACCGGATGGGCGAAATCCTGCCCTCGCTGGCAGGGTTAACGCTTAAAGCCAGCGCGCAGAACATCACCAATAAAGAGACGCTGACCTGCTACGACGCGACCAACTGCTGGATTGGGCGTGACAGGACGTATCAGTTAGGGGCGAGTTACAGTTTCTGAGTAAATTCCTGTGAGTTCAAAATGTAGGCCGGGTAAGGCGTAGCCGCCACCCGGCAATACCCTTACTGCGCCGCAGCTTTCACCGGCGCAGCCTCATCATTCGCTGCAGGCTGATTCTCCGGCACGCTGTCGCATGGTTTTGCTTTCGGACAGACCCGATCCAGCATTTTCAGCGTCACACCGTTACTCCAGCCGAATCCGTCCTGCAGCGGATACTCGCCGCCGCCACCGCCCGTACCGGTTGTCGACACGTCATATTTTTCGACCAGTTTCTTTTCCCGATCGTAAGTATGCTGAACGTTCTTCAGGAAGCGCCAGGTCACATCCATCGAGACCTTCTCTTGCCCGTAATTCTGCAGCCCTTCTGCGGCCACCCATTGCAACGGGGCCCAGCCGTTTGGTGCATCCCACTGCTGGCCGCTATTGACGGTGGTGGTCGCAAGACCGCCCGGTTTCAACAGGCGCGATGAGGTTGCCGCGGCGACTTTATCGGCCCGATCCTGCGCCGCCGCCTTCACGTAAAGCGGGAACAGGGCTGCCGCCGTGAGCTGATTGCGTACCTTCTTGCTCTTCAGATCGTAATCCGCGTACCAGCCCTCTTTATCATTCCACAGGTGGCTCTCGATGGCTTTCTGACGCGCCGTTGCCAGCGCCTCGTATTTGCTTGCGCTGGCGGCGTCGCCACTCTCCTGGCTTGCCCGCGCCAGCAGTTTTTCCATCCTGAACATCAGGGCGTTCAGGTCCACGGGCACAATGCTGGTGGTCCGGATGGTGCCGAGTTTTTGCGGGTCGTCCATCCAGCGGGAGCTAAAGTCCCAGCCCGAGGCCGCAGCGGAACGCAAATCGCGGTAGATCTCGGTCGCAGGTCGGTTAGGGTTACTTTTGGCGGTATTCACATCGTCAAGCCAGGACTCCGGGCGTGGGGTATCGCGGTCGTCCCAGTAGCGGTTGAGGATAGCGCCGTCATCCAGTTTCACCACGCGTTTGTTAGCCTGCCCCGGCTGAAGGGCGTCGACGCCGTCCATCCAGTAGGCATACTCTTTCTCCATCTGCGGACGATACTTCTTCAGCGCATCGCTGTCGTGCGTTGCCAGCAGTTCCACCATCAGCGAGAAGAACGGCGGTTGGGATCGGCTCAGGTAATAGCTGCGGTTGCCGTTGGGAATGTGGCCGAAGGTGTCAATCTCATACGCAAAGTTATCCACCATGTCGCTGATTTTGTCCCAGTGATCGCTCTCTGCCAGGCCCAGCATGGTGAAATAGCTGTCCCAGTAGTAGACCTCGCGAAAACGTCCGCCGGGCACAACGTAAGGTTTGGGTAACGGCAGAAGGGAATCCCATTTGTTGCTGGCTTTATCCGTGGTGCGCGTCAGTACGGGCCAGAGATCGTCGATGTGCTCACGTAAGCTTTGCCCGGTAGGCGGAACATATTTTTCCCCTTCCGCAGGGAGCGTGAAGTTCATCTCGACAAAGTGGCGTAAGTCAAAGCTGGACTGTGTGTGCTGCATCCGATAATCCGCCAGAATCATCAGCGGGTCGCTTTTGGGGACGGCATCAGCGAAGGTTTTCTGATCGGGAAACAGTTTGGCACTTTGCACATCATTAAACAGCGGGCCCAGCAAAATATCGGGCGAAGTTGTCTGGGTTGCGGGGCTATCATTGGCATAACCCAATGTCGTTACGCCGAGCAGCGCGCCTCCTAACGCAAGGGGCAAGAACGCGGGGCGTAGTGTACGAGGTCTTATCATCAGTTCGTCTCCTGTCTTCACTAAACAGCGTGACCGCTGTCGTCAATCACCTGAAAACCTTAGACGAATATTGCCCGCTTCGCGTTAAATATTGCTGGCCAGTCAGACCTCTTCCGGCGTCTGGCTGGCTTCCCGCAGCGTGCCCGGCGCATGTCCAATAATGCGCTTAAACGCCCGGCTAAATGCCGCCAGAGAGCCGTACCCCAGCCGCAGCGCGACGGTTTCAATCGGTTGATTTTCGTGGCGAATGTACTGGATGGCCAGCCGCATCCTCAGCTCGCTGAGATATTTTGCCGGGGTGGTTCCCGTCGCGGCCAGAAACCGTTCGGCGAACACGGAACGGGACGTGCCCGCTTCTTTTGCCAGATCCGCCACGCTCCAGTTCAGGCCGGGCTGCTGGTGCATGGCGTAAATGGCCCGGCTCAGGCGCGGGTCGCGCAGAACCTGCACCCAGCCGGTGGCTTTACCACAGCCGCCTTCAACCCAGCCGCGCACGATTAACGCCGCCACCACGTCGGCCAGGCGCGCAAGGATCCCGGCGTACCCGGCCTGACGCGCCACCGATTCCCGCTCCATCGCCGCCAGCAGCGGGTGGATCTCCGGCCAGGTGGACATCAACCGGCTGACCATCATCACTTCCGGCATCGCCTTGATCAGCGGCTGCATCCCGCCAAGCTCAAAATCCATGCACCCGCTAAAGATGATGGTGTTCTCGCTTTCCGGACAGGGCTCGCAGGTGATGGCACACACCGAGCTGCAGATGGGCTCGCTGGGAAAGGCATTGATGGGCGTAATGGTTGCCCGCTCGTCGGAGAGCAGGGCATGGGAATTACCGCCCGGAATAAACAGGGCGTCCCCGCTACTCAGTTCGAACGTGGCACCGCTTTCCATTCGCAGCAGGGCGCTGCCGTGGCTCACAAAATGAAACTGCGCCCTGCCGGGCGCCTGATGGAACGCAACGCCAAACGGCGAGCTGGCTTCAATCCGTCGGTATTTCACCCCTGAAAGGCGCATGCCGCGTAAAAGTTCGCTGATCAAATCGGGTGACTGTACGGTCATGGCGCAACTCCGGACGAATAATCAATAAGTGGAGATTATATGTCATAGATCGTCCAGGGTGAACCTTCTATGCTTTTGCGACAGTTGTCACATTTTTATAACGGGAGAAAAACAGATGAATTCATGTGTCGCGGCGAGCGAGGCTGTAGCGCCTGCAAAACCCGCCTGGCGGGCCGTCTATTCACTGGGGCTGGGGGTGTTTGGTTTGATTACGGCAGAATTTCTGCCCGCCAGTCTGTTAACGCCGATGGCCGCGAGCCTGGGCGTAAGTGAGGGAATGGCCGGACAGGCCGTCACCGCCACCGCGCTGGTGGCACTTGTCACCGGGCTGCTGATTACCCCAGCCACCAAAAGTATCGACCGCCGCTGGATGCTGATGTTTTTCTCGGTCCTGCAAATTATCTCCAGTCTGCTGGTAGCCTTTGCGCCGACGCTGCACGTGTTGCTGATGGGGCGTCTGCTGCTGGGGGTAGCCATCGGGGGATTCTGGGCGATGTCGACGGCCACGGCGATGCGTCTGGTGCCGGCGGATAAAGTGCCGAAGGCGCTGGCGGTGATCTTCTCCAGCGTATCAATTGCCACGGTGGTCGCGGCGCCGCTCGGCAGCTATCTGGGCAGCCTGATTGGCTGGCGCAACGTCTTTGTTCTCTGCATCCTGCCGAGCATGCTGGCGCTGCTGTGGCAGCTGTGGGTACTGCCGTCCATGAAGCCGGAGAGCAGCGGTAGCCTGAGTACGCTGTTCCGCGTGCTGCGTCGTCCTGGGATGATCGGCGGCATGCTGGCGACCATCCTGATCTTCAGCGGCCATTTCGCCTTCTTTACCTACCTGCGTCCGTTCCTGGAAACGGTGGGGCAGGCGAGCGTTGAGACCATTTCGCTGATCCTGCTGGGTTTTGGGCTGGCCAACTTTGTCGGCACCTCCGTTGCCGGGCATCTGCTGGCACGTAATCTGCGCCTGACGCTGGCGCTGGTGCCGTTCGCGATGGGCGTTCTCGCGCTCACGATGGTGGCGTTTGGTCATCTGGCTATGCTGGACGGGTTCCTGGTCGCGCTGTGGGGCTTTGCATTCGGTCTGGTTCCGGTGGGCTGGTCAACCTGGCTTGCCACCACTGTTCCGGATGAAGCCGAAAGTGCAGGAGGATTGCTGGTGGCCTCAATTCAGCTGGCAATCAGTGCCGGAGCGGCCGGGGGCGGGGCGGTATTTGACCTCAACGGTGCCAGCGGCGTATTCGCGGGAAGCGGTTTCCTGCTGGTGATGGCGATGGTGATTGTGTTTATGGGCGTGAAAGTTAAAGCAGAGTGAGTGCTTTCCCTCTCCTTTGGGAGAGGGGCTTAACGGGTGTCCATTGTTCTAAGCTACCGCTCTTTCATTCCATGTGTCTTTAAACATGATGTTCCCGTCGCAATATTTCCATTCGATCGATTCATAGCGGAGTTCGACTTCTTCCATATGCGCACTTGCGATACCGAGCGGGTGCAATACTGGCGAGATCCTTGTTATCTTTACGTTTTCCAGTATGATGTTGAAGTATTCACGCTCAATACCGGCGTCATCAAATTTATACATTTTAATCAATGCTGATTTGAAGGTTTTGCCTGTACATACAGCACGAAATAAATAGGGTGTGATGCGGTCTATTTCTTTTTCAAAGGTAATTGGAACATGAAGGCGTGTTCCCGTAAGTTTTCCCGTGTTGGAACAGGTGGGGATCCAGACAGAGTGGTTAAACGATTTTAGTTCGGTAGAGCCCAATCTTGTAGGCATTAAACACTCGCCTAAAACAGGCGCGTTATTTTCATCAGTAAACCATATATGGGCTGGTGTAGACATTTATTCATCCTTTGTTTTGTAACGAAATGCAATGAAGTACACAACTAATACAATAATCCCAACGATTCGTAGTGCAATTTTTTCGTTTTCTATAAAACTCACTACGACGGCACCAAGAATGATGGCGAATATTCCAGTGCCATACCAAAAAAAATCATCCATAATGTCTTGTAAGGAACTTTTTAAAAATTGTATCAAAAATGCTTTTATTGATGGCCACATTATCGCATCATTCTATTCAGCGCATCAGCAATTTCGCTATCGGATGCAGTGTTTAAGTTAAGATACCCGGCTTTCATTATCACCGGTTCAATAAGGAAATACATCATTTCCAGCTTTTCAACATACAGCGCATGGTAAAATAACGGTTGAAATTTTTTAAGTGTATTTGCGCTGTCTGCCGCATGCTGAACTATAGCGTAAAGGTTTAATACGGTAATTACACCTCCTGTGCTCAAACCAACCTTTTTCATAAATGCACTTTTTACGGCCGCGTTCATGTTATTACCATAACAGATGTATGACGTGACGGCATAAATCAAACCATTCTTAGATACTTGCTTTACTGAATAGTTTGTTGTAAATGGTATTGTTTTTTCGAGAATGTTTTTTCTTTGAATAATGGATTTGTTCTGAAGCATCGTTTCAATATAAATCCTTACCATTCTAGAAATTACATCTCTATGCTTAACAAGTTCGGCGACTCCTGCTAAGAACCTCAAATCTTCCGAACCCAATTTTGTACAGACATCCTGATAATTGTCTGTAAAGCAAGACGTATAATAAAGCAATCGCGTGGTAGCATCACCAAGATTGTTTAAATATTCTATGACACCATCCTTCACCCCCGCGACGGCACGATCGAGCCTTACTGCGAGATTTTTATCGGATCCAATTCTTTCTATAATTTCCTTGCTGTAATACATAATAAGTCCCTGTTGTTTACAGGGTTTATCATGGTCTACGTTATCGTCTAAAGAAAGTGATCGCACTCGCACTTTTATAAGTAAAATAAAGAATAACCACTATCCTATTATCTAAGTTAATCGATGCTTTTTTATAATTGATACGATGAATTGGAAAGTATTGAATAAGCGTAAGATTATCTTGAATTATATATTCTGCGAGGGGGGGATATTACTTAATGATGATATAAAGTGTAGGCCGGGTAAGCGCAAGCGCCACCCGGCATCAAGGTATGGCTTACAGCCCTTTCTTATCCATCAGCACCGCCAAATCCACCAGGCGGTTTGAGAATCCCCACTCGTTGTCGTACCACGCCAGGATCTTCACCATGTTCCCGCCAATCACCAGCGTGGAAAGCCCGTCGATAATCGAGGAGCGTGGGTCGCCCTGGTAATCGCTGGAGACCAGCGGTTCATCGCTATAGCCCAGAACGCCTTTCAGGGGCCCGCTGGTGGCAGCATTGCGGAACGCGTCATTCACCTCGTCGGCGGTCACGTTCCGGCTCAGCGTTACCGTCAAATCTACAATCGACACCACCGGCACCGGCACGCGCAGGGAGTACCCGGTCAGTTTGCCGTCAAGGGAGGGGATCACTTTCCCCAGCGCTTTCGCCGCGCCGCTGGAGTAAGGCACTATCGACAGCGCCGCCGCGCGTGCGCCGCGTAGATCTTTCTCCGGCTGGTCGTGCAGCGCCTGGCTGTTGGTGTAGGCATGCGTGGTATTCATCAGGCCATGCTCAATCCCGAACTGCTGATGCAGCACCTGAGCGGCCGGTGCCAGACCGTTCGTGGTGCAACTCCCGTTACTCACCACCGTGTGTCGGGCGGGATCGTACTGCTCATGATTAACCCCCATCACAATCGTCAGGTCGTCGTTCTTCCCGGGGGCGGAAATGATGACGCGCTTAGCGCCGCCGTGGGTGATATGCACTGCCGCTTTTTCCCGCTCGGTAAAGAAGCCGGTGGCCTCAATCACCACGTCAACGCCGACATCACGCCATGGGATATTCGCCGGATCGCGTTCGCTAAATACGGCGATCCGCTGTCCGTCTACCTGCAGCGCGCCGTCTGCCGCTTCAACGGGCGCGGGCAGCTTGCCCAGAAGGGAATCATGTTTCAGCAGGTGGGCGAGGGTTTTACTGTCTGTCAGATCGTTAATGGCCACAATCTGCAGATCCGGGTTACCCAGCGCCGCGCGCAGGAAATTACGTCCGATACGGCCGAAACCGTTAATACCGACCTTAACCATGGTGCACTCCTTATCTCTGTTGTCTGGAGTCACTGTAGGCGGCGGGTCGGTTGGCGTAAACGACAAAAAAGGATCAGATTATGCCATCCTGCGGCAATGGAAACGCTGGCGGTATTCGCCAGGCGTGAGGTGGAGCTGTTTCTCGAACACGCGTCGCAAATTAATACTGGTACCAAACCCGCTTTGCTCGGCTATGCGCTCAAGGGAATCGCTGGTCTGCTCAAGCAGCTGGCGAGCGGCGGCCAGACGCGCTTCGGTCACGTAGCGGGCAGGAGAGACGCCGGTTTCACGGGTAAACACGCGGGTAAAATTACGCGGGCTCATCGCCGCTTTCTCGGCCAGATTTTCCACGCACAGGTCGGCGGTGAGGTTCTGCAGGAGCCAGGCTTGCAGGTCGCTTATCGGGCCGGATGTGCCAGGCTGCTGCAGGCTGTAACGGCTGAACTGCAGCTGGCCGCCGGGACGGCGCAGATACATCACCATATCCTGCGCCACGTCGCGGGCGAGGGTAAATCCGTAGTCGTCTTCCACCAGCGCCAGGGTCAGATCGAACCCGGAGCTCACGCCGCCGGAGGTCCAGATGGGGCCATCCTGAATATACAGCGGACCGCCTTCGACGTGGATAGCCGGATACTGGGTTTGCATCGTCTCCAGCAGCCGCCAGTGGGTGGTCGCGCGCCGACCGTCCAGCAAGCCGGTCTGGGCCAGCAGCATCGCGCCGCCGCAGATAGAGGCGACGCGCCGGGCATGTGGCGCAGCGAGATGCAGCCAGTCTACCACCGCCGTGCTCTCCAGCTCGTTCATGCCGCGTCCGGTGATGATAATGGTATCCAGCGCTTCACGCGGATCCAGCTCCGGCAGACGATAGTCCGCCAGCAAATTCAGGCCGGACTGGCCGTGGATCACCTGGTGAGGCTGCGTGGTGGCGATGATAATCCGGTAGCGGGGGCGCGCAAGCCCTTCCGGATGCAGCCGGTTGGCCTGCATCAGAATGTCGGCGATACCGGCGGCTTCAAACAGCATGCCGCCGTCGGGAACAATAATCAGGATCTTCTTCATGTCCTGAAAAGTACCTTTATCACAGAATAAGTCAAGCAACACGTGCGCCCCACGTTTCTGGCAAAGCAAAGCGATTTAAGTTCTTTGTTATTTCAGGCGTTATCCCCGATCGTCAGGACACTGTCTCTGGCGAAACGGCGTCTGAAGGAATGGGTAAACGAAGCTCCCTCTATTTACATCCGCAACAACGCAATCAAATCCACCGTCTCGCGTCGGGATTCCTGTGGCGAAGCGAACTGCCCACGTGGCTGTTGATCGTTACTATTTATGCAGGCTGGTTTGCCACGCTGACGTTCTGGCAAACGCTCGGCCTGCTGCCCGCCACGCTGCTGCTCATCGGGTTTACCGCCTGGTACATGTCTCTGCAGCATGAGCTGATCCACGGACACCCCACGCGTTTTGCCTGGCTCAACCAGCTGTTTGGCACGCTCCCGCTGTCGGTCTGGTATCCGTATGGCCTGTACCGGGACTCCCATCTCGCCCATCATCGGCACCATAGCCTGACCCATCCGGTGGATGACCCTGAGTCGTACTATTTTACCGACGAGCGCTGGGCGCGCTTTTCCCCTTTGCAGAAACGTGCGATCCGCGCCCGGAATACCTTTGCCGGGCGGCTAGTGCTGGCGCCGCTGCTGGATATCCTTCAGACGCTGGGCTGCGCCGTGACGGCATTTCGTCATCTTCAACTGCGGGCAATGACGATGTGGCTGGTTCACGTTTTGCTGCTGGTGGCGCTCTTCGCCTGGATGACGCATACCGGTTTTTCACCCGTCTGGTTCGTGCTGGCGGTCAGTTATCCGGCGCTGGCGCTGACCAAGGTCCGATCGTTTTTCGAACATCGCGCGGCGGACGATCCGCTGGCGCGCTCTGTTATTAACGAGGCCGGGCTGTTCTGGCGGGTACTGTTTTTGAATCTCAACTACCATTCAGTACATCACGATCTGCCGGGCGTTCCCTGGTACGGGCTGAAGGCGATCTACCAGCAAAACCGGGAGGCGTACCAGCAGCGAAACCACGGTTTTCTCGTCAGGGGCTATGGTGAATGGCTGCGTCAGTTCTGGGTCAGACCCGTCGACGTCACCGTTCACCCCGGAAAACAACAGGGGGAAGGGTATGAGTAACCTGCTGGCGTTTCCCATGTATGGTGTGGATCGCGCCGACACCCGCGCGCTCTGGCTGGCGGTCAAGGGGCTGCTGGCTGCGCGCGGTGTATCCGTCGATCGTGACCCCGGCGAGCCAGGGTCTGACCTGCTGACCCACTGGCAACAGCCTGCGCTAATCCTCAGCCAGACCTGCGGTTATCCGCTGGTCACGCAACTGCCGGACGTGCAGGTGGTCGGCTGTTTTCACTACACGGCACCGGGCTGCGAAGGGATCCAGTACCGCAGTTTTCTGGTGGTGCGCGAGGAGGATCGGCATCTCAAGCTGGCGGATTTTCGCGGACGTCGTGCGGTCTGTAATTCCCCGGACTCGCAGTCCGGCTACAATGCGCTGCGAAAAAAAGTGGCTCCCCTGACCGCTGACGGTCCATTTTTCGCGCAAACGTCCTTTAGCGGCAGCCATCGCCAGTCGCTGATTGATGTGAAACGCGGGGCAGGGGATATCGCGGCTATCGACTGCGTGACCTGGGCACTGCTGCAGCGCCATGAGCCGGAACGGCTTGCGGGGCTGGCGATCATTGACCGTACCCCGCTGACGCCGGGATTGCCGCTGATTACTTCGCATAACACCTCGCCTGAAACGCTGAACGCCATTCGCGATGCGCTACGCGAGCTGGTGAGTTCACCGGTACATCAGGAGGCTTGCGACGCGGTGCTGATCGGCGGTTTTAGCGTGGTGACGCGCCAGGCCTACGCCTCATTGTCCGCGTGATAAATCTCCTGCGCGTCGGTAAAGCAGCGCAGCGCCAGCGAGGAGACGGGCTTCTGCCTGCGCATAATCAGGCCGACAGGAGCCTCAATGTTCGCGTCGGCGATGGGGACAATCCTGAAATTGCCGTTCAGTGCCTCCAGCCCGTTATTCAGCGGCATCACGGCGCAGCACACGCCGCTCTGAACCGCCTGAATGATCTGGAACGTCGAGTCGCTCTCGAAAACGGACGTCGGTTCGATGCCGGCAGCGTTAAAGCTGGCCTCCATATGCGCCCGGTAATGCATCCCTTTGGTCAGGAAACCCAGCGGAAAATCCGTCAGGTCGCGCCAGGTCAGCGTTGCCTGGCCGAGCTGGAAATGGCGGGTGTCGTGCAGCAGGCCCATCTTCGTTTTTGGCAGTTGGATAATGTCGAACAGACTGGTGTCGATACTGTTGAGATAGCAAATTCCCAGCTCAAGCTGATTACGGCTAACGCCGTCGGCAATCTGCGCTGAGGACATGGAATAGAGGCTGTAGGTCAGCTCCGGGTATTTTTGCGTCAGCAGGCGAATGAAAATCATCGGATCCACGCTCGCCAGCGGCACCATCCCCAGACGTAATTCGCCCACCACCTGGCCTTTGCACAGCGCGGCTTCCGCCTGTAACCCGTCGTGCGCGGCCAGCAGGGCGCGGGCCCACGCGAGGATGCGTTCACCCTCCGGCGTAAACCCTTCAAAGCGCTGCCCGCGAACAATCAGCACCAGCCCCAGCTCCTCTTCCAGGCTGCGGATGCGCATGGAGAGGGTCGGCTGGGTGATGTTGCACTGCGAGGCCGCTTTACCAAAGTGCCGGGTCTCGTCGAGTGCGATTAAGTATTTTAACTGTTTAATATCCATCGTTATCTCTGCGCAAGCAGCCTTACAGCATGCGGATCTCTTTTGAGCGCAGGGTGATGCGAACCGGAACGGATTTATACGACGGCGTACCGCTGTCCTTATCCAGATAATCAAGCGGTACCAGCACGTTGGCCTCCGGGTAATAGGCGCCGACCGTGCCCGGCGCGATGTTGTACGCCACCACGGTAATGTCTTTCAGACGCTGAACGTTGCCGGGGAGGGCGGTTTCGATATCCACGCGGTCGCCGTGTTCCAGCCCTGATTGCGCCATATCGTCTTCGTTCATAAACAGCACGTCGCGGCGGCCAAACACGCCACGGTAGCGGTCGTCCAGGGCGTAAATGGTGGTGTTGTACTGGTCGTGGCTGCGCAGCGTGATCAGCCGCAGAACATGCTCACCTTCACCGCTGGCGTTCTCGTGAACACCGTCGAACACCGAGAACATCGCTTTTCCCGTCGCCGTTGGCCAGATACGTTGCGTCGGCGGCAGCGGCATGCGGAAGCCACCGGGAACGCGGATGCGCGCGTTGTAGTTCTCAAAGCCCGGAATGGTCTGCTCGATCAGATCGCGGATCCGGTCGTAATCCTCAACCAGCGTCAACCAGTCTACGCGAGTGGCCTGCAGGGTGGCTTTCGCCATGCCGGCGACGATAGCGGGTTCCGAACGGAGTAACGGTGAGGCGGGTTTCAGCTTGCCGGATGAGGCATGCACCATCGACATGGAGTCTTCGACGGTAATGGACTGACGACCAGTGGCCTGAATATCCAGTTCGGTACGGCCGAGACACGGAAATATAAAGGTCTCTTTACCGACCAGCAGATGGGTGCGGTTCAGCTTGGTGCCGACGTGCACGCTCAACTCCAGGTTACCCATCGCCGGAAAACCTCGCTCGTGATCGGGCATCGCGACGGCAAAATTACCGCCGAGGCAGATGAGCGCTTTCGCACGGCTGTCAATCATCGCCTGCGTGGCCTGCACCGCATCGTGTCCGTGGTGAGACGGTGGCTCAAAGCCGAATACGTCCTTGAGACGGTTCAGGAAGGCCGGCGTGGGTTTCTCGCTGATCCCGACGGTACGGTTCCCCTGAACGTTTGAGTGGCCGCGCAGGGGGCATATTCCCGCGCCGGGCTTGCCGATATTTCCGCGCAGCAGCAGCACGTCAGCAATCAGTCGAACGTTCGCCGTGCCTTTATTGTGCTGGGTAATTCCCATCCCGTAGGTAATGATGGTGGCATTTGATTTCGCATAGGCATCGGCCACTTTTTTGAGCGCCGCACGGCTCAGGCCCGACTCGCGCTCGATCTCGTCCCAGCGGGTTTGCGCGATATCGGCGGCGAAGTCCTCAATGCCCTGGGTGTGTTCGGCAATAAATGCGTGATCCAGCACGTCACCGTGTTCGGTCTCCATTTCCAGAAGGTGTTTGGCAATGCCTTTCAGCGCGGCGGCATCGCCCCCGGCCTTGACCTGGAAATAGGTCGAGGCGATATCCGTTGAGCCGTAGGTCGCCATTTCAATCACGCTTTGCGGGTCAGCGAAACGTTCCAGGGCACGTTCGCGCAGCGGGTTAAAGACGATAATCGGCACATTGCGACGTGCCAACTCATGGAGAGTACCCATCATTCGCGGATGGTTGGTGCCGGGGTTATGACCAATGGAGATCACCAGCTCGGTCTTATCGAAGTCGTCCAGCGAGACGGTGCCTTTCCCGATACCAATTGAACGCGGCAAACCGACGCTGGTGGCCTCGTGACACATATTCGAGCAGTCGGGGAAGTTATTGGTGCCGTATTCGCGAGCGAACAGCTGGAACAGATACGCCGCTTCGTTAGAGGCTCGCCCGGAGGTATAGAACTCGACCTGATCCGGTTCGAGCCCGCGCAATACTTCGCCGATGTGTTGAAACGCCTCGTCCCAGTCGACAGGCCGGAAGGTATCGCTTACCCGGTCATAGCGCAGAGGATGCGTCAGTCGACCGTAGCCTTCCAGTTCAAAGTCCGATTTTGCCAGCAGTGAGGAGACGCTGTTTTCTGCCAGAAACGCGGGGGTAACGCGTTTGCTGGTCGCTTCCCAGGTCACCGCTTTGGCGCCGTTCTCGCAGAACTGGAACGTCGATTTGTGTTCTTTATCGGGCCACGCGCAGCCCGGGCAGTCAAAACCGTCAGGCTGGTTGGTGCGCAGCAGCGTTGCGGGGGCATCAAGGGTATCCATTTGGGTACGTACCGCGATAGCCGTCGCTTTTAATGCACCCCAGCCTCCGGCAGGACCGTCATAGTGTCTGATACCTGGCACTGAGCGTCTTTTTTTGTTCATACCCACTCCTGATTTGTTCGGTCACACAACGTCTGAACCCATAAAAGCGCTGCGCAGGACAATAAGCGAAAGCAATGATGACCGGATGGCTACGCGCATGCGGTGCGGAAAAATGCTTTATCTTAAATTCTTTTTATTACAGCGATTTACAGGAACTGATGTTTAAGTATTTAAAGAAATTATAACGAATTTTTATCATTTCAATAATAAATCTTATCTATCACCCGGTAGGCGAGATAGATGGCGATGAGCAAGGAAGGATGTAGCACCAATAAAACTTCGAATGAAGTTTGCGAGCGGTAGAAATAGACAATGCTCGCGACTGGCGGGCAATTGCGTGCATTTTTCGGTTGCGATAATGACAGGAAGGTTAACTCAGGCTTAATGATTAATGGGGATAATTTATGCCTGACAGGGTAATTATCACATCGTGAAATATAAAGTTATTTTGAGCCGTGAAATTAACGCCGGACTGCATAAGTGAAATAGGTACATTCAAGGCGTAAACTGCGTTAAATATTAAAGGTACATTGTTAGTGCAACAAATAATTCATCGGCGATATATTCTTCTGACATCACCAATACGCGAATTCTACTAATTATGGTAGTGGCGATAATAGCTATATTGCTTTAATGAAAGTGGTTCTCTTTTGTGTTTTTGTTTTATATAACAAGCAGTTATATTGATTTTTGATGAAAAAATAAATGGGTGTAGGCCATGTAGGATTTTTTATTAGGATTAATCCTATAATCTGCCGACTGCTTCATTTACCAACAGTTACGTAACGGTAAATATTGAATTGAGGCGAAGCTCATGTAAACTTGTTTACCGTTTGTCAAAATATGTCAGGAAGACGCTGGGCCTTATTCTGAAGGGCTCGTGCGGTAGCTATGCCCTTAAAATAGTAACGCCCCGAAAATATCCTGACTATTTTAACAATAGCACTTAAGTCAAACTTCATCCCCTTATCTCCATCATCGAAATATCGCTACGGAAAAGCATATGAAAATGCGCGTACTGTTTTCACTTCTGTTTGTAATGGCGGTGGCGGGCTGTAAAGCGCCGCAGAAACCTGTGATCAACGACGATACGATCGAGACCAGCCAGGTCAACGGCGTAACCTTAACCCACCGTCACGCCGTTACGCCGCCGACGGAGTTCACGCCGGTCAACGAGCCGTATCGCGCCATGTATCCGGCCTCCCTGATGAGCCGTCCTGACTTTGGCGGTAAAGTTATCCGCAACCTCGAGACCGGAAAAACGTATGTGGTGCTGGGGCAGGTTGAACACTACTGGATGGCGCTTGCCGATGAAGGTAACGATCAGCTGATTGGTTACGTCCCGATGCGCGCCGTGATCAAGGCCGACCAGTACGACGCCGCCGTGCGTAAACAGGCCATTCGTCCTAAGGCGCGTAAAAAAGCGACCTGTGTTGATGTCGATGGCAACAGCAAAGCCTGTAAAGACAGCGCTAACGGTACCTGGATCCTGAACTAAACGGCTTTCATGAGCGCATTTTTATGAATAATAAAAATTTTCATAAGCTGTGGTTACTCTTTTACGCGGTGATTTTCGCCCTGGTCAGTGGTTGTACGTCGTCTTCACACAGCGACCCCTCCCGCTACAATCTGCAGTTTCAGGCTCATCCACAAATCAATGAATCTGCGCCGCTTAAGGTTCGGGTGTTGTTGCTGAAATCCGATGCGGATTTCATGTCCAGCGACTTCTACTCTCTGCAGAACAACGCGTCAGCCACGCTTGGCGCGAATCTGCTGAACAGCGACGTGTTCTTCCTGATGCCGGGACAGCTGTCCAAAACCCTCAGTGGGCAAAGCTCTCCGGAGGCCCGCTACATCGGCGTGATGGCGGAGTATCAGGTGCTGGATGGCAAAAAATGGCGCGTTTCACTCCCTCTGCCTGTACCTGGGGAAAATCATATCTACCAGTTCTGGAAATGGTCCGCAGATGAACTTCAGGCCAACGTTTTTCTCGACGTGAACGGCATTCGGGTCATCAGCCAGTAACGCGCTTCAAAACAGGAAACACATCATCATGACGAAAGCAGAAAAGGTCGTCTGGACCGAAGGCATGTTCCTGCGTCCACACCATTTTCAGCGGACTGAAAGTTATCTGCTCAACCATGTTCGTGAATGGGGTGCGCTACAGCGGTCATATCTCTGGGGTTTTCTTGACGTTGAACTGGATGAAGCGATGCTTCGTCAGGGATGCATTGCCCTGAGCTATTGCAGTGGCTTGCTGCCGGATGGCACCTTTTTCCAGGTACGTAACGGGCGCAACGGTCCTGTACCGCTGAAAATTCCTGACAATCTCACCAACGAAAAGGTGGTGCTCGCACTGCCGGTCCGTCGGGGCGAGAGAGAAGAGGTGATTTTTAGCGAAGAGCCGGCCTCGCTGGCGCGCTTCATCGCTTTCGAACAAGAGGTGGAAGACGACAACGCCATGTCGGTGGGGGATGCCACCGTCCAGTTTGGCCGTCTGCGTCTGACCCTGATGCTGGAAAAAGACCTTACGGCAGAATGGACCGCCATCGGCGTGGCGTTTGTGACAGAGAAACGTAACGACAACCATGTGCGGCTCGACAACAGCTACATCCCGCCAATGCTCAACGCCAACAACAGCCCGCAGATCTACAGCATGATCAACGATCTGCACGGCTTGCTGGTGCAGCGCAGCCAGCAAATTGGCGGTCGTTTGCGCCAGCCTGGCCGCTTTAATACCTCCGAGCTGATTGAGTTCACGCTGCTGTCGCTGGTTAACCGTCATCTGGGCGAGGTTTCTCATTTAAAAACCCTCCCGCTGATGCATCCGGAAACCCTCTGGCGCAGCTGGCTGCCGTTTGCGACCGAGCTCGCCACCTGGACGTCACAGCGTACCGCTGAAAGCGTGCTGCCGATTTACGATCATGACGATCTGGCAAACTGCTTCAGCAAACTGATGCTGATGCTGCGTCAGGGGCTGTCGCTGGTGATGGAAGACCACGCGATTCAGCTGCCGCTTAACGAACGCTCTCACGGCCTGAACATCGCCACGGTGCCTGAAACCAGCATGGTGCGTGAGTTCGGCTTCGTGCTGGCGGTTAAAGCCAATGTGCCTGGCGAACACCTGCAAACCCATTTCCCGGCGCAGATGAAGGTCGCGCCAGTCTCGAAAATCCGCGATCTGGTTCAGCTTCAGCTGCCGGGCATTATGCTGCGCGCCATGCCGGTTGCGCCGCCGCAGATCCCGTGGCATGCCGGCTACAGCTACTTTGAACTGGAGAAGGGCAGCGAGCTGTGGCACGAGATGGATAAGTCCGGTGCATTCGCCCTGCATCTTGCAGGGGAATTCCCCGGGCTGGATATGGAGTTTTGGGCCATCCGTAGCCCGACAGAATAATAAAGCGAGCGCTTAATATGCAGGAACGACAGGACACCGGCAGTGATGCCGCGTTTACCGGAGCCAGTAGCAACAATCAGCTGGTGGCAGCCGCCAATCCGCTGCTCAATGCGATTCCGCAGATCCGTCATTCGGTCTCCCATGACGATCAGGTGGCGCTACGCCAACGCCTGATCGATGAGATTCGCCGTTTCGAAGTTCGCTGCCAGCAGGCGGGGTTGCCCTACGAAGTGATCGTCGGGGCACGTTACTGCCTGTGTACGGCGCTCGATGAGGCCGCCGCGCTCACCCCCTGGGGCAGCAGCGGCGTCTGGTCAAGCAACGGTCTGCTGGTGACGTTCCATAACGAAACCTGGGGCGGCGAGAAGTTCTTTCAACTGCTGGCGCGCCTGTCGCAGAACCCGCGCGAGCATATTCTGCTGCTGGAGATGATCAACTACTGCCTGCTGCTGGGCTTCGAAGGACGTTATCGGGTGCTGGATAATGGCCGCACCCAGCTTGAAACCATCAAGCAGCGGCTGTGGCAGATGATCCGCGGCGTGCGCGGCAGCTATCCGCCGCCGCTTTCTCCCCATCCGGAAGATCGTCCGGTGCTGCGCAAGCTCTGGCGGCCGATGGTTCCCCTGTGGGCCTGCGTGGCGCTGGCCGGGTTTATCGCCTGTCTGTTTTATATCGTGCTTAACTGGCGTCTTGGCGATAACACCAGCCCGGTGCTGGCGAAGATTTACCAGTCCCAGCTGCCGGAAACCACTATTCAGCAACCGGCCCGTCAGCTACCGGCGGTGCTGAACCTGCGCGGCTTCCTGAAACCTGAAATCGAGGCTGGCCTGGTCGCGGTGAAAGACGAAGCGGATCGCAGCGTCGTTATCCTGAAAGGCGATGGGCTGTTTGCCTCTGCCTCTACCGTGGTGCGTGACCGCTATGAACCGGTCATCAACCGCATTGCGCAGGCGATGAATAACGTCAGCGGCAAAATTCTGGTGGTGGGCTACAGCGACAACGTGCCGATTCGCAGCGCGCGCTTTGCCTCTAACTATGAACTCTCTCTGGAACGCGCCCGCTCGGTACAGAAAATGCTGCAGGGAAGCCTCTCTCAGCCAGGCCGCGTGAAAGCGGAAGGGCGGGGCGAGATTAACCCGGTGGCGCCGAACACGACGCCTGAAAATCGCGCCCGTAACCGCCGTGTGGAAATTACTCTGCTGGTGTCGCCTGAAAACACTCAGGCTGAGCTGAACGGATTGCCGCAAGGAAACTAAGGATGCTGACTACACTTCTTTCCATTTTGACCAACCGCATTCTGTGGAGCTTCCTCGGCGTAACGGCGCTTGCGGCGGTGATCTGGATGATTGGTCCTCTGTTGTCCATCGTGGACACCCGACCGCTTGAGTCTGAACAGAACCGTATTATCAGCATTGCCGTGGTCTATCTGCTCTGGGCGCAGGGCCACATTCTGCCGCGCCTGTACAATGCCTGGCTAAACCGCAAGCTGATGGACAAGCTCAAAGAGAATACCGCCAGCCCGGAAGCCGCGGATCCGCAGAAGCGGCTGAACAGCGAGGAGCAGATCCTCGCCAGCCGTTTTGATGAAGCCGCGCAGATGCTCAAAAAAGCGCACTTCAGCAAAGCGGGTCAGGGCGCCCAGTGGACGCAGCGCTTCAGCACGCAATATCTCTATCAGCTGCCGTGGTACGTCATTATCGGCGCGCCGGGCTCCGGTAAAACCACGGCGCTGGTCAATTCCGGGCTGCAGTTCCCGCTGGCCGATCGTTTCGGTAAGACCGCGCTGCGGGGCATTGGCGGCACGCGTAACTGCGACTGGTGGTTCACCAATGAGGCGGTGCTGCTGGACACGGCGGGCCGCTATACCACCCAGGAGAGCGAGCAGGTGCAGGACGCCGGCGAGTGGCTGGAGTTCATGGGGTTACTGCGTAAGTACCGCCGCCGCCAGCCGATCAACGGTGTCATTATCACCATCAGCATTTCTGACCTGCTTACCCAGTCTGCCGAGGCGTCCCGCCAGCAGGCGGTGAATCTGCGTCAGCGTCTGTCCGAGCTGCATGAACAGCTGGGTATCCGCTTCCCGGTGTACGTGATGGTGACCAAGGCCGACCTCCTTAAAGGCTTCCGCGCCTGGTTTGCCGACTACGACAAAGCGCAGCGCGACCAGATCTGGGGCTTTACGCTGCCGTGGGAGCAAACCAAACACGCCGATTACGACCTGATGGGCAACTTCCAGCAGGAGTTTTCTCTGTTACAGCAGCGCCTCGATGCCGGGCTGCCGGAAACCATGCTGAAAGAGCATGACGCGAAAACCCGCGCAGAAGCGTATCTCTTCCCGCAGGAGTTCGCCGCGCTGCGTCCGCTGCTGGCGGACTACCTGAGCACGGTCTTCGCCCGCTCCAACTTCGAAACCGAGTTCTCGCCGCGCGGGATCTACTTCGCCAGCGGGACTCAGGAAGGTATGCCGTTCGACCGCGTGATGGGCGAACTGAACCGCGCGCTGTCGCTGCCGGAAGGGGCGGAGGCGGATAACTGGGACTCGGTCAGCAAAGAAGCGCCTATCCCTGGCGCAAAAGGTCAGAGTTTCTTCATTAAGAACCTGCTGCAAAACGTCATATTCCAGGAAGCCGGGATCGCAGGCGAAAACCGCTGGTGGGAGCTGCGCAACCGGGCGGTAATCTGGTCCGGCTACGCGGCGTTGCTGGCCCTGCTGGTGATCCTCGGCGGACTGTGGCTCACCAGCTATGCCAAAAACAAGGCCTATCTGGAAGAGGTGGATGCGAAAGTGCCGCTGCTGGACCAGCAGAGCAAAGCCTTACAGAACCAGACTCAGCGTGACCTGTTCGAACTGCTTCCGTTGCTGAACGGTCTGGTCGACCTGCCGAAAAGCGACGCGTTTGATGTGAACGATCCGCCCGTATCCCGCCGTATGGGGCTCTATCGCGGGGATGACGTCAGCGATGCCTCGCAGTCTCTGTACCAGAAAGCGCTGGATCAGATGCTGTTGCCTGCCGTCGCCATGCACATTACCACCTGGCTTCGCAACGACAACGGCAGCGATGTGGAATACAGCTATGAAGCGCTGAAAGCCTATCAGATGCTGTATCAGCCGAAGCACTACGACGGCAAATTCCTGCATTCGTGGGTGATGCTCAATCTGCAGCGTAACCTGCCGCAGAACGTCACGAAGGCGCAGCTGCAGCAGCTTGAATGGCACCTGACGCAGCTGCTGGAACCGAAAATTCAGGCCTCGCCGTACGCTCAGGATGAATCTCTGGTTGCCCGCGAAAGAGCGATGATCAACCAGCAGCCGCTCTCGACGCGCGTATACGGTCGTCTCAAACGCCTGCTGGAACATGATGACAACCTGAAGCCGGTCTCCCTTTCTGACCTGGGCGGACCGCAGAGCGAGCTGGTGTTTTCACGTAAAAGCGGCAAGCCGGTGAGCGAAGGCGTGCCGGGTCTGTATACGCCGGACGGTTACTGGAAAAGCTTTAACGGCCAGATTGACAGCGTAACCACCGCCCTGCACGAGGACGACGCCTGGGTGCTGGGGGCCGCGACGGTGCAGGAGGATAAACAGCAGATCGATAACGCCGTGCGCCAGCTCTACATGCGCGACTTTATCGCTAACTGGGATCGCTTCCTCGCCGACATTCAGCTCAATAACAGCGCCGATCTTTCCCAGCGCATCAACACCGCGCGCCTGCTCTCCGGCGCAAACTCGCCGCTGCGCCGTCTGGTGCAGAACCTGAGCCAGGTCCTGACGCTGTCACGCAATGCGCCAGCGCCGGACGATGCGGGTAAAGCGCAGGCGCAGAGCAACCGTGCCACCCGAACGCTGGAAGCCCTGTTCAGCAACAATGACGCTGCGCCGACCCAGGCCGCCGTGGTCACCCAGGCGCCGGAACAGCTGGTCACTGACCACTATGCGCCGATGATTGAGCTGGCGCAGCCGCTGGAAAAGGGCGGGAAGACCATCGTGTTTGACGATTTTCTCAAGCAGGTGGATGAGCTCTATCGCTACCTGACCGCCGTCCAGGATGCGGCCAACAGCGGCATGCCGGCACCGGGCGGCGAGGCGATCAGCCGTCTGCAGGCCAGCGCCGGTCGTCTGCCGGGCGGTCTGCAAACCATGTTCAGCAATATGGCGGTAGGCGCCAGCAGCGATACCCAGCGTCGTGACCTGGAAAACGTGCGTAAGCGAATTAACGTTGAAGTGGGCGGTTTCTGCCGCCAGGCAATCGCCGGTCGTTACCCGCTGGTGCGCAGCGCCAGCACGGAGGTTACCCCCGACGATCTCGCGCGCATGTTTGCGCCGGGGACCGGGCTGATGGACGCCTTCTTCCGCGACAATCTGACCAATAAAGTGGACACCACGCAGGCAAACTGGCGCTTTATGCCGGGCATCGACGGTAAAACGCTGCCGGGAAGTGAAGGGCTGCTGAGACCGTTCCAGCAGGCTCAGTCTATTCGCGACGCCTTCTTTGCTAATGGCGCAACGACGCCGTCCTTTAAGGTGACGGTTCGCACCGTACGAATGGATAACACCATCCTGAACCTGACGCTGGACGTTGACGGCCAGCTGCTGCGCTACAGCCACGGTCCTCAGGCCGTGCAGATCATGAACTGGCCGGGGCCGGGCGGCACCAACCAGGTGCGCATGCAGCTGGGGCTGGCTAACGGCAGCACGGCGACGCTGGTCACCAACGGCGCCTGGGCGCTGAACCGCTTTTTCGATAAAGCGAGCACCAGCCCGGGCGCGGGTAGTCTGAGCCGTCAGGCCACCTTCAACGTCGACGGACATCAGGTCACGCTGGAGTTTGCGCCAAACAGCATTCGTAACCCGTTCCAGCTTCCCCGTTTCTCATGCCCATAACCGCAAGGACAGCCGTATGACGAATACCCCTGCGATGAACCGCTACAGCTGGTATGGCAAATTACCCAGCGCCGGAGATTTTTTGCAGCGTCGCTTTCCTGACACTTTACAGCGCCAGTGGTCGCACTGGTTCCAGGTCGGTCTGCTGGCCTGGCAGCAGGAAGAGCAGCGCAGCGGCGAGCGCCAGTTTCACAAAGCGCCAGTCTGGAATTTTGTAGTACCGCCCATGCTGGGTAGCCAGATGATCCAGATGGGCTGTCTGCTGCCTGGCCGCGACAGCGTTGGCCGACAATACCCGGTGTGTCTTCAACTGAGCTTCGCCCCGTCAGAGTGGTCGACCAGCCTGCTCAGCCAGGCCGAAAGCTGGTACCAGCAGATTGGGCGCCTGGGACTGCACGCGGTGCGCAACAGTTTTTCCGCCTCGCAGCTGGATGAGATGCTGATGACCATTCCGGCGCCGCAGCCCGTCGAGCCGCAAAAGCGTTCCGACATCCTTGATGTGATTGGCTATGACGAGGACGGCCAGAGCACGCTGGGCTGGCCTCAGGCGGCTGAGTGTTTTGATCCGCTGCGTCAGACCAGCTACTGGTGGACCAACCGTTGCGACGGTTACCCGCTGTACACCCATGTTCACAGCGGTAACTTTACCGGGCAGCTTTTCACCCTGCTGTTCGACCCTGCAGGGGGCGCCCGTCCGGGGCGTCACGGTCTCTATCCGCCTATGTTTGAATAAGCAGGGATCTCATGAATATCGAAGAATTTCTCGCGCCAATAAGCCCCGAAAAGCCCTGCGGCGAAAACCTGGAGTACGACGCCGACTTCCAGATCATGAATCAGGCCAGTCAGGGGAAAGCGGAACAGCAGTTTGGCGACACCATTATCCCGGCAGAGCCTGCTGACTGGAACACGGTAGAAAAATTCGCCACCAGCCTGCTGACCCGCACCAAAGATCTTCGGGTACTGCTGGCGTTAACCCATGCCTGGACACGCCGCCGTGGGCTTGCGGGCTACGCGGACGGATTATTACTGGTGCAGGAGGCGATCGCCCGTTACTGGGAAACGCTCTACCCGCTGCTGGAAGAGTATGGCGAAACCGATCCGTTCTATCGCATTAACGCCCTGGCAGGGCTGAGCGATAAATCCGACCTCACCGTCGCCGTGCGAAACGCCTCGCTTCTGCGTTCAAACGGCGATGAAATTTCGCTCCGGGATGCCCAGGCCCTGCTGGATGGCAGCAAGACGGAATGTCCGGACTATCCCGGCGGGCGTCCACGGCTGATTGACGAGCTGGCCCGTGGCGATCAGCCTGGCACCGCAGCGGTCATCGTCATTAATGAACGGCTTTTGGTCATTCGCGAGTTGCTCACCGGGCATCTTGGTGAAAGCGGCGTGCCCGAAATGGAGCAACTGCTGAAAACCGTCGGACTGGTAGCCAGCGCGTGTCAGGTGACCGACATCAGCAAGCTGCTGCCGAACCGTGAGGCGCAGGCTGAACCACAGGCTGAGCAGCAATCGGCGGCAGCGCAACCCGTTCAGCCGGTCACCGACTGGCGCAGCGTGCAGGTTACCAGCCGCGCCGACGCACAGCTGATGCTGGAAAAAGCGAAACAGTATTTTGCGCAGTACGAACCGAGCCACCCCGCACCGCTGATGATTGAACGGGTGCAGCGGCTGTCAGAACTTAACTTTATGGACATTATTCGCGACCTGGCGCCAGACGGCGTTAACCAACTTGAAAACATCTTTGGGCGCCGCGAATAACGCGTCCAGGCATTATGACGACAGGCATGGAGCCTGCCGTTTCACCTTCACCGCGCATCTTTGATGGAGAACATCATGGCAATGAGTAACAGTGGGCAGAAATTCATCGCACGTAACCGTGCCCCCCGCGTGCAGATCGAGTACGACGTAGAGATCTACGGTGCAGAACGTAAAATTCAGCTGCCGTTTGTGATGGGCGTCATGGCCGATCTGGTCGGCAAACCGGTTGAAAATCTGCCGGCCGTCGACGAGCGTAAATTCCTCGAAATCGACATCGACAACTTTGACGAACGCATGAAGGCGCTGAAGCCGCGTGTGGCGTTCCAGGTGGATAACACCCTGACCGGCGAAGGTAAGCTCAACGTGGATCTGACCTTCGACAGCATGGATGATTTCCTGCCGGATGCGGTGGCCCGCAAGGTTGAGCCGCTGAATAAGCTGCTGGAAGCACGTACCCAGCTCTCCAACCTGCTGACCTATATGGACGGCAAAAACGGTGCGGAAGAGCTGATCGCTAAAATTCTGCAGGATCCGACACTGCTCAAATCCCTGAGCCAGTTGCCGAAAAATGACGAAAGCGCGAAAGGTAGCGAGGAATAATCGATGAGCAACCAGACTCAACAACATGAGCAGCAGGCGGGTCAGGCGTTTAGCCAGGATGAATTCAGCGCGCTGCTGAACAAAGAGTTCCGTCCGAAAACCGATCAGGCCCGTTCGGCCGTAGAAAGCGCGGTCAAAACCCTGGCGCAGCAGGCGCTGGAAAATACCGTCACTTTCTCCAGCGACACCTACCGCACGATTCAGAACCTGATTGCCGGTATCGACGAGCAGCTGTCGCAGCAGGTGAATCAGATTATTCACCACGAAGAGTTTCAGAAGCTGGAGAGCGCCTGGCGCGGTCTGAGCTACCTGGTGAACAACACTGAAACTGACGAGATGCTGAAGATCCGCTTTATGAGCATCTCCAAGCAGGAGCTGGGCCGCACCCTGAAGCGCTTCAAGGGCGTGGGCTGGGACCAGAGCCCGATCTTCAAGAAAATCTACGAGCAGGAGTACGGTCAGTTCGGTGGCGAGCCGTTCGGCTGCATCGTGGGCGACTACTACTTCGACCACAGCCCGCAGGACGTTGAACTGCTGGGTGAAATGGCGCGCATCGGCTCTGCGGCACACTGTCCGTTTATCACCGGTACCGCACCGGGCGTGATGCAGATGGAGTCCTGGCAGGAGCTGGCCAACCCGCGCGACCTGACCAAGATCTTCCAGAACACCGAATACGCCGCGTGGCGTTCACTGCGTGAATCCGAAGATGCCCGCTATCTGGGCCTGGTGATGCCGCGCTTCCTGTCGCGCCTGCCGTACGGGATCCGCACCAACCCGGTCGACAGCTTTGACTTTGAAGAGCAGACCGACGGCGCGAACCACAACAGCTACTCCTGGGCGAACGCCGCGTATGCGATGGCCGCCAACATCAACCGCTCCTTCAAAGAGTACGGCTGGTGCACCTCGATTCGCGGCGTGGAGTCCGGCGGGGCGGTGGAAAACCTGCCGTGCCACACCTTCCCGAGCGATGACGGCGGCGTGGACATGAAGTGCCCAACCGAAATCGCCATCAGCGATCGTCGTGAAGCCGAGCTGGCGAAAAACGGCTTCATGCCGCTGGTTCACCGCAAAAACTCCGACTTTGCCGCCTTCATTGGCGCGCAGTCGCTGCAAAAACCGGCGGAGTACCATGACCCGGATGCGACCGCTAACGCGCGTCTGGCCTCTCGTCTGCCGTACCTGTTCGCCTGCTGCCGTTTTGCTCACTACCTGAAGTGCATCGTGCGCGACAAAATCGGCTCCTTCCGCGAGCGCGAAGAGATGGAGCGCTGGCTGAACGACTGGGTAATGAACTACGTGGACGGTGACCCGGCTAACTCCTCTCAGGAGACCAAGTCCCGCAAACCGCTGGCGGCTGCGGAAGTGCAGGTGCAGGAGATTGAAGACAACCCGGGCTACTACGCCGCGAAGTTCTTCCTGCGTCCACACTACCAGCTGGAAGGTCTGACCGTTTCCCTGCGTCTGGTTTCTAAACTGCCGTCGCTGAAGACGAAAGACGCGTAAAAGCGTCAGACTGCTGACAAAGTGCGTTTTGTGAGTTTCGCCCGGCGGCGCTACGCTTGCACGGGCCTACAATCAAACGTGCAATCTATTGATATCGTTGCTCAATGTAGGCCGGGTAAGCACAGCGCCACCCGGCATGAAAGACGGCTAAATTGTTAATGCTGTCCTTAACAGGTTCCAGAATAACGCACGGTAATAATGACTTCACATTCCTTCCGTTATTTCGGAGGAATGTAAGGCTGTCAAATGACATGAGTCGTTTGATATGAGGCAGAGGTAAAATATGGACGGTTTTATTCAGCCCCATGCTTTCCTGTTTGCCATATAAGTGCTTTTTCGAAAGCAATATTGTTCATCCACGAAGAGTAGATATTATGGCTATTGATATGTTTCTGAAGGTCGAGGGTGTTACGGGCGAATCTAAAGATTCTAACCACACCGGCTGGACTGATATTACCTCCTTCTCCTGGGGCGCTTCCCAGCCAGGTAATATGAGCGTTGGCGGTGGCGGCGGTGCCGGTAAAGTGAACTTTAACGACCTGCACGTTAACGCGCTGATCGACAAATCCACCACCGCTATCCTGAAACACTGCGCCAGCGGTAAACACCTGACTAAAGTTGAGCTCTCCGTCTGTAAAGCCGGCGGCCAGCAGGTGGAATACTCCCGCATCACGCTGGAAGATGTGCTGGTCACCTCTGTTCAGTACACCGGTGCAGACAACGGCGATACCGTTGGTGTGACCTATGCATTCCAGGCTGCGAAAGTGAAACAGCAGTACTGGGAGCAGACCACGTCTGGTGGTAAAGGTGCTGAAAGCAGCGCTGGCTGGAACATCAAAGAGAACAAAGAAGCGTAATTGCGTATGTGGCCGGGGAGTTTTCCCCGGTCATTATCAACCGGGAAGGAAGATAGCATGGCAAGCTTGCAGGAAGGAGGCACCCGTCCTCTCACCATTGGCGAAATAGCATTGGCGCGCTCGGTTTTTGGTGACGCAATAAAGTACTCAGAAGTTAAAGTCCATAATAAAAGCTATTTGCCATTTAATATGCAGTCGACAGATGTCGCGATGACTCCTAATGGTGAGCTCTATTTCCGCGAGCCGCATTATCGGGATGACTTCTCGATAGAGGTTCCGCGATATAAACACTGGTTTATTCACGAAATGGTGCATGTATTGCAGCATCAAATTGGAATGAATGTTCGAACCCGAGGCGCATTCAGTTGGGCAGCAAGTTATAATTATTCTTTGCCCGCGGATAAAAAACTGTCGGACTTTGGTATGGAGCAGCAGGCTTCTATCATTTCAGATTTTTATTATCTGATAAATTACGGCTTGGGTGATTTCCGAAACATTGCAGGGTTTGAGGGGATTATCGGACCCGACCTGAAGGATAAATACCTGCAGGTATTATCGTTGTTTATTCAAAATCCTAAAGACCGGCGGGTATGGTTATGAAACAGTTACTCAGTGTTGTAGCAATCGCATTAACGGTGAGCGCCTGTGTTTCTCATCCAGCACAATATCAGTCGCTTTCGGTTACGCTAAAGAACAACGAACCCTGCTTTGCTATCCCTGCTAACGCCGGGTTAGACGCGCCTGTTACCAGTCATTCGCCCACCATAATGAAACGCGCGGGAAATGAATGGAAAGCGATATCGCCGCCATCAACGTTTAGCCCTGAGGTGACGTTAACGACCCAACAGTGTCACCAGTGGAAGGGGATTGCGTGGCAAGCCGGAGAATATGATGTTGCCCTGAAGGTGTCTGGGAAAAATGATTCTATTCGCTATGCGGCCCGTTTCACCTTACAAGAAGGTCCTTCAGGCCAGTTTAAGCTTACGCAGACTGAATAGAATGTGTTAACCCCAAATGCTGCGGTTCACGCCCCGGGCGGATGCCGATATTCTCGGCATTGATGACTACTGTTTACCGGGCACGTACCAACGCAACATTCTGGAGCCTGAAATGAAACGTTTACTGCTGCTCGTGTTGGCATTAAATGCCTCTGTTGTTTATGCCCAAGCGCTGCCTGATGTTAGTGCTTTTTCTCAGCAACAAATTTTTGAAAACTGGGTACAAAACCGGTGTATCGGTAAGATTGCGGACAGCAAAGCCCTGAAAGCTGATGCAGAGGCCAGTGCCGCCGCCTGGCTCGAAGCAAGCAATCTCCCTGCTGAGAATTTTGAAAAAGCCGACAAGGTGATTGTTTCTTTACTGAAAGAGAAAGTAGGCGGTACTGAACCGGGTCATTATCAGGTATTGAAGTGCAACTTAATCGCCAATAGCGACGCGATTCGTCCGCTCAAAACGCCAGAATAGAACAGATGGAATCGGCCCCAAACGCCGCCGTTCTCGCCCCGAGAGCGGCAGCGTTTGAGCGCTAATCATACCAGCAGGAATACGCCATGCGATTCACGATTATTTCTACGAAACCCGGTCATCAGCCGCCGCAAAGCAGCTGTGATTTTTACGCCCCGGGCGGCACCATTGGGCGCGGTACGGATAACAATCTGGTGTTGCCGGATAATGACCGCACCATCTCTCGTCTGCAGGCCATTGTTCACGTTGACGCCCAGGGCGAATGCCGCGTGACCAACCGTGGCAGCGTCACCCGCGTGGTATTAAATGACATTCCGCTGGAGCGAGGGCGTCAGGTTGAACTGCAGGATGGCGACATTCTCGGTATTGATGACTACCGTATCGAAGTGACAGAATTGATCCACGATACCCAGCCCGTGAGCCGTATGGCGGCCAGCCTGCACCAGCAGGCGCGTCCGACAGTCGCACCCGCGCCCGCTCCGCAACCGAAACCGGCGAGTGCCGCACCGCGTGGGAAAGCCGAGCCGACCGCCGTGCCAACGGAAATCTGGGATAGCCTCATGCAGGAGTTCTCCATCTCCGACAGCATCTCCAGCAACCGCACAAAACCGCAGCCTGCTGCATCGCACGATCCCTTCTCCCAGCCTGCGGCCCCGGAGCGTAACGCTGAAGATCCTCTGGCGATGTTCAACGACAGCGATCCAAAGCTTGAGCGTAAGAATGTCGACCCGGACGCGCTGTTCAGCGACGAAGCGTTGTTCAAAAAGGAGAGTATTTTTGACGACGTCACCCCGTCAACGCTGGTGCCGCCGGGCGAGACGAACCCCGTTAAGCCAGAAGAAGAGGCGACGGATGAGCTCGATCCGCTAGCCCTGTTTGGCGGTAAGGCCAGCGCGCCAGCCGCGCGTCATGACGACCCGCTCGGGCTGATGGGCGGCGCGCCATTAACCCATCCGGATGACATTCTTGACGAAAAGCCAGCGCCAGTGCCGGAACCTGAGCAGGCAGAGGACGTGCTGGCCGATTCTCCGCTGTTCGCCCCTGAGCCGCAGGAAGAACCGCGTGCTGAAGAAGAGCCCGCACGATCGGATTACGCAGGCTTCACCATGCCAACGCCACAGGCCGTTGCGCGCAGCAGCGCTCAGACCCCGAAGGGCCGTCTGCGCATCGACCCGGTCAATAACGCCGCCTCCCCAACCGCCACGGCGAACAACGGTGAGAAGGGCGAAGTGTTGCAGGGTGAACTGCTGGAGGCGCTGCTGGAAGGTATGGGTCTGAGCGAAATGCAGCCCGTCCCGCAGTTTGACCGTGAAAATATGCGTCAGCTGGGGCAGATCCTCGGCATGTTCTCTCAGGGAACCGTGGCGCTGCTCTCCTCGCGCTCCATCCTCAAGCGTGGCGTGAAAGCCGATATGACCATGGTGCTGGACGATGCCAACAACCCGTTCAAGCTGTTACCGACCGGAAAAACCGTGCTGATCCAGATGTTCGGCACCCCGATGCCGGGCTTTATGCCGCCAACAAAATCGGTGCGCGACGCGCTGATCGATCTGCAGGCGCACCAGCTGGGCATGATCTCCGGTATCCGCGCCATTATTGCCGCGATGCTACAGTCCTTTAACCCGGAACAGCTGGAAGAGCAGGCGAAGCAGAATGGGATGACCTCTCGTCTGGCGCTGCCGGGCAGCCGCAAAGCCGCCCTGTGGGACTATTTTGTTCGCAGCTATGGCGAGACGGCTGGCGAGATTGAGGATGACTTCCACACCCTGTTCGGCGAGGCCTTCCTTCATGCGTATGACATGGAGGTGAATCAGTACAAAGACTCACAGAGCGGATCGGAAGACAAATGAATATCGCAACGGCTTCTCTCTCCCGCCAGGGGACGCGCGCCAGCAACCAGGATCAGACGGGAGAAACCATAGGGGAACGTTCAGCCTGCTTTGTCGTCTGCGACGGCATCGCGGGCCTGCCGGGCGGTGAGATGGCTGCCGAGCTGGCCCGCAACAGCATTATCTCCCGTTTCGATGGCGACAAACATCTTAATGCGCAGCATATCCGAGACTACGTACAGACGGCGAACCGCACTATCCTCAGCGAACAGCAGGCCGTGCAGGACTATCGCCGGATGGGCACGACGCTGGTCAGCCTGTTCATTGACCGCGATTACGGGCTGGCCTACTGGGCGCATGCCGGAGACAGCCGCCTGTACCTGTTTCGCCGGGGATGGTTGTGGCATGTGACCACCGACCACAGCCTCGTGCAGCAGATGAAAGATGCCGGGCACCAGACCGACAACCTGAACAGCAATTTGCTCTATCTGGCGCTGGGGATTGAAAACGGCGGGCCGGAAGCGAGCTACAGCGACGTGGTGCAGGTTGAAGACGGCGATGCATTCTTACTCTGCACCGACGGTTTCTGGCACGGCGTGAGCGAAGAGCAAATGAAGCAGTCGCTGCATATGGTCAATACGCCGCAGGAGTGGCTGACCTTAATGAACCAAATCATTCAAAAGAATGGCGAACAGGAAGGGAATGCTCAGGATAACTATACTGCCCTGGCGGTATGGATGGGCAACCCTCAGGACACCACTTTGCTGCACACTCTCTCTGACGCAGCACAATTTCTTCCCTGCGGAACTGATTAGACACACAAGGAACGATATGAAACTTTGGCTATCGGGTTTGGCACTTCTGGCGGTCACCTCCACCGCGCAGGCTGAGAATTTCCGCATCGTGCAGTCTCCTGCGCAGAAGCTGGATATCTGGATCGACAACATCAAAGACAACACGCCGCAGAGCTGGTGTAAGCCTGAGGTGGCGCTGCGCATTGTGGCAAACGGCAAGAAAGACGTCTCCGTGCTGGAGAACTTTGTGCCGCGTCTTGGCTCACTGCTGGAACACCAGTGCAGCAAAGTGAATAAACTTAGCTGGACGCTCAACGATCCGGCGGGTACCACGCTGGCGCAGGGCACGGCAGGCAAAGCGCAGGACTGGGCGCTGGTGGTGAAACAGGAGCAGGCCGCGCCTGCTGCGACCGTCACCGCAACCCCAGCCAGCGGCGCGTTACTGCCGCCAGACCAGAACGCTGCATCCCGCACTGTCGCTGCAGACCGTACGCCGTGGCAGGAATTTACCCTGCAGGACGGCTGCCACCTGCGGACCTTCTGGGAAGGGGGCGCTTCCGCACCGGCGCTCTTTATTCCGGATTCTGACACCACCCGCTGCGGTAACGGCAGCTGGCTGAGCGGACACACCGTTGTTTCGCAGTCCCGCAACGGCGGACAGAAAGAGATGGCGGTGACGTACATCCATGGCTTCCCGGTGACCGGACTGAATCAAAGCGCCGATCCTGAAAACGCGCTGATCACCTCCGTCAACAAAGAGCGCATGGTATTCAGCACCCCAAACAGCGACCAGAGCTGGATGATCCTGCCTTACGATAACACCCTGAACAGCTGGAAGAGCAACGGCACCGTAGCGGTGGAGATTTCCCGTGAAATCGCCAGCGATGATGCAAAACTGCAGGCGCGTATCGCGGCGGTGAAAAAAACGTGGAGCGCCTGGGTCGCACCTGGCACTCCGCTGAATATCGTGTTGATTGACACCCTGCGTCCTCAGCTGCGCGATCCGGCCGTCGGCGCATGGCGCGCGGCGAATTAAGGAATGGCTATGAATACGCTCTATCAACACCTGGCGGGCGAGTCGCTCAACGATGCGCTGGCGCGGCTTGAAGCTGAAATCAAAGCCCGTCCGGCGGATGCCGATCTCCGCGCTGCGTTCGTGCAGTTTTTAACCCTCAGCGGCAACTGGACGCGTGCACTGACCCAGCTGAAAAGCTGGCTGGCGCTCAAGCCTCAGGCGAAGCCCACCGTCACGCTGCTGGAGCAATCCATTCAGGGTGAGCTGCAACGCGCGAAGGTGATGGCGGGACAGGCGCGTCCGGCCATGCCTGAAACCCAGTGGCCGTGGCTGACTACCCTTGCCGCGGCGCTGAGCGAGGAGGGCGAGCGCGCCCGGGCGCTGCGTCTGGAAGCCCTTGAACAGGCTCAGGTAAACCCAGGCCGCATCGCCCTCGAAAACGAGGAGACGCAGGCCTTTGACTGGCTGATGGATGGCGATGCCCGTCTCGGCCCGGTCTGCGAAACCATCGTCAACGGCCGCTATTTCTGGCTGCCGTTTAGCGCTATCGCGGAGATCCGTTTCCAGGCTCCCGCCAGCGTGACCGATCTGGTCTGGCGTCACGCGCTGGTGCGCCTGACCGATGGTACGGAGCAGGTGTGTCAGATCCCGGCGCGTTATCCTTTTGCTGCCGAAGCTACTGATGCGGTCAAACTTGGCCGCACCACGGAATGGCAGCCGCTCGACGAAGACGGCACCCTTTACGAAGGGATGGGCCAGAAAGCCTGGCTGAGCGAGCAAAGCGAAAGCCCGCTGCTGTCGTTAAGCCTCGTGACGTTTGCGACGGATGGAGCTGATGAGTAATCCCGCTGGCGAAGGCGATCTGCTGCGCAGCGGCTGGCAAGCCCGCAGCAAGCAGGAGAAGGTGGGGGCGCGTGACAAAATGCAGCCCTCGCTGCTGGATCGTCTCACCGATAACGACCCGGAAAAAAAACGCGAGTCGGCCAACAGCAATCTGATCACCCACGCCGCCCTGCGACGCAATGTCCTGCGGGATCTGCAGTGGCTGTTTAACACCATCAACCACGATGCCTCCGGCGATTTGAGCGCCTTGCCGCACGTGAACCGCTCGGTGGTCAACTTCGGCGTCGCGCCGCTGGCCGGGAAAAGAATGTCGGATATCGAATGGCACGATATCCAGCGCAAGCTCACCGAGGCCATCATCAATTTTGAGCCGCGCATTTTGCCGCAGGGGCTGCAGGTCCGCTGCGTGTCGGATACCTCCTCGCTGGATCTGCACAACGTGCTCTCCATCGAGATCAAAGGGCGTCTGTGGTGTGTGCCGTACCCGCTGGAGTTTCTGTTTCGTACCGATGTCGATCTGGAAAACGGCCATTTTGAACTGAAAGATGCGGGGTAATCATGGAAAGTAAACTGCTCGAATACTACAACCGTGAGCTGGCCTACCTGCGCGAAATGGGGGCCGAGTTTGCCGAACGCTATCCTAAGGTCGCCGGACGGCTGGGCATGCGCGGCATCGAAGTGGCGGACCCGTATACCGAACGTCTGATGGAGGGCTTCGCCTTCCTGACCTCCCGCGTGCAGATGAAAATGGACGCGGAGTTTCCGCGCTTCTCCCAGCGTCTGCTGGAGATGATTGCGCCTAACTATCTCGCGCCCACGCCGTCGATGGCGATCGCTGAGATTGAGCCCGACAGCAGCCGGGGCGACCTGAGCAAGGGCTTCATTGTGCCGCGCGGTACCATGATGGATAGCCTGGCGCTGAAAAAAACCGGCGTGACCTGCAGCTATACCACGGCGCACGAGGTCAACCTGCTCCCGCTGAAAATCGACAAGGTCGAGCTGGGCGGCGTGCCTGCTGACCTGCCGCTGGCGCAGCTGGGGTTGAGCCAGCGGGGGATCAACAGCGCTTTACGGATCCGCATCGCCTGCGACGGCCCGCAAAACCTTGGGCACCTGGATTTCGACCGCCTGGAGTTTTTCCTCGGCGGTCCGGACATTGAAGCACTGAAGCTGCTGGAACTGGTGATGGAGCACCACGCCGGGATCGTCTGTCAGACGGTCAGCCCGCAGCCGCAGCGACAGCTGCTGGCGTCGGATGCGCTGCGCCAGGAGGGCTTTGAGCCTGACCAGGCGCTGCTTCCGGACGATCTGCGTAACTTTGACGGCTATCGACTGCTGCAGGAGTATTTCGCGTTTCCGGCCCGTTTCCGCTTCATTAGCCTGAGCGGTCTGAGCACGCTTATCCAGCGCTGTGAAGGCGAAAAAGCCTTCGACATCTTTATTTTGCTGGATAAGTCGGATGAACAGCTGGAGCGCGTGGTCGATGCCAGCCATCTGGCGCTGCACTGTACGCCGGTCATCAACCTGTTCCCAAAGGTCGCGGCGCGTCAGAAGCTGAATGAAGGCCAGCATGAATACCATCTGGTGGTCGATAACATTCGTCCGCTGGATTATGAAATTTACGCGGTTAAAAAAATCTATGGCAGCGCGGATGGTCAGCGTGATGACCAGACGTTTCGTCCATTCTGGAGCACCTGGAGCGGCGACGCGGGCAATTACGGGGCCTATTTTTCCCTGCGTCGTGAACAGCGCGTGCTTTCCGAGCACGCCCTGCGCTACGGTACCCGAACCGGCTATATCGGCTCGGAGGTCTTCGTCTCGCTGGTGGATGAACAGCATGCCCCCTGGCAGGAAAACCTGCGCTATATCTCTGCCGAGGTGCTCTGCACCAGCCGCGATCTGCCGCTGATGCTGCAACAGGAGCTCGGGCAGTTCATTATGGCCGATTCCATGCCGGTGAAATCACTCACCCTGCGTAAAGGGCCGACGCCGCCGCGTCCGGCGCTGGCAGAAGGGTTCAGCACCTGGCGGCTCATCAGCCAGCTGCAGATGAACTACCTCAGCCTGATGGACAGCGAAAACGAAGAGGGTGCGGCCGCGCTACGCCAGCTGTTAGGGCTGTACGCCAACCTGGCAGAAACGCCCGTTGCGCGTCAGGTGGAGGGGGTACGCCACTGCGTGCTGGAGCCGGTTCACCGCCGCGTGCCTGAACCCGGCCCGGTCGTTTTCGCCCGCGGGATCGGTATTACTCTGACGGTAGATGAGCGAGCCTTTTCCGGCGCCAGTCCGTGGCTCTTTGGCAGCGTGATGGAGCGTCTCTTTGCCCGTCTGGTGTCCATCAACAGCTTTACGGAGTTCACCCTGAAAAGTCAGCAGCGCGGCGAGATTGGCTACTGGGCGCCGCGCATGGGTAAAAGGGCGCTGATATGAGTGACGCTGCCACTGCACCGCTGCGCGTGCATCGCCTGACCCGGCTGCCGGATGCGTTCTGGCGCGGGGTCCGTGAGACCCCCTGGCGCTACGATCTGTTTCAGCTGTTAAGGCGCATTGATGCCCAGGGCGGCGAGCGCTACCCGCTGGGGCGTGCGCCGCTGCCGAAATTTGAGCCGCTGCGCATCGGCCAGCAGCCGTCGATGAGTTTTGCACCGTCGACGCTGGCCCAGGTCCGTCAGCGGGAAGAGAGCGGGCTGCATGAGGTCTCTATCCTCAGCTTCGGCCTGTTTGGCCCGAACGGCCCGCTGCCGGTCCACATGACCGAATACGCCCGCGAGCGTATTTATCATCATCAGGACACCAGCCTCAGCGCGTTTGCCGATCTGTTCCATCACCGCCTTGCGCTGCTGTTTTACCGCGCCTGGGCGGATGCGCAACCGGCTGTCTCTCTGGATCGCGCCGATAACAGGCGCTTTGAGGGCTACCTGGCGTCGCTGATTGGCATGGGGCAGCCGGGGCAGATGAACAAAGGCAGCCTGAGTTCGCATGCCCGCTTTACCCACGCCGGACATCTGACCCGTCACGGGCGGGATCCGGAGGGGCTGGAGAAGATCCTGCGCAACTATTTTAATGCGCCGGTCAAACTGGTCAGCAACGTGCCGCAGTGGATGCCGCTCTCCACGCGCGAGCAGGCGCAGCTTGGCGCAGGACGGCGCATGCCGCGCATGGGTGAGTCCGCTTTTCTCGGCGTTGCGGTGCGAGACGTGCAGCATAAGTTTCGCATCGAGATTGGCCCGCTGAGCGCGGAGGAGTACAACCGTTTTCTGCCGGGTGAAGCGTGGGTCACCGAGCTGCGCGACTGGGTACGTCAGTACGCCGGGGTGGAGTTTGAATGGGAAACACGGGTGATCCTGCGTGAAGACGCGGTGCAGGGCACCACGCTCGGCAGCGCCGGGCGATTAGGCTATAACACCTGGCTGGGTCTTCAGTCGCAGCCTGTCCCGCGTGGCGATCTGGTGTATCGCGCAGAGCGATAATTTTTCTAACGCATTGTTATCAACGGAACCGAACATGTCAGAAATAAGCCGTGCCGTGCTTTTCGGCAAACTGGATACGCTGCTATTTACCTCTCTGGAAAGCGCGACTGCGTTCTGCAAGCTGCGCGGCAACCCGTATGTTGAGCTGGTGCACTGGCTGCATCAGCTGATGCAGCAGCAGGATGGCGATCTGCAGCAGATCATCCGCCACTTTGCCCTCGATGAACAGCAGCTGACGCGCGATATCGTTGCGGCGCTGGATGTCCTTCCGCGTGGTGCCAGTTCAGTTTCCGATCTCTCTGAACATATCGACAGCGCCGTAGAGCGCGCCTGGGTCTTTGGCTCGCTGAAGTTTGGCGTTAGCCGTATTCGCGGCGGCCATTTGCTGATCGGCATGCTTAAAACCTGGAATCTGGCCAATGTGCTGAAAAGCATCTCGGCGCAGTTCACCCGCCTTAACGTCGAGGTGCTGATTGAGCAGTTCGATGCCATCTGTGCCAACAGCAAAGAGACGCAGCAGGCCGCTGCCGCCGTCGACGCACCGGCGGGTGCGGTACCGGCGGCGCAGGGGACGCTGGCCCAGTACGGCCAGGACCTGACCGCGCGTGCCCGCGATGGGAAGATTGACCCGGTGGTCGGGCGCGACGAGGAGATCCGCCAGATGGTGGATATTCTGATGCGCCGTCGCCAGAACAACCCGCTGTTGACCGGGGAAGCCGGGGTCGGCAAAACGGCGGTGGTGGAAGGGCTGGCACTGCGTATCGCCGACGGCGACGTGCCGGAGCCGCTGCAAAATATTCAGCTGTGGCTGCTGGATATCGGCATGCTGCAGGCAGGCGCGGGCATGAAAGGCGAGTTCGAAGCCCGGCTGCAGGCGTTAATCAATGAAGTGCAGTCCAGCGCCACGCCGATCATTCTGTTTATCGATGAGATCCACACCCTGATTGGCGCGGGCGGCCAGCAGGGCACCGGCGATGCGGCGAACCTGCTGAAGCCCGCGCTGGCGCGCGGTCAGCTGCGCACCATCGGGGCCACTACCTGGGCGGAATATAAAAAGTACATCGAGAAAGATCCGGCGCTGACCCGTCGTTTCCAGACGGTGCAGGTTCACGAGCCGGACGAAGCAAAAGCCATTCTGATGCTGCGCAGCACCGTGTCGCCGCTGGAGACGCACCACCAGGTGCTGCTGCTCGACGAAGCGGTCAGCGCGGCGGTAAAGCTGTCCCATCGCTACATCCCGGCGCGTCAGCTGCCGGATAAAGCCGTTGCGCTGCTCGATACCGCCTGCGCCCGCGTCGCGGTCAGCCAGAGCGCGCCCCCTGCGCAGCTGGAAGACTGCCTGCGCCACCTTGCCGCGCTGGACGTGGAAATTGAGATAGCTGAACGTGAAGCGCGCGTCGGTGCCGGTGACGCCCATCGCGTGACGGCTTTACTCGCCGAACGCGATGCGTATGAAACAAAACGCGAAGCCCTGGCCCAGCGCTGGGAAGAAGAACGCAGCCTGGTGCAGGAGATTATCCGCCTGCGCGCCGCACTGTTCGCGGCGGGAGATGAAGATACCGCTGTGCTGCGTAGCCAGCTGGTGGAGCAGCAGCAGGCACTGAACGCCTTACAGAGTGATGAACCGCTGCTGTTTGCGGCGGTGGATGAAAACGTGGTTGCCGCGGTGGTCTCTGACTGGACCGGGATCCCGCTGGGCCGGATGGTGAAAAACGAGATCGACGCGGTGCTCAACCTCGCCGACACGCTGAACCAGCGCGTTATCGGCCAGCGTCACGGTCTGGATCTCATTGCCCGCCGTGTGAAAACCTCGCGGGCGAAGCTCGACGATCCCAACAAACCGGTGGGTGTCTTTATGCTGTGCGGCCCGTCCGGCGTCGGTAAAACCGAAACGGCGCTGGCGCTCGCCGAATCCCTGTACGGTGGCGAGCAGAACGTTATCACCATCAACATGAGTGAGTTCCAGGAAGCGCATACCGTTTCCACCTTAAAAGGTGCGCCTCCGGGGTACGTAGGGTATGGTGAAGGCGGCGTGTTAACCGAGGCCGTGCGCCGCCGCCCGTATAGCGTGGTGCTGCTGGACGAAATTGAAAAAGCGCACCCGGACGTCCACGAAATCTTCTTCCAGGTCTTTGATAAAGGCTGGATGGAAGACGGCGAGGGGCGCCACATTGATTTCCGTAACACCATAATTATTCTCACCTCTAACGTTGGCACCGAGCTGATTAGCGCCATGTGTGCCGATCCGGAGCTGATGCCGGAGCCGGACGCCCTGAGCGGCGCCCTGCGCCAGCCGCTGCTGGAGGTATTCCCACCGGCACTGCTGGGCCGTCTGCTGGTGGTGCCGTACTACCCGCTCAGCGACGAGATGCTGGGGCAGATTGTTCGCCTGCAGCTCAAGCGCATTCAGCGTCGTCTGGAAGAGAATCACAGCATTATTTCTGAGTTTGACGACAGCGTGGTGGAACAGATTGTTCAGCGTTGTACCGAGGTGGAGTCCGGTGGCCGCATGGTGGACGCTATTCTGACCAACACCTTACTGCCTCAGATGAGTCAGATCTTACTTACCGCCAGCCGCAGCGACGAGCAGTACCGACGTCTGCACGTCACCTGCGAGCAGGGCGAGTTTCACTGTCAGTTTGCCGCGTAATAATCATCAAGAGAACTGTAAAAGATGACGGATAATGATAACAATCGGACTGTCCCAAACGCGCTCCCGGTCGGGTACCGCTTCAACGAGTTTGAAATCAAAGAGGTGATCGGCGGCGGCGGTTTTGGCATCGTCTATCGCGCGTGGGATCACCAGCTCGAACGCACTATCGCTATCAAAGAATTTATGCCTTCCTCGCTCGCCGTACGCGGCGACGACATGACCCTGGTGCTGCGCAGCGAGCGCTTTGGCAAGGCGTTTTCCGCGGGCCTGAACAGCTTCATTCAGGAAGCCCGTCTGCTGGCGCGCTTTAACCACCCGAACCTGCTGCACGTCCTGCGCTTCTGGGTGCAAAACGACACAGCCTACATGGGGACGCTGTTTTACAGCGGCACCACGCTTTCACGCCTGCGCGAAGAAAAACCGGAGCTGATCAACGAAGCCTGGATCCGCCGCACGCTGCCGATGCTGTTTGGTGCGATCAAGACCATCCACGACGAAGGCTACCTGCACCGCGACATCTCTCTGGATAACATTCAGATCCAGGATAACGGCCTGCCGGTGCTGCTCGATTTCGGCTCGGCGCGCCGCACCATCGGTAACCTGTCCGACGAAACGGAAACCATGCTGCGCCCGGGCTTTGCGCCGATTGAGCAGTACACCGATGACAACGAAAGCGAGCAGGGTCCGTGGACGGATATTTACGCCCTCGGCGCCGTGCTGCGTACCCTGATTGTGGGGTCTCCGCCGCCGGTCAGCGTGGTGCGCTCTATTCAGGATACCTGCAAACCGCTGGTGGAAATCATGCCGCAGGGCTATTCCATTCCGCTGCTGCAGGCCATCGACCGCGCGCTGGCGCTGCACATGGAGGACCGTCCGCAGTCAATCGACGAGTTCGCTGCGCTGATAGAGATGCCGGTCGCCGGTATCAACGATGTGCTGACGGCGAAAAAGCCTGGCACGATGCTGGTACCGGTGGAGGAAGAAAAACCGGCTTCGCTACTCGACTGGCGTCGCTACAAGATCCCGGGCATGGTTGCCGCAGGCGTGCTGGTGGGCGTTGTCGCCGGGGCGATGCTGTTCAGCGGCGGTAATGATGCACCTGAGCAAACCGCACAGGCACCGGCAGAGACGCGTCCGACTGAAACCGCCGCGAACACGCCAGACGTGAAGCCAGAAACGGCGAAGGTTAACGAGCAGGCGACGGCGCAACAGACTCCACCGCCTGTCGAGAGCCCTGTTGCGTTGGTCTATATCCGCATCCTCGACGGTGAAACGCTGAAAGTAAACGGCGAGCCAAAAGCGCTGCGTCCGGCGACAAACGGCTATGCATCGCTCAAGCTGCCAGCCGGTGAGGTGAAGATTGAACTGCAGGGCAACGGAAGAACGCGTGGCCAGACGCTGGATATCACCAAGCCGGGCACCTGGTTGGTGAACCCTTAGAATTACGCTCAGTCACAGATGCGAACCTCTTTTCTGAATCGCATAAGCTAGATGGAATAAAGATTATGCTCAACCGAATTACCGTTCAGCTCCCGGTGGAGGGGCTTCTGTTCTGGAAACTGACGGGCCGCGAGGCGATGTCCGAGTCGTTCGCGCTGACGCTGACCGTGCTCGGCACGGACGCGCGCATTGACCGCAGCAAGCTGCTGGGCCAGCCGGTCACGGTGACCATCCCGACGCAGAACCTGCTGACCTCCCGCTATGTTAACGGCAAGATTACCCGCGTGGCGGTCAGCGCCGTTGAGCTGACGGGCACCCGCTATGCGGTGTACCAGCTGACGGTGGAGCCCGACCTGTGGCCGATGAAGCGCGACCGTAACCTGCGTATCTTCCAGGGGCAGACGGTACCGCAGATTGTGAAAACCCTGCTGGGTGAGCATCAGGTCAACGTTGAGGATAAACTCACCGGCAGCTACCGGGTGTGGGACTACTGCGTGCAGTATCAGGAGTCGAGCCTGGACTTCATCAGCCGCCTGATGGAGCTGGAGGGGATTGCGTATCACTTCCGCCATGAGGCGGACAAACACACCCTGGTGCTCACCGACGCCGCGACGCAGCATCAGCCGTTCAGCGGCTATGAGGTCATTCCTTACCACCAGACGCCGTCCGGCGGCAGTACGGATGAGGAGGGCATCAGCCAGTGGGCGCTGGAGGACAGCGTGACGCCGGGGATTTACAGCCTCGACGACTATGACTTCCGCAAGCCGAACGCGTGGCTGTTCCAGGCCCAGCAGAACCCGGCGTCGCCGAAGCCGGGGAGCATCGACGTATACGACTGGCCGGGGCGCTTTGTGGATAAAGGGCACGGGGAGTTCTATGCCCGTATTCGTCAGGAGCGCTGGCAGGTTGAGCATCAGCAGATTCAGGCCACCGCGACGGCGGCGGGGATTGCGCCGGGGCACACCTTCACGTTAACCAACGCGCCGTTCTTCAGCGACAACGGGGAGTATCTGGTGACGGCAGCGGGTTACCACCTCGAAGAGAACCGCTACGCCAGCGGCGAGGGGGAGACCATTCACCGCACCGATTTCACGGTGATCCCGTCGGCGGTGGTGTACCGTCCGGCACAGACCACCGCGTGGCCGCGCACCTACGGCCCGCAGACCGCGAAAGTGGTGGGGCCGCAGGGGGAGAGTATCTGGACGGACAAATATGGCCGGGTGAAGGTGAAGTTCCACTGGGACCGCCTGGCGAAGGGCGATGACACCAGCTCGTGCTGGGTGCGCGTGTCGAGCGCCTGGGCCGGGCAGGGCTACGGCGGGGTGCAGATCCCGCGCGTGGGCGACGAGGTGGTGGTGGACTTTATCAACGGCGATCCGGACCGTCCGATTATTACCGGGCGCGTGTACAACGAAGCGAGCATGCCGCCGTGGGCGCTGCCTGCTGCGGCGACGCAGATGGGCTTTATGAGCCGCACGAAAGACGGTTCCGTCGACAACGCCAACGCCCTGCGCTTTGAGGACAAGGCGGGCGCAGAGCAGGTGTGGATCCAGGCCGAGCGGAACATGGACACCAGCGTTAAAAATGATGAAACGCACAGCGTCGGCGGCGAGCGCAGCCATTACGTGAAGAAAAATGAACTGCATCGCGTGGAAGCGAACCAAACCCAGGCCGTGAAAGGTGGTACCGAAATCCTGACGGGGAAAGGCAAGCTGGATGCGGCGGTGGAACAGTATGTCATCGCTTCCGGGACGAAGCTGCGGCTGGTCTCTGGTGAAAGCGCCATTGAGCTGAATGCTAACGGCAAGATTAACCTGATCGGCAAAGAGTTTAACTTCTTCGTGGAAGGGGATGGTTATATCACCACGGGCGGTAAGCTGCACCTGAATACCTCGGGAACCAAGCCGGGCACAACGGCACCGGGGGCGGGGCATAAAGGGGATATTGATGCGGCGGTGCAGGTGTATTTCTCTCCGGATCAGGCTAAAAAATCTGCTGGTGCGGGAGTTGCCGGAGGCGCAGGTAAAGCGGCACCTGCGCAAAACAATTCAGCTGCATCGACTGGCACAGACAAAACCAGTGAATATGATTATTCGTTGCAGGACATGGTGGATAAGCAAAAGAATTTAAAGGCTAAACCTCAAAAGTGGACGCGACGCGGTTTTGTTAACGCCTCTGAGGATGATATTAAGAAATATGCAAACCCGGATAACTACAATACTGGAACTGATAAATATCAGTTCCTTGATCTCTCATCTTCATCAGGTGTTTCTGAAAGTGATATGGCTTCCTTCCTGAAAGGGAAAGGCGTACTTGAAGGTCAAGAAAAAACATATCTTGATGCAGCAAAGAAATACAATGTCAGTGAAGTTTACCTGGCCTCGCATTCCGCTCTCGAAACAGGTAACGGAGCGAGTGAACTGGCAAAAGGTGTCGAGGTGAACGGTGTAAAAGTTTATAACATGTACGGTATTGGCGCTCTAGATGGCAATGCCGTTAAAACAGGTTCCAATTACGCATATAAAATGGGATGGACTTCGCCAGAAAAAGCGATAGATGGTGGTGCGAAATGGATTTCCGAAAAATATATTAATAATGCGGATTATGCCCAAAACAATCTTTATAAGATGCGATGGAACCCAGCTTCGCCAGGAACACATCAGTATGCAACTGATGTCAACTGGGCTGTAGCCCAAACATCAAACATGAAGAAAATGTTTGATAATTTCCCTGGGGCAAACCTATCATATGATATTCCAAAGTTTAAGTAATGGATCAACTTATGAGTAAGAAAATTCTGAGTGTTTTATGTTCGGTTCTGGTGCTCTGCAGCTTGAACAGTTATGCCGCGACTGCTCAAATCAATAAAGAAGTTGAAAATTCATCACATAATCTTTTAGCAAATCCCGATTTTTCTGTACAAATAAACAAACAGTCTGTCGCATTGGGCGACAGATGGACTAATGACGTGGCACGTAAAGTTGAGTTGCCAATTGACGGCCATTTTGTCGGGGAAGTTCCTTTTGACGGAACAAATTATAAATTCTTCCAGCATCAAAAGGCTGGTTTAGAAATATTCAGTTCCAATCTTTGGTGGGATAAAGCCGAGAGAAGTGTTGATGATTATATTGTGTCGCAGATTACGCTAACTGCTGCGGATGGCAAAACAGCCCGCGGGATCCATATTGGTTCAACAATAAATGAACTTAATAACGCTTATGGTAGTGGCCAGGTTGAAAATGATTCCGGGGAGCAGTGGGTTTCCTATGAATTGGGTAAGAAATTGCTCTCTTTTGAGGTTAAAGACAGTAAGGTTGTGAAAATAACAATGAATTACGAAAATGGTTCTTCAGAGTGATTTATGACCAAGAAATATTTGGCAGTCGTATTGTTCACGGCTTTATTGACAGGCGTTGTTGAAACGTCGTCGGCGCTTGAATTATCGCAATACAATAACCTCGATACGGTCAGTCGCATCGTTAACGACAGCGAAGTGACAGACAATCTCAGGAAGACGCTGGGAAATCATTACCAGACCTTTATTGATAACTTTGATGTCTTTGGTGAACCGCATACCACCATAGGTGGCGGATTGTTTGTTGAAGGCTGGCTAAAGGATCTCTACCAGGATAACGCATCCGCACTGGTTATCAATCCTGACGGCAAAATCTTTGCAGCCTGGGTAGTTCCGGAGTCTGACGTTATCCATTACCAGTCATCTGATAATAGCCAGGTTATTCATGCTGATATTCAGCAATGGGCTGCCAGATTCAATCCGATGCATTTTGCAACGGTCAACTAATCAATATTATGCACCCGTGAAATTAGTTGTCAGCAAAGGTAACCATGTTTTAGTCGAACAGTCAGGTCAGTGGCTTAAATAAAAAAGCCAGCCAAAAGGCCTACATGGATAGGCCTTCTTGTTTCTCTCAATATTAATCATCCCGAGTTCACTTATGAAATACACCCTCCAGGAAGGTTCGTTTTCCCTTTTTCCTGCTGCCTGGCAGGATAACAGCATGAACATTATTCGCGATGACGAAAGCGGGCTGTCCGTGGTGGTCAGTCGCGGCGTTATCCCGGATGGCAGCGACTACGAACAAGAGTTCCACCGCCAGTGGGATGTGCTGCGCCCTCAGATGGGTGAAATTGCCCAGAGTGAATTCCGGAACGTAAAAGCCGGGCCTGACGGAAAAATTAACGGGCTGGAAGTTGAGACCACCTTTGACCGTAATGGACAGCGCTTGTGGCAAAAACAGCTGGCCGTTGAGACGCCGGGCAAACCGGTATTGATGATTTTTACCCTCTCGGCACTCAGAGCATTCACCGAAGAGGACGAGGTGCGCTGGAGCGCGCTTAAGCAGAGTCTGACGCTAAACGACAACCGGAATGTGTAAGGCATGAGCGATAACAACGCGGCCCGTAAGGGCGACGAGATTATTCACTCCAGCATTTTTGCTGACATCACCAGCATTGTGGCGGAAGGTGCCGCCTATGCGGTGATCGGTGCGGCGGTAGGGCTGGCGGCTACGGCAGCCGCGCCACTGCTCGGTGCCGGAGCCGCCGCAGCGGGAGTGGCGGCGGTTGGATCCAGCTGTCTGTTAAGCGGGATTATCGGTGGCGTGCTGGCGAACGTGGCGGGGATCACTGACGATATCAGCAACGCCGCGGAAGGATTAGGCAATGCACTTTTCCCGCCGTCGCCTGCGGGTAAAATCACCACCGGTTCGAATAACGTTCTGACCAACGCCATCCCCGCCGCACGTGCGGCAGGAACGTTGACGCCTGCCGATACACCGTCCCCTGAGCCGCAGTCGCCGGGCAGCTTTGCAGATTACGCGGGCATGCTGCTTTCCGCCGCCGGACAGTTTGGCAGTGAAATGTGGCAGCCGAGCGTGGCCTCTGCCGCCGCGGGAACCTCGCCGCTGGAAGAAGACAAGGTGGCGTGCGAAAAGCACTCCGGGCCGCAGTATCTGGCGGAAGGCTCTAAAAGCGTCTTCATCAACGGGCAGCCCGCGGTGCGCGCGAAAGATCGCACCACCTGCGAAGGCACCGTTTCCGACGATGTCTCCCCCAACGTGATCATCGGCGGGGACACGCTCACGGTCCGCGATATCAAAAGCGGTAAAACACCGGGTCTGGCGCTGGGGATGATTGCGCTCTCCCTGCTGCGCGGGCGTCCGGGCAAGATCCTGAAAAACATGCCCTGTGCGCTGGCGGCGGCTGGCGGCGGGATGCTGGCCGATATGGCAGTGAATGCCGTGTTTGGCTCCTCGCACCCGGTTCACGCCGCCACCGGTGTGAAGGTGCTGAATGACGACGACGAACTCGATTTCTCGCTGCCGGGGCGCTTCCCGCTTCGCTGGCAGCGCAGCTACAACAGCCTGACCACCCGCGAAGGACTTTTTGGTTTTGGCTGGGCAACCACCTTTGACAGCTATCTGACGCTGGAAGAAAACAATGCCACCTGGTTCGACGAAACCGGGCGTGAGCTAAGCTTCGAGCTGCCGCCTGTCGACCGCGCGTTTTACAGCATCAGCGAAGGCATCATTATCCGCCGCAATGAGAACGGCGACGTGGCGATTGCTGACGATGACGGCGCAGTATGGCGTCTGTATAAACCGACCCGGGCGAATCCATCCATCCTGCGTCTGGCCTCCCTCAGCGACGAATACGGCAACGCACTGCTGACGGAGTGGGACGAGCAGGACAGGCTGGTCGGTCTTCACGACGAGCCGCGGGCGATAGACGTCACCCTGAGTTATGAGGACGCACGATTCCCACAGCGCGTTACCGCTGCCAGCCATTTCGACGGCAACCAGACATGGCCGCTGATGCAGTGGGGCTACGATGTGCGCGGCCAACTGGCGAGCGCGACGGATGCCTCCGGCGTGGTGACGCGTGAATACCGCTATAACGAGCACGGGTTGATGGTCTGGCACCGGATGCCGGGTGGTCTGGAGAGCGAATACCGCTGGAAAAAACTCGACCACTGGCGCGTGGTGGAAAACCGCACCAGCACCGGCGATGGCTGCCGCTTTAGCTACGATTTAGCCGCCGGGATGACGACCGTCGAGCACTACGACGGTCAGACGCGTCGCCACTACTGGAACGCGCAAAATCTGATTGTCCGCTACGTTGACGAGCGCGGTGAAAACTGGCGCTACGAGTGGGATGACAACGAACTTCTGACGCGTCGCATCGATCCGCTCGGCAACGCCGTTACCTTCGTCTACGACGAAATGGGCAACCGGGTTCAGGAGATCGATGCCGACGGCAATACCCGCACTACCACCTGGCTGGAGCACCGCGCGCTTCCTGCGGCCATTATCGAAGCCGACGGCAGCGCCACCCGGTTCTGGTACGACGAACATCACGGGCTGAAGCGCGTGGTGGATCCGATAGGGCAGACTACGCAACTGCGCCGGGACGCGTTCGGCCAGGTCGTTGAAGAGGTCGATGCCGCCGGAAACAGCCGCTACCAGGAGTACAACGAGGCCGGGCAGATTATTCGCGCGACGGACTGTTCCGGGCGTATTACCCGCTACCGCTATCATCCGCTGGGCTGGCTGGTGGCCGAGATGAGCGCCGACGGTGAAGAGACGCGCTATCGCTACGACGCTGCAGGGCGTCCGGTACAGCTCGATCGCCCGGAAGGCTGGACGGAATCGCTCAAATGGAACGAACGTGGCCTGCCGGTGAAGCATGCGGGCGCTGACGGTAAAGAAAGTGAGTTCAGATACGATGAGGCAGGGCGCTTAACTGCCACCCGCAATACCCAGGGCGAAGAGGTGCGCCGCCGCTGGGACAGCCGCGGGCGTCTGATTGCCCTGGAAAACGAAAACGGCGAAGCGTATCAGTTCCGCTGGGGCGCGGACTCGCTGCTGCTGGAAGAGGTGGGGCTCGATGGCGTAACCTCGCAGTATCGCTACGACGCCTGCGGGCGCACGATAGCCCGCACGTTCGCCGCCGGTCATCCGGAGGCCATCACCCACGCCTTCGCCTGGAGCGCGAGCGGCCAGCTGGTCGCCCGCACCACGCCGGAAGGGCAGACCCGCTACCACTACACTCCGTCCGGGCTTTTAAGCCGGATAGGGCTGCATCCTGCGCTTTCAGCCGATGCCTGGACCACCGAGGCAGAGCAGGAGCTCGCCTTTGACTATGACGCGCTTGGTCGCGTCACGCGCGAGGCGGGCGAGCACGGCGAGCTGGCGTGGGAGTATGACGCGCTGGGTAACTGCACCTCCATCACGCTGCCCGATGGCCGCGAGTTAAAGCAGTTCTACTACGGCAGCGGGCATCTGCTCAGCATTGCTCTTGATAAGCTGTCGGTCTCCGATTTTACCCGCGATGAACTCCACCGCGAGACCAGCCGCACCCAGGGGCTGCTGACCACCCGCAGCGAATACGATCGTCTTGGGCGACTGCATCGCCGTGACGTCTTTACCGGCAATGCCCAGCGCCCGTCGCCGCGCCGCTGGTCTCGCCGATGGGATTACGACTACCGCAATAACCTGGTGCGGGAAGAGCAGGACGATAACCCGTTCAGCTGGTACCGCTGGCAGTACGACAGCGCCGGGCGTCTGCTCGTTCAGGACGGCACGCTGCCCGGACAGGAGCAGTGGCGCTGGGATGTTGCCGGTAACCCGCTCGAAGGATCTGCTGAGAAGGTCACGCACAACCGCCTGATGCAGTTGAACGGCATTCGCTGGCGTTATGACATCCACGGCCGCACCGTGGAGAAAGATAACGGCCAGACGCGCTGGCACTACCGCTACGACGGTGAACATCGCCTGACGGAGGTCATCAGCCAGCCGCGGGACCGCAACAAACCGCAGACGCAGGTCAGCTTCCGCTACGATCCGCTCGGACGACGCATCAGCAAAACGCGCCGCCAGATGCTGAGCGGACAGCCAACGGGCAGGGCAGTCACCACCCGGTTTATCTGGGAAGGGTTCCGTCTGCTGCAGGAGGTGCACGGGGATGTGCCGTTGACCTACGTCTACAGCGATCAGGACAGCTACGACCCGCTGGCGCGTATTGACGGCGTGGAAGCGCCTGAGATCTTCTGGTTCCACTGTCAGCCCAACGGCACGCCGGAGCGAATGACGGATGTCGAAGGGCAGGTGCGCTGGGAAGGGGTGAACAGCGCATGGGGCAAGCTGCTGCGGGAAAGCGAGACGCAGGTATCAGGATATTCTCAGAACCTGCGCATGCAGGGGCAATACCTGGACCGTGAGACAGGGCTGCACTACAATCTGTTCCGGTATTATGACCCGGACTGCGGGCGGTTTACGCAGCAGGACCCGATAGGGCTGGCGGGGGGGATAAACCTCTACCAGTATGCGCCGAATGCGCTGGGGTGGGTGGATCCGTGGGGGTTGGCATTAAAGGGAGTCGACTTTACAGGAAGCCCAGATCTTTTCCCAATTAATGGAACGAAACAGAATATTGTATCTATTACAATGCAAGGAACTCGAGATAGAGATTTCACCGAGGCTTTCAAAGCAGCCGGTATTTCTAAAAGCGAAGCAACCGGATATACATGGCATCATGTCGATGATTTTGACCCAGCCACAGGAAGGACAACAATGCAATTAGTAAAAACTTCTGCGCATGAAGCTACTTTCCCACATAAAGGCTCAGTCTCACAATTCGAGAAATATTTTGGTGTAAAATATGGTTCCCAAGAAGCCATTGCTGTTTCTCATTCTAAAGGCTGGTTGAAGGGGCGTGTCCCGAAAAAATTGCGTGCAAACTGTCACCAGTGAGGTATAAATCTATGAATCATTTCAGTAACTGTGAAAAAAAGATTGGACGTGCAGATATTGCTAAAACGGAAGAGAAATTATCTTTTACTCTTCCTGATGATTTCGTTTCACATTATCTGCAATTCAATGGTGGCACGCCAGAGAAAAGTTGGTGGGACGATGATGAAGATTTTGAGCCAGTAGAGGTGGCTGCGTTTAAACCGTTTGTTTATAATAGTCAGACAAATGATGATCCTGGATCTTTAATTGACGGTTGCTATATCAGCATGGTGGATAGGGAAGTGATTCCTAAAAACCTGCTTCCTTTCGCAAATGATTGGGGAGGGAATTTCTTCTGTCTGGATTTAGATAATTACTCAATTGTATATTTTGCTACAGATTCTTTTGATGAAGATTTGACTATGCAAGAGAATCACACAAAACTTCAAAGATATCTGACAAATTCATTTGCCAACTTTGTTAACGGATTAGTAGCAGATGAGGATCTTTCTTAAAGGATACTTAAAAATTCAATCGATTTATTTAATTCGATCGCTGTTGTTTTGATATTCATATTCTTAATAAAACTCTGTGACACAAATCATAGGGTTTTATTATAAATCAGCATGGCGCGCTTGGTGGTATGAACGTACCTAGGATTCCTGGTGGAATAAATCAGGTTAAAACATGAAGATATCCCAGTTAGCAACATATAGGTTAAATAATATTAATTGGTTTGTTAATCTTGGTGTGGCAACGACACTCACTGGTGTTATCCAGGCTCAGTCCCTTAGCTTATTTATAAAAGGGCTGAATAGTGATGAATGGGAGAGTGCCACCTTGGAGGCTGGTAATGAAATAACGGGTTATCTCGCAAAAAAACATACTAACAAATATCAATGCTGGAACTCTTTGGTTACAGAAGCTAAGAAAGTTGTGGAGAATGATATTATCCTCAAAATAACTTTCCCAGAATTTGAGAAAAGCTCAATGATTGAGAACCTAAAATGGGATCTTGTGAATTATTTGCTTGAAGATGCGTATAGTTCTTTACTGCAAGGGCCTTTCTTTTTTGACAGATTAATTAATGTTTATGAAGCAGGGCATATGCCCTGTGGATGGTGAGGTACTTGGCCAGCGGGCAAACTAGTTATCTATTGATAGATCACACGCAAAAAAATCAAACGTTAAACAAGAAGTTCATCACATCGCCATCTTTAACGATGTAATCTTTCTCTTCCGCACGCATCTTGCCAGCTTCTTTCGCACCTTGCTCACCCTTGCCTTTGATAAGCTGCCAGTATATTCGCGACGACCTCCACCTTGAGACCAACCGTATTCAGGGGTTGCTGACCACGCGCAACGAGTATGACCGCCTTGGCCGATTGCATCGCCGGGACGATTTTACCCGCAATGCCCAACACCCAACACCCAACACCCAACACCCAACACCCAACACCCAACACCCAACACCCAACACCCAACACCCAACACCCAACACCCATTACCGTGCCACTGGGATTACGACTACCGCAATAACCAGGTGCGGGAAAACGAGAAGAAGGTATCAGGATATTCTCAGAACCAGCGCATGCAGGGGCAATATCTGGACCGTGAGAAAGGCAGCACTACAATCTGTTCCGGTATTCTGACCCGGACTGCGGGCGGTTTACGCAGCAGGGCCTGACAGGGTTGGCGGGAGGATAGATCTTTACCAGTATGGTGCAAATAGTCTCACCAGAATAGATCCTGTGGGGTTAAAACAAGAAGACGTTATACGCTATCCAGTGAGCAGGACCGGCAGGGTTTATTAAACCTAATCATGTCAGGAAAAAGATTAAAGCCTGACATCCCTCCAACCTACTGCCGGCTCCCTGGTTACCTGAAGCGGTATATCAGATTGACGGAACCACTGTAATCCGTCCTGAAGACACCACCGAAGCTGGTTTCACCTTTTGCACTGACCATTACATCCTGAGAGATATCTCCATCCAGCCCCACTTTCACACGGTAACGGTTGTCAGACCAGGAGGCGTAGTGGCGAACTGACTGCCGGTCTGCGAGTGTTGTCTGCGAACCATTTTTACCCGGCGAGTACAAATACTCCATGCTGGCCGTCAGGTTAATGTTTTCCAGACTCTTGCCAAAACCACGCTTCTGCAACTGCAGCCCTGCACTTGCGTAATAAGGTGTCGCGGAACTGAGTCTGACGTCAGCATTATCACCCTGCAGGGAATACCCCGAAAGATGCGCTGTACTTACCCCAGCAAATGGTTTGAGCTGCAGTGCATCGCTGAAGAAACCGAACTGATAACCTGTTCTTACTCCGCCTGTCAGAATATGACTGTTGCGTTTTTGCCCCTGTATGCCCGTCAGCGGATCGAGCGTGATATCCTGGAGGAGGTGCATATACTGACCCGAAACGTCAACAAACCCTCCTTTACCCCATCCCCGGGTATAGTATGCTCCCGCCGTCGCCATGCGGTGGCTTTCATCACCAGCCCCTTTTATTTTGCCCTGGGTATAGCTGACACCGATTCCCCCGCCCTGGATTCCATCGTGGCGATCCCAGCCCAGCGCCAGCGTCTGCTGGCTGGCATCCAGTCCCAGAAAATTGCCTTTACGTTGTTCAAGGGTGACCCACGAGCCAGCGTCTTCAGGCGCGTTGTGCAGGACGTTCGTCCGGTTATACAGTTGGCTGACGGCTTCACTCACCAGGTACTGCCGTGAAGCCATTAGTGCACGCGTGTGATGAATCAGAGGCCGGTTATCTTCAATGGTAAACCAGTCATTGATGGAGCCTGGTTTAACATCTTCTGTCTTATACGTTTGTTCATCCGTTGAGTCTTCTGTATCTGTCTGCGATGTGGCCGGTTTTTCTTCCAGTATCACCGGCTCAGCGGAAGTGACAGGTTTCTCTTCTGAAACCGCCGGGATATCCGGGGCGTCCGGTGTTTCTTCAGGTGCCGCGGAGACATCCGGAGCGGTCGGCGTCTCTACCGGTGTCACCGGATCGTTATTCTGCTTGCGTTCAAGCACCCAGAGAACTCGATTGTTTTCATCCTTAACCTGATAGTCAGGCGTATAGAGGGTAAAACCGCGTGAAAGCGAAGCCAGGGTGAAGTAGTTGTGATCGGTGCCTCCCGGCGCGTCGGCAAATACCGCACCCTGCTTCGGCGGCAATAGCGTCCCATCTTCGGCCAGCGGAACGATATTGAGCATGTTGCCTTGACCGGTTGCCTCGCTGGTGATAACCACCTTATCGCCGGTGCCGGCAGAGATATTCAGACCAAGATTCAGCAGCGTGCCCGTGGCATGCAGTGCGTCGACCGTAAGCGTTTTGGCATGCCAGGTGTTGTCCTGAAGCGGTAATGTCGAGATGCGGCTTCCGGGCGCGGCAACCAGCGTGTCGACGACACTGCTGTCTGTCATTCGCCATAAGGACGTACTCGCCAGGCTCATGCTGCTCTGTGCCTGCCCGGCGAGACTACCCTGCCAGACCACTTTTCCAAGCTGAAGATGCGCACCGCTGCCCAGGGTAATATCGCCCTCGACGGTGCTCTCCGGCAGTGCGTCAGCCACCTCCTGCGAAAGGGGCTCCTGACTGCATCTGCCTGTATCAGTGTTTATCACCTCAGCACAACGCCAGAGCGGCGTTCCACCGTCCTGGGCGTCGTGATAACCCAGCAGCACCTGCGCGCCATCGGCGGCTTTAATATCGGCATAGACCTGCGTCCACGTTCCGACCTGAAGTACCGCACCCGACCGCACGTCGATCGTGTCCGCTCTGAACGAGGCAGTCTGCCAGTCATCGTCATATACCACTCCCCCTGCATGAGGAACCGGCTGACCGGAAAGCAGCAGCGTCCCGGACTTAACGTCCATGGCCCCCGTGACGTTGGCTCCACCCGTCAGGGCCATCACGGATGAGACGTCAGGCATGGCCAGGGTGATATTGAGCTTGCCCTGTGCCTTCGCGCTATCCCGCTCGCCCAGGAAACCGCGGAACACCAGCCGATTACGCTCTGTCGTTATCGCCAGCGCGGCTTGATCCCGATCGTTGCCCATGTATTCCCATGATGAATTACTGGTCTGACTGGTCGGGAAATAGCCATAAGATTCTGTCTTCAGTCGGAAATATTCTGTTTTATGGTTGTAGGGGTTGTTATAGAGGTAGAGATCTCCGGGGTTGCCTTTTCTGGTCGAACTCCAGCGGTTCAGCGCGATGTCATCCGGAGAATAGCCCGTCAGCATCACGGTGGAGGCCACAGTAGAATTTCTGTTTACGAGTGCAGCGCCGCTGTCGGTGTGGTTTATTTCCCGAAAACCGAGGTTATTACCATTGAGATCCAGCGTGCCGCCCCGGTAACCGAAGAAAATGTTATCGGTGCTGAGCTGCCCGGCGTCGCTGAGCACCACGGTAGGACGACCGCTGACGAGCGTGACCGAGGAAAAGGCCTGCTTATGACCTGCATCATCGGCCTGCTGGTCAAGTACCACGGTACCGTCTCCAACGTTAAGCGACCCTGGATTATCGCCGACTGCGTTTACCCACAACGTACCCTTACCGATTTTATGCAGCGCATCATTGGCAACGCCGTTTACCCCCCAGTACACCGTGCGCCGTTCATCAACTTCAATTCCGCCGCCAGCCCAGGTTGCGGCCGGGTCACGGCCCGGCTGAACCACGTAGTTAGCCGAGAACTGCAGCTTTCCGGCCCCCATGTTAATGGCATCATCAAGTATCAGGCTGCCCCCGTCGCCGCTAAAGCGCAGATCCCGGGTGGAATCAAGTTCCTCGTAGCTTGCCTGTGAAGGCGCGAGATTTTTATAGCGATCGGCCAGTCCAGTCCAGCCCCAGCGGTGGTTTCCCTGGGTAATGACCTCCTGCGTCCAGTGAATATCTCCCTCTCCATCACTATCTTTAACGTCAGGAGATGTATTGGCCGCGATCACCGCCTGGGCAAAATCGCTTTGTAAAAACAGGGCATAAGTACGTTGGTTATAACCGCTGTCACCTATCGCCGTGGTGACGCCAGCCAGCTTCCAGACGTTATCCACGTTGTCATAAACCAAAACCGGGCTACCGCTGTCGCCGCCTTTACCACCTATTTCAAGGGGGGCAACGTTGGGATCGTCCGGACCATGCATGTACCAGCGAAGTCGCGCATTTTCAAATACGACCTTATTAAACGTTCCGCCGGTTTTCCAGTTATAAGCTCCGGTCAGATTTTGTTCAGCTCCGGTCTCAGCATCGAGTTGCACCTGTGTACCGGCACCTGCGCGGGCATAATAAACGTAACGCTCCGGATGTGCCTTCAGATCCGAGCCGGTGACTACCTGCGGTAGCGCAGCGGCCTCCGTAACCACTTTATTCAGACGCGGCAGGTGAAAATCCTGGCTGCTATCCTCATTACGGTTGATCAGCACATAGGTCGTTTTATATTTAGCGCTGTTACCGAAGTCGACGGACTTATAGCCGCTGTTGTGTTTTACGCTGGCAAGATAAGAAGGGGAGTAAAGCGTGGCATATCCCCCTGAAATGACAGAGCCAAAATCTGGCATTGGGAAATTCAACGTATGAGACGTCATAGCGTCTTTTTCCGGAATGCTTATTCCTGTCATACCCGGTGTATAGCGGCCAAGGTTTTCTGCAAAATCCCGAAATTCCTGAACAGTAAATTTATCGCTCATCAACCCTGCGAAGGCATTTGTGGAATGGATTGCTGTGAAACACATTATTGATAAAGCTTTATATTTCATTCAAAGTCCGTTTTTTAATTATAAAATAATATTTTTAATTAATCATATTCCAGACTTGAGTGGTGAAATCAATGTTAAAGCTAAAAAATCAGAAGTTTCCTCTATTAATTCATGGCGCCGGATGGATTAATCTATTGCGAGAATATCCAATATGGAGGGTGAGTGAAATGGCATCTCCTGTTATGACAGTCAGTATTTGTTCGTGGATTTAATATCTCAGGTGCCCTGGCAGTTAGTTTGGTCTGAAAATACGAACTGAATCGTGAACCACCAATCGTTATGGCATATGCGTTACCGATGCAATTTTGATTGCGTTATTACGAGATAACTTGAGACTCTATGAAATGAAAAATCCACGCAACTGCGTGGATTTTATATGTTTTAGCGATCCTTATGAGATTCAGCGACACCTCATAAGACAACGAATTTTATTTAGACGTTAAACAAGAAGTTCATCACATCGCCATCCTTAACGATGTAATCTTTCCCTTCCGCACGCATCTTGCCTGCTTCTTTCGCGCCTTGCTCACCCTTGTAGGTGATAAAGTCTTCAAACGCGATAGTTTGTGCACGAATAAAGCCTTTCTCAAAGTCGGTGTGGATCTTACCGGCCGCCTGAGGCGCAGTCGCACCTACAGGAATCGTCCACGCACGCACTTCTTTCACGCCAGCGGTGAAGTAGGTCTGCAGGTTCAGCAGCTCATAGCCTGCGCGAATTACGCGGTTCAGGCCTGGCTCTTCCAGACCCAGCTCGGTCATGAACTCTTCACGGTCGGCGTCGTCCAGCTCAGCGATATCGGATTCAACGGCAGCGCAAACCGCCACAACCACAGAACCTTCAGCCGCTGCGATTTCACGCACCTTGTCCAGGTAAGGGTTGTTCTCGAAACCGTCTTCGTTAACGTTGGCGATGTACATGGTTGGCTTCAGGGTCAGGAAGCTCAGGTATTTGATTGCTGCCTTGTCTTCTTCCGTCAGGTTTTTCAGCGCGCGCAGCATGCCGGCGTTTTCCAGCTGCGGCAGACATTTCTCCAGTGCAGCCAGTTCTGCTTTCGCATCTTTGTCGCCGCCTTTGGCTTTCTTCTGCACGCGGTGAATAGCGCGTTCGCAGGTGTCGAGGTCAGAGAGCGCCAGCTCGGTGTTGATGACGTCGATGTCGTCAGCCGGATCCACTTTATTGTTTACGTGGATGATGTTGTCGTTCTCGAAACAGCGCACAACGTGGCCGATCGCTTCGGTTTCACGGATGTTGGTCAGGAACTGGTTACCTAGACCTTCACCTTTGGATGCGCCTTTTACCAGACCCGCGATGTCCACGAATTCCATGGTGGTTGGCAGAATGCGCTGCGGCTTCACGATTTCCGCGAGCTGGTCCAGGCGCGGGTCAGGCATTGGCACAACGCCGGTGTTAGGTTCGATGGTACAGAACGGGAAGTTCGCCGCTTCGATACCCGCTTTGGTAAGCGCGTTAAACAGGGTGGATTTGCCCACGTTTGGCAGACCGACGATACCGCATTTGAATCCCATTTCTAAATCACCTTAATGTCTTGATAATCAATCCGTTAACGATAACCGATTGATGAAAAGTAAATAACTACGCCTATTATACACGTAACCCGCATGACGCGCGGTAAAAAAGCCGTATCGGGCGGATTATTGCGCTTTGAAAGCGTGTAAGCGGTTTGTCGCTTTGGTTAACCCGTCTTTCAGCCATATTTCAGTGCAACGCGCGGCTTCGTCTACCGCCTCGTCAATCAGTTTCTGCTCAGAAATCGGGGGTTTACCGAGTACGAAACCGACAACTTTGTTTTTATCGCCCGGATGGCCGATTCCTACACGCAAACGGTGGAAATTCGGGTTATTGCCCAGCTTGCTGATGATGTCTTTAAGACCGTTGTGGCCGCCGTGCCCGCCGCCCAGTTTGAATTTTGCCACGCCGGGCGGGAGATCCAGTTCATCGTGAGCCACCAGAATTTCATCCGGATTGATGCGATAAAATGTTGCCATTGCCGCCACGGCTTTACCGCTCAGGTTCATAAAGGTGGTGGGCACCAGTAAACGAACATCCGCGCCAGCAAGGTTGATACGTGAGGTATATCCGAAGAATTTAGGTTCTTCACGCAGGGGAGCACGTAACCGCTCGGCCAGCAGATCGACGTACCAAGCCCCGGCGTTGTGGCGGGTGGCCGCATATTCTGCGCCTGGGTTGGCGAGGCCGACAATCAGTTTAATCGTCACGATTCAATTCCTAATGGGTTCCAGATCTGGCGCGTAGTTTACTGTCTGGCGCGCCGCTTGACAAAATTCTGCGATCTTCTCAGCGAAATACGAATAATTTCTGATTTGAACAATTAGAATTTCAAGCTGTTCAACGTCTTATTTGTAAACTTTTGTTTGGGAGTTATCTGTAATTGTGATCATTCACGCAACTCATAAAAGGGGCGTTGTCTATACTTTACACACAAGGATTAGGGGCTTTTCCCCTGACAACCCAAAGTTCCGGAGGTGACACATGAGACGCAAAAACGCTTCGTTACTCGGTAACGTACTGATGGGATTGGGGCTGTTCGTGATGGTAGCCGGTGTGGGTTATTCAATTTTAAACCAGCTACCGCAGCTTGACCTCCCGCAATACTTTGCGCATGGCGCGATATTGAGCATCTTCGTTGGTGCGGTATTGTGGCTGGCGGGGGCTCGCGTGAGCGGCCATGAGGAAGTGTGTGACAAATACTGGTGGGTGCGCCACTACGATAAACGCTGTCGTCGCGACCAGCATAAGCACAGCTAGTGCTACGATAAAGAACACCGAAACGGCTCCCGAGGGAGTCGTTTTTTTTTGCATCAAGGGTTGACCCTCACGTAACGTAAGGCTCCAGAGTGATGCCACTGGCAAAGAAAAAGGAGCAGTTATGTTGATTCAGGTGGGTGAGCTGGCGAAACGTGCCGGGATCACCGTGCGGACATTGCACCACTATGAGCAAACAGGGTTGTTGCTGCCTTCTGCCAGAAGCGCGGCAGGTTACCGGCTTTACAACCTGGCGGATGTTCAGCGTCTGCACATGATCCAGGCGCTGGCAAAAGCGGGGCTGGAACTTGCTGAAATCAGGGATTTCCTGGAACAGGAGTCGCTGTCGTTAACCGAGTTACTCGATGCGCAAATCACGTTGCTGGATAAACAGCTGCGCAGCATACATACGCTGCGCGACCGACTGATGGATTTACGCACCGGGCTTCTCGACGATGCGACGCCGAATCTGGAATCCTGGCTACAGACTCTGGAGTTAATGAATATGTACGATCGCTGGTTTAGCAAAGAAGAGTTACAGCAGCTGCCGTTTGCGGTGCAGAAGGATGCGCTGGCGGCTATCTGGTCAGGGCTGGTTGCAGAGGCCAACACGCTACTGGAGCAACCTATACCCGTTACGGACGCGCGGGCGATGGACCTGGCGAGGCGCTGGATGGAACGCCTGGAGCAGGACACGGCGGGCAAGCCGGAGTTTCTCACCCGGCTGAACGAGATGCACAGCGTTGAACCGCAGATGCAGGCGCAGACCGGCATCACGCCGGAGATGACGGATTACATCACGCGTGCGTTTGCTGAATCTAAGCTCAGCATATGGGAGAAGTATCTCACTGCCGAAGAGATGGCCTTTACCCGGGCACACTACTTTGACCGCATGATGGAGTGGCCGCCGCTGGTGGCGAAACTGCATCATGCGCAGCGGAAAAATATCGATCCTGCCTCTGAGGAGGCACAAAAGCTGGCTGAAAACTGGCTGGCATTGTTCCAGTCTTACGCGGGTACCAACCCGGAAACTCAGCAAAAGTTTCGTACTGCCATGCAGCAGGAGCCGCATCTGATGAAAGGAACATGGATGACGCCTGCCGTGCTTGCATGGCTCCAGCAGGCGATTGGGGTGATGATGCAGAGACGTTTCTCTGTATCAGGTGACTCACAGATCCGCTAACGCGGCTTCACGGTTAGGGTAGAAGGAGAGTCGGCCAGGGATAGGCTGCACACCCGCGCGCGCCATGGTGCGCAGTGGCTGAAATTCCAGGTTACTCACCCGTAGCTCACAGCCTTCCGGCAGACGTGCAACAAAGCGCTGGAAGGCATCCAGGCCACCTGCATCCAGCACCGGTACGGCATCCCATTTCAGCACCACAACCCGTTTGCCCGCGATGCGGGACTCCAGATCGCTGAACAGACCTTCCGCTGCGGCGAAGAAAAGCGGACCAATCACGCGCAGAACCAGCACATCGTCGGGCACCTCAACGTTAACCGGAGAAAGGCGTGTCATCTGCGCAATACGGCGCATAAACAGCAGGGAAGCCAGCACGATCCCAACGCTGATGGCGATAACCATATCGAACAGCACGGTCAGCGACATGCAGATCAGCATCACGATGATGTCGTCTTTCGGTGCACGACGCAGCAGGTGAACGACCTTATGCGCCTCACTCATGTTCCAGGCCACCATCAGCAGCAGGGCGGCCATGGCGGAAAGCGGTAGCCAGGAGAGCAGTGGGGCGAGGATCAGCAGGGCGAGGATCACCAGCACGGAGTGGATAACCGCCGAAACGGGTGAGGTTGCCCCCGCGCGCACGTTTGCAGCAGAACGGGCGATGGCTGCCGTTGCGGTAATACCGCCGAAGAACGGCGCGACGAGGTTGCCTAATCCCTGACCGACCAGTTCGCTGTTGGCTTTGTGTTTGGTACCGGTCATGCCGTCCAGAACGACGGCGCAGAGCAGGGATTCAATCGCCCCCAGCATCGCCATTGAGAACGCGGCAGGAAGCAAAGCACGCAGGGAATCCCAGCTTAGGGTAAAGCTGGAGCCGGGCATGTCCCACGGCAGCACCAGCTGCGGCAACAGTTGCGGAATGCCGCTACCCTGTGAACCGTCCGCCAGAACATAGTGGAACTGCGAGCCGATAGTCGCGACATGACCACCGAACATATTGACGATGGCCATCACCGCGCAGCCCAGCAGCAGCGCGGGCAGATGGCCCGGCAGGCGGATCCCCAGACGCGGCCAGACGATCAGCGTGCCCAGCGTCACAATCCCGATGGCGGCATCGCCCAGGTTGGCCGTCGGCAGCGCCATAAACAGCGCCCCAACTTTTTGCAGATAGTGCTCCGGTACGTGAGGCATCTGCAGACCGAGGAAGTCCTTGATCTGCATGGTTCCGATGGTGATACCAATCCCCGAGGTGAATCCCAGCGTCACGGAAAGGGGGATGTACTCGATCAGCCGCCCAAAGCGGGCCAGGCCAAACAGAATCAAAAAGACGCCGGACATCAGGGTGGCGACCAGCAGGCCTGCCAGACCAAACTGCTGCGAAACCGGGTAGAGGATCACCACAAAGGCAGCCGTCGGGCCGGAGACGCTGAAGCGCGAGCCGCCCGTCAGGGCAATGACTATCCCGGCAACGGCCGAGGTGTACAGACCGTACTGCGGCGCAACGCCGCTGCCAATCGCCAGCGCCATCGCCAGCGGAATGGCAATAATGCCGACGGTGATCCCGGCAATCAGGTCACGTACAAAGCGTGATGAGGTGTACTTCTCTTTCCAGCAGGCGTCGATGAGGGCGCGAAAGGGCAGAACATGTGAGGAGGTTACGTTTTTCACAATTATCTATCATCCGTATGCGCATCATCTGTCATGTGAATGGCAGGTGAAGGAGGCATTAATCATACAAATAAAACCCAGAGACAAAAAAACCCGCCGCAGCGGGTTTTTCGGCCGTGTTCGATTAGTGTTCGAACATTGCTGAGATGGATTCTTCGTTGCTGATACGACGAATCGCTTCGGCCAGCATCCCGGACAGGGTCAACGTACGCACGTTTGGCAGTGCTTTGATCTCGTCGCTCAGTGGGATGGTATCGCACACCACCACTTCGTCAATGACGGAGTTGCGCAGGTTGTTGACCGCGTTACCGGAGAAGATCGGGTGGGTCGCGTAAGCGAACACGCGCTTGGCACCACGCTCTTTCAGCGCTTCAGCTGCTTTACACAACGTACCGCCGGTATCGATCATGTCGTCAACCAGCACGCAGTCGCGGCCAGCAACGTCACCGATGATGTGCATCACCTGAGAAACGTTAGCGCGTGGACGGCGTTTGTCGATGATCGCCATGTCGGTATCGTTCAGCAGCTTAGCGATAGCACGGGCACGTACCACGCCGCCGATGTCCGGAGAAACCACGATTGGGTTATCCAGGTTCAGCTGCAGCATGTCTTCCAGCAGAATTGGGCTGCCGAATACGTTATCAACCGGAACGTCGAAGAAGCCCTGGATCTGCTCTGCATGCAGGTCAACGGTCAGTACGCGGTCAACGCCGACGCTGGACAGGAAGTCAGCGACAACTTTAGCGGTAATTGGCACACGCGCGGAACGGACGCGACGGTCCTGACGGGCATAGCCGAAGTAAGGGATTACAGCAGTAATACGGCCTGCGGAAGCGCGACGCAGGGCGTCGACCATAACAACCAGTTCCATCAGGTTGTCGTTCGTTGGAGCACAGGTGGACTGGATGATGAAAATATCACCACCGCGTACATTTTCGTTAATTTGTACGCTGACTTCGCCGTCGCTAAAGCGACCTACGGCGGCGTCGCCGAGGGAAGTGTACAGGCGGTTGGCAATACGTTGTGCTAGTTCCGGGGTGGCGTTACCAGCAAAAAGCTTCATATCAGGCACGAGAAGAACCTCAGGCATGCGTCCAGTGGTGGATAGCGTTCGCCGCAAACTGTGCGGGCCAGGCGAAGGCTATCCAGGCGGTGTATTAAAGAGCGCGATGCAACGTCTGGAACAGGGTGACGTTGTCACCGAAACTCAGTCTGCGCCAGAATGGCCTGCTGTAGGGGGGAGGTGTTCATCCCACGTGCTACAAAACCATGCAGCCAAACCGGCGCTTGCTCAAGCACCTGACGAGCGGCGGATTCGGTGTCAAATTCAGCAAAGACACAGGCCCCTGTACCAGTCAGGCGCGACGGCGCGTATTCTAACAGCCAGGAAAGCACCGCATCAACCTCGCGAAAACGTTTTCTTGCGATATCCTCGCAATCGTTGCTGAATTCACAATTTAATAACGTTTCTATTGACCGAACCGGGGTATTCCTTTTCAGGTCAGGATCTTTAAAGATGACCGGGGTTGGAATGCTCACGCCAGGGTGGGCAACCAGATACCACTTCTCCGGCGGTTCTGCCGGGGAGAGGATCTCACCTACGCCCTCAGCAAAGGCCGCATGACCGCGCACAAACACCGGGACATCCGCCCCCAGCGTCAAGCCTAAGGCTGCCAGTTCGTCCTTCGACAGCCCGCAGCCCCAGAGATGGTTCAGCGCAACCAGCACGGTGGCGGCGTTAGATGAGCCACCGCCCAGACCGCCGCCCATCGGCAGGCGCTTCTCGATACGGATATCTGCACCGCTGCCTGCGGGCAGACGGCCCGATTTCGCTGCGGCTTTCATCAGCAGGCGCGCGGCGCGCACGATCAGGTTGTCCTCGTGCGCCACGCCTTCGACCGGCGTTAGCAGGCAAATCTGCCCGTCCTGGCGCAGTTCAATGGAGATCGTGTCGCCATAGTCAATAAACTGAAACAGCGTCTGCAGGGTGTGATAACCGTCAGCACGCTGGCCGGTGATGTATAAAAACAGGTTCAGCTTTGCCGGAGAAGGCCAGTGGGTCATCATTTAACGATCCAGTTGTCCATTTTCAGCTTGATACGCTGGCTGCCCTGGGTCAGTTCCATATTCGATGGCAGCGACGGTTTACTCTTACTGTCATAGGCGCTGTACACCACTTTCCAGGTTTTGCCATTCTGGGTGTAGTTCACCTGGCTCAGACGGTACTGATCGTCAAGGCTGTAGTCAGTAGCCTCACCCGGCAGACCAAGGATCCACTGGCGCAGGCTGTTGAGTGGAATAGGCATCCCGGTCAGCTTGCCAATCATCTCTTCGGCATCGGTCGCGGTGTAGTGCTGGCCTTTATTGTCGGTGATCTGCGCCTCACCCGGCTTAGCGATAAGCTCCAGTTCGGTGCTACCCAGCGGGTTCAGCAGCAGCAGACGGTAGTTGTCCTGCCCCGTTTGCTGCCAGAAGAAGCGGGCATAAACCTTTTGTTCGTCAGAGAGATAAGCGAAGGCGCCGCGGGTCTGGTACTGGTTCAAATTACGGACGTCCTGCTGGTGCTGACGCCACTGCGGTGAATCAGGGCTTTTGCCCGGGCCTTTTGGTTGAGTGACGGTACACGCGGTCAGAACCAGTGCTGCCAGCGGCAGCAGGCGAATCAGTCGGGTCATAATGAGGACAAATCCTTGAGATACGTTGCAGTTATAACTGTTAATGCTAGCGTCCCGCAGTGCTACCGTCTACGTTCAAATTATCTCAAAGCGTTGTGTAACCTATTACTCCGAAAGGGGGCAGTCTCTTTTATTGATCTCGCGCATCCTGTATGATGCGTTCTGCTAACCTTATTAACGCTGGTACTACTCCCGCTCAACATGACCCTATTAGCACTCGGCATCAACCACAAAACGGCTCCGGTTTCGCTGCGAGAACGCGTGACGTTTTCGCCGGATACGCTTGACCTGGCGCTGGACAGCCTGCTTGCACAGCCGATGGTGCAGGGTGGCGTGGTGCTCTCGACGTGCAACCGTACCGAGCTGTATTTAAGCGTGGAAGAGCAGGACAACCTGCATGAAGCGCTGATCCGCTGGTTATGCGACTACCACAATCTCAACGAAGACGAGCTGCGCAATAGCCTGTACTGGCATCAGGACAACGATGCCGTCAGCCATCTGATGCGCGTCGCCAGCGGGCTGGATTCGCTGGTGCTGGGCGAGCCGCAGATTCTGGGTCAGGTGAAAAAAGCGTTTGCGGATTCGCAAAAAGGGCATCTGAAGGCCAGCGAGCTGGAGCGCATGTTCCAGAAGTCGTTTTCCGTGGCGAAGCGTGTGCGAACCGAAACCGACATTGGTGCCAGTGCGGTTTCTGTTGCTTTCGCGGCCTGCACCCTTGCACGCCAAATCTTTGAATCCCTGTCTACCGTCACCGTGATGCTGGTGGGGGCGGGCGAAACCATCGAACTTGTGGCGCGCCATCTGCGCGAGCATAAAGTTAAAAAGATGATTATCGCTAACCGCACCCGCGAACGCGCGCAGGTGCTGGCGGATGAAGTGGGCGCAGAGGTGGTTGCCCTGAGCGACATCAATGAACGTCTGAAAGAGGCGGACATTATTATCAGCTCTACCGCCAGCCCGCTGCCGATTATCGGGAAAGGGATGGTGGAGCGTGCGCTGAAGTCCCGCCGTAATCAGCCGATGCTGCTGGTGGATATTGCCGTCCCGCGTGATGTTGAGCCGGAAGTGGGCAAGCTGGCAAACGCCTACCTCTACAGCGTGGATGACCTGCAAAGCATCATTTCGCACAACCTCGCCCAGCGTAAAGCAGCGGCGGTTCAGGCGGAAACCATTGTTGAGCAGGAAACCAGTGAGTTTATGGCCTGGCTGCGCGCGCAAAGCGTCAGCGAGACCATCCGCGAGTACCGCGGGCAGGCGGAGCAGGTGCGTGATGACCTGACTGCCAAAGCGTTAGCGGCCCTTGAACAGGGCGGCGACGCAAATGCGATTATGCAGGACCTGGCGTGGAAACTGACCAACCGCCTGATCCATGCACCAACCAAATCTCTTCAGCAGGCCGCCCGTGACGGGGATGATGAACGCCTGACTATTCTGCGCAACAGCCTCGGGCTGGAATAGCGCCCTATACCCATTTTCTAAGACAAGGTGCACTTACGCCTATGAAGCCTTCTATCGTCGCTAAACTGGAAGCTCTGCACGAGCGCCATGAAGAAGTACAGGCGCTGCTCGGGGATGCCGGGACCATCGCGGACCAGGAACGTTTTCGCGCGCTCTCACGTGAATATGCGCAGTTAAGTGATGTTTCTAAATGCTTTACCGACTGGCGACAGGTTCAGGAAGATATCGAAACTGCGCAGATGATGCTCGACGATCCTGAAATGCGCGAGATGGCGCAGGAAGAGTTACAGGATGCGAAAGCGCGTTCTGAAGAGATGGAGCAGCAGCTTCAGGTGCTTCTGCTGCCGAAAGATCCGGACGATGAGCGTAACGCGTTTGTGGAAGTGCGCGCCGGTACCGGCGGTGACGAAGCGGCCCTGTTTGCCGGGGATCTGTTCCGCATGTACAGCCGCTACGCCGAATCGCGTCGCTGGCGTGTGGAGATCATGAGCGCCAACGAAGGCGAACATGGTGGCTACAAAGAGGTTATCGCCAAGATCAGCGGCGACGGCGTGTACGGTCGTCTTAAGTTTGAATCCGGCGGTCACCGCGTGCAGCGCGTACCGGCCACCGAGTCTCAGGGACGCATTCACACCTCAGCCTGTACGGTGGCGGTGATGCCGGAGCTGCCGGAAGCAGAACTGCCGGACATCAATCCGGCGGATCTGCGTATTGATACATTCCGCTCATCTGGCGCGGGCGGTCAGCACGTTAACACCACCGACTCCGCCATCCGTATTACCCACCTGCCAACCGGCATCGTCGTCGAATGTCAGGACGAGCGTTCACAGCACAAAAACAAAGCCAAAGCGTTGTCCGTGCTGGGCGCGCGTATCCACGCAGCCGAAATGGCGAAACGCCAGCAGGCGGAAGCGTCTACGCGTCGTAACCTGCTGGGCAGCGGCGATCGCAGCGACCGTAACCGCACCTACAACTTCCCGCAGGGCCGCGTCACCGACCACCGTATCAACCTGACGTTGTACCGTCTGGACGAGGTGATGGAAGGGAAGCTGGATATGCTGATTGAGCCTATCGTGCAGGAATACCAGGCCGACCAGCTGGCGGCACTGTCCGAGCAGGAATAATGGATTTTCAGCGCTGGTTACGTGAGGCGGTCGGTGAGCTTTCAGAAAGCGAAAGCCCGAAACGTGACGCCGAAATTTTGCTTGAGCATGTGACGGGTAAAGCCCGCACGTATCTGCTGGCTTTTGGCGAAACCGAACTGACCGCGGAGCAGGAAGCGCAGCTCGCCACGCTGCTTGCCCGTCGTAAAACCGGCGAGCCGGTGGCGCACCTTGTCGGTGAACGTGAGTTCTGGTCGTTACCGCTTTACGTCTCGGCGGCGACGCTGATCCCGCGTCCGGACACCGAGTGTCTGGTTGAGCAGGCGCTTGCGCGTTTACCGGCGGCGGCCTGCAGCATTCTCGATCTCGGGACGGGGACCGGTGCTATCGCGCTGGCGCTCGCCACTGAGCGGCCAGACTGCGCGGTGACGGCGGTGGATGTAATGCCCGACGCAGTGGCGCTGGCGCAGCGTAACGTGGAACGTCTTGCGCTCCGCAACGTGACTGTGCTGCAAAGCAGCTGGTTTGCCGCGCTGGAGAATCGCTCATTTGCGATGATTGTCAGCAATCCTCCTTACATCGACGAACATGACCCGCACCTTGCGCAGGGAGATGTTCGCTTCGAACCGCTGACGGCGCTTGTTGCTGCCAACGCGGGATTAGCCGATCTTGATCACATTGTGACAACGTCACGAGAACATTTACTTCCCGGCGGCTGGCTGCTCGTGGAGCATGGCTGGACGCAGGGAGAAGCCGTGCGGGCACTGTTTACGCAAGCAGGTTACGCCGCTGTCGAAACCTGCCGCGACTACGGCGGCAACGAACGCCTGACGCTGGGGCAGTGGTCTTGAGTTCCGGGTATCTGCCATTTACTGATAAAGGCGTAAGGCTGACTGAAAGGCAGTTTGGCGTTATCATCTACATCGTTTTGAGTTTTATCGCGCCTGAGCGTCATTGTACGCTCAGTCGTTACTGGGGTAAGTCATGAGGTCCTTAGCCGATTTCGAATTTAATAAAGTGCCGCTTTGCGATGGCATGGTCCTGATTTCTGAGATGATTCGTGACGATTTTACGTCGCAATTTGTCTACGATGAGCTGGAGAATCTGGTCAGCCTCGCGCGTGAAGAGATTAATCAGGCTCGCCCGCAAGACTGGCAATTAGAGAAGCTGCTTGAGCTTTTCTACGGCGAATGGGGTTTCTGCGACACGCGTGGCGTGTATCGCCTGTCTGACGCGTTATGGCTGGACCAGGTCTTAAAAAATCGTCAGGGCAGCGCCGTGGCGCTGGGTTCTATTTTGCTGTGGGTCGCGCACCGTCTGGATATTCCGCTGGTCCCGGTCATTTTCCCGACGCAGATGATCCTGCGTGCAGAGTGGCTGGACGGCGAAATGTGGCTCATTAATCCCTTCAACGGCGACACGCTGGATGAACATACGCTGGACGTGTGGCTGAAAGGCAATATCAGCCCGGTGGCTGAACTCTTCAACGAAGATCTTGACGAGGCGGATAATGCAGAGGTCATTCGCAAGCTGCTGGATACGCTGAAGTCTGCGTTAATGGAAGAGCGGCAGATGGAGCTGGCGTTGCGCGCCAGTGAAGTGCTGCTGCAGTTCAACCCGGAAGACCCGTACGAAATTCGCGATCGCGGGCTGATCTATGCGCAGCTCGACTGTGAGCATGTGGCGCTGAATGATTTGAATTATTTCGTCGAGCAGTGTCCGGAAGACCCTATTAGCGAAATGATTCGTGCGCAGATCAACGCGATCTCGCACAAACAAATTACACTGCATTAATCTTAATTCCGATTCACACCTGAATAAGGCGATCCTATGAAACAAAAAGTGGTTAGCATTGGTGATATCAAGGTAGCAAACGACCTGCCGTTCGTACTGTTTGGCGGCATGAACGTACTGGAATCCCGCGACCTCGCCATGCGTATCTGCGAACACTACGTGACCGTGACCCAGAAGCTGGGCATCCCGTACGTGTTTAAGGCCTCTTTTGACAAAGCCAACCGCTCCTCCATCAACTCTTACCGTGGCCCGGGCCTGGAAGAGGGAATGAAAATTTTCCAGGAGTTGAAGCAGACCTTTGGCGTGAAGGTGATTACCGACGTGCATGAAGCCTCACAGGCGCAGCCGGTGGCAGACGTGGTGGACGTGATTCAGCTCCCGGCGTTCCTGGCTCGCCAGACCGACCTGGTTGCAGCGATGGCGAAAACCGGTGCCGTGATTAACGTGAAAAAACCACAGTTCGTCAGCCCTGGCCAGATGGGTAACATCGTCGATAAATTTATCGAAGGCGGCAACGATAAAATCATCCTGTGTGACCGTGGTGCTAACTTCGGTTACGACAACCTGGTTGTGGATATGCTGGGCTTCAGCGTGATGAAGAACGTCTCTAACCAGTCTCCGGTGATTTTCGACGTGACCCACGCCCTGCAGTGCCGCGACCCGTTCGGCGCCGCGTCCGGTGGCCGTCGTGCCCAGGTTACCGAGCTGGCGCGTGCCGGTATGGCGACCGGTCTGGCAGGTCTGTTTATTGAAGCGCACCCGGATCCGGCTAATGCGAAATGCGACGGCCCATCTGCGCTGCCGCTGGATAAGCTGGAGCCGTTCCTGAAACAGATCAAAGCGATTGACGATCTGGTGAAGAGCTTCGACGAGCTGGATACCAGCAACTAATAAAAAACCCGCTTCGGCGGGTTTTTTTATGGGGCATATTGCCGGGTGGTGCTGCGCTTACCCGGCCTACAAAACCCGTAGGCCCTGCAAGCGAAGCGCCGCTGGGCAAAAAAGGCTACGCAAAAATCGTCATTAAGTACGCAATAAACAACGCCATATGCGCTGCGCCGTTCAGCACGTTGGTGCGTCCGGTTGAGAACGAAATCTGGCACAGCAGCAATGATGCCACCATCACGATCATCTCCGGCGCACCCAGCGCAAACTGCAACTCGTTGCCCGTCATAAAGGCAATCAGCGTCACCACCGGTACGGTGAGTGAAATCGTCGCCAGTACGGAGCCGAAGAACAGGTTCATTGCACGCTGCACCTGATTATTCAACACCGCTTTCAGCGCGCCCAGCCCTTCAGGGGACAGAATCAGCAGGGCCACCAGGAAGCCGGTAAACGCTACCGGCGCGTTCAGCTCGGTTAACAGTGTTTCCAGCGGGTTGGCATTCATCTTGGTGACCGCAATCACCGCAATCAGATGCACGATCAGCCAAACCGTATGCCACGCGCTGCTGTGGGCCGACGGCTTACCATGGTGCGGGTCATCATCGTCACCGTCATCTTCATGCTCGTACACAAACAGGCTCTGGTGCGTTTTGGTCTGGATCAACAGGAATACGCCGTACATGGCGGCGGAAATCAGTGCGACCAGCAGTGCCTGACCGGTAGAAAAATTCGCGCCCGGCAGCGCCATCGGGAAGACCAGTACGATAATGGCCAGCGGGAAGAGGGCAATCAGATACTGTTTAATGCCGAACAGGTTCATATACTGGGTTGCGAACTTGCGGCCGCCCAGTAGCAGAGAGAAACCCACCAGACCGCCCGTCACAATCATAATGATCGAGTAGAGCGTGTCGCGCATCAGCGTCGGCGCGGCATCGCCGGTCGCCATGAGCGCGGAGATCAGGCTGACTTCGAGAATAACGACGGATAGGCTGAGAATTAACGATCCGTACGGCTCGCCCAGACGGTGTGCCAGGACGTCCGCATGGCGAACAACGCTAAATGCGCTGGTTAAGATGCCGACCAGGGCAAGAATATTGATACCAACCACCACTGGCAGTGACTGACTGCTTCCCCAGAAGAGCAGCACAGCCAGTGCCAGAACCGGGAAAATGAGTGACGTCTCCTTGTGGCGGGTCTTTACCGCCTCGTGTGTTGCTGTCATGTGCTTCTCCATCAATGCAGGTGCTTGTAATTATAGATAGATTTTTGAGGTCATTAAACTAACAGATCTCTGTTAAATACCCTTTATTTTTTACTTAATTTTACCCTTTGCTATTATTTTCATTCTTGATGGCTATAATACGCTGTCTTTATTTAATATTTATTAAATAACAATAAATTATAAATATCATATATTCATAAATGATCGCCGGGTGGCACCATGCCACATCATCGTCCACACTTATCTCTTTAACCAAAAGAGAGGTTAGTGATGCCTTATAAAACGAAACGCGAATTACCCGATAACGTGCAAAACGTGCTGCCCGCTCACGCGCAGGATATCTACAAAGAGGCGTTTAACAGTGCCTGGGAACAATACAAAGATAAGGACGATCGCCGGGATGATGCCAGCCGTGAAGAAACGGCGCACAAAGTCGCCTGGGCCGCCGTAAAACATGAATATGAGAAAGGAGACGACGATAAATGGCATAAAAAGAAATAGCCGTGAAATAATTCGCTGCCTTCATTTTGACTTTTCAGGCGGTTGAACTTCCGTTGTATTGCAACTGGTCCGCTAATTGCTTATCGTTATTTAACTGCTGGCAAAATGACCAGCACCTAAGGCCGGGAAGGCGAATTACAGATGTCGCAAGGAAGCATGCAGTGGCGGAGGTGTAAAGTGTTAACGCGTGATTTCTTAATGAAGGCAGATTGTAAGACGGCATTTGGTGCTATTGAGGAATCGCTTCTCTGGTCAGCTGAACAACGTGCGGCGTCACTCGCTGCCACGCTTGCCTGCCGCCCGGATGATGGCCCGGTATGGATTTTTGGCTACGGTTCCCTGATGTGGAACCCGGCTCTGGAATTTGTCGAATCGGCAACGGGAACGCTGCCTGGCTGGCATCGCGCATTTTGTCTGCGCCTGACAGCCGGACGCGGTAGTGCGTGCCAGCCGGGGCGCATGCTTGCACTGAAAGAGGGCGGACGCACCACGGGCGTAGCGTATCGCCTTCCGGATGCCACGCTGGAAGAGGAGCTCACGCTGCTCTGGAAGCGCGAGATGATCACCGGCTGCTATATGCCGAGCTGGTGCAAGCTGGAACTGGACGACGGTCGTACCGTCAATGCGCTGGTGTTTATTATGGACCCGCGCCATCCACTGTATGAAGCGGATACCCGTACGCAGGTGATTGCCCCGTTGATTGCCACCGCGAGCGGGCCGCTGGGCACCAACGCGCAGTATCTCTTCTCCCTCGATCAGGAGCTAACCCGCCTCGGCATGAAGGACGATTGTCTGAATGAGCTGGTGGTGAAGGTGAAGGCGCTGCTGGAAGGGAACCCGCTCAACAGCACGCTGCGAGCAGGTTTTGCCTGATAATACGCCCGGCTTGCCGGGCGTTTAATGTTATGCGGCCACGTAGCTGACGGAATGCTCCAGCGACTGACTGTGGCTGTCGATCAGCACATCCCATGTGCCGGTATACGGCACAGTAAGCCACGCTTTATCATCCTGCACGGTCAGAATATCCGCCTGGGATTGTTTTTGTGCTTTCGCACTCATCAGATGAATACGACAGCGCTCTGAGCAACGCACCACTACCGTATCCCCGCCAAACAGTTTCAAACTTGTTTTTACCAGTGCCATTTTTTACCCCGTCGATTTTGCCCATCCCGAGCGTGATATTGTTCACAAATTACTCATTGCATAACACCAAAGCGGGGGGCGAGGGATGATGATTTTGATCAAAAAATGGCATAACGTTTAAACAAAAATGACAAAACACCTGAAAGCATTCAGCTGGCGCGGGTTTTACCCGGTAAACCCGCGCCGGAATAAAATTAAATACGGAAATGGCCGGCTGTTTCAGCAAGGTCGCCCGCCTGGCTCTGCAGTGCACCCGCAGCGGCGGCGGATTCCACCACCAGCTCGGCGTTCTGCTGGACCATGCGGTCGAGATGGGTCACCGCGTGGTTGATCTCGTGAATGCCTTTCATCTGCTCGCTGGTGGCGATGGAAATTTCGCGCATGATGCCAGAGACGCTGCCGATGCTGGAGCGGATCTCATCCATGCTTTCCCCTGCCAGATGCACGTAACGGGAGCCGGTTGCCACGCTGTCGGTGGTGGAATCAATCAGGGATTTGATCTCTTTTGCCGCCTGAGCGCTACGGCTCGCCAGGTTACGCACTTCGCCTGCCACCACGGCAAACCCGCGACCCTGCTCACCGGCACGCGCCGCCTCGACGGAGGCGTTCAGCGCCAGAATATTGGTCTGGAAAGCAATGCCGTCAATCACGCTGGTGATATCGCCAATTTTTGCCGACGCGACTTCAATGGACTGCATGGTGCTGATCGCCTGCGATACCACCTCGCCGCCGCGCGCAGCGGCCGCTGAGGCTTTGCTCGCCTGATCGTTGGCTTCTGCCGCCGATTCATTCGACTGCGTCACGGAGGCGGTGATCTGCTCCACGGCGCTGGCCGTCTCGCGCAGGCTGGATGCCGCCTGCTCGGTACGTCCGGAAAGATCCTGGTTACCTGCGGCAATCTCCTGCGCAGCGTTTTTTACCGATTCACTGGCATCACGGAGCTGAACCATCACCACCGACAGCTTATCGCTGAAGGCGTTAAAGGCCTGGGCAATCTGCGCGACCTCGTCCTCGCCGTTGTCCGGCAGGCGCTGCGACAGATCGTTGGTGCCGTTGGCAATGTTGTGCATCGCGTCACGAATGTCGGACAGACGCTTCAGCAGGCGGGCAATCAGGAAGTGAACAATGGCCGCGCTCAGGAGTGCCAGGATCACCAGCGAAATCGCCGATGCTTTAAGCAGGGAACGCATGCCGGAGGTGGCGTCGCCATTGTCGAGCGCGACGACCAGCAGCCAGTTTGTGCCCGGCACGGCTGTCGCCACGAAGGTTTTTTCAGCGTCGTTCAGCGTTCCGTCGACGGGGTTACCGCTTTTCAGCGCCGCAAAATCAATGCCTTTGATCGTCTCTGCAAACGGTTTAAGCGTCAGGGCCGGATCGTTAGCGGCAATCACGCTGCCGTCACTGTTCAAAAGCAACCCGCTGCTGGCAGGGGTTGGATGGATCCCGCGCACGTTTGCCACCACGCTGTCCATGGCCACATCGCCCGCCACAACCGCTTTCAGGGTACCATTTTCTTTCACCGGCACGGCGAAGGTCACCACCAGTTTACCGGTTCCCGCGTCAACGTAGGGCGCGGTAACAACCGGACCGTCTGTGCTGACCACCTGCTGATACCACGGGCGAATGGTCGGGTCATAATCCGCCGGAACGCCCGCTGGTTCAGAGAATTTCGCCGTTTTGCTGGCGTAGCCAACATAGACGTTGGTGAATCCACCCGCCTGCGCAAGCTGTTTAAACACCGGAACCGGATCGTCACTCAGCGCAACGGTCTGCGCGGAGGCGATCACCGTCATCTTGCTTTTTACCCAGTCGGCAATCGCCATGTTATGGCTGGCGCTGGTGCTGGTCAGGATATCGCGCTGAGACTGCTGGTTATCCTGACGTGTGACCTGGAAGTTGATAACGGTATTAAGGAGAAGGGCGACGACCAGACAGCCTGCCGTCGCAACGATGATGCGTGCACGAATCGATCTGAACATAAGTGAAATACCTGCTGTGTTGTTTCCATGCCTATCGGCAACCCTGCAGGTAAACTTGATGCTGAAACCGCGTCCATAAGAAAATAATATTTTTACGGGTTTATTATTAAAAAGTTAATACTTTATCAGCGGACAGCGTCCACTCGGCCAACTCAACCAGCGTACCTATTTCTACGCCATCAATCAGCGGCAGTCCGGTAATGCCGCGACCGTCGGTGCAGGTCTTGCACAGCTTCACCGGCACGTTTTGCGCGGTCAGGATCTCCAGCATCTGCTGAATGTTATAGCCCTCTGCCGGTTTTTGGCCCTTCAGCCCGGCGGTGACCGCGTCCGACATTAAAAAGAGTCGTAACGCCAGGTCACTCTCTTTTTCACGCAGCGCAATGGCCAGGCGCAGGCTGTTAAAAAGGGACTCGCTGCCGTAGGCCGCACCGTTGGCGACGATCACAATCTTTTGCATGTTGACTCCTGTTCTTATAAAGGCACGAATAATATAGGGTTTAGCGAGTGTACGCTGCCTGCAGCCGACAATAAACTTCAGGATATTCCTGAAATGTCCTGTAAGGCTGCAATTCTTTCCCAATGACGTTAAGGTAAGAGGGTCTTTTATAAAACTCAGGCGCTAATCCCGACGTTGATGGCTGTATCGTCCCGCATTCGTTTTCTGTTATTACTCTCCCTTCTTGCGGCCGGAGCCGTTCACGGTGCGCCGCATTCCTTTATCCAGCAGGCAGAACATCCCTTTGATAATAATGGGGACACTCTGCCCGATCTCGGCATGGCCGCCCCAACCGGCGAGGGGGAAAAACACCTGGCCGAAATGGCAAAAGCCTTCGGTGAAGCCAGCATGACCGACAACGGCCTGACAACGGGCGAGCAGGCGCGTCAGTTTGCGTTTGGTCAGGTGCGCGACGCGGTGAGCGGCGAAGTGAACCAGCAGATTGAGTCCTGGCTTTCGCCCTGGGGGAACGCCAGCGTGAACTTACTGGTGGATAACGATGGCAAATTTAACGGCAGCAGCGGGAGCTGGTTTATCCCCTGGAACGATAACAACCGCTATCTGAGCTGGAGCCAGCTTGGCCTGACCCAGCAGACGGATGGCCTGGTCAGTAACGCTGGAATCGGTCAGCGCTGGGTCGCCGGGAAATGGCTGCTGGGTTACAACACTTTTTACGATAACCTTCTGGATGAAAACCTGCAGCGTGCCGGGCTGGGTGCGGAAATGTGGGGGGAAAATCTGCGCCTGTCAGCCAACTATTATCAGCCCTTTGCCGGCTGGCGCGAGCGCACCGACGTCCAGGAGCAGCGCATGGCGCGTGGATATGACGTCACCGCTAAAGCCTGGCTGCCGTGGCTCCATCATCTGAATACCAGCGTCAGCTTCGAGCAATACTTTGGCGATAACGTCGACCTCTTCAACAGCGGAACCGGCTATCACAATCCCGTGGCGGTGAATTTGGGGCTTAACTATACCCCCGTTCCGCTGGTCACCTTGACCGCCGCGCATAAGCAGGGCGAAAGTGGCGAGAGCCAGAATAACCTCGGACTGAAGCTCAACTACCGCTTTGGCGTGCCGCTGGTTAAGCAGCTTTCCGCCGGTGAAGTTGCCGCCACGCGTTCCCTGCGCGGAAGCCGCTATGACTCGCCGGAGCGCAATAGCCTGCCGGTGATGGAGTTCCGCCAGCGTAAAACGCTGTCCGTCTGGCTGGCAACGCCGCCGTGGGATCTGAAAGGGGGCGAGACCGTTATGCTGAAGCTTGAGGTTCGCAGCACACACGGCATTCGTCAGATCCACTGGCAGGGGGATACGCAGGTACTGAGCCTGACGTCGCCGGCCAAAAGCAACAGCAGCGATGGCTGGAGTGTGATTATGCCTGCCTGGGATGACCGTCAAGGGGCGACAAACCGCTGGCACCTGTCGGCGGTGGTGGAAGATGAGAAAGGCCAGCGCGTCTCGTCCAATGAGATCGTGCTGACCGTCGTGCAGCCGCTGGTCGCATTGCCGGACAACGACCCGCGCTGGAAGCTTCTGCCGGAGGAGTAGTCCTTAAAAAATGCGTTCCTGATGCACCCACACGGCGGCCTCAACGCGGGATTTTAACTTCATTTTCTTCAGCATATGCTTCACGTGCACTTTGACCGTGCTTTCGGTGATATCCAGGCGGCGGGCGATCATTTTGTTCGGCAGCCCCTGGGCAATGAGTTTGAGAATATCGCGCTCACGCGGCGTTAACTGGCTGACGTCACGGTCAGAGGTGGCACGGTTTGCCCGCAGGCTGGCGGCCAGGACCGGCGTTAAGGCTTCGCTGAGAACCATCTCGCCCGCCGCAGCCTGCTGCAGTGCCTTAAGCAAGTCTTCCGGCTCCATATCCTTCAGCAAATAACCATCCGCTCCGCGCTTCAGCGCCGTGACCACATCCTCTTCATGGTTCGACACGCTAAAGACGACGATGCGCCCGGAAAGCGATTTCTCCCGCAGCTTGTCGAGGGTTTCCAGACCGTTCATGCCCGGCATATTCAGATCGAGCAGGATCAGATCGGGATCGAGGGATTCGGCAAGCTCAATGCCCTGTTCACCGTTGCTGGCTTCGCCAACCACGGTAATATCGGGTGCCATGCTGACCAGCTGTTTCACGCCAGTACGCAGCATCGGATGGTCGTCGATCAACAGGATGGATGCCGGTTCCTGATTAGTCATGGGTTTCTCCTTGAGCAGTTGTGAGCGGTTTCTCGGGAATAAAGGTGACGACAACTTCCGTGCCGCCCGTCTCTCTCCGGCGAACCTGGCAATCACCGCGCAGGCTTTGGGCGCGGTCTCGCATAATAATTAAACCATAGTGGTTAGTGCGTTCGGCATTTTCCGGCACGCCGCGGCCGTTGTCGTGAACCGTGAGCTTCACCTGATTGTTGTGCTGGCTGACGGTGACCGTTACCGCCGTCGCGCCGGAATGCTTGAGCACGTTGCTCAGCGCTTCACGGGCGATCTGCAGTAAATGTATGGCCTGGTGGGAGGGGACAAACCGCGGTGGCAGCTGGTAGTCCAGCTTTACCGGGAACCCCAGCCGGGCGCTAAATTCGTGACAGCTGGCCTCCAGCGCCGGGCGCAGGCCCGGCTCGGTCAGCTGCAGGCGGAAGGTGGTCAGCAGCTCGCGAAGCTGTATCCAGGAGGTGTTCAGCTCGTTGCGGATCTGGCTGAGCAGCTGCTTGTTGCTTTCCGGCATCTGCGCATCCTGCATCTGCAGGCAGCTCACCTGCATTTTCATACAGGAGAGCGACTGGGCGATAGAGTCGTGAAGCTCGCGGGCAATAGTCGCGCGCTCTTCCATGACGATCAGCTGCTGCTGTTTTTCCTGATGCCTGTCGAGCGCCAGCGTGGCCGTTAACTGTTCAACCAGTGTATCAACCAGCTGCTGCTGGTCGTGACTCAGGTGACGCCCGGCTGGCAGCGTTGCCAGCAGAATACCGTACTGGGTGTGGCTGTCGGTCAGGCGCCACTTCAGGGTGGTGCCGCCGGACGCCAGCAGCGGCAGGCCGCGAGGGCAAAGATGGCAGCCTTTGTCATCACAGGACATATCGGACTGGCAGGTAAATTCCTGATGGTTATCTTCGTCTTCCACATCGTAAACCCGCAGCTCCAGGTCGTGAAGCAGGGTCAAATTTTGCAGGCCATTCAGCACCGGCGAGAGGCGTTCGCATAGCGGCACCTGCATGTGCAAACGACGGTTGGCCTGCCACAGGAAGGAGAGGATCTCGTTTTTCTGCTCCAGTCCGGCCGTTTTTTCCTGAACACGTTGCTCCAGCACCGCGTAGCTCTCGGAGAGCTCTGCCGACATGGTATTAAGTGCCTGGCCGAGCATGGCCATCTCGTTGCGCCCGCTGATGTGCGTGCGCTGGGTAAAATCGCGTGCGGTGACCGCGCGGGCCATTGCCAGCAGCTGTTTCCAGGGATTCAGCAGCCGCGCGCGGAGCCAGACGATGGTGAAGATCAGCAGCAGACCCATAAACAGCGCCATCGCGCGGTGCACCATCACCACCCGGTCGATGCGTAATTCGGTGGTTTGGTCGAAAGAGGAGACCAGCGCATCAATGCGTGAGACGAACCCCGCCACGTCCTGCGCAACGGTTTCTGTGCTGCGCGCCTGTTTCAGCCCGGGCGCCAGCTGGGTGTGCCAGTAGCCCTGAAGGGCGTTAAGCTGGGATTGCTGACCGGCGCGGATAGCGGCGTTTTCCAGTTCGGGGCTGAAGACCGTACGCTCCATTTCATCAATCAGGGGCCGATCGTCCTGCGTCAGGGGAACAGATGCCAGCAGACGATAACTCTGCATGCGTAGCGAGCCTGCCTCGTTGATGGCATGCGCATTACCCTGTACGCCCTGTACCAGCCAGCCGGAGATCGCCATGCCGGTCACGCCGATGGCGGTGGACAGCAAAACAATCAGGGCTAGCTGATTCACGAGTGTCAGCGGAGATAAACATCTTTTTAACATAGAGGTGGCGTGCTCCTGACGTGGCCTGCTTGCAGGAATGGCGCTATTCTGGTGCATACTCAGGAGTATACCCATACCAATAAAGGATTACCCCTAAATTGCCAGCGAAGTAGAGGGAAGAAGGTGGGGGTAGCCAGGAACCGTCAGTACCGTGAAAAACCACGTCTTTTTTACCGAATTAGCCTACTCACTAAGGGTGAGGCCTTATTTTGCACCGCAAATCCCCCCACTTTTCCTTTGATTTATATCAACTTACCGCCGCCCTAAAACCCTAATGTTTGCAGCATCATTCGAGAATCAGAGGTGTCTATGAGTCACTCATCCGCTCCCGAAAGGGAAAATGGTGCCGTTATTACAGACTGGCGTCCAGAGGATCCGGCGTTCTGGCAACAGCGCGGCCATCGTGTAGCAAGCCGGAATCTGTGGATTTCCGTGCCGTGTCTGTTATTAGCGTTTTGCGTATGGATGTTGTTTAGTGCGGTGGCGGTCAATCTGCCAAAAGTTGGGTTTACGTTTACGACCGATCAGCTGTTCATGCTGACCGCACTGCCGTCGCTGTCAGGCGCGCTGCTGCGAGTACCTTACGCGTTTATGGTGCCGGTGTTTGGCGGTCGTCGCTGGACGGCGTTCAGTACGGGCATCATGATCGTCCCGTGCGTGTGGCTTGGCTTCGCGGTGCAGGATACCTCTACGCCGTTTAGCGTGTTCGTGATTATCTCCCTGCTGTGCGGTTTTGCGGGTGCGAACTTCGCCTCCAGCATGGCGAACATCAGCTTCTTCTTCCCGAAAGCGAAGCAGGGCGGCGCGCTGGGGATTAACGGCGGTCTGGGGAACATGGGCGTCAGCGTGATGCAGCTGATTGCTCCGCTGGCGATCTCGGTCTCCATTTTTGCGGCCTTTGGCGGCGGTGGCGTTGAGCAGGCGGATGGTTCTTCCCTCTATCTGCAAAACGCAGCCTGGATCTGGGTACCTTTCCTGGTGGTCTTCACCCTCGCAGCCTGGTTCTTTATGAATGACCTGTCCGCGTCGAAGGCATCGCTGAGCGAACAGCTGCCGGTGCTGAAGCGAGGACACCTCTGGGTGATGGCGCTGCTGTATCTGGCCACCTTCGGCTCGTTTATCGGCTTCTCTGCGGGCTTCGCGATGCTGTCGAAAACGCAGTTCCCGGAGATTCAGATCCTGCACTTTGCCTTCTTCGGGCCGTTCATTGGTGCTCTGGCGCGTTCGCTGGGCGGCATGGTGTCTGACCGCCTAGGCGGTACCCGCGTGACGCTGGTGAACTTCATCGTGATGGCGGTCTTCTGCGCGCTGCTGTTCCTTACGCTGCCAGCCGACGGGCAGGGCGGTAACTTCATCGCCTTCTTCGGCGTGTTTATGGTGCTGTTCCTGACGGCCGGGCTGGGGAGTGCGTCTACCTTCCAGATGATCTCCGTGATCTTCCGCAAGCTGACCATGGACCGCGTGAAAGCGCAGGGCGGGAGCGAAGAGCAGGCGATGCGCGAAGCGGCGACGGATACGGCCGCGGCGCTGGGCTTTATCTCTGCCATCGGCGCGATTGGCGGCTTCTTTATCCCGAAAGCGTTCGGTATCTCTCTGGACCTGACCGGCTCTCCGGCGGGCGCCATGAAAGTCTTCCTCGTCTTCTATATCGCCTGCGTTGTGATTACGTGGCTGGTATATGGCCGTAATACTAAGAAAAATAAGTAAGTGTGATTATCCGTTTACGCGGCCTTCGGGCCGCGTTTTTTTTGGGCTTAAAATAGTTACAACATACTGATGGGTTTACAGAGGAAGCCTGCGGGTAACGCTGCGATCGCCATCGCTTTACAGGTCGCTCTACCCCTTAATACCTGAGATGTTAAATGTTGACTGGCTTTTTGTACGATAAAACAGAAATAACTCTAAATTTCATGCGGATAGAATTTTTTTGAAGATACCGCTTTGGTGGTATTCGGAACCACTCCACGCCTGAAAGTCCCTCGTCGTCTTGATCGTTATCAATTCTCCCCCTCTTTCAGGGCGTTACCTTCGCTGCAAATCAGCAATGTCGATTTAGAGAGCCACAGGCTCCACACAGGAGATACCCGATGAGCAAATTTTTGGACCGGTTTCGCTACTTCAAACAGAAGGGTGAAACTTTTGCCGATGGGCACGGCCAGGTTCTGGATACCAACCGGGACTGGGAAGACGGTTACCGTCAGCGCTGGCAGCATGACAAAGTCGTCCGTTCGACCCACGGCGTGAACTGTACTGGCTCATGTAGCTGGAAGATTTTCGTTAAAAACGGTCTGGTGACCTGGGAAATGCAGCAGACCGACTATCCGCGCACCCGCCCGGATATGCCAAACCACGAACCGCGCGGCTGCCCGCGTGGCGCCAGCTACTCCTGGTATCTCTACAGCGCGAACCGTCTGAAATACCCGCTGATGCGCAAGCGCCTGATGAAGATGTGGCGTGAGGCGAAAGTGCAGCACAGCGATCCGGTGGATGCCTGGGCGTCCATCATCGAAGACGCGGACAAAGCAAAAAGCTTCAAGCAGGCTCGCGGTCGCGGTGGTTTCGTTCGCTCCTCATGGAAAGAGGTGAACGAGCTGATTGCCGCCTCCAACGTTTACACCGTCAAAACCTACGGCCCTGACCGCGTGGCGGGCTTCTCGCCCATCCCGGCGATGTCGATGGTCTCTTACGCCTCCGGGGCGCGCTATCTGTCGCTTATCGGCGGTACCTGCCTGAGCTTCTACGACTGGTACTGCGACCTGCCGCCTGCGTCTCCACAGACCTGGGGCGAGCAGACCGACGTGCCGGAATCTGCGGACTGGTACAACTCCAGCTACATCATCGCCTGGGGCTCAAACGTTCCTCAGACCCGTACGCCTGACGCGCACTTCTTCACCGAAGTCCGTTACAAAGGCACCAAAACCGTGGCGGTGACCCCTGACTACGCGGAAATCGCCAAGCTTTGCGATCTGTGGCTGGCGCCGAAACAGGGTACCGATGCGGCGATGGCGATGGCGATGGGCCACGTTATGCTGCGCGAATTCCATCTTGATAAGCCAAGCCAGTACTTCACCGACTACGTTCGCCGCTACACCGACATGCCAATGCTGGTCATGCTGGAAGAGCGTGAGGGTTACTATGCCGCCGGCCGTACGCTGCGCGCTGCCGATCTGGTGGATTCGCTGGGCCAGGACAATAACCCTGAGTGGAAAACCGTTGCGTATAACAGCAACGGCGAGCTGGTGGCGCCAAACGGCTCTATCGGCTTCCGCTGGGGCGAGAAGGGCAAGTGGAACCTTGAACAACGTAACGGCACCACCGGCGAAGAGACGGAGCTGCGCCTGAGCATGCTGGGTAGCCAGGACGAGATCGCTGAAGTCGGGTTCCCGTACTTCGGCGGTGAAGGTTCTGAGCATTTCAACAAGGTTGAACTGAAAAACGTTCTGATGCACAAACTGCCGGTTAAACGCCTGCAGTTGGCCGACGGTTCTACCGCACTGGTCACCACCGTTTATGACCTGACCATGGCGAACTATGGTCTGGAACGCGGTCTGGGCGATGAAAACTGCGCAACCGGCTATGACGATGTGAAAGCCTACACCCCGGCCTGGGCGGAACAGATTACCGGTGTTCCTCGCGCACACATTACCCGTATCGCACGTGAGTTCGCAGAAAACGCGGACAAAACGCATGGACGTTCGATGATCATCGTCGGTGCGGGTCTGAACCACTGGTATCACCTCGATATGAACTATCGCGGACTGATCAACATGCTGATCTTCTGCGGCTGTGTCGGTCAGAGCGGCGGCGGCTGGGCGCACTATGTAGGCCAGGAAAAACTGCGTCCGCAGACCGGCTGGCAGCCGCTGGCATTTGCCCTCGACTGGCAGCGACCTGCACGCCATATGAACAGCACCTCTTACTTCTATAACCACTCCAGCCAGTGGCGCTACGAAACGGTCACCGCGCAGGAACTGCTGTCGCCGATGGCGGATAAATCCCGCTACAGCGGCCACCTGATTGACTTCAATGTGCGCGCTGAACGCATGGGCTGGCTGCCGTCGGCGCCGCAACTGGGCACTAACCCGCTGCGCATTGCGGAAGCGGCGAAGAAAGCGGGCATGACACCGGTGGACTATACCGTTAAGTCTCTGAAAGAAGGTTCTATTCGCTTTGCGGCGGAACAGCCTGAAAACGGTAAAAACCATCCACGTAACCTGTTCATCTGGCGCTCCAACCTGCTGGGTTCATCCGGTAAAGGTCACGAGTTCATGCTGAAGTATCTGCTCGGTACCGAGCACGGTATTCAGGGTAAAGATCTCGGCAAGCAGGGCGGCGTGAAGCCGGAAGAGGTGGAGTGGAAAGATAACGGTCTCGACGGCAAGCTGGATCTGGTGGTGACGCTCGATTTCCGTCTGTCCAGCACCTGCCTGTACTCCGACATCGTGCTGCCAACCGCGACCTGGTACGAAAAAGACGACATGAATACCTCGGATATGCATCCGTTTATTCATCCGCTGTCTGCGGCCGTTGACCCGGCGTGGGAATCGAAAAGCGACTGGGATATCTACAAAGACATCGCGAAGAAATTCTCCGAAGTCTGCGTTGGGCACCTGGGCAAAGAGACCGACGTGGTGACGCTGCCAATCCAGCACGACTCCGCCGCCGAACTGGCGCAGCCGCTGGACGTGAAGGACTGGAAAAAAGGCGAATGCGACCTGATCCCTGGCGTGACCGCACCGCACATTATTCCGGTTGAACGCGACTACCCGGCAACCTACGAGCGCTTTACCTCTATCGGCCCGCTGATGGAGAAAATCGGTAACGGCGGGAAAGGGATCGCCTGGAACACCCAGAGCGAAATGGATCTGCTGCGTAAGCTCAACTACACCAAAGCGGACGGCCCGGCAAAAGGCCAGCCCATGCTGAACACGGCCATTGATGCGGCAGAGATGATCCTGACCCTGGCGCCGGAAACCAACGGCCACGTTGCCGTGAAAGCCTGGGCGGCACTGAGCGAGTTCACCGGCCGCGACCATACGCATCTGGCGACGAATAAAGAGGAAGAGAAAATCCGCTTCCGCGATATTCAGGCGCAGCCGCGTAAGATTATCTCCAGCCCGACCTGGTCAGGCCTGGAAGATGAGCACGTTTCTTATAACGCGGGCTACACCAACGTTCACGAGCTGATCCCATGGCGCACCCTGACCGGCCGTCAGTCGCTGTATCAGGATCACCAGTGGATGCGTGACTTCGGTGAAAGCCTGCTGGTTTACCGTCCACCCATCGACACCCGTTCGGTGAAAGCCGTGATGGGCGAGAAGTCCAACGGCAACCCTGAGAAAGCGCTGAACTTCCTGACGCCGCACCAGAAGTGGGGTATCCACTCCACCTACAGCGACAACCTGCTGATGCTGACGCTGGGTCGCGGTGGTCCGATTGTCTGGATGAGCGAAGCGGATGCGAAAGATCTGGGTATTGTGGATAACGACTGGATTGAAGTGTTTAACAGCAACGGTTCACTCACTGCGCGTGCAGTCGTCAGCCAGCGCGTCCCGGCCGGGATGACCATGATGTACCACGCGCAGGAACGTATCGTGAACATTCCTGGCTCAGAACTCACAGAGCAGCGCGGCGGTATTCATAACTCGGTCACCCGTATTACGCCGAAGCCAACCCATATGATCGGTGGTTATGCGCAGTTGGCCTACGGCTTTAACTACTACGGCACCGTAGGATCGAACCGCGACGAGTTCGTGGTGGTTCGTAAGATGAAGAATATTAACTGGTTAGATGGTGAAGGTAATGACCAGGTACAGGAGAGCGTAAAATGAAAATTCGTTCACAAGTCGGCATGGTGCTGAATCTGGATAAATGCATCGGCTGTCATACCTGCTCAGTCACCTGTAAAAACGTCTGGACCAGCCGCGAAGGTACCGAGTACGCCTGGTTCAACAACGTTGAAACCAAGCCAGGCACCGGCTTCCCGACCAACTGGGAAGATCAGGAAAAATACAAAGGCGGCTGGATCCGCAAAATCAACGGCAAAATTCAGCCGCGCATGGGTAACCGTGCCATGCTGCTGGGTAAAATATTCGCCAACCCGCATCTGCCGGGCATTGATGATTACTATGAGCCGTTTGATTTTGACTATCAGAATCTGCATACCGCCGCGGAAGGTAAGCATCAGCCGGTTGCCCGTCCTCGCTCACTGATTACCGGGAAGCGGTTGGACAAGATCGAGAAAGGCCCGAACTGGGAAGACGATCTGGGCGGTGAGTTTGAGAAGCTGTCGAAAGACAAAAACTTCGAGAACATGCAGAAGGCGATGTACGGCCAGTTTGAAAACACGTTCATGATGTACCTGCCGCGCCTGTGCGAACACTGCCTCAACCCGGCGTGCGTGGCAACCTGCCCGAGCGGCGCCATCTACAAGCGTGAAGAAGATGGCATCGTGCTGATCGACCAGGACAAGTGCCGCGGCTGGCGTATGTGTATCACCGGTTGCCCGTACAAAAAAATCTACTTCAACTGGAAGAGCGGCAAGTCTGAGAAGTGCATCTTCTGCTATCCGCGTATTGAAGCCGGGATGCCAACCGTCTGCTCCGAAAGCTGCGTAGGCCGTATTCGTTACCTCGGCGTGCTGCTGTATGACGCGGACGCGATTGAAAACGCCGCCAGCACCGAGCACGAGAAAGATCTGTATCAGCGTCAGCTGGACGTGTTCCTCGATCCGAACGATCCGAAGGTGATTGAGCAGGCGCTGAAAGACGGCGTGCCGCAGAGCGTCATCGACGCGGCGCAGCAGTCTCCGGTGTACAAAATGGCGATGGACTGGAAGCTCGCGCTGCCGTTGCATCCGGAATACCGCACCCTGCCGATGGTCTGGTACGTGCCGCCGCTGTCGCCGATTCAGTCTGTAGCTGACGCAGGTGAACTGGGCAGCAACGGCATCCTGCCGGACGTGGAAAGCCTGCGTATCCCGGTTCAATACCTGGCCAACCTGCTGACCGCAGGGGACACCCAGCCGGTACTGCTCGCGTTGAAACGTATGCTGGCGATGCGTCACTTCAAACGTGCGGAAACCGTAGACGGTGTAACCGATACCCGCGCGCTGGAAGAGGTCGGTCTGACCGAAGCGCAGGCGCAGGAAATGTACCGCTATCTGGCGATTGCCAACTACGAAGACCGTTTCGTGGTGCCGAGCAGCCACCGTGAACTGGCCCGCGAAGCCTTCCCGGAAAAAAATGGCTGTGGCTTTACTTTTGGCGACGGTTGCCACGGGTCAGACAGCAAATTCAACCTGTTCAACAGCCGCCGCATCGATGCCATGGATGTGACCAGCAAAACGGAGCCGCACCAATGATTGAACTCGTCATTGTTTCGCGTCTGCTCGAGTACCCGGATGCTGCGCTTGCGCAGCATCAGCAGGAACTCTTTGATGCACTCGCGTCATCTGAAAACCTGGATAAAGACGATGCCCAGAAGCTGAGCGTCTTCCTCCGCGATCTGCTAGCGCGCGACCTTCTGGATGCCCAGTCGGACTACAGCCAGCTGTTTGATCGTGGTCGTGCGACCTCGTTACTGCTGTTTGAACACGTGCACGGTGAATCCCGTGACCGCGGTCAGGCGATGGTAGACCTGATGGCCCAGTACGAACAGCACGGCCTGCAGCTCGACAGCCGTGAGCTGCCGGATCATCTGCCGCTGTATCTGGAGTACCTGGCGCAGCTGCCGAAAGAAGAGGCGCTGGGCGGTCTGCAGGACATCGCGCCGATCCTGGCGCTGCTCGGTGCGCGTCTTCAGCAGCGCGAGAGCCGCTATGCGGTGCTGTTCGATCTGCTGGTGAAGCTGGCCAACGCCGCGGTCGACAGTGAAAAAGTGGCGGAGAAAATCGCGGATGAAGCCCGCGATGATACGCCACAAGCGCTGGATGCGGTCTGGGAAGAAGAGCAGGTGAAATTCTTTGCTGACCAGAACTGCGGCGAGTCTGAAATCTCCGCTCACCAGCGTCGTTTTGCCGGCGCGGTTGCCCCGCAATATTTGAATATCTCTAACGGAGGACGGCACTAATGCACTTCCTGAATATGTTCTTCTTTGACATTTACCCGTATATCGCGGGCACCGTGTTCCTGGTGGGAAGCTGGCTGCGTTACGACTACGGCCAGTACACCTGGCGTGCTGCCTCCAGCCAGATGCTGGATCGTAAAGGGATGCATGTGGGCTCTAACCTGTTCCACATCGGTATTCTGGGGATTTTTGCCGGTCACTTCCTTGGGATGCTGACGCCGCACTGGATGTATGAAGCGTGGCTACCGATCGAGGTGAAGCAGAAGATGGCGATGATTGCCGGCGGTGCCTGCGGCGTGATGACCCTGGTCGGTGGCCTGCTGCTGCTGAAACGTCGTCTGTTCAGCCCGCGCGTGCGTGCAACCACTACCGCAGCGGACATTCTGATCCTCTCCCTGCTGATGGTGCAGTGTGCGCTGGGCCTGCTGACCATTCCGTTCTCGGCGCAGCATATGGACGGGAGCGAAATGATGAAGCTGGTCGGCTGGGCGCAGTCCGTGGTGACCTTCCACGGCGGAGCGTCCGCGCACCTGGACGGCGTGGCGTTTATCTTCCGCGTTCACCTGGTGCTGGGGATGACGCTGTTTGTGCTGTTCCCGTTCTCTCGTCTGGTGCATATCTGGAGCGCGCCGGTGGAGTACCTGACGCGCAAATACCAGATTGTACGCGCCCGTCGCTAATTCACCGTTTTGATACTCACCCCGCACTCGCGGGGTTTTTTTTCGTCCCAGCCCAGGTTGTTGCCCGCTGCAGCAAAGAGGATCAGTGCTCCGCCCGCCAGCTGCGTCAGGTTCAGCGAGTGTCCGAACACCAGGTTATCGACAACGATCGCCACCACCGGATAGATAAACGACAGGGAGCCGGTAATGGGCGTAGGCAGCTTCTGAATTGCGCTGTAGAGCAGCTGGTACATAATGCCGGTATGGACGATGCCCAGCGTCAGCAGGATCGGCCAGGGAAAATCACCGGAAAATGACGGCATGCTGGCAAACGGTAAAAGCATCACGACGCCAGTCAGCACCTGGATAAAGGCAATATGCTGTGGCGCAACGGATCTGAGTTTGCGGGCAATAATGGCCGTGACCGCGTAGAAGAAAGCCGCGGCCAACGCCAGACCGATTCCGGCGAGCCATTCACTGCCATGCGCGCCGGTTAGCTCACTGGAGAGCAATATCACCACGCCGCCAAAGGCGAGGACCAGCCAGCTCCATTTCACCAGGCTGACGCGTTCCCCTAAAAACATCCCCATCAAGACCAGCATAAACGGCTGGGTGTTATAGACCACGGTAGAAAGACCAATAGAGATCCGTTCATAGGCTGCGAAGAGCAGCAGCCAGTTCACCACGAGCGCTACGCCGCCGAGAATGGCCAACAGCAGCGTGGTGCGGGTGAGGGGGCTAAAGGGCTTCTGACTTACCCGGATAAAAATAAAAAGCGCCATTGCCCCGATAAGACAGCGCCAGAACACCACTTCCGTTACCGGCAGGCCGCTGAGTAAAACAAACGCACCGATAGAGCCGGAAATTAACATCGCCAGGCTCATTTGCCAGACGCCTTTATGGAAATCACGCATCACCCACCTCCTGATTAATGACGCTATTGTCGAAAATTGCTGTCGGGTTTTACAGGGGTGATATAAGGTTAAATAGGTTAATGGCTTTTTAAAATTAGGCGAAAAAGATGGAATACCTTCTCGATGATATCGACCGACAAATTCTAGCCTGTCTGGTCGAGGATGCGCGCATGTCTTTAAAGGTGCTCAGCGGACGCATCGGTCTGACTTCCCCCAGCACCGCAGAGCGCCTGAAAAGGCTGGAAGAGCGCGGTGTGATTCAGGGGTATGGCGCACGGGTGAATCTGGCGGCGCTGGGGTATACGCTGCAGGCGCTGGTGCGCGTGCGGCCTTTGCCGGGGTTGTTGCATAAGGTGGACAAGCACATTCAGGCGATGCCGGAGTGTATTGAGAGCGACAAAGTCACCGGGGAAGATTGCTTTGTGATTAGGCTGGTGGTGCGCTCGATAGAGCAACTGGATATGTTGCTGGACGGCCTGGCAGAGCATGCCCAGTGTAATACGTCGATTGTGAAAAGTTCGCCGGTAAAGCGCCGTTTGCCGCCGATGTAGTCGCCTGTCGCCGGGTGGCGGCTACGCCTTACCCAGCCTACGAAGGCGGACGCGGTTTTTTATGTTGGGGAAGTAATGGTGGTGGGGGAAGGATTCGAACCTTCGAAGTCGATGACGGCAGATTTACAGTCTGCTCCCTTTGGCCGCTCGGGAACCCCACCAGGGGTAATTCAAATTTTGAGGTCATGCTGAGAGATGGTGGTGGGGGAAGGATTCGAACCTTCGAAGTCGATGACGGCAGATTTACAGTCTGCTCCCTTTGGCCGCTCGGGAACCCCACCACGGGGTAATGCTTTTTTTACTGGCCTGCTTCCTGCTGGAAGCGGGGCGCATCATATCAAATGAGGCGCCCCTGTAAAGCGATACCACAACAAAAATGTACCGGTTGCCTGATTTTTACACGTAAAGCTGTAAAGCTAACCAATTCATTTCTCAGTCGATCAAAGAATAATCGTTCTGTTGCCGTAAACGAAGACGCGCTGGGCCAGCACCTGATACAGCGCACGGCTTAACACATTTTTCTCAACGTCACGTCCTGCGCGCATCATGTCTTCTGCGGTATAGGTATGATCCACATGGATCACGTCCTGCATAATGATTGGACCTTCGTCCAGGTTGTCATTTACGTAGTGGGCGGTTGCACCGATGATTTTCACGCCGCGCTCGTAGGCCTGGTGATAAGGGCGTGCGCCAATGAAGGCGGGCAGGAACGAGTGATGAATGTTGATAATCTTGTTAGGGAAGCGCGACACGAAGGATGGCGTTAACACGCGCATGTATTTCGCCAGCACCACGTAGTCCGGGCTATGCGCTTCAATAGCCTGTGCCATCAGATCGTCGTGTTCTTCACGCGTGTGGCCTTCGTGGCTCACCAGCTCGAACGGAATATCAAAACGCTCAACCAGCGTACGCAGCGTCTCGTGGTTACCGATGACGGCGGCGATATCGACATCCAGGCCACCGTAGTTGGCTTTCATCAGCAGGTCGCCCAGACAGTGTGCTTCTTTGGTCACCAGGATCACGATGCGGCGTCGACCGGCTGGGGTCAGCTCGCGCACGGAACCTTCCGGCAGCGCGCTGTCCAGATCGGCAAGCAGGGTGGTGTCGTTGAAAATACCTTCCAGCTCGGTACGCATAAAGAAGCGGCCGGTACGGTGGTCAACGAACTCGTTGTTCTGCACGATATTCAGTTCATGTTTGTAGCAAATGTTGGTAATTCGTGCGATCAGTCCTTTTTGATCGGGACAGATGGTGCGCAGAACTTTACGTTGTAATGATTGCATCGCCTGGAAATCCTGTTTGTATTTGCGAAGTCTGGGTTGTCAGGCACTACTGCCCGCAACACTTTTTAAATTTTTTACCTGAACCACATGGGCAGGGATCGTTACGACCAAACTGTGGGCGCGTTCCGTCAATATAATACCATTGCCCGCTTTCCTTTAAGAACCGGGAACGCTCGATAATGGCGCCCGGTTTATTATTCTCGGTAAAACGGGCAACAAAGCTGACGTAACCTTCTTCAACATGACTGCCGGTTGAAGATTCATAGACGGTAAGGCCGAGCCACTGCGTGTTCGCAAACCCGGTTTCGATGTCCCGCCTGAATTCGGCAGCGTGGCAGGAGGGATGCCAGGTTTTGATCAGGTAGTCTGCGTCTTTGATCACAAAAGCAGTGTACCGTGAACGCATGAGGTGTGACGGGTCTGGTGCAACCTGATCGCCAGAAAGATATCGCTGGCAACATAGGCTATACTCCAGAGCGCTACCACAAGGGCAGAGTTGAGACACGATTCTCTTCCTGGAATAAAAAATTAAAGGCGTAAAACGCTTCGGGTAGCACTATGTTAACTGAGCTGTTGCGTTGACGCTATGTCAGGAATCCAGGGGAAGTAAAACAGGGCTAATGAGAAAGGTTAAAATTGGACTGGCGCTGGGCTCAGGTGCAGCCCGGGGATGGTCACACATCGGCGTGATTAATGCCTTAAACAAGATGGGCATTGACGTTGATATTGTCGCAGGATGTTCAATCGGATCGCTTGTCGGCTCCGCTTACGCGTGCGGGAAGCTTCCGGAACTCGAGACGTGGGTGCGCTCCTTCAGTTACTGGGACGTGCTGCGTCTGATGGACCTCTCATGGCAGCGTGGTGGGCTATTGCGCGGCGAACGCGTTTTTAACCAGTTCCGCCAGGTTATGCCTCTTGAAGACTTCACTGATTGTCAGATGCCTTTCGGCGCCGTCGCGACGAACCTCAGTACAGGACGCGAACTCTGGCTAACCGAAGGGGATATCCATCTTGCTGTGCGTGCCTCCTGCAGTATGCCGGGGCTCATGGCACCTGTCCCACATAACGGCTACTGGCTTGTCGATGGTGGCGTCGTTAACCCGGTTCCCATTTCTCTGACGCGTGCAATGGGGGCGGATATCGTGATTGCCGTCGACCTGCAGCACGACGCCCACCTGATGCAACAGGACCTCATGCCGGTCAATCTCCAGAGCGAAGATGCCGAGGGCGAGAAACTGGCCTGGCATGAGCGCCTGCGTGGCAGAATCGGGCGTATGGCCGCACGTCGCTCGCTTGCCGCGCCGACGGCGATAGAAATCATGACCACGTCAATCCAGGTACTGGAGAATCGCCTTAAGCGTAATCGTATGGCTGGCGACCCTCCGGATATTCTTATTCAGCCTTACTGTCCGCAAATCTCTACCCTTGATTTCCATCGGGCTGAGGCCGCCATCGCAGCGGGCTCGTTAGCCGTCGAAAAGAAAATGGACGAATTGTTGCCTTTTGTGCAGACCGCACGTTAAGCACCTTTTTTTGATTACTTCAGCAAAATCTGACAGGCGATAGTGCCGATCGCATGCCACTATTTAGTTACTGTCAGCCAGGGGAGGAACCATGACGCAGCCATTGGCCGGAAAACACATTTTGATTGTTGAAGACGAGCCCGTTTTCCGATCGCTACTGGATTCGTGGTTATCCTCGCTGGGCGCAATCACTTCACTGGCTGAAGATGGCATCGACGCCCTGGAAAAAATGATCAGCATTACCCCCGATTTGATGATTTGCGACATTGCAATGCCGCGCATGAATGGGCTGAAGCTGGTTGAACATCTGCGTAACGAAGGCAACCAGACGCCGATTCTGGTGATCTCTGCCACAGAGAATATGGCGGATATCGCCAAAGCATTACGTCTTGGCGTACAGGATATTCTGCTTAAACCGGTTAAGGATCTGAATCGGCTGCGAGAAACGGTCTTAGCGTGCCTTTATCCGAATATGTTTAATTCCCGGGTAGAGGAAGAGGAGCGTCTTTTCCAGGACTGGGATGCCCTGGTGAGTAATCCGCCTGCCGCAGCGAAACTGTTGCAAGAACTTCAGCCGCCCGTACAGCAAACTATTTCACACTGTCGCGTAAATTATCGCCAGCTGGTGGCGGCTGACCAACCAGGACTGGTGCTGGATATCGCACCACTTTCGGATTCCGACCTTGCGTTTTATTCTCTGGATGTCACCCGTGCGGGGGATAATGGTGTATTAGCCGCGTTGCTTCTTCGTGCGCTATTTAATGGTTTGCTGCAGGAACAGTTATCGCATCAGGGACAACGGTTGCCTGAGTTAGGCAGTTTACTCAAACAGGTAAACCAGCTTTTTCGTCAGGCCAATTTGCCGGGACAGTTCCCGCTGCTGGTCGGCTATTACCACAGCGGTTTAAAGAATCTGATCCTCGTTTCAGCAGGTCTCAATGCTTCACTGAATACCGGTGAACATCATATTCAGGTGAGTAACGGTGTGCCGCTTGGGACATTGGGAACGGCGTATCTTAATCAAATTAGCCACCGCTGTTCCTCCTGGCAGTGCCAAATTTGGGGTGCCGGGGGACGGCTACGCTTAATGTTGTCCACGGAATAAGCAATTGGATCTTAATTTTAAGATTGCTTTACCTGTGTTTTACGGGGAGTGCTACTATCGCTGCCCAGTTTCATGCGTATTTATCCTAATTGATCGGCAACGCGTTCTTTTCAGACCCGGACTGCGAGGCGAGGCTGATATACTCAACGCGTTATTTATTGCATAAAAGTTCAAAACTTGAACAGCTCAGGAGAATTTGAATGGCTGCCCTAAATTCGAAAGTCAGAAAGGCCGTCATCCCGGTAGCGGGATTGGGGACCAGGATGTTACCAGCAACTAAGGCGATCCCTAAAGAGATGCTGCCTCTGGTTGATAAGCCATTAATCCAGTATGTCGTTAATGAATGTATCGCCGCCGGCATTACTGAAATTGTGCTGGTTACGCATTCATCAAAAAACTCTATCGAAAACCATTTCGATACAAGCTTTGAACTTGAAGCCATGCTGGAAAAGCGTGTTAAGCGTCAGCTGTTAGAAGAAGTTCAGTCTATTTGTCCTCCACACGTTACCATTATGCAGGTTCGTCAGGGCCTGGCTAAAGGTCTGGGCCACGCTGTTATGTGTGCACATCCTGTTGTGGGTGATGAGCCTGTAGCGGTAATTCTGCCTGACGTTATTCTGGACGAATACGAATCCGATCTTTCTCAGGATAACCTGGCTGAGATGATCAAACGTTTCGACGAAACCGGCAGCAGCCAGATCATGGTTGAGCCCGTTGAAGACGTGACGGCATACGGTGTGGTTGACTGCAAAGGCGTTAACCTTGAGCCGGGCGAAAGCGTGCCAATGGTTGGCGTGGTAGAGAAGCCTAAAGCCGACGTAGCGCCTTCAAACCTGGCCGTTGTAGGTCGCTACGTCCTGAGTGCGGAAATCTGGCCTCTGCTGGCGAAAACGCCTCCAGGAGCGGGTGATGAGATCCAGCTGACGGATGCCATCGATATGCTGATCGAGAAAGAGACCGTTGAGGCTTACCATATGAAAGGTAAGAGCCACGACTGCGGTAATAAGCTCGGTTATATGCAGGCATTTGTTGAATATGGTATTCGCCACAATACCCTTGGTGAAGAATTTAAAACCTGGCTCAAAGAGAGCGCAGGTATTAAGAAATAAGCCAGGGCAGCAGATGTTCGAAACCGGTGAGGCGCTGCCCACCGGTTTTTTTATGCCTATACTACTCCCGAAAACCTGTCTGAAAGTACAGTCGATAAAATTGTTAAATAATGCTTTATGACAGAGTGTAAGGGGATGTTTGCGACAAATTTTGTTTAAAAAAAATCCCGCATTACGCGGGATTTTTCTGAATGTGGCGTGATTAATCCTTGATCAGGAAATCATCCAGCTGTTTACCTTGCTCATCCATGGCTTTCTTGATAACAGCAGGAGTACGACCCTGGCCAGTCCAGGTTTTAGTTTCGCCGTTCTCGTCAACGTAGCTATATTTAGCAGGACGAGCAGCACGCTTGGCTTTGGTACCGGTTTTAGCTGCAGCCATGCTGTTCAGCAATTCATTTGGATCGATACCATCAGCAATCAGCATTTCACGATATTGCTGCAGTTTACGAGTACGCTCTTCGATTTCAGCAGCAGCAGCGCTTTCTTCTTCGCGACGTTCATTAACTACAACTTCTAATTTTTCCAGCATTTCTTCAAGCGTTTCGAGGGTGCATTCTCTTGCCTGCGCACGAAGAGTACGGATGTTGTTCAGAATTTTAAGTGCTTCGCTCATTGTAGTAATCTCAAACTTATAATGGGGGGGTGGTTTGTTGACCTAATAATAGAGCCATAAATTCAGATGTGCAATAGCCAGGAATGTAAGGAATTCAAAAAATACTAAATAATGCCGCTATTATTAATTACGCTAACTTAAATTTCCTCACCCGACAGTCTCGCTTGTTATCACGTAAACCTGCTTTGCCCGGTTGATTGCCTCTTTTTTTTGTGACATTTACCGCAGGAATTATAGTTGCGGCGGATAAATATCAGCCTTTTGTATTAGTTCCCACCCGTGATGTTAAGCCTGAAATAGTTAATAAATGGTGAATTTTAATGAACGGTGATTCCACTATAAAAAGAAGTGTTATGTTTGGCTGAACATATAACATATTGGCCTGGCTGAAGGCGTTTACTTCATGTTTTAACGGATTATTTTCGCCAACAGAAGGTTCTGAACTCCGCGCTGAGCCGCATCCTCTGTGCGCTGTATCGCTGATGACCTGACAAAATATGGTACAATGACTCATCGGGAATATTACACATTGATTAGGGTTTTACGGCCAATGGCACAACTTTATTTCTACTATTCGGCGATGAATGCCGGTAAATCCACCGCGTTGTTGCAATCCTCATACAATTACCATGAACGTGGGATGCGTACCGTTGTTTATACGGCTGAAATTGACGATCGCTTTGGCGCAGGGAAGGTGAGCTCCAGAATAGGGCTCTCGTCGCCTGCCAGGCTGTTTAACCCGAAAACCGATCTGTTTGAGGACATTCGCACAGAACATGCTGCGCAGCCGATTCACTGTGTCCTGGTAGATGAGAGCCAGTTTCTGACGCGTGAACAGGTTCATAGCCTTTCCGAGGTGGTTGATGAGCTTGATATCCCCGTGCTTTGTTACGGGCTGCGCACGGATTTCCGCGGTGAGCTCTTTGCCGGGAGTCAGTATTTGCTCGCCTGGTCGGATAAACTTGTCGAACTGAAAACGATCTGCTTCTGCGGTCGCAAAGCCAGTATGGTGCTTCGTCTCGACCAGGCCGGTAAACCTTATGCCGATGGTGAGCAGGTGGTGATAGGCGGCAATGAACGCTATGTTTCAGTCTGCCGTAAGCACTATAAAGAAGCGTTGTCTGTGGGCTCGCTTACGGCCATTCAGCACGACAACAGGAAATAACATCAGCCCTTGTTATTCAGACATAAAAAAACCCGCCATAAAGGCGGGTTTTTTCATCTGCTGTCAGTTAAGCGCTTTTCTTCGCTTTCTTGTCAGCTTTGATGACAGGAACTTCTGTTTTCACAGCGGCAACGTCATTTTCTTTGAACTCACGACCGTAGAAGGTATCCAGCAGAATCTGTTTCAGCTCGGAGATCAGTGGGTAGCGCGGGTTAGCACCAGTACACTGGTCATCGAATGCATCTTCAGACAGCTTATCTACATGAGCGAGGAAGTCAGCTTCCTGTACGCCTGCTTCGCGGATAGATTTAGGAATACCCAGCTCAGCTTTCAGGCTTTCCAGCCATGCCAGCAGTTTCTCAATCTTCGCAGCAGTACGGTCGCCCGGTGCGCTCAGACCGAGGTGGTCTGCGATTTCAGCATAACGACGACGTGCTTGCGGACGGTCGTACTGGCTGAAAGCAGTCTGCTTGGTTGGGTTGTCGTTAGCGTTATAACGGATAACGTTGCTGATCAACAGGGCGTTCGCCAGTCCGTGAGGAATGTGGAACTGAGAACCCAGTTTGTGCGCCATAGAGTGGCAAACACCCAGGAAGGCGTTCGCAAACGCGATACCGGCGATGGTTGCTGCACTGTGAACGCGTTCACGTGCTACCGGGTTTTTAGACCCTTCGTTGTAGGACGCTGGCAGGTTTTCCTTCAGCAGTTTCAGAGCCTGCAGAGCCTGACCGTCAGAGAACTCAGACGCCAGTACAGAAACGTAGGCTTCCAGGGCGTGAGTTACCGCATCCAGACCACCGAACGCACACAGTGACTTCGGCATTTCCATGACCAGGTTCGCATCAACGATAGCCATGTCTGGGGTCAGTGCATAGTCAGCCAGTGGGTATTTCTGACCTGTTGCATCGTCTGTTACTACCGCGAATGGCGTAACTTCTGAACCGGTACCGGAAGTGGTGGTTACCGCGATCATTTTCGCTTTTACGCCCATTTTCGGGAACTTGTAGATACGTTTACGGATGTCCATAAAGCGCAGCGCCAGTTCTTCGAAGTGGGTTTCAGGATGCTCGTACATGACCCACATGATTTTCGCGGCGTCCATTGGGGAACCACCACCCAGTGCGATAATCACATCTGGTTTGAAGGAGTTAGCCAGCTCAGCACCTTTACGCACAACGCTCAGGGTAGGGTCAGCTTCAACTTCAAAGAACACTTCAGTTTCAACGCCAGCCGCTTTCAGCACAGAGGTGATCTGGTCAGCGTAGCCGTTGTTGAACAGGAAACGGTCAGTCACGATGAGCGCACGTTTGTGGCCATCAGTAATCACTTCATCCAGCGCGATTGGCAGTGAGCCACGGCGGAAGTAGATAGATTTCGGAAGTTTGTGCCACAACATGTTTTCAGCTCGCTTAGCAACGGTTTTCTTGTTGATCAGGTGTTTTGGACCAACGTTTTCAGAGATGGAGTTACCACCCCAGGAACCACAACCCAGAGTCAGGGAAGGTGCGAGTTTGAAGTTGTACAGGTCACCGATACCACCCTGAGAAGCAGGGGTGTTAATCAGGATACGTGCAGTTTTCATCATCTGACCGAAGTGAGCAACACGTTCTGGCTGGTTATCCTGGTCGGTGTACAGACAAGATGTGTGACCGATACCGCCCATGGCAACCAGTTTCTCGGCTTTCTCTACCGCGTCTTCGAAATCTTTCGCTCGATACATTGCAAGCGTTGGAGACAGTTTTTCGTGGGCAAACGGTTCGCTTTCGTCGACAACTTTCACTTCACCGATCAGGATTTTGGTTGTTGCCGGAACGGTAAAGCCTGCGAGTTCAGCAATTTTGTACGCTGGCTGACCCACGATAGCGGCGTTCAGCGCGCCATTTTTCAGGATGATGTCCTGAACCGCTTTCAGCTCTTTGCCCTGCAGCATGTAGCCGCCGTGGCTGGCGAAACGTTCGCGAACGGCATCGTACACGGAATCGACAACAACAACAGACTGTTCAGATGCACAGATCACGCCGTTATCGAAGGTTTTAGACATCAGTACAGACGCAACAGCACGTTTGATGTCAGCGGTTTCGTCGATAACAACAGGGGTGTTACCGGCGCCCACACCGATGGCTGGTTTACCGGAGCTGTATGCGGCTTTAACCATGCCAGGACCACCGGTCGCCAGGATCAGGTTAATGTCGGGGTGATGCATCAGCGCATTGGAGAGCTCAACAGACGGTTGGTCGATCCAGCCAATCAGATCTTTTGGTGCGCCAGCAGCGATCGCCGCCTGCAGGACAATATCTGCAGCTTTGTTGGTCGCGTCTTTCGCACGTGGGTGTGGAGAGAAGATGATTGCGTTACGGGTCTTCAGGCTAATCAGTGATTTGAAGATAGCAGTAGACGTTGGGTTAGTTGTCGGAACGATACCGCAGATGATGCCGATAGGTTCAGCGATGGTGATGGTACCGAAGGTGTCGTCTTCGGACAGCACGCCACAGGTTTTCTCATCTTTATAGGCGTTGTAGATATACTCAGAAGCAAAGTGGTTTTTGATCACTTTATCTTCCACGATACCCATGCCAGATTCGGCAACGGCCATTTTAGCGAGAGGGATTCGAGCATCTGCAGCAGCCAGTGCGGCCGCGCGGAAGATTTTATCAACCTGTTCTTGGGTGAAATTGGCATATTCACGCTGGGCTTTTTTAACGCGCTCGACGAGTGCGTTCAGTTCAGCGATATTAGTAACAGCCATAATGCTCTCCTGATAATGTTTAAACTCTTTTAGTAAACCAGCGCTCGATACGTCACACAGTATAGACAGAGCCGATACGACTTGCGTAACACAAAGTAAAACAAAGAGTTACTTTCTGCGTCTGCACACTAATTTACTAAAAGAGCCTTACCTTAGCATCATCCCTTTTTGTCAGGCGATCTCCCTGGGGGCGTAACCAAGATTACTCACTTCTGAGTACGGAAATCATGATCTGCGTCAATTTTCCCCCAAGCTGATACCTTTCAGCAGGGTTATTTTGTTGAGATTTTTCCAGTGTTAAATAATTACGTAAGTATTGGAAGCGCCGCTATCATTGATTCTACATATGTTTAACATCCTGAAATGATGTCGTTTTGGCACAGATTTCGAGTGAAGTGTGCTAATAAAAAGGGTATCTTCAGCGCGATTTCTCATGACAAATTGTCAGTCCCGGGCATGTGTATAAGCGGAGCAAAACGTGATCCAAACGCTCTTTGATTTTCCAACGTATTTTAAATTTTTTATTGGTTTGTTTGCCCTGGTCAACCCGGTGGGGATCATTCCTGTCTTCATTAGTATGACGAGTTACCAGACGGCGGCGGCCAGGAATAAGACCAACCTCACCGCTAACCTGTCAGTGGCTATCATATTGCTCACCTCCCTTTTTCTGGGTGACGCTATTCTCCAGCTCTTTGGGATTTCGATTGACTCTTTCCGTATTGCGGGTGGGATCCTGGTCGTGACCATCGCCATGTCCATGATCAGCGGTAAGCTGGGCGAGGATAAACAGAACAAACAGGAGAAGTCAGAAACCGCCATCCGTGAAAGTATTGGCGTAGTGCCGCTGGCCCTACCGCTCATGGCGGGTCCAGGCGCCATCAGTTCAACTATTGTCTGGGGCACGCGTTACCACAGCCTGATGCACCTGATTGGCTTTTCCGTCGCCATTGCCCTTTTCGCGCTCTGTTGCTGGGGCGTATTCCGCATGGCACCCTGGCTGGTGCGCCTGCTGGGGCAGACAGGCATTAACGTCATAACGCGTATCATGGGCCTGCTGTTGATGGCGTTAGGGATTGAATTCATCGTGACGGGTATTAAAAGCATTTTCCCCGGTTTGCTGCACTGATATTTCGTATGAAAGAACGGAGCAACGGCTCCGTTTTTTTACGTCATTATCAGTAAATCCTATAACTAAAGTTGAAATGCTCACATATCATAATAAATTCTACTGATAATGTTCATTGCTTGTATTTCAACAAGTTATTAATTCCCCTTAAACCCGCCTGCGCAGAAAATCTGCGATCGCTCTGTTATTTTACTCACATGATACTCTGGGGCTTGCTGAGAGATAACCGAAATGATATTAGTAATTTCAACATTCCCCTAGATGAATGTGCTAAATAATAACCAGTTGTTAAATTTTTGTACAAAATCACTCGATGATAGCGCAGCGACGCGCTTGTAGAGAAAAATTTCTCTATCTTGTTGAATATCATGTTTTTTCGGTGGTGTTCGATGTCCGGCATGGCTGCCCTCAACGATGCGGTACTCACCGTAAAAGAGAATTGCTTAACAAATTTGCAAAATGTATTGGCGCGCGTTTACGCCATTTGATACTTTCCGGCCTAATATTTTGCAGCATAAAACAAGCAGATGAGAATTATTTTCATATGGTTCTCTTCTCAGATATCCAGCGCAGGTCTCAAACAGGGGAGGCCTGTAAAGAATCGACGCAAGACGGCCATACGAGCGGTCAGTAATAAAAAAGTCGGTGATAGCAAGCAGTAAAAGAAGAACCTGACAGCAGCAAAAAAAACTCCTGCGCTGTACAGGCCCCAACAGGGGATTACACAGCTGGCGAAGGCCAGTCATTATAATGAGTGGAGTACCAACACAATGTCCATCATCACAAAAAAAAATCTGGTAGCGGCGGGGATTTTAACTGCGCTAATCGCGGGCAACGCTGCAATGGCTGCGGACGTTCCTGCAGGTGTTCAACTGGCTGAGAAACAGACGCTGGTGCGTAACAACGGTGCGGAAGTTCAGTCTCTTGACCCGCACAAAATCGAAGGTGTTCCGGAGTCTAACGTTAACCGCGACCTGTTCGAAGGCCTGCTGGTGACAGACGTAGACGGCCACCCGGCGCCGGGTGTAGCAGAAAAATGGGAAAACAAAGATTTCAAAGTCTGGACCTTCCATCTGCGTAAAGATGCGAAATGGTCCGACGGTACACCGGTCACAGCCGAAGATTTCGTTTATAGCTGGCAGCGTCTGGCGAATCCAACGACCGCCTCTCCGTATGCGAGCTACCTGCAATATGGCCACATCGCCAATATTGATGACATCATCGCGGGCAAAAAACCCATTACTGACCTTGGCGTAAAAGCGATTGATGCCAATACCTTTGAAGTGACGTTGAGCGAACCTGTTCCGTACTTCTATAAGCTGCTGGTTCACCCGTCCGTCTCCCCGGTACCAAAATCCGCCGTGGAGAAATTTGGTGAAAAATGGACGCAGCCTGCCAATATCGTGACCAACGGTGCCTATAAGCTGAAAGACTGGGTGGTCAACGAACGTATGGTGCTTGATCGTAACCCGCAGTATTGGGATAACGCGAAAACCGTGATTGACCAGGTGACCTACCTGCCAATTTCGTCCGAAGTGACCGACGTTAACCGCTATCGCAGCGGTGAGATCGACATGACGTATAACAACATGCCGATTGAACTGTTCCAGAAACTGAAAAAAGAGATCCCTAAAGAAGTTCACGTCGATCCGTACCTGTGCACCTATTACTATGAAATCAACAACCAGAAAGCACCGTTTACCGACGTACGTGTACGTACCGCGCTGAAGCTGGCACTGGATCGCGATATCATCGTGAACAAAGTGAAAAACCAGGGCGATCTGCCGGCATACAGCTATACCCCTCCATACACCGATGGCGCAAAACTGACTGAGCCAGACTGGTTCAAACAGACCCAGGAACAGCGTAACGCAGAAGCGAAGAAACTGCTGGCCGAAGCGGGCTACACCGCAGATAAGCCGCTGACCTTCAGCCTGTTGTACAACACCTCCGATCTGCACAAAAAACTGGCTATCGCCGTCGCCTCGATCTGGAAAAAGAACCTGGGTGCGAACGTGAAGCTGGAGAACCAGGAGTGGAAAACCTTCCTCGACAGCCGTCATCAGGGCACCTTTGATGTGGCACGTGCTGGCTGGTGTGCGGACTATAACGAACCGACCTCCTTCCTGAACACCATGCTGAGCGACAGCTCGAACAACACCGCTCACTATAAGAGCCCGGCGTTCGACAAGCTGATTGGCGACACGCTGAAAACCACTGACGAAGCACAGCGCACAGAACTGTACTCTAAAGCTGAGCAGCAGCTGGATAAAGATTCCGCGATCGTTCCGGTTTACTACTACGTTAACGCCCGTCTGGTGAAACCGTGGGTAGGTGGCTATACCGGTAAAGACCCGATGGATAATATCTACGTTAAAAACTTGTATATTATCAAGCATTAATGGCAATGAGTGGGGCGGGCGTGCTCGCCCCACGGTGTCTAACCAACGTCACATAATATAGGCACACGCCAGAAGGTACGGGCAATGTTGAAATTTATCCTACGTCGCTGTCTTGAAGCGATTCCAACGCTATTTATTCTCATCACGATTTCCTTCTTCATGATGCGTCTTGCGCCGGGAAGTCCATTTACCGGTGAGCGTACGCTGCCGCCTGAAGTCATGGCGAATATCGAAGCGAAATACCACTTAAACGATCCTATCTCCACCCAGTACTTCAATTACCTGAAGCAGCTGGCCCATGGTGATTTTGGACCGTCATTTAAATATAAAGACTATTCCGTTAACGACCTGGTCGCGTCCAGCTTTCCGGTTTCGGCTAAGTTGGGTGCTGCGGCATTCATTCTGGCCATCGTTTTCGGGGTCACCGCAGGCGTTATCGCTGCGCTCAGACAAAATACCAAATGGGATTATGCCGTAATGGGGGTGGCAATGACCGGGGTAGTGATACCCAGCTTTGTTGTCGCGCCATTACTGGTGATGATATTTGCCATCACGCTGAAGTGGCTGCCTGGTGGCGGCTGGAACGGCGGGGCATTGAAGTTCATGATTTTGCCAATGGTGGCATTATCTCTGGCGTATATCGCCAGTATCGCGCGTATCACCCGTGGTTCAATGATCGAAGTGCTGCACTCGAACTTCATTCGTACCGCGCGCGCTAAAGGGTTGCCGATGCGTCGGATTATCTTCCGCCACGCGCTCAAACCGGCGCTGTTGCCCGTGCTCTCCTACATGGGACCGGCATTCGTCGGGATCATCACCGGCTCTATGGTTATCGAAACAATCTACGGCCTGCCTGGCATTGGTCAGCTGTTCGTTAACGGCGCGCTCAACCGCGACTATTCGCTGGTACTGAGCCTGACTATTCTCGTCGGTGCGCTGACCATTCTCTTTAACGCTATCGTCGATGTGCTGTATGCCGTCATCGACCCGAAAATTCGTTACTAACGCTGGAGCACGCCATGATGTTGAGTAAGAAAAGCAGCGAGGCGCTGGAAAACTTCAGTGAAAAACTGGAAGTAGAAGGTCGTAGCCTCTGGCAGGATGCGCGCCGTCGCTTTATGCACAACCGGGCAGCGGTTGCCAGTCTGGTTGTTCTGGTGGTCATCGCGCTGTTTGTGACCCTGGCGCCGATGCTGTCGCAATTTACCTATTTCGACACCGACTGGGGCATGATGTCCAGCGCGCCGGATATGGAATCAGGCCACTATTTTGGTACGGACTCCTCAGGACGCGATCTGCTGGTGCGTGTCGCCATCGGAGGCCGTATCTCGCTGATGGTTGGTATTGCTGCCGCGCTGGTGGCGGTGATCGTGGGTACGCTCTACGGCTCACTTTCCGGCTATCTTGGCGGCAAAATTGACTCGGTAATGATGCGTCTGCTGGAAATCCTGAACTCCTTCCCGTTTATGTTCTTCGTCATCCTGCTGGTGACCTTCTTCGGCCAGAATATCCTGTTGATCTTCGTGGCCATCGGGATGGTTTCCTGGCTGGATATGGCGCGTATTGTTCGCGGCCAGACGCTGAGCCTTAAACGCAAAGAGTTTATCGAAGCCGCGCAGGTAGGTGGTGTATCAACCGGGAATATCGTGGTTCGCCATATCGTTCCTAACGTGCTGGGCGTGGTGGTGGTCTATGCCTCACTGCTGGTGCCAAGCATGATCCTGTTTGAATCTTTCCTGAGCTTCCTGGGGCTGGGTACACAAGAGCCACTGAGCAGCTGGGGCGCGCTGCTGAGCGATGGCGCAAACTCGATGGAAGTTTCACCGTGGCTGCTGCTTTATCCGGCGGGTTTCCTGGTCGTCACCCTGTTTTGTTTTAACTTTATCGGCGATGGCCTGCGTGATGCCCTCGACCCGAAAGACCGTTAAGGAGCGCCGTCATGACAATTATTGAAACGGCCACTGCGCCACAGGTGCAACAGCAGAATAATCTTCTGCTGGATGTGAAAGACCTCCGCGTGACCTTTAAAACGCCGGACGGGGATGTTACCGCCGTCAACGATCTCAACTTCAACCTGCGCGCGGGTGAAACGCTGGGGATCGTAGGGGAATCCGGTTCCGGGAAATCCCAGACTGCCTTTGCGCTGATGGGCCTGCTGGCCTCTAACGGTGTGATTGGCGGCTCCGCTAAATTCAACGGTCGCGAAATCCTCAACCTGCCGGAGCACGAGCTGAACAAGCTGCGTGCCGAACAGATCTCGATGATTTTCCAGGATCCCATGACCTCGCTGAATCCGTATATGCGTGTAGGTGAGCAGCTGATGGAAGTCCTGATGCTGCACAAAGGCCTGGGCAAAGCGGAAGCCTTTGAAGAGTCGGTCAAAATGCTGGATGCGGTGAAAATGCCGGAGGCGCGTAAGCGTATGCGCATGTTCCCGCACGAGTTTTCTGGCGGTATGCGTCAGCGCGTGATGATTGCAATGGCGCTGATGTGCCGGCCAAAGCTGTTGATTGCCGATGAACCGACTACCGCGCTGGACGTGACCGTGCAGGCGCAAATCATGACCCTGCTGAACGAGCTTAAGCGTGAATTCAACACGGCGATTATCATGATCACCCACGACCTGGGTGTGGTGGCGGGCATCTGTGACAAAGTGCTGGTGATGTATGCCGGTCGTACCATGGAATACGGCAAAGCGCGCGATGTCTTCTATCAGCCTGCGCACCCGTACTCGATTGGTCTGTTGAATGCGGTGCCGCGTCTTGATGCGGAAGGGGAATCCCTGCTCACCATTCCGGGCAACCCGCCAAACCTGCTGCGTCTGCCGAAAGGCTGTCCGTTCCAGCCGCGCTGCCCGCACGCGATGGAAATCTGCAACAGCGCTCCGCCGCTGGAAGAGTTTGCACCAGGCCGTCTGCGCGCCTGCTTTAAGCCGCAGGAGGAACTGGTATGAACGCATTAGATGAAAAACGCAATGTGCTGCTCGAAATCGCTGACCTTAAAGTGCATTTCGACATCAAAGACGGCAAACAGTGGTTCTGGCAGCCGCCGAAGACCCTGAAAGCGGTGGACGGCGTCACGCTGCGCCTGTACGAAGGGGAAACCCTGGGCGTTGTGGGAGAGTCCGGCTGCGGTAAATCGACCTTTGCGCGCGCCATTATCGGTCTGGTAAAAGCCACCGACGGCAAAGTGGCCTGGCTGGGTAAAGATCTGCTGGGCATGAAACCCGACGAGTGGCGCGAGGTGCGCAGCGACATCCAGATGATTTTCCAGGATCCGCTGGCGTCACTTAACCCGCGTATGACCATCGGCGAGATTATTGCCGAGCCGCTGCGGACCTATCATCCGAAGATGTCTCGTCAGGAAGTGCGCGATCGCGTTAAGGCGATGATGATGAAAGTCGGCCTGTTGCCAAACCTCATCAACCGCTATCCGCATGAATTCTCCGGCGGTCAGTGCCAGCGTATTGGTATTGCCCGTGCGCTGATCCTCGAACCGAAGCTGATTATCTGCGATGAGCCGGTTTCCGCACTGGACGTGTCCATCCAGGCACAGGTGGTTAACCTGCTGCAGAAGCTGCAGCGCGAAATGGGGTTGTCGCTGATCTTCATCGCGCATGACCTGGCCGTGGTGAAGCACATTTCTGACCGCGTGCTGGTAATGTACCTCGGTCATGCCGTGGAGCTGGGCACCTATGACGAGGTGTACCACAATCCATTGCACCCTTACACCAGAGCGCTGATGTCCGCGGTGCCGGTCCCCGATCCCGATCTGGAAAAGAATAAAACCATCCAGCTTCTGGAAGGGGAATTACCTTCACCGATTAACCCGCCGTCAGGCTGCGTCTTCCGCACGCGCTGCCCAATGGCCGGGCCGGAATGTGCGAAAACGCGACCGGTTCTGGAAGGCAGTTTCCGACATGCGGTTTCCTGCCTGAAAGTAGACCCGTTATAATCGCAAGGGCTGACATGATGTCAGCCCTTATTTTTTGCGAGGTTACTGTGTCGCGTTTATTCACGTCAGTCCGTCGGCGGCTATATCATTTTTTATTCGATCCTGAAACGGTATCCGGGCGACGTTTCGAAGGTCTTTGCGGTTTATTTGCGCTTCTCAGCGTGATTGTCATCTTTATTGAATCGGGTGCCGGGACGCAATACCACCTCACGTTTGACGAATGGCATATCTTTGTCTGGCTTGAACTGGCGATAACCCTGGTCTTTACCGCCGAATATCTCCTCCGCGTGATAGCCTGGCCCAATCCGGCCAGATATGTTTTCAGCTTCTGGGGATTTATCGATTTAGCCACCATCCTGCCGCTCTATGTGATGTGGCTTTGGCCGGAGATCAGCCTGAGTTATGTCTTTGCCTGGCGAGCGATGCGCGTGATTCGGGTATTACGTATTCTGAAATTACTGCGTTTTATGCCGTCATTACGTGTGTTCTGGAGTGCGATTGTCAGCGCACGGCATCAGCTTATTCTGTTCTACTCGTTTATTGCCATCGTCATGATTGTTTTTGGCGCGCTAATGTATTTAATCGAAGGGCCTAAATATGGCTTCACGACGCTCAATGCGTCCGTCTACTGGGCCATTGTGACCGTCACCACCGTGGGTTACGGTGATATTACGCCTCATACACCACTGGGTCGCATCGTAGCGTCAGTGCTGATTTTGATTGGTTATTCGGTGATTGCGATCCCGACAGGACTCATTACCACGCACATGAGCAGTGCCTTTCAGAGCCGCAAGCAGCAACGCAAATGTCCTCATTGCCAGCAGGGCGAACATGAACACAGCGCGCGGTTTTGTTACCGCTGCGGCAGTGAATTGCCGGAGTAAATAAAAAAGGCTGCAATCGCAGCCTTTTCTATTATTCGCGCCAGAGTATATGGCACAGCTTATGGTCTTTCTCGCGACACAGCAGGACGCGAGCGAAGACATCGTTAATTTCGCCGCCATCTTCATCGGCCAGCCCAATCACCACTTCGGCAAAGAAGTCAGGATTCAGGTCGAAATCCACATGCTCAGCCCAGTCTTCAGAAGGGTCGAACAATTCAGCGCCGCCGCGCTCTTCGAACTGCAGATTGAAGAGGATCACGTCTGCGGGATCGAGGTTATCAACCGCCAGTTCGAGAAAAATGTCATAGGCCTGCTCGAGCGTTTCGTCTTCGGTCAGGCGATTGTTCAGATCCATTTCCATGATGACTACCTGTTTAACATCGTTGGGCACGTTTTACAGCAACGGACTAAAGAAGTAAAACAGTCGTTCGGCAATTCTTTGCCACATCGGACGTTTTACCCACAGTCTGGCATCCAGCAGCCGCGAGCGGGAGATATAATCATCCTGCACCGCCGCCAGGTCACCGCCAAAGCCGGTGTCATCAATCACCAGGGTGATTTCAAAGTTTAGCCACAGGCTGCGCATGTCAAGGTTAACCGTGCCAACCAGGCTTAACTCACCGTCGACAAGTACGCTCTTGGTGTGCAGCAGCCCACCTTCAAACTGGTAAATTTTCACCCCGGCGGCCAGCAGTTCGCTGAAGAATGCCCGGCTGGCCCAGCCCACCAGAAGTGAGTCGTTTTTGCGTGGCAGGATGATACTTACATCGACGCCGCGCTGAGCTGCAGTACAAATGGCGTGCAGCAGGTCATCGCTGGGGACAAAGTAGGGCGTGGTCATAATCAGATATTCACGCGCCGAGTACGTCGCCGTCAGCAGCGCCTGATGGATTAAGTCCTCCGGGAAGCCCGGCCCGGAAGCAATGGTATGAATGGTGTGACCGCTGGCCTCTTCAAACGGCATAATATTGCCGTCCGGCGGAGGCGGCAGGATACGCTTGCCGGTTTCTATCTCCCAGTCGCAGGAGTAGACGATGCCCATCGAGGTGGCAATCGGCCCCTCCATTCGCGCCATTAAATCAACCCATTGACCTACGCCCGAGTCCTGTTTGAAGAAGCGCGGGTCAACCATGTTCATACTGCCGGTGTAGGCAATATAGTTATCGATCATGATCATTTTGCGATGCTGGCGGAGATCCATCCGGCGCAGAAACACGCGCAGGAGATTTACCTTCAACGCTTCAACCACTTCGATTCCGGCATTACGCATCATGCCCGCCCAGGGGCTACGGAAAAATGCCACGCTACCTGCAGAGTCAAGCATCAGGCGGCAATGAATGCCGCGCCGCGCGGCGGCCATCAGCGATTCAGCGACCTGGTCTGCCATCCCTCCGGGCTGCCAGATATAAAAAACCATCTCGATATTATGACGAGCCAGCTGAATATCGCGGATTAACGCCTGCATGACGTCGTCGGATGAAGTCAGCAGTTGGAGCTGATTGCCTTTAACACCGCCAATCCCCTGGCGGCGCTCGCACAGCTTAAATAGTGAGGAGGCGACGCTACTGTTCTCCTCGGCAAAGATATGTTTGCAGGCTTTAAGGTCGTTCAGCCACTTTGCGGTTGAGGGCCACATGGCACGGGCCCGCTCGGCGCGGCGTTTACCCAGATGAAGCTCACCGAAAGAGAGATAGGCAATAATTCCCACCAGCGGGAGAATGTAAATGATCAGAAGCCAGGCCATGGCAGAGGGTACGGCTCTGCGCTTCATCAGGATGCGTAATGTCACACCCGCGATTAACAGCCAGTATCCCAAAATGACCAGCCAACTCACCACGGTGTAGAAGGTTGTCATAGGTAAAAAAATCCTTTTGAAAGCGTATTGTTATGAGTGTACGCATCAGGATTCATCTGGCAAATAAAAACGCCAGGTAAAAGCGCTGGTTTGCTGCGGGGTTGGGTTTATAATGGCGTTTCTGTTAGTGAAAGAGTTGTAGACATGAAGCGCAGTAGAACAGAAGTAGGGCGCTGGCGCATGTTGCGACAGGTGAGTCGTCGCAAGGCTCGTTGGCTGGAAGCACAATCCCGCCGCAATATGCGTATTCACGCCATCAGAAAATGTGGAATGACCAGGCACCGTAACGCGTTGCTGTTCGCAGTCCAGGATATCTGAGAACCATGAGGGCACCGTAAAGGTGCCCGCTGATTTTATAGCGTCTGATTTTTGGGAATAGCGTATTTGCAGCGTTATTCCTGTTGTGTTTAGCAAAAGGAGGGAGAAGTGTTTGCGGAGTTTGGCGTATTGAATTTCTGGACGTATGTTGTTGGCGCGTTTTTTATCGTGCTGGTGCCAGGGCCGAATACCCTGTTTGTGCTAAAAACCGGGATCGGTCACGGTGTGAAAAAAGGGTATCTCGCCGCCACAGGTGTATTTATCGGTGATGCGGTGCTGATGTTTCTGGCCTGGGCGGGCGTTGCGGCATTAATCCAGACCACGCCGGTACTGTTTAATATCGTGCGCTATCTCGGGGCCTTCTATCTGCTCTGGCTGGGGGGCAAAATGCTCTGGTCGGTGGTGAACCGTCAAAAAAACGCTCATGAGAGCGGCCCCGAACCTGCCAGTATGATCATGAAACGTTCGCTGGTGTTAAGCCTGACCAATCCCAAAGCGATTCTGTTCTACGTATCGTTCTTCGTTCAGTTCATTGACGTGAATGCACAGAGTACCGGCACTTCTTTCCTGATCCTCGCGACGACGCTGGAGTTAATAAGCTTTATGTACATGAGCTTCCTGATCTTCTCAGGCGCGTTTGTCACACGTTATTTGAAAACGAAAAAGAAACTGGCAAAGCTGGGGAACGGGCTGATAGGGCTGCTGTTTGTCGGGTTTGCAGCGAGGTTAGCGTCGTTGCATTGATGAATGAAAGGCTCCTGAGGGAGCCTTTTTCATTATGTTTGACAACCTCTCGCCATTTAGTTGTATAGTACAACTAAATGGCGAGGACAAAACATGCACAGCGAAACCCCTGTAGTCAGTGTTATTCGACGTTCCTCGCGCCTCATGGTGCGAGAGTTAGGTTTTATGGCCTCGACCCTGGCCTCAACAAATTACTCACCGTCGGCCGTCCATACCCTGGTCGAAATAGCCCTACGCAAAGAGATGACGGCGAGTCAGCTGGTGCAACTGCTGGGCCTGGATAAATCCAGCGTCAGCCGGATGCTGGCACGCCTGATTGCCGCGGGCGAACTCGAGGAGGTGATTTCAGCTGAAGATGCGAGAGCGAAGAGTCTCAGGCTGACCGCTAAAGGTCACGAGACGGTCAGTAAAATTAATACCTTCAGCAATGAGCGCGTGGTCTCAGCTATAAAATGCCTGGCTCCTGCGCAGCAACAGACCATTTCTGAGGGACTCTCCCTTTATGCCAACGCGCTGCTGGCGTGCCGTGAGGGGGATAGCGATGCGCGCCCCGACGAGCTAAATATAGTGCAGGGGTATATTCCCGGCATGATTGGCCGTATCGCGGAGATGCACGGGGTCTATTACGCGCGCGAACACCATTTTGGCCGTTTTTTTGAGGCCAAAGTGGCTACAGGGGTTGCAGAATTTAGTGAACGGCTGGATAAGTCATGCAACCAGATCTGGCTGGCGGTGATGAACGGCAGGATTGTGGGGTCAGTGGCGATAGATGGCGAGGATTTAGCGCCGGGTGAAGCCCATCTTCGCTGGTGTATTCTTGACGATGGCTGCCGGGGACACGGGGTGGGGAAAAAACTGCTGACTGAAGCGATGCGCTTTTGCGACAGTGTCGGTTTCTCTGCTGTGCATCTCTGGACATTCAATAAGCTGACCGCCGCACGACGTTTATACGAATCGTTTGGATTTACGCTCGTCAAAGAGTGGGAAGGCGAGCAGTGGGGAAGCCTTATTACAGAGCAGCAGTTTACCCGGTTTAAAGACGCATAACCGCCGCGATAAAAAAGGCTCCTTTCGGAGCCGCTTTGGTATCAGAACACTTTCTTATACGGTCGAACCGTCACTTTCGCATACACACCTGCTGCAACATACGGATCTGCGTCAGCCCATGCCTGGGCGGTTTCCTGAGATTCAAACTCAGCAATCACTGTGGAACCGGCAAAACCGGCGGCGCCCGGATCGTTGCTGTCTACTGCAGGCATTGGGCCGGCAGTCAGTAAACGGCCTTCATCCTGGAGCAGCTGCAAACGTGCCAGATGCGCAGGGCGCACAGCCTGGCGTTTTTCGAGCGAATCAGCAACATCTTCAGAGTAAATCACGTAAAACACGGCGAAGCTCCTTAACCGGTAAAAGTGTCAGTTACGTTATGTGAAAGGGCAAACGACTGCAATGTAAAATAAAAACAATGTTAATACCCTGATCTGAATGCGCCTTTTTTGGCCTCTCATGCGCTAAAGTTGCGCCAGGACAAAGTGTCTTATTGAATATGATTGCTATTTGCATTTAAAATCAGTGTTCGGTTTTTTAACGTTGATGATTATGACTTCGATGACCCTTGATTTACCTCGCCGCTTTCCCTGGCCGACGCTGCTTTCTGTCGTGATTCACGGTGCTGTTGTGGCGGGTTTGCTGTATACCTCGGTTCATCAGGTTATTGAAATGCCCGCGCCCGCGCAGCCAATTTCTGTGACGATGGTATCGCCAGCGGATCTCGAACCGCCGCAGGTCGCACCTCCGCCGCCACAGCCGGTGGCTGAACCTGAGCCAGAGCCCGAGCCTGTTCCGGCGCCACCGAAGGAAGCGCCGGTGGTGATCCACAAGCCTGAACCGAAGCCAAAACCTAAGCCGAAGCCAAAACCGGTGAAGAAGGTCGAGGAACGTCCAAAACGCGAGGAACGTCCGGTTGAACCACGCGCGACCCAGACGGTGGAGAATACGGCACCGTCGCGTCCGGTGATGAATAACACCGCAACAGCGCCTAAGCCGACAGTCAGTGCCCCAGCGGGCCCGCGCGCGCTGAGTCGCAACCAGCCTCAGTATCCGGCACGCGCGCAGGCCTTACGTATTGAAGGCCGTGTACGGGTAAAATTTGACGTCACTGCGGATGGCCGCGTGGATAACGTGGAAATCTTGTCTGCTCAACCTTCTAATATGTTTGAGCGAGAAGTGAAATCGGCGATGCGCAGATGGCGCTATGAAGCTGGAAAACCGGGCAGCGGACTGATTGTGAATATTGTTTTCCGCCTGAATGGCGGGGCGCAGATGGAATAAAACAAGCCTCCTGATGGAGGCTTGTTTTTGCCTGTCGATCAGGCCTGAGGAAGTTGACGAGGTTTACCCTCGCTATCCACTGCGACATAAATAAACAGCGCTTCAGTGGCCTTATAACGCTGCCCAATGGGTTCTGAAGAGACTTTCTTAACCCATACTTCGATGTTGATTGAAATAGAGGTGTTGCCGCGTTTGACGCAGCGCGCATAGCAGCAAACCACATCTCCCACCGCAACCGGGCGCAGGAAGGTCATGCCATCCACCCTCACGGTGACCACGCGCCCGTGGGCGATCTCTTTTGCCAGAATTGCGCCGCCCATATCCATCTGCGACATCAGCCAGCCGCCAAAAATATCGCCATTGGCATTGGTGTCAGCGGGCATTGCCAGTGTGCGTAAAACCAGTTCGCCCTGCGGGGCGTTATTTGTTGTCATTGTTTTAACTCGTAACGGAAGACTTCAGGCGGGATGCTACTATGATTTCACAGCGGAGAGAATAGACCAGAGCGCCTGTCGTTGACGTTCTGGTCAGTCATTAATCAGTGCTTGTCGTCCTGCGGCATGTGGCGATAGATGTATACGCCGCTTAACAGCGTGAAGATCAGCGTCAGCGCGGTCAGGCCGAAGACCTTAAAGTTGACCCAGATATTCTGCGGCAGCCAGAAGGCAATATAGATATTGGCAAGACCACAGAGAATAAAGAAGACCGCCCAGGCGATATTCAGACGGGACCAGACTTCCTGAGGCAGCGTCAGCTCTTTGCCCAGCATGCGCTGGATCAGCGGCTTTTTCATGACCCACTGGCTGATTAACAATGCGCCCGCAAACAACGCGTAAATCACGGTCACTTTCCACTTAATAAATTCATCGTTGTGGAAGAACAGAGTAAGCCCGCCGAACACGGCGACCAGGACGAACGTTATCAGCGCCATTTTTTCGACTTTACGATAGCGAACCCAGCTGTATATCAGGACAACAGCGGTCGCAACGATCAGCGCAGTGGTCGCGGCATAAATATCGTACAGCTTATAAAAAGCAAAAAAGACCACCAGCGGTAAAAAATCAAGAAACTGCTTCATTCTGTGATTCCATCTTCTGAGCGGGGCGGGAGACAGCGATGCCCCCCGCCTCAGGATTACTGACGAATTAACATATACAGGCGGAACAGATAGACCAGCAGTATCGCTGAAATCAGATTGCTCAGCGTATTCGCCACTACGGCGCCAACATTGGGCGTTAATACCGCAAAATTCGGTGCAAACAATAGCAGGAGCGTTTTGGCGAGCAGCCAGCCGATCACGGCGGGAGCCACCAGACGCATATTAGCCCATGCCAGTCTGATGCTGCTGCGCATCGCGGTAAAAATCCCCATCTTATCCTGCACTACCATCACCGGCGCAAATGAGAGCACGATAGCCAGTAGTACACCCGGCACTACGACCAGCATAATCCCCATTTGCACCAGCATGGTGGTTAAAAAGATCAGGATAAACAGCTTAGGTAAGACCGGCGCACTGGCACCAATCGCCCGTAAGGCGCTGACCCGGTGACCCGCCGATACCAGCTGAATCATCAGCAAAACGCCGCCCGCCAGAACCGCATTACCAATCAGGCCTGAGAACGTGGACGCAGCAGACGCCCGCAGCAGAATTTGCTGCTGCTCCGGCGTCATGTTTTGCACCAGTTCAAATAGCCCCACGCTTCCGGCAAGGTGGTCGCCCTGGCTCAGGCTGGCAATCTGTTCATCACTCGGTGAGAAGGCATGGCCCAGCACCACCGTGATAAAGGCACATAGCAACGCGATCAGTAAAAAGGTTATGAACTGATTGCGGAAAAAGTTTCCCGTGTCACGGTAGACAGACTTCGCCGTGATAGACATGCACTCTCCTTGAGTATTGCAGGTGTTAATTAGCCGGCAATTGTACACCGGATGCACCTGCTGTGGCAGCATCAAGGCTTGTATGGAAAAGCATATCTTTGTAAAGCGGCGGTAATCCAACGCGCGCCCGGGCGCGATTACAGGCTTCGTTGACCTGCCCATCTTCCCCCGACATGGCAAATTCCCGGCACGGGCTGGGGCGATCCTCATAGATGGAACACCGGGTATAGACCCCTGGCTCACCTTGTAGCGCGACGCAGCGGACCTGCTTTTGGTTTGTGCCGCTCATGCAGCGCAGAAAAGGCGTTAACGGCTCAGTAAGACGAACCGGGACGGTACCGCCGCCATCGCTGGCTTCGGCCCAGTAGAAAGAGACTCGAAAATACGCACAACAGGCTCCGCACGACATGCACGGGTTAATATCACTCATGGCACACCTGCAAAAGAAGAACGCATCAAATCAACTTGTGAGAGCGATAAATTATCCAGCCGCCAGTGGAAGAGCAAGAGGGTGAAAAGAGAAAATTTTGTAACTGTGAAATGCCAAAAATTGACATGGAAACAACTCATTGCTTTTCGATGCGCCACAAAAAATTAACCCAGATCAATGAATGTTAACTTACTGGTTCTAATGTGATCTGTGGCAGATCACTTATTACTCATTTGTGAGTATATTCTCCCCGCGATTAAAACCACAACGATGGAGCGGATATGAAAAAATTAGCGGTGGCAGCCCTTGTATTAAGCAGTCTCTCTGGTGGCGCGTATGCGCATGAAGCAGGCGAATTCTTTATTCGTGCCGGTTCGGCTACGGTTCGCCCGACGGAAGGATCGGATAACGTGCTGGGAATGGGCGGTTTTAACGTCAGTAATAACACCCAGTTAGGGTTAACGTTCACCTATATGGCGACGGAAAACGTTGGTGTTGAGCTTCTGGCTGCAACGCCGTTCCGTCATCGCGTTGGTCTGGGCGCAACCGGTGATATCGCTACTGTTCACCATTTACCGCCAACGCTGATGGCGCAATGGTACTTTGGCGATGCCAGCAGCAAGGTACGTCCCTATATTGGTGCCGGTGTGAACTACACCACCTTCTTTGACGAGAAGTTTAACGATACCGGTAAAGAGGCCGGTCTGACTGACCTCAGCCTGAAAGATTCATGGGGTATGGCGGGGCAGGTAGGCCTGGATTATCTGATTAACCGTGATTGGCTGATCAACGCCTCGGTCTGGTACATGGATATTGATACGGACGTACGCTTCAAGGCGGGCGGTCAGCAGCAAAGTATCAGTACTCGCCTGGATCCGTGGGTGTTTATGTTCTCCGCGGGTTATCGTTTCTAATTCCGGTCGTTCAATGCGCCCCGACGGGGCGCATATCATTTTTACTTCTGAATCAAATAGCGAATGGTCGGGCCATCCTGCTGGATATCCAGCACCGTGTAGCCGTGGTTTTTCGCATCCAGCGGAATGTTGTTAATGGACTGAGGGCAGTCGCTGACCACTTCCAGAATTTCCCCTTTTTTGAGCTGCGGTAGCGCTTCAAGCGTGGCAACAGCCGGATAAGGGCAGGGTTCACCGACCATATCCAGACGGTAATCGGGCACGATCTCTTTCATGCAGCATTCTCCTGCGTTTCTGTTTTAACACTCGCACGACGAAAGAAGCGTTTCTCCTGCGCGACAACCAGTAAAAAAGCGACCAGCAGCAGGGCATAGGTGACCAGCAGGCCGCCGAGGGGGCCGAAGGTACTCAGCAGGTTGACCTTATCCCAACGCGTGGCAAGCGCCGGGGACAGATCGTCCCAGAAGTACGCCAGGATCGTCGAGCCAATAACATTTCCCAGACCCACCCACCAGTAATGCACCTGACCTTCAACGGCACGGTACATCCAGCCGGTTTCACACCCGCCAGCCAGCACAATCCCGAAGCCAAACAGCAGACCGCCAATCACCGCGTTCGGGCCAGCCCACATGATTTTCGGTTCGACGCCCAGTTGAACATAGCTGAAGATACCGATGGCGCTGACCGCCATCCCGGCGATAATCGCCTTCGCCATCATCGTCCGACCGGTGATCCACATATCGCGAAACGCGGAGGTAAAGCAGATCTGCGCGCGTTCAATGAGCAGACCAAAACCCACGCCGAACAACATCGCCAGGCCGAGTTTGGGCTGATTCATCGCAGTGCACATTGCCCAGGCGACCATAGCAAAAAAGACCAGCATACCGAGGCGGAAACGGCGACGTGCCTGGTCTGGCTTCTGGGTTAACGGAGACGCTGCGCTGACTTTTGTCATTTTCACCGGAATGCGGAACAGCGGCAGCAGGGTAAATTTTGCACCAAAGTAAGAGCCGATGGCCGTGGCGACAGCAAAGAACCAGGCATGAAGCGAAAACTGAGGAATACCCGTAAAGAAAGCGGCCAGGTTACAGCCCATCGCCAGACGGGCGCCAAACCCGGCAATGATACCGCCGACCACCGCCTGCATAATACGAATACGGCTTTTGGGCATACGCAACTTAACGTTGTTTGCCCACAGCGCCGCTGCGAAACAGCCGCCGAACATGCCGATGATCATCATCCCGTCGATGCGGGTAAGCGGCGTGCCGTCCAGATGAATGAGTTTAAAGTAACCCCACTCTTCGGTATGCACGCCAGCGAGTTGCAGTAATTGACCACCCCAGCGGGTGAACTCGCCGGTCACGGCCCAGAAGGTGCCGGTGATGCCGAAATAATACGTTGAGAGAATGCCTGCCGCGATAACGGCCGGAACAGGTGACCAGAACTTAACCAGGTAAGTCTGTTTGAAGTATTGCCATGACATGAATAAGCCTCTGAACTCAGAAGGTGTAAGTGAATTTCACGGACTGGAATATATAACTTTTTCTCTACACTCAAAACGTCTCTAATGTCTTTCTCCAAACTACCTACCTTTTTTATGACCTCAGTCATTAAATTCTTCAACTCGATGTACACCAGCATAATCCCCAATTCATAAAGCAAGCTTGTTCCATTGCTTACAACGATTTTCCTGTATACCCCGGTAGTGGAATATGTTTGAGGTGTTTCCCCCTGATTAATGCGTTTCTGCGCGTAACAATTTGAGTGGGATTCTTTCATAAGTGAAGCTCGCGACACCATCTATGGGGTTGTGATGAGACTGGACAATATCAGGCGAGATAGACATCGATGCTTGAAAACGGGGACAACACCAGAAAGGTTTTTACATCGACGGATGATGGTATACAGCCATGAGTGTAAATATAACGAGAAAAACCATCCATGGATACTGTATATAAAAGCATTTAGATTATAAAAGTAATATGGTAAAGAGCTTAGCTTCCGGCGCTTATGCGCCGGAGGTAGTTATCTGCTAAATGCTTTGTTATTAATTTTGCTGAAATTAACTTTCTTGATGAAAGGCCTTTCAATAAAGTGATAGGTAAATGAAGAGAGAAGGCATATTGCTAGGTAAGATAAGGTCAGAATAATAAAAGTATGTATGTTTAATTCTAACTTATTGTTTTTTTGTAAGTGGAGAATCACAGGGAACAAAATTAGACCTTGTGTTAAATATAAACTGTAGCTTATTGCGCCAAGGCGAATGGCTGCTTTGGTAATTAAAAATCCAAAAAGATTTGCACCTGAAACCAGAGAAAAGAATATAGCGCAGAGGAATATTTTTTCGGGTGAACCGTAAAGAGTAGGCTGCGCTAATATGGTTACAAGTATCATGACTGCCAATATGGTATTCGCCGTTTTCTTTGTTATGATTATCCTGTCCTTCATTTCACTGCATAACATGCCAACAAAAAAATATGACCACAAATATGCATCATTCGTAAATCCTGGGAGAAAATATACGGAGAAAGCAAAAAGAGAAATGGTTAATTCGAATGACCACTTTTTGAACATAAATAACAATGGAAGAGAAAAGTAAAAAATCCACTCCCAACGCAGAGTCCACGTCACCCCAGCCAGAGCCATAAAAGAATATTGGAATGTAGTGACAGGCGGTTTGTCATTCCAGAGTCCAACATCAAACCAAGAGAGCGCATTTGTTAATACACTAACAGAAAACACCTTCCGTTCGGTTAATAAGAAAAGTAAACATAGAGCAACTAAAGAGCAGAATATTGATAGGGGAGCAATTCTGTAGAGGCGTTTTTTATATAGATCAACCCAGTCCACTACATCTGCTTTTCTAACTTTGCCCCAAAACAAAAAAGCCGTAATCATGAAAAATAAAGCAACCCCATATTTCCCCATATAAAGTAACAAGTCTGATGTGGGGGCCCAATTGCCTTTTATTATATATGTATAAGCACAGTCCATATGATGAAATATGACAAATGAAGCGAGTATGTATCTAATTCCATCAATGCTGTTTGACCTTGCCGGGTCAGTATCTTCATCTATAAATTTGAATAGTGGCAGGCTAAAAATCACTATTGCCAATGCTAAGCATGTTAAAACCAGGCAAATCGAAAAATATAAATCCATCATCAAACCTTACGGATATCAATATAGAAAGAATAGTAGGGCTTTACCTGACCCAGAAACCATTCTATCACTGCTTCTTGTAATCGTCGAGGAAACATAACCTGTTCAATTTTAAATAAAATTTGACGATCATTTAGCCCCTCGGTTCTTAACATTACTAACAGCGTACATAACAGTGTGTCATAAGAATTTGTCAGTGACTATTGCACCGCAGGCAGCTATCTCGTTAGCTTCTTTTGAGTCTACTTGCTGGTGCAGCCATTTCCTTGCAGTGTCAGATGACAATACTAACGGCTATAGGTAGTGAATATCGACCAACCCCTTGTTCTGTTGCAGACGTCATAACGAGAAATCTTCTACTTGATCGCCTCGCTCGAACTGAGTGCTGTAGATCACTGTAATGAAAGTTGGCTGATCATCTACCCGGTGAATGAAGTAAGTTTTTTTCTAGCCACCTTCTTTTTTCCACCCATACCCGATGAGTCGTCGCTTCAGAACACAGGGTCAAGATGTAATTGCTCATTGCCTTCGCTCAGTTGAAGGGTCTTAGTGCCTGGCTCCTCGTTATAATGCGCAATCCCGAATTGCTTATCCAGCGCACGTGCGCCTTAGGGAGGCGATTGCACAGATGTTGAATAAATATTTAAATGGTTAATGTTATGTTAAGTCATGCTTGAATTGGATGTTGGCGTTTTCAATGGCGAAAACTGACTCTATAATTACCGATGAGTTTAAGGTCATCCACCAGAGGTTATTCCGTATTTCAAAGACGTGGGGTGACTTATGGTTAACGTTATTTTTTTACGTGCTGAAAGTTGTCGGGTCGTAAACATAAAGTATAGCGATATCAAAGATGATATATTGCAACTTGAGGCAACACCAAAATTTGAGCCGCGAACAATTAGATTGTGCAAGATACTGCGTCAGTTATTTAAGCAAAGAAAGGTATCTAACCCGCAGGATATCTATGTTTTTCAGAGTAAATCCAATCGCGTGAAAGGGTATGCAAAGCCAGTTACAACGGTAGCGATGAACATCGCGCTTAAAGAGGCTGCCAGAGAAATTAGCAATAAAAACATCATCATGAAAAGTGCCCTGCAGGTAATGGGTTAATAAGGTGATAATGTACCGAGCCGACAATTGTTAAATAAGTCTGGCTACCTTTAGCAAATCTTGGCAGAGGAGCGAAACGCGCAATTAAGTATTAGTGTGCTATTCATTACAATTAATATTAATGCTGGAATAAGATGTGTCGTGAAATTAAAAAAAGTGAACCGTCTGGCTGAGATGCCAGACGGTAGAAGGATTATGCTTTACGCGTCGCCGCTTTCATTGCAGCCACAAACGCCTTCAGCTCGGCCAGCATCTGCTCTGGCTTGTCCACGTTCTTTTCGATGATTTTCACAATCGCGGAGCCAGAAATGGCACCTGCCGCCTTAGCGTCAATCGCTGCGGTGACCTGATCCGGGGATGAAATCCCGAACCCCTGCAGCGGAGGCGCGGCATGGTACTCGGCCAGCTTCTCCACCAGATGATGCAGCGGCAGTGCGGCTTTATTCTCGGCACCGGTCACGCCTGCGCGGGAGAGCAGGTAGGTATACCCGCGTCCGTAAGAGGCAATCTGGCGCAGCAGTTCGTCATCAGCGTTCGGTGGGCAGATGAAAATCGGGGCGACGTTATGGCGCATCGCCGCCTGACGGAATGGCGCAGATTCCTCAACCGGCACGTCTGCCACCAGAACGGAGTCGACGCCCACGCGTGCGCACTCGGCATAAAACTCATCGATACCGCGGTTGAACACCAGGTTGGCGTACATCAGCAGGCCAATCGGAATGGTCGGGTGCTTCTGGCGAATCGCCGCCAGCATCTCGAAGCACTGGGTCGGCGTGACACCGGAGGCGAATGCGCGCAGCGTCGCATTCTGGATGGTCGGGCCATCCGCCAGCGGGTCAGAGAACGGAATACCCAACTCCAGCGCGTCGGCGCCGGCTTCAATCAGGGTGTCGATAATCTTCAGCGACTGTTCCGGGCCCGGATCGCCCAGGGTGACGAAGGGAACGAACGCGCCTTCCTGGCGGGATTTCAGTTCTGCAAATACGTTATCGTAGCGTTCCATCAGATTTCCCCTCGTGCTTTCAGAATATCGTGAACGGTGAAGATATCTTTGTCACCGCGACCGGAAAGGTTCACCACCAGCAGCTGTTCTTTTTCCGGGTTCTCTTTAATCATTTTCAGCGCATGCGCCAGCGCGTGTGAAGACTCCAGCGCCGGAATGATCCCTTCGCTGCGGCACAGCGTTTTAAACGCTTCCAGCGCTTCGTCATCGGTAATGGAGACATAATCCGCGCGGCCGGTACTGTTCAGATACGCATGCTGTGGTCCGACGGACGGGAAGTCGAGGCCGGCAGAAATAGAGTAAGACTCTTCAATCTGGCCCTCATCGGTTTGCATCATCGGGGATTTCATACCGAAGTAGATCCCCACGCGGCCATGCTTCAGCGGCGCACCGTGTTCACCCGATTCAATGCCGTGACCGGCAGGCTCGACGCCAATCAGACCCACGCTGGTGTCGTCAATGAAGTCTGCGAACATACCGATGGCGTTAGACCCGCCGCCAACACAGGCGATCACCGCATCCGGCAGGCGACCCTCTTTCTCGAGGATTTGCGCTTTGGTCTCTTCACCGATCATGCGCTGGAATTCACGCACGATAGTCGGGAACGGGTGCGGGCCCGCCGCGGTACCGAGCATATAGTGTGCGGTTTCGTAGCTGCCAGACCAGTCGCGCAGCGCTTCGTTACAGGCATCCTTCAGCGTCGCAGAGCCGCTGTGCACCGGGATCACTTCCGCCCCCATCAGACGCATACGAAAGACGTTCGGAGACTGACGCTCAACGTCTTTCGCCCCCATATAGATGCGGCATTTCAGACCGAGCAGGGCGCTGGCAAGCGCAGAGGCCACGCCGTGCTGACCGGCGCCAGTTTCGGCGATGATTTCGGTTTTACCCATACGCTTCGCAAGCAGCGCCTGACCCAGCACCTGGTTAGTTTTATGCGCGCCGCCGTGCAGCAGGTCTTCACGCTTCAGATAAAGCGTGGTTTTGGTGCCTTCCGTCAGATTGCGGCATTTGGTCAGCGCGGTCGGACGACCAGCGTAATTTTTCAGCAGGTCGGTAAATTCAGCCTGAAACGCCGGATCCTTCTGCGCGCTGACAAACGCTTCTTCCAGCTGGCGCAGCGCGGGCATCAGGATTTGCGGGACGTACATCCCGCCGAACTCACCAAAATACGGGTTAAGTAATGTCGTCATCTTCTCTTCCTTAATATGCACGCAGAGTTTTAAACACCGAGGCCAGCTTGCTGGCATCTTTAATACCCGGCTCTGACTCTACGCCTGAATTGAAATCGAGGCCTGCGCAGCCGGTTTTGGCGGCTTCCACGCAGTTATCCGGGCTTAATCCGCCCGCCAGCAGGACGTTGTCCAGCTTTTCGCCGTTCAGCAGTGACCAGTCAAAACGCTGGCCGGTACCGCCCTGGCCGTTATCGAGGACGTATTTATCCACGTGGTTTAGGTTACGCGAGGGCAACGTATCGCCAACGCTTTGCGCTTTCCAGATCTGCACCTGTGGTGCCAGCGCGGCGCGCAGGGCATCGATATAGCTCTGGTCTTCATCACCGTGGAGCTGCACTGCGCTCAGGGATAACGCGTCGGCTTTTGCCGCAACGTCTGCAAGATCTGTATTGCGGAAAACACCCACGTAGCTCAGCGGAGCCGCTGCGATGACCTTACGCGCCTGCTCTTCGCTGACCGCACGAGGAGAGGAGTCCACAAAGATCAGCCCGCCATATATTGTCCCGGCTTCATACGCGGCCTGGGCATCCTGTTCGCGGGTTAAGCCGCAGACTTTGTTTTCACCCAGCAGCACGCGACGTACCGCCGCATTGAGATCGTCATGCTCCATCATCGCGGAGCCAATCAGGAAACCGTTGGCGAAGTGGCTTAGCTCGCGCACCTGGGCGTAGCTGTTAATGCCGGATTCGCTGATAACCGTGACGCCAGAGCCCAGACGCGGCGCCAGCTGGCGGGTACGGTTCAGGTCAATGGACAGGTCGCGCAGATCGCGGTTGTTGATCCCGACCACTTTGGCTTCCAGCGCAATCGCGCGTTCCAGCTCCTCTTCGTTGCTCACTTCGGTCAGCACGCCCATGTTCAGGCTGTGCGCCACGGCCGAAAGCTGACGATACTGCTCGTCGTTGAGCACTGAGAGCATCAGCAGGCAGGCATCGGCCTGGTAAAAGCGCGCCAGCCAGATTTGATACGGATCGATAATAAAGTCTTTGCACAGGATCGGCTGCGGCGCTATGCCGCTGACGATCGGCAGAAAATCGAAGCTGCCCTGAAAATATTTCTCATCCGTCAGCACGGAGATGGCTGACGCATGATGCTTATAAATACCGGCAATACGTGCCGGGTCGAAATCGTCACGAATAACGCCTTTCGACGGGGATGCTTTTTTGCACTCAAGAATAAACGCGGTGCGCGCACCCTGCAGGGCATCATAGAAACGTCGTTGGCTTGGTACGACCTCATTCTGGAAACTGGCAAGTGGCTGCTGTTGCTTGCGGGCTTCCACCCAGATGGCCTTATCGGCAACGATTTTCGCTAAAACGGTCTGCATTCTTTACCCTCTTGCCGCAAGTGCGGTAACGCGATCGTAAGCTGCACCGGAGCGCAGTACATCCAGAACTTTTTGAACGTTGGCCTTCAGGTCTTCCTCACCGTGCAAACGCATCAGCATGGCGACGTTGGCAGCAACGGCGGCCTCATGAGCGACCTCTCCCTTACCTTGTAATAAGCGCGTGAGAATGTCACGGTTTTCTTCCGGCGTACCGCCAGCCAGCGCTTCCTGGTGATACGGCGCAAGGCCGAAGTCGGCAGCGTCCAGCTGGTAGCTCAGGATTTCACCGTCGCGCAGTTCGGCCACCAGCGTCGGCGCATGCAGCGATACTTCATCCATTCCTCCGCTGTGCACCACGGCGGCACGTTGGTAACCCAGCACGCGCAGCGTCTCGGCAATCGGCAGAACCAGTTCCGGGCTATAGACACCAATCAGCGCCAGCGGCGGGTGGGCCGGGTTGATCAGCGGGCCGAGCACGTTAAACAGCGTGCGGGTTTTAAGCTGCTGACGAACCGGCATCGCGTGGCGGAAACCAGTGTGATACTTCGGCGCAAACAGGAAGCAGACGCCCAGGTCATCCAGCGCTTCACGGGAACGCTCGGCGTTCATATCGAGATTAATACCGAATGCGGCGAGCAAATCGGAAGAACCTGACCGGCTGGAAACGCTGCGGTTACCGTGTTTCGCGACCTTCAAACCACACGCCGCCGCCACGAAGGCGCTGGCGGTGGAAATATTGATGCTGTTACTGCCGTCTCCCCCGGTGCCGACAATATCGGCAAACTGATAGTCCGGGCGCGGGAACGGGGCGGCATTTTCCAGCAGGGCCGTAGCGGCACCGGCGATCTCCTGCGGGCTTTCGCCGCGCACTTTCATGCTCACCAGCGCGGCCGCCAGCTGTTCAGGTTTCAGCTCACCGCGAACCACGGCGGAGAAGAGCTGGTGGCTCTCCTGCTGGCTCAGGGTCTGCGCCTGGTACAGTTTTTCCAGAATCGGTTGCAGGGTATTGGTCTGCTCCAGCTTCTGTAAAGCCCAGTCGAGAGTTTGTTCCAGCAGGCGGGCACCGTGGGAAGTCAGGATCGATTCCGGGTGGAACTGCAGGCCGCAGACGCGGTCCGCATCGTGGCGCACCGCCATCACCATGCCTTCAAACGAGGCGTTGATGGTCAGCCCGGCGGGAATATTGCTGCCAACCAGCGAGTGATAGCGCGCGACCGGGAGCGGGTTCGGCAACCCGGCAAACATTGCCTGGCCGTCATGTTCAATGCTCGACGCTTTACCGTGCAGGATCTCACCCGCCTGGCCAACGTAGCCGCCATAGGCTTCAACAATCGCCTGATGACCGAGGCAGATGCCGATGATCGGCAGTTTGCCGCGCATGCGGGTCAGCAGCTCGGGCATACAGCCCGCTTCGCTCGGTGCGCCTGGCCCCGGAGAGAGCATCAGCACCGGGCTTTGCATAGTTGCCAGACGGTCAATCAAGGTCTGCGCCGGAACGTGGTTGCGGTAGATAACGACGTTATGGCCATTCGCACGCAGCTGATCTGCCAGGTTATAGGTAAAGGAGTCGATATTATCGAGCAGCAGAATGTCAGCCATCAGAAAATCTCCTGTGCATGGTGTGCGGTAGCAATGGCGCGAAGGACCGCACGGGCTTTACTGCGCGTTTCGTCAGCTTCAGACTGCGGAACTGAATCAAGGACAATCCCGGCACCCGCCTGGACGGTGGCAATACCGTCTTCGACATAGGCGGAGCGGATTACGATGCAGGTATCGAGATCGCCGTGTGCGGTGAAGTAACCCACCGCGCCGCCGTAGCTGCCGCGACGGCGTCCTTCGGCAGCGGCAATCAGCTGCATGGCGCGTACTTTCGGCGCGCCGCTCAGGGTGCCCATGTTCATGCAGGCGCGGTAGGCGTGCAGCACGTCGAGGTCGTGGCGCAACTCACCGACCACGCGGGAGACCAGGTGCATCACGAACGAATAGCGGTCTACTTTGGTCAGGTCCGCGACGTAGCGGCTGCCTGGGGTGCAAATGCGTGCCAGATCGTTACGCGCCAGGTCAACCAGCATCAGGTGCTCGGAGAGTTCTTTGTGGTCGGTACGCATTTCCAGTTCGATGCGGCTGTCCAAATCGCGATCCAGGGAGCCATCAGCGCGGCGTCCGCGCGGACGGGTTCCGGCAATCGGGTAGATCTCAATCTGACGGCTGGTGGCATCGTACTTCAGCGAGCTTTCTGGCGAGGCGCCGAACAGCGTGAACTCGTTGTCCTGCATGAAAAACATGTACGGGCTTGGGTTGCTCTTTTTCAGCACGTCGTAGGCAGCGAGCGGCGACGGGCAGGGCAGTGAGAAGCGACGGGACGGTACAACCTGGAAAATTTCCCCGGCGCGAATCGCTTTTTGCATCTGGCGAACCACGGCGCCGTACTGATCGTCAGTCTGGTTAACATCGCATGTCATTTTCTCAACATGCTGCACCGGAAGTGCAGGCGGCGCTTCGGTCATCTGCTGCTGCAGTTGAGCGATGCGGTGCTCGAGACGGTTTTTCTCCGCGGGAGAAGGCGTGAACAGGCTCGCCTGAATGCGGGTGTATTGCTTCTGATGGTCGATCACCAGCAGAGTTTCAGCCAGATAGAAACAATAGTCCGGGCAGCGATTGCCCTGCTCGGTTTCCGGCAAATCTTCAAATCCGGCGACCAGGTCATAAGCAAACAGCCCACCAAAGAACATCGCCTCACGCTCGTCTTCCGGTACGGTGACCAGGTTCTGCAGCAAGCGGAAGGCATCGAAAACGGACAGGGAGCAGAGGCGCGCGTCTTCGTCCAGCAGCTGGCTAACCGGTGGGAAGTGCAGAATGCGCATTTCCGGATGACGTTCGTTTTCAATACCTGAAGGCAGGGCGGCATCCAGCAGAGGCAGCAGCGATGCGCCATTGTCTGACAGCGCCTTAATCGTGACGGTGTCACCTAAAGCGGTAATGCGCAACGCGCTGTCGACCAGCAGCAAGCTCTTGAGATCGTCCTTGCTGTCGATATCCGCAGATTCCAGCAGCAGCGTCGCCGGACGTGCACCGCAGACCTGATGAAACAGCGCGGTGGGGTTGTGGCGATAGGCCGCCTCGCAGGTCAGCAATTCGAGGTGTGGTTTGGCTGTTTGCATTATTTTATTCTCATTTTCTGTTCAAAAAAAAGCCCGCCTGGAAGCGGGCTGGGTATCTGTTTGCATTTCGCAGACGCGTGACACTGCCCGATGATCAGGAAGTACGCCACCAACCGTGCAGAGTGAAATGTGCAGTCATTTTCAGATACCTTTCTCGTGTGAACTTGCGTACTAGTTAACTAGTTCGATGGCAAGTTGTCAACCCTCGATTTCAGAATTTCGCGTTAAGTCGGTATCATGGTGTTTTCGGATGTCTCCAACCTGCTATGGGAAGTGCTTTGAGCGATACCACCTACGCCATTATTTACGATTTACACAGCCATACTCAGGCCTCTGATGGCCTGCTGACACCCGAAGCCCTGGTTCATCGTGCCGTTGAAATGCGCGTCGGTACGCTGGCGATAACCGATCACGATACGACAGATGCCATTCCGGCCGCGCGCGCCGAGATCGTCCGCAGCGGACTGTCGCTGAATCTGGTGTCCGGCGTTGAGATTTCGACCGTCTGGGAAAACCATGAGATTCATATCGTTGGCCTGAACATCGATATAGACCATCCGGCACTTATTGCATTTTTGCAAGAACAAAAAACGCGCCGCAATCAGCGCGCAGAGATGATCGGCGAGCGTCTGGAAAAGGCGCATATTCCGGGCGCGCTGGAAGGCGCGCAAAAGATGGCGAACGGCGGGGCGGTCACCCGCGGTCATTTCGCCCGTTTTCTGGTCGAAGCTGGCAAAGCGACGACCATGGCGGACGTCTTTAAAAAGTATCTGGCACGCGGTAAAACCGGATACGTTCCGCCACAGTGGTGTACAATAAAACAAGCTATTGATGTGATTCATCATTCTGGCGGAAAGGCCGTGCTGGCCCATCCGGGACGGTATAATCTTTCTGCTAAATGGCTGAAAAGACTGCTGGCGCACTTTGCCGAATGCGGTGGCGAGGCGATGGAAGTCGCCCAGTGTCAGCAGGCGCCCAACGAGCGCGCGCAGCTCGCGACCTATGCCCGCCAGTTTGGCCTGCTTGGGTCACAGGGGTCTGATTTCCATCAGCCCTGCGCCTGGATCGAACTGGGGCGCAAGCTCTGGTTGCCCGCTGGCGTTGAGCCGGTCTGGCAGCTCTGGGAACAGCCGCAGCAAATTGAAGAGAGGGAAGTATGAGTCAGTTTTTCTATATCCATCCGGATAACCCGCAGCCACGTCTGATTAACCAGGCCGTGGAGATCGTCCGCAAAGGCGGCGTGATTGTCTACCCGACAGATTCAGGCTACGCGCTGGGCTGCAAAATTGAAGATAAAGGGGCGATGGAACGCATTTGCCGTATTCGCCAGTTGCCGGACGGCCATAACTTTACCCTGATGTGCCGCGATCTCTCTGAGCTGTCGACCTATGCGTATGTCGATAACGTGGCGTTTCGCCTGATTAAGAACAACACGCCGGGTAACTACACTTTCATCCTGAAGGGCACGAAGGAAGTACCGCGCCGTCTGCTGCAGGAGAAACGTAAAACCATCGGCATGCGCGTGCCGTCGAATCCGATTGCTCAGGCGCTGCTGGAAACCCTCGGCGAGCCGATGCTTTCTACCTCGCTGATGCTGCCGGGAAGTGAGTTTACCGAGTCCGATCCGGAAGAAATTAAAGATCGTCTGGAGAAGGTGGTCGAGCTGATTATTCACGGCGGCTATCTCGGTCAGCAGCCGACCACCGTGGTCGACTTAACCGAAGATGCACCGGAAGTGATTCGTGAAGGCGTGGGTGATGTAAAGCCTTTCTTGTAAACCCAAGGAATAAGGGGGCACAACGCCCCCTTATTCTCAACGGCGAGTCAATGCCAGGCGTAGACCTAACCCTATAAATGTTACGCCAACAATTCGATCCAGTATTTTCTGCAATCTTCTATTCTGAGAAACTGCACCGGCGGCGCTACCTGCAAGAACAGCAAAAGCGATATCTGTCAAAAATGCTATCAGCGCGTAGACCATACCCAGAACCAGGAAAGAAGTGGTGTGATGTTCACCCCCTGGTGAAACAAACTGGGGGAAGAAGGAGATGAAGAATAAGAGCACCTTCGGATTGGTCAAGGTTGTAATAAAGCCTTTAGAAAGCAGATTCGTAAGAGTAGATTTTGTCTTCACGGGTTCAGCTTCATGGCGATTGGCGGTTTGTTTTGTAAATGTTCCCAAAACCATTTTACTGCCGAGATACATCAGATAAGCCGCACCAAGATACTTAATGATGGTGAACATCAGTGGAGAAGCTGTAATCAATGCAGTTAATCCAACTGCGCTTGCAACAGCATGGGTACAGCTACCTAAAGCCACGCCTGCAGCAGAGATGATCCCCGCTCGTCTTCCGTTAGCCACACTTTGACCTATCACGTAGGCCATGTCAGGCCCTGGTGTGATGGAAAGAAGAAAAACAGACAGGGCAAAAAGCCCAAAGTTTGTTATATCCAGCATAGTCATCTCCGAAGACTCTACATTTAACACCTATGCTAACATTGAATGATTATGCATTAAATAGTGTTTTTTATGCTGGCGAGAAGGTGCCAGCATCAATATAAGCACGCGTTCCTTTCTGATTGCCTCGCGGAGAATTTCATTTACATCTGGCGAAAAAGACTGGTTTGTTTCAACACGACGTGGTTTCGACGGGTTAGCGTGTTTCAGCTATCAATGCCGGGACTCAGACGCATAAAACTTGTTGAATCTTTTAGTCTAAAGTTAGTGTAGTATGTGCGCCCACGAATCATTGTGTGTGACAGCTTGTGTGACACGTTGTTTGCCATGCTGTGTACCATGAAAGACTTACAGATCAGTGAGTTAAGTTGATATTTGGCTAACTCGTTGTTTTAGAAAGTACACCAGACGCCTGTGAAGGCGACACCTGAGGAAGCTCAATGAGCGAGAAGTTACAGAAAGTGCTGGCGCGCGCCGGCCACGGCTCACGCCGTGAAATCGAAGCCATTATTGAAGCGGGCCGCGTGAGTGTGGACGGTAAAATCGCCACGCTGGGTGACCGCGTTGAAATCGTACCGGGGCTGAAGATCCGCATCGACGGTCATCTTATCTCCGTGAAAGAGTCCGCTGAACAAATCTGTCGCGTGCTGGCTTACTACAAGCCGGAAGGCGAACTGTGCACCCGCAACGACCCGGAAGGTCGTCCGACGGTGTTTGACCGTCTGCCTAAACTGCGCGGCGCTCGCTGGATTGCCGTCGGTCGTCTGGACGTAAACACCTGCGGTCTGCTGCTGTTTACCACCGATGGTGAACTGGCTAATCGTCTGATGCATCCAAGCCGTGAAGTGGAACGTGAATACGCGGTGCGCGTATTTGGCCAGGTTGATGAGAATAAACTGCGCGATCTGTCGCGTGGCGTTCAGCTGGAAGACGGTCCTGCGGCGTTCAAAACCATCAAGTTTACCGGTGGGGAAGGCATTAACCAGTGGTACAACGTGACCCTGACCGAAGGCCGCAACCGCGAGGTGCGTCGTCTCTGGGAAGCGGTAGGCGTCCAGGTGAGCCGTCTGATCCGTGTCCGTTACGGCGACATTCTGCTGCCGAAAGGTCTGCCACGCGGCGGGTATACCGAACTGGATCTGACCCAAACCAACTACCTTCGCGAGCTGGTCGGCCTGACGCCGGAAACCACCTCAAAAGTGGCGGTGGAAAAAGACCGTCGTCGCATGAAGGCGAATCAGATCCGTCGTGCGGTGAAGCGCCACAGCCAGGTGAGCAGCAGCCGCCGCTCCGGCAGCCGTAATAACAATGGTTAATGTAAAAGCCCGGTCAACGCACCGGGCTTTTTTCTTTAGTAATCAACGCCAATTTGCGCTTTGATGCCCGCATCAAATGCGTGTTTGACCGGACGCAGCTCGCTGACGGTATCGGCCATCTCCAGAATATCCCGATGACACCCGCGCCCCGTGACGATAACCGTCTGGTGTACAGGACGGTTCTTCAGAGCATCCAGCACGGCTTCCAGCGGCAGGTAGTCGTAGGCGACCATATAGGTGATCTCATCCAGCAGAACCATGTTCAGCGAGGGATCGGCCAGCATTCTCTTTGCATGCTCCCAGACGGCGAGGCAGGCGGCAGTGTCCGTTTCCCGGTTCTGGGTATTCCACGTAAACCCGGTCGCCATGACCTGAAACTCGACGCCGTGAGGCTCGAGTAAATTCCGCTCGCCGTTGGGCCATGTGCCTTTAATAAACTGGATCACGCCCACTTTTTGTCCGTGACCGACGGCGCGTGTCGCCGTGCCGAATGCGGCGGTGGTTTTCCCCTTGCCGTTGCCGGTAAAGACGATGACGATCCCACGCTCGTCCTGGGCCGCCGCGACGCGCGCATCGACCTGTTCTTTCAGACGCTGCTGGCGCTGCTGATGACGTTCTTCACTCATTGCGAAATTCCTGGTTTACGGCCCGGCTGGGCGTCAAAGGTCATCCCGGTTTTGCGGCGGCTGTCGTCGCCCATCAGCCAGAGATAGAGCGGCATAATGTCTGCAGGGGTTTTCAGCTTCTGCGGATCTTCGCTCGGGAACGCGCTGGCGCGCATTTTGGTGCGCGTACCGCCCGGGTTAATGCAGTTTACGCGCAGATGGCGGCTCTGGTACTCCTCCGCCAGCACCTGCATCATGCCTTCGGTCGCGAATTTTGATACGGCATAGGCTCCCCAGTTTGCGCGTCCCTCACGGCCAACGCTGGAAGAGGTAAAGACCAGGGACCCTGACTCGGATTTCAGTAATAAAGGAAGCAATGCCTGCGTAAGGAAGAACGTGCCGTTAACGTTGACCTGCATCACCTGCTGCCAGATATCAGGATCCTGTTCATCCATCGGACGCACTTCACCTAACAAACCGGCGTTATGCAGCACGCCGTCGAGTCTCGGATAGTGGGCGCTGATGCGCTGGGCTAATTCCTGGCACACCGTGGGCGTGCAGGTCAGCAAATCCAGTGTATACCACGGGGCCGGTGTGCCACATACAGCCTCAATCTCCTGAGCGACGTTTTTCAGTTTTTCTTCGTTGCGCCCGATCAGAATGACGTTCGCGCCGTATTCGGCGTATGTCAGGGCCGCCTCGCGGCCAATCCCGTCGCTGGCACCAGTGACAAGAATAATCCGGTTTTGCAGCAGATTTTTTTGCGGTTGATAATGCACGGTGACTCCTCAGGCGACCGGTGACGCAATGACGCCTTTATGATGACTTTTCGGCTTTATGCCCGAATTAGCCTAATAATTCAATCAGTCTACAGGACGCATTACTGTAAAATTAACAATTTGCAAATATTTAAACTCCAGGCCGGGGATTCCTGAAGGCGGCTCGCAGAGGTAATGTCACGAGCGAGACGCATGGGCAGGGCTGATGTACACTGCCGTGAAAGATTCGTGGTTAAATCAAGGTGGAACGCGTGGAATTACTTTCTCAATATGGGTTGTTTTTGGCCAAAATCGCGACGGTGGTGATTGCCATTGCGGTGGTTGCCGTTCTGATTGTCAACCTGACGCAGCGCAAGCGTCAGCGTGGGGAGTTACGCATCACCCGCCTGAGTGAGCAGTATAAAGAGATGCAGGAAGAGATGTCTCTGGCGCTGCTTGATAGTCATCAACAGAAACTCTGGCTGAAAGCGCAGAAGAAAAAGCATAAACAGGAAGCCAAAGCGGCAAAGGCAAAAGCGAAGCTCAATGTGCCGCAGGATAAGGCTACGCCACGTGTCTATGTGCTCGATTTTAAAGGCAGTATGGATGCCCATGAAGTTTCCTCTCTGCGGGAGGAAGTGACTGCCGTTCTGGCCGTGGCGACACCGCAGGATCAGGTTGTCGTGCGTCTTGAAAGCCCGGGCGGGGTGGTTCACGGTTACGGACTGGCAGCCTCACAGCTGCAGCGCCTGCGTGAAAAACAGATCCCGCTGACCGTGGCCGTGGATAAAGTGGCAGCCAGCGGTGGCTATATGATGGCCTGTGTGGCGGACAAAATTGTTGCCGCGCCGTTCTCCATTATTGGGTCGATCGGCGTGGTCGCGCAAATTCCGAACTTTAACCGCTTCCTGAAAAATAAAGAGATTGATATCGAACTTCACACGGCGGGTCAGTACAAACGTACCCTGACGCTGCTGGGGGAAAACACGGAAGAAGGGCGTCAAAAATTCCGTGAAGACCTCAACGAAACGCATCACCTCTTTAAAGATTTTGTGCACCGTATGCGTCCGACGCTCGATATTGAACAGGTCGCGACAGGGGAGCACTGGTACGGCGTCCAGGCGCAGGAGAAAGGGCTGGTGGATGAAGTTGGAACCAGCGACGATCTGCTACTCAACCTGATGGAAGGCCGGGAACTGGTGGGCGTGCGCTTTACCCAGCGTAAGCGACTCCTTGACCGCTTTACCAACAGCGCGGCAGAAAGTGCGGACCGCCTGCTGCTTCGCTGGCTACAGCGTGGACAAAAACCGCTGCTGTAAACAAAAACGCGAGGCACATGCCTCGCGTTTTGCGTTAATCGACCAGGTGATATTTCTCGGAAAGCGTATGCGCCAGGTATTTGAACATGTTAAACACGGCGGTGCTTTTCGGGGTCGGCAACCCCTGTTCGTCAAGGAAGTATTCGCCGCTGAAAATCAGCACGCCATTACGCTGCTCTACACCGGTGGCTTCAATGCCCGCCAGCGTATCTTCATGGTCACGGATAAGCTTGTTTGCTTCGATAAGCAGAGAGGCTCGGTCAATAGGTTGGGTCGTATTCTGCATAATCCACTCCTTAAACAGTGACAATAGTCTACGCCGAGGGCGCTTTGGGGGCAAATTTTCCCTGTAATGTGAGGGGATAAGGTGCAGGGGCCTGGCTGGCGGGATTTGCTTTTGCATGCTAATAAAGTTGCGTAACGAATTTTATCAGGTAGAGTGTGCGCTTTCGTCATTCTGGCAACAGAATTGCTTGACATTCAACCGGGAATTCGTCACGAATTACACGAGATGTGAGAAAAATACCCGAAAACTCAATCACCTGGGCGTCTTTTCTTTAACGCCCGGTAAGACAAAGGGGTTGATATCTCCTGACGCAGTCGCAATATCATTGGCTCGTCGTCAGCGGAAGGGAAATCAACGTGCGGCGTATTCCTGGAAGAATTAAATTAGGTAAAGGTGAATATGGGTAAAGCTCTCGTCATCGTTGAGTCCCCGGCAAAAGCCAAAACGATCAATAAGTATCTGGGTAATGACTACGTGGTTAAGTCCAGCGTGGGTCATATCCGCGATTTGCCGACCAGTGGCTCAGCCAGCAAAAAGAGCGCAGACTCTACCTCCACCAAAGGGGCTAAAAAGCCTAAAAAGGATGAACGTAGCGCGCTTGTCAACCGCATGGGTGTGAACCCATGGCATAACTGGGATGCACAATATGAAGTGCTGCCCGGGAAAGAAAAAGTCGTTAACGAGCTGAAGCAGCTTGCTGAAAAAGCAGACCACATCTATCTCGCAACCGACCTTGACCGCGAAGGGGAAGCCATTGCGTGGCACCTGCGGGAAGTGATCGGTGGTGATGACAAACGCTACAGCCGTGTAGTGTTTAACGAAATTACGAAGAATGCGATTCGTCAGGCGTTTGAGAAGCCGGGCGAACTGAATATTGACCGTGTAAACGCACAGCAGGCACGTCGCTTTATGGACCGCGTTGTGGGCTACATGGTTTCTCCACTGCTGTGGAAGAAGATTGCCCGTGGCCTGTCCGCAGGTCGTGTGCAGTCCGTCGCCGTGCGTCTGGTCGTTGAGCGTGAGCGCGAAATTAAAGCCTTCGTGCCGGAAGAGTTCTGGGAAGTCGACGCCAATGTGACCACGCCGGGCGGTGACGCTCTGCCGCTGCAGGTAAGCCATCACAACGATAAGCCTTTCCGTCCAGAAAACCGCGACCAGACCATGGCCGCCGTAGCGCTGCTGGAAAAAGCACGCTATCAGGTGCTGGAACGTGAAGACAAACCGACCAGCAGCAAGCCCGGTGCTCCGTTTATTACCTCTACGCTGCAACAGGCTGCAAGCACGCGTCTGGGTTATGGCGTGAAGAAAACCATGATGATGGCTCAGCGCCTGTATGAAGCGGGCTACATCACCTACATGCGTACCGACTCAACCAACCTGAGCCAGGACGCGGTCAACATGGTGCGCGGCTACATCAGTGACAATTTCGGTAAGAAATACCTGCCGGAAAGCGCTAACCAGTTCGCCAGCAAAGAGAACTCTCAGGAAGCACACGAAGCGATTCGTCCTTCTGACGTCTCTGTGTTAGCGGAATCGCTGAAAGACATGGAAGCCGACGCGCAGAAGCTGTATCAGCTGATCTGGCGCCAGTTCGTGGCGTGCCAGATGACCCCAGCGCAGTACGATTCCACCACGCTGACCGTTGGCGCGGGTGAGTTCCGTCTCAAAGCGCGCGGTCGTATCCTGCGTTTCGACGGCTGGACGAAAGTGATGCCTGCGCTGCGTAAAGGTGATGAAGACCGAACGTTGCCGGCGGTGAACAAAGGGGATGAGCTCTCGCTGGTTGACCTCGTGCCAGCCCAGCACTTCACCAAACCGCCTGCGCGCTTCAGTGAAGCATCCCTGGTGAAAGAGCTGGAAAAACGCGGAATTGGCCGTCCGTCGACCTACGCGTCCATCATCTCGACGATTCAGGACCGTGGCTACGTACGCGTTGAAAACCGCCGTTTCTATGCGGAAAAAATGGGTGAGATCGTCACCGACCGTCTGGAAGCTAACTTCCGCGAGTTGATGAATTACGATTTCACCGCGCAAATGGAAGACAGCCTCGACCAGGTTGCCAGCCATCAGGCGGAATGGAAAAAGGTACTCGACAGCTTCTTTAGCGACTTTACCGACCAGCTTGAAAAAGCTGAGAAAGATCCTGAAGAGGGCGGCATGCTGCCTAACCAGATGGTTCTGACCAGCATCGACTGCCCAACCTGCGGCCGCAAGATGGGGATCCGCACCGCAACCACGGGCGTCTTCCTTGGCTGCTCCGGCTACGCGCTGTCACCAAAAGAGCGCTGCAAAACCACCATTAACCTGGTGCCTGAGAACGAAGTTCTCAACGTGCTGGAAGGTGACGATGCGGAAACTAACGCTCTGCGTGCTAAACGCCGCTGCAAGAAATGCGGCACAGCAATGGACAGCTACCTGATCGATCCAAAACGTAAACTGCACGTCTGCGGTAATAACCCAACGTGTGACGGGTATGAGATCGAAGAGGGCGAGTTCCGCATTAAAGGCTATGACGGCCCGATTGTGGAGTGCGAGAAGTGTGGCTCTGAAATGCACCTGAAAATGGGGCGTTTCGGCAAGTACATGGCCTGTACCAACGACGAGTGTAAAAACACGCGTAAAATCCTGCGTAACGGTGAAGTGGCTCCGCCGAAGGAAGATCCGGTTCCGCTACCAGAACTGCCGTGCGAGAAATCCGACGCGTACTTCGTGCTGCGTGACGGCGCTGCGGGTGTCTTCCTGGCCGCTAACACCTTCCCGAAATCGCGTGAAACGCGCGCGCCGCTGGTGGAAGAGTTGCATCGCTTCCGCGATCGTCTGCCTGAGAAACTGCGTTATCTGGCCGATGCGCCACAGCAGGATCCGGAAGGCAACAAAACCGTGGTACGGTTTAGCCGTAAAACAAAGCAGCAGTATGTTGCGGCCGAGAAAGAGGGTAAAGCGACCGGATGGTCAGCCTTCTTTGTTGATGGCAAATGGGTTGAAGGCAAGAAATAATCTTCCCTTACCGTAACTTACCTGTAAAAGGGCCGGATTTCCGGCCCTTTTTTATTGCCTTGTTATTATTTTTTGTTCCGTACTATACAGTCAGGCTATAAATGATATAGTGGTTATAGTTAACCTGTTTCTTATTATTAAATCGTCTTAAGCGATTGACCGCGTGCGCTAAATCGGATGGTCTGGCATGAAATTACAGCAGCTTCGTTATATCGTTGAGGTGGTGAATCATAACCTTAACGTCTCTTCTACCGCCGAGGGGTTATATACCTCGCAACCGGGCATCAGCAAACAAGTTCGTATGCTGGAGGACGAGTTAGGTATCCAGATATTTGCCCGCAGCGGTAAGCATCTCACCCAGGTGACGCCTGCGGGGCAGGAAATCATCCGCATTGCGCGGGAAGTCCTCTCGAAAGTCGATGCGATTAAGTCTGTGGCGGGGGAACACACCTGGCCGGATAAAGGCTCGCTGTATATTGCCACGACGCATACCCAGGCGCGCTATGCGCTACCCGGTGTGATTAAAGGCTTTATTGAGCGTTATCCTCGCGTCTCTTTGCATATGCACCAGGGCTCGCCAACGCAAATTGCTGAAGCCGTTTCCAAGGGTAATGCAGACTTTGCCATCGCCACCGAAGCGCTTCACCTGTATGACGATCTGGTCATGCTGCCATGCTACCACTGGAACCGTTCTATCGTGGTGACCCCCGATCACCCCCTGGCGGGTAAAGGGTCGGTCACTATCGAAGAGCTGGCGCAATATCCTTTAGTGACGTATACGTTTGGCTTTACCGGACGGTCCGAGCTTGATACGGCCTTTAACCGGGCAGGGTTAACGCCGCGCATTGTCTTTACCGCGACGGATGCCGACGTGATTAAAACCTATGTGCGGCTTGGTCTGGGGGTGGGCGTCATTGCCAGCATGGCGGTGGATCCGGTGTCAGACCCTGACCTGGTGCGTCTTGATGCCCATGATGTTTTCAGTCATAGCACCACAAAAATTGGATTCCGTCGCAGTACCTTCCTGCGCAGCTATATGTATGATTTTATTCAGCGCTTTGCCCCTCATTTAACGCGTGATGTGGTTGATACCGCCGTTGCATTACGCTCAAATGAAGATATTGAAGAGATGTTTAAAGACATCAAACTCCCCGAAAAATAATCACACCCGGTATCTTTCCCTTAGGGAAAGATACCGAAATAACGCCTCAAAGCTAAATTAGAATTATCATCATCTGAGCGTCTCCTGTCATATAATGTCATTATCCATTTAATCCGTAAGGTTATAATGTCGTGAATTGGCGACAAAAGTAGAAACTAATTTACGCCTTCGCAAATTTTTCTTTTCAATTATTTATTTCTGGTCAAAAGATTGAATATTTCATACCTCCCGGTGCGTAAATTCACTGGCTTTTCGGCTAAAGTTTCTTTAGGATTTATCTCAACAGATGATTAATTGTACCAATTGTTTGGTCCTAAATGATAAGCGATGTCGATTGTATGAGGTTAGCAATGCCTTCAGGAAGTGAAGAACCGCAAAGGGATCCTGCGCTCAAGCGTAAAGCCTGGCTGGCGGTCTTTCTCGTCTCTACCCTGTTTTGGGTGGTGGTTGCTCTCCTGGCCTGGAAATATTGGGGTTAAATATGGCAGTGACGGTACGTACAGAAACGGTAAAACAGATGTGTCAGCATCGTGACAACGGCCACAGAGGGCGTAAAGCACCTGCGACTGTTGTACCCGCGTCCTGGAAACTGACGCCGCAGCAGCAAGCGTTTATTGATGTGTTCGCAGAAGACGAACCCAAAAAACAATAATTTAGTTTATTGCGTAATGATGCAAATAGTCTGAATATCGACTCAGCACTTTTGTACTCTTTAATAAATACACATCAGCAATATAGCACTGAGGACAAACCTCGGAACTTTTTATAAATAATGCCTGGTGTCCCTATGATGAATAACATGACGTCTCACAAATACTGGTCATGGATCGGCGTTTTTACCGTGTCGATTCTGTTCTGGAGTCAGCTCATCTGGTTGGCCCTCCACTAAATTGTAAAACCTCGCTACGGCGGGGTTTTTTGTTTTCCCATTCTGGACCAATCCTAAATTTATCAATTTGGGTTGTTATCAAAACGTTACAACATCTTTGTGTTATCTTTAATTACGGCCCTGATGATTGTCGGGGCATCTCTGTGATTAAGGAGGAGCTTATGTCGTTAACCCTACGCGAAGCCAGTAAGGACACATTACAGGCAAAAAATAAAACCTGGCGTTACTACAGCCTGCCGCTGGCCGCCAGAACGCTTGGGGACATTTCGCGTTTACCCAAGTCATTGAAAGTTTTACTGGAAAATCTATTGCGCTGGCAGGACGGTGACTCTGTCACCCTCGATGATATCCAGGCGCTGGCAGGGTGGCTTAAGAACGCCCATGCCGATAAAGAAATCGCATACCGCCCGGCAAGGGTGCTGATGCAGGATTTTACCGGTGTCCCTGCCGTGGTTGATTTAGCCGCGATGCGCGAGGCCGTTAAGCGTCTAGGCGGTGATACGGCAAAAGTTAATCCGCTTTCCCCTGTTGACCTCGTCATTGACCACTCCGTAACCGTTGATCGCTTTGGTGATGACGATGCTTTTGGCGAGAACGTGCGTCTGGAGATGGAGCGTAACCACGAGCGCTACGTGTTCCTGAAGTGGGGGCAGCAGGCGTTTAGCCGGTTTAGCGTGGTCCCGCCAGGTACCGGTATTTGTCACCAGGTTAACCTTGAATATCTGGGTAAAGCCGTCTGGAGTGAATTGCAGGATAAAGAGTGGGTCGCTTATCCGGACACGCTGGTGGGCACGGACTCCCATACCACCATGATCAACGGTCTGGGCGTGCTGGGGTGGGGTGTCGGGGGTATCGAAGCGGAAGCAGCCATGCTCGGCCAGCCGGTGTCTATGCTTATCCCTGATGTGGTGGGCTTCAAGCTCACCGGTAAGCTGTCTGAAGGCATTACCGCCACCGATCTGGTGCTCACCGTCACTCAGATGCTGCGTAAGCACGGTGTGGTAGGCAAGTTTGTAGAATTCTACGGGGACGGACTCGATTCGCTCCCTCTGGCTGACCGCGCCACCATTGCCAATATGGCGCCAGAATATGGTGCAACCTGCGGCTTTTTCCCCATCGATGATGTCACGCTGGAATACATGCGCCTTAGCGGGCGCAGTGAAGAGCAGGTCGCGCTGGTGGAGGCCTATACCAAAGCGCAGGGCATGTGGCGAAACCCGGGCGATGAACCGGTATTCACCAGCACGCTTGAACTCGATATGGGAAGCGTCGAAGCGAGCCTCGCCGGGCCGAAACGTCCGCAGGATCGGGTTGCGCTGAGTGACGTGCCAAAAGCCTTTGCCGCCAGCAATGCGCTGGAAGTGAACGTGGCGCAGAAAGACCATCGTCCAGTCGATTATGTTCTGGACGGACATCAGTATCAGCTTCCGGATGGCGCGGTTGTTATTGCGGCCATTACCTCTTGCACCAACACCTCGAATCCCAGCGTATTGATGGCGGCCGGTTTGTTGGCGAAAAAGGCGGTAGAGCTTGGGCTAAAACCTCAGCCATGGGTCAAGGCCTCACTGGCGCCGGGTTCCAAAGTGGTGTCTGATTACCTGGCTCAGGCCAAACTGACGCCTTACCTTGACGAACTGGGCTTTAACCTCGTGGGCTACGGCTGTACGACCTGTATTGGTAACTCCGGTCCACTGCCTGAACCTATTGAAACGGCGATTAAGCAGGGTGACCTGACGGTAGGCGCGGTCCTGTCCGGTAACCGAAACTTTGAAGGGCGTATTCACCCGCTGGTGAAAACCAACTGGCTCGCCTCGCCGCCGCTGGTGGTCGCTTATGCCCTTGCAGGGAACATGAATGTCAACCTGGTGACCGACCCGATTGGTCACGATCGTAAGAACGACCCTGTCTACCTGAAAGATATCTGGCCATCTTCGCGCGAGATCGCACTGGCTGTTGAAAAGGTCTCAACCGAAATGTTCCGCAAAGAGTATGCGGAGGTCTTTGAAGGCACGCCGGAATGGAAAACCATCAACGTCGTTGGCTCAGATACCTATGACTGGCAGGATGACTCGACCTATATTCGTCTGTCGCCGTTCTTTGATGAGATGCTGGCCGAGCCGGCACCGCTTAAGGATATCCATGGCGCGCGCATACTGGCGATGCTGGGGGATTCTGTCACAACTGACCATATCTCTCCGGCGGGGAGTATCAAAGCCGATAGCCCGGCTGGCCGTTATCTGCAAAGCCGGGGCGTCGAACGTCGTGATTTTAACTCCTACGGATCGCGTCGCGGTAATCATGAAGTCATGATGCGCGGGACGTTTGCCAACATCCGCATTCGTAACGAAATGGTACCGGGCATAGAAGGGGGCATGACGCGCCATCTGCCGGGTACGGAAGTCGTTTCGATTTATGATGCGGCGGTCAAATATCAACAGGAAGGTACACCGCTGGCGGTGATCGCCGGGAAAGAGTACGGTTCCGGCTCAAGCCGTGACTGGGCGGCGAAAGGTCCGCGTCTGCTCGGCGTTCGCGTGGTCATCGCCGAATCGTTCGAACGTATTCACCGCTCGAATCTGATCGGCATGGGGATCCTGCCGCTCGAGTTCCCGCAGGGTGTAACGCGTAAAACGCTGGGACTGACCGGGGAAGAGCAGATTGAGATTAGCGGTCTGCAAAACCTGCAGCCAGGTAAAACGGTACCGGTGAAGTTAACGCGGGCAGACGGGAAAACCGAGGTGCTGGATTGCCGGTGTCGTATTGATACGGCAACCGAGCTGACCTATTACCAGAACGACGGCATTTTACATTATGTGATTCGTAAGATGCTGGACTGATGAGACGAGCCCGGCACCCGTGCCGGGCTTTTTTGCATCACTCTTTCAGCAGATGGCCCATTTTGGCGGCTTTGGTATCAAGGTAGTGGGCGTTTTTCGGGTTACGACCGACAATCAGTGGTACACGCTCGACGATGTTGATCCCCGCTTCGCTCAGGATCTCCACTTTTTTCGGGTTATTGGTCAGCAGGCGAACTTCGTCCACGCCCAGCAGCTTGAACATATCGGCGCATAAGGTGAAATCACGTTCGTCAGCGGCAAAGCCGAGCTGATGATTTGCTTCAACCGTATCGTAGCCCTGGTCCTGAAGCGCGTAAGCGCGGATTTTATTCAGCAGACCAATATTACGACCTTCCTGACGGTGATAAAGCAGCACCCCGCGACCTTCTTCTGCAATATGAGACAGGGCGGCTTCCAGCTGGAAACCACAATCACAGCGCAGACTGAACAGCGCGTCGCCGGTAAGACACTCTGAATGGACGCGGGACAGCACCGGCGTCTGCCCTGAAATGTCGCCATACACCAACGCGACATGATCCTGTCCGGTTGCCAGTTCTTCAAAACCCACCATCAGGAAATCGCCCCATGGGGTTGGCAGTTTGGCTTCTGCCACACGTTTAAGCTGCATGTGATTCTCCAGAGTAGGCTGACACGTTTCGTGCCTTTGCCCTGTTTTGCTTTCTGTATCAGTTCATTTTGCCACAAGCTCAGCAGGTTCGCCTAATGGGCACCATGCTATATGAACGTTAAACGCACGATCCGACATCTCCACCCGGCGGATTAATTTCAGTTATGATTGTGACGCTTAGCGAAAAAGGAGAAGACATGCTTTCAATCGCCAGACGTACGGCAGCAGGTGCGGCCATTTTACTGATAATGCCCCTGGCCGTATGGCTTTCCGGCTGGATGTGGCAGCCCGGGCAGAACGCCATGTGGCTGAAAACGTTATACTGGATAACGGAAACGGTCACCCAGCCGTGGGGAATTATTACCCATGTACTCCTCTGCGCCTGGTTTCTGTGGTGCCTGCGCTTTCGTTTGCGCGCGGCGCTGATGCTCTTTGCGATCCTCGGTGGCGCTATCCTTGTCGGTCAGGGCGTGAAGTCCTGGGTTAAAGATCGCGTTCAGGAGCCGCGTCCATTTGTCGTCTGGCTGGAAAAAACGCATCATGTTCCGGTGGATGAGTTCTACAATTTAAAGCGTAAAGATCGCGGCGCACTGGTGAAAGAACAGCTTGCGGAACAGCAGGATATCCCGAAATTCTTGCGTAAACACTGGCAGAAAGAGACGGGGTTCGCGTTTCCTTCCGGTCACACCATGTTTGCGGCCAGTTGGGCGTTGCTGGGCGTTGGGCTGCTTTGGCCAAGGCGTCGAACGGTCACGCTCGTGATTTTACTGGTCTGGGCGACGGGGGTTATGGGCAGCCGCTTATTGCTGGGGATGCACTGGCCGCGGGATCTGGTCGTCGCCACGCTCATCTCATGGCTGCTGGTCATGCTGGCGACCTGGCTCACTGAACGATTCTGCGGCCCGCTAACGCCACCGCCAGAAGAGAAAGAAGAAATAGCCGAAAGGGACCAAACGGACGCCTGACGGTTGATATTCCGTATTTTGCCCATAGATCCATGACTGGCGCGTCACTTTTTCCGTTTCGCGCCCGTCGCTAAAATGGTAGTTTATAAGGCTGATTGCGGTGAGTTGAACACACTTTATTCGCTTGAACCACATAACGGGAAGTAATGTGAAATATTTACTCATTTTCTTACTGGTATTGGCGATTTTTGTCATTTCAGTCACGTTGGGTGCACAAAACGATCAGCAGGTGACGTTTAACTATCTGCTGGCTCAGGGTGAGTATCGCGTCTCGAGCCTGCTGGCGGTCTTATTTGCTGCCGGCTTTGCCATTGGCTGGCTGGTTTGCGGTCTGTTCTGGCTGAAAGTCCGTGTTTCTCTTGCGCGCGCTGAACGTAAAATTAAGCGACTCGAAAATAACATTGCCCCTGCGTCTGACATCCCGGAAAGCTCTGGTGTGCCGGTCGTGAAGGAATAATCGACTATGCTGGAGTTGTTGTTTCTGCTTTTGCCTGTAGCCGCAGCCTATGGCTGGTATATGGGCCGCAGAAGTGCGCAACAAACAAAACAGGATGAGGCCAACCGGCTCTCCCGCGACTACGTTGCGGGGGTGAACTTCCTCCTGAGCAATCAGCAGGACAAAGCGGTAGACCTGTTCCTCGATATGCTGAAAGAGGATACGGGGACGGTTGAAGCGCATCTCACCCTGGGTAACCTGTTCCGCTCGCGCGGCGAGGTCGATCGCGCCATTCGTATCCACCAGACCCTGATGGAAAGCGCCTCGCTAACCTATGATCAACGTCTCCTTGCGGTGCAACAGCTGGGGCGGGATTACATGGCTGCGGGCTTGTACGATCGCGCTGAAGATATGTTCGCGCAGCTGGTGGACGAAACAGATTTCCGCATCGGCGCGCTGCAGCAACTCCTGCAGATTTATCAGGCCACCAGCGACTGGCAGAAAGCCATTGATACCGCTGAGCGTCTGGTGAAGCTGGGTAAAGATAAGCAGCGCGTTGAGATAGCCCATTTCTACTGTGAGCTTGCTCTTCAACAGATGGGCAACGATGACATGGATAAAGCCATGGCGCTGTTGAAGAAAGGCGCCGCCGCGGACCGCAACAGCGCGCGAATCTCCATCATGATGGGGCGCGTCTTCATGGCGAATGGCGATTACGCCAAAGCCGTTGAAAGCCTGCTGCGGGTTATCGACCAGGACAAAGAGCTGGTCAGTGAAACGCTGGAAATGCTGCAAACCTGCTATCAACAGCTCGACAAGCAGGAAGAGTGGGTAGCATTCCTGCGTCGTTGCGTGGAAGAAAATACCGGCGCCACCGCTGAACTGATGCTCTCTGACGTTGTTGAGCAGTATGAGGGAAGCGACACCGCGCAGGTGTATATTACGCGTCAGCTGCAGCGTCATCCGACCATGCGGGTATTCCATAAGCTAATGGATTACCACCTGAACGATGCTGAAGAAGGGCGCGCCAAAGAGAGCCTGATGGTGCTGCGCGACATGGTTGGCGAGCAGGTGCGCAGCAAGCCGCGCTATCGTTGCCAGAAGTGTGGTTTTACCGCATATACGCTCTACTGGCACTGTCCTTCCTGCCGCGCCTGGTCCACCATCAAGCCAATTCGTGGCCTGGACGGGCAGTAATTTTTTAAAACACCCCAATTTAGTTACAACATACTGATGATTTTTACCGTGTCCTGCACGCCGTGCGATTTGCCGGCCTGGCAGGCGCGTAAATGGATCCTGTCAATTTGCGGCGGCGGCAGGTAGAATGCTGGCCGTTTATCTGTTCCGCGCCGCTGCGCGCCCATAGACGAAAAGGGCTGGTCATGACGTCTGTTACATCCTCCACTTCCCGCGTAATTACGGATTCTCCTGTTGTCGTTGCGCTTGATTACAATAAGCGTGACGCTGCACTGGCGTTTGTCGACGGCATCGACCCTCGCGACTGCCGTCTGAAAGTTGGCAAAGAGATGTTCACGCTGTTTGGACCGCAAATCGTTCGCGATCTGCAGCAGCGCGGCTTTGACGTTTTCCTCGACCTCAAATTCCATGATATCCCGAATACCACGGCGCACGCCGTTGCCGCAGCCGCAGAGCTGGGCGTATGGATGGTCAACGTCCATGCATCGGGTGGGGCAAGAATGATGACGGCTGCCCGTGAGGCACTCCTGCCGTTCGGTAAAGATGCACCGTTGCTGATTGCGGTCACCGTGCTGACCAGTATGGACGAAAACGATTTACGCGATCTGGGCGTGACGTTGTCACCCGCCGATCATGCTGAACGTCTCGCGCGTCTGACGCAACATTGCGGCCTGGATGGCGTCGTCTGCTCCGCGCAGGAAGCGGTACGTTTCAAATCAGCGCTGGGCCAGGATTTTAAACTGGTCACGCCGGGGATCCGTCCTGCTGGCAGCGACGTGGGCGATCAGCGCCGCATTATGACGCCTGAGCAGGCGCTGGCTGCTGGCGTTGACTACATGGTCATCGGGCGTCCGGTGACGCAGTCTGCCAATCCGGCTGAGACGCTTAAGGCTATCAACGCATCGCTGAAAAAGGGGGCGTAATGACCGATTCCAACAGCCGTCTGGTCTATTCAACCGATAGCGGGCGTATAGACGAACCGAAAGCGAAAGTGGAACGTCCTAAGGGGGACGGCATCGTTCGGATCCAGCGCCAGACCAGTGGACGAAAAGGGAAAGGGGTTTGCCTTATCTCCGGCATTGAACTGGATGATGCTGAACTGACAAAGCTGGCGGCCGAGTTGAAAAAGAAATGTGGCTGCGGCGGTGCCGTGAAAGACGGCATTATTGAAATCCAGGGGGATAAGCGCGATTTAATAAAATCTCTGCTGGAAGCCAAAGGGATGAAAGTCAAACTGGCGGGCGGCTAAAATAAATGAGCCACGGCAAATGCCGTGGCTCGTGTTATATACGTGCGTATGTCAGACCTGAAATGCGTTCAAATATCGCAATACCGGGGAAGGCTTAGATAATAATTATTTGCCAACCTGGTGACCGATAATACCACCGACAGCAGCGCCACCTAATGTACCCAGCGTACTACCATCCGTTAATACTGCACCACCGAGAGCACCGGCACCGGCACCAATAGCGGTGTTACGGTCACGTTTAGACCAGTTAGAGCACGCGCTCAGGGACATTGCTACAGTGATTGCCAGAACAGCGGCGGCTAATTTTTTGCTGGTTAAGGTCATAATACTTTCTCCTGAATTATCGATTCACGGAAAGATGTACACGTTAAGTATAGACGAATCGAATACTTAATTCTGTTCTCCGTGAAAGCTGGTCGCGCAGGCGTTACGTAATCACGCAGGTGATAGTCACTTCCTGTTATATCGCTAACATTAATTTTACGACTTTAATGCAGCTTAAACAGGTAAAAACTCTTAAAGAAGTACCAGGAATCATCTCAGAGAAAGACGGGTATATGCGCCCGAAATTCGGGCGCGGAGGGGCTCAGGCGGTCGTTTTAATAATATTGACGATCAGCCCGTCATCTTCCAGTTTATTACGGTGCGCGTCGCTCAACCGTTCGTCGGTAATCACGCGGCTAAAGCGTGAAACGGGGCCCATCGTATAAGGGTGAACGGCGCCAAATTTAGAGCTGTCGGTGAGCACAATCGCTTCACACTCTTTTTCCAGTACAGCATTCACAACGTCAGAGCGCATCATATCCCGGCCGGTAAAACCTGTCTCCGGTTGCCAGCCGTCAATGCCGATAAAGGCCTTGCTGAAATGAACCTGCTGGACATACTGACGGGTCAGCGGGCCTACCATGCTTTCGCTTTTTTTCTGGTAAATACCGCCCAGCAGAATCACCTCGCAGCGCGTCTCTTTAAGCAAATGCGCGATATAGCTACTGACGGTGATGATAGTAACGTCCTTTTGATCGGCAAGCGTGCGCGCCAGGAGGGCATTGCTGCTGCCGTTTTCAATAAAGACGGTCTCGCCGTTGTTTACCAGGGACGCGGCAAATTCCGCCAGTTCACGTTTGAGCGCGTAGTTATTCATCATGCGCGTCTCAACGTCATCACTGTCCAGCGGGACAGCATATCCGTGTGCGCGACGCAGGTAGCTCTGTTTTTCCAGCAGATTAAGATCCTGACGGATTGTGACTTCAGACACGCCGGTGGTTTTAGCGAGATCGACTACGCTTACGCGTCCCTGATCGATGACCATCTGCAAAATGAGTTGTTGTCGGGAATTCATAGCATCCATTTAATAAAGCGAAACGAGGTCGGAGACGGTGGGGTTAAACTTCCCACGGCGCTTTTGGCTGTCTGTTTTCAGGCGCACTGTCAGCGCTATTCTGAGCAAGAAGTTCAGACTTCAGGATCTCGAGATTACGGATAGCAGAGTGATAATCGCCTGCCACCAGGATATCCAGCACGGTATCAATTCGTTGTGCTACAGCTTGTGCGTCAATAGTAGACATCATCTCACCCCAGGCGCGAAAAGTTAATATTTTCAATGATGCAGAAATTAGGTTCAAAAGAGAAGGGAAAAAATGCAATAACTAAATTACATAAACGTAAGTGATAAATTTATTCCCCCTCATATAGCAGGCTTATTGAGTGGATTAGTCTAAAACTGCGCGCAAGGCGCTTTTTTATAAGAGGAATTAGACTATGACAGTTATCAATCAGCCTGGCTGCACACTGTTTACCGATACTGAACGGTTCACGCAGCTGTCAGGGTATTATGAGGCGGAGCGTCACACAGTCTGGATGATGCTGCGGGCTCAACCACGTCCTTGCTTTAACCATGCGTTAATTGAGGAAATCATGAACTTTTCATGGCTGGTTCGCCAGTCTGGCTTTGCGGTTGATTTTTGGGTAACCGGATCGCTGGTACCCGAGATGTACAATGTGGGCGGTGATTTACAGTTCTTCGTCGAGTGCATTCAGAACGGACGTCGGGAAGCGTTACGGGCGTACGCTCGCGCCTGCGTTGATTGTGTCCATGCGGCCTCACGGGGGTTTGATACGGGGGCCATCTCTCTGGCAATGGTCGAAGGCAGTGCGTTAGGGGGCGGGTTTGAGGCCGCTCTGGCTCACCATTTCGTACTGGCTCAGCGCGATGCCCGTTTAGGTTTTCCGGAGATTGCCTTCAACCTGTTTCCGGGTATGGGAGGATATTCCCTGGTTGCACGTCGTTCAGGCATGAAGCTGGCGGAGGAACTCATTTACAAAGGGGAATCCCATACGGCTGAATGGTACGAACAGCACGGGCTGGTGGATGTCCTGTTTGTACCAGGACAAAGCTATGTCTCCACCCGAACCTTCATCGATACGCTGCGGCCAAAACTGAATGGCGTAAGGGCAATGCTGCGCGCCCGGACGCGCGTTCTGCAATTGCCTCGCAGTGAACTGATGGACATCACGGAAGACTGGGTTGATGCTGCTTTCAGCCTGGAGCCGAAAGATATCGCCTACATGGAGCGTCTGGTCACGCTGCAAAACCGCCATCACGCGGCGGGCTTGCGTAAAGCCAGTTAGCGTTGATTTCGCGCTTGATATCGTTTTAGCCATCGCTCGAATGCGGCAGCGGGCATCGGCTTAGCAAACAGAAAACCCTGCCGTTCGTTGACGCCGTTCTTGGTCAGAAAGGCGTCTTCTTTTGCATTTTCCACGCCTTCGGCAATCACCTGCAGATTTAACGCCTGCGCCACCGCGACGATAGCGCGCACCAGAGACTGGGAGATGGACTGCTTATGAATATCCCTGACAAAAGATTGATCGAGCTTAATGGCGTCGATAGGGAAGCGGGCCAGCTGAGAAAGGGAAGAGTAGCCGGTGCCAAAATCGTCCAGATGAATTTGCGCTCCGAGTCGGCTGAACTGCTGGATCACGGACAGCGCCAGCTCTTCATTCTCGATAAGACAGCTTTCGGTTAATTCAACGTCGACAGGGCAGTATTCAAAATTCAGATCCTTCAGCGCCTGCTTTAAGTCACTGAAGATAGTCTGGTCGGCCAGCTGGCGTGCAGAGACGTTCACCGCCACGCGCAGGTTTATTCCCTTATCGCGCCATTTCGCCACCTGGCGAACCACATCAAGCATCACCCAGCGGCCCAGCGGCACAATCAACCCCGACTCCTCGGCATAAGAGATAAACTCCAGAGGCGGGATCAAGCCGCGTTCTGGTGATTGCCAGCGGACCAGCGCTTCAAGGCTTCTGACTTCCCCGCGCCAGGTTATTTTCGGCTGATAGTGGATCAGAAGCTGATCGTTATCCAGGGCCTTACGCAGGTTAGTATCCAGCCAGAGATACTCAAACACGCGCTGGTTCATCTCGGGGGAGAAGACGCAGAACTTGCCCCGGCCGTTCTCTTTGGCGGTGTACATGGCGGTATCGGCGTTACGAATGACGCTTTCCCGGTCGTTCCCATGCTGCGGGGCGAGGGCGATACCCAGGGAGCAGCCGGTATAAATCTCAATCAGGCCGATTCGGAACGGCTGGCGCAGACGGGTTAAAATACGCGATGCCATCGCCTCCAGAGAGCCCTGAGAGGTATTGGTGGCCATGACGATAAACTCATCACCGCCAAGTCGCGCCAGCACCTGTTCCTCATCCAGACAGCTCAAAATGGCAAGGGCGACAGCCTGTAACAGCTGATCGCCAAACATATGACCGTAAGCGTCGTTGACCTTTTTAAAATTATCCAGATCGAGATACACCACGCCGACCTGCGTGTCGCCGCGGGTGTCGATGGCGTCAGAAATCAGGTCGTGGATCGCATTACGGTTTGGCAAGCCGGTGATGGTATCGGTATTGGCCAGCACGCGCAGTCGCTCCTGAGCGCGGTGCTCCTCGGTAATATCGGTACCGGAACAGATAAGGAAAATTTCATTTTTGCCGCTGCCGCTGTGAACGAATTTGTTTCTGAACAGAAACAGCCGCTGCCCTTTACGCGTTTTGATCCAGCGTTCGACTTCGTACGAGCTGCCGTTGCGAAAAAAACCGGTAATATTGCGCTTTGAAGCTGCCGCTTCGCTACGGCTCATAAACAGCTTAAATACGTTCTGGCCAATTACTTCTTGTTCTTTCAGGCCGGTGTACTCTTCGCTAAGCCGATTAAAACGCTGAATATTGCCGTGCTGATCGAGAATAACAATGACGGAGTTGGCCTCTGAGACAACCTGCTCCGCGAAAGAGAGTCCCTGAGCCAGATCGCGTGCTACGGAGGGGGTATCGTTCCAGGCGGAAGCGGTTCCGGCCCACTCGTTACGGGTAATTTTACGGCCCACAAGATGAACCGGAACATCTTCCCCGTACAAGGAGAGCGACATTGAAATGCTGGAGGTAATAACGGTTAAATGACGGATGAGATCGGCCTGTTCATCATCCAGCGCCACGACCTGAGTGACATCGGCATTTTCGCTGGCAGAAAGGTGCAGAGCGTTGCTGTCAGCTGACAAGCGCCACCACGGGCTGTGAGTCCCCATGTAGCGAAACAGCAAATTCTGCTCCAGATCGTCCATCATGTTTTCTCCCTGTTTTCTTATAATAAAACGAGTCAGGTTAAAAAGGATACTGAGCGTATAAAAATTCACGTAACCGAATATAACAACACTCTTTTACTGTAGATAATTATGGCGGTTTTGGGCGAAGGGATACTGAAAATAGTAAGGAAAAATAATGATTTTGTGGCGGGGATAAAAAGAAAAATTGTCGGCCTTTCCGCAAAGGAAACGACCGACAATTGAACCGGTTATCAGGCGACAGGACGCGCGATAATACTGCGGGTTTCCATGCGAACTTCGGCGATAGTGACATCAATCACGTCGGTGACTTTGTAAACTGTTTCACCTTTAATTTGCACGGTACCGTTTTCCTGACTACAGACCATTTCGTCACGAACCGCATGCAGGAACGGCGCAGGAATAAACGCGACAGCACCGTTATCGACCAGGCGGACGCGCATCCCCCCGCGGCTGATATCGATGATCTCTGCGGCGAAACGGGTCTCCGTACCGGCTTTATCCTGCAGGAAGCGTGCGTACAGCCAGTCTCCAACGTCACGTTCCGCCATGCGGTTCAGACGGCGACGATCGGCCATCTGCAGCGTGGTGTCCTCCTGAGGACGGGCAATGGTTTCACCTTTGATAATCGCTTTCAGCAGACGGTGGTTAACCATATCGCCATACTTACGGATCGGCGATGTCCAGGTGGCGTAAGCGTCGAGGCCAAGACCAAAGTGCGGGCCCGGCTCGGTACTGATTTCAGCGAAGGACTGGAAGCGACGAATGCGGCTGTCCAGGAAACCCGATGGCTGTGCGTCCAGTTCGCGGCGAAGCTTGCAGAAGCCCGGCAGCGTCAGTACTTCTTCCGGATCAACGTGCACATCGTGATTCTTCAGCAGGGCCGCCAGCGCTTCGGTATTCGCCGGATCAAACCCGGTATGGACGTTGTAAATGCCAAAGCCCAGTTTGTCGCGCAGCACGCGTGCGGCACAGATGTTGGCGGAGATCATCGCCTCTTCAACGATACGGTTCGCAATGCGTCGCGGTTCGGCCACGATGTCCAGCACTTCGCCTTTCTCGCCCAGAACAAAGCGATAATCCGGGCGATCTTTGAACACCAGCGCATGGGTTTTACGCCACTCGCCGCGGTTCAGGCAGATGCGATTCAGCAGACGGATTTGCGCGGCAATGGCGTCGGATTCAGGTTTCCAGCTCCCGGCATTTTCAAGCCAGTCGGACACGTTATCGTAGGCCAGCTTGGCTTTCGACTCGATGGTGGCGGCAAAGAACTCGATATCGTCTTCAATCGCGCCATCTGCGGCGATAGTCATGCGGCAGGCAAGAACCGGGCGTACTTCATTTGGACGCAGCGAGCAGAGATCGTCTGACAATTCGCGCGGCAGCATCGGAATGTTAAAGCCCGGCAGATAATTGGTGAAGGCACGGATTTTCGCCGCGTCATCCAGCTTGCTGCCTTCGGCAATCCAGGCGGTTGGATCGGCAATGGCGACGGTCAGATGCAGTTTGCCATCGGCGCTCTCTTCAGCGAAGAGCGCGTCATCCATATCTTCGGTGCTGGCGCTGTCGATGGTGACAAATTCCAGCGCGGTGAGATCGCGACGCGTCAGACCTTCGTCCTGCATCTCAGTCGCTACGCCGTTCGGTGCTTCTTTTTCAAGATTGTGGCGTGCCAGCGTGACCCACCATGGCACAAAATGGTCGGCGCCAAAGGTGATGAACTGGGTCAATTCCGCATAAAAACCGCGATCGCCTTTCAGAGGATGACGGCGCATTTCTGCTACGGCCCAGTCACCTTCTTTAAAATCATGCTCAACACCACGGGCGGCGCGGCAGGGAATGGCATCTTTCAGCAGGGGATGATCCGGCACGATAGAAAGACGATCGTCTTTTCTCTGCACCTTACCCACAAAACGGGTCAGGAACGGTTCGATCAGTTCTTCCGGCTCGGCAGACTCTCGGTCCTTCTCGGTATGAATGACGGCCATGACGCGATCGCCATGCATCACTTTCTTCATCTGCGGTGGCGGAATGAAGTAGCTTTTCTGCGCGTCAACTTCAAGGAAGCCAAAGCCCTTTTCCGTGGCTTTTACGACCCCTTCTGCACGCGGCGTCTGGGAATGCAGTTGCTGTTTAAGCTGCGCTAGCAGCGGGTTGTCCTGAAACATAATGTTCTATTTTCGTAGCCATTGAGCGGCTGACAGTTTTACGCGATTCTCACTGTCTCAGCAAGCGGTCTTTGGGTAATTAGTATGGTTATTCCTCTTTACCAAACGCGACTTTCAGACGATTGAGCCAGCCATCAATCGCACTCTGGGTAAGCAGCGTGATGGCATGTTCGCCTGGGAGTCCTTGATCCGTGAGAGGGGTAAACTGCGCGGCGCTGAAGCGGTCCGGAGAGCGTGTCAGCAGTTCGACCGCCGCCGAAAGTGCGGGGGACGTCAGCGGGATCTCTGCGCGGCTGTTTAACAGGATCTCTCCGGTCAGGTCGAGCAGCGACGGCTCATGGCAAAGGACCGGCGTCAGCGCCTCCAGCGCGGGTTCTGCTTGCCAGCGAGACAGCGACTCAAGCTGATGCGCACTCGCATAGCGCAGCTCGACGACAGGCAAAAGCGGCACCCACGCGGCGTGGCGTATGGGCAGTGTATGCGGCTGAATATGATGGCCTGGCAACCAGCGAACAGGGTATCCCAACAGGGCCTGAAAAATCGCGACTACGCGCGCCTGAAAACCGATAAACCCGATAATCTGGTTAATCACCACAATGTCATACGTTGACAGACCAACCTCATCAAGCTGGTTCTGCGCTTTATCATCAATGACATCAGGAGAGCTGGCGAGCTGGCGGGCATACTGCGTAATTTGCGCCAGACGTCGGTTACTTTCGCGCGAGGAGTCCGGGCCGGGAAGCGGGGCGAGGAGGGCGGCGTAATGGTTACAGAGCCGCTGAACGCCACAGGCTTGTGCGACCGTTAGCGCGGTACTGAGTCGATCGTAGGCGCTGAGCGTATGCAGACGGTTCACGGCAATCGAGAGCGGAAACAGCTGGTGGCATAAGGCTCTGGCAGGGGTAAGCCAGCCAGAACAGGCAGCGACAATCTCATCAGGTAAGGCTAAATCGAGCAAAAAACGATCGTCGACGTTAGCGGCTTCGGGCACCAGAGGCAGAACATCTGTCTGCGCGTGGTTTGACTGGGTTTCGTGATACCAGTGGCCTTTGCCGGAAAAACGGCGTTGTTCCATGTGCGTTCCTTGATCTCAAAATGGCGATCAATATCCTGGCGTAAGGCAGATAAAGGGAAAAATATTGTTAGGTGATAACAAATAGCAGAACGGAATAACGAAGGGGTGGTGCGGGAGGAAACTCTCTTCCCGTGCGGGAAGAGAGCCACAGCTTATTTAATTTCCAGCTCGTTCATTGCAGCGATGTTGAAGCCGCCGTCAACGTGAACCACTTCGCCGGAGATACCTGCGGAAAGGTCAGAGCACAGGAATGCTGCAGAGTTACCCACATCTTCAATGGTAACAGTACGACGAATCGGGGTAACCGCTTCGCAGTGTGCCAGCATTTTACGGAAATCTTTAATACCGGAAGCTGCCAGGGTGCGGATAGGACCTGCAGAGATGGCGTTAACGCGCACGCCTTCAGGACCCATTGCATTCGCCATGTAGCGTACGTTCGCTTCCAGAGACGCTTTAGCCAGACCCATAACGTTGTAGTTAGGGATAGCACGTTCAGCGCCCAGGTAGGACAGGGTCAGCAGGGCTGCGCCCGGGTTCAGCATTGCGCGGCAGGATTTCGCCATCGCAACGAAGCTGTAGGAGCTGATGTCGTGAGCGATTTTGAAGCCATCACGGGTAACCGCGTTCACGTAGTCGCCGTCCAGCTGGTCGCCAGGAGCGAAGCCAATGGAGTGAACGAAACCGTCGAATTTCGGCCATGCTTTTGCCAGTTCAGCAAACATACCGTCGATGCTTTCGTCTTGTGCAACGTCACATTCCAGAACAATGCTGGAACCCAACTGCGCGGCAAACTCTTCAACACGGCCTTTCAGCTTGTCGTTCTGGTAGGTGAACGCCAGCTCAGCGCCTTCGCGATGCATTGCCTGTGCGATGCCGTATGCGATGGACAGTTTGCTGGCAACGCCAGTCACCAGAATGCGCTTACCGGAAAGAAAACCCATAGCTTTAATCCTTATATTCATTGCTAATTTTGCCTTGTAATTCATAGCGTTACAGGCAGTATTTCAAAATCATTCGAAATTAGCTCGAAATTATAGCCCACTCACAGCCCCTTGTGTCACGATATTTCTCGCTCTTCTCCGAAGACGCCTGCCCCGAAGAATGCGCCGCGGACTCGCGGGGGCTCAAAATTTCAGCATTCGTCCAGTATATCACCCGACAACAGCTTCGCCTCATCCAACCAGAGAGGAAGCGTGATCCCACAAGGGTATTCACGCTTTCCTGATGTTGTCGATGAAACGCACAATGACGATAAATAAAACCGGTACGAAGAAGATCGCGAGAAGCGTACCGCTAATCATGCCGCCAAATACGCCGGTACCGATGGCATGCTGCGTACTGTCGCTTGCACCACTGGCCAGCATCAAGGGAACAACCCCTAAGGTGAAGGCTAACGAGGTCATCAGAATGGGGCGCAGGCGCTGGCTGGCGGCATGAACGGTTGCCGCCAGCAGAGGTTGCCCTTCGCGATGGAGCTGCCTGGCAAATTCAACAATCAAAATGGCGTTCTTGGCCGACAGGCCGATAAGCGTGATCAGGCCGACCTTGAAGAAAACGTCATTCGTCATGCCCGCAACAGACACCGCGATCACCGCGCCGATAAGGCCCAGCGGAACCACCAGCATGACCGCAAAAGGAATAGACCAGCTCTCATACAGCGCGGCGAGAACCATAAATACGACCAGTATCGACAGGACGATAAGGCCCGGAAGCTGAGACTCCGATTTTCGCTCCTGCAATGAACTCCCGGCCCACTCGCCCGCCATGCCCTGAGGTAAATCTCTGGACAAACTCTCCATAACCTTCATTGCGGTGCCGCTGGATTCTCCCGAGGCCGCACTTCCGGTAATGCGAATAGCCGAATATCCCTGGTAACGCGTCAACTGCTGCGGCGCAACGTTCCAGGAAAGCGTGGCAAACGTCGATACCGGTACCATCTGACCCATCCGGTTTTTCACTGATAACATCAGTATCTGCTCAGGCTGCATTCGGTAGGGCGCATCGGCCTGAATTATCACCTGCTGAACGCGGCCGCTATTCGTATAGTCATTGACGTAATTTGAGCCCAGGGTGACGGAGAGCGTCTGGTTGATTTCATCAAATGAGACGCCCATCGCTTCCGCCTTTTCTCTGTCCACCTGGAGCGCGAGGCTTGTTCCTTCCGGCAGACCGTCTATATACACGTCACTCAGTTCAGGGCGCTGATTAGCGTGCAGGACCAGCGCGTCGGCAGCGCGCTTTAACGCCTCGTAGCCCAGCCCCGCTCTGTCCTGCACGTACCAGGTGAACCCCGAGGAGGTGCCCATATCCGAAATGGCCGGCGGGAGAAGGCTCATCGTGACGGCATCAGAGACGTTCGCCATGCTGGCCTGTATATGGTCGGCTTCGTTCTGGGCCGTCGAGCCCTGCCGGTTTTTCCAGTCCTTCAGCGTGGTGAAGGCCATAGCCGAATTCGGCCCTGAACCTGAAAAACCAAACCCCAGGATCATAATGTTGCTTTCAATATCCGGCCGGGCCGCAATTTCCTCTTCAAACTTTTTAACCACGTTGAGGGTGCGCTGCATCGTGGCATCAGAAGGCAGCTGGATTGAGGACATAAAGTAGCCCTGATCTTCCTCCGGCAGAAAGGACGACGGTAACGAAGACAATCCCAAAAACAGCGCAGCGCAAAGCGCAACGTACAGGAGCAGCATACGTCCGGTTCGCTTCAGAACGGCACCCAGCCCGGCTTCGTAACAGACGGTGAGCGAACGGAAGCGCGCGTTAAACCTGGCCGCGAACCGTCCACTTCCGCTCTTTCCTGCCTTGTGCTGCTTGAGTAACGTTGCGCACAGGGCGGGCGTCAGCGTCAGGGCAAGAAACGCGGACAGCAGTATGGAGACCGCCATGGAAATACAAAATTGTCGGTAGATAATCCCGACGGATCCTTCAGCAAACCCCATGGGGATAAAGACCGCGGTTAGCACCAGCGTGATCCCTATAATCGCCGGGGTGATTTCCTGCATGGCTTGCCGCGTGGCGTCACACGGGGACAGGCTTTTTTCCTCCATCAGTCGTTCAACGTTTTCTACGACCACAATGGCATCATCAACGATAATCCCTATCGCCAGCACCATGCCGAACATCGTCAGAATATTGATGGAGTATCCGCTCAACAGCATCACCGTGAAGGTGCCAAGAAGTGCGACGGGAGCAACAATCGCCGGGATAAGCGTACAGCGAATCTTGTGCAGAAACAGCAGCATAACCAGGAAGACGAGGACCATCGCTTCCACAAATGTCTGAACAACCTTCACGATAGAAAGTTTCACAAACGGCGCGGTATCGAAGGGAACCGTAAACGACATTCCGTCGGGTAACACCCGAGAAAGCTCGTCGATGCGCGCACGCACGCCTGAAGCCGTACTCATTGCGTTGGCACCTGGCGAGAGCTGAATTGCCGCCGCCGTCGCAGGAACCCCGTTTTCGCGGATACCAAAGGCGTAGCTTTGCAGGCCAGATTCAATCCGTGCAATGTCGGACAGTTTCAGGCGGGCGCCGGATGCGTCAGATTTCAGGGTGATATTCCTGAACGCCTCTACCGAGGAGAGTTGTCCCTTTACGGTGATGGGATACGTTACCCCTTGTCCTTCAGATGCTGGCTCATCTCCCGTTTTACCGGGCGAAACCAGGGCATTTTGCTGACCAACGGCGGTAAGAACATCACTTACCGAAAGCCCATAGCTATGGAGCTTCATGGGATCCAGCCAGATGCGCAGCGCTTTTTCGCCGCCAAACAGCTGAACTTTCCCTACGCCGGGCACGCGACGAAGCTCGTCGCTGACGTTTCTGGCAAAATAGTCGCTTAAATCGGCTTCCTCAAATTGACCTGTCGTGGACTTCAGCCCCACCATCATTAAAAAGCCAGAATTAGCGGCCTCGACGTTAATGCCGTTTTGTCTTACCGCCTGAGGCAGACGAGGCTCGACGATCTTAATCTGATTCTGCAGGTCCATCTGCGCCAGCTTGATGTCCGTGCCCGGTTTAAACGTGACGGTAATCGATGCCGAACCGGTTGTGTCACTGGATGATTCAAAGTAGAGCAAATTATCTACGCCAGAGATTTCGCGCTCGATTAACGACACCACCGACGTATTCATGATGTCGGGGCTGGCCCCCGGGTAACTGACGGAAATAATGATTCCCGGCGGTGCCACCGCCGGATACTGCGCAACCGGTAAACGGGGAATAGACAGGAGTCCCGCCAGAACGATAAAAAGCGCCACAACCCAAGCGAAAACGGGACGTTCAATAAAAAAATGAGGCATTAAATTAACGTCCAGTTACGTGAATTTCATCATCAGTGGATACGCGTTTACCGATATCCCTGAGCTGCGAAAATTTCTCAAGAAGCTGCGGTGCGTCATCGAGGCTCGTCGCGAACATCCACATGTAGGTCATCACGGAATAAATATGCCCGGCGGTGATGCTGGTTGAGCGCGTCATCCAGACGATGGTCAGTGTAAAAAGTGCGGCAACAAGTACGCCAACCCACAAATAGCCCCACGCCTCGCGGTCAGATAGTGCGATACGTAAACGCGCCAGCGTGGCGTAATGTCGGTGAAGGGTCGCCGTGCCAGCCTTATGAACATAATCCACTTCTTTTTCCAGCCGATTATTCAGGTGCATGAATAGCCATTCATTTTTACGGGCATATCCGGAGACAAATCCGAGCAGGATAAATACAATCGCAAAGCACATGACGCCGGCCCAAAATTCAATAAACAGCAACATGATGGCGGCACCAAAAAGTGAGCTCAGCGATGTAATCAGCAGGGGAAGGTGCATTTCAAAGAAATCCACATATTCGCGCGAGAGCGTGACTCTGGCGGCGATTGCCGAATGGTTTAGCTGATATTTGCGCTGTGCCAGGACGACGGATACCGCGAGTCCGGCATAAATGCGTGCAAACGTGCGCGTGTCGATGCTCCGTCTGGCCGCGCCGATGAACCACATACAAAGTACCATCAGGCCATACAGCGCGGCGTTAAGCGTCTCACCTGCGAGGATGGCATTTATCGCGATGCCTGCCAGAACGGGATAAAGTAAAAAAGTCACGTTTTCGGCCACCACCAGGAAGAAGGTGACAGCCAGTTTTTTTCGGTGCCGTATCGCGAGTTTTTTAAGCGAGTGCATCACACCGGCAGGTTCAGAAGAACGAAGATTATTATTACGGTTTATCATTATGGGTAAGTCGTGTCAGACTTTTCAGTGAGTTATTTTTGTGCAAAAAAATGAGATCGAGAGTCTACCGCGAGCCTGTTTAGCGGAAATGAGCGGTTTATGGAGGTGGTGTGGAGCAACGACTCAAATCATTCTCATAATGAGGTACAGCGGTGCTCCGCCAAAAAAAATGATCAAATAACACTCGTAGTAAAAGATCAGGTCCTCGATATCGGGCATCGCGTTTAACAGCACGGTGAACGTAATAATGAGATAAACAAAAATCACTATTAGCCAGAAGGCGATGACAAGCAGCTCAGTCAACGCGCCAGCTTTATTTTGGGTCATCAGAGAGACCACCGATAATGCGATACATCCATAGATGATGGGTGAAGAGAGCAGCGTCGAGGCGACTTTTTCATCCATTCTGTGCACCAGTACCAGCCAGATATAAAGTAATCCCCATGACAGCAGCAGAAACAGGGAATATATGCCCAGTTTTTTAGGTGAGAAATATTTAGAAAGTTCCATGTTCATTATTTCAACCAACTTCATAAAATCTTTAAGAAACAGTGGTAATTTGCAACGCCCAATGCACAAAAGGTTATGCCTCAATAGCGATTTTGAACGGACATTGTCGAGTCTTTATTGACTGAATGTGTAGGCTGTGTGGAGTAATAACCGGGCATTTAAATTACCCGGGAAATTTTCGTGACCACGGCACTTTTTCGCGGAGGCTGTGTCTTATTGTGCTAAAGATATCTGATAGCGTGCTCAAAGGGATTTCACCCACGGAGATAAAATGCACAAAAATACGCTGATCCTTATTGTTGAAGATGAAGACGAAATCGCCGATATACTGATGAGCTACTTAGAGCGTTCGGGAATGAAAACGCTCAGAGCCAGGCAGGGGGAGCAGGCAATAACGCTTAATCGCCTCCATAAACCGGATCTCATATTGCTGGACATTCACCTGCCCGTATGTGACGGCTGGAGTGTACTTACTACGCTTCGTCAGGAAAGTTCTGTCCCCGTTATTATGGTTTCCGCTCTCGATCAGGATGTCGATAAACTCATGGGGCTGAGACTGGGCGCGGATGATTACGTGATCAAACCCTTCAACCCTTCTGAAGTTGTCGCACGGGTTGAGGCGGTGCTGCGCAGGACAAAAACCGCGCTTCAGCAGGCGGGTTCCCTGCCGCTCAGAACGCCATTTATTACGGTCTATCCGGATGACTTCTATGTGGAAGTCACCGTGGGCGAAGAGGTTATCTCCCCGGTATTAACCACGACCGAATTTAAATTACTTACCTGGCTGGTGAGATATCCGCGAAAGGTCTGTTCCCGCGAAGAGTTACTCAACGCGTGTCTGCCGGAAGGTGATACGCTCGACAGAACGGTCGACAGCCATATGAGCAAGTTGCGTAAAAAACTGGAGCTTGCCGGCCTTTACGGTGTTCCCGAGAGCATCAGAGGCATGGGTTACCGGCTTGGGGAAAAGAAATGAATAAAGAGTCTGTCCTGAGTCGTCAGATCTTAACGTCTATGCTGTTGCTGACGTTTACGATAATTGCTATCGCCATACTGGGCTCCTGGTTTTTTTACTCCTTTATTCTGGATCACCTCCCGGGCGGTGCTGCTGCGGGCGATGATGAGCAGATGACAATGTGGGACTGGGTATGGATTGGGACCGCGACAGCTATCAGTCTGATTATTGCACTCTTTTTTACGGTCAAACTTTCATCGCGAATCCTTACCCCGCTAAATGCGGTAGCGTCCAGCCTGAAAAAGATTTCTCAGGGCGATCTGGACGCCCGGGCATTCTGCGCCAGTTCCCGGCTTGGTGAGATCAATCATCTGGTCACGGATTTCAATGAAATGGCAGAAAAATTACAAACGCTGGATATTCAGAGGAAATCCTGGAATGCCGCTATTGCGCATGAGCTGAGAACCCCGGTCACGATCTTACGCGGACGGCTTCAGGGGTTAGTTGACGGTGTTTTTACCCCGGGCCCGGTGCTGTTTAATAATCTTCTCAAACAGACGGAAGGGTTAACCCGTCTGATTGAAGATCTCCGGGTTATTAGTTCGGATGGCGGGGCAGGATACACGTTATACCAGTCCAGAACGGATCTAAAAGGGACGATACAGGATGCACTCGATACATTCATGCCCGAGTTCAACCGTAAGGCATTTACCGTCAATACAGACCTGAGGGACCAGCAATGCGTATTCGATCCGCTACGCATCAATCAGTGTCTGACCGTTTTATTTGACAATGCCTTACACTATTCAACCTCGCGCAAACTCATCGTGAAAAATGGCGTTTCTGATAAAGGCAATTATATCCTTATTCAGGACGGGGGACCGGGCATCCCCAGGGAGTTTCATGATTTCTTATTTCAGCCCTTTCAGCGCGATAATGGCGCCAGATATTTGAACCCGGAAGGCTGTGGTTTGGGCTTGTCGGTGGTAAAAGCCATCATGCTGGCTCATGGTGGCGATGTTACCTATACCTTATCGACGCAAAACCACTCGATATTTAAACTCACCTGGCCCGACTCGTGAGTTTCAGCGGCAGGTCAAATGCGCCTGCCGGCGATAAATGCCATATTTTTCCTAACCTGGCATCCCATTCCTGCGGGGTAATCGTCAGTTTACCGCGTCTCGGGCTTAAGGTTATTTCACTGAAATAGATTTCATCTTTTTTTAGCATAAGGTCAACGCGACAGTAGTCAATTCCTTCCGCCAGCTCCTGGGAGGCCAACAATGCCTGGCGGAACAAGACCGGTTCGCCTGGATCTGCTGAAGTATTCGGATATTCCATCTGGAAGGGTTGTAAGTTCCAGTACCTATCATAAACGTTGATAAAACCTTTGCCGTTATCATCCGTAAAATCCGCTTCAACATAGTGGGCAGCGCCATGAAAGCAATGGATCCTCAGCATTTCGGGCGTTGTGTTCCTGTCAGCATCATCGAAGAGATCGACAAACGGCTCGCAAAGTATACTCGGTGTAATATTTTTGTACTGCCATTCACGCGTGGTGTAGTACAAATTTTTCTTTAACGCGAGACTCAGTTTTTTACACGCTTCCCTGTCATTAAATTGCGCTTTGTTTGTACATATTATTGTGCTACCACTGTCATGGTTGCACTTAAGGACGAATTTGTCAGGGAGTACTGAAAAATCAATCTGTGACGTCCTGGTATAAACGCCAATTAATGGCACTGTTTTTACGCGCGTTGTTCTGGAGGAAACGTATGCCCGAACGGCGAGTTTATCGGCAAGCATCGTGTAGAAGTTATTATGGTCATAAACCAGACGATGACATATTTTTTCACTCAACGTAGTGGGTGATTTAATGTCAGGGGTTTTCCCGGATGTTTTCCTGAGCCTCACAGTATGAAAGTGCAGGTCTGTCATTACAAATGAACGGCATTTTCTGATGAGATACTCGGTGTATTTTAGAACATAAGTGGTGGTGTTCATTTCTTCTCCTCCGTAATGTCCGAATATTCTGGAGAAGAACTGTTGATTTATTTTGCTTAGAATATGGAGCAGGAGTGGAGATGAAAAAGTTAAAGGATTAAACAGCGTGTAAAAGCTATTTAATCCTTATTGAACAGTGCAACGTTTGTTTAACGGTCTTTGCGCCATGCATCGGCGGTTAATGCTTCACCGAAATGACCGGCTATCAGTCGTTTTGTCAGCTCATGAAGCGGGGAGGCCATTACATCCGCCGTGCTGCCGCGCTCGACAACTTCTCCCTGATGCATGACCATCACCTGATCGCTGATGTGCTTCATCATTCCCAGATGTTGGGTGACGTAGATATACGAGATCCCCTGTTTTTCCTGCAATTCCAGCATCAGGTTAATCAGCTGCGAGCGCATCGACATATCCAGCGAGGCCAGCGCTTCATCTGCAATGATCACTTTTGGCCGCAAAATCAGTGCACGCGCCAGACCCAGACGCTGTTTCTGGCCGGGGGCCAGCATATGCGGGTAGTAGCTTTCGTGATCCGGTAACAGCCCAACCATACGCAGGGTTTCAAATACGCGCTTACGACGCGCCTCTGGCTCCAGGTCGGTGTTCAGACGCAGCGGAAAATCGAGGATCTGCGAAATGCGCTGGCGTGGATTAAGCGAGGTAGACGGATCCTGGAAGATCATGCGGATGCGCTGGCTGCGGAAAGAGTAATCGCCGAACGTCAGAGGATGATCGTCAATCAGCACTTCGCCTGCAGTCGGTTCAACCATACCGGCGAGCATTTTCGCCAGGGTGGATTTCCCGGAACCGTTCTCACCGATGATCGCCAGGGTCTGTTTTTCACGCAGCGTAAAGCTCAGCGGTTTCACCGCGTCGACAGTCTGACGATGAAACAGCCCCGTGCGGTAGCGAAAGGTCTTACTCAGGTTGCGAACTTCCAGTAAGGTTTCGACCATTTCACTCTCTCTCCATGTTCAGCGGGAAATGACAGGCGTAAAGATGATTTTTGGCCCCGGTCAGGCGTGGCGTCTCGATACATTTACGCTGCGCATAAGGGCACCGCGGCCCCAGACGACAGCCTATCGGCAAGGATTCCAGCAGCGGAATCGCCCCTGGCAGGGTATTCAGGCGGCTCTTATGCGGCATAGCGCTGCCAAAATCCGGAATGGCGCGGATAAGCGCCTGCGTATACGGATGATGCGGCGCGTTGATCAGATCTTCACTCGGCGCGGTTTCGACCGTTTGCCCGCAGTACATCACGTCAATTTTATCCGCCCATTTGCTGAGCATTTGCAGGTCATGGCTGATCAGCAAAATGGTGGTGTTGTTATTCTGGTTGAGACGCGACAGCAGGCGGAAAATTTGCGCCTGCGTGGTGGGTTCCATCGCGTTGGTGGGCTCATCCGCAATCAGCAAACGCGGCTGATTTGCCAGCGCGATGGCAATCATCACTTTCTGACATTCGCCGTCGGTCAGCTCATAAGGGAAGCTGCGCATCGCATCTTTGTGATCTTTGATCCCGACGCGGTGTAAAAGCTCGATGGCACGACGCTTACGCCAGCCAACGCGTTGCCACCAGCGGCCTTTATAGGTCCAGCCGGGAATGTTCTGCATGAGCTGTTTGCCCACGCGTTCGGACGGGTCGAGACAGGACTGCGGCTCCTGGAAAATCATCGAGACGTTATGCCCGACCAGCTTACGCCGCTCGCGGGGGGAGAGGCGCAGCAGATCGATATCATCAAAACGCATACGGTCTGCGGTCACGCGCCAGTTGTCTTTCGCCACGCCGCAGATAGCTTTGGCAATCAGGCTTTTTCCTGAGCCGGATTCACCCACCAGCCCGCGAATTTCACCCTCCGCGAGGGTGATGCTGATGCGATCGACGGCTTTAACCCAGCCTTCACCGGTTTTGAATTCGATGGTGAGGTTGCGAATATCAAGAAGCGGCATTATTGCTCCCCCGCGTTAATTGCACGGCGAATACCGTCGCCCAGCAGGTTGATCAGCAGCACGCTCACCATAATGGCCGCACCCGGCAGCATGACCGTCCACGGTGCTACGTAGATTAACTCCAGCGCGTCGCCGAGCATTGCACCCCATTCAGGCGACGGCAGCTGCGCACCAAGGTCGAGGAAGCCGAGTGCAGCGATGTCCAGGATCGCCATCGACAGGGCACGGGTGATCTCAGTGACCAGCCCGGCGGCGATGTTAGGCAGCACGGCAAACCACAGAATGTTGGAGGTCGTCGCGCCGTCCAGACGCGCTGCGACGACATACTCTTTTTCCAGCTCATCATGCACCATGCTGTATACCGAGCGCACGATGCGGGGCAGGATAGCCAGCCAGACGGCGAACATGGCATGCGACAGATGCGGACCGGCAAAGGCAACAACAATGATCGCCAGCAGCAGAGACGGAATCGACAGCAGCGTATCCAGAATGTGGTTAAGCACCGCGGAGCGCAGGCCATGCGTGGATCCCGCAAAAATACCGAGCGCCACCCCACAGATCGTTGCCGCGAGCGTCACCACAAATGCACCGCCCACTGTCGGGGCTGCACCGCTCAGCAGACGGCTCAACACGTCACGTCCGAGGTCGTCAGTTCCCAGGAAGAAAGAGACTTCGCCGTAGCGCGACCAGGACGGCGGCAGCAGCTGATAGCCAAGGAACTGCTGGTCGATGCCATACGGCGCAAACCATGAGCCGAAGACGCACAGCAACACCAGGCCGGCGCAGCCATAAAGGCCGATCATTGCCGTAGTATCACCATAGAATTTACGCCACACGGTGCGCAGCACACCGGGCGTGCGCTTTTCACTGTATACGCTATCGTAAGGCATACCATTCCTTATGCTTCAATGGGTTGGCCATAGCACCCAGAATATCGGACAACACGTTAACAATAATCACCAGCGAACCAATCACCATGACACCCGCAGAAATAGCGGCGTAGTCCTGCTGGCGGATGGCGTTAATCAGCCATCGCCCGAGGCCAGGCCAGCTAAAGACCATCTCGGTGATCATTGCCAGCGTCAGCATGGTGGAAAACTGCAATCCCAGACGCGGAATCACCGGCGGCAGCGCGTTGTGCAGGACGTTGCGGCGCAGTATGGTCAGGCGTGACAACCCGCGCGTGGCGGCGGCTTTGACATAGTTCTGGTCAAACACCTCAATGGTGCTCAGGCGCATCAGGCGGATCACTTCGGTTGTTGGCGCAACCGCCAGCGTCAGCACCGGCAATACCATATGGCGCAGGGCGCTGACGATCATCTCGTGGCGCCACACCGAATCGGACAGCCACGCGTCAATGATGGCAAAACCCGTCACCGTTTTAACCGTATAGAGCAGGTCAAAACGACCCGAAACCGGCAGCCAGCCCATCGTCAGCGAGAAGAAAAGCGTCAACAGAAGCGCCAGCCAGAATACCGGGATGGAGAAGCCGAACAGGGCGAGGGCGCTGATAAACTTATCCTGCCATTTGTTGCGATAGATCCCGGCCAGCATGCCCACGGGAATGCCAACCATCAGAGCAAAGCCGAAGGCCAGAATGCACAGCTCCATCGTGGCCGGGAACACCTCTTTCAGCTGCTGGGAAATCAGCTGACCGTTAATGCTGGACACGCCGAAATCCCAGTGCAGTAGCCCGTTAAACCAGAAGAGCCAGGCATCCCACAGCGACGACCCCTGGAGCGGGGCGTGGGGCGTGAAATAGCTCAGGCTGAAGCCGACAAAGTTCAGGAAAAAGAGCGTCACCAGCAGCAAAAGGAGCCGACGTAAGGTAAAAATAATCATGGTTTTTTCACCTCTTGTTCTTTTTCACGCGACACGCCGGCGAACGAGGCGTTGCCGAACGGGCTCAGCACCAGACCTTTAATATCATAACGATAGGCCTGAAGACGCAGGGAAGAGGCCAGCGGCAGCACCGGCAGTTCCTGGGCAAGGATCTTCTGCGCTTCATCATAGGCGTCGATACGTGAGGCCAGCTGTTGGGAAGCCAGCGCTTTTTGCAGCACGGCGTCAAACTCCCGGTTACACCAGTGGGCGTAGTTGGTCTGCGAGTTTATCGCCGCACAGCTCAGTAGCGGCCGGAAGAAGCTGTCCGGATCGTTACTGTCGGTCGCCCAGCCGGTCAGGGTTAAATCATGGTTCATGTCCATCAGGCGCGCCTCCTGGAAACGGCCCTCAACCGGTACGATGATCACTTTGACGCCGATCTGCGCCATATCCGCCTGCAGCAGTTCGGCAGTCTTGAGCGGGCTGGGGTTCCACGCCTGGGAACTGGTTGGCACCCAAAGCTGCAGCGTCAGGTTTTCCGCCCCCAGCGCTTTCAGCTGTTCACGCGCTTTTGCCGGATTGTATTCCGTAATTTTAGCCTCACCGTCATAGGCCCACGAGGCGCGCGGTAAAATTGAGGCGGCGGTTTCCGCCGTACCGTAGTAGATCGACTGCATCAAACGCTGGTTGTTAATCGCCAGCGCCAGAGCGTGACGAACGGCAGGGTTATTCAACGGCGGCTTATCCGTGTTAAAGGCCAGATAAGCGATATTCATACCGGGGCGTAAGGTCAGACGCAGGCGCGGATCGTCGCGCAAAATGGTGAGCTGGCTGGCAGCGGGCCAGGCGAGCACGTCACATTCCCCGGTGAGCAGTTTCGACAGACGTCCTGTTCCGCCTGAACCGAGATCGACCACCACCTGCGGCATCAGCGGGGTGCCGCGCCAGAAATGCTCATGGCGCTGCAGACGAATATATTGCCCGGCGCGGTATTCGGCCAGCTGGAACGGACCGGTGCCGACCGGCTGACGATCGAGTAACTCCTGACGATCTTTTTTCGTCAGGTTCGCCGCATATTCAGCGGACATGACTGACGCATAGTGGGTCGCCAGGTGCCAGAGGAAGGAGGCATCCGGACGCGTCAGGGTAAATTCTACCGTTCGGTTATCCAGCTTACGCACGCTTTTGACGGTGTCGGCAAACTGCAGGCTGTCGAAATAGGGGAAGTTGCTGCCGTTAACGTTATGCCACGGGTGGCTGCGGTTAAAGATGCGCTGGAAGGTGAAGACCACGTCATCCGCGTTTAGCTTGCGCGTGGGGGTAAACCACGGTGTGCGCTGAAACGCGACGTCATCGCGCAGATGAAAACGGTAGGTTGCGCCGTTATCCAGCACTTCCCAGCTTTCCGCAAGCTCAGGCACCAGACGGTAGGTGTAAGGGTCGACGTCAAGCAGACGATCGTAAAGCTGCGCGGCAAGAGTATCCACAATCAGGCCGCTGCCCGCTTTTTGCGGGTTGAAGGTATCCACCTGGCCGCTTACGCAATAGACGAAGCCGCTGTCACGAATGTCAGGCTGCGGAATTTGCCCGGGCGCAGCAAAGGCCAGGCTGCTAAACAGACCGAGTGCAAAAAAGGACGATAAAACCAGACGCATAATTTTTAAGGTTTTTAGATTCGATCTGCAAAGTGTATCGCACTTACGCCTGCTTCGTAAAAATGTCTGCAGGTAAGTGCTGATATTGTCAGCGCATTTGATGCTTTTTAAGCAATGCCCTTAACTGATGGTAGGTCAGACCCAGCAGTTCAGCCGCCCGTTTCTGGTTATATTTCGCCGTCTTCAGGCTTTGCTCCAGCAACTGTTTCTCCTGGTCGTTCTGGAACTGGCGTAAATCAAGGGGGAGAGTAGGGACATCGCCTGAAGACGTTGGTGCGGACAGCGGCGCTGCGCTGCGTCGAAAAGGATCGATAATGATGTTGTCAAGCTCGGTCTCGCTGCTGCCGTGGCGATAGACGGAACGCTCCACGACGTTTTTCAGTTCGCGGATATTTCCCGGCCAGTGGTAAGCAAGCAGCGTTTCCTGGGCATAATCGCTGAAGCCGGGGAACAGCGGCAGCCCGAGCTCGCGGCACATCTGAATCGCAAACTGTTCTGCCAGCAGCATGATGTCGCTTTTTCGCTCGCGCAGGGGAGGAAGCTGAACGACATCAAAGGCCAGGCGGTCAAGCAGGTCGGCACGGAATTTCTCCTCCGCCACCATCTCCGGCAGGTTGGCGTTAGTGGCACACACCAGGCGCACGTTAACCTGCAGCGGCTGGCTACCGCCGACGCGTTCCAGCTCGCCGTACTCAATCACGCGCAGCAGTTTTTCCTGTACCAGCATGGGCGCGGTGGCCAGTTCATCAAGAAATAGCGTACCGCCGTCGGCGCGCTCAAAGCGTCCGGGATGGCGTTTCTGGGCACCGGTAAACGCGCCCGCTTCATGGCCGAAGAGCTCGGTATCGAGCAGGTTTTCATTCAGCGCCGCACAGTTAAGGGAAATGAAGGGGCCATCCCAGCGCCCGGATAAGTAATGCAGACGGTTAGCTATCAGCTCCTTCCCCGTTCCGCGTTCACCGATGATGAGCACCGGTTTATTGAGCGGCGCCAGGCGAGAGACCTGTTCCAGCACTTCGAGAAAACTGTTTGCTTCACCGAGTAAATTGTCTTTGTATCCAGGCATGATGAAATTAACCACTCCTTAGCGATATTCACCAGGCAAGAATAGTTCTTCACTGGATGAAAATCAATCAGTCTCAGTGAAATCAACAAGATAAAAAGTTGGCATGATGTTTGTATTATCTGTACAGCAGGGCATAGCCCGATAACAGAACTATGAGGATTAGATTATGGGTATTTTTTCTCGTTTTGCCGACATCGTGAACGCCAACATCAACTCACTGCTTGAGAAAGCGGAAGATCCGCAGAAGCTGGTACGTCTGATGATTCAGGAGATGGAAGACACGCTGGTTGAAGTGCGTTCTACCTCCGCCCGCGCGCTGGCGGAGAAAAAACAGCTTACGCGTCGTATTGAACAAGCTACCGCTCAGCTGAACGAATGGCAGGAAAAAGCGGAACTTGCGCTGCGCAAAGACAAAGAGGATCTGGCCCGTGCGGCGCTGATCGAAAAACAGAAGCTGGCTGATATGGTCGCTACGCTTGAGCATGAAGTGACCCTGGTGGATGACACGCTCACCCGTATGAAGAAAGAGATTGGTGAGCTGGAAAACAAGCTGAGCGAGACCCGCGCGCGTCAGCAGGCGCTGACCCTGCGTCACCAGGCAGCAAGCTCTTCCCGCGACGTGCGTCGTCAACTGGACAGCGGTAAGCTGGATGAAGCGATGGCGCGTTTTGAATCGTTTGAACGTCGTATCGACCAGATGGAAGCGGAAGCCGAAAGCCACGGCATCGGTAAGCAGAAATCGCTGGATCAACAGTTCGCAGACCTGAAGGCCGATGATGAAATCAGCGAACAGCTGGCGGCACTGAAAGCCAAAATGAAACAAGACAACCAATAATAATTCCTGCGGCACCTGAGCGTGCCGCATCGTAAGACAAGGAGTACACATGAGCGCGCTTTTTCTGGCCATTCCCCTGACAATTTTCGTGCTGTTCGTTTTGCCGATTTGGCTGTGGCTGCACTACAGCAACCGTTCTTCACGGGGCGAACTTTCCCAGAGTGAACAACAGCGTCTGGTACAGCTCTCTGATGAGGCGAACAAAATGCGCGAGCGCATTCAGGCGCTGGAAGCCATCCTGGATGCTGAACATCCAAACTGGAGGGACCGTTAATGTCTGGACTGAATCTGAACAAAAAATTGTGGCGTATTCCACAGCAGGGCATGGTGCGCGGCGTTTGTGCCGGACTGGCCCATTATCTTGATGTCCCGGTAAAACTGGTGCGCGTGGTCGCGGTGCTATCGATCTTCTTCGGTCTGGCGTTTATTACCCTGGTGGCATACATCGTCCTGTCGTTTGTCCTTGACCCGATGCCGGAAGGGGAACTGGCTGCGGAGGGTGCCCCCACCAGCAGCGATCTTCTCAATGCCGTTGATGAGCAACTCGCCGCCGGTGAGAAGCGGCTACGGGAAATGGAACGCTATGTCACGTCGGATACCTTTACGCTGAGAAGTCGTTTTCGTCAGCTTTAAGAGAGAGATGAGATGAAACAACACTGGCAACAGGCCGGTCAGAAGGTAAAACCCGGCCTGAAAATCGCAGGTAAACTGGTCCTGCTGACTGCGTTACGGTTCGGCCCGGCAGGTGTGGCGGGTTGGGCGATTAAATCCGTTGCCCGCAAGCCGGTCAGAATGGTGCTGGCCGTGGCGCTCGAACCGCTGTTGCAAAAGGTGGCAAAACGGCTTTCCCGCCGCTACTTATCCCAATAATTCCCGCTGGCGTTAGCCCTTTCCCTTCCGGGAGAGGGACTGGCGACGGTTAATCGCATTTTCTCTTTTCCCCGTTCTTTCTTTGCGGCAGCTCACAATATTGTGCTGAGCTGCTTTGCAATCACCTTTTTCTCCTTCCCGGTCCGTTGACAGATATTTTTCATGGGAGTAGATTGCCATTTCGTGGGACCGCTACCATGGAAAATGAAATGAAGGCAAAAATTAAAGAACTCATTAATCTTGTTTACGGGGAAACCTTTTCTGAAGCCCATCTTAATGTGCTACTGGAAAATATTGGAAAGGCCGCTTCTGTTATTACAGAAAAACGTAAAACGGCCTGGGATGAAAAAGATGTTGTTCTGATTACCTATGCCGATCAGTTTTCAGCGAAAGGGGAGAAGGCGCTGCCGGTTTTTACACGTTTTTATAACAAATGGCTCTCTCATTCTTTTTCTCATGTCCATCTTTTACCTTTTTATCCGTGGTCTTCGGACGACGGGTTTTCTGTTATTGATTATCATGAGGTTGCACCTGAAACGGGTACATGGCGAGATGTTGCTGAATTAAAACAGTCAACCAGTTTAATGTTTGATTTCGTATGCAACCACATGTCAGCCAAAAGCAAATGGTTCGCTAATTACCTTAAGCAAACGCCTGGGTATGACGATTTCTTTATTTCTGTCGATCCTGAAACAGACTTATCCGCGGTGACGCGTCCGCGTGCCTTACCGCTTCTTACGCCTTTCACGCTGAATGATGGCAGCGTGCGGCACCTGTGGACCACCTTCAGTGAGGACCAGGTTGATCTCAACTTCGCCTCTCCGCAGGTGTTGATTGCGATGGTGGACGTGCTGCTGCATTACCTGATTGAAGGGGCGCGATACATTCGTCTGGATGCTGTGGGCTTCATGTGGAAAATACCCGGAACAAACTGCATCCACCTTGAGCAAACCCACCAGCTCATCCAGCTTTTCCGCGCCATTACCGAGGCTGTCGCCCCGGGGACGGTGATTATCACCGAGACGAACGTTCCGCATAAAGATAACGTTGCTTACTTCGGCGACGGTGAAAATGAAGCGCAGATGGTTTATCAGTTCTCTTTGCCCCCGCTGGTGCTGCATGCGGTGCATTGTCAGGACGTCCGGACGCTGAGCCAGTGGGCAGCGTCGCTGACGCTGCCTTCCACGAAAACCACCTGGTTTAACTTCCTGGCCTCGCATGACGGGATTGGTCTGAATCCGTTACGCGGCATTTTACCTGAGTCGGAAATCCTCTCACTGGTGGAGAAACTTCAGGCTGAAGGGGCATTGGTTAACTGGAAAAATAACCCGGATGGTACACGCAGTCCTTATGAAATTAATGTGACCTATCTGGATGCATTAAGTACGCGTGACAGCCTTGATAGCCATCGGATTTCCCGATTTATTCTGGCGCATGCCGTCCTCCTGAGCTTCCCCGGCGTGCCTGCGGTTTATATCCAGAGTATTCTCGGCTCGCGTAATGATTATGCAGGTGTTGAACGCCTGGGATACAACCGCGCGATAAATCGTGAAAAATACACTGCGGGACAAATTGATAGCGTACTTGAAGATAAAAACAGTCTGCGTTCTCAGATCTATTGCGCATTAAGCCAGTTAATCGCGCTGCGTCGGGCGGAAAAAGCATTCCATCCTGACAGCGAGGCTTATTTTAGTGCGCCATGCGAACATGTTTTAAAAATCGTTCGCGTGGCGGGGTCTGGTGAGAAAATAACGGCGCTATTTAATTTCAGTGATGGCATTCAAACGGTGCAAACTGATATTCAATCCGGAACGGAGTTGATTGCCGGAGAAGATATTACAGATAAAACGTTGACCCTACATCCATGGCAGGTGTTGTGGATTAAAGAAAACTAAAAAGGACCTTAAAAATGAAAATGCCCAGAATTGTGCTGATATCAGCACTGGTTTCGTGCGCCTTGTTATCAGGTTGCAAGGATGACAAAAAGTCTGCTGTCACCATTGAGTTTATGCACTCATCAGTCGAGCAGGAGCGTCAGGCGGTTATCACGAAGCTGATCGAAAAATTCGAGAAAGAGAACCCTGGCATCACGGTGAAACAGGTGCCGGTAGAAGAAGATGCCTACAACACCAAGGTCATTACGCTCGCCAGAACGGGCGCGCTGCCTGAGGTGATTGAAGTCAGCCATGACTACGCGAAAGTCATGGACAAGGAACAGTTGCTGGATCGCAAAGCTATTGGTGAAGCCATTAAAGCGGTAGGTGAAAACACCTTCTATGACGGCATCTTGCGTGTTGTTCGTACGGAAGACGGTTCTGCCTGGACGGGTGTGCCAGTCAGTGCCTGGCTATCCGGCGTCTGGTATCACAAAGATGTGCTTGCTGCGGCGGGTATCCAGGAGCCACGTAACTGGGAACAGCTGCTGAAAGCCAGCCAGAACCTTAACGACCCGGCCAAAAAACATTACGGCATTGCGCTGCCCACCGCGGAAAGCGTGATGACAGAGCAGGCATTCTCCCAGTTTGCCCTTTCCGGCGGCGCGAACGTTTTTGATGCCAAAGGGAACGTCGACATCGATACCCCTGAAATGGCGAAAGCCCTGGCGTTTTATAAAGCCCTGGCCGCGACCACCATGCCGGGTTCAAACGACGTCATGGAGATCAAAGATGCCTTCATGAACGGTTCTGCGCCGATGGCGGTCTACTCCACCTACATCCTGCCAGCGGTATTCCAGGACGGAAACCCTGCAAACCTGGGCTTCGTCGTCCCAACAGAAACATCTTCTGCGGTTTACGGCATGGTCACGTCGCTGACGATCACCACCGGTCAAACCGAAGATGAAACGCAGGCGGCTGAAAAGTTTGTGACCTGGATGGAGCAGGCTCAAAACGCAACCGACTGGGTCATGATGTCACCTGGCGCGGCACTGCCGGTGAATAAGCTGGTGGTGGGCACCGATGCCTGGAAAAACAACGATGTGATTAAAGCGTTTGGGCAACTGCCTTACGAACTGATTGCGCAGTTCCCGAACGTGCAGGTGTTTGGCGCCGTGGGCGACAAAAACTTCACACGCATGGGCGATGTAACCGGGTCCGGCATCATCAGTTCCATGGTGCATAACGTCACGGTGGGGAAACAAGATCTCAGCAACACGCTTAGCGACAGCCAGAAGCGACTGGCTGATCTGATTTCACAACGATAGGAGCGCTCTGCGGAAGGAAATTATGAAGACGTTGTTTTCTGGTCGTTCAGATATGCCTTTCGCCATGCTGCTGTTGGCCCCCAGCCTGATTTTGCTGGGGGGCCTGGTGGCCTGGCCAATGATTTCCAATATTGAAATCAGTTTCTTACGACTGCCGCTTAACCCGCGCATTAGCGCTGTGTTTGTCGGGCTGGATAATTACATTCGCATCCTCAGTGATGCAGCATTCTGGCACTCGCTGTGGATGACGTTCTGGTACACCGCGCTGGTGGTGATCGGCAGTACGGGGTTGGGGCTGGCTGTTGCGATCTTCTTTAACCGTGAATTTCGTATGCGGAAAACGGCACGTTCACTGGTGATTTTGTCCTACGTCACCCCGTCAATTTCGCTGGTGTTTGCATGGAAATACATGTTCAACAACGGCTACGGCATTGTGAACTATCTGGGCGTTGACCTGCTGCATCTGTATGAGCAGGCACCCCTGTGGTTCGACAATCCTGGCAGCAGCTTTGTACTGGTGGTGCTGTTCGCCATCTGGCGTTACTTCCCGTACGCGTTCATTTCGTTCCTGGCGATATTGCAGACCATTGATAAGTCGCTGTATGAAGCGGCTGAAATGGACGGCGCGAATGCCTGGCAGCGTTTTCGAATCGTTACGCTGCCCGCGATTATGCCGGTGCTGGCAACGGTGGTGACGCTCCGCACTATCTGGATGTTCTACATGTTTGCGGATGTCTACCTGTTGACGACCAAGGTCGATATTTTGGGCGTCTACCTCTACAAAACGGCATTCGCTTTCAATGATTTGGGTAAAGCTGCGGCGATCTCCGTCGTGCTGTTCGTAATCATCTTCGCGGTGATTCTGCTGACCAGAAAAAGGGTAAACCTCAATGGCAACAAATAAACGCGTACTGAGCCGTATTGGTTTTTATCTGGGGCTGGCGGTGTTTCTGGTCATCACGCTGTTCCCGTTCTTCGTGATGCTAATGACGTCGTTTAAGAGTGCGAAAGAGGCGATATCGCTTAACCCGACCATATTGCCGCAGGCGTGGACGCTGCAGCATTACGTCGACATCTTTAACCCGCTGATTTTCCCGTTTGTGGACTACTTCAAAAACAGCATGGTGGTGTCGCTGACCTCCTCGGTGATTGCCGTGTTTCTCGGCACGCTGGGGGCTTACGCCTTGTCCAAACTGCGTTTTAAGGGCCGCACGACGATCAATGCGAGTTTTTATACCGTCTATATGTTCTCCGGGATATTGCTGGTGGTGCCGCTGTTCAAAATCATCACTGCTCTTGGGATCTACGACACTGAGATGGCGCTGATTATCACCATGGTGACCCAAACGTTACCGACAGCGGTGTTCATGCTGCGCAGCTATTTCGACACCATCCCGGACGAAATCGAAGAAGCCGCGATGATGGACGGCCTTAACCGCCTGCAAATCATCTTTCGCATCACCGTGCCGCTGGCGATTTCCGGCCTCGTATCGGTGTTTGTCTACTGCTTCATGGTGGCGTGGAACGACTACCTGTTTGCGTCCATTTTCCTGTCCAGCGCCAGCAATTTCACCTTGCCGGTCGGGCTGAACACGCTCTTTAGCACGCCAGATTATATCTGGGGTCGCATGATGGCGGCATCGCTGGTGACGGCGCTTCCGGTGGTCATCATGTACGCCCTGTCTGAACGTTTTATTAAAAGTGGTTTGACCGCCGGTGGCGTGAAGGGCTGAGGCGGCCAATTTTAACAAGGAGTCAGTCATGAAAAAATTAGTTGCGACAGCGCCTCGTGTGGCGGCGCTGGTGGAATATGAAGATCGTCCGGTTGCCGTCCATGAAGTGAAAATTCGCGCCCGCTTTGGTGCGCCGAAACACGGTACCGAAGTGGTGGATTTCCGCGCGGCAAGCCCGTTTATTGATGAAGAGTTCAACGCAGAGTGGCAGATGTTTACCCCGCGTGAAGAGGGTGCCGCGCGCGGTATCGAATTCGGTAAGTTCCAGCTTGGCAATATGGTGGTTGGCGACATTATCGAATGCGGTGATGACGTCACTGAATACCAGATTGGCGACAGCGTCTGCTGCTACGCACCGCTGCAGGAAACGGTGATCGTTAACGCGGTTAATAACTACAAGCTGCGCAAAATGCCGCAGGGTGCCTCCTGGAAAAACGCCGTTTGCTACGATCCAGCGCAGTTCGCCATGAGCGGCGTGCGTGATGCCAACGTGCGGGTCGGCGATTTTGTGGTCGTGGTGGGACTGGGTGCGATTGGGCAGATTGCTATCCAGTTGGCCAAAAAAGCCGGTGCGTCAATCGTCATCGGCGTCGACCCTATCGAACACCGCTGTGAGATCGCCCGTCGTCATGGGGCAGACCACTGTCTGAATCCAATCGGCACTGATGTCGGTCTGGAAATCAAAAAGCTGACCGGGAAGCAGGGCGCGGACGTGATCATCGAAACCAGCGGCTTCGCAGATGCGCTGCAGTCCGCGCTGCGCGGACTCGCCTACGGTGGCACCATCTCCTACGTAGCCTTCGCAAAACCGTTCGCGGAAGGCTTTAACCTTGGCCGCGAAGCGCATTTCAATAACGCGAAGATTGTCTTCTCCCGCGCCTGCAGTGAACCCAACCCGGATTACCCGCGCTGGAACCGCAAGCGTATTGAAGAGACCTGCTGGGAACTGCTGATGAACGGCTATCTGGATTGTGACGATCTGATCGACCCGGTCGTGACCTTCACCACCAGCCCGGAAAGCTATATGACGTATGTCGATCAGCACCCGGAACTCAGTATCAAAATGGGCGTCACTTTTTAAGCCAAGGAGAGCAAATTATGAAAATCGCAACACAAAACCAGGCCTTTTTCCCGAGCACTATCCTGGAGAAATTCGAGTACATCAAAGCAATGGGTTTTGATGGCTACGAAATTGATGGCCGACTGCTGGTAGAAAACCTCGACGACGTAAAAGCGGCCATCAAAGCAACTGGTCTGCCGGTGACGACGGCCTGCGGTGGATACGATGGCTGGATTGGCGACTTCATCGAAGAACGTCGTCTGAACGGATTAAAGCAGATTGAACGCATTCTGGAAGCGCTGGCTGAAGTGGGCGGCAAGGGCATTATCGTGCCTGCTGCCTGGGGCATGTTTACCTTCCGTCTGCCGCCAATGACTTCTCCACGCAGCCTGGAAGGCGACCGCAAAGCCGTCAGCGCCTCCCTGCGCTGGCTGGATGAAATCGCGGCGCGCACCGGGACGACCGTCTACCTGGAGCCGCTGAACCGCTATCAGGATCATATGATCAATACCCTGGCTGACGCGCGCCGCTATATCGAAGATAACGACCTGAAGCATGTGCAGATCATCGGTGATTTCTATCATATGAACATCGAAGAAGACTCGCTGACGGATGCGCTGCATCAGCACCGCGATCTGCTGGGCCATGTGCACATCGCGGATAACCACCGCTATCAGCCGGGCAGCGGCAGCCTCGATTTTGCCAGCCTGTTCGATCAGCTGCGTGCGGATAATTACCAGGGTTACGTGGTGTATGAGTGCCGTGCTCGCGCCGAGGATCCGGCTCAGGCATACCAGGACTCACTCACTTATCTGCGTGAATGCTAAGGATGACGAGCGTGATGAGTGCTTCTACACCTTCGCCTCTGCGCGTCGCCATCATCGGCGCCGGGCAGGTTGCGGATAAAGTGCATGCCTCGTATTACGCCACGCGCAGTGATGTTCAGATGGTGGCTGTCATGGACAGCCATCCTGAACAGGCTCGGGCGTTTGCGGAACGTCATGGTATTCCCTCCGTATGGCAGGATGCGCAAGACATGCTCGAGGCGGTTAAGCCGGATGTGGTGAGCGTCTGTTCGCCTAACCGGTTCCATTTCGAGCACGTCATGGCAGCGCTGGAAGCGGGCTGCCATGTGATGTGTGAAAAACCGCCTGCTATGACGCCGCAGGAGGCCGATCGGATGCGCATGGCCGCGCGCAAGGCGGGAAAAGTACTGGCGTATGATTTTCACCATCGTTTTGCTCTCGATACACAACTGCTGCGTGAGGCTGTGATGAAGGGGGCGCTGGGGGAAATTTATTACACCACGGCCCAGGCGCTACGGCGCTGCGGGGTTCCAGGCTGGGGCGTCTTTACCAACAAAACGCTACAGGGCGGTGGGCCACTGATTGATATCGGCATCCATATGCTCGATGCCGCGATGTACGTGCTGGGGTTCCCGGCAGTAAAAAAGGTAACGGCACACAGCTTCCAGAGGCTGGGGAACCGTAAAAATAGCGGCCAGTTTGGCGAGTGGGATCCCACGCAGTTTACCGTTGAGGATGCCCTGTTTGGCACCATTGAATTTTGCAACGGCGGCATTCTGCGTCTGGACACCTCGTTTGCGCTCAATATCCGTGAGCAATCGATTATGAACGTCGCATTCTGCGGTGAAAAGGCTGGCGCCACGCTTTTCCCGGCACATATTTACCACGATGCGTCCGGCGTTTTACAGACCCTCACGCAGCGTGAAGAAGCTGACGACCAGCGTCATATGCGCAGTATGGATGCCTTTGTTCGGCATGTGCAGGGCGAGCCCGTCATGATAGCTGATGCAGAACAGGGGCTGGTTATCCAGCAGCTTGTCGCCGCGCTGTATGAATCAGCAGAAACAGGGGAAAGCGTGACGTTATGCTAAACGTGTCTGTATTAACCGACCCGGGTTTTTGTCCACACAGCCTGAATAAATACGCCTCCATCATGGCCTGCGGTAATGGCTACATGGGGATCCGCGCTGCGCACGAAGAAGATTACACCCAGCAAACCAGAGGCATGTATCTTGCGGGTCTCTATCATCAGGCGGGTCGTAACGAGACCACTGAGCTGATCAATCTGCCGGATATCATCGGTATTGATGTTGAGCTGGATGGCGTCAATTTCACGCTCCTGTCAGGCGAAATCCTCGAGTGGCAGCGCGAGCTGGCGTTTGCCAATGGCGAACTTCGTCGCAGCGTCGTCTGGCGCTCGCCCGACGGGAAACGCTATCGGCTGGAGAGTCGTCGTTTTGTATCGCTGGACCAGTTGCCCTTAGTGGCCATGCAGCTTGCGATCACACCGCTTGATGCCGCCACGCAGGCCGTGCTGAAAACCGGCATTGATGCAACGCAAACGAACAGCGGTAGACAGCATCTGGATGAAATGTCGGTCAGAGTGTTCGATCAGCAATACATGCAGGGCGTGTATGAAACGCAGGACCGTGCGTCAGAAGTCGTTGTTTCGGCGTTTTGCCAGCTCTCTGCGAAGAGCGACAGCTGTTTCACCGCCAAAAATCGTCGTCTTAGCGTTCATCATTCGCTGACGATTGCCAAGGGTGACACTGTCACGCTTGAGAAAATCGTCTGGGTGACACATCGCAGTGATAAAGCACTGTCGCAGGCGTCTTTCGCTCATAACGCGCTGGCCGATCTTAAGGTCTGCGCGGCAAGAGGCTACGATGCGTTGCTTGAGAGTTCATCGTATGCCTGGAAAGAGGTCTGGCGTGACGCCCGGGTGGAAGTGGACTCTACGGAATATCAGGATCAGATGGCGCTGGATTACGCCGTCTGGCATTTGACGACCATGACACCAGCTCATGACGAACGAAGCAGTATCGCCGCCAAAGGGCTGACGGGCGAGGGGTATAAAGGCCACGTCTTCTGGGATACCGAAATTTTCCTGCTGCCTTTCCATCTCTTTACGCGTCCCCAAACCGCCCGTAGCCTGCTGCGTTATCGTTGGCTCAACCTGGCCGGGGCGCAGGAAAAAGCCCGTCGCAACGGCTGGCCCGGCGCGTTGTTCCCGTGGGAAAGTGCCGCCAGCGGCCTGGAAGAGACGCCGGAGTTCGCGGCTATCAACATCCGAACCGGCACGCGCCAGAAGGTGGCCTCCGCGCTGGCGGAACACCACATCGTGGCGGACATTGCCTGGGCCGTCGTCGCTTACTGGCAGGCGACACACGATGATGCCTTTATGCGGAATGAAGGCCTGACGCTGCTGATGGAAACCGCTGCGTTCTGGATGGGCCGCACAACGGAAATCAATGATCGTCTCGAAATCCATGACGTAATCGGACCGGACGAATATACCGAGCATGTGAACAACAACGCTTATACCAACTATCTCGCCTGGCATAACGTTGCCTGCGCTCGCCAGTTTATGGCGATGTTTGGGCGCGAGGATGAAGGTTTTACGCAGAATGCCACACGGTTCCTGACGCGCTTATGGCTGCCAGAGGCCAATTCAGACGGCGTGATCCCGCAGGATGATACCTTCATGGCGAAACCTGCTATTGACCTGAGCCGCTATAAAGCGAAAGCGGGTAAGCAGACCATTCTGCTCGATTATTCCCGCGCGGAAGTGAATGACATGCAGATCCTTAAGCAGGCTGATGTGGTGATGCTTACCTATCTGTTGCCGGAGCGGTTTACCCCGCAGCAATGTGCCGACAATCTGGCGTTCTACGAGCCCCGCACGATCCATGACTCTTCGCTGAGCAAGGCCATTCACGGCATTGTGACAGCCCGCTGTGGTGACACCGCTGGTGCCTACGCCTTCTGGCGTGATGGCGTCGCCATTGACCTTGGGGACGACCAGCACAGCTGCGATGACGGTATTCACGCCGCTGCGACCGGCGCGATCTGGTCCGGCGTCATTCAGGGATTTGCCGGCATGCAGATTATTGAAGGGGAGCTGCACCTTGCGCCCAGGTTGCCCGTCCACTGGCGAAGACTTGCTTTCCCCCTGCGCTGGCGGAACGCAACGCTGCACTTCATGTATGAAAACGAGGTTTTAACCATTGAAACTTCAGCACCTGCCACGCTGACGCTGTGGGGTAAAACGCTACACGTATCGGGGCGGAAGGTATGCGCTTATAAGGACTTTCTTGCATCCGCGAATGGGACCGCTACCACGGAGGGGCACCATGACGCTTAAGGCTGTTGTATTTGATCTGGACGGTGTGATCACCGATACCGCACACCTCCATTTTCTGGCCTGGCGTGCAGTGGCGGAGGAAATCGGCATCACCTTCGATGAGGTGTTTAACGAAAAGCTGAAGGGCATTAGCCGCATGGATTCCCTCCAGCGCATCCTGAAGCATGGCGGGAAAGAGGGGACATTTAGCAATGAGCAGTGCCTCGCGCTGGCGACGAAAAAAAATGCGCTCTATGTCCAGTCTCTGACGTCACTGACGCAGGATTCACTGCTTCCAGGTATTCGCGACGTGCTGGCGGATATCCGTGCGGAGAACGTCAAAATTGGGCTCGCCTCCGTTTCCCTGAATGCCCCTGGCATATTGCATGCCCTGGGCATTCAGCACGCTTTTGATTTTTGCGCCGATGCTTCCCTCATTGTCTGTTCGAAGCCAGACCCGGAGATCTTCCTCGCCGCCTGTGCAGGCCTGAATGTGCATCCTGAAGAGGCCATTGGTATCGAAGATGCACCTGCAGGCGTTGAGGCGATCAACGCGGCGGGAATGCTATCGGTTGGGATTGGATCTGGCCTGAACCATGCGGGATTACAACTTCATTCAACGCGGGAACTGACCTGGAAATGCCTGACCGAGTTTTGGGCATCCCGGACGTATTGATAAGGAATTAACAATGGCTCAACTGTCTCTGAAACACATTCAGAAAATCTATGATAACCAGGTCCACGTGGTTAAGGATTTCAATCTCGAAATCGAAGACAAGGAGTTCATCGTCTTCGTCGGGCCTTCGGGCTGCGGTAAATCCACGACGCTGCGTATGATTGCCGGTCTGGAGGAGATCAGCGCGGGTGAACTGATTATTGACGGGGTGTGCATGAACGACGTGCCCGCCAAGTCTCGCGACATCGCGATGGTGTTCCAGAACTATGCGCTTTATCCGCATATGACGGTCTACGACAACATGGCGTTTGGCCTGAAGATGCAAAAAATTGCGCCTGCGGTTATCGAAGAACGCGTTAACTGGGCGGCACAAATTCTGGGGTTGCGTGAGTATCTTAAGCGTAAGCCTGGCGCGTTGTCCGGCGGTCAGCGCCAGCGTGTCGCTTTGGGCAGGGCGATAGTGCGCGAAGCCGGTGTCTTCCTGATGGATGAGCCACTCTCTAACCTCGACGCTAAGCTACGCGTACAGATGCGCGCCGAAATTAGCAAGCTGCACCAGAAGCTCAACACCACCATGATTTACGTGACCCACGATCAGACGGAAGCGATGACGATGGCCACCCGTATCGTGATTTTGAAGGATGGCTTCATTCAGCAAGTGGGGGTACCGAAGCAGGTATATAACGAGCCCGCCAATATGTTTGTCGCCGGGTTTATTGGTTCACCAGCGATGAACTTCATTCGCGGCGCGTTAGACGACCGGTATTTTGTGACGGAAACACTGCGTCTGGAAATCCCCGAGGACAAGCTGGCCGCACTGAATGCGGCTGGCTATCAGCGCAAAGCGGTGGTGTTTGGTATCCGACCGGAAGATATTTTGACGCTTCAAAGCCAGCGGGAAGATATTGCGGCGAAGGTTAGCGTAGCTGAGCTGACGGGGGCGGAATTCATGCTTTATGCCACCGTCGGTGGGCATGAGCTGGTTGTTCGGGCGGGAGCGGCAAATGATTATGCGGCAGGAGATAATATCGGTATTCAGTTCGATATGAATAAGTGCCATTTCTTCGACGCTGAAACTGAAACAGCGATTAGATAAGAAAGGTGTTCGCCGGAAATGAAAATTTCCGGTTTTTTTGGTTAATTATAAAGGAATATTTTAATGAGTACTCTACTTAGAAGTGCTGCGCTCGTGCTGTGCGCAGGGGTTAGCTGTGCGCAGGCTTCAGAAACAGCAAAACAGTGGGAATTTAATATTGGCGCAATGTATGAAATTGAAAACGTTGAAGGGCAGGCCGAGGATAAAGATGGATTATATGAGCCCTCCGTCTGGTTTAATGCCACCTGGGATGCGTGGACTATTTCGCTGGCGATGTATCAGGAAGGGCCGGTTGATTATAGCAGTATGACGCGCGGAACCTATTTTGATCGTCCTGAATTTGAATTGCGCTATCGCTTTATTGGCACGGATGATTTCACATTCGGCTTGACCGGTGGTTTCCGTAATTATAGCTACCACTTTAAAGATGAAAAGGGGGCGAAAGACGGTACTGCAAATATGCAGCGCTACAAAATTCAGCCTGACTGGGATATTAAATTAACCGATGACTGGCGATTTGGTGGCTGGTTTGCCATGTATCAGTTTGCTAATGATCTGGAAAAAACCGGTTATGCTGACAGCCGCGTCGAAACCGAAACCGGCTTTACGTGGACCATTAACGAAACCTTCGCGGCCAAAGTAAATTACTATTTAGAGCGCGGTTTCAATATGGACACGTCTCGAAATAATGGTGAATTCTCAACGCAGGAAATCCGTGCCTATCTGCCCATTTCATTAGGCCAGACCACGTTAACACCTTATACCCGACTGGGGCTCGATCGCTGGACGAACTGGGACTGGCAGGACGATCCTGAGCGCGAAGGGCACGATTTCAACCGACTCGGCCTTCTCTATGCCTATGACTTCAACAATGGTTTATCCATGACGCTGGAATATGCCTATGAATGGGAGAACCACGATGAAGGGGAAAACGATCGCTTCCACTATGCTGGCGTGGGTGTGAATTACGCATTCTGACGACAATACGCCAGGGGCTACCCGCCCCTGGAGTTAGCGAAGGGAGGCAGCAGGTGAAAAGTGAGTATCAACAAGGACCTTTTGGGGCGCGGGATGACCGGCGATACGCTTAAACAGAAGATCGCAACTCTCTTCACCCAGCTTGCGGGTGGGGATATCAAACCCCCCAGGTGCAGGCGTCAGAATGAGGGACAGCATCGGATCGCTGTATCCCGCAATCACAACCTGCTCCGGGATCATCAGGTTTAACTCATCCGCTGCGCGATAAAGACCGAGTAATTTCATGCTGTCGGTCGCAAATACTGCGTCAGGTGGCGTAGCGGAGGACAACAATTTAATCGCCGCTGTCAGCGCGCTCTCATGGGTATATCCACCATCGATGATCCAGTCCGGATTCATCGCAATATTGTTCTTTTCCAGGCTGGCTTTATAACCTGAAAGTCGATCGAGAGAGACATGATAATCCAGCGGGGCATGCAAACAGGCAATGTTACGTCGCCCATTTTTAATGAAGTTATCGGTCAGCGTGGCGCTGTCATGGAAATTATCCGTGTCGACGGAATAAATATTCTGATACTCACCTTCAACTTTGCCGATAACGACTACCGGTACGCCATATGCATCCAGCGTGGTGAAAAAGGATTCATTTGCGGGTGAACTCAGCATAATGATCCCTTTGATCATCTTCTGTTTTATTTTACTCACACATTTCAGCAGATCGTCTTCGCTGCTTTTTGAAGTCTGTAAAATAACATCAAATCCTTCTTCCTCCGCTTTTGCCGTAATGGCATGAAGGACGTCGGAGAAAAAAGGATTACCGGCGGTGGTTTTGGTTGAACGGGTCGAAATAACCATAATGGCATCGAAGCCTGAAGAGGTCAGGGCGCGGGCCAGTTTGTTGGGCTGATAATTTAATTCGTCAATCGCCTTCAGCACTTTGTCACGCGCTTCGGGAGAAATATTCGTTTGTTTATTCAGAACGCGGGAAACGGTTGATTTCGATACGCCCGCAACCCGTGCGATATCATAGATGGTGGGTGACATACACCTTACTCACTCCGGACTGACAGCAATGCCGCTCATCTTACTGGAGAGAAAACGGCAATAGCAATAAATAAGAATTGATAATCAACGATCTGCCCCCATTTATTGTATTCTGAAACCATGCATTCAAGGCTCCCAGGCAACGAAGGACGGCGATGAAGCGACTTAAAAACGAAATCAATTCACTGGTGAACCGTGGCGTTGACCGTCATCTGCGTCTCGCCGTGACAGGGCTGAGCCGCAGCGGTAAGACGGCGTTTATCACCGCGATGGTAAACCAGCTCCTGAACCTGCACGCCGGGGCGCGTCTGCCGTTGCTTAGCGCGGTGCGGGAAGAACGCCTGCTGGGCGTGAAGCGCGTCCCTCAGCGTGATTTTGGTATCCCACGTTTTACCTATGACGAAGGGCTGGCGCAGCTCTATGGCGATCCGCCCACGTGGCCGACGCCGACGCGAGGGGTCAGTGAAATTCGCCTTGCGCTGCGTTTTCGCTCGAATGAATCCCTGATTCGCCACTTCAAGGATACCTCCACGCTGTACCTTGAAATCGTCGATTACCCCGGCGAATGGCTGCTCGACTTGCCAATGCTGGCGCAGGATTACCTCAGTTGGTCTCGCCAGATGACGGGGTTGTTGCAGGGGCAGCGCGCAGGGTGGTCGGCCAAATGGCGACAGCTGTGCGAAGGCCTGGACCCGCTTGCGCCGGCAGATGAAAACCGTCTGGCAGCTATTGCCGAAGCCTGGACGGCGTATCTGCATCAGTGCAAGCAGGAAGGGTTGCACTTCATTCAGCCGGGTCGCTTTGTCCTGCCGGGTGATTTAGCGGGTGCCCCTGCGCTTCAGTTCTTCCCCTGGCCGGATGTGGATGGGGTGGGCGAGTCGAAGCTGGCGCAGGCCGACAGGCACACTAACGCCGGGATGCTGCGTGAGCGTTACAATTACTACTGTGAAAAAGTGGTCAAGGGATTCTATAAAAACCACTTTTTGCGATTTGACCGTCAGATTGTGCTGGTGGATTGTCTGCAGCCGCTCAACAGCGGGCCACAGGCTTTCAACGATATGCGCCTAGCGCTGACGCAGCTGATGCAAAGTTTTCACTACGGGCAGCGGACGCTGTTTCGCCGTCTGTTCTCACCGGTGATCGATAAACTGCTCTTTGCGGCCACAAAAGCCGATCACGTCACGGTCGACCAGCATGCCAATATGGTATCGCTGCTGCAGCAACTGGTGCAGGACGCCTGGCAAAACGCCGCCTTCGAAGGGATCAGCATGGATTGCCTTGGGCTCGCGTCCGTACAGGCGACGCAAAGCGGGCTGATTGACCTTAACGGCGAGAAAATACCGGCATTACGCGGGAACCGTCTCAGCGACGGGGAACCGCTTACCGTGTATCCGGGCGAAGTGCCTGCCCGGCTACCGGGTCAGGCCTTCTGGCAGAACCAGGGCTTCCAGTTTGAAGCCTTCCGCCCGCAGGCAATGAGCGTCGATCGGCCATTACCACACATCCGTGTGGATGCGGCGCTGGAGTTTTTGATTGGAGATAAATTGCGATGACGGAACCGTTAAAACCGCGCATAGACTTTACCGGAACGCTTGAGCAGGACCCTCAGGAGGCGTTCAAAACGGCGCAGACGTTCAGCGGCACGCAGGCCGATAACTTTGCCCCGGCTCTGACAGAAGAGCCGGGCGTCGAGGAAGGTCCGGCGGAGGCGGTTGTGGAAGCCGCTCTGCGTCCAAAACGCAGTCTGTGGCGTAAGATGGTCACCGCCGGTCTGGCGCTGTTTGGCGTAAGCGTGGTTGGGCAAGGCGTGCAGTGGACGATGAACGCCTGGCAAACTCAGGACTGGGTCGCGCTGGGCGGATGTGCCGCGGGCGCGCTGATTGTGGGGGCGGGCATCGGGTCGGTTGCCACCGAGTGGCGTCGACTCTGGCGTTTGCGCCAGCGCGCGCATGAGCGTGATGAAGCGCGGGATCTGCTCCACAGTCACGGCACCGGGAAAGGTCGCGCGTTCTGTGAAAAGCTGGCCAGCCAGGCCGGAATCGATCAGTCGCATCCGGCGCTTCAGCGCTGGTATGCCGCCATCCATGAAACTCAGAATGACCGGGAAGTGGTGACGCTCTATTCCCATATGGTTCAGCCGGTGCTGGATGCCCAGGCGCGACGCGAGATCAGCCGTTCTGCGGCGGAATCCACCCTGATGATTGCCGTCAGCCCGCTGGCGCTGGTCGATATGGCCTTTATCGCCTGGCGTAACTTGCGCCTGATCAACCGTATCGCGAACCTTTACGGCATTGAGCTGGGTTACTACAGTCGACTCAGACTGTTCAAACTGGTCCTGCTCAATATCGCGTTTGCCGGGGCGAGTGAACTGGTGCGCGAAGTGGGCATGGACTGGATGTCGCAGGATCTGGCGGCGCGTCTTTCTGCTCGTGCCGCTCAGGGTATCGGCGCGGGATTATTAACCGCGCGTTTGGGAATTAAAGCGATGGAGGTCTGCCGTCCGCTGCCGTGGATTGATGGCGATAAGCCCCGACTGGGCGATTTCAGGCGAGAACTGATTGGCCAGCTCAAAGAGACGCTCAATAAAAAACCGGCTCCGTGAGGTTTTGTTCACTAATCGTGCTGGCTGTCAATATTTGTTGACAGCCATCTTCCGGATCACCGTGATCTGACATATCATTTTACTGTTATTGGCTTAAAACGGTGAATTTCCCATGCGTCTTGAAGTCTTCTGTGAAGACCGTCTCGGTCTGACCCGCGAATTACTCGATCTTCTTGTTTTACGTAGCATTGATTTACGTGGCATTGAGATCGATCCTGTCGGGCGAATTTACCTCAATTTTGCCGAAATTGAATTTAATACCTTCAGTAGCCTGATGGCGGAAATCCGCCGTATCGCTGGCGTTACGGATGTACGCACCATTCCCTGGATGCCCTCTGAGCGTGAGCATCTGGCGCTGAGTGCGCTGCTGGAAGCCATGCCAGAGCCATTCCTCTCCCTGGATTTGAAAAGCAAAGTTGAGCGCGTTAACCACGCCAGCTGCCAGCTTTTCGCACAGAGCCAGGAGAGGCTCAGCAATCATAACGCCGCGCAGCTGATCCCCGGTTTTAACTTCCAGCGCTGGCTGGACAGCAATCCACAGAACACGCTTAGCGAGCATGTGGTGATTAACGGGCAGAATTTCCTGATGGAAATCACGCCGGTCTATCTGAAAGGGGAAGGGAATACTCGCGTGTTGACCGGGGCGGTGATCATGCTGCGCTCGACGTTACGCATGGGTCGCCAGCTGCAAAACCTCTCCAGTCAGGATGTCGGCGCATTCAGCCAGATTATTGCCGTCAGCCCGAAAATGCGCCATGTGGTTGATCAGGCGCGCAAGCTCGCAAGCCTGACCGCGCCGCTGCTGATTACCGGAGATACCGGCACCGGGAAAGACCTGCTGGCTCACGCGGTGCATCTGGCGAGTCCGCGTGCGGCTAAGCCTTATCTGGCACTTAACTGCGCCTCTATTCCGGAAGATGCCGTTGAAAGCGAGCTGTTTGGTCACGCGCCGGAGGGCAAGAAAGGGTTCTTCGAGCAGGCTAACGGTGGCTCCGTGCTGCTGGACGAGATCGGCGAAATGTCGCCGCGTATGCAGGCTAAGCTGCTGCGTTTCCTGAACGACGGAACGTTCCGCCGCGTCGGTGAGGATCACGAAGTGCATGTGGACGTGCGCGTCATTTGCGCCACCCAGAAAAACCTGGTGGAACTGGTGCAAAAGGGGATCTTCCGCGAGGATCTCTATTACCGCCTCAACGTTCTGACGCTGAATATTCCCCCGTTGCGCGATTGTCCGCAGGACATCATGCCGCTAACGGAGCTGTTCGTCGCCCGCTTTGCCGACGAGCAGGGGGTTCCGCGTCCGAAGCTGTCTGCCGATCTCGGCACGGTGCTCATGCGCTACGGCTGGCCGGGTAACATTCGTCAGCTCAAAAACGCCGTTTATCGTGCGCTAACCCAGCTTGAAGGCTATGAACTGCGTCCGCAGGATATTCTGTTACCTGATTACGACGCGGGGACGGTATCGGTCGGCGAAGAGGCGATGGAAGGTTCGCTGGATGATATCACCAGCCGTTTTGAGCGTTCAGTGCTGACGCAGCTGTACCGCAGCTATCCCAGCACCCGCAAACTGGCAAAACGTCTTGGCGTATCGCACACCGCGATCGCGAATAAGCTGCGTGAGTATGGTTTGAATCATAAGAAAGGTGACGAATAACAAAAAGCCTCTGCAAAGAGGCTTTTTACTTTACGCTTATTCCTTCGCCAGAGGCGTGTTAACGATTTCTGTTTTTGTCTCTCCCTGAATCGACGCAATCCTGCTTTCGACGTCTTTCACCTGCTGCGGGCTGTGAAGCAGGGTATAGGTCAGATCAAACTGCGCGCTGGCACCAGGTTGTAGCTGCTTAACCCGCTTCTGCTCGCGCTCAATCGTAACGGGGTAGGCGTAGCTGGTGCCAGGCTCAATGCCCGTGACATAACCCTGCTTGAGCGTGTCGGTGTTCTTCCATAAGGTCAGCACGGGCAGCTGGCGGGTATCAAACTGGATTGACGCGCCTTTATCTCCGGCTTTATTGACCACCGCCGCGAGCGTCTCGTGGTTATTGTCCGCGAGCGGTTTAATGTTAAAGACCATCTCATCAAAGCCTTTTGTCGGCCCGGCATAGGTTTGCCAGTCGTTAACGCCCGCTTTGGCGTAGTCATTGAACGGGCTCACGCTCACCGCCGGTGCAAGGAAACGGGCGCCTTCTTCGAGGATCGGCGTGCCGAAGTTGCTGTGATAGATGATTTGGTAATCATGAGGGTAATCTGCATGGTTGGTCAGAACATCATGCAGGCTGAACTGGTTGGTTCCGGGAACGTAGCGCAGTTCGGTCATGGTTTGCAGATCCGCTTTTTTAAACGTGCTCTCTTTGATCAAACCCCGAACGCGGATCTCGTGCGGGGCGGCATCCGCGATTTCAACCTCGACCTGCGATACAGGGGTATTACCGGCCTTGCCGTGCAGGGTATAAATTTGCCCGTCGGCGGTGACCGGGTGTCCTGTCCACTCATAGCCACAGCGCACCATCATCTCGTTGAAACCATCCAGCCAGCCGAGACCGTTGCGGCTCTCAAGATTGATATAAGCCGGGTTCACGACCTCTTTGACGGGGGAGTTCCATCCCAGTCGGGTGCCAAACCCTTCTACGTGTAGAAGGTTCATCCCACGGGTCGGGCTCAGGGTAATGGTCAGGCCATCTTTGCTGGTAATAATGATGACTTTGCTGCCTTCCTGTTTACCGCCATGTAAGACTTTTTGCTCAATGCTGAACGTCCGATCGTTAACTTTCAGCTCATCACTGGAAATCTTCCAGTTTCCTTTCTCTATGCTGCTTTCAGCGCTTGTCAGCACCCATGTTTTAGCCGCTGCATGGCCAGAAATCAGTACCGCAAGGAGCGTAAAAGCGAATTTAATCTTCATATATTATCCTTTTTGCTGAAACGATTATTTTCTTTCGTAAGCAAATCTAATGTTTAGGCAAAAAAGGAAATGTGATGGGCTTCACTCGGGATGAAATTAGGGAATTTTAACGATTATTATGCGTTATTGATCACGCTCATGTTACATATTGTCTTGGTTATTGCATGATTAATGTGATTTGCGAGCATTTAAGCTTTAACGATTCAGCTTTGAAGTAATAAAAAACCCCGCCGTGGCGAGGTTGAGAATTAGCTGTATAGAATGCTAAGTACTTATTATGCTTTCAGCACGTCCAGCGCGGCAGTGTAATCCGGCTCGGTGGTGATTTCGTTAACCAGTTCGCTGAAGACGACGGTGTCGTTTTCATCAAGAACCAGTACAGCACGTGCTGCCAGACCTTTCAGTGGGCCTTCCGCGATGCTGACGCCGTATTTCTCGAGGAAATCTGCGCTGCGCAGGGTGGAGAGGGTGATGACGTTGCTCAGGCCTTCGGCACCGCAGAAACGGGACTGGGCAAACGGCAGGTCAGCTGAAATACACAGCACAACGGTGTTGTCCATTTCAGTCGCCAGCTGGTTGAATTTACGCACGGATGCGGCACAAACGCCGGTATCAATGCTTGGGAAAATGTTCAGTACTTTGCGTTTACCCGCAAACTGAGCCAGTGTGACGTCAGACAGATCTTTAGCCACCAGAGTAAAAGCCTGCGCTTTGCTGCCAGCCTGCGGAATGGAACCTGCAACAGCAACCGGGTTGCCCTGGAAATGAACGAGTTGTGACATAGATATCTTCCTGTTTACATATAGTTAACGTCGGGGCTAGTGTATGCCATCAGCGGATAACACGGCAAACCAAATTTTTCGCCTTTCCGGGCCGCAAGGAGTCAGTGATGAGAAGCGTTAAGGTCTATGAAGAAGCCTGGCCATTGCATACCCCGTTTGTGATCTCTCGCGGCAGCCGAAGTGAAGCCAGCGTGGTCGTGGTTGAAATTGAAGAAGAGGGGTTTAAAGGTGTCGGGGAATGTACGCCTTACCCGCGCTACGGAGAAAGTGTTGCGTCGGTGATGGCGCATATCATGACCCTGGTGCCTGACCTGCAAAAAGGGCTCACGCGCGAGGCGTTACAGCAGCGTTTACCCGGCGGGGCAGCACGCAACGCCATCGACTGTGCGCTCTGGAGCCTTGAGGCCGCTAAGCAGCAACAATCGCTGACGTCCTTGCTGGGTGTGGCGCTGCCGGAGTCCGTCGTGACGGCGCAAACGGTCGTGATTGGTGAGCCGGAGCAGATGGCCGCCAGCGCAAAAGCGCTCTATGACGCCGGGGCCACGGTGCTAAAAGTGAAGCTCGACGATCACCTGATCAGCGAGCGGATGGTCGCCATTCGCTCGGCGGTTCCCTTGGCCACGTTAATTGTTGACGCCAACGAGTCGTGGCATCCCGAGGGGCTTGCCGCGCGATGCCAGCTGCTGGCTGACCTGGGCGTGGCGATGCTGGAGCAGCCTCTGCCAGCGAAGGATGATGCAGCGCTGAAGAATTTTATCCATCCGTTGCCCGTCTGCGCGGACGAAAGCTGCCATACCCGCGAGAATTTGAGCGCGCTTAAGGGCAGCTATGAGATGGTCAATATCAAGCTCGACAAGACCGGCGGGTTGACAGAAGCGCTGGCCCTGGCGGCGGAAGCGCAGGCGCAGGGCTTTTCCCTGATGCTGGGGTGCATGCTCTGCACATCCCGGGCGATCGGTGCGGCGCTGCCGCTGGTCAATCAGGTTCGTTTTGCCGATCTGGATGGCCCGACGTGGCTGGCGGTTGACGTTTCACCGGCGCTTAATTTTACCAGCGGCGTGCTTCATCTTTGAGGCTGCCAGCGCAGAAGCTCCACCATCGCTTTTAAGTAAATTTCGCTGGCTTCGTCGGAGGAAATCGGCGGGAATTCAGCGGTGATGCAGGGCAGGCTCAAATCGGCACACCAGCTACCGAAGGAGCCGGGTGTTTCATAACCCACGCTGGTGACGAGCGGCAGGGCGAAAGCCTGCGCCAGCCACGCACCCAGATCGGAGTGATGCGGATCTTCAATACAGGCCAGCGGATCGTGGAAGGAGACAACCCATGCGGGGTGGATCTTATGGATAAGCTGACACAGCGCCTGCGTTTCCGGCTCCGAGCCGGGCTTGTCTCCCGTCAGCAGCACCACGTCCCGCTCCTCGGCGGAGCTGTTCCAGCGATAAACCGTTTCTCCGGCGCGCCAGTTTGCCGCCGGGAAATTACGGTTCAGGTCGACCCCCCTCGCATTCGCCCGTAATCCAAGCTGACAGCCATCCGGATTCACGGCAAGGATCACGTGATGTCGTCGCAATGAAGGCGTCAGCGTCCGCAGCGCGCAAGAAAGCGTGACGATGGACGAGTTCTCATCTCCGTGCGTGCCGGCAATGATCAAACCGCTGTTGCGATCGGCATCGGGCGCCGGGAACCAGATCAGCGATGCGCCTAAAAATGAGCGGCCATATTGCTCAGCGCCCGGCGGAAAGGCGCCGCGTTCCGCTCGTGGTCGGGTGATTGTCATACGAAATCCTGATAAAGAAGTCTCTACTGGCAGTGTTGTGCAAAACTCGCTGTTAATCAAATAGTTTCCGTGAAGGCTGAGAATTGCCTCAAATCACTATTCCTGACGAAGGTATTTGCATTTCTCTGTTTCGAAACAAATAATTACGCATCTGCTTGTTACCTGAATTCATTAAAGGGGATCTTATGAAGCATCCTGTTTCGCGTCTCTGTGCTGCACTGTACCTGTGCGGACTCTCTACACTCTCGTACGCTGCTGATGTGCCACAGGGCACGGTACTGGCGCAAAAACAGGAGCTGGTCAGGCATATTAAAGACGAACCGGCTTCGCTCGATCCGGCAAAAGCGGTGGGATTACCGGAGATTCAGGTGATTCGCGATCTTTTCGAAGGGCTGGTGAATCAGAACGAGAAGGGGGAACTGACCCCGGGCGTGGCGATGCGCTGGCAGAGCAACGATAACCGTATCTGGACGTTCACCCTGCGTGACAACGCGAAATGGTCTGACGGTACGCCCGTCACCTCGCAGGATTTTGTCTACAGCTGGCAGCGTCTCGTCGACCCGAAAACCACGTCTCCGTTTGCCTGGTTTGCGGCGCTGGCGGGTATCAACAACGCGCAGGCCATTATCGATGGCAAAGCGGCGCCAGATACCCTGGGCGTGACGGCGGTGGATGCCAGAACCTTACGCGTCCAGCTGGACAAACCGCTACCGTGGTTTAGCAACCTGACGGCAAACTTTGCCTTCTATCCGGTGCAAAAAGCGAACGTTGAAAGCGGTAAAGAGTGGACGCGTCCGGGCGCTCTGGTGGGCAATGGCGCATACGTCCTGAATGACCGCGTGGTGAATGAAAAACTGGTTGTCGTTCCGAATACTCATTACTGGGACAATGCGAAAACTGTCCTGCAAAAAGTGACTTTCATTCCGATTAATCAGGAATCGTCCGCCACTAAACGCTATCTGGCGGGGGATATTGATATCACCGAATCGTTCCCGAAAAACATGTATCAGAAGCTCCTGAAGGACATTCCGGGGCAGGTTTATACGCCGCCTCAGCTCGGGACCTATTACTATGCGTTTAACACGCAAAAGGGCCCGACGGCCGATGCCCGGGTTCGTCTTGCGCTGAGCATGACTATCGATCGTCGCATTATGGCCGAAAAGGTATTAGGTACCGGTGAGAAGCCGGCCTGGCATTTCACCCCTGACGTGACGGCGGGTTTCACCCCTGAACCTTCACCGTTCGAGCAGATGTCCCAGCAGGAGCTGAATGCTCAGGCGAAAACCTTGCTCCAGGCCGCAGGTTACGGTCCTCAGCGTCCGCTGAAGTTGACCCTGCTGTACAACACCTCGGAAAACCACCAGAAAATCGCCATTGCGGTGGCGTCAATGTGGAAGAAAAATCTCGGTGTGGATGTCAAACTGCAAAACCAGGAGTGGAAAACCTATATTGACAGCCGTAATACCGGCAATTTTGATGTGATCCGCGCATCATGGGTAGGCGATTACAACGAACCCTCGACGTTCCTGTCCCTGCTGACCTCAACCCACAGCGGCAATATCTCGCGTTTCAATGAACCGGCCTACGATAAAATTATCCACCAGGCGACGCTGGAAACCACGGCGAAAGCGCGTAATACGGATTACAACATGGCGGAGAAAATCCTCATGGAGAAAGCGCCCATCGCGCCAATTTATCAGTACACCAATGGTCGCCTGATTAAACCCTGGGTGAAAGGTTACCCCATCAATAACCCGGAAGACGTGGCGTATAGCCGGACAATGTATATTGAGAAGCACTGACGTTTAATGAGAACTGGCGCATTCTCGCGCCAGTTCTGCAATACGCGGTACCGCTTGCTTCATCCGCTATGAGTGGCCTGATGCCGGGCCTCTATTATTCTAACAATGCATTAAACTTCGCCAGCCACTGCGGATGCGCGGGCCAGGCGGGAGCCGTCACGAGGTTGCCGTCGACATGGGCCTGATCGATGCCGATAGTGGCGTAGTGTCCACCCGCGAGGCGTACCTCAGGTGCACAGGCCGGGTAGGCGCTACAGGTTCGTCCTTTCAGAATACCTGCGGCAGCAAGCAGCTGCGGGCCATGGCATACCGCAGCAATCGGTTTACGCGCCGCGTCAAATGCCTGCACCAGCTTTAACACGTCCTCATTTAGCCGCAGGTACTCGGGCGCTCTCCCGCCGGGGATGAGCAGCGCGTCGTAATCCTGTTCCTTTACGGTGGAAAAATCGGCGTTGAGGGTAAACCGGTGACCCGGTTTTTCGCTATAGGTCTGGGCGCCGTCAAAGTCATGAATTGCCGTCATGATGTAGTCGCCCTTCGGTTTATCGGGGCAGACCGCATCCACCTGATGACCAATCATCTGCAAAGCCTGAAAAGGCACCATGGTTTCGTAATCTTCGGCGTAATCGCCAACCAGCATCAGGATCTTCTTGCTCATCATTCCTCTCCTTTATCAATAAAGATGATTAAGATATAGCCTGGCGTGGCTAAATTGCCGGAAATAAAAAAGCCCGTCAGAGCACGGGCAACAAACATAAGCAAATGAATAAGTGATTCGTTATCAACGTTGTTGGAGGATAACGAGGTGTATCTTACGCGGCTGTCAGGAATGCAGATACCTGACAAATTCGGTAGGTGAAACAAGATATTAAACGTGCGTTACAGTACGTCGAAGGTCGGGTAGAGGCTATTTTCAAGAAACTCGACGAGATACCAGATCTCACCGCTAAAAATAAACCAGAAGCCAAATATAATAAGGAGCAAAATAATTAAGGTGAGTATTATTTCTGTTTTTCCCATTGCAGCTTAAACCCACCTGAAGCTAATTGATTCGAGGTGGGCATTGTAGCGGGGCTTTCCCGGATACTCCAGTTTCATGCAGCAAGGACTTTATTGCGTCCGTCATTTTTAGCGCGATACAGCGCATCGTCCACACGCTTAAACAGCTCATCAATACTCTCTCCCTGATCGTGTCGCGCCACGCCAATGCTGACGGTAAAGCGCGGTAAGCCCGGAATAATAATGCGGGCAACAGCTGCACGGATCGACTCGGCAATCTGCAACGCGGTATCGAGAGAGGTATGCGGCAGCAGGATGACGAACTCTTCGCCTCCCCAGCGGAACACCATGTCGTTCTCCCGACTACAGGCTTCCAGCGTTCGCGAGAGGGCGATAAGTACTTCATCACCTTTCAGATGACCGAACAGATCGTTAATGTTTTTGAAATGATCGGTATCCACCAGCAGCAGGCTAAATTGCTGTTGCGCAGGAAGATAATTGAGGTTGCTTTGATCGGTAATCGCATAGAACTGCCGCCGGTTGAGTAGCCCCGTCATGGAGTCACGTAACGCCGCATGTTCCAGCTTTTGTTCCAGCCTTTTTTGCTCGGTGATGTCGTGGATGATGCATAACATCAGCTTGTCACCATAGATCTCAATGGGCCCGGCATACGTCTGAACGTGGCGGGTGGATCCATCGGCAAGGCGGTGAACAAAATTGAGCGGCTTATGACCACCAGGCAGCGCGGCAATCGCAGTCATAACAGGCATCACATCTCGCCCCAGCGTATTGATTTCCCATGTATGTTTACTGCACATGTCATCATGTGAATAACCATAAAAATTGAGCGCGGCCAGATTCGCATCGACGATTTGGCCATCACGGGCAGGATCGATTAACAGCATCGGGGCGCTGTTGGTCAGAAAAAAACGCGCGTAAAAACCCTGCTTTTTTCGCCGGTAGGTGGCGGAACGGCTGGCCTTCAATCCTGAGAGTATTTGTGGGGCGATCCCCTCGAAAACAATCACATCTCCCCAAGGGGCGTAGTGGGCAAGCGAGAGACGACAGCTTAACGGCGTATCCTGTCCATCCCGTCTCATTGTCCAGATTTCGACGATCTCCTGCTCCGTTTTCAGTTCAGGTACATACATCGACAGGAGGGTTTGCGCACTGGCTGAATAAATCCCTTTGCGCAGGTCATCGAGCGTTTTATCCCCCATGACCAGCGTTGCGGCCACATTCGCAAAAATGATCTGTTCCGACACGGGTGAAATGAGCCACACGGGTGTTTTAATTACATTCAACGCATCAAAACAAGGTTGCGACATAGGCATTTCCTGTTCATAGGCACACAGTGGCTGACAATCATGACAGAATTGACTCGCGTGTACTCCTTTGAAACATACTCTACAAAATCCCGTCAGGCATGATTTTTTTGTGAAATAAATGCAGGGTCCGTTTGAATTTTATTAATGGGTATAATTTGCTTGTCGGAGTTTATTTGCAGAAGCAGCCACGGCACCTGTTCGGCAGGTAAGGGGCGGGAAAAAAGGTAACCCTGCAGATAATCGCAGCCGAGACGGGTGAGGACCGCCTGTTGTTCTTCCGTTTCGATCCCTTCTGCTACCACATTCATCTCCATGGTCCGGGCAATACTGATAATGGTTTCAACCAGCTTGTAGCTTTTTTCATTTTCCAGCATCGACGTCACGAAGCTTCTGTCGATCTTGAGTTCTTTTGCCGGAAGAACGCTCAGCATCAGAAGGTTGGAATAGCCCGTTCCAAAATCATCAATCGAGACGGTGATCCCCGCGTGATTAAACGCATTGAGCAGCTCAATGCTGCGGTCAAGATTTTTAAGCGCGGTGCTCTCCGTCACCTCAAGGATCAGCCTGGACGGAGACAAGTTATATTTTTCCAGCATCGACGATACGATATGGAAGATGTCCGGCTGTTCGAACTGGACGGGGGATAGGTTGAGCGACAACGTCCACTGGCTGAACCCTTGTTCAGTCCAGAAATGAAGCTGTCGGCATGCCGCTTCAATGGCCCAGTTACCTACCGGAATAATTAGGCCTGTTTGTTCCAGCGAGGGGATAAACAGATTAGGCAGTACAACGCCTTGCTCAGGATGACGCCAGCGCAATAGGGCTTCAAAACCATGAATGGTTTTCCCTTCCGCATGCCAGGTTGGCTGATACCACAGTTCAAACTGATCGCGTTCAAGCGCCTGAGAGAGCTGCTGCAGGAAACCGGGTTTCGCCGGGATCGCTGTTGACATCTCGGCCCGGTAAATCGCCCAGTCGTTGCGGCCATCTTCTTTGACATGATGTAAGGCTGCATCCGCCTTGAGTTTCAGCTCGTGCAGCGTTTCGCCATCCTGAGGATAGAGACTGACGCCCGCGCTGATCGTCGTGCTCAACGTATGTCCGCAGAGAGACAGAGGGCGCCGTACATCCCCGAGCAACGAGGTGAGCAGGGCGTTGAGTTTGTCGTCATCACATTCAGGCACCAGCAGGATAAAGGCGTCCCCTCCCAGCCTTGCCAGGGTCATCTCACGCGTGAGTCGGGCCGTGATGCGCTGCGCGACCGTGATCAACAACTCATCGCCGACGCTGTGACCCCACGTATCGTTAACACGTTTGAAGTGATCGACGTTCAGGAAAATAACCGCAAATGGCTTCTTGCTCAGCAGCGCGCTGCGCAGACAATCCTGCATGCGGAGATCCATCTGGTGGCGGTTTGCGAGCCCGGTGAGCGCGTCAAAGCGCGCCTGTAGCTCGAGCTGGCGGTTGAGCTGCTGCAGATTATCCGTCAGCCGGTTGGTGCGCCGGTGAGAATCGATAAGTGAGATGATTAACATCACGCCGAGCAGGCAGAGCGTGGTAACTGAAACCCAGATGGATAACCCCAGCTCGCCAATCCCTCCGGGGAGGGTATGCGCCATTTCCTGAAACTGCGCGGCACTCATGCCGGTATAGTGCATCGCACAAATCGCGGCGCCCATGACGAAGGCTGCGAGAATGCGATCGATAAAGACACCTTTGTGTTTATCCCGCAGACGGAACGCCAGCCACAGCGCCGTGCCGGAGGCAACAACGGCAATAACCATGGACAACGCCACAATGCGGCGATCCCAGATGATGCTGCCATCCAGCATCAGGGCAGCCATACCAATGTAGTGCATAGACACCACGCCAGCGCTCAGGATCACCGTGGCAAGGATCAGTCGCAAGGGAGAGCGTTTTTTGCCCGTGACAGCAATATTAAGGGCCGTGGTCGATGCAACCACCGCGACGCCCAGCGAGGCAAGGGTTAACCAGAGGTCGTAGCTCATCATCATGGGCATTTGCATCGACAGCATGCCGATAAAGTGCATCGACCAAATGCCAATGCCCAGCGTAACCCCACCGGCAATGCGCCAGAACAGGGCAGCCTTTCGGCTGGAAAGGGGGATCTTTCCGGCGCTGTCCAGCGCCACAAAGGAGGCGATAAACGCCACCAGATAAGAGATAGCGATTAACACAGGGTCCCACGATATATTGAGCATTATGCAATCCCACGCCTGAGAGGGTTACCGATTTCGCCTGCCGGGTACATCTGTATCGGGCAACGAACATGCGCATTCAAACCATATTAGTTATTTATCGTGAAAAATGACCAGTCATATTAATACTCTAAAACTTATTAAGAATATAAAATATATTCTCTGTTAATGTATTAAGCATTGCTAAACAAGAACGAATAACAGTAGCAAAGCTCCTTAAATATGAGGGCGATCGTATCGTCTCACCGCGGGCGATACTATCGCTTAACGTGGCTGGAGACCAGTATCACAGCATGCTGCGCAGAACATTTTCACTAATACGTTCTTTTTATCTGACTTAAGACAAATCTCAGGATGCTAACGGCGAAACCAAAAACAAGCGTCGTTTGCGATGAAAAACTTCTGAGCCGATGCTATAAGTCTTAATGCCGACCAAAATATAAAACGTGGATATTATCATGCTAAAAAATATTAGTGTCAGGACCTTTATTATTGGGTTCCTGTTATCTCTATTTTTGATAAGCGCAGGTGTCGTTGTTCTATTTTCCAGCAAAACCTCTCTCTTTATTTCGCTTAATGTCATCAACTTCGTTGCACTATTTTTGCTCTGGGTCTATATGACAAAGTATCTTGTGACGCCGATCAATACTGTGAAGAAAAGTATCGAAGAGGTGACAGCAGGCAACCTTGGCGTTTCTATCCCTGAATTTGGCAATAACTGTGCGGGCCGACTCATCCCAGGGATCAATAGCCTTTCCGGCAACATTGCGACGCTGGTACGCGAGATCAGGGCGTCATCGCAAACCGCCATGACCTTATCGGATCAACTCTCGGCACGTAGTGCTCAGCTTTCGGTGAAAACCGAGCAGCAGTCTGCGTCTTTAGTGCAAACCGCAGCGAGCATGGAGCAAATGGCCGCGAGTACCAAAAACAATGCCGATAACACCCGCCTGGCGAGCGAGCAGGCAAATGTGGCGACGTTACAGGCGCGCAAAGGGGGCGAGCTGATGGGGCAGGTCGCCAGCAATATGCAGTCCATTACCGAATGTACGCAGCAGATGACGGAGATTATTTCGTTGATTGACGGCATTGCGTTCCAGACGAATATCCTGGCGCTCAACGCAGCCGTTGAGGCGGCAAGGGCGGGCGATCATGGAAAGGGTTTTTCTGTCGTCGCGGAAGAAGTAAGACACCTTGCGCACCGCAGCGCAGAGGCCGCGAAGAATATCAAAACGCTGATTGACGTCACCAGCAGTAACGTCACGCAGGGGGCCAGCGTTGTGTCACAGGCAGAGACAAATATGCATGAAATCGTAACCGGCTCGGGGAATGTCAGCCGGTTGATGGACGACATTTCCGCATCGACGTCAGAGCAGGAGAAAGGGATTTCTCAGATCACCCTGGCGCTATCAGAGCTGGAGCGGGTCACGCAAAGCAACGTGGCAATGGCAGAAGAACTCAACGGTTCCTCTGATGTACTGCGCAATCAGGTGATTGAGCTGCAGGCCCGAACGCGTAATTTCAGACTCGCCCCGGGTACCTCTTCCTCATCACCTGGCGGCTCGCCATCTTTCCTTCAGCGGCCAGAGCACTCGCTCTGACAAAACCGCAATCATGTCGCTGCATTTCTTGCCGGGTGGCACTGCGCTTTCCCGGCCTACACTTTGCCACAATATCAATACATTACACCCTTCATTGTAGGCCCGTGCAAGCGTAGCGCCGCCGGGCGAAACGCACGGTATGTACATTTCCTGAACGATATCAGCGCGATGGGATACATAGTTGTTGCTTAACCCCTGATGAAAGCTAGACTGACACCGAAAGAGCTAAAAAGGTGGAGGCGCGGTGGAAAGCATTAAAGGATCTGAACTTAACGTTCCAGACGCAGTTTTTGCGTGGGTGCTGGATGGTCGCGGCGGTGCGCGACCGCTGGAAGACAATGATGTGATCGATAGTGCGCATCCCTGCTGGCTACATCTGAACTACACCCATACGGACAGCGCTGACTGGCTGGCCTCGACTCCACTCTTGCCTAACAATGTGCGCGATGCGCTGGCGGGTGAAAGCCTGCGGCCCCGCGTGAGCCGAATGGGTGACGGCACGTTGATCACCCTGCGCTGCATTAACGGCAGCACGGATGAACGCCCGGATCAGCTGGTTGCGATGCGTGTCTACATGGACGATGGGCTGATTGTCTCCACCCGACAGCGTAAAGTCCTCGCGCTGGATGACATCGTCAACGATCTGAAAGAGGGCACCGGACCGGTCGACTGCGGCAGCTGGCTGGTGGATGTCTGTGACGCCCTTACCGATCATGCGAGTGAATTTATTGAAGAACTGCACGACAAAATCATCGACCTGGAAGATAACCTGCTCGATCAGCAGATCCCACCGCGCGGTTTTCTGGCCTTGTTGCGTAAGCAGTTGATTGTGATGCGCCGCTATATGACGCCGCAGCGCGACGTGTATGCGCGTCTTGCCAGCGAAAGGCTCACCTGGATGAATGACGATCAGCGACGCAGAATGCAGGATATTGCCGACAGGCTGGGGCGCGGTCTGGATGAAATTGATTCCTGTATTGCCAGGACGGCAGTGATGGCGGACGAAATCGCGCAGGTGATGCAGGAGTCGCTGGCCAGAAGAACCTATACGATGTCCCTGATGGCGATGGTATTTTTACCCAGCACGTTTCTTACCGGATTGTTTGGCGTGAACCTGGGTGGAATTCCGGGTGGCGCTTATCGCTACGGCTTTACCGCGTTTTGCGTCATGTTAGTTGTTTTGATTGGTGGTGTTGCATGGTGGTTGCATCGTAGTAAATGGCTGTAAATTTACGCTTTTTTCAACTTTTACCGAGATCAAAACGCTCTTTTAATTGAGCGAAGTCAATAAACATCGACCCCGTAAGGTGCAATATTACTCCCGCAGGTGAATGCAACGTCAAGCGATGGGCGTTGCGCTCCATATTGTCTTACTTCCTTTTTTGAATTACTGCATAGCACAATTGATTCGTACGACGCCGACTTTATAGTCGGCTTTTTTTTGCATCCTGATTCGCAGCGTCTACCCTAAAAGGGACGACAGCAAATTCTGGAGGGAATGATGAGCATCCTGAACGCTCTGCTACTGCAACAATCGCGTCAATCCGATCCCATCCTTACCGATCCGGTGCCAATGCCCGATCCCATCCCGCGTCCGCAGCCGATGCCCGACCCGCCGCCAGATGAAGAACCGATTAAATTGTCGCATCGGACCGCGAGATCTGCGAGGATACGCGCCATCTGACCGCAAAGATGACCACGAGAGACTACTGTGACCGCTTTTTCTACCCTGAATGTTCTGCCCGCCGCCCAACTCGATAACCTCAACGAGTTGGGATACCTCACGATGACGCCTGTTCAGGCGGCCGCCTTGCCCGCCATCCTTGAGGGCCGTGACGTGCGCGTACAGGCGAAAACGGGCAGCGGGAAAACAGCGGCATTTGGCCTTGGCCTGTTGCAGCATATCGATGCGGCGCTTTTTCAGACCCAGTCTCTGGTGCTGTGCCCGACCCGCGAGCTGGCAGACCAGGTTGCGGGTGAACTGCGTCGCCTGGCGCGTTTCCTGCCCAACACCAAGATTTTAACCCTCTGTGGCGGACAACCGTTCGGTGCGCAGCGTGATTCACTCCAGCATGCGCCGCACATTATTGTCGCCACACCCGGCCGCCTGCTGGATCACCTGCAAAAAGGCACCGTCTCGCTGGATGCATTACAAACGCTGGTGATGGATGAGGCTGATCGGATGCTGGATATGGGCTTCAGCGATGCGATTGACGATGTGATCCGTTTCGCACCGGCCGATCGTCAGACGCTGCTGTTCTCTGCGACCTGGCCGGAAGCTATCGCCGCCATCAGCGGGCGAGTGCAAAAAAATCCACTCACCATTGAAATCGACAGCGTAGATGCGCTGCCCGCCATCGAGCAGCAGTTCTTTGAAACCTCGCAGCAGGGGAAAATCCCGCTCCTGCAGAAATTGCTGAGCCAGCATCAGCCTGCATCCTGCGTGGTGTTTTGTAATACCAAAAAAGACTGTCAGTCGGTCTGTGATGCCCTCAATGCCGCCGGGCAGAGCGCATTGTCGCTGCATGGCGATCTGGAACAGCGCGATCGCGATCAGACGCTGGTCCGTTTCGCTAACGGCAGCGCCCGTGTTCTTGTCGCAACCGACGTCGCTGCGCGCGGTCTGGATATTAAATCCCTTGAGCTGGTGGTGAACTATGAGCTGGCGTGGGATCCTGAAGTGCATGTGCACCGTATTGGCCGTACCGCACGTGCCGGGAACAGCGGTCTGGCTATCAGCCTCTGTGCACCGGAAGAGGCGCAGCGCGCCAATATTCTCTCTGAGATACTGCAGATTAAGCTGAACTGGATGAATGCACCGGCCAGCGTCAGCCTCGTGCCACTGGAGGCCGAAATGGCGACGCTGTGCATTGATGGCGGTAAAAAAGCCAAGATGCGTCCAGGTGACGTATTAGGTGCGCTGACCGGGGATATAGGTCTGGACGGCGCGGATATCGGTAAGATTGCGGTCCATCCGGCGCATGTCTACGTAGCGGTTCGCCAGGCAGTTGCCCATAAGGCATGGAAGCAGCTGCAAAACGGGAAAATTAAGGGTAAAACCTGTCGCGTACGCCTGCTAAAATAAAGAATGAAGCGTCTCAGAAGGTGTTTCTGAGACGCTCATCTCTTACTTCACTTCAAGCACGTTCAGACGCAACTCTTCAAACTGATTATCATCTTCTTCCGGCTGCCAGCCAGCTGGCTGCATGGGAATATCTTCCCGGTCAAACGCCAGGTCACCGCCATTCACCACGTCTGATTCATGGTTGATGCCTTTAAAGTCGAAGAGATTTACATCCGCGAGATGGGAAGGAACGACGTTCTGCATCGCGCTAAACATGGTTTCGATACGACCCGGATAACGCTTATCCCAGTCGCGCAGCATGTCGCCAATCACCTGACGCTGCAGGTTCGGCTGAGAGCCGCAAAGGTTACATGGAATGATCGGGAATCCTTTAGCCTGAGAAAAACGCTCAATGTCTTTTTCACGGCAGTAGGCCAGCGGGCGGATCACAATGTGTTTGCCGTCATCGCTCATCAGTTTAGGCGGCATGCCTTTCATCTTGCCGCCGTAGAACATGTTGAGGAACAGCGTTTGCAGGATATCGTCGCGGTGATGTCCCAGTGCAATTTTGGTCGCGCCCAGCTCCGTTGCGGTACGATACAGAATGCCACGGCGCAGACGAGAGCAAAGTGAGCAGGTGGTTTTCCCTTCCGGAATTTTTTCTTTCACAATGCCGTAGGTATTTTCTTCGACGATTTTGTACTCAACGCCCAGCTTCTCGAGGTATTCCGGCAGAATGTGCTCCGGGAAACCCGGCTGTTTCTGGTCAAGGTTGACCGCCACCAGGGAAAAATTCACCGGTGCACTTTGCTGAAGATTACGCAGGATCTCCAGCATGGTGTAGCTGTCTTTACCCCCTGACAGGCAAACCATGATGCGATCGCCTTCTTCAATCATGTTGAAGTCTGCAATGGCTTCGCCCACGTTACGGCGCAGTCGCTTTTGCAGTTTATTCAGGTTGTATTGCTCTTTTTTGTTAATCTCTTGATTCTCTTGCATTTAGTACTACCTTCGGAGCCAGCAGGGGCAAAAATTGTATGCCGCGTATGGTACGGATTCCGGCGGCGAATACCAGCACGTTTTACTGCGGGGTTGTATCTGGCGTTGCAGCGCTGTCAGCGTGCGCTGTGATTTCAAGACCTCATTAGCATCTTACTCGTCCTGGTTTTCCATATTTGTTATATGACGGCTGGGAACTTATATGGCATAAGAGCGTTAAACGAACATCAAAAGGAATGACGTTATGTCGCTTTATGACCTCAAAACCGAAGCACATGCATTACCGAAGACCTGGCACTCTCATGTATTAGGCCGCGTTGGAACTGCGAATCTCAAAGTTTTACGAATGGATGAACGCTCAGTAATTGAAGAGGTACATGAGTACGACGAGGGGTTACTGGTCATTGATGGACGTCTGGAGCTGAGCGTGAAAGGTAAAAAAATCTCTGTAACGTCTGGACAGCTTTATGTAGCCAAGGCTGGCACTCCCCACACTGTAGAGACAGGCAGTTTTGGCACACTGGTCATCATAGATTTACCAGAAACGGAAGTGGCCTCACTTTAAGCGGTTTGTGATAAAAATTATTAAAAATAATGGATTGCGATGAGGTCAAAGATTGTCAGGGTTGTTCGACGTGCTGATCCAAACTTTGATTAGACTCAACGTTATCAACCCCATAACGACGGCAACAGTAGTTACTATAATATAAGATGTCATGAATAATTTTTCCTGTTAAGAGTCTTCATTTGACTCATTTTATCTGCACTAGTTCCTGAAAAGAGGAAAATTTTATTGAAAAGAAGTTTCGTGTTTTAGTTTGTGGTGTGCGAATTAAAGTTGGGGATGTGTAATTGCTGGATTTTAAAAAAAATGCCTGCATTTAGCAGGCTTTAAAAGTAAGACATTTTTATTATTTTAATTCAAAAGATAAAGCCTAAAGACACTCGCTAAAAATATTGCGATTTGTACTGAGGTTTTACTTTTCCTTTTGTTAAGTGGCAGGGATGACAGTTATTAGATCAACCCAGAATTAATGACATGAAAACCGAAACCTGCTGGTTTAGCCAGGGAAGCATATCACAAGTGGAGTTTTGCGGCATCAAGTATCTTCTTAGAGGTGAGTTCTCTATCAGAGGCAACATAGACAAAGCTGTGATCTCCGGTTAAAGACGGGAAACCAGCAGACATAATCTGAAGGTGTATTTCTTCACCGTCCGGATACTCCTGCCTTACGGACGTAGTTCTTTGTTGTACTGTGACAACTTTACTCGGTTTCCCATTGAAAAAAACGATTACATTCTTCATAAACCACCCGTGTTTTTTTGCGAATTTCCAAAACAATACTTGCAATAGAGTTGCATTGCTTTGTGTTTTTGGGACCTTTCGAAAACTAAAGCAAGCATTTTTAAGCTTTAACGTGTATTGTGGCAGTCCTTAAAATCAGGAGATGCCTATGTCTGGACGTAAAAATGCACAATTCCGTCGAAATCATTTAGTCAAATGTCCATGTCCAAATTGTTCTAAAGATTCAGAGCATAGTTTTAATCGCGTGCAAAAGGGCGCTCAACTTGTCTGCCCTTACTGCAATGCTTTGTTTAAATCTACTCAACGATTCTAAATCAAAGTAGCTGCCAAAAGAGTTCGCTTTTACTTTTAGACCATTCATGCAGCAGTTCTGCACTTCATCACATCGGTTAGCACACTCGTTAAAAAATATGCTGGCTATTGATTAGAATAACAGCCATATTATCCAGGGCCCGTCTACTCAGGAAACCTTTCTGGTAATCACGGGCCATTGATAATATTATCTATCTAAAAGCATGACATTTGCAGCTGCAGGGCCTTTATCGCCGCTTAAAATGGCAAATTCGACTTTCTGACCTTCAAATAGTGTCTTAAAACTATCTCCCTGGAGGGCAGAGAAATGAACAAAAACATCTTTACTGCCATCCAGTGGGGAGATAAAACCAAAACCTTTATCTTCATTAAACCACTTAACCAAACCTTGAATTCTTGAAGACATAAATGCTCCTTTTAAATACTCTTTGAATGATAAGAAATGACTGAAACGTATGGACTCAAAAGGAGGGGATATCAGCGATAGCGCCTGGTTATGAGGACTGCCTGGTAAAATATTGTATTCGGTATTGCATCGAACCAACTAAATCATTAAGGCACGGACTGAGTTGATAAGCAAATGTTATTTTAGCCATCTGGGTGGCTACTTAAAGAGGGTTAGCTAAAATAAATATTTCCTGTATAGTTGACGTTCGATTACTACAAGGAAATTATTTGTCTCGTAAAATGACAGGAATTGTCAAAAGTTTTGACTTCAAAAGCGGAAAAGGTTTTATCAGTCCCTCTGATGGCCGAAAAGATGTTGTTCTACATATCTCTGCATTAAATAATAGTGAAAATCAATCGTTAAAACCAGGCGTTCGCGTTGAATTTTATCGCATAAATGGGCTCAGTGGCCCGATGGCGGCTAACATATTTCTTTCTTGAAATATGGTTGATATGAAACTCATCTGGAAAAAGCACAAGTCCTAAACGGTTTGGGATTTGATATCTATTGGTTCTATTCATTCCCCCCCTTGATTTTTAACACCCCCTGTGCGTCCATTTCCATGCGCGTTTCGGTGATAAAACCCGTGTCCGGCTGTCATCAATATCGGAAAGACAGGCGCAAATTTAGGGGCGAAAGCATGAAAAAGGGTTGCGCACACTGATCGTGTGAATATATTTTGATTAGGCTATGTGTGTGGTGAATCCCACCCGATCGGTGGAGGTCTGGTTAACGGCTATCTGCAGATATGCGCGGCGTATACATCAGCGATGTGTCACCGGGATGCAACCAGCACTACGCTTTTTCTTAAAATTTTATCCCATTGGAAGGGTTTAACGTGTTCAAGCTTAATTCATCTTTACTGGCCATTTTCCTGCTTACAGGTTGTAGTTCTGATCTGGTTCTCAGTCCACCTAAACAACCCGAGTACAAGTCTATGCCAGAAATAACCCAGTCTGTGACGCCATCACAACAGCGTGCAATCATGGCTGGCGAGAGGCCTGACTGGTCAGAAAGAACGCCAGTCAACACCCCAAAGCGCTATTAATAAAAACGTATCAGCAGGGCTGCCATTCGGTGGCCTTTCATGTTTCCCCTCGATTATATCGTTTATTGCGCCATGGGAGCAGACCAACGATTCTGGTTTGAACGAAAATTTACCACACCCGACATGGTAATTATTACGTTATCTACCATGATTAAGACGATGACAATTCAATCACTTCAGCATCATTGAAGCGGTAAGTTCACTCTAATCGAGAACCCTAAATGCGCCATGCATCTATCCCTGTAGCTGCAGCCACGGCAATATTTTTGCTGGGCGTTTTTATCATCAATTTACAGGTTTGGTATTCTGCACGCGCTGACAGCCTTGCAGGGGCGCACTATGTCGTGCGGAACATGAATGTCATTCTTACAGAAGCCCGTCATGCGACTCAGATGGCGATGCAACTTGCTGAGAATGAGTGTGATGCGGAAGGACAATATCGGCTAGGCACTGAGGCTGCATTACAGCCTCACCTGAGAACGATCGTTATTCTGAAAAAGGATGCAGTCTGGTGCTCTTCTTTACCGGGAAACCGCGTGTTGCTGGTCAACAGTTCAGTGCTACCAGCATCACCATTGCTACTCGTCCCTGCGGGAAGTACCGTCAACGGCCTACCCATTCTCTTATACCAGACAAATCACGCCGGAAGCCGAATCATCGTTAGCATCAGCGACAGTCATATCCGGGATGCACTGGATATGCCATTAAATGGTGTTGAATATTCACTCAGAGTAGGCAATACCGTTTTGGGCCTGTCAGGCGATGTGGCGACGGTAGACCTTTCGCAGAAAGGGATATTGACTGTAAAAGCCTCTAATTATCCTTTCGAGATACAGTTTAACTCTCCAGTCCTTTTCAGCCTTAAGAGATTGTTCAATCGAGCCGGAGGTGTGGTGTTATTCCTGCTGATAATATCGTCTCTTTCTGCTTATATACTTCAGCGATATTTGTCAAAGGATGTTTCACCAGAAGAGTCACTGCGCAACGCCATTTACAGAAATGAAATTACTCCGTATTACCAACCGGTTGTTAGCGGCAAGGAGGGAACCTTGCGAGGTGTGGAAGTGCTGGCCAGATGGAAACATCCACAGTCAGGGTTTATTTCTCCCGCATCCTTCATTCCTCTCGCTGAAAAATCGGGTTTAATTATTCCTCTGACTCAGAGCTTAATGAAACAGGTTGCAAAACAAATGAATTCTATTTCTACATTGCTGCCAGAAGGGTTTCATGTAGGGATTAACTTCAGCGCTTCTCATATCGTTGCGTCCACCTTTGTTGAAGAGTGTCTCCACTACAAACACAGTTTTATTCAACAGGATCTTAATCTTGTTATTGAGGTAACCGAGCGCGAACCGCTCCACATCGATGAACATCTCGTCAGGACGCTGAATGAACTGCATAACAACGGATTTGCCATTGCGCTGGATGATTTTGGCACGGGATATTCCGGTCTTTCCTACCTGCAAGATCTGCATATTGATTACATCAAAATCGACCAAAGCTTTGTTGCCAGGGTTAACGCCAATGAGGACTCAACCCTGATCCTTGATTCGGTACTGGAGTTGGCAAAAAAACTTTCAATTAGTATTGTGGCGGAAGGTGTTGAAACACAAGAGCAACTTGATTACCTCATCCGCAATGACATCCGGTTTTTACAGGGGTTCTTCTTCTACAAACCCGTTCCTTTTAAGGAGCTGATCAAAGTGCTCTTGTCGAAGCCTAAAGTTAAAGTGAGGGTGGAATGAGGTTTAAACGGCTATCAGCGTTTCTGCCTGAAACATGCCTAAGATAGCGTATAATGCGTCTTCCAAAACCGCTCAACAACCCAGTGACTCATGCAATGACCCTCAATCGCTTTTGCTACTTACTCCTGATGTTCGCTGCGATCGGCAGCCTTCTGACCTCGAATCCTGTGGTCATGTGGTTTCTGGTGATCAATGTGCTGACGATGGTCATATATGGCGCCGATAAAATGGCGGCGCGTAAGGGGATGCGAAGAGTTCCGGAAGCGACGTTGCTGGTCTTTGGCGTGACAGGAGGCTGGCCTGGCGCCATTGCGGGCCAGCAACTCTTTCGGCATAAAACCCAAAAGCAGCCCTTTAAAACCTACTTTTTCATCAGCATCGTGGTCAGTATCGCTATGATGACGGCGGTTTACCATTTTTCTTCTTATTTGCCTTTATATTAATTCCTCCGTCACTGCCAATAGTAGTAGGACTATTCTTAAGGGGTTGCTGTTTTTTGCACAATCTGAATAATACGTGCAACAACACGGACGACAACATCCCATGAAAATAGAATCTATTATACTGGCAGTGCTGGTGGTCTTTTCTGCGCCTTCCTGGTCTGCTTTTCAGGAGCGGGAATATAACACCTGGTATATAAAAAATGCGGTCCTTTATGATATGACTCAGACTTCCGAAGGTTTCCCGGTCATGGTGAGTGTCTCCCAGCCAGGGAGAAAATCCGCTAATTTGCTGGTGTCATATATTACCGAAGGCCGCTGTGGTGAGAACAATCCGCCGCTTAATGTGAATGGTAAAGTGCTGCCCGCCAAATATTATTGTGTTCAGGTAGGACAGAACAGAATTGAACATTTTTCAGTAGTTGATGCGGACAGCGTCAATGGCATGGTGACGCATTTGAAATCCGATTTCACTATTCTCCTGCAAAACGATATCAAGATTTGGGCTGCAAATATCAAAACGCCCAAATATGGTTTGACGCCGCGTTTTTAAAAATCCTGCTACGCTTGTTGGTTGTACCAGGAGCATGAGCATGATGAACAAAGATGAACAAACCGGATTAGTGGGGCTGGCGATTGGGGCCGCCGTTATTGGGCTGGTTTCAGCGCAGAAACCGATCCATCGCAACAGTATTGTCGATGAACTTGTCAGGCTCGGCAGGCAAAAAGGCGATGGTGTAGAAGACGAGGTTTTCGTGAAAGCCGCCGAGCTGGTAAGAAAAGGGGTATAGCCAATGGCTGAAAGACGTAATGCGAAGTGCCATTGCGGGGCGGTGGTGTTCACCGTTGAGTTCACTGATGGCTTAAACCCGTGAAAAAATAACGCCACATATGCGTATTCTCGCCACCGGCACTGCTGGTGGCTTTTTGTTTCCAGGGAACACGATTAACCGCCATCCAGGTGGTTTAACACAGTGCCGAGATGCCCGACAATATCACCAAAATCAAAAATTAACGCCATCCACAGCAATCCTAAAAGGGCAAGTACGGCAAGGGATACACGACCAAACAATGCTGTTATCCTTAGTGACGAAAGGGCTATCACCTGAGTTTAACCGGCTTTCTTTCAACTTACCCTCAACCAACCCCTTTCTGAAACTGTCTTTTGTGACGGACTTCAAAAAAAAATCGAGCCCGCATCATGATGCGGGCTCTGACAATCAGAACTGGTAAACCAGACCTAACGCGACGACATCATCCGTGCCAATGCCGTTGTTTTTGTAGAAGCTGTCATCTTCATCCAGCAGGTTGATTTTGTAATCAACGTAGGTGGACATGTTTTTATTGAAGTAGTAGGTCGCGCCAACGTCAGCGTATTTAACCAGATCCTGATCGCCCTGACCGTTGCCCAGGTCCTTACCTTTAGACTGCAGGTAGGAAAGGGACGGACGCAGGCCAAAATCGAACTGGTACTGCGCGGTTACTTCGAAGTTCTGGGTTTTATTCGCTACGGCGTCGGTGTTATCGCCATACGGTGTCATATTGCGGGTTTCAGAATACATTGCCGCCAGATAGATATTATTGGCATCGTATTTCAGGCCTGCTGTCCATGCATCCGCTTTGTCACCACCTGCGGTGGTATTCATCACCTGCTCGTTAGTACGGTCAGAAGAGGTGTAGGCTGCACCCGCAGTAATACCCATGCCGAAGTCATAGGTGGTAGAGATACCGAAGCCGTCACCGTTCTCGTGACGCGTGTCGCGGCCGTTGTTGGTGCCTTCCTGGTTGTTGCTGGCGTCTTCATTCTTGCCCTGATACTGCAGCGCAAAGTTCAGACCCTGCACCAGACCATAGAAGTCGGTGTTACGGTAGGTTGCCACGCCGTTGGCGCGCCCGGTCATGAAGTTATCGGCTTTGGTGTAGGAGTCGCCACCGAACTCAGGCAGCATATCAGTCCAGCCTTCTACGTCGTACAAGACACCATAGTTACGACCGTAATCGAAGGAACCGTAATCACCCACCTTCACACCGGCGAAGGCCAGACGCGTCCAGGACTGGTTATCAGAGCCTTCGGTGTTATTGGCCTGAATATTGTATTCCCACTGCGCATAGCCGGTCATCATGTTGTTGATCTGCGTTTCGCCTTTGAAACCCAGACGCATGTAGGTTTGATCCCCGTCAGCGCCTTTATCATCGGAGAAGTAGTGCAGACCATCTACTTTTCCGTACAGATCTAATTTGTTGCCGTCTTTGTTATAAATTTCTGCTGCATGCGCAGCGCCAGCCATTAACAGAGCCGGAATCACTAGGGCCAGTACTTTTCTTTGCATTGTAATATTCCTTTGCGGTTGTTTTTATTTAATTACCTGTTGAACTTTCAGAATGAGAAAGTTGTCTCATGCTAAATCACTCCTGTGTAAGAGTAATAAAATATAATTGTTACGAACTAAGTAAAATCTAAACCGAATAAATCAGCGGAAATGATCATTGGTTTGATGAATGATTTAAAGGTAAGTATATTAAATTGAAATTATTAATCAGGCGTTAATTAAGGTAATATTGCTGGCGTTATATGCCTTTAAGATGTTTCATCCATAATTAACGTGAATGCTATTAAGGAAACGAAATAGATATTCATTGATTATCTGGATTCGCCCGGTGTGAATGCGCCGGGCTTTTTTTATGGCAAAAAAATGCCCGGCCAGGCCGGGCAGAGGAGCTAGTCGCTGGTCGGTTTTTCGGCTTTACCCGCCATTTGCGCCAGGAAGTCATAACGTTTTTGCAGGTCAGCAGCGGCATCTTTCCAGAGCTGTTCGGCCACTTCCGGCTGCTGCGCGTTAAGGCGACGGAAGCGTTGTTCCTGCATTAGCGTCTCGGCCAGGGCATCTGACGGCGGACGCGAATCCAGCGCCAGCGGTAATTTACCCTCGTCAGTACGACGCGGGTCGAACCGGTACAGTGGCCAGAAGCCGGTCGCGGTCAGCTGTCGCATTTGATCGTGGCTGAGTGCCAGATCGTAGCCATGTTCTTCGCAAGGGCTGTAGGCAATGATCAGCGACGGGCCAGGATACGCTTCCGCTTCCTGAATCGCTTTCACCGTCTGGTTAAGCTGTGCACCCAGCGAGATTTGCGCGACGTAAACGTGACCGTACATCATCATGCTCACACCGAGATCTTTGCGCGCCTTGCGTTTACCGTGTTCGCCGAATTTCGTCACAGCGCCTAACGGCGTAGCTTTCGACGCCTGGCCGCCGGTATTGGAATAGCACTGTGTGTCCAGAACCAGGATGTTGACGTTTTCGGTCAGGCTCAACACGTGATCCAGTCCGCCAAAGCCGATGTCGTAAGCCCAGCCGTCACCGCCAATCAGCCAAATTGATTTTTCGACCAGGGCGTCAGCGTCGGTCAGCAGCTGTTCAGCCCCCGCCACACCCTGAAGCGCGCGACGCAGCTCAGCAACCTGCTCACGACGTTCTTCTGGCGTCGCGTCCGCATGAAGCGCGTCATTGAGCTCAGCCGGTATCTGCCCGGCAAACTGTTCCAGCAGGCGCATCACGCGTGCGCGGTGCTGGTCGACGGTCAGGCGGAAGCCCAGGCCGAATTCGGCGTTATCCTCGAATAACGAGTTTGCCCACGCCGGACCGCGACCATGCGCATCGGTGGTGTAGGGGGTGGAAGGCAGATTACCGCCATAAATTGAGGAACAGCCGGTTGCGTTGGCAATCAACATCCGGTCGCCGTACAGCTGGGTAAGCAGCTTAATATACGGTGTTTCACCACATCCTGAGCAGGCACCAGAGTATTCAAACAGCGGCGTGATCAGCTGTGACGTACGAATATCAATACGTTCCAGTTTGCTGCGATCGATTTCCGGCAGATTCAGGAAGAAGTCATAATTGACCTTCTCCTCTTCAACGTGCTCCAGACGCGACATCATATTGATGGCTTTGATCTCCGGATCCTGCCTGTCTTTCGCCGGACAGACCTCGACGCACAGGTTACAGCCGGTGCAATCTTCCGGCGCGACCTGCAAAACGTATTTCTGTCCGCGCATATCACGAGATTTCACATCCAGGGAATGCAGGCTGGCCGGCGCGTCTGCCATCTCTTCCGGTGACACCACTTTGGCTCGAATGGCAGAGTGCGGGCAGGCCGCAACGCAGTGGTTGCACTGGGTACACAGCTCTTCTTTCCAGATGGGGATCGCTTCGGCAATGTTACGTTTTTCCCAGCGCGTGGTGCCCATCGGCCAGGTGCCATCCGGCGGTAGCGCAGAGACGGGCAGAGCATCACCCAGACCGGCCAGCATCGCCGCCGTCACGGTCTTAACGAAATCAGGCGCCGCATCGGACACCACCGGAGGACGATTCGGACTTGCGGCATTCACCGGCTGCAGCGGTACCTCAAACAGCGATTCGCGAGCCAGCGCCAGGGCCTGCCAGTTTCGCTCGACCAGTTCCTGGCCCTTGCTGCTGTAGCTTTTGGCAATCGCGCCCTGCAGTTCCACCAGCGCGCTGTCGCCCGGCAGGATATTGGTCAGATGGAAGAAGGCCATTTGCATAACGGTATTAATACGCGCAGCCAGGCCACATTCGCGGGCAATTTTTGCGGCGTTGACCACATAGAAACGGGCTTTTTTCTGGTTCAGCACCGCCTGAACTTCTTGCGGCAAGCGCCCCCAGACTTCGTCTGCGCTGTAGGGCGTATTGAGGAGGAAAATACCGCCGGGTTTCAGGCGCTCAGCCATCTGGTATTTATCGATAAACTGCAGCTGGTGGCAGCCAACAAAATCAGCCTGAGAAATAAGATACGCTGAGCGGATGGGCTGTTCGCTCACGCGCAGGTGGGAAACGGTCAGACCGCCTGCTTTTTTGGAGTCGTAAACGAAGTACCCCTGGGCGTACCACGGCGTTGAGTTGCCGATGATTTTGATGTTGTTTTTGGTCGCGGAGACGCTGCCGTCGCTGCCCAGACCATAGAACAGCGCCTCAAGTTTGGCGGTCGAGGGCAGGGTATTTTCTGGCAACGACAGGGACAGGTTAGTCACATCATCATAAATGCCGACGGTAAAGCGCGGCTTGGGTTTCGCTTCGCTTAACTCGTTGAATACCGCCAGCACGCAGTCCGGCCCAAACTCCTTGGAGGACAAACCATAACGTCCGCCGATCACGCGCGGTAGCGTTTCTCGTTCGCCCTGATTAAAGGCTTCTGCCAGGGCAGTCATCACATCCAGATAGAGGGGTTCCGCCTGTGCGCCCGGCTCTTTAGTGCGATCGAGCACCGCCACAGCGCGCGCGCTTTCAGGTAGTGCCGAGAGCAGATGTTTAGCCGAGAACGGGCGATAGAGACGCACTTTAAGCACGCCAACTTTTTCACCGCGCGTCAGCAGCTCGTCAACCACCTCTTCACAGGTCCCAATGGCTGACCCCATCAGCACAATTACCCGTTCCGCCTGCGGATGGCCGTAGTACTCAAACGGTTTGTACTCCCGGCCAGTCGCGGCGGCAAAGTCACTCATCGCTTTTTCAACGTGGTCGTAAACCGCGTTGTACCAGGGGTTTGTGGCTTCGCGGGACTGGAAATAAGTATCCGGGTTCGCCGATGTTCCACGAATAACCGGATGTTCCGGGTTAAGGGCCCGGGCGCGATGCGCGTCGATTTCCGCCTGCGGCAGAAGTTTCAGGATAGTATCGTCAGCCAGCGGGACGATTTTGTTGATTTCGTGAGAGGTGCGGAAACCATCAAAAAAGTGAATAAATGGCACGCGGCTTTTGAGCGTGGCGATATGCGAAATTAAGGCAAAGTCCTGTGCTTCCTGCACGCTGCTGGCACATAGCATCGCACAACCGGTCTGGCGCACGGCCATCACGTCAGAGTGATCGCCGAAGATAGAGAGCGCGTGGGTGGCAACGGTACGCGCAGCAACGTGCAGAACGAAGGGCGTCAGTTGACCGGCGAGTTTGTACAGCGTTGGGATCATTAACAACAATCCCTGAGAGGAGGTAAACGACGTGGAAAGCGCGCCGGTCTGAAGCGCACCGTGTACCGTGGCAATCGCACCGGCCTCGGACTGCATTTCAACCACTCTCGGGACATCGCCCCAGACGTTTTTTAAGCCGTTACCAGCCCAGGCATCCGCCTGCTCAGCCATGGTAGAACTTGGCGTAATCGGGTAGATGGCGATAACTTCGCTGGTGCGAAACGCGACTGAGGCAACTGCACCATTACCGTCAATAGTTTGCATAGGACAACACCCTTACATTGCGCAAAAAATAGGGGTCTGTATTACGGCGACAAACCCTGAATATTATCTGTGTATTCTAGCAAATGGGGGATTTTACGATTTTCGCTTTTGTGTCCTCGGTATTCTCGCCATCAATGAGTAGATCAAACTTTTGGCGAAAAAATTGCGAGAAATTGTTTCTGGAGCGCATAAATACGCACTTCCGCTCTCGACGACACGGGATGTGATGCCTATTATGCATAGGTTTCGCATTATTCATGGGGGAGAGAGCATGCGCTCAGCATTTTTGGTAGGGTGTGCCGCATTATTGTTGTCGGCATGTAGCAGTGAACCAGTCCAGCAGGCAACGGCAGCCCACGTGGCGCCGGGAATGAAAGCGGCGATGTCCAGCTCAGGTCAGGCCAACTGCGCAATGATTGGCGGTTCGCTGTCTGTCGCCCGCCAGCTTGATGGTTCTGCTATTGGGATGTGCGCCTTGCCAAACGGCAAACGCTGTAGTGAACAGTCGCTTGCCGTTGGAAGCTGCGGTAACTACTGATTATTCTGCACGCTTAAACATCAGCGTTTTATCGGCTGTCGCCAGCGTTAACTGGTCCTCAGTCAGGTCGACCTGCGCCCCTTTGCGCAGCATGTCGCCAATGGCCTGATCCAGCTCATTCAGCTGAGGTTCAGTACAGAGCTTGCGCGTCATGGCCAGCGTTTTAACCTTAAGCTCGCCTTCGGACAATTTCCCCTGTCCGTTGAAGCGGTTACACATCTGGCCAGAAACGCTGATGTTATTAACCAGGCTGATATCTGGCAGCGCGCTAAAACTGATCTCAGGTTGCGTTGTCGCAGTCTTCACGGCCTTACCGTTTACATTTTCCAGCACAAAGCGGTGGTTTTTAAGCTGCTCCGGCTGAACGGAGGCTTTACCCGGATTAACGCAGCCGGTAAGGACAAGACTAATAACACTTAACGCAATGAGCTTTTTCATTTTTCTTCTCAAACTATAAATACTGTGAATCTTTTCCAGTGTAACGATACTCTGCCGTGCGTTAATGGGGTTTATCTGAAAGTGCGGGGGAGAGGTACCGGGCAACGCAGCGGTTGCCCGGAATGACGTTAATGCGATTTAAACCCTGCCGCCGTCATCAACATGCGGAAGAGCATACTGACAGCAGCCAGCGCCAGTACGCTGCCGCCCCAGATAATGGCCAGCCACAGCAATCTTTTCCAGACCGGTTGTTGCATCAGTGATAACCCTCCCCATGCTGAACTTTGCCGCGAAACACGTAGTAGCTCCAGAAGGTGTAGACCAGAATAACGGGAATGATCAACAGCGCACCCACCAGCATAAAGCCCTGGCTTTGCGTCGGTGCGGCGGCCTGCCACAGGGTGATCGACGGTGGAATAATATGCGGCCAGATGCTGATCCCAAGCCCGCTAAAGCCGAGGAATATCAGCCCCAGCGTCAGGATAAACGGACGGCTATGGCTGTCGGGATTATTCAGGCAGCGCCACTGGTACAGGCTAAAAATCACCACCAGGGCAGGGACAGGCAGCAGATAAAACAGATTCGGCAGCGTAAACCAGCGCGCAGCGATGGCCGGTTGTGCCAGCGGCGTCCAGAGGCTGATCGCCGCAATAAACGCCAGCAGCACGATTAACAGCGTTTTCGAAACCTCACGCATCCGCTGCTGCAGCGCGTTTTCGCTTTTCATCACCAGCCAGGTAGAGCCTAACAGCGCATAAGCCACCACCAGCCCCGCGCCGCAAAACAGGTTAAACGCGGTGAACCAGTCAAAGGGGCCGCCGGTATAGGCCCGGCCGGTGACGGTAAAGCCGTTAATGACGGCGCCTACCGTCACGCCCTGGGTAAACGTTGCCAGAATTGAACCGCCAATAAACGCCTTATCCCAGAAGGGGCGGTGGGCCGGCGTGGCTTTAAAGCGAAACTCAAATGCCACCCCGCGGAAAATAAGACCGATCAGCATTAACGTCAGCGGAATGGTGAGAGCATCAACGATCACCGCATACGCCAGCGGGAATGCGCCGAACAGGGCGGCACCGCCAAGCACCAGCCAGGTTTCATTTCCGTCCCAGACCGGCGCAACGCTGTTGACCATCACGTCGCGATCGTCGGCGTTCTGCGTTGCCGGGAACAGAATGCCAATCCCCAGATCAAAACCATCCATCACGATATACATCAGCGTGGCAAAGACGATGATCACAAACCAGATAATGGAAAGATCGATACCCATTATGGCTGCTCCTTATGTTCAGTTGTGACGGCAGAAAGCGGGCGCGCCGGACGTCCGTCTGACTCGGTGGCGAAGGATTCATGCGGCTGCGGGCCTTTTCGGATGAGGCGCACCATATAGCTGTAACCCACGCCGAATACCGAGGTATAGACGACGAAGAAGGCCAGCAGGCTCACGCTCATGTGCAGGTCACCGTGGGCAGAAACCGCATCCTTCGTTCGCTGGAGTCCGTAGACCACCCACGGCTGGCGGCCCACTTCGGTGGTGATCCACCCGGCTAGGATGGCAATCAGCCCGGTTGGCCCCATCAGCAGTGCAAACCACAGGAAAGGGCGCGACGAATAAACGCGTTTTTTGTAGCGTAGCCAGAGTGCCATCACCCCGAGCAGCAGCATCAGCATGCCCAGGCCCGCCATAATACGGAATGACCAGAAGACGATGGTGGAATTCGGACGGTCTTCCTTCGGAAACTCTTTAAGTGCCGGAACCTGTTTATCCAGACTATGCGTGAGGATAAGACTCCCCAGCGCCGGGATCTCCAGCCCAAAGCGGGTGCGCTCCTGTTCCATATCCGGCCAGCCAAACAGCAGCAGCGGGGTAGGCTCACCCGGCGGATTTTCCCAGTGGCCTTCAATGGCAGCAATCTTGGCGGGCTGGTGCTTTAAGGTGTTCAACCCGTGCATATCGCCAACCATGGCCTGGATGGGGGCGACAATCAGCGTCATCCACAGCGCCATAGAAAACATCGCGCGGATGGCAGGGGTACTATTCCCACGCAGCAGATGCCATGCGGCAGATGCGCCTACAAAAAGAGCGCTGCTCAGGAACGCGGCTATCGACATATGCAGCAGGCGGTAAGGGAAGGAGGGGTTAAACACCACGGCGAACCAGTCCACCGGTACCACCTGACCGTTGACGATCTCATACCCTTGTGGTGTCTGCATCCAGCTGTTCGAAGAGAGGATCCAGAAGGTGGAGATAATGGTGCCCAGCGCCACCATACAGGTGGAGAAGAAGTGCAGACCCGGCCCGACTTTGTTCCAGCCGAACAGCATCACGCCGAGGAACCCGGCTTCAAGGAAGAAGGCGGTAAGTACTTCATAGGTCAGCAGCGGGCCGGTAATACTGCCCGCAAACTGTGAAAATCCACTCCAGTTGGTACCAAACTGGTAGGCCATCACCAGCCCGGAGACCACGCCCATGCCAAAGTTGACGGCAAAAATCTTTGACCAGAACTGGTACAGGGAGCGCCAGACCGGATTTTTTGTTTTCAGCCACAGGCCTTCGAGTACGGCAAGGTAGCTTGCCAGGCCGATGGTGATTGCCGGGAAAATAATGTGAAAGGATACGGTAAAGGCAAACTGTATCCGTGCAAGGTGAAAAGCATCTAAACCAAACATGCAAAACTCCGCGATGTAATTATGTCGATGCCATTCTAAGCCGCGCCAGCTCTGGGTTGCAGAAACAGACCTGTGTTATTTATCTATAACAGTTTTCTTGCCTGCCTATGCTGTAGCTCTTGTTTGGCGGCAATATTTCCGCCCAAGAGAGGTTCATTTTCGTAATGCCCAGAGGTAAATCAACATGGCATTGAGCAAAAATGAAAGGATGAAAAGCAATAGTGTATAGCTTTCACTCCATTCAAGTTCAGTTACAAAGCCAAAATGTCTGGTGAAGAGATGATAAAGTAATACATCGGGCATGAAGTAACATACAAAGGAGTAAATAACAAACAGCATCAATGTTTCAATAACCCAGGTCAGGACATGCTTTTTTGCATTCATCAATATACCTGTATTGTTCCAAGTGCAACTAATCCAGCAGTAACTTTAAACGTGCCGGATGCGAGTAGACCATGCATCAGTATTCTGTAATGGGAGTGATTTGGTAACGTAATACATCCATTACTAATTCCCGACTGTCCCGCAGGGTGTAACCGGAAAGCACCACGCTCAACGTTATTGATAAAAGTTCTGTCGTCAATGTGAGTATCGTGGCGGTAAAGAGCAAACCAAAAGTCACGGTTTGAACCGCTCTCTAACCCTTTGATTGCGTCATGCCAGTGAGAACCAAACCCGCCTCGTGGACGTGTCACGATATAATAGAGTCCTGGGGGTAAGGGGCCCACCTCAGCAGTCGCAACGGCATTAGGGTTATTTCTGTTATTACCCGAGTTTCCAGAATACGCGGGGAAAAAGCCTAAGCCAGGACAACTCAAAGTGGAAAGCTGATAGCCATTCAAATGAAAAGTGCACCGAATCATCTGTCTTTCCACTCGTCAGAAAAAATAATATTACCGTCACAGTGCTTCCAGGTTATTTTTTCGTAACGCAGAGCGATACTTTCCAGATGGTTATGCTTCTCAGTTGCTGGGTTTTTAATGTCATGCATGAGTGGACATATAGATACAACCTTGACATTATCCAGTTGCATATTGAAGTATTCAACTTCCTGCCCGGAATCGTTGATTTTATACCACTTAAATTCCGCACTTTTCAGCGTCTGACCTTTTGCAACGGCTTTGTAGAGATAGGGGCTAGAACTGTCAAATTCCTTCTCAAAAACGAGAGCTGAATGAATACGAGTGCCAGTAATTTTCCCCGTCATGCTGTCTGTTGGCAGATGCAGACCATGACCGAACCCCATCACCTCAATACTACCCTCGCGATCTTGTACATCGACAGCGCCTTTAATATCTGCTCCACCGTCGTCTTTTAGCCAAAGGTATGCTGGAATTGCCATCTTAAACTCCTTTTTTCTCTAACAATTCGTGTTTTAAAGAATGTTAATACGCCCAGTGTGTTAAGGTTATTAGGCAAAAAATGCCATGCAAAATATTTATATTTCATTGATTTATAAGTGTTTTGTGCGGAATTGATCCCGTTTATATTTAGTGCCACCCTGAGCATTTCTGAATAAAAACAGTATTTTTATGAATTTTATGCATAAAACTGCTTGCCTTGTCGTCGGCGCCGTGCGTTAATGGTCTTCTGGTTTTGAGTCCAAATAAATATCTGACGTAGTTTTATAAAGCAGTTCTCATCACGTTGTGCCTCTCCGCAGCCTCTCTTGGGTCTTTATCTACATTCCGATTAGTTTTGTCTAAAACCATTATTGCCCAATCGGCCCATTAGTAATTTACGTTTTTGCGTTTACAGGAGAATCCTATGACTTCTTATATCCATTTTCGCTGCCCATGCTGTCATGGCTCGCAGTACCGTACCTCAGTCTTTGATGTGTCTGAGAAAAACCCACTCGGCGCGAAATGCATCTTTTGCAAATCGTCGATGATCACGTTCGATCATCTGTCCGCTGCGCGCCAGGCACAAAGCCACGTTACCGAGTATCGTAAGTAATTCATTTCACGAACTATAACAGTTAGCTAAATCTTCTCTTTTTCTCCTGCTGATATACACTGTCGGTCATAAGGAGAATCTGATGAAAAAATACCAGCGTCTGGCGCAACAAATTATCTCGCAGATTGAGCTTGGCGTATGGCTGCCGGGCGATAAGCTGCCTTCGCTGCGAGAGCAGGTGGCGAGCAGCGGTATGAGTTTTATGACCGTTGGCCACGCGTATCAGATGCTGGAAAGTCAGGGGCGCATTGTCGCCAGACCGCAGTCGGGCTATTACGTTGCCTCGCGCCCGACCGCACAACAGCCTGCTCCACCTGCCCAGGTGATGCGTGACGAAGTGGTGGATATTAACACCTACATCTTCGACGTCTTACAGGCCAGCCGCGACCCGTCCGTTGTCCCTTTTGCCTCCGCGTTTCCCGATCCCCGACTTTTCCCGCTGCAGCAGCTCAACCGATCGCTGGCGAACGTCAGCAAAACAGCGACGGCGATGAGCGTGATTGAGAACCTGCCGCCGGGTAACGTCGATCTCCGCCACGCCATTGCCCGTCGCTACGCGCAGCAGGGGATGAACATCTCCCCGGAAGAGATCGTGATCACCGCAGGCGCGCTTGAAGCGCTCAATCTCAGCCTGCAGGCGGTGACCGAGCCAGGTGACTGGGTGATAGTCGAAAACCCGTGTTTCTACGGCGCGCTACAGGCGCTGGAACGTCTTAAACTCAAAGCGTTGTCGATTGCGACGGATGTCCGCGAGGGGATTGATCTCAATGCCCTTGAACAGGCGCTGAATGAGTACCCGGTTAAAGCCTGCTGGATCATGACCAACAGCCAGAACCCGCTTGGCTTCACGCTGAGCGCGGAGAAAAAAGCGCAGCTTGTCGCGCTGTTAACGCTGCACAATGTCCCCCTGATTGAAGACGATGTTTACAGCGAGCTCTATTTTGGCCGCGAAAAGCCGCTCCCGGCGAAAGCATGGGATCGTCAGGACATGACGCTGCACTGCTCGTCCTTTTCAAAATGTCTGGTGGCCGGTTTTCGCATCGGCTGGGTCGCAGCAGGGAAGCACGCCCGACGCATTCAGCAGCTCCAGCTGATGAGCACGCTCTCAACCAGTTCTCCTGTGCAGCTGGCGCTGGTGGATTATCTGGCGACTAAACGCTACGACGCCCATCTGCGCCGCCTGCGGCGGACGCTGGCCGAGCGAAAGCAGCAGGCCTGGCAGTCACTTTTGCGCCATATGCCTGCCGGTGTCAAAATCCACCATAACGACAGCGGCTACTTTTTATGGCTGGAGCTTCCGGCGCAGCTGGATGCGGGGCTGCTGAGCGAAAAAGCCTTAACGCACCACATCAGCATTGCCCCCGGAAAGATGTTTTCCACCTCTGACGCATGGACACCGTTCTTCCGTTTTAATACCTCCTGGGCCTGGGGAGAGCGAGAAGAGCAGGCGGTTATTCAGTTAGGAAAATTAATTAGCACGATGCTGGAATAATCTTTTCTGCGTTATTTAAATAATCAATTCTTATCCTGATGACGGCACGGCGAATATTTCGCGGTGCCCTGTCATAGGAAATCTGCATACCGTCTCTCGCGGCTAACTCCTTGTCTATAATCCAGTTAACAGGGAATGCGCCCTCGGTCACACCTTGATGAAATTTCCTGAAGCCGTACGGTGCGGCGCATTTGCGCGGTCTACGTTTAATAAGGGAGATATTTTTACGGCACGGCTGCCGCTAAATTTCATTGCGACAGGAGTAACTCTTATGAGCAAAATTTTTGCCCGCAGCAGCCTGTGTGCGCTCGGCATGACTATCATGACAGCGCAAGCCGCAGAACCACCAAAGGCCATTGGTGACGGGGAAGGTCGGCTGGATATTATCGCCTGGCCGGGCTACATCGAGCGGGGACAGACGGATAAAAATTATGACTGGGTTACCCAGTTTGAAAAAGAGACAGGGTGTGCGGTCAACGTCAAAACGGCGGCCACGTCGGATGAAATGGTCAGCCTGATGGCGAAAGGGGGATATGACCTGGTCACCGCCTCGGGTGACGCCTCCCTGCGCCTGATCATGGGCAAACGCGTTCAGCCCATTAACCCTGACCTCATCCCCAACTGGAAAACCCTCGACGCGCGGATTGTGAAAGGGGAATGGTTTAACGTCGGCGGTAAAGTCTACGGCACGCCGTATCAGTGGGGGCCAAACCTGCTGATGTACAATACCAAAACCTTCCCGACGCCGCCGGACAGCTGGAGCGTGGTCTTTACCAAACAGGATCTGCCGGACGGTAAAACCAATCAGGGACGCGTTCAGGCCTATGACGGCCCGATTTATATTGCCGATGCCGCGCTGTTCGTCAAAGCTACTCAACCGCAACTGGGTATCAAAGACCCGTACCAACTCACCGAAGAACAGTATGCCGCCGTGCTCAAGGTGCTTCGCGAGCAGCATGCGCTGATCCACCGCTACTGGCATGACACCACCGTCCAGATGAGCGACTTCAAAAACGAAGGCGTCGTGGCCTCCAGCGCCTGGCCGTATCAGGCGAATGCCCTGAAGGCTGAGAACCAGCCCATTGCCACCGTCTTCCCGAAAGAGGGGGTGACCGGCTGGGCGGACACCACCATGCTACACGCGCAGGCAAAACACCCGATGTGCGCCTACAAATGGATGAACTGGTCGCTGACACCGAAAGTGCAGGGCGATCTGGCGGCATGGTTTGGCTCCCTGCCTGTGGTTGCACAAGGGTGTAAGGCCAGCACGCTGCTGGGTGATAAAGGCTGCGAAACAAACGGTTATAACGAGTTCGACAAAATCATGTTCTGGAAAACCCCCATCGCTGAAGGCGGCAAATTTGTCCCTTACAGCCGCTGGACGCAGGATTACATCGCCATCATGGGCGGTCGTTAATTGCCCGGGAGCAGAACATGACGTACGCGGTAGAGTTTAACAATGTTTCCCGTCTGTACGGCGACGTACGGGCGGTGGATGGGGTTACCATTGCGATTCGTGACGGAGAGTTTTTCTCCATGCTGGGGCCTTCGGGCTCCGGCAAAACCACCTGCCTGCGTCTGATTGCCGGCTTTGAGCAGCTGTCAGGCGGCACGATTTCTATCTTCGGCAAAGAGGCGAGCGCGCTGCCGCCGTGGGAGCGGGATGTGAACACCGTCTTTCAGGACTACGCGCTGTTCCCGCATATGTCGATCCTCGACAATGTCGCCTACGGGCTGATGGTCAAAGGCATCGACAAGAAAAAACGCCATGCGCAGGCCCGTGACGCTCTGGAAAAAGTGGGCCTAAGCTTTGCCATTGCCCGCAAACCGTCGCAACTTTCCGGCGGCCAGCGGCAGCGCGTTGCCATCGCCCGGGCGCTGGTCAATGAACCGCGCGTCCTGCTGCTGGACGAACCCCTGGGTGCGCTCGATCTCAAACTGCGTGAACAGATGCAGTTCGAGCTGAAGAAGCTTCAGCAGGAACTCGGTATCACCTTTATCTTTGTCACCCACGATCAGGGCGAGGCCCTTTCCATGTCAGACCGGGTGGCGGTGTTCAATAACGGGCGCATCGAGCAGGTGGATACCCCGCGCGATCTCTACATGCGTCCGCGCACGCCGTTTGTCGCCGGTTTTGTCGGCACGTCCAACGTCTTTGATGCAGGCCTTGCGCAGAAAATATGCGGCATGGAAGGCAGCTATTCCCTGCGCCCGGAACATATTCGCCTTAATGAGGGCGGAGACGTTCAGGTTCAGGGCGTCGTGCAGGCCGTTCAGTATCAGGGGGCCGCCACGCGGCTGGAGCTGAAACTCGCCGATGGCGCCAAACTGCTGGTGAGCCAGGCCAATTTCAGTGAAACCTCGCCGCTGAGCGGCATTGCGCCGGGGCAGGCGGTCATGGCGTCGTGGTCACGCGAGGCGATGATTCGCCTGCAGGAGGAGAGGTGAAATGGCTATGAGCGTTGCGCATCCTCCCGCTTCGCGCGGCCCCTTAAGCCGCATGACGGCGCTGTTCTGGCGTAAACCGTCGCTCGGCCTGTTCCTGCTTCTGCTCGCGCCGCTCATGTGGTTTGGCATTGTCTATTTAGGATCGCTTCTGACCCTGCTGTGGCAAGGGTTTTACACCTTTGACGATTTCACCATGGCAGTCACGCCGGATCTAACCCTGGCGAACATTCAGGCGCTTTTCAAGCCGGCAAACTACGACATCATCCTGCGCACGTTAACGATGGCGATTGCGGTGACCATGGCCAGCGCCATTCTGGCATTCCCGATGGCCTGGTACATGGCGCGATACACCCGCGGCAAGTGGAAAGCGTTTTTCTATATCGCTGTGATGCTGCCGATGTGGGCGAGCTACATTGTCAAAGCCTACGCCTGGACGCTGCTGCTGGCGAAGGACGGGGTGGCACAGTGGTTTCTCAATCATATGGGGCTGGAACCTATCCTGACCTCACTCCTTACGCTCCCGGCGATTGGTGGCAACACCTTGTCCACCTCCGGGCTGGGACGGTTTCTGGTCTTCGTCTATATCTGGCTGCCGTTTATGATCCTACCCGTCCAGGCGGCGCTGGAACGCCTGCCAGCTTCGCTACTGCAGGCCTCAGCCGACCTCGGCGCGCGTCCTCGCCAGACCTTTTGCTATGTCGTTTTGCCGCTGGCGATCCCGGGTATTGCCGCGGGCTCAATATTCACCTTTTCCCTGACGCTGGGGGATTTCATTGTTCCGCAACTGGTGGGGCCGCCGGGCTACTTCATCGGCAATATGGTCTATTCCCAGCAGGGGGCTATCGGCAATATGCCGATGGCCGCTGCGTTCACGCTGGTTCCCATCGTGCTGATTTCACTCTATCTGGCGTTCGTGAAACGTCTGGGAGCATTCGATGCACTCTGAACGCGCACCGCTGTTCCTGAAAGTAGCAGCGTGGGGAGGGGTTATCTTCCTGCACTTCCCGCTGCTGATTATCGCGACCTATGCTTTTAATACTGAAGATGCAGCCTTCAGCTTTCCGCCGCAGGGGCTGACGCTGAAGTGGTTTAGCGTGGCGGCGGGGCGTGGAGATATTATCGAATCCGTGACGTTGTCACTTCAAATTGCAGCGTTATCTACCGCGATTGCCCTTGTGCTTGGCACGCTTGCTGCAGCGGCGCTGTGGCGAAGCGAGTTTTTTGGCAAGAATGCGATCTCACTGTTGCTGCTGTTGCCGATTGCGTTGCCGGGGATCATCACCGGCCTGGCGCTGCTGACCGCTTTCAAAACCATCAACCTTGAGCCGGGTTTTTTCACCATCGTGGTCGGACACGCCACCTTTTGCGTGGTGGTGGTGTTTAACAACGTGATTGCCCGGTTCAGACGCACCTCCTGGAGCCTGGTGGAAGCGTCGATGGATCTCGGGGCCGACGGATGGCAAACCTTCCGCTATGTGGTGCTGCCCAATCTGGGTTCCGCGCTGCTGGCCGGGGGAATGCTGGCGTTTGCCCTGTCCTTTGACGAGATAATCGTCACAACATTTACGGCGGGACACGAGCGCACGTTACCGCTGTGGTTGCTCAATCAGCTCGGCCGTCCGCGCGACGTGCCGGTCACCAACGTCGTTGCACTGCTGGTGATGCTGGTGACAACTATCCCCATTCTGGGAGCCTGGTGGCTAACCCGCGACGGTGAGAACATTGCCGGCAGCGGGAAATAACAGTGAATTCAACAGGACAATGCTATGCAAAAACATCTGCTGATAAATGGTGAACTGGTTGCCGGAGAAGGAGAAAAACAGCCGGTTTATAACCCCGCCACCGGTGAGGTGCTGCTGGAGATTGCTGAAGCCTCAGCGGCTCAGGTCGACGCGGCTGTTCGGGCCGCCGACCGGGCTTTTATCGAGTGGGGACAAGCCACGCCAAAAACGCGAGCTGAGTGTCTGCTGAAACTGGCTGACGTCATTGAAGCGAATGGTGAAGCGTTCGCCCGGCTTGAGTCTCTTAACTGCGGCAAGCCGCTGCACTGTGCTCTGGGTGATGAAATACCGGCGGTGGTCGACGTTTTCCGTTTCTTTGCCGGGGCCGCCCGCTGTCTGAACGGGCTGGCCGCGGGCGAGTACCTTGACGGCCACACGTCTATGATCCGCCGCGATCCGGTGGGCGTGGTTGCCTCTATTGCCCCCTGGAACTACCCGCTGATGATGGCAGCCTGGAAACTGGCACCCGCGCTGGCGGCAGGGAACTGCGTGGTGATTAAGCCCTCAGAGATCACGCCGCTGACCGCGCTGAAGCTGGGAGAACTGGCAAAAGATATCTTCCCGGCAGGCGTCCTGAACGTGCTGTTTGGCCGGGGGAAAACGGTCGGCGACCCGCTTACCGGGCATGAAAAAGTCCGTATGGTCTCGCTGACCGGTTCGATTGCTACCGGGGAGCATATCATCGGCCATACGGCGTCCTCCATCAAACGCACCCACATGGAGCTGGGCGGTAAAGCGCCGGTTATCGTCTTTGATGATGCCGACCTGGGTGCGGTTGTCGAAGGGGTACGGACGTTTGGTTTCTACAATGCCGGGCAGGACTGTACGGCGGCCTGCCGTATTTATGCCCAGAAGGGCATTTATGCCGCGCTGGTGGAAAAGCTGGGCGCAGCGGTTGCCAGCCTTAAAATGGGGGCGCCGGAGGATGCCTCTACCGAACTGGGACCGCTCAGCTCGGCCGCCCATCTTTCACGCGTCTGCCAGGCCGTCGATGACGCGAAAGCGCTCGGCCATATCCGCGTTGTCACTGGCGGGAGCAAAAAAGAGGGGGCGGGCTACTACTTCCAGCCAACCCTGCTGGCGGGGGCAAAACAGGACGACGCCATCGTTCAGCGCGAGGTGTTTGGCCCGGTGGTGAGCGTTACCGAGTTTGACGACGAGGCGCAGGTGCTGGCCTGGGCGAACGATTCGCAGTATGGCCTGGCGTCATCGGTCTGGACCAAAGACGTGGGCCGCGCTCATCGTCTGAGTGCGCGCCTGCAGTACGGCTGCACCTGGGTGAATACCCATTTTATGCTGGTGAGCGAAATGCCGCACGGCGGCATGAAATTATCCGGCTACGGCAAAGATATGTCAGTCTACGGGCTTGAGGATTATACGGTAGTGCGGCATGTCATGATAAAACACTAAGCTCGTCACGCCTGGTCGCATGTGCGGTCAGGCGTTTACCATGAATGTTACGTAAAATACTCAATTGTTGTTATCCGTAATTTTTAAGTGGTTATTCTGTAACGAAAAAACTTGATCTGTATCAACATATGACGCATATTGCGTGCGGTTATTTTTTCGGCTCTGGTATACAGAATGACGTTGTATCAAAAGATGTTGGTTTTTTACGCAATCATGGCTTCCATCTGCGCATTAATTACCTGGTTCCTCTCCAAAGACCGCAAACGTATCCGCCTGCTCAGTGCTTTTCTGGTGGGGTCAACCTGGCCAATGAGCTTTCCCGTTGCGCTGCTGGTCTCGCTTTTCTGAAGCACGCTTCCATTTTTAAAAAATGAATATGGCATTCCAGATACGGTAACTGTATAAATAAACAGTGCATCGTAAAAGGAGTGCTTATGAACAGTTTTTACTCGCAGCAGGCCGGTTGCACCGTGCGCTGGCATGACTTGCCCGGCACCGGCGATCCCGTGGTGTTCATTCACGGGCTGGGCTGCGCCTCTTCCTATGAATATCCCCGTGTCGTTCATGACCCGCTGTTTGGCGCGCGCAGAGCGATTCTCATCGATTTGCCCGGCAGCGGCTACAGCGACAAGCCTGAGCACTACAGCTATAAAACCACCGACCAGGCGCACGTTGTGGCGGAACTGATTGACCATCTTAAACTGGATGCCTTCTGGTTATACGGCCACAGCATGGGCGGCAGCATTGCTATTGAAACGGCGGGGCTGCTGGCAACGCGCGTGAAGGGGCTGATGGTGTCAGAACCCAATTTTCATGCGGGTGGGGGGATGTTCAGCCGGTCTATTGCAGCGCAAACCGAGCAACAGTTTCTGAACCAGGGCTATGACGCCATGCTCAGCGCGGAAAAAACGGCGTGGGCGGGGTGTCTGCAGAGTAATGCGCCGTATGCCGTCTGGCGGGGGGCATCGAGCCTGGTGGCGGGCGTTGAGCCGGAATGGGACGCGCAGTTCCTGTCACTCCCTTGCCCGGTAACGTTGATTTTTGGCGAGCTGTCTCTGCCAGATGACGATGTGGATAATCTGAAGCGAAAGGGCGTTGAGGTAAAAATCATCCCTGCGGCGGGGCATTCTATGTCGTGGGAAAACCCGTCTGCGCTGGCAGAGACGTTAGCCGGGTGTATGACGATGTGATTATTGTGCAATTTACCATCGTTGCGAAATGTAGGCCGGGTAAGCGCAGCGCCACCCGGCAAGAAAGGCGGCTACTTTATTAAAGCCCGTAGTGCCTGACGTGCGTCAGGCTGAACATCATGTGGATGCTGGTAATCAATGTTCTCTATCGCGCGGCTATAGAGTGCGACCAGCCAGTCGTAAACGTACGCGGTGGCGGCATGCACGGGCTGTTCCCCCAGGCGTGTCAAACGGGGCTCGGCGCTGCTGACCACCGGCGTGACGAAGATTGCCTGGCCCTTGCGGATGCGGCTTGCCGGACGTGCCGCCACGGGCGTCTGGTCGTAACCCAGCCAGCCGATGAAATTGCCCATCACGGCATGCAGTTGCGCAGCGCTACTTTTATCCGCTTCGACAATACGCTGAAGCTGTTGGGGCAGATTAAGCCGGTAGCTGGTGACCACCAGCACATCCGCGATTTGCTGTAACACCGCAGGTTCCAGCCCAAGACGGGCGGCCGCGGCCTCATTGCGGCTCCACTGACGCAGATGATTTATCCAGACTCTGTGCGCCAGACGCGCTTTGTCTTTTGTCTGGAACAGGCCTGCGCTTTCCTGTGTGTTCTCGGCAAACAGGTCAATGGTGTCCGTAAACAGCCCGTTCACCTGCTCCTCGCGAGGCTGCTGAACGGCGAGCAGCGTTTCAAAGGCTTTCAGCGGCGGCAGAAGGCCTTCAAGCAGTTCGCCGTGGCGGGCGGCGCTGCTTTGCAGCGTGCGCACCATGTTTTCGGCCTGAGCACGTCTTGTCCCCGGCTCCTCAACCAGCGGCACCAGATAGCATTGCATCAGCGAAGAGAGCTCCTGCCGCAACAAGCCTTTCAGCGTGCTGAGACGCTTCTGTCGCTGCGCGGGTAGCGTGGCCTGTGACAGCCACTCAATGACGCGCTGCATACTGTGGCTGTCCAGCGCCTGCAGCGTGCCCCAGCGTAACCCCGGCTTCCCGAGCAGATGCTGTACGGCTTCATCGAGATTCTGCCGGGTGGTAAAGCGGGCGTCATGGGGGGTAATTGCCCACACCAGACCTGGAAGGGCGGATTCTTCAGCAGGCTGCGTCTCCTTCACCCAGTTCATTAACACTTTTGCTTTTTTGGCCGTCTGCTCGTGATGCGCCGTTGCATTACAAATCACCAGCACATCCGGCTGAAGCTGTTGACGATAATGCTCAAGCAGCCACTGTGATTTCGCCTGGCGTAGCGTGTCGGCACGGTTATCTTCAAAAACCGGAATATCAATAATATCGACGTTATCCAGCGCGCCGTTCTCAACCGGCAACACCAGCTCGCGGGTCAGGAAGGCCAATACATCGACGGGGATGCTGATGGCGTTCAGCATTTCACCGCTATTCAGAGGATGAAGCAGCGTCTCCTGTGCGTCCTGAAGGTCTAACGTGCCGTCTTGCGTCAGGAACCCTTCACCCGGCAGCCCGAAGCTGTCCACCAGCAGGCTAAGCGGGGCAGCAAGCTCGCTGGCATGGCTGGTCTGGTGCAGCACATGGGCCAGGTTTAACCACTGCTGGGTCAACTCCTGCTGCTCGCCCCACAGCAGCGACCAGACGCCGGCCCGCGTGCTGAGATCGAGCGATGGCACCAGCCGGGCAAATTCATGCCACAGGGCATCATCAATTTGCTGTTTCGCGGCGGGTACGGTGCTTTGCCAGAAGCGGGCAATCGCACCCACTTCCTGAGCCGTAATGCCGGGCACGCCCTGCGGCTGACGCAGCCCGCGCCATTTCTCCAGACGTGTCTCAATGACCGCCTTATCCACCGCGCGCATCTGCGGATGCAGCGTCGTGCGGGCAATAAACAGCTGTACCAGCTCGGCCTCGGTGACCAGACGCAGGCGCAGCGGGAACGCCTCATCAGCCGCCTCCGGGTTGTCCCGGGTGAAGCGGACGGCCATGTTGGTCAGGGCATGTCCCGGATTGATATGCGAAAAATAGTCAAAGGTGCGCTGCCCTGGCGTAACGTTCAGGCGTCCATTACCGCTGCCGCACAGAGACAACAGCAGGTGTGCTTTCGCGCTCTGCGAATGACCGTAAAGCCCGATGCTGCTCTGGCGGGTCATGGCGTGTTCAATGGCCTGCTCCCGCGCCTGCGTCACGTTGATGCGAGCAAGCAGGGCGTCAGCATCGTTATCCAGTACAGGGGCGTTCAGGCGCGTCTCATTAATCCACCCGATTAAGGCCTGAGTGGTGGTCGTCGTCGCTGTCATTTCAGGTATACGCTCCCGCTGTCGATCCAGTAGTGGCTACCGCTGTGTCGGCGATCGGCCAAAGTATTCAGTTTGAAAGTTAATGCGTCAGGCGCAACCGGCGTGCCGTCCTGCAGCCAGGCATCGCTCAGCTCGAAGGCCTCCGGGCCTTCCTGCTTGCTGCCGCCGCAGAGTTTGAGCCGCACGTTCAGCACGCCGTCACCGGCAATGGCTTTCGCCAGTTCAGCCGAGTTAATGCTGAGCGTGTAGAGCGGCGTGGCGGGCCAGCGCGCGTTCGCCAGTTGGCGGAAGCCGAGAGTGACGTTACCGCGTAGCGGGAAGTGCAGACGCGCGTCGAGTTTCGCGCCGGGTTTATCAAGATCGATATCCTGATACCAGACGTTTTCCTCGCGCAGGGTATTGACGGTGTTATCCAGCACGCCGAGATACCGCACGGTTGAATACGCGCCAATGTCCGCGGCTTTAAAGTTGAAGCGCGGCAGACGCAGGTCGAGCGCCAGACTGCAAAGCATGGCCCCCACTGCGGCTGTCGATTTAGGGTTGCCAATGCGCCCCTGCTGGCTGAACGGATACCACTCGTGCACCTGGTATTTATCCAGCCAGACGATGCGATTGACCGGCACCGGCTGCAGATGACGAATGAGCGCCTGAACGCCCGGCAGGCAGCCGGGGCGCCCGGTGATCAGCAGAATATCGCAGCTGTAATGGGATATCGCCTCGCATACCGCGTGGAGCGGTGAGGCCAGCGTAAACTGCCCGGCCAGCATCGCATCCTGCATTTCGTGGAAGTTCACATGCAGCGGCACGGCGAACAGATCAAAAGCGTCTGAACCCGCAGGCAGGGCATGATCGATCGCCTGCTGGAGGTAATTCATCACGTTGCGGGTCGGTTTCTGCGCCAGGAGATCGCCAAAGGTGGCATGCAGACCGGCCAGCGGATCGTCAACGTCGCTCGATTCCCACGCGGCAAGAATGGCATGGCCAATCGGCATAAAGAGCTGAAGCGCCGTTTGCTGGCGAAGTACGGCCTGGGTATCGATGCGCCCGGAGTCGCCGAACAGCGAAGCCATCAGCAGCGAGGCGTCCGCGATACCGGATTTTTGCAGCTGCGTTTGCAGGGCAGGCAACACGTAGCGCTGAATCACGTCCAGAAGCGTATCGTCACCCGCGACTTTAAAGCCTTCACGGAACAGCAGCTGCGGGGTGATCTTGACGTTATTGCCGGAACCGTCATCCAGCTGATAATGGGTGATCGCCATATCCGTTGTGCCGCCGCCGATGTCGATGGACGCGACGCGCAGTGCGCGACCCGGCTGGCTACCCGGCTCAGGCTCACGGTCCGGGCGGGCCAGGGAGGCGAAGAAGGCTTCCGTCTGACCGCCAAAGCGGGAGATCGCTTCGTTATACAGCCAGACCAGTTGACCACAGCTGGCTTCATCCCACTCCATCTGGATTTCAGGAACCGGCACCACGCTTTTATCCTGCTGTTTACGGGTGACAAAATCCTCATCCTGAGGGTGCCAGCCCATCGCTTTCCAGACGATGGCGATGGCTTCAAACATGCGGCGACGGAAAATCTCGCGCTCCTGCTTTGGCATGGCCGAGGGCAGCGTCAGGATCAGGGTGCGCAGCTGGCGCGGCGACGCCGGGAAGCCCAGACGCAAGCGCGTGGCGACGCTGTTGATCTGCCCCAGGGCCTGCGCCAGCAGCTCGCACAGCATGTGCGTCATCAGGGTGCTGCGGCTGTACTGCGGCGAGAAGACCGGCAGCCGTTCGTCCTGCGGCAGCGTGAAGAGCGGCTCTCCGTCATCGTTCATCAGGTTCATCAGCGGAAACGCGGTGGCGAGCGGTTCACGCTGGGTTTTGCTGTTCATCTGGCTAAAGCGCCAGTCCTGCACGACCGGCGTTTCATCCCACAGGTAGCGACGCGGGCTGGAGATGCCGCTATTGCCTTCCGTTCCCAGACGCTGCATCGCCAGTTTACGGGCTTCATCGCCAACGCGAACAATCGACGGCCAGACAAAGGCATCTTCGCGACCGCTTTCAACCGAGAAGTGCTGTTTGCCAAAACGCGCTTCCGAAAACTCGAGACGGCTGGTGAACAGCGGCTCGTTCAGGAATTGCGGCTCGCTTAACGAGCGTACCTGCAGCTCAGCGGTCTGGCGCAGTCCATCGTTGGCGTCGCCGTGGTCTTCAATAATGACCCCGCAGGTGTGGGTATTGCCCACGTCGAGGATCAGGTCGACCGGAATGGCTGGCGTGCTGAGCGTATGGGTAACAAATTTTACTTCCGGTACGGTGAGCTGTTCACCGAGCATGGTCATCAGGTTGAGCCAGTGGGCCTGATATTCAAAACCGCGCATCGCCTGCTGGAGGTCGCGTTCTGAACGGTTTTCAACGCTGTCGGCATACTGGGTAAAGGCCTCGCGCAGCCAGCCGTCAATCCAGGTCTGGTCGAGGAAACTTTCAACCTCATTGTCTCGCCAGGCCAGCGCGAAGCGGGTCCCGTTCAAAATATCGTTTTCAACCGGGGACAGGGCGGATGTGGCATGTTCAGCAATCTGGCTGTCAAGAGCGAGAGTGACGCGGTGCGTATTGCCTGCCGTATCGGGTGTATCCAGCTTGCGCACCTGAACGCGGGCCCAGTTATCCGGCCCCTCAACAAAGGTTCGCGGAGGGTTGAAGCGCAGGAACGGAACCGGAAGCCAGACGCCGTCCAGTACCGTCAGAGACTGATGCAGCGGGATGGTGGTTTCCGGTTTGACCACTTCAGGCTGCCCGCCGTTCGTCCCCGGCACGGTATAACGCCCGTTGACCAGGTCGAAATCGAGTCGCAGAAGCGGGCCGTTCGCGGTTTTACGTACGAAGCGCCCGTTGCTGGCGGTGTCCTGCGGCGTCAGACCGAAATCAAGGAACTGCACGCCGCTGTTGGCAATAAGCGTGACGCTTTGTTTATAGTCGCAAAGATTTACCAGCATAGGATCAGGCACCTGCTTTCTTGAACGTCAGTGGGACGACGGTATTGGCATCATAACGGGCGCGACATTCTGCGATATCGCTGGCACCTGCTTTACAGGCAATCTCCGGCATCGGGTAGCGGGAACCGTCGGTGCAGCGGGCAGTACCGCGACTTTTAATCATCAGCTCGCCATTGCTGTGCAGCCCGGAGAAGACTTCCGCGCGGCAGACAACGTTGTCGCCATGGACAACCCGGGCGAAACCTTTATTGTTCTGAATCTGATAGCGCATCGACGGCGGTTTGCCGGTTACCGGATCTTTCACATCGAGAACCGCACGCCAGGTGCCGTTCAGGAAACGCGTCGATCCCGCTTTCACCTGATTCGCTTCCATCACCATGGCATCTTTCGGGATGGCGACAATCACCACCGGAGCGGGCTGTGGCGCAGGAGCAGGCTCTTTTTCTTTGCTTGTCAGCACCTCTGCCTGATGCAGCGGTAATTTCATTGCCAGCGGCTCAACCGCTTTGATCGGTTTTGGCGCAATCTCCACGGGCTCAGGTACGGACGCCGGTGCGGGCTCAGGGGAAGGCGACTGTTTTGGCCACAGCAGCGGTGCGGCAATGGCGGCAACGATTACGGCGGCAACCGGCAGCGTCCACAGGGGAACGCGGCGCTTTTTCGCGACGATCGGCAGAGCCGGTTCCTGAACGGGTTGCGCCACGACCGGAGCTGGCTCTGGCTCATACAGATCTTCCGGCGTAATGCGCACCACCGTGGAAGGGGCGATCAGCGGCTCGTCTGCGTGTTCAAAGGCTACTACCGGTTCTGGCTCAGGCTCGGGTTCAGGATCTTCAATGACAACGGGGGCAGGCTCAGGAACCAGCGATTCACGCAGGCAGTCGAGGACATCGTCGCGCGCATTCTCGTTCAGGTTTACAAACCCCCAGAAGCTGATGACCGGCTTTCCGTCAACCAGGAAGAGGAAGTTTTCACCCGGGAACTGAAACGCCTTCGACAGCAGAGAACCGAAAAGCTGCTGCGCGGTTTTGGGTGACTGGAGACATTTCTTGCTTAACGACTCGACGCTGGCTAGCGTGTTTTCCAGATAGCGCAGGGCGCGATAACGGTCATCTTCATCGGCCGCCTTCCAGCTGGTTACGCTCCCTTCAACAGGGGAATACCAGTCCACGCGGTCACCGCTGTCGTTGACCTGAGGAATAGCCAGACAGTCGACGATGGCCTGTTGTTTGCGCAACCGGAGCGCTTCCCGGATTTGTAACGCTGATTCAAAAACGGCTTGTCCGCCGCCGCCAACGGCCTGAAAGTCATCCAGGTTACCGCTGCGTAAAAGAGTTTTTGCCACGATTTGATCCCATATACTTCTTCACACCGTTACTTTAACGAAATAGGGCGTCAAACAAACGGGGGAAGAGACGCTAAAAGGGCTGATTTCTTGCGGCATAGAAAGTGACGGTTGTGCTTGACGAATAATGGCCCTTAAGGCAAATCACCTTTTTAGGTGCTGACGGTTAAAACAGCAAAAAACGCGGCTTTAGAATAACCTGATAGTGTTTCGTTATTTGCCAGGTCATACCGCCTGTGCTGTTATTACTGTCTTATATAATAAAACTATCAGGGTTATAACCATGTCTACAGGGAAAACACTGCTCGCCCTTGCGCTGAGCGCTCTTCTACCAGCCGGTGCCGCATGGGCGGCAAACAACGATACCCTTATTTACTGTTCTGAAGCGTCCCCCGAGTCCTTCAACCCGCAAATCGCCAGCTCTGGCCCGTCTTTTGTGGCCAGCTCTCAGGTACTGTACAACCGCCTGATCAATTTTGACCCGGTGAAAAACACCCCGGTCCCGTCGCTGGCGGAGTCCTGGACGATTTCACCGGACGGCAAGACCTATACCTTTGCCCTGCGCAAAGGGGTGAAATTCAACAGCAACAAATACTTCAAACCGACGCGCGACTTTAACGCTGATGACGTTATTTTCTCGGTTATGCGTCAGAAAGACCCTAAACATCCGTACCATAATGTGTCGCAGGGCAACTACGAATACTTTAACGATGTCGGGCTCGATAAGCTGATTCAGGACGTTAAAAAGGTCGATGATTACCACGTTCAGTTCACCCTCAGCGAGCCCAACGCCGCGTTTCTGGCCGACTGGGGGATGGATTTCGCCTCCATTCTCTCCGCCGAATACGCCGACGCGATGCTGAAAAAAGGCACGCCTGAAAACGTAGACACCTGGCCGATTGGTACCGGGCCTTATGTCCTGCAGCAGTACAAGGTGGATTCACTGATCCGCTATGTTGCTAACCCGAACTACTGGGAAGGCGAGGTGCCGACGAAACATCTCATCTTCTCCATCACGCCAAATGTGGAAACCCGTCTGGCGAAGCTGCAGACCAACGAGTGCCAGATCATTCCTGCGCCGTCCCCGGTCCAGTTTGACGCGATCAAGAACAACAAAGACCTGACGCTGCACTCGGTCGATGCCCTGAACGTCGGCTATCTGGCGTTTAACACCGAGAAAAAACCGTTTGATAACGTGCTGGTGCGTCAGGCGCTTAACTACGCGACCGACAAGCAGGCTATCGTCAATGCGGTCTTTATGGGGTCGGGTACGGTGGCAAAATCGGCGATCCCGCCAAATATGCTGGGTTTTAATAAAGAACTGAAGGACTACAGCTACGATCCTGAAAAAGCGAAAGCGCTGCTGAAGCAGGCGGGGCTGGAGAAGGGGGCCGAAGTCACGCTGTGGTCAATGCCGGTTCAGCGTCCGTATAACCCGAACTCGCGTCGTATCGCAGAGATGATCCAGAGCGACTGGGCGAAAGTCGGCGTGAAGGCCAAAATTGTCTCTTACGAGTGGGGTGAATATCTCTCCGGGATGCGTAAAGGCGAACATGACTCCGCGCTGTTTGGCTGGATGTCCGATAACGGCGACCCGGATAACTTTGCCGATGTGCTGCTGGGCTGCAACAGCATTAAAACCGGATCAAACGCCGCGCGCTGGTGTGATAAGGGTTATGATGCTCTGGTGCAAAAAGCGAAGCTGACCAGCAATCCGGCTGAGCGCGCGAAGCTCTACGGCCAGGCGCAGGAAATCTTCTACCAGCAGGCACCGTGGATCGCACTGGCCAACGGGAAAACGTTCTATGCGACCCGCAGCAACGTGACCGGATACAGCGTGAGCCTGATGGGCAGCGATTTCTCCAAAGCGAAGCTGAACTAGTTTGTTGCCCGGTGGCGCTGCGCTTACCGGGCCTACGGTTCCCCCTGTAGGCCGGGTAAGGCGTAGCCGCCACCCGGCAATTCACAAGGAGTGACAATGTCACATTTAAATGAAGTTACCGCACGTGTGGATGCCGCCATTGAAGAGAGCGTGATTACCCACATGAATGAACTGCTGATCGAATTAAGCGAAGACGCAGAGCTGAGTCGTGAAGATCGCTATACCCAGCAGCAGCGTCTGCGTACCGCGATTTCGCACCACGGTAAGCAGCATAAAGAGGAGATGGACGCGCGTGAGGAACAGCTGACCAAAGGCGGCACCATACTGTAACGATCAAAACTGGCGCCGCGCCACCAGCCAGGCCCCGACGACCAGCATCACCGCGCCGCACACCGGGCCGATCAGGGCGCGAAGCGGAATGCCATGGCTCCTCAGCACGTCCATCACCAGCCCGCCAATCAGCTGGCTTGCCACCAGCACGGCGATGGTCGTCGCCGCGCCAACGTTCTGATACCCGCTAATGCTGGCAAACACGAAAAATGACCCCAGCAGCCCCGGGATAAGCGTCCACCAGCGTACCGTTGCGGCCAGCTCGCTAAACCCGGCGAAGCCCTGTTTCAGCAGCAGAATACTGACAAACAGCACAATGCCGACCAGGGAGTTCAGCAGCATCGCGATAAGAATGGTGGAGGAGGACTGGGTGATACGCACCATTAAGGTGTTTTGCACCACCAGACCGATCCCCGCCGCCACCAGAAACGCCAGCGTCAGTGACTGATTCATGGGATAGCGTCCGGATCGCTGCGCTCGTCCAGTTGAAGCTGCATAAAGGTTAAGTCCAGCCAGCGGCCAAACTTGGTCCCCACCTGCGGCATCTGCCCCGTTGTCACAAAACCGAGCGTTTCATGGAGATGAATCGAGGCATGGTTTTGCGCTTCAATACCGGCCACCATCACGTGTTTACCAATGGCGCGAGCCTCGTTAATCAGCGCGTTCATCAGCGTGCGGCCAATGCCTTTGCCCTGATGGGCCGGGTGGACGTAGACCGAATGCTCAACCGTATGACGAAAACCGTCGAAGGCGCGCCAGTCGCCGAAAGAGGCGTAACCGGTGATCGCACCGTCTTCCTCACTCACCAGAACCGGGTAACCCGCGAGCGTGCGCGCCTCAAACCACGCGATTCGGTTATCAGTATCGACGGTTTTATCGTTCCAGATCGCGGCAGTATGCAGCACCGCGTGATTGTAGATTTCTCCTATCGCAGCGCAGTCTTCTTTGCAGGCATGACGAACGATCATGATTAACCCTCTGTGTGTTGTTCACTATAGTATTACGTTGTAGCTACGATATTACACAACTGTATCGCCCGATCGCTACGGCATAAGCCATATTTTTTTGTTATCAAAAGCCCATTGAAATGCCGTTCATACACTATAGTATGACGTCATGAACACAATAACAGACACGATGAATCAACGGATTAGCGCAAGAATTCGCCTTGAACGCGAGTCTCGCGGATGGTCCCTGAGCGAGCTTGCTGACCGGGCAGGGGTTTCGCGCGCGATGATCCACAAGATAGAGCGCGGAGACAGTAGCCCGACAGCCACCTTGCTGGCCCGCCTGTCTGGCGCGTTTGGCATCAGCATGTCAACGCTCATTGCCCGGGCCGAAATGCAGGAAGGCAAGCTGCTGCGCCTTGTAAACCAGCCCGTCTGGCGCGACCCACAGACGCACTACCTCCGCCGCCATGTTTCTCCTCGTACCGATCTGCCCATCGACCTTGTTCAGGTTGAGCTGCCTGCGGGCAGCGATGTTCCTATGCCTGCCTCTTCTTACGCGCTGGCACGTCAGCTTATCTGGCTGCAGTCCGGTGAGCTGGTGTTTCAGGAGGGCGATACGCGCCACGAAATGCACGCCGGAGACTGTCTCGAGCTGGGGCCGCCAAATGACTGCCGGTTCATCAACGAAACGAATGAAACCTGTATCTATCTGGTTGTACGGCTTAACCAGTCTGCCTCGTAATGCTAATGCGATAACGCCGATCGTGAGCCAGGCTGTAATGACATTTGTACCAGAAGGAGATCCCGATGAATCAACCTGTTTCGCAAAATCGCCGCTGGGTACTGGCCTCTCGTCCGCAGGGTGCGCCGGTCGCGGAAAATTTTCGTCTGGAAACGCAGCCTGTTCCAGCACCCGTTGAGGGGCAGCTTTTGCTGCGTACCGTCTGGCTGTCGCTGGACCCTTACATGCGAGGGCGCATGAGCGATGCGCCATCCTATTCACCTCCGGTCGAGCTGGGCGCGGTGATGGTGGGGGGAACGGTCAGCCGCGTTGAGCAATCCCGTCACCCCGATTTCAAACCGGGTGAGTGGGTTCTGGGCTACAGCGGCTGGCAGGAGTATGAGCTCTCAGACGGCAGCGGCCTGGTGAAACTGGGCGAAAATCCGTCTCATCCTTCCTGGGCGCTGGGTATTCTGGGCATGCCAGGCTTTACCGCCTATATGGGATTGCTGGATATCGGGCAACCAAAAGCGGGTGAAACGCTGGTGGTCGCCGCGGCAACAGGCCCGGTTGGCGCGACCGTCGGACAGATCGGTAAAATCAAAGGTTGCCGGGTGGTCGGCGTCGCCGGTGGTGCAGAAAAATGCCGCCATGCCGTTGAGGTTCTCGGGTTTGACCAGTGTCTCGATCATCACGCGGCCGATTTTGCCGAACAGCTGAAACACGCCTGCCCGAACGGGATTGATGTCTATTATGAAAACGTCGGTGGGAAAGTGTTTGACGCCGTGCTGCCGTTACTCAATACCTCCGCACGCGTGCCGGTGTGCGGCCTGGTGAGCGGCTATAATGCGACGGGCTTGCCCGAAGGGCCGGATCGCCTGCCGCTCCTGATGGCGACCATCCTGAAGAAACGCATTCGTATGCAGGGCTTTATCATCGGCCAGGACTACGGGCACCGCATTAAGGAGTTCCAGGACGCGATGGGACGCTGGGTGCAGGAGGGCAAAATTCACTATCGTGAACAGGTAACAGACGGGCTGGAGAACGCGCCTGAGACGCTAATTGGCCTGCTTGAAGGGCGTAACTTCGGCAAAGTCGTGATTCGCGTCGCGAGTGACAATAAATAAACAGCACTATGGCGGGGTTTCCCGCCATATTTATTTGTGAAGATACGATATATTGTCTTTAATTAATGGACATGGCATTTCGCGCCCACATCCCGGATGGGCCCGAAGTCGATAAAAAACAAACTTGGCTTTTTTTGATGTTTTTACGTACTTCCCATCACCAGGCATGACGATACAGGATATATCGGACCAGCGTCGTTTTATTAAAACTGGCGTTTAAAAATAGCATTAAGTTTTAGCTACAGGAATTGAACATGCTTGATTTGGATCACTTAGAAAAAGCCCAAAGGGTCAGTCTTACCATGCAAGTTGAACTCAGTTTGAAAGGAGCGTTAATTACAGGCTCCCTCAAACCTGGGGCACGACTGATTACGAAAGAGATCGCCGATAAATTAGGAACCAGTATTACCCCGGTTCGCGAGGCGCTTTTGCGCCTGGTGTCATCCGGGGCGTTACACGCCACGCCCGCGCAGGCATTTCTGGTTCCGGAGGTAACGCTGGAGCGTTATAACGAGATTAACGCCATCAGAAAACAGCTTGAGCCGATGGCGGTCGCCGCAGCATGCCAGAATATGTCAGAAGGCAAGCTGGAGGTATTGCGCAAAATGTCAGAGGCATTCCATGAGGCCATGTGCAACGGAAACGTTCAGCAGGCGCTTCATGCGAATCGCGTCTTCCGCTTCACGCTTTATCAGTATGCGGAAATGCCGACCCTTAATGCCTTAATTGAACAACTCTGGGTGCGCATCGGGCCCTGTATGAACTATCTTCACCAGGAGCTTAACGACATCAAAGCGTCGACATATCACTATGACGAACTCCTTTCCGCCCTTGAGCGAAGAGATGTTGCTGCCTGCCAGAAGGCGATTGATAAGGTGATTGATGAAGCGAATTTGCTTTTACAGCGACAATATTTTAACTAAGAGATTATTTAACAGAGCGACTATATACCGCACCTAATTATTTATCTGGTGAATAACTCCTGATGGCAATAAGCCATCAGGAGGGTTATTTCATTAATAAAATAAACTTTTCTTTTTGCTTACTCGAAGCGATAAGAGACCGACAGTCCGACCCCGTAGTTACGGCCTGGAGCAGGTTCGTAATAACGACCGTTGGACTCGTTGACAATAACCGAGCCAACGTATTCTTTGTCAAACAGGTTATCGACGCGGCCAAAGACGTCCATGCCCCAGTTGCCATAGTTGAATTTATACCCGGTGTTAAGCCCGACTACCGTATACGACGGCGCTTTCGCCGTGTTCTCGTCGTCGGCCATGATATCGCTCATGTAGCGCACGTCAGAACCCGCGTACCAGCCTTCCTCCGGCTGCCAGCCAAACGAGGCGTAGCCCATGTTGCGGGCGATACCCGGCATACGATTACCGTTACAGTCTGCGTCGCCGCAAACGTTGGTGCGGTAGGTGGCGTCCAGGTATGTCCACGCCAGCTTCAGCTTCCAGTTTTCAGCAAACTGCTGGTCAAGGGAAACTTCTGCACCCTGACGACGGGTTTTTCCGGCATTTTTATAGCTGGTACGTCCGCCAGAGCTGGCATCCACCACAATCTCATCATCCGTATCGGTGCGGAACAGCGCTGCTGTCAGCAGGCCATTGCCGACGCGGGTTTTGCTGCCCACTTCGTACGTGTTGTTCGTGGACGGCTGAAGGCCAAAGTTGAGTCCGCCCTTGTCATCTGAACGATAGGAGAGTTCGTTGATGGTTGGCGTTTCGAATCCACGTCCTGCCGCAGCGTAGAGATTCCAGGCGTCCGTCACCGCATACTTCACAGAGCCCGCCGGGAGCCACTTGTGGTAGCTCGCGTCACCGCTATCATCGCCGTTGCCTGGCGTAACGTAATGGTCGTTGGAATCAAACCAGACCGAGCTGTAGCGTACCCCCGCATCCACTGACAGTTTCTGCGTCAGCTGCCAGCTGCTTTGCAGATAAGGATCGACGTTCCACATCAGGTTACGTTCGTTTCGACGCTTGTCACCCTTCACGCCGTAATCCGGCACGCCGTTGTCCATGACGAAGTTTTCGTATCCGCGACGATCTTCGCTCAGGTTTTCGTAGTTCAGGCCGGTGGTAAACGTCACCGGCACCAGCAGCTCGCCACGGTGCGTCCAGCGGGTATCAATGCCCTGATAATGACGCTGCATATCGATCACCCCGCCGGAGTGGGAAGGTTTGAGCTGCGGCTGATACGGAATCGACTGGTACTGCGTCATTTCACGCTCACCGGCGTACATCATCACGCTGAGATCGTCCTGCGTGCTGAGCTGGCGGTCGTAGCGCAGACCGGCCTGGGTCTGTTTGATGGTCTTACGGGTGTTGTACTGATCGCCACGCGGAGACTGACGCGGATTATTCTGCCACTCCTGATAGCTCAGCCCGCCCGGATCGTTGGCTTTCATGTCCACGCTGTTGAAAATCAGCGTCAGCTTGCTGACATCATCAATACGCACGCCCAGCTTTGCATTGGCCAGATTCTTCCGCGCACCGCTGTGGTCACGGTAGCCTTTGGTGGTGAAGCGGGTGGTGGAAACGGTGTAATCCACATCGCCCGCATGGGTGCCGTCACCCATCGCACCGGTGGCTTTCATGCCGTAGCGCCAGGTACCGTAACTACCGTAATAGCTGCTGGCTTCAATGGTCGGTGGCTGCCGCCCGGTCTGAGTGTTGATGTTAATCACGCCGCCAGAGGCGTTGCCGTACAGGGCTGAGAAGGGGCCGCGCAGCACTTCAACGCTCTCCACGCTGGAGAGATCGATGTTGGAGGTCTGGCCCTGTCCGTCCGGCATGGTGGCAGGGATACCGTCGACATACATACGGATACCGCGCACGCCAAACGTTGAGCGGGCGCCAAATCCACGCATCGAAAGCTGGAGATCCTGAGCATAGTTCTGGCGGTTCTGAATTTGCAGTCCCGGGACGCTGCCGAGGGATTCAGACAGGTTGATGCGAGGCGCGGCCTGGCGCATGTCATCGCCATTGACGACGCTAACCGCGGCCGGGGTATCCAGTTCCGATACGGTTTGCGGCGTGGCGCTGACGATCATGGTCTGTTCCTCCGCGCTCATTGCGGTTAGCGGCGCGAAAATAACGGGAACCAGCAGCAGCGGGAGAGAGGCCTTACGGGCAGAAATGATTTTCATGAATAAAACCGGTTGTGGTGTCTAAACGAACCAAATGGAACATGTCCATACATGTTAAAGGTTTTGTAAATGTTTTGAAAACTATAACCGCACATTGCGTTAATGAAAGACAAGACGTGAAAGAAAAACTCCACATTCAGTTGATTAATGATTACTATTCTCATTATCAAAAGGCAATGCCATGACGTTGCCTGCCGGAAGTGATGTCAGCGGAAACCTCTCTTTTCAGAAAAGGAATTGTTATGTCTTTACGTCATCTGTGCTCGCCGCGTCTGAGTATGTCACTGCTGTCTGCCTCTTTACTGCTTGCCGGGACGTTCCAGGTACATGCCGCCGAAGAGGTGCTGCGTAAAGCGGTGGGCAAAGGGGCGTATGAAATGGCAGTTAGCCAGCAGGAGAATGCGCTGTGGGTGGCGACCTCGCAAAGCCGCAAAACCGATAAGGGCGGGGTTATCTATCGCCTTGACCCGGTCACGTTGGACGTGACGCAGGCGATTCATAGCGATCTCAAACCCTTTGGCGCCACTCTCGACAGCGCGACGCAAACCCTGTGGTTTGGCAACACCATTAACGGCGCGGTGACGGCCATTGATGCGAAAACGGGCGACGTGAAAGGGCGTCTGGTGCTCGATAATCGCCAGCGCAGTGAAACCGTCAAACCGCTGCAGCCGCGCCAGCTGGTGGCGGATGACGCGAGCAACACGATTTATATCACCGGTGTCGGCAAAGAGAGCGTGATTTGGGTGGTGGATGGCGCAACGCTGAAGCTGAAAGAGACGATTGCCAATGCAGGTACCTTTAGCACCGGCCTGGCGCTGGATGCACAGGCGAAACGCCTCTATACCACGAATGCGGACGGTGAGCTGGTGACGATTGATACGGCCACGAACAAAATCCTGAGCCGTAAAAAGGTGCAGGATGACGGGAAAGAGCACTTCTACCTGAATCTGAGCCTCGACATTGCCGGTCAGCGTGCGTTCCTGACCGATTCAAAACAGCCGGAAGTGCTGGTGGTGAGCCTGAAGGACGGCAGCGTGATCGAGAAAATCACCGCGCCGGAGTCCCTGGCGGTCCTGTTTAACCCGGCCCGCAATGAAGCCTATGTGACGCACCGTGAAGCCGGTAAGGTGAGCGTGATTGACGCGAAGTCTTATAAGGTCACAAAAACTTTCGACACGCCGGTATACCCGAACAGCCTGGCGCTCTCTGCGGATGGCAAAACCCTGTACGTGACGGTGAAACAAAAATCGACTCGCCAGCAGGAAGCCGCTCAGCCTGACGATGTGATTCGTATCGCGCTGTAAGGTGGGAATTGCCCGGTGGCGCTGCGCTTACCGGGCCTACAAAACCATGAGATGTAGGCCGGGTAAGGCGAAGCCGCCACCCGGCTTTTTTATTAACGCGAGGTTTCTTCTACCAGCGGTGCGTCGTGTTTTTCATCATCAGGATGAACCGGCGCGGTGCTGTGAATTTCGTGAACACGTTTACGCACGCCAAACCAGCCGGCAATCAGCAGCACGGCCAGCAGCGGAATGGTCGCGATGGTGTAGGTACCGTTCGGATAATCGAACGCCATCAGCACCAGCACGCTGAACAGGAAGAGCAGGGTGAGCCAGGAGGTCACCGGGGCGCCCGGCATCTTGAAGCTCACGTCAGCCGCTTTGCCTTCCTTGATCGCTTTACGCAGACGCATCTGGCAGACCACGATAAACGCCCAGGACGCGATAATACCCAGCGCGGCAACGTTCAGAACGATCTCGAAGACGCGGGACGGAACCAGATAGTTCAGGAACACGCCGAAGACGTAGACCACCAGCGTCGCCAGAATACCGGCGTACGGCACGTGCTGCTTGCTCATTTTTGACATGAACTTCGGTGCAGAGCCGCCCATCGACATGGAGCGCAGGATACGTCCGGTAGAGTAAAGGCCGGAGTTCAGGCTGGAGAGCGCCGCCGTCAGGACCACGATGTTCATGATACTGCCAACGTAAGGTACGCCCAGCTTAGAGAAGAAGGTCACAAATGGACTCTGACCCGCCTGATAGGCGTTCCACGGGAGCAGCAGAACCAGCAGCACCACGGAACCGACGTAGAACAGACCGATACGCCAGATCACGCTGTTGATGGCTTTTGGCACCATCGTCTGCGGATCTTTACATTCACCTGCTGCGGTGCCTACCAGTTCGATAGAGGCGAAGGCGAACACGACGCCCTGAACCAGTACCAGCGCAGGCAGCAGACCGTGCGGGAAGAATCCGCCGTTATCGGTTATCAGGTGGAAGCCGGTGGCATTGCCATCCAGCGGTTTACCGCTGCCGAGGAAGACGGTACCCACAACCAGGAAAATCACAATGGCCAGCACTTTTACCAGCGCAAACCAGAACTCCATCTCCGCGAACCACTTCACGCCGATCATGTTCATGGTGCCGACAATGGCCAGCGCGCCAAGCGCAAAGACCCACTGCGGCACATCGCCAAACGCGCCCCAGTAGTGCATATACAGCGCAACGGCGGTGATATCGACAATACCGGTCATCGCCCAGTTGACGAAGTACATCCAGCCCGCAACGTAGGCCGCTTTTTCACCGAGGAATTCACGGGCATAAGAGACGAAGCTTCCGCTGGAAGGGCGATGCAGTACCAGTTCGCCCAGAGCACGAAGAATGAAGAAAGAGAAGATCCCGCACACCAGATAGACCAGGGCGAGAGCCGGGCCAGCCATTTGCAGACGCGCACCAGCACCTAAAAACAGACCCGTTCCGATAGCGCCGCCGATGGCGATCATTTGAACCTGACGGTTGCCCATCGCTTTGTGGTAGCCCTCTTCGTGGGAGTTCAACCAGCGACGTTTAGCAGCATGATGATCGGCTGCGCTTTTATTGCTTGTTTTCATTGAGTTACCTGTTTGCCTGTCTGAACCATTATCGTGATAGTCCTGCCTGCCAGAGAGCAATACAAACGATTGCTTCTGCGCAAACACATGTCGCCTTCCCAGTCATTCTGCGTATGGATAAGGCGAAACATGGCGAGGCATCCTACCTGCAATTCATAAGCGACGCAAAATATAACCGTGCCGAAAGTGATGCACGTCGAAGGAAATCGTGTGGTCAGAGCAGACGGCGATCACAACACGCTGAATCATGATGAGTTTTTAGACAAAACAGTCGGTAGGTTGATTATTTAATCATCAGATTTTCTTAATTATTACCAGGTGGTAAAGATTTTGATTGCTTCAGAGCATCTAACAGTAACCTGAACGCGGTAGTGTGCTGGCGACGGCTCGGATAATAAAGGTGATACCCCTCGAAAGTAGGGCACCACGATTCAAGGACCCTGACCAGCCGTCCGTCACTCAGCGCCCCCAGAACCGACGTCTCCGGCACGTAGGCTAATCCGAGGCCATTCTCAGCGGCGTCGATGCGCTGCGACAGGTTGCTCAGCGTAAGCTGCCCCTCAACCCGCACGCGAAGCTCGCGTCCGTCGCGTTCAAATTCCCAGTGATACAATCCCCCTCGCGTGGGCAGGCGCATATTGATGCAGCGGTGGTCAGCGAGCTGCTCCGGCGTCTGCGGCACGCCAAAGCGTGCCAGATAATCCGTGGAACCGACCACGGCCATGCGCATATCCGGTGCGATCCGTACCGCAATCATATCTTTTGCCACCTGTTCACCCAGGCGTACTCCCGCGTCGAAACGGCCATCCACGATATCCGTCAGGCCGTTATCTACCGTCACTTCAACGTTAATCTCAGGATACTGCACCATAAACGCCTTCAGTACCGGCCAGAGCACGACGTCCATCGCATGCTCCCCGGCGACGATGCGGATAGAGCCTGCAGGTTTGTCGCGCGCACTACGAAGCGCCGTGAGCTCCTGTTCAATCTCCAGCAAATGTGGGCTTAAGCGCGTAAAGAGCTGCTCACCCGCCTGGGTGGGAACAACGCTGCGGGTTGTGCGGGTTAAAAGGCGAACGTCGAGTCGCGCTTCAAGCTTGCGCATGGCATGACTCAGCGCCGATTGCGAGACGCCCAGCTGCGCCGCGGCGCGCGTAAAGCTGCGCTCGCGGGCGACTACCATAAAAGAGAGCAGGTCGTTGAAATTATCTTTTAGCATCGCGATTGCCTCTATTTATGAATTTCAGTCATGTTTCCTATCTGATTATGCACGCTAATGCTCCGGATTGCTTTGCGCTACTGTTAACGCAACAGTAAACGAGGAGCATAAGATGAAAATTATCCGCAGCGGTTCATTACCTTCAGCAAAGGGACCGGAAGCCTGGTTCACCGGCACCGTCCGCATTGACGCGCCATTCCAGGCGGGCGAACCTGCCAGCGTCGGCGGGGCAACCGTGACCTTTGAGCCGGGCGCGCGCACCGCGTGGCATACGCATCCCCTTGGACAAACGCTGATTGTGACGCAGGGGCGTGGCTGGTTACAGGAGTGGGGCAAAGCGGCGGAAATATTGAATCAGGGCGATATCGCCTGGATCCCACCCGGCGTAAAGCACTGGCACGGCGCAAGTGCGCAAACGGCGATGACGCATATTGCCATCGCCGAATCCGTTAACAGCAGCCCGGTAGCGTGGCTGGAAAAAGTCACCGACGAGCAGTACCCGAACGGCTAACCGCCAAAAACGGCAATCGCCTGTTGCAAACGCGTCGTGCGCTGCGTCAGGTGATTCGCGGCGTGAGTGACGTTATCCACCATCCCCGTATTGTTGTGGGTCATTGCACCGATACGGGAGATAGAAGCGTTGATGAGCGTCAGCGCCTGGGTTTGCTCCTGTGTGGCGTGACCGATCTCCTTAATCAGGGAGGAGACTTGCAGCACATTTTCGATCATGACCGTCAGCTGCGTTTCGGTTTGTTCCACCTTTTCCACGCCAGCATTGACGCTGGCGACGTTTTTCTCAATCAGCGCTTTGATCTCTTTCGCCGCCGTCGCGGAGTGCTGCGCAAGATTGCGCACCTCGGCCGCCACCACGGCAAAACCGCGCCCGGCTTCGCCAGCGCGCGCCGCTTCCACGGCAGCATTCAGCGCAAGAATGTTGGTCTGGAAGGCAATACGATCGATAACGCTGATAATATCGACGATCTGGCTGTTATCCTGCGACACGGATTGCATCATACCGATGGTCTCTTTCATCATCGCTTCGCCGCAGTGGGCGCTGTCGCGGGTGCGATCCGCCATCTCCGTGGCTTCTTTCGCGGTTTCTGCCGTCTGCTTCACCGCGCTGGCGATCTCTTCCACCGCAGACGCGGTTTGCTGCAGAAAGTCTGCGGTCTCTTCTGAACGCGTCTGCAGCGCTGCACCTTCTTTCGCCACCTGCTGGCTGATGGTGCCAATCCCGCTGATTTGCGCCCCGACATCGTCAACCAGCGAATTCAGGTTCAAACCTGATTGATTCACCAGGCGCATCATCAGCCCGATGTCATCGATCCTGTCAAAATGGTAGTAGTTCGTTTTACGTCCTGAAACCACGCGCTGCATCTGTTGCACAATGGATTTAACCGGTCGGGCGATCTGTGCATGAAGATAACAGGCGAGGGCTGCAAACAGCAGCATCAGACTACCGGCCTGAACGCGACTATCAGGGAATAAATATATCGCCAGGCAGGAGAGTAACGCTGTCGTCGCAATACCCAGATGGATTCGTTTACTGGTGCTGAGACGTTTAAAGAGCGACATAAACGAAAATAAACCGCGCCGAACCAGTAACCCTTTATAAAAGCGGTAATGTTTTAATTCGTTATTACGCACTTTTGCGTACAGTTTTTCACTGGCCGCGATCTCTTCCCGTGCGGCTATATTCCGCACGGAAATATAGCCCGTCAGGGATCCACCCTGCCAGACCGGCGTCACGTTAGCCCGCACCCAGTAGTGATCGCCATTATGACGACGGTTCTTCACCAGCCCCGTCCAGGTCTCACCTTGCTGCAGGGTAAACCACATGTCGCCAAACGCTTCGGCAGGCATGTCGGGATGGCGGATGAGGTTGTGCGGCTCACCCAGAAGATGTTCTTCTTTATATCCGCTGGCTTCAATAAAAGCGGAATTAGCATAGGTAATATGACTTTTTGTATCGGTGGTCGACATTAACGTCGAACCATCGTTAAGCAAATACTCGTTTTGTGTAACGGGATTGTTACGCCTCATGAGTAACTCCATGATGATGTGCAAGAATAAAGAAATGCCCTGAAAACGTTCAGGTAAGATTAATGTGATTATTTTTATAACTGCCTGCTGTCTATTCTCTCTGAAATTAAGATTATTCGGAATAGCCCTGTTCATTATTTTTAAATTATTAATTCTATCGAATGTAATAAAAATGAAAATATTTTCAGGGGCGTTTTTGGGTGGCGCTGCAAATAAATGACATAAGCCAAATTGAAAGGGGGAGATCGTCTCCCCGGAAAAATTGCCATGCTGAAATAGCGTTTCGTTCACAGGGCGAAAACGTTTGGTTTCCGGCGCGCATTCTTCAGCAGAGAGTCCATTCTCATCTGGACACATTCGTTTTGTCCGCATTACTCGCCGCGGGCAGGCGGAAACGCTGATTACCGCCTTAAAGACTTATTCTTAGCGTGGTTTTATATATCTGATTTCCGGCAAACTAAATGTAAATTAATTGTTTCTCAGTGGTGAAATGCGCCTTTAATAATGTCGACATGTTAAGTCAAACGAGAACGCAACATGTCATGGCGAATCAGCATTCTGGATAAAAGCCACATCGCTGAAAACGAAACGGCTGCCGATGCACTGGCGCGTACCCTGGCGCTGGCGCAGCAGGCAGAAAATCTGGGCTATCACCGCTTCTGGATTGCCGAACACCACAACACTCCCCATCTTGCCAGCCCCTCGCCGGAGCTGCTGATTGCCTGGATCCTCGGGCAAACAACGCGCATCCGCGTCGGATCCGGCGGCGTGATGCTCCAGCATTACAGCCCTTATAAAGTCGCCGAGAATTTCAACGTGCTGGCGGCGCTGGCGCCTGGCCGTGTGGATCTCGGCGTCGGGAAAGCCCCCGGCGGGTTGCCGCTCTCAACTCGCGCGCTGCAGCAGGGCCTGAATCAAGAGGAAAAGGGCAGCTTCGCCGAACAGCTGGCCCAGCTCGATCGCTGGATCCGTCCTGAACATCCGTCAACTGAGGACGCCGTCCGCGCCACGCCTCTGCCGCCGTCGCCTGCAGAACGTTTTTTGCTGGGTGCGAGTACCGAAAGCGCGCTGCTGGCCGCCGGGCTCGGCTGGCACTTTGTTTTTGCCGCGCATCTGAACGGTGACCCGGAACTGCTGCGCGAGGTGGTATCGACCTGGCGTAAGAGCAGCACGCGGGACGTGATAGTGGCGGTACAGGCGATTGTCGCGCAGACGCAAGCCGAGGCAGAAGCCCTGGCGCAAAAGGTCGAAGTGTGGGGCGTCGAGCTGGCAAACGGCCAGCGTGTCACCGTGGCCAGCGAAGAGCAGGCCTACGCCTTTGCGCGTCAGGCGGGCAGCGAGCCGGTACGCATTGCACGTCGGGCGCAGTCGCTGCTGGCGGGTACGGCTGAGTCGGTCCTGGAACAGCTCGACGCGCTGCACCAGCAGTGGGGCATTGACGAATTTATCATCGACACGCCGGTAGCGGAGGGAGCAACGCGCGTCGCGTCGCTGCGTTTGCTTGCCGAGGCGCGTCTTAACAGGGAGGTCACCGTATGAGCTTTGGCGAACAGCTGATTGCCTGGCGTCGCGAGCTGCACCAGAACCCGGAGCTTTCCGGCCAGGAAGTGGAGACCACAACGCGCCTGCGCCAGTGGCTGACGAATGCCGGGATTACCCCGCAGCCTTACGACCTGTCTACCGGACTGGTGGCGGAAATCGGCTCGGGCAACAAACTGATTGCGCTGCGGGCAGATATCGATGCCCTGCCGATTGAAGAGCGCAGCGGCGTGCCGTTTAGCTCGCAGCGTGCAGGCGTAATGCATGCCTGCGGACACGATATCCACACCAGCGTGATCCTCGGCGCCGCGTTGAAGCTGAAAGAGCGGGAAGCGTCGCTTAACGGCCGGGTGCGGATCCTGTTTCAGCCTGCCGAAGAGAACTTTGGCGGTGCGAAGAGCATGGTGCGGGCCGGTGCCCTGCGTGACGTCAGCGCCATCTTCGGCATGCATAACGAACCCGGCCTGCCGGTCGGTGAGTTCGCCACCCGCGGCGGACCGTTTTATGCCAATGTCGATCGCTTCGTGATCCGCATTACCGGTAAGGGCGCGCACGCCGCACGTCCGCACGAAGGCAACGACGCCATTGTGCTGGCGAGCCAGCTGGTGACGGCGCTGCAAAGCGTCGCCAGCCGCAACGTCAACACGCTGGATTCGGTGGTGCTGAGCGTGACGCGCATTGCAGGCGGTAACACCTGGAACGTGCTGCCGGAAAGCGTCGAGCTGGAAGGCACGTTGCGCACCCACCGCATGGAAGTGCAGCAGAATGTGAAAGCCCGCGTGGGCGAAATCGCTGCCGGGTTTGCCAGCGCCTTTAGCGCGCAGATTGACATTACCTGGTATGCCGGGCCCACCGCGCTGGTGAATGACGAACGCTGGGCCGATTTCGCCACCTCGGTCGCCCGGGACGCCGGATATGAAACCCGGCACGCCGAGCTGCATATGGGCGGGGAAGATTTCGCGGTCTATCTGCAGCAGATCCCGGGGGCGTTTGTCAGCATCGGCAGCAACAGCCCGTATGGTTTACATCATCCGGCCTTCAATCCGGATGAAGCCTTAATCGAGCCCGCTGCCCGCTATTTTGCACAGCTTGCGGAAAAAGCCCTGCAACACGTTTAATTCTTAAGAGGTGAATATGTCTGCACATCGTCAACTGCGGCTGGGGACCATTTTGCATGGTGCATCCGGAAATATGTCCGCCTGGCGTCACCCTGAGGCCGTCGCCGATGCCAGTATCAATTTTGATTTCGTCAAAGCGACGGCGTTAAAGGCGGAGGAGGGCAAACTCGATTTTCTATTCGTTGCCGACGGTCTCTATATCAACGAGAAATCGATCCCGCATTTTTTAAATCGCTTTGAACCGCTGACGGTGTTATCCGCTCTCGCCAGCATCACCTCGCGCCTGGGGCTGGTGGGAACCTTATCCACCTCCTACAGCGAGCCTTTCACCACGGCGCGCCAGTTCGCCAGCCTCGACCACCTGAGCAACGGACGCGCGGGCTGGAACGTGGTGACCTCGCCGCTGGAAGGGTCAGCGAAGAACTTTTCTCGCGAAAAACACCCCGAGCATGCGCTGCGTTACCGGATTGCGGATGAGTATCTCGACGTGGTGAAAGGGCTGTGGGATTCCTGGGAAGGCGACGCGTTTATCCGCAACAAAGAGAGCGGTCAGTTTTTTGACCCGGCCAAACTGCACGCGCTGGATCACCACGGTGACTTCTTCCAGGTCGCCGGGCCGCTGAATATTGGTCGAACGCCACAAGGACGACCGATTGTCTTTCAGGCGGGCGCGTCGGATGACGGGAAAAAGCTGGCGGCAAAACATGCCGACGCCATTTTTACTCATCACGAAACGCTCGATGAGGCAAAAGCCTTTTACCTCGACGTGAAGCAGCAGCTGGAAACAAACGGACGCCGCGCGTCAGATTTACATATTTTCCAGGGCGTCAGCGTGATTGTGGGTAAAGACGCCGATGACGTGGAAAACCAGTATCAAACCACGGCGGCGCTGGTGTCGATTAACGATGCCCTCAACTACCTCGGGCGTTATTTTGAACATCACGATTTCGGTCAGTATCCGCTCGACGAGCCGTTCCCGGATATCGGCGACTTAGGCAAAAACAGCTTCCGCAGCACCACCGATGAAATCAAGCGAAATGCCCGCGAGCGCAACTTAACCCTGCGTCAGGTAGCGCTTGAAGCCGCTTCGCCGCGCCCGCGCTTTGCCGGTACGCCGGAAGAGGTGGCAGACGGTCTGCAGGCCTGGTTTGAAGGCTATGCCGCAGACGGCTTCATCATTCAGGGCGGTACGCCGGACACCTTCCCGCGCTTTGTTGACCAGGTGGTGCCTGTTTTACAGGCGCGCGGCCTGTTCCGCACCGACTATCCGGGCACCACGCTGCGCGAAAGTCTGGGCTTAGACGAACCTAAAAACCAGTTCACACAACAATAAAAGAGAACACCGCTATGCAGAAAACATCGCTTATTCTGGCGCTCGCGCTGGCCTTTACCCCTGCCGTCTGGGCAGAGAATGTGAATATTAACGGCACCGGTGTGAGCATCGAGGCCAATAAAACGCCGGTTAATACCGTCAAAAATGGAGAAGCGGTGGCACAGCTGCCGAAAGATTATCGCTTCGCCGTGCCGGGGAAATTTACCGTTGCGGTGGCGGGCCTCAATCAACCTCCGCTGACGGTGTTTTCCGATGACAACAAAACGCTGCTGGGAAGTGAAGTGGACGTCGCCCGTCTGGTCGCTGACAGCCTGGGGCTGGAGCTGAACGTGGTGCCGACCTCCTGGGAAGACTGGCCGCTGGGCGTGGCCTCCGGGAAATATGATGCCGCCATTAGCAACATCACCGTCACCAAAGAGCGTAAAGAGAAGTTTGACTTTGCCACCTACCGTAAAGATTCCCTCGGGTTCTACGTGAAATCAACCAGCCCGATCAAGTCGCTTGAGAAGGCTGAGGACATCGCCGGGCTGCGGATTATCGTCGGCTCCGGCACCAACCAGGAGGCCATTCTGCTGGCATGGAACGCCGAAAACCTGAAGAAGGGGCTGAAGCCCTTTACTCCGATCTACACCAAAGACGATGCGGCACAAACGCTGGCGCTGCAGTCCGGACGCGCGGATGCGTACTTTGGTCCGAACGTGATCGGCGCGTGGAAAGCGGCGCTGAACGGGAAAACCAAACTGGTGGGTAGCGTCGACGGCGGCTGGCCGAAGGCGGCGCACATCGCGGTGACGCTGAAAAAAGGCAGCGGGCTGGTTGAGCCGGTGCAAACCGCGCTGAACGGCGTGATCAAAAACGGTGACTACGACAAAGTGCTGAATCGCTGGGGGGAAGGGGTTGAGCGCATTCCTCAGTCAGAAGTGAACCCGGCTGGCCTGGGCGATTAAGGAGGCGTGATGAGCGAACGATTTCGTGATGTTTCACCGGAAGATGCCGAGCTTCAGCCCATCATTGAGGGGCTGTTCGGTGAATATGCCGCCCGCTATGGCGACTACTTCTCTAAAGACGCGGAAGTGGAACTCACCGAGTGGTATTTGGCGCCGCAGGGGCTGTTTATCGTGCTGGAGCGCGACGGGAAGATTATCGCTACCGGCGCGTACAAACCTTTCGACGAACGCACCGCGGAAATCAAACGCATCTGGACGGACAAAACCCTGCGTCAGCAGGGGCTTGCCGGACGCGTGGTGCAGGAGCTTGAGCGCAGGGCGGTGCTGGCAGGATATGGCCAAATCTACCTGACAACCGGTTTTCGCCAGCCGGAAGCGGTCAGGCTCTATCTCAGCCAGGGCTACCAGCCGCAGTTCGATCTGAACCGCGATCCGGAAGAGTACAGCCAGCCGCCGTTTGACGGTCGGCTGCGCTTCACTAAAACGCTGGTACGCGAAGCGTTCAGTAAAACCGCATGAGGAACGACGATGAGCAACGTTGAAACCATTAAGGTGGTCCCGGCGCGTTATCCGCTGCGGACCGTCGGCGCCGCGGTGGCGCTGTTTGTCCTGGCGGTCGTGATTCAGTCCGTGGCCTTTAACCCGCGCTGGGAGTGGGCGGTGTTCGCCCGCTGGTTCTTTGACCCGGTGATCCTTGAAGGTGTCGGCCAGACCTTGCTGCTGACGCTGATCGGTACCGCGCTGAGCGTGGTGATTGGCGGCATGCTGGCGCTGGCGAGACTCTCGTCTTCCTGGCTATTGAGCAGCCTGGCGTGGGCCTACATCTGGCTGTTTCGGTCGCTGCCGCTGATTGTGGTGCTGATCGTTCTCTATAACTTTTCCTATCTCTACGACACGCTCTCTCTCGGCGTGCCGTTCACCGGCATCACCTGGGGCAGCTTTGAAACCATCAACGTGCTGGGGCAGTTCTCTACCGCCGTGGTGGGACTAACCCTGGTGCAGAGCGCCTATACCGCCGAGATCATTCGCGGCGGATTCCTCGGGGTCGACCACGGGCAGTACGAGGCCGCCGCCGCGCTCGGTCTGCCAGCCTGGCGCCGCACGGTGCGCATCATTTTGCCTCAGGCGCTGCGTACCATTCTGCCGTCGGGGTTCAATGAAATCATCAGCCTCGCCAAGGGCACGGCGATGGTGTATGTCCTGGCGATGCCGGAGCTGTTCTATACCATCCAGATGATCTACAACCGCACGCAGGAGGTGATCCCGCTGCTGATGGTCGGTGCCGCCTGGTACCTGGCGATCACCACCGTCCTGTCCGCTATCCAGTATGGCGTCGAGCGCGCGCTTGCCCGCAGCGAACGCCGCTCTGCCGTTAATCAGAACCGTGCCACCCGTCGTACCCGTTCTGTCACCACCACGCCAGCACAGGAGCCCGTCCATGCAAGCCTCTCCTGAAGGACATATTTTGATTACCGGCGTCAGCAAGTATTTTGGCCGCCATAAAGCGCTCGACAACGTTTCGCTTGAGATCCCGCCCGGGTCCGTGACGGTCATCCTCGGGCCGTCCGGCTCCGGTAAATCGACGCTGCTGCGCACCATTAATCACCTGGAGCGCGTCGACGAAGGCTTTATTCAGATTGACGGAGATTACATTGGCTATCGTCGTCAGGGCGATAAGCTCTATGAACTAAAGGAGAAGGAGATCCTCAAACAGCGCGTCAACGTGGGCTATGTGTTCCAGAACTTCAATCTCTTCCCCCATCTCACGGTGCTGGAAAACCTGATAGAGGCGCCCATCGCGCATAAAAAGTTCAGCAAAAAAGAGGCGGTGGAAAGGGCGTACAGCCTGCTGGACGTGGTTGGGCTGCGGGATAAAGCTGATGCCTGGTCACGTCATCTTTCTGGCGGGCAACAGCAGCGTATTGCCATTGCCCGCGCGCTGGCGTTACGTCCTCGGGTGATGCTGTTTGATGAGCCCACCTCGGCGCTGGATCCGGAGCTGGTGGGGGAAGTGCTGGATGTGATCAAAAAACTGGCCCGGTCCGGCACCACGCTGGTGGTGGTGACCCACGAGATCGGCTTTGCCCGGGAAGTGGCGGATCAGGTGGTGTTTATGGTCGACGGAAAAATTGTCGAGCAGGGAAGCAGTGACGAGGTATTAAACCGTCCGTCACATGCGCGAACGCGTCAGTTCCTCTCCAAAGTCTTGTAAGGAGTGCCAATGAAATATGGACTTCTGGCGGGGCTGATCGTCACGACGGTGAGCCACGCCAGCATTGATTTGAAAGCCAACGAGCAGCCGCTGCCGGTGACGGTGGATCGGCAGGCCGTGGCGAAGATCCCCGCCAATTACACATTCGTTGAGCCGGGTACACTGACGGTCGCCATCTCAATGCTGAACTCCCCGCCGCTGGCGCTGCTGGCCAGCGATAACCGTACGCGCATCGGCAGCGATCCGGATATCGCCCGCCTGCTGGCGGGCAGCCTGGGGCTAAAGCTGAAGCTGGTGCCGACGGCGTGGGAAGACTGGCCGCTGGGGATCGCCTCCGGGCGTTACGACGTGGCGCTGGTGAACATTGCGGTGACCGAACAGCGTAAAGAGAAGTTTGATTTTGCGACCTACCGCGTCGATTCGCTGGCGTTTTCGGTGAAATCCACCAGCGAGATCCAGTCAATCAAAAGCGCGGAAGATCTGGCAGGGAAAAAGGTGATTGTCGGCTCCGGTACGAATCAGGAGCGCATTCTGCTGGGCTGGAACGAAGAGAACAAAAAGGCGGGGCGGACGCCTGCGCTGCCGGTCTATCTCCACGACGATGCCTCGGGCAATCTCTATATTCAGTCCGGCAGGGCGGATGTGTTCTTTGGTCCTCAGTCGGTTTCAGCCTACAAAGCGGCGCTCACCGGCAAAACCCGCGTCGTGGGGTTAGGCCCGAAGAAGGCGTTTGTTGCCACGACCACTAAAAAGGGTAATGAGCTGGTGTACGCGTTGCAGGCCGCGCTGGACGGTGCGATTAAGCGGGGAGATTACCAGAAGGTACTGGCGCGCTGGGGCGAGCAGGGGGAAGCGGTGGCGCAATCGGAGGTCAACCCGCCTGGGATAACCTACTAATGGTGCTCTACACTTAGGGTTTTCATCCCTGAGGGGGCAACATGATTAAACTCTATGGCGTACCCGGCTGGGGCTCGGCAATCGGTGAAGTGATGCTAACCCTGGCTGATATCCCTTATCAATTTATCAACGTGGACGGGTTTGACCAGCCCGGTCCGCAGCGTGAGCTGCTGCAAAAGCTCAACCCGCTGTGTCAGGTACCCACGCTGGAGCTGGAAAATGGCGCCATCATGACCGAAACGGCGGCGATTGCCCTGATGGTGCTCGACAGATGTCCCGATCTCGCTCCGCCCGTGGGACAGGCCGAACGCCAGCAGTTTCAGCGTCTGCTGATCTGGTTTGTGGCCAACGTCTACCCCACTTTTACGTATGCGGACTATCCCGAACGCTGGGTGCCGGATGCGCCGGAACAGCTGCAGAAAAACTGCATCGAATACCGGAAGTCCCTTTATTTGTGGTTCGACACTCAGCTCAAGGCCGCCCCGTTTGCGTTGGGTGAACGGCTGACGCTGCTGGATGTGTATATCGCGGTGGCGCGAACCTGGGGGCCTCGTCATGACTGGTTTGCGACCAATACGCCGAGGCTTACGGCTATTGCGGACACCGTATGTCAGCTGCCGGAACTGCACAAGGTGTTAAAGGCCAACGGTATTATCTGATAACGTGGAGTCCTGACTCACAACTGGAAGCCTGCATATGCCACACGTAGATATCAAATGTTTTCCCCGCGATTTGAACGACGAACAAAAAACTGCACTGGCCGAGGATATTGCTGAGGTCATTATTCGCCATTTCAACAGCAAAGACAGCTCGGTGTCCGTAGCGTTGAATCAGGTGAACCAGGAGGACTGGAAAGCGCAGGTCTGGGATACCGAAATAGGACCGAAGCTGGACGAGTTAATCAAAAAGCCAGGCTATTCAATGTAAGCGCATTCGCCGGGGGGATCTCTTCTCCCCGGTTTTTCCCGTCTCGTCTTCCCGCTTTTCGCAAAAATCGATAAAAATGCGTTTTATCTTATCCGTTACACTTTACGTTTCTGGCTGACATCTCATCAATCCTCAGGAAAGATCTCCTGCAGAATCAGTTAAGGACAGACACGTTAAAGGATAATTTTCTCATGACAAAATTACCCCGTTTTTCACTCGCCTTTCTTCATCCCCGTTACTGGCTAAGCTGGACCGGCATTGCCGCACTGTGGCTTATCATGCTGCTCCCTTATCCGCTGTTGTTCAGAATCGGTCATGGCCTTGGTCGACTGGCGATGCGCCTGCTTCCACGCCGCGTCGAGATTGCCCGCCGCAACCTGGAGCTCTGTTTTCCGGAAATGAAAAAGGATGAACGCGAGTCATTGCTGCAGCGTAATTTTGAATCGGTAGGAATGGGGGTGATCGAAACCGGGATTGCATGGTTCTGGCCTGCATGGCGGGTGCGGAAATGCTTTACCGTGACGGGTTATGAGCACATGGAAAAGGCCATGGCGCAAGGAAAGGGCGTGGTGCTGGTGGGGATGCATTTTCTGACGCTTGAGCTGGGCGCACGGATATTTGGCATGCTTAACCCCGGTATTGGGGTGTACCGTCCCAACAATAATGCCCTGCTGGACTGGCTTCAGACGCGCGGACGCCTGCGCTCAAATAAAACCATGCTCGATCGCCATGATTTAAAGGGCATGATCCGCTCCCTGAAGCAGAATGAGATTTTGTGGTACGCCCCGGACCATGACTATGGCAAAAGCAATAGCGTCTTTGTGCCGTTTTTTGCGGTTCCGGATGCCGCCACGACCGCTGGAAGCTATATGCTGGTCAAAAGCGCGAAGCCTGCCGTCATTCCCTTTGTGCCGCGCCGCAGGGCGGATGGCACCGGTTACGAACTGATCATTCTGGAGGATATCAGCGAGGCGTTGCTGGGGGGAGATAAAGAATCTGTTGCGACGCAGATGAACAGGGCGATTGAGCAAGCGGTACGGATGGCGCCAGAACAGTATATGTGGCTGCACCGGCGCTTCAAAACGCGTCCTGAAGGTCAGCCTGACCGGTATGCCCGCCGCAAGAGCGTGGCATCACGGGCAGATATTCTGTCCGCCGCCGATCTTTCAGACCAGTCGGGCGTCCCGCACTAAGGCAGCAATCCTGCCCTCACTATGCGGTGAGGGCAGGATCGAGGCTTACAGCGCAGACCTGCGGTACGGCGCATAGTCCGCCTGCCACCAGGTCTTCTCGATACGCGCCATCAACGTCGCCTCATCTATCGCCGGAGCCATGCCCTGTTCGATCGCGGCCCGGGCGACGGCGATGGCAATCTGGCGTGAGACCGTTTCAATTTGATCTACCGGCGGCAGCAATCCCCCTTTTTCCGTGGTGACCAGTGGAGACTGCGCGGCCAGGCTGCGGCTTGCTGCCATCAGCATCTCTTCAGTCACCCGGCGCGCGTTACAGGCCAGTACGCCCAGCCCCAGACCCGGGAAGATATAGGCATTATTACACTGGGCGATCTCGTAGTGCGCATTTTCCCAGAATACCGGGGCGAATGGGCTGCCGGTGGCCACCAGTGCGGCACCCTGGGTCCAGGCGATAAGATCCTGCGGCTGGGCTTCCGCCCGCGAGGTTGGGTTCGAGAGCGGCATGATGATCGGGCGCGGACAGTGGCGATGCATCTCTTTGACAATCTCTTCGCTGAACAGCCCCGGCTGGCCTGAAACGCCGATCATCACCGTGGGATGCGCGTTCTTCACCACGTCCAGCAGGGAAATATTCTTCGCGTCTACCTGCCAGCTGCAAACGGCGTCGCGCGCGGTGAGCAGGTTTTTCTGGAAATCGAGCAGGTTAGTCATGTCGTCGGTCAGCAAGCCGAAGCGATCGACCATAAAGATCCGGCTGCGCGCTTCGGACTCGCTCAGGCCGTCATCCACCATCAGCGCCACAATTTTTTCAGCTATCCCGCATCCGGCAGAGCCGCTGCCCAGGAAGACCACGCGCTGATCGCGAATGCGCGTGCCCGCCGCATGCGCCGCCGCCATCAGCGTACCGGCGGTGACGGCTGCCGTGCCCTGGATATCATCATTGAAGCAGCACAGCTGGTCGCGGTAGCGCTGGAGCAGCCTGGTGGCGTTTTTCTGAGCAAAGTCTTCAAATTGCAGGAGAACATTCGGCCAGCGCGCTTTAACGGTGCTGACAAACATATCCATAAACTCAGCGTATTGATCGTCGCTGATGCGCGGATGACGCCAGCCCATGTACATCGGGTCGTCGAGGTGTTGCTGATTATTGGTACCGACATCCAGCATAATCGGGAGGGTAGAGGCCGGATGGATCCCTCCGCAGGCGGTATACAGCGACAGCTTACCAATTGGAATACCCATTCCGCCGATACCCTGATCGCCAAGCCCTAAAATACGTTCCCCGTCCGTCACTACAATCACGCGAATGTCGTTACGCGAAAAACTTTGCAGCATCTCATCAATACGATGGCGGTTAGGCCATGAAATAAACAAGCCGCGCGCGCGTCGATAAATCGTGGAGAAATGCTCGCAGGCTTCACCGACCGTCGGGGTATAGATAATCGGTAACGTCTCTTTCAGATGCAAACGCAAGAGGTTGTAAAAGAGAGTTTCATTGGTGTCCTGAATGTTTCTCAGGTAAACATGACGCGAAATATCGCTTTTAAAATGGCAGAACTGCACCCAGGCGCGTTCGGTTTGTTCTTCAATGGTTTCAACGTTGTGCGGCAATAACCCATGCAGATTAAAATTATCACGCTCTTCTTTAATAAATGCGAGCCCTTTATTGAGCAGCGGATTTTCCAGCAATACGGCCCCGTTATAAGGGGTGTACAGAACTTCTTTCCGGGACATGGTTAACTCCTGAATTTTTAAATAAAACAGATTAAGAGATGAAATAAATCATAATGCCTTCGGTCACGACTCCGACGGCCGTGCCAATTAATATGGAAGAGGATGCGGTATCAATATAGGTATCGCTGCGTAAGGCAAACATCCCCGCGGCAATAGCGGAAGGCGTTGCGCCAATAATCACAACCTGCTGCAATAAGCTATGGCTAAGACCAAAGGCGAGCCCTGCGGCGGCCATCATTGCTGGCTGAATCAGGTTTTTAATACTGATATTGGTAAATGTCTGCACATTCAGCTTTGGACGTTCACCGTAAAACAGCAGGCCGAGGGCAAATAGGGACAGTCCACCTGAAACCTTGCCAACCATCTCAATAGGCATGCTGAGAATAGAAGGGATTTGCACACCGGCCAGGCTGAGTAAGACGCCGGAGACCGGGATCCAGACGATAGGATTGCGTGCCGCTTTGATGAGGTTTTGCACGATCATCGCGCCCGGGTGCAGTGCCTCCAGGCCATCATGACCGTTTTTATCGCCCATACGAATCAGGACGATAGTCAGAGGGATCATGATAACGCTGGTGATAATATTGCCAATCAGCACACCGATAAATCCTTCTGGCCCAATCAATACCGCCAAGACCGGTGCGCCAAAGTAGGCCATATCAGGAAAGGCGCAAACCAGAGACTGAATGGCGCTGGTTTTGATATCGTGGCGAAAAACATAGCGTGAAATAAATAGCGTCAGTAAATACGACCCCATTAAACCGACAACCAAAACGGCCATAAAGGTCAGGTTCTTAATTTTATTGGGATCGGTATGCAATGCACCAATAAAAAGATGGAAAGGAAGGGCGAAACGAATCACCACGGTTGCCATGACGTTTGCATCTTCACGCCGGGAATATCCCAGCTTTCCACTTAGCCATCCAAGTAACATTATAAAGACGAGCGGAAACAGTGACTGTAATAGTAATGAAGGCATAGTATTTCCTGTAGGGTATTTTATGTGTTTTGTTGCAGCGCTAATCTAGCGCTTAGATAGCAGGGCAGGAGTGACAAGGGTCACACTCTCTCTGGTTTTATTAATTTCAAAAAGATTGCATTAGTTGGATAAGTAATACTTTCGTCAAATATTGATAAGACGCAAGAAAGCGACATTAGCTGTTATAAATAACTTTAGTTACTTAACTCTGAATTAAGTTATTTAAAGACAAAGAGCCGAATTGTTCACATTTCTCCCCGCAGGCCCGTGTTAATTTCACGATGAGCCTGTTTTTAGAAAAGGCCATCTAAGTCATTAATTTATATGTTAAGAACATTTATTCGTATCAGGAATAGTTCCAGTTTATTCCTTTCTCTGTATATCCGAACACAATTTTCAGGTGATTATATGAAAGATAATCCTGTACCGACTTCTGAACTGTCGACCTCGCGTTTTGCCTTTGGGCTCAACAATACTGAGGTTGGCACGGTCCCGTTGATGCTGTTCGTCGGGATTGCCGCCATTGTGGCGACGTCCGCCTGGGCAGGGCTGCTACCGAAAAATATGATAGGTGGACTCGCGGTCATCATGACCCTCGGTTTCGCGTTTGCCAAAGTAGGGCGTCAAATCCCGGTGCTGAAAGATATCGGCGGCCCGGCGATACTGTGCCTGATGGTGCCCTCCGTGCTGGTCTATTTTGGCGTATTCGGGAAACATACCCTTGATACCGTGCATCTGCTGATGAAAGAGGCGAATCTGCTCTACTTCGTCATCGCCTGCCTGGTGGTCGGCAGCATTCTGGGGATGAACCGGGTGCTGCTGATCCAGGGAATGATGCGCATGTTTGTTCCGTTGGTAGCAGGAACATGCATGGCCGTGCTGAGCGGCCTCATTGTGGGCTCACTGTTTGGTTATACGCCTTACCACACCTTCTTCTTCATCATTGTGCCCATCATTGGCGGCGGGATTGGCGAGGGGATTTTGCCACTGTCCCTGGCCTATTCGGCAATACTGGGGCAGACGCCGGACGTCTACGTTGCGCAGCTGGCACCCGCTGCGGTCGTCGGGAATATCTTCGCCATTATTTGTGCGGGCTCGCTGGCACGTCTCGGTGCGAAACGTCCTGCGCTTTCGGGAAATGGCATGCTCACGCGGAGTAAAGACGACGCCAGCCTGTTTGCCGGGGCGCAGAGCACGCAGCAGACGGATTTTCATCTGATGGGGGGCGGATTACTGATGGTGTGCGCGTTTTTCATCGTCGGCGGATTGTTCGAAAAACTGGTACACATTCCCGGCCCGGTACTGATGATCCTGATTGCCGTTCTGTGTAAATACTTCAGGGTGATCCCGGCCTCAATGGAGCAGGGCGCACACAGTTGCTATAAATTCGTCTCGGCTGCGCTGGTCTGGCCGCTGATGATCGGCCTCGGGATGTTATACGTGCCGCTTGAGAGCGTGGTGTCGGTCTTCTCGGTGGGATACGTGGTGGTATGCGGTTCGGTTGTGATTGCGATGGCGCTGAGCGGCTACTTTATCGCGTCGCGTCTGAATATGTATCCTGTGGAAGCGGCCATTGTGACCTGCTGCCACAGCGGGCTGGGCGGAACGGGGGACGTAGCCATTTTGTCCGCGTCTAACCGGATGTCGCTCATGCCGTTCGCGCAGATCGCCACCCGCATCGGCGGCGCGTCGACGGTGATTTTCGCCACGCTGCTGATGGGCTGGATTATGGCACACTGATCCGAAACGTCAGGATACTGAATCGCAACGACATTTCCAGGATGCCGCTGCGGTTCAGTCCTTTATAAATATCACCGCACTGTATAGAATTACCGCATCCACAGCGACGGGATACCACACGATGACCGGAAGAGTTGATTATCAGATTGAAAAATATCTCCTTACCGAAGCCGCCGAACCGGAGCGTCTGACGCGCCAGTGGGCAGAGGTGATGGAGGAATGTCGTGAGCAAAAATCCGGGGCAGAGGAGCGGCTGCGTCTCGCGTTGCTTAATGTGGATTACGTCACCAGCTTCGAGCTGCCCTTCAGGCTGCTTCTTACCCGTGCGCCCCAGTTAATAGATGTTGTCAGAAAAGAGCTGCAGCTCAGTCAGAAAAATGTTCTGTTTAACGGCAAGCGCTTTGGCTGCGTCTATAGCCTTAAAAGGGATCTCGACGGAATACCTGACGAGTTTACCTATCACCTGAAAACGCGGATCCAGCGCAGTGACGCGACGGGATGTAATGAAGCGCCTTACAGGCAAATTGCCCAGCAGGTTAAAGCTCCAAAGGAACGCCTCAAGATGGCTCTGGAAAACGGGCTGTCTGTGACGGCACTCGACGGGCTTTTCTGGTTTGGCATTCAGCGCATCGCAGCGGATGTACAGAGGTTAAGGAAAATGGGCGTGAGGATTGTGACCTCGGAGACCGAGGTCTTTGATACGCTTACAAAGACCAGCCGGCGGATCCCTGTTTATAGTCTTGCTCGTCCTGGATGAGTAGTAGCAGCTGGCCAGTCGACAGCATCAAACATGACGGAAAACTGCGGCCAGTTTTTTTACAGCGTCTTCTATTTCCCTTTCCGTGTAAGCAGCAAATCCCATCAAAAAACCAGTGGACGCGGGCGGTCCTGCATATAAACCGGTAAGCCCTAATATATCAACATCTGCGCGGCGGGCGGCGGCGGCAATCTCTTTCTCGGATATCCCGTGCCTGAGGTGACAAGGCATTTGCATTCCACCCGCTGGCGTTACACACACAACATAATCAGAAAGATACTCGTCCATCAGGCTAGCCAGTTTGTCGCGACGAGCAACATAAACGCTCCGCATTTTGCGAATATAGGCACCAAAATGCCCACCCTCCAAAAATTTAGCCAGCGTCAGTTGGGTGATTGAGGCGGTATGGCCATCCATTAATGTCCTGGCCATCGTAAGGGGCTCTGTCAATTCTGAGGGAACAATCATGTACGCAATACGCAGCCCAGGGAACAGGGACTTGGTGAACGTGCCGATATAAATTGTCCGGTTGTAAGCATCAAGTCCCTGAAGACAGGCCATAGGCTTTCCTTCGTAGTGAAACTCACTGTCATAGTCATCCTCAATGATCCAGGCGGAGTGACGATTTGCCCAGTCAATGACAGCCAGTCGTCGGTCAAGAGAGAGCGTCACCCCGGTTGGATACTGATGAGAAGGCGTAAGGTAGATAGCCCTGACAGGCTCGGCCAGAGAATTCAGAGCGTCAACTGAGATGCCGTTATCATCAAGAGATACCGGAATACAGTGCAGTCCGGCAGCGTTAAACGCTTTGTGTGCCCCTTGATAGGAGGGATCTTCAATGACAATGCCATCCCCGGTGTCCATTAGTACATGGGAACACAGAGCAAGCGCCTGTTGAGAACTTGTCAGAATGATGACCTGTTCTGCCTTCGCACGTGTCCCGCGCTCAAGATTGACGTATTCCGCGATTGCTCGCCGTAAGTGCTCCATGCCCTGCGGAGGGCTTTGCGCCAATATCTGGTGCTGATATTCCTTAAGGACCTGCCGCTGAAGACGCTCCCAGGTTGGAATGGGAAACATGCGGGTTTCAGGAATACCGGGCGCCAGCGGGCGGGGCGAGGAAAATTCGCGGATCCCGCCACTTTCATAGATGACTTTTCCTCGGGCGCTGAGTTTTGCTTTTCGTCTATCAGCGACGGGATGATGCTGTCGGGAATGTGGTTTTAAAAACCGTGCGCTGGAAGAGACAAAGCTTCCTCTGCCTGTTTGTCGCTCAATAAAACCTTCGGCATGCAGGCTGGAATAGGCTGCTTCAATCGTATCCCGGGAAACACTCAGTGAGGTTGCCAGCGCACGTGAAGCAGGAAGAGCCTTACCGTTAGATAAGATCCCTTCCAGTATCAGTGTCCGTATTGCTCTCTGGATCCTTTCATGAAGGGGCAGCGATCCGTGTGAAGGATCAATTATCCATGCCTTGACCGTTTCAAGTTGTGCGTGCTTAAACATCCGTTTTTCCACTCTCCTTCGTATGGCATCCATTATAAAACAATACGGAAAAATGGTCTGCTTCAGTCATGAAAATTGGCGGGGCGAAACGTGCCATTTAGATAATACACTCTTCCTGAAATGAATAACGGATGGGTAAAGAGGCAATATGAATAATACGAGCGTGACAATTGAGGCAGTTACAGAACGTGATTTTGAAAGCTGGATGCCACTATGGGGAAAATATCAGGCGTTTTACAACGTCGATCTGTCCGGGGCAATTACTGAACGAACCTGGCAACGATTTTTCAGCCCCGTTGAACCGCTATTCTGCGTGGTGGCACGATGTAATGGAGACGTAGTGGGTTTTGCGCATTATCTTTTTCACCGTTCGACATGGGCTGAGAGCGATTACTGCTACCTCGAAGATTTATATGTCTGCGAAGCGGTCAGGGGCAAACACATTGGCAAACAGTTAATAGAATATGTTCAGAGAGAAGCCAGAAAACATCATGCCAGTCATCTTTACTGGCATACGCATGAAGCCAATTATCGCGGGCAACGATTGTACGACTGGATTGCGAAAAAAAGCGGCATGATTGAATATCGTATGCACGTAAGATAAATCCCTCAGCTGACGTTATGCCCCTTACATCTTTACGGGGCATTTTTCAGGAGGGAAACAGGCGTGTCCTTAGATTTTAGCCTGTAAAAGTATCGCCATCAGCCCCGGAAAGCGGGCATCCAGATCGTCTCTTCGCAATGAAATCATGTTTTCTCGTCCCTGCGGACGCTGCCAGATCACGCCGCTGTCGCGCAGTACGCGCCAGTGATGGGTCATCGTGGACTTCACCACATCTTCCGGGCGCAGCGCGTTACAGCTGAGTTCGCTGCCATCGGCCAGCCGGCGAATTATCGACAGCCGGAGCGGATTGCCGAGGGCAAACAGCACATTTTCCAGCAGTATTTGTTCGGTTTCAGGGTGGTTTGGGATCATCGTTTTCCTGCGTATGGCGTCAGATTGAGCTATATCAACAATAGGTCAACCGTTAAAAAATAGTTCGATAATACTCGTACAATAGGACTATTATAGCAAACGAACGAATGAACGACCATCCTGGTCGTCACAAACAAGTCACAGTGACTAAGGAAATATCATGCCCCGACCCATCCCTCTCGAACGTTATCGCAACATCGGTATCTCCGCGCATATCGATGCCGGTAAAACAACCACCACTGAGCGCATCCTGTTTTATACCGGGATGAGCCACAAGCTGGGTGAAGTACACGATGGTGCGGCAACCACTGACTGGATGGCGCAGGAGCAAGAGCGCGGGATCACGATTACCTCCGCGGCAGTCAGCTGCTTCTGGCCAGGTATGGACAGAGGATATGAGCCGCACCGGATCAACATCATCGACACCCCGGGGCACGTGGATTTCACCATTGAAGTGGAACGTTCCATGCGCGTACTCGACGGTGCTGTGATGGTGTATGACTCCGTGGGCGGCGTGCAGCCGCAGTCGGAAACCGTCTGGCGTCAGGCCAATAAATATCACGTTCCGCGACTGGCCTTCGTCAACAAAATGGACCGTCCGGGCGCTGATTTCTTCCGCGTCGTGCGGATGATGCAGGAGCGCCTGAAGGCCAATCCGGTGCCGATTGTCATCCCGGTGGGTGCAGAAGATCATTTCACCGGCGTGGTGGATCTCATCAAGATGCGCACCATTCTGTGGGACGATGCGACGCAGGGCATGGTGTTTACCTATGCGCCCGTGCCGGATGATTTAGTGAATATCGCTCTGGAATGGCGGGAAAAAATGGTCTCTGCGGCGGCGGAAGCCAGCGATGAACTGATGGATAAGTACCTGGAGACGGGCGATCTTGATGAAGCTGAAATCATCAAGGGGCTGCGTATTCGCACCATTGCCGGGGAAATCCAACCGATGCTGTGCGGCAGCGCGTTCAAAAATAAAGGCGTACAGCGCATGCTCGATGCGGTGATTGAGCTGATGCCGTCGCCGCTGGACGTGCCGGCCATTGATGGTGTGGATGAAAAAGGGCAGCACGCGGAGCGTCACCCCAGCGATGATGAGCCGTTCTCCGCCCTGGCGTTCAAGCTGATGAGCGACCCGTACGTCGGGCAACTGACCTTTATCCGTGTGTACTCTGGCGTGCTGCGCAAAGGCGACGCGGTGTATAACCCGGTGAAAGGGAAGAAGGAGCGTATTGGACGTATCGTCCTGATGCATGCCAACGATCGCCATGAGGTGGATGAACTGCGCGCCGGGGATATCGCGGCCTGTGTGGGTCTGAAAGATGTCACGACCGGTGACACGCTGACCGACCCCAATGCGGTGATTACGCTTGAACGTATGGAGTTCCCGGATCCGGTAATTTCGCTGGCGATCGAGCCGAAAACCAAGGCCGATCAGGAGAAAATGGGGATCGCGCTGCAGCGTCTGGCGGCTGAAGATCCGTCGTTCCGACTGCACACTGACGAGGAGTCGGGCCAGACGATTATTTCCGGAATGGGAGAGTTACACCTGGAAATTATCGTCGACCGAATGAAACGTGAGTTTGGCGTCGAGGCGAACATTGGTCGTCCGCAGGTGACCTACCGTGAAACCCTGCGCAAAACGGTGAAGGATATCGAAGGCAAGTTTGTCCGTCAGTCCGGCGGTAAAGGGCAGTACGGCCATGTGGTGCTGAGCCTGGAGCCGCTGGAGCCCGGGAGTGGTTTTAAATTTGAAGATGCCACCAAGGGCGGTGTGGTGCCGCGCGAGTATATTCCGTCCGTTGAGAAAGGGCTGCGGGAAGCGATGAACAGCGGCGTGCTGGCAGGCTATCCGGTAGTCGATGTCAAAGCGACGCTGACGTTTGGCTCGTATCACGACGTCGACTCCTCGGAGATGGCGTTCCGCATGGCGGCGATCCTCGGTTTCAAAGAGGGCGCCCGAAGGGCGGATCCGGTGATTCTTGAGCCGATCATGCACGTGGAGGTGGAAACACCGGAAGAGTACGCCGGTAACATCATGGGCGATCTCTCTTCCCGCCGCGGCATGGTGCAGGGAATGGCAGAGCAGTACGGTAGCCAGATTATTCGTGCTGACGTGCCGCTGGCAGAGATGTTTGGTTATGCCACGACATTGCGCTCGATGTCCCAAGGGCGCGCGACGTATACGATGGAGTTCCATCATTTTGCGGAAGCCCCGCGGAATGTTGCGGATGAGATTATTTCACGACGTGCGAAGTAGTTAATTAATTGCACATGGTAGTCGTGAGGCTACCATGTGCTTTTCTATTTGAGATGTTCGTTGCGCAGTACTTCTTGTCCTGAAACAGACTGAACCTTCCAGATACCTTTTTCTTTAACCATACAATCGATGACCGTATGCTCCTCTTTTTTCCCGAACGACACATAAATATTCGTGCAAACCGGATCGTATTCGGATGAAACCACTGTCACATTCTCTGCCCAATCTTCCTCAATATCCTGCGACTTCAGGAAGAAATCAGCATCATAAAACTCTTCATCGGCAAAGCGAGGATCCTGTGCATGTCGCAGTTTTTTCATGGTACTTGCTGTGACGTATTTATTTATTTCAGCATTGTCCATGATGGGGAATTTGTTTGCGGCATATTGAGCAATGTACCATTTATTGAAATTCAACGCTGCTTCTGCTGCATTGTCGCTATAACCTGCACAGGCAGAGCTGGTTATGAGTAAGGAAAGTATGGGTATGATTTTCATATCAATAATGTCTGTAAAGCTGATAAGGAGGATGGGATTTTCTGTATCCTGAACCAGGATACATAGTGCGTTGCGCGAAGTCGCTTAGCCATTGATGGCCATCATAAATACAAACATGACCATCTGGATGATTTGCTATGGACTGTATAACCACCACATCGCCTAACTGTGGGGCTCCGATAATTTTTTGAAACCCAACCTGAGACAACGTAAGACCCATGTTCTTTGCCGAACCTATTCCATGAATAGGCAAGCCACCAGCAATTATCGCGTTTTTCACAAAAAGCTCACACTTTCTGTGACTTTCTCGGTAAACATGATTTTTGGCATATTCAACAGCGGCATATTTATTCCATGACATCGATATTTCCTTAACGAGAGAGTTGCTAATGCAACAGCTACGGAAATATCCTCCGTTTTACATCGTCATGGTAAACATAAAATGCCATAGAAATTTACTATAATTCAGTAAGATAGAATTTAGGCAATCAATCCAGCGCCTTCACCATCTTCCCACTCGCCACAAACGTACCGGCCCCAAGATGATGCAGCGTATTCAGTTTATCCTCATCAAACTGCCAGCGTCCGGCGATAAACGCGCGTTCATCGGCTGCCGCTGAAACCACTTCACCAAACAGCGTATCGTATTTTTCTGCCGCGGAGGTGACGGGTAATAACCGACACTCCATCCACGCCAGACATTTTTCTTCAATCACCGGCAGGCCAAGTTCAGGACCGTTCACGACCGGGATCCCGTAGCAGTTGAATTTGTCTTCATCGCGCCCGCTGACGCTACCGACCGCGTATGTCCAGTTGGCCGCCGCCACGCCGGGGATGACGATGCCAAATTTCCCGCTGCGTTCAATCAGCTCACGCGACCAGGTACTTTTATCCACGACGATCGCGATGCGCGGCGGCTCAAACTCAACGGGCATTGACCATGCGGCGGCCATCACGTTGCGTCTGTCGAGGCTTTCATCCCGACTGGTGATAAGCACAGTAGGACCGTGGTTCAGCAGACGGCTGGCATGACGTAATTCAACAGGGCGAAAGTGGCTCATAGGATCTCCTCATCTACACCGATGAGTATGACGAAAAAGCACGGAAATCAAAGTGAGTGCGTAAAATTAGTTTATAAACAGAACATCACAATCAAAGGAAACTGATGCATGTCCCCATTCCTGACCGCCTATTTCGCTCGCATTGGCTGGACGCAACCGACACGGGTGGATATCGATACCCTGCGCGCGCTGCATTTACATCACAACTGTGCGATCCCTTTTGAGAATATTGATGTCGTTCTGCCGCGTGAAATCCAGCTTGACGATCGGTCCCTTGTCGACAAGCTGGTCGCCGCGCGTCGCGGAGGATACTGCTTTGAGCAAAACGGCCTGTTCGAGCGCGTATTGCGTGAAGTCGGCTTTACGGTGCGTAGCATGCTGGGACGCGTGGTATTAGCAAATCCGCCGCAAATGCCGCCACGCACGCACCGCCTGCTGCTGGTTGAGCTTAACGGTGAGCGCTGGATTGCCGATGTCGGGTTTGGCGGCCAGACGCTGACGGCGCCGATTCGTCTGCTCGCCAGTGAAGAACAAGAGACGCCGCACGGGCTGTATCGTCTGCTGAGCGAGGGTAATGACTGGGTGCTGCAGTTCCGTCACCACGAGCACTGGCAGTCGATGTACCAGTTTGACCTGACGACGCAGTATTTCAGTGATTACGTGATGGGGAATTTCTGGTCGGCACACTGGCCGCAGTCGCATTTCCGTCATCATCTGTTGATGTGTCGCCATCTGCCTGACGGCGGTAAGCTGACGCTAACTAACTTCAACTTTACCCACTGGCAGAATGGCCATGTGGAAGAGCAGATCCACTTGCCGGATGCGGAGGCACTTTACCAGCTGATGCAGGAACGCTTTGGACTGGGCGTTGACGATGCAAAACACGGATTTTCACTGGCGGATCTGACGGCGGTAATGGCGGGCTTTGATACACATCCTCAGGCCGGGAAATAACGCGCAAAGGGGCGCTGGCCCCTTTGCTGTGCCAGGGTTTACAGTTGAGTAAATTTGCCGATCCAGGGGCTGCTGTTTTCGCCTGACCACAGATGTAAAATCAGCTCCCGGAATTTTTCCGCCGCCGGACTCAGGGTCGTTTCGCGGCGCTGCACAAGGCCCAGCGTTCGTCGTATGACGGGTTCAATCAGCGGACGGCTGACAAGGACATGATGTTCGTCGGTCGGCATCGCCAGGCTGGGAACGACAGACACGCCAAGACCCGCTTCCACCATCCCCAGCGACGTTGACAGATGGCGCACTTCATAAAACCAGTTCGGTTTCCAGGCCATTTTCTCGAACGCCTGATCGATAAGCGACCGGTTCCCGCTGGAGCGCCTTACCCCAATCAACTTCATACCTGCCAGATCGTCCCATGTCACCAGCGGTTTTTTCGCCAGCTCATTGTCCCGCCGACATGCCAGAACAAAGGGTTCATTCACCAGTGGGGCGAAATCGATATTGGGATGTGTGATGTTTATCATATTTATGCCGAAATCTGCGTCGCCATTTAACACCGCTTCGAGACAATCGCTGGCACTGTGTTCAAGTATACGGATACGGATGTTGGGGTAGTCATTGTTATAATCTCGTATCACAGAAGGTAGAAAATAGAACGCGGCAGTCGGGATACAGGAAACGGTAATAACCCCCGCCTGATGCGTCGCCATCTCTTTAATGCTCAGGATTGAGCTTTCATAAAAATCGATTAAATTCTTAGCTTTAGGCAAAAATTCTCTTCCCACTGTCGTGAGCTTGACGCTTCGCGTGGAGCGTTCAAACAGCGTGGTTCCCAGGCTCTCTTCCAGTTTTTGAATTCTGCGTGTTAAAGCCGGTTGTGAAATATGAAGAACTTGCGACGTCTTTGTAAAACATCCGATTTCTGCAATTTTTACAAATGCTTGTATTCCCTGTAATTCATGCTGCATTTCGGCACCCAATTCTTGCTTTCCTTAATCCACGATAACGCAAGGGTTATTAATGTGCAAAGCGTATTAATCCTGCTTTTTTTGACATTAGAGTTATCAACTGGAGTGTGAAAACCTTATTGCGTTCCTGATAAACGCGAAATGAGAAAAAGACATGTTAAAGATCCCTTGCGTATTAATGCGTGGTGGTACCTCAAAAGGCCCGGTCATTCTGGCCAGCGACCTGCCTGCGGAAACCGAAGCGCGTGACTCGGTTTTACTCAGCCTGATGGGCGCAGGCCATGAACTCGAAATTGACGGCATTGGCGGTGGAAGTCCCCAAACCAGTAAGGTAGCGATCGTCAGTCCTTCCAACTGCCCGGACGCGGATGTGGATTATTTATTCGCTCAGGTGATGGTGAACGAACGTCGCGTCGATACCACGCCTAACTGCGGCAATATGCTCTGTGCCGTGGGACCCTTTGCCATTGAAAAGGGGCTGGTGAAGGCGCAAAGCCCGGTGACGACGGTGCGTATCCGCAATCTCAACACCGGGACACTGGTTGATGCGGAAGTGCAAACGCCTGATTATCGTGTCGTGTATGAAGGCGATACCCAAATCGACGGTGTCCCAGGTACAGCGGCACCGATTGGCTTAACCTTCCTGAATTCTGCGGGGTCTAAAACCGGGAAACTGCTGCCGACGGACAGCGTGACAAACGTGTTCGATGGTATTGAAGTCACCTGTATTGATATGGCGATGCCGATGGTCCTGATTGACGCCTCGGCGCTGGGCAAAACAGGCGGGGAGTCACCGGCAGAATTAGATGGCGATAAGGCGTTTAAGGAAAGGCTGGAGAGCCTGCGCCGCCAGGCTGGTGCAGCGATGGGCTTAGGGGATGTGTCAAACAAAGTGATCCCTAAACCGGTTCTTCTCAGCCGGGCGCGTAACGGCGGAACGCTTCAGGTGCGTTATTTCATGCCGCATACCTGCCATAAATCACTGGCGATTACCGGCTCGATTGGTATTTCGACCGCGACGCTTATTGAAGGCTCCGTCGCCGCTAAAATTGTTGCTGACCGCCCAAAGGAACGCTTTACCAATATTATTGATATTGAACACCCGAGTGGAAAAATATCCGTATCGTTGCTGAGGGACGGAAATAATATCGAAAATACCCGGGCGGCGGTTATTCGCACGTCACGAAAATTATTTGAAGGCGTCGTTTGTGTGCCAGGAAAAATACTCTCTGAAGTTGATTGAGTAAAGTCTGAACTAAAAAGCTATTCATCTTACAAAAATACATTCTATACCTTAACTATAATACTGAGGTTATTATGGCGTTAACGCATGCTAACAATACCCTGAAAGCTCCCGATCCGGTAAAAGCCAGCGCGTATATTCGCGTCATTCTGGCGCTGGCATTATCCGGGCTTGCGGAACTTGCTTCGTTGTTTTTTATTCAGCCACTGCTCCCGACGCTTGCTGTGGAATATAATGTCCCGGTCAGTCAGGTGAGTATTATTTTATCCGCAGAAACGGCGTTGCTGGCAATTGGACTGCTGTTTACCGGAACGTTATCCGATCACTATGGCAGGAAGCGGTTAATTATCGTCTCCCTCCTGCTGGGCGGCATTCTGACGCTGCTCTGCCCGCTGGTGGAATCCTGGGCGATGCTGGTGGCGCTGCGTGCGGTGATTGGTCTGGCGCTGAGCGGCATCGCTGCGGCGGCAACCGCCTACATCAGTGAAGAGGTCGCCCCGGTGGCGGCAGGCATCGTAACGGGATATTTTGTCTTCGGTAACTCGATGGGCGGCATGTCCGGGCGTATTGTTGCCAGCCAGCTGATCGATCACGTTTCAATCAATGTCATCTTTTACGGGTTTGCGGTCAGCCTGATTGCGGTTGCCATTCTGGTGAACTTCCTGTTGCCTGCATCGAAGAACTTCAAGCCTACGCAGAGTCTTAACGTTATGCGTATGGTGAAAGGGGCGGCATCGCATTTCAAGAACAAAAATCTGGCGCTGGCGTTTGTCATCAGCTTCATTATCTTCGGCGCATTTACCTCACTTTATAACTATCTGGCCTTCTTCCTGAAAGGTGAGCCGTTCCATATTTCACCGGCAAACGCAGGTCTGCTCTCCTTTAGCTTCGCCCTGAGTTTCTTTACGGCTCCGCAGGCCGGTCGCTTATCGGCGAAATATGGCGCTATGAAAGTCTTGCGCGTGCTGTTCCTGATGATGGCCTTAGGGATGCTGCTGACGCTGACGTCAAATGTCGTCACCTTTATTGTTGGCGCGGTGATTTTTACCGGCTGTTTCTTCGGCTGCCACTCTATCGGTTTAAGCTGGGTCAGTAAAAACGCAACCCATGCAAGAGGCCAGGCCGTCGCGCTTTATTTATTCTTCTACTACATGGGCGGTTCGGTTATTGGTTTCATCAACGGTTTTGTCTTCCATTCAATGGGCTGGCAGGGGATGACCGGATTTATTCTGGCATTACTTGGCGTGGGCGTTGTGGTGGCAACGTATCTGGCATCCGGCAATAAACAGGCACTGGTTCCAGCGCAGTCAGCTGAATAAATAGCATGGCAATGTGTTCACGCCTCGGGGCGTGAACACAGAATGAGCACGTATATCAATCGGGTATTATTATGAAATTAGCAAGTTATATTCATCAGGGCCGTAAAAGCTACGGGATTTATACACCGTCCGGCATTATCGATCTGGGTAATAAAATCGGCCATCACTATGCGACACTGAAAGACCTGCTGCAATGGGATGCGGTTGACGTCGCCAGGCAATATCACGATTGCCCTGTGGATATGATGCCTGAAGACATTACCTTCCTTCCCGTGATAGAAGAGCCAGGAAAGATTTTCTGCGTTGGGATGAATTACGCTGAAAAAAGAAAAGAGTTTGCTGAAACCAATAATGCTCCCACGCTGTTTATCCGCTTTCCTGATTCGCAAACCGGACATGCCCGGCCCGTTTTAAAGCCGGTTGTTTCCAGCGAGTTTGATTACGAAGGCGAGCTGGCCGTGATCATCGGTAAACCCGGTACCCGAATTGACGTCAATAACGCGCTCAGCCACGTCGCGGGCTACAGCTGCTATATGGATGGTTCCGTTCGCGACTGGCAGCACGCCTGGTTCACCGCCGGTAAAAACTGGAAGCAAACCGGCGCCTTCGGCCCTTATATGACCACGGCGGATGAGATCCCCGATCCTCACGCGTTGACCATCCACACCTGGCTGAACGGCATGCTGGTTCAGAATGACTCCACCGGCAGCATGATCCACAAAGTGGCGGATCTTATCGCCTATATCAGCACGTTCACCTCTCTCAGTGCCGGGGACGTCATTATTACCGGCTCGCCTGGTGGCGTCGGTAAAAAACGTACTCCGCCACTGTTTATGCGCGATGGCGATCGCGTTGAAGTCGAAATTGAAAACATTGGCCGCCTGATGAACACCATCGTGGAAGCGCAACCCCAGCAGCAAGAATTGACTGTCTAGACGCTCAGGAGAGAGACGATGTACACCGCCACAACGCCAGAATTTGAGGTGATTAAAGCCGGTAACGTTCAGGCAAGAGAGGAAGTCGCCCGTTTCCTGGCCCGCAACGGTTTAGGCATTGATGACGATATTGAGCAATTTATCGTTGCGCGCTATCAGCGTCATCTGGTCGCCTGCACAGGCATTGCGGGTAACACGCTAAAATGCATCGCCGTGGATGCCGGATGGCGGGGCACGTCGTTAAGCCTGACGTTAATTCATGAGGCCGAACTACTGGCGGCACAAAACGGTGAACATCAGCTCTTTCTCTTTACCTGTCCGGATAACGTAAAGTCGTTTCGTGGATGCGGGTTTTATCCGCTGGTGACGATCGAGAAGTGTGCGGCTTTAATGGAGAATACGCCCGTTGGTATTCACCGTTACTGCAGCCAGCTGCGTGGTCATCATCTGGTGTCGGGGAAAAATATTGGCGCGATTGTGATGAACGCCAATCCCTTCACCCTGGGTCATCAATATCTTATCGAGCATGCGGCCAGCCGGTGCGACTGGCTGCATGTTTTCGTGGTTCAGGAAGATGTCTCTGCTTTTTCATTTAAAGAACGGTTTGCGATGGTCAGGGACGGATCGCAGCATCTGCAAAATGTCACTGTGCATCCAGGGTCGGCGTATATTATTTCTCGCGGCACATTCCCGGGCTATTTCCTGAAAGATAAGCAGGTCATTGATAAAACCTACGCCGCCATTGATCTCATGCTGTTCAGAAATTACATCGCTCCCGCGTTGAATATTAACCATCGTTTTGTCGGTACCGAACCGTTCTGCCTGTTAACCGCAGAATATAACCGGGCGATGCACCGCTGGCTGGAAGACGAAACGAGTACAGCGGCGCGTATCAGCGTACACGAAATAGAAAGAAAAACGGATGGTAATAATGTGCCGGTGTCGGCTTCAGCCGTTCGTCGTTTATTAAATGAAAACAAAATCTCTGCCGCCAGCTGCATGGTGCCGGCTACCACGCGCGCGTTTCTGAATAACGGGGTGCAGCATCAGCCTTGTTTATCGGAACCGATGTCGGCAGCGATTTAACCGCATTATCACAGGAAAATTGATATGAAAATTGTGCAAGCCGCAATGGCGGGAACGCTGGAGTCCAGCGACCTGATGGTGAAGGTGAGCCCAGTAGAGAGCGGGCTGGAAGTGGTCATCCAGAGTGAAGTGTATAAGCAATTTGGCGACCGAATTACAGAAGTTGTCAACGAAACCCTGGCTGCGTTCAACATCGAGCAGGGGCTTGTCGTTATTGATGATAAAGGCGCGCTGGATTGCGTGATCCGCGCCCGCGTGCAGGCTGCTCTGCTCAGAGGAATGGCCCGGGAAGACATTGCATGGGAAACGTTATAATGAAAAAGCTACGCCGCAGTATGTTATTTATTCCCGGTTCAAGTGCCGCCATGCTGTCGACGGCATTTATCTATAAACCCGACTCTATAATGTTTGACCTGGAAGATGCCGTAGCGCTAAAAGAAAAAGACAGCGCCCGCCTTCTGGTATTTCATGCCCTGCAACATCCGATGTACAACGATATTGAAACCGTTGTCAGAATTAATCCTCTGAATACGCCTTTTGGATTAAAAGATCTGGAAGCCGCCGTCAGGGCGGGTGTCGATGTGATCCGTTTACCAAAAACCGACTCTCCGGAAGATATTCATCAGCTCGAACGTGAAATCGTCCGCATTGAAGAGAACTGCGGGCGTCCCGTTGGCTCAACGAAATTAATGGCGGCGATAGAATCTGCCGTTGGCGTGATTAACGCTGTCGCCATTGCGAAATCCTCCGACCGCTTAATGGGTATTGCGCTGGCCGCCTTTGACTACGTGATGGATATGCAAACCGAGCGTGGCGACGGAACAGAGTTGTTCTATGCCCGGTGTGCCGTATTACATGCCGCGCGCGGGGCCGGTATTGACGCCTTCGACGTGGTGTACGCCGATGTGAATGATGAGGCCGGTTTCCTGAAAGAAGTGGATCTCATCCGCCGGATGGGCTTCAACGGAAAATCGCTGATTAACCCGCGCCAGATTGAAATTCTTCATAACGCCTACGCGCCAACGCAGGAAGAGGTGGATTACGCACAGCGCGTGATTACCGCCGCAGAAGAGGGGGAACGCAACGGACTGGGGGTGATTTCGCTGAACGGCAAAATGATCGATGCGCCAATCATCAACCATGCCCGCGTCGTGATTGAACGCAAAAATGCCTCCGGCATTCGTCAGTAATCCCTATACCGCAAGCGACAGGATGAATAATGAAAAACCTTACTGAAACCCTGCATCACATTCCTGGCTCTCGCCGTGAGTACGTCGCATTCAGCGGCGCTAACGCGACGACGCCTTATCTTGCTGACAGCCAGCAAAAGTCTCAGCGCAAACTGTTTGCCTGCGTGGACGATGTGCTGGCCCGCTGCGATCTGCATGACGGCATGACCGTCTCTTTTCATCACGCTTTCCGCGAAGGGGATAAGGTCATCAATTACGTGATGGATAAGCTCGCTCAGCGCGGTCTGAAAGGGATCACGCTCGCCTCCAGTTCGTTAATGTCATGCAATACGCCGCTTATTGAACACATTCGCAATGGCGTGATCGGCAAAATCTACACCTCGGGCATGCGCGGCGAACTGGCGGATGCGATTTCGCACGGGCTGATGGACGAGCCGGTACAGATCCACTCCCACGGCGGGCGGGTGAATTTGATTCAGAAGGGCGAAATTGCCATTGATGTCGCGTTTCTGGCGGTCTCCTGCAGCGACGAATATGGCAATGCCAGCGGCAACGGCGGTGCATCGCAGTGCGGCTCTCTCGGCTATGCGATGGTCGACGCGAAATATGCCAGAAAAGTGGTCTTGCTTACCGAAACCCTGAAGCCGTTCCCCAACCTGCCAGCCAGTATCGTTCAGGATCAGGTTGACTATGTTGTGCAGATTGAGAGCGTCGGCGACCCGGCAAAAATCAGCGTAGGCGCCGCCAGGGTGACCAGTAATCCGCGCGAGCTGATGATTGCCCGCTCTGCGGCCGACGTTATCGAACACTCCGGCTATTTCCGCAACGGTTTTTCCATTCAGACCGGTTCAGGGGCGGCATCAACCGCCTGCACGCGGTTTATGGAAACCCGTATGCGTAAACACAATATTGTTGCCCGCTTCGCGCTCGGCGGGATCACCGGCAGCATTGTCGATCTGCATCAGAAAGGGTTAATTGAAAAGATCCTCGATACGCAAAGCTTCGACGGCGCGGCGGCAGCCTCCATGGCGGTCAATTCCGACCACGTGGAGATCTCCACCAACGTCTATGCGAACCCGGCTGCGAAAGCCGCCTGCTGTGACAGGGTGGACGTGGTGATCCTCAGCGCGCTGGAGGTGGACACCCGGTTCAACGTTAATGTCCTGACCGGCTCCGACGGCGTGATGCGCGGCGCATCGGGCGGACACTGCGACGTCGCCGCGGCGGCAAATCTCACCATTGTGGTTGCCCCGCTGATCCGCAGCCGCATTCCTACCGTCGTCAAACAGGTCACCACCCTGGTGACGCCGGGCGAAAGTATCGACGTTTTGGTTACCGATCACGGTATTGCCGTTAACCCGGCGCGCCCGGACATTCGCGAACGCCTGCTTAACGCCGGGCTGGCTGTCGTCGACATTGACGCGTTGTATCAAAAGGCGCTGCTCATCTCGGGTGAACCTAAGCCTGTCGAGTTCACTGACCGGATCGTCGGCGTGGTGCGCTACCGCGACGGCAGCGTGATTGACGTGGTTCGTCAGGTGAAGGAGTCATCCTCATGACGGATAAAGCCTCGAACGCGAAAGTTTCTCTGGAGCAGGTGTTGAGCGCCAGAGAGCAGCGAGCCCGTCGGCAGCAGGCGTGGCTGTTTCAGTCCGAACAAACCGTGGTATCCGTCACGCTGGTCTGGCCGGGGGAGGTGAAGGATACCGACCTGGCCAGACGGGTGATGGCCGCCGCGGATCAGGCGCTTGCCGAGGTATTCCGCGCGCATCAGTGGACGGTCTGTCGGCATCAGATCCTGCAGCCGGTCACGGGGCCGGAAGCGCTCTGGTCGGTGTCGGCACCCGCGTGGATGATAAAACACGTCACGGCGCATCTGGAAGATAACCATCTTCTGGGACGCTTATGGGATATCGACGTGTTTTGTCCAAAGACGGGACAGCTGAAAAGAAACGCCATCCAGCAGCCGATGCGCAGATGCTTTATCTGTCATGAACCGGCCCACGTTTGCTCGCGTGCGCGGCGTCATTCGCAGGCCGAACTCACGCGCGTAATCGAGGCGTTAACCGATGACTACTTCGCTTGCCAGATGTAATGCGCCAGACGTTCAGCGCACCTTCGCTGAGCTGGCTGCCGAGGCCATGTATCGGGAAATTCGCTTAACCCCGAAGCCGGGTCTGGTGGATCGCGCAAACTGCGGGGCGCATCGCGACATGGATTTCGCGCTGTTCATGACCAGTATCGCGGCGATTGCGCCCTGGTTCTCAACGTTCTTTAACGTTGGCAGAGAAACCGCTCGTCTTGCTGGCCCGCAAACGCTGCGGGCGTTAAGACCGACCGGTCTGGCCTGCGAGCAGGCAATGTTTAACGCCACCGGCGGGGTGAATACTCATAAAGGCGGAGTCTTCTCTCTGGGGCTGCTGTGTGCCGCGGCGGGACGTCTGACGCAAAGGGATGACGCGCTTACGCAGCGCAGTTTATGCCGTGAGACCCGCATTATCTGCACCGGCATTGTTGAACAGGAACTGAAAACGACCGGTGTCGCCAGAACGAAGGGCGAGCAGCAGTTCCAGACATACGGGTTTACCGGGGCGAGAGGGGAAGCGGCCAGTGGTTTTATGACCGTCCGCCAGGCGGGTCTCCCGCACCTGCATACCGCGTTGCGTCAGGGCGAATCCGAAGACGTGGCACTATTGAGGATGCTGCTGGGTCTGATGGCGGCGAATCCGGATACCAATCTGGTTTCACGTGGCGGAATAGAAGGGCTGAATTACGCCAGACGCTATTCGAGGCGGTTATTAAAAATAAAACGTCTCACGGCGGATAAATTAGCTAACGCGCTGCTCAGAATGGACGCGGAATTTATTAAACGCAATTTAAGCCCCGGCGGTAGCGCCGATCTTATTTCCGTCGGTTGGTTGTTGTCGCAATTTCCACCCGAATAATCGCGAATAGCGTAACAGGAAAACGTCATGATTGAACAACGCCTGCAGCAGCTCAGTAAGGTTTACACCCTTGTTCTGGTCCCGGGTCTCAGAGACAGCGATGAACATCACTGGCAAAGCTGCTGGGGGCGGCGTTTTCCCTTCTGGAAACGGATCCAGCAGAAAAACTGGTTAGAGCCCGATATCGAAAATTGGGTCTCGGCCATTACCCGCGAGCTGGCAATGTGCCCGCTGCCCGCCATTCTCGTCGGCCACAGCTTCGGGGCGCTGGCGTCATGCAGGCTGCTGCAAACGCGGCGGGTAAACGTAGCCGGTGTGGTGATGGTCGCACCGGCAGAGCCTGCTTTTTTCGGACTTGAAGAGGCCATTCATCCAACGCCATTACCCGTCCCCTGCATGATATTTGCCAGCCGAAACGATCCTCTGATGCCTTTTGCGCGCGCTCACTATTGGGCCACGTGCTGGCGCGGCCAACTCATCGATATCGGTGAGGCCGGGCACATTAATTCTGAGTCCGGTTTTGGTGAATGGCCATATGGACTCGAACGATTAACAGAATTTTGCGAACAACTTTAGCTTTAACAGGAGAACCTATGTTAGATGATTATCATCAGCACCAGAAAGCGCGCGCTGAATCGGATATTCCGGCGAAACCCTTAACGGCGGAACAAACCGATGCGCTTATTCATCGTTTAATACATGATGCACCCGAGCATCATCCGGCATTAATTAATTTATTAACCCACAACGTCCCGCCGGGCGTCGATCCTGCGGCAAAGCTAAAAGCCGAATTTTTATTTAAGGTGGCATTGCAGGAATACCGGATTAACGAACTCACTCCCGAAGAGGCGACCATGCTGCTGGGGACCATGCAGGGGGGCTATAACGTCCAGCCGCTGATTGCGCTGCTGGACCATCCGAACCTGGCGCCGCTGGCCGCGCAGCAGCTTTCTTCCACCATCCTGATCTTTGAAAAATTCAGCCAGGTGGAAGCCAAAGCGAAGAGCGGTAACGTCCGGGCAAAAGAGGTGCTTCAGTCCTGGGCAAATGCCGAATGGTTTAACCGCCGTCCGGCCGTGCCTGAAAAAATTACCCTGAAGGTGTTTAAGGTTCCCGGTGAGACCAATACCGACGATTTGTCTCCGGCACCGGAGGCGTGGTCACGTCCGGATATTCCGCTGCACGCGCTCTCCATGCTCAGTAACGTCAGGGAAGGGGTAGCGCCTGATGAACCCGGCGTGCGGGGCCCTTTGCGCCAGCTGACAGAACTGAAAGCGTCAGGCTGGCCGCTGGTGTATGTCGGTGACGTCGTGGGGACCGGATCGTCACGTAAATCCGCCACCAACTCCATCCTGTGGCACATCGGGAACGATATTCCGTACGTGCCGAATAAACGTAACGGCGGGTTTGTGTTTGGCGGCAAAATCGCGCCCATTTTCTTCAACACGCTGGAAGATTCCGGCGCGCTGCCGGTAGAGATGGATGTCTCCGCCCTGACGACCGGGATGCTGATCGATCTTTACCCGTACAAGGGCGAAATTCGTGAGACAGAGAGCCAGCGGCGGGTGACGACCTTTACCCTTAAAACCGAGGTGCTGCTGGACGAAGTGCGCGCCGGCGGGCGGATCCCGTTGATTATCGGACGCAGCCTGACCGCGAAAGCGCGGGAATCGCTGGAGCTTGAGCCTTCAGCGGTATTCCGCACGCCCGCTTCACCTGCGCCATCCGCAACCGGCTTTACGCTGGCGCAGAAAATGGTGGGTAAAGCCTGCGGCGTGGCGGGGATCCGTCCCGGGCAGTATTGCGAGCCGAAGATCGCTACCGTCGGCTCTCAGGACACCACCGGCGGAATGACGCGCGACGAGCTGACCGATCTTGCCTGCCTCACATTTTCAGCTGACCTGGTGATGCAGTCTTTCTGCCACACCTCTGCGTATCCTAAGCCGGTAGATGTCCAGCTGCATGAAACCCTGCCGCAGTTTATCACCCGCCGGAATGGGGTGGCGCTCAGGCCGGGCGACGGCATCATCCACTCATGGCTTAACCGCATGCTGCTGCCGGATACGGTAGGCACGGGTGCCGACTCCCATACCCGCTTCCCGCTGGGGATCTCCTTCCCGGGCGGCTCCGGGCTGGTGGCGTTCGCCGCCGCGACCGGTATCATGCCGCTGGATATGCCTGAATCAGTGCTGGTGCGCTTCAAAGGCGAGATGCAGAAAGGGATCACCCTGCGCGATCTGGTGCATGCCATTCCGCTCTACGCCAGAAAGCAGGGGCTGTTGACGGTCGAGAAAAAGAATAAGCGCAACGTTTTCTCGGGCCGGATCCTCGAAATTGAAGGCCTGGAAACATTAAGCGCAGAGCAGGCGTTTGAATTGGCTGACGCCTCCGCTGAACGGTCCGCTGCTGCGTGTGTTATGCGCCTGGCGCAAGAGAATGTCGCGCAATACCTGCGTTCCAATGCGGCCCTGCTGCGCTGGATGGTGAAGCAGGGGTATGAGAACGCCGCCACGCTTGAAAGACGCATTGCTGAAATCGAGGCGTGGCTGGCTAACCCGTCGCTGCTCTGCGCCGATCCTGACGCGGAATATGCGGCAGTGATTGACATTGATCTCAACGAAATCACCGAACCGGTGGTCTGCGCCCCGGACGATCCGGACGATGCCCGCTTACTTTCGGAGGTTGCCAGTACCCCCATCGAAGAGGTCTTCATTGGCTCCTGCATGACAAACATCGGTCACTTCCGCGCTGCGGGTGAAATCATGGCCGGTGCCAGCGAAAACCAGGCGCGTTTGTGGCTCGCACCGCCGACAAAAATGGATGCCCAACAGCTCTCCCGCGAAGGCTATTTTAATCAGTTTATAAAATCGGGGGCGAGAATCGAACCCGCGGGCTGTTCCCTGTGCATGGGGAATCAGGCGAGGGTGCGCGAAGGGAGCAACGTAGTATCGACGTCCACCCGAAATTTCCCGCATCGTCTGGGAACGAATGCGAAAGTGTTCCTTGCCTCAGCTGAATTAAGCACCGTCGCGGCCATACTGGGTAAAATGCCAACCGTGGAAGAATATTTTGGCTATACGGATAAACTTCACGATGCGCATGAAAATATCTATCGCTATCTCAGTTTCGATACCCTGACCGAATATCAACTCAAAGAAGGTGATAATATCAATATTGTTAGCGTGTGATTTCAATTTATTTATTTGGCAAATGTATTTAATCGGCGGAGGCTTCTGTCTGAAGCGGTCTCCGCTATTCAGGGACCCTTTTCTCATGGGTGAGATATGCTTAAATCCAATGTTTTAAAAACAATCTTGCTTGCCGTAATAATATTATTATCAATATTTATTCCTCCGCCTGATGGATTAACCAAAGAGGCGTGGATACTGGCAGGCATATATCTGTCCGCTATCGTTGGGCTGGTCATTAAACCGTATCCCGAACCCGTCATAATGCTCGTCGCGGTGGCATTAACCTGTTTTACCGTAACAAAATTCCCGGATTCACCTGTCAAATCAATGGATGTACTGAGCGGATACGCCTCAGGCACGACCTGGCTGGTGTTTAGCGCCTTTACGCTGAGCGCGGCGTTTGTCACTACCGGTCTTGGGAAACGGCTTGCCTACTGGTTTATCCTCAAGTTTGGCAGCACGACGCTGAGACTGGGGTATGTGACCGCCTTACTGGATTTGGTGCTGGCACCCGCCACGCCCTCAAATACTGCGCGGGCAGGTGGCGTCGTTTTTCCTATTATTAACAGCATCGCGACGGTATTAGGCTCAACGCCAAAAGAGACGCCGTGCAAGGCAGGCCGTTATTTAATGGTCAATGTCTATATGGTGACTAAAACGACCAGCTATATGTTTTTGACGGGCTTTGCCGGAAACGCGTTAGCGCTACAGCTCATTTCCGATATCTTCCATATTCATATTAGCTGGATCGGCTGGATGCTGGCGGGAGCCCCGTTGGGGTTATTGATGCTGTGTATCATTCCCTATATTTGCTACCGGGTTGCCTCCCCGGAAATTAAACATATTGATAATGTCGCTATTGCTACCAACGGCCTGCAAAGCCTCGGGGCAATGAGCCTCAAAGAGAAGGGGCTGGTGATTATTTTTATCGCCGCGTTATTAGGCTGGATCTTCTCTCGTCACCTTGGACTTAATGAATCCGCCGTCGCCATTATCGCGATGGGGGCGGCGCTGCTGTTTAATATTATCGGCTGGAGCGACGTACAAAAAAACAAAGGTGGCTGGAATACCCTGATGTGGTACGGGGGCATCATCGGTCTGAGCGCCACGCTAAGCAAGGAGGGATTTTTCCGCTGGCTGGCTGATTTCCTGTCCGCGCATCTCGATTTTCTCAGCGCGGGGAATATGACCATCGTTATTATCGTGTTTCTCAGCGTGCTGGTTCGTTATTTCTTTGCCTCCGGCGGGGCATACGTCGCGGCGATGGTGCCGGTCTTTGCCACCGTAGGGCTGGTCACCGGAACGGCACCCGTTCTGCTGGCCCTCGCCATTCTGTTTTCCAACTCCTATGGGGGTTGCATCACGCACTATGGCGGCGCAGCGGGGCCGATTATCTTCGCCGCCGGGTATAACGACATCAGATCATGGTGGACCATCGGCACGCTCGTGGCGTTGTGCACGTTTTTAATCCACATGTTCCTCGGCATTCCCTGGTGGGGTTTCCTGATGCAGCACGGCATGCTGCAGTTTTAACCGACCGGGAGTAGACAAAAGATAGGCCGGGTAAGGCGTCGCCGCCACCCGGCAACATCACTGCTGCGACGGGGTAGTAAACAACTCGAGCGTGATTAATGTATCGAGATGGTTGTTAAACGCGGCCTCGTCCATTTCGGGCATGTTTAAGATATACATTCCGTCAAGACCGCACACCAGACCAATCAAGCGCCAGGCAATATTTTCCGCCCGATCGCCCGGATGCAATGCCCCGGCCTCCGTTCCTGCTTTGATTAGCGCCACCGTCTCCTGGTGCCACATCTCCATGGTCATCACATAGGCGCCTTTAATGTCGGCATCACGGCTGGCAAGGATCTGTGCTTCACGCCACAGACGAATGTACGGCTCAAACCTCCCGTCATCGCTGCCGAGCATGGCATGAAGCTGCTCGCGCCATCCGGCCTGTTTACTCGCGACATCCGCATCCAGCAGCTCGCGAATTAACCGTACGAAGGCCAGCGATTTTAGCTCTCCGCCGGACGTAAAGTGATGATGCACCTGGCCGGTGGCGACCCTGGCCTCGGCGGCAATACGTCGTACCGTCATGGCCGCCAGTCCTTCAGCCAGCGCCACGCGCATGGCGGCCTGTAAGATGGCTTCCCGCCGTTCATCCTTGCTCAGATATCGCATGTTTACTCACTCTCAATGGGAATGAAACGAGTGTAACAAAAAGCTGGACATGCGTTCAACTTTACGTAGGATCGCTTCCTGGACATGTGTCCATGTTTTAAAAGAAAAGGAAATTTATGTTTCGTCAGTGGTTAGCGTTAGTGATTATCGTGCTGGTGTATATCCCGGTCGCGATCGACGCGACGGTGCTGCACGTGGCGGCGCCGACATTGAGCATGACGCTGGGCGCCAGCGGCAATGAATTGCTGTGGATCATCGATATTTACTCGCTGGTGATGGCGGGTATGGTGCTGCCGATGGGTGCCCTGGGTGACCGCATTGGTTTTAAACGACTGCTCATGATTGGCAGCACGCTGTTTGGCTTGTCGTCGCTGGCGGCAGCGTTTGCCCCGTCAGCAGGGTGGCTGATTGCGGCACGTGCCTCGCTGGCCATTGGTGCGGCGATGATTATTCCGGCCACGCTTGCTGGGATCCGTACGCTGTTTATCGACGCGCGGGATCGTAATATTGCGCTCGGCGTCTGGGCCGCGGTGGGTTCCGGCGGGGCTGCGTTCGGCCCGCTGATTGGCGGTATGCTGCTTGAGCATTTTTACTGGGGCTCGGTGTTTTTAATCAACGTGCCGATTGTGCTGGTAGTGGTTTCGCTGGCCGCGCGTTTTGTGCCTCCTCAGCAGGGCCGCCCGGAGCAGCCGCTGAATATTAGCCATGCCATTATGCTGATTGTGGCGATTTTATTGCTGGTCTACAGTGCGAAAACCGCCCTTAAAGGTGTCCTGTCACCGTGGGTAGTCGCGTCCGCGCTGGTGACCGGCTCGGTGCTGCTGTTTATCTTCGTGCGTATTCAGCTCCGCGCTCGCGTACCGATGATTGACATGCGTCTGTTCTGCCATCGCATCATTTTGAGCGGCGTGGTGATGGCGATGACCGCCATGATTGCCCTGGTCGGGTTTGAGCTGTTGATGGCCCAGGAGCTGCAGTTTGTTCATGGCTTTACGCCGTTTGAAGCGGGAATGTTCATGCTGCCGGTGATGGTCGCGAGCGGATTCAGTGGTCCGATCGCGGGTGTGCTGGTTGGGCGTTTAGGGCTACGCATCGTCGCGGCTGGAGGTATGGGGTTGAGCGCCGTCAGTTTTATCGGTTTGTCGATGCTCGATTTCAGCACGCAGCAGTGGCAGGCGTGGGGGCTGATGGTGCTGCTCGGCTTCAGTGCCGCCAGCGCGCTGCTGGCCTCGACCTCGGCAATTATGGCGGCCGCGCCGAAAGAGAAGGCCGCCGCAGCAGGGGCCATTGAAACCATGTCCTATGAACTGGGCGCCGGGCTTGGGATCGCCATCTTTGGTCTGCTGTTGACCCGCAGCTTCTCGGCGTCAATTGACCTGCCGCAAGGGCTGAATGCCACGCTCGTCGATAAAGCCTCGTCATCCATTGGTGAAGCGATGAAGGTAGCGCAGGATCTGACCCCGACACTGGCGGAGTCGGTGATTGAGGCAGCGAAAAGCGCGTTTATCACCTCGCACAGCGTGGCGCTGGGCAGTGCGGGAGCAATGCTGCTGTTGCTGGCCGTGGGGATCTGGTTCAGCCTGGCGAGGGTAAACCCGCAGTAACCCGGGCAAGAAAGCCGGGCTGGCGGTTGGCGCGGGCGAGGCAGATGAGCTATGTTTTTTATAGGATTATCTGACTCTTGCTGGAAAATATGAGCCCTCGCCACAGCAGTGAACCGTCCCAGCCGCTCTCCCGGTTAACCCTGCTTGCAGGGGGAGCGCTGGGCGTCGTTTTTGGTGATATCGGCACCAGCCCGCTTTATACCTTCCGCACGGTGCTTTCGCTCTCTGAGCATGACCCTACGCCCGGTATCATACTGGGCCTGCTCTCCCTGATTACCTGGACACTTATCCTGGTGACATCCATTAAATATGCCGCCTTCGCCATGCGAATTGATAATCATGGTGAGGGGGGCATCATGGCCTTAATGTCGCTTCTGGTGGAAAAAGGCAAAGGTGGACGCTGGGTCATTTTTTCCGCCCTGATTGGCGCAGCCTTGATCTACGGTGACGGCGCGATAACCCCGGCAATCTCCGTGCTTTCTGCCCTGGAAGGGCTGGAGGTGGTGATCCCTGAGTCCCAGCCGTATATTTTACCCCTGACGGTGGCGGTTTTGCTGGCGCTGTTCCTTATTCAGCCTTTTGGTACTGCGCGAATAGGGAAAATATTTGGCCCGGTTATGGCGCTGTGGTTTTTGGCGATTGCTGCGCTGGGCGTGCGAGGGATCGTTCAACACCCCTCGGTATTGCTGGCCCTCAATCCTGCGTATGGTATCGCATTTTTGTTTTCGAACGGATACACCAGTTTCCTGGTCCTGGGCGGCGTTTTTCTCTGCGTGACGGGTGCCGAGGCCCTGTATGCAGACATGGGGCATTTTGGTAAAAAGCCCATCTGGCTTGCCTGGTACGGCATCGTCTTTCCTTCGCTGCTGCTCAACTATGCTGGCCAGTCAGCGCTGATTCTGGCCGGTGCCGACAGCAAACAAAATCTTTTCTATACGCTCTGTCCGCCGGTGCTGCAGGTTCCGCTCATTATTCTTGCCGCGCTGGCGACAATCATCGCCAGTCAGGCGATTATTACCGGCGCTTTTTCCATGACGCGCCAGGCCATTCAGCTTGGCTGGTTACCCCGATTACGCATCAAACAGACGGCGGCAGAAAGCTACGGTCAGATTTATATCGGGATAATAAACTGGCTGCTGATGGTGGTGACCATCGGGCTGGTGGTGTTCTTTAAATCCTCCGATAAACTTGCCGCTGCGTACGGCATCGCCGTGTCATTAACCATGCTGATGACCACGGGGCTGTTGTTTGTGGCGATGCGGGAAGTGTGGCGCTGGAGTCTGGTCAGCAGTGCGGTTATTGCCTTTTGTTTCCTGGTGATTGATGCCACCTTCTTATTCGCCAATCTGATTAAGGTCCTGGAAGGCGGCTATATTCCGCTGCTGATGGCCGCAGCTATTTGTACAGTGATGCTGATCTGGCATCGCGGTGTTAAAGCGGTATCCGCATCGGTGGGCGAGAAGGGCGTCAGCGTGGATGCGTTCTTTGCCCAGCTTCAGCAAAAGACGGTGCCCCGAGTGGCGGGCTCCGCCGTCTTTTTGACCCGTACACAGAACAATATCCCGCCGGTTATGCGCTGGCATGTCGCGCGAAACCGGGCGCTACAGCAAGATGTGTTGTCGCTTACCATTGATATTCTGAATGTGCCCTATGTGGGGGAAGAACAACGTATCAGGGTAGAGCAGCGCGCGCCGGGCTACTGGCACGGCGTGGCGCAGTATGGCTTTATGGAACACCCGGACATCCCGCGTTTGTTGCAGGGGATCAGCGAGATTAACGCGCTTTTTGCTACGGATGACGCCACCTGGTATGTCGGGCATGAAACCATTGTGGCAGGCGAGGGTGAGGCGGGTATGGCTGCCTGGCAACGGCACATCTTTGCTTTCATGAAGCGCAACTGCACGCATGTCATCAACCACTATCACCTTCCCAGCGATCGGGTTGTCGAAATCAGCCGACGCGTTGCCGTTTAGCGACAGGCTGCAGGCGTTGAACCGTCTACAGCGTAAGCAGGCAGTGTTTATCCAGCGCTTCTATCTCCGATCCGCTGTAGCGTGCGTATTGCCCGGTCAGACCAAAAAACGCGGGCTGGGTTTCGGTATAGATTTCTGCAGCGAGCACCAGCCGACGTCGTTCATCTGCACCCATCTCAAGCAGCGTCCAGGGAATGAAATAGCGCGCTGTTGACGTCAGTTTGAACCACAATGGGCAGCCACATCCCGGACAGAACCAGCGTTCACCCCGCGCAGATGATGCGAAATGAGAAGGGGCAATCGAGTCTTGCTCGACAAGCGGTTGACCCAATGCTTCCAGATACATGGCAATACCACCCGACCACTTCTGGCATTGCGTACAGTGGCAAGCATAAACGTCGAAGTTGTTGAGGGAAACGCTGAATTGGCTCATCCCACACAAGCAGCGTCCTTTGAAAATATGCATGGCGTGCTCCTTTATTACGCCAGTCGAACTGAATAAAAAAAGCCAGCCACGAGGGCTGGCCTTTTATACTGACAAATATTAGAACTGGTAGGTCAGACCTACAGCTACGATGTTGTCGGTAGCGATGGTAGCATCTTTGGTGAACTTGTTGTCGTCCAGCAGGTTGATTTTGTAATCAACATAGGTAGACATGTTTTTGTTGAAGTAGTAAGTCGCGCCAACGTCAACGTATTCAACCAGATCCTGGTCGCCATATGTACCAATGTCTTTACCTTTGGATTTCAGGTAAGCAATGGATGGACGCAGACCGAAGTCGAACTGGTACTGAGCAACAACTTCAAAGTTCTGTGCTTTGTTCGCAATATAACCGCTACCAAAGTTGGTCATGTTGCGAGTTTCAGAGTAAGTCGTTGCCAGGTAGATGTTGTTCGCATCGTATTTCAGGCCAGCAGCCCATACTTCTGCATTTTCACCACCAGCGTTCATAGTATCCGCTACGCGGCCAGCGCGAACCTGACGGTCAGTACGGTCAGATTTCGCGTAGGTTGCACCTACACCGAAACCGTTCATTTCATAGGTAGAAGACAGACCCCAGCCGTCACCGTTCGCTTCGGTGATGTCTTCACGGTCATTTTTACCCTGGTACTGAGCGGCAACGTTCAGACCGTCAACCAGACCGAAGAAGTCGGTGTTACGGTAGGTTGCAACGCCAGTAGTACGGCCAGTCATAAAGCCATCGGTCTGGGTCCAGGTATCGCCACCGAACTCTGGCAGTACGTCAGTCCATGCGCCGATGTCGTAAGCAACACCGTAGTTACGACCGTAGTCGAAAGAACCGAATTCGTTGAATTTCAGACCAGCGAATGCCAGACGAGTTTTGCTGCCGTCAGAGCCCTGTGATTCAGAACGGTTGCCTTTGAACTCATATTCCCACTGGCCGTAACCGGAAAGCTGATCGTTGATCTGAGTTTCGCCTTTGAAGCCCAGACGAACATAGGTTTTATCGCCGTCGTTCTTGGTATCATCAGAGAAATAGTGCAGACCTGTTACTTTACCGTACAGATCCAGCTTGTTACCGTCTTTGTTATAAATTTCAGCCGCGTTTACAACGCCTGCTGCCAACATGGAAGTCACTGCCACTGCAACTAATTTAAGTTTCATCTTAAACATTCCTTATAATTTTCTTTGGTATTTCCTGAGCCACTTTGAACGATTTCTAAACGAGGCTGATCGTCAATGGCACGCTATTTTTAAAAATCTTGTAGTCCTATTTCAATAATAAGTTTCAAATTATTAGCAATAATTTCATTTAGTGTGATCGAGATCGGATTAATGGCAGTGAGATAGCGTGAGGTGGCGAGTATTTAATCAAATTCCAGTGTGATTGATTGCTGTTGATATAGTTACATGGTGGTTTTATAAAAAGTGGTATTTATCGGTATTTTCGTTCTGTTAAAAGAGCGGGAACCTCGACTTTAGCCGTGATTCCTTGTTTTTAATCCTTCAATGCACGGAATTTATGTTCTGTTAAATGAAATAAACAGAAATATACTATTGCACATTGTGCTATTATCCTCGTGAGTATTTGCATGAAACTAATCACGTATTGGTGTCAATTTGTGTCAGTAGGAGAGAATGGAAATTTACGAAAGGGCGCTAATATAAACAGAATCTAAACACGCGTTCCACTGGCCTAACGGATATTCTGGCGTGCGCTCATATATTAAATTTATGTTAATTTCTTTGCTGTCGGGATGAATATTTCTCGACAGCAAAACCGGCATTATTGTCTTGTTGCGTACCAGCAGAGCAACGACCCGGCGCAGACCATCAGTGCGCCTTGCCAGAACGAGAATGAGAGGGGGGAACTCAGCACTGCGGCGGCAAGCGCGGCTGAGAGGACAGGGGTAAAATACGATACGGCAGCCAGTACCGTGACGTTACCGTGAAGGATGCCAATATTCCATGCGGCGTATCCAAACCCAAGCGCGATACCGCACATGATGAGTTTCACCACCACCGGAAGCGTGAACACCATCTCGGGCTGATCGCTGAGGGCATATTTTACCCACAGGCTCAGCGCGGTCAGCAAAACAAACAGGGTGATGCCGTTTTGTCCTTTCGCAAATTTACTGGTTACCGTGCAGTAGGCGGCCCAGATAAATGCTCCGGCAAACGCCAGCGCGTAGCTCAGCGGGCTGGAAACGATATTGCGGGTTATTTCATCAAGATGTAACCCCTGTTCACCGCCCAATACCCAGCAGACACCCAGCAATGAGACGGCTAAGCCGGGGATCACCCACAGGGTTGATTTCTGTCCGTTGAACAAGATGGCAAACACAATGGTCAGGCTTGGCCAAAGGTAATTGACCATGCCCACTTCAATAGCCTGCGAACGCGTTGCGGCATAGCCCAGCGACAGCGCCAGGCATATTTCGTAGCTGACAAATAAAACGCTGCCGGCAATAAGATAGCGGGGTGAAAACCGCCTGATATCAGGAAATCCTACCGTCACCAGACACAGTAATCCGCTTAAGGTGTAGATCATCGCCGCACCGCCTACCGGGCCCAGTCCCTCACTCACGCTGCGAATAAGGCCGACCATTGTGCTCCATAACAGTATTGCCGCCAGCCCAATAAGCGTTGCTCTTTTTCTGTCCATTACTTCGCCATTGCAATAAAAATCAAAGGAAAAATGTATCGCATTCATCCTGACGCTGTCGCGAATTATTCTCTTAAACCGTTAATCAAAAAGGGGTATTTAAATATACCGGGAGTGACTATTAAGGGGGGGAAGACAGATGACCTTGATTTGACGCAAAAAAATCAGGGAGGTTGCTGTTAGTTTGCGCCACGAAGTCTTTTCAGATAACGAGGACAACAATGGACGTCAGCCGCAGACAATTTTTTAAAATCTGCGCGGGCGGTATGGCCGGAACAACGGCAGCCATACTGGGATTTGCTCCCAAAATGGCGCTGGCTCAGGCACGCAACTATAAGCTGCTGCGCGCAAAAGAGATCCGTAACACCTGCACATACTGCTCCGTAGGTTGTGGGCTTTTGATGTATAGCCTGGGCGATGGCGCGAAGAACGCCAGAGAAGCGATTTACCATATTGAAGGGGATCCGGATCACCCGGTGAGCCGCGGGGCGCTTTGCCCGAAAGGGGCGGGGCTGCTGGACTATGTTCACAGTGACAACCGCCTGCGCTACCCGGAATACCGCGCACCAGGATCTGACAAATGGCAGCGTATCTCCTGGGATGAAGCCTTCTCCCGCATTGCCAAACTAATGAAAGCCGACCGCGACGCCAACTTTATTGAAAAGAACGCGCAGGGCGTAACGGTTAACCGCTGGCTTTCCACCGGGATGCTGTGCGCGTCTGCGGCCAGTAATGAAACCGGCATGCTGACGCAAAAATTTGTGCGCTCGCTCGGCATGCTGGCGGTAGACAACCAGGCGCGCGTCTGACACGGACCAACGGTAGCAAGTCTTGCTCCAACATTTGGTCGCGGTGCTATGACCAACCACTGGGTTGATATCAAAAACGCTAACGTCGTGGTGGTGATGGGCGGTAATGCCGCGGAAGCGCACCCTGTCGGGTTCCGCTGGGCGATGGAAGCGAAAAACAACAATGATGCGACGCTTATCGTCGTCGATCCGCGCTTTACGCGTACGGCATCGGTGGCCGATATCTATGCGCCAATCCGCTCCGGTACGGACATTACGTTCCTGTCTGGGGTACTGCTGTATCTGATCGAAAACAACAAAATTAACGCGGAATACGTTAAGCACTACACCAATGCGAACCTGCTGGTGCGGGATGATTTTGCCTTCGATGACGGGCTTTTTAGCGGCTATGACGCCGAAAAACGCCAGTACGATAAATCATCCTGGAATTATCAGTTCGATGAAAACGGCTATGCGCTGCGTGACGAAACGCTGACGCATCCGCGCTGCGTGTGGAATCTGCTGAAGCAGCACGTTTCACGCTATACGCCAGACGTAGTGGAGAACGTCTGCGGTACGCCGAAAGCGGACTTCCTGAAGGTGTGTGAAGTGCTGGCCTCCACCAGTGCCGCCGACAGAACCACGACGTTCCTGTATGCGCTGGGCTGGACGCAGCACACCGTCGGCGCGCAGAACATCCGCACCATGGCGATGATCCAGCTGCTGCTCGGCAATATGGGCATGGCAGGCGGCGGCGTAAACGCGCTGCGCGGTCACTCCAACATCCAGGGCCTGACTGACCTCGGCCTTCTGTCGACCAGCCTGCCGGGCTACCTGACGCTGCCGTCTGAAAAGCAGGCGGATCTGCAAACGTATCTTGAGGCCAATACACCAAAAGCGACGCTGCCGGACCAGGTGAACTACTGGAGCAACTATCCGAAGTTCTACGTCAGCCTGATGAAATCCTTCTACGGTGATGCGGCGCAGAAGGAGAACGACTGGGGCTTTGAGTGGTTACCGAAGTGGGACCAGGCGTACGACGTCATTAAGTATTTCAACATGATGGATAAGGGCAACGTCACGGGCTATATCTGCCAGGGCTTTAACCCGGTGGCTTCGTTCCCGGATAAAAACAAAGTCGTTCGCAGCCTGAGCAAGCTGAAGTACATGGTGGTTATCGATCCGCTGGTGACCGAGACCTCCACCTTCTGGCAGAACCACGGGGAATCAAACGATGTCGATCCGGCGTCGATCCAGACCGAAGTGTTCCGCCTGCCTTCCACCTGCTTTGCAGAAGAAGACGGTTCCATTGCTAACTCTGGTCGCTGGCTGCAGTGGCACTGGAAAGGCCAGGACGCACCGGGCGAAGCGCGTAACGACGGCGAGATCCTGGCCGGGATTTATCATCGCCTGCGCGAAATGTACCGCACCGAAGGCGGCAAAGGTGCTGAGCCGCTGTTGAAGATGAGCTGGCACTACAAGCAGCCTGATCGTCCCGAGTCAGAGGAAGTCGCCAAAGAGAACAACGGTGTCGCGCTGGCGGATCTCTATGATGCTAACGGTACGCTGGTGGCTAAGAAAGGCCAGCTGCTGAACAGTTTTGCGCTGCTGCGCGACGACGGCACGACGGCGTCGTCCTGCTGGATCTACACCGGCAGCTGGACGGAGCAGGGCAACCAGATGGCCAACCGCGACAACGCTGACCCGTCCGGGCTGGGCAATACGCTGGGCTGGGCATGGGCGTGGCCGCTGAACCGTCGCGTGCTGTACAACCGCGCCTCGGCAGACATCAACGGCAAGCCGTGGGATCCAAAACGCATGCTGATCCAGTGGAACGGGGCGAAGTGGACGGGGAACGATATCCCGGACTACAACACCGCCGCGCCGGGCAGCAATACCGGGCCGTTCATCATGCAGCCGGAAGGGCTGGGACGCCTGTTTGCCCTCAACAAACTGGCAGAAGGGCCGTTCCCGGAGCACTACGAGCCGATGGAAACGCCGCTGGGTACGAACCCGCTGCATCCAAACGTCATCTCCAGCCCGGTAGTGCGTATTTACGAAGATGACGTCCTGCGCTTAGGCAAAAAGGACAAGTTCCCGTACGTAGGGACGACCTATCGCCTGACCGAGCATTTCCATACCTGGACCAAGCACGCGCGGCTTAACGCTATCGCGCAGCCGGAACAGTTTGTGGAGATCAGCGAGACGCTGGCGAAGGCGAAAGGCATTGCCAACGGCGACCGTGTGACGGTAAGCAGCAAGCGCGGCTTTATTCGCGCCGCGGCGGTGGTGACCCGTCGTCTTCAAAGTCTGAACGTGCACGGGCAGCAGGTGGAAACCGTCGGTATCCCTCTGCACTGGGGCTTTGAAGGGGTGGCGCAGAAAGGCTATATCGCCAATACCCTGACGCCAAACGTCGGCGATTCCAACTCGCAAACGCCAGAGTACAAGGCGTTTCTGGTCAACATCGAGAAAGCGTAAGGAGCGATTCAATGGCGATGGAAACACAAGACGTTATCAAACGCTCCGCGACTAACCCGATAACTCCCGCGCCCCGCGCGCGGGACTACAAGGCAGAAGTCGCCAAGCTTATCGACGTCTCCTCCTGCGTGGGCTGTAAGGCCTGCCAGGTGGCCTGCTCGGAGTGGAACGATATCCGCGACGAGGTGGGGCACTGCGTTGGGGTCTACGACAATCCGGCGGATCTGAGCGCCAAATCCTGGACGGTAATGCGCTTTAGCGAAACCGACCAGAACGGCAGGCTGGAGTGGCTCATCCGCAAAGACGGCTGCATGCACTGTGAAGATCCGGGCTGCCTGAAGGCGTGCCCGTCTGCCGGCGCGATTATTCAGTATGCAAACGGGATCGTCGACTTCCAGCAGGACAACTGCATCGGCTGCGGCTACTGCATCGCGGGCTGTCCGTTTACTATCCCGCGCCTCAATAAAGAGGATAACCGGGTATACAAATGCACCCTGTGCGTGGACCGCGTTAGCGTCGGACAGGAGCCTGCCTGCGTCAAGACCTGTCCAACCGGCGCGATCCACTTCGGGACCAAAAAAGAGATGCTCGATGTGGCGCAAGAACGCGTGGACAAGCTGAAAGCGCGCGGGTATGACAATGCGGGCGTTTACAACCCGCAGGGCGTGGGTGGTACGCATGTGATGTATGTGCTGCACCATAACGACCAGCCGGAGCTGTACCACAACCTGCCGAAGGATCCGGCGATCGATACCTCCATCAACCTGTGGAAAGGCGCGCTTAAACCACTCTCCGCGGCAGGCTTTATCGCTACCTTTGCGGGGCTGATTTATCACTACATCGGTATCGGGCCAAACAAAGAGGTGGATGACGACGAGGAGGAGGAACACCATGAGTAAGTCGAAAATGATTGTGCGCACGAAGTTTATCGACCGCGCCTGTCACTGGACGGTGGTGATCTGCTTCTTCCTGGTGGCAGTATCCGGGATTTCGTTCTTTTTCCCGACGCTGCAGTGGCTGACCGAAACCTTCGGTACCCCGCAGATGGGACGCATTCTGCACCCGTTCTTCGGCGTGCTGATTTTCGTGGTGCTGATGTTTATGTTCGTGCGCTTTGTCCACCATAACATCCCGGACAAGCAGGATATCCCGTGGGTGAAAGGGATCGTCGAAGTCCTGAAGGGTAACGAGCATAAAGTCGCGAAGGTGGGGAAATACAACGCCGGGCAGAAGATGATGTTCTGGACCATCATGAGCATGATTTTTGTGCTGCTGGTGACCGGCGTGATTATCTGGCGTCCGTATTTTGCGCACTATTTCCCGATTCAGGTGATTCGCTACGCGCTGCTGATCCACGCCACATCGGCCATCATTCTGATCCACGCCATCCTGATCCATATGTATATGGCGTTCTGGGTGAAAGGATCGATTAAAGGAATGATTGAAGGGAAGGTGAGCCGCCGCTGGGCGCAGAAACACCACCCGCGCTGGTATCATGACGTGGAACGTCTGGAAGCGAAACAGGAAAGTACGGAAGGAATGAAGTGAGTCCTGCGCCGTCGGCTTTGCCCGGCGGCGCTGCACTTGCGCGGACAGGGCAAATGCCTGACCGGCTGGCGTCATGTGTTAGTCAATAAACTATCAACTGCCGCTATAACGTCATGACGTGCGTTGCGTAAATTACAAACAAAGTCTTTAGGATTAATTTTGTTGTTGCTAAGGTTGGTTATCATTGGCGAATAAATCAGAAACGTTTCAAAATCGATATTTACGCATGGAGCCAGATGGCTCTGCCATAACGGTAACTTATTATTTCTCGCGAGCGGCACAATTACGCGTGTGGCAAGATCATCATAGCAATTATCCTGAATGAGCATATAGTAGGGAAGCTTGTCCCGGGTAGCCGCAGATGTATTACGGTAAACATTAAATTGTCTCAGCATTAAAGCACCCTGAAGAACTCATCATCAGTAATGGTTCCATGTTTTTTGACAAACTCATTCATTGACCGAATAAATGAACGATCCGCTTCTGATGGCTGATGCAGGTCAGCAGAGTCTGCCGGGGTGTGGCTCGACGGTTTTGTCGATTTGATGCGTTGGGAGGGGGTGTGGTCTGCTGGGTATGTCATAGTATCTCCTTTGTTGGTGCGGTTATTATCAACCGCAGCCAACAAAAAACAATACTGTATCCCCTGGCAATCTACATTCTGCGAGGCCTATTCCAGTAATTTCAGAACCGCTCTTCCACATACCGGAACGGGTATTTTGTGGGTTTGACTTTACCGATTTTGCGTTTCGGTAAATCCACCTTGTCTACGTGTATTTCTTTATACGGAATCTGCGAAAGCAGGTGCGAAATAATATTCAGGCGCACGCGTTTTTTATCCTCTGAACGCGCCACAAACCACGGCGCCCAGGCGGTATCGGTGGCTTCAAACATGGCGTCGCGTGCGCGGGTGTACTCGTCCCACAGGTTAAAGGATTTAATATCCATCGGTGAAAGCTTCCAGATTTTACGGCCATCGTTAATACGGTCGCGCAGGCGGCGCTCCTGCTCTTTAGGCGTCACCTCCAGCCAGTATTTCAGCAGAATAATGCCGGCATCCACCATCGCTTTTTCCATCACCGGCGTGCCGTCCAAAAATTTCTCTACCTGTTCCTCAGTGCAGAACCCCATCACCCGTTCCACGCCCGCGCGGTTATACCAGCTGCGATCGAATATCACGATTTCGCCAGCCGAAGGCAGATGTGGCACATAGCGCTGGAAGTAGAGCTGGCTTTTCTCTTTTTCAGTTGGGGCAGGCAGCGCAACAACGCGAAATACTCGAGGGCTGACGCGCTCGGTAATTGCTTTAATGGTACCGCCTTTACCGGCGCCGTCGCGTCCTTCAAAAACAATACACACTTTGAGTCCTTTGGCGACGACCCACTGCTGGAGCTTAACCAGTTCCACGTGCAGGCGACGTAGCTCTTTTTCGTACTCTTTGGTCTTCAGCACGGGTTTAACCATGCTATCTACGCTCGCTTTGGTCACGGTCACTGCTTTGGTTTTATTCTGTTTTGCGTTTCCCATGATAATCCTCATCTCCGGATCGGGTGATGTGCTTAGAAGGAACTAACACTTTGAAGTGTAATGCTGACCTGCAACCTTCGCGGGAATTTTTGACATGTGTGTCTGATAAGCGTGTTTCCCTTCATCAGGTAACGGGTTAGAATGGTGAGGTGTACTGTATAAATAAACAGGTGGGTGTGATGGCATTGATTTTTGAGGGCGAAAAAATCGGTCGTACTCGTTTTACCGGCGAGAAAATAGAGAATGCAATCTTTCGTAACTGCGACTTTTCAGGCACGGATTTAACCAGCACTGAGTTTATCGGCTGTCAGTTCTATGACCGGGAAAGCCAGCAGGGCGGTAAGTTTACTCGGGCGCAACTTAAAGATGCTATTTTCAAAAGCTGCGATTTATCGATGGCGGATTTCAGGCATTCGAATGCATTAGGTATCGAAATCCGTGAATGCAGGGCGCAAGGGGCTGATTTTCGCGGGGCCAGTTTTATGAACATGATCACTACGCGTACCTGGTTTTGCAGTGCTTACATAACAAAAAACAACCTGAGCTATGCCAATTTTTCGAAGGTGGTTCTGGAAAAATGCGAGTTGTGGGAAAACCGCTGGAACGGTGCGCAAATACTCGGTGCCACCTTCAGCGGCTCGGATATGTCGGGGGGCGAGTTCTCATCTTTTGACTGGCGAGCAGCCAATTTTACCCACTGCGATCTGACCAACTCAGAACTGGGTGAACTGGACGTGCGTGGTATTGATTTGCAGGGTGTCAAACTTGACAGCTATCAGATTGCCCAACTGATGGAGCGGCTTGGCATCGTTGTTTTGGGCTAACGGTATTCACAACCTTACCTGAATTAATGGATTAACCTGTCAGCCAACGGATTTGAACTGGCTCACCATACAAGATTATTCAATAATGCCCGTCGCGAGTGATTAACCAGTGGTTGAAGTATGAAAAAGACAATTTTTTCGTTGGCACTTGGCACATTTGGCCTGGGGATGGCTGAATTTGGCCTTATGGGCGTGCTCACCGAACTGGCACATGACACCGGTATTTCGATTCCCTCCGCCGGGAATATGATCTCGTTCTATGCTTTCGGTGTGGTGATTGGCGCCCCGATTATGGCGCTGTTCTCAGGCAAGTTCTCGTTAAAAACCACGCTGCTGTTTCTGGTGGCGATGTCCGCTGTCGGAAATGCCCTGTTTACGTTTTCCACGTCGTACTTCTGGCTGGCGCTGGGACGGCTGATTTCCGGTTTTCCCCACGGGGCCATTTTTGGCGTCGGGGCGATTATCCTCTCCAAAATTGCGCCACCGGGTAAGGTGACGGTCGCGGTGGCGGGGATGATCGCCGGTATGACCGTGGCCAACCTGGTGGGCGTTCCGCTGGGGACCTGGCTCGGGCACCAGTTCAGCTGGCGTTATACCTTTTTTCTGATTGCCGTGTTCGATGCGCTGGTGATCCTCTCGGTTCTGCTCTGGGTGCCGGACATCCACGACACATCAGAAATTAAATTGACCGAGCAGTTCCACTTTCTGAAAAAACCAGAACCCTGGCTGATTTTTGCCGCCACCATGTTTGGCAACGCCGGGGTGTTTGCGTGGTTCAGCTTCGTTAAGCCGTTTATGGTCAACGTCTCCGGTTATTCAGAAGGGATGATGACGGCCATCATGATGCTGATGGGGCTTGGCATGGTGTTAGGCAATCTGCTGAGCGGTAAACTCTCGGGACGTTTTAGCCCGCTGCGCATTGCGGCCACCACCGACATGGTGATTGTCGCCTCACTGCTGCTGCTTTTCGCCTTTGGCGAACTGAAAACGGCCTCGCTGGTCATGGGCTTTATCTGCTGTGCCGGGCTGTTCGCACTCTCTGCGCCGCTACAAATTCTGCTACTGCAAAATGCGAAGGGCGGTGAGATGCTGGGTGCGGCAGGGGGGCAGATGGCGTTTAATCTCGGCAGTGCGATTGGCGCGTATTTTGGCGGGATGATGATAACCCTCGGCTTTAGCTGGCGTTACGTCACGCTGCCGGCGGCAATACTCTCTTTCTCGGCCATGAGTGCACTGCTGATCTACGGTCACCTGCGGGCCAGACGGGCTCAGGCTAACGCTCGCGCGCTAGCCTGACAGGTTTCAGGAAAGCCAGGGCTCACCCAGGGTCAGCATCAGGCGGTTGGCCCAGGCGAAGAACGCTGCGGACTGCACCAGATCAAGCTGCGCTAAGGTATCCAGCCCCTCTTTTTCCAGCGCGGCCAGGTGCAACGGCGTGGCGGCAGGCGGCGTGACCGACAGCGCCGCCGCAAAATTGATTTCCGCCTGCCAGCGAGCAGATTGCCCCTCGCTGAGGGATTGCCCCGGACGCACCGCCAGAAGCGCCTCTACCGCAGCGTCATCCTTTGACAGCTGGCTGGCTTTACGCGCATGGACAGATGCGCAGTAAATGCAGCCGTTAATTTTACTGGCTACCGTTGCGGCCAGCTCGCGCTCGGCGCGCGGCAATCCCCCCGATGTATAAAAAATCCCTTTATCCGTCAGTGTGCGCTGTTCAAGCACCGGCAGGTTGCGCGCCAGCAGGCGGAAGTAGTCGGAATCGATATGACCAAATTTCGTCAGGATGGCAACCTCATCGTCACGGAAGTCCGCCAGTGGTTTGGCCGCTATCCACGGCTCCCATCCCAGCTCCTGTTGGGTAAACGCGACGGGGGCCGCCTTTCCGGTGACCGTTGTTGCGGTCGTGTGCCAGATGCCTGCCGCCACCGGCGCATCGCTTTTGGCGACGGGCTTGTCGTTCAGCAGCCGCAGCCCGGTGATGAGTCGGCTCTGGAAGCTCACAAACGCGACGAGCTGCGCCAGGGTAACAATGCCTTCCTTACTCCATCCCGCCTGGGTCAGCGCCTTTAACGCTGCAGGCGTCGCTTCGACGGGGGAGAACGTCAGCAGCCGCGCGAAATTCAGCGCCGGGGTCAGGCGTTCTGAGGTGGGGTCGGCCAGGCCAAACCCCGCATAGTGCGCGGCCAGCGCCTCCGCGCTGTGCCACCTGGCAACTTTCGCCGCCACGGCGAAACGCTCGTCGAGTGCAAAATCATCATCCTGCTGGCTAAAGAGGATTTCGTAGCTGCCCTGCGCGTGGCGCGTGGCGGCATCCCGCGTGGCGCGCGCCTCAGCCAGAGGGGAACCGGGTTTAATTTCCGCCAGCTCGGCGTGAATGTCCTGACTTAATGACATAGGTGTCTCCTCAAAGGATGTGGGGGGCAATACGTTCGGCGATCAGTTCGATGGACCGCAGCGTGTCGCGATGCGTGGGTTCGACCGAATGGACCTGGAATGAGATATCCGTGGCGCGCCTGAGAATGGAATCAGCATTCAGTGAATGCAGCACCGTATCGGGCGAACCAATATGGGCGTCAAACTGACGGCGATAGTCGGTGACACTGTCACCTTTAACCGTGTGACCGGCAGCGCGATGCTGCTGGGCTTGTTTCGTGAGGCCCGGCGCTGCGACCTTGAGCGCATAGTCGTCGCTGTCGGCAATGAACGCCGTACGGGAGGCCAGAATACGCGGTGCGATGCCCGCAGGCAGCGCATCGAGGTAGGCATCCACAATCGGGTTCTGGATCTCGTCGAGCGTTAAATCCAGCCGATCGGCCGGGCGCGGCTGCGTGCGCGAGAGCATTAAACCGTGTCCAGCCTGCGCGGCGCGAACGGCTCCGTCAACAGAGAAGGTGGCAATCCAGATACGGTCAGCAAGCTGTGGCGCAGGCGGGTAAAGGTGGTTATCCGGATGGGTGAGTGAATCCCCGCGCCAGGCGCTTTGGATCACATGCAAATGGTCGGCAAAGGCCGCGCCGCGCTCCTCAAACGTCAGGCCGAACGGCAGAAATGAGGTCGGTGTGCCACCCGAACCAAAACCGACTTCAAGGCGGCCATTGGCGAGTAAATCGAGCACGGCGGCATCTTCTGCGACGCGCAGCGGGTTTTCCATCGGCAGGGTAATGATGGCCGTGCCCAGGCGGATGGTTTCGGTATGCGCGGCTACGTGCGCCAGAAACAGCAGCGGCGACGGCAGGCCGCCTTCACTTTCGTGGAAGTGGTGCTGCGCAATCCAGGCGCTGTCAAAACCGTGGCGTTCGGCGTGGCGGATCTGTTCAGTTGCCAGACGATAGCGCTCCTTCGGCGTAGCGTCGTCAAGCAGGCGGGTGAAAAATCCCAGGCGTTTTCGCGTCATGCGAACTCCTCCGTAGCGGGTGAAAAATGGGGAATGGCGGCAATCAGCTCGCGGGTATAATCGTTCTGCGGCGACGCGAATAAGGTTCCGACGTCGCCCTGTTCAACCACCTGACCGCTGCGCAGCACCGTGACGCTGTGGGCGATGCGACGGACGGTTGACAGATCGTGCGTGATAAAGAGGTAGGTTAATCCCAGTTGCTGCTGCAACTGCTGAAGCAGAGCCAGGATCTGCGCCTGCACGGTGACGTCCAGCGCGGAGGTGGCTTCGTCCAGCACCAGAATGGTCGGCTCCAGGATCAGCGCCCGGGCGATGGCAACGCGCTGACGCTGCCCGCCTGAAAGTTCCCGGGCGGGGCGGCTCAGGATATCGACGGGCAGGGCAACCCGCTGCGCCACTGTCTCTACCCGGACCTTTCGCTCCGCCTTACTGAGGCGAGAAAAGTTCTTCAGGGGCTCTTCGACGATCTCAAACAGCGTCTGACGTGGGTCGAGAGAGGCAAACGGGTTCTGGTAGACAAACTGGATCTTCTGGCGCAGCTGACGGCGGGCCTCGCGGCTGAGCGCGGTGGCATCAATATCATCAATGATGACCTGTCCGCTGTCTGCCTGTTCAAAACCCAGCAAAATACGGGCGAGGGTGGTTTTCCCGGAGCCGGATTCACCGACCAGCGCATGCGTGCTTCCGCGCCTGACGTCAAACGTCACCCGATCCAGCGCCTGAAGCTGATGACCTTTGCCCAGGGAGAATTGTTTGCTGATGGCGCGGGCGCGAATGGTCGGTGAAGCAAGCGGGCGGCCGGCCACCGGGGCGATGGTCAGGCGCTGGCCCTGGAGATCGCTCAACAACTGACGGGTGTAAGCGTGCTGCGGCGTGCGGACGATATCGGTGGTGTTGCCGTGCTCCTGAACCTCGCCATCGCGAAAAACCAGCAGCCTGTCCGCGCGCTGTGCAGCCAGCGCCAGATCGTGGGTGACAAACAGAACGGCGGTACCTGATTCCCGGCGCAGAATATCCAGCAGATCGAGAATGCGTTTTTGCACCGTCACATCCAGCGCGCTGGTGGGCTCATCGGCCACGATCACATCCGGGCGCAGGGCAATGGCGATGGCAATCAACACGCGCTGTTTCATTCCGCCGGAGAGCTGATGGGGATACTGCGTCATGCGTTGTTCGGGGTGGCTCAGGCCGACCTTTGTCAGCAGGGCGAGCACCTGCTCGTCGCGCTCGGCGCGGGTCACTTTCTGGTGGAGCTGAATGATTTCTCCGACCTGCGCACCGATGGTTTTCACCGGGTTGAGCGAATTACCCGGATCCTGGGGCACCAGGCTAATTCGCGCCCCGCGAAGGGTATCGAGACGCTTAGCGGACCATCGGCTAATCTCCTCGCCGTTGAGCGATATTTTTCCCGCATCGCGCCGGGCGTTATCGGCCAGCAGGCCAATGATCGCCTGCGCCGTGGTCGTTTTGCCGGATCCGGATTCGCCGACAAACGCCAGCATTTCCCCTCGCCCGAGCGTGAAGCTGACGTTATGCACCACCTCTCGCCACTGGCGAGCGGTACGGTAGCTGATCGTCAAATTTTCTACTGAGAGCACGCTCATTTGCGACCTCCGCTGAACTGTTGGCTAATACGGTTGGTGGCCAGCACCACGGCAATGACGACCGCGCCGGGGAAGGTGGTGAGCCACCAGGCGGTAGAGAGATAGTTACGACCTTCGGCAATCAGCAAGCCCCATTCCGGCACCGGCGGCGGGGTGCCGTAGCCGAGAAAGCTCAGCGTGGAGAGCGCCAGGATGGCCTGACCAAACTGCAGCGTGGCAAAGGCGAGGACGGCGGTTAACGCGTTGGGCAGGATGTGTCGCCACAGCACGGCGAAAAACGTCCCGCCGCTGCCAAACGCCGCTTCGACATAATCCGTGTGCCGGATGCGCACCACTTCACCGCGCGCGAGGCGGGCGAAGCTGGCAATGGAGGCCACGCCGACGGCAATCGCGGCGTTAACGGTGCCAAATCCGAGCAGAATAATCACCGTCAGCGAGAGCAGCAGAGACGGGATGGACAGCAGCACGTCGACAAAGCGCATCAGCAGCGACTCAACGCGTCCGGCGAACGCCCCGGCAATCACCCCTAAGCCTGTACCGACCAGCAGACCCATCGTCACGGCGGCCAGCGCCGCGCTCAGAGAGTGTGATGCACCATAGACAATACGCGTGTAAACATCGCGGCCAAGCTGATCGGTGCCGAGCCAGTGTCCCGCCTGCGGCGCCAGGCGTTGTGCGCCGGCGATGCCCTCAATCGGGCTGTAGTGGGTTAACAGGCCGGGCGCCACGGCGGCAAAAGCGGCGAGTATAATCACCCCCCATGCCAGCCACAGCCCCGGTTGCCATTCCACTCCCTGCCACGCTGGAACGCGTTTTCGCGCGGCGGCAGCGTAATCGACCAGACTCATGATGCACCTCCGGTAACGGTTTGCAGACGGGGATCCAGCAGCGGCATCAGCAGATCCACCAGCAGATTGATCAGGACAAAACCGAGGGCGGAAATCATCACCACTGCCTGAAGCACCGCGATATCCTGGTTATTCACCGCCTGCTGGGTCAGCTGCCCGAGCCCGCTGCGGCCAAAAACGGTTTCCGTGATCAGCGCCCCGGCAATCAGCTCGCCCAGCAGCAGCCCGGCAATATTCAGGACCGGCAGCAGGGCGTTGCCAGTAACGTGACGCCACAGGACGGCGGTTTCACTCAGCCCTTTGGCCCGGGCGACGGCGACAAACGGCTGCGTCGCTACCTGGTCCAGACTGCGCATCAGAATTTGTGCCAGCGGGGCGGAGATAGGGATCGCGACTGTCACGATCGGCAGGATCAGCCCCTGCAGAGGCGTCGGGTTAATCACCGGGATCAGCCGCAGCTGAAAAGAGAAGAGCTGGATGAGGGCAATCCCCAGCCAGAACGTCGGTAAGGAGATAAACAGGACCGGCAGTGACTGGAGGGTATTGCTCAGCCAGCGCAGCCCTGGCAGACGCGATGCAAAGGCCAGCGCAAATGCCAGCAGGACCGCCAGTACAAACGCGGGCAGGGCGAGACTCAGGGTATCCGGCAGATTGCTGGCAATCAGCTCGCTGACCGGCACTCCGGCCTGTAACGAATAGCCGAAATCCCCGCGCAGCATCGCCAGCAGCGTGTGGCCGTATTGCTGCCACAGCGGGCTGTCCGCGCCGTAGGCCACGCGCATCTCCTCGATTTGCGCCGGGCTTAAGCCCAGGTCCGGGTTCTGAAATTTAATCAGCACCGCGTCGCCCGGCAGCACCTGGAGCAACACGAACGAGAGGGTAAAGGCGGCCCACAGCACCAGCAGCCCGTGCCCAAAGCGTTGAAGAAGTGCGTGGCGCATCGTCAGCTCCTCAGTGTTTCTCAATCCACGCGCCGTAGAACGACGGGCGGCCTACCGCTTCAAAATTGACGCCTTTCAGCCACGGCGCACCGGCAAAGACCTGCGGCTCTTCGAAAATCGGAATGACGTAGGCGTTATCCAGCAGGTAGCGCTGGGCGTCTCCCGCCAGCTGCAGACGTTTTTGCGGATCGACCTCAGCAGAAATGTTCACCAGCAGTTCATTCAGCTTGTCGTCACGGAAGTTTTTGACCTTGTCGCTGGATCCGCCTTTTTGCAGCAGCGCGTCGCGGTTAGCCGGGTAGAACATGCTTTTCACCACGTCAGGATCGGCGCGGCCCACTTCGGAGACGGTTAACGGGGTTTTCAGCGGGTCAAGGTTATCCAGCGTGCGGCTGCCTGCGTCACCGGCTTTGACGCTCAGCGCCACGCCCACCTGCCGCCACTGCTGGGCAACCAGCTGCAGCACCTCTTTGTTTTGCGGCTGCGGCAGGGATTCATACACCGTCAGTGCCAGACGTTGGCCGTCTTTGGTGCGGATCCCGTCGCTGCCTGCTTTCCAGCCCGCGTCGTCCAGCAGCTGGTTGGCTTTTGCCGGGTCAAAGGTCAGTTTGTCGCTGAGGTCGACAAAGCCTGCGGCGGAATCAGCAATCACTGACTTCGCCTGCGGATAGTTGGCCGAGAAGAGAGTCTCGACCACCTGTTTTGCATTGGTGGCATGCAGCAGCGCCTGGCGTACGCGGATATCGGAGACCAGCGGGTTATCCGGGCGGAAGCTGATGCTGTCATTCACCCCGCGCGTCGGGGCCGCGTAGATCTTATAGCCCTGGTCTGTAGCCTGCTTTTCGTCATACGCCTGCACCTGGCGAATAAAGTCGGCCTGGCCGGCCAGCAGGGCGCCGACGCGCACGCTGTCTTCCTGGGTCACGATAAACTTAATGCCATCGAGATTGGCTGGCCCCTGTTGTGGCAGATTTTTCGGTCCCCACTGGTAGTCTTTGCGTGCTTCGAGCGTCACTTCACGACCCAGCTTCTCGTCCTTCACGACAAACGGGCCGGAACCAATGATGTGGCGGGCATCCCCTAGTTCTTCGAAGTTGCGCTTCAGCGTGCTGAGCGAGACCAGACCCGAGCCAATGGTGGCGGTGCCTTGCAGGAACCCCGGCGACGGTTTTTTGAAGTAGAACTTCACGGTCAGCGGGTCGATGACTTCGCTACGGTCGTAGTTATTGATCACTTCTGACACCGGCAGGCGCTGCGCCTTATTGCCTGAACCGTAGGTATCAAAGTTTTTCGCCACGGCGTTGGCGTCCAGCGGCGTGCCGTCGGAGAAGGTGATGCCGGGACGAAGTTTAAAGGTGTATTCGGTTTTATCGGCGTTGGTGGTCCAGCTTTCTGCTACCCAGGGTTCCACCTGCAGCGTCTTTGGGTTCTGCCACGTCAGTTTATCGGTGATTTGATTCAGAATGCCGCCGTTCGGGTAAAAACCACCGGCAGGCGGATAGAGGTTGGTGTGCGCCTGTTGCTCCAGATAAATCAGCGTGCCGCCTTTGACGGGCGCATCAGCGGACCAGGCTGCGGTTGTCGCCAGGATCAGCGCCGTCAGCAGCGGCAGACGAAATGGGGTTTGCATGGTGAATTCCTTTGTTATCTTCTTGTTAGCGTCGGATTCATCATCGGGCGCGGGGGAAAACAAGGGAACAAAGGAATTAAGATAAGGATTGCCGGAAAGTGGCTATAAAAAAACCGCCCCGGTGAGGAGCGGTGATGAAAGATGCACGGTTATGAACGTAAGTCGATCACCATACGGCCGCGAATCTGGCCCTGTTCCATCTCTTTAAAGATGGCGTTGATGTCCTCCAGCGGGCGCATCGTGACTTTCGGCACGACCTTACCTTCAGCGGCGAACTGGAAGGCTTCCTGCAGATCCTGACGGGTACCGACCAGCGAACCCACCACCTGAATGCCGTCCAGCACCAGACGCGGAATGTCGAGGCTCATCGCTTCCGGCGGCAGGCCAACCGCGACCACGCGGCCACCGGCACGCACGGCATCCACGGCTGAGTTGAATGCTGCTTTTGCGACGGCAGTGACGACTGCGGCATGCGCACCGCCCGTTTTCTCCTGCACAATTTTAGCGGCATCTTCGCTGCGGGAGTTGATGGTTAAATCCGCACCCATGCTGGCCGCCAGCTTCAGCTGTTCGTCATTAACGTCAAGGGCGATGACTTTGGCGTTAAAGACGTTTTTGGCGTACTGCAGCGCGAGGTTGCCCAGCCCGCCCAGACCATAGATTGCAATCCACTGGCCCGGTTTGATACCAGAGACCTTCACCGCTTTGTAGGTGGTAACGCCAGCGCAGGTGATACTGCTGGCCGCCGCCGAATCCAGACCGTCCGGCACTTTTACCGCGTAATCCGCGGTGACGATGCACTCCTCCGCCATCCCGCCGTCTACGGAATAACCGGCATTTTTCACATCACGGCACAGGGTTTCATTGCCGGTATTACAATATTCGCAGTGACCACAGCCTTCAAAAAACCAGGCCACGCTAGTGCGGTCGCCGACTTTCAGCGACTTCACGCCCGGGCCGACTTCTTTTACGATACCAATCCCTTCATGGCCCAGGATAACCCCGGTTTTATCACCGAAATCACCGTTCTTCACGTGAAGATCGGTATGGCATACGCCACAGCACTCCATCTTCAGCAGGGCTTCTCCGTGCTTTAGCGGGCGTAAGGTTTTTTCAGTGACATTGACCTGGTGATCCTGAGTGACAACAGCAGCCTTCATGTGTATCTCCTTGTTCATGATAAGAATCTGCATAGCAGGTGTAGTACTCCTTAAGGATTGATACATTAGCCTGGTAATGCAAGGCTGCGGCAACATAATGCCATCATTTGATTCGATTACAGATTAAGAATACGGCGTTCCTCCAATAATTTAGGGGGAAAATACTGGCCCGACGAGATGCTCGCCGGGCGCAGACTTACAGCTGTGCTTCTATCTCCTTAATCTCTTTACGCCATTGTGCCTGAAGCTGTGGCTTCTGATGCTTTGGCTTACGCGCCAGATCGTCTTCCAGCAGCGTTTCCAGCGCGACCAGCCGTTCGAGCAGATCGTCATACGGCGAAGATTGAACCGTCGTAGTGGCGATAACAGGTGCGGTGGATGTCACCAGCCCCGCGCTTTCACGCAGGCGCTCAAACACCGCTTCTGCATCGTGCCACTCGCTCAGCTTTCCCTCTTCAATCAGCCAGAAACGGTTGCAGCTTTGGCTAATTAACTGACGGTCATGGCTGACCAGCATAACGCCGCCTTCGAACTGCTGAAGGGTTTGCGCCAGCGCCTCTTTGCCTTCCATGTCAAGGTGGTTGGTCGGCTCATCCAGCATCAGCAGGCTGTAGCGGGCAAGCGTCAGGCCAACGAACAGCAGGCGCGAGCGTTCGCCCCCGCTGAGCGTGCTGACCGTTTGCCCGTGACGCGCCCACGGGAAACCCGCGCTTATCAGTGCCATTTTGCGGTTCTGCGGATCCGGTGCGAAAGGCTCCAGCGCGTCGAGCAGCGTGGCGTTGTCCGCAAGCTGATGAAGCGTCTGGTCGTAATAGCCTGGCGACACGCGCGGGTGTAGCTTCAGGCCATCATGGATCAGCACATTGGCAAACTGTTGCCAGATAAGCTTCATCAGTGACGATTTGCCGCAGCCGTTACGACCGACAATCGCCACGCGATCGCCGCTTTTTAGCCGCGCCACATCGATGCTGAACAAGGCCGGCAGGCCAGGAGCAGGGGGCACGTCGAGGTTTTGCATCTCCAGTAAACGGTCTGCCCGCAGCGCGTCGCCGCGCAGGGTTAACGTCCACTGGCTGCCTGCCGTAAGCGCCGTCTGGCTCTCCTTCAACCGTTCGACCTGTTTTTCCATCTGTTTGGCTTTACGGGCCAGGTCTTCGTTGTCGTAAACCTTGCCCCAGGTCGCCAGCCGCTTCGCGCTGGCGGTCACGCGGTCGATCTCTTTTTGCTCTGCCTTGTGGCGCTGCGCGTCGCTTTCATCTTTTGCTTCCAGCGCCTTGCGGGCGGCCGTGCAGGGAAGAGCGAAGTAGTGCAGCGTTTTATCGCGCAGGATCCAGCTGCCGTTAGTGACGGCATCCAGCAGCTGTCTGTCATGCGAGACCAGCACGAAGCTGCCTGACCAGTTCTGTAAAAAGTGCTCCAGCCAGAGCATGGTCGGCAAATCAAGGTGGTTGCTGGGTTCATCGAGCAGGAGCAGGTCCGGGTCATGAATCAGCGCCCGTGCAAGCAGCAGGCGGGTGTGTTGCCCGCCGCTGAGCGTGGCCGCGTGCAGCATCATATCCTGCGGCGTGAAGCCCATGCTCGCCAGCAGCGTTTCGGCTTTCCACCGCAGGCTATCGTGCTCAGCTAAAGGTAACTGCGCAAGTACGGCATCCAGCATGGTTAGCGGGAAAATGGCGTCCGGAAGATGTTGCTCCACACGTGCCATCAGGCACTGTCCGGCCAGCGCTACCGTTCCGACGGCAGGGGAGTCTGTGCCGTCCAGCACCTTCAGCAGCGTGCTTTTTCCGCAGCCGTTGTCGCCCAGCAGGCCAATGCGGTCGCCTTTTTTCAGCGTAAAGGAGAGTGAGTCGAAGAGCGTGCCAAACGCCGTATCAACGCGTAAAGATTGTGCAGTGAGTAAAGTGCTCATTGTTGCTTACCCAAGAGTTACAGGCATGTTTATGCCTCGTCAAACATCGCTGACGATAACTCAGTAAGCCCGAGAGAAGGGATTTCAGGGGTTGGTGTCTTCGCTCAAGCAGAAGTTATCGCAGCACGATACCGATAACGCTTGAGCTGGTGCGATCACCAAGAGTATGTGAAAAATTAAAAATTTCACAGTACAGCATAATTGGCCTCCTTATATATTCAGTGGGTTAATGAATGAAAGGAGTGTAGCGGGGATTTTCTGGCCCGGCAAGCGGGCACTGTGCAAACGATTTGCCGGGTGGCGGCTGCGCCTGACCCGGCCTACGTTTTAGATGGACGTCCTGCGATAGCTGCGGTATTCCGGCATCCAGAAGTTGTCGTCGATGGCCTGCTGCAGCGCGTCGGCAGAAGTTTTCACCGCCACGCCCTGCTGCTGCGCCATTTTACCTACCGCAAACGCGATAGCGCGCGACACCTTGTGAATGTCTTTTAGCTCCGGCAGCACCAGCCCTTCACCGTTGTTGACCAGCGGCGAGTAGCCCGCGAGGGTTTCGCTCGCCGACATCAGCATTTCGTCGGTAATGCGGGACGCACCGGAGGCGATCACGCCCAGACCAATGCCAGGGAAGATGTAAGAGTTGTTGCACTGGGCAATCGGATAGGTTTTATCCTTCCACACCACCGGGTCGAACGGACTGCCGGTCGCGACCAGCGCGTTACCTTCTGTCCAGGCGATGATGTCCTGCGGCGTCGCTTCCACGCGGGAGGTCGGGTTGGAAAGCGGCATCACGATAGGGCGCTCGCAGTGCTTGTGCATCTCGCGAATAATCTCTTCGGTAAAGAGACCGGTTTGCCCGGAAACGCCGATCAGGATATCCGGCTTCACGTTGCGCACCACGTCCAGCAGGGAAAGGACTTCGTTATTGGTATCCCAGTTTTTCAGGTTCTCACGTTTCTGCACCAGCCTGGTCTGGAACGGCAGCAGGTTCGGCATACCGTCGGTCAGCAGGCCGAAACGGTCAACCATAAAGACGCGGGAGCGGGCCAGCTCTTCGCTTAAGCCTTCGCGCTGCGTCTGGGCGATAATCTGCTCGGCGATACCGCAGCCCGCAGATCCTGCGCCCAGGAAGACGATTTTCTGGTAGCTCAGCTGGCTGCCGGCTGCGCGGCTGGCGGCGATAAGCGTACCCACGGTCACGGCAGCGGTGCCCTGGATGTCATCGTTAAAGGAGCAGATCTCATCGCGATAGCGGTTCAGCAGCGGCATCGCGTTTTTCTGCGCGAAGTCTTCAAACTGCAGCAGAACGTCCGGCCAGCGGTGCTTCACGGCCTGGATGAAATCGTCGACAAACTGATAGTACTCGTCGTCGGTAATACGCGGGTGGCGCCAGCCCATATAGAGCGGATCGTTGAGCAACTGCTGGTTGTTGGTGCCGACATCCAGCACCACCGGCAGGGTATACGCCGGGCTGATGCCGCCGCAGGCGGTGTAGAGAGAGAGTTTACCGATTGGGATCCCCATCCCACCAATGCCCTGGTCGCCGAGGCCGAGAATACGTTCGCCGTCAGTCACCACAATCACTTTGATATTGTGGTTAGGCACGTTCTGCAGAATATCGTCCATGTTGTGACGGTTCTGATAAGAGATGAATACCCCGCGGGAGCGACGGTAGATCTCTGAGAAACGCTCGCAGGCCGCACCCACCGTCGGGGTGTAGATCACCGGCATCATTTCTTCCAGATGGTTCTGCACCAGGCGATAGAAGAGGGTTTCATTGGTGTCCTGAATGTTACGCAGGTAGATGTGTTTGTCGATTTCAGTTTTGAAACCCTGATACTGGATCCACGCGCGCTCCGCCTGTTCTTCAATGGTCTCAACCACTTCCGGCAGCAGGCCAAGCAGGTTAAAGCTGCTGCGCTCTTCCATGCTGAAGGCGCTGCCTTTGTTGAGCAGGGGGAATTCAAGTAAAACCGGTCCGGCGTATGGGATGTATAAGGAACGATGTTTTTTCAGTTTGTTGTCCATGTCACTCACTCTTTTTATGAAGATCCGTCCCTGACACTGCTGTTTGTCATCTTTCTGGCCTGTGCGATGGGGTGCGGTCAGGCGGTATTATAAAGGAGCTAAATATTAATTACCGCAACACATAAACAAAAACACCATCGGGATTACCGATGGTGTTCTGGATCTCAGTCTGGAACTTACTTGCCCGCGTGGCGTTTTCTGCCGGTGGTGTGAGTGACCTGCGTTTCATGGTCGCCTTCAATCACCACTTTACGCTGATTAGAAAGCTTGTAGTTCAGTCCCAGAATATGGCGTGCCTGACGGTTCGATTTCATGTTAACTCCTCAATCCTGTTGATAGTTTTAAGGACCAGTTTGCTTACGCAAACGAAATGTAACCCCTTAGGTTGCTGATCCAGCTTAGCAGGTTTTTACAAAGGTGCGTTTTGCCCGCTGACAACGTAGTTAATGGTCTGCTGGTAGATGTCACTGAGGATGTCATTATCTGTGGATTCCACCCACTTAGTCAGTTCCATCAAAATGTCATCTTCAGTCACAGCACCGTGCTCGGCGTGAAGACCCTGCGCAATCGCGTTAACGAGTTCAGGTTGTGCTGCTGTGGTATTCGCCGGGTAATAAGTAAACATGCTGCCTCCGTGTCGTTGTCTGTTTAATGGTACGGCTCGCAAAAATTTAATTCATAAACAGGATGGCAAATATTTTCCCGGTTGTGGCTCAGATTCATCTTAGAAATAAAAATGACATAAGTGCATGCTTTTATGCGCTTTTAAAATGTGTGGGCAACTCGACGGGGAACGGCGGGGATATTTTGGTGGTGCTCCTGCTATCACGGAAATATAGCAGGAGCAGATTTTAAATTACCACTTCATTTCGCCGGTATTCACTTTGGCGCTTAATTCCAGTGAGCTCTCTTCCGCCAGACCCGGATACTGTTTTTTCAGGGTGCTGATGACGCCTGCGGAATCTTTATGCGTGGACAAGGCCTTTTCAAAGCGATGCAGATAGTCGTGGGTAAAATCAATCGCGCCAGTCCCGGCGGGTGGCGTGCCAAGATAGTGACCCGGGATCACGCGCTCTGGTTTGTGCGCGGCCATATTCTCCAGGGTTTCCTGCCACTGCTTGCGGCTTGCTGGGGTTTGGGTATCTGCCGTCCAGACGTGAATACCCCAGGCTACCCCGGTGCCGCCGAGGATCGTTTTTGCTGACGGGATCCACACATAGGCCGCATAGCTGTCTGGCTGTTCGATATCGACCTTTTCCCCGTCAACCATGAACGTGGTGGAGGCAAGCACCTGCGGGACGACCAGCTCCGTTGGCGCGCCGTCTTTCATCTGCGGTCCCCAGAAGGCGAGCTTGGCGTCTTTGGTGGCCTTAATATGGTCAACAACGTGCTGCGTGGCCACCACTTTGGCATTCGGGAAGGCTTTGACCAGCGGCTGCAGGCCAAAATAGAAATCCGGATCGCCGGAGGTGATCACAATCTTATTCAGGGTTTTACCGCTGCGGCGAATTTTCTCTACCAGCGCTTCACCATCTTTCACGCTGAACTGCGCGTCAAACAGCACCGCCTCTTTCGGGCCGGAAACCAGCGTGGAGGATACCGCGAAAATGCCTTTATCCTGTGGGTTATAGGTATCAATGGTCAACGGCGCGGCAAAAACAGCCGGCGTGATAAGGGTGGAAAGCAGGGCAAGGTGAGTGAGTTTCATGCTGTTGTCTCTGTTGTTCAGGAATGTCTCTATTGTACGGATATTCGCATTTGCCAGAATTCCTGAAACAAGACATGCTTAGTTTCATAAATCGAGCAAATGGAGCTTATATGGATCGCGTTATCGCCGCTCAGGTCTACAACCGAATATGCGAGCTGGGAAGTTTGAGCGCAGCAGCCCGCGCGTTGGGCATTTCCCGACCGATGGTGAGCCGCTATCTTGAACAAATGGAGAAGTGGGCGGGAACGCGGCTGGTTAACCGCTCCACGCGCAAGCTGACGCTGACCGCGGCAGGGGAAAAGGTGCTGCAAAAAACGCGGACGCTCTCGCAAATCTCGCAGGAAATTGAAGGTCAGTCGGAGAAAGATCTTCCGTCCGGCACGCTGCGGGTGGCCTGTGCGCACTTTACCGCCATGCATCTGATTGCGCCGGTCCTGCCTGGTCTGCTCTTGCGCTATCCGCAGCTGCGCATTGAGCTGGACGTGAATAACCACCCGGTCAGCCTGGTGGGAGAGCGCATTGATGTCGCCGTGCGCATTACCGACAACCCCGAACCCGGCATGATTGCCCGCCGGCTGGGGGAGTGTCGCTCGGTGCTCTGCGCCTCGCCGGAGTATCTGGCACAGCACGGTAACCCCGTCAGCCCCGAAGACTTAGCGCAGCACAACTGCCTGCACTACAGCTTTTTCGCCGGCCAGTCCTGGCACTTCCTGACGCCGGAAGGTGAAAGCCTGAGCGTGGCCGTCAGCGGCAACCTGAGCGCCAGCATCTCTTCGCTGTTGATGGACGCGGCGATTAAGCACTGCGGTATCGCCATGCTGCCGGAGCGCGAAGCGTCTGCTGCGCTGGAAAAGGGATTACTGGTGCCGGTACTCGAGGCACTGGAGCCGAAACCGCTTGCCATCCATGGCATTTATCAGTCCCGGGAATATCAGCCTGCCGCGCTGCGCGTGTTCCTCGACGAACTGGCCCGTTACCTGGCTTAAGAGCGGGATGCGCAGGCGATTACTTTGCCTTTAGCCAGGGAGACGTTGTGCTCCAGAAAATAATATCGGCCCCGAGATAGCGTTCAGCGAACTGGTCAAACTCTGCTTTGGTAAAGGGCTTACCGGTCTGAGGATTCTTATAGGTCAGGGTCGGTTCCTGAACCGCCATGGCGATGAGCGGCAGCACTTGTTTATTTTTATGGAAGAAGGGATAGGCATTCTTCATGTGTGCCTTGCGGTTGGGAACAATGTCCGGCCCACCGAGGCCGATATTGTTGGCGCTGGCATACGCAAACAGACGCCCCATGTAGTTGTGGTCATTATCCCATTCGCACGGCCAGAAGTTCACATATTGCACCACATGTGATTTCTGAAAAGCCTTCCGCGCGAAGGCCAGATTTTCCATTTCACCCGCGAAATAGCTGTCGCAGGTAAACCCGGCGGGGGGATTTTTTTCGTCGATATCAATGGCGGTTTCAGGCAGATTTACCCCATACACCTCACCATCAAAGCGTTTCGCAAGGGCGGCCAGCAGCGCCTGGTAGCGCTGGCGCACGGCAGGATCCCACTGACGCGCCACCCATCCTGAACCGACTGGCTTCCCTTCACCTGGATTATCGAACTGCGGCGCAATTCCGCCGCCGTATCGCTTATCGTGCATCAGATAGTCCGGAACGTAGCGGGCGTCCGGCTCAAAGAAACGATCCTGAATTTGAATAAAAAGCTTTTTTCGGGCGGCCTTAACGTGCGCCAGATCCTGTTCAATCCGCGAGAAGTCATAGTTGTCCTTCTCGGGTTCCAGCAAGCGCCAGTTGTAAACGATCTGCACGCCGCCGATGTCGCTTCGCGCAACAAGCGGAAACGCCGCGCCGAGATCGCCCGAGCTGGTATAGATAAAGTTCTCCGGTGTTTTCGCCGGTGAAGATAGCGAAACAGCCAGTGCGGTTACGGCAACGGCCATCCTGATTTTTAGCGCCATATCATTATCCTTTTTGTCGGTACAGCAGGTGAAAGTCCTGGAATTGTCTGTGTTCCAGGGTGGGTCAGATGCGTAGTCTATACTTAACCCTTTGTAAGCCAAAAGGAGAGCAAGAATGACTATTCATAAGCACGGTTCGGCACACTGGTCTGGCGACATTAAGCGCGGAAAAGGAACAGTTTCCACCGAGAGCGGCGTTCTCAATCAACAGCCTTATGGTTTCAATACCCGCTTTGAGGGCGAAAAGGGGACCAACCCCGAAGAGCTGATTGGCGCGGCACATGCGGCCTGCTTCTCAATGGCGCTGTCGCTGATGCTCGGGGAAGCGGGTTATACCGCCGATTCCATTGATACCACTGCGGACGTCTCTCTGGATAAAACCGACGGCGGCTTTGCCATTACTAAGGTTGCCCTGAAAAGCAAGGTGACCGTTCCCGGCATTGCCCCTCAGCAGTTCGATGGCATTATTCAGAAAGCAAAAGCGGGCTGCCCGGTATCGCAGCTCCTGAAAGCTGAGATTACGCTGGACTATAAGCTTAACTAAGCCACAGCCGGGTTCGCGCCCGGCTACCCCTTCAGCGCGGCGGGAAACACCTCTGCCAGCCAGGCAATAAACACCTTCAGACGGTGCGTCAAATGCCGGTTCTGTGGGTAAACGACATGAAACGGATACGCGGCAGGGCGCCAGTCGCCCAGGATCGCCGTCAATGTTTCCGCCTGCAAATACGGCTTTACCGAATACTCAAAGGTTTGAACGATCCCCAACCCCGCCACGGCAGCCGCCAGATGGGCATTACTTTCATTGACGCCGAGATAGTGCGGAATGTTGATTTCCAGCGCCTCGCCGTTCTGTCTGAAGCGAAACGGAAATGCCCGTCCGGTGACGGGAGAGAGATAGCTAATCAGCTTGTGGCCGTTGCGTAGCTCCTGCGGATAGGCCGGGATGCCATGATTTTTCAGGTAACCCGGCGTTGCGCAGGTGACCATTTCGGCATTACCGAGATGACGGGCGATGAGGGTCGAGTCGTCCAGCGGGCCGCCGCGGATCACGCAGTCTACGTTACCGCTGATGAGATCGACCGGACGATCGGCCACGCCAAGGTCGATGCGGATATCCGGGTAACGCTGCATAAAACCCGGCAGCAGGGGGATGAGCACGTCCCGGGCGGTTGATCCACCCACGTCAACCCGCAAATGCCCTTTTGGCGTCGCGCGGGAAACGCGAAACGAGGTGTCGATATCTTCGATATCAATCAGCACCCTGAGCGCTTTTTCATAGTATTCCATCCCTTCAGGCGTCGCGACCACCCGGCGAGTCGTCCGGTGCAGGAGGCGTATCTCCAGGTGCGCCTCAAGCGATTTAACCAGCTTGCTCAGCGTGGCGATCGGCATATTCAGAGAGTCCGCCGCGCGGGTAAAACTGCCGGACTCCACTACCCGCGTAAAAGCGCGCATCGCCATTAACTGGTCCATGATGACCTCTGATTATTTCTGTGGGTGAATAGTCATTTTCATTTTTGCCTGTTTTTCACTAATGCCGCAAGGGCTAAAGTTTGTCCAACGCAAACCCAACAAAAGGTAAATGACATGAACACGACTCTCTCAGGAAAAATCGCACTGGTCACTGGCGGCAGTACCGGTATTGGTCTTGCCACGGCGCAGGAGCTGGCGGCGCAGGGCGCGAAGGTGTACATCACCGGGCGTCGTCAGGCCGAACTTGACGCCGCGGTAGCAGAGATTGCTTCAACCGCGGTAGGCATTCGCGCTGACGTCTCAAAGCTTGCCGATCTGGATGAGGTCTATGCCCGGATAGCAAAAGAAGAAGGCCGTCTTGATATCCTGTTCGCCAATGCGGGTGGCGGCGATATGCTGCCGCTGGGCGCGATCACCGAAGAGCAGTTTGACCGGATTTTTGGCACCAACGTTCGCGGGGTGCTGTTCACGGTGCAGAAGGCGCTGCCGCTGTTATCCACCGGCTCGTCGATTATTCTGACTGGCTCGACGGTGTCCATTAAAGGGACGGCAAACTTTAGCGTCTACAGCGCCAGTAAGGCCGCTGTGCGCAACTTTGCCCGCTCCTGGGCGCTGGATTTGCAGGGCCGCGGGATCCGCGTCAACGTGGTGAGCCCGGGTCCGATCAAAACGCCAGGTCTCGGCGATCTGGTGCCGGAAGAACACCGTCAGGGGCTGTACGACGCGCTGGCCGCGCAGGTACCGCTGGGGCGTTTAGGCGCGCCGGGTGAGGTGGGTAAAGCGGTGGCGTTTCTGGCCTCCGACGCGGCCAGCTTTATTAACGCCACCGAACTGTTTGTGGACGGCGGGATGGCGCAAATTTAACCCAGACTGCGCCAGCAGCGGACGTTACGGCCCTCGCGTGAGGGCTGTAACGGCTGGGGACGTTCACACCCCTGCGTTGCCATCGGGCAACGGTCACGGAAAAAACAGCCTTCAGGCAGATGACGGTTGCCGGGAAGCTCCGTTTTGCGTAACGCCAGATTTTCATCCAGCGGTTCACCGGTGTGGGGAACCGAGTCGAGCAGCAGACGGGTATAGGGATGGCGCGGCTCCCCAAGCACCTGCACGGCGCTGCCCAGCTCCACAATCTGCCCGAGGTACATCACCGCCACGCGGTCGCTCATGTGTCTGACCACCGAGACGTTATGCGAAATTAACACGTAGGTCAGATTACGCTGCTGTTGCAGGGTCACCAGCAGGTTGAGGATTTGCGCCTGCACGGAGATATCCAGCGCGCTGGTGGGTTCATCGAGCACGATAATATCGGGGTCGGACGAGAGCGCCCGGGCAATGGCAATGCGCTGGCGCTGCCCGCCGGAGAAGGCGTGCGGAAGCCTGTCGAGATATTCCGGGCGAATACCAACCTGCAGCACCAGATCCTCCGCCAGCTGACGGCGTTCGCGCTCGCTGCTGCGTTTTTGCACCCACACCGGCTCGGTGATGATGCGCCAGACCGGCAATCGCGGGTCGAGCGAGGAGAGCGGATCCTGAAACACCATCTGCATGCCGCCCGCGTGGTGCGCACGCTGGCATGCGCCGGTGCTGGGCTTAAGCATGCCCATCAGCAGCTGGGCCAGCGTGCTTTTCCCGCAGCCGGATTCCCCGACAATGCCCAGCGTTTCCCCCCGACGGATCTGAAGATCGAGCCCGTTGAGGGCATGGACCTGCTCCGTTACGCGCCCCAGCCAGTTTTTGCGCGCGGCAAAGTTCACGTGCACGCTATCCAGTTCCAGCAGTACATCAGACATGGTGTTTCTCCCGTTGCGGATACCAGCAGGCAGCCTGTTGGCCTTCTGCGCCAGTGGGCTGTAAGCGCGGCGTTTCGCTGCATTTCGCCCCGGCGGCAAAGCAACGCTCGCGGAAAGCGCATCCCTGCGGAAGCTGGCTGAGGTTGGGCACCGTCCCGGGGATGGCGGGAAGCAGGTCACGCGGCTGGCCGTTTTCCGGTGCGCACTGCAGCAGGCCAATGGAATAGGGATGCACAGGGCGGTGGATCAGCGTGTGCGTGGCACCGCTCTCGATCACGCTGCCCGCATACATCACATACATTCTGTCGCAAAGCTGCGACACCACGGCCATATCATGGCTGATAAACAGCACCGAGGTACCGCTGGCCCGCGCCTTATGCTTCAGTAAGCGCAGCACCTGGAGCTGGACGGTGACATCCAGCGCGGTGGTCGGTTCGTCGGCGATGATCAGCTCCGGCTCGCAGGAGAAGGCAAGGGCGATCATCACCCGCTGGCGCATGCCGCCGGACAGTTCAAACGGATAGCGTTCCATCACCGCCTTCGCGTCCGGGATTTGCATCTCTTCCAGCAGGGTTATTGCCTTTTGCTGCGCCTCGCGCCGCGAAAGCGGCTGATGCTGGCGGATCACCTCCACCATCTGTTTGCCAATCCGCCTCGTCGGGTTGAGGGCGGTCATGGGCTCCTGAAAAATCATCGCCACTCGGGCACCGCGCCACTGTCGAAGCTGCTTCTCGGACGCCGTCAGGACGTTTTCGCCGAGTAATTTCACCTGACCGTGATGGATACGGTAGCTGCCCTCCGGCAGCAGGCGCATGGCGAGCATGGCGGTCACGGATTTACCCGATCCCGACTCGCCCACCACGCCGACAATTTCGCCCCTGTTGATCTCCAGCGAGACGTGGTTCAGCGCGTGGACCTCACCGCGAAAAATCGGAAAGCTCAGATGCAGGTCTTCAATATTAAGTACCGATTCGGTCATTACTGTTTCCCTCCTGACTTTGGATCCAGCAGATCGCGGATACCGTCGCCAAACAGGTTAAAGCCCACGGCGGTAATCAAAATCGCCGCACCGGGAAAGGCGCAGTACCACCACTGGTCCAGAACGTAGTTACGGCCTACGGCCACCATCGCCCCCCATTCGGCGGTGGGCTGCTGCGCGCCCAGGCCAATAAACCCCAGCGTGGCGGCCATCAGAATAGCGCTGCCGATATCCAGCGAAGCCTGCACAATCAGCGGCGGCAGGGCGTTGCGCAGGATATGCCAGCGGATCAAATGCCAGCGGGAAGCGCCAAACGTGCGGGCGGCCTGAACGTAGGTAAACTGGCGTACCACCAGGGTTTGCCCGCGTGCCAGGCGGACGTAAAACGGGATGCGGACAATCGCAATCGCCAGCATGGCGTTAAACAGGCTTGGCCCGAGCGCGGCGGCCAGCGCCATGGTCAGCACCAGGGAGGGAATCGAGAGCATAATGTCCATCACCCGCATGATGATGGCGTCGCCGCGCCCGCCCAGTACGCCGGACAAACAGCCCAGCAGCGAACCGATGCCACCCGCAATCACCACGACCGCCAGCCCGGCGGTAATCGACTGCTGGCTGCCCGTCAGCACGCGGCTGAACAGGTCGCGTCCCACCTCATCGGTACCAAACCAGTGTTGCGCAGAAGGCGCCTGCAGGCGGGCGGTCAAATCCAGCGCGTTCGGGTCATGGGGCACAATCCACGGTGAGGTCACCATCAGGAAGAGCATCGCAATCATAATAACGCCGCCAACGATCGTGAGCGGGCTTTGACGCAGCATCCAGAACAGCTTTGCCCAGTTGATGCGTTGTCTGGCGGTTTTCACCGGGACGGGCGTTTCCTGCGTTAACATCATTCGGCACCTCCGCGCCCGATTCGCGGGTCAATCCACAGATAAAGCAGATCGACCACCAGATTAACCAGCACGTAGGCCAGCGAAACGACGACGGCAAAGCCCATCACGGCAGGGAAATCGAGCGCCTGAATGGATGTCACCACCCAGGCGCCCATGCCCGGCCAGGCAAAGACGGTTTCGGTCAGCACGGCGCCGTAAAGCAGATCGCCCAGCGCCAGTCCGAGCACGGTGATGGACGGGATCATTGCATTGGGCAGGGCGTAGCGCAGGACGATGTACCAGCCGGGCAGGCCGCTGGCGCGCGCGGTGCGGATGTAGTCCTCACTAAGCTGTTCCAGCATCGCCGAACGGACCTGGCGCGCCACAATCCCCAGGTGAACAAACGCCAGCGTCAGCGAGGGTAAAATCAGGTGCTGAAGCGCATTGAAAAAGACCTCACCGTTGCCTTCAAGTAGCGCGTCCAGCAGATAAAACCCGGTAACGTGTGTCGGCGGGTCGAGCCAGTCGTCCAGCCTGCCGCCGCCCGGCAGAATCTGCAGGTGCCCATAGAACAGCACAATGACGCCCAGACCGAGCCAGAAGGCTGGCGTGGAGATCCCGGTCATCGCCATTAAACGCACCAGGTGATCCAGCCAGCGGTTGCGGTACACCGCCGATAAAATCCCCAGCGGCACGCCGATGACCAGCGCCAGCATCAGAGAACAAAAGGCCAGTTCCAGCGTGGCGGGAAAAAAGGCCTTCAGGTCTTCGGCGACCGGCCGTCCGGTACGGATGGACGTGCCTAAATCACCGTGCGCCAGGGCGTCCACGTAGCGGCCAAACTGAATATACAGCGGCTGATCCAGCCCTAACTGCTGGCGGATGTTCTGCACGATTTCGTCGCTGGCGCGATCGCCGGCCAGCAGACGGGCCGGATCGCCGGGGATCATGTGTGAAATAATAAAGGTGATAATACAGACACCGGCCACTACCAGGAGTAACCCCCAGCAGCGCTGGCGCACGATGCTCCAGAACGTCATACATTTTCCCCCGGCGAGAACCGCTATTTACTCATGGTGGCGATGTTGAATACCTGCTCAAGCATCGGATTAAAGGTGAAGCCTTTGACCTCTTTGTTCATCGCCAGCTGGTAGTTTTTCTGGAACAGATAAACGTAGGCCGCCTCGTCGATGACCACCTTTTGCGCCTGCTGGTAATCTTTGGTGCGTTCCGCCTGGTCGGTGGTTTTCAACGCGGCCTGGAGAAGGGAATCGACCGCTTTGTTCTCATAGAACGAACGGTTGCCCGGCAGCCCTTTTTTGTCTGATTCGAACCAGTAGTTCATGAACATGTACGGGTCGGCAAAGTCCGGGCTCCAGTTGCCGATGGCAATGTCGTAATCACCTTTGCCGACGCGGTCGCGCATGGTGGCATTGGCCAGCTTTTCCAGCTTGACGTTAATGCCAATCTTGCCAAGGCTGGACTGGGTTGAGAGGGCGATCGGCTCCCAGTTCGGGTCGTTATCCGAATAGAGGAAGGTCAGGCTGGCGGGTTTGTCTTTGACCTTCTCCAGCGCCGCTTTGGCTTTGGCCTCATCAAAGCTGTACTGCATTGCCGTGGCGTCAAAGCCCCACATGCCTTCCGGGATCGGGCCGCGCATTTGCTTGCCGTTGCCGCTCAGAATGCCTTTCACCATCCCCTGATAATCCGTCGCCCAGGAGATGGCCCGGCGTAAATCCACCTGATTGAGCGGCGCTTTACTGTTGTTGAGATAGAGGTAAGTCACGCGCAGGGACGGGTATTCCGCGACGGCGACTTTGCCTTCCTGCTTCAGGGCCGCAAGCTGATCGACCGGCAGGGCGTCGGCAATGTCCAGATCGCCGCGGGAAAGCTGCAATCGGCGCGAGGCGCTTTCACCGATAATTTTCACCGAGACGCGCTTAAAGTGCGGCTTTTCACCCTGCCAGTGGGGGTTAGGCACCAGGATCAGCTGCTGGCCTTTTTGCCAGCTTTTGAGCATAAACGGCCCGGAGCCGGCGGTATTTTGCGCCAGAAAACCGCGCGCATCATCCGCGGCATTGGCCTTCAGCACTGCCGGGTTAATGATGGAGGCCCCGTCGTTTGCCAGCGTGTACAGGAAAGGCGCGAACGGCTGGCTGAGGGTGAATTTCACCGTATGGTCATCGACGGCATCAATTTTCAGATCTTTCGGGAAGGCTTCAGACGGCCCCTGACCGAGCTTCAGCAGGCGCTCAAAAGAGAGTTTTACCGCTTCAGCGGTGACCGGCGTACCGTCGGAGAATTTCGCGTTATCCGCCAGGGTAAAGGTCCACTCTTTCTGGTCGTCGGACGCCTTCCAGCCCGTCGACAAATCGCCTTCCACCTCGGTAGAGCCTGGCTTGTACTTGACCAGACGCTGGTAGGACGGATAGGTGACGGTCCAGTCGTTATTATCAATGGTGATGGCAGGATCGAGCGTTTGCGGGTCGGCGGCTTTGCCGATCGCCAGCATGTCTTTCGGGACGGCAGCCAACGCCAGCGGTGCGCTCAGCGTCAGTGTGGCGGCGATCAGCGTCGAGAGAAGCGATGTTTTCATGGCAGTGCTCCAGGTTTAAAGAGGGGTGTGCGTCAGTGGAAAACAGGCAAAACGGTCGTCAAGCAGCGGGTAGCTGGCGGCGTTCGGCAGTTCGAAATGCCACCATTCGCTGCTGATACCCACAAAACCGCCACCAAACATGATGGCGTTCAACAGCAGACGGTTGCGCTGGGCGTGCGGCGGCACGGAGGGGTGATACGGATGCGATCGGTCATGCATTTCGTCAAAACCGGCCCCCATATCCAGCACGGCGTTATGTTCATCCATCAGGGTGACGTCGATGGCCGTACCGCGGCTGTGATTGGAGCCAATCGCCACGTCGACCACATATTCCGGGTTCGGGCAGGCATCCCACAGCTGAGCCTGCGCCTGCTGCGGCCGATAGGCGTCGTAGACCACCAGCTTCAGCCCGGCCAGCGTGGCAATGCTGATGGCTTTTGCCAGCGCGGTAGCCGCGTCGGTATGCAGCAGGCACAGCGCCTCCTGATAGATCGGGCGGCCGGTGATGTTGTCGGCGGTGGCGTACTTCAGATCGATATGCAGCGTGGGAAACGTCTTCGCCACATCAATCAGTTCACTCTCTTCGGGCATAGCTCCGCTCCTTTAGCGTTCGAATTGACCAAACTCTTGTTGTAATTGTCGGTTGACCGCCAGACGCGCCGGAAGCGCATCGCCCAGCGCTTCCACCACGCCCGACAGCAGCAGGTTGAACAGACAGCTCACGGGGGCCAGTGAATCCCAGAAATGGCCGGTATCGGTTTTCACCTGCAGTAAATCAATCGGGTAATCCCGCGCCCACGGGCACCAGATGTCGGTGATTAAGGCCAGCGGAATGCCTTTCTCGCTGGCGACGCGGCAGTACTGACGAGCCATCGAGGAGTAGGTGCGCGTATCGGTCAGTACGACGTACGGGTGCGAAAATCCCGAGTTCAGGGATTCAACCCAGCTCCCTGAAGCGCCCTCCGAATAGCTCACGCGCGGGCGGAGGTACTCGAGGTGGCTGAAGAAGGCGTTGGCAATCCCGCGCGTGGACTGGATCCCCAGCACAAATACCGCCTCCGCGTGGGCGAGGTTGTGCACCACCTGACGGAAGGCGTCCGTTTGTGCCAGTTGATACACCTGCGTGATGGCATCCACTTCCAGCGACAGGGCATGCTGAAGGCGGCTGGAAAGGGGTCGCTGCTGCTGCCAGGAGTCCAGCCGCTCGTTCATGCCCCAGGGCTGATACGGATCGCGCAGGCTCTTTTTGGCATCTTCCAGGTTGCGATACCCCAGCTTGCGCAGGAAGCGTCCGACGGTAATTCCGCTGGTCCCGCTCGCCTGACCCACGCTCTCAGCCGTTTCAAACGGGATTTGCGCGGCGTGCGCCAGCAGCCAGCTTCCGACCCGCTTTTCGCTGGGCGTGAGCTGGCTGAACGTCGCTTCGATACGGCTCAACATCTCAGGTTTCGTCGTCATACCGCCTCGCTGTTAACAGGCTGTCAATGGCTGGGTTTGTGTTACCTGGTTAACAATGCATGACGCGTGCCATGTTCACAGGGCGGATGAAACCCGCTGTGCGGTAAACTTCATGCAATATTTGTTTAACCAATGATCAACATTTGTGCAGCGTAGTTCACTTTTGGTGCACTGTCTGACGCGGCAGGTATGAATTTGGTGAATACGTCAGCCCGTTCACATTTTTGATAAGATAGATGTACTGTGAATATAAAAGGGATCCCGGCATGGCGAATTTGCCCTGGCGAGTCAGCGTGCGCCTGATGGCGCTTGCAAAGAAAATAGGGATGGTCGTAGGGATCGTCCTGCTCGTTCTGCTGGCGGTGCGGGTGTATCTCTCGCAGCAGGGGCCGGAACTGCATCTGTGGCATACCTGGCGGGCAGACGAGATGTCCGTGCGTGAAATGGATAACGCCGATTTTGCCGGGTATGTTGCCCGGGAAAACGCCATTTTCGCCGATCTTGATAGCGCAGTGACGGCGAAAACAAGGAGCGAGGAACAAACCCCGTTAAACCGCTATTACCGCCAGAGCCTGGTGTGGCCCGGTCAGTTTTCACCCGATGCCAACCGCTCATTTGTGCTGATGCCTGCCGGAAAGCCCCGCGGCGCGGTGGTGCTGCTGCACGGTTTGACCGACTCGCCTTACAGCGTCAGGCACCTTGCCGTGAACTATCAGCAACGCGGCTTTGTCGCGGTTGTCCCGCGCTTGCCCGGGCACGGCACCGCGCCCGGCGCGCTGACGGACGTTGACTGGGAGATGTGGCTGGCGGCAACGCGCCTTGCCGTGCGGGAAGCCACGCGTCTGGCGGGCGAGAATGTGCCGCTGCATCTGGTGGGCTACTCCAACGGCGGGGCGCTGGCGATGAAATATGCCCTCGATGCGCTGGACGCGCCTGCGCTTCGTCGACCGCAGCAGGTGATACTGCTGTCACCGATGATCGGCGTGACGGCATTTGCGCGGTTTGCTGGTTTCGCCGGATTACCGGCACTGCTGCCAGCGTTTGCAAAAGCGGCGTGGCTGAACATCTCCCCGGAATATAACCCGTATAAATATAACTCGTTCCCGGTGAACGCCGCCCGCCAGTCGTGGCTGTTGACGAAGGCTCTTCAGGAGCAGATAGGCCGCGAGGCGCGGGAGAACAGGCTGGCGAGTTTGCCGCCGGTCCTGGCGTTCCAGTCGGTTATGGATTCTACGGTCAGCACCCGCGCGGTGGTGACCGGCCTGTTTGATCAGCTTCCGGCAAACGGCAGCGAGTTGGTAGTGTTTGATATCAACCAGGCGGCGAGCTTCCGTCCGCTGTTCAAACCGTCGTCCTGGACGGCAACCTCGGCACTACTGCCGGTTATGCAGAGACGTTACAGTGTCACGGTCGTCACCAATGCCGACGAGCACAGTTTCTCGACGGTGGCGAAAATCACCCCGGCAGGAAGCACCCAGGAAACGGTCGTGCCGCTTGCGCAGTCCTGGCCGCAGGATGTCTATTCGTTGTCGCATGTTGCGGTGCCGTTCCCGCCGGATGACGATCTCTATGGCCGTGAGCCTGGGGTGAAAAACCGCTATGGCATTAGCCTGGGAACAATTGCGCTCTGGGGCGAAACGTCCGTATTGAGCGTCGGAAAAGAGGCGCTGATGCGGGTCACCTCGAACCCGTTTTACGACTACATGCAGGAGAGGATCAACAGCCGCATTGGGGACGGGAAACAGTAACGTTCCTTGTGGTGTGAATATGTTAGGTCGCATTGATTAAGTATGTTAAATAATAGCTTCAAGGCACCTCTCTTTCTCATCGGAACCCATTTTTGTGCTGACGACTCTGATTTACCGAAGCCAGTTGAATTTATCCCGCCCCTCTACCGAGCTGCGGGAGCTGGTGGAGCGCGCCCGAGGCCGTAACGCAAAACTGAACATTACCGGTGTACTCCTTGCTAAAGGGAGTGACGTTTTGCAAATCCTGGAAGGGTCGGAAGAGAGTGTGGTTAAACTGTTCCATAAAATCCGTGATGATAAGCGGCACAGTGGAGTGGTTGAACTGATGCGGGATTATGGCCCGCGCAGACGCTTCGAAAACGTCGGTATGCTGCTGTTCGATCTGCAGATGCAGTCACCGAAAGAGGTGCTGGAGTCGGTCCTGCATTACAGCAAGCTGGACAGCTATCTGACCTCTGACGATCGGGTGTTCAAATTTATTCAGACGTTCATTATGGGCAAACGTCCGGCTCCGTCGGGTGCGCGTTACGTTCCTGAAAAATGGACGCTTTCACCCGAAGCGTTACCCTTTGGCGAACGTCTGGGGCTGATGGCCAACCAAATCTGTCAGTTTGCGCTCCAGCCCATCGTTGAGCCCTCGGAAGGGAAGATCAGTTCTCTTGAAGCCCTTATCCGCGGCAATGACGGCGGCAGCCCGGAGCATTTCTTCAGCACTCTGGACCCGGACAAAATCTACCAGGTCGATCTCCAGACCAAAGCGTATGCCTTCGCGCTGGCGGAAAAGCTGGGGATTGGCGGCCATAAAATTGCGGTCAATCTTCTCCCGATGTCGCTGGTGAATGTCCCCGGTGCAGTGGAATTTCTGGTCGATCAGATTAAACTACATGGGCTTCAGCCGGAGCAGGTGGTCATTGAAGTCACTGAAAACGAGATGATATCCGGGTTCAACCAGTTTAATAGCGCCATTAAACAGCTTCGCGGTGAGGGGGTGGGTCTGGCGATTGATGATTTTGGTTCCGGCTATGCCGGTCTTTCGCTGCTGACCCGGTTCCAGCCGGATAAAATTAAGATCGACCGGGAGATAGTTAGCGATATCCACCTCAGCGGACCGAAGCAGGCGATTGTGCGCTCCATCGTCAGCTGTTGCTCCGATCTGGAAATTACCCTGGTGGCCGAAGGGATCGAGAAGATAGAGGAGTGGTGCTGGCTCGAGTCTGCCGGTATCCGCCGTTTCCAGGGCTTTCTGTTTGCCCGTCCGCAGATTAATGGCGTCGGTGATATTCACTGGCCGCATCTGGTGCGTTAGCCTATTTTCCTCCGCGTTATTTCCCCTTCGCCCTGCCTGTGCTTAAATAGCTAAATCGGTTTAACATAGTTTAGCTAGGAGGGTTACATGAAAAAAATCTGGGTACTTGGCGATGCGGTAGTGGATTTGCTGCCTGATGGAGAAGGCAGATTACTACAGTGTCCCGGCGGCGCACCGGCAAACGTCGCGGTCGGCATTGCCCGACTGGGCGGCCAGAGCGCGTTTATCGGCAGGGTTGGCGATGATCCTTTCGGACGTTTTATGTCTAAGACATTAGCCGACGAGCGGGTCGACGTGAAGTGGATGCGCCTTGACCCGGCGCACCGCACCTCAACGGTGGTGGTCGATCTCGACGACCAGGGCGAACGCTCGTTTACCTTCATGGTGCGTCCAAGCGCCGATCTGTTTCTGGAAACCGCCGATCTGCCAACGTTCAGCGACGGGGAGTGGCTGCATGTCTGTTCCATCGCGTTAAGCGCAGAACCAAGCCGTTCTGCGACCTTTGAGGCGATGGCCGCCATCCGTGAGGCGGGCGGTTACGTCAGTTTCGATCCCAATATTCGCCCGGATCTCTGGCCGGATGAGAGCGAACTGCGTCGCTGTCTGGAGCAAGCCCTGCAGAGCGCAGACGTGGTGAAACTCTCCGTCGAAGAGCTGGCGTTTTTAACCGGAGATGTGCAGGTAAACGTCGGTCTGGATACGCTGATGGCGCGCTGCCCGGCGCGTCTGGTGCTGGTCACCCAGGGTAAAGAGGGCGTCATCGCCTGGCATAACGGCACCGTGAAGCACTATCCGGCAACGCCCGTTCAGTGTGTCGATACCACCGGCGCAGGGGATGCCTTCGTGGCCGGGCTGCTCTACGGACTGGCCGCCGGGCAGGACCTGACGCCTGTGATCGCCTTAGCCCAGCGCTGCGGCGCATTAGCCACCACGGCCAAAGGGGCGATGACCGCATTGCCCTGGCAGCACGAACTGTAATTCCTTCCTTCACTGGCCGCCATCCGGCGGCCCGAATTGTCGCCTCGATCACACTTACTAAAACGGTTTAGCAAAAAAGATTGCCGATCCAAAATTCAGAGGTTTAGTATCAGCAACCTAAACCGGTTTAGCAATTTAGCACGTTTAATGACTTCTTTTAGGGATGCGACAAAATGTATAAAAAACGCAGACTTGCCGTGATGATAGGCATGCTGGCCGGAAGTACCTCTGTTTTTGCCCAAACGGATATGACAAGTATCGAAGCGCGTCTTGCCGCGATGGAGCAGCGCCTCCAGGCAGCAGAAACGCGTGCGCAGGTGGCTGAGAAGCGCGCCACGGATGCAGAACAAAAAACGCAGCAGCTGGTTGCCGCGCAGCAGCAGACGCAAACCACAACCCAGGCAGTGGCGCAGCGCACCACCGCGCTGGAGAAGAAGGCGGACCAAAGCAGCGGGTTTGAATTCCACGGCTACGCCCGTTCGGGTCTGCTGATGAACGACGCGGCCTCCAGCAGCAAAAGCGGTCCTTATCTGACCCCGGCCGGTGAAACCGGTGGTGCGGTGGGGCGTCTGGGTAATGAAGCCGACACCTACGTGGAGCTGAACCTGGAGCACAAGCAAACCCTGGACAACGGGGCGACCACGCGCTTCAAAGCGATGCTGGCCGACGGTCAGAGAACCTATAACGACTGGTCAGCCGATACCAGCGATCTCAATATTCGCCAGGCCTTTGCGGAGCTGGGCAATCTGCCTGATTTTACCGGCGCGCTGAAGGGCAGCACCTTCTGGGCGGGTAAACGCTTCGACCGCGACAACTTTGACATTCACTGGCTGGATTCCGACGTGGTCTTCCTTGCCGGTACCGGCGGCGGTGTCTATGACGTGAAATGGAACGATTCGCTGCGCAGCAACTTCTCCATCTATGGCCGCAACTTCGGCAGCGTGGAGCAGACCGACAATAACGTTCAAAACTATATCCTCAGCATGAACCACTTCGCCGGACCGTTCCAGCTGATGGTGAGCGGCCTGCGGGCGAAAGATAACGACGACCGTAAAGATACCAACGGCGATCTCATCAAAACCGATGCTGCCAATACCGGTGTTCATGCGCTGGTCGGGTTGCATAATGATAGCTTCTACGGCCTGCGGGAAGGGACCGCCAAAACGGCGCTGCTGTATGGTCACGGGCTGGGTGCGGAAGTGAAAAGCATCGGCTCCGATGGCGCGCTGCTCTCTGAGGCGGATACCTGGCGCTTAGCAAGTTACGGTGTCACGCCCATCGGCGGTGGCTGGAGCGTTGCGCCCGCCGTACTGGCACAGAGCAGTAAAGATCGCTACGTCAAGGGCGACAGCTATGAGTGGGTGACGCTCAACACCCGCCTGATTAAAGAGGTGACGCAGAACTTCGCCCTGGCGTTTGAGGGAAGCTATCAGTACATGGATTTAAATCCGGAAGGCTATAAGGACCGGAACGCCGTCAACGGCAGTTTCTACAAGCTGACCTTTGCTCCAACGTTAAAAGCGAGCAAAATCGGCGATTTCTTCAGCCGTCCGGAACTGCGCCTGTTTGCCACCTGGATGGACTGGAGTAGCAAACTGGATCATTACGCCAGCGATGATGCCTTTGGCAGCAGCGGCTTCAACGCCGGCGGGGAATGGAACTTTGGGGTCCAGATGGAAACCTGGTTTTAACCCATCACGCTCCCGCCTGGCGGGAGCGTTTCGCACATCATAAAAAGAAGTCAGGCAGAGGTATCTATGGATTTTAATCAAATCGCCCGCGAGCTTATTCCACTGCTCGGTGGCAAGGAAAATATTGCCAGCGCGGCACACTGCGCAACGCGTCTTCGTCTGGTGCTGGTCGATGACGCGCTTGCCGATCAGCAGGCTATCGGCAAGGTTGACGGCGTAAAAGGCTGTTTTCGTAACGCCGGGCAGATGCAGGTGATTTTCGGCACGGGCGTGGTCAACAAGGTTTACGCCGCGTTTATTCAGGCAGCGGGGATCAGCGAATCCAGTAAATCTGAAGCCGCAGATCTGGCGGCGCGCAAGCTGAACCCGTTCCAGCGCATTGCCCGTCTGCTCTCAAACATCTTTGTCCCGATTATTCCCGCGATTGTGGCTTCCGGCCTGCTGATGGGCCTGCTCGGCATGGTGAAAACCTACGGCTGGGTCAATGCGGATAACGCCATCTACATCATGCTGGACATGTGCAGTTCGGCGGCGTTTATCATTCTGCCGATCCTTATCGGCTTTACCGCCGCGCGGGAATTTGGCGGTAACCCGTATCTCGGCGCGACGCTGGGCGGCATTCTGACGCACCCGGCGCTGACCAACGCCTGGGGCGTGGCCTCCGGCTTCCACACTATGAACTTCTTCGGCCTTGAGATTGCGATGATTGGCTATCAGGGCACGGTATTCCCGGTGCTGTTGGCCGTCTGGTTTATGAGCATCGTGGAGAAAAACCTGCGCCGCGTGATCCCGGATGCGTTAGACCTGATCCTGACGCCGTTCCTCACCGTCGTTATCTCCGGCTTTATCGCCTTGCTGATTATTGGCCCGGCGGGGCGCGCCTTAGGGGATGGTATCTCCTTCGTTCTGAGCACGCTGATCGCCCACGCAGGCTGGCTGGCCGGGCTGCTGTTTGGCGGGCTTTACTCGGTGATTGTGATCACCGGTATTCACCACAGCTTCCACGCGATTGAAGCCGGGCTGTTGGGTAACCCGTCGATCGGCGTTAACTTCCTGCTGCCTATCTGGGCTATGGCGAACGTGGCGCAGGGCGGCGCCTGTCTGGCGGTGTGGTTCAAAACCAAAGATGCCAAAATCAAAGCCATTACCTTACCGTCGGCGTTTTCTGCGATGCTGGGCATCACCGAAGCGGCCATTTTTGGTATCAACCTGCGCTTCGTGAAACCGTTTATCGCCGCGTTGATTGGCGGCGCGGTGGGCGGTGCCTGGGTGGTCTCAGTCCATGTGTATATGACCGCCGTTGGGTTAACCGCTATTCCGGGCATGGCCATCGTGCAGGCCAGCTCGCTGCTCAACTATATTATCGGCATGGTGATCGCCTTCGGCGTGGCGTTTACCGTCTCACTGCTGCTGAAATATAAAACGGACTCTGAATAATGACGTTACCTTCCCGCTGGCCTGCGATTCTGCAGGCCGTAATGAAAGGTCAGCCGCGCGCGCTTGCGGATAGCCATTATCCGCAATGGCACGCCGCGCCGGCCACGGGGTTGATGAACGATCCCAACGGGTTTATCTGGTTTGCCGGCCGCTACCACCTGTTCTATCAGTGGAACCCGCTGGACTGCGAGCATCGGTTTAAATGCTGGGGGCACTGGAGTTCTGCGGACCTGGTGCACTGGCAGCATGAACCGCTGGCGCTGATGCCGGATGAAGAGTATGACCGCAACGGCTGTTACTCCGGTAGCGCCGTGGATAACCAGGGCGTCCTGACGCTTTGCTACACCGGCAACGTCAAGTTTGATGACGGCAGCCGCACCGCCTGGCAGTGCCTGGCCGTGGAACAGCCGGACGGAACCTTTAAGAAGCTGGGGCCGGTGCTGGCACTGCCGGAAGGCTACACCGGACACGTGCGCGACCCGAAGGTGTGGCAACACGACGGGGAGTGGTACATGGTGCTCGGCGCGCAGGATGTGCAAAAACGCGGCAAGGTGCTACTGTTTAAATCAGCCGATTTGCACGCCTGGGCATCATGTGGGGAAGTCGCCGGTCACGGGGTCAACGGCCTGACGGAGGCGGGGTATATGTGGGAGTGTCCGGATCTGTTCGCGCTCGACGGAACGCACATCTTGATCAGTTGTCCGCAGGGGCTGGCGCGCGAGCCGCATCGCTATCTCAACACCTATCCGGCCACCTGGATGAGCGGGGCGTTTGACTATGCAAACGCTGCATTCGATCACGGCGAGCTGCACGAGCTGGACGCGGGCTTTGAGTTTTACGCGCCGCAGACGACGCTGGCGGAAGACGGTCGACGCATTTTGATCGGCTGGATGGGCGTACCGGACGGGGAAGAGATGCTTCAGCCAACCCGGGCGCACGGCTGGATGCACCAGATGACCTGCCCGCGTGAATTGCGCTATCGCGACGGCAAGCTCTGGCAGACCCCGGCGCGCGAGCTGGCGACGCTGCGTGAAGATGAACAGCACTGGCAGGGACGCGCCAGCGAGGCGCCAGACCTGGACGCGACGCGCCTGGAGTTTGAACTGAACACATCACAGGTGAATGTCGATTTTGGCGGCGCGCTGCGTCTCTCGGTCGATGAGCAGGGCGTACGTCTGGAACGCGCGAGCCTGAAAACCGGTGAAACGCTGACCCGCTACTGGCAGGGCGACGTCAGCCATTTGCGTGTGTTGTGCGACCGCTCCAGCGTTGAAATTTTCATTAATCACGGTGAAGGGGTGATGAGTAGCCGCTATTTTCCTGACCATCCGGCCCGGGTGCGATTCGAAGGTGCGTCCGATATCACATTACGCTACTGGTCGCTGCGCGCCTGCATGATAGAATGAGGGTTTTGGCAGCCGGATCTAAGTCGTTGTGAGAAAAACAAAACGCGTCACCATTAAAGACATCGCGGAGCTGGCGGGTGTGTCAAAAGCCACCGCCAGCCTGGTCCTGAACGGGCGTAGCAAAGAGCTTCGCGTGGCGGAAGAGACGCGCGAGCGCGTGCTGGCGATTGCAAAAGAGCACCACTATCAGCCCAGCATTCACGCCCGGTCGTTGCGTGATAACCGCAGTCACACCATTGGCCTGGTGGTCCCGGAGATCACCAACTACGGATTTGCCGTGTTTTCTCACGAGCTTGAGACGCTGTGCCGCGAGGCAGGCGTTCAGCTGCTGATCTCCTGTAGCGATGAAAACCCAGGGCAGGAGACAGTGGTGGTGAACAACATGGTGGCGCGTCAGGTGGACGGGCTGATTGTGGCCTCCAGCATGCTTAACGATGCGGACTACCACAAGCTGAGTGAGCAACTGCCCGTTGTCCTTTTTGACCGCCACATCAACGACAGCGCGCTGCCGCTGGTGATCACCGATTCCATTACCCCGACGGCGGAGCTGGTGGCTGACATTGCGCGTCAGCATCCTGATGAGTTCTACTTCCTCGGCGGGCAGCCCCGTTTATCCCCCACGCGCGACCGTCTGGAAGGGTTTAAGCAGGGGCTTCATGACGCCGGTGTAGCGCTGCGCCCGGAGTGGATCATTCACGGTAACTATCACCCGAGCTCCGGGTACGAGATGTTTGCTGAACTCTGCGCCCGTCTGGGGCGTCCGCCGAAAGCGCTGTTCGCCGCCGCCTGCGGGCTGCTGGAGGGGGTGCTGCGCTATATGGGCCAACACAACCTGTTGCAAAGTGATATCAGGTTAGCCAGTTTTGACGATCACTATCTCTACGATTCGCTGACGATCCCCGTGGATACCATTCGCCAGGATAACCGTCAGCTGGCTTGGCACTGCTTTGATTTAATTAGTAAATTGATTGAAGGGGAGACCCCGGAGCCGTTGCAACGGAAACTGGATGCCACCCTGCAGCGGCGCTATAAGTCAGCGGTATAGCCCGGTTCGATACATCAATAACTTTAATTAATTTAAGTTTTGGAATGGCCGATAACCATAAGGAATAATTTTCCTTGAGGTATTGGTTTATGTCGTTGAAAAAGTCGTCCCTGATAGTCCTGTTCTCACTACTTTTCTTCTTTATTGTCAGCACTGTCACCAGCGTTGGCCTCATCATTAAAAGTAATAATTCCCTGGATAACGTCAACAAAGAGATCCAGGTTGTGCTGTCCATTATTGACCCTATCAACCATAGCCGTACGCTGCGCGTCAGGGTGATGGAGTATGTGAAGATGGTGGAAGCGGGCAACGCGGCAGACGGGGCTGCAAAGCTTACCGCCGTGAAAGAGGCGCTGACCAAAGCGGACCACGCCTTTGCGGCCTTTATGGCTTCGCCGCGTCTGACGGATGAAGCGCCGCTGGTGACTGCCTATCAGGACGCCTGGCAGAACTACCGCAACCAGGGGCTGACGCCGCTGATCGATGCCGCCGAGGCGCACGATGTCGCCAAATTTAACGCCCTGATCCCGGAAGTCTCCCGCCTCGACCGCCAGTATGAAATCGTTCTTGACCAGGTCCTTTCCGTCCACCAGAAATACGCCAAAAGCCTGAACGAAGATGCGAGCAGTAACTTCGTCTCTGGCCTGGCGATCATTGCCGCTATCGCCAGCCTGTTTGTGGTGGTGATTGTCGCCGTCAGCCTGCTGATGAAGCGCTTTGTCTTTGCGCCGGTCAACCTGGCACGCGAGCACTGCAGCCAGATTGCGGCAGGCAAGCTGGACATTCCGGTGCCGGTGAAAGGACGTTCCGGTAACGAAATCGATCATCTGATGAGCTCGATGGAGCAGATGCGTCAGGCACTGCTGGCGACCATCGCCCAGGTGCGCGATGCGAGCCATACCGTGACGCACGCGGCGCAGGAAATTGCCTCCGGGAATATCGACCTGGCGTCACGTACCGAGCAGCAGGCCTCCGCGTTGACCCAGACGGCGGCGAGCATGGAAGAGCTGAGCGCGACGGTGGCGAACAATACCGACAACGTCTATCAGGCCGGAAAACTGGTGCAGGACGCGGTGAAAAATGCCCACACCGGTGAAGCGGTGACCCGTGAAGTGATTGACACGATGAATACCATCGCGGCGAACTCGAAGCGCATCGAAGACATTACCAGCGTGATTAACAGCATCGCCTTCCAGACCAACATTCTGGCGCTGAACGCGGCGGTTGAAGCGGCGCGCGCTGGCACGCAAGGCCGCGGCTTTGCGGTCGTGGCCAGTGAAGTACGCACCCTGGCGCAGAAAAGCGCGGTGGCGGCGAAAGACATCGAAAGCCTGATTGCGCAGTCGGTTTCCAGCGTGAAAAACGGTGCGGAGCTGGTCAGCCGCTCAGGCGAGGTGATTGACTCGATTATTTCATCGGTGAATAAAGTGAATACGCTGATGGAGCAGATCTCCGTCGCCTCCGAAGAGCAGAGCCGCGGGATCAGCCAGGTCGGGCAGGCGGTGACCGAGATGGACGGTGTGACCCAGCAGAACGCCGCGCTGGTGCAGCAGTCTGCGGCAGCGGCGGCATCGCTGGAAGAGCAGGCGCAGCAGCTTTCGCGGAGTATTTCGAGTTTTAGTTTGCCGGTGCAGGCGTAAGGTTTTGACATGTGCCGGGTGGCGCTGACGCTTACCCGGCCTACGAAACCTGTAGGCCCGCGCAAGCGTCAGCGCCGCCGGGCAATAACCGCGAATGTGCGGCCAGAGTCATTATTTCATTCACCCCAGCAATATTTCCCTCCCTCATCCGTCTACCTCATCACAAGCCATAATCAGTTACTGTAAACGAGGTAAACACCATGAGAGATTTTGATATGCACGGCAGAGGTCACGGGCGCGGATTCGGGCGCCACCGTATGGGCAAGGGTTTAGTTATCGGCGCGGTCATTTTCATTGTGCTCGGCCTGCTGGTGATGACCCTGTGGAACGCCTTACTCCCGGCCATCCTCGGCGTGAAAGCCATCGGATTCTGGCAGGCGTTGGGCATTCTGGTACTGAGCCGCATTCTGTTTGGCGGGTTGGGTTTCCGTCCCGGGATGTTTGGCGCGCACCGCCGGATGCACGAGCGCTGGATGAACATGACGCCCGAACAGCGCGAGGCGTTTATTCAGCAGCGTCGCGAAGGGTTTGGTCGCCACGGTCGCGGGCACTGCGGCTGGCACGGTCATCGTGACGATAAGCGCGACGACGCCACGCCAAAAGCGCCGGAAGCAGAGTGAGTGAAATGAAAGCCGGGGAGGCGGGCGAATCTATGCTGATGTCGGCGCTCAATGCCTGCCGCGCCCGGCTGAAAGCCTTCATTCGCGGACGGACGTCCGTTCGCGATGATGCCGACGACATTTTGCAGGAAGTCACGTATCAGCTGATGAAAGTGGAACAGCCGGTCGAAAACGTCGCCGCCTGGCTGTTTCGTGCGGCGCGTAACGAGATGACCGACCGGGCGCGTAAAAAGCGCGAGGTTTCACTCTCCGGCTATTTTACGGGTGAAGATGAAGAGGGTTTCCCGGAAGACGAGCTGGCCGAAACCCTGTTCGGCGTATCGCACACGCCGGAAGAGGAGTACCTCAAAACGCTGCTGTGGGAAGAGCTGGGGCAGGCGTTGTCTGAACTGCCACCGCCGCAGCGCGAGGTATTTGAAAAGACCGAACTCCACGGCTACAGCATTAAAATGCTGGCAGAGGAGAGCGGAGCCAGCGAACAGGCGCTGTTATCCCGCAAGCACAAGGCGGTGCTGTTTCTGCGCACGCGGCTGCGGGACGTCTATGACGCGCTGACGGGGGAATAGCGGCGACAGACAAAACCTTACACTTCCGGCACTTGTAGATTCATCACTATCGTTTATGATCGGGGCGTCTTGTCACTCTGGAATGTTATGCGCAACCGTCAGCTCCTCGGAAAATGGCTTTTGATCGTCACCTGTCTCGCGATGGCACTTTGTCTCGTGCAGCGTGCGGTGATGCTCAACCATTTTTTACAAGGACTGGATCCGCAGACGTCCCTGATGGCAGATGCCCCGGCTCAAAGCAACACTGAACAGCCCGGCCCGTCGCCTTGTCAGCTGGGCGCACACTCGCTGCTTTGTGCCCAGCCGCTGTTCTTCGACGGTGCGCTACCGGCCATTATCATCTTCTTCGCGCTGTTGCAGCTGTTTACCCAGGGGCGGGCATTGGCTCCCATGGAACAGCCCGTTCAGGCGCCGCCTCCCCGAATACACCTTAAAAACTGCGTTTTCCGTGAATGAAAATCATCGTCACCGCACGATAATTTTTCACTGTTCACGGAGTACAACATGGTTAACCTCTTCAGGGGATTCGTCTTCCTGTGGCTGTCCTGCATTGGCATTGTCCATGCGGCGGACACAGGCTGGCTGGTGTCCCCACAAAACGATCACGCCCGCATCCGCTTTCAGGCGGAGAGGGAGCAAACGCACATTAAAGGCCTGCTCACCGTTGAGCTGAAGCCCGGCTGGAAAACCTACTGGCGATCGCCGGGCGAGGGCGGCGTGGCGCCGAAAATCAGTTGGCCGGAAGGCGTGACGGATAGCTGGTCCTGGCCGGTCCCGTCGCGCTTCGATATCTCCGGCATGACGACGCAGGGCTATCACGATAAGGTCACTATCCCGATTACGCTCGACCGGGTGAAGGGCGATACGCTCGACGGGATGCTCACGCTCTCTACCTGCAGCAACGTCTGTCTGCTGACGGACTACCCGCTGCACCTCGATTTTACCCAGCCGGTGGATGAGGACTTCCGTAGCGAGTTCGAGCAAGCGATGCGCGCCGTGCCCGGTACGTCAGGCCTATCCACGGATCTTTCCGCCTGGCTCTCTGGCGACAAACTGGTGATTACCGGCACGACGGACGGGAAGTGGGATAATCCGGGGATCTACTTTGACCCGCTGGAGGGTGACATTCTTCCCGGCGAGCCTGTTATTAAACACGACGGCAATACGCTTCGGGTGACGGTACCCGTGACCGACGAATGGGGAGACAAACCCGCCTCGCTGGAAGGCAAGACGCTGTCGTTTGTGCTGACCAGTGGCGATAACGCGCAGCAAACCACTATGACCGTTGGCGCGACGCCTGATGCACCTTCTGCGCCTGAAGGGACGGGCAAAATGGTGCTCTTTGCGCTGCTGGGCGGGTTGATCCTCAACCTGATGCCCTGCGTGCTGCCGGTCATGGGGATGAAGCTTAACAGCATCCTGCAGGCGGGATCGGACAGGCGCGCGATCAGGCTGCGCTTTCTGGCCACCAGCGCCGGGATCCTCACCTCCTTTATGCTGCTGGCGGGAATGGTAACCGCGCTTAAGCTGGCCGGGGCGTCGCTGGGGTGGGGCATTCAGTTCCAGAACCCGTGGTTTATCGGCCTGATGGTCGTCGTCACCTTCCTGTTTGCGCTTAACCTGTTTGGCGTGTTTGAGATGCTGCTGCCTTCCGTCGCCACGGGACGGCTGGCAACAGCAGGAGGCGCGGGGCTTGGCGGCAGTTTCTGCGAAGGGATGTTCGCCACGCTGCTGGCCACGCCGTGCTCCGCGCCGTTCCTCGGTACCGCAGTTGCCTTTGCCCTTGGCGCGCCGCTGCACTCCCTGTGGCTTATCTTCCTGATGCTCGGCGTGGGCATGAGTCTGCCGTGGCTGTTTGTCGCCCTGGTGCCAAGAACGGCCTTGCTGCTGCCAAAACCCGGCCGCTGGATGAACACGCTAAAAGTGATCCTGGGCCTGATGATGCTGGCCTCCAGCCTTTGGCTGGCAACATTGTTGAGCGTGCATCTGGGCGAGTCTGTCAGCCAGATGGTGATGCTGGTGCTGATCGCCGTCGCGCTGGCGCTTTTCGCGCTGAAAGGGCAAAAATCCTCACCATTGTTCTGGGTTGTGGTCATCGCGCTGTCGGCGTTTGGCGGGTATCAGCTGCGCGGGTTGCTTAACTCGCCGCCTGACTCTCCAGCACAAAATGTCGCTCAGACCATCCCGTGGCAGCCGCTCAGCGAGGAAGCCATCCTGCAGGCGCTGGCGCAGGGGAAACGGGTGTTTGTGGATATCTCTGCGGACTGGTGTGTGACCTGCAAAGTTAACGAGCATCGGGTACTGAATCAGCCGGACATCATTGCCGCGCTACGTCAGCCGGACGTGGTGGCCCTGCGCGGAGACTGGAGCCAACAGTCCGCGTTTATCGCGGATTTTCTGGCGAAGCGAAACCGTTACGCCATTCCGTTTAACGCGGTGTATGGCCCCGGTCTGCCTGAGGGGGAAATCCTCTCACCGCTGCTGGACAAGCGCACCCTGATCGCCACCCTGAACAATGCAAAAGGCTAACGGTATGATGAAAAAACTCTTTATTACGCTTCTGCTCCTGCTGGCCCCGCTTCAGGTGTTCGCTGCCCAGCCGCTGACGCCGGACCAGGAACAACGTGCGCAGAAGATGATCGCTGATTTCCTGTTTAACGATCCGAACTCCCCACGCATCGGCGCGAAAAATCCAAAGCTCACCCTGGTGGTGTTTACCGACTACAACTGTCCGTACTGTAAAAAATTCGATCCGTACCTGGAGAAAATCGTCGAAAAGCATCCGGATGTGGCGGTGGTCTTTAAGTTTTTGCCTTTCCGATCGGAAAGTTCGCTGACCGCCGCGCGGGATGCGTTAACGCTCTGGCGTCAGGAGCCCGGGCAGTTTATGAAACTGAACCATACCCTGATGGCCAGGAAGGGGTACCACGATGACGCCAGCATTCAGGAGGCGCAGAAGCGGGCAGGCGTGAGCGTCACGACGCCGGATGAGGAGAGTCTGATGACAATTAAGCGCAGCCTGATCGTTGCGGAAAAAATGGGGATCCAGGGCACGCCTGCCACGCTAATCGGCGAGGGATTGCTGCCCGGCTGGGTTCCGTTTGAGCAGTTCGATGAAATGGTCAGTGATGCACTGAAAAACCGCTAACCTGAAGGGGGCGGAATGCCCCCGAAAAACCGGAGAGGGAAATGAAAAAATTACTGTTACTTTCAGCGCTGGCGACGTCAGGGCTGGTACAGGCGGCTGATGCCATACCGGATGTGGTTAAGCACTTCAGCGAGCAGCAGAACATTAAAATCATTAAGAAACTGGATGCACCCGGCGGTGCGCCTGCATGGCTGGGGCAGTATCAGGATATGGGCGTGACGCTCTTTTTAACGCCGGACGGCAAGCACGTTATCTCAGGCTATCTGTACGATGACAAAGGAAAAAACCTCAGCGAGGGCTATTTCCAGAAAGAGATCTACGCCCCGATGGGACGCGAGATGTGGAAAAAACTCAACGCGGCGCATCCCCTGAAGGAAGGGGTGGATAACGCTCCGCGTAAAGTCTTTGTCTTCGCCGATCCGTTCTGTCCGTACTGCAAGCAGTTCTGGTCAGAGGCTCAGCCGTGGGTGACGGCGGGCAAGGTTCAGCTCAACACGCTGTTGGTGGCGTTTCTCAACCCCAACAGCGGACGTAACGCCTCAGCGATTCTGAATGCGAAAGATCCGGTCTCGGCCTGGCGTGAATACGAGCTTTCCGGTGGGAAAAAATTACCCAAGCCTGACGGCGAGTCTTCCCGCGAAACGGTAGAGATCCTGCAGAAACACCAGACGCTGATGGACAGCCTGGGCGCTAACGCCACGCCGGCCATCTATTATCTGAATGCGGAAAATGAACTGCAGCAGGTGGTCGGTATGCCGGATGCGCAACAGCTTGAGGCAATGTTCGGGCCGAAGCCGTAAAAAAAACAGGCAGAAACAGGACGTTTCTGCCTGAGCGTCACTTAGCTGCCCCAGCGTCCTTTCAGGTAGTTCACCGCCTGCTGCGTTTGCGGCTGGTTCAGGTAATCTTCCCGGAACAGGATAGTGCCATTCACGTTGGGCAGCGAATCGTTGAGATCGAGCTGTTTTTTCAGCTCCGGCACGCCGCCCTGAACCGTCCAGTCTGGCTCATTTCTCGACGGCTCGCCCACCTTGTAGAACGCAATGCCGATATACAGACGGGTGTGGGTCGGCTTCACGACGTCGGCCCACCATTTGGTCAGCACGTCGTAGCGCGCGGCATCCCGGGAGAAGGGCCAGTAAATTTGCGGAGCGATGTAGTCCAGCAGGCCCTGCTGAACCCACTGACGCGTATCGGCGTAGGATTCATCGTAGGCTGCGGCGCCACGGGTGTCCGAGCCAGCCGGGTCAAAGGAGCGGTTACGCCACACGCCCGCCGGACTGACGCCAAACTCAACGTCGGGCTTGGTCTGTTTAATCGCGCGGGAAACCTGGACGATCAGCTGCTGCGTGTTGTGCCTTCGCCAGTCGGCCTTTGAGGCAAATCCCTGACCATATTGCCGCCAGGTCTGCGCGTCATTGAGGGCGGATCCCGACGATTCGGCGTAAAAGTAATCATCAAACTGCACGCCGTCTACCGCGTAGTTCGCCACCACTTCGGTCACTACCCGGGTTATCCAGTCCCGCACTTCCGGAATGCCGGGGTCGAGAACAAAACGGTCACCCGAGATGCGCACCCACTCCGGGTGCTGGACATAGACGCTGGACGGGGTCTGATAGGTTGTCCGGTTCAGGGCGGCGATGGTTGACGGTTTGGTGTTGGTCGACACGCGGTACGGGTTGAACCAGGCATGGACCTTCATGCCGCGCTTGTGCGCTTCATCCAACATAAACTGCAGCGGATCGTATCCCGGATACTCGCCGATGTTGCCCGTCAGCATATCTGACCACGGTAAAATTTTTGATGACCAGAGGGCAGTGCTGTCCGGCTTCACCTGGAAAAACACCGTGTTAATACCGAGGTGCTTGAGGTTGTCGAGCTTGCTGGTCAGCGCCTGCTTTTGCATTGCGATGCGCTGGTCAGCGCTGCGGCCATTCACCGAGGCCACCGGCGGCCAGTCGAGACGAGAGACGGTTGCCAGCCAAATCCCGCGCATCGGCTCGTTTGCCTGCTGCGTCGGTTTGCTCGCGGTGGGAAGAGGGGTAACCAGTGATTTTGGTGGTTTTGAGGAGCAGCTCACAAGTAAAAGTGCGCAGGCAGTCAGCGCACCAATCCGTTTTACGTGTCGCGTCATTTGCGTATTAGCTCTTAATAATCCGACTGTTAGCCCAGGGATTAAAGGCGGGTGCCGCCTGTTCTGTGCTTACCTCATCGTTGAGGGAGTCCAGATACAGGGCTTCAACTTCCGCGCGCGCCCACGGGGTACGACGCAGAAATTTCAGGCTCGATTTAACGCTGGGATCTTTTCTGAAACAGTTAATTTTGATTCGGTCGCCCAACTCGCTCCAGCCATATTTTGTCACCAGGGCGTTGACCATCATCTCCAGCGTTACGCCATGCAAAGGATCGTTAGAAATGTGTGCAGTCATAGGTGTCCGGATGTCTCAAAGTTTGTGGGGGCAGGGTTACCGGTGAAAGGGTACAAGAAAGCAGGGGAAGCGGCAACAAACCTACCCTGTAACGACAGATTGCAAAGGCCACGGTTAACGTAGCTTTTATTGCATTCACGATCGTACCTGACGTCCGGCGGCCTGCCGCAGCTGTTCACGTAGCCACGTGTTCGCTGGATCCTGACTGTTTTTCGGGTGCCAGTACATGTAAATGGTAATCGGCTGGAGCGGTAGCGGCGGTGGAAAAATATCCAGCGTGGAGGCAAACCGTTGCAGCATCCGTTCCGGCAAGGTGCACACCAGGTCAGTACCGGCGACCAGCGCAGGCGCCATGGCGTAGCTCTGCGTAGACATCGCGACGTGTCGCTGATAGCCGATCCCGGCCAGGGTTTGATCGACAAAGCCGGTAAACGGATCCCCCGCCGATGACACCACCAGATGCGAAAGCGCGCAGTAGCTTTCCAGGTCTAACGCACCGGCCCCGCGCGGGTGGCCTTTGCGCTGGGCGGTGGCAAACGTGTCGTCGAGAAGTTTGCGTCTGACCCAGCCGTCATGGGCACCGGCGCTCACGCCGATGTAGATATCGACATCACCGTTTTCCAGCTGCTGCGGCAGTTCGGCCATCTCCGGCAGGGCGAAGCGCAGGCGGATACCGGGAGCATCGGTGCTCACCTGGTTAAGCAGCCCGGTGCCCAGCATCAGCGCCGGGTTTTCATGCAGGGCGATAACAAAGGTCCGGCTGCTGGTGGGCGCATCAAACGTGGTGGGGGCAAACATCGCGCTGATGCCGCGCAGCACGCTCTCCACCTGAGGCTTAATTGCTTCTGCTCTCGGCGTGGGTAACACCCCACGTCCATGTGGGGAGGGTATAAACAGCGGCTCGCCAAAGAGTGTTCGCAGGCGCGCGAGACGGGCGGACAGCGCGGGCTGGCTGATGCCCAGCCGCGTAGCCGCATGGGTGATATTCCTGTCCTGAAGCAAAGCGTCCAGGGTCAGGATCAGGTCTATGTCCATGTCAGAGATGGGCGTCATCTTATTTCGCGCTGCTGGCGTCCCGGTTGGTATAGGTGACAGGGACCCAGGCATAGCCGCCGTTTTCGCCTTTGGTGACATAGCCGATTCCCGGGAACGGTAGATGGGGCGCGGCAACCAGATCTTTATTTTTCACAAAGTCGGCAAACGCATGTTCGCGCACGCTTGCCGCTTTGTTCTGATCTTCATCGTAGGTAATGGTCACGTCAGGCTGCGGGAACTGGACCGCCGCGGCATGAATGATGTCGCCGACAAAGATGATCTTCTCGCCTTTACTTGTCAGAGTGTAGAAGGCTGAACCCGGTGTATGGCCAGGATGAACCGTGCCGGTAAGCCCCGGGAGAATCTCAGAAGTGCCGCTAAACGGCACCACTTTACCGGCGTCAAGATAGGGTTTTAAGGTTTTCTGCGCGACGGTGAAGTAGTTCTTGCCGTAGCCGGTTTTTTTCTGATTCTCGTCGTTAAAGAAAAAGTCGACGTCCGGTTTGCCAATAAAAACGCGCGCGTTGCTGAACACCGCCTTGCCATCTTTCACCAGGCCGCCAGCATGATCGGAGTGGGCGTGGGTCAGCAGGACTTCAGTAATGTCCTCGGGTTTAATCCCCTGCGTGGCGAGGCTCTCAATCAGACGTCCGCCGTTGCCGGGGCCAAAGAGCTGGCCTGAGCCCGTATCCACCAGAATTTTATGTCCGGGCATCGCAATCAGGAACGCGTTGATGGACACCTCAGCCGGGTTGGTCTGGAAATTTTTCGCGAGCAGCGCATCAATTTTTTGCGGCGTTGTCCGGCGCAGCAGCTTGTGCAGATCCTGCGCGACGGTTCCGTCCGTAAACGAGGTGACCAGAACGTCGCCGACCTGAACGCTGTATCCGCCCGCCGGTTGTTTAACGACATGCTGAGGCGTCTCTGCCGACGCCTGCAGCGCAGGGTAGAAAAGCAATGAACTGGAAATCAGCGTGGACAGGGCAAGTTTTTTTACGATAAACATACGAGTCTCCTTTGAAAGCGCTCATCTTACTTCTTCGTAAAATTATAAGAACCTGCCCAGAAATGATAGGACCTATAAATGGGATGGATAGGTCCAGTTAGAAAGCGGCGCCTGACGTTTCGCAACGTTAACGCTAATGGAAAAATGAGAGCGTGAACCGGAATTCATGTAACAAAACAACATGTGAACTGGCTTACATTTTTGACCTCTATCACACTTTATAGTGACGTCACTGTTTATAGGGTGCATTTCATCATTATGGCTTCCATTAAAGATGTCGCAAAAAAAGCTGGAGTATCAACAGCTACCGTATCGCGGGTGCTGAACAATCATCCCAGCGTGGTGCCCGAAACGCGTCAGGCGGTGCGTGATGCGATGGATTACCTGTGTTATGTACCCAATAAAAGCGCGATTCAACTGAGCGGTAAATGCTCAGGCCTGATTGCCGTCGTGCTGCCGAATCTGGTCAACCCACATTTCTGCGAACTGTTGGCGACGTTTGAGGAAGAAGCGCGATACATTGGCAAAACGGTGATCGTTAAAACGCACCAGAACCAGCCGCAGCAGGATAAACAGATCATTCACACTCTGATCGGAATGGGAATTGACAGCTTGCTGTGGGTTCCTACGGAGGCGGAAGCTGAGCTTGCACAGTGGCTTGCCGCGACACATATTCCGGTTGCCGTGGTGACACAGGTTTCCCGTTTTTTTAACTCGGTGTCGATTGATCAGAGCAAAGGTGCGGAGAACATTGCAGAACATTTTATTCAGACCGGACATACCGCATTAGGTTTTATTGCACAGGAGGGCGTAGACAATCGTAAAGTATCAGCCTGGAGTAAAAAAATTACCGGCCGAGGAATAGCCCTTAATCTACAGAACCAATTCTGGATAGCAAAAGGGGAAGGTGAAAAAATATCAGGACATATCAGTATCCTTGACGATATTATAGTAAAGATCGCCAGCCGAAAAACGGTATGCACGGGTCTGATGATCTATAACGACGTTGCTGCCAGCTATATTATGGATGGGCTAAATGCCAAAGGCATATGCATTCCACAGGATATTGCTATCGTAAGTTTCGATAATACATTGCTGGCGCAGACTAAGAGAATAACCAGTATCGCACAGCCGATAAATGAAATTGCGCATCTGGCATTTCAGATGGTTAACAATAGCAATAAACAAGAAAGTATCGAAATGGTTGAAATCGACTCTCGCTTGATCATACGTGAGAGCAGCATCACCCTTAATATTACTACGCTTTAAGTATTTATTAATCACATGCAATTTGAAGTGGGTGATGTTTCCCTGACATCACATGATAAACCTTGTTTTGTATTTATTATCAATATTTAAGGATATATATGACAGCCGCAGATAAACACAGCGCTTATGAAAGATTGAGTCTGAAAGAAAAGATTGGCTACGGTATGGGCGATGCTGGTTCATGTATGATCTGGAGCGTGCTGGCGCTATATCTGACCTGGTTTTATACCGACGTGTATGGTCTTGATGCCGGTATTGTTGGTACCCTTTTTCTGGTAATCCGTGTTTTTGACGCCTTCAGCGACCCCGTTATGGGCGCAATTTGTGACCGTACCCGAACCCGCTGGGGTAAGTTCCGCCCGTGGTTGTTATGGATGGCCATACCGTTTGGTCTGGGCGCGGTATTGATGTTCACAACTCCTGACCTGAGCATGAACGGGAAAATCATTTATGCATGGGTTACCTATCTGATTATGTCGTTGATTTATACAGCGATAAATATCCCTTACTGCTCGGTTGCTGGCGTTATTACGCTTAATCAGAAAGAGCGTTTGGGCTGTCTTTCATGGCGCTTCTTCCTTAATGGCCTCGCAACGCTGATTGTATCTTCTTCTATTTTGCCGTTAACCGATTGGCTGGGTGACGGGAATAGGGCATCTGGCTTTCAACTGACCATGCTGATCATGGGGGGAGCCGCCACAGTAATGTTTTTGTTCTGTTTTTCCAGTATTAAAGAGCGCGTGGTCTCGATTAAGACCAATGACACCTTAAGAAAGGATCTTAACGACATCATTAAAAATGACCAATGGTTGTTGATGATCTCCATTACCTTCCTGAACGTTTTTCCGGCATTTATTCGCGGGGCGGTAACCATCTATTATGCCACCTATGTGATGCAGGCCTCCGTAGGATTTATTACCTTCTTTATGGCTCTCGGCGTGGCCTGCAATATGCTGGGCAGCGTCATTGCTAAACCCCTGACCGATCGTTTTGATAAAGTTAAACTTTTTCGCATTATCAATATTATTCTCGGCATCCTTTCCTTTGCCTTGTGGTTTGTCGATCCGCACTCACTGACGCCGCTACTGACTCTGTTTATCGTCATAAATATTCTGCACCTGATTCAGTCTGGGCCAATTCTGTGGGCCATGATGTCCGACGTCGACGATTACGGCGACTGGAAATTTGGTAAACGTCTGACGGGTATTTCTTTTGCCGGGAATCTTTTCATGCTGAAAATGGGTCTGGCTGTCGCCGGGGCGATTGTCGCGTGGATATTGTCCTGGACCGGTTATGTTGCGAATCAGGCTCAACAAAATCCGCAGACCCTCCAGGGCATTATTATGATGTTTTCGTTATTGCCGATGGTGAGCTATTTCTTTAGCGCGTGGATAGTGCGTTATTTTAAACTGAATAATACATTTCTCGAGAAAATAAAAGTCGAGCTCGCTAAGCGTGAATTAGAAACAAACCCTACCTACGCGTAGTAATAAAGTTGTTGAATGTTAATTGACCAGAAGGATTTTGCACATGTCCAGTAATAATTATTACGATGTCACAGAGTGGAATACAGGTAATCCATATGATGATATTGGTGAAGTGATTAATAGTATCATCGCAGATATTAAGAGTCGGCAAACAAATACCGATGTGAATGAAGGCGGTAAACCCGGCGCGGTGATTTATATTCCACCAGGCGATTATCATCTTCTGACACAGGTTGTCATTGATATTAGTTATCTAAAAATCATGGGGTCCGGGCATGGTTTTACGTCTTCCAGTATTCGCTTTAATACCCCAGAAAGTGATTGGCCAAACTGGCATGAATTATGGCCCGGTGGCAGCCGTGTCCTGGTGGATATGTCACCCGAAGAGGGAGCTGAGGAATCTACTGGAGCCGCATTCTATATTGCACGCAGTGGGGACCCGCGGATAAGCTCGGTCGAATTTGCTGACTTCTGCATCGACGGACTGCACTTTGTTGACGACGGTTCTGGAAGCAATGACCCGGAGAACAGCTACCTTAACGGTAAGACCGGCATTTACATTGCCAGCGCGCAAGACTCTTTCCGCATCAGCGGCATGGGGCTGGTCTATCTTGAGCACGGCGTGACGATTTATAATGCTGATGCCCTTGCTATCCATAACAACTTCATCGCGGAATGTGGTAATTGCATTGAGTTACGTGAATCCGGTCAGGCTTCGAAAATCACCGATAACCTGATTGGTGCGGGCTACAGAGGCTACTCTGTTTATGCTGAAAACTTCGGCGGCCTTTTAATTACCGCCAACAATATATTCCCGCGCGGAAAAAGCAGCGTGCATTTCTCCGGGGTGGTTCGCTCCTCAATCAGCAGTAACCGATTCCATTCGTTTTACCCTGGTATGCTGGTCATTGAAGAAGGCAGCGCTGAAAACCTGGTATCGTCAAACCATTTCTTCCGCGAGCGTGAACCCTGGGAGCCAATGCAGAACTACAATAACGGGTTAGATGATTTATATGGCCTGCTGTATATCAATGGTGATAATAATTCTGTCATTGCCAACCATATTTCCGAGACAATTGATACGCAATATATAACGCCACCTGGTGCGACACCGGTCATTATTCGGGTGGTGTCGGGTAAAGGAAATTATATTTCTGATAATCATATTGTCGCCACAACCGAAACCACTGTCGTAGAGGTCGCAGCTGACGCCAGCGCGTGTTTCGCTACGCAGGTGAGTGCGTTACTGGCAACTGACGGCCTTGAAGCGCTGACGGTGACAACCGTCCAGATTGAAGCGGCATCAGTGCAAAATACTGTGCTGGATTCAGGCACTGACGCTCAGGTAGTGATGGATAAAACCGTGAATGCCTTCAGAGCGACACCCACGCCTGCGCGCAAGATGATTTAGCATCCCAGAAGATGTGAGTATCGCCCGGCGGCGCTACGCTTGCACGGGCCTACATTCTGTACGTAGGCCGGGTAAGCGCAGCGCCACCCGGCAAAATTCATGGCTTCCAGCTGTCCGGCGTGGCTTTGGACCAGGAGCCATAAGCGGCATTCGGCAACACAATCCAGTCATCTCCGAAGTGCGCTTTGCTGGCCTCAACCAGCTCACGCTGCTGTTCGCTCGGCTTTTTGTTTTTAAACTGCACGGCGAAATCTGGCAGGCTGTCGCCAAACAGCATCACGATCTGCTGCTTTTTAAGGATGCTCTGGCGACGCTCTTCCTTGCTGACCGTATCCAGAAGCACGCTTTCATCGGACACCTGTGGAAGTCCGAGGGCTTTTAACGTCCTGAGCGTATCGGCTTTATTTTCCTGCATACGGTCCGAGACATAATAGATACGGACGTTGCTTTGATTCACATGGTCAAGAAACGCTTTTGCACCCGGAATTAAGCCTGGTTTTCCCTGTTTCTCCCAGTCGCTCCAGGTGTCCCATTTTGTATAGTCGTGACACTGCTCTGTGTCGCGCACCAGCAGAGGGGTGTTATCCAGTACCGTTTCATCCAGGTCCATCACCACGGCGTAATTTTCAGGCGTTTTCAGATCTTTTAACTTTTCGTTGAAACGCTCGGTGGCAAACCGATACGTCTGCAGCTGGAGAGCCATGATCTCTGCCGATTTCTGCTGATAGCGCAGCGCCATTTCGTACGCTTTGGGTTCACACAGGTCGCGCTCAGCGGCCGTCGCCGCAGCCGTTGCACTCAAAACAGGTAATGCCAGCAGTAATGCCTTAGCCATTGAATTCACGCTTCTTTCCTCAACACCATGGTTAAAATCCCGAAAGCGTAATGAAATTCAATGACAGAAATATGAAGGCTGCGTCGCCAGGCCAGCATGTAATACCAGAACAGGACGACCTCGTCTTTTTCCGGGAAGGCATAGACGAAGCGGTTAAATCCGCTGGGCTAACACACTTTTAATCCTGAACTAAGCTTGTACTTCGTTCCGCGTAAAATGTGGGTCATTCGAGGACAATGAATGGAATTCAGGACATTTCAAAAGCAGTGGGGTGCTGAGTTTATTTCCGATGACGTTATACGTTTTCGCGTCTGGGCAGAAGGACAAAAAGAACTTACGCTACGTCTGGCCGCCGCCGACGTGCCGATGATGGCATCTGGCGACGGCTGGTTTCAGGCTGACGTACCCGGCGTCATGCACGGTACAGAATATCAATTTGTTCTTCAGGACGGCATGACGGTGCCCGATCCCGCCTCTCGCGCCCAAAAGGGGGATGTTAACGGGCCTTCCGTGGTGATCGATCCCCGAGGCTATCAGCCAGTCAACCGGGACTGGGCAGGGCGGCCATGGGAAGAGACGGTTATTTACGAACTGCACATTGGCACCTTTACCCCGGAGGGGACCTTCCGGGCGGCCATTGACAAGCTGCCGTATCTGGCAGAGCTCGGTATTACCCAACTTGAAGTGATGCCCGTCTCCCAGTTTGGCGGATCCCGCGGCTGGGGGTATGACGGCGTGCTGCTTTATGCCCCGCACGCCGCCTACGGTACGCCGGAGGATTTCCATGCGTTTATCGACGCGGCTCACGGGCTGGGGCTTTCCGTGGTGCTGGATATCGTGCTTAACCACTTTGGCCCGGAAGGAAACTATCTGCCCCTGCTGTCACCGGGTTTTTTCGATGCGGATCGCACCACACCCTGGGGTAACGGCATCGCTTACGAACGTGAGCCGGTCAGGCAGTATATTACCGACGCACCGCTTTTCTGGCTCACGGAATATCGTCTGGATGGCCTGCGTTTTGATGCCATCGACCAGATTAAAGACACCTCGGATACGCACATTCTTGAAGAGATAGCAGAGAAGATCCGCGAGGCGATCCCGTACCGTCACGTTCACCTGACTACGGAAGATAGCCGCAACGTAATTTTCCTGCATCCGCGCGATGAACAGGGCAATACGCCGCTATTTACCGCTGAGTGGAATGATGACTTCCACAATGCCGCCCATGTGTTCGCCACCGGCGAGACGCACGCGTACTACCAGGATTTTGCCTTTGAGCCGGAGAAAAAGTTCGCCCGGGCGCTGGCGGAAGGCTTTGTCTACCAGGGCGAGATTTCGTTGCAAACAGGTGAATCTCGTGGGGTGGAGTGCCACACGCAGTCGGCTCAGTTCTTCGTCGATTTTATTCAGAACCACGATCAAACCGGGAATCGCGCCCAGGGCGAGCGTCTTATCACCCTGGCCGGTGCCGGTAAGACGCGGGTGCTGCTCGCCGCACTGCTGCTTTCTCCCCATATCCCCTTGCTGTTTATGGGTGAGGAGTTTGGTGAAACGCATCCGTTCCTGTTCTTCACCGATTTTCACGGCGACCTGGCAAACGCGGTGCGGAAAGGGCGCGCAAAAGAGTTTACCGGCCACGCCGGGCACGATGAAACCGTCCCGGATCCGAATGACGTGAATACCTTTGTTCGCTCAAAACTCGACTGGAATAAGATTGCCACCGAGGAAGGTAAAACGTGGCTGCGCTTCACGCGCCACCTGCTGACGCTGCGTCATCGCCATATCGTTCCGCTTCTGCGTCATGACGGCACCGTTCAGGGCAAGGTAATCAAGACCGCGCCCGGCATGGTGGCGGTGAGCTGGCACTTCCCGTCGGGGACGCTCTCTCTGGCGCTCAATATCGGTAATAAGCCCGTCGGGCTGCCCGATCTCGCGGGTGAGACGTGCTTTGCCTGGCCGGAGGTCACTGACGTTTTACCGCCGTACGGTATTGTCGTTCGCTTTGCTGATGGAGAAGCATCGTTATGATCCCTTCCGCCACGTACCGTATCCAGTTCCGTAATGGCATGACGTTTGACCGCGTTGCGGCGCTGGTGCCGTATCTGAAAGATCTCGGTATCAGCCACCTCTACGCGTCGCCCGTGTTTACCGCCACAGCGGGTTCCACCCACGGCTATGACGTAACCAACCCAAATGAAATTGACCCCGCGATCGGCGGACGAGACGGTTTCGACCGCATGGCCGCGGCGCTTAAGCAGGCCGGGATGGGGCTGATTCTCGACATTGTCCCTAACCATATGTCGACCTCGCTGGAAAACCCCTGGTGGCGGGACGTGATTGAATACGGCCAGCAGAGCCGCTATTTCCGCTACTTCGATATCGACGCGTCTCGCCCGCTAACGCTGCCGTTTCTCGGGGACACCTTTGAGGCGGAGCTGGAGCAGGGAGCCATCACCTTAAAACGTGACCCTGTCACAAAAAAGGCCGCGCTGGTTTACTATGACGCTCAGTATCCGCTCAACCCGGGTACGTACAGCGAGGATAAGAGCATCGCTGAACTGCATGACGCACAAAGCTGGCGGCTGATGTCCTGGCGTGAAGCGCCGAAGCAGCTCTCGTGGCGGCGCTTCTTTGAGATTACCGGGCTGGTAGGCGTACGGGTTGAAGATGACGCGGTATTCGACGATACGCACCGCCTCATTCTTGAACTGGTCCACGCGGGCGTGGTGGACGGCCTGCGCATTGACCACGTCGACGGCCTGGCCGATCCGCTGGGATATCTTCAGCGCCTGCGGCAGGCAACCGGACCTGACTGCTACATCACGGTTGAAAAAATTCTCGCGAAGGGAGAGCAGTTGCCCGCAGACTGGCCGGTATCCGGCACCACCGGCTACGAGTTTATCGCCTCGCTGGCGGAAGTGCTGGTCGACGACGCTAACCTGTCGCACCTGGAGACAATCCACGAGGAGACGCTGGGAATAACGGTCGATCGGCACGCTGAACTGCGCGATGCCAAAGGCCTGATGACCGATCGTAATTTTGAGGGTGAATTTACCACGCTGCTAAACCTTGCTGACGATCTGGCCCGCCGCAATGAAGTTGCGCTGCCGCGCGAGGATATCCGCCACGCGCTGCGTGAACTGCTTATCGCCTTTCCGGTCTACCGCACCTACGGCACTCAGGAGGGATTAACCCCGCCGGATGTCGCGCTGCTCAACCGCGTGGTCGCCAGCGTGGAGACGTCTGAAGCGGCGCTGAGCCTGATCGTGCGCATTCTTACCGGCGACCTGCCGGAAGCGTGCCGCGAGTCCGCCGCGCTTTTCAGAACCCGCCTCCAGCAGCTTACCGGGCCGCTGATGGCGAAGTCGGTGGAGGACACGCTGTTCTTCCGCCACAACCTCGAGCTGGCGCTCAATGAAGTGGGTGCCGACCCGACGCCGCGTGCGTTTTCGTTATCCCGTTTTCACCAGGAGATGCGCATTCGTCTCGCCCGTCAGCCTGATGCGCTGCTGGGCACCTCCACGCACGACACCAAGCGCGGGGAAGATGCCCGGGCACGTCTTTACACCCTGACGGAAGCGCCGGAACAATGGGGCGGTAACCTGGCCCGCTGGCGGCAGATGAATCAGACTCAGGTGCGTTTTCTCAATGACGGTACCGCGCCGAACGCCGCCGATACCTGGATGATCTATCAGGCGCTGGCGGGCGTCTGGCCCGCCACGCTGTCTCCGGACGATGCTGAAGGGCTTAAATCACTCGACGCGCGTTTCATCGGCTTCCTCGAGAAAGCGCTGCGCGAGGCAAAACAGCGCACCGACTGGATCGACAGCAACGAGAGCTATGAGAGCGTGGTGCTGAGCTACGCGCGGCACCTGCTTTCGCCGGACAACACCTTGTTCCTGCATGATTTTAGCGAGGCCATGCAGCCCTTTATCCGTGCCGGGTTGATGAACAGCCTCAGCCAGACGGTGATCAAGCTGACGGCTCCCGGCGTGCCGGATATTTATCAGGGCAGCGAGGCGCTTAACTTTAGTCTCGTCGACCCGGATAACCGACGGGAGCCGGATTTCCCGACCCTGGTGCAAAACCTCAGCACGGCGGATGCCGCGGTGTTTGAAAACCCGGCCTGCTGGCGAGACGGAAGCGTCAAACAGTTCGTTACCGCCACGCTGTTACGGCTTCGACCGCATTACGCCGCACTTTTCCGCTATGGCGACTGGCTGCCGCTTAAGGTCAGCGGCGAGCGCGAGGAGAATCTGATTGTTTATGCGCGCGTTAAGGACGACGAGGCGCTGATTGTTGCCGTGCCGCGTCTGGTTTTTGATGTCACCGGTAACGACAGACTGTGGGTCAAAACCACGGTCGCGATACCCGAAAAACTGGCCGGGAAGCGCTATCGGGATCTGTTCAGCGGTGAAAGCCGCATTCTGCAAGAGACACTGGATTTAACGTCAGAAAAGGGATGTGTATTAGTTCTGCTTACCTGCGAATAATCGTGGAGAACGAAAATGGCAAAGGATACTACGTTTGAAATTCGGGCCGGTCATGGCCAACAGTTGGGCGCGAATTATGACGGGAAAGGGGTCAACTTCGCGCTGTTTTCCGCCCACGCTGAGCGGGTGGAGCTCTGTCTGTTTGACCCGTCCGGGAGAACGGAAATCGTCCGGCTGGTGCTTCCGGAATATACCCATGAGGTCTGGCACGGCTATGTGCCCGATCTGAGGCCCGGTGCGCTGTATGGCTATCGCGTCTATGGCTCCTACGATCCGGAAAACGGTCACCGCTTCAACCCGCATAAACTGCTTATCGACCCCTACGCCCGTGAACTGGTGGGTGATATCGACTGGAACGACGCCCATTTCGGCTATGAGCTGGGGCATGATGAACGGGATCTCAGTTTTGATACGCGCGACAGCGCGCCGTTCACGCCGAAATGCAAGGTCATTGACCCGGACGCCTTTGACTGGCAGGACAACAACCGGCCAAACGTGCCCTGGCCGCATACCGTTGTCTATGAGAGCCACGTGAAGGGCTTTACCCAGATGAACCCGGCCATTCCGTCCGAGCTGCGCGGGACGTTTGAGGGGATGGGACATAAAGCCTCGGTCGACTACATCAAGAGTCTTGGCATCACCTCGGTGGAGCTGCTGCCGGTTCACTGGTTTCCGGACGACCAGCATCTGCTCGACCGTGGCCTGAAGAATTTCTGGGGCTATAACACGCTCGGCTTTTTTGCTCCTGCGTCGCGCTACTACGGCCCGGCGAGGATCCAGGGCTTTCGCGACATGGTACGCGCGTATCATGATGCGGGCATTGAGGTGATTCTGGACGTGGTGTACAACCACACGGCGGAAGGGAACGAGCTTGGCCCCACGCTCTCGTTTAAAGGGATTGATAACTACAGCTATTACCGCACCTTGCCGGACCAGCACCGGTATTACATCAACGACACCGGGACGGGAAATACGGTCAACACCTCGCACCCGCGCGTGCTGCAGATGGTGATGGATTCGCTGCGCTACTGGGCGGAATCGATGCATATTGACGGTTTTCGTTTCGACCTCGGGACGATACTGGGGCGCGAGCCTGAGGGGTTTGACCCGCGCGGCGGTTTCTTCGATGCCATCTCTCAGGATCCGGTGTTATCCAGACTCAAGTTGATTGGTGAACCCTGGGATATCGGTCCCGGTGGGTATCAGGTCGGTGGTTTCCCGCCGGGCTGGGGGGAGTGGAACGACAAATACCGCGATACCGTTCGCGAGTACTGGAAGGGCGATAATGTCTCCAACGATTTCGCCGCGCGTCTGCTCGGCTCCGGCGATCTGTACGATCTGCGCGGGCGTCGTCCGTGGGCCGGCGTCAACTTCATTACCGCTCACGACGGCTTTACGCTGAATGACCTGGTGTCTTACAACGAAAAGCATAACGCTGATAATGGTGAAGAGAATAATGACGGCCACAACGATAACCGTTCGTACAACTACGGCGAGGAAGGCCCAACCGACGATCCCGATATCATCGCGACCCGGGAGCGGCAGAAACGTAATTTCCTGACCACGCTGTTGCTTTCTCACGGCACGCCGATGCTGCTGGCGGGGGATGAGTTTGGCCGCTCGCAAAAGGGCAACAACAACGGCTACTGTCAGGACAGTGAGATTTCGTGGATCGACTGGAAGGGGCTATCCGAAAACGACGCGGCGCTGCGCGAGTTTACCCGACGGCTTATTGCCCTTCGTGCGCAACAGCCGTTGCTGCGTCGTGAAAGCTGGCGTGACGGGCTGGAGATCCGCTGGTTCAATGCCGGAGGCGGCCCGCAGCAGGCCGAGCAGTGGGATGAAGGTTCGACGCTCGGGGTTTCCATCAGCAGACCGGATCTCAGGCAGGAGGACGGCATCTGGCACGATGTACTGATGCTGTTCAACCCGTTTGAAGGCACCGTGCCGTTCCAGATCCCGCAGTTTGGCGAAGGGGGATGGGTGCTGGAACTGTCTACGGCAGATGACGCTGCCACCGGGACAGCGATCACCGACACCGTAGAATACGAACTGGCCGGACGCAGTATTACCCTCTTCAGACGTCCGTAATTTAGAGTGATGCCGCCGCGCGGGCGGCGGTGTCATACAGGGAGGAGATCGTGCGTAACAGCTGCGCGGTTTCGCCAATCGACTTCCCGGCAATGCCGCTCTCCGCGTGGATAGCGATCAGACACGCTTCCCGCACGTCCCGGTATTTCATACACAACGCTTTCCCTTCCCCGGTAGTGGAGAAAAAGAGCTCTTTGCCCGCTTTCTCGCTCGTCACGTAGCCCGCTTTGACCAGCTTTTTCAGGGCGTAGGTCACCACGTGGGTATCTTCCACGTTGAGAACGAAACAGATATCGGCCAGCTTTTTCTTGCGGTCGCGGTGGTTCACATGATGCAGCAGAGAGACGTCAAATGCGCCCATATCCGGTTCGCCGGCTGCGGTCATGCAGCGCACCATCCATTTATTGAACGCGTTGCTGGTCATGATCAGCGCGTACTCCAGCTCTGACAGTTCCGCGCAGCGCTCGGACACCAGATGGCGGGAAGAGACGATCCGGCCGTCGTTGATATCATCGCGATCGGGTGAAGCACTCTTTTTCGAGGTCATAACGTTCCTTAGCCAGAAATGTAAACTCATCGATAAAATAAGAACATTTTATTGATAATTTGTTTACATGTTTTTGAGGTTCAGATATAGCTTTTTAGCGCAGGTTTTGCGAAACCTGACGAAAAACACAACATCGCTCGCCGCAAATTAAAAAAATAGCCGTCGGCGCGCAACGCTCACTTTGGATAGGGTAAACGTTATGGACGGTACTACGCTGTTGCCGCTGATCGGGATACCGATCGTGGTTATTGGTTTTGCACTGCGCTTCAACCCGCTACTGGTGGTCGTGGTGGCGGGGCTGGCGACGGGTCTGCTGGTCGGTATGGATTTCGGGATGCTGCTGGAGACCTTTGGCGAAAAGTTCGTGAATAGCCGCTCGCTGGCGACCTTCATTCTGATCCTGCCGGTGATTGGTCTGCTGGAATATTACGGGCTCAAGGAGCGTGCCCAGGCCTGGGTGGCGAAGATCGCCAGTGCCACTTCGGCGCGTATTCTGATGCTCTATTTTGTCGCGCGTGAAGGCACTGCCGCGCTGGGGCTGATGTCGTTGGGTGGTCATGCCCAGACGGTGCGCCCGCTGCTGGCACCGATGGCCGAAGGGGCCGCGCTGAACGAATACGGCGAGCTGCCGCAGCACATCCGCGACAAAATCAAAGCCCATGCCGCCGCGTGTGACAACATCGCGGTCTTCTTTGGAGAAGATATCTTTATTGCCTTTGGCGCGGTTCTGCTGATTGACGCGTTTCTGAAAGAGAACGGTATTCCGGGCATCGAACCGCTGCATATCGGCCTGTGGGCCATCCCAACCGCCATTGCGGCATTGATTATTCATATGACGCGCCTGCTGCGCCTTGATGCCAGCATCCGTCGCGACGTCATGGCCTGGCGTGCAGAGCAGGGCACGCAGGAGGCCGCGCAATGATGACGCTTATCACCATTAACCGCGTGTACTACCTGATCGGCTTTGTCGTGATGCTGCTGGTTGTGATGACCCTGCGCGATCGCGCCAACCCTAAACGCTTTACCACGGCGCTGTTCTGGTTTTTATTCGGCGGGATCTTCCTGTTTGGCGACCTGATGGTGCAGGAACTGGGTAAATCGCTGGCGTACCGGATCATTGGCGGCGGTGTCATCGTTATCGCGCTGCTGGCGGGTTTTGGTCTCGTCGGGAAAGGGCATTATAAAATGTCCACCGAGGAGGCGCGCGTCGCGTCGTCGAATCGACTCAAAAACTGGCTGTTCTTACCGGCGCTGATGATCCCCGTGGTGACCGTGATCGGGACATTGTTCCTGAAGGGCGTGTCGATTGGCGGCGTGTTCCTGCTCGATCAGAAACAGCTCACCCTGGCGGCGCTGTGCGTGGCCTGCGTCGCGGCGATCCTCACCGGCTGGTGGCTGACCAAAGGCACACCGCTGCATGCCATTCGTCAGTCTCGTCGTCTTGTCGATACCATCGGCTGGGCGGTGATCCTGCCGCAGATGCTGGCCATGCTCGGCGGCGTGTTCGTGGCGGCCAATACCGGCGATTCGGTACAGAAGGTGGTGAGCCTTTTCGTTAACCCGGATAACCGGTTTATGCTGGTGGTGATTTACTGCGTGGGGATGGCGCTGTTTACCATGATCATGGGGAATGCCTTTGCGGCCTTCCCGGTATTAAGCGCCGGTATCGCCTTACCGTTCCTGATCAACGTGCATCACGGGAACCCGGCGCCGCTGCTGGCGATTGGCATGTACGCGGGCTATTGCGGCACGCTGATGACGCCGATGGCCGCGAACTTCAATATTGTTCCCGCCGCGCTGCTGGAGCTGAAAGACAAATATCAGGTGATCAAGATCCAGATACCGACCGCGTTAACCCTGCTGGTGGTGAACGTGTTCCTAATGTATTTCCTCGTGTTTCGCTAAGGAGCGGTTATGGAATTAACGCAACATCAGGCTGACGCGTTTGCCCGAATGCCTTTGACCTATTTGCGCCAGGAATACCCGAACCACATCATGCACCTGCTGAATGATGATGGCGATGTTCTGCCGCCTCGCGAACTGCATCCGATTTTCTACGGCTGTTTCGACTGGCATTCGGCGGTGCACGGCTACTGGTTGCTGCTGCGCTGCGTGCGCCGCTACCCGAAACTGCCGTGCAGGGACGCGATCGTCGCGCTTTTCGACGAGCACCTGACGGAAGATAACGTGGCGAAGGAGTTGGCCTATTTCACCGCGCCGTTCCGCGCCTCGTTTGAGCGCCCGTATGGCTACGGCTGGCTGCTGGCGCTGGCCCAGGAGCTAAAACAGTCGTCGCTGCCGCAGGCCGCAGGCTGGTACCAGATGCTTGAGCCGTTAACCCAGGATATTCGCAACCGGCTGGTGGATTACCTCAGCAAGTTGACCTATCCGATCCGCGTCGGGACGCACTACAACACCGCGTTTGCCCTGGCGCTTGGGCTGGATTATGCCCGGGCCGTAGAAGATAGCGCGCTTGAGCAGGCGATTGTGACGGCGGCGGAGCGGTTTTATCTCGCCGACACGCGCTATCCGGCGCACTACGAACCCGGCGGTGATGAGTATATTTCCGGGGCGCTGACGGAAGCGCTGCTGATGAGCAAGGTGTTGGAAGACTTCCCGGCCTGGTTTGACGCGTTTCTGCCGGATGTCGGCTCCGTTGCGGCGCTGATGAACCCGGCGGAAGTGAGCGATCGTACTGACCCGAAAATCGCCCATCTCGATGGGTTAAACCTCAGCCGCGCCTGGTGCATGAAGCATATTGCCAAAGCGCTACCTGCTAACCATCCGTCGCAGCAGGCGCTGCGTGATGCTATGACGAAACACCTGGAGGCGAGCGTAGAACATGTGGTCGGCAGCCACTACAGCGGCGGACACTGGCTGGCTAGCTTTGCGCTGCTGGCGCTGGAGTAAACAAACGAGTCGTCTTTTTTGCCGGGTGGCGCTGCGCTTACCCGGCCTACATTGTGCAAGCGTAGCGCCGCCGGGCGAATCAGGCTGATGCCCGAACCGCAGGGCGCAGCCTGCTCACGCTAAACAAGACCGATCCCGTCGAGGCGATGACGGCTAGCCACAACGCAAAATGCACGGCCCGGTCATCAAGCGTTTGATGGTCGCCCCCGGTTGTCGCGGCCAGCAGTACGCCCACCGCGGCGGCACCGAGACACTGGCCGAATGTCCTGACGATAGACAACACGCCGGAGGCATAGCTGGCATGTTCCCGCGCCACGTTAGAGAGCATTTCCCGGTTATTGGGGCTCTGAAAGCACCCAAATCCAATCCCGCAAACCAGACTGCGCAGACAGATATTCCATGCGGAAGGGCTGTCCGGCAATGTCGCCAGCAGGACCAGTCCACCGACAAAAATCATCAGCCCGATTGTCGAGATCAGCGGTGCGGAAACCGTATCTGCCCAACGCCCCGCGTGCGGCGCTATCAGCACGATGCCAATCGGCCACGGGGTGAACAGCAGCGCGGAGACCACCGGGCTGTAGCCATATACGCTCTGAAACAGGAACGGCAGCGCGACAAAGGTGATGCCCTGGCTCACAAACGAGGCCAGCGAGGTCAGGGCGGCGAGGGTAAAGCGTCCGTTTTTGAACATCACGGGCGGCAGTATGGGACTTTGTGCGCGCCGAATACGCCAGATAAAGGCGAGGGCGCTGACCAGAGCGAGAAGTCCCCAGCATACAGCCTCCAGGTTAATGTGTTGCGTCACGCGCTGAAGACTGTTGGCCATCATGATTGTCGAACCTAACAGCACGGCGGAGAGCACAGCGCCCGGCGCATCAAAGGGTGAGCGGTCAACGGACGTTTCGCGCGGTAATGCCCGCCATGCCAGCAGCAGGGCGATGCTGCCCGGGATAATGTTAATGGCGAACAACCACTGCCAGCTCAGCGCGTCCAGTAGGGTTCCGCCCAGTACAGGGGCAATCGCCGTGCTGGAGGCGATAAGCAGAGCGTGCAGTCCCAGAATGCGGCCAAGCAGTCGACCCGGAAAAACGGATCGCAGGATGGCCGGGGCGATACTCAGGGTGGCCGCGCCGCCGATGCCCTGCAGAATACGCATCCCGGTTAACATTTCCGGCGTTTTTGCCAGCGCGCAGCCGAGCGAGGTGAGCGTGAAGGTGGCAAGCCCGGCCAGAAAAACCGGGCGGTAGCCCACGCGCGCCGCCAGCGCAGCGAAGATGGCTAACGTCATTGCTGCTGACAGCAGGTAACCGTTGGCGAACCAGACCGCCACGTTCGCGGGAACCTGCATCGCCCTTGCCATGGAGGGCAGCGCGATGTTGATCATGGTGCCGTCAAAGACGCCCATCAGCGTGGTGGTCATGACGGCGGCCATCACCCTGGCGCGTTCATGCCCGGGTAAACCTTCATCGCCGGGCTGGTTTGAAAATAGCGTCATCGTCGTGACTCCGGATAAGAATAGTGATGACGAAACTATAATCATGCGGTATACAGGGCGGAAGACGCATCAGTTGCACTTAATCGTTGCATATAACGCCTTATCTGAGGAGTCATCGTGTCCGATCCTGATTTTAACCTTCTGGTTGCACTCGACATTCTGCTCGCAGAAGCCAGCGTGGCGGGCGCGGCGCGACGTTTGAACCTGAGCACTTCCGCCATGAGCCGCACCCTGAGCAGGCTGCGGGAGGTGACCGGCGATCCTATTCTGGTGCGCGCCGGGCGTCATATGGTGCTGACGCCCTGGGCCGAAGCCACGCGGGATCGCGCCAGAAGCGCCGTGCATGAGGCGAGGGCTGTGCTTCAGCCCTCCACCGACACGCTGAAGGTGGAAAGTCTCGAACGGCTGTTTACCATCAGAGCCAACGACGGTTTTGTGGTGGCGTTTGGGCCACTGCTGATTGCGGCGGTGGCGAGCGTTGCGCCCGGGGTATGCATCCGCTTCTCGCCGAAACCTGAAAAAACGTCGCGCTACTTGCGCGAGGGGCTTGTCGACCTGGAGATCGGCGTGCAGAGCAATATGGGGCCTGAAATACGGCTGCAAAGGCTCTTTCAGGATCGGTTTGTTGGCGCGGTGCGCAAGGGGCATCCGCTGTCATCACAGCCTGATGTCAGCCTTGACGATTATATCGCGTGGGGCCATGTGGTGGCCTCACCGGACGGATCGTTACACGGGTTTGTCGATGACGCGCTGGCGGAACGGGGGATGAAACGCAAGATCGCCAGCGTGGTGCCCGGGTTTCCGACGGCGTTATCCGTGGCGCTGGCGTCCGATCTGATTGCCATGGTGCCGGCGTTGTACTTGCTCAATCAGCCGATGAACGAGCGCGTACACGTCTTTGAGCTGCCGTTTAAAACCCGGACCATTACGGTGTCACAAATGTGGCATCCGCGGATGGAAAGGGAGCCGGGGCATCGATGGCTCAGGGAAAAAGTACTGGAAGTGTGTCGGCCTGTACGCTGACGCCTCAGGTCACTTTTCCCGGCACGGAGAGGATGAAGCGTGTCGAGACCCCATCCGATTCCACGCGGACTTTTCCGTGGTGCGCGGTGACGATGGACTTCACGATGGCAAGCCCGATCCCGCTGCCTTCGCCTTTGCGCTGCCTGGACGGATCGACGCGATAGAAACGGTCAAACAGCTTTGGCAGATGCTCGTGCGGGATCGGCGTACCGGGATTTTCTATCATCAGTTCAACGACGTTATCCTGATTTCTGATGGAGACCGTCACCGCTTTCCCTGCTGGCGTATAGCGCAGGGCATTGGAGAGCAGATTATTCATTGCTCTTCTGAACATCTGAGGATCGCCTTCTATCAGGCAGGGCATCCCGTTAAATTTCAGCGTGATGTTGCGTTCTTCCGCCCAGGCTTCGAAGAAATCGAAGACTTTCATCACCTCGGCACTTAAATCAAACATCACCCGGTCAGGGATGAGCTGATTATTATCCGCTTGTGCCAGGAAAAGCATGTCGCTGACCATCCGGGTCATCCGGTTGTACTCTTCAAGACTGGAGTAAAGAACATCTTCCAGCTCTTTCTGTGAGCGGTTCTGGCTCAGCGCGATTTCCGTTTGCGTCACCAGGTTGGTGATGGGGGTTCTGATTTCATGCGCGATATCGGCGGAAAAATTCGCCTGACGGGTAAACACATCTTCAATTTTTTCGATCATATGGTTGAAGGAGATGACCAGCTGTTCCAGCTCAACGGGCACGCGGGACGGCTCCAGCCGCGCATCCAGGTTTTCTGAAGTGATATTTTTAATGGCGTTGCTGACGTTACGCAGGGGCAAATGTCCCTGACGAACCGCGATGCGAATGACAAGGATAATCAGCAGGCTGATCGCCGTGGCAATCGCCAGGAGATTCTTTTTTAGCGCCTCAAGGTAGTGCAGATGAAAATTAATGGAGAGCCCGATCAGCATGACGTAGTCCTGCGTTTTGCCCTGCAGCGTTGCCGTTCCTGAAGAGGCGATAATCCGGTACGTTTCCATTTTCATGTCGGACCCGGCGTGCATGTTTGCGGCAGGGTCTTCAACCGTCCAGAGAAACACATCCTGTGTGCGACGGTGTTCGCTAAAATCCGCCGTGTTCATCGCAGGGCCCAGTGCCGCCCCTTGCGCCGAGCTGAACAGGGTATTTCCCTGCGGATCCAGGAGCAGGACGGCCACGTTGCGGTAGCTGGCAATCGACTCTTTGATCTTGCTGATTTTCTTTTGATCGGGATCGACCGGCGATTGCAGTATGCGGTGCATCGCGGTGCTGATTTGCTGCAGATCGCTGATATCCTGCTCGGCAAAATGCTTTTCAACGGAATGGAGCATAAACCAGGTAAACGCGAAAAAGGCCAGTATCGTGGAGAGACTGATAAAAAAGGTCAGCCGCAGGGCAAGCGAAAAAGGGCGCCTGGGGAGATTAACGTGCATCCGGCACCTCCAGCATATAGCCCACGCCGCGCACCGTCTGGATCAGCTTCGGTTCATAATCGTTATCGATTTTTGCACGAAGCCGCTTTACCGCCACATCAATTGCGTTTGTATCGCTGTCAAAATTCATGTCCCACACCTGGGAGGCAATCAGGGAGCGTGGAAGCACCTCTCCCTGATGACGCATGAAAAACTCCAGCAGGCTGAACTCTTTGCTGGTTAACAGGATGCGACTTCCGGCCCGGTTTACCTTTCTCGACACGAGGTCAACCGTCAGGTCTGCTACCTGAAGCTGGCTTTCTGCGATCACCGTATTTCCGCGCCTTAGCAGCGTTCTGACCCGGGCGAGCAGTTCAGCAAAGGCAAAAGGCTTAATCAGGTAATCATCAGCGCCCAGTTCAAGCCCTTTAACCCGGTGTTCAATCGTGCCGAGAGCCGTGAGTAACAGTATGGGCATTCCTTTGCCGGCGGCGCGGAGCATGCGGACAATGTCCCAGCCGTTCACATCGGGCAGCATGATATCCAGAATCAGCAGATCGTATTCAGCGGTCATGGCGAGATGGTAGCCGTTCAGACCATTATCCGCGTGGTCCACAACAAACCCCGCTTCAGTCAGCCCCTTGCTCAGGTACTCACCGGTTTTAATTTCGTCTTCGACGATCAGTATTTTCATCGTGCCCCCCTGACTGGCTGCTGATGACATTCTAGTGAGCCTGCGACCGTTAACAATGACTTACGCTAAAAATGACAACATTGTCATTATCCTGTCACCCGTCAAACAGGATGCGTTCCGTAGAGTAGCCCTAAAACTACTCTGGACTTCATTTGAACCGTTATGTTCCTGTTAAAACGACTAAGCATCAGTACGGTATTTATCCTGGCAGGCTGCGTCTCCCTGGCCCCAGAATACCAGCGACCGGAAGCACCTGTACCCCAGCAGTTTTCGCTCTCCCGTAACGGCCTGACGCCAGCAGCGGCGGGGTATCAGGACACCGGCTGGCGACGCTTTTTTGTCGATCCTCAGGTTGCCGGATTGATTACGGAAGCCCTGAACAACAATCGCGATGTAAAAATGGCCGCCCTGAAGGTCGAGGAAGCCCGGGCGCAGTTCAACGTGACGGATGCGGATCGTTATCCTCAGTTGAACGCCTCCTCGGGTATCACATACAGCGGTGGTCTGAAAAGTGACAAACCCACCACGCAGCAGTACGACGCGGGCCTTGCGCTTAGCTATGAACTCGACTTCTTCGGCAAGCTGAGGAACATGAGCGATGCCGACCGACAAAACTATTTCGCCAGCGAAGAGGCCCGTCGCGCGGTGCATATCCTGCTCGTCTCTAACGTGTCGCAGAGCTATTTCAACCAGCAGCTGGCGTATAAACAGCTGCGTATTGCGCGGGAAACGCTGACAAATTACCAGCAGTCTTATGCGTTCGTTGAGCAGCAGCTGGTGACGGGCAGTACGAATGTCCTGGCGCTGGAACAGGCCCGGGGACAGATCGAAAGCACGCAGGCAGAGATTGCCAAAAGAGAGGGGGAGCTGGCGCAGGCCAATAATGCCCTGCAGCTGGTCCTCGGCACGTATCGCGCGCTCCCGGGCAACAGCGGCCTGAACGCCAGCGACGTTGCGCCGGTAAAACTGCCTCCCCATCTTTCCTCAGCGATACTGCTGCAGCGCCCGGATATTATGGAAGCGGAGTATCAGCTTAAAGCGGCCGATGCGAATATCGGCGCGGCGCGCGCTGCTTTTTTCCCGTCCATATCGCTAACCAGCGGGCTTTCAACAGGCAGCACGGAGTTGTCCAGCCTGTTCACGTCAGGGAGCGGGATGTGGAATTTTATTCCTAAAATTGAACTTCCCATTTTTAATGCGGGCAGGAATAAAGCCAACCTGAAGCTGGCCGAAATTCGCCAGCAGCAGTCGGTTGTTAATTACGAACAAAAAATTCAGTCCGCCTTCAAACAGGTTGCCGACGCGCTCGCGCTGCGGGACAGCATCAACCAGCAGCTTGCAGCGCAACAACGGTATCTTGATTCGCTACGCATCACCCTGCAGCGTGCCAGAGGGTTATATTCCAGCGGGGCGGTCAGCTATATCGAAGTATTAGACGCGGAACGTTCGCTGTTTTCTACACAGCAAAATATTCTCGACCTTATTTATGCCCGGCAGGTTAATGAAATTAATCTCTTCACCGCGCTCGGCGGCGGTTGGGTCGAATAACGTTATTTAATTAAACAGGAAAATAAACATGCGCAATTCACTTAAGGCTGTTGTATTCGGTGCGATCTCCATTGTGTTTTCTGCCGGTCTCCAGGCTCAGACCCATCAGCACGAGGGGATGAGTGCTGCCAGCGAAGGGACCTCAGAGCAGCTCATCACCGGGACCGGCATCGTGAAGGACATTGATCTCACGAATAAAAAAATCACGATTTCTCATGAAGCGATCCCGGCGATTGGCTGGCCCGCGATGACCATGCGTTTCACCTTTATTCAGGTTGACGAGAGTATCAATGCCTTGAAAGTCGGCAGTCATGTTGATTTTTCATTTGTTCAGCAGGGCAATATTTCTTTACTGAAGAGCATTAAATAGCGAGAAACGGCATGGCCTCTTTAAAAATAAAATATGCTGCCATGATAGTCAGCAGCCTTATTGCGGGAGGGCTGATATCGGTGACGGCATGGCAGACTCTTCATTCATCTGGAAAAACAGAAAATAGCGTCGCTGAAAGAAAGGTGCTTTTCTGGTATGACCCGATGAAACCCGACGTAAAATTCGATAAACCCGGTAAATCGCCGTTTATGGATATGGATCTGGTGCCGAAATATGCGGATGAAAACGACAATAAAAGCAGCGCCGGTATACGTGTTGACCCGACTCAGGTCCAGAACCTGGGATTAAAAACGCAAAAGGTGACGCGCGGAACGCTGAATTATGCCCAGACGATACCGGCCAACGTCAGCTATAACGACTATCAGTTTGTCATTGTGCAGGCGCGCGCGGAAGGCTTCGTGGAGAAAGTGTACCCGCTGACGACGGGCGATAAGGTGACGAAAGGCACGCCGCTTATTGATATTACCATTCCTGACTGGGTAGAGGCGCAGAGCGAGTTTCTGCTGTTATCCGGCACCGGCGGAACGCCGACCCAAATAAAAGGGGTCCTGGAACGACTTCGGCTGGCGGGTATGCCGGATGAGGATATTCAGAGGCTGCGTGCGACACGAACCATCCAGACCCGGTTTACCATCAGGGCGCCGATCGACGGGGTGATCACGGCCTTTGACCTGCGTACCGGCATGAATATTTCCAAAGATAAGGTGGTGGCGCAAATTCAGGGGATGGATCCGGTCTGGATCGGCGCGGCAGTGCCTGAATCCATTGCTTATCTGCTGAAAGATACCTCGCAGTTTGCTGTTTCGATACCGGCTTATCCGGATAAATCCTTCCCGGTTGAAAAATGGAGTCTTCTGCCGAGCGTGGATCAAACCACCCGTACGCTGCAGGTGCGCCTGCAGGTCTCTAACAGGGATGAGCTGCTGAAACCGGGCATGAATGCTTACCTGAAGCTGAATACCCGAAGTCAGGAAATGCTGCTGATCCCCTCCCAGGCCGTTATTGATACCGGCAAAGAACAGCGCGTCATTACCGTTGATGCGGAAGGGAATTTTGTACCAAAAAGGATCCACGTTCAGCATGAATCTCAGCAGCAGTCCGGCATTGGTAGCGGACTGGAAGAGGGGGAGTCGGTGGTGGTCAGCGGTCTGTTCCTGATTGACTCGGAGGCCAATATTACCGGTGCGCTGGAGCGCATGCGCCACGCTGAAACTGCTGACGACGCGCATTCTGGCCATTAAGGAGACGATGATGATTGAATGGATTATCCGGCGGTCAGTCGCCAACCGTTTCCTGGTCATGATAGGGGCGCTGTTCCTCAGCGTCTGGGGGACATGGACCATCATCAACACCCCGGTCGATGCCTTGCCCGATCTGTCTGACGTTCAGGTGATTATCAAAACCAGCTATCCCGGCCAGGCCCCGCAGATTGTTGAAAACCAGGTCACGTATCCGCTCACCACTACTATGTTGTCGGTTCCCGGCGCTAAGACCGTGCGCGGTTTTTCTCAGTTTGGTGATTCGTATGTGTATGTCATTTTTGAGGACGGCACCGATTTGTACTGGGCGCGTTCGCGCGTGCTGGAGTATCTGAACCAGGTTCAGGGCAAACTGCCCGCCGGCGTGAGCTCTGAAATCGGCCCTGATGCCACGGGCGTGGGCTGGATATTTGAGTATGCGCTGGTCGATCGCAGCGGAAAACACGATCTCGCAGAGTTGCGCTCATTGCAGGACTGGTTCCTGAAATTTGAGCTGAAAACTATCCCGAACGTGGCCGAAGTGGCCTCTGTCGGCGGCGTGGTGAAGCAGTATCAGATCCAGGTCAATCCGTTAAAACTGGCTCAGTATGGCATTAGTCTACCCGAGGTTAAGCAGGCCCTTGAGTCGTCTAACCAGGAGGCAGGGGGATCGTCAGTTGAAATGGCGGAAGCGGAGTATATGGTCCGGGCCAGCGGTTATCTGCAGACGATGGACGATTTCAATAACATCGTCCTGAAAACCGGAGGGAACGGGGTACCGATTTACCTTCGTGATGTTGCCCGCGTACAAACGGGGCCGGAAATGCGGCGCGGTATTGCCGAGCTGAACGGGCAGGGGGAAGTTGCGGGTGGCGTGGTGATCCTGCGTTCGGGCAAAAACGCGCGCGAGGTCATTACGGCGGTGAAAGATAAACTGGAGACGCTGAAGGCCAGCCTGCCGGAAGGCGTTGAGATTGTGACCACCTACGATCGCAGCCAGTTAATCGATCGGGCTATCGACAACCTGAGTTCCAAGCTGCTCGAAGAGTTTATCGTGGTGGCCATCGTCTGCGCCCTGTTCCTGTGGCACGTTCGCTCTGCGCTGGTCGCGATTATCTCTCTGCCGCTTGGCCTGTGTATTGCCTTTATCGTCATGCATTTCCAGGGACTGAACGCCAATATCATGTCGCTGGGAGGCATTGCCATTGCCGTCGGCGCGATGGTGGATGCCGCCATCGTCATGATTGAAAACGCGCACAAACGGCTGGAAGAGTGGGATCACCAGCATCCGGGAGAGCAGATTGACAACGCCACGCGCTGGAAGGTGATCACCAACGCCTCTGTAGAGGTTGGCCCCGCGCTGTTTATCAGCCTGCTGATCATCACCTTATCTTTCATTCCTATCTTTACCCTGGAGGGTCAGGAAGGGCGGCTGTTTGGTCCGCTGGCCTTCACAAAAACGTACTCCATGGCGGGCGCGGCCGCGCTGGCCATCATCGTTATCCCCATCCTGATGGGATTCTGGATCCGGGGTAAAATCCCCGCCGAGACCAGTAACCCATTGAACAGGCTGCTGATTAAAGCCTACCATCCGCTACTGATTAAGGTGCTCCACTGGCCAAAAACAACCCTGCTGGTTGCGGCCTTATCCATCTTCACGGTGATCTGGCCCCTGAGTCAGGTGGGCGGCGAGTTCCTGCCGAAGATTAATGAAGGTGATCTGCTGTATATGCCGTCAACATTGCCGGGCGTTTCTCCGGCAGAAGCGGCGGCGCTGTTACAGACCACGGACAAGTTAATCAAAACCGTCCCTGAAGTGGCCTCCGTTTTTGGTAAAACGGGTAAGGCAGAGACCGCAACGGATTCCGCTCCGCTCGAAATGGTGGAAACCACGATTCAGCTCAAACCTGAGGATCAGTGGCGGCCCGGCATGACAATTGACAAGATTATTGACGAGCTCGACAAGACCGTTCGTTTGCCCGGCCTGGCTAACCTCTGGGTTCCGCCCATTCGTAACCGCATTGATATGCTCTCGACCGGGATCAAAAGCCCCATTGGTATCAAGGTGTCAGGTACCGTACTGTCTGATATCGACGCCACGGCGCAGAGCATCGAGGCGATAGCCAAAACGGTGCCGGGCGTGGTGTCTGCCCTGGCCGAACGTCTGGAAGGCGGGCGCTACATTGATGTCGATATCAACCGGGAAAAAGCCTCCCGCTACGGGATGACGGTGGGCGATGTGCAGCTGTTCGTCTCCTCGGCTATCGGCGGGGCGACGGTGGGAGAAACGGTGGAAGGTGTCGCCCGATACCCGATTAATATTCGCTATCCCCAGGACTACCGGAATAGCCCGAACGCGTTGAAGCAGATGCCTATCCTCACGCCGATGAAACAGCAGATCACGCTGGGCGATGTGGCGGATATCAACGTGGTTTCCGGCCCCACGATGCTGAAAACGGAGAATGCCCGACCTGCGAGCTGGATTTATATCGATGCCCGCGGCAGGGATATGGTGTCGGTGGTGAACGACATTAAGACGGCTATCAGTCAGAACGTAAAGCTGAGACCGAGTACCAGCGTGTCATTCTCCGGACAGTTTGAACTGCTCGAGCATGCCAACAAGAAACTGAAGCTGATGGTGCCGATGACGGTGATGATCATCTTCATTCTGCTGTATCTGGCGTTCCGCCGCGTGGATGAAGCGTTGCTGATCCTGATGAGTCTGCCGTTCGCCCTGGTTGGGGGAATATGGTTCCTCTACTGGCAGGGCTTCCATATGTCAGTCGCAACCGGCACTGGCTTTATCGCCCTGGCCGGGGTAGCGGCAGAGTTTGGGGTAGTCATGCTGATGTATTTGCGTCATGCCATTGAAGCGCATCCGGCGTTGTCCAATCGGGACACGTTCACCGAACAGGGGCTTGATGACGCTCTTTATCATGGAGCCGTGCTGCGCGTGCGGCCAAAGGCGATGACCGTCGCGGTGATTATTGCCGGTCTGCTGCCCATTCTGTGGGGGACCGGTGCCGGGTCAGAAGTCATGAGCCGGATAGCGGCGCCAATGATCGGTGGGATGATTACGGCACCGTTGCTATCGCTGTTTATTATTCCTGCTGCGTATAAGTTAATTTGGTTGCGCAGGCATAAAAAGCCATAAAAAAACCCGCCGGTAGCGGCGGGTTTTTTACGTGATGAATGCTTAGCGCGCCTTGCTGATAAGCTTGCGCCAGGCTCTGTTATGCAGAGTAAACAGCAGCATCTTATAAAAAGCGGTAGAGAGGATACAGCTGCCGCTAAGCCCTAGCATGACAATACTCACCAGCGCTGCGGTCAGACTGACGCCTGGAAAAGAGGGACCGCTCAGCGCGGCCAGTAGATAGACTATCGTTAGTACCAGGCTTATAACCGCCAGCGTAAGATGTAAACGCACGGCGCGCATGCTGCCTTTGCCAATCATAAACATCGTCATGCCGTTAAGGCCAGCGAACAGAAGGGCGATGAGGACAACCCAGACGAATACGTGTCCCGCTGGCTGGTTGAGTCCGGCGAGCACGCCATACCCCAGCCACAGCTGAGGAATAGCGAAACTGACAATCACCCCGAGAGTACTGATTGCCGCTGGAATACCCATGGTGTGTAGACCCACAGGCTTGCCCATTTCTTCAGCCAACTGAGTCTTTAGCTGTTGCAGCTGTGTCGTGGAGGCATTGCTTATGCTGGTAGCCACCTCGTTACAGTGTTGCAGGCGACGGGAAAAAACTTTAACCATTTGAATACTCAGAGTTTAGTTAGGTGAAAATGACTGCAACAGACCGACTACATAGCGCCCGGACTGGACGGTGTTTTGAGGATTGCGGATCGTCCCCGTGAGTGAACTGCCCACAAAGGCCGATGCGTTGTTCACAGCACTCATCAGCTCACGTTGCAGTGATTTTTGTAATGATTCGCTGGGGAAACGTTTCGGGTAGACGCCTGCGCGGATCGCTGCCTTCACGCCGGCACTGGAGATACCTGGATTCTGCGCTTTAATGATCTCTTCCGTGATGCGCTTACGCTCAGCACGGCTCAGGCTTTGGAACCAGGCGGTAACTTTACTTGAGGATGCCGCTTTCATCAGCTTGTACGTTTCTAAAGTACCTCGAAGCGCGGTTCCTGCCGCAGCCAGCGAAATGACATCCAGAACCGTCGTGGTAGCTACGTACCAGTCCTGGCTGTCGAGCCAGGCAACATCGGAACCATGATCGTTATGGATAGCCAGCAGACGGCCCGCGCCAATCATGCATTGTGCGCCCGTTGCCAGCGTACCGGACAAGCTAATCGCGGCAATCACACCGGACCCGCCAGCGGTAAAAGGCACTGCCGCACCGGCACCAAACGCCATGACAAGCGTAACAATCATCGCGCCACAGGCGAAACCAGTTGAGGTAATTTCTGTAGCAAGTGACGGAGTCGTTAGCGTCGCCACCACAGCTTTTTGTGCACTGATTTCCTTAGCATCCGGAATTTTACTGATTACCACATGGCTGACGGTGCTCTGATTCACATCAGCAATGCGTCGAGATGGGCGAACCAGCCAGCGTTGCTTGCCATCATCAAAAATGATGCCGACATTGTAAAAGTTACGCGTGCAGTCGAGTTGCGCGGCCAGTTTTTTAAAATCGATATCAGCACCAGCCTGAAGGCCTAAGCTGCGCGAGAGGTCATAACCGGGGAGAGTGGCGTCAGGCGACGGCTGACCGGGTAAGTTCATCAGAGAGCTCCTTCATTCCGTGAGGACAAGTAGATAGCAGGGTAATTTATTGAAAAAATTTATGATTCGGACGATAAGATTTAGATAATAGCAGCGTTAACTCGGTGATCAAATGATATTGCTCGTGTGAAATGTAAACGATGCCAGGGGGGGGAAGTCATAGGTATCTGTGGTATTGGGGGATTGCCCTGAATGCTGCTGCCGTGGATAAACGCGTAAAAGCGGTGAGAGGGAAGACAACTATGAGGGTTTTGAATGGACGCTTTATGGCTTCTTTTCTGATGTCCATATCTTATTTAACTTATGTTTAGTAAAAATCCATTTCATAAGATGATGAGTCCCGTCGAGTGGGTGTGGATGCACGGGTGACAATTGACGGCACGGTCTGGGAAGTGGAGTCGGATATGGCGGGTGAAACCGTGACCCTGCTGTGGGGGGCGACGACGAAATCCTGGCGGAGTTTGCCGGTGAAACTGAAAACCCGCAGGTGACTTTGCGGTTTTTTTATTCCAGCCGCAAAAAAGGTCGACAAATCAAAATTTAAAATATTTATACAATTAAGTTTTGATTAATAAATAGATTAACAATTAACGACTGCTTAATTATTAATCTAAAACAAAAAACGATTTTTTTGCCTTTTTCTTGATGAAGGGGTATTTATTCTGATAACAATTAACCACTTGAGATTTTGTTCTGGATTAAGAGGTGGTGGCCGTTATTGGTGCTTTGTTTATGTCATTAGATGGCGTATTGTACTATATAATTCGCAAGGCAGTAAAATGAAATTCCGTATTACTAAAGTCAGTTGCGGGAAGTGATTGCACCACCCATATTTAAGAACGTTCTGATTGCCAGTTATTGCACTGGCAAAAATATAAAATATATCACAAGCAGCTTCTGCCAGATTGAAGTTTGCGGGTTTTTTGTTGACAAATCTGTATGGAAATAAATGGATCCCAGAAACCATTTCAAAATAGATGGGGCGAACTCCGAAAAGCCAAATGAGTAGGATGACTAATATCGAGGCAATATCATGTCGAATCAAGAGACTATTGTTGGTGGCTGGACGGCTTATCATACGTTGACCGAAAAAGATTGGCAGGTATTTAAAGAAGCCATGGCGGGATTTGTTGGTGTATCGTATGAGCCGCAGGCCGTCTCAACGCAGTTAGTGGCTGGGACAAATTATCGTTTCAAGTGCCTTGCTTCAATTCCGCCTGCCTTAGTGGTGTGGGAATCTATTGTTGAAATCTTCCAGCCTTTGCAGGGGGCTCCACATATTGTCGGAATCACCAGAATCTGAATTTTCGATTAATACTGTGTCAATGCGTGATTTAGGAAAATAAAGCACGATTTCCTTGGTTTGAAACGACCTGATTGACCACGGACAATATGTTTTATATTTAACTGAGTTCAAAAAGTTCACTCCGATCTTAGTAACAGAAAGGGTACTTAATAATGTTAAATCATATTCTACAGGCTGGCACCAATCCGTCGATTAACAGTAATAACATGAAAGCGAGCGCTGATGCCTCAACCACGGCAGCCGTGATTATTCAAAACTATGTCGGCACCATTTTAACACAGGCCGATCTCTCCCTGCCGGATATATTGCCCGATCTACCGGAACATCAGGCAAAGGCCAGAGACCATGCCACATCCTGGCGTGATGTCATACAGCCGCAAATGATCTCAACCAATACGGATATTGTGAGCTTCTCTAATAATTTTGATTCCTATTATGATCCTTTGGTTAAGCTGGCGGTAAAAATACAGCAAAACCCTTCGGACACAGCATCAATTAATACTTTTAAACTGGGTGTTCAGCAACTTCAGGCGCTGGTCGCTCAAAAACAAACCGCTACGCATACCGTGGTTAATTCAGTGGGCGGTTTCCAGACCACGCTTGCCGAAGATGCCCGCAATTTCGCCAGTGATTTTACTACGGCAGAAGCGGCATTAGCCGGTAAAGACGGACAAATTGCCGCACTGGGTAAACAAATCGACGCTATTAATTCCGCCATGAGTAAAGACTTGACTATGATTGCAGCGGGTTCAACCGCCGCAGTGGTAGGAGGATTAATGATTGCCGTGGGGGCACTGGCGGAAATTGCGACCGCAGGTGTCAGTACCGCACTGATTGTCGGTGGTTTGGTGGTCGTCGGGGCTGGTGCTGGTGTTGCCATTGCCGGGGGAGTTGACTATGCCAAGCAAACCAGCGCGCTCAGCACGGCCATTACGACCAAAACAAAACTACAACAACAGTATTCTGCCACCAAAAACGTGAATACGATTGTTCAGAACCTTTCGGGCCAGGCATCCGCTGCCGTTCAGGCCGCGGGTTCTTTACTGGCAGGTTGGCAGACGCTTGAACAGGACTTTATTGTCTTCCAGTCGGCGCTGACCAGCGCGACCCCCGATTTAGGCTATTTCCTGATCGCGCAACTCAATGCGGCGAAAGCGGACTGGGATGATGTTGGCAATCATGCCCGTAAGCTATTGGATTATGGTTCTTTACCGGTCAGCAACGCATCGGTCACCAGCGGGGGGATCCTGTTGCCTAACCCAACGGCGACGTTTGCACGGCTGGCTGCTGCATAGCGTTCATCAATCAGGCCCGTGAGGGTCTGATTGTTTTAACAGACAAACCGGACGCATCATTTCACGATGATGCCAATAAGAGACCCTTGTCTAAGGTTCAGAGTATGCCAGCATTGAAAGTCAGCTTTACTCAGGCATTAACGGCTCAACAAAATGTGCGTCAACAGATGACGCAGGTCGCACAACAATTAGAACAGCTTCCGCCCATTAACGATCCGCAGATCCCCGACCTGAATGGAAATATCTTCTCCGTCCACAACCATGCGAATTATTATCTGTCTGACATTGTGGTGAAAATGGATTTGTTGTATTCCGCGGTTATCAAATTTGGAGACGAGCTGAATTCTACGGTTGCCAACATCCGTACTGAATTAAATGGTCCTGACGGACAGGAATATCTCACAAAAGCTCAGGGTCAGATTAAGCAATTACTCTCCGACAGCGCGCCGCTATCCGCCTCTCTGAATGATTTCAATGAGGTTGTTATTTCCTTTAATAATGACATTACGAAGGATTCAAGGAACTTGTTAGCCGATCAGCAAAGGGCGCAACAGTTATTAGCTGCCGATCGGGCAAGGTTAGAGGCTCTTAACGCTCAGCTGAATGCGCTGAATGCTGAGCTTGAAAGTAAAAAGAGGATGGAAATTATCATCGGCATTTTTACTCTTGGGATTGGCGCCGCCATTATGGAATTAACAGGATATGTGCAAAGCACGGAGCGGGCGATTGGTCAGGCGCAACAGGAAACGGGGATGCTTTATCAGGAAATAGGACAACTCGGCGCCACCAGTGATGCACTGAACGCATTGACCAAAGGAACCGCTATTTTGTGTGGCCTGACACAATCTCTTCAACATGGCTGGCAAACCGTGACGGCCGAGCTGTCGGAGGTCACCCAACAACAGGTGACTGCGGATTTTCTTATAGTCTCCGTTAATACCGTGCAGGCGAACTGGCAGGAAGTGATGCGCACCGTTGAGCAATTGCAGTAAGGCAAAAACCAATTAACAACTTTGAGGTTTTCATTATGATCATGCAAGCCATTGCAGCTGCGAAAAATGATACTGAATCATCATCAACCAATGCCTTAATGACAGGTATTCAGGGCATCGGTGCTTCATCGATTGCTCAACAGACTTATGCGAGCACTGTATTATGTCAACCCAACATTCATTTAGATATTTTACCTGATCTTCCTGCACAGCAGGCTATTGCGCGCGATCAGGCGCAGGAATGGTTGTCCTCGATTAATCCGGCGGCCATCTCTTCTCTGGTGAATGTGCGTAATTTTTCGAACCAGGTGGGGGCTTATGTCGATGCACTTCTTCCGGTGGCACAAAAATATGACATGGGGGATAAAAGCCAGCTTCCTTATATCCAGCAGGGCATCCAGCAGCTGCTTTCTCTTGCTCAGAAAAACGTCACTTCCACAGGGGGGTTTGTCGATAACGTCCAGGTTTATGTGAATGGGATCAACAGCAGTCAGAGCACATTTAAAGCGGCTAAAGAAACCGTTCAGACGCAAATTACCGGTGATAAAGGGGAAATATCGGCACTCCGGCAGAAGCTAAACGATCTGAATAAACAGATGGATGCAGATATTGTGCAGATTTCGGCGGGAGCGGTGAGCGACATTATAGGGATCGGCATGATTGTCATTGCGGCCACAACAATTATCGAAACCGGTGGGGCAACGCAAACGCTTCTGGCTGCGGGTATTACCCTGGTCGCGGGCGGAACGCTGGCGATGACCATAAGCTCTGCCGATATCGTCAAAGCGCAAAAAGAGTACAGCACAACGTTGACCAATCTCGTCGGGCTTGAATTGGAGGTGGCTGTTTTTGACACGGTTTATAACCAGCTGACGGCCAGTGAAAGACTTTCTCAGTCTGCCATTGATGCCGCTAAGCTACTGGTCAACGGATGGCAGACCGTTGCTGATAGCTACCAGCAAACGCTGGCCGACCTGCAGCAGAGTTCAAAAGGGTATCTGGCACTGAGGCTGAGCGCGATGAAACGCCAGTGGCAACAGCTAGGCGAGCAGGCGGGAAGCGTGATGCAGTTAGGGCCGCTGCCTTTCAATACTGTTCCCGCAAATGAACTGAAGTCGAGTGCATGACAAGCGAAGATTAATATTTGGCTGCTGCTGCCCGGCAACCGCCGGGCAGACAGGCTTTTTAGAACAGAACAGATACCGGTCTTTGAGGCAAGAAAAGGGATGCCTGTTATGAATTCGTAACGTGTTGATTTATGGAGAAGCAACTGTCGAAGATGAAGTTATTGGGCACCGCATTCTATTTAACTTATGTTGCGTGAAATCTAAGTTCATAGCTAATTCTGCATCTATTGTATTGTTTTAATGCAATTTATAGTTTTCCATACATAATTCACTTCATGAACCAATACCATACACATGCAGCCCGTTCATGCTCTGGCTGGTGCTGGCCACAAAATCAGCACATAACGCCTTCGTCACCTCAATGGTTCTGAGGCAAATTGCACCGAACCCAGCTTGTCCTCCGAAAATGACAGAAAACGGAAACGACCAGATTGAAGGATGAATATCCCGCGTTCTTGTATTCCGCCTGGGATAAATGATGTTGAACATGTTTCGTTTTTACTTCTTCGTCCAATCAGTACACGACTGACCGAGAGCTCGACTTTATGGCCGTACATTCCCGGGCATAGCCGGGCCCAGCGTTTGTGACCTGATAGGAGCTTTGTGCTGCATCCCGAGTCTCCTGTCCTGCGATGGGGATGGTTGTGCTACCAATATCTGGAGGCAAACTATGCAAAACAACCTTCAATCTCCTGAAAGCGTGATCCTCGGTGTAGATACACATCTTGATATTCATGTCGGGGCTATTATCAGGATATGTCTACGGTTGTGGGGTCAGTCCACTTTGCTCTTAATGCACACCATCCTAGTATCCAGACAACCATGATCTAAGAGTGACGGCAGTATTGGCTTTGTGGTCTAGCACCATCCAAAGGTGATTTGGATGCCCCTCCAGTTCTCCCCAAACAATTCGTCTGTATAAGCCTAAGTACTCCCAGGATGTCCAGGAATCTTGACCCACAGTATCGGATGCCGGAAAAATTGCTATTTTTCCGAGCCCCTTAGCACCGTCAGCAATACCGAGTTCCCAGGGAACCCAACGGCTATCCTTGCTGTTGCTGCTCGTCAAAAGAACAAAGCGTTTCGTCTGATTGATTCTTTGCTTCAATAGTGCCGCAGTTTCGTCAGTGGTATAGGGTGGCATCTCCGGATCGATTTCATCGACATAGACTACACCGCCATGGTTTTGAATAACTTGCATAGCTCCGATAACCAAATCTTTGTCTTTGCTGGAGTGGGAAAGAAAAGTACTGGATGACTGGCTTCTTGATGCCGTTATTAATGATTTTTGCAAATCTGCCGGAGCTAGATTTGCTGAAAAGCTTCGCAGTTCTGAAGTGGTGACGTTACGGGCCATAAATTTATAGTCTCAACACCAAACGAGTCAGGATATCTTTGCAATTCTATCAATGAGTTCAAAGAGCAGTGTAATCAGTCGGTCGCGGCTTTTTTGATCAAGAAGTAGCGACGGATCAGCGAGCGCCCTCAGTTCCTTATCAGAGGGGCGTTGTGCCACGGCCCCTTCGGTGGGCAGGGGAGAGCTTAACAGTTGCTCGCAGATGTCTTTAGCTGCCCCGCCAGTTGCTGCGATGGGGATTAAGAAGGCGCCGCTTGCTTTTGCACATTCGAACTCTTGCAATACGCCGTCGGCTGAAATGAGTGCTCCGTCAAGTAGTTTTACACCCCCCACAAAAATCACAATTCCTGCTTGCCTAGCCAGCTCGTTCCTCAGGGCGTTCCACTCGCGTTCATTTGGCGCGCTACCTTGCAGAGGCTGGGGAAATGGGCGTGCAACAAGGCGGCGGTCTAGGTCCCACCCTCCGCCATTACGTAGTGCCGCGAGAAATCCTGATATAGACGCAGAGCCGATCAACACACCCGCCCCTGTCACCAAATCCCGATTCGATTCGCCAATCTTGCGGCCTATACTTTCGACAAAGGCGTGAATGTTGGAGGCCTCCGCACCACCGTGCTCAATCGGCCAACTCCCACTCACCCAAACACGCCTAGCAGCGACGCGTCGCTCTACCTTTCGTAGCAGCTCAGGGACTTCGTCGTAATTGTCAATTTCAACGACAAGAAGCCCGTAGCGTTTCAGATCTTTTGCCCACAAGTCGTGTTGGGTTGAACGCGCTTTGTATTCATCATCGGATGAAAAATCAGCACGTTGTGGTGGGCGTACGATGGCGAAATGCTCGGGGGGCGCATCTTTGAAGCTTTCCCGGATTAGCGATAGCACATGTCTAATATTGGGGTCGGTGAAACTGATTCCCACGAAAAGCATTGACATACTTGTCAGATGAGCCAGGAAAAGAGGTAGGTAGGCCCCTCTTTTCGACCTGAATAATTCATAGTCGTCGGTGGATATCACAATATCGTCAAGCCTATCAACCGAGCCATGCATCTTATAAAGTCGTGCGGCGCCCGGCGTTGCTTTAAGCGCCAGGTTGTCTGCACCGGAGATAGGTTCAAGAGGCCGATTGATAGCTTGGAAGGCTCGCTCAATCAACCGATCATAGTTAGTTGTCCAGATATGCCGGATAGGCAACCGGGCAATCACTTCTGCGGTGTCTGGTATCGGTCTGTCGGGACTAATTTCTTTCTTTATCACTTCGCGGACGCGTGTTGCCCCACCGGTTGCCTGAATGCTCCACTGTGCCAATGCTGCAAGATCATGTACGTTTTTGGAGCTAACCCCCAGTTCTTCGCCAATTTCTCCCAATAGCTCAAACCAGGATGGATAACCTGCAGCCATTGAAACGCCTGCTCCAATAAAAATGGCGCCCGTCCCGTCATTCAACGCATTCGGATATTCTTTTAAGAAGCGATTCATAGCCGCTTTGGTCATACTAGTATTCCTTGAAGTATGAGAGTTTGTTTTTTTTAACTCTGTCGATCGAAACTTAACTTTTAAGGTTTGTAATCTTTGCGAATTTGAATAGCTTCCTCAATCCATGCCTCGATGTTGTTTTGAATCGACGCATAGATGGCTTTGCTATCCGAACCGATTGGTGTTTTCAATCTTGCGTAAGTTGATAGGTTGATGGTCCCGCTTTTTAGTGTAACGCTGTCGAAAGGATTCGCCCCGGCAGTTGAAGTTTTCTGTTCGCTGTTGAGGAGACCATTTATACGGATGCCTAGTACACCCTTGCCTGAGTTCCATCCTTTAACTATCTCTTCTATTACCCAAGGTCGGTTCGCCGTTTCTGCTCCAACGAGAACAACCACACAGGATTTTCCACTCAGATTCTCATCAATCCACTTTTCAATTGCTGCATTGCCTTTTCTCTTAACTTCTTCCCATGCATTGGGTTTATATAAGGTCTGTCCCTCAATCACGCCGATGTTACGTACTTGCTGGGTGCGCCAAAAGTCATTGTCAAAATGAAAGCTAAAAAATACTTTTCTGGCCATAATATGACTCCTTTTAAAATCGTTAGCTGTTCAGGTCATCTAGGTTAGTTGACAAGATGATTCATCTTGATGCAACACCGACCATGACACTTTTTATACATCAAGCCAGAGTCACAGGGATAGTAGTCATTTCTTCCTGCTGACCCGAGATGTTCTTAGACCAACATAAGTTGTCCTAGCACTCAGACGCCAACACGAGGTACCCCTAAATGAGCTGCGAACATTGTCAGGAACTGTGCGTGAATACGTTATCCGGGCACCAGATCAACTACAAAAAGCAATTCGTATTGCCAGAAACGCGCTGGATGAAGGAACGATGTCCGAAATTGAAACGACGAATGGCTGGAATCAATATAGCTTCCACGAGTATGCTGAGAAAATGGTGTGGGCCGATATAGTTGATTATCATTTTGCATGTAACTATTGCCGAACTCAGTTCGTTCTTGGCGCTGAAACCTACCATGGCAGCGGTGGCTATTGGTCACCCGAAAATGAAACGCCATCTGAAATAATTGACTGACCCCAATAATAGTAAGCAGACACACCAGCGAATACGGACGACAAAAAAGCCATGAATCCATCACTTTTGACCCGTTTTACCGAAAACCATTGTCCGAACTGGGCATGCCCATCCTGTCACTCAACTTCTCTGGCCATAAAGGACGGAACTTTTCATTACGCAGCGCTTCCAGAGTCTGTCGCTCGTTGGCAGGAGCCTGAGGGGGAATACGAGGACATTTATCTGGTCTTCAGCTGCCTGCTGAAATGTGAACGTGCCCGTTGTGAAACGGTTGTCGCTGTCAGTGGTAGCGGTGGTGTTCATTCAAATCACGGAGAAGACGGTGATGAGCCATATTACGAGCTGTTTCAGGTCAGACATTTCACTCCACCACTACCGGCCTTTACCATTCCGCCGCATTGCCCGGGAAGTGTTGCTCAACCAGTAATGCAGTCATTTGGGCTGTTTTTGAGTGCTCCAGGAGCCGCAGCTAACATGATACGTATTGCCCTTGAAGAGCTGATGACTGCGCTGGGGGTACCACAAATGCGTTCACTCCACATGAGAATTGAAGCGCTACCTGAACAATTCGGTGAGCATAAAGCTGCCCTGATGGCTATTAAATGGCTGGGTAATGTGGGAAGTCATGAGCTGGACCGCGTCAATGCCTTTGACATCGATCAAGCTTACCGGATCATTGAGTTTGTTCTCAACAAGATTTACGCAGGCTCAACGAAGAGTATTAAACAGCTGGCGGCTAGTCTGGATAAGCGTTTTCGTCCAGAGCAAGGGAACTGAATCCGGGTCAGGTCATTGGCCGCAAATAGACTGGAACATCTGTATCAACCGGCGCTGCCTTTTGTTTGTATTCGCAAATCAGGAGTATAAGAAGAAATATATGTGAATCAACCGGTCTCGGCCTGGCCGTCACTGACGATAAGCTGGAGCCTTGAACCAACTGAATGGATCTATTCTTTCGATGGCTGTTATCCAGCTTGGGTAAAAAATGACGTTCTGATCCTCGGTTAGGCACTGATAGCAGAAATTCATAATAATTTTGTTTTAAATAATAGAATCAATAAGATATATGTGTTTTGGCCAAGGGAAATCACCGGTTAAATGTTGCTAATCTGGCTGGAGGAAAACATATTCCCTTCCTGGCCATAAACAGTCATAAAGCGGGTCTTACAGTACTCTTACCGTCGGTCGTATGGCTGCCTTAGCACGCTGTATGAAGTGAACGTTGCTTTGATTTTTGGTGTTACGGGACCGGGCTTTAAGAAGATTTTAGACGTTACGCCATACGCAGGGCGAATTGGGAGGGATGTAATTCCGCAGGTATGAGGCTGGCGAGGTATAACCGATACTCACTGTGGAAGCTCGGTTCACACCACAAGGGTTTGTACTGCTTACCTTGCCAATTTATGGTGCGAAATGATCGCATTTTGTATACTACAGTATGCATTAAATACGTTATTGTATAGTGTAATATACAATAAAAATTGTTGTACAGGCGTACCAGTTGAACTCACATCGAATGCCAATAGTACCATCTCAAGCTCAAGCTTTTGTTCGTCAAATTGCCGCACCGTCTGTTCAAAAACAGGGCGCTTCTCAGTCCCCAGACCGAAGCCACGTAATCCATCAAGCTCTATGATCAGGTCGATAATGGGTTGTGCTGCGCGCACGCACCAACGCATCGTCTAACTGAGGAATGTTTTCATTGTTTGCTCATCGTCATAGATTTTCCTCATCCTGAGGATGAACTAAGACTTAACTCAGCTTCGCAAGAAAAAGATAGTATTCCCTAAGTTCATACAGTTGCAGCTCCCCGTCAAATCGGTGGAAGCCCTTATTCATCAACAACTCTGAAGGCTGCCACGCCTCCTCACCCCCTCTAATCTCCGAGAATGTTTTTTGAGGCGTCAGGGCGGCTTTTAAATTTTTAGGCATATCATTAGGAGAAACGATAGTAAAATCCGCAAACTGATAGTATTTATAAAAGCCACGCTGACAATATCTCCACTTTGAATCTCCATTAAAATCTTCGTCCAGATTTGACAGATATAATGAAAAGGAGAAATACCAAATTTCGGTATTGCCACAAAAATCGGTGATTTCAATGTAACGATGATATCTGTTGAACAATCTGTCATTAGGACTGTCTGATTCTGAATTTTTACCCATTGCCGAAAAATAAGGAAAAAGGGGTGTACTATAAAAACTAAAAAGATCCTGATGCGCATATCTTAGGGGGAATTTTTTCCTGTTGGGCAAGTTGTCCACAACGCAAACCGTTTTGTTGATACCGATATACTCCCGATCTTCCAGGTCATCAAAAATCTGAGTTCTACGAATACCTCCGAGTAGAGATATTACATTAATTTGATAATCAAAATCGATGACATCTGACACGACTGAATCATGTATCTTAACCGTGAAGTTGGGGCTAAAAAGATAACGCTTTAGCCAAGATTTTCGTTTTATAACAACAGCATAACTACCCCTAACGTTATAGCTAGATAAGCGAGAGTTTCTTTTGTTTAACACCAATGAAACAATGGCAACAACTAAAGACAGGATAGCGACTGTAGATGAAAAAAGAACCGCAATATTTGCTTTAACAAAGGTATCCAACGACATCATCTCCCTTACGTCAACCCTAAAACTGGATTGGTATGCTTAGAATCCCTACTGCTTTTATGAACCAATTATCATGTAAGTAATACGACAACTGGGCTGACCCTCTTTATCGCTCAGATTTATTAAGGCTATCCATACTGTTTTTCCTTTGCCGAAAATCCTGCTCAGTGGCAACACGCATTCGAATAAATGTTGCTTCAGAAAAATCAGCAAATGCTTGAGTAAATGGCAGGTATACCAAGATTCGCCATTCATTATTGATTTCCCTTGCCGAGTATGGATGATAGATTTCACCGTCTTCGTCGACACGATCGATGCGAAAGAGACGCCCATTAGGATATGCCGACTTTTCTGAAAAATGACGTATAAAAATTTTCATTACCTCAGCCGGATAACCAGGATGGACGCTTTGCTCATAGCCGTCAGTCAACAATTCAAGAATGGCTCCTTCCTCGCTTCGATAACAGGTACGTATACTGGTTTCATCAAAAATCTCTTCTGGTACCACGTAAGGTGGACCATTGTACCAATGCATATCACGCCCAGGAGCGATTTCAATAGCCAGAATCGTCCTTGTTCCCACATCCGTGCACTGCCATAACTGGCCCGCACATGTCAAAAAGAACGTTCCAATTTGAAAGTCTGTAATTTTCATATCGAATCCCATTTTTCGATTTTTCAGCTAACGTGCCACCTATATCACACTATCAATTTGAGTAGACTGGGGGAATACTTGATGCAGGTAAACGCACACCAGATCGGATTGAGGGGACAATGAACGAAACCATCGAAAAACTGATTGCCAGTGGAAAGGAAGGGCCATGGTGGGACTTTAAACAAACCTATCACCAAAACAATGCAACCCTTATTCACGATATCCTCTGCATGGCAAACCTCCTGCATGACGGTGACCGGTATCTGATTTTTGGTGTGACTGATGCAGGGTTGATTGCCGGCGTGCCGGAAAATGGCAAGCAACTTAGCCAGGCAAATTTAATCGATCTGTTAAGAAAAGTGAATTTTGCAGAACATCAATGTCCAGATATTAGACGTCAACTACCTTGGCCGATACGCGTCAACTACTCTGGCCGCCTTTGAGTTATTTCTTAGCTGACTGCTG
>NZ_VRKN01000019.1 GCF_008080435.1 Enterobacter asburiae | reverse complement strand
AGTTCAGTCGGTTAGAATACCTGCCTGTCACGCAGGGGGTCGCGGGTTCGAGTCCCGTCCGTTCCGCCACTTATTAAAAGCCCTGAGCGTTAGCTCAGGGCTTTTTTCTTATCTGACGTTTAATTATTGCGAAATTAGCAAAAATCCTCTGCATTTTGCGATCTTTTTCTCTATAACAACGCCAGCGATAATCTTCCTCAGTTTACGAACATAACGATTGAGGAATATTATGACTCTCCCTGCATTTGGTCTGGGCACTTTCCGTCTGAAAGACGACGTTGTTATCGCATCGGTTAAAACCGCGCTCGAACTGGGCTATCGTGCAGTTGATACGGCACAGATCTATGAAAACGAAGCTGCCGTTGGACAGGCTCTCGAAGAGAGTGGTGTACCGCGTAACGAACTGTTTATCACCACGAAAATCTGGATTGAGAATCTCAGCAAAGATAAGCTGATCCCAAGCCTGAAAGAGAGCCTGAAAAAACTGCGTACTGACTACGTAGATCTTACGCTGATCCACTGGCCATCACCGAATGATGCCGTCTCAGTAGAAGAATTCATGCAGGCGCTGCTGGAAGCGAAAAAGCAGGGCTTAACCCGCGAAATTGGGATCTCCAACTTCACCATTCCGCTGATGGAAAAAGCCATTGCTGCTGTTGGCGCAGAAAATATTGCGACCAACCAGATTGAGCTGTCTCCATACCTGCAAAACCGCAAAGTCGTGGACTGGGCAAAACAGCACGGGATCCACATCACCTCATACATGACGCTGGCCTACGGTAAGGCGCTGAAAGATGAAGTGATTACGCGTATCGCAGAGAAACATAACGCGACTGCTGCGCAGGTCATTCTGGCATGGGCAATGGGTGAAGGTTATGCCGTGATCCCATCATCAACTAAGCGTGAAAACCTGGCCAGCAACCTGTTGGCAACGGATCTTCATCTGGATGCTGACGATAAAAAAGCGATCGCAGCCCTGGAGTGCAACGATCGCCTGGTAAGCCCGGAAGGTTTAGCTCCTAACTGGGATTAAGTTTGACCCACCCTCTGTAACCTGAACCCTCACACAGCTCCTCCGGGAGCTGTTTTTACATGTTCACTCAGGAAGTCAATAAAGGCACGAATGCGTGTACTCACCGCTCTGTCACTGTAATACACCGCGCTAAAAGGCATTTCGACCGGCAGACGTTTATCGGCCATCAGCTCCACCAGTTCACCCCGGGCTATCTCCTTGTCAATCATATAGTCTGACAAGCAGGCGATACCATTTCCTTCGAGACACAGCTGCTTCAGCGTTTCCCCGCTGTTTGAGGATAATCCGCAGGTAATCTCATGAAGTTGACCATCATGACAGGCGACAGGCCAGGTGTTCAGCGACACCGGCTCCGTAAAGCCCAGGCACAGATGCTGCTTCAATTCTTCAACCGTCTCTGGTTTACCATGTTCAGCAATATACTCTGGCGATGCGATAATTTTGCGGTAGCTGGCAAACAGAGGGCGGGCACGCAAGCTTGAATCTGTCAGGTTTCCCGCCCGGATAGCCACATCCACTTTACGCTCGATGAGGTTAATAAACGTCTCTGAGGAGACCAGAGAAAGCGTCATCTCCGGATAGCGCTCGCGGAAAGGTTTGATCAGCGGCATCAGAAAGTGAAGCACGACCGGCGTGGCCGCATCAATACGCAGCAATCCACGCGGCGTGCTGCGGGTTTCCATAATCTCCGTCTCCGCTGCGGCCATCTCCTGCAGTACCGACTGCACGCGACGGAAGTAACGCTCTCCTTCTTCCGTCAGGCTCAACTGTCGCGTCGTTCGGTTGAGCAGGCTCACCCCAAGCTTCATCTCCAGTTTTTTTACCGAACGGCTGATGGCCGAATTAGCCTGTCCCAGCTGTTCGGCCGCGCGGCTAAAGCTGCCGCTTTCAACGACGGCGACGAAGATTGTCAGCTCTTCCGATGTTGCTTTCATTGTTGCACCACCTGCAAAATTCTATTGATATTTTGACCATTTTTGTTATTTAAGCACTGGCGCATACTGCCTGTCATCTTAATCCTGATGATACGGAGTATTTTATGCCACTGGCGCTACTTGCCCTGACGATCAGTGCCTTTGCAATTGGCACGACCGAATTTGTTATCGTGGGGCTGGTTCCCACTATTGCTAACCAGCTTGCGATCTCGTTGCCCTCCGCCGGGCTGTTGGTATCCATCTACGCCCTGGGCGTCGCCGTCGGTGCGCCAGTGTTGACAGCCCTGACCGGACGTTTTCCGCGTAAGCAACTGTTAGTCGCGCTGATGGTGCTGTTCACCGCCGGCAACATTCTGGCCTGGCAGGCACCGGACTACACCACGCTGGTGATTGCCCGTCTGTTGACCGGCCTTGCACACGGAGTGTTCTTCTCGATTGGTTCCACTATTGCAACCAGCCTGGTACCCAAAGAGAAAGCGGCTTCAGCCATTGCGATCATGTTTGGTGGGCTGACCGTCGCTCTCGTTACGGGCGTACCGTTGGGAACGTTTATCGGACAACACTTCGGCTGGCGTGAAACGTTCCTTGCCGTCTCTTTACTGGGGGTTATTGCACTTGTGACCAGCCTGCTGCTGGTACCGTCGAATATTCCAGGCCGGGCAAGCGCCAGCCTGCGCGATCAGCTGAAGGTGCTCACGCATCCGCGTTTGCTGATCATCTACGCGGTTACGGCACTGGGCTATGGCGGCGTATTCACCGCCTTCACCTTCCTGGCGCCGATGATGCAGGACCTGGCGGGCTTTTCACCCAATGCCGTGAGCTGGATTTTGCTGGGATACGGTATTTCCGTTGCCATTGGCAATATCTGGGGCGGAAAGCTTGCAGATAAGCATGGTGCGGTACCGGCGCTGAAATTCATCTTCGCCGCCCTGGTTGTTCTGCTGATGATTTTCCAGTTTACGGCTTCGGTACACTACGCCGCGCTGGTCACGGTGCTGGTCATGGGGATCTTTGCCTTTGGTAATGTGCCCGGGCTTCAGGTTTACGTTGTCCAGAAAGCCGAGCTCTATACGCCAAATGCGGTGGATGTGGCATCGGGTCTGAACATTGCCGCATTTAATATTGGTATCGCGCTGGGCTCCATCATTGGCGGACAAACCGTAGCGCATGTTGGGTTAACCCAGACCCCGTGGATTGGCGCGGTGATTGTCCTGGTCGCCTTCCTGCTGATTGGCCTGAGTGGGCGCCTTGATAAACCTGCTCGCGTCGCGCTGGGGTAACATCAGTAAGCGCTTGCTTACAAAACTGGAAAGCGGTTTCTCAGAAATTGCGTTGAAAGTGTGACCTAAAGTCCCTATAACATTAGAACCAGTCCGTTTTCCGGGCTGGTTCAAGTTACAGAGGCTGTTTCCAAAAGTGCGAAAAAATACCTATGCCATGCGTTATGTTGCCGGAATGCCCGCGGAGAGGATCTTGCCTCCGGGGTCATTTGCGAGCATAAGCCAGGCATTACCCGCCGGCACACCATTAAGCAGCGATGAGAAAATCCGTGTACTGGTGTGGAATATCTTTAAGCAGCAGCGTGCCGAATGGTTATCGGTCCTCAAGAATTTTGGGAAAGATGCTCACCTGGTTCTGCTCCAGGAGGCGCAAACCACCCCAGAGCTGGTACGGTTTGCCACCACGAACTATCTTGCCGCCGACCAGGTGCCTGCATTTGTCCTGCCACAACACCCCTCAGGTGTGATGACACTTTCAGCAGCACATCCGGTCTATTGCTGTCCTCTGCGCGAACGTGAGCCTATCCTGCGTCTGGCGAAATCGGCGCTGGTGACGGTCTATCCGCTGCCGGATACCCGAATGCTGATGGTCGTGAATATCCATGCGGTAAATTTCAGCCTGGGCGTGGATGTCTACAGTAAGCAGTTACTTCCGATCGGCGATCAGATTGCCCATCACAGCGGGCCCATCATTATGGCAGGCGATTTCAATGCCTGGAGCCGTCCGCGCATGAATGCGCTGTATCGCTTTGCGCGCGAAATGTCGCTACGTGAAGTTCGTTTTAGCGATGACCAGCGCAAAAAAGCCTTTGGTCGTCCTCTCGATTTTGTCTTCTATCGTGGTTTGAGCGTGCACGACGCCTCTGTTCTGGTGACGCGCGCCTCGGATCATAACCCTCTACTAGTCGAATTCAGTCCCGGCAAACCTGATAAATAATGGTGTGTCAGGTCTGCCGTGGGGCAGGCCTGCGCGGGTGCTGCCCTTTATTTTTCACTCACAAAGGACAGTACGATGACAACAACACACTCCCATCATGACAACGTAGAAAAACAGTTTGGTTCTCAGGCAAGTGCCTATCTGAGCAGCGCCGTGCATGCTTCTGGCCGGGATCTGGTGCGTCTCGGTGAACGTCTGGCGGCGTTCCCGCAGGCACACGTGCTGGATTTAGGCTGCGGGGCAGGGCATGCCAGCTTTACGGCTGCGCAGCAGGTCGCGCACGTTACCGCGTATGACTTATCCAGCCAGATGCTGGAGGTGGTTGCCGAGGCGGCGAAAGCGAAAGGGCTGGGCAACATTGATACGCGCCAGGGCTATGCCGAATCCTTACCTTTTGATGATGCATCATTTGAGGTGGTTATCAGCCGTTATTCCGCGCACCACTGGCATGATGTCGGCCAGGCATTACGCGAAGTGAAACGTGTTCTGAAGCCGGGTGGCATCTTCATTATTATGGATGTGATGTCTCCTGGACATCCGGTGCGCAATATCTGGCTGCAGACGGTCGAAGCGCTGCGCGATACCTCGCACGTGCAAAACTACGCCAGCGGAGAGTGGTTGTCATTTATCACTGAAGCGGGACTGATCGCGCGCGCGTTGATTACAGACCGCTTGCCGCTGGAGTTCAGCTCGTGGATCGCGCGTATGCGCACCCCGGAAGCATTAAGCCAGGCGATCAGGCTGTATCAGGAGAGTGCGTCCGCAGAGGTAAAGGCATACTTTGAACTGCAGGACGATGGCTCATTTACCAGCGATACCATCATGGCTGAAGCGCAAAAAGCGGGATAACAAAAAAGGCACCGAGGGGAATCGGTGCCTTTTTATCTTTCGATCGTGCTATCAGGAGTCTGGCGTAGCGCTGTTCTTCACAAACAGCGTCAGCTGGTCGCCAGGTTTCAGATTGTCAGTATCATTGTTCCAGCGCATCACATCCTTGATGTTCACGCCGTGTCGTTTTGCGATACTGGACAGTGAATCGCCCTTGCGCACGCGATAGGTAATGCTATCGCTGTTGCTGGCGAGACGCTGTGCGCTGCTACCTGCACCTACCGTCAGAGTTTGACCCACTTTCAAGCCGGAGCTGCGCAGATTATTCCACTGCTGCAGATCTTTCGCATTCACGCCAAGACGTGACGCAATGCCCGAAAGCGTATCACCTGAACGAACCTTATAACTGCGGCTGTTGACTGATGATGCATCGGCGATCAGCGTTGACTGAACGGCGGCGATTTCACCAGAAGCTAAAGACTCACGTAACTGTTCAGCATGCTTCTGCGGAACCATTACATACTGCGGGCCACTTGCCCCCAGGGTTGAGCCTTTAACGCCAGCATTAAAGGTTTTCAATTTACTTACCGACATACCCGTCATATCAGCAACCTGTTGAATATCAACTGGATTACTGAGGCGAACACGCGCCAGTGCACGACTTTCGTCTGGTGTTGGCAGTTGTACACCGTAACGCTTGCTGTTCTTGAGAATATCGCTCAATGCCAGCATTTTCGGTACGTAAATCTTTGTTTCCTGTGGCAGTGAGAGCGACCAAAAATCGGTGGATTTACCCCGTGCTTTATTCGCTTTCATTGCCTTCAGCACACGACCTTCGCCACTATTGTACGCTGCGACCGTTAACAGCCAGTCACCGTCAAACATCTTGTTCAGACGTTGCATCATGTCGAGAGCGGCTGTCGTTGAAGCGACAACATCGCGACGCGCATCATAGTTGCGGGTCTGTTTCAGACCATAGTTTCGCCCGGTGCTCGGAATGATCTGCCAAATGCCTGCGGCATTGGCGCCAGACGTCGCGTGTGGGTCAAAAGCGCTCTCCACTATGGGTAGGAGTACCAGCTCCATAGGCATGTTACGTTTCTTAACTTGCCCGGCTATCCAGTACATATACGGCTCTGCCCGTAACGTTACATCGTGGAGATAGCTCTTATTACTTAAATACTTCTGTTTCTGTTCGCGAATCCGGGTATTTTCCGGAATTCCCATCTTTAGCTCGTCGCCAATAGAGGTCCACAAGTCTTGATCCTGCGCGAAAGATGTTCCATCGTCCATCCAGCGCGCCGAACTTGCAAACTTCCCTGCTTCCCCTTGACCAGCTGCAGAAAGGCTCTGTGCGTGCTGTTGTACGTTGCTGCCGTTCTGCGACTGGCAACCTACAAGCAGGACAGAGGCGAGTAATATCGCTTTTGCCTTCATGTGTGTGTCAATAGTTGCTTAAAAGACGAGCGATGATAACGGCGAAATTTTGAAAAGGCAACCCGCAATTATCTGAAGTTATCTTTCTTTGACCTTAACCATGCAAATCGCTGTTCTGGTTGTTTCAAATTTGTTTCTTGGTTAATTTTGTTAATTAAATCAATATCATCTGTTCGTAAAAATAAATTAATTTGGCGCTCGTTTTTCAGAATTACGGGTAGTGTTTTTTGGTTTTTTGCACGTAACTCCTTCACTTTGTGATAATAATCCTGAATCGCCCGATCCTCGGGTAAGAGGCTCACGGAAAACTTCATATTTCCTAATGTATACTCATGGGCGCAACAAATGATTGTTTCATCGGGCAGTGCGTTAATCTTCTGTAAAGACTGGTACATCTGAGCTGGCGTGCCTTCAAACAGTCTTCCGCAGCCTCCGGAGAACAGCGTGTCGCCGCAAAAAAGATAAGGCTTACTGTAGAAACACAGATGTCCCAAAGTGTGACCTGGTGTAGCAAATACAGAAAACTCCCACTCGCGTATGAGGATAGTTTCGCCTTCTTCGACTACTTGCGTGATCCCCTTATCTTGTGCCTCTGCCGGTCCGTAAACCACCAGATGCGGAAAGTGGGCGCGCAGTTCAGGCACGCCGCCAGTATGATCGTGATGGTGATGCGTCAGCAGAATGGCTTCTGGCTGCCAGCCGTTCTCTTTTATTGCGCGCAGAACAGGGGCCGATTCTCCGGGGTCGACAATGACGCATCGACGATCGTCGTCAACCAAAACCCAGATGTAATTGTCCTGAAAGGCTGGAATACTGATAAGATTCATACATTACCTCTTATAGCGTGGCGGGTGTTTTGATGAAACCGGCAAGGATACCTCAGACTGTCGCAGCACCGGAACGTTGGGCGGAATTGCCCTGGGGTGAATACTATCGCGAAGCGTTAGAACAACAGCTGAAGCCCTGGCTCGCGAAAATGTATGGCTTTCACCTGCTTAAGATTGGCAATCTCAGCGCGGAAATCAATACCGAAAGCTGCGCTATCTCGCATCAGGTCAACGTCTCTCTCGGCGGATCGCCGGTTCAGGTGAAAGCAGACCCGTTGCGTCTGCCGTTTGCGGAAAAATCCGTCGATGCGTGTTTGCTCGCACACACGCTACCCTGGTGCAGCGATCCACATCGTCTGCTTCGCGAAGCCGATCGCGTGCTGATTGATGACGGCTGGCTGGTACTTAGCGGATTCAATCCGCTAAGCCTGATGGGCCTGCGTAAGCTGGTACCGGTGCTACGCCGGACTCCACCTTACAACAGCCGGATGTTCACCATGATGCGCCAGCTCGACTGGCTTTCACTGCTGAACTTTGAAGTGCTCTGCTACGGTGGTTTTCAGGTGCTGCCCTGGGCGCGGCAGGGGGGAGTTGTATTAAGCACCCATCTCCCCGCACTGGGCTGTTTGCAGTTTATCGTCGCGCGTAAGCGAACCATTCCCCTTACGCTTAACCCCATGAAGCAGAGCAAGTCGAAAACGCCCATCCGCCAGACCGTCGGCGCCACGCGGCAGTACAAAAAATCCGATTAGACGTCGGGCTGATAGCCCACATCTTCATGAGCAGGATTGGATGCTGCAGTACGCGCCAGTTCGTCGCAGCGTTCGTTTTCCGGGTGGCCTGCGTGGCCTTTAACCCACTCCCACTGAATCTGGTGTTGGCCCAGCGCAGCATCAAGACGTTTCCAGAGATCGACGTTCTTGACTGGCTTCTTATCGGCGGTCTTCCAGCCGCGCTTTTTCCAGTTATGGATCCACTGGGTGATCCCCTGACGCACGTACTGACTGTCGGTGCTTAACACCACGTCACAATGTTCTTTTAACGCCTCCAGCGCCACGATGGCCGCCATCAACTCCATCCGGTTGTTGGTGGTCAGAAAATAGCCTTCGCTAAAAGTTTTTTCGTGCTGGCGATAGCGCATAATCGCGCCGTAGCCGCCGGGTCCTGGGTTACCGAGACAAGATCCATCGGTGAAAATTTCTACCTGTTTACGCATCTCTGGTAGACTTCCTGTATTCGAAACGTTCAGTTAAACGATAAGTCTGACATAAATGACCGCTATGAGCACTGCAATTACTCGCCAGATTGTCCTCGATACCGAAACCACCGGTATGAACCAGATCGGCGCGCACTACGAAGGGCATAAGATCATCGAGATCGGCGCCGTTGAAGTGGTGAACCGTCGTCTTACGGGGAACAACTTCCACGTCTACCTCAAACCCGATCGGCTGGTGGATCCAGAAGCGTTCGGCGTTCACGGTATTGCCGATGAGTTCTTGCTGGATAAGCCGACTTTTGCGAATGTGGCTGACGAGTTCCTGGAATACATCAAGGGCGCCGAGCTTGTCATTCATAACGCATCGTTCGATATCGGCTTTATGGATTATGAATTCAGCAAGCTTAATCGTGATATCCCGAAGACGAACACCTTCTGTAAGGTGACGGATAGCCTGGCGCTGGCAAGGAAGATGTTCCCCGGCAAGCGTAACAGCCTTGATGCACTCTGCTCGCGTTACGAGATAGACAATACCAAGCGAACGCTCCATGGGGCGTTGCTCGATGCCCAGATCCTGGCGGATGTCTATCTGACGATGACCGGCGGGCAGACGTCAATGAAGTTCAGTATGGAAAATGAATCCCAGCAGACGCAAGGCGAAGCCGGCATTCAGCGTGTTGTCCGTCAGGCAAGCCGGTTGCGGGTTGTTTTAGCCAGTGATGAAGAGCTTCTTAACCACGAAGCCCGGCTTGATCTGGTCGAGAAGAAGGGCGGCAGCTGTATGTGGCGCGCCTGAAAAAACGCCGGAATGCCTGTAAAATCATCGTTTGGGCGATTTTTGCAGCAAACGATTCAAAACGTGAGAAAAAGCGTTGACGAGATCGGAGGCGCACCGTAATATGCGCCTCGTTCCCCAAACGGGAACAGTGGAGCGGTAGTTCAGTCGGTTAGAATACCTGCCTGTCACGCAGGGGGTCGCGGGTTCGAGTCCCGTCCGTTCCGCCACTATTCAGAAGGCCTGAATCAGAAATGATTCAGGCCTTCGTCGTTTCAGCATTCTGTAATCCTATCTCCTCATCTATCGTTAACAAAAAGTTAATGTTTATAGTGTAATTATTTAACAATTGCGCGAATGTAGTGCGTTATTTGCACTGATATTGTGCATTTCACCACCACTCCTCTCTTCAGACCTCAGTCAGCATGTGTCTTTCTGTAAAAATAATTCACGCAGAATCATTTGGTTATCTCCCGCTTTCCAAAAAAATACCGAACCAATTACGTATTGGTTTGGTTATTGCTTAATCATTAGCACGATAAGCTTCATTTCATATCAATAACTTATCGTTAATAAAAATAAAGTCATGATGAAAGCGAGCGAACCAATATGGAAAAACCGTCACGGTTTCTGGCAAATTCCAGCACCGCGCTTGAGCAGTTACGCGGGCTTATCAACCAGCATGAGTCAACACCAGGCATTCCGCTGCCCACGGAACGTGAGCTGTCGGACACTCTCGGCGTAGGACGACGTGAAGTGCGTCGTGCGCTGGACGTGCTGGAAGAAGAGGGGCGCATCTGGCGTAAGCAGGGCAAAGGGACCTTTATTGGCCCGGCGGCACCTGTTGAACCGCTGGCCCTTCAGGGATTGGTTCAGCAGACCAACCTTCTGGAAGTGATGGAAGCTCGTCTACAGCTCGAACCCGGCTTAGCCCGGCTTGCGGCACTGCGTGCCACCAGGGAAAACCTCGCGCTCATGCAGCGCATGCTGGAACGCATCGATAAGGTCAGCCCGGATGACCGCGATCTCAACGAACTCTGGGATAGCGCCTTTCACCGGGCGATTGCCGAGGCGGCGGGGAACCGTCTGATGCTCGGCCTGTTTGATGCCATTGATGCCGTGCGGCGTGAACCGGGCTGGCAGCATCTGCGTGAATTAGCCCGCACGCCCGAACGCGTCGACAGTTATAACGACCACCACCATAAGATCATGTCTGCGATTATCCATCGCCAGCCTAATGAAGCCGCGGCCGCCATGCGCGAACACCTGCTCAGCCTGCAAACCGCCCTGATTCAGGCGATCCACCTCGAGGACGACTTCACGCCATGACGACAATACCCTTTAAGGACGCCACGCCCGTATTGCGAGTGCAAAACCTCAACGTTACGTTTGCTGGCTCGCCGGTGAGCGTGCTTGATGGTATTTCTCTGACCGTCAGGGCGGGCGAAACGCTGGCGCTGGTGGGGGAGTCCGGCTGCGGGAAAAGTATCACGTCGCTAGCGTTGATGGGCTTGCTGCCCGCCAGCGCGCAGATTGTCAGCGGTGAGATGCAGTTTCGCCGCCACGATCTGCGAAAGCTCTCGCCGCGGGAGTATGCCGACCTGCGCGGCAGCGAGCTGGCGATGATTTTCCAGGAGCCGATGACCTCGCTCAATCCTGCGTTTACGCTGGGCGATCAGCTTAGCGAAGCGGTGATGCGCCATCAGAACGTCTCACGGGCAGAGGCGATGAAGGTCGCGCTGCAGATCCTCGAGAAAGTACAGATCCCGGCGGCAGAAATGCACCTGAAAGCGTATCCCCACCAGCTTTCCGGCGGCATGCGCCAGCGGGTGATGATTGCGATGGCGCTGATTAACCACCCCAAACTGCTGATTGCTGATGAACCCACCACCGCGCTCGACGTCACCATCCAGGCGCAAATCCTTGCCCTGCTCAATACCTTAAAAGAGGAAACCGGCACGGCGGTACTGATGATCACCCACGATTTAGGCGTGGTGGCCGAAGTCGCCCAGCAGGTTGCGGTGATGTATGCCGGGCAGGTGGTGGAACAGGGAACCGTAGAGGCCATCTTTGCCGATCCGCAGCACCCGTATACCATCGGCCTGATGGGGTCGATCCCCTCGCTGGGCGCGCGCAAAGGCCAGCTCTCCACCATTCCTGGATCGGTACCGCTGCCGGAATCCATGCCGAAAGGCTGCCGTTTCGCGACGCGCTGCCCGTTTGCGCAGTCGCGCTGCCATGATGAAAAACCTCAGCTCAACACGCTCGGCGCGGGCCATCAAGTGGCCTGCTTCCGCGCGCCGCTCGAACAGCACATTGCCCTGGGAGAAATCGCATGACCACGCCCATTCTTGAAGCCCGTGACCTCAGCAAGCTTTTCCCCGGCCCCAAAAAACTCTTTACCCCGGCACGGTTTGTCACGGCGGTCGATCGCGTTTCGCTTGCCGTGATGCCGGGCGAAACGCTGGCAATTGTCGGCGAGTCCGGCTCCGGAAAATCTACGCTCGGTCGTCTGCTGCTGCGCCTGCTGGCCGCCAGCGAAGGGCGCGTGTTTTACCAGGGGGAAGAGATCACGCATGCCTCGGGGGCGCGCCTCAATCAGCTCCGCCGCGAGCTGCAGATTATCTTCCAGGATCCCTTTGCCTCGCTCAACCCGCGCATGACGGTGGAGCAGATCGTCGGTGAGCCGCTGTGGCTGCACCAGAACATGAAAAAAGCCGACCGTCAGTATCGCGTCGCCGAACTGCTGAAGACCGTAGGCCTGCCTGCCGCCTGGGCCGGGCGTTACCCGCACGAGTTTTCCGGCGGGCAGCGCCAGCGTATCGGCATTGCGCGCGCGCTGGCCTCGGGACCGAAGCTGCTGCTGGGCGATGAGCCCGTTTCCGCACTGGATGTGTCCGTCCAGGCGCAGGTGGTCAATCTGCTGGAGAGCCTGAAGCACCAGCTGGGGCTGACGATGGTGATTGTCGCCCACGGTCTGGCGGTGATCCGCCACATGAGCGACCGCGTGGCGGTGATGTATCTCGGGCAAATCGTTGAGCTTGCCACCGTGGATGAGATCTTTGATGCACCGCTGCATCCGTATACTCAGGCGCTGATCGCCTCGGCGCCGCAGATGCAGCCAGGCGTTGAACGCGACGCACCGCTGCTGCAGGGGGATCTGCCCAACCCGGCCAATCCGCCGTCCGGCTGCCGTTTCCACACCCGCTGCCCGTACGTTACCGATGAATGCCGCCAGGTTGAGCCGATTAATCAGGTGCTCGACGGCGGACGTCAGGTTGCCTGCCACCGCTGGCAGGAGATCAACCGCGATCGCGGCGTTATTCAGATCGCACCGCCATCCGCCGCTTTTCTGCGCCGCCGCGCGCTGTTTGAACACGCGGCCACTCACTCGTCCCTTCCTTCAAGGAACTCATGATAATGACAATGCGTAATTCTCTTTTGACCGTACTGGGAAGTGTTATGTTGCTTGGCGCGGCGCTGCCCGCCCATTCTGAAAGCGTGCTGCGAATCGGTCTCGGCGCTGACCCGGACATGCTCGACCCGCATCTGGCGCGCACCTACTATGGCCGTTTCGTGTTTGCCTCCCTGTGCGACAGGCTGGTGGACGTGGATGAAAATCTGAAGGTTGTCCCCGGTCTGGCTAAAGACTGGGCGTGGAGTGACGACGGTAAAACCCTGACGCTCAATCTGCGCGAAGGCGTTACCTTCCACGACGGTGAGAAATTCGATGCCGCCGCGGCAAAATACAACCTCGACCGCGCCCTGACCCTGAAAGGCTCCCTGCGTAAGAGCGAGATTTCCTCCGTTGAATCGGTCGAGGTCACCGGCCCGCTGCAGATTGCGCTGCACCTGAAAACCCCGGATGCCGCGCTGCTGATGCAGCTCACCGATCGCGCGGGCGCAATGATGGCGCCAGAAGCGGCGAAAAAGCCTGACTTTGCCGCCCATCCGGTTTGTTCCGGCCCGTACAAGTTCGACAGCCGCGTGTCGCAGGACCGTATCGTTCTGACCCGCTTCGACAACTACTGGAACAAAGACGCCTACCACTTCGACAAAATTATCTATCTGCCGATCCCGGATGCCTCCGTGCGTCTGGCGAACCTGCGCGCGGGCGATCTCGACCTGACCGAAGGCATTGCCGCCAGCGACGTTAAAACCGTCGAAGCCGACAGCAAGCTGGCGCTGGCGAAGGTGACGGGGCTGGGCTATCAGGGCATCACTTTCAACATTAACAATGGTAAGGTTCCGGCCAACGATCCGTTCAAGGATGCCCGCGTGCGTGAGGCGTTTTCTCAGGCCATCGACCGCGATGCGTTAAACCAGGTGGTCTTTGAAGGGCTCTACACCCCGGCAAACCAGGCGTTTTCTCCGGTTAGCCCGTATCACGTCAATCTGCCGGTTCCGCCGCGTGACGTCGATAAAGCCAAAGCGCTGCTGAACGCGGCAGGCGTCACCACGCCGCTGACCGTCAACCTGCTGGTGCCGAACAACCCCACCTCGCAGCAGGTGGGCCAGGTGCTGCAGGCGATGGTGGCCGAGGCCGGTTTCACGCTGAACCTGCAAATGACTGAATTTGCGACGCTGCTGGATCGCCAGCAGAGCGGTGACTATCAGCTGAGCTTCTCCGGCTGGTCGGGACGCCCGGATCCGGACGGCAGCATCTACGGCTTTATCAACAGCAAAGGCACCCTGAACGACGGCCGCTACAGCAACGCCCAGGTGGATGAATGGCTGACTCAGGCGCGCCAGAGCACCGACCAGGCCGCACGCCAGCCGCTGTACGACAAGGTGGTGAAGCAGCTGCAAACCGACATGCCGATTGCCTACCTCTACTTCGAGCCGCGTATTTTTGGCCTGAACAAAAGCGTGCAGGGCTTTAAGCCTTACCCGGACGGCATCGTGCGTCTGGCGGGTCTGACGCTGGCGAAATAACCGTCCTGAGGAGAACCCATGCTGGAACTGATTTGCAAACGTCTGCTGCTGGCCATCCCGACCCTGCTGCTGGTGAGCATGATGGTGTTCGGGCTGCAAAAGCTGCTGCCCGGCGACCCGCTGATCGCCATGGCCGGGGAGGAGCGCGATCCGGCGGTGATAGCCCAGCTGCGTGCTGAGCTAAACCTCGATGCGCCGATCCCCGTGCAGTATTTTCACTGGCTGACGCGCGCGCTGCAGGGCGATCTGGGGGTCTCCTTACGCACGCACGAACCGGTGACGCAGCTGATCGCCAGCAAGCTGCCGGTCACGCTGGAGCTGTCCCTGCTGGCGATGATTATCGCGCTGGTGTTTGGCATCAGCATGGGGATCATCGCGGCGGTGAACAAAAACAGCTGGGTCGATCACGGGGCGAACTTTGTGGCGATCTCGGGGATCTCGATCCCGCACTTCTGGCTGGGGATCCTGCTGATTCTGGTCTTCTCGGTGAACCTGCAGTGGCTGCCCGCGTCCGGCTACGTGCCGTTCAGTGAAGATCCGCTTCAGAACCTGCGCACGCTGCTGTTGCCCGCGTCCGTGCTCGGAACCGGCCTGGCGGCGACGCTGATGCGCCACACCCGCGCGTCGATGATTGCGGTCCTGAAGGCGGATTACATCCGCACCGCACGCGCTAAGGGGCTGCTGCCGAAAGCGGTGATCTTAAAGCACGCGTTTCGCAACGCGCTGGTGCCGGTGATCACTCTCACCACGCTGCTGTTTGGCGAGCTGCTGGGCGGCGCGGTGCTGACCGAGCAGGTCTTCACCATTCCGGGCTTCGGCAAGATGATCGTCGATTCGGTATTCAACCGTGACTACGCGGTGGTGCAGGGCGTGGTGCTGATTGTGGCGATCGGCTTCCTGATGCTCAACCTGCTGGCCGATGTGCTCTACGTCCTTATCAACCCGAAAATGCGAGGTTAACCATGGCGGAACTGACGACGCAAACCGCTACGCCTGCGCTGCCGCGCACGCAAAACCGGGTGCTGAAGAAATTCCTCGGCAACAAAAGCGCGGTGATTGGTGCGGTGGTGGTGGGTTTCTTTGTGCTGGTGGCGCTGCTGGCACCGTGGATTGCCCCGTTCGATCCGGTCAAAGCCAACTTCCTGGCGGTGCGCAAAGCGCCGTCGGCGATGTACTGGTTCGGCACCGACGAGCTGGGGCGCGACATTTTATCCCGCATTATCTGGGGGGCTCGCACCTCGCTGATGGCGGGCTGTATGTCGGTCGTTATCGCGGTGGTCATCGGCGTGCCGCTAGGGCTGGTGGCGGGCTACTTCCAGAAGATGTGGGACGGCGTGATCTCGCGCGTTATTGAGGCGCTGCTGGCCTGTCCGTTCCTGATCATGGCGATCGCGCTGGGGGCGTTTTTGGGCCCGAGCCTGACCAACGCGATGATCGCCATCGGTCTTTCGGCGATGCCGATCTTCGCCCGCCTGACGCGCGGCCAGGTGATCGCCATTCGCAACGAAGAGTATATCGACGGCGCGCGGGCGATTGGCCTGCCGGATCGCTGGATCATCATTAAATACGTCCTGCCAAACGTGATGTCGCCGATCCTGGTGCAGGCCACGCTGGCGATTGCCTCGGCGATTATCGCCGAAGCCAGCCTGTCGTTTTTGGGGCTTGGGCAGCAGCCGCCGAATCCGTCCTGGGGGTCCATGCTCAATACCGCGAAAGGGTTTCTGGAGCAGGCACCGTGGATGTCCGTTTTCCCCGGCGTGGCGATTTTCCTTGCCGTGCAGGGCTTTAATTTACTTGGCGACGGGCTGCGTGATGCGCTCGATCCGCGCCACGACTAAGGAGTCATGATGACAAAAGCGCTTGATTTTACGTCCGGTTACGATTCACGACGCCCGCCGATGCTGGGCCATAACGCCGTTGCGACGTCTCAGCCGCTGGCGGCGCAGGCGGGGATGAAGATGCTACAGCTGGGCGGGAATGCCGTTGATGCGGCCATTGCCACCGCGATGGCGCTGACGGTGGTAGAGCCGACTGGTAACGGGATTGGCAGCGACGCCTTTGCCATCGTCTGGGACGGCGAAAAGCTGCACGGTCTGAACGCGTCGGGCCGCTCGCCGGCCAGCTGGCATGCGGATCTGTTTGCCGGAAAAACCGCGGTACCGGAAATTGGCTGGGACGCGGTGACCGTCCCGGGAGCGGTGTCCGGCTGGGTCGCACTGGCGGAACGTTTTGGCACATTACCGATGACCACGCTGGCGCAGCCTGCCATTGACTATGCGCGCAACGGTTTCCCGGTCTCCCCGCTGATTGGTCATCTCTGGCAGCGTGGCTATAGCAAGCTGAAAGATCAGCCGGGCTTCAGCGCCTGCTTTGCGCCGGAAGGCCGCGCGCCGCGCGTGGGGGAGATCTTCCGCAACCCGGCGCAGGCCAACTCGCTGGAGCTGATTGCCAAAACTAACGGTGAAGCCTTTTACCGCGGCGAGCTGGCGCAGAAAATTACCACTTTCGCCAAAGCGCACGGCGCGCACCTGACGGCTGAAGATCTGGCAAACCATCGTGTGGACTGGGTAGAGTTGCTGTCGCGCGACTTCGCGGGCGGTTCGGTGCAGGAGCTGCCGCCAAACGGCCAGGGGATCGCCACGCTGATTGCGCTCGGCATTCTGGAGCAGTGCGGCATTGAAAAGCATCACCCGGATTCCGTGCAGTCCCTGCACCTGTCCATCGAGGCGATGAAGCTGGCGCTGGCGGATCTCGACCGCTACGTGGCGGATGAAGAACACATGACGTTCGCGGCAAAAGAGCTGCTGAGCGACCATTATCTGAAGTCGCGCGCGGCGCTTATCGATCACGATAAGGCCTCTGATTTTGTCTACGGTTCCCCGACGCAGAGCGGTACGGTTTACATCAGCACCGCCGACGCCAGCGGGATGATGGTCTCGTTTATTCAGTCCAACTATATGGGCTTCGGTTCAGGCATCGTGGTGCCGGATACGGGGATCAGCCTGCAAAACCGGGGCTGCGGGTTTGTGCTGGATCCCAATCACCCGAACGCGCTGGCGGGCAGCAAGCGCCCGTTCCACACCATCATTCCGGGCTTTGCGATGGACGGCAACGGCCAGCCGCTGATGTCCTTTGGCGTGATGGGCGGCCCGATGCAGGCGCAGGGGCACATGCAGATGGCGCTGCGCATTATGCTGCACGGGCAAAACCCGCAGGCGGCAATCGACGCCCCGCGCTGGCGCGTAGTGCAGGGCAGGGAGGTGATTGTCGAATCGACGTTCGATCGCAATACGATTGCCGCCCTACGCGAGCGCGGGCATCAGATTGTGGTGGAAGACCCGCTTCAGGATTACAACTTCGGCGGTGCGCAGGTGATTTACCGTCTGCCAGAAGGGCACTACGTGGCCGCGACGGAAAGCCGCAAAGACGGGCAGGCGTTGGTGAGTTAATGTTTTATTCCCCCTCTCCCTGTGGGAGAGGGGCGGGGTGAGGGGAAAATTTCACCCAATGCTAAACGGATCCGCATCCTGCCATGCCGGAAACTTCTCCCGGTACTCCTGCAGCGCCGTCAACGACAGCTCGGCATCAATGCGCGTCGCCTGATGCGGCTCGGCGGTAGCAATGATCTCGCCCTGCGGGTTCACCACCCGGCTGTCGCCGCGGTAGTGATGCCCGTTGCCGTCCGTTCCCACGCGGTTACAGCCCACCACGTACGCCTGGTTCTCAATCGCGCGCGCCACCAGCAGCGACTGCCAGTGCAGGGAGCGCGGCGCAGGCCAGTTGGCGACATACAGCGCCAGGTCGTAATCGTTGCGGTTGCGCGACCACACCGGGAAGCGCAGGTCGTAGCAGACCAGCGGCAAAATACGCCAGCCGCGCCACTCGAACACCACGCGCTCGTTTCCCGCCTCATAGTGATGATGCTCATCCGCCATGCGGAACAGGTGGCGTTTATCGTAAAAATGCACGTTGCCTTCCGGCTCAACCAGCAGGAAGCGGTTCACTGGCCCGCGTTCCGTTTGCAGTGCGGCACTACCCGCGATCAGCGCGTTGGTCTGCTGTGCTTTAGCATGCATCCACGTCACCACTTCTTCCTGCGGCATTGACTGTTTCGCCGCTTCCATGGCGAAACCCGTGGTGAACATCTCCGGCAGGACAATCACATCACGCCCGGTAATCTCTTCCAGTTGACGATCAAAGTGGCGCAGGTTGGCGGGGCCATCCATCCACACTAAAGGTTGCTGCAAAATAGAAATCTTCAGACCAGGCACAATTCAGACTCCTCAAACGACCACTTTTTGACACTGTAGCACGACATAACGAGAAAATGTGGCAATAAAAAACCCCGCGCGAGGCGGGGTTTGTATAAGCGAAACGCGTTATGCCGCTTCAGGTTTGCGGTGCTTCTCCGGCAGCTTTACCGGCTGCGTCGCCAGCTCGTCCGGTTCGAAATCATCCACGTTAATACTGCGCAGACGGCTCTCTTCGGCTTTCACCAGCAGAGCGGCTTCATCTTTATTGATAATACCACCGGCGAGCGCCTGTTTTGCCAGTTCGTCCAGACGGGTAAACGGCAGGTTTTTGCCCAGCTGTTTACAGATCTTCTGGTGAATCGGATCGGCAGCCATCACGTCCAGCAGCGCCTCTTCCAGCAGACCCACCGGGTTATGCGGCGTCGGCGTCAGATACTGACCACGACCGATACGGGAACGGGTAGCGCTCGGTACCTGCAGGATCTTCGCCACCTTGTGGTCCAGCACATCGGATGGGGCAAAATGATGACGGCCGGTCGGGAATATCACCACGCGCAGGGCACCCGCCACGAAACGGTTCGGGAAGTTTGCCAGCAGGTCGTCAATCGCCTGTTCAGCCTGATACATCGCATCCTGAACGCCCCAGTGCACCAGCGGCAGATCCGCTTCCTGACGACCTTCGTCGTCGTAACGTTTCAGGACTGCAGAGGCCAGGAAGATCTGGCTCAGTACATCCCCCAGACGGGCAGAGATACGTTCGCGACGCTTCAGGCTTCCGCCCAGCACCGCCATAGAAACGTCAGACAGCAGAGCCAGGTTGGCGCTCAGTCGGTTCAGATGCTGGTAATAACGTTTGGTCGCATCGCCGGTCGGCGTCGCGCTGGTAAGACCGCGCGTCAGGCCCAGCCAGAAGCTGCGCACCTTGTTGCTGCCCACGTGACCAATATGTTTGAACAGCAGCTTGTCGAAGGCATCCACGTCGTTGTTCTGCGCGGCAGCCATCTCTTCCAGCACGTATGGATGGCAGCGAATCGCCCCCTGACCGAAGATCATCATGCTGCGGGTCAGGATGTTGGCCCCTTCCACGGTGATGGCAATCGGTGCGCCCTGATAGCCGCGCGCCAGGAAGTTGCCTTCGCCGAGCATAATGCCTTTACCGCCTGCGATATCCATCGCGTCAATGATCGACTGCTGCGCGCGGTGGGTACAGTGGTACTTCACAATTGCAGACAGCACGGCCGGTTTTTCGCCCAGCATAATGCCGTAGGTGATCAGAGAAGCAGCGGCGTCCATCACGTAGGCGTTGCCCGCAATACGCGCCAGCGGCTCTTCGATACCTTCCATCTTGCCGATGGAAATTTTGAACTGACGACGGATATGCGCGTAGGCACCAATCCCCATCGCCACAGATTTCAGACCACCGGTAGAGTTCGAGGGCAGGGTAATACCGCGGCCCACCGACAGACACTCCACCAGCATACGCCAGCCCTGACCGGCCATTTTCGGACCGCCGATGATGTAGTCAATCGGTACAAAGATGTCCTGACCGCGGGTCGGACCGTTCTGGAACGGCACGTTCAGCGGGAAGTGACGACGACCAATTTCAACGCCTGGGGTAGAGGTTGGGATCAGCGCACAGGTAATGCCCAGATCTTCTTCACCGCCCAGCAGTTTTTCCGGGTCAGAGAGCTTAAAGGCCAGACCCAGCACGGTGGCGATAGGCGCCAGGGTGATATAACGCTTGTTCCAGGTCAGGCGCATGCCCAGCACCTGTTCGCCCTGCCACTCGCCCATGCAGACCACGCCGGTATCCGGGATTGCGCCCGCATCAGAACCCGCTTCCGGGCTGGTCAGCGCGAAGCACGGAATTTCCTGACCACGCGCCAGACGCGGCAGGTAGTGATCTTTCTGCTCTTCGGTACCGTAATGCTGCAGCAGTTCGCCCGGGCCTAAGGAGTTAGGCACACCAACGGTAATCGCCAGGATGCCGGAGACGCCCGCCAGCTTTTGCAGCACGCGAGCCTGAGCGTAAGCGGAGAATTCGAGACCGCCGTACTCTTTCTTGATGATCATCGCGAAGAAGCGATGTTCTTTCAGATACGCCCACAGCTCTGGCGGCAGGTCGGCCATTTCATGGGTAATGGCAAAGTCATTCGCCATACGGCACGCTTCTTCCACCGGGCCGTCAATAAAGGCCTGTTCTTCAGCGGTCAGGCGCGGCTGCGGATAGTTATGCAGCTTTTTCCAGTCTGGATTGCCCTGGAACAGGTCGCCTTCCCACCAGGTGGTGCCCGCATCAATCGCTTCTTTTTCAGTACGCGACATGGGTGGCATCACTTTGCGGAAGCCTTTGAACACCGGTGCAGAGATCATGGATTTACGCATCGGGGCCAGGTTAAACGGCAGAAGAATGATGGCAAGAGGGACTAAAAGCCAGATATTCCAGAGGCCTGCGACGCCAAGCGCAGCCGTCCAGACCAGAAGAATCAGGCTGCTCAGGAATAAACTTACCCGGTGATAGAACAACACACCGAGCAGAACAACGGTTGCGAGAATGCTCAAAATCATCATAAAGAAAAGCTCCCTTGCTTGTAGGAGGTCTGACCACTTGTGATGATATGGTTGTAGTTGATGTGAATTCCTTTAGCAATGTGTTTACAAAATAATTACAACCTGGTTCACATTGTTCGTGTTTTAGCCGGCACAAAAAATCAAAACGCCGGACGATTCGCATGGCTTTAGCTTCTCGCTTTTCCCGCTATCCGGTACACTCCACTGTGTTATTTCATCAATACTGAAGGATTATCCTCATGTACCAGGATCTTATTCGTAACGAACTGAACGAAGCGGCGGAAACGCTGGCGAACTTTCTGAAAGATGATGCCAATATTCACGCTATTCAGCGCGCAGCGGTCCTGCTGGCCGACAGTTTCAAAGCCGGTGGCAAAGTGCTTTCCTGCGGTAACGGCGGTTCCCACTGTGACGCTATGCACTTCGCAGAAGAGCTGACCGGACGCTATCGCGAAAACCGCCCGGGTTACCCGGCGATTGCGATTTCCGACGTGAGCCACATCTCCTGCGTAGGCAACGACTTCGGTTACGACCACATCTTCTCCCGCTACGTTGAAGCGGTAGGCCGTGAAGGCGACGTGCTGCTGGGGATTTCTACCTCCGGCAACTCCGGCAACGTGATCAAAGCGATCGCCGCCGCGCGTGAAAAAGGGATGAAAGTCATCACCCTGACCGGGAAAGATGGCGGTAAGATGGACGGTACAGCGGATGTCGAAATTCGCGTTCCGCACTTCGGTTATGCTGACCGAATTCAGGAAATTCACATCAAAGTGATCCACATCCTGATCCAGTTGATTGAAAAAGAGATGGTTAAGTAAGACTTCGCTGGGGGCATGATTGCCCCCGCTGTTGTGGAGGTGTTGTATGTGCGAACTGCTCGGGATGAGCGCCAATGTGCCAACCGATATCTGCTTTAGTTTCACCGGGCTGGTTCAGCGCGGTGGAGGAACCGGGCCGCATAAAGACGGCTGGGGCATCACCTTCTACGAAGGCAAAGGGTGTCGCACGTTCAAAGATCCACAGCCCAGCTTTAACTCACCGATTGCCAAACTGGTGCAGGATTACCCCATCAAGTCCCGCTCGGTGATCGCCCACATCCGTCAGGCTAACCGTGGCGAAGTGGCGCTGGAAAATACCCATCCGTTTACCCGTGAACTGTGGGGTCGTAACTGGACCTACGCGCACAACGGGCAACTCACGGGCTATAAGTCGCTGGAGACGGGCAATTTCCGCCCGGTCGGCGAAACGGACAGCGAAAAAGCCTTCTGCTGGCTGCTGCACAAGCTGACGGAGCGCTATCCCCGCACGCCCGGCAACATGGCTGCCGTGTTCAAATACATCGCGACGCTGGCGTCGGAGCTACGCGAAAAAGGCGTGTTCAACATGCTGCTCTCTGACGGCCGCTATGTGATGGCGTTCTGCTCGACGAATCTGTTCTGGATCACCCGCCGTGCGCCGTTTGGCGTTGCGACGCTGCTCGATCAGGATGTTGAGATAGACTTTCAGAAGGAGACCACACCGAACGATGTGGTCACTGTTATCGCAACGCAGCCGCTGACGGGCAACGAAACCTGGCAAAAGATTATGCCAGGCGAGTGGGTGCTATTTTGTCTCGGGGACCGTGTAATTTGACGCCAGTTGTGGATGGACGACTTCGTGGCTCAGCGGTTTGCTGACCACGTAACGGCCATCTACGATAGAGACCATAGGTGGCTTGTGGGTCTGCTCAAAGTAGTCGTAACCTGGCTTCAGTTGTTTCCAGAAATCCGCGTAGTATGAGTACTTGTGACGCGCCATGTTGGCATCCGTCATGCGGAACGGATAGATGCTGACCTGTACGTTAGGCTGCCCAAAGACCAGCGCGCCCGTCACGAACTGGAAAATCTCATCAATGCCGGAGTCGGTCATCGCATAACAGCCGATAGACACGCAGGCACCGTGGATCATCAGATATTTACCTTCATAACCGTGTGCACGGTCATAGGCATTCGGGAAGCCGATGTTAATGGCTTTATAGAAGCGGCTGTCAGGCTTGAGCTGGCTGCGCTGAACGTTGTAGAACCCTTCCGGACTTTTGAAATCGCCCTGACGTTGTTTTGGGCCCAGCCCGCCGGAGTAGTTACAAATTTTGTAACTATCAAGCAGCTGATATGTCTCGCCCATTTTCACAAACAGATCGAGAGTGCGTTCTTCCTTGAAGATTTGAATATAAACCGGCGATCCCATTAACTGCTGTTTATATTCCTTGCTGACCGGTGTCGTTGAGCTATTACTGCTGAGCAGTCCGGCAAACGACATGCACGGTATCAGAAGCATCGCAATGAACAATGCGATTTTACGCATACTACTAGTTCCTTGATAAAACCATGACCAACTTGCCAGGACGGCAAAAGAGACCCGAAATCAGATTATTCTGTTAGGAGCGCTCACATTAGCACCGCTATAGATTTTCGCAAGAGCCGGGCGGTGAGTTTACAAATTAGTTTTACTTTATAAACCATCAAAATTGCGATGGCTCCAGGAACTTTGCGCATTAGCTCGCAATTTGGCGCGCGCGACGGCGGATTCCCTGCCCGCGAGAAGTGGAAAATGTTACACTTCGCACCCACTGGATTGTTGTTCATGGAAACCTGCTAACCACATGTTTAAAATTAAAAAAGGACTTAATCTGCCGATTGCAGGCGTGCCAGCGCAGCACGTTTCGACAGGCGTAAGTGTCCGTCATGTCGCCATTTTGGGCGACGACTACCTGGGAATGCGTCCTTCAATGCTGGTACAGGAGGGCGATCGCGTTATCAAAGGACAGGCGCTCTTTGAGGACAAAAAAAATCCCGGCGTGATGTTCACGGCCCCCGCGAGCGGCACCGTTGTGGCGATCAACCGTGGTGAGCGGCGCGTTCTGCAGTCGGTGGTTATCCGCATTGAAGGTGATGAACAGCGTGAATTTGCCCATTACGACGCCGCAGAACTCGCGTCGCTGAACCGTGACGCCGTTCAGGCTCAACTGCTGGCGTCCGGTTTATGGACCGCGCTTCGTACACGTCCCTTCAGCAAATCCCCTGTTCCGGGTACGGAACCGGCCGCGATTTTCGTCACGGCAATCGACACCAATCCGCTTAGCGTGGACCCGCAACCGGTTATCCTGGCGCAGCGCAAAGCCTTTGATGCCGGACTGACCGTTTTAACCCGCCTGACGTCGGGGAAAGTGCACGTTTGCCAGGCCGGCGGCGGCAAGCTCGGCGGGCATACTCAGGGGCAGGTCACGTTTAATGAGTTTGCTGGTCCACATCCGGCGGGTCTGGCCGGGACGCACATCCATTTCCTTGAGCCGGTAAGCCTGACGAAACGGGTCTGGCATCTTAATTATCAGGACGTCATCGCCATCGGTAAGCTTTTTACTACGGGTGAACTCTGCGCTGAACGGATCGTCGCCATCGGCGGGCCACAGGCTGCAAACCCGCGCCTGGTAAAGACGCTTCTGGGTGCAGACATCAATGAACTGCTGGTGGGGGAAACAAAAGAGGGTGAAAACCGCCTGATTTCCGGTTCGGTCCTCAGCGGCCGCCATGCTGTACACGCGCACGCGTACCTGGGACGTTTCCATTTGCAGGTCAGCATTGTGCAGGAAGGGCGTGAAAAAGAGCTGTTTGGCTGGGTTCTGCCAGGTGCAGAAAAATACTCCGTCACCCGCACCACGTTGGGCCATTTCCTGCGTAATAAGCTGTTTAGCTTCTCGACCAGCACGCACGGCGGTGAGCGCGCCATGGTCCCGATTGGTAACTACGAGCGCGTCATGCCGCTGGATATTCTGCCGACCCTGCTGCTGCGCGATCTGCTCGCCGGTGATACCGACAGCGCGCAGGCGCTGGGCTGTCTGGAGCTGGATGAAGAAGATCTGGCGCTCTGTACCTATGTTTGTCCGGGCAAATACGAATATGGACCGGTATTGCGCGAGGTGTTAACCCGCATTGAGCAGGAAGGATAACCGATGGGCTTAAAACATCTCTTTGAAAAAATTGAGCCGCACTTTACCGAAGGGAAGCTCAAAAAGTATTACCCGCTGTATGAAGCGACGACCACCATTTTCTACACGCCAGGTCTGGTGACGAAAGGCGCGGCACACGTTCGCGATGCCATCGATCTGAAGCGAATGATGATTCTGGTGTGGTTTGCCGTCTTCCCGGCGATGTTCTGGGGAATGTACAACGTCGGCCTGCAGACCATTCCTGCGCTGCACCATATGTATGATGCGCAGCAGTTGGCGCAGGTGATTCAGTCTGACTGGCACTATCGTCTGGCGCAGTCGCTGGGCGTCAGCTTTGCCGCTGATGCTGGCTGGGTCAGCATGATGACGCTGGGCGCGGTCTTCTTCCTGCCGATTTACATCACGGTCTTTATCGTGGGCGGCTTCTGGGAAGTGCTGTTTGCCATCATCCGTAAACATGAGATCAACGAAGGCTTCTTCGTGACCTCTATTCTGTTTGCCCTGATTGTTCCCCCGACGCTGCCGCTCTGGCAGGCGGCGCTGGGCATCAGTTTCGGCGTAGTGATTGCCAAAGAGATCTTCGGCGGCACCGGACGGAACTTCCTCAACCCGGCGCTGGCAGGACGTGCGTTTCTGTTCTTTGCTTATCCGGCGCAAATCTCGGGCGACCTGGTCTGGACGGCGGCAGATGGTTTTTCCGGCGCGACGCCGCTTTCACAGTGGGCGGCACACGGCGGCGAAACGCTGGTTAACAACGCGACAGGTCAGCCTGTCACCTGGTTTGATGCCTTTATTGGCAACATTCCTGGCTCCATCGGGGAAGTCTCTACGCTGATGATTTTGCTTGGCGGCGCGATCATTCTTTTCGGTCGCGTGGCCTCATGGCGGATTGTTGCGGGCGTGATGATCGGCATGGTGCTGACCGCCACCCTGTTCAACGTTATCGGTTCGACCACCAACCCGATGTTCTCCATGCCCTGGTACTGGCATCTGGTGCTGGGTGGCTTCGCGTTCGGCATGATGTTCATGGCGACGGACCCCGTCTCGGCCTCGTTTACTGACAAAGGTAAATGGAGCTATGGCGTGCTCATTGGCGCGATGTGCGTTCTGATCCGCGTGGTCAACCCAGCGTATCCGGAAGGGATGATGTTGGCCATTTTGTTTGCCAATCTGTTTGCGCCACTCTTCGATTACCTGGTGGTGCGGGCCAATATCAAGCGGAGGAAGGCGCGTGGCTGAAGTTAAAAATAATGACAGCATCAGCAAAACGCTGCTGGTGGTGCTGGTGCTCTGTCTGGTCTGTTCTATTGTCGTGGCCGGTTCTGCCGTGGGGTTAAAACCCCTGCAGCAGGAGCAACGCGCGCTGGATAAACAGCGCAACATCCTGGCCGTCGCCGGGCTGATGCAGGAAGGCATGACGAAGGACGACGTCGCCGACGTGTTTGCTGAACGCATTACTCCACGGCTGGTGGATTTAAAAACGGGTGAGCTGCTGGATAAAGACCCGGCAACATTCAACCAGGCGCTGGCGCTGAAAGATCCGCAGATGAGCCTGACGCTGGAGGCATCGCAAGATCCTGCCGGGATTAAGCGTCGCAGCAACCTGGCCGAAATCTATCTGGTTCGCGATCCCCAAAAACGCATTCAGGAAGTAGTACTGCCTATTTACGGTAACGGGCTGTGGTCAATGATGTATGCCTTTGTGGCACTGGATACGGATGGTCGCACGGTAAAAGGCATTACGTATTACGACCAGGGCGAAACGCCGGGGCTGGGTGGCGAAGTTGAGAACCCTAACTGGCGGGCACAGTTTGTCGGCAAGAAAGTGCTCGACGATAACGGTCTGCCTGCGCTGAAGGTGATGAAAGGGGCGGCACGTCCCGGTGACGACTTCGCCGTTGACGGGCTTTCCGGCGCCACGCTCACCTCAAAAGGGGTGCAGCACAGTTTTGATTTCTGGATGGGCGAGCTGGGCTTTGGTCCTTTCCTGAAAAACGTACGTGAAGGAGCGCTGAACAATGGCTGATACCGGTGAACTGAAAGAAGTCAAAAAGGTGCTCATTGGCCCACTGCTCGCCAATAACCCGATAACGCTGCAGGTGCTGGGCGTCTGTTCCGCTCTGGCGGTGACGACCAAACTGGAAACGGCGGTGGTGATGACGCTGGCGGTCACGCTCGTCACGGCGTTCTCCAGCATGTTTATCTCGATGATCCGCCACCACATTCCCAACAGCGTGAGGATCATCGTGCAGATGGCGATCATCGCCTCGCTGGTGATCGTGGTCGATCAGCTGCTGCGCGCCTTCGCCTATGAAACCTCCAAACAGCTCTCGGTGTTTGTCGGGCTGATCATCACCAACTGTATCGTCATGGGGCGTGCGGAAGCCTACGCCATGAAAATGCCGCCGCTGGCGAGCTTTATGGACGGTATCGGCAACGGCCTGGGCTACGGCGTGATCCTGCTGACCGTAGGGTTCCTGCGCGAGCTGATTGGCAGCGGCAAGCTGTTTGGCATCACGGTGCTGGACACGGTGCAAAACGGCGGGTGGTATCTGCCAAACGGCCTGTTCCTGCTGGCCCCTAGCGCATTTTTCATTATCGGTTTGTTGATCTGGCTGATTCGTACGCTGAAGCCAGAACAGCAGGAAAAGGAGTAACCGACGATGGCTCATTACCTGAGTTTGTTTGTGCGCGCGGTGTTTGTTGAAAACATGGCGCTCGCGTTTTTCCTCGGCATGTGTACGTTCCTTGCCGTGTCTAAAAAGGTCTCCACGGCATTTGGCCTGGGCGTGGCGGTCACCGTTGTGTTGGGGCTTTCGGTTCCGATTAACAATCTGGTGTACAACTTTGTGCTGCGGGACGGCGCGCTGGTGGAAGGGGTTGATCTCAGCTTCCTGAACTTCATCACCTTTATCGGGGTGATCGCGGCGCTGGTGCAGATCCTGGAGATGATCCTCGATAAGTACTTCCCGTCGTTATACAACGCGCTGGGGATCTTCCTCCCGCTGATCGCGGTGAACTGCGCCATCTTCGGTGGCGTCTCGTTTATGGTTCAGCGTGATTACAACTTCAGTGAATCCGTGGTGTACGGTTTTGGTTCCGGCATCGGCTGGATGCTGGCGATTGTCACCATGGCGGGGATCCGCGAGAAAATGAAATATGCCAACGTGCCTGCGGGTCTGCGTGGCTTAGGGATCACCTTTATCACCACCGGGCTGATGGCGCTTGGCTTTATGTCCTTCTCCGGTGTGCAGCTATAAGGGCTAACAGATGGAAATTATCCTTGGCGTGGTGATGTTCACGCTGATTGTACTGGTGCTGTCAGGATTAATTCTGGCGGCGCGCGCGAAGCTGGTGAATTCCGGCGACGTGGTGATTGATATTAACGACGAGCCGCAGAATCAGATCCGCACGCCTGCGGGGGACAAACTGCTCAACACGCTCTCCGGCAACGGGATTTTTGTCTCCTCAGCCTGCGGCGGCGGCGGCTCCTGCGGGCAGTGCCGCGTGACGGTAAAAGAAGGCGGTGGCGATATTCTGCCAACCGAGCTGGCGCATATCACAAAGCGTGAGGCAAAAGAGGGCTGTCGTCTGGCCTGCCAGGTCGCGGTGCGTCAGAACATGAAGATTGAGCTGCCGGAAGAGATCTTCGGCGTGAAAAAATGGGAGTGCGAGGTTATCTCTAATGATAACAAAGCCACCTTTATTAAAGAGCTGAAGCTGCGAGTGCCGGACGGGGAAGATGTTCCGTTCCGCGCCGGGGGATACATTCAGATTGAGTGTCCTGAGCATACCGTGGCCTATGCGGACTTCGACGTGCCGGATGAGTACCGCACTGACTGGGACAAATTCAATCTCTTCCGTTTTGTATCAGAGGTAAAAGAGCCGACGCTGCGTGCCTACTCAATGGCCAACTACCCGGAAGAGAAGGGCATTATCATGCTCAACGTGCGTATCGCCACACCGCCACCGAATGTGCCGGATGCACCGCCGGGCGTGATGTCGTCATACATCTGGTCTCTGAAGGCGGGAGATAAGGTGACCATCTCCGGTCCGTTCGGGGAGTTCTTCGCGAAAGATACCGACGCGGAAATGGTCTTTATCGGTGGCGGTGCCGGTATGGCCCCGATGCGCTCGCACATCTTTGATCAGCTCAAGCGGTTGGGAAGCCAGCGTAAGATCAGCTTCTGGTACGGAGCGCGCTCGCTGCGCGAGATGTTCTATGATGATGAGTTTGAACAGCTGGCGCGTGAAAACCCGAACTTTACCTTCCACGTTGCGCTTTCCGATCCCCAGCCGGAAGATAACTGGACGGGCTATACGGGGTTCATCCACAACGTGCTGTATGAAAACTACCTCAAACAGCACCCGGCGCCCGAGGACTGCGAGTTCTATATGTGTGGTCCGCCGATGATGAACGCCGCCGTGATTAAGATGCTGAAAGATCTCGGCGTTGAAGATGAGAACATCATGCTCGATGATTTTGGAGGCTGATGATGCTGACGTTTCTGGCAACCTTTGTGGTTTTTGTGCTTGTTATCTTCGGCATGTCGTTAGGCTGGATCGTTAAGCGGAAAAGCATTCAGGGCAGCTGCGGCGGTATTTCCTCCATTGGGATGGAAAAGGTCTGCGACTGCCCGGAACCGTGCGATGCGCGGAAAAAAAGAATGGCCCGCGATCGGCAACGCATTATTTAGTCTTGTAGGTCGGGTAAGGCGAAGCCGCCACCCGACGATTCACACGCACACTTCTCAATCCTCACTTGTTTACTGTATACTTATCCAGTGATGAGTGAGGGCTTACTATGCGCAAAATAATCCATGTCGATATGGACTGCTTTTTTGCCGCAGTGGAGATGCGTGACAACCCGGCGCTGCGGGACATTCCCATCGCCATTGGCGGCAGCCGCGTTCAGCGTGGTGTCATCAGCACCGCCAACTATCCTGCGCGCAAATTTGGCGTGCGCAGCGCGATGCCGACGGCGATGGCCTTAAAGCTTTGCCCTCATCTCACGCTTCTGCCCGGCCGGTTTGAAGCTTATAAAGAGGCTTCCCTTCATATTCGGGAAATCTTCTCCCGCTATACCTCTCTGATAGAACCGCTGTCGCTGGATGAAGCCTATCTGGATGTGACCGACAGCGTGCATTGTCACGGCTCCGCCACCCTGATGGCTCAGGAGATCCGCCAGACGATTTTCAACGAGCTGAATCTGACGGCGTCTGCGGGCGTCGCGCCCGTGAAATTCCTCGCCAAAATCGCCTCCGATTTAAATAAGCCCAACGGTCAATACGTCATCACGCCGGAAGAGGTGCCTGAATTTTTAAAAACGCTGCCGCTCGGCAAAATCCCCGGGGTAGGAAAAGTCTCCGCCGCAAAGCTGGAAAGCATGGGGTTACGGACCTGCGAAGACGTGCAGCGAAGCGATCTCGCCATGCTGCTCAAGCGCTTCGGGAAGTTTGGCCGCGTGCTGTGGGAGCGCAGCCAGGGGATTGACGATCGCGATGTGAACAGCGAGCGGCTACGTAAATCCGTCGGCGTTGAGCGCACCCTCAGTGAAGATATTCATGACTGGTCCGAATGCGAAACCATTATCACGGAACAGCTTTACCCTGAGCTGGAACGACGCTTAATCAAGGTGAAGCCAGACCTGCTCATTGCCCGTCAGGGTATCAAATTAAAATTCAACGACTTCCAGCAGACCACGCAGGAACACGTCTGGCCGCGTCTGAATAAAGACGATCTTATCGCGACGGCGAAAAAGGCATGGGAAGAGCGCCGGGGCGGGCGAGGGGTGAGGCTGGTGGGATTGCACGTCACGCTGCTGGATCCGCAGTTAGAGCGACAGCTGGTTCTGGGACTGTAAAAAAGCCCGGTGCGCTACGCTTACCGGGCCTGCGTTTTTCACCCTCTCCTTGTGGGAGAGGGCTGGGGTGAGGGTATTACTTAACTGGGATCGCTTTCAGCAGTTCAGTCAGCAGCGTCCAGTAGTGACCAACGCTTTCGATATGAACCTGCTCATCCGGCGAGTGCGGGCCGGTAATGGTTGGCCCGATGGACACCATATCCATGTCCGGATACGGTTTCTTGAACAGACCACATTCCAGACCCGCGTGGATCACCTGAATGTTCGGGGTGCTGTTGAACAGACGCTGGTACGTTTCACGCACCAGCGCCATCACCGGAGAACTCGCATCCGGCTGCCAGCCCGGGTAGCTGCCTTTGGCAGACGTTTTCGCGCCTGCCAGCGTGCCCAGAGACTCCAGCATGCTCACCACGTACTCTTTACCGCTGTCGATCAGCGAGCGGATCAGGCAGATGATTTCCGCGCTGTCGTCGCTCATGGTGACCACGCCCACGTTCAGTGAGGTTTCCACCACGCCTTTCGCCACGTCAGAGTTGCGGATCACGCCGTTTGGCGTCGCGTTCAGCAGTTGAACGAAGGTGTCACGAGACTGTGCGGTCAGTGCGGCTTTATCTGTAGAAACAGCTTCCAGCACCACGGTCAGGTTTTTCTCTTTCGCCGACAGTTCGTTTTTCAGGATATCCAGGTATACGGTGGAGAGTTTTTTCAGCTCATCCGCTTTTGCCGCCGGTACTGCCACGGTGGTGAACGCTTCGCGTGGGATCGCGTTACGCAGGGTACCGCCGTTGAAGTCCACCAGACGCAGATCCAGCTCGGCCGCATGGCCTGCCAGGAAGCGGGCCAGCAGCTTGTTGGCGTTACCCAAGCCTAAGTGAATATCACCGCCGGAGTGGCCGCCTTTCAGCCCTTTCAGCGTCAGCTTGAAGGTCTGGTAACCTGCAGGAATCGCTTCGCGTGACAGTGGCAGGGTAGAGATGAAATCAATCCCGCCCGCGCAGCCCATATAGATCTCGCCTTCTTCTTCGGAGTCGGTGTTGATCAGGATGTCTGCCTGCAGCCAGTTAGCCTGCAGACCGAATGCACCGTCCATGCCCGCTTCTTCGGTCATGGTCAGCAGCACTTCCAGTGGACCGTGCTCAACGCTGTCGTCGGCCAGCACCGCCAGCGCAGAGGCCATACCGATGCCGTTATCCGCGCCCAGCGTGGTGCCGCGCGCTTTCACCCAGTCGCCATCGATGTACGGTTGAATCGGATCTTTGGTGAAGTCGTGAACGGTGTCGTTGTTCTTCTGTGGCACCATGTCCAGGTGCGCCTGCAGCACAACCGGTTTGCGGTTTTCCATGCCTGCGGTGGCGGGTTTGCGGATCAGAATGTTGCCAACCTGGTCACGTTCAGCATGCAGACCTTTTTCCTTCGCCCAACCCATAATATGTTCGGCAAGCTGTTCTTCATGGTAGGAAGGGTGCGGAATGGAGCAGATTTTTGCAAAAATATCCCACAGCGGCTGCGGAGATAATTGAGACAGTTCAGACACGATAAGTCTCCTTGTCGAGGCGCTGCAAACAGGGTTGCAGGTCACAGGGTTAGCAGGTTAATAGTTACCACAAGTCAGGCTTGCGAGATGAAACTGAGAATACCACTTTCTCTGTTGGCTGGTAGCATAAAGCATGTAAAAACTCAGGCAGAGGGCGCTAAACACTGGTTTTTAGTGCGTCAGATCTCTATAATCTCGCGCAACCTGGTTCACCCTCATTTTTTTAAGCCGTATAAAAACAGGCTGGGACACTTCACATGAGCGAAAAATACGTCGTCACCTGGGACATGTTGCAGATTCACGCACGCAAACTGGCGGCGCGTCTGATGCCTTCCGAACAGTGGAAAGGCATTATTGCCGTCAGCCGTGGCGGTCTGGTACCGGGGGCGCTGCTGGCGCGTGAGCTGGGTATTCGTCATGTCGATACCGTTTGCATCTCCAGCTATGACCATGACAACCAGCGTGAGCTGACCGTGCTGAAACGCGCGGAAGGCGACGGCGAAGGTTTCATCGTTATTGATGACCTGGTAGATACCGGTGGTACCGCGGTGGCTATCCGCGAAATGTATCCGAAAGCACATTTCGTCACTATCTTCGCGAAGCCTGCTGGCCGCCCACTGGTTGACGATTACGTTATTGATATCCCGCAGGATACCTGGATTGAACAGCCATGGGATATGGGCGTGGTCTTCGTACCGCCTATTTCAGGCCGTTAATACCAGTACGTAACTTTACACGCCCGGCTATGTCGGGCGTTGTTCTTTTTGGCCTGCCACGCGTTACAATAGTCTTCATATGACGTATCCATGGAGGCAACGCAATGACGCAGGCGAATCTCACCGAGACTCTTTTCAAACCCCGTTTCAAACACCCAGAAACGTCGACGCTGGTGCGTCGCTTTAATCCGGGTACCATGCCTGCCGTCCAGTCCGCGTTAGACGGTAAAAATGTGCCTCACTGGTATCGCATGATTAACCGCCTGATGTGGATCTGGCGCGGTATAGACCCCCGTGAAATTCTTGATGTTCAGGCGCGTATCGTGATGTGCGAAGCGGAGCGTACCGACAGCGAACTTTACGATACGGTGGTGGGCTACCGTGGCGGAAACTGGATCTATGAATGGTCTAAACAGGCGATGCTCTGGCAGCAAAAAGCCAGCCAGGAGGAGGATGCCACGCGCAGCGGTAAACACTGGCTGCATGCGGCGAATCTCTACGCCATTGCCGCGTACCCGCATTTAAAAGGGGATGAACTGGCTGAGCAGGCTCAGGCGCTGGCGAATCGCGCTTATGAAGAGGCCGCCCAACGTCTGCCGGGGCAAATGCGCGAGCTTGAGTTTACTATCCCGGGCGGCGCTCCCGTTACCGGGTTTCTGCATATGCCTGAAGGTGATGGCCCGTTCCCGACCGTGCTGATGTGCGGGGGGCTGGATTCGTTGCAAATCGATTATTACAGCCTGTACGAGCGTTACTTCGCACCAAAAGGGATCGCCATGCTGACGCTTGATATGCCTTCCATAGGTTTCTCATCCAAATGGAAACTGACGCAGGATTCCAGCCTGCTGCACCAGCATGCGCTAAAAGCGCTGGAGAACATTCCGTGGGTTGACCACACCCGCGTGGCGGCATTCGGCTTCCGTTTTGGCGCGAACGTCGCGGTGCGTCTGGCTTACCTTGAATCCTCTCGTCTGAAAGCCGTCGCCTGCCTTGGTCCGGTCGTTCACGCCCTACTCAGCGATCCGGCACGCCAGGGAAGCGTACCTGAAATGTACCTTGATGTGCTGGCCAGCCGTCTTGGCATGCATGATGCATCAGACGAAGCGTTACGCATTGAACTCAATCGCTACTCGTTAAAAACGCAAGGGTTGCTGGGACGTCGCTGCCCAACGCCGATGCTGTCGGGGTTCTGGAAAAACGATCCGTTCAGTCCGGAAGAAGAGTCGCGCTTAATCACTTCGTCATCTGCGGATGGCAAATTGCTTGAAGTGCCGTTCAGTCCGGTCTATCAGAATTTCGACAAAGCGCTGAAAGAGATTACGCGCTGGATCGCTCAGAGATTGTGTTAATAGATTGCTAAATTTCGCTGGTTTGGTAAAACAGTGGCTTCACAAAAGGAGATCGCAATGACGTTACCGAGTGGACACCCGAAAAGTAGACTGATTAAGAAGTTTATGGCTCTCGGCCCGTATATTCGAGAAGAGCAGTGTGAAGAGAATCGCTTTTTTTTCGACTGCCTGGCTGTATGCGTCAACGTGAAGCCTGCACCCGAAAAACGTGAATTCTGGGGCTGGTGGATGGAAATGGAAGCAGAGGAAAAACGTTTTACGTATAGCTACCAGTTTGGCCTGTTTAATAAAGACGGCAACTGGCAGGCCACCTCTATTAAAGATCAGGAAGTGATTGACCGCCTGGAATATACGCTAAAAGAGTTTCACGCAAAGGCACGCGCACTGCTGGCTACTCTGGATCTCAAGTTCGAACCCGCGGATGATTTTTCCAGCGAAGCGGTGAAGTTGACTGCCTGATGCTTTTCTCCCTCTCCCAAAGGGAGAGGGCCGGGGTGAGGGCACCAGACCGCATTAATCCCCGACAAAAAAAACCGGCACCAGGCCGGTTTTTTTATTTCGCATCATCAGAACTGGTAGGTCATACCCACGGCAACGATGTCATCGCTGCTCACGCCCAGTTTATTTTTGTCATCAATCTGGTTGATTTTATAATCAACAAAGGTGGACATATTTTTGTTGAAGTAATAGGTCGCGCCAACGTCAATATATTTCACCAGATCTTCGTCACCAATACCTTCGATATCTTTGCCTTTAGACTGGACATAACCCAGGGACGGGCGCAGACCAAAGTCGAACTGATATTGTGCGACAACTTCAAAGTTCTGCGCTTTATTTGCAAACCCGCCAGAAATTGGCGTCATATTGCGGGTTTCAGAATACATTGCAGCCAGATAAATATCGTTCGCATCATATTTCAGACCGGTTGCCCAGGCTTCTGCTTTCTGCCCCTGGCCACGCGCCAGCAGGTTCTGAGCATTGGTGCGGTCAGAGTTGGTGTAGGCGCCGCTTACTGCGAAATCGCTGCCACCGAAGTCATAGGTCAGAGAGGTACCAAAACCGTCACCGTTCTGTTTCTTGGCGTCACGGTTTTCGTTTTTCCCCTGGTACTGCAGCGTCATGTCCAGACCGTCGACCGCGCCGAAGAAGTCAGTGTTGCGATAGGTCGCCAGGCCGGTAGCACGCTTGGTCATGAAGTTATCGGTCTGTGCGGAAGAGTCGCCGCCGAACTCAGGGAACATATCGGTCCATGCTTCGACGTCATACAGGGCACCCAGGTTACGACCGTAATCCAGTGAACCAAAGTTTTTCAGTTTCAGACCAGCGAACGCCAGACGCGTCTTCTGAGAGGAGTCGCTCTCAGCTTTGTTACCTGCAAATTCAGCTTCCCAACGGCCATAGCCTGTCAGCTGATCGTTAATCTGTGTTTCGCCTTTAAAACCGAAACGAACGTAAGTCTGATCACCATCTTTGGTGGCATCATCACTGATGTAGTGCATGGCTTTAACTTTGCCGTACACATCCAGTTTATTACCATCTTTATTATAAACTTCAGCTGCGTGCACGGATGCAGAAGCCACTACGCCCATAACCATTAATGCCAGAGTGCTCTTTTTCATTTTCGATCCTGTCTTATAAACGCGCTAAAAAAAATTCGCTGGACGATAAGCTCATGCTTAAGTCCCGTGAAAAAACAGAAGGGGTTTTATCGTTCTGGAATGAAACTTTTATGACAAACTAAGAATAATTTTAAAAAATTGTGATTTATTATTTCTGTAATAAAATCGTCAAACTTTCCCGCTACGCTTCCTGATCCCGCGCAACAAAGTGTTTCGCGATGTGCTAAGGCAGTTGGCAACGGGGCTGACTCCTGTTAAAACGTTCGTTTGACATTACTTTCCCTTATCGTTGAACGGCAGAGAATCATGAGTGACAGCCAGACGCTGGTGGTAAAACTCGGTACCAGTGTTTTAACAGGCGGATCGCGCCGCCTAAATCGCGCCCACATTGTTGAGCTTGTACGTCAGTGCGCTCAGTTACATGCCGCAGGGCATCGTATTGTGATTGTGACCTCCGGGGCGATTGCCGCCGGGCGTGAACACCTGGGTTACCCCGAACTCCCCGCGACGATCGCTTCCAAACAGCTGCTGGCCGCCGTGGGGCAAAGCCGACTCATTCAACTCTGGGAACAGTTGTTTTCCATCTATGGCATCCACGTCGGGCAGATGCTGCTGACGCGTGCGGATATGGAAGACAGAGAGCGCTTCCTGAACGCCCGCGATACCCTGCGCGCGCTGCTGGACAACAATATTGTTCCGGTCATTAACGAGAACGATGCCGTTGCTACCGCTGAAATCAAAGTGGGTGATAACGATAACCTCTCGGCTCTGGCCGCGATTCTGGCCGGTGCCGATAAATTACTGCTTCTGACCGATCAGCAGGGGCTGTTCACTGCCGATCCGCGCTCCAACCCGGAAGCCGAGCTGATTACCGATGTTCACGGTATCGACGATGCGCTGCGTGCCATCGCCGGTGACAGCGTTTCAGGCCTCGGAACGGGTGGTATGGGGACCAAGCTGCAGGCCGCTGACGTAGCGTGCCGCGCCGGTATCGACACCATCATTGCGGCGGGCAGTCGCCCTGGCGTGATTGGCGACGTGATGGATGGTATTTCCGTCGGCACCCGCTTCCACGCTCAGGAATCCCCGCTGGAAAACCGCAAGCGCTGGATATTTGGCGCGCCTCCTGCTGGCGAACTCGTCGTCGATGAAGGGGCAACCGCCGCGATTCTGGAACGAGGAAGTTCATTACTTCCTAAAGGAATTAAAAGCGTGACAGGTAACTTCTCCCGTGGTGAAGTGATCCGCATCCGTAACCTCGAAGGCCGCGACATCGCCCACGGCGTAAGCCGTTATAACAGCGATGCCCTGCGCCGCATCGCGGGTCACCACTCACAGCAGATCGACGCCATTCTGGGCTATGAATATGGTCCGGTTGCCGTACATCGCGATGACATGATTATTCGTTAAGGAGCCAGAACATGCTGGAACAAATGGGCGCTGCCGCGAAGGCCGCCTCTTACAAACTGGCGCTCCTTTCCAGCCGCGAGAAAAACCGCGTGCTGGAAAAAATCGCTGATTATCTGGAATCACAGTCCCAGGAGATTTTACTCGCCAACGAGCAGGATTTACTGGAAGCGCGTCGTAACGGTTTGAGCGAAGCGATGCTCGACCGTCTGGCGCTGACGCCGGCACGCCTGAAAGGTATCGCCGACGATGTGCGTCAGGTCTGCAATCTGGCCGACCCGGTAGGGCAGGTGATCGACGGCGGGCTGCTCGACAGCGGTTTACGCCTGGAGCGCCGCCGCGTGCCGCTCGGCGTTATCGGCGTTATTTATGAAGCTCGTCCAAACGTGACGGTGGATGTCGCCTCCCTGTGCCTGAAAACCGGAAACGCCGCTATTCTGCGCGGTGGTAAAGAGACCTGGCGCACCAACGCCGCGACGGTGAAAGTCATTCAGCAGGCGCTGGAAGAGTGTGGCTTACCGGCGGGTGCCGTGCAGGCGATCGAGAGCCCAGACCGCGCGCTGGTCAACGAAATGCTGCGCATGGACAAATACATCGACATGCTGATCCCACGCGGTGGCGCGGGCCTGCACAAGCTGTGCCGCGAGCAGTCGACAATTCCGGTGATCACCGGCGGTATCGGTGTGTGCCATATCGTGGTCGACGACAGCGCTGAGATTGAACCGGCGCTGAAGATTATCGTTAACGCGAAAACCCAGCGTCCAAGCACCTGTAACACCGTAGAAACGCTGCTGGTGCATCAGAATATTGCGAACACCTTCCTGCCAGCTCTGAGCAAACAGATGGCAGAGAGCGGCGTGACGCTGCACGCTGAAGCCAACGCGCTCGCACTGCTTCAGGATGGCCCGGCTAATGTTGTTCCCGTAAAAGCGGAGCAGTACGACGATGAGTTCCTGTCACTGGATCTGAACGTGAAAATCGTTACCGATCTCGACGACGCCATTGCGCACATCCGTGAACATGGCACGCAGCATTCTGACGCTATCTTGACGCGTACCCTGCGCAATGCCGATCGCTTCGTGAACGAAGTGGATTCCTCTGCGGTCTATGTGAATGCCTCCACCCGCTTCACCGACGGCGGTCAGTTCGGCCTCGGCGCTGAGGTGGCGGTCAGCACGCAGAAACTGCACGCGCGCGGTCCGATGGGGCTGGAAGCGCTGACCACGTACAAGTGGATCGGCTTCGGTGACGATACGATTCGTGCGTAAATAATCACGGGTGATGCAAAAATAGCCGTTTGATTCAAAAGGGCATTGACGCATCACCCGGATAGATCTAACCTTTTGCCCCGTGGTTACGCTCGTAACCGGCCTCTCAGGGCCGATATAGCTCAGTTGGTAGAGCAGCGCATTCGTAATGCGAAGGTCGTAGGTTCGACTCCTATTATCGGCACCAGTTATTTCAATTACTTATCTCGCATTCAAATAAACTATATTCTCCTCATGTGCCGTATTTGTGACATTGCGACCAATAATTGCATCAATTTTACTCGCATGCTCCGTCAGGTGCCCGGCAGACAAATGAGCATATCGTTGAACCATTTCCAGAGTTTCCCATCCCCCCATTTCCTTCAATGCCAGAAGTGAAACACCGGACTGAACAAGCCAGCTAGCCCATGTATGCCTGAGGTCATGGAAGCGGAAATTGCTAATGCCTGCCCGCTTTAGTGCTCCCTTCCATGCCTTATTACTATCTGTCCGCATTTTTCTGACCGCTGCTGTTTTTGTCCCGTCGCTTCTGTACCCGGGAGTCGTGTGAACGAAAACCCAGCGCTTATGCAGGCCTTGCTGCTTCCTCAGTATCCCTAAAGCTGTTTCGTTCAGTGGAACGCCTATGGCGTTGCCGGCTTTAGTTTCGTCAGGGTGCATCCATGCCATCCGCTTATCTAGGTCGACCTGTGACCATTCAAGATCGGTTACATTAGAGCGACGAAGGCCAGTGGTCACCGCAAACATAACGACCGGGAAGAAGTGAGGGGCTATCTCTGCAAAAAGACGCTTCGACTCCTCTTCTGTCAGCCATCGGATGCGGCCATTCTTGACCCGGGGCGTTGATATCTTCGGCGCTTTATCCAGCCACCCCCACTGCACCGCCATATTCAGAATGGCTCTGAGTATCGCCAGATGCCTCGTCCTTGTTCCCTTAGTTGCGAGCTTAGGAATATAATCAGGTACTGGTTTAGATAGTCTCAAACACCTGCCTCTGGTCATCTCCCAGTTCAGGCGATGGCGGCGGTTTTCCATTCCGTCTACCGCCTCCATTATTTTGTCTGTTGTGATGTCAGCGAGAACAGTCTCTCTGAAATGCAGCAACCAGAACTTAATGATGCTTTTGTCATCATTCAGGCTCTTCTTATCCTCTTTCTCCCTGAGCCATCTTATGCAGGCCTCCTTGAATAGCTTCTTAGGCGACTCCCCAAGTTGTTTAACCCGCCACGCTTCCGACTTCAGACGATCGTGAAGTTCCTGCGCTTCTCTCTTGTCTGAGGTTTCAAGAGAGCGTCTAACTCGTGATCCATCTGGCGCGACGAAGTCGCAGTGCCACGTGCCGCCGCGTAGTTTGATTGACATGCTTTCTCCTCCTGCACATCAACCGCATTCACTGCGCTATTGTGTCGCACAGACTTTAGCGCCGCAATGCAGTCTGACTTGCAAATGCGATATGGGCTTTTCGGTTTGTTTGGATTTATCTTTGCTGCCTGAAGGCGACCGCTGCGTATCCATTGCGTGATGGTTCCCTTGTCGACCTTCAGATATGACGCAGCCTCCTCACGAGTGAAGATTTCTTCTTCCACAGGATTCTCCGGTTATAGAAGTGTCAGTTGGTGGGTCTGGATATCTTGAGAAATGCACAGGCCTCATCGAGTGTGAGGCTGTGTGATTCCATGGTTAATGCCCTATGAATAAAGCGATAGCACCAACCTCTCCAAATATCTCAATCACTCCAAAAAGCAAACCGTAAGGGATGAGTTCCTTATAAAGATCGCCTTTCAGGAAGAGATATGTCATATGGATGCCGATTATCATCATCTATCTCCAATAAAAAACCGCCATTGCGGCGGTCTAGTCGATGCGGATATGTTCTGCTATAGCTTCATAGATTGCCTGTGGCACTGCATCGCTATGCGGGCAATCTTTGTAAGCTTTCTCTATCTTAGAGATGATGATGTCGCGTTTCTTATCTGCTTCTGAGCGGATAGGTCGGAATCGATGTGATTGAGAGGTATTTATACAGTCAAGCCCACGAAATCCCGGGTCTTCTCCAAGCCATGTAAATGCGATTCCATCCATAGTTATGCATTCTACCCGAACCTTCTTAATTCCATATCCATTCGTTTCGTACTCACACTCACAACCAACAGTAGGCAATCCCTCTCCATCCCATTCTGGCTTGCTGGCTGCTAATGCGGCTTCGTATACGTCGCTTTGTGTGTACACATTTCCATTAACAGATCGAGTTATTGCGCCCACAGCAAATTTAGCCATAACAAGCCCTCTGACATGTGAATGAGTGAAGAGATAGCGCTCAGAGCCATAATTCCGACTATGAGCCAGATAATTGGATTGGCGTGCATGGTGACTCCGGATAAAGAAAAACCCGCAGGGTGCGGGTTTGTTATGATGACTTGCGCTTCCTTCGGTTAATCATTGCGATCAACACAAACGCACGATGCTCTCTCATTCCTTATGTCATTCAGCCTCCTGCTGCGGTGCTGCTGGCAGTGGTTGCCACAAATCGCAACGGTCAGCGCTAATGGGGTCATATTGCTCGTACCAATCCAACCAGTTTTCACCGTCAAATCCATACACGGTGCGCTGCACGACTCCATCTCGTGTGCAAATTAATAACGGCTCATACTGAGGAGGCATCTCATCATGTACAGCCACCCAACCAGCGCGCAACTTGTTAGCCGTCATTACAGGTTCGGCACCCTGAAGCATGGCGGCGCGGCAGGCGTTCCAGCCTTCATGGTATTCGCTGAAGTCCTCGGTATGTTCATACGCAGCAGGTACAGATGTTGGCGCTGGCGGGGCGGTGAGCAAAGACATCAACGAGCAGATTGTTTCCTCACCGATTTCAAACATCCCGCTGGAGTTTTGCGTCGAAGCTTTCAGTTCTTCGATTAACTGCTCTCTGGCAATAGTGCTCATGGGTTAGTCCTTCCTTTCGACGGCATTCTTACGGTTTGAACGACACACCAGTGCCCAAAAGTTCATTTCACAAATCAGAGCCGCCAACACTTCAGCCCGGCGACGCCCGCCTAATTTATTGGACTTCCCAATAGAGCGTTTCCGCTTACGAATTACCTTTCTTGCGTGTGCCGCCTGTACTTCATCACGCCGCTGTTTTGATGCATAAACGCCCTTTGCTGGCACTTTACGCACCTGTTTTTGATAAGCAGTTAACAGGTCGTGTACGTCTGTAAATTTAGCCATGCTCACTCTCCTTTACCGGCTGCGGCGGCGCGGATGGCGTTTTCATTTGCTGGCGTCATGCGGCCTCCCGGCGGGCGAGAAGTTTCGCCCCGAAAGCCATCAGCTCGTCCCGGTCCACCGTTGCGAAGTGGCAATGCGTGCGCGGGTACGGTCGCCAGATGATGAGCATACTGCCTTTGTTATTTCCGCTGACCGGCTTACCGGTGACCGGGTTGATAAATGCCAGCCGTCCGGCGGTGATGAAGCGAACCTCGCTGGCGGTCTGGATAGCCTCTTTGAACCATCCAACCGAAGTGTCTGCCGGTACCAGCATGACCGTGCCGATCTGATTGGCGCTCTCGGCAGCGGCCTTTTTAACGAACGGCGTGATGTCGCTGTATGGCGGGTTCAACCAGACGTAGCCAGGAGCGCTCAAGTAATCAGCCCATGGCGTTTCCAGCGTGTTCATCTCGGCTGTGATGAATTTCCTGCACAGCGCATTATGCGGCGCTGCGGCGGCATCCAACTGGAAGCAGAACTCAGCATCAAGTGAAGCGAAAAGGGCAGGTGGAGTGCGCCAGAGGTCGCGCTGGTCGAGCGGTGTTTTACTTCCGCCATAATCACCGTTCAGCTTCTCGGCAGGAAGTGCTGCTGCAATGCGCTCACCAATCCAACGCATTACCGGTACCGCCATGCTGTTGCCGATTGCTTTGTAGCGAGGGCCGTCCGGGCATTTAGTAGCATCCTTTCCGCGCCAGCCGATCAGGGTGTGATTATCTGGAAAGCCCTGAAGGCGCTCGCACTCAATCGGTGTTAGGCGGCGAACCTGCATACCCCACCCGATAGCTCCGACCCCCATACCAGCGCGGCCGCCATTCGGTGTCAAAAGCGCGTTGGCAGTTCCGTCATTTCTCACTTCGATCGTGCTCCCTTCTGACAGACCACGGATTGCCAATGTGAATGGTTCAGTAACTATCGCGTTTTCCTGTCCGTTGTTGCGTCCGAGCGTGTGCGCAAGTTCTCGGTTGGTATCTGGATCCTGCGTGCCGTGAACTGCAAAAGTCTCAGTATCAAAATCCAACCTGATACCATGCGCGGTGCAGGCGGTCGCCACATCAATATGACCGGCAGTATTGCCACCGCCAAAAGCAATCAGGTGTCCAACTTGTGCCTGGTTGTCGTCTGCGCCACACGTTCCAACGCCTCTTGCAGTAAGTGCGGCAACAGCCTTTTGCGTTTCTCGGCGCGGCGCAGAATCCCGGCGCACGCTGTCGAGCTCAAAAAGTACCGCTGCGGGATCGAATCCTTTTCGAGCACTTGCGACAACGAACACACGGCGGCGTCGTTGGGCCACTCCGAAAAATTGAGCATCAAGGACGCGCCAGGCGATAACCCTTTGTGGTCCAGACACACAACCTGCGTGCGTCCATTTTCCCCCTGCTGGCTGCAACTCACTGCTTTCTCCGGCAAGTCCTGCCAGAAAGCACCCGAAGGCATTGTCTTTGCTGCTGAGCACGCCGGGGACGTTTTCCCAGACGATGATTGCTTCTGGTTCACCGCGTTCGCGGCGCTTTGCGTCGATTGCATTGGCTAATTCCACGTAAGAGAGGGTTAACTGGCCGCGGTCATCAGACAGGCCTTCACGTAAGCCGGCAATGCTGAATGCCTGGCAAGGCGTGCCGCCAACCAGAACATCAGGCGCTTCAACATCACCAGCGCGCACCGAATCGGCGATTTTGGTCATGTCGCCGAGGTTTGTTATTTCCGGCCAGTGGTGGGCGAGGACAGCAGAAGGGAACGGTTCGATTTCAGAGAACCAGGCAGGTTTCCAGCCGAGAGGTTCCCACGCTTTACTGGCAGCCTCGATGCCGCTGCACACGCTTCCGTATTTCATGCCGCCTCCTGCCTTTCCCGATATTCCTCACCGAGTCGCTGCGCCTTTAATGGATTGCTGACCACTTCACCCCATGGCATTAGCCAGCCGTTACCAATGAAGGGAAGGCACAGTGTGCCAACCCTGATGTCGTCGTGAGCGTGAGTCATAGCGATGCCTTTTAGAAGGGAATGTCATCGTCAAACTGAGGATGTTGATTGCTCTGTGATACCTGACGGTTGGCCTGCTGCAGGCGAGACTCAGGGACCGCATTCGGATCCTGCTGATTACCACCCCATCCGCCGCCGCTATGTGATGGCGCACCCCAGCCACCGCGTGATGAATCGTGAGGCTTGCGGTCATCTTTGTCTTTCATGGTGCGCTCAAGCGTAGCGATCGCTTCTGCTGGCGTTTTGTTGGTGAACTCTTTATAGGTCAGACGACTTCCAGGCTGGAAAACATGTCGGACTTCGAATTTGTAGCTGTCACTACCATCTGTCTTGGTGGTGAGGATTTTTTGTAGGAACAAGCCGACACGCTTACCCTCAAGCGCAGGCAGACACCATTCAGGACCGCTTTGCCCCTGGCGCTGTTGCGCCTGAGCGTCTTTAACCTGCGCAGCCCACATGATGGCGGCGATCAAGCCCATACCAAAAGTCTGCGTGCCGTCGCGTCCGAGGAAGTTGATGCGCAGGAAGTTTGCTTTCTGGCCGTCAGCGTCGAGCGAAAGAACAAGTGCCTGCGACTGTGATCCATCCTTGCCGAACTCATACACAGCGGAGGTGATCACGCCTTCGTATGCGCCGGTTTCAGAAATGCCAGCGGAGGATCCTGCTTTGAGTGCTGCTTCTGCCGACTGCTGATTCCAGGTAAAGCTGATTGGTTGGTTCATTGTTATCTCTCTTATAAGTCAGTGAATTCAGAAATTGCGTTGTCGAACGCCGCCAGGTCGTTATCCATGTCAGTCACTTCCGGACCGAACAGGTCAGGAGGACATTTCACGGTGTCGTTGTCGTCGCCCTTCAATAGGAAAAGGTGTTTGCCGTCGCGCTTGATGATGCGCAGAACGATAGGGAAGTAGCCTTCAGGAGTGAGCTTTTCGTTAAGCATCTTGCCGACTGTCTTCATCCTTATTTTTCCTTCGCTCTCTTCGGTGTGAGCGAGGAAGTAGACGCGGAAGTCGTCAGGTAGCTGTGTGGCCGCTTCTATGATGCGCCAGGCATGCTCCGCCATTTCGGTAAATTTGGTGTAGCCAGTCTCGTAGGCCCGGTCCATGTTCTCGTGCTGCATGACAGCCTGGAAGTCATCAATGATAAGTATCTTGCGGCCACTCATCGCGGCGTTACGGATCACATCGAGAAGATGCCGTCCATTGCGGATATCAACCACGTTCCCGCGTTGTATTGAGTTATCCGGCAGGCGTTTTCCGTGGAGCTTCCAGCCGGTATTGCGGAACGGAAGGGCCTTACGAATACAGCGAGCGAGAATAGCGTTTTCCGGGTTAACGTTGCGGATGCTGTACGTCTTGCCATACCCGGAGTCGGCAAGGATGAGAGTCATCACCGCCATGAATTACCCCTTAAGCCAGTGTTTAATGGTGAAGAGAATGTCTTCGTCGTCGCTGTTGCTGGACAACCAGCGGAGATAGCCAGGATCGACCTTCGCAATCTCTTCGAACGTCAGGCCCTTGTGCTTGCCGAACCGGATAGCCTTAATCAGTGATGGGCTGTTTGAAATGGCGCGCATTTCGCCAAACGTCCATTTCGCCAGGCGACCCATGTACAGAAGCAGCTCAGCTGTGACGTAACAGTCATACAGCGCGCGGTGCGCATACAGGCCTTCCGGAAGTTCAGGTTTAAGGCCCAGGCTGTAACGCAGGTACTGGTTACTGTGGCTTGGATGATCAGGGAGAAGGGCGCGGGCCAGCTTGGCGGTACAAATCCATGGGGCGTCGATTTGCGGCAGCTTTGATTTATCGAACTTAGCGTTGTGTGCGACGTAAGCCTGCGCGCCAAGGTAACGCCCGATAACCTCGCCAATCAACGGGGCGTCAGCGACCATATCTTCGGTGATATGGTGTATAGCCATAGCCTCGAAGCTGATCGCTTCAGTGGGCTTCACAAAGTCGCTCATGGGATTGCAGATAACACCGTCGACAATATCAACGCTGGCTATCTCCAGCACACTACCTTCCAGGCTGGTAGTTTCAGTATCAATAACTCGCAACATGCTTAATCTCCGTAAGGTGGTCGTTAACTGCGTCAAATTCTGCGAGCTGGTGAGCCAGTGATTCGAGGTCTGCCGGCTGCAGGTCATACAGCAGGCAGAGCATGGCAACCATCAGCAATCCGGTCTGGTGAGTTACCATCGCGTTCTCCGTGATGTCTTGGCGCGGGATGGGTTCTGGCGGAAGAACTTCTCAGCGCAGCCTTTGTCAGTGCAGAAATGCTTTTGTGACGTCGACATGTAGGTCGATACCGTCTGAACAGTGCAATCGCTTTTATGGCGCCGCGAGCCGCAGTAGGCACACATTACAGAGCTGAGATACTCGGTAGCCGAGTCGAGAATGATGCTTTCTGCAAAACTGCCTGGCACGCCACGGGAATCGACATACTCGATCATGTTTTCAGTTCTCCCGGCGCTGTTGGTGAATGACCCGCGCCCGGTAAGTTTGATAATTTGGCCGCCGAGTTTCAGTCGGGATCCTTCTGGCAAACTTGCCAGACGTTCAGAGGTTAATCGCTCGTAAGGTTGCATAAAGACTCCTTAAAAAGTGCGTGCGAAGGCCGCCCGCTTAATGCCAGGCCGATCGGTTGAATAGGGGGGGGTTAGGCTGCTTTTCTATGCCACGGATAACCGATGGCAACCTTCATTTCGTCGTAGGCTGCCATCCACATGACGCCATCACCGATAAACAGGGCGATGGCTGCTTTGCTCTGCGCGGCGCGCAGCAGGTGATGATTGATCATGCCTTCACCTCAACCTGTTCCAGGAGGCCAGCGATATGCATCTGCCAGCGGTTAAGCGTCAACTTCTCGCGCGGGTTTGATGCCGACGTCAGCTGCCACTCGTTATCGTTGAGCTTTTTGGCGGTGTACTGCTTGCCGTTGTGGGTGACTGTCATGATGCCTCCACGAATTCGCCGTTTTCATCCAGTTGATACCAGATGTCTGCTTTAACTCCGTTATCACCAACCTTGCTGGCGCGGATGTGGATTAACTCGCCTTCATCGTTGCGGTAGCAGAGGACGATGGCGCTGTTTTCAGAGGCTCGCGCTTTGCCTTCGATGCCGAATGCCGCAGCTACAGAATGAGATCCGCCAACCTCGGCGGCAGAGTAGTCGCCGGTGTTGCTGGCGGCGGAGCGGTTGCCGGTGTTGCTGGCGGCGGAGTAGTCGCCGGTGTTGCTGGCGGCGGAGCGGTTGCCGGTGTTGCTGGCGGCGGAGCGGTTGCCGGTGTTGCTGGCGGCGGAGCGGTTGCCGGTGTTGCTGGCGGCGGAGCGGTTGCCGGTGTTGCTGGCGGCGGAGTGGTAGCCGGTGTTGCTGGCGGCGGAGTGGTAGCCGGTGTTGCTGGCGGCGGAGCGGTTGCCGGTGTTGCTGGCGGCGGAGCGGTTGCCGGTGTTGCTGGCGGCGGAGCGGTTGCCGGTGTTGCTGGCGGCGGAGTAGTCGCCGGTGTTGCTGGCGGCGGAGCGGTTGCCGGTGTTGCTGGCGGCAGAGTAGTCGCCGGTGTTGCTGGCGGCGGAGCGGTTGCCGGTGTTTGTCTGCTCTAACGATCTGTCTACCCGGCTCCAGATCCACTCAATAGCCCGGGTTACCAGTTGATGCACAGAAATTTCAGCCTTGATAGTGATCGATGCGCTGGCGATTTTGCTGTCGCCACCTTCTTCGCGACTGATATCGCCTGACGCAATGGTTTCAGCGTAGCGACTTTGGGCGGGCGGGTAATAGCTGAAGCAATCCAACGGGTATTCGCAGGAGTGGAATCCGGCAGAGCAAGCGCTGACTTTACCTTCATGTTCGAAAGTTTTACCGATTTCAAACTGGAACCCGCGGCAGGTCATATCCGCATTAAAACCTTTGTAGGTAACGATTTCTTTCTGTGTCATGGTTATTTCCTTGTAGTGCCGATGGCGCTCGGCGAACGGAGCTGTTGATACAAGACTTCTTCGCTAATGGGCGGTGGATGGCCGCCGGTTGTCATAACTAACCGCACTCATCGAGAACGGTGAGGTATGAAAAAAGCCGCTGGTTAGGCGGCTTTCTATTGTTTGGCTTAATAGCCAAAAGTATTCAACGCATCTACATGTGTGGGCTTTCTTGGGATCTCGTTGGCTTGGAAGCTTTTCTCCCAGTGCTTAAATAATCGAGCCGCTATGTTAGCCCGTTCAGCTGTAGAGAAAGTTCCAAGTGCTTGCGTAGTTCCCAACTGGGTGCTCCTTACTTGAGCTGAAAAACCAAAATGAGTTTTGTGCGTATATTTCATGAAACAGCCTCAACAAATTCAGCAAAACTAAGAGCCTCTTCACCTTCAGCAAGGCTTTCAAAATATTCTTCGTATGCCTTATCCATCGCCTTACCCTCTGTCGTTACCCGCTGATGCGGGAGAAATGCTTTGGTGCTGGCTCCCCACCTTCAAGCAGCAGGGAAGGCCGTCGTCGCCTTGGTGAGCCATTACCTCACCAACTAGCTGATAACCGTCTGCCAGCCCAAAACATTCCTGTTTTGCTGCACCCAACCCTGTCCGCCGCGCGCCCGGTATGCCATGACCCCTTGAGGTCTGGAGATAGCGGGGAACTGAGTTATGCGAATCTCTTCGCTCAGCGTCAGGTGCAGATTGCATGTTGTTAAAGAAGCAGGCGACTTGCTGTCCGCCGCTGGCTAACTTCGCTCAGCTGTCGATGTTTCGTTTCGATGAATTGATAATAGCGATGAGTATTGCTTATAGCAATACGTATTGATATTAAATAATAGCATTTGCTATTAATGCGTTGATAGCTAAAGGAATTTAATTTGATATTTTTTCGTGTGAGTGAGATTCGGAGCGTGTTTTCACTGGGGCGGGGATTGCTGTGATGAGCGGGCTAGCTGCAGGCAATAAAAAACCCAGCGCTATGGCTGGGTTCTTCTGAACTGATAAAATTATCGGGTAACCATTACCGTATTGTTCTGGCCTGCTTTTACTGACGCGGCTGACATGAGTGCACCGCCTTCAGTCACCAGCCCGTAGGTGGATGGGCGCATCCAGGTAACGGTGGTCTGAACGTAGTATTCGCCAGGGGCAATGTTATCGAACTCAAACTTACCCTGAGCATCAGCAATCGTGACCTTCTCATACTTCGCTGCGCGCATATCTTCTTTGTCGCAGCGGGTAAGCCCCATGCAGGTGGCGAACTGGAAATCGGTATAAGAGGTTTTTGGCATCAGGATAACCTGACTGCCTGCAGCAACTTTTACGTCTCCGCCCAGCGTCTTGAGGAAGGCCTGACCTGTCAGCTTATCGGAACCTTCAATTTTTAATTTGTCATACTCGGCCTGCGGGAATGCCGGAAGGCTTACTGGTTTAGGAATAGACATACAACCAGAGAGAAGTGCAGCTGCTGTCGCTGCAACAAAGAGCTTTTTCATAATGATCCTTGCTGTGAAAAGCCGTGAGGCTAAAAGTTAACCGTGTTTTCTGTAGGTCTGCGGCATGCTGCCAATCACCTTGCCGAATACGAGTATCCTGTTCATTTCTTCTTTTTCGATCGGCTCCCACGGGCGATAAGTCTGATTGTCGGAGATGACCAACAGCTTATCTTTCATCTTCTGGAGGCGTTTAACGTGGGATGTATCGTCGTAGATAAAGGCGTAGATCCCATCACCATCAAAATGTTGGACGCTGATGTCGACGAACAATAAGTCGCCTGGTTCAATGGTCCCGGACATGCTGTCTCCGCGAACATTGATGATTCTGATCTGCTCAGCCTTCCTGCCATTAAACATCCGACGAGCGTCTTCGACTGAATATTCCACGGATCTAAGCACCTCTACAAATTCGCTGTTGATGGCTCCTGGCCCAGCGCTCACGTAAAAGTCTAGCGCTTCAATGCGGAATGTGTCAGTAGGCACCAGCTCTGTTTTTGGCTGCGAAATTGCGGGCATTTGACCATCGTCACGCATCGGTCCAACTCCGGTTGAAAGCCACTCAGAGCGAACGCCAAGCGCATTGGCGATCTCAACGATTTTAGTTGAGCCTCGCGCATTGCCGCTGGTCAGCCTCCAGATGGTGGGCTGAGCAACGCCAGACGCCTTAGCCAAAGCGCCCTGAGACATGCCAGATAGTTCCATTGCCTGATTCAGGCGTTCTGCAAGAGTTTCTTTTTTCATGAGTTTAAATTTATACGCTTGCGTATTGATGGTCAAAACACGTTTAGCTATTGCTTAAATCAATACGCATTGCTATTATCAATTCACACCAATACTCATAGGAATTGGAATATGACCAACAAAACCATCCAGCGCGCCATTGATATCGCTGGTAGCCAGAAGAAATTGGCCGATCTGTGCGGAGTGGCTCAACCGACGGTTTGGCGCTGGTTGCACGGTGGCGGCATTGATGCTCGCTACGTAATGAAAATTGTCACTGCAACCAACGGAAAAGTTAAGCCAGCAGATATCCGCCCAGATCTCGCCCAGTTACTTGGGGCGAATAACACAGCCGCCTGACCGGCGGCAACAACCAATTACATCAGAGGAAGTATCGCAAATGGAGACCTTAACAACACGCAACAAAGCGGAGGCACGACGAATTGAGAGCTGGGTGCAGCGGCAAATTGCAGATCTTGGGACCACCAGGATCGCCGAAGTAGCTGGCGTGAACAAATCAACCGTAAGCCGGTGGCGGGAGAACCTGGTGCCTAACATGTCGCTGCTGCTTGCCATCCTGATTTCTAACCGGGATGGAGTGAAGGGAGATTTTGAAGCATGAACGCAGAAAGGGTGAAAGCCGCGGTGCTCGAACACCAACGGCTTTCAGGTGGAATTAACTGGATCAATTCACAGGAGCAATTATGGCAAACACTGCCGAAGTAATCAATTTCCCTGTGCCTGACGTGGCACCTAAGGAGCCGCGCGTGGCAGATCTTGATGATGGCTATACGCGCATCGCCAATGAACTTCTGGAGGCTGTCATGCTGGCTGGATTGTCTCAGCATCAGCTGCTGGTCTTCATGGCTGTAATGCGCAAAACATACGGTTTCAACAAAAAGGCAGATTGGGTAAGCAATGATCAGTTATCTGCCCTGACCGGCATCCTCCCGCACAAATGCTCTGCGGCTAAAAGTGCGTTAGTTAAGCGTGGGGTTTTTACCCAAATCGGGCGAACTGTAGGCATTAATAAATCGGTCAGCGAATGGGTGAAATCACCCAAATCAGGTAATGAAAATAAAGCTTACCTGAAAGAGGTAAATTTACCCGAATCAGGTAAGCAATCTTTACCTGAATCAGGTAACGACACTTACCCAAATCAGGTAAACACAAAAGACAAACATACAAAAGACAATAAAGACAATATTAATAAACCCCCTAAATCCCCCAAACCGGCTTCGTTCGATCCGGCTGGTGTTGACCTTCCTGAATGGCTGTCAGTTTCAGTCTGGAAGTCATGGGTCGATTATCGTCGCGATTTGAAGAAACCGATTAAGTCTCAGCAGACGGTAACCCAAGCCATCAACCTGCTTGAGCGTTGCAAGTGCAGCGGATACCAGCCTGAAGAAATCATCAACCAGAGCATCGCGAATGGCTGGCAGGGTTTGTTTGAGCCAAAGATCGCCAAACAGACGTCTCGCGCGCAGTCTCGCGTATCTGAGAACTTTGCTGGCAAAGACTATGGCCAGACTGAAATTCCTGCATGGGCGAGGGACTGATCATGACGCTGGATGAAAAAATCAATCAACTTGAGAAACGCATTACTGAGCTGAGCCAGCCGCCAGTTCAGCATGAAGATATCGAGCTAACTATCAGCACCGAGAACTGCGAAACGCATGGCCCCTTTGAATGCAGGACAAGGCATTTCTTAAACTCTGTCGTGAAGATCCCCCCACGCCCGAGCTCCTGCCCAGAATGCCTAAAAGAGGAGCTGGGCCGCTTGCAGGCGGAAAGAATTAGCATCAACGAAGCAGCCCGCAAAAGAAACATCGAGCGCCTGCTGGATGGCCTGAGCATCCCGGCCAGGTTCGAATCCTGCTCACTGGAGAATTATGAGCCGGTGAACGAAGAAGCGAAACGCGCCCTGAAGGTCTGCCAGGCTTACGCCAATCGCTGGCCTGAGCGTTTGCAGAAGGGTGGCGGACTGGTGATGTGTGGCAAGCCAGGAACCGGTAAGAACCACCTCGCGTTGGCTATCGCCCGGCATGCGATCACCGAGCACCAAAGCTCAGCTGTGTTCACCACTGCGCTGAAAATTGCCCGTGAGTACAAGTCGACATGGTCGAAGGGGTCAAGTCGTACTGAAGACGAAGTGATCCGTTACTTCACGAAGCCCGATCTGCTGATTATCGACGAGGTTGGTGTGCAGTTCGGAAGCGACGCCGAGAAGTTGATCATGTTCGAAATCATCAACACCCGTTATGAGCGCATGAAGCCTACCATCCTGATAAGTAACCAGACTCGGGAAGAACTGGCTGCATTCATCGGCGAGCGCGTTCTTGATCGCATGAGCGACGGCGGAGGTTGCACGCTGTCATTCACCTGGGATTCATACCGTTCCAAGGGGGCAGCATGAAAGGCAAAGAGGCAATACTGCGTTATCTCGAAACGCACCAGACCTTCACTGCGAAGGATGTGGCCACAGAGTGCGGCATGACAATCAACTGCATCACGAAGAATGCCATCGATCTGGAGCGGGCCCGCAAGATTGTGCGTGTGAGCAAGGTCTGGCGAACGGTGACTTATCGCCTGGCTACGCCGGAAGAGCAGGGCGGCACCGCGCGCAGCTGCACCAACGGAATATTTCAGGAGTGCCGGAGCAGTCCGGCGATGAAGCGAGTATTGATGGTTTGGGGGAGGGCAGGGGTATGAAAATCTACATCGCAGGACCTATGACGGGTTACGAAAACTATAACCGCCCGATGTTTAACGCAGTAGCACAGCAGATGTTATCAGGTGGTCATGTGGCATTAAATCCGGCCACGCTCCCAGATGGTTTATCTCAGCGTGAGTATATGGACATCTGCCTGGCGATGCTTCGCTGCGCCGACGCCATTCACATGCTGCATGGGTGGAAAGAGTCGGAAGGTGCCGTCGCTGAGCATGCCATGGCTAAAAAGCTGGGAATTAAAATTTCTTACCAATTTGAAGGAGCCGCCCAATGAGCAACTCTATCGACGCGCACCTTACTGATGAGGTGATCAATGCAGCATTCGAAAACACGAATTTCGGCCGCACTGATTTTCGTACCATCCTGGCTGAAACAGTCATGAAGCGTGCGGCCGGGTATCACTCAGGATGGACCGCAACGACAATCTGCACGCGCCTCGGCCTACTCGGGAAACAGGAGCGGCCAACCAAGCTCGGGCTGACTTTCGCTTTCCATCACTACTACAAGCCATGCGTTCGTGAAGCGCTGATGCCTGCCCAGGAGACCGCCCAATGAGCAACATCGACAAACTCGCATTACGTGAAGCTGCGGAGAAGGCGCTACCAGCTATGAAGCGATTGCTAATGATGCCAAACGATGAGTTGTTTGATGAGGCGCTGCTGAACGTCGATGGTGATGTTGACGCGGCGAATGCATTCAACCTGCTCACCGGGCCGGAAACCGTGCTGGCGCTGCTGGATGAGCTGGAAGCCAAAGACCGAATGGTAGCTGAGTTCCTCAATATCATCAGCAGGCATACCATTGAGTTAGGTTGGGGCGAAAAGCCAATCACCCTAGCTGAACTAATCATTTACAGAGAAGGTAGTGGCAGTGATGCGTTAGACGCCATCCGCGCCGCCGCAGCCGGTAAAGGAGAGTGATATGCGCGAAATCGGAGCTCAAATCACAGCGGCGAGGGCAGCGGCAGTAATACACGAAACATTCGGACACCTCGACGCGAAACCGGGTGAGAGTCACAAGGGGTATTTCATTTTTATCAACGGGCAACATGGTGACATGGATGTGGTTTACAGCGACTTCCCGACATTTGGCGAAGGGCCTGGTTATTTCAACGACCGTGGAGACTTCATATGGGAGTTAATTCGTAATGATGGCCCCTGTGCTTCTGTCGGCATCTACCGGTTCGACGGTGAATATCAACTACCCAAAAGAAAAGGCAGCGCTCGTTTCGTCGGAAAAACAGTCTGCATTCAGAAATTCGGTGAGGACTAACCCATGAGCACAATTACCAAAGAATGGCTCCAGCAGACAATCGCGGAGCTTGAAGAAGGGCGCGATGCTGTGCCCGGCGCCGTAAACGAAGATGCTGCCAAGGCGCTGGCGGCGATGAAGATTGCGCTGGCATCGCTCGAAGCGGAGCCTGTGGGGTTTATTCATCCATTTACGCCATTTACTTTTGGCAAATCCAGCGGAGCAATATTCAAGGAGGAAACACGGCACTACTACAAGCCTGTGTTCACCGCCCCTCCAGCGCCGATAACAATGAAAGACCATCAGATTCGCGAACTGGTAAACGAGTTGCGTGATATCGCTGTTGAATATCACGGCACACAGCAATTACGCGAACGCATTGCCAGAACCTGCCGCGCCGCCATGCTTCAGGGTGCCTATGGCAACTCTCCGGTGATTCCGGATGGTTACGCTCTGGTGCCGGTTGAGCCGACAGAAGACATGATTGTCAATGGGTTCGAATCAGAGCCAGATGAGAGCTTTAGCGATGAGAAAGAGTGGGAAGCATACGACGCCATGAGTGGATGCCAGCAGGCGGCGCACCGAGCGAAACTCTGCTGGGCTGCGATGATAGCTTCTGCACCAAAGCCAGAGGCGTGACACCCAGTCAATTCGACGCATAACTAAACGTCAAGCAACGTTTGATTATTCGTTATCAGCCAGCCATAATTAAGTCACCGCAGGACTGAGCACCCGGCGGTGACTTCTTCGCATTTAAGGGGACTTAAATGCGACCACAATCTGAACTCCTCACCTTGTCACAGATGCAGAAATGCACCTGCGATTTTCTGCATTCTGCGGTTTCCGTTAAGGAGGCCGTGTGACTCTGCCAGTAGACGGCATCAAACTCCATCGCGGTAACTTCGCGGCCATCGGCCAGCAGATTCAGCCATTGCTGGATGCCGGGCAATGCTTCCGCCTGCAGGTTAAACCGTGGCGCGAGAAGCGCAGTCTGTCTCAGAACGCGCTCAGCCACATGTGGTACACGGAAATCAGCGAGTACCTCGTCGCCCGCGGCAAGACCTTCGCTACGCCTGAGTGGGTCAAAGACGCGATGAAGCACACCTATCTCGGCTACGAAAGCAAGGACCGTGTAGACGTCGTGTCTGGCGAGGTCACCACCGTCCAATCCCTACGTCATACGTCAGAGCTGGAAACGGGCGAAATGTACATCTTCCTGTGCAAGGTCGAAGCCTGGGCGATGAATATCGGCTGCCACCTGACCATTCCCCAAAGTTGCGAGTACCAGCAACTGCGCGATAAGCAGGAGGCGTGATGTCTACTCCACTTTCCCGCGTCATCACCAATCAAATCTTCCGCGTTCCTGCGCGTCGCCAGCGAAAGCCCGCGGTTAAGCCGTCCGACATCCCGACACTGAAAGGCTACACCGCCCGCCTGGTGGATCAGAAATGGCTGCGCCTCGCGGCGAGGAGGGCGCATGGCTAAGTTACCGCGCCGCAAGTGCGCCCATAAAGCCTGTCGCCAGTGGTTCCACCCGGTACGCGACGGGCAAGTAGTTTGCAGCTTCGAATGCGCCAGCGCGATCGGAAAAGAACAGACAGCAAAAGCCCGTGAATCCGCTAAGCAGAAGGAAGCGCAGCGTCAGCGCACCGAAGAGAAGGCAGGCCGCCAACGGCGCGCAGCACGGCGCAGCGAGCTCAAGCCTATCCGTCACTGGGTGCAGATGACTCAGCGTGCCTTCAACGACTGGCGTCGCGAAATGCTGCTGGCCGCCGGCTATGGCTGCATCTCATGCGGCACTAAGAGCGCTTTTGTGTGGCATGCCGGACATTACCGCACCACAGCGGCTGCACCTCAGCTGCGCTTCAACCCAGATAATTTGTGGTTACAGTGTCCAGTCTGCAACGTTCATAAATCAGGGAATATCGAGGCGTACCGTGCCGCGCTGGTTGGGATGATCGGCGAAGGGCGCGTGCTGGCGCTGGAATCCAACAACGAAACCCACCGATACACCCGTGAAGAGCTGGGCGGCATCCGCGCCAAGGCCAGAGCAGAACTTCGCGCACTGAAACAGCAGGAGGCAGCATGAGTAAAATCCAATACCCAATGACCACGGCGGCTATTTTCGATGATGTTGTCTACCCGGTGCACTTCGATAATGCCGGCAAGGTTAAGCAAGAGATCGAAGGTGCTGTTAACTGGTTCTGCAGGTGGTGCAACGAAGAGAAAACTGTTGTGAAGGCGAGGTTGCTTGTCAGTTGCTGGGGTCTGTATCTGAACTATGCGCAAGTCATGGAGGGGGCTGCATGAAGCAAGAAACGATCGAGATACTCCGAGCGCGCTGGCAGCGCCTCCGGATTTACCGCCGCCCGGGTTCCGTGCTGGTCGATTACCGCATTCTCCGTAACTTCGTTCGCATCTATCATCCTGCAGGAGCCGCACAATGAACAGTCAGCAACTGGAATACGTACGTCAGCAGCTCATTGTGGCAACCGCAGATCTGAGCGGGGCGACGAAAGGGCAACTGGTAGCTTTCGCCGAGAACGCGCAGTTCACCGCGACGGCGCGCAGCCGGGGACGGAAGAAAATCACCGACCCGGTCACCGGACGCAAAGTTAACCCGGACGGACCGGCGATGAGCGGCAACCAGTCCCGGGCCAAGGGATCGTCAATCGCGCTGGTCGGCCCGGTTGAGTTCGTGACTGCATCGTGGCGCCGCGCTGTTCTGTCGCTGGAAGACAACCAGAAAGCATGGCTGCTCTGGAACTACAGCGAGAATATCCGCTTTGAATACCAGGTGGCGATCACCCAGTGGGCGTGGGCAGAGTTCCGGGAGCACCTCGGCGCGAAGAAGGTGGCCGGCAAGACGATGGAGCGACTGAAGAAGCTTATCTGGCTGGCGGCGCAGGACGTCAAAGCTGAATTGGCAGGCCGTGAGACGTACGAATATCAGGTGCTGGCGGAACTGGTCGGCGTAACACCAAAGAACTGGTCAGAGACCTTTACGGACCGCTGGGTTGATATGCGACGTATCTTCCTGCGCCTGGATGGCGGGGCTTTATTGCAGGTTACGCGATCACGTTCACAACAAAAGGCGACAAATTTAGACTCAAGTCTTGCAAAACTGGATTGAAACGCATATATTTCATGTAAATCTGATATCGTCGCCATAGCTTCGTAGGTCGACAAAGAATTAAGAGCCTCGCCATCGTGCGGGGCTTTTTTTATTTGCGGCACGCCGCACACAGAACCCACTGCCTGGGACCCTTCGGCCAACGAGCCGACATTGCCTTACCCCCATATTGCCCGCCTGTCGCGGGCTTTTTTATTTCGGCCGCAGACAATCACTTTCAGATGCCCCGTAGCAATCGTGTCTGACGGCCTTTCTCTTACTACGACACAGCACCCCGAAGCCGGAGGTGTGGAATGCAACGTATGAACCCAACAAATGGACACGATCTGCCGTACTGGTGGTCGGCGGCCTTGGGCCTGTTCTCTTTACTTAGCCTGCAGGATTACGTGTTTATTATCGGCGCACTGATATCGGCGTTCTTCACGATAAAAACTTATTACGCAAAACGGAAAGAAGAGCGTGAGCGTATGGCTGAGGAGAGGAAACGCACCCAGCTGCTGGAAAACTACTTATCTGACGTAGGCAAAAAACCCCACTCCGATCGCCCGGCTACCGCCGAGGTGGTAACGGAGGCAATGCGGAGAATTTCCGGTGGCCCAGTTGAAACTGAGTAAGAAAAGCGGCGCGGCGGGCATTGTCTGCTCCGTCGGAACGATCATCGCGATTGTGATGAATGCGGGCCACGTCAGAACAAACGAACGCGGGCTGGAGTTAATCGGCAACGCTGAATCTTGCCGACGTGATCCGTATGTCTGCCCGGCGGGTGTGCTGACTGACGGTATGGGGAACACGCATGGCGTGAAACTCGGCACCGTTAAGTCTGACCAGCAGATCGCAGCCGAGTGGGAGCGCAACATCCTTGATGCTGAGTCCTGCGTTAACCGCTACGGGAATGGGCGCAAGCTGTCTGACAATGCTTTCTCGGCAGTTGTATCGGTAACGTTTCGTGCTGGCTGCGGAAACATGCGCACCTCCACGATGTTCTCTCTTCTCAGAAGTGGGGACATCACGGCGGCATGTAACCAGTTCCCTCGCTGGGTCTGGGGTGGCGGAAAGGTTCTTCCTGGTCTGGTAACTCGCGCCGGGAAAGAAAAGGCGCTCTGTCTGGATGGTGTGAAATGAGCCGCCTTACCGCCATTATCGCCGCGGTGGTGGCATGCCTGATTGTCTGCCTTGGCTGGCTGGCAATGCACTACCACAACGCCGCCAGTAAGCAGCAGGCGCGAGCGAAAACCGCAGAGCAGCAGATTAACGCCGCTGAAACCGTGACCTCTAACGTCCTGAACACCATGACCATCTTCAACACCATCTCCGAGGCCAATCAGCATGCAAAAGAGCAGATCGCACTGGACGCATCGGGAGCCTCGGCAGATATCAAGGTTGCTGTTGCGAACGATGACTGTGCTCGCCGTCCTGTTCCTGATGGCGCAGTTAAGCGGATGCAACAATACGCGGACAGTCTACGTCAGGGTGCCGGTGGTTCCCCTCCCGGTAAACCTCACGGCTGAGACGCAGCAACCGGCAATACCTGACCCCATGTCATGGGGCCAAAGCCTGGACCTGAATGTCAGCCTGCTGTCTGCCCTGGGGCAGTGCAACTTAGATAAGGCGTCAATTCGGAAAATTGAAGAGGCGAGAAAAATAAATTGAAATCGAGAAATGAAAGTAGTAAAAGTCATTCATGCTGTGAGCAGTCCAGCTGAAGAAAAATCATCAAGTCTCAAAAACAAAATTCTGAGCCTCGGCAATCGCCGGGGCTTTTTTGTATCCGCATTTCACCGCGCACCGCAGCGCATTCAAACCACGTCGAACCATATCCTTTGAAATGAGCCTTTGAGGAAGTCAGTTAGTGCTGGCGAGCCTCGACGGGCTGATTTCCTATGCGGCAAAGGTTCATCTCAAAGAAAGGTACACGCTATGAATAATCCGTCAGTTATTCCGGCTTTCGATTTTCGTGAAATGGTCACGACTCTCGATAACAAGATAATCACCACATCACTCAAAGTGGCGGACTACTTTGGCAAGCGACACAAAGACGTTTTGCGCGCCATACGCAACCTGAAATGCTCCGATGACTTCACCCAGCGCAATTTTGCGCCCGTTGATTTCATTGATAAAAATGGCGATGTTCAGCCGATGTATAACATCACCCGAGACGGATGCATGATGCTCGTGATGGGGTTCACTGGGAAAACAGCTGCCGCAGTAAAGGAGTGCTACATCAATGCCTTTAACTGGATGGCGGAGCAACTGAGCCGAAGAGTAGCCATGGGTGAAGAAATGCAGCACCGCTTCGCCATCAAAGAAACTCGCTCAAAGCTGAAAGGCACGATCGGCAGCCGGTTGATGAACGAGCGGAAGAAAGAGAAGCGCGTTCTGGAGCTCGAGCATGAGCACATCATGCAGGTAACGCAGCCGGAATTACTTATTGGCTGATCGCGGCATTACAGGAGCCCTTCACTGAGGGGCTTCGATAATGATCTGTGTAACCCCGCAAGGATGGTGATCACATCTTGCTGACGGGTAAGCCGTAAGTAACCAATCACTACTGAGAAGCAGAGAAACCGCTGCGCTAAGGAGAGAGCATGTCGCTTTATCCATTTGGAGCTATCCCTGGACCTCAGGGTCCAGCCGGTCCAGCGTCTTCAACAAGGCAGAAATCAGAGTGCTACTTTTCAGGGCTAAACCTTGTCATTCCTACGACGGCAACCAACCTGATTAACCTGATTAAAGCTTTGCCGCATACAGGAAACCTGTCGCCGTTTTTCAACACGACAACAAACAAGTTCAACGTCTTCAACGTGGATGCTACCTGTACGTTCAAAGTAAACGTTATTGGTGCATGGAGCGGATCGTCTACTAACCGCAGCATGACCATTGACTTCCCGCAGACAAACGGCAACACGCTGAGTAAAACGCGTGATGCTCAGGTAACGGTGGATGCTCTATCATTCCCGACATTCTTTAGTGTCGACAAAGACGGCAACCTGGCGACTAACGGTAGTGACATCACCATCGTCTCGAACGGCGCGACATTCACAGCCACAGCCATTCTTCTCGTAGCTGAACAGATGGTTCCTAACCCTTAAGGTGAAAAATGCAATTACTAAACGTACCCGCACCTAAAGGCGTGTGGACTCAGGTCTATGATGGAACCGCAGAGGCAACCATCGCTATCTCTGGTACTGAGGCATATATCTGCCAGTCAACATCAGCACCGGGAAACCTTATTGGCCTCCCATTCAGCGGATCTTCTTTGACTCAGTACATTTATCACGCCTCTTCTGGCACTCCTGTATACGTCAAGCCACTTAACGCTGACGCAATTATTATCGTTAACGCATAGGTGAAATCATGCCAGCAATCGTAGTCGCTCAGTCGGGCGAAGCAGTAAGCGTAGCAAAAGCATCAGAAACCCCAGTGGCAGCAACTACCACTACTGCGGGTACAGTTAAGCAGATGACATTCACTGCTCAGTTAACAGCAGCGCCTACACAGGCTGACTTCAACAACCTGCTGACCAAGCTGATCGCCGCTGGTCATATGGCCTCAAGCTGAGGTGAAAAATGGCGAAAATTAACAAATTCCTGATTTCCATTCACCAGGACGGATTCAGCTGGGAAAACTTTGAGTCGAAGGTTGAGCCGGTGATTAAAGATGGGTTTCTGATAGTGAAACTCACAAATGGCATACGCAGCTATAACCTGCAGAAGGTCAATCAGTACACAGTCCAATACGAAACTGAAGAGTAAATAACATGGCCGCACCAAAAGGAAACAAATTCTGGGAGGCCCGAAGCAGTCATGGTCGGAATCCTAAGTTTGATTCTGCAGATGCGCTTTGGGCGGCATGTTGTGAGTATTTTGAATGGGTAGAGAAGCATCCTCTATTTGAGTCGAAAGCTTTTTCATACCAAGGTGAAATTACAGTAGCCACATTGCCAAAGATGAGGGCAATGACGATAACCGGACTATGCCTGTTCTTAGATATATCAGATGACACATGGCGTAACTACAAAGCAAATCAAGATTTATTAGGGGTCGTTACGCGAGCGGAGAAGGTTATTTATGACCAGAAATTCTCCGGGGCTGCAGCGGACCTACTTAACGCGAATATAATCGCAAGAGACCTTGGGCTAAAAGATGTATCGGCTCAAGAAATCACTGGCCCGAACGGTGGGCCAATAGTGAAAACTGAAATGTCGCCTGAAGAAGCAGCAGAGAAATACAAAGACCTGATGGGTTAAATCATGCCAATACCTTTCCCGTTTGACTTCCGAAACCCGGATTATGTTCAGGTGTTCGAGTGGAGACAGGAGCGTATTTTGCGCATTCGGAATAACCCTGATGCAATTCCCCTGTTATCAGCATTCTACAAAGACAATCCCGCTCAATTCATCATTGATTGGGGAATGACTTATGACCCGCGAAACCCTGAGCGCGGACTTCCGTCATATATCCCATTCCTGCTTTTCCCGCGTCAGGAAGAATGGATGGAATGGTTCATGGACAGGTGGAGAGCACAAGAGCCGGGAATCACTGAAAAGACACGTGACATGGGCATGAGCTGGCTTACAGTCGCTCTAGCATGCACAGTGTGCAACTTCAACAAGGGCATAAGCGTTGGCATCGGTAGCCGAAAGGAAGAGTACGTAGATAAGATCGGCGTACCTAAATCTCTGCTTGAAAAAGCCCGCATGTTCATGTCTCTGCTACCAAAGGAATTTCGTAATGGCTGGAGCAGGGATAAAGACGCGCCGCACATGCGCATCAAGTTTCCACATACCAGCTCTATTATCTCTGGTGAGTGTGGCGACGGCATAGGGCGAGGCGATCGAGCTAGCTTCTACATTGTAGATGAAGCGGCTTTTCTTGAGCGCCCCACGCTAGTTGACGCCTCGCTTTCTGCCACGACCAACTGCCGACAAGATATATCAACGCCAAATGGTAGCGCGAATAGCTTTGCCATTCGTCGACATGGTGGAAAGATTCCGGTTTTCACCTTCCACTGGAGAGATGACCCTCGTAAGGACCAGGCCTGGTATGAGAAGCAAGTCGAACTTCTTGATCCAGTGACGGTCGCGCAGGAAATAGACATTGACTACAACGCTTCCGTTGAAGGAGTGATTATTCCTTCCGCATGGGTTCAGGCTGCCATTGATGCCCATATCAAACTAGGCATTGAGCCAACTGGCGAGAGAAAAGGGGCGCTGGATGTCGCAGATGAAGGTATCGATAAAAACGCCTTCACTTCATGCAAAGGCATTCTGGTCGATGTGTGCGAAGAGTGGAGTGGAAAAGGCTCCGACATCTATCAGACGGTGGTGAAAGCTACCAACCTGGCTGATGAAAATGGATGCAGCAGCGTTCTTTACGATGCAGATGGCATAGGTGCTGGCTGCAGAGGCGACTCGAAGCAGATTAACGATGAGCGCAAGAAAGCAGGCAAGCCTACCGTATCCTTCAATGCTTACAAAGGCAGTGGTGGGGTTCTGGACCCGGACAAGCCAATGATGAAGGATGCAAATGGAAGGATTATTGCGAACAAGGATTTCTTCAGGAACTTCAAGGCGCAATCATGGTGGCATTTGCGAACCCTTTTCCTGAATACATACCGAGCAGTGAACGGCATGAAGTACGACCCGAGCGAAATAATTTCTCTGTCGTCGAAAATGAAGTTTCTTTCAAAGCTGACTGCCGAACTTAGTCAGGCCACATACACCAAAGACTCTACCGGTAAAATCCTCGTTGATAAGAAGCCTGACGGCGCACTTTCCCCAAACGATGCCGATAGCTTGGTAATTCTCAAATCACCTGCAAAACGCTCACTGAAAGTAGGCAAAGACTCGGGCTGGTACTAATGAAAAAACAGAATACAAGCGCAGCACAGAAGCCGCGCAAGCTTGCTGTGGGCCAGTCATGGGCATCTGACAGCGAGTATCAAAAGCAAAAGATAGACAAGCACTTTGCAGGCTTGAAACATGCTGCATATAAGCCACCAAAAGGCGTTGTTCCTGATAGCACAGTGGTGGGTGATAGCGTCGATTACGGGATGCTTAATAGCGTGTTTGTATCGTCTGATTCTGTGTTCATGGGCTATCCATTGCTGGCTACCCTGGCGCAGAAATCAGAGAACCGCGTAGCATGCGAGCAGTCGGTCAATGAGGTGTTCCGCAAGGGCTTCAAGGTTAAATCCAACGATACCAAGAATGACCGCTCAGACATCATCGGCCAGCTTGAGGACGCGTTTGAGAAGTTCTCGGTGGAGAAGCACCTTAAGCTGCTAGGGTTCAACGCTGAGGCGTTCGGCAACTCATTCCTGTTCGTGAAAATTAAGGGCGATGAGAACGAGCGCGACAAAGAGCTACTACTTGACCCAACGAAGATTAAGAAAGGCGATCTGGAAGGGTTTCGCGTTATCGAGCCAATGTGGACCTATCCACAGGCATACAACGCAATCGACCCCATCAGCCCTGAGTTCTTCGTACCGCAGCAATGGTATGTGATGGGGCGCATCGTAAGCGCCAGTCGCATGAAGTCCCTTGTGCTGTATTCGGTGCCGGACATGCTGAAGCCATCCTATAACTTTGGCGGCTTGTCTTTGATTCAGATGATGCTTCCCTATGTAACAAACTGGGAGAGTGTGCGCGACGACATCCCGAGAATCATCACCTCCTTCAGGACTTATATCTGGTCTACGGATATGGAAACGTATCTTCAGGACCGAAATGAGTTCGATAAGCGTCTCGATACCCTGGTGTATGGGAAAGACAACCACGGCGTTCTGGCAATCGATAAGAGCCAGGAAACTCTGGAGCAGATGAACACTACGCTTACAGGGCTTCAGGAGTTACAGGCCGAGATGCTAAGGCTTATCTGCGTACCTTCTCGCCTAAGCGTTACAAGCCTGACAGGAAGCCAGCCAAGTGGCATGAACGCCAGTGGCGAAGGCGAGAGGGAATCGCAGCACGAGAACATCTCCAACAAGCAGAAGAACAGCTACAAGCCGGTGCTTGACTGGGTGCTGAAAATCCTCTGCCTGAATGAGTTTGGGGAATTCTATGAAGACCTTTACATCGACTTCAATCCTCTGGATGAGCTGAGTGACCTGGAGATTGCCGATATTAACAACAAGAAAGCTGACACCTACGTCAAGCTGATTGATGCTGAGGTCGTAACGCCAGAACAAGTGTGCAAGGTGATCGCAGCTGATGATGATTCGGAGTTCAACGGCATTAAGTATGAGGTCGTGAGCATCTATCCTGAGGACGAGACTGATGAAGATAAAGACCCTTCGTCGGGTTCGCTACAACGCGACGATAGCAAATCAATACGCGATGTCGCTTAAAGGTCTCATTTCGGAAATGGTCAAGAGTGCCGACTACTGGGCACGAGCTCAGTACAACGCGCATCAGTCAGGCGAGCGTGGCATGAATGACATAGCCGACCGCCTGATTGACCTCAGAGAGCGATGGGTCGCCACATTCTCAGATGCAGCCGTAACGATAGCTCCTAAGTTTGTTAATGCAGTAGACAGCACAGCGACAAAATCACTCAAGCGCTCAATCGGTGAAAAAGACCTGCCAAAGGTTAAATTCACAATGACACCTGAGATGAAGCAGGCAGTTGATGGCATCGTTGCAGAAAATGTCAACCTGATTAAATCCATCCCTGAGAAGTACTTCACACAAGTGCAGACAATAACTCTCCAGTCGATCACCAGAGGGCGCGACCTGCAGTACATGACCGAAGAGCTACAGAAGCAATTCGGCGTGACGAGACGCAGGGCTGAACGCATTGCCATCGACCAGAACAACAAAGCAACAGCCGAGTTGTCAAGAGTAAGGCAGAAATCTCTAGGCATCAAAAGAGGAATCTGGATTCACTCTGGCGGAGGCAGCCACCCGCGTATTAAGCATGTTAAAGCTCACGGTGAAGAATTCGATCTCGATGAGGGATTGCCAGTTGGTGACAACGGTGAATACGTATTGCCAGGGCAAGAGATAGGATGCGGTTGCAGCTGGAAGCCGGTGCTTCCGTTCTAAAACAACAGGTCGCTTAGGCGGCCTTTTTATTGCCTGAAGAAAGGTAAATCCATGCCAGTACATCAGAAAGATGGCAAATGGTACTGGGGTAGCAAAGGCCCGTTTGTGTCGAAAGAGAAAGCTGAAGAAGTAGAGCGAGCGGCATATGCCAATGGCTACCGAGGCGACTCCTACGACATGGGCTCATCAGTCCGCACGTATGACGATTACGGCCGGATGAACATAACCCAGTGCAACATCAGCAAAGAATGCGTTAGCCCTTATAGGGGTTCAAGCTTGCCGGGATGGAGAGATTTAGGTCTTAACCCTGATCGCCTCTACTACATCTACCGTCCCGCAGAAGAGCTTATCCGCGCCGCTGACTCGTTCAACAACGTGCCAGTGACCATTGAGCACCCCAACCAATTAGACACGCCTGACACTCCGCAGGAGCGCGTAGGTACAACCGGGACAGATACGCGATTCGAATCCCCTTATCTCGTTACCAGCATGAAGCTGTGGGATAAGGCGGCCATCGAAGGTGTGGAGAACTCCACGCGGCGCGAGCTTTCCATCTTCCCTTCATTCTTCGACCTGGATATGACCCCAGGCGAGTTCATGGGTCAGGCGTATGACGGCGTTGCCAGAAACATTTCAGGCAACTCTGTCGCGCTGACCATTAAAGGCCGTGTTGGCGCTGAATGCGCCGTAGGCGATTCACAAGACCAAGAGGAAACTTTGATGGAAGGCTTGACCGACCTGATTAAAACCAAGTTTGCCACAGCATCCGATTCGGACGCTGATGAACTGGCAAAAGGCATCATGGAGCTTATGGCTCAGCATGAGCAAAGCGAAATCAATTCCGGTGATGAGTCGGAAGAGGATGAGAAAAAAGGCAAAGCCGCTGGCGATGAAAGCGACGAATCAGACGATGAGTCCACTGGCGACGAAGATGAAGAAGACGACAAAAAAGGGAAAGAGCCAATGGGTGATAGCGCCATTCGCGACCTGGTAGCCAAAGCCAAAACAGAAGCGCTGGCAGAAGCGCGTCGTGAGTTCTCAGCAACTCGTGAGGCCATGCGCACAGTTGAGCCAGTGTATGGGCATGTATCAGGCGACTCTGCAAATGACATCTACAAAGCAGTGCTGAAGCAGGAGAAGGTAAACATCGACGGTGTTCACCCATCAGCCTACAAAGCGCTGGTTCAGATGGCTATTCATGGCAAGACCAGCAAACAACCAGTCGGTGACTCTGCTGAGAAGCAGGAAAGCGCTGCTGACTTCAAAGAATATTTCTAAGGGAAACCGAAAATGACCTTTCAGCAAACCGTAACTTTGTACCCAGCTCCGGGTAAAGAAGGCGACCTCGCATCACTTAACCCTACCGCTGTGGCGCTGCCGCCTGAAGGTTCTTATAAGGCTGGCGCAAGTGGCGTCTACCAGGCTCGCTGGGTGTGGGTGGATGGCACTGATCCGACCCTGGTTAATAACACAGGCACCGGCCTTCCACTGGGCTTCGTAATGAATACCGGAAAGGGAGTTATCCCTCTGGGTTCGACCGGCTCCATGCTGGTAGAGCCAGGCACGGACCTTGGCGTATTCACTGTCGGCGACTTCTGGGTGCGCACTGCTACCGCAGCAACTGTCGGGCAAAAAATCTTCGCAGTTCTGGCTGATGGCACCACCAAAACTGGCGCTGCCGGTGCAACCATTTCTGGCGCAGTAGAGACTTCTTACTGGGTGGCGTCTGCAGCAGATGCAAACTCAATTATTAAAATGACCAAGCAGGGGGTTCTGTAATGGAGCTTAATCAATCCACTCTGCCGCAGTACCTGAAAGTACTGGCAGACAAGGGCGTAGTCTTCGAGAAAACCCCTTCTTATCTTTCCATGAAAGGTGTAGTAGGTGACTCCGCAGTAGATATGGCTACTGTAGCAAACGGCGGCATTCCTGCAGCTGCGGCTCAGGTCATCGACCCGATGATCATCAAGCAACTCTTCGCACCTACCGTGGCAACCCAGATTTACCCGGAAGTGAAAAAAGGCACCTGGGCTGTGCAAGATGTCCTGTTCCCACGCACTGAAGAAGCGTACGAAATCGTTGCCTATGACGATCGCTCTCGCGCTGGCTCTACCCACGTCAACGCCAACTGGGAACAGCGTCGCCAGATGCGCTTCCAGGGTATGAACGAATGGGGCGACCTGGAACAAGAGAAATACGGCATGGCGCTGATTCCTTACGTTGCCATGAAGCAGGCAGCTGGCGTTGATGCCATTAACCGTTTCTTCAACAAGTCTTACATGTACGGCATCTCTGGTGCGCCTAACTTCGGCATCATGAACGACCCAGTATTACCTGCGGCTCTGACCCCAATCACCACCGCTGACGGTAAAGTGAAGTGGGCAGACAAAGACGCTGTTGGCATTTTCAACGATGTGAAGAAGATGTTCACCAACCTGGCGGCTAAAAATCAGGGTTTGGTGCAGGAAACCAGTCCAATGAAACTGGTTGTGAGCCCAAGCGATAACGCCTCTTTGGGCGCAATCAACGCACTGGGTACGGCTTCCGCTATCGACCTGATTAAGAAGACCTACACCAGCCTGACTGTTGTTGTCGTTCCTGAGTTTGGCACTCCTTCAGGTGGTCTGATTCAGCTGATCGCCGAAAGTCTGGGTGGAACTCCTGTCGGTAATACCGTCTACACCGAAAAAATGCGTGCATTCCCGGTATTCGTTGAGCACTCAATGACCAGCCAGAAACTGGCAGCCGGTACTCTCGGTACCGTTATCTACCGCCCATCAGGCGTTGTTCAAATGACAGGAACTCTCTAATGGCTAACGTAGTAGTAAGTAGCAAGCTCATTCACGGCACCGTTTTTGAAGTTAACGGTAAAGAGATCGTGGTAAACGGCCAGAACAGCAGCGAGCTCGTTGCGGTTCGAGGTTATGAAGGTGTATGCGGACTGACCCATATGCCTGAAGAACTGTGGCAGGCCATTGAGAGTAAGTACGCTGATATGACCTCTATTAAGGATGGTTTTATCTTCGCTCAGAAAAATGAGGCTAACGCCAAAGCTGCAGCAGAAGACAAGAAAGACCTGAAAACTGGCGGTGAGCAACACGTGCTGAAAAAAGGCGAGAAAGAGGAATAACGTATGGGCGTCGTAACTCTGGATGTGGCCGAGTGGAAGTCGAAATATCCGCAATATAACGCGCTTACAGACCAGCAGGTTGAAGACCTGTTTTACGCCGCAACTACCTATCTGGAGAACACGCCGCAATCCGTTATCGCTGATGAAGAGAAGAGGAAATACTTCCTCTATCTTCTGACTGCGCACCTTGCTTACTTATTCTACGTTGATGCAAATGGCAATGGCGGTGTAACCGGAATGGTTGGCCGCCTTTCTTCTGCATCAGAGGGTAGCGTAAGCGTAGGCTCGGCTATGAGCAATGTTCCATTCAATGCTGAGTTCTTTCTTCAGTCGCCATATGGATTCACCTTCTGGCAGGCCACAAAGATTTATCGAATGGGCTTTTACAGGGGTAGATGCAGATGAGCGACAAGATACTCGATGCACTGAATAACATCGCCAGCAACCTCTCAGATAAGCAACTGAAGGTTGGATTTATAGACGGGGCCACATATCCTGATGGAACGCCTGTGGCTATGGTCGCAGCAACAAACGAATATGGAAATCCAGCCAACAATCAACCTCCAAGACCATTTTTTCGAAATGCCATTGCTGAGCATGAAAGCGAATGGATGGATGCCATATCCAGAGGCCTGCAGAAAGGTGTGCCGCTTGAGGATGTTCTTGCGGTGGTTGGTGAAAAGGCTGTGGGTGATGTCGTTCAGTCGATTGCCACGCTAATGGATCCCCCACTTTCCCCTGCAACTATCGCATCACGCAAATCGAAAGGTAACGCATCAACAAAACCTCTCGTTGACACCAAAGTCATGATTCGTGATGTGCATTATGAGGTAGGCGAAATTGAACCTTCACAAGATAGCCAATAACGCCATTCGAAGAGTAAACCCAAACATCCAGGCAGTTCTCAAGAAATACGCAGGCGAAACCATCGGTCCCGGGCGCAAACCAATTCCCTCATACCTTCCAGACCAGAACGTCACAATTCAGCTTCAGCCAATCAGTCGCGGCGATATGCAACACGTCGATGGCCTGAACATTCAGGGGCTGGCGAAGGTGATTTATGTGAACGGGAACTATTTCAGCGTCCAGCGTGAGTTAGAGCAGGGCGGGGATATTTTCGTGATTGGCAGCGAGCAGTGGCTGGTTGTTGAGCCGGTAGAGCTTTGGCCTGACTGGTGCCGCCTCATTGCTGTATTACAGGTTAGCCCATGAATGACTTCACCGTAGATAATGTAATCGACGTTCTGGCGGATTACATCGAACCCATAGCCGGTATTTGCCAGCAGGCTCAGGCTAACAGGGTGCCGATGCAAAAAGGCCAGTTCTGCATCCTGACCCCCTTGCGATTTCCGCGGCTATCCACGACGAGAGATATCAAACAGGACACGGGCTCTCCGTCGACAAGCGCTATGGGATACACCGAGGTTCGCCAGGCAGATATCCAGGTTGATATCTATGGTCAGGGTGCAGGGGATCGGGCAATCGCCTTAGAAACCACATTCGCCAGTAGCTATGGCTACGACACCATCAAAGCCATCGACGCCAGACTGGCGCCGCTTTACTCATCTCCGGCAATTCAGGCTCCCATGATAGATGCGGAAAGCCAGTGGCAGGAGCGATACACGCTAACTCTTTCTCTGCAGGCGCACATCATCGTGTCGCTCCCGCAGGACTACTTCGACAAAATCGAATTTACAAACCAACAGGTGGATGGACGCCAATGAGCACAATTCCTCTCTCAGAAGACTTCAGTATCACGCCTAACGTCGTTTCACCTGCAGGTTCTGCAGTTGATGCCAACGGGCTGATGCTCACCGACAACGAGTTAGTGCCAGTCGGTGTCGTACAATCATTTTATTCATCATCAGACGTGTCAGCTCTGATGGGTAGCGAATCAAAAGAGTTTCTCGCGGCGCAGCAATACTTCAACGGCTACGACAATTCATCCGTAATTCCTGGTGAGCTACTGATGTACCGTGTCATTACTGCTGATGTGGCCGGTTACCTGCTGTCAGGGAATCTGAAGGGCGTAGCATTAGCGACGCTGAAGGCAATCCCAGCAGGAACTATCACACTCACGGTTGATGGTGTGTCAACTACCAGCTCGTCTATTGACTTATCGACTGCTACAAGCTTTAGCGATATCGCATCCAAGCTGCAGACCGGTATCGGGGCGAGCAAGGTTTCCGTCGAATGGCTGCCAATCGCCAACCGCTATATCATTCGTTCGGTAACAACTGGAGCGGATAGTCAAGTATCTTTTGCCTCTGTAGGAGCTCTCGCAACAGGGCTTAAATTGACTCAAGCAGCTGCGGCGATCGTATCCCCTGGTTCAGATGCCGTCACAATGACGGATATGATGAATAACATTATCAACACCAATCAGAACTGGATTCTATACCAGTCACTGACTGAATTGAGTGATGACCAGAAAACAGAGCTATGCGCATGGGCTAGCGCCAGCCATAACCGCTACGGCTATGTAGTTCACGACACCTCAGCCGCACCAACGGTAGCAAACAACGCATCATGCTTTGTTCAATCAGTTGTAGTGGCGAATGGCTACGAGAATATTTTCCCTGTGTACGGTTCTTATCTGTACGCGGTTACGGCACTAGCGTATGCAGCGTCAATCGACTTTGCCAGAACAAATGGGCGCATCTCATTTAAGTTCCGGGCTTTCCCGGGAATTTCACCGAATGTAAGCGACCTTGCAACTGCCAGAGCATTGAAATCAAATGGCTATAACTTCTATGGTTCTTATGGACTGAACAAGACCATGAAGCAATACACGTCTGATGGTGCGATTACTGGCAAGTTTGTCTGGCTGGATACCTTCATCGACCAGGTATGGATTAATGCGAATCTGGTTTCAGCATATGCTGAACTGTTCACTAACAACCAGTCCTATTCCTACAATGCAGACGGTTACTCATCAGTGCAGGCAGCCACTATCGACCCAGCACAGCAGGCCATTACGTTCGGAGCTATCAAAAAAGGCATTGTTCTCGACCAGTCTCAAATTCGCATCGTCAACAACACAGTAGGCAAAGACATCTCTGCAACGCTTTATTCTGAGGGGTGGTATTTATACATCCCAACCCAGTCTGGCTCAACGCGCCTTGATCGAGAGCTGAAAGGCGTAATTTTCTACTGGGTTGATGGTCAGCTAATCCAATCTATCAATATGTCTTCAACCGCTATTCTGTAAGGACGACAAAATGCCAATTGATATTACAAGTGCTAATTCCAAGCTGCGCATCGTCGTGCCATCTTACTATCCTGGCGGTTTTGATGTGGATTATTAGGCGACAATTACCCCGTCCGCATCGCGACAATTACTCTGGCCTGTTTGTAATCTGAGCGTCCTGTTTCTTCT
>NZ_VRKN01000018.1 GCF_008080435.1 Enterobacter asburiae | reverse complement strand
TGCGTTGAGCTAACCGATACTAATGAACCGTGAGGCTTAACCTTACAACGCCGAAGATGTTTTGGCGAAGAGACGACGCATTCAAATTTCAGCCTGATACAGATTAACAGAATTTGCCTGGCGGCTTTAGCGCGGTGGTCCCACCTGACCCCATGCCGAACTCAGAAGTGAAACGCCGTAGCGCCGATGGTAGTGTGGGGTCTCCCCATGTGAGAGTAGGGAACTGCCAGGCATCAAATTAAGTAGTAAGCCGGTGCATAAATCCGGTGGTTACAGCAGTCTTCGGTGGAGCGGTAGTTCAGTCGGTTAGAATACCTGCCTGTCACGCAGGGGGTCGCGGGTTCGAGTCCCGTCCGTTCCGCCACTTATTAAGACATTAAGCCTGCCTTATCGGCAGGCTTAATGGCAAAAAACTTTAGGGGCGTAGCTCAGTTGGTAGAGCACCGGTCTCCAAAACCGGGTGTCGCGAGTTCGAGTCTCTCCGCCCCTGCCATATATAATCCTTTGCTTCGGCAAAGGATTTTTTTTGCCTGAAATACTGCAGAAAACTCTCTTCTTAATTTTCAGCCAGCATCCCTGCTGGCTGATGTATCAATCCATTACATTGATTTTTAGAAGATCTTTTATCTGCGATTGCTTATCACTGTTTTGCAGCCAAATCGCATACAGCGGCCTGGTAAGCGTGGTGGAATCCATCACGGTATGCAGCCCCGCTTTAGTGTCTGCCCAGCGAACAGGTAACCAGGTACAACCTTTCAGCAGGGACAACTGCTGACAGGCGATCTCTGCGGAGCTGGTCGTTAACTGTGGAACATCGTCAGGTGCAATCAACCCCGTCTCGTGCTGCTGAAAATCTGGCCCCCATTCCAGTCGCAAATAGGTCAGGTCTGCCTTCATCATCGAAGGTTCAGAGGCATAAAGCGCCAGGCCAAACTGACCCACAATCTGGCTGCTAAATTCGTCCATTTTGGGGGCTTCAGTTGTGATCAGAAGATCAAGCTGGCGCTCATGAAGTTGCTTAACCAGCGACTGCCGTTGTGCAATTCTGGCTTCAAATTGCAGGTGCCCGTGTGAATGATATAGCCGGGTAAGCCACTGACTTAGCATGCATTCCCACAGAGAAGCGCTGGCCCCTATCGAGAACTCATTATGCCTCGAGGTATGTGCTACCTCTTTACGTGCTGCCTGCCAGGTATTCATGAGCGTTTCTGCGTACGGCAGCAGTTTCTCACCGGCAGGCGTTAAGCGAATATTGTTACGATGGCGGGTAAAAAGATTCACACCCAGTTGATTTTCCAGCTGTCGAATACGAAAACTGACTGCCGACTGCGTCAGGTAAAGGGCTTCAGCTGCTCGCCCAAAGTGACGTGTTCTGCTCACTTCAAGGAAAGTTTTAAGCAATTCCGTATCCACATCTTTCTCCGCAAAATTATTTGTCGTTATGATTTAAATGTTTTGTTTTACACTCTGTCAAGCGTAACTAATACTCCGCGCCATAAATAGCTCGGCCAAAGAATTAGGAGCGTGTAGGATGGCGGAAAGCTTTACGACGACTAATCGTTTTTTCGACAATAAACATTATCCGCGCGGGTTCTCTCGTCACGGCGATTTCACCATCAAAGAAGCTCAACTGCTTGAGCGCCATGGTTATGCCTTTAACGAGCTGGATCTGGGTAAGCGTGAACCTGCTACCGAAGACGAAAAACAGTTTGTTTCTGTTTGCCGTGGTGAGCGTGAGCCGGAGTCTGAAGCAGAACGTGTATGGATCAAGTACATGGCGCGCATTAAGCGTCCAAAGCGCTTCCATACGCTGTCTGGAGGCAAGCCGCAGATGGAAGGTGCAGAAGACTACACCGAGTCTGATGACTAAAATGAAGAGAAGGGGCTACGGCCCCTTTTTTATGCCAGCAATTTCTGCAAATGCAGCAGCAAACGATCGATAGCGCGGTAGCTCAGCGCCTCCTGCAAATGTTTCCTCTCAATGTCAGTGCACCCCTCCACGTCAGCAATGGTTCTGGCCACTTTCAACAAACGCTGCCACGCACGTATGGACAGCCCGAACCGCGTCAACGTCTCCTCCAGCCATCCCGCATCCTCAATGTTAAGAGAACAAAACTGCCGGATCCCGGCATTATCCAGCCGCGCATTCAGCCTGTTCTGACGAGCGTACTGCCGCGTCTGGGCTGTAATCACCCGCTCGCGTACAGCCGCTGAGCTTTCACCCGTTATGCCCGTCTGCCTGAGCAGGCCCGGCGGGGGAAGGGGGATTTCGAGAGATAAATCGAAACGGTCGAGGAACGGGCCGGATAACTTACCCAGATAGCGCAACGTCTGCTCTGGTGTACAGCGGTTATGGTTGCCCTGGTAGTGACCCGTCGGGCTGGGATTCATCGCCGCGACCAGCTGAAACTGCGCGGGATAGCTTATTTTGGCTCGCGTGCGCGAGATATGTATCTCACCGGATTCAATGGGCTCCCTCAGTGCATCCAGCACGCGGCGCTCAAACTCAGGCAGCTCATCAAGAAACAGAATGCCATTGTGTGCCAGCGAGATCTCTCCCGGCCCGGGGATCGACCCGCCGCCGACCATTGCCGTCAGTGAAGCGCTATGATGTGGGGAACGAAAAGGACGACGGCGCCACTGTTTTTGCAACGACGTAGAACTGATAAGGCTATATATGGCGGCGCTTTCCAGCGCTTCATGATTATTGAGCGGTGGAAGCAAACCACTCAACCTGCTTGCCAGCATTGTTTTACCCGTACCCGGTGGGCCAATTAACAGAAGATTGTGTCCACCTGCAGCCGTAATCTCCAGCGCCCGTTTTCCTTGCTCCTGTCCCATGATCTCGCTGAGATCCTCTGGAGCATCCGCAATAACATCATCACACTCCTCCGGCTCGGACAGTTCATGTCGCCCTTCCAGCCAGGCACAAACTTCCTGTAAATGCCCCGCGATGAGACACCCCTTCTCGGCGATAAGACTCACTTCTGATGCGTTTTCATTGGCCACAATAATTTGCCGCCCTGCACGTATGGCTTCCAGCGCTCCCGATATCGCACCGGGAACGCCTCTTAACGCGCCTGTGAGCGCGAGTTCGCCAACGAACTCATACGAGCCTAGCCGTGTCGTATTAAGCTGCTCAGAAGCCGCGAGAAGGGCAATTGCGATAGGTAAATCGTATCGTCCCCCCTCTTTAGGCAGATCGGCGGGGGCAAGGTTGATGGTGATCTTCTTCGCGGGGAAGGTATAACCGCTATTTATTATTGCGCTGCGAACGCGATCCCTGGCCTCTTTAACCGTTGTTTCAGGTAACCCGACGAGCGTGAGTCCGGGTAGCCCATTACTCAAATGAACCTCGACGGAAATAAGCGGTGCCTTTACCCCGAGAGCCGCACGCGTATAAACAACTGACAGTGACATTTGCACTACCTCCTGGTGTGACTATGCCAGCGCCTGTTTTGTCTGTTTAGCGTCATTTTACGAATTTACGCAGCCTGTTCAGAGATTTTAAGAGCACACTGAAACCCTTGCATAACCCTGGAAGCCTCCTCGCAGAATGTAAAAAGCCCCGTTTTGACGGTTAGAACCGCAGTAAAAAAATGAAAATTATTCATTTTCTAATTTCCGTATATAAAACAACAGTTTTAAGAAATATGATTCGCTGCCTAACCAAATCCGTCATAAATAAATCTTGTGTTTGATTTAAAAACTGTGATAACTCTTTAGGTATTCCTTCGAACAAGATGCAAAAAGAACTGAAAATGACAGCCCTTCTACGAGTGATTAGCCTGGTCGTGATTAGCGTGGTGGTGATTATTATCCCACCGTGCGGGGCTGCACTTGGACGAGGAAAGGCTTAGAAATCAAGCCTTAACGAACTAAGACCCCCGCACCGAAAGGTCCGGGGGTTTTTTTATGACTAAAAAACGTAAATGAGGAGCAGAGAATGACGACTAGCACAAAATTCTGTTTCTCCCGATTTATGACGGGGAACTAACTATGAATGGGGCACAGTGGGTAGTACATGCGTTGCGCGCGCAGGGAGTCGAAACCGTATTCGGTTATCCGGGTGGCGCAATTATGCCGATTTACGATGCACTGTATGACGGCGGCGTGGAACATCTCTTGTGCCGACATGAGCAGGGCGCAGCGATGGCAGCCATTGGCTATGCCCGAGCGACCGGTAAAACCGGCGTGTGTATGGCGACTTCAGGCCCGGGCGCAACTAACCTCATCACCGGCCTGGCTGATGCGCTGCTGGATTCCGTTCCCGTTGTCGCCATCACCGGGCAGGTGGCGTCTCCGTTTATCGGTACCGATGCTTTCCAGGAAGTCGACGTCCTCGGTTTATCGCTGGCCTGCACCAAGCACAGCTTCCTCGTCCAGTCCCTGGAAGAGCTGCCGCGCGTAATGGCAGAAGCGTTCGAAGTGGCAAGCTCAGGTCGTCCTGGTCCGGTTCTGGTGGATATCCCGAAAGATATCCAGGTGGCACTCGGCGATCTGGAGCCGCACTTCTCCACCGTTGAAAATGTCGATGCGTTTCCGGATGCGGAAGTTGAAGAGGCTCGCCAGATGCTGGCGCAGGCAAAACAGCCGATGCTGTACGTCGGCGGTGGTGTGGGCATGGCGCAGGCCGTTCCCGCGCTGCGTGAATTTATCGCGGTAACGCAAATGCCAGCCACCTGCACGCTGAAAGGGTTGGGCGCAGTCGACGCGGACTACCCCTACTATCTGGGCATGCTGGGGATGCACGGCACCAAAGCGGCAAACCTGGCGGTGCAGGAGTGCGATCTGCTCATCGCCGTAGGTGCCCGTTTTGACGACCGCGTCACCGGCAAGCTGAATACCTTTGCGCCTAACGCCAACGTCATCCATATGGATATCGACCCGGCGGAGATGAACAAGCTGCGTCAGGCGCACGTTGCGCTGCAGGGCGATCTCAACGCGCTGTTACCGGCATTGCAGCAGCCGCTGGATATCAACGCATGGCGTCAGCACACCGCAGACATGCGCGCCGAGCACGCCTGGCGTTACGACCACCCCGGCGAGGCCATCTACGCGCCGCTGCTGTTGAAGCAGTTGTCTGACCGTAAACCGGCTGACAGCGTTGTCACCACCGACGTAGGCCAGCATCAGATGTGGTCAGCCCAGCACATGACCTACACCCGACCGGAAAACTTCATCACCTCCAGCGGGTTAGGGACGATGGGCTTCGGTCTGCCAGCAGCCGTTGGCGCGCAGGTTGCCCGCCCGAACGATACCGTTATCTGTATCTCCGGTGACGGCTCCTTCATGATGAACGTCCAGGAGCTCGGCACCGTTAAGCGTAAGCAGTTGCCGCTGAAGATCGTATTGCTCGACAACCAGCGTTTAGGGATGGTTCGCCAGTGGCAACAGCTGTTCTTCCAGGAGCGCTACAGCGAAACAACTCTCACCGATAACCCCGATTTCCTCACCCTGGCCAGCGCCTTTGGCATCCCTGGTCAGCACATCACCCGTAAAGATCAGGTTGAAGCGGCGCTCGACACCATGCTGAACAGCGATGGGCCTTACCTGCTTCATGTCTCAATCGACGAACTCGAGAACGTCTGGCCGCTGGTACCGCCAGGTGCCAGTAACTCACAAATGATGGAGAAATTATCATGATGCAGCATCAGGTCGCCGTACAGGCTCGCTTCAACCCGGAAACCTTAGAACGCGTTTTGCGTGTGGTGCGTCATCGTGGTTTTCAGATTTGCTCTATGAATATGGAGACGGCCACTGACGCCCGGAATATCAGTATCGAATTAACCGTTGCCAGCCCTCGGTCGGTCGACTTACTGTTTAGTCAGTTATCAAAGCTGGTAGACGTTGCCCATGTTGCCATCTGCCAGAGCACAACCACATCACAACAAATCCGCGCTTAAGCGTGACAGGACGAAAAAATGACGACAAAAAAAGCTGATTACATTTGGTTCAACGGTGAGATGGTTCGCTGGGAGGACGCGAAGGTCCACGTGATGTCCCACGCGCTGCACTACGGTACCTCCGTATTTGAAGGCATCCGCTGCTACGATTCTCACAAAGGGCCAGTGGTGTTCCGCCATCGCGAACACATGCAGCGTCTGCATGACTCAGCCAAAATTTATCGTTTCCCGGTTTCCCAGAGCGTCGACGAGCTGATGGAAGCCTGCCGTGACGTGATCCGCAAGAACAACCTGACCAGTGCCTATATCCGTCCGCTGGTGTTCGTGGGCGATGTCGGTATGGGCGTGAACCCGCCAGCCGGCTATACCACTGATGTGATCATTGCTGCGTTCCCATGGGGTGCCTACCTGGGTGCAGAAGCCCTGGAGCAGGGGATCGACGCAATGGTCTCTTCCTGGAACCGCGTTGCGCCAAACACCATCCCGACCGCCGCTAAAGCAGGCGGTAACTACCTCTCCTCACTGCTGGTCGGTAGCGAAGCGCGCCGTCACGGCTATCAGGAAGGTATCGCCCTCGATGTAAATGGCTACATCTCAGAAGGTGCGGGCGAAAACCTGTTTGAAGTGAAAGACGGCATTCTGTTCACGCCGCCATTCACCTCGTCCGCGCTGCCGGGCATCACCCGTGACGCCATCATCAAGCTGGCGAAAGATCTGGGTATCGAAGTCCGCGAGCAGGTTCTTTCCCGCGAATCCCTGTATCTGGCCGACGAAGTGTTCATGTCCGGTACTGCGGCTGAAATCACGCCGGTTCGCAGCGTAGACGGTATCCAGGTGGGCGAAGGCCGCTGTGGCCCGGTCACCAAACGCATTCAGCAAGCGTTCTTTGGCCTCTTCACCGGCGAAACAGAAGATAAATACGGCTGGTTGGATCAGGTTAATCACTAAGCATAAATTTGGGACGGCACGCACCGTCCCATTAAATAGTCAGACGGGAGTAAATAAAGCATGCCTAAGTATCGTTCAGCCACCACCACCCACGGCCGTAATATGGCGGGTGCCCGCGCACTGTGGCGCGCCACCGGGATGACCGACGCCGATTTCGGCAAGCCGATTATCGCCGTGGTGAACTCCTTCACCCAGTTCGTACCGGGCCACGTGCACCTGCGCGATCTCGGTAAGCTGGTTGCCGAGCAAATCGAAGCCTCCGGCGGCGTGGCGAAAGAGTTCAACACCATTGCGGTGGATGACGGTATCGCGATGGGTCACGGGGGCATGCTCTATTCACTGCCGTCGCGCGAGCTGATCGCCGATTCGGTGGAGTATATGGTTAACGCCCACTGTGCTGATGCGATGGTCTGCATCTCCAACTGCGATAAAATCACCCCGGGGATGCTGATGGCCTCCCTGCGTCTAAATATTCCGGTGATCTTCGTCTCCGGTGGTCCAATGGAAGCGGGGAAAACCAAGCTCTCCGACAAAATCATCAAGCTCGACCTGGTCGATGCGATGATCCAGGGCGCGGACCCGAAAGTCTCTGACGAGCAGAGTGACCAGGTGGAACGCTCCGCGTGTCCGACCTGCGGCTCCTGTTCCGGTATGTTCACGGCGAACTCCATGAACTGCCTGACCGAAGCGCTGGGTCTTTCTCAGCCGGGCAACGGCTCGCTGCTGGCGACCCACGCCGACCGTAAGCAGCTGTTCCTTAACGCCGGTAAGCGCATCGTTGAGCTGACCAAACGCTACTACGAGCAGGACGATGCCAGCGCGCTGCCGCGCAACATCGCCAGTAAAGCCGCGTTTGAGAACGCCATGACGCTGGATATCGCCATGGGCGGCTCCACCAACACCGTTCTGCACCTGCTGGCTGCCGCACAGGAAGCCGAAATCGACTTCACCATGAGTGACATCGACAAGCTGTCCCGCAAAGTCCCGCAGCTGTGTAAGGTCGCGCCGAGTACCCAGAAATATCATATGGAAGACGTACACCGCGCGGGCGGCGTGCTGGGCATTCTGGGCGAGCTGGATCGCGCCGGGCTGCTGAACCGTGACGTGAAAAACGTGCTTGGCCTGACGCTGCCTGAGTCGCTGGACCAGTACGACGTGATGCTGACCAAAGACGACGCGGTGAAAAAGATGTTCCGTGCGGGTCCAGCGGGTATTCGTACCACCCAGGCGTTCTCGCAGGACTGTCGCTGGGATACCCTGGACGATGACCGCGCCGAAGGCTGCATCCGCTCGCTGGAACACGCCTACAGCAAAGACGGCGGTCTGGCCGTGCTGTACGGTAACTTTGCGGAAAACGGCTGCATCGTGAAAACTGCAGGCGTGGACGACAGCATCCTGAAATTCACCGGTCCGGCGAAAGTGTACGAAAGCCAGGATGAAGCGGTAGACGCGATTCTCGGCGGCAAAGTGGTGGAAGGCGACGTGGTTGTCATTCGCTACGAAGGGCCGAAAGGCGGTCCCGGCATGCAGGAGATGCTCTACCCAACCACCTTCCTGAAATCCATGGGACTCGGTAAGGCGTGTGCGCTGATCACCGACGGGCGTTTCTCCGGCGGCACCTCCGGCCTCTCTATCGGCCACGTTTCCCCGGAAGCGGCAAGCGGCGGCAACATCGCCATCATCGAAGACGGCGATCTGATTGAAATCGACATTCCGAATCGCGGCATTCAGCTGAAGTTGAGCGACCAGGAAATTGCAGCCCGTCGTGAGGCGCAAGAGGCGCGTGGTGACAAAGCCTGGACACCGAAAGACCGCCAGCGTGAAGTCTCCTTCGCCCTGCGCGCCTACGCGAGCCTTGCCACCAGTGCAGATAAAGGCGCGGTGCGCGATAAATCTAAACTGGGGGGCTAATGATGGCCGAGTCACAACCCTTATCCGCCGCCCCTGAGGGGGCGGAATACCTGAGAGCGGTGCTGCGCGCGCCGGTCTATGAAGCCGTGCAGGTCACGCCCCTGCAGAAAATGGAAAAACTCTCTTCGCGCCTCGACAACGTCATTCTGGTCAAGCGCGAAGACCGTCAGCCGGTGCACAGCTTTAAGCTGCGCGGCGCCTACGCGATGATGGCCGGGCTGACCGATGAGCAAAAAGCGCGCGGTGTCATTACTGCGTCTGCGGGCAACCACGCCCAGGGCGTTGCGTTCTCGTCTGCCCGTCTGGGGCTGAAAGCGCTGATCGTGATGCCGGTTGCAACCGCAGATATCAAAGTCGACGCGGTACGCGGTTTCGGCGGCGAAGTACTGCTCCACGGCGCCAACTTTGACGAAGCAAAAGCCAAAGCGATTGAGCTGGCGCAGCAGCAAGGTTTCACCTGGGTGCCGCCGTTCGACCACCCGATGGTGATTGCCGGGCAGGGCACGCTGGCGCTGGAGCTACTCCAGCAGGATGCCCATCTCGACCGCGTCTTCGTCCCGGTGGGCGGCGGCGGGTTAGCGGCGGGCGTGGCTGTGCTGATCAAACAGCTGATGCCGCAGATCAAAGTCATCGCCGTTGAAGCAGAAGACTCTGCCTGCCTGAAAGCGGCGCTGGACGCCGGGCACCCGGTGGACCTGCCGCGCGTCGGGCTGTTTGCCGAGGGCGTGGCGGTGAAGCGCATTGGGGATGAAACCTTCCGCCTGTGCCAGGAATATCTCGACGATATCGTCACGGTTGATAGCGATGCTATCTGCGCGGCGATGAAAGATCTGTTCGAGGATGTGCGTGCGGTGGCGGAACCGTCAGGCGCGCTGGCGCTGGCGGGGATGAAAAAATACATCGCGCAGCACAACATTCGCGGCGAGCGTCTGGCGCATGTGCTGTCGGGTGCCAACGTGAACTTCCACGGTCTGCGCTACGTTTCCGAGCGCTGCGAGCTGGGGGAACAGCGGGAAGCGCTGCTGGCGGTGACGATTCCGGAAGAGAAGGGCAGCTTCCTGAAGTTCTGCCAGCTGCTGGGCGGTCGTTCGGTGACGGAGTTTAACTACCGTTTTGCCGATGCCAAAGATGCCTGTATTTTTGTCGGCGTGCGTCTGAGCCGCGGCGTGGAGGAGCGTAAAGAGATCCTGAGCCTGCTGCATGACGGCGGCTACAGCGTGGTCGATCTCTCTGACGACGAAATGGCGAAGCTGCACGTGCGCTACATGGTCGGCGGCCGTCCATCGAAGCCGCTCAGGGAACGTCTGTTCAGCTTCGAGTTCCCGGAATCGCCGGGCGCGTTGCTCAAGTTCCTGCACACGCTGGGCACGCACTGGAATATCTCTCTGTTCCACTACCGTAGCCACGGCACCGACTACGGTCGCGTGCTGGCGGCGTTCGAACTGGGCGAGCACGAGCCAGATTTCGAAACGCGTCTGAACGAGCTGGGCTACGAGTGTCACGATGAAACCCACAACCCGGCGTTCAGGTTCTTCCTCGCGGGCTAATGGTTCGGCAATATCTTCCAGAACGCATCAATAAGCGGCTCATGCAGCCGCTTTTTTTGTGCACACACGCCAAGCTCGAACGGCGTTTTCTCGTCGCTGCGTTCTAAAATCATCACGCGATTGCGCACCGGTTCCGGGCTATTTTCCAGCACCACTTCCGGCAGCAGCGCCACGCCGCAGCCCAGCGCTACCATCGACACCATCGCCTCATGGCCGCTGACCGTGGCGTAAATCGACGGATTGCTGATTTTCTGACGGCGGAACCACAGCTCAATGCGGCGGCGCACCGGCCCCTGATCGGCCATGATAAACGGCACCGTGGACCAGTCCGGTTTTTCCACCGACACCTGGTTACGCACCGGGCAGGGCAGCGCCGGGGCAATCAGCACTACCGCCAGATTCTCCAGCATTGAGAATGCCACCGCGCCCGGCAGGGTTTCGGGTTTCCCGGCAATGGCGAGATCCGCTTCGCCCGTCACCACTTTTTCCATTGCGTCGGAGGCATCGCCGGTCGTGAGCTTAATTTCAACCGACGGATGCGCCGCGCGGAAGCGGTCGAGAATCGGCGGCAGATGGCTATAGGCGGCGGTCACGGAGCAGAAAATATGCAGTTCGCCGGAAAGTGACGGCCCCTGCTGGTCAATCGAGTGCCGCAGCTGCTGGTACTGCAACAGCGTCTGCTGGGCAAAAATGCGCAGTTCTTCACCCGCTTCCGTGAGGGTGACGGTGCGGTTGTCGCGCACGAACAGCGGCTGGCCGAGGTCTTCCTCAAGGCGCTGGATCTGGCGTGAAAGCGTGGAGGGGCTAACGTGCATCGCCCGGGCGCTGCGGCCAAAATGACGGCTTTCCGCCAGGTGCAGGAACATTTTCAGATCGCGTAAATCCACCGATTCCACTCCCTCTTTTTACATTGCAAAAATTGCAATGTGACGTTGTGAATATATCAATTTCCGCAATAAATTTCCTGTTGTAATGTGGGTACATTCTCGCTGAAACGCGAACCGAACAATAAGACACACAACATCACGAGGTATCACCCATGGCTAACTACTTTAATACACTGAACTTGCGCCAGCAGCTGGCGCAGCTGGGCAAATGCCGCTTCATGGCGCGCGATGAATTTGCCGATGGCGCGAGCTACCTTCAGGGTAAAAAAGTGGTCATCGTCGGCTGTGGCGCACAGGGTCTGAACCAGGGCCTGAACATGCGTGACTCCGGTCTGGATATCTCCTACGCCCTGCGCAAAGAAGCGATTGCTGAGAAGCGTGCTTCCTGGCGCAAAGCGACCGAAAACGGCTTCAAAGTGGGTACCTACGAAGATCTGATCCCGCAGGCGGATCTGGTGGTTAACCTGACCCCGGACAAGCAGCACTCTGACGTAGTGCGTTCCGTGCAGCCGCTGATGAAAGACGGCGCCGCGCTGGGTTACTCCCACGGCTTTAACATCGTTGAAGTGGGCGAGCAGATCCGTAAAGACATCACCGTGGTGATGGTGGCGCCGAAGTGCCCGGGTACGGAAGTACGCGAAGAGTACAAACGTGGTTTCGGCGTACCGACCCTGATCGCGGTTCACCCGGAAAACGATCCGAAAGGCGAAGGCATGGCGATTGCCAAAGCATGGGCAGCGGCCACCGGCGGCCACCGTGCGGGCGTTCTGGAATCTTCCTTCGTTGCGGAAGTGAAATCTGACCTGATGGGTGAGCAGACCATTCTGTGCGGTATGCTGCAGGCCGGTTCTCTGCTGTGCTTCGACAAGCTGGTGGAAGAAGGTACTGACCCGGCCTACGCGGAAAAACTGATTCAGTTCGGCTGGGAAACCATCACCGAAGCGCTGAAGCAGGGCGGTATTACGCTGATGATGGACCGTCTCTCCAACCCGGCAAAACTGCGTGCTTACGCGCTGTCTGAACAGCTGAAAACCATTATGGCGCCGCTGTTCCAGAAACATATGGACGACATCATCTCCGGCGAATTCTCTTCCGGCATGATGGCGGACTGGGCGAACGACGATAAAAACCTGCTGACCTGGCGTGAAGAGACCGGTAAAACCGCGTTCGAAACCGCGCCACAGTATGAAGGTAAAATCGGCGAGCAGGAGTACTTCGATAAAGGCGTACTGATGATCGCGATGGTGAAAGCCGGCGTTGAGCTGGCGTTCGAAACCATGGTGGATTCCGGCATCATCGAAGAATCTGCGTACTACGAATCTCTGCACGAGCTGCCGCTGATCGCGAACACCATCGCCCGTAAGCGTCTGTACGAAATGAACGTGGTGATCTCTGACACCGCAGAATACGGCAACTACCTGTTCTCTTACGCCTGCGTACCGCTGCTGAAAGAGTTTATGACCACTCTGCAGACGGGCGATCTGGGCAAAGCGATTGCGGAAGGTGCCGTGGATAACGCGCAGCTGCGCGATGTGAACGAAGCGATTCGCAGCCACCAGATCGAGAAAGTGGGTCACAAACTGCGCGGCTACATGACCGATATGAAGCGTATTGCGGTAGCGGGTTAACACCGCAGGTGCGGGCTGATGCCCTCACCCCGACCCTCTCCCACAGGGAGAGGGGGCAAACATTAAAGGCCTTCTCTTTGAGAAGGCCTTGCTGTTTATTTCCGATACAGTACCTTAATGATGTGATAACCGAACTGGGTATGCAGCGGGCCGGTTGGCTCCAGCACCGGGCAGGAGAACACCACTTTATCGAACGCCGGAACCATCTGGCCCTGGCGGAACTCACCCAGATCGCCGCCGCGTTTACCTGACGGGCAGATGGAGTGCTTCTTCGCCAGCTTGCCGAAGTCGGCACCGTTTTTAATCTGCTCCAGAAGATCTAAAGCCAGTTTCTCTTCTTTAACGAGGATGTGCACTGCTGCTGCTGTTTTTGCCATGATCGTGCCTTGAATAGGTTGAAATAAATCGGGGCGCAATATACCACGCGTCAGCGGCGATAAAGCACCTTAATGATATGGTAGCCAAATTTGGTTTTTACCGGGCCGTAGGGCTTCAGAAGCGGGCAGCTAAAGACCGCCTGATCGAACGGGCCGACCATCGCACCTTGTTGAAACTCGCCGAGATCCCCGCCATTGCGCCCGGATGGGCATTTAGAATAACGCTTCGCCAGATGATCAAAGCTGATGCCGCGTTCCAGTTTGGCCAGGATCTCCTGGGCCAGTTTCTCTTCTTTTACCAGAATATGCAGGGCTGCTGCGGTCTTTTTCATGGTTCTGCTCTACGGGTTAAACGCGATTTCTCCACTTTATCATTAGCCGGTAAATCTGCGCCCGGCTTTCTGCTACAATCCACACCCCGTTCGAAGATTGAGCAACACTCCCATGCGTTTAAACCCTGGACAACAACAAGCGGTCGAATTCGTAACTGGACCATGCCTGGTGCTGGCAGGGGCCGGTTCGGGTAAAACCCGCGTGATCACCAATAAAATCGCCCATCTGATCCACAACTGCGGGTATCAGGCGCGACACATTGCGGCGGTCACCTTTACCAATAAAGCGGCGCGCGAGATGAAAGAGCGTGTCGGTCAGACGCTGGGCCGTAAAGAGGCGCGCGGGCTGATGATCTCCACCTTCCACACGCTGGGGCTGGATATCATTAAACGCGAGTATGCGGCGCTGGGAATGAAGTCCAACTTCTCGCTCTTCGATGACACCGATCAGGTGGCGCTGCTGAAAGAGCTCACCGAGGGGCTGATCGAAGATGACAAAGTGCTGTTGCAACAGCTGATCTCGACGATCTCGAACTGGAAAAACGATCTGATGACGCCGGCCCAGGCTGCGGCGATCGCCAAAGGCGAACGGGATCGGATCTTCGCCCACTGCTACGGTCTGTACGATGCGCATATGAAAGCGTGCAATGTGCTGGACTTTGACGACCTGATCCTGCTGCCCACGCTGCTGCTGCAGCGTAATGAAGAGGTGCGCGAGCGCTGGCAGAATAAAATCCGTTACCTGCTGGTGGATGAATATCAGGACACCAACACCAGCCAGTACGAGCTGGTGAAGCTGCTGGTGGGGCAGCGCGCGCGTTTCACCGTGGTAGGCGATGATGACCAGTCAATTTACTCCTGGCGCGGTGCACGTCCACAAAACCTGGTGCTGCTGAGCAAAGATTTCCCCGCCCTGCAGGTGATTAAGCTGGAGCAGAACTACCGCTCCTCCGGGCGTATCCTGAAGGCCGCAAACATCCTGATTGCCAATAACCCGCACGTATTTGAGAAGCGTCTCTTCTCCGAACTGGGCTACGGCACGGAGCTGAAGGTGCTCAGCGCCAACAATGAGGATCATGAAGCGGAGCGCGTGACGGGCGAACTCATCGCGCACCACTTCGTCAACAAAACCGAATATAAGGATTACGCGATCCTCTATCGCGGCAATCACCAGTCGCGCGTCTTTGAAAAGATGCTGATGCAGAACCGCATTCCGTACAAAATCTCGGGCGGCACGTCGTTCTTCTCACGACCAGAAATCAAAGATCTGCTGGCCTATCTGCGCGTGCTCACTAACCCGGATGATGACAGCGCGTTTCTGCGCATCGTGAATACGCCAAAACGCGAGATTGGCCCGGCAACGCTGCAAAAGCTCGGCGAGTGGGCGATGACCCGCAACAAAAGTATGTTTACCGCCAGCTTCGACATGGGGCTGAGCCAGACGTTAACCGGACGCGGCTATGACTCGTTAACCCGCTTCACCCACTGGCTCGGCGAAGTACAGCGTCTCGCGGAGCGCGAGCCGGTGGCGGCAGTGCGCGATCTCATCCACGGCATCGACTATGAGTCCTGGCTGTATGAAACCTCAGCCAGCCCGAAAGCGGCTGAGATGCGCATGAAAAACGTAAACCAGCTCTTCAGCTGGATGACCGAAATGCTGGAAGGCTCTGAAATCGATGAGCCAATGACCCTGACGCAGGTGGTCACCCGCTTTACCCTGCGCGACATGATGGAGCGCGGCGAGAGCGAAGAAGAAGCCGATCAGGTTCAGCTGATGACGCTGCATGCGTCAAAAGGTCTGGAGTTCCCGTATGTGTATCTGGTCGGCATGGAAGAGGGATTGTTGCCGCACCAGAGCAGCATTGATGAAGACAACGTCGACGAGGAGCGCCGCCTGGCCTACGTGGGGATCACCCGTGCGCAGAAAGAACTGACGTTCACGCTGTGTAAAGAGCGCCGCCAGTATGGTGAACTGGTACGCCCGGAGCCGAGTCGTTTCCTGCTGGAACTGCCGCAGGATGACGTGATTTGGGAACAGGAGCGCAAAGTGATTACTGCAGAAGAGCGGATGCACAAGGGGCAGGCTAACGTGGCAAACATTCGCGCTATGCTGGCAAAAGCCAAAGAGAAAGGATAATGATGAGTAGGCCGGGTAAGGCGAAGCCGCCACCCGGCAATGTTCAGCCTATTACTTTACTTCCAGCACCCAGTGCACATAGCTCTGCCACTGGCACTCCTGCTCGATCATCTCTGCCCCTAACGGGTGACGATCAATCCAGTTTTCCGGCAGCGTCAGCGAAAGCTTCTCGTCATCGGCCACCAGGTTAATGGCAGGCAGCAAATCATCGCGGCGGCGGCTGGCAAACAGAATCGCCAGGCGCAGCAGGCGGCACAGATGCTCGGCCACGCGCGGCGGTACGGCGTTTTGCTGATGCAAAGAGGAGAGGTCAACGGCATTGGTCTGGTTCAGCAGCAGCGTTGCCAGCAATTTTTTCTGCGCGGGTGTATAGCCCGGTAAATCAAGGTTTCGCACCAGATACGCTGCATGAGCCGGTGCCTGCTTAAAATCAATGCTCAGCCCCACTTCATGTAGCGCACAGGCGCTCAGCAATAAATCGCGGCTCAGATGATCAAGATCCCATGCGTTCGCGACCCGATCGGCGAAGCGTGACGCCAGCTGCGATACGCGTCCTGCCTGATCGATATCAACCAGAAAACGACGCTGCACGTTGCGCAGGGTACGGCTGCGGATATCCTGATCGACCGACAGATGCAACATCCCGTAGACCAGACCTTCGCGCAGCGCGCCACCGGCCAGGGTCATACACTGGATATTCAGCTCGGTGAAAATGGCGATAAGAATGGCCAGCCCGCTCGGGAAGACCAGTGCGCGTTCCAGCGTCAGGCCTTCAATTTCCAGCTCTTCCAGGCGTCCGCACTGAATGGCGCGCTGTTTAAGCTGCTGAAGTTTGGCAAGCGTAATCCGCTCGTCCATGCCCTGCGCCATCATGATTTCCTGCAGAGCCTGCACGGTACCCGAGGCACCCACGCAGACTTTCCAGCCGTGATAGCGCAGTTCATCCATCACCGGGCGTAACACTTCGCGCGCGGCGTTTTCTGCCTCGTCGAAGTTCTCTTTCCCCAGGTTCCGATCGGTAAAGTAGCGCTCAAGCCAGGTCACACAGCCCATCGACAGGCTGAACAGCGACGTTGCCTGCGCGCCGGTGCCGGTCACAAGCTCGGTACTGGCACCGCCGATATCCACTACCAGGCGGCGATCGTCACCCCCCGTGGTGTGGGCAACACCCTGATAAATCAGGCGAGCTTCTTCTTCACCGCTGATAACCTGGACCGGACAACCCAGAATTTCCTGCGCTCTGGCAATAAAATCCACGGCGTTAACCGCCAGACGGAGCGTCGCAGTGGCGACCACGGTGATTTGGGCATGCGGGATATCCTGCAGACGCTCGGCAAAGAGTCGCAGACACTGCCAGCCACGTTCCATGGCTTCAGGTGAGAGGTGATTATCGCTGCTCAGGCCCGCCGCGAGGCGGACCTTGCGCTTAATACGCGTCAGCGTTTGTATGCTTCCCGCCACCTCGCGCACAACCAGCATATGAAAACTATTCGAACCGAGATCGATTGCTGCATAAAGCGAGGTGGAGCTGAGCATATTTTCTTAACCTGAACGACGACGATTACGCGGCGCGCCGCCTGAACGACGCGGACCATTGCCGGAGCGTGGGCGGGTTAGACGCTTAGGCGGCGGCAGTTCGCTTAACAGCGCTTCCGGATTGTATTTGCTCTGCGGGATAGAGTGACCGATATACGTCTCAATGGCTGGAAGATTCAGCGCATACTCTTCACACGCAAGGCTAATCGAGTGACCGCTTGCGCCCGCACGACCGGTACGACCGATACGGTGTACGTAGTCTTCACAGTCGTCTGGCAGGTCATAGTTAAAGACGTGCGTTACGGCTGGAATGTGCAGACCACGAGCAGCAACGTCGGTGGCGACCAGAATATCAAGATCGCCACGGGTAAACTCTTCGAGAATACGCAGGCGTTTTTTCTGCGCCACGTCGCCGGTCAGCAGGCCAACACGGTGACCGTCTGCAGCCAGATGGCCCCAGATGTCTTCACAACGGTGTTTGGTGTTCGCGAAGATAATGGCGCGATCTGGCCACTCTTCTTCGATCAGCGTTTGCAGCAGACGCATTTTCTCTTCATTGGAAGGATAGAAGAGCTCTTCTTTAATGCGGTGACCCGTTTTCTGCTCAGGTTCCACTTCTACATATTCGGCGTTGTTCATCTGTTCGAACGCCAGCTCGCGAACGCGGTAGGAAAGGGTTGCAGAGAACAGCATATTCAGACGCTGATTGGCCGGAGGCATACGGCGGAACAGCCAGCGAATGTCTTTAATGAAGCCCAGATCGTACATGCGGTCAGCTTCATCGAGTACCACAACCTGGATTGCGCCGAGGTTAATGTGGTTCTGTTTGGCGTAATCGATAAGACGGCCGGTGGTACCGATCAGGATATCCACACCGCTTTCCAGCACTTTCAGCTGTTTATCGTAGCCGTCGCCGCCATAGGCCAGGCCCAGCTTCAGGCCGGTAGACTGCGCCAGGGGTTCAGCGTCTGCGTGGATCTGTACCGCCAGTTCTCGCGTCGGAGCCATAATTAGCGCGCGCGGCTGGTTAACTTTGCGGTCTGCAATCGCTGGGTGAGAAAGTAAATAATGAAACGTTGACGTTAAAAACGCCATCGTTTTGCCGGTACCGGTTTGCGCCTGCCCGGCAACATCGCGACCGGCCAGCGTCAGCGGCAGCGCGAGGGCCTGAATGGGCGTGCAGTTATGAAACCCTTTATTTTCAAGGGCTTCAATCACCTTCGGGTGCAGCGCGAAGTCGGAAAACTTCTGTTCAGTTAAATGTGTTTTGCTCATAGTGTGGTAGAATATCAGCTTACTATTGCTTTACGAAAGCGTATCCGGTGAAATAAAGTCAACCTTTAGTTGGTTAATGCGACATCAACACGTCGTTGGTGGAGACAAAACCAACGTACCAGGCTTATTCCTGTGGAGTTATATATGAGCGATAAAATTATTCACCTGACTGACGACAGTTTTGACACGGACGTACTTAAGGCTGACGGGCTGATCCTCGTCGATTTCTGGGCTGAATGGTGTGGTCCTTGCAAAATGATCGCCCCGATTCTGGATGAGATCGCCGACGAATATCAGGGCAAACTGACCGTTGCCAAGCTGAACATCGACCAGAACCCGGGCACCGCACCAAAATACGGTATCCGTGGCATTCCGACCCTGCTGCTGTTTAAAAACGGCGAAGTGGCGGCGACCAAAGTGGGCGCGCTGTCCAAAGGTCAACTGAAAGAGTTCCTGGACGCTAACCTGGCGTAAGGTTTCTCCGCTGTGCGTTCAGAGCTCCCGGCTAAATGATGTGGAACTCTGGACGCCCGGCTGAAGTCGTGCTAAGTTAGCTATGACTTCGTTTTAAACATATCTTGTTGTTTGAATCTTGTTTTACCCGATACTTCCCGTTGTTGACATGAACAGTGCGTGAAGTGGCTAAATTCCGGGCTTGTCACTCAATCCGTCTTGTCGTTTCAGTTCTGCGTTCTTTCCCTGTGACCAGACAGCGAACAGACATGAGTTGATGGCCGCTAAACAGGCATGGATGACCCTGCCATACCATTCACAACATTAAGTTCGAGAATCACCCCGAGTTTAAGAACCCACACCATTATGAATCTTACCGAATTAAAGAATACGCCGGTTTCTGAGCTGATCACTCTCGGCGAAAATATGGGGCTGGAAAACCAGGCTCGTATGCGCAAGCAGGACATCATTTTCGCCATCCTGAAGCAGCACGCTAAGAGTGGCGAAGATATCTTTGGCGACGGTGTGCTGGAGATATTGCAAGACGGATTTGGTTTCCTCCGCTCTGCAGACAGCTCCTACCTCGCCGGCCCTGACGACATCTACGTATCCCCCAGCCAAATCCGCCGTTTCAACCTCCGCACTGGTGACACCATTTCAGGTAAGATTCGTCCTCCTAAAGAGGGTGAACGCTACTTTGCGCTGTTGAAGGTTAACGAGGTTAACTACGATAAGCCTGAAAACTCGCGCAATAAGATCCTCTTTGAGAACTTAACACCTCTGCACGCGAACTCTCGCCTGCGCATGGAGCGTGGTAACGGTTCTACTGAAGACTTAACCGCGCGCGTTCTGGACCTGGCTTCCCCAATTGGTCGTGGTCAGCGTGGCCTGATTGTGGCGCCGCCAAAAGCGGGTAAAACCATGCTGCTGCAGAACATCGCGCAGAGCATCGCCTATAACCACCCAGACTGTGTGCTGATGGTGCTGCTGATTGACGAACGTCCGGAAGAAGTGACCGAGATGCAGCGTCTGGTTAAAGGTGAAGTGGTTGCTTCTACCTTTGACGAGCCAGCATCTCGCCACGTACAGGTTGCGGAAATGGTTATCGAGAAGGCGAAGCGCCTGGTTGAGCACAAGAAAGACGTGATCATCCTGCTTGACTCCATCACCCGTCTGGCGCGTGCCTACAACACCGTGGTGCCGGCGTCCGGTAAAGTGCTGACCGGTGGTGTGGATGCTAACGCCCTGCATCGTCCGAAACGCTTCTTCGGTGCCGCACGTAACGTGGAAGAGGGCGGCAGCCTGACCATCATTGCGACGGCGCTGATCGATACCGGTTCAAAAATGGACGAAGTGATTTACGAAGAATTTAAAGGTACAGGTAACATGGAACTGCACCTTTCTCGTAAAATCGCTGAAAAACGCGTCTTCCCGGCTATCGACTACAACCGTTCCGGTACCCGTAAAGAAGAACTGCTCACCACGCAGGAAGAGCTGCAGAAAATGTGGATCCTGCGCAAAATCATCCATCCAATGGGTGAAATTGACGCGATGGAGTTCCTCATTAACAAACTGGCGATGACCAAAACTAACGACGATTTCTTCGACATGATGAAACGCTCGTAACGCAAATAAAGCCAGCGAACGCCACGTTTTTACGTGGCGTTTTTCTTTTATGGACTATACGCTAGTACCATCTACTCCCAATTTTTACCAGTCGGTGCGACAATAAGATAATTCGCACAGTAAAAACATTAATAGCTTGAATAATAAACAAATGGAACTGTAAGAGGTTTGCTTTATAACTTCAGGCTGAGCGCCTTGATGGTTATACTTCCTTGACTAACATTTGTTGAGAACATCCATTGTGAACCTACTTGATACGTTTACTGAACTAACCAGTATTTTCTTGTTTACCACCTGCTTTTTGTTTCTGGCACGTAAGGTGGCGAAATATCTGGGGTTAGTGGATAAACCCAACTTCCGTAAACGTCATCAAGGTATGATCCCTTTGGTCGGGGGTATCTCTGTTTTCGCGGGGATCTGCTTCACATTTGCCATCGCGGATTACTATATCCCCCATGCCCGGCTGTACCTGACCTGCGCGGCTGTGCTTGTGGTGGTTGGCGCTCTTGACGACCGTTATGATATTAGCGTCAAAATCCGCGCCTTCGTTCAGGCTGCTGTGGCTATTGCTATGATGGTGTTCGCTAAGTTGCACTTGAGTAGCCTGGGCTATATTTTTGGCTCCTGGGAGATGGAACTCGGTCCGTTCGGTTATTTCCTGACACTTTTTGCCGTGTGGGTGGCGATTAACGCGTTCAACATGGTTGACGGTATTGATGGTTTGCTGGGAGGCCTGTCCTGCGTCTCATTTGCCGCAATTGGTTTCATTTTATGGTTCGATGGGCAATATAGCCTTGCTATGTGGTGTTTTGCCATGATTGCGGCCATCCTGCCTTATATCCTGTTAAATCTCGGCGCATTGGGCCGGCGCTATAAAGTGTTCATGGGTGATGCGGGTAGCACGCTTATCGGCTTTACTATCATTTGGATCTTGCTGGAAACCACTCAGGGTGATGTACACCCCATTAGCCCGGTAACGGCATTATGGATTATCGCCATCCCGTTAATGGATATGGTTGCGATTATGTATCGCCGCCTGCGTAAAGGGATGAGTCCTTTCTCTGCTGACCGTCAGCACATTCATCATTTGATCATGCGAGCCGGATTCACTTCCCGGCAGGCATTTGTGCTTATTACGCTAGCGGCTGCTATTCTAGCGGGGATTGGCGTGACGGCGGAATATACACATTTTGTGCCTGAATGGGCTATGTTGGTATTGTTCTTGCTAGCTTTTTCTCTCTACGGCTACTGCATCAAGCGCGCATGGAAGGTAGCACGCTTCATTAAACGTATTAAGCGCAGGATGCGTCGTAACAGTGGCAAACATACAACATTAACTAAGTAAAACCGGGACTATGATGACTCAACCGTTGGCGGGAGCGAAATCAGTGGTAACAGAGAATGAACTGGATATTCGGGGTTTGTTTCGCGCGTTATGGGCAGGCAAACTTTGGATTGTGGGGATCGCGCTGGGGTTTGCACTTTTAGCGCTGGCCTATACGTTCTTTGCAAAACAAGAGTGGAGCGCAACGGCAATCACAGACAAACCAACGGTTAACATGCTCGGGGGATACTATTCCCAGCAGCAATTCCTGCGAAACCTGGATATCAAAGCCAGTCTCGCCACTCCAGACCAGGCCTCCGTTATGGATGAAGCCTATAAAGAGTTTGTGATGCAGCTGGCTTCGTGGGATACCCGCCGCGATTTCTGGTCCCAGACGGATTACTACAAGCAGCGTCGGGTTGATAACACCAAAGCCGATGCCGCCCTGCTGGACGATCTGATTAACAATATTCAGTTTATGCCGGGCGACGCGCTGCGTAACGTGAATGACAGCGTCAAGCTGATTGCAGAAACCGCACCGGATGCCAACAACCTGCTGCGTCAGTATGTCGCGTTTGCCAGCCAGCGTGCCGCAAGTCATCTTAACGAAGAGCTTAAAGGTGCCTGGGCGGCTCGTACAATCCAGATGAAAGCGCAGGTGAAACGTCAGGAAGAGGTGGCGAATACCATTTTCGGTCGCCGCGTGCATAACATTGAGCAGGCGCTGAAAATTGCGGAACAGCACAATATTTCCCGTACTGAGACGGACGTGCCGGCTGATGAACTGCCTGACTCAGAAATGTTCCTTCTTGGTCGCCCTATGCTGCAGGCGCGTCTGGAAAACCTGAAGGCCGTCGGTCCTGATTTTGACCTTGATTACGATCAAAATCGCGCGATGCTCAATACGCTTAATGTCGGCCCATCCCTGGACCCGCGTTTTCAGACCTATCGTTATTTGCGAACGCCTGAAGAACCTGTAAAACGCGACAGTCCGCGCCGCGCATTCCTGATGATCATGTGGGGGATTGTGGGCGCACTCGTTGGTGCTGGCGTGGCGTTAACGCGTCGTCGTACAAACTAAGAACGCCGTTTACGATGAAGGCTAAGGCCTTCATCGCCTAATCGAAGAGAATCGATGTGAAAGTACTTACCGTATTTGGCACCAGGCCGGAGGCCATTAAGATGGCGCCTTTGGTTCATGCGCTGGCCAGCGATCCTGATATTGAAGCGAAAGTGTGCGTCACTGCCCAGCACCGTGAGATGCTCGACCAGGTCTTAACGCTCTTCTCCATCGTCCCGGATTATGACCTCAATATTATGAAACCAGGGCAAGGTTTGACGGAAATAACCTGCCGCATACTGCAAGATCTCAAGCCGATCCTGGAGTCATTCAAGCCCGACGTGGTGCTGGTGCATGGTGACACCACCACTACCGTGGCGACAAGTCTGGCCGCGTTTTACCAGCGAATTCCCGTGGGGCATGTTGAGGCGGGTCTGCGTACCGGCAATCTTTATTCTCCATGGCCGGAAGAGGCCAACCGCACGTTAACGGGCCATCTGGCGATGTACCACTTTGCGCCAACGGAAAACTCGCGTCAGAACCTGCTGCGTGAAAATATCGCCGATAATAAAATCTTTGTGACCGGCAATACGGTCATTGACGCGTTAATTTGGGTACGTGACCGCGTCCTGGCAAACAGCGATCTACAGAAAGAGCTCGCTGCCCGCTATCCGTTCCTCCACAACGGCAAAAAAACCATTCTGGTCACTGGCCACCGACGCGAAAGCTTTGGCCGGGGTTTTGAGCAAATCTGCCATGCGCTGGCTGAAATCGCCGCGCAGAACGACGATGTGCAGATTGTCTATCCAGTACACCTTAATCCTAACGTCAGCGAGCCGGTTAACCGTATTCTGGGCCACGTCGAAAATGTCCTTCTGATTGAACCTCAGGATTACATGCCGTTTGTCTGGCTGATGAACCATGCCTGGCTGATCCTCACCGATTCCGGCGGTATTCAGGAAGAAGCGCCATCCCTCGGCAAACCGGTGCTGGTGATGCGTGAAACGACCGAACGTCCGGAAGCCGTCAAAGCCGGTACGGTACGTCTGGTCGGTACCAACGCGCAGCTCATTGTCGAAGAGGTCACGCGCCTGCTGCACGACGATGAAGCGTATCAGGCGATGAGCCGGGCCCATAATCCGTATGGAGACGGGCAGGCTTGTGGTCGTATTTTGCATGCACTTAAACACAATCGGGTATCGCTATGAGTTTTACTACCATCTCTGTCATTGGTCTTGGCTACATTGGCTTGCCCACCGCGGCGGCGTTTGCCTCTCGTCAAAAACAGGTTGTCGGTGTGGATATCAACGCACGCGCGGTGGAAACCATTAACCGTGGCGAAATTCATATTGTGGAGCCCGATCTTGACCGCGTGGTGAAAGCGGCGGTTGAAGGAGGTTTCCTGCGTGCCAGCACGACCCCAGTTGAAGCGGATGCCTACCTGATTGCCGTTCCAACGCCCTTTAAAGGCGACCACGAACCCGACATGGCGTTCGTCGAGGCGGCGGCAAAATCCATCGCACCTGTGCTGAAGAAAGGGGCGCTGGTGATCCTGGAATCGACCTCTCCGGTCGGTGCTACCGAGCAGATGGCACAGTGGCTGGCCGACGCGCGCCCTGATTTACGTTTCCCGCAGCAGGCGGGGGAGCAAGCGGATATCAACATCGCCTACTGTCCGGAGCGCGTGCTGCCGGGCCAGGTCATGGTCGAACTGATTAAAAACGACCGCGTCATTGGCGGTATGACGCCCGTCTGTTCCGAACGTGCCAGCGCGCTGTACAAGATTTTCCTGGAAGGCGAGTGTGTGGTAACCAATTCCCGCACCGCCGAGATGTGCAAGCTGACGGAAAACAGCTTCCGCGACGTCAATATCGCCTTTGCGAACGAACTGTCGCTGATCTGTGCCGATCAGGGGATTAACGTCTGGGAGCTGATTAGCCTGGCGAATCGCCATCCGCGTGTAAACATTCTCCAGCCTGGCCCGGGCGTGGGCGGACACTGTATCGCCGTCGACCCGTGGTTTATCGTGGCGCAAAATCCGGCACAGGCGCGTCTGATTCGCACCGCGCGTGAAGTGAACGACAGCAAGCCTCACTGGGTGCTCAATCAGGTTAAAGCGACGGTAGCGGATTGTCTGGCAGAGAGCGGCAAGCGCGCCAGCGAGCTGAAAATTGCCTGCTTTGGTCTGGCATTTAAACCCAATATTGACGATCTGCGTGAAAGCCCGGCAATGGAAATTGCTGAGATGATTGCCGAATGGCACAAGGGTGAAACGCTGGTGGTTGAGCCGAATATTCATGAACTACCGGCAAAACTGGCGGGGCACTGCACGCTGACGGCGCTGGACGACGCGCTGGCGACGGCGGACGTGCTGGTGCTGCTGGTGGATCATAAAGAGTTTAAAGCGACGTCCGGTGATGCCGTTCGTCAGCAGTATATTGTGGATACCAAAGGTGTCTGGCGTTGAACAGCCTGAATGGGGTACTCGAGTCCCTGCAGTGGGAGAGTGCCTTTTTCGGCCTGCCGTCGGCCATCGTGCGTCTGCGCGATGACGCGCCGGTGCTGGCCGAATCGGATTTTATCGCCTGGCAACGGGTGCAGGCTAAGATCCCGGCGGAGCGTGCCGATCTGCTTGACGCGCTCCAGCAACACGGCTTTCAGCTGGTTGAAGGTGAGGTAGACCTTTCCATTACCGTCACCCGGCACGAGGCGTCCGGCGCGGAAATTGCAACGGAACAGGACATCCCCGTGCTGCGTCAGATGGCGGCCCAGGCGTTTGCACAGAGCCGCTTTCGCGCGCCCTGGTATGCACCTGACGATAGCGGGCGTTTCTATGCCCAGTGGATAGAGAATGCGGTCAAAGGCACCTTTGACCACGTCTGCCTGGTTTTCCGTGCAGGGGACGGTCAGATCCAGGGGTTCGTCTCGCTGCGTAAGCTCAACGAGCACGAGGCGCGTATTGGCTTATTAGCCGGGCGCGGCATGGGGGAGAAACTCATGCAGGCGGCGCTGCACTGGGCGCAGCAGCAACAGCTTGTGACGCTGCGGGTAGCGACCCAACTGGGCAACACCGCCGCGCTTAAACGTTATATTGCGAGTGGTGCCAACATCGACGCCACCGCCTACTGGTTATACAGGTGACAAGATGATTCCATTTAACGCACCACCCGTTGTCGGAACTGAACTCGACTATATGCAGTCTGCCATGGGCAGCGGCAAACTCTGTGGTGACGGTGGTTTTACCCGTCGCTGTCAGCAGTGGATGGAACAGCGTTTTCGCAGCGCCAAAGTGCTGCTGACCCCGTCCTGTACGGCATCGCTGGAAATGGCGGCACTGTTGCTGGATATCCAGCCCGGTGATGAAGTGATTATGCCGAGCTATACCTTCGTTTCCACGGCGAACGCCTTTGTTCTGCGCGGAGCGAGAATCGTCTTTGTGGATATCCGCCCGGATACCATGAACATTGATGAGACGCTGATTGAAGCAGCGATCACCGACAAAACGCGCGCGATCGTGCCGGTTCACTACGCGGGTGTGGCTTGTGAAATGGACACCATCATGGCCATCGCCAAAAAACATAATCTGTTCGTGGTGGAAGATGCCGCGCAGGGCGTGATGTCCACCTACAAGGGACGCGCGCTGGGCACTATCGGCCACATCGGCTGCTTTAGCTTCCACGAAACCAAAAACTACACGGCGGGCGGAGAAGGTGGCGCGACGCTGATTAACGACCGGGCTCTCGTGGAGCGTGCGGAAGTGATCCGCGAGAAAGGCACCAACCGCAGCCAGTTCTTCCGGGGCCAGGTAGACAAATACACCTGGCGCGATATCGGCTCCAGCTATCTGATGGCGGATCTGCAGGCGGCGTACCTGTGGGCGCAACTGGAAGCGGCGGAACGTATCAACCTGCAGCGTCTTTCACTGTGGCAAACGTATTACGATGCGCTTGAACCTCTGGCCAAAGCCGGGCGTATTGAACTGCCAACCATCCCGGCAGATTGCGTCCACAATGCGCACATGTTCTACATCAAGCTGCGCGATAACGACGACCGCAGCCAGCTCATCGCCTGGCTGAAAGAGGCCGAAATTATGGCGGTGTTCCACTATATCCCGCTGCACTCCAGCCCGGCCGGAGAAGCGTTTGGCACGTTTGTGGGTGAAGACCGCTACACTACCAAAGAAAGTGAGCGTTTGCTTCGCCTGCCACTGTTCTACAACCTCGCGCCTGTTAACCAGCGTACGGTGATTAATACCCTTCTGAGTTATTTCGGCTGATATGTCTCTGGCAAAAGCATCGGTGTGGACCGCCGCGTCCACGCTTGTAAAAATTGGCGCCGGGCTGCTGGTCGTCAAGTTGCTGGCCGTCTCATTTGGCCCCTCTGGTGTGGGGCTGGCGGGTAATTTCCGCCAGCTTGTCACCGTCCTTGGGGTGCTGGCCGGTGCCGGTATCTTCAACGGCGTGACCAAATACGTTGCTCAGTACCATGATGATGCGGCTCAACTGCGCAGGGTGGTGGGCACCGCTTCGGCGATGGTCACGGGTTTTTCGACCCTGATGGCGATTGTCTTTCTGCTGGCAGCGGCGCCCATCAGCCAGGGATTGTTCGGTCACACCCATTACCAGGGGCTGGTGCGTCTGGTCGCGTTGGTTCAGATGGGCATTGCCTGGGCTAACCTGCTGCTGGCGCTGATGAAAGGTTTTCGTGATGCTGCCGGGAACGCGCTTGCTTTAATTCTGGGCAGCGTCATCGGCGTGATTGCCTATTACTTCTGCTATCGCCTGGGCGGCTATGAAGGCGCACTGCTGGGGCTGGCGCTGGTCCCGGCACTGGTTGTTATGCCTGCAGCGTTCATGCTGATGCGTCGGGGCGTTATCCCACTGAGCTACCTGAAACCGCAATGGGATAAGGTGCTTGCCAGCCAATTGGGTAAGTTTACCCTGATGGCGCTCATCACCTCCGTCACGCTGCCGGTGGCCTACGTGATGATGCGAAACCTGCTGGCGGCGCATTATAGCTGGGATGAAGTGGGGATCTGGCAGGGCGTAAGCAGTATTTCCGACGCCTATCTCCAGTTTATTACGGCTTCCTTTAGCGTTTACTTGCTGCCAACCTTATCGCGACTGACGTCCAGACAAGAAATAACGCGCGAGATTTTCCGATCGCTGCGCTTTGTGTTGCCGGCCGTCGCGGCTGCCAGCTTGACCGTCTGGTTATTGCGCGATGTCGCCATCTGGCTGCTGTTCTCGGCGAAGTTCACCGCCATGCGCGATCTCTTTGCCTGGCAGCTGGTGGGTGATGTGCTGAAAGTGGGTGCTTACGTTTTCGGTTATCTGGTGATTGCAAAAGCGTCCCTGCGGCTGTATATCCTGGCGGAAATTAGCCAGTTTGCGTTACTGACAGCCTTTTCACACTGGCTGATACCTGCGCACGGTGCGCTGGGGGCGGCTCAGGCCTACATGGCAACCTATATCGTTTATTTCGTCGCCTGTTGCGGCGTATTTTTATTGTGGCGTAAACGCGCATGACTGCACTGATTCACATCCTGGGATCGGATATCCCACACCATAACCAGACCGTTTTGCGGTTCTTCAACGACGAGCTGGCATCGGGTAATCCTGATGCGCGTGAGTTTATGGTTGCAGGTCAGGATAAGGGCCTGAGCGCAGCATTTCCGGCGCTAACTGTTCGCTTCTGGCCAGATAAGGCCTCACTGGCGAAGGCGGTCGTAGCCAAAGCCAAAGCGGATCGTAAGCAACGTTTCTTTTTCCACGGGCAGTTCAATACCGGCCTGTGGCTGGCACTGCTCAGCGGGGGGATTAAACCCTCCCAGTGCAGCTGGCATATCTGGGGAGCCGATCTCTACGAAGTCTCCCGCGGCTGGAAATTCCGTCTTTTCTATCCGTTGCGCCGCATGGCGCAGGGGCGCGTAGGCTGTGTTTTTGCCACCCGTGGCGATCTCAACTATTTTGCTAAACAGCACCCGAACGTACGCGCAGAACTACTCTATTTCCCAACCCGCATGGATCCGGCGCTGAACGCCATGGCGAATGACACGGTGCGTGAAGGCAAGCTAACGATCCTGGTGGGGAATTCCGGCGATCGCAGTAACGAACATGTTGCGGCGCTCAGGGCGGTACATCAGCAGTTTGGCGACACGGTGAACGTGGTGGTGCCGATGGGCTATCCCGCCAACAACGACGCCTACATTGAAGAGGTTCGCCAGCAGGGACTTGCGCTGTTTAGCGCAGAGAATCTGCATATCCTCAGCGATAAGCTGGAATTTGATGAATATCTTGCACTGCTGAGAAAATGCGATCTTGGCTATTTCATCTTTGCCCGACAGCAGGGAATTGGCACACTGTGTCTGCTGATTCAGGCGGGTGTACCGTGCGTGCTCAACCGCGACAACCCGTTCTGGCAGGACATGGCCGAGCAGCATATTCCGGTGCTGTTTACCTCAGACACGCTAAATGTCGAGGTGGTACGCGAAGCTCAGCGCCAGCTCACGCTGGTGGATAAAAATAGCATCGATTTTTTCAGCCCAAATTACCTCACGCCGTGGCATCGCGCGCTGCGTATTGCGTCAGGAGACAAAGCATGAGTCAGTTGCAATTCAGCGGCTTACTGGTTGTCTGGCTTCTGAGCACCCTGTTTATCGCCACGCTTACCTGGTTTGAATTCCGCCGGGTGCGTTTCAACTTTAACGTGTTTTTCTCGTTACTGTTTCTGCTGACCTTCTTTTTCGGCTTCCCGCTTACCAGCATTCTGGTCTTCCGTTTTGACGTGAGCGTCGCGCCGCCGGAAATCCTGCTCCAGGCGCTTCTGGCGGCGACCTGCTTCTATGCGGTCTACTATGTCACCTATAAAACGCGTCTGCGCTCAGCGCAGGCTGCTGCCCCGCGTCGGGCGCTTTTTACCATGAATCGGGTGGAGACCCACCTGACGTGGGTGATGCTGATGACCATCGCCCTGGTCAGCGTCGGTATCTTCTTCATGCATAACGGCTTCCTGCTGTTTAAGCTCCACTCCTACAGCCAGATTTTTTCGGCCGAAGTCTCGGGCGTGGCGCTTAAGCGTTTCTTCTACTTCTTCATCCCGGCGATGCTGGTGATCTTCTTCCTGCGACAGGACAGCAAAGCGTGGCTGTTCTTCCTGGTCAGCACCGTCGCGTTTGGCATCCTGACCTATATGATTGTGGGCGGTACGCGCGCGAACATTATCATCGCCTTCGCCATCTTCCTGTTTATCGGCATCATCCGCGGCTGGATCTCTCTGTGGATGCTGGTTGCGGCAGGCGTGTTTGGTATTGTGGGGATGTTCTGGCTGGCGCTGAAGCGCTACGGGATGAACGTGGCGGGCGATGAGGCGTTTTACACGTTCCTCTACCTGACGCGCGATACCTTCTCGCCGTGGGAAAACCTGGCATTGCTGCTGCAAAACTACGACAAGATTGATTTCCAGGGGCTGGCGCCGATTGTTCGCGACTTCTACGTCTTTATCCCTTCCTGGCTATGGCCGGACCGGCCTGGCGTGGTGCTTAACACGGCAAATTACTTTACCTGGGAAGTGCTGAACAACCATTCCGGTCTGGCAATCTCGCCAACGTTGATTGGTTCCCTGGTGGTGATGGGGGGGGCATGGTTCATTCTGCCTGGGGCGGTTGCCGTGGGGCTGATTATCAAGTGGTTTGACTGGCTTTACGTGCGTGGCAACGAAGAGACCAACCGCTATAAAGCCGCCATTTTGCACAGTTTCTGCTTTGGTGCCATTTTCAATATGATCGTTCTGGCGCGCGAAGGGCTGGATTCGTTCGTTTCGCGCGTGGTGTTCTTCATGGTCGTTTTCGGCGTCTGCCTGTTACTGGCCAAACTGTTGTACTGGCTGTTTGACAGCGCAGGGCTTGTGCACAAGCGCGAGCGGCAGGGCAGCACAACGCTGTCGCAAGTCTGAGTAAGGATAGTAATGACTGATAAAATTTCTGCACCGCGCTATGCGCTACGTGGTCTGCAGCTTATTGGCTGGCGCGACATGCAGCACGCGCTGGATTTTCTGTTCGCCGACGGCCAGATGAAGTCCGGTACGCTTGTCGCCATCAACGCGGAAAAAATGCTGGCGGTTGAGGATAATGCGGAAGTCAAAAGCCTGATTGAAGCGGCTGAATTTAAATACGCGGACGGGATCAGCGTGGTCCGCTCTATCCGTAAAAAGTATCCTGACGCTAATGTTTCCCGCGTGGCGGGGGCCGATCTCTGGGAGCAGCTTATGGCCCGCGCAGGTGCGCAGGGTACGCCCGTGTTCCTGATTGGCGGGAAGCCGGAGATACTGGCCCAGACGGAGGAGAAACTGCGTCGTCAATGGAATGTTAATATTGTCGGCAGCCAGGACGGTTACTTCAAACCGGAAGATCGGCAGGCTCTGTTTGAGCGCGTTCGCGACAGCGGGGCGAAAATTGTCACCGTGGCGATGGGCTCCCCGCGCCAGGAGATCCTGATGCGTGACTGCCGTCTGGTCTGTCCGGATGCGCTCTACATGGGCGTCGGCGGCACGTACGACGTCTTTACCGGCCATGTTAAGCGTGCACCCAAGGTCTGGCAAAATCTGGGGCTGGAGTGGCTGTACCGCCTGCTATCGCAACCGACGCGTATTAAACGACAGATCCGTCTGCTTCGCTACCTTGCCTGGCATTACACCGGGAAAATGTAATCAAAATGTAGCGCGATATGCTATTCGCGCTGCAACTCGCCTGCAAAACTGCTGATAATCTGTGCAATGCATTCATTTTTTTAATGCATCGTTTGCCATTTGGCAAATTTTAGGAAACCATTCGCTCCGTATTTTAGTACCCCTAAAAAACAATACCCGGTATTAAGCCGGGAAACAGCAAACACAATCGAGGATCTATGGCAGAGAAACAACCGGAGCTACAGCGTGGGCTGGAAGCTCGTCATATTGAACTGATAGCGCTGGGCGGCACTATCGGCGTGGGCCTGTTTATGGGTTCCGCAAGTACGCTCAAATGGGCAGGCCCTTCCGTATTACTGGCGTATATTATCGCCGGGCTGTTTGTTTTCTTCATTATGCGTTCCATGGGCGAAATGCTCTTCCTGGAGCCGGTAACCGGCTCCTTCGCCGTTTACGCGCATCGTTATATGAGCCCGTTCTTCGGCTACCTGACGGCCTGGTCATACTGGTTTATGTGGATGGCGGTGGGCATCTCAGAGATCACCGCGATAGGGGTCTACGTCCAGTTCTGGTTCCCGGACATGGTCCAGTGGATACCCGCGCTCATTGCCGTGGGGCTGGTGGCGCTGGCAAACCTGGCTGCCGTGCGCCTTTACGGTGAAATTGAGTTCTGGTTCGCAATGATCAAAGTCACCACGATTATCGTGATGATTGTCGTTGGCCTGGGCGTGATTTTCTTCGGGTTTGGCAACGGTGGACACGCTATCGGCTTTGGCAACCTGACCGAAAACGGCGGTTTCTTTGCCGGCGGCTGGAAGGGCTTCCTGACGGCGCTGTGTATCGTTGTGGCCTCGTATCAGGGCGTGGAGCTGATCGGTATTACCGCCGGTGAAGCGAAAAACCCGCAGGTCACGCTGCGTAGCGCGGTGGGCAAAGTACTGTGGCGTATCCTGATTTTCTATGTGGGCGCGATCTTCGTCATCGTGACCATCTTCCCGTGGAACGAAATTGGCACGACGGGGAGCCCGTTTGTATTAACCTTCGCCAAAATTGGTATCACGGCGGCGGCGGGTATCATCAACTTTGTGGTCCTGACGGCAGCGTTGTCAGGCTGTAACAGTGGGATGTACAGCTGTGGGCGTATGCTCTATGCGCTCTCGAAGAACAACCAGCTGCCTGCGGCGATGAGCAAAGTCTCACGTGTCGGCGTGCCGGTGGCGGGGGTAGCGGTCTCCATTGTGATCCTGTTGATTGGCTCTTGCCTGAATTACATCATTCCTAACCCGCAGCGTGTGTTCGTTTACGTTTACAGCGCCAGCGTACTGCCGGGCATGGTGCCGTGGTTTGTTATCCTCATCAGCCAGCTGCGTTTCCGTCAAGCGCATAAAAAGGCGATTGAAAGCCATCCGTTCCGCTCAATTCTGTTCCCCTATGCGAACTATTTGACGATGGCGTTCCTGATTTGCGTATTAATCGGGATGTACTTTAATGAAGATACCCGCATGTCGCTGTTTGTCGGGGTGATCTTCCTTGCGGCTGTAACGGCTGCATATAAGCTTTTTGGCCTGGGCCGCCATGCCACCACGCAGAAAGTGGAGGAATAAGCGGCAAAATGTGCAAACCATAACCAAACGCGCATTTTTTTCAAAAAAGCACTAGACAGCGGGGACGGAGGTACGTAATATCCAGCCCCGCAACGGCGCTAAGCGCCCGTAGCTCAGCTGGATAGAGCGCTGCCCTCCGGAGGCAGAGGTCTCAGGTTCGAATCCTGTCGGGCGCACCATTAACCCGGTGCTGGAGCTGCGGTGGTCTGAGAAGTAGTCAGTACCGCGTGAAAGAATACAGTGGTGGCTATAGCTCAGTTGGTAGAGCCCTGGATTGTGATTCCAGTTGTCGTGGGTTCGAATCCCATTAGCCACCCCATTATTTGAAAGAGTTGTGAATTGCGAAGGTGGCGGAATTGGTAGACGCGCTAGCTTCAGGTGTTAGTGTCCTTTGGATGTGGGGGTTCGAGTCCCCCCCCTCGCACCACGACTTTTTAAATGAATTGAACTAAAAATTCAAAAAAGCAGTACATCGGCGAGTAGCGCAGCTTGGTAGCGCAACTGGTTTGGGACCAGTGGGTCGGAGGTTCGAATCCTCTCTCGCCGACCAATTTTGAACCCCGCTTCGGCGGGGTTTTTTGTTTTCTGCGACTTCTCATCCCTGTCGTCATTCCCCAACAGCGTCCTTTTTCATTGTCGCAATCCAGCGACATGCAACTCATTGAAAGTTAAATAAATAACTATTTATGGGTTTTGCTGTCTCCTCCTGGCGACATATTCCCGTCTTTTCCCGATACGTTGTAGAGCTTAAGACGGCGATTAACAGCATAATTTCCTTTTATCTTAAAATGTTGCGTCATGTAAAAGTTCTGGGTGTCATGTTGGCACGTTACGTGCAATAATATGCGTGTAGATGCTCATTCCATCTCTTATGTTCGCCTTAGTGCCTCATAAACTCAGGAATGACGCAGAGCCATTTACGGTGCTTATCGTCCACTGACAGATGTCGCTTCGGCCTCATCAGACACCATGGACATAACGTTGAGTGAAGCACCAAATATGTTGTCTTACAGACCTGTTTTAACGCCTGCTTTTATAGCAGGCGTTTTTTTATGGGCGTAAAAAAGGAGGCCGTCTGGCCTCCTGATTAATTACTGCTGGGTACCGTTGTTTTGCAGCGTCAATAGCAACCCATCGCGCCGCATGGCGGCTGCCTCTTCCGGCTTATGCTGCTTGTCCAGCGTATCGGCAAGCCATGCGTAGTCAAAGGCATCCGGACGCTGTTTCAGCGCCGCGCGGAAGGCGAGGCTCGCCTCCTGCCATTCTCCGTGCTTCATCAGCGATTGACCGAGCGTGCTCCACAGCAGCGGGCGGTCACCGACGGTTTTAATCTGCTGACGCAGTATTTTTTCGATTTGCTCAGGGTTATTGGTTTTCAGGCGCGGGATCACCATCACCAGACGATCGTCGTACTGGCGCTTCAGACCGTCGAGGAGGATCTCTTGAGCCGTGTCATGGTCGTCACATTCAATAAGATGTTCCGCCATGGCAACCTGCAGAGGAACCTGCTGGCGCGTTTTACGGCTCTGATTCTTCCACCACGTTTTCAGTCCGTCGCTGCCCAGGTCGGCGCGCGCCTGATCCATCAGGCCAATCCATGCCAGACGCTGAAGTTCATCACGATGTTCATCGTCGCCTACCTCGGCCTTCGCCATTGACGGAATGATGTCCAGCAGCGAGCCCCACGCGCCGGTACGAATATAGGCCTGCTCGGCAAGACGCAGCACTTCCGGATGGCGCGGCGCGACTTCCAGCAGGCGATCGATACCGTGGCGAGCCGCGTGATTTTCATTGCGCGCCAGCTGCAGACGAACGCGCGTAATTTCCACCGGAATCGGGTCGCCATGAGCCAGCTCCGCCGCCCGCTCCAGATGCTGATTGGCGCGGGCTTCGTCACCGCGCTGCTGCGCCGCTTCGGCAGCGAGCAGATAATTCACCACCGGCTGTTCGGCATGGTCGGCGTTTTTCGACATCAGCTTTTCAACCTGCTGATAGTCACCCTCGGCAAGCTTAAGCAGTGCCTGTTCGGTCTGTTTACGGGCGCGGCGGCGTTTACGGCCAACGAACCAGCCACGCGTGTGCGCTCCGGTACGGAAGATACGGCGCAGGATCCACTCCACGGCAAGCAGCACGACAACGCCAAGGATCAGGATGATCGCTAAGCCCGTCACACTGGTTTCAATGTTGTAGTTATCGGTCTGGATCAGCACATAGCCCTGATGACCCGCAAGCATAGGTCCCAGCACGATCCCCGCGATCAGCAGGATGAAGAGTAAGAGGACTTTTAGCATCATTACTCTCCTTGCGGTGCGCTTTCAGGCGCCGGAGCCGGAGCAGGTGCCGCTCCGCTCGACGGCTCTGCAGGTACACCCGGCTGCGCCAGCAGGTTACGTACGCGTGTCTGCATCAATTTCTCCAGAATCGGCTGGCTGGCCAGCTTATCCGGCACGTTCATGGTGATGTTCTGCTGGCTCAGCTTATCAATGTCTTCGAGGAAGGCGGTGGTCGTCGCATCATCGGTGTTGTAGTAGGCGCGTACCCACGTTGAGACATTATCGAGCGCCTGTTTGTACGTCTCTTCCTGATGACGCGGCACGGCCTGTGCAGCCACCAGCAGGCGCGAACGAATGTTCTCGCGCAGATAGATATCCTGGTTCGGCGCCAGCAGCGGCACGGCGGTTTCGTCGCGACGGCGGATAGTAATGAAGCTGTCCATAAAGTTCTGCCAGCTTTTCTGCAGGTTTATGCGCCATTCGCTCAGGGAGCTGGAAAGCTCGGTACCGTCGGAATCCATCGGGGAGTCGTCGTCGTTATTATCCGCCAGCTGCAGGTTATCAATCTGATTCGAAAGCTGGTTCACCTTGAGGATAATGCCGTCGTAATCCACCTGCGAGACGGCGGAGAGGCTGGCGATGTCTTCGGTGATCGCGCGACGGGCAGTGATGAGGCTTGGGTCGTTCATGTCTGCCAGGCTCGCATCGGCGCTTTTCAGCAGCGCGGCGGCGGTGGTGACGTCCTGATCGCTCCAGAGCTTACGTCCGGCGAGCTTCACCAGGAAGTCAGCCTGCGAGAGCAGCCAGGTTTTGGCATCGGTGCCGGAAATCGTGGCGACTTTCTGCTGCACGTCGCCCAGCTGTTTGGTCAACTCTTCCTGTTTGCTGTTCGCCTCGGCTAGCGCGGCGGCCTGCTGTTTAATCACTGTTTCCAGCTCGGTTTTCTGCGTCTCCTGCGCTTTTTGCAGGGCGGTGAGCTGATTCACCAGCGCATCGCTGGTGGACGTCTGGTTCGCACCCTGTTGCTTCACCAGACCGTACAGGCCAACCCCTGCTGCCAGCGCAATGGCGATGGCAATCGCGCTCAGCGTGAGGCTCGTTTTGTTGCTGCCGTTTTTCTTCTCAGCGGTTTTCTCTGTCGTCTCTGGCTGTGGCGTCGTCTCCACAGTCTCCCTGGTCTCTTCAACCACGGCGGAGGATTTGTCGTGTTCCGTCATTATGGCTTCCCATTTGAGAGTTATTGTAATGCGCGCAGCAGCGCATCGTTGTCGGCGTTATCAGCGATCCGAATATCCTGCCAGCCCAGTTCCCGGGCCTGGTTCGCCAGACGCTCACTGACGACCAGAAGCCGACAGCGGAGTAACCAGTTTTCGCGATACCAAAGCGGTATCAGCGACCAAAGCTGTTGTAACATTTCACCGCTGGTGACCACCAGCGTATTAATGCCGCGCGCGTGCCAGCGCATCGCCTCTTCCGCGCCATCGTAGTGTTTTGCACAGCGCTGATAGCACTCAATAAACGTCACGTCTGCACCACGTTCACGCAGCGTTTCACCCAGCAGCTCGCGGCCACCATTACCGCGCAAAATGAGCGCACGCTTTCCGGCAATAGTTTGTAATTCAGGTAATTGTAGCAAGACTTCACTGATTTCCCGATCTAACGGGTAACGAACGTCCGCGCTGCTTACGGTATGCAGCGCCAGCGCCGTTGTGCGGCCAATCGCGAAATAGCGGGGGGCGGTTGGCCAGGTCAAACCCTGCTGTTGCAGCTGTGCGTGGGCAAATTCCACGGCATGTTGCGACAGCGCAAACAGCAGGTCGCCTTCCTGAAGGGTATTCATCTGGTCGGCGAGCGCAGAGAGCTCCCGACCGGGGGAGAATTCAATGAGCGGAAAACTCCAGGCCACCTGCCCCAGTGCGCGCAGACGGCTCACTAACTGCTCTCCTGCGGGAGAAGGGCGGGTGACGAGAATACTCATGCAGGGGGCTCTCCATTATAAACGTCAGCCAGAATCTCGCGGGCGCCGTTATCCAGTAGCTCTTCAGCCAGCGACACGCCAAGCTGCTCGGCATCTTGCGCTTTACCGCGACGTTCGCCGCGTACCATCTGCGAACCGTCCGGGGCACCCACCAGCGCGCGCAGCCACAGTTCGCCTTCTGTTAATTCAGCATAGCTGCCAATCGGTACCTGGCATCCCCCTTCGAGGCGGGTATTCATTGCACGCTCGGCTTTTACGCGGATAGCGGTCTCGTCATGGTTCAGCGGTGCGAGCAGTTCGCGGGTACGCGCATCGTCCAGACGGCACTCAATGCCGACGGCACCCTGGCCCACGGCCGGCAGCGACAGCTCTGGCGGCAACGCCACGCGAATGCGCGACTCCAGCCCCAGACGCTTCAGGCCGGCAACGGCGAGGATAATGGCATCGTAATCGCCGTTATCCAGCTTGCCCAGACGCGTGCCGACGTTACCGCGCAGCGAGCGAATGATCAGGTCAGGACGACGCTCCGCCAGCTGACACTGACGGCGTAAACTGGACGTGCCAACCACGCTACCTTCTGGCAGCGCGTCGAGGGAGTCATAGTGGTTAGAGACAAACGCATCGCGCGGATCTTCGCGCTCGCAGATGGTCACCAGCCCCAGCCCTTCCGGGAACTCGACGGGCACGTCTTTCATCGAATGTACGGCGATATCGGCGCGGTTCTCAAGCAATGCCAGTTCCAGTTCTTTGACAAACAGGCCTTTGCCGCCCACTTTCGCCAGGGGCGTATCGAGGATCACGTCACCGCGCGTGACCATCGGCACCAGCTCGACGCGCAATCCGCTGTGGCAGGCTTCAAGGCACTGCTTCACATAATGTGCCTGCCAGAGCGCGAGAGGGCTTTGGCGTGTGGCAATTCTCAAAACATTGTCTAACATGCTTGTTACCGTCATTATCAATCGCTAACCATCCTAACATTGTTGACTCTGGGATGGCAGTTTTACGGTTGATGAAGCGTGAGAGGGACAAGGCGGCGTATTCGTCAGCCATAGCCGTATTCAGGAATTTACACGTACAGAACGGTGCTACACTTGTATGTAGCGCATCTTTCTTTACGGTCAACCGGCAAGGTGTTAAATTGATCACGTTTTAGACCATTTTTTCGTCGGTACCACCAAAAATGATAAGGGCGAAAAAGGGTAACGGTTATCTTTTTGAAATACTGCGGGTCCGCTGTTATTCGTGTTTTGAATAGCTTGCGACACCCGGAAACATCAGGCGATACGTCTTGTACCTCTATATTGAGACTCTGAAACAGAGACTGGATGCCATAAATCAACTGCGTGTGGATCGCGCGCTTGCTGCTATGGGCCCTGCTTTCCAGCAGGTATACAGTCTGCTGCCGACATTATTGCACTATCACCATCCGCTAATGCCTGGCTACCTTGACGGTAACGTTCCCCAGGGCATTTGCCTTTTCACGCCTGATGAAACCCAACAGCATTATCTGAACGAGCTGGAACTCTACCGCGGCATGCCGCCACAGGAATCTCCAAAAGGTGAACTGCCGATTACCGGCGTTTACTCTATGGGGAGCACCTCATCGGTAGGTCAAAGCTGTTCTTCGGACCTGGACATCTGGGTCTGTCATCAGTCCTGGCTCGATAACGACGAGCGTCAGCTGCTGCAACGCAAGTGCAGCCTGCTGGAGAGCTGGGCGGCCTCGCTCGGCGTGGAAGTGAGCTTCTTCCTGATTGATGAAAACCGTTTCCGCCATAACGAAAGCGGCAGTCTGGGTGGTGAGGACTGCGGCTCGACTCAGCACATCTTATTGCTGGATGAATTTTATCGTACTGCTGTGCGCCTGGCCGGGAAGCGTATTCTGTGGAATATGGTCCCGTGTGAAGAAGAAGAGCATTACGATGACTACGTCATGTCGCTTTACGCGCAGGGCGTACTGACGCCAAACGAATGGCTGGATCTCGGCGGCCTGAGCTCTCTGTCAGCAGAAGAGTATTTTGGCGCAAGCCTCTGGCAGCTCTATAAGAGTATCGACTCACCGTACAAAGCGGTGCTGAAAACGCTGCTGCTGGAAGCCTATTCCTGGGAATACCCCACGCCGCGCCTGCTGGCGAAAGACATCAAACAGCGTCTGCACGATGGGGAGATCGTCTCTTTCGGGCTGGACGCCTACTGCATGATGCTGGAGCGCGTTACCGAATACCTGAAAGCCATTGATGACCACACGCGTCTTGATCTGGTGCGTCGATGTTTTTATCTCAAAGTCTGTGAGAAATTGAGCCGCGAGCGCGCCTGCGTGGGCTGGCGTCGTGAAGTGGTCAGTCAGTTAGTGAAAGAGTGGGGATGGGACGAAGCGCGTCTGTCCATGCTCGACAACCGGGCCAACTGGAAAATCGATCAGGTGCGTGAAGCGCACAACGAACTGCTCGATGCGATGATGCAAAGCTACCGTAACCTGATCCGCTTTGCGCGTCGTAACAACCTCAGCGTTTCCGCCAGCCCGCAGGACATCGGGGTATTGACCCGTAAGCTGTACGCTGCGTTTGAAGCGCTGCCGGGTAAAGTCACCCTGGTTAACCCGCAGATTTCGCCAGACCTGTCAGAACCGAACCTGACCTTTATCTATGTGCCGCCGGGCCGCGCAAACCGCACCGGGTGGTATCTGTATAACCGTGCGCCAAGCATGGATTCGATCGTCAGCCATCAGCCGCTGGAATATAACCGCTACCTGAACAAGCTGGTGGCCTGGGCCTGGTTTAACGGCCTGCTGACCTCGCGCACGCGCCTGTTTATCAAAGGCAACGAGGTGGTTGATCTCGCTAAGCTGCAGGAGATGGTCGCGGATGTGTCGCACCACTTCCCGCTGCGTCTGCCTGCCCCAACGCCGAAAGCGCTCTACAGTCCATGCGAGATTCGTCATCTGGCGATTATCGTCAACCTGGAATACGACCCGACGGCGGCCTTCCGCAATCAGGTGGTGCACTTTGACTTCCGCAAGCTGGACGTCTTTAGCTTTGGCGAGCAGCAAAACTGCCTGGTGGGCAGCGTGGATCTGCTGTACCGCAACTCGTGGAACGAAGTGCGTACCCTGCATTTCAACGGCGAGCAGGCAATGATCGAAGCGCTGAAAACCATTCTCGGCAAGATGCACCAGGATGCCGCGCCGCCGGACAGCGTTGAAGTGTTCTGCTACAGCCAGCACCTGCGCGGTTTAATTCGTACCCGCGTGCAGCAGCTGGTCTCTGAGTGTATCGAACTGCGTCTCTCCAGTACCCGCCAGGAAACCGGACGCTTTAAAGCGCTGCGCGTCTCCGGCCAGACCTGGGGCCTGTTCTTCGAGCGCCTGAACGTGTCGGTACAGAAGCTGGAAAACGCCATCGAGTTCTACGGCGCGATTTCACACAACAAGCTGCACGGCCTGTCGGTGCAGGTGGAAACCAACCACGTTAAGCTGCCGCAGGTGGTGGACGGATTCGCCAGTGAAGGGATTATTCAGTTCTTCTTTGAAGAGTCGGGCGAGGATGCCGGGTTCAACATCTACATTCTGGATGAAACCAACCGTGCCGAGGTATATCACCACTGTGAAGGCAGTAAAGAGGAGCTGGTGCGCGACGTCAGCCGCTTCTACTCCTCTTCGCATGACCGTTTCACCTACGGCTCAAGCTTTATCAACTTTAACCTGCCGCAGTTCTACCAGATTGTGAACGTCGACGGTCGTACGCAGGTGATCCCGTTCCGGACCCAGGCCGTAACGCCTGCCGCGCCTGCCAATCAGGAAACCGCGCCGCTGTTGCAGCAGTATTTCTCCTGATCCTTTTTGCCGGGTGGCGCTAACGCTTACCCGGCCTACGGTTCGAGTCGCTGTTGCCGGGTGGCGGCAACAAAACTACCTGAAACTCACGACCTCACCCGCCTGCGCGGTCGCCGCCTGTTCCAGCAGATCCCAGAACGGTACGCCGCTACGGTCGCAAACCCATTCCCCGTCTTTCAGATCGAAATGATAGCCGCCCTGTTTAGCGGCCAGCCAGACCTGGTGAAGCGGCTCCTGGCGGTTAATAATAATTTTGCTGCCATTTTCGAAGCTCAGGGTCAGAATGCCGCCGTTGATTTCACAATCGATATCGCTGTCGCCGTCCCAGTCGTCAAGACGTTCTTCGATGGTCATCCACAGGTTGTCGGCAAGGCGATGGAATTCACTGTCGTTCATGGTTTTGTTCCTGTTTTTCGTGATGCCGGCAGTATAACCCTAAATAATTCCCGTTGCAGGAAAGCGGCAAACTCTTGCTTTTGTGTCTTCTCCTGCGATGATAGAAACAGATTTGAACTTACGGGCAACTTTATAATGAAAAACGCTTTCCGAACGCTTGCCGTTCTCATCACGCTGTTTAGCCTGACTGGCTGCGGACTGAAGGGACCACTGTACTTTCCACCTGCGGATAAAACCGCACCGCCGCCGACGAAACCTGTTAACAGCGGCATTGAGTCTTCCACGCCAAATACTAACGACCGTGGCGACAACGGTGGCCCGACTCAGGTTAATCTCTGACGATAACGTTCTGTACCCGCGCAATGGAGCAAATGATGCAGTTCTCTAAAATGCATGGCCTTGGCAACGATTTTATGGTCGTCGACGCGGTAACGCAGAATGTGTTTTTCTCCCCGGAACTGATCCGTCGTCTGGCGGATCGGCACTTGGGCGTGGGGTTCGATCAGCTGCTGGTGGTCGAGCCACCGTACGATCCCGACCTCGATTTCCACTACCGTATTTTTAACGCTGACGGCAGCGAAGTTAACCAGTGCGGCAACGGCGCGCGCTGTTTTGCCCGCTTTGTCCGCCTGAAAGGGCTGACCAACAAGCGTGATATTCGCGTCAGCACCGCCAATGGTCGCATGGTGCTCAGCGTCACCGATGATGAACTGGTGCGCGTGAACATGGGCGAGCCTAACTTCGAGCCCTCCGTCGTGCCGTTTCGCGCAAACAAAGCGGAAAAGACCTATATTATGCGTGCAGCCGAGCAGACAGTATTGTGCGGCGTCGTCTCGATGGGCAACCCGCACTGTGTGATTCAGGTTGATGATGTTGACACCGCCGCGGTTGAAAGCCTCGGTCCGGTACTGGAAAGCCATGAACGCTTTCCGGAGCGGGCGAACATCGGTTTTATGCAGGTGGTGAAGCGTGAGCACATCCGCCTGCGGGTTTACGAGCGAGGCGCGGGCGAGACTCAGGCCTGCGGAAGCGGTGCCTGTGCTGCGGTGGCCGTGGGCATCTCTCAGGGGTTACTGGCAGAAGAGGTTCGCGTGGAATTACCGGGCGGTCGGCTTGATATCGCCTGGAAAGGACCGGGTCATCCACTGTATATGACTGGCCCGGCGGCACATGTCTATGACGGGTTTATCCATCTATGAAACAACCAGGGGAAGAACTGCAGGAAACAGTGACGGAACTGGACGACAGAGCTGTTGTTGATTATCTGCTGCGCAATCCTGAGTTTTTTATTCGCAATGCACGCGTCGTCGAAGAGATGCGCGTGCCGCATCCGGTTCGCGGAACCGTGTCGCTGGTCGAATGGCACATGGCGCGCTCGCGCAACCACATCAATCAGCTTGAAGAGAACATGACGCTGCTGATGGAACAGGCCAGCACCAACGAAAGCCTGTTCTATCGTCTGCTGCATCTGCAGGCGCGTCTGGCGTCGGCTCACAGCCTTGACGAGTTCCTCAGCCGTTTCCACCGCTGGGCCCGCGAGCTGGGTCTGGCAGGCGCAACGATTCGTCTGTTCCCTGACCGCTGGCGTATTGGCGCGCCGTCGGGGTTTACCCATCTGGCTCTCAGCCGTCAGGCGTTTGAACCGCTGCGCATTCAGCGTCTGGGCCATGAGCACCACTATCTGGGGCCGTTGAACGGGCCTGAGCTGCTGGTGGTATTACCGGAAGCCAAAGCGATTGGCTCGGTGGCGATGTCGCTGATGGGGCGCGATGGCGATCTGGGGGTCATGTTATTTACCAGCCGCGATGCGCATCACTATGAGCAGGGGCAAGCCACGCACCTGCTGCAGGAGATCGCTCTGATGCTGCCCGAGCTGCTGGAGCGCTGGATTGAGCGCGTATGACGGACGGACTGCTCGCCACTGACGTCTCGCGCTTTCTCCGCTATCTGGGCGTGGAGCGTCAACTTAGCCCCATCACGCTGCTCAACTACCAGCGTCAGCTTGATGCCATCATGCAGATTGCCGACGAAATCGGCCTGAAAAGCTGGCAACAATGTGACGCTGCGACGGTACGCGGGTTTGTCGTGCGTAGCCGTAGAAAAGGGTTAGGCCCGGCGAGCCTGGCGCTCAGACTCTCAGCGCTGCGCAGTTTCTTCGACTGGCTGGTGAGCCAGGGCGGTTTAAAAGCCAACCCGGCAAAAGGCATCGCCACGCCAAAAGCCCCGCGTCATCTGCCTAAAAATATCGACGTTGACGACGTAAACCGCCTGCTGGATATCGACCTTAACGATCCGCTCGCCGTGCGCGACCGCGCGATGCTGGAGGTGATGTACGGTGCGGGGCTGCGTCTGTCAGAGCTGGTTAATCTTGATATCAAACACCTCGATCTGGAGTCCGGTGAAGTGTGGGTGATGGGCAAGGGCAGCAAAGAGCGCCGCCTGCCGATTGGCCGCAATGCGGTCTCCTGGATTGAGCACTGGCTTGACCTGCGCGGGCTGTTTGGCACCGAAGAGGATGCGCTGTTCCTGTCGAAACTCGGCAAACGGATCTCGGCGCGTAACGTGCAGAAGCGCTTTGCAGAGTGGGGCATTAAGCAGGGGCTGAACAGCCATGTTCACCCGCACAAGCTGCGCCACTCCTTTGCGACACACATGCTTGAGTCGAGCGGCGATCTGCGCGGCGTGCAGGAACTGCTTGGCCACGCAAATCTGTCGACCACTCAAATCTATACCCACTTAGACTTCCAACACCTTGCCTCGGTGTATGACGCGGCGCATCCACGCGCCAAACGGGGGAAATAATGCGTTTTTACCGCCCACTTGGTCAGATCTCAGCCCTGACGTTTGACCTTGATGACACCCTTTATGACAACCGCGAGGTGATCCTGCGTACCGAGCAGGAGTCGCTGGCGTTTGTGCAGAACTACCATCCCGCGCTGAAAGCAATACAGAACAAGGACTTTCAGAAGCTGCGTCAGTCCCTGCGTGAGACCGAGCCGGACATTTACCACGACGTGACCGAATGGCGTCGTCGTGCGGTTGAGCAGGCGATGCTCAACGTGGGCCTGAGCGTGCAGGACGCGGCCATCGGGGCCGAAGCGGCAATGGAAAACTTCGCCAAATGGCGTAGCCGTATCGACGTGCCGCAGGAGACCCACGACACGCTGGCGAAGCTTGCCGAAAAGTGGCCGCTGGTGGCCATCACCAATGGCAATGCCCAGCCAGAGCTGTTTGGACTTAGCGATTACTTTGAATTCGTGCTGCGCGCAGGCCCTCACGGGCGCGCGAAGCCGTTCAGCGATATGTATCACCTCGCGGCGGAAAAACTGAACCTGCCGCTCGGTAAGATCCTGCACGTTGGCGACGACCTCACCACTGACGTGGCCGGGGCTATCCGCTGCGGCATGCAGGCCTGCTGGATCAAGCCGGAAAACGCCGACCTGATGACCACGCTGGACAGCCGTCTTCTGCCGCACGTGGAAATTTCGCGGTTGGCATCCCTCACGACGCTGATATAATCATCAATTGTTCTGTATAAATTAACAGGGTTTTGGCGAATGCTATTCGCCTGCCCGACATGACGTGACGGTGCCAATGGACGTTTCTTACCTGCTCGACAGCCTTAATGACAAACAGCGTGACGCGGTTGCCGCCTCGCGCACCAACATGCTGGTGCTGGCTGGGGCGGGCAGTGGTAAGACGCGCGTGCTGGTTCACCGTATCGCCTGGCTGCAGAGCGTGGAGAACTGCTCCCCGTACTCTATCATGGCGGTGACGTTTACCAACAAGGCGGCGGCGGAGATGCGCCACCGTATCGCCCAACTGATGGGCACCAGCCAGGGCGGCATGTGGGTTGGCACCTTCCACGGTCTGGCGCACCGCCTGCTGCGTGCGCACCATATGGACGCTAACCTGCCGCAGGATTTCCAGATCCTCGACAGCGAAGACCAGCTCCGCTTGCTGAAGCGCCTGATCAAGGCGATGAACCTCGACGAGAAGCAGTGGCCGCCGCGTCAGGCGATGTGGTACATCAACGGTCAGAAGGACGAGGGGCTGCGCCCGCATCACATTCAGAGCTTCGGCAACCCGGTCGAGCAGACCTGGCAGAACGTCTACAAGGCCTATCAGGAAGCGTGCGATCGCGCCGGTCTGGTGGATTTCGCCGAGCTGCTGCTGCGCGCTCACGAGCTGTGGCTCAATAAGCCGCACATCCTGCAGCACTACCGTGAACGCTTCACCAATATCCTGGTGGACGAGTTCCAGGATACCAACAACATCCAGTATGCGTGGATCCGCCTGCTGGCAGGTGATACCGGCAAGGTGATGATCGTGGGCGATGATGACCAGTCGATCTACGGCTGGCGCGGGGCGCAGGTGGAGAACATCCAGCGCTTCCTCAACGATTTCCCCGGTGCGGAAACCATCCGTCTGGAGCAGAACTACCGCTCAACCAGTAACATCCTGAGCGCGGCCAACGCCCTCATTGAGAATAACAACGGGCGTCTGGGTAAAAAGCTGTGGACCGACGGCGTCGACGGCGAACCGATTTCGATTTACTGCGCCTTCAACGAGCTCGACGAAGCCCGCTTCGTGGTGAACCGCATCAAAACCTGGCAGGACAACGGCGGCGCGCTGGAGCAGTGCGCCATTCTCTACCGCAGCAACGCCCAGTCGCGCGTGCTGGAAGAGGCGCTGCTGCAGGTGAGCATGCCGTACCGCATTTATGGCGGTATGCGCTTCTTCGAACGCCAGGAAATCAAAGATGCGCTGTCGTACCTGCGCCTCATTGCGAACCGTAACGACGACGCGGCGTTTGAACGCGTGGTCAATACGCCAACCCGCGGTATTGGCGACCGTACGCTGGACGTCGTCCGTCAGGCCTCGCGCGATCGCCAGCTGACGCTGTGGCAGGCGTGCCGCGAGCTGTTACAGGAAAAAGCGCTCGCCGGACGCGCCGCCAGCGCATTACAGCGCTTCCTTGAGCTGATTGACGCCCTTGCGCAGGAAACCGCCGACATGCCGCTGCACGTGCAGACCGACCGGGTGATTAAAGACTCCGGCCTGCGCATCATGTACGAGCAGGAGAAAGGCGAGAAGGGCCAGACCCGTATTGAGAACTTAGAGGAACTGGTGACGGCAACGCGCCAGTTCAGCTATAACGAAGAAGACGAAGACCTGATGCCGCTGCAGGCGTTCCTCTCCCACGCCGCGCTGGAAGCGGGCGAAGGGCAGGCGGACACCTGGCAGGATGCGGTTCAGCTGATGACCCTGCACTCCGCCAAAGGCCTGGAGTTCCCGCAGGTGTTTATCGTCGGCATGGAAGAAGGAATGTTCCCGAGCCAGATGTCGCTGGATGAAGGCGGCCGTCTGGAAGAAGAGCGTCGTCTGGCCTACGTGGGCGTGACGCGCGCGATGCAAAAGCTGACGCTAACCTACGCCGAAACCCGCCGTCTGTACGGTAAAGAGGTCTACCACCGTCCGTCGCGCTTTATCGGCGAACTGCCGGAGGAGTGCGTGGAAGAGGTGCGTCTGCGGGCGAGCATCAGCCGTCCGGTCAGCCATCAGCGCATGGGGTCACCGATTTCTGAAACTGACACCGGCTACAAGCTGGGCCAGCGCGTGCGCCATTCGAAGTTTGGCGAAGGCACCATTGTGAATCTGGAAGGCAGCGGCGAGCACAGCCGCCTGCAGGTGGCGTTCCAGGGGCAGGGGATCAAATGGCTGGTAGCGGCCTATGCGAAGCTGGAAACAGTCTAACATTCAGAAAAATATCATTATTTTGTAATAATCTGCTAGCCTTATACATTGAAGGTCAATTAATGCCCTTCAGCGTTCCGTTGCGTGTTGACGCCACAGTTATAGCTGGCGTAACATGCGCGCACGATTACGCTAAGAGGACATTCGCCTTGGACACACCCAGTAGATGCTGGCTCAATTCCCTGTCATCCAGGAACAACTCCTAAGGCTATCTCCTCTTGCTGATGGCCTTAGTGGTTGTCAGCGACCTGCATTATTCCCGTCGCGCTGAGTCAGGCTGTTTAATGGTCTGAAACCCAATTTGTTTCTGTGTGCCCACCGAACTGTCCGATATTTTTTGCATTGGGAGTCCCGGTCATGTTGAGCGCATTTCAACTCGAAAATAACCGACTGACTCGGCTTGAAGCCGAAGAGTCACAGCCCCTCATTGATGCCGTATGGGTGGATCTGGTCGAGCCGGACGACGATGAGCGCCTTCGCGTACAATCTGAGCTGGGGCAAAGCCTGGCAACCCGCCCGGAACTGGAAGACATCGAAGCATCCGCGCGTTTTTTTGAAGACGAAGACGGTCTGCATATTCACTCCTTCTTCTTTTTTGAAGATGCGGAAGACCACGCGGGTAACTCCACCGTGGCGTTTACCATTCGCGACGGCCGTCTGTTTACCCTGCGCGAGCGTGAGCTGCCGGCATTCCGTCTCTACCGCATGCGCGCCCGCAGCCAGGCAATGGTGGACGGTAACGCTTACGAACTGCTGCTCGATCTTTTCGAGACCAAAATTGAACAGCTGGCGGACGAAATTGAAAACATCTACAGCGATCTGGAAAAGCTGAGCCGCGTGATCATGGAAGGCCATCAGGGCGATGAGTACGACGCAGCGCTCTCCACGCTGGCGGAACTGGAAGATATCGGCTGGAAAGTGCGTTTGTGTCTGATGGATACCCAGCGCGCGCTGAACTTCCTGGTACGCAAGGCGCGTCTGCCGGGCGGTCAGCTGGAGCAGGCGCGGGAGATCTTACGAGATATCGAATCCCTGCTGCCGCACAACGAATCCCTGTTCCAGAAGGTGAACTTCCTGATGCAGGCGGCGATGGGCTTTATCAACATCGAGCAGAACCGCATCATCAAGATCTTCTCGGTGGTTTCCGTGGTGTTCCTGCCGCCGACGCTGGTGGCGTCCAGCTATGGGATGAACTTTGAGTTTATGCCGGAACTGAAGTGGAGCTTTGGTTACCCGGGGGCGATTATCTTTATGATCCTCGCCGGGCTGGCGCCGTATTTGTACTTTAAGCGTCGTAACTGGCTTTGAGAATCCGCCCGGTGGCGCTGCGCTTACCGGGCCTACAGATCTTGTAGGCCGGATAAGGCGCAGCCGCCATCCGGCAAAAAGGCACTACAGCCCTTTGCGCACCCTGCGCTGGGTATAAATCGCATCTGCGACGAAAATCGCCAGCGCCACCCAGATAAAGGCGAACGTCACCATCTTATCTGCCCCTGGCACCTCACCGTAAAACACCACTGCCAGCAGGAACATCAGCGTCGGGCCAATGTACTGGAAGAAGCCCAGCGTGGAGAGACGCAGACGCGTCGCTGCACCGGTGAAGCACAGCAGTGGAATGGTGGTCACCACGCCTGCCGCCATCAGCATCAGGTTCAGCGACCACGGATTGCTGCCCATATGGCTGGTGGCGCTGTCGGCGATGCCGAAGAGATAAATCGCCGCCACGGGCAGCAGCCACAGGGTTTCAAACAGCATCCCCGTCTGCGCTTCCACCGCAATCTTCTTACGCACCAGGCCGTAGAACGCAAAGCTGAACGCCAGACCGAGGGCAATAATCGGCAGCGAGCCGAAAGTCCAGAGCTGCACCAGTACGCCGCAGAAGGCCAGAATCACCGCCACCCACTGCATCCGGCGGAAGCGCTCACCGAGGAAAATCATTCCCAGCACGATGTTCACCAGTGGGTTAATGAAGTACCCCAGGCTTGCTTCGAGCATGTGATGGTTATTCACCGCCCAGATAAACAGCAGCCAGTTGCCGCCAATCAGCACTGCTGAGAGCGCCAGCAGGAAGACCTTCTTAGGGGTTTTAAACAGCGTTTTGACGCCCGACCACTGACGGCTGAGGCTCATCAGCGCAATCATAAAGAAGAATGACCAGATAACGCGGTGAGTAAGGATCTCATCGGCCGGAACGTAGGCGATAAGTTTGAAATACGCCGGGGCGATACCCCAAATAAAATAAGCGGCAAGGGCGAGTAAAACGCCCTGCCGCGTCTGTTTAGCATCCATCGGGAGAATCCGTTACAAAAAAGTGAATTAATTTTACCCGATTTTGCCGCTTCAACCCACCATATAAGTGGCGGTTGCGCTGGCGATATACACCTGTTCTTCGTTGTGTAATTCAACACGTGCCACGGCAACTTTATTTCCGGCGCGCAGCAGGCTGCTGGTACAGGTAAAGCGATTTCCGCGCCCCGGGCGAAGATAGTCGACGCGCAAATCAATGGTGCCCATGCGCGCCAGACGCTGGCGGAGTTCATCTTCGTTGATGGTGTCATGGCGGGTCAGCGTACTGCCTACGCAGACCAGGCCTGCCGCCACGTCCAGCGCGGAGGCAATCACGCCACCGTGCAAAATACTTTGCGCCCAGTTACCCACCATCATCGGCTGGTTGTTGAAACTCAGCTGGGCAAAGTCTTTCTCATAACGCTCCAGCTCCAGTCCCAGCGCACGGTTAAACGGCATATGGTAAACAAAAATCTCGCCCACGAGTTTTAACACTTCTTCGGCGGTAAGCATGGCTGACATGAGGCATTACATCCTTATTGTTAATGAAATGTTGATTTTATGCCTCGGCAACAAGGAATTCCACTTTCAGAAACGAGGATGCAGCAGTTGTCGCAGAAGTCTGTAGAATGTTCGCCACATAACTATTCAGGTAATTTTATTCTTTTGCAGGAGAACACCACCGATGCGGACGTATCTGGCCTGGTTACTGGCGGCGGTTGCGCTGCCCCTCACAGCATACGCGCAGGAAGCGACGATCAAAGAGGTCCATGATAAACCTGCCGTTCACGGTAGTATTATCGCGAACCTTCTCCAGGAGCATGACAATCCGTTCACGCTCTATCCGTATGACACCAACTATGTGATTTACACCCAGACCAGCGATCTCAACAAAGAGGCGATAAGCTCCTATAACTGGTCTGATAATGCGCGTAAAGATGAGGTGAAGTTCCAGCTCAGTCTCGCCTTCCCATTCTGGCGCGGTATTCTGGGGCCGAACTCGGTGCTCGGGGCTTCTTACACGCAGAAATCCTGGTGGCAGCTCTCTAACAGCGGAGAGTCCTCACCGTTCCGTGAAACCAACTATGAGCCGCAGTTGTTCCTCGGTTTTGCAACGGATTATGAGTTTGCGGGCTGGACGCTGCGTGATGTCGAAGTGGGCTTTAACCACGATTCCAACGGTCGCTCTGACCCTACCTCGCGCAGCTGGAACCGTGCCTATACGCGCCTGATGGCGCAAAACGGTAACTGGATGGTGGAAGTGAAGCCGTGGTATGTGGTGGGCAGCACTGATGACAACCCGGACATCACCAAATATATGGGCTACTACCAGCTTAAAGTCGGCTACCAGTTAGGTGATGCTGTGCTCAGCGCCAAAGGCCAGTACAACTGGAACACCGGCTACGGCGGTGCGGAAGTGGGCTTAAGCTATCCAATGACCAAGCATGTCCGTATCTATACTCAGGTGTACAGCGGTTACGGCGAGTCGCTTATCGATTACAACTTCAACCAGACCCGCATCGGCGTGGGCGTGATGCTGAACGATATTCTCTAGGCTGCTCGAATGTTTTTGCGTTAAACGTTGAAGTTTCTCTCTCAGGCGCTGAAAATAGCGCCTGTTTCATTTCAGGCATATGGGGTTAACGTGGCGCAGGCGGAAGTATTGAATCAGGAGTCGCTGGCTAAACAGGTTTTGCATGAAACCTTTGGCTATCAGCAGTTCCGCCCTGGCCAGGAAACCATCATTGAAACGGTGCTGGAAGGCCGTGACTGCCTGGTGGTGATGCCAACCGGCGGTGGAAAATCACTTTGTTATCAGGTGCCCGCGCTGGTGCTTAACGGCCTGACGGTCGTAGTATCCCCGCTCATTTCCCTGATGAAAGACCAGGTTGACCAGCTGCTCGCCAACGGCGTGGCGGCAGCCTGTCTGAACTCCACGCAAACCCGGGAGCAGCAGCAAGAGGTGATGGCCGGGTGTCGCACCGGACAGATCCGCCTGCTGTATATCGCGCCGGAACGCCTGATGCTGGATAACTTCCTCGACCATCTCGCGCACTGGAATCCGGTCCTGCTGGCGGTGGATGAAGCACACTGTATTTCCCAGTGGGGGCATGATTTCCGCCCGGAATATGCCGCGCTCGGCCAGCTGCGTCAGCGTTTCCCCGAGCTGCCGTTTATGGCGCTTACCGCCACGGCAGATGACACCACCCGTCAGGATATTGTTCGCCTGCTCGGGCTGAACGACCCCTATATTCAGGTCAGCAGCTTCGACCGCCCCAACATCCGCTACATGCTGATGGAAAAATTCAAGCCGCTGGATCAGCTCCTGCGCTACGTCCAGGAGCAGCGCGGCAAGTCCGGCATCATCTACTGCAATAGCCGTGCGAAGGTGGAAGACACCGCCGCGCGTCTGCAAAATCGCGGCTTTAGCGCCGCCGCGTATCACGCCGGGTTAGAGAACCATATCCGCGCCGACGTGCAGGAGAAATTCCAGCGTGACGACCTGCAAATCGTCGTCGCGACGGTAGCGTTCGGCATGGGGATCAACAAGCCCAACGTGCGCTTTGTGGTCCATTTCGACATTCCCCGCAATATCGAATCCTACTATCAGGAAACCGGTCGCGCCGGGCGTGACGGTCTGCCTGCGGAAGCGATGCTGTTTTACGATCCGGCCGATATGGCGTGGCTGCGCCGCTGTCTGGAAGAGAAACCGCAGGGACAGCTGCAGGATATCGAGCGCCACAAGCTCAACGCGATGGGCGCGTTTGCCGAAGCACAAACCTGCCGCCGTCTGGTGCTGCTCAACTACTTTGGTGAAGGGCGCCAGGAGCCGTGCGGCAACTGCGATATCTGCCTGGATCCGCCGAAACAGTACGATGGCCTGATGGACGCGCGTAAGGCGCTCTCGACCATTTACCGTGTGAATCAACGCTTTGGGATGGGCTACGTGGTGGAGGTGCTGCGCGGTGCCAACAACCAGCGTATCCGCGACATGGGCCATGACAAGCTGCCTGTCTACGGTATTGGCAAGGAGCAGAGCCACGAACACTGGGTGAGTATCATTCGCCAGCTGATCCATCTGGGCTTCGCCACGCAGAACATTGCCCAGCACTCCGCCCTGCAGCTGACCGAAGCGGCGCGTCCGGTACTGCGCGGTGACGTTGAACTCAAGCTTGCCGTGCCGCGCGTCATCGCCCTGAAGCCACGCGTGATGCAGAAATCCTACGGCGGTAACTACGACCGCAAGCTGTTCGCCAAACTGCGCAAGCTGCGTAAAGCTATTGCCGATGAAGAGAACATCCCGCCTTACGTGGTGTTCAACGACGCGACGCTGATTGAGATGGCCGAGCAGATGCCGCTCAGCGCCAGCGAGATGCTCAGCGTCAACGGCGTGGGGACACGCAAGCTGGAGCGCTTTGGTAAAGAGTTTATGGCGCTCATCCGCTCTCACGCCGATGGTGATGATGAGGAGTAGTCAGCCGGGCGAAAAAGTGCCAGGATGATGACTCACTGAATTATTTCCCCGCGAGCGAATTATGTTAATGCTATTTCTCACCGTGGCGTTAGTGCACATCGTTGCGCTGATGAGCCCCGGCCCAGACTTTTTCTTCGTATCACAAACGGCCGTCAGCCGCTCCCGCAAAGAGGCGATGATGGGCGTGCTCGGTATCACCATGGGCGTGATGGTCTGGGCGGCCGTTGCGCTGCTCGGTCTGAACCTTATCCTGGCGAAGATGGCCTGGCTGCATAACATCATTATGGTCGGTGGCGGGCTGTACCTGTGCTGGATGGGCTACCAGATGCTGCGCGGGGCGCTGAAGAAAGAAGAGAAAAAACCGGAAGAGCCAAAGGTGGAGCTGGCAACGGGCGGCCGCAGCTTTGTAAAAGGGCTGCTGACCAATCTGGCGAACCCAAAAGCAATTATCTATTTCGGCTCCGTGTTCTCGCTATTTGTCGGCGATAGCGTCGGCGCGGGCGCGCGCTGGGGTATCTTCCTGCTGATCGTCGTCGAGACGTTTGCGTGGTTTACCATCGTGGCCAGCCTGTTCGCCTTACCGGCGATGCGCCGCGGCTACCAGCGTATCGCGAAGTGGATTGACGGCTTCGCCGGCGCACTGTTCGCCGGCTTCGGCATTCATCTCATCATTTCTCGCTAAGCATGACGCGCTGACGCAAGCAGCGCGCCAACCAGCATAAACAGCGAGCCAAAGACTTTATTCAGGGCCTTCATCTGCTTAGGCCCTTTAATCCACGCCGCAATTCGCTGCGCCAGCGTCGCGTAACCAATCATCACGATGATATCGACGATAATGGTGGTCGCGCCCAGCACCACGTACTGCATCACCTGGGGCTGATGCGGAACAATAAACTGCGGGAACAGTGCGGCGAGGAACACAATGCTCTTCGGGTTGGTCAGGTTGACGAACACCGCGCGTTTAAACAGATGGCCGCGGTTTTGCGTCTGAGCGAGCGTATTCAGGTTGATGGAGCCCGCCGCGCGCCACTGCTGGATACCCAGCCAGATCAGATACGCTGCCCCGGCCCATTTCAGCACCTCAAAGGCCAGCACGGAGCGGGAGAACAGGGTCCCCAGACCAATCCCGACCAGGACAATGTGAATGCCCAGCCCGGTCTGCAAACCGGCAATCGACGCCGCCGCACCGCGATAGCCATGGTTAATAGAGGTGGTCATGGTGTTAATGGCGCCCGAGCCCGGTGAAAGACTAAGGATGATGGATGTCAGCAGGTAAGCGAACCACCACTCGAAGGTCATTTGAAACTCCCGAATCGTCTGTTTTTATGCCACAATACGCTATTGTTGAGTCATTTTGTGACCGGTTACGAAAAAACGATATTCCTTGGCTTAGGTGAGTAGAAACCCGATGTTTCAGCAGAAAAAGGACTGGGAAACACGAGAAAACGCATTTGCTGCTTTCTCCATGGGGCCGCTGACCGATTTCTGGCGCCAGCGTGAGGAAGATGAGTTTACGGGCGTCGGCGATATTCCGGTACGCTTCGTGCGTTTTCACGCTAAGAAAAATGACCGGGTCATTGTGGTCTGCCCCGGGCGTATTGAGAGCTATATCAAATACGCCGAACTGGCCTATGACCTGTTCCATCTGGGCTTCGATGTGTTGATTATTGACCACCGCGGGCAGGGGCTGTCGGGCCGCCTGTTATCGGATACGCATCGCGGCCACGTGGATAACTTCAGTGATTACGTCGACGACCTCGCCGCGTTCTGGCAGCAGGAGGTCGAGCCTGGCCCCTGGCGGAAGCGCTATATTCTGGCGCACTCTATGGGCGGTGCGATTTCAACGCTGTTTTTACAGCGCCACGCGCACCAGTGCGACGCCATTGCGCTCACCGCGCCGATGTATGGCATCGTCATGCGTTTTCCTGACTGGATGGTGCGTCATATTCTTGACTGGGCTGAGGGCCATCAGCGCATTCGAGAAGGCTATGCCATCGGGACGGGGCGCTGGCGTGCACTGCCTTTTGCGATGAACGTGCTGACCCACAGCCGACAGCGCTATCGTCGTAACCTGCGTTTTTATGCCGATGAACCGCGCCTGCGCGTGGGCGGCCCGACCTATCACTGGGTGCGGGAAGGTATCCTTGCCGGTGAGCAGGTGCTGGCTGGCGTCGGCAATGACGACACGCCAACGCTTCTGATTCAGGCTGAAGAAGAGCGTGTGGTGGATAACCGCATGCATGACCGTTTTTGCGAACTCCGCGCTGCCGCCGGCCACCCTTGTGAAGGGGGAAAACCGTTGGTCATCAACGGCGCGTACCATGAGATCCTTTTTGAAAAGGACGCTATGCGCTCAGTCGCGCTCAACGCCATTGTTGAATTTTTCAACAGGCATAATTGATTCTTGTTTTCCACCAGAGGTTGAAATCCCTATGTACCAGGTTGTTGCATCTGATTTAGATGGCACGCTGCTTTCCCCCGACCACACCCTGTCGCCTTACGCGAAAGAGACCTTAAAACTCCTGACCGCCCGTGGCGTAAATTTTGTGTTTGCCACCGGTCGCCACCACGTAGACGTCGGGCAGATCCGCGATAATCTTGAGATCAAATCGTACATGATCACCTCCAACGGTGCGCGCGTGCACGATACCGACGGTAACCTGATCTTTACCCACAACCTGGATCGCGATATTGCCGCCGATCTGTTTGGCGTGGTGCACAATAACCCGGATATCGTCACCAACGTCTACCGCGACGACGACTGGTTTATGAACCGCCACCGCCCGGAAGAGATGCGTTTCTTCAAGGAAGCTGTATTCCAGTACTCGCTGTACGAGCCGGGTCTGCTGGAGCCGGAAGGGATCAGTAAGGTGTTCTTCACCTGTGTAAATCATGAGGAATTGCTGCCGCTGGAGCAGGCGATCAACGCCCGCTGGGGCGATCGCGTCAACGTGAGCTTCTCAACCCTGACCTGCCTGGAAGTGATGGCGGGTGGCGTCTCCAAAGGTCACGCGCTGGAAGCGGTTGCGAAACGTCTGGGCTTCGAGCTGAAAGACTGTATCGCCTTTGGTGACGGCATGAACGACGCAGAGATGCTCTCCATGGCGGGCAAGGGCTGCATCATGGAAAACGCGCACCAGCGTCTGAAGGATTTGCACCCGGAGCTGGAAGTCATCGGCACCAACGCAGACAACGCGGTACCGAAGTATCTGCGCAAACTGTTCCTTGAATAATCTTCATTTGGTTGTTTATTGCTCAGATGTCAACTAAAGAGTTCGCTACAATGCCTCTCCTTCTTTTTGAGAGACAAGCATTGTGGCGCTACTCATTATCACCACTATCCTGTGGGCCTTCTCCTTTAGCCTGATTGGCGAATACCTTGCCGGTTCGGTCGACAGCTACTTCTCGGTGCTGATGCGCGTGGGGCTGGCAGCGCTGGTGTTCCTGCCGTTTTTGCGTACGCGCGGGCAATCGCTGAAAACGATTGTGCTGTATATGCTGGTGGGGGCGATGCAGCTCGGCATCATGTATCTGTTTAGCTTCCGGGCTTACGTCTACCTGTCTGTCTCCGAATTCCTGCTGTTCACCGTGCTCACGCCGCTCTATATCACGCTGATTTACGACCTGCTCAGCAGGCGCCGTCTGCGCTGGGGATACCTGCTGAGCGCGGCACTGGCGGTGATCGGCGCGGCGATTATTCGCTATGACAAAGTCAGCGATCACTTCTGGACCGGGCTGATGTTCGTTCAGCTCGCCAACATCAGTTTCGCCATTGGCATGGTGGGCTACAAACGCCTGATGGAAACCCGTCCGATGCCGCAGCATAACGCGTTCGCCTGGTTTTATATGGGGGCTGCGATTGTCGCGGTGGCGGCGTGGTTTATGCTCGGTAACCCGCAAAAGCTGCCGACTACCTCTGTACAGTGGGGCGTTCTGATCTGGCTGGGCGTGGTGGCGTCAGGGCTGGGGTACTTCATGTGGAACTACGGCGCTACCCAGGTAGACGCCGGTACGCTGGGGATCATGAACAACGTGCATGTCCCGGCAGGGCTGCTGGTCAACCTCGCCATCTGGCAGCAACAGCCGCACTGGCCGAGCTTCCTTATTGGGGGAACGGTGATCCTGGCTTCGCTGTGGGTCCATCGACGTTGGGTCGCTCCGCGCTCCGCACAAACGGAAGATGGTCGCACGCGTGGTTCCGCGCTGAGCGAATAAACGCCTCCGTAATCGGCTGACGCTGCTCGCCATCGCGCACGGCGGCGTACAGTCGGCTCCACAGTCCTTCACCCAGGGTTTTGGTCACTACCAGACCCTGGCGTTCAAAACTCTCCACCACCCAGTGCGGCAGCGCCGCGATACCCATTCTGGCCGCCACCATCTGAATCAGCAGCAGCGTGTTATCCACGCTTTTCAGCTGCGGGCTAATGCCGGCAGGCTGCAGGAAGTGGCGCCAGATATCCAGACGACTGCGCTGAACCGGATAAATCAGCAGCGTTTCTGTCGCCAGGTCTTCCGGCGTGATGCGCGTTTTGGTCGCCAGCGGATGGTCCGGCGCCAGCACCAGGCGCACTTCATAATCAAACATCGGCGAATAGTGCAGGCCGCTGCGCGGCAGAATGTCCGAGGTCATCACCAGATCCAGCTCGCCCTGCTGCAGAGATGGCTGCGGGTCAAAGGTCACGCCGGATTTGAAGTCCATCTCCACCTGCGGCCACTTCTGACGGAAGTTCTCAAGCGCGGGGGTCAGCCACTGAATACAGCTGTGGCACTCAATGGCGATACGCAGCTTGGTTTGCTGCGGTTCGTTACACGCCTGCAGCGCGCTGGCGATTTGCGGCAGTACCTGATTCGCCAGCTGAAGAAGAATTTCACCTTGCGGCGTAAAGCGTAGCGGCTGGCTCTTACGCACAAAAAGACGGAAGCCGAGGCGTTGTTCCAGATCGCTGAACTGGTGAGAAAGGGCGGACTGGGTCTGGTGCAGCGTGGCCGCAGCCGCCGCGAGCGAACCGCAGTTCCGCAACGCTTGTAGCGTTTTCAGGTGTTTTATCTCGATCATGAAAGTCCTTCACTTCGCCATGAACATTTTGCGCTTGAGGAATATACAGTACCTGCCAATTATAGATGTGTAAACATCTGGACGTCTAAATAACGATTTTCACAAGGGGTACACCATGACAATCCGCAATCACACTCTCGGTTTCCCTCGCATTGGCCTGCGTCGCGAGCTGAAAAAAGCGCAAGAAAGCTACTGGGCGGGTAACGCCACCCGTGAAGAACTGCTGGCGGTGGGACGTGAGCTGCGCGCCCGTCACTGGGAGCAGCAAAAACAGGCGGGCATTGACCTGCTGCCAGTGGGCGATTTCGCCTGGTACGACCATGTTCTGACGACCAGCCTGCTACTTGGCAACGTGCCGGCTCGTCATCAGAACAAAGATGGATCGGTAGATATTGATACCCTGTTCCGCATCGGCCGTGGCCGCGCGCCAACGGGTGAGCCAGCGGCAGCGGCGGAAATGACCAAGTGGTTTAACACCAACTATCACTATATGGTGCCAGAGTTCGTAAAAGGCCAGCAGTTCAGGCTGACCTGGACGCAGCTTCTGGATGAGGTGGACGAAGCGCTGGCGCTGGGCCACCAGGTGAAACCGGTGCTGCTCGGACCGGTAACGTACCTGTGGCTGGGCAAAGTGAAAGGCGAGCAGTTTGACCGACTCAGCCTGCTGAAGGATATCCTGCCGGTCTACAAACAGGTGCTGATTGAGCTGGGCAAGCGCGGCATTCAGTGGGTACAAATCGACGAACCGGCGCTGGTTCTTGAGCTGCCCCAGGTTTGGCTCGATGCTTTCAAACCGGCGTATGACGCGCTCACCGGTCAGGTAAAACTCCTGCTGACGACCTATTTTGAAGGTGTGACGCCGAACCTGAAGACCATTACCGCGCTGCCGGTGCAGGGCCTGCACGTTGACCTCGTTCACGGTAAAGATGATGTGGCGGAGCTGCACAAGCGTTTGCCAGAGGACTGGCTGCTCTCTGCCGGACTGATTAACGGCCGCAACGTCTGGCGCGCCGATCTCACCGAGAAATACGCACAAATCAAAGGCATCGTCGGCAAGCGTGAGTTGTGGGTGGCATCGTCCTGCTCCCTGCTGCACAGCCCGATCGATCTGAGCGTGGAGACCCGGCTGGATGCTGAGGTGAAAAGCTGGTTTGCCTTCGCCTTGCAAAAATGTGAAGAGCTGACGTTGTTGCGCGATGCGCTGAACAGCGGCGACACGGCGGCGATTACCGAATGGAGCGCACCGATCCAGGCGCGTCGTCGCTCGGCGCGCGTGCATAACCCGGCGGTGGAAAAACGTCTGGCGGCCATCACCGCCCAGGACAGCCAGCGCCAGAGCCCGTATGAGGTGCGCGCCGAAGCGCAGCGCGCCCGCTTCAATCTGCCTGCGTGGCCAACAACGACTATCGGCTCTTTCCCGCAGACTACGGAGATCCGCGGCCTGCGTCTGGACTTCAAAAAGGGCAATCTGGATGCGAATCACTACCGCACCGGCATCGCGGAACACATCAAGCAGGCGATTATCGAGCAGGAACGCCTTGGGCTGGACGTGCTGGTGCACGGAGAGGCCGAGCGTAACGACATGGTGGAATACTTCGGTGAGCACCTGGACGGCTTCGTCTTTACCCAGAACGGCTGGGTGCAGAGCTACGGCTCCCGCTGCGTGAAGCCGCCGGTGGTCATCGGTGACGTCAGCCGCCCGGAAGCGATTACCGTGGGGTGGGCGAAATACGCGCAGTCTCTGACGGACAAGCCAGTGAAAGGCATGCTCACCGGTCCGGTAACGATTCTTTGCTGGTCCTTCCCGCGTGAAGACGTGACCCGTGAAACCATCGCGAAGCAAATTGCGCTGGCATTGCGTGACGAAGTGGCGGATCTCGAAGCCGCAGGTATTGGCATTATTCAGATTGACGAACCGGCGCTGCGCGAAGGCTTGCCGCTGCGGCGCAGCGACTGGGATGCCTACCTGCAGTGGGGCGTGGAAGCGTTCCGCATCAACGCCGCGGTGGCGAAGGACGACACCCAGATCCACACCCACATGTGTTACTGCGAATTTAACGACATCATGGATTCGATTGCCGCGCTGGATGCCGACGTGATCACCATCGAGACCTCGCGTTCAGACATGGAGCTGCTGGAGTCGTTTGAAGAGTTCGACTACCCGAATGAAATCGGGCCGGGCGTGTACGACATTCACTCCCCGAACGTGCCGAGCGTGGAGTGGATTGAGGCCCTGCTGAAAAAAGCGGCCCAGCGCATTCCGGCAGAGCGCCTGTGGGTGAACCCGGACTGCGGACTGAAAACCCGCGGCTGGCCGGAGACGCGCGCGGCGCTGGCGAACATGGTGAAGGCGGCGCAGAACTTGCGTCAAGCGTAGTGGTGCTGGATTTGCCCGGTAAGGCGTAGCCGCCACCGGGCTTTTTGTTATTACGCTTTCTTACCGCCGTACTGGCTAAACCACGCCAGCATTCTCTGCCAGCCATCTTTGGCTGATTCTGCGTGATAGCTCGGACGATAATCGGCGTTAAACGCATGCCCGGCATCCGGATACACCACAATCTCCGCCTTCGCATTTGCCGCACGGAGCGCATGGCGCATAGTCTCTACCGAATCAAGCGAAATACCGGTGTCCTGACCGCCGTAAAGCCCTAACACGGGGGCATTTAACTCAGTGGCGATATCGACGGGATGTTTCGGTGAATTCAGCGTTTTTTCACCCACCAGTTTGCCGTACCAGGCGGCAGCGGCTTTGAGCTGCGGGTTATGTGCGGCATACAGCCAGCTAATGCGTCCGCCCCAGCAGAAACCGGTAACCAGCAGACGATGTGGATCGCCCCCGTTGCGCGCCGCCCAGCTGGCGACGTGATCGAGATCGGCCAGAACCTGCGCGTCCGGGACTTTGCTGACCAGGTTGCTGAGCAATGTTGGAATATCGCTGTAGTCGTTCGGATCGCCCTGACGGAAGTAGAGTTCTGGCGCAACGGCCAGATACCCTTCCAGCGCCAGCCGGCGGCAGAGGTCGCGAATGTGTTCGTGAACACCAAATATCTCCTGAATCACAATCACGATGGGCAGCGGGCCGTCTGCCGATTTTGGCCGTGCGTGATAAGCAGGCATATTCTCCCCCTGCGAGGGAATGGAGGTCTCGCCCGCGGTAATTGCCGCGTCTGGCGTCGACACGATGGTTGAAGCGTGTGGGGCCGCAGCAGGTGCAAAACCGGTTTTTTCAGTCATGGCATTCTCCGTACCAATGAGTTAGCGCAAAGGTAAATATAGACACCAGGTTAACAACTCACAGTGCCTTAAACGGTCTATCTTTTGTGCAGCACCTGGCGATATAACTTGTTAATGTGATGTAAATCACTTTCTGATGGAAATTTAATGCAATCATTTTCATTCATGGTGAAGTTCGTCACGAAAATATGCTTACTGCTTCTGTAAAGTACCGTTTTACTTCTTCTGACTAACCGACCCACAGAGGAGTCACCTATGTCTAAGTCTGATGTTTTTCATCTCGGCCTCACCAAAAACGATTTACAAGGGGCTACGCTCGCTATCGTCCCTGGCGATCCTGAGCGTGTGGAAAAGATCGCCGCGCTGATGGATAAGCCGGTCAAGCTGGCTGCCCATCGCGAGTTCACCACCTGGCGCGCAGAGCTGGATGGCAAAGCGGTGATCGTGTGCTCTACCGGTATCGGTGGTCCATCTACTTCTATTGCTGTTGAAGAACTGGCGCAGCTGGGCATTCGTACTTTCCTGCGTATCGGTACCACCGGCGCTATCCAGCCGCACATCAACGTCGGCGACGTGCTGGTCACGACTGCGTCCGTCCGTCTGGACGGCGCGAGCCTGCACTTTGCACCGATGGAGTTCCCGGCAGTGGCTGATTTCGAGTGCACCACCGCGCTGGTTGAAGCCGCGAAATCCGTAGGCGCAACTACCCACGTGGGCGTAACCGCCTCTTCCGACACCTTCTACCCGGGCCAGGAGCGTTACGACACCTTCTCAGGTCGTGTGGTAAGCCGTTTCAAAGGCTCAATGGAAGAGTGGCAGTCCATGGGTGTGATGAACTACGAAATGGAATCCGCAACGCTGCTGACCATGTGCGCAAGCCAGGGTCTGCGTGCGGGTATGGTGGCGGGCGTTATCGTCAACCGTACCCAGCAGGAGATCCCGAACGCCGAAACCATGAAGCAGACCGAAAGTCATGCAGTGAAAATCGTGGTGGAAGCAGCGCGTCGCCTGATCTAGTCCTCTCTTCTGAATTCAAAGGCCGACACGTTCGGCCTTTATTTTTTGCGTAGCGCCTCGCAGGAAAACCCTTTCAAACTGGACGTTTATACAGCACAATTCTATTTTGTGCGGGTAATACGTTGATGCAGGGGGCATTGTGGATATCTCAATCCTGATTTACGCGGTGATTGCGCTGGCGGGCGTGGGGATAGGCTGGCTGATTTCCAGCTACCAGCATGCACAGCAGAAGGCCGACCAGCTGGCCGAGCGAGAGGAGATGGTCGCCGATTTAAGCGCGACAAAACAGCAGCTTGCGCTGAGTGGACACTGGCGCGACGAGTGTGAATTGCTCAATAACGAACTGCGCAACTTGCGTGATATCAACACGTCACTGGAGGCCGATCTCCGCGAAGTGACCACCCGCCTTGAATCCACCCAACTGCATGCGGAAGACAAAATCCGCCAGATGATCAGCAGCGAGCAGCGCCTCAGCGAACAGTTTGAGAACCTCGCCAACCGAATTTTTGAGCACAGTAACCGCCGCGTTGACGAACAGAACCGCCAGAGCCTGAACAGCCTGCTGACGCCGCTGCGTGAACAGCTGGACGGTTTCCGTCGTCAGGTGCAGGACAGTTTTGGTCAGGAAGCCCGCGAGCGACACACGCTGGCGCATGAGATTCGCAATCTCCAGCAGCTGAATGCGCAAATGGCGCAGGAAGCGGTCAACCTGACCCGCGCGCTGAAAGGGGATAACAAAACCCAGGGCAACTGGGGAGAAGTGGTGCTGACCCGCGTGCTGGAGGCCTCTGGTCTGCGCGAAGGATACGAATACGAAACGCAGGTGAGTATCGAAAACGATGCCCGCTCACGTATGCAGCCGGATGTGATAGTGCGGCTGCCGCAGGGTAAAGATGTGGTGATTGACGCCAAAATGACGCTGGTGGCGTATGAACGCTACTTTAATGCGGACGATGACTACACGCGCGAGTCTGCGCTTCAGGAGCATATTGCCTCCGTGCGTAATCACATTCGCCTGCTCGGCAGAAAAGACTACCAGCAGCTGCCAGGTCTTCGCTCGCTGGACTATGTCCTGATGTTTATCCCGGTAGAACCCGCATTTCTGCTGGCACTCGACAGACAGCCTGAGCTTATCACCGAAGCGCTCAAAAATAACATTATGCTGGTCAGCCCCACCACGTTGCTGGTGGCGTTACGCACCATTGCGAATCTGTGGCGCTATGAGCACCAGAGCCGCAATGCGCAGCAGATAGCCGATCGTGCCAGCAAGCTGTACGACAAAATGCGCCTCTTCGTGGACGACATGTCTTCAGTCGGGCAGAGCCTGGATCGTGCGCAGGATAACTACCGTCAGGCAATGAAAAAACTCGCCTCCGGACGCGGTAATCTGCTGGCACAGGCCGAATCATTCCGCAGCCTGGGGGTAGAGGTTAAACGCGAGATTAATCCGGAATTGGTCGAACAGGCCACCGCCCAGGACGACGAGTTTCGCCTGCGAGAAGGTGCGGACGAACAAAAGACAAACAGTGAAGACAACACGTTAGCGGTGGATTTATCACCAGATGAGCCTCCAGCGCGTTTCTTTCGCGGTGGTTGAAACGTAGGGCAAACGCGCCCAATCTGTTACACTTCACGAACATTTTACTGATAAGCAGGCTCTGAGATGGTTGACGATTCACAAGACACAACGCACTTTGGCTTTCAGACTGTCGCCAAAGCGCAGAAAGCTGACATGGTGGCCCACGTATTTCATTCCGTGGCGGCGAAGTACGATGTGATGAATGACCTGATGTCGTTCGGCATTCATCGCTTGTGGAAGCGCTTCACCATTGACTGTAGCGGTGTACGTCGTGGACAAACGGTGCTGGATTTAGCCGGCGGTACAGGCGATTTAACCGCGAAATTCTCTCGTCTGGTGGGCGAAACCGGTCGTGTTGTTCTCGCCGATATTAATGACTCCATGCTGAAAATGGGACGCGAAAAGCTGCGTAACATCGGCGTGGTGGGGAATGTGGAATATGTGCAGGCAAACGCCGAAGCGCTGCCATTCCCGGACAATACCTTTGACTGCATCACGATCTCTTTCGGTCTGCGTAACGTGACCGATAAAGAAAAAGCGCTGCGCTCCATGTACCGCGTGCTGAAGCCGGGCGGCCGTCTGCTGGTGCTCGAGTTCTCTAAACCGATCATTGAGCCGCTGAGCAAAGCCTACGACGCCTATTCCTTCCACGTGCTGCCGCGTATTGGTGAGCTGGTGGCTAACGACGCTGAAAGCTACCGCTATCTGGCAGAATCTATCCGTATGCACCCGGATCAGGACACATTAAAAGCCATGATGCAGGATGCAGAATTTGAGAATGTTGAATATTTCAACCTGACGGCGGGTGTCGTCGCGCTGCATCGCGGTTACAAATTCTGAGTGGAGGTGTCCCGTGCCCTTTAAACCCTTAGTCTCCGCAGGTATCGAGAATGTAATGAACGCTTTTCTGTATCGCGCTCCGGCGCTGAAAGCTGCACGTCAGCGGCTTAACGGGAAAGTATTACGCATTGTTTTAAAAGAGTTCTCGACGCCGCTTGTGCTGGTATTCAGCGAACGCCAGCTTGACGTTCTGGGGGCGTGGGAAGGTGAAGCCGACTGCTCGGTCATCACGCACATGAGCGTGCTGCCAAAACTGCGCGATCGCCAGCAATTAACGGCGCTTATCCGCAGCGGTGAGCTGGAAGTGGAAGGCGACATTCAGGTTGTGCAGAACTTCGTTGCGCTTACCGATCTGGCGGAGTTCGATCCGGCAGAGCTGCTCGCGCCTTTTATCGGCGACATTGCCGCCGAAGGCATCGGGAAAGTCCTTCATGGTGGCGCGTCCTTTGCGCGTAAAAGCCTCCAACGCCAGCAACGCTATGCGGCGGAAGTGCTGACTGAGGAGTGGCGAATGGCACCCGGGCCACTGGAAGTTGCATGGTTTGCGGAAGAGACCGCTGCTGTTGAACGTGCGGTTGATGCGTTAACCAAACGGCTGGAAAAACTGGAGGGCAAATGACGCCTGGTGAAATTCGGCGCCTCTATTTTATTATTCGCACCTTTTTGAGTTACGGGCTCGACGAGCTTATCCCCAAAATGCGTATCACGCTGCCGCTTCGTATCTGGCGGCGGATGCTGTTCTGGATGCCCAATCGCCATAAAGGTCAACCGCTGGGTGAGCGTCTGCGCCTGGCGCTGCAGGAGCTCGGTCCGGTTTGGATTAAATTCGGACAGATGCTGTCGACCCGCCGCGATCTTTTCCCGCCTCTGATTGCCGATGAGCTCGCGATGCTGCAGGATCGCGTTGCACCGTTTGACGGCGCGCGCGCGAAAAAGCAAATTGAAGAGGCGATGGGAAATGTACCCGTCGATACCTGGTTTGATGATTTCGACATTAAGCCACTGGCATCGGCCTCTATCGCGCAGGTGCACACCGCGCGTCTGAAAGAAAACGGCAAAGAAGTCGTTATTAAGGTCATTCGTCCGGACATCCTGCCAATCATCAAAGCGGACATGAAGCTGATTTATCGTCTGGCGCGCTGGGTGCCACGCTTGCTGCCGGACGGGCGTCGCCTTCGTCCACTGGAAGTGGTGCGGGAATATGAAAAAACGCTGATTGATGAGCTAAACCTGCTGCGCGAATCGGCAAACGCCATTCAGCTTCGTCGCAACTTTGAAAACAGCCCGATGCTCTATGTGCCTGAAGTCTATTCTGACTACTGCAGCCAGAACATGATGGTGATGGAGCGTATCTACGGTATTCCGGTTTCGGATGTGGTGGCCCTGGAGAAACAGGGAACGAACATGAAGCTGTTGGCCGAACGTGGCGTACAGGTCTTCTTTACCCAGGTGTTCCGCGACAGCTTTTTCCATGCGGACATGCATCCGGGCAATATCTTCGTGAGCTACGAACACCCTGAGGATCCGAAGTATATCGGCATCGACTGCGGGATTGTGGGGTCTCTGAACAAAGAAGATAAACGGTATCTGGCTGAGAATTTCATCGCGTTCTTCAACCGTGACTACCGCAAGGTGGCCGAGCTGCACGTCGATTCCGGCTGGGTACCACCGGACACCAACGTCGAAGAGTTCGAGTTCGCGATCCGGACCGTTTGTGAACCGATTTTTGAAAAACCGCTGGCGGAAATCTCCTTCGGGCATGTGTTGTTAAACCTGTTCAACACGGCTCGCCGCTTTAATATGGAAGTTCAGCCACAGCTTGTTTTACTTCAGAAAACATTACTTTACGTTGAGGGTGTAGGCCGACAGCTCTATCCTCAGTTAGACTTGTGGAAGACCGCGAAACCTTTCCTTGAATCCTGGATTAAGGATCAGGTTGGCATTCCGGCGCTGGTGCGCTCGCTGAAAGAGAAAGGCCCGTTCTGGATAGAAAAAATGCCTGAAATTCCTGAACTGGTTTATGACAGTTTGCGTCAGAGCAAGAACCTTCAGCACAGCATGGATAAAATCGCCCGCGAACTTCAGTCCAGCCGTGTTCGCCAGGGACAGTCACGCTATCTCTTTGGGATTGGCGCAACGCTGCTGCTGAGCGGTACGCTGCTGCTGATTAACCGTCCGGACTGGCAGATGATGCCCGCCTGGCTGATGGCTGGCGGGGTGGTAGTCTGGCTTGCCGGCTGGCGAAAAACGCGCTGAGCGTGCGTCGCTATCGACGGGTCGCATACGTATAATGCGACCTGACTCATTAATCATCTATCCCTGAGGAACATGTATGGGTGGTATCAGTATCTGGCAATTAGTCATTATTGCCGTCATCGTCGTGCTGCTGTTTGGCACCAAAAAGCTCGGTTCTATTGGTTCCGATCTGGGCGCGTCTATCAAAGGCTTTAAGAAAGCGATGAGCGATGATGAGAGCAAGCAGGATAAAACCAGCCAGGACGCTGACTTTACTGCTAAATCCATCGACGACAAGCAAGAAGAAGCCAAAAAGGAAGACGCTAAACGCCACGATAAAGAGCAGGTATAAGTCGTGTTCGACATTGGTTTTAGTGAGCTCCTGCTGGTCTTTGTGATTGGCCTGATTGTGCTGGGTCCGCAGCGTTTGCCGGTGGCAGTGAAAACCGTTGCGGGCTGGGTTCGTGCGCTGAGATCGCTGGCATCGACCGTTCAGAATGAACTGGCGCAGGAGCTTAAGCTGCAGGAATTTCAGGAAAGCCTGAAAAAGGTCGAGAAGGCGAGCATGGATAACCTGACGCCGGAACTGAAAGCGTCAATGGATGAGCTGCGCGAAGCGGCGGAATCGATGAAGCGCTCTTATAGCGTTAACGATCCTGAAAAAGCGAGCGATGAAGCGAACACCATCCATAACCCGGTGGTGAAGGGCAGCGAGGAGCAGCGCGAGGGCGTAACGCCTGCCAGCGCTGAACATCAGGCTGCCGCGCCAGAACAGACGCCGCAGGAAACCGAAGTGAAAAAACAGGCGCAGCCGGAAGAGCCGGTAGCAAAAACGGCGGAAGTGAAGCCCGTTGCGCCCGTTTCCGAATCATCCCCCTCGTCGAGTGATAAAGCGTAAACATGGCAGTAGATGATACTCAACCGCTGATTACGCACCTCATTGAGCTGCGTAAGCGCCTGTTAAACTGCATTATTGCGGTTTTACTCATATTCCTGTGCCTGGTCTATTTTGCCAACGATATCTATCAGGTGGTCTCTGCGCCGCTGATCAAGCAGATGCCGCTGGGTGCAACGATGATTGCAACAGACGTTGCTTCTCCGTTCTTTACCCCCATCAAGCTGACCTTCTGGGTGTCGTTGATTGCCTCTGCACCGATCATTCTTTACCAGGTGTGGGCGTTTGTGGCGCCAGCGCTGTATAAGCATGAACGCAAGCTGGTGATCCCGCTGCTGGTGTCCAGCTCGCTGCTGTTCTATATCGGCATGGCGTTTGCCTATTTCGTTGTCTTCCCGCTGGCCTTCGGCTTCCTGACGCATACCGCGCCGGAAGGGGTCCAGGTATCGACGGACATCGCCAGCTACCTCAGCTTTGTGATGGCGCTGTTTATGGCGTTTGGCGTGGCATTCGAAGTGCCGGTGGCCATTGTGCTGCTTTGCTGGGTAGGGGTAACAACCCCGGATGACCTGCGTAAGAAGCGGCCATATATCCTTGTGGGTGCCTTCGTGGTCGGGATGCTGCTGACACCGCCGGATGTGTTCTCGCAGACGCTGCTGGCCATACCGATGTACTGTCTGTTTGAGGTCGGCGTATTCTTCTCGCGTTTCTACGTGGGCAAAGGACGTCGAGCGGATGACGAAGACGATACGTCCGACAAGACCACTGAAGAGTAAAACCAGCCGCCCGTCAGGGCGGTTGTTATATGGGGATGTGCATGTTTGATATCGGACTCAACCTGACCAGCTCGCAGTTTGCGAAAGATCGTGATGAAGTGGTTGCGCGTGCGTTTGCCGCCGGGGTGAAAGGACTGCTGCTGACAGGCACCAACCTGCATGAGAGCGAGCAGGCGCAGCAGCTGGCGCAACGTTACGATCGCTGCTGGTCTACTGCTGGCGTGCATCCTCACGACAGCAGCCAGTGGACCGCGGAAAGTGGCGACACCCTGTACAGGCTGGCGAAGACGCCAGATGTTGTGGCGATCGGCGAATGCGGTCTCGATTTCAACCGTAACTTTTCCACGCCTGAGGATCAGGAAAAGGCGTTCACTGCCCAGCTTGCGCTGGCAGCAGAGCTTGAAATGCCCGTATTTATGCACTGTCGCGACGCGCATGAGCGTTTCCTGGCACTTCTGGATCCGTGGCTGGAGAAACTGCCCGGCGCGGTTCTGCACTGCTTCACCGGTTCACGCCACGAAGCGCTGGATTGCCTGAAGCGAGGGCTTTATCTGGGCATTACCGGCTGGGTTTGCGATGAGCGCCGCGGGCTTGAACTTCGTGAACTACTGCCGGTAATCCCGGCTGACCGACTGCTCCTTGAAACCGATGCGCCTTATCTGCTACCGCGCGATATGAAACCCAAACCGGTATCGCGGCGAAATGAGCCCGCGTATCTGGGGCACATTGTTGAGAGCGTTGCGAAGTGGCGCGGAGACGATCCGCACTGGCTTTCGGCGCAGACGGATGACAACGTGCGTAATCTGTTCGGGATAAACGTTTAAAGTTTGCGGAAGTCGGTGTTTTTAACGCTCTGCAGCACCTGCTTGTTCAGCAGATTGAGCAACAGCATAGAGCGCGCTTCCCCGTCCGGCTCGGCAAAAATCGCCTGCAGGCCTTCGAAAGCGCCTTCGGTAATCACGACGCTATCGCCCGTGTAAGGGGTTTCGGGGTCGGTGATCCCTTCAGGTTGCTGATAAACCGACAGCTGGTGAATGACTGTCGACGGGACCGTTGCCGGGTGGGCGCCAAAACGAACGAAGTGGCTGACGCCACGCGTTGCGCTGATGGTGGTGGTGTGGATGACTTCCGGGTCGAACTCCACGAACAGGTAGTTCGGGAACAACGGCTCACTGACGGTTGTGCGCTTCCCGCGCTGCATTTTTTCAAGCGTGATCACGGGTGTCAGGCAATTAACAGACTGACGTTCAAGATGTTCCTGCGCGCGCTGAAGTTGCCCGCGTTTGCAATACAGTAAATACCAGGCCTGCATAATCACTCTTTCCCTTAGTTCGGGGCGCAAGCATATCAAAACCCTGGCGGGATCGCTAAGTTGATTATAATGGGGGAAAATGGAACAGAACGCATAAGTTCACGCTTATTTAACAAAATTACAGCATCAAGCAGGCTTACGCCGTATAATGAAGCGCTTACAGAGAGGCCATGATTAACTGCATGAAATACCACGATCTCCGCGACTTCCTGACGCTGCTGGAAAAGCAGGGTGAACTCAAACGTATTACACTTCCTGTTGATCCTTATCTGGAGATGACAGAAATTGCTGACCGCACCCTGCGTGCCGGTGGCCCCGCATTACTGTTTGAAAATCCGAAAGGTTACTCAATGCCGGTGCTATGCAACCTGTTTGGTACACCGCGTCGTGTTGCATTGGGGATGGGGCAGGAGGACGTCACGGCGCTGCGTGAAGTCGGTAAACTGCTGGCGTTTCTGAAAGAGCCGGAACCACCGAAAGGTTTCCGCGATCTGTTCGACAAGCTGCCGCAGTTTAAGCAGGTGCTGAACATGCCCACCAAACGCCTGCGCGGCGCGCCGTGCCAGCAGAAAGTGCTGGAAGGCGATGCGGTTGATCTGACCAAAATCCCTATCATGCAGTGCTGGCCTGAAGATGCCGCTCCGCTGATCACCTGGGGGCTGACCGTTACGCGCGGCCCGCACAAAGAGCGGCAAAACCTCGGTATTTACCGCCAGCAGTTGATTGGCAAGAATAAACTCATCATGCGCTGGCTGTCGCATCGCGGCGGCGCGCTGGATTTCCAGGAGTGGTGCGCTGCGCATCCGGGGGAACGTTTCCCGGTGTCTGTCGCCTTAGGCGCCGATCCGGCCACCATTCTGGGCGCCGTCACCCCTGTGCCAGATACCCTTTCTGAATATGCGTTTGCTGGCCTGCTGCGCGGAACGAAAACCGAAGTCGTGAAGTGTATTTCTAACGATCTCGAAGTTCCTGCCAGTGCAGAAATTGTGCTGGAAGGTTACCTTGAGCAGGGTGAACTGGCACCAGAAGGCCCTTACGGCGACCACACTGGCTATTACAACGAAGTGGATAACTTCCCGGTGTTTACCGTTACGCACATTACGCAGCGTGAAGATGCGATTTATCACTCCACGTATACCGGACGTCCACCGGACGAACCGGCGGTGCTGGGCGTGGCGCTGAACGAAGTGTTTGTGCCGATCCTGCAAAAGCAGTTCCCGGAAATTGTTGATTTTTATCTGCCGCCTGAAGGATGCTCGTATCGCATGGCGGTGGTCACGATGAAGAAGCAGTATCCTGGTCACGCTAAACGCGTGATGATGGGCGTATGGTCTTTCCTGCGCCAGTTTATGTATACCAAATTTGTTATTGTCTGCGATGATGACGTTAACGCCCGCGACTGGAATGACGTCATCTGGGCCATTACCACGCGAATGGACCCGGCGCGCGATACGGTGTTAGTCGAAAACACGCCGATAGATTACCTGGATTTTGCCTCGCCGGTTTCCGGTCTTGGCTCAAAGATGGGACTGGATGCCACAAATAAATGGCCTGGCGAAACCGACCGTGAATGGGGTCGCCCGATCAAAAAAGATCCTGCTGTGACCGCGCGAATTGACGCGATCTGGGACGAGCTGGCCATAATGAATAACGGTAAACCCTGAGCTGACCGTTAAGCCCTATAGACTTGCCGACAGAGAGAGCGAATGACAACCTTAAGCTGTAAAGTGACCTCGGTAGATGCTATCACCGACACCGTATATCGCGTCCGTTTAGTGCCAGAAGCGCCATTCTCTTTCCGCGCGGGTCAGTACCTGATGGTCGTGATGGATGAGCGTGATAAGCGTCCTTTCTCTATGGCCTCAACGCCAGCGGAGCAGGAATTTATTGAGCTTCATATTGGTGCGTCAGAGCTTAACCTGTATGCGATGGCGGTGATGGATCGGATCCTGAAGGAACGTGAAATCGTGGTGGATATTCCGCACGGTGATGCGTGGCTGCGCGATGACGAAGACCGTCCGCTGATCCTGATCGCTGGCGGTACGGGCTTCTCTTATGTGCGTTCTATTCTGTTGACCGCGCTGGCGCGTAACCCGGACCGTGACATCACCATTTACTGGGGTGGCCGCGAAGAGAAACATTTGTACGACCTGTCTGAACTGGAAGCGCTGAGCGTAACCCATCCTAACCTGCGCATTGAGCCGGTGGTTGAGCAGCCGGAAGAGGGCTGGCGTGGTCGTAGCGGGACGGTGCTGACGGCGGTGTTGCAGGATCACGGCACGCTGGCAGGGCACGATATCTATATCGCTGGCCGTTTTGAGATGGCGAAAATTGCCCGCGACCTGTTCTGTAACGAACGTGACGCGCGTGAAGACCGCCTGTTTGGCGATGCGTTTGCCTTCATTTAAATAAAAAACCCGCCCCTGACAGGCGGGAAGAACGGCAACTAAACTCTCTCTCTTCGCCAATGACGCCAGTGGCGGTGAGATACCTCTCGTAGGCCGGGAAAGCGCAGCGCCTCCCGGCAAAAGCCCGATGGCGCGATGCTTATCGGGCCTACGTTATAGCCTTACACTCTCTCAAACACCGTCGCGATACCCTGACCCAGCCCGATACACATCGTTGCCAGACCAAACTGGGCATCTTTGCGTTCCATCAGGTTGATAAGCGTCGTGCTGATACGCGCCCCGGAGCAGCCCAGCGGGTGACCGAGGGCGATCGCGCCGCCGTTGAGGTTAATCTTCTGGTCGATCTGCTCCATCAGCCCCAGATCTTTAATGCACGGCAGGATCTGCGCGGCAAACGCTTCGTTCATTTCGAACAGGTCGATGTCGCTGGCGGTTAATCCCGCTTTTTTCAGCGCCAGTTTCGAGGCCGGAACCGGGCCGTAGCCCATGATGGAAGGATCGCAGCCCACGACCGCCATCGAACGTATCCGAGCGCGAGGGGTTAAGCCTAACTCGCGGGCACGGCTTTCGCTCATCACCAGCATCGCGGCGGCACCGTCTGACAGCGCCGACGAAGTACCTGCCGTGACCGTACCGGTGACCGGATCAAACGCAGGGCGCAGTGTTGAAAGCGTTTCTACGGTGGTTTCCGGGCGGATCACTTCATCGTAGTTAAATTGTTTCAGTACGCCGTCTGCGTCGTGACCGCCGGTCGGGATGATCTCATTCTTAAAAGCACCGGATTGTGTCGCCGCCCATGCGCGAGCGTGAGAGCGTGCGGCAAAGGCATCCTGCATTTCACGGCTGATGCCGTGCAGACGAGAGAGCATCTCGGCGGTCAGACCCATCATCCCCGCGGCTTTCGCCACGTTACGGCTCATGCCAGGGTGGAAATCGACCCCGTGGCTCATCGGCACATGGCCCATGTGCTCAACGCCGCCCACCAGGCAGGCCTGCGCATCGCCGGTCATGATCATGCGCGCCGCGTCGTGCAGCGCCTGCATTGATGAACCGCACAGGCGATTCACGGTGACAGCCGGAACCGAATGCGGGATCTCCGCCAGCAGCGACGCGTTACGGGCGATGTTGAAACCTTGCTCCAGGGTCTGCTGCACGCAGCCCCAGTAGATATCGTCCAACGCAGCAGGATCCAGCGCCGGGTTACGCGCCAGCAGGCTACGCATCAGATGCGCGGAAAGGTCTTCCGCACGCACGTTACGGAATGCACCGCCTTTTGAACGGCCCATCGGGGTGCGAATCGCATCAACAATGACAACCTTTTCCATTGTGACTCCTTAAGCCGTTTTCAGCTCGCCAACCGGACGGGCTGGCTCAACTGCTGGATAGTAGGGTTCGTTATGGCGCGCTTTGTTACGCAGCCCTTCCGGCACCTCATAAAGCGGGCCGAGGTGATGATACTGCTGAGCCATATCGAGATAGCGGGCGCTGCCGAGCGTGTCCAGCCAGCGGAACGCGCCGCCGTGGAACGGAGGGAAGCCCAGGCCGTACACCAGCGCCATGTCGGCTTCTGCCGGGCTGGCGATGATGCCTTCTTCGAGGCAACGCACCACTTCGTTTATCATCGGGATCATCATGCGGGCGATGATCTCATCGTCGGTGAAGTCGCGTTTCGGCGGGCAAACGTCGGCCAGCAGACCATCCACCACGGCATCTTCTTCTTTCTTCGGTTTGCCTTTGCTGTCTTCTTTATAGCGCCAGAAGCCCAGGCCGTTTTTCTGGCCGAAGCGGTTAGCGTCGAACAGCGCGTCAATGGCGTCGCGATAATCTTTCTGCATACGCTGCGGGAAGCCTGCCGCCATCACCGCCTGAGCGTGGTGGGCGGTATCAATGCCGACCACGTCCAGCAGATACGCCGGGCCCATCGGCCAGCCGAACTGTTTTTCCATCACTTTATCGATTTTGCGGAAGTCCGCCCCGTCGCGCAGCAGCTGGCTGAAACCGGCGAAGTAAGGGAACAGCACGCGGTTGACGAAGAAGCCCGGGCAGTCGTTAACCACGATCGGCGTTTTGCCCATCTTGCTTGCCCACGCCACCACTTTCGCGATGGTTTCGTCAGAGGTTTTTTCCCCACGGATCACTTCGACCAGCGGCATACGGTGTACCGGGTTGAAGAAGTGCATCCCGCAGAAGTTTTCCGGACGCTTCAGCACGCTCGCCAGTTCGCTGATGGGAATGGTGGAGGTGTTAGAGGCCAGCACGGTCTCAGGACGAACCTTGTCTTCCGTTTCCGCGAGCACCGCTTTTTTGACTTTCGGGTTCTCGACGACGGCTTCAACCACTACGTCGACACGGTCGAAACCGCTGTATTCCAGCACAGGCTGAATGGTGGAGATCACGCCCGCAAGCTTCAGCCCGTCAATTTTTCCACGTTCCAGTTGCTTATTCAGCAGCTTGGCAGCTTCGGTCATGCCCAGCGTCAGGGATTTCTCGCTGATGTCTTTCATTACTACCGGCACGCCTTTCCAGGCCGACTGGTAAGCGATGCCGCCACCCATAATGCCAGCGCCGAGTACCGCCGCATGTTTTGGCGTCTCAACGTTTTTAGTCAGCTGTTTGGCTTTACCTTTCACGAACTGATCGTTGAGGAAGATACCGACCAGCGCGCGGGCTTCATTGGTGTGCGCCAGTGGGACAAAGCTCTGATTTTCGAGCTTCAGCGCTTCATCGCGACCGAGACGGGCAGCCGCTTCAATGGTTTTCACCGCCGTGATCGGTGCCGGGTAGTGTTTGCCCGCCGTCTGCATCACCATGCCTTTGGCGATGGTGAAGCTCATGGTGGCTTCAATCTTGCTGAGCTTTAACGGCTCCAGCTTCGGCTGGCGTTTGGCTTTCCAGTCGAGATCGCCGTTAATGGCCTGGCGCAGAATGGCGACAGCGCCTTCAACAAGTTTCTCGGGTTTCACGACGCCGTCGACCAGGCCGATTTTCTGCGCCTGTTCTGCGCCGACATCTTTACCTGCGGCAATGATCTCCAGTGCGCTATCGGCACCCAACATGCGCGGCATACGCACCGAGCCGCCAAAGCCCGGCATGATACCCAGCTTCGTTTCCGGCAGGCCGATGCGCAGGTCTGGTGTGGCCAGACGGTAGTCGGTCGCCAGTACGCATTCGCAGCCGCCGCCCAGCGCATAGCCGTTAACGGCGGAAATGGTCGGGACAGGCAGATCTTCCAGACGATTAAAGACGCTGTTGGCAAAGTGCAGCCACTGGCTCAGCTGTTCTTCCGGAACCAGGAACAGCGAAAGGAACTCGGTGATATCGGCACCAACAATAAAGGCCGCTTTGTTAGAACGCAGCAGCAGCCCTTTTAATTCAGGTTGTTTTTCAAGAACATCCAGCGCCTGGCCAAGACTGGCCACCGTCGCGGTATCAAGCTTGTTCACTGAGCCGGGGGCATCGAACACCAGTTCGGCAATGCCATCTTCCAGCCAGTTGAGGTACAGGGTGTCGCCTTTGTAGAGCATGTCAGTCTCCTGAATCCAGCAAGTGGATCTGGTCATACCAGATGAATCGGAGTGTGGGATTTATGTTAATAAAATGCAAATTACTCATTAAGAAAATGCTGCATTGATCACGGTCGGTGGAAATCACGCAGCCGGAGTGAGGTGTGCTAAGATGCGATGACTTGAGGTCAATAAAACGAAAGGAAGAATGATGGACTCACTGGCTTCGCTTTATAAAAATCATATCGTTACCCTACAAGAACGTACCCGCGATGTACTGGCCCGCTTTAAGCTGGATGCGCTTCTGATCCACTCTGGCGAGCTGATGAATACCTTTCTGGATGACCACGCTTATCCGTTTAAGGTGAACCCGCAGTTTAAAGCCTGGGTGCCGGTGACTCAGGTTCCAAATTGCTGGCTGCTGGTAGACGGCGTGAACAAGCCGAAACTGTGGTTCTACCTGCCGGTCGATTACTGGCACAACGTTGAACCGCTGCCGACCTCTTTCTGGACGGAAGAGATTGATGTAATTGCACTGCCGAAAGCGGACGGCATTGGCAGCCAGCTGCCTGCTGCGCGTGGCAACATCGGCTACATCGGCCCTGTTCCAGAGCGCGCACTGGGTCTGGATATTCCGGCAGACAAACTCAATCCGAAAGGGGTGCTGGATTACCTGCACTATTACCGCGCGTATAAAACCGACTATGAACTTTACTGCATGCGTGAAGCGCAAAAAACGGCGGTGAATGGCCACCGTGCCGCGCATGAAGCATTCCAGTCGGGGATGAGCGAGTTCGACATCAATCAGGCCTATCTGACCGCGACAGGCCACCGTGATACCGACGTACCGTACAGCAATATCGTCGCGCTGAATGAGCACGCGTCTGTGCTTCACTACACCAAACTGGATCACCATGTTCCGTCAGAAATGCGCAGCTTCCTGCTGGACGCAGGGGCAGAGTATAACGGCTACGCGGCCGACCTGACCCGTACCTGGGCGGCGAATGCGGATACCGATTTCGCGCAGCTGATTAAAGACGTGAACGATGAACAGCTGGCGCTGATTGGCACCATGAAAGCCGGAACCAGCTATGTGGATTACCACATCCAGTTCCATCAGCGCATCGCAAAACTGCTGCGTAAGCATCAGATTGTGAAAGACATGAGCGAAGAGGCGATGGTCGAGAACGATCTGACCGGGCCATTCATGCCGCACGGTATCGGTCACCCGCTGGGTCTGCAGGTTCACGACGTTGCGGGCTTTATGCAGGATGATACCGGCACGCACCTGGCGGCACCGTCTAAATATCCTTACCTGCGCTGCACCCGTATTCTGGCGCCGCGTATGGTGCTGACGATTGAACCGGGGATCTACTTTATCGAATCCCTGCTGGCGCCGTGGCGCGACGGCCAGTTCAGCAAACACTTCAACTGGGAAAAAATTGACGCGCTGAAGCCGTTTGGCGGTATTCGCATCGAAGATAACGTTGTGGTTCACGAAAACGGTATCGAGAACATGACGCGAGACCTGAAGTTGGCCTGATGGAAAGCTGGCTGATACCGGCTGAACCGGTCACCTTTGTTGAGGAAATCAAGAAAAGCCGCTTTATTACGCTGCTGGCGCATACCGACGGCGTAGAGGCAGCAAAGGCTTTTGTCGAGTCCGTTCGGGCGGAGCATCCTGACGCACGCCACCACTGCGTGGCGTGGGTGGCAGGGCCGCCGGACGACTCGCAGCAGCTGGGGTTTTCCGACGACGGTGAACCGGCAGGAACGGCCGGTAAACCCATGCTCTCCCAGCTGATGGGCAGCGGCGTGGGTGAAATTACCGCCGTGGTGGTGCGCTACTATGGCGGTATTTTATTAGGTACGGGTGGGCTGGTAAAAGCGTATGGCGGTGGGGTTCAGCAGGCATTGAATATGCTAATAACCACCCGCAAAACGCCGCTCACCGAATATACTTTATTGTGCGATTACGCCCAGTTATCCGGCATCGAAACGTTGCTGAAGCAATTTAACGGTGTCATCGCGCACAGTGAATATCAGGCAATGGTGCAATTACGCGTGGCGCTTCCTCGGGCGGAACTGGCTGCTTTTTCAGCAAAACTGGCTGATTTTAGTCGTGGTTCGTTGCAATTGCTGCCGATTGAAGAATAATCCCCACCTCACTTTTGAATACCAAAGGAAACGGCAGAGATGCATTTTCGTGCCATAACCCGAATCGTTGGACTGCTGGTCATACTTTTTTCCGGGACGATGATTCTCCCTGGACTGGTGGCGCTTATCTACCGGGACGGCGCGGGGCGGGCATTTACCCAGACCTTCTTTGTTGCGCTGGCGATTGGCTCTCTGCTGTGGTGGCCAAACCGTCGTCAGAAAGGTGAGCTGAAATCTCGCGAAGGCTTTCTGATTGTGGTCCTGTTCTGGACGGTGCTGGGGAGCGTCGGTTCGCTGCCCTTTATCTTCTCTGAACAGCCTAACCTGAGCATCACGGATGCCTTTTTTGAATCGTTCTCCGGTTTAACGACGACCGGGGCGACGACGCTGGTGGGGCTGGATTCACTTCCGCACGCCATTCTCTTTTATCGCCAGATGCTGCAGTGGTTCGGGGGGATGGGGATCATCGTCCTGGCGGTGGCTATTCTGCCGATTCTGGGCGTTGGGGGGATGCAGCTCTATCGCGCCGAAATGCCCGGGCCGCTGAAAGATAACAAGATGCGCCCGCGTATTGCTGAGACGGCGAAAACTCTCTGGCTTATCTATGTATTACTGACGGTGGCCTGTGCGCTGGCGCTATGGTTTGCCGGGATGCCTGCTTTTGATGCCATCGGACACAGCTTCGCGACGATTGCTATCGGCGGGTTCTCCACTCACGATGCCAGCGTCGGCTACTTCGACAGCCCAACGATTAACACTATTATTGCCATTTTCCTGCTAATTTCAGGCTGTAACTACGGTCTGCATTTCTCTTTACTGAGCGGGCGCAGCCTGAAGGTGTACTGGCGTGACCCTGAGTTCCGCATGTTCATTGGCGTCCAGCTTACGCTGGTGATCATCTGTACCCTGGTGCTGTGGTTCCATGATGTCTACAACTCCGCGTTGACCACGCTAAATCAGGCGTTCTTCCAGGTGGTATCGATGGCGACGACCGCCGGGTTTACCACGGACAGCATCGCGCGCTGGCCGCTTTTCCTGCCGGTGCTGCTTTTATGCTCTGCATTTATCGGGGGCTGTGCGGGATCGACGGGCGGTGGCCTGAAGGTGATTCGTATTCTGCTGCTGTTTAAGCAGGGCAACCGTGAGCTGAAGCGCCTGGTCCACCCGAACGCGGTTTACAGCATCAAACTGGGGAACCGCGCGCTGCCGGAACGTATCCTCGAAGCGGTGTGGGGGTTCTTCTCGGCGTATGCGCTGGTCTTTATCGTCAGTATGCTGGCGATTATCGCGACGGGGGTAGATGATTTCTCCGCCTTTGCATCCGTCGTAGCAACATTGAATAACCTCGGACCTGGCCTGGGCGTTGTGGCGGATAACTTTGCCAGTATGAACCCGGTCGCGAAATGGATCCTCATTGCCAATATGCTGTTTGGTCGTCTTGAGGTCTTTACGCTGCTGGTGCTGTTCACCCCTACTTTCTGGCGCGAGTAAGGAGCTGTTGATGAAAACACTGATTCTTTTCTCTACGCGAGACGGGCAAACGCGTGAGATTGCAGCCTATCTGGCATCGGAATTAAAAGAGCTGGGTATTTACTCTGATGTGATAAACCTGAATCGTGCGGAGCAGATAACCTGGCAGGATTACGATCGCGTGGTAATTGGCGCGTCAATTCGTTACGGACATTTCCATCCGGCGCTGGACCGCTTTGTGAAAAAGCACACGGCGGTGCTCAACAAATTGCCCGGTGCGTTTTACTCGGTCAATTTGGTCGCACGTAAAGCCGAGAAGCGTACGCCGCAGACCAACAGCTACACGCGCAAGTTTTTGCTTGGCTCGCCGTGGCAGCCAGACCTGTGCGCCGTCTTTGCCGGCGCGCTGCGCTATCCTCGCTACCGCTGGTATGACCGCTTTATGATCCGCCTGATTATGAAGATGACGGGTGGCGAAACCGATACGCGTAAAGAAGTGGTTTATACCGACTGGTCGCAGGTGGCCAGTTTTGCGCGGGAAATCGCACATTTAACGGGCGATTCGCGACTTAAATAAGCGTTAAGTTTGAAAAGTGAGCGAACGAAAAGTTTTTTGTATTTTGTGCTTGTCACTTCAGAATAACTCCCTATAATGCGCCTCCACTGACACGGAACAACGGCTTACAGGCCGCCGGGTTAGCGGGGTTCAGAGATGAACGCCAGCAGAGAAAAGCGAAAATAATCACTTGACTCTGAATGAGGAAAACGTAATATACGTGACCTCGCAACGGTGAGCGAAAGCCGCGTTGCACTGCTCTTTAACAATTTATCAGACAATCTGTGTGGGCACTCAAAGTGACATGGATTCTTAACGTCTTCGGACAA
>NZ_VRKN01000017.1 GCF_008080435.1 Enterobacter asburiae | reverse complement strand
TGCGTTGAGCTAACCGATACTAATGAACCGTGAGGCTTAACCTTACAACGCCGAAGATGTTTTGGCGAAGAGACGACGCATTCAAATTTCAGCCTGATACAGATTAACAGAATTTGCCTGGCGGCTTTAGCGCGGTGGTCCCACCTGACCCCATGCCGAACTCAGAAGTGAAACGCCGTAGCGCCGATGGTAGTGTGGGGTCTCCCCATGTGAGAGTAGGGAACTGCCAGGCATCAATTAAGTAGAGAGGCCATCCGAAAGGATGGCCTTTTTGCGTTTATACGCTGCACAAACTAATCCCCCAACGCCCTGCTTATACGGTAAACTACCTGCGTTTTTGCATCAGGATAGCGTCTATGAACCACTCCCTTAAGCCCTGGAATAGCTTTGGCATTCAACGCAATGCTAATCAAATTGTACGTGCCGATACTGCACAGCAACTGCTGGATGCATGGCAAAGCGCAACAGAAAATAACGAACCCGTACTGATTCTGGGCGAAGGAAGTAATGTCCTGTTTCTCGATGATTTTGCGGGAACGGTGATCGTTAATCGCATCATGGGAATTGATGTTGAAGAGCGTGCCGATAGCTGGCACGTGCACGTGGGTGCCGGAGAAAACTGGCATCATCTGGTGCAATTTACCCTCGAAAAAGGGATGCCGGGCCTGGAAAATCTTGCGCTTATTCCAGGCTGCGCCGGATCGTCACCTATTCAAAACATCGGCGCCTACGGCATCGAACTGAAACATGTCTGTGAATATGTCGACTGCATCGAACTGGCGACCGGAACAGCTAAGCGTTTAACGGCAGAACAGTGCCGATTTGGCTATCGTGACAGTATTTTCAAACATGACTATCAGGATCGCTACGTGATTGTCGCCGTGGGTCTGCGCCTGTCGAAGAACTGGCAGCCGGTGTTGACCTACGGGGATTTAACGCGTCTCGATCCGGCGACCGTAACCGCCCGCGACGTTTTTGACTCGGTTTGCCATATGCGGATGACCAAACTTCCCGATCCAAAAGTAAACGGAAACGCTGGAAGCTTCTTCAAAAACCCGGTTATCAGCAGCGAAAATGCAAAAGTCTTTCTTGAGGGATGGCCAGCAGCGCCACATTACCCTCAGTCGGATGGCAGCGTGAAGCTGGCCGCGGGGTGGCTCATCGATCAATGCCAGCTAAAAGGCACTTCAGTAGGCGGTGCCGCCGTTCACCAACAGCAGGCCCTGGTACTGATTAATCAACGCGATGCGACCAGCGATGATGTTGTACAGCTGGCTCATTATGTTCGTCAGCGTGTGGGCGAAAAGTTTAACGTCTGGCTGGAGCCAGAAGTTCGCTTCATTGGCCGTACAGGTGAAGTCAATGCCGTGGAGGCCATCGCGTGAAAGACAATACCATCCCCTTAACCCTGATTAGCATCCTTGCTGACGGTGAGTTTCATTCTGGCGAGCAACTGGGTGAGCAGCTTGGCATGAGCCGTGCTGCTATCAATAAACATATCCAGACGCTCCGCGACTGGGGTGTTGATGTGTTCACGGTTCCAGGAAAAGGCTACAGCCTGCCGGAGCCTATTCAATTGCTGAATGAAGAAGCGATCCGCAGCCAGATTGGACACGGCAATATTGCGGTGCTGCCGGTGATTGATTCGACGAATCAGTATCTTCTGGATCGTCTGCCTGAACTGAAATCCGGCGATGCCTGTGTTGCTGAATATCAACAGGCCGGTCGTGGCCGTCGCGGCCGCAAATGGTTTTCGCCATTTGGTGCCAACCTCTATCTTTCTATGTACTGGCGACTCGATCAGGGTCCGGCCGCTGCCATTGGCCTGAGTCTGGTCATCGGCATCGTCATGGCGGAAGTGCTGCACGATCTGGGAGCGGATAAGGTACGCGTTAAATGGCCTAATGACCTGTACCTCAACGATCGTAAACTTGCGGGTATTCTTGTCGAACTGACGGGAAAAACGGGCGATGCGGCGCAAATCGTCATTGGCGCAGGCCTTAATATGGTGATGCGCAATGTACAAAATGATGTGGTGAATCAGGCCTGGACTAACCTTCAGGAGGCGGGGATCGTCATCGATCGTAACACCCTCGCCGTGCGTATGATTAAAGAGTTGCGCAGCTCGCTCACGCTTTTTGAGCAGGAAGGGTTGGCACCGTTCCTGTCTCGTTGGGAAAAGCTGGATAACTTCATCAACCGTCCGGTGAAATTGCTGATTGGTGATAAAGAGATCTACGGGACTTCCCGCGGTATTGACGCACAGGGCGCGCTGCTCCTGGAGCAGGATGGCGTGATCAAACCCTGGATGGGTGGTGAGATTTCACTGCGAAGTGCCGAATAACCGGATTGAGTTAATTATGCGAAAACCCGTCTGCGCGACGCTGGCCGTCATGATGAGTGTGTTGTTCTCGCCTCTCACTCAGGCGGATCAGGCCTGGGAGAGTTACAAGGCCCGCTTTTTCAAACCGGAAGGCCGGATTGTCGATACCGGCAATGGCGGTGTGTCGCATACGGAAGGTCAGGGTTTTGCCATGCTGATGGCGGTGGCCAACGACGATAAAGCCACGTTCGATAAGCTCTGGCAATGGACAGACAGTCAGCTGAAGAACAAAAAGAATGGTCTGTTTTACTGGCGCTATAACCCCGCAGAGTCCAACCCGGTCGCCGACAAAAACAACGCTGCAGATGGTGATGTGCTGATTGCCTGGGCGTTGCTGAAAGCCGACGCCCGCTGGCATGACAAACGCTACAGCGCCGCGTCGGATGCAATTACAAAAGCATTGATTGACCACAGCGTGATCCGCTATGCGGGTTACCGCGTGATGCTGCCCGGCGTCCAGGGATTTAAGCTTGAGGGTGAAGTGGTTCTTAATCCTTCCTATTTCGTGTTTCCGGCCTGGCAGGCCTTCGCCGGGCGCAGTCATTTGCCGGTCTGGCGCGATTTGATTAAGGATGGGAAAGGCCTGCTGGGGAAAATGGGCTCGGGTAAAGCGAATCTGCCCACTGACTGGGTTTCACTGGCATCAGGTGGCAAGCTGGCTCCAGCCAAAGGTTGGCCACCGCGAATGAGCTATGACGCGATTCGTATTCCGCTATACGTTGCCTGGTCTGAAAAACAAAGCCCACTGCTGACGCCGTGGAAGGCCTGGTTCGGTCATTTCCCCCGGGAACAAACTCCCGCCTGGGTTAACGTCACGACCAACGAATATGCGCCCTACATGATGGAAGGTGGCCTGTTGGCAGTACGCGATTTAACGATGGGGCAGTCTTCCGGAGAACCCGAAATCACCTCTACAGACGACTACTATTCGGCAAGTCTGAAAATGCTGGTGTGGATCGCCCAGCAATAATGTCGATATTGTCCCTCTCCCGGTCAGGGAGAGGGACGTCATACCGTATTACTGCGGATACGGTACCCAATCCCCGCCGTTCAGGCGAACGTACGGTTTGTTCTGATACTGGATCACCACCGCGTTGGCGTTCTCGGAAACTTCCGCCGTTTGCGGCAGTTTGCTGGTGAGCTGATCCCAGTTCACGCTATCTTCCACAAACAGCTTCCCGTCAACGGCACGGGCAACCAGTTCTGAGATCGCCAGATAGCTGGTTGGCTGTGTAATCTCAATCGGTGCGCCCTGATGGGGTGCCTTCATACCAAAGAATTTAATGCCGGCAGGCACGTTGGTGATGGACGGGCTTGGGATATCACGCAGACCTGATACCTGCATTCTGTCGCCTTTCAGCGCACCACCGTGCTCAGGTACCACAACCACCATCACTTTACGGCCTGATTTTTCCAGCTCCGTGAAGAACGCGTCCAGCTCGTCGAAGAATTTCTGCGCACGCACTTTATAATCTGCCGTTTTGCTCACGCCCGGGAAATGGTTACCGTCGTGGAGCGGCAGGGTATTAAAGAACGTCGCGCTGCGTGGATTACTGTCTTTTTCGATGGTCTGCAGCCAGCGTTGCAGGACGGCGGTATCGTCATAAACGGGCGAGCCGTCGAAGCCCAGCAGAGAGACAGGAAGACCGGTTTGATCCATCAGCGGTGCCTGCATGCCACCCTGTTCGCGCACCTCTTTCAGGAAGTTACCGAACTGGCCGTTATGCCCCAGCATCAGATGCTGCGTAAAGCCCAGTTTTGAGAGGTTATCGAACAGATAACACTGGTTGCCGGCGGGTTGATACAGGTTTTTATGCGATGTCTGACCGCAGCTTGCACGCAGCAGGCGGATCGCCGCCGGGCCGCTGTACGAGGTGGCAGAGTTGAAATCTTTGAACTGAATGTCGAAATGTGACCACAGCGGATGAGACATCAAACCGGCGGCATCCACGTCGGCCCAGGAGAGAGAACAGATGTTGATCACCAGCAGTTCAAACGGCTGCGCATCCGCTGGCAGCGCATCCGGGAATTTAGTCTGTCGCTTGTCTTCCGCGGTATAGAAACTGGAGAGCCAGGCGTTCAGGTTTGTAGAGGTCGGCGGTGCTGTCTGGGTTGGGATATCACCCACCACAGGCGTATCGCCTGCCGTTGTCACGGTTGCCGCTGCGCTTCCCCCGGTCGTGGTCACTGTGGTGGTCGGTTGACCGGCAGGCCACAGCGAAAAGTTTGGCCCTGCCAGCGTCAGCACGTTAAGCCAGATCATAATCGCGACGACAAACACCGTGACGCGGATCCACTGTGACAGGAACAGCCAGGCAACCAGCAGCACAAATACCGCGCCAATCATCTGCCAGTTAATAAAGCGCTCGGTCAGATCGAGGACATAGCTGGCGCTAAAGCCCGCCACCTGCGATCCCTGGCTCATAATGCTGTCCGGCCCCGGTAGCCAGGTATCATGCCAGAACAGCGCAAAGCCGACAGGGATGGCTACCCAGTGACGTAAGCGATGCAGCCTGATATTCGGCAGCGGCATCAGCAGGAAGGCCATAAACACGAGGTTGAGAAGGGGATGGAAATTCAGATAGCCTGCCCACAGCAGACCAAACTTCACCAGAAAGTAGAAGTTCCAGCCGGAAAGACCGCGCCAGTATTGCCAGAGCGGCGAGGGTGACGAAGCGGTATAGGTAGAATTAGTCATGTTTTCGGTCTGCCTTGACGTGTGATGCCCGTGTCAGTGTTCCGGCTGGTTTTACATAGCGAGGTTTTATAAACAGCACTCTGGCCGTATCACGGATACGGCGTATGGAATGACGCGCATAGTAGCCAAGCGGGAAAAAGATCAGCGCACAGAATATAACCAGTTGAATGATATCGCTGATATTCATGATGATGCGTTCTCCGCGTTGTCTGTTAATAAGCGAAGGGGTTCCGGAACCCGACGCCAGACGTGTCCATCATGTCTGGCATTGAGGATCGGTTTGGCATCGCTCTTGATAGCGAGCGGTTTAACCCATTGTTCAGGCTGGAGCGCACGCATCTGCACCAGCTCCGCGCTGATAGTATTATCTTCGAACCAAATCATACGGTTCGAGAAAATATCCCCGGTAGGCAGGGGGAAGATGTGGTTAAGCGCCGTATCGAGATCGTTTACCCGGCAGAAGGACAAAAACAGTACCAGGCGATTGTCGCCAATGGTCATGATGTCCCCTGTACGGTTCGGGCGACATAAGGTAAGAGCCTGTTCAACACGGATACCCGGTACAGGACGCAGGGCAACCATGACCCCTTTTCCGTCAGCGGGAAGAAGCGTGTTGCTCATCATGTTGCCGACGGCGTCGCAGAAGGTATCCCATTTTTGGTATCCACGCAGCTTCATCGGCTGCGTCATGGAGAGCAGCGTGGAAATATCTTCCGGCACATGGCGGCTAAACTGCTGGCCCTGAACGCTTTCGATAAGCGTCAGGCAGCGTGACAACGGCGCATTCCATGGAATAACCATATTGGCGCCGCAGCCCAGAAGCAGGCGCTCATCGGTGGCGCGCAGGCTGGTATTATTTTCGCGAACGATGATTTTTAACGCACTGCCGCGCTGGCGACGTAAGGTGTGGATTTGCCTTGCCAGCGTCTCAATCTGGTTATTCTGCATCAGTGAGAAAATAATGGTTGCCGCCTGGGTTGTGCGGGCTTCATGGAAAAGGGCTTCGTTAGATTCTAGCAGTGACCAGTTTTCCGACAGGGCAGGTGCCCCCTCTAAAACCGCGATATGGCTCAGGATGCGTTTTTCATCACTGCGCGGTTGCACCACGGTTTCTTCCTGCCGCGCCAGGTGCCACTCGCCCTCGATATGTTTCAGCGTAAGTTGTTGCCTGGCGCTCACGCCTTTTTCATTACACCAGAATGCAATATCGTAGAGATAGCTTCCCGCCTGGTCACGAACACTTGCCAGACCGAACAGGGAGCGATATTCACCCATTAAAAGTGAAAACAGCTTGTCATTATTACTGCCGGGATTGACTATCAATAGCGTGCAATTTTGAAATTTTGCCCATTTATTGATTTTTTCCAGCCATGGCAGCAGTTTTTCAGCAGGCATATTTTGCAGGACGTTATTTGCACATTTTAGAATCACTAAATAGTGATCCGGATCAATCGTGCACTGAACGTCGCGGGACAAAAAGTATAGACTATCGGCTTCCGATGTCATGGAAAATAATCGCACCGACTGGGGGCCGCGACCACTTTCAAGCGCGATAATTTTTCTGGGCTCTTCGCCCATGCTAATGACGGCCACACGGGAATCCTTATCCTGAGCAGCAATTGTCTGGTTTACCAGACTGATAGCATCTTCATTACGGTCCGTATTAATCCACCAGACTCCTCCGACTGGCATGTGGCTCAATTCGTCCCATAATGACTGGATGCCAATAGAAAATATGGAGTCCACGGTGTCCCTCTTTTCGTCTAATTTATCTGTATCTCAGTTTACTAGCGAAAGCGTAGAAATAAACCTAACATTGAAATTAAAGAACATCAGATTTAGCATGTAAATGAAATTTCATAGGGCAGGATGCCTCGCTACTTCTGATCTGGCGATTCTACGCAAAGGGATGGAAAAAAGAATGGATAATAACGAACCCGGTACCCCAGTCGATTCGACCCTGGGTTACACATTCCAAAACGATTTTCTGGCGCTGACGCAGGCCTTTTCTTTACCTGAAATAGATTACACCGATATTTCCCAGCGGGAACAGTTGGCTGCGGCTATTAAACGCTGGCCGCTATTAGCCGAATTCGCCCATCAACAATAAGGGAGCCATTGATGGCCATACTCGGATTACAGGGTGTCCGTGGCGGTGTGGGTACCACATCAGTTACCGCGGCGCTGGCGTGGTCATTACAGCTTTTAGGTGAATCGGTGCTGGTGATTGACGCCTGCGCCGATAATTTGTTGCGTATGTCGTTTAACGTCGACTTTTCTCGCGAAGAGGGCTGGGCCCGCGCGCTGCTTGATGATAAAGACTGGCAGGATGCAGGGATGCGCTATACCTCCCAGCTTGATCTGCTGCCGTTTGGTCAACTGACCACCACGGAACGCGAGAATGAAGCCGCGTATCAGCGTCTGTTTTCGCAGTTCACGATGGCGCTGCAAACCCTGAAAGAAAAAGGACACTACAAGTGGATCCTGCTGGATCTGCCGCACGGCGCCGGCACGCTGACCCGACAACTTATCGCGCAGTGCGATCATGTCCTTTCCATCGTCAACGTCGATGCGAACTGCCATATCCGCCTGCATCAGCAGGGGCTACCTCAAAATGGCCATATCCTGATTAACGATTTGCGCATTGGCAGCCAGATCCAGGACGATCTGTATCAGGTGTGGCTGCAAAGCCAGCGCCGTCTGCTTCCCATTGTCATCCATCGTGATGAGGGAATGGCGGAATGCCTTGCGTCTAAGCAACCGCTCGGCGAATACCGCAGCGATTCACTGGCGGCAGAAGAGATCCTGACGCTGGCTAACTGGTGTCTGCTGAACTTCGCCAACAGGGCGGAGCATGCAGGGAGTTCTGTATGAGTCGTCTCGCCAGCTGGTTACTCATCCCACCGGTCAGTTCGCGTTTGAGCGAACATTACCGGCATTTCCGCCGGTACGGCGCTTCGGCATTTAGCGCCGCGCTTGGCTGTTTCTGGATGATTCTGGCCTGGATGTTTATTCCACTCGAACACCCGCGCTGGCAGCGCATACGTGCACGGCACAGTGAGCTATATCCGCACATTAATCCCAACCGACCGCGTCCTTTGGATCCGGCGCGTTATCTTATTCAGGCTATCTGGCTGGTGGTCACGTCATCCCGCTCAGAGAAAATAACGCCGCACTGGCGCAGTTTCTCCCGCGTGCAGCAGTTACGTGAACGCTATCACCAGTGGCTGGATAAACTGCCCAACAACGTAAGCGATAAGACCAGCCATCTGGATAACCATAAAGAGCTCGGGCATCTCCATCCGGGCTTGCGGCGTTTTATCCTCGGCGTGATCGTCGTGTTCTCGCTCATTCTGGCGCTGGTCTGTATTACGCAACCTTTCAACCCTGTGGCGCAGTTCACCTTCCTGATCCTGCTGTGGGGCGTGGCGTTGCTGGTCCGCCGTATTCCGGGCCGCTTCTCGGCGCTGATGCTGATTGTGTTGTCGTTGACCGTCTCCTGTCGCTACATCTGGTGGCGTTATACCTCAACCCTGAACTGGGACGACCCGGTCAGCCTGGTGTGCGGTCTGGTGCTGCTGTTTGCAGAAACCTACGCCTGGATAGTGCTGGTGCTGGGCTATTTCCAGGTCATTTGGCCGCTTAACCGCCAGCCGGTTCCGCTGCCAAAAGACACCGCGCAGTGGCCAACTGTTGATCTCTTTGTTCCGACCTACAACGAAGATCTGAGCGTGGTGAAAAACACCATTTATGCCGCGCTGGGCATCGACTGGCCGAAAGATAAGCTCAAGGTCTGGATCCTGGATGACGGCAACCGTCCGGCGTTCCGCCAGTTCGCAGAGGAGGTCGGCGTCGAGTACATCGCCCGTCCGACTCACGAACATGCTAAAGCCGGGAACATCAACAACGCGTTGAAGTATGCCACAGGGGAGTTTGTCTCGATCTTTGACTGTGATCACGTGCCGACGCGCTCGTTCCTGCAAATGACCATGGGCTGGTTCCTGAAGGAGAAAGAGCTGGCGATGATGCAGACGCCGCACCACTTCTTCTCGCCGGATCCGTTTGAACGTAACCTTGGCCGTTTCCGTAAAACCCCGAACGAAGGCACGCTGTTCTATGGCCTGGTGCAGGACGGAAACGATATGTGGGATGCCACCTTCTTCTGCGGCTCCTGTGCGGTTATCCGCCGTAAACCGCTGGATGAAATTGGCGGCATCGCCGTCGAAACGGTGACTGAAGATGCGCACACCTCTCTGCGTCTGCACCGTCGTGGCTATACCTCGGCCTATATGCGTATTCCGCAGGCTGCCGGTCTGGCAACGGAGTCACTGTCGGCGCACATTGGTCAGCGTATTCGCTGGGCACGCGGGATGGTGCAGATTTTCCGTCTCGATAACCCACTGATAGGGAAAGGGCTCAAGCTGGCGCAACGTCTCTGCTACGTCAACGCCATGTTCCACTTCTTATCCGGTATCCCGCGGCTAATCTTCCTGACCGCGCCGCTGGCGTTCCTGCTCCTTCACGCTTATATCATTTACGCTCCCGCGCTAATGATTGCGTTGTTCGTTCTGCCGCACATGATCCACGCGAGCCTGACGAACTCGAAGATACAGGGTAAATACCGCCATTCCTTCTGGAGTGAAATCTACGAAACGGTGCTGGCCTGGTACATCGCGCCGCCGACGATGGTGGCGCTGATTAACCCGCATAAAGGGAAATTCAACGTCACCGCGAAGGGTGGTCTGGTGGAAGAGGAGTACGTCGACTGGGTGATCTCCCGTCCGTATATCTTCCTGGTATTGCTGAATATCGTTGGCGTCATCGCCGGTATCTGGCGTTACTTCTACGGCCCGGAAAACGAAATCCTGACCGTCTTCGTGAGTATGGCCTGGGTCTTCTACAACCTGATTATCCTCGGCGGCGCGGTGGCGGTGTCGGTGGAGAGCAAACAGGTTCGTCGTGCGCATCGCGTTGAAATCTGCATGCCTGCGGCGATCGCCCGTGAAGATGGCCACCTCTTCTCCTGTACCGTGCACGACTTCTCTGACGGTGGTCTGGGGATCAAAATCAACGGCCAGGCGAAGGTGCTGGAAGGGCAGAAAGTTAACCTGCTGCTTAAGCGCGGTCAGCAGGAGTATGTCTTCCCGACGCAGGTTGTTCGCGTGACGGGCAATGAAGTCGGTCTGCAGCTGATGCCGTTGACCAAAAAGCAACATATCGATTTTGTGCAGTGTACGTTTGCCCGCGCGGATACGTGGGCTATCTGGCAGGACAGCTTCCCTGAAGATAAACCTCTGGAAAGCCTGCTGGATATTCTGAAGCTGGGGTTCCGTGGCTATCGTCACCTTGCAGAATTTGCCCCGTCGTCGGTGAAATTAATTTTCCGGTCACTTACTTCGCTGGTTTCCTGGGTCGTGTCGTTCATTCCTCGTCGTCCTGAGCGGGATGAGGCGAAGCAGGCGGACCCGGTTATGGCTCAACAATGATGATAACGCGATGAAAACAAAACTTTCCTGGTTATGTGCAGTGGCAATGGGGATGAATGTCCTCCCCGCAACAATGGCTAACGCAGCTCCTGGTAACGCAGCGGCAACGCCTGCGCCAACGGTACCTGTCGTCGCGCAAGCAACCGATCCGGTTGTCACCGCGGCACCTGGTCAAACAGAAAACATTATTCCGAACCAGCCAACGGAGGGGAACACCCTGCCGGCAGATGGGCAGGTCATCGGGCAGGTGATGCCGGGCGTCCGGGGGGCGAATGCGCCCATCGTCGCGGACAATGCGCCGTCACGGGACGTGAAGCTGACCTTCGCGCAAATTGCGCCGCCTCCGGGCAGTATGGTGCTGAGTGGCATCAACCCTAACGGCGGTATTGAATTTGGCATGCGCAGCGATGAGGTCGTCTCTCATGCGGTGCTGAACCTTGAATACACCCCGTCACCGTCGCTGTTGCCGACGGAGTCTCAACTTAAGGTCTACCTGAATGACGAGCTGATGGACGTTCTGCCGGTCACCAAAGAGCAACTGGGTAAGAAAACCCAGGCGCAGGTGCCGATCAACCCGCTGTTCATCACCGACTTTAACCGTATCCGTCTGGAGTTTATTGGTCACTACCGCGATGTCTGCGGAAATCCTGCCAGTAGCACGCTGTGGATGGACGTCGGACGTAACTCCTCGCTGCAGATGACCTACCAGTCGCTGGCGCTGAAAAACGATCTCTCTGCATTCCCGGTTCCGTTCTTTGATCCGCGTGATAACCGTCCGCTCACGCTGCCGATTGTGTTTGCGTCGTCCCCGGACGTGACCGAGCAGCTGGCTGCCACCATTGTGGCATCCTGGTTTGGTTCACGTGCCGGCTGGCGTGGTCAGAGCTTCCCGGCAATGTATGACAAACTGCCGGACAGAAATGCCATTGTGTTTGCGACCAACGCGAAACGCCCGGCCTTCCTGCGCGATCATCCGGAGGTCAAAGCGCCGACCGTTGAGATGATAAACCACCCGGAAAACCCGTATGTGAAGCTGCTGGTGGTCTTTGGTCGTGATGATAAAGATCTGGTGCAGGCCGCAAAAGCGATTGCCCAGGGCAACGTCCTTTTCCGTGGCAACAGCGTGGTGGTGGATGAGGTCAAACCGCTGCTGGCGCGTAAACCTTATGATGCGCCAAACTGGGTGCGTACCGACCGTGCGGTGACATTTGGCGAGCTGAAAACCTATGAAGAACAGCTGCAGGCGTCGGGGCTTGAGCCCGCGCCAATTAGCCTCTCAATGAATCTGCCGCCGGATCTGTACCTGCTGCGTACCAACGGCATTGATATCAATCTGAACTACCGTTATACCGCGCCAGCGACCAAAGACAGCTCGCGCATGGATATCAGCCTGAACAACCAGTTCCTGCAATCTTTCAGCCTGCAAAGCACGCAGGATTCTAACCGCCTGATGCTTCGCCTGCCGGTGTTGCAAGGTCTGCTGGACGGTAAAACGGATGTTTCTATCCCGGCACTGAAGCTTGGCGCGATAAACCAGCTGCGCTTTGACTTCCAGTACATGAACCCGATACCTGGCGGTTCGGCGGAGAACTGCATCACCTTCCAGCCCGTACAGAACCACGTCGTGATTGGCGATGAGTCGACCATCGACTTCTCGAAGTACTATCACTTCCTGGCGATGCCGGATCTGCGTGCCTTTGCTAACGCGGGCTTCCCGTTCAGCCGCATGGCCGATCTCTCTGAGTCCATTGTGGTGATGCCAAAAGCGCCAAACGAAGGGCAGGTCACGACCCTGCTGGACACCATGGCGACTGTTGGGGGACAGACGGGATTACCGGTGATTAACGTCACGTTGACGGACGATGGCAGCCAGATCCAGAACAAAGATGCTGACATCATGGTGATCGGTACCATTCCGGATAAGCTGAAAGATGACAAACGTATCGATCTGCTGGTGAAAGCGGCCCAGTCCTGGGTTAACACGCCGCTGCGCCAGACCGAGTTCCCGAGCATTATGCCGGATGAGAACGATCGTCAGGCCAGCGCGCAGACGACGGTAACGTCTCAGGGGGCAATGGCCGCGGTGGTGGGCTTCCAGTCCCCTTACAACGACCAGCGTAGCGTGGTGGCTCTCCTGGCGGACAGCCCGCGCGGGTATGAACTGCTCAATACGGCCATGAACGACAGCGGTAAACGTGCCGCGATGTTTGGTTCCGTGTCGGTGATCCGTGAGTCCGGCGTCAATAGCCTGCGCGTAGGCGATGTGTACTACGTGGGCCATCTGCCGTGGTTCGAACACCTGTGGTATGCGATGGCGAATCATCCGGTTCTGCTCGCCATCCTGGCTGCGGTCAGTGTGGTCTTGCTGGCATGGGTGCTGTGGCGTCTGCTGCGTATCATCAGCCGTCGTCGCCTGAACCCGGATGAGTAAGATGAGATGAAAGCCTTTCGCTGGTGTGCATTAGCAGCGTTGATGCTGGCGGCGCTTCCTCTTCGCGCCGCCTGTACCTGGCCTGCCTGGGAGCAGTTTAAAAAGGATTACATCAGTGAGGGCGGGCGCGTCGTTGATCCCAGTGACACGCGCAAAATTACGACGTCGGAAGGGCAAAGCTACGCCTTGTTCTTTGCCCTGGCGGCGAACGATCGCAACGCGTTTGACCAGCTTCTGACGTGGACGCGCGATAATCTTGCCAGCGGTAATCTCAACGACCATCTGCCTGCCTGGCTATGGGGTCAGAAAGATAAAGAAACGTGGGCGGTGATTGATACTAATTCCGCCTCTGACGCCGATGTCTGGATTGCATGGTCTCTGCTCGAAGCGGGTCGGTTGTGGAAACATCCGGACTATACCCGCACGGGTAAGGCACTGCTGAAACGCATTGACAGCGAGGAAGTGGTGAAAGTGCCGGGGCTCGGCGCAATGCTGCTTCCTGGTAAAGTCGGTTTTGCCGATGAACACGTCTGGCGCTTTAACCCCAGTTATCTACCTCCGCAGTTAGCGAGTTATTTCACGCGTTTTGGTGCCCCGTGGACCCAGCTTCGTGAAACCAATTTGCGCCTGCTGCTGGAGAGTGCGCCGAAAGGTTTTTCGCCGGACTGGGTGCAGTATCAGAAAACCAGAGGCTGGCGGTTACAGCAGGATAAGACGCTGGTGGGCGGCTACGACGCCATCCGCGTTTATCTCTGGGTGGGAATGATGAGTGATAAAGATCCTCATAAAACCCGGTTGCTGACGCGCTTCCAGCCGATGGCGGCAAAGACAATGAAACGGGGTGTGCCGCCGGAGAAAGTGGATGTGGCGACGGGTAAACGCACCGGCAATGGTCCGGTCGGGTTCTCTGCCGCCATGCTGCCGTTTTTACAACAACGTGATGCCCAGGCGGTTCAGCGCCAGCGCGTTGCGGACCATTTTCCCGATAACAATGCTTATTACAGCTACGTGCTGACTCTCTTTGGGCAAGGATGGGATCAGCATCGTTTTCGCTTCACCGCTCAAGGTGAATTAATACCGGATTGGGGCCAGGAATGCGCAAGTTCACAGTAAATCTACTCACTTTATCGCTTGGCCTGGCACTGATGCCGCTGGCTGAGGCCGCCAACTCTCCGCAGCAGAAACAGCTGCTGGAGCAGGTTCGGCTGGGCGAATCGACACAGCGTGAGGATTTGGTTCGTCAGTCGCTCTATCGTCTTGAGCTGATTGACCCGAACAACCCTGACGTCATTGCCGCACGCTTTCGCTACCTGCTGCGCCAGGGCGATAACGCCGGCGCGCAAAAAGAGCTGGATCGTCTGAAAGGGATCGCGCCGGGATCGGGTGCGTACCAGTCATCACGCAACACGATGCTGCTTTCCACGCCGGATGGCCGCCAGCAGCTCCAGCAGGCGCGATTACTCGCCACCACGGGACACACGCAGGAGGCGATTGCCGCCTATGACAAGCTGTTTGACGGCAACCCGCCGGGCGGCGACGTGGCGACTGAATACTGGAACGTCGTGGCGAAAGACCCTGCTCGCCGGAATGCAGCCATTAACCAGCTCAAGAAAATAAATACCAGCAGCCCCGGAAATACACAGCTGCAGACGACGCTGTCCCAGCTTTTGTTCCAGAGCGGACGCCGTGATGAAGGCTTTGCGGTGTTGCAGGAGATGGCCAAATCTACCAACGGGCGCAGCCAGGCGTCAGATATGTGGTATGACCAAATCAAAGGCCAGCCTGCCAGCAGCGCCAGCGTCAGCGCGCTGCAAAAATACCTGAGCGTATTCAGCGACGGTGATAGCGTCGCGGCGGCGCGTGCCCAGCTTGAAGCACAGCAAAAACAGCTCGCTGACCCGGCGTTCCGCGCGAAAGCGGAAGGGCTGGCGGCGGTGGATGCCGGGCAGGGGAGTAAGGCGGTGGCTGAGCTGCAAAAAGCCGTCAGCGCCAACCATGCCGACAGTGAAGCAGTGGGCGCCCTTGGCCAGGCCTATTCCCAGAAAGGCGATCGCGCCCGCGCGGTGGCACAGTTTGAAAAGGCGATTGCCCTCGATCCCCAGAGCGATAACCGGGGTAAATGGGACAGTTTACTGAAGGTTAACCGTTACTGGCTGCTGATCCAGCAGGGCGATGCGGCGCTGAAGGCGAATAACCCGGCGCAGGCGGAGCGTTACTATCAGCAGGCACGCAGTACCGACAATACCGACAGTTATGCTGTGCTGGGGCTGGGCGATGCCGCCGCGGCGCGTAAAGATAACGACGCGGCGGAACGTTATTATCGCCAGGCGCTGCGTATGGACAGCGGCAACAGCAATGCGGTCCGCGGCCTGGCCAATATTTACCGCGCGCAGTCCCCGGAGAAGGCCTCGCAGTTTATCCAGTCTCTCTCCGCCAGCCAGCGCCGGAGCATTGATGATATTGAACGTAGCCTGACCAACGAGCAGCTCTCCGCCCAGGCAGAACAGCTGGAGAATCAGGGGAAATATGCTCAGGCGGCAGACATTCAGCGCCGTCGTCTTGCGCTCTCTCCCGGCGACGTGTGGATAACCTATCGTCTCTCGCGCGATCTCTACAGCGCGGGTCAGCGCAGCCAGGCGGATACCCTGATGCGTCAGCTTGCCAGCCAGAAACCGTCAGACCCGGATCAGGTATATGCCAACGGGCTCTATCTTTCCGGAAACGATCAGGACCGCGCCGCGCTGGCGCATCTGGACACGCTGCCGCGCAGCCAGTGGAACGGCAATATTCAGGAACTTGCCGACCGCCTGCAAAGCAACCAGGTGCTGGAAACTGCCAACCGTCTACGCGACAGCGGCAAAGAGCAGGAGGCGGAAAACCTTCTGCGTCAGCAGCCGACCTCCACCCGCATCGACCTGACGCTGGCGGACTGGGCGCAGCAGCGTGGCGATCTGGCGTCGGCGAAAACGTCGTACAACGCTGTTCTGCAGCGTGAACCGCAGAACGAAGACGCGATCCTCGGCCTGACCGAGATTTATAGTGCACAGGGTAACAAAGATGCCGCGCGCGCAGAGCTGGCGAAACTGCCCGCCGCGCAAAACGGCCAGCCGCTGTCGCTCAACATGCAGCGCCGGATCGCGATGGCGCAGGCAGGTCTGGGCGATTCCGCTGCCGCAGAACAGACCTTCAACAAAATCATTCCGCAGGCTAAATCGCAGCCCGGCTCCATGGAAAACGCACTGGTGTTACGTGATGCCGCGCGTTTCCAGGCGCAAAACGGGCAGCCTCAGCAGGCGCTGGAAACCTATAAAGATGCGATGGTGTCGTCCGGCGTCACGACGACCCGTCCGGCCGACAACGACAGTTTCACCCGTCTGACGCGTAACGATGAAAAGGACGACTGGCTGAAGCGCGGCGTGCGCAGTGATGCCGGTGATTTGTACCGTCAGCAGGATGTTAACGTCACGCTGCAGCACGATTACTGGGGCTCCAGCGGCACGGGCGGCTATTCCGATCTGAAAGCGCATACCACTATGCTGCAGGTGGATGCCCCGCTCTCTGACGGACGCATGTTCTTCAGAAGCGATCTGGTCAACATGGACGCCGGTTCATTTGATAACAATAACGGGACTTACGATCCTAAATGGGGAACCTGCTACGAAACACCGTGTAGCGGTAATACCCATCAGTCCGACAATGGCGCAAGCGTTGCCGTCGGCTGGCAGAATAAAACCTGGGCGATGGATATTGGCACCACGCCAATGGGCTTTGACGTCGTCGACGTGGTGGGGGGCATCAGCTACAGCAGCGACCTGGGGCCTGTTGGCTATACCGTTAACGCCCATCGCCGCCCAATCTCCAGCTCTCTGCTGGCCTTTGCCGGGCAAAAAGATACCAACACCGGCACCACCTGGGGCGGCGTACGTGCCACCGGTGGCGGCGTAAGCCTGAGCTATGACAAAGGGGAAGCGAACGGCGTCTGGTCAAGCCTGAACGCGGAAACGCTGACGGGTAAAAATGTGGAAGATAACTGGCGCGTCCGCTGGATGACGGGTTACTACTACAAGCTCATTAATAAAAACAATGAGCGCCTGACGGTCGGCGTCTCCAATATGCTCTGGCACTACGACAAAGACCTGAGCGGTTATACCCTGGGTCAGGGCGGCTACTACAGCCCGCAGGAGTATGTCTCCTTCGCACTGCCGGTGACCTGGCGTAAACGCACGGAGAACTGGTCCTGGGAGCTGGGTGGATCGGTGTCCTGGTCTCACTCCAAAACCAAAGACGAGCTGCGCTACCCGATCCAGAATCTGATCCCGACCGATGAGCCAGACCGCTATACTGACCGGGGCGTGATGGAAACCGGCAGCAGCTCCTCAGGCACGGGTTATACCGCGCGGGCCATTATCGAACGCCGCGTAACATCCAACTGGTTTGTGGGCATGGGCGTGGATATCCAGCAAGCGAAAGACTATACCCCAAGCCATGCGCTGATCTATGTGCGTTACTCTGCTGCAGGCTGGCAGGGCGATATGGACTTACCGCCGCAGCCGCTCATCCCGTACGCGGACTGGTAATCGGATTTTCCTTAATCCATTTGTAAGTCTCTCTTAATAGCGCGGCAATCGGGTATACTCAGGCGCGCCAGGTTTACACCCTGGCGCGCCCTGCGCTTCGAGTTTTGTGGAGAGTCATTTTGCGTGTCAGCCGTTCCTTAACAATCAAACAGATGGCGATGGTCTCTGCCGTCACCATGCTGTTTGTACTGCTCTTCTGCGTAATTTTGCTGTTTCATTCCGTACAGCAAAATCGCTATAACACGGCTTCGCAGTTAGAAAGTATCGCCCGCTCGGTACGTGGCCCGCTTTCTGCCTCTATCCTGAAAGGGGATATTCCCGAAGCGGAAACCATTTTAAAACGCATTCAGCCTGCCGGCGTTGTTAGCCGCGCCGATGTCGTCTTGCCTAACCAGTTTCAGGCGCTGCGGATGAGCTTTATCCCGGAGCGTCCCGTCCCGATGATGGTGATGCGCCTGTTTGAACTGCCGGTGCAGATTTCTCTACCCGTCTATTCACTCGAACGCCCTGCGAATCCGCAGCCGCTGGCCTACCTGGTATTACAGGCGGACTCCTACCGCATGTATAAATTCGTCATGAGCTGGGTGGTTACGTTAGTGACCACTTGCTTACTTATGACGCTGATCCTCAGCGTGGCGCTCACCTGGTGCATTAACCGGCTGATTGTTCATCCGCTGCGCCGTATCGCCCGCGAGCTGAATACGCTTGCGCCGCAGGATCAGATGGGACATCAGCTTGAGCTGCCGCGTCTGCATCATGACGATGAGATAGGTATGCTGGTGCGCAGCTACAACCTCAACCAGCAGCGCATCCAGCGTCAGCAGGATGAGTTAAACAGCAGCGCCACGCGCTTCCCGGTGTCGGAGCTTCCCAATAAAGCGTTCCTGATGGCGATGCTGGAGCAGACCGTTGCCCGTCAGCAAACCACGGCGCTGATGGCAATCGCCTGTGAAACCCTGCAGGACACGGCTGGCGTGCTCAAGGAGAGCCAGCGCGAAATGCTGCTGCTGACCCTGGTGGAAAAAGTGAAGTCTGTCCTTGCCCCGCGCATGGTGCTGACTCAGGTCAGCGGTTACGACCTGGTGGTGATTGCCAATGGCGTAAAAGAACCCTGGCATGCGATCACATTAGGTCAGCAAGTACTCACTGTCATTAATGAGCGGTTGCCCATTCAGGGTATCCAGCTTCGTCCAAGCGCCAGCATCGGTATCGCCATGTACTATGGTGATTTAACGGCGGAACAGCTTTATCGTCGCGCGTTCTCGGCGGCGTTTACCGCCCGGCGCAAAGGGAAAAATCAGATCCAGTTCTTCGACCCGGAGCAGATGGAAAAGGCGCAGCAGCGCCTGACGGAAGAAAGCGACATCCTGACCGCGCTGGATAACCGCCAGTTTGCCCTCTGGCTACAGCCGCAGGTGAATTTGCTGACGGGAGAAGTGAAAAGCGCCGAGGCGCTGCTGCGTCTGCAGCAGCCGGATGGTTCGTGGGAACTGCCGGAAGGGCTAATTGAGCGCATTGAGTCCTGCGGCCTGATGGTTACCGTCGGCTACTGGGTGCTGGAGGAGTCCTGCCGTCAGCTTGCGGCCTGGCAGGAGCGCGGCGTGATGTTGCCGCTGTCGGTCAATTTGTCTGCCCTGCAGCTTATGCACCCGACCATGGTTTCAGAGATGCTGGAGCTGATCCATCGTTACCGAATCAAGCCGGATACGTTAACTCTGGAAGTGACGGAGAGCCGACGCATTGACGATCCCAACGAGGCGGTCGCGATCCTGAAACCGCTGCGTAATGCCGGGATTCGCATTGCGCTGGACGATTTTGGTATGGGCTACGCCGGGCTGCGCCAGCTTCAGCACATGAAAACCCTTCCAGTGGATGTGCTCAAAATTGACAAAGCGTTTGTCGACGGCCTGCCGGGCGACAGCAGCATGGTGCAGGCGATTATCCAGATGGCGCGCAGTCTCAACCTGCATCTTATTGCCGAAGGGATTGAAACCGAAGCGCAACGCGCCTGGCTGGCAGAGGCGGGCGTGGAGAGCGGGCAAGGCTTCCTTTTTGCCCCTGCTGTTCCTTCGGATGTCTTTGAACAACGATACCTTTCTGGCGCTGACAACCACGTAAAAGTGTAATTTTGTTGCTGGCTTGTGCGAGCCAGCTCAAAGTTCTTAACATTTGTGTTTCAAATTTGAACTGAGTTTATTTCTGTCCTGTTATGTGGGTGTTATTTTAAAGCCGCAGGTTAACCATAACCTTACAAAGCCTGTGGTTTTTCTTCCCAAGGACACCTTATGAAAACCTCACTCTTCAAAAGTCTTTATTTCCAGGTCCTGACAGCCATCGCCATCGGTATTCTGCTGGGTCACTATTACCCTGAACTGGGCGCGCAAATGAAACCGCTTGGCGACGCGTTCGTTAAGCTCATCAAAATGGTCATCGCTCCGGTGATCTTCTGTACCGTGGTGACGGGCATCGCTGGCATGGAAAGCATGAAGGCGGTAGGTCGTACCGGTGCAGTGGCGCTTCTCTATTTTGAAGTGGTCAGTACCCTTGCGCTGATTATCGGTCTGATCATCGTCAACGTGGTGCAGCCAGGTGCGGGGATGAACGTAGACCCGTCAACGCTGGATGCCAAAGCGGTCGCGATGTATGCCGAGCAGGCGAAGGACCAGGGCGTGGTGGCCTTCCTGCTGGACGTGATACCGGGCAGCGTCATTGGCGCGTTCGCCAGCGGAAACATCCTGCAGGTGCTGCTGTTCGCCGTGTTGTTTGGCTTTGCCCTGCACCGTCTGGGCAGCAAAGGCCAGCTGATCTTTAATGTGATCGAAAGCTTCTCGCAGGTCATCTTCGGCATCATCAATATGATCATGCGCCTGGCACCGATCGGTGCCTTCGGTGCGATGGCTTTCACCATCGGTAAGTATGGCGTCGGTACGCTGGTGCAATTGGGTCAGCTGATTATCTGCTTCTATATCACCTGTATCCTTTTCGTGGTCGTGGTGCTGGGGTCCATCGCCCGCGCGACAGGCTTCAACATCTTCAAATTTATCCGTTACATCCGCGAAGAGCTGCTGATTGTTCTTGGGACCTCCTCTTCAGAATCGGCGCTGCCGCGTATGCTCGACAAGATGGAAAAGCTGGGGTGCCGTAAATCGGTGGTCGGGCTGGTGATCCCGACGGGCTACTCCTTTAACCTGGATGGCACCTCGATATACCTGACGATGGCGGCCGTGTTTATCGCTCAGGCGACCAACAGCCATATGGATATTTTCCATCAGATTACCCTGCTGGTGGTGCTCCTGCTCTCCTCTAAAGGCGCGGCAGGCGTGACGGGCAGTGGCTTTATCGTGCTGGCTGCCACCATTTCCGCTGTGGGTCATCTGCCGGTGGCGGGTCTGGCGTTGATTCTCGGTATTGACCGCTTCATGTCAGAGGCCCGTGCGTTAACCAACCTGGTGGGTAACGGCGTGGCAACGGTGGTGGTGGCGAAATGGGTGAAAGAGCTGGATCACAAAAAGCTCGACGATACTCTGAATAATCGTTCCACTGACAGCAAAAATCCTGGCTTATCCTCTTAATCTTGTCACAAATGCCCGTATTCCCTTGTCGGGATGCGGGCTCCTGCGCATAATAACTGTTCGTACCTGTCATAATTCGACAAGATTTTTTTTGGGTATATTTCACTTCTGACCGTGACGTTTTGCCGAACGCGCGGTCTAATCGACGTGTTTTCATCGTCATCTTTAAGAGTGAAGCGCGTTGCGAAACACTCTTTTTTAACCAGGAATGTTGATCAGGGGTTCACATGCAGGGCACAAAAATTCGACTCTTAACCGGCGGTTTGCTGATGATAGCAGCAGCCAGTTATGTGCAGGCAGATGCGCTCCAGCCAGACCCGGCCTGGCAACAAGGGACATTAGCGAATGGTTTTCAGTGGCAGGTTTTAGCCACTCCGCAACGTCCCAGCGACCGTATTGAAATCCGTCTGTCCATTAATACCGGTTCCCTCACGGAAAGCACTCAGCAAACCGGTTTTAGCCATTTTATTCCCCGGCTGGCGCTCACGCAGAGCGGCAGCTTGCAAGCGGTTCAGGTGCGTTCGCTTTGGCAACAGGCCATCGATCCGAAACGCCCACTTCCCCCGGCTGTTGTCTCGTATGACTACACCATGTTTAACCTGAGCCTGCCTAATAACCGTAACGACCTGCTTAAAGAAGCGCTTACGTATCTCTCTGATGCCTCTGGTAATCTGGCGATTACGCCGGACACCGTCAACTATGCGCTGAGCAACAGCGATATGGTGGCGACCTGGCCTGGGGATACCAAAGAGGGCTGGTGGCGTTACCGCCTGAAGGGCTCGACGTTGCTGGGACACGATCCGGCTGAACCGCTGAAACAGCCGGTGGACGCCGAACAGGTAAAATCGTTCTACCAGAAGTGGTACACACCGGACGCGATGACGCTGATTGTGGTGGGTAACGTGGACAGCCGCGCGGTGGTGGAGCAGATCAACAAAGCGTTTGGTGATTTGAAAGGCAAGCGTGAAACGCCAGCCCCTGTCCCAACGCTCTCTCCGCTGCGTGCAGAGCCTGTTAGCATTATGACCGACGCCGTGCGTCAGGATCGCCTCTCCGTCATGTGGGATAACGCCTGGCAGCCAATCCGTGAGTCCGCGGCGATGTTGCGCTACTGGCGTGCCGATCTGGCGCGTGAAGCGCTGTTCTGGCACGTTCAGCAGACGCTGAGTAAGAACAACGTGAAGAATATCGGCCTTGGCTTTGACTGTCGCGTGCTGTTCCAGCGTGCGCAATGTGCCATTAACGTTGAATCGCCGGGCGATAAGCTGAATGCCAATCTGGGCGTGGTCGCGAAAGAGCTGGCAAAAGTGCGTAAAGAGGGGCTTTCCGAAGAGGAATTCAACGCTCTCGTGGCGCAGAAAAAACTCGAGCTGCAGAAGCTGTTTGCGACCTACGCTCGCGCCGATACCGACATTCTGATCAGCCAGCGTATTCGCTCCCTGCAGAATCAGGTGGTGGACATTGCGCCGGAACAGTACCAGAAGCTTCGTCAGGACTTCCTGAACGGTCTGACCGTCGATATGCTCAATCAGGACCTCCGTCAGCAGCTGTCGCAGGAGATGGCGTTGATCCTCCTGCAACCGAAGGGCGAGCCGGAATATGACATGAAGGAACTTCAGACGACCTGGGATTCCATTATGGCTACCGCACCGCAGCCAGCGCAGGCCGCCACGGCTGATGATTTACATCCCGACGCGACGGATATTCCGCAGGGGCAGTAACCCCCTCACCCCGGCCCTCTCCCCAAAGGGGAGAGGGTGTTCATCGTCCCCTCTCCCCTTTGGGGAGAGGGTTAGGGTGAGGGGTTATACAGGCATCGCCTCGCGCGGAATAATCGCCCCGCGATACTGAATCACCGTGCTGGCCGTCAGGTGCCCACGCTGTGCCGCCGCTTCCGGCGTTCCACCCGTCAGGCGTACCGCCAGATAGCCCGCGCTGAATGAATCACCTGCCGCCGTGGTATCAATCACTTTCTCTTTGGCAAGCTTCACCGCCGGAACGTCAACCAGCGCTTCACCCGCAACCGCGACCAGGCACGAATCCGCACCGCGCTTAATCACCACTTCACTCACGCCAGCCGCCTGCGTGCGTGCAATCACCTCATCAACCGGTATCTGACCCCACAGAGCGTCTTCATCGTCGAGCGTCAGGAAGGCGATGTCGGTGCACTGCAGCATCTGTTGATAGACCTGCTGCGTCTCTTCACGGCTGGCCCACAGGCGCGGACGGTAGTTGTTATCGAAAATAACCTTACCGCCGTTTGCACGGCATTCGCGCAGCAGCGAGAGCAGTTTTTCTCGGCTGGCGGGGCTTAAAATCGCCAGGCTAATGCCGCTCAGATAGAGATAGTCAAATGTCGCCAGCGCTTCGCAGATGGCCGTGGCCGCGTCGCTCTCCAGCCAGAATTTGGCCGCGGCTTCGTTACGCCAGTAATAAAACGTGCGTTCGCCGGTGCTGTCGGTTTCGATGTAATAAAGCCCCGGGAGGCGGTTTTCCATACGCTGGATCAGCGATGTCTCAACATGTTCACTCTGCCAGGCCTCCAGCATTTGCTGGCTGAAGCTGTCCGTACCCAGAGCGGTAACGTAGTTCACGGTGAGCGCGTCAGGCGCAACCTGACGGGCAATATAAACGGACGTGTTTAACGTATCGCCACCAAATCCGCGGCTGACTTCCGCGCCTTTTTGTGACAGCTCAATCATGCATTCGCCAATCACGGCAATTTTTTTGGACATAGTCGTGAACCTGAACAGAAGAATTATCAGCAGTGTGCGCTGAGTGAATTAACCGGTCAACTATATTAAAACAACGTTCCATTATTTTATTTGAGCCAGCGCGTGTTCCCGCGCATTTCTGTCATCTTAATTTCATTTTCCCGGTGAATTGAACATAAAGTTCTCAATTGTCGCGCCGATAATCCTGTGACGAGTCCAGAAAGGCTATCCCAACAACAGGACATCTGAAATGAAGTCAGAGCAGGTTATCCAGCGGCTGAGCACTACGCCTGAGGCAAGTATTGAGAACTTGCAGGAGCATCGCTACTGGCTGCAATGTGAGCGTGCGTACACCTATCAGCCGATCTACCGAACAGATGGTCGACTGATGGCAATTGAAATTTTGACCGTCGTTACGCACCCCTCAAACCCTACTCAGCGCATCGCGCCGGATCGCTATTTTGCCGAAGTTGCCGTTCGCCAGCGTCTGGATGTGCTGGAAGAGCAGCTTCGTATGCTGGCGACGAAGCACTCCTTTTTCGAACAGCACGATATCCTCGCCTCGGTCAACGTCGATGGCCCAACCCTGCTGGCGCTGCGCCAGAACGCGACATTGCAGGAGCTGATCGCCACCCTGCCGTGGATGCGTTTTGAGCTGGTGGAGCATGTCCGTCTGCCGCAGGATTCCTCGTTTGCTTCGATATGCGAATATGGCCCGCTGTGGCTGGATGACTTTGGCACCGGCATGGCGAACTTCTCCGCCCTGAGTGAAGTGCGCTACGACTACATTAAAGTGGCCCGCGATCTGTTCATTATGCTGCGTCAGACCCCGGAAGGGCGGAATCTGTTTACGCTGTTATTGCAGCTGATGAACCGCTATTGCCAGGGTGTGATTGTTGAAGGTGTGGAAACACTGGAAGAGTGGCGTGATGTGCAAAACTCTCCCGCAGCGGCGGCGCAAGGCTATTACCTCTCTCGCCCGGTACCGATGGATCGCCTCGATAACGTTATAACGACCCTCTGATAAGCCCGCTTCCCTTTGTCTGAACTATAGTTTTACAGGACAGATCATCAGGAAAGGGGATAAAAATGACAAGAACAACCAGGGTAATCTCCTGGACAGCAGGGATTTTCTTGTTGTTGATCGTGGTCGTCGGCATCATTATTGCGACGTTTGACTGGAACCGTCTCAAGCCGACCATCAACCAGAAAGTCTCAACCGAACTGAACCGCCCCTTCGCCATACGCGGTGATTTAGGGGTGGTATGGGAGCGTCAGAAAGAGGAGCCCGGCTGGCGAAGCTGGATCCCCTGGCCACACGTCCATGCCGACGACATCATTCTCGGCAACCCGCCGGATATCCCGGACGTCACGATGATCCACCTGCCACGCGTTGAGGCCACGCTGGCTCCGCTGGCGCTCTTCACCAAAACGGTCTATCTGCCGTGGATCAAACTTCAGCAGCCCGATGCGCGCCTGATCCGACTCTCAGAAAAAAACAACAACTGGACGTTTAACCTTGCCAGCACCAGCGAAAAAGATCCGAATGCCCAGCCTTCTTCCTGGTCATTCCGACTCGACAATATTCTCTTTGATCGCGGGCGGATCGCCATAGACGATAATGTCAGCAAGGCGGATGTGGAGATCCTGGTCGATCCGCTGGGCAAACCGCTGCCGTTTAGCGAGGTCACGGGCACGAAGGAAAAAGGTGACGCGGCAAGCGTAGGTGACTATGTCTTCGGCCTGACGGCAAAAGGACGCTACAACGATCAGCCTCTCAGCGGTAAAGGGAAAATCGGCGGCATGCTGGCGCTACGGAGCGAAGGCACGCCGTTCCCGGTGCAGGCGGACTTCCGTTCCGGTAACACCCGCGTGGCGTTTGTGGGGACGGTTAACGACCCGATGAATATGGGGGGCGTCGATCTTCAACTCAAATTCGCCGGTGATTCGCTGGGTGAACTCTATGAACTGACCGGTGTACTGCTGCCGGATACCCCGCCGTTCGAAACGGACGGGCATCTGGTCGCCAAAATCGATACCGAAAAATCGTCCGTTTTTGACTACCGGGATTTTAACGGCCGGATCGGCGACAGCGACATCCACGGCACGCTGACCTACACCACCGGAAAACCGCGCCCGAAACTGGAAGGGGATGTCGAGTCCCGTCAGCTGCGTCTGGCCGACCTTGGTCCGCTGATTGGCGTGGATTCGGGCAAAGGAACAAAGTCGAAAGAGGTCAGGAAGGACGTTCAGCCTGCGGGCAAAGTGTTGCCTTACGATCGCTTCGAAACCGACAAATGGAACGTGATGGATGCGGATGTGCGCTTCAAAGGTGGAAAAATTGAACATGGCAGTACCCTGCCAATCAGCAATCTTTCGACCCATATCCTCCTCAAAAACGCCGACCTGCGCCTGCAGCCACTGAAGTTTGGCATGGCGGGCGGGACGATTTCCTCGAACATTCACCTGGAAGGCGATAAGAAGCCGATGCAGGGACGGGCGGAGATCCAGGCGCGTCGATTGAAGCTGAAAGAGCTGATGCCGAACGTTGAGTTGATGCAGAAAACCCTCGGTGAAATGAACGGCGATGCCGACATTCGCGGCGTGGGGAACTCGGTGGCGGCGCTGCTGGGCAGCGGCAATGGTAACCTGAAACTGCTGATGAACGACGGGCTGGTGAGCCGAAACCTGATGGAGATCCTGGGGCTGAACGTGGGCAACTACGTCATCGGGCAAATCTTCGGTGATGATGAGGTGCGGGTGAACTGCGCAGCGGCAAATCTGGATCTGGTTAACGGCGTGGCGCGCCCGCAGATTTTTGCCTTCGACACGGAAAACGCGGTGATTAACGTGACCGGTACCGCCAGCATGGCCTCGGAGCAGCTTGATTTGACGATTGACCCGGAAAGTAAGGGGATCCGTATCATCACCCTGCGCTCGCCGCTTTACGTACGCGGGACCTTCAAAAATCCGCAGGCGGGCGTGAAGCCCGGACCGCTGATTGCGCGCGGTGCGGTGGCTGCGGCGCTTGCGACGCTGGTCACCCCAGCCGCAGCGCTGCTGGCATTGATTTCGCCGTCAGAAGGCGAAGCGAATCAGTGCCGGACTATTTTGTCGCAGATGAAGAAGTAGCTCTCTTTCTCCCTCTCCCTGTGGGAGAGGGCCGGGGTGAGGGCATCAGGCCGCAGTGAATTACAGAGCCTGGTGCTTAGTCTCGTGCGTCAGCAGCAGCGCAATCAGCGTCAACGCCGCCATGGCCGCCAGATAAACCCCCACATAGAACAGACCATAGTTTGCCTGCAGCCAGGTGGCGATATACGGCGCCACGGACGCACCCAGAATAGACGAGACGTTATAAGAGAAAGAGGCTCCGGTATAACGCACTTCCGTCGGGAACAGCTCAGGCAGCAGCGCGCCCATCGGACCGAAGGTCAGCCCCATCAGGCTCAGGCCAATCAGCAGATAGGCCATCACCAGCGCCGGGCTTCCTGAACCCAGCAGCGGCGGGAAGACGAACAGGGCAAACAGAATGATCAGCGTGGTGATCGTAATCATGCTCGCACGACGACCGAATTTATCCGCCAGCAGACCCGCAATCGGTACCATCACACCAAACCCGATCACCGCCATCATCAGCATCCACAGCACTTCGTTACGCGGCAGCCCCAGCCCAACCGGCGCAGCGGTGGTACTGAACGTCATGGAGTAGACGGTCATGATGTAGAACAGCGTATAGGTTGCCAGCATGATAAACGTGCCCAGCACGGTCACGCGGACGTGTTTGGTCAGCAGCGTACCCAGCGGCACTTTCACCTGCTTGTTCGCCGCGGCCACTTTCGCGAAAACAGGAGTCTCATGCAGAGAAACACGCACATACAGGCCAATCAGCACCAGCACGGCTGAGAAGATAAACGGAATACGCCAGCCCCAGCTCATGAACTGCTCATCCGTCAGCAGCCAGGAGAGCAGCAGGAACGTCCCGTTGGCAAAGAAGAAGCCAATCGGTGCGCCAAGCTGCGGGAAGGAGCCATACAGCGCACGCTTGCGCGCCGGGGCGTTCTCGGTAGCCAGCAGCGCCGCGCCGCCCCATTCACCGCCAAGGCCCAGACCCTGACCAAAACGCGCCAGCGCCAGCAGGACCGGCGCCAGAATGCCGATGGTTTCATAGGTCGGCAGCAGACCGATGGCCACGGTGGAGATGCCCATCGTCAGCAGCGAGGCCACCAGGGTGACTTTGCGGCCAATGCGATCGCCAAAGTGTCCAAACAGCGCAGAGCCAATCGGACGCGCAACAAACGCGATAGCAAAGGTCGCCAGAGACTGCAGCGTGGCCGCCGTCGGATCGCCCTGAGGGAAGAAAATATGCGGGAAGACGATGACCGCGGCGGTGGCATAAATATAAAAGTCGAAGAACTCAATGGCGGTGCCAATCAGCGATGCGACGACAACTTTATTGCGCGAGTTTACCGGAACGTTTTCCGTTCCTGAATCGAGTGTGGTGGCTGTTGCTTGCATAATATTTTCTTATTTTTGTCGAACGAAAGGCCATATTACGCACAGCAAAAGCGACATTTCAATCTGTAACAAAGCCGCGCGCTGATGATAAAAGCAACAAAAAGCGGATAATTTTCAGGCCAGCCAAAACACGTCTATGAAATGCTTCACGGATTTTAAATATTAGTCAATTAAACTGGTTTTCGGTTAAATAAAAGTTACGGACTGGATTTATATGCTGAAATGATGAATCGGGCTGAAATTTCAGCCCGAGAGCGGGGTTACCGGTGCGTTTTGCCCGGCATTCGCGGGTCGTCTTTGTACTCGGCGGTGGCAATCCACGCCGCGCAGAACAGGGTTAAACGCGCGAAGAAGTAGAAGAACGCCATCAGCCCCAGCACCGAGCCAAACGCCGCGCCGGAAGGGGATTTAACCAGTGACGGTAAGGTATAGGTCATCACGATTTTGATCACCTCAAAGCCGATCGCCGCAATCAATGTGCCACGGATAAGCGCCTTCTTGCGCGGACGATGACGGGGCAAGCGCCAGAAGATCCAGAAGAACAGCAGGTAATTGGCGAAGATGGAAATGGCCAGTCCAATGCCGCGCCAGGCGGGTTTCAGCCATTCGATGTAATCAAGATAGAGCGCGGAGATGATCATCTGCTGCGCCGAGCCCGCCACGGAGGTAATGGAAAGTGTCACGATGAGCGCGACAAGCAGACCAATCAGCGAAACAAAATCGCGAAGATACTTAACCCAAATTTTCTCCTGGTCCTGCGGCTTACGCTCCCAGACATCGCGCGACTGGGCGCGAATGGCCTCGCGCAGGTTGCCCATCCAGTTAACGCCGGAGTAAAGGGCAATCAGCAAACCGACGATGCCGACGGTGGTACGCTGCTGAACGGCGGTATTGATGGTGCTTTTGAGCGTGCTGGCAAGGGTCGGGTCACTGACGTTATTCAGGATCTTATTGAAGATATCCTGCAGCAGCGTCGGGTGCGACGCGAGCACAAAACCGGCCGCCGCAAACGACACCATCAGGATCGGGATCATCGACAGGAAGGAAAAATAGGTGATGGCGGCACCAAACTGGTTTCCCATGCGGTCATTAAAGCGCTCGGTCGCGCGTACCAGATGCGCAACCATCGGAAACTGCTGAATTCTCGCGGCGATGCCGGTGACGGTCCCCAGCGCTTTACTGGCGGTGCCTGGCGATGTGGCCTCTTCGGGCCCGATTTCCATCTTTTTGACGGGATCATACTCTAAATGTTGGGTGGGTCGTTGCGGGTTGTTTTCCGGCGTCACGCGCATTTTCCTTTTCGTTGAGCTGGAGGTTATTGAATTATAGCTTGCGACTAGTCCACGTAAGCTTTTGTGAGTTCGGTAAGCCATTCCATGAACAGGTGTACCCGGCGGGAGAGGTTACGGCGGTGGGGGTAAATCAGGGAGACAGGCATCGGTTCGGCCCGGTATTGCGGGAGGATCTCAATCAGTTTTTTCGCGCGCAGTAAATCACGCACCCCAACCCGCGGAACCTGAATAATGCCCAACCCGGCGAGACAGGCAGCCTGGTAAGTTTCCGTGCTGTTGACGGTTAACACCCCGCCCGTTTTTATCCACTGCGTCGCACTGCCGTTATAAAACTCAAAGCCCTGTGGGCGGGTTCCCAGCATCGCGGCGTAGTGGATCACGGCGTGTGAGCCTAAATCGTCCAGCGTTTCCGGGTAGCCAAATCGCGCCAGATAATCCGGACTGGCGCAGTTAATCACCGACAGCTTGCCCAGCGGACGGGCAATAAGTCCTGAATCCTTCAGCGTGCCGACGCGGACGACGCAATCAAACCCTTCACGGATCACATCCACCAGACGATCGCTGCTGCTGAGTTCCAGTTCAATGCCCGGATAGTGCTGCAGAAAAGCGGGCAGTTTGGGTATGACTAAATTTCGAGCAACACCGACGGGCATATCCACGCGGAGCCGGCCGCTGATGCTGGAGGGATCGTGCTGAAACATGCCGTCGAGTTCATCAAGGTTTGCCAGCAGATCTTTTGCCCGTTCGTAATAGACCATGCCGTCCTGCGTCAGGCTGACGCGGCGCGTGGTGCGGTGCAATAGCTGGGTGCCAAGCCGGTTTTCCAGGGCCTGAATTTGCCGTGAAACGCTGCCTTTCGGCAGGGTTAATGTTTCTGCCGCGCGGGAAAAACTCTCCAGTTCCGCGACGCGAACGAATAACTGCATTGCGTGAATTTTATCCATAGAGGAAGCTCATTGTTGTTGCCGCTGAAACAGTGAAGCGTTTTAACCCATCTTTATTGATTTTCTATCACCTAATAAGCTCTTTCTCAATCTCCTTAACAGCCAAAACGAGGTTTATGATGAGTGAACGTATCACATTAGTGACGGGCGGTAGCCGTGGTCTGGGTAAAAACGCTGCGTTAAAGCTGGCGGCAGAGGGCACGGGAATCATCCTGACATACAACCGTAGCCAGCAGGAAGCGCTGGAAGTTGTGCATGAAATTCAGGAAAAAGGCGTCAACGCAGCGGCATTACAGCTCAACGTCGGGGATATTACTGGTTTTGATAATTTTGCCCGACAGCTTCAGAAAACCCTTAAGACCATCTGGCAGCGTGAAACATTTGACTATTTATTGAACAATGCCGGAACGGGTTTATATGCGCCCTATACCGACACAACGGAAGCCCAGTTTGATGAGGCGCTGAACATTCATTTCAAAGGACCTTTCTTCCTGACCCAGCGCCTGCTGCCGCTGCTTAACGACGGGGGACGGATCCTCAACGTCTCCAGCGGGCTGGCCCGCTTTACCCAGCCGGGCTCAGGGACCTACGCGGCCATGAAGGGGGCGATGGAAGTACTGACGCGTTATCAGGCGAAAGAGCTGGGGGCGCGCGGGATCGCCGTCAATATTATTGCGCCGGGCGCGATAGAAACTGACTTTGGCGGCGGACGCGTGCGCGACAACGCGGAGCTTAATCAGATGCTGGCGTCGCAGACGGCGCTGGGGCGGGTGGGGCTGCCGGACGATATTGGCGATGCCATTGCGGCACTGCTCAGCGATAAACTGGGCTGGATGAATGCGCAACGTATTGAAGTGTCAGGCGGTATGTTCCTGTGATGCACGCGCTTAAGGGGAAGGAACCTCTTAAGGAAATCCTTAATATGAATGTGTCTAAATACGGACAGATATGAAGAACTCGGAGGGATTTGTAACCTCTCCATTTGTTGAGTTTTTTCTTAAATAACCCCTCTGTAGAATCCCCCTTCGCTATTTTCAGAGGGAGAAAAACGATGCGAGTAATCATGTTTGACAGGCAGTCACTCTTTATTCACGGAGCGATGCACAATCTTCAGACGTTAATTCCGGAAATAGATATGACAGGGACCTGTCAGGCAGACGATTTATGGGCCCAGGTTTCCGCCTCGCCGTCAGCTATCGTCATGATTGACGGGAGTGTAATCCAGGACGAGGGGATCGCTTTGCTGGAAGCGATCGTGCATCGCTTTCCGGCGATACGCGTGATTCTGGTTTTGGCGAAAAAAGAGGCCAGATGGGTTGAGCAATTGCGGCAGCGAAACGTCATGGCCATTATTCCCCGAAATGCCCACCCCGAGCGGTTTTCCGCCGTGCTGGATTCGGTGTCCAGAGGGATGGTCTGTTTTCCCGGGGAATGGGTCAGCCTGCCGTCGTCGCCTCAGGCGTTATTATCCCTGAGCGAGCGTCAGCGCGACGTGTTGAAATTGCTGGCGGCGGGGGAGTCAAACAAAGAGATTGGACGCAATCTCAACATCAGTGCGGCCACGGTAAAAGCGCACCTTGAGGCGCTTTTCCGGCGGCTGGACGTGAAAAACAGAACGCAGGCAGCCCTGTTCTATACCCGTGCGACGGCCTGAAAAATCGCGTTTGGGAGCGAAGACATCTCTCCGAAACTGAATATCATCATGACCAGCGCATCATGCTGCTGTTGGGTTAATGGACTTGTCACATTTTCCCGCAGCAGCGTCTCGCACAGCTGAATATCTTCATGCAGCAAATCTTCTGCCTCGGCAGGGGTGACGGGACCGTGAAAATGCGCCCGATCGCGGATCACGTGACCATAACCGATAACCCATAATCCGTGTTCGTCACGATATTTCTCCAGAGAAAGACCCTGATGTTTTTTTATTAACGCAATGGCGGCAGAAGATATTTTCAGCGCATGACCTTTCATATTCGTTTCCTCTTAATAGCGACACTGTAGAGGAAACGACGTCCGAGAAATATCCGCCAAATGGCTGTTGATCAGGAATTATTATTCAGGTATTCCTGCTGTAATAAACCAAATAGCCAGTCATTTTGCCAGCGCCCCGCAAGGTAATAGCTCTCGCGTAATTCACCTTCGAGGCGAAAGCGGGCTTTTTCCAGCAGGCGTCCTGAAGCAACATTCCCCGCGGTGACGGTGGCAGTGAGTCGACGTATACCGCCCTGATGAAAAGCGTAATCGCAAAGCGCCTTCAGGGATTCAAAGCCGTAACCTTTCCCCTGCGCCTCGGGTGCGAAAAGGAAGCCCACTTCGGCGCAGTCCTCCTCCCGATGAATATACCCGGTAACGCCCAGCGGGGCCTGGGAGGCGGTATCACGTACGACGAGACAAAGCCAGTGCGCGCTGCCTGGCACCCAGGGTGTCAGGCGCGAATCAAATGCCTCGCGGATCGCCGCGACGGGGCGGTTTTCCGCCACAAAGCGCATGACGTCGGGATGCTGCTGTAGCGCCAGAAAAAAGGGCCAGTCTTGTTCCTGCAGGGGCGAACAGGTAAGGCGAGGGGTAATTAAAACCGGCATTCAGATTCTCCTGAAACATTTTAAATGATTTTAGGGTTGTCACTTTATTTCAACAGAAAGTCAGGTATGGTTAACCGCGTATAAATAAAAAGAAAAAAGCCGTCTCGTGCCCATTCCGGATGTCTTCGTTGTCGCTTAAGGAAAACAATGACTCTCAGCACATCACATCATATTCGCGAACAGTTCGAACACTGTCTGGCGGTCATTCGCCATGCGTCGGTGGAAATTTTGCTTCTTCTGAATGTACATGCTTCTGAGGGCAAAGATCCACGCTGGTTCCTGGAACAACTCGACAGCGCGCGATTAGCTCTGGGCGGCTGGGGAGCCGTTGCGAAAAAACTCAACCTGAATGATGCCGAGATGTCAGAATTTACGCTCCAGCTGCGCCTGCTGCAGCAGCGCGTTCCGCAGTATGAAAGCGGACAGGATGTGAGTGAAAACCAGCTTATTGCGGCGATGCGGTTTGTGACCGCACTTGAACATCTTCGCCTGCAGCAGCCGCTGTTGACCTACAGCACTGACCTGGCACCGGGAAGCGAACTTCAGCAGCAGCAGGCGCAAAAGCAGGTGCGCGCGATTGAGCTGATGATTAAAGGGCTCATCCAGCAGGCCTGGCCCGATCAGGTGCGGCTGAACAATCATCTGAAAACTCTGTTTAACGCTGACCGCGTACGGCGCTGGCTGAAACTCGGCGAGATCAACGATGTCCTGAGCGGCATGATGTTCAGTGAGCTGGCACAGATGCTGGTGGATAAAAAAGAGTTCAGCCGCTATTACGCTTCGCTGTTCAGCGACCCGTCCATGCTGACGCTGCTGGTTGAACCGCGAAAAACGCTGCAAACCTTCCTCGATGACATTCGGCAAATCCGCAACAGCATCACTGTTCAGAAAACGTTAAGCTCGGCGCAAATTCAGCTGCTGGATAACTACTACGCGCAGATCGCGCGGCCCGTTCAACGCGCGTTTGAAGAGGGGAGAACGCGCGTCAATCCGGCCGGATTCATGGCGGTAGATGCCAGCGAATTGCATACCTTCTGGGAAAAGGCGCAGAAAATGGATCGGGTCACCGGTGGAGATCTGTTTGAAGTTCGTGACACCATTGAAAAGCCGACCCAGCGCGCGCCGCGTAGCCCCGAACAACGCGAGCAGCTTATTTCCGGAGCGTTATGGGGGGCGGTTGGCGTCATGGTGATTGCCATCGTGGCGGGGGGCTTCTGGCTGGTGACCAGCAGTAAACCGCAGCCTGCGACCGCCAGCGCGGCTGAAGCGGCTCCTGCGCAGGAAATGCGCGAGACGCCTTCCTCGCGTGAAACGCTCACGCGTATGGGGGTGACCTGGGACGAGAATAATTTCCGCTCGGCCATTAACCGCAACGATACTCGCGTGACCCTGCTATTTTTGCAGGGCGGTATGGACTGGAAGCTGTCCTGGACTGAAGAGGCGATGTCGGCAGGCTATGACGATGTGCTGGAGCTGATGTTACGCTACCGGCAGAACATGGTGGAAGAGAAGCCGTGCCGCCGCTTCATCAACACGCTCAGCCACGCCATGTCGAATGGCGAGTCTCTTACCTCGGTACGTAAAGAGTATCTCAAAGCCTTCTGCACCGTGCCTGCCGTAGTGAAACGCCAGCAGCACGATCTCGACATGGCCACACGCCGTGCGCAGTCACAGCCGGATGCCACCACGAAAAAATGGCAGTCCATTCAGACTGCCATTTATGAGGTGATTCGCTAAAATTTTTCCCCTCACCCTAACCCTCTCCCCACAGGGGAGAGGGGACTGCACGGTGCGGTCTTTATCTCCCTCGCCCCTTTGGGGAGAGGGCCGGGGTGGGGGCACCAGACCGCACCCCACTTAAGGTTCCCCATACAACCCAATCAGCCGCCGCACTACGCCGTTCGTCCAGCCGAAACCATCCTGCAGCGGATACTCCCCCCCGCCACCTTCTCGCGGCGTACTGCTGGCGATGTGGTACTTCTCAATCAGCTTGTGGTGCGTCTGATAAAAATGGTTCACCGTATGCAGCCAGCTCCAGGCGATCTCATCCCCCAGCGAGTCGTTGCCGTACTGCTTGAATCCCTGAATCGCCATCCACTGCAACGGCGCCCAGCCATTGGGTTTATCCCACTGCTCGCCGGTTTCGTACTCGGTCGCCAGAATTCCGCCCGGGGTCAGGAGTCGGGCTTTCACCGCGTCAGACAGGCGCTCGGCCTGCTCGTGCGTCGCCATGCCAACGTACAGCGGCACAATGCTGGCTGCTGAGAACAGCGCTTGTTCTTCGCGCCGCCAGTCGTAATCGCGGTAACAGCCGCTCTCTTCATCCCACAGATAGCGGTTCACCGCCGCGCGCCGATCGTTGGCTTTCTGGCGAAACGCCTCTGCCGTCTCTTTGTCCCCTTTCGACGCCGAGATGTTGGCAATAGCGCTTTCCAGCTTAAACAGGAAGGCGTTCAAATCGATGGGGATAAACTGCGTCGTGCGGATGCTGGCGAGCCGCGACGGATCGCGCAGCCAGCGGGACGAATAATCCCAGCCGGACGCCGCCCCCGCGCGCAGGTCGCGATAGACTTCATTGGGCGGACGACCCGAGTGGCGGGCAGTTTCCACGTCCTCAATCCACGATTCGTCGCGTGGGGTATCACGGTCGTCCCAATAGCGGTTGAGTAATGAACCGTCCGGCATGCGCACGGCGCTGCGGTAAGCCTGGTTAAGCAGCAGCGACTCCGCGCCGTCCATCCAGAAGGCGTACTCCATTTTGAGGTGATCCAGATAGCGTTTCGCACCGCGCACGCCGTCTTCTTCGAACAGTTCCACCATCAGGGCAAAGACCGGCGGCTGTGAGCGGCTGAGATAATAGGTTCGGTTGCCGTTGGGGATATGCCCGTAGCGTTCAATCAGCCAGGCGAAGTTGTCCGCCATACACTTCAGCAGATCGTTACGGCCACTCTCCGCCAGCCCCAGCATGGAGAAATAGGAATCCCAGTAGTAGGTCTCGCTGAATCGCCCCCCGGGGACGATATAGGCCTGCGGCAGCGCCAGCAGGGAAGACCAGGGAATATGATCCTGCGGTTCGCGCGTCAGCACCGGCCACAGGTTATCAATGTGCGCTTTCAGGGAGAGTCCCGGGTCGGAGACATATTCTGTGCCGTACGTTTCCGGCATCCAGAAGTGGTTCTCCACAAACTGGCGCAGGTCGAAATCCCGGTGGCGTCTGACCTTGCGGTAGCGGATCAGGATATCCAGCGGATCCATCTTCGGGGCGCAGTCGGGGAAGGTTTTACTGTCCGCAAACAGCCGTGTCGACTGCACATGCTCGAACAGTTCAAGATAGCGGTCTGCGGGCGTCAACGCATCGGAGGCGGGTAGCCCCTCGATCATTTCGGGTTCCGGCTCCGCCTCAATCATTTCATCCAGTTTCAACTCGCAGGGATCGGTCTCGTAGCGCAGCTCTTCTGCAATCTCGAATTCGATGTTCTCGGTAGCCTGTAGTTTCTGGTTGAACATGGTGATAGGGACCTCCGGTTGTGTGTTCAAAAGACAGGTTTATCCGGGCGTCTTATAAGCGTAGACATTCGCTTCGGTAGATGGGGAGGGATATGTGCGGTAGATCACTATTTTCGGAGCATTCGTTTTGCAACGATTTATGAATGTTAAAAAAAATGCCCCTCCGGGGAGGGGCATCAGGATTAACGCATGGTCACGAATTCTTCCGCGGCCGTCGGGTGGATTGCCACCGTGTTATCGAAATCTTTCTTCGTTGCACCCATCTTCAGCGCCACCGCAAAGCCCTGCAGGATCTCGTCCATGCCGAAGCCAATGCCGTGGATACCGACAATCTTCTCGTCCGGGCCCACGCAGACCAGCTTCATGCGGCACGGCTGGCGGTGTGAGGTGACGGCGGTATACATCGCGGTGAAGGCCGATTTATACACTTTCACCTGGTCGTCGCCATACTGCTCGCGCGCCTGCGGCTCGGTTAAGCCGACGGTGCCGATTGGCGGGTGGCTAAAGACTACGGTTGGGATAAGGTTGTAATCCAGATGCTCGTCCGGCTTGTTGTTAAACAGGCGCTCGGAGAGACGACGACCCGCCGCAACGGCCACTGGCGTCAGCTCAACCGCACCGGTATTATCACCGACCGCATAAATGCCCGGTACGCTGGTGTTCTGGAATTTATCGACGACGATATAGCCTTTTTCGTCGGTTTTCACGCCAGTTACGCCCAGGTTGAAGTTATCGTTCGCCGGTTCACGGCCAATCGCCCAGATCAGGCAATCGACGGTCTGGCTGCGGCCATCTTCCAGCTCAAGCGTCAGGCTGCCGTCCGCGTTTTTCACCACCGCTTTTGGCACGGCGTTGGTGTGCAGGGTTGGGCCTTCGGTGTTCATCACTTCAACCAGCGTGTCGACAATCAGCGGGTCAAAGCTGCGCAGCGGTGCATGTTTACGTACGAACAGGTGCGCCTCTGCGCCCAGGCCGTTAATCACCCCGGCCAGTTCAACCGCGATATACCCCGCGCCCACCACGGCAACGCGTTTTGGCAGGGCAGGCAGTTCGAAGAAACCGTCGGAGTCGATGCCGTATTCCACGCCCGGGATGTTCGGGTGGCTCGGACGACCGCCGGTGGCGATCAGGATGTGATCGGCGGTGATCGTCTCGCCGTTCACCTCGATCGTCTTCGCATCAACGAAACGGGCAAAACCACGGATCACGTCGACGTTATTTTTGCCCAGCACGTTGTCGTACGAGGTATGAATACGGTCGATGTAGGCGGTACGGCTGGCGATCAGCTTGTCCCAGTCGAAGTGGTTGATGGTGGTGTCAAAGCCGTAGTCCGGGCCATACATATGGATAGCTTCACGGATCTGCGCCGCATGCCACATCACTTTCTTCGGTACACAACCCACGTTCACGCAGGTGCCGCCCAGCGCTTTGGCTTCAATCAGCGCGCACTTCTGGCCGTACATGGCCGCACGGTTGATGGAGGCGATGCCGCCGCTGCCGCCGCCGATTGCGATGTAGTCATAATGCTTAGTCATAGCTTTTGTCCTTAATCGTGAATTGCCGCGATTGTATACCTGAAATCAATAGTTTCCACCGATGGCTGCGATTACTCCGGCACGATCCAACTGACGGTGGCGTGGCCTGTACCCGCTGGCACCAGCGTTTTATGCAGCCACGGCAGCACGTTGTTCATCTGCGCTTCGAGCTTCCACGGCGGGTTGATCACAATCATCCCGGAGGCGGTCATGCCGCGCTGATCGCTGTCCGGACGTACCGCCAGCTCGATCTGCAGGATTTTGCGGATGCCGGTCGCTTCCAGGTCTTTGATCATGCGTTTGATTTGCGCGCGCAGCACCACCGGGTACCACAGGGCGTATGTCCCGGTGGCGAAGCGTTTATAGCCTTCGTGGATACCGGTCACCACCGCCTGATAGTCGGTTTTGATTTCGTACGGCGGGTCGATCAGCACCAGGCCGCGACGGGAAACCGGCGGCAGTTTGGCTTTCAGCTGCTGGTAACCGTCGGCTTTTTCCACGCGGGCGCGGCTGTCTTTCTGGAATTCAGAACGCAGCAGCGGGAAGTCGCTCGGGTGCAGCTCAGTCAACTGGAGGCTGTCCTGCTCGCGCAGCAGCTGGCGTGCAATCAGCGGTGAGCCCGGGTAGTAGCGCAGCTGGCCGTTACGGTTGAAGTGATTCACCACGCCGATGTACGGCTCCAGCTCGGCGGGCAGATCGTCCTGCTGCCAGATGCGGGCAATCCCTTCCAGATATTCACCGGTACGCTCGGCATGCTCGCCGCTCAGCTGATAACGGCCCGCGCCCGCGTGCGTGTCCAGATAGAGAAACGGCTTATCTTTCTCTTTGAGCGATTCGATGATCAGGCTCTGAACGGTGTGTTTAAGGACGTCGGCGTGGTTGCCTGCGTGGAAGCTGTGGCGATAACTGAGCATGGGTAATGATATTCCGCTGAATTGACGATTTGCCACAGTTTACAGCAGAACGGCGCAGATTACCCGTAGGCCCGGTAAGCGCAGCGCCACCGGGCTCTTTTCCGCCACGTCTGGCATTGAAATCCTCTACACTTAACCCCATTCTAGATCCCATATGCACAGCGCCGGATGCGCGCTTCATTCACCTATTTCAACAGGACAGCGTTTATGACCAATCCATTACTGACGCCTTTTTCGTTGCCGCCGTTTTCTAAAATCCTCCCTGAGCATGTGGTTCCAGCCGTTACGCAATCGCTGGATAACTGCCGCGCGGCGGTAGAAAGCGTGGTCGCGCAGGGCGCGCCGTACACCTGGGAAAATCTGTGTCAGCCGCTGGCCGAAGTGGACGACGTGCTGGGGCGTATCTTCTCCCCGGTGAGCCACCTGAATTCGGTAAAAAACAGCCCGGAACTGCGTGAAGCCTACGAGCAGACCCTGCCGCTGCTCTCTGAGTACAGCACCTGGGTTGGCCAGCACGAAGGGCTTTATAAGGCGTATCGCGACTTGCGCGACGGTGACCATTATGCCGAACTGAACACCGCACAGAAAAAATCGGTCGATAACGCCCTGCGTGATTTCGAGCTGTCCGGGATTGGCCTGCCAAAAGAGAAGCAGACCCGCTACGGTGAAATTGCCGCGCGTCTGTCCGAGCTGGGCAACCAGTACAGCAACAACGTGCTCGACGCCACCATGGGCTGGACGAAGCTGATTACCGACGAAGCGGAGCTTGCGGGAATGCCGGAAAGCGCGCTGGCGGCGGCAAAAGCCCAGGCCGAGGCGAAAGAGCAGGACGGTTTCCTGTTAACGCTGGATATCCCAAGCTATCTGCCGGTCATGACCTACTGCGACAATCAGACGTTGCGTGAGGAGATGTACCGCGCGTACAGCACCCGCGCCTCCGATCAGGGGCCGAATGCCGGTAAGTGGGATAACAGCCCGGTGATGGCGGAAATTCTCGCCCTGCGTCACGAGTTGGCGCAGCTGCTGGGCTTCGAAAACTACGCCGATAAATCCCTCGCCACCAAAATGGCGGAGAACCCGCAGCAGGTGCTCGACTTCCTGACCGATCTGGCGAAACGCGCCCGTCCTCAGGGTGAGAAAGAGCTGGCCCAGCTGCGCGCCTTCGCGAAAGCGGAGTTCGGCGTGGACGAGCTGCAGCCGTGGGATATCGCGTACTACAGCGAAAAGCAGAAGCAGCACCTCTACAGCATCAGCGACGAGCAGCTGCGCCCGTACTTCCCGGAAAACAAAGCCGTCAACGGCCTGTTCGAAGTGGTAAAACGCATCTACGGCATCACTGCCAAAGAGCGTACCGACATCGACGTCTGGCACCCGGACGTGCGCTTCTTCGAGCTGTATGACGAGCAAAACGAACTGCGCGGCAGCTTCTACCTTGACCTCTACGCGCGTGAGAACAAGCGCGGCGGGGCGTGGATGGATGACTGCGTAGGCCAGATGCGTAAAGCCGACGGATCCCTGCAGAAGCCAGTCGCCTACCTGACCTGTAACTTTAACCGTCCGGTGAACGGCAAACCGGCGCTGTTCACCCACGACGAAGTGATTACCCTGTTCCACGAGTTCGGTCACGGTCTGCACCACATGCTGACCCGCATCGAAACCGCAGGCGTGGCTGGCATTAGCGGTGTGCCGTGGGATGCGGTCGAGCTGCCAAGCCAGTTTATGGAAAACTGGTGCTGGGAGCCGGACGCGCTGGCGTTTATCTCCGGCCATTACGAAACCGGCGAACCGCTGCCGAAGGAACTGCTGGATAAAATGCTGGCGGCGAAAAACTACCAGGCGGCGATGTTTATTCTGCGCCAGCTGGAGTTCGGCCTGTTCGACTTCCGTCTGCATGCCGAGTTTAGCCCGGAACAGGGCGCGAAAATCCTTGAAACTCTGGCCGAGATTAAAAAGCAGGTTGCTGTTATTCCTGGGCCAACCTGGGGTCGCTTCCCGCATGCCTTCAGCCATATCTTTGCTGGCGGCTACGCGGCGGGTTACTACAGCTACCTGTGGGCCGACGTTCTGGCGGCAGATGCCTTCTCTCGCTTCGAAGAAGAGGGGATCTTCAACCGCGAAACCGGCCAGTCATTCCTCGATAACATTCTGACCCGCGGCGGTTCTGAAGAGCCAATGGTGCTGTTCAAACGCTTCCGTGGCCGCGAGCCGCAGCTGGATGCGATGCTTGAGCATTACGGGATCAAAGGCTGATTGTTACGTGAAGATCTGCTTAGTGGATGAAACAGGCGCCGGAGACGGCGCCTTATCTGTTCTGGCGGCCCGCTGGGGGCTGGAGCACGATGAAGAAAACCTGATGGCGCTGGTCATGACGCCGGAACATCTGGAGTTGCGTAAGCGCGACGAACCGAAGCTCGGCGGGATTTTTGTCGATTTTGTCGGCGGCGCCATGGCGCACCGGCGCAAGTTCGGCGGCGGTCGCGGCGAAGCGGTGGCTAAAGCGGTCGGCATCAAAGGGAGCTACCTTCCGGACGTGGTCGATGCCACGGCGGGGCTGGGGCGCGATGCGTTTGTGCTGGCGTCTGTCGGCTGTCACGTGCGGATGCTGGAGCGTAATCCGGTGGTCGCCGCGCTGCTCGACGATGGGCTGGCACGGGGCTATGCGGACCCGGAAATCGGCCCGTGGTTGCAGGCGCGTTTGCAGTTGATCCACGCGTCCAGCCTGATGGCGCTGACGGATATCACCCCGCGCCCGCAGGTGGTCTATCTCGACCCCATGTTCCCGCATAAGCAGAAAAGCGCGCTGGTGAAGAAAGAGATGCGGGTGTTTCAGTCGCTGGTGGGACCGGATCTGGATGCAGATGGCCTGCTGGAGCCTGCGCGTAAACTAGCAACGAAGCGTGTGGTGGTGAAACGCCCGGATTATGCGCCGCCTCTGGCGGACGTTGCGACCACTAATGCGGTGACCACCAAAGGGCACCGGTTTGATATCTATCCGGGTACGGCGGAATAAAAAAAGCCGGGTGGCGGCTTCGCCTTACCCGGCCTACGTTCAGTGCCGCTTGTAGGCCCGGTAAGCGTTAGCGCCACCGGGCTTTTTTGCACTTATTCGTCTTCTTCGTCACGCAGTGGAACAATCAGCATATCCACGTGAACGGTGTTGATCAGCTGACGCGCTGAAGACATCAGCTTGCTCCAGAAGTCCTGATGGTGGCCGCAAACCACCAGGTCCATGTCGTATTTCTTGATCGCATCAACCAGTACCTGGCCCAGGTCGCCGCTGCCGCTCAGGGTTTCGGTAATCGGATAGCCCGCGTTGGTCGACAGTTCGCTCAGGGCGTGGTGAGTCTCTTCGGAGATGCGTTTCTGCATATCGCCAAGATTCACATCGATCAGACCGGTGTAGAGGTCGGAGTAATTCACGTCAACGTGGATAAGCGAAACTTTCGCGTTGTAGGGACGTGCCATGGATACCGCTTTATCAACCAGCACTTTGCTCTCCGGGGAGAGGTCAACCGCGATGAGAATGTGTTTGTAAGCCATAGTGTTACTCCTTCCTTAAGTTATCGATGACTAAAAGTGAAAGCCGTCGTCTGATACTTTCATTACGGCCCAGTTAAACATATTTTTCAAGCTTTGGTGTTGATAACGATTAACCTTGTGGCAAAAAAATTAACGGATCTCCTACACTATTAAATGAGCCGTTCGGATATTAAAACGCGAACCGAATCGACTTTTGGTCATTCTTTCACTGAACTGTCTGTCAGGGCATTGGGGTGCGGGAGCTCATGAGCCTTGCTTCGTGGGCGGACGCCGGGGAGGATGTATGATTAGCACCGTCGCATTGTTTTGGGCGTTATGCGTGGTTTGCATAGTGAATATGGCGCGCTACTTTTCATCGTTACGTGCGCTGTTAGTGGTACTTCGTGGTTGCGATCCGCTGCTTTATCAGTATGTGGACGGTGGAGGGTTCTTCACCTCGCATGGACAGCCCAGCAAGCAGATGCGTCTGGTGGGATACATCTACTACCAGCGCTACCGCGATCATCACGATGAAGAGTTTATTCGCCGCTGCGAGCGCCTGCGTCGTCAATTCATTTTGACCAGCGCCCTGTGCGGGCTGGTCGTGGTCAGTATGATTGCATTGATGATTTGGCACTGAGCATAAAAAAAGCGGGTCAGTTTCCTGACCCGCTTTTTGTCACCTTCAACCGATTAAATCAGCTTCAGCGAAATCCAGTACAAACCGCCAGACAGCAGGATAGAGGCTGGAAGGGTGAACACCCAGGCCATCAGAATGTTGGTCACGGTTTTGCGCTGCAGACCGCCACCGTCAACAATCATGGTACCTGCCACGGACGAGGAGAGTACGTGGGTGGTTGATACCGGCATACCGGTGTAGCTCGCCAGACCGATAGACACCGCCGCCGTCATCTGCGCGGACATACCCTGCGCATAGGTCATGCCTTTCTTACCGATCTTCTCGCCGATGGTGGTCGCCACACGACGCCAGCCAATCATCGTACCGATACCCAGTGCCAGCGCGACGGCCATGATGATCCAGATTGGCGCGTACTCGATGGTGTTGAGCATATCGCTTTTCAGTTTCTTCAGCAGACGCTGGTCGTCAGCATTCACGTCAGGCAGCTTCGCCACTTTATCCGTCACATCAGAGATGCACAGCATAATGCGACGCAGCTGACCACGCTGCTCAACGGTCAGTTTGTCATAACTTTCGATATTGCCCAGCATACCTTTCGCACGTTCCAGCGCGTTAATCGCGTTTGCCGGATGGCAGTGGAACTCGCCAGGTGCAGTCGCGGCACCGGCTTCCGGAGAAGGAATTAACTGGTCAACGCCGGTCGCCTTCTTCAGCAGGTCAGGATGCTGCTGGAAATAGGTTTCGACGTTGTTTACCGCATCGCGGGTACGGGTGATTTCGTAGCCGGAGGCATTCATGTTGACCACGAATCCTGCCGGTGCGACGCCAATCAGTACCAGCATCACCAGACCAATGCCTTTCTGACCATCGTTCGCGCCGTGTGAGAAAGACACGCCGATAGCGGAAATGATCAGGGCAATACGCGTCCAGAATGGCGGTTTTTTCTTGCCGTCTTTCTTTTCACGCTCTGCTGGCGTCAGGTGAATACGGGAGCGTTTTTTGGTATTGCTCCAGTAACGACGCAGGATGAAGATCAGCCCGCCAGCCACCACCAGACCCACGATAGGGGAGACGATGAGTGAGGCAAAGATCCCCAGTACTTTCGGGATATTTAACGCATCAACAACCGATGTACCGGTCATGAGGGCGTTCGTTAACCCGATACCGATAATCGCGCCGATGAGGGTGTGAGAACTGGATGCAGGCAGGCCGAAATACCAGGTACCGAGGTTCCAGATAATTGCAGCAAGTAGCATTGAGAACACCATAGCGAGGCCATGGCCAGAACTTACGTTAAGCAGCAGATCCGTTGGCAGCATATGCACAATGGCATACGCAACGCTCAGCCCGCCCAGGAGGACACCAAAAAAGTTAAATACCGCCGCCATAACAACCGCAAGCTGCGATCGCATTGCGCGAGTGTAGATAACCGTCGCTACTGCGTTTGCAGTGTCGTGGAAGCCGTTGATTGCTTCGTAAAACAGTACAAAAACCAGAGCAAGCAATAATAAAAGCCCGGTATGTAAATCCAGGCCGGCAAACAAATGTAGCATAGGACGTTACGCCATTTTGAGGACATGAACGCGGCGCATTATCCAGGACAAATGCACGGCGGGCAAAGTGAAATATAGACTTTTTTTGACATACCACCTGATTTGAGAAAAGTGCCTGAAAGGATATTCTTTAAATTTCAATGGAATGGCTTTGTAATATCTTTTTACGCTGGTGTGACCACAGAGGAAACTTTACAATCCGCGGCAGTTAACAAAGAGGGTTTTGACGTGGAAAGGTTTGATGCCGTGGTAATTGGCGCCGGTGCGGCGGGTATGTTTTGTGCGGCAATGGCCGGACAGGCGGGTCGTCGCGTGCTGTTGCTGGATAACGGTAAAAAGCCAGGCCGTAAGATCCTGATGTCCGGCGGCGGGCGCTGCAACTTTACTAACCTGTATGTTGAACCCGCGGCCTATTTGAGCCAAAACCGTCATTTTTGTAAATCTGCGCTGGCGCGTTACACCCAGTGGGATTTTCTCGACCTGGTGGGTAAGCACGGCATCGCATGGCATGAAAAGACGCTGGGTCAGCTGTTCTGTGACGACTCCGCGCAGCAGATTGTCGATATGCTGGTGGCCGAGTGCGAGAAGGGCGGTGTGGTGATGCGCCTGCGCACGGAAGTGCTGGACGTCGCCCGTGACGACCAGGGCTATACGCTGCAACTGAACGGTGAAACCGTCAGCGCAGACAGCCTGGTGATCGCCAGCGGCGGCCTGTCCATGCCGGGGCTGGGGGCTTCCCCGTTCGGCTATAAGATTGCCGAACAGTTTGGCCTGAACGTCTTGCCCACGCGCGCCGGGCTGGTACCGTTTACGCTGCATAAACCGCTTCTCGAACAGCTTCAGACGCTGTCTGGCGTGTCCGTTCCCTCGGTCATTACCGCCGAAGACGGGACGGTGTTCCGTGAAAATCTGCTCTTTACCCATCGTGGTCTCTCCGGCCCGGCAGTACTGCAAATTTCCAGCTACTGGCAGCCGGGGGAGTTTGTCACGGTTAACCTGCTTCCCGATTGCGATCTCGACGCGTTCCTCAACGAGCAGCGTACCGCGCACCCGAATCAAAGCCTGAAAAACACGCTGGCAATGCAGCTGCCAAAACGTCTGGTGGAATGTTTGCAGGTGCTCGGGCAAATCCCGGATGTGTCGCTCAAGCAGCTTAACAGCCGCGAACAGGAGATGCTGGTTGAGACGCTGACAACCTGGCGGGTGCAGCCAAACGGCACCGAAGGCTACCGCACGGCGGAAGTGACGCTGGGTGGCGTCGACACGAATGAGCTCTCGTCCCGCACCATGGAAGCGCGCAACGTGCCGGGGCTCTATTTTATTGGCGAAGTGATGGACGTCACTGGCTGGCTCGGCGGGTACAACTTCCAGTGGGCATGGGCAAGCGCCTGGGCGTGCGCGCAGGCGCTGGCAGAGCAATAATCACGCAACGCAATTATTGCACCAACTTTTCCTCTCCATTCAACTAAGCTTCGACCTGGTGCCCCGCCGCGTTCGCGGGGCCATATTCCTTTTGGTCGAGCACGCGTCATGCAGCTAATCAGTATTATTATTTTGCTTACCCTAACCGTGGTGATCCATTCGCTGTGGATGTTTGGCGTTTTAAAATTCATTAGATTAGAAGTCGATTCTGCGGTGCGCATTGTTTTACGCAATGTCGGTATCGTGATCTCCATGATCTTCGCCCATCTTCTTGAAGCCGGACTGTTTGCTGCGTTTTATTTTGTCATCGACGCGTTTAATGACTGGAACACCAGCTTCTACTTTTCACTGGTCAGTTACGCCACTGTGGGATACGGCGACGTCACGTTACCCCAGCACTGGCGGCTCATCGGCGGAGTGGAAGGGCTGGTGGGCGCGTTGATGGTGGGCTGGTCTGTGGCGGTTCTGGTGGCGGTGCTGCAGCGTTTGCGCGGCATGAGCGCCTAAACGGCAGATGCACGATCCCCGTCTGGTAAGGTAAAGTACCCCTCCTTGCGCGGCCAGAAGGCTGCGATTTTGAGGGCGAAGAGGCTGATTAACGGCCCGCCCTTTTCTGTTCCTGGTTTACGCCAGTTTGCATGGTGTCGTGTTTTGTCTGCCAAAAGGGTTTTGTATGTCTGCTGCTCATCTCGGTTTCCCGACGGAAACCGTTGTTGTCTTTGTGGTGATGGCCGTTGGGGCGATGTTTATCGACCTCTTTATGCACCGTCACGATAAGCCTGTCTCGCTGAAAAGCGCGGCGATGTGGTCCATTTTCTGGGTCATGATGGCGCTGGCCTTCGCCGGATTCCTGTATGTTCACCATGGCGCCGAGATGGCGAGTCTGTTCCTCACCGGTTATGCGCTGGAAGAGGTGCTCTCCGTCGATAACCTGTTTGTGATGATGGCGATCTTCGCCTGGTTCGGCGTGCCGGATAAGTACCGTCACCGCGTCCTCTACTGGGGTGTGCTGGGGGCGATTGTCTTCCGCGGCATCTTTGTGGCTATCGGTACCAGCCTGTTAAGTCTGGGACCGTACGTTGAGGTGATTTTCGCGCTGGTCGTTGGCTGGACGGCGGTGATGATGCTCAAGCGCAATGAAGAGAGTGACGAAGTGGAAGACTACTCGGGTCATCTCGCCTATCGCCTGGTGAAGCGATTCTATCCGGTCTGGCCGAAAATCAGCAGCAACGCCTTTATTCTGACGCAGAAAGAGGTGGATGCGGAGCTTGAAAAGCCGGAAAACCAGGACGTGATGGTCGGCCGCGTGAAGAAGGCGAAGCGCTATGCGACGCCGCTGTTGCTTTGCGTGGCCGTCGTCGAACTCTCTGACGTCATGTTCGCGTTTGACTCCGTGCCGGCCATTATTGCCGTGAGCCGTGAGCCGCTGATTATCTACAGCGCCATGATGTTCGCCATTCTCGGCCTGCGTACGCTCTACTTCGTGCTGGAAGCGCTGAAGCAGTATCTGGTGCACCTCGAGAAAGCCGTGGTGCTGCTGCTGTTCTTCGTGGCGTTCAAGCTGGGGTTAAATGCCACCGATCACTTCTGGCACCACGGTTACAGCATTGGCGCGACGGCCAGTCTGTTTGTGGTATTAGGCGTGCTGGCGCTGGGGATTATTGCGAGCGTGATGTTCCCGGGGAAACGTACTGCCTGATGCATCGCTTTTCTCCCTCTCCCTGTGGGTGAGGGCACCAGACCGCACCTAACCCTTAATCGGTGAATTCCGGCGCTTGCGCGGGTGATGGAAGTGCCGCCAGTGTGGATCCTGCGCCGCCGCCAGCAGCTCGTGGTCGCCGCGGGTGTCTCCCCAGGCGCGCAGGTGATAGGCGTTCAGATCGCCATACACTTTTTCCAGCCTTGCCACCTTCTGGGCGCAGCGGCAGTTATTGCCCGTAATACGCCCCGTCAGCTTGCCGTCTTTCACTTCCAGCTGCGTGCCAATCAGCTTAATGCCCAGTTTGTCAGCCCACGGCTGGAGCACCAGCGCTGGAGACGCGGAACAGATGGTCACCTCCGCACCGGCATTAACCTCAGCCGCCACCGCCAGAACCCCTTCGGGGCGCATCAGCTTGTTCCAGTATTTTTCGCAAAAGGCTTCTGCCTGCTGGCGCAACCAGTGTTCATCTACGCCCGTCAGAAACGTTTTAATCAGCACTTCCTTCAGCTCATCGCGCGTCAGCTTGCGACGAACGCAGTGGAGCGTGGGCAGCGCCATGCGCACCAGGCGGCCCGCGAAGTAACGTTTACCGAAGGCAAAACGCAGGAAAGGAATAAAGCTGTCGTGGTGCGTTAATGTTCCATCAAAGTCAAAGACAGAGAGCACGCTGGATTTAGCCACCGTCTCGTCGGCAATCATATTGGTCATAAATACGTCTTAGCTGAAATACACATTCTGCGGATCAGTTTACCTGCTTTAGCTGGACAGTCCTTATATCACCACCATTTTTTTCTCGATCTTGCGATCTCAAAGTGAGTCCATTTTTGGTCTCGATAAGGATTGGTGAAAAAACGAACTGTCTATATTATCGCCACATCGCAAGATATTTCGGGGAACCATTGGGCCCCACAGGTAAGGAAAAACTCACTCACTACTTCTTTCTTGATATGACTCTTAGATCGCTTATTTCAATCCTCACGTTAAGTTTTGCTTCATTTTCTGCGTTCAGCTTTCAACTGCCAGCGTCGATGTTATCGATGAACAGTGAGCTGGCAGTATCGCCGGCGAAATCTGCACTGGTGCATCAGGAAACAGGCCCGCTGCGCTCGCGTATTCTCGATCAATACCAGAAATGGAAAGGCACCCAGTACCAGTGGGGCGGAACCACGCATCGCGGGGTGGATTGCTCCGCGCTCGTGCAGCATCTGTTCAGCGATGCGGCGCATCTTAATTTACCGCGCACGACGCGTGAGCAGATCCATCGCGGCGTGCAGGTGGCACAGTACCGCCTGAGAGCCGGTGACCTGGTGTTCTTCCAGACGGGCCCGAACCGCAAACACGTCGGCGTTTATATTGGCAATAGCCAGTTTATTCATGCCTCAAGCAGTCAGGGGGTAACGGTCTCAACCCTGACTGATGATTACTGGCAAGCGCATTACATTACTGCCCGACGGGTCGCAGGCAGTGCGGCCTGACAACATCAGATAATGTCATCCACGACGCCGCCGTCGACGCGCAGCGCCGCGCCCGAGGTGGCGGAGGCCTGTGGCGAACAGACATAAATCACCATATTGGCCACCTCTTCAACCGTGGCCGCGCGCTGAATAACCGAGCTGGGGCGGTTGGCCATCACAAACTCTTTCGCCAGCTGCTCCAGCGATTTGCCGGTTTTTTCGATTTCATCTTTCATCATCTCTGCGAAACCGTCAGACATCGTCGGGCCTGGCAATACGCTGTTGACCGTCACGCCGCTCCCTGCCACGAACTTCGCCAGCCCGCGCGCCAGCGAGAGCTGCGCCGTTTTGGTCACGCCGTAGTGGATCATATCCGCCGGGATATTGCAGGCCGACTCGGAGGAGATAAATACCACGCGTCCCCAGCCTTTCTGCACCATGCCCGGCAGCAGGGCGCGGGACAGACGCACGCCGGACATCACGTTGGTCTGCCAGTAACGCTCCCAGGTCTCATCGTCGGTGGCATAGAAATCCTGCGGACCGTAAATCCCGGCGTTGTTGACCAGGATGTCAACGTTATTCGCAACTTTCAGAAGCGACTCGACCCCTTCCGCCGTGCTGAGATCGGCAATCGCGGCACGCACCTGTACGCCCGGCACCACCTGCTGTAGCTGTTGAATGCCTTTATTCACCGATTCCGTGCTACGGCCATTGACGATCACTTCCGCTCCGCTTTCTGCCAGACCTCTGGCAATGGCGAACCCGATCCCGCCGGTTGAGGCGGTCACCAGCGCCACTTTCCCCGCAAAGTCGATTTTCATCATCTGCTCCTTATCGTTTTAACGTTCGGACCTTAAAGCGTAGCAGGTGAGGATGACGGCTCCTGGCTAAAAAGGCGCAACAGTGTCTCAACCTGTTCATCAAGCGGGGCGAGGGAGCGCTTTACAATCAGGTGTAGCGGCGTTGCTCTGCGTGCACCGTGGCTCAGCGGCAGGCGTTTCAGTACGCCTTGATCCAACTGGGTCTGGATGCGTTCCTCTGGTAGCCAGCCGTAGCCGACCTGAGAGACGACGGCCTCTATGGCGGCATCGATGGTGGAGAAGGTCCACGACTCGCCGGCAGCACGCGCGGCGGGCTGGCTGTCCGCAATCTGGATGAGCGGCCACGGGCGCAGCATCTCATCATTTAGCGGTGCGTCGAGGTGAAAGAGAGGATGCTGGTGATGGGCCACGGCAACAAAGTCAATATTCATCAGCCATTCGCCGAGCCCGGTAATGTCCTGGCGGCGGGTTAAGATCATCACATCGGCTTCGTCGTTAATGGCATCGGCACGGGTATTTTCCAGCACCTCGGTGAGACGTACCTGAATTTGCGGATACTGCTGCTGGAACTGACGCAGGATGGCGAACAGGCGGCGGCGCGGGAAAATGGAGTCCACCACCAGATCCAGCCGCGTGCGCATCCCGTTGCGAAGGGTCGCTGCGCGCGTTTCAACATACGAAAACGCTTTCAGCAGCGGTTTAACCTGGTTAAGAAGAAGTTCTCCGGCCGGGGTTAACACCGCCCGTCGCCCCTCCGGGACCAGGAGCGCCACGCCGAGCCGCTCCTGCAACAGCGACAGGTTATAGCTCACCGAGGACTGGCTGCGGTGGGTTTCTTCCGCGGCTTTGGCAAAGCTGCCCGCCTCAACCACCTTCGCCAGTAAAGACCATTGTTCCAGCGTCGTCTTATGCATGATTTATCTAAAATTTGGATGAATTTGATTAAAACATAGCGTTATTTATTCATTTTTTGAAGGGGTACGATCGTCTCATCAAAACAAAGGAGACATCTTATGAACACCTTCGACAAACACGACTTAAGCGGCTTCGTTGGCAAACACCTTGTTTATACTTACGATAACGGCTGGAACTACGAGATTTATATCAAAAATGAAAATACCATCGACTACCGTATTCACAGCGGGCTGGTGGGTAATCGTTGGGTAAAAGATCAGCGGGTGTATATCGTTCGCGTTGGCGAGAGCATCTATAAAATTTCCTGGACCGAGCCAACCGGCACCGACGTCAGCCTGATTGTGAACCTGGGCGACAAACTGTTCCACGGCACCATCTTCTTCCCGCGCTGGGTCATGAATAACCCGGAAAAAACCGTCTGCTTCCAGAACGACCATATTCCGCTGATGAATAGCTATCGTGATGCGGGCCCGGCGTATCCAACGGAAGTGATTGATGAATTTGCCACGATCACCTTTGTGCGCGACTGCGGTGCAAATAATGAAAGCGTTATCGCCTGCGCGGCCAGTGAATTGCCGAATGATTTTCCTGCTAATCTTAACTAAGCGCGATAGTTGAATGCGCGACAATTGATATTAATAAAAAGTTCCCGGAGGATGACGGAGTTCCCACCCAAACCTCCGGGATTTTTATTTTGGTTGAGTATTCATTTACTTTTCTTATAATTTTAATGTAAACGAAATGAAATAGTAGAGTAATCGCTGTGAGTCCACCCACAAAAAATGAAAAAAATAGTAAGTATCACTATCTTGCTGTTGTAAAACGATTTCTTATTCTTTTCTATGTGCTGTTTCCCTTCTGCTTTTCACCTGTCTTAATTTTTTCCTAAGAAAACGACGCTACCTTGCTTCAGTTGATGGTTTGTTGACATAACTGTTATAGCGACTTAATTTTATTTGGTCTTTATTTAATAACCATCTTGCATGATCCCATTGAGCTGCCCATTACGACAGCGCAGTAAAAGATGACGCCTTTAATACAGCAAGGAAATTAATAATGAGTGATTTTCTGCCTTTTTCGCGACCGTCGATGGGCGCTGAGGAAATTGCGGCGCTTCAGGACGTTTTGATGTCGGGCTGGATCACCACTGGGCCTAAGAATCAGGAACTTGAAGAGGCATTCTGTCAACTTACCGGGAATCAGCATGCAATTGCCGTCTGTTCAGCCACCGCGGGGATGCACGTCACGCTGATGGCGCTGGATATTGGCCCGGGCGATGAAGTCATTACCCCTTCCCAGACCTGGGTGTCCACGCTGAATATGATCGTGTTGCTGGGTGCCACGCCGGTCATGATTGATGTGGACAAAGATACATTAATGGTGACGCCAGAAGCCGTTGAAGCCGCCATTACCCCGCGTACCAAAGCCATTATTCCCGTTCATTATGCCGGCGCGCCGTGTGAAATCGACGCTATCCATGCCATCGGTGAACGTCACGGTATTCCGGTTATTGAAGATGCGGCCCATGCCGCCGGAACGTACTACAAGAACCGTCATGTGGGCTGGAAAGGGACGGCGATTTTTTCCTTCCACGCCATTAAAAATATGACTTGCGCGGAAGGCGGCTTAGTCGTCACGGATAATGCCCAACTTGCTGCGCGGATCCGCAGTCTGAAATTCCATGGCCTGGGCGTAGATGCCTATGACCGCCAGACGCACGGTCGTGCGCCGCAGGCGGAAGTGATTGCGCCGGGCTATAAATACAACCTGGCAGACATCAACGCCGCGCTGGCGCTGGTGCAGTTAGGCAAACTGAAAGAGGCCAACAAGCGCCGCCAGGAAATCGCTGAACGCTACCTGCGGGAGCTTGCCGATACGCCGTTCCAGCCGCTCACCATTCCGTCATGGCCGCACGTGCACGCCTGGCACCTGTTTATTATTCGCGTTGACGAAGCGCGCTGCGGGATCTCACGCGACAACCTGATGGCGGCGCTGAAAGAGAAAGGCATCGGTACCGGCCTCCACTTCCGCGCGGCGCACACCCAAAAATACTACCGCGAGCGTTTTCCTGATGTATCGCTCCCGAATTCTGAATGGAATAGCGCGCGTATTTGTTCTCTCCCTCTTTTCCCGGATATGACTCATGACGACACAACCCGTGTCATTACCGCACTCCATCAGCTTGCAGGACATTGATATGTTCAGTGCACCGCCTGTACAAAAAGTTTCCGTGGTCATCCCGGTTTATAACGAGCAGGAGAGCCTGCCCGAACTGATCCGCCGTACAACGGCCGCCTGCGACACGATGGGCAAGGCTTACGAAATTCTGCTGGTAGATGACGGCAGTAGCGATAATTCCGCGCTGATGCTGACAGAGGCCGCGCAGGCTGAAGGCAGCCACATTGTGGCCGTGCTGCTCAACCGCAACTACGGCCAGCACTCGGCGATTATGGCGGGGTTTAGCCACGTCACGGGCGATCTGATTATCACCCTGGACGCTGACCTGCAAAACCCGCCGGAAGAGATCCCGCGCCTGGTTGCCAAAGCTGATGAAGGTTATGACGTGGTCGGCACGGTACGTCAGAACCGTCAGGACAGTCTGTTCCGTAAGCTGGCCTCACGCACTATCAACCGTCTTATCCAGCGCACGACCGGTAAAGCGATGGGTGATTACGGCTGCATGCTGCGCGCCTACCGCCGCCATATTGTCGACGCCATGCTGCATTGCCATGAACGCAGCACTTTTATTCCGATCCTCGCCAACACCTTTGCCCGTAAGGCAACGGAAATTCCGGTTCTGCACGCCGAGCGCGAGCACGGGGAATCGAAGTACAGCTTTATGCGTCTGATCAACCTGATGTATGACCTCATCACCTGCCTGACCACCACACCGCTGCGTCTGCTGAGCGTTTTTGGCAGCATCATCGCTGTGGCCGGCTTTGCGCTGTCCGTCATGCTGGTGGTACTGCGACTGGTCTTTGGCCCGCAGTGGGCGGCGGAAGGGGTCTTCATGCTCTTTGCCGTACTGTTTATGTTCATCGGCGCCCAGTTTGTCGGGATGGGTCTCCTCGGTGAATACATTGGCCGAATTTATAACGATGTTCGCGCGCGTCCGCGCTACTTTATTCAACGTGTTGTCCGTCAGGAACACAAAGCATCTCAAGAGGAAATTCACCCATGAAAGCTGTTGTATTTGCCTATCACGATATGGGGTGCACGGGCACGCTGGCCCTGCTGGAAGCGGGCTATGACATTGCTGCAATCTTTACCCATCCGGACACGGCCGGAGAGAATAACTTTTTCGGCTCTGTAGCGCGTATCGCCGCCGAGCGTGGGATTCCGGTTTATGCGCCGGACGACGTAAACCACCCTCTGTGGGTGGATCGCATCCGCGCGATCGCGCCTGACGTGATCTTCTCGTTCTACTATCGCAACCTGCTCTCCGACGAGATCTTAGGTCTGGCCGCAAAAGGCGCCTTTAATCTTCATGGTTCTCTGCTGCCTGCCTACCGTGGCCGCGCCCCGCTGAACTGGGTGCTGGTGAACGGTGAAACGGAAACGGGCGTGACGCTGCATCGCATGGTGCGCCGTGCGGATGCGGGCGCTATCGTAGCGCAGCATAAAGTCGCTATTGATGCGGACGAAACTGCGCTGCAGCTGCATCAAAAGCTAAATGCGACGGCACAGACGCTGCTGCGTGATGCACTTCCCGCCATCCTCAGCGGCACCTTCAGCGAGACCGCGCAGGATGAGAGCAAGGCAAGCAGCTTTGGCCGCCGCGCGCCGGAAGATGGTCGTCTGGACTGGAACAAGCCTGCCCGCCAGCTGCACAACCTGGTGCGCGCCGTGACCGCCCCGTGGCCGGGTGCGTACAGCTTTGCTGGCGTAAGCAAATTCATCGTCTGGAAATCCCGCGTGCGTGACGATATCCCGGCCGCCAAACCGGGCACCGTCGTCTCTGTCTCCCCGCTGATTGTGAGCTGCGGCGAGCAGGCGCTGGAGATCGTCACCGGACAAACCGACAACGGTCTGTACGTTCAGGGCATACAGCTGGCACAGTCTCTGGGTCTGGTGGCCGGGGCGCTGATCACCAGCGCGCCGGTTGTTGCTATCAAACGCCGTACCCGCGTGCTGATCCTCGGCGTGAACGGGTTCATCGGTAACCACCTGACTGAACGTCTGCTCAAAGACGATAACTACGAAATCTACGGTCTGGATATCGGCTCCGACGCGATCAGTCGTTTCCTCGACAACCCGCGTTTCCACTTCGTGGAAGGGGATATCAGCATCCATTCCGAGTGGATTGAATATCACATTAAAAAATGCGACGTGGTGCTGCCGCTGGTCGCCATTGCCACGCCAATCGAGTACACCCGTAACCCGCTTCGCGTGTTCGAGCTGGATTTCGAAGAGAACCTGAAGATCATCCGCGACTGCGTGAAATACGACAAGCGCATCATCTTCCCGTCCACGTCTGAAGTATACGGCATGTGTACCGATAAGAACTTCGATGAGGACACCTCCAACCTGGTGGTCGGGCCGATCAACAAACAGCGCTGGATTTACTCCGTCTCCAAACAGCTGCTGGACCGCGTGATTTGGGCCTACGGTGAGAAAGAGGGTCTGCGCTTTACCCTGTTCCGTCCGTTCAACTGGATGGGTCCACGTCTGGATAACCTGAACGCGGCGCGCATCGGTAGCTCCCGTGCAATCACCCAGCTGATCCTGAACCTGGTAGAAGGCTCGCCAATTAAGCTTATCGAAGGCGGGAAACAGAAGCGCTGCTTTACGGATATCAGCGATGGTATCGAAGCGCTGTTCCGCATCATCGAAAACAAAGATAACCGCTGCAACGGTGAAATCATCAACATCGGTAACCCGGACAACGAAGCGAGCATTCGCGAGCTGGCAGAGATGCTGCTGGCCAGCTTTGAGCGCCATCCGCTGCGCGATAAATTCCCGCCGTTTGCCGGTTTCCGCGAAGTGGAAAGCAGCAGCTACTATGGCAAAGGGTATCAGGACGTTGAGCACCGTAAGCCAAGCATTCGCAACGCGAAGCGCTGCCTGAACTGGACGCCGACGGTGAAGATGGAACTGACCATTGATGAGACGCTCGATTTCTTCCTGCGCACCGTGGAGCTGTCGGAACAGGACTCATGAAAAAAGTCGGTTTACGCATTGATGTCGACACCTTCAGGGGAACGCGTGACGGCGTACCCAAACTGCTGGAACTGCTGAGCAAGCACGGTGTGCGTTCCAGCATTTTCTTCAGCGTGGGGCCTGACAACATGGGACGCCATTTATGGCGTCTGGTTAAACCGGCATTTCTGTTCAAAATGCTGCGCTCGCGCGCAGCATCCCTCTACGGCTGGGATATCTTGCTGGCCGGCACCGCCTGGCCCGGCAGACGCATCGGCGCGGGTAATGAAGCCGTTATCCGTGAGGCGGCCCGGCTACATGAGGTCGGCCTGCATGCCTGGGATCACCATGCCTGGCAAGCCTGGGCTGGCGTCTGGGACATCCCGCGCCTGTCCCGTGAAGTCGAGCGTGGGATGCTGGAGCTGGAGGCCATTACCGGTCAGCCCGTGCGCTGCTCTGCTGTGGCGGGATGGCGTGCGGATCAGCGCGTCGTGAAAGCCAAAGAAGCCTTTGCGTTTCGCTACAACAGCGATTGCCGCGGAACCGGGCCGTTTTTGCCACTGTTAGGCGAAAATCGCTACGGTACGGTGCAAATTCCGGTCACGCTTCCCACCTGGGATGAAGTGGTCGGGCGCGAGGTGAAGGCTGATGAGTTCAATCGCTACATTCTGGACCGCATCCATCGTGACACCGGTACGCCGGTGTATACCATCCATGCCGAAGTGGAAGGGATTGCGTATCAGCATGATTTCGATGAACTGCTGACGATGGCCGCTCAGGAGGGCATTGAATTCTGCCCGTTGAGCGAGCTGCTGCCGGACGACCTCAGCACCCTGCCTGTGGGCAAAGTCGTACGTAATGAACTGGCTGGCCGGGAAGGCTGGCTTGGCTATCAACAAACCGTGAGTCCGGTCCCATGAAAACAGCCCGTTATGGCTTAGCGCTTCTCGCACTGTTTATCGTTTACTACCTCATTCCTGTCGATGTCCGCCTGCTGTGGCAGCCTGATGAAACGCGCTATGCGGAAATCAGCCGCGAAATGCTGGCCTCCGGAGACTGGATTGTCCCGCATTTTATGGGGCTGCGTTATTTTGAAAAACCGATTGCTGGCTACTGGATCAACAGCATCGGGCAGTTGCTGTTCGGGCACACCAACCTCGCTGTGCGCGCCGGGTCCATATTCTCCACCGGGTTTGCGGCGCTGCTGGTCATCTGGATGGCCTGGCGTCTCTGGCGAGATAAGCGGACAGCCATTTTCTCCGGTCTTATCTTCCTGACCCTGTTCCTGGTGTATGGCATCGGCACGTATGCGGTGCTGGATCCTATCATCACCCTGTGGCTGGTGGCGGCGATGTGCAGCTTCTGGCTGGCGTCACAGGCCCAAACCGTTGCCGGCAAAGCGGGTGGCTATGTGCTGCTTGGGCTGGCCTGCGGGATGGGGGTGATGACCAAAGGCTTCCTGGCGCTGGCGGTACCGGTGATTGGCGTGCTGCCGTGGGTGATCGCCCAGAAGCGCTGGAAAGAGGTGCTGATTTTTGGCTGGCTCGCGATCCTGAGCTGCGTGCTGATTGTTCTGCCATGGGGGCTGGCGATTGCGCAGCGTGAGCCTGACTTCTGGCGTTACTTCTTCTGGGTTGAGCATATTCAGCGTTTCGCCCAGAGCGACGCGCAGCACAAAGCACCGTTCTGGTACTACGTGCCATTCCTGATCGCGGGCAGCCTGCCGTGGCTGGCGCTGCTGCCTGGTGCGTTTCGTCTCGGCTGGAATGACAGACAAAACGCGGGTGGCGGGTTCTATCTGCTGGGTTGGGTGGTGATGCCGCTGCTGTTCTTCAGCATCGCCAAAGGCAAGCTGCCGACCTATATCCTGCCCTGCTTTGCCCCGCTGGCTATCCTGATGGCGCGCTATGCCTGCCTCGCGGCGGAAAAAGGCGCCAGAGCGCTACGCATTAACGGCGGGATTAACCTGGCGTTTGGCGTCATCGGCGTGGTGGCGGCACTGGTGGTCTCGCCGTGGGGACTGTCTAAGCATCCGGTCTGGACGTCGGTCGAACTGTATAAAGTCTTCTGTGCGGTGGTGGCGTTCCTCATCTGGGCGGCGGTAGGCTGGTTTACGTTCAGACAGAGTCAGCAGCGTTGGTGGCTGGCGGCACTGTGCCCTGCAGGGCTGGCGCTGCTGATTGGTTTTGCCATTCCAAACATGGTGGTGGATTCCAAACAGCCGCAGTCGCTGGTGGATACCGTGCGTGAGCCGCTGCAGGAAAGTCGGTTCATCCTTGCCGATAACGTTGGGATCGCGTCCGGTATTGCCTGGGAGCTGAAGCGTAATGACATCACGCTCTTTGGTCAGGCGGGTGAGTTGCGCTACGGGCTGGATTATCCGGACGCGAAAGATCGCTTTGTCAGTAAAGATAATTTTGCACAATGGCTGGCGGAGCATCGTCAGCAGGGCCGCGTGTCGCTGGTGATCCTGCTGTCGAAACACGACGACATTACGCAGGCTAACCTGCCGAAACCGGACAGCCTGTATATCCAGGGCCGTCTGGCCTACCTGCAGTATCTGCCGAAGTGATGACCTGGATCTGGCTGATACTGGCAAGCTTGCTCAGCTGCGCGGGGCAGCTGTGTCAGAAACAAGCCACCCGTCCGGCGAAAGCCGGGCGGCGTGGGGCACATATCGCGCTGTGGCTGGGCCTGGCACTGCTGGCGCTGGGCAGCGGGATGCTGGTCTGGCTGGTGGTGCTGCAACGCCTGCCTGTCGGCATTGCCTATCCTATGCTGAGCCTCAATTTTGTCTGGGTGACGCTGGCGGCGAAGGCCTTCTGGCGTGAAAACGTCGCGCCGCATCACTGGCTGGGGGTGGGGTTCATCATCATCGGGATTATTGTGCTGGGAGGGAGCCTGTGAAAGGAGCGTTCTGGGCCTTATGCAGCGTGCTGTTAGTCAGCGCGGCGCAGCTGTTGCTGCGCGATGCCATGCAGGCATTGCCACCGGTCAGTGAGGTCCTGGTGTTTGTTTCCGCGCTGTGGCACTTCTCGTCCGGTACCGGGGCGCTGCTGCTGGGGTTGATGGGGTATGTGGCCTCTATGGGCTGCTGGTATCTGGCGCTGCACCGTATGGCGCTCAGCAAAGCCTATGCCTTGCTGAGCCTCAGTTATATTCTGGTGTGGGGCGCCGCGATCCTGCTGCCGGGCTGGGAGGAGCGCTTCTCCTGGCACGGGCTGGTGGGTGTCGGGTTTATTATTCTGGGTGTGTTAGTGATTTTTCTACCCCGAACATCCCAACGTGAATAATCGACTCGTTGGTCAGGGTGTAAGGGGTCGATGTGCAGACGGCAAGGCTCAGCGATCCGACCTGTAGCTGACTGACCGCGTGTGTCTGCGCAGTGCTATCGATGCTGACAATCTGCCAGGCACTGCCGCCACGCTGTTTCACAATCGCTTCTTTCCGCGTCCAGATACGCCAGAACGCTGAAAGCCGTTCCTCGGGCGCTTCACGCTCCAGCTCATCATGCTCTGTCATGCTGAATACCGCATTAGCCAGTGCCTGCCAGTTCTTCCTCGGGCGAATCACTTCGATATCACAGCCGACTTCACCTTCATCGCTCATCAGCAAAGCAATATCGTCACCGCTGTGGCTCAGGTTGAACCACAGCGGATGCCCCTTCGCAAAGGCCGGTTTCCCCTGCTCGCCGTAAATGATGTCGGGGAGCGGGTGAGGGGATAACGCTCTGGCGAGCAGCGTCCTCCCGGCCAGCCAGGAGGCATGTCGGGCACCCTGAGGTGCCCTGTCTGCGAGCGTTGACGCCAGCGGGTCCGCGCTAAGGGTGGAGATTTTTCCCAGTACAAACTGGTACATAGTTACGCCCAGCGTTTAATGATAATCGAGGTGTTGATGCCGCCAAACGCGAAGTTATTGCTCTGCAGATACTCGCAGTCAATCTGACGGGCTTCTCCCATAATATAATCTAAAGCACCGCATTGCTCATCCGGCTGCGTTAAATTGAGCGTCGGGGCAAACCAGCCTTCACGCATCATCTGCAAACTCATCCACGCTTCCAGCGCGCCGCAGGCTCCTAACGTATGGCCAAAATAGCTCTTCAGCGAGGAAACCGGCACGTTGTCACCATAGATAGCGGCAGTGGCCAGGCTTTCGGCAATATCACCGCGATCGGTGGCGGTACCGTGTGCGGAGATATACCCCATATCCAGGGCGCTTAATCCCGCCATGGCCAGCGACTGCTCCATGCAAATCTGCATGGTTTCACGCTGAGGCTGGGTGATATGGGCCGCGTCACAGTTAGTGGCAAAACCTACGATTTCGCCGTAGATCGTGGCCCCGCGCGCTTTGGCATGCTCCAGCTCTTCGAGTATCAGGGTACCCGCACCTTCCCCAATCACCAGGCCATCACGCTGCGTATCAAATGGCGATGGGGTGTTTTTGGGCGCATCATTGCGCTGGCTGGTGGCGAACAGCGTATCAAATACCGCCGCTTCAGACGGGCACAGCTCCTCAGCGCCCCCGGCAACCATGACGGTCTGATAGCCGTGGCGAATCGCTTCCCAGGCGTAGCCAATCGCCTGGCTGCCGGAGGTACAGGCGCTCGACGTCGGGATGACGCGGCCACGTAACCCAAAGAACAGGCCGGTATTCACCGCGGTGGTGTGCGGCATCATCTGCACGTAGGTTGTCCCGGTGATGTTATTGGTGTGCTTTTCGGTGAGCATGGTGGCGAATTCGCTGACGGGCCCGGTACTGCCCGTGGATGAGCCATAGGCGATACCCGTTTGACCATTGGTGAGCACCGCTTCGCCAATCAACCCCGCCTGCTCCAGCGCCAGTTCGGTGGCGCGGGTCGACATCAACGACACGCGGCCCATGGCGCGAATACGCTTGCGGGTATAGTGTTCCGGCAGCGTGAAATCATCAATCGGCGCGCCCAGCAGGGTGTGCAGGCCATCATACACCTGCCATTCCGGCATTTTACGCACCGCGTTTTCATACGCCAGCAGCCTGCTGGAAACGGATTGCCAGTTTTCGCCAAAGGCGGTCACGCCGCCCATGCCCGTAATCACCACGCGACGCGTCATAGCATTCCTCCGTTAATGGAAATGACCTGGCGGGTGACGTAGCCCGCAATATCTGACATCAGATAGCTTGCCAGCCCGGCGACCTCCTCAGCCTGGCCCATACGTTTCATTGGAATGATGGACATCGCTTCTTTCAGCGCGGCCTCTTCCATCTCAATCATGCCGGTATCAATCAGCCCCGGCGCAATGCAGTTCACGGTGATTTTGCGTTTTGCCAGCTCGATCGCCAGCGCTTTGGTGGCACCGATAATGCCCGCTTTCGCCGCGCTGTAGTTCACCTGCCCGCGGTTGCCCATCACGCCGGACACGGACGATAAGGTGATAATGCGCCCCCCTTTTCGGGTGCCAATCATCGGCATAACGCAGGGGTGAATGACGTTATAAAAACTGTCGAGATTGGTGTGGATCACGCTATCCCAGTCGTCTTCACTCAATGCCGGAAAGGCGCCATCGCGGGCGATTCCGGCGTTACTGACCACACCATACCACGCGCCATGGACTTCAATCTCCTGCTCCAGCACCTCGCGGCACTGTTCGCGGTTGCCCACATCAAAGGCGAGTAAACGACCGTTGCCACCCGCCTGCGTGATGGCGTCCAGCGTCTCCTGCGCGCCTGCGGCATCACGATGGTAATGCACGCCTACGGTAAACCCGTCGGCGGCAAGCTGGCGGGCGATGGCGCGCCCTATGCCTTTGCTGGCCCCTGTGACCAGTACGGAACGACTCATGCGTTAGATCCCTGATTAAAAAGCGATGTTAATTCTTCTGCGCTCGGCTGGAAGGTGTTGACCCGGCCCGTGGCCAGCGTCTCTTCATTAGCGGAAATCGCGCATTCAAAACTGCCAAAGCGTTCGTCCTGCATCAGCAGTTTTACGCTGATTTCCAGCGTCAGGCCTTGCGTAAAACGCCCGCTGGCGCAGATCAGCTCGCGCGCGCCGAGCACCATGCCCAGCGCAATATGATCCTGCCCCTGCTGCTGGCGATGCCAGCCCGACCAGACGCCGACGGTCTGCGCCATCAGCTCGAGCGCGTACCAGCCCGGCAGGTCGCCATCGGCATTCAGAAACGGTGCCAGTACGCTTTGCCTGTTGACCGCCACGCGGCAAACCGCCGTGTCGTCCGTGACGCACTCAACGGACGCCAGCAGCATCATTGGCGCATCGTGCGGCAAATAGTCGACGGGTGATAAGTAGCTCATGACGCTCTCCCCAGCAGAATGCTGGCGTTATTGCCGCCAAACGCGAACGAGTTAGACAAAATGACCGGCTTTTTCAGGGCGGTGCGCTGGTGCAGCAGGCCGCACGATGCCAGCGTGTCGTCCGGTGCGTAGCGGGCGAAGTCCTGCGGCGGTAAGGGCAGATCGCGCGTCAGAATCAGCCAGCTCAGGGCCGCTTCGGTAATACCGGCAGCGCCCAGCGTATGGCCGGTAAGATGTTTGGTTGAGCTGCACGGCACGCTTTCCCCGAAGAGATCGTGTACTACCTGCGATTCAATCTGATCGTTGAGCGGCGTGGCCGTGCCGTGCAGGTTGATGTAGCCGATATCCTCCGGCTGCATACCCGCTTCGTTAAGCGCCTGAGTGATAGCCCTCATCGCCCCTTCGCCCTGCGGATGCGGGGCGGAAATATGGTAAGCATCGCTGGATTCGCCCGTTCCGAGCAGCGCCACGTCGGCGGGGTCACGGCTCAGCACCATCAGCGCGGCGGCTTCGCCGATGGTGATCCCCCGACGGTCGCGACCAAACGGCTCGCAGAGCGTAGGGGAGAAGGATTCAAGGCTGTTAAAGCCGTTGACGGGCATTCGGCTCAAAGTATCGGCTCCGCCGACAATGGCGATATCCACCAGCCCGGCTTCGATCAGACGCTTGCCGCCGATCATCGCCCGCGCGCTGGAAGAGCAGGCTGTCGAGATCGTATAGGCCGGGCCTTCAAGCTGGAGCCAGTTGGCAAGGAAGCGGGACGGATCGCCCAGCTCCTGCTGCGGATACTGCCAGCGCGTGCTGGTCTCGCCGTGGATCATGCGGCGCACGTGCTCATCACCTTCATCCAGCCCGGAGGTGCTGGTTCCCAGCACCACGGCCACGCGGTCGCGACCGACGCGGGCGATGGCCTCGTCAACGGTCGACTGAATCTGTGCCAGCGCGGCCAGCAGCAGTTGGTTGTTACGGGTGCGGTGTGCGGACAAGGTGTCCGGGATGGTCGGCAGCTCGCCTTCCACGGCGCCCAGTACGGCTTCGGGTGAGCCCTGCAACCAGCCGGTCCGGGCGTGCATACCCGGCGCCACGCCTGCCGTCAGGTTTGCGGCAATCTCATCAGGCGAGTTGCCCAGCGCGTTGACCATGCCAACAGCGGAAATATAAATCATCTCAGTCACCCAGATATTGAATGGTGATGTGGTATTTAAAGACGTGTTGCTCGATGCTGATCGGCTCGCGCTTGCCTTTGCGCTGCAGGTAGACAATCTCCGTCACCAGCTTGCCGCTGGCGTTGCGCAGCTCGCGCCGATCGCCATTGTCCGTTAACGTCCAGCCCTTCGGCAACTGCGGCTGCCAGGCGCTAATTGGCCAGTGGCTGAGCATCACGTCGGCCAGCACCTGGCTGGCGGGCGGCAGCTGCGGCACGACGATCGACTGCTCGGTATGAATACCGGTCTCATCGTACGTCGCCAGGAACAGACGAATGCCCACGGAAGAGAGCCCGGCCAGCGTCACTTTATGCGCATCCGCATTGAGCATCACCAGCAGAGACTGCGTTTGTCCGTTAAAGCTACCGGTCAGCAGCTGTTGGGAGCTGACCGCCGGGCTAATGCCGGGTGGCGGGAGCGTCACTTTGGTTCCCGGCTGGAGCCAGGCCTGGGGGCGCGTCTCTTTGGTATCGGTCGAATGGCTGCAGCCTGACAGCAGCAGCGCCGCAGCCAGCGCGACGGCGCGGTAAAAAGCGTTCATTTACGTTTTCTCTCTTTCTTATCCGGCATCGCCAGCGGAGCCAGCAGGAAGGCGGTAAAAATACCGCTCACCAGCACGATACCAAAGCTGCTGATGGCCTGGGTGGCGCTGAAGACGAGCATGCCCAGCGTCAGCAGCGTAGTCATCATGGCCAGCGTAATCGCCAGCATTGAGGTCAGCGGCGTACCGCGCGGGTTGCTGAAAAACAGCGTGTAGTTAATGCCAATGCCGAGCACCAGTACCAGCGCCAGCAGTGAAAACAGATTCACCGGGTGGCCCGTTGCGGCCAGCACCGCCAGCCCGCAGCTCAGCGACAGCACGGATGGCACCAGGCTTATCAGCCCCTTACGCCAGCCGAGGCGCAGCATCGCCCCGCAGGCAATCACTGCCAGCGCCGCAAACAATAGCCCCGTCAGCAGCGTGCGATAGAGGGCAAACAGGCTGTCAAAGCTGGCTTTGCGATCGACCCAGACGACACCGTCATGGCGCGCGGCCAGTTCACTGAGGAGTGCGCTGTTTTTCGCGCCGTCCACCGGCACGAGCACGCCGCTTTCTCCGTCAGGCAGGGTCAGCCAGAGCAGACGCCAGCCTTCGCTGGCCGGGCTTTCAAGCCACGCGTCCACGCTGACCGGCATGGCGTCGAGATTCGGGGATACGGTGTTAAGTCCGGCGCTTTTCAGCACGTTCGTCACCGCAGGTGCGGCGTTCTGCAGCAGCGTAAGATCGCTTTTCTGGCGGGCCAGCGAGTTCAGCGGCAGGGTACGCCAGCGGGCGATCTCTCCCGCTTTCTGCGCCTCTGCCAGCGCCGGGGTAAAGGCTTCCAGTCGCTCCAGCGTTTGCTGAGGCGAGGCGCCATGCACCACAAACCATTTCTGATCGACACTCTGTCCGGTCAGGGCGGTAATGGCTTTCTCCTGCGCCAGAATATCCTTCGGCAGGGCCTGTAGCTGGACGATGTCGTCGTCCACCTTCAGGGTGCTCATCCCCACAGCGGAGAGCAGCGCCAGCGCGACGGGCAAGCCAACGGACAGTTTTTTATTGCGTCGCCAGGCGGCCAGCCAGCGCAGCATCAGGACCATCAGCGGAACCGGGCGCACCGGTAAACCCCGACACAGCCACGGATGCCAGAAAATCACCGTCAGGCAGGAGGCGCTCAGCCCCACGGCGGCGAACACCGCCATCTGGCGGATCCCGGGGAAGGGGGCCAGCATCATAATCAGGTAGGCGGCGACGGTCGTCAGCAGCGCCAGCAGCAGCGCATTGCGCACTTTGGCCAGGCTTTGCCAGGGGGAGTGCTCCGCGCCGTGCACCATCCGTTCGGTCAGGTAGTAGAGCGTGTAGTCTGCTGAAATACCGATGATGCTCATGCTCATCACCAGCGTCATCAGGTGCAGTTCGCCAAAGAGCAGCAGCGTCACCACCGTGCCTGCCAGCGCGCCGATGGCAATCGAGAGCACGCTCAGCAGCAGCGGGCGCAAAGAGCGGAACACCGCCACGATGAGCAGGAACACGCCAAGCAGGGTGGCGATACCCAGCGTCGAGACGTCGCGTTTGGCCTGCTGGCTGGCGTAATCGCTGTAGAACACGGTTCCGCGGGAAAGCAGCTGTGCCTGCGGGAAACGCGCTTTTAGCGTCTCCTGCAGCGCGTTAAGCGTCGTCACGAGCCGGTGGGTCTGCTGCATATCAAATGACGAGCCCGCCAGTTCACCGTGAAGCAGATACCAGTAGTTTCCCGCCTCATCTTTTGTGACCAGCCAGCCGTCCATCAGCCGCAGCTTCTGGCTATTTTGCGCCAGAGCGAGCTGCGAGCCGCGCATCAGCATCAGGGGATCGTTTTGCAACTCTTTGCCGCTGACGCCGGAAAAGGCTGAATAGAGCTGAGATAAAATCCACTGCGCCTGCGCGTCTCCGCCGTTTTGCAGGCGGACGCGGGTGGCGGGATCAATCAGGCCATTTCGGTGCTGCCAGAAGAATTCTCCCCAGGCCTTTTGCCCGGCGGCGTCCATCGGGCCTTTGACCTCGCTGAGCGCGTCGCTGCTTTGCAGCAGCGCCAGCCACTGCTGCGCCACGCGCGGATCGGGCTCTTTGCCGGGGCTGACCAGCCAGACCAGCTGGCGGTCGAGACGCTGCATAAACCCGTCGTTGAGCGCCGGAGGGATCGCCCCCAGCGTCTGTTTCGGCAGCATGGCCAGCACGCTGCTGTTCAGACGCGCGCCGGGCAGCAGCGACAGCAGCACGCCCAGCAGAACCAGGCATAGCATGGCCCACAGCAGCGCCGGGCGCAGGGATTTACGGTGCGGCAAAGCGTTGGCGTTCGTCATCGGTCAGGCTGGCGGGCGTCAGTTGGTGGCGTGAAAGGGCGATATCGGTACGGTCGCCCTGTTTGTCGTTCAGACGAATCGTCTCCAGATAGGTCGCGCCGCCCAGATCGAGGGTGGCGAAAATCTTGTCCAGCGGCGTCGTTTTTGGCGTGAGCACCAGCGACCAGCGGCCCGTGCCCAGGTCTTTAAAATCGATGCGGAAGTTCTCTTCAAGCACCTTGCGGTCGGCCTGGAACAGGGCCCGCAGAAGATGGTTGAACTGGAACATCTGCGGATTATTGTCGGCAGTGATGGTCTGCGGCGGTTGGCCGTTGATTGCCTGAACCATCCGTTTGTCATCCAGCAGAAGCGTCATCGGAAACGGCGCTTTTTGATCCCACAGCAGGCCGCTATCGCGGGCGATCAGCATCTCGCCCTTCGAGCGCAGCGGCTGCGACATATCTTTTATCGTCCGAACCTGTTCGAAGTGCGCGCGCACGACAGGCTGCTCGGTGAATCGCTGCTGCAGTTCATCCAGCGTCACGGCGCTGACCAGCGGGCTGACGATCAGCGCCAGCAAAGGCAACCATTTCATGGCGTCACTCCCATTCGTTCAAACAGTATTGCCGGGCTCACAAAGCACATTTCGCGGGTGGCTTCTTCTACCGCTACCTGGATGGTGTAACCGGTGGTGGTGCGTTTGCCGGTCTGCGCATCGAAAATTTGATAGGCAATACGCAGGCGGTTTTCATACTCTTCAATGTGCGCGCGGACGCGAATATGCTGCTCAAAGGTCACCGCATCGCGGTATTTCACCCGGGTATCGACGACGGGCCAGACGTAGCCGGAGGCCTTCATCTGGCGATAGCCATAGTCAAACTGATTGAGCAGCGCCTCGCGGGCGATCTCAAAGTAGCGGAAATAGTTACCGTGCCAGACCACGCCCATCATATCGACGTCGTGGAACGGAACGGTGATCTCGACTTCAGTCGTAAAGCGGGGATCGGTCAGCACCCTTTACTCCTTCTCTCTGGACTCTGGCAGATGCCAGAAATCGAAAAAATTAAACCAGTCGAGCGGCGACATGAGGGCGTAATGCTCCAGCCGCTGCGCGTAGCGATCGACGGTATTCTGCAGCGCCTGCTGGCGTTCACCGCGAGGCAGGCGCAGCGGGTCGGCAAATGGTTCGCAGTGCAGGGTGAGCTTCCCCTGCTGGCGCAGGGCAAAAATCAGCACCACCGGGCAGCGCAGGATGGAGGCCAGGATAAACGGCCCCTGTGGGAACGGCGCAGGCTGGCCCATAAACGGACTCCAGATCACGCGCCACTCGCCGCCACGCTGCGGATTCACCGCGATGCGATCGCCCACTATGGCGACCCATTCTCCGCGCTCAAGCTTCTCTTTGATGGCAATCGCGGTGTCCGGGCCGATGTCGGTAACCGACATCAAATTCACGCTGGCCTGGGGCGCCATTTCGCTCATAATTTGCTTAAAGCGTTGGGCGTTCTCGCTGAAGACCAGGGCGTTGATGATTTTGCTGTCTTCCAGCTGAGCCAGCGCCCGGCAGGCTTCTACGTCGCCAAGGTGCGAGGCGAGCAGGAGCTTGCCCTGCGGCGCCGCGATATCTAGCGCTTCGCTCGCGCCGGGGGCAAAGACCACGTCGCGATCAAACTTCAGCTCACCGCGCCAGCTGGCGACTTTATCCAGCATCGCGTTGCCGAAGCGCATAAAATGGAAAAAGCTGTTGAGCCGTGAGGGAACAGACATGTTCCGCTGACGCAGTTCTTGCTTCACTCTCCCAATCCACTGCCGCGAGGCCTGCCGCGCCGGACGCGCGATAAGCCAGTACACGCCGATCACCGGCCACAGCAGCACGGTAAAGGCCCGCCGCCCGAGCAGTTGCCAGACGCGCAGCATCAGGCGCATCCCCCACAGACCCTTGACCTCGTCCTGCTGCGCCCAGTGCTGGCGGCGTCGACGGAAAAGCAGGCCGGGAATGCGGGGCAGCATGCCGAAGAACAGCCGGGTATGCATCAGGGAGATCCGCACGTTATCTTTTAACGCGTCGAAGTGGGATAACCCGTCTTGTGGATAGGTGACGCGGGTGGGCAGAAAGACGCTGGTGTTGCCCTGCCAGTAGAGACGGACCATCACTTCGGTGTCAAAGTCCATCCGTTTGCCGAGCGGTTCACGCGCTGCCAGCCGCAGCGTGGGCGAAACCGGGTAGACCCGAAAGCCGCACATGCTGTCTTTAAGCTGCAGAGATAAGGTCTCAATCCACACCCAGACGTGGGTTACCCAGCGCCCGTAGAGTCGCGAGCGCGGAATGGAATCATCGTAAATGGGCTGGCCGGAGATCAGCGCGTCCGGGTGGCGCTCCGCCAGCGCCAGCAGTTTGGGGATATCTTCGATGGCGTGTTGACCGTCCGCGTCCACCTGCACGGCGTGGGTATAGCCCGCGCGCGCGCACTCCTCCAACCCCCTGATGACCGCGGCACCTTTCCCGGCGTTTTGCGCCAGACGGACCAGCGTCATCTGTGGCTGCTCCGCCGCCAGGCGTTCGAGCTCCTGACGGGTGATCGCTTCGCTGCCGTCATCCACCACCAGACACGGCAAGCCGAACGGTGCGAGACGTGACAGCACGCTGGCGATCATGGCGCCGTGGTTGTAGCACGGGATCAGCACACAGGGGCGGAAGATTACTGACATAGTCGAATTTTTCCGCTGCTGGCGGTATGGCGCTCAGCCCCGGCATGACGCTGGTAGCTGAAGGTCAGCATCTGACGTTCGGCATGCCACTCAAGCACCAGCGTCACCGTGGTTTCCGGCAGCAGAGGCGCCTGGAACTTCACGTTTTGAATGCTGTGAAAGCGGTAGCCCGGTGCCAGTAACGTCGTGGCGTAGTGCATCACCCAGTCAAGCTGCGCAACGCCGGGCAGCAGCGGTTGTACGGCGAAATGGCCCTGAAACCAGAACAGCGCCGCGTCGAGATGCAAAATGATTTCCAGCTTCTCCGGCTGTGTCTGGTGGCGCTCAATTTCATGAATTTTCATGAAATAACTCCTCTAACTGCGCATAGACACGCTTGTTCATACTGTTTACCGGCATTTCATCGATAATACGCCAGTAGCGCGGTACCGCGACCGGCTCAAGCCACGGCAGCAGGGCGCGACGCCAGGCGAACTCCTGCGCTTTTTTATCCTGCATATACCCGCGCTGACGAACCGCGTCGTCCAGGACCAGCAGGACGCCAATCCCCTGACGGCCCCCGCGCGTGACCGGCAGTGCAGCCGCTTCGCAAATGCCGTCGAGCTCCAGCAGGCGACGTTCGATCTCGTTAAGCGAGATGCGCTTTTCTTCAATTTTGACCACTCGCCCGCGACGACCGGCGATGCTGAAAAGCCCCTCGCTGTCGAAGTGGAGAATATCGTCCAGCTGGAGTCCTTCGGCCTCATGGATCAGTGGCGACGTGACGCGACAGGCTTCATCTTCCTGATGGAAGATAACGCCGGGGAACGCCAGCCACGGGACGTTATCCTGCTGGCGATGGCGCCAGGCGAGGATCCCGGTTTCGGTACTGCCATAAATTTCATCCGGCCAGATGTTAAGCCAGCCCGCGGTGGTGGAGACATCACACCAGGGCAGCATTCCACCTGCTGAAATCAGCATTCTGACGGGCGGCGCGGCCAGCTCGGTATCCAGGCGCTTCAGGAACGCCGGGCTGCTGATGAACAGGTAATGCCTGTCATGAGGAAGGGCGGCCAGCTGCTCTGCGTAGTAGAGCATCGCGGCATGCAGCGGCAGGCCCAGCGCCATTGGCAATACGATGCGGAATGTCAGGCCATACAGATGTTGCGGTACGACCGAGGCGACAACGCTGCAGCCGGCCAGACGCTCGCCGAAGCGGTCAGCCAGCAGACGGGCTTCACGATCCAGACTGACGATGTGTTTAATCACCCGGCGCGGGGTACCCGTGGAGCCGGAGGTGAACAGTTCAACGAAGCGGCTTTCGTCAATAGCCGGCAAGGGCGCCCAGTGGCTAGCCGTCTGATGGCGGGAGGCCACCACAATCAGCTTCCCATGAAAACCGAGTGTCCGATCGCTCAGAACGCCGCTAAACAACGCCTGCTGTTCTTCAAGCTGCGAGACGCGGCTATGGCCGGGAATGACCGGTGTTTTACCGGCGTGCAGCGAGGCCAGCAGCGCAACAATAAACAGGTAGCTGTTTTCAAAGCACAGCGCCCAGCGCTCGCCTTCCTGCTGACGCAGGGTGTCGACCAGTATGGTCACGTCGTGGCGCAGCTGGCCCAGCGTCCAGGTACGATCGTCAAGCCAGGCAACGGGCGTATCGTCAGGGCGCGGCGCGTTTAACCACTGGCCCAGCGGAAGGGGGTTAGTCATTGTGCATCTCTTTTTTTATCACCCGCTGGCGCACCAGCCACTCTGTCGCCATCAGCGTCCCCATCAGGATGTAGGCCACCATACCGTTCCACAGCGTCCACAGATGCATGTCACCGTGGAGAACGGTGAACAGCGCCATCGCGCCGTTGCCGATGAAGAAGCCGCACCAGACGAGGGTCACCTTGCGGGTATAGCGCACGCCTGCGGGGGGCAGATTTGGCTCGCGCAAGCGCGCCAGCCGTTCGACAAGCGGCATCGCGGTCCACAGCGAACCCCCGAACACGGCCAGCATCACCAGGTTGACGACCACTGGATAGAGCAGCAGCCACTGGTGGGTTTTCAGCAGGTAGCTGGCCGCGCAAAGCGCGATGCCCGCCAGCGCAACACACTGCACCACATACCGCATCGGGCTGGTGTTCCGCTGCGCCTGACGCAGCCGCAGCAGCAACACCAGCGCCATCACCGGTAACAGCCACTGCAGGCTGTTATGCGTCAGCCCAAATCCAATCAGGAAGGGCCACGCCAGCAGCATCAACCCCGTCAGCAGTGGGATGACCGGGAACGTCCGTCCACCACGCACAATGTCTTACTCTTCGCGCAGAAGCTGTTCGACGGCGTCTACCACATCCTGAACGGTACGAACCGATTTAAAGGTTTCCGGCTTGATTTTCTTGCCCGTTTTTTTCTGCAGATGAACAATCATGTCCACCGCATCAATGCTGTCCAGCTCCAGGTCTTCGTAAAGACGGGCTTCGGGCGTAATATCCTGTGGGTCGATTTCAAACAGTCGGGTCAGAAGGCCACAGACTTCCTGATAAATGGTTTCTTGTTCGGTCATCGTGATCACATCTCAGGCGCGTTGAGCGTTGATAAAGGACGCCAGCGTGGCGACGGAAAAGAAGTGCTGGCGCATCTCTTCGCTTTCGGCGGAAAGCACCACGCCATACTGGTTTTTCACGGCCAGACCCAGTTCCAGCGCGTCGATAGAGTCGAGACCCAGCCCATCACCAAACAGCGCGGCATCGGTATCAATGTCCTCTGCGGTGAGCTCGTCCAGATTCAGCGTGGTGATAATGAGATTCTTAATTTCAAGATAAAGCGCTTGCATCATTAATTCCTGACAAAGATTGAAGGCCTGATGTTAATCGATGCTGTAGATGCCGGTTTAACTGCCTTGCCGCCAGCGCCGGTTCTTGTTCATTTGCATCGTAAAATTCGTCGATGTTCACGCGGTCGCGGACATCCACGGTGAAGACAGGTTTTTCTGGCGGTACATCATACCAGTGACTTTTTTTATCCAGCAGGTGTTCGCTACAGTGGATCAGCACCACCCGCAGATCGCTGTTACAGCGCACGGCGATATTTGCCGCGCCGCGCTGGAGGGAGATAGCCTCGCCAAACCGGGTTCGCGTGCCTTCCGGGAAGATTAAAAGCGTGTCGCCCTGAGCCAGACGCTGCTGGCTGGCCGCGAGCAGGGGCTCGGCTTCGCTGTTAATCAGGTAATCCGCCGCACGGATGACGCCGCTGACAAAGGGGTTGCGCAGCAGCGCGCTCTTCACCAGACAGTCGGTTTCCGGCATCACCGACGCCAGAATCACGTAGTCAATTAACGTGGGGTGGTTAGCCACCACCAGACAACCCCGATCGCTGCGCAGCGCGTCAAGATTGTGAATGCGATAGTCCAGTACTCCGAGGCTGCGAGCCACGGTCAGGAAGAAGCGGAAGCTGGCCGCAATGCTGCGACGCGCCAGGCGACGGCGGTTGGCGCGATCGCGCTGGACGATCAGCAGCAGGTTGAACCAGACCAGCGACAGCAGCAGCCCGCCCACGCCAAACAGCGCGAAGCAGAAGCCGGTCATCACCAGTCGCCATAACCAGTTGATACGGGCAGCCAGGCGGTTCATGCGCGCGTCCATTGCCACAGCAAGCGTTCGCCGGGCACCACAAACTGACGTTCCTCGCTGAGATAGCGTTGCAGGAACATCAGGCTTTGCGGCAGGGCGGGTTCTTCACCCGTGCTGCCGCTGCGGGTTTCACACTGCAATCCGTTGCCGGATTCAATCACCAGCGCCAGCGCGTACGGCCAGGTGGGCATCTGCGGCGGTAACGCCGGATGGTAAAATTCCGGCAGCGCGCCGTCAAAATCAACCAGCAGGACGCGGGAGTAGCCCGCATGCAGCAGGCTCAGCACTTCACATAAGGCCTGCTGGAAGGTGTCCAGCCCGGCAGAAATGGATGACGAGACGATGGCCTGGCGTGCGGTAATCGTGAGATTGCCCACCGCGGAATTGTGCACGGACATGGCGAAGTCGGTGGGAGAAACGGACTGCCCGGTCGCCAGAGCATGCAGAATACGGTAGTTGCGCTCCAGCTCGCCGTGGCGGCTGGAATAGACGACGGCATCAATGGCGTGGTTTTGCAGCATGGCAAGACCAATGTCCACCGCCAGCTTACTGCCTGAATTGAGGCGTCGCGCGGTCATCATGGGCAAAGCGGTCAGCCGGGGAAGCGGGGCCGCTGGGTCAACGGCCAGCTGCAGACGCGACCATGCCTGCCACTCTGTGGCATCGCTGAGTCCTGGCGCTCTCGCCTGCCAGTCGATAATGTTCAGTGAAAATTTCATCTACGCGCGTCCGCGAAAAAAAACCGTATTCAAAGGGCAGGCTGGGCCACCCGGGCAGCTAAGCTGCTCTATTGTTCACGTCTGGTGCATATCAGCAGGGTATGACCGACCCCAAGGTTGTCCAGCCGCTGTTCAACGCTGAAACCTGCGCTCTCCAGGTAGCGATAAAACTTCTCTACGCTGTAAAACCGGCTATTACCATTCGCCATACAGGTGAAATAGAGCGAGGTGGCATTCAGGCTGAAAGAGGCCGCTTCAAATTTCTGGGCATCCCAGAAAAGCTCCATGATGCACAAACGTGCGCCTGGCTTCATGACCTGTGCGACGCGCGTCAGCATGGCGACAATCTGATCCGGAGAGAAACAATCCAGGAACTGGCTCATCCACCAGACGTCGGCGTCACCCGGCAATGTTGCTGGGCTAAGCATATCGACAGCATGGAATCCAATACGATGAGAAAAACCTGCTTTTGCGATGTTTTCCTGCGCCAGCGCTATCTGTTGCGGCAGATCGAGGATCGTCACGGCAACATTTTCGTCATAGCGGCAGCAGCGTAGCGACCATTTACCCGTATTTCCGCCCACATCGTACAATTTTGTCGGCGAGCTTGCGAATATATATGGCAAAGCAGCGTCAAAAGCGGCGTCAGAATAGTAGTGATCAAAGGCGAACCAGCTCTTTTTCGCCGGAGCAGGTAATTGGGATAATGCCGGGTAGATGGTTGGCCAGTTGCCAAACACGGCTAATCCGGCAGGTTTTTCTTCCTGTAGGGCGTCCGCCAGGCGAAATAGCCCCTGGTAACAAACATCCTGAGTGAAATCCATATTTACGCGGGTCATTTCGTCATGCAGTAAAAAATGGCCCACTTTCGCCAGAAAATAACGTCCATTCTGTTGGGTAACGATTCGACCGCTTAATCCCATATCCAGCAGTACGCTGACGCCATAGCTGCCGAGCGTGCTGTGTTCGGTTATTTCCTCGAGGCTGGCACCCTCTTTACCTTGTTTATCGAGCCAGGCGAGAACGCCTGAGTTACGCAGACAAAGCGCAGTCTGGAATAACATCGGGGCAAAGGCGATGCGTTGCGCTTCGGTAATGGCATCCAGTGCGCTGAGTGTGTCCTTTTCGTACATTACTGCGTAACCTTTTAGGGCAATAAAGAGAGGTTATCGGGCCATACGCGGCCCGACTTTAGAAAAATATTACAGCGCGGCGCCAGCGGAGAGGTTCAGCTGAATATCGTGGTCGAGGTTATTCACCCAGCGGTTATAATTTTTGTGAATTTTACCGTCTGCCGCTTTCAGGTTAAGGCTGTTTTCATAGTTAATTGAATAGCTTGTTGCCGTGTACGGAATACTCACCTGGACCGAGTGATCGCGTGACTGCAGACGGCCTTTAATCACCCCAGGACCCGCTTCCGTCATGATCCAGTCACGTTTTTGGCCTGCTTTCAAAATTGCCGTTTTTACCTGATCGGCAGTATGGCCTGCGCTGACAATAGAGTGAACCTGAGCGATTGGGGCGGTACGCGCACAGCCTGCCAGTGCGCCAACGAATACGGCAGCAGCACACCATTTAACGATCTTTTTCATCAACAACTCCATATCAATAATAACAATTAAAGGTAGTGGTTTTTACAAATAATATTCATCCAGCTTATTGTTTGCGCCAGATGTATTTTTATCAATATTAATGTTTGCATTACGTTGACGCGAAGGCCGGCATAATAACATGGAAAATAATTAATAATTTCATTTTTTATAATTTGCGTTAAATCGGGAATTGCGTTTCAACGTAATGCGCATGGTGCAAATAAAAACAGAAGGAATATCGCCTTAACGCAAATAAAAATACCGCGACGGGTTAGGGACGCGGTAATTTACGGCGTATTACTGACGGTTTAAACCTACCTGTACAGGTAGGTCGGTTACCCGGGTAACCGGCTTTTCGGCCTCCCCGGCCCGAGCAGGATCGCCAGCTTGCTGCCGCCTTTGGTGGTTTCCATCCAGATTTTACATACGCTGGTCAGGGGGACCGACAGCAGCATACCGACCGGGCCCAGCAGCCATCCCCAAATCAGTAAGGATAAAAACACGACCAGCGTTGACATGCCCAGCCGGTGGCCCATCATGCGCGGCTCAAGAATATTGCCCAGCACCATATGCACGACGAGAAACAGCGCGCCGACCAGCATGCATTCGTAGAAACCGTTAAACAGAAACGCCTGAATCATCGGCGGCACAGCGGAAAGCACCGCGCCAATATTGGGCACGTAGTTCAGCAGAAATGCCAATACGCCCCACATCAGGGCGAACTGCACGTCCATCAGCATCAGCCCCAGCCAGACAATCACCCCCGTCCAGACGCTCAGGAGCGTTTTCAGCGCCAGGTATTTGGAGACGCCCTTCAGTGCCCGGTGTAAGCCAGCAATGTGAATTTGTGGATTATTCAGTGCAAAGCGCAGCTTATAAGGAACGTGGCGGACTTCGAACAGCATAAACACCACCGTCATGACCAGCAGCAGAATGCTGGCCATCGCGCCGGAAAGCCCTGTCATCAAGGTGGTGGCGTAGGTCATGACCTTCTCGGAGTCCATCCTGCGCAGCATCCGTTCTGGTGAGATATGCAGATTAAGGAAGGGCACCATCTCCTGCAGCGCGACGATCTTACGCGTCAGCTCTTTGTTGTACTGCGGCAGCATGGTGGAGAATTCGCTCAGCGATGCCGCCAGCACGCCGAAGAGCGCCGTCAGGGCAATTAACATCACGATGACGACGATGGTGATGGCGACCGGACGGCTGACGCCCCGGCGTAAAAACCAGGTGACCAGAGGATTAAGCACAATGGCAAAAAAGAGCGCCAGCAGGAGCTGAACAATAATGTCTGCGGCAGCATGGATACCCGCAAGGACAACCACCAGACAGGCGAGTTTTAATAAGATGTGAAGTCCTGCTTTGTCGGACGGGTTAGCGATCATGCGTGTTCCTTAATATGATGACCCGGTAAGTGTAGTGCCCGGGCTTCGCTTCGTCTGGGGCCGTTAATCTGAAAGTCGGTGCTGATTTTCTTATTGCGCCGTGGTAATAGTGAAACACTGTTGTAAAAAATCCAGGTAGAACCCCATGCACGAACAGGCCGCTGAACCGGCACTGAGCGGATTGCGCCTCAATCTGCGCATCGTTTCCGTTGTGATTTTCAACTTTGCCAGCTATCTGACCATTGGCCTGCCGCTGGCGGTCCTGCCGGGGTATGTCCATGACGTCATGGGCTTCAGCGCCTTCTGGGCGGGGCTGGTGATTAGCCTGCAATATTTCGCCACGCTCCTCAGCCGCCCGCATGCCGGGCGCTACGCGGACATGTTCGGTCCAAAAAGCATCGTGGTGGTGGGACTGTGCGGCTGTTTCCTCAGTGGCCTGAGCTATCTGCTGGCTGCCGCAACCAGCCACTGGCCGCTGGTCAGCCTGGCGCTGCTCTGCCTGGGCCGCGTCATTCTTGGCATTGGGCAAAGTCTGGCGGGAACCGGCTCGACGCTGTGGGGCGTGGGGGTGGTAGGCGCACCGCATATTGGCCGGGTGATCTCCTGGAACGGGATTGTCACCTACGGTGCGATGGCGCTCGGTGCGCCGCTCGGCGTGGCCTGCTATGCGCTGGGCGGGCTGCATGGGCTGGCCATCACCATTATGGCGGTCGCGCTGCTGGCGATCCTCTTTGCGCTGCCGCGCCCGAAAGTGAAGGCCAGCAAAGGCAAGCCGCTGCCGTTTCGGGCGGTGCTGGGGCGCGTCTGGCCGTACGGCATGGCGCTGGCGCTGGCGACCACCGGCTTCGGCGCGATCGCGACCTTCATTACCCTGTTCTACGACGCCAAAGGCTGGGATGGCGCAGCCTTTGCGTTAACCCTGTTCAGTTGTGCGTTTGTTGGTGCCCGCCTGCTTTTCCCTAACGGCATCAACCGTCTGGGCGGGCTGAATGTGGCGATGATCTGCTTTGCGATAGAGATTGTCGGGCTGCTGCTGACCGGAATAGCGATGGTGCCATGGGTCGCAAAAGTGGGCGTGTTCCTCGCGGGGGCAGGCTTTTCACTGGTCTTCCCGGCGCTGGGCGTGGTGGCGGTAAAAGCCGTTCCGCAGCAGAATCAAGGGGCGGCGCTGGCGACCTATACGGTGTTTATGGATATGTCTTTAGGCATTACCGGCCCGCTGGCGGGGCTGGTGATGGCCTGGGCAGGGGTTCCGGTGATCTATCTTGCCGCGGCGGGTCTGGTGGTGATTGCGTTGCTGTTGACGTGGCGGCTAAAAAAATGGCCTCCGGTGCAGGCACCGGAGGCCACGTCATCCTCGTGAAGCGTTACTGGATCACGATGGTGTTAATGATGTTTTCAGCAGCCGTCTGCGCTTTCTGCTGATCTTCCGCTGGCAGGGTGATCTGCAGGGTCAGCAGTTTGTTATCGACTTTGCCCAGCACGACAGAAGAGTAGGCGGTCTGGCCTTTTGCTGAGATGATGCTGTCGAGCTGTTGCAGCGTGTGGCCTTTCAGCTCGATGGATTTATTGGTTACGACCTGCAGCTGCGGATCGCGGCCGCGCTGCTGATCTTCCAGACGTTTGGACAGGATGGCCAGATCTTCACTGGTATCGTCGCCCACAATCACAATGACCGCTTTCTGCCCGGTTGCGTCGGAGTAAACGTGCATGTTGTTCGCCTGGGTGCCCAGCTTGCCGCTCTGGTCAGTCATATCGGCTGGCAGAGAGAAACTGAGTTTGCCATCCATCAGATTCACCGGCTGGCCGGTCGCGTTGCTCTCGGCGGATGCGCCCTGAGCAGGCGTTTTTGTGTCGCTGTTATCACAGGCTGCAAGACCCACAACCAGCAGGCCAATCCCGACATATTTAACCAGATTGCGCATTGACTTCTTCCTTTCGATAAACGGCCATAACGGCTCATTCGCTCATCTTATCACAACTGATAAAGCGAACCCTTAACCAGCCTGCAATGCCGTGATTTCAGATTTATCTGCCAGCCTTTTCAGCAGCATATTCAGCAGCACGCCGTACATCGGCAGGAAGAAGACAATGCTGATGAGGACCTTGAAGCAGTAGTCCACCAGCGCGATTTCCATCCAGTGTTCAGCCATGAAGGCATCCGGGCTGTGCCAGAAGGCGATGAAGAAGAAGGCCAGCGTATCGCTCACGTTCCCGAACAGCGTGGAGGCGGTTGGCGCCATCCACCAGCGATGATTCTGACGCAGGCGGTTAAACACATGCACGTCGAGGATCTGCCCCAGCGCGTAGGCCATAAAGCTTGCCGCGGCGATACGGGCAACAAACAGGTTGAAGTGAGTTAACGCCTCAAAGCCCTGCCAGCTTCCCATATAAAACAGAGACGAAACCACGTACGAGATGAACAGCGCCGGGAGCATGACTGAAAAAATAATGCGGCGAGCCAGCGGTGCGCCAAAGATACGCACGGTCAAATCGGTCGCGAGGAAAATAAACGGGAAGCTGAACGCGCCCCAGGTGGTATGAAAACCAAAGATGGAGATCGGGAGCTGCACCAGATAGTTGCTGGAGGTGATCACCAGCAAATGGAAAAGCGAAAGCCAGAACAACGCTTTTACGCGCTGTGATTCAGAAAACGACGTCATATTGTGACCTTTTTATACGTTGGGGTGAGGGAACCCAATAAAAACCGCAGCATGATACTGCTTTGGCAGGACATTGCAATGGTTATTTTTTACGCAATCGTTAACCTGGTTTGCATTGATCGCAACCGGGCGTAAACTACAGCCGTTTTTACCAGACCGAGAAGACCATGACCGACCTGTTTTCCAGCCCAGACCACACTCTTGATGCCCAGGGCCTTCGCTGCCCGGAACCGGTAATGATGGTACGTAAAACCGTGCGCAACATGCAGACCGGTGAAACGCTGCTGATTATCGCCGACGACCCGGCCACGACCCGCGATATTCCCGGTTTTTGTACCTTTATGGAACATGAGCTGGTGGCACAGCAGACCGAGGCGCTGCCGTACCGGTATTTGATTCGTAAGGGGTAGCCATCGCCGAGTGGCTCTCACTTCTTTAGGGAGAGGTTAAGGGTATCAGGCCGTACCCATTATAAATAATCATTCGTTTTGCGAGCCGCCTTCCAGAGCCTCTCTTGCCACCCGATCGGCAAAGCAGTATCTTCTTGCCGCGCCTGCAAAATCAGGCGTCAGGATTAGCCTCCTGCCTTACTTCTTCGGTGACACAAGTATTTTTGTGTCGCACGCTTAGCTACACTCCAAGGGTGGGCCGAGCGGGGGCGTCGCAAGACGCGCCGGTATCCGAAGAGGCCGGTAAGGCTAACCCTGCTCGGTTCCGCCACCAGCGAGATTAGCCTCTCCAGTGGTGGATAAAAACTACTCTTTGGAGGCGGTCATATGACTACTACCCCTAACTTTTCTCACTCTTTATTCACTACCCCGTTCGATCGCACCACAGATTTCACCAAACTTGCAGACAACTGCGAGCGGTTTGTTGACGTAATGGTTGAATGCGAAGATCAGCTACAGAAGATGGCGCTGTGCGGGCGGCTTTCCGCCTGTCTGGCTCTGCTCCAGCCAACATTACTTGAACCTGTTCCTGAATATTTAAAAGTGAGTTTAACGGTAGATGACCTGCCGCTGGATGTCCCTGCCTTCGAACCGGAAGTTGATCAGTTGGGAAGCTATTGCCAGCTATTAACACAGTTGCTGTTGGCTCGTTCACTATCAGAGAGTGATGAAAGAGTGGCTGGAGATTTGTTGCAAGGCTTAGTTGGGCTGTATAGCGGTATGTTGAAAGCACCGCGCTGGTTGCGTACAAATGAAGGCATCTTGCCACTGTGAAAAAAGCCGGGTGGCGCTAACGCTTACCCGACCTTGTATTATCCTTCCGTGCAGAAAGAACCGGCCAGTTCTTTCTGCCATGCAGTCCACATGCCGTACCCGGCCTTAGGCTTTCAGCCTGTGTCGTAGATCCCTGCAGTGGACTGCACCTTCTCCACAAGTGCCAGACCGGACAGTATCATGGACCGGTTTTCCCGGTAATCCGCATTCACAAGGTTGGTTTCACTATGGAACAGGAACTTCATTTTATTGGTATCGATGTCTCTAAAGCTAAGCTGGATGTCGATGTGTTGCGACCTGATGGCCGTCACCGCAGCAAAAAATTTGCTAACACCCCGAAGGGGCACGAAGAGCTGCTCAGCTGGCTCCGCAACCATAATGTGACCCCGGCACATGTGTGCATGGAAGCGACCAGCACCTATATGGAAGACGCAGCGGCGTCACTCAGTGATGCCGGCTTCACCGTATCCATCATCAACCCCGCACTGGGTGAAGCCTTTGCACAGAGTGAAGGGCTGCGCAGTAAAACCGACGCTGTTGATGCCCGTATGCTGGCAGAGTTCTGCCGGCAGAAGCGTCCGGCCGCCTGGGAGGCACCTCATCCGGTGGAGCGCGCGTTACGGGGGCTGGTGCTGCGCCATCAGTCCCTGACGGACATGCACACGCAGGAGCTGAACCGCCGGGAGACGGCGCGTGAAGTTCAGATGCCGAGCATAGATGCGCACCTTCTGTGGCTGGAAGCTGAACTGAAACGGCTGGAAAAGCAGATAAAAGACCTGACGGATGACGACCCGGACCTGAAGCACCGGCGAAAACTGCTGGACAGCATACCGGGTATAGGTGAAAAGACCTCCGCAGTACTGCTGGCCTATGTGGGGCTGAAGGACAGGTTCGGTCAGGCGAGGCAGTTCGCAGCCTTCGCAGGGCTGACACCGCGGCAGCATGAGTCCGGAAGCAGTGTCCACAGAACAAGCCGGATGAGTAAGGCAGGGCATGTATCGCTTCGCAGGGCGCTGTATATGCCGGCAATGGTGGCGCTGTACAAAACGGCGTGGGGAAAACAGTTCAGGGAGCGTCTGGAGAAAAACGGAAAGGGAGCAAAACTGATAATAGGGGCGATGATGCGTAAGCTGGCACAGGTGGCGTATGGCGTCCTGAAGTCAGGACGCCCGTTCGATGCCACGTTGCACGAGAAAAATGCTTGTGTGGAATAACAGTATCTACGGGACTGGAGCAGTTGTAGGTCGGGTAAGGCGAAGCCGCCACCCGACAAAAATACGGCCTCTGTGGCCTGATGCCCTCATCCCGGCCCTCTCCCTGTGGGCGAGGGATCCCCAGTAATTTTTTTACCTGAAGCGATGAACGTTGCATCTGTAAAATTAATGACTTACAGCGATGCCCTGGTCCGGCTGTAAATCGCCGAAGCGTTTCCGCAAGGCCGGGGCGAGGC
>NZ_VRKN01000016.1 GCF_008080435.1 Enterobacter asburiae | reverse complement strand
TGCGTTGAGCTAACCGATACTAATGAACCGTGAGGCTTAACCTTACAACGCCGAAGATGTTTTGGCGAAGAGACGACGCATTCAAATTTCAGCCTGATACAGATTAACAGAATTTGCCTGGCGGCTTTAGCGCGGTGGTCCCACCTGACCCCATGCCGAACTCAGAAGTGAAACGCCGTAGCGCCGATGGTAGTGTGGGGTCTCCCCATGTGAGAGTAGGGAACTGCCAGGCATCAATTAAGTAGAGAGGCCATCCGAAAGGATGGCCTTTTTGCGTCTAAGCACCGCAGAAATTCGTAGGACGGGTAAGGCGAAACCGCCACCCGGTAAGTTAGATCGCACTCCACTCCACAATAAACTCCGCAATCCCATCCACATCATTTAAATCCAGCACCGGAACTTCAAGCGGCAATACAACATCACTGGCCACCGCAATCACATGCTCATCCAGCGTTAACTCGCTGAAATCATGCCCGGCATCGCGTCTGAAAAGCAGGATCTTAGGCACGGCCTCATGCTTAAATCCCTCAACCAGCACCAGATCCAGCGTGGCATGATCCATCCGGCTGACCAGATAAGCGAGATCCAGCGGCGCCTCATCCGGCGTTTCTGTCATCAACGCCCAGCGTTGAGTACTTGCCACCATCGTTTGCGCTGCACCCGCTTTACGCAATGCATAGCTATCTTTGCCTGGTTTATCGACATCCATATTATGGTGGGTGTGCTTGATCAATCCTGGACGGATACCTCTGACACAAAGCGCAGGAATGAGCTTTTTCAGCAGCGTGGTCTTCCCGGTCCCACTCCAGGCGGAAATGGCTACAACAGGTATCATCTTTTCTCCTGCATCATCTGCAAATCTTCACGCGTATTCACGTTCACAAATGCTGATTTCAAATCGCTAAAATCAACAGGATGGCCGCCAGACTCGCGCATAAAAACCATCACCCTACGCTCTCCCGCAGCCAGATAGGCCTGCAGGGCTGGCGCTAGCGATCGGTGCATCAATGCGATAGCAGGATGGTCACGCTCGCCGTCATGTACCCAAACCACAGGGGCCGTACCGCGAAGGTGTAACAAACGCTCGACAAGACAGGACGGAATAAACGGGGTATCGCAAGGACAGAAGATAAACCACTCTCCGCGAGACTGTTGCATGACCGAAAGCATACCGGCCAGCGGTCCCGGGTAATCCTCAAGGATATCCTGGTAAACGGCGTACCCGCTGAGCTGGTAAGTGTCGATATGCCGGTTAGCACTGATGACCATTGTCGACACCTGGCCTGCGAGCGTATCAGCGACACATTGCCATAAGGGTTTGCCATTCAGGCGTTGAAGCCCCTTATCTTTTCCGCCCATTCGCGTCGCTCTGCCACCCGCCAGAACGACCCCAATGATTTCCTGGCTAAGATTCACGAATATCGCCTCTTTTATTGTGGGATTGACCCTGCTAACGTGTCACTCTAAATGAAAGGAGCACCACCATGAAATGTAAACGTCTGAATGAAGTTATTGAACTCCTCCAGCCCGCCTGGCAAAAAGAGCCAGAGCTAAATCTGATGCAATTTTTACAGAAACTGGCGAAAGAGTCAGGTTTTGACGGCGATTTGGCAGACCTTTCTGATGACATCCTGATCTACCACCTTAAAATGCGTGACTCTACCAAAGATGCTGTTATTCCTGGTATTCAGAAAGATTATGAGGAAGATTTTAAGACTGCATTATTGCGCGCCCGAGGCGTAATTAAAGAGTAAAAGCTTGTAAGCGGCGGCACCGAAATCGCCACAAGATGATATCCTGAATCATTCGTATAATTTCCGGATGATCGGATGAACGACCAGGCTTTTACTTTCCAGACATTACACCCGGACACCATTATGGATGCCCTGTTTGAACAGGGTATTCGGGTGGATTCCGGGCTAACACCGTTAAACAGCTACGAAAACCGCGTCTATCAATTTCAGGACGAGGATCGTCAACGCTTCGTCGTAAAGTTCTATCGTCCTGAACGCTGGTCCGCAGAACAAATTCAGGAAGAGCATCAGTTTGCTCACGATCTGCTGGATGACGATGTTCCCGTTGCCGCACCGCTAAAATTCAATAACCAATCGCTCCTCACGCACGAAGGGTTTTACTACGCAGTATTCCCAAGCCTGGGTGGTCGCCAGTTTGAAGCGGATAATATCGATCAGATGGAGTGGGTTGCCCGCTATCTTGGGCGTATACACCAGACGGGACGCAAAAAAGCCTTTGTTGCCCGCCCGACTATCGGGATTCAGGAATACCTTCTTGAGCCGCGCGAAATATTCGAAACGTCTGCCATGATCCCCACTGCGTTAAAGGATGATTTCCTCAACGCTACCGATAAGCTCATAGCTGCAGTTAAAACCTGCTGGCGCGACGATATTTCCGTCCTGCGCCTGCATGGCGATTGTCATGCCGGAAATATCCTCTGGCGTGATGGCCCGCTGTTTGTCGATCTCGATGATGCGCGTATGGGGCCAGCGGTTCAGGATCTGTGGATGCTGCTCAATGGTGACAAAGCCGAGCAACGCATGCAGCTTGAAACCATTATTGAAGCTTATGAAGAATTTAGCCCGTTTAATTCAGACGAAATTGCCCTGATTGAGCCTTTACGTGCGATGCGTTTTGTTTATTATCTCGCATGGTTAATCAGGCGTTGGGACGATCCCGCATTTCCCCGGAATTTCCCGTGGCTTACCGGAGAGGATTACTGGCGCAGCCAGATATCTACATTTACTGAGCAGGTCAAGGTTCTTCAGGAACCCCCTCTGCAATTAACGCCGATGTATTAATTGGACACACCCAGGAGAGAGTTAATCATGAAAAAAATTTGGCTGGCGCTGGCAGGTATGATTCTGGCATTTAGCGCTTCTGCTGCGCAGTTTACCGACGGCAAACAGTTCATCACGCTGGACAAACCGGTCGCTGGCGAGCCACAGGTTCTGGAGTTCTTCTCGTTCTATTGCCCACACTGCTATCAGTTCGAGCAGGTTCTGCATGTGTCTGACAACGTGAAGAAAAAGCTGCCAGAAGGCACCAAAATGACCAAGTATCACGTCGAGTTCCTGGGCCCATTGGGTAAAGACCTGACTCAGGCATGGGCGGTTGCTATGGCACTGGGCGTGGAAGATAAAATCACTGCGCCAATGTTTGAAGCCGTACAGAAAACCCAGACCGTTCAGACCACTGCGGATATTCGTAAAGTGTTCGTTGATGCCGGCGTGAAAGGTGAAGATTATGACGCAGCATGGAACAGCTTTGTGGTGAAATCCCTGGTGGCTCAGCAGGAAAAAGCGGCTGCTGACCTCCAGCTTCAGGGCGTTCCGGCGATGTTTGTTAACGGCAAATACCAGCTGAACATGCAGGGCATGGACACCAGCAGCATGGATATCTTCGTACAGCAGTATGCTGATACCGTGAAATATCTGGTTGAGAAGAAGTAATTTTGCTGATGTAAAAACGCCGGTCACTGACCGGCGTTTTTGTATGAAGATTTAATATCGTCTATCTGTTCGTCTTTCTCTTTCCACAGCGTATTAAGCCATTGCTGGAAACGACGTTTGAAATTCTTATCGTTAACGTAATCACCGTGCAGCCCGGCATCTATCGGGACCAGATCGACACGCACAACAATGCGCGTCAGTTTGCCGCTGAGCATATCGAAGAACGGCGTCTTATCGTTTTCTGGATAGCAGAGCGTGACGTTAAGGAGTTTATCGAACTGTGCTCCCAGCACGTTAAGCGCCATCGCAATACCCGCAGCTTTTGGCGGCAGCAGATGCTGATAAGGAGAGCGAGTTTGTTGACGCTTCTCTTCCGTAAACCGGGAGCCTTCGACAAAGTTCACGATGGTCGTGGGATGCGCGCGAAACTTTTCGCAGGAACGGCGCGTGGTCTCCACATCTTTGCCGCGACGCTCGGGATGACGAATCAAATAGCTGCGCGAATAGCGTTTCATAAACGGCATATCAAGCGCCCAGCAGGCCAGCCCGATAAAAGGCACCCAGGCGAGCTGCTGTTTCAGAAAGTATTTGTTCATCGGGATGTGTTTGCGAAAAAGCACGCATAACACTACGATGTCCGCCCAGCTGTGGTGATTGCAGATCAGCAGGTACCAGTTCTTCTTGTTAAGACTCTCCAGCCCTTTGATATCCCACTTCAGATGCGGGTTCAGGCACAGCAGGATCGCCAGTCCTTCGCACCAGCAGTACATCATGAAATTACAAAATGCGGACACGGCTCGCCACACCATGGGGACAGGCAGCAGCAGTTTAATGATCCCGGCGACAATGATCGGCACAGAGCAGGCGACAGTGACCAGGATAGTTAAAATGATGCTTAACAGTAATGTTATTGCAGCGAGCAATCTCGGCATGATGAGCTTTTTCAGGTAGTTAGCTGTAAGTGAGCGGCCGACTATGCGACGCTGGGCGCTGATTTTACCAGAAAACAGACAAATTAATGGCGCTTTCACGTGATGATTTGGCCGCTTTTACCCGGGCGTAGACGATTTCACTGTGATTCAGCGCTTATCAAGGCTTATATCCACATAGACTAAATTGCCATCAGTTGGCCATATAGATAAGATCTAATGCCATAACAGCATGATAATTAAGATCTAAAAATTATCTCATATGTGTTTTTTGCGTCTGTTATTCATATGAAGTGAAAATATGCACAAACTTATCCACAGTTTGATTTTTGCGAGCGATCCTCACGATCGCAAAATCTTTTCCTGTATCTGGCGCTAATAACTGATGTTTTCATCCTTCTGTGGCATCCTTTACCCATAAATTGATAAAAGGCACGGACATTATGGTTCAGATCCCAGAAAACCCTCTTATTCTCGTCGATGGCTCTTCTTACCTGTATCGGGCATATCATGCGTTTCCTCCTCTGACCAATAGCGCAGGGGAACCGACCGGCGCAATGTACGGCGTGCTGAACATGCTGCGTAGCCTGATCCTTCAGTATCAGCCCACTCATGCGGCTGTGGTCTTTGATGCGAAAGGTAAAACTTTCCGCGATGAGCTGTTTGAGCATTACAAATCCCACCGTCCGCCAATGCCTGACGATCTGCGTGCGCAGATTGAGCCGCTGCACACCATGGTAAAAGCGATGGGGCTGCCGCTGTTGGCTGTCTCTGGCGTGGAAGCCGATGACGTCATCGGCACGCTGGCGCGTGAAGCAGAAAAAATGGGGCGCCCTGTACTGATCAGCACCGGTGATAAAGACATGGCGCAGCTGGTGACGCCAGGTATCACCCTGATTAACACCATGACTAACACCATTCTGGGGCCAGAAGAAGTGGTCACTAAGTATGGCGTGCCGCCTGAGCTGATTATCGACTTCCTCGCGTTGATGGGCGACTCCTCGGATAATATCCCGGGTGTCCCTGGCGTCGGTGAAAAAACCGCGCAGGCGCTGCTTCAGGGGCTGGGCGGATTGGATACGCTATACGCGGAATCGGATAAAATCGCCGGGCTCTCCTTCCGTGGCGCAAAAACCATGGCCGGAAAACTGGAAGAGAACAAAGAGGTGGCTTATCTCTCTTATAAGCTGGCTACAATCAAAACTGATGTCGAACTGGAGCTGGGTTGTGAGCAGCTTGAAGTGCAACAGCCTTCCGCTGACGATCTGCTGAGCCTGTTTAAGAAATACGAATTTAAGCGCTGGATCACTGACGTGGAAGCCGGTAAATGGCTGCAGGCAAAAGGGGCCAAACCTGCTGCAAAGCCGAAGGAGACGATCGTCGTTGATGCAGAAGAGCAGGCGGAAGAAGAAGCCGTGGCGCTTTCCTTCGACAACTACGAAACCATTCTTGAAGAGTCACAGCTGATCGCCTGGATCGAGAAACTGAAAAAGGCGCCGGTCTTTGCCTTTGACACCGAAACTGACAGTCTCGATAACATCTCAGCCAATATGGTTGGCCTGTCATTTGCGACAGAGCCGGGTATTGCCGCTTACGTTCCCGTGGCGCACGATTACCTGGATGCGCCGGAGCAGATCTCCCGTGAACGCGTGCTTGAGCTGCTGAAGCCGATCCTGGAAGACGAAAAGGCGCTCAAGGTTGGGCAAAACCTCAAGTACGACCGCGGCATTCTGCAAAACTACGGCATTGAACTGCGCGGGATTGCCTTCGACACCATGCTTGAATCCTACATACTGGACAGCGTCGCGGGCCGTCATGATATGGATTCCTTATCTGACCGCTGGCTCAAGCACAAAACGATCACCTTTGAAGAAATTGCCGGTAAAGGGAAAAATCAGCTCACCTTTAACCAGATTGCTCTTGAAGAGGCGGGGCGCTACGCGGCGGAAGACGCTGATGTCACGCTGCAGTTGCACCTGAAGATGTGGCCAAAACTGCAAAAGCATGAAGGTCCGCTGAACGTGTTCCAGCATATCGAGATGCCGCTGGTACCCGTGCTGTCCCGCATTGAACGCAACGGCGTGAAAATCGACCCAACGGTGCTGCATAACCACTCCGGGGAGCTGGCGCAGCGTTTGACCGAGCTCGAGCAAAAAGCGCATGAGCTTGCAGGCGAGCCGTTTAACCTATCTTCACCGAAGCAGCTGCAAACCATTCTGTTTGAAAAGCAGGGCATCAAGCCGCTGAAGAAAACCCCTGGCGGCGCGCCGTCAACTTCTGAAGAGGTGCTGGAAGAGCTGGCGCTGGATTACCCGCTGCCAAAAGTGATTCTGGAGTACCGTGGTCTCGCGAAGCTGAAGTCTACCTACACCGACAAGCTTCCGCTGATGATCAACCCGAAAACGGGTCGCGTGCACACGTCGTATCATCAGGCTGTCGCGGCGACCGGTCGTCTCTCATCAACCGATCCCAACCTGCAGAACATCCCGGTACGTAACGAAGAGGGCCGCCGTATTCGCCAGGCTTTCATCGCACCAGAGGATTATCTGATTGTCTCTGCTGACTACTCGCAAATTGAGCTGCGCATTATGGCGCATCTGTCCCGCGACAAAGGCCTGCTGACCGCGTTTGCCGAAGGGAAGGATATCCACCGGGCAACCGCGGCGGAAGTCTTCGGCTTGCCGCTGGACAGCGTAACCAACGAGCAGCGCCGCAGTGCTAAGGCGATCAACTTCGGTCTGATTTACGGCATGAGTGCATTTGGTCTTTCGCGCCAGCTCAACATTCCACGCAAAGAGTCGCAGAAGTATATGGATCTCTACTTCGAGCGTTATCCGGGCGTGCTGGAATATATGGAACGCACCCGTGCGCAGGCGAAGGAGAAGGGTTACGTCGAAACCCTGGATGGCCGCCGTCTCTACTTACCGGACATCAAATCCAGCAACGCGGCGCGTCGCGCTGGTGCAGAGCGTGCGGCGATCAACGCCCCGATGCAGGGTACCGCGGCGGACATTATTAAGCGTGCAATGATCGCCGTTGATGCCTGGCTGGAAAAAGAGCAGCCTCGCGTGAAAATGATCATGCAGGTACACGATGAACTGGTATTTGAAGTGCACAAAGACGACCTCGACGCCGTGTCGAAGAAGATCCACGAACTGATGGAAAGCAGTATGACGCTCGACGTGCCGTTGCTGGTGGAAGTGGGAAGTGGCGAAAACTGGGATCAGGCTCACTAACGGTTCTTCGCATAACGCGCTTTTTATGTAAGTTTGCAACATAACAACGCGCGTTTTGTGACGATCATTAGAATTCCCTATGTAAAGAATGAAAAAAAACTACAAAAAGTGCTTTTTCTGCAGCACAAAAAGGGGTAGAGTTATCGGCGTAGGGTACAGAGGTAAGATGTTCTATCTTTCAGACCTTTTACTTCACGTAATCGGATTTGGCTGAATATTTTAGCCGCCCCAGTCAGTAATGACTGGGGCGTTTTTTATTGCGGCAAAGAAAATTTCAGGCAAAAAAAAACGCGGCCATCGCCGCGCTCGGTATTACTCTTCTTCCGCTTCCGTCACTGGTTCCAGCTCGCTAAACCAGGTGTCGAGCTTCTGACGCAGCTTGTCCACGCCCTGCTTTTTCAGCGAGGAGAACGGTTCAACCTGCACATCACCGTTGAACGCCAGCACCGCTTCGCGAACCATATTCACCTGCGCTTTACGCGCGCCGCTTGCCAGCTTATCGGCTTTCGTCAGCAGCACCAGCACGGCGATATCGCTTGCTACAGCCCAGTCGATCATCTGCTGATCCAGATCTTTCAAGGGATGGCGAATATCCATCAGCACCACCAGACCTTTCAGGCACAGGCGTTTTTCCAGGTATTCACCCAGCGCACGCTGCCACTTGATTTTCATCTCTTCCGGTACCTGCGCGTAACCGTAGCCCGGTAAGTCGACCAGGCGTTTGCCCTCTGCGACTTCAAACAGGTTGATCAGCTGGGTACGGCCAGGTGTTTTTGAGGTACGCGCCAGGCTCTTCTGATTGGTCAGCGTATTCAGGGCGCTGGATTTCCCCGCATTGGAGCGGCCAGCAAATGCCACTTCAATACCGGTATCAGAAGGAAGGTGGCGAATATCGGGCGCACTGGTGACAAAATGCGTCTGTTGGTAGTTCCAGGTAGTCACGTGGTCGTCTCCAAAATCGTAATCTGAAGGGGATTATACCCGAATGCAGGCAAAAGGCTTTTCTGATTGCTATGACCTGTAGGCGAATGCCCCAACCGGTGTGAGAGATCGGCCAGTGATGCTATGAGAGATTTCAGAGAATTCGCAGGCGTCAAAAAATCCAAACTGTTTTAAATCATAAGCTTATTTCCGGGTAATTGTCTGAAAATCCTTTTTTGTACCGTTTCGTTGCTTGTTAGTTTAACGGAACAAGGTAAAGTGTGCGTCAGGGCGAGGAAGCCAACAGGATATCGACTTAAGGATTAGGGTCAGGAGCGCCAGGAGGCGAAGACGCAGGATTGTCAGGATGACCAGCGCCTGGAGGCGTTTAAACAGGAAATGGAACCGTATCACGGACGGTATTTGCCAAGGGATAAACAGGGTTTGTTGTTGGCAAACATGGAATGTCTGACCCGCTGAGGGTTGTGAGTCAGGAAAAAAGGCGACAGATTGCTCTGTCGCCTTTTTTCTTTGCTTGCTTTCTGCTAGATTTCGCCGCAATTCTATACTGAAGAAAACGACTTAAAGATAAAACATCATGAAAAAACCGACCACCGCAGCGGGCGCGAAACGCCCTGCAAAAGCACGCCGTAAAACGCGCGAAGAACTGAACCAGGAAGCGCGCGATCGCAAACGCGACAAAAAACATCGCGGTCATACTGCGGGTAGCCGTGCCAACGGTGGTGGTGCAGCGGGTGCTTCTGCAAAAGGCAAACAGCAGAAAGACCCTCGTATCGGCAGTAAAACTCCCATTCCACTGGGCGTGACAGACACCCCGGTCACTAAGCAGCACAAACCAAAGAGCGAGAAACCTATGCTTTCACCGCAGGCTGAGCTGGATTTGCTGGAGAACGATGAGCGCCTGGACGCGCTGCTGGAACGTCTTGAAGAGGGGGAAACCCTGACGGCTGAAGAGCAGTCATGGGTGGATGCCAAACTGGATCGTATCGATGAACTGATGCAGAAGCTGGGCCTGTCATACGACGATGACGAAGATGAAGAAGAAGACGAGAAGCAGGAAGATATGATGCGTCTTCTGAAGGGTGGAAACTAACATTTGCACCCGGCAGGCACGATAGTCCTGCTTATAACCCTTCCGGTTATATGTTATCTGGTGTGGTTATTCGTTAAACTACGGCGGTTGTCGCGGCGACAGAAGTGGCTGCGCACCCGAGTGATGGCCCGCGATGGGGCCAGAACGGGCCGCCGTATACGAACGCGACACCAACGGAAGGAGTGAGCATGTCAGCACCAACTATCGACTGGGATTTGGCCCTAATCCAGAAATATAACTATTCCGGGCCGCGTTATACGTCATACCCCACCGCGCTGGAGTTCTCCGATGCCTTCGGAGAGCGTGATTTCCAGCAGGCTGTCGCGCGCTATCCTGAGCGTCCGCTGTCGCTCTACGTCCATATTCCGTTCTGCCATAAGCTGTGTTACTTCTGCGGCTGCAATAAAATCGTTACCCGTCAGCAGCATAAAGCCGACCAGTATCTTGATGCGCTCGAACAAGAAATTGTGCATCGCGCGCCGCTTTTTGCTGGCCGTCACGTCAGCCAGCTTCACTGGGGCGGCGGCACGCCAACCTATCTGAATAAAGCGCAAATAAGCCGCCTGATGACTCTGCTGCGCGGCAATTTCAGTTTTAACGCCGACGCTGAAATCTCGATCGAAGTCGATCCGCGTGAAATTGAGCTGGATGTACTGGATCACTTACGCGCCCAAGGCTTCAATCGTCTGAGCATGGGCGTGCAGGATTTCAATAAAGAGGTTCAGCGTCTGGTGAACCGCGAGCAGGACGAAGCGTTTATCTTTGCCTTGCTCAACCATGCGCGTGACATCGGCTTTATGTCGACCAATATCGACCTGATTTACGGCCTGCCAAAGCAAACGCCGGAAAGCTTCGCCTTCACCCTGAAGCGCGTGGCTGAACTCAACCCGGACCGTCTGAGCGTTTTTAACTATGCGCATCTGCCGACGCTCTTTGCTGCGCAGCGCAAAATTAAAGATGCGGATCTGCCTTCTGCCCAGCAGAAGCTGGATATCCTGCAGGAAACCATTACCTCGCTGACCGAAACTGGCTATCAGTTTATCGGGATGGATCACTTTGCTCGTCCGGATGACGAGCTGGCGATTGCTCAGCGCGAAGGGGTACTGCACCGTAACTTCCAGGGCTATACAACCCAGGGCGATACCGATTTGCTGGGAATGGGCGTCTCGGCCATTAGCATGATGGGTGATTGCTACGCGCAGAACCAGAAAGAGCTAAAACAGTATTATCAGCAGGTGGATGAAACCGGCAATGCCCTGTGGCGCGGCATCGCGCTAACACGCGACGACTGCATCCGTCGCGATGTCATTAAGGCGCTAATCTGCAACTTCCGTCTCGATTTCAGCGACGTTGAGTCGCAGTGGGATCTGCACTTCAGCGATTACTTTGCCGAAGACCTGAAGCTGATTGCACCGCTGGCGAAAGACGGGCTGGTGGATGTGTCAGAGAGCGCGATTGAGGTCACGCCGAAAGGGCGTTTATTGATTCGTAATATCTGCATGTGCTTTGACGCTTATCTGCGTCAGAAAGCGCGCCTGCAGCAGTTCTCGCGGGTGATTTAAGCCGCAAAAGCGCAAAACGTAGGCCGGGTAAGGCGAAGCCGCCACCCGGCTTTTACGTTCAACTCGCTAGCTAAACAGCCCCACCAGCGCCGCGCACAACATAGCCGCAACGGCTGTTTGTGGCGTGTGGCTTTCAGCGGCTCCGCTAGAGAGCATATTCACGATTGTTTCCAGCATGATGTTCACCCCCAATTTCCGGGCACGATCATACAAAACTCATCAGAACAGTAAAGCGCAAAATAACGGCAATTTGCGCTCAATTAATAACCTTTACACAGCGACGTAAGATCACTCCATTCCCAGCTCTTTAAGCTTGCGCGTCAGGGTATTACGTCCCCATCCCAACAGGCGAGCGGCTTCCTGCTTATGACCCTGCGTATGACGAAGCGCGGTAGTTAACAGCGTACGCTCCATCTCTGGCTGCGCTTCAGACAACAAGTTTTGATGACCGGAACGCAGCGCGCGGTCGGCCCATTGCGCCAGCAGCGTTGCCCAGCTGTCCGGCAGCGCGTGCCCGGTACTGCTTTCAGGTGCGGTCGCTTCAAACAGCTCGGCCGGTAAATCCTGAATCAGTACTTCCTGCCCGGCGGCCATCACGGTCAACCAGCGGCAGGTGTTTTCCAGCTGACGCACGTTGCCCGGCCACGCCAGACGCGTCAGAGCGGCATCGGTTTCCGGGTGAAGCTGCTTGGCTTCCACACCCAGCTCACGAGCTGCCACCTGCAGGAAATGACGCGCCAGGCGGGGAATATCTTCCCGGCGCTCACGCAGCGGCGGCAGATGAACGCGGATGACGTTCAGACGGTGGAATAAATCCTCACGGAATTTGCCTTCCTGCACGCGTTGCTCCAGATTCTGGTGGGTCGCGGCGATAATACGCACGTCCACCTTCACCGGCGCATAGCCGCCCACGCGATAAAACTGCCCGTCGGCCAGCACGCGCAGCAGGCGTGTCTGGACATCCAGCGGCATATCGCCAATTTCATCTAGGAACAGCGTGCCGCCGTCAGCCTGTTCGAATCGCCCCTGGCGAATGGTATTTGCGCCGGTAAATGCCCCTTTTTCATGGCCGAACAGTTCGGACTCAATCAAATCCTTCGGGATCGCCGCCATATTCAGGGCGATGAACGGCGCTTTTGCCCGTGGGCTGTGGCGATGCAATGCATGCGCCACAAGCTCTTTACCGGTTCCCGATTCACCGTTAATCAATACGCTGATGGACGAGCGGGACAAACGACCGATAATGCGAAACACGTCCTGCATCGCCGGCGCTTCGCCGATGATGTCTGTCGTTGGCCCAAAGTCGGGTGCGTGGCGCGGCTGTTGCTGCTCCTGATAATGGCTAATCGCGCGCTCAACCAGCGCCACCGCTTCGTCGATATCAAACGGTTTGGGCAGGTAATCGAACGCCCCTTGCTGATAGGCGCTCACTGCGGCATCCAGATCGGAGTGCGCGGTCATTATGATGACCGGAAGCATAGGGTGGCGTTGTTTGATCTGCTTTAACAGCGCCAGCCCGTCCATGCCCGGCATACGAATATCCGAAAGCAGAACATCTGGCGTTTTGGTGGTGAGTGCGTCGAGCACTTCGCTGCCGCTCTCAAACGTCGTGCAGCTTAATCCTGCCCCTGTGAGTGCGCGTTCAAGCACCCAACGGATGGAGCTATCGTCATCGACTACCCAGACTATCCCTCGTTGCATAAACGTCACCTTTATTTTTTTATCGGCAGGAAAACCGAAAACTCGGTATGTCCCGGCCAACTGGTAAATTCAATTTTCCCGGAGTGTTGATCGATCAAACTACGGGCAATGGATAAGCCCAGGCCGGTCCCGCCTTCGCGACCGCTTACCATCGGGTAGAACAGGGTATCCTGCAGATGCGATGGAATGCCGGGCCCGTTATCCTCAACGTCGATGCGGGCCGCCAGCCGGTAGCGCACGCCGTGTAACGTGAGCTGGAAGGCGGTGCGGGTGCGTAAAATAATCTCGCCCCCTTCAGGTCCCAGCGCCTGCAGGGCATTACGCACAATATTCAACAGGACCTGCTCAATCTGATCCGGGTCATGGGCCAGTTCCGGCAGGCTTGGGTCGTAATCACGTACCAGCGTGACGTTCTCCGGCAGCTCCATTGAGACGAGCTTCACCACCCGTTCAGCCACTTTATGGATGCTTTCAGTGACGTGCATTCCCGGCTGCTGTGGCCCAAGAAGACGGTCTACCAGATTCCGCAGACGGTCCGCCTGTTCAATGATGACGTTGGTGTACTCCGCCAGCGCGGGGTCGGGCAGCGCCTTGGTCAGAAGCTGCGCCGCGCCGCGTAATCCACCCAGCGGGTTTTTGATTTCATGCGCCAGACCGCGCACCAGGTCACGGGCGGCAATTTGCTGTGCATGCTGAAGCTGCTCCTGGCTCAGTCGACGCTGATTATCCATCGGCGCCATTTCCAGCAGGATCAGGCCTTCGGGAAGACGTTGCGCGGTCAGCGACAGAATGTGCGAGCGTCCGTCGATCACCAGCGTCACTTCGTTATCGGTAAACCCCTGGCCAGCCTGCAAACTTTCCTGCATCAGGCCAATATTCAGCGAAAAATAGCTCAGGAGTTCAGGAAGCGGGGTGCCGAACAGTTTACGTGCGCTTTGGGCGAGCAACTGCTGCGCCGCCGGGTTGGCGTAATGAACGGCCAGCTCGTCATCGACCAGCAAAATGCTGTTAATCAAAGAATTGAGGATCTGCCCAGCATCGGGCAGCGTGCCAGTTGCCATTCAGCAGTCTCCTGGAGTTGTTTGCACTAATTTAGTGCAGTATAGCGTTTTCGGCGTAAAAAGCGCGTGAGATCAGGTTGTTGGTGGAGAAAAAAGCCCATCCGGAGATGGGCTAAAAGTTTCCACGGCAACTACCCCCGGCGCTTGTCACGCCGGGTAAAACAACTTAATTAAACGCTGTAGTACAGCTCGAACTCTACCGGGTGTGGCGTCATACGCACACGGTCGTTCTCTTCAATACGCAGGGCGATGTAAGCATCGATAGCGTCGTCAGTGAATACTCCACCTGCAGTCAGGAACTCACGGTCTGCGTCCAGCGCGTTCAGTGCTTCTTCCAGAGAGCCAGCAACCTGTGGGATCTCTTTCGCTTCTTCTGGTGGCAGGTCGTACAGGTTTTTGTCCATCGCTTCGCCAGGGTGGATCTTGTTCTTGATACCGTCCAGACCCGCCATCAGCAGTGCTGCGAAGCACAGGTATGGGTTAGCTGCTGGGTCCGGGAAGCGAACTTCGATACGACGCGCTTTCGGAGAGGCAACAACCGGGATACGGATTGAAGCAGAACGGTTACGTGCAGAGTAGGCCAGCATCACTGGCGCTTCGTAGCCCGGGACCAGACGCTTGTAGGAGTTAGTGGTTGGGTTCGCCAGGGCGTTGATCGCTTTAGCGTGTTTGATAACACCACCGATGTAATACAGCGCCTGTTCGGACAGACCGGCATATTTGTCGCCAGAGAACAGGTTGGTACCGTTCTTGGACAGAGACATGTGGCAGTGCATACCGGAACCGTTGTCGCCAAACATTGGTTTTGGCATGAAGGTCGCGGTTTTACCGAAACGGTGCGCAACGTTGTGCACAACGTATTTGTAGATCTGAATCTCATCCGCTTTTTTGGTCATGGTGTTGAAGCGGGTAGCGATTTCGTTCTGGCCAGCGGTCGCCACTTCGTGGTGATGCGCTTCAACCACCAGGCCCATCTCTTCCATGATCAGACACATGGTAGAACGGATGTCCTGTGAAGAATCGACCGGAGGAACCGGGAAGTAACCGCCTTTCACGCCAGGACGGTGACCTTTGTTACCACCTTCGTATTTGGTGGAAGAGTTCCATGCGCCTTCGATGTCATCGATAGCCACGTGGGAACCAGAAATTGACGCGCCGAAACGGATATCATCGAACAGGAAGAATTCTGGCTCTGGCCCAAACAGAACGGTGTCTGCAATGCCGGTAGAACGCAGGTACTCTTCCGCACGTTTCGCGATGGAGCGTGGGTCACGATCGTAGCCCTGCAGCGTGCCTGGCTCGAGGATGTCGCAACGGATGATCAGGGTAGGCTCTTCGAAGAACGGGTCAATGAGCGCGGTAGTTGCGTCTGGCATCAGAACCATGTCGGATTCGTTAATGCCTTTCCAGCCACCAATGGAGGAGCCGTCAAACATTTTGCCTTCTTCAAAGAATTCGGCGTTCACCTGATGAGCAGGGATTGTGACGTGCTGTTCTTTACCTTTGGTATCGGTGAAGCGCAGATCAACAAACTTCACTTCATGTTCGTTCAGCATCGTCAAAACGTGTTCAGCGGACATACTTAACTCTCCAGATTGGTCATTGTCGTCGTGGTAACGAGGTCTTCAATTTCTGTTTGTACTGGCTGTTGCCATGTATTTTTATAAAGCGAAATCTGTGCCAACTTTTAAAACACCCCCAAAAGGCGTTATCATGCGCACCATAGTGCAAAAGGGCTGCACCACGATGGATTTGTTGCACCAGTATAGTGCTTCAATGTGAACATTGAGCACCATATTGGTGCAATTTACGTTAAAGTGCCCTTTTACCGCTCCGTGAAAGCGATCACAAAGCATCTCTGCAATACTTGTTTGCGGGGGATGTTTGTGATCCTGTTTTGTAGTGCGATTAATCCGTGTACAATAACGCGCTATTTCTAAATGCCTGAGGCAAAGTTGTGATCGAAAATTTGCGTAACATCGCCATCATCGCGCACGTTGACCATGGTAAAACTACCCTGGTTGACAAGCTGCTGCAGCAATCCGGTACGTTTGATGCGCGTGCCGAAACCCAAGAACGCGTGATGGACTCCAACGATTTGGAGAAAGAGCGTGGGATTACCATCCTCGCGAAAAACACCGCGATTAAATGGAATGACTACCGTATCAACATCGTTGATACCCCAGGGCACGCCGACTTCGGTGGTGAAGTTGAACGTGTAATGTCCATGGTAGACTCCGTTCTGCTGGTCGTTGACGCAATGGATGGCCCAATGCCACAGACGCGCTTCGTGACCAAAAAAGCTTTTGCCCATGGTCTGAAGCCAATCGTTGTTATCAACAAAGTTGACCGCCCTGGCGCGCGTCCTGACTGGGTTGTTGACCAGGTCTTCGACCTGTTCGTTAACCTCGACGCGACCGACGAGCAGCTGGACTTCCCTATCGTTTACGCGTCTGCGCTGAACGGTATCGCAGGTCTGGACCACGAAGACATGGCTGAAGACATGACCCCGCTGTATCAGGCTATTGTTGACCGTGTTCCTGCGCCAAACGTCGATCTCGACGGCACCCTGCAGATGCAGATCTCTCAGCTCGACTACAACAACTACGTTGGCGTAATCGGCATTGGTCGTATCAAGCGCGGTAAAGTGAAGCCTAACCAGCAGGTTACTATCATCGATAGCGAAGGCAAAACCCGTAACGGTAAAGTTGGTAAAGTACTGACTCACCTGGGTCTTGAGCGTATCGAGAGTGACGTTGCGGAAGCGGGTGACATCATCGCTATCACCGGTCTGGGTGAACTGAACATCTCCGACACCATCTGCGATCCGCAGAACGTCGAAGCGCTGCCGGCTCTGTCCGTTGATGAACCAACCGTAACCATGTTCTTCAACGTCAACACCTCTCCGTTCTGTGGTAAAGAAGGTAAGTTCGTTACCTCTCGTCAGATCCTTGACCGCCTGAACAAAGAGCTGGTGCACAACGTTGCGCTGCGCGTTGAAGAAACCCCGGATGCAGACGCATTCCGTGTTTCCGGTCGTGGTGAGCTGCACCTGTCTGTTCTGATTGAGAACATGCGTCGTGAAGGTTTCGAGATGGCGGTTTCCCGTCCGAAAGTTATCTTCCGCGAAATCGACGGCCGTAAACAAGAGCCGTTCGAAAACGTAACGCTGGACGTTGAAGAGCAGCACCAGGGTTCTGTGATGCAGGCTCTGGGTGAGCGTAAAGGCGACCTGAAAAACATGAATCCAGATGGCAAAGGCCGCGTACGTCTCGACTACGTGATCCCAAGCCGTGGCCTGATCGGCTTCCGTTCTGAGTTCATGACCATGACCTCCGGTACGGGTCTGCTGTACTCCACCTTCAGCCACTACGACGACGTTCGTCCGGGTGAAGTTGGCCAGCGTAACAACGGCGTTCTGATCTCCAACGGTCAGGGTAAAGCGGTTGCGTTTGCACTGTTCGGTCTGCAGGATCGCGGTAAGCTGTTCCTGGGTCACGGTGCTGAAGTTTATGAAGGCCAGATCATCGGTATTCACAGTCGTTCTAACGACCTGACCGTAAACTGCCTGACCGGTAAGAAACTGACCAACATGCGTGCGTCCGGAACTGACGAAGCAACGGTTCTGGTTCCACCGATCAAGATGACTCTGGAGCAAGCTCTGGAATTCATCGATGATGACGAACTGGTAGAAGTGACTCCACAGTCAATTCGTATCCGTAAACGCCACCTGACCGAGAACGATCGTAAACGCGCGATGCGTGGACCGAAAGAAGACTAATACGGTCAATCCGTAGTAAAAAAAGCCGCTGATTTCTCAGCGGCTTTTTTGTTGTTATTTGAAGCTGTATTTCACCCCCAGCATCCCCTGGGTATCGCTGTAGCCTTTGTCGCCTGCCTGCTGAGCCACATTGCCCCATACGCTAAGCTGCGGCGTAATCTGTCCCTCTACACCTGTCTTTAGTTCAGCGATATTGCGAGTACCGCGCATTTCATTGCTGACGTCATCCATGCGAATGCGCGTGGTCTGGGTATTGTGGATCCAGTTCGCCTCGATAAACGGCTGGAAGGTACGGGCTTTACCGTCGTCAATCGCGTTATGCCCGCTGATATAGGCCTTCACGCCGAGACGTGTCATCAGGTTCCCCTGAGTCTCGTCTTTCACCCGCGTGCCGTTGCGTTCGCGATGGTCGTCAGCCTGCACGTCCATCCAAACGGCTTGCGCCTTCGGCTGGATCCAGTAGCTGTTGCGGCCGCTTTCGCCCACCTTAACGCTATAGCCAGCTTCTACAGAAGCGGTCACGCCGCTGGAGCGATAACTCTCAGTGGCCTGATCCTGTCCCATCACCTTATTGTCGAACCAGTTATACAGCATCCAGCTATCAACGTAGGTACCACTTTTATCCGCGTCATTTGCGTACCAGGTACCGTACAGACCTACGCTATAGCCATTAACTTCGCCACGTGAGTGGTAGCCGGTCAGGCTGGAAGCGCTCCGGCTCTGGCTGTTACCGTAACCCGCCATCAGACCAAGATGCCACCGATCCAGACCGTCTGTGCTCCATTGGGCTACATCACCACCCAGCTGCAGCACGTAGCGATTGGCGGTCGTTTTTAACTGCCCGCTGCCGTCTCTGAAACGCGTATGACCGCCGACGTTACGCATCCACAGGCTCGTCACTTTTTGCTCACCGGTGAGCATGTCGGTGTACTGCGTTTCACCCAGACGGTCGTGCAGGCGGGTCATAAACAGCGTATTTGCCGCATAGCTGTTCGCCTGATAGCTACCAAATTCCGGACGATACTGATGCTCGCTTTTCGGTGGTGCAACAGGGGGGACCGGTTCTTGCGGCGGAATCACCGGGTCGACGGGTGGATCCACCGGGTCGACAGGCGGGTCTACCGGGTCAACCGGTGGGTCCACAGGGTCGACCGGTGGGTCTACAGGGTCAACAGGTGGGTCTACAGGGTCGACCGGTGGGTCAACGGGATCAATGGGCTCCACCAGGCTGGTCAGAAACCAGTTTTTACCTTTTTGCTCAACGTTATAGTCATAACCCCCCGCCACGATACGGCTGGCCTTCTCAAACGTCCCGTCAGAGTTGCCGCCCACGCTGACAATTTCAATTCCTTCTACGGTTTGTGCGCCAGTACCGCCAATGTTGTTCACTTCCACCCCGGTATGACCGGACGTGTTGCCTTCAACGATCAGTTTGTCCGTTTCTGAGGTATCGTCAAACAGCACGGTATTGAAAACCAGCTTGCCGCCGTTGCCGATAAAATCGTCACTGATGGTCAGGGTTTGCCACGCCGCATCCTCAGCATGCTGGAAATTAATTGTGCCGCCCGCATTCAGCGTCAGGCTGGTAAGCGTGGAGCTGTCGCGCATATTCCACACGGCATCATTCATCGTAAGCGCGATAGTACCGGTACCGGCAGCGTTGCTCTCAATATAAGACGCCCCGTTCCAGAGTGAGTTATCCTGCAGGGTAAGCGCGATCGCGCTGTTTTGCGCTGCCGCAGTGCTGGTGGCCGCTACGCCGCCTGCGGAGAGAATATCGCCGTTGAGGATGAATTTTCCGCCCGCAGAGGCATCAATCACTCCACCGTTGCCGGCGTTCAGGGCATAGCTACCGTTGTCGCGCTGGCCTGCGGTGGTAATGGTTGCGCCACCCTCGAGCGTTATCACGCCGCGCGACCAGGCATACATCCCGTGCGGTGCTTGCGCGGAGCTGCTGGTTTTTTCGCTGCTGTTGACCGCAATGGTGACGTTATCCCCAAGATTCACCGCGCCTGTGTACGCATAGACGCCATGCGCGCTGGCACCGTCGGTGGTGATGGTCGCGCCTTCATCAAGGGTGATGGTTGACGAGCCGGTAGAGTACACCCCGGAGGCGCTGGCCGCGTCGGTGGTTATCGTCGCGTTTTTTCCCAGCTCAATTTTAGATGCGGAACCTGCATACAGGCCGTAGGCCGATGTGCCGTACGTTTCGATGGCGGCCTCATTCCCCAGACGGACGTATGAGCCGCTCTGGTTGGTACGAATCCCCTCGGCGTAGGTACCACGCGTAACAATATGCGCACGATCGCCGACGATAACGTTATTTTTGGCCTTTGACGCATCATTCAGAGCATAGGCGCTGATGCCTCGACCAGTACTGCCGGTGGTTTCGATATAGAGATCGTCACCCACATAAATATTGGCGGAGCCGAGAGAGCCCTGGCTGAAGGAGCTGTATCCGGCATTGATGCCGTCACCGCTTTGGCCATTGACGTAAATGTGGGTGCGGTCGCCGGTAATGATAAACACAGGGTTGTCCGGCGTGTTCATACCATGGGTGCGAATGCCGTCGACATCTTTACCATTATTGGCGGCCACTTTTGACTGGGTGCGAATTGTCAGATCGTCACCAAATATCACCCCCGGGCTGCCGGACGTGGAGTTCTGAATAACGGTTACCGAATGCTCAAAGGCTTCTGCCCCCGGTCCTTCGAGGGTGATCCCATCTCCGTAGATCGGGATATTACCCGGGCTGTACTGATAGACATAGTTAGGATCGCTGGTATTTTTGCTAAAGTTCGCGTTTGCCGTTGCTGGAATCAGCGCCTGTATTTCTGCAGGCAAACCCGTTACTGCTCCGGAGGCAGGTAAATTAGCAAAATCTATTACCGCTGCATGTGCGGTAAATAGCGCTGACGATAACGCCAGAGAAATCGCAGCGGCGATTGGTGAGTGTTTCATTAAATATGGCATAACTGCCCCCTTTCTTTCAGGCGTAAAACATCCTCCACACCATTAAATGTGGGTATGTTAAGTGGTTGAAATTACAAAATAGAAACGAGAATTTTATGAATACTGGTACCTAACTTCCTCTCAAGTCGTATTTTATGGACATAAATTTTTTTAACATCAATGCTGTCTGTTTTTATAATCTCCTGGAGACACGCTCCTGATAAAAACCTGTTAAGTAAAGTGAATTCGACAGTATTTAAAGTACTTCCTCGTCTGCTATTCACCCGTCTACCGGAGAAAAGATGGCCAATTTTTTCCTGTAAAATAATGTCCTTATCATCCGAATAAATAACTCCCTTTATTTCACTGCGGTGATTGAATAAGTAATTAGCTAGCGCCTCCAGTTTGCGGTCCGTGATAATGACGATGTTCATATTGGTTATCGCCAGCCGTTCAATCCATTGCGGATCGGCAAGCAAACGCAGGTTGTACATCGAAAAGTCTACAAAAATAAATCCACGTGATAAATGATTCTTGTTTCCACGTAATATTTTATTTTCTACTGCAATCTGCAGGAAATGATTACCAGCCGGCCAAACCGCGAACGAGGCGTTGCCACAGTATTGTGATCGTACTGCGTTATCTGGATATAACTGACAGGACAATTCACAGCTTATACAGCGGACAACCTTTTGCGACGATGTTATCATCCAGTCCACTCCTGTCTTATTTTCATTGCCAATATTTCATTGCCGTTCAAATGTGTCAATCTTGAAACATATCGGGTAGTCCTGTCTTATTTATGAAAAATAATGGCAGGGAATATAAATTCCTGGTGGTTTCTATTCCGTCAGGCCGTCGTCATAGCGAAAGAACATCACCTGGCAGAAGTGAACCAGGAATATCCATCAATCCTTTAAGATTATTCGACAAAAAAAAGTCGAAAAGAAGATTCACGAAATAGCACTAATAGCTAAAGATTCGTTTCTTCTATCTACCGTGACGTCAGTCTTTTCTCTACTTGCGGCTCAATATAATTATTTGGCCTGGCGAAGTGTAATGAAATCTCATTATGTCGTTTTAGATGAGGGAAACCTAAGAAAAGTGCCTTGTAACAGATTGAAAAATAATACGTTGTTTTTAATCTTAGATGGGGTGGTATCGCGGCCTAATCCATCTGACCTATAATGTTGTTAAATATACGTATATGTTTTTAACGTATAAAGTTAAGCGTTGTTATTGCAGAGGAAAGGAAAATTGTATCTCATTAACAAGTTGGTCGAGTATGACCCAGAAAACAAAACCCTGGTGAATCATATTACCGGGCGCACGATACAATTGCAGCTTCCTGCCAATCTCTGTTTTCTTTATCTCGTCACCCATCCTGGGGACATTATTTCGCAAAACCAGTTAATGGTGGTGGGATGGGGGGAGCGCAATGACGTCACTACACCGAATACGTTTTACCAGGCCATTTTGACATTACGCAATGCACTGGCTGAAGTGGGGTTACCGCGCGATACGGTAAAAACCATTTCGCGTCGCGGGCTGATGCTTTCCGAAAGCACTCAGGTTGAAGTATTTACCCCAACCGCTGACCTGGTAATCGTCAATAAAGACGTGGCAATCGCCGATACCACCGCGAGGCAGAAGCCAGCCTGGTTGATAATAACCACCGCTACGCTTTTGCTAATCGCGCTTATCAACGGGGTGATATTATATAAACATCACCAGAACATGCCGTTTAGTCATTTTATTCCACTTTCAATGGGCAACACGACCAACGCCTGCCAGCTTTTTTATGCACCGAATGAACCTATTCAGGATCATTACGTGCGCCTGTTAAAAAATTATCCTGGTCTGTGCGCCGAAAAACGATACGTTTTTCTCATCGGCTATAGTAAAACGGAGCGAATCGCGGCGTTTGTCTGTAATAACGATGCGCGACGGAACGCGGCAGCGTTATGTACCACGCATTATTTTTGGGCGCATGAGCAATGAAGACACTCCGGAACCGTATTATTTTGCTGGCGGCGTTTCTGGGGGCCGCTATCACCAGTGGCTGGCTAGTTTATTCGCATTTGTCGAGTACGCCGATACGTTGTACGGGAGATGTGGAATGGACGATTGGTAAAAACCGATTTGTGGGTACGGTTTCCTGGCGGATGCAGCATCGGGAGGGTTCCACCGTCATAAACGGCAAATTATTTGGTCAGACGGTTTCTGAAGTTAACCGGACCATCTATTTTCACTACAGCTATCATCAGAACGCGCGCGTATTAAATAACGATCGTATTGTTAAAACCTTTGCCGATGATGCGGATGAGGCTGATATCAACGCAACGCTGCCGGGTTTTTATCGCACGCCGGGAAGAGAGTTGAGCCTGATGATCGATGAGTATCGGGGGGCATGGATTTTTGCCGCGTCAAACGTCCCTTCACTTTACTGTCGTAAAAACGCGCCGTAGAAATCGATCGCACACCTTAGACAGCACGCATAGTCAAATCTCTTTATTCCCGCTACAGTTACCTCTCCACGGCGAGCAGGAGATAAACATGCTTTATATCTTTGATTTAGGAAACGTAATCGTCGATATCGATTTTAATCGCGTGCTGGGCGCATGGAGCGACTTTAGCCGCGTTCCGCTGGCGACATTGAAGCAGAATTTCGCGATGGGCGAGACCTTTCGTCAGCATGAACGCGGCGAGATCGGCGATGAAGAGTTTGCTGAACGTTTCTGTCAGGAGATGGATCTACCGTTAAGCTACGAGCAGTTTTCACACGGCTGGCAGGCAGTATTTGTCGCCATCCGGCCTGAAGTGATCGACATCATGCATAAGCTTCGCGAGCAGGGCCATCGGGTCGTTGTGTTGTCAAATACCAACCGTCTGCACACCACGTTCTGGCCTGAGGAATACCCTGAAGTTAAGGCGGCTGCCGATAAGATCTATCTTTCGCAGGAGATGGGGATGCGTAAACCTGAAGCGCGAATTTATCAGGCTGTTCTGCAGTCAGAGGGATTCACCGCGGCCGATGCGGTCTTTTTCGACGACAACGCCGATAATATAGAGGGAGCTAACCAGTTGGGTATAACGTCAATTCTGGTGACCGGAAAAGAGACGATACCAAACTACTTCGCGAAGCAGCTATGCTAAAAACCGTTCATCAAAAAGCCACGCATCATACTCGCCCGCTGAGGGCCTGGCTGAAACTGCTCTGGCACCGTATTGATGAGGACAACATGACCACACTGGCGGGTAACCTCGCCTATGTGTCGTTGCTCTCATTAGTGCCGCTGGTGGCGGTCATCTTTGCCCTGTTTTCCGCCTTTCCGATGTTTGCGGACGTGAGCCTGCAGCTTCGTCATTTTGTCTTCGCGAATTTCATTCCTGCAACCGGGGATGTCATCCAGAACTACATTGAGCAGTTTGTAGCCAATTCCAGCAAGATGACGGCTGTAGGGGCATGCGGTCTTATCGTCACTGCGCTGCTGTTGATGTATGCCATCGATAACGCGCTGAACACTATCTGGCGGAGTAAAAAAGCGCGGCCAAAGGTGTATTCCTTTGCCGTGTACTGGATGATTCTCACGCTGGGACCGCTGCTGGCCGGGGCGAGCCTAGCAATCAGTTCGTATCTTCTTTCCTTGCGCTGGGCGAGTGATTTAAACGGCGTTATTGATAATGCGCTTCGCATCTTTCCGTTGATCCTGTCGTGGCTTTCGTTCTGGCTGCTCTATAGCGTCGTGCCGACCACGCGCGTGCCCAACCGTGATGCGGTCGTGGGGGCGCTGGTGGCGGCGTTGCTTTTTGAGCTCGGTAAAAAAGGGTTTGCCCTCTACATCACCATGTTTCCGTCCTATCAGCTGATTTACGGCGTGCTGGCGGTGATCCCCATTTTGTTTGTCTGGGTCTACTGGACCTGGTGTATCGTCTTGCTTGGTGCCGAAATAACTGTCACTCTCGGTATATACCGCGAACTTAAAAAAGCAGCAGCAGCTGAAAAACAACAAGAAGCAGACCAACCATGATTGCATTGATACAGCGCGTAACCCGTGCCAGCGTCACCGTGGAGGGAGAGGTGACGGGTGAAATTGGCCCAGGACTTTTGGTGTTGTTAGGTGTCGAAAAGGATGATGACGAACAGAAAGCCAACCGCTTGTGTGAGCGCGTGCTGGGCTACCGTATTTTCAGCGATGCGGAAGGTAAGATGAACCTGAACGTCCAGCAGGCGGGCGGCAGCGTGCTGGTGGTTTCCCAGTTTACGCTGGTAGCGGATACCGAGCGCGGCATGCGCCCGAGTTTCTCTAAAGGCGCCGCGCCGGATCGTGCAGAAGAACTTTACGAGTACTTTGTTGAGCGTTGTCGCCAGCAGGAAATGAATACGCAAACCGGACGATTCGCTGCAGATATGCAGGTTTCGCTGGTGAACGATGGCCCCGTCACATTCTGGCTCCAGGTATGAGCCAACTGGCGGCGTGGCCGCGGGTAACAAGAGAGAGTACAGCTATGTATCACCTTCGAGTACCGCAAACGGAAGAAGAGTTAGACGCTTATTACCAGTTCCGCTGGGAAATGCTGCGCAAGCCACTGCATCAGCCAAAAGGCTCTGAACGCGACGCCTGGGACGCGATGGCCCACCATCAGATGGTGATGGACGAAGAGGGCAACCTCGTCGCCGTCGGGCGTTTGTATATTAACGCCGATAACGAAGCGTCTATTCGCTTTATGGCGGTTCATCCTTCCGTGCAGGACAAAGGGCTCGGCACCCTGATGGCCATGACGCTGGAATCCGTCGCCCGTCAGGAAGGGGTGAAGCGCGTCACCTGTAGCGCCCGCGAAGATGCCGTAGAATTCTTCGCCAAACTCGGTTTTGTGAATCAGGGGGAAATCACGACCCCGCAAACCACGCCGATTCGTCATTTTTTGATGATTAAACCCATCGCCACGCTGGATGATATTCTTCATCGCGCCGACTGGTGTGGTCAGCTGCAGCAGGCCTGGTATCAGCACATTCCGCTCAGTGAAAAAATGGGCGTGCGCATTCAGCAGTACACCGGACAAAAATTTATTACCACCATGCCGGAAACTGGCAATCAGAACCCGCACCACACCCTGTTTGCCGGAAGTCTTTTCTCACTGGCCACGCTCACCGGCTGGGGGCTTATCTGGCTGATGCTGCGCGAGCGCCATCTGGGTGGCACAATCATTCTTGCTGATGCCCACATTCGCTATAGCGCACCAATAAGCGGCAAGCCGAGCGCCGTGGCCGATCTGGGGTCACTGGGCGGCGATCTTGACCGTCTGGCTCGTGGCCGCAAAGCCCGCGTACAAATGCAGGTCGAGCTGTTTGGCGATAAAACACCGGGTGCGGTGTTTGAAGGCACCTATATCGTTCTTCCGGCGAAGCCGTATGGCGCGTATGAAGAGGGTGGGAACGAGGAGGAGTAATCTCCTGTTCATTCACCTCGGGCGTGCTTGATCCGCCCGGCGATATCCCGCATAACGTCTCGCGCTGACTGGCTGACGCCGCCAAGCTGAAAGAAGCCATGGATGACGCCCAGCCAGCGCTGAGCGATACACTTCACACCCTGCTCAGTCAGATGCTGATACAACATTTCTCCCTCATCGCACAGCGGATCGTACTCTGCGGTAATGATGTGCACTGGCGGAAGTCCGTAAAAATCATCGCGCCACAGCGGGCTGGCTTCCGGATGCTGGCGATCAGTCTCTGCGAGATACATTTCATACCCGCTGAGCAGGGTATCGCGGGTGATAATATAATCCGTGCCATTAAGGGCATAACTTTCAAAACTGGCCGTGGCGTCGAGCATGGGATAGATAAGAATAAGCTGCACAGGTTGCCACAGCCCTTTAACCTTAAGCCTCAGCGCCGTTACCAGCGCCAGATGCCCTCCTGCGCTGTCTCCACAGAGGGTGAGCCGGTTCTTATCTACGCCTAATTTGCCTGCATATTGCCAGACCAGATCCGCACCTCTTTCTGCATCGTCATGCGCGGCGGGGAAGGTATGTTCCGGTGCCAACCTGTACTGAATCGCAACCACCCGGCAATTGCCATAGTAGGCTAACTGACGGAGTTGATTGTCATGGGTATCAAAGCCGCCGCTGATAAAGCATCCACCGTGATAGTAGATGGCTGCAGGTAGTGTTTCTGGTGCATTGAGGGGCGAAAATACCCGAAAGGTCATACCTTCAAGAACATGCGTTTCAACCTGGACGCGAGCTTCTGTCTCTCCGGCCAGTTCTGTGCTGGCGACATACCCAGCCCTCCGGTCATCAATATTTTGCTTTCGCGAGGAAGGTCTTCCTGCAGCAATAAAATCTTGAACAAGCTTATCAATACCCTTTTCAAGAGCCATGGCGGCGTCCTTTTGCTGTATGAATACACAGTCTTATAACCTGGTTTAATGCAGAAGAAAACATCAAATTGTGTGAAACCAGTGATCTGGAAAACGGCTCGCAGAAACTAACATCACTTGATGAAACAGATGGATAAGTAACCAAAATCGCAATAACGTAACTCATATTAGGGGTACGTCATTGACGTACATTGGATGTTTGCTACTATAAGTCAATGGCGTATAATTTATGCTATTCATTGAAACGGATATTTTCACAGAAGACGTCAAAACGTTACTGGATGACGAGGAATACCATAAGTTTCAGGTTTTCCTGGCAACGCAACCTGATTATGGCGATCTGATCCAAAATACGGGAGGCCTACGAAAGATTCGTTGGCTTTCAGGAGGCAGGGGAAAGCGTGGTGGAGTCAGGGTGATCTATTTTCATCGCACGCGTGAGCTTGAAATCAGGCTGCTGCTCATCTATCGCAAAGGGATTAAAGATGACCTGTCTGCGAGTGAAAAAGCCGTACTGAGAAAGATGATTGAGAGGTGGTAAATGGACAAGGCACTCTTTGAGCGGTTAACCCAAAGCCTGGCGCAAATGAACGAAATCGCTGAGGGCAAACGTGAACCGTCACGTACTTTTCAAATCGATGCGATGAAAATCAAAGAAATCCGTCAGGCGTCCGGGCTATCGCAGAGTAAATTCGCGAATTTAATTTCTGTTAGTGTCGATACACTGCGTAACTGGGAACAAGGCAGACGTTCGCCTACTGGGCCGGCTAAAGCGCTGCTACGTGCTATTGCCAACGATCCGCAACATGTTATCCCTGCACTTTCGCAGTAATTAGCCCGGCAGCAAAGAGGCTGACCGGGCTAAATGGAAATTACTCCCCTTCACCTGGGAACAGGAACGGGTTGATAGAGCTGCGGGCAAAGCCCTCCTGCTCCATCTTCGCATCCAGAATCAGCGAGGCGAGATCGTCGGCCACCGCTTCGACTTTCGGGTCTTTTTCCTGGTACAGAATCTTCAGGTAAGTGCCGCAGTCGCCGCAGCTTTCGGCTTTCACTGCCGCTTCTTCATTTTCCAGCGACCAGTAGTTCAGATCGCGGGTCTGCTCGCAGTTGCTGCACTTGATGCGCACCACGTGCCACTCGGTTTCACACAGGTTGCAGTGCAGGTAGCGCAGCCCCTGAGTGGTGCCGATTTGCACCATGCTGGAGACCGGCATTGAGCCGCAGACCGGGCAGAACTGACGCGCCTCGCCGTATTCGGCGCGGGCTTTACCGGGGATCAGGCTTGCCATTTGCGCCCAGTAGAGCGACAGCGCAGCCCAGATAAACGGCGCTTTATCGCTGCTCACCAGCGAGAAGTCGGACGCGAACAGCGCGCTCGCCATCTCTTCCAGCTCCAGGTCAGAGGCTTTTTCCAGATTCTCGATAACCGCCAGCGCGGTACCGCTCATCTCCGGCTTCAGCTCGGCAATCAGCGAATGCAGCAGCTTTTGCCAGTGCTTGTCGCGCGGCAGGACGTGAATGTCCAGCGGCGGCTTGCCCTGCACGTTGGCTTCTTTGATGCGCGCGGTCAGATCCATTTGCAGCGGGTGATCGTACAGCACCACTTCCTGCGCGTGGGCAACCAGCGCGGCAAAACGCAGAAAATCGCCCAGCGGGTTGTTCTCTGCCAGCTCGCGCAGACGCTCTGCGCGGCGGTTGTAGAGGTTCTTGAGTCTGGGGAATAACAACGGCGGAATATAATCCGCCGTGCGTTTCTCGCTCGACCCCAGCTCATCTTGCGGGATTATGCGAATACTCATTCAGATGACTTTTCCTGTTTCTGGCGGACCTCTCGGTACCAGCGCGGGTGATGTTTCTTCGCCCACGTACTGGTTACCCATCCTTCCACCATCGCGGTAATGGTGCCTTTCACCCAAAGGGCGGCGTAGATATGCACCATGATAACCACAATTAGCGCCACTGCGGCAAATGAATGCAGCATCAGCGCGAATCGGATCACCGGGATTGAGAAAGCAGGCGCAAAGTACGGACGCCAGATGATCACGCCGCTCACCAGCAACAGGACCAGGAAGATAATCGCCGCCCAGAATACGCATTTCTGGCCGAAGTTATAACGCCCGGTATCACCCACTTCCTCGTTGACGACGATCTTACGAATATTCTTCGCCCAAAAGATATCATCCCGATTGATTAGGTTATGGTGCCAGTAGCGGAAAAACATGATGATGAACGACGCGAACATGATGACGCCCACAAACGGGTGCAGTATGCGTGCCAGCTGTGGTGTCCCCATGATCTGCATCAGCCAGTTGAAGGACGGGAAGAAGAACCCCAGCCCGCTTATCGCCGCCAGCATGAAGCAGAAGGCGGTGACCCAGTGGTTGATGCGTTCCGGCGCGGTGTAGCGCACGATGGTGTCACGTTTTCTCATTTGCGCACCTCGTCTTTCTCTTCATGCAGGTTGTCGTCTTCCTCTTCCGCGCGGTTCGGACCAACGCCGACGTAGTGGAAGATACTTGCTGCGAAGGTGGCAGCAAAACCGACCGCTGCCAGCGGTTTCCAGATGCCTTTCCAGAACTTCACGGTGGCGCTGATTTCCGGGTTCTCCGGCAGACCGTGATACAGGTTCGGCTTGTCGGCGTGGTGCAGCACGTACATCACGTGCGTACCGCCAACCCCGGCCGGATCGTACAGGCCTGCATTGTCGTAACCACGGGTTTTCAGCTCGCCCACGCGCTCTGCCGCCAGCGTTTTCATATCCTCTTTGGAGCCAAAGTGGATAGCGCCGGTTGGGCAGGTCTTCACGCATGCAGGCTCCTGACCGACGTTCACACGGTCGACACACAGCGTACATTTGTAGACGCGGTTGTCTTCCGGGTTCAGTCGCGGTACGTCGAACGGACAGCCTGCGATGCAGTAGCCGCAGCCGATGCACTGCTCGGACTGGAAGTCGACGATACCGTTGGCATACTGAATGATAGCCCCTTCTGACGGGCACGCTTTCAGGCAGCCCGGATCCGCACAGTGCATACAGCCGTCTTTGCGGATAAGCCATTCCAGTTTGTCGTTCTGCTCCACTTCCGAGAAACGCATCACCGTCCAGGACTTGGCGGTCAGGTCCGCCGGGTTGTCGTACACCCCGACGTTGTGACCCACTTCGTCACGGAGGTCGTTCCACTCCGAACACGCCACCTGACAGGCTTTGCAGCCGATACAGGTGGTCACGTCGATAAGCTTCGCCACTTCCTGCTGGTGGTCCCGCGCCTGAGGCGCGGGCGTGAAACCGTTAGTCGCGGAACGACGGATAATGTCTTGAGATTGATAAGCCATAAGTCGTCTCCGTTACACCTTTTCCACGTTCACGAGGAAGGCCTTAAACTCCGGCGTCTGCGTGTTCGCATCGCCGACGAACGGCGTCAGGGTGTTCGCAATGAACCCTTTCTTCGCCACGCCCTCGTAACCCCAGTGGATCGGGATACCGATGGTGTCCACCTGCTGACCGTGAACGTTCAGCGTGCGAATACGCTTGGTCACCACCGCCTTGGCTTTGATATAGCCTCGATTCGAGGAGACCTTCACGGTATCGCCATGGGCAATGCCGAGCTTGCCCGCCAGCTTCTCGCCGATCTCCACAAACTGTTCCGGCTGCGCGATGGCGTTAAGCAGCGCGTGCTTGGTCCAGTAGTGGAAGTGTTCGGTCAGACGATAGGTGGTGCCCACATACGGGAACTTGTCCTTTTTACCCAGCGCTTCTAAATCGCCCTTAAAGATACGGGCTGCCGGGTTAGAGACCACGTTCGGGTGCAGCGGGTTGGTGCCCAGCGGCGTCTCAAACGGCTCGTAGTGTTCCGGGAACGGACCTTCCGCCATCTTATCGATAGCAAACAGACGTCCCATCCCTTCAGGCTGCATGATAAACGGCCCAACGTCGCTGCCTGGTGCGGCAGTGCTGTAGTCCGGAATATCCACGCCGCCCCACTTCGCGCCGTCCCACTTCAGAAGCTGACGCTTCGGATCCCACGGGTTGCCCTGCGGGTCAGCGGACGCGCGGTTATAGAGGATGCGGCGGTTGAGCGGCCACGCCCATGCCCAGCCCAGCGTATTGCCAAGGCCCGACGGGTCGGCGTTATCGCGGTTGGCCATCTGGTTGCCCTTCGGCGTCCAGCTACCGGCGAAGATCCAGCAGCCGCTTGACGTGGTACCGTCATCGCGCAGGTGTGCGAAGGTGCTGAGCTGATCGCCTTTCTTCGCCAGCACTGTGCCAGTGGCCGGGTCGATAACATCCGCCAGCGCCTTACCGTTGCTCTCCATCGCCACTTCTTCCGGCGCTGGGTTTTCCGGCGTCGAGTAGTTCCAGCTCATGTTCAGCACCGGTTCCGGGTTCGCGCCGCCTTCTGCCGCATACATCTTACGCAGGCGTAAGAAGATACCGGCCAGGATCTCGCCGTCGTTCATGGCGATGCCCGGGGCGTCTGCGCCTTTCCAGTGCCACTGCAGCCAGCGGCCGGAGTTGACGATAGAACCGTTCTCTTCCGCGAAGCAGGTCGATGGCAGACGGAACACTTCGGTCTGAATCTTCGATGGATCGACGTCGTTCGATTCACCGTGGTTCTGCCAGAAGGTTGAGGTCTCGGTATTGAGCGGGTCAATCGTCACCAGGAACTTCAGTTTCGACAGAGACTCAACGACCTTGTTCTTGTTCGGGAACGAGGCAACCGGGTTAAAGCCCTGGCACAGATAGCCGTTCACTTTGCCCTGGTGCATCATCTCGAAATACTGCAGAACGTCGTAACCTTTGTCCCACTTCGGCAGCCAGTCAAAGCCCCAGCTGTTTTCAGCCGTCGCTTTGTCTCCGAAGAAGGCTTTCATCATCGAGACGAAGAACTTCGGATAGTTGCCCCAGTAGTTTACCTGGCCTTCGAGCAGCGGTTTAGGCGTGCTGGCCGTCAGGTAGGTTTGCAGATCGGTCTGTTTCTCGCTTGGCAGGTTCATATAACCCGGCAGGCTTTGAGACAGCAGGCCGAGGTCGGTCAGACCCTGAATGTTGGAGTGGCCGCGCAGGGCGTTTACGCCGCCGCCTGCCATCCCCATGTTGCCGAGCAGGAGCTGAACCATCGCCATGGTACGGATGTTCTGCGCGCCGATGGAGTGCTGCGTCCAGCCGAGTGCGTACAGGAACGACGCGGTTTTATCTTTCGCGCTGGTTTCGGCGATAAGCTCGCACACCTTCAGGAAGTCTGCCTTCGGCGTACCGCAGATGTTTTCGACAACCTCCGGCGTGTAGCGGGATACGTGCTCTTTCAGCAGGTTCCACACGCAGCGCGGATGTTGCAGGGTGGTATCGCGCTTCGCAAAGCCTTTCTCATCCAGCTCGTAGTTCCAGCTGGTTTTATCGTATTTGCGTTTTTCGGCGTCGTAACCGCTGAACAGGCCATCTTCGAAGTGGTAATCCTCACGCACGATCAGGCTGGCGTTGGTATAGGCTTCGGTGTATTCGCGGTTATATTTTTCGTTGGTCATCAGGTACAGCAATACGCCTGACAGGAAAGTGATGTCAGTACCTGAACGAATAGGGGTGTAGAAATCCGCCACTGACGCAGTACGCGTAAAGCGGGGATCGATCACAATCAGTTTCGCACCGTTGTGGATTTTGGCTTCCATCGCCCAGCGGAACCCGACAGGGTGCGCTTCAGCGGCGTTACCGCCCATCACCACAATGAGGTTGGCGTTCTTGATGTCGACCCAGTGGTTGGTCATCGCACCGCGACCAAATGTTGGAGCAAGACTTGCTACCGTTGGTCCGTGTCAGACACGCGCCTGGTTGTCGACCGCGAGCATACCGAGTGCGCGCGTAAATTTCTGGGTTAAATAACCGGTTTCGTTGCTGGAAGCAGAGGCACACAGCATCCCGGTGGAGAGCCAGCGGTTGACCGTGATGCCGTCGGCGTTCTTCTCAACAAAGTTGGCATCGCGGTCTTCTTTAATGTGTTTTGCGATGCGGTCGAACGCCTCTTCCCAGCTGATTTGCTGCCATTTGTCGGAGCCAGGCGCGCGATATTCAGGGAATTTGAGGCGGCTTTCGGAGTGGATAAAGTCCACCAGACCGGCCCCTTTCGGGCACAATGCGCCGCGGTTGACCGGATGATCCGGGTCGCCTTCGATATGGAAAATAGACGCTTTGGCGTTTTTAGCACCGTCGCCGAGGCTATACATCAACAGCCCGCAACCGACAGAGCAGTACGTACAGGTATTACGGGTTTCACGGGTGCGCAGCAGTTTATACTGCCGCGTTTCCGCCAGCGCTACGCCGGGCGCAAAGCCCAGTGCCGCTGCCGTGGTGCCTGCCATACCGCCAGCGCAGATCTTAAAGAACTGCCTTCTGCTGACCTGCATGGGTCACTCCTTGTTTCGACATTGCTTACATATGTAGTTTTGACTTCGCGGCTGAAGAATGACCGCAAAGGAAAAAATTTGCGTTAATCCCTCAATTCCACGAGGGATATCATCAGAATACCACAATGTCGGCACAGCTGTTCTAATGGCGTTAATACAAAGTGAACGTATTATCACCATGTTGATTATAAAGTGTGATATTGATCACATTAACAGCTCTGCATGTTAAAGGGGTGTAGCAGGTGTCGGGTTGCACCCCTTCTGAATGAGTAGGAGAATGATTGTTGAAAAGTTGATCCATACTATGCGTAAAGCCTGTGGATTATGCTGGAATAGCAGGCTCACCTCCGTGGTTGTTCAGGAATACCGCTGTGTCTAAACAAAACCGTGCTCCCCACTCGTCACCACTGCCTGCAGGCATTGTGGAACTGTCGGTACACAGACCGACCCACATCACCCATGCCACGCCCGATTTTCTGGCGGAAGAAGTGCCCGTTGCGCTCGTTTACAACGGTATCTCGCATGTGGTGATGATGGCTTCGCCGAAAGATCTTGAGCTGTTCGCCATCGGTTTTTCCCTCTCGGAAGGCATCATTGACCATCCGCAGGAGATCTACGGCATGGACGTGGTGCAGGCGTGTAACGGCCTTGAAGTGCAAATCGAACTCTCCAGCCGCCGCTTTATGGGGCTGAAAGAGCGCCGCCGCGCGCTGGCCGGGCGTACCGGCTGCGGCGTATGTGGCGTTGAGCAGCTCAATGATATTGGCAAACCCGTTGCGCCACTGCCGTTTACTCAGACCTTTAATTTGGCTCACCTCGACCATGCGCTCGAGCACCTGAACGATGTGCAGCCCATCGGCCAGCTGAGCGGCTGCACGCACGCGGCGGCATGGGTGTTGCCGTCGGGGGATATTGCCGGGGGGCATGAGGACGTTGGCCGCCATGTGGCGCTGGATAAGCTGCTTGGCCGCCGTGCGCGGGAAAGCGATCTCTGGCAGCAGGGGGCGGCACTCGTTTCCAGCCGCGCCAGCTATGAGATGGTGCAAAAATCCGCGATGTGCGGTGTGGAAATTCTGTTTGCGGTCTCAGCCGCAACGACGCTGGCGGTGGAGGTGGCGGAGCGCTGCAACCTGACGCTGGTGGGCTTCTGCAAGCCGGGAAGGGCGACGATTTATACCCATCCGCAGCGGTTAATTGTTAATCAGTAATTTTGAATGATAATAGCAAATCCTTCCGCTTTTAGTTGTTCGGGATGAGGTCTAGTATTTATCTCATCAAGGCACGGTGCCTTACCTGAACAACTTAACGAAAGGGTTTATATTATGAAAAGCATCAAAACTTTTGTCGCTGTAATCGCTCTGGCTACGTCTTTCGGTTCTTTCGCTGCACAGACCGTGACCGCAACCGCGTCAACCATTGATGGCGCAGAAGCTAAAATCGCGGCTCAGGCTCAGGAAGCCGGCGCGTCATCTTACAAAATTACCCAGGCATTCTCCGGTAACCGCGTACACATGACCGCTGAACTGAATAAATAAGCTGTCACACCGTCGAAAGAGCGCCCTCGGGGCGCTTTTTTAGTTTATGCCCGCCAGGCGCAGTAACGCCGTCACCACCGCTGCTGCGACGATCACCACAATTAACGGCATCTTTCTCCAGGCCAGAAACACCGCAAATGCCACGCCCAGCACGCGCGCCATTCCTGCGAAATGTTCACCTTCATAAAACGTCGTCGCCAGCGCGACGGAAAACAGCAGCACCGTTGCCGCGTCCGAAAGCAGCGCCTGAGAGCGTTCTGACAGTGCCAGCCTGTTCCCCAGTTTCGCCCCGCCAAGACGCATCAGATACGTTCCCGCAGACAAAATGGCGATGCCGAGAATAAAAAACGTCATATTTCCCATTATTTTTTCCTCGCAGCGAGACCCAGTAAAGAGAGCAGCACCGGCAAGCCCACCGGTGCAAACGGCACGGCGGCCAGCGACAACACCGCACCGCTACAGGCGCGGATCAGCGTAGTACGGTTTTTAAACGCAGGCACCACTAACGCCAGCAAAATCGCCGGGAATACCGCGTCCAGCCCGATGGTTTCCGGATCCGGTAGTAATTTGCCGACCATCGCACCCAGCAATGCCCCCAGCGGCCAGATAATCGCCACGCCTAACCCACATAGCCAGTAAGCGGCTTTGCGCTGCTCGGCTGTTTTTTGCGACAGGCCAAACACCACGCTTTCGTCGTTCATGATGTGGCAGCCCAAAAGGCTCAGGCCACGTTTACCCACCAGTTCACGCACCGTCACGCCAAACGGCACGTGCCGCGCGTTGACCAGCAACCCCGCCGCTGCGGCCGCCAGCGGGTTACCGCCGCTTGCCACAATGCCGATAAACATAAACTCTGACGCGCCTGCGAGTACGGTGATGGAGAGTACAAACGGTACCCAGACCGGGAAACCGTAGGCCATCGCCAGGGAGCCGTATGACATCCCGACCACGCCGACCGCGAGGCAGACCAGGATGATTGCTTTTATGGTGTCGCCTTTCAGGCAAGAGAGATGATGCTTCATACATTTTTAGCCATATCGAACGTGTATCCATTATAATGAACGCAACAGAAGTGTTTTTCAAGATGAACGATTCGTTCGATTTATAGAACAAAGAGGCCGTTATATGACGCAGCCAATCAGCCTGATCGCTAAAAGTCTGGTGCGGGAACGTCTGCGAACCGGGCTTTCACTGGCGGAAATTGCCCGCCGTGCCGGGATCGCTAAATCCACCCTTTCCCAACTGGAGTCCGGCAACGGTAACCCTAGCCTGGAAACGCTGTGGTCGCTTTGCGTGGCGCTGGATATACCTTTCGCCCGCCTGCTTGAGCCGCAGCTACCGACCACGCAGGTGATCCGCCGTGGTGAAGGAACGAAAGTGGTCGCCGGGCAGGCAAACTATGAAGCCATTTTGCTCGCCGCATGTCCACCGGGCGCACGGCGGGATGTCTACTTGCTGATGACTCAGCCAGGTGCCGATCGTATTTCCCAACCGCATTCCTCTGGCGCAGTAGAGCATATTATTGTGACGCAGGGACGGGCCCTGGTCGGCCTGCTCGACGCGGCGGAAGAGCTCGCTGCCGGGGATTACATCTGCTACCCCGCCGACCAGCCGCACATCTTTAAGGCTCTGGAGCCAGACACGTATGCGCTGCTGGTGGCAGAACAAAACTAACCCGACAATGCTGTCGTCATCGCGGCAGCATCTTCCGTTAACCTCCTGAGTGAATTACCCATTTTGGCTTTTGTCAGAATGCGAATAACCTTATAAAAACTACGGCATTGATAATCATTTTCAATATCATTTAATTAACTATAATGAACCAACTGCTTACGCGGCATTAACAGCTGTGCCGCCCGACAATAATGGAGAGGATTATGAGTTATACACTGCCATCCCTGCCGTATGCCTACGACGCACTGGAACCGCATTTCGACAAGCAGACGATGGAAATCCATCACACTAAACACCACCAGACCTATGTGAACAACGCGAACGCCGCGCTGGAAAGCCTGCCAGAGTTCGCTAACCTGTCTGCTGAAGAGCTGATCACCAAGCTGGACCAGCTGCCAGCGGACAAGAAAACCGTTCTGCGTAACAACGCTGGCGGTCACGCTAACCACAGCCTGTTCTGGAAAGGCCTGAAGACCGGTACCACCCTGCAGGGCGACCTGAAAGCGGCTATCGAGCGCGACTTCGGTTCTGTTGACAACTTCAAAGCGGAATTCGAAAAAGCTGCTGCAACCCGTTTCGGCTCTGGCTGGGCGTGGCTGGTTCTGAAAGGCGACAAGCTGGCGGTAGTGTCTACTGCTAACCAGGACTCCCCGCTGATGGGTGAAGCGATCTCTGGCGCATCCGGCTTCCCAATCGTGGGTCTGGACGTGTGGGAACACGCTTACTACCTGAAATTCCAGAACCGTCGTCCGGACTACATCAAAGCCTTCTGGGACGTGGTGAACTGGGACGAAGCAGCAGCACGTTTCGCTGCTAAAAAATAAGGTTGCATTGACGCCTGTGAGAAGCGAGTCTGATGACTCGCTTTTTTTGTATCTGCAGAAAGGAGCAGCGATGCATTATCCGGTGAATGTATTTACAGGCAAGGTAAGGGAGTACGACGGCAGCCGCCCGAGTGCCATCGCCAAAATTCAGGTCGACGGTGAGCTGACGTTAACCGACCTCGGGCTTGCGGGTGACGAGCAGGCCGAAAAGAAAATCCACGGCGGGCCTGATCGCGCGCTGTGCCACTACCCGCGCGAACACTATCAGTACTGGAAAACCGAGTTCCCCGAGCAGGCGGACCTCTTCGTCGCTCCCGCGTTTGGCGAGAATCTCTCTACCGAAGGGCTCACCGAAAAGAACGTGTTTATAGGTGATATCTACCGCTGGGGCGATGCCCTGATTCAGGTGACGCAGCCACGCTCGCCGTGCTTCAAGCTCAACTTCCACTTCGGTATTCAGGATATGTCTGCCCAGCTGCAAACAGCAGGCAAAACCGGCTGGCTGTACCGCGTGGTGCTGGCAGGGCAGGTTTCAGCGGACGCCCCGCTTGAGCTGGCATCACGCCTGAGTGATGTGTCTATTTATGACGCCTGCGCCATTGCCTGGCATATGCCGTTTGATGACGAGCAGTATCACCGCCTGCTGTCGGCGGCGGGGTTATCGACCAGCTGGACGAGAACGATGCAGAAGCGGCGTTTAAGCAGCAAGATCGAGGATAATTCGCGGAGATTGTGGGGGAAGTAACTGCCCCTCACCCTAACCCTCTCCCCAAAGGGGAGAGGGGCGGGGTGAGGGGAAACTACGAACGCTTATACAACGGTAGCCACAGCGTTAACCGTAGTCCACCCAGCGGGCTGTCGTCGGCTTTAACCCAGCCGCGGTGCTGCTGCATGGCGGTTTCAACAATCGCCAGACCCAGCCCCGTGCCACCCGATTCCCGGTCGCGCGCTTCGTCGGTACGGTAGAACGGACGGAAAATCTGCTCGCGGTCTTCCGGGCTGACTCCAGGACCGTCGTCGTCCACGATGATGGTGATCCCGTCTTTATCCACCGAGAACGCCACCTCAATCTTCGTATGTGAGTAGCGCAGGGCGTTACGCACGATGTTCTCCAGCGCGCTTTCCAGCGTGTTGGGGTTACCGTACAGCGGCCACGGGCCCGGCGGAAAGTTGACGGTGAAGGATTTACCCATCTGTTCCGCTTCGAACGCCGCGTTATCCAGCACTTCATGCCAGAGATGATTCGCTTTCACCGTTTCGCTGACCAGCGCATTTTTCTGCTGATTGCGCGACATGACCAGCAGGTCGTTGATCATGCTGTCCAGGCGGTGAGCTTCCGTTTCAATACGCTCCAGCTCTTTGCTCTCACCGCTGCGGCGGCGCAGCAGCGCGGTGCCAAGCTGCAAGCGCGTAAGCGGGGTACGCAGCTCGTGCGAGATATCCGACAGCAGACGTTGCTGTGCGGTCATCATGCGATCGAGAGCGCTCACCATCTGGTTAAAACTGGTTCCGGCGGCAAGGAACTCCTGCGGTCCGGCTTCCAGTTCAGGGTGTTGTCGCAGGTTACCCTGCGCCACTTCATCGGCAGCATTCTTCAGCTTACGTGCTGGTTTTGCCAGGCTCCACGCCAGCCATAACAGCAGCGGCGAGCTGACCAGCATGGTGACAATCAGCAGCAGGAGAGGGCGGTCAAACAGCAGGTTGATAAAATCAGACTGGGAGTTGCTCGCCGGACGGATCAGGTAGAGCTGATAATTATCCTCTCCGTCTCTGACGGAGAAAGGCCCCACCATCTCTACGCGGCCATATTTCTTCTTCTGGGGATGGTCGGCGTTATCCGCCTGGCCAATGAAGTTGCGGATAATCTGCATTTCATTGCGATCGGCCCCAATGACGCGGCCTTCGCTGGTCACCAGCAGCAGGCGTTGTCCGGGCGGCGCCCACTTGTCGATAGCGCGAAACAGCCTTCGCCACCACATTAAATCGTTCGGCGGATCGTTTGCCAGCTCGGCTTCCACGTGCTGCTCGATCATCACGCCCTGACGTTGCTCGCTGTCGAGAAGCTCCGTCATCTGGCGTGAGTCGAGTTTTGGCAACATCAGTACGAGCATTAAAACCAGTGCCAGCGTCAGCCAGAAGATGGCGAAGATGCGGGCGGTTAAGCTTCCTATCATGAAGCGGAAACCATCAGATAACCGCGACCACGCAGGGTTTTAAACCATGGATGACCGTCTTTACGCTCCGGCAACTTACGGCGCAGGTTAGAGATGTGCATATCGATGGCGCGGTCAAACGGGGTCAGACGTTTGCCCAGCACTTCCTGACTTAGATGCTCACGCGATACCACCTGGCCGAGGTGCTGCGCCAGCAGATACAGCAGGGTGAACTCCGTGCCGGTCAGTTCCAGCGTCTGGCCATCAAAGCTCGCTTCCTGACGGCCCGGGTTCAGGCTCAGGGAGTCGACTTCAAGGGTGGGTGAGCTGTTGTCGGTATTTTGCTGCTGCTCGCTCCAGTGGGAACGACGCAGGATAGCGCGAATACGGGCAACCAGTTCACGGTCGTTAAACGGCTTCGGTAAATAGTCATCCGCGCCCAGCTCAAGGCCGAGTACGCGGTCAAGTTCGCTGCCGCGCGCGGTCAGCATAATAACGGGAGTCTGGTGTGTCTGGCGAAGCTCTTTCAACGTATCAATGCCGTTTTTCTTCGGCATCATCACGTCGAGCAAAAGTAAATCGATGCTGTCGTCAAGGAGACTCAGCGCCTGCTCGCCATCATGGGCAACCAGGACATTGAAACCTTCCATGTCGAGCAACTCCTTTAAAAGGGATGTGAGCTCTCGGTCATCATCAACTAACAGGATTTTATTCATTGTTTAAATACCTCCGAGGCAGAAATTACGACATCAAGGCTGTCTAATCCATGACTTTACGTTGTTTTACACCCCCTGACGCATGTTTGCAGCCTGAATCGTAGACTGTCTCTCGTTGAATCGCGACACGAAAGATTTTGGGAGCAAGTGATGCGCAAAGTTACCGCTGCCGTCATGGCCTCAACGCTGGCGTTCAGTGCGTTTAGCCAGGCTGCTGTAGCTATTATCAGCGATAACAGTCCCTTACAAGAGGGCGCAACGCAGAACAGCAGCCAAAGCCATATGTTTGACGGCATTAGTTTAACCGAACATCAGCGTCAACAGATGCGAGATCTGATGCAGAGGGCACGACACGACCAGCCCCCTGTTAATGTTAGCGAAATGGAGACAATGCATCGCCTTGTCACCGCAGAAAATTTTGACGAAAGCGCTGTACGCGCTCAGGCCGAAAAAATGGCACAGGAACAGGTTGCCCGCCAGGTAGAGATGGCGAAGGTCCGCAACCAGATGTTCCACCTGCTAACGCCCGAGCAGCAAGCGGTTTTGAACACCAGACATCAGCAGCGAATGGACCAGCTGCGTGAGGTTGCACGGATGCAGCGAAGCTCAGAAACGACGTTTTTCAGTAGCAATAGCAGTACCCGTAGTAACCAGTAAACCCTGTTTTCCTTGCCATAGACACCATCCCTGTCTTCCCCCACATGATGTGGGGTTTTTTTTTGCCTGTCATTCTCTTTTGTTAACCGTTTATTCATCCTTCGACTCCCCATGCTTCCGTTATAATAGCGGCATGACATGACAGGAGCGTTTATGAATCAATCCTATGGAAGACTGGTAAGCCGGGCCGCAATGGCCGCGACGGTAATGGCGTCGTGTTTGCTGGTCATCAAGGTTTTCGCGTGGTGGTATACCGGATCGGTCAGTATTCTGGCGGCGCTGGTGGACTCGCTGGTGGATATTGCCGCCTCGCTGACCAACCTGCTGGTAGTGCGTTATTCGCTGCAGCCAGCGGATGAAGAGCACACGTTTGGGCACGGCAAAGCGGAGTCGCTGGCCGCGCTGGCGCAAAGTATGTTCATTTCCGGTTCTGCGCTTTTCCTGTTTTTAACCGGCATTCAGCATCTCGTCTCGCCGACACCGATGAACGATCCCGGCGTGGGCGTGATTGTGACGATCGTTGCGCTTATATGCACACTTGTTCTGGTAACGTTCCAGCGCTGGGTTGTTCGCAAAACGCAAAGTCAGGCTGTACGGGCAGATATGCTTCATTATCAATCTGATGTTATGATGAATGGGGCTATTCTTATTGCGCTCGGTCTGGCCTGGTATGGCTGGCATCGGGCCGATGCGTTGTTTGCGTTAGGGATTGGTATCTATATTTTATATAGCGCCCTGCGGATGGGGTATGAAGCGGTGCAATCACTGCTTGACCGCGCCCTCCCGGACTCAGAACGTAATGAAATTTTTTCTATCGTGACCTCATGGCCCGGCGTCAGCGGTGCACACGATCTTCGAACGCGGCAGTCAGGGCCGACCCGCTTTATTCAGATTCACATTGAAATGGAAGACAACCTGCCACTGGTACAGGCTCACGTTATTGCTGAGCAGGTCGAGCAGGCGATTTTGCAGCGTTTTCCTGGTTCAGACGTCATCATTCACCAGGATCCCTGCTCGGTTGTACCCGGTCATGTTGGGCTTTCGTAATTCGTTGTAAAAAAGTGAGCCAGGCCAGCATTTTGTGTATAAATTACCGCCATTTGGTCTGACCTGAATCAATTCAGCTGGAAGGGATTGATATACTATTTGCAGTATTCGTTGGTCGATAAGTTTCTTCCGGCAACAGATTTCAATTTTGCATTCCTAAGTTCAGAGGTAGTCATGATTAAGAAAATCGGTGTGTTGACAAGCGGCGGTGATGCGCCGGGCATGAACGCGGCAATTCGTGGTGTTGTCCGTGCAGCGCTGACGGAAGGTCTGGAAGTTTTTGGCGTTTATGACGGTTATCTGGGCCTGTATGAAGATCGTATGGTTCAGCTCGACCGTTACAGCGTGTCTGACATGATCAACCGTGGCGGTACTTTCCTCGGTTCTGCGCGCTTCCCGGAATTCCGTGATGAACACGTTCGTGAAGTGGCTATCGAAAACATGAAGAAACGCGGCCTGGACGCCCTGGTGGTTATCGGTGGTGACGGCTCCTACATGGGTGCAAAACGTCTGACCGAAATGGGTTTCCCGTGCATCGGCCTGCCAGGCACCATCGACAACGACATCAAAGGTACTGACTACACTATCGGCTTCTTTACTGCGCTGGGTACCGTTGTTGAAGCGATTGACCGTCTGCGTGACACCTCGTCTTCTCACCAGCGTATCTCTATCGTTGAAGTGATGGGCCGTTACTGCGGTGACCTGACGCTGGCGGCAGCCATTGCGGGCGGTTGCGAATTTATCGTCGTGCCAGAAGTCGAATTTAGTCGTGAAGATCTGGTGGCTGAAATCAAAGCGGGCATCGCGAAAGGTAAAAAACACGCGATCGTGGCTATCACCGAGCACATCTGTGACGTTGACGAGCTGGCGAAGTACATCGAAGCCGAAACCAAACGCGAAACCCGCGCGACCGTACTGGGTCACATCCAGCGTGGTGGTTCCCCTGGTCCTTACGACCGTATCCTGGCGTCCCGTATGGGCGCGTACGCTATCGATCTGCTGTTGCAGGGTCACGGCGGCCGCTGCGTCGGTATTCAGAACGAAAAACTGGTTCACCATGACATCATCGACGCCATTGAAAGCATGAAGCGTCCGTTCAAAGGTGACTGGCTGGACTGCGCGAAAAAATTGTACTGATCGGCTCTGTTGCCCGGTGGCGGCAAGGTAAATGCAAAACGGTAACCCTTGGGTTACCGTTTTTTATGGTTGCTCCCTCTCCCGTGGGAGAGGGTTGGGGTGAGGGCATCAGGCCGCTCATTCACTTCTTTTATTCCACTACGTTATAGCCAATCTTTTTTTATTCTTTAATCCTCGAATCGCTTTCTGGCACGCTGCATTCATCAAAACACTACACAAGAGAGCTGGGCGATGAATAAATGGGGCGTGGGTTTAACATTATTGCTGGCATCGACCAGCGTTCTGGCTAAGGACATCCAGTTACTGAACGTGTCATACGACCCGACGCGTGAACTGTACGAGCAATACAACAAAGCGTTTGCGGCACACTGGAAGCAGGAAACCGGTGACAATGTCGTGGTTCGCCAGTCTCACGGTGGTTCTGGCAAGCAGGCGACCTCCGTTATCAACGGTATTGAAGCCGATGTGGTGACCCTGGCGCTGGCCTACGATGTCGACGCGATCGCCGAGCGTGGCCGCATCGACAAAAACTGGATCAAACGCCTGCCGGATAACTCCGCGCCATACACCTCGACCATCGTCTTCCTGGTGCGTAAAGGCAACCCGAAACAAATTAAAGACTGGAACGACCTGATCAAACCGGGCGTTTCTGTGATTACCCCGAACCCGAAAAGCTCTGGCGGTGCTCGCTGGAACTACCTGGGCGCGTGGGGCTACGCGCTGCACCACAACAATGGCGACCAGGCCAAAGCGCAGGAATTCGTGAAAGCGCTGTATAAAAACGTTGAGGTGCTGGACTCCGGCGCGCGTGGCGCCACCAACACCTTTGTAGAGCGCGGGATTGGCGACGTGCTGATCGCATGGGAAAACGAAGCCCTGCTGGCGACCCACGAGCTGGGTAAAGACAAATTCGAGATCGTGACCCCAAGCGAATCGATTCTGGCTGAACCGACCGTCTCTGTGGTCGATAAAGTGGTTGAGAAGAAAGAGACCAACGCGGTGGCGGAAGCCTACCTGAAGTATCTCTATTCGCCAGAAGGCCAGGAAATTGCGGCGAAAAATTTCTATCGTCCACGCGATCCGGCCGTTGCGAAGAAATACGAAAGCGTATTCCCTAAACTGAAACTCTTCACCATTGATGACGAGTTCGGCGGCTGGACGAAAGCGCAGAAAGAGCACTTCTCTAACGGCGGTACTTTCGACCAGATCAGCCAGCGCTAACCATTAGCCAATGACACGGTGACCCGGCGTGAGAAATCCGCCGGGTTTTTTATTTGGTCATCATTTTGCGTTACTCTTTTGCCTCTATTGAAAACAGGGAACGCGTTGTGAAAAAAATTATCTTATTGATCCTCATTGTCATCGCCCTTGCCGCTGGCGGCTGGTACTGGATGAAGGCGGGTAATCCGAATGCGTTGCGACATATCGTTCTCGACCAGTGTGTGCCGAATCAGATCCAGAACCGTCACCCGGCGCCGTGTGCGCAGGTGAAAACGGATGCAGGCTATGTGGTGTTTAAAGATCGCAACGGGCCGCTGCAATACCTGCTGATGCCGACATATCGCATCAACGGTACCGAGAGCCCGTTGTTGACCGAAGCGCATACGCCGAACTTTTTCTGGCTGGCGTGGCAGTCGCGCAGCTTTATGACCCTGAAGCGTGGATCCGAGGTGCCTGACAGCGCCATTTCGCTGACGATTAACTCGCCGACAGGGCGCACGCAGAACCATTTTCATATTCATATCTCCTGTCTGCGCCCGGACGTGCGTGAGAAGCTCAACGCGGCACAGGGAGAAATCAGCACCCAGTGGCTGCCTCTTCCTGGGGGGCTGGAAGGACATGAGTATCTTGCTCGCCGGGTGACGGAGAATGAACTGGTGCAGCGCAGCCCGTTTATGATGCTGGCAGAAGAGCTGCCGGAGGCGCGCGACCATATGGGGCGCTTTGCCCTGGCGATGGCGCAGCAGTCGGACGGCTCGTTCGTTTTGCTGGCGACAGAGCGTAACCTGCTCATGCTTAACCGCGCGTCAGCAGAGGAATTACAGGATCATCAATGCACTATCCTGAAATAACCCCACCATAAATCGCGTTTACTCGGGCTGCCTGTCACCGTAGACTTGCTGAAAAATTCTACAGGAGACAGGTATGTCGCTCTGGTTAACGCATCCTCTGCTGCTGCCTTCATTGATTGTGGGCGTCACCATCGTGCTGTGGGCGACGTCGCTGTTGCCGGAATTTATCACCGCGCTGCTGTTCTTCACGGCGGCGATGACCGCCAGAATCGCCCCGCCTGAGACGATCTTCGGCGGTTTTGCCTCGTCGGCTTTCTGGCTGGTATTCAGCGGTTTTGTGCTCGGCGTGGCGATCCGTAAAACCGGACTGGCGGACAGGGCCGCCCGGGCACTGTCGGCAAAGCTCACCGACTCCTGGGTGTTGATGGTGGCGAGCGTGGTGCTGCTGAGCTATGCGCTGGCGTTTGTGATGCCGTCGAATATGGGACGTATTGCGCTGCTGATGCCGATTGTCGCGGCGATGGCAAAACGCGCCGGTATCGCCGACGGCTCCCGCGCCTGGTATGGTCTGGCGCTGGCCGTGGGGTTCGGGACTTTCCAGCTTTCGGCGACTATCCTGCCTGCTAACGTCCCTAATCTGGTGATGAGCGGTGCGGCGGAAGGCTCGTACGGCATCCATCTGAACTATGTCCCGTATCTGCTGCTGCACACGCCGGTACTGGGTATTCTCAAAGGCCTGATCCTGATTGGCCTGATCTGCTGGCTATTTCCCGGCAGCCCGAAACCGGCGAAGGAACAGGCGCCGTCTGAGCCTATGGGGCGGGACGAAAAGCGTCTCGCCTGGCTGCTGGCGGTGGTGCTGGGGATGTGGGTGACGGAGAGCTGGCACGGCGTAGGGCCCGCGTGGACGGGGCTGGCGGCGTCGGTCATTGTTATGCTGCCGCGCATTGGGTTCATTACCGGGGAAGAGTTTTCGGCGGGAGTGAATATGCGTACCTGTATTTACGTCGCGGGTATTCTTGGTCTGGCGATCGTCGTGACGCAAACGGGTATTGGTACGGCGGTGGGCGAGGCGTTGCTCCGCATTATGCCGCTGGATGCAGACAGACCATTCACCAGTTTCCTGGCGCTGACCGGTATTACCACAGCGCTCAACTTCATTATGACCGCCAACGGCGTTCCGGCGCTGTACACCACTCTGGCGCAGAGTTTTTCGGACGCGACCGGCTTCCCGTTGCTGTCAGTGATCATGATTCAGGTGCTGGGTTATTCCACGCCGCTGCTGCCGTATCAGGCGTCGCCGATCGTCGTGGCGATGGGTTTAGGAAAGGTGCCTGCAAAGGCGGGGATGGTGCTCTGTCTGGCGCTGGCGATAGCGACCTATCTGGTGCTGCTGCCGCTGGATTATCTGTGGTTTAGCGTGTTAGGGAAGTTGTAGGTTTTTTGTAGGGCGGGCAAGCGCAAGCGCCACCCGCCACAAAGGCAATTACGCCTGTTTAGCCGCTTCTGCCGCTTTAACGATCACCGCGAAAGCGTCAGCTTTCAGGGATGCACCGCCAACCAGCGCGCCATCGATGTCTGGCTGGGTGAACAGCTCAGCAGCGTTGGAGGCGTTTACGGAACCGCCGTACTGGATAATCACTTGCTCAGCGACTTTCGCGTCGGCTTTAGCAATGTGGTCACGGATGAATTTGTGAACCGCCTGAGCCTGCGCAGGGGTTGCAGATTTGCCGGTGCCGATCGCCCAGACTGGCTCGTAAGCGATTACCGCGCCTTCGAACGCTGCCGCGCCCTGGGTTTTCAGCACTGCGTCGATCTGACGTGCGCACACTTCTTCGGTTTTACCCGCTTCGTTTTCCGCTTCGGTTTCACCGATGCACAGAACCGGGGTCAGACCCTGCTCTTTCAGCACGGCGAATTTCTTCGCGATGAACTCATCGGATTCTTTGTGATAGGTGCGACGCTCGGAGTGGCCGATGATGATGTATTTCGCGCCGATATCTTTCAGCATTTCAGCGGAGGTTTCACCGGTGAACGCGCCAGACAGGTTAACGTCAACGTTCTGCGCGCCCAGAATGATGTGGCTGCCGTCAGCGGCGTGTTTAGCCAGATCCAGATACATATCCGGCGGAGCGATAGCAACCGCGCAGCCGGTCACGCCAGCCAGCTCTTTACGCAGGTTCGCAACCAGTTCGTTTACCATGTGGCGGCTGCCGTTCAGTTTCCAGTTACCCATCACTAAAGGATGTCGCATTTCAATTCTCCACGCTAAATAAGCGAATTAAGGAATATGGCCACCCTGTCGGGCAGCATGGTCTGTGAATCAGTATAGAGATTTTCCCTCGAAAGGCTTTGCTTTTTGTCATTAATTCGCCCCGCCGAGAGTGTCAGATAGTGCCAGCTTAATCGGTTCAACTGCGAAGGTCAGTCCTTTTTCGCCGTTGTCCGCCACAACATAGCGGATCGCGCCTTCGGTATCGGCGTAGTAACGCTTGTTTTTCCCGGCGGTAAGGAGTTTTTGCAGCTTTTGCTGACTTTGCTTTTTCGTCAGCGCAGGGGTAAAGGCCTGCAATACCGCGCTCATGTACTCCAGCGCTTTCGCCTTAGCGGCTTTCTGCTCTGGCCCTTGTATCGGCAGCCAGGTGATTTGCATGCTTTTGATTTTTAACGTACCGCGTTCCAGCGCCGTAGAGGCATACAAATTCTCGTTAATCTTGCTTGCCGCACGGGTCAGTGCAGGGGTATCGCGGGAGCCATCAATGGCGCGAAACTCATCCAGCGGCAGCGTGGGGTTGGCCTGATTGAAGGTTTCACGAAACTGGCTGATGGACTGATCGAACGACGGTGCGCCCGCCAGCAGATACGGTGCTGTGGTCGGGGCAGTGGTTTCGGCGGCGTGCAGGGGATAACCCACGCTGAGCAGCGCTAAACACAGGAAGAGAGAACGTGCCGAACTTTTCATCAACATTGCCCCTGGCCGTAAGTGCTCATGATTAAAACGATATCTGGTCGGCTTGTCAAAAGGTCACAACTCCAGGGTAAAATGCGCGCTATACGATAATAAGGAACCTTACATGACCATACAGCAGTGGCTGTTTTCGTTCAAAGGGCGTATTGGACGCCGTGATTTCTGGATCTGGATGGTGACGTGGATTGTCGCCATGCTGCTTCTGTTTTTCGTTGCTTACAATGCCTGGCTGAGCACGCAAACGGCGGCCTTCGCGCTGGTCTGCCTGCTATGGCCTACGGCGGCTGTTGTCGTAAAACGGCTGCACGATCGCGGCCGTTCCGGTGCGTGGGCATTTCTGATTATTCTGGCGTGGATGCTGGTGGCGGGGAACTGGGCGATGCTGCCGTCTATCCTGCCGTGGGTCGTGGGCAGGCTGCTGCCATCGATCATCTTCGTGATGATGATTGTCGATCTGGGCGCGTTTATCGGCACCCAGAGCGAGAATAAATACGGTAAAGATACCGTTGAGGTGAAATACCGCTGATCACCAGTAGTGTTCGGCGGTCATATGGCCCGGTCGGCGGCGAAGATGTTTCGTCATCTGCCGGGTATCCTTCAGAAGCTGCTGCGTGTCGCGCACCATCTGCGGGTTGCCACACAGCATGACGTGGCTGGTTTCAGCGTTCAACGGCAAACCTACTGCCTCTTCCAGAGCGCCACTCTCAATAAGCGCCGGTACGCGACCGGTAAGCGTTCCTGCTATGGTTTCGCGGCTGACCACCGTCTGAATCTTTAATTTCCCGCCGTACTGCTGTTCCAGCGCCTGCATCTGCGGCAAATAGCTCAGGTCTGCAGCGTAGCGCGCAGCGTGCACCAGCACGATGTTTTTAAAGCGCTCCAGATCTTTGCCGTACTGCAAAATAGAGAGATAAGGGCCGATGGCCGTACCGGTTGCCAGCATCCAGAGCGTGTCACAATCAGGGATCTCTTCGAGCACAAAGAAGCCTGCCGCTTCACTCACAATTTGCACGTCGTCGCCGGGCTTTAGGGCGGCAAGGCGCGGGCTGAGCTTACCGTCAGGAACGGTGACCAGATAGAACTCGAGATCCGGGTTATCAGGTGCGTTAACGTAAGAGTAGGCGCGCTGCACGCGCTCGCCGTCGACATCCAGTCCCAGCTTCGCAAATTGCCCGGCTTTAAACGGGTGGACGGGAGCATGTACGGTGAGACTAAATAGCGCATCGGTCCAGAACTGTACCTTTGTGACTTTACCTGTTACCCAGTCCGCCATGATCTTCTCCTGTGCTGTTTCTCTGTTCTATCTTCCGTACTTGTGGTGACAATTTCCAGCCCGTCAGGGCCGGAAAGCTCTATCGATCAAACGGTTTTACAGAATATGCGTCTGCACGTCCGGGTCTTTGCGGTCGAGATAGTGGATAGACTGAATGCGGCGAATGGTGCGTGATTTACCGCGGATCAGCAGCGTTTCAGTGGTGGCCATATTACCCTTGCGGGTGATGCCGTCCAGCAGATCGCCTTTGGTGATGCCGGTCGCCGAGAAGATAACATTATCGCTACGCGCCATCTCGTCCAGAGCCAGCACTTTATTGGCCTCGATGCCCATCGCTTCGCAGCGTGCCAGCTCGTTTTCCCCGATACGACGGTTCTCTTCGCTGTCGCCTTTCACCTCATGGCGGGGCAGCAGACGGGCCTGCATATCGCCATCCAGCGCGCGGATCACTGCCGCGGAAACTACACCTTCCGGCGCGCCGCCGATGCCGTACAGCACGTCCACTTCGCTGTCCGGCATGCAGGTCAGGATCGAGGCGGCAACGTCACCGTCAGGGATAGCAAACACGCGCACGCCGAGCTTTTGCATCTGCGCGATGGTAGCGTCGTGGCGCGGTTTTGCCAGAATAGTCACGGTGAGTTCGCTAAGGGCCTTGCCCAGGGCTTTGGCGATGTTGCGCAGGTTCTCTTCCAGCGGCAGGCTCAGGTCGATTGCGCCTTTCGCGCCAGGACCGACAATCAGCTTTTCCATGTACATATCCGGCGCGTTGAGGAAGCAGCCCTTATCGCCCACGGCCAGCACCGCTAAGGCATTGGCCTGACCCATCGCCGTCATGCGGGTGCCTTCGATTGGGTCAACGGCGATATCCACTGCATCGCCTTTGCCGGTACCGACTTTTTCACCGATATAGAGCATTGGCGCTTCGTCGATTTCGCCTTCGCCGATCACGATTGTGCCGTCGATGTTGACCTGGTTAAGCACAATGCGCATGGCATGGACGGCGGCACCGTCTGCGGTATTTTTGTCGCCACGGCCCAGCCATTTATATCCTGCGAGGGCAGCTGCTTCGGTGACGCGGGAAAACTCGATAGCAAGTTCACGTTTCATGAGGTACTCGTGCAATCAAAAGGAATTGCACGAAGTTTATCACAGAGTGGGGAGGGGTGAGGGGACCGGTGCAGTCGGAGCCCCTCACCCTAACCCTCTCCCCAGGGGAGAGGGGATTAAGGACAATTACTCTTCGTGATCTTCCCACGCCAGGGCGCGTTTCACCGCTTTTTTCCAGCCGCTGTAGCGGAAGTTACGCTCGGTGGTTTCGATGCCTGGGCGGAATTCGCGTTCAATAACTGCTTTTTCCTGCAGCTCGTCCAGGTTCTGCCAGAAGCCTACCGCCAGACCGGCAAGGTACGCTGCGCCCAGCGCCGTCACTTCACGCACTTCAGGGCGCTCAACGCGGGTGCCCAGAATATCGGACTGGAACTGCATCAGGAAGTTATTCGCTACCGCACCGCCGTCCACGCGCAGGGCATGCAGACGAATGCCGGAGTCAGCCTGCATCGCTTCCAGCACGTCGCGCGTCTGGTAGGCGATGGATTCCAGGGTGGCGCGAATGATGTGGTTAGAGTTCACACCGCGCGTCAGACCGAAAATCGCACCGCGTGCATACGGATCCCAGTACGGTGCGCCCAGACCGGTGAACGCAGGCACCACGTACACGCCGTTGGTGTCTTTCACTTTGGTCGCGAAGTACTCGGAATCGAACGCATCGCTGATCAGCTTCATCTCGTCGCGCAGCCACTGGATAGACGCGCCGGCCATAAACACCGCACCTTCCAGCGCATAGTTCACTTCGCCGCGCGGGCCGCAGGCGATGGTGGTCAGCAGACCGTTTTCTGATTTCACCGCTTTCTCGCCGGTGTTCATCAGCATAAAGCAGCCGGTGCCGTAGGTGTTCTTCGCCATCCCTTCTTTGACGCACAGCTGGCCGAACAGCGCCGCCTGCTGGTCACCGGCGATACCGGCGATAGGAATACGAGTACCGCCTTTACCGCCGATGTTGGTCTGACCGTACACTTCTGAAGACTTACGCACTTCAGGCAGCATCGCGCGCGGAATGTCCAGCGCGTCCAGCATCTTGTCATCCCACTCCAGGGTGTTGATATTGAACAGCATGGTACGCGAGGCGTTGGTGTAGTCGGTGACGTGAACGCGTCCCTGGGTCATTTTCCAGATAAGCCAGGTATCGACGGTACCGAACAGCAGCTCGCCGCGTTTAGCACGCTCGCGTGAACCTTCCACGTGGTCGAGGATCCATTTCACTTTGGTGCCGGAGAAATACGGGTCAATCACCAGGCCGGTTGCGCTACGGATGTAATCTTCCATTCCGTCGCGTTTCAGCTTTTCGCAGATTTCTGCGGTACGGCGGCACTGCCAGACAATGGCGTTGTAAATAGGCTTACCGGTTTCGCGCTCCCAGACGACAGTGGTCTCACGCTGGTTGGTAATACCGATGGCGGCAATTTCGTCGGAACTGATATCGGCTTTCGCCAGCACTTCGACCAGCGTGGAGCTCTGTGATGCCCAAATCTCCATCGGGTCGTGCTCCACCCAGCCTGGACGAGGATAAATTTGCTCAAATTCGCGCTGTGACACGCTGACGATGTTCGCGTCATGATCCATTACGACAGCGCGGGAGCTGGTAGTGCCCTGGTCGAGCGCAACGATATATTTTTTTTCGGTCATGGTATGTGTCCCGTAGTCAGATTACAGCGAAGCTTTTTGTTGTGCGGTAGAAGTCGTTTCCTTCTCCTCTTCCACACAGGTGTCGCACGGTAAGTGGCGACCAATTAATTTGCGGTAGCTAAACGCACCCAGCGCAGCCCCGACAACTGGCGCAAACAGCGGTACCAGGAAGTAAGGAATGTCTTTGCCACCGGTGAAGGCGACGTCGCCCCAGCCTGCGATAAAGGCGAAGGCTTTTGGTCCGATGTCACGTGCCGGGTTCATCGCGAATCCGGTCAGCGGGCCCATGGATGCGCCAATCACCGCAATCAGCAAACCAATCAGCAGGGGGGCCAGCGGGCCGCGCGGAATGCCGTTTCCGTCGTCGGTCAGCGCCAGGATAACGCCCATCAGAATAGCGGTAATCACCATTTCAACTGCGAACGCCTGCACAAAATTGATATGCGGGTTAGGGTAGGTTGAGAAGATGCCTGCCAGATCCAGACTTTCGACGCTGCCGCGTACCATATGATGCGTCTGTTCGAAGTCGATGAAAAGATTGTAATAAAGCCCGTAAACTAACGCCGCTGCGCAAAACGCGCCGGCAAACTGAGAAAGAATGAAAGGAACAACTTTGCGTCCGTCGAAGCACGCGAACAGCCACAGTGCGATTGTCACCGCCGGGTTAAGATGTGCACCGGAAACCCCTGCAGTCAGGTAGATGGCCATCGCCACGCCCAGACCCCAGATGATACTGATTTCCCACTGACCAAAACTGGCACCCGCCACTTTCAGTGCAGCGACACAGCCCACTCCGAAGAATATCAACAACCCGGTACCAAGGAACTCGGCAATGCACTGGCCTTTTAAGGTTGATGTCTGACTCATAATCGGAATCCTGAAGAAATTGATGTTTATTGTTAGCATGACCGCCCGTGACAGCCACGATGCCCTGTAGACATAGTGTTAATTTATCGTTAACGAGCAAAAACGAGAAATATCGAAATCAAAATGTGTGGTCTGCGTCAATAAAATGAGCGTTTTCGCGCCATAAAGCACATTTTTACATCAGTACAGGAATGTGAGCTGAATCATTTCATTAACGAATCAGTTAACAATTTAGGGGTATGTGACGCGAACGCACCAGGACCAGACCTAAAAGTGTTGCAAACCGCGATCTGCGCGGTGTGTCGCTGGACACAGAGCGCCGCGCTCCATACAATCGACGGTATATGTCGTGCGCGTTTATGTTAAAGCGTCGCCTTGCAATTCAGGAGAGGTAGCATCATGTCTTTAGAAGTGTTTGAGAAACTGGAATCGAAAGTACAGCAGGCGATTGACACCATCACCCTGCTGCAGATGGAAATTGAAGAGCTGAAAGAGAAGAACAACAGCCTGGCGCAGGAAGTTCAGAACGCTCAGCACGGCCGCGAAGAACTGGAGCGCGAAAACAACCAGCTGCGCGAACAGCAGAACGGCTGGCAGGATCGCCTGCAGGCGCTGCTGGGACGTATGGAAGAAGTTTGATTCCCATTGGGATGAACTGACCAGGCCGGGTAAGGCGAAGCCGCCACCCGGCTTTTTTTATGCCAGTTATAAAAAAGGCCGCCAGAGGCGGCCTTAACGCTACTTGTCCTGCGCTGTCATAGCAAAAGCAACGAACACCGCTCCACCGTTCACCACCGGTGATAAGTCGGTGGACACAAGCCTGGTTAAAGGCTGCTTTACGGTTGTGAGTACACCTTTCCCAGGACCGATGCCCATTTGCGAAATGGCGGAAATGGACGCAGCATCATAATGAGCAACAGCAGCGTAGTTAAGGTTTTCATAGATAATTAGGAATTTATAAAGGGTTGATGGGGTTACCTGAGGTTTGAACCAGGGTAAGATAAAAATCCTGGTTAAAGGTTGCAAAACTTCCCAACGGACCGCGAATCCCGAGGGACAAAAAAACCGCCACATTGCTGTTGGCGGTTTTTTTATGGTTCACGCTTACGGTTTTACTACTCGATATCCAGCGGATCTTCGGAAAGGATAATGCCGGTATTATCGGCGTAGAGATGGTCCCCGGAGAAGAAGGTCACGCCGCCGAAATTAACGCGCACGTCGCTTTCGCCGATGCCGTCACCCGCCGCCCCTACCGGTATGGCCGCGATGGCCTGAATCCCGATATCCAGGTCTTCAAGATCGTCCACCTGACGCACGGAACCGTACACCACAATCCCTTCCCACTCATTCTGGACGGCAATCCCGGCCAGTTCAGCATCAATTAATGCACGGCGTACGGAACCGCCGCCGTCGACCACAAGAACGCGGCCACGACCGTTCTGTTCGAGCAGATCGTACAGCAACCCGTTATCCTCGAAACATTTCACCGTGACGATTTGACCGCCAAACGACGGCCGTCCACCAAAGTTGGAGAACAGCGGTTCAACGACGTTGACATCTTCCTGGTAGATGTCACAAAGCTCGGAGGTATCGTATTTCATAGGTTTAACGCTCAGTTGCTGCGAATGTGTTCAGTATATCGTGCGAAACGCGTTGTTGGCAAAATCATCAATTGTTAATTGATATTTGTCAGCTAACTGAGCGTCTGGCTCAGGACAATCCCAATGACGAACAACAGGTTAGTCAGCAATGCACCTTTTACCGTGCGTTCCAGCATCGGCGGCATGGCGGACGGGCTGAGTTCACGTATCACAAAACGGGCCTGCTTAATCAGCAGCGGCGCGGCAAGCACAAACAGCCAGCCCCACAAGCTCTGCAGGGAAATCAGGTTAAACAGCGCCAGGCAAACCAGTGCGCCAATGAGCAGGCAGGCATGATAGCGGCGGGCATTGACCGGCCCCAGACGAACCGCCAGGGTGTTTTTGCCGTTCTCGCGATCGCTGTCGATGTCGCGCAGGTTGTTGATGTTGAGGACCGCCGTCGCCAGCAGACCGCAGGCGGTCGCGGGCAGGAACAGGGCAGGGATCACCGTATGCGCCTGCAGGTACCAGCTTCCCATCACGCTCAGCCAGCCGAAGAACACCAGTACGGAGATATCCCCGAGCCCAATATAACCGTAAGGGCGTGTGCCGACGGTATAGGTAATGGCCGCGATAATGGCCAACAACCCCAGCACCAGGAAGCCAATGAAATCGCTGGTGGTATTAGACGCCACCGTCACCAGCGCCAGGCCGGATACGCAGATCAGCACCACGGTGATAATCAGCGCGCGTTTCATCTGCGCCTGGGTAATCACCCCTTTCTGCATTCCGCGCAGTGGCCCTATGCGGTCCGGCTTGTCGCTGCCTTTTACCGCGTCGCCGTAGTCGTTGGCGAGATTGGAGAGGATTTGTAGCAGGCCGGCGGTAATCAATGCCAGCGCGGCGACCAGCGGATCGAAATAACCCTGCCACCAGGCAAGGGCGGTGCCGACGATAATCGCGGCAAAGGCCAGAGGAAGTGTTTTAGGGCGCAGACTTTCGAGCCACGCCTGAGTACGGCTGATGTCAGTCATAAGTATTTAGCCAATAAAAATGGGGGCATTAGCCCCCATTAAACGTGATGAGAATCCAGTAACCGCGATTATAGGATAAAACGGCTCAGATCTTCATCTGCCACTAACGCATCCAGGTGTTTACCCACATATTCTGCGTCAATGGTAATGGTTTGACCGTTAAGGTCACTCGCATCGTAAGAGATATCTTCCACCAGGCGTTCCAGCACGGTGTGCAGACGACGCGCACCGATGTTTTCGGTGGTTTCGTTGACCTGCCATGCGGCCTGGGCGATGCGTTTGATACCGTCTTCGGTGAACTCGATATTCACGCCTTCGGTCGCCATCAGCGCTTTGTACTGTACGGTCACAGAGGCGTTTGGTTCGGTCAGGATACGCTCGAAATCTTCGGTGGTCAGCGCCTGCAGCTCAACGCGGATAGGCAGACGCCCCTGCAGTTCGGGGATCAGATCCGACGGGCTGGCAACCTGGAACGCGCCTGAAGCGATAAACAGGATGTGGTCCGTTTTCACCATGCCGTGCTTGGTGGAGACGGTGCAGCCTTCAACCAGCGGCAGCAGGTCGCGCTGAACGCCTTCGCGGGACACATCCGGGCCGGAGCTGTTGCCGCCGCGCTTACAGATCTTGTCGATTTCGTCGATAAACACGATCCCGTGCTGCTCAACCGCGTCGATAGCGTCCTGCTTCAGCTCTTCCGGGTTCACCAGCTTCGCCGCTTCTTCTTCAATCAGCAGCTTCATCGCGTCTTTGATTTTCAGCTTACGTGCTTTCTGCTTCTGGCCGCCCAGGTTCTGGAACATAGACTGCAGCTGGCTGGTCATCTCTTCCATGCCCGGAGGTGCCATGATTTCCACACCCATTGGCGCGGCAGCGAGATCGATCTCAATCTCTTTGTCATCCAGCTGGCCTTCACGCAGTTTCTTGCGGAATGCCTGACGTGCCGCAGAAGGTTCCGCCTGCTGCTCTGCCTGGCCCCAGTTGTTTTTTGCCGGTGGGATCAGCACGTCGAGAATGCGCTCTTCAGCCATCTCTTCCGCGCGATAGCGGTTTTTCTCGATCGCCTGGACGCGCACCATCTTGATCGCCGAGTCGGTCAGATCGCGGATGATGGAGTCCACTTCTTTACCCACATAGCCCACTTCGGTGAACTTGGTGGCTTCAACTTTGATAAACGGTGCGTTAGCCAGCTTCGCCAGACGACGGGCGATTTCAGTTTTACCGACGCCGGTCGGGCCGATCATCAGAATGTTTTTCGGCGTCACTTCGTGGCGCAGCTCTTCGTCAAGCTGCATACGACGCCAGCGGTTACGCAGAGCGATAGCCACCGAACGCTTGGCGTTATCCTGGCCGATAATATGTTTGTTCAGTTCGCTGACAATTTCGCGTGGGGTCATTTCAGACATGGGAGATCCTTACGCTTTGGAGGTCAATTCTTCGATGGTGTGGTTGTGGTTGGTATAAATGCAGATATCACCTGCAATATCCAACGCCTTCACCGCGATATCACGCGCGTTCATGTCGGTATTTTCCAACAGCGCGCGGGCTGCAGCCTGGGCATAAGGGCCGCCAGAGCCGATGGCAATCAGGTCATTTTCCGGCTGAATCACGTCACCGTTACCGGTGATGATCAGCGAGGCGGTTTCATCGGCCACGGCCAGCAGCGCTTCGAGCTTGCGCAGCATGCGGTCGGTACGCCAGTCTTTCGCCAGCTCAACGGCAGCTTTCACCAGATGACCCTGGTGCATTTCCAGTTTGCGTTCAAACAGTTCAAACAGCGTAAAGGCGTCCGCCGTGCCGCCTGCAAAACCGGCGATCACTTTGTCGTTGTAGAGACGGCGCACTTTCTTCACGTTGCCTTTCATGACGGTATTACCCAGCGTGGCCTGGCCATCACCGGCGATTACCACATGGCCGTTACGGCGTACACTTACTATTGTTGTCACGAGCAGACCCCCTGGTTACAGAATCGGGAAACAGAAGCCCTGAGCCTGTGCTCAGGGCTGAATTAAATGATAGATGGGGGGGATTTTGGGGGTTTCAACCCCCGGAGGCGAGTCGAATGCAGTTTGTGTGGCCGGCCACTTTCAAACGCGAAATGGTGCCATCGGCATTTTCTTTGCCTTTAACCGGACCAATCACCACGCGGTTCCAGCCATTGTTGGTGGTAATACGTGAATCAAACCCTTCAAAGGCCAGCTGTGCGCGTACCGTTTCCGCCTGCTCGGCGCCTTTGAACGAACCGCACTGCACCATCCAGCGGCGTTCGTCTTTTTTCTCTGCCGTCTGCTTCGGCGCTTCGGTCTCTTTGGTGACCGGCGCGGCCTGCTGCGTTTTCGGCTGCTGCGCGGTGGTATGCGCTGGCGTCTGGAGCAGATCCTGATACGGCTGAGCCGCCTGTTTCTGCGGCTGAGTTTTCGGCTGCTGTTGGACCGGTTGAGACTGCACCGTACGCGTCTGCTGCTGGTATGGCTGTTCCGTTACCCGCGGCTGTGCTTTCGGCTGCTGCACCGGCTGGGTTTGCGCCCACTGCTGCTGCTGTTGCTGCTGAATCTGCTGTTGCGCCTGACGTCGCTGCAGCGTTTGCTGGCGCTGTGCCGGCGTCTGCTCATTCCACGGCACTTCGTTCAGCTGCGTAGGCTGCTGGCGCATATCGGCCTGCATTTGTGCCAGCAGCTGACGCTGTTCATCCGTCAGCTGATTCGCATTCTGCACTTCACCGCCCGCAGAAGGTTCGGTTGGCGCACGCACCCCAGGCTGACGGCTTTCCAGCTCTTTGATATAGCGCCAGCGCTCTTCAGGCTTCGGAGGAAGGCCATTTCCGGCAACTTTACTGGCCTGAAGCGCCTCAGACTCTTCTTTTTTATGGTGCGTGATAAAGTACAGGCCACCAATAAAGGCGACGACTACAGCCGCAGCAATAGCGACCATTGCTGGCGATACAGCAGGCAGGTTACGTTGCTTTTTCCTTGAGCTACTCTTTTTGCGTCGCGAAGGTGCCGGCTGGCCGCGACGTACATAATCTCGTTGTGCCACTATCGTTTCGCTGTATTTATTCGTTCGTCAGTCCGCCATGTTACTTAAGCGGCGGGGCTTTGACCAGATAAGGGTATCCGAAAGACGTTTACTTTAAGTCAATGCCTGGGTAGTTCCGCGGACAATCAGTTCGCAGTCCAGCAACCGCGAACCGCTGCTAACTGTTTGACCGTGAAGCTGATCCAGCAAAAGCAGCATCGCTTCGCGGCCGATTTGATAACGCGGCTGAGCGACCGTTGAGAGCGGCGGATCGCAAAATTCTGAAAGCGAAATATTATCGAATCCGATGATCGATAAATCTTTCGGTATCCGCAGGCCGCGGCGTTTGGCGTACGATAATGCGCCCAGCGCCATCACGTCGCTGTGACAAAATACGGCGGTTGGCGGTTCAGGCAGGTCCAGAAGTTTCTCCAGCGCTTGTCCACCCGCGGCGAAGGTAAAGTCACCGCGCGCAATGTAGTGCGGATCGACGGTGACGCCGGTACGGCGCAGCGCCTGAACGTAGCCCTGTAAGCGATAGTGACACAGCGGCATCTCTTCCGGCCCGGCAATACAACCAATGCGCTTATGCCCCAGCTCCTGGAGATAATTTACGGCGTTGAACGCGGCGGTGAGGTTATCAATATGGACCGTCGGCAGCTCCAGCTCTGGCGCAAACTCGTTGGCCATGACCATCGGCGGTAAATTACGCTGCTCTTCAATGCTGGCATCAAACGGCAGGCGAGAGCCAAGCAGCAGCATGCCGTCGATCTGCTTGGTGATAATGAGGTCGATGAAGGTTTTTTCCTGCTGGTTCTGGTGGGCGCAGTCGCCAATCAGCACCAGGTAACCCTGTTCCGCTGCGGTGACTTCAATACCGCGGATAATCTCGCTGAAGAAGGGATCGCAGATGTCCGGCACAATCACCAGAATGGTGCGCGACTCATTGCGTTTGACGTTACGCCCCATCGCCTGTGGGAAATAGCCCACTTCAAGCGCAGCCTGCTCCACCCGGTTACGGGTCGCCTGGGAGACTTTATCCGGGTTCATTAATGCGCGGGATACCGTTGCCGTAGAGACTTGTGCTTTCTGGGCAACGTCTTTCATGGTCGCCGGTGCAACCTCTTTCCTGGACTTCAACGTCTTCTCCTCGCCTGAACACCGAACTTCTGACATCACCATTTTTACAGATAGTTAATGGAATCGGTTACAGAATTTTCATAAAAAGTGTGAGGAGCGTTAAATTTTTCGATCCGTCTTCAACCTTCGATGGGATCGACGTCCAGTACCCACTTCACTTTTCGCGCTTCCGGCAGGGTATTAATCAGTACCAGCGCGCCGCTGACGATATGCTGAAGACGAATACGCGAGGGGTGCTGGAGCAAAATTTGCCAGCGAAAACGTCCGCCGCGTTTTGGTGCGAGTGCCGGCACCGGGCCCAAAATCCACAGCTGATTATCCACCAGCGGGCTGGCCTGCAGGAGGTTTCTCAGCTGCTGCAGGAAAAGAGGGGCCTGTTGGTTGTTGTGATCTTCCGCGCGGATGATGACGTGGCTGGTCCACGGCGGCAGCTGCATGGTCTGGCGTTCGGCCAGCGCCTGCTCGGCAAAGGCGTCATAGCCTTTATGCAGGAGGGTTTGCAGCAGCGGGTGCTCAGGGTGGTGCGTTTGCAGCACCACCTCGCCCTGTTTACCGGCGCGACCGGCGCGCCCCGCCACCTGCGTATAAAGTTGGGCAAAACGCTCGGCAGAGCGGAAATCTGCCGAGAACAGCGCGCCGTCCACGTCCAGCAGGGCGACCAGCGTCACGTCCGGGAAGTGGTGGCCTTTGGCCAGCATCTGGGTGCCAATCAGGATGCGCGCGCCGCCGCGATGCACTTCCGCCAACTGCTGCTCCAGCGCCCCTTTGCGGCTGGTGGTGTCCCGGTCGATACGCGAAATAGGCACGTCAGGGAAGAACGGGCCAAGCGCCTGTTCCAGCTGTTCCGTTCCCAGCCCCACCGGCACGATATGCGTGGAACCACATGACGGACACTGGCGCGGCACCGGGCGCTGGCTGTCGCAGTGGTGGCAGCGCAAATGCCGCTGGGCCTGGTGGAAGGTGTAGTAATGGTCGCAGCGCGGGCACTCGGCAATCCAGCCGCAGTCGTGGCACAGCAGGGCGGGGGCAAATCCGCGCCGGTTGAGGAACAGAATGACCTGATTTCCCGCCTGCAAATGCTGGCGCATACGGGTAATCAATGCAGGCGCTAATCCGGCCTGCACCTGCTGACCTTTCAGATCCAGCACGTGCTGAATGGCCGGACGGGCATTCCCCGCGCGACGCGTCAGGCGCAGCATGTGGTATTTACGCTGGCGAACGTTGTGCAGCGTTTCGAGCGCTGGCGTGGCCGACCCCAGAATAATGGGGATTTGCTCGCTGTGCGCGCGGTATACCGCTAAGTCGCGGGCGTGATAGCGCCAGCCTTCCTGCTGTTTATAGGAGCTGTCGTGCTCTTCGTCGATGACGATGACGCCAAGATTTTTAAACGGCGTAAACAGCGACGAGCGGGTGCCGATCACAATCGCCGCTTCGCCGTTTTTGGCTTTTAGCCAGGCGCTGAGGCGCTCGCTGTCGTTCAGGCCGGAGTGCAGCACCTCAACCGGCGCGTTAAAGCGTTCGCGGAATCGGGCGATGGTCTGCGGCGTCAGGCCAATTTCCGGCACCATCACCAGCGCCTGTTTGCCCTGAGCGAGCACATTTTCCAGCACGCTCAGGTAGACCTCCGTTTTGCCGGAACCCGTCACCCCTGCCAGCAGCCAGGCAGAGAAATGATCGGAGGCACTATGAATCGCGCCCACGGCGGTGGCTTGCTCGGTATTCAGACGCAGGCGATCCCCTGACACGGAGAAACTCTCCCGCCAGTCGTAAAGGACAGGTGCTTCGCTGGCCAGTTCGCTCAGCCCTTTCTTTCTTAAGGCCTGTAGCGCCGTTTCGCTGACCTCAAGTTCGTCGACCTGATGCCGCCAGATTTTCCCCTGACGCAGCGCCGCCAGGGCCTGCTGTTGTTTCTGCGAGCGCTTGAGGCTGTTAATGTCCACAGCCTGACCCTGCTCGGTAGCAAACCAGTACCACATTGGTGCGTGGCTGGCGCTCTTGCCCTGGCGCAGTATAATCGGCAGAGCGTGGAACAGAACGTCGCCAATCGGATGATGATAATAATCCGCCGCCCACAGCAGCAGTCGCCAGGTGCTGGTGGAGTAAACCGGCTCGCTGTCCAGCACCTCAACGACTGACTTGAGTTCATTGAGCGGCAGTTCGCTTTGATCGCTGACGGAGACGACAATCCCCACGCGCTGCTGTTTGCCAAACGGCACGGTCACGCGACAGCCCGCTTTGGCGCTCATGCTGTCGGGCAGCAGATAGTCAAAGGTGCGGGGAAGCGGAACGGGCAGGGCAACGTGAGCGACGGGCATCGAATCTTCCTGACTTGAAAAGTGGCGCGTTAGTATACACATTAGTAAAAGCGGCGTGCGGATCAGTTTGCATACGTTGGTCAAATTCTGTATGATTCGCCGCCTTTGGTGTATATTACGCCAGAGAAATTACATTCAACATCGCGTGGTGTCTGGCGTTAGGGCTGGAAGAGCGACGCGGCCTTAACTGAGGTTCTCCCATGAAAAAAGATATTCACCCGAAATACGAAATGATTACTGCAAACTGTTCTTGCGGTAACTCTATCCAGATCCGCTCCACCGTGGGCCACGATCTGAACCTGGACGTGTGCGGCAAATGCCACCCGTTCTACACTGGTAAGCAGCGTGATGTTGCAACCGGTGGCCGTGTTGACCGCTTCAACAAGCGTTTCAGCATCCCGGGCGCTAAATAAGTTTCCCGAAAAAAAGGCACCGCAAGGTGCCTTTTTTGTATCCGCTTTTCAGTATTCCCACGTCTCCGGGTCGATACCCAGTTCACGCATGATCACCTTCGCCTCTTCCGGGATTTCATCACTGCGCTCTTTACGCAGATCGTCATCGTTCGGCAACGGTTGACCGGTAAACGCATGCAGGAACGCTTCGCACAGCAGTTCGCTGTTGGTCGCGTGGCGCAGGTTGTTCACCTGACGACGCGTACGTTCATCGGTGAGGATCTTCAACACCTTCAGAGGAATAGAAACCGTAATTTTCTTTACTTGTTCACTCTTCTTACCGTGCTCAGCGTATGGGCTGATATATTCGCCGCTCCATTCAGCCATGAGATACCTTTAATCCTCTCAGTCATTTATCTAAAGGTGCAAAACCTGTAACCACCCGTTTTGAACCGCAATCTTGCCTAGTTTACCGTAGAGACGATACCGTGGCACGGATATTGCCACTGCAGCGTGCACTAAAGCATATAATTTTAACGGCTATTTGCGCATTGCTCAATCTATACGCAAAGAAGTTTAGATGTCCAGATGTATTGACGTCCATACTTTCAATGTTTACTCTGATGCCTGACTTTTCACCTCATTCGCCAGGAAGCCCTCACCATGACGCGTAAACAGGCCACTATTGCAGTGCGTAGCGGATTAAATGATGACGAGCAGTACGGCTGCGTTGTCCCGCCGATTCATCTTTCCAGTACCTATAATTTCACCGGATTTAATGAACCCCGCGCGCATGATTATTCGCGTCGTGGTAACCCTACGCGTGACGTGACCCAGCGTGCGCTGGCCGAGCTGGAAGGTGGCGCAGGTGCAGTATTAACCAATACAGGGATGTCCGCCATTCACCTGGTGACCACGGTGTTCCTGAAACCAGGTGACCTTCTGGTTGCGCCGCACGATTGCTACGGCGGCAGCTATCGCCTGTTTGATAGCCTGGCGAAACGCGGCTGCTATCGCGTACTGTTTGTCGATCAAAACGACGAACAGGCGCTGAAACAGGCGCTGGCAGAGAAACCAAAGCTGGTTCTGGTGGAAAGTCCAAGCAATCCATTGTTGCGCGTTGTCGATATTGCGAAAATTTGTCAGCTCGCAAGGGATGCGGGAGCGATAAGTGTAGTGGATAATACGTTCCTCAGTCCGGCCCTTCAGAACCCACTCGCACTGGGTGCCGATCTGGTATTGCATTCATGCACTAAATATCTGAACGGCCATTCTGATGTGGTAGCGGGCGTGGTGATTGCCAAAGATCCCGACGTTGTCACCGAACTGGCATGGTGGGCCAATAATATTGGCGTCACCGCGGGTGCCTTCGACAGCTATCTGCTGTTGCGCGGCATCCGCACGCTGTCGCCGCGCATGGATATGGCGCAGCGCAATGCCCAGGCGATTGTCGATTTCCTGAAAAACCAGCCGCTGGTGAAAAAGCTTTATCACCCGTCGCTGCCGGAAAATCAGGGGCACGAGATTGCCGCGCGTCAGCAGAAAGGGTTTGGCGCGATGTTAAGTTTTGAACTGGACGGTGACGAGCAAACGCTGCGTCGCTTCCTGAGCGGGCTGTCATTGTTTACGCTGGCGGAATCCTTAGGTGGGGTTGAAAGCTTAATCTCCCACGCCGCGACCATGACGCACGCAGGTATGGCACCCGAAGCACGTGCCGCCGCCGGGATTTCTGAGACGCTGCTGCGGATCTCAACCGGTATTGAAGATTCTGAAGATTTAATTGCCGATCTGGAAAATGCCTTCCGGATCGCAGCCAAGGGGTAATCATGAGTGTGATAGCGCAGGCAGGGGCGAAGGGTCGTCAACTGCACAAGTTTGGTGGTAGTAGTCTTGCTGATGTGAAATGTTACCTGCGTGTCGCAGGGATCATGACGGAATATTCACAGCCGGGTGACATGATGGTTGTCTCGGCGGCGGGCAGCACCACCAACCAGTTGATTAGCTGGCTGAAACTGAGCCAGACCGATCGCCTTTCTGCGCATCAGGTGCAACAGTCCTTACGCCGTTACCAGAGCGAGCTGATTGCCGGCCTGCTGCCTGCGGACATGGCGGACGGGCTGATCAGCGCCTTCACGCATGACCTTGAGCGTCTGGCTGCCCTGCTGGACAGCGGAATTACCGATGCGGTGTATGCCGAAGTGGTGGGCCACGGTGAAGTGTGGTCCGCGCGCCTGATGGCGGCCGTGCTGCAACACCTGGGTGTGGAAGCGGCCTGGCTCGATGCGCGTGATTTCCTGCGTGCCGAACGCGCCGCGCAGCCGCAGGTAGATGAAGGGTTGTCCTACCCGCTGCTGCAACAGCTGCTGGTGCAGCATCCGGGCAAACGTATTGTCGTCACCGGCTTTATCAGCCGTAGCAACGCGGGCGAAACCGTGCTGCTGGGCCGTAACGGTTCGGACTACTCGGCAACGCAAATTGGTGCCCTGGCGGGCGTGTCCCGCGTCACCATCTGGAGCGATGTGGCCGGTGTTTACAGCGCGGATCCGCGTAAAGTGAAAGATGCCTGTCTGCTGCCGCTGCTGCGTCTCGACGAAGCAAGCGAGCTGGCGCGTCTGGCCGCGCCGGTACTGCACGCGCGCACGCTGCAGCCGGTTTCCGGCAGCGATATCGACCTCCAGCTGCGCTGCAGTTACACCCCGGATCAAGGCTCCACGCGCATTGAGCGCGTGCTGGCGTCCGGTACCGGGGCGCGTATCGTCACCAGCCATGACGACATCTGCCTGATTGAGTTCCAGGTGCCTGCGGGCCAGGACTTCAAACTGGCGCATAAAGATATCGACCTGGTATTAAAGCGTGCTCAGGTACGCCCGCTGGCCGTTGGTGTTCACAATGACCGCCAGCTGCTGCAGTTCTGCTATACCGCTGAAGTGGCTGACAGCGCGCTGAAAATTCTGGATGAAGCGGGCCTGCCGGGCGAGCTTCGCCTGCGTCAGGGACTGGCGCTGGTGGCGATGGTGGGCGCGGGCGTCACCCGTAACCCGCTGCACTGCCACCGCTTCTGGCAGCAGCTGAAAGGCCAGCCGGTGGAGGTCACCTGGCAGTCGGAAGAGGGCATCAGCCTGGTCGCCGTCCTGCGTAAAGGGCCAACCGAGAGCCTGATTCAGGGCCTGCACACCTCCCTGTTCCGCGCGGAAAAACGCATCGGTCTGGTGCTGTTTGGTAAAGGCAACATCGGTTCCCGCTGGCTGGAGCTGTTTGCCCGCGAACAGGTAACACTCTCAGCGCGTACCGGATTCGAATTCATTCTCGCGGGCGTAGTGGACAGCCGCCGCAGCCTGCTGAACTACGAAGGGCTGGACGCCAGCCGCGCGCTTGCCTTCTTTAATGATGAAGCCGTAGAGCAGGATGAAGAGTCGCTGTTCCTGTGGATGCGGGCGCACCCGTATGACGATCTGGTGGTGCTGGACGTCACTGCCAGCGAACAGCTGGCCGATCAGTACCTTGATTTCGCCAGCCACGGTTTTCACGTCATCAGTGCCAATAAGCTGGCGGGGGCAAGCAGTACCGATAAATACCGCCAGATCCACGACGCGTTTGAAAAAACAGGGCGCCACTGGCTGTATAACGCCACCGTGGGCGCGGGCCTGCCGGTTAACCACACCGTGCGTGATCTGATTGAAAGCGGCGACAGCATTCTGGCGCTGAGCGGTATCTTCTCCGGCACGCTCTCATGGCTTTTCCTGCAGTTTGACGGCACCGTACCGTTCACCGACCTGGTGGATCAGGCGTGGCAGCAGGGCTTAACGGAACCCGATCCGCGCGTTGACCTCTCCGGTAAAGACGTGATGCGTAAGCTGGTGATCCTGGCGCGTGAAGCCGGTTACGACATCGAACCGGATTCCGTCCGCGTCGAATCGCTGGTGCCTGCCGGCTGTGAAGAAGGTTCTGTGGACCATTTCTTTGAAAATGGTGAAGAGCTTAACGAGCAGATGGTGCAGCGTCTGGAAGCGGCGAACGAGATGGGGCTGGTGCTTCGCTATGTGGCGCGTTTCGAGGCCAATGGAAAAGTGCGAGTCGGCGTCGAGGCGGTGCGTCCTGAACATCCGCTGGCGGCGCTGCTGCCGTGTGATAACGTCTTCGCCATCGAAAGCCGCTGGTACCGCGATAACCCGCTGGTGATCCGCGGTCCTGGCGCAGGGCGCGATGTTACCGCCGGGGCCATCCAGTCCGACATCAACCGTCTGGCTAAGCTGCTGTAATTTCACTTTTTCCCTCTCCCTGTGGGAGAGGGTTAGGGTGAGGGCAACCAACCGCACTCACCCCCAACATGAATTTCCCTCATATTCCCTGAGCAAACCTCACCGTTATTGTTGATTATTTATGTTGACGTCCCTCCGCTTTTCCGTCATTTTTACATCTGGACGTCTAAACGTATAGAAGTTCACAACACAACAGACAACGACATGCGATTGATAGAGGTAAGGTATGAGCTTTTTTCACGCCAACCAGCGGGAAGCACTGAATCAGAGCCTGGCCGAAGTAAACGGCCAGATTAACGTCTCTTTTGAATTTTTCCCGCCGCGCACCAGTGAAATGGAGCAAACCCTGTGGAGCTCTATCGATCGTCTCAGCAGCCTGAAACCGAAGTTTGTCTCCGTGACTTACGGTGCTAACTCCGGCGAGCGTGACCGTACGCACAGCATCATTAAAGGCATCAAAGATCGTACCGGTCTGGAAGCGGCTCCGCACCTCACCTGTATCGACGCCACCCGCGACGAGTTGCGGGCTATCGCCCAGGATTACTGGAATAACGGCATTCGTCATATTGTCGCGTTGCGCGGTGACCTGCCGCCGGGCAGTGGCAAGCCGGACATGTATGCCGCCGATCTGGTCGCGCTGCTGAAAGATGTGGCCGACTTTGATATCTCCGTTGCCGCATACCCTGAAGTGCACCCGGAAGCGAAAAGCGCCCAGGCGGATCTGCTTAACCTGAAGCGTAAAGTGGACGCCGGTGCGAACCGCGCCATTACCCAGTTCTTCTTTGATGTGGAAAGCTATCTGCGCTTTCGTGATCGCTGCGTCTCAGCGGGTATCGATGTCGAAATCATCCCGGGCATTCTGCCGGTCTCAAACTTCAAACAGGCGAAGAAATTTGCTGATATGACCAATGTGCGCATTCCGCTGTGGATGTCTAAAATGTACGAGGGGCTGGACGATGACCCGGAAACACGCAAGCTGGTGGGCGCAAATATCGCGATGGACATGGTGAAGATCTTAAGTCGTGAAGGGGTGAAGGATTTCCACTTCTACACGCTGAACCGCGCGGAAATGAGTTACGCCATTTGCCATACGCTCGGTGTGAGACCTGGCGCATAATAACGAAAAGCCCTCTTCGGAGGGTTTTTTGATTTATAAGGGTTTTATTTTCCCGCCATATCAGCAAAGCTGCATTTGACGTACAGAACTCATGTATTTTCCATGGGAAATTAAACGGAATTAACTATCGAATCTGTGGGTTATCTCAACTATACCTTATCAACAAGGGCGTATATCGTAACGGTAACACTGTAAAAGGGAGCATAGCGATGAGCACGTCAGACGAGACCAATAAAGCGGCATCAGTCGGCAAATGCCCGTTCCATCAGGGCGGCGTCGATCACAGCGCGGGCGCAGGTACAGGCAGCCGCGACTGGTGGCCAAAACAACTCCGCATCGATCTTCTTAACCAACATTCCAACCGTTCGAACCCACTGGGTGAAGACTTTGACTACCGCAAAGAATTCAGCAAGCTTGATTACTCCGCCCTTAAAGGCGACCTCAAAGCACTTTTAACCGACTCCCAACCGTGGTGGCCTGCCGACTGGGGCAGCTATGCGGGCCTGTTTATCCGTATGGCCTGGCACGGCGCGGGTACCTATCGCTCCGTTGACGGGCGCGGTGGCGCAGGACGCGGTCAACAGCGCTTTGCGCCGCTGAACTCCTGGCCGGATAACGTGAGCCTGGATAAGGCGCGCCGTCTGCTGTGGCCCATCAAGCAAAAATACGGACAAAAAATTTCCTGGGCTGACCTGTTTATCCTCGCGGGTAACGTGGCGCTGGAGAACTCCGGCTTCCGCACCTTTGGTTTTGGTGCCGGGCGTGAAGACGTCTGGGAACCGGATCTGGACGTGAACTGGGGTGATGAAAAAGCCTGGTTGACCCACCGCGATCCGGAAGCGCTGGCGAAGCGTCCTCTGGCCGCCACCGAAATGGGCCTGATCTACGTGAACCCGGAAGGGCCAAACGCCAGCGGTGAACCGCTGTCCGCGGCGGCGGCGATTCGCGCGACCTTCGGCAACATGGGGATGAACGACGAAGAGACCGTTGCGCTGATCGCGGGCGGCCACACCCTCGGCAAAACTCATGGCGCGGGTGAAGCCACGCACGTCGGCACCGACCCGGAAGCCTCGCCGATTGAAGCACAGGGCCTGGGCTGGGCGAGCACACACGGCACGGGCGTTGGCGCAGATGCTATTACCTCCGGTCTGGAAGTCATCTGGTCGCAAACCCCGACCCAGTGGAGCAACTACTTCTTCGAGAACCTGTTCCAATACGAATGGGTACAGACCCGCAGCCCGGCGGGTGCGATTCAGTTTGAAGCCGTGGATGCGCCGGAAATCATGCCTGACCCGTTCGACCCGTCGAAAAAACGCAAACCTACTATGCTGGTCACCGACCTGACGCTGCGTTTTGACCCGGAGTTCGAGAAAATTTCCCGCCGCTTCCTGAACGATCCGCAGGCTTTCAACGAAGCCTTCGCGCGCGCGTGGTTCAAGCTGACCCACCGCGATATGGGGCCAAAAGCGCGGTACATTGGTCCGGAAGTGCCGAAAGAAGATCTGATTTGGCAGGATCCGCTGCCGCAGGCGGTGTTCAACCCGTCGAAAGAAGACATTGAAAGCCTGAAGGCGGAAATCGTGGCATCCGGTCTGTCCGTGAGCGAACTGGTTTCTGTTGCCTGGGCGTCAGCTTCAACCTTCCGCGGTGGCGATAAGCGTGGCGGTGCCAACGGCGCACGTCTGGCGCTGGCACCTCAGCGCGACTGGGACGTTAACGCCGCGGCGGTTCGCGCGTTGCCGGCTCTGGAAGCTATTCAGCGCACCACTAACAAAGCCTCACTGGCCGATATCATCGTGCTGGCGGGCGTGGTAGGCGTTGAGCAGGCGGCAAAAGCCGCAGGCGTTTACGTCAACGTGCCGTTCACCCCGGGTCGTGTGGATGCGCGTCAGGATCAGACGGATATCGAGATGTTTAACCTGCTCGAACCGATTGCCGACGGCTTCCGCAACTACCGTGCGCAGGTGGATGTGTCCACGACGGAGTCACTGCTGATTGATAAAGCCCAGCAGCTGACGCTGACCGCGCCTGAGCTGACGGTGCTGATCGGCGGCCTGCGCGTACTGGGTGCAAACTTTGATGGCAGCAAGAATGGCGTATTCACCGACCGCGAGGGCGTGCTGAGCAATGATTTCTTCGTGAACCTGCTGGACATGAACACCCGGTGGAAGGCGACCGACGAATCTAATGAACTGTTTGCCGGAAGCGATCGCGCCAGCGGTGAAGTGAAATACACCGCCACCCGCGCCGATCTGGTCTTCGGTTCTAACGCCGTCCTGCGCGCGCTGGCAGAGGTTTATGCCAGTGATGATGCGCATGAGAAGTTTGTCCGCGACTTCGTTGCCGCATGGGCGAAGGTGATGGATCTGGACCGGTTTGACCTGCAGTAACCCTTGTGCCGGGTGGCGCTAACGCTTACCCGGGTTACTGGCAAAAAAATCCCCGCTGATGCGGGGATTTTTATTCACGCTATTTACTCCCACTCCTGCAGGAACCGCTGCCCATACTGGTCGGCCACCAGCAGCGCCGCATATACCTGATCCGGCGTTACGTCGCCGGGCATGTTATGGATAGTTTCCCTTTCGGCACAGGAGGCTTCCGCGATCAGACGCATTTTGGCCGGAATATCCTCTTTGATGTTCAGCTGTGCCAGCGTGATCGGCAGCCCAACGCTGTGACAAAGCGCGGCGACGGTCTCTATTTCTTCTACCGGTGCGTTTTCCAGTACCAGCTGCGCCAGCGTGCCGAACGCGACCTTTTCACCATGGTAGAAATGATGCGCGTCCGGCACCGCCGTCATTCCGTTATGAATAGCATGTGCCGCCGCCAGACCACCGCTTTCAAAGCCGACACCGCTGAGATAGGTATTGGCTTCGATAATACGTTCCAGCGCCGGTGTAACCACATGCTGTTCTGCCGCCAGCATCGCTTTTTCACCTTCTTCAACCAGCGTGTTGTAGCACAGCTCGGCCAGCGCGAGTGCTGCCTGCGTAGATTTGCCGCCCGCCATGGTGGTCGCGCCGCTGCGCGAGCAGGCGCGTGCTTCAAACCAGGTGGCGAGGGCATCGCCAATCCCGGCGGCCAGCAGACGTGCCGGCGCACCCGCTACCACTTTGGTATCGACGATAACCATGTTCGGGTTGTGCGGCAGCATCAGGTAGCGATCGAATTCGCCGTTGTCGGTATAAATCACGGAAAGGGCGCTGCACGGGGCGTCGGTGGAGGCAATCGTCGGGGCAATAGCCACGGGTACGTCCATAAAATGGGCCAGCGCTTTGGCGGTATCCAGCGTTTTACCGCCGCCAATGCCCAGCACCGCCATGCAGTCGGCTCTGTCGGCCAGTTTTTTCAGGCGATCGATTTCATTTTGTGAACATTCGCCACAAAACGGTGCGATTTCGGCATGCAGTTCGGCTTTTTTAAAACTCTGTCGCAGGGTCTCTTCGGCAAAACCCAGCACAAATTTATCGCCGACAACCAGCCAGCGATTGGCCAGAGGTTTCAGATAGTCGCCGAGACGGGTAAGCACATCAGCGCCCTGGATGTATTTCCCCGGCGATTGAATGATACGGTCCATAACAGTTCTCCCTTAGAGGTTGAGGTTACCAAACGCGTTTTTCCAGTCCTGTTCGAACTTCTCTATGGCTGACTCTACCGCTGGCGTGCCGAGCATTTGTTGCGCTACGTCTAAGGGAAGCGTGATTGCCTCGCATCCCGCCAACAGGCAGTCCAGCGCCTGACGCGGCGTTTTGAAGCTGGCGGCCAGCACCTTGCTTTCCGGCGCGTGCATTTCCAGCAGGGATTGCAGCTCCTGGACCATACGAATGCCATCACCGCCCTGAGCGTCAACGCGGTTTACATACGGCGCGACATATTTCGCCCCTGCCAGTGCGGCAAGCAAGCCCTGTGCCGCGCTGTAAACGGCGGTCCCCAGCGTTGTTATCCCCTCTTTTTTCAATGCCTTAATTGCGATAAGCCCCTGAGCCGTCACCGGGATTTTCACCACGATGTCCGGGATGGCGTTGCTCAGACGTTTGGCCTCCGCCACCATGCCTTCGGCATCGCGGCTCATGGTTTGAGCAAACAGCGTGCCTTCCGGTCCGATGGCTTTTTGCAGACTCGGTAGCACGTCCCAGATGGATTCACGGCTGGCGGCAATGATGCTCGGGTTGGTAGTGACGCCCGCAATGGGAAAGATGCGCGCCAGGCGTTCAACTTCCACCACGTTGGCGGTATCCAGGTACAGTTCCATTATTTTTCCTTAAGTCAGAAAGGTTAAATAAAGGATAAGGCTCTGCCAGGTGCGGCGGATACAGGTCAATTTTGCCAAATACTGGACAAATGTAATGTCCTTAGCAAAGTGAGAGGGCGATCACAGTGCTATTTTTTGGCGCTCAGCTGGCTGTGATACTGGCGTCGATATTCGGAAGGGGAGCGTTCTGTGTGCTTGCGAAAGAGACGGCAGAAGTAGTTGCTGTCCGAAAATCCACAGCTCGCGGCAATGTCTTTGATTTTGAGATCGTAGCCTTTCAGTAGCTGTCGAGCATGCTCGAGACGCGTTTGTGTCAGGTATTCGTTGAATCCGACGCTGCCGACTTTCTGAAAAAGATGGGAAAGGTAGTTCGGTGAGATGTAGAACGCCTGCGCCACGGATTCGCGAGTTAACGAAGAGGCGTGATTTTCTTCGATATAGCTACGAACGGCTTCGAATAATGCGCGGCTGCGGTTGGCGGTGTGGATATCGCTGCCGAGCAGATCCCGACAATGGCTGAGCAGGCTCAGTACCACCAGTCTGGCGGTGTCTTGCTCATTCGGCTGCATTTGTATTTCGTTCAGCGTTTGCAGCAGAAAAGCGCCCGTTCGCGGGCCACGCCGGGCAACCTGTAACTGTTGCAAAAGCGCGTTCTCATACTGCAACTCGATAGTCAGCAGCTGTTTACCAAAGTGTATGCTAAGGGCGTTAGCCGGTTGATGGGTATGCCCGGATGATGAAAATAACGCCTCACAGGGGTTATCAAGGATAATGACGAGGCTGGGTGATGTCCGGGGGGGCTGTTCGGCCAGGGCTGCAAAATTAACCTGATGCAGCGGTAACGCACGGTTAACCAGGTCAGTCAAAATGCGGGTGATATCGTGATGCATGGGGAGATGACCGAAATTTGCCGGGTGGCGCTCACGCTTACCCGGCCTACCTGACGTAGGCCCGTGCAAGCGCAGCGCCGCCGGGCATACAGCATTAGCCTGTGTTACGCATACCCGCCGCAACACCCGCGATCGTGACCATCAGCGCCTGTTCAACGCGTGGGTCCGGCTCTTTGCCTTCTTCTTCCGCCAGACGCGAACGGTGCAGCAGCTCTGCCTGCAGGACGTTCAGCGGGTCGGTGTAGATGTTACGCAGCTGAATAGACTCGGCAATCCACGGCAGGTCCGCCATCAGATGCGAGTCGTTGGCGATGTCCAGCACCACTTTGATGTCGCCTTCCAGAAGTTCGCGCAGCTCTTTACCCAGCGCCCACAGTTCAGGTTTCACCAGACGCTGGTCGTAGTATTCCGCCAGCCACAGGTCAGCTTTCGAGAAGACCATCTCCAGCATACCCAGACGGGTAGAGAAGAATGGCCAGTCGCGGCACATGGTTTCCAGTTCGTTCTGTTTGCCGTCTTCCACCACTTTTTGCAGCGCGGCACCGGCACCCAGCCAGGCGGGCAGCATTAAACGGTTCTGCGTCCAGGCGAAGATCCACGGGATCGCGCGCAGAGACTCTACGCCACCGGTTGGGCGACGCTTTGCAGGACGTGAGCCCAGCGGCAGTTTACCCAGCTCCTGCTCAGGCGTGGCCGAGCGGAAGTAAGGGACGAAATCTTTGTTTTCACGCACGTAGCCGCGGTACAGATCGCAGGAGATGTCAGACAGTTCGTCCATGATATGGCACCAGGACGCTTTCGGCTCCGGCGGCGGCAGCAGGTTTGCTTCCAGGATCGCGCTGGTATAGAGCGACAGGCTGCTGATGGTCACTTCCGGCAGGCCGTACTTGAAGCGGATCATCTCGCCCTGCTCGGTGACGCGCAGGCCGCCTTTCAGGCTTCCCGGCGGCTGCGACAGCAGCGCTGCGTGTGCAGGTGCGCCGCCACGGCCAATTGAACCGCCACGGCCATGGAACAGAGTCAGCTCAATACCGGCTTTCTCGCAGGTTTTGATCAGTGCGTCCTGCGCCTGATACTGCGCCCAGGATGCCGCCATCACGCCCGCGTCTTTAGCGGAGTCGGAATAGCCAATCATCACCATCTGTTTGCCCTGAATAAAGCCGCGATACCAGTCGATATTCAACAGCTGGCTCATGACGTCGTTGGCATTGTTCAGGTCGTCGAGGGTCTCAAACAGCGGGGCGACCGGCAGAGCGTAGTCGATTCCCGCTTCTTTCAGCAGCAGGTGAACGCCCAGCACGTCGGACGGGGTCTTCGCCATGGAGATCACATAGGCGGCTACCGATCCTTTCGGTGCATCAACGATCGCTTTACAGGTGTTGAGCACTTCGCGGGTTTCGTTGCTTGGCTCCCAGTTGCGCGGCAGCAGAGGGCGCTTGGAGTTCAGCTCGCGGATCAGGAAGGCCTGTTTGTCGGCTTCGGACCAGCTTTCATAATCGCCGATGCCGAGATAGCGGGTCAGCTCGCCCAGGGCTTCGGTATGACGGGTACTTTCCTGACGTACGTCGATACGCACCAGCGGCACGCCGAAACACTTCACGCGCCTAAGGGTGTCGAGCAGTTCGCCATTGGCGATGATGCCCATCCCGCAGGCCTGCAGTGATTTATAACAGGCGTACAGCGGCTCCCAGAGCTGTTCGTTCTGGCTGAGCAGGCCTTCTGGTTTTGGCAGGCGCTGACCTTTCAGACGCGCTTCCAGCCAGGCCTGAGTGGCCATCAGCTGACCACGCAGTTTTTTCATCAGAAAACGGTACGGCTCGCTGGCTCCTTCTTCACCGGCCAGCGCGCGCAGTTCAGGCGTCGCTTCAACCATCGACAGCTCGGAGATCAGTACCTGAATATCCTTCAGGAACAGGTCGGTCGCTTTCCAGCGGCTCAGCAGCAGGACGTGACGGGTGATTTCCGCGGTCACGTTCGGGTTACCGTCGCGGTCGCCGCCCATCCAGGAGGTGAAACGAACCGGAACAAAGTCGACCGGCAGGCGGTAGCCGAGGTTCTCTTCCAGCTGCTCGTTTAGCTCACGCAGGTAGTTAGGCACCCCTTCCCACAGGCTGTTTTCCACCACCGCAAAGCCCCATTTGGCTTCGTCTACCGGGCTTGGGCGATGCTTACGAATTTCATCGGTGTGCCAGGACTGGGCAATCAGCTGGCGCAGACGGCGCATCAGCTGGTTGCGTTCGTAGTCGGCAATGTCTTTGTTATCCAACTGCTTCAGACAGTTGTTCACTTCCACCATTTTGTGGATCAGGGTGCGACGGGTAATTTCGGTTGGGTGTGCGGTCAGCACCAGCTCCAGCGAAAGAGACTCCACCGCTTTTTTGATGGTGGCTTCGTTGAGGTCTGGCTGGTCTTTCAGTTTACGAAGGGTGCGGGCAATGACTTCCGGGTTGCTGGCCGCTTCGCCATTTGGCGAAATGCTGTGGTATTGCTCAGCGGTGTTGGCCAGGTTCAGGAACTGGCTGAATGCGCGTGCAACGGGCAGCAGCTCATCGTTAGAGAGGTTCTGCAAGGTGGTGAGCAGCTCCTGACGATTGGCCTCGTTACCGGCACGGGAAGATTTAGACAGCTTGCGGATGGTTTCAACGCGGTCGAGGATGTTCTCCCCCAACGCATCTTTGATGGTATCTCCAAGCACTTTGCCGAGCATACTGACATTACTACGCAACGCGGAATATTGTTCGTTCATAAAAACCCAGTCACCCCATCATTTTTGTTTATGCCCAGACGAAAATCTTCTGGACATTATTTTGTCATCTCCCTTTATAAAGCCACGTAAAACCCCCGTCGTCAATTGCTGCGAAAACGGTTCAGCAAACGAATAAATGTGGGCAATTTACGAAATTTAATTCGCATTGCGTCAGATAAGAGATGCTTATGGGAATGTGACGGAGATCGCGGGATTTTCCCCTCTCCAGGGAGAGGGGAAACGTCATTAATGCCAGCAGAAGTGATGCACAACCTGGGTAATCAGTTCGCGGGTGGGCTTGATGAAGCGGGTTTCCAGATATTCATCCGGCTGGTGCGCCTGGTTGATGGAGCCAGGGCCAAGTACCAGCGTAGGGCAAAGCGTCTGAATAAACGGCGCTTCGGTGCAGTAGTTCACCACGTCGGTTTTCTCACCGAGCAGCTTTTCCACCACTTCAACCAGCTGATGGTCCGGCGGGCATTCGTAACCCGGGATCGGCGGATGCAGTTCAGAGACCGTCAGGCGGCCCGGCCAGCGTTCGCTCACCGGGGCCAGCGCTTCATTCAGCAGGCCGTCGAGATCGCTCAACGTCATGCCAGGCAGCGGACGGATGTCCATATGCAGTTCGCAGCAGGCGCAAATACGGTTGGAGGCGTCGCCGCCATGCAGGCTGCCGAGGTTCAGGGTCGGATACGGCACGGTGAACGCGTCATAGTGATAACGTTCTTTCAGAGCGTCGCGCAGGGTCATGATGCGGCCGATGGCGTCATGCATCAGCTCGATGGCGTTCACGCCGCGCGCCGGATCGCTGGAGTGGCCGGACTGGCCCAGCACGCGCACGGCGGTAGAGATGTGGCCTTTGTGCGCGCGGATCGGCTGCAGAGAAGTCGGCTCGCCGATGATCGCGCAATCCGGGCGAATTGACGTGTTTTCAGAGAAGTAACGCGCGCCCGCCATGCTGGTTTCTTCATCGGCAGTCGCGAGGATGTAGAGCGGTTTTTTCAGCTTCGTCACGTCCACGTCACGCAGCGCGTCGAGGATAAAGGCGAAGAAGCCTTTCATGTCGGCGGTGCCCAGACCATAGAGCTTGTTGTCGTGCTCGGTCAGGGTGAACGGATCGCGCGTCCAGCGGCCATCGTCAAACGGCACGGTGTCGGTATGTCCGGCCAGCAGCAGGCCGCCCGCACCGGTTCCGGTGCTGGCGAGCAGGTTAAATTTGTTGCGTGTTCCGGGGACGGGCTGAACCTCAACGTTGAACCCAAGATCGCTAAACCAACCCGCCAGCAGATTGATTAAAGACTCATTGCTCTGATCCAGCGCTTCTTCCGTTGCGCTGATGGACGGCGTGGCAATCAGGGCGCGGTAGATCTCGATAAATGGCGGTAAGTTCATTTTCATTGTTGACACACCTTAGGTCGTGATAGTATCAATATTCATGCAATAAATGTGAATAAAAATACATTAACGTTGAGCATAAAGGAACCCGATGTTGAATACGCTGATTGTAGGCGCTAGCGGTTATGCGGGCGCAGAGCTTGTAAGCTACGTGAATCGCCATCCACATATGACCATAACCGCTTTGACCGTGTCAGCGCAAAGCAATGATGCAGGAAAGTTAATTTCCGATTTGCATCCGTGGCTTAAGGGCATTGTCGATCTGCCGCTGCAGCCCATGTCTGACATCAGCGAGTTTACCGACGGCGTCGACGTGGTGTTTTTAGCCACCGCGCATGAGGTCAGCCACGACCTGGCGCCGCAGTTCCTGGCGGCCGGCTGCGTGGTCTTCGACCTCTCCGGCGCGTTCCGGGTTAACGACGGCGCGTTTTACGAAAAATATTACGGCTTCACTCATCAGCATCCGGATCTGCTTGAAAAAGCGGTGTACGGCCTGGCGGAGTGGAGCGCAGACAAGCTAAAAGAAGCGGACCTGATTGCCGTGCCGGGCTGCTACCCGACCGCGGCGCAGCTTTCCCTGAAGCCGCTGATCGATGCAGGCCTGCTGGATCTCAACCAGTGGCCGGTGATCAACGCCACCAGCGGCGTGAGCGGAGCAGGGCGTAAGGCCGCTATCTCCAACAGCTTCTGCGAAGTGAGCCTTCAGCCGTATGGCGTGTTCAATCACCGTCATCACCCTGAAATCACGACGCATCTGGGCGCGGAGGTGATTTTCACCCCGCACCTGGGTAGCTTCCCGCGTGGGATCCTCGAAACCATTACCTGCCGCCTGAAGCCGGGCGTGACTAAAGAGCAGGTGAGCGAGGTCTTCACGCAGGCGTATGCGGATAAACCGCTGGTGCGCCTGTACGACAAAGGCGTGCCGGCGCTGAAAAACGTGGTCGGCCTGCCGTTCTGCGACATCGGCTTTGCCGTGCAGGGCGAGCATCTCATCGTTGTCGCCGCAGAAGATAACTTACTCAAAGGCGCTGCCGCACAGGCAATGCAGTGTGCAAATATTCGTTTCGGTTTCCCGGAAACGCAGGCTCTTATTTAAGGTGTGATGATGAACCCATTAATTATCAAACTCGGTGGTGTACTGCTGGACAGCGAAGAAGCGCTGGAGCGTCTGTTTACCGCGCTGGTGAACTATCGCGAATCACACCAGCGTCCGCTGGTGATTGTGCACGGCGGCGGCTGCGTGGTGGATGAGCTGATGAAAGGGCTCAACCTGCCGGTGAAAAAGAAAAACGGCCTGCGCGTCACGCCTGCCGATCAGATTGACATCATTACCGGTGCGCTGGCGGGTACGGCGAACAAAACGCTGCTGGCGTGGGCGAAGAAACATCATATCGCGTCCGTTGGTCTCTATCTGGGCGATGGCGACAGCGTAAAAGTGACCCAGCTCGACGAAGAGCTCGGCCACGTTGGACTGGCGCAGCCAGGTTCGCCTAAGCTGATTAACACGCTGCTGGAAGGCGGTTTCCTGCCGGTGGTGAGCTCTATCGGCGTGACCGAAGAGGGCGAGCTGATGAACGTCAACGCTGACCAGGCGGCGACGGCACTGGCGGCAACGCTGGGCGCGGATCTGATCCTGCTCTCCGATGTGAGCGGCATTCTGGACGGCAAAGGCCAGCGCATTGCGGAAATGACGGCTGAGAAAGCCGAGCAGCTGATCGCCCAGGGCATTATTACCGATGGCATGATCGTCAAAGTGAACGCCGCGCTGGATGCCGCACGCACGCTGGGTCGCCCGGTGGATATCGCCTCCTGGCGTCACGCGGAACAACTGCCGGCGCTGTTTAACGGCACGTCGATTGGCACGCGTATTTTAGCGTAATCGATTTAATGTTTTGTAGGCCCGGTAAGCGCAGCGCCACCGGGCAATGAAATTCAAAGATATTAAGGAAGCATGTTATGGCACTTTGGGGTGGGCGTTTTACACAGGCAGCGGATCAGCGGTTCAAGCAGTTCAACGACTCTTTGCGCTTCGATTACCGCCTGGCCGAACAGGACATTGTCGGCTCTGTAGCCTGGTCCAAAGCGCTGGTGACGGTGGGCGTACTGACCGCAGACGAACAATTACAGCTGGAAGAGGCGCTGAACAATCTGCTGGAAGAGGTGCGTCTTAACCCGCAGCAGATCCTCGAAAGCGATGCTGAAGATATTCACAGCTGGGTGGAAGGCAAACTTATCGACAAAGTCGGTCAGTTGGGTAAAAAGCTGCACACCGGCCGCAGCCGTAACGACCAGGTCGCCACCGATCTGAAGCTGTGGTGTAAAGATACCGTTGGCGAATTGCTGGCGGCCAACCGTCAGCTGCAGAGCGCGCTGGTGGAGACCGCGCAGAACAACCAGGACGCGGTGATGCCGGGTTATACCCACCTGCAGCGCGCCCAGCCGGTGACCTTTGCGCACTGGTGTCTGGCCTACGTTGAGATGCTGGCGCGTGATGAAAGCCGTCTGCAGGATACCCTGAAGCGTCTGGACGTCAGCCCATTGGGCAGCGGCGCGCTGGCCGGTACGGCGTATGAAATTGACCGTGATCAGCTGGCAGGCTGGCTGGGCTTTGCCTCCGCCACCCGTAACAGCCTGGACAGCGTGTCCGACCGCGACCACGTGCTGGAGCTGCTCTCCAATGCGTCTATCGGGATGGTGCACCTGTCGCGCTTTGCGGAAGACCTGATCTTCTTTAATTCTGGCGAAGCGGGCTTCGTCGAGCTGTCCGACCGCGTGACCTCAGGCTCATCCCTGATGCCGCAGAAGAAAAACCCGGACGCGCTGGAGCTGATTCGCGGCAAATGTGGCCGCGTGCAGGGCGCGCTGACCGGCATGATGATGACCCTGAAAGGTCTGCCGCTGGCGTACAACAAAGATATGCAGGAAGACAAAGAAGGGCTGTTCGACGCGCTCGACACCTGGCTGGACTGTCTGCATATGGGCGCACTGGTGCTGGACGGCATTCAGGTGAAACGTCCGCGCTGTCAGGAAGCGGCGCAGCAGGGCTATGCCAACTCTACCGAGCTGGCGGATTACCTGGTGGCGAAAGGCGTACCGTTCCGTGAGGCGCACCATATTGTGGGTGAAGCGGTAGTGGAAGCCATTCGTCAGGGTAAACCGCTGGAAGATCTGACGCTGGCCGACCTGCAGAAATTTAGCGCAGTTATCGGGGATGATGTGTATCCGATTCTGGCGCTGCAGTCGTGCCTGGATAAGCGTGCAGCGAAAGGCGGTGTGTCGCCGAAGCAGGTGGCGCAGGCGATTGCGGATGCGAAAAACCGGTTGGTTTGATTTGGTTTGAATAGTGCGGGCTGGTGCCCTCACCCCAGCCCTCTCCCACGGGGAGAGGGAGAAAAACAAAGCCTGGCTTAGCGCTGGGTTTTTTTACGCAAAAAAAAGCGGACCACGGGGTCCGCAAAAGTTCACGTTGGCTTTAGTTGTTCGAGTTTTGAGAGAAACTCGCTGACGGTGCGGGGTCGTTTTGGGTCAAACACGTGCCACCTCGTCTATGTGGTGTATTATTCAACAGAATGCTTGATAGGGATAATCGTTCGTTGCTATGCTATCTATCGCCATGAACTATCGTGGCGACGGAGGATGAATAATGAATATTCGTGATCTTGAATACCTGGTAGCGTTAGCCGAGCATCGTCACTTTCGCCGCGCGGCAGATTCCTGCCACGTCAGCCAGCCCACGCTGAGCGGTCAGATCCGCAAGCTGGAAGATGAGCTGGGCGTGATGCTGCTGGAGCGCACCAGTCGTAAGGTTCTGTTCACACAGGCAGGTCTTCTGCTGGTGGATCAGGCGCGCACCGTGCTGCGCGAGGTCAAAGTGCTCAAGGAAATGGCAAGCCAGCAGGGGGAAGCGATGTCCGGCCCGCTGCATATTGGCCTGATCCCAACCGTTGGCCCGTATCTGCTGCCGCAAATTATTCCGATGCTGCACCAGACGTTCCCGAAACTCGAAATGTACCTGCATGAAGCGCAAACTCATCAGCTGCTGGCGCAGTTAGACAGCGGTAAGCTCGACTGCGCTATTCTGGCGCTGGTTAAAGAGAGTGAAGCTTTTATCGAAGTGCCGCTGTTCGATGAGCCAATGATGCTGGCGATCTATGAAGATCACCCGTGGGCGAACCGCGATCGCGTACCGATGGCCGATCTGGCCGGTGAAAAGCTGCTGATGCTGGAAGATGGCCACTGCCTGCGCGATCAGGCGATGGGCTTCTGCTTCGAAGCGGGTGCGGATGAGGATACCCATTTCCGCGCAACCAGCCTGGAAACGCTGCGTAATATGGTCGCGGCGGGAAGTGGCATCACGCTGCTGCCTGCACTGGCGGTGCCGCGAGAGCGTAAGCGTGATGGCGTGGTCTATCTGCCGTGCATTAAGCCGGAGCCGCGTCGCACTATCGGCCTGGTGTATCGTCCGGGTTCACCGCTGCGCAGCCGCTATGAGCAGCTGGCAGAGGCCATCCGTAGTTCGATGGATGGCCATTTCGACAGCGCGTTAAAACAGGCGGTTCAGACCGTTTAGTGCCGCTACCCGATAGGCTTCTGCCATGGTCGGGTAGTTAAAGGTGGTGTTAACGAAGTACTCAATGGTGTTACCACCACCTTTTTGCTCCATGATCGCCTGGCCGATATGAATGATTTCCGCGGCGCGTTCACCAAAGCAGTGAATGCCGAGGATCTCTTTCGTCTCGCGATGGAACAGGATCTTCAGCGTCCCCACGCTCATTCCCACGATTTGCGCCCGCGCCAGATGTTTAAACTGCGCGCGACCCACCTCGTAAGGCACCTTCATTGACGTCAGCTGCTGCTCGGTTTTCCCGACTGAACTGATTTCCGGGATGGTATAGATGCCCGTTGGAATATCTTCAATCAGATGCGCCGTCGCTTCGCCTTTTACCAGCGCCTGGGCGGCAATGCGTCCCTGGTCGTAAGCGGCGGATGCCAGGCTTGGGTAACCAATCACGTCGCCGACTGCGTAAATGTGCGGCAGGGCGGTTTGATACATGCTGTTGACCTTCAGCTGACCGCGGCTGTCGGTTTCAAGCCCGATATTTTCCAGCTGCAGTGAATCGGTGTTGCCGGTGCGGCCGTTGGCGTACAGCAGGCAGTCTGCTTTCAGCTTCTTACCGGACTTCAGGTGCATGATCACCCCGTCGTCACAGCCTTCGATCTTCTCGTACTCTTCGTTGTGGCGAATCACCACGCCGCTGTTCCAGAAGTGGTAGGAGAGGGAGTCCGACATCTCCTGATCGAGGAACGCCAGCAGGCGGTCGCGGGTGTTGATCAGGTCAACTTTGACCTCCATTCCGCGGAAGATCGACGCATATTCGCAACCAATCACGCCCGCGCCATAAATGATCACGTGGCGTGGTTCGTGGTGCAGACTGAGGATGGAGTCGCTGTCGTAGACGCGCGGGTGAGAGAAGTCCACGTCGGCCGGATGGTACGGGCGTGAACCGCAGGCAATCACAAATTTTTCAGCCGTGATGGTTTCAACCGAACCGTCGTGGCATTCGAGTGCCAGGGTGTGTTCATCCACAAAATGCGCGTTGCCCTGCAAAATCTCACAGTGGTTACGCTCATAAAATCCCTGACGCATGCGTGTCTGCTGGTTAATAACGGTATCCGCGTGATTCAGGATGTCAGCAAAAGATGAACGAAGAAGTCGGGAGTGGTCGCTGTAAAGAGGGTTCTGGTTAAATTCGATAATGCGGCTAACGGCGTGGCGGAGGGCTTTCGAAGGGATGGTGCCCCAGTGGGTGCAACCGCCGCCGACATTATGGTAGCGCTCAATGACCGCTACTCTGGCTCCCTGTTTCACCAGACCCATAGCAGCACCTTCGCCGCCGGGGCCGGAACCAATAACTATTGCGTCGTAATCGTAGGAATGTGGCATGGCAAGGCTTACCTGTTCTTATACATAAAAGCAACAGAATCATAACATCATTGCCAGAGTAACCCAATTATCGTTGTGCTTTTTTCCGGCAGTGGAGCACAAACCGCACGTAAACAATCATTCACAAAGCCAGGCAAACAGATTAATTTTATTCTCTGGTATAGTGCCATCAGACCTTTGGAAGGATTCAACTATCGTGATGGGCGTAAGAGCACAACAAAAAGAGAAAACCCGGCGTTCGCTGGTGGAAGCCGCATTCAGTCAACTGAGTGCTGAGCGGAGTTTTGCCAGTTTGAGCCTGCGCGAAGTCGCACGCGAGGCCGGGATTGCGCCAACGTCCTTCTATCGTCATTTCCGTGATGTGGATGAACTGGGCCTGACCATGGTCGACGAGAGCGGGCTGATGCTGCGCCAGCTGATGCGCCAGGCGCGTCAGCGTATCGCCAAAGGGGGCAGCGTGATCCGCACCTCCGTATCGACCTTTATGGAATTTATCGGCAATAATCCCAACGCGTTTCGTCTGCTTCTGCGTGAGCGTTCGGGCACATCGGCGGCGTTTCGCGCCGCCGTCGCGCGTGAAATTCAGCACTTCATCGCGGAACTTGCCGACTATCTTGAACTCGAAAACCATATGCCGCGTGCGTTTACTGAAGCACAGGCCGAGGCGATGGTGACGATTGTTTTCAGCGCAGGTGCCGAAGCGCTGGATGTCAGCATTGAACAACGCAAGCAGCTCGAAGAGCGACTGGTATTGCAGCTCAGGATGATCTCCAAAGGCGCGTACTACTGGTATCGCCGTGAACAAGAGAAACTGGCACATCAAACCGAAGAGTGAAGGTGAGTAATGAAACAGTCAGGTCAGGATAAAGGGACGCTGTTGCTGGCATTGATCGCTGGCTTATCCATTAATGGTACGTTTGCCGCTATTTTTAGCTCAATCGTGCCGTTTTCTATTTTCCCGCTTATTGCGCTGGTGCTGACGGTTTACTGCCTGCATCAACGTTACCTGAACCGCACCATGCCGGTGGGGTTACCGGGGCTGGCCGCTGCCTGCTTTATTCTGGGCGTATTGCTGTATAGCACCGTGGTACGCGCGGAATATCCGGATATCGGCTCTAACTTCTTCCCTGCGGTACTGTCTGTGGCGCTGGTGTTCTGGATTGGCTCGCGCATGCGTAGCCGTAAGAGCCAGTTACCAGAGTAAAGGGTTTCTTCATTGTAGGCCGGATAAGCGAAGCGCCATCCGGCTTTTTTGGCAGGTGGCGCTTCGCTTACCTGCCCTACAAGGCCCACATTACTTCGCCGTGAGCAGTACGCCACACTCCATATGGTGCGTATACGGGAACTGATCGAACAGCGCCAGACGTTCAACCTTGTGCGTCTGGCCTAATGTTTCGAGGTTCTTGCACAGCGTCTCCGGGTTACAGGAGATGTACAAAATGCGCGGGTACGCCTGCACCATCTTCTCGGTTTCGCTGTCCAGGCCACTGCGCGGCGGGTCGACAAAAATCGTCTCACACTGGTAGCTCTTGAGATCGATCCCTTCCAGGCGGTTAAACTGGCGTACGCCGTTCATGGCCTGCGTGAACTCTTCTGCGGCCATACGTACGATCTGCACGTTGTCGATGTGGTTGGCGGCAATGTTGTACTGCGCGGCGGCCACCGACGGCTTGGCGATTTCCGTTGCCAGGACGCGATCGAAGTTACGCGCCAGCGCCAGCGAGAAGTTACCGTTACCGCAGTAGAGCTCAAGCAGATCGCCCGTTGACCCTTCCGTCGCCTTCAGCGCCCACTCCAGCATCTGCACGTTCATCGCGGCGTTCGGCTGGGTGAAGCTGTTCTCGACCTGACGATACACCATCTCTTTACCTGCCACCGGCAGGCGCTCGTCGATGTAATCCTGGTCCAGCATGATTTTGGTTTTTGTCGCGCGGCCAATCAGGTGAACGTTGATGTTCTGCGCACGCAGCGCATCGCGCAGCGCTTCTGCCTGCTCGCGCCACTCGTCGTTCAAGGCTTTGTGATAAAGCAGAGAGACAATCGCCTGATTGCTTTGCGTGGTCAGGTAGTCAATCTGGAACAGCTTGTTACGCAGTACCGGATTGTTGCGCACGCCGTCCATTATCAGCGTCATTAATTGATTAATGAGCTCGCTCGCCGCCGGAAAGCTGTCCACGCGAATACGGGATTTCGTCTGCTGATCGAAAATGATGTGGTACAGGTCGTCGCCGTCGTGCCAGATGCGGAACTCGGCGCGCATGCGGTAGTGGCTGACAGGAGAGCGGAACACCTCGGGAACGGGCGCGTTGAAAGGCGTCATCATACTTTGCAGGCGGACGACTTTCTCTGCCAGCTGCGCGTCGTACTGTTCTGTCGGGAGGTGTTCTGGGGTCATGATGCGTCCTGAGTGATAAAGAATTACGCGGGGATTGTAGGCATTGTTCAGGGGATGTCCAGATTTAATGGCCAATAGCTGTCTGGACATCTATACGTGTCTAATTGTAGCATTCTGTTTCCGGTCTCCTGAGAGTGAAAAGGGAATCCAGTGTAAATCTGGAGCTGACGCGCAGCGGTAAAGTCTGGCGGGATGAGCGTTGTAGACACTGTGAAAATGGGAAGTCTTCATCCTTATATAGCCACCTAGCCCGAAGACCTGCCGGGATCACGTCGCATTTGGTTTCATCATCGCGTGCTATCGATGAGGCCTGCGGCATCCTTCTTATATTGTGGATGCTTTAACAATGATTAAAAAAGTATCGCTGTTGACGGCGTTGTCCGTTACGGCATTTTCGGGCTGGGCGCAGGATAGCGCCGACTCGTTGGTGGTGACGGCAAATCGTTTTGAACAACCGGCAAAAACTGTTCTGGCGCCGACGTCCGTCGTGACGCGTGAAGATATTGAACGCTGGCAGGCAAAGAGCGTGGTAGAAATCATGTCACGTCTGCCTGGCGTGGATATCGCGCAAAGCGGTGGAATGGGCTCGAACTCTTCGACTTTTATTCGCGGAACAGAATCTCGCCATGTGCTGGTGCTGATTGACGGTATTCCTTTGAATAACGCCGGGATCAGCAATGTTCCCGATCTGAGCCAAATCCCGACCTCACTGATTCAGCGTATTGAGTACATCCGTGGCCCGCGTTCGGCCCTGTATGGCTCCGACGCGATTGGAGGCGTGATCAACATCATCACCGGACGTGACAAGCCGGGTGCAGAAATCTCGGCGGGCGTCGGCTCTAAGGGTTATCAGACCTATGACGGCGCTTTTCAGCAGGTGCTGGATAAAACCAAAATCACCATGGCGGGTAACTACACCTATACCCGTGGTTTTGATATTGATGCCCAGGATGCGCCGCGCCAGCCTGACCGCGATGGCTTTATGAGTAAATCGCTGTACGGCTCCGTGGAACAGCAGATTACCGACAGCGTGAGCGGCTTCTTCCGTGGCTTTGGTTATGACAACCGCACCGCGTATGACGGTTACGATCACTACGACGCCAACTTTATGGTGGATGGACGACCTGATACTCGCCAGCTCTACAGCCAGAACTGGGATACCGGTCTGCGTTACAACCAGGGGATTTTCCAGTCTCAGCTGGTGGCGGGTTACGGTCGCAGTAAAGATCAGAACTATGATCCGAAGAAAGGGCGTTACGCTGATTCCGCCACCATGGATGATGTGAAGCAGTACACCACCCAATGGCTCAACACCGTGGAAGTCGGTCACGGCAACATCGGCGCAGGTCTGGACTGGCAAAAGCAGAAGACGCAGGCCGGAACGGGCTACCTGGATAAAGGTTACGAGCAACGCAATACCGGCGTGTTTGTTTCGGCGATGCAGCAGTTCAGCAGCGTGACGCTGGAAGCGGCGGCGCGTAATGACGACAACTCCAACTTTGGTAACCATGGAACATGGCAAACCAGCGCAGCGTGGGAGTTTGTGGATGGCTATCGCGTGATTGCCTCCTACGGTACCGCATTTAAAGCACCAACTATGAGCCAGATCCACAGCGCTTCTTACGGCAATCCGGATCTTAAACCGGAGGAGAGTAAGCAGTGGGAAGGGGGCTTTGAAGGCCTGACGGGACCGGTCAACTGGCGTATCACCGGTTATCGCAATGACATCGATAATCTTATTAGCAGCGATCCGCATACGTATCGTTACTACAACGTTGACGAAGCACGTATTAAAGGTGTGGAAGCGACGGCACAGTTCGATACTGGCCCGGTCGGACATCAGATTTCCTATGATTATGTCGACCCGCGTAATGCCAAAACCAACGAAGTACTGGCCCGCCGTTCTAAGCAGCAGGTTAAGTACCAGCTGGACTGGCAGGTATGGGATCTCGACTGGAACCTTGCCTACCGTTATCTGGGCACCCGCTATGATGTCGCGATTGATCCAGACACCTATTCGTCAGAACGCGTGAAAATGGGCGGTGTCAGTCTGTGGGATGTCGCAGTTTCGTATCCTGTCACCTCACATCTCACAGTTCGTGGTAAAATAGCCAACCTGTTCGATAAAGATTACGAGACAGTTTATGGCTACCAAACTGCAGGACGGGAATACACCTTGTCTGGCAGCTACACCTTCTAATCCGCGTCCCACCGTGCTGGTGTTTGATTCCGGCGTCGGTGGGCTTTCGGTCTATGATGAGATTCGGCATCTCCTGCCGGATCTCCATTACATCTACGCCTTCGATAACGTCGCTTTCCCGTATGGGGAAAAGAGCGAAGATTTTATTGTTGAGCGTGTGGTTGAAATCGTCACCGCGGTACAAAAGCGCTATCCCCTTGCGCTGGCCGTCATTGCCTGTAATACGGCAAGCACCGTTTCTCTTCCCGCCCTGCGTGAAAAATTCCCGTTCCCGGTTGTAGGCGTCGTGCCTGCGATAAAGCCTGCCGCACGTCTGACGGCGAACGGCATTGTGGGTTTGCTGGCAACGCGAGGTACGGTAAAGCGTCCTTATACCCGCGAGCTGATCGACCGTTTTGCCAACGAATGCCAGATTGCGATGCTGGGTTCGGCTGAGCTGGTGGAGATGGCTGAAGCGAAGCTTCATGGAAAGGCGGTATCACTCGACGAGCTGCGTCGTATTCTTCGTCCGTGGCTGCGGATGCCCGAACCCCCGGATACCGTTGTGCTGGGCTGTACCCACTTCCCGCTATTACAGGAAGAGCTATTAGAGGTGCTGCCGGAGGGGACGCGCCTGGTGGATTCCGGTGCAGCTATCGCCCGTCGTACGGCCTGGCTGCTGGAACACGAAGCACCGGATGCGAAATCTACAGATGCGAATATCGCGTTTTGTATGGCCATCACGAAAGAGACTGAGCAACTTTTACCCGTTTTACGCCGTTATGGCTTTGAAACGCTCGAAAAACTGGCGCTGTAGCACGGTTTTGAGCAAAAAAGAGACGGTTGAACGTTTTTTTTAAAAGAGGGGTTGTCAACGTCTGAGAACTCCCTATAATGCGCCTCCACTGACACGGAACAACGGCTACAGGCCGCCGGGTTAGCGGGGTTCAGAGATGAACGCCAGCAGAGAAAAGCGAAAATAATCACTTGACTCTGAATGAGGAAAACGTAATATACGTGACCTCGCAACGGTGAGCGAAAGCCGCGTTGCACTGCTCTTTAACAATTTATCAGACAATCTGTGTGGGCACTCAAAGTGACATGGATTCTTAACGTCTTCGGACAA
>NZ_VRKN01000015.1 GCF_008080435.1 Enterobacter asburiae | reverse complement strand
CGCTTACCGCTCATGGGCACCTCTCTTTAAGCCATCTTAAATGACTCTGAGGTGTCTGTTAAACCCATGGCGATTCAGTAAGTAGGGGCAGAGTTACTTCCATTAATTTCCGGAACCACCCACTCGTTCACGTAAATAACCTATCTTCAGAGAACTTTTTTACAGTTCTCTGAAGATAGGTTAGCCCAGCGTTAAATTCGTCGGCAAACTGGTTCTGTGGTATCTCATTTGTATCGGTGTATATCACCGACATATAAAATCATCCACCACTATCAACGTAACACCAGACAACCTGCTTTCTGCCGACAACATCCCCGCTGTCGGCGAAATACACTGATGTCAGCCTTATGACGACTTATGCAACTCCCTAATCACATGCACAGCCAGCAGACTTTCCACCGAAATCACAGTATTGATTTTTACCGCTTTGACGATTTCAATCAGCGACAGGGTATTCTGCGCCAGTTGATCACGCAGCTCACTGACTTCTACCTGTAACTGCTGGTTTCTGGCCAGCAAGGCTTGGCGGGTTTTGCGGTTGACGTATTGCTGTTTTTCTTTTGGCTGCAGATTTAGCGGCTTAAGCTGTTGGTCAACATAGGCAGCAATCAGGCGTTTACGTTCAAAATTGCTAAGCGTGCTTAACCCGCCGTTGACGACGCCTTTTGCCTTAAGTCGGGTATGCAGTGCTTTGGCGGAAATAGGGGATTTGTCAAAGCCTTCAACCAGCATCAGTTGTAGTTCGTGTTCGATCAGTGTGTCCAGTTCCTTGCCGCGCATCAGTCGGTCTCCTGTATCAATTGTTGGTATTCAAGGGCAAAAAGCTGGGCCAGTGTGCGGATTTCACCCTCGGTATTTATGTCAGCAGACAGCACATTTTCCGTGGCAACCAGTTGTTGAGTCTCAGCACGACGTAGCCATTGCGTTTGTCGTGCGTCCAGTTGTTGTAACCGTTGGTCGATATCGGCCAGTTTGGCCTGGCAGTCGGGCTGAGGTTGTGCAAGTTGGATCAACTTTGAACGCGCTTGCTGTAGCGCCTGCTTTTTGGCAATCAGATTGGGTAGCTCATCTATCCGCCCTGTCAGGGTGAAATGTTCGCAAAAGACTGCACTCTGGCATTTCAGCCGATAAGGACATCCCCAGAGGTTAACTTCCCGCATACAGGAACCAAATTTCAGTGGATACAGCACGGCGTGTCTTTCCACCATTGCAGATGCTTGCACAGGTCCTTCAGCATCGCGAATTTCCTCAAAAGCGGCAGCAATATCCGCAAACTTTTCTATATAAATACTCAGAAAGCTATAATCCTGCTTATCGAGCTCCAGTACACGATTCGCCCATACATTTTTGAGGGAAGGAGCATTTTTTCTGGGATCGTATACACCCTCAACAGTCGTGACAATCAGACTAAACTTGTTTCCTTTTATATTTGATTTAATAGAGCTGCACTCCAACAACAATAACTCACCAATTCGTAATCCATAATTTAATAGCAGACGAACAATCAAAAAATTGCGGAACTGAAGATAGCCAAAAGGGAAAGGGTTTAGTGGGTTATGCTTTTGGGGAGAGGAGGGGGCTATTATGCCGTACAGACTGACCACCATCGCATAGGTCAGGCTCTGAAATCCTTGACCGTTGTGACTGCATTGCGAAGATTTTCCTGGTATCAATGTTCGATAGTTGTCTCGGCAAAGATGTAACCGAATATGTAAACGTGAAGCCAGAAGTGATAATGCCTTGGGGGAATCATCCCGATATGCCGGTGATATATAGGTGTTGATCAAAAAAGAGATAAAGTGAATTACCGCCTGAAATCGGGCTGCGTTAGTAGAGCCATGGGAGGCAGAGACTGTCGAAAGTGGCAACAGGCTTGACTGAATGACGCGACCGTTTTCAAGATACAGTGAAAATGAAGGCATTTCTCTGACAGCAATGTCCGGATTATGGCCAGATGAATAGAAGCTGTAGCAAAATGTGACGCCATACTTTTGCTGCCAGAATTCGTAAAAGAATTTCACAGCCTGTAGCGAAGCAGACTGTGTGGACAATGAACGATGAGCCAAATGATCAATGTGATATCTGAGGGGATACAACAATGGCAAACAGGTTTCCATGTCCATCAGGATCCATTGCCGTTTACAGTCGGAGATAACCAACTGGTTAAGTGAGTACATGACTTTAACCACACAATGATTATGGATATGAAGAAAATGTACTCTGTACCTAACGTAAGAAATGAGAGGGAGGTCAGAAATTACTAACGTATTGATTTATCAGTCAGTGGAAGTGCCTTATGAACTTATTAACCATCATAGATGATTTAACATAATATACATTATGCGCACCAATCTTGTAGTGGCTCAATGTTAATGCCTATTTGGAACTCAGGGGCCCATGCTTATTTTCCGTTCAGGTGGTGTCGCTGGCGCCGCATACCAGTTTTGCTCGTCAACCATCACGGTACCTTCAGGCTGCATCACGAAATTCGGCGACATGATCTGAACGTTGAATTCGTTGAACACATCCTGAATATTGCTGTGCAGTTCATTACGTGCCATCGCCAGCGACTGTCCCGGTAAGAGCCGTACCTGTAACTCATAAGAGATATACCAGTCCATCAGAGCCAGTTGGCGCACCTGCGGCGGCTGGGAAAGATCGACGCCTTTTGCTCGCTTGGCGGCCAGTTCCAGCATCGCATGCACCTGTCGCCAGGGCGTGTCGTAACCAATGGTGACGCCCACCGTCAGGTTGATACCACCATCAGGATCTTGCGAGCTCAGGTTGGTAATTTTGCCACTCACCACCACGGCGTTTGGTACTGTAACAACGTAGTTTTCACGGGTGATGATTTTTGTCGCGAGCATACCGATTTCACTCACTAACCCCTCATTATCCGCCACCCGAATAACATCCCCTTTACGCAGCGCGCGCGAATAAATCAGCACTAACCCGCTCATCGCATGGTTCATCACTCCTGCCGAACCCAGCGTCAGCATCAACCCGAAGAATACGCTAATACCTTTAAATGCCAGTGAGTTTGCGCCGGGTAAGAAAGGATAGGCCGCAGACAGGGCAAATAGCCACACCGCGACGGAGATGAGTTTGCGGGTCGCGCCGACTGTTTCAGGGTGGATGCCCGGGAGTTGCAAACGCCCTGCTTCTACCTGGTTAAGCACCACCTTGAGGAGTTTAAGAATGAATGCGGTGATAAGGAAAATAATCAGGACAATCATGACTCCCGGCATCGCGGAGACAATCGACAGCGCAATTTCCCTCAGCACGCGAACTGACCAGTCGCCTAGCGACGCACCCCAGACGCGCGTCCAGGGAAACAGGCTGAATGTCCAGCTTAGCCAGGCATAAAAAGCCAGAATACCTAATAAAATCATGATCAAGGCATACAGACGAGTTTCAATTTCGCCAATAAAACGCCGCCAGCGTTGAGGTACCCAACTGCGGTTTTCAATAATTCTGCGCCGGAAAAAACGTCGTACCCATTTCCAGGAGCGCCAGGAAACGTACCAAAAGAGAATTAACACCAGAACGCCCGCGGCGGTTTTCACCGCGGATAACGCCAGCCAGCCCGTGTCATATTGATCGAGAAGCGCTGTCCGCTGGGCTTCCATTCGCTCTAGCACGCGCTGTGCGGCCTGGTCGAGCGTCAGATCGTCACCCTCGTCCAGATCTGCCTGCGTCAGTAGCATCACCGGCTTGCCATTCATGACAATCAACCGACCCTGCTGGTTATAGCGGGATATCGGCACAATTTTCAGCGGCTCACGGACATCCTGTGCCGTAAAGTTGCGTAACGTATTGCGGATACGTAAAACGCGTTCTTCAGGCGTGGTAAGACCAAACTTCGCCTGAAGCATGACAATCGGCTGATGGAAGATGTACACCGTGCGGGCGCGCTCCTGGTCGCTTGGGTCCTGACGAGGCTCCGCAGCAAATCCAGAAAAGGCCAGAGAAGAAAGTAAACACGTTAAAAAAGCGAGCAGAATCTTGTTCATTCCCACCATCCCAAACGCGAACATTATCGTTATTTTTCAAACCATCAGCCAAAGGCGGAGGTTTCGCTTTCTTGAGCATAGACCAGCCTCTGGTTTCTGTATTGGTGCTTAACATTAAGTATGCTTCACCGGATAATGCATTCTGTTTATATTGACCGATGACTGTACTTACCGTTTTGCCCTGTTGATATAAACCTGTAAACCCTCTGCAAGAAAATCAAATACCGTTTTACAGGCCAGGCTGTGGCGTAAATCCTCATGCATCACCAGCCAGGTGTCGAGATGAAATGTAAAGAAATCAGGCATTATCCTCTGTAACGGCGGAGAAAAATCGGCCAGTTGTACCTGACACATACCGATACCGGCACCTGCGCGTATGAGCTTTAATTGTGCAATATCACTGTCAGTACGCACGGTAAAAAGATCGCGGTTCAGCTGAGGATATTGTTTAAGCGTCTGCAAAATAAAGGGCGTCATATTATCGAAACCCACAAGTGTATGGGTGAATAACGCATCAATACTTTCCGGAGCACCATGGCGTGACAGATAGGCTGGCGCGGCATGCAGACCTATTTCAATTCTGCCCATCCGACGTGCAATCAGTTGCTCCTGCACCGGTGTGGTCATGCGTACAGCAATATCTGCTTCCCGATTCAGTAAATCCTGAACTCGATTTGACAGAACCAGTTCAACGGTTATTTGCGGGTATTCATCCTTTATTTGTGCGATCACCGGAGGCAGAACCTCGGTGCCGATGATTTCACTGGCGGCAACGCGCACCACGCCTCGTAATCCGGTTGCGCCGGAACTGAAACTGGCAGCTGACCGCTCAATCATCATGGCCGTGTTTTCCATCGCTTGCGCATGGCCTCTCAGCTCGATGGCTGCGTCCGTGGCCTGCAATCCTGTCTGCGAACGTGTAAATAAAACAAGGCCAAGGGCTGATTCCAGTGCCGCGATATGACGACCTGCAGTTGGCTGGGTAATGGCAAGTCTGCGTGCGGCCCCTGACAGAGACCCCTCTTTCATCACTGCCAGAAAGGTGCGATACCATTCCCATGGGATATTTAGCTTCATACAAAAATGCATACCTGCTGGCTTATATTATGCAATTACATTTAGCTCGTACGGTCATTAAGATGTCAAGCAGATATCCAACAAGGGTAAGATGATGAAAAGCACAAAAAAGGTACTGATACTGGGTGCAACGGGTGGGATTGGTGGCGAAATTGTCCGTAAATTGATCCGGGACGAATGGGATGTTCGCGCATTGCGCCGTAGCGTTCCGCAAAATGACGCGCACAACAAAAGCATTACATGGGTAAGCGGTGATGCGCAGAATGCAGAACAGGTAGAGGCAGCGGCGTCAGAGTGTAGCGTGATTGTCCATGCTGTTAACCCGCCGGGTTATCAAAACTGGGAGCAGCTGGTTTTGCCCATGCTGCATAACACCATTAACGCAGCGGAGCGAAACGGTGCATTAATCGTTCTGCCGGGCACTCTTTATAACTACGGTCCGGATGCTTTTCCCCTCTTACGGGAGGATTCTCTTCAGGATCCTGTTACACGTAAAGGTGCTATACGCGTGCAAATGGAGAATGCACTGTCAGCCTATGCACAGCGTGGCGGCAAGGTGCTGATTTTGCGAGCTGGCGACTTTTTTGGTCCCCATGCTGGCAACAACTGGTTTTCACAGGGATTGGTCAAACCGGGGCACTCACCGAAGGTAATTAAAAATCCCGGGAAAGCCGGCGCAGGCCATCAGTGGGCCTATCTGCCTGATGTCGCCGAAACACTGGCTACGCTGCTGACGCGTCGGGAGGAACTCGAACCGTTTGCCTGTTTCCATATGCGCGGTCATTGGGATCCTGATGGGACAGCGATGACCGCAGCCATAAAGCACGTCGCGGAACGTGCCGGTATTAAGGCAAAAGTGAAGTCATTTCCATGGTGGCTAGTCTCTGCAATGAGTCCTTTTAATACCACACTGCGTGAAATGCGGGAGATGCGTTATCTTTGGGAGCAGTCAATAGAGATGGATAATTCAAAACTGATTGCATTTTTAGGTCACGAACCGCGGACCCCTCTTACAGAGGCCGTGCATTCTACATTAGCTGGCCTGGGATGTATTTAACATAACCTGCACGTTTAGAAAGGGTTGAAAGATGTCTGATATACTTTAGCTTTTGAAAAACGCTGCCGTAAGCAAATGGAAATTGAATTAAATAAAAGTGTTAAAGAGAGAATTTTCCATGCTGTCATTTTTGAAGTGACGGCAAACGTTATCATCGCGCTGTCACTTGCCTGGCTGATGAACGTGTCGGTACTCCAGTCAGGTTCGTTGTCTGTGATATCCGCACTTAGCGCAACAGTCTGGAATTTTATTTTCAATAAACTCTTTGACTCCCTGCAGAAAAAATACCGCTTTCAGCGGACGTTTCTCGTCCGTGCGATCCATGCGGTTGGTTTTGAAACAGGATTGATCATCACCTTAATCCCTGTGGCAATGGTTATGCTGAATCTAACAGTGACTGAGGCATTTTTTGTTGAGATTGGTCTGGTACTGTTCTTCCTACCCTACACAATGCTGTTTAACTGGCTTTACGACTACCTGCGCTGGACATTTTTTGGACGGAAACGGTCTGCCATGTAGCGATTGTGCGTTTTAACGCACGATGATAGACTGGCCTTCGTGATCGACAATAAGCATTATTGAGGCACCGCTTTATGAATAAACTTCTTATACTCTTCCCCGCTCTGTGTTTAAGCGGTTGCGTGGATCTGGGTAAAATTGGAACACATCCGGAAGTGGCATCCTTCTATATCAATCATCCAAAAAGCCAGGTTGCAGATTGCCTCATATACACATCCTCCAGAGAACATTTATCGCTGGAATTTGATGATACCCTTCCTGATGGTAGCGAAAGATATAATCTCCAGGATAGTGATTATACCGATGTTGCCTGGGTCGAAGTCAGTAAATTCAGCGGAAAACAGACTTCCGTTGAATTTTATTATGCACCTCACGATCCTGAATTGCATAAATCTATTCTGTCTATAGTGGATCAGTGTAAAAAATGAAGAGGAAGATAAAATGCAAAGTCTCCTGACTAAAGGAGTTTGTCTCGCGTTAGCGTTGTCCGCCGCCGGGACGGCTCAGGCCGTTCAGAAAGGGAGCCATGATAACAATCTCACCGGGATAACCATTTTCGCTCAAAAAGAGTCTCAGGGAAGCCAATGGGACAGTACAACGGGCGAAGCAAAATATATGATCAGCTATAAGGTTACACTTGATAATGCGTCTGATAAAAGTATTGAGCCAGGCAAAGACAATAAAATGTGCTTCTTCCTGTTTGATAAAAACGGAAAATCATTTATGAGCACCGGCATTGAAGTGGAAATGTTGAAAAAATACAATCCACGGGACAACAGAACAGGGTTAGTTTATTTCGCCAGCGCAAACCCTGACGTTTTAAATATGCCATTTGTCCGTTTCGGCATCGGAAAAGATTGCATAAATTGATACCTGTCACATTGACACGTTCTTTAGCATGTTCGACTCCACTCTCCTTCTATACTTTTTATTTCTCCATCTCAAAAAGGAAGGAACAATGTTCGATCATGTGAAATTCGGCGTCAGTGATTATGAAAAAAGTAAAACCTTCTTCCTCCACGCACTTCAGCCGCTTGGTGTAGAACTTATCGATGAAGGCACACCAGAATACGGTGTCGAAATGAGCTCAGGCGACGTTTCGCTTTGTCTTTTTCAGACAAATGAAAAACCTGCCCCTCTGCATCTGGCGTTTGTGGCCAACACGCGCCAGCAGGTCGATGAGTTTTACCATGCCGCCCTGCGCGCTGGCGGACAGGATAACGGCGGGCCGGGATTACGCCCGTACAGTGAAAATTACTATGCCGCTTTTGTCATCTCGCCTGATGGTCATAACATCGAGGCGGTGTGCCATGCGCCGGAGAGTCTGTAGCTCAGCCCTTTCGTCAGAAGCCATCAAATGCTCTGTCATGCATCTTTTTGCACGATAATGCACGAAAGTGTTTCATAAAACGTCGGCAATCCCGTAAGGTATCGTCTGCAAACGTGCAATTTCGTGCATAAACACTGACAGAGGTATCTATGACACAACAGTTGATTTTAATTGCTGGCCCCTATCGCAGCGGAACAGAAGGCGTTCAGGCGCGCATTGATGAGAATCTTGCGCGTCTCGAAAACGCAGCATTAGCCGTTTACCAGCGGGGTCACATCCCGGTCATTGGCGAATGGCTGGCTTTGCCGTTGGCGAAGGCCGCTGGCTCGAAATCGGTTGGTGATGAAATCAGTGAAGCGATGCTGTACCCCGTTGCTCACCGGCTCATCGCTAAATGTGATGCGATTTATCGTATTGCCGGTGTGTCTAAAGGGGCCGATATGGACATTGAGGTAGCCCGCAAATATGGCCTCAGAGTTTATACCGCGCTTGAGAGCATTCCTGAGGCTTAAGGCAGACCGCCAGCCAGTCTGTGGTCACAGGCTGGCTATCAGATAGTGTCACGATCTGAGGTCAACACGATGGAGACCCCTTTTTCCGATACCGCACGGATCCACTCTTTATCAGTATCATCTTCAACGACGATGGTATTAACTGAACACACATCGCCAATCACAAACGAAGACGCTGTGTTGATCTTTTCCGGAGACGCCAGGACGACCGTCTCTGCGGCTCTGCCGGAAAATGCACGTTTGATGCATGCCTCTTCGAAATCACCGGTTGTCAGCCCTGCGTCAGGATGAATACCGGTCACGCCCATAAAAAACAGGTCGGCATGAATATTTTCGATGCCTTCGATGGCCGCAGCGCCGACCGCAACGATAGAGTGTTTATACAAGCGACCGCCGATAAGAATCACCTCAATGGACGGATGATCGACCAGCCCAAGGGCAATGCTCGGGCTATGCGTAACCACCGTGATGCGCAAGTCAGCCGGTAAAAACGTAATCAGCTCCGAGGTCGTCGTGCCACCGTCGACGATCACCACCTGGCCTGATGAAATCAGCTGAGCCCCTTTCCGTGCCACCCTTTTTTTCGCATCCATTTTCACGGATTGCCGTTCAGCAAAGGGAGCAATCGCAGATGATGCCGGAAGCGCGCCACCGTGAACGCGCTGTAAACGCCCTTCTGCCGCCAGCTCGCGTAAATCACGCCGAATGGTGTCTTCAGAGACGTCAAAGAACTTGCTGAGCGCTTTTGACTGGACCTGACCTTCGGCGCCGAGCTTTTCGAGGATCAATTGTTTTCGCTGACTGGTGAGCATCATGAATTCCTGATATTGCATGTTTTGTCTTGAAATTGCACGACAATGCTGTTTATGATAATTACTCTACGTAAGGAGGAACAAACGTGCAATCAAATCGTGCAGATGTACGCATTATTAACAGTGAAACGCTGTCAGATAACTGGTACGTTCTTAAAAAATACACCTTCGACCTGCAGCGACGTGATGGTGAATGGCAACGACAACATCGGGAAGTCTACGACCGTGGGAACGGCGCGACTATTCTGCTTTACAACCGTGATAAAAAGACGGTGATCCTGACTCGCCAGTTCCGTTTCCCCGTCTTTATCAACGGCCATGAGGGCGATTTAATTGAAGCCGCTGCGGGGTTGCTGGACAACATGGATCCCGAAAGCCGCATAAAAGCAGAAGCGGAAGAAGAGACTGGATTCCACGTTTCAAGCGTGCAGAAAATCTTTGAAGCCTATATGAGCCCAGGCTCCGTCACGGAAAAGCTCTATTTTTATCTTGCCGAGTACCAGCCGAAAGACAGAACCGGCGCAGGCGGCGGGATCAAGGCGGAAGGAGAAGATATCGACGTGCTGGAAATGACGCTTGAAGAGGCATTACGCGGCATTGAAACGGGCAAGATTGTCGATGGGAAAACCATCATGCTGCTTTATCATGTTGCCCTTAAAGGAATTCTCTAACCTACTGGTTTAAATCCTGATTTAAAGGTGCATGAAGTCGGTGCTTGTCCGTTATGCGGATGGAATGCGGAAAACCTCCTAAATTTTGCAGTCTACTATATTTAGTGGGCGGTTTCGAAATTCGATAAAATCATAAACATTTCCCTGAGTCATCTGCATTTACTATTCAAAAATGCCAAACGTTCATGAGGCTGCCTGCAGAGGTAGCCTGTCTTATCTGTTGACTGGATTAAAATGCGACTCGCTACAGATAACGAAGCATATTATACTTGCTCCTCCACTCGAGCAGGAGGCAGCAACTCACGTGAAGGATACATATTACAACGACATAACGATCAATACGCTAATTCAGAGTGATCTGGACGCGTTTTTTGAGGACTTCAAAGGGATCGTCTTCGCCTACGCTATTATGAACAAGAAAGATCCTTCACAGATGAGGATACTCAATAACAGTCCTGAGTGGTTTAATATCTACCTTGAAAGAAAATATCAGTTCATTGACCCTGTCATTATTAGGGCTTTGCGCTGTGTTGAGGACTTCTTCTGGGAAAGTGATGTCGTCCTGTCGGATGGTTATAACCTGACACGTATTTTCGACGAAAGTGTTCAGTATGACATATACCAGGGGCAGACTTTTCCTCTGCATGACTATCTGAATAATCTTGTTGTCTTATCCGTCATCAGCCCTAAGCATTCTGGCATTGACATAGAGAAATATCGGCCGCAATTTTTACGCTTCCTTACTCAGTTACATCAGAAGACACTCAATCTGTATAGTCAGCATCAGCAGAAAAAGAATGTGTTCTTGTCGCCACGTGAGCGACAAATCCTCAAATGGGTCAGTGCCGGAAAAACCTACGTAGAAATTTCTGTTATTTTGTCTATTGCTGAACGCACCGTTAAATTCCATATGGGCAATGTAATGAAAAAACTCGGAGTGAATAATGCCAGACACGCAATAAAGCTTGGAACAGAACTCCGGTTACTGGACGACTGACCCCTCAGACACTGGTTATAGATGGCGTAAATGCTCGAGCATTTCGCGAAGCCAGTGGCTTGATTTGTCTTTGCTAATAATATCTTCAATAATGCTGGTGCTGGCAGGCATATAAATATAGTAAATAACCTCTCCTTTTTCAGAAACACCGCGCTGAATAACTTCAACTTTCCAGTTCGCATGGCGAAATATGGCATACATACCGCGACTGGCTACTGCGTACATTCCGTGATATTTTTTCTTTATGCAATAAATATTCATTGCAAGAAACAATGCCTTACTGGCGGGCACACCCTGCAGACTTGCAGAGTCTCGTATTTCTTTATCTAAAAATAAACGACTCACTTCACAGCAGGGAACATCTGCTGGAAAAACAATGGGACTATCGAAATAATTGTGAAAGATTTCGCTTATCATTGTCGGCTGCGTTGAGTTAATAAATCGCGCGCCGCATAACAGCTGTCCATCATACATACCCATTAAGTATGTCGTGTTATGGGAATCAAATTGATCCTTTTCCATCCCTTCGACGCATTCCACTTTCCAGTTGAGCCGGTCCCGAAAGGTTTTTCTTCTGAGTCGATAGAGTTCGTGCGCTAATGCTGGTGGTAAATCATCGTAGTCGTGCAAAAAAAATTCAATGGCAGAAATCATGCTCTTGTTCCTGATAATAACACCTGAAACTATTATCACCTGTCTTTTAGGACAGCTTTCATTGTGCCGCATATTCCCTATACTTAAAAAGTACCTGACCACGAAGTTCTCGCAAAACTAAGCGGTCAGGAGGTCAAAGACCTATGAAACACCAGGGATATACCCATCGATGATTATCTAATATTTAAAGTTTCGGGTATAGAGCATAAGAAGCACTTTGCCGATAAAATAATAAAAAACAATAATCATAAAGTAATTACAATAAAAACATTGCCCCTTAATCTTTTAAGGGGTATTATTTCCGATTAATTTTTTTCTACCTCCCCTTCATTTTACAGACTCTGCTGACTTCAGCTGCCCAAAACCCTCGCCGGTACCGCTTTGCAGGCATCTGCCTGTGCTATTCTTGCAGAATCATGCAAAACGGAGAGTTGATGATGGCCGACTGGAACCCTTCTCTTTACCTGCAATACGGCGCGGAAAGAACGCGTCCTGCCGCTGAACTGCTCGCCAGAATTCCTCTTGATGCGGTCTCTACCATCGCTGATTTAGGCTGTGGGCCAGGAAACAGCACCGCCTTGTTGAAGCATCGCTGGCCTTCGGCACGCATCACCGGGGTCGATAACTCCCCTGCAATGCTCGAGGAAGCACGCACCGCGTTACCCGACTGCCATTTTGTTGAGGCCGATATCCGCCAGTACAAGCCTGGTCAGCCGCTGAGCCTGATTTACGCTAACGCATCGCTACAGTGGATCCCGGACCATTACGATCTCCTGCCGCACCTGGTTTCTTTGCTCACGCTGAATGGCGTATTAGCGATCCAGATGCCTGACAACTGGCTTGAACCCACTCACGTGGCGATGCGTGAAGTGGCGCTGGAGCAAGACTACCCTGACCGCGGCCGCGAGCCTCTGCCTGGAGTGCATGCCTATTACGACATCTTGTCGGAGGCCGGTTGTGACGTGGATATCTGGCGGACAACCTATTTCCATAAAATGAGCTCCCACCAGGCGATTATTGACTGGGTAAGCGCCACCGGTTTGCGCCCGTGGCTCCAGGAACTGAATGAGAGCGAGCAGAAACGTTTCCTGAAACGCTACCATGAACTGCTGGAAGAGCAGTATCCACTCCAGGAAAACGGGCAGATACTGCTGGCTTTCCCACGGTTGTTTATTGTGGCGAAACGTCAACCCTGAACGGGTTATGACCGGGCTTCTCTCAGCAATTGCTGGATGACCTTTTCCTGCTGCGCATAATCTCCTTCACCAAAGGCGGTATAGCGTAGCTGCCCTTTGGCATCAAAATAGTAATGCGCTGGCCAGTACTGATTGCCGAATGCATTCCAGATTTGGTAGTTATTATCCGTCACCACCCGATACGGCAACTGCCATTTAGTGACCGCATTTTTTACCGATGAAAGCGGCTTTTCCCAGGGATATTCCGGCGTGTGAACCCCAATCACGACCAGCCCCTGCGGCTGATACTTTGTGGCCCAGTCTCGCACATGCGGGAGCGTATGCTGGCAGTTAATGCAATCCCACGTCCAGAAATCGATCAGCACAACCTTCCCTCGCAATGATTCAGACGTGACAGGGTCACCGTTAATCCACCCTGTTCCACCGCTTAACGAAGGCAACTGGCTGCTGGGCTCTGCGATCACGACCGGCTGGAGCTTCACCTGCGCGGTTGTGGGTTTCGCCAGCTTCAGTAACGTGGTTTCGAGACGGTCCGCAACGCCGTTTGCCCCTTTCAGAAGCGAAGTCATCCCTGTCGCGTTAAATACGACCGTCGCCAGCATCACCACGCCAGCCCCCTGCCGCAGCTTTTCCATCAGCGCCGATTTTGCTCTTAACGGCACCATCAGCGTGCGGCCTCCTAAAACGAGCAGACTCAACATCAGCGCGCATCCGCTGCCATAGGCCGCCAGCAGCACGCCCGTCGCAATAGCCGAGTGGCCCGCGATATTAATGCTGAAAATGGCGCCCAGTATGGGCCCGGCGCAAGGGGACCAGAGCAGCCCGACCGCAAGCCCGGCCAGAAAAGCCGATGCCATACCGCGCGTTTTCCCGCTTCGGGTGTTGAGGACATTTCCCGCGCTGACGGCCGGTCCCGCAACACGCTGGGCGAATGATGGAAAAATTAAGGCCAGCGCGGCCGCGGCCAGAATGACGAGGGCGATCCAGCGCCCGACGATGGTTGCCTCTGCTATCCACTCGCTGGCGACGGTGACGACCATCGCCACCAGGGTGAACATCACGATCATCCCCGCAAGCAGGGCCAGAATATGGCGTCGTTGCCCCTGAAAACCGGCGAACAGAAGCGGGATAACCGGGAGCGTACATGGACTGAGCAGGCTTATCATCCCGCCCAGAAAAGCGATTACCAGAAACATAGAAACCTCACAATACAAGTCCTGCGACGCTGCAGTGAGGCTATTTCATCGTGCGGATGTGTTCAGGATATGTGTACAAGCGTGGGTTTTGTCTGGATGTGTATCACCCAGGCCGGGAGATACAAAGCCGTACAATTAGCTAACGGCGCGGTAGCGTAATGGAGACATCCAGCCCGCCGCCGACGCGGTTCGACAGATTGAGCTTTCCTTCCAACTGAGCGGTGAGCTGCGCGGCAATCGCCAGCCCGAGTCCTGTTCCGCCGGTATCGCGGTTGCGGGATGTTTCAACCCGATAAAACGGCTGTAATACCGCCTCAAGCTCGTCATTGGGTATTCCCGGCCCACCGTCCGTGATGTGAATAACCACCTCTGCGCCAGACGAATCATCAATAGCAATGACGGCATACTCACCGAACTTCAGGGCGTTATCCAGCAGGTTTGTCATCACCCGGCGAAGCGCCTGCGGACGCGTGACGATCGGTAAACGGACTTCACCTGCCTGAAACTGCACATTTTTACCGATGTCCTGATAATCGCAGGCGATGCTGTTGACCCATGCGTTAAGCTCCAGCTTCAGGGTAGTCTCTTCCAGTGATTCTGATGACCGGGCATATGCAATACCTTCCCGTACCAGACGCGACATGTTATCAAGGTCGTTTAAAAGCTTGTCTCGCAATTCTGGTTGATCCGCCATTTCAACGCGAAGCTTCATGCGGGTAATGGGCGTCTGGAGATCGTGAGAAACAGAGGCCAGGATCTGCGCGCGCTCCCTGAGATAAGACTGAATGCGCGCCTGCATTGCGTTGAAGGCATGGGCTGCCCGCTGCACCTCCAGCGGTCCTTGCTCCGTCATTGGCGTGCTGGCCGCCGGATCCAGTGAATCCACCGCGCGGGTAAATTGTGAAAAAGGCCGAACTACCTGTCGTACGGCTACCCAGGAGCAGGCCGCCAGAAGCAGCAGCTGCAGGATGAGCACAACGGGCAGCCAGCTGGCGACCGGCGGCATGCGCGGGATCAGGTCAATGGTCAGTGGCGAGCCATCGCGTAACGTCAGATGCGCCTGGATGTGTGAAACGGCGCCGGGAACGGCGGTGAAGCTGAGCGGATACTCTGCGGCGAGCGTCGCTTTTAAGGTATGGATGGCATCCTGCGAACGCTTATCCGTCGGCGCTGCGCCGGGCTCCCCTGTGCCCAGAATATAGCGATAGTTACCGCGTTCAAGCCTCGGCAGCCAGGCCGCGCGCTCGCTGGCCGGTAACCGGTCTAAAATGGCGACGCTGGTTGCGACGTCGTTTTCCAGATTACCGAGCATCACCGTGCGGGCGCTGTGCATTCGCTCAATCATGACCAGCGTCAGGCTCAGGGCGTTAGCCAGCAGCAGGCCTGGCAGCACGACGATCAGCAAACGGGCCAGCAGCGAGCGTGGCCAGAGCCTCATTCGTTAACCTCTTTGATGGTCACCGGCATCGTAAAGACGTAGCCTTCGCTGCGCACGGTTTTGATATAGGCGGGCGTGCGGGCATCTTCATTCAGACGCTGGCGAACCCGGCTAACCAGCAGGTCGATAGAACGTTCAAACAGTTCGGCGTCGCGCCCTTGCGTCAGGTTGAGCAGCTGATCGCGGGTCAGCACGCACTGAGGATGGTCAAGGAAAACGCGCAGCAGGCGATACTCCGCCCCGCTGAGCGACACAATAACGCCTCCCGGATCGATTAAGTGACGGGCGACGGTATCGAGCTGCCATTCACCGAACATCACCAGCCGCCCTGCTTCCGTTACCTGCAGATTGGGCGGCATCGTGCGAAAACGCCGTAAAATGGCTTTGATACGCGCCAGCAGCTCGCGGGCGACAAACGGCTTCACCACGTAGTCATCCGCGCCCATCTCCAGACCCAGGATCCTGTCCGTCTCCTCATTGCGGGCCGTCAGCATCAGGATGGGCAGATCTTTGTGTTTGCCGCTGCGCAGCTGCCGGCATAGCGTAAGTCCGTCATCGCCGGGCATCATGACATCCAGCACCACCAGGTCGATATGCTGTTTATCCAGCACGACGCGCATCTCTTTGCCGTTGGCCGCGCCCGTCGCGCGATAACCAGACTTACCGAGATAATCGACAATCAGTTCACGAATATCCCTGTCGTCATCGACGACAAGGATATGATCAATATGCTCCACCGAACTCTCCAGACCGAAAGGTAACGTACTGAAAATAGCACATTTCAGAGTTTGTCAGCATCAACGACGGCCTTGACGAAATCCTGTGGATCTTCCTGAGGCGGGTTGTGCCCCACGGTTGCCCCGAAAGTGCGATGTTCATATTTACCGGTAAATTTACCCGCATAGGCCTGCGGAGCCGGATGCGGCGCACCGTTGTTTCCGCCTTCGATGGTGATCGTTGGAACGGTGATATTCGGCAGCGCGGCCAGTTTTTGCTCATAGCTGTCGTATTTGCGCTCGCCTTTTTCCAGCCCTAAACGCCAGCGATAGTTGCTGAGCGTTACTGCGACGTGATCCGGGTTATCGAGGGATTTGGCGCTGGCGTTAAAAACAGCATCACTAAATTTCCAGTCAGGCGATGCCTGCGACCAGATTAAGCGCGCGAAGTCATGCGTGTTTTTGGCATAACCTTCAGCACCGCGCGCGGTGGCGAAATAGAACTGATACCACCACTGCTGCTCCGCTTTTGGCGGCAACGGTTGTTTGACAATCTGCTGACTGCTGATGAGATACCCACTCACCGACACCAGTGATTTAACGCGCTCTGGCCACAGCGCCGCAACGATATCCGCCGTACGGGCACCCCAGTCATATCCTGCAAATACCGCCTGCTTAATATTCAGGGCGTCCATCAGGTTCACAATATCTTTCGCCATGGCTGAAGGCTGGCCGTTACGCGGCGTTTTGGCTGACAGGAAGCGCGTGGTGCCGTAGCCGCGCAGAGAAGGCACAATCACCCGATAGCCTTTTGCCGCCAGTGCGGGTGCGACCTCGGCATAGCTGTGAATATCGTAGGGCCAGCCGTGCAGTAAAATAACCGGCTGGCCATTTTTCGGGCCGATGTCGACATAACCGAAATTCAGATCGCCGGCGTTAATTTGCTGCGGGTGATCAAAGGCGGCCGCGACGTTTGTGCCGGTGGCTTCGGCCTGACAGGACATCACGGTGCCAAGAGAAACGGTCAGTGCGAGGGTTGAGTACGCGAGTTTGCTAAACATGTTGGTATCTCCGGTTGAGTACAATTTACGGGGATATAACAACACTGCAATGTATAGCGGATATGTGCGAAAGCGGGTTTATTGCAAGCCTGTGTATGTATCCGGGACGCTGATACAGTGTGATACAAACACAGGCGTTGTCGCCTTAAAGGGAGAGACGATAGCGGACGTAATCGTCAGCTTCACCATATTTGTCATAGAGTTTACGCGCCGGGTTATTCTCCCGGGTGACCCAATACAGTTTTGACCACCCTTCGCGCTTGCCTTCCTCAATCAGAGCATCAATAAGCGCCTTACCTGCTCCCGCCCCGCGTTCGTCGGCATCAACAAACAGATCTTCCAGGTAGCAGATGGGGGCCGTTGACCAGGTTCCTTCATGCAGAATGCACATCGCGAAGCCGATGACCTTTTCGTCTTTCTCTACCACGCGGCAGAACATCGGTGAATGCGCTGAGAGCGCCCTTTCCCATGTCGATGCGGTGACGGATTCCTCGAGGTAGCAATCATAAAAATGGGTATAGCCGTCCCACAATGGTCGCCAGTGGGAATAGTCGTCTTCGCGTAAAGGTCTTACTGTGACAGCCATGTGTTCCTCACATTACAAATCGATCGCCATTTCAAAACAGCGTAAATCAGCGCCTGCCATGTGCGAGTGATGATATTTTTCGCTCAGCGTAACAAACCCCAGCTTCTGGTAAAACGACCGGGCGTTAGGCGTTGAGTCGAGCGTCATGCGGGTTATCCCCCGGCTACGGGCTTCATTTTTCAGCGCCTCGATAATCCGGGTCGCCATGCCTTTACCGGATGCCGCAGGCAAGGTGAATATCGCCTCCAGACAGTGGGTGTCAACATCCAGATAGCCGGTTGCCGCAATATCACCCTTTTCATCTTCCACCACATAAAAAGGGTATTCAATGATCATCTGCCGAAAGCGTTCGGGCATGAGATCGGGCGTCCAGCGCGCAATGATGTCCGCGTCGTAACTGGTTTTACAGCCGTGACGAATCGCCTGATTGCGAATATTCCAGAGTATTTCGGCTTCCTGCGGGTTGGCTTTTCGTAACGTCATAATCCCCCTTTAACGGCTTTTTAGCCGCATTTCCCGTGCCAGTCTCGCAAGACGCTGAGTACGACAATAGAGCGTAAAAAGCACAAAGCCGCTGCTGTTCATCACTACCCGACAAAGTAACAGCGCGAAGGATGCGATGACCAGTGGCCAAAGGCTTCCGTCATGAGAAAACAGGAGATGTAACGCCTGAACGAGGGTCGCTATCAGCAGAATGATGAACAACGCCATAAAGCCCGACAATCCCGACGTCTTCCCACGAGCCAGGAGTACGCTTATCACAATGAGCGCGCCTGTCATCGTCAATGATGGTATGAAAAAGCTCAATGCATGATGTAAAGGTGACAACCCCTGCAACGTGCTGAGAAAAGGCAGAAGGTTTAACGCAAACGCCACTAAAAACAGAGGTAACAGCACCGCTACCGGATAAGGATTTTGACGCGGAAGCTCGCTGAGAGGACGCGAGAAATACCGTTCCAGCTCGGGCGTGGAATGATTCAAGAGACGGGTATCACGACGAGCAATAGCCTCTTCTATCTCTTTGCCATGCTGCAGGAGATCCTGGAAAACCCGTCCGGTTAAAATAGACAAAAAGCTCATCAAAATTTCGCCATTAAAAAATGCTGCCCATTTTTAGTAGTGAATAACCACAGCACGCCTCACCAGAATGTGATAGAGATGAAAATACCAGAACGCAAACAAAAGCATAACGCTTAAATATGGAGATCCGCGGATGACGATACCGACGCTCACGACAGAACGCTTACTGCTAAAGCCGCTGGTTGCCGAAGATGCGGCCCAGATACAAAAGCTTTATCCGCGCTGGGAGATTGTCCGTTATATGGTCTCTTCCGTGCCCTGGCCCTACCCGGATAACGGCGCGGAAAACTATGTCAACAACGTGGCGTTGCCGGATATGGCAAAAGGGATTGCCTGGTTCTGGAGCATCCGTCGTCGTGAGGTGCCGGACGCGCTGATGGGCATTATCTGTCTGTACGACGTCGAAGATAACAACCGAGGATTCTGGTTGGCTCCGGAGTTTCAGGGCCAGGGCTACATGCGCGAAGCCAGCACTGCCGCGACGGATTACTGGTTCAATACGCTAAACAAACCCGTGTTGCGCGCCCCGAAAGCCGCCGCCAACAGCCGTTCCCGGCGTATTTCAGACAGTAGCGGCATGCGGCTTATCAGAACGGAACAAAAAGCCTACGTCAGCGGCATGCTGGATTCTGAGCTGTGGGAGATTACCCGTGACGAGTGGAACGCCCGTCAGGTCAGCTGATAATGCTTATCCGGCATCAGCCTTTCCGGAATGTTCTCTTCATCGTTCATCTGCAGCAGATCGCGTTCCATCATGTTGCAGATGGCGTCCAGCGGCAGGTCGTTATTCTCGGTACCGAACGGGTCTTCCAGCTCTTCCGCCAGGGCGTCCAGCGAGATAAAGGTGTATGAGATCAGTGCTGAGACAAACGGCGTCATGTAGTGCAGATCCACAACCAGCGCGAACGGCAGCATGATGCAGAACAGATACACCGTGCGATGCAAAATCAGCGTATAGGCAAACGGCACCGGCGTTGTCGCAATGCGTTCGCACCCGGAAAGGACGATGGACATATCGTTCAGGCGGTTGTTCAGACTGTGGAACAGGATGTCCGAGAGTTGCCCGTTACGCCGCCGCACGGCCAGCCACTCCCCCATGATCAGTAAAATACGGTTCGCCGGTGAGTTGGCGCTCATCACGTGACGTAAATCATCCGGAGCAAGATAGCGAGAGAGTTGTTCAGCGTTCAGTTCCCGGCGCAGGGTCATGCGCAGGCAGTTGGCAAAAGCAATCTGCAGGCGGACAAATTCCCCCAGGTGCTTATCGTCAGGCAAGGTGTTTTTTACCTCGCGAAACAGCGAGCGTGCCGCTATCATCAGTTGCCCCCAGAGCAGGCGAGCCTCAACGTAGCGTGAATAACAGGCGTTGTTTCTGAAACCCAGAAAGATAGCGATCGCCACGCCGAGAATGCTAAAGGGCGCCACGGTAAATTTGATGCCCAGCGAGGTATACCACGGTAGCATCAGGATAACGGCGATAGAAAGCAGGAAGTTGAGCAGCAGTCGGGTGTAGATTTTGGGAAGTACCGAACCGTGCCAGACAAAAATCAGTTGTAGCCAGTGCTGTTTAGGACGAACAATCATAGTGTGTTTCAGGAAAGGAAAGAGCGTGGCTATTAAACGTGATCCCTTTCACCGTTGCAAGCATGTTAACGAAACATTGAATTTTCTCACCTGCTTAGCAATAACCGCACGGTGCTGCATGTGCTTTTAAAAAAAAGAGTAGATAGTATGTTGTAACTAAATAAAGGGATAGTTAAACCCGGCCGAAACCGGGTGACGTCATTAACAAAGAGTTTTTACCGCTGCGCGCATTCCCTTCAACAAAATGGCATCAAGGTCCAGGGTGACCTGGTCGACAAGACCGGATACTTGCGTCAGATCCTGTTCCCAGTGCTCGCTCACGCTCAGCACGGATTGCACCAGCTCACGGGTACTCAACTGCTGGTCGCGGTGCTGCGCCCAGAGCTGCTGATAACGTTCCAGCCAGAATGCATCATCCTGCACCGGATAGTTCTCCCCGTTACGCTCCGCACGATAAAACGCTATCAATGCAGCAAGCGCGAACGTCAGACGTGCAGGTAATTGTCCGCTTGCCTTCTGCCCTGCCAGCAGCTGCGGCAGGATTCGGGTGCGGTATTTGGTCATGCCGTTAAGCGCGATGGAAAGTAACTGGTGTCTGATGTAGGGATTACGAAAACGCCCTGTTACCGCACTGGCGAAAGATTCCAGCTCGTCACGCGGCAGATCGAGGACAGGAATGATCTCCTGATAAATCGCTTTTTCGACGAATGCGCAGATCTCAGCATCATTCATCGCCTCGCCCACCGTATCCAGCCCAGCCTGGAATGCCACCGGAACCAGCGCCGTGTGCGCACCGTTCAGGATGGCGACTTTGCGCTCTTTGTAGGGCCTGATGTCGTCAACAATCAGCACATTTAACGGGTACTTATCCAGACGAAGTTCCTGAGCAAGGGATGCCGGCCCCTGGATAACGAACAGATAGAAATGTTCAGCCGTGTCCAGGAACCCATCGTGATAACCCAGCCCAGCTTCCAGCGTGGCCGCTTCATCGCGCGGGTAACCGGTCACGATACGGTCAACCAGCGTCGAGCAGAAGCGGTTTGCCTCGTTAAGCCACCGGATAAAAGCAGCAGGCAGCGACCACTCCTGGGCATAGCGCAGGACGAGTTCACGCAGTGCATCTCCGTTGTAGTCAATCAGTTCGCACGGAATGATGATCCAGCCTTTGTCCGGTGCACCGTTGAAGTGGCTAAAACGCTCAAACAGCAGTCGCGTCAGCTTCGCCGGGTAGCTCACCGCAGGGGCATCGTCGAATTTGTCACCCGCGTGGTAGCTGATACCCGCTTCGGTGGTATTCGAGAAAACAAAGCGCATATCCGGGTTGTGTGCCAGTTTCAGGAACGCATCATACTGGCCGTAGACGTCGATCTCCCGGTTAACCGAGCGGATAAGACGGCTCTCACTCACCGCTTCACCCTGCCCGTTAAGACCGCGAATGATAGTGGTATAGAGACCATCCTGAGTACTCAGCGACGGCGGGAAGTCGCTCTGAATAGGACGGACGATAACCACACCGGCGTCGAGATCGGTATGTTCATTTAACAGGTCAATTTGCCAGTCGACAAACGCACGCAGGAAATTGCCTTCACCAAACTGAATGATGCGTTCTGGGTATTGAGCACCGGGAAAATCACGACGGTTGAGCGTGTTCACAAGGGGGTTCCTTTTATGATTAGTCATACAGCTTGATAAGATTGGTACGATAACTTATCAAAACTTAACGACCAGGAACCCTGTTTTGATCAATTCGCGGCACGGTTGTGCAAAATAATTATAAGAACTTATAGAACACAGACGTGGCCGTCATGGCACCGTCCGGCATCAGGGCATAGCGCGGGATCTCACCCACCTTTTGCCAGCCAGCACGATGGTAGAAGGTTTCGGCCCCGCTGCCGGTGGAGGTATCGAGTACCAGAACCGAAATCTCTCTGGCCCGGGCCTCAGCTTCTAGCGCTTCCATCAATGCCATCGCGGCCCCTTTCCGGCGCGCTTTTTCATGAACCAGCAGCTTCGCCACATCGGCGCGATGCGGCTGGTTTTCCGGCTGGTCTGTGATCAGCTGCACCGTTCCGATGACGCCATCCTGTGGATCGACACACGCAAGCACGAGGCGCTCGTTGCGCCCTACGCTTTCAGCAATGCCGCGCCAGAAAGAACGGCCCTTCTCCAGACTAAAGGGATGCATAAAACTGACGGATGCACCGCCGTTCACACAGTTTTCGAGGATCCCGGCCAGCGCCTCAAGATGGGTGAGAATATCGTCTCGGGTGAGATTTTTGATTTGCAGTGAGGTATTCATTGTTTTTCCTTACGTTGAATACCGTCACTGTGCATTTAACATCTTCTTAACGCAAACGGATCGAACATAGGCTTTTGTTATGTCATCGGGCGCGCTGGCGCTGCTGTTTCATGGCATACATCTTTTCATCGGCATCTTTCAGCCACTGCTGCAGGTCGTTGCCGTTATGATCGAATTCACTTAGCCCCCATGAGAAGTGGAGCGACCAGGGGTGAAGCTTCCGGGCGTTATAGCTTTCTACCTGCTCGGCGAGATACTGCATGGCAATCCAGGCGCCCTGCTCATCCGTATCCGCGAACAGCACGGCGAACTCGTCCCCGCCAAAACGCACCAGCAGATCCGCCTCACGGAAAGAGGCGCGCATCAGTTGCGCCATGGATTTCAGCGCCTTATCCCCCTCTTCATGCCCGAAACGATCGTTAATTTCTTTAAAGCGATCCAAATCCAGCCAGCCGAGCGTCAGCGGCTCAGCCCGGCGTCGGGCAACGGAAAGCGTGAAACGCACGAGTTGATTAAAGCCCCGACGGTTGAATAATCCGGTTAATTCATCCGTGGTCGCCGCGCTGATGGCAGCAAATTCATCTTCCGCCAGTGCGCCAAGGTCTCCCAGGACGGCGAGGTCGGCGGCAGAAAACTCCCGGGGAGCGTAATCAATCAGGCACAGCGAGCCTACGCTTGCGCCGTCACGCAGGCGCAGCGGGAAGCCCGCGTAAAAACGCACGCGTGGTTCGCCGGCCACCAGCGGATTATCCGCAAAACGATCGTCCTGAAGCATATCCCCCACCACCAGCGGCGCTTCGGTGAGGATCGTATGCCCACAAAATGAGATGTTGCGCGGAATGGCGTTGGGTGCCTGACCATCAGCCGACTTCACGATTAGCGAATGCTCATCAATGAGATTGACCATCGCCAGCGGCACCTGGAAGAAGCGTTTTGCCAGACGCGTTAACCGATCAAACGCCGGGGAACTGTCGATCTCAAGCAGACCTGATTCACGAAGCGAGTTCAGCCTGTCTGTTTCATTTTCAGGGGTTGCAGGTGCTTTCATAATGTCTCCTGACGTAAAGCGTTACTAAAAGCGTAGCTTAAACAGAGACATTGTCAGTGTTCTGACATCCTGTTAAGCCGCTTACTATTCACGTCAATGCCTTATGACGATTAACGCAGCTATGTTTCACTCCCGGAGGGCGCGGCAATTTGCTCGTCCGATACCCGGGCGCTGGTACGGTTTCGACCCGCTTTTTTTGAACGATAGAGATGATCGTCCGCTTCGGTCATGAGCTTGTTGAAGACCTCGGTCAACTGCCATGACTCAGATTTTCCACTTCCGAGGCCAATACTGACCGTCAGATAGAGCGTCTGGTGACGCCATGTAAAAGGATGGCTGGCAACGGTGGACCGGATACGTTCAGCCAGTTCAAAACCGTGCTGCGCGTCGCCTGAATTGACCACCACAGCGAACTCTTCCCCGCCCATGCGTGCCACCATGCCGTCTTCGCCGACAACCTGCTGAACCTGTCGGGCAAACGACGCCAGCACGCGGTCTCCGCACTCATGCCCATAGTTATCATTAATGCTTTTGAAGTAATCAATATCCAGCAGCATGACGGTCAGAAAACGTGAATGCCGGTACGTCTCTTCATGCTTTAACGCCTCGTAAAGCCCGGAACGCGAGTAGACGTGCGTTAAAAAGTCATAATCCGCCCTCAGTGAAACCTGGCGGATCAGGGAATTAATCGCGGCCATGCTGACGGATACCATCACCGGGCAGATCGCCATCGTGGCGATTCCCAGCCGGGCTGAAAACATCATTGGCGTCGTAAACGGCGTCGCCACGGCAATATTAATAATCGAGTTGGCGACCAAAATGATTTCAGTAGCGCCTGTGATAAACGTCAGCAGACAAGTCGCAGGTAATGAGTAACGAACCGCACACCAGATAAGCGCAGGCAGAGGAAACGAGAGGCTCCCCGCTCCGCCAATCACCACCGACGCGACAACCGAGACGATCAACGCAATCACCGGCAGCTGCTGCTCCAGCCGTAACCTGAGCTCACGGCCGGGCATACGTAACGTGAGCATACAGGGTACAACAAGCACGCCAGTTGAGAACTGCTCGCTAAACCAGTCGGCAAACAGCGGCCAGAAGGTGTGACGGTCAATCCCGACCGACCCCACCGCGCCGAGCAAGGCGCAGAGCAGCGCGGCAATCAGACAGTAGTTAAACAGGCGTAATGCGTTAAGCGGATCGGGGGTTTTCTTCATCAGCCGCTTGTCGCGCTGAACCAGCACGGCGACGACAACGATAAAGATCATGTTAGACAGGTTGATCACCACTGAGGCCATACCCCAGTTGGTCGTCACCGCGTCGTACAACAGCATCGCGACATAGGATACCGCATAGTAATGCAGGCGATTCAGGTAAACATAACGGGCGAAAACCCCTGCCATGACGCCATTCAGCGGCCAGAATAGCGACAGGGCCTCAACGAGCCGTAATTCCGCACCCACAAAATAGAATAAGGTAGTGAGGATGAAGATCGTTGATGCATTTCGCAGCGGCGTGTCGGGTTGGAACAGCCTGAAAGCGGTAAGAGTAGAACGCATTAAATATCATTCCATATGATAGCTTATGGCAATTATTGCGGTCGTCAGCATGATCGGGACTAACTTGGGATGCATCTATAACACAAATACCACTGGAGCATAACTCGTCAAATTTAGGCGTTCAGCTGCAGCACCAGCCAGTGGTGGATGACGCTGACGATATAATTTTGTTGCGGCGCGGTGAGCGTTACACCCTGTGGAATGTTATGCCATTTTGCCAGACAGCCCCGACAACAGGTGGCGGTGGCATGCTGGGCGATAAACACCGGGTGACCGCGCATGGGCGTCTGTTTACCGTCGTTTGCGGGATGTGCAGGCGCAAGGCGCTTTTCGACAAAATCCGCGGCATGCTGGTCAATGGTTTCGGGGCCTTTGTCCCAGCAGTACTGCCGTTCCTTATCGCCTAAGCGAAAGCGCGAACGAAATGTCGATCGCGCCAGGCGGGAAAAGAGAGGATCCAGATCGGACATCAGTATACGGAACGTCCCAGACGCTGGGTCAGTTTCTCCAGAACCGCCACACCGGCAAGCGAATTTCCCGTTTCATCCAGCTCCGGGCTCCAGACGGCTATTGCCATTTCATGCGGCACAATCGCCACGACGCCACCGCCGACGCCCGATTTAGCCGGAAGTCCAACGCGCCAGGCAAACTCGCCAGCGTTTTGATACATCCCGCTGGTTGCCATCAGCGCGTTAACCTGCCGAGCCTGAAGCGGAGAAACGACTTCCTGATCGAGATGTGGCGCGTGCCCCTGGTGCGCAAGGAACAGGAACGTCTGAGCCAGCTCAACGCAGCTCATTTTCAGGGCGCAGTAATGGAAGTAATTTTGCAGCACGGTCGCTACGTCGTTATGGAAATTACCGAAGGATTTCATCAGCCACGCAATAGCCGCGTTACGGGCGGAGTGTTCAAACTCCGAGCGTGCCACCACCACATCATAGGCAATATCGTCAACGCCCGAGAGCTGGCGAACAATCTCAAGCATTCGCTGGCGCGGTGCGCTGAGGCGGCTTTGCAGCATATCGCAGACCACCAGCGCCCCGGCATTGATAAAGGGATTTCGCGGTTTACCCTGTTCAATCTCAAGCTGAAGCAGCGAGTTAAAAGGCTGGCCGGAAGGATCTTTACCGACACGCTGCCAGATCTCTTCTTCTTCATACTGGCGCATCGCCGCAACCAGACTCAGCACTTTCGAAATGGACTGAATGGAAAAACGTTCCGTTGCATCGCCTGCCTGGTATCGCTGTCCGTCGATGGTACAGATAGCAATCCCCAGCTTATTCCCGCTCACCGAGGCAAGGGCCGGAATATAGTCGGCAACCTTCCCCTTTCCAATTAACGGACGAACCTGCGCCAGAATCTCGTCCAACATCTCATTATGGATGACCGCAGCCACACTTTGCTCCTTGCCCTCAGGCTAAAACGGGCTGCGAGTATAACAGAGGCTTATGTATTGCGTCAGGCGCTAAGACGAAAACGCGAAACGGCCTGCAATAAAAGATCGGATTGCTTTTGCAGCCGCTCAGAGGCATCCGAGGCGTCAGAGACCAGCAAGTCCGTCTGGCGGGAGACCTGATTCAGCGCCTGAAGCTGACGCGTCATCTGGTGAATACTGTCACCCTGACTGAGCGTGGCGGTTGAGATCTCATTCAGCAAACTGCTTAAATTGCCCACCAGACCGGTGACCTGCTGCAGATTCTCTTCCATCAGGTTAACGGCGCGGGAACCGTCTTCAATACCCTGCAACGAGCGGTTAATAAGCTCCTGAATGGTCTGCGTCGAGTGGCTGCTTTTTCTGGCCAAAAGCCCGACTTCCCGGGCGACGACGGCAAAACCGCGCCCCTGGTTTCCGGCATGGGCAGCCTCGATGGCGGCATTCAGCGCCAGGATGTTGGTCTGAAACGCCACGCTGTCGATCATCGCCACGATCCCTCGCATCTCAGAAGATCGGTCGACGATCGCCTGCATAGACGCATTAACGGTAGACATCATCTGGTCGCCCCCCACGGCAGCCTGGCGCGCCTCATCGGCCCGCGAACTGGCGAGCCTGGCATAGCCGCTATTCCCTTCCACATGGGTTTCCAGCGCCGCGATATGCGCCGTCACATCCTCAAGCTCTTTCGCCTGGCGTGCTGACTGCTGATACAGCTTCTGGTTACCCTCCGCCAGGGAGCCAATGTTCTCCACCATGGTGGCAGTGGCATGGCTGACCTGCGTCACCAGCTGCTGCAGACCGTGCTGCATCGTCGCGATACTGTCGCTAAGCTGCCCTATCTCCCGGTTGAAGCGCATGACGTTCGGCGGCGTGCCGGAGAGATCTCCTGCCGCCAGCTGGTTAATATGCGCAATCAACCGACGCAGCGGCGTAATCACCCATCTGGACATGCCGAACCAGACGACAACCGCGATGGCGAGCAACAGCACCGGCGCGAACAGGAACAACGTTTGCAGGCCGGAGAGCTGTGCCATTAAGCTCTGGCGCCCCTGCATGGCCTGCTTCTCGCTTGCCTGCTGATAGCGCGCATAGTTGTCGTTAAAATCAGACTGAAACGCCTGTGCCGGTACGGCAAAAAAAGCGTCGATGGTGTTGGTCTTAACCAGACCTTCAGCCTGTTCCTTGATCGCGCCGTAGAAAAGTTGATAGCTGTTCACCAGGGCGTCGTCTTTCGGCGGATTCAGCGCCAGCCAGGCCTTCCACGCCTGCTGAGAAACCGTCAGCGCCTTTTGCGCATCATCCATCAGGCTATGCCAGCTTCCGTCGGAACCGGTCTCTTTATCCTGCATAAACCAGACGCCGGACCGGTTAAGCAGATCGCTTGCCGCCAGCAGGGAGACACGGGCCAGATCCAGCTTGCTCTGCTGCTGCCAGGCCAGCAGATTTTGCTGCTCGTTGCGCTGGGCTTCGTTCAGAGAGGCGTTAAGCAGGAATGACGAGGAGAGCTGCAGCGCGGAGAAAAGGCCAATAATGCAAAAGATACCCGTCAGCAGGCCAAAGTGACGAGGGGTGAGACGCTGCGCAATACGGCGAAAAATTTGCGTTAGGTTCATAATTATCTTCATTAACAATGCGTTAGACGCGTGTGAGTCTACGAAATGAAAATGACAGAACCATTGCAGATAAATGACAGCGGCCCCCATGGTGAGGGCCGAAATCACAGGCGGGCAATAAATTACACGCGATCCTTCCACACCGTCTGCACGTTGCAGAACTCATGCAGCCCAAAATGGGAAAGCTCGCGGCCAAAGCCGCTTTTCTTCACGCCGCCGAAGGCCACGCGCGCGTCGCTGGCGCTAAAGCCGTTGATAAACACGCCGCCGCACTCCAGTTCGCGGGAGAATTTATCCGCAAGCGCTGCATCAGCGGTAAAGACGGTGGCGGACAGGCCAAAGTCGCTGTCGTTGGCAAGCGTCAGGGCGTGCTCCGCGTCTTTCGCAACAGTAATGGCCGCGACCGGACCAAACAGTTCCTGGCGGAACGCCGTCATCGACGGGTTAACGTTCGACAGCACGGTTGGCGCGTAGTAATTCCCCTCTCCGCTGATCTTCTCTCCGCCCAGCAGCAGCGTTGCCCCTTCGGCCAGGGTCGCCTGCACCTGCTGATGCAGTTCATCGCGCAGGTCAAAACGCGCCATCGGGCCAATAAAGTTCTCTTCCCGATCCGGTGCGCCCAGCTTCAGCGCAGAAACGGCCTCGACAAAACGCCGGGTAAAGGTCTCTGCGATACCCTCCTCGACGATAAAACGTTTCGCCGCCGCGCACACCTGCCCGGTATTCTGGTAGCGACCCGCCACCGCCGCCTTCACGGCAAGATCGAGGTCGGCATCGTTGAGAATGATAAACGGGTCGGAGCCACCCAGCTCAAGAACGCATTTTTTCAGCGCGGCCCCTGCCTGCGCGCCAATGGCCGCACCGGCACGCACGCTGCCGGTGACGGTCACCGCCGCAATACGGCGATCGTTAATCGCCTGACTTACGCCGTCATTGGTGGCATTCACCCAGCCGAATACACCTTCAGGGAAACCGGCATCCGCAAAGATCTGCGCAATAAGGTCCGCAGAGCCGAGCACGTTCGGCGCATGTTTGAGCAGATAGCTGTTACCTGCCAGCAGGATCGGCACCGCGCCACGCAGCACCTGCCAGAGCGGGAAGTTCCAGGGCATCACTGCGAGAACCGGCCCCAGCGGACGGTATTCAATGACCGCGTTGTGGTTTTCCACCAGCGTAGGCTCCGCACGCAGCATCGCCGGGCCGTGCTCGGCATACCAGTCGCACAGCGCGGCAGATTTTGCCACTTCCGCCCGCGCCTGCAGGATAGGTTTCCCCATTTCACGGGAGATTGTCTGCGCCATCTCTTCCGCGCGGTTTCGCAACGCTGCGCCGAGTTCCCGCAGCTTCTGCGCCCGATGGGACACGCTTTCGCGTCGCCACTGGCGATACCCCGCGTCAGAATGAGAAATCGCGCGTTCAACCTCTTCCGGCGTCGCCCAGGGATACGCGGCGAGGGTTTCCCCCGTTGCCGGGTTAACAGAAAAGGCATGCGTAGCAGATGAATAAATCATGTTGTTCTCCACGTATTTCGGTTGATTCATTGTGGCTCACTCTGCTATTTCTTAAAAATGAATAATACTAACCACCTTATTCACGAAACGAGAATGATATGGACTTAACCCAGCTCGAAATGTTTAACGCCGTCGCGCTGACGGGCAGCATTACCCAGGCGGCGCAGAAGGTGCATCGCGTGCCGTCCAACCTGACGACCCGCATCCGCCAGCTGGAAGCCGATCTTGGCGTTGAGCTGTTTATTCGTGAGAACCAGCGTTTGCGCTTATCCCCCGCCGGGCATAACTTCCTGCGCTACAGCAGGCAAATCCTCGCCCTGGTGGATGAAGCGCGCATGGTCGTCGCGGGAGATGAGCCACAGGGATTATTTGCCCTCGGCGCGCTGGAAAGTACCGCCGCCGTGCGCATTCCTGAAACGCTGGCGCAGTTTAACCAGCGCTATCCGCGCATCCAGTTTGCCCTTTCTACCGGGCCATCCGGAACGATGATTGATGGCGTACTGGAGGGAACCCTCAGCGCCGCCTTTGTCGACGGGCCGCTGTCGCACCCGGAGCTGGAGGGCATGCCGGTCTACAGGGAAGAGATGATGCTGGTCACGCCTGCCGGGCATGCGGAGGTGACGCGCGCCACGCAGGTCAGCGGCAGCGACGTTTACGCCTTTCGCGCGAACTGCTCGTATCGCCGACACCTGGAAAGCTGGTTTCATGCGGACAGAGCCACGCCCGGCCGCATTCATGAGATGGAGTCCTATCACGGCATGCTCGCCTGCGTCATTGCGGGCGCGGGCATCGCGCTGATGCCGCGCTCGATGCTGGAGAGTATGCCGGGACATCATCAGGTTGAAGCCTGGCCGCTGGCGGAAAACTGGCGGTGGCTCACTACCTGGCTGGTGTGGCGACGCGGGGCGATGACCCGCCAGCTGGAAGCCTTTATAGCGCTGCTAAACGAACGTCTTCAACCAGTGCCTTCTCCATAAACAGGCTGAGCGGATCGTCAGCATACGGGGCAAACGCCGGACGCAAATCGTACCCGCACTGCTCATAAAGACGAACCGCGGCACGCTGTTTGATGCCTGTCTCCAGCCTTACCGTATGACAATGACGGCTCAGGGCTTCATCTTCCAGGGCGGCCAGCAGCGTCTCGCCGAGATGCTGCCCACGATGGGCCGGATCGATATAGACCCGCTTCATCTCCCCCGTTCCGTCACCGTTGAGAACGATGGCTCCGCAGCCCACGGCGTGCAGCTGCTGGTCACGAATGACCATCAGGATAAGCGAAGCTTCCGGCAACGCAGCGAGGTCAAGCAGATGATTGCTTTCGGCGGGATAGAGTTCGCTCTGATAGCGGTCAAGCGCCGCGATCAGTTTGACAATGTCCGGATGACGTGCAGATTCAGAGGTAATGGAATACATGGCAGGCTCCTTGCTTTTTTTGTGAGACTAAATTTCAACATAGCGCAGGCCTGCCAGGGTGCTACATAGTATTAACTTATGTCATGACGCGAGCGTCAGCTGGACATCTAACGCCCTCAGCTCGGCCTGTGTCGTCTCATCCAGCCTGCTGTCCGTCACGATATCCGTGAGGGTATGAAGATGCGCCACGTTAAACAGTGACCAGGCGCCATATTTGGAGCTGTCCGCCAGCAGCACGCGGCGTTTAGCGTTGGCAATTAAATCGCGCTTAAGCGCGGCCTTCTCTTCCGTCGGCGAGGTTATGCCGCGGGTGATATCCCATCCGTTACAGCTGACAAAAGCCACGTCCGGCCAGACGTTTTGCAGCAGGCAACGGCCGTGCTCACCGATGCAGGACTGGCTCGAATCATCGATACGCCCGCCAATAATCGTTACTTCAATCTGTCGGAATTCCGAGAGAAACAGCGCAATGTGCAAATCGCTGGTGATCACGCGAAGCGGCAGATGCGTCAGCTGACGAGCGAGTTCAATCATCGTGGTACCGGCATCCAGCACAATGGCGTCCCCTGCTTTAACAAAACTCGCTGCCGCGCTGGCGATAGCGTGTTTTTCCACCAGACTGCGCTGCATTTTTTCATGCGTCGTGGGCTGAGAAGGAATAAACCGGTTAAGGGTTACGCCGCCATGAGTACGGCTAATCACACCTTCCTGATCGAGCTTAATCAAATCCCGGCGGATCGTTGCCGGAGAGGCATCGGTAATTGCCACCAGCTGATCCACCGTCACCAGATTATGCCCTTTCAGGTAATCCATTATCTGCTCTAACCGGTTATATCCCTTCATATCATTCCCGTGTAATTTGCATAGCCAACTGGATAGACACCGTCATGCTCTCAGACTTCGCTTTACCGGTCCAGGCAATATCGAACGCGGTTCCGTGGTCTGCAGAGGTACGGATAAACGGCAACCCGGCGGTGATATTCACCCCGTCATAAAAGCCGAGCAATTTTAGCGGAATATGCCCCTGATCGTGATACATCGCAACGACCATGTCATACATTCCTTCGTGGCATTGCATAAATACCGTATCCGGTGGACACGGTCCGGTGACGTTTAACCCCTGCGCTTTCATTGCCTCAACGGCCGGGCCGACAATTTTGATCTCTTCGTCACCAAACAGGCCGTTCTCACCCGCATGCGGGTTTACACCGGCAACGGCAATGCGAGGATGCTCGAACCCGACGCGTTTCAGGAAGCTATCCGCAATGCCAATCACGGTTTTTACCCGATCCTGATTGAGCGTATCAAGGAATTTGCGCAGCGCAATGTGGGTCGTGATGTGGATCACCTTCAGTTTATCCGTATACAGCACCATGGCGTAATCTTTGCTGTCGGTCAGATGCGCCAGCAGCTCGGTGTGACCCGGATAGAGGTGACCGGCCAGATGCAGAGCCTCTTTATTCAGAGGAGCCGTCGCGATAGCCTTTACTTTACCCGCCACCGCCAGTTCGGTGGCACGCTTCACGCAGCGATAAGCCAGATCCCCTGCGGCAGCCTGAACGACACCCGGCTTTAACGCATCAGGATCGGCCAGCGGTTCGTCCAGCACGTTAATCACGCCAGGGGCAAATTTCGCGTCGCACACCTCGTCGATAAGACGTATATCCGCCTGCCCGGCGATCCCTTTATCCAGCACCCGCTGCAACGTTCTGGCGCAGCCCACGACAACAACAGGCGCCCCTGACAACTCGCCTTCGGTGAGGGATTTGATAATGATTTCCGGGCCAATACCAGCCGGGTCACCCATGGTTACAGCAATGATTTTAGTCACTCAGTCTCTCCTCGATAAAATGCAATACCTCAAGCAGTGTCTCTTCCTTTCCGAAGCCCCCTGCTTTGGTCATTACCGGCTGCTGCCAGCCGCAACCCAGAAATTTTCCGTAAGGTACGCACTGTGCGACGCACCCGACGATCTCAAAACCCCGCGCACCAAGTGCCCTGGCGACTGCCATCGCAACATCGCCACCGGAGACGTACAACGCGTCCGGCTCGTGCACCGCAAGCACCTGTCGGGTCAGTTCACCTAAAAGCGTACAGATTTTTTCGCCCAGGCCTGCCCGGGTGACGTGATGCTGCTGACAGAGTTGCTCGACCTGATGGCGAGCCTCGTGGCACGCGCAGGTATGAACAATGCAGTGATGCCCAGCCTGTAGCACCTGCACAATTTGAGCGAGATACCCGGCCGTAACGCCGCGCAAAATGTCATTCACATCAATGAATACCGACGAGACGCCGGAAGCACGTGTTGCCAGGGTGACCTGGCGTTGAGCGATCTCACTCATCGAGCCCACCACGGCCAACAGCTGTTTGTGTCGCGCCGGGGCCAGATGACGGGCCAGCGCATCGCATAGTCCGGCAGAGCCCACCAGCAGCGGCATCTGCGCGCAGGTCATTGCTGCGGCGATAATGGCATCCAGCTCCTCGTCGGTCTGCGCATCAACGAAGATCCACTCCGTTCCCTGCGCCAGCTCGGCAGTCAGCGTCTCCACGGTCACGCTTTTACCAGTCACGTCGGTAAAAAGGTCTGCAATCGCGGCAGACGGGACGGGCGTTTTGGGATCGCTGGCAAATTCGGTTTCATCCACCGGAGTGCCGTTTACCAGACACCTGCCGTGCCGCGTGATCCGCCCTGCCGAGGGGTACGCCGGGGCAACAATCACCTGTTGCTTGCCGCTTAATGCCTTAAGGGCCTGCGTTTCAGCCCCCACGTTGCCACGCAGCGTGGAATCAATCTTTTTGATGAGCCAGCGGGCATCCGCGATATCCGCCCCTAGTGCGGCCACCTTTTCCGCCGCCTCTGAGACCCGCAGCGCCCGGGAATCGGTATTGACGATCAGCACATCGGTCGCCTGGGTAAAAGGTGTATGAAACGCCACGCTGACTTTTTTGCCGCACAGCGCCAGGCTGACGCCGGCATCGTTAGCACCGGTAAAGTCGTCTGCGACGACCACGACCTCTCTGTACAGATTGTTCACTTTCATCCCCGCTCCGGGTTCGCCTTTCCTGTTAATGATTATATTCAATCATGATTGATTATATGTGAGCAAGATCAAGTTAATCAGTTTGCGAATAAATTATAAATTTAGCCACACGATGACCATGAAGCGTCTTATTTGAGCGAAATCAATCATGGGCACAGAGACAGGAGAAAAGCGTGGTTACGATCAACAGCACCATTATTAGCGGCGCGAATGCCATCGCCGCCATCAGGCCGTTACTCACTGATAAAACGCAGCTGCTGCTAGTGACGGACGGCAACATTGCGCGTCTGGAGGCAGCAAAGCAGATCCGCGCGATCCTCAAAGAGGACAACCGCCGCGTCACGATTATTGACAGCGTGCCGCCTGAACCCTCCCACCACGATGTCAGCCAGCTGCTCGCGGGGTTAAACGGGACGTTTGGGCTTGTCGTGGGGATCGGCGGCGGTAGCGTACTGGATGTGGCCAAACTGCTCTCAGTGCTGTGTCATCCGCTGTCGCCGGGGCTGGATAACCTTCTGGCGGGTATAAAACCTGAGGCGCGCATCCCCTCTCTGCTGATCCCGGCTACTGCCGGAACCGGCTCGGAAGCGACGCCGAATGCCATTCTGGCGATTCCGGAGCAAAACACGAAAGTGGGCATTATCTCCCCCGTACTGCTGCCCGATTACGTCGCCCTGCTGCCGGAGCTGACCACCAGCATGCCCGCGCATATTGCCTCATCTACCGGGATTGATGCGTTGTGTCATCTGATTGAGTGTTTCACCTCAACGGTTGCCAACCCGGTCAGCGATAACGCCGCGCTGACGGGACTGGCTAAGCTGCTGAACAACATTGAAACGGCCTGCGCTGAACCGGGAAATCAGCTGGCGAAGCTGGAGATGCTGTGGGCGTCTTACTACGGCGGGGTTGCCATTGCGCATGCAGGCACACACCTGGTTCACGCCCTTTCCTATCCGCTCGGCGGGAAATATCACCTGCCGCACGGCGTCGCCAACGCCATTCTGCTGGCGCCCTGCATGCGAGCGGTTCGTCCCCACTGCGTGACGAAATTTGCACAGGTATGGGATTTGGTGCCGGGTGCAGATGCAACGCTGTCAGACGAAGAAAAATCCCACGCGCTGGTGGAGTACTTTGCCGCACTGGTTAGCAGGCTCAACCTGCCGGACAACCTGGAAGCGCTGGGCGTACCGCGCGACGACGTCCCCTCCCTGAGCGATGCGGCCCTTAACGTTAAGCGGCTAATGAACAACGCCCCTTGTCAGGTCAACCACGACGAGGTGCAGGCGATTTACCGGACACTATTTCCCAACATGAATAGCCAGGGAGTGAATCATGCATAACAACATCAGGGGCGTACTGACGGCCATAGTGACCCCCTTTGACACGGAAGGCGCGCTGAATCTACCGGGCCTTATACAACAGATCGATCGTCAACTTAATGCTGGTAACGGCATCTTCTGCGGCGGCACAAACGGTGAGTTCTTCGTGCTGAACGAAGAAGAAAAAATCGCCGTTACCCGTACCTGTGTGGAAACGGTTGCCGGGCGCGCCCCGGTGGTGGCGCACATTGGGGAAATCTCGACCCGTGAAACCATCCGCCTCGGGAAACAGATCGCCTCGCTGGGCGTCGACGCCGTTTCCGTCATTACCCCTTACTTCGTTCCGCTGAAGCAGGCTGAACTCGTCGCACATTACACCGCTATCGCCGACGCGCTAGCCGTCCCGGTATTTCTGTACAACATTCCGGCGCGTACCGGCAACACCATTGAGCCCGCTACCGCACGCGCGCTGGCCGAACATCCGAACATTATCGGTATTAAAGACAGTGCCGGAAGTTACGAGAGCCTGCGCGGATTCCTCAATGCGGTAAGCGACATTGACGGATTCAACGTGCTGAACGGACCGGATTCGCTTATCCATCAGGGTTTCGTCGACGGATGTTCAGCCTGCATTTCCGGGCTGGCGAACGTGGCGCCGGAGGCCATCAACGCCATCTGGTCACGCTTTAACGCGGGTGATATTGACGGTTCTCGTCTGGCGCAGGAGCGCGTCACCCAGCTTCGCACCGAGCTTTACAACGTGGCGTTTTCGCCTGCCGCAGTCAAAAAAGCGCTGCAGATCATGGGGGAAGACGTCGGAGAAAGCCGCTATGCCGTGGCGTTTAGCGAGCAGCAGTGCCAACAGATACGCCGAATAGTGACAATGTCACTTAACTAAATGGCGTTTGTTTCGTCAATAAGAATACCGGGTGCCCGAGGTGCCCAGGATTCACTCGCCCTGAAGAGAGGCAAAGATGAATAATTTTACCGCTGAAGATACCCTGATCATTGTGGGCATAGTCATTGTCTACATCCTGTTCACGACCTGGCTAACCTTCCGGATCCGCAGTAAAAATTCCGGGGACTTTATGGAAGGCTCCCGCGCGATGCCGGCGTTTATTGTCGGGATCCTGCTGATGTCCGAGTATATCGGCGCCAAATCCACTATCGGCACCGCGCAGGCGGCGTTTGAAGACGGGTTTGCTGCGTCCTGGTCCGTCATTGGGGCCGCGATTGGCTTCCCGCTTTTTGGCCTGCTGCTGGTAAAACGCATCTACAGCACCGGAAAAATCACCATCTCTGGTGCGATTGCTGAGAAATATGGTAACAGCACCAAAAACATTATCTCCATCATCATGATCTATGCCCTGCTGCTGGTTAACGTGGGGAATTACGTCAGCGGAGCTGCGGCCATTTCAACGGTATTGAAAGTCAACCTGCCCGTTGCCGCCTTCATTACGGCCATCGTCAGTACCTTCTATTTCGCCTTTGGCGGCATGAAGGGGGTAGCCTGGGTGACGGTGGTGCACAGCGCGCTGAAATACTTCGGCATTCTGGTCATCATGGGTTTTGCGCTGTCTAAGACGGGCGGCTTCGCGCCAATGGTTGAAAACATGCCGGACTTCTACTGGACCTGGGATGGCAATATTGGCGCGTCGACCATTTTCGCCTGGCTCATCGGCACCATTGGTTCCATCTTCTGTACCCAGTTTGTGATTCAGGCAATCTCCTCCACCAAAGACGTGAAATCGGCCAAACGCTCTACCTGGGTTGCGTTCTTCTTCTGCCTGCCGATTGCGCTGGCCATCGCGGTAATTGGCGTGGCGGCAAAATACCTGCACCCGGAGATTAACAGCCTGTATGCAATGCCGATTTTCCTGCAGGATATGAATCCGTGGCTGGCCGGTCTGGTCACCACCTCTCTGGTGGCATCTATTTTCGTCAGCGTCAGTACCGTTGCACTGGCTATCGCCTCCCTGGTGGTAAAAGATTTTTACGTGCCGATGCGCAACCCGACGCCTGAACAGGAATTTAAGGCCACCCGCTGGATCTCCCTGCTGATTGGTTTCCTGCCGCTGATTTTTGTTCTGCTGGTGCCTGAAGTCCTGAAGCTCTCGTTCTTTACCCGCGCTATTCGCCTGTCGATTTCAGTGGTGGCCGTTATCGCCTTCTACGCCCCGTTCTTCCGCAGCACCCGTGGTGCGAATGCGGGCCTGATTGGCGCCTGCGTCGTGACCTCCGTCTGGTATCTGCTGGGCGATCCTTTCGGCATCAACAATATGTACATCGCCCTGCTGACCCCTGCCGTCATCATGGTGATTGACCGTCTCATTCCGGGAAAAGCGCAGGGTAAAGCGCCAACCCCCGTTGAAAATAATGGAGTCTGATATGTCTGTAACCATAACCCGCGATGGGATTGTTCGCCCGCAACAGGATGCCCGCACGGAGGCCGCCATGCTGCCTTCCTCTTGCCCACAAAACCACGCGGCGAATCTGCTGCCGCTCCCGGATGGCTCGCTGATTTGCGTCTGGTTCGGAGGAACCCAGGAAGGTATTGCGGATATCTCCGTATGGAGTTCACGCCTGGCGCCGGGCGGCCAGCAGTGGAGTGATGCGGTAAAACTGTCGGATGATGCCACGCGTTCCGAACAAAACCCGGTTCTGTTTCTGGCCCCGGACAACGTGCTGTGGCTGCTGTGGACCGCACAGATTTCCGGTAATCAGGACACGGCTATTGTTCGCTATCGCCAGTCTCGCGATCTGGGGAAAACCTGGGGGGACATCGCAACCCTGCTCGATAAACCGGGCACGTTTATTCGCCAGCCAATTGTCGTGCTGGACAACGGAAACTGGCTGCTGCCTGTATTTTACTGCCGCACCCAGCCGGGAGAGAAATGGGTCGGAAATGACGATATCAGCGCGGTAAAAATCTCCGCAGATGGTGGCAAAACGTGGCGCGATGTCGAGGTGCCGGAAAGCCTGGGCTGTGTACACATGAATATTACCCCGCTTCACAACGGCACCCTGGTGGCGCTGTTCCGCAGCCGCTGGGCGGACAATATTTATTACAGCCAGTCAACGGATCACGGCGAAAGCTGGTCCGTACCGGAGCCGACGGAGCTACCCAATAACAACTCCTCTATCCAGGTAACAACCCTTGCCAGCGGTGAACTCGCGCTGGTCTTTAACGCCATGAGCGCCGCCGGCGCGCGTGAACGTCGCGCATCGTTATACGATGAAATTGACGATGGTGACGGTCGTAAAGAGCCGGCGATCACCAGCGGTCGGACAGCCTTCTGGGGCGCGCCGCGCGCGCCGATGACCGTCGCCATTTCGCCGGATGGCGGGAAAAGCTGGCCGTGGCAGCGTCATCTGGACGAGGGGGATGGTTACTGTATGACCAACAACTCCATGGAAAAACTCAATCGCGAATTCTCCTATCCCAGCATCAAGCAGGGACCTGAGGGCAATCTTCATATCGCTTACACGTACTTCCGCCAGGCCATAAAATACGTGCGGGTGACGCCAGAATGGGTCAAGGAGACTCTATGATTATCGGACATCTCAACGCCCTGTCGCTGGCAGGGCTACCGCCAGCGCTGTGCGCCCTGCTTTCCCGCCCGGATTGCACGTTGAAGGCCCTCAGCGAACGCGATGACGGACGCTGGCAGCCTGAGAATGCGTCGTGGTTTTGCCACATTGGCCCGGCGCAAACGCAGCCGCGAGCTGAGCGGCATACGGAATATCATCATCAGTGGGCGGACATCCAGATTGTGTTAGCAGGTGAAGAGCATATTTATGCTGGAACGCTTCCCGCAGGCAGGTCAGGTGACGAAGAGCGTAAACCGGATCTCTTTATCGCTTCACCCGCCGGGCTCGGCGTCAGGATCCGCCTGACCGCGGGTGGCTTTGTGGTCTTTTGTCCCGGAGAACCTCATCAGGCGCTGTGCGCCGTAGAGGCGCCGATGATGGTCCGCAAAGCGGTGTTTAAGGTTCCCCGCGCGATGCTGGAAGTCTGACATGCGTCACGCCGTCGTCACCGGGGCCAGCTCCGGAATTGGTGAGGCCATCGTTAAGCGATTACTGGCGGAGGGCTGGCAGGTCACCGGGCTCAGTCGCCGAGCCGTGATGCTGGATACGCCTGGCTTCACAAGTCTTCGCGTTGATATCACCGATCCTGATGCGTTGAGCAGCACCCTGCACACCGTCGCCTCGCCCCAGGCAGTAATCCATGCCGCCGGGATGATGGCCGCCGCGCCATTGGGCCAGCTGGAAAGCCGCGTTAGCGCCTCACTGTGGCAGCTCCACGTCCGGGCCTGTGAGGCGCTGTTTAACCATTTTGCGCCCTCTATGGCTGCCGGAGGACGGTTTGTGGCGATAGGCAGCAGAACCTCTCGTGGTGCAGCAGGACGATCGCAGTATGTTGCCACCAAAGCGGCGATGGTAGGAATGGTCAGGAGCTGGGCGGCGGAACTGGCCCCGCGCGGGATCACGGCTAACGTGGTCTCACCAGGGGCCACCCAAACGCCGATGCTCAGTGCACCAGGGCGGAAAACCTCGCCCCCAAAATGTCCGCCAATCGGACGTTTAATCGCGCCAGAAGAGGTGGCGGCACTGGTGAGTTTCTTGCTTAGCGAAGACGCCGCCGCCATCACCGGCCAGGAGATGGTGATATGCGGCGGCGCCTCCCTCAGCTAGCGCAGGAAGATACGCCCTTTCAGATACAAGGTGGCCTGGCCGCCAATCAGCACGCGGTCGCCCTTCAGCTCGCAGCGCAAATCCCCGCCACGGTATGACACCTGGCGGGCATTGAGTGACGTTTTACCCAGCTTTTCGCTCCAGTACGGGATCAGCATGCTGTGGGCGGATCCGGTGACCGGATCTTCCGGCACCCCTTCGCCCGGGCAGAAGAAGCGGCTGACGAAGTCATATTCTTCTCCCGGCGCCGTCACGCAGACCATTTTATCCAGCGGAAGCATTGCCCCAATATCCGGCGTTAACGCTTCCACCTGCTGCTGGCTCTCCAGCACCACCATGTAATCCCGACCCACGCGCACCTCTTTCGCCTCCGTGATGCCCAGCGCGCTAAACAGCAACTCGGGTGGGGTCTCGACAACCTCCGTCGACCACGCGGGGAAGTTCAGCGTCAGCCAGTCGCCGCTGCGTTTGACCGACAGCTCGCCGACAAAGCGCGTGGTGAAGGTGATTTCGGTATGCGGGTAATCAAGGTATTCGAAAATGACGTGTGATGCGGCCAGCGTGGCGTGACCGCACAGGTTAATTTCATCCAGCGTGGTAAACCAGCGTAGCTCAAACCCGCCGTCGGTGCGCACGAAAAAGGCGGTCTCGGACTGGTTATGCTGCTGCGCCATTTTGAGTAGCGTCTCGTCCGGCAACCACTCTTCCAGAGGACATACCGCTGCGGCGTTGCCGCCAAAGGTTTTGTCGCTGAAGGCATCCACCAGATAAAAATCAATTTCCTGCATTGTCTCTTCCTCTCTTGTTATGGCTATTTAGCGCAGAAAAACTGTGCCTTTCAGATAAAGTGTGGCCTGCCCGCTCATCAGCACGCGCGAGCCTTTCAGCTCACAGCGTACATCGCCACCGCGCGCTGAAACCTGACGGGCAAACAGCATTGTTTTCCCCAGCGTTTCACCCCAGTAAGGGATCAGCATCGTGTGCGCGGAGCCGGTGACCGGGTCTTCCGGTACGGAAACGCCCGGTGAGAAAAAGCGGCTGACAAAATCATATTCCCCCTCACCGCGCGCCGTAACGCTCACCTTATGCTCACCTGGCGTCATCGCCGAGAAGCGCGGCGCAAGCGCTTCAACCTGCTGGCGATTTTCCAGTACGATCAGCCAGGCACGCCCTTTACGGGCTTCAACGTAGCGGCTGATACCCAGCGCCGAAAGCATCTCCGGCGGGGGGATCTCCTGATGGGTTGGACATGCAGGGAAGTCCAGCGTCATCCACTCCCCCTCCCGGCTGACCGTCAGGCGGCCAGAAGCGGTATCAAAGTGGATCCGCGAATCCGGGTAATCCAGCTCGGTAAACAGCACATGCGCGGCCGCCAGCGTAGCGTGGCCGCAGAGATTGACTTCTGTGAGCGTGGTAAACCAGCGTAGCTCAATGCCCCCTTTACTGCAGACGAAAAAAGCCGTTTCCGACTGATTATGCTGTTGCGCCATTTTCAGTAAGGTTTCATCGGGTAACCACGCTTTCAGCGGGCAAACGGCTGCCGGGTTACCGCCAAACGAGGTATCGCTGAACGCATCTACCAGATAAAAATCAATCTCCTGCATTGTCTTACCGCCTGTTTTTATTGTGTTGTTCTTTTATATTCAATGAAAACCGCGTTCCCGGCTACCGCTTTCACAAAGTAAATATTGAGATCTGCATCACATAATGGTTGAGTTATTGGCAGCGTGCTGTTCGGTAAGCTGGGTAACCGGCATGCCTCCACGCTGGTGAGCAGCGCCATCGGTCTGCTGCTGGCCTGCCTGCTGTTGCTGATGCCTGCCGCAGGCAGTGAACGCCATCTGGCGATCCTCAGCCTGTTCTGGGGCGTGGCGATCATGATTATTGGTCTGGGCATGCAGGTGAAAGTCCTGGCTCTGGCGCCGGATGCAACGGACGTCGCAATGTCGCTGTTCTCCGGGATTTTCAATCTGGGGATTGGCGCGGGCGCGCTGGTGGGAAATCAGGTAATACTTCACGTATCGATGTCGGCGATTGGCTACCTGGGTGACGTTTGTTTTTTGCCGGGTGGCGGCTTCGCCTTACCCGGCCTACAAGACCCGTAGTCCCGTGCAAGCGAAGCGCCGCCGGGCAAGACATCAATGATAGGTCTTAATAATTTCCAGCACGCCGTTAATAATAAACTGCACGCCCATACAGACCAGTAAGAAGCCCATCAGACGGGAAATCGCCTCGATACCCCCTTTCCCTACCCAGCGCATGATGGCGCCAGAACTGCGCAGCGACGCCCACACGATAACCCCGATAATCGCAAAAATCAGCGGCGGCGCAACCGTCAGCACCCAGTCCGGGAAGGTTGCGCTGTCACGCACCGTTGATGCTGAACTGATGATCATCGCAATGGTACCCGGCCCCGCCGTGCTCGGCATGGCAATCGGTACAAAGGCGATATTCGCACTCGGTTCGGTTTCCAGCTCTTCGGATTTGCTGGCCGCCTCCGGCGACTCATGCGCTTTTTGCGCCGGGAACAGCATGCGGAAACCGATAAAGGCCACAATCAGCCCCCCGGCGATACGCAGGCCAGGGATAGAAATCCCGAAGGTATTCATCACCACCTGTCCGGCATAGTAAGCCACCATCATGATGGCAAACACATACACCGAGGCCATCATCGACTGATGGTTACGCTCGGCGCTGTTCATATTCCCTGCCAACCCGAGGAACAGCGCCACCGTCGTTAACGGGTTAGCCAACGGCAGCAAGACCACCAGCCCAAGGCTGACTGCTTTTATTAAATCCAACATAGTGCGTTGTCGTCCTTATCCATATTTAACACAGCAATTATAGGGTGAAAGTGTGACATTCAGCCATGGGCGCAACGTAACGATTATTTTCCCCCTGGAAAGATAACTGACAGTTATCTATATGATTTGAAAGACCTCAAAAAAAGTTCATGAAACGTTTTAGCAATTCGTGGCATCGGCTGACTCATTCAGTTGACTTATACTTGCCTGAGCAATAATATCTGCCGTGACTAACTACTTGCCAGGGCAACCATTGTGAAAAGCACCAGTGATATCTTTAACGACGTTGTTCCGCTGGGTCGTCTTATTCATATGGTAAATCAGAAAAAAGATCGCCTGCTCAATGACTATCTGTCACCGCTGGATATCACCGCAACACAGTTCAAAGTGCTGTGTTCCATTCGCTGCGAAGTGTGTATCACACCGGTTGAGCTGAAAAAGGTGCTCTCTGTCGATCTGGGCGCGTTAACCCGCATGCTCGATCGTCTGATCTGCAAAGGATGGATAGAACGCAGCCCTAACCCGAATGACAAACGCGGCGTACTGGTGAAGCTGACCAGCGATGGCGCGGCCATGTGCGAGCAATGTCATCAATTAGTAGGACAAACACTGCATCAGGAACTAACAAAAAACTTAACGGCAGATGAAGTGGCAACCCTTGAGCTTTTGCTGAAGAAAATACTGCCGTAAACAGAAAAAGAGGTATGACGATGTCCAGACGCAATACTGACGCTATCACCATTCATAGCATTTTGGACTGGATCGAAGATAACCTGGAATCGCCGCTCTCCCTTGAAAAAGTGTCGGAGCGTTCAGGTTACTCCAAATGGCACCTGCAACGGATGTTCAAAAAAGAGACCGGTCATTCATTAGGTCAATATATTCGCAGCCGCAAGCTGACGGAAATTGCCCAAAAATTGAAAGAAAGCAATGAGCCGATCCTTTATCTGGCGGAGCGTTACGGATTTGAATCGCAACAAACCCTGACGCGTACGTTCAAGAACTATTTTGACGTGCCGCCTCATAAGTACCGAATCACCAGCGTGCCGGGCGAATCCCGATACCTGTATCCGTTAAAACACTGTAGTTAATCATCGCCTGTAACAGACGTAACCGAGGAAATCATGAAAGTTACCGCCTCCGCCGCCCTCGCCTTGCTGGTGCTGTTCTCCAGCCAGACCTTCGCGGAGCAAACCCCTCGTGCAACGCAGCAAAATAATCCTGATACGATGATTTTGCCGTCAGCACATGACCAGTCGCCTTATGATTTCAACCATATGGGTGCTGGTAGCGACAAATCCGACGAATTAGGCGTGCCTTATTATAATCAGCACAGCCTCTGATTCGTTTTTGCCCCGCTGACGCGGGGCTTTTTTTTATGCCTTTTCTCTTACCCGCGTCGCCCGACGCACGCGCAGGCCAAAGACATTGATATACAACCCGGCCATGATCAGCACGGCGCCAAACAGCTGCAGCGCGCTCAGCGTTTCATCCAGTAAGAGTGCCGCACTGGCAAGCCCCACCACCGGCACCAGCAGGGATAACGGCGCCACGCGCCAGGTTTCATAACGCCCCAGCAGCGATCCCCAGATCCCGTAGCCCACAATGGTGGCGACAAAGGCCAGATAGACAAGAGAAAGGATTGTGGTCAGGTCGATCTCGACCAGACTGTTGAGCATGACGGCCGGGCCATCCAGAATCAACGCCGCGACCATAAACGGTAAGACGGGGATCAAGGCGCTCCAGACCACCAGGGACATCACCTGCGGGCGCGCCTCGTGCTGCATAATCAGCTTGTTAAAGATATTCCCGCAGGCCCAGCTCAGCCCTGCAGCCAGCGTCAGCATAAAGCCGAGCAGCGCCACATGCTGGCCATTCAGGCTGGCCTCTATCAGCACCAGTACGCCAAACACCGCCAGCGTAATGCCCGCCAGCTGTTTGCCCTGCAGGCGCTCGCCAAACACAAACGCGCCGAGAATAATGGTAAAGAACGCCTGCGCCTGTAACACCAGCGAGGCCAGCCCAGCCGGCATACCGAACTTAATCGCGCAGAAGAGAAACGCGAACTGGCCGAAGCTAATGGTCAGACCGTAGCCCAGCAGCAGTTTTAACGGGATCTTCGGACGGGCGACAAAGAAGATGGCCGGGAACGCAACCAGCAGAAAACGTAAACCGGCCAGCATCAGCGGAGGCATGTTGTGTAACCCCAGCTTAATGACCACAAAATTGAGTCCCCATACTACGACCACCAGCAACGCCAGCAGCCCGTCTTTACGTGTCATACCCTGCCCCTGAATTATTAATTATTTGTTAACACTTCAAGGTAACAGAAAAAATAGCGCCACGAGAAGATCATTAATTCTGGCAGTCAGGCGAAGCACTTACGGATAAATTAGGTGCTATACAAGCCCCTTATAGCGTGATACTCCTTTTATAACACAACAAAAAAAGCATAAGCATTTGTCGGGCAGAATATGAAACCATCTCTCAGGCGCTCAACCGCAGCGCTGCTGGCATCGTCATTGTTATTAACCATTGGTCGTGGGGCAACGCTGCCGTTTATGACCATTTATCTCACGCGCGTTTATAGCATGAGCGTCGAGAATATTGGTTATGCCCTGACGATTGCGCTGACTATCGGCGTGGTATTCAGCCTGGGCTTTGGCATTCTTGCCGATAAGTTTGATAAAAAACGCTACATTCTGATCGCGATCGTGGCCTTTATCGCCGGATTTGTCGCGATCCCGCTGGTCGATAACGTCACGCTGGTGGTGCTGTTCTTTGCCCTGATCAACTGCGCCTATTCCGTCTTTTCGACGGTGCTGAAGGCCTGGTTCTCCGACGTGCTCACCACGAGCCAAAAAGCGCGCGTTTTCTCGCTGAACTACAGCTTTCTGAACATTGGCTGGACGATCGGACCACCGATTGGCACTCTGCTGGTGATGTACAGCCTGCAGCTACCGTTCTGGCTGGCAGCCTTCTGCGCCGCTCTGCCGCTTGGATTCATCCATTTCTTTGTGCAGAAAAGCGTTGCGTTAGATACCGCCGAGGAGAAGCAACCCTGGCAGCCGTCGGTATTGCTGAAAGACCGCGCGCTGTTCTGGTACACGCTGTCTGGCCTGCTCGCGTCATACGTCGGCGGATCGTTCGCGACCTGCATTTCGCAATATGTCCTGGCCGCGCATGCAGACAGTAATTTCGCCGAAAAGGTGGTCGCCGTGGTATTGCCCGTCAACGCCGCCGTGGTGGTAACGCTGCAATATGCACTGGGTCGTAAGATCACTGCCAGCAATATTCGCCCGCTGATGACCCTCGCCACCCTGTTTTTTATCGTGGGGCTGGGTGGCTTTATGCTCTCCGGAGAAAACCTGGTTTACTGGGGCATCGCTGCCGCCATCTTTACCCTGGGTGAGATTATCTATGCGCCGGGCGAATATATGCTGATCGACAACATTGCCCCGCCGGGAATGAAGGCAAGTTATTTCTCCGCGCAGGCGCTGGGCTGGCTCGGCGCGGCGGCAAACCCGATGATCACCGGTATTATCCTGACCAACCTGCCGCACTGGTCGTTGTTTGTGATCATGATGGTCGCCATCGTCATTGCGTGGCTGATGATTTTGCGCGGCATGAGCGTGAAGGCGTGGTGCGAAACGCCCAACGTGGCGTAGCGTTTGTAGGCCGGGTAAGGCGTAGCCGCCACCCGGCAATAAAGCATCAGTGGTGCAGCATTTCTTCTACTACCTGCTCTTTATACATCTCATTCGGATAATAAGTCGGCCAGTTATCCATCTCTTTCAGCAGCGCCTCGTGGGAGGTGTTGCCCATGAAAATATGGAAGTGCGAAGAGGCTTTCGGCGCGATGGTGTGGTCGCTGAACTGCACAAACTTCGGTGCCTTGCTGCTGGCGTCCTTACACTCAAACAGGTAGCGAACGCCTTTTTTGCCCGATGCGTAGGTCAGTATTTTGTAGCCGCTGTAATCATAATGACAGCGGCTGACCGCGTTGCCTTTATGGAATTCCATCACGTTATTTTCGATGCCGATGGCATCCACATCCGTCGCATAACCCGTTCGGTAGTAGGCTTTTACCTCATCAAATGATTTGCTTTTATCCTTCTGCGCCTTCTGTTTAAACACCGGGTCCAGCAAGCCGTCCAGCAGGAACGGATAGACCGACTGCCAGGTCCCGTCCCAGTCAGACAGCGCTCTGTCCTTCACGTCCTTATCCTCAAACACGCCGCTCGCAGCTTTCTGTTCCGCTTCGGTCATCTGATGGCCGTGCGAGTGTGCAAAAAGCTGACCGCTGACCAGCAGCGCCCCCAGAGTCATGGCAAATTTTCCAATATGTGCAGCCAACATAACATCCTCATTCCGTTTGATAAGAATACAAATGTTATATTATAACATTTCAAATCGCAACCAGCCCGCGAACACCCTCCTGCTCCATGTTTTCACCCCGTCCGCGCTGAATAATCGTACCGCGCGACATCAGCAGGTAGCTGTCGGCCAGCTCGGCGGCAAAGTCGTAAAATTGCTCAACCAGCAGGATCGCCATATCCCCCCGGTCCGCCAGGGTGCGGATCACCTGGCCAATCTCTTTGATCACCGACGGCTGTATGCCTTCGGTCGGCTCATCCAGAATCAGCAGTTGTGGGCGGCTCGCCAGGGCGCGACCAATCGCCAGCTGCTGTTGCTGCCCGCCGGAGAGGTCGCCCCCGCGGCGATGTTTCATCTCTTTAAGCACCGGGAAAAGCTGCCAAATCTCGTCCGGCACCTGCTTCGCCTCGCGGGCGGAAAATCGCGACAGCCCCAGCAGGAGGTTCTCTTCCACGGTCAGGCGCGGGAAAATCTCGCGGCCCTGCGGAACATACGCCACGCCCGACTGCACCCGCTGGTGCGGCTTGCTGTGGGTGATCTTTTTACCCTGCCAGATGACCTCCCCGGTTTTCGCCGGGATCAGCCCCATCAGACACTTTAGCAGCGTGGTTTTCCCGACGCCGTTGCGCCCCAGCAGGCAGGTGACTTCTCCGGGGATGGCTTCAAAGCTCACGCCGCGCAGGATATGACTGCCGCCGTAATACTGATTCAGTTCATTGACCTGTAGCATCACCTCTCCTTAACGTCCCAGATAGACCTCAATCACCTGCTCGTTGGCCTGCACCTCGCGAAGCGAACCTTCCGCCAGCACGCGGCCCTGATGCAGCACCGTCACGTGGTCGGCGATGGTTTCCACAAAGCCCATATCGTGCTCCACCACCATCAGGGAATGCTTACCCGCCAGCGTTTTGAACAGCTCGGCGGTGTATTCCGTTTCCGCGTCGGTCATCCCGGCGGCCGGTTCATCCAGCAGCAACAGGTGCGGGTCCTGCACCAGAAGCATACCGATTTCCAGAAACTGTTTTTGCCCGTGGGAAAGCAGCCCGGCGCGGCGGTCGCGCTCGCTGCTAAGGCGCAGCAAAACCAGCATCTCATCAATGCGGTCGCGCTGTTCACCGTTGAGCGTTGCCCGCAGGCTCGCCCAGACGGATTTATCGGTTTTCATGGCGATCTCCAGGTTTTCCCACACCGTCAGCGCTTCAAAAACGGTGGGTTTCTGGAATTTACGCCCGATCCCCTGGCGGGCAATGGCCGCAGGCTCCAGTGCAGTCAGGTCGATGGACTGATCGTAAATCGCCCTGCCGCTCTTTGGCCGCGTTTTGCCGGTGATGACGTCCATCAGCGTGGTTTTACCGGCTCCGTTAGGGCCTATCACGCAGCGCAACTCGCCCACGCCGATATTCAGCGAGAGATCGGTCAGGGCCTGAAATCCATCAAAATTGACGTTAATGGCCTCAAGCTGAAGCACCGGGTCGGTCTGGTCCCGGTAACGATCGCCGGGCAACTGGCGGGTAAATAACCCTTCGGCAGGCTGCATTATTTCTCTCCCTTTCGAAACAGACCGTAGACGCCGCGCGGTAAAAACAGCGTGACGGCGATGAAAATCAGCCCCAGAAACAGCTGCCAGTATTCCGGCATCGCGACGGTGAAAAAGCTCTTCGCACCGTTTACCAGCGCTGCGCCAATCACCGGCCCGACCAGCGTGCCGCGCCCACCCAGCGCCACCCAGATGGCCGCTTCTATCGAGTTCGTCGGTGACATTTCACCGGGATTAATAATGCCCACCTGCGGGACGTACAGCGCCCCCGCCAGGCCGCACAGCACGGCAGAAAGCGTCCATACCAGCAGCTTGAACCCGCGCGGATCGTAGCCGCAAAACGTCAGGCGATTTTCGGCGTCGCGAACGGCGGTCAGGATGCGGCCAAACTTGCTCTTCGCCAGCGCAAATCCGGTGCCCAACGCCAGGAGCAGCAACAGCACGGTCGCCAGAAACAGCGCGATACGGGTGGTCGTTTCCGTCACCGAAAACCCGAGCAGCGTGGTGAAGCCGGTAAAACCGTTATTGCCGCCAAAACCGGTTTCGTTGCGAAAGAACAGCAGCATCCCGGCATAGGTCAGCGCCTGGGTCATAATCGAGAAGTAGACCCCTTTTATCTTTGAGCGGAAGGCAAACCAGCCAAACACCAGCGCCAGCAGCCCCGGAACCAGTACAATCAGCACCAGCGCCCAGGCAAAATGCTGGGTTCCCCACCAGAACCACGGCAGGTCGCTCCAGGAAAGAAACGACATAAACGCAGGCAGACCGTCACCTGCGGCCTGGCGCATCAGGTACATCCCCATCGCGTAGCCGCCCAGGGCGAAGAAGATGCCGTGTCCAAGAGAGAGCATCCCGGCATAGCCCCACACCAGATCCAGCGCCACCGCAACGATGGCATAGCAGAGGATCTTACCAATCAGCGTCAGCATCCAGGTCGACAGCGCCAGCGGATGCGTCGCAGGCAGTAAGGCAAAAAACGGTAATATCAGCAGACACACCACCAGCAGGCTGCCTGCAAGTTGCGTGGTGCGTGGCGCTTTGCGCGCCAGCGTTAAGGTCAGCGGCTGGCTCATCAGTCAATCACCCTCCCTTTCAGCGCAAACAGCCCCTGAGGGCGTTTCTGAATAAACAGCACGATCGCCACCAGAATCACAATCTTGCCCAGCACCGCCCCCATCTGCGGTTCAAGAATTTTATTGAAAATGCCCAGACCAAAGGCCGCGGCCACGCTGCCTGCCAGCTGGCCTACGCCACCAAGAACAACCACGAGGAAAGAGTCGATAATATAGCCCTGGCCCAGCTCCGGTCCGACGTTACCGAGCTGCGATAGCGCCACGCCGCCTAACCCGGCAATTCCTGAGCCAAGCCCAAACGCCAGCATATCGACGCGACCTGTCGGTACCCCGCAGCAGGCGGCCATGCTGCGGTTCTGCGTCACCGCGCGCACGTTCAGCCCCAGACGGGTTTTATTCAAAATGAGCCAGGTAAAGAACAGCACCAGCAGCACGAAGCCCAGCACCACAATGCGGTTCCACGGCAGCGTCAGGTTAGCAAAAACCTGCACCCCGCCAGACAGCCATGCCGGGTTCGCCACCTCCAGGTTCTGGGCACCAAACGTCATGCGCACCAGCTGGATAATCATCAGGCTGATCCCCCACGTCGCCAGCAGCGTTTCCAGCGGACGACCGTACAGATGGCGAATCACGGTGCGCTCCAGCACCATCCCGATGCCCGCAGTCAGGCAGAATGCGACCGGCAGCGCGATAACGGGATAGAGCGCCAGCCACTGAGGCGCAAGCCCGGCCATCGCCTGCTGTACCATCCACGTGGCGTACGCGCCCAGCATCAGCATCTCGCCGTGCGCCATATTAATGACGCCCAGCAGGCCGTAGGTGATGGCGAGCCCCAGCGCCGCCAGCAGCAGCACTGACCCCAGGGACAGCCCCATAAACGCCTGGCCCAGCAGATCGCCCCACATCAGTCGATGCTGGACCTGGCTAAGACTCTCTTGCGCGGCGGCGCGAACCCCGGCATCCGGCTCTGTCTGTGCCTGGGTAAACGGGGTAAGTCTGGACTCCACGTCCGGATCGTCGGACTGCCCTAATAATTCGACAGCTTTACGGCGCACCTCTGCCTGCGGGCTGGTTAGCTGGAGATTCGCCACCGCCAGTAAAAGCGCCTGATGTGCCACCGCGTCCGTTTCATCGTTTACCCGCTTTTGCAGAAAAGCGAGCATCCCGGGCTGGGCATCCCGCTGAAGCTGACGTGCCGCCGCTCGCCTTTCGGTGACACTGTCACTCACCAGCTGATGCGTAGCGATGGCCGTGGCGGCCAGCACGCGCAGCCGGTTGGTCAGACGAACGGCTTTGGTTGCCCCTTCGGCCGCCTTAGCGTCACCGAGCGACACCATTTGACCATTACGCCGGGCAAAGGCGTGCTTTTGGCCGTCGGTATACAGATTTTCCTTTTGCAGCGCCTGCAGCAGCGGCAGCCTCGCGGCATCCGGCGCGACGGCCCACTGCGTCAGCAATTCCGCCTGCTGGCTGCGGCTGGCGGCAACAAAACGATCGGCATCCGATGCCTGCGCCATCCCTGGCAGCAGTCCGGAAAGCCATACAAGAGCGATGAACATGCGCATGGCGTTCATGACGTTTCTCCCTGCAGTGATGGCTTAGTTGCTGGCGGTTTTCATCGGCTGGTCGGGCTTTTTGTCATTCCCGGCGATGAACGGGCTCCACGGCTGGGCGCGTACCGGCTGCTCCGTCTGCCACACCACGTTGAACTGGCCGTTGCCTTCGATTTCACCGATCATGACCGGCTTATGCAGATGGTGGTTGGTGGCATCCATGGTGAGCGTAAAGCCAGACGGCGCCTTAAAGGACTGGCCTGCCATCGCCGCACGCACTTTATCCACGTCGGTAGTACCCGCTTTTTCCACTGCCTGCGCCCACATATGGATCCCCACGTAAGTAGCTTCCATCGGGTCGTTGGTCACCACGGTATCGGCGTTCGGCAGCTTATGCGCTTTGGCATAGGCTTTGTAATCTGCCACGAAGGCCTGGTTGGTCGGATTATCCACGGATTCAAAGTAGTTCCACGCGGCCAGGTTGCCGACCAGCGGTTTGGTGTCGATCCCGCGCAGCTCTTCTTCGCCCACGGAGAACGCCACCACCGGCACGTCGGTCGCCTTCAGCCCCTGGTTAGCCAGCTCTTTGTAGAATGGCACGTTGGAATCGCCGTTGATGGTCGACACCACGGCGGTTTTACCACCGGCGGAGAATTTCTTGATGTTGGCGACGATGGTCTGGTAGTCGCTATGGCCAAACGGGGTGTAAACCTCTTCGATGTCCTTATCCTCTACCCCTTTCGAATGCAGGAAAGCGCGCAGGATCTTGTTGGTGGTGCGCGGGTAGACGTAATCGGTGCCCAGAAGGAAGAAGCGTTTCGCCGCGCCGCCGTCTTCGCTCATCAGGTATTCCACCGCCGGGATGGCCTGCTGGTTCGGTGCCGCACCGGTATAGAAGACGTTCGGCGACATCTCTTCGCCTTCATATTGCACCGGGTAGAACAGCAGGCCGTTCAGTTCCTCAAACACCGGCAGCACGGATTTGCGCGACACCGACGTCCAGCAGCCGAACACGACCGCCACTTTATCCTGACTTAACAGCTGGCGCGCTTTCTCGGCAAACAGCGGCCAGTTTGAGGCCGGATCCACCACCACCGGCTCCAGCTTCTTGCCCAGCACACCGCCTTTGGCGTTGATTTCATCAATCGTCATCAGGGCAACGTCCTTCAGCGGCGTTTCGGAGATGGCCATGGTGCCGGAAAGAGAATGCATGATCCCCACTTTGATGGTATCGGCCGCCTGTACGCCAAAACTCATTCCCATCGCCACGACGGACGCGGATAACGCAAAAGCTTTTAATAAGGTACGACGCTGCATATTTTCACTCCTGAAAAAGAACGCTGTGCGAAAACGTCCGTTACGGCGTGGACGCGGAAATAAAGGTGTCAGCGAAGCAGGAGCAAAAAGGATGCCAGAATGGAGGGCGCGCTATTTCAGGAGGTGGAACGCAGGATGTAAAGAGAACGTCTCAGAATGGCACAGCGCTGCACTTTTATAATGCAGCGCTGAGGAGGAGGTTTTACCAGACTTCGCTGGCGATCTGCGTGACCAGACGGACTTTGTCCCACTGCTGGGTTTCACTCAGGCTGTTACCCTCTTCGGTAGAGGCAAAGCCGCACTGCGGGCTGAGGCAAATTTGCTCTTTTGCCACGAATTTCGCCGCCTCTTCCAGACGGGCTTTAACACCCTCAGGGTTCTCCAGCTCACCGTTTTTCGTGGTGATAAGACCCAGCACCACCTGCTGCTTGCCCGGGTGAACAAAGCGCAATGGCGCGAAATCACCGCTGCGGTCGTTATCATATTCAAGGAAGAACGCGTCAACGTTGACCGTCCCGAACAGCACTTCCGCCACCGGCTCATAGCCGCCTTCGGAAATCCAGGTTGAACGGAAGTTACCGCGACAGACGTGCAGCCCGATGGTCAGATCGTCCGGCTTGCCTTCCAGCGCCTTGTTCAGGACGCGGGCATAGATACGAGCCAGCTCATCGGCATCATCGCCGCGCTCGCGGATCTGACGGCGCTGATCGTCCGAACAGAGATAGGCCCAGACGGTGTCGTCCAGCTGCAGGTAACGGCAGCCCGCATCGTAGAATGCGCGGATGGCGTCGCGCCAGGTGGTCGCCAGATCGTCAAAATACACATTCAGGTCCGGATACACTGTCGCATCAATATCTTTACGGCCTCCGCGGAAATGCAGCACGCTCGGGCTGGGAATGGTCATTTTCGGCTGAGCATTACCGCTGATGCTTTTCAGATAACGGAAATCTTCGAGCATTGGATGCTCGCCAAAGCCCAGCTTGCCGGTGACGCGCACGCCGTGGGCTTTGGTTTGCACCCCGTTAAACTGGATGCCCTGCTGTGAATCGTAACGCTCAACGCCCTGCAAACCGTCGAAGAAGTCGAAGTGCCACCAGGCACGGCGAAATTCACCGTCGGTCACGACATGCAGGCCGCACGCGCACTGCTGCTCAACGACGTGGCGAATGGCATCGTCTTCCACAGCGCGAAGCTGTCCGGCATCAATTTCGCCGCTGGCGAACTTCAGGCGAGCCTGTTTGATGGCATCCGGGCGTAAAAAACTGCCGACTACATCGGCGCGGTACGGGGCGTGCTGTCGTTGCATGGAAATCTCCTCAGTCTGCCGGCGATAATTGCCAGCAGTGATAATTCATCATTTGAATCTTTAGACTTCTGGATGTCTAAATGTCCAAAAAAGATGTCATACCTGCCGCCTTCCGGCAAACGAGAAAATTTCACGGGTGTTGAAAAAAATTCATGTTCACAGCGCGACGACGGCTTCGCTACTGGCAAAGGCGAACTTTTCATCTTCCCAGCCGGTGATCCCTCCGAGCATGATTTTGACCGGCAGCCCGAGGCGCGCCAGCTTCAGCGCGGCTCTGTCCGCGCCGTTGCAGTGCGGTCCTGCACAGTAGACGACGAACAGCGTGCCTTCAGGCCATTGGGCCATACGCTCAGCGGTAATCTGGCTCCGCGGCAGGTGCAATGCGCCAGGCACATGACGGCGGGCAAACTGTTCCGGGCTTCCCACCACGTGCAGCAGCACGAAGTCCTGCTCATGGTTGACGATGGCATGATGCACATCAGCACAGTCGGTTTCAACGCTCAGGCGGCGCAGAAAATGGGTAACGGCTTCCTGCGGCTCGGCAGCCGGAAATTCAGTAACATAGCTCATGATCCTTCCTCATCTTTGGCGTTTGTGTTAACACTACTCTATCCACAAATTCAGCCCGTGAATGCGTTCGCTTATGCCAGAAAACAGCAAAAAGATGACAAACTTAAGACAAATTCCCCGCCCGAAAGTGGTCGTGCTGGCGTATGACGGTCTGTGTACCTTTGAGTTTGGCGTAGCGGTGGAGATCTTCGGCCTGCCGCGCCCCGAGCTGGGCGACGAATGGTATCGTTTTGCGGTGGCGAGCGTTGATAGCGGTGAACTTAGGGCGACAGGTGGGATCCGCATCATTACCGATGGGGATATCACGCTGCTTGAGTCTGCCGACCTGATCGTTGTTCCGGGCTGGCGAGGACTGGATTCACCGGTTCCGGATGCGCTCTGTGGCGCATTGCGTCAGGCCAGCGCGCGCGGGTGTCAGTTGCTCTCCATCTGCTCGGGCGTGTTTGTACTGGCCGCCTCAGGGCTGCTGAACGGACGTAAAGCCACGACGCACTGGCGCTACATTGACGCGCTTAAAGCCCGTTACCCTGACATCGACGTGGTTGAGGATGTGCTCTACCAGGACGAGGGCGATATACTGACCTCCGCAGGCAGTGCGGCGGGAATCGATCTCTGCCTGCACGTTGTGCGTCGGGATTATGGAATGGAAACCGCCAACAGCGTGGCGCGTCGGCTGGTCATTCCTCCTCACAGGGATGGATCTCAACCACAGCAGTTGAGCCGCCCGGTGGCGCAGCTGCGGGAAAGCCAGCGTCTGGGCCAGCTGTTTGATTTTCTGCACACGCATCTTATCGAGGCGCACAGCGTCGACTCCCTGGCGCGTCGGGTCGGTATGAGCCAGCGCACCTTCCTTCGTCGCTTCGAGGCGGCGACGGGGACGACGCCCGCACGCTGGTTAATCAATGAGCGCCTGCTGAGAGCGAAAGATTATCTGGAAAGCAGCCGGTTAAGCATCGACAGCATCGCTGAACAGACCGGGTTTGGTCAGGCGTCGACATTGCGTCATCATTTTCGCCAGCAGTTCGCGCTTTCCCCGGCTCAGTATCGCAAACAATTTTCACGTCCTGGTACTGCCCGCTGAGGCGTTATTTTTATGGTTACACTGGCATACGGAGCACCTGATGGTTACCACACACGTTTTTATCGCGGTCAGTCTTGATGGTTACATCGCCCGACAGAATGACGATATCGACTGGCTGCTGCAGCGCGACGATCCGGCAGAAGACCATGGCTATGAGGCGTTCATCGCGGACAAAGACTGGATCGTGATGGGACGAGGGAGTTATGAGAAGGTATTGACCTTTGACACATGGCCTTATGACCGGCCCGTGCTGGTGCTCTCCCGACAGCTGGCCAACACGCCCGTGCCGGAGGCGCTAAAGGGCAAAGTGCAGTTCTCATGCCGCACGCCAAAGGAGGTGCTTGACGATCTCGCCGCGCAGGACGTACATCGCGTCTATCTCGATGGCGGACAGGTGATCCAGTCGTTCCTGCGCGAAGGACTGGTGGCCGATATGGTGATCACCACCGTTCCTGTCCTGCTCGGGGCGGGAAAACCGCTGTTCGGAACCCTTCCACAAGATATCGATTTAACTCTGGTATCAAGCCATAGCTTCCCTTCGGGCCTGGTGCAGTCACACTATCGGCTGACGCCATAACCCACCGTGACGACCTGCGCAAAAAAAAACCGCCAAAAAATGGCGGTAAATGCTTGCATGGATAGATTTGTATTTTGGTCTCTACCTCCCGACACTCCATGGCCGGGCTGCGGATCTCTTACAACCTAACATCTGTCGACTCAATGAACGCTAAACAACCTTATTACCCTGCATGGGTATTGATCTGCAAATAACGCATAAGGCCCTGATCAGCGCTCTGTTTTGCATCGTCATTAATGGCTTCAAGATAAAAGGAGCGGGCGACACCATAAGGTGCTTTATCAGAGGGATACACCGCGAACTGGAATGTTTTTCCTCTTGCTTGATGAGTGCAATCTAATTCCCAATGCTGATCGTTCACTTTTTTGCTGGCGCAGGCAACGCCACCATAGTCACTGGTTAAATAGGAACCGACGCGAATTTCTGCAGATCGAATATATTCTGGTTCGTCATTACCTGCATAACGAATCCCTGCAACGGCTCCAACAGCAACCGCCAGAAGCGCAAGCGCTATTATTTTTTTCATTTATAAATGACCTGTTCCTTAGCCCAAGACAACTATTATATAAGATTAATCCTTAATGCAAACATCCAATTGTGGACCAGAAATGGTAGTTTACAAAGACTCAGATGATTTTTAGGAAATGTCCTAACTGCTATTCCGAACGCACATTATTTGACATTTTCTTTGCGCTAATTTTAATTTTTGAATAATAACCCTAAAAAATAATCGACATGATTATCCGGCATTGTTTTTCAGCGGTGAATCCATGATTAAAAAAGGGTTATCTTTCGTCATGCTTATTTGTGCGCTGTTTTCAGGCCAGCTTATGGCCGGGCACAGGGGACATGAATATTTATGGGTAAAGAATGTGGCGCATCAGCTTCGTCATGAAGCCGACAGCGATGAGTTGCGAAGCGCTGCGGAAGAGTCGGCGGAGGGTTTGCGCGAACACCACCTGTGGCAGAAATCGCGCAAACCGGACACACACGTTCGGTAATTAGCTACCCTTGCGTTTTGGCAGGGTTTTCATCAGATCGTCCGGACTGACGGACGCCACAATACTGCCGGGCTGTGGCATTTTGAAGATGTGGTTTTTCATCTTGCCAATCACATGCATTTCGCAAGGACGGCAGTCGAACTTGAGGGTCAGAACTTCGTCACCGTTGACCAACTGCATGGGGGTAGCCTTCCAGCTCTTAATGTTCCCTTTTGCCTGCTTAGGACACAGGTTAAACGCAAAGCGCAGGCAGTGCTTGGTGATCATCACCGGCACATCGCCCTTCTCTTCATGCGCTTCATAGGCTGCGTCGATCAGCTGCACGCCGTGGCGATGATAGAATTCACGAGCTTTATGGTTGTAAACGTTGGCGAGGAAGGATAAATGGGTGTCCGGGTATACAGGCGCAGGGACGGCTTCCGCTTTACGGCTACCGCGCGGATACTGTGCCAGGCGCGCGGCATCCAGCATTTCTGCCGTTTCACGGCGGAAGGCGTTAAGCAAGCTGTTCGGCACGAACAGCGCGTCCGGTAGATTAACGTCGATAGCGCGCGCGTAGTAAATCGTCTGGCCCAGCTTCGCCACGCCATCTTTCAGGCTGTTGAGCGCTTTTTCCGCGTTGTTTGCCACCTCGAACAGACCATCAAGCGTATGCGTCACGCTGATGCCGTCTTCGCAGGTCATGGTCAGAATCAGCTGCTCTTCCCAGCCGCCCAGCGCAATATCCACCGCGATACGACGTTCGCTGGAGGTTTTCAGCAGCGCCTGTTGCCAGTTATGATCGAGGTTACGGTTAAGCGCCGCGTTCGGCCGCGCCTTGTAGAGATCGGCGGGCATTTCATTCGGCCATACGCGGTAGCGGTTCTCGCCGGTTTTCTCGACCGTATTAGCACGGAAGCCCACGACTTCACGCTTAATCATCACGTTAAGGCCATCGCCGTTGGCCAGCGGTTCCGTCACTTCAACATCAAGGTGATCTTTCGCCACTTTCAGCACTTCACCAACCGGTAAACCGATAAACTTCGGTGAGTCAAACGCGCCGATATCCCCTTTACGGGCATTCACAAAATAGTCCGTGCTGCCGCGGTGGAAGGTTTTGTCCGTCGACGGAATAAAGAAATGCTCGGTGCGACCGGCCGACGCGCGCGCCAGGTCACCGCGATCGTCAATAATGGCGTCCAGCATCTGGCGATAGTGCGCGGTGATGTTCTTCACGTAGCTCATATCTTTGTAACGCCCTTCAATTTTGAAGGAACGCACGCCCGCGTCGATCAGCGCGCCCAGGTTGGCCGTCTGATCGTTATCCTTCATGGAGAGCAGGTGTTTTTCGAACGCCACGACGCGGCCCTGATCGTCTTTCAGGGTATACGGCAGACGGCAGGCCTGAGAGCAGTCGCCGCGGTTGGCGCTGCGGCCCGTCTGCGCGTGGGAAATATTGCACTGACCGGAATAAGCAACGCACAGCGCACCGTGGATAAAGAATTCAATCGTCGCGTCGGTCGCCTGGTGAATATCGCGGATTTGATTCAGGTTCAGCTCACGCGCCAGAACGATCTGCGAAAAGCCGACGTCGGAGAGAAACTTCGCCTTCTCGACCGTACGGATATCACACTGGGTACTGGCATGCAGCTCAATGGGCGGAATATCCAGCGCCAGAACGCCCATATCCTGAACAATCAGGGCATCAACGCCGGTCTGGTAGAGATCGGTAATCAGACGTTGCGCAGGCTCCAGCTCATCATCATGAAGAATGGTGTTCAGGGTCACGAACACTTTCGCCCCGAAACGGTGGGCGAACGGCACCAGTTCAGCAATATCGCTCAGGCTGTTGCTGGCGTTATGGCGGGCACCGAAGCCAGGGCCACCGATGTAGACAGCGTCAGCGCCATGAAGGATCGCTTCACGGGCAATGGCGGCGTCGCGGGCCGGGCTTAAAAGTTCAAGATGATGGGATTGCAGGCGCATACTTCGTCGTTATCCGTTATGGTCAAAATGGCGGCTATTGTAGTCAGAAGTATGCGTCAGCGAAACAGTTTTGCGTAGCGTCAGCGGGGATAATGAATCAGGGAGTGAAAATGCACCGTCCGCTCGCTGCTGTTGCGGTAGGCGTGCGGTTTATCGCCGGCAAAACGGACGCCCGAGTCGGCAGAAATCGTCTGCCACTTGCCATCAAGTTTCATCTCCAGCTCGCCGCTGACCACCACTACATGTTCAATCACCCCGGCCTCATGCGGCGTGGATTCACTCAGCGCACCGGGTGCCAGCGTAATGGAGAAATAATCAAACCCGAGCGTCTCATCCCATGGAAAGAGCGGTTTGACCACCATCGCCTGCTGCTGCGGGTCAAATACCGCCTGCCGGTCCGCCTCCGGCGTGATGAACGCGGAAAACGGTACGTTCAGTCCCGTGGCAATTTTCCACAGCGTCGACACCGTCGGGCTGGATTCATTTCGCTCAATTTGCCCAAGCATGGCTTTTGACACGCCGGTCTCGTCCGCGAGCTTCGACAAACTCCAGCCGCGCGCCTGACGCAGCGTTTTCAGTGTTGTTGCAAGATGTAGTGTGATGTCCATGTTCCCTCCTGATGGCGATCAGCATACCACTTGTACGCTATAGCGCACAGTGTTACCTTATGCTGGACGTTATAACGCACAACGGAGTTTTCATGCGCCCTTCCTCTCACCTTGTTCCAGTCGCACTGGCTGGATTTGTCGCCGTGCTGGTCGGTTACGCCAGCTCGGCAGCCATCATCTGGCAGGCCGCCGCTGCGGCTGGTGCCAGCGCACAGCAGATTGCGGGCTGGATGACCGCACTGGGGATTGGGATGGGTGTCAGCACGCTGGCGCTGTCCTGGTGGTATAAAGCACCGGTGCTGACCGCCTGGTCGACGCCCGGCGCGGCGCTGCTCGCCACCAGCCTGCACGGTGTTACGCTGGCTGAAACGATCGGCGTGTTCATCTTTGCTAACGCGCTCATTTTACTTTGCGGCATCACCGGGCTCTTCGCCCGTCTGATGAGGCTGATCCCCCATTCGCTTGCTGCCGCCATGCTGGCAGGGGTGTTGCTGCAGTTTGGCCTGCATGCATTTGCGCATCTTGAGGGTCACTTTCTGCTGTGCGGCAGCATGATTGCGGCATGGCTGATGGCAAAAGCATTGGCTCCGCGTTATGCCATCGTGGTCACGCTGCTGGTCGGCGGTATCGTGGCATGGGCGGGGGGCGACGTTGTCACCAATAAACTCACGCTCTCCCTTGTGATGCCTGAGTTTATTGCGCCCACGTTCACCTTCACCAGCCTGGTGAGTATTGGCGTGCCCTTCTTCCTGGTAACCATGGCATCGCAAAATGCGCCGGGTTTCGCCACGATGAAGGCCTCCGGTTACCCGCTTGCGGTCTCACCGCTCATCATCGTTACGGGGGCGCTGGCGCTGCTGCTTTCCCCTTTTGGCGTCTTTTCTATCTGTATCGCGGCCATTACTGCCGCCATTTGTCAAAGCCCGGATGCACATCCGGATGCCGGTAAACGCTGGCTGGCGGCCATTGCTGCCGGAGGGTTTTATCTGATTGCGGGGATTTTCGGCGGCTCGATTACCGGGCTGATGGCCGCTCTGCCGCTCAGCTGGATCCAGACACTCGCCGGTCTGGCGCTGCTGGGCACCATCAGCGGGAGTTTATATCAGGCATTGAGCCACGAAGCGGAGCGCGACGCAGCCATCGTCACGTTCCTGATGACCGCGAGTGGCGTTACGATCCTGGGTATCGGTTCGGCATTCTGGGGACTGGTGCTGGGCGGCGTGTGCTACGCCCTGTTTTCACGCGCTCGCCGCGCGTAGTTGCGAAGGCGTCATGCCCGTCGCACTGCGAAAGCGGTTGCTGAAGTGGCTGGCGGAGTTAAACCCACAGGCAAGGGCGATGTCCGTCAGCGGCGTCGAGGTGCGCTGCACAAGGGCCTTCACTTTTTCCATTCGTCTCTGCATCACGTACTGATGCGGCGCCAGCCCCGTCGACTGGCGGAACATGCGGGCAAAATGGTATTCGCTGAGGGCGGCCTGCGCCGCCAGTTCAGCCAGCGTCAGGGGCTGCCCCAGGTTCTCTTCGACAAAAGCCAACACATTGCGCAGCACGAATGGCGATAACCCGCCGGTGACGACCGGCAGCTTCCACTGAACGTTAGAGTAGTTTTGCAGCAGATGGGTCAGGAGCAGCGTAGAGGCCGTGCTCAGGGTGAGCTGGTTTGCGTGCTGCTGCCAGTCGCAGCCAAGCAAAAACTGACGATACAGCGCGGTGATCTTCGGATCGCTACCAAAAATGCGCTCGTCCAGCGTCAGCGAAAGCGGCCGCTTATCCCAGATCTTTTCCCCCACGTCGCGCAGGTGTTCATCGGTGCAGTAGAGATGCACAAACGACAGATCATCCCGGATATCCCACGTCGATTCGCTCTCTTTGGGCATCAAACAGAAACGGTCCGGTCCCCCGCCGTTCTTCCAGCCGCCCGGCGTTTTTTGATAACTTTCGTAGCCGTCCGCCACGTACAGACTCAGGGTATGGTGGTTACTTTTAACCGTTATCGTATCGTGCTTGTTGTACCACGCTGCCAGCTGAATACCCGAGTTCAGCGAGACGGTTTCCCGCAGGACCGCATTCTGTTGGCAAAGCGTTTCAAAGGTATCGTAAGCGTGAGACATAACCGTTAGCGCATGATTGATGGGAATATCAGTCTAAGAAGAGTTGTCTCCCGTTGCCAGTCCCCGGGAAAGAAAAAAGCGCAAGATTTTGCAAGTCATCCGCAAGCCGGTGAAAGCCCGTTGCGGATCTGCGCGCCATACTGCGGGCATTCGGGGTTTGAGAAGAGAAAAAGTATGAACGCATTATTATACGGACTGGTGGTGGTCATCTGGGGAACCACCTGGATTGCGATTTTTCTGCAGCAGGGGCCCGTAGCCGCGCCCGTCTCTATTTTCTGGCGTTTCGCCGTCGCCAGCCTCACGATGATGGTGGTGTTAATCGCCCTACGCCGCCTGCGCAAGCTGGCGCTGCGGGATCACCTTTATTGCATGCTCCAGGGATGTTGCGTTTTCTGCTTTAACTTCTGGTGTTTTTACACCGCAGCCTCGCACATCAATACCGGGCTGGAATCGGTGATCTTCTCCATGGCCGTGCTCTATAACGCCATTAACAGCTTTATTTTCTTCGGGCAGCGTCCGCCGACACGGTTCTGGATGGCGGCGGCACTGGGCCTGATCGGGATCATCACCCTCTTCTGGGACGATCTACTGGCCAGCGGCTGGAACGCGTCGCTCCTGACCGGGATTGGTCTTTCCGCACTCGGCACCTACGGCTTCTCGCTGGGCAATATGATCAGCATGCGTCATCAGCGCAGAGGCCTTGAAACCATGACCACCAACGCCTGGGCGATGCTTTATGGCACGCTGGTAATGGGCTGCATTGCCCTGTTCAGAGGCGACAGCTTCGCGCCAGAGTGGACCATCAGCTACATTGGCGCGCTGCTCTATCTGGCCCTGTTTGGTTCGGTCATTGCCTTTGGCGCCTACTTCACGCTGGTGGGCCGCATTGGTCCGGGCAAAGCGGCCTACAGTACGCTGCTCTTCCCGCTGGTGGCATTGTCCATCTCCACGGTGTATGAAGGCTACGTCTGGCATATCAACGGTATCGTGGGATTATTGCTGATTCTGGGAGGAAATATGGTGATGTTTACCAAACCAGAAACCTGGTTCAGGCGCTTACGAGCGGCGTAAATAAAACGGCCTGCGCAATGCAGGCCGTTTTATTTTATTTCGCGGTCTTTTTGACATCAAACATGGTGGCATCCGTCGCCATGTCATCAACAACCTGCTTCAGCGTCGCGAAGCCCATCGGTGTATTTTCGTTTGCCAGTTCCTTACCTTCACCTTTACGCACCACTTTCATGACCGGTTTGTTGGTGGCCGCGTCAATGAGCTCACCTTCGAAGAAAAGATGCGTATCCATGGTACGGTGACCGGTTGCCATCTGCGTACCCGCCACCACCAGCGCGACCGGCACCACTTCATAGAACTGCAGACCTTCTTTCTGCGAACTCACCCCGGTGATGGCACCGCGGAAGATCAGGCTGTGTTTGCCCGGTGTCGTCACAACAGGTTTACGGGTACCAATCGCCGTTTTCATTTTGTTATTGGTATAGGTCAGAAGCTCATCAAGCGTTTTTTGACCAATCTGGGTGGTTGGTTTTGGTGCTGGATAATAGGTAATTGGCGTCCAGAGAATACTGTCGTAGTTGGCTTCGTTATACGAAGGGTCAACCCAACGCAGCGTTGGTTTACCCGTCGCAGACGTCGTCTGCTGCAAGCCTGAATAATCTTTTAAAAAGCCGGAGTATTGTTCTGGAGCGGCGACTTTTGAAGAACAGCCCGCCAACGCTAACAGACCAGTAAGCACTGCAACTTTAAAAAAAGTTTGAGTACGCATGATGGTTTTCCATGTTATCTGCAAGTATGCAATTGAAGTTATAGCAAAAGACTGGCGGGTTTGTTGTGACAAAAAATGATGCGGGGAGCACAAATTGCGAAAAGACTGCCCGAACGCATGCCGGGCAGTGAAAAATTACTGATTTATATCCAGTTGCCAGAACAGATGTTTGCCAAACGGGTCGATTTCATAGCCCGTCACTTCCTTGCGCACCGGTTCGAAAATGGTTGAATGCGCAATCATTACCGCGGGCATCTGGTCATGCATCATCTGCTGAGCCTCTTTATACAGCGCCACGCGTTTATCATGATCGGTTATCGATTTCGCCTCGGCGATGATGCTATCAAACGGCTTGTAGCACCATTTCGCCGAATTTGACCCGCCGTTTGCCGAGGTACAGGTAAACAGCGGACCAAAGAAGTTATCGGGGTCGCCCGTTGCGGTCGTCCAGCCCATCAGCGCGGCCTGATGTTCACCGCCCTTCACGCGCTTAAGGTATTCGCCCCATTCGTAGGTGACGATTTTGGTCTGTACGCCGATTTTCGCCCAGTCGGCCTGAATCATCTCCGCCATGCGTTTCGCATTCGGATTGTACGGACGCTGGACCGGCATCGCCCACAGGTCGACGCTCACGCCGTTGGCAAAACCGGCCTCTTTCAGTAGCGCTTTCGCCTTTTCGGGATCGTAATCGTAATCCTTAAGCTCGCTGTCTGCGCTCCAGACGCCCGGCGGCAGCAGGTTCTTCGCCGCGGTGCCGGTGCCATGGAACACCGCCTCAATAATGGCCGGTTTATTGATGGCCATCGCCAGCGCCTGACGGACTTTTACGTTATCCAGCGGTGGTTTTTGGGTATTGAACGCCAGAAAACCGGTATTCAGTCCGGCTTTGCTCATCAGGTTGATATCTTTGTTCGCCTTCATGCGCGGCAGATCCGCCGGGTTCGGGAACGGCATCACCTGACATTCATTCTTCTCAATTTTGGCAAAACGCACGGAGGCGTCCGGTGTGATGCTAAACACCAGCCGATCCAGCTTCGATTTCCCCTGCCAGTAGTCGGCAAACGCCGTGAACAGGATCCGCGAATCCTTCTGATACTGCGTCAGCTTAAACGGCCCGGTGCCGATGGGCTCCATATCCACCTTCTCCGGCGTGCCCGCTTTTAGCATCGCGTCGGCATACTCTGCGGAAAGGATCGAGGCAAAATACCATGCCAGATCGGCGACAAACGGCGCTTCCGGGTGCGTCAGGGTAAAGCGTACAGTGTGGTCATCAACTTTATCAATGCCGGTTATCAGGCTACCAAACTCCAGACTTTCGAAGTTGGAGTAGCTGCCGTTAGAGACGTTGTGATAGGGATGATTCACGTCTTTCTGCCGCATAAACGAGAAAATCACGTCGTCGGCGTTAAAGTCGCGGGTCGGCGTGAAGGATTTATTGCTCTGGAATTTGACGCCTTTACGCAGATGGAAGGTATAAACCTTGCCGTCGTCGCTCACCTCCCAGCGCTCCGCGAGGCTCGGCACCAGCTCCGTGGTGCCGGGTTTGAAATCGACCAGCCGGTTATAGACCGGCACCGCGCTGGCATCCACGCTGGTTCCCGAGGTGTATAACTGAGGATTAAAGTTTTCCGGCGATCCTTCGGAGCAATACACCAGCGTTTTCGCGGCAACGGTGGAACTGACCGTGAGCGCAGCGAGTGCCAGCGTTAAAGTTGTGAGTTTGCGTGTCATCATTTATTCCTGTCTTTTTAATTCGACGGCTAATTAATTCTTTTGTCATTTCATAAATAACATTAAAGTGAGGTGGCAAACACCCGAAAAATAAATAAGGAACAAATCACTATGGGCTCGCCACTTTCCAGACAATTAACGCACCGTTTTTTCCGCTATCTCGCTATCACCAGCCAGAGCGATCCTAAAGTGAAAACGCTGCCCTCAACGCCGGGCCAGCATGACATGGCGCGGGAGCTGGCGCAGGAACTGGCACAGCTGGGGTTAGACGACATTGTGATTGATGAATTCGCCACGGTCACGGCGGTAAAAAAAGGCAATGTGCCCGGTGCGCCGCGCATCGGCTTTATTACCCATATTGATACCGTGGACGTGGGATTATCACCGGATATTCATCCACAAATATTAACCTTTACCGGTGAAGATCTTTGTCTGAATAAAGAGAAAGACATTTGGCTGCGGGTTAAAGAGCACCCCGAAATTCTGGCTTATCCGAACGAGGAGATTATTTTCAGCGACGGGACTAGCGTATTAGGTGCCGATAATAAATCAGCGGTCACGGTCGTCATGACGGTGCTGGAAAACCTGACGGCAGAGCATCAGCATGGGGATATCGTCGTGGCATTTGTGCCTGATGAAGAGATCGGCCTGAACGGTGCCAAGGCGCTGGATCTTAAGCGCTTCGACGTCGACTTTGCCTGGACCATCGACTGCTGCGAGCTGGGTGAAATTGTCTACGAGAACTTTAATGCGGCAGCCGCTGAGATCCGCTTTACCGGCGTAACGGCGCACCCGATGTCCGCCAAAGGCGTGCTGGTGAATCCCCTGCTGATGGCGACAGACTACATCAACCATTTTGACCGCCAGCAAACGCCAGAGTGCACCGAGGGGCGTGAAGGCTATATCTGGTTTAACGGCATTCAGGCCGGGCAGAACGAGGCCGTTCTTAAGGCCAATATCCGCGACTTTGACAAGGACAACTTTGCCGCCCGCAAGCAGCAGATTGCCGACGTTGCCGCGATGATTGCCGCCCAACACCCAACGGCCAGGGTGGACTATCGCATTGAAGATACCTACAGCAATATCAGCAATGCGATTGGCGAAGACCGACGTGCTATCGATCTGATGTTCGAGGCAATGGAATCGCTCGGCATCACGCCGAAGCCGACGCCAATGCGCGGCGGTACCGACGGCGCGGCGCTCTCGGCAAAAGGGCTGCTCACGCCGAACTTCTTCACCGGCGCGCATAACTTCCACTCAAAGTTTGAATTCCTGCCGCTGTCATCGTTCGAGGCGTCTTACAACACCGCGCTGCAGATCTGCCTGCTGGCCGCCCGTTAAGCGGGCTTGCGTGCCAGCATAGTGGCAAAGCGCAGCTTAATGCGGTTGCCGTTTTCATCGGTGCGGTGCAGTTCGCCCACGTCTTCGTTGTATTTGAGCAACGCCCAGCCTTCATAGTAGTTGCTCAGCTCACCGGTTTTAAACGCAAACGGGAAGCCGACGGTGCACGGGTAATCCGCCGTATCCATGGCGGCAACAATCAGGTTGTAGCCACCCGGCTTCGTGCAGCGCTGCATGTTGGCAATAAGTCCCGGGATGGTTTTTGCCTCCAGGAACATCATCACCACGGTGGAGAGAATGAAATCGTACTCGCCGTCAAAACTCAGGTTATTGAGATCTTTGATCGCCGTTTGGAGGTTATCGATCCCTTCTTCGGCCTTGATACGCTCGATATTATCGATGCTCATCGGGTTCTTATCCCACGCGGTCACATCGTAACCGTTGGCCGCCAGGAAGAGGCTGTTACGGCCATTGCCGCAACCCAGATCCAGCGTTTTACCCGGTTTAATCTTTCCCGCACTGAACAGCACCTCTGAATGAGTACGGGTTAAGCCATATTTCTCTGTGAAGTAATTCTCATCGACGGTCATTATTTTTTTCCTGATCCTGCATACGTTTAAAGTGCATCCTGAATGCTATTTTAAAGCGTTTACCGTCTGGTTGCCAACCGTTCAAAAACCGAAAAATTTGCTACGTTTAGTTAAGACGCTTATCAGAGACAGACAGATGAACAAATATCGCCTTAGCGACGAGACACGCCTCTGGCAATGGAAAAACGGCGAGACAACCCACTCTGCGACGTTGCGGCAGATTATCGCGACAGTGGATTTTAACGACGTGACGGCCGGTACGAAAGGCGGCTGGATTGACGATGAGCGCGCTCTCGCGCAGAGCGGCGACTGTTGGATTTACGACGAAAACAGCGTGGTGTTCGCCGGTGCAGCCGTGTCCGGCAACGCGCGCCTTACCCTGCCTTGCGTCATCAGCCATGATGCCCGTATCGGTGACAGCTGCTGGCTGGACGGCGCGGAGGTAAGCCACGGGGCGCGCATAAGTGACAATGTCACCATTCAGCAATCCTGCGTACGGGGCGAGTGCCATATTTACGGCGAGGCTCGTGTACTGCATCACAGCGTGGTTATTGCTGCCAAAGGGCTGACGCCGGACCATGAACAGATCCTGCAAATCTACGATAAGGCGACGGTCAGCCAGTCACGCATTGTGCACCAGGCGCAAATCTACGGCGAGGCCATGGTCAATTTTGCCTTTGTTGAGCACCGCGCCGAAATATTCGACAACGCGATCCTCGAAGGTAACGACTTAAATAACGTCTGGGTGTGCGACTGCGCAAAGGTCTATGGCAACGCCCGCGTGATTGCCGGTTTGGGCGACGATGCCATTCCGACGGTGCGCTACAGTTCTCAGATTGCGGAGAATGCTGTGGTGGAGGGAAACTGCGTCATCAAGCACCACGTCCTGATTGGCGGTCAGGCATGGCTGCGCGGCGGGCCAATCATGCTGGATGACAAAGTGGTGGTCCAGGGACGCGCGCGGATAAGCGGTGATGTGCTCATCGAGCACCGGGTTGAAATCACCGATGATGCGATCATTGAAGCCTTTGCTGGCGAAAGCATTCACCTGCGCGGCGAAAAAGTGATTAATGGCGACCAGCGCATCACCCGCACCCCGCTGCTGGGGGCGTTATAGGGTAGAGATCTTCCCGTAGATGTTCACATCATCAAAGCGGCCATTCAGGTATTCCGCTTCCCGCAGGCACCCTTCCAGCGTAAAACCGTTGCGCACGGCAACGTTGTTGCTGTGCTGATTTGCCACCCGACACTTGATCACAAAACGGCGGATCTCACCGCGTTCGACGTAGTAGCGCATAAACGCCTGCAGTGACCGGGAGAGAATGCCCTGCCCCTGGCGATCTTCATCCAGCCAGTAGCCGATGTACCCGGCCTTGTTGGCAGGTTCAATCGTATTAAACGACAGCACGCCAACCAGTTCATCGCACGCGAAGATCAAAAACATTTTGGCGTAGCCGCGCTGGTGCAGCATCTGGTTGCTCTGCACGTTGCGGCGGGTATCGTCCTCGCTTCCCACGTGCTGCGCCCAGTCAAAGGCGGTTTGCAGAAAGGTTTTGTTTTTGACGACGAGATTGTGCAGGTCGGTGGTGTAACGCTCTTCGACTGAACGCAGTTCGATGTCTTGTGAAACGGGGATGATTTCAGATGTCATGGTGCCTCGTCATCGCCCGGTGGCGCTAACGCTTACCGGGCCTACAGTGTCGAAACGTAGGCCGGGTAAGGCGAAGCCGCCACCCGGCACAATCCCACAAACGTTAACGCATTACCCGGTCGTCAACGTAATGACGTTTATCCGGCGCTGGCGGGAAATACTGGTACAGCCAGGTTTCACTGATGGCATCGCCCTGGCAGCGCAGGAACAGGCGCATATCCACCGGCTCGGTTGAATCCGACGTGGGGTACCAGTCAAACAGAATGCGATAGCCGTCAAACGGCTCAACGTAGAGGATCTCAACCTGCTTCGCTTCACCGCTGGAGAGCGTAATCACCGGCTCAATGCCTTTTGGTGCAGCGGCCTTCAGGTCGCCACCGACGAAGTCGATAGCAAAGCGACGGGCCCACACTTTCGGGTAATTTTCGCCCGGTGCCCAGCCTTCCGGGAACCCGCCCATGCCGGTACGGGTGGCGAAGACGTTGGCCAGCGGAGAACGCACCGGCGGCATTGCGCTCCAGTACAGACGATATTTAAAGTCCAGCTCGTCGCCCGCTTTCACCGCTTTTTCCGGCTGCCAGAAGCAGACCACGTTATCCAGCGTTTCACCCGTGGTCGGGATCTCCATCAGGCCAACCGCGCCTTTACCCCAGTCATTGCGCGGTTCAACCCACAGGCTTGGGCGTTTGTTATACCAGCCCATCACGTCCTGATAGTGCGAGAAATCGCGATCGAGCTGCAGCAGACCGAACCCTTTCGGGTTTTTGTCCATATAGGCGTTGAACTGCAGCTTCTGCGGGTTGTTCAGCGGACGACAGATCCACTCGCCGTTGCCGCGCCACATCGCCAGGCGGTCGGAGTCATGGATTTGCGGGTGAATGGTGTCACACATGCGGCGTTCGTTATTGCCACAGCTGAACATGCTGGTCATCGGCGCGATGCCGAGCTGCTTGATGTCCTTACGCGCATAGAGATGGTTTTCCACCTCCATAATTACCTGGCTCTTCTCGCAGTGGATCACGAATTTATAGGCGCCGGTTATGCTCGGGCTATCCAACAGCGTATAAACGGTAAAAGTCGTGTCGCCGGGTTTGACGGTTTCAAACCAGAAGGAGGTAAAGTCCGGGAACTCTTCCGGCGTGTCGGTAAAGGTATCTACCGCCAGACCGCGAGCGGAAAGGCCATACTGGTAAGTGTCATCCACCGCGCGGAAATAGCTCGCCCCCAGGAAAGAGACGATATCGCGACGCGCCAGCTCAGGCGCCTTAAAGGCGCGGAAGCCCGCAAAGCCGAGATCGCTTTGCCCTTCCAGCTGTTTGGTATCCACACCCGTTTCACCGTAGCTGAACAGCTCCGGACGGAAGTGGATCTCGCGTGCCATAGAGGTAGACTGGTCCAGCGAGAACATCCGCACGCGGCGACGGAACCCCATCCCCATATGGAAGAACTGCACGTCCAGCTGACGCCCTTCAATGTTGTTCCACAGTGACTGTTTTTCATCGTAGCGGATGGCGTTGTACGCCTGCGGCGTCATGGTTGCCAGCGTGTCCGGCAGCGGACGCGGCGCGCCACCCCACGGGGTTTTCGCCAGGTCATGCGCCATGGATTGCAGTACGGAAAAGTCAAAACGACGGCTCTGGCCGTCAGCAATGTCAGAGTCGGCAGCGTATGCCGCTTTGGAAAACAGGGAAGCAAGGCCAGATGTGCCGCTCAGGGCTGCCACTGCCAGCGAGCCTTTTAGAAAACGTCTGCGATTCATGCCTGGAAAAACGTCCTTATGGTCGTGTGAATGTGTTTCGCGCTCGGCGAAATGACGGCAAGAAAGAACGCACAGCCTAAACAAAAATGGTTAAGAATCCAATTGTTGGCCGGTGATTATATGAACAAAGTGAGAAATATTTTCTGTCGACCAGAACGGCCCGAAAGTGGTGTAAAGAAAGCCTGGAAAATGTGTATAAAAATGCCCCGTCAGGACATCAGCTGACGGGGCAAAGGAGGCGGTTATTTTACGCTGACATCGATACCCGGGAAGTACTTATCAGCGAGTTTAGCGATCGTGCCGTCGGCACGTACTTTATCAATCGCGGCATCAAGCTGCTTTTTGGTGGCCTCGTCACCTTTACGCAACCCAAAACCGATCCCACTGCCGAGGATAGTGTCGTCAGACACCGGTTTGCCGATGAAGCCAAACCCTTTCCCCTGCGGCTTACTAAGGAAACCTGCCTGCCCGGCCGCGGACATAACCAGCGAGGCGTCGATACGGCCATTCAGCAGGTCGCCCCAGGCCATATTCTGATCTTTATAAGACACCACGGTGACACCCTGCTTTTCCCAGTGCTCTTTCGCATAGGTTTCCTGAATGGACCCCTGCAGCACGCCGATAGTTTTGCCCTTCAGCCCTTCGGGCGTCGCCTCGACCGCCGTACCGGCCTTGCCGACCAGCTGCGACGGAATACGGTAAATCGGCTGGGTAAAATCAATGCTCTTGCGACGCTGCTCGGTAATGTTCATCGCCGAGTTGATGGCGTCAAATTTCTTCGCCACCAGGCCCGGGATCAACGCATCAAATGAGGTTTCAACCCAGCTGCACTTCAGCGCTGCCGCTTTGCAAATGGCATTCCCCAGCTCAACGTCAAACCCTTCCAGTTCGCCCGCTGCATTGCGGCTCTCAAACGGCGGATATTCCGCTTCCAGACCGTAACGCAGCTCGGTGGCCGCGAAGGAAGAAAAGGTACACAGCAATCCCATGCCGACAACTAACGCGCGTAATTTCATCTAATACTCCTCAGCGTGGTTTAACCCGACACAGGGCCTGGGCACCTGCCCGTAACGTCGCCTCATCTTTCGCAAAAGAGAGACGAATCAATTTATTATCCGTACCGTCCGCATAAAACGCCGACAGCGGAATGGTGGCAACGCCATACTCAACGATCAACCGTTTCACCAGCTCGCTGTCGCGCTCGTCGCTGAACTGGCTGTAGTCCGCCAGCATGAAGAACGATCCGGCGCTCGGCAGCAGCGTAAACGGCGAATCGGCCAGCAGGCTGTGAAGCAGATCGCGCTTACGCTGGTAAAACGCCGACAGCGACAGCCAGGTTTGCGGATCGACCATATGCTCAGCAAACGCGTGCTGCATTGGCGTATCGGCAGAAAACATTAAAAATTGATGGACTTTACAAATCTCATCCATCAGTACCGCCGGGGCAACACAGTAGCCCACGCGCCACCCGGTGACGTGATAGGTTTTTCCGAAAGAGGAAATAATCACGCTGCGCTCCGCCAGCTGCGGGTGCGTGGCCATCCCGTGGTGCGGTTCACCATCAAAAACGACGTGTTCGTACACTTCGTCAGACAAAATAATGATGTCGGTATTGCGCGTCAGCGCCGCCAGCTGTTGCAGATCATTGGCTGAGAAGACCTGACCGCTTGGGTTATGCGGCGTATTGATGATGATCATGCGCGTACGCGGGGTGATCGCGGCACGGACCTCATCCCAGTTGACGGAAAAATCCGGCACGGTGAGCTTGATGGCAATCGGGGTTGCCCCCTGCAGACGGACAATCGGCGCGTAGCTGTCAAATGACGGCTCAAAGTAGATCACCTCATCACCCGGGTGCACCAGCCCACTTATCGCTGAATAGAGCCCCTCACTGGCGCTGGCAGTCACCAGCACCTCACTGGCAGGGTCATACTGCGTGCCGTAGAGCGTGGCAATTTTATCGGCAATACGTTCTTTGAGCGGCTGCAGGCCGGTCATTGCCGCATACTGGTTATGGCCCGCCTCCATTGCGCGGGTGACGCCCGCAATCAGCTTCGGGTCGCAGGAAAAATTCGGTGCGCCCTGAGAAAGGTTAATCGCGTTATGCTGCGCCGAGAGCTGGCCGATAACGGTAAAAATGGTGGTTCCCACATCCGGCAGTTTGGAGCGCGTTTGCACAGGCGTTCGTAAAGTCATCCTCTTTCCCTTCTCATGGACATTGCATAACTATTCAAACAACATCTGTGTTGTCGGGACAATCGAATTGTTGTCATAATAGCCATGAGAAAAATGCATAGCTGAGGTGTTTTTATGTCGCGCCGTTCGCTCCCGCTTAATGCCATCGACGCATTTCTGGTCACCGCGCGTCACCTGAATCTTACCCATGCCGCCGCGGAACTCTGTCTGACGCAGGGGGCGGTAAGCCGTAAGATTGCCTCCCTGGAAGCATGGTTTGGCTTTCCGCTTTTTGAACGCCACGCGCGCGGGCTGCGCCTCTCACCGCAGGGCAGCGCCCTGCTTCCGGAGCTGCAGTCCGCTTTCGAGCAGCTGCTGTCCGTAGCCGACCAGGCCCGCAGCCAGCACACCGTGATCCGGCTGAAGGCCCCCACCTGCGCCATGCGCTGGCTGGTACCGCGCCTGCTGGAGGTGGAGCGCGAGCATCCGGATCTGCAAATTGCGCTGACCACCACCACCGATCACAACGTCAATTTCAAAACCGAATCTTACGACGCAGCCATTGTGTTCGGCACGCACATGAGCGCAGGCGATCTGCTGTTCGACGAGGCGCTCACCCCGGTGATAAGCCCGGTGCGCGCAGGTTCAGCCCTGGTATCGTTAACGTTCCTTCACCCGACAAGGGATAAGACTGACTGGTCGCTGTGGCTGACGAAACAGGAAGGTCCAGGCTTTGTCATGCACAAAAATCAACACTTCGACACGATGGATCTCGCCATTACGGCCGCCATTCAGGGGCTGGGCGTCGCCATTGCCGACGAAACGCTGGTGGCAGAAGATGTCCGCGCAGGAAGGCTGATGCGGCCCTATGAGACAAGCATAAAAACCGGCGCAAGCTACCGGCTGGTGCTGCGCGAAACGCCAGACGAGGAAAATGGTCTCGCAGCGTTTCGTGCCTGTTTGCTTAATCGAGGTTGACGTGGTGCTTCATCACCCGTTTGAAGAGACTCATGCGGGCACGCATAAAGCGGTTTTCAAGCCTGAAAGCTGCATGTTTATTCACGCCAATGCGTAACAGAACGTCCCGCCCTTTACGACACGCGGGCCAGTGCGTCGGCCCGGGCAGGATGTCGCGACGACCCGCGTCACGGGCAAAGCTCACCCAGTAATCCGCCACCTGGGCAGCAAACTGCAGATCCCGCTCATTGACATACTGACGTGAAGGCTCCACCTGGCCGAGCGTATCGAAGACATAGGGAACTTCGTTGCCGTGCCAGGCGCCGTTGGTATAGGTGGCATGTTCCGCTTCTGCGACATAGTCAAACCAGTAACGCCAGCACAATCCCCCCACGCGCTGCTGAGCCTGCATCACCACATAGCCCATCGTGGTAAACGCCATGTCGCGACACACCTGCCTGCCCAGCTCTTCATCGCCTTTCACGCCCGGATAGAGCAACTTAATCAGCCCCAGCCCGAAGCGACGCTCCCGGCGAAGCTTCTGGATTTGCCCGGCGAGATCGATGCCAAAGACCGCCATCACGCTGGCTTCATCGCTGTTGGAGCCAATCATCACCGGCACCGGATGCTGACGGGCGGCAAAAAAGACGTCCAGCATGGCTTCCGGCAGAACGCAATCCCCGACGATGGGTGCCGGGGCGACGTTCAACGGCGCGGTTAACGACCAGAACGCGTCGGGCGGAATGGCGCGTAACTGCCCGGCGGTCGCATTTTCAAGGCCGAAATGGGCGGCCAGCGCTTCCCCTTTTTGCAGCGCCTGCTCGCGCGGCGTATCCGGTAAAGTGTATCCGCTTTGCACAATCGCCTTATGGAACAATCCTGCTGCCAGCGGTGAGGCCAGCAGAGAGAGCACGCTGCGCGCACCAGCGGATTCACCAAACAGGGTCACATTAGCGGGATCGCCACCAAACCCGGCGATATTCTCCCGCACCCATTCGAGCGCGGCGATCTGATCCAGCAGGGCAAAATTATGCACCACGCGCCCTTCCTCGCCTTCCAGCGCGGGATGGGCGAAAAAGCCGAGATGCCCGAGACGGTAGTTGATCGTCACGACAACCACGCCGCGCGTGGCCAGCGCTTTGCCGTTGTACGGCGGCAGGCCACCAGCACCAATCGTAAACCCGCCCCCGTGCAGCCAGACCATAACCGGGAGCAGCTCGGTGCGGTCGACGGGGGCCCAGACGTTAAGGTAGAGACAATCTTCAGAAAACTGGCCCGGATCGCCGCCGCCTAACTCCTGACAATACTCGCTGCTTTGCCAGCTTGAGGGCGAGAAAGCCGTGGCCTCGCGCAGGCCGTCCCAGCATTCAGGCGGCCGGGGTGAGCGCCAGCGCCACTCTCCCACGGGCGGTGCGGCGTAGGGAATACCGCACCAGAGGTGGACGTTTTCATCGGTTAAACCAGTCAGTGCGCCCTGGCGCGTTTCAACCACAGGGGCGGAAGGATTTTGCATAACGACCTTATTTTTTCCATCACACCCCAGCAGAGTAACGATTTCAGAGCAAACCGCAACGCTGTTTGCTGCGCGTTTCAGCCTCCTGGTAGAGCGTAAACTCGTCATACACCGGGCATCCCAGCGCGTCTTCAAACGCATCGCGGCTGGCATTACCGTGGCTGCGGGCCTGGGTTTCGTTCCCGAGATTGGACTGGAAAATCCCCGCGGCGCTGACCGGGAGGAAATCTTCGTAGGTGATCGGCTGGGCTACCACCCATCCACGCTCAATCAGCGGCTGCGGATCGTCTCCCGGACGAAACGCATGACGATGGGCTTCCCCTGATGGCGTCAGGCGATAGCGAAAATAGGCCAGCTCCTGACGGCGCATTAGCATTTCGCTGTCCGGGAAGGCGTTAAAGATCTCCCGCAAATGCAGCTGGTGCGTCAGGTTATCTTTACCGGTACCGGCCTGAGCGAGCAGAGTATCGTACAGTTCACGGCCTTTCGGGGTCAGCGCCACGCCGCGCTGTTCAATCTCACCGAAGCGCGCGGTGTGGGTACCCTTATGTTCCCCGGCAAACAGTACCGGCTCTTCCAGCGCCTTGAAGCTGGTTTGACGCAATAAGACGGGCACCTCGCGACGCGGCGGCCCTTCGATCAGTATTTTTGGCTCAATACCGTACTTCGGCATCAGCTCCTGCACCCGGTCAATATCCAGCGTGCGCGGCGTGAGATGGTTGATGTGGCAGCCCGGGAAGCAGACCACGTCGGCAATCAGGCGGTGCTCGTTGCTCAGGGCCAGATAGGTTTCCTGATCGACCGTTGCATGGCGGTGCCAGCGGAAGGTTTCCAGCGCTTCCTGCACAAATTCACGCGCCTGTGCGTCAGTAAACTGCCCTTCCGACTCATGGAGGTCGATAAGTTCCAGACAGCGCGGGGTAAAGATGTTCCGGTGAGACAGGATCTCCGCGGCTCTCGCGCGCAGCGCGACGTTCTCAATCAGTTCGAGACGCAGCAGCGAGGTAAAGATACGAAACGGATTACGACACAGCGCCGCATCATCAACCGGACGAAACGCCGTTGAATGAACCGGCACCCCCGCCTGAGAGAGATCGTAATAGCTGACCGGGTACATGCCCATAATGGCAAACATACGACGCAGGGTTGAAAGCTCTTGTGCCGTGCCAACGCGGATCGCCCCGTGACGCTCAACGTTCAGGCGCGCAAGCTCATCGGCGTTAGCCAGTTGTTCATGTAATAGTGGATTATTTTCCAGAACCGCCAGGTTTACGTCCGCAACCAGTTCGAGCAAGGTGCCGTACTGCGGAACTTCCTGCTGGTACATCGCCGACATAGCCTGCGAAAAGTGTTCCCGAATGTCATCAGCCGTGATGGTGTTCGCCATGATGTCATGCCTCCAGTGAATATTACCTGGAGTGTAGAGAAACCCGTTCCTTCCGGGGGGAAGAATTTCTGATTTGTGATCTTAAGACGACAGTGGTCAAACCGTGTGCTACCGGCCCCTGAACAGGGCTGGCGGAGGCGTCCTGCCGCCTCGACTGTTTTACCACAATTTTCCTGATAATTATTTTGAGTTCTGTTTTCTGGCCATAAAGGAGTACTTTTTTATTCTATCCCAACGGCAAATAGATTGGATTTATCACACCATTATTTCTATCCTCAGCGTTCCGCTTTTTTAGCGAAACTTAGGACTAATCCGATCTTTTGTTTTCAAGTTCTTCCCGCTCAACTCTATTTTCTCGTTAAGCGAAGCGCAAATGCATCGATATTTAAAAATAACGCAACCGCAAATAGCCAAACGCATTTGACGGATGACGCCCAGCGACTAGAGTTATTACTCGAACGACGAGTGATACGGACTATTTTTCGTATCGTACTGACATAACCAATATATGACCGTGAGGTTTAATATGGCAGAGCATCGTGGTGGTTCCGGTAATTTCGCTGAAGACCGTGATAAAGCATCAGACGCTGGGCGTAAAGGTGGCCAGCATAGCGGCGGTAACTTTAAAAACGATCCGCAACGCGCATCTGAAGCGGGTAAGAAAGGAGGACAAAACAGCCACGGCGGAGGCCGTAAATCTGATAACTCCTGATCTTATTTAATACTCTTTTAATAAAACCAGAGAGCATGCTGCGGGCTGAATGGCTCGCAGTACCCTTGGCCGTTAAACTTCGTGCCGCAACGCTGGAAGATGAAAAAGAAACCGTTCTTAAACTCACCGACCTGGCCGTTGAAAATATTAACCAAAAAGCGCAAAAATGACGTGATAACACAGGTTAAATAAAATGAGCATCAGTCCCGCAACAATTAAGCGGTGCCATTTAACGGCAGCCATAATATGGTTCATTCTCGCTATCCCTTCCGTAATATGGTGGAAGAACAGCGTACTATGGGTCATTATCATCAGTATTTACGCCAACATTGTCGGCCATTTATCTGGCTACAGTGCCGCGCGTGCCGATCAGGCTGCTGAAAGTGAGACCAAATAGACGCATCGGGCGTCGAAGCGAAAAAGTATCCAGCGGAGAGAATATCTGCTCCACCACCTACTACACTTTATCTCCAGGCAGTAAGTCATTTTTGGCCAGGCAATACTGACCTGCCTGGCCATTCTCCTGCATTACGGTTTCAGAGGTACGGACCATGTTCGAACTCGATGCGTTTCATCTTGCCAGAATTCAGTTCGCTTTTACCGTTTCGTTTCATATCCTTTTTCCTGCGATCACCATCGGCCTCGCCAGCTATCTGGTGGTGCTGGAGGGCATGTGGTTGCGCACCAGGAACGACGTCTGGCGATCGCTTTACCATTTCTGGCTCAAGATATTTGCCGTTAACTTCGGTATGGGTGTCGTTTCCGGGCTGGTCATGGCGTACCAGTTTGGCACCAACTGGAGCGGGTTCTCACAGTTTGCGGGCAGTATTACCGGCCCACTCCTGACCTATGAGGTGTTAACCGCCTTTTTCCTGGAGGCCGGTTTCCTTGGCGTCATGATGTTCGGCTGGAATAAGGTCGGTCCCGGCCTGCACTTCTTTTCAACCTGCATGGTGGCGCTCGGCACGCTGATGTCGACCTTCTGGATCCTCGCCTCCAACAGCTGGATGCATACGCCGCAGGGTTTCACTATCGAGAACGGACAGGTTATTCCACAGGACTGGCTGGCGATCGTCTTTAACCCTTCTTTCCCTTACCGCCTAATTCATATGGCTATCGCCGCGTTTCTGAGCAGCGCGCTGTTTGTCGGTGCGTCGGGCGCATGGCACCTGCTGCGTGGTAACAATACGCCTGCCGTGCGCACCATGTTTTCCATGGCGATGTGGATGGCGCTGCTGGTCGCCCCCATTCAGGCGGTTGTGGGAGATATGCACGGCCTGAACACACTTGAGCATCAGCCAGCCAAAATAGCCGCCATTGAGGGCCACTGGGAAAATCCCCCCGGCGAGGCCACCCCGCTGCTGCTGTTTGGTCTGCCGGATATGAACGAGGAGCGCACCAAATACGGTCTGGCGATCCCCGCGCTTGGCAGCCTTATCCTGACGCACAGCCTGGACAAGCAGGTACCGGCGCTGAAAGACTTTCCAAAAGGAGATCGCCCAAACTCGACAATCGTTTTCTGGTCGTTCCGCGTCATGGTCGGGATGGGGCTGCTGATGATTACTCTCGGTCTGATCGGTGTCTGGCTTCGCTATCGTCATCGGCTTTACCACTCTCGCCCGTTCCACTGGTTTGCCCTCTGTATGGGGCCTGCCGGGCTGCTGGCGCTGCTCGCTGGTTGGGTGACCACCGAAGTAGGACGTCAGCCGTGGGTGGTCTATGGCTATCTGCGCACAATCGACGCGGTATCGCTGCACAGCACCCTGCAGATGAGCATCAGCCTGCTGGCGTTCTTCGTCGTTTACTCGTCGGTGTTCGGCGTGGGCTATGTTTACCTCATCCGGCTGATTAAGAAAGGACCACAGCCTGTCGGTACGCTGACGTCAAACACCTCGGGCACGCCCGCCCGTCCGCTGTCTGCCGCTGAGTCTGTTCCTGAAGAGGAGAGAACCTGATGGGCATTGATATCTCTGTTATCTGGTTTGCCATCATCGTCTTTGCCACGCTGATGTACATCATTATGGATGGCTTTGATTTGGGTATTGGCCTGCTGTTTAACTTCGTGGGCGATGCCAGAGAGCGTGATGTGATGGTCAACAGCGTAGCGCCGGTCTGGGACGGCAACGAGACCTGGCTGGTACTCGGCGGCGCGGGCCTCTTCGGTGCGTTTCCGCTGGCCTATGCGGTCATTATTGATGCGTTGACGATTCCCCTCACCGCGATGCTGATCGGTCTCATCTTTCGCGGCGTGGCCTTTGAATTCCGCTTCAAAGCCACGCCCTCGCACCGCAAATTCTGGGACTACTCCTTTGCCGGCGGCTCTCTGCTCGCCACCTTCAGCCAGGGGGTGGTGGTGGGGGCAGTGATTAACGGCTTCGACGTTGAGGGGCGGCGGTTTGTCGGCTCCGCGCTTGACTGGCTCACCCCCTTCAACCTCTTCTGCGGTATCGGTCTGATCGTCGCCTACACGCTGCCGGGCACCACCTGGCTCATTATGAAAAGTGAAGGCGCGCTGCAGGCCCGCATGCGCGAGCTGACCCGTCACGTGCTGCTGGCGCTGGTCGTGGTTATTGCGGTAGTGAGCATCTGGACGCCGCTCGGCTGGCAGTACGTGGCCGATCGCTGGTTTACCTTACCCAACTTCTTCTGGTTCCTGCCGGTTCCTTTGCTGGTCGGGATTTTCAGCGTGCTGATCTGGCGCCTGACCCGCAACCCGGCCAGCCACTCTCGCCCCTTCCTGCTGACGCTGGGGCTTATTTTCCTCGGGTTTAGCGGGCTCGGTATCAGCCTCTGGCCAAACATTATTCCGCCGCGCATCACCCTGTGGGAAGCCGCGGCCCCGCCTGCCAGCCAGCTTTTTATGCTGGTAGGAACATTACTGATTATTCCGGTGATCCTGATGTACACGGCCTGGAGCTACTACGTCTTTCGGGGCAAAGTGTCGGATACCGAGGGTTATCACTGAGGGACGCGATCCTGCTGGGTGGTTGGATTCGTCGCTGAACACGACCAGGCCGACATCATAAAATTCGGCGGTGTTTTCTTCTGCGCAAAGCGCCGCCGAGAGCCTTCCGCCCGTGCAGGATTTCGCGGTGGTTTAACGAAGCCCGAGATCGGTTAATTTGCTCGCCAGTTTTTTCGTCATTTCACCCGCGTTATTATTACTGTCGTGAAAAAGATTGCTCATCTTGCCGCCTCTTATTTCTCGAAAGGAATGATTTAAATATGCCCACTGCGCTCAAGAATGGCATATTGAATATCACTTATTTCTGGAATACCGTTATGCGGCCATGTTGACACCAGAATATCATCACAAGATACAGTTTATCCTATCCCGGGTAACTTTTCATTTTCACGTTTCATGGCCGTCGTCACCGTTTCGCTGATTAACCGATAATTTTGATTTCTAACGCGAATGTTTTTAGGACTTATCACATTTGCCACATAAAGGAAGAGCAATAATACTTAATACGTCAAGACACCCAAAATGAAGGATATCGGATGAAATTATCACTTATTTCCGCTTTATTGATATTTTTGGTTCCGGCCGCATGGGCAGATAATAACGGCGGATTACAAAAAGGCGAAGCCCCACCGCCACCTCACGCGCTTGATAGCGGATATCGCGGAACCGACGATGCGCGTATTATGACCATCGATCAGGCAAAACAAATGCACGATGGTGCGACAATTTCATTACGCGGTAATCTTATTGACGGTAGCGGCGATAAGTTTGTATTTCAGGATAAAACCGGAAAAATCGACGTTATTATTCCCCAGGCCGTCTTCGACGGCAGAACGGTAAAACCCGACCAGATGATCAGTATCAACGGTTCGCTTGATAAAAAATCATCTCCTGCCGTCGTCCGTGTTGATCGTTTGCAGAAATAATTCAGCGAAGCGTTAACGCTGCAGTTATCCATCAAATCTCACCCCTTGGCTTAAGGAGTCAGCTATGAGTGATACCAAACAACGTACGAACGCTTACCCGCAGCCCCCGTTCCCGGAACAGCCGCAAACGCCGCCGGGACTGGCATCAGAGATGCAACCTGTACCCGACCACGGGGAAAAAAGCTATAAAGGACATGGCCGCCTTGCCAGCAAAAAAGCGCTGATTACCGGTGGTGACTCCGGTATTGGTCGCGCGGTCGCTATCGCCTATGCGCGTGAAGGCGCTGACGTTGCTATCAACTATCTGCCTGAAGAAGAAAAAGATGCCTCTGAGGTCATCGACCTGATCGAAGCGGAAGGACGCAAGGCCGTCGCGCTGCCGGGAGATGTCCGGGACGAAACGTTCTGTCAGAATCTGGTCGAAGAAGCCGTCTCGAAGCTGGGCGGGCTGGACATTCTGGTCAATAACGCCGGCCGTCAGCAGTTCCGTGAATCGCTTGAAGAACTGACCACCGAGGATTTTGACGCGACGTTTAAAACCAACGTCTACGCTCCTTTCTGGATCACCAAAGCGGCACTCCGTCATCTGAAAGCCTCGTCTGTTATTATTAATACCTCCTCCGTTCAGGCGGTGAAGCCCAGCCCCGTTTTGCTGGACTATGCCCAGACAAAAGCCTGTCTGGCGGTGTTTACCAAATCCTTAGCCAAACAGCTGGGTCCGAAAGGCATTCGCGTCAACGCGGTTGCCCCTGGCCCTTACTGGACGGTACTGCAGTCCAGCGGCGGGCAGCCGATGGAAAAAGTGAAGGAGTTCGGTGGCGATACCCCGCTGGGACGTCCTGGCCAGCCCGTCGAGATTGCCCCGCTGTACGTCACGCTGGCCTCGGATGAATGTTCATTTACGTCCGGCCAGGTGTGGTGTTCTGACGGCGGTGACGGCGTGATCTAAACCGGTTAGCGCTTCCCCTCCACAATGAGCAATAAATGAACAAGGACGTTCGCTTTTATTCCCCTGCCGAAAAACATGTTGTAACTCAAACAGATCAAATGTTAAAAATATTTTGCTATCAGGTTATCAAAATTAAACAACTTAACTTGTCACCCGCATCGCTCTGTTTTTAACATCGCCTATGGAAAAAAATGGTCTGTTCAGTCAGCGCATACGCTTGCGCCATTTGCATACATTTGTGGCCGTCGCTCAACAGGGAACGCTGGGGCGTGCGGCTGAAACCCTTAACCTGAGCCAGCCGGCGCTCTCGAAAACCCTCAACGAGCTGGAACAACTGACCGGTGCCCGTCTTTTTGACCGCGGGCGGCTGGGGGCGCAGCTTACTATCGTGGGCGAACAGTTCCTCACGCACGCCGTTAAAGTGCTGGATGCGCTCAATACCGCAGGCCAGTCCCTGCATCGAAAAGAAGAGCATTCCAGTGAGGTGGTGCGCGTGGGCGCCTTGCCTACCGCGGCGCTGGGTATTCTTCCGCCTGTTATCGGCCAGTTCCACAAGCAGCAGCGGCATACCACAATTCAGGTTGCCACCATGAATAACACCATGCTGCTCGCGGGGTTGAAATCAGGCGAACTGGATATCGGTATCGGTCGAATGTCCGACCCGGAACTGATGGGCGGTCTCAATTACGAACTGCTGTTCCTGGAATCCCTGAAGCTGGTGGTTCGTCCCGATCACCCCCTGCTGCAGGACACGGTGACGTTAAGCCGCGTTATGGAGTGGCCGGTTGTGGTTTGCCCGAAAGGGACAGTCCCCCGCCAGACCGCCGAAGCGTTGCTGCAAATGCAGGGGTGTACGCTACCTTCAGGGTGTATCGAAACGCTATCGGCCTCGCTTTCACGCCAGCTCACGCTGGATTATGACTACGTCTGGTTCGTCCCCTCCGGTGCGGTAAAAGATGATTTACGCCAGGGAACGCTGATCGCCCTGCCGATTACCTCCCCAGGAGCCGGGGAACCCATCGGCATTTTGACCCGGGTGGATACCCCACTTTCTACCGGCGCACAGACGCTGCTGAGCGCTATCCGTAAATCAATGCCGGTTTAAAACCTTTTTCACCCCTCACCCTAACCCTCTCCCCTATGGGGCGAGGGGACTAGCCTGTGCGTTAATCAAATAATGCGGAATAATTCATTAACAATTGCGTAAAACAATTTAACAGTTTTATGATAACGAAGAATTCACCAAATGGTTCACAAATCATTTTATAAATCCGAATTCACTCGTGATAATCATTATTATCCCCGCAATTATTACCCAACTGGTACATACCCGACACGGCGGGGGGATCGATAGGAGAAAGACATGGCATGTGGCAGCGCGCCGCGCGGGATACCTCGTATTCTGCAGTGGCTTCTTGCCGGACTGATGATGCTCATCGGTCTGGCGGTCGGCGGGTTGGGCTTTAAGCTCGCCACCGTAGGCGGAAGTGGATACTTCCTGATAATGGGCGTGGTCATGGTGATTGCCGCGATCCTGATTTTCCTCAATCGCACCAGCGGGATCGTGCTTTACAGCGTCGCGTTTATTGCCTCACTGTTCTGGGCGGTGAGCGATGCGGGCTGGGATTTCTGGCCGCTCTTCTCTCGCCTGTTTACCTTTGCCGTTCTGGCCTTCCTCTGCGCCATCGTCTGGCCTTTCCTGCGTACAGCGAACCACAGCGCCGCGAACAAGGCTCCCGCTTTTGGCGTCGCGGCCGTGCTCGCAGTGGCAATGCTGGTCAGCCTGGGCTGGATGTTTAAGCCACAAACCCTCGTGGCAGCCAACGAGTCCGTTCCGGTTAAACCTGTCGCACCCGGCGAGCAGCAAAAGAACTGGGAGCACTGGGGCAATACTACCCACGGCGACCGTTTCGCCGCGCTGGACCAGATTAACAAGCAAAACGTCAGCGATTTGAAAGTCGCCTGGGTTGCGCACACCGGCGATATTCCGCAGAGCAACGGCTCCGGCGCGGAAGATCAGAACACGCCATTGCAGATTGGTGACACGCTGTATGTCTGTACCCCATACAGTAAAGTGCTGGCGCTGGACGTGGATTCTGGTAAAGAAAAATGGCGTTATGATTCCAAAGCCACGGCCCCTAACTGGCAGCGCTGCCGTGGTCTGGGCTATTTTGAAGATCGCTCTAGCGTGACAACGTCACAGACAGAGACACAGCCTGCTGCATGCCCTCGCCGTCTGTTCCTGCCCACCACCGATGCCCGCCTGATTGCCATCAACGCGGATAACGGCAAGGTCTGCGAAGACTTCGGCAACCATGGCACCGTGGATCTGAGCATCGGCATGGGCGAAATTAAGCCCGGGTATTATCAGCAGACCTCCACGCCGCTGGTCGCCGGCAATGTCGTTGTTGTCGGCGGTCGCGTCGCGGATAACTTCTCCACCGGCGAACCGCCGGGCGTAGTGCGCGCATACGACGTTCACACCGGTAAACTGGCCTGGGCGTGGGATCCGGGTAATCCGAACCTGACCGGCCTGCCGCCGGAAGGCCAGACCTACACGCGCGGCACGCCGAACGTCTGGTCAGCGATGTCTTACGACGCTAAGTTGAACCTGATCTACCTGCCAACCGGCAACGCCACCCCGGATTTCTGGGCGGGCGAGCGTACCGCGCTGGACGATAAATACAGCTCTTCCATCGTCGCCGTCGACGCGACCACCGGTCAGGTGCGCTGGCATTTCCAGACGACCCACCACGACCTGTGGGATTTCGACCTGCCTTCCCAGTCGCTACTGTACGACCTGCCAGACGGTAAAGGCGGTACCACGCCTGTGCTGGTGCAGACCAGCAAGCAGGGCATGATCTTCATGCTTAACCGCGAAACCGGTAAGCCGGTGGCGAAGGTAGAAGAACGTCCTGTCCCGGCGGGCAACGTTGAAGGTGAACGCTACTCTCCGACCCAGCCGTATTCCGTTGGCATGCCGATGATTGGCAACCAGACGCTCACCGAATCCGACATGTGGGGGGCGACGCCTGTCGACCTGCTGCTGTGCCGAATTCAGTTTAAAGAGATGCGTCATCAGGGCGTCTTCACCCCTCCGGGTCTCGATCGTTCCCTGCAGTTCCCTGGCTCTCTCGGCGGGATGAACTGGGGCAGCGTCTCCGTTGACCCGAACAATAGCCTGATGTTCGTCAACGATATGCGCCTGGGCCTGGCAAACTACATGGTCCCGCGCGCTAACGTGGCGAAAAACGCCAGCGGCATCGAGATGGGTATCGTACCGATGGACGGCACGCCGTTCGGCGCGATGCGCGAACGCTTCCTGTCGCCGCTGGGCATTCCGTGCCAGAAGCCGCCGTTCGGAACCATGTCGGCCGTTGACCTGAAAACCGGCAAGCTGGTGTGGCAGGTTCCTGTCGGCACGGTGGAAGATACTGGTCCGCTGGGCATTCGTATGCACATGCCAATCCCAATCGGTATGCCGACGCTGGGCGCGTCACTCTCTACCCAGTCCGGCCTGCTGTTCTTCGCCGGCACGCAGGATTTCTACCTGCGCGCGTTTGATACCGCCACCGGGAAAGAGATCTGGAAAGACCGCCTGCCGGTCGGCAGCCAGTCCGGCCCGATGACCTACGTGTCGCCGAAAACCGGTAAACAGTACATCATCATTAACGCCGGGGGCGCTCGCCAGTCGCCGGATCGCGGTGATTACGTTATTGCGTACGCGTTACCTGATAAGACGTAACAGATGAAAAAGGGACCGAAAGGTCCCTTTTTTGTAGGTCAGATTTTGTAGGTCGGGTAAGCGAAGCGTCACCCGACACAACACGCCACTCAGAACGTCTCCCAGTTATCCCCGGAAACCGTCGCCGCCGGGCGCAACGGCGCGCTCTTCGCCACTGGCGCAGACGCCGCCGCGCGGCCCGGCTTTGAACCGCTCAGACGAAACGCTCCGACCGCCTCGGTCAGACGCGCGCCCTGTTCTTCCAGAGACGCCGCCGCCGCGGAGGCTTCTTCCACCAGCGAGGCGTTCTGCTGGGTTACTTTATCCATCTCAGAAATTGCCTGACTCACCTGAACAATACCGCGGCTCTGTTCATCGGACGCTGCGGCAATCTCCAGCATGATGTCGGTCACGCGTTTAACCGCGTCGACGATTTCATTCATGGTGTTACCGGCGGCGACAACCTCACCGGAACCCTGGTCAATCAGCGATACCGATTCGTTGATCAGGCTTTCGATCTCTTTTGCGGCATTCGCACTGCGGCTTGCAAGTGTTCGGACTTCACTGGCCACCACGGCAAAGCCACGCCCCTGTTCACCCGCACGCGCCGCTTCTACCGCCGCGTTAAGCGCCAGGATATTGGTCTGGAACGCAATGCTGTTGATGACGGCGGTGATCTCCGAGATCTTTTTCGAACTGGTGGAGATATTGCCCATGGTTTTGACCACGCCGGAGACCATCTGTCCGCCGCGGCTGGCTTTACCGGAGGCATCTTCCGCCAGCTTGCTGGCATGATGGGCGTTATCGGCGTTCTGTTTCACCGTTGCGGTGAGCTGTTCCATGCTCGCGGCAGTCTGCTCAATGGCCGCAGCCTGCTGCTCGGTGCGCGAAGAGAGGTCGGTATTACCGGCAGAAATCTCGCTGGTGCCGCGGTAAATCTCCTCCGCCCCCTGACGTACAGTGCCCACGGTGTTTTCAAGCGAGTGCTGCATGGTTTGCAGATCGCGCGTCAGGCGGCCAATTTCGCTGCGCCCCGCCACGTCATCCGGCATCGTCAGGTCGCCTTTGGCGATATTCTCGATACGTTTCGCTGCACGCTGCAACGGATTAATTACCGTGCGGCGCAGCACAACAAAGGTCATCGCCGTCAGCACCAGCGCCAGCGCAAACGCGCCCACCATAAACATCAGGCCCAATTGCGTGCGGCTGTGGGCCTGTGCCGTCAGCGTATTCGCACGGTCGGTACGGATCTTAATCGCCTTCAGCAGAACGGCGTTGTAAGCGTCATCCAGCGGGCGCGCCGTTTCGTTTTCGTGGTTGATAATCGCTTCGAACATACCGTTTTTGGCGAATTTCACCATAGGCTGCATGCCCGCGATATAGGCGTCGTACCGCGCCTTGAGATCCGCTTCCAGCGCTTCCCCCTCAGCGGTGCGCACGGCACGATTCATATAGGCGTTAAAGCTCTCCTGGGACTGCTTAATGCGCGTTTCCGCCTCGCTGATGTTCTGCTTCATCGCATCCATCTCCGCGATACGGCTTGCCGCACCGGCGTGGATCAGATTGATACGCGCGGTTCGCAGATGGTTTGAGCTGTTCGACAGCCCCATACGCACCTGAATTTCGGATGTGACATCCTGCTGATCGCGATCGGCCTGCAGCAGGAAATAACCCGCCAGACCCGAGCTCAAGGCAAACAGGAGAATAATGCCACCGAGAATGGAGGAAAACAGCGGAACCAGCCTGATGTGATGCAAGAAGCTCAGCTTACGCTGCGCCTGCATCGAAGTAGTGTTGTCCATGACCGTCGACTCTCTTGTAGGTAAGATGCGTAAAAACATGCGTGTTAAATAGTCATCGGCACGGTGGGGATTTAGATTACGGCTAAAAACGCCGCACTGGTCACACTTTAGAGAAGATTATTAAAGAAACGCCAGCGGTGAAAAACCGCTGGCAGAAGAGTTACTTGTCGCCGAAATGAATGACGGTGCGGATGGATTTTCCTTCATGCATCAGGTCGAACGCGTCGTTGATCTGCTCCAGCGGCAAACGGTGGGTAATGAACAGATCGAGCTGAATCTTGCCGACCATGGCATCTTCAACCATACCCGGAAGCTGGGTACGGCCCTTCACGCCGCCAAACGCCGAACCGCGCCACACGCGTCCGGTGACGAGCTGGAATGGACGGGTTTTAATCTCCTGACCCGCACCGGCCACGCCAATGATAATGCTCTCGCCCCAGCCTTTGTGGCAGCACTCCAGCGCGGAACGCATCACGTTCACGTTACCGATACATTCAAAGCTGAAGTCAACGCCGCCGTCGGTCAGCTCAACGATGACATCCTGAATCGGTTTTTCGTGATCTTTCGGGTTCACAAAATCGGTCGCGCCCATTTCACCCGCCAGCTTGAATTTCTCCGGGTTGGTGTCAACCGCGATGATACGACCGGCCTTCGCCTGCACCGCGCCCTGAATCACCGCCAGACCAATGCCACCGAGACCGAATACCGCAACGGTGTCGCCCTCTTTGACTTTTGCAGTGTTATGCACCGCGCCAATACCGGTGGTCACGCCGCAGCCCAGCAGGCAGACTTTATCCAGCGGTGCCTGCGGGTTCACCTTCGCCAGCGAGATCTCCGCGCAAACGGTGTATTCGCTGAAGGTGCTGGTGCCCATGTAATGATAAACAGGCTCGCCGTTATAAGAGAAACGGGTCGTGCCGTCCGGCATCAGCCCTTTCCCCTGAGTAGCGCGAACCGCCTGGCAGAGGTTGGTTTTACCGGATTTACAGAACTTACACTCGCCGCATTCCGCCGTGTACAGCGGGATCACGTGATCCCCCGGTTTCAGGCTGGTCACGCCCTCGCCCACTTCCACCACAATCCCTCCGCCTTCATGACCGAGTACCGCCGGGAAGACGCCTTCCGGATCGTCACCGGAGAGCGTAAACGCATCAGTATGGCACACGCCGGTATGGGTGATTTTGATCAGCACTTCGCCTTTCTTCGGCGGTGCCACGTCGATTTCAACGATTTTGAGCGGCTGTCCGGGACCAAATGCAACTGCAGCGCGAGATTTCATCATGTCTTCCCTTTTTGTCAGGTGTGTGGGTTTATTTTAGATAAGAGCGCAGCAAATGGCCGACTTCTGCCATGCGTACGGCTCGCTGATCCGGCGTGGTTTCCCCCGTCACCAGCTCATCTTTGAGGTGAATTTCAACCATTTCGCCCATCAGACCATTGGCAGCCCCGCGCACGGCGGCGATTTGCTGCAAAATGGCCAGACAGGGGTCACCCGACTCCAGCGCGCGTTCAAGGGCATCAACCTGGCCCCGAATGCGACGGACGCGAGTAAGAATACGTTTTTTATCTTCGGGTGAATGCGGCATACGCCCTCCTGATACTATAGGGGGGTATGGTACCTTTTTATACAGCTTTATGTAAACATTAATTTTCCTATTTTTATCATTGAGTTATACGATATCCCTAAAAACATTATTAGGCATAAAAGGACTTCTTACTTCCCATACGAGGCTATCAAGGTAGGCTGGAGTTCAGATTCAACTTACCGTTTGGACGGAGATTCCCCTCATATTGATCATCAAATACCTCTGTCCAAGTATTAGCATCAGTTATCTGTTGAGATAGGTTATTACACTTCTTATAATTACATGATATAATCAGAATCATTTATTTTAAGGTTCAAAAATGAACGTACTCTTCAAAACTACGTCTCTCGTCTCAACCAACTACCAAAAAAAAATAAAATCCTCGCTTCTAGATTTTATTTTTGTTATTACTTTTTTCATAATAGCTTTTTCTGGAATTAAAAGCTCAGTACCATTGCCAAACTTTTTATATTCAATAATACACTACATATGGCTTGCCAGCCCTTTACCTTTAGCCTATGTTTCACTTCGTTTAATAAGACTACCATCATTAGTTTCAGCCTATATTGTTTTTATGACATTCAAATTACTGGAGTATATAAGTAATATCAAGTTATCGCTCACGGGTGAGGTACTCTCCTGGAATGACTTATTTTCTCGCTCTAATATATCTATTGCAAAACATTACCTCACAGCATGGCCAGTATTCTATCTTTTCCTCGCAATATTATTTTGCGTAATTTTATTTTTTATCAACAGAATATTTTACACAACAAAGAAAAATAAAACATTTCTTGCCATTATTTTTATAATCACTTTGCCATTTTCATTTTATACTCATTTCAGCGCTCTCTTTGGCGAGGAGAGTATCCTCTCAAGAAAAATGATACTATTAGCTAAAGAAATGAACGTAATTTACAAATCATGGAATTGGCCTGAAAACCTCCAGGATAATGGAATAGCCATGCATGTCGTGATGACAAGCTCACGGAAATCTGCACCTATGGCTAACAAAAATAATAAAGAGGTTTACAACTTTCAAAAGCGAGTTGGCAGTACGGAATTATCAAAACATAAAACCATCATTTACGTACTCTGTGAGTCATGCTGGTATGACAATGCAAATTTCAAAGAAATAATTACCCCCATATTAAATGAAGGTTTTGTCACTTTTAGAGCGACTTCTCCAGTTTATGGTGGAGGTACTGCAAATGTTGAATTTGAAATGCTAACCGGACTACCAAGTAATTCAAGGGTTTTATCCGGTATAATTTATCAAGAATATGCTTCACAGTTCAAATCGCACTCCGATACTATTGCCAACTCATTAAAAGAAAAAGGTTTTATTACTTATGCAGCACATAACTATTTAAAAGAGTTTTGGCATAGAGATATTGTATATAAAAAGTTTGGATTTGAACAATTTGATGGTCTTTATGAAATGTCTAATATAAGTCTTCCAGCCCAAATTGTTGCAACCAGAAAAAAATGGCAATGGCAACCCGATGATTATCTTCTTTATAAGTCAGCTATTGAACATCTCAAAAAAGCTGGCGGGAAAAATATATTCATGAATTTAATTACTATGTCTACCCATGGACCCTATCCTCATGAGAATGACTCAGGAGAGTATATTTACACATACGAACTGAAACAAGCCGTGGATCGTTTCGTCGATTTCTACAAAGAAGTTCGTGAGATAGATCCAAATGCTGTAGTTGTTATTTATGGCGATCACAAACCTGCTTTAAATAAATTTTTCATGGATAATGATGTTCTTCCAACTAATCTTTTCAGCAAAACAGGGGAGCATGACAACGATTTTGTATTTAAATGGGATATAAACCCTACCGATTATGGAGATGTTCCTGTATTTGTAGCAGCAGGCAGTGATGCAAACTTAAAGGCACTCGCGCTGGAAGCGAATAATCAACCTTATTTTTGCGTATCCTCTCTGATAGATAAGTACTTAATTAACTCTGGCTTACCAAGCTTCAGATACAACATTAAAAACGAATGCTCAAACAAAAATATTTCATACGAAAGAAAAATCAATACAATGCCATCATGGGTATATTCAATAGCTTTGTTCGATAATAATGAAAAGTGATATTAGTTAAAATAAAAATATGCAACATGCTGATTTTGACAAGGTATAAGGACGTTTCTTAGAGTCTATTCTCTAAAGGATGGTCAGAATGTTGTAAATAATAATTCCTGAGATGAAAATGTCACAAGCTGGAAATGACGCCATATTCTTCACCCTCAGAACGCGATGCCGGTGGAACGCTCTGCATGCCACCGGGATTCGCTCATCGCGCTTTGTGCTGTTGTGTTCGCACCGTAATTGTTGTCGAGCGCTCTCAGGTACAAAAAACAGGCATCGAACTCATGAAATGACTAAAGCATGGAGATAAATGCATGTTGTACCTGAGAGGCATACGCCCTGGGGGACATGCGATGCCCTTCGCGAAAAAATAGCGGGTCATTAAGGGTGGTGCGCAAACGCGACAGCGCATGGCTCAGAGCCGAAGTGCTCATCGCCAGCTCATCAGCAGCCAGCCGAACGGAACGGTGGCGGTAAATCGCGTCGAAAACGGGCAGCAGGTTTAAATCAAGGCGTCTCAATGCCGGATGCATAATATTCATCATTTGTTGATTTCATTGCACTTAATTCTTCGAACAATACTCCGTATGCTTAACGCCATCAATCGAAACACAGGCTTAAAAACAGGAAAAGCAATGAGCATAACCATTCGTCAGGCCCGTCCCGAAGGTAAGATCGCCGGCTATGCCGTGTTCTTCACCAGCTACTCGACCTGGCTCGGACGCAACGGTATTTATATGGA
>NZ_VRKN01000014.1 GCF_008080435.1 Enterobacter asburiae | reverse complement strand
GTCGGGGTGTCATATTCAACGTGGGAAGTGTTGATGGTGATACCACGAGCTTTTTCTTCTGGTGCGTTATCGATCTGATCGAATGCACGAGCAGAACCACCGTAGGTTTTAGCCAGAACGGTAGTGATTGCAGCAGTCAGGGTAGTTTTACCATGGTCAACGTGGCCGATAGTACCAACGTTGACGTGCGGTTTTGTACGTTCAAATTTTTCTTTAGACACGGCTATATTCCTTACTATAGTGCTCTCCCCTGTGGAGAGAGCACGGGACTTAGGTTTTAATCCTGTGGATTACTTACCACGGGCTTCAATAACGGCCTGAGCAACGTTGTTAGGCGCATCATCATACTTCAGGAATTCCATGGTGTATGATGCACGACCTTTGGTCAGAGAACGCAGCTGAGTTGCATATCCGAACATTTCAGACAGCGGAACTTCAGCGTGGATCTTAACGCCAGTTACTTCGGATTCCTGACCACGCAGCATACCGCGACGACGGCTCAAGTCACCGATAACGTCACCGGTGTTCTCTTCAGGAGTTTCTACTTCAACCTTCATGATTGGCTCAAGCAGAACTGGTTTTGCTTTCTTAAAGCCTTCTTTAAAGGCAATAGACGCAGCCAGTTTAAACGCCAGTTCAGAGGAGTCAACGTCGTGGTAAGAACCGAAGTGCAGACGAACACCCATGTCAACAACCGGATAGCCAGCCAGAGGGCCCGCTTTCAGCTGTTCCTGGATGCCTTTATCAACGGCTGGGATGTATTCGCCAGGAATTACACCACCTTTGATGTCGTTGATGAACTCGTAACCTTTCGGGTTAGAGCCCGGCTCCAGTGGGTACATGTCGATCACAACGTGACCGTACTGACCGCGACCACCAGACTGCTTAGCGTGTTTACCTTCAACATCGGTAACTTTCGCACGAATCGCTTCGCGGTAAGCAACCTGAGGTTTACCCACGTTCGCTTCAACGTTGAATTCACGCTTCATACGGTCAACGATGATGTCCAGGTGCAGTTCACCCATACCAGCGATGATGGTCTGGTTAGATTCTTCATCAGTCCATACGCGGAATGATGGGTCTTCTTTCGCCAGACGGCCCAGAGCCAGACCCATTTTTTCCTGGTCAGCTTTGGTTTTTGGTTCAACTGCGATGGAGATTACCGGCTCAGGGAATTCCATACGCTCCAGAATGATCGGGTGATCTGGGTCACACAGGGTGTCACCAGTGGTCACGTCTTTCAGACCGATAGCTGCAGCGATGTCGCCCGCACGAACTTCTTTGATCTCTTCACGTTTGTTAGCGTGCATCTGTACGATACGGCCAAAACGTTCACGCGCCGTTTTCACGGAGTTCAGGATGGTGTCACCGGAGTTAACCACACCAGAGTAAACGCGGAAGAAGGTCAGGTTACCCACGAATGGGTCGGTAGCAATTTTGAACGCCAGTGCAGAGAATGGCTCTTCGTCGCTTGCGTGACGCTCAGCCGGAGTATCTTTACCGTCGTCCAGGATGCCGTTGATCGCAGGAACGTCAACCGGGGATGGCAGGTAGTCAACTACCGCATCCAGCATCGCCTGAACACCTTTGTTCTTGAACGCAGAACCACAGGTTACCAGGATGATTTCGTTGTTCAGAACGCGCTGACGCAGAGCTTTTTTGATCTCTTCTTCAGTCAGTTCTTCACCACCCAGGTATTTCTCCATCAGCTCTTCTGAAGCTTCAGCAGCGGATTCGATCAGGTTCTGGTGCCATTCGTCAGCCAGGTCCTGCATTGCAGCTGGGATATCTTCGTATTCGAAGGTAACGCCCTGGTCTGCATCGTTCCAGTTGATGGCTTTCATTTTCACCAGGTCGATAACGCCGGTGAAGCCTTCTTCAGCACCAATTGCCAGCTGCAGCGGAACAGGGTTCGCGCCCAGACGGGATTTGATCTGACCAACAACTTTCAGGAAGTTAGCACCCATACGGTCCATTTTGTTAACGAACGCGATGCGTGGAACTTTATATTTGTTCGCCTGACGCCATACGGTCTCAGACTGTGGCTGAACACCACCAACTGCGCAATAAACCATTACCGCGCCGTCAAGAACACGCATGGAACGTTCTACTTCGATGGTGAAGTCAACGTGGCCTGGGGTGTCGATGATGTTTACGCGATGCGGTTCGTACTGCTTAGCCATACCTGACCAGAATGCAGTAGTCGCTGCGGAGGTGATAGTAATACCACGCTCCTGCTCCTGTTCCATCCAGTCCATGGTGGCTGCGCCGTCATGAACTTCACCGATTTTGTGGTTTACACCGGTGTAGAACAGAATACGTTCGGTAGTAGTGGTTTTACCGGCGTCGATGTGCGCACTGATACCGATGTTACGGTAGCGTGCGATGGGTGTTGTACGAGCCATTTGATTCCTCGTTTATATCTTTAGGCGTTCAGTTAAGTTACCCAGAGCGGGCGGCTTCTCTGAAGCGCCCGCCTGGTGACTAATACTCCGAAGGGATTACCAACGGTAGTGTGCGAACGCCTTGTTGGCTTCTGCCATACGGTGAACGTCTTCACGTTTCTTAACTGCAGTACCTTTGTTGTCTGCAGCATCAGAAAGTTCGTTCGCCAGACGCAGAGCCATGGATTTATCACCGCGTTTACGAGCAGCTTCAACGATCCAACGCATTGCCAGAGCATTACGACGAACCGGACGAACTTCAACTGGAACCTGATAAGTAGAACCACCAACGCGGCGGGACTTAACTTCTACGGTAGGGCGAACGTTGTCGAGAGCGACTTCGAAAGCTTCCAGTTCATTTTTACCAGAACGCTGAGCCAGGGTCTCAAGCGCGCTGTATACGATTGCTTCTGCAGTAGATTTTTTACCATCTACCATCAGGATATTTACAAATTTTGCCAGCAGTTCTGATCCGAATTTCGGATCTGGAAGGATTTTACGCTGACCAATGACGCGACGACGTGGCATGGGAATACTCCGTTGTTAATTCAGGATTGTCCAAAACTCAAAGAGTTTAGTTTGACATTAAGATAAATCAGTTTGGCCTTACTTAACGGAGAACCATTAAGCCTTAGGACGCTTCACGCCGTACTTGGAGCGAGCCTGCTTACGGTCTTTAACACCTGAGCAGTCGAGCGCACCACGAACGGTGTGGTAACGAACACCCGGAAGGTCTTTAACACGACCGCCACGGATCAGGATCACGGAGTGCTCCTGCAGGTTGTGACCTTCACCACCGATGTAGGAAGTCACTTCGAAACCGTTAGTCAAACGCACACGGCATACTTTACGCAGTGCGGAGTTTGGTTTTTTAGGAGTGGTGGTATATACACGAGTACATACACCACGTTTCTGCGGGCAGGCTTCCAGCGCAGGCACGTTGCTCTTTGCAACTTTGCGTGCGCGTGGTTTGCGTACCAGCTGGTTAACTGTTGCCATTAAATAGCTCCTGGTTTTAGCTTTTGCTTCGTAAACACGTAATAAATCGACCTCATACAATATGAGGACGCGAAATTTTAGGGCTACGTCGAAAAGGTGTCAAGAAATATACAGCGATCTCAGATCACCAGTTCATTTGACTGGCGTGCGTCACAGTAAGATTGACGAAATCAGTATAGCCAACCACGTCAATTTTGGCTGAAATTTGACCAGAAAGACCCCGCGCATCCAGATCGTCTTTCAGCGCAGAGACTGTTATGGGGGCATTCGTGAGAATTTCAACGAAACGACTGCCTTCCAGTGCGGCAAGCACGCCATCCTGAATCAGCAGCAGGTCATCACCTTCGCGCAGCATACTCAGTAACGCGTCGATATCACATTGCCACGGTGAATGGCTCAGAGTATGGAGCATGGCGGCCTCAGAAAGTCAGAACGGTGTCGTAGTGGGAAAGGTGTTCGCGCAAGGCAGCAGAAGACAGGACTGTCACATCCAGCACGAAAGGCGTTGCCTCGCTTAAACCGCGCGCGGCCAAAGAGTCAGCACAAACATACAAGGTTTCGATATCGTAAAGCGGTAACACTTTGAACGTCGCGATGTAATCACGCGCCAGAATGGCCTGAGGCTGTTGCCCCGCCAGAAGCTGAAATACGCCGTCGCCCAAAAAGAAGACACCGATATCTTCGGTCAATGCTGATGTCGCGAGCAGCGCATCCAGCCCTTCTCTGCCGGACGCATTGCCGTGCGGTGCGGAGGAAAAAACAAACGCGACACGTTTCATCAGAATTGCACCACTCTGTCGCAGGTTAATGCCGCCTGTGCCAGCGCACCCAGACCACTCAACGAAAAACCGGGCTGCAGGTTAGAACCCGATAAACCAAGACGCGCGGCTTCGGTTGTATCCGTCACGCCACGGCGTAAAGCCGCCGCCACGCAGATGTGCAGTTCAACGCCCTGCTTTTCGTTCAACGTCTGCCAGGCACGCACCAGGTCGAATTCATCGCTTGCCGGTGACGTGAACTGGTTCGCGTTATAGACCCCTTCCCGATAGAAGAAGACGCTCACCAGCTCGTGTCCGGCCTCAATAAGCGCATGAGCAAACTGCAGTGCGCTACTGGCTTGCTGAGTACCATACGCCGGGCCTGTCACCATTAACGCAAAACGCATTACTTGTCTTGCCCCAGGAAATCGCCGCTTTTGAACTGACGAATATAGAGATAGACCGTGTGCTTGGAGATGTTCAGACGATCGGCCACCTGGTTGATGGCATCTTTGATATCAAAAATCCCTTTTTCATAGAGGTTAAGCACAATCTGGCGGTTCTTGGCGTTGTTCGATACGTTGCGATCGGCATTCACCTCTTCGATGGTGAACTCAAGCGTCTGGGTTACCAGGTCCTCAACGGAGGAGGCGAAGTTAACAGAAGAGCCAACGTCCGGCGTTTCTGGTGGAATAAAGGTGCTCATGATTTGCGAGAATGGCACATCAAGGTTCATGTTGATGCACAGCAGCCCAATAACACGATGCTCGCGGTTTCGAATCGCGATGGTTTCTGATTTCATCAGCACGCCGCTTTTGGCGCGGGTGAAATAGCATTTGGAGACGCTGCTGTCCGCGCCGGTCATGTCATGCAGCATACGCAATGCAAGGTCGGTAATTGGCGAACCAATTTTACGGCCAGTATGCTCACCATTCGCAATACGGATGGCGGAACACTTCAGATCTTGCAGGGAGTGCAATACGATTTCGCAGTGGGAGCCAATGAGCATCGCTAACCCGTCCACTACCGCTTCATAGGATTTCAGAATATCGAAGTCGGTCTGATCGAAGGGACGTTGATCCAGCAAATCAAGTTCACTGGTTTCGTTGGTTAAAAGCGACCTGGACATGAAAAAAACACTCCTTTTCAGGAGCCTGTCGTTAGGTTTTCAGGGCAGGCTCATTATCTACACGGACAACTAAATTAATACAGCGTGCCTAACGCTTTCCAGTGTTAATTATATCTGCCCCACAATAAAAAAACCGCCGCCTGAAAGGCGGCGGTTTTTTTCAACATTACTTCTTAGCAGCAGCGGCTTTATCGTCAGCCGGTGCGTCTGCTTTGGCATCCGCTTTCGGTGCCGGTTTGATGTCCAGCAGTTCTACGTCAAAGACCAGCGTAGAGTTGGCAGGGATACCCGGAACGCCGGTTTTGCCATAGGCCAGATCCGGTGGGATAACCATCTTGATCTTGCCGCCTTTCTTGATGTTTTTCAGGCCTTCAGTCCAGCCAGGGATCACACCATCAAGACGGAAAGAGAGCGGCTCACCGCGGGTGTAAGAGTTATCGAACTCTTTACCGTCGATCAGCGTACCTTTGTAGTTAACAACGACGGTGTCGCTGTCTTTAGGCGCATCGCCGGTGCCTTCTTTCTCAACTTTGTACACCAGGCCAGTAGAAGAGGTTTTCACACCCTTCTCTTTAGCGAAGGTATCGCGGTAGGCTTTGCCTTTCGCTTCGTTGTCTTTAGCGTCCGCGTCCATCTTAGTCTGCGCGGCACCTTTCACGCGCGCTTCGAACGCCTGCAGAGTCTGTTCAATTTCCTGATCAGACAGCTTGCTCTTATCTGCAAATGCGTCCTGAACGCCCGCGATCAGCTGAGCTTTATCCAGTTTGATGCCCAGTTTCTCTTGTTCTTTCAGAGAGTTTTCCATGTAACGACCCAGAGATGCGCCGAGTGCGTAGGCGGATTTCTGGTCGTCATTTTTGAACGCCGCTTTGCTGTCTGCAGTGGCAGCAGGCTTCGCAGCAGTATCAGCAGCGAATGACAGCGGCGCGTTCAGCGCAACAGCCATCGTCGTCGCCAGCAGCGTTACTTTAAACAGTGATTTCATCCATATCTCCAGGGCCTGGGGACTCTCACCCCAGCGTTAAACGTAAATGAGTTACGTACTATAAAACGTTGCGGAAGAAATCTACAGACAGACACTTCCAATTCTCGCCACTTTTCAGACTATTTTTGTTTAAATAAGTTTCCTGCCAAGGGGATGCGGACTGTACTTAAGGATAAACTCAGTTAAACTGCGACGCCGCTGGGCCATTATGGTGAATCTGAAATAAACGAGGTGAATGATGAAGGATACAGCAATAGAAGCGAGAATGGCTGAGCTGGAAAGCCGCCTGGCTTTTCAGGACATCACCATCGAAGAACTAAACCAGACCGTGACCGCACATGAGCTCGAAATGGCAAAACTGCGGGATCATATGCGCCTGTTGACGGAAAAGCTGAAGGCCACACAGCCGTCAAACATTGCCTCCCAGTCAGAAGAGACACCACCACCTCATTATTGAGGCGTAAAAAAAGCGGGATTATCCCGCTTTTTTATTTTCCGCATGACGGAATCAGTGGCAACCGCAGCCGCCGTTACCGCAACCACCTTTACCGTGGTCGTGACCATGGTCGTGATCGTGGCCGTGACCACCGCAGCAGCCGTCATGACCGTGATCGTGGTCATGGTCGTGACCGTGCGCACCGTGAACGTGGCCATGAGCCAGCTCTTCTTCGGTCGCTTCACGGATCGCAACAACTTCTACGTTGAATTTCAGGTTCTGGCCAGCCAGCATGTGGTTGCCGTCAACCACGACGTGGTCATCTTCCACTTCGGTGATTTCAACAGGAACCGGCCCCTGGTCAGTTTCAGCCAGGAAGCGCATGCCAACCTGCAGTTCGTCAACGCCCATGAACACGTCTTTAGGAACGCGCTGAACCAGGTTGTCGTCATACTGACCGTAAGCGTCGTTCGCGCCTACAGCAACGTCAAATTTGTCGCCAACTTCGTGGCCTTCCAGCGCAGTTTCCAGGCCGGAAATCAGGGAACCGTGACCATGCAGGTAGTCAAGCGGCGCACTCACCGGAGACTCATCAACCAACACACCGTCTTCTGTACGTACCTGATAGGCCAGGCTGACCACCAGGTCTTTTGCTACTTTCATGATATCTCCTGAGCGTGGGAAAATTGCTGGCGCAGATTGTAGCGGAAATCTGCACCCGTGTACCCTTTAGCTTAAAAAAACTCAGGGCATATCGCTAGTCCGGATGAAAAATCCCGATAACTTGCTCTTCTTTGCGAACGTGATCGCGGGCCTCTTTATCGGCCTCACGCATCTGGTGACCGCACTTAACACACTCAACAACATCAATATTATTTTCCCGCCACATCGCCAGGGTATCTTGCGCCTGGCAGGTCGGGCATTTTGCACCCGCAATAAAGCGTTTACGTACAGCCATCTTTCGTTACCCTTTATTCAAATTCATCCCAGCCATCAAGCTGGCGTCGTTCCTGTTGCATCTCTCGCTGGAAGATCTCCTCCAGCTCGCGACGCGCTTCCCGCACGCGGGAGATCTGCGCCGTATCGGTATGTACCGGCATCAGCTCGCGCAACATCCGCATATCCAGCCGGCGGAAGTGCATTTGGGCGCGCTGCGCCTGATGCGGATGCATCCCGAGCGAGATCAGCGCCTTACGGCCCAACTCCAGCGCACTGGAGAACGTCTCACGGGAGAAGTGTTTCACACCTGCCTGCAACAATTCGTGCGCTTCAACACGTCCCCGCGCACGCGCCAGAATATGCAGATGCGGGAAATGCTGCTGACACAGCTCCACCAGCTTCATCGTATCTTCCGGATCATTACAGGTAATCACGATGGACTCTGCCGCTTCGGCCCCTGCCGAGCGCAGCAGCTCGAGTTGGGTCGCGTCGCCGTAATAAACCTTATAGCCATATTTGCGCATCAGGATGACCGCGCTGATATCACGCTCCAGTACCGTAATGCGCATTTTGTTCGCCATCAGCAAACGCCCGATAACCTGTCCGAAACGACCAAAGCCCACCACAATTACCTGCGGCTTGTCGTCTTCCACCCACGGCGCTTCGTCTTCATCGTCAGCTGGATTCAGGCGGCGCGACAGCAGTTTATCCACCAGCTTCATCAGCAGTGGTGTGGTCATCATAGACAGCGTAACCGTCACCAGCAAAAGCGCCATCTGATCGTCTTTAAACAGCTTCTGGGAGGATGCGGTAGAGAACAGCACAAACGCGAACTCGCCTCCCTGGCTTAACACGCTGGCAAACTGCATGCGTTCCGAACTGCGCAGCCCGTAGATACGTGACATGACGTACAGCACCAGCATTTTCACCGCCACCAGAATGGCGACGCTCACTACCACCCACAGCAGATGGGTATAGAGCACGCCGAGGTTGAGCGCCATCCCCACCGAAATAAAGAACAGACCTAACAGCAGCCCTTTGAAGGGATCGATGGCAATTTCCAGCTCGTGCCGATACTCACTCTCCGCCAGCAGCACCCCGGCGATAAAGGTCCCGAGCGCCATCGACAGCCCCAGCGCATCCATAAACAACGCCGATCCCAGCACCAGCAGCAGCGTAGCGGCGGTAAACACTTCGCGAACGCCCGACGCGGCAATAAAGCGGAATACGGGACGTAACAGGAAACGACCACCAATCAGCATACCTGCGAAGGCCAGCACCTTCATGGCAATTTTTGCCCAGTCGAAATGATCGTCCCCGGACCCCGCCAGCAGCGGCACCAGCGCCAGCGCTGGGATCACTGCCAAATCCTGGAACAGCAGCACCGAAAAACCCAACTGACCGGCTTCGTTGCGATTCATCCCTTTATCGCGCATCAGCTGCAGCGCCATCGCCGTCGACGACATCGCAAGGCCTATCCCGCCAATCACCGCCGCCTGCCATGAAAAGTTGGTCAGCATTAACAGACCACCCAGGATCGCAGCGCTGAACAACACCTGCGCGGCGCCCACGCCAAAGATAGAACGTCGGAGTTGCCACAATTTCGAAGGATTCAATTCCAGGCCGATGATGAACATCAGGAACACCACGCCCAGCTCGGAGAAATGGAGAATCTCATCGACATCGCTGATGAATCCCAGCCCCCAGGGGCCAATCGCGATCCCCGCCAGCAGATAACCCAACACCGCACCGATACCAATACGTGCAGCAAGCGGCACCGCGACGACGGCCGCAAATAAAAACAGCACCCCGGCGAGGAGCAAATTCGATCCTTCCATTAACGACCTCCTGCCGGAATCGGTGACGCCAGCCATTCACCATAGGCTCTGGCGTGGCTTGCCAGCTCTTTCGGATCCTGACGCCGTGCCCAGTAGACAATAATCGGGCTCATCCAGTGCATGCGGCACATCGCCGCCGTCAGCTCGAAAGGCCTCAGGATGTCGCTCATCGGATAACGATTCAGCCCATCGTGACGGTAAGCGCTTTCGGGTTCACCAGTCGTGATCACACTACGCCAGTACTTTCCCGCCAGCTGGTTGCCCCCCACCCCGCTGGAGAACCCCCGGCTCAGCACGCGGTCCAGCCACTCTTTGAGCAGCGCCGGACAGCTGTAGGTATAAAGCGGATGCTGGAACACAATCACGTCATGCTGACGCAGCAGTTCCTGCTCGTAAGGGATATCAATAAAGAAATCAGGATAGTGCGCGTAGAGATCGTGCACCGTCACGTTGCTGAGCTGTGTGGCCGGCTTAAGCAGCACCCGGTTTGCCACCGAGTCCTGAGATTCCGGATGGGCATACAGCAGCAGCACTTTTGCTGTCTGAGACATCATTCCCCTCCCGGTCTTGTTTCTGTTTTTGTGTATCGTCGCTGTTTTGGGCTACCATGGCGGCCCGGTGCGGAAAATGGCCCACACCTTACATTATCATAATGACAAATTAACATAGTCGGAACATACGGCGCTTCTATGATTGTTTTCTCCTCGTTACAAATTCGTCGCGGCGTGCGCGTCCTGCTGGATAACGCCACTGCTACCATCAACCCAGGCCAAAAAGTGGGTCTGGTCGGCAAAAACGGCTGTGGTAAATCCACCCTGCTGGCGCTGCTGAAAAACGAGATTAGCGCGGATGGCGGTAACTTTACCTTCCCGGGGAACTGGCAGCTCGCCTGGGTGAACCAGGAGACGCCAGCCCTGAGCGAACCGGCACTCGACTATGTTATCGACGGCGACCGTGAATACCGTAAGCTCGAGGCGGAACTTCATTCGGCTAACGAGCGCAACGACGGTCACGCCATCGCCACCGTTCACGGCAAACTGGACGCTATCGACGCGTGGACCATTCGCTCCCGCGCCTCCAGCCTGCTGCACGGCCTGGGCTTCAGCAATGAACAGCTGGAACGCCCGGTCAGCGACTTCTCCGGCGGGTGGCGCATGCGTCTCAACCTGGCGCAGGCGCTGATCTGCCGCTCTGACCTGCTGCTGCTCGATGAACCGACCAACCACCTCGATCTCGATGCGGTTATTTGGCTGGAGAAGTGGCTCAAGAGCTATCAGGGCACTCTGATTCTGATCTCCCACGACCGCGACTTCCTTGACCCGGTGGTGGATAAAATCATTCATATCGAACAGCAAACGATGTTCGAGTACACCGGCAACTACAGCTCCTTCGAGCGCCAGCGCGCGACGCGTCTTGCCCAGCAGCAGTCCATGTACGAAAGCCAGCAGCAGCGCGTGGCGCACCTGCAGAGCTTTGTGGACCGCTTCAAGGCCAAAGCCTCAAAAGCCAAGCAGGCCCAGAGCCGCATCAAGATGCTGGAACGCATGGAGATGATTGCCCCGGCGCACGTGGACAACCCGTTCCACTTCAACTTCCGCGAGCCGGAAAGCCTGCCGAACCCACTGCTGAAGATGGAGAAGGTCAGCGCGGGCTATGCCGACCGCATTATTCTCGATTCCATCAAGCTCAACCTGGTGCCGGGTTCGCGCATTGGTCTGCTTGGGCGTAACGGCGCCGGTAAATCAACGCTGATCAAACTGCTGGCGGGCGAGCTTAACCCGGTCAGCGGTGAAATCGGCCTGGCGAAGGGCATTAAACTTGGCTACTTCGCCCAGCATCAGCTGGAATTTTTACGTGCGGATGAATCGCCGATTCAGCACCTCGCGCGTCTGGCACCGCAGGAGATGGAGCAGAAGCTGCGCGACTATCTCGGCGGCTTCGGCTTCCAGGGCGATAAGGTGACTGAAAACACCGAGCGCTTCTCCGGCGGCGAAAAAGCCCGTCTGGTGCTGGCGCTGATCGTCTGGCAGCGCCCGAACCTGCTGCTGCTCGATGAACCGACCAACCACCTGGATCTCGACATGCGCCAGGCGCTGACCGAAGCGCTGATTGAGTTCGAAGGCGCGCTGGTTGTGGTTTCGCACGACCGTCACCTGATCCGCTCCACCACGGACGATCTGTATTTAGTGCACGGTGGCAAAGTCGAACCGTTCGACGGCGATCTGGAAGACTACCAGCAGTGGCTGACGGACGTGCAGAAGCAGGAAAATCAGCCGGAAGAGTCATCGAAAGAGAACGCCAACAGCGCGCAGGCGCGTAAAGACCAGAAGCGTCGTGAAGCGGAGCTGCGTACCCAGACGCAGCCGCTGCGTAAAGAGATTACCCGGCTCGAAAAAGAGATGGAAAAGCTCAACGCCACGCTGGCTACCGTTGAAGAGAAGCTCGGCGACAGCGGGCTGTACGACCAGAGCCGCAAAGCGGAGCTGACCGACTGTCTGCAAACCCAGGCGAAAACCAAATCCAGCCTCGAAGAGTGCGAAATGGCGTGGCTCGACGCACAGGAACAGCTGGAAGCGATGCTGCAGGTTGAATAACACGCCGGGAGGGCTATGAGTTTCGATATCACGAGCGAGATCACGTTCCGCAAGCTCAGCATCTTCATGACATTTATGGAGAAAGGGAATATCGCGCGTACCGCCGAAACTCTGGGCCTGAGCGGCGTCAGCGTGCACCGCGCGCTGCACACGCTGGAAGAGAACGTGCGCTGCCCGCTCTTTACCCACAAAGGGCGTAACCTGATTGCGCTCCCCTCCGCCTGGACGCTGCTGGAGTATTGCCAGGAGGTGATGCAGGTGATGGAGCGCGGGCTGGAAGAGTCCCGCAAAATTGCCGGAATCGGCCAGGGGCGGCTGCGTGTCGGTACGCTCTACTCGCTCACCCTGGAAACCGTACCGCGTCTAATTATGGGCATGAAGTTGCGCCGTCCGGATCTGGAAATGGACCTGACGATGGGCTCTAACGAAACGTTACTCCACATGCTGGATGAAGGCTCTCTGGACGCGATTCTTATCTCCATCTCCGAAAGCGATATCGACCGTAACAGCCTCGAAGTACTGCCTCTATTCCATGACGACATATTCCTTGCCGCACCAGCTTCAGCCACGCTGAATACCCGAGGGCCAGCGGATCTCCGTGATTATAAAGACCAGAAATTTGTCGCCCTGGCGGAAGGTTTTGCCACGTATGCAGGGTTTCAGGAAGCGTTTCATATCGCCGGGTTCGAGCCGGAAATCGTCACGCGCGTTAATGACATTTTCTCGATGCTGAGCCTGGTGCAGGCAGGCGTCGGCTTTACGCTGATGCCAGGCAGAATGAAGAAGGTGTACGAAAATTCCGTGCAGCTCCTGAAGCTGGCGGAGCCGTACCAGATGCAGCAGCTGATCGCGATCGTCTTTGCCCGTAACCGAGAGCAGGATCCGAGCCTGCGCGCATTAGCCGCCGAAGGGCGGATGTATGCGCGCAGTTTGCAGGAAAGTGCGTGATACAAAACAAGACAACCAAACCCGTAGGCCCGGTAAGGCGCAGCCGCCACCGGGCAAAAAAACTCACGCACGAAGCCGACCCGCCAGATGCACCGCCACGTCCACCCCGCTGCGCTCCAGCGAAAGGGTCTCTCCTTCCCACGAAGCCTGTCGCGTCAGACAGGTCAGTACGCCGCCGGGCGGCATTTCAATCGCCAGTCGGGCTTCGCGTTCGTTAGCGGCTATTACCGCCTCCTGCCAGCGCACGGTTCGCGCCATATTCATCGCCAGATCGTCAGCGATTTTTTCCGGCTGCCAGAGCACGCGCCCGGTGCTGCCGCTCAGGTACGCGCAGCGTGGTCGAGCCAGCGTGACGGACTCAAACGCCGCCGCCAGCTTTTGTGCCGGTTCCGCCAGCAGTTCACAGTGCGACGGCACGCTCACCGCCAGCCGCTTGGCCTTGCTCGCCCCTTTTGCCAGCGCGCGTGCCGCCACCTGCGCCATCCCGTCATCGCTTCCGGCAATCACGATCTGCGTTTCAGCGTTCAGGTTGGCAATATAGGTTCCGGTGCCTTCAATCAGCGTTTCCACCTGCGGCAGAGTTAAGCCCATAATCGCAGTCAGGCCGTAGCCGTGCGGGTACGCTTGCTCCATCAGATCGCCGCGAAGTGCCACCAGCCTCAGCGCGTCCGAAAAGTCCAGCGCGCCCGCGATAACCGCCGCAGGATAGGCGCCAATGGACAGCCCGCTGACAATATCCGGCAACACGCCACGACGTTCCAGTTCGCGAGCCCAGGCCACTCCCGCAATCAGCAGTGCAAGCTGTACCGCACGGGTATGGGTTAGCGAGGCGGCGCTATCCAGCGTATCCACTTCCTTACCCAGCACCTCACGTGCCTGAGCCAACTCCGTTCCCGGCAGGTTTTGCAGCATGCCTTCATGCTGCGTGCCCTGACCCGGAAAGGTAAACAGTATTTTCATCACTCCTCCCTGCGCCACGGATCCGCCACCAGGCGAGGTCCGCGGTGGGTTTTCAGCAGCGTTTTGCCGTCGCGCAGCCACTCCGCCAGCGCAAAGCCGCCCTCGGGGGTATCCACCTGCGTATCCGCCCGGCACAGTGCGCGGCTCAGCTGCGACTGCCATGCGGTAAAAGCATCGGGGGAAATCGGCTCAGGGGCGCGGATCAGCAGATCGAGATCGCTGTCGGCATGGATCACCGGAATGCCGGTCGCCAGCGCGTAGCCGGTGCTGCCGGTGATACCCCACGTCCACGGCCACGCCTGCTGCGAAAACTGCAGCGCCACCTGAACCGGCGGCTGGGTGACAAACGCCGAACGCAGCAGATCGGCGGCAGCGCACAGGTCTTCCGGTGATACCACACGCAGCACGTTTTCCGGCTTCACCCACCCTGCTGCCCGCTGGTCGCGGCGCAATCCGCGCACGCCAACGGGAATACGGCCTTCACTATCAACATCACGCCGCACCACCACCGGCAGACCGATATGCCAGGCCGCCTCCACCCAGTTTTCGGTGATGCCTTCCAGCGCGTCGCGCGCGGTAAGCCAGATGAGGTCGTGTGGGCGTAATGTTGTGCTCATAATTACATTCCTGAAGTCAGCGAGATAAACAGCGGCAGCGACAGGATACACAGTACGGAGCTCAACAGCAGCACGGCTTCAGCATCCGGCGACTGCACGCCAAAGCGGTTACCGAACACCACGCCGAAGAAGCCCGCAGACAGCGCAATCATCAGGATAGCGGTAATCGCTACAGAGCCATGCAGACCGAAGATCAGCACGATACCCCAGGCAATTGCTGGCTGAATTAGCAGTTTGGCAATGGTCGAGGTAATCACCATGGTGTTGATCTGCAGCTTACGGGCAGAGAGGATCACCCCGGTCAGGAACAGCGCCGCAGCGGTCGCGGCGAGCCCCAGCGGTTTAATCGCTGCGAGAACCAGTTCTGGCATTTTGATACCGATAGCGGACAAAATCACACCCAGCAGCGGCCCCATCACGATCGGTTTTTTAATGGAACGCCACATCAGCACCGGCAGCATGGAGAGCGTTGAGCCAGAGTTGTTTCCTTCGGCGCGTGCTTTTTCCCGCTCCAGAATCAGCAGGCAGAACGGCGTCATCAGCACCGAACCGCAGGCAATAGAGACCGCGACGGACAGCGAGGTGGACGAACCTTCACCCAGCACGCTGCCCAGGATCGGCAGGCCAAGCGCCGCGTAGTTTGGCAGGGCGACGGTCAGCGTCAGCACGGCCGCGTCCTGCGGGGATTTTTTAAAGACTTTGGTGGCGAGGAAGTAGATGACCGCATAGGTTATCCACATCGCCAGCGTCAGCACCAGAATCAACGGTGACTGCGCCACAATGCCGGTCCACGGCGTTTGCACGGTGGCGCTAAACAGCGCGGCAGGCAGTGCAAAATCCATCACGAAGATATTCAGCAGGGAAACGTTTTTGTTATCGACCATCTTTGCCTTACCGGCCCAGAATCCCAGCAGCATGATGACGAAAATCGGTGCAAGAGCATGAACAATTACGTAAGTCATAAATCACCTGTAGTAAAAAAAGTTTTAGCACTGGTGCGATGTTTATTATTTTTCAGGATGCAGGCTCCCACGCGGGCGCAGCGGACGCGCCCACGGGGGTATGCATCTGGCAGGTCTCTTTTTTACTTACCAGCTGGCTCGCATACGTTCGCGTACGAGCGCCGAGCTGCGGCGGTTGTCAGCACCCAGACGGTTTTTAAGCGTCACGTCCTGACGCGCGTCATTGATGGCCTGTTGCAGGGTGGATTTCACCAGCGTCAGATCGTTGTCGGATGGGGCATCCGGATTGCTGATATCCAGCAGGTTAGAGAGCAGCCCCAGCGTGGCGTAGTTGCTGATGTCATAAGCCATTGGCGGAATGGTCGCCGCCAGTTTTTCCAGCGCCTCGACGGTACGCAGGGTGATGCGAGCGGCAGACTCTTTACCCATCGCGTGGATCAGCACGCCCTTGTCGTTAAAGGCGATCAGGCGGTTGGCCTGGTAACCGTGCGCCAGGAACGCGCCGGACATCGCCTTGCCGACGATAAGCCCAATCACCGGGTGACCGGCCAGGCGAGCATTCGCATAGGCAGCTGCCGCCCCGGCCAGCGCCTGATGAATACCAAACGCCTCTTCACGACGGCCATAGGCCTGGCTTGGAACGTCGATCACCGCCACAATCGGGCGTTTAACGGACTTGTCTGCATCAGCGGCGACGGTTTCGCTGACCACCTTCGCCAGCGTCCAGCCTTCCAGCAGGCCGACCTCACCATTCGCCGCGCGCGGGAAGTGGTTGTTGGCATCCGGCACCACGGCCACAAAGCGCACCGCCTCACCGTTCAGCTCGCCGTCTGCTGCCTGTACGGACGGGCAGAGCCCTTCGATACGTTTGGCATTCGGGGCGAGGGTTTCCAGCCAGAGCTCGCCACGGCTTTTTGAATTACTCATCATTTCACCTCCCGGGCAAAAAGCGCGTTAATCTGTTCGGCATCGGCCTGCTTGCGGGTGTCGAAATTCGTCAGACGGTTCAGGTAATCGTCGTAGTTATCGGTGCGGTGTTTCGCCGGTACGCCTTTGGCAATCGCCTCGTTCATCGCTGCCTTCACCGCGTTTACGCCGTCGCCCACCAGGGCATCCACCAGGCCGCTTTGATAGCGCACTTCCCCGCCGGTCATGCTCCAGATAAACGGACGGTCACGGGAGTCGTACTCTTCAATACCCGCTTCCTGCTCAATAACCTGCGGACCGTTAAGGCCAAGACGCGCTTCGCGGGTCACAATCAGGTAGCTGCACAGCGCCGCCGCGATGGACATCCCGCCGAAGCAGCCCACGGTTCCGGCGACAATCCCGACCACCGGCGTATAACGGCGCAGGTCAACAATCGCCGCGTGGATATCGGCAATCGCCGCCAGGCCCAGGTTCGCTTCCTGCAGGCGCACGCCGCCGGTTTCGAGACACAGCACCGCCTGAGTTGGAATGCCGTTGCGGTTATCTTCTGCCGCCAGCTCCAGCGCCGCCGCCATTTTGGCACCGGACACTTCGCCCATGCTGCCGCCCTGGAACGCGCCTTCAATCGCCACAACGACCGCTGGCTGACCGTTGAGGGTGCCTTTTGCGACGACCATACCGTCATCAGCCTGCGGGACAATCCCCTGTGGCCCAAGCCACGGAGAGATAATGCCTTCAAACGGATCCAGCAGTTCGCGGTAGCTGCCGTCATCCAGCAGTGCCTGCGCACGCTGGCGCGCTTTTAATTCGATAAAGCTGCTGTCATCACGCATGGCTCACCCCCTCAAAAACCTGTTCGATGCGAATGCGTGCCACGCCCGGCGTCGCGCCGAAGTCGTGGATGGTCAGTTTCCCTGCAGGCAGGCTGCTGACGGTTTGCAGGCGGTTGAACAGTGCCTCCCAGCGACCACGGCTGTTGTCGACGGAGGTGGTGATATCAATGGTTAAGGTCTGGCTCGGTTCGGCGGTGAATAACACCTCCATATCCCCGGAGCCGACGACGCCTGCCAGCGCCCTGCCGCTTAACGCGCGGCTGGCTGGCACGGTCAATGTGATTTTTTCCATAACTTCCTCTTAATGCTTTGAATAAGGCGTTTCGACGCGGTCAAGAAACAGCGTGGCGGCAAGCAGATCGGCGGCGCCGCCCGGTGACGCGTTAAGCGCCAGCATCTGACGGTCTAAGTTCGCCAGCGCCTGCTGGCCCGCAGCCGTTGCACTGCCTCCGGCGTTCAGTACCGCACGGGCGCCGTTCTGCATGACGTCCAACCCCTCCATTCCAGCGCGCGACAGCACGCAGGTATCGGTGAGCGAGGTCATGATGGCCATCAGCGCGTCAAGCCGCGCATGCGTTTCGCTGCTGCCGTTCAAACGGCTGAGACGAAGCTGCGGCAATGCACGCTGCATAATGTGCGGAAACGCCTGCTGCGCCTCTTCACGCGCGCCCGGCACGCGGTAGCGGTGCGTGGCGCGTAGCCCTTTGCTGAACACCTTCGGTGCCGCGTCGTCCGGGAGTTTCGCCAGCTGAGCGGCGGTATTCGCGACGACCTGCGCAGTTGCCTCCTCGCCCAGCATCGCCACCGCGCTCACCAGCAATCCCAGCGCCCAGATCGCGCCGCGGTGGGTATTCACCCCGTCGGTGGCCGCCATCATCTGCTGCTCGCCTTCGCGGCCAAGACGGCCAACGGTTTGCCGGAGCGCAATATCTGCCGGACGCTGCCAGCTCTGCTGCGCCAGCGCCTGAAACGTGGGGGTCAGGCTGTGGGCGGAACGCTCCATCAGCGCAAGGGATAAATCGTGGTGCGCGCCGTTCCCCCGACTGTCCACCAGACCGGGTTTCGGGCTTAATCGTGCTTCGTCAATCAGACACTGCGTGGCGGTTCGCGCCAGCCATTCGGCACCGTCTTCAACCTGGATCTGGGGCAGAAGTTTCATTACCAGCTCCGGAATTTCGCAGGTGGGTTATACAGACCGCCGGACCACTCAACGAGGTCAGACACGCTTCCCGCTGCCAGCAGAGAGCGGGTGGCGTCGGTGCGGCGGATCCCCATATCTTCCGGGTAGACCACTTTGCCGCTCTGACGCAGTTCCGCCACGCGCTTCGCATCAACGCCCAGGCCGATGTCGGTGATACCGGCGACGGCGGCAACCATGGCACGACGCTCTTCCAGATCTTTCGCCCGGTAGAGGTAGGCGATCCCCTCTTCCGTCAGCACGTGCGTCACGTCATCGCCGTAAATCATCACCGGCGCCAGCGGCATGCCGGAGGCTTTCGCCACGTCAACGGCATCAAGTGTTTCCACAAAGGTGGGCTTCACGCCTGCCTGGAAGGTTTCCACCATCTGTACGACCAGCTTTTTACCGCGCTGCATCGGGTCAGGCTCGGTGATCATGTTCAGCCAGGCCGGGGTGGCGTGACGACGACCGTGCGGGTCATGCCCCATGTTTGGCGCACCGCCGAAGCCGGAAAGACGACCGCGCGTCACCGTTGAGGAGTTGGCGTAACCGTCAACCTGCAGGGTTGAGCCGATGAACATATCCACCGCGTACTGACCTGCCAGCTGACAGAAAGCGCGGTTGGAACGCATGGAGCCGTCGGCACCGGTAAAGAACACGTCCGGACGCGCGCGGATATACTCTTCCATCCCCAGTTCGCCGCCGAAACAGTGCACGCTCTCGACCCAGCCGCTTTCAATCGCCGGGATCAGCGTCGGATGCGGGTTCAGCGTCCAGTGTTTACAGATTTTGCCCTTCAGACCGAGTTGTTCACCGTAGGTGGGCAGCAGCAGCTCAATCGCCGCGGTGTTAAAGCCGATCCCGTGGTTCAGGGACTGCACCTGGTGTTCCGCGTAGATGCCTTTAATCGCCATCATCGCCATCAGGATATGTTCCTGTTTAATCAGGCGCGGGTCGCGGGTGAACAGCGGTTCGATAAAGAACGGCTTGTCCGCCACCACCACATAGTCAATCCAGGAGCCCGGAATATCCACGCGCGGCAGGTCGCATTCGTCGTCCACCAACTCGTTGACCTGCGCGATGACGATGCCGTCGTGGAACGCGGCGGCTTCCACCAGCGCCGGGGTATCTTCGGTGCTCGCCCCGGTGTAGAGGTTGCCTTTGCGGTCGGCTTTAAAACCGGCGATCAGCGCCACGTTTGGCGAAAGGTCGACGTAGAGTCGTGAATAAAGTTCGATGTAGGTATGAATCGCGCCGATTTCGAGCTGGCCGTCTTCCAGCAGCTGCGAAATACGCAGGCTTTGCGTCCCGGAGAAGGAGAAGTCCAGCTTGCGGGCAATGCCTTTCTCGAAGATATCCAGATGCTCGCTGCGGCCGACGCTCGGCATGATCATATGCAGGTCGTGGACAATTTGCGGGTTCACTTCGGCAAGCGAGCGGGAAAGGAAATCCGCCTGCTTCTGGTTGTTACCTTCCAGAACGACCTTGTCGCCAGGCGCGATTAATTTTTCCAGCATGGCGACAAGATCGCCGGTTGGCAGTACCTTGCCCTGCACCGGTACGGACGCCAGACGACGCGCTTTTTCGCTACGTCGCGTGTTCCATTGCCGGGTGGGTGTTTGCCCAGATAACATTATTAACCTCCTGATTCAGCTAATCATTTTGATTTGCTTAACGTTGAGTAAAGTGTGCGCTCTGGTGAGAAAGGCATCAATTAAGCGTAGAGCGGAATCATTAGCCTGAGAGTAATAATCAAGGTAAAGATTTGTGATCGGGATCAGTTCATGTTTCGGAAAACCAGGCTAAACGGGGTACAATTCGGAAAGTACCGTAAATTTCTGACAAGAATCAGCATCGCCCTTATGACCCAAATCATTCCATCAGACTTCGACATCGCAGCCGAAGACAGCAGTGAGTTCGTGCCTATGCGCGGCGTGGCTAATCGCCATTTGCAGACCATGCTGCCACGGCTGATCCGCCGCAAGGTTCAGTTCACCCCACACTGGCAACGGCTTGACCTGCCAGACGGTGATTTTCTGGATCTCGCCTGGAGCGAAGCACCGGAACAGGCCCGCCATAAGCCGCGGCTGGTGGTCTTTCACGGTCTGGAAGGCAGTCTGCACAGCCCGTATGCGCATGGATTAATTGAGTCGGCAAAAGCACGCGGCTGGCTCGGCGTGGTGATGCATTTTCGCGGCTGTAGCGGTGAACCGAATCGTCAGAAACGCATTTATCACTCGGGTGAAACCGAAGACGGAACGTGGTTTTTACACTGGCTGCGGGACAATTTTGGCACCGTGCCAACCGCCGCCGTGGGCTACTCGCTGGGCGGAAATATGCTGGCCTGCCTGCTGGCCAAAGAGGGCGAAAGCGTACCGCTGGATGCCGCCGTCATTGTCTCCGCGCCGTTTATGCTCGAGCAGTGCAGCTACCACATGGATAAAGGCTTTTCCCGCGTCTATCAGCGCTACCTGCTCAATCTGCTGAAAGCCAACGCGGCGCGTAAGCTGAAGGCCTACCCGGATACCCTGCCGGTAAGCCTGCGTCAGTTGAAAAAGGTGCGCCGTATTCGCGAGTTCGACGATCTGATCACCGCGAAAATCCACGGCTTCGCCGATGCGATTGACTATTATCGTCAGTGCAGCGCCATGCCGCTACTCAGCAAGATCACGCAACCGACGTTGATCATCCATGCCAAAGATGACCCGTTTATGGATCATCACTCGATCCCCTCTCAGGAATTCCTGCCCGACAACGTTCACTATCAGTTGACCGAGCATGGCGGCCACGTCGGGTTTATCGGCGGTACGCTGCGCCGCCCGAAAATGTGGCTTGAGACGCGTATTCCTGACTGGCTAACTCCTTATCTGGACGGTGCAAAATGATTATTCCCTGGCAGGATCTGGCTCCCGAAACGCTCGATAATCTGATTGAAAGCTTTGTATTACGCGAAGGCACCGATTATGGTGAACAGGAACGCTCACTTGAGCAAAAGGTCAACGATGTAAAGCGCCAGCTGAAAAGCGGCGACGTGCTGCTGGTGTGGTCAGAACTGCATGAGACGGTCAATATCATGCCCCGCAACGCGTTTCACGGCTGATCTTCCACCCTTTTCAGTCAGGGAGTTGCTATGTCTGCCAGACATCCGGTTATTGCCGTTACGGGGTCGAGTGGTGCGGGAACCACCACCACCAGCCTCGCCTTTCGCAAGATTTTCGCCCAGCTGAATCTTCGTGCGGCGGAGGTCGAAGGCGACAGCTTTCACCGCTACACGCGCCCGGAGATGGACATGGCCATCCGTAAAGCGCGCGATCTGGGTAAACACATCAGCTACTTCGGCCCGGAAGCCAATGACTTCGGCCTGCTGGAACAAACCTTTCTGGAGTACGGTCAGAGCGGCAAAGGGCAGTCCCGCAAGTATCTGCATACCTATGATGAAGCCGTTCCCTGGAATCAGGTGCCGGGAACCTTTACCCCCTGGCAACCGCTGCCGGAACCCACCGACGTCCTGTTTTACGAAGGATTGCACGGCGGCGTGGTCACCCCTCAACACGACGTGGCGCGCCATGTGGATCTGCTGGTCGGCGTGGTCCCTATCGTTAACCTGGAGTGGATCCAGAAGCTGACGCGTGACATGAGCGAGCGCGGCCATTCGCGAGAAGCGGTGATGGATTCAGTGGTGCGCTCCATGGAGGATTACATTAACTTCCTGACACCGCAGTTCTCCCGCACCCATATCAACTTCCAGCGCGTGCCGACGGTAGACACCTCCAACCCGTTTGCCGCCAAAAGTATCCCGTCTCTGGATGAGAGCTTTGTGGTGATCCATTTCCGCAATCTTGAAGGCATTGATTACCCCTGGCTGCTGGCCATGCTGCAGGGCTCGTTTATTTCGCACATGAATACGCTGGTGGTGCCGGGCGGAAAAATGGGACTGGCGATGGAGCTCATCATGACGCCGCTGGTGGAGCGACTGATGGAAGGGAAGCAGATCGCGTGAACATGTTCCCTCTCCCTGTGGGAGAGGGTTAGGGTGAGGGCATCAACACGCACGATGCCCAAAAAATTAAGCCTCGATCACTTCATACGAATGCGTGATTTTTACCGCTTTCTCCAGCATTAACGCCACAGAGCAGTACTTCTCCGCGGACAGGTCCACCGCGCGCGAGACCGCCGCGTCTTTGAGTTCTTTACCGGTGACCACAAAGTGCAGGTTAATATGCGTGAACAGGCGTGGCGCCTCTTCGCGACGTTCTGACGTGAGTTTAACCTCGCAATCCGTCACGTCATGACGACCTTTTTGCAGAATCGACACCACATCAATTGCGCTGCATCCGCCTGCCGCCATCAGCACCATTTCCATTGGGCTTGGCGCTTTATCGCCGGAGTTACCGTCCATCAAAATCTGGTGTCCTGACGCGGACTCGCCCAGGAACGTTAAACCTTCAACCCACTTCACGCGCGCTTGCATATTCTTAAACTCCAACGTTGCATTTTTGGTGACAGATTACGCGTGCGTTACATTTCTCGCAATGGAAGGCGACCTGCATCATGCTGAAGCGAGACACCAGGAGACACGCGGCGAAAGCTATGCTAAAACACTCAGGATGCTACAGTAATACATTGACGTTACACGTGTATGCAGAGGACATCAAACTTTACTGGCTGCGAAACGTTACGGTAGCCGACTTCCCAGGGTATGGGTAAGAATTCGATTGCAACCCCAGAGTCCGGATGCATCTGATGACTCTGGTGACAGCTTATAACAGAGGATAACAGCGCATGGTGCTTGGCAAACCGCAAACAGACCCGACTCTCGAATGGTTCTTGTCTCATTGCCACATTCATAAGTACCCATCGAAGAGCACGCTGATTCACCAGGGTGAAAAAGCGGAAACGTTGTATTATATCGTTAAAGGCTCGGTGGCAGTGCTGATCAAAGATGAAGAAGGGAAAGAGATGATCCTTTCTTATCTGAACCAGGGCGATTTCATCGGTGAACTGGGCCTGTTTGAAGAGGGCCAGGAACGTAGCGCCTGGGTTCGTGCAAAGACAGCATGTGAAGTGGCTGAAATTTCTTACAAGAAGTTCCGTCAGCTGATTCAGGTTAACCCTGACATCCTGATGCGTCTTTCTTCCCAGATGGCGCGCCGTCTGCAGGTCACGTCAGAGAAAGTGGGTAACCTCGCCTTCCTGGACGTTACTGGCCGTATCGCACAAACCCTGTTGAACCTGGCGAAACAGCCAGACGCCATGACCCACCCGGACGGTATGCAAATTAAAATTACCCGTCAGGAAATTGGTCAGATCGTCGGTTGCTCCCGTGAAACAGTGGGCCGAATCCTGAAAATGCTGGAAGATCAAAACCTGATCTCCGCCCACGGTAAAACCATCGTAGTCTACGGAACGCGTTAATTCCGCTCAAACGGCGTGCCATCGCAAGGTGTCACGCCGTTTTTGTCTCTACTCCTCATGTGGCGCAGGCTGATCTATCACCCGGAAGTTAACTACGCACTGCGACAAACGCTGGTGTTGTGTCTTCCTGTGGCCGTGGGCCTGATCCTGGGACATCTGCAGCAAGGCCTGCTGTTTTCCCTCGTGCCCGCCTGCTGCAACATTGCCGGGCTGGATACGCCACATAAGCGCTTTTTCAAACGCCTGATTATCGGTGGCTGCCTGTTTGCTGGCTGTAGCCTCGCCGTACAGCTTTTACTGGCTCGTGATATCCCGCTGCCGCTGATCCTGACCGTGCTGGCGATGACCCTCGGCGTCACGGCGGAAATCAGTTCGCTGCACGCCCGCCTGCTTCCCGCTTCGCTGATTGCAGCCATTTTCACGCTAAGCCTCGCCGGGAATATGCCGGTGTGGGAGCCGCTGCTTATCTACGCCCTGGGGACATTATGGTACGGACTGTTTAACTGGTTTTGGTTCTGGCTATGGCGGGAACAGCCGCTGCGTGAATCCCTGAGCCTGCTCTATGTGCAGCTTGCGGATTACTGCGAAGCCAAATACACCCTGCTCACCCAGCATACCGATCCGGAAAAATCCTTACCGCCGCTGCTGACGCGCCAGCAGAAGGTGGTGGATCTGATAAGCCAGTGCTATCAGCAGCTGCATATGCTCGCCGCCAACAAGAACCACGAGTACAAACGGCTGCTGCGCACCTTCCAGGTCGGGCTGGATCTGCAGGAGCATATCTCCGTTAGCCTTCACCATCCAAAGGAGGTGCAAAAGCTGGTCGAGCGCAGCCACGCCGAAGCGGTGATCCGCTGGAACGCGCAGACCGTCTCGGCACGCCTGCGGGTGCTGGCTGACGATATTCTCTACCACCGCTACCCCACGCGCTTTAACATGGACAAGCAGCTGGGCGCGCTGGAGAAAATCGCCCGTCAGCATCCGGATAACCCCGTCGGCCAGTTTGCCGCCTGGCACTTCAGCCGCATCGCCCGCGTGTTGCGCACTCAGCGCCCGCTTTATCCCCGTGACCTGATGGCGGATAAGCAGAAACGGCTGCCGTTATTGCCCGCGCTCAAAAGCTACTTGTCTCTTAAATCGTCCGCCCTGCGCAACGCCGCAAGGATTAGCGTTATGCTCAGTACCGCCAGCCTGATGGGCATGGCGCTGCATCTGCCGAAACCCTACTGGATCTTAATGACCGTGCTGTTTGTCACCCAGAACGGCTATGGCGCGACGCGGGTGCGTATTCTGCATCGGGCGGGCGGCACGATGGCCGGGCTGATCATTGCGGGTGTGACGCTGCACTTCCACGTGCCGGAAGGCTATACCCTGGCAGGCATGCTGGCGGTTACGCTGGTGAGCTACCTGATTATCCGCAAAAACTACGGCTGGGCGATGGTAGGCTTTACGGTGACGGCGGTATATACCCTGCAGCTGCTCACGCTCAATGGCGAACAGTTTATTGTCGCCAGGCTGATTGATACTCTGATCGGCTGCCTGATTGCCTTCGGCGGCATGGTCTGGCTGTGGCCACAGTGGCAAAGCGGACTGCTGCGCCAGAACGCCCACGACGCGCTGGAGGCCGACCAGCAGGCCATTCGCCTGATCCTGAGCGACGACCCGCAGCCCTCCCCGCTGGCTTATCAGCGGATGAAGGTCAACCAGGCGCACAACGCCCTGTTTAACTCGCTCAACCAGGCGATGCAGGAGCCGGGCTTTAACTCGCACTATCTGGCAGATATGAAGCTCTGGGTGACGCACAGCCAGTTTATCGTCGAGCACATTAACGCCATGACCACGCTGGCGCGCGAGCACACGATGCTGACGCCGGATCTGGCGCAGCGCTATTTGCAGTCGTGTGAAATTGCGTTGCAGAGGTGCCAGCAGCGTCTGGAGTATGACTCGCCGGGCGAGTCGGGAGATTCGAATATTCTGGAAGCGCCGGAGACGTTAACCCACGGGCCAATGAGCACCCTGGAGCAACATTTACAGCGCGTTCTGGGACATCTGAACACCATGCACACCATTTCGTCGGTGGCATGGCGTCAGCGTCCGCATCACGGGGTTTGGTTAACGCGCGTGTTAAAGCGAACCGAGTATTAGCCTTTTACGATCTTCGCGACCGCCGCAGCAAAACGGGTTAACCCGTCTTCGATGTCTTTATCTTCCACCACCAGCGACGGCGCAAAGCGCATTACGTCCGGCCCCGCGTTCAGCACCATCACCCCTTCGTGCGCGGCGGCGTGCAGGAAATCGCGCGCACGGCCTTTGTACTGCGGCTTCAGCTCGGCGCCAATCAACAGCCCCATCCCGCGGATCTCGCTGAACACATCGTACTGCTCATCAATCTTTTGCAGGTGTTTTACGAACAGCTCGCGCTTTGCGCTCACGGCGTTCAACACCTCCGGCGTGTTGATAATGTCGAATGCGGCGCCCGCCACGGCGCTCGCCAGCGGGTTACCGCCGTAGGTGGAACCGTGAGAACCGACGTGGAACGCAGAGGCGATCTCCTGCGTCGTCAGTACCGCACTCACCGGGAAACCGCCGCCGAGCGCTTTGGCGCTGGTCAGAATATCCGGCGTCACGCCGTAATGCATATAAGCGAACAGATCCCCGGTACGCCCCATCCCGCACTGCACTTCATCGAAGACCAGCAGCGCCTGATGCTCGTCGCACAGCGCGCGCAGCCCTTTCAGGAATTCCGGGGTTGCCGCGGTCACGCCGCCTTCACCCTGAATAGGCTCCACCACCACTGCGCAAGTGTGGTCGTCCATCACCGCTTTCACGGCATGCAGATCGTTAAACGGCACGTGGACGATGTCGGCCGGTTTCGGACCAAACCCGTCGGAATACTTCGGCTGGCCGCCAACGGAGACGGTAAAGAAGGAGCGCCCATGGAAGGCATTGTGGAAGGCGATGATTTTGGTTTTGTACGGGCTGTGGCGCGTTGTCGCGTAGTAGCGCGCCAGCTTAAAGGCGGTTTCGTTGGCTTCGGTGCCGGAGTTCATAAACAGCACGCGTTCGGCAAACGTGGCATCAATGATCTTACGCCCCAGACGCAGCGCCGGTTCGTTGGTGAAGACGTTACTGGTGTGCCACAGGGTTTCCCCCTGGGTTTTCAGCGCCTCCACCAGCGCGGGATGGCAATGACCCAGCGCCGTGACCGCAATCCCCCCCGCGAAATCCACATACTCTTTACCCTGCTGATCCCAGACGCGGCTCCCTTTCCCTTTTACCGGGATAAACTCAGCCGGTGCATAAATCGGCAGGATCACTTCATCAAATGTCGCGCGGGTAATTGCTGGTTGTTCAGTTGCCATGTCATGACCATCCATTTTATGTCACAGTGATTGTGAAAATATAATCACAAAATATGCATAAAAAATCACAGCAAGGCAACAGATATTCAGCGATTGAGGAAATTTGCCAACAGCGCGTGCCCCTGCTCGCTGAGGATGCTTTCCGGGTGGAATTGCACGCCTCCGAGATCCCATTCGCGGTGACGAATCCCCATGATCTCCTGCGTATCGCTCCAGGCGGTCACCTCAAAGCAGTCGGGCAGCGTCGACGGGTCAATGACCAGGGAATGGTAGCGCGTCACGGTTAATGGATTATTGAGCCCCGTGAATACCCCAGTGCCGGTGTGGGTGACCGGAGAGGTTTTACCGTGCATCACTTTGGCGGCGCGGACAATGGTGGCACCAAACACCTGGGCAATCGCCTGATGACCCAGACAGACGCCCAGGATCGGCAGCTCGCCGGCATAGTGCTGGATCACGTCCAGCGAAATACCCGACTCCGACGGCGTACACGGCCCCGGAGAAATCACGATTTTCTGCGGAGCCAGCGTCTCGATATCGGCCAGGGTAACGTCATCGTTACGGCGGACAACCACCTCTGCACCCAGTTCACAAAAATACTGGTAAAGGTTCCAGGTGAAGGAATCGTAGTTATCAATCAGCAGAATCATGGCGGCTCCCGAAAAAAATGCCGCCCTATTCTACTCAGATTCCCGCGCTTCGCTCACTACTTTGGCAAAGATAGCGTTTAACGCGGTTAAATCTCCCGTTGCGCCACTTCGATTAGCCGCCACCCACTGCTCGGGATCGATATCGCGCCAGTCCAGCGCGTAGCCCGCGTGGAGTGCCAGCTGCTCGAAGAAAACGCGCTGGGCAATACCGTTGCCGCGCATAAAAGGATGCAGCATGTTGATTTCGCAGTAATAGTGGCTAACTCTGTCAACAAACGCCGCGTTCTCAAGACCCACAAGATACTTTTCGCTTTCAAGCGCCGCCATCAGCTCATTACCCATCTTCTCGATGTACTCAAAATGGCAGAAGGGAATGTCACCTTTAAAAATATCGTCGGTACGGAACTCGCCTGCCCGCTTCATCTCACTGCGATACAAATGACGATGAATAAGGCACAGATGGGGCAACCCGGGCGCGGAAGGCCCAAGCTCCAGTGTCTCAATATGGGGTTCTGAGGGACCATTACCTTTTTCAAGGAGACAACTGGCCTGTAAATTGACGTTACGCTGCTGCTCCCAGAGACGGGATTTTTGCTTGTCGGTGAGTTTTTTCACTTAACGCCCCCCTGAATAGTCCGTTTGCCACAAGTATAAGCAGCAAAACGCGCTTTCGCAGGGAGGGCGACATAACGCGGGCAGGAGAAGCCCGCGTTCAGAAGAATTACGGCAGAACTTTTGCAGAGAGGATCACGACAGGTTTTGACGGCACATTCTGATACGGACCGACGTCATGGGTAGGCACCTGAGAAATCTTGTCCGCCACGTCCATCCCTTTCACGATTTTACCGAAGACCGCATAGCCAAAGTCACGCTGACCGTGGTCGAGGAAGGCGTTATCCGCCACGTTGAGGAAGAACTGGCTGGTCGCGCTATCTTTGTCCGCGGTACGCGCCATGGAGATAGTGCCGCGCTTGTTCAGCAGGCCGTTGTCCGCTTCGTTTTTAATAGGCGGGTTCGGCTGCTTCTGCTGCATCTGCTCGTTGAAGCCGCCACCCTGCACCATAAAGCCTGGGATCACGCGGTGGAAAGTGGTGTTGTTATAGAAGCCACTGTTCACGTAGTCGAGGAAGTTTTTCACAGAAACCGGAGCTTTCTGGCTATTCAGTTCCAGCTCAATGTTCCCGGCGGAGGTGGTCAGCAGAACGTGAGGGTCCCCTTTAGCTGCCAGCGCAGCAGGGGAAACGGCAGAAAGAGCAAACACAGCTGCGACAGCCGCCAGTGTTGATTTGAGCATGAGAATTCCTTAACAAAGCGCAGTATAAAAAGCGAATGGCTTGATTCTAAAGAGCAGTATGAACGGAGACCAGCCTTTTACCTAATTTTACGAAATTGAAACAGTTGTAACCGCGCAAACGGTTGGCTTTCGCGCCATTTTGTGTGATCACGATCACACAAAAACATGCAATGAACTTCTAATTTCCCTTAAAAGATATGAATGGATCACTTTAATGTCTAAAATCTGCCCGCTCTCAGCGCCCCCTGGGCGCTTTTCTTTTTCTGAACAGGCCAGACATGACTAACAGCAATCGCATCAAGCTCACATGGATCAGCTTCTTCTCCTACGCTCTGACCGGCGCGTTGGTGATCGTCACCGGGATGGTGATGGGGAACATCGCAGACTACTTCCAGCTGCCCGTTTCCAGCATGAGTAATACCTTCACCTTCCTCAACGCAGGGATCCTGATCTCTATCTTCCTGAATGCCTGGCTGATGGAAATCGTCCCACTGAAAACCCAGCTGCGTTTTGGCTTTGTGTTGATGGTCGCCGCCGTGGCGGGCCTGATGCTGAGCCACAGCATCGCGCTATTCTCCGCCGCGATGTTCGTGCTCGGTCTGGTCAGCGGGATCACCATGTCGATCGGTACGTTCCTGATTACCCATATGTATGAAGGCCGCCAGCGCGGCGCGCGTCTGCTGTTTACCGACTCCTTCTTCAGCATGGCCGGAATGATTTTCCCGATGGTCGCGGCCGTTCTGCTGGCGCGCAGCATCGAGTGGTACTGGGTTTATGCCTGCATCGGTCTGGTTTACGTGGCGATCTTTATTCTGACCTTCGGCTGTGAGTTCCCGGTGCTGGGTAAGAAAGCGCAAACCACCGCAGAGCCCGTTGCGAAAGAAAAATGGGGCATCGGCGTGCTGTTCCTCTCCATCGCCGCCCTGTGCTACATCCTGGGGCAGCTGGGCTTTATCTCCTGGGTTCCGGAATACGCAAAAGGTCTGGGCATGAGCCTGAACGATGCGGGTCAACTGGTGAGCGATTTCTGGATGTCTTACATGTTCGGCATGTGGGCGTTTAGCTTCATCCTGCGCTTCTTCGACCTGCAGCGCATTCTGACCGTGCTGGCGGGCATGGCGACCGTGCTGATGTACCTGTTCATCAACGGTTCACCGGAACATATGCCGTGGTTCATTCTGACCCTGGGCTTCTTCTCCAGCGCCATTTATACCTCGATCATCACCCTGGGCTCCCTGCAGACCAAAGTGGCCTCGCCGAAGCTGGTTAACTTCGTCCTGACCTGCGGCACCATCGGCACCATGCTGACCTTCGTGGTCACTGGCCCGATCGTGGCCCACAGCGGCCCGCTGGCGGCGCTGCACACCGCTAACGGCCTGTACGCCGTGGTGTTTATCATGTGCTTCATTCTGGGCTTCGTGACCCGCCACCGCCAGCACAACATGGCAGCGGCGTCTCACTGATCCTTACGCCCCTTTGCGCTCGGCAGAGGGGCTGTTTCTGGCAAAGCTTACCTCTTCACCCCCGATATCCATCTGGATCCACGTCTGTGCCAGCTGCGTCGTGGCGATCACGCGTCCCTGACGTATTGACCAGCGCACCGGCACCTGACAGCGCACCGCTTCAAACCCGCTCTCCGCAGGCAGAATAATCAGGTTCGCCGGGTTTCCCGTTGCAATACCGTAATCGCTCAGGCCAAAGGTACGGGCGCTGTTATGGGTTACCAGATTCAGGCCGCTGTCGATTTGCGGGTAGCCCATCATCTGACAGACGTGTAGCCCCATATGTAGCACCTGCAGCATGTTGCCAGTGCCAAGCGGATACCACGGGTCGAAGACGTCGTCATGACCGAAGCAGACGTTAATGCCCGCATCCTGCAGCTCTTTCACCCGGGTGATGCCGCGGCGCTTCGGATAGTCATCAAAGCGCCCCTGCAGGTGAATATTGACCAGCGGGTTAGCAACGAAGTTAATCCCGGACATTTTTAGCAGACGGAAGAGCCGCGAGGTGTAAGCGCCGTTGTAGGAGTGCATGGCGGTGGTATGGCTGGCCGTCACGCGTGGACCGATGCCGGCCTCATACGCCAGGGTTGCCACCGTCTCGACAAACCGCGACTGTTCGTCGTCGATTTCATCGCAGTGGATATCCAGCGGACGGTCATACTTCTTCGCCAAATCAAAAGCGATATGCAGCGACTGCACGCCATACTCGCGGGTGAACTCGAAGTGTGGGATCGCCCCTACCACGTCGGCCCCCAGTTTTAACGCCTCTTCCAGCAGCGCCGCGCCGTTCGGGTAAGAGAGAATACCTTCCTGCGGGAACGCGACGATTTGCAGCGTCACCCACGGGGCAACCTCCTGCTTCACCTCCAGCATCGCCTTAAGGGCGGTCAGTGTCGGGTCGGAGACATCCACATGGGTACGGACAAACTGGATGCCGTTGGCAATTTGCCACTTCAGCGTTTTCCAGGCGCGCGCCTTAACATCCTCATGACTGAGCAACGCCTTGCGCTCCGCCCAGCGCTCAATGCCTTCGAACAGCGTGCCGGACTGGTTCCAGTTCGGCTCACCCGCCGTCTGGGTTGTATCAAGATGGATATGCGGCTCAATGAACGGCGGGATAGCGAGCCCACCGCGCGCGTTCAAGACTTCATAACTTTCGGCGTGGGTATCGTCCATCGGGGTGATGTCACCAAATCGCCCGTTCTCAATGGCAAGTTGCCACAACCCTTCCCGACCCGGTAAACGAACATTCTGAACAAGCCATAACGGTGTTGTAGACATACCCTTCCCCTAAAAAACGCCGCTGATATTCAGGCGTATCAATTTTTGCAAAACCACCCCTGATTTGTACACAAATTCAACGAGAACGAAAAGCCTGCGATTTCCGCCACTTATAAAAATCCTGACAAATCAGTCGCATACCACCTAAGGAGTAGGCGAAGACGTATTTGATTTGCATCAATAAGCGCCCCTGCTGAATCGTTAAGGTAGGCAATAATAGAAAAGAAATCGAGGCAATAATGAGCAAAATCAGACTCGCTATCATCGGTAACGGCATGGTCGGCCACCGCTTTATCGAGGATCTACTCGATAAGGCCGATGCTGAGCAGTTCAATATTACCGTGTTCTGTGAAGAACCCCGCAAGGCGTACGACCGTGTGCACTTGTCTTCCTACTTCTCCCACCATACCGCCGAAGAGCTCTCTCTGGTGCGTGAAGGTTTCTACGAGAAGCATGGCGTAAACGTGCTGGTGGGCGAACGCGCTATCACCATCAACCGTCAGGAAAAAGTGATCCACTCCAGCGCCGGGCGTACGGTTTTTTACGACAAGCTGATCATGGCGACGGGCTCCTATCCGTGGATCCCGCCTATCAAAGGCTCAGAAACTCAGGATTGCTTCGTCTACCGTACCATTGAAGACCTTAAAGCCATCGAAAACTGCGCACGACGCAGCAAACGCGGCGCGGTCGTCGGCGGCGGTCTGCTGGGTCTGGAAGCGGCAGGCGCGCTGAAAAACCTCGGCGTTGAAACCCACGTCATCGAATTTGCCCCGATGCTGATGGCCGAACAGCTGGACCACATGGGCGGTGACCAGCTTAAGCGTAAAATCGAAAGCATGGGCGTGAAGGTTCACACCAGCAAGAACACCAAAGAGATCGTCCAGGAAGGTACTGAAGCACGCAAAACCATGCGCTTTGCCGACGGCAGCGAGCTGGAAGTGGACTTCATCGTCTTCTCCACCGGTATTCGCCCGCGCGACAAAATGGCCACCCAGTGCGGTCTGGCCGTGGCGCAGCGCGGCGGGATCATGATCAACGACGCCTGCCAGACCTCCGATCCGGATATCTACGCGATTGGCGAATGCGCCAGCTGGAACAACCGCGTATACGGCCTGGTGGCGCCGGGCTACAAAATGGCGCAGGTCGCCGTGGACCATATCCTCGGCAGCGAAAACGCGTTTACTGGCGCCGACATGAGCGCCAAGCTGAAGCTGCTGGGCGTGGACGTGGGCGGTATTGGCGATGCGCACGGCCGCACGCCGAATTCCCGCAGCTATGTCTATCTCGACGAAAGCAAAGAAGTCTATAAGCGCCTCATCGTCAGCCCGGACAATAAAACCCTGCTCGGCGCGGTGCTGGTGGGCGACACCAGCGACTTCGGCAACCTGCTCCAGCTGGTGCTGAACGCTATCGAACTGCCGGAAAACCCGGACGCGCTGATCCTCCCGGCGCATGCCTCCAGCGGCAAGCCGTCTATCGGCGTGGATAAACTGCCGGACAGCGCGCAGATTTGCTCCTGCTTCGACGTCACCAAAGGCATGCTGATCTCCGCCATCAACAAAGGCTGCCACACCGTGGCGGCGCTGAAAGCGGAAACCAAAGCCGGTACCGGCTGCGGCGGCTGTATTCCGCTGGTCACTCAAGTGCTGAACGCCGAGCTGGCGAAACAGGGCATCGAAGTGAACAACAACCTGTGCGAGCACTTCGCGTATTCTCGCCAGGAGCTGTACCACCTGATCCGCGTGGAAGGCATTAAGTCCTTCGACGAACTGCTGGCGAAGCACGGCCAGGGTTACGGCTGTGAAGTGTGTAAACCGACCGTTGGCTCCCTGCTGGCCTCCTGCTGGAATGAGTACGTGCTCAAGCCCGAGCATACGCCTCTGCAGGACACCAACGACAACTTCCTGGCCAACATCCAGAAAGACGGCACCTACTCCGTTATTCCACGTTCCGCCGGTGGCGAAATTACGCCGGAAGGGCTGGTGGCCGTGGGCCGTATCGCCCGTGAATTTAATCTCTACACCAAAATCACCGGCTCCCAGCGTATCGGCCTGTTTGGCGCGCAGAAAGACGACCTGCCGGAAATCTGGCGTCAGCTGATTGAAGCGGGTTTCGAAACCGGCCACGCGTATGCCAAAGCGCTGCGCATGGCAAAAACCTGCGTGGGCAGCACCTGGTGCCGCTACGGCGTGGGCGACAGCGTGGGCTTCGGCGTGGAGCTGGAGAACCGTTACAAAGGCATCCGCACCCCGCACAAAATGAAGTTTGGCGTCTCCGGCTGTACCCGCGAATGTGCGGAAGCGCAGGGTAAAGACGTGGGTATCATCGCCACCGAGAAAGGCTGGAACCTGTACGTCTGCGGCAACGGCGGGATGAAACCACGCCATGCGGACCTGCTGGCGGCGGATCTCGATCGCGACACGCTGATTCAGTATCTCGACCGCTTCATGATGTTCTACATTCGTACCGCCGATAAGCTGACCCGTACCGCTTCCTGGCTCGATAACCTGGAAGGTGGCATCGACTACCTGAAATCGGTCATCATCGACGACAAGCTTGGCCTGAACGAACATCTGGAAGCTGAGATGGCGCGCCTGCGCGAGGCGGTGATCTGCGAGTGGACGGAAACCGTCAACACCCCGGCGGCGCAGACGCGCTTCAAACACTTTATCAACAGCACCCAGCGCGACCCGAACGTACAGGTTGTGCCGGAGCGTGAACAGCATCGTCCGGCGACACCGTATGAACGTATTCCGGTCACGCTGGTGGAGGAAAACGCATGAGCCAGTGGATAAACATTTGCGATATTAACGACATCATCCCGGCCACCGGCGTATGCGCGCTGCTGGGCAACGAGCAGGTCGCGATTTTCCGCCCTCGCCACGATGAACAGGTTTTTGCCATCAGCAATATCGACCCGTTCTTCGAGGCCAGCGTACTCTCCCGCGGCTTGATTGCCGAGCATCAGGGCGAACTGTGGGTCGCCAGCCCGCTGAAAAAGCAGCGTTTCCGCTTAAGCGATGGCTACTGCATGGAAGATGAGAGTCATTCAGTGAAGCACTACGACGCTCGCGTGAAGGACGGCAAGGTGCAACTGAAAGGCTAACCTCCGCCCTTTTAGGGATAGCGGCAGGAAAGTCGTATGTTCTGTACGATTCCTGCTGTTATCCTGACGTCAATTCTTACCCCCTCCATGCATGCTGCGAGGTAACGTCGTGGATCACCTGCCGATTTTTTGTCAATTACGCAACCGCGACTGCCTGCTCGTGGGCGGCGGCGACGTGGCTGAACGCAAAGCGCGCCTGCTGTTAGAGGCTGGCGCGCGACTGACCGTCAACGCCCTCGCCTTTGCCCCACAGTTTGAGGTCTGGGCCCAGGAAGGGATGCTCACGCTGGTGCAGGGGAAGTTTGATGAATCCCTGCTCGATAGCTGCTGGCTGACGATTGCCGCTACGGATGACGATGAAGTGAACCAGCGCGTTAGCGATGCCTGCGAGGTACGCCGTATCTTCTGCAACGTGGTGGATGCGCCGAAAGAGGCCAGCTTTATCATGCCGTCGATTATCGACCGCTCGCCGCTGATGATCGCGGTGTCGTCCGGCGGACGCTCGCCGGTTCTCGCCCGCCTGCTGCGGGAAAAACTGGAGGCCGTGCTGCCTCAGCATCTTGGTCAGATTGCCCATTACGCCGGGCAGCTCCGCTCCCGCGTGAAGCAAACCTTCTCGACCGTTGGCGAGCGCCGTCGCTTCTGGGAAAAATTCTTTGTGAACGACAGGCTGGCGCAGTCGCTGGCCAATCAGGACAGCAAAGCGGTTGAAGAGACAACGGCGCAGTTATTCTCTGAACCGCTGGACCATCACGGCGAAGTGGTGCTGGTGGGCGCTGGCCCGGGCGATGCGGGCTTGTTGACGCTCAAAGGTCTACAGCAGATCCAACAGGCCGATATCGTGGTTTACGATCGCCTGGTCTCCGATGACATCATGAACCTGGTGCGCCGCGATGCCGACCGCGTATTCGTTGGCAAACGGGCGGGCTATCACTGCGTGCCGCAGGAGGAGATTAACCAGATCCTGCTGCGCGAGGCGCAAAAAGGCAAACGCGTGGTGCGCCTGAAGGGTGGCGATCCGTTTATCTTTGGTCGCGGTGGCGAGGAGCTGGAAACCCTGTGTGACGCGGGCATTCCGTTCTCCGTGGTGCCGGGCATTACGGCGGCGTCCGGCTGCTCAGCTTACTCTGGCATTCCGTTGACCCACCGCGACTACGCCCAGAGCGTGCGTCTGGTGACGGGGCACCTGAAAACCGGCAGCGAGCTGGACTGGCATAACCTGGCCGCCGAAAAGCAGACGCTGGTGTTCTATATGGGGTTGAACCAGGCCGCGACGATTCAGGCGAAACTGCTGGAGCACGGCATGGAGGCTGATATGCCCGTTGCGCTGGTGGAAAACGGTACGTCCATCAAGCAACGCGTGGTGAATGGCGTGCTGACGCAGCTCGGTGAACTTGCGCAGCAGGTTGAAAGCCCGGCGCTGATTGTGGTGGGCCGTGTGGTTGAACTGCGCGACAAGCTGAACTGGTTCTCGAATCACTAACGCATATTATTCCTTTCCAGAGTAGTCCTTAAGCGGACTACTCCCCTCTTACCGCTGTCGATAACATACCGCCCCGAAGTGGAAATTTTCCCTTTATTCCCTTGAGTTACATCCAATTTTCGTTTTTAAGACAAGGAATGCGTATGTTCAAACTGGCAAAAGCCGCCGTTCTGGTTGGCCTGTTATCGACTCTGACTGCCTGCACCGGTCACGTACAGAACACCAAAAATAACTGCAGCTACGATTACCTGCTGCACCCGGCGATCTCCATTTCGAAGATCATCGGCGGTTGCGGCCCGGCGGCGCAGCAGTAAGCGTTTTTCAGGCGTAAAAAAAACCGGGGCTTCCCGGTTTTTTAGTTTAGGGAAGTGCGGCCTGATGCCCTCACCCTGACCCTCTCCCACGGGGAGAGGGAACAAACCCTAAAAACGGTAACATGGTTACCGTTTTGCTTTTACCTACGGCTTCGCAACAAACCCGATCGCTTCATACACCGCTTTCAGGGTTTCGGACGCGCGCGCGCTGGCTTTTTCCGCGCCGTCTTTCATCACCTTCTGCAGGAAAGCTTCGTCGTTGCGATAGCGGTTATAGCGCTCCTGCAGCTCGGTCAGCATCCCGGAAACGGCGTCTGCCACTTCACCTTTCAGGTGGCCGTACATCTTGCCTTCGAAGTGCTGTTCCAGCTCAGAAATGCTCTGGCCGGTCACGCCGGAGAGGATATCCAGCAGGTTGGAGACGCCCGCTTTGTTCTGCACATCGTAGCGCACAACAGGCGGCTCGTCGGAGTCGGTGACTGCGCGCTTGAGCTTTTTGACAACGGATTTCGGATCTTCCAGCAGACCGATAACGTTGTTGCGGTTATCGTCAGACTTGGACATCTTTTTGGTCGGCTCCAGCAGCGACATCACGCGCGCGCCGGATTTCGGAATAAACGGCTCTGGCACTTTAAACACATCGCCGTAAATAGCGTTAAAGCGCTGGGCGATGTCGCGGCTCAGCTCCAGGTGCTGCTTCTGGTCTTCACCCACCGGCACCTGATTGGTTTGATACAGCAGGATGTCTGCCGCCATCAGCACCGGATAGTCGAACAGACCGGCGTTGATGTTTTCAGAGTAGCGCGCGGATTTATCCTTGAACTGGGTCATGCGGCTCAGCTCGCCGAAATAGGTGTAGCAGTTCAGCGCCCAGCCCAGCTGCGCGTGCTCTGGCACGTGAGACTGAACGAAAATGGTGCTTTTCTCAGGATCGATGCCGCAGGCCAGGTACAGCGCCAGGGTATCCAGGGTGGCTTTACGCAGCTTCTCAGGATCCTGACGCGCGGTAATCGCGTGGAGATCGACGATGCAGTAAATGCAATGGTAGTCATCCTGCATGCTGACCCACTGACGTAACGCACCCATGTAGTTACCAATGGTCAATTCACCTGAAGGCTGTGCGCCACTAAAAACGATGGGCTTAGTCATTATTCAATTCCTGATGTTCACTGTACGAAAGCCCGAGTGCGGGCAACAAATCTTTGAAGTGGTCGAAGACCACATCCGGCTCACTTAGCGTGATGGCCTCACCGTAGTTGTAGCCATAGGTTAAACCGACGGAAGGACACCCTGCCGCACGGGCAGCCAGAATATCATTGCGCGAATCCCCGACAAAGAGCAGCTCCGCAGGCGTTAAGGATAATTTTCCTGCCACCAGCAACAGCGGTTCCGGATGCGGCTTTTTGTTCTGCACGTCATCGCCGCCCACAATCACGGAGAAATACTTCGCGATATCCAGCGCTTCCAGCAGAGGCGCAACGAATGGGGTTGGTTTGTTCGTGACCAGCCCCAGCAGGATGCCCTTCGCGTGCAGCGCGCTCAGCGTTTCCTGAACGTCCGGGAACAGGAAACTGCCCTCCTCGACGATCTCTTCGTAGAAACGATCGAACAGTTTGCGCAGAATACGCAGTTGCTCATCCTTAGGGATGTCAGCGTGGTCAACGCTCGGTTTACCCTGCGCGGAACGCTGCGACGCGCGCTCCTGGCGAGCCCACGTCAACGCACGTTCCATCAGGACATCGGCACCGTTGCCAATCCACGTTACCACGCGCTCTTCACCCGCAACGGGGAGTTCAAGTGCGTACAGCGCCTGGTCTACGGCGCTCGTTAAGCCCGGCGCGCTGTCGACCAGCGTGCCGTCGAGGTCGAATGCCACACCCCGAATTGCCTGCAATTTATCCATGACTTACCTTCGCCAGCTCGCGGCGCATTTCATCAATGACTTTTTTGTAATCCGGTTGGTCGAAAATTGCCGAACCGGCAACGAACATATCCGCACCCGCTGCCGCAATTTCACCAATGTTATTCACTTTCACACCGCCGTCCACTTCCAGACGAATATCGTAACCTGACTCATCAATACGACGGCGCACTTCACGCAGCTTATCCAGCGTGTGGGGGATAAACGACTGACCGCCAAAGCCCGGGTTAACGGACATCAGCAGGATCACGTCCAGCTTGTCCATGACATAGTCGAGATAGCTCAGCGGCGTGGCCGGGTTAAACACCAGCCCCGCCTTACAGCCGTTCTCTTTGATCAGCTGCAGCGTGCGGTCCACGTGTTCAGAGGCTTCCGGATGGAAAGTGATGATGCTGGCACCCGCTGCGGCGAAGTCAGGCACGATGCGATCAACAGGTTTCACCATCAGGTGAACGTCAATCGGTGCGGTAATGCCATAGTTACGTAATGCCTTGAGCACCATTGGGCCAATGGTCAGATTCGGGACGTAGTGGTTGTCCATAACGTCGAAATGGACGACATCTGCGCCAGCCGCGAGAGCTTTGGCGGTGTCTTCACCCAGGCGGGCAAAATCGGCCGACAGAATTGAGGGAGCAATCAAAAACTGTTTCATCCGCTTCTCCTTGAAATGTGTTTACCGGCGGGCAAAACGGCTCAGGGGCGATAAAGAGCCAGAAGTTCGTCCACCTTTTTACGTGTGCCGCCGTTGCTGCTAATGCTACGCCGCACTTTGACCTGAAAATGCTTCGCGGCTTTGTACCATTCGCGCGTATCAGGGGTATCGTGATTCGAAATTAACACCGGAATTCTTTTGCTGACCAGCTTTTCCGCCATCTCCGCCAGACGAGCCTGTTCAGCCGGGCTGAAGCTGTTGGTGTGATAAGCGGTGAAATTCGCCGTTGCAGACAAGGGGGCGTAAGGCGGGTCACAGTAGACCACCGAGTTTACGCCTGCCAGTTCCATACACTCTTCATAGGAGAGGCAATGAAACTCTGCGTTCTGCGCTTTTTCGGCAAAGTGATACAGCTCGTCCTGCGGGAAATACGGGCGCTTATAGCGACCAAACGGCACGTTAAATTCCCCGCGCAGGTTATACCGGCACAGGCCGTTGTAACCATGGCGGTTGAGATAGAGAAACAGTAGCGCTCTGCGGAACGGATCCTTGCTCTGATTAAACTCAGTGCGGAACTGGTAGTAAACGTCCGGGTGATTATTCTCCGGCGTAAACAGTTTGCGCGCCTCTGCGACATACTCTTCGGTACGCAGCTTAACGATGTTATAGAGGCTGATAAGGTCGTTGTTGATATCCGCCAGGATATAACGAGAAAAATCGGTGTTGAGGAACACCGATCCCGCACCCACGAAAGGCTCGATAAGACACTCGCCTTTAGGCAGGTGCTTTTTAATATCATCGAGCAGGGGGTATTTCCCCCCTGCCCATTTCAGAAAAGCGCGATTTTTTTTCATGCTGACTAACTGATTACACCTTCTCCGGCTGTGGAGAAAGCTCCGACAGCATCCTGCGCTTTAAACATTACTTCAGATCGGCCTGAACCTGATGAATCGGCTTCGCCCAGGGATTTTTTGCCTGAACATCAGCTGGCAGTGCCGCCACGGCACGTTTCGCTTCATCTTTGGACGTATAAACACCGCTGACCAGCACATACCACGGTTGACCGTTACGGGTCGTCTGATAAACAACATAGTTTTTCAGATTTGATTTCTTCGCCCAGCTGTTGAGGTTGTCATAGTTAGACGAACTGCTCAGCTGCAGCGTGTAGTTGCTGGATGGCGCAGACTTCAGCGAGCCAACGTTACCTGCAGTTTTGCCTGCGGCGCTGCTGGAGGCTGTTGCCGTGGCTGCTGGAGCCGTTGCTGCAGGTGCAGCTGTGGCAGCCGGTGCCGTTGTGGTCGCCGTTGCTTTTGGCGCAGTCTGCGTGACTGGCGCTTTAGCGGGCTCGCTCACCGCAGCCGTTTCGGTGTGTTTCGGCTGTGCCGGTACGGCTTTCACTTCAGGCGCTTTGACGACTGCCTGAGGTTTGGTTTCACGCTTAGGCTCAATCACCGCCTGCTTACGTTCAGGACGTGTTGCAGTTTGCGTCTGGCGCGGTTTGGTTTCCGTCACAGCCGTTTGTGGCTGAGCGTTACCACCGCGAACCGGTGCAACGGTTGCCGGCTCAGTTGGCAGCGTGGAGTTAACCACGACGTTATCAACCTGCTGCTGGTTCTGCGGCTGCGTCAGCGCATTGTTCAGGTCTCCCTGAACTTCTACGCGCTGCTGGCCTTCAGACGTAGCAGGTGCCTGACCCTGAGCAGGGGTTGAAGAAACGGGCGGCAGAGAAACATCCTGCGGCGCTGTGGTGTTACCTGCGGTCTGCTCTGCGGACGTCGCACCCGGTGCAGGCTGTGCGCCATTCGCCTGATTGGTCGCATCGTTACCGGACAGGTTGATGCTCTTCTCAGCGGAAGCAGTTTGCTCGGTTGAGTTCGTTGACGGTGCTTTAAGCGCGGAGCCAATGCCGACAATCAGCAGCACAAGCACCAGAACGCCAAGGCCCATCATAATGTACTGGCGGGAAGCCGGTTTCGGCGCAGCGGCTTTTTTACGTTTACGCGGGCGACGCTCTACAGGCTGTTCGTCCATTGAATCTTCTTCGGACTCATAATCCTCTTCTGCTCGCTCTTCGTGCGCGTTGCGGCTGCGCGAAGGGCGACGATCGTCTGCATCCAGATCAACATCGTCAAAGTTGATCTGCGGCTCGTTATCACGTTCTGAAGATTGACGAGAACGACCAGTGCGACGATCGCTGGGATCGGGTTTCAGCTCGTCTTCTGGTTTGAATTCATCCATTTAACACCCCACTCAAAGGCTTATGCTAACGACTTTGCATTTCACCTGAAGCTAAACGACCACCTGCGACAGTGGCCTGACCTTTCTAGTTGTTACGCCTGCTGACAATCAGCGATAGCGCCAAGAACGACATCGTGCGGCACTCCGCCGCGCACTTCACTCTTCCCTATTGCAAGCGGGAGTACAAGACGCATCTCACCTGCCAATACTTTTTTATCGCGCATCATGTGGGGTAAATACGCTTGCGCCGACATCTCCTGCGGTCCGGTCACCGGCAAACCTGCACGTTCAAGCAGCGCAATGATGCGTGCCGTCTCTTCCGGTGTGAACTGCCCGAGACGTTCTGAGGTGCGGGCAGCCATTACCATTCCGGCCGCAACGGCTTCACCGTGCAGCCAGTTACCGTAACCCATTTCGGCTTCAATCGCGTGACCAAACGTATGCCCCAGATTCAGTAAAGCACGTAAGCCCGTTTCACGCTCGTCTGCTGCGACAACTTCTGCTTTCAGCTCACAACAACGACGAATGCAGTATGCCAGTTTAGCCTCATCCAGGCACAGCAGCGCATCCATATTCTCTTCAAGCCAGCTAAAGAACTCGCCATCCAGAATAATGCCGTATTTGATCACTTCCGCCAGACCAGAGGCCAGTTCGCGCTTCGGCAGGGTTTTCAGACAGTCGAGATCCACCACCACCGATGCGGGCTGGTAGAACGCGCCAATCATGTTTTTGCCGAGCGGATGGTTGACTGCCGTTTTGCCACCCACAGAGGAGTCGACCTGGGACAGCAACGTGGTCGGGATTTGAATAAAACGGACGCCACGTTGATAGCTTGCGGCCGCAAAGCCGGTCAGATCGCCCACAACACCGCCGCCCAGGGCAAGCAGTGTTGTATCGCGACCGTGCGGTTTTTGCAGCAATGCGGTAAAGACGGTATCCAGTACCGTCAGGCTTTTATACTGCTCGCCATCGGGGAGAATCACACTGTCGACTTTTACGCCCGCCTGCTCAAGCAGGTGGCGTACACGGTCGAGATAAAGCGGAGCCAGCGTCTCATTGGTGACCAGCATCGCCTGATCACCCGCTTTCAGTGGTAAAAAGGAAGCTGGGTCGTTAAACAAACCAGCCGCGATGGTGATAGGGTAACTACGTTCCCCGAGAGTAACTGTAATCCTCTCCATGACGCGACATCCACCTTTAATGCTTTTACCCGCAGGCGAGTGTATATAAAGCCAGAATCAGTTGCTTTCCAGCATATGAATAATCTGGTTTGCAACCACTTTAGCGCTCTGGTCGTCAGTACGAATGGTCACATCGGCAATCTCTTCATACAGCGGATTGCGTTCATCGGCCAACGCTTCCAGAACTTCGCGTGGTGGCGTTTCAACCTGCAGCAGCGGGCGCTTTTTATCGCGCTGCGTACGTGCCAGCTGTTTCTCGATGGTCGTCTCAAGATAGACCACTACGCCACGGGCGGAGAGACGGTTGCGGGTTTCGCGAGATTTCACAGAGCCGCCGCCTGTTGCCAGAACGATGCCCTGTTTTTCCGTGAGTTCGTTGATCACTTTTTCTTCTCGGTCACGGAAACCTTCTTCGCCTTCTACGTCGAAAACCCAGCCCACATCAGCTCCGGTTCGTTTCTCAATCTCTTGATCAGAATCGTAAAATTCCATATTGAGTTGTTGAGCTAACTGACGCCCAATAGTGCTTTTGCCGGCACCCATAGGCCCAACCAGAAAGATATTGCGTTTCTCTGCCATTTTATCGGTACTACTAAGACTATTCGTTAATGGTAATCCCCGCTGCGCAGACACTCAGCGTAGCAGGACATGAACTGAAACCTCATATGCAATAGAGCGAGAGTCAGACTAAAAATTATCTCAATACTCCGGCTTGTTTGGCAACTGATTAAATCACCGCGTCGGGCGCATAAGGTAATAAGACGTAAGTCCAACTCAAATCGGTACTCCTTGTATGCTAATTCATGCCCCACGTCAAACATCTGCAACAAACTGAATGCAAAATCATTGCGGGGATCGTTACCCGTCAGCGAATACCGACCAGGCGTGGTGTAATAAACACCACTAACTCGCGCCGTTCATTATCCTTCCCATCGTGGCGAAAAAGCTGCCCAAGCCAGGGGATTTTTCCCAGCCCCGGCACACTGTCACTGCCGGTTTTGTTCTTCTGCGAAAAAATTCCGCCCAACGCCAGCGTTTCTCCACTTTTTACCTCCACCTGGGTTTCTATCTCTTGTTTGTCGATAGCCAGCGTTTCACCGTCAGCCTGCTGCAGAACCTGTCCCGGCATATTTTCACTGATGTGCAATTTCAGGCGCACGCGTCCCCCCGGTAATACCACCGGCGTGACCTCCATCCCTAATACCGCCTCCTTAAACTCAACGGAGGTGGCGCCGCTTTCACCGCTTGAGACCTGATACGGAATTTCACTCCCCTGCTTGATGCTGGCCGGTTGCATATGCGAGGCCAGCAGCCGCGGGCTGGCGATGATATCGACCTGCTGTTTTTGCTCCAGCGCAGAGAGCTCAAGATCCAGCAGCCGACCATTGATTCGTCCGATGTTAAAACCGACGTGGCTGGTGGCGCTGGCGACGGAAAGATCGCTGCCAAGCGTGGTGAGCTGACCAACCTTACCCGCGTCGGTGGCGTCGGCGAGATTCCACTTCACTCCCAGCTCACGCAGACTTTTTTCATTAATGGTCACAATATGCGCCGCCAGCTCGACCTGTTCGACGGGAATATCCATCTGAGCGGCCCAACGCAGCAGGGTATCCACCACCGTCTGGTTATCCCGAATTAGCAGCCGGTTGGTACGTTTGTCGACAGATAAACTCCCCTTCGGGCTCAGGAGTTTTTCCGCGGCTTTTTGCAGCTCTCCAGCATCGGCATAGGAAAAAGGGATGCTGTGAGACACCAGCGGCGCATCAAGCTGTCGACGCGCCCGCTCCTGTTCTGAACGTTCCTGCTGTTCACGCTGCCAGGCTGCGGTATGCACGTAAAAAATGCCGCCCTCCTCTCGCAAAACGAGGCCAGCGCTGGTGACAACCGTCTGTAACGCTTGCCGCCAGGGGACGCGCGTCAGGTTAAGTGAAAGCGTGCCGCCGACATCAGGCGATATCACCAGATTACGGCTCTCCTGTGTGACCAGGCTCTGCAGCAACTGGACCACAGGAACATCATCCACCACCAGCGTGACCGGCTTTGGCGCGGCGGCCCACAGCGGATGGCTGAACGCCAGCAGCCACAGCATTACCCGTAAATTCATTCTTGTCCGTTCCTTCTCGTTGCCACGTCCATTTTCCTGGTTCACATGTGTCACCCACATCAACAACCAGTTCCGTTTCATTGATGGCTGTTATCGTCCAGCCTGCCGGAAAGCGCTCATGCGTTTTCAGCCGGTACCAGCGCTTTTGCCCATCCTGTAAAATGCCGATAGCATTCTGTCCTCCCACCATGCCGCGATAGTGCCACTGCGCCAGCTCGCCAATAGCGCAGGGATCGTCCGGCGGGCAAAACGGATCGCGCATGCCGGTCAATAGCAGCGCTGAGCAAACCAGCAAATATCGCGCGCTATTTCGCATGTTCCAGCTCCAGCCGCAGGCGCAACGCCGTACCTTGTGGCGCAATCGCGAAAGCGGCGATCTGCACATCCCGCTGCGCCAGCCGGGAAAAAAGCCCCGGGAGTGCCTGCCACTCAACCTCCAGCATCAGTTCTCCTCCGTTCTGCAGCGGCTTCCAGTGAACCAGCGTCGTGTCATCGTCCTGAAAATCGAGCGGGGAAAACGGCGTCAGCTCCCGTGATTCCGTTGTATCCGGACGAAACGGCACCTTTCTGACGGCAGGCCATAACGCTGCGTTAGTCCTCGCGTCCTGAATCAGCTGGCGTTGTCGTTCAGCACACTGCCTGTCTACCGGCCTGAGCAAGGTGCCCCACGCAGCCAGTCCGGCCAGAAGACTCCCCAGACACCAGAAGAGCACCCGATTCCAGAGACGGCTTTCGCACCAGCGTTCTAACAGGGTATCCACGCGTTACCCCTCGCTTTTAAGATGAAGGGTGAACATCCAGCGCCCCTGGCTGTCCTGCCGAAGCTCACCCGCCGTCCCGGCCGTAAAACCCGCTATTTGGCCAAGCGCATCGCGCAGAGCAGACAGGGCCGGCAGGGTTATGGCATACCCGCTCAACATCAGCGCAGGAGGCTGATAGCGCAGCTCTGTCAGCCAGACCTGTGCCGGAATGGCGCGGGAAAGGGATTCCAGCACCGGTTGCCATGCGCGTCGTTGAAGTGTCTGCGCTTGTGCGCCGGGTCTCTGCCGGGAGATAAGCGCGCGCTGCACGGACTGCATTCCCGTCAGATCCGTTTGCAGCGCGTGCAGTCTCATAAGAGGGTTTATCCGCAGACAGAAAATGACCACGAACATCAACAGCACGGTGCCGACACACATTGCGCCCCAGAAACGCAGGCAACGCGCGCGCCGCTGCTGTCGCCAGGGCAGAAAGTTCATGATGCTCATCCGGGCACCTCACTCATGGCCAACGCCAGCGCAACGGTATAATCTGCGCCGCAGTCCGGTAGTGGGGCATGGCAGCGTTCCAGGATTTCCCACGGGTCACGTCGGTTATCAAACCGTGCGATGTCATCCGGACCAAGCGCCAGCAGCGCCGACAGCTCAGCCACGTTTTCGGCTTCTGTAGTAAAGCGGCGTCCCCACTGGTGGCGCATCGCCCACAGCCACTGCCGATCGTCCCGCCAGGCGATGCACGTCGCTGGCGCCACCGCAGGAAGAAGATTCGCCAGCGCGCTGGCATCCGGAGTAATGGCCACCAGCCGCAAACGCAGCGTTTTCGCCAGCGCCAGAAGGGTATCAACCTCGTTGTTTTGCGCGGCAGTCACGTGAAAGGAATTGCTGAAGGTGTCCTGCGCGTAATCGAAACAGAGCGTATCGGCAGACATCTCCAGTTCGCGTGCGAGCGCCGCGCCAAGCCATGAGAGCTGCTCGCTGTCGCGCAGCGCAACGGTCGGGCGAGGGAGCGACCGTTGCAGGGTGCGTGCTGCCGGGAAAGAGAGGAACACCCGGTGGTAGTGCGGCAGCGTTTTCCGCCAGTCGCGTAACGCATCAACCAGCTGTTCTGGCTGACAAATTTTGCCGTCACGAATGATGCCTTCGGCCAGAGGAATCGCCCACCAGCGGCGCAAGCACCAGCCGGACTTCTCCCGGGCCAACGCGACGATCAGCACCCTATCCTGTTGAATATGAACGCCCGTCTGCCATGTTTTGAAAGCCATGCTTCACGATCTCCTTATCGCCCGTCGCCTTGACGGCTATATCAATGAATCAGGCTTGCCTTTATACTACCGCGCGATTGTTTAGAAACTGCCCAAGTGAAACCAAATGGGAAATCTCCGGTGAAGTTCGTAAAGTATTTATTCATCCTTGCAGTCTGTTGCATTCTGCTGGGAGCAGGCTCGATTTACGGTTTGTACAAATATATTGAGCCACAGCTACCTGATGTCGCCACGCTTCGCGATGTGCGACTCCAGATCCCGATGCAGGTCTATAGCGCCGATGGCGAGCTGATGGCGCAGTATGGCGAGAAGCGTCGTATTCCGCTGACCTTAAACCAAATCCCCCCCGTGATGGTGAAAGCCTTTATCGCCACGGAGGACAGCCGTTTTTACGAGCACCACGGTGTCGATCCGGTGGGGATTTTCCGTGCCGCGAGCATTGCGTTGTTCTCTGGTCACGCCTCTCAGGGGGCGAGTACCATTACGCAGCAGCTGGCGCGTAACTTCTTCCTCAGCCCTGAAAAGACGCTGATACGTAAGATCAAAGAGGTGTTCCTTGCGATCCGTATTGAGCAGCTGCTGAGCAAAGACGAAATCCTTGAGCTGTACCTCAACAAAATCTACCTGGGCTACCGCGCCTATGGCGTGGGGGCTGCCGCACAGGTGTACTTCGGTAAGCCTGTTGAGCAACTCACCTTAAGCGAAATGGCAACTATTGCCGGTCTGCCGAAAGCGCCGTCCACGTTTAACCCGCTCTACTCGCTCGATCGCGCCACCGCGCGTCGTAACGTCGTCCTGTCACGTATGCTGAGCGAAGGCTACATCAGCCAGAGCGAGTACGACCAGGCGCGTAACGATGTCATTGACGCTAACTACCACGCCCCTGAGATCGCCTTCGCGTCACCTTACCTGACCGAAATGGTTCGCCAGGAGATGGTGAATCGTTATGGTGACAAGGCCTATGAAGATGGCTATCGCGTGTACACCACCGTCACCCGCAAAGTCCAGCAGGCGGCTCAGGAGGCGGTGCGGAACAACGTGATGGACTACGATATGCGTCACGGCTATCGCGGCCCGTCAAACGTGCTCTGGAAAGTGGGCGAAGGCGCGTGGGACAGCAAAAAAATCACCAGCACGCTGAAGGCGCTGCCAACCTATGGTCCGCTCCTTCCTGCCGTGGTGACGCAGGCCGATCCTCAGGAAGCCGTTGCGACGCTCGCGGACGGTACCTCCGTCTCCCTGCGTATGGACGGTATCCGCTGGGCGCGTCCATACCGCTCGGATACGCTGCAAGGCCCTACGCCGCGTAAAGTGACCGATGCGGTACAAACCGGGCAGCAAATCTGGGTGCGCAAGGTAGGCGAAGCCTGGTGGCTGGCACAGGTGCCGGACGTCAACTCGGCCCTGGTCTCTATCAATCCACAGAACGGTGCCGTCCTGGCCCTGGTCGGCGGGTTTGATTTCAACCAGAGCAAATTTAACCGCGCCACCCAGGCGCTGCGTCAGGTCGGTTCCAATATCAAACCGTTCCTCTACACGGCAGCGATGGATAAAGGCTTGACCCTCGCCAGCATCCTTAACGACGTGCCAATTTCCCGCTGGGATGCCGGTGCCGGTTCCGACTGGCAGCCGAAGAACTCACCTGCGGAATATGCCGGTCCCATTCGTCTTCGTCAGGGCCTGGGACAGTCGAAAAACGTGGTGATGGTGCGTGCCATGCGCGCGATGGGCGTCGACTATGCCGCAGAGTATCTGCAGCGCTTCGGTTTCCCGGCGCAGAACATCGTTCGCACCGAGTCGCTGGCGTTAGGCTCCGCCTCCTTTACGCCGCTTCAGGTTGCACGCGGGTACTCGGTGATGGCCAACGGCGGCTTCCTGATTGACCCGTACTTCATCAGCAAGATCGAGAACGATCAGGGCGGCGTGCTGTTCGAGGCGAAGCCGAAAATTGCCTGTGCAGAGTGCGATATTCCTGTGATTTACGGTAATACACCGAAATCTGACGTGCTTGAGAATAAGGACATGGAAGACCCTGCCGTATCGCAGGAGCAGCCGAACGGCGTTGTACCGCAGCCGCAGCTGGAGCAGGCTAACCAGTCGCTGGTGGCACAAACCGGTGCGCCGGAGTATGCCCCGCATGTGATCAACACGCCGCTGTCGTTCCTGATCAAAAGCGCGCTGAACACCAACATCTTCGGTGAACCGGGCTGGCAGGGTACAGGCTGGCGTGCAGGGCGTGATTTGCAGCGCCATGATATCGGCGGCAAAACGGGGACAACTAACAGCTCGAAAGATGCGTGGTTCTCCGGCTACGGTCCGGGCGTGGTGACATCGGTCTGGATCGGTTTCGACGATCACCGCCGTGACTTAGGTCGTACAACGGCATCCGGCGCGATTAAGGATCAGATTTCCGGCTACGAAGGCGGCGCGAAGAGCGCGCAGCCGGCCTGGGACGCCTACATGAAGTCCGTTCTTGAAGGCGTGCCGGAGCAGCCGTTGACGCCACCGCCAGGCGTAGTGACGGTCAATATCGACCGCAGTACGGGTCAGCTCGCCAACGGCGGTAATAGTCGCGAAGAGTATTTCATCGAGGGCACGCAGCCAACCACACAGGCGGTGCATGAGGTGGGGACAGAGATTATTGATAACGGCGAAACGCACGAGTTGTTCTGACAACAAAGCAAAACGGCAACTTCTGGTTGCCGTTTTTGTGTTTGCTCCCTCTCCCGTGGGAGAGGGTTGAGGTGAGGGCATCAGGCCACTACAGTCGCCCCTGCCCCTTCAACCACTCCCGGACCAGGAACAGCGCGCTCACGTTGCGAGCCTCATTAAAGTCAGGGTCTTCCAGCAGATCCATCAGGTGCGCTAACGGCCAGCGAACCTGCGGCAGCGGCTCCGGCTCATCCCCTTCCAGCGATTCAGGATAGAGATCTTCAGCCACCACGATATTCATTTTGCTGGAAAAATAGGACGGCGCCATGCTCAGTTTTTTCAGGAACGAAAGCTCATTGGCCCCGAAGCCGACCTCTTCTTTCAGCTCACGGTTTGCCGCTTCAAAGACGGTTTCACCCGGGTCGATAAGCCCTTTCGAGAACCCAAGCTCGTAAGATTCCGTTCCCACAGCGTATTCGCGGATCAAAATCAGATGATCGTCGACAATGGGAACAATCATCACCGCTTCGCGCGAAGAGGGGCGCATACGTTCATAAACGCGACGCACACCGTTGCTGAACTCCAGGTCCACACTTTCGATATTAAACAGACGCGATTTGGCGACAGTTTCAACATTCAGAATGGTGGGTTTTTGTAGTGGTTTGCTCATCGTGATGGGTCTTAGCAGTAAGAACTGGCGTTATTGTGCGATATGCCGCACGGTTTCGGCAATGTCAATCGTTCTTTATTTACATTTATGCAACGTAGCAGGGATCAATCCTCAATTCAAAACAAATGTCAAGAGGTTGAAATGTTTCCAGGAATTTGCTGATATCGCGCCATAACAGGCTTTGCTATCATCACCGGTCACTGGGATGCGCTTCAGAATGCTCAAGTTCGACTCCATACTTGCCGATAGCCAACCACAGACTCTCATTCAATGTAAAGGTGCTACTGACTACACCTGTAAGATAAGTAAGATGGGGAAAGCATGAGCACCATTTTGATTGTTCTCGCTGCTATGCTGGCCAGCGCATTGGTTGCAGGGTGGTTGTACAGGCGCCGCGTACAGCGCCGTTATCGTCTGCCCTTTTTAAATGCATTTGCGGGTGCGAGCACGCGCAAACTCACGCAAGACGAGCGCGATGCGGTTGAAAACTACCTCGAAATCCTGAACCGTTCTCAGTTAACGCCTGGGCCAACGGGAGCCACCGCTGCGCCCGTCGCGCTAAAGCTTAATGCGCAAAGTGATACCGTGCTCTGCGTGACGCGCTCCATCACGCGCTATGGCATCACCACTGATGACCCCAATAAATGGCGCTATTACCTTGATTCCGTCGAAGTGCATCTGCCCCCGTCCTGGGAGCAATACATTAATGATGAAAACAGCGTTGAGCTGATTCACACCGATTCGTTGCCCCTGGTTATCTCACTTAACGGCCATACGCTGAATGAATACCTTCAGGAAGCCCCGCGTTTTGCGCTGGAGCGCGCGAGTTCGACGCAGGCTTCCATTCGTGGCGAAGAGACTGAGCAGATCGAACTGCTGAACATTCGCCAGGAGACGCATGAAGAGTACGCCCTGAGCCGCCCGGACGGAATACGTGAAGCCATTCTGATCGTCGCGGCCTTCCTGCTCTTTTTTTTCTGCCTGCTCACGCCGGATGTGTTTGTCCCCTGGCTGGCGGGAGGCGCGGTGCTGCTGCTGGCTGCCGGGCTTTGGGGACTCTTTGCCCCACCGGCCAAAACCTCGTTGCGAGAGATCCACTGCCTGCGCGGTACGCCAAAGCGCTGGGGCTTGTTCGGTGAAAACGATCAGGAACATCTCAACAATATCTCGCTCGGTATTATCGATCTGATCTACCCGCGCCACTGGCAACCGTGGATTGCGCAAGACTTAGGGCAGAAAACCGATATTGATATCTACCTTGACCGCCACGTTGTGCGTCAGGGGCGCTTCCTGTCTCTGCATGATGAAGTGACAAATTTCCCGCTTCAGCACTGGCTGCGCAGCGCGGTCATTGCCGGCGGCGCCGCGCTGGTCTTAGCCATGCTGCTGCTTTTCGTGCCGCTGGATATGCCCATCAAATTCACCCTGTCGTGGATCAAAGGGGCGCAAACCATTGAAGCGACCAGCGTCAACAAACTGGATGAAGCCGGTGTACGCGTGGGGGATACGCTGCGCCTGAAGGGTACCGGGATGTGTAATATTCACACCCCAGGGACGTGGAACACCCGCCAGAACTCACCGTTCATGCCGTTCGATTGCTCGCAAATTATCTGGAACGACGCGCCGCCGCTGCCGCTGCCGGAATCCGAAGTGGTGAATAAAGCCACGGCGCTTACCCAGACGGTTAACCGCCAGCTGCACCCGAAACCGGACGATGATTCGCACGTCAGCCCTGCGCTGCGCTCGGCCATTCAGAAATCAGGTATGGTTCTGCTGGATGATTTTGGTGACATCGTCCTGAAAACACAGGATTTATGCTCCTCTCAGGATGAGTGCATACGTCTTAAAAACGCCCTGGTAAACCTGGGGAACAGTAAAGACTGGGACTCGCTGGTGAAACGCGCCGAAGCCGGACGGCTGGATGGCGTTAACGTGCTGCTGCGTCCGGTGAGCGCTGAATCGCTGGATAACCTTGTCGCCACCTCGACCTCGCCGTTCATGATGCGCGAGACCACCCGAGCGGCTCAGGCGCTGAACAGCCCGGCTCCGGGCGGGTTTGTGATTGTCAGCGATGAAGGCAGCGACCTGGTCGATCAGCCTTACCCGCAGGTCGCGCTTTATGACTACCCGGCGCAGGAGCAGTGGAGCCAATTCCAGCGCCTGGCGCAGATGCTGATGCAAACGCCGTTCAGCGCCGAAGGAATTGTCACGAGTATTTATACCGATGCCAACGGCACTCGCCATATCGGCCTGCACCGGATGCCGGATAGCGCAGGTTTGTGGCGTTACATCGGTACCTCTCTGCTGATGACCGCGATGCTGATCGCCATTTTCTGGAACGGCTTTATGGCCCTGCGCCGCTACCAGCGCTCACGCACCCGCCTTGCCGACATCCAGCAGTATTATGAAAACTGCCTCAATCCTAAGCTGCTCCCCTCGTCTGAGAGCCTGATCTGATAACGTCGTTGCGCGACAAGATGTGCTACCCTGTCGCGCACGTTTCTTCTGGCTGGAGTTCCCCCTAATGCATCTTGATATCGCCTGGCAGGAGGTAGATACCGTTCTGCTGGATATGGACGGCACGCTGCTCGATCTCGCCTTTGATAACTATTTCTGGCAAACGCTGGTTCCTGAAACCTATGGCGAGCAGCAGGGGATCTCCCCGGCAGAAGCGCAGGCATTCATTCGTTCGCAATATAGCGCGGTGCAACATACGCTAAACTGGTACTGTCTTGACTACTGGAGCGAGCGCCTCGGTTTGGATATTTGTGCCATGACCACCGCCCAGGGCCCGCGCGCCGTTCTGCGCGAGGATACCGTGCCCTTTCTGGATGCGCTGAAAGCAAGCGGCAAGCGCCGTATTTTGCTGACCAACGCGCATCCACATAATCTGGCAGTGAAGCTGGAGCATACGGGTCTGGCGTCGCACCTTGATTTATTACTTTCCACCCACACATTTGGTTATCCGAAAGAGGATCAGCGGTTGTGGCATGCGGTGAAGGAAGAGACGGGTTTGCAGCCAGAACGTACGCTGTTCATCGATGACAGCGAGCCCATTCTGGATTCCGCGGCAAGGTTTGGCATTCGCTACTGTCTGGGCGTTACCAACCCTGACTCTGGCCTGGCTGAAAAAAGCTATCTGCGCCACCCTGGACTGAACGACTATCGCCAGATGATCCCCTCACTGACCGTGAAGGAGACGCCATGAAAGAAAAACCCTCTGACGGGGTAAGACTGGATAAATGGCTGTGGGCAGCGCGTTTTTATAAAACACGCGCCCTTGCCCGCGAGATGGTTGACGGCGGAAAAGTGCATTACAACGGCCAGCGCAGCAAACCGAGCAAGCTGGTTGAACTGAATGCCACCTTAACGCTGCGTCAGGGCAACGATGAACGTACGGTGGTGATTAAAGCCATTACCGAACAACGACGGCCCGCAACGGAAGCCGTACTGCTTTATGAAGAGACGGCGGAGAGCATTGAAAAACGCGAGAAGACCGCGCTGGCGCGCAAAATGAACGCGCTGACGATGCCTCACCCGGACCGGCGACCAGATAAAAAAGAGCGCCGCGATCTGATGAAATTTAAACACGGTGAGACTGAGTAACCTCACCCGCACGAGAGATGAAAATGGCCCAACACGACCAATTACACCGCTATCTGTTTGAACAATTCGCCGTGCGCGGCGAGCTGGTCACCGTATCCGAAACCTGGAAACAGATTCTGGAAAACCACAACTACCCGCTGCCGGTGAAGACCCTGTTGGGCGAACTGCTGGTTGCCACCAGCCTGCTGACGGCGACGCTGAAGTTTGCCGGTGATATCACCGTGCAGCTGCAGGGTGACGGTCCGATGACGCTGGCAGTGATCAACGGCAATAACCAGCAGCAGATGCGCGGCGTGGCGCGCGTTCAGGGCGACGTTCCTGAAAACGCGGATCTGAAAACACTGGTGGGCAATGGCTACCTGGTGATCACCATCTCCCCGGAAGAAGGTGAACGCTATCAGGGCGTGGTGGGTCTGGAAGGCGATACCCTGGCGGCCTGCCTGGAAGATTACTTCATGCGTTCTGAACAGCTGCCAACGCGTCTGTTTATCCGCACCGGTGAAGTGGACGGTCAGCCTGCTGCGGGCGGTATGCTGCTGCAGGTTCTACCTGCGCAGGACGCGCAGACCAATGACTTTGAGCACCTGGCGACGCTGACCGAAACCATCAAAGCGGAAGAGCTGTTCAACCTGTCGGCGACCGACGTGCTGTGGCGTCTGTACCACGAAGAAGAAGTGACGGTCTACGACCCGCAGGCGGTGGAATTTAAGTGCACCTGCTCCCGCGAGCGCTGCGCTGGCGCACTGAAAACCCTGCCGGATGAAGAGATCGACAGCATCATGGCGGAAGACGGCGAAATTGATATGCACTGTGACTACTGCGGTACACACTACGTGTTCAATTCGATGGATATCGCTGAGATCCGCAATAACGCCTCCCCGGCGGATCCGCAGGTTCACTAATATCCCCATCCTGTTCCCTCTCCCACAGGGAGAGGGTTAGGGTGAGGGCAATAATCCCCGCTTAAGCTGAATCGTTTTCCCTATGTAACTCTTACGTAATTTTCTTACGTGTATGCGATTACATTCACATTCCTTCCGATAAAATCACCACTCTTTAACCTTTTCGGAACATTTTCCCCAACCAAAAAGCGATTCCTGCGATAATCCGCCTGCGCTGTGACTGGAGTCGCAGCGTTTTCCGTTAGTAAGGGTTTTGTCCAGATGCGTAAATCTATGAGCCCCGTCGCGGTTAACAACCTCAGAAAAACCCTACAATTTCAGGCAGTACATATTGGCTAAGGAGCAGTGATATGCGTGTTACTGGTTTAACCCCGCAAGATCTCAAGGCTTATGGAATTCACGACGTCCAGGAAATCGTCTACAACCCCGACTACGATACGCTGTATCAGGAAGAGCTCAATCCAGCACTGGAAGGATACGAGCGCGGTGTGTTGACGAATCTTGGTGCTATCGCCGTCGATACCGGTATCTTTACCGGTCGTTCGCCGAAAGATAAGTATATCGTCCGAGACGAAACCACCCGCGATACGCTGTGGTGGGCTGACAAGGGCAAAGGGAAGAACGACAACAAACCGCTCTCCCCGGAAACCTGGCAGCACCTGAAAGGCCTCGTCACCCATCAACTTTCCGGCAAGCGCCTGTTCATTGTCGACGCTTTCTGCGGCGCTAACGCCGACACCCGTCTCTCCGTGCGTTTTATCACTGAAGTGGCCTGGCAGGCGCATTTCGTGAAAAACATGTTTATTCGTCCAACCGACGAAGAGCTGCAGGATTTCACCCCGGATTTCATCGTGATGAACGGTGCGAAATGCACGAATCCACAGTGGAAAGAGCAGGGTCTGAACTCCGAAAACTTTGTTGCCTTCAACCTGACCGAGCGTATCCAGCTGATCGGCGGTACCTGGTACGGCGGCGAAATGAAGAAAGGGATGTTCTCCGTCATGAACTACCTGCTGCCGCTGCGGGGCATCGCCTCCATGCACTGCTCGGCTAACGTCGGTGAAAAAGGCGACGTAGCGGTATTCTTCGGCCTGTCCGGCACCGGCAAAACCACTCTGTCCACCGATCCAAAACGTCGTCTCATTGGCGATGACGAACACGGCTGGGATGACGACGGCGTATTCAACTTTGAAGGCGGCTGCTACGCGAAGACCATTCGCCTGTCTGAAGAGGCCGAGCCGGATATCTTCCACGCGATCCGTCGCGATGCGCTGCTGGAAAACGTCACCGTGCGTGCCGATGGCTCCATCGACTTCGACGATGCGTCGAAAACGGAAAACACCCGCGTCTCTTACCCGATCTACCACATCGACAATATCGTGAAGCCGGTGTCAAAAGCGGGTCATGCCACGAAGGTCATTTTCCTGACGGCGGATGCGTTCGGCGTGCTGCCTCCGGTGTCTCGCCTGACGGCCAGCCAGACGCAGTACCACTTCCTCTCCGGCTTCACCGCCAAGCTGGCGGGTACCGAGCGCGGCGTGACGGAGCCAACCCCAACCTTCTCCGCCTGCTTCGGCGCGGCCTTCCTGTCGCTGCACCCGACGCAGTACGCTGAAGTGCTGGTGAAACGCATGCAGGCATCCGGCGCGCAGGCGTACCTGGTGAACACTGGCTGGAACGGTACCGGCAAACGTATATCTATCAAAGATACCCGCGCCATTATCGACGCCATTCTGGATGGTTCTCTGGACGATGCCGAAACCTTCACGCTGCCGATGTTTGACCTGGCGATCCCAACGTCGCTGCCGGGTGTGGATACGCATATCCTCGACCCGCGCAATACGTACGGTTCTCCGGAGCAGTGGCGTGAGAAGGCGGAATCGCTGGCGAAGCTGTTTATTGAGAACTTCGAGAAGTATACCGATACTCCGGCAGGTGAAGCGCTGGTGAGTGCGGGTCCGAAGCTGTAGCCCTTCTCCCTCTCCCCGTGGGAGAGGGCCGGGGTGAGGGCATCAGCCCGCAGAGGTCTTATGTTGTCGGGTGGCGGCTTCGCCTTACCCGACCTACAAAAAAGGGTGGCTAGTGCCACCCTTTTTTTAACTCTCTTTCACCTGCCCCCGCGTCACCGGTACCGGCAGCCAGGCGCGAATGCTCAACCCACCCCGCTCGCTGGTGCCAATCTCCAGCAGTCCGTTATGGTTATCCACAATACGCTGCACGATCGCCAGGCCTAAGCCTGTACCGCTGGTGCTGCGCGCACTGTCGCCACGCACAAATGGCTGGAACAGATGCTTACGCTGCTCGGGCTTGATGCCCGGACCGTCGTCTTCCACCTGGAACCAGGCGCGGTTGAGTTCAGACCCGCTACTGACTTTAATCCAGCCATTGCCGTAGCGCGCCGCGTTAACCACCATGTTGGCGACCGCACGCTTGATGGAGAGCGGGTGCATGCGTACCTGGATCTCCCCCGCCTGAAGGTCGGTATCAATCTCGCGCTCGTAGCCGCTTTCCGCCGCCACCACCTCGCCCAGCACCGCGTTCAGATCCGCCATCTCCATTGGCATCTCCTGCCCGGTGCGCAGGTAGTCGATGAACTGCTCAATGATGGCGTTACACTCTTCGATGTCCTTGTTGATGGACTCGGCAAGGTAACCGTCTTCTTCCCCCATCATCTCCGTCGCCAGACGAATACGCGTTAGCGGCGTGCGCAGGTCATGGCTGACGCCCGCCATCAGCAGCGTACGGTCATCCGCCAGCTGCTTCACGCCTGCCGCCATATGGTTAAACGCCCGCGTCACTGAACGGACTTCCGAGGCGCCATACTCGCGCAGCGGAGGAGGAATAATCCCTTTACCGACCTGCAGCGCAGCATGCTCCAGGTCGACCAGCGGTCGGTTCTGTATACGGATAAATAGCCACGCGCCGCCTATCGCCAGCAGCATGATGGCAAGGGTGTAGCGGAACAGCGGCGAGAAGTCGCCCTGATGGATTTCGGTCAGCGGGACGCGCACCCAGATATTGGGTGACAGCCAGGTTTTCAGCCAGACAACAGGCGAGCTTTTGTTGACCTCAACGCGCACTTCCGTTGGGCCGCCCAGCTGCTGCGCCATCTGCTGGCTGAGAAATTCGTAGTGCTGCGCCCAGCGCAGGCCAGCGTCTTCCGCCGCTTCGTTGGAGTAGAGCGAAATGCCCAGCTCACGGTAGATTTCACGGCGAAACGCCGGGGGAACAACCAGCTGCGTGCCGTCCTCCAGCTGCAGTTTGTCGGTCATCAGCATACGGACTTCGTAGGCCAGGACCTTATTAAACTGCTGGAGACTCGGCAGGATCGCAAAGTTCAGCACCACCAGATAGGTCGTCACCAGGCTGACGAACAGCAGGGTGACGATCAGTAACAGGGTGCGGGCAAACGAGCTACGCGGCGAGAAGCGCATTCGCCTCATGCTTTAGCGCCGTCCGGGACGAACACGTAGCCCAGACCCCATACGGTCTGAATATAACGAGGATGCGCAGGATCTTCTTCCACCATGCGGCGCAGGCGAGAGATCTGCACGTCAATGGAGCGTTCCATTGCGGAGTATTCGCGACCGCGCGCCAGGTTCATCAGCTTGTCACGGGAAAGCGGTTCACGCGGATGGCTGACCAGCGCTTTCAGTACCGCAAACTCGCCGCTGGTGAGCGGCATTGGCTCATCTTCACGGAACATCTCGCGCGTGCCGAGGTTCAGCTTGAACTTGCCGAAGGCAATGACGGCTTCTTCCTGAGACGGTGCGCCAGGCAGTTCGTTCGCCTGACGGCGCAGCACAGCGCGAATACGCGCCAGCAGTTCACGCGGGTTAAACGGTTTTGGAATGTAGTCGTCCGCACCGATTTCGAGGCCCACGATACGGTCAACTTCCTCGCCCTTCGCCGTCACCATGATGATCGGCATCGGGTTGCTCTGGCTGCGCAGACGGCGGCAAATAGAGAGCCCATCTTCGCCAGGCAGCATCAGGTCTAGCACCATCAGGTGGAAAGATTCACGGGTCAGCAGACGGTCCATCTGCTCAGCGTTCGCGACGCTACGAACCTGGAAGCCCTGCTCGGTCAGATAACGTTCCAGCAGCGCACGCAGGCGCATGTCGTCATCCACGACCAGAATTTTGTAGTTCTCTTGCATTGTGTGTACTCCCAAAGGTTCGGATAGTCTTTGTAACAGCGTATTCTAAAAAAGTGCACGTATTCGACCAGCTAATTCTGGTATAAATTCTAGTCGAAATTGTTACAAAGCATATTTAACAGCAGCTTATCTGCTCATTTCATCACATAAATCATTATTAATCCTGTCTGTTACACTGTGTGGTACGTATTGTGCGCAAGACAGTTAATCGGCAGGCAGCAAAGGCTTTACCATGAAAACGCCCCTGATCACCCGCGAAGGGTATGAGAAACTCAAAAAAGAGATGGATTACCTCTGGCGCGAAGAGCGTCCTGAAGTGACCAAAAAGGTGACCTGGGCGGCAAGCCTGGGCGATCGCAGCGAAAACGCTGACTACCAGTACAACAAAAAGCGGCTGCGCGAAATTGATCGCCGGGTTCGCTATCTGACGAAGTGCCTCGAGAATCTCAAAATTGTCGATTACTCCCCGCAGCAGGAGGGCAAAGTGTTCTTCGGCGCATGGGTGGAGATTGAAAACGACGACGGTGACACCCTGCGTTTTCGCATTGTCGGCTACGATGAAATTTTTGGTCGTAAGGATTACATCTCCATCGACTCCCCGATGGCCCGCGCGCTGCTGAAAAAGGAAGTGGGCGATCTGGCCGTCGTTCAGACCCCATCCGGTGAAGCCAGCTGGTACGTCAATGAGATCGTCTACGTAAAATAGTCCGAGAGCGCCCTCCCCGGCTGGCATTTTGCCGTGTCAGCCCGTATAACTATCCCCTGATTTTTCGACTCAACAGATGATAAAGCCATGATGAAAGATTCGCTCTGCCGCATTATTGCGGGTGATATTCAGGCCAGAGCCGAACAGGTAGAAGCTGCCGTTCGCCTGCTTGATGAAGGGAACACCGTGCCGTTTATTGCACGCTATCGTAAGGAAGTCACCGGCGGTCTGGATGACACGCAGCTGCGTAACCTGGAGACCCGTCTGGGCTATCTGCGCGAACTGGAAGAACGTCGTCAGGCGATCCTCAAATCCATCGGCGAACAGGGTAAACTGACCAGCGAGCTGGAAAGCGCCATTAACGGCACCCTGAGCAAAACCGAACTCGAAGATCTCTATCTGCCGTACAAACCGAAGCGCCGCACGCGCGGGCAGATTGCGATTGAAGCGGGTCTTGAGCCGCTGGCCGACCTGCTGTGGAACGAGCCGTCCCACGATCCCGATACCGAAGCGGCGAAATTTATCGACGCCGACAAAGGCGTAGCGGACACCAAGGCCGCCCTCGACGGCGCACGCTACATTCTGATGGAGCGCTTCGCCGAAGACGCCGCCCTGCTCGCTAAAGTGCGTGATTACCTGTGGAAGAATGCCCACATCGTCTCTACCGTCGTCGCGGGGAAAGAGGAAGAAGGTGCGAAATTCCGCGACTACTTCGATCACCACGAACCAATCTCTACCACCCCTTCACACCGCGCGCTGGCGATGTTCCGCGGCCGCAACGAAGGCGTGCTCCAGCTCTCCCTGAACGCCGACCCGCAGTTTGACGAGCCGCCGAAAGAGAGCCACTGCGAGCAGATCATCATAGACCATCTTGGCCTGCGCCTGAACAACGCCCCGGCGGACAGCTGGCGCAAAGGCGTGGTGAGCTGGACCTGGCGCATCAAGGTGCTGATGCACCTCGAAACCGAACTGATGGGCACCGTGCGCGAACGCGCCGAAGACGAAGCGATTAACGTCTTCGCCCGTAACCTGCACGACCTGCTGATGGCCGCCCCTGCCGGCCTGCGCGCGACCATGGGTCTCGATCCGGGTCTGCGTACCGGCGTGAAGGTCGCTGTGGTTGACGGCACCGGCAAGCTGGTGGCTACCGATACCATTTATCCGCACACCGGCCAGGCAGCGAAAGCGGCCGTCGTCGTGGCGGCGCTGTGCGAAAAATACAACGTGGAGCTGGTTGCCATCGGCAACGGTACGGCCTCACGTGAAACCGAGCGTTTCTACCTCGACGTGCAGAAGCAGTTCCCGAAAGTGACGGCACAGAAAGTGATCGTCAGCGAAGCGGGGGCATCCGTCTATTCCGCGTCCGAGCTGGCGGCCCAGGAGTTCCCGGACCTGGACGTTTCCCTGCGCGGTGCGGTCTCTATCGCTCGCCGCCTGCAGGATCCGCTGGCGGAGCTGGTGAAGATCGACCCGAAATCCATCGGCGTGGGCCAGTATCAGCACGACGTGAGCCAGACGCAGCTGGCGCGCAAGCTGGATGCGGTCGTGGAAGACTGCGTAAACGCCGTCGGTGTTGACCTGAACACTGCCTCCGTACCCCTGCTGACCCGCGTGGCGGGCTTAACCCGCATGATGGCGCAGAACATCGTCGCCTGGCGTGATGAGAATGGTCAGTTCCAGAACCGTCAGCAGCTGCTTAAAGTGAGCCGTCTGGGGCCGAAAGCCTTTGAGCAGTGTGCGGGCTTCCTGCGTATCAACCACGGCGATAACCCGCTGGATGCCTCCACCGTTCACCCGGAAGCGTACCCTGTGGTGGAACGCATTCTGGCCGCCACCCAGCAGGCGCTGAAAGATCTCATGGGTGACAACAGCGCCCTGCGCAACCTGAAAGCCGTTGATTTCACCGACGACAAATTTGGTGTCCCAACCGTCACCGACATCATCAAAGAGCTGGAAAAACCAGGCCGTGACCCGCGTCCTGAGTTCAAAACGGCGACCTTTGCTGACGGCGTGGAAACCATGAACGACCTGCTGCCTGGCATGGTGCTGGAAGGCGCGGTGACCAACGTCACCAACTTTGGCGCGTTCGTGGATATCGGCGTACATCAGGATGGTCTGGTGCATATCTCATCCCTTGCCGACAAGTTCGTTGAAGACCCACACACCGTGGTCAAAGCGGGCGACATCGTGAAGGTCAAAGTGCTGGAAGTGGATCTGCAGCGCAAGCGTATCGCGCTGACCATGCGTCTGGACGAGCAGCCGGGCGACACCAACGCGCGCCGTGGCGGCAATGGCGGTGGCCGCGAGCAGCAGCGTCCGGCGGCAAAACCGCGCGGACGTGATGCTCAGCCTGCAGGCAACAGCGCGATGATGGATGCGCTGGCGGCGGCAATGGGTAAAAAACGATAATGACGTACCTGCCCGGTGGCGCTGCGCTGACCGGGCCTACGGTTTTGTAGGCCGGGCAAACGCAGTGCCGCCCGGCAAGCAGGCCGCAGGGAATTAAAATAAACAGGATGTAGCCATATTTAAACCACTAATTATCACCCCGTTAACAAATACCCCCCTTTTCGTTTCCCAGGCAATTCAGCAAATATTGAGCAAGGTCAAACAGGCCGTAAATTAATACCGCAAACAACATTCCGTCACAGTTTTAATATTGCTGATAAAAACTATTCTCATTATCATCCCATAGTAGATAATTTAACCTTTCGTGGAATCAGGCGTTATGCAATTCACTCCAGACAGTGCATGGAAGATTACCGGTTTTACCCGCGAAATTAGCCCGGCCTATCGGCAAAAGCTGCTGTCGCTGGGCATGCTGCCCGGCTCGTCATTTCAGGTCGTGCGCGTGGCGCCGCTAGGTGATCCGGTTCACATCGAAACCCGCCGCGTGAATCTGGTGCTGCGTAAGAAAGACCTCGCATTAATAGAAGTCGAAGCCTTATCCCGATAACAAGCCAGCGGTTTCAGTGAGTCTAAAAAATGAAAAAGTTAACTATTGGCTTAATTGGCAATCCTAATTCCGGCAAGACCACCCTTTTTAACCAGCTGACCGGCGCACGCCAGCGCGTGGGCAACTGGGCGGGCGTGACGGTTGAGCGTAAAGAGGGCCAGTTCACGACAACAGACAACCAGGTGACGCTGGTTGACCTTCCCGGCACCTACTCTTTAACCACCATTTCGTCGCAAACCTCGCTCGATGAGCAGATTGCCTGCCACTATATTCTTGGCGGCGACGCGGACCTGCTGATCAACGTGGTCGATGCCTCCAATCTCGAGCGTAACCTTTATCTGACGCTGCAGCTGCTGGAGCTGGGGATCCCCTGCATCGTGGCGCTCAACATGCTCGACATTGCGGAGAAACAAAAGCTGCGCATCGACGTCGATGCCCTCTCCGCGCGCCTGGGGTGCCCGGTCGTTCCGCTGGTCTCGACGCGCGCTCGCGGTATTGATGCGCTGAAGCTGGCGATTGACCGTCACGCGGGTAATCGCGACATTGAGCTGGTGCATTACGCGAAGCCTCTCCTGCGCGAAGCCAATGTGCTGGCGCAGGAGATGGACAACAGCATGCCTGCGAAACAGCGCCTGTGGCTCGGCCTGCAGATGCTGGAAGGAGACATCTACAGCCGCGCTTACGCCGGGCATGCGGCAGATAAGCTGGACGCGACGGTGGCCCGTCTTAGCGACGAGCTGGACGACCCGGCGCTGCACATCGCCGATGCGCGTTACCAGGCCATCGCCTCGATTTGCGACGTTGTCAGTAACGCCCTGACGGCAGAACCCAGCCGCTTTACGGCAGCGGTGGATAGGGTTGTGCTTAACCGCTTCCTCGGTTTGCCCATCTTCCTGCTGGTGATGTACGTGATGTTCCTGCTTGCCATTAACATCGGTGGCGCACTCCAGCCCATTTTCGACGCCGGTTCTGTCGCGGTCTTCGTACACGGTATTCAGTGGGTGGGTTACACCCTGCACTTCCCGGAATGGTTAACCATTTTCCTCGCACAGGGGATTGGCGGCGGTATCAACACCGTTCTGCCTCTGGTGCCGCAGATCGGCATGATGTATCTGTTCCTCTCGTTCCTGGAAGATTCCGGTTACATGGCCCGCGCCGCGTTCGTGATGGATCGTCTGATGCAGGCGCTGGGTCTGCCGGGCAAATCCTTCGTCCCGTTAATTGTCGGCTTCGGCTGTAACGTGCCGTCGGTGATGGGTGCACGCACCCTGGATGCGCCGCGTGAACGCCTGATGACCATCATGATGGCGCCGTTTATGTCCTGCGGTGCCCGTCTGGCAATCTTTGCGGTCTTTGCCGCCGCCTTCTTTGGTCAGCAGGGCGCGCTGGCGGTCTTCTCGCTGTATGTGCTGGGCATCGTGATGGCCATCCTCACCGGTTTAATGCTGAAGCACACCATTATGCGCGGTGAAGCGTCTCCGTTTGTGATGGAGCTGCCGGTGTATCACGTGCCGCATCTGAAAAGCCTGGCAATCCAGACCTGGCAGCGCCTGAAAGGCTTTGTGCTGCGCGCCGGTAAGGTGATTGTCATCGTCAGTATTTTCCTGAGCGCGCTGAACAGCTTCACCCTCAGTGGACAGGCGGCAGATAACATCAACGACTCTGCCCTCGCCTCCGTCAGCCGCGTCATCACGCCGGTCTTCAAACCGATTGGCGTACATGAGGATAACTGGCAGGCAACCGTCGGGCTGTTCACCGGTGCGATGGCGAAAGAGGTGGTTGTCGGCACCCTGAACACGCTTTACACCGCAGAGAACATTCAGGAGCAGGAATTTAATCCGGCAGAGTTTCATCTCGGACATGAACTACTGGGTGCCGTAGAGGAAACCTGGCAGAGCCTGAAAGATACCTTCAGCCTGAGCGTGCTGGCGAACCCCATTGAGGCCAGCAAAGGCGACGGCGAAATGGCGACGGGTGCCATGGGCGTGATGGGCGAGAAATTTGGCAGCGCGTCCGCGGCCTACAGCTACCTCATCTTTGTTCTGCTCTACATTCCGTGCATCTCCGTGATGGGGGCGATTGCCCGCGAGTCCAGCCGCGGCTGGATGGGCTTCTCCATCCTGTGGGGGTTAAACATTGCGTACTCGCTGTCGACGCTCTTTTATCAAACCGTTAACTTCAGCCAGCATCCGCGCTACAGCCTGGTCTGCATTCTCGCGGTTGTCCTATTTAACGTGATAGTGCTCGGTCTGTTGCGGCGGGCACGCAGCCGCGTCGACATCGATCTGCTGGCAAACCGTAAAACCGCCGCGACCTGCTGCAGCAGCCCGGCGGGCGACTGTCACTAAGGAGCACACCATGGCATCGTTGATTCAGGTTCGTGACCTGCTGGCACTACAAGGTAGGATGGAGGCGAAACAGCTGAGCCTCAGCCTGCATACGCCGCAGCCGATGATCGATGCCATGCTGGAAAGACTGGAAGCCATGGGGAAAGCCGTGCGGATTCAGGAAGACGCGGACGGCTGTCTCTCCGGCAGTTGTAAAAGCTGTCCGGAAGGAAAAGCCTGCCTCAGGGAGTGGTGGGCACTGCGTTAATAAAGCCAGGCATCGCTGCCTGGCTTTATCGTATTACTTGTAGACGTCCGCCGTTGCGCGTACGTTTTTGGTCTGCTTTTCAGCGCTGGTGACGACGTAGTACGTTCCGCCCAGCTCATCCGCTTTCTTCGACAGCTCTTTTCTCGCGTCCATCGGCGCGGTGGTGTCAGACGTAGTAATCTCACCAATTTTCGTCAGATTCATGCCGGCAACTTTATCTTTTTCCAGCTCTTTTGCCGCAAAGACGCCAAATGACAGTGACCCAATAACCAGAGAAGTGACAATACCTGTAACAAGTTTCATAACCTGACTCTCCATAGGATTGTTGTTTTGATTATCGTAGGCAGAACAACCGCAACGACATCTGGAGTATGGTTGCGGTGTGTTACTTTTTCCAGGCTGGATAGAAAATAATCAGTCGAAACGTTGACTTAACGCAATGAGCGCTGAACAAAACTCCGTCGGATGAGAGATAAACGGGGCATGTGCGGCTTTGGCAATGATCTGCGATTCGCTGTCCGGCCAGAGCGAATCCAGCAGCGGAACCACTTTGCGCGGCACAATCCCGTCGAGGTAACCGTAGATACGCAGGTGCGGCACCGTCAGCGCGGCCAGGGGCTCGCGCAGGTCAACCGTTTTCAGAAGCTCAAGACCGCCGTTAAGCACCTCAACCTCCGGCATCGGCAGCGAAAGCACGGTCTGCTTCAGCGTTCGGGCATCCTTACGCGCGGTGTCAGTGCCCATTGTCTGCAATGCAAGAAACCGCTCGACGGTCCGCTGGAAATCTTCGCTCAGCTGCTGCTGGAAGCCCGCCAGCACTTCAGGTTTGATCCCTGGCCACGCGTCCTGCGCGCTAAAACAGGGCGACGACGCCACCGTCACCAGCGCTTGTACGCGGTCAGGCCGCGACAGCGCAATCTGACTCGCCACCAGTCCGCCCAGACTCCAGCCCAGCCAGACCGCGTTTTGCGGCGCAGCGTCCAGAAGCTGCTGCGCCATCTCATCAAGCGATAACGCGCCAAAACCGCGGCTGCGGCCAAAGCCGGGCAAATCCACGAGATGCAGTGTGAAATGCGAGGCAAGTTCCTCACGTATGCAATGCCATATCTCCGCATTCAGGCCCCATCCGTGCAGCAGCACAAGATGGCAATTTCCTGTCCCTACAGTCTGCCACCACAGCGTCTTCATCAGTTACTGTTCTCTTTTTTCACATGGAGGTTGCATATGCTAACAGTACCTGGCTTGTGCTGGCTATGCCAAATGCCGCTGGCACTCAGCCGGTGGGGCGTCTGCTCCGTCTGCACGCGCTCGCTGGAATGGCGTATCGGGACCTGTCCACAATGTGGTTTACCGGCCACAAATCCCTCTTTGCCCTGTGGCCGTTGCCTGAAAAAATCCCCGCCGTGGAGCGCGCTGGTGGCCGTGGATGATTATGTTCCACCGCTGAGCAGGCTGATTCACGCGCTGAAGTTTTCCGGGCAGAGCTCGCTGGCACAGCCCCTTGCCCGCCTGCTATTGTTGGCAGTTTTGCAGGCACGGCGTCATCGCGCACTGCCGAAAATCGACATGGTGGTGAATGTCCCCTTATACCGACGTCGGCACTGGCGGCGTGGCTATAACCAGAGTGACCTGATCTGCCGTCCCCTCGCACGGTGGCTCGGCTGTCGGTATGATGCCGGCGCGCTTACACGAGTTCATGCCACCGCCATCCAGCATCAGCTCAGCGCCCGGCTTCGCAAAAGGAACCTCAAAAATGCCTTTCGCCTTGAATTGCCGGTCGACGGTCTCCATATCGCGATTGTGGATGATGTCGTCACCACGGGCAGTACCGTTGCTGAACTTTCCCGACTGCTTTTGCGAAGCGGCGCCGCGTCGGTTCAGGTATGGTGTCTGTGCCGTACCTTGTAGCCCTTCTTCAATGGGCGTATGATTATACCCAGGTAATTTAGTCAACTATTAGGCCAAAGCTATGATCCGTATTTCCGATTCTGCACAAGCACACTTTGCCAAACTGCTGGCAAATCAGGAAGAAGGGACGCAGATCCGCGTGTTTGTGATTAATCCAGGCACTCCGAATGCAGAATGTGGTGTTTCTTATTGTCCTCCGGACGCTGTGGAAGCAACTGACACTGCCCTTAAATTTGAACAGCTCACCGCCTACGTTGATGAGCTGAGCGCACCGTATCTTGACGATGCGGAGATCGACTTCGTCACCGATCAGCTGGGTTCTCAGCTAACCCTGAAAGCGCCGAACGCGAAAATGCGTAAAGTGTCTGACGATGCCCCGCTGATGGAGCGCGTCGAGTATCTGCTGCAATCCCAGATCAACCCACAGCTGGCGGGCCACGGCGGTCGCGTTTCCCTGATGGAAATCACGGAAGACGGCCTGGCGATCCTGCAGTTCGGCGGCGGCTGTAACGGCTGTTCAATGGTCGATGTGACCCTGAAAGAAGGGATCGAGAAGCAGCTGCTGAACGAGTTCCCGGAACTGAAAGGCGTGCGTGACCTGACCGAGCACCAGCGCGGCGAGCACTCTTACTACTAATTCAGTGCCCGTCTGTATCGCCCGGTGACGCTGCGCTTACCGGGCCTACAGAAACAGTGCGGGCCTGATACCTTCTCTCCAGCCCTCCCCCTCTATATGTTGACCTGCGTCTCATAATTCAAATTTACCCTCCCGGGGTGATTCTCAATCACGTCATGTTACCCGTATCATTCTCGTGGGCACTCAGCATCCTTATAACAGCCGACTAAACTTAATGGTTTCGAAGGCATCAGTATGAGTGCCGTTAACACTCTGTTCCCAGTTGGGACAATCGGAATTTGTCGTTGAAACAATGACGTTACCCATAACAATTCAAAGGCCAGGTAAATCATGCCATTAGTCATCGTTGCTATCGGTGTTGTGTTATTACTGCTCTTGATGATCCGTTTCAAAATGAACGGATTTATCGCTCTGGTTCTGGTGGCACTTGCAGTCGGTCTGATGCAAGGGATGCCGCTGGTGAAAGTCATCAGCTCGATTAAAGCCGGTGTCGGCGGCACGCTCGGTAGCCTGGCATTGATCATGGGCTTCGGCGCCATGCTCGGCAAAATGCTGGCAGACTGCGGGGGCGCCCAGCGTATTGCCACCACCCTCATCGCCAAATTTGGCAAGAAGAACATCCAGTGGGCGGTGGTATTAACCGGTTTTACCGTTGGTTTCGCGCTGTTCTATGAAGTGGGCTTCGTGCTGATGCTGCCGCTGGTGTTCACCATCGCGGCTGCGGCAAACATCCCGCTGCTGTATGTCGGTGTGCCAATGGCTGCGGCGCTGTCCGTGACCCACGGCTTCCTGCCGCCGCACCCGGGTCCAACCGCTATCGCGACCATCTTCCACGCGGATATGGGTAAAACCCTGCTGTTCGGTACGATTCTGGCGATCCCAACGGTGATTCTGGCAGGCCCGGTTTATGCCCGCTTCCTGAAAGGCATTGATAAGCCGATTCCGGAAGGTCTGTACAGCGCCAAAACCTTCACCGAAGAAGAGATGCCTGGTTTCGGCGTCAGCGTCTGGACCTCTCTGGTACCGGTGATCCTGATGGCGATGCGTGCCGTGGCAGAGATGATCCTGCCGAAAGGTCATGCGTTCCTGTCCGTTGCAGAATTCCTGGGTGACCCGGTAATGGCAACGTTGATTGCGGTGCTGATCGCGATGTTCACCTTCGGTCTGAACCGTGGCCGTTCAATGGATCAGATCAACGACACGCTGACCTCTTCCATCAAAATCATTGCCATGATGCTCCTGATCATCGGCGGTGGCGGTGCATTCAAGCAGGTTCTGGTCGACAGCGGCGTGGACAAATACATCGCTGCCATGATGCATGAAACCAACGTGTCGCCGCTCCTGATGGCCTGGTCTATTGCTGCGGTTCTGCGTATTGCACTGGGTTCTGCGACCGTTGCGGCGATCACCGCAGGCGGTATCGTTGCCCCGCTGATTGCGACCACGGGCGTGAGTCCTGAGCTGATGGTTATCGCCGTTGGTTCCGGTAGCGTGATTTTCTCTCACGTTAACGACCCTGGCTTCTGGCTGTTCAAGGAGTACTTCAACCTGACTATCGGTGAAACCATCAAGTCCTGGTCCGCGCTGGAAACCATCATTTCGGTATGTGGTCTGGTCGGGGTGCTGCTGTTGAATATGGTGGTTTAATGTAATAAGTCGGGTGGCGGCTACGCCTTACCCGACCTACCCGATCCATGTAGGCCCGGTAAGCGCAGCGCCACCGGGCAATAAAAAACCGCCATCTGGCGGTTTTTTATCACTTTTTCCCGGCCGCTTTTCGCCGCTTATCCAAATCCTTAATCAGCTTGTTCACCCCATCATCGGCAAACATCTTCTCAAGCGTTGTGGACAGCTTGCGACGCCAGTTCTTGTACTGATAGCTGGTGCCCGGGATGTTCACCGGCTCCGCCATATCAATCCAGTCTTCCGGCTGCAGGCCCAGCAGGGCGCTATTGCTGTCGGCAATATAGCGCTGCAAACCACGATTGAGGGTAGCGGTCATCGACATCAATGACGCCTTATGTCCGGCTCGTTTTGGCAGACAGCCCTGCTTGTGCAGCGCATCCAGCAGCCCCTGTTTGGAGAGCTCGCGATCCTGATACAGGCCGCGCAAAACCTCTTCATCAGGATACAGACCCAGCGTTTTACCGAGCGTCAGATCGCCGCTTTCCCAATAGCCACGAAGCGTAGGAAGGTCATGCGTCGTCGCGACTGCCATTGACTGTTCAGGGTACGCTTTCGGCGCGCGGAAGGTTTTCTCATGGTCGTTTTCAAAATAGAGCACTTTATAGGAGTAGACGCCGCTGTCGCGGAGCTTGCTGACAATTTCCACCGGCACGGTACCGAGATCCTCACCGATCACCATGCACTGATGGCGCTTGCTTTCCAGCGCCAGGATCGACAGCAGATCGTCAACCGGGTACTGCACGTATGCCCCGTGATCCGCCGTTTCACCGTACGGGATCCACCACAGACGCAGCACGGACATCACGTGGTCAATACGCAACGCGCCGCAGTTCTGCATGTTAGCGCGCAGCAGGTCGATAAACGGCTCGTAGGCGCGCGCCACCATGACGTGCGGATCCATTGGCGGCAAACCCCAGTTCTGACCGAGCGGGCCAAGGATATCCGGTGGCGCACCCACGGACGCTTTCAGACAGTAAAGCTCACGGTCGCACCAGGTTTCCGCGCCGCCTTCTGCCACACCCACGGCCAGGTCACGATACAGGCCGATCGGCATTTTATAGCCCTGGCTCACCTGCCAGCAGGCGGCAAACTGGCTGTACGCCAGCCACTGCAGCCACAGGTAGAAGTCCACTTCATCGGCATATTTTTTACAGAACGCTTTGACTTCCGGCGTGTCGACGGACTGATACGCTTCCGGCCAGACCGGCCAGCCCCAGCGCATTTCGTCCTCTTTAACCTGATACGCGTGCAGTGCATCAAATGCCGCCTGCCAGTACAGGCTCTCGCCCTCCTGGGTGACAAACTGACGGAAGGCCGACATCTGCTCGTCACCACGCTTCGCAAAACCTTTCCATGCCAGACGCAATGCCGCCATTTTCAACGCGGTGACGGTGGCGTAGTCCACCCAGTCGGCATCACGCGCCTGCTTCAGCGCGTGCTGCGTGGTGCTGAGTTTCCACCACGCCTGCGCCTCTTTGCTGTTTTTGAAGTCATCTAACGCGTTAACGTCGATATAAATCACGTTCAGCCAGCGACGGGACGACGGACTATACGGGCTGGCGCTCTCCGGGTTCGCCGGATAGAGCGCGTGAATCGGGTTGAGGCCGATGAACGCGCCGCCGCGCTCGCCCACTGATGCCAGCATCTTTTTCAGATCGCCAAAATCACCGATGCCCCAGTTGCTGTCGGAACGCAGCGTATAGAGCTGCACGCAGGCGCCCCAAAGCTTTTTGCCTTCAAGCAACGCCTGCGGCTCGTAGCAGCGTTTTGGCGCGACGATCACCCGGCAATGGAAACGCCGATCGTCCTGGGTGAGTGTTAGGGTGTGATAGCCCTCCGGCAGCTTCACCGGAAGGTTAAGCATTTTGCCACCGGTGACGTGGCCTTTATGCTGATGCCCCTCTTCGGTGGTCAGCAGCCAGCTAAACTCGCCACGCCCCTCCACCGCGAGCGGCATCTTTTTGCCTGCGGTGAATACCTTCACGTTCGGCACCGGTGCAACCGACGCTTTCGCGTCGGTTTTGTGCATGGCGTCCAGCAAACGTCTTTTGGTATCGGCGCCAATAGACTGCGGTTTGCCGTGAGCATTAATGTAACTGAGGCTGATCCCCGCCGCCTGCGCGGCGCTGTCCAGACGTTTACTCTCCATCGCGCTTCCTTAGTGTTTCGCCTGCCAGATACGGGCCTGATAATCACGGATTGAACGGTCAGAGCTGAACATACCGCAGCGGGCAGTGTTCAGAATGCATGCGCGCGTCCACGCCTCCTGGTCGCGATACAGCACGTCGACCTGCTTTTGCGCTTCTACATAAGCCGTGAAGTCCGCCATGACCAGATACGGGTCACCGCCGTGTTTGTCCATGCTGTGCAGCATCTGGTCAAACGCGTGCTTGTCGCCGTCGCTGTATTTACCGCTTTCCAGCTCCTTCAGCACCGCGTCGAGCACTTTGTCTTTCTTACGCCATTTCACCGGGTCATAGCCTTTGGCCTTGATGGCTTTCACCTCTTCCACGGTATGGCCGAAGATAAAGATATTCTCTTCACCGACCTTCTCGGCGATTTCGACGTTTGCCCCGTCGAGCGTACCGACGGTCAGCGCGCCGTTCAGCGCCAGCTTCATGTTGCCGGTGCCGGACGCTTCTTTCCCCGCAGTCGAGATCTGCTCGGAGATATCCGCCGCCGGGATCAGCATTTCAGCCGCAGAGACGCAGTAATCCGGCAGGAACACCACCTTCAGCTTGTCACCCACTTTCGGATCGCTGTTGATCGCCGCCGCCACTTTGTTAATGGCGAGGATAATGTTTTTCGCCAGGTAGTAGCCCGGCGCCGCTTTCGCACCGAACAGGAACACGCGCGGCACGCGGTCGGCCTGCGGGTTCTCGCGGATCTCTTTGTACAGCGCCAGAATGTGCAGCAGGTTCAGGTGCTGACGCTTGTACTCGTGCAGACGCTTGATCTGGATATCGAAAATGGCATTCGGGTTGATCTCAATCCCGGTACGCAGTTTCACGAACTCGGCGAGACGAACCTTGTTCTCCAGCTTGATCGCACGGTACTGCTTGCGGAATTTCGCGTCGTCAGCCTGTTTTTCCAGGTTAATGAGCTGGTCCAGATCGTTGGCCCACTCTTTCTTCAGGGTTTTATCCAGCAGGCCAGCCAGCAGGGGGTTACACTGCTTGATCCAGCGACGTGGCGTGATGCCGTTGGTCACGTTGTGGAATTTGGTCGGCCACAGCTGGTGGTATTCCGGGAAGAGATCTTTAACCACCAGATCCGAGTGCAGCGCCGCCACGCCGTTCACCGCGAAGCCGCTTACCACGCACATGTTCGCCATGCGCACCTGCTTATCATGAACCACCGCCAGTTTCGCCCAGACTGCTTTTTTGCCCGGCCAGGTTTTATCCACCAGGGTTTTAAACTGGTCGTTAATCTTGTTGATGATCTGCATGTGACGCGGCAGCAGCGTTTTCACCAGCTTCTCATCCCAGCACTCCAGCGCTTCAGGCATCAAGGTGTGGTTGGTGTAGGCAAAGGTACGGCTGGTGATGGCCCAGGCGTCATCCCAGCTCAGCTGATGCTCGTCGATCAGCACGCGCAGCAGTTCCGGGATCGCAATAGTCGGGTGCGTGTCGTTGAGCTGAATCACTTCGAAGTCCGGCAGCTGCGCCAGCTTGCGGCCCGCCAGGTGATGGCGACGCAGAATGTCCGCCACGGAGCAGGCGCACTGGAAGTACTGCTGCATCAGGCGCAGCTTTTTACCGGCCAGGTGGTTGTCGTTCGGGTAAAGGACTTTGGTCAGCTTCTCGGCGTCGATGCCCTGCTGCTCGGCACGCAGGAAATCGCCGTCGTTGAATTTTGTCAGGTTAAACGGATGCGCGTGCTTCGCCTGCCACAGACGCAGCGGTTGCGCCACGCCGTTACGGTAGCCAAGCACCGGCAGATCCCAGGCTTCACCGGTAATGGTGAACGCCGGTTCCCAGCGACCCTGCTTTGTGACTTTTCCGCCAATGCCGACCTGTACATCCAGCTGCGCGTTGTGGCGGAACCACGGATAGGTGTTGCGATGCCAGTCGTCCGGCGCTTCCATCTGATGACCGTCGGCAAACGACTGACGGAACAGGCCGTACTGGTAGTTCAGACCGTAACCAATCGCCGACTGGCCGACGGTCGCCATGGAGTCCAGGAAACAGGCCGCCAGACGCCCCAGGCCGCCGTTGCCCAGCGCCGGGTCAGTCTCTTCTTCCAGCAGATCGGTCAGGTTAATGTCGTGTTCTTTGAGGACGTCACCGACGTCCTGATACCAGCCGAGGTTCAACAGGTTGTTGCCCGTCAGACGGCCAATCAGGAATTCCATTGAAATGTAGTTTACATGACGCTGGTTCTTCACCGGCTTTGCCAAAGGCTGAGCATCCAGCTGTTCTGCGAGCGCACCGCTCACTGCCTGCCACCACTGGTGAGGCGTCATTTCGTTTGCAGCATGAAGGCCAAAACGCTGCCACTGACGCGTCAGGGCAGCCTGGAATTGAGCTTTGTTGAAAGTAGGCTGTGACATAGGGGATCGGCATCCTTTAGAAAGAAAACACAAGTTGGCGCTAGTGTGCCTGGCTCATTTCTCCTCTTCCTCCTCCTGTGGGGGATTAGACAGGGAGGAGTAGCGGGGATGAGCAGAAAAGTGTGATCGAGGCCACTCTCAGAGCATAGTCCGAGTGTGCCCTGAAGATAAAAAAGTAACCAGGGAGAATGTCAAAGAAATGAAATGCAGTTTCGGGTGAAATTAATCCGCTCTGAAATGATTACTTACGTAGAATAATAATTTAGTCATCGGGTCACCTCTCAGGAGACTATTACTCTCACTCAACTTTACCCGCACTTTATTAAATTTGACGTCACTATACCTTTCTGAAACCAGTTTCAGCGCAGCGGTAATGAGTACAGACAAGCCAGCAGTGACGCGGCGTTAAGACCCTTTCGAGAAAGTTCCAACATTTGCCTGAATGTTTTGTGACAGAGTGCAAATTCAGAACCACAAAACCCAGACATAACTTGCAATAGTTCTCTTTCTGTCCGACCTTATATCGTATTAATTACGAAGCGCAAAAAAAATAAAATCTCTCGTTCCCCACAGTGAAGTGAAACCTATGTTGATTCCGTCTAAATTAAGTCGCCCGGTTCGCCTTGACCATACAGTGGTCCGCGAGCGTCTGTTGGCTAAACTTTCCGGCGCGCATAATTTCCGACTGGCGCTGGTTACGAGCCCTGCAGGCTATGGAAAAACAACGCTCATTTCGCAATGGGCCGCGGGTAAGAGCGATCTTGGCTGGTACTCCCTTGATGAGGGCGATAACCAGCAAGAGCGTTTTGCCAGCTATCTGATTGCCGCCATACAGCAAGCAACCCATGGACACTGCGTCGCCAGTGAGGTGATGGTGCAAAAGCGCCAGTACGCCAGCTTGTCCTCCCTTTTCTCTCAACTGTTTATCGAACTGGCCGAATGGCATCGCCCGCTTTACGTGGTGATTGATGATTACCATCTCATCACTAACCCGGTGATTCATGAATCGATGCGTTTCTTCCTGCGCCATCAGCCGGAAAACCTGACCTTAGTCGTGCTGTCACGCAACCTGCCGCAGCTGGGTATTGCCAACCTGCGCGTGCGCGATCAGCTTCTGGAAGTGGGCAGCCAACAGCTGGCCTTTACACACCAGGAAGCGAAACAATTCTTTGACTGCCGCCTGACATCGCCCATTGAGGCCGCCGAAAGCAGCCGTCTGTGTGATGACGTTGCCGGCTGGGCCACAGCGCTGCAGCTTATCGCGCTCTCTGCCCGGCAAAACAACAGTCCGGCGCATCAGTCTGCGCGACGTCTGGCGGGCATCAACGCCAGCCACCTTTCTGACTACCTTGTGGATGAAGTACTGGACAGCGTCGATCCCTCGACGCGTAATTTCCTGCTGAAAAGCTCTCTGCTGCGCTCCATGAACGATGCGCTCATCGTGCGCGTGACGGGCTGTGAAAACGGTCAGCTACAGCTCGAAGAGATTGAACGTCAGGGCCTTTTCCTGACGCGCATGGACGATCCGGGCGAGTGGTTTAGCTATCACCCGCTGTTTGGTAGCTTCCTGCGCCAGCGCTGTCAGTGGGAACTGGCGGTTGAACTCCCGGAGATCCACCGCGCCGCTGCCGAAAGCTGGATGGCACAAGGCTTCCCGAGCGAGGCCATCCACCACGCGCTGGCCGCCGGTGATGCCAGCATGCTGCGCGATATCCTCCTCAATCATGCATGGGGCCTGTTTAACCACAGCGAACTGACGCTGCTGGAAGAGTCTCTCAAAGCCCTGCCGTGGGAAAGTTTGCTGGAGAACCCGCGTCTGGTGCTGCTGCAGGCCTGGCTGATGCAAAGCCAGCACCGCTACAGCGAAGTTAACACCCTACTGGCGCGCGCCGAGCAGGAGATGGAAAGCGAGATGGATGCCACCCTGCACGGCGAGTTCAACGCGCTGCGCGCTCAGGTAGCCATTAACGACGGCGACCCGGACGAAGCTGAACGGCTGGCGATGGTCGCGCTGGATGAACTGCCGCTGGCCAACTTCTACAGCCGCATCGTTGCGACCTCGGTGCACGGCGAAGTGCTGCACTGCAAAGGCGACCTCACCCGTTCGCTTTCACTGATGCAGCAAACCGAACAGATGGCGCGTCGTCATGATGTCTGGCATTACGCGCTGTGGAGCCTGATCCAACAGAGCGAGATTTTATTCGCACAGGGGTTCCTGCAGGCCGCCTGGGAAAATCAGGAAAAAGCGTTCCAGCTGATTCGTGAACAGCATCTGGAACAGCTGCCGATGCACGAGTTCCTGTTGCGTATTCGCGCTCAGCTGCTGTGGGCATGGTCGCGTCTGGATGAGGCGGAAAGCTGCGCCCGCCAGGGTGTGGATGTCCTTTCCAGCTTCCAGCCTCAGCAGCAGCTGCAGTGTCTGGCGCTGCTGGTGCAGTGCTCGCTGGCGCGCGGCGATCTCGATAACGCCCGCAACCATCTGAACCGCCTGGAGAATCTGCTCGGCAACGGTCATTATCATAGCGACTGGGTCTCTAACGCCGATAAGGTCCGGGTGATTTACTGGCAGATGACCGGCGATAAAAAATCCGCCGCCAACTGGCTGCGTCAGACGCCAAAACCGGAATTTGCTAACAACCACTTCCTGCAGAGCCAGTGGCGCAATATTGCCCGCGTGCAGATCCTGCTCGGTGAATTAGAGCCCGCAGAGATTGTGCTGGAAGAGCTGAATGAGAACGCGCGCAGCCTGCGTCTGATGAGCGACCTGAACCGCAACCTGCTGCTGCTGAACCAGCTCTACTGGCAGGCGGGTCGTAAAAACGATGCCCAGCGCGTGCTGCTGGAAGCGCTGCAACTGGCTAACCGCACCGGTTTTATCAGCCACTTTGTGATTGAAGGTGAAGTGATGGCGCAGCAGTTGCGTCAGCTAATTCAGCTCAACACGCTGCCGGAGCTGGATCAGCATCGCGCCCAGCGCATTCTGCGTGAGATTAACCAGCATCATCGGCACAAGTTCGCGCATTTCGATGAGAACTTTGTTGAACGTCTGCTGAACCACCCGGAAGTGCCGGAGCTTATCCGCACCAGCCCGCTCACCCAGCGTGAATGGCAGGTTCTGGGGCTGATCTATTCAGGCTACAGCAATGAGCAGATTGCCGGTGAGCTTGCGGTGGCGGCGACCACCATCAAAACGCATATCCGCAATCTGTATCAGAAACTGGGTGTGGCGCATCGCCAGGATGCAGTACAGCATGCGCAGCAGCTGTTGAAGATGATGGGGTACGGCGTTTAGGTTTGGTGCGGCCTGATGCCCTCACCCCGGCCCTCTCCCACAGGGAGAGGGAGAACGGCTTTTCAACACAACTCTAACTGCAAATTATTATCTTTAATCACCTGCATCACGCCCGCCGGCGGCATCACGTCGGTGTAGACCGCATCCACCATGCTGATGCTGCCCATGTTCACCATCGCATTTCGGCCAAACTTCGAATGATCCACCACCAGCATCACGTGGCGCGAGTTTTCAATTATCGCGCGCTTGGTGCGCACCTCGTGGTAATCAAATTCCAGCAGCGAGCCGTCGCTGTCGATGCCGCTGATCCCCAGAATGCCGAAATCGAGGCGGAACTGAGAGATAAAATCGAGGGTCGCTTCACCGATAATCCCGCCGTCGCGACTGCGCAGTTCGCCACCCGCGAGGATGATGCGGAAATCGTCTTTCTGCATCAGGGTATTGGCCACGTTCAGGTTGTTGGTGACCACGCGCAGGTTCTCGTGATCCAGCAGCGCATGGGCGACCGCTTCCGGCGTGGTGCCGATATCAATAAACAGCGTCGCCCCGTTCGGGATCTGGCTGGCGACCTTACGGGCAATGCGCTCTTTCTCTGCCGTCTGCGTGGCTTTACGGTCGTGCCAGGAGGTATTGACCGAACTGGACGGCAGCGCCGCCCCGCCGTGGTGGCGCAGAATGCGATTCTGATCGGCCAGGTCGTTCAGGTCACGACGGATGGTTTGTGGGCTGACGGCAAACTGCTCCACCAGCTCTTCGGTGCTGACATATCCCTGTTTTTTTACCAGTTCGATAATAGCGTCATGACGTTGTGTTTGTTTCATCAATTATCCCTGAGAATTATGTTCGTTTTCGCGCATGGAGCGTGTCGGCAAACGCCATCGCCAGCCCCACGGCCAGCCCGGCGACGTGTGCACCGTTGGCGATAGACATACCAAACAGATCAAACCATCCGGCAATTAGCCATATTAACGCAAAGGTTATTAATCCGCGTTGCAGATAGATGCCGCTTTCCGGATCGCGCTCCCCGCGAAGCCAGACATAGCCCATGAGGGCATACACGACGCCCGACAGCCCGCCGAACCACGGCCCGCTGAACTTGTGCTGCACATAGCCGCTCAGCAGGGCGCTGATAAGGGTGATAACGATCAGCTTGCCGCTTCCCAGGCGCTTTTCAACGGCACCGCCGAGATACCACCACCAGAGCAGGTTAAAGAGGATATGCATCACCGAGAAGTGCATCAGCGCGTGGCTAAAGTAGCGCCAGACGTCAAAATCAAGAGACGGGTCATAGGGCCACGCCAGGGCAATCATCACGCTCTGGTCGCCCACCACGTTCATAATAATGAAGACGATAATGCAGGCCGCCATCAGCAGCAGCGTAAACGGGCCCGCGCGTTCCCGGATAGTGGCAAGGAAGGGAAAACGGCTGTAATGCAATCCGCTGCCGGTCTGGCCGGACTGCCAGCTGGCTGCCAGATAGCGCGGGTCGCCAGGGTTCTCGAGAAAACGCGCCAGCTCCTCGTTTACCCGCCCGGCCTGGCTCTCATCGGCCAGCCAGACGTCGGTCTGCGTATGTTGCTGAATGGTCAGAATAATGCCCTGCGTCGCCATATAGTCGACAAACGCCTGGGCGACGCGAGGGTTGGTAAAAGAGGTGATCATCAACATGGGCAGCGGTCGCTTATTTCCACACAAAAGGGGACAGTATAGCGGGATCAGCGCTCAAAAGCGTATTCCACTTCTGCCGGGAAATGACGATGCCAGGCATCGAAGCCGCCGTCGACGCTATACACCGCATCGTAGCCCTGCTGAAGCAGATACTGCGCCGCGCCTTTGCTGCTGTTGCCGTGGTAGCACATGACCATGACCGGCGTCTCGAAGTCGTTATCGCGCATAAACGCGCCCAGCGTGTCGTTAGTGAGATGGAACGCGCCCGGCGTGTGTCCCATCGCAAAACTCTGCGGATCGCGGATGTCCACCAGCACCGCTTTTCCCTGGTGCATCTTCTGGCGGGCTTCTTCTACGTTAATACATTCAAACTGATCCATGGTGTTCTCTTTACAGTGGTCAACGACACGATTTTACCCCGTAGTGTACGTCCTGGCGGCGGGTAAACGCCATTATGTTATCCATATCACTCTAAATTGTTTTTTTGATGTTACCAAAAGCGCGTTCCTTTGCTATTATGAGCGATATCGAACATTTCTGAGCTTTAACGAAAGTGCGTGAGGGTGTTATGGAAACCAAAGATCTGATTGTGATAGGCGGTGGCATCAACGGTGCCGGTATTGCGGTCGATGCCGCAGGACGCGGTTTATCCGTACTGATGCTGGAAGCTAACGATCTCGCCTGCGCGACGTCGTCCGCCAGCTCAAAACTGATTCACGGTGGCCTGCGCTACCTGGAACACTACGAATTCCGCCTGGTCAGTGAAGCACTGGCCGAACGTGAAGTGCTGCTGCAAATGGCACCGCATCTGGCTATTCCGATGCGCTTCCGCCTGCCCCATCGCCCGCATCTGCGTCCGGCGTGGATGATCCGAATTGGTCTGTTTATGTACGATCATCTGGGTAAACGCACCAGCCTCCCGGGTTCGAAAGGTTTGCGTTTTGGCTCAGAATCGGTCCTTAAGCCTGAAATCGTGCGCGGTTTCGAATATTCCGACTGCTGGGTGGACGATGCGCGCCTGGTGCTGGCGAATGCCCAGATGGTCGAGAAGAAAGGCGGCGAGGTGAAAACCCGTACCCGCGCGACCGCTGCCCGTCGTGAAAACGGCCTGTGGATTGTGGAAGCGGAAGACATCGATACCGGCGAGAAATTCAGCTGGAAAGCGCGCGGCCTGGTGAACGCTACCGGCCCGTGGGTGAAGCAGTTCTTCGACGACGGCATGCATCTGCCTTCGCCGTACGGCATTCGCCTGATCAAGGGCAGCCACATTGTGGTACCGCGCGTGCATACGCAGAAGCAGGCCTACATTCTGCAGAACGAAGACAAGCGCATCGTGTTTGTGATCCCGTGGATGGACGAATTCTCGATCATCGGTACCACCGACGTGGAGTACAAAGGCGATCCGAAGAACGTCGAGATCGACGAAAGCGAAGTGAACTACCTGCTCAAAGTGTATAACGCGCACTTCAGGAAACAGCTGTCACGCGATGACGTGGTCTGGACCTACTCCGGCGTGCGTCCGCTGTGCGATGACGAGTCTGACTCACCGCAGGCCATTACCCGCGACTATACGCTCGATATTCACGACGTTGACGGTCAGGCACCGCTGCTTTCCGTGTTTGGCGGCAAGCTGACCACCTACCGCAAGCTGGCCGAGCACGCGCTGGAAAAACTGGCGCCGTACTATAAAGGCATTGGCCCGGCATGGACCAAAGGCGCGGTACTGCCCGGTGGTGATATCGGCGATAACCGCGATGATTACGCCGCGAAGCTGCGCCGTCGTTTCCCGTTCATCACCGAAGGGATGGCGCGCCACTATGCCCGCACCTACGGCAGCAATACCGAGCTGTTCCTGGGCGATGCGAAGGACATTGCGGATCTGGGCGAACATTTCGGCCACGAGCTATATGAAGCCGAGCTGCGCTACCTGGTTGAGCACGAGTGGGTGCGTCGTCTGGATGATGCTATCTGGCGTCGTACCAAAGAAGGGATGTGGCTCAACGCCGAGCAGCAGTCTCGCGTGGCGCAGTGGTTGCTGCAAAATGCGGGAAAGCGTGAATTGTCACTCGCGTCGTAATTAGAAAAAATGCCCGGTGGCGCTGCGCTTACCGGGCCTACGGGATCGAGTAGGCCGGGTAAGGCGAAGCCGCCACCCGGCTTTGTTTTTACAACCTCACCGGATCAATATGCCAGATCGTATCGGCATATTCCTTGATGGTCCTGTCAGACGAGAAATACCCCATATTGGCAATGTTATACATCGCGGCGCTGGTCCACTTCTCCTGCTGACGATACAGTTCGTCTACCTTATCCTGACAGTCAACGTAGCTGCGATAATCCGCCAGCACCTGGTAGTGATCGCCAAAGTTAATCAGCGAATCCACCAGATCGCGATAGCGGCTCGGTTCATCAGGGCTAAACACGCCGGTCGCGATCTGCGTCAGCACCTGGCGTAACTCTTCATCCCCTTCGTAATATTGACGTGGCGAGTAGCCTTTCCTGCGCAGCGCCTCCACCTCTTCCGTCGTATTACCGAAGATAAAGATATTTTCTTCGCCCACGTGCTCCAGCATCTCGACATTCGCCCCGTCAAGCGTACCAATGGTCAGCGCGCCGTTAAGGGCAAACTTCATGTTACTGGTACCCGATGCTTCCGTACCCGCCGTGGAAATCTGCTCAGAGAGATCCGCCGCCGGGATGATCATCTGCGCCAGGCTTACGCTGTAGTTAGGAATGAACACCACCTTCAGCTTGTCGCCAATGTCCGGATCCTGATTGACCACCTTCGCCACATCGTTGATGAGATGAATGATGTGCTTCGCCATGTAGTAGGCAGAAGCCGCCTTACCGGCGAAGATCTTCACGCGCGGTACCCATTCGGCCGTTGGATCGGCCTTGATGCGGTTGTAATGGGTGATCACGTGCAGCACGTTCATCAGCTGACGCTTGTATTCGTGAATGCGTTTGATCTGAACGTCGAACAGCGCTTTCGGGTTTGCTACCACGTTAAGGTGCATCGCCAGCCAGACGGCCAGACGCTTTTTGTTCAGCAGCTTGGCTTCGCGCACGGCTTTGTTCACCGTCGGGAAATCAATATGTTGTTCCAGCTCGCTCAGCTGGCTCAAATCGGTACGCCAGGTACGGCCGATATTCTCGTCCAGCACCTCAGAGAGCGGCTGGTTGGCCAGCGCCAGCCAGCGGCGTGGCGTGACGCCGTTGGTCACGTTACAGAACCGCGTCGGGAAGATCTTCGCGAAGTCCGCAAACAGCGACTGCACCATCAGGTTCGAATGTAGCTCGGACACCCCGTTGACCTTGTGGCTGATGACGACCGCCAGCCAGGCCATGCGCACGCGGCGACCATTCGATTCATCAATGATGGAAGCCCTGCTCAGCAACCCGGTATCGTTCGGGTACTGCTCCTGCAGCGTCTTGAGGAAGTAGTCGTTAATCTCAAAGATAATCTGCAGATGGCGCGGCAGGATTTTGCCGAGCATGTCCACCGGCCACGTTTCCAGCGCTTCACTCATCAGCGTGTGGTTGGTGTAGGAGAACACCTGACAGGTCACTTCAAACGCGTCATCCCAGCTGAACTTATGCTCGTCGATCAGCAGGCGCATCAACTCCGGAATGGAGAGCACCGGGTGGGTGTCGTTAAGGTGGATCGCGGTTTTCTCTGCCAGGTTGGCGTAGGTTTTGTGCAGCTGATGGTGGCGGCTGAGGATATCCTGAATCGTCGAGGAGACGAGGAAATACTCCTGACGCAGGCGCAGCTCGCGGCCGGAGTAGGTCGAGTCATCCGGGTACAGCACGCGGGACACGTTCTCGGAGTGGTTTTTATCTTCCACCGCCGCAAAGTAGTCCCCCTGGTTGAATTTACCGAGGTTAATTTCGCTACTGGCCTGGGCACTCCACAGGCGCAGCGTGTTGGTGGCATCGGTATCATAGCCGGGGATAATCTGGTCGTAGGCCACGGCCAGGATCTCTTCCGTTTCTACCCAGCGGGATTTTTTGCCTTCCTGCTGGATACGCCCGCCAAAGCGCACTTTGTAACGCGTATTGTGGCGCTTGAACTCCCACGGGTTGCCGTACTCCAGCCAGTAGTCCGGCGACTCTTTCTGGCGCCCATCGACGATGTTCTGTTTGAACATACCGTAGTCGTAGCGAATACCGTAGCCGCGGCCCGGCAGCGCCAGCGTTGCCAGCGAATCGAGGAAGCAGGCGGCGAGACGCCCGAGACCGCCGTTGCCGAGGCCCGGGTCGTTCTCTTCGTCAATCAGTTCTTCTAAATCTAACCCCATCTCTTCCAGTGCGGTTTTGACGTCGTCATAAATACCGAGCGACAACAGCGCATTGGAAAGCGTGCGGCCAATCAAAAATTCCATCGACAGGTAGTAAACCTGACGCGTTTCCTGCGAGAGCTGGGCGCGGTTTGAGCGCAGCCAGCGTTCCACTAAACGGTCACGCACCGCAAACAGGGTGGCGTTCAGCCACTCGTGCTTGTTTGCAATAACCGGATCTTTCCCGATGGTGAACATCAGCTTGTAGGCGATGGAGTGCTTTAACGCCTCAACGCTGAGTGTAGGTGAAGAGTAGCTAAATGGAGCATTCATATCAGTAACTTCGCCTCGTTACATCAAGCGTTGATAGAGATCGCGGTATGACTGCGCCGCGACATGCCAGCTAAAGTCCATGGACATCGCCTGGCGCTGTACGTAACGCCAGAGTGATGGACGGGACCACAAGACGAAAGCACGCCGAATCGCCCGAAGCAGCGACCAGGCATTACTGTCCTCAAAGACAAACCCGCTGGCGATACCGTCCGCCAGGTTTTCCAGAGAGCTATCGGATATGGTATCCGCCAGTCCGCCCGTGCGGCGTACCAGCGGCAGCGTGCCGTATTTCAGGCCGTAAAGCTGCGTCAGGCCGCAGGGTTCGAAACGGCTTGGCACCAGGATGACGTCCGCGCCGCCCATAATGCGGTGCGAAAATGCCTCGTGGTAACCAATCTGCACGCCCACCTGCCCCGGATGTTCCGCCGCGGCGGCAAGGAAACCTTCCTGCAGCACCGGGTCACCCGCGCCGAGCAGCGCCAGCTGTCCGCCCTGCTCCAGTAAACCGGGCAGCGCCTCAAGTACCAGATCCAGCCCTTTCTGACTGGTCAGGCGGCTCACTACCGCGAACAGCGGCACCTTGTCGTTAACCTTCAGGCCCATCGCAATCTGCAGCTGGCGTTTGTTTTCCGCTTTGTCTTCCACAGAATCACGACCATAGCGTGCTGCCAGCAGGAGATCGGTTTCCGGGCTCCAGATCTTTTCATCCACGCCGTTCAGAATGCCCGACAGGCGGCCTTCGCGATGGCGCTGCTGCAACAACCCTTCCATGCCGTAGCCAAACTCCGGCTGGGTGATCTCACGCGCGTAGGTTGGGCTCACGGCGGTAATATGATCGGCGTAATAGAGCCCGGCTTTCAGGAACGAGATCTGCCCGTTAAATTCCAGTCCGTGCATGTTATAGAACGATAATGGCAGATCGATTTCACTCATGTGATGGGCATAGTACATCCCCTGATACGCCAGGTTATGCACGGTAAAGACCGATTTCGCCGGGTGACCGCGCGCCGCGAGATACGCCGGGGCAAGCCCGGCGTGCCAGTCGTGCGCGTGCACCACGTCCGGGCGCCAGAACGGATCCAGCCCTACCGCCATTTCTGCACCGACCCAACCGAGTAGCGCAAAGCGCAGCACGTTGTCGGTGTAGGCAAACAGGTTCGTATCGTGATACGGGCTGCCCGGTCGATCGTATAAGTGCGGCGCGTCGATCAGGTAAATCCCTACGCCATTGTAATGTCCAAACAGCAGGGTGATGCGTCCGGCGAAGGTCTCACGGCGGGTCACCACTTTTGCATCGGGAATACCACGCCGGATATCCGGAAAGGCGGGCAGCAGGACTCGGGTATCCACCCCTCCGGCGATTTGCGCTGCCGGTAATGCCCCCAGAACATCTGCCAGACCGCCCGTTTTTAACAACGGGAACATCTCAGAACATACGTGTAAAACCTGCATCATCGCTCCTGTTTGATCTGCAGCTTCCGCAACATTTCCCGTGTGACTAACACGATCCCCTCTTCCGAACGATAGAAACGACGCGCGTCTTCTTCCGCGTTTTCACCAATCACCATCCCTTCAGGAATGACGCAGGCACGATCGATCACGCAGCGACGCAGACGACACGAGCGACCTACCCAGACATCAGGCAGTAAGACTGCCGAATCGATATTACAGAATGAATTTATCCGCACGCGGGGGAACAGCACCGACTGCACCACTACCGAGCCTGAAATAATGCACCCGCCGGACACCAGCGAGTTCAGCGTCATACCGTGGCTGCCGGAGCGATCCTGAACAAATTTGGCCGGCGGCAGCGATTCCATATGGGTACGAATCGGCCAGTTCTGGTCGTACATATCCAGCTCAGGCGTGACTGACGCCAGGTCGAGGTTCGCTTTCCAGTACGCTTCCAGCGTTCCCACATCGCGCCAGTAGGGTTCCGCATTCGGGTCGGACTGCACGCAGGACAGCGGGAAAGGATGTGCATACGCCATGCCAGCTTTCGTGATTTTCGGAATGATGTCTTTACCGAAGTCGTGGCTGGAGTTTTCGTCCTTGTCGTCTTCTTCCAGCAGCTCATAAAGATATTCTGCATCAAAGATGTAGATCCCCATGCTGGCAAGCGATTTGGTGTCATCTCCCGGCATAGTTGGCGGGTTCGCCGGTTTTTCAACAAACTCGATAATTTTGTCGTCGGCATCCACGTGCATCACGCCAAACGCTGTCGCTTCAGCAACGGGCACGGGCAGACACGCCACGGTGCAGCGCGCCCCTTTTTCGACGTGGTCGATGAGCATGTGGGAGTAATCTTGCTTGTAGATGTGGTCCCCGGCGAGGATCACGATATATTCCGCGCTGTAGCGACGAATGATATCGAGGTTCTGCGTCACCGCATCCGCCGTCCCGCGGTACCAGTTCTCGCCGTGGACGCGTTGCTGAGCAGGAAGGAGATCGACAAACTCGTTCATCTCTTCGCTGAAGAATGACCAGCCGCGCTGGATATGCTGAACCAGCGTGTGCGACTGATACTGCGTAATGACGCCAATACGGCGAATGCCCGAGTTCAGGCAGTTGGAGAGCGCAAAGTCGATGATGCGGAACTTACCACCAAAGTGGACAGCCGGTTTGGCGCGCTTGATGGTCAAATCTTTCAGACGGGTACCACGCCCACCCGCAAGTATCAGGGCAACCGTTTTTAAGGGTAGCTGGCGTGCCAACATTAAGGGATCGTTCTTCTCTAATCTAACCATGACTAACTCCTTTTTTATCATCTTTGGAATACGCACACTCCGTGCGCAGGCCCGTGCCAGACAGCCATTACTACCGGATTATCCGCTCCGGCAAAGGGGGGAACAGCTCGCCATTCCCCTTCAGGTAAAACAATCTCTGCGACGTCATCCGTCGCGTTCAGCGTGACCAGCCATTTATCCGAGAGCAGGATTTGCAGGCGTGGTACGCCGTGTTGCCACTCTTGCGCGCTTAACGGTTGCGCGTCTTGATTCAACCAGCGAACGTTGCCGTCACCCTCTTCCCACCAGCGGTCGGCGGTCAGCGCGGGGATCTGCTGGCGAAGATGGATCAGCGCAGCGGTAAAATGAATCAGCCCGCTGTTGGCTTCACCCCAGTCGAGCCAGGTTAACGTGTTGTCCTGGCAATACGCATTGTTGTTACCGTGCTGGCTGTGGCCGTGTTCATCGCCTGCCAGCAGCATCGGCGTGCCCTGCGACAATAAAAGCGTTGTCAGTAGCGCATGAACGCTGGCGCGTCGCCGCTCGATAACATCAAGGCTTCCGCCTAACCCTTCTATACCATGATTAAAGCTATGGTTATTGTTAGTACCATCGCGATTCTCTTCGCCGTTTGCCTCATTGTGTTTCTGATTGAAACAAACGCAGTCCCTGAGCGTAAAACCGTCGTGTGCCGTCAACAGATTGACGGTGGCCGACGGGCGTTTGCCGTCGCGCTTAAAGAGATCGCTTGAAGCGGCAAAGCGTCCGGCGAACTCTCCCAGCGACAGATTCCGTTCCAGCCAGAAGCGGCGCGCGGCATCGCGGTAGTGATCGTTCCACTCGGCAAACAGCGGCGGGAAATTCCCGACCTGATAACCGCCTTCACCGATGTCCCACGGCTCGGCAATGAGCTTCACCTGCGAGAGCACCGGACAGTTTTTTATCGCCTCAAACAGCGGCGCCTGCTGGCTGAACGCCGGCGTGCGCCCCATCACGGGCGCCAGGTCAAAACGAAAACCGTCGACGTGGAACGTCTCCACCCAGTATTTCAGGCATTCATAAGCAAAATGCGTAACCGCCGGATGGCTGAGGTTGAGCGTGTTACCGCAGCCGGTCCAGTTCTCATAATCGCCATCCTGCCTGATCCAATAATAGCTACGGTTATCAATTCCGCGCATGGAGAGCGTCGGACCGTCGAGATCGCTTTCTGCACTGTGGTTCAGCACGATGTCCAGAATGACCTCAATGCCCGCCGTATGGAGCGCCTTCACCGCATCGCGAAACTCGTCCCGCGCCTTTTCCGGATGGGCGGCATAGCGTGGTTCAAGCGCGAACATCGCCAGCGGGTTGTAGCCCCAGTAGTTGCTTAGCCCCAGCCGCTGCAGGCGCGGCTCGCTGGCAAAATGGGCGATGGGTAACAGTTCCAGGGCGGTGATGCCGAGGTGTTTCAGGTAGGCGATCATGGTGGGATGCCCGAGCGCCTTATAGGTGCCGCGCATCTCTTTGGGGATCGACGGGTGCAGGTACGTCAGCCCTTTGACGTGGGCTTCATAAATGACGGTATTGCCCCACGGTGTCTTCGGTGGGGCATCGTCTTCCCAGTCATAAAGATCGTTCACCACCACGCTTTTTAGCGCGACGGGCGCGCTGTCGCGGTGGTCTGGCTCGCCGTAGCCCACGTGGAAGAGCGGGTCGTCTTTAAATTCACCGTCCACGCGGTGCGCGCACGGGTCAATCAACAGCTTCGCCGGGTTAAACCAGTGCCCCTGCGCCGGTTCCCATGGACCATGTACGCGAAAGCCATAATGCATGCCTGGCCGTCCTCCGGCCAGGTAGCCGTGCCAGGTATCCCCCGTGCGCTCAGGTAAATCGTAACGGTGCTCGTTACCTTCCCCATCAAACACGCACAGTTCTACCCGCTCAGCGTGAGCGGAAAAGAGGGTGAAATTGACACCCTTTCCGTCAAAACGCGCGCCGAGCGGTTCGGGTTTACCTGCCGTAAGCTGCGTCATTCACCCTCCCGCATCAGCCAGATAGTGCCAAGCGGCGGTAGCGTCAGGCTCAGGGAGTTTGGTCGCCCGTGGCTTTCGATGGCATCGCTCTGTACCAGCCCGCCGTTACCGGCGTTGCTGCCGTGGTAGTGCATCGAGTCGGTATTCAGAATCTCGCGCCATTTGCCCGGCTGGTTAATGCCGAAGCGGTAGTGTTCGCGCGGCACCGGCGTGAAGTTGCTGGCGACGATGATCTCGTTACCCGCTTTGTCACGACGCACAAAGACAAACACCGAGCGTTCATGGTCGTCCACCACCAGCCATTCAAAGCCGTACGGATCGAAGTCGAGCTCGTGCAGCGCTTTGTGATGGCGGTAGGTCAGGTTCAGGTCGCGCACCAGACGCTGCACCCCGTGGTGCCAGTTGTCGCCGCCTTCCAGCAGATGCCAGTCGAGGCTGGCGTCGTGGTTCCACTCGCGCCCCTGGGCGAACTCATTGCCCATAAACAGCAGTTTTTTGCCCGGGAAGGCAAACATCCAGCCGTAGTAGGCACGCAGGTTGGCAAACTTCTGCCACGCGTCGCCCGGCATGCGGTCGAGAATGGATTTTTTGCCGTGCACCACTTCATCGTGCGACAGCGGCAGCATGAAGTTTTCGGTGTAGTTGTAGAGCATCCCGAACGTCAGCTTATCGTGATGGTACTGACGGTGAACCGGATCCAGCTTCATGTAGTCGAGCGTGTCGTGCATCCAGCCCAGGTTCCACTTATACCAGAACCCCAGGCCGCCTAATGACGGCGGACGGGAGACGCCCGCAAAGTCGGTCGACTCTTCCGCCATGGTCACGGCACCGTCCACCTGCTCGCCGATAATGCGGTTGGTATTGCGCAGAAATTCAATCGCTTCCAGGTTTTCACGGCCGCCAAACTCGTTCGGGATCCACTCGCCCTCTTTACGGCTGTAGTCGCGGTAGATCATCGACGCCACCGCATCGACGCGCAGGGCATCAATACCAAACCGCTCGATCCAGTACAGGGCATTCCCGACCAGGTAGTTTGCGACTTCACGGCGACCGTAGTTGTAGATCAGCGTATTCCAGTCCTGGTGATAGCCTTCGCGCGGATCGCTGTGCTCGTACAGCTTCGTGCCGTCAAACTCTGCCAGCGCAAAATCATCCGACGGGAAATGGCCCGGCACCCAGTCGAGGATGACGTTCAGCCCGGCGGCGTGCGCGGCATCAATGAAATAGCGGAAGTCATCGCGCGTGCCGAAGCGGCGCGTTGGCGCATACAGCCCGGTGGGCTGATAGCCCCAGCTGCCGTCGAACGGGTGCTCGTTAACCGGCAGCAGCTCAAGGTGAGTAAAGCCCATCCATTTGGCATACGGCACCAGCTGGTCGGCAAGCTCCCGGTAACTCAGCCAGAAGTTGTTATCGGTGTGGCGACGCCAGGAGCCAAGGTGTACTTCATAGACGGAGATCGGCGCATCAAAGCGGTTGGCCTGTTTACGCTCCTCCGTCTGAACGACCTTCTCCGGCAGGCCGCAAATCAGCGACGCGGTATCCGGGCGCATCTGTGCTTCGAAGGCATACGGGTCGGCTTTAATGCGCAGCTTGCCGTGGGCGTCGATCATCTCAAATTTATAAAGCTGCCCGTGATGTGCCCCGGGGATAAACAGCTCCCAGATACCGGTTTCCCGGCGCAGGCGCATCGGGTGGCGGCGACCGTCCCAGTAGTTGAACTGGCCGACAACGGAGACACGCTGGGCGTTAGGCGCCCACACGGAGAACCGCGTGCCGGTAATGCCGTCCATGGTATCGGCATGGGCACCCAGCGTTTCATAAGGGCGAAGATGCGTTCCTTCGGAGAGCAGCCAGGCATCCATCTCTTTAAGCAGAGGGCCAAAGCTGTAAGGATCGTCAATCAGGTTTTGCTGACCGTGCCAGAGAACGGCGAGCTGATAGCGAAAAGGGTTTTTACGACGGGGCATCACGCCCGAGAAGAAGCCACGGGAATCGAGGCATTCAAGATTACCGACCTTGCGGCCGGTTTTGGGTTCAATCACCCAGACTTCTGTGGCATCCGGTAACAGTGCCCGAACTTCAAGGCCATCCTCAGTATGATGCATCCCAAGCACAGAAAAGGGGTCAGCAAAATGACCCGCAATAAGCGCATTAATCACGTCTCTATCCACACGATCGGACATGGTATTCATCCTGTTTTTTATGTCGTCCTTTTTAAGCGCTCCGGGACGACTTTTAATGTGACCTGAACGGGACAGCACAAAAATGTGCATCCATTCTGCTCCGTTCGAACCTCAGGTAAGAAATGACTCTTCCTTAAAGCATAGCCAACGCTCTAGATGACTCCTGATAAAAAATAAGACATACGCGTGTTACTCCATGTAGTACGCAAAAAAAAGGGGTGAAAATCACCCCCGGTATTTAACAAATTATTACGCCAGCTGGCGCAGCATGCGGCGCAACGGCTCGGCGGCGCCCCACAGGAGCTGGTCACCGACGGTGAACGCAGAGAGATACTCCGGCCCCATGTTCAGTTTGCGCAGACGGCCAACCGGCGTGGTCAGCGTGCCGGTAACGGCAGCAGGGGTCAGCTCACGCATGGTGATATCGCGATCGTTTGGTACCACTTTCGCCCACGGGTTGTGCGCGGCCAGCAGCTCTTCCACGGTCGGAATAGACACATCTTTTTTCAGTTTAATGGTGAAGGCCTGGCTGTGGCAGCGCAGCGCGCCGATACGCACGCACAGACCGTCAACCGGAATGGTGTTCGCAGTCGCGAGGATTTTGTTGGTCTCGGCCTGGCCCTTCCACTCTTCGCGGGTCTGGCCGTTATCCAGCTGTTTGTCGATCCACGGGATCAGGCCACCGGCCAGCGGTACGCCGAAGTTATCCACCGGCAGCTCGCCGCTGCGGGTCAGCTGAGTAACCTTACGCTCGATATCAAGAATAGCGGACGCCGGGTTTGCCAGCTCGGTCGCCACGCTGTGGTGCAGCTGGCCCATCTGGGTCAGCAGCTCGCGCATATGACGCGCACCGCCGCCGGACGCGGCCTGGTAGGTCGCCACGGAGACCCACTCCACCAGATCCTGCGCGAACAGGCCGCCGAGGGACATCAACATCAGGCTGACGGTGCAGTTGCCGCCAACAAAGGTTTTCACGCCGTTGTTCAGGCCGTCGGTGATGACGCCCTGGTTCACCGGGTCGAGAATGATGATGGCATCGTCTTTCATACGCAGCGAAGAGGCCGCGTCAATCCAGTAGCCCTGCCAGCCGCTTTCACGCAGCTTTGGATAGATTTCGTTGGTATAATCGCCGCCCTGGCACGTCACAATAATGTCGAGTGCCTTCAGCGCTTCCAGATCGTAAGCATCCTGCAACGTGCCTGTGGTACCACCAAAGGACGGAGCAGCCTGGCCAAGCTGGGAAGTGGAGAAGAAGACCGGGCGGATAGCGTCGAAATCGCGCTCTTCAACCATGCGTTGCATGAGTACAGAGCCGACCATACCGCGCCAGCCGATAAAACCAACGTTTTTCATAGCATTTTTTTCCTGCTGAGGGTGTGTGCTGTTTGTGCAAGCCAGTATTGAACTGGGATATGCTTCACATTACAAAATGCTGCCAAAGTCGCAAGCGAAATTAATCGATGATTGCCCGGCAATCAGAAATACAGCTAATTATCATAATAACCATAGAGAATTTCAGGGATAATTTACATGAGTGAAATCATTTCCGCAGCGGTTTTATTGATTCTGATAATGGATCCACTGGGCAACCTGCCGATCTTCATGTCGGTGCTGAAGCACACCGAGCCGAAGCGCCGCCGGGCGATCATGATCCGTGAGCTGCTCATCGCCCTGCTGGTGATGTTTATCTTCCTGTTTGCGGGTGAAAAAATTCTCGCGTTCCTGAACCTGCGCGCCGAAACCGTGTCGATTTCCGGCGGGATTATTCTGTTCCTGATTGCCATTAAGATGATTTTCCCGAGCGCGGAAGGCAGCAGCAGCGGCCTGCCTGCGGGTGAAGAACCGTTTATTGTGCCACTGGCGATCCCCCTCGTCGCCGGGCCAACGATTCTGGCCACGCTGATGCTGCTGTCGCATCAGTATCCGAACCAGATGAGCCATCTGGTGATTGCCCTGCTGATTGCCTGGGGCGGGACGTTTATTATCCTGCTGCAGTCGTCCCTGTTCCTGCGCCTGCTGGGTGAGAAAGGGGTGAATGCGCTGGAACGTCTGATGGGGCTGATTCTGGTAATGATGGCGACGCAGATGTTCCTGGACGGGATCAGGGCGTGGATGAAAGGATGACTTTCTCCCTCTCCAACAGGGCTGAGGGTCCCCCACAAAATAATGCCTGCACGGACAACCCCCTCTCCCTTGAGGGAGAGGGCTGGGGTGAGGGGGAACATACGGCT
>NZ_VRKN01000013.1 GCF_008080435.1 Enterobacter asburiae | reverse complement strand
GCCTCGCCCCGGCCTTGCGGAAACGCTTCGGCGATTTACAGCCGGACCAGGGCATCGCTGTAAGTCATTAATTTTACTGATGCAACGTTCATCGCTTCAGGTAAAAAAATTACTGGGGATTCCTCAGCCCTGTGGGAGAGGGTCAGGGTGAGGGCATCAGGCCGCACATGCCCAGCTTTTACGCCGCACGATCGTCCCTGTTCGCCATTACCTTTGGCGTATTCACCTCAATCCAGTCCGCCAGCGCGGCGACTTTCTCGCTCACCTCAACGCCCATCGGCGTCAGGCTATACTCTACGTGCGGCGGCACCACCGGATACGACACGCGATCGACAAACCCGTCCTGCTCCAGCGCCTGGAGTGACTGGGACAGCATCTTTTCGCTCACCCCGCCCATTTTACGGCGCAGATCGCTAAAGCGATGCGTTCCCTGGCGCAGGGCCAGCAGAATCAGGACACCCCAGCGGCTGGTCACGTGTTTGAGCACCTCGCGTGAAGGGCACTGCTCCGCGAAAAGATTGCCATCGCGCATTTGTTCGCTGAGCGTTGGTATCGTTGTTTTCATACTTACCTTTTTGTACGTACTTACTAAAAGTTAGCTATGGTGCTAGTGTGCCACAACACCAGACAAACACGAAGGAGATTCATCATGATCGCGATTACCGGCGCTACCGGCCAGCTTGGCCATCTCGTTATCGAACAGCTGTTGAAAACCGTACCGGCCAACCAGATTGTGGCCATCGTACGTAACCCGGCGAAAGCGCAAGCCTTAAGCCAGCAGGGGCTTGTGGTTCGTCAGGCGGACTACACGGATGAAGCCGCATTCACCGCCGCGTTGAGCGGCGTGGATAAGCTGCTGCTGATCTCTTCCAGCGAAGTCGGCCAGCGCGCAACCCAGCACCAGAACGTGATTAACGCCGCCAAAACGGCAGGTGTGAAATTTATCGCCTACACCAGCCTGCTGCATGCGGACAAATCACCGCTGGGTCTGCACGTTGAACACGTTGCCACTGAAAAAGCGCTGGCGGCGTCCGGCATTCCTTATGCCCTGCTGCGCAATGGCTGGTATACCGAAAACTACCTGGCGAGCGCGCCGCCTGCGCTGGAACACGGCGTGTTTATTGGTGCGGCAGGCGAAGGCAAAATTGCCGCTGCGACCCGTGCAGACTATGCCGCGGCGGCAGCGAAAGTGGTCGCTGAAGAGGGCCATGCGGGCAAGGTCTATGAACTGGCGGGCGACCACGGCTGGACGCTGAGCGAACTGGCGGCTGAACTCAGCAAACTGAGCGGGAAGCCGGTCACCTATCAGAATCTCAGTGAAGCGGATTTTGCCGCCGCGCTGAAAAGCGTCGGCTTGCCCGCCGGGCTGGCAGATATGCTGGCGGACTCCGATGTGGGTGCGTCCAAAGGGGGACTCTTTGACGATAGCCATACGCTGAGCAGACTGATCGGGCGCGCGACGACGCCGCTGGCGCAGAGCATTAAAGCCATTCTGTAACGGACTGACCGTTTTTTCCTGCGGCCGGGTTATTCCCCTTACCCGGTCCGCACTTATATGGCATTCTGTTCCCCCGACAGATGCCGATACCCTACAATGTTTACTGCGATAAACACGGATTCAGCCCCCCCTTTTATTCACTCCGTTGAGATGGGCAACGTCGCCCCTTTTCCCGCTCTGCGCTATTGCCTGGTCTCATTCACAGCACGTAATTACCATGACGGGCACTTTGATAATTGGGGCATCCCCTTTCCCGGTCAGCTCGAAAGCGCCGTGGTTAAACGCCGGGCGGAGTATCTTGCGGCACGTTACGCCGCGCAACGGGTGCTGAGATCCTGGGGCTGTGACGCTACGCCAGGCAGCGCGCCGGATCGTTCTCCGGTGTGGCCTTCAGGCTGGCGGGGAAGCCTGTCACATTCTCATGAATGGGCGCTGGCGGTCGTTGCGCCAGAGGCGTCGGGCCTGACGCCGGGCGTCGACATTGAGTTTTTTGCACCTGAGATGATGCAGCGGACAGCGCACCTGTTTACCACACCGCAGGAGCGGGAATGCCTTGCCGCCAGCCAGATCGACGAGGCCAGCGCGCTATTAATTACCTTCTCCGCGAAAGAGAGTCTCTATAAAGCGCTCTATCCTGACGTTGGCCGCGCCCTCGATTTTGATGCGGCCCGCGTGTGCAACATCGCGCCTGAACTGCAGAGGATCACCCTGGAGCTGACCGAGACGCTTTCCCCCCAACGTGTAAAGGGCAGCCGGATCCAGGGCTATTATCAGCTCTCAGGCGAGAGGGTTATCACGCTCATTGCCTGACGCCAGCAAGGGGGCCAGATACGTCATCACCATATCGATGCCCTCCCCCGGACGGCGCAGCGGATTATGCCCCTGACCGTGGGTCTCTGCCAGCCTCGCGCCAGGCCAGGCGTTGACCAGGCATTCTGCTTCGACCCGCAATACGATGTCATCACTGCTGTCGTGAATAACAAGGGCGGGCTGATCGACCTGCTGCAGCCCCTCGTAAGCGTTAAAGCGCTGCCAGACCGCCTCGCCAATACCAAAGTATCCCTCAATATACCGACGCAGCCTCTGCTGCTGGCGACCCGGGAGATTCAGGATCGCGGCATATTTCGTGACCAGCCCGCTAAAGTGTGTCGGCGCCCCTACGATAACCAGCGCGCGGGTCCGCAATCCCGCTTTTACCGCATTGATGACGGATAACCCGCCAAACGAGTGCGCCACAATCGCGTCAAAACCGCCTTCCTGCTGCGCCAGTTGTTCAATGATTTCAATAAACTCGACGATGCTGCTCTGACGCCCTGCCGCATCGCCATGTGCGGGGGCGTCAAACCCGATGACCTGAAACCCCTTTTCGACCAGCGTTTTGATCAGCCTGCCAAAGTGGGAAGCCCTCGACTCCCAGCCGTGGGCTAATAGCACGGTGGGTCCCGCGCTGCCCCAGCGGTACACCACCGCATGTTTACCATTACTCAGAGGAAGGGACTCAATGCGGCTCGCCAGCGCCGTCATCTCTTTATCGCTTGCACGCGTCGGCACCCGGCGCGGCGTAAAAAACCGGTTGCCCAGCCAGTCGGCGGTCGCTCCCGGCACAACCCGATCCATCAGGCGGATACCGGCCTTCACGCATGAAACCATCGGAGAGCGCAGGTAGGCGGGTCCACGATACTGCTGGTAGGCTTGCTCAATCAGTCGATCAAATTGCTCACTCATGGGACTCTCCAGAAACACAGGGAACAGTGGACTGAACCGCGGATGATTCAGACTGACGGATCAAGGCACGCTCTGCGTCACTGGCAACGTGTTCGTCCCAGTACGCGAGTTTTGCTTCCATTCGTTTAAACCACAGTGGCGGTATCAGCGCGTAAAAAATATGGGCGACATACCCTTTTTCTATTCCCACCGCGTAGCTGTGCGCCTGCAAATTCCAGTATTCACGACGGGGATGGGTGTGATGATCGGAGTGGCGCGTCAGGTTCAACAGACCGGCCGACGAGGCCCGGTTATTGCAATCCCAGCTGTGTCGCGGCTCCACGCGCGTGCCGGGAAGGCGGACCAGACCGTAGTGCTGGATGTAATTCACCGTTTCAAACAGGAATTTAGACACCAGCATGGTCACCAGGCATGCCAGCGCCCCCCTGACGCCCGCCGCCATAAAGCAGACCGCCACAATCAGCAGGCTCATCAGCACTCCGCGCATCACCCGGTTCGCCAGCATGGCGCCGCGCCTGTTCTGAAGCGACAGCCGCTGCGCTTCCACCTGCCAGGATTCAACATACTGTGACAGAGAAGAACGGATGAAGAAGCGATACACATTCTCCCCACGACGCGCCGTCGCACCGTCCGCCGGAGTCGCCACGTTAGGATGATGCGAATAGACGTGTGAAATCGAAAACTGCGCATCGCCGACCAGCGCCAGAAGCCAGCGCCCGACCATCATCGCCATCAGACTGTGGGTTTTGTGGATAAGCTCATGGGCCACCACGGTATTGGTGCTCATGGTATAGCCGGTGGATGCCGCCGCAAGCAGCAGCTCCGGCAGGGCAAGGTTATGCAACGCCATGATGTTGTGACCCGTCAGGGCGGTCAGCCATGCGCCAAACCCGAGCAGATCGCCCGGAGCCGCCTGCCAGATAAGGGTAAACAACGCCAGCAGCGCGGCCGGGAGCTGTAAATACGGGATGATCTCCAGCAGCGCCGGAATCCGGTAGTGGCGATCGGCGGTGTCGTGCGTGGTTGCGTTATCGAAGAGGACATAGCTCAGCGTCACGCAGAGCATGGAAACGACGATCCACACGCCGCCGAGCAGGGTGGTTAGCGCGGTGAGTGGTAAAAAAACACAGGGGACAAGGGCAAATCTCAGGTAACTCAACATACGGGCTCCTTATTGTTATGTCTGTTTGTTGCACCGACCGGCGGCGAGAAGCAGTCCATTTCAAGCAAGTGGCTCATCACCCCTCCGGCGAGCAGCCTTTGCTGGCACGCCTGCGCCAGCGCGGGATTGCCGCAAATCACGACGCGCCATTCGGCTACCGCTGTCCGACGGGGATAGAGGGCACGCCAGTCGTCAAGCCAGCAGGTAATACGGCCCGCCAGCTCCTGCTCCTGAACCTCACGCTCCCGGGATAACGCATGCAGAAAGTGAAAACCGGGATAGTGCTGACGCAGACGCTGCAGTTCTTGCAGGTCAAATTTGTCCTGCCGCCTGCGAACCGCGTGGATCAGCATGACCTCGCGGTGGGGATGACGCGCCAGCGCGGCGCGGACCAGACCCAGCGTCGTTCCCAGTCCCGACCCACTGGCGATAGCCAGCAGAGGACCGTTACCGTCATCCTGCTGGCCGAACTGCCCCCGGCAGTCCGAGAGCCACACCTTCCGGCCAGCCCCCTGTTCATCACACAGCAGCGGGGATAGTCGCCCCTCTTCACGGCGCGTGATATCCAGAACAATCTCTCGCCCCTGGCTCGGCCAGCTGACGGAGAAGCTCCTGATATCCTTATCCTTTTCGAGACCGACCTGAACGTATTGCCCTGGCTGAAAGGACAACGCCTGCTCCGCGCGGAGCATCACGCGCCATACCGTTGATGAGAGCGGTACAACCTGCGTAATTCGTGCAGGCGTCCAGGCCCTGGATGCCGCAGCGAGCGTTAAATCCGATTCCGGCAGGCACTGGCATGCCAGCACGTGGCCGGCGGCAATCTCCTCCTGGCTGAGCAAATAGCTCAGGTCGACAAGCGAACGCACCTTGCCGCTCGTCACCCGGCAAAGACAGGATTTACACGAGCCCACCTGGCAGTTATACGGCAGGGAAACACCGGCGTTGAGCGCGCTTTCGAGGAGCGTATGGCCGGACGTCAGGGGGAATTCCCGTCCCTCAAGCGTCCCCTGAAAATGGCCGCGTCGGGAAAACCATCTCTTCAGCATCTTATTGCTCCCCGCACAGCAGCAGCCCGTCATCAAAGACGCTGCCCATCATCACCTTTCCGTCCACTGGCGCGGCGACGCTTATTGCCGCCTGCGCCTCGCCGTGGCTCTGATAGAGAATACTGGCCTGAGCAATCTCCCCCTGTGCACCGGTTGTCAGCCGCCATACCATGGACGGTGAACGTGCCTGCGCATCTTTCTGATAGGCGGCCAGCTTCAGAAGCTGCGGGTGCGCCGCCACCAGCATTCCCTGCCCGTCAGGCAGGATATTGTCGACGCCATGCAGACCGCTGAAGCGCCCCAGCAGGACGGCCGCAGCCTCGTTCGGTCGCCACGCCCAGCTGCTCACCGCACCGCGTGTGGTTTCCGCCACGTACAGACGCCCCAGTTGTCGGTTGTAGTAAATGCCGTTCGCAAAATGCAGGCCATCAATCAGGGTATGCAGCCCCGCCTCATCTGCCAGCAGGACGCTGGACAGCGGCAGTCGCAGATAGTCCTCCACGCGTCCCGCGAAGCCCCTCCACCGGTGGTCGCGCGTCAGCAGCCAGCGAGTTTTATCAATGACGCTGACATCATTGATGTTGTTGCCGACTGCGCGCGACAGGGCGGGTTGATACTCGAGACGCATCTGCGCGCGATTAAAGCGAAACACATCAATGCTGTCCTCCTGCGGGCGGTGGTTCACCACGTAGATCCACGTCTCGCCATTCTGCTGCCAGACATCGATACCGTGCGGGAAGAAGGCATCCGGATAGTCGCCAGCTAATCGCCGCGGCTTGTCGCTGCCGTTGAGGTAATAAAGCGCCCCGGGCGCGCTGCCGTGTCGGTTGAGGCTACTGGCTACCGCCCCGCCATCGGATAAGGGAGCGATATCCTCCGCGCCCTCAATGCCCGTTATTTTTTGGCACTGTTCCCCACCGCTCTCCTGCACCCGATAAAACAGTCCGGCATCGATCAGCAGATTAACGGCGAACGCCAGCACGGCGCCCACGAGGACGAAAATCGTCAGCTTTTTCATGATGCGGCCAGCACCTCTGACGACGAGAATAATGCTTCGGCAGCCTCTTCGCCCTGCTCAGCCAGCACGGTTATCGCTCTCAGGAAGTGCTCAAGCAACGCACGGGCACTGGCCTCGGTGAAATAGCGCATCTGGTAATCCAGCTCGACGGACAGCCCTTCTTTGGTCTCCAGAATGTTGACCATCAGCGGGAATTCGACGGCACCGATCGGGAGCAGCGACAGACTCGCCTCCCACTGCCGCAGTTCTGCCAGCGGAGCATGCGGCTCGACGTTAAAGGTCGCCAGCAGCGGAAGCGGCGCATCCTGACCGTGGAAGCAGCGTGACGGCAGGGCGGGCTCGCCGCGCTGCGCGAGGATACCGTCATGTATTGCCCTGGCGACCCCAGACACCGACGCACAGGCGGCGCTGTCGATACATAGCGGCAACAGCCTGACGCACTGGCCGACAAGCGCGTCGCCCTGCCCGAAATCCCGCCCCGCATCCGGCACGCCAACCGGTACCGGGGAGTGGCCGAACGCCTTCTCCAGCGTCAGGGTAAAGAGCGCATTCAGCAACGCGAAACGGGTCACCCGCAGCTCGGCGGAGGCTTTGCGCAGCTGCGCGGTCAGTCCCGGATAGGACAAGCGCTGTATCAGCCGCTGTCCCTGATACGTCCGGGAGGGTGCCAGCACGGTAAGGGCTTCTGGCGTTGCCCGGCGTGCAGGAAGCGCCGCAAGACGCTGCGATAGCTCAGCCTCGCTGACGATGTTCTGCTCACGGATAACCTGCAGATAGCTTGCCGCAGCCGCCAGGTCAGGACGTTTTCCCGACGCCAGGGCATCGTAAAGATGCAGCAGCTCGCGCAGCATCACCATAAACGACCAGCCATCCGCCACCGAATGATGTGCCGAGATGGCGAGCGTGGTTTTCCCCTCATAGCGGACAAGCAGCAGACGAGCCAGCGGCGCAGCGGTAAGATCAAAAGGACGTGCGGCAAAATCAGCGAGACAGGCGGCAGGCGCAGCGTATTCCTCGCAGACATCGACGGTGGGCGCCAGGACCACCTGAAGTTCGCCTGCGTCAGTGAACTGCATACGCAGTGCGTCATGGCGCTCGCACAGCAGTTGCCAGGCGGCGCGCATGATGTCGCTGTCTACATTACGCGGCGTTTCAATGACGCCGCCGATCGTCCCGGCCAACAGCCCGCTTTCATCCTGCGCGGCCAGCTGCAGAAAACGCTGCTGGCTGTCAGCAGCGGCATAACGCGTGTCGGGGTGCAATCCCGCCTGCCCAAAGAAGCCGTCCACGCGCATGGCGTTCACGCTCTCTTTCACCGCGGCAATAAACCGATCGATATCCTCGTCTGTGTGCGCGACCGAGACAAAACAGTTACGCCCTTCCCAGATGAAAATGCCGCGCAGCATCAGGTGGTAGAAGAGGATGTCGTAGTTACCGTTGAATTTGAAACGGAACAAGCTGCCGGCAGAGACGATCTCAATCGGTGTACCGGTTGCAGAGAACCAGGTATTTAACGACATCGTCAGACGCGCGGTTTTTTGATTGATGTCGTCATACAGCGCCGGATGCGCTTTGATGTACTCCAGCACGGCTTTGCTTGCCGCCATGGTCAGCGGATGCTTGGAGAACGTACCGGCAAAGAAGATCAGTTCAGCCTGCGGCCAGGAGTCATCGCCATACTGCCAGAATCCGCCGTCGATACTGTCCATAAAGCGGGCAGAACCTGCGATCACGCCGATAGGCATACCGCCGCCGACAATCTTTCCGTAGGAGGCGATATCCGCCTGAACGCCGTAATACGCCTGCGCGCCACCGGCCGCCAGACGGAAACCGGTGATCACTTCGTCAAACATCAGCGCAATGTTGTGGGTTGTCGTCAGTTCACGCAGGGTATGCAAATAGTCGCGCGGCTGATGATCGGGATAACGGCTCTGCACCGGTTCAACAATCACCACCGCCAGCTCGGCGGCATAGCGGGCAATAAGCGCCAGGCTCTCTTCGCTGCCGTAGTCGAGCACCAGCAGGTCGTCCACCAGCGATGGCGGCGTGCCTGCGGCAATCGGCGTGGCGCGCTCGGGGGTTTCGCCCCCCTGCTGTCGCCCGAGAATGCCGTCAAACACGCCATGATACGAGCCGCTAAACAGCGCGACTTTATTTTTCCCCGTCACGGCGCGCGCCAGGCGCACGGCGCTCATTACCGCTTCAGAGCCGGAGTTACAAAATGCCACGCGCTGCTGGCCGGTCAGCTCGCTGATAAGCGTTGCCACCTCACCCGCCAGCGCGCTTTGCGGCCCAATCTGCATGCCCTGCGCCAGCTGGGCGGCTACCGCCTGCTGTACACAGTCCGGCGCATGCCCCAGCAGGTTAGCGCCAAACCCCATCGTAAAATCAATATACTCATTGCCATCGACATCCCAGATGCGCGATCCCTGAGAGCGCGCTCCCACTAAGGGATAAAGCATCTCTTTGGTGGATAAACGAAAGCCCGCAGAGGCCCGGTTATCCGCCAGCACGGCGCGGTATTGCTGGGCATTGCGTTTCGACCCGCCCGTTTTATCGACAAACCGTTGAGTGAGTTGCGCCAGATGCTGGTCGCGTTCAGCGCCCAGGGAGACCTTTTTCGTCTCTTTTTTAAACCAGCTGTTGTGCGCGCTGGCCTTCACCGGGGCGGCCGGGGTCGCGACAGGCGCTGGCGCGATGACGTCCGGCATCTTTGGTGCTGCGGGCACCGGGATAGTCTGCGCCGTACCGTTGAGCAGCGTGAGCTGCTGGGACATAAGCTCCAGCTGGCGGGCAATCAGATCCTGAACCGCACCAGGTACCGGCTTGCTGGTTCCCGGCATCGTCACGACAGGCTGCGCCGCCTGGTCGGCGATTTCCGGGGTGCTGAGCGGAGCCGCAGCCGCCGCTGGCTGCGCGTGCTCCACCACATAACCGATCACCGCGTCCAGCGTATTAAGTTCTTCAAACAGCGCGCGCACCGGGATGGCCACGCCGTAGCGGTCTTTAATGGTATTGATGGCATCCAGCAGCACCAGCGAGTCCGCCCCCATTTCCAGGAAGGGCAGAGAGTCGTCAAGCGCGGCGGGATCCGCCTCGAGAAAACCGGCAATAATCGCTTTTATTTCAGCGGCTAAATGGTGTTGATTTGACATAGCGTCCTCTTTTGCAGATGGAGTCTGCGCTGGCGTCTCACCCGCCAGCCAGTAGCGTTTGCGGCAGAACTGGATTGCGGGCAGGGTTAGCGCCTCCCGCGTGGTCGCGTGGTACAACCCGCTCCAGTTGATGTCGTGCCCTTGCTGCCACAGCGTACCCAGCAGCGTCAGCAGTGATTTGTACTCATGTCGCCGATCGCCTGCGGCCAGCACCCGGTGACGGCGGTCGGTTGCGGTCACAAATTTGCCCAGCGAACTGTCCGCACTCAGATCGATAAAGGTGAACTCACCCTGCGCAAGCACGTTTTGCACGCCCTGAAGGAAATTCACGGGCTGGCGAATTTGCCGGGTCCAGTAGTCGGCGTCGGTTCGGTCGCACGCCTCGCCGTTCAGGTTGCTGTAAAACGGGATCGTCCCGCGGGTGAAGGTGACGTTGTTGACCAGCCACTCGCGCCAGGCGCCGAGGATCGGATCCATCATCGAGGAGTGAAATGCGCTGGCGGTTTTAATTTTTCTGGCGTGACCACCCTGAGAAGAAATGGCCTGAAGGCAGGCGTCAATCGCCGCCTGGCTGCCTGCTATGGTGGTCAGCGTCGGCGTGTTGAATGCGGCAATATCAATGTCACCCGCCCATGGCGAAATCATCTGGCGCACGTCGGCTTCACCGCTGAAGACGACCGCCATCGCCCCTTCCTGCGTCAGGGCTGACATCAACAGCGCGCGCTGATGAACCATTGCCAGCCCGTCGTCCAGCGAGAGATAGCCGGCGATAACCGCCGCGCAGTACTCTCCCAGGCTGTGCCCCATCACGGCAGCCGGACGCGGTCCGAACTGCATCACGCTCTGAGCAAGCGCGTAGCTACAGGCAAATAATGAGAGCTGACACGTTCTGGCGCAGCGCTGCCAGCTATCGTCACGGGCAAACAACGCCTGCGTGATATCAATCTGATAGCGCTGCTGAATAGTCGTCGCCAGCGCGTCAAACTGGGTGCGATAGTGTGGCAGATGGTGATACAGCTCGGCACCCATGCCGATTTGCTGGGTGCCCTGCCCCGGGAAGAGCCAGACCTGGGGCTGGGCTTTACCCGCCTTGCAGGCCGTGAGCTGCGCAAGGCTATCCGCCAGCTGGGCGCGATCCGCGCCATACGCCACGCCGCGATAGCGGGCCGCGTCGTAGCGGGTGTTTACCAGCCGACACCAGGTGGCGATATCGCTCTCCTGGCATGTAGATAACCCTTTTTTGATCGCCTCCCGCTGAAGGGTAAACGCCCCTTCATCATGAGAACCGATCAGAAGCAGGCCGTGCGGCGCAGCGGGCTCCTGGCGTTTTTCCAACGCTGGCGCGCTGCGCAAAATCACGTGACCGTTGGTACCGCCGAAGCCAAAACTGCTTACGCCCGCGTAGCGTGCTTCGCCATCGGCAAGCCATGAGGCAGGCTGCGCGCCACTCACCTCAACATGACGGCTAATCGCCGCAATATGCGGGTTTTTATGCTGGAAATTGAGGTGAGGAACGTATTGCCGGAAGTGCAACATCAGAGACGTTTTCACCACGCCCAGCACGCCCGCCGCCGCCTCCAGGTGGCCAATGTTGGTTTTAATCGAACCGACCTGGACAGGTGCGGTTTTTTTCCGGTCCGCAAATACCGCTTCCAGCGCCTGATATTCAATCAGATCGCCAAGCGCCGTTCCCGTACCATGCGCTTCGATATAATCAATGCTATCGCTATCCACCCCGGCGTCCGCCATCGCCTGCCGGATGACCGCCTGCTGCGATGGGCCATTTGGCGCGGTAATGCCGTTGCTGCGGCCATCCTGATTCACAGCGCTCGCCACCAGCGTGGCATAAACCCGATCGCCATCCGCCAGCGCCTGGGTCAGCGGTTTAAGCACCACGACGCCACACCCTTCACCGCGGACATAGCCATCCGCGCGGGCGTCAAAGGTTTTACACCGGCCATCGGGGGCCAGCATCTGGGCGTCGGTGAAGACTTTTTGCAAATGCGGCGTCAGCGCCAGATTAACGCCTCCGGCAATGGCCAGAGCGCAACGTCCGCTCCGCAGACTCTGCATTGCCCCCTCTATCGCCACCAGCGAGGAAGAACAGGCCGTGTCGACGGCGACGCTTGGCCCTTTTAAATCATAAAGATAAGAAATTCGGTTGGCCGCGATACTGTGCGCGTTGCCTAAGCCGCTATAGGCAGAGACGTTATCGCCGCAGGCCAGCGCGTAGTCGCTGGCGCTGATCCCGACAAAGACCGCCGTATCGCTACCGCGCAGGGATGACGCCTTAAGACCGGCATCAGTTAGCGCCTGTTGAACGGTTTCTAACAGCAGACGATGCTGCGGATCGATATAGACGGCTTCACGGGGAGAGATGCCAAAGTAGCCTGCGTCGAACGCGTCGACCTCGTCAAAGAAACTGCCTTTACGGTTAAAACCGTCAAGGGACGATGTACGCCAGCGGTGCGCCGGGATCTCGCCGGTCGTGCTGTGACCTTGCTGCAGCAGCGACCACAGCGCCTCCACGCCGCTATGTCCTGGCAGCTCCACGCCGATGCCAATCACCGCAATGGCGCTCTCTGCGACAGCTGAGCTGACCGGCCGGGCTGCAGCGGGTTGTCCCAGCGCGGCCGCCAGTTGATTGATGGTGGGATAGTCATAAATCAGCGCGGGAGAGAGCTCCCGGCCCAGCCGCTGTTCAAGCTCGCCAATGACGCCCACCGCCTGCAGAGAGCTCATGCCAAAGCTGGTGAACGCGTCATCCCACTGGGAGTCGCTGAGCGTCGTATTCATCGCGCTGCTGATGATCCCGGCAATCAGCGCTGCCAGCGCGGGTGGGGTTTCCCCCTCGGTTACGACAGGTTTAGACGCGACCTGGCGGCTGCGCCACACCACTTCCAGGGTCCCCTGCTGATACATAATTTTCGCGCGGGTGCGCTGTAATTTCCCGCTGGTGGTGCGGGGGATTGCCCTTCGCCCGACCATGAGCAGTTCATCCAGCGCAATGCCGTGACGCTCCGCTACCGCCGCGGTAATGCGCGGGGCAAGCGCCGCCATATCGAGGTCATTTTTATGACGCGTCGTCAGCTCAAGCAGCGCAACCGGCTGTTCGGCTTCGCTGGCAAACACGCAAACCGTCGCCTCCGCCAGCGCGGGATCGGCCTGGCGGATCGTCTCTTCAATATCCGTCGGATAGTGGTTCTGACCGTTGATAATCAGCAGCTCTTTGAGCCGTCCGGTAACGTACAAATGACCGGACTGAAGAAAACCCATGTCGCCGCTGCGCAGCCACGGGTGCGGATGGCCTGCCAGAGACGCCTGGAAGGTTTCGCGCGTGGCGGCGTCATTGTCCCAGTATCCTGCGGCTACGCTCGGACCACGCAGCCATATTTCTCCGCTTTCACCGTCAGCAAGCGGCTGATGGTGATCAGGATCGACGATACGCACCTCGGTATCAGGCAGAGCATGCCCACAGCTCACCGCACCGGCCTCGTCGGAAACGCGGAGCCCCTGTCCTTTCTCCATCCCGGTGACGATGAGCGTGGTTTCCGCCATGCCGTAGCAGGGCAAGAACGCGCCGGGGCGAAACCCTGCGGGCGCAAAGTGTTCGCTAAACTGCTGTAGCGTGGCGGGCCGAATTGGCTCTGCGCCGCAAAAGGCCACATCCCAGCGCGAAAGATCCAATGCCTCAACCTGCTCTCTGTCAATCTTACGCACGCACAGCTCGTAGGCGAAATTAGGGCCGCCGGAGGTCGTCGCCTGATAGTCGGAAATCTGTTTGAGCCAGTTAAGGGGGTTTTTCATCAACATCATGGGCGACATCACCCGACAGGGGAATGTGCCAAACACGGGCTGCAGTAGACCGCCAATAAGCCCCATATCATGAAAATGCGGCAGCCAGATCATGCCCCGGCTTTCGCTGTGGTGACCGAAATAGTGGTGAATGGCATGCGAATTAGCCCACAGGTTGCCATGGGTCACCATCACGCCTTTCGGAGAACCCGTCGAACCCGAGGTGTACTGTAAAAAAGCCAGATCGTTTTCTGTTACCGGAACGGGGTGAAATGCCCCGGAGAACGTGCGCTCAAGATAATGCAGGCGATAGCCCGCAGGTAGCGTAATAGTGTCAGGTTTGTCGAAGGTAAAAATAAGAGGGGATAACGGAAGTGATAACTGGCCTAGCGTTTCTGCCCCCCTGGCTGTTGTAACAATACATTCCGTTTGCGCATTACGTAATACTCCGGCAAAACGCTCCCACGCACTTCCTGACGATTTTGCGGGCATCGGGACGGGAACCGCCACCCTGCCGGCATAAAGGCATCCAAAAAAAGCGCCAATAAAATCTTCACCATCCGGATAAAGCAATATTACCCGGTCGCCCCGTTGCCCGTATTGCATTAAAGCTTGTGCAAGCGACGCGGCGCGCTGGTGTAACTGGTAATAGCTTTGGCTGTGAATATCTCTGGCGCTGCGGACGAATTCAAATGCCGTCTGAGTAGTCTGTTGAACAGCAAGTTCGGGCAAAAGCTGGTTGAAGGAATGATATCCCCTGTTAAACAACTGATGAGACGGCATCATAATTCGCTCTATATTTTCAAATGTAATGAGGGTGGGAAGATTATTTTCCGGCGCGGCCAGCCAGCAGATCGTTACAGAAGTCGTTCCATACCTTCAGCCAGAGATCAACGCGCTGTTCCATCTCGGCATAGCGGTCTTCAGTCAGCGCCTGGCAGAACAGGATCCATGCATCTTCGGAGTGACCATCTTCAATGGACTCTCCCGTTTCGCTTTCTACATGGATGCTGTGATAGCCCTTCGTGACGTCAATATCCGTTGCTTTATCAACGCCTTTGGCCCACGGTGTGGCAAAGTCATGGAAGACGGTCTCGGCCACGGCCAGCAAACCCACCAGCTGGGTATAGTCGCCATAAGCGTTTTCAAAGGTCGCGCGGCAGGCCAGGGAGCTGGACATCGGCAGCCAGGATTTCACCTCGTGTTCCGTCATCCCCAGTTGCTGGATGGTCGTAAAGAACTGGACGTAGTGCGCCAGCGCGGGCTGACCGTTGTAATTGCCTTCGGCGTCTTCGCCAGGGTGGAAGCCCAGCTCATCCAGCAGGTTGATTTGCAGCAGAAAACGGGCCGCCATTTTCGCCTGCGCGCCCAGCGGAGCTTCCAGCTGTTTCGCCGCGCTTAACGCTTCAATAACGGCATCGGTAAAGACTTGCGCAAAAGCGTGATAAAACTCCAGATGGAATACGCGCATCTGTTGAAGATCGACTTCACCGCTGTTCATTTTTGACAAAATAGGGCTGCGCATCAGCGGATGGGATTCAATCCGGTCAATAAGCCTGTTGGAAAATGCGCGGTTTTCTGTATAAACGCGCTTATCGACGGTCGCGACAATAGCTTCCCGACCCAGCTGGCGGGTATTCAGTAACGTTTTCATTTTTATATCTCAGGTAGGTGATAGTTTACAGGGCGGAAACCCTGCCAATAGCCATTATGACTAACGCATACATTCCACAGCTAAACGGTATAACCTGCACATATTTAAATGGCAGATAAAAACACGACGCAATCAGGAGAACCGGAATACCAACCGAAAGTATCATCATGCAAATAACAGCATAATATTTATAGATATAAGACACGGCGAGGTCATCAATACACATGCCATAGAGCATTGATATTAACGGCAGCATAATAAAGGCAATATGTGCCAGCCTTAACATCCTGCGATTTAAATCGGTATAATTCTCATGTCCTTTGGGGGCGCGAAACGGTCCCTTAAAGGCGTACATGCCCATTAATCCACCCATCATTATGCCGACAACAATACCGCTCCAGCCAAAGGCAATCAGTATTGCACTGAGATTAGCCACTCTCTTTCTCCTGTTTAGTGGTGCACAAAGGTAAGGCGCCTGAGAAAATACAAGCACCTTTATTTATTAATAATAAAATCCGATATAACGATTAAAAGTCCGGGTATTCTTTATCCGTTGCGTACGTTATCGGTTTTTCAAACCCGGGAATGGTGATGCCATTCATATCAATCTTAATATCTTCCTCATTTATCCCCTGCTGGCCGAACAGATAAATGACATTGAGTTCACCCTGCGAAGCCGCCTCGTCGTACGCGTTTGCCTGACGTCGCACCTGGCGGTTACGCTGCTGATAATCCGCAAACACCGCTTCCCCATAGCGTTTGCGCAACCATTGATGGGTAAGCTTTGGCGAGTAAACCACCCCCGTGGCATTATTACCGCCAAAGCCTTTTGAATTAATAAAGGCGATTTGTCCCTGGCCTTCCTCTAATTTGCAGTCCTGAACAGGAATGGTTAAGCGTGCGTTGTTCACCTGAGGCGCGATATGCGACACGCTTTTAATTCCCGGCAAAATACCATAGCGGAAGACCCCGAGGCAGCTAATCAACTGGTCACCGCTGGCGGGCCCCAGGGAGTGACCGAGATACGATTTCACCGCCGTCACCGGCCAGTCGCGAATCGAAAAGGCTTGCGCAACACGGTCAAAAATATCCGCCTCGGAGACGCAATTCTTCGGCGTGCTTGAACCGTGCGCCTGAATAAACGATCCCTTCTGCACCGTCTCCATCCCGGCCATCGATACCGCAGAGGCTACGGCTTTCGCCATGGTGATGTAGTTTCCCGGCCCCGGTGAAGCAATCGAACGTTTAAAGCCGTCAGCGTTGATGAAGACATTCCCCACCGAACCGTGGATCTCTGCGCCAAGCTGCAGCGCCAGCTCGTCGTCCATTAACACGACATACTGGCTGGATTCCGCGATCACAAAACCACAGCTGTTGCCAAACGGGCGGCTGCTGTTGCGCCAGTCGGGCGTTTCCGTCTCATCAATGTGCTTAAGCTTGCTCTCCGTTGCCAGGGCGCCCATGGCATCGAATCCTTCAATCACTTCTGAGGTGATCGGCGCTTCGGCGCTGCCAACGACGGCAACGCGAATGCGACCCGCTTTGATATCTTCAACTGCCGCATTCAGGTTATAAAGAAACGTGGCGCATGCCCCCAGCGTGGCGCTGGTATGGCCGACGCTACCCAGTACATACGCATTGAGGAAATCGGCGCACATGCTGTTCAGGCCCAGCGGACACTGTTTGGCGCTGACGCGATGGCCTTTCAGGCGCGACTGCAGCATACCGCCAAAGCCATAATCGTCGAGCTGCCCCATGATATTGCCCGAATAGACACCGAGCTGATCCGGTGTGATATTTGCCTGTATCTCTCGCCACGGGATCCCCAGAGCGTTGATGGCGTCTGACGCCCCAACAATCGCCATTTGTAACGCCCGCGGATGGAACTGCGAATTGTAATGGTCACCCGGGCGAAATCCCTGCGGCAACAGTCCTGCAGCCTGAACCTCCGTGCGCAGCAACGCCTCAATTTTACAGTCCATCTCTCCCTGAACGGTGATACGGACACGCTGATCCGCTAATTCCTCAACGTGCCATCCCGTCGGTAAGGGTTGAGGTAATTGTCTGGCAGATATATTAAAACTGAATCCCTCTTCACCTGAAACCATATTCAATTTTGCATGGCTGGTGATAGCATCGACATCAAAATAGTCGCGCGTGATTTTTCTGATAAGGGTCCCCTCAAGCGCCTCGTCTTTTATCCTCGCGGCGGCCTGAGCAGGTGTAAATCTTTTACCGGAAATGTCGCAATACCCACCTTCGTCATATTTAAGCACGCCCATCAGGATGGCTAACGATAATAACGTCTCCTGCCTTTCCTCTTCCGATAATGACTCAATAATCATTCGACGAAATGCATGATGGGAAGAACTACGACCAGCTGGACCATAGCCGCCAAAAGCCGTTATTACGGGTAATTTCACCATAATTCATCCTGTAGTGGTCGTGGATTTATTTTGTTAAGTAAGTGCGATAATTTCAGATATTAGTTTACAAATTACCAACAAAAGCTAATATGAAAATCCAGCCAAAATGCTGACTTTTTTGGCCAGGACAACGATGAGCTACCAAAAATAATAGTCAAAACAGGTATTAATCAAAAATGACAAATACACAAATAGGATTTGTGTTATGTGAACGTATGCTAAGTTCCGGTCTCAGTCTTCCGATTGAAATGTGGAAAGCCGCAGCCAGTAGCTATTTAGCAGAGCAAAAAACAACATCCCACGCAGACCCACACAAACCGGAGAAGTCACCCTTCAGGCTCTGTCGCCCGGAGAATATTCTGAAGGTGAATACCATTGGCATCAACAGCGAGCCCATCCTGACGCACAGTGGCTTTAGCATTACCGCCGATACCACCCTTGCCGCAGACAGGTACTATGACGTTATCTATCTTCCTGCCCTGTGGCGGAATCCTCGCGGAGTGGTCAGACAACAGCCTGAACTTCTGGAATGGCTGACCGAGCAGGCCGCGCGAGGAACCCGCATCGCCGCCGTCGGAACGGGCTGCTGTTTTCTGGCGGAGTCGGGATTGCTCAACGGGAAACCCGCTACCACCCACTGGCACTACTTCAAACAATTCTCGCGCGACTACCCCACCGTAAAATTACAAACAAAACATTTTCTCACTCAGGCCGATAATATTTTCTGTGCCGCAAGCGTTAAAGCCCTGTCAGACCTGACTATCCATTTTATAGAGACGATATACGGGAAACGTGTAGCCACACATACCCAACGGACATTTTTCCATGAAATTCGTAGCCAGTTTGAACGTCAATGTTACAGTGAAGAAAACAAACCCCATCCGGATGAAGACATTGTTCAAATTCAAATCTGGATAAAAGCAAACTGCGCCTCGGATATATCCATGCAAAATCTTGCAGATATGGCTGGCATGAGTTTGCGCAACTTCAATCGCCGCTTTAAAAATGCCACCGATATGTCTCCACTGCAGTATTTATTAACCGCCAGAATTGAATCCGCCATGACAATGTTGCAATCCACCAATCTGTGCATTCAGGAGATCGCGAATGCGGTTGGATATCAGGATATTGCGCACTTTAATCGCCAGTTTAAGCATAAAACAACGGTTTCACCGGGAGATTACCGTAAGACAGTCCGGGCAAAGATGTTTAGTGCATAAACCCCGGTCATCTCTGATAATGAAAAGATGACCACGAGGAGGCTCACCGTGCAAGGCGTACCGGAACAGTTTATTGATGAAAGGGACAGCGCGCGCTTTCGCCATCTGGCGCAACTGCCGGGCCTGGAGCTTTATCACGCGCATATTTCTGACTACGCCTTTGAGCCTCACACCCATGAAGCCTTCGGGATCGGCACGATTGAAACCGGTGCCGAACGCTTTCGCTATCGCGGTACCCAGCATCTCGCGGCGGAAAAATCCGTTGTCACCATGAACCCGGACGAGATCCATACCGGTGAATCCGCCACCGAAGGCGGCTGGCGCTACCGGATGGTCTATATCGAACCCGACCTGCTGGAAGAGGTGACCGGCCTCCGGCACTGGTGGTTTAGCGATGTCACGCGTCATGACCCGCTGCGCTCGCAGCAAATCGGCAGGCTCATTTACGGCCTGTGGCACACGGACGATCCGCTTGCGCAAAAAGGATTGCTGCTGGATTTGATTGAGACCTTCCGACCTTTTGCCCATCACGCGCCAGTGGTTCTGGAAGGCGTGCACCGCTTCGAACGCGTGCGCGAGTATCTGCACGACAACTATATGCGCGCCCTGACGCTGGACGAGTTGGCCAGCGTCGTTTCGCTCAGCCCGTACCATTTCCAGCGCCAGTTTAAAGCCCATTTTCACGTGACGCCGCACCAGATGCTGATGGCCATTCGCCTCTGGCGCGCCAAAGCGTTCCTCACGCACGGCATGCCTGCGGCAGAGGTCGCCGCCGCGACCGGACTGACCGACCAGTCGCATTTAACCCGCGCGTTTACCCACCGCTACGGCATTACCCCCGTGCGCTACCAGAAGCAGGTCACCCGGCGCTAATGCGCAATCTCATACAATACGCGCGCATTTTCCCCTCCTACACTGCATACAGCGTAAATACCTGTGGATGGAAAAATGATTAGTGGTGTGTTGTATGCCCTGCTGGCCGGGATGATGTGGGGGCTGATTTTTGTCGGCCCGCTGATCGTGCCCGAGTATCCTGCAATACTGCAGTCGACCGGACGTTATCTGGCGCTGGGGCTGATTGCCCTGCCTCTGGCGTGGCTGGGACGCGCGCGCTTGCGTCAGCTCAGCCGCCAGGACTGGGGTACCGCGCTGGCGCTGACCATGATGGGCAATCTTATCTACTACGTTTGCCTCGCGAGTGCCATTCAGCGTACCGGTGCGCCGGTATCTACCATGATTATCGGTACCCTGCCGGTCGTTATCCCCGTCTTTGCTAACCTGCTCTACAGCCACCGCGATGGCAAACTGGCGTGGTCAAAAATGGCGCCAGCGCTGGTATGCACCGCCGTGGGGCTGGTATGCGTGAACATTGCCGAGCTGCGTCATGGGCAGGCGGATATTGACCTGTGGCGTTACGGTTCTGGCATTGTGCTGGCGTTCATTTCCGTGGCGTGCTGGGCATGGTATGCCCTGCGCAATGCGCGCTGGCTGCGGGAGAACCCGGACAAACACCCGATGATGTGGGCGACGGCGCAGGCGCTGGTCACGCTGCCCGTCTCACTGGTGGGATATGCCGGCGCGTGCCTCTGGTTAGGCCATCAACAGCCAGACTTCGCCCAGCCCTTCGGGCCAAGACCGTGGGTGTTTATTGGCCTGATGGTTGCGATTGCGGTGCTGTGCTCATGGGTCGGCGCGCTGTGCTGGAACATTGCCAGCCAGAAGCTGCCGACGGTGATTTTAGGGCCGCTGATTGTCTTCGAAACCCTGGCCGGACTGCTTTATACCTTCCTGATGCGCCAGAGCGTGCCGCCGTTATTCACGGCCTGCGGGATCGCGCTGTTGGTGGTGGGGGTGGTGATGGCGGTAAGAGCGAAGCCGGAAAAACCGAGGGTCGTTCCGGCGTCGGAGGTGTGATTTTTGCCGGGTGGCGGCTCCGCCTTACCCGGCCTACAAGGAGCCGTTTCGTAGGCCGGGTAAGCGCCAGCGCCACCCGGCATGATGTTAAAACGTTTCCCAGTTCCCTTCAGCCGCCGCTGCGGGCTGCGCTTTTGGCACATAGGTTTTCACCGGCGCCGCTTTAACCGCCTGGTTGCGGGTGATTTTGAACACCGCCACCGCTTCGTTCAGGCGCGCAGCCTGATCTTCCAGCGCCGCCGCCGCGGCCGCAGACTCCTCTACCAGCGAGGCGTTCTGCTGGATCACACGGTCCATCTCGGCTACCGCCTGGCCCACCTGGTCAATACCGCGGCTCTGCTCGTCAGAGGCCGAGGCAATTTCGCCCATGATGTCGGTAACGCGGGTGACCGCATTGACGATCTCTGCCATCGTCTCCCCGGCTTCGTTAACCAGCTGAGAGCCCGCGTTCACGCGTTCGCCGGAATCATCGATCAGCGCTTTGATCTCCTTCGCCGCCTGGGCGCTGCGCTGTGCGAGAGTACGCACTTCCCCAGCCACGACTGCAAAGCCACGGCCCTGCTCGCCCGCGCGCGCCGCTTCCACCGCCGCGTTCAACGCCAGAATGTTAGTCTGGAAGGCAATACCGTCGATCACGTTAGTAATTTGCGCGATTTTACTGGAGCTGGTGGCGATTTCGTCCATCGTACGCACCACGCCTTCCACCACGTTACCGCCCTTCTTCGCCGTTGAGGAGGCGTCCAGCGCCAGACGCGAAGCCTGACGCGCGTTATCGGCGTTCTGCTTCACGGTTGCCGTCAGCTGTTCCATGCTGGCTGCCGTTTCTTCCAGAGAGGCGGCCTGCTGCTCGGTACGGGAAGAGAGATCGTTGCTGCCCGCAGAGATTTCGCCTGCGCCGGTGTAAATAGTATCTGCGCCTTCACGCACCACACCCACGGTGTTCGCCAGCGAGGTTTGCATCTCCTGAACGTTGCGCGCCAGGATGGCCATTTCATTTTTACCCTCTGCCTGAATCGGCTGGGTTAAATCCCCTGCCGCAATGGCGCGAATATGGTTAATCACCTCTTCCAGAGGCAGGAGCAGCACGCGGCGCATAGCTACCCAGCTGGAGAGAATGACCATAATCACCAGTACCATGACCGCAGAGAGGATCCACAGGATGTGCTTGTAATCACTTTCATTATCCTGAATGCCTTTATCGGTGAGTGCGGCCTGCGCTTCACGCCATTCACGATAAACCGTCTGCATCGCGTTTTGCTTTTGTTCTGCATTCTGCTTGAACATATCTTCCAGATTGCCCTGGCTCAGCAAAACATTCATTTGGGTCAGCGTTGCAGAGTAAATGCGGTACTGCTCTTCGAGTTGGTTAGTCAGGTTCTCATCCAGGCCTGGCGTATTTGGCAAAGCATAGTATTTATCGTAATGGACCTGTGCTTCAGTCAGCAGATTTTTCGCCGTCGTCACCAGCTCATTCAGCTGACCGCCGTTAATTTGAGAGGCCACGCTGCTTTGCAGGCGCAACATTCCGCGGTTCAGGGTGACGCGGGCCTGGTTCAGACTGATCCACGCATCGGTAAACTCCGCCACGTTCTTGCTGGAGAGCTGCGACACGGTGAAGTTGTCTTTATCGTTATTCAGCGCGTTGATAAAGATACCGGCGGAAATCACTTGCATGATACCGAGCACAAGCAGCACCGAAATCAGAAGGGTAATGACTTTTATACGTTTAAACATGCGTTGCCTTTGTTATATGCAGGTTTGTCTGACGTGGATATATCGGCAGGCGCGGCGGGTTGTTTACTGTTTCTACACCTTTAAAAAGTTTCTAAACCACTTTCCTAAGTCCATTCAGAGAGTTAAAAGGAGTATTTTTTTGTGATCCGCTTCTCACTTTCCCCCTTCCCTCTAAAGGGTTATAGCGCTGCCTTAAAGATGCATTTAATATACATCTTATATTATTAATGACGAGGTAACTGCTATGGCCTTTCGCGACCAACCCCTTGGCGAGCTGGCGCTCTCCATTCCTCGCGCTTCTGCGCTGTTCCGTAAATACGATATGGATTACTGCTGCGGCGGTAAGCAAACCCTGGCGCGTGCGGCCTCACGCAAAGAGCTGGACGTTGAGGTGATTGAAGCAGAGCTGGCGCAACTGGCCGAGCAGCCCGTCGACAAAGACTGGCGAACCGCCCCACTCGCTGAAATCATCGACCATATCATCGTGCGATACCATGACCGTCACCGTGAACAGCTGCCGGAACTGATCCTGCAGGCGACCAAAGTGGAGCGCGTGCATGCCGACAAATCCTCCGTACCGCGCGGTCTGGCGAAGTACCTGACCCTGCTGCACGAAGAGCTTTCCAGCCACATGATGAAAGAAGAGCAGATCCTCTTCCCGATGATTAAACAGGGAATGGGAAGCCAGGCGATGGGGCCTATCAGCGTAATGGAAAGCGAGCACGATGACGCGGGTGAACTGCTGGACGTGATCAAACACACCACCCACAACGTTACACCGCCGCCTGAAGCGTGCACAACGTGGAAAGCGATGTACAACGGCATTAACGAAATGATCGACGACTTGATGGAACACATCAGTCTTGAGAACAACGTTCTGTTCCCGCGGGCATTAGCTGGGGAATAATAAAGGCCGCTACGGCCTGATGCCCTCACCCCGGCCCTCTCCCACGGGGAGAGGGTGCAATAACTAAAAACGGCAACCGAAGTTGCCGTTTTGCTTTTACCTTACGCCTGCCATACGTTTCTTACCGATAAACACCCAGCCCAGCCCCAGCGCGATAAACCACAGCGGCGTGACGATGAGCGCCTGACGGGTATCATCTTCCAGCGTCAGCAGAACCAGCACGAAGACGAAGAATGCCATGCACACCCAGCACATCAGCTTACCCAGCGGCATCTTGTAGATCGATTTTTCATGCAGGTGTGGACGCTGCTTGCGGTACACCAGGTATGAACAGAGGATGATGGTCCAGACGAACATAAACAGGATCGCAGAGACCGTGGTAATCATGGTGAACGCGCCAATCACGCTTGGGTTCACGTAGAGCATCACCACACCGCCCAGCAGGCACATGCAGGAGAAGGTCAACCCTTTTGCCGGTACCGCACGCTTAGACAGCTTGGCGAACGCGCTCGGCGCCACGCCTTCCTGCGCCAGACCAAACAGCATACGGCTGGTGGAGAATACGCCGCTGTTAGCAGAGGAGGCAGCAGAGGTCAGCACCACGAAGTTAATCAGGCTCGCGGCAGCAGGTAAGCCTACCAGCACGAACAGCTCAACGAACGGGCTCTTGGTGGGTACCACGGAACTCCACGGCGTCACGGACATAATAATGACCAGCGCGAAGACGTAGAACATGATGATACGAACCGGAATAGAGTTAATGGCGCGCGGGAGAGACTTCTCGGGATCTTTAGTCTCCGCTGCCGTGGTGCCCACCAGCTCAATGCCCACGAAAGCAAATACCGCGATCTGGAACCCGGCGAAGAAGCCGCTAATGCCTTTAGGGAACCAGCCACCGTCATTCCACAGATGGGTAAACGACGCCTGAACGCCCGTTGGCGACTGGAAGTGGGTGAGAACCATCACCAGACCGACAACGATGAGCCCGACAATCGCTACGATTTTGATCATCGCGAACCAGAACTCCATCTCACCGAACATTTTGACGGTGGCAAGGTTAAGGCTCAGCAGCAGAACAATGACCGCCAGCGAGGCGACCCAGTCCGACAGCCCCGGGAACCAGAACTGCGCGTAGGCGGTAATCGCCACGACGTCCGCCATACCGGTGACAACCCAGCAGAACCAGTAGGTCCAGCCAGTGAAATAGCCCGCCCACGGCCCGAGCAGGTCAGAAGCGAAGTCGCTAAAGGATTTGTATTCGAGGTTCGAGAGCAGCAATTCACCCATTGCACGCATCACGAAGAACAGCATAAAACCGATAATCATATAAACGAATATGATTGACGGCCCGGCGAGACTGATGGTTTTGCCTGACCCCATAAACAGCCCGGTACCGATGGCACCCCCAATCGCAATGAGCTGAATATGACGGTTTGTGAGATTGCGCCGTAGCGACTGTTCAGACGACGCCTCTTCGTCGGCGACGACTTTGACCTGATCTACCATGTGATATTTTCCTGTTTATGCCTGTCTGTGTTGTTAAGGCTCTTCTGGCCTTTAAATACGTCAAAAGATGACGTTCCCTTGTAAGGGCTAATCGATATTAGGTAAGAATCGGCGGGATGAATACTATGATTTAGATATTATGTTAATAATATGTTGAAAGTGAGTGTCATATCACTCATACAGCGCGAAACAGCTCACAAAAATACACGCAACAGTTTCGTTTGCAAGATAAAATGTTGATAGCACCGTAACTATAGGTTTTTACACTATTTTCCTCTCCCAAACCGGGGAGAGGAAATAAGAAAAGTCGATTACAGAATTTCCAGCAGCTCGACTTCAAAGACCAGGGTGCTGAATGGCGGGATGGATGCGCCAGCGCCGCGCTCGCCGTAAGCCAGGTTATGCGGGATAGTCAGTTCCCATTTGGAACCGACTGGCATCAGGGTCAGGGCTTCGATCCAGCCTGCGATGACGCCATTCACCGGGAATTCTGCCGGTTCGCCGCGCGCCACGGAGCTGTCGAAGACGGTACCGTCGATCAGCTTACCGGTGTAGTGTACGCGAACGTGGTCGGTACGTGCCGGGATTGCACCGTCGCCTTGATTGATCACGCGGAACTGCAGACCAGACTCGGTGCTGTTCACACCGTCACGCTCGCGGTTCTCTTCCAGATATTTCACACCTTCGGCGGCCATCTCTTCAAAGCGCTCACGACGCACGGCGTCAGCACGTTCGTGGATTTCACGCAGCGCACGGTGCACGACGTCAACCGGAACGGCAGGCTGTTTGCCTTCAAGCGCGTCAGCGATACCCGCCACCAGCGCTTCTGGTAACAGACCTTCCAGGCCGGATTCGCTCAGCTGCTGTCCTACCTGCAAGCCGATACCGTAACTTGCCTGCGCTTCGATAGTGTCAAAAGTCGGGGTGGTCATGGGTTTTCCTTCCATCACATTTAAAGTAGCGGGCAGCATATCAGCCATGCCCTTATGGGTAAAACTTTGTCTGAAGTTAAGGTGACAAACCGCGACGAAACAGAAACAATAGAGATAACCAGGATTAATCCCGAACTGATGTCACGGATGTCGGGTTTACTACGCCGTTCAGGCAGTTAGCGAACTATACTTCGGGGCACAGGATAAAAAATACGCGGAGCAGGAGGAGTGCCATGCCCGGGCGATTTGAACTGAAACCTACCCTGGCGAAAATCTGGCAGGCGCCGGACAATTTTCGCATCATGGACCCGCTGCCTCCTCTGCACCGCAGAGGGATCATCATTGGCGCGCTGATGGTGATCGTGGGCTTCCTGCTGCCTTCCGGGGGCGATGATGTCGATACCGCACCCGTCACCCGCAATGCCCAACTGGACATTCAGTCGCAGACGCGGCCGCAGCCTGACGCGCAGCCAATGCAGACGCAGCTTGTCACCCCGTCTAACGATCCGGGTCAGGTCGCGCCGGTTGAGCCAGAGCCCATTCAGGATGAACAGCCGCAGGATCAAGCCGCCGCCCCCTCTCAGCCTCAGACGCAACAGCCCACCGGCATTGAGCAACAGTGGCGTTCCTATCGCGTAGAGCCGGGCAAAACCCTGGCACAGCTGTTCCGGGATCACAACCTGCCGCCGACTGACGTGTATGCCATGGCGAAGGTGGAAGGTGCGGGTAAACCGCTCAGTAACCTGCAGAATGGACAGATGGTGCAGATTCGCCAGAATGCCAGCGGTGTGGTGACGGGGTTAACGATTGATACAGGAAATGGGCAACAGGTGCTGTTTACCCGCCAGCCAGACGGCAGTTTTATCAGGGCGCGTTAAGGGCACCATTCTGTAAAAAGCAAAACGCCGGCACAAGGCCGGCGTTTCAACGTGAGCAGAGTAAAAAATTACTCAGCTACAACGTTAACAACCAGTTTAGCGAACACTTCGCTGTGAACCTGGAAGTCAACTTCGTGCTCACCAGTGGTACGCAGAACGCCGTTCGGCAGACGAACTTCGCTCTTAGCCACTTTAACGCCTGCTGCAGAAACTGCATCAGCGATATCGCGGGTACCGATGGAACCGAACAGTTTACCTTCGTCGCCAGATTTAGACGCGATGGTAACGGTGCCCAGTGCGTTGATTGCTTCAGCGCGAGCGTTAGCAGCCGCCAGAACGTCAGCCAGTTTGGCTTCCAGTTCAGCGCGACGTGCTTCGAAAAACTCTACGTTTTTCTTGGTAGCTGGAACAGCTTTACCCTGTGGAACCAGGAAGTTACGTGCGTAACCCGCTTTAACGTTAACCTGATCACCCAGGCTGCCCAGGTTTGCTACTTTATCAAGCAGAATAACTTGCATTACCTTATCCTCTTAAAGTCGTATTAATGGACCGTGCCCGATTACTGATGACGATCAGTGTACGGCAGCAGGGACAGGTAGCGAGCGCGTTTGATAGCGCGAGCCAGCTGACGCTGGTATTTTGCACGAGTACCGGTGATACGGCTTGGGACAATCTTACCGCTTTCGGTGATGTAGTTTTTCAGCGTTGCGATATCTTTATAGTCGATCTCTTGAACGCCTTCCGCGGTGAAACGGCAGAACTTGCGACGACGGAAATAACGTGCCATATGGCTAGTCTCCAGAATCTATCAAATCAATCTGCTCGGCATGCAGAACCATTTTGCTCAGGCCGTTCTTTGCCTTGTGGCAAGAAATGAACCCCTGAACGATTACTGCGCTACCGACCGTTAAACTGTGAGTAATGGCCTGGTTTTCGTGTCCGCTAATAATAACGGGCATTTGGCACCACGCCTGCCGGTGAAACCCGGCTTCCTCTTGCACAGAACGATGCTCAAGCACGAACTGGCAATGCGGAATTCCTGATGGACTGACCTTTCGAAGGGGAGCCCTGCATACGATGCCGGACAACGCCAGACGGTTGGTCATCAGAAATTACTCTTCAGAATCCCCAGCATCAGAATCATCTGCGGTTTCGTTTGCGAAATCATCGCGACGCTCACGGCGCTCGTCTTTCGCTTTAACCATCGGAGATGCTTCGGTAACTGCGTTTTTGGTACGCATAACCATGCTGCGGATAACGGCATCGTTGAAGCGGAAGGTAGTTTCCAGCTCATCGATCACTTCCTGCGGCGCTTCAACGTTCATCAGAACGTAGTGTGCTTTGTGCAGTTTGTTGATCGGGTAAGCCAGCTGACGGCGGCCCCAGTCTTCCAGACGATGGATCGTGCCTTCTGCACCAGTGATGGCAGCAGAGTAACGCTCGATCATAGCCGGAACCTGTTCGCTCTGGTCAGGATGGACCATAAAAACGATTTCGTAATGACGCATCGAATTGCTCCTTACGGATTATTCAGCCTCCTGTCTGGGTCAGCCGAGGCCCGGGGAGGCAAGGAACGTGTTAAAGGTCGGCTGAAAAATTGACGCGTCATAATACTTGCGCGCCCCTGGAAACTCAAGCTGATTGCACAAATAATTCGCACAAAGCGCGAAGCGGGTCTAAGTGGGTGATTTAAAATTGGTCACACCCGGAAGCGTTGTTTTTTTGAACAACTGCATCAGAAATGGTCACGCATCCCCGCCGGATGAGTGATTACACTTTAATCAGAGATCGCCTGAATTAAAGAAGGAGCATCCCCCCTCTCGCAGCACGTAGTCGTGGAGCGCATATCATGAAAAAAATCGCATTAGCCATAATGGCGGCGCTTTTGCTCAGTGCAAACGCGATGGCAGCCATCAAGATAGACAGCCGACAGGCCAGAAACATGGATGATGTGCAAAGCTTGGGCGTAATTTACATCAATCATAATTTCGCCACGGAAAGTGAAGCAGATCAGGCATTAAACGAAGAAACCGATGCGCAGGGCGCAACCTATTACCACGTGATGTTAACCCGTGAGCCCGGCAGCAACGGCAATATGCACGCCAGTGCAGATATTTACCGATAACGTTTTAACGCTAGCACCAGGAAAGCCAACAACGAGAACATAGCCATAGTTGACGTTGCCCCCCTGCCCGGGGGCTTTTTTTTGTGAATGGCTCCGGAATACCACCGGTTACAACTGTTTTGGTATTCCAGAGCACTTATTCACTTCTGCCCGTAGTAGGCATCCGGGCCGTGCTTGCGCATGAAATGCTTGTTCATCAGGTAGTCATCAATGCCCTGAAGCTGTGGGTTGATGCCGCGGGCAATCCACGCCATGCGTGCTACTTCCTCCATGACGACCGCATTATGGACGGCGTCGTGGGCATCTTTTCCCCAGGAGAACGGACCGTGCTGATAGACCACAATACCCGGCGTATGCAGCGGCTCACATTTTCCCAGCGTATCGATAATCACCTTTCCGGTGTTGAGCTCGTACTCCCCTTCCACTTCATCCTGCGTTAATGCGCGCGTGCAGGGGATGTCGCCAAAGAAGTAGTCCGCGTGGGTCGTGCCCAGCGCCGGGATGGGCAGCCCTGCCTGTGCCCAGGCCGTCGCGTGCGTGGAGTGGGTATGCACCACGCCGCCAAGGGACGGATAACGCCGGTATAGCGCCAGATGGGTTGCGGTATCTGATGAAGGTCGCCATTTGCCGTCAACTACATGCCCTTCGAAATCCACCACCACCATATCCTCTGCTTTCATGGTGTCATACGCCACACCGCTCGGCTTGATCACTACCAGACCCTGCTCGCGGTCGATAGCGCTCACGTTGCCCCAGGTGAACGTGACCAGACCATAACGCGGCAGATCCATGTTGGCTTCAAAGACCTGCTGTTTAAGCTTAAGCATGTTCAGCCTCCAGCAAACCCGCCCGCGCCATACGTTCGCGCACCCAGTCCCGCGCCTTCGCCACTTCCGCTGCCGGGTCGTCCGACGTCTCGCTCCACATCTCAATCAGGTAAGGCCCGCAATAGCCAGTCTGCTTGAGCGTCTCGAAGCACCGTTCGAAATCCACCACCCCGGTGCCGAACGGTACGTTTTTAAACACGCCAGGACGGGTATCTTTGACGTGCACCGCCACGATATGCCCGCTGCCTGCCTGCAGTTCCATCTGCACGTCGTTATCCCATGCCGACAGGTTGCCGATATCCGGATAAAGCTGGAACCACGGGTTATTCAGATAGTGCGCGTAGCCCAGCGCCTTGCTGATGGAGTTCATCAACGGGTAGTCCATGATCTCCATCGCCAGCGTGACCTGCGCGCGGCTTGCCATCTCAACGCTCTCTTTCAGACCGTCACGGAAACGACGGCGCGTTTCATCGTTGGCTTCCTGATAATAAACGTCATAACCCGCCAGTTGGATCACGCGGATACCCACGTCCTGCGCAAAGCGAATGGCTTTACGCATGATCGCCAGCCCCTGTGCGCGCACGGCATCGTCTTCACTGCCGAGAGGAAAACGACGATGGGCGCTCAGGCACATGGACGGCACGCGCACGCCCGTTTCAGCGATGGCACTCACCAGCGCCAGGCGCCGTTCGCGGCTCCAGTCGAGGCGAGAGAGACGCTCGTCCGTCTCATCCACGGACATTTCGACAAAATCGAAACTCAGCTGTTTTGCCAGTTGTAACCGCTCCAGCCAGCACTCCCCCGCAGGGAGTGCCTTTTCATAGATGCCAAGCGGGATCTGTTTTGACAACATATCCGCTCCTTAGCCCCAAAGCTGAGCGATTGAGCGTTTGAACTGACGCGCCGCTTCCACCGGAGACGCCGCATCACGAATGCTACGACCGGCAATAAAGACGTGAATCGGGATACCCTGGAACAGCGGCAGATCTTCCAGCGCCAGACCGCCGGTGACGGTGACTTTGAAGCCCATATCGGCCAGACGTTTGATGGCGCTGATATCCGCGTCGCCCCACGCCACGCCTGCGGCCTGCGCATCACGGCTACGGTGATACACCACCTGCTGAATGCCCGCATCGCGCCACTCCTGGGCCTGCTCCCAGGTCCAGAAACCGGTCAGCTCAATCTGCACGTCGCCGTTAAACTCGTTTGCCACGTCCAGCGCGCCTTTGGCGGTGTTGATATCCGCACAGCAGATGACGGTGACCCAGTCGGCGTTGGCTTCGAAGCACATGCGGGAGAGGATTTTGCCTGCGTCGGCGATTTTGGCATCCGCCAGCACGATTTTATGCGGATAGAGCGCCTTCAGGTCGCGAACGGCACGCACGCCCTCGCCTACGCACAGAATGGTGCCCACTTCGATGATATCGACTTCTTCCGCGATCAGGCGGGTGGTTTCGTAAGCGTGGGACAACGTTTGGTTATCCAGCGCAACCTGCAACATGGGTAATGACATGTTCAATTCCTCTTAGACTGCCGCCGCTGTGGCGTTATCAATTAAATCCAGCACTTCCTGCTCAGTGCGGCAGGCACGTAAACGGTCAAAATTAGCTTCATCATCAAACAGATTGACGATCTGCATGATGCCCACTTCCTGATGGGTGTTGGCATCGACGGCGGCCATGGTGATCAGAATGTCGACCGGGTCGTTATCTTCGTGGTTAAACACCAGCGGCGTTTTCAGCGTCACCAGCGCAAAGCCGGTTTTCTTCACGCCCTCTTCAGGACGCCCGTGCGGCATTGCCAGCCCTGGCGCTATCACAAAGTAAGGGCCGTGCTGCGCCACGCCATCAAGAATGGCCTGGTAGTAACGCGGCTCAACAACGTCAGCCTTAACCAGCAGATCCACGCTCAGCTTCACCGCTTCCTGCCAGGTGCTGGCCTCGGCCTGTAAAAGGATGGAATTATTTTCCGCCAGCGAATCACGTAGTTTCATGGGGCTCCTTACTTCACGTCCTGAGGGAAGTGCGCTTTGATCACTTCCAGCAGTTTTGGTCCGAAATCCGCAGGCGACAGCATGTTGCGCACGCCCACGACATATTTATTACCCGTCACGGTGATTTCACCGGCGATGTGGGTAGAGGCGATGATGATGTCCGCGCCGTTCAGTTCACTTTTGTATTCACCCACTGCGCAGCTGTTCACCGTGTGGTCGATGTTTGACTGGGTTAAAAACTGGTCCACTTTCATCTTCATGATCATGGAGCTGCCTTGCCCATTGCCACACACAGCCAGGATACGTACGGTCATAATCGAAACTCCTTAATGAGCAGACACTTCTGCTGTTTGTTTTTCCGCATCTTCTTCAGCTCGCAGCGAACGGCCAGCGAAGAACATATAAGCCAGAGCAATCAGGATGATGACGGCCATAAAAGCCAGCCCGACAGAGGCAAAGCCCTGCATCATCGGCGGTGCCAGAATTGACCAGTCCGCCATGCCCATCCAGGCGCTCATACCGGTGAGCTTGACCGCCCACACGCAACCGAAGATTTCCACCATGCCCATCACCAGGCAGATCTTGAGCGCCGCACGCCAGCCGCCGAAGTGGTTAGCGAAGACGCCGATGGTGGCGTTGGAGAAGAACATCGGGATAAAGCCAGGAATAATCAGGATTGAGGAGCCACAGCCGACCAGGATGCCCACCGCAATCAGCTGGCCGATGGTGCCCCACATAAAGCCCCAGACCACCGCGTTTGGCGCGAAGCTGTAGATTGCGGCACAGTCGATGGCCAGCACCGCGCCAGGGATCAGGCGCTGGGAGATACCGTTGAAGGCTTCCGACAGTTCGGCGACGAACATACGCACGCCCTGAGTGATGATGAAAATAGCCACCGCGAAGGAGAAGCCGGTCTGCAGGATATAAACCGTCCAGTGGGTTTTACCCGCCATCGCCTGAACAACGTCAATGCCGAAGGAGAGCAGAATGGCGCCGAAGAAGATGGTCATCACAATCGCGGTAGAGACGATGTTGTCGTGGAAGATATTCAGCCAGCCCGGCAGCTTAAGGTCTTCAACGCTCTCTTCTTTTTTGCCCAGGTACGGCGCAACTTTATAGGCAATCCAGGAGGCGAACTGCTGCTGGTGGCCGATGGAAAAGCCACAGCCGTCAGTCACTTCCTGGGTTGGCTTGTACATCATGTTGGAGGTGATACCCCAGTAGAGCGAAACCAGCACCGCGGTGCAGATAATCGTGGTCCACATTGGGTAGCCGAAGATATAGAGAGAAACCGCGATCAGCCCCGCCTGCTGGAACATGATGTGTCCCGTCAGCATGATGGTGCGAATACCGGTAATGCGGCGCAGAAGAACATAAATGATGTTCAGCGCCAGGGCGAGCAGAACCGCATAACCCACCCAGCTATAGGCATCACCCATGCGTTCAATGGTCGCCATCATTGAGGCGTAAGTGTCAGAGATGGCACCGTTGATGCCATACACCTCAGACATTTTGGCGACGACCGGCTTAAAGGTGCTGGTCAGAATGCCTGACCCCGCCTGCAACAACATGAAACCGATAATGGTTTTGATGGTGCCTTTAATAATCACACTGACGCTTTTGCGCAGCAGGATATAGCCCAGGCACGTCACGATACCCAGCAACAGCGGGGCGTTGGTCATTACCTGATTAAAGAACACGGTAAAGACGTTGTAGAGGATCTCCATAACTCTCTCCAGAAATGAGAACACGAGGGGCAATCCCTGTGTGGTTGGTGCCATCACTCTAGTAATCACAAATAATCACCACAAGATTGCATTTGATTATTTGTGACGTATCACGCAAATTATTTCCATGGTGTTAGTAATGATTTTCACTACCGTACATGAAAAATGGATTAATCTTTATAATTCATGCAATTAATGTTTAATACAGGATAGTCTAACAAGGAAAAAGCTGAGAGTCCGTGAAGTCGAGCAGATAAAATTCCGCATTTTTGCCATTGCAAAGCGCATCAAATGGTGCCAGCATTAATCACAACAAATCACCAAATGATTACTTTTGATTAAACCCAGGAGTCAAAACGATGAGTAAAGTGAACACCATCACCCGTGAGTCATGGATTCTGAGCACCTTCCCGGAGTGGGGCAGCTGGCTGAATGAAGAGATCGAGCAGGAACAGGTTGCTCCTGGCACGTTTGCAATGTGGTGGCTGGGCTGTACCGGTATCTGGCTGAAATCAGAGGGTGGCGCCAATATCTGCGTCGATTTCTGGTGCGGCACCGGCAAACAGAGCCACGGCAACCCGCTGATGAAAAAAGGCCATCAGATGCAGCGTATGGCCGGTGTTGAAAAGCTCCAGCCGAACCTGCGTACCACGCCTTTTGTGCTTGATCCGTTTGCCATTCGCCAGATCGACGCCGTGCTCTCTACTCACGATCACAACGATCATATCGACGTGAACGTGGCGGCAGCGGTGATGCAAAACTGCGCGGACGACGTGCCGTTTATCGGGCCACAGACCTGCGTGGATCTCTGGATTGGCTGGGGTGTGCCGAAAGAGCGCTGTATCGTGATGAAGCCTGGCGACGTGGTGAAAATCAAAGATATTGAAATCCATGCTCTGGATGCCTTTGACCGTACTGCATTGATTACCCTGCCAGCCGACCAGAAAGCCGCGGGCGTACTGCCGGACGGTATGGATGAGCGTGCGGTCAACTACCTGTTTAAAACCCCTGGCGGTTCCCTGTACCACAGCGGTGACTCTCACTACTCCAACTATTACGCGAAGCACGGTAACGAGCACCAGATTGACGTGGCGCTAGGCTCCTACGGCGAGAACCCGCGCGGCATTACCGACAAAATGACCAGCGCCGATATGCTGCGCATGGCGGAAGCGCTGAATACCAAAGTGGTTATCCCGTTCCACCACGATATCTGGTCAAACTTCCAGGCCGATCCGCAGGAAATCCGCGTGCTGTGGGAAATGAAAAAAGACCGCCTGAAGTATGGCTTCAAGCCGTTCATCTGGCAGGTCGGCGGCAAGTTCACCTGGCCACTGGACAAAGATAATCTGGAATATCATTACCCACGTGGTTTCGATGATTGCTTCACCATTGAGCCAGACCTGCCGTTCAAGTCCTTCCTCTGATTGTGCAGCCAAATCGCCAGACGTGATGTCTGGCGATGCCATATTTCTTTTAGTAATTTCACGCTATTTCAAATATCATCTTTTCAAATCAATTCTTATCGGAATAGCTCATGACGGAAGCGCAACGGCATCAAATTCTCCTGGAACTCCTGGCGCAGACCGGGTTTATCACCGTCGAGAAAGTGATCGAACGTTTAGGGATCTCCCCGGCAACGGCGCGGCGGGACATCAACAAGCTGGATGAAAGCGGCAAGCTGAAAAAGGTCCGCAACGGCGCCGAAGCCATCAGCCAGCAGCGCCCCCGCTGGACGCCGATGAATATTCATCAGGCGCAGAATCATGATGAAAAAGTACGAATCGCCAGAGCCGCGTCGCAGCTGGTGAATCCCGGTGAGAGCGTGGTCATCAACTGCGGCTCCACGGCGTTTCTGTTGGGTCGTGAAATGTGCGGCAAGCCGGTGCAAATCATCACCAACTACTTACCGCTCGCCAACTATCTCATCGATCAGGAGCATGAGAGCGTGGTGATCATGGGCGGCCAGTACAACAAAAGCCAGTCCATCACCCTTAGCCCCCAGGACAGCGAAAACAGTCTCTATGCCGGGCACTGGATGTTTACCAGCGGCAAAGGCCTGACGGCGGATGGCCTGTATAAAACCGATATGCTGACCGCGATGGCGGAGCAAAACATGCTTAACGTTGTGGGCAAACTCGTTGTGCTGGTCGACAGCAGCAAAGTGGGCGAGCGCGCAGGGATGTTATTCAGCCGTGCCGAACAGATCGACATGGTGATCACCGGCAAAGGAGCCAACCCTGAGATCCTCCAGAAGCTGGAAGATCTGGGGGTGAAAGTTCTGCGTGTTTAAAGGTGCTGGCGGAAAAAGGCCACCGTGGCGTCCAGCGCCGTTGGCGTGATGCGGTGGCGGACGCCCGGTTCCCACAGACAGGTCAGATTACCGTCCAATCCTTCATTCATTAACGCCTGCTGCAGACGGAAGGTTCCCTCAGGCGGGACCACATCATCCGCGTCACCGTGCCACAGCAGCAGCGGGCGATCGGCCACGCGTGGCAATGCCCGGGTCACTTCCCACTCTGCCAGCGTCGCGGTCATTTCCGTTAAATCCTGAGGGGGAAAAAGCGTCTTCGCCAGCGACGTAAAGTAGCCCGAGCCCATCAGACAGGCGACAGACTTCACTTCAGGATGATGCGTCATAATCCCCAGCGCCGTCATACCGCCCATCGACGCCCCGGCTACCGCCAGACGATTGTCGGCCACCAGCCCAGCCTCATAAAGCGCATCGCGCAGCCCGGCAAACTCGGTCAGGCTACCGTGCAGAATCTGCCAGAACTGCCCCAGCCGCGCATGTTCGTTACCCATAAAGCGTGCGCCGTGGTCAGGTGCATCTGGCATCACCACGCGAAAACCCGCCTGTGCCAGCGCTACCGCAAAATAACTGTAAACCAGCTTCGATGAGGTAAACCCGTGATAAAAAACCACAACAGGCAGCGGTTTATCACGTTTACCCGCTGGCATCGCGTGTAAAATTTCATGGTCGCCGAGGCGGCGTATTTCAATTTCAATCATTGTCGACCCTGTGCGAATGTATGATTCATAATGTTGAGAACTGGGTTACGCTTTCACGTCATTTTCATTCGAAATATACGTCCCAGATAACACTTCGGGAACATTCCCCTAAAACTAAATTCACAGACAACTACACTATGGCTATCAGGAAACGAGATATGGTTATGCGCAGGTTTGCTGCTTTATTGCTGGTGTTTCTGCTGAGTGGCTGTAGCGCGCTGCAGGGAACGCCGCAACCCGCTCCACCGGTCGCCGATCATCCACAGGAGATTCGTCGTAATCAGACGGAAGGATTACAACGAATGGGCACCATCTCCGCGCTGGTTCGCGGCTCTCCGGATGACGCAGAATCGGCAATAAAAGCACAAGCCGTCGCCGCCAAAGCAGATTATTACGTCATCATTATGATCGACGAAACCATCATAACGGGACAGTGGTATTCACAGGCCATTTTGTACCGTAAATAATGGTTTTCCTTTGAACGAGATTTACACTGCTTTGCGTCCATAGACATTTTCCTGTCCACAATAAACTCCATGCCCGCGTCAATGGAAGGGAGTTTATTTGCGAAGGATTGCCCGGCGGATACCGGATATATGTGAAAATGGAGCTGACGATGAAACGAACTCTTGCTTTGACCTCACTGTTGCTCTCAGCAGGCCTGGTGAGCACCACCGCGCAGTCAGCAGAATTCGCCAGTGCTGATTGTGTGACTGGCCTGAATGAAATTGGCCAGATCTCCGTGAATAATATCTCGGGGAGCCCGCAAGACGTTGAACGTATCGTGGCATTAAAGGCCGATGAGCAGGGTGCTTCATGGTATCGCATCATCCAGATGCAGGAAGATAACCATATCGACCACTGGCGGGTACAGGCCATTCTCTACGTGTAATATCCTTCCTGATAAAAGCCACTTATTTTTAGTGGCTTTTCGCTTTTGCAAATTTTTTATCTTATATAAAACCAATTAAGAACAATAAAATAACATTTTGTTACATTAATTGAGTAAACGTAATCCCTGCTCTGCCGTTGAAGAACCATACCTTTTCAATAATGAGCAATTTATGATCAACGTTTTTCGCCGCGCAGGCCTGGGCGCGAAGCTGTCACTGCTTACGGGCGTCAGTGTCGCCACGCTGTTTCTGCTTTTCACTTTGCTGCTCAGTCAAAAAGCCAGCCAGCAGCTTGAAGCCCTTGCGGTTGAAGATCTGCATAATCAGTCCACCGGCATGGTCGACATGGTGCAGATGTTTAACACCAGCCTGAGTGAAGAGGTTGAGAGCTATACCCGTCTGTTCACCACCTTTTTACCGCAGCCCCTGAACATTGATACTTCCCAAATCCAGACGATAAACGGGCTCAGCGTTCCGCTTCTGAAAGGCGGAGAAACCGGGTTGCATGAAAACAACACGCTTTCGGACGAATTCCTGAACCGTACAGGAGCCATTTCGACGCTGTTTGTACGCAGCGGTAACGACTTTATTCGTGTCGCCACATCCCTGCGCAAAGAGAACGGCGAGCGGGCAATGGGTACCGTTCTGGATAACGCCAGCCCGGCCTTTGCCGCCGTCAACAAAGGTGAAGTCTACCGCGGCCTGGCGCTGCTGTTTGGCAAACGCTACATCACCCAGTACCAGCCCGTTAAAAACGCCGAAGGACAGGTCATTGCGATCGTCTTTGTCGGGGTGGACATCACCCACTCCTGGAACGTCATGCGCGAGAAAATCCTCAACCGCCGCCTGGGCGAGAGCGGTCATTTCTTTGTGCTGGATCGCAGCAACGGCAAAACGCGCGGGCAATACCTGTTCCATGCCAGCGAAGAGGGAAAATTGCCGAAGTGGGACGGTGCGACGCAACAACAGCTTCTGAGTGACAAACCCGGCACGCTGGAGCGCGTAAGCGACGACGGTCGCACGCTGAAAATGGCCTATACCCCGCTGCCAGGCTGGAACTGGACTATCGTGGGCGAAGTGGATAAATCGGTGCTGCTCTCAAGCGTCACCGCCATGCGCGATCGCTTCCTGCTGGCCGGCGTGGTCTTATCCATCCTTTTTGCTGGCCTGTTCGTGGTCCTTATTCGCCGCGTGCTGACCCGACCACTGCGCAATGTGATCCACCTTGCCCGGCAATATGCCGCAGGGGATCTCCGTTCCAGCCTGCCCGTAACGCGCCAGGACGAAGTCGGCCAGTTGATCGATGCTATTAACGGCATCGGCGGCGGCCTGCAAAAAATTGTGCTGCAGGTCCGTGAGGCCGCAGGCGAGATCCATTCAGGCACCAACGCGCTGGCCGCCGACACTGGCGAGATTTCAGAGCAGATCAACAAGCAGGCCAGCAGCGTGGAAGAGACCTCCGCCAGCATGGAGCAGCTGGCCGCCACCGTACAGCAAAATGCCGCCAACATGGAGCAAACGCAGCAGCTGGTGGGTGAAACCTCGCTCGCGGTTCATCAGGGCGGTGAGACGGTCACCCACGCGGTGTCGACCATGGACGATATTCGCGAAGCGTCAAAACGCATCGAAGACATCACGCGGGTGATCGAGTCCATCGCTTTCCAGACCAATATTCTGGCGCTGAATGCGGCAGTGGAAGCGGCTCGCGCGGGCGAGCACGGAAAAGGGTTTGCGGTAGTCGCGCAGGAAGTTCGCGCGCTGGCGGGCCGCAGCGCTAACGCGGTGAAGGAGATTGAACAGCTGATTGGCGATACGCTCAGAAAAGTGAGTGAGGGTCATGCGCTGTCTGAACAGACACGCCTGGCGATGGATGACATCATCATTCATATCGATAACATCAGCCAGCTGGTCACCGAGATTAACCATGCCTCACGCGAGCAGTCCGCCGGGATCGGCCAGGTGAACCTCGCCATGACCCATATTGGCGAAGCGTCGCATATCAATGCCGATCGCATCTCACGCAGCGAGCAAACCGCTCAAACGCTGCGCGAGAAGGGTTCACACCTGACTCAGCTGGTGAGTCTGTTCCAGCTAAAAGGCTAGCCGACTCTGCCTGTGGCACGCAGCAGCAGGTCACTTTGTACCTGCTCGCTCATCAGCGTACCGCCACGGGTGTCCAGCATCATGCGGCACCACGCCTGCGCCACCGGGGGCGATGCGTACCGCAGCATCTGGCTCCCGGTACCGAGCAAGAAAAGCTGCTGTGCGATCTCCCGCCCCTGCGCCTCCTGCGGTTTACGCAGTTTTTGCTGAAGCTGTCGCCAGCAGCGGTCGAAGTGTCTGTCCTGCCCTTTCACCTGCGCAAACTCGTCGGCGAGCAGATCGTGAATACCCGGCTGCTTCGCCAGCACGCGCAGCACGTCCAGGCACATGATATTGCCTGACCCTTCCCAGATACTGTTTACGGGCATCTCGCGATACAGGCGGGGAAGTTCGCTCTCTTCGCAATATCCGATCCCACCCAGCACCTCCATCGCCTCAGCGACAAACGGAATGCCCGCTTTACACACGCTAAATTTCGCGGCCGGGGTAAACAGCCGCGCCCAGGCGGCCTCTTGTGGATCCACGCGCTTATCCCATGCCCGGGCCAGGCGGAACAGCAGCGCCGTTTGCCCCTCCAGCACCAGCGCCATCCGGCTTAATACTTCACGCATTAGCGGCTGGTCGATGAGGTTTTTGCCGAAGGTCTGACGCTGATGCGCATGATAAAGCGCCACCGAGAGCGCCCGACGCATGAGTCCGTGGCTGCCCAGCGCGCAGTCAAAGCGCGTCAGACCGCCCATTTTAAGGATCTGCCGTACCCCTTCGCCTTCTTCCCCCAGCAGCCAGCCGGAGGCATCAAGAAACTCCACCTCGCTGCTGGCGTTGGAGCGGTTCCCGAGCTTGTCCTTAAGGCGCTCCAGCCGGACGGCGTTGCGCTGTCCGTCAGGCAAAAAGCGCGGCACAAAAAAGCAGGACAACCCGCCCTTCGCCTGGGCCAGCACCAGGTGCGCATCGCTTTGCGGGACGGAGAAAAACCATTTATGCCCCACCAGCCTGTAACTGCCGTCGCTGCATTTTTCCGCTTTAGTGGTGTTGCTGAGCACGTCCGAGCCGCCCTGCTTCTCCGTCATCCCCATGCCGATCAGCAGGCCGCGCTTTTGCGCGCCGGGGGACAGATGAGGATCGTAGCGATCGCTGAGCAGCGGCGTCAGCCAGTCGTGAAATATTTTGGGGAGCGCCTGCTGTAGCAGCGGTGTCGCGGCAAACGTCATGGTGACCGGGCAAAGCGTGCCCGCCTCTACTTGAGCATGAAGCACAAAGCGTGCGGCCCGAGCGACAAACGACCCTTTACGCACCTCCTCTTCCCATGCCAGGTTATGTACGCGGTTGGCACAGAGTCCCTGCATCAGCAAGTGCCATGCCGGGTGAAAGCGGACGTCATCCAGGCGCTCTCCGGCGGCGTCATAACGTAGTAACTCCGGAGGATTAACGTTTGCCAGCCTGCCCAGTTCCAGCGACTCCGCCGTACCCAGCTGCTGACCAATGCTGGCGAGGAGTTCGATATCCCACTCAGCCCCTTCACGCACGACCGCATCGCGCAGGGCGCAGTCCGAGAGGAAAAGGTTGCTGTTGGAAAGCGGTGCAGGTTGATTGAAAACGGTATGAGTCTGCCAGTGCATGCTGTCTCCCTCCTTCAGTGGCAATGACGATAAGTATGGACAGACCGCGCACACGCTGCATGGGAGGGGAGTCACACGTTCGCGATCCCGCTGATATCATTCGTGAAATAGTTCACAGAACATAAGAATAAACTATTTCATGACTTCGCTTTTGTTGAATAATTTATTCTTACCCTTTTCAGTGAGGATCGTTATGCAACCGGATGCGCACAAGCGAGCATTAATTGCAGGCTCCATTGGTAACTTTATCGAGTGGTATGAGTTTGCGGTCTACGGTTTTCTGGCGACCGTCATTGCGAAAAACTTCTTCCAGCTTGAAGGAGAAGCGGGGCTTACCAGCCTGATCCTCACCTACGCCTCGTTTGCGATCGCCTTCTTCTTCCGCCCGCTGGGTGCTGTGGTGTTTGGCCGTATCGGCGACCGGATTGGCCGTAAACCGACGCTCATCATTGTGCTGATACTGATGACGCTGGCTACCGCCGCCATCGGCATTGTGCCGGTCTACGCCAGCATCGGGATTGCCGCGCCGATCATTATTACGCTGCTTCGCATCCTACAGGGGCTGTTCGCGGGCGGCGAGTACGGCGGTGCGGTCTCGCTGATGACGGAGTTCGCCCCGCGCGGCAAGCGTGGGCTCTATGGCGCGTGGCAGTCCTTTACCGTGGCGCTGGGACTGTTAGCAGGCGCAGGCATCGTGGCGCTCCTCTCCACCCTCCTCACGCCTGAAGCCCTGCACGATTGGGGCTGGCGCATTCCTTTCTTCCTGGCGCTGCCCATGGGCGTTGTGGCGCTGTGGCTTCGTGTCAGCATGGAAGAGACACCCAGCTTTGTGCAGCAGCAGGATAAACCGGTTGTCGCTCAGGCGGATACTGCCGCCACGCTCCGGGCCATCGTGATGGGGATTGGGCGCGTAATGGTCTGGTCTGCGGCGGGATATACCTATCTGGTGATTATGCCGACCTATCTGCAGTCGGCGCTGCATACCGGGTTTAATCAGGCGCTGTTGATTGCGGTGATTTCGAATATTGGGTTTGCGCTAACCATCATTCCGTCGGGGATCCTGAGCGACCGGATCGGGCGTCGCACGGTGATGATTATCGCCACCGCGCTGCTGCTGATCCTCGCCCTGCCGCTGCTGAAAATTCTGCAGGCGGAGTCAAGCACGCTGGCGGTGAAAGCGGTCGTGGTGTTGATTGCCGGCGGTCTGGTGGGCATGCTGGCGGGGCCGGGCCCGGCGATGCTATCTGAGATGTTCCCGACGCGCGTACGCTATACGGGGCTGGGGCTGGCCTACTCTTTGTCGAACGCGATTTTCTCTGGATGTGCAGGGTTAATCATCACCGGGCTGATTAAGCAGACGGGCAACCTGGATATTCCGGCGTATTACGTGATGGCGACGGCGATAGTGAGTATTTTCGCGCTGATGACGCTGAGGAAGGATGACCATTTGCGGCCGTTAGAAGAGTGAGGTTGTTTTGCCGGGTGGCGCTTCGCTTACCCGGTCTACAAAACCGTAGGCCCGGTAAGGCGTAGCCGCCACCGGGCGAAAATCAGCTACGCTGACGCACCGCTTCAAACAGGCAGATGCCCGTCGCAACAGAAACGTTCAGGGACGACACGCTGCCCGCCATCGGGATGCTGATCAGCTCGTCGCAGTGCTCGCGGGTCAGACGGCGCATGCCTTCGCCTTCCGCACCCATCACCAGCGCCAGACGGCCGGTCATTTTGCTCTGGTACAGAGTATGGTCCGCTTCACCGGCGGTACCGACGATCCAGATGTTCTCTTCCTGCAGCAGACGCATGGTGCGCGCCAGGTTAGTCACGCGGATCAGCGGAACGTTTTCCGCCGCGCCGCAGGCCACTTTCTTCGCCGTCGCGTTCAGCTGCGCGGAGCGATCTTTCGGCACGATCACCGCGTGCACGCCCGCCGCATCGGCACTACGCAGGCACGCGCCGAGGTTGTGCGGATCGGTTACGCCATCGAGGATCAGGAAGAACGGATTATCCAGTTCAGCAATCAGATCCGGCAGATCGTTCTCCTGATACTGACGACCTGGCTTCACGCGGGCAATAATCCCCTGGTGAACCGCGCCTTCACTTTTCTCATCCAGGAACTGGCGGTTTGCCAGCTGGATCACCACGCCCTGCGCTTCCAGCGCGTGGATCAGCGGCATCAGACGCTTATCTTCACGCCCTTTCAGAATAAACACTTCCTGAAAACGCTCCGGTGCGCGCTCGAGAAGGGCCTGCACCGCGTGGATGCCGTAAATCATTTCACTCATTGATGGTTCTCGTAATAAGTATTTCCCCTCCCCCCGTTGGGGAGAGGGTCAGGGTGAGGGGAGAATTTACTCCGCCTGCTTTTTCTTGGCCGCGCGCTTCGCTTTGGTGGCGGCAGCTATTTTCTGCGTTTTAGCGGAAGGTTTTTTCGCTGAACGGGCTTCTTTCTTCGCCGCCTTCGGCTTCGGTTTCTTCTCGCCGCGGAACGCGCTGTCCGGCTCGAAGTTTACCTTCTTGCCCGCCTGACGACGTTTACCGCCGCCCGGTTTACCGTTACCGGTTTTTTTCGCCCTTTCACGCTCGGTTTTACCGACGTTACGCGGCGCGCGTTCGCTGGAGATCAGGCTGAAGTCGATTTTACGATCGTCCATATTCACGGCTTCGACCTTCACTTCCACACGGTCGCCCAGACGATAGGTCTGGCCGCCAGATTCACCAATCAGGCGCTGACCGACCTGGTCGAAGCGGTAGTAGTCGTTATCCAGGCTGGAGACGTGCACCAGACCGTCGATGAACAGCTCGTCCAGGCGAACGAAGAAACCAAAGCCGGTCACGCTGGCAATCACGCCTTTAAAGACGTTACCGACCTGATCGAGCATAAAGTCACACTTCAGCCAGTCCGCCACGTCACGTGTTGCTTCATCGGCACGACGTTCGGTCATGGAGCAGTGCTGACCCAGCTGCAGCATCTCTTCCATCGAATAGTGATAGCCACCGGTTTCGGTGGTGTTCCCTTTATGGCCCTGCTCCTGCGCCAGCAGATACTTGATCGCACGGTGCAGAGAGAGGTCAGGGTAACGACGGATCGGCGACGTAAAGTGGGCGTAAGACTGCAGCGCCAGACCGAAGTGTCCCCGGTTTTCCGGATCGTAAATTGCCTGTTTCATAGAGCGCAGCAGCATCGTCTGCAGCATTTCTGCGTCAGGACGATCGCCAATGGACTCCAGCAGCTCGGCGTAATCGCGCGGCTCTGGCTTGTTACCGCCAGGCAGCTCCAGACCCAGTTCAGCCAGCACAGAGCGGAACGCGGTGATGGCTTCCGTTGACGGTTTATCGTGAATACGGAACAGCGCAGGCTCTTTGGCTTTCTCAACGAATCGTGCCGCCGAGATGTTCGCCAGAATCATACACTCTTCGATCAGCTTGTGCGCATCGTTACGCTGGGTCTGCTCGATACGCTCAATGCGGCGTTCTGCGTTGAAAATAAATTTCGCTTCTTCACTCTCAAACGAGATCCCGCCGCGCTCTTCGCGCGCCTGATCCAGCGTTTTGTAGAGGTTATGCAGCTCTTCGATGTGTTTGACCAGCGGCGCGTACTGTTCGCGCAGATCCTGGTCGCCCTGCAGCATATGCCAGACTTTGGTATAGGTCAGACGCGCATGCGAGCTCATCACCGCTTCGTAGAACTTGTAGCCGGTTAAGCGCCCTTTGGTGGAGATAGTCATCTCGCAAACCATACAGAGGCGGTCAACCTGTGGGTTCAGGGAGCACAGGCCGTTAGACAGCACTTCCGGCAGCATCGGTACAACCTGAGACGGGAAGTAGACCGAGGTACCGCGGCTGCGTGCTTCGTTATCCAGCGGGGTGTGCGGACGAACATAGTAGCTTACGTCTGCAATAGCGACCCACAGACGCCAGCCGCCACCGCGTTTTTTCTCGCAGTAGACGGCGTCATCGAAGTCGCGGGCGTCTTCACCATCGATAGTGACCAGCGGCAGGGAGCGCAGATCCACGCGGCCCACTTTGGATTCTTCCGGGACTTCTTCGCGCAGGCTTTCGATCTGCTCTTCAACCGCTTTCGGCCAGATGTACGGAATTTCATGGGTGCGCAATGCCATATCAACGGCCATCGTGGTGCCCATGTTATCGCCAAGCACTTCGACGATTTTACCTACCGCTTTGGTGCGACGGGTTGGGCGCTGGGTGAGTTCCACCACCACCACAAAGCCCATGCGGGCGCCCATCACCTCTTCAGGTGGGATCAGAATGTCGAAGCTCAGACGGCTGTCGTCCGGCACCACGAAGCCCACGCCCGCGTCGGTAAAGTAGCGGCCAACAATCTGGCTGGTTTTTGGCACCAGAACGCGTACCACGCGCGCTTCGCGGCGACCTTTACGGTCAGCGCCCAGCGGCTGCGCCAGGATCTGGTCGCCGTGGATGCACATTTTCATCTGTTCAGATGAGAGGTACAGATCGTCTTTACGGCCTTCTACGCGCAGGAAGCCAAAACCGTCGCGGTGACCAATGACGGTCCCTTTTAGCAGATCGAGGCGTTCTGGCAGCGCGTAGCACTGGCGGCGGGTAAAGACCAGCTGCCCGTCACGCTCCATTGCGCGCAGGCGGCGGCGAAGGGCTTCAATTTGCTCTTCACCTTCAATGTTTAATTCAACGGCAAGTTCTTCACGATTGGCGGGTTTTTCGCGTTTTGTTAAGTGTTCAATGATGAACTCGCGGCTGGGAATAGGATTCGCGTATTTTTCGGCTTCGCGTTCCTGGAAAGGATCATGTGACATGTCGGTTCCTCCGTTGTCAGCTCCGGTGGAAATTTTCTTCATTCCACCAGCAATAATTTATAAAGCGGTTGATTCTCTTCAACCAAATCGGCCAGCGTGTAGTTATCCAACTCCATGAGAAAACTTTGCACGGCCTTTGAAAGCGCCTTTTTCAGGCGGCAAGCGGGCGTGATGTGGCAGAACTCGCTACTGCAGTTCACCAGAGACAGCGGCTCCAGTTCACGTACCACATCGCCAACACGAATACTCTGTGCCGGTTTACCGAGACGGATCCCACCATTCTTCCCGCGGACGGCAGCAACGTATCCGGCACGACTAAGTTGATTGATTATTTTGACCATATGATTACGGGATACGCCGTAGACCTCTGTGACTTCAGAGATACTGGTCATCTTCCCCTCGGGTAACGACGCCATGTAGATCAGCGCACGTAAGCCGTAATCGGTGAAACTTGTTAACTGCACATCAACCTCAGGAAAAAAGGGAAAACGCGGTCAAACCGCAGAGATATTCATTAATGATGATAAACCAGCCAGATAGTTAGGGGCTAATTTATTTGACAGACGGGGCGAAAAAGCGGAGATCCAGGAGCGTTCGCCGGATGGCGCTACGCTTATCCGGCCTACGGGTCACCCCGCAGGCCAGCATTCACGAAGATTATGCGTCGAACGGGTCGCGCAGGATCATCGTTTCAGTACGATCCGGGCCGGTAGAAATAATATCGATCGGCACTTCGGTCAGTTCTTCAATACGCTTGATGTAATCCAGCGCCGCCTGCGGCAGGCCGCTACGCTCTTTCACACCGAAAGTGGTCTCAGACCAGCCCGGCATGGTTTCGTAGATTGGCTCAATGCCTTCCCAGTCGTCAGCAGCCAGCGGCGTGGTGGTCACTTCGCGGCCATCTGGCATACGGTAGCCTACGCAGATTTTCACTTCTTTCAGGCCGTCCAGTACGTCCAGCTTGGTCAGGCAGAAACCAGACAGGGAGTTGATCTGCACTGCACGACGCACTGCAACCGCATCCAGCCAGCCGGTACGACGACGACGACCGGTGGTCGCGCCAAACTCGTTACCCTGCTTGCACAGGAATTCGCCGGTTTCATCAAACAACTCGGTCGGGAATGGACCCGCACCCACGCGAGTGGAGTACGCTTTGATGATGCCCAGAACGTAATCCACATAACGTGGACCCAGGCCAGAGCCGGTCGCCACGCCACCTGCGGTGGTGTTAGAGGAGGTGACGTACGGATAGGTACCGTGGTCGATGTCCAGCAGCGTACCCTGCGCACCTTCGAACATGACGAAATCGCCACGCTTGCGCGCCTGGTCCAGCAGATCGGATACATCAACAACCATACCGGTCAGAATGTCTGCAATCGCCATGACGTCATCCAGCACTTTCTGGTAGTCAACAGCGTCAGCTTTGTAGAAGTTCACCAGCTGGAAGTTGTGATATTCCATCACTTCTTTCAGTTTTTCAGCGAAGGTGGCTTTGTCGAAGAGGTCGCCCACGCGCAGACCGCGACGCGCAACTTTATCTTCGTAAGCCGGGCCGATACCACGACCGGTGGTACCGATCGCTTTCGCGCCGCGCGCTTTCTCACGCGCTACGTCCAGCGCCACATGATAATCCAGGATCAGCGGGCAGGCCTCGGAGAGCAGCAGACGCTCACGAACAGGGATACCACGGTCTTCCAGACCTTTCATCTCTTTCATCAGCGCAGCAGGAGACAGCACAACGCCGTTACCGATGATGCTGGTGACGTTATCACGAAGAATGCCTGATGGAATAAGATGGAGGACGGTTTTTTCACCGTTGATTACGAGAGTATGGCCTGCGTTGTGACCGCCCTGGTAGCGTACAACATATTTAGCCCGTTCAGTCAGAAGATCAACAATCTTCCCTTTACCTTCGTCACCCCATTGGGTGCCCAGTACGACGACGTTGTTACCCATTTTTTTCAAAATCACCGTTTGCTTAAAAATGGATTCTACCATCGCTTTTTCAGATATACAGCACTTTTTGACCTCAAAACACGCCGATTGCGCCTACTTTTTGATCAGCCAATCGTTTTCTTCAACATGTAGTAGATAACGATACCCGCAACCACAAGACCTCCGCCAAAACGACGCAAAATATTATCCGGCAGTTGGCTCATCGTGGCGATCATTCGACGCCAGGCGCGCGGATAAAGCATCGGTCCAAGACCTTCCAGCACCAGAACCAGGGCCAGTGCGAGCCAGATCGTTGAATTCATTTTTATTCCTTATAAAAGAAAACCACCGCTCCGTTGAGAGCGGTGGTTTGAATACTCAAACGAGCCTGAGTTTATCGCGTTGCGTTAGTCGGCGTCTTCATATAACGGAAGAAATCGCTGTCCGGGCTGAGCACCATCACATCCTGGTTGCTCTGGAAGCTATTCTCGTAAGCACGCAGGCTACGGATAAAGGCGTAGAAGTCAGGATCCTGGCTGAAGGCATCAGCGAACAGCTTCGCCGCTTCGGCATCGCCTTCACCGCGCAGGATACGGCCCTGGCGCTCAGATTCCGCCAGCGTCTTGGTGACTTCATAGTCCGCAGCTGCACGCAGCTTCTCAGCCTCTTCCTGGCCCTGTGAACGGTGACGACGGGCTACCGCTTCACGCTCGGCGCGCATACGGTTGTAAATCGCCTCGGACACTTCGACTGGCAGGTTGATCTGCTTGATACGCACATCAACCACTTCAATACCCAGCGCAGCCATACTGTTCGGGTTGATCACCGGCACTTTACCGTTGGTTTCCGCCTGAACGCGTTCAGCCGCTTTGGCAATCGCATCATCTGCTGCCGGCGTTGAAACTTCGTCTTCGGTGCCCGCGGTACCGGAGTTCAGCGCATCGCGAACTTCCAGGGTCAGACGACCACGGGAGTCGGTCACGATGTCTTTCACATCCAGACGACCAATCTCGGAACGCAGACGGTCAGAGAACTTACGTTTCAGCAGCACTTCTGCCTGAGAAACGTCACCACCGCCCGTTGCCAGGAAATAACGGCTGAAATCGCTGATGCGCCATTTGATATAGGAATCAACGATCAGGTCTTTCTTCTCTTTGGTCACGAAACGGTCGGCCTGGTTATCCATGGTCTGGATACGCGCATCAAGCGTTTTCACTGACTGAATGAACGGCACCTTGAAGTGCAGGCCCGGCTCGTAAATCACCGGGCGTTTGTCGCCATCACGCACGACGCTGCTGAACTGGAACTTAATCCCACGCTCGCCTTCTTTCACCACAAAGATCGAGGTATAAAGCGCGACCAGTACGATGACGATAATCGCAATAACTGACTTACGCATCCTTATTCCCCCTGACGCTGGTAGTCGTTACGCTGCGCGTTAGCACGGCGTTGGTCCATAATGTCACCATCGTTCGAAGAAGGCGTTGTGTTCGTGCTGGCGCTGCCTGTTGAGGCTGGCGGCAAACGCAGCAGGTTGTTCGCGCCGCTGGTGTCGCCTTTCGCTGCTGGCGCAGAACTGCCTTTTAGCATCTGATCCAGCGGCAGAACCATCAGGTTTCCGCCTTTATTGTCGTTAACCAACACCTTGCGGGTGTGGCTCAGCACTTTTTCCATGGTCTCGATATAGAGACGCTCACGGGTAATTTCCGGCGCCGCTTTATATTCCGGCAGGATCTTCGCGAAGCGAGCCACTTCACCCTGTGCTTCCAGGATGGTCTGCGTCTTATACGCGCGCGCTTCTTCCAGAATACGCTGCGCCTGACCGTTAGCGCGTGGCTGAACTTCGTTGGTGTACGCTTCTGCTTCACGGATGTACTGCTGTTCGTTTTCACGGGCAGCAATCGCATCGTCAAATGCGGCTTTCACCTCTTCCGGCGGACGCGCAGCCTGGAAGTTGACGTCCAGCAGGGTGATACCCATGTTGTACGGACGAATGGTCTCTTCCAGCTCGCGCTGGGTATCGCTACGAATAACGGTACGACCTTCGGTCAGGATACGGTCCATGGTGTATTTACCGATCACGCCACGCAGGGCGCTGTCGGTCGCCTGACGCAGGCTGTCATCGGCGCTGGTCACGCTAAACAGATAACGCTCAGGATCGGTCACGCGGTACTGCACGTTCATCTCAACGCGCACCACGTTTTCGTCAGAGGTCAGCATCACGCCAGAGGCGGCCAGTTCACGGACGGATTCCACGTTTACCGCGGTCACGTCGTCAATGAAGGTCGGCTTCCAGTTCAGACCTGGCTCAACCAGATGGCTGAACTTGCCGAAACGGGTGACCACGCCGCGTTCTGCTTCTTTAATGGTGTAGAACCCGCTGGCTGCCCAGATGATGACCACCGCAGCGGCCACGATGCCCACTACGCGGCCCCCCATTGGCGGGCGCGAACTCTGAGTGGAATTGCCACCCGAGCCAGAACCTTTTCCTCCGCCAAGGCCACCAAGCTTCTTGCTCAGTTTGCGGAAGATATCATCCAGATCCGGCGGCCCCTGCTCGCGACCACCTTTGTTGCCATTTCCCTCAGAGTTGCCGCCAGGTTTGCTGCTTCCCCACGGGTCGCGGTCTTGTCCGTTATTACCGGGCTGATTCCACGCCATGTATATGCTCCATATTTGTTATGCAAGGGCGAATTATTCAGGCATCCCCTTTCTGATCAGACGATATAGTCGACCAGCGCAGGTTCTTGTTTACAGAGGCGACGCCAGTCAACGATCGGCATACGCACCTGCATCCCCACGCTGCCGTCATCCTCCATCCACTCTTTTTCTATCGCCTGAAGCTGATAAAACCGGCTGCGCAGCCTGCCTTCCTGTGGCGGCAGTCGCAGCGTGTGCTGAGCTACCTCACCGGAAAGACGTTCTGTCAAAGCCTGGAAAAGCAGTGGCACACCAATACCGGTCTGGGCGGATAGCCAGACCCGAATCGGTTTGTTTTCTTCATCTCTGTCGATACGCGGTTCGAAATCGTCCAGCATATCGATCTTGTTCATGACCAACAGCGTTGGGATCTCGTGGGCGTCGATCTCTTCGAGCACCACGTTCACCGCGTCGATGTTCTCCTGCACGCGCACGTCTGCTGCATCAATCACGTGCAGCAGCAAAGTCGCCTGTCGCGTCTCCTGCAGGGTGGCTTTAAACGCCGCCACCAGGTCATGCGGCAGATGGCGGATAAACCCTACGGTATCCGCCAGCACCGTTTCACCGACGTCTGCAACGTCAATACGGCGCAGCGTAGGGTCCAGGGTCGCAAACAACTGGTCTGCGGCATAAACCTGGGCCTCGGTTATCTGGTTAAACAGGGTGGATTTACCGGCGTTGGTATAGCCCACCAGCGACACCGTCGGGATATCGGCTTTGGTTCGCGCCCGACGTCCCTGTTCACGCTGTTTCTCTACACGTTCCAGACGTGAGAGGATCTGGGTAATTCGGCCACGCAGCAAACGACGGTCGGTTTCAAGCTGGGTTTCACCCGGGCCGCGCAAACCAATCCCGCCTTTTTGTCTTTCAAGGTGTGTCCAGCCACGCACCAGACGCGTTGCCAGATGGCGCAGCTGCGCCAGCTCAACCTGCAGTTTCCCTTCGTGGGTACGTGCACGCTGAGCAAAAATATCCAAAATCAAACCCGTGCGATCGATAACACGGCATTCGCAAAGGGCTTCCAGGTTGCGCTCCTGGGCTGGAGACAGCGCATGATCAAACAACACGACTGACGCGCCGGTTGCTTTTACGGCATCCGCAATTTCGACTGCTTTACCTTCACCAACAAAATACTTTGGGTGCGGCGCTTTACGGCTACCGGTAATCACCTGCATTGCTTCGACACCGGCGGAAGAGACCAGAGATTCAAACTCCTGGAGGTCTTCCATATCTTTGTCTTGCGAAAAATAGATGTGTACCAGCACCGCCTGCTCACCGGCATCATAACGGTCAAACAAGCGTAAACCTCTCTAAAAAGATCAGCGGGGAACGCAGGATCCCTGGCTCCCCGTGTGGATAACAGTGCGAAACCTTATTCGGTCTCGTCGCTGTCCTGCGCCGGTGTTGAAGAACCCTGCGCGCTGCTGCCATGATGGTAATTACTACCAGTGCCGCCGCCAGCGTTATTGCTGTGATGAGATACCGGACGGGACGGAACAACAGTAGAAATAGCGTGCTTGTAGACCATCTGACTGACCGTGTTTTTCAACAGAATCACAAACTGATCGAAAGACTCAATCTGACCTTGCAGCTTAATACCATTCACCAAATAAATAGAAACTGGAACACGTTCCCGACGCAATGCGTTCAGGAACGGATCTTGTAAAGATTGCCCCTTAGCCATTCTATCTTTTCCTTATATGCTTGTTTTGTACTTAGAACCTTGCGATTCTGAAAAATTGCGCACGATACGTCTCAATTGTACACATTCAGTGAGCGATATCACCAACAACCTCAATCACTTCGTTTAACGCCTGTTGCGGTTTTTCACTGTCTAACCAGTGAACGCCGTCCCAACCGCGCAACCAGGTGATCTGGCGCTTCGCTAACTGTCTCGTGGCGCAAACACCTCTATAAACCATTTCATCGTATGAAATTTCACCTTCAAGATACGACCACATCTGGCGGTATCCCACACAACGAATGGAAGGCATGTCCGTATGCAAATCTCCACGGGCAAATAGCGCCCGCACTTCTGCTTCAAAATCTGAAGCTAACATCTGATGAAAACGCTGCTCAATTCGCTGATGGAGCAGTTCACGGCTCGCCGGGGCGATGGCGAACTGATGCACCTGATACGGCAGAGCGTCTCCTGACGTTTGCGTCAGTTCCGTTAAAGTTTTACCCGAAATGAAAAAAACTTCCAGTGCCCGGGAAAGCCTTTGCGGATCATTTGGATGGATCCGCGCTGCAGCAACCGGGTCAATGTCCGCCAGTTGCTGATGCAAAACGTCCCAACCCTGCTCTGCCGCCTGCTGCTCAATTTTCGCTCTTATTTCCGGATCCGCGGATGGCAGAGGTGACAACCCCTCCAGCAACGCCTTGAAATAGAGCATGGTTCCGCCAACCAACAGCGGTATACGTCCCGCCGCCGTTATCTCGGCCATCTCGGCTAAGGCATCCCGGCGGAAATCCGCTGCGGAGTACGCCTGAGCCGGGTCGAGAATATCCAGCAAACGGTGCGGTGCCGCACGCAACTCTTCTGCGTCAGGCTTCGCCGTGCCGATGTCCATCCCCCGGTAGATGAGGGCGGAGTCGACGCTAATCAACTCTACAGGCAAAACTTTACGCAACTCAATGGCTAGCGCCGTTTTGCCGGAGGCCGTTGGGCCCATTAAAAAAATTGCCTTAGGCAGGCTCGCCTTACTTGCGTCAATCATGTTTCAGGGCGTTCATCGCCGTTTGTAAATCAACAGGTTGTAATAACCCACCCGGCGGCGTTTTCACCAGATGCGGACAGAGGCGTTCCACCTCCGCCAGCACGCTAATGGCCTGCGCCATGCTCCACGGCGTATGTTCACTTGCCAGATGGCGGGCGATCCACTGCGCGGTGTTGGCGGCATCAAACGATGTTTGCTGCGCCAGGTAGCCTATCAGTTCAGGAATCAAGTTTTGTAAATTTTGTTGGCGTAAGGGTAAAGGCACTGCACGAATTGTCACATGTTGTGGTTCGAGCACAGTTTCAATACCCATTTGCGCCAGCTGCGGCTCTGCGCGCTGCAATACCCTTGTTTCATCAAGGGATATTTTCAGGCGAACCGGAATTAACAACGGCTGCGCACAGGCTGCATTTTCGCCTGGCGTGAGCTGCACCTGCTTGAGCCAGCGTTCGGCGACCGGCAACGCCAGAAGCATCAATTTGCCGTCACGTTCAAGCAGTGCCATATCCGGCGCGATAATCGTCAGCACCCGGCCAAAACTCTGGCTATGGCCGTCCAGAGAAGGCTGAGCGGCCGGAATGTGCTCTTTACGCTCCACGGCTGGCGTTTCCAGCAGCTTGCGGTACAACGCGCCCTGCTGCTTCTGATAGCCTGGCTGAGCATTCGGGTAGTTCGCGCCCGTCGGACGCGGTGCGCTCCCTGCCGGGGAAAAACGCGGGGCTTCCGGTTCACGCGCGACGGCAGGCTCCGCAAAATGGTTGCGCCCTGCCGCTACACGGTTTTCCGGCAGCGGACGCGGTGCAGGGGCGTCGTTCTCCAGCGGCAGCGTTGGCTCTGCCTGCTGCTGCAGCACGGCGGCCACCCCCTGATAAATGAAGTCGTGAACCAGACGCGACTGGTGGAACCGCACCTCATGCTTGGCGGGATGGACGTTCACATCCACCTGATGGGGGTCGATTTCCAGATAAAGGACGAAAGCAGGCTGCTGATCGGCCCCGAGTTTGTCTTCGCAGGCCTGGCGAATCGCGTGATTGATGAGACGGTCGCGCATCATGCGGCCGTTTACGTAGCAATACTGAATTTCAGAGAACGCAGCACTGCTCGCGTTTGGATCGGCAACCCAGCCGCGCAGAGCCAGATCGCCGTGCTGCCACTCAATGGCCAGTGCCTGTTCCAGAAACGGCGTACCGCAGATCGCCCCCAAACGACGCTCTTTTTGTCCACCTTCTGCCACCGCGCGGTACTGGCGCATCACCTTGCCGTTGTGGCTGAGGTTGATGGTGACATCGAAGCGGGCCAGCGCGATACGGCGAATGATCTCGTCGATATGGCCGAACTCGGTCTTCTCGGTACGCATAAACTTGCGTCGGGCGGGGGTGTTGTAGAACAGATCCAGGACTTCCAGCGTCGTGCCGACAGGGTGCGCCGCGGGTTTGACCGTCACATCCATATCGCGCCCTTCGGCGTAAGCCTGCCAGGCTTCCTGCTGTTCAGCGGTACGGGAGGTCAGCGTTAAGCGCGAAACCGAGCTGATACTGGCCAGCGCTTCACCGCGAAAACCGAGGCTAATAATCGCTTCCAGGTCATCCAGAGAGGCAATTTTACTGGTGGCGTGACGGGCCAGCGCCAGCGCCAGCTCCTCTTTTTTAATGCCGCAGCCGTTGTCGCGAATGCGGATTAGCTTCGCGCCACCGCGTTCGATATCAATATCGATGCGGGTTGCGCCCGCATCGAGGCTGTTTTCCACCAGCTCCTTCACCACCGACGCAGGGCGTTCCACCACCTCACCGGCGGCGATTTGGTTCGCGAGCTGCGGCGGTAGAACCTGAATCGGCATGAATTCTCCTTAGTTGGTCGCGGTCATCTCACCCGGTAGCGCTGCACTGGCCGTCTGGGCAGCGCCGCTTTGTGGCGCGGACTGCAGCGGATGGGCATCAAAGTATTTACGCAAACCGTTATAAATCGCTTCGGCAATTTGCTGCTGGTAGCTGTCGCTTCCCAACAGACGCTCTTCACCGTTGTTACTGATAAAGCCCGTCTCTACAAGGATGGACGGGATATCCGGCGAGCGCAGAACGCCGAGGCTGGCATGTTCCGGACGGCGCTTATGCAACACACCAATGCTTTGCAGCTGGTTCAATACGTTAGTGGCGACATCATACCCGACGCGCTGAGAATGACCGAACTGTAAATCCAGCACCGCCTGGCTGAGGTACGGATCGGACTGGCTATTCGCCAGCACATCGCCCGCGCCGCCTAACAGTTCAGACTGCTTCTCATGCTCTTCCAGCCAGTTGGCCATTTCGCTGTTGGCGCGACGGTTCGACAGCACCCAAACCGAGGCGCCGGTGGCGCTACGATTCGGTGCGGCGTCCGCATGAATGGAGACCAGGAAGTTTGCGTTTTGCTTACGCGCCACGTCCGAGCGTCCCATTACGGAGATAAAGTAATCCCCGTCGCGGGTCAACACGCCTTTAAACATAGGGTCGTCATTGAGTAGCGAACGCAGTTTACGCGCGATAGCGATAGTCACGTTTTTCTCTCGCGTGCCGCCAGGGCCAATCGCCCCCGGATCTTCCCCGCCGTGGCCCGCATCAATGGCGATAATCACTTTGTCACCGCTGACCGTCGCGCGTCGCGCGCTGGCCGCCGGACGCGTCACCGTATTGCTGCTGGTTGCCGCGGTAATGCGGTCGTTCTGCGATTTAAACGGATTACGCGCAGGTTCAGAAGGACGCGGCGTATAAACCGGTTCTTCCACGCGCTTCGCAACGACCGGCGGCGGTGGAGGCGGAGGCGGTGCGTCGGCATTGATGGTAAAGACCACCGTATAGTTCGCCCCGTTTTGCTGCTTCACCGCCTTCGTTTTGCCCTTTTCGGTCAGATCGACCACCAGGCGTAACGACTGGCTATCCTGGGGCGTTCCCGAACGGATACTTTTCACCAGATTGTTACCGCTGAACCGCAGCGGTAACCCCTGTATCACGCCTGTTTGTTTGATATCCAGTGCCACGCTGTGGCTATCTGGCTGTGAAAACGCATATTCAGGATCGCCCATAAAGCTGAACGTGATCCGGGCCTGGCTTTCGCCGTTTGATACCTGAATATCTGAGAGGTTTGCCGCCCCGGCCTGCGCGCACAGCAGCACGGTGGCAGCCAACAACCAACCTTTAACGCGATTTATCATCCCGTCATCCCTACGCTTAACCGGCCAGACGCGCCAGTAAGGAACTACCTGATGAGGAAACAGCACTGATGCGTGCCTCACGCCCTTGTGCCTGGTAATCTAAGTGAATTTCGACATCCGGGTCAGGCAGCACACCCGCACCTTGTTGCGGCCACTCCACCAGGCAAATGGCGTCGTTGGCAAAATAATCACGGATCCCCATAAATTCCAGCTCCTCAGGATCCGCAAGGCGGTATAAATCGAAGTGGTACACCATGAGATTTTCAAGGGTGTACGGTTCTACCAGCGTGTAGGTTGGGCTTTTCACATTCCCGTTATGCCCTAACGCCTGCAAAAAACCCCGGCTGAAGGTGGTTTTACCCGCACCTAAATCACCATACAGATAAATGACGGTTGCCCCCTGACAGGCCTGCGCCACGCGCTTGCCAAGATCTAAAGTGGCTTGTTCATCAGGTAAAGGAATCGCTCGATTAGTCATTTTCTACGTCAATCACATCCGGGTTAACAACACGCCGCAGCGTGCAAAAAAGATCGGTGGCCAGCATACCGCGTGTACCGTAACGCGCAGCCAGTTTATCCGCCGCGACACCGTGGGCCACGCAGCCCGCGCAGGCTGCATCATAAAGGGGAAGTTTCTGTCCAAGCAATGCGCCAATGATGCCGGAAAGCACATCGCCCATGCCGCCGCTTGCCATGCCCGCATTTCCGGCATCAATAATACCCTGCGTCTCGTCACTGGCGACAATGGTTCCTGCCCCTTTCAAAACAGCAACACCTCCGTAACGTTTTACCAGACGCTGAGCAGAAAGTAAGCGATCGCTTTCAATTTCTGCCACGCTGCAGTTAAGCAGTCGCGCGGCTTCGCCGGGGTGTGGCGTCAGAATGCGATTGTGACGCTTATCCGGGTTTATTGCCAGAAGGTTAAGCGCGTCGGCATCCCACAGCATCGGTTTACGAAAATTCTCGACCTTTTGCAGGGCCTGTTTACCCCATGCCTGCTGCCCAAGGCCGGGTCCAATCACCACCACATCCGCCCATTCGAGGCTTTCTTCAAGCGTCTGGGGCGTAAGCTCATGGACCATCAGCTCCGGTCGGGCTGTAATGATCGGCGCAATATTCTCAATGCGAGTGAGTACTCGCACTAACCCGGCACCGCTGCGCAGAGCCGCTTCGCCGGTCATGCGAATCGCACCTGCCGTACCGTGATCGCCGCCAATAATCACCAGCCTGCCGTGATCGCCCTTATGGGACGTCGGCCGGCGCGGCGGGAGCCACGCAGCAAGCTGCGACGCATCAAAACGCGCTATGCGCATTTCCTGCCCGGCCAGCCAGCTCTCCAGCCCCAGAGCATTGTGGTGCAGCACGCCAACGACGTCTCGCGCTTTACCGGTCAGTAACCCCGGCTTGAGGGCGATGAAGGTCACAGTATGTGCAGCCTGAATGACCGCCCCCGGCGTCGCGCCGGTTTGTGCGATGAGGCCTGAGGGAATATCCAGAGCGACAACCGGCGCGGAATGGCTGTTAGCGTGTTCAATAAGCGCGGCAATGTTCTCACGAGGCGCACTGCGTAGCCCGGTACCCAGCAGACCATCAACAATCAGATCCACCTCCTCTGGCCAGACGATATCAGGCGCATGAATCACACCGCCTGCGTTAAGCCATGCCTCCCGCGCCGCGTCGGCCTCTTCCGGCAGCGGTTTATCACTCTCCTGGGCCAGCAACGTCACGCGGATACCTGCCGCAACCGCGAGACGGGCGACGACGTAGCCGTCGCCGCCATTATTGCCGTAACCGCACAGAATCAGCCAGTGGGCGGCCTGCGGGTACGCGCTGCGGGCAACGTTAAACGCCGCCTCACCTGCACGCTGCATCAGTTCATAAAGGGTAATCCCGAGGCTGTCTGCAGCCTCTTTTTCGGCGCGCCGGAGGTCATCCGCATGCCAGATGGAATGTGGTATACTTGCGGGGTTTTTCTTCACCGTATGGTCCGTCATGTCACAGCCCCTCGATCTCAATGAATTAGCGCAAAAAATAAAACAGTGGGGTGCTGAGCTTGGCTTCCAGAAGGTGGGCATTACCGATACCGACCTTTCCGCCAGCGAGCCAAAACTGCAGGCCTGGCTGGACAAACAATACCACGGCGAAATGGAATGGATGGCGCGTCATGGCATGATGCGCGCCCGTCCTCACGAGCTTTTGCCGGGCACATTACGCGTCATCAGCGTGCGCATGAACTATCTGCCCGCCAACGCGGCCTTTGCGCGCACGCTAAAAAATCCCTCTTTGGGTTACGTCAGCCGGTACGCCCTGGGACGTGATTACCATAAGCTCTTGCGTAACCGTTTAAAAAAACTCGGGGAAACTATTCAGCAGCACTGTGTTTCGCTGAATTTTAGACCCTTTGTCGATTCTGCGCCTATTCTTGAGCGCCCGATCGCCGAAAAAGCCGGGCTTGGCTGGACAGGTAAGCACTCACTTATCCTGAGCCGCGACGCCGGATCGTTCTTCTTCCTGGGTGAACTGCTGATTGATTTACCGCTGCCGGTAGACGGCCCGGTAGAGGAAGGCTGTGGTCGCTGCGTGGCCTGCATGACCATCTGCCCGACGGGTGCCATCGTCGAGCCTTACACCGTTGATGCGCGCCGCTGCATCTCCTACCTCACTATCGAACTGGAAGGGGCCATTCCAGAGGAATTTCGACCGCTTATCGGCAACCGCATATACGGCTGCGACGACTGTCAGTTGATCTGCCCGTGGAACCGCTATTCGCAGCTCACGGACGAAGAGGATTTCAGCCCGCGTAAGGCGCTGCATGCGCCACAGCTCATTGAGTTATTCGCCTGGACCGAAGCCTGGTTCCTGAAAGTGACGGAAGGTTCGGCCATTCGCCGCATCGGTCATCTGCGCTGGCTGCGTAATGTTGCCGTTGCGCTGGGGAATGCCCCGTGGGATGAAGCGAATGTGCGGGCGCTTGAAAGCCGTAGAGGTGAGCACCCACTTCTTGATGAACACATAGAATGGGCGATTGCGCAGCAAATTGAGAAGCGTAATGCCTGTGCGATCGAGGTGCAGCTACCGAAGAAACAGCGTCTGGTGCGGGTGATTGAAAAAGGGCTTACGCGGGATGCCTGAACTATTCACAGCCTGTGAATAAAATTACAAACTCAAGCGCCATCTGGGCTGGAGAAGAGGTCAAGTGATCTCAATAACATTTTGAAATCATATTTTATTTATAAAATACAATTAATTACAGAGATACTATTCACCCTGCTAAGTTTTCATCCTGTTCCGGGCAAGCACAGTTTCTGTGGATAACTCTGTTCACAAGAGTATTTCAGCGACAATAGAAAACGTCCCCAACGAATCTTTTCGCTGTGGATATTTTAGAGATGAAGAAGAATTTGGAGCGGGAAACGAGACTCGAACTCGCGACCCCGACCTTGGCAAGGTCGTGCTCTACCAACTGAGCTATTCCCGCTTGGGCAGTCTGTGCTGTGGAAGCACTTTCAAATTTTGGAGCGGGAAACGAGACTCGAACTCGCGACCCCGACCTTGGCAAGGTCGTGCTCTACCAACTGAGCTATTCCCGCTTGGGTGTTCTGGTGCTGTGCGTATCCTGAGATACTTTCAAATTTTGGAGCGGGAAACGAGACTCGAACTCGCGACCCCGACCTTGGCAAGGTCGTGCTCTACCAACTGAGCTATTCCCGCAAATCTGCACTGCTTTTGTTGCTGTCGTAACGTGTAATTCTCTGTCGTTACGGGAGGCGCATTATACGAGAAATCCTTTTAGCTGCAACCCCCCTTAAAGCGATTTTTTCGAAATTCAGTTCAAATGCTTATTTAATCGGCAAGCTGAACAATTTAACGACAAAAACCCGGCCGCGCAAGGCACCGGATCTCAAAATCACAGCTTAATAAAGTTTTCGCGGTAGTAGGAAAGCTCCGCCACGGACTCACGGATATCGTCCATCGCCTGGTGGGTACCCTGCTTTTTAAAGCCGTCGAGGATTTCAGGCTTCCAGCGACGCGCCAGCTCTTTCAGGGTGCTGACATCCAGATAGCGGTAGTGGAAGTAAGACTCCAGCTCCGGCATGTACTTAAACAGGAAGCGGCGATCCTGGCCGATGCTATTCCCACAGATTGGCGATTTGCCTGCCGGAACCCACTGTTTCAGGAACTCAAGCGTCGCCAGCTCAGCCTCACGGTCGCCGAATGTGCTGGCCTTCACGCGCTCCACCAGGCCACTGCCGGTGTGGGTGCGCACGTTCCATTCATCCATCAAAGCCAGCTGGTCATCGGACTGATGCACCGCAATCGTTGGCCCTTCAGCAAGGATATTCAGGTTGGCGTCCGTCACCAGAGTTGCAATTTCAATGATGCGATCGCGCTCGGGATCCAGCCCGGTCATTTCGAGATCGATCCAAATCAGGTTGTTTTCATCCGCGCTCATGTTATTTTCCACCCTTCTCGCATAACCGGCAGTAGCAGGTTAACTAGTATTAATTAGAGTGTATCATAGAGGTTTTGCCCCTTACGGGCGACCAGGAGCCAGCGCGATTGAGTAAAAATAAACTCTCCAAAGGGCAGCAGCGCCGCGTAAACGCCAACCACCAGCGCCGTCTTAAAACCACTTCGGAGAAGCCGGATTATGACGACAACCTGTTTGGTGAAGCGACTGAAGGCGTAGTCATCAGCCGTTTCGGTATGCATGCCGATGTCGAATCCGCCGACGGGGATATTCACCGTTGCAATATCCGTCGCACCATCCGTTCACTGGTTACCGGCGATCGCGTGGTCTGGCGTCCGGGAAAAGCGGCCGCTGAAGGGGTCACGGTTAAAGGCATCGTTGAAGCCGTGCATGAACGCACGTCGGTGCTCACCCGCCCGGATTTCTACGATGGCGTGAAACCGATTGCCGCCAACATTAACCAGATCGTCATTGTTTCGGCGATTTTACCTGAGCTTTCGCTCAACATTATCGACCGATACCTTGTCGCCTGCGAAACGCTGCAGGTGGAACCGATCATCGTATTGAACAAAATCGATCTGCTGGATGACGACGGTATGGCCTTCGTGAATGAGCAGATGGATATCTACCGTAAGATCGGCTATCGCGTGCTGATGGTCTCCAGCCACACCAAAGATGGCCTTAAACCGTTAGAAGAGGCGCTGACCGACCGTATCAGCATCTTTGCGGGCCAGTCCGGCGTGGGTAAATCGAGCCTGCTGAACAACCTGCTTGGCCTCCAGCAAGAGATCCTGACTAACGATGTGTCCAACGTCTCGGGTCTGGGCCAGCACACCACCACCGCCTCGCGTCTGTATCATTTCCCGCACGGCGGCGATGTGATCGACTCCCCGGGGGTGCGTGAGTTCGGTTTGTGGCACCTTGAGCCGGAACAAATCTTTAACGGATTTGTCGAATTCCATGATTATTTAGGCGCTTGTAAATACCGCGACTGTAAACACGATAACGACCCAGGCTGCGCTATCCGTGAAGCGGTTGAGAAAGGCGAGATCGCGGAAACCCGCTTCGAGAATTATCACCGTATTCTTGAGAGCATGGAAGACGTAAAAACGCGTAAAAACTTTTCTGATTCTGATAACTGACAACTAAGCTAAGCATCGCTAAAATCGTCCCCTTTTTTCAGGTTCCGGCGGCTTAACGCCGGATCAGGAACGACAAAACAATGGCCTGGAGGCTACCTTGTTAAACGCATTTAAACTTTCGCTTCAATACATTCTGCCAAAACTGTGGCTCACTCGCCTGGCGGGCTGGGGCGCAAGCAAACGCGCGGGCTGGCTGACCAAACTGGTCATCGACCTTTTCGTAAAATATTACAAGGTCGACATGAAAGAGGCGCAAAAGCCGGACACCGCCAGCTACCGCACCTTCAACGAGTTCTTCGTGCGCCCGCTGCGTGACGAAGTGCGCCCGCTGAACACCGACCCTAACGTCCTGGTGATGCCGGCAGACGGCGTGATCAGCCAGTTGGGTAACATCGAAGACGACAAAATCCTGCAGGCGAAGGGCCATAACTACAGTCTGGAAGCGCTGCTGGCAGGTAACTACCTGATGGCGGATCTGTTCCGTAACGGTACGTTTGCCACCACCTATCTGTCACCGCGCGACTACCATCGCGTGCACATGCCGTGTAACGGTATCCTGCGTGAAATGATTTACGTCCCGGGCGACCTGTTCTCCGTAAACCACCTGACTGCGCAGAACGTGCCGAACCTGTTTGCCCGTAACGAGCGCGTCATCTGCCTGTTTGATACTGAATTTGGCCCTATGGCACAGATTCTGGTGGGTGCAACCATCGTAGGCAGCATTGAAACCGTCTGGGCCGGCACCATCACCCCACCGCGCGAAGGCGTGATCAAACGCTGGACCTGGCCTGCCGGTGAAGCGGAAGGTTCTGTGGCCCTGCTGAAAGGTCAGGAGATGGGTCGCTTCAAGCTGGGCTCCACCGTGATCAACCTGTTTGCGCCGGGCAAAGTGAAGCTGGCTGAACAGCTCGAAAGCCTGTCGGTCACCAAACTGGGCCAGCCGCTGGCGGTCTCAACCGAAACCTTCGTGACGCCAGATGCAGAGCCTGCGCCGCTGCCGGAAGAAGAGATCAAGGCCGAGCACGACGCCAGCCCGCTGGTTGACGACAAAAAAGACGAAGGCTAACAACAGAAGGATCGCTGACGTGCGCCCGATTATCGTTCTACTGATGGCCTGGTGCCTCAGCATGGGGGCGTACGCAGCGACAGCCCCCGACGCCAAACAGATAACCCAGGAACTGGAGCAGGCAAAAGCGGCCAAACCCGCTCAGCCAGAGACCGTCGAGTCGCTCCAGGCTGCCCTGAACGCGCTTGAGGAGCGGAAAGGCTCTCTTGAGCGCGCTCAGCAGTATCAGCAGGTTATCGACAACTTCCCCAAACTCTCGCAGACGCTGCGCGCGCAGCTCAATAATCTGCGTGACGAACCGCGCGATGTTCCTGCGGGCTTAACCTCCGATGCGCTAAACCAGGAGATCCTCCAGGTCAGCAGCCAGCTTCTGGAAAAGAGCCGCCTGGCGCAGCAAGAACAGGAGCGCGCGCGCGAAATCGCCGACTCGCTCAGCCAGCTTCCGCAACAGCAAACCGACGCCCGCCGCCAGCTTAATGAAGTTGAGCGCCGCGTTGGCACACAGTCTGGCAATTCAGCACAAAGTCAGGCGCAAAATCTTGGGATTCAGGCTGAATCCGCCCGACTTAAAGCGCTGGTTGATGAACTCGAGCTGGCGCAACTTTCTGCCAACAACCGTCAGGAGCTGTCACGCATGCGCGCTGAGCTGGCGCAAAAGCAGAGCGAGCAGCTTGATGCCTACCTTCAGGCCCTGCGTAATCAGTTGAACAGTCAGCGCCAGCGTGAAGCCGAACGGGCGCTGGAAAGTACAGAACTGCTCGCTGAAAACAGCGAAAACCTGCCTTCCGGTATCAACGAACAATTCAGAGTCAACCGCGAACTTTCTGCCGCGCTGAACCAGCAGGCGCAGCGCATGGATCTGGTTGCATCCCAGCAGCGTCAGGCGACCAATCAAACGCTGCAGGTGCGTCAGGCGCTCAACACCCTGCGCGAACAGTCACAGTGGCTGGGATCGTCGAACCTTCTCGGCGAAGCGTTACGCGCCCAGGTCGCGCGCCTGCCGGAAATGCCGAAGCCGCAACAGCTGGATACCGAGATGGCCCAGCTGCGCGTTCAGCGCCTGCATTTTGAAGATCTTCTCAACAAGCAGCCGCAAATCCGCCAGATCCGTCAGGCTGACGGACAGCCCCTGACCAGCGAGCAAAACCGCATTCTGGAAGCCCAGTTGCGTACCCAGCGTGAACTGCTGAACTCTCTGCTCCAGGGCGGGGATACGTTGATTCTGGAGCTGACCAAGCTAAAAGTATCCAATAGCCAGCTGGAAGATGCGCTAAAAGAGGTGAACGAGGCTACGCACCGTTATCTCTTCTGGACGTCCGACGTGCGTCCGATGACCTTCTCGTGGCCGATTGAGATTGTCCAGGACCTGCGCCGCCTGATTTCACTGGACACCTTCAGCCAGCTGGGACAGGCCAGCGTGATGATGTTCACCAGCAAAGAGACCATTTTCCCGCTGCTGGGGGCGTTGATTCTGGTGGGCTTCAGCATTTATTCGCGCAGACATTTCACCCGTTTCCTGGAGCGTTCCAGCTCCAGGGTCGGGAAAGTCACCCAGGATCACTTCTGGCTGACGTTGCGCACCGTATTCTGGTCGATTCTCGTCGCCTCTCCGCTACCGGTGCTGTGGATGACGCAGGGATATGGCCTGCGGGAAGCCTGGCCCTATCCGCTCGCGGTAGCGATTGGCGATGGCGTCACCGCCACGGTGCCGCTGCTGTGGGTGGTCATGATTTGCGCCACCTTCGCGCGCCCCAATGGCCTGTTTATCACCCACTTTGGCTGGCCGCGTAATCGCGTTGCGCGCGCCATGCGTTACTACCTGATGAGCATCGGGTTGATTGTGCCGCTGATTATGGCGTTGATCATGTTCGATAATCTCAACGACCGGGAATTCTCAGGCTCGCTGGGCCGCCTCTGCTTTATGCTGATATGCGGGGCGCTGGCCATCGTCACGCTCAGCCTGAAACGCGCGGGCATTCCGCTCTATCTGGATAAATCCGGCAGCGGCGACAATATGTTCAACCGGCTGCTCTGGAACCTGCTGCTTAGCGCGCCGTTGTTTGCGATGCTGGCAGCCGCGGTGGGCTATCTGGCAACCGCGCAGGCTCTGCTGGCGCGGCTGGAAACCTCGGTGGCCATCTGGTTCCTGCTTCTGGTGGTGTACCACGTAATTCGCCGCTGGATGCTGATCCAGCGGCGCCGTCTGGCGTTTGACCGAGCCAAGCATCGCCGGGCGGAGATCCTCGCCCAGCGTGCGAGAGGTGAGGAAGAGCCAAACCACGTCAACAGTACGGAAGGCACGACGGAAGCGGACGAGGTCGAACTGGATCTGGATGCCATCAGCACCCAGTCCCTGCGCCTGGTTCGTTCCATCCTGATGCTGATTGCCCTCCTGTCGGTGATCTTCCTGTGGTCAGAGATCCACTCCGCATTTGGCTTCCTGGAGAACATCTCTCTCTGGGACGTGACGTCCACGGTGCAGGGTGTTGAAAGCCTGGAGCCGATTACCTTAGGGGCGGTACTGATTGCCATTCTGGTGCTGATCATCACCACGCAGCTGGTGCGCAACTTCCCGGCGCTGCTGGAGCTCGCACTGCTGCAGCATCTGGATTTAACCCCGGGGACGGGATATGCAATTACGACCATTACCAAATATCTGATCATGCTGTTTGGCGGGCTGGTTGGCTTCTCGATGATCGGTATTGAGTGGTCGAAGCTGCAGTGGCTGGTGGCGGCCCTTGGTGTAGGGTTAGGTTTTGGTTTACAGGAGATCTTCGCCAACTTCATCTCTGGCCTGATCATTCTGTTCGAAAAACCGATCCGTATTGGCGATACCGTGACGATCCGCGATCTGACCGGCAGCATCACGAAGATCAACACCCGTGCGACGACGATCAGCGACTGGGATCGTAAAGAGATCATCGTGCCAAACAAGGCGTTTATCACCGAGCAGTTCATCAACTGGTCGCTGTCAGACTCCGTCACCCGTGTGGTGCTGACGGTACCGGCGCCGTCGGACGCCAACAGCGAAGAGGTCACCCAAATCCTCTACACCGCCGCTGAGCGCTGCTCGCTGGTAATCGACAACCCGGCGCCGGAAGTATTCCTTGTGGATTTACAGCAGGGGATCCAGATTTTCGAGCTGCGTATCTACGCCGCCGAAATGGGACACCGTATGCCGCTGCGCCATGAGATCCACCAGCTGATTCTGGCGGGCTTCCGCGAGCACGGTATTGATATGCCGTTCCCGCCGTTCCAGATGCGTCTGGAAAGCCTGGACGGGCGTAAAACGGGAAGAACGCTGACGTCAGCGACGCGTACACGCCCGGCGGGAAGTTTGTAACGCTTCTCCCCTCCCTTTCGGGAGGGGAATATTCCCGCTACGCCACTTCTGCGACGTACGCCATCGCGCGTCGACGGTAATTCTCATAAATCCCCATCGCCAGCAGCGAGAAGAAGATAGGCCCGCCAACCATCCACAGCGCGCTGTTCCAGTCGTTCGCCTCAATCACCGGCTGAATAATGGTGAAGATGTTGGCAAACGCCACCACCAGCACCACCACCGTGGTTGCCAGCAGCGTTGCCGCACGGGTTTTAAAAATCACAAACGGGCGTTCAAGATCCTGCTTCGCCTTAAAGAACGGGAACGCCAGGGTCAGGAACAGGTACGGCAGCGTCATCGACACGTTAGCCATCAGGGTCAGCTTGTTGTAAAACGCAGACGCCGTATCGCCGCCAAATGACACCAGCAGAATGAACACGCACACCAGCAGACACTGCATCCACATGGCGTTGGCAGGCATTCCTGCGGTATTCAATTGGGTCATACGTGCTGGCCACAGCGCTTTTGGCGTACCCTGAATAATCGCTTTCAACGGCGAGTAGATCAGCGTGAAGAACGCACCGGTATACGCCAGGAACATCGACAGGCCGGTAATACGCGCGAACCAGACCCCCATTACCGATGCCGCCTCTGGACTCAGGTTCATCGCCTGTCCCAGCGTCATCCCCAGGCTTTTCATCAACACATAGGTGATGTTGCCAAGGTTAGTGGTGTTGTTGCTCAGCACCTGCTGCCAGTTGGTGCTGACGCCCCAGAGGAAAATCGCCAGCGAATAGCCGATGGAAATGACGATGGCGGCAAAAATAATGCCTTTCGCAAAGTTCTTTTCCGGGTTCTCCGTCTTATCGACCAGGCCGCCTACGGCTTCAATACCGCCGTAAGCAAAGATGGCAAACACCACGAAGGAGAGCATGGCGAGCCCGGACTGGTAGCTCGGATTCGGCGAGGAGGCAAAGTTCACCTCCTGCGCGAAATGACCACCGTTCAGGCACAGGATAGCAATGCTCACCAGCAGCAGTACCAGATTCAATCCCATAACCGAGATCCCGCCCACGGCGGTAATCCGGGCAATTTTGTTGATGCCTTTAGACGCCACCAGGGTGACCACCACCATCCAGCACACCGCCAGAATTCCGACGACCTGCGTGGAGCTCAGCCCGGCGAAAGACCAGACCTGCGTTTTATCGGCACCGAAAAGAAACGTTGAGAACGGCACCCAGACTTTGGCCGCCGTACTGACCATCCAGACGACGTAGGAAGAAAACCACATAAACGTGCCGATAAACGCATAACGCGGGCCGACGCTGTTATTCATCCATGAGTAGATCCCACCCTCTTCTTTCCGGTAAGCCGAGCCCATCTCCGCCATCATCAGCGCAAACGGGATAAAGAAGAACAGAGCAGAAACGATATAAAACGGCGTCGCGCTGTAGCCCATCAGATAGAACGCTGACGGGCTGTTGGCAAAGCCAAAGACTGAGGTAAATATCATCAGGATGAGCCCGGTGAGGGTCATCTTTTTGAGTGACTGGGACATAGAACCATCCGAAGAGGAATTAAACTGCGCGGATGGTAGCAGAAGACCAGACAAATATTGTGGCTATAAGGAGCAAATTAAGAAAAAGACCCGTGTATAGAGAAAGTGGCAGTTTTAAATGTTGTTACGGGGAAATGGAAAGGAAAATTGCCACAGGGTTGAAGACCGGGTAAGCACAGCGCTACCCGGCATTTTTTCAGGCGCGATCGACCGTAAAGGCAATCACATCGCCAAGCTGCTCTGCGCCCAGGGCCAGCATCACCAGACGGTCCACACCCAGCGCCACGCCGGAACAATCCGGCAGACCTGCTTTTAATGCTTCAAGCAGATTAACATCAATAGGCTGCTGCGGCAGACCGCGCGCGGCGCGCTTGCGGTTATCCTGCTCGAAGCGCTGCTGCTGCTCGCGGGCATCAGTCAGTTCGTGGAAACCGTTCGCCAGCTCGATGCCTTTGTAATAGACCTCAAAACGCTCTGCGACACGATGATCTTCGGTACTGATCTGCGCCAGTGAGGCCTGGCTTGCCGGGAAGTGATAGACAAACGTCGGGCGATCTTTGCCAATCTGCGGTTCAACGCCAAAAGTGAACAGCAGCTGCAGCAGCGTGTCGCGATCCTCTTCGGTATCCGCCACGTTGCTCAGATCCAGCTTTGCCGCCACTTCGCGCAGCTGGTTTTTGTCCGCCGACAGCGGATCGATTTCCAGATGGCGCTGGAAAGCCTGCTGATAGGAGAGCGTTTCGGCTTCTGAGCATTCCAGGACCTGCTGCAGCAGATCGTCCACCTCATTCATCAGGCGGTACATATCATAATGCGGGCGGTACCACTCCAGCATAGTGAATTCCGGGTTGTGATGACGACCCATCTCTTCATTACGGAAACTGCGGCACAGCTGATACACCGGACCACATCCCGCCGCCAGCAGGCGTTTCATGTGGTATTCCGGGCTGGTCATCAGATACAAATTCATGCCCTGAGAGTGGCCGGGGCCAACAAAACGGGTTTCAAACGGGACCAGATGAATATCCGTTACCGTTGCCTGACTCATGCATGGCGTTTCCACCTCCAGGACTCCGCGGTCGGCAAAGAAACGGCGGATCTCCGCCATAATTGCAGCGCGTTTTAACAGATTAGGGATGGATGCGCTCGGCTGCCAGGTGGCCGTTTCGCTCATGAGTTGTTCTCCGATTTCAGACAAGGGCACGAAGTCTACTCGTTAGCCAGGGCAGAGACAAATTTTGCGCAGTAAAAAAGCGCATTTCATTTAGGTGACCAATTACGTGACGTAATTCATCAATCTCCGTGATAAATCACCGTACAGAACAGCAAAAAAATCGAACACGTCAAATTTCCCTGACATCTACACGGTTATACTGTTTTACCCATAAAGGAGCAGTGGAAACGCTTTCGCAATCGTCCTTTTGGACGGGTGAACTACCTTTAGTTTGTCGCGTTGCGAAATAACAAAAATCTGGAGGAATGTCGTGCAAACTTTTCAAGCCGATCTTGCCGTAATAGGCGCTGGCGGGGCTGGATTACGTGCTGCGATTGCTGCAGCACAAGCTAATCCCAACGCTAAAATCGCATTGATTTCAAAAGTCTATCCAATGCGTAGTCACACAGTGGCAGCAGAAGGAGGGTCCGCCGCCGTTGCGCAGGATCATGACAGCTTTGAATACCATTTCCACGACACGGTTGCAGGGGGCGACTGGCTTTGCGAACAGGATGTCGTTGACTACTTTGTACATCATTGTCCAACGGAAATGACCCAGCTTGAACAGTGGGGATGTCCGTGGAGCCGCCGTCCGGACGGCAGCGTCAACGTTCGCCGCTTTGGCGGAATGAAGATTGAACGCACCTGGTTCGCCGCCGATAAAACCGGCTTCCATATGCTGCACACCCTGTTCCAGACCTCCCTTCAGTTCCCACAAATTCAGCGCTTTGACGAACATTTTGTTCTCGACATCCTGGTTGATGACGGACAGGCGCGTGGTCTGGTCGCGATGAACATGATGGAAGGCACGCTTGTCCAGATCCGCGCCAACGCGGTAGTGATGGCGACGGGAGGTGCGGGTCGCGTTTATCGTTATAACACCAACGGCGGCATCGTCACCGGTGACGGCATGGGCATGGCGCTCAGCCACGGCGTACCGCTGCGCGATATGGAGTTCGTGCAGTACCACCCAACCGGCCTGCCAGGCTCCGGCATTCTGATGACGGAAGGCTGCCGCGGCGAAGGCGGTATTCTGGTCAACAAAAACGGCTACCGTTATCTGCAGGATTACGGCATGGGCCCGGAAACTCCGCTCGGCGAGCCGAAGAACAAATACATGGAACTCGGCCCGCGCGACAAAGTCTCTCAGGCCTTCTGGCACGAGTGGCGCAAAGGCAACACCATCTCCACGCCGCGCGGCGATGTGGTCTATCTCGACCTGCGTCATCTGGGCGAGAAGAAACTGCTGGAACGTCTGCCGTTCATCTGCGAGCTGGCGAAAGCTTACGTCGGCGTCGACCCGGTGAAAGAGCCGATTCCGGTACGCCCAACCGCGCACTACACCATGGGCGGGATCGAAACCGACCAGCAGTGCGAAACCCGTATTAAAGGATTGTTCGCCGTGGGCGAATGTTCCTCCGTGGGTCTGCACGGCGCTAACCGTCTCGGGTCTAACTCGCTGGCAGAGCTGGTCGTCTTTGGCCGCATGGCGGGCGAGCGCGCGATGGAGCGAGCGGCTACAGCAGGCGAAGCCAACGGTGCCGCGCTGGACGCGCAGGTCGCAGACGTTGAAAAACGCCTGAAAGATCTGGTGAACCAGGAGGGTAACGAGAACTGGTCTAAGATCCGCGACGAGATGGGCCTGTCGATGGAAGAAGGTTGCGGTATCTACCGTACCCCTGAGCTGATGCAAAAAACCGTCGACAAGCTGGCGGAACTGCAGGAGCGCTTCAAGCGCGTGCGCATCACCGACACCTCCAGCGTATTCAACACCGACCTGCTCTACACCATCGAGCTGGGCCACGGTCTGAACGTAGCGGAATGTATGGCGCACTCCGCGCTGGCGCGTAAAGAGTCGCGTGGAGCCCACCAGCGTCTGGACGAAGGCTGTACCGAACGTGACGACGTCAATTTCCTGAAACACACTCTCGCCTGGCGCGATGCGGATGGCACCACACGTCTGGACTACAGCGACGTGAAAATCACCACGCTGCCACCGGCTAAACGCGTGTACGGTGCAGAAGCAGAAGCCGCCGAGAAGAAGGAGAAGGCGAATGGCTGAGATGCAAAAAATAAAAGTTGAAGTGGTGCGCTACAATCCGGAAGTGGACGCCGCACCGCACAGCGCTTTCTATGAAGTGCCCTATGACGAGCAAACCTCCCTGCTGGATGCGCTCGGCTATATCAAAGATAACCTGGCGCCAGACCTGAGCTACCGCTGGTCCTGCCGCATGGCAATCTGCGGCTCCTGCGGCATGATGGTCAACAAGGTGCCGAAACTGGCCTGTAAGACCTTCCTGCGCGAGTACACCAAAGGCATTAAGGTCGAAGCGCTGGGCAACTTCCCGATTGAACGCGATCTGGTGGTCGATATGACCCACTTTATCGAAAGCCTGGAAGCCATTAAGCCGTACATCATTGGTAATCCGCGCACGCCGGATCAGGGGCCAAATACCCAGACGCCGGCTCAGATGGCGAAATACCATCAGTTCTCCGGCTGCATCAACTGCGGCCTGTGCTACGCCGCCTGTCCACAGTTTGGCCTGAACAAGGAGTTCATCGGCCCGGCCGCCATTACCCTGGCGCACCGCTATAACGAGGACAGCCGAGACCACGGTAAAAAAGAACGTATGGCGCAGCTAAACAGCCAGAACGGCGTCTGGAGCTGTACCTTTGTGGGTTATTGCTCCGAAGTGTGTCCGAAGCACGTCGACCCGGCCGCCGCAATTCAACAGGGTAAAGTGGAAAGCTCGAAAGACTTTCTTATCGCTACCCTGAAACCACGCTAAGGAGTGCATGATGACGACTAAACGCAAAGCCTATGTGCGGCCTGTGCCGTCCACCTGGTGGAAAAACCTGCCGTTTTATCGCTTCTACATGCTGCGTGAAGGCACGGCGGTACCGGCGGTCTGGTTCAGCCTTGAGCTGATGTACGGCGTTTTTGCCCTCAAGCATGGCCCGGAAACCTGGGCCAGCTTTGTCGGTTTCCTGCAAAACCCAATCATCGTGATCCTGAACCTGATTGTGCTCGCAGCCGCACTGCTTCATACCAAAACCTGGTTTGAGCTGGCGCCAAAAGCGGCGAACATCATCGTAAAAGGCGAGAAAATGGGGCCAGAGCCGGTGATTAAAGGGCTCTGGGCAGTGACGATTCTGGTCACTGTGGTCATTCTGTTTGTCGCACTGTTCTGGTAAGGAGACTACTGTGATCAATCCAAATCCAAAACGTTCTGACGAGCCGGTCTTCTGGGGCCTGTTTGGCGCAGGCGGCATGTGGAGTGCCATCATCGCCCCCGTCATCATCCTGCTGGTCGGCATTATGCTGCCGCTGGGGCTGTTCCCGGGCGATGCGCTGAGCTACGAACGCGTACTCGCGTTCGCGGGCAGCTTTATCGGTCGCGTGTTCATCTTCCTGATGATCGTCCTGCCGCTGTGGTGTGGTCTGCACCGTATTCACCATGCGATGCATGACCTGAAAATCCATGTACCGAACGGTAAATGGGTGTTCTACGGTCTGGCGACCATCCTGACCGTGGTGACGCTGATTGCCGTGGTCACCATCTGACGCTTCTGGCCCGCCATCCGGCGGGCCTTTTATTTCTGCATCTTCCCCACCAGCCACTGGGCAAACTCGCGCATTGCGGGCGTTTCTGTCCGTGACTGTAGTCTTGTCAGCCAGTAACTGCCGAGGTCAATCTGCGTTGCAAACGGCTGCACGATGCGCTCGCTGCTGAGTAAATGGGTAAACATGTCGACAGGCGCAATGGCAATCCCTGCGCCTGCCTGCGCGGCTTCCAGCATGGTCACGGACGAATCAAACACCATCACCCGGTGCGTCGGCGAGGGAGGATGTTCACCCGCCGCCTGCATCCACGCAGCCCACTCGTCGCGTCGGTAGGAGCGCAGCAGGGTAAACTTCAGGATATCTGCCGGGCTTTTTAGACAGGAGGCAATGTCGGGTGTACAGACCGGAGCCAGCGGCGCAGGGCAAAGGAATTCAGCATCGGTTCCATGCCACGCGCCGCCACCGTAGCGAATGGTGTAATCAAGGCCTTCAGCCGCCGGGTCGACGCGATTGTTATGGGTGGAAAGCTGAAGATCAATATGCGGATAGCGGCGGCGAAAGTCCGCGAGCTGAGAGAACAAAACCCCCGTGGCAAAGGTCCCTACCACACCTATTTTGAGCTTCTCCTGAGCGCGCTGGCTGGCAAAGCGATCCAGCATTCCGGCGATACGATCGAACGAGTCATTCAGCACCGGCAGTAAATTTTCGCCTTCGGTGGTCAACATTAGCCCACGCGAGACGCGGACAAACAGCTGGCAATTAAGGTGCTGCTCCAGCGCCTTTACGTGCTGGCTAATCGCGGAATGGGTGACGTTCAGCTCGATAGCGGCATGAGTAAAACTGAGGTGCCTGGCGGCAGCTTCAAACGCCCGCAGGGAATTAAGAGGAAGATAGCTGCGTGTCATGGTCTGATCCGTTAGAAAAATTAACAGCTAATGCTAAATTTAACCGTTTGTCAGCCATAGTCAAATCCAACAGACTACAGCGGTCTGACGGGCCCGAACACTCCCTTGAACTGCTATTACGGAAGATAACTGATGATGAAAAAATCCCTTTGCTGCGCCCTGCTGCTCAGCACCTCCTGCTCAGTATTGGCTGTACCGATGTCAGAAAAACAGCTGGCTGAGGTGGTGGAACGTACCGTTACGCCGCTGATGAAAGCGCAGGCCATTCCGGGTATGGCGGTAGCGGTGATTTATCAGGGTCAGCCGCACTACTTTACCTTCGGTAAAGCCGATGTTGCCGCGAACAAACCGGTCACCCCACAAACCTTGTTCGAGCTGGGTTCTATAAGTAAAACCTTCACCGGCGTATTGGGTGGCGATGCCATTGCTCGCGGTGAAATATCGCTGGGCGATCCGGTGACAAAATACTGGCCTGAGCTGACAGGCAAGCATTGGCAGGGGATTCGCATGCTGGATCTGGCAACCTATACCGCAGGAGGTCTGCCGTTACAGGTGCCGGATGAGGTCACGGATAACGCCTCTCTGCTGCGCTTTTATCAAAACTGGCAGCCGCAGTGGAAGCCGGGCACTACGCGTCTTTACGCCAACGCCAGCATCGGTCTTTTTGGCGCGCTGGCGGTCAAACCTTCGGGCATGAGCTATGAGCAGGCCATAACGACGCGAGTCTTTAAGCCGCTCAAGCTGGACCATACCTGGATTAACGTTCCGAAAGCGGAAGAAGCGCATTACGCCTGGGGATACCGTGACGGTAAAGCGGTACACGTTTCGCCGGGGATGCTGGACGCTGAAGCCTATGGCGTAAAAACCAACGCGCAGGATATGGCTAGCTGGGTGATGGTCAACATGAAGCCGGACTCCCTTCAGGATACTTCACTCAGGCAAGGCATTTCCCTGGCGCAGTCTCGCTACTGGCGCGTGGGGGCCATGTATCAAGGGTTAGGCTGGGAAATGCTTAACTGGCCGGTCGATGCCAAAACCGTGGTTGAAGGTAGTGACAATAAGGTGGCGCTTGCGCCATTGCCTGCGAGAGAAGTGAATCCACCGGCTCCCCCGGTCAATGCGTCCTGGGTCCATAAAACAGGCTCTACCGGCGGGTTTGGCAGCTACGTGGCATTTATTCCTGAAAAACAGCTCGGCATTGTGATGCTGGCGAATAAAAGCTATCCGAACCCGGCACGCGTTGAGGCGGCATACCGTATCCTCGACGCGCTGCAGTAAAACATTGCCGGGTGGCGGCTTCGCTTACCCGGCGAAACACACCGCACAAAAACCACATTTTCCTTGCCGTCATCTACACTTAACAAAAAACAGTAAGGAAACTCCTATGCGCATTCTGCCTGTTATCGCCGCGGTGACAGCCGCGTTTTTAGTGGTTGCCTGCAGTTCCCCTACCCCACCGCCTGGCGTTACCGTCGTCACGCCTTTTGATGCACAACGCTTCCTTGGAACATGGTATGAAATCGCGCGCCTCGACCATCGGTTTGAGCAGGGCTTAGAGAAGGTCACTGCGAATTACAGCCCGATGGATGATGGCGGTATTCAGGTGATCAACCGGGGCTATAATCCCGATCGGGAGATGTGGCAACAGTCAATTGGGAAAGCGTACTTCACGGGCGACCCGCGACGGGCTGCGCTCAAAGTCTCTTTCTTTGGCCCGTTTTATGGCGGCTATAACGTGATAGCGCTCGACAGAGAGTATCGTCACGCACTGGTCTGCGGGCCGGATCGCGACTATCTGTGGATACTTTCCCGCACGCCAACTATTTCGTCAGAAATGAAACAGCAGATGCTGGACGTCGCGACCCGGCAAGGGTTTGATGTGTCAAAACTCATCTGGGTAAAACAACCCCATTAATGGGTACTGAGCTTCAGCCCAATGATCCCGGCCACAATCAACGCGAGGCTGGCGATACGCGCCAGACTCGCTGACTCTCCCAGCAGCAGAATGCCGGTGATGGCGGCCCCCACCGCACCAATGCCCGTCCAGACCGCATAAGCCGTTCCCACAGGCAACGAGCGCATCGCCCAGGATAACAGGACAATACTCACGATCATCGCGGTGATGGTAATGACGCTGGGCGTCAGGCGGGTAAATCCGTGGGTGTACTTGAGACCAATCGCCCATACCACTTCGAGCAGGCCAGCAATAAAAAGAATGATCCAGGACATTTCAGGCTCCTTAACTTAATACAAGTTGGGGCCGTCCCCGGTGAAAGAAACGCTTACGGGTCGTCCCGTAAGGCAGAGATTACGCCCCATATTGTGGTTAGCGTGCTATTTTTTTTCAATCATTTTTTGCTGAACACGTTAAGGCAAGAAATAGCTGCAGTATGGCGCGTAGTTCCGGCATTTAGCACTCATCCGACTTCTCTATGATGATGTGCTTTCTGATGGCAGGAAGCCAAACCACTAGCCGACTGCGAATAAAATATGTTCAAAATTCTTTTGATTGACCGTTGTCACTTCACCCGCACGGGGTTTGAAGCATGGCTCAATCATTCCGGTTTGTTCCCGGGACACTACGTTGTGACCGGGCTGAATAATCTGTTCCTTGCCAGAGAGCACATTCTGCAATGGAAACCCACGCTGGTTATCGCTGACCTGTACGGCTTCAGGCAGGATATTCATCATTTTCAGCAGCTCTCGTCCTTGCTTAACGCCAGTGAACGATTACCGTTTATTTTGCTGCAATCGGGAGAGGACAACGGCATGACAGACTGGCTCGGACAGTTCCCGGTGTGGTCGTCGTTGTTGAAAAACGCCAGTCTCGAAGAAGTGGCAACGGTTATCAACGATGCATTAATCTCGCGCGCAAGTGCTGAAAGACCAACGGAGGCCACCCCCTTGCTGACCCGGCAGGAAGAGAAGGTGCTGACATTGTGGATGGACGGCGCGAGCAATCAAAAAATTGCCGCTCACCTGAGTATCAACGGAAAAACGGTTTATACCTATAAACGCAATATTCGCATGAAATTGCATATGGATACGCGTTTTTCTCCGTTCTTATCCCTGCAGGAATCAGAAAGCTGACGGTACGAAACCCGGCTGGTTCCGTACCGCGTGTTAATTACTGCTGCGCTTTTGATGCCGCGCCAGAGATTGCGCTACCACCTTCAGAAATATCCTGACCGACGCCTCGCGTGGTATTACAGGCCGTTAACACTGAAGAAAGTACCAGGACTGAAAAGATCGCTGCAATTGTCTTCTTAACCATAATATCTTCCTTTTATAGCCAAAGTTGTTTTGTGTATAGCAACTTAAGAATAGACAAGATCCCGCCGGTTGACGGAAAAGGAAGCATTTTTAGGAAAATTAGACGAACTTAGCTGGCGGCGTGAGAAATGATATGACCGAGATCCTGGATATCTTGTCCCATTCCACGCGTGGTGTTACAGCCGGAAAGCAATGCACTGGAAAGCGCTAACAGAAGCAGAATTTTAACGGTACGTTTCATCATCCCTGCCTGCAAAAATCAGGCGCAGCGGGCGCTGCGCCTTCAATCATGACGTAAATTACTTCACGCGGGACACGTATTCGCCGGAGCGGGTATCCACTTTGATCACTTCGCCAGTCTGTACGAACAGTGGCACTTTAACCACTGCACCGGTAGACAGTTTGGCTGGTTTACCGCCGGTACCTGCGGTATCACCTTTCAGACCTGGATCGGTTTCAACGATTTCCAGCTCTACGAAGTTTGGTGGGGTCACAGCGATAGGCTGGCCGTTCCACAGGGTCACGATGCACTCAGCCTGATCCAGCAGCCATTTAGCGCTGTCACCTACCGCTTTCTCATCAGCAGACAGCTGTTCGAAAGTGGAGTTGTTCATGAAATGATAGAACTCACCGTCGTTGTACAGATAGGTCAGGTTCATATCAACAACATCAGCGCCTTCAGCGGAGTCAGTAGACTTGAAGGTTTTCTCAACACGGGTACCGGTCAGCAGACGGCGCAGCTTAACGCGTGCGAATGCCTGGCCTTTACCTGGTTTAACGAATTCGCTGGCTTCAACCGCGTACGGTTCGCCGTCCATCATGATTTTAAGACCAGCACGAAAATCGTTGCTATAGTACGTTGCCATAAGGCCCTCTAAATTTGTTAACTGGTAGCTAAGCCACAAAATGGCGCATATTGTAACCCTAAACACCCCGTCCAGAGAAGATTGGTTATCGCAACTTGCCGATGTAATCACCAGTCCTGATGAATTGCTGCGTCTTTTAGACCTCGATCAGCACCCAGAGTTGCTTGCAGGCCGCGAGGCAAAGCGCCTTTTCGCCCTGCGCGTTCCCCGTGCGTTTGTGGCGCGGATGGAGAAAGGCAACCCCAACGATCCGCTATTAAAACAAACGCTTACTTCGCAGGATGAGTTTGTCACCGCGCCGGGATACAGTACCGATCCGCTGGAAGAGCAGAACAGTGTGGTGCCGGGTTTACTGCACAAGTATCTCAACCGCGCCCTGCTGCTGGTAAAAGGCGGCTGTGCGGTAAATTGTCGTTATTGCTTCCGTCGGCACTTCCCTTACGCCGAAAATCAGGGCAATAAACGCAACTGGCAGGCCGCGCTGGACTATATCGCCGCCCATCCGGAGCTGGATGAGATCATTTTTTCCGGCGGTGACCCGCTGATGGCAAAAGATCATGAGCTGGACTGGCTGCTGACGCAGCTGGAAGCCATCCCGCACATTAAGCGCCTGCGCATTCACAGCCGTTTACCGATTGTTATTCCGGCGCGGATCACTGACGGCCTGGTATCACGTCTGGAGCAGTCTCGATTGCAGGTGCTACTGGTGAACCATATCAACCACGCGAACGAAATCGACGATGCGTTTCGCGCGGCGATGGCGCGGCTGCGTAAAGCGGGCGTGACGCTGCTGAACCAGAGCGTGCTGCTGCGCGGCGTGAATGACAGCGCCCGCGTGCTGGCTGACCTGAGCAATGCTCTGTTTGATGCGGGCGTGATGCCCTATTACCTGCACGTGCTGGATCGCGTTCAGGGCGCGGCCCATTTCATGGTGACGGATGATGAAGCCCGGCAGATTATGCGCGAACTGTTAACGCTGGTTTCAGGCTATATGGTACCGAAGCTGGCACGCGAGATTGGCGGAGAGCCGAGCAAGACGCCGCTGGACTTGCAGCTGCGGCAGCACTAAAAAGCAGGTGGCGCTACGCTTACCTGCCCTACAGGGTCCGGGCGCAGCGCCATCAGCATGCTAACTCAGTTTGGGCACTTGTAGACCTGGCCATTCATCTGGCTGGCGGTCGGGACGAAGCTGGACAGCATACTCTGCGTTGGGCTGCTCACGCCGTAAATCACGTTACCGCCCATTGCCGCAGCCTGGTTACGCAGGGCATTCGCTGCACCGCGCATAGAGCCACCTTCTTCGCCATGCTGACCTGACATCCAGTTGCTTTGCTCACCGGTTGCCGTGCCTAACAGCTGGCATTCACTGCCAGGCTTATCTTCCACAAAGCGAACGCTCTGGCCCGCTGCCGACAGCTCATTGCTGGAGCTACAACCTGCCAGCAGCAATGCTGCCCCTACAATCCCTGCACAGACTTTTACGCGCATGTTATTCCTCGTTTTCAATAAGCTGGACAGTAGTTGTCCGTGTCTAAATCTTATACCTAAAAGATGACCAAAAGAAAAACCCCCGAGCATCTCTGCCCGGGGGTTTTTCACATTCTACGACGTAGAGCGCACGATTACATCATGCCGCCCATACCGCCCATGCCGCCCATACCCGCAGCGCCTAAGTCAGGCGCATCGCCTTTAGGCATATCGGTCACCATGCACTCGGTGGTGATCATCAGACCCGCTACAGATGCCGCATACTGCAGAGCAGAACGGGTCACTTTCGTTGGGTCCAGGATACCGAAGTCGATCATGTTGCCGTATTCTTCCGTTGCTGCGTTGTAACCGTAGTTACCTTCGCCCGCTTTCACGTTGTTGGTCACAACAGATGGCTCTTCACCGGCGTTAGAAACGATCTGACGCAGAGGGGCTTCCATTGCGCGCAGCGCAACTTTGATACCCACGTTCTGATCTTCGTTCTGTGCGGTCAGGCCTGCCAGCTTAGCGGCAACACGCACCAGCGCAACACCACCACCCGCAACTACGCCTTCTTCTACCGCAGCACGGGTCGCGTGCAGGGCATCGTCAACGCGTGCTTTTTTCTCTTTCATTTCAACTTCGGTAGCCGCACCGACTTTGATTACCGCAACGCCGCCAGCCAGTTTCGCTACGCGCTCCTGCAGTTTTTCACGGTCGTAATCGGAAGTTGCTTCTTCGATCTGCTTACGGATCTGACCAACGCGGCCCTGAATAGCGGCTTCTTCGCCAACGCCATCGATGATGGTGGTGGTGTCTTTGTTGATCACAACGCGTTTCGCCTGGCCCAGGTCTTCCAGGGTCGCTTTTTCCAGCTCCATACCGATCTCTTCAGAGATCACGGTACCGCCGGTCAGGGTAGCGATATCCTGCAGCATCGCTTTACGGCGATCGCCGAAGCCAGGTGCTTTAACCGCAGCCACTTTCACGATGCCGCGCATGGTGTTAACCACCAGGGTCGCCAGCGCTTCGCCTTCAACGTCTTCAGCGATGATAACCAGCGGCTTGCCTGCTTTCGCAACGGCTTCCAGCACTGGCAGCATTTCGCGGATGTTGGAGATTTTCTTGTCAGCCAGCAGAATGAACGGGCTTTCCAGCTCAACAGCGCCAGTCTCTGGCTTGTTGATGAAGTATGGGGACAGGTAACCGCGGTCAAACTGCATACCTTCAACCACGTCCAGTTCGTCTTCCAGACCGGTACCGTCTTCAACGGTGATCACGCCTTCTTTACCGACTTTGTCCATCGCTTCAGCGATCAGTTTACCTACAGTTTCGTCGGAGTTAGCGGAGATGGTACCTACCTGAGCAATGGCTTTAGAGTCAGAGCACGGTACGGACAGCGCTTTCAGTTCTTCAACAGCGGCAATGACAGCTTTGTCGATACCACGTTTCAGATCCATTGGGTTCATGCCCGCAGCAACGGCTTTCAGACCTTCGGTGATGATCGCCTGCGCCAGTACGGTCGCGGTGGTGGTACCGTCGCCTGCCGCGTCGTTCGCTTTAGAGGCAACTTCTTTCACCATCTGCGCGCCCATGTTTTCGAACTTGTCTTCCAGCTCAATTTCACGTGCTACAGAAACACCATCTTTGGTGATGGTTGGCGCGCCGAAGGATTTATCCAGCACTACGTTACGGCCTTTCGGGCCCAGGGTCACTTTAACTGCATCTGCCAGTACGTTTACGCCGCGGAGCATTTTTACACGAGCGTCGTTACCGAATTTTACGTCTTTAGCTGCCATGTTCTTATTTCCTCAAATTCTCGTGCGTAAATTACGCTTCAACAATTGCCAGAATGTCGCTCTCGGACATGATCAACACTTCTTCATTGTCGATCTTCTCGGATTTCACGCCGTAGCCATCGTTGAAAATTACGATGTCACCAACTTTAACGTCCAGTGGCTGCACAGTTCCGTTTTCCAGGATGCGGCCCTTACCGACAGCGATGATTTCGCCACGCGTTGATTTGGCTGCTGCAGAACCGGTCAGAACGATGCCGCCAGCAGACTTGGTTTCAACTTCTTTACGTTTGACGATCACACGATCATGTAACGGACGAATACTCATTGATAGCTCTCCTTTGAGAAAGTCATTATCAGTTATGGATGACGCCGGGCCGCATGCGGTTTTCCGACTAGTGCCCTGAGAGATGGGGATAGCTTTTTCCCCCTTCAAGGGGGAGTCGAAAAAAAAATTTGCGAAAGTGTTACCATCGCCTCTCTTTTGGTACTGGCAGGGCGATGTCAATGAGTGGACTCAAGCAGGAGTTGGGGCTGGCGCAGGGCGTTGGACTGCTCTCAACCTCCTTGTTAGGTACGGGCGTGTTTGCCGTACCCGCACTGGCGGCGCTGGTGGCTGGAAATAATAGCCTGTGGGCGTGGCCAGCGCTGATTGTATTGGTTTTCCCGATAGCCATTGTGTTTGCCATCCTGGGGCGGCATTTCCCCAGCGCGGGCGGCGTGGCACACTTTGTCGGACTGGCCTTTGGTCCGCGACTGCAGCGTGTTACCGGCTGGCTGTTTCTCTCCGTCATTCCGGTTGGCCTCCCTGCGGCGTTGCATATTGCGACCGGATTTGGTCAGGCGCTGTTTGGCTGGCATAACGAGCAGTTATTGCTGGCCGAGTTGGGTACGCTGGCTATCGTCTGGTGGGTAGGCTCTCGCGGAGCCAGCTCCAGCGCCAACCTGCAGACACTGGTTGCGGTGCTGATTGTCGCGCTCGTTGCCGCTATCTGGTGGGCGGGCGATATCACAATCAAGGAAATTCCCTTCCCGACGGTGACAGACGTCGACCATTCACAGCTTTTCGCCGCGCTCTCCGTCATGTTCTGGTGTTTTGTGGGTCTGGAAGCCTTTGCCCATCTGGCCTCTGAATTTAAGCAGCCTGAACGCGATTTCCCCCGCGCGCTGATGATAGGCCTGCTGCTGGCAGGCACGGTCTATTGGGCGTGTACCGTGCTGGTATTACACTTCCACGCGTTCGGTGCGGATCTCGCTGCCGCTGCATCGCTGCCGGGTATCGTGGTGGAACTGTTCGGTGTAAAAGCGCTGTGGATCGCCTGCGTCATCGGCTATCTGGCCTGTTTTGCCAGCCTGAATATTTATATCCAGAGCTTTGCCCGGCTGGTGTGGTCGCAGGCGCTCTACAAACCCGAGAATCGCCTCGCGCGCCTGTCTACACGCCAGCTTCCGCTGAATGCTCTGAATGCCGTCCTGGGCTGCTGCGTGGTGAGTACGCTGTGTATTTACGCACTGAAGATCAATCTGGACGCGCTGATCGTCTACGCCAACGGTATTTTCATCATGATCTACCTGCTGTGCATGCTGGCGGGATGTCGTTTGCTGAAAGGTCGCTATAAAGCACTGGCGGTCGTCGGGGGTGTGCTTTGCCTGCTGTTACTGGCGATGGTGGGCTGGAAGAGTGTGTACGCGATAGTCATGCTGGCAGGGCTGTGGGTCTTTTTGCCGAAGCGCGGTGCGCTCCCGGAGGCCCGGTAAGCGAAGCCACCGGGCAACAAAATCACCGATCGTCTTTATGGTCTAAACGGTCGTGCTGTTCATCCTTACGCTGATACTCCCCTTCAAAGGTATCGCCCGGCCCGGTGCTGAACCCGCCGCCCGGCATACGGCTAAAGCGCAGATGCGGCAGCAGCTTCATGGTCAGGTGTTTTTGCACTGGCGGCAGAAGCAGCAGAAGGCCGAGGAAGTCGGTGAAGAACCCCGGCAGGATCAGCAGCAGCCCCGCAATAATCAGCGATACGCTTTTGATCATCTCGGCTGCCGGGCTTTCACCGGCAGCCATCTTCTGCTGCATTAACAGGAAATTTTTGAAACCCTGATTACGCACCAGCGACATGCCGATGACGGAGGTGAAAATCACCAGAATCAGCGTCAACAGGACGCCCAGCACATGGGCAACCTGGATGAAAATGGAAATCTCAATGTAAACATAGAGAAAGAAAGCAATAAACGGTATCCAGCGCACTGGCATCTCCTGTGTGGCAAGGGCCGTCGGGCCCCTGTCTGAATGTGTTCGCGACGCGCGTTTGTATGAAATGGTGACGGTTAGCGAAAATTCAATCAGTTTGCACGGATATTTTTTTTGGAAATATTAAAGCGGTGACCCATTTCACAGATTAATAATTATCATGGAATCGGCTCAATAATAAGTGATCCAGCTTACGGCAATTCGCTATCATCAGCATATGATCTCGAGCATCTGGCTGATTGAGGGAATAATCGTCGGCCAGAAAATATTCAAAACCACATAAATACTGTGTGTTTAGTACAATCCATCGGCAGCTTGAAAAGAAGGTTCACATGTTAAACAACATTCGTATCGAAGAAGACTTGTTGGGTACCAGGGAAGTTCCAGCGGATGCCTACTACGGTGTTCACACTCTGAGAGCGATTGAAAACTTCTACATCAGCAACAGCAAAATCAGCGACATCCCTGAGTTTGTCCGTGGCATGGTGATGGTAAAGAAAGCCGCAGCACTGGCCAACAAAGAGCTGCAAACCATTCCTAAAAGCGCGGCAAATGCGATTATCGCGGCCTGCGATGAAGTGCTGAACAACGGCAAATGCATGGACCAGTTCCCGGTTGACGTCTATCAGGGCGGCGCGGGCACCTCCGTCAACATGAATACCAACGAAGTACTGGCAAACATCGGCCTGGAGCTGATGGGTCACCAGAAAGGTGAATACCAGTACCTGAACCCGAACGACCACGTTAACAAATGCCAGTCCACCAACGACGCCTACCCTACCGGCTTCCGTATCGCGGTGTATGCCTCTGTAGTGAAACTGGTGGACGCGATCAACCAACTGGGTGATGGCTTCCAGCGTAAAGCGGTTGAGTTCCAGGACATCCTGAAAATGGGTCGTACCCAGCTGCAGGACGCGGTGCCGATGACGCTCGGCCAGGAATTCCACGCGTTTAACGTGCTGCTTAACGAAGAGACCAAAAACCTGCTGCGCACCTCCGAGCTGCTGCTGGAAGTGAACCTGGGCGCAACCGCCATCGGTACGCGTCTGAACACCCCGGATGGCTATCAGCAGCTGGCGGTACAGAAGCTGGCTGAAGTCTCTAACCTGCCGGTTGTGCCTGCAGAAGACCTGATTGAAGCCACCTCAGACTGCGGCGCCTACGTCATGGTACACAGCGCCCTGAAACGTCTGGCAGTGAAACTGTCCAAAATCTGTAACGACCTGCGCCTGCTCTCTTCCGGTCCGCGTGCTGGCCTGAACGAAATCAACCTGCCAGAACTGCAGGCGGGTTCGTCCATCATGCCAGCCAAGGTGAACCCGGTCGTGCCAGAAGTGGTGAACCAGGTTTGCTTCAAAGTCATCGGTAACGATACGACCGTGACCATGGCCTCTGAAGCGGGTCAGCTGCAGCTGAACGTGATGGAGCCAGTGATTGGCCAGGCGATGTTTGAATCTATCCACATCCTGACGAACGCCTGCTACAACCTGCTGGAAAAATGCATTAACGGCATCACAGCGAATAAAGAAGTCTGTGAGGGTTATGTCTATAACTCCATCGGGATCGTCACCTACCTCAATCCGTTCATCGGTCACCACAATGGTGACATCGTCGGTAAGATTTGCGCCGAAACCGGTAAGAGCGTACGTGAAGTGGTGCTGGAGCGCGGGCTGTTGACCGAAGCTGAGCTGGACGATATCTTCTCGGCCCAGAACCTGATGCACCCGGCATATAAAGCGAAACGATATACCGATGAAAGCGAACAGTAACCATTCAGGCTAGGCTTCTTAAGGCACGTCACTTGTGACGTGCCTTTTTTCTTTTTAGGCGTTACCAAAATACAACAATTCAATATCAACTTGTTAATAAGCAAGGAAGGTCCTTATGTTTGGAGCAGAACTCGTCATCGTCTTGTTGGCGATTTATTTGGGAGCAAGACTCGGGGGTATCGGCATCGGTTTTGCCGGCGGTCTCGGGGTGCTCGTTCTTACCCTTATCTTTCAGATTAAACCCGGCGCAATCCCGTTTGACGTTATCGAAATCATTATGGCAGTTATTGCCGCTATCGCCGCCATGCAGGTGGCAGGTGGAATGGACTACCTGGTGAGCCTGGCGGAGCGTATGCTGCGCCGCCATCCCAAATACATTACCTTCCTTGCCCCGCTGGTGACCTGGTTTATGACCATTCTCGCCGGTACGGGCCACACCGCCTTCTCTACGCTGCCGGTGATTACCGAAGTGGCGAAAGAGCAGGGTATCCGTCCGTCTCGTCCGCTCTCTATTGCCGTCGTCGCGTCCCAGATTGCGATTACCGCCTCGCCGATTTCCGCTGCGGTGGTCTTCTTCGCCGGTATTCTGGAGCCGATGGGCGTGAGCTACCTGACGCTGCTGGCGATCTGTATCCCGGTGACGCTGATTGCGGTGATGATTACTGCCGTGCTGTGTAACTTCCTCGGTGCCGAGCTGAAAGACGATCCGGTTTATCAGGAACGCCTTGCCAAGGGTGAAGTGAGACTGCGCGGCAGCCAGGTCTTTAAGCTGAAGCCGCACGCAAAACGCTCCGTGCTGCTGTTCCTGATCGGTATTGTCGCAGTCATGTTCTACGCGACCGCTATCAGCGATACCGTGGGCCTGATCCAGAACCCGGTCCTGCCGCGTAACGAAGCGATTGTGGTGTTTATGCTGACTATCGCGACGCTGATTAGCATCACCTGTAAAATTGACACCAGCGAAGTGCTGAACGCCAGCACCTTCAAATCCGGTATGAGCGCCTGCGTGTGTGTACTGGGTGTGGCGTGGCTTGGTGATACCTTCGTGAAAGCGCACATCAGCGACATCCAGACCGTTGCCGGCGACCTGCTGCACAACTACCCGTGGCTGCTGGCGGTAGTGCTGTTCTTTGCCGCTACCCTGCTTTACTCCCAGGCGGCAACCACTAAAGCGCTAATGCCTGCGGCATTGATGCTGGGCGTAACCCCGTTAACCGCCATCGCCTCGTTTGCTGCCGTTTCTGCGCTGTTTGTGTTGCCAACCTACCCAACCCTGCTGGCGGCGGTGGAGATGGACGACACCGGCTCAACCCGTATCGGTAAGTATGTGTTTAACCACGCGTTCCTGATCCCAGGTGTGGTCGCCATTTCACTTTGCGTGATCCTCGGCTTTATCATTGGCGGCGTGGTGCTGTAAACGGTGAGTGGTTGTAAAAATAGTTAAAATCGGGCCGCTCTGCGGCCCGTTTCATTAATGACCAACCACCTTGCGTGATATAGTGAAGCCTTTCGTGATGAGGAGGTCGACTTGTGAACACGCCTGATGCTGTTGTCGTACTGTGTACCGCCCCTGATGAAGCCTCTGCACAGGATCTCGCCGCTAAAGTGCTGGCCGAAAAACTGGCTGCCTGCGTGACGCTCCTCCCCGGAGCCACCTCCCTTTATTACTGGGAAGGCAAGCTGGAGCAGGAGTACGAAGTCCAGATGTTGCTCAAAACTAATCTGGCTAATCAGCAGGCGCTCCTGGACTGCCTCAAATCTCATCATCCTTACCAAACCCCGGAACTGCTGGTCTTGCCAGTGGTTCATGGCGATAACGACTATCTCTCATGGCTCAACGCTTCCTTACGCTGATCCTGCTGCTGTGCAGCACATCAGCTTTTGCCGGGTTGTTTGACGCGCCCGGCCGTTCGAATTTCATCCCTGCCGACCAGGCGTTTATCTTCGATTTTCAGCAAAACCAGCACGACCTGACCCTCACCTGGCAGGTGAAAGAGGGCTACTACCTCTATCGCAAGCAGGTAAGCATCACCCCAGCCCAGGCAAAAGTGGGCGCACTGCAGTTGCCCGCTGGCGAGTGGCATAAGGACGAGTTTTACGGCAAGAGTGAAATCTACCGCCAGCGCTTAAGCGTCCCCGTCACGGTGAATCAGGCGGATAAAGGCGCGACGTTGACGGTAACCTATCAGGGGTGCGCGGATGCCGGATTCTGCTATCCACCTGAAACGAAGGTCGTTCCGCTCAGCGAAGTTAACGCTGCTGCCGCCTTTCCCCCTCTCCCCTCGGATGAGACGAGCGAAGAGCGCACAGAACTTCCGTTCTCAGCACTTTGGGCCTTGCTGATCGGTATCGGCATTGCCTTTACGCCGTGCGTGCTGCCAATGTATCCGCTCATCTCTGGTATCGTGCTGGGCGGTAAGCAACGGCTTTCCACCGCACGCGCCCTGCTGTTGGCCTTTATTTATGTGCAGGGCATGGCGTTGACCTACACTGCCCTTGGCCTTGTGGTTGCCGCTGCCGGGTTACAGTTCCAGGCCGCACTGCAGCATCCTTACGTCCTTATTGGCTTGTCGGGGGTCTTCATCCTGCTGGCACTGGCGATGTTCGGCCTGTTTACCCTGCAGTTACCGTCGGCTTTGCAGACTCGCTTAACGCTGATGAGTAACCGCCAGCAGGGTGGCTCGGCGGGTGGGGTATTCGCGATGGGAGCTATCGCCGGTTTGATTTGTTCCCCTTGCACCACCGCACCGCTGAGCGCCATCCTGCTCTATATCGCCCAGAGCGGCAACATGTGGCTCGGCGGCGGAACGTTGTACCTGTATGCCCTGGGCATGGGCCTGCCGCTGATTCTGGTCACGGTTTTCGGCAATCGACTGCTGCCGAAGAGCGGCCCGTGGATGGAAACGGTGAAAACCGCATTTGGCTTTGTCATCCTCGCGCTGCCGGTGTTCCTCCTTGAGCGTATCATCGGCGACGCCTGGGGTTTGCGCCTGTGGGCGATGCTCGGCGTAGCATTCTTTGCCTGGGCGTTTATCGTCAGCCTGGGGGCGAAAAAGCCATGGATGCGCCTGGTGCAAATCCTGCTGCTGGCTGCCGCGCTGGTGAGCGTACGCCCTCTGCAGGACTGGGCGTTCGGCACACCGGTGAGTCAGACGCAAGCGCACCTGAACTTCACCCAGATTAAAAACGTGGATGAACTCAATAGCGCCCTGGCAGAGGCAAAAGGCAAACCGGTGATGCTCGATCTCTATGCCGACTGGTGTGTCGCCTGCAAAGAGTTTGAAAAATATACCTTTAGCGATCCACAGGTGCAAAGCGCCCTGAAAGAGACCGTTTTGCTCCAGGCGAACGTCACAGCCAATAATGCGCAGGATAAGGCTCTGCTGAAGCAGCTTAACGTGCTCGGGCTGCCAACCATTCTGTTCTTCAATCAACAGGGCCAGGAGCAGCCAGAACAGCGTGTAACCGGGTTTATGGATGCGGCGGCATTTAGCGCGCATTTGCGCAATCGCCAACCGTAAACAACACTTTAAACGGGACAAACCGTTGGGAATAGCGGAGGAGATAACCGTGCAACGTGAAGACGTACTGGGACAAGCCCTGCAACTACTTGAGATTCAAGGGATCGCCAGCACCACGCTTGAGATGGTAGCCGACCGTATCGATTACCCCCTGGATGAACTTAAGCGCTTCTGGCCGGATAAAGAGGCGCTACTCTATGACGCCCTGCGCTATCTCAGCCAGCAGGTTGATATCTGGCGCAGGCAACTGATGCTGAATGAAGAACTGACTGCGGAGCAAAAGCTGCTGGCGCGCTATTCCGCCCTGACGGAATGTGTCAGCAACAACCGCTACCCGGGTTGTCTGTTCATCGCCGCCTGCACTTACTTTCCCGACCCTGGCCATCCTATCCATCAGTTGGCAGACCAGCAAAAACGGGCAGCGCATGACTTCACCCACGAGCTGCTGACCACGCTGGAAGTCGATGACCCGGCGATGGTGGCGAAGCAAATGGAGCTGGTGCTGGAAGGTTGCCTCAGCCGCATGCTGGTAAACCGTAGCCAGGCCGATGTGGATACGGCGCACCGTCTGGCGGAAGATATTTTGCGGTTTGCTCAGTGTCGTATGGGCGGGGCGTTAACGTAAGCATAGTTTGGCCTTTTTGCCCCAGAAGCCAGCAAATTGCCGTAAACTTGAGCAGTTGAACAGCTTTTCCCGAAATAGTGTTGACGATCTCATGCGATTGCGGTTTAATGCGCTCCGTTGCCCGGATAGCTCAGTCGGTAGAGCAGGGGATTGAAAATCCCCGTGTCCTTGGTTCGATTCCGAGTCCGGGCACCACTCATTTAGAAACGGACGTCTACTGACGTCCGTTTTGCTTTATAAAGTCAACAAGTTATCCCCTTCTAGTTGTCTACTACTGTCCGTTAAAATCTACTGGCAGCGCCCCTTATTTGTTGGTAAAAATGTTGGTAATCTCAGTTCGATGAGATTTTTACCAACATTTGCACAAGGGGGCTTATCATGCGCTTAACTGATATTGCTGTAAAAAACGCCAAGCCTTCCGACAAGCAGATCAAGCTATCAGATGGTAAGGGGCTTTATCTGCTGGTGCATCCCAACGGTTCCAAATACTGGCAAGCGGCTTATCGCTTCGATGGTAAGCAAAAGGTCTTCTCAATTGGCACCTACCCTTCTGTATCGCTCTCAGAAGCTCGTACAAGCCTCTTAGAGATGAAATCTCTGTTAGCTAATGGAGTTGACCCGTTGCAGCAAAAAAAGGCTGTAAAAGCTCAGGAGCGCGGAGATTTTACGTTTGAGGCAGTGGCGCGGGACTGGCACAAAAAAATGTCTGTCAGTGAGCGTTGGATACCTCAGCATAGTGAACGTATTTTAAACAGCCTTATTAATCATCTTTTCCCTGCTATCGGCTCAAAAGATATTACCAAGTTGACTACGCGCGATCTGTTGCTTCCACTTCGTAAAATTGAAGGCAAAGGTCAGCACGAAACGGCTTCACGCCTGAAACAACGTATTACCGCTATCATGCGTTATGCTGTCCAAGAAGATATGATTAACAATAATCCCGCTAATGAACTTGGCGGTACGCTAATCACACCTAAAAGAACGCATTACCCGGCGCTTGAACTTGAGCAGATACCTGATCTTTTAAGTCGTATAGATTCCTATAAAGGCCGTAGACTCACTGTATTAGCTTTAAAGCTCACTATGCTTGTATTCATCCGGTCAAGTGAACTACGATTTGCCAGATGGTCGGAAATCGACTTTAAAAACGCTTTATGGGTTATTCCACCGGAAAGAGATGAGATCGATAATGTTAGATTTTCTGAGCGAGGCTCTAAAATGCGGATACCTCATTATGTGCCGTTAAGCCTTCAGGCTATTGAAATATTGAAAGAGCTAAAAGAGATTAGTTATGACATTAGTAATGGTGAAGGGTTGATATTCATCGGTTGCCATGATTATCGCAAACCCATGAGCGAAAATACGGTTAATAAGGCATTGCGTCTTATGGGCTATAACACTCAAACTCAAATTTGCGGACATGGCTTCCGTACAATGGCTTGTAGTAGTCTGGTTGAGTCGGGTATATGGACTGAGGATGCTATTGAAAGACAAATGAGCCATAAAGAACAAAATAATGTTCGGGCTGCTTATACTCATAAAGCAAAACATATTATACAACGCCGATTAATGTTGCAATGGTGGGCGGATTATCTTGATGCCAATAAAGAGAAACATATTATGCCTTTTGAATATGCAAGGATTATTTGATATGCAATTATTAATGCTATTTAAAATGACTGCATAGCCATTTAAAGATGAGAAGCGATATAATGCCAAAGTCTACGACATACCTCATAAACATACTACTTTGTATAATACTATTGATTTTACTCATATGGGGATCCAATATTGTAGTAAACTGGTTTAAGAGCCAGAGCTACCACGGTTATGTAATTTATAATTGTCCAAAAGATATCAACATCGAAAAAATGGCATGGTTCGAAATTACTGAGCGCTGTAAAATTGTAGAAAGTGTCGATGAGAAATTTTTTAGAATAGACGAAAGCAAAGTTAAGGAAAGAGCCAGAGATTGGGCTAAAACTGCTGATTACATGACAAACGTAAAAGTAATGGGTGAAACTTCCAAACCGCAAAATACTTATTATAAGATCTGGTAATAAAGTAGTGCTTAATATAAAAGAGGCTTAAAGCCTCTTTTATCGCGGTTTAAAACCAAGAGGTTTTAAATGCTGATCGTCTTCCTGCTGTGGTGTTGTTTCATTTTTTTGTTTTTCTTTTTTAAGAGTTTTTTTTAGCTTCGATTTAAATCTATTTTCATACTCAGCAATATATACAGGTTTTTTCTTTATTTCTTCTTTAATCACTTTTTCTTTATTCTTCGGCTGAATAACTGGTTTTTTAATACCTAAACGTTCTCTTATTTCTTCGATCTTAGTTGCTCTACTATTGAAACGGCTACCGCTCTTGAGTCTAAATTTATTTGTGGCTGCGCTTGCGGTTTCTGCATGATCAAGTATCCTACTGATAGAACCGCCACTAAATGTATTGCTCCCACGATTAAAGCTACTTTTATTATAAGTTTTGATTGGTTCTTTATGGTATTGTTTTTTAACTCTGTTGAGTATTTGTGCAGCTTTCTGTGTTGTTCTTCTAACTTTATGGTTTGCTGATCTATTATATTTTTCGCTGAGTTTAAAGCCGTTGTTGTTGCTTCTAATGAGTTGTTCACTCTTGTTAGTGTCTGTTGCGTCTGATTTAATGCTGTGCTGACTGATTCTGATAATATCATCATCGATTCCGTCAACGGCTCTACTGTCATTGATATTTGGTTCAACAAATGATCGTCCAACACTATTTGGTTCATCATCTTTTCTTGCTGAGAAGCTTCTAACGAGTTCATCATCTCTATTTTTGTCATATTTCACCCTACCTTTAATAGTGTTCCAACTAAATTTTTTACCAAGAGATGATCCCTTGAAGAAAATATTTTTTTCATTATTTTTGATGCCAAACGACACCCCGGCGACGTTGCCAGTAGAAGCAACGTTGAAGGCCGGATCGATGCCTACAGCCTGTAGTCTGTCTATGAACGTCTGTAGATCTGGTTTACCCAACATAGCCGCCTGTAATGCGTTCTGTAGCACGATACGAGCTGATTTCTCACCTGTACGTAGGGCTTGCTCGATCTCAGATTTGGTTGGTGCTGATACGTCTGATTTCTGACCTTTTAAGCCATCAGTAATGGTTAAGCCGTGCTTTACTTCTAAACGTTCACAAGCTGCTATTGTATTAAATGCTGAGTGCTGACCGTGCCATACAGAACCATCCAGCCCAACACGATTAGCTACTATGTGGATATGGTCTTTATCTGTATCTTTATGACGCACACAAATATATTGATGTTTTTCTATATCAATATTCATTTCTTTCAAATAGTCTTTTGCTATCTCTTCCCATTTTTCATCTGTTAATTTTTCATTCTGTGGCACAGATAAAAAAGCATGAAAGACTGGTTTATTTATATCTCTTCTAAAACTGCTTACAGCTTTAAACTCATCAGTTAAATCACTAACATTATTTTTATCTGCTGACATATTGCTACAAATGAAATCATGATCATCTTTTAATATATACTTAACTCTGTTTTTAAATGATTTACCTGACTTCGCTACGTATCCTTTCATATATAACCTAAATCCTTGTTCATTTCTATTATCCTTCTGCTGACCTGCTTTATATTAAAGTTGAGTTTATCAACCTCATTTTTATCAAAATACTCATTGCTGTTTAGTTTTTTTGTTGCTTGATTTATATTATTAGCAACTGCTGAAAGTTGTATATAAGTCTTCTGATTTATTTCCGGCATTTTTCTTTTTATCACTGGTTCAGAGTTTAAAATCTCTTTTCTAATGTAATGACCTCTTTCTAAACCAGATGCCTCAACAAGCTCTTTTAAGAATTCAAACTCTGCTTTGTTTACTCTGAACTGTATAGATATATCTCTGCGCTCTTCGTGACTTAATTCTATACGTCCTCTTTTCCTGTCTGTATCCATATATTAACCACCTGTAAACATATAATCTCTTATTGCTTTTATATAGTCTTCATCATTTTCATCAATCAACGATTTTAGAAGGTTATCAGCTTTATTTTCTTGTATATATCTATGAGCCACAAAATAGCACAACCTTTGTTCATCACTATTTATTTCACTAAAAGGTATATCTTTATCTTGTTCTATGTAATAAAAAAATCTTGCTAATATCTCAAACTTCATTTTTAAACTCATTTGTTTTTCTATGTCATCATCAATCATATTCTATTGTTCCTTTTGTATTTAATCAGTGCTTTTTTATCTATCATTTTTCTAACATCTGATATTGCTTGCTTTGCTTCACTTGAAGAGTTTGTTTTTCCTGTGCAGCTACGGATCATAAAACCTCCCAACATAATACAAAGTATTACCATTGCTACAGACATAATCATCATATTATTTTCTCCCTGACTAAAATTCTAAATAGTGTATTATAAGAACCTACTAATGAAATATCTTCAAACCACAATATAATATTTTCAGCTAAAGCAACCTTAGCCCTATTTGATAATTTATTTATTACCTCCACTACTTCGTTTAAATCTTTTATTTCAACATCTCTATTTGCTTCATCTCTTGCTTCACCTAAAAAATAGATACTTGCTTCAAGATAATACCTTAAGTAATCCAAGTCATAATGTTCATATTTCACAAATTCTTTTTTTGTATCCTCATCACCCAATATAGCATTAGTTAAATATTGATAATACTCTAATAAAATTTTACCATCTATGTTATTTATAAAACCCAAGTCATCATTCATTTTAAACACTCCTATAATATAATATTAAACTGTATGGTTTACCGCCTCCCCTTTGATAAGGGGAACAGGCGGAAGGGTAGATCTTTTTCAACCTTGCGAGTGAAACGAGACAAGGCAATCCGATAGGATTGGGTAAATAGCGGATACGCTATTACACCTTGCCTCAGTTTCCGAAAAACAAAAAATCAAAGCTGAACTACGCTTATATTTAAATAGATAACCGTTCTAAAATACTTGTCAATAGCGGCTACATAAATAAATACACTGCACGACAAATAAAATGCAAATAAAAGATAGGGTAAATAATATATTGTCTTTTGCAGCGGGGGTCAAATCGTCAAGTAATAGATCGCGGGGTCCCGCTGACGGCTTTTATGTCTTATGTCAGTGGGTTCCGATTTATTACTTGATGACGCAATGAAGGATATAAACTTTAGATAGGTGATGGTTCGCACTGCGAGCCATCACCTTGAAAGACAGGGCAGTTTTACATTCTTCGTCTAAAAGAAATCCGTTCAGAGAAAGCCAACTTGCTAAGAATAAATCCAAAAACCCCAATGACAAACAAACTTATATTAAATGCAACTATACCTGCACTCAACCCGATCAAAATCGACAATATTAAAGTCCCTAATATAACTAAAAATACGCACCAACCCGGAGGAGCACCGTATAATATAGTTGCTTGACATCCCGTGCATACGTGAACCCCTTTCTGACTTTCTTTTAGACAGTAGGGGCATTGAATGGTATTGTTTTCCATTTCCTAATCCTCTAATCTTTCTTAAAAACCGCACCTTGGTAAACTACACCGCCTTTGACTTTTTCTATTTTAAAAGTCCAAGAACCGAGATCTTTATTTTGAGTTCTTGCGATATAAACAGGCTTTTGGCTTTCATCCCAGCTTTTAACAGTAAAAACGCCATTTCTGAACTTGATCACGTCTTTCTGAATATCAAGTCTGACGCCATACTGTTGATTGATATAGTTGCCATAGATGCCATCATCACCGCACCCTGTTAGCCCTGTTAGCAGGACGGCAAGACCTGCTACTAACATAAATTTGCGCATACCTTTTCCTTCACAAATAGCACAGATCTACGATTGACCTGTAAACGCCTTAGAATTCAATTATTTTTATGTCTAGTCATATCGTTTGTACCGATCGAAAATCACACCACGATAGCCAATGACTATCATAAGTTACAAATCGATCGTTTATACCAATTAAACACCGATCGATCTGACAACATTTGATTGTCAAAACCTATCAATATCTAATTATCGATCTTTTATACCGATATTATCTGTTTAGGATTCGGATCTTGAAGGGAGAACAGCGGGCAAAGCTCTATAGTGGAATATCTGACGCGGGAAATATTTTAATATTTTTTAGAACTAGTTTTACTTTTATTTTGTTATTTAATTTTTTGTACTAGTAGTACTAGAATTTTATCAGATTAGGTTCTGGGTTTTAGATGGCGACTTTCAGTCGTAGTAGTTTTCCGTCAGGAAAACTTAGTTTTTCTTTAAGCATTCCCCCCCTACCCCCCACGCCTAAAATGGAAAGATAGAAGATGCTCATTGCGTCTTGAAAATATTCAGAACGTTTCCATTCTGATACTTCCCCCACGACCCACGCAAACAATACCATTGCTATTTTAAAACACTTCTCGTTTTACTAAAGAAGCTATACTAATGTTCTAAAAAACTTTAGGTATTGCGATTCAGGTTGGCAGCTACGTATCACCCGGCACTGCCACAATAACATAAGAACCGCCAATCACTTGAGGAACCTTCATTCTTATACCTGATACAGCAGGTTTTAACGTTATTGCTTTTGAGGATTAAAAAGGGTTCTGGAAATGGTATTTAAAAGACTTGTAAAAAGTTGGGATTTAGATTTGACAAATATAAGTTGATTAGATAATACTTTATTTATATTTGTAATCACGTTCTCGTATAACTGATTACAAGACTTAAAAAAGTCAGCGAAAACTTTTTTAGTCCTTAAAAAGTCAGATTTAATATCTGACTTTTTTTGTATCTTTATTTTTTATAGATCTCTATATATTACCTGTCAATAGAGAATGAAAAATATTTTAAACACTACGATTAATTAGATAAAAGAACAAATAAAAAAGGCCGGATAAAATCCAGCCTTTACTCGAAGCATATAATATTTTTCATATATAGCCTTAAAACGCTCTGTATGCGATTTTAGACGTTTCACACTATAAATAGTGTAATCATATTCAAGTTAACAAATAGTAAGTGAGAGTGTTTTTACGCAGCCTGATTACGTGAATAAAAAATCTTTTCATCAATCCACTGATCAACTTCACTTTCAATGAATGCGATAGACCGTTCACCTGTTTTTACAGGTGATGGAAAACTATTATTTTTAATCAGTCGATAAATCCAAGCTCTACAGAATCCAGTACGATCGATTACTTCAGAAATACGGATAAGTTTTGTTTTTTCTTTCATATATTTTTCCTTGTGTTATTTGATGTAATGTATTATTCGAATATCGCTTATGACGATCAACACCTATTTTTAGATTTTTCATTGCGTTTAGAGAGAAAACGAGAATAAAAGAAGATAACTTAATTAAAAACAATTAGTTATAAAATTTAGCAAAAAGTGCTTTTTTATTTGACAACACGATATTTACACTATCTAAAAACTGATGTTTACTGATGTCTACTAACGAATAATAGCGTAACTTATTGATTTAAATTGACAACACTTATGATTTGTTGGTAAATTTACGTTGGTAAAAAACACTACATACTGATTTTTATTCTATAAAACATAGGATTGTATAAATGTTCGATTCCGAGTCCGGGCACCACTATTCAAAGAACCCAGCCTATGGCTGGGTTTTTGCTTTTCTGCGTTTATAAATCCCTTCTTTGTATTCTTGTTTCTCTTTGGCGTGGGATCGTGCGGCCTGCAGGTTTTGCAGGCCGGATAAGGCGAAGCCGCCATCCGGCATGTTTTATCGGGCACAAAGCAAAAAACCCCGCACCTTTCGGTACGGGGTTCTTCTGATTGATGCCTGGCAGTTCCCTACTCTCACATGGGGAGACCCCACACTACCATCGGCGCTACGGCGTTTCACTTCTGAGTTCGGCATGGGGTCAGGTGGGACCACCGCGCTAAAGCCGCCAGGCAAATTCTGTTAA
>NZ_VRKN01000012.1 GCF_008080435.1 Enterobacter asburiae | reverse complement strand
CAGCAGTCAGCTAAGAAATAACTCAAAGGCGGCCAGAGTAGTTGACGCGTATCGGCCAAGGTAGTTGACGTCTAATAGTTTAGCGTCATAGTTTTATTCCTTTGGAAAGTGAAGGGAGATATTGCTGATATGCCGTTTATTTCATTCGCTGATGGTGAAAGTTCCCTTGTTGGTAAACACCCTGGCTTCAACGAAACTACAATTAATACCCTTCTGCTGGAGTGGGTTGCCGAAATGCCAGGTCAGGCCATCAGCAAACTGCATGGTGGTGGGGGTGAATTCCCCCTTTTTGGGCACCCAGCCTTCAACCGTGATGCCCTGATAGGTGACGGTGCCCTTTGCCAGCAGTAGGCATCTACCCCGGTTTACATCAATATTCTTGATCTGGATGCTGTCAGTCCTGGCGACAACAGTGACAAGCAGCTCAAAACCACTTTTCTGAACATCGAGTTTAATAACATCATTTTCAGCCGCTCCGGAGGGCGCAGACAGAGTTACAAGTAGTGAGATGGCAGCGGTGACGGGATAAAGAGTTTTCATCTGAGTCCTTAAGACGTGATCAATCATGCGATTCATCACATTGATTTTTAATAAATAAAATTCTAATCAAAGCAATCCCTGAGGGATTCTATAACCCAATTTTGATAGTGGATAATGAATAAACCCGATCGGTTCGATCGACAAAATCGATCGTGATTCAGCAAAATTGCTTGTGGATGGTATTAACCGAAAAAGAACGACCAGATGCTACGCGCAGCACGAGCCACGGTATGAGTTACGGCGTGAAGAGCATTGCGGGCTACCTGAGGCATAGGTATCAGGTTAATGACGTGATCAACGGTGTCTGCCACGAGCTCTGCGAAGCTGTCGCGGGCGGTGCTGGTGGTATAAGCCGTGCGGTAAGCACTGTGAAGGTGAGGTACTAGTGGGCTGCGGGCCTGCTTTGGGAGCTGGGTGATCATGGCCTCCACGACTTTAGCCAACTGGTAACGCCCCTTGACTGATACCGGCAGAATGTCATCAGCAGCCACAGGAAGTTGACGGGCTACGGTTTGGCGTTTCAGTACAATATGCTGCGTTTGTAACGCAGAAGGCTGTGCGGATGCCCGGTTCCACTGCTCGGCCGGTTCGGTTTTATCCACCTGATTGAGAACCCATAGCAACGGCGGCAACGGTCCGTCATACTGCGCAAATACTGCCTGATAAAACTGCTCTTCCACCGAGAAGGCACGGTCATCTGCTTTTAGCACCCACAGCACCATATCAAGCTGTGGCATGAGATTCCGGTACAGTTCACGATATTCATCATCGCGGGAGACACTCTCACCCACACCGGGTAAATCCACTAAAGTCAGATAATGCTTCCCGAAGTGTAAACGGACACGTTGTGGCTGACGGGTGCAGGCTTCTACCGCATTAACTGCACAGACCTCACTGCGGAATAACGCATTGCACAAACTGCTCTTCCCGACGCCGGTTTTCCCCATGATGCCAATCACCGGTTCATAGGTCACAAGCCGGCTAAGCTCATGAATTAAAGACTGACGCAAGGTGCGGGGATAGCGCCTCAGATGGCGACGGATCAGAGTATATCCTGAAGGATTTTTCATGGTGGATTCCAGATAGCAAAAAGGCCATCCGATATGGATGGCCTGTCAGAATGAAACAGTAGGGAATTCAGTAAGGTGATATATAGATGAGATTTTTTTACTTTTGACCTTCTGTCTTTTTACGTTTTCCTGATGGTGAGTAAGTAAAGTTATCTGAGAATACTTTAGCTCTTGAGCCCGGAATCGTGTTGTATTTCTGAGCCTGAAGGCGGAAAAATTGTTCATGCCTCTTACGGTCATTTTTTAACGGTTCAGGGCTGCTGTATTGATTAGTAGTCAGGAGGATTTTCCAGGCGTTATCCCCCTGAGCATTATAAAGACTGATGATCCCGGCTTCCGGGACATGAAACATTAATCCCTCCACATCGTTTCTGTCAGGTTTATATTCATCATCAAATGCATAAAATACAGCCAGTTCTTTTTCTTTTTTGGATGAGCTACTGGTTGCCAGCCATTCGAACCAGATATCTTCAGCAAAGTGAGCGTTTAGATCGTCAACACTGAAGAAAAAATTCACCAGGTAAAAAGGTTTGAATTTTTCATCAATAACAATCAATCGAGTATATGCACAGGCCGGGTCGTATTTAGCTTGTTGTTTTAATCTTTTCGTCATCTCGTCAAAACGCCGCTGAAGCTCTTCTAGCGAAGTTTTCAGAGCATCATGAGAAAATATCTGGGTATGTGGATCTTCGTGTTTCTGAATCCAGTCATCAGGAAGATAGAATGCAAATGGTAGCAACGTGATTTTTTTGTGCTCAGCCAACAGCGATTTGTATTTTTCACACAGATAGCTGGCCGTATCTTCTTTATCAGCCACTGATTTTTTCAGCCATTCTTCCTGCGCTATCGTCATACCTACATTAATTTTACAAAGGTCTCTATTCCGGTAATTAATTCTCTGCCGACCTTCATAACGTATTTTCTGTTCGGTATAGAGGTAGTCAAGAAAATCGATCGGAACCTTATTTTTTCCTGCAGAGTTTCTTGTAAGGGAGGTTTGAGGCTGGTCGTTACGTATGACATTTTCGTCAAAACAGATGAAGGTATAACGATCGCTGATTTCACCGTAGGTTAACAATTTTACTTTACGACCTGTATCTTTCTTGCGCAACTCGAAAGCTCTCAGATCACTCATCATATCCGACATTTCATTCTCCCTTCGCACGCTTAGATGATAATTATTATCATCATCGCTGTGCTTAAATGTTGTCCTGACTTGTTCGATTCTACGCTTGAAACAGACATTTTTTAAAGGAAAAAGATGCGGATTTTAAGGTTAAATCATATTTTTATTGTTGATAATTAATAGGTTTTTTAGATGATCAAAATGGAGTGGGCGTATACGGTCTGGAGGGAGCATTGGAGTCTTTCTGGATGACTACTTTAACCTATTTAGCAAAGTCGCTGCCAACAATCTACCTGTCAAGGCAATGCAAGCTGATGTGTACCTGAGCGACCACAGCATCATTTTTTACATCAGTCTGCATTAATACGCTAACCTCACTGACAGCCTCCGATACCAGCAAGTTGCTTTAGTCAGTATAAAAGCAACGAAAGGCAAAATGCGAATGACTCTGTCGCTTGTGTGATTAACATCAAGCTCAGAGAATGGATATGGGCAGCAATACCACCCGAACGTATTTATCAGGGGACGTGAATTTAGGTATTATTATTGTTACTTAAAGAAGTGCTCTGAATCTTCACAGTTATCTGACCCAATTAAAATACTCAGTATTACCCTCTCCACATGCCTATTTATCAGGTGATTCAACCTAAGCCAGTTACACCTGAATCATTCAAATCTGAAGTATTTCTCTCATCCAATGTTAACCACATTGAGAGAGCCCACATGACTTATCGAATCAACCTGAACTATACCATCGATGATGAACTCTTCTCCACGCTGACGGATCACATGGAACAGATGCGAGACAGATACTCCGACATTATTCCACTGCGTATGGACTTCGCTTACAAGACGACCAGCCAACGTTTTATTGACCGCTATCAAGACCACTGGGATATGGACATGTACCGGCTGGCTGAGCGGGTATTACGCTCTGGCTGCGTTATTGGCTATGCGTGGGTAATGGAGTTCACTCACCAACATGGTTTGCACTTCCATGCCGTGTTTTATCTCAACGGGCAACGTAAACGCAATAGTTATCGCTCGGCTCGTGTTATTGCTGAGGAGTGGCGGGACATTACCCATGAAGCCGGAATATTCGATAACTGCCAAAAGAAGATTTACCACAAAGTCAACGGGGGCAGGAGTTTGCACTACCTGGACCGCAAGGGCTATCGGGATTTGGCATTTATCCTGAGCTATCTGGCGAAAGAGGAGCAAAAAGACACGCTGGATGCCAGGGTTTGTTGGGTTAGCGATATACCTGTGCGAGGCGCTGGCGGCAGACCACGTTCATGTGCCTCCCGGCGTTAATCCAGTCTTACCTGGCGATTCAACGAATAGGTATAACGAAACTTATCGCCGTAGATGGATTCCGTATCCAGCACAAAGTCCAAAAGATGTGGATCCTTTGAGGCCCGTTTTAGACGTAACAGGTCTTCTGCACAACTTGTATCTGAGCCCCTTGCTTCCACCAGAAATATTTCTTCTCCAACCTTGAAAGAATCATTCGGGCGCGGGCCACCAATCACAAAACACTCAGCTCGAAGTCCTAATGCCAGAACAGCCCCGTAGAAGATATTGTTGTCAATGGTATCCACGGGTTTGCCATCGACTATCACAGTCATCCTGTTAACAAAGGCCGTTCCCATACCGTTGTTGATGGCATAAATTCCCCACTGATTTTTTCGACCATCATTGGCGAAATAGGCATTTATCCTCGGTTCTACAGAAATATGGTTGTGCTTGATTTCCTCTCTTCCCTGCCAGATAGCGAACCCAAGTGAAATAATGGCAATGATGATGCCTGTAAGCGCGAGGATTGAGTCCCGGTACGTTGTCAAAAAATGGCGCATTAACGGTGTTTCCTAACGATAAATTGAGCGGCTTCAATGCTGTGTTGTTGGTCAGGCACACGCTGTCATTAAGGTAAATAATACTGTTTCTAAAGAAGAGATATTTCTCATTATCATTCTTTCCCCCGAGCTATCATCACATTACCCCGATGCTGATGGCTGATGCTATCCAGCAAGACTGTTCCGTCTGATCGACATACCGATAATCTTCCCGAAGGGAATATCTCATGATACTGATTCTCTATCTCGTGATCTGCGTATCCGTCAAATCTGAAGTCTGTGCCTATTCCCATGACAAACATTCACTGGAGAATGGCACATGGACTCCCCCAACATTACCGATACCAATCTTAACTACGTCCAGCACCGTACCCTACAACGTTACCTGCGTCATCACCTCTTCCGATTATATGAACGCTATTCCAAACTTCTGATGCTTCGGGTCGATTTTTACTACTCATTGAGCAGTGACGCCTGGCTCCATGCTGATAAACATTCCACGGCGGCAGACATGACCCTGCTACTCCAGCGCTGTGATGCTATGGCAGGGTTAGTCGGATTTACCTGGGTGTTGGAACATACCGATCAACACGGTTTTCATATCCACGCTGCGTTTTATCTCAATGGTCAGCAGCATCGGCAGGTATGGCCGACCTTTAAAGCCCTGCAAGCTCTCTGAGTTGATGTCACTCCGGGTGAGGGGCATGCTTTTCGCTGTACACCGCAGAAGTATTACAAAGTGCAGGGAGAGCGGGTGACGTCGCATAGCGATACGAAAGGCCGTAAGGGTATGCAGTACATCCTGAGCTACCTGAGCAAACAGGACCAGAAGGGCGAGAAAGTGGTTTGCCAGTTGAGTGATGTGCCTGCAGTCAATCGCTGCGGACGTCGAAGGGGAACAGTCGGGCAATAACCGTCGTCGATTAAAAACTACGCCACTGCCACATCGTTTGAAGAAGTGCGCTGATTTCCACTAGCCATTCCTTCTCCCTTACCACCAACGGAGAAAAAACGATGACCACCCCAGCAAATATTCTCAGCGATAAATTCGTCAATATGGCGTTTATCACCCAACTCACGGGCCTGAGCGACAAATGGTTTTACCAGTTGATTAGCGAAGGAAAATTCCCCAAACCTATTAAATTAGGTCGCAGTTCCCGCTGGCTTGAGAGCGAAGTGGAAGCCTGGCTGCAGCAGCGTATAGCCGCCTCACGGAACTGACCACGATGCGACCCAGAAGTATCCCTACCCGCTGGATATGCGACAAATGCCGACGACAGTTCTGCGGTGCCAGGCCCTGTCCCTTCTGATATCAGGTCAATACATCTGAAGCCTCGTCATAAACCGGTAACGGTATAAGCCATTACCGCTGCACACGTCCCCTTAATCGAGTATTTCCGCCATGCGCATCCACTGCCTGCCTATACCGGGACGGGTTACTGCTGCCTGTCCCATGGCAAAGGACCAATACGATGTACGCAAAATCCTTCTTAGCTCACGATGGCAACGTGCACCTCACGGGTGCGAACGCTGCCCAGATTTACCCTTACGACCATTACACCTGTCACCTCTGCGCCAGCCCGCTGGTATTTCATCCTGAGTGGAGTACCAACCGCCCATGGTTTGAGCCCACGGATAACAGTCGCCACTACTTCCCGTACGTGCTCCCGGAGGCGGAGGAAGCGCCGGATACGCATGCTACGCCGTTACGTACCGGATGTACTCCCGATAGTGCGTAAGGCTGACTGGTTCTGTTCTGGTTGCGACAGCCATTACCGCGGAGAACGCTACTGCGTGGATTGCAGTACCGGTGAATACAGTACTGAAATCTACCATCAATAGCTGGTCCCGCGCCTTCATACCTGTGCCGTCGCTCAGGCGAGGTATCACATAAGGAATATTATTATGCAATTTCGAACTATTCGTACCGCATTTGACCATGAGGACAATATTGTTCGTGCCAGCGAGTTGACGCCTCGCTCCCGAGGAACCTGGTTATGCCGCTCCTGTCGTAGTGCTCTTCGACTGTGCTGGAGGCACGACAACGGTGGGTACTTTGAACACGACCTTGAGGTGGCAGAAAACATCATACTGAAACATTGCGAATATCTGATCACCTCATCACCTCCACCACCGTCTCCTTTCACTCAAGCGGTCAGTGAAATTTTGCAACGTACTGAATCGAAACCAAAGAAGCCGAGTTCCAGGGATTATGTCTGTGTGCTTTGTCAGTATGAATATCATGGCTCCAGACAATGCCCTGGATGTGGTGAACATATCTACATAACCGAAATGAAGGACCTGGATACGGTAACCAGACCGAAGAAATTTGCACAGTAGGCTGGGTACTTCCCCGTGCAGAATCGATCGGCGCTAACGATCAATATCGAAAAACCGATCTATTAAAACGATTATCTTTTTTCCACCCTGCCTAGTTATCCTTGTCTCACAATGCTCGCAGAAAAGCCTTTGATTACGGTTGGTTATCCAGCCTAAGCTTGCTGCGCCCATTTTTCAAGTAACCCAAATCTAGTGGCCACAAAGGCGTGGAAAGATGAAGAGATGTGCACGATGCAACAAAAAAAGAAGCGTCCTTGAGCGGTGGCTCTCACTCGATAAAGAATTCTGCGATGAGTGCTTATTTGATATCACCCAGGAGATCAGGGAAAGACGAATTATTCCTATTAGGCGCTTTAAAGATGACAACCAAGGGAAATCGTAGCCCGGTATGAAGAATAGTATCGACATTAGCGTCATTATTCCTGCTTACAATGCCGCTGCGACTATTGGTTGTCTGGTTAATAAAATCCTCAGCGAAACCCACGTAGCTATTGAACTTATCGTTGTCGACGACGGTTCTACGGATGATACCGGCAGCATTATCCGTCAAATCCACGATGACCGGCTCATTCTCATTGAGCAGGCCAATCAAGGGGTCTATGCTGCCCGAAATGCTGCTCTAGCCTTGCACCAGGGAGAGTGGGTGATTTTCCTCGATGCTGACGATGATATTGTCGACGGGTTCATTGAAAAACGATGGCAAACAGCTAGTACGTCGCAAGCCGACGTCGTGATCTTTAATGGCTGGCATTCTGGCGCTGACCATCATCGAAGAGCCGTTCACACAAAGCAGCCCTATGAGGCGACTCTGTTAGGTCATGAGTGGATCAGACACTGCGTTACCCGCCGTGAATGGCCGCATTACTTGTGGTTGCAAATGGTCAGGTCATCCTATATCAGACAGCATTCACTATGCTTCCAGTCCGGCAAGAGCCATAAAGACATTCTGTGGACGGTTCATCTTGCGGCGAATAATGGCCGGTTCGGTATATTGGATGTTAAGGATTATATCTATATCAGTAATACAGCATCTATCACGCACCGACCTGATTACTACTATGTTCGTGCAATGAGCTATATCGAGGTGATCGCAGAAATCATCCGCTTGGCGGAACTAGATCAAAACAAAAAAATAAAAGTGTTTTTGTACAGGCATGCGCTGGTGGAGGCTCGTCATTTTTTGGGGCTGTATCGAAATCGTGTCGAAGATAAATCGGGCGTGACAACAGACTTTAAATCGCACATCTCATTCGCCAGTTTATTCAGAGGCATCAGCAATTTTAGCGATGTTTTTTTCTATATAAAACTGGTAGGTAATCTCCAATGCTAACCTTCAGCCAGCAATGTGTTTCATGGCTTTTATAATTGATGTAGTTATCCACGATCTGAATCACCACGGGTCATCTAGGCACTTCCGAGCAGTTGATAGTATTGGTTTTCATATTCCGCCGGTGACATCTGATCGCTCGAACCATATCGACGCTTATTGTTATAAAATATTTCGATGTAATCAAAAACATCTCTGCGGGCTGCTTCCTGCGTTCGGTAGACCTTTTTCTTTATACTCTCGCGTTTCAGTAGCTGGAAAAACTGCCTGCAACTGCGTGATCATGACAGTTACCGCGGCACTCATGCTAACTCTAGGCTGTGCGATTTCAGGAACGATTGCCACTCATAGCTTGTGTATTGGCTACCCTAGACGCTCTTCTCGGCCTGAGCATCTAATTGTTTCTTGTTGGTGGAAGAGTCCAGCCCGTACTTCTTTATCCAGGCGTAAAGACTGTGGGTGGTGATATCGAGACGTGTTACCACGCTGGAAGTAGAATGGCCACGATAAACAAACTGTTTGACTGCTTAAATTTTAAACTCTTCGGAATAACGCTTGCCGCTTATGACACCTCTCTGTAAGTCATCTTAAATGGCTCGAAGGTGCCTGTTAAACCCGTGGAGACTCAGTTGGCACAACTCATTTAGTATCACTAACGTAAGAATTTTAAACTCCCGGGCAATTATAAAACAATATTATATCAACAAGTTAACTCGAAATCATGAATCTAAAGGCCGATGTCCCCAGCATATTATAATACGCAATATATGTCATCAATGGTTCCAGTGACAAAGTGATTTATTGCCTAAAATATGATACCCTGACACAAAGAATTTGTGGCTGTACTGACGTTAACCTACAAAGTCAAAGCACCATCACCTAGACCAGAGAGACAGATGAAACAAGAAACGGTCATCCAAAAAATATGGAGTCTTTGTAACATCCTGCGTGGCGACGGGATTACCTATTATCAGTACGTGTCAGAACTAAGTTACCTACTGTTTCTAAAAATTGCCCAAGAAAATGGTTCAGAAAAGCAGCTCCCAGAAGGCTGTCGGTGGGCAGATCTAACTGGGCACGGCGAAGAGGGACTACTCGGTTTCTATCAGGAAATGCTTACCCGGTTAGGGGCGTCCGTAGACAGCGAGGTTATCAAAGCAATTTATGCTTTTCCAACGACTGTTTTTTCACATTCAGCGAACCTGAAGGCAGTGGTTGACGGTATTTCTAAAATAGCATGGCATCAAGTTGGAAAAGACGGCTTTGGTGATCTTTATAGTGGTTTAATTGATAAAAGTGCCCAAGACAGTCGCTCTGGAGCCGGTCAGTACTTCACACCAAGACCGCTGGTCGAATCTATTATTAGGCTGATTCAACCAACAGTTGATGAGTTGATACAAGACCCAGCAACAGGGAGTGGTGGTTTTTTAGTTGCTGCAGATAGTTACATTCGTCGTTCAGTACCTACGGATCTATACAATAAAAATCCACCAAAATACCAAGGCGTTGAAATAGAGAAAAACACTCGTCGAATTTGTTTGATGAATACTTTTTTACACGACCTAAATGCAAATATTATTTACGGTGACGCACTCACTGATGATGCAGTCGAGCTGGAAGCCGCAGATGTAATAGTAGCTAATCCACCGTTTGGAAATAAAGCAGGAAGTAAACGCACTCTGCGGAAAGATATTCCATTTCCCAACACCAATAAACAACTCGCTTTCTTACAGCATATTTATCTTGGTCTTAAGGAAGGGGGACGAGCTGCTGTTGTATTACCGGATAATGTATTGTTCGAATCCGGCGTCGGTACGGATGTGCGTCGTGATCTAATGAATAAATGCAATTTGCATACCATCTTACGTCTTCCTACGGGTATCTTCTACGCCCAGGGAGTGAAAACTAATGTATTATTTTTCACGAAAGGTAAGGCAATCAATAAGACCCAGAACGAAAATTGCACCAAAGATGTTTGGTTTTATGACCTGCGTACTAATATGCCTAATTTTGGAAAACGAACTCCCTTTAGTGAAATACATTTAGCGCCATTCGAGCGGGTGTATGGTGTAGACAACAATAGCCCAAACATGCGTAAAGAGGGTGAGTACAGTTTTAATGCCGAGCAAGTAGAAATAACACAAACAGATGAAAATCAACATATTGATCCTCGTTTAGCCCATAGTCGCTGGCGAAAATTTTCACGCGATTGGATCCGCGAATATAAAGATGATTCTCTAGATATTAGTTGGCTGAAAGATAAAAATAGTGTCGATGAGATGAACATTCCGGAACCTGAGGCGTTAGCACGTGAAGCCAAATATGAATTAGAAGTTGTGTTAGGAGAAATAGATGGAATATTAGCTGCACTAGAAGGGGACAATTGATGACAAACTCACATCATTTTCGTGAGCGAGAGAGTTTACCTGATGATTGGCTTATTACTTCTATAGGTGCAATTTCTGATGTTGTATCTGGTGGAACACCCAAAGCCAATAATCCAGATAACTTTGCTGAACCTGCTAAAGGGATTGCTTGGCTAACTCCAGCCGACCTAAGTGGTTATACAGCGAAATATATTAGTCACGGAGCTAGAGACCTTACTCAAACTGGTTATGAATCCAGCTCAGCCAAATTAATTCCCGCAGGAAGCATATTATTCAGTAGTAGAGCGCCTATTGGATACGTAGTTATCGCCAAAAACAATATATCTACAAATCAAGGTTTTAAAAACTTTATTCTCCCAAATGGAATTGATTCAAGCTATGCCTATTATTTTCTCCGAAGCATACGTGAGTTAGCCGAAAACTTGGGAACAGGTACCACGTTTAAAGAGATCTCAGGTTCGACAGCTAAGACATTGCCCTTCATTCTCCCCCCGTTAGCAGAACAAAAAATCATCGCTGATAAACTCGATATTCTACTGGCGCAGGTTGAAAATGCTAAAACAAGCCTAATTCGTATCCATAATATCCTAAAACGCTTCCGCCAATCAGTGTTGGTTTCAGCGGTAAGTGGGAGGTTAACTGAGGGATGGAAGAAAGAAACAAGCCCAGAATGGGTTGAAAAAAAACTTGAGAATATCGCCGCTAACATTGTGGATTGCCCACATTCAACTCCTGAATGGAGTGAGAAAGGGAAATATTGTGTTAGAACTACTGCATTTAGCCCATTCTATTTAGATTTGTCTGAGCAAGGTTTCGTCAGCGAGGCCATATATCAGGATCGCATTCGTCGCCTAAAACCAATTGAAGGGGATATCCTATACAGTAGAGAAGGAACTGTTGGAGTTGCCTGCCAAATTCCTCCAGGGATTGAGCTATGTTTAGGGCAACGTATGGTACTCATTCGTTCTGGGCGTGAAGTTAATTCAAAATATTTAACAATTGTTCTTAACTCAGAAAAAATTCTCTCAATTGCTAGAAGTAAAACACTTGGGAGTACTGCTTCGAGAGTAAACATGAAGGATATTCGAAACTATCCTATTCCCGTTCCTTCCCTGAAAGAACAGGTAGAAATAGTTCGGCGAGTTGAAGAGCTTTTCATATTTGCTGATACGATCGAAAAAAAAACAAATATTGCATTAGATCGAGCTAACAATCTCGTACAATCCATTTTAGCCAAAGCTTTTCGTGGTGACCTTACAACTAATTGGCGGATAGCTAACCCAGACTTAATCGCTGGAAAGAATAGTGCGCAAGCGCTGCTAAAAAAAATAAAGTCAGAGCGCGAGATAATAAAAGAACATCCAAAGACAAAGAGTACGATAATTAAAACAAAGGTGGGGAGCCGTATGAAAAAACAAATTATCCCAGTTGTAGAAGCATTAAAACAAGTCGCTGGTCCACTTACTGGTCAACAGCTTTTAACTGCCGCTGGCTACCCTATTGACAGTACCACTGAAGAGTTAGAGAAGTTCTTTTTGGACATTCGTGAATCCTTAATTCGTGAAAAATCCATATTGAAACTGGAACGCAGTGATGACGGACAAGACTGGTTTGCACTGGCTGATATTAATAAAAAGAGCTAAGGAAAGCCAATGAAAGTCGATAAATTACATATTCGTACGCGCTTTAAAAATCTTGAAGATGTTCAAGTGGATTTTGATGAAGAGCACTTAATGACTGTTGTTGTAGGTCGTAACGGTTCTGGAAAATCCAATGTGCTGGAGGCTTTGGTATCAATATTCCGCAACATCGATTTGGGCGAACCACCACTTTTTTCTTATGAACTGGTTTACAGACTTGGCCAGCCTCATAAGTCAGACCAACCTAGCGATAGATGGTTAGAAGTAACGATTGATGCCGACCCAACTCGAGGGGCTTTGTCCAAGCAATATGAAGTTAGTATTCGTAATCTATTAAGTGATCAACTGACAGATTTATTTGACGAAAATTCAAAGAAGCAGCCAATACCTTTTTCAAAGTTAAAGCGTGACAAAAATGGCAATGCACCTTATTTGCCTAAGTATGTATTTGCCTACTACTCAGGTCCCAGTGATCGACTGGAAAACTACTTTAAAAAACACCGAACAGATTTTTACAGACGTTTACTTCAAGACAAACTGGATCTAAAAGGAGATATTCGCCCTCTTTTTTACGCCAAGCCATTCCACAGCCAATTCGTTTTACTAGCTTTTTTCTTGAACGAAAATGATAGTATTGAGAAAGACTTTTTGCGCGAACATTTAGGCATCGAAGAGTTAGACAGTATTCATTTTGTGATGAGACAACCTGGTTGGGCCAAAGAAAAAGGAGAGCTTTTTTGGGGATCATACGGCGTTGTGCGTCGTTTTTTAGACGAATTAATTAAGCATAGCTTATCTCCAGTAAAAGTGACGCGCCTCGAAGATACATCATTAACAGGAAAAAACATCCGCAACGAGTTTTTTCATTTATTTTTACCAGACGTAAATGCACTACGCAAATTTGCCAAAGATCTTAGTGCCGATGAATTATTTAAAATGCTAGAGAGTACGTTACTATCTGAAATAATTTCCGAAGTTAGTATTCGTGTAAAAATTTCAAGTAGTGAAGAACCACTCACCTTCCGAGAGCTCAGTGAAGGCGAACAGCAATTATTAACCGTTTTAGGCCTACTTAAATTTACGGGTGGAAAAGACTCTCTATTTTTACTTGATGAGCCAGATACTCACTTAAATCCTTCTTGGGCGGTGAAATATTTAAAATTTCTTCATGACTTTGTGCCCAATCATGAAACTAGCCACTTATTGATGGTCACTCATCATCCTCTAGCCATTGCAGAATTGCAAAAAGGGCAGATACAAGTTATGAAAAAAGATAGCAAGTATCAGATCCACGCAATCGAACCAGAGGAAAGTCCTAGAGGAATGGGTATCAATCTTATCTTGCGCAGTGATATGTTTGGCCTATTAACAACTCTTGACGATGACACTAATCAAAAGCTAATCGCTAGAAATTATTTGGCTGCAAAAGATAATTTATCAAAAGTTCAACTTGTTCGTGAAATGGGTAAGCAACCTGAAGATGAAGAAGAATATCTCACCCGGCTAAATACTGAACTGGGAAAACTAGGCTTCAATCTAGCGACTGATGACCCTGATTATCATGAATTTCTGCGTAAAAAATATCACCCTACGTCAGAGGAGGGAGCATAATGCGCTGGATATGTAAGGGAGAGATCGAAGAATGCTTAACTCAAGCTTGGCACACAATGGCCGAAAAAGCTAAAGCTGAAATACTCGCTGCTCCTGATGCAAAATCAAGAAAAGAGATATTAAAACGGCTTACTTCCAGTAAGGTCTGGCGTGATTTTTATGATCTTTTACCCGATACATTGAAGAAAAAGTGCTGGTATTGTGAATCTGAAGAAATCCGTTCCGACGTGGCAATTGATCACTTCAGACCAAAAAATAAAGTGGAGAATGATAAAGAACATGACGGTTATTGGTGGCTTGCATTTGATTGGGATAACTATCGCTGTGCATGTACATTCTGTAATAGCCGCAGAAATTTTGAAGAAACTCAAGGGGGAAAAGCATGTAGATTTCCTCTTGAAAATCCAGATGAACGAGCATCGAATCCTGAGGACAATGATAAGCTTTGTAACGAACGGCCTAATTTTCTTGACCCATATAATCAAGATGATGAAAAGCTCCTTTGGTTTGATAATGATGGTCTTCCTACTTCTAAGCCAGGAGCAACTGCGGAGCAAAAAATAAAAGTCGAAAATTCTATCGATATATTTCATTTACACGAAGCCCGTATTGTTAGAGCACGGAATAGATTACGTATTGAAGTAGAGGAACAAATTAAAAAAATAAAGAACAATGATGATATACAAGGAGCAAAGGCGAAACTTAAGCGTATGGTACGTGATACTGAAAAATTCTCACGCGCTGCCGTTGTTTATTTAAGAGCACATAGAGAATTACCCGAAGTAAAAGATATATTAAATCTAGAATAGATCGCATATTCTATTTTCACACAATTAGTTTTTATTGCTGCACATTTTACATGACTAATTTCATTACGTGGGGAAGATTCCCCACGCATCGTTTAAACTAAGGTTTAGAGTCAAAATCTGTACAACATGGGCATAGATTACCAACGCCATCCCAATAGTCCATTTCGTCCTTAGGCCAGCTTGTTGAGCACACATCGCATTCAACCTCTATATTACCACTTTCCGTAGCCCTACAATGGGTACATTCATAACCTGTCGGTGAGTTATGGTTTGGTATCATAGTTTCTTCTCCGCAAGAATCACAAATATAGCAATTCCAATCTACAAGATTATATTCCTTAAATCGAACACCTCTGAACGCTTCTGAATGAGCTTCTCTCACATCAGCATGTGCTTCTTGTAATTTACTTTCATATTCATCAGCAAGCATTTCAAAAATTTTAATATTTTGTTTATGCACAGCATCATTAAGATCACCTAGCCCAACATAATCGGTAAACTCATAAAATCCTCTCATTAATCTACCAATAGTTAATCTAATTTGCTTTGTATCCATTTCAAATGCATAGTGTTCAATATTATTTCTTATTTTTTTTATAGCTTTAATATCTTGCACCAATTCATCATCTAACTCTCCTTCTGAATAAATAAACTCAATTGCATCATCCACTGTAATTGTATAAGGATCATCAACATTTTGTACTATTCTTGAAAAGTCATATGATTCTGATTCCAATAGCTCGAAGGTATTGAAAATCCCAAGCGCTCGTTTTTTCGCTTCTTTTTTTATCTCTTTATAAACCTTAGAATAAATTAAATTTTCATTTTTATCCCATAAATATGCTTTGAGTGTTAACTCCATAAAATGGCAGAAATGGAGCAATACAAATTTATGGGCCCTGGCCTCACCTCGGAGTCCAAGTTCATACTTGAGCAAAGCCTCATTAAGACTATCAATTGCATTAGCATATAAATCCAATTTATACTTTCCCATATCCCCTCTCGTTAACCAATTGAAATATAATTAATTTATTTCACATAACTAATTAAAAATAAGAAAATATACTATTTCGATTATTTGCATTTTTATACATCCATTCCCAGAGGCTTTATCTATAAAAGCGAAATTTAATTCAAAATAGATAGAATATGAACCTATCTATTTAATATACTGTCTACTTTGGGATAATGCCCGCTAATTTCCCTGGAGAATTGATCGTGTGAAAATCAAACGGGCTGATTCCTTGCTTCCGATTTGCATCCAGATAATCTGCCCACCACTGCAGCATAAGTTTGCGTTCTGCAAGATGCTCCGCCTTATGGATATAAGCCGCCCGAACAGAACTACGCTCCTGGTGGCTCATCTGCCGCTCTACCGCATCCTTCGACCACAACCCCGATTCGATCAATGAACTACATGCCATAGTCCTGAAACCATGCCCGCAAACCTCAACCTTCGTATCGTAGCCCATCACCCGTAGCGCCTTGTTGACCGTGTTCTCACTCATTGGTTTACGTGGATCATGATCGCCAACGAAGATCAGTTCACGATTTCCACTCATGCTTTTGATCTGCTCCAGAATGGTCAAAGCCTGGAGAGATAAAGGAACAAGATGAGGAGTCCGCATTTTTGATCCTCTATGTGAATGCTTCACCCCCTCCAAAGGCTCACGCTCTCCCGGAATCGTCCACATTGCATTTTCAAAATCGACTTCTTTCCAGCGTGCAAAACGTAGTTCACTTGATCGTATGAAGACTAACAACGTCAGCTCCACAGCTAAGCGTGTTAGTGGCCTGCCGTTATATGTGTCAATACGATGAAGTAGTTCAGGAATGCGATTAAGCTCTAGCGCAGCGCGATGTTGACGTTTAGCTGTAGCAACCGCTCCAGCGATCTCTTGTGCAGGGTTGTAGTCGATTAAACCGCTTTGCACGGCAAATCGCATAATTGCTGTTGTTCGCTGTTGTAGTCGTGCCGCCACCTCAAGACGTCCAGACATCTCCACGGCTTTAATGGGAATAAGTAAATCTCTGGTTTTTAGCTCAGCGATATTACGCTTACCAATCGCATCGAACAGATTATCTTCCAGGCTTTTAAGAACACGGCCACTATGCGACTCAGACCACTTTTGATTGCTGGCATGCCAGTCTCTGGCAACAGATTCAAAAGTGATGACCTCTTTAGCCTGTTCTTCTTTTACGGCACGCTTATGCTCACGAGGATCAACACCGGCAGCAACAAGCCTCCTGGCCTCTTCCCTCTTTTGACGAGCACCAGCCAGTGAGGTTTCGGGGTAAATACCAAATGCCATCAGGTGTTGTTTACCGCCAAAACGGAAACGAAAGCGCCAATATTTGGAGCCGTTAGGGTGTATCAGCAAAAACATGCCGTCGCCATCGATGAGCGAGTATTCCTTTGCTTCAGGTTTTGCCGAGCGCACCTTGGTATCAGTCAGGGCCATGATGGTATTCCTTCCATATGCTGCCGTGAGTATATAAGCATTATCGAACCAGCATATATACTCGGTTGTATACTCACAAGCAGGTTGATGTGGGGTAAGTCAGATTGATGTCGGTTGACTGAAAAGCGGGGCAAAGCCTTGCGGGGACTGGATTTTAGGCATAAAAAAAGACCTCAGTTGAGGTCCATTTACATACTAATGGTGCCGAAGGCCGGACTCGAACCGGCACGTATTTCTACGGTTGATTTTGAATCAACTGCGTCTACCGATTTCGCCACTTCGGCACTGAAGGGGATGCGGAAACGTTGTGGATTATACCTGTCGCGCGCCGCCATGCAAGCGACGACGCGCTAAACCCGCGCTAAGTGCCCAAAAAACCAGCGCCCTTCGTCACTCCAGCTCAGACACCGCCAGACGAATCACCCCCGCCGCCTTCTGCTCCGGCAGCGCCAGCACCTTCGCCCACATCTCCTGCACCATATCGCAGGAGAGCTTCTCTTTGCCCGCCGCCTTCTCCGGCATCTGCAGCAGTTGGATGTCCTCGCCGTACTTATCGGCAAGTGCCTTCATAATCGGTCGCACATCCTCGACAGCCGCCTCGCGTTCGGCCGGGGTCACGGTGTGGCGGTTTTTGCCGTAGGCCGCGCGCATCATGTCGGCGTCGGCCTGCATGCGCCGCGCCATCAGGTCTTTATCCAGCATGCGCATCGGGTTCACGCCGCCCTTCACCGTCGGGTAGAGGAAGCGGAAGCAGGCGTCATCGCTCACCTTCTGAATGGCGGCGGTCTGCTCCATGTTGATGGTCATGTAGTTCACCACGTTGGCGTCCGGGGCGTTTTGCAGGCGCGACATCTGCAGATGCAGGATCTGCGGCTGGATGGTGTCGATAATCTGCTGCTCCGGCTCGCCCGCTTTTTGCAGGGCGGCCATCTGGTCCAAGATACGCTGATGCAGCGCGGGCTCCTGCTCCTTAATCACCTGCCAGGCGGGCATTTCGTTAAGGGCGGTATCCATCTGCCGTTCCGGAGCACGCTGCCTGTCGAAGAACACCCAGAACGCCACGGCGGCGGCCACCACAACAACCATCACGGTACGGGTCCACGTTTTATTCATCTCGCATCCTTATCCTTGAGTTGTGCCGGTTTACACCGGCACGCCGCTGTGGAAGCGAAACTCGTTGTCCGGTGTCGAGATAAGTGTGGCTTCAATTTCGCCAAAAAGCTGTATGCGCGGTGAGATATCGTCGTCGCTCACCTGCTGGGCCAGCGTCAGGTAGTCCTGATAATGGCGTGCTTCCGAGCGCAGCAGCGAGAGATAGAACTTCTGCAGGTCGTCGTCGAGGAACGGGGCCAGCGCGGCGAAGCGTTCGCAGGAGCGGGCTTCGATGTAGGCACCGCAGATGAGCTTGTCGATCAGCGTCAGCGGTTCGTGGGTGCGCACTTCCTTCAGCATCCCTTTGGCGTAGCGGCTGGCGGTGATTTTGACGTACGGAATATCGCGGGCCAGCATCGCCTCGCGCACCTGCCAGAAATGGTGCAGCTCCTCTTTGATCAGCAGCACCATGCTGTCGATGAGCGCCTGGCCCCACGGGTCGTCGGTTTTGGGCATCACGCTTTTGCCAATCTGCCTGTGCAGGGCGATGAAGTCCGGCTCTGGGCCGTCGCGGAAGGTGAACTGTTCGTAGGGCTTGAGCCAGTCGAGCAGCGCGTCGGCACCGCTTTCGTCGGCGACGTATTTACGCACCAGCAGCAGCGCGGTCTGGGCGGCCTTGAGCTCGCACACCATGTGGTCAGTGAGCAGCAGCGGCAGGTTCGCCGGGTCGCGGGCTTTATCAATCCATGCTTGCGGGGTCGGGCACTGGAGGAAGTTGAGTACGGGGGCGAGTATCTGCGGGTAATCCATGGTTCTGCCTTGAAAAAGCGGTGGCGTGCGCCACCGCCTGAAACGCTTAGTGACGCACGCCGTCGTCGTCTTCGTCGACGTAATCCTCGTCGTCGCCTTCTTCGCCGTCTTCACCGTTCGGATCTTCGAAGTAGGTTCCCCAGCCGTCGTATTCCACTTCAAACTTCTCGGCCAGGTTCATCAGCTGTTCGACCTGCGCGTCGATCAGCTCCGCCTTCAGCGCGCCTTCGCTCAGGATGTCGCAGCAGATGACGGTGTCGCCCTCTTCCACTTCCAGCTCTTCCGGCTCGGTCACTTCGTAACCCAGCTTGAAGGCTTCCACGGCCAGTTTTTCCAGCGCGTCGAAATCATCCGCAGAGAAATGGTGCTCGATGGTGTACAGCGCGTCCGGATCGCTACCGTCTTCCAGCAGTTCTTCAATAATCAGACGCGTCTCTTCGCGTTGCTCTTCCAGGTGTTCCGGGTTTGCCATGGCTCAATCCTCTTTAAAGTGCGGCAGATACTTCTATTTTCACACACGGACGGGTTTGCCTCCACCTTTGTAAGAAAGAATTGTGAAACGGGGTTGCAAATGAATAATTACACATATAAAGTGAATTTTAATTCAATAAGTGGCGTTCGCCATGCGAGGATAAGATGTCCGATTTATACAAGAAACACTTTCTGAAACTGCTCGACTTTACCCCTGCACAGTTCACTTCTCTGCTGACTCTTGCCGCACAGCTCAAAGCTGATAAAAAAAATGGCAAGGAAGTACAAAAGCTTACCGGTAAAAACATCGCGCTCATCTTCGAAAAAGACTCGACCCGTACACGTTGCTCTTTCGAAGTTGCCGCATTTGACCAGGGCGCGCGCGTCACGTATTTAGGGCCGAGCGGCAGCCAGATTGGGCATAAAGAGTCAATTAAGGACACCGCGCGCGTGCTCGGGCGGATGTACGACGGCATTCAGTATCGCGGTCACGGCCAGGAAGTGGTCGAAACGCTGGCGCAGTATGCAGGCGTGCCGGTGTGGAACGGGCTGACCAACGAGTTCCACCCGACCCAGCTGCTGGCTGACCTGCTGACCATGCAGGAGCACCTGCCGGGCAAGGCGTTTAACGAGATGACGCTGGTCTACGCGGGCGACGCGCGCAACAACATGGGCAACTCGATGCTGGAAGCGGCGGCACTGACCGGGCTGGATCTGCGTCTGGTGGCCCCGAAAGCCTGCTGGCCGGAAGAGAGCCTGGTGGCGGAGTGCCGCGCGCTGGCGGAGAAGCACGGCGGGAAGATCGTCCTGACGGAAGACGTGGCGGCGGGCGTGAAGGGCGCGGACTTTATCTATACCGATGTGTGGGTGTCGATGGGCGAAGCCAAAGAGAAGTGGGCAGAGCGGATTGCGCTGCTGCGCGGGTATCAGGTGAACGCGCAGATGATGGCGCTGACCGGCAACCCGAACGTTAAGTTCCTGCACTGCCTGCCGGCGTTCCATGACGACCAGACCACGCTCGGCAAGCAGATGGCGAAAGAGTTCGATCTGCACGGCGGAATGGAGGTGACCGACGAGGTGTTTGAGTCGGCGGCGAGCATCGTGTTCGACCAGGCGGAAAACCGGATGCATACGATTAAGGCGGTGATGGTGGCGACGCTTGGGGAGTGATTGGGTATTCTGCGTGCTGGTGCCCTCACCCCGGCCCTCTCCCACAGGGAGAGGGAGAAAACCCAGCCTGTAGGCCCGTGCAAGCGAAGCGCCGCCGGGCGAATCAGGCAACGATGCGGCCTGATGCCCTCACCCCGGCCCTCTCCCACAGGGAGAGGGAGAACACCCAGCCCGTAGGCCCGTGCAAGCGCAGCGCCGCCGGGCGAATCAGGCAACGATGCGGCCTGATGCCCTCATCCCGGCCCTCTCCCACGGCGAGAGGGAGAACACCCAACCCGTAGGCCCGTGCAAGCGAAGCGCCGCCGGGCAAATCAGGTGACGATGCGGCCTGATGCCCTCACCCCGGCCCTCTCCCACGGGGAGAGGGAGAACACCGGCGCCATTTCATTGATTTTTCACCCCGAAAAAGGTACGTTTTCGCCTTAATTCCAGCGTGGACATACCAGCATTATGCCGATTATTCAGTCTGTTGAACGTGCGTTGCAGATCCTCGACCTGTTCAACGAGCAGGCCACCGAGCTTAAGATCACCGACATCAGCAAACTGATGGGGCTGAGCAAGAGTACCCTCCACTCGCTGCTGAAAACCCTGCAGCTTCACGGCTATATCGATCAGAACCCGGAGAACGGCAAGTATCGCCTCGGCATGAAGCTGGTCGAGCGCGGCCATTTTGTCGTGGGCTCGATGGATATTCGCCAGAAGGCGAAAGGCTGGCTGACGGAGCTGTCCCAGCGGACCGGGCAGACCACCCATCTGGGGATCCTGGACGGGCGTGAAGGGGTCTATATCGAGAAGATTGAAGGCAAGCTGGCCGCCATCGCCTATTCGCGCATCGGCCGCCGCCTGCCGGTTCACGCCACCGCCATCGGCAAGGTGTTGATTGCCTGGCTGGGCGAACCCGAGCTGAACGCCCTGCTGGAAGGCTATCAGTACACCACCTTTACGCCCGCTACCCTCGCCTCTCGCGAAGCCTTAATGAGCGCCCTGGCGCAGACCCGCGAGCAGGGTTTTGCCCTGGACAGCGAAGAGAACGAGCAGGGCGTGCGCTGCGTGGCGGTGCCGGTGTGGAACCACGAGTCCCGCGTCATCGCCGCCCTGAGCCTGTCGACGCTGACCTCCCGCGTGGACGACGCCGAGCTGGCTAACTTCCGCGAGCAGCTTCAGCAGGCCGGGCTCCAGCTCTCACGTGCGCTGGGCTACCCGGCCTGAGCCGTTAGGCCGGCTCGTAGGTGAAGTAGTCGAAGTCCGCGTGGCAGCCGTCACCGCTGATGTCCTCGCAGTGCAGCCCCACAAATGCGCCGGTGAAGAAGCCGCGCCCGCCGATGTAGTCGTCCGACAGCTTCCACGCCTCATACGTTACCGGCACGGCGTGCCATGTCTCGCCGTCAAACGAGTAGCTGTAGCGGTAGACCAGCGTATCCACATCCACCCGCAGCCAGACGCTCTCGGCCTGTTCCGGCACCGAAATCGGCTGCTCGTGCAGCGGCCACGACGGCACGTTGTGGTCCAGCTGGATCACCTTGATCGTTCTCCCCAGCCCCTCCTCATAGTCCACAAAACAGTAGCTCCAGTTTTTGCTGTTGTAGTAGCAGGTAAGCCCCGCGCTCTGCTGGAAGTGGACCGGCGAGAACTGCATCCGCGTCTCCGCCCGGAAGACGAAGTGCTGCCAGCGGCGCGCCACGGTCGACTGGGTGAAGGTCGAGTTGAGCGAGTCGTTGCCGTAGAGCCGTAAATAGCCCGGGCGCGCGGTAAGCGAGCCGAGAGTGTCGTCGAACGGAATGCGCAGGGTCTGCAGTTCAGGGTCGAGCGTGCTGCCGTCAAAATCATCCCGCCAGTTGCCCTGAGCGACAGCAGGCTGCTCCGCCACCTGCGGGCCGGGCACGGTCAGCTGCGCGTGCTTACCGCCTTCCACGTACGGCCAGCCGTCGCGCCACTCAATGCGGGCGATGCCGGTCTCGCGCCCCAGCGGGCAGTAGCCGCGTCCGCCGGACGCCAGCAGCGGCACGCCGGGCAGACGCAGCGGGCGGCTGGTGAGGTAGGCCATATACCATTCCCCCGTATGCGTCTGCAGCAGCGAGCCGTGGCCGCTCTTCTGCAGCGGGTTCTCCGGCAGGTGCCAGCTGGTCATCATCGTCACGTCCGGGTGCAGTTCGTATGGCCCGTCGATGGTTTTTGCGCGCAGCACTACGACGGCGTGCTCGTAGCTGGTGCCGCCTTCGGCAACCATCAGGTAGTACCAACCCGCGTGGCGATACAGGTGCGCGCCTTCGGTGTAGCAGAGCGGCGTGCCGGTAAACAGGGTTTTGCGCTCGGGCGAGAGCGTGCCGGTCTGTGGATCGAACTCCTGCATGACGATGGTGTTATGCGGGTTGCTGTGGTGGCGCGGCCCCCACGGACGGTAGAGGTAGTATTTGCGGCCATCGTCGTCGTGGAACAGGGACGGGTCAAACCCGCCGTTACCCATCGGGATCGGTTCGCTCCACGGCCCCTCGATGGAGGGTGCGGTGACGAGGAAGTTGCGGCCATTTTTCCACGGCGAATCGACAATCTTCACGTCGGTGTAGAGCAGCCAGAATTTGCCGTCGGCGTAGCTCAGGCACGGCGCCCAGATGCCGCCGGAGTCCGGGTTGCCCTTCATGTCCAGCATCGACACGCGGTCCAGCGGCGTGCTGACCAGCGACCAGTTTGTTAAGTCGCGGGAGTGGTAGATGCGCACGCCCGGAAACCACTCGAAGGTCGAGGTGGCGATGTAGTAGTCCTCGCCCTGACGGCAGAGGGACGGGTCGGGGTTAAAGCCGGTCAGGATAGGATTAGTAATGGTTGTCATATTGCCTCCGGTTAATGGGATGCGGCTGTCGCGGCGTCGGGAACGGCCTCACCCTGCGACGCGCGGTGCTTGATCAGCTGCTGGCTGATGGCCTCCACGCGGGCGTCGGTGAGTTTGTATAACGACAGCATGATGAACATGCCCGCGTAGAGCACCACCGGCACCACGCAGAACAGAATTTTGATGGTGGTGAGCACCTCCACCGGCTGCACGCTGCTGCTGGCGGAGTAGTTCACGTATGCCAGGATCCAGCCCACCACCGCCCCGCCAATCGCGAGGCCAATCTTCAGGCTGAACAGGTAGGTGGAGAACACCAGCCCGTCGAGGCGACGCCCGCTGCGGCTCTCCTCGTAATCCACCACGTCAGAGGCCATCAGCCACTGCAGCGGCGTGGTAGTGTTAAAGACGAACAGGAACAGGATGTTGAGGGCGAAAATCAGCGCGATATGCTCCGCCGGGGTAACGAAAATCAGCAGGCTGATCAGCGAGTAGGCGACAATGATCCACTTGAAGGCGGTGACGCGGTCGAAGCGGCCCAGCAGGCGGGACGAGCAGAGCGAACCGAACATGGTGGCGAGGCTGCCATAGAGTAAAAACTGGGTCGCCATCTCCGGGTGATCCATCACGTATTTGACGAAATAGAGCGTTGCCCCGCCGCGAACCACGTTGGAGCAGGTCGCCATCATCTTGAACGCGCACATGATGCGCCACTGGCTGTTGCCCAGCAGCAGCTTAAGATCTTTCGCCACCGACGAGCCCGGCTGCACCTCAAAGGTGTAGCGCTCTTTGGTGGTAAAGAAGCAGACGTAGAGCAGCACCACGCCGCTCAGCCCCAGCACGCACATGGCGCCGAAATAGCCCACCTGCTCGTTCCCTTTGCCGATGATGCTGACCAGCGGCAGCGCGATGCCGCTGATGGCGAGCGAGCCCGCCGCCGCCAGGAAGAAGCGCCAGGACTGCAGGGCGTGACGCTCTTTCGGGTCGGCGGTGATCACGCCCGGCATGGCGCAGTACGGCACGTTAACGAAGGTATAGACCAGGGTCAGAAGAATGTAGGTCACACAGGCGTAGATGATTTTGCCCTGCGCGGAGAAGTCCGGCGTGTAGAAGGTCAGCACGCAGACGATGCCGAACGGGATGGCGCCCCACAGCAGGAACGGGCGGAACTGGCCGTGCCGCGTGCGGGTGCGGTCTACCAGCAGCCCCATCAGCGGGTCGGTCACGGCGTCGAGCACGCGGGAGACCAAAAACAGCGTCCCCATAATCCCCGCCGACAGGCCAAATACGTCGGTGTAGAAATAGGCCAGCAGGAACATCGTGGCCTGCCAGACGAAGCCGCAGGCGGTGTCACCCAGCCCGTAGCCAATTTTATCTTTCATGGTTAATTGCGTCATCAGAATTACACCCTTATGTAGTGTGCTGAATTACAACATCGTGTTAATAGAGTGTAATGAGCTGTTCAATTAACCAGCAATGGTCATATCTTATTTCTGAATTACGTTATTTTGCTTTTGTGACGCCAACGATACATCACAACTCATTGTTTAAATTAGCAAATTACAGACAAGCGAAAACCGTCCGCGAAATATTTTTCGCAGACGGAGTTATCTAAAAAATAATTAAATGCCGAGCGCTTTTTTTCCGGCGTTAATTACCTCAATGATTTTATCGGTGTCATAAATGCAGCCTTTCCAGGTGCCGCCGCTCACCGACTGCAGCGCCGCCCACAGCCGGGTATCGTCCGGCAAAAAGTCGTGGGCGTGCAGGTCCGGGTGAGGCTGCCGCATCGCCAGCTCGCGCGCGCCCTCTTCCGGCGTCAGCGGGTTGTCCGCCGTGCCGATAAAGTTCACGCTGCCCGTCAGGGTCAGGCGGTCCACGGCTATCTCGATGATGTCGTTGTCGCGCAGCTTGCCAATCGGCCCGCCCGCCAGCGCCTCCGGCGATACGTGGCCGAAGCAGGCCCCCGTCGACACGCCCGAGAAGCGCGCATCGGTAATGAGCGATACCGTTTTCCCCCAGGAGATATGTTTCAGCGCAGAGGTCAACTGGTAGGTCTCTTCCATGCCGGTGCCGGACGGTCCGCCGCCGATCACCACCATGATATCGCCCTGCATAATCTCTTCCCGCTTGATGGCCTTAATTGCCTGCGCTTCGGAGACAAACACCCGCACCCGGCCGGTGTGGCGGTAAACGCCATCGTCATCCACCACCGACGGGTCAATCGCCGTGGCCTTGATCACCGATCCTTCCGGCGCGATGTTGCCCGTCGGGAAGCAGACGGTCGAGGTCAGCCCTTTCGCTTTTGCCTTCTCCGGCGGCAGGATCACGTCATCCGGCTCCACGCCGTCCTGCTCGCGCAGGCACTGGCGGAAGCGCTTACGGCGCTCGGAAGCCTGCCACCAGTCGAGGTTCTCGCCTACCGTCTGGCCGGTCACGGTCATGGCATCCAGATGCAGCAGGCCGAGATCGCGCAGGTGGAGCATCACTTCCGGCACGCCGCCCGCCAGGAAAGCTCGCACGGTCGGGTGGTAGTCCGGGCCGTTTGGCAGCACGCTCACCAGGCGCGGTACCTTGCGGTTGATGCGCGTCCAGTGTTCAACGTCCGGAATAGTGCAGCCCGCCGCGTGGGCGATGGCCGGAATGTGCAGCAGTAAATTGGTGGAGCCGCCGAACGCCGCGTGGATCACCATCGCGTTTTCGATGGCTTTGTCGGTGAGGATATCGCGCGTGGTGATGCCGCGGTTATCCAGCTCGCTGACCGCGCGCGCCGACTGGCGGGCGATCTCCAGCCACACCGCCTGCCCGGACGGCGCCAGCGCGGAGTGCGGCAGCGCCAGCCCCAGCGCTTCCGCGACCACCTGAGAGGTGCCCGCCGTGCCGAGGAACTGACACCCGCCGCCCGGCGACGCGCAGGCGCGACAGCCCAGCTCAGCGGCCTCCTGCAACGACAGCTCGTGGTTGGCGAAGCGCGCTCCAATGGTCTGCACCTTGCCCGCATCTTCCCCCACGGTCGGCGGCAGCGTCGCCCCGCCCGGCACCAGAATGGTCGGCAGGTCGTGCATAGCGGCCAGCGCAATCATGGTGGCGGGCAGCCCTTTATCGCAGGTTGCCACGCCAATCACCGCCCGGCGCGTTGGCAAAGAGCGGATCAGACGACGAAACACAATCGCCGCATCGTTGCGGTACGGCAGGGAGTCGAACATCCCGTGCGTGCCCTGAGAGCGCCCGTCGCACGGATCGCTGACGAAGGCGGCAAACGGGATCCCACCGTTGCGGGTGATCTCCTTCGCGGCCGCCTGCATCTGCATGCCGATTTCCCAGTGCCCGGTGTGGTAGCCCAGCGCAACCGGGCGTCCGTCCCCGGCGCGGATCCCGCCCTGGGTGCCGATGATCAGCACCTCTTTGCCCGTCAGCCTGTTGGCGTCCCAGCCCATTCCGGCGTTCTGCGTCATGCCGAACAGATTGCCGCTGGGAGATTCCATCAGCATCTGCGGGGTCAGCGGCAGCGCGCCCTGCGGCCCCGCCGCGTGGGTGATCACCGCATAAAACGCCTCGTCCTGCGGGGTGAAAATTTTCTCAATGGTCATCGTTATCTCCGGCTCAGCAGAGCTTGAGCTGTTGTAACAGAGTTTTCAGCTGCGCCTTACGCGGCTCATCCAGCGGCGAGGCTGGCGGCAGGACGTGCGTTGAAATCGGGCGACCACAAAGCACTATCGCCTCTTTAATGACGTTCACAAACGGCGTATCCAGCTGATACATCTGAGGGATTTGCAGCAGGGTTTGATGATACTCAGCCGCTTTCGCTACGTCTTTATCCCGCCAGGCTTTCAGAAGATTTACCGACACCTGCGGAGCAAAGTTGCCGCTGGCCGAGATCGCCCCGTCGCCGCCGAGCAGCAGGGTATTAAAGAGGTGATCGTCGTAGCCGCAGAGCACGGTGAAGTGCGGGTGGGCGCCTTTGACGGTGTGGATCATGCTGCGCAGGTGGGCGACGGAGTCGATAGTGTCTTTGATGCCGACGATGTTGCTGCGCGAGTCGGCGAGGGTTTTGACCAGCGCCGGGGTCAGATCCTGCCCGGTCAGCGCGGGGAAGTTATAGAGCATCACCGGCAGCGTGACGCTGTCGGCCACCTGCTCGAAATAGCGGATCAGGTTCGCTTCCGACACTTTCCAGTAGTAGGGATTAATCACCACGATGCCGTCAGCGCCCGCCTGCTGCGCGTGCTGGCTCAGCTCAATGGTTTCCCGGGCGTTGGTGCCGCCGGTGCCGATCAGTACCGGCACCCGACGATCGACATGATCGATAGCAAAGCGGGCAATGGTTTTACGCTCTTCGGCGTTGAGCTGGGAGAACTCGCCGCCGCTGCCCAGGAAGAACAGGCCGTCAACGCCCGCACGGATCAGATCGTCGATCAGCGCGGCGGTGCCCTGCTTATCAAGCTGACCATCGGCGGTGAAAATGGTGGAGACTGGGGGAATGATTCCCGTGAACAACGCGGACTGCGGCATGAGATCTCCTTGCTGAATCATTTTGTTCTACATTATAGAACAGCGTTCGTTAATTTAACGATCATACTACGACGCAGAAAAAGGGCAGGTAAATGGGAGATGAGGAAGGAGTGCGGGAAATTTAAGCTGGATCACATATTAGTAAGTGCGGCCTGATGCCCTCACCCCGGCCCTCTCCCACAGGGAGAGGGAGAAAACACTAAAAAACGACAACAGGGTTGCCGTTTTTGCTTTTACCTTGCAACCAACATTTTAACGACCACTTTCCTGACCTTAGCAGGCGCCCCAACCGCGCACAGCGGCTTGTGCACTTCGCCCGGCCAGAACACCACAAAGTCCCCTTCGCTCAGCACCACGGTTTTCTCCTGCTCACCTGCCGGCAGGAACGCGATGTCTTTGTCCGCCAGCCAGTCGGTCTCCGGCGCGCCGTGCGGCAGGGTGCTGAAGGTCATCCCTTCCTGACCCTGCATCACAATCTGGATGTCCAGATAACGCGCGTGGAACTCGGCGCGGCGCTCGGCGAACGGCTGGGTCGTGTCTTCGGAGACCAGATAAAACAGGCTGTTACCATTGATGTCGTGTTTACCGAGCGGCGTGGCGTCGGTGACGTGCGCTTTAATGTGCTCAATCGCCTGACGCAGCTCGTCAGGCAGCCAGGACTGCAGATGGTGGATGTTGCCGATAATCATGTTTCAACCCTCAATATAAAACAATGTTTCATTTTTATCTTTTATACGAGAATCCAGGCTGCCATACCAGCCCTTTTTGGAAGAGGTTTGCGCGAGCGCATGTTTATCGGAAAAGGTGTTAACTATCTGTTAATCCTGCCCAGGCAATTATGCAGGGGTTATGCATAACCTCGATCAGCGCTTATCGCGCGACTGTTCTAACCTCTTGATCATTCACTCTAATTAACAAAACCCGTTACCGTCTCACACTTTACTGTTTTGATAATTTGCTCTAAAAAACCATAATTATTTATTTATTTTTCTTAAGTCAAAAATAGTTAATTACGTTAATTGCATAGCCATTCTTATGCATGATATTTATCATTTAAAATCAACGATATAACAATATATTTCAAAAAATTAAAATCTACAAAATAATAACAACCTCAAATAATGCCACCGGATCCTGCTTAGCTATTCACCCATCAATAATATGAAATTAATCATTATCTGATGCGAATCATGCAAATGAAAATAAACCTCTTAATATCCTATTTCGCGTGAGCAACATCACAATACGAATTATTTAACTGCCTAGTATGAATCACGAAATCAATTGAGCTTAGCCGCCATGCAATTAAATACATCACATGGCGCATGCCCTTTTTATTCTGAAAAACAGTTAAAGGAATAATTATGGAAAAGCATTACGTCGGTTCTGAAATTGGTCAATTGCGTAGCGTTATGCTGCACCGCCCAAATTTAAGTCTGAAACGTTTAACGCCATCAAACTGTCAGGAGTTGCTTTTCGATGACGTGCTCTCTGTTGAACGGGCGGGTGAGGAGCATGACATTTTCGCAAACACGCTGCGCGAGCAGGGTGTGGAAGTCCTGCTGTTGACCGACCTTCTGACACAAACCCTTGATATTGCAGAAGCGAAATCCTGGCTGCTGGATACACAAATCTCTGACTACCGCCTCGGGCCAACCTTTGCGAGTGACGTGCGTGGCTGGCTGGCGGATATGCCACACCGAGAACTGGCGCGGCGTTTAAGCGGTGGATTAACTTACGGTGAAATTCCGGCGGCCATTAAAAATATGGTGGTGGATACCCACACAGCGAATGACTTTATTATGAAGCCGCTGCCGAACCATTTATTTACCCGCGATACCTCCTGCTGGATTTATAACGGCGTCTCTATTAACCCCATGGCGAAACCGGCGCGTCAGCGTGAAACCAATAACCTGCGGGCAATATATCGCTGGCACCCGGCGTTTACCGACGGCGATTTTATTAAGTATTTCGGCGATGAGAATATTAATTACGACCACGCCACCTTAGAAGGCGGCGACGTATTAGTGATTGGTCGTGGTGCCGTATTGATCGGCATGTCCGAGCGCACGACGCCGCAGGGCGTGGAGTTCCTCGCCAACAGCCTGTTCAAACACCGTCAGGCCGAGCGCGTGATCGCCGTTGAGCTGCCAAAACACCGCTCCTGCATGCACCTCGACACCGTCATGACCCACATCGACGTGGACACCTTCTCCGTCTACCCGGAAGTGGTGCGCAAAGACGCCCAGTGCTGGACGCTCACCCCGGACGGACGCGGCGGCCTGCTGCGCACCCAGGAAACCGACCTGCTGCACGCCATCGAGAAAGCGCTCGGCATTACCCAGGTGCGCCTGATCACCACCGGCGGCGATGCCTTTGAAGCCGAACGCGAACAGTGGAACGACGCCAACAACGTGCTGACCATTCGTCCGGGCGTGGTGATTGGCTACGAGCGCAACGTCTGGACCAACGAGAAGTACGACAAAGCGGGCATCACCGTGCTGCCCATCCCTGGCGACGAACTCGGACGCGGTCGCGGCGGCGCGCGCTGCATGAGCTGCCCACTGGAACGCGACGGAATTTAAGGAGCCATCATGGAACGAAAACCCACTCTGGTTGTGGCCCTCGGCGGTAATGCGTTGTTGAAACGCGGCGAGCCGCTGGAAGCGGAAATCCAGCGCCAGAACATCGAGCAGGCCGCTCGCACCATCGCCGGGCTGACGGAACAGTGGCGCGTGGTGCTGGTGCACGGCAACGGCCCGCAGGTCGGGCTGCTGGCGCTGCAGAACAGCGCCTACGACAAAGTGACGCCCTACCCGCTGGACGTTCTCGGTGCCGAAAGCCAGGGAATGATCGGCTACATGCTCCAGCAGGCGCTGAAAAACAACCTGCCGCAGCGCGAGGTGAGCGTCCTGCTGACGCAGGTGGAAGTGGACGCCGCCGACCCGGCCTTCAGCAACCCGACCAAATACATCGGCCCGGTGTACAGCGAAGCCCAGGCAAAAGCGCTGGCCGCGGAAAAAGGCTGGGTGTTTAAGGCCGACGGGAGCTACGTCCGCCGCGTGGTGCCGTCGCCACAGCCGAAGCGCATCGTCGAGAGCGACGCCATCACGGCGCTGATCCAGCGTGACCATCTGGTGATCTGCAACGGCGGCGGCGGCGTGCCGGTGGTGGAAAACGCCAACGGCTATCGCGGCATTGAGGCGGTGATCGACAAAGACCTCTCCGCCGCCCTGCTGGCGAGGCAGATCGAGGCCGACGCCCTGTTGATCCTGACCGATGCCGACGCGGTGTACCTCGACTGGGGCAAGCCGACCCAGCGCCCGCTGGCGCAGGTGACGCCGGAGCTGCTCAGAGGCATGCAGTTCGACGCCGGTTCTATGGGGCCGAAAGTGGCCGCCTGCCGCGAGTTTGTTGAGGCCTGCAACGGCATTGCTGGGATCGGCGCGCTGGCCGACGGCGCGGAGATTCTGGCAGGCGAGAAAGGCACGTTGATTCGTAACTGAACACTTATTTAAAAAGGATTTCCCACATGACCATTAACCTGAAAAACCGCAACTTCCTGAAACTGCTGGACTACACCCCGGCAGAGATCCAGTACCTGATCGACCTCGCCATCGAGCTGAAAGCCGCCAAAAAAGCCGGGCGTGAAAAGCAAACCCTGGTCGGGAAAAACATCGCCCTGATTTTTGAAAAAACCTCCACCCGCACCCGTTGCGCCTTTGAAGTGGGCGCGTTTGACCAGGGCGCGCAGGTCACCTACCTGGGGCCAAGCGGATCGCAGATCGGCCATAAAGAGTCGATGAAAGACACCGCCCGCGTGCTGGGCCGCATGTATGACGGCATCGAATACCGCGGCTATGGACAGGCCATCGTCGAAGAACTGGGCGAATATGCTGGTGTGCCGGTGTGGAACGGCCTGACCGACGAGTTCCACCCAACGCAAATCCTCGCCGACCTGATGACCATGCTCGAGCACGCGCCGGGCAAAACCCTGCCGGAGCTGAGCTTTGCCTATCTTGGCGACGCGCGCAACAACATGGGCAACTCCCTGATGGTCGGGGCGGCCAAGATGGGGATGGATATCCGCCTCGTCGCGCCGAAATCCTTCTGGCCGGAAGCCGGTCTGGTTGAACAGTGCCGTGCCATCGCCAAAGAGACGGGCGCGCGCATCACGCTGACCGACGACGTGGAAGAAGGCGTGCGGGGAACCGATTTCCTCTACACCGACGTGTGGGTCTCCATGGGCGAGCCGAAGGAAGCCTGGGCCGAGCGCGTCAGCCTGATGAAGCCGTATCAGATTAACGCGCAGGTGATGAAAGCCACCGGTAACCCAAACGTTAAGTTCATGCACTGCCTGCCGGCGTTCCACAACGAGCACACCAAAGTGGGTCGCGAGATCGAGATGGCGTACGGCCTGAAGGGACTGGAGGTGACGGAAGAGGTCTTCGAATCACCGAACTCCATCGTCTTCGACGAAGCAGAGAACCGCATGCACACCATTAAAGCGGTCATGGTGGCGACACTCGGCGACTAATCACCGCCCGGCGCGCCGCAGGGTGCGCCGGGTTTAAGGAGCACATCATGGGCAAGTTTAAGTTTCCCTCCGCTTACACCATTCTCTTTTTTCTGATTGCCGTTGTGGCGGCGCTGAGCTGGGTCGTCCCCGCCGGTCAGTACCAGATGGCGATGAACGAAACCCTCGGTAAAGAAGTCCCGATTGCCGGAACGTACGCCCACGTGGCGGCGCATCCGCAGGGGCTGGTTTCCGTCCTGATGGCGCCCATCGCCGGGCTGTACGATCCGGTTTCCGGCCAGGCCGGAGCGATCGACGTGGCGCTGTTTATTCTGATCATCGGGGGATTTCTCGGGATCGTCACCAAAACCGGGGCGATTGACGCCGGGATCGAACGCGTCACCACCCGGCTGCGCGGACGCGAGGAGTGGATGATCCCGATCCTGATGGCGCTGTTTGCCGCAGGCGGCACGATTTACGGCATGGCCGAGGAGTCGCTGCCGTTCTACACCCTGCTGGTGCCGGTGATGCTGGCCGCCCGTTTCGATCCGGTGGTCGCCGCCTCCACCGTGCTGCTCGGGGCGGGGATCGGCACGCTCGGCTCCACCATTAACCCGTTTGCCACGGTGATCGCCGCCAACGCCGCCGGGATCCCCTTCACCAACGGTATCGCCCTGCGCGTGGCGCTGCTGGTGATTGGCTGGGTCATCTGCGTGGCGTGGGTGATGCGTTACGCCCGTAAGGTGCGCCAGGATCCTTCCCTCTCTATCGTCGCAGACAAACAGGAAGAGAACCGCGCCCATTTCCTCGGCGACAAGGGCGAACAGTCGCTGGAATTTACTCCGGTGCGCAAAATCATCCTGGTGATTTTCGCCCTCGCCTTCGCGGTGATGATCTACGGCGTGGCGGTGCTGGGCTGGTGGATGGCGGAGATCTCAGCGGTGTTTCTCGCCAGCGCGATTATCGTCGGCCTGATTGCCCGCATGAGCGAAGAGGAGCTGACGTCGACGTTTATCAACGGCGCGCGAGATTTGCTGGGCGTCGCGCTGATTATCGGCATCGCGCGCGGTATCGTAGTCATCATGGATAAGGGCATGATTACCCACACCATTTTGCACAGCGCGGAAGGGCTGGTCAGCGGGTTATCGACGGTGGCGTTCATCAACGTGATGTACTGGCTGGAAGTGGTGCTGTCGTTTCTTGTGCCTTCTTCGTCCGGCCTGGCCGTTCTGACGATGCCGATCATGGCACCGCTTGCCGATTTCGCTAACGTCAACCGCGACCTGGTGGTTACGGCTTACCAGTCGGCCTCCGGTATCGTTAACCTGGTCACTCCCACCTCTGCCGTCGTGATGGGCGGGCTGGCTATCGCCCGTGTGCCCTACGTGCGTTATCTGAAATGGGTGGCGCCGCTGCTGGGCATTTTAACGGTGGTGATTATGGTGGCGTTAAGCCTGGGTGCCTTGTTGTGATTTGCCGGATGGCGCTGCGCTTATCCGGCCTACGGATCGGTGCGGTGCCACCGGTTATTTCGGGAACTGATATGGGAACTATGATGGATTACGAAGAGTACTCTCCCAAAGAGCAACTACAGCTGACGGTCTGCCAGCGCCTGATCGCAGAAAAGAGTTATCTCTCTCAGGAGGAGATCCGCCGGGATTTGCAGGAACGTGGTTTTGAGACCATCAGCCAGTCCACCGTTTCACGTCTGCTTAAATTGCTCGGCGTCATAAAAATTCGAAATGCCAAAGGGCTAAAGATTTATTCGCTGAATCCCCAGCTGCGCCCTGCCCCCGACGCCGCGCGTACCGTGTCCGAAATGGTGGTCAGCGTCGAGCATAATAGCGAGTTTATCCTTGTTCATACCGTTGCCGGATATGGCCGCGCGGTGGCGCGTATTCTGGATTATCACCAGCTACCGGAAATTTTAGGCGTGGTGGCTGGCAGCAGTATCGTCTGGGTCGCTCCCCGGGTGGTGAAGCGCACCGCATTGGTTCACAAGCAAATTAATTATTTACTCAGAACGCATTAATATTCATAAAGAACCGTTTGCATTGAGTAAAGCGTGCATTAAATCGCTTGATCCGAAAAGCGAGCTGCGTATAATGCCCGACAATTTGCCGGGAGGAAGCATGGTCAAGCGTGTACGACATAACGTCTTACCGCGTCTGAAATCAGACGCTGGCCTGCCGTTTTTCTTCCCGTTGCTCAACCTATTCCCAGAGCCCCTCATTTGAGGGGCTTTTTTTTGCCCGGCGTCAGGAGATAAACATGAATCCGCTTTATCAAAAACACATCATTTCCATAAACGACCTCAGCCGCGAAGAGCTGGAACTGGTTCTGGAAACCGCGGCAAAACTGAAGGCCAATCCGCAACCGGAGCTGCTGAAGCACAAGGTGATTGCGAGCTGCTTCTTCGAAGCCTCGACCCGCACCCGCCTCTCCTTTGAGACCTCCATGCACCGCCTGGGCGCGAGCGTGGTGGGTTTCTCAGACAGCAGCAACACGTCGCTGGGTAAAAAAGGCGAGACCCTGGCGGATACCATTTCAGTGATCAGCACCTACGTCGACGCGATTGTGATGCGCCATCCGCAGGAAGGCGCGGCGCGTCTGGCGACCGAGTTTTCCGGCGGCATTCCAGTGCTGAACGCCGGTGACGGTGCCAACCAGCACCCGACGCAGACCCTGCTGGATCTGTTCACTATTCAGGAGACGCAGGGCAAGCTCGAGAACCTGAATATCGCCATGGTTGGTGACCTGAAATATGGCCGCACCGTCCACTCCCTGACCCAGGCGCTGGCGAAATTTAACGGCAACCGCTTCTTCTTCATCGCCCCGGACGCGCTGGCGATGCCGCAGTACATTCTCGACATGCTGGATGAGAAAGGCATTCAGTGGAGCCTGCACGCCAGCATCGAAGAGGTGATGAGCCACGTGGATATTCTCTACATGACCCGCGTGCAGAAAGAGCGTCTGGACCCGTCCGAATACGCCAACGTGAAGGCGCAGTTCGTGCTGCGCGCCAGCGACCTTGAGGGCGCGCGCGACAACATGAAGGTGCTGCACCCGCTGCCGCGCATTGATGAGATCACCACAGACGTGGATAAAACGCCGCACGCCTGGTACTTCCAGCAGGCCGGGAACGGCATCTTCGCCCGCCAGGCGTTACTGGCACTGGTTCTGAATCGCGAATTGGCACTGTAAGGGGAAACGACCATGACACACGATAACAAACTCCAGGTTGAAGCCATCAAGCGTGGCACCGTGATTGACCACATCCCTGCGCAGGTGGGCTTTAAGCTGCTGACGCTGTTCAAACTGACCGAAACCGACCAGCGCATCACCATCGGCCTGAACCTGCCGTCGGGCGAGATGGGCCGCAAAGACCTGATTAAAATCGAGAATACTTTCCTGACCGACGAGCAGGTCAACCAGCTGTCGCTGTACGCGCCGGACGCCACCGTCAACCGCATCGACGAGTATGAAGTGGTCGGCAAATCCCGTCCGAGCCTGCCGGATCGCATCGAGCGCGTGCTGGTCTGCCCGAACAGCAACTGCATCAGCCATGCCGAGCCGGTTTACTCCAGCTTTGCAGTGAAAAAACGCGCCGATGATATCGCGCTCAAATGCAAATACTGCGAAAAAGAGTTTTCTCATTATGTGGTGCTGGCCAACTAATTGAGGTTGGTAATGAAATCCCGGCTGTTATAATGGCCGGGAACATTCTTAACGCTGTAATTCTGGAGAAAACATGAGCAAAGTACTCGCGACGGAAAATGCACCAGCGGCTATCGGCCCTTACGTTCAGGGCGTTGATCTTGGCAGCATGATCATCACTTCCGGGCAGATCCCGGTGAACCCAAAAACCGGCGCGGTGCCGGAAGATGTCGCGGCACAGGCGCGTCAGTCGCTGGAAAACGTGCAGGCGATCGTTGAATCAGCGGGTCTGAAAGTGGGTGATATCGTGAAAACCACCGTTTTCGTGAAAGATCTGAACGATTTCGCGACCGTTAACGCCACCTACGAAGCATTCTTCACCGAGCACAACGCCACCTTCCCGGCACGCTCCTGCGTGGAAGTGGCCCGTCTGCCAAAAGACGTGAAAATTGAAATCGAAGCAATTGCCGTACGTCGCTAATTCGCTTTGTCGAAGTTAAGGCAGCCTGGGCTGCCTTTTTTTATGACCTGCTACTGATTCCGCGTCGCCCTGAGCAGCGTCTCCAGCGGATACACCGCCGCAATCACCACTTCATCCTGAACCTTCGCCGCGTTATCCAGCTCGCTTTGAATCGACGCGATCTCTTTATCATCCAGCGTGCCCTGACGCGCCACCAGATCCGTCAGCCTCAGGCCAATCGAGGCCAGTTTATCCACCTCCTGGATCACCGGCTTCATCGCCTTCAGCTGATAGCTGTTTTCGCTTAACGCCAGCGCGTCGCTGGTGTTGCTCTGCCAGCGGTTAAAGACGTGGCGCAGCGCGTCGGCGCTTTCCGCGTCTTCCGCGTCGCTCACCAGACGGTCCGCCCATTTGTGCATCTGGCGCACGGTGGCGCTTTCGGCGTTAAGCGCATCCGCGAAGCGGTTAAGCGGTTCGAACTGATGATAATTTCCGGCCTGGAACTTCAGGTGCTGACGGGTGTAATACTGCGCGGGCTCCAGCGCCTGCGCGAGGATCTGCAGCGGCAGCGTGTCGGCATTGCCGGCGAGGCGCGTGAACTGCACCTGCTGCTGGGTATGCTGCTGTAGCCCGACCGATACCGTCGACCAGCTGTCCATCGCCTGCAGGCGGGTGTACATGTTGTCGACATCGTTGACGTCCTGCGCGGACCACAGCCGCTCCGCCACCGCAAAGGTGCGCGGCCACAGGCGGATATCCAGTACCGGCGCCACCACGTTTTCCGCCCACAGCGCGGCTTCACCGCCGAGCAGATTGGCCTGATTCGCCACGTCCGGTACAACGGGCGGAATGCCTTTCGGCACCTCGTCCAGACGCGTGCCGCTGATTGGGTAGCGCGTATTCCCGACAAGGAAATAACCGCTCAACTTATCGTTATCAACGGAGACGACCGGACGCGTTTCCCCCATCCAGGTGTCGACGGTAAACGTGACCTGGTTGTCGTCGCGCCATTCAATATCCTGCACCGCACGGCGGGATTTCCCGGCAAAATCAATAAATCCGCGCCAGCCGGCATCCCCTTTCACCAGCGTGAAGCTCCCCTCCACCGGCTTGCCCTTCAGGCGCGGCATGGTGAAGGCCCAGCTCTGGGCGCTGTCGGTGTCCGCAATCACATCCACGCCGTCCAGCCCCTGCGGGACAATTTCGTTGCGATAGTGATAGGCGGTGGACTGGGGCTGGTCGAGGTAGAAACCGGTAGAGAGAATGCCCTTGTAGCCGTTCTGCGCCACCTGCCCCAGCGCGTCCTGCCCCTGCCAGGACTGGATCAGAATGCTTTTCGGCAGGTCAGGATGGGAGATCTCATCCCAGCCGACCATCTGGCGGTGATGCTTCTCGAGAATGGACTCCAGCTTGCGGTTGAAGTAAGCCTGCAGCGCGTGGCTGTCCGCCAGCTTGTTATCGCGCATAAATTGCTGGATGGCCGTGTTCGCTTTCCACTGGCTGTCGTCCACCTCATCACCGCCGATATGCAGATACGGATCGGGGAAGATCGCCGCCAGTTCGCTGACCATCGCGTCGGCAAAGGCGTAGGTTGCGTCTTTCGTCGGATCCAGCACCGGCTTCAGCACGCCCCAGTGGCGCTCCATGGCGTACGGCCCCGGGGCGCTGATCAGCTCCGGATAGGCCACGGCAATCGCCGAGGCGTGCCCCGGCATGTCGATCTCCGGCACCACGCGAATGCCGCGCTCGGCGGCGTAACGAACCACCTCGCGCATCTGCTCTGGCGTGTAGAACAGCCCGTCGCTGGCAAGCTGCGTCAGCTTAGGGTAGCGCTTTGAGCTAAAGCGCCAGCCCTGATCGTCGGTCAGGTGCCAGTGCAGAACGTTGAGTTTCGCCGCGGCCATGCCGTCGATCTGACGCTTAATATCCACCAGCGGGATAAAGTGGCGCGCCGAGTCCAGCAGCAGCCCGCGCCACGGGAAGCGCGGCGAATCTTCAATGGTGACCCACGGCAGCGAGGTGTTTTCCGCCCCGTTCTGCATCAGCTGGAGCAGGGTTTCCATGGCGCGCAATGCGCCGAAGCGGGTGTTGGCGGATATATCAACGCCGTTGGCATCCACCGTGAGTTTATAGCTCTCATCGCTGTCCGGCAGCGGCTGCGGTTTGACCTTTTTGGCAATCGCGATGCGGATGGTCGGTTTGTTGGGCTTTTCAGCCTGAGGCTGCAGCGTCCAGCCGGTTTGCAGGGCAATGCGCTGGCGCAGGCGGTTGACGGCGTCACCGAGATCGTCCCCGCTGACGCTAATGGATACGTTGTTGCTGAGCACCAGCGTGCCCTGGGTCGTCGGGCGCTCGACCTTCGCAGGCCAGGGCATTAAGGGGAGATCGCCTGCCGGGGCGGCAAAGGCAGAGGCGCCGAGCATCAGCCCGGCGGTTAAGAGACTGTACCGTAACATGAATGTTCCTTATCTGACGGGCCAAATAAAGGCAAAACATTCTGTTAACATGCGCTCAATTTGTCGTCAAGCGAATGCGCCGACGGAGATCACAGGTTGTTGAATTTGAGAGGAAAGCCAGTCCCCTCACCCCGGCCCTCTCCCCAAAGGGGCGAGGGTGAAAGGCGGCACCGAGCGGTCCCCTCTCCCTTCCAGGGAGAGGGTTAGGGTGAGGGTAAAGGTATGTTTTTACTGCCACCCATACCGACGCGCATAAATCCCTTTCACCATCTGCGTCAGCACCATATAACCGGCGAGGATCGCCACCAGCCACGGGAAGTAGCTCAGCGGCAGCGCCTGCAGCTGCAGGTAGCTTGCCAGCGGTGAGAACGGCAGCGCGATGCCGAGCGCCATCACAATCCCCGTCATCACAATCAGCGGCCACGCCGCGCGGCTCTGAATGAACGGGATACGACGCGTGCGGATCATATGCACAATCAGCGTCTGCGACAGCAGGCCTACCACGAACCAGCCGGACTGGAACAGCGTCTGATGTTCCGGGGTGTTGGCGTGGAACACGAACCACATCAGACAGAAGGTCAGAATGTCGAAGATGGAGCTGATCGGCCCAAAGAACAGCATAAAGCGCCCCAGATCCGCTGGGTTCCAGTGCTGTGGCTTCTGGATCTGCTCGTCGTCAACGTTATCAAACGGGATCGCCACCTGAGACACGTCGTACATCAGATTCTGGATCAGCAGATGCAGCGGCAGCATCGGCAGGAACGGCAGAAACGCGCTCGCCACCAGCACGCTGAAGACGTTACCGAAGTTGGAGCTGGCGGTCATTTTGATGTACTTGAGCATGTTGGCAAAGGTACGGCGTCCTTCGATCACGCCCTCCTCCAGCACCATCAGGCTCTTTTCCAGCAGAATGATATCCGCCGCTTCGCGGGCGATATCCACCGCCCCGTCCACGGAGATACCGATATCCGCCGCACGCAGCGCGGGCGCGTCGTTGATGCCGTCGCCCATAAAGCCCACCACGTGCCCTTCGCGCTTAAGCAGGGTGACGATGCGCTCTTTGTGCATCGGCGTCAGGCGGGCAAACAGCGTGGTGCGCTGGGCAAGCTTCGCCAGCTCGTCATCCGAGAGGTGTTCAATATCGCTCCCCACCACCACGTCGCCCGCGTCCAGCCCCACTTCATGGCACACTTTAGCCGCCACCAGCTCGCTGTCGCCGGTGAGAATTTTGACGGTAATACCGCTCGCCTTCAGCGCCTTCAGCGCCGGTGCGGTGGTCTCTTTCGGCGGATCGAGGAAGGCGATGTAACCCTCAAGGATCAGATCGGATTCGTCGATACGCTGATAGTCCCCCTCCCGCGCAGGCAGGAACTTGCTGGCGACCGCCACCACGCGCAGCCCCTGACGGTTCAGGTTGTCGGTGACGCGTTTAATGCGGCGCAGCATGGTGTCGTCCAGCGGCACGATGTCACCGTTATAGCGAACCTGCGTCGACACGTTGAGGATCTCCTGCAGCGCCCCTTTGCAGATCAGCTGATGCACGTCCGTCTGCTCGCTCACCACCACCGACATACGGCGGCGCTCAAAGTCGAACGGGATCTCATCCACCTTCTGCCAGCGGCCGGAGAGCGTGCGGGCGGACTCTTCATCCACCCCTTCCAGCACCGCGACGTCGAGCAGGTTTTTCAGCCCGGTCTGGTAATGGCTGTTCAGCCACGCGCTGTGCAGGACGCGCTCGCTGGTTTTGCCGGAGATATCGGTGTGGTTCTCCAGCACGATTTTATCCTGCGTCAGGGTGCCGGTTTTATCGGTGCAGAGGATGTCCATCGCGCCAAAGTTTTGAATGGCGTCGAGGTGTTTAACGATCACTTTCTGTTTAGAGAGCTTCACCGCCCCGCGCGCCAGCGTGGAGGTGACAATCATCGGCAGCATTTCAGGCGTCAGGCCAACGGCCACGGAGAGCGCGAACAGCGCCGCTTCCCACCAGTCGCCTTTGGTGTAGCCGTTGATCAGCAGCACAATAGGCGTCATTACCATCATAAAGCGGATCAGCAGCATGCTGACGCGGCCAATCCCTTTCTGGAAGGCGTTCGGCTCGCTCTCCTGCTCGCTGACGCGCCCGGCAAGCTGTCCGAACCAGGTGTTGCCCCCTGTAGCGGTGACAATCGCCTGCGCCGTGCCGCTGACCACCGTGGTCCCCATAAAGCACAGGGTGTCGCACTCGAGCGGGTTCATCTGCTGCGGGTCACGGCTGCGCGCCACCTTTTCAACGGGCAGGGACTCCCCGGTCAGGGAGGCCTGCGCGACGAACAGATCGCGCGCCTGGATGATGCGTAAATCCGCCGGGATCATGTCCCCTGCCGCCAGCTTCACCAGATCGCCCGGCACCAGCTGGTCGATAGGCAGCTCCACCCAGGCGTTTTCGCCGAGATCGTTAATCACACGCGAGACGGTCGCGGTGTTGCTGACCATTGCCTTCAGGGCATCCGCCGCTTTGGTGGAGCGGGCCTCCTGAATAAAGTTCAGCAGCGTGGAAATGCCCACCATCAGAGCAATCACGCCTGCGGCAAACAGATCTTCCGTCGCGTAGGAAATGATGCCAAGCACCGTCAGCAGCAGGTTGAACGGGTTGCGGTAGCAGAGCCACAGATGCACCCACCACGGAGACGGCTTTTGCGCCGGGATCTGGTTATCGCCGTGCACGGCGCGGATTTTTTCCACTTCGGCCGCGTTTAGCCCTTCCGGGTGTCCGCCAAAGGCGCGCCAGACTTCGTTTTCATCCATTGCCGCCACATTCAGGCAGCGCTCGGTCAGGGACGCGGGGATCGCGGTGCCCGCCATGTTTTTGGCGTTTGGCAGGGGGTCGCGCTGAACAAGACGGTGTGGCAGGTGGCGGCTCAGCAGGGCCTGCAGCTGCCGGGTAATATTTTTAAACATAGTCATTCCTCCGCATCCGCGAATGCGGACGCAGCATTTCCTTCAGGCGTGGCAAGGCCGTACCTGAGAGGCACTCAATTTTTCAAGCAGGAACGTTTAGGACGTTGCTGCCTCACATCTCCGGTGAGTCAGCAACAGACTGGCTTACCGGAAAGAACGCATTCTCCCGTTCAGGAGAGGTGTGGGATCGGGATCCATGAAGCCTCCGGTAAGTAAAAAGTAGGGTGTCGCCGCGCAGTATAAGGATTTAAGCGTACCCCTTGTGACGATTCGGGCGGTATTATACCCCCCTGCAAATAAACCGAACGTAAACCAGACTTTGCCCATAGCGAAATCGCGCTATAGCATTAGGCTCAATTCACTAAATCGTCGTTGTTACAGGGAATACAGCATGCAGAACCGCCTTACGATTAAAGACATCGCGCGTTTAAGCGGCGTGGGGAAATCGACTGTCTCACGCGTGCTGAACAACGAAAGTGGTGTCAGCGAACGCACCCGCGAGCGCGTTGAGGCGGTCATGAATCAGCACGGGTTTTCCCCTTCCCGCTCCGCGCGCGCCATGCGCGGGCAGAGTGACAAAGTCGTCGCCATCATTGTCTCGCGTCTGGACTCTCTGTCTGAAAACCTCGCCGTGCAGACCATGCTGCCCGCCTTCTATGAGCAGGGCTATGACCCGATCATGATGGAGAGTCAGTTCTCTGTGCAACTGGTTGAAGAGCATCTGGGTATGCTCCAGCGGCGCAACATTGACGGCGTGGTGCTGTTTGGTTTTACCGGCATTAAAGACGAGATGCTGAAACCCTGGCAGCCTTCGCTGGTGCTGCTGGCTCGCGATGCCAGCGGGTTTGCCTCCGTCTGTTATGACGACGAGGGCGCGATTATCACTCTGATGCAGCGCCTGTACGAAGAAGGCCATCGCCACATCAGCTATCTGGGCGTACCGCACGCGGATGTCACCACCGGTAAGCGTCGTCATGAGGCCTACCTGGCCTTTTGCAAAAACCACAATCTCTCCGCCGTGGCCTCTCTGCCGGGGCTGGGCATGAAGCAGGGTTACGAGCAGGTTGCCAGCGTCCTGACGCCGCAGACCACCGCGCTGGTGTGCGCCACGGATACCCTTGCGCTGGGTGCCAGCAAATATCTGCAGGAGCAGCACATCGATAACCTGCAGGTGGCGAGCGTGGGCAGTACGCCGCTGATGAAATTCCTGCACCCGGAGATCATCACCGTCGATCCAGGCTACGCCGAGTCCGGCAGACAGGCCGCCACACAGTTGATCGAGCAGATCAACGGGCGTTCAGAGCCGCGTCGGATCGTCATTCCCGCTCACCTTTCGTAATCCCCATAAAACAGATTATTGTGATCTTCGCCCGATTTCGGGAACGTTCCCATTTTCGCCGTCCCGCTGAAGGAGTAGGCTTGCGCTCAGGTCATTACACCCCCCTCACCATCTGTCATGAGGTTTCATGATGAGTAAAGTCAAACAAGCAGATATCGATCGGCTGATCGTCCTGGTCGGCGGTCGCGAGAACATCGCCACCGTCAGCCATTGCATTACCCGCCTGCGCTTCGTGCTGAACGATCCGGCCAAAGCCAACCCGAAGGCCATTGAAGAACTTTCCATGGTTAAAGGCTGCTTCACCAACGCCGGGCAGTTCCAGGTCGTTATTGGTACCGAAGTGGGCGATTACTATCAGGCTCTGCTGGCGACAACCGGGCACTCTTCTGCCGATAAAGAGCAGGCAAAGAAGGCCGCGCGCCAGAACATGAAGTGGCACGAGCAGCTGATTTCCCACTTCGCGGAAATTTTCTTCCCGCTGCTGCCGGCGCTGATCAGCGGGGGCTTAATTTTAGGTTTCCGTAACGTCATCGGTGATGTGCCGATGAGTGACGGCAAAACCCTGGCGCAGATGTACCCGGCGCTGCAAAGCATCTACGATTTCCTGTGGCTGATTGGTGAAGCGATCTTCTTCTATCTGCCGGTTGGGATTTGCTGGTCCGCGGTGCGCAAAATGGGCGGCACGCCGATTCTCGGTATCGTGCTGGGCGTCACGCTGGTCTCTCCACAGTTAATGAACGCTTACTTACTTGGTCAGCAGGTGCCTGAGGTGTGGAACTTCGGCCTGTTTACCATCGCCAAAGTCGGTTACCAGGCGCAGGTTATTCCGGCCCTGCTGGCGGGTCTGGCGCTGGGCTTTATTGAAACGCGTTTAAAACGCATCGTGCCGGATTACCTCTATCTGGTGGTGGTGCCGGTCTGTTCGCTGATTATTGCCGTGTTCCTGGCACACGCTTTTATCGGTCCGTTTGGCCGCATGATTGGCGACGGCGTGGCCTTCGCGGTACGTCACCTGATGACCGGCAGCTTCGCGCCGATTGGTGCCGCGCTGTTTGGCTTCCTGTACGCCCCGCTGGTGATCACCGGCGTTCACCAGACCACGCTGGCTATCGACATGCAGATGATTCAAAGCCTCGGCGGCACGCCTGTCTGGCCGATTATCGCCCTGTCTAACATTGCGCAGGCGTCGGCGGTGACCGGCATCATCATCGTCAGCCGTAAACATAACGAGCGTGAGATCTCCGTTCCGGCAGCCATCTCTGCCTACCTCGGCGTCACCGAACCGGCGATGTACGGTATCAACCTGAAATACCGCTTCCCGATGCTCTGCGCGATGATCGGTTCCGGTCTGGCAGGCCTGGTGTGTGGTCTGAACGGCGTGATGGCAAACGGGATTGGCGTCGGTGGCCTGCCGGGCATCCTCTCCATCCAGCCGGCTTACTGGCAGGTGTTTGCCCTGGCGATGGCCATTGCGATTATCGTCCCAATGGCGCTCACCACCGTGGTGTACCAGCGCAAGTTCCGTCAGGGCTCGTTACAGATTGTTTAACTTCTTCTTTCGGGGCGCAGTTGCGCCCCTTCGCATTTGCAGGAACGCACTATGAATACCCTTCCTCACTGGTGGCAGAATGGCGTCATCTATCAGATTTACCCAAAGAGTTTCCAGGACACTACCGGCAGCGGCACCGGCGATCTGCGCGGCGTGACGCAGCGTCTGGACTACCTGAAAACCCTCGGCATTGACGCCATCTGGCTGACGCCGTTTTATATCTCCCCGCAGGTGGATAACGGTTACGACGTGGCGAATTACACCGCCATCGACCCGGCCTACGGCACGCTGGATGATTTCGACGAGCTGGTTGCCAGGGCGCACGCGCGCGGCATCCGCATTGTTCTGGACATGGTGTTTAACCACACCTCGACGCAGCACGCCTGGTTCCGCGAGTCGCTGAACAAAGAGAGCCCGTATCGTCAGTTTTATATCTGGTGCGACGGCACGCCGGAGCAGCTCCCCAACAACTGGCGCTCCAAGTTTGGCGGCAACGCCTGGCGCTGGCACGCCGAGAGCGAGCAGTATTACCTGCACCTCTTCGCGCCCGAGCAGGCGGATCTCAACTGGGAAAACCCGGCCGTGCGCGCCGAGCTGAAAAAGGTATGCGAGTTCTGGGCCGATCGCGGCGTGGACGGCTTGCGTCTGGACGTGATTAACCTGATTTCAAAAGATCAGGATTTCCCGGACGACAACACGGGTGACGGTCGCCGCTTCTACACAGACGGGCCGCGCATCCACGAATATCTGCAGGAGATGAGCCGCGACGTCTTCACCCCGCGCAACCTGATGACGGTGGGCGAGATGTCTTCGACCTCGCTGGAGAATTGCCAGCAGTATGCGTCGCTCGACGGAAGCGAACTGTCGATGACCTTTAACTTCCACCACCTGAAGGTAGACTATCCCGGCGGCGAAAAGTGGACGAAGGCCAAGCCGGACTTCGTGGCGCTGAAAACCCTCTTCCGCCACTGGCAGCAGGGCATGCACAACAAAGCGTGGAACGCGCTGTTCTGGTGTAATCACGACCAACCGCGCATTGTGTCGCGCTTTGGTGACGAAGGGGAACACCGCGTTCATGCCGCGAAGATGCTCGGCATGGTGCTGCACGGCATGCAGGGCACGCCGTATATCTATCAGGGCGAAGAGCTGGGGATGACCAACCCGCATTTCACACGCATCACCGATTACCGCGACGTGGAAAGCCTGAACATGTTCGCCGAACTGCGCGCCAACGGCCGCGAGCCGGATGAATTACTGGCGATTCTGGCGAGTAAGTCACGAGATAACGGACGGACCCCAATGCAGTGGGATGCGTCGCACAATGCGGGCTTTACTGAGGGCGAGCCGTGGATTGGCGTCTGCGACAACTACGAGACGGTGAACGCCCGCGCGGCGCTGAACGACCCGGATTCGGTGTTTTACACCTACCAGTCGCTTATCAGCCTGCGCAAAACCCTGCCAGTGCTGACGTGGGGCGATTATGAAGATCTCCTGCCGGAACATCCTTCTCTTTGGTGTTACCGTCGCCAGTGGCAGGGGCAGACGCTGATGGTGGTGGCGAACCTGAGCCACGAGCGCCAGCAGTGGCAGCCGGACCCGGTACAGGGAGCATGGCGGGTCGCACTCAGTAACTATGAGGACGTTTCCTCCCGCCCCGATACGCTGCTATTGCGCCCGTTTGAAGCTATCTGGTGGGTGCAGGAATAAACATCAGGAGATACAGCATGCTGTATCTCTTTTTTTTATGTTTAGCGATACGCTAAATGTACGACGATAACTTTTACATCGTGACCTGCCAAAAATAAAAATAGCCTGCCAATTAAATAACCTCGGCAGGATATTATGAAAAAGACAATTATTAAAGCAACATGTATTAGCGCACTATTATTGAGCACGCAGGGATGGTGCGGAAATACGTCCGTCGACCTTCGCTTTGGTCATAATACGCGTTCAGACGTAAATGATTCACGTATTAAAGTCATGCATCAGGTGAATAATGGTTTTTACTTCTCCGTTGAAGCCGCACAAAACCACAACGACACCTTTTTTGGTGATACCGACAGATATAATCCCGACGACAAAGGGGTAACAGAGGCAGCACAGGAGATCGAAACACGCTGGCGCTTCGATCTGGGAAATGGCTTCGCCGTTGCGCCGGGTATGGTGACTGTTTTCACTCCCAGCAACACGCATTACCGCCCTTTCATTCAGGGCTGGAAAGCGTTCGATAATGGGCTGAACCTCTCTGCCCGCTATCGTTATAACACCGTAAACGATGCGCACAGCGACAGAAAACTAGACGGCAGCGGCTACACCCGCCGTCAGTCACACCAGTTCGACATTTGGTTCGCGTATAACATTGGCAAATTCGGTATGTCCTACAACCCACGCTTCCGCTGGCAGGATAATGTCGATCAGGGAACCGGGGATGACACCTACTGGGAGCATACCGTGGCGTTCAACTACAAGCTCGACGACGGCTGGACACCATACGTCGAGCTGGTTTCACTGGATAAAACGTACATTACAGCTGATGGCAATCATGAAAATGATTATGCCGTACGTCTGGGGATAGTGAAGCAACTCTGACGGTCTGACTACACCGTATCGTGCTGCAGCAGCCTGCAGCCGATACGGTCCACGGCGCTTAACAGTTCTAGTTGTCCTTCCCGCTGATACAGCGATACCGCGTTAATGTCGATCAATAGCGGCCAGCTTAGCGTTGAGATCGACGCCAGCGTCGACCCCTGGCGGGTAATCGCAATAATCTTCAACCCTTTTCGCAGCGCGTTACGCGCCATATCAATCAGCGACTGCGTCTCCCCGGATTTACTGATCAACACCAGCGTCCCCTTCGATACCCGTGTCAGCTGATGCATATCATTCAGAATAAGGTGCGGCAGGCTCGCCAGCGATAAAAAGCGCGACAGGTAATTGAGGCTGGTGAGCGAAGCCCCTCGTGCGTAGAGGAAAACATGGCTGGAATGGATGAGCAGCCTGGACACTTCCGCCACAATATCGTCCGCCTGCGGCCCAGCGTCGGGGGCGGCAGGCGCAGGTGAAAAATGATCGCGCAAAAAACGATACCGAAGCTCGGTATAGCTTTTATAGCCCATTTTTTTACACACACGATTAACGGATGTTGTCGTTGTAAAGGTATCACGGGCAATCTCTTTTGCCGATATATTAGAAATATTACACGCATGATGCTGAATGTATTCAAATATCAAACGTTCACTTCCCTGGAATGAATTCATCTATTACGCCCTGTTTAATCCCGGCATGATATTAACACAACAGAAAAATAGTCTCTGGAAGGCGCTTCACACATTACATTTACGCGTATTACGATACGTAATTAGTATTAGCAAACATTAAAAACTGTTTTAGGTTCTCTTTATACTTCTCCTGTTTTCACATCCAGGGAATTATGACAATGACGAAACAAAAAGTTGTCGCGGTAACGGCCTGCCCGACAGGCATCGCACACACCTTTATGGCGGCAAATAAAATTATTGCATGGGCTAAAGAGCACAATATCGAAGTAAAGGTCGAAACGCAGGGCAGCGACGGCGTTAAAAACCGCTTAACGAAACAGGATATCGCTTCCGCCACGGCCATTATTCTGGCAACCGACGTTCCCATTCAGGATGCCGAGCGTTTTGAAAACATTCCCCACCTTCAGACCCGTACGCAAGAGCTGATCAAACATACCGATCGCTATCTGCGTCAGGCGCTGGCCATGGAAAAAAACGTCGCCCCTGTCGCATATGAAGATGATCTCCAGCGTTCGGCTTACCAGGTCTTTATCGGCCATATCATGGCGGCCATCAGCTATATGCTGCCGGTGGTGGTGATGGGCGGGCTGATGATGGCAACAGCCAAAATTACCGGTCAGTTTATTAACATCGAACATTCGCCGTTCAGCGTACTGGATAAAGTGGGCTTTATGACCATCAAGTTCATGTATCCGGTCTTCGCCATGTATCTGGCGTTTTCCATTGCCGGTAAACCGGCGCTGATCCCCGGGCTTATCGGCGGCATCATGTCAGACGACGTCTATAAGCGCTTCTTTGATATCGAAGGCTTTATGCCCTCCGGCTTTTTCGGTGCCATTGGCATTGGCTTTTTTGTGGGCTATCTGGTGCGCTGGCTGAATGATTCGATTCACGTCCGTCAGCAGCTCACCACCATTAAAACCATGCTGGTCGTCCCGCTGATCACCGGCATTACGCTGGTGATGGTCATGGAATACCTGATTAACCCGATTTTTGGCTCGCTTAACCAGCTGATGGTGGTCTTTTTTACCTCGGCAGGTGACACCGGGCGCGGGTTCTATTCCGCGATGATCGCCGCGGGCACCGCGTTCGACCTGGGCGGTCCGGTCAACAAGGCAGCGGGCTCGGTTGCGCTAGGTCTGAATGGCATGAGCGAGACGTTTGATTTAACCGCGCGTGAACTCTCCATCGTGATCCCCTCCATTGGCGTCGGCTTTGCCGCGTTCCTCAACGGCCGCTTTGGGCTACCGGACGTCTTCAGCCAGGAAGAGAAAACCGTTGGCAGCACCTCGTTATTACTGGGCGTTATCGGGATCTCGGAAGGCGCGATCCCGTTCATCCTGAAAAACCCACGCCTGATCCCGGTGTTCATGACCGGTGCCGTCGCCGGCGCGCTGGTCGCCATTGCCCTTGGCGTGAAGCAGACGCTGCCTCTGCCGGCCATCTGGGGATGGCCGCTGGCAACCAATGTGGCGGGCTACCTGGCGAGCGTCTTTATTGGCGCGCTGATTTGCGCCCTGGGCGTGCTGTATGTCAGCCCAAAGAGCGCCAGGTGAGGGAAGCGTCATGAATCAGATCCACGTCATTGCCCATACGCACTGGGACCAGGAGTGGTATTTCACCCGTCAGGACAGCATGGTGCTGGCGTCATATAACTTTGCAGACGTCATCGACACGCTGGAGCAGGACCCGGCTTATCGTTGCTATCACCTTGACGGGCAGATGGCGGTTGTGGAGGACTTTCTCGCCATCAATCCCGATTATCGCGCCAGGCTGGAAACGCTGGTCAGAGAGAAAAGGGTATTTGTGGGGCCGTGGTATACGCAGACGGACACCTACAACGTGCATGGCGAATCGATTATCCGCAACCTTAAATACGGCATCTTCGCCGCCCGGAGGCTGGGGCATGCCATGCAGGTCGGGTATCTTCCGGATACCTTCGGCCACAATGCCCAGATGCCCACGATTTTGCAGGGCTGCAATATCGACAATATCGTCTTCTGGCGCGGTATCGATCACGACAGGCACGCCAAAAGCAGTCAGTTCCTCTGGCGCGCGCCGTCAGGGGCGACCGTCATCGCCTGTGCGATGGCGCTCGGTTATGGCGCGGCTAAAAACATGCGTTCGGAAGCGTGCCATCTGCAGGGTAAAATCTACCCGATGGTCAATCTCTTGCGTTCACGGGCCGGTATCAACGATCTGCTCCTGCCCTGCGGCGGCGATCAGGTCAGCATCGACCCGACGCTGCCAAAAATCCTGCAGCTCGCCAGCGCACAGTCCCCGGATCAGGACCGTTACCTCATCAGTTCGCTGGAGCACTACGTCGACATTCTGCGCGCACAGCGTGAACAGTTTGAACTCTGGGAAGGGGAGCTGAAATCGCCGCGCTACACCCGCATTCATAAAACGATCGGCTCCGTGCGCTACGACATCAAAAAGAAAAATGATGAGATTGAGCAGTTCATCCTGCGACAGCTGGAGCCGACAATCGCAATGGCGCGTCATCAGGGGTTTCCGGTCAACCTCTCTGTAGTCGATACCCTCTGGAAAAAGCTGTTGCGAAACCATGCCCACGACTCCATCGGCGGCTGTAACAGTGATGCCACCAACCGCGACATTCTGCATCGGCTGGAACAAACCGAACATCTGTGCCACAGCCTGTGGAATCTGGTGGTGAAAACCCTGGCCGCCGCCTGCGTTCAGGAAGGCGACCTGCTGATTTTCAACCCGCTGGCCACCCCAACGCGACGCGTGGTTAACACCACCCTGTATAGCCGCGCTGAAAATATCGCGCTGACGTATCAGGGACGGCCAATCCCCTTCGACGTCCTGAAAAGGGACATATTGCCTGGCGGAACGGCGATCACCCTTACCGCCGAAGGTGAATGTGAAACGCCCCTTCCCCCTTATTTCCGCTGGCAGGTCGCTTTGCAAACCCCGGTTTTGCCGTCAGTCGGCTATCTTACCGTCAGTGTTGAAGCTAACCCTGCGCCGTTCCGGCAGCCTGAACAGATTAAGGGCGGTGAGATAGAGAATACGCATTATCAACTGACGCTGGATGCCGGAACGCTAACCCTGCAGGACAAACGCAGCGGCAGACGTATCCCCTATTTCTTTACCCTCGAAGACTGCGCGGACGCGGGCGACAGCTACGATTTCTCACCGCTTGCAGGCGACGCGCCGACGCGCTGTTCCCATTTCACACTCATCGACTGCCTGAAAACGCCGCTTGTCGAAAAGCTGGTCGTTGAGGCCACTTTGCTTCTTCCGCAGGATCTCGTCAGCCGTCAGGAAAATGCCCGAAAACCCTTATCCATTCGTCTGGTGTGCGAATTGCGCTATGACGATCCGAACCTGTATGTTGAGAGTTCTCTGGAAAACAGCCACTGCGATCACCGGCTACGTTTACTGATCGGCAGCGATATTCACACCCGTCACGCTATCGCCTCACAGCCCTTCGCAATAATCCAACGCGAAACGGGATATGACGGTGAAAACTGGCAGGAGCGCTATCGCGAGATGCCCGTGGATATCGAAACCAGCGAGGGAATTATTGCTGTCGCGGAAGCGGGCAAAGCGCTGGTGGTGAATAGCCGCGGCATGAAGGAATTTCAGATCATCGGCAGCGAACCGGCGGCTATTGCCCTGACGATGTTTAAAGCGACGGGCGTGCTCGGGCGCAGCGATCTCGATTGGCGACCGGGCCGGGCGTCCGGCATCAATAATACGGTGGTAGAGACCCCTGATGCCCAGTTGCTGAAACCGCTGTGCTTTTCATTCACCGTCGCGCTGGCCGACAACGCCGACCATCTCACGCTTCGCCAGCTGGAAAATCAGGTGGCCGGACAGCCCTTCACCTATCAACGGCAGACGCTGCATACGCTCGATCTCCGTCTTGAGCGCTTTTCATTGCGTCTCCCCGACCGTAGGCTGCCGGCAGAATTCTCGCTATTGGCCCTGGCGGAGCCACTCATCCTTTCCGCCCTGCCCCATGCTCAGCAGTTGCATGGCACCGTCGTACGCGTATTTAACGCCGGGACGCAGCCGGTTCCCGTCCCGGAAAGTCTGTCGCGGCTTCGTCAAATCAACTATCTGGAAGAGCCGGTGCAACCGGTAACGGTGCTCCCCCCATTCGCGACCTGCGATTTTTTGATGGAGACTTAATATGAACTTGCTTGCATTGACGCACCCCGATCTGGTGTTTATCAACCCGCCACACCGTACGCCTGAAGCGGTGATCCGCTGGCTCACCGAGCCGCTCGCCAGGCGAAAAGTCATCAACGATCGAGAGGCATTTATCCAGAGCGTTTTACAGCGTGAAAGTGAAGGTCCTACCGCGCTGGGTGAAGCACTCGCCGTCCCGCACGGTAAAACCGAGGCGGTGCAGCAGGCGGCATTTTGTCTGGCGCTCTTTGACGACCCGATAAGCTGGCCGGGGCTGGAAGGTGATGAAGAAGTGAGAATGGTTTTCCTGCTCGCCATCCCGCCTGCGGAAGCAGGCAGTACGCATATGCAGCTGCTGACGACGCTGACCAGCAAACTGACTGAAGATCGGGTGCGTGAGCAGCTACTGGCGGCGCGCACCCGGGAAGAGGCGATGTCCGCCCTGAGTGATGAAGAACCTCAAAAACAGGACGATGCCCCTGAACGCTCCCTTCTCATCCCGTTGGTACTGGGCAGTATCGCTACCGCAGCCTTTTTGCAGGCAGGATTGAGCTGGGTCTGCAGCGTGAGTTAAACGAGCAGCGCTCAGCACAGGCTATGCTGAGCGCTTGTTTTTGTTGAATAATTAATCAGATTTTTCTCTCACGCCTTTACAATCGCTGAAGCGCCCGTCGTTTGTACTCTCGTCTTTTTACTTTGTTCTGCATCAAATAAATCGCAAACATGTTTGATGCAAATCACTATATGTAGCACTTAAAATGCATGCCGACCCAACATATTGTATTTATCGTCTACTATTCCAACAACAAGACGGCGCTTACGCTGGCCGGAATTGTGGATAACACGAGCTGGGAACGCGGGAAGTCTTTGGCCTGGCGGGGAATACGCCCGGTGAATACTTCTCCACCTCTGTGGATAACCTGTTTTCAAAAAATGGAGTGATCATGACACCGCATGTGATGAAACGTGATGGCTGTAAAGTGCCGTTTAAATCAGAGCGCATCCAGGAAGCCATTCTGCGTGCAGCTAAAGCAGCGGGAGTCGATGACGCAGATTACTGCGCCACCGTCGCAGAAATCGTTAGCAGCCAGATGAATGAACGCAGCCAGGTCGATATCAATGAGATCCAGACCGCGGTTGAGAACCAGCTGATGGCAGGCCCCTACAAGCAACTGGCGCGCGCCTACATTGAGTATCGCCACGATCGCGACGTTCAGCGTGAGAAGCGCGGTCGTCTGAACCAGGAGATCCGTGGTCTGGTGGAGCAGACCAACTCTGCCCTGCTCAATGAAAACGCCAACAAAGACAGTAAAGTGATCCCGACCCAGCGTGACCTGCTGGCCGGTATCGTCGCCAAACACTATGCCCGTCAGCATCTGCTGCCTCGCGACGTGGTGTCTGCGCACGAGCGCGGTGAAATTCACTATCACGACCTCGACTATTCGCCGTTCTTCCCGATGTTCAACTGCATGCTGATCGACCTGAAAGGCATGCTGACCCACGGTTTTAAAATGGGTAACGCCGAGATTGAACCGCCTAAGTCGATCTCCACGGCCACCGCAGTGACCGCACAGATTATCGCGCAGGTGGCTAGCCACATTTATGGCGGCACCACGATTAACCGCATTGATGAAGTGCTGGCCCCGTTCGTGACGGCAAGCTTCAACAAGCACCGTAAAACGGCCGAAGAGTGGCAGATCCCGGACGCGGACGGCTACGCGCACTCCCGTACCGAGAAAGAGTGCTACGACGCCTTCCAGTCGCTGGAATATGAGGTGAACACGCTGCACACCGCCAACGGCCAGACGCCGTTTGTGACCTTCGGTTTTGGTCTCGGCACAAGCTGGGAATCGCGTCTGATCCAGCAGTCTATCCTGCGCAACCGTATTTCCGGCCTCGGTAAAAACCGTAAAACTGCGGTGTTCCCGAAACTGGTGTTCGCTATTCGCGACGGCCTGAACCACAAGTTTGGCGATCCAAACTACGACATCAAACAGCTGGCGCTGGAGTGCGCGAGCAAGCGCATGTACCCGGACATCCTGAACTACGATCAGGTCGTCAAAGTGACCGGTTCGTTTAAAACGCCTATGGGCTGCCGCAGCTTCCTCGGCGTGTACGAAGATGAAAACGGCGAGCAGATCCACGACGGACGCAACAACCTGGGCGTCATTAGCCTCAACCTGCCGCGCATCGCGCTGGAAGCGAAAGGCAATGAAGCTGAATTCTGGACACTGCTGGATGAACGTCTGCAGCTGGCGCGTAAGGCGCTGATGACCCGTATTGCGCGCCTTGAAGGGGTCAAAGCCCGCGTGGCGCCCATCCTCTATATGGAAGGGGCCTGCGGCGTGCGTCTGAAAGCAGATGATGACGTGTCTGAGATTTTCAAAAACGGTCGCGCGTCGATTTCGCTGGGCTACATCGGTATTCACGAGACCATCAACGCATTGGCTGGCGACACGCATATGTACGACAGCGACGCCCTGCGCGAAAAAGGTATCGCCATCGTTCAGCGCCTGCGCGACGCGGTAGACCAGTGGAAAGCGGAAACCGGCTACGGGTTTAGCCTCTACAGCACGCCGAGCGAGAACCTGTGCGACCGCTTCTGCCGCCTGGACACCGCCGAGTTCGGGATTGTAGAAGGCGTGACCGACAAAGGGTATTACACCAACAGCTTCCACCTCGACGTGGAGAAAAAGGTGAACCCGTACGACAAGATCGACTTTGAAGCGGCCTATCCGCCGATCGCCAGCGGCGGCTTCATCTGCTACGGCGAGTATCCGAACATTCAGCACAACCTGAAGGCGCTGGAAGACGTGTGGGATTACAGCTATCAGCACGTGCCGTATTACGGAACCAACACGCCAATCGACGAGTGCTACGAGTGCGGCTTTACCGGTGAGTTCGAATGTACGAGCAAAGGCTTTACCTGCCCGAAATGCGGCAACCACGACGCGGCTCGCGTCTCCGTGACCCGTCGCGTGTGCGGCTATCTCGGCAGCCCGGACGCGCGTCCGTTTAACGCCGGCAAGCAGGAAGAGGTGAAGCGCCGCGTGAAGCATCTGGGGAATGGGCAGATCGGGTAAGTTCTGCGCAGGGTTCTCCCCCTCACCCTACCCCTCTCCCTGTGGGAGAGGGCCGGGGTGAGGGCATCAGCGCGCACAAATTCTCTGGACATTTTCTATGCGATACCATCAATACTACCCCGTCGACATCGTCAACGGCCCCGGCACCCGCTGCACCCTGTTCGTCTCAGGCTGCGTGCACGAATGCCCCGGCTGCTACAACAAAAGCACCTGGCGCGTGAACTCCGGCATGCCGTTTACCGCTGAGATGGAAGACAAGATCGTCAACGACCTGAACGACACGCGCATTCAGCGTCAGGGGATCTCGCTCTCCGGCGGCGACCCCCTGCACCCGCAAAACGTGCCGGATATCCTGAAGCTGGTGAAGCGCATTCGGGCAGAGTGTACGGGAAAAGATATCTGGGTCTGGACAGGCTACAGGCTGGAAGAGCTGAACGCGCAGCAGATGGAAGTGGTGGATCTGATTAACGTCCTGGTCGACGGCAAGTTTGTGCAGGATTTAAAAGACCCGGCGCTGATTTGGCGCGGCAGCAGCAACCAGGTTGTGCATCATCTACGGTGAGCATTAGAGCCGTTTGTTTGCATCATGATAAACGGCTGCTTTCTCTCTCTTACCGATAGCGATAACAAATACCGTTACAACGTTGTCCTGAACCTGATAGACCAAACGATAACCCTGCGATCTGAGTTTTATTTTGTAGCAATCCGGTAGACCATGCAGGCGGGCCGATTCGACCCTGGGGTTCACCAACACGTCCGCTAGTTTCTTCTTAAACTGGTCTTTTACAGTCTCCCCCAGCTTGCTCCACTCCTTTAACGCCCTCGGGTCAAATGCCAGTTCATAAGTCATCCAGACTAACCTTAATTCCCTTTTGCGGATGAGCCAGCCGCTCCCGGACTGCCTGTATCAATTCATCTTCACTGTCGCTAATGGTGACCGTTTTCACGGGCATGCGTCCCGTCTCCGCGACGTACTGAAACAGTAATCGCACGGCTTCCGTTGGGGTGATATTAAGTTTTTCCAGCACGGCATAAGCCTCGTTTTTGAGTTTGTCATCCAGACGGACGTTCAGCGTGGCCATTATGCCTCCAGTAAAATCGAATGTGTAATGCAGTTTAGCATTACATTCGCATTACATCGAATTCTGGATAACGCCTCTCAAAACCGGCTCAAACTCTCCATTGCCACTGCCTTAAACTCGGCAAAATCTCCGCAGCTACAGAGCCGCGACATCGCCCGTTCACGCAGGAAGGTGACGAAGATATCGTAAATCGCCATCGCCTCTTCGTATTCGCTTTTGCTGATGGCGAGCAGGAAGATGACGTGCGCGGTTTCGTCGCCCCACTGGACGCCGTGCGGGGCGAGCACGGTGTAGACCACGGTTTTCTGCGCTAAGAGGCCGAGGGAGTGCGGCAGCGCGATGCCGTCGCCGAGCATGGTGCTGACGATGGCTTCACGCTCGATAACCGAATCCAGGAACTCCGCGCCGACAAAGCCCTCGCCTTCAAGCTGCTCGCACAGTTCACGGAACAGCGTTTGCTGGTCAATGGGCTTGTCGATAATGCGGAAATGGGCCGCGTCGAAATATTTATCCAGCATCCACGGCCGGGTACGGTCCACCAGCACCAGCTTGCCGATCTGCTCTAACTGATAGTCGGTCGGGAACGGGGCGATCGTCACCACCGGTTTCGACTTTTCACTCACGCGGGCGGTGGCGATCACAAAGTCTTCGCTAATCGTTTCCGCCAGCTCATACTCGCGCAGGGTGAGCGTGCGCGTGACCTCAATTTGTGGGTATTTACGCTGCAGCACCGCTTCAATCATGCGGACCATGGCATTACCGGCGTCGCATACCAGCATCACGCGCGGCTGGCGCTGGTAGCCGATGTTGTAGTGACGCTCCAGCCCGACGCCAATATGCAGCACCAGGAAGCCAATCTCGTTTTCGCTGATCACATACGGCGTGTATTTGCCCCAGCTCGATACTGCCGCCAGGGTCATATCCCACGCCATCGGGTAGTGCTGCTTGATGTTATCCAGCAGCGGGTTGGGGATCATGATTTGATACCGCACGCGGGTGATCATGGTTTTGATGTGCGTAAGCAGGTCCGCGTGCAGCTGCGCGTCGCTAAGCAGGTTGTAGTTATAGTGGGTGTTGATATAGCGCAGGATGTAGTTGACCAGCGCTTCGTCGTCATCCGCGTTAATGGCGCTCGGGGCAATCTCCTGAATCTGCCGCGCCGCAATGTGCACGCACAGCCAGCTCTCCTCCGAAGGTGAAAGCGCTTTGCCCGCCAGCTGCTGGATAGTGATGGCGATATCCTTCGCCGCCTCGCGCACGTTATCTTCCACGTCTTCGGCGTGGAATTCCGGCAGCGGATAGCCCTCGCTGATGCGCCGCACTGACACCGCACAGTACAGGCGCAGGAACAGCTCGCCTTCATCGGTCAGACGAATGTGATGACGCGTCAGCGCCTCGTGCAGCACGGGCACCATCTGCTCCGCCACGCCCGCATTCAGCGCCACGTCGGTCACCAGCGGGTTCAGGCTGTCCTGCTGCGCCAGCTCCCAGAGCAGATCGGTCAGACATGCGCGGGTCGACATCTCGCTGCCAAACAGCTTCATGCCGTGGCGCGGACGCGTTTCCAGCGTCAGGTGATAGCGGTGGAACCACTCGCGGACTTCCGCCATGTCGCTTTGCAGCGTGGCGCGGCTGACAAACCACTCGTCCGCCAGATCCTCGAGCTTAAGAGAAAATGCCGAGGTCAGAAAACGCACCACCAGATAATGCACGCGCTCCGGCCCGGTCCGGGGAATACGCAGCGCGCGCGGGTGGGATGCCTGTAGCTGCTGGTAGCGCACCACATCATTAATTTTGAGCTGATAGCCGTTGCCCCGGCTCAATATAAACTGCGCGCCGTGGCTTGCCAGCAGCGCGTTCAGGGCGGTGATATCGGCACGGACGGTTCGCGTGGAGACCGACAGCCGCTGCGCCAGCTCGTCCTGCGGCAGCGTCTCGTTTTGCAACAGATCAAAAAGTTGCGCTAAACGTTGGTTCGGAAATCGCACGGGGTTGTCCTCTTACAGCTTAAGGTGAAATGACCATCTGGGATGGGCTGCCGACCGGGGTATAGTCTGGCTCGAAGCTCAATTTCCCGTCCTTAGCCACGCGGAAACGGGTAATGTTATCGCTGCGCTGGTTCATGACGTACAGCCAGCGTCCCTGTTTATCGAGCGTCAGGGTGCGCGGATAATCACCCCGCGTCCACACGTCGTCCTGATGCGTCAGCGTGCCCTCCGCTGTTACGGTAAAGTGCCCGATGCTGTTATGCAAACGGTTAGCCACATACAGCTGTTTACCATCGGCGCTTAATGCGAGCCCGGCAGCAAAGCTGGTACCTTTGTAACCTTCCGGCAGGGCTGAAAGCGTTTTGCCCTCTTTTAAGGTGCCGTTGGCGTTCACGGTATAATGGGTGAGCGTAGACGCCTCTTCGTTAATCAGCCACAGGGCATCGCCTTTTGGCGTAAAGACAAAGTGGCGCGGCCCGGCGCCTTTTGAGGAGGCGCTGATAAACGGCGGATCGTTCGGCGTCAGCTTCCCTGTTTGATCGTCAAAACGGTACTGGTAGAGGCGATCCAGCCCCAGATCGGTGGAAAATACGTATTTCCCGCTCGGATCGGCGGCGATCATGTGCGCGTGGGGGCCGTTATGATCGCTGATGGCAAAGCTGCCCTCCGCAGCCGCTTCCGGCTTCGCCGCGCCCGGTTCACCTTGATCCTGATGGGTGTCCGTGGCCTCACCCAACCTGCCGTCTGCGTTGACAGGCAAAACGGCAATCGATCCGCTGACGTAGTTCGCCACCAGAAGATGGCGACCGTTCGGCGTCAGGGAAAGATACACCGGCCCCGCACCGCCGGAGGCCACCTGATTCAGCTCGCTCAGCGCACCGTTATCCCCCACCCGCAGAGCCTGCACCACGCCCTGCTCCACTTCGCTTGCCAGGTACAGCGTTTTGCCGTCGCGTGAGACGGCCAGCTGCGCGGCGTTCGGCAGCTTGCTCACCAGCGTTTTATTCGCCAGCGCGCCGCTTTGCGGGTCAACGGTAAAGCGGTACAGCCCTTCGCCGTTGGGGTTGTAGGTGCCCACCCAGGCGTATTGCGTCTGGCCGATAGCGGTGGTGGCGAACATTGAGAGTGAAGCAACAAGCAGGGTACGGGTGTGCATGGTGGCTCCTTCGGGTGTGTGCGGAGTTTGCCCCCCCCTCACCCTAACCCTCTCCCCAAAGGGGAGAGGGGACGATTACACCCTCTCCCCTTTGGGGAGAGGGCTGGGGTGAGGGGTGTTGTTTTTATTACTTCACCAGCTTCTTCGTCATCGCAAGCAGCGTACGCACGTCTTCCGGACGCGTATCACCGCTGGCTTTGTCGATAATCGAGCTGTAGATATGCGGAATGATTTTGCTCACGCCAGCGTCGAGGGCGATCTGCAGGATCTCCTCATAGTTTTCCAGATCGATACCTCCGGTTGGCTCCAGCCAGAAGTCGTGGCGGGCGCAGGCTTCCGCCACCGCTTTGTACTCGTCACGGCACTTCAGGCCGCCCATCGGGAAGTATTTGATGGAGCTGCCGCCGAAATCTTTCAGCAGGGCAATCGCGGTTTCTACCGGTACGATACCGTCCGGGGCCGTGCTGCTCAGCGGGCCGGTGGAGATCTTGACCATTCCGACGGTGCCGGTCGGAGAGACCAGGCCGTTGACCACGGACTCATTCTGCCCCAGCAGCGCACGGCTGGTGGCCACGCCGGTGAACACCTGGTTGACGTGCTGCGGCTGCACCTGGCGGGAAATTTCACTCACCATCGCCGACTGGTTCGGATCCCCCGCGCCCAGGCCGACGGAGAGCGCGTTATCAATCAGCGCGGCGTATTCACGCATATCGGCGACGGCGCTGTCCACGTCCGGGTAATTTTTGGAGAGCACGCCCACCAGCACATGACCTTCCGCCGCCTCGTAAATGGCGCTGGCGTTGGCTTTCGAGCCTGCCAGCACGTTCAGGCAGACGCGGTCACGGTAAAAGTTGGGGGTCAGTTTCATGCGTTTTTCTCCTGTCCTAATACTTCGCTAATACGGCGGTACACGATGTTCAACTGGTCAGCATTCACGCTGCGCACGTCCGCCTCGATAATCCCTTCGTTAGCCTTGTAGCCACGGAAGTAAATGGCGTATTCACCCTGCTTCAGCTTCGCCACCAGATCCCCCGTGCCGATGCCAGTCACGGCTTCGTCAAACTTAATCTCGGTGCGGGCGATGTCGCGTCCGGCGCTGTCCCAGACCACGCGCGCGGTCACGCCGTTCAGGGTATTGAGCGCGTCGATAAACGGCGTCATCTTCGCCACCATCTCGGCACCGCTCTCTTTGGTTGCCGTCAGGTAGTGTTCGATGGCGCAGGTCAGGCCGAGGATCCCCTCTTTACCAACCTTCATCGCGCGGCCAATGCCCGCCGTCTGGCGCTTCACCCACTCAACGTACTGGGTTTTGCCGATCACCAGACCGCTGGTTGGCCCTTCAATCGCCTTCGCGCCGCTGTAGATCACCAGATCGGCACCGGAACGGTAATAGGTATGCAGATCCTCTTCCGCCGCCGCGTCAACGATCAGCGGAAGATCGTGTTTACGCGCCACGACTGCCGCCTGCTCGACGCTGAGCATGCTTTTCTGCACGCAGTGGTGAGATTTGATGTAGAGGATCGCCGCCGTGCGCGGTGTGATCGCCGCCGCCAGCTGATCGGCAGAACATTCGTTGGCGTAACCCGCTTCCACCAGCTTACCGCCGCCCAGCGCCACCATGGTGCCCACCGGCGCGCCAAAGTTCACGTTGTGACCTTTCGGCAGGACGATTTCGTTGTTCTCAATCGGGGTCACGTGCAGGTTTTCCAGCAGCCAGTCGCTGTCTTTCACCAGCACCGCCGCCACGGACTGGGCAATGCCCGCCGACGCGCAGGAGACCACCGTTGCCCCTTCCACATCCAGCAGCTTCGCGATGTATTCACCGGTTTTATTAACCAGATCCTTCATCTCGAAGTACTCATTCATACCGTCCATTGCCGCCTGCACCACTTCCGGGCGCGGCGTGGAGACGCCCAGCGCCGTCATGCGGCCAGAGGTGTTGATCACCTGCTTTAAGTTGTACTTCTCATAAATCGAAGGCATGTTCCGTGCTCCCTTGTTCGGTCATGTAGCCCTTGCCCGCGCGGATCGCGGCAAGCGGCACCAGAATGTGTTCAGCCTGCAGGCTGTCGTTTTCGGCATCCGTCAGCACCGTCGGCTGGTGTTTAATCGTGAACAGCGTCAGGTCGGCATCGAGACCCGGCTGAATGCGGCCTTTGCGCGTCAGACGCAGGCCGTCGGCGGCGTTGGCGGTCACGCAGTCAATGACCTGCGGTAATGACATGCCGATAGCGAGAAACTTCGACATCACGCTTGCCAGCGAGCCTACCGGGCCGTTGATTCGGTTGCGGCAGTAGATATCCGAGCTGATGGTGTGCGGCAGGATGCCCATCGCGATGGCGCGTTTCGCCACTTCAAAGCTGAAGCTCGCCGTACCGTGACCGACGTCCAGACGCACGCCGCGCTTCAGGGCGGACGTAATGGAGGCGCGCAGTTCGCCGGAGGGCGTCAGAATGCGGTTCGGTTTGCCGTTGTAGCAGTGGGTAATGATGTCGCCGGAACTCAGCAGCTCGGCAATTTCGTCAAGGTTCGGCGGGTTGTTACCGATGTGGACCATCAGCGGCAGATCGCCGTTCTCTTTCTGAATCGCTTTAGCCCGTTCCAGCGGCGTAATGCCATTTTCACCGACCACGCTGCTGCTCATGCGCGCTTTCAGGCCGACGATAAAATCAGGGTGGCGCTTCACCGCCTGCTTCACCGCGTCGGCGTCAATATTCGCCATGTTGGCCAGTTCGTTCTGGGCAATCAGCCCCACGCGGGAGATGTTCAGCAGGGCAAAGACTTCGGTTGTCGCTTTACGGGTGATGTTGTAGAAATCGTCCACGTCGTCGGCACCGGTACTGCCCGCGTCCACCACGGAGGTCACGCCGGTGGCAATGCCCACGCTGTCCGGCTCGTCGTGGTAAATCGGGGAGTTCGGGTAGCAGTGGACGTGGGAGTCAATCCAGCCTGCGCTGACGAACACGTCGCCATTCAGCTCGACCGTTTTATGCGCGGGGGCGACAATCTCGCCCAGCGCCGCGATTTTCCCGTCCTGAATGGCGATATCGGTCAGGGTATCGTCGGCAAGGCGCGCACGGCGCAGGAGTAAATCAAACATGAGGATCTCCTGATAAGGCGGGCGCCTGAGCGCCCGCGGGTATTAAAGGGCGACCGGGAACAGCCAGCCCAACAGCATTGCACCGAGAATGGCGCCACCGGTAATCGGCTTCTGCCAGATGTAGAACACCAGCGCACCCAGCAGGGAACCGACGCCGATAGGAATGGAGGCGGTCATGGCGCTGAGGATAATCAACGGCCCGAGGAAGCGGCCGGAGGCGTTACCCGCGCCCATCATCACGTCTGCACCGTAGGTGGAGTTGCTCTGGTTGATGGTGAACTTACGGGCCAGGATGATGACGTAGCCAATCGCCAGACCAATCACCAGGCCGGTAATCAGCGCGGCAATGAAGTTGGTCACCGGGAACATGATGCCCGCGCCCAGCAGCAGCGCCGGAACGCCGAGGCCCACGCCGGTCTGGATCGCGCCGCCGATGTCGAGAATACCGACCAGCGAGCCTTCGATAATACGGGCGAACAGGAAGCTTGCGCCAAACGCCGCCACCGCACCGTAGACGCCGGTATCTATCCCCGCTTTCAGCATCGCCACGAAGGCCACTTCGTTAAACGCGCCGATGCCGTAGAGGTAGTACATGTGCGTCCCGGCGAAGACGCCGGAGGAGAGCAGGCCAACGAAGATCGGGAACGACCAGTCGGCATACCAAAAACCTTTATTCTGTTCCATTTAGAGGCTCCTGTTATTTACCGCTGAGCGAGTTGTGGATCATGTCGAGCCAGTTCGGCACGGTCAGATGGAAGGATTCGATCATCTTCATGTCGAAGCCGCGGAAGAAACCGCTCAGCACGAAGAGCAGGACGATCGCCGCCATCATCACTTTGGTGACGTGGTTCCAGCCGCTCTCTTCAACACCTTTACCGATCAGGATCCCCAGCACCAGGCCCGGTACGGCGTTACCCATGATCAGCTGCGCCGCGCCGCCAAAGATGGTGGCCCAGAAGCCAGATTTTTTACCCGCGTCGATGGCCGCCAGCCAGAAGATCACCGGCATGACGGTGTTCACCAGCAGGTTAGCCGCCGGTACCAGCACCTTGACGGCGGTGACCTGAAGCGCAGCCGGAACGGAGGAGGCGGTCAGGTTCAGGAAGGTGACGACGAGCATGCCAATCACGCCGCAGGCAATCGCCATTTTGCGCGGGTCGTGCAGCGTTTCGCCGACGTTACGGTTTTTGATCATCAGTGCAGCAGCACCCCAGTTCGGGATGATGCGGTGGTCAACGTCCTGTGTGAAAGCCCCTGCAGCCACGGAAGAGGCCCAGGCGTTAAAGAAGAAACCTAACCCAAAGGAGAAGTGGGACGCCGGATCCCCTTCACAGGAGTTCAGTTCCCCCAACGTACGAAACGCGCCCATACCCTGAGTGGTAGGCGCATGAAACATGCGTGCAGCCCCGGCTCCGACACCGACGCCAACCAGGCCGCCAATGATGAGCGATTTTATTAATATAATTAAGAACATCAGTCTGCCCTTTTATGAATAATCAGCGTTGCGTGACGAAATCCACCTGGTCGAGATTGATGGCGGTCACGTTGACGGTCACATCCAGCTCCACGCTGTAGGTGCGTCTTTCCCGGCGCAGAAAGAAGAACAGAAACGCTTCTTTACGCACCGCTTCTTGCGCCTGAACGACCTGCACATCCTGTGGCTCAATACGCAGTAAGATATGCGGTGAGGCTTTCATCACCGCGGCCTGAACGTGGTTGAGCGCGTCGGCAAAGGCGCGCGCTTTGGCGTCGCCTTTCCCCTTCACTCTCACCGTGGTTGTGAACTGTTCTTTCATGCTTATGCGCCGTATTTCTTCTGCCACGCCTGTACCAGACGCTCGCCCAGCTCTTCTTTATCCATAAAGCCAAAGCCCAGCACGTTGCAGCCTTCGTTGATGGCGGTCACGCCCTCTTCCACGGAACGCATACCGTATTTAGCTTTGTAGCCATACTTAGTTTGGGCAGTGATGGCACCCGCGCCGCCGCTGCCGCAGAAGGAGATACCGAAGGTGGCGTTTTCCGCTTTCATCACGTCGCCCAGCTTCATATCCGCTGCCATGCCCGGCACAACCACCGCGCGTCCACCTGCTTTTTCCACACCGGCAGCCACTTTCTGACCTTTACCCAGGCGATCGCCAATCACGACTGTAATCTGTTCCATGTGTTGCTCCTTAAAGGTTATCTTTCGCGACTTCGAAGTGAACGGAGAGCAGCCAGGCTTCTTCATCAGGAAGATTGCCAAACTGCGCGACCACCTCACGGGCGAGTTGCATTGAATCGGGTGAAATTTCGTCGAACAGCTCCGCTTCAACCTCCGGCAGCGGCTCGCCGGTCACGGACCGGTGCGCCATTGCACGCACGTGGGAGGTGAGCATCTGCTCCTGTACTGCATTGGGGATGATGTTGTGCCGGGCCAGCAGGGCATAGACCTGCTGCAGCATGGTGTTCGCGAGCTGTTCTGTTTGCACCGCCTGTTCCCCAACGTCGTTCATTACCGCTCCGTTAATCACTGGTCTTACCCCGTTAATGGCTCTGGAATAAAACTAACGTTGGGGGGGAATTGTTTGTAGCGAGTTGTTTTCCACTTCGAAGTGTAAAGGCGAGCCGCAGCAGTGATCTGTGCCACATAAATACGGTGAATCTGAATTAATCATGGTATTTGCGTGATGAATATCACGCTATCGCGCGGCAAATAAGGGGTAAGCGAAGCGGAAAAGATTCCGAGCGGACTCGTAGAAATGTGATGTGGATAAGGTTTTCTTATGGGGATGAGAAAGAGTGTGAGCGGAGGCGCTTAACGCGACCCCGCTCGGGCATGCAATTAACGATACTTTTTGTGATACGTGTTGCGCGTAGTCACAAACTGCTCGGCCGCCGCCTGGGCCTCTTTCACTTTGCCTTCGTTAGCCAGCTTCAGCGCACCGTCAATTTGTCCTACCAGCACGTCAAAGCCGTGGCGATAGTCTTTCATCTCTGCACTCTCTGCCGCTTTGCTTTCCAGCTTCGGAGGCGTCGCTTTTTGTGCGTCCAGCGCCGCTTCACGCATTTTGGTCAGTGCGTCTTTCATTTCAGCCGCATTGTCCGTTTTCTGCACCACCTTCAGGTTTTGACCGAGGATGCCCATGTCGTCTTCAAGATCGGCAGCAAACGCAGAAGAGCCAAGAACCAGCGTTGAAGCCGCGACGATCGCTAACAGGTGTTTACGCATTGCTCACTTCCTTTTTTATTATTAAAACGCCTTTACGGGTATTACTGGCCGGCGATTTTCATTTCCGGCAGAAGTACAGAACCACACTGTATATTGCTACGTGTTTCAATATCGTTACCGACCGTAACGATATTGCGCCACATGTCCTTCAGATTACCGGCAATCGTAATCTCGCTTACCGGATACTGGATTTCGCCGTTTTCCACCCAGAAGCCCGCCGCGCCGCGAGAGTAGTCGCCGGTGATGCCGCTGACGCCCTGACCCATCAGTTCCGTTACGACCAGGCCGGTGCCCATCTCTTTCAGCATCTGCTCAAAGTTCAGACCCTGCCCGGCAATGCGCCAGTTGTGGATGCCGCCAGCGTGTCCGGTGCTTTTCAGCCCCAGCTTGCGCGCGGAGTAGTTGGTCAGCAGCCACTGGGTCAAAACGCCGTCTTTGATGATATCGCGACGTTCGGTGCGCACGCCTTCGCTGTCGAACGGCGTGGAGGCCAGCCCTTTCAGCAGGTGCGGATGCTCTTCAATGGTCAGCCATTCCGGCAGAATTTGCTTGCCCAGCGAGTCGAGCAGGAAGGTCGATTTGCGGTAAACCGAGCCGCCTGCGATAGCGCCCACCAGATGGCCAAACAGACCGGTTGCCACTTCATTAGCAAAAATGACCGGGGCCTTCATGGTGGAGAGTTTGCGCGGTGACAGGCGAGACAGCGTGCGTTCGGCACACTCTTTACCCACCCACTCAGGAGACTGCAAATCCCCCAGCGCGCGGCCAATGGTGTAGGCGTAGTCACGCTCCATGTCACCGTTCTCTTCGGCGATGACGCAGCTGGAGAGCGAATGACGGGTGGAGCAGTAGCCCTGCAGCATGCCGTGGCTGTTGCCGAAGACTTTGATGCCGTAGTGGCTGTTGAAGCTGCCGCCTTCGGTATTGGTGATGCGCTTATCAGCCTGCAGGGAAGCCTGCTCGGCGCGCGCGGCCAGCTCGATCGCGTCGTCCGGGGTCACTTCCGCCGGGTGGAAAAGATCGAGATCCGGTGCGTCAAACGCCAGCAGGTCTTTATCCGCCACGCCTGCGTAAGGATCCGGAGAGGTATAACGGGCGATATCCAGCGCCGCCTGCACCGTACGGGCAATGGCATCCGGGCTGAGATCGGTGGATGACGCGCTGCCTTTGCGATTCTGGTGATACACCGTGATCCCAAGCGCGCCATCGCTGTTGAATTCTACATTCTCCACTTCACCATAGCGGGTACTCACGCTGATGCCGGTGGTTTTGCTGACCGCCACTTCGGCGCCATCTGATTTTTCTGAAGCAAGCATCAGCGCGGTGGAGACGGCTTCTTCAAGAATCTTACGCTGCGCTTCAACTTGTGAGGTTACTTTCATCGCAAATGCCATACTGTAAGAGAGAGTTATCTGAAGTCTAACAGAGAACCGTTTTTCAGTGCGCGTCTTAACTGGTAACATTAGCCTCTTTTTTAAGGAGCCTGACATGACTAAGCAGCCCGAAGACTGGCTCGACGACGTTCCCGGTGATGACATCGAAGACGAAGATGATGAGATCATCTGGGTCAGTAAAAGTGAAATTAAACGTGACGCCGAAGAGTTAAAACAGCTTGGCGCAGAAATGGTAGAACTGGGTAAAAACGCGCTGGACAAGATCCCGCTCGACCAGGATCTGCGTGATGCCATTGAACTGGCACAGAAAATTAAAAAAGAAGGCCGTCGTCGCCAGCTTCAGCTTATCGGGAAAATGCTGCGTCAGCGCGACGTCGATCCGATCCGCCAGGCGCTGGACAAGCTGAAAAACCGCCACAACCAGCAGGTTGCGTTTTTCCATAAGCTTGAGCAGATCCGCGATCGTCTGATTGAACAAGGCGATGATGCCGTGCCGGAAGTGCTGAACCTGTGGCCGGATGCCGACCGCCAGCAGTTGCGATCGCTGATCCGCAATGCGCAGAAAGAGAAAGAAGGGAATAAGCCGCCGAAGTCTGCGCGCCTGATTTTCCAGTATCTGCGCGAGCTGTCTGAGAACGAAGAGTAATCCGTGCGGTTTTGCGCCGGATGGCGGCGTAAACGCCTTATCCGGCCTACAAGGTCGTGCAAAATGTAGGCCCGGTAAGCGCTAGCGCCACCGGGCTTTTTTTTACTCTGCCGCTTCCGCTTTCTTCGCCAGACCGTCCAGCAGCTTCTGATGGATCCCACCAAAACCGCCGTTGCTCATCACCAGAATATGGTCACCCGGTTGAGCGGCTTTCACCACCATATCCGCGAGCGCATCCACATCCGCACTCCAGTGCGCAGGCTGAATGCAGGCATCGGCGACTTCAGCCACCTGCCATGGAATATGCTGCGGCTGCAGCAGGAAGACTTCATCGGCACGTCCTAACGACGGTGCGAGGTCATCTTTGCAGATGCCCATCTTCATGGTGTTCGAGCGCGGTTCCAGCACCGCCAGAATGCGGGCTGTGCCGCCGACTTTGCCGCGCAGGGCCGCAAGCGTCGCCAGAATGGCCGTTGGGTGGTGCGCGAAATCGTCATACACGGTAACGCCGTGGGCTTCACCGCGCAGTTCCAGACGGCGACGGGCATTGATAAACGAACCCAGGGCATTGGCCGCATCCACAGGCAGAACGCCCACGTGACGTGCCGCAGCAATGGCCATCAGGCCGTTGTGCATGTTGTGCTCGCCCACCAGGCCCCACTTCACTTCACCCACTTTTTCACCGTCGAGCAGCACTTCCCACTCGGAGGCATCGGCGTTGAGTTTCTTCGCCTGCCAGTGGCCCTGCTCGCCCACCAGCTCCTGCTCGCTCCAGCAGCCCATCGCCAGAGTCTGCTTCAGGTTGATGTCGTTCTCCGGCAGGATGATGCGCCCCTGGCCCGGAACAATGCGCACCAGGTGGTGGAACTGTTTCTGAATGGCTTTCAGATCGTCAAAAATATCCGCGTGGTCAAACTCAAGGTTGTTGAGGATCAGCGTGCGCGGGCAGTAATGCACGAACTTAGAACGCTTGTCGAAGAACGCGCAGTCGTATTCGTCGGCTTCGATCACAAAGAACGGGCTATCACCCAGACGCGCAGAAACGTCGAAATTACCCGGTACGCCGCCAATCACGAAGCCCGGCTTGTAGCCGCAGGCTTCGAGGATCCAGGTTGCCATGCCCGCGGTCGTGGTTTTGCCATGGGTACCGGCAACGGCAACCACCCAGCGGTCACGCAGGACGAAGTCATGCAGCCACTGCGGGCCGGACATGAACGGAATATTGCGTTCCAGTACCGCCTCGACGCACGGATTGCCGCGGGTCATGGCGTTGCCAATGATCACCAGGTCCGGCTCGGGATCCAGCTGGCTGGCATCGTAGCCCTGAATTAAAGCGATGCCCTGTTTCTCCAGAAGTGTGCTCATTGGCGGATACACATTGGCGTCCGAACCTGTCACTTCATGGCCCAGCGAGCGCGCCAGCATTGCCAGTCCGCCCATGAAAGTGCCACAAATCCCCAATATATGAATGCGCATACGTCACTATCCTTCTTCAATGTGGCGCACATTTTACTCACATGTTAGCGGCTGTGAAACGCATTTCAGGTAAATCCGTATGTTGCTGGCGCGATTCACCTCTGCGCTAATATTTGAATGTTTGTTAAGATTGTTGGGCTTTAGTCGTTTTAGTGAACATACAATCGCTCTACTCACAAAGATGCAGGGAAAGTGTTATGAAAACGTTAGGTGAATTTATTGTCGAAAAGCAGCACGAGTTCTCTCATGCTACCGGTGAACTCACTGCTTTGCTGTCGGCAATAAAGCTGGGCGCTAAGATCATCCACCGTGATATCAACAAGGCCGGTCTGGTCGATATCCTGGGTGCCAGCGGTGCCGAGAACGTTCAGGGCGAGGTTCAACAGAAACTCGATCTGTTCGCAAATGAAAAATTGAAAGCTGCACTGCGCGCGCGCGACATCGTTGCGGGTATCGCCTCTGAAGAAGAAGATGAAATTGTTGTTTTCGAAGGGTGTGAACACGCTAAATACGTTGTTCTGATGGATCCGCTCGACGGTTCCTCAAACATCGACGTTAACGTTTCTGTCGGTACCATTTTCTCCATCTACCGCCGCGTCACGCCTGTTGGCACGCCGGTGACCGAAGAAGATTTCCTGCAGCCGGGCATTAATCAGGTTGCTGCCGGTTACGTCGTTTATGGCTCCTCCACCATGCTGGTGTATACCACCGGGTGCGGGGTTCACGCCTTTACGTACGATCCTTCCCTGGGTGTTTTCTGTCTGAGCCAGGAACGTATGCGCTTCCCGGAGAAGGGCAGCACCTACTCTATCAACGAAGGCAACTACATCCGATTCCCGAACGGCGTGAAGAAGTACATCAAATTCTGTCAGGAAGAAGATAAAGCGACCCAGCGCCCGTACACGTCCCGCTATATTGGCTCTCTGGTCGCGGATTTCCACCGTAACCTGCTGAAAGGCGGTATCTACCTCTACCCAAGCACCGCCAGCCACCCGGACGGGAAACTGCGTCTGCTGTACGAGTGCAACCCGATGGCGTTCCTCGCCGAACAGGCAGGCGGCAAGGCGAGCGACGGTAAAGAGCGTATTCTGGATATCGTGCCGGAAAGCCTTCACCAGCGCCGTTCATTCTTCGTCGGCAACAACCACATGGTTGAAGACGTTGAACGTTTTATCCGTGAGTATCCGGACGCGTAATACCTCTCTTCAGGGGAGCCCGTCCGGCTCCCCTGGTCATTTATATATTTTACCGTATAAGTGTTTATAAAAAACATGCTTTAATATTCACCACTGCTCCTGCATTATTTCCATAACAGTTTGACAGATATTTCGTGGAGCAGAATCGCAATGAAAAATTATTCCCGTGCTAATACCGGCATTGATTTAAATCTTATCCCTGTATTTATTGAAATCGTCCGCTGCGGCAGCATGGCGAAGGCCTCTTTGCGTCTGGAGATGTCCCGCCCCGCGGTGAGCCTGGCCTTAAAGCGTTTTAATCAACTCTTTGATGAGCCGTTATTTTTCCGCAAAGGTTTATATCTTGAACCGACGGAAAAAGCGTTAGCCTTAACCCATTCGCTGGAAATATTAATGGGCGAAATTCACGATAATATTGGGGCAGTTAATTCCGAGAGAAATAAAACCCCGACACAGAACGTACCGGGGCTGGGGAATATTATGCAGCAGTCTGAGTCGTCACTTTGAATGATGACATGGCTTCCATCAGCTGACGCGACTGCTCCTCAAGGGAGCGGGTCGCGGCGGAGGATTGCTGCACCAGCGCCGCATTCTGCTGCGCGGTTTCGTCCATCTGATTCACCGCAATATTCACCTGCTCAATGCCGCGGCTCTGCTCCTGAGACGCGGTCGCAATCTCTCGCATCAGTTTGGTCATGCGCAGCACTTCTGTTGCGATCTCGTCCATCGTTTCGCCAGCCTGCTGGGCCAGCTCGCTGCCCTCGTTAACGTGGGTCTGCGAATCACTGATAAGGGTTCGGATCTCTTTCGCCGCGTCGGCGCTGCGGCTGGCAAGGTTTCGTACTTCACCCGCGACGACGGCAAACCCGCGCCCCTGCTCGCCCGCGCGCGCCGCTTCCACGGAGGCGTTAAGCGCCAGAATATTGGTCTGGAAGGCAATGCCGTCGATCACGCTCAGGATGTCAGCGATGCGCGTCGAGCTGCCGGAGATATCGCGCATTTTTTCAATCACGTAGCAGACCATTTCGCTGCCGTGATCGGCCGTGTCGGACACCGACTTCGCCAGCTGGTGCGCCTGCTCGGCGTTATCGGCGTTGAGCTTCACCGTCGCGGTGATCTGTTCCATGCTGGCCGCCGTCTGCTCCAGCGACGTGGCGGTGGATTCTGTACGCTCGGCGAGATCCCGGTTCCCCAGCGTCAGCTCACGGCTACCGGTGTCAATTTGCGAGCTGGCATCGCGTACCCGCAGAACCGAGTTCATCAGCGACTGTCGCATCTCCTCTATCACCGCGTTGAGGCGGTTAAACTCCTGGCTCGCGGACGCATTCAGCGTATGGGTTAAATCCCCCGCCGCCACATTCTCCAGTTGAGCAATGGATGCCGAGAGCGGCTTGAGCAGCATATGACGCAGCACCAGCCAGGCGAGTACGATAATGCCCGCCGTCAGCAGCGCTGCGACGATAATCAGGATCAGTACGTGGGTTTTACTCGCCTGCACGGCACTCACTTCCGCCTGACCACGCGCTTCACTCCATTTCTGAAACGCCTGCATATCGTTATCAAACTGCTTCGCCACCGGGATCAGCGTTTTCTCCAGCAGATCGTAATAGCCGTCCGCGCTCTGGTCATTCAGGGTTTTCAGCATCGGGTTGATCCCCTGCTGGCTATACGTCGCCAGGCTGGACGCCACTTTATCAAGCAGCTGTTGCCCCTGCTCGTCAGCCACGCCGCCGTCGATCACGCCTTTCAGCGTTTTCTGGGCCAGGGCAATTTCCTGATTGATGTTTTTTACCGCGTTGGCCGCATCGTCCAGCATGCCGATTTCCATCATGCGGACGGCCTGGCCCGCCTCATTGCGCGCGCGCAGAATTAGCGTATAGCCTGAATTAAGCTGCACCATCTGCTTACCCTGAAGGTGATTAATACGCTGCAGTGAAGAAGAACTCTGTGTGAGGGCATAAATGCCAATGCCGCTGACAATCAGCAGCAGAAGGGTCATAACGGCCAGTAAAGAGAGCAAGCCGGTACGAATCGATAGCGTTTTAAGCATGATATTATTTCCGGTAGCGAGATATTTCTGGGCATAAAAAAAGAGTATCGGCCGCTACCGGAAAATGTTTAGACTTTAAGCAAATTCAGCGTGTTATCGCTCTGTTACCGATGTGTTTACGCGGGTAACAGGCGAGCTTTGACGGTTCTCCCAGAGCACCGTCAGACCGCGCTGCAGGGCAATAAAAATAAACAGCAGAATGCCGATGGCGATCTTCGTCCACCAGGAGCTGAGCGTACCGTCAAAGTTGATATAGGTTTGTATCAACCCCTGAATCGCCACGCCGAACAGCGTCCCCAGCACCGTACCCACCCCGCCGCTGAGCAGCGTGCCACCGATAACCACAGAAGCAATCGCATCCAGCTCAACGCCCACGCCTGCAAGGGCATAACCCGCCTGGGTATACACCGAGAAGACGATACCCGCCAGCGTCGCCAGGCCGGTCGAGAGCATGTAGATGCGGATGGTGGTGCTGCGGGTTGAGATCCCCATCAGGTTTGCCGACGTGGCGTTACCGCCAATGGCGTAAACCTGATTGCCAAACCGGGTACGGTGGGCAAGGAAGATGCCAATCACTACCACGCCCAGCATCAGCAACCCCATCGCGCTCAGACGGCCGCCGCCGGGAATTTTCCACGCCAGGCTGGAGAGCGTGTCGTACACCGGATGGTTAATCGGAATCGACTCTTCCGACACCAGATAGCTCACGCCGCGCAGGAAGAACATTCCGGCGAGGGTGATGATAAAGGCGGGGATTTTTAACGCATCGATCAGTAGCCCCATAAAGGCACCAAACGCACAGCCCATCGCCAGCACCAGCGGAAACGCCACCAGCGGAGAGATCCCCCAGAAGCCGATCGCCTTCGCGAGGAACACGCCCGTAAACGCGATCACCGAGCCGACGGAGAGATCGATCCCGCCGGAGAGGATCACAAAGGTCATTCCGACGGCAATGATGCCTAAAAAGGCGTTATCGGTCAGGATATTGCAGATCACGCGCGTCGAGGCAAAACCGGGGAACTGCGTCAGACAGTAGAGATAACCCAACACAAACACGCCCAGCGTGATCATCAACGGTAAATTACGTTTTATCATGGCCACGGATCCCCTTAATGATGCTGACAAAGCGCGGCGACTGGACGATCAGCACGCAGAGCACGACCACCGCTTTCACCACCTGGTTGAGTTCCGGCTGAAAACCGGAGAGCAGGATCCCGGTGTTCATTCCCTGAATAATCAGGGCGCCTATCACCGAGAGCAGGAGGTTAAAGCGCCCGCCCATCAGCGACCCGCCGCCGATCACCACCGCGAGGATCGCATCCAGCTCCAGCCAGAGTCCCGCGTTGTTGGCATCGGCCCCGCGAATATCGGCCGCGACGATCACCCCGGCGATGGCGGCGCACACGCCGCTAAGCACGTAGGTCAGCATCACCATCAACCGGGTGTTGACCCCGGCGTTGCGCGCGGCGCGGATGTTGATCCCGACGGCCTCAATGAACATGCCCAGCGCCGTTTTGCGGGTGAAGAGCCAGAAGACAACGAGCGTGACCAGGGCAATAATCACCGGCGTCGGGAAGAACAGAAGGTTGCCGCTACCGAGCCACGCCAGGCTCGGGGAGTTAAAGGTGACAATCTGGCCGGAGGTAATCAGCTGCGCCACCCCGCGCCCGGCCACCATTAAGATAAGGGTGGCGACAAAGGGCTGAATTTTCAGCACCGCCACCAGAATGCCGTTCCATAATCCAGCCAGCACGCCGGTGCCTAAGGCCGCCAGCAGTACCACCGGCAGGCTGTGTCCGGCCACGGTCATGGAGGCGGCCGTGGCCCCGGCGATAGCCATCACCGCGCCGACGGAGAGGTCAATCCCGCCGGTGGCAATGACCAGCGTCATCCCGATGGCCAGCAGCGCCACGGGCGCGGCACGGTTTAAAATATCAATCGGGCTGCCAAACAGGCGGCCATCCTGCACGATAATCTGGAAGAAATGCGGCGCGACCAGGCTATCCACCACCAGCACCACCAGCAGCGCCGCGATTTGCGGCGTGCCGGTTGGCCAGCTGAAGCGGCGCTTTGACTCACCGGTTTGCGAAAGCGAACGGGGCATCACGATTCACTCCTTATGCCGCGATGGCATTCATGATCGCCGGAACGGACAGCTTATCCAGCGGGATCTCAGCCACCTGTTTGCGATCGCGCATGATGATGACGCGATCGGCATAGCCCACCAGCTCTTCCAGCTCAGACGAAATAACCAGCAGCGCCAGACCGTCCGCGCACAGCGTTTCGATCAGACGAATAATTTCAGCGTGCGCACCTACATCAATGCCGCGGGTCGGTTCGTCGAGGATCAGGAACTGGGGTTTGGTCAGCAGCCAGCGTGACAGCAGCACTTTCTGCTGGTTACCACCGGAAAGAAACTCAATAGGCTGTTCCGCGCTCGGCGTGCGGATGCCGAGCTGGCGGATAAAGCGCTCGGCTATGGCGTTTTGCTCTTTTCGTGGAATAGGCCTTAACCAGCCGCGCTGCGCCTGCAGCGCCAGAATGATATTTTCCCGCACCGAGGCCGCGGCGATAATACCGTCCGTTTTCCGGTCTTCCGGGCAGAAGCCGACGCCCAGACAGGAGGCCTGATGCGGCGATCGCAGGGTTTGCGGTTTGCCCTTGATCAGCGCACTGCCGCTGTCCGCAGGCTTGATCCCGAAGATCACCTCGGCGGTTTCGGTCCGGCCGGAGCCTAACAGGCCCGCCAGCCCAACAATTTCGCCCGGGCGGACTTCCAGGTTAAACGGCGAGATCACCCCTTTTTTGCCGTAATCGCTGAAGGCGGCGACCGGCTTCTCGCTCAGCAGCGTGCGCCCTGCACGCTGAAGGGCGTTGGTTTCCAGCTCGCGGCCCAGCATCATTTTCACCAGCTCGATCTGCGGCAGCTCGCGGGTTTCGCGGCAGCCGACAAAGCTGCCGTTGCGCAGCACCGTAATGCGATCGCTCACCTCATACACCTGATCGAGGAAGTGCGTGACGAAGATCAGGCTGACGCCCTGATCGCGCAACTGGCGCATCAGGGTAAAAAGCATCTCGACTTCCTGGGTATCGAGGCTGGCGGTGGGTTCGTCGAGGATCAAGACTTTCGCCGAGAGATCGATCGCGCGACAAATGGCGACGATCTGCTGCATCGCCACGGAAAAGCGGTTCAGCGGCTCGCGGACGTCGAGGGAGAAGCCGTAAGATTCCATCAGCCTTGTCGCCCGCGCTTCCATCTCTTTGCGGCGCAGCAGACCAAAACGGCGTGGTTCACGGCCAATAAACAGGTTATCCGCGACCGACATATTCGGCAGCAGGTTCACTTCCTGGTACACCGTCCCGATCCCCAGCTGTTGGGCATGGGCGGTATTTTTTGGCGAAATGGCGTTGCCTTCCAGCCAGATGGTGCCGCGATCGGCGTGATAAACACCGGTCAGGGATTTAATCAGCGTCGATTTTCCCGCGCCGTTCTCGCCCAGCAGTGCCATAATCTCACCGCGCCGCAGGCTGAAATCAACGCTATCCAGCGCCTTTACGCCGGGGAAGAATTTACTCAAGCCCTCTGTGCGGAGGATTTCCTGGTGTTGTTCAGTGTTCATATTTACGTCCCCGGCACGTTCCCGTAGGCCGGGTAAGCGCAGCGCCACCCGGCAAGTTCACTGGATCAGTAGCCCATATTTTTCTTCTTCTCTAACTCTTCTTTCGCCGTGTCAGGCAGGTAAAGCGTGGACCTGGTGACCGTCACCTTCTCAGGCATCGTGCCGTCTTTCTTGAATTTCTCCAGCGCGTCGAAGGCCGGACCCGCCATGTTTGGCGTCAGCTCTACGCTGGCGTTGGCTTCGCCGTCGATCATCGCTTTGTAGATGTCCGGCACGCCGTCGATAGAGCCGGTGAGGATATCTTTGCCCGGCTTCAGACCCGCTTCTTTAATCGCCTGAATTGCACCGATCACCATGTCATCGTTGTGGGCGTAAACCATGCAGATGTTCTTGCCGTTGTTTTCAGCCTTAATGAAGCTCTCCATAACCTCTTTACCTTTACTACGCGTAAAGTCGCCGGACTGAGAGCGGATAATCTTGATGTTTGGCGCTTTAGCGATGGCTTCAGCAAAGCCTTTTTTACGGTCGATGGCCACGCTCGCACCGACGGTGCCCTGCAGCTCAACGACGTTACACGGCTTGCCGTCGACCTGTTTCACCAGCCAGTCGCCAATCAATTGCCCTTCAAGCACGTTGTTGGCGGTCACGGTGGTCATATAGAGGGATTTGTCTTTGACGTCGATGGAACGGTCGAGCAGGAAGACCGGGATCTCAGCGTCTTTCGCTTCCTTCAGGACGGGTTCCCAGCCGGTCGCCACAACGGGTGCAATAAAGATGGCATCCACGCCCTGGGCGATAAACGAGCGCACGGCTTTGATCTGATTCTCTTGTTTTTGCTGACCATCGGCGATTTTCAGGGTAATACCGCGTTTCTGAGCCTCGCTTTTCGCCACGTTGGTTTCTGCCGCTCGCCAGCCAGATTCAGAGCCGACTTGCGAAAAACCTACGGTTAAGGGAGCGGCCATCGCCATAGACGACATGGCTGCCGAAACTGCTGTGACCAGGAGTAAGCGCTTCCACATATGAACGTCCTCGTAGGGTGAGTTATTGTTGGTTAAAAGATGTTCTGCGGAATGACTATAGCCCATGAAATATGTAACGAATTGCGTTACATCACACTTCAGAAAAGTGAATAAAACGTTAATCACAAGTTTGTAATCGCTTTCATTTCGCCATGAAAAATGCGGCTGAGTTTATGGATTTTCCTGTCATGGAATCGGTCTGAAAAGTGGTGAAAGCGGGGAGAGAAAGCGAAAACAGGCGGAGACATTCAGCGCGAGTTGGCTATAATACCTGCCACTTGTTTACCATCCATTTTAAAGGACACCGACATGAGCTTACTCAACGTCCCAGCGGGTAAAGAACTGCCAGAAGACATCTACGTAGTTATCGAAATCCCGGCTAACGCAGATCCGATCAAATACGAAGTGGACAAAGAGAGCGGCGCCCTGTTCGTAGACCGTTTTATGTCTACCGCGATGTTCTATCCGTGCAACTACGGTTACATCAACCACACCCTGTCTCTGGACGGTGACCCGGTTGACGTGCTGGTTCCAACGCCATACCCACTGGAGCCAGGCTCCGTCATTCGCTGCCGTCCAGTTGGCGTGCTGAAAATGACCGACGAATCCGGTGAAGATGCGAAGCTGGTTGCGGTACCGCACACCAAGCTGAGCAAAGAATACGATCACATCAAAGATGTGAACGACCTGCCAGAGCTGCTGAAAGCGCAGATCACTCACTTCTTCGAGCACTACAAAGACCTCGAAAAAGGCAAGTGGGTTAAAGTTGACGGCTGGGACAACGCAGAAGCGGCGAAAGCAGAAATCATCGCTTCTTTCGAACGCGCTGCTAAGAAGTAATTCTTACTGCTGTTATGAAGGCCCCGCGAGTCGGGGCTTTTTTTGTCCCAGCATCGTCACAAAAACGTCATAAAGAGATTTTGTCTCACAATATTAATTAGATATCGCTTTTTACCTGCCTTATCCCCTCTTTCCCCCTTAAAGTCTGTCTGCCGCAGGTCGATACCTCCCGTGATATGAGCGCAATCGCTTTTTCACATAACAGGAAATCATGAAACTCAACACACTCACCATTGGACAGCGACTGGGCCTTCTGGCGTCGCTTCTGTTGCTTGCAACGCTTTTTATTGGCCTGCGTGGCCTGCTGATCAATAGCGACAGTCAGGCGCAGAATGAACAGATTATGGCCATGGAACAGACCATCACCAGTAGCATCGATACCGCACGCAATGCCCAGGTACAATTTAAAATCCAGGTCCAGGAGTGGAAGAACACCCTGATTCGTGGCGCTCAGGGACAAGAAGCGTTCGATAAATACAAAAAGGCATTTATCGCTGAAAGTCAGAACACGCAGGCACTGCTGACCCGTCTAAGTGAGCTCCTGCCCAAAATTGGCATGGATAATCAGCAGGTGCTGGCCACACGCGACATTCACGCCGGCCTCGAACAGAAGTACCTGGCGGCACTGGCAACTTACCAGGTTGGAGATACAACCAGCGCCCAGCGTGTGGATAAGCAGGTCACAGGGATTGACCGCGAGCCGACAAAAATGATCGACAACGTCGTGGCTCGCACGCTGCAACATGCCCAGGCGATCCATGAGCAGACCATCGCCCGCAACCAGGAACAGTACCAGAAGACGAAATGGATGCTGGTGCTGGCAATGGCGCTCACGCTGGCGGCCGGAATGCTTGTTACCTGGTGGCTGATTCGCAGCATTACTCTTCCGCTGGCACAAGCCGTCACAATAGCGCGTACCGTAGCCGCCGGTGATTTGCAGTCCCGCTTTGCCGTGGCCGGGAGAGATGAAACGGCTGAGCTAATGCGCGCTCTGCAGGAGATGAATGAAAACCTCACGCGCATTGTATCTGGGGTACGTAAGGGTACTGAAACCATCGCCACCGCGTCAGCGCAGATTGCCAGCGGTAGTCATGAGCTTTCTTCTCGCAACGAAGCACAGGCAAGTGCACTGGAACAAACCGCAGCATCCATGGAGGAGCTTACGTCGGTCGTGAAAAGCAATGCAGAACATTCACGCACTGCCAGCGATCTTGCCCGTAATGCCCGTCAGGTAGCCCGCCAGGGCGAAGAGGCCGTTGAACGTGCGATGCACACCATGAGTGAAATTCATAATTTCTCCAGCGAGATCAACTCTATCATTAGCATGATCGACAGTATTGCCTTCCAGACCAATATCCTGGCGCTTAACGCTGCAGTTGAAGCGGCGCGCGCGGGAACTGAAGGCCGCGGTTTTGCCGTCGTTGCAGCAGAAGTGCGCGCCCTAGCGCAACGTTCAGCCGCCGCCGCCAAAGATATCCGCGTTCTGATCGACCGCTCTGTTAACCGAATTGATGAAGGGAACGGGCAGGTGCAGCAAGCCGGCGCAGCGATGGCGGATATTCTGCACAGCGTGAGTAAGGTGACTGAATTGATTGAGGCGATTTCACATGCCAGCAATGAACAAAGCACGGGTATCGACCAGGTCAATGTGGCCGTGACACACATGGATACAGCAACACAGCAAAACGCGACCTTGTCACAGGAGTCTTCCGCAGCAGCGCAAGCCATGCATCGCCAGGCAGAACAGCTTCTGGAATCGGTGCAGATATTCAAGCTGCGTCAGGAAACCATTTAGCCCATAAAAAAACAACGCCACCTCACGGTGGCGTTGTCGTTTTTCAGTACTGGTCTCTGTCTAACCAGTTACCGCTTACAATTCGCGTTAACCCTTCGACCGGACGCTGGTAGACATACATCCACGCACTTCCGTACGGCGTCTGGATCAACTGGCGCGCGTACTCACCGCCCCTGGTGCGCAAGGCATCAAGTTCGGCAAGCGTTGCGTTATCAATACGATACACTTCACCCTGTACTGTTCCTTCGCCCGGAACCGCGCCTGGATAGTGGCCCAGGCTGTACAACTGGTAGTTCTCGATATTGTAATTCCCCAGCAGCAGGGCATTGGTCATCCAGTGACTGTTGCCTTGCCTGGTTCTTAAACTGCCGTAGACAAATATTCGCATTGCTAAAACTCAAACTGATAGAGCAGATCAAGTGCCTGGTCTACGCCGGACACTGCTTCCAGATATAGCTTAGGCATCAGGCGATAGCGTAGCGTGAGTGTTGCCAGTGAGTCAAAGATCCCCACACCATATTTTACCTGCAGACCCGGCAGTACATAGCCGCTGACCACCACCTGCGAGGAGTCACCCACGCCCTGGGTGTCCAGCGCCAGATTGCTTACGCCGAACGTCTCGCCGATTTTACCCACAACCTGCCCACTTTGTGCAACCCCCAGACCCACTAACATCGAGGTCATCGCCGCACTGTCGCTTTGTCCGCTGTCCAGACCTTGTCCACGCAGCAGATAAGAGAGGGCTTCCTGCTGCGACATTGCCGGGTCAGAGAAGATCTCCGCCTTCGGTTCGTCAGCAGAACCGGTGACGCGAACGCCAGCAATGACGTCGTTTTCCGTCGCTTCCGGGTTACGAATCGCTTCGATGTTCAACAGGGGCTGATCCGGTGGACCGGAGAACAGCAGCTCGCCTTTGCGGACAATCAGATCCTGACCATAGGCGTGGAAACGCCCTTCAGGAATATTGATCTGCCCGTTCAGGCCAAGCCCTTGTTTATCCTGCGCCACTTTCAGGTCACCCGTGAGCCTCGCCTTCAGCCCAAACGCATCCAACCGCACGTTATTCCCCACGTGCACGATAAGGTTACTATTAATCGGTATGCCAGCGCTCTTCTGTTCGACAGGTTTCAGATTTTCATTGAGCATAACTTCATCACTTGAGACGCCGACCGCACTTTCCGGCACGTCGTGAACCACGATGCGCGCCCACGGTACGTCGACGCGTCCGTCAAGCGTGAAGAGGCTTGGCGTGGCTTCAAAGACCACATCAGGCGAGACGTCCAGGCGCACCATCGGCGGTACGGTGATGCGTACCTTACTGCCCTTCGCGGCAATACGGGCGCGCCAGTTGTCGAGCTGGCTCCAGTCCGCGTCGCCGCTCAGGTTGATTTGCCCTTGCTGCGTTAATACCGAGCCGCTCAGCGTCGAGCTCATGCCGTTGAAATTCATTGCGATCTGGCTGGGCTGCATGTCAAACGGCATGAAGTTTCCGTCGATATCCACGCCGCTGAGCCGCAACTGACCGAACAGCTGCGGACTTTGCGCGTTGCCGGCCAGGCGCAGGTTAGCGTTCAGCATACCCTCGGCTTTTTCCCCGCGTGCGAAAATCGGGTTCACCATCGCCAGGTTGAAGTTACGGATGTTGACGTTGCCGCCCAGATTACGCTGTCCCTGCGGATCGGTAATCTGGACCTGCCCGTCCAGCTGGCCGTTGTTGGTCAGGCGGATTGTCCACCCCAGCTGTGCGCGATTGTTATGCAGATCGGCACTCAGGTTCAGGGTATCAAACGCCACCGGAAGCGGCGCGTCGTTGACCTCCTGCGTCACCTTCACGTTACGCCCGGACAGCGTGACGCTGCCCTGAGGCAGCCCCTCTTTGGTGGTGTCCCAGGCCACATCGGCTTTCCCGCTGAAGACGCCGCTGGCCTGGGTCGTGTCCGGCATAAACGGCTTCAGCATCGCCAGATCAAAGCGGTTGAGGTTGATCTGCGCGCGTCCTTCCGCGCCCGCATCAATGGTCTGCGGCACGCACAGTTCCGCATTCGGGTTGGTCCAGCAGTGTGGCCCAATGCTGATCTTCTGCTCGGCGTTGCGGTAGTCCAGCGCGATGGAACGCGACAGCACCAGCGGCCCGACCGGGGTGTTGAAACGCGTGTTATCCAGCGTCCCTTTCCAGCGCGCTTCTTTGCGGTCAAAGCTGCCGGTCAGGTGCAGCTGGCCGGAGACCGGCTCGCCCTGCACGCGCAGCTGGAGATCGTGCTGCTTTTCGTTCCCTTTGGCGTCCAGGGTGACCAGGTTAATGTTCACATCCGGCTGAGAAATGCGCTCCACGCGCAGGTTCAGATTACCCCCGATCTGATCGGTGGATTTCACATCCCCTTCCACGCGGACGCGGGCAACGCTCAGCTCCTGCCAGCGCAGGTTATTGGCGGTAATGTCCGCCAGCAGCTGCGGCGCATCCACGGTGCCGCGCACTTTCACGAGACCTTTCGCGGTGCCGCCCAGACCCGGCAGGGCGTTATCCAGATTCGGCGCGTCGATGGTGGCGTCAAGGTTGAGATCTTTCACCCCCAGCTCGCCTTTGATATCCGCCGTGTTGCGGCCCAGCGCCACGTGCAGCCCCGGGATAATCCACTGCAGATAGCTGTTACCTTTCACCGAGCCTTCAACGTTAACCTTGTTCTGCTTCACGTTCCCGGTGAGCTTAATTTCCGGCACGTCCATCTGCCACGTACCGCCGTACAAACTGCCGCGCGTTTTAATCAGACCATCCAGTTTCGACGGCCAGTCCGGCACCTCTTTAGCGGTGTTAATACCCGTGAGCTTCAGCTCGCCGCGCCAGCTGATCGCCTGCTGCCAGTCGAGCAGTGCGGTCAGCTCGGTTTTGCCTTCCAGCGCCGCGACGGTCAGCTTGTCGAGGTTAACCTGCTGTTCGTTGCCCTTCGCATCCAGCGTGATGTTCGCGGGCGGCACGCCCTGCCCCTTCACCGCGGTGCGGAACGACAGCGTGTAATCGGTCATCTTGCCGCTCAGCTTCAGCTTCATGTCATCGGCCTGGAACTGCTTTTCGCCGGTGAATGGCCAGTAAAGCTGCTTGCTGACAATTTCGAGGTTAAGCGGTAAACCGGCTTCTGCCAGCTGGGTTTGCGCGCGCAGAACCAAGTCCACCGGACCGGAGAGATTCACCCCGACATCCAGCTTATCGCGCAGCGCGCCGCCCACTTTGACCTTCACCTTTTCGCCCTTGAGCGGATCGATGTTGAGGGCACTGTTCAGCGTAATATCCACCGGCCAGTTGTCGCGCAGCAGCGCATTCCCCGACGCATTCACCGAGCCCTGGTTGGTGTCGATATCCAGCGCGTCGAGCTTCATGTTGCCGTCAATGCTGCTGACTTTCAGCAGCATGGTGTAGACCGTCAGATCGGTATCGCCGGTCAGGCGCAGCTGCTCGCCTTTAAACTCCTCAATGTTGAGATTCAGCGGCAGATGAACGTCGGTCATTTCCGGCAGGACAGGCTTCGAGAAGAGATCTTTCAGCGTTTCGCCCAGCGGCTTTTCTTCCGGCTGCGGGTTCTGGATCTTCGGCTCGACGATCTCTTCCTGCGCCACGTCGGCCACTTTCGGCAGCGCGATCAGTAAGCCCTGCAGGGACGTCGGCGTCAGGGTGAGGTTTTTCTCCTGCCAGCGCAGGCCGGAGGTGAAATCCATCACGGACACGGTGGTGTCGTCGATTTTGATATTGACGTTATCCAGCGCCACCCGATAGAGCGCGATCGGGTACGGCGTGGAGAGATTCAGCGGGCCGCTGTCTTCCTCCTCGACCGGTGCAGACTTCGGCATTTTTTTCGAATCTATCGCCACGTTGACGTCTTTAAGCGACAGATCGTTGACGCAGAGCTTGCTGTCACGCAGACAGCCCAGCTTCACCGCCAGATGGAACTCCCCGGCGTTCACCGCCACGCCCGGCTGCTCGTAGCGGATGTTTTTCAGACGCAGATCGCGCCAGCCGCCCGTTACCTGGCCAATCTCCAGCCCGGGCACCCAGCGGTTCGCAGCGTTAAACAGTAGATGCAGCCCGGTCGTCGTTCCCACCAGAAACGCCACCGTACCGAGCAGCAGCACGATAAAAATCAGCACCCCGAGGCTTATTTTCTTCCATAAACTCATAATTCAGGCCCCAGACCGATGTAAAACTGTAATCCGTGTTCTTCTTTGTCGCCGACAGGCACGGCGAAATCGAGCTTGATGGGCCCGACGGGTGACTGCCAGCGTACGCCCACGCCCGCGCCGGTTTTAAAGTCGCTATGGCGGATATCGTTCACCGCTTCACCGCCGTCAACAAACATGGCGCCCCACCACTTTCCGCTGACGTTGTACTGATACTCCAGCGATCCCGTCGCCAGTTTTGACGCACCGGTTAGCTGGCCCTTTTCGTTCTCAGGTGAGATCGATTTGTACTTATACCCACGAATGCTGCGGTCGCCCCCGGCGAAGAAGCGCAGATCCGGCGGAACGCGCTCGAAGTCTCCCGTTTCAATCCAGCCGAGATTGCCGCGCATCACAAAGCGGTGTTTGTCATACAGCGTGCGGATCCAGACGTTTTGCGCCTGCATGACGGAGAAGTCCACGTCGGAGCCCCAGGCGGAGTTGGAATAATCGATGGAGTAGCGCTGTGAGTCGCCCCAGGTCGGCATCAGGCCTCCACGCGAGCGGGTACGGCTGATCATCACGCCCGGATAAAGCAGCATGGTGGTATTGGTGACGTTGGCCTGGGTAAAGTGGTCCAGGCTCCAGCGCAGGTTAATGGCGCGCTGCCATCCGCTGGAGAGATCCCAAAAGCGGGAGACCGCAAGCGTCGTAGAGTCCTGCCTGGTGTCGTTCAAATCGGTGCGCTTAAAACCGCCCTGCAGAAGGTAATATTGCTCAAGCGGATTTTTCAGCAGCGGCATTTTGTAGCTGAAATCCAGCTGCTGCTCGGGTGCAGAGAGGCTCAGGCTGGTGGTCAGGCTGTGACCGTACGAGTTCATCCACGGTTTTTTCCACGAGGTTTTCACGCGTGGTCCGACATCCGTCGAGTAGCCAACACCGGTCTCAATGGTGTTCTCGGTGCGCGGCGAGACAACGCCATGCAGCGGCAACACCTTGGTTTTGCGAGACTTATCAAATTCCGGTGCGACAACCACGGAGTTAAACCAGCCGGTGGCGGAGAGGCGACGGTTCAGTTCCGCCAGGTCCCTCGACTGGTAGTAATCCCCTTTTTTGAACGGCACGAGGTTTTGCAGGTACTCTTCACGAATTTGTGAACCTTCAAACGTCACATCGCCAAAGCGATAGCGTTCCCCGCTGTCGTAGTCGATATCCCAGAAGGCCTGACGTCGATCCAGCGCAATGCCCAGCTGGCTTTTATTGAACTGGCTGTCGAAGTAGCCCTTACGCAGGGAAACGCTCGTCAGCTCTTTTTTGAAATGGTCGTAGTCACCGTGGTTAAGCACGGTACCGATTTTCGGCCGCGTGCTGAGCAGGTCCAGGTAATCCCGGTCGGTACGCGCTCCGCCGCGCAGGATGACGTTCGTGCCGCCAATCAGTACCGGCTCACCCGGCGAAACGCGGGCAATAAGGACCTGGCGCCCCTTCTTTGGCGGCGGGCGGAGATCGAAATCAATGGTGGGTTCGTAATACCCCAGCGCTTTCAGCCCTTCACGGATGGCGTCATCGACGCGCGCGCGAAAACGCCGGTCCGGCGTCACCTCATCACTCTGGATGGTCGACAGCTGCGCACGCACGTTTTTTTCCAGCGCCCCGGATAACCCCTCAACCTGCAAACGGACATTCGCCGCGCTGGCAATCCCGCTTGTCAGCAACACACTGACCAAACATAACTGGCGGATTTTTGTCACGTTTTCTCCTGAATATCCCTGTTTCCACCCTGGAAGCAAATGAAGTGCCGCTCCGCGGCAAAACACGGCCTGTTGGCCAAAAACCCAAATCGCGGGTTGAAAATGGGTGTAACACCCAAATATTTCTTATGATTAAATCTAGACTCATTCAGCGCATTTATTGTGTTCAATTAAACGCTTCGTGACAACCTTAACTGAAACATCGCACCCCGGGAGGCCCCATCGTGAGTTTATTCGACAAAAAGCATCTGGTTTCACAAACCGATGCATTACCGGGACGCAACACCCCTATGCCTGTGGCGACCTTACACGCCGTCAATAACCATTCCATGACCAACGTGCCGGAGGGAATGGAAATCGCCCTGTTCGCCATGGGCTGTTTCTGGGGCGTTGAGCGCCTCTTCTGGCAGCTGCCCGGCGTTTACAGCACGGCGGCTGGCTACACGGGAGGTTACACGCCAAATCCTACCTATCGCGAAGTCTGCTCCGGCGAAACCGGGCATGCGGAAGCGGTACGCGTGGTCTATGACCCTGAAGTGATTAGCTACGAGCAGCTTCTGCAGGTCTTCTGGGAAAACCACGACCCGGCGCAGGGCATGCGTCAGGGCAACGACCATGGCACCCAGTACCGCTCGGCCATTTATCCGCTCACGCCTGAGCAGGATGCCGCCGCGCGCGCCAGCCTTGAGCGTTTCCAGCAGGCCATGCGTGAAGCGGGCGATACGCGCGAGGTGACCACGGAAATCGCGACGGCGAAACCGTTCTACTATGCCGAGGACGATCACCAGCAGTATCTGCATAAAAACCCGTACGGCTATTGCGGTATCGGGGGCATCGGCGTCTGCCTGCCGCCACAGCTGGCCTGATTACCGATCCAGCGCCACGCGAGCCGCGTGGCGCGTGGCATTGCTGACCGAACCGTAATCCATCACTTTGCCCTGCAACAGCAGATTAAAGACCGGTGCCTGCGGTCGGTTGAGCCGCGTTTGCAGCAGATGAACGGCCTCAATCCCCAGCTCGCGGCAGGGCACCGTGACGCCCGTGACCGGTTTTTCCAGACGGTGCGCTAAATTCCATGCAAAATCGGTCGTAATCAACGAAATGTCTTCCGGAATGCGCAGCCCGTGGCGCGTTAACGCCCTGACCACGCCTTCCGTCATGCGGGTACTGTTCGGGAAAATCACCTCCGGCCACTGCGATCGGTCATGACTCAACAGCCACGCATCCAGCGCCTGCTCGGCCTCTTCAGCGGTAAACCACTCCGTCACGAGCAAATCGTGCTGGGGATCAAAGGCCACGTGAAAATGGCGATACGCCTCTTTGATGCCGTCCAGACGTGCATACAGCGTATCCCGCCGCAGGCAGGTGAGCGTGAGCACACGGCGATGCCCCTGCTCAAAAAGGTACTGCATGGCGGTGAAACCAATCGCCCGGTGATCGGGTGATACCGCATCCAGCACCCGATCCCGATCAACGGAATTAATCAAAACGCAGGGCTTATTCAGCGTGCTCGCCAGCTTAAATATGGTGGAATCATCGGTCCCAATAATAATTATCGCGTTGATATTCTTATGACTGGCCTTCTCCATAAAGACTTTCACATCGGCGTGCTGTTCTTCTAAACCACAGCAGCTGACCCACACGTTGTGCCGCGAGCAGGCTTCAGCGATCCCTTTCGTCACTTCCAGATAAAAAATATCTCCGCGCCCCTGAAAGGTTCTTTCCGGTGCAAAAACAGCGATACCGTTAATTAATAGTCTTCCGCTCGCCATTGACTCCAGCACACCTAATTCACGCGCGGTGCGAACGATCGCCTCCCTGGCTTTATCGCTGGTGTAAGACTTGCCGCTTAATACCCGCGAAACCGTGCTGACGGAATAGCCCGTCAGGGCCGCAATTTCCTCCATTTTCAACCTGCCGGGCATAGTGTGACCTCGCTCTCATTCAGTTTTTGCAAATATTTGCAGAAACAGTCCGTTGATTTTAAAACCAAATTTCAGAAAGCCTGGAGATTACTTAATCACCTTGCGAGTATTCTCACAAAAACACATTGTCGCTGCGCCTCCCCTTTCCTATTTTCCGGTCATCACTCATTTCAACTGAAATTAAGGTGTGACATGGAGAAGGTACGTTTTGGCATTATTGGAATAGGGAATATCGGTACGGTCCATGCGCGTTATTTACTGGCGGGTACGGTCAGTGACGCCTGCCTGGCGGCGGTTTGCGATAATGCACCGGAAAAGCACCCCGCTATCCGCCAGCTGGTCGGCACCCTCCCCTTATTCAGCGACGCGCAGGAGATGCTCCAGAGTGGGCTTATCGACGCGGTGATTGTCGCCACGCCGCACTACGAGCATCCGCGCCTGTCGATGCTGGCGATGCGCAACGGCATCCATACCCTGTGTGAAAAACCGGCGGGCGTGTATACGGCGCAGGTGCAGGAGATGAACGCCTGCGCCCAGGCGTGCGATGTGGTGTTCGGCATCATGTACAACCAGCGCCCGAATCCGCTCTACCAGAAGGTGAAAGATCTTATCGACAGCGGCGAGCTGGGTGAGATCCGCCGCTCCAACTGGATCATCACCAACTGGTATCGCTCGCAAAGCTACTACAACTCCGGCGGCTGGCGCGCCACCTGGAAAGGAGAAGGCGGCGGCGTATTGCTCAACCAGGACCCGCATCAGCTCGATCTCTGGCAGTGGCTGGTGGGCATGCCGGTCCGCCTGCGCGCGTTCTGCCAGTTCGGTAAACATCGCGAAATCGAAGTGGAAGACGAGGTCACCGCCTACGCCGAGTATGCCAACGGCGCGACGGGCGTGTTTATCACCACCGTGGCGGAAACGCCGGGCACCAACCGGCTGGAAATCGTCGGCGATCGCGGCAAGGTGGTCGTCGAAGAGGGCAAGCTACGCTACTGGCGGCTGCGTGAATCTGAAACCGCCTTCAACGCCCGCTGGCAAAACGGTTTTGGGGAACCCGAATGCTGGGAGGTCACGCTTCCGGTCGCCCCGGAATGCAGCGAACACCACGTCATTACCGCCAACTTCTGTGCCGCCATCCTGCGCGGTGAGCCGCTCATTGCGCCGGGTCTGGAAGGGATCCACGGGTTGACGCTCTCCAACGCCATGCACCTCTCCACCTGGACCGACGACTGGGTCGAACTCCCGATCAACGAGAAACAGTATCTGCGCCTGCTTCAACAGCGCATCAGCACCTCAGTGGCTAAAGAGACAGCCAGCGTCACGCTGGATGCCTCCGGCACCTGGTAACTCCGGAGAAGAATTGATGTTAAATGTCGCTATTGTGGGAACAGGGAATATCTCGCATAACCATATTCAGGGCTATTTGCAGTTCGGCCAACGCTGCCGGATCGTCGCGCTGGTGGATATCTACCCGGAAAAAGCCCACGAGAAAAAAACGCGCTACGGTCTGACGGACGCCCGCGTGTATGACAGCCACCAGCAGATGCTGGCGTCAGAGCCGGATATCGACATCGTCGACGTCTGCACGCCGCCCTACGTCCACGCAGAGATCAGCATTGATGCCCTGAATGCGGGGTGCCACGTACTGTGCGAAAAACCGATGGCCGCCTCGCTGGAAGAGTGCGACGCGATGATCGCCGCGCAAAAGGCCAGCGGCAAAACGCTCGCCATCATTGCGCAGAACCGCTTTACCGATGCCTTCTGGCGTTTAAAAGCGACGCTGGACTCGGGGCTCGCGGGCAAGATCTGTCACGCGCAGGTGGATTCGTTCTGGTGGCGCGGACACTGCTACTACGACCTGTGGTGGCGCGGCACCTGGGAAAAAGAGGGAGGCGGCTGCACCCTCAACCACGCGGTTCACCACATCGACGCCATTCAGTGGATGCTCGGCTTCCCGTCCGAGGTGGTGGCGATGATGACCAACGTGGCGCACGACAACGCTGAAGTCGAAGACCTCAGCGCCGCGATCTTCAAATACCCCAGCGGCGCGCTCACGCAGCTTACCGCCTCGGTCGTGCACCACGGCGAAGATCAGAAAATTATCATTCAGGGCGATAAAGCGCGCATCTCCGCGCCGTGGCAGGCCTTTGCCAGCGTCAGCGCCGATAACGGCTTCCCGCAGGAAACCAACGACCGGGAGCGAGAAGCGCAGCTCAACGCCGTTTTTCAGGAGACGCCGAAGCTTGAATGGACGCTGCACACCGGGCAGATTAACGATCTGCTTTATGCCATCGAGCACGGCACGGCGCCGTTAGTGGATGGCCTGCAGGGCAAACGCTCGCTGGAGCTGATCACCGCGATCTATAAATCCGCCATTACCCGCAGCGTGGTCTCGCTGCCGATTCAGCGCGATGACCCGTTTTACCGTACCGGCGGGACGAACGCCCTCGCGCCCCGTTTTTATGAAAAATCCGCAAGCGTCGCCAACTTCAGCGAAGTGGGCGCGATTCCCCTTGGCAAAGATCTGGATTAAGGAGTGACACCATGAACAAGCATGATGGAATGAACTACGCCCCGGTGGGTAAACCGCAGCCGGTTGTTCGGGAGGGTGAATTTGTCTTTGCTGCCGCCGCACTCGACCACGGCCATATCTACGGCATGAGTAACGGTCTGATTGAAGCCGGGGCCACGCTGAAATGGGTGTACGACCCCGATCCGGCCAAAGTGGATAAGTTTATCCAGCAGTACCCGCAGGCAAAAGTGGCGGAGTCGCTGGAGGTGATACTCAACGACGACGAAGTGCGTCTGGTTGCGGGTGCGGCCATCCCGTCCGAGCGCTGCGCGCTGGGGCTGAAAGCCATGGCCGCAGGCAAGGACTACTTCACAGATAAAGCACCGCTCACCACCCTTGAACAGCTGGCCGATGCCAAAGCGATGGTGGAAAAAACCGGCCGGAAATACGCGGTGTATTACAGCGAACGCCTCCACGTAGAGAGCGCGGTTTTTGCCGGACAGCTGGTGCAGCAGGGGGCGATTGGTCGCGTGGTGCAAACCCTGGGAACCGGCCCGCACCGGGAAGGAACGGGCCGCCCGGACTGGTTCTACGATCGTCGCTACTTCGGCGGCATTCTGTGTGATATCGGCAGCCACCAGATTGAGCAATTTCTGTTTTACACGGGCAACAGTAACGCCGCCGTGGTCGCCAGCCAGGCACGCAATTTCAACCATCCGCAGCATCCGGCATTTGAAGATTTCGGCGACGCGACAATCAGGGGCGAAAACGGCGCCAGCGGCTATTTTCGCTGCGACTGGTTCACCCCGGACGGACTCTCAACCTGGGGCGATGGCCGCCTGACGCTGCTCGGCACCGAAGGCTATATCGAGATCCGCAAATATGTCGATCTCACCCGCGGCGAGCAGGACGTGGTGTATCTCGTTAATAAAGAGGGGGAATTCCGTTATCCGGTCGCCGGAAAGGTCGGGTTCCCGTTCTTTGGCGAACTGATCCTCGACTGTCTGCATCGTACCGAAAACGCCATGACGCAGGCGCACGCCTTCAAGGCGGCGGAGCTCTGCGTGAAGGCACAGATGCTGGCCAACGCGACGGAATAACGGGAGGCGACAATGACGATCCTGAACACAGCGGTTATCGGTGCCGGCGCAATTCACGGCTGCCACGTGAACGCGTTGCGCCAGATGCCCAACGTCGCGCTGCGCGCGCTGGTAGACATCGACAGTGGCAAAGGACTGAAGCTGGCGATGGGCTATCAGTGTCGCTTTTATCAGGATTACCGGGAAATGCTGCTGGATGAGGCCATCGACGTGGTCCATATCTGCACCCCGCATTTCGAGCATAAAACCATGATCCTGGCGGCGCTGGCCGCCGGGAAGCATGTTTTCTGCGAAAAACCGGTGGGGATGAACAGCAGCGAGCTCGTTGAAATCACCCGCGCCGCTGAGCAGGCGCCGGGGCTGCTCGGCGTGTGCTATCAGAACCGGCTCAACCCCACCAGCCTGGGCATTCTCCAGGCGCTGGACGATGGCGAGCTGGGGAAAATGCTCAGCATCAAAGCGGTGCTGACGTGGTCACGCTCGGGCGCGTACTACACCGAAAGCCCGTGGCGCGGGCGGCTGGCAACGGAAGGCGGCAGCCTGCTGATCAACCAGGCCATTCATACCCTCGACCTGATGCAGTGGTTCGCCGGCGGCGTGACGCGGGTGAAAGGCGTGGTTGACCGCGGTGAGCTGGCGGACGTGACCGAGGGAGAAGACAGCGCGATGGCGACGCTGCATTTTACCAACGGCGCGCGCGGCCTGTTTTATGCCAGCAACTGCAATACCACGGATTCCCCCCTCTGGCTTGAAATCCACTGCGAGCGGGGCTCGCTGCTGCTCAGTGACAACGTGCTCTGGCGCATCACACCCGGCGAGCGCCTCAGGCTGGCGAGCGATAACTCCCCTGACGGTCTGGTCAAAAGTTACTGGGGGCTGGGGCATGAGCAGGCGATCCGCCGTTTTTATCATGCCATTTCTCATCCCGGAAATGCGAGTTACACCGACATCCGCGAAGCCGGAAAATCACTCACCCTTGTGGAGGCTATTTATCGCTCATCTCAGTTAAGACAATGGATAGAACTCAATAAGTAGAACGTAATGTGTTGTCCAGATTTGAATAAAAATACGACCTGAAAAACAGGTTAATCATTACCCTACACTGGATATTATTATGGTCAAACCTACTGAACGTAGAGTGGGTTACGGCGTGGCGCTTGGCTACGGCGTGACCGATCTGTTTGGCGGAGGTGCATTCACCATTATCGGCACCTGGCTGCTCTTTTTTTACACCACCTATTGCGGGCTCTCGGTTATTGAAGCGGGCTCTATATTCGCCATTGCCCGCGTGATTGATGCGTTATTAAGCCCGATTATGGGCTATATCACCGATAATTTCGGGGATACCTGGCTCGGGCGTAAATTTGGCCGTCGCCGCTTCTTTTTATTACTCAGTTCGCCGCTCATGTTTTTGTATGCCCTGCTGTGGCTGACGGACATGGGATACTGGTATTACCTGGGAACCTATCTCTCTATTGAGCTGCTGTCGGCAATGGTGCTGGTGCCCTGGGAAACCCTGGCGGCGGAAATGACAAACCGGTATGAAGAGCGCAGCCGCCTCTCCGGCGTGCGCATGATCTGCTCTCAACTGGGTGGTTTTCTTGCGGTTTCCGTTCCCGGCGTGATTATGCAGTTCACGGGGAAAGATAATCCGTTTACCTATACCCTCACCGGGCTGATATTTTCCTGCGTGTTCTGCATTGCGGTATTTATTACCTGGTACACCACCTGGGAAGCAAAAGATGTGCAGCAAGAGTCCGATTTTAAAGTGGACAACCAGCGCAGCAGCGGGATACTCAATCACCTGAAATATCTGGTACTGGATCTCTTTTCTTCATTCCGCATTCGCGCGTTCCGCCTGCATATTATTATTTATATCTTTTCGTTCACGGCGATGGACGTCTTCGGGTCGGTCTTTACCTATTATGTCGTGTATTGCCTGAGCCAGGATGCCTCAGCGGTTTCCGGCTGGCTGAGTATTGCAGCCTTTGCCTCAGTACCGGGTACCTATGGATTTATGCTGCTATTGAACCGTCTGAACATGACGCCGTCTGCCGCCCTGCGACTCGCGTACGGCTGTATCATCCTGGTGCTGGCGTTCCTGTTTACGGTCTACCTGACCAAAACGCAGGTGCCGACGCTGCTGTTCTCGGCGGTCTTTGTCCTGTTGGGTGCTGCCCGCGCCGGCCTCTATTATATTCCGTGGAACATTTACAGCTTCATTCCGGATATCGATGAGATGGTGACGCAGCAGCGCCGCGAAGGCATTTTTGCCGGTGTGATGGTCCTGACCCGTAAGAGCACCGTGGCGATTGCCATCATGATTATTGGCCTGGTGCTGCAGGAGTCCGGTTTTGTGAAGGGCAGCGGCGCGCAGCCTGAAAGCGCGCTGGGGGCGATTATCGGCCTGATGATCTTCGCGACCGCAGCCCTGCTGGCGGTCAGCTTCTTTACCACCTACAGGTTCAAGCTCACCCGCGAGACGCACAGGCTGCTCCTGAAGGAAATTGCACGCCGTAAGCTGGGCGGTGATTACCGCGACTGCGACGCCAGGACCCGCGTGGTGATTAAGCAGTTAACGGGTTATGAGTATGACCAGGTGTGGGGAGGAAGCGCCTCACGACGCGCGGAGGGGAACGCCCGTTTATCCGCCGCGGAATAGCGCCCTATACCGGACAGCGCCACGCTGTCCGGTCTGTTTTATGCCAAAATGTGACCTCTGGCAGATTTACATCTCTTTACGCTATACTACCCGCTGAAATAATCGGCTCAACGCTACGAGCTGACGTTCAATGTGTTTTCACACAAATGGTATCAACTTCCCTTCCGAGGATCTGGCTGAAGCCGGATAAACTATGTTAAACAGTATTTTAGTAATACTTTGTCTGATTGCCGTCAGTGCATTTTTCTCGATATCTGAGATCTCGCTGGCCGCGTCCCGTAAAATCAAACTGAAGCTGCTTGCCGATGAAGGCAACATCAATGCCACCCGCATCCTGAAAATGCAGGAAAACCCCGGCATGTTCTTCACCGTGGTGCAGATTGGCCTCAACGCGGTCGCCATTCTCGGCGGTATCGTGGGTGATGCGGCATTTTCCCCGGCGTTTTATAGCCTCTTTGTTAAGTACATGTCCGTTGAGCTGGCCGAACAGCTGAGCTTTATCCTCTCCTTCTCGCTGGTCACTGGCCTGTTCATCCTCTTTGCAGACCTGACCCCGAAACGCATCGGTATGATTGCGCCAGAAGCTGTGGCTTTGCGTATCATCAACCCGATGCGCTTCTGTCTGTACGTGTTTCGTCCGCTGGTGTGGTTCTTCAACGGCCTGGCGAACGTGATTTTCCGCATCTTTAAGCTGCCTATGGTGCGTAAAGACGACATCACGTCTGACGACATTTATGCGGTCGTGGAAGCCGGCGCGCTGGCTGGGGTGCTGCGCAAGCAGGAACACGAGCTGATTGAGAACGTATTTGAACTGGAATCCCGTACCGTGCCGTCTTCCATGACGGGCCGTGAGAACATTATCTGGTTCGATTTGCATGAAGAAGAGCAGAGCCTGAAGAACAAAGTGGCGCAGCATCCGCACTCCAAGTTCCTGGTCTGTAATGAAGATATCGACCACATCATCGGTTACGTCGACTCCAAAGACCTGCTGAACCGCGTGCTGGCAAACCAGAGCCTGGCGCTCAACAGCGGCGTGCAGATCCGCAATACCCTGATTGTGCCGGACACCCTGACGCTCTCAGAAGCGCTGGAAAGTTTCAAAACCGCCGGGGAAGACTTCGCGGTTATCATGAACGAATACGCGCTGGTTGTGGGTATTATCACCCTGAACGACGTGATGACCACGCTGATGGGCGACCTGGTTGGCCAAGGGCTGGAAGAGCAGATTGTTCAGCGTGACGATAATTCATGGCTGATTGATGGCGGCACACCGATTGAAGACGTGATGCGCGTGCTGGATATCGACGAGTTCCCGCAGTCCGGTAACTACGAGACCATCGGCGGCTTTATGATGTTTATGCTGCGTAAAATCCCGAAACGTACCGACTCGGTGAAGTTCTCCGGCTACAAGTTTGAGGTGGTGGATATTGATAACTACCGCATCGACCAGCTGCTGGTGACGCGCATCGACAACAAACCGACCGTACTGGTACCAAAGCTGCCGGACGCGGAAGAGAAGGTATCAGCGTAAAGTGCCTGCCCCACATACATCAACGGCTCCCATTGGGAGCCGTTTTTTTAACTACTGCATAGCACGTTAGTTAAGCCATCTCAGTTTGCAGACGCATAACCTGACGGTTGACTTCGGACATCACAGACAGGTGCTGTTTGTCCTTCACTTTTGGGATAAGGATCTTGCCCTTATCAAACTCAAAAGCGCCAACATCCTTGATATACAACCGTCCACGGAACAGGATCTTCACGTACTTCGCCACCTGAAGCGGGTTGTAGCGTTGGAAAATTTTCATTCTTGTATCTCCTGCGAATCATACGCTCTTGCGGCGCCACAATCGGCCCGACTGTCCTGAGCGCAAATTTTAATGCCCAATGACTATAGACCAGAACTACGGTGTTACCCAGTGTGCATAAGTTTATTTACCGTTTGATTACAATTATTCAGAATAATCTTTGCAAAGTGTGACTGAGAGCAGTATAAGCCGTCGTTTTTTCATGGATATGTGCGTTCACCCGCAAACTGGCATCGGGATTGCGGGAAAACCACATTGATCGCACTTATGATTAAAAGCGCAAGACCAAGTGGTCGGATCACCTGCAAACAATAAGGAAACGCCATGACCCTACGTAATATCCTTGCAGCAGCCTGCCTGCTGCTGCCCCTGTGGGCTTCCGCTCACAACATTGAAAAAGGACAACGTGTACCGCCAGTCGGCATTGCTGACCGGGGAGAATTGATTCTCGACAATGATAAGTTTAGCTACAAACCCTGGAATAGCGCGCAGCTCGCGGGCAAAGTGAGAGTTGTACAACATATTGCCGGTCGTACATCCGCAAAAGAGAAAAATGCCAACCTGGTGGAAGCGATCAAGGCCGCAAAATTCCCTCACGACCGCTACCAGACCACCACAATCGTGAATACCGATGACGCCATTCCGGGCTCCGGGATGTTTGTGCGCTCAAGCCTTGAGAGCAATAAACAGCTCTATCCGTGGTCGCAGTTTATCGTCGACAGCAACGGCGTAACCCGTAAGGCCTGGCAGCTGGAGGAAGAGAGCTCCGCGATTATCGTGCTGGATAAAGAGGGTCGCGTACAGTGGGCGAAAGACGGCGCGTTGACCCAGGAAGAGGTGCAGCAGGTTGTCGACCTGCTGCATAAGCTGCTGGCTCAATAAATAGTGACGCGGAAACCGGGGTTGAGGAAGGATTCGCGCGGGGTGTAGTCCAGCGGCTTGCCCTGCCAGTCATGAACATGCGCCCCGGCGGCCGCGGCAACGGCATGCCCGGCGGCGGTATCCCAGACGTTGGTTGGCCCAAAGCGAGGGTACAGCTGCGCATGGCCTTCCGCCACCAGGCAGAATTTCAGCGATGAGCCAATCGAGGTGGTCTGGTGTTCACCCAACTGTTGCAGGTACTCCTGCAGTTCACTATCGCTGTGCGAGCGGCTAATCACCACCAGCGGTGGACGCGCATCGCGCACCTGGATCTGCTTGCGCACGCCACACTCTTCCTTCCACGCCTTCCCTTCCGCGGCGCTGTACATCACCTTCATTACCGGCGCGTAAACCACGCCCAGCACCGCTTTTCCCTTCTCAATCAGGGCGATATTGACGGTGAATTCACCGTTGCGCTTGATGAACTCTTTTGTCCCGTCCAGCGGATCGACCAGCCAGTAGCGCTGCCAGTGCTGGCGCTCGTCCCAGCTTTGCGGTGCTTCTTCTGACAGAACAGGGATGTCCGGCGTTAAGGCCTGTAACCCTTTCAGGATCACCTTATGCGCCGCAATATCTGCCGCCGTGACCGGAGAGTCGTCGGCTTTGCTGACAACGTCCATAGGTTTACTACCGTCATATACCTGCATGATGGCATCTCCCGCATCCCGTGCGAGCTGACAAATTTTATCTAGCATTTTCCACCTCTTTGTTAACGCAGTGAGGTTAACTCTTTGTTTTAGTTATATCGTAATGTGAACAATTCCGCTATCTGTGAAGCAATTCCGGTTTCAGGTGACTTTTTTCTGTCAGGATTCACATTTCTGTAAGCAACACGCTATAGATACATACTCTTTTGTGGTCTGCATCGAAAAAAGGACTCCTCTGATGATTAAGTTTAGTGCAACGCTTCTGGCGACGCTGATTGCAGCGAGCGTGCAGGCGGCGACGGTAGATCTGCGTATTCTGGAAACGACCGATCTGCACAGCAACATGATGGACTTCGATTACTACAAAGATACCCCTACGGAAAAATTCGGACTGGTACGCACGGCAAGTTTGATCAATGCGGCGCGTGGCGAAGTGAAAAACAGCGTGCTGGTCGACAATGGCGATCTCATTCAGGGTAGTCCGCTTGGGGATTACATGGCGACCAGGGGACTGAAGAAAGGCGAGATCCATCCGGTGTATAAGGCGATGAACACCCTGGACTATACCGTCGGCAATCTCGGCAACCACGAATTCAACTACGGGCTGAAATACCTGCATGACGCGCTGGCCGGTGCGAAATTCCCGTACGTTAACGCCAATATCATCGACGTTAAGACCCAAAAGCCGCTCTTTACCCCTTACCTGATTAAAGAGACAAACGTCGTCGACAAGGACGGAAAAAAACAGACGCTGAAAATTGGCTATATCGGTTTTGTCCCGCCGCAGATCATGACGTGGGATAAAGCCAACCTCGACGGTAAAGTGACCGTTAACGACATCACCGAAACCGCGCGCAAATACGTGCCGGAAATGCGCGAAAAAGGCGCCGATCTGGTGGTCGTTGTTGCCCACTCGGGTCTCTCCGCCGATCCGTACCAGGCCATGGCAGAAAACTCCGTTTACTATCTGAGTGAAGTCCCGGGCGTCGACGCGATCCTGTTCGGCCACGCCCACGCGGTCTTCCCGGGCAAAGATTTCGCCAGCATCAAAGGGGCGGACATTGAGAAAGGAACGCTCAACGGCGTGCCGTCGGTGATGCCGGGCATGTGGGGCGACCATCTTGGCGTGGTGGATCTGGTACTGAATAACGACAGCGGCAGCTGGAAGGTGACGCAGTCAAAAGCCGAAGCGCGGCCGATTTACGACGCTGCGGCTAAAAAATCGCTGGCGGCTGAAGATAAAAAACTGGTCGACGTGCTGAAGCACGATCACGACGCCACGCGCGAATTCGTCAGCAAGCCGATCGGCAAATCCGCCGACAACATGTACAGCTTCCTGGCGCTGGTTCAGGACGACCCGACAGTTCAGGTCGTCAACATGGCGCAGAAAGCCTATGCCGAACACTTTGTGCAGGGCGATCCGGATCTGGCAAAACTGCCGGTCCTGTCAGCCGCTGCGCCATTCAAGGTAGGCGGGCGTAAGAATGATCCGGCAAGCTATGTTGAAGTCGAAAAGGGCCAGTTGACCTTCCGTAACGCCGCCGATCTCTACCTCTACCCGAACACGCTGGTGGTGGTAAAAGCGACGGGCCAGGAGGTGAAAGAGTGGCTGGAGTGCTCTGCCGGACAGTTTAACCAGATTGACCCGCACAGCAGTAAGCCGCAGTCGCTGATTAACTGGGACGGCTTCCGCACCTATAACTTCGACGTAATCGACGGCGTGAACTACCAGATTGACGTCACCCAGCCGGCGAAATATGACGGCGAGTGTCAGGCGATTAACCCGCAGGCGGAGCGCATCAAAAACCTGACCTTCAACGGCAAGGCGATCGACCCGAATGCCACCTTCCTGGTGGTGACCAATAACTACCGCGCCTACGGCGGTAAGTTTGCCGGGACGGGCGATAGCCACATCGCTTTTTCTTCACCGGACGAGAACCGCTCGGTGCTGGCGGCGTGGATCAGTGCGGAATCGAAGAAGGCGGGCGAAATTCATCCGGCAGTGGATAACAACTGGCGTCTCGCGCCGATTCATAGCGATACGAAACTGGATATCCGCTTTGAAACCTCACCGTCCGATAAAGCTGCCGCGTTCATTAAGGACAAGGCGCAGTATCCGATGAAACAGGTCGCGATGGATGATATCGGGTTCGCGATTTATCAGGTGGATTTGAGTAAGTAAAAACAAAACGGCAACGCACGTTGCCGTTTTTGGTGTTTGTTCCCTCTCCCTGTGGGCTGAGGGTTCCCCACAAAATAATGCCTGCACGGACAACCCCCTCTCCCTTGAGGGAGAGGGCTGGGGTGAGGGGGAACATACGGCT
>NZ_VRKN01000011.1 GCF_008080435.1 Enterobacter asburiae | reverse complement strand
ATGGTGCATCCGGGAGGATTCGAACCTCCGACCGCTCGGTTCGTAGCCGAGTACTCTATCCAGCTGAGCTACGGATGCATCGGGATTTACTACTGTACTGCTCGATATTCATATCACTTCGAAAGCAATATGAAGTAATAGATGGTGCATCCGGGAGGATTCGAACCTCCGACCGCTCGGTTCGTAGCCGAGTACTCTATCCAGCTGAGCTACGGATGCAAAATGGCGGTGAGGCGGGGATTCGAACCCCGGATGCAGCTTTTGACCGCATACTCCCTTAGCAGGGGAGCGCCTTCAGCCTCTCGGCCACCTCACCACACAACGCCTCTTTCGAGTGCTTCGAGTTACTCGTTAAGAGCTTCTCGTCGCTGCGTGGCGCATATATTACTTTCTGGGACTTATAAGTCAAACAATTTTCCAAAAGCTTTTATCGTTTGCACAAATCACACGCAATTCGCATGTAAAAGCCGCAAAGAGGGTGTTTTATAAGCGGATTTTGCAGGCATCTTCACAGAAAACCTATGCAGAAATGGCGGCGTAAGGGCGAGTTTAGGGTAACGAAGTGGTTAAAAAGAGAGCGATTGAAATTAAACGGTAACGTTGAGCAGGAAAAATGACAGGAGGGTTGCGTCTCGCCCGACAGCGAGACGCGACAATATCAGTAACTGGACTGCTGGGATTTTTCAGCCTGGATACGCTGGTAGATCTCTTCACGGTGGACAGATACTTCTTTAGGAGCGTTAACACCAATACGTACCTGGTTACCCTTTACCCCTAAAACTGTCACGGTGACCTCATCCCCAATCATGAGGGTCTCACCAACTCGACGAGTCAGAATCAGCATTCTTTGCTCCTTGAAAGATTAAAAGAGTCGGGTCTCTTGTATCCCGGCATTATCCATCATATAACGCCAAAAAGTAAGCGATGACAAACACGTAAAGTGTAAGCAGTCACGGCATCACATTCTGTTAAACGTAAGTTTAGCCGATATACACAAACTCAACCTGACTTTATCGTTATCGATAGCACAGTGAACAAGACGCCATAACGTTACCGCTATGGCGTCTGCTTGTGCTTTGTAGTTATTACAGTTTCGCGCTTACCCAGCTTTCAACGCTGGCCAAAGCTTGCGGAAGTGCCGCCGCATCCGTACCACCGGCTTGCGCCATGTCCGGACGACCGCCACCCTTGCCGCCCACCTGCTGAGCGACCATACCAATCAGTTCCCCTGCTTTTACGCGGTCGGTCACATCCTTAGAGACGCCTGCAATCAGAGAAACCTTACCTTCTGCCACTGTCGCCAGCACGATAACGGTAGAACCAAGCTGGTTCTTGAGATCGTCGACCATAGTACGCAGCATCTTAGGCTCAACGCCCGCCAGATCGCTGACCAGCAGTTTGACGCCCTTAATGTCTACAGCCTTGCTGGAGAGGTTTGCACTCTCCTGCACCGCAGCCTGCTCTTTTAGCTGCTGCAGCTCTTTTTCCAGCTGACGCGTGCGATCCAGCGCAACACGCACTTTCTCGCCCAGGTTCTGGCTATCGCCTTTCAGCAACTGCGCAATGTCGTGCAGCTGATCGCTCTGCGCATGCAGGCTGGCAATCGCACCTTCACCGGTCACCGCTTCAATACGACGCACACCTGCCGCCGTACCCGACTCGGAAACAATGCGGAACAGGCCAATGTCACCGGTGCGCGATGCGTGCGTACCGCCGCACAGCTCGGTAGAGAAGTCGCCCATGCTCAGCACGCGAACGCGCTCGTCATATTTCTCGCCAAATAGCGCCATCGCACCTTTTTTCTTCGCGTCCTCGAGCTCCATGATGTGGGTCTCGATTGGCAGGTTACGACGGATCTGCGCGTTCACCAGATCTTCCACCGCGCGGATTTCCGATGGCTTCATCGCTTCAAAATGCGAGAAGTCGAAACGCAGCACTTTGTCGTTAACCAGAGAACCTTTCTGTGCAACGTGGGTACCGAGTACGTCGCGCAGGGCAGCGTGCATCAGGTGGGTTGCAGAGTGGTTCAGACGAATGCGCGCGCGGCGAGCTTCATCCACGTTCGCCTGTACGCCCTCGCCCACTTTCAGAGAACCGGAAACCAGTTTGCCCTGGTGACCAATCGCCTGACCGTATTTCTGGGTGTCGCTGACGCTGAAGCTGAAACCGTTGCCTTTCAGTTCGCCTTTATCGCCAACCTGACCGCCGGACTCCGCGTAGAACGGCGTTTTGTCCAGAATGACAACCGCATCCTGACCTGCGCTGATGCTGTCCACGGCTTTACCGTCAACAAACAGGGCGGTCACTTTGCCGGTCAGTTCCAGCGCTTCGTAACCTTTGAATTCTGACGCGCCTTCAACGCGGATCATGGCGTTGTAGTCTGCACCGAAACCGCTGGATTCACGCGCACGACGACGCTGCTCTTCCATCGCGGCTTCGAAGCCCGCTTCGTCAACTTTGATATTGCGCTCGCGGCAAACGTCCGCCGTCAGGTCAACCGGGAAGCCGTAGGTGTCGTACAGGCGGAATGCGGTTTCGCCATCCAGCGTGTCGCCCTTAAGTTTCGCCAGTTCTTCGTCCAGCAGCGCCAGACCGCGCTCCAGTGTACGTGCAAACTGCTCTTCTTCGGTTTTCAGAACCTGCTCTACCTGTGCCTGCTGGCGTTTCAGCTCATCACCGGCAGCACCCATCACGCCAATCAGTGGCCCAACGAGTTTATAGAAGAAGGTGTCCTTCGCGCCCAGCATGTTGCCGTGACGGATGGCACGACGAATGATACGACGCAGCACGTAGCCACGGTTTTCATTCGACGGAATAACGCCGTCGGCAATCAGGAACGCACAGGAACGAATGTGGTCCGCGATAACGCGCAGCGATTTGTTGTTCAGGTCGGTCGCGCCGGTAACGTTCGCAACGGCTTTGATCAGAGTGCTGAACAGGTCAATTTCGTAGTTGGAGTTAACGTGCTGCAGAACCGCGGCAATACGCTCCAGACCCATACCGGTATCGACGGAAGGCTTCGGCAGCGGCTCCATCGTACCGTCGGCCTGACGGTTGAACTGCATGAAGACGATGTTCCAGATCTCAATATAGCGATCTCCGTCTTCTTCCGGGCTGCCTGGAGGGCCACCCCAGATGTGGTCGCCGTGATCGTAGAAGATCTCGGTGCACGGACCACAAGGGCCGGTATCACCCATCTGCCAGAAGTTGTCAGACGCGTATGGCGCGCCTTTGTTATCACCGATGCGAATAATACGCTCGCGTGGGATCCCGACTTCTTTTTCCCAGATTTCGTAGGCTTCGTCATCGGTTTCATAGACGGTCACCCACAGACGCTCTTTCGGCAGGTTGAACCAGTTTTCACCGGTCAGCAGTTCCCACGCATATTGAATGGCATCGTGTTTGAAATAGTCGCCGAAGCTGAAATTACCCAGCATTTCGAAGAACGTGTGGTGACGCGCGGTGTAACCGACGTTTTCCAGGTCGTTGTGTTTACCGCCCGCACGCACGCAACGCTGTGAGGTTGTAGCGCGGGAATAATTACGCTTGTCGAGACCAAGGAACACATCCTTGAACTGGTTCATCCCGGCGTTGGTAAACAGCAGAGTCGGATCGTTGTTCGGTACCAGGGAGCTGCTGGCAACAACCTGGTGTCCCTTACTATGGAAAAAATCGAGAAACGCCTGACGGATCTCAGCGGTGCTCTTGCTCATAATTATCCTGAAATCAAGCTAACGAAAATGTCGTAGCAGGTCTGTATCGGTAAACACCTGGACAAACCAGCTACTGGAAAAAGTGGGAATAAGATAAGTTTTCTTGGGTGGGAAGTAAAATCCCGCATGCGTTCAATCGGCAAAATTACGCCAGATATCCTGAATATCTTCCATCAGAAAGCCGCGGTAGAGCAAAAAGCGCTGGATTTTGACTTTTTCTGAAAATTCACGCGGCAGCGGTTCGCCGTATTTACGAATGGCCTGCTCTTTTGCCAGCTCGCACCAGTCAATCTCGCACTCGCGCATCGCTTTTTCAATCGATTCACGGGCCACGCCTTTCTGGTTCAACTCCTGCCGGATGCGCGCGGGCCCATATCCTTTGCGGCCACGGCTGGCGAGAAACCGTGAGGCAAAACGCTCGTCATCGAGATAATGATGCTCATAGCACCAGGCAATCACGCGGTCATAATCTTCCGCGGTGGCATCAATCTCTTCCGGCCCGTTTTTACTCATCACCGGAGCCGACAGTTTTCGCCGCAGCTCCTGTTCACTGTGGTCACGAACGGCCAGGATGCGCACCGCACGGTCCAGTAAGCGTGCATACGCGGGTCGACGTGTTGTCGGTTCACTCATAAAAAACCTGCTGATTCAGAAATGCAAAAAGGGCCGCATCAGCAGCCCTTCATTTTTAAACGAAAGAATTAAAAGTCTTCGTTGGTTTCTTCAGCATCCGCGGCATCCACCACGAAATCAGGTTTGGAGTCCTGGTTGTTCAGCAGAAGCTCACGCACCTTCTTCTCAATCTCTTTCGCTGCAGCCGGGTTCTCTTTCAGCCAGGAGATAGCATTCGCTTTACCCTGACCAATCTTGTCACCGTTGTAGCTGTACCAGGCGCCCGCTTTTTCAATCAGCTTCTCTTTCACGCCCAGGTCAACCAATTCGCCGAGGAAGTTGATCCCTTCGCCGTAGAGGATCTGGAATTCAGCCTGTTTGAACGGCGCGGCGATTTTGTTCTTCACAACCTTCACGCGGGTTTCGCTACCGACCACGTTCTCACCCTCTTTCACCGCGCCGATACGGCGGATATCCAGACGGACAGAGGCGTAGAATTTCAGTGCGTTACCACCGGTAGTGGTTTCCGGGTTACCGAACATCACACCAATTTTCATACGGATCTGGTTGATGAAGATCAGCAGCGTGTTGGACTGCTTCAGGTTACCCGCCAGCTTACGCATTGCCTGGCTCATCATACGTGCCGCGAGGCCCATGTGAGAGTCGCCGATTTCGCCTTCGATTTCGGCTTTTGGCGTCAGTGCGGCAACGGAGTCGACCACGATAACGTCAACGGCACCCGAACGCGCCAGCGCATCACAAATTTCCAGCGCCTGCTCACCGGTGTCCGGCTGAGAACACAGCAGGTTGTCGATATCCACGCCCAGCTTGCGGGCATAAACAGGGTCCAGCGCGTGCTCGGCATCGATAAACGCACAGGTTTTACCTTCGCGCTGTGCCGCGGCAATCACCTGCAACGTCAGGGTAGTTTTACCGGAGGACTCTGGCCCGTAGATTTCTACGATACGGCCCATAGGCAAACCGCCAGCGCCCAGCGCGATATCCAGAGAAAGCGAACCGGTGGAGATGGTTTCCACATCCATGGAACGGTCTTCACCCAGGCGCATGATGGAGCCTTTACCGAATTGCTTTTCGATCTGGCCCAGTGCTGCCGCCAACGCTTTCTGTTTGTTTTCGTCGATAGCCATTATTACTCCTGTCATGCCGGGAGAAGCGACTGTGCTTCACCGTGGATTTCTGTTCTGTTGGTGCAATTATACTGTATGGTCATACAGTATCAAGTGTTTTGTAGAAATTGTTGCCAGAGCGTTTTTAACGCATAAACGGTTGCCTGACGACGCACGCTTTCGCGATCGCCGCTGAAGCACTCCCGGCGGGTGATCCCTTCCCCTTTGGACGTGGCGAACCCAAACCAGACGGTGCCGACAGGCTTCACGCCGCTGCCGCCGTCCGGGCCCGCAATGCCGCTAATGGAAATCGCGTAATCTGCCCGCGCCTCTTTGAGCGCACCAATGGCCATCTCGATCACCACCGGTTCGCTGACCGCACCATGCTGTTCCAGCGTGGATTCACGCACGCCAATCATCTGTGCTTTAGCTTCGTTACTGTAGGTTACAAAACCGCGTTCAAACCAGGCGGAACTGCCGGCAATATCGGTAATCGCTTTCGCCACCCAGCCGCCGGTGCAGGATTCCGCGGTGGTGATTGTCGCGCCACGCTGCTTCAGTGCAAGACCAACGATCTCGCTAAGCTGCATCAATTCATGGTCAGTCATTCTCGCTCCAGGCATCAGAAAAACGTGCTGCACAAGATAGCACTTTCTCGTCAGATGTGGGGATGCACTTCAGGTTTTACGAGGGGGCTTCAGAAAAAAGCCGGTACGGGCGCACCGGCTGGTGGAAAGGTTATTTCATGCTGTCAGCGAGGGTGTTCACATTGTGGCGAAACGCCTTAACGTAGGTGTCTGCCACCCCACCTTTTGCCGACAGAGCTTCCGGGTAAAGCTCGCCCCCAGGCTGTGCGCCCGTCGCCGACGCAATCTGTTTCACCAGACGCGGATCGAGCTGATTTTCCATAAACCAGCTTTTCACGCCGTCGGCTTTAATCTGATTGATAATCTCAGCGACCTGCGCCGCGCTGGCTTCACTCTCAGACGACAGCCCCTGCGGCGCCATAAACGTCACGCCGTAAGCGCGGCTGAAATAGCCGAACGCATCATGGCTGGTCAGCACGTTACGCTTCGCCTGCGGGATCTGGCTAAAGCGCGTTTTGGCCCAGTTATCCAGTTGGTTAAGCTGCGCGATATACGTTTTTCCGGAGGCTTCCAGCTCGGCTTTGTCCTGCGGATCGGCTTTCACCAGCCCGTTCAGAATATTTTGTGCATAGAGCACTCCGTTCGCCGCGCTGTTCCACGCGTGCGGATCGGTGACGGTTTTGCCCTCCTCTTCCAGGGTGTGGGTTTTCACCCCGGTTGAAGCCACCACCAGTTGCCCCTTAAATCCGGAGGCTTTTACCAGACGGTCAAGCCAGCCTTCCAGCCCCAGTCCGTTCACCACCACCACATCAGCCTTGCTCAGCGCCGCACTGTCTTTCGGCGACGGTTCGAAGGTATGCGGATCGCCGTCCGGCCCGACCAGCGTCGTCACGTTCACATGGTCACCGCCTACCTCCTGCGTGATATCCCCCAGTATCGAAAAGCTGGTCACCACATTCAGCGTTTTCGCCATTACGCCATGCGACATCATCCCCAGCGCGAGCGCCACTACCAATCCTGTACGTTTCATCGTTTCCCCTTGCGTTAAAAATACGCCCGCAGGCTGCCAGCGAGCCTGCTTCGCGTACCCAATAAAATGGAAATAAAGAACAGCGCGCTGGCGGTGAGCACGATGGATGGCCCGGCCGGGAGACTCATCGACCAGGAGAGGCTCAACCCCAGCCATGCGCAGAAAATACCGCTGATACCCGCCATCAGGAGTAACGCAGGTAACGTGCGCACCCAGCAGCGGGCCGCCACGGCCGGAAGCATCATCAGCCCGACGGCCATCAGCGTGCCGAGCACCTGAAAACCGGCCACCAGGTTAAGCACCAGCAGCGCCAGAAACAGTCCGTGCAGCAGGCCAGGCAGCCAGCGGGCGTTCACCTGCAGCCAGGCGGTATCAAACGCTTCTGTGACCAGCCCGCGATAAAACATCGCCAGCGTGATAAGGGTGAACATACAAACGCCCGTGACAAACAGCGCGGCGTCGTTGTCCACGGCGAGGATGGAGCCAAACAGCAGATGCAGCAGATCGACATTCGACCCGCGCAGCGACACCAGCGTGACGCCCAGCGCCAGTGAGCCAAGATAAAACCCGGCAAAGCTGGCATCTTCTTTCAGCGGCGTGCGTCGGCTGACCAAACCGGCCAACAGCGCCACGGTAATTCCCGCGATAAAACCGCCAATACTCATCGCCAGCAGCGACATCCCGCTGAGCAAATACCCCACGGTGACACCCGGCAAAATGGCGTGAGAAAGGGCATCGCCCATCAGGCTCATCCGACGCAGCTGAAGAAACACGCCGAGCGCGGTGGTGCTGACGGAGAGCGCCAGGCAAACCACCAGCGCGCGACGCATAAAGCCGTACTCAATAAACGGCTGAAAAAAGAGATGCCAGATCATGCCACCCTCACCCGCTCGGTTTTCCACTGGGGAACGTCAGCATCCAGCCGTAACGTTTGCGGGAAGTGGCGAGACACGCGCTCGCTGTCGTGCAGTACAGCGAGCAGCGTTTGCCCCTGCATATACATCTCCAGCATCAAATCCGTCAGCACGTTGCAGGTGACTTCATCGACCCCGGTAAAGGGTTCATCCAGCATAACCAGCGGCGCCTGCTGCACCAGGACGCGGGCAAAGAGCATGCGCTGAAACTGACCGCCGGAGAGTTCATCAATGGTGGATAACGCCATGGATGCCAGCCCGACGCGCTCAAGCGCGCTGGCAATGCGCAACCGCGTTTCGCGACGAAAACCGGAAAAAAGCGAAATGCCCGGCCAGCAGCCCATGCTTACCACGTCCTGTACGGTCAGCGGAAACTGCGCCTCCAGCGCGTGACGCTGTGCCAGCCAGCCTATTACCGGGCGCTTCCCCTGCCAGCGGAAGCCGCCGCTTACGGGAGGAATAAACCCCGCCAGCGTTTTCAGTAGCGTGGATTTCCCGCAGCCGTTAGCGCCGATAATGGCGGTCATGCTTCCACGCTCAATCGTGCCCGAGAGGGGCCGCGTAATGGGCTGTCGTTCATAACCCGCGACCAGTTCATTCATCACAATCATGGCAATGCCACCGCCCAGCGCACGGCCAGGCCGATAAAGACAACAAGCACCAGCGCCAGCAAAAGCCGAACCAGGGCAGACAGAGAGAAAAGGGACGTTGACATTTTGACACCGCATTAAATGTTATAACATAACAATAATGAAAGAAGATTAAGATGTAAATGGCGGGTTTGAAAAGGGAGTGTGGCGAAATGTTTCTGCAGGAAATAGGTGCGCGCGGGTGCCCTCACCCCAGCCCTCTCCCACAGGGAGAGGGGGAATAAGGTGACTTACTGACTAAACGGTGACGCCGCAGGCACGCGTGCCTGCGAGACCGCCAGCCCCAGCTGCCACACCGCCATTGCATAGTGAGTGCTGTGGTTATAGCGGGTGATGGCGTAGAAGTTCGGCAGACCGTACCAGTACTGATAGCCCGTCCCGACATCCAGACGCAGCAGGCTTGCCTGTTGCGCATTGCCCAGTGGCTGCGTTGGCGTTAAGCCTGCCGCCGTCAGCTGCGAAATGCCGTAGTTGGTTTTGAAACCGTTTTCCAGCCCCGGCGCCTGACCGTTAGCCTGCACCGCCACCTGGCCGCCCGGCACCCAGCCGTGCGCTTTGAAGTAGTTCGCCACGCTGCCGATGGCATCCACCGGATCCCACAGGTTGATGTGACCATCGCCGTTAAAGTCGACCGCGTACTGCTTATAGGAGGACGGCATAAACTGGCCGTAGCCCATCGCGCCGGCAAACGACCCTTTCAGATCGAGCGGATCGTCCTGTTCGTTGCGCGCCATCAGCAGGAAGGTTTCCAGCTCGGAAGAGAAATACTCCGCGCGGCGCGGATAGTTAAAGGAGAGCGTCGCCAGCGCATCCAGAATACGGGTTTTACCCATCACGCGGCCCCAGCGGGTTTCCACGCCAATAATCCCGACGATGATTTCAGGCGGTACGCCGTAAACCTGCCACGCGCGGTTGAGCGCCTCTTCGTACTGATTCCAGAACACCACGCCGTTTTGCACGTTGTCCGGGGTAATAAACTGTTTGCGATAGCGCAGCCAGGCGCCGTTTGGTCCAGTTGGTACTTGCGCCGTCGGTGCCTGCCTGTCCATCAGGCGCAGCACGTAGTCCAGGCGCTTGGCCTGAGACAAAATTTCATGTAACTGCTGACGATCAAAACCGTGTTTGCTCACCATTTTATCGATGAACTGCTCGGCCGCCGGGTTATTCGCGAAGTCGCCGCCCATCTGCATCATATTGTGCTGCGGCTCCAGCAGGAATCCTCCGGAAGGCGCGCCCGCCGTTTGCTGAACGGCTTCGGTCTTAGGTTTGCTACTACAGGCAGACAGCAGAATAAGCGCAGGCAACAGCGCTGCATAACGACGCTTGAACATGAGACATCCATTTAACGAGTTCGATAAGAACCCAGTATGGTAAAGCATCCGCAACACCTCAAGGAAGCGGTACGCACCTCCCCCACGCAAATCCGCGCTTTTTTCCACCGAAAATCATTGACCCCATCAATAAACTTTCAAAATAATCCATTTTTCTTTCATTGTGAGATCTAACTAACACTTTAAAAGCTTTCAAAGTGATTATTATTAGCCCAGTCAGACAAAAACAAAAAAGCCCCACAGGAGAGAAGAATGATAGAAACCATCACCCACGGCGCCGAGTGGTTTATCGGGCTGTTTCAGAAAGGCGGAGAAGTGTTCACCGGCATGGTGACCGGGATCCTGCCCCTGCTGATCAGCCTGCTGGTGATCATGAACGCGCTGATTAACTTTATCGGCCAGCAGCGCATTGAACGCTTCGCCCAGCGCTGTGCCGGAAATCCGCTGTCCCGCTACCTGGTACTGCCGTTCATCGGCACCTTCGTGTTCTGTAACCCGATGACCTTAAGCCTCGGTCGCTTCATGCCGGAAAAGTACAAGCCGAGCTACTACGCCGCCGCCTCCTACAGCTGCCATTCCATGAACGGCCTGTTCCCGCACATTAACCCCGGCGAGCTGTTTGTTTATCTCGGGATCGCCAGCGGCCTCACCACCCTTGGCCTGCCGCTCGGCCCACTGGCGGTAAGCTACCTGCTGGTTGGCCTGGTGACCAACTTCTTCCGCGGCTGGGTGACGGACCTCACTACCGCCATTTTTGAGAAAAAAATGGGCATCCAGCTTGAACAGAAAGTCCATCTTTCAGGAGCCACAGCATGAACCGGATCCGCATTGAGAAAGGCACAGGTGGCTGGGGCGGCCCGCTTGAGTTCGACGCCACCGAAGGCAAAAAGATCGTCTACATCACCGCAGGCACGCGCCCGGCGATCGTCGACAAGCTGCGCGAGCTGACCGGCTGGGAAGCAGTCGACGGCTTCAAAGAAGGCGAACCGCCGGAAGCGGAAATCGGCGTGGCGGTGATCGACTGCGGCGGCACGCTGCGCTGCGGTATCTATCCGAAGCGCCGCATTCCAACGGTGAATATTCACTCCACCGGAAAATCCGGCCCGCTGGCGCAGTACATCCTTGAGGACATTTATGTCTCAGGCGTGAAGGAGGACAACATCACTCTGGTGAATGGGACTCCTGCGCCGCAAAAAGCGGCCCCGCGCGAGTACGACACCAGCAGGAAAATCACCGAGCAGAGCGACGGCCTGCTGGCGAAGGTCGGGATGGGCATGGGGTCCGCCGTGGCGGTGCTGTTCCAGTCCGGGCGAGACACCATCGATACGGTGCTGAAAACCATTCTGCCGTTTATGGCGTTCGTCTCGGCGCTTATCGGCATCATCATGGCGTCCGGCCTGGGCGACTGGATTGCCCATGGCCTCGCCCCGCTCGCCAGCCACCCGCTCGGGCTGGTGACGCTGGCGCTGATCTGCTCCTTCCCGCTGCTGTCCCCGTTCCTCGGCCCGGGCGCGGTGATCGCCCAGGTCATCGGCGTGCTGATTGGCGTGCAGATTGGTCTGGGGAACATCCCTCCGCACCTCGCCCTGCCCGCCCTGTTTGCTATCAACGCCCAGGCGGCGTGCGACTTCATCCCCGTTGGGCTGTCGCTGGCCGAAGCGCGCCAGGACACCGTGCGCGTGGGCGTGCCGTCCGTGCTGGTCAGCCGTTTCCTGACGGGCGCGCCGACGGTGCTGATTGCCTGGTTTGTCTCCGGCTTTATTTATCAATAAGAGGTTCCTGCGATGACCGTCATTTACCAGACCACCATTACCCGTATCGGCCAGAGCGCAGCGGATGCGCTGAGCGACCAGATGCTGATCACCTTCCGCGAAGGGGCGCCTGCGGATATCGAAGAGTTTTGTTTTATTCACTGTCACGGTGAGCTAAAGGGCGAGCTGAAGGCAGGAAGCCAGCTGGAGCTGGGCGAGGCGCGCTATGCCGTGACCGCCGTCGGCGACGTGGCCGAGCAAAACCTGCGCGAGCTGGGTCACATCACGTTGCGTTTCGACGGACAGCCGCAGGCGGAGTATCCCGGTACGGTTCACGTAGCGGGCCCGGTTCCGCAGGCTGTCATCCCAGGCTGCACGTTAAAATTTGTTGCGTAATTAAGGAGAGTCACATGAGTCAGGTTGCCGTTGTCATTGGTGGAGGACAAACCTTAGGCGAGTTCCTCTGCCGTGGGCTTGCCGCAGAGGGTTACCGCGTGGCGGTAGTGGACATTCAGAGTGAAAAAGCCGCCCGCGTGGCGGACACCATCAACACCGAGTTTGGTGAAGGGATGGCGTACGGGTTTGGTGCCGACGCCACCAGCGAGCAGAGCGTAATGGCGCTGGCCCGCGGCGTGGACGAAATTTTTGGGCGTACCGATTTGCTGGTCTACAGCGCGGGGATTGCGAAAGCGGCCTTTATCAGTGACTTCGCGCTGGGGGATTTTGACCGTTCACTGCAGGTGAATCTGGTGGGCTACTTCCTCTGCGCACGCGAGTTTTCCCGTCTGATGATCCGCGACGGCATTCAGGGGCGCATCATTCAGATCAACTCAAAATCCGGGAAAGTGGGCAGCAAGCATAACTCCGGCTACAGCGCGGCGAAGTTTGGCGGCGTGGGGCTGACGCAGTCTCTGGCGCTGGATCTGGCCGAATATGGAATTACCGTTCACTCGCTGATGCTCGGCAATCTGCTGAAATCGCCGATGTTCCAGTCCCTGCTGCCGCAATATGCCACCAAGCTCGGCATCAAGGCTGAGGAAGTGGAGCAGTACTACATCGATAAAGTACCGCTGAAGCGCGGGTGCGATTATCAGGACGTGCTGAATATGCTGCTGTTTTACGCCAGCCCGAAAGCCTCGTACTGCACCGGGCAGTCGATCAATGTGACCGGTGGGCAGGTAATGTTCTGATCGAGCGGTATTGCCCGGTGGCGCTACCGCTTACCGGGCCTACAAAAACCTTCAACCGTAGGCCGGGTAAGGCGCAGCCGCCACCCGGCATTTAAGGAGTGAAATATGGTTACCGCACTTATCACCGTCGCCGCCCTCGCCTGGCTGTGCCAGATGGCGTTTGGCGGCTGGCAAATCCACCAGTTTAACCGCGCGTTTGACGCGCTGTGTCAGAAAGGCCGCGTCGGGGTCGGACGTTCCGGCGGACGCTTCAAACCGCGCGTGGTCGTCGCCGTTGCGCTGGATGAGCACGACCAGGTGTGCGATTCCCTGATCATGCGCGGCATGACCGTCTTCGCCCGTCCGGTGAAAATCCAGGCAATCAACGGCATTTCGTTGCAGGAATTACGGCCTGATGTGATCTTTCCCCATGATCCACTCTGTCAGAATGCACTATCATTAGCGCTTAATCTGAAACATGGATAATTTCGTTGTGAAAGCTATAGACTTGCGAAATTATCATTTCGCAACCTAAGGAACGAAGCGCCTATGAAACCTCGTCAGCGGCAGGCGGCCATTCTCGAGCATCTGCAAAAGCAGGGAAAATGTTCGGTGGAGGATCTGGCCCACTACTTTGACACCACCGGCACGACAATACGCAAGGACCTGGTATTGCTCGAAAACTCTGGCGCCGTCATTCGAACCTACGGCGGCGTGGTGCTCAATAAAGACGAAGCCGACCCGCCTATCGATCACAAAACGCTGATCAATACCCACCAGAAAGCGCTGATTGCCGAAGCCGCCGTAAAATTTATCCACGATGGCGATTCCATCATTCTGGATGCAGGCAGTACCGTCCTGCAGATGATCCCGCTGCTCAGCCGCTTTAACAACATCACGGTGATGACCAACAGCCTGCACATCGTCAACGCCCTGTCGGAGTTCGACAGCGAGCAGACCATCCTGATGCCCGGCGGCACCTTCCGCAAAAAATCGGCGTCGTTTCACGGCCAGCTGGCGGAGAATGCCTTCGAGCACTTCAGCTTTGATAAACTGTTTATGGGCACCGACGGCATCGACCTGAACGCGGGCGTGACGACGTTCAACGAGGTATTCAGCGTCAGTAAAGCGATGTGCAACGCCGCGCGGGAAGTGATTTTGATGGCAGACTCGTCGAAGTTTGGCCGCAAAAGCCCCAACATTGTCTGTAGCCTTGAAAGCGTTGATAAGCTGATTACCGACGCGGGTATTGATCCAGCGTTCAGGAAAGCGCTGGAAGAGAAAGGCATCGACGTGATCGTAACCGGAGAAAGAGATGAGTGATTTTCTGTTAGAAACGGGCCGCCAGACGCTGATGCTGGAACTGCAGGAAGCCAGCCGCCTGCCGGAACGTCTGGGCGAGGATTTTGTCCGCGCGGCCAACACCATTATCCATTGCGAAGGCAAAGTGATCGTGGCGGGCATCGGTAAATCGGGCCATATCGGCAAAAAGATTGCCGCGACACTCGCCAGCACCGGCACCCCGGCGTTCTTCGTGCATCCGGCAGAGGCGCTGCACGGCGATCTGGGGATGATTGAAAGCCGCGACGTGATGCTGTTTATCTCCTACTCCGGTTCGGCCAAAGAGCTGGACCTGATTATTCCGCGCCTGCAGGAAAAATCGGTCGCCCTGCTGGCGATGACCGGGAAATCCCGTTCGCCGCTGGCGCTGGCCGCCAAGGCGACGCTGGATATTTCCGTTGAGCGTGAAGCCTGTCCGATGCACCTCGCCCCGACCTCCAGCACCGTTAACACACTGATGATGGGCGACGCGCTGGCGATGGCGGTGATGCAGGCGCGCGGCTTTAACGAAGAAGATTTCGCCCGTTCGCATCCGGCGGGCGCGCTCGGCGCACGCCTGCTCAACAAGGTTCACCACCTGATGCGCACCGACGATGCCATTCCGCAGGTCAAACTCGATACCAGCGTCATGGACGCGATGCTGGAGCTCAGCCGCACCGGTCTGGGGCTGGTTGCGGTGTGTGATAACAACGGCTTCGTGAAGGGCGTCTTTACAGACGGCGACCTGCGCCGCTGGCTGGTGGGTGGCGGCGAGCTGGGCTCGCAGGTCTCAGAAGCGATGACCAAAGGCGGGCTGACGCTCAACGCCGAAAGCCGCGCCATTGAAGCCAAAGAGGTGCTGATGAAGCGCAAAATCACCGCCGCACCGGTGGTGGATGACACCGGCAAGCTGTGCGGCGCAATCAACCTGCAGGATTTCTACCAGGCCGGGATCATCTAACGCTTCAGTCCGAGACGCTTCGCCAGCCGGTGCAGGTTGGCGACGTCCATCTCCAGCGCCCGCGCGCATGCCGCCCAGCTGCGGTTGTTCTGCTCCAGCGCGCGGGTAATCAACTGGCGCTGGAACGCCTCCGTCGCGTCGCGCAGGTTTTCATTCGCAACTTCCGGTACAGCCTGAACCACCGTTTGTGCGGAGTCGTCGAGCAACGCAAAATGATGCGCGTGGATCACAACCTCATCACCTGAACGCGTCGCCCGCGCCAGCACGACCGCACGGTGAATGGCATGCTCCAGCTCGCGCACGTTACCCGGCCAGCCGTAGCTCATCAGATGCGATCTCGCCCCCGGGCTCAGCACCACGCGGGAAAGTCCCATTCTGAGCCGGCACTGCTCGCAGAAAAAGCCCGCCAGCAGCACCACGTCGTCCCCGCGCTCGCGTAGCGGCGGCACGGTAAGCGGAAACACGCTCAGGCGGTGGAACAGGTCAGCGCGGAACTGCCCGGCCAGCACCGCTTCACGCAGGTCGCGGTTGGTCGCCGCCAGCACGCGCACGTCCACCCTTAAGCTGCGGTCATCCCCCACGCGCTGAATATCGCCGTACTGCAACACGCGCAGCAGTTTGGCCTGTAACGAGAGTGACAACTCACCAATTTCATCGAGAAACAACGTCCCGTTATCGGCCATTTCAAACTTGCCGCTGCGGTTACTGATGGCGCCGGTAAACGCCCCTTTGACGTGGCCAAACAGCTCACTTTCCGCCACGCTTTCAGGTAAAGCCGCACAATTGAGGTACACCAGCGGGTTGATCGCACGCGGTGAGGCTTCGTGAATGGATTTCGCGACCAGCTCCTTACCGGTGCCGGTTTCCCCGAAGATCAGCACGTTCAAATCTGAGGCGGCAACAATCTCAATCTCTTTTTTGAGCTGCGCCATGCCCGGAGAAAGGCCGATCATCTCCGTATGCACCACCTGCTCGAACGCCGCCGGGCTGCCGGGAAGAATGTTCTGGCTCTCAAGCTGTTCAATCAGCAGGGCATTGTTCAGCGCCCCGGCGGCCAGGGCGGCAATCAGGCGCAGCTCTTCGTCGCTAAAGGTATCGAACTGGTCCGGAGACATGCCGTCGAGGGTTAAAGCACCAATCAGATTTTGTCCGGCAAACAGCGGCAGGCCGATGCAGGCATGTACATTCAGGCTCTCCTGCCCCGGAATAAGCCCGTCGTAAGGATCGGGCAGATCGCTGTCCGCCGGGAAGCGCACCACGTCACCCGCGCGGGCAATGGTCTCCAGACGCGGATGACCTTCAAGGGTAAAACGCCGACCGAGAACGTCCTTCGCCAGCCCATCGATAGCCAGCGGAATAAACTGTCGCCCTTCGTAACGTAGCAATGCCGAAGCATCACACGCCAGCACGTGGCGCAGCGTGGAAATCAGCCGTTGAAAACGATCCTGATGCCCGATACCGGTTTGCAGTTCAATGGCGATCTTCGCCAGCACGTCTACGGAAAAGCTCATATTTGCCTCGTTGTCATTTTGACAATGCATATTGTCATATTGACAGCAATTATGATAGTCATAATGACTACCCATTACGGACTACAAAATAATAAACCCTTTAAATTCAGTCAAATAAAAAGTTGGCACACAACTTGATATAGCTAAACCATCGTATTTAAACACGCTGTATTTAAGTTGAGGTTGCTATGTCTATTCTGGTTAAAAATAACATTCATTGGGTGGGTCAACGTGACTGGGAAGTACGCGATTTCCACGGGACGGAATACAAAACGCTGCGCGGCAGCAGCTACAACAGCTATCTCATCCGTGAAGGGAAAAACGTGCTGATCGATACCGTCGATCATAAATTCAGTCGCGAGTTCGTGCAGAACCTGCGCAGTGAAATCGACCTGGACGCCATCGACTACATCATCATCAATCATGCGGAAGAAGATCACGCCGGCGCGCTGACCGAGCTGATGTCTTACATTCCGAACACGCCGATCTACTGCACCACCAACGCCATCGACTCGATCAACGGCCACCACCACCATCCGGAGTGGAACTTCCACACCGTGAAAACCGGTGACGCGCTGGATATCGGCAACGGCAAACAGCTGATCTTCGTGGAAACCCCGATGCTGCACTGGCCGGACAGCATGATGACCTACATGACCGGCGACGCGGTGCTGTTCAGCAACGACGCCTTCGGCCAGCACTACTGCGACGAGCGCCTGTTCAACGACGAAGTGGATCAGATCGAGCTGTTCGAGCAGTGCCAGCGCTACTACGCCAACATCCTGACCCCGTTCAGCCGCCTGGTGACGCCAAAAATCACCGAGATCCTCGGCTTTAACCTGCCGGTGGAGATGATTGCCACCTCCCACGGCGTGGTGTGGCGTGAGAACCCGACCCAGATCGTCGAGCTGTACCTGAAGTGGGCGGCGGACTATCAGGAAGACCGCATCACGATCTTCTACGACACCATGTCCAACAACACCCGCATGATGGCGGACGCCATTGCCCAGGGCATCAACGAAGTGGACCCGAACGTGGCGGTGAAAATCTTCAACGTGGCGCGCAGCGATAAGAACGAGGTGTTGACCAACGTGTTCCGCTCTAAGGGCGTGCTGGTGGGCACCTCCACCATGAACAACGTAATGATGCCGAAAATTGCCGGCCTCGTGGAAGAAATGACCGGTCTGCGCTTTCGCAACAAGCGCGCCAGCGCCTTTGGCTCCCACGGCTGGAGCGGCGGCGCGGTAGATCGTCTCTCCACCCGTTTACAGGATGCGGGTTTTGAAATGTCCCTCAGCCTGAAAGCCAAATGGCGTCCGGATATCGACGCGCTTGAGATCTGCCGCCAGCACGGCCGCGACATTGCCCGTCAGTGGGCGCTCGCACCGCTTCCTGAAACCGTGGCGAAACCGACCGAACAGCAGGAAGCCAGTGCTCCCGCCACAGCCGCCGATCTCGGCCCGCGCATGCAGTGCAGCGTCTGCCAGTGGATCTACGACCCGGAACTGGGCGAGCCCATGCAGGATGTTGCCCCGGGCACGCCGTGGCGCGACGTGCCGGACAACTTCCTCTGCCCGGAATGTTCCCTCGGTAAAGACGTCTTCGACGAACTGGGTACGGAGGCAAAATGAACAACGGTATCGTCATCATCGGCTCGGGTTTTGCCGCCCGCCAGCTGGTGAAAAATATCCGCAAGCAGGACGCTAACGTGCCGCTGACGGTAATTGCCGCCGATAGCATGGATGAGTACAACAAGCCTGATTTAAGCCATGTGATTAGCCAGAATCAGCGCGCCGACGATCTCACCCGCCAGACGGCGGGGGAGTTCGCAGAGCAGTTTAACCTGCGTCTGTTCCCGTACACCTGGGTCACCGATATCGACGCCGCCGCGCGCGTGGTGAAAGCGAAAGAGAAAACCTGGCAGTACGATAAGCTGGTGCTGGCCACGGGTGCCTCTGCGTTTGTGCCGCCGATTGAAGGTCGCGAGCTGATGATCACGCTCAACAGCAAGCAGGAGTATCAGGCCAGCGAAACGGGGCTTCGCGATGCGCAGCGGGTGATGATTGTCGGCGGCGGGCTGATAGGCACCGAGCTGGCGATGGATTTTTGCCGTGCGGGTAAATCCGTCACCCTGGTCGACCACGCGGCGAGCATTCTGTCGTCGCTGATGCCCGCGGAAGTGAGCAGCCGCTTGCAGCACTGTTTGACCAACATGGGCGTCCATCTGCTGCTGAAATCGCAGTTGCACAGCCTCGCTAAAACCGATGGCGGTATTCGCGCATCGCTTGATCGCGGCCGCAGCGTTGAGGTGGATGTCGTGGTTGCCGCGACGGGACTGCGCCCGGAAACCGCGCTGGCACATCGTGCCGGTGCTGATACAAACCGTGGCGTAAAGGTAGACAGCTATCTGCAAACCACCCAACCGGATATTTATGCCCTGGGCGACTGCGCGGAAATCAACGGTCAGGTATTGCCTTTCCTGCAACCGATACAACTGAGCGCCATGTATCTGGCGAAAAACCTGCTCGGCGGTAGCGCACCGCTGAAACGCCCTGCCATGCTGGTGAAGGTTAAAACACCAGAGTTACCGTTGCACCTTGCGGGCGAAACACAGCGCAAGGATCTGATCTGGCAGATTGCCATTGAACCGCACGGAATGGTTGCACGCGGCTCTGACGCTGACGGTCAGGTGCGCGCCTTTGTGGTTAGCGAAGATCGGATGAAAGAGGCTTTCGCTCTGTTGAAATCGCTGCCCGCCTAACCCGTAGTCTCTTACCACGCTTACTTAACCTTAGGATTATATTATCCGCAGCCCCGATGTCCTGGGGCTTTTTTTTGCGCATTCTATTCAGTGCGTAAATACAAATAAGATAAATCATGGCCATTAATCCCTTAATCATTACATCCATCAATATTTAAATACGGAACACCTGAAAAACACCAACCTGTTTTATTCCTTAATTTCGGCTTACCCTAAAAATAGACTCATTAGCCGGAGACATCCCATGGCCACCTTTAGCAAAGAACTCGACTACCTTTCCGCCTATTTTAAACAGGCTAAAAAATCAGAACATATTTTGTTTCGCTGGCTCTACCTTAGCCCGGAAGCCCGCATCGAGCGACTGAAAGAACTGATGATGCCGGTGAGCAAACGTGATAACTGAAGCACTATCCGGTTAAAACCGGAACCAATGAGTTAATTCATCATTGTTTATGCTGTGAGTAATTCGCTGAGCAAATATAATAAAAATTAATTTATTCCGCATCACATTTTTATTGCACGGGATTTCACATAAAAATAAAAGGTGTTATTTTTCGTCGTGAATTAAGTCCTTTTTGGAATCCACTCTCATGAATGCATTTAGTTATCTGCAACGTTTGGGAAAAGCCCTGATGTTGCCAATCGCCACCCTGCCCGTTGCAGCGATATTATTACGCCTCGGGCAGCCGGATGTTTTTAATATTCCGTTTATTGCCAGCGCCGGTGGCGGTATCTTTGACAGTCTACCGCTGTTGTTTGCCTTAGGGATCGCCATTGGTCTGGCAAAAGACAACGCCGGTGCAGCGGCCCTCGCAGGGGCGGTGGGTTTCCTGGTGCTAACCAAAGCCACGGCCGTCATAAACTCATCCATTAACATGTCCTTCTTCGCCGGGATCATAGCCGGTGTCGTCGCGGGTCACTGCTATAACCGTTTCTCGAATACCAAACTCCCGGACTTCCTCGCTTTCTTTGCAGGTAAACGTCTGGTGCCGATCGTAACCGGGCTCATTTGCCTATTCATCGCCTGGATTTGCGGCTATATCTGGCCTTCCGTGCAGCACGGTATTGATACCTTCAGCCTGTTTGTCTCCCGCAGCGGCGAGCCGGGCTGGTTTATTTATGGTGTCCTTAACCGCGCGCTGATCCCCTTCGGTTTGCACTACATTCTGCATTCCGTCTTCTGGTTTAGCCTCGGCGACTGCCTGAAAGTAACCTACGATGCTGCCAGCGCGGTACATAATATCTGTCTGGCTCCTGACGTAGTAAAAGGGCTGGTGGTTGGCGGTGCCGTACCGGGTATCGACGGTTCGAGCATCACCCAGATTGCGACCGATCTGACCCGTGGCGACCTTAACCGCTTCTTCGCCGGTGACCCACATGCAGGCGTCTATATGGCCTGGGCTTACCCGACCTTTATGGGTGGCCTGCCGGGTGCCGCGCTGGCTATGTATTTCGCCACACCGAAAGCACGTCGCGCTGCCGTAGGCGGGATGCTGCTTTCTGTGGCTCTGACCTCTTTCCTGACCGGTATTACCGAGCCTATCGAGTTCTCCTTCCTGTTCCTTGCCCCTGCTCTGTATGCGCTGCATGCGGTACTGGCGGGCGTGAGCATGGTGATCGCCAACAGCCTTGGCGTTCTGCACGGCTTTGGTTTCTCTGCCGGGCTTATCGACTTCGTCCTCAACTGGGGTCTTGCGACTAAGCCGTGGATCCTGATCCCACTGATCGTGCTGTTCTTCGCGATCTACTTTGTCGTGTTCACCTTCGCGATCCGCTTCTTTAAGCTGAAAACGCCGGGCCGCGAAGACGACGAGGCTGCGACAGGTAATTCTGACGATCAGAGCGAAGCCATTGCGCAATACATCACGGCACTGGGTGGCAAAGATAACCTGAAGATTGTCGATGCCTGCATTACCCGCCTGCGTCTGACGCTCGTTGATAACAGCGTGCTGGATGAACCCGTGCTGAAATCGCTGGGCGCGAAAGGCGTTCTCAAAATGGGTACGCAGAATGCGCAGGTCATTCTGGGCCCGCAGGCAGAAAGTATTGCTCTGAAGATTCGGGCACAGCTTGACATCTGACGCTGCATAATCCGGTTCCCTCTCCGCGCTGGGGAGGGAATAAAACAGGAACACTTTATCAATCCAAACCTTAATTATTCCGCAAAAAAACCTACACTCTCACCATCCACCTTTTCACATCGGTACGTTGTCATGCGCCAGCTTCAGAAAATCCGTCAGTATCAACGGCTTTATCAACACTACGGCGCAGAGCCAACGCCGACGACCATTGCTGAAGTCGCCGAGGTGGCGCTGTGCAGTGAACGTCACGCACGTACTCTGTTGCGCCAGCTGGCGCAGAGCGGATGGTTAAGCTGGAATGCTCAGCCCGGGCGGGGACATCGCGCCACCCTGCACTGCCTTACAACCACCAGCGAGCTCAGCGCCCCGCTGATGCACGCCTGCCTGGAAAAGGGGGATTACCAGAGCGCGCTGCAGCTGGCTGATGGCGATCCGGCCAGTCTCCATCACATCATCACACCCTTTTTAGGCGGAAAGTGGCTTAAGCATCAGCCAACCCTGCGCATCCCATGGTATCGTCCGCTGACGTCGCTTCATCCAGCGCTTCAGCGTCGTCGCGCTGAGCAGCACATTATCTGCGCCGTACACGCGGGGTTAACGCGCTACATGCCCGGCCAGCCGCATCCGGTACCTGATTTAGCCCATCACTGGGAATTCAATGAAGACAAACGCCGCTGGCGTTTTTACCTGCGCAGCGGTGCGCACTGGCACAATGGGCAAGCTATCGGCGATGAAGATATCCTCACTGCGCTGCTGCAGGTGTTGGCCGACCCGGCACGCAATGCAGGTCTGATGCACGTCTGCAAGGCCTCGCTTGTCGCCCCCTGGTGTCTGGAGATACGCCTGAACATCCCCGATGCGATGCTGGCGCATCGTCTCGCACACCACGTATGCCGCTTGCCACATCCGCAGCAACCGGACATCGGTGCCGGGCCCTTTGCCATTGCGCATCATCACTCTCACTACCTGCGCCTGGAGCGCCAGCCCTGGTATTTTGCTGCCCATCCGCTACTGCATGCGATAGAGTTCTGGCGAACCCGTACAGAGGCGCAAAAACCGGCGTGGATCACCGTCGGGAAAGGGCAAAACGCGCAGGCAGCGGTGACGTCCACCAGCGGCGGATTCGCCTGGCTAATGGTAAACACCAGGTTACCCCAGCCGCTTGCCGCCTGGCTGCGTCAGGAAATTCAGAGCATTACTCATCAACAGTTTCTCCATCGGGATGATTTAGAAACCCAAACAGAAATACTGCCTGGCCTGACGCCACCGAAATACCCGCAGGCTTTGGAGGCGATACTTCCCGCCACGCTTTCACTGGTTTGCTACCACACGCCTGAACTGTGCGAACTGGCAGATATTCTGCGCGCCCGCCTGAAAAAGCGCGGCTGCAACGTGACGGTGACATGGAAAGATCGCGAAGAGTGGCATGATCATAACGCACTGGGACAGGCCGATCTTTTGTTGGGTGACTATCTGGCGGGTGAACTGCCGGGCTTTGCCCTTGCGGAGTGGTTTATTGATGAACCCGCGTGGGCTACTGCTTTAGGCGAGGACACCTGGCAAGAAGAGAAGCAGAAACTGATGGGTTATTGTGAAAGTGAGGAGAGCCTGAATAACCACCTGCCCTCCTTCTTTCATTCCTTGCTCGAAAGCGGCGCCTGTACGCCGCTGTTCCACTACCGCTATCGCATCAACACCATGGAAAACGTGCAGGACATTGTGCTGACGGCTGGCGGCTGGCTCGATTTCACTCGCGCCTGGCTACCACCGGTTCAGGAGCGCACCACCAGCGCGTCGTAGCCGCGCCAGCGGTAGTTGGCCATGGAGATCAACCAGCAGGCGACAAACAGCCCGACCACCACAAACCCGGCGTTGCCCAGGTGGTCGTTCACTGCGCCAATCAGATCCCAGACGCCGCCGCTGAGGGCAAATTTGTCCATCAGCAGACCCAGCGCTTCCAGCCCGCCGATAAACAACGCCACCACCACGGAGGTGCCGGTGATGGTCATGTTGTAGTAGAGCTTGCGCTGCGGCTTGTTAAACGCCCAGCCGTAGGCACCGACCATCAGCAGGTTGTCGAGGGTATCCACCAGCGCCATGCCGCTGGCGAAGAGCGCCGGGAAGATCATGATTGACCACACCGACATCCCGCTGGAGGCGCTGGCGGCAGAGATCCCCAGCACGCCAATCTCGGTGGCCGTGTCAAAGCCGAGGCCAAACAGGAAACCGACCAGGTACATCTGCCAGCTTTTATTCACCAGGCGGAAGGTTTTGCCAAACAGCCAGTTCATGACGCCGCCCTGGGCAGGGAGCGTGATGTCGCCCTGCACGGGCCTGCCGTGTTTCAGCGCCTGAAAACTGCGCCAGACGCCGCGCAGGATCACCATATTCACCAGCGCCATCGCCAGCAGGAAGGTCGCCGACACCGCCGTGCCAATCAGGCTGCCGGTTTCGTGGAACCATTCCATGTTTTTCTGAAACGCCGTGGCGGTAGCGGCGATGGCAATGGAGGCCAGCACCACGATGGTGGAGTGCCCCAGCGAGAACCACGCCCCCACGCCGGACGGGCGTTTGCCCTGCTGCATCATCTTACGCGTCACGGTATCAATGGCCGCGATGTGGTCAGCATCCACTGCATGACGCAGCCCGTAGCACCACGCCAGCAGGCTGGCGGCCATCAGCGCCGTGCTGCCGCTAAAGACGTGCCATGCCCATCCCCAGGCCAGCAGGTTTGCCATTACCAGAGCCAGCAACAGAAGCGCGGCGCGAGGTTCATTGCGTAAGAGTCGTAACATTTTAAATCCTTTGTGAACATGACCGGGCGGCGGCGACCACCGCCTGCCCGAAGGAGATCGCTCCGTCACCTGCGGGCAGGTGCGAAGGAAAAAGAAGCGTAAAGTCAGAAAGATAATGACGCAGGCGCGCGCGCAGCAGACGGTTGTGCAACACGCCGCCGCTGAGACAGACTGTCGACAGCGATAAGCGTCGGGCATGGAGCGCGGCGAGTTCCGCCAGCCCTTTTGCCAGCGCGTCGTGAAACGCCCACGCGCGCTCGCACGGCTCAGCCTGCCAGGCCAGCCACTGCTGCCAGAAAAGCGCGAGGTTATCCGCATCCAGCGTCACCGGGTGCTCGACGCCGTTGCACTGTGCCGCCAGCGCTTCCAGCCGACAGGCCGCTTCACCTTCCCAGAAGTGGGTTTCGATGCCCAGTGCACAGGCGACGGCATCAAACAGGCGACCACAGGATGAGGCACGCGGCGCGTTGATACCGCGCCCGATCGCCGTCGCCAGCAGCGGCCAGTTCTGGCGCTGTACCGCGCGCGTTTCCGGGTACTGCTGCCAGTCAGGGACAAACGCCAGACAGTGGGCGAGTAAATTGCGCCACGGCTGACGCGCCGCCAGATCGCCACCCGGCAGCGCCACGGCAGGCAGCCCGCCCAGACGCTCGCACGCGAGATAGTTCACCCGCAGGCACTCCCCGCCCCACAGCGCGCCGTTCTCGCCCATGCCGATGCCGTCCAGCGTGAGGCCGATAACGTCTTCGCCCTCACGCGGCCAGCCGTTTTCCGCCAGGCACGCCGCCGCGTGGGCGTGATGATGGAGCACGGTTTCAACGGGCAGCCTCTGTGCTTGCGCCCACTGGCGCGCGCGGTACCCCGGATGGGCATCGCACACCACGCGCGCCGGCTGAAAGGCGTAGATCTGTTGCATCATCGAGAGCGCGCCGCGCCACTGCGCTTCGACACCCTCGTCACCGAGATCGCCAAAATGCTGGCTCAGCACAGCCTGGCTGCCACGCACCAGGCAGAAGGTGTTTTTCATCTCCGCACCGGTGCATAACATGGCGGGGATATTATCGAAACCCGCAGGTAACGTGATGGCATCTGGCACAAAACCGCGCGCGCGGCGCAGCATCGCGCCGTCCCGATCCATCACTGAATCGTCCATCCTCTGAAGAATATCGCGATTGTGCAGCAGGAAGCCGTCCGCAATGTTGCCCAGTTCATCCAGCGCCTGTTGATTACTGATGGCAGGCGGTCTGCCGCTGAGGTTGCCGGAGGTCATCACCAGCGGGCGCTGGCAGTCCATCATCAGAAGGTGTTGCAGCGGGTTAGCGGGAAGCATAATGCCCACGGTATCCAGACCCGGCGCGATAGTCTCAGGGAAGACAGGCAGCCAGGCTTTTGGCGTGAGCACGATGGGTGCAGCGGGTGAGCGCAGCAGCGTCTGAATCGACTCAGGTAACGTATCCGCCTGCGGGATCATCACCGCCAGCGGCTTCGACGGGCGCTGTTTGCGTGACCGCAATTTCAGTATCGCCTGCGGGTTTTGCGCATCACAGACAAGGTGAAAACCGCCCAGCCCTTTAACCGCGACTATGCCGCCGCTTTTCAGCATCTCAACCGCCGCACGCAGTGCCGTTTCGCGGGTGGCAAGAACGTCGCCCGAACGCCATTCCAGCGCGGGCCCGCAGTCCGGGCAGGCCACCGGCTGGGCGTGAAAGCGGCGGTCAGTCGGGTTACGGTATTCCGTTTCGCACGGCACGCAGAGGGGAAATGCGGCCATCGACGTGGCCGGACGATCATAGGGCATGGCGCGGATAATGGTAAACCGCGGCCCGCAGTGGGTGCAGTTGATGAAGGGATAGCGATAACGGCGCTCGCCAGGGTCGCGCATTTCAGCCAGGCACGCCGGACAGGTCGCGGCATCGGGCACTATCTGGGTATCCATCGCCCCGCCCGCGCTGTGGCGGATGGTAAAGTCCTCCGGCACGTGCGTCCAGGTAAACGGCTGCGTTTCAACGTGGTCAATGCGTGCCAGCGGCGGGCAGTCCTGATGCAGCCTCGCGGTAAAGGCCCCCCCATTACCCGCGAGGCGCACCAGCACGCCCTTCCCGTCATTGCAGACGTCTCCGGTCAGCTGAAGCGCCTGCGCCAGCTGCCAGACGAAGGGACGAAACCCCACGCCCTGCACCTTGCCGCGCACGCGCAGCTGGACACCGTTGCTGCTCATACGGTTCAGAACAACAGCGATGACGACGTGTCGAATGCCGCGCGACGGCGCTTTTCGGCGCTCATCTGCTCAAGCTTGTCGCGATCCACGCAGACCAGCGCGTGCGTCGGGCAGGCTTCCATGCAGGCCGGACCGGCGTCGCGGTGGTAGCACAGGTCACATTTGTTGGCTTCGGCTTTGTCCGCACGCACGCTCAGCCCCATACCGCTGTTGCGTACCACCGGACGGACAACCACCTCCATCGCGCCGTACGGGCAGGCGACCACGCAGGTTTTGCAGCCAATGCAGCGCTCCTGCATCACATGCACAAAGCCTTTCTCGCGTTTAATCGCCCCGTTCGGGCAGACGTTGGCGCACGGTGCGTCTTCGCACTGGCGACAGATGGCGGCGGTAGAAATATTCACGCCTTTGATGACGTGGATGCGCGGCAAAAACGTGTCAGGGGTAAGCGACGCGCAGTCCTGCTCCGCCTGATGGGAAACCACGCACGCCACTTCACAGGTACGGCAACCAATACACTTACTGGCATCGGCCATAATAAAACGGTTCATCTGCTTCTCCAGCATTACAGTTATGCCCGGAGATATTCATAAACCGTGCCAATGATTAACATATTGATTTTAAATGTTTTTAAAAATCACAGCGGCGCTGTCATCGTCACTTATGACGATGACAGCTGTCGACATCAGCGGTGCGGGCCGTCAATAACGGAGTCGCGAAGCACCAGCTCGCCGGAGAAGGTTTGCTGATATTTAAACTCACCGCCGTCGAGCATAAAGATCAGGCGGCTGATGGTTTCTTTGATCATCTCCGTCACCGGAATACGCACGCTGGAAAGCGACGGCACGATATAAGGCGCGATGGCTACGTCGTCAAAACCGATCACCGACACCGCGTCCGGTGCGGCCACGCCGCTGTCGTGCAGCTGCTTCATGGCGCCGATTGCCATGTCGTCATTACTCGCCACCAGCGCCGTAAAGCGTTCACCGCGCGCAAGCAGTTCGGAAACCGCCGCCGCGCCGCTGGCGGGGTTCCACTTCCCCTGCGCAATCAGCCCCTCGCGCAGCGGAATACCGTGCTGCGCCAGCGCGTCCCGGTAGCCGGAAAGACGCTCAACCCCGGTGGGGGAATCCAGAGAGCCGGTAATAAACGCGATCTCCCGGTGCCCTTTCGCAATCAGCTGTGACACCGCCTCCTGGCTGGAGGCTTTATGATCGGACCAGACGCTGTGGCTGCTGTTTTTCCGCAGGCGGCGGTTGAGCACCATAATGGGCTGCTCGCACTTCTCGACGATCTCATCCATCTCTTCCACGCTCAGGAAACGCGGATAGATGATCACCGCGTCGCAGCGCATGTCGAGCAGGTACTGGATCGCCTCGCGCTCTTCATCCGCGCTGTGCTTGCCGTCCGCCAGGATCAGCTGCCGCCCTTTCTCTTCCGTCATGCGCGCGGCGTGAAACAGCAGTTCGCTAAAGTAAACGCCGTGATAGAGGGTGTTAGTCACCACCAGTCCCAGCGTCTGGGTACGTTTGGTTGCCAGGTTGCGCGCCAGCAAATTCGGGCGATAGCCGCTCTCTTCAATGGCCTGAAATACACGGTCTTTGGTCTCCTGGCTGACGTAGCCATTTCCCGACAGCACCCGGGACACCGTGGCTTTCGAAACGCCTGCCCGCTTCGCCACTTCAAGCATCGTGGTCATGTTGTTATTCCGTCTGTATCTGATGGAGCGCAGTGTACTGCACCGCAGGGAAATTGTCGTAGCGGTGAAATCACGCTTTCGACGCCCCATTGCGATCCGCGTCACGAAACGAAAAAATGGTCAAAAAGCGATCTTGTTTCATTCATAAAAACTCATGATGATTATGTGGAACCGGTTTCCTACATGTCTCACAACAATAACAGGATCACATCCGATGGCCAAAAATTACGCTGCGCTGGCGAACGACGTTATCAGCGCGCTGGGCGGCAAAGAGAACATTGTCGCCGTCACCCACTGCATGACGCGTCTGCGTTTCGTACTGAAAGACGAAAACCTGACCGACGCTGCACGCCTGAAAAGCATCAGCGGCGTCCTCGGCGTGGTGCGCAACGACAACCAGTGCCAGGTGATCATTGGTAACACGGTTTCACAGGCGTACCGCGAAGTGGTGAGCCTGCTGCCCACGGACCTGCAGCCCGCAGTGCCGGAAGGTCCGCAGAAGATGACCTTACGCCGCATTGGCGCCGGGATCCTCGACGCGCTGATCGGCACCATGTCCCCGCTGATCCCGGCGATCATCGGCGGTTCGATGGTCAAGCTGCTGGCGATGATCCTTGAGATGACCGGCGTGCTGCCAAAAGGCGCGCCGACGCTCACTATTCTGACCGTCATCGGCGACGGCGCCTTCTTCTTCCTGCCGCTGATGGTGGCGGCCTCGGCGGCGGTGAAGTTCAAAACCAACATGTCGCTGGCGATCGCCATCGCGGGCGTGCTGGTGCACCCGAGCTTTATCGAGCTGATGGCGAAAGCCGCGCAGGGCGAGCACGTTGAGTTCGCCTTTATTCCGGTGACGGCGGTGAAATATACCTACACCGTCATCCCGGCGCTGGTGATGACCTGGTGCCTGTCGTACATCGAACGCTGGGTGGATCGCATTACCCCGGCGGTAACCAAAAACTTCCTCAAGCCGATGCTGATCGTGCTGATTGCCGCCCCGCTTGCCATCGTGCTGATTGGGCCGCTGGGGATCTGGATCGGTAGCGCCATCTCCGCGCTGGTCTACACCATTCACGGTTATCTGGGCTGGCTCTCCGTCGCCATCATGGGCGCGCTGTGGCCGCTGCTGGTGATGACCGGGATGCACCGCGTGTTTACGCCGACCATCATTCAAACCATTGCCGAAACGGGCAAGGAAGGGATGGTGATGCCGTCAGAAATCGGCGCCAACCTGTCGCTCGGCGGCTCGTCGCTGGCGGTGGCATGGAAAACCAAAAACCCGGAGCTGCGCCAGACGGCGCTGGCGGCGGCAGCCTCCGCCATTATGGCGGGGATCTCTGAACCGGCCCTGTACGGCGTGGCGGTACGTCTGAAACGCCCATTGATTGCGAGCCTGATCAGCGGCTTTATCTGCGGGGCGGTGGCTGGCATGGCCGGTCTTGCCAGCCACTCGATGGCGGCGCCGGGGCTGTTCACCAGCGTGCAGTTCTTCGACCCGGCGAACCCGATGACCATCGTCTGGGTGTTTGGCGTGATGGGGCTGGCAGTGGTGCTGTCGTTTGTTTTGACCCTGATACTCGGCTTTGAGGATATCCCCGTCGAAGACGAGGCCGAAAAAGCGCGCGCCCTGCAGACCGCACCGGCACAGAACAACGCAGCAAAAGCATAAATTGAAAGCGAGGTAAAAATGTCTGTTTTTCCACAAGGATTTTTATGGGGCGGCGCGCTTGCCGCTAACCAGAGTGAAGGTGCTTACCGTGAAGGCGGCAAAGGACTGACGACGGTCGATATGATCCCCCACGGCGCGAATCGCCTGGCGGTGAAGATTGGTAAGGAAAAGCGTTTTTCGCTGCGTGACGACGAGTTCTACCCGAGCCACGAAGCGATTGATTTTTACCATCGCTATAAAGAAGACATCGCCCTGATGGCGGAGATGGGCTTTACGGTGTTCCGCACCTCGATTGCCTGGAGCCGCCTCTACCCGAACGGCGACGAACCGCTGCCGAATAAAGAGGGGATTGCCTTCTACCGCGCGGTGTTTGAGGAGTGCAAAAAGTACAACATTGAGCCGTTGGTCACCCTGTGCCACTTCGACGTGCCGATGCACCTGGTGACGGAGTACGGCTCGTGGCGCAACCGTAAGATGGTTGATTTCTTCGCCCGCTACGCCCGCACCTGCTTTGAGGAATTTAACGGGCTGGTGAAATACTGGCTGACCTTCAACGAAATCAACATCATGCTGCACAGCCCGTTCTCCGGCGCGGGGCTGGTGTTTGAGGAAGGTGAAAACGAAGACCAGGTGAAATACCAGGCCGCGCACCACGAGCTGGTGGCGAGCGCGCTGGCGACCAAAATCGCCCACGAGGTGAACCCGGAAAACCAGGTCGGCTGCATGCTGGCGGGCGGTAACTTCTACCCGTACTCCTGCAAACCAGAAGACGTGTGGATGGCGCTGGAAAAAGACCGCGAGAACCTGTTCTTTATCGACGTACAGGCGCGCGGGAGCTATCCGGCCTACTCTGCCCGCGTGTTCCGCGAAAAAGGGGTGACGATTGTTAAAGACCCTGGCGACGATCTGCTTCTGAAAAACACCGTTGATTTTGTCTCGTTCAGCTATTACGCCTCACGCTGCGCGTCAGCGGATATGAACGCAGGGAACACCTGCGCGGCGAACATCGTGAAATCCCTGCGTAACCCGCACATTCAGGTGAGCGAATGGGGCTGGGGGATTGACCCGCTCGGCCTGCGCATCACCATGAACATGATGTACGACCGCTACCAGAAGCCGCTGTTCCTGGTGGAAAACGGCCTCGGGGCGAAAGACGTTATTGATGAAAACGGCGAGATCAACGACGACTACCGCATCAGCTACCTTCGCGAGCATATCCGCGCGATGGGCGATGCGATTGAGGACGGCGTGCCGCTGATGGGCTACACCACCTGGGGCTGTATCGACCTGGTGGCCGCCTCAACGGGCGAGATGAGCAAACGCTACGGGTTTGTGTATGTCGACCGCGACGACGCCGGGAATGGCACCCTGGACCGGATGCGCAAGAAATCGTTCTGGTGGTATAAGAAGGTGATTGCGAGTAACGGGACGGATCTCGGGTAGCCTGTGCTTACCCCTCACCCTAACCCTCTCCCCGGAGGGGAGAGGGGACAAAACACACCCTCTCCCCTATGGGGAGAGGGCCGGGGTGAGGGGTTGGAATCCCCCATCCCCAACCCACCCTGCAAGCCGTGAATAGACCACGTCCACCGCCTCTTTCACCGGCGGCGTCATCGGGTAATAAAACCCAACAATGTCCGGCTGAATGCCCAAAAACAGTACCTCGCCCACGTCGTCTTTAATCTGATCGACAAGGTAGTTCAGCGGCATATTGTGCGTCGTCATCATAAACATCTCGGCGATATCATCCGGGTCAATCAGGCGGATCTCACCGGGATTGAGCCCCATGTCGGTGGCATCGACAATCAGCAGTCTCTCCGGACGCAGCTCGCGGATGGCCACCACGTCATTTTCCGGCGCGCTGCCGCCGTCGATAACCACCCAATTGCCCTGCGGATTGGCGGCACACATTTCCGCCAGCAGCGGGCCTGCACCGTCGTCGCCCATCATGCTGTTGCCGACACACAGTAAAACGTCAGTCACGTAATCTCCTCACCATCAGGTAGATGGCGCTCTCCTGATGAATATCGTGCAGCATACCGAGCAGCGTTTTGCTCCACGCCTGCTGCTCGGGGGTTTGCCTGCCGAGCGCCGCGTCAAAGGCGTTGGCGAGCATCGCAATGTGGTTGGCGTCGATGACGATCTCACCGTACTTCGGCACGCCTTCCATCTTGCGCCGCGCCGTGCTGCCCTCCTCCAGCGTGGCGATCCACGCCAGGTACGCTGACCACGGGCAGCTCAGCGCCGCCTCCAGGCAGTCAATCACCCCGAGGTGATGCCCAATCGCCAGGCTGTAATAGACCACCTGCTGCGCCGCATCCGGCGTGGCATCGTTCTCATCAATAAACTTACGGCTCAGCTGGCTGAACACCACCGTTTCACTCATCAGATACGCGCCTCATCCACGATGCTGTTCAGGTTCGCCACGATCTCATTGAGACGCGGATCGTTTTCCGCCTCCAGCCAGCGTGCGACCTGATGCTCGCCCTGGCTCAGCAGGCGCAGATAATCATCGGCAATCTGACGTCCGTAGCGATAGCCCGCCAGTTTCCGCGCCGTGCGGTCGACCTTCACCCGCAGCGGCTGCACCATGTCCGGGTGCAGAATGGCCGCAGGCTGGTTGTCCAGCTCGCCCGGTTCACGGGCGTGGATTTTTTGCTCCAGCAGGCCGAGCGCCATGGCAAAGCCGTACAGCGTCGCGGCGGGCGTCGGCGGGCAGCCCGGAATATAGACATCAACCGGCACGATTTTGTCGGTGCCTCCCCAGACGCAGTAAAGGTCGTGGAAGATGCCGCCGCTGTTGCCGCAGGCGCCGTACGAGATGCAGATTTTCGGGTCCGGCGCGGACTGCCAGGCGCGCAGCGCGGGCGAGCGCATGGCGCGGGTGACGGCCCCGGTGAACAGCAGAATGTCCGCATGACGCGGGGACGGCACCACTTTGATGCCGAAGCGCTCGGCGTCAAACAGCGGTGACAGGGTGGCGAAGATCTCAATCTCGCAGCCGTTGCAGCCGCCGCAGTCCACGCGGTAGACGTAGGCCGAGCGTTTGATTTTTTTCAGCAGCGACGCCTTCATGCTGGCGATGGATTCGTCCACCGTCATCGGCACTGGAATGCCGTTAGCGTCGCGCGGGCCGAGTAAATTCTCCATCAGCTGGCCTCTCTCATATGGCGGGTGATATCAATGCGGTCGGACGGCAGCAGGCACTTCTGCCGCTTGCACTCCGGACAGGTCTCAAAGCTTTCACGATGATGCTCCGCGCGGGCGTCGCCGTTGTGCTGCAGCAGCGCGATGGCATAGTCGATCTCTTTCTGCACGGCGAACGGGCGCCTGCAGACGCGGCAGTTGCACAGGTCAAAGCGCGACTGCTGCAGGAAGTCTTCTTTCTTCCACACCGCCAGCTCGTATTCCTGCGACAGGCGAATGGCGACCGTCGGGCAGACCTCCTCGCAGCGGCCGCAGAAGATGCAGCGCCCGAGGTTAAACTGCCAGGCCAGCTCGCCGGTTTTGAGATCCGTTTCCACCGTTAAGGCGTTCGACGGACAGGCGTTGACGCAGGCCGCGCAGCCGATGCACTGCTGCGGGTTGTGCTCCGGCTTGCCGCGAAAGTTTTTATCTACCGGCATCGGCTCCAGCGGATAACTGCTGGTCTGCGTGCCGGTTTTGATCACTTTTTTGATAAAGGTAAACATGGCGAGTCCTTATTTCAGCGGCGAGTTTTTACGCTCGATGCTGTAGCGCTCAAGCTCTTTGTACGGCACCACCTGGCTCTTCTTCTTGCGCACGTCCACGACGGTCATGCGGTCGGTGCAGGAGTAGCACGGGTCAAGGCTGCCGATGATCAGCGGCGCATCGGAAACCGTGTTGCCGCGCAGCATGTAGCGCAGGGTTGGCCAGTTGGCGTAGGTCGCCGCACGGCAGCGCCAGCGGTAGAGCTTCTGGTTGTCGCCGGTCATGCTCCAGTGAATGTCGTCCCCGCGCGGCGCTTCGGCAAAACCGAGGGCAAAGCGGTTCGGGATGTAGGTGAAGCCCTCCACCATCAGCGGGCCGCCCGGCAGGTTATCGAGGCCAAAGTCGATCATGTTCAGGGCGGTAAACACCTCGTTGATGCGCACCTTGAGGCGCGAGATGACGTCGCAGCCCTGCTCGCTATGCACGGTCATCGGCAGCAGCCCGTAGCCGACGAACGGGTGATCGGCACGCGTGTCGCGGGCGTGGCCGCTGGCGCGCACCATTGGGCCGACGTTGCTGAAATCGCGGGCAATTTCCGGGTCAAGACGACCGATGCCGACGGTGCGCTGCTCAATATTTGGCGTGCTGAGCAGCATGTCTACCAGTTCCTGCACGTCGCGGCGCATCTGCTGCGCCAGCTGGCGGGTCTGGATCATGTCGTCCTTCAGCAGGTCGCGGCGGATCCCGCCGATCAGGTTCAGCCCGTAGGTTTTCCGCGCCCCGGTGAGGATCTCAGCCATCTTCATCGACGCTTCACGCACGCGGAAGAACTGCATAAACCCGGAGTCAAAGCCGACGAAGTGGCAGGCCAGGCCGAGGTTCAGCAGGTGCGAGTGCAGGCGCTCCACCTCCAGCAGAATAGCGCGGATCATCTGTGCGCGCTCCGGCACCACGATCCCCATGCCGTTCTCCACCGAGGTGGTGTAGGCGGTGCTGTGGGCGAAGCCGCAGATACCGCACACGCGGTCAGAGAGGAACGTCACTTCGTTGTAACCCATGCGGGTTTCCGCCAGCTTTTCCATGCCGCGGTGGACGTAGAACAGGCGGTAGTCGGCGTCGATGATATTTTCGCCGTCAACGAACAGACGGAAATGGCCCGGTTCGTCGGAGGTGACGTGCAGCGGGCCGATCGGCACCACGTTGTTCTTCTTGCTGCCCAGTTCATTGATGAATTCGTAGGTTTCGCTGTCGGTGGTCGGCGCCGGGCGCTGGCGGTAGTCCATGCTGTCTTTGCGCAGCGGATAGAGTTCGTCCGGCCAGTCGTCCGGCAGCACCAGGCGGCGCTCGTCCGGCAGGCCGACCGGCACCAGGCCGTACATGTCGCGCACTTCGCGCTCGCCCCAGACGGCGGCAGGCACGCGCGGCGTGACGGATGGGTATTCCGGCTTATTCGGGTCGACCTCAACGCGCACGGTGAGCCAGCACTTCTCGCCCTGCTCCATCGACATCACGTAGTAGACCGCATAGTTCCCGCACAGCTGGCGTTCGTCGTTACCGAACAGCACCGACAGCCAGCCGCCCTGCTGGTAATAGAGAAACTCCACCACTTCCGGCAGGTAGTTCACCTTAATGGTGACGGTGATCTGGTCTTTGGTTTGCCAGGACTCCTCCAGCACCACGCCGGGGAAAGCCTGATGCAACGCGGCGAGATACTGCTGACCTTTCTTTTCTTCAGACATAAACACTCTCTTTAATCACGCCACCAGCAAGGAGACGAACGCTAAAAATGCAAAACCAAAACCGGCCCAGGTGATGCGTGACGTTTCCACAAAACGCAGACGCGCCATGCTGTTTTCAAACAGGGCAATCACCAGCACGCCAACCAGCAGCTTAAGGACGGCAACCACGATGGCCAGCACCAGACCGCCCGTGGAGAAGTGTGTCATCTGCCCCCACGGGAAGAAGACGCCGACAAACATCTGCAGCACCACCAGCTGTTTGAGGCTGATACCCCACTTCAGCACCGCAAAGCCGTAGCCGCTGTACTCGGTAAGCGGCCCTTCCTGCAGCTCCTGCTCGGCTTCCGCCAGGTCGAACGGCAGTTTGCCCATCTCAATAAAGGTGGCGAACGCGCAGGCACACAGCGCCAGCACCAGCGGGATCGAGCGCGCCACCGGCCAGTGGTAAACGGTGTGGGTGATAAAGCTAATGTGGGTGGAGCCCGCGACCTGCGCGGCGACCCACAGCCCCAGCAGCAGGATCGGCTCCACCAGCACGCCGAGCATTGCCTCGCGGCTGGCACCAATGCCGGTAAACGGGCTCCCGGTGTCGAGGCCCGCAATCGCAAAGAAGAAACGGGCGATGGCAAAGAGATAGATAAGCGTAATCAGATCGCCGAGCGCCGGCAGCGGCGATCCCACCGTGACCACCGGCAGCGCGGTGGCGATGGTCAGCATCACGCCCACCATCACAAACGGCGTCAGGCGGAAGACCCAGCCTGCGGCGTCCGGTGCCACGCTCTGACGAGAAAGCAGTTTGAAGAGATCGCGGTACTCCTGGAGTACGCCAGGCCCGCGACGGTTGTGCATCCGGGCGCGCGCCACGCGCGTGATGCCCGACAGCAGCGGCGCAGCGGCGAACAGCACCAGCGCCTGAAGAATTGCCAGTAACAGACTCATGTCAGGCTCCTCGTGAGATCACAATGACCACCAGCACCGCCAGCTCGATGACCGCCAGACGGCGGAACAGCGCGGGCGCGGCGGCACTCTGCCAGCCGGGTACCCAGCCCACCGGGTTCAGCCAGTGGCGCAGCTTCAGCACGGCGGCGAAGTTCTCCTTCACCGGCATGGCGAAGCCGTGGGCGGTGATGACCATCGACTGTTCGTGTTCGTAGCCGCAGGCCCACGCCGCCCCGCGCGAGCGGGAGGTGAGCCTGTCGCGTTTGAAGAACAGCATCAGTACGAACGGCAGCAGCGGTGCGCCAATCAGCAACAGCGCGATCATGGGCTGCGAGACGGTGGTATTCGCCACGGTCAGCGGCAGCGGAATGGCGTTGCCCAGCAGCGGCAGCAGCCACGGTGCGGCGACGCCGCCCGCGATGCAGCACAGCGCCAGCGCGACCACGCTCACTCCCATCAACAACGGTGCGCAGCAGGCGTTTTCCGCTTCGCGGGTGCGCGGCGCGCCGAGGAAAGTAACACCGTAGACTTTCGCCATGCACATCACCGCCAGCGCCCCGGTAATCGCCAGCCCGACCGCCAGCAGCGGTCCCAGCAGACGGGCGATAAACGCATCACTCTGACCGAGGGCGAAGAAGGACTGATAGATCACCCACTCCCCGGCAAAGCCGTTCAGCGGCGGCAGTGCGGCCATTGCCATCAGCCCGACCAGCATCGCCAGTGAAATCACGGGCATCTTTTTGCCAATCCCACCCAGCTTTTCGATATCCCGATGACCGGTGCGGAACCAGACGCTTCCCGCGCCGAGGAACAGGGTGCTTTTAAACAGGCTGTGGTTGACGAGGTGATACAGACCACCGATAAAACCGGCCGCAATCAGCGCCGGATGATTGAGCGCCAGCCCGGTCACGCCCGCGCCAATACCGAGCAGGATGATGCCGATATTTTCAAGCGTGTGGTACGCCAGAAGACGCTGGATATTGTGCTCCATCAGCGCGTACAGGCCGCCGACGAACGCAGTGATCATGCCCGCAATCAGCAGCACGACGCCCCACCACAGCGGCGGTTGTCCGCCGGTCAGCGTAATCGCCAGAATTCCGAACAGACCCACTTTCATCACCACCACAGAAAACAGCGCGGCGGCGGGCGCGGAGGCATTCGCATGCGCCTGCGGCACCCAGCCGTGCAGCGGGATAATCCCGGCAAGCAGGCCAAAGCCGATCACGCCCAGCAGCCAGACATCATTCCCCAGCGGATGCCCGTTGAGGGCAGAGAAATCCAGCGTGCCAAAGCGTTGCCACACCAGCCAGCAGGCCAGCGCCAGCAGCAGCGTCCCGAGGCGTCCCAGCGCAAACCACAGCTTGCCGGAGGCGCTGCAGCCCGTCAGGAACACGCCGCAGAGCGCCATGATTTCCGCCATTACCACCAGCGCGCCGAGGTTGCTGGCGATAACAGTGCAGACCGCCGTCGCCATCAGCAGGTTAACCAGCAGGCCGTTGGCCTTGGCGTGCGGATGGCGGTGCCAGTCGATATTGAACAGGCTGATAAACAGCCCGCACAGACCAAACGTCACCAGCCAGATGGCGTTCAGCGGCGTGATCTCAACGGTGTGGCGAATCAGCGGCATCACGGTCTCTGCGGACTGGCCGCCGAGCAGGACAACGCCGCCTGCCGCCAGCGTCATCAGGCTAGCTACTGCCCCACCGATCCCGGCGATACCGCCACTCAGGGTTTTATGGAATGAGAAGATCAGCGCCAGAACTGCGGCGGCAGCAAAACAGGCTACCGCGCTGGTAATCATCATCGCCGCGTTCATTTCGCCCCCTCGTTAAGCGCCTGTAGCAGAGAAAGGTCGCCAAAATCACTGTTGATGGTCAGCTCGCGTTTACGCTTGCTGGTACGGGCGATGTCGCGAATGTTAACCAGAATCAATGCCCTGGTCGGGCAGGTGCGCACGCAGGCCGGGCCCTGCTCATCGAAGCTGCACAGGTCGCACTTCACCGCAACGGCACGGATGCCGGGCACCCAGTCCAGCAGCGTGCTTACGCGTGCAGGAGCCGGTGGCGCAGGTGGCGCTTTTGGCGAGTTGGCGTTCGCCGGAATGTGCAGCGGACGGCTACCGGAGAATTCAATCGCGCCGAACGGGCAGGCAATGCCGCACAGCTTGCAGCTTACGCACAGGCTTTCGTTCAGCTGGACAGCGCCATCAACGCGGGTGATGGCATTCACAGGGCAGACACCCGCGCAGGGGGCATCTTCACAGTGATGGCAGAGCTGCGGGGCAGACTCTTTTTCATTACGCATGACCTGCAGGCGCGGCATGGACTGCAGCCCATGCAGGCGGTGCGTTTCCGAACACGCCGCCTCGCAGGTTCGACAGCCAATACAGACCGTCGAGTCAGCAATTACAAAACGGTTCACCGGGTTATCCTCTGGTGATAGTCATTTTTGACGAAAAACTGTCTTGTCGACACTTCTCGACACGTATGAGTCAGGCCACGTTCGCTGAGGCATTTCCATCCATCAGCTGCTTCAGGTTGACCGGGAGATCGTGTTCAACGGCGGCATACAGGCCGTTATAGACCGGCGCGATTTTTTCCAGATAGTGCTCCAGCACCTGCTGGCGATCGCGGTTGCTGACGTGGCCGTCAACCATGCCATCGGCCATCAGCTGCGCCTTCGCAATACACTGTTTTTCGCCATCTTTTGTCTCGAGGTGGTACTCAATGGTGTGGCTATTGAAGTTATCCGCCAGGGTCACGTTAATCGTGAAATGGCCGAACAGGACAAAGCGCATGTCGCCCTGCGCCGCGCAGCTCATCGCGTGGTGAAGACGCGCTTTCGAGAGGGTAATGCCCTGAACCAGAGAGTTGCAGTAGAGGTGCCACTGGTCCTGCAGCTGCTGATGACGCTGCGCGATGTAATCCGCTTTTTCGCTGATTTCCCAAATAGTCATAGAAGGTATCCGTTTAATGGAGATAGCGGCTGTTAAGCAGATTCCATGCCAGTTTTTATCTTAATGATTTTAAATGGATTTAATTGCAAAACTGCTGTCTACTCCGCGGTGTCGACGTGTCATTTCGACAGCGTTGACATCGTCACGCCTTAACAAAAATCAAGCTGGCACTGTTATTGCATTCAATGGCGCAATTCATTGAGGAGGCGTCATGCACGAAATCACCCTCTGCCAGCGGGCTCTGGAACTTATCGAACAGCAGGCAGTGCAAAACCACGCGAAACGCGTTACCAGCGTCTGGCTGAAGATCGGGGCGTTTTCCTGCGTCGAGACCAGCGCCCTGAATTTCTGTTTTGAGCTGGTGTGTCGCGGCACGCTGGCGGAAGGCTGCGAACTCCATATTGAAGAGCAGCAGGCAGAGTGCTGGTGCGAGCAGTGCCAGCAGTACGTCACCCTGCTGTCATCAAAGGTTCAGCGCTGTCCGCAGTGTCAGAGCACCGGTCTTCGCATCGTGGCGGATGACGGCATGCAGATCCAACGCCTCGAAATCGAGAAGGAGTAAAGTATGTGTAGCACCTGCGGTTGCGCCGAAGGCAACCTGTATATAGAAGGGGATGAACATCACCCCCATTCCTCGTTTCGCTCCGCGCCCTTTTCACCTGCCCCACGCCCTTGTGCGGCGCTGACCGGTATCACTTTCACCCCGCAACGCTCCGATGCGGGCGATCTGCACTACGGCCACGGGGAGGCGGGTACCCACGCGCCGGGCATCAGCCAGCGCCAGATGCTGGAAGTGGAAATCAACGTGCTGGACAAAAATAACCAGATCGCCGCCCGCAACCGCGCGCGCTTTGCCACCCGCAAACAGCTGGTGCTGAACCTGGTCTCCAGCCCCGGCTCCGGCAAAACCACGCTGTTAACGGAAACGCTCAAACGCCTGAACGGGCGCGTCTCCTGCGCGGTGATCGAAGGCGACCAGCAAACCGTTAACGACGCGGCGCGCATTCGCGAAACCGGCACCCCGGCGATTCAGGTCAATACCGGCAAAGGCTGCCACCTGGATGCGCAGATGATTGCCGATGCGGCTCCGCGACTGCCGCTGGCGGATAACGGCATTCTGTTTATTGAAAACGTCGGCAACCTGGTCTGCCCGGCGAGCTTCGATCTTGGCGAACGACACAAGGTGGCGGTACTTTCGGTGACCGAAGGCGAAGACAAACCGCTGAAGTACCCGCATATGTTTGCCGCCGCGTCCATTATGCTGCTGAACAAAGTGGACCTGCTGCCGTACCTGAATTTCGACGTGGATAAGTGCCTGGCGTATGCCCGTGAAGTGAATCCGGAGATTCAGATCCTGCTGGTCTCTGCCACGCGCGGAGACGGCATGGACAGCTGGCTACAGTGGCTGGAGAACGAACGATGTGCATAGGCGTACCTGGACAAATTTACGCCATCGACGGTAATCAGGCCAAAGTGGAGGTCTGCGGCATCCTGCGCGACGTCGATTTGACGCTGGTGGGCAGCAGCGATGAAACGGGCGCATCGCGCCTCGGCCAGTGGGTGCTGGTCCACGTGGGGTTTGCCATGAGCGTGATTAACGAAGCGGAAGCTCGCGACACGCTGGATGCATTGCAAAACATGTTTGACGTGGAGCCTGACGTGGGCGCGCTGCTGTACGGTGAGGAGCGATAGCACATGCGTTATGTTGATGAATACCGCGCGCCGGAGCAGGTACTGCAGCTTATCGGGCACCTGAAAACGCGCGCAGCGCTGCTGGACTACACGAAAGAAAAACCGCTGCGGATCATGGAGGTGTGTGGCGGACACACGCACGCCATCTTCAAATTTGGCCTCGACCAGCTGCTGCCGGAGAACATCGAGTTTATCCACGGCCCCGGCTGCCCGGTGTGTGTTCTGCCGATGGGACGCATCGACAGCTGTATTGAAATTGCCAGCCAGCCCGACGTCATTTTCTGCACCTTTGGCGACGCGATGCGCGTGCCGGGGAAAAACGGCTCGCTGCTGCAGGCGAAAGCGCACGGAGCAGACATCCGGATCGTCTATTCGCCGATGGATGCCCTGACGCTGGCAGAGAATAACCCTGCGCGCAAGGTGGTGTTTTTTGGCCTGGGGTTTGAAACCACCATGCCCGCCACCGCCATCACGCTGCAACAGGCGAAAGCGCGCAGCGTCGATAACTTTTTCTTTTTCTGCCAGCATATTACGCTCATTCCCACGCTGCGCAGCCTGCTGGAAGAGCCGGGAAATGGCATTGACGCCTTTCTGGCTCCGGGGCATGTCAGCATGGTGATTGGCACAGACGCCTACGGTTTTATCGCTGAACAGTACAATCGTCCGTTAGTGGTCGCTGGTTTCGAACCACTTGATCTACTGCAAGGTGTGACCATGCTGGTTGAGCAGAAAATAGCAGCCCTGAGTGCAGTGGAAAACCAGTACCGCCGCGTGGTGCCGGATGCGGGAAATGAACGGGCACAGCAGGCGATAGCCGACGTGTTTTGCGTTGAGGGCGACAGCGAGTGGCGCGGGCTGGGGCTGATTGCCGAATCCGGCGTGCGTCTGACGCCAGCCTATCGCGCGTTCGACGCCGAAGCGCATTTCCGCCCGCAGCCGCAGCAGGTTTGCGACGATCCCCGGGCCCGCTGCGGCGACGTGCTCACCGGTAAATGCAAACCTCATCAATGCCCGTTATTTGGCAACACCTGTAACCCGCAAACGGCGTTTGGCGCGCTGATGGTCTCCTCCGAAGGGGCATGTGCCGCGTGGTATCAGTATCGCAACCAGGAGAGCGAAGCATGAATACGGTTGAAATGGCGCACGGCAGCGGCGGACAGGCGATGCAGCAGCTGATTAACCGGCTGTTTATGGAGGCCTTTAACAACCCCTGGCTCGCCGAACAGGAAGACCAGGCGCGCATTGACCTCACCACCCTCACCGCGCAGGGCGACAGGCTGGCCTTCTCTACCGACAGCTACGTGATCGATCCGCTGTTCTTCCCCGGCGGCGATATCGGCAAGCTCGCCGTCTGCGGCACGGCCAACGACGTGGCGGTCAGCGGCGCTATTCCGCGCTACCTCTCTTGCGGGTTTATCCTCGAAGAGGGATTACCGATGGAGACGCTCACGACAGTGGTCAACAGCATGGCGCAGACCGCACGCGAGGCGGGGATGGCTATCGTCACCGGCGATACCAAAGTGGTGCAGCGCGGCGCGGCCGACAAGCTATTTATCAACACCGCCGGCATGGGGGCGATCCCCGCCGATATTCACTGGGGCGCGCAGCAGCTTAGCGTGGGCGACGTGCTGATCGTGACCGGAACGCTGGGCTGCCACGGGGCGACCATCCTTAACCTGCGCGAAGGTCTGGGGCTGGATGGGGAACTGCGCAGCGACTGCGCGGTGCTCACCCCAATGATTCAGACGCTGCGTGCTGTTCCTGGCGTGAAGGCCCTGCGGGACGCCACGCGAGGCGGTGTGAATGCCGTAGTCCATGAGTTTGCGGCAAGCTGTGGGTACGGGATTGAACTCACCGAGCGCAGCCTGCCCGTTAAGCCTGCCGTTCGCGGGCTTTGCGAACTGCTGGGCCTTGATCCGCTTAACTTCGCAAACGAAGGCAAACTGGTGATTGGCGTTGAACGCGCGGCAGCGGAAGCCGTTCTTGAACAGCTGTGGGCTCATCCGTCAGGAAAAGAGGCGGCGATGATTGGTGAAGTGGTTGAGCGCAAAGGGGTGCGCCTGACCGGGCTTTATGGCGTGAAACGGACGCTGGATCTGCCGCACGCGGAACCCTTACCCCGTATTTGCTAGAACCGCGCCAAAAGCGGTCAGCACTGAATGTCTCTTTTTTTGCCAGTTTCTATTGGAAAGCAATATGCCGTATACACCGATGAGCGATCTTGGACAGCAGGGTCTGTTTGACATCACGCGCACACTTTTACAGCAGCCCGACCTCGGTGCGCTGAGCGATGCCCTGACGCGGCTGGTCAGGCAATCGGCGCTGGCGGACAGCGCCGCGATTGTGCTCTGGCATAGCGGAACGCACCGCGCGAGCTACTACTCAACGCGTGATAATGGCAAAACGTTTGAATACGAAGACGAAACGTATCTGGCACATGGCCCGGTGCGCCGCATACTCTCCCGGCCTGAAGTGCTGCACTGCAACTTTGCGGAATTCCGCCAGGCGTGGCCGCGGCTGGCACAGAGCAACCTCTATCAACCTTTCGGGCATTACTGCATGTTGCCGCTGGCGGCAGAGGGCCAGATTTTTGGCGGCTGCGAGTTTATCCGCACGACCGACCAGCCCTGGAGCGAGGCGGAATACGAGCGCCTGCACACCTTCACCCAGATTGTGGCCGTCGTCGCGGAGCAGATCCAAAGCCGCGTCACCAATAATGTCGATTACGACCTGCTGAGCCGCGAGCGCGACAACTTCCGCATTCTGGTCGCCATCACTAACGCCGTGCTGTCACGGCTCGACATGGATGAGCTGGTCAGCGAAGTCTCGAAAGAGATCCACCACTATTTTAAAATCGACGCCATCAGCATTGCGCTTCGCGGCCATCGCAAGGGCAAGCTCAGCATCTACTCCACACATTATCTCGATGAAGCCAACCCGGCACACGAGCAGAGCGAAGTGGATGAAGCGGGCACCCTTTCTGAGCGGGTCTTCAAAAGCAAAGAGATCCTCCTGCTCAACCTGAACGAGCAGGACCCGGTAGCGCCGTACGAGCGGATGCTGTTCAACACCTGGGGCAATAAAATTCAGACCCTGTGCCTGCTGCCGCTGATGTCCGGCAACACCATGCTGGGCGTGCTGAAGCTGGCACAGTGCGAGGAAGGTGTGTTTACCACTGCCAACCTGAAGCTGCTGCGCCAGATCGCCGAGCGTATCTCTATTGCCCTGGATAACGCCCTCGCCTATCAGGAGATCCACCGCCTGAAAGAGCGGCTGGTGGATGAGAACCTGGCCCTGACCGAACAGCTCAACAACGTGGACAGCGAGTTTGGTGAAATCATCGGGCGCAGCGACGCCATGTACAGCGTGCTCAAGCAGGTTGAGATGGTGGCGCAAAGCGACAGCACGGTGCTGATTCTGGGCGAAACCGGTACGGGTAAAGAGCTGATTGCCCGCGCCATCCACAACCTGAGCAACCGCAACAGCCGCCGGATGGTGAAGATGAACTGCGCGGCGATGCCTGCGGGCCTGCTGGAAAGCGATCTGTTCGGCCACGAACGTGGCGCATTCACCGGGGCCAGCAGCCAGCGGCTGGGCCGTTTTGAGCTGGCGGACAAAAGCTCGCTGTTCCTCGACGAAGTGGGCGATATGCCGCTGGAGCTACAGCCGAAACTGCTGCGCGTCCTGCAGGAGCAGGAGTTTGAGCGCCTTGGCAGCAACAAGCTTATCCAGACCGACGTGCGGCTGATTGCCGCCACCAACCGCGACCTGAAAAAAATGGTCTCCGACCGCGAATTTCGCAGCGATCTTTACTATCGCCTGAACGTCTTCCCGATCATCCTGCCGCCGCTGCGCGAACGCCCGGAAGATATCCCCCTGCTGGTCAAAGCGTTTACCGCGAAGATCGCGCGCCGGATGGGGCGAAACATCGACAGTATTCCTGCCGAGACGTTGCGTACCCTTTCATCAATGGAATGGCCCGGCAACGTGCGTGAGCTGGAAAACGTCATCGAACGCGCGGTGCTGCTGACACGCGGCAATGTGCTGCAACTCTCCCTGCCTGAGGTTACGCTTCCTGACGTGACCGTGCCCGCCGCCGAAATAGCGAAAGAGGGAGAAGATGAATATCAGCTCATTATGCGCGTGCTGAAAGAGACCAACGGCGTGGTCGCCGGGCCAAAAGGTGCCGCCCAGCGCCTGGGGTTAAAACGCACCACCCTGCTGTCGCGCATGAAGCGTCTCGGGATTGATAAAGAGAGCCTGGTTTAAAGCCTTATTCCGGCGGTGTTTTCCTGACACCGCCTCTGGTAAGGACCTCTTTTTTCGGACGGTATTTATCCGGCAGTTCCGGCACGGGACGACGGTCATCAATCAGATGACGAACGGTCAGGATGGGATGACGCCATAACATACGCGGACCTGCCCAGCGCATCACCTGCTTCATCTCTTCACGTCTGGCAGGCTGGTAGCAGTGTACCGGACACTGCTTGCAGGCAGGCTTGTCCTCACCGAAAACGCACTTATCCAGGCGCTTATCGGCATACGCCTTGAGCGCCTGATAATGCCCTTCCTCCTGAGATGCCTGCGGGCACTGCTTTTCATACAACGCGATCATTTTCGCGATGGTTTCTTTTTCTCGTGAGATGCGTTTACCGGACATAACGACTTACCGAATAATAAAGTGCATTAATAATACACCTTTAAGTACTGGATTTCAGCGGTTGCATTTCGTTTTCTGAAGCCTGATTCCAGTTTTAGCCCTGCACCGACCGATAATCACTGGTATTTTATACAGGCATCAGAAATGACCTTTATTCGTGTTGTCTGGAGACCCTATGCAAGAGCTCGCGATCAGCAAACCCTATCGCCATTTAAAAGTGGGATATTTTAGAAAGCGCCATGAAGACCGCAATACCAAGATACCAAAGCGCTACAGCGTGCATGCGGCGCTGAGCTTAAAAGGTGACTGGCTTGAAAAGGCGGGGTTTACGACCCATTCCAGGGTCAGAGTGGGCGTGGAGCATGGAAAAATTGTCATCGAATTAATGTCGGAAGGCGGCTCGTAAAGCCACGACATTTTTCTGCGCCGGACCTTTTTTTCATGCGACAATAGAAGGAACAAACGGCCACTGAGCCGATCAAAACGATTTATTTTCAAAGAAATGGACATCATAACTCCATGAACACAATCGACAATTTCGACGCACATACGCCGATGATGCAGCAGTATCTGAAGCTGAAAGCACAGCATCCGGAAATCCTGCTGTTTTACCGTATGGGCGATTTTTACGAGCTGTTTTATGACGATGCTAAGCGTGCATCGCAGCTGCTCGACATTTCGCTGACCAAACGTGGCGCTTCGGCAGGCGAACCCATCCCTATGGCAGGTATCCCGCACCACGCGGTAGAAAACTACCTGGCGAAGCTGGTGAATCAGGGAGAGTCCGTCGCCATCTGCGAACAGATCGGCGATCCGGCGACCTCAAAAGGCCCGGTGGAACGCAAAGTCGTGCGCATCGTCACGCCTGGTACCATCAGTGATGAAGCCCTGTTACAGGAGCGCCAGGATAACCTTCTGGCAGCGCTGTGGCAGGACGGTAAAGGCTTTGGCTACGCGACGCTGGACATCAGCTCCGGACGTTTTCGTCTGAGTGAACCGGCTGACCGTGAAACGATGGCAGCCGAATTGCAGCGCACCAACCCGGCAGAATTACTCTATGCCGAAGATTTCGCCGAAATAGCGCTGATTGAAGGTCGTCGCGGGTTGCGTCGTCGTCCGCTGTGGGAATTCGAAATTGATACTGCGCGCCAGCAGCTGAATCTGCAGTTTGGCACGCGCGATCTGATTGGCTTTGGCGTTGAAAATGCTCCGCGCGGGCTGTGTGCGGCAGGTTGTCTCCTGCAGTACGTAAAAGATACCCAGCGCACCTCCCTGCCGCATATCCGCTCTATCACCATGGAGCGCCAGCAGGACAGCATCATCATGGATGCCGCCACGCGCCGTAACCTGGAGATCACGCAGAACCTGGCGGGTGGCGTAGAAAATACGCTCGCGTCGGTCCTCGACAGTACGGTAACGCCAATGGGCAGCCGCATGCTGAAACGCTGGCTGCATATGCCGATTCGCGATACCGATACGCTGGTTTGCCGTCAGCAGACGATTGCTGCGTTGCAGGATCGCTATACCGAGCTGCAGCCGGTCCTGCGTCAGGTGGGCGATCTGGAGCGTATCCTTGCTCGTCTGGCACTGCGAACAGCGCGACCACGTGACCTCGCGCGGATGCGTCATGCTTTCCAGCAGCTACCGGAACTGCGTACTCAGTTGAGTGACGTTGACAGCGCGCCGGTACAGAAACTCCGCGAAACCATGGGCGAATTTACCGAGCTTCGCGAACTGCTGGAGCGTGCCATTATCGATGCGCCTCCGGTTCTGGTGCGTGATGGCGGCGTGATTGCCCCAGGCTACAACGAAGAGCTGGACGAATGGCGCGCGCTGGCCGACGGTGCGACGGACTACCTCGATAAGCTGGAAATCCGCGAGCGCGAACGTCTCGGGCTCGACACCCTGAAAGTGGGTTATAACGCGGTACACGGTTACTATATTCAGATCAGCCGCGGGCAGAGCCACCTGGCACCGATTCACTACGTGCGTCGCCAGACGTTGAAAAACGCCGAACGCTACATCATTCCTGAACTGAAAGAGTACGAAGACAAGGTGCTCACCTCGAAAGGTAAAGCGCTGGCGCTGGAAAAACAGCTTTATGATGAGCTGTTTGACATGCTGATGCCGCACCTGGCCGACCTGCAGCTGAGCGCCAGCGCGCTGGCGGAGCTGGACGTGCTGGTGAATCTGGCAGAACGGGCTGAAACGCTGAACTATACCTGCCCGACCTTTACCGACAAACCCGGCATTCGTATCACTGAAGGCCGTCATCCGGTGGTAGAGCAGGTGCTGAATGAACCGTTCATCGCCAACCCGCTGAGCCTGTCACCGCAGAGAAGAATGTTGATCATTACCGGTCCGAACATGGGCGGTAAGAGTACCTATATGCGACAGACGGCGCTGATTGCGCTGCTCGCATATATCGGCAGCTACGTCCCGGCGCAAAATGTGGAGATAGGCCCAATCGACCGCATCTTTACCCGCGTCGGGGCAGCGGACGATCTGGCGAGCGGTCGCTCAACCTTCATGGTCGAGATGACCGAAACGGCAAACATTCTGCATAACGCGACGGAGCACAGCCTTGTGCTGATGGACGAAGTCGGACGCGGAACGTCAACCTATGATGGTCTGTCGCTGGCATGGGCCTGTGCGGAAAGCCTTGCGAATAAAATCAAGGCCATGACGCTGTTCGCCACCCACTATTTCGAACTGACGCAGCTACCGGAGAAAATGGAAGGGGTTGCGAACGTTCATCTGGATGCGCTTGAGCACGGCGATACCATTGCCTTCATGCATACGGTGCAGGATGGCGCGGCGAGCAAGAGCTATGGTCTGGCCGTAGCGGCGCTGGCAGGTGTACCGAAAGATGTGATCAAGCGCGCGCGTCAGAAACTGCGTGAACTGGAAAGCCTGTCACCGAATGCGGCGGCGACGCAGATTGATGGCACGCAGATGTCGCTGTTGGTGCCTGCGGAAGAGACGTCGCCAGCGGTGGAAGCGCTGGAGAACCTCGACCCGGATTCACTGACACCGCGTCAGGCGCTGGAGTGGATTTATCGGTTGAAGAGTCTGGTTTAGTTCTCTGCGGTCTGTTTTGTCGGGTGGCGGCTTCGCCTTACCCGACCTACAAAACCCGTAGGCCCGGTAAGCGGCAGCGCCACCGGGCTTTTTTTACAACAGCGGCGGGATGGTCGGCACCTGCGGCGCCTCGTCAATATCCTTCTGCGTCATGCGGAACGCTTCCGGGTAATGCTCACGGCTGGTACGGCGCAGCGGTTCGGTATCGCGCCAGGTATACAAACAATGCTGGCACTGGTAAACGGTCCAGACCCCTTTTACCGGCGATGTCGCCATCACTTCAATATGCTCATCGGCACAACGTGGACAAATCATCTTTTCCTCCTTATTGACGTGCTGCCAGCATCGCGGTCAGTTTTTCGGCCCAGGCTTTGGCTTCAGGCAGATCCTGTACCGGCTGGCTGTAGTGGCCCCGGGTGTCCGGCGCGACAGGCGTGGTGGCATCGATAATCAGCTTGTCGGTAATGCCCGCCGGGCTGGATCCAGGGTCAAGTTCAAGGACCGACATATTTGGCAGTTGCACCAGATCCCCTGCCGGGTTCACTTTCGACGACAGCGCCCACATCACCTGCGGGAGGTTGAACGGATCGACATCTTCATCCACCATGATCACCATCTTCACGTAGCCCAGACCGTGCGGCGTAGTCATGGCACGTAAACCGACCGCGCGGGCGAAACCGCCGTAGCGTTTTTTGGTGGAGATAATCGCCAGCAAACCGTGGGTGTACATCGCGTTCACCGCCTGCACTTCCGGGAATTCTGCTTTCAGCTGCTGGTAGAGCGGCACGCAGGTGGCCGGTCCCATCAGATAGTCAATCTCGGTCCACGGCATGCCGAGGTAAAGGGATTCGAAAATCGGTTTGGTGCGGTAAGAGACTTTGTCGATACGGACCACCGTCATGTTGCGGCCACCGGAATAGTGTCCGGTAAACTCGCCGAACGGCCCCTCGATTTCACGCTTGCGGCCCTCAATCACCCCTTCCAGGATCACTTCAGAACCCCAGGGCACATCGAAGCCGGTCAGCGGCGCGGTGGCAATCGGATACGGGCTTTCACGCAGCGCACCCGCCATTTCATACTCGGACTGATCGTATTTCAGCGGCGTGGCGCCCATCAGGGTGATGATCGGGTCGTTGCCGAGAGTAATCGCAATCGGCAGATCTTCACCGCGCTCTTCCGCTTTGTGCAGATGCAGGGCGATATCGTGCATCGGAACAGGCTGCAGACCCAGCTTGCGCTTGCCCTTCACTTCCATGCGGTAGATCCCGACGTTCTGCTTGCCGAAGTGATCCGGGTCGAGCGGATCGCGCGAGACAACACACGCTTTATCGAGATAAAAACCGCCGTCACCGTCGTTCAGGCGAAACAGCGGCAGGATATCGAACAGGTTAATGTCTTCACCGTCCACCGTATTCTGCGCCCAGGCAGGGTTGGCGCGGCGCTCCGGTGTGACGGGGAATTTATCCCAGCGGCGGATAAACTCGTCTATCTGTTTTTTTACCGGGGTGTTCGCAGGCAGCCCCATCGAAATGGCGTGGTTCTGCCAGGAGCCGATGGTGTTCATCACCACGCGGGCATCGGTAAAGCCACGAATATTGTCGAACCACAGCGCGGGCGCACCGTCGCCAATGCGGCCGGTCGCGTTAGCTGCCGCCGCCAGATCGGGCTCGGCGTTTACCTCTTCCTCAATTTTCAGCAGCTGCCCTTGCTCATCGAGCGCCTGCAGGAAGCTTCTCAAATCATCAAATGCCATCTTTATTCTCCTGTGAAAAATGTTTCGCCTCCCGCAGCCCGTTCCAGCGGCGCGCCTTTTTATGCTCCAGACCGAACTGGTCGAGCACGCGGGTCACAATATGCTGGGTAATGTCATCGGCGGTTTGCGGGTGGTTGTAATACGCAGGCATTGGCGGCACCATCGCCACGCCCATGCGGGAAAGTGCAAGCATGTTCTCAAGATGAATGGTGCTGAGCGGCGTTTCACGGGGAACCAACACCAGCTTGCGCCCCTCTTTCAGCACCACATCCGCCGCACGTCCCACCAGCCCTTCGGCGTAGCCCGCGCGGATACCCGCGAGTGTTTTCATGCTGCAGGGAATGACGATCATGCCGTCGGTGTGAAACGAGCCGGAGGAGAGGGTGGCGGCCTGGTCAGCAGGACTGTGGACAACGTCAGCCAGCGCTGCAACGTCCTGCGCGGTATAAGACGTTTCCAGCTCAATAGTGGTTTTTGCCCACTTAGACATGACCAAATGCGTCTCCACCTCCGGCATTTCCCGCAACGCCTGCAGCAATGCCACGCCCAGCGGCGCGCCCGTTGCTCCCGTCATTCCTACTATCAATCTCATTCATCACCTCAATCATTTTGTTCGTATACGAACATTATAAATAAGCTACTCCAGGATTGTTTTCCTGACAAGATCGTTCGTATACGATCACACGAATGGCTAAAAAATGCCGCGTTAAAATTGAGAGCAATAGCGGCTATCATAGAGGGAGATTTTTTCCGTCGGAGTGTTCATGGAACTAAGACAAGAGGCGTTCCACCTGTTACGTCAGCTTTTTCAACAGCATACTGCGCAGTGGCAACATGCCTTACCGGAACTAACCAAGCCACAGTATGCGGTTATGCGCTCCATTGCCGAGCATCCGGGTATTGAACAGGTGGCATTGACCGAAGTGGCGGTCAGCACGAAAGCGACCCTGGCGGAGATGCTCAGCCGCATGGAGGCGCGCGGGCTGGTCAAACGCGAGCACGATCCTGCCGATAAGCGCCGCCGGTTTGTCTTCCTGACGCCAGAAGGTGAAGCCCTGCTTGCAGGCTGCAAACCCGTTGGCAACGAAGTGGATGAGGCGTTTTTAGGGCGTCTTAACAAGGTCGAGCGGGAGCAGTTCTCTGCGCTCATCAAAAAGATGATGCACGATTAATTCACGCTGGTGCGCATAAAATCAATAAAGGTGCGCACTTTCGCTGACACATGCCGGGCATCAGGATAAACCGCATAGATGCCCTGCTGCGCAAAGGTATATTCCGGTAAAACCGGAACCAGTCTTCCCGCATCAAGCGCATCGCGCGCCAGCCATTCCGGCAGTAACGCCACGCCACCTCCGGCGAGCGCAAAGGCCATCAGGGCCTGAGCACTGTCGGCAAACAGGCGCGGCGCTTTTTTTATCTCCAGCGTTTCAGGCGCACCGCTGGCATCTTTCACCTGCCAGTGCAGCGGAGAGACCAGACGCTCGTGAATAATCCAGTCTGCGTGGGCCAACTGCGCAAGCGTTTCGATCGGATGGTTAACGAGCCACCCGGGCATCGCGACGGGGAGAATAGAGAAGTGCGAAATCAGTGCGGCGTGATTGCGCGAATCGGCAAGCGTTCCCAGCCGGATGGCCACGTCAAAGCGCTCCGAGATAAGGTCGGCGTGCAGGGACGACGAAACATGTCGCACGCGAAGATCCGGGTGCTGCCGGCTAAACCTGGCCAGCAGCGGTACCACGACCTGTGAGCCATACTCGGGCGTCGTCGTGATCCGCAGTTCGCCAGTGAGCCCCGCATGATTCGCGCGGACATCATCCTGCAATCGTTCTGCATCCTTCAAAAGCGCCACGCTGCGTTGATGAAAAAGCGCACCCGCCTCGGTTAACGTCAGGCGGCGGGTAGAGCGCAGCAGCAGCGTAACGCCCAGCTCATCTTCAAGCTGGCGAATATTAAAGCTGACCACAGCTTTTGTCAGCCCCATTGCCTCGGCTGCGGCAGTGAAACTGCCGGTATCGGCCACCGCAACAAACATCTGCGTCCGCTGTAAGTTAATCATCATCACGCCTTTTACTGTCAAAATATTTTTGACAGTATATCGCGCTTTGTCAGGTTTATCCGTGCTTGCCGGATCGATACGATACGCCACCTCACCGGAGGATCCACCATGACGTATCGCAGCAAAGTCGCCGTTGTTTATCTGCTGGGCTTTTTTCTTGATTTGATCAACATGTTTATTGCCAGCGTCGCCTTCCCGGCAATGGCTCACGCCTTTAACACCACGCCTTCAGCCTTGCCTGGGTCAGTAACGGGTACATTGCCGGCCTGACGCTGGTGATCCCGTTCAGCAGCGTGCTCACGCGACGCATCGGGCCAAAGCGCGTCATCCTGCTCTCGCTTTTTCTGTTCAGCGCAGCCTCTGCTGCGGCGGGCTTGTCTGCAACGCTTGAAAGTCTGATCGCATGGCGAGTGCTCCAGGGCATGGGAGGGGGCTTACTGATCCCCGTCGGACAGGCGCTGACCTGGCAACAGTTTAAGCCTCACGAGCGTGCCAGACTCTCCTCGGCGGTGATGCTGGTCGCGTTGCTTGCCCCGGCCTGCTCCCCTGCTATCGGGGGACTGCTGGTGCAAACGCTAAGCTGGCGATGGATATTTTTCGCCACGCTCCCGGTCGCTATCGTGACCTTTGTTTTGGCCTGCCTGTGGCTTAAACACGAAATGCCCACAATGAAAGCAGCCAGACTGCTAAACCTGCCGTTGCTCGCGGACCCACTTTTGCGTTTTTCCATGCTTGTCTATCTCTGTGTACCCGGCATGTTTATTGGGGTGAACGTCACGGGCATGTTTTATCTTCAGCACGTGGCGAACATGAGCCCAGCCACAACGGGGATGCTCATGCTGCCGTGGTCTGTGGCATCGTTTATCGCCATCACGGCAACGGGACGCTATTTTAACCGTATCGGCCCCCGACCGCTTATCATCATCGGCTGCCTGTTGCAGGCGACGGGTATTCTGCTTTTGATTAACGTCAGTTCGGCTACGCTGTTACCTGCCGTTGCGTTTACCCTGATGGGTGCGGGGGGAAGCCTTTGCAGCAGTACGGCTCAGAGCAGCGCTTTTCTGACGACGCGCCGGGAAGAGATGCCGGATGCCAGCGCGCTGTGGAACCTTAATCGTCAGTTGAGCTTTTTTGCCGGTGCCCTGCTGCTGGCGCAGGCGCTGAACCTGGCGCAGGCCTGGCTGACACCGATCGCCGCATGGCACGGGATGTTTATTTTTGCCGCAGGCATGACCTTATTGCCTGTACTGTACGTTTTTCGTCTTAACAATACGCAGGTGCTCACCCAACTGCGACAGGAGAATTCATGACGCCTTTCGAACACGACATTATCGACCTCCACATTGCGCTTGAAAACTGGTTAGGCAAAGGTGAAGGCGATTTCGATGCCCTGCTCGCCCGCTTCAGTCCAGATTTTCTGATGATCCCGCCCGGGGGAGTTCATGTTGACTATGACGGCCTTGTCAGCTTTCTGGAAAAACAGCGTGGAAGCCGTCCCGGACTGAAGATCGTCATTGACGAATTATCCACGATCCAGCGCTGGGATCGTGGCGCGGTGCTGCACTATCGTGAGACGCAAACCCGGCCAGACCTGCCCGTCAACGTGCGCTGGTCAACCGCGGTGCTCAATCAGGAAGGCGATCGGATAGAGTGGCGTCTGCTGCACGAAACGGCGCAGCCGTAGCACAAAAGAAAAAGGCCCGTCTCACGACGGGCCTTTTTTTGACGAAAGGTTGCTTATTCGCGGAACAGCGCTTCGATATTCAGACCTTGCCCCTGCAGGATTTCACGCAGGCGGCGCAGACCTTCAACCTGAATCTGACGAACACGTTCACGGGTCAGGCCAATTTCGCGGCCGACGTCTTCCAGTGTCGCAGCTTCATACCCCAGTAAACCGAAACGACGTGCCAGCACTTCACGCTGTTTGGCGTTCAGTTCGAACAGCCATTTGACGATGCTCTGCTTCATGTCATCGTCCTGCGTGGTGTCTTCCGGACCGTTGTCTTTTTCATCGGCCAGGATGTCCAGCAGCGCTTTTTCGGAGTCGCCACCCAACGGGGTGTCAACAGAGGTAATGCGCTCGTTGAGACGCAGCATACGGCTCACGTCATCAACCGGTTTATCGAGTTGTTGGGCAATTTCTTCTGCGCTTGGCTCGTGGTCCAGTTTATGGGACAACTCGCGCGCGGTGCGCAGATAAACGTTCAACTCTTTGACGATGTGAATCGGCAGGCGGATCGTACGGGTCTGGTTCATAATAGCCCGTTCGATAGTCTGACGAATCCACCAGGTCGCGTAGGTTGAGAAGCGGAACCCACGTTCCGGGTCAAACTTCTCAACTGCGCGGATGAGACCTAAATTGCCCTCTTCAATCAGATCCAGCAGAGCCAGACCACGATTGCCGTAACGGCGGGCAATTTTCACGACCAGTCGCAGGTTACTTTCTATCATGCGACGACGCGAGGCCACATCACCACGCAAAGCACGACGTGCGAAATAGACTTCTTCTTCGGCCGTTAGCAGTGGGGAGTAACCAATCTCCCCAAGGTAAAGCTGAGTCGCGTCCAGTACACGCTGTGTGGCACCCTGCGATAACAGCTCTTCTTCAGCCAAATCGTTATCACTGGGTTCCTCTTCTACTAAGGCTTTTTCGTCAAAAGCCTCTACTCCGTTCTCATCAAATTCCGCGTCTTCATTTAAATCATGAACTTTCAGCGTATTCTGACTCATAAGGTGGCTCCTACCCGTGATCCCTGAACGAGACACCCTGGCTGGCATGCCCCGTCAAATTATCGCTGCGGCAAGTACTGCAGCGGGTTTACGGATTTCCCCTTGTAACGAATTTCAAAATGCAAGCGTGTAGAACTGGTTCCGGTGCTACCCATGGTAGCGATTTTTTGCCCCGCCTTAACTTCTTGTTGTTCCCGGACCAGCATTGTGTCGTTATGGGCGTAGGCACTCAGGTAATCATCGTTATGTTTGATGATAATAAGATTACCGTAACCGCGCAGAGCGTTACCGGCATACACAACGCGTCCGTCTGCGGTCGCGATGATAGCCTGTCCTTTACTCCCTGCGATATCGATCCCTTTATTTCCCCCTTCGGAAGAAGAGAAGTTCTCGATAACCTTGCCGTCAGTTGGCCAGCGCCATGCAGAGATTGGCGAACTGGAGGTCATACTGCTGGCAGTCGGTTCAGTAGAGCTAACCACAGGTGCCGTCACCGGTGCTGTGACAACAGTCGCAGTACCTTTATTATTCGGCAACATTTTGTTAGCAGTCTGATCACCTGAATCCTCAGAATACGTAATTACAGGTTGTGAAGCAACCACCGTGGTGGATTTTTGTGCAGGCTTAACGCTGTTATTTTGAGCCGTCACATCGGCCGCTGAAACGGTGTTGCCAGGCGTCAGCGGCGTGCCTGTCGCGTTGCCCACCTGGAGCGTTTGCCCGACTTCAAGGCCATACGGGGCCTGGACGTTATTGCGCTGCGCGAGGTCACGGAAATCGTTCCCGGTGATCCACGCAATGTAGAACAGCGTATCGCCGCGTTTCACGGTATAGGTGCTGCCGCCGGTATAGCTGCCTTTCGGAATGTTCCCATACTGACGGTTATAGACTATGCGGCCATTTTGAGTCTGAACAGGCTGTTCCACTGGCTGAATCTGCGTCGGCTGCGTCATTGGACGTTGAACCGGCTGAATAGGCGGATTTTGTTTCGCCGTAGAGGTACCCATTTTAGGCGGAGGTGTGATCAACATTCCGCTGGACGTGTTACCCGAACCGCTGTTTCCGCCGACAGAACTGACGGGCGCAGGCGCGTTGTTAGAACTTGTACAGCCTGCCAGCCAGAGCGAAACCAGTGATAATGCCGCAACACGGCTGATGGTGAATTTAGGGCTTCCCGCGCTCATTTATCCCCCAGGAATGTGTTAACTACCAGTGACTTAAAATTTACCGTGATGGCACGAATCTTTCGCGCCACACCATACGCTGAATTTGCCTTAATAACCCTGGATAATTCCGAGTCTCAGGCCAACTCCCCCTTTACCAGAGGCACAAAGCGCACGGCTTCCACGGTGTCGATAATAAACTCGCCGCCGCGCCGACGAACGCGCTTCAAAAGCTGCTGCTCGTCCCCGACAGGCAGAACAAGAATGCCCCCCTCATCCAGCTGCGACAACAGGGCAGCAGGAATTTCTGGCGGGGCCGCCGTCACGATGATCGCGTCAAACGGGGCGCGAGCCTTCCAACCCTGCCAGCCATCACCGTGTCGTGTCGAAACATTATGTAAATCAAGTTGTTTCAGGCGACGACGCGCCTGCCACTGCAAACCTTTAATCCGCTCAACGGAGCATACATGATGAACCAGATGCGCCAGGATCGCGGTCTGATACCCCGACCCGGTGCCAATCTCCAGCACGCGGGAGTCGGGCGTCAGCTCCAGCAGCTCCGTCATGCGTGCCACCATGTAAGGCTGCGAAATCGTCTGGCCCTGCCCGATGGGCAGCGCCACGTTTTCCCACGCTTTGTGTTCAAACGCCTCATCTACAAATTTCTCACGCGGAACCTGAGCAAGCGCTTCAAGCACGTGCTCGTCGCGGATCCCCTGCGCGCGGAGTTGTTCCAGAAGAGTTTGTACACGTTTGTTTACCATTGCGCGTTCACTCCTGCGCGATCCAGCCAGCCCGACACCACATCATGCGCGCTATACGCGGTTAAATCTACGTGCAGCGGGGTAACCGAAACATAGCCTTCCTCCACGGCGGCGAAGTCGGTATCCGGACCCGCATCGCACTTATCGCCGGGAGGGCCAATCCAGTAAAGCGTGTTGCCGCGAGGATCCTGCTGCGGGATCACCTGATCGGCAGGATGTCGGCTCCCGCAACGGGTGACGCGAATGCCCTTAATTTCATCAAGAGGAAGATCCGGCACGTTGATGTTGAGGATACGCCCGGTACGCAACGGCTCGCGGCCGAGCGCTCGCAGGATCGAACAGGTCACCGCGGCAGCGGTGTCGTAGTGCGTGTGGCCGTTTAACGAGACCGCCAGCGCCGGGAACCCCAGATGGCGCCCTTCCATTGCGGCCGCCACGGTACCGGAGTAAATCACGTCATCGCCAAGGTTAGGACCGGCGTTGATGCCGGAGACGACGATATCAGGACGCGGTCGCATCAGCGCGTTCACGCCCAGAAAAACGCAGTCGGTTGGCGTGCCCATCTGCACGGCAATATCGCCATTTTCAAAGGTAAAGGTGCGAAGCGACGACTCCAGCGTCAGAGAGTTAGACGCTCCACTGCGGTTACGATCGGGTGCCACGACCTGCACATCCGCAAATTCGCGAAGGTGTTTCGCCAGGGTCTGAATGCCTGGCGCGTGGATCCCGTCATCGTTACTCAGCAATATTCGCATAATCACCCGAGGTGTTGATAAGTTCCCTGACAACACTGGTGGCAAAGCTACCTGCCGGTAGCCAGAAGCGTAACTCGACGGTCACGTCATCCCACCAGTTCCAGCTTAACTGCTGCGGATAGAGCAGCATCGCGCGGCGTGCCGCTTCGACTTTTTCCCGCACCAGTAAGGATTGCAATTCTGGCGCATCCGCTACGGCTGACTGCTCAGCGGCCAGCGCGTCGCCCTGTGTTCCCCAGTCGCCCGTACCGGGCAACGCGGCGGTAATCATCAGCGCTTTTGCGTCCACGCGCGACTGCACATCGGCCATTTCTTCGGCCGTTGCCACAAACCAGCTTCCGCGTCCCGCTAATTGTAGCGCATCGCCAACAACAACTTGATTCGCGTCCGGTTTTTTCAGCCTTTCGCTCACAATCTGATTAAACAACGCACTGCGGGCCGCCGACAACCAAAAACTGCGTTTATTCCTGTCACGCACCGGTGTATCGCTTTGCGCCCAGCGCAGCGCGCCCTGCAGGTTGCTGCCGCCAATGCCAAAGCGCTGCGCGCCAAAGTAGTTCGGTACACCGCGTTCATTGATGGCGTTCAGACGTTTTTCAACGTCTTCGCGGTGGGACACTTCACGCAGTACCAGCGTAAAGTCGTTCCCCTTCAATGCCCCCAGACGCAGTTTGCGCTTGTGGCGGGCGAACTCCAGTACCTTACAGCCTTCAAGCTCAAATTTACTTAAATCAGGCATCGTATTGCCAGGAACGCGCGCGCAGAGCCACTGTTCAGTGACGGCGTGTTTATCTTTCTGCCCGGCAAAGCTCACTTCGCGGGCGTGAATTTTGAGGAATTTTGCCAGCGCGTCGGCCACAAAGCGGGTATTGCAGCCATTTTTCAGAATACGTACCAGGATATGTTCGCCTTCGCCATCCGGCTCAAAGCCCAGATCCTCCACCACGAGGAAATCTTCCGGGCTGGCTTTCAGCACCCCGTTCCCCTGCGGTTGACCGTGCAGGTATGTCAGGTTGTCGAAGTCTGTCATTTGCTCGCCTTCAGCAGCAGCGCCACGGCTTCACAGGCAATCCCTTCGCCACGCCCGGTAAAGCCCAGCTTCTCGGTCGTCGTCGCTTTGACGTTCACGTCGTCCATATGGCAGCCCAGATCTTCTGCAATAAACACGCGCATCTGCGGAATATGCGGCAGCATTTTCGGGGCCTGAGCAATAATCGTCACGTCGACGTTGCCGAGGGTGTAGCCTTTCGCCTGAATGCGACGCCACGCTTCGCGCAGCAGTTCGCGGCTGTCCGCCCCTTTAAATGCCGGGTCGGTGTCCGGGAACAGCTTGCCGATATCACCCAGCGCGGCAGCGCCCAACAGCGCGTCGGTCAGCGCATGCAGAGCCACGTCGCCATCAGAATGCGCCAGCAGTCCTTTTTCATAAGGAATGCGCACGCCGCCAATGATAATTGGGCCTTCTCCGCCAAAGGCGTGTACATCAAAACCGTGTCCAATTCGCATTATGCCTTCTCCTGATGGGTCGAACGGGTAAGATAGAATTCCGCAAGCTGTAAATCTTCCGGACGCGTCACTTTAATATTATCAGCACGTCCTTCAACAAGCGTTGGGTGGAAACCGCAATATTCCAGCGCAGAGGCTTCGTCCGTGATGGTCGCACCTTCTTTAAGCGCGCGCGTTAAGCAGTCGTGGAGTAACTCGCGGGGGAAAAATTGTGGCGTTAGCGCGTGCCATAAATCGACGCGATCGACGGTGTGAGCGATAGCCTGTTTGCCCGGCTCGGCGCGCTTCATGGTGTCGCGCACCGGCGCGGCCAGAATCCCGCCAACCTTGCTTGTTTCGCTCAGGGCCAGCAGGCGCGCAAGGTCGTCCTGATGCAGACACGGACGCGCCGCGTCATGTACCAGCACCCACGGCGCGTTTCCGGCGGCCTGAATGCCCGCCAGCACGGAATCGGCGCGCTCGGCGCCACCGTCAACGACGGTAATCTGTGGATGATTTGCCAGCGGCAGCTGCGCGAAGCGCGCATCGCCAGGGCTGATGGCGATGATCACACGCGTCACCCGTGGGTGCGCCAGCAGCGCTGCCACAGCGTGCTCGAGGATCGTTTTATCGCCAATAGAGAGGTACTGCTTGGGACATTCTGTTTGCATGCGCCGGCCAAAACCTGCGGCCGGCACCACGGCGCATACGTCCGAAAAAGTTACTGCCATGTCGTAATCCTGGGCCTGATTATCGATTGTTTTGTGCTGAGCCCTGATTGCGTTTAGACGCATCCGGAACCAGACGATAAAAGGTTTCGCCCGGCTTAGTCATACTGAGTTCATTGCGTGCGCGTTCCTCAATCGCCTCTTGCCCGCCATTGAGGTCATCAATTTCAGCAAAGAGTTGATCGTTTCGCGCCTTAAGTTTGGCGTTTGTTGCCTGCTGAGCCGCGACGTCATCGCTTACCCGGCTATAGTCGTGCAGTCCGTTCTTACCGAACCACAGCGAATATTGCAGCCAGATTAGCAAAGCCAGCAACAGCAGCGTTAGTTTACCCATCCTGCCCCCTGAAAAACGGCATCCTCATCCCAAGACTTCCCCAGAGCACTACGCCGGGGTAACAGAGATGCCGCAACATCGCGGGCAAATGTACCACATTTTTTCCGCAGAATCGTCCTGCACAATATCGTTACACAGTTGGTTACGGTTTGAATTATGGCTGAAGTTAGCCCATGAGCCACAAAAATAACAGACCAAACATCAGAACCACCGTCACAATCGTGACCACGGTGCTGTACAGGAGCTTACCATTGAGCAACGAGTGCAGCGCAATGCCGACGACAACCGCCACGGGCATCAACGCCAGAAAGAAAGGCCAGGTGTAGAGAAAGAAGAACAGCGTGTTGCCGCCGTAGAGGAGAAACGGAATGCCAAGCGCCAGCAACCATGAGACGAAGCCAATGATGGCCCCAGGAAATGACCAGGTCGTTTCGTCGTCGGTCGCGAGCGGCTCCGACCCGGTGGTGGTGATGATGTAATGTTCACTGTTGCGCATAGCTAATCCTGTGACCGTGACTCATCGTTCGGGAAGACAGCTCCCGAACGATACCGTCTCAGGATCTGATAATATCGTCCCGTCTGAGCAGGTCTAATAATTGGCTTACTAAATTTGTTACCAATTGTTCACCTTCAAGGTGAATCTCAGGCGATTCAGGCGCTTCGTATACCGCGTCAATTCCGGTGAAGTTGCGCAGTTCTCCGGCACGCGCTTTCTTGTACAGCCCTTTCGGGTCGCGCGCTTCGCAAATCTCCAGCGGCGTATCGACAAACACCTCGATAAAGCGATCCTGACCGACGCGTTCGCGCACCATCTGGCGCTCGGCGCGGTGCGGAGAGATAAATGCGGTCAGCACCACCAGCCCGGCGTCAGCCATCAGGCTGGCGACTTCACCCACCCGGCGGATGTTCTCTTTGCGGTCATCGTCGCTAAACCCTAAATCGCTGCACAGGCCGTGACGCACGTTGTCGCCATCCAGCAGGTACGTGCTTACCCCCTGCTGATGCAACGCCTCTTCCAGCGCGCCCGCCACCGTCGATTTACCCGAGCCGGACAGCCCGGTAAACCACAGCACAACCCCACGGTGACCGTGGAGCCGTTCGCGCTGGGCGACGGTGACCGGATGAGCATGCCAGACGACGTTCTCATCATGGGCAGCCATTACTTGCCTCCCAGCAGATCGCGTGCGCCCCAGTGCGGGAAGTGTTTACGCACCAGCGCGTTCAGTTCCAGCTCGAAGGCACTAAATTCAGACGCCACGGCAGCCTGTTTAATCGGTTCGCGTACCATACCGGCACCGACGGTAACGTTGGTCAGCCTGTCGATAAAGATCAGCCCTCCCGTGACCGGGTTCTGCTGATACGGATCCAGCACCAGCGGTTCGTCGAAGGTCAGATCGACCAGACCAATGCCGTTTAGCGGCAGCTCGGTGACGTCACGCTGGGTCAGGTTGTTGATATCCACCTGGAACTGAATACCGTCCACGCGGGCGCGGGTTTTCTTGCCGGCAATTTTGATGTCATAGCTCTGGCCAGCGGTCAGGGGTTGCTCCGCCATCCACACCACATCCACGGAGGCACCCTGCACTGCCGCCAGCGTTTCCTGCGCGTCTACCAGCAGGTCGCCCCGGCTGATATCAATTTCGTCTTTCAGCACCAGCGTTACGGCTTCACCGGCGCCCGCCTCCTGCAGGTCACCGTCGAAGGTGACGATGCGGGCGAGGGTGGATTCCACGCCGGATGGCAGCACCTTGACGCGCTGACCTACCTTCACGGAGCCTGACGCGAGGGTGCCCGAGAAACCGCGGAAATCGAGGTTTGGACGGTTCACGTACTGCACCGGGAAGCGCATCGGCTGGGTGTCGACCACGCGCTGAATTTCAACGGTTTCCAGCACTTCCAGCAGCGTCGGGCCGCTGTACCACGGCATGTTCGCGCTCTGGGAGGCGACGTTATCCCCTTCCAGCGCCGAAAGCGGCACAAAACGAATATCCAGGTTGCCCGGAAGCTGTTCGGCAAAGGTCAGATAGCTCTGGCGGATCTCTTCGAACTTCTCTTCGCTGAAGTTCACCAGATCCATCTTGTTGACCGCCACCACCAGGTGTTTGATCCCCAGCAGCGTCGAGATAAAGCTGTGGCGACGGGTTTGATCCAGCACGCCTTTACGCGCGTCCATCAGCAGGATCGCCAGGTCGCAGGTGGAGGCGCCGGTTGCCATGTTACGGGTGTACTGCTCGTGCCCTGGCGTGTCGGCAATAATAAATTTGCGCTTCTCGGTAGAGAAGTATCGGTAGGCCACGTCGATGGTGATGCCCTGCTCGCGCTCCGCCTGCAGGCCATCCACCAGCAGGGCCAGGTCGAGTTTTTCACCCTGGGTGCCGTGACGTTTACTGTCGTTATGCAGAGAAGAGAGCTGATCTTCGTAAATCTGGCGCGTATCGTGCAGCAGGCGGCCAATCAGGGTACTTTTCCCGTCATCCACGCTGCCGCAGGTCAGAAAACGCAGCAGGCTTTTGTGTTGTTGCGCGTGCAGATACGCTTCCACGCCGCCTTCGTTGGCAATTTGTTGAGCAATAGTGGTGTTCATGGCGGCTCCTTAGAAATAACCCTGACGTTTCTTCAGCTCCATCGAGCCTGCCTGGTCGCGGTCAATCACGCGCCCCTGTCGCTCACTGGTGGTGGACACCAGCATCTCTTCGATGATCTCCGGCAGCGTCTGCGCGCTGGATTCCACCGCGCCGGTCAGCGGCCAGCAGCCGAGAGTACGGAAACGCACCATCTGTTTTTTGATCACTTCGCCCGGCTGCAGGTCGATGCGATCGTCGTCGATCATCATCAGCATGCCGTCGCGCTCCAGCACCGGGCGCTCGGCGGCCAGATACAGCGGAACGATCTCGATGTTTTCCAGATAGATGTACTGCCAGATATCCAGCTCGGTCCAGTTGGAGAGCGGGAAGACGCGAATGCTCTCGCCTTTGTTGATCTGACCGTTGTAGTTGTGCCACAGCTCCGGGCGCTGGTTTTTGGGGTCCCAGCGGTGGAAGCGGTCGCGGAAGGAGTAGATACGCTCTTTGGCGCGGGATTTCTCTTCGTCACGGCGCGCGCCGCCGAAGGCCGCGTCAAAACCGTATTTATTCAGCGCCTGCTTCAGCCCTTCGGTTTTCATGATATCGGTGTGTTTGGCGCTACCGTGCACGAACGGGTTAATGCCCATCGCCACCCCTTCCGGGTTTTTATGCACCAGCAGCTCGCAACCGTAGGCTTTCGCGGTACGGTCGCGGAACTCGTACATTTCGCGGAATTTCCAGCCGGTATCCACGTGCAGCAGCGGGAACGGCAGCGTACCTGGATAAAACGCTTTACGCGCCAGATGCAGCATGACGCTGGAATCTTTACCGATGGAGTACATCATCACCGGGTTAGAAAACTCGGCGGCCACTTCGCGGATGATATGGATACTCTCCGCTTCAAGCTGCCGCAGGTGTGTAAGACGTTTTTGGTCCATAACCGTTCCTTAAGCCAAATTTACGACAGAAGAACCAAAGCCTTCTGTATCGGTTGTGTGTTGGAACCAGGCGAGCGTGCTGTGCAGCTGCACCACTTCTCCCACCACGATCAGGGCGGGCATCGGGGCGTCTTTCGCCAGGGTTGCAAGATGTTCCAGCGTACCCGTCGCAACGTGCTGATCGACGCGCGTGCCGCGAGAAATGACGGCAACGGGCGTCGTCGCCTCGCGACCGTGCTGAATAAGCTGTTCGCTGATGTCCGCCGCCTTCATCGTGCCCATGTAAATCGCCAGCGTCTGGCGGCTCTGGGCGAGATGCGACCAGTCGAACGGCGTGCTGTCGGCCTTGTAGTGGCCGGTCACAAAGGTGACGCTCTGGGCGTAATCGCGGTGGGTCAGCGGGATACCGGCGTAAGCCGTTACCGCAGAGGCCGCCGTAATGCCGGGCACCACCTGGAACGGTACGCCCGCTTCGGCTGCCGCCTGCAACTCTTCACCGCCGCGACCAAAGATGAACGGATCGCCCCCTTTCAGGCGAACCACGGTTTTACCCGCTTTGGCGGCGTCAATCAGCATCTGGTTGGTGTCGTGCTGCGGCACCGAGTGCTCGCCAGCCCGTTTGCCGACGCAGATTTGCTCCGCGTCGCGACGGATCAGCTCGCGCACACCGTCGGTGACCAGATGGTCGTAGAACACCACGTCCGCATCCTGCAGCACCTGCAGGCCACGCAGCGTCAGAAGCCCGGCATCGCCCGGCCCTGCCCCCACCAGAATGATCTCCCCGCCCGTGCTGCCGGGGTTATCCAGTTCGTCCTCGAGGATTTTCTGCGCCGCCGTCTCATTACCGGCATGCATCAGGCTGGCAAAGCGGCCGCGAAACACGCGTTCCCAGAAGCGACGGCGTTCCGTCACGCTGGTCAGGCGCGTTTTCAGATGGTTGCGCCAGTAGCTGGCTTTCTCCGCCATGCGCCCAAGGCTGGTTGGCAGCAGCGCTTCAATTTTTTCACGCAGCACGCGCGCCAGCACCGGTGCGGTACCGCCGGAGGAGATCGCCACCAGCAGCGGCGAACGGTCAACGATCGACGGGAAGATAAACGAGCATAAAGACTGGTCGTCCACCACGTTCACCAGGCGGTAACGAGCCTGAGCGGCGTCGGAAATCCGCCGGTTCAGTTCGCGATCTTCGGTCGCCGCAATCACCAGCACGACGCTGTCGATTTGTGATTCGTCAAAATCCGCTTCTGCTACTACCCGCACCTGCGCCCCTGCGCGCTGCAGAAACGCGATTTTGCGATCGGCAATGTCACCCGTGCCAACAACCAGCACCGGCTTCTCTTTTATCGCGGCAAATAAGGGCAGATAGTCCACAAGCAACAACTCACTAACAACGAGGAATAAAGGGACTATAGGGGGCGGCTTAGACCGAATGAAATTACGAATTGGAATGAGTAGTTACTCAATGGAATAACGCCGTGAAAAAGCTAATACCAAAAAGTGCTTAACACGCGCAATTTCGGGCATTTAAGAGCAATTCAAATTGTGTATGGACGATCACAGTTTCATACTAAGCGGGTTATTATTTTGCTCTTTTTTTAAGGACTCACTATGTTTTCCGCAACGCGCCACCGTATTGCTGCCCTGGCGCTCGGCGTTTGCTTTATTCTTCCGGCTCAGGCAAAAAACCAACCTTATGGTGAAATCGCCACTATGCAGGCGCGGCATATTGCCACCGTCTTCCCTGGCCGCATGACCGGTTCGCCTGCGGAGATGCTCTCCGCGGACTATCTTCGCCAGCAGTTTGCCGACATGGGCTACCAGAGCGACATCCGGTCGTTTCACAGCCGCTACGTCTATACCTCACGAAATAAAACGAAAAACTGGCATAACGTGACCGGCAGTACGGTTATCGCGGCGCATGAAGGTAGCGCGGCTGAACAGATTATTATTATGGCGCACCTTGATACCTACGCCCCGATGAGCGATGCCGATACGGATAATAACCTCGGCGGGCTGACGCTGCAGGGCATGGACGACAACGCGGCAGGCCTGGGCGTGATGCTCGAACTGGCCGAGCGGATGAAAGATATTCCAACCGAGTATGGTATTCGTTTCGTGGCCACCAGCGGTGAAGAAGAGGGCAAACTCGGCGCTGAGAATCTCCTTAAACGCATGAGTGCTGAGGAGAAGAAAAATACGCTGCTGGTGATCAACCTCGATAACCTGATCGTCGGCGATAAGCTTTATTTCAACAGCGGGCAGAGTACGCCGGGTACCGTGCGGAAACTGACGCGTGACCGGGCGCTGGCGATTGCCCGCAGCCATGGGGTTTATGCCACCAGCAACCCCGGCGGTAACCCGGGTTATCCGCGAGGAACAGGCTGCTGCAACGACGGGGAAGTGTTCGATAAAGCGGGCATTCCGGTGCTGTACGTGGAAGCGACAAACTGGGGATTGGGCAAGAAAGATGGCTATCAGCAGCGGGCTAAATCGAAAGCCTTCCCGGACGGGACAAGCTGGCACAACGTGATGCTGGATAATCAGCAGCACATTGATAGCGCGCTGCCGCAGCGGATTGAACACCGCAGCCGTGATGTGGTGAAGGTGATGCTGCCGCTGGTGAAGGAGCTGGCGAAAGCGGGGAAAGCCTGAGGTTTTTAAGCATAGCGCGGCCTGATGCCCTCACCCCAACCCTCTCCCACAGGGAGAGGGAGGATAAGGAATCACCCTTCGTGCAATCCGCACTCGCGCTTCAGCCCAAAGAATCGCGTCTCTTCTTCCGCCATTCCCGGTTCCCATTTGCGCGTGGTGTGCGTGTCGCCAACCGACAGATAGCCCTGGTCCCACAGCGGATGGTACTTCAGCCCGTGTTTTTGCAGATACTGATACACCGTCCGGTTATCCCAGTCGATTATCGGCAGCACTTTAAACACCCCGCGCTGGACCGCCAGCACCGGCAAGGTTGCACGGCTGCCGGACTGCTCGCGGCGTAGCCCCGCAAACCACGTCTGCGCATTGAGCTCTTTCAGCGCCCGGTTCATCGGCTCAACTTTGTTGATCTCATTGTATTTCTCAATGCCCTCAACGCCCTGTTCCCATAGCTTACCGTAGCGCGCCTCCTGCCAGGCCGCGCTTTCCGTCGCGCGGTAAACTTTGAGGTTCAGCTTGAGCTTGTCCGTCAGCTCGTCAATAAACTGGTAGGTTTCCGGGAACAGGTAGCCGGTATCGGTGAGGATCACCGGAATGTCCGGACGGATCTGATTCACCAGGTGCAAACTGACCGCCGCCTGAATACCAAAGCTCGACGACAGCACGTAGTCTCCAGGTAGGTTTTCCAGCGCCCACGCCACGCGCCCTTCGGCGTCCAGCTTTTCCAGTTGGGCATTGGTTTCTGCCAGCGCCAGAATGCGTTCGACTTTTGGCAGGTCATTAAGGGCGTTTAGATCGAGTACGGACATAAGAACCTCGTTTGCCTGTTTTGCCGGGCGGCACTGCGTTTGCCCGGCCTACAAAACCCGTAGACCCGGTAAGCGAAGCGCCACCGGGCAAAGGATGGGTTATTCCCAGAAATCCCTTGCGGGATCGAGCACCGGGCGAATGATGCCCGCACGCACCGTAAAGTCGCCGAAGCCTTCACCCGCTTCGCGCTCTTTCGCCCAGCGCCCGACAAGCTCGTCGATGGAATCGAGAATTTCCGGTTCCGTAATATTTTCACGGTACATACGCGGAATGCGCGTCCCCATACGATTGCCGCCAAGGTGCACGTTGTAACGCCCCGGCGCTTTCCCCACCAGACCCAGCTCGGCCAGCATCGCGCGGCCGCAGCCGTTCGGGCAACCGGTGACGCGCATAACAATATGCTCGTCCGGAATACCGTGTTTTTCCAGAATCGCTTCCACTTTGTCAGTAAATGACGGCAGGAAACGTTCCGCTTCGGCCATCGCCAGCGGGCAGGTCGGGAACGACACGCAGGCCATCGAGTTTTCACGCTGCGGTTTAACCGCATCCATCAACCCATGATCGCGCGCCAGCTTCTCGACCTTCGCCTTCTGGCTCTCCGGCACGCCGGCAATAATCAGGTTCTGGTTAGCGGTAATGCGGAACTCACCTTTATGGATCTTAGCAATTTCCAGCAGACCGGTTTTCAGCGGACGGCCCGGATAATCCAGAATACGGCCGTTTTCAATAAACAGCGTCAGGTGCCATTTATTATCGATACCTTTCACCCAGCCAATGCGATCGCCGCGACCGGTGAATTCGTAAGGGCGGATCGGCTCAAACTTGATGCCCGCACGACGCTCCACTTCCTCTTTGAACGTCTCAACGCCCACGCGCTCCAGGGTGTATTTGGTTTTCGCGTTTTTACGGTCGGTACGGTTGCCCCAGTCGCGCTGCGTGGTCACTACCGCTTCCGCCACAGCCAGCGTGTGCTCCAGCGGCAGGAAGCCGAACTCGCTCGCGGTGCGGGCGTAGGTTTTCTTGTTACCGTGCTCAATGGACAGGCCGCCGCCCACCAACAGGTTAAAGCCAATCAGCTTGCCGTTTTCGGCAATCGCCACGAAGTTCATGTCGTTGGCGTGAAGGTCGATATCGTTCTGCGGTGGGATAACGACCGTGGTTTTAAACTTACGCGGCAGATAGGTCTGGCCAAGGATCGGTTCTTCGTCCGTGGTCGCGACTTTTTCCTGATCGAGCCAAATCTCTGCATAGGCGCGCGTGCGCGGCAGCAGGTGCTCAGAGATCTTCTTCGCCCACTCATAGGCTTCGGCGTGCAGCTCGGACTCATACGGATTCGAAGTGCAAAGCACGTTACGGTTCATGTCGTTGGCGGTCGCCAGCGCGTCCAGCCCGACCGAGTGCAGCATCTGGTGCACCGGCTTCACGTTCTTCTTCAGAATGCCGTGGAACTGGAAGGTCTGACGGTTGGTCAGGCGAATACTGCCATAAATCGTGTTTTCACCCGCAAACTTGTCGATGGCCTGCCACTGTTTAGTGGTGATCACCCCGCCCGGCAGACGGCAGCGCAGCAGCATCGCATGACGCGGCTCCAGCTTCTGTTCAGCACGCTCGGCGCGGATGTCGCGATCGTCCTGCTGGTACATACCGTGGAAGCGAATCAGCAGGAAGTTGTCGCCTTTGAAACCGCCGGTGAGACCGTCATTCAGATCTTCAGCAATGGTGCCGCGCAGATAGTTGCTTTCCAGCTTCATGCGCTCGGCGTCTGTCAGTTTACCTTCGACCACCAGTGGCCCTGGATGTTTTTCGCTCATTAGTAGACATCTCGCTGATAACGGCGCTCAACGCGCAGCTCACTTAAAAATTCATCCGCCGCTTCGGCATCCATACCGCCGAATTCGGCAATCACTTCCAGCAGTGCCTGCTCAACGTCTTTCGCCATGCGATTGGCGTCGCCGCAGACATAAATGTGGGCACCGTCATTGATCCAGCGCCACAGCTCTGCGCCCTGTTCGCGCAGTTTGTCTTGTACGTAGACTTTTTCTTTCTGGTCGCGGGACCAGGCCAGATCGATGCGGGTCAGTACGCCTTCTTTAACATAGCGCTGCCACTCAACCTGGTAGAGGAAATCTTCAGTAAAGTGCGGGTTGCCGAAGAAAAGCCAGTTTTTACCCGGCGCGCCGTCTGCCGCGCGCTGCTGCATAAAGGCGCGGAACGGCGCAATGCCGGTACCCGGGCCAATCATGATGACCGGGGTTTCCGGGTGCGTCGGCAGTCGGAAGTTGTCGTTGTGCTCGATAAAGACGCGCACTTCACCCTCTTCTTCCACGCGATCCGCCAGGAAACTTGATGCCCCACCCGCGCGGGCGCGGCCTTCGATGTCGTAGCGCACCACGCCGACGGTCACATGCACTTCGCTCTCTACTTCGACCTGCGAAGAGGCGATGGAGTACAGGCGCGGGGTCAGCGGACGCAGCAGGTCGATCAGCGCATCGGCATCCAGCTGAGCCGGAGAGAAACGCACCATATCGACAATTGGCGTCGTCGCGGCGTAATGCTGCAGTTTCGCCTTGTCGCCCACCAGCGGCAGCAAGGATTCGCTGCGCGTTAAGGTGGCATAATTTTCGACGATATTCGGGGTATTCACCGTCAGCTCGAAATGCCACTGCAGCGCGTCAGAAAGCGGCTGGGTTTTGCCGTCAACGGTGACAGGCTCGTCACCCTTCAGCCACAGCAGCTCAACCAGCTCTTTCACCAGCGCCGGATCGTTCTGATACCAGATACCGAGCGCATCGCCCGGCTGATAGCGCAGGCCAGAGTCGCCCAGATCGATTTCGATATGGCGCACGTCTTTTTCCGAGTCGCGTCCGGTAATTTTCTGGTTCACCGACAGGCTCGCCGTCAGCGGCGCCTCTTTGGTGTACGGACTGGTGTGGATGTCGTTGACGGCACCCGTCGCGGTGAACGCGGCCTGCGCCGACGTCTCTTTCGGCACGCGCGCTTTCAACACCTCAACGATGCGCGCACGCCATTCGGCGGCGGCGGTCTGGTATTCAACATCCGCGTCAACGCGGTCCAGCAGGCGCTCCGCGCCCAGCTCCGCCAGCTTGCTGTCGAAGTCTTTACCGGACTGGCAAAAGAATTCATAGGAGGTATCGCCCAGGCCAAAGACGGCAAACGCGGTGCCATCCAGCTTCGGCGCTTTTTTCGAGAACAGGAACTTATGCAGTGCCACCGCTTCTTCAGCGGGTTCACCTTCGCCCTGCGTAGAGGCCACTACCACCAGCAGTTTTTCCGACGCGATTTGCTTGAATTTATAATCCCCGGCGTTGACCAGGTTCACGTTCAGTTTGGCGGCCAGCAGGTCGTCACGCAGCGCCTCGGCCACGCGGCGGGCATTGCCCGTCTGCGAGGCGGAAATCAGGGTAATGGCCGGAATTTCAACGGCCGTTACCGGTGCACCCGCCACAGCGCCCGGCTGCTGATTGAGCATTCCCCAGAAATAACCGGAGACCCAGGCAAGCTGAGTGGGAGAAAAATCAGAGGTGGCAGCCTGAAGGCGCGCCAGTTGCTCCGGGTTCAGGGGAAGCAAATTTGAAGGTGGGGCCTGTGTTGTCATGCGTCGTTATGTTCCAGTAGCCAAGCGGACTTTAAGCGAATAAATCCAAACTGAAGATAAGGTTAACGGCGAGGATAATAACAATTAAAGAAGGGATGGAAATAATAAATAACCAAATGGACTAACCTGTTTTAGTTGTCATACTTAGCGATAAAACCGATTAATTAACCCTCTGAAAATTATAGATAAAAACAACAAAAAACGCCTGTTAACGAGACGCCAGGCTTCAGAGCCGTTTTAGTTAATGCTAAAAATTGTGCTTTCCGGTACTATGCGGCGGTTTTTTCCGCATTACTGAGAGCGATCATGTCCACCACACTGTTTAAAGATTTCACCTTCGAAGCCGCCCATCACCTTCCGCATGTCCCAGAAGGGCATAAATGCGGCCGTCTGCACGGGCACTCGTTTATGGTGCGTCTTGAGATCACCGGTGAAGTTGATCCGCATACCGGTTGGATCATGGATTTTGCCGAGCTGAAGGCCGCGTTTAAGCCGACCTACGATCGTCTGGATCACTATTATCTTAATGACATTCCAGGGCTGGAAAACCCGACCAGCGAAGTGCTGGCAAAATGGATTTGGGATCAGATGAAACCACAGGTACCGCTGCTGAGCGCAGTGATGATCAAAGAGACCTGCACGGCGGGCTGCGTGTATCGCGGAGAGTGATGCTTGCCGGGTGGCGGCTTCGCCTTACCCGGCCTACAAAAGCCTCGAACTGTAGGCCCGGTAAGCGCTAGCGCCACCGGGCTTTTTTATGCAATATTCAGGTACTTATGCGTCTGCATCGATAAGCGCCAGTTGCGCACTATGCAGGTTTCAATGCACAGACGCGTCGCGTCGTCTTTCTGGCTGATCGGCTGTAGCGCAATCACGCGCTGTTTTTCATCCGCCAGCGTTGCCAGCAGCTCGTCCAGCGCTTCGATATCACGCACGCGCCCTACCGGGTGCTTAATCTCATCCGCGCGTTCCAGCGCCTGAGACAGCACGTCATACCCGCCGCGCATATTCACCTTTGGCGATACCGTTACCCAGGTAGTGTGTGAACACCGCACTTCATGGGTGCCGCTGGTTTCAATCTGGCAGCTGTAGCCGTTCTTTTCGAGCAGCTCGGTCAGCGGCGTCAGATCGTGGATGCAGGGTTCACCGCCGGTGATCACCACGTGGCGCGCCGTCCAGCCCTGACGACCAATAATGGCAAGCAGATCTTCTGAACTGCCCGCGCCCCACTTATCGCTCTCTTTGGTTTTCGCCAGAATACTAAACAGCGACACTTCCCGATCTGCGAGCTTATCCCACGTATGTTTGGTATCACACCAGGCACAGCCAACCGGGCATCCCTGTAAACGAATAAAAATAGCGGGAACGCCGGTAAAGTAACCCTCGCCTTGCAGGGTCTGGAACATCTCGTTAATCGGGTACTGCATAGTCATCTCAGTAAAGGGGATAAACGATTAGTATCGCAGATCCCCGCCGGATGGTCATGCTCCATCGGTGCTTTGCGCGCCAATCGCCGCCATAAAACGCTCGGTAATTTGCTGTGGACGGGTGATCGCGCCGCCGACAACGACCGTATGCGCGCCCAGCGCCAGACACCTGGCCGCGCGTTCAGGCGTATCCACGTTGCCTTCGGCAATCACGGGAACCGTCACGGCAGCCAGCACAGCCTTCAGGAAAGCGCAGTCGTTCTCAGGAAGCGAATGGCCCGCCGTTTCCGCCGTATAGCCGTAAAGCGTGGTGCCGACGCAGTCAAAGCCAAGCGCCTGCGCCGTCACGGCTTCGCCCACGGTGGAAATATCTGCCATCAGCAGTACCGCGGGATAGCGCGAGCGGATGCGCGTGACCAGTGTTTCCAGGGATTCCCCACCGGGACGCTCCCGCGCCGTCGCATCAAGCGCAATGATTTCTGGAGAGACGGTCATGAGCTCATCCACCTCTTTCATCGTGGCGGTGATAAACACCTCGCTTTCCGGGTAATCCCGTTTGATGATGCCGATGACCGGCAAAGACACCTGCAGCTTAATGGCCTCGATATCCACCACGCTGTTGGCACGAATGGCAGCAGCCCCGCCCTGCGCCGCCGCCAGCGCCATCCGCGACATAATAAACGGGCTATGCAGCGGTTCATTCTCCAGCGCCTGACAGGAGACGACCAGTTTTCCCTTCAGGTTATCCAGTACAGTTTTCATTACGATAAGATCTCTTCCACTTCGTTTTTGATAATCGTGACGTGCGGACCATAAATGACCTGAACACCGTTACCGCGTACGATAACGCCGCGCGCGCCGGTGGCTTTCAGCGCCGCGTCATTCACTTTGCTGCCGTCCTTAACCGTGACGCGAAGACGCGTGGCGCAGCAGTCCACCTCTTCCAGATTGTCTTTTCCGCCTAATCCAGCGATCACCGCAACGGCGCGCTCGCTCTGCGAGAAGGTCACCTCATTGGCCATCGCCTCCTTTTCCCGACCCGGCGTGGCAAAATCGAAGCGGTTAATCAGGTAGCGGAAGGTGAAGTAGTAAAGGAAGAACCACGGCACGCCGACCAGCGGAACGAACATCCAGTGGGTTTTGGCCTCCCCCTGCAAAATGCCGAACAGCACGAAGTCGATAAAACCGCCGGAGAAGGTTTGGCCGATGGTGATATGCAGCATATGTGCGAGCATGAACGCCAGGCCGTCAAACAGCGCATGAATAACGTAAAGCACCGGCGCAATAAACAGGAAGGAGAACTCGATAGGCTCGGTAATCCCGGTCAGGAACGAGGTTAACGCCGCAGAGAGCAGCAGCCCGGCAACGCGCTTTTTGTTCTCCGGTTTTGCCGTGTGGTACATCGCCAGACACGCGCCGAGCAGGCCAAACATCATCGTAATAAAGCGCCCGGACATGAAACGTGACGTACCTTCGTAAAACTGACGCGTTGTGGGATCGGCCAACTGGGCGAAGAAGATCCGCTGAGTGCCCTCAACCAGGTGACCGTTAACAATCTCACTGCCGCCAAGCGCGGTGGTCCAGAACGGCAGATAGAAGATGTGGTGCAAACCAAACGGGCCCAGCATGCGTAAAATGAAGCCGTACAGCAGGGTGCCCAGATAACCGGTAGCATCCACCAGCCCGCCGAGACCAAAAATCAATTTCTGAAAATGCGGCCAGACTACGGTCATGAGCGCGCCGACGAGTATCGCCGCCAGCGAGCTGATTATGGGGACAAAGCGCGAGCCGCCAAAGAACCCGAGGAACTGCGGAAGCGCAATTTTATTGAACCGATGATGAAGCGCGCAGGTCACCAGCCCAATGACCACGCCGCCAAACACGCCGGTTTCCAGCGTCTGAATCCCCAGCGTCATGCCCTGCCCCACAGCGCCCGGATTCTCATGCGCCAGTTTGCCGGTGAGGATCAGCAGCGCGTTGATGGTGGCATTCATCACCAGAAACGCGAGTAGCGCCGCCAGCCCGGCCGTGCCCTTATCGCTTTTTGCCAACCCGACGGCAACCCCAACCGCAAACAGCACCGAGAGGTTCGCAAAGACGATTGAACCTGCGCTGCTCATGATGGTGAAAATGGCCTGCAGCCAGCCCACATCTAAAAAGGGATAAGCCGCCAGCGTATTGGGATTCGATAGCGCGCCGCCTATCCCCAGCAGCAGACCCGCCGCTGGCAACACGGCGATCGGCAGCATAAAGGATTTACCAAAGCGCTGCGCTTTTTCAAACCATCCTCCCGAAGAAGCGCCACTGAACATTTGCATCATTTTTTCATCTCCCCGTTAAGTGGTGAAAATTTTTACCACATAAATATTATTAAGTGAAAATTATCATCATAAACCAGGAAGCCGATCATACTTTTTCAAAATGACTGGCATCTTTCCCCTCCTTTCCGCCACACTAGTCGCAGCGAAACACATTAAGGACGTGGCATGTCGGACCATGAAAATCTGCTGCTGAAGCTCCGCCAGGAGGCTTCCGGGTACAGCCCAACGCAACAAAAACTCGGCGAGTTTGTCCTCAGCGATCCTGGCCGGGTGCTCTACCTGACGATCACTGAACTGGCGCGCGAGAGCCACACCAGCGAGGCCAGCGTCACGCGTCTTTGCCGGACGCTGGGCTGCAAAGGCTATAACGAATTTAAAATGGCGCTTGCGCTGGATATTCAGCAGGGCCAGCCCGCGCGTCAGGCGGGGGATGAGATTGATAACGTCGTGGATGAGTCGGTGCAGGCTTTGCAGGATACCGCCAGACTCCTCGACCGCACGCTGCTTGAAAAGGCGGCGCTGGCGCTGCACCAGGCGCAATCCGTACAGATTTATGGCGTCGCGGCCAGCGCGATCCTCGGGGAGTATCTGCATTACAAGCTGTTGCGGCTGGGCAAACCCGCACAGCTGTTTAGCGATATGCACCGCGCAGCCATGAATGCGACAACGCTTTCGAAAGAGACCCTGGTCGTGGCCATCTCCAGCTCGGGTTCAACGCGGGATTTACTCCACGTGGTGAAGCTTGCCCGAAAGCGCGGCGTTAAGGTTCTGGCACTCAGCAATACGCCCCGCAGCCCGCTGGCGTCCCTGAGCGACATGCAGCTGGTTGCCGCCAAACCAGAGGGTCCCCTTAGCGCAGGCGCACTCAATGCTAAGGTTGGGGTCATGTTGCTGGTCGAGCTGCTGACTACGTCCATGATTGCGCTGGATGGCCATTACGGCGACGTTAGCCAACAAACAGCCAGCGCCACGCTTCCTCTCTTGCTCTGAAAATCATTCGCAGGCTAAATAAATCGGCCTGCGATTTATATCGTCTGATTTTAGTTAAGTGGTGTTTAAATCATTTGTTTGGTAAATGTTTGATGTAACAAATTATTATATTTATTACATTTTGAATTAAGTTCGCTACTCAAGGGTGAACCTATAAAAAACATTAAATTCAATAGGTTAAAATTTAAATTTTAATAGAGTGAATTTTTACCCTTACAGTAATGTCCAATATCTCCACCCGATTTCCTTTCCTTAAAATAAGCTTAAGATGCTGTCGGTTTCGGCGATTTATTATTTAAATGCCGTTTACTTTTGCGCGCCTACAATCCGCCTCATCAATCATAATGAGACGGTATTAATGAAGATGTTATTGATTACAGGCGTGACCGGATTTCTGGGCGGTGCAGTTCTTGAAAAAATCCTGACCAACGATCAATCCGTAAAACTCCTTTTGCTTGCGCGTGCCAGCGATCCGCAGGGCGGGCTGGAGCGCGTGCAGGAGAACATGCGCAAGTTTAACGTTCCAGAGGACAAACTGGCCTCCCTGAATGTGGATAATATCCTGATTGGCGACCTCAGCCAGCCTGAAGCCTTTCTGAACGATCCCCGTCTGGATCGGGTCACGCATGTCGTTAACTGTGCGGCCGTCGCCTCATTTGGTAATAACCCGCTGATCTGGAAGGTCAACGTTGAAGGTACGCTCGCGCTGGCGCGCCGTATGGAGCAGGTCACAGGACTGCAGCGTTTCCTCCACGTCGGCACCGCGATGTCATGCACGCCGGAGCAGGATTCACTGGTCGCCGAAAGTGCGGAATTCAGAGAGAATGCTGAACACCTGGTGGAATACACGTTTTCGAAGTCAACCATCGAACAGCTGATGCGCCAGGAGTGTCCGAACCTGCCGCTGCTCATCGCCCGTCCGTCCATCGTCGTCGGCCATACCCGTCATGGCTGCACGCCGTCGAGCAGCATTTTCTGGGTCTTTAGCATGGGCCTGATGCTGCAAAAGTTTATGTGCTCAATGGAAGACCGGATCGACGTTGTTCCGGTGGATTATTGCGCCGACGCGATGTTAATGCTGCTCAACAGCAACGCTCGTCCGGGAGAAGTAGTACACATTTCTGCGGGAGAAGAGAACAGCGTTCGCTTTGCGGATATCGATCAGGCAATGGCGCAGGCGCTGGAGAAAGCCCCCGTCGGTGATAAATATGCGCAGGTCAGCTACGAAACGCTGGTCAGAATGCGCCGCGAGTTGAAACATATTTTTGGCCCGTGCAACGAACGTCTGATGCTGAAAGCCATGCGTTTATACGGTGCGTTTGCCACGCTTAACGTGCGCTTCAGCAACGATAAGCTGCTGAGCATGGGGATGCCGAAGCCACCCCGGTTTACGGATTACATCGCCCGCTGCGTGCAAACCACCCAGGGGCTAACCATTCCGGAACAAATGGCGGTCGATTTTAAATAGTCCAAAAAAAATGCCAGTCATTCGACTGGCATTTTCATTTTAAGGCTTAAGCAATTATGCCTGACCTTTGATCTCTTTCAGACCGTTGTATGGTGCTTTTTCGCCCAGCGCTTCTTCGATACGAATCAGCTGGTTGTATTTAGCAACACGGTCAGAACGGCTCATAGAACCGGTTTTGATCTGGCCTGCAGCGGTACCCACAGCCAGGTCGGCAATGGTAGCGTCTTCAGTTTCGCCAGAACGGTGAGAGATAACAGCGGTGTAGCCAGCGTCTTTCGCCATTTTGATCGCAGCCAGAGTTTCGGTCAGAGAACCGATCTGGTTGAATTTGATCAGGATGGAGTTAACGATGCCTTTCTCGATGCCTTCTTTCAGGATCTTGGTGTTGGTTACGAACAGGTCGTCACCAACCAGCTGAATTTTGTCGCCCAGTACTTTGGTCTGGTATGCGAAACCATCCCAGTCAGACTCGTCCAGACCGTCTTCGATAGACACGATTGGGTACTGTTTGGTCAGGTCTTCCAGGAAGTGAGTGAACTCTTCGGAGGTGAACGCTTTGTTGCCTTCGCCAGCCAGAACGTATTTACCGTCTTTGTAGAATTCAGATGCTGCACAGTCCATCGCCAGGGTGATGTCTTTGCCCAGCTCGTAGCCAGCAGCTTTTACGGCTTCTGCGATAACAGCCAGTGCTTCTGCGTTAGAACCCAGGTTTGGCGCATAGCCACCTTCGTCACCCACAGCAGTGTTCATACCTTTAGCTTTCAGAACTTTAGCCAGGTTGTGGAACACTTCAGAACCCATACGTACCGCTTCTTTCAGGGATTTCGCGCCAACTGGCTGAATCATGAATTCCTGAATATCAACGTTGTTGTCTGCGTGCTCACCACCGTTGATGATGTTCATCATTGGTACAGGCATGGAGTATTTGCCTGGGGTGCCGTTCAGTTCAGCGATGTGCTCGAACAGTGGCTGGCCTTTCGCTGCAGCTGCTGCTTTGGCGTTCGCCAGGGAAACAGCCAGGATTGCGTTCGCACCGAAGTTAGATTTGTTTTCAGTACCGTCCAGATCGATCATGATCTTGTCGATGCCAGCCTGGTCTTTGGCGTCTTTGCCAAGGATTGCCTGAGCAATAGGACCGTTTACAGCGCCAACCGCTTTCAGTACGCCTTTGCCCATGAAGCGAGATTTGTCGCCATCGCGCAGTTCCAGCGCTTCGCGGGAACCAGTAGAAGCGCCTGATGGAGCAGCAGCCATACCAACGAAACCACCTTCCAGGTGAACTTCGGCTTCAACGGTCGGGTTACCACGGGAGTCGATGATTTCACGACCGATGACTTTAACGATTTTGGACATTAGATTTTCCTCAGTACAAGTTAAACTAAAACTCCAGACAAACAACGCGTACCAAAGGTACGCGTTGCCGTTCTAACTTTTTTTACTTCGCCTGACGCTTCTGGTAGTCGCTGGCGGCCTTCACGAAGCCTGCAAACAGCGGATGCCCGTCACGTGGCGTTGAAGTAAATTCCGGGTGGAACTGGCAGGCGACAAACCAAGGATGGTTTGGCACTTCAATGATCTCGACTAACTGATCATCCCCGGAGCGACCCGCAACACGCAGGCCCGCGGCTTCAATAGGTTTCAACAACATGTTGTTGACTTCATAGCGGTGACGATGGCGCTCGGTGATGACTGGCTCGCCATACAGCTTGCGAACCACGCTATCGTCAGACAGCTGGCAGGCCTGTGCGCCAAGACGCATGGTGCCACCCAGATCGCTCTTCTCGGTACGGACTTCGACGTTACCTTCTTCGTCACGCCATTCAGTGATAAGCGCCACCACAGGGTACTTACAGTCTGGCACAAATTCCGTAGAGTTCGCGTTTTCCATTCCCGCTACGTTGCGCGCAAATTCGATCAGCGCAACCTGCATACCCAGACAGATGCCGAGGTATGGAATATTGTTTTCACGCGCATAGCGCGCGGTAGCGATCTTGCCTTCTACACCACGGTAGCCGAAGCCGCCAGGGATGAGAATAGCATCCAGATCTTTCAGGATTTCAACGCCACGCGTTTCAACATCCTGCGAATCAATCAGCTTGATGTTCACGGAGACACGGTTCTTCAGACCACCGTGTTTCAGCGCTTCGATCACTGACTTATAGGCATCCGGCAGTTCAATGTACTTGCCGACCATACCGATAGTCACTTCGCCTGCCGGATTGGCTTCTTCATAAATAACCTGTTCCCATTCAGACAGGTTAGCTTCCGGACAGTTCAAGCTGAATCGTTTGCAAATATAATCGTCCAGGCCCTGCGATTTCAACAGGCCCGGGATTTTATAAATGGAATCGACATCTTTCATTGAAATAACGGCTTTTTCAGGCACGTTACAGAACAATGCAATTTTCGCACGTTCGTTCGCCGGAACCGCGCGATCGGAGCGGCAAACCAGGATATCAGGCTGAATACCAATGGAGAGCAGCTCTTTAACAGAGTGCTGAGTCGGCTTGGTTTTCACTTCACCTGCGGCGGCCATGTACGGTACCAGGGTCAGGTGCATGAACAGCGCGTTTTCACGGCCAATATCTACCGCCAGCTGACGAATCGCTTCCAGGAATGGCAGGGATTCGATATCACCCACGGTACCGCCGATTTCAACCAGCACCACGTCGTGGCCTTCGCCACCCGCAACAATGCGTTCTTTGATTGCGTTCGTGATGTGCGGGATAACCTGAACGGTTGCACCCAGGTAGTCACCACGGCGCTCTTTACGCAGAACGTCGGAGTAGATGCGGCCAGTCGTGAAGTTGTTACGACGGGTCATTTTGGTGCGGATGAAACGCTCGTAGTGGCCAAGATCCAGATCGGTTTCAGCGCCGTCTTCAGTAACGAACACTTCCCCGTGTTGGATTGGGCTCATGGTGCCCGGATCGACGTTGATGTACGGATCCAGTTTCATCATGGTCACATTGAGGCCACGGGCTTCAAGAATGGCTGCGAGGGAGGCTGCGGCAATGCCTTTACCCAGAGAGGATACGACCCCGCCGGTCACAAAAATATAGTTCGTTGTCATGCTGAACCTGAGAAGTTAGGGTGAAACGATGGAATAACCAGGACGGGAAAGTAGTATACCCGAACACGGCGAGCGCCACAAACTTTCATTCTCCGTCTCCATTCCAGGCCATGACAAACATAAGGAGTGAGAAAATAGCCCCTTTTGGGTAAATGTTTTTGACGCAAATCAAGCGCTTGTCATTTAAAAAATCACACAAATTGCGCTTGATCGCAAAATCTCGTTAGAGATCAGATTCCTGGCGCTTTACTTCCTGCCAGACTTCTTCCATGGCCTCGAGGTCAATTCCGGTCATTTCCAGGCCTCGTGAGGCGACAATCCGCTCAACTTCGCGGAAGCGTCGTTCGAATTTTATGTTGGCTTTTTGCAGGGCCGTTTCCGCTTTTACACCCAGGTGGCGAGAAAGGTTGACGGTCGCGAACAGCAGGTCGCCCATCTCTTCCTCAAGCTTTGCTTCATCCACCACCGCCTGCTGCGCTTCGTGCATGACCTCATCAATCTCTTCGTGCACTTTATCCAGCACCGGACCGAGGGAGGTCCAGTCAAAACCCACGGCGGAGCAGCGTTTCTGGATTTTATGCGCGCGCATCAGCGCGGGCAGGCTCAGCGGAATATCATCCAGCGCCGAGTGCTGAGATTTTTCCGCCCGCTCGGCGCTTTTGATCTGCTCCCAGCGGGCCAGCACCTCCGCGCTGTTCTCTGCGGTGGCATCGCCGAAGATATGGGGATGACGGCGCTCCAGCTTGTCGCTGATGGCAGCGCAGATATCGTCAAAGTTAAAGCGCCCTTCTTCCTGCGCCATTTGCGCATAGAACACCACCTGGAACAGCAGATCGCCCAGCTCGCCGCGCAGGTCGTCAAAATCTTCACGGGAAATAGCGTCCAGCACCTCATAGGTCTCTTCAAGGGTGTACGGGGCGATGGTGGCGAAAGTCTGCTCTTTGTCCCACGGACAGCCGTTTTCCGGGTCGCGCAGGCGTTTCATGATGCCGAGCAGGCGGTCGATTTGAGTCATAGTGTTTTCCATTAAAAAAAACAAGCCGGGTGGCGGCAAAGCCTTACCCGGCCTACAGAAGAGTGTGTTTAACCGCCGTGCAGACGACGCGCGTCAATCACATCCGGCACCTGGTTCAGTTTGCCGAGCACGCGGCCCAGCACCTGCAGGTTGTAGATTTCGATGGTCATATCAATGGTGGCAAGCTGCTCGCGGGTATCGCTGCGGCTGGCAACGCCCAGCACGTTGACCTTCTCGTTGGCGAGAATGGTCGTGATGTCGCGCAGCAGGCCGCTGCGGTCGTTGGCAGTGACGCGCACCACCAGCGAGTAGCCGGCGGAATAGCTCTCACCCCAGACCGCCTCCACGATGCGCTCCGGCGCATGCGACTGCAGCTCGGCAAGCTGGTCGCAGTCGGAACGGTGAATTGAGATCCCACGGCCCTGAGTGATAAAGCCGACGATATCGTCGCCCGGGATCGGCTGACAGCAGCGGGCAATGTGGTGCATCAGATTGCCCACGCCCTCGACCACCACGCGGCCGTTGTCTTTGCTGCGCTGCTGCGGCGCGTAGGTTTTCTGCTGCAGCTGCTTCAGCGCCGCCGCGTCCTGCTCTGCCGCGCTTGGCTTATTGAACTGCGCCTGCAGGAAGTTCACCATCTGATTCAGACGGATATCACCGCCGCCAATGGCCGCTAACAGCTCGTCAAGCTCGTTGAAGTTGTAGCGCGGCAGCAGGAATTTCTCCGCCTCTTTCAGGCTTATCCCGATATGCTCCAGCTCGTCGTCGAGGATCTGGCGGCCGGCAAGGATATTCTTGTCACGATCCTGTTTACGGAACCAGGCGTGAATTTTCGAGCGCCCGCGGCTGGTGGTGACGTAACCCAGGTTAGGGTTAAGCCAGTCACGGCTCGGGTTGGGCTGCTTCTGGGTAATGATTTCAATCTGGTCACCCATCTGCAATTGATAGGTGAACGGTACGATACGTCCGCCAATTTTCGCCCCGATGCAGCGGTGTCCCACATCACTGTGGATGTGGTAGGCAAAATCGAGCGGCGTGGAGCCCGCTGGGAGATCGACAACGTCCCCTTTCGGGGTGAAGACATACACCCGGTCGTCAAAGACCTGGCTGCGCACTTCGTCGAGCATCTCGCCGGAATCGGCCATCTCTTCCTGCCACGCAATCAGCTTGCGCAGCCAGGCAATGCGGTCTTCGTGTCCAGAACGCGCCCCACCGGACGTGCCTTCTTTGTATTTCCAGTGCGCGGCCACGCCCAGCTCGGCGTCTTCATGCATCTGTTTGGTGCGGATCTGAATCTCGACCGTTTTGCCACCCGGGCCAAGCACAACGGTATGGATAGACTGATAGCCGTTCGGTTTGGGGTTGGCGACATAGTCATCGAACTCATCGGGCAGATGACGGAAGTGAGTGTGTACTATCCCCAGCGCGGCGTAGCAGTCCTGCAGACGCTCCGCCACGATACGCACGGCGCGCACGTCAAACAGCTCGTCAAACGCGAGGTGTTTCTTCTGCATTTTGCGCCAGATGCTATAGATATGCTTAGGCCGACCGTAGACTTCGGCGCGCACATTCTCTTCTTTCATCGCCTGGCGCAAACCGCCGACAAATTCCTCGATATAGTGCTCGCGGTCGATACGGCGCTCATGCAGGAGTTTGGCAATACGTTTATATTCCGCCGGGTGCAGATAACGGAAGCAATAATCTTCCAGCTCCCATTTCAGCTGACCAATCCCTAAGCGGTTCGCCAGCGGCGCATAGATGTTTGTACACTCTTTGGCCGCCAGCACGCGCTCGTCTTCCGGCGCATCCTTCACCTCACGCAGGTGGGCAATACGCTCGGCAAGCTTGATGACCACGCAGCGGAAATCATCCACCATGGCCAGCAGCATCCGGCGAACGTTATCGACCTGTTCTGAGGAGACGGAATCGGTGTGCGCAGCTTTGAGCTGGCGGATGGCCGCCATATCGCGCACGCCGTGGATCAGCGCGACGACGGATTTCCCGACGCTGTCACCCAGCACGTCTTCGCTGACCACGTCCGCATCCGCGAGGGGGAAGAGAAGCGCGGCCTGCAGCGTTTCGATGTCCATGTTCAGCATGGATAAGATTTCAACCATCTCCACGCCGCGCCACAGAAGAAGATCGGCGTCGGGATGCCCCTGCGTGGTGCGCAGACAATAGGCCCAGGTTTCGGTTAAGCGTTCACACGACTGCTGGCTGGAAATTCCCAGACTTGCGATCCATTTTTGTGGGTCAAACTCCCCAGCTTTATTGAGATGTGCACTTCTTACCGCAACCATTGTCCTCTCCTTTAGGGACCTGGGCCTGTCGAAGTCGACAAGCCAAACTCATTATATGTGCTCGAACAACACCATCGATTCCAGATGACCAGTGTGCGGGAACATGTCCAGCATTGCCAGACGCTGAATCTGGTAACCCGCGCTGATTAATGCCTCACTGTCGCGGGCAAGCGTTGCCGGGTTACAGGAAACATAGACCACACGCTTCGGCGCGAGTTTAATAATATGTGCCATCACACCCGGGGCACCGGCACGCGCCGGGTCGAGCAAAATTTTATCAAAGCCCTGTTTTGCCCAAGGCTGTTGGGTGACATCTTCCTCAAGATTTTGATGAAAGAATGTCACATTTTGCAAGCCGTTCTGCTGTGCGTTCTCCTGCCCTTTAGCCACCAGCGCCTCAACGCCTTCCACGCCGACAACGCTGGCCGCTTTTCGCGCCAACGGCAGCGTGAAGTTGCCCATTCCGCAGAACAGATCGAGCACCCGATCGCTTTTCTGAACATCCAGCCACGTCAGCGCTTTCTCAACCATCTGCTGGTTAACGCCATCATTCACCTGAATGAAATCCCGCGGGCTGAACGTTAAGCGTAGCCCGTTTGACGCATACCAGGGCGCCTCACCGGTAACCTGCTCAAGTATCTCGCTTTGTGGTGCAAGGAAAAGCGCCAGGTCGTGGGAATGCGAAAAGCGTTCCAGTTTTTCGCGATCTTTTTTCGACAGCGGCGCGGTATGGCGCAGGACCATCAGCGGTCCATTGTTGGCCATGACCAGTTCGACATGTCCGAGGTGGCGAACGCCGTCCAGCCCGGAAAGACAGGTGCGCACATCCGGAAGCAATGCCTCAAGATGGGGCACCAAAATGGGGCACTGCTTCACATCGACGATGTCACTGGAACCGGCCTTGCGAAACCCCATCTCCAGCCGCGCCGTTTTTGGCTGATAGCTGAGGCTCAGGCGGGCGCGCCGACGATAGCCCCAGGGCTCATCGGCGAGAATTTCGTTAACGTCATGTTTAAGCTGACGCGCCAGCGCACGGCTTTTGCTTTTTTGCTGTAATTCTGTGCTCGCATGCTGTTGCTGGCAGCCCCCGCAAACGCCAAAATGTGGGCAGCGGGGCTTCACGCGCTCCGGGCTATCGTTGAGGCGACGCTTAACCTGTCCGCGCGCGAACTGGCGTTTATCTTCCGTCAGCGTAATTTCTGCTCGTTCTGTTGGCAGTAAACCTGTTATAAACAGAGCCTTACCATTGTGACGTGCCACTCCCTGACCAAACGGATCGAGGTCCGTGGCTTCAACAGTGATGATTTGACGCGTCGTCACGCGTCGCTTTGCAGAGTAGAATTGCGCCATCGCCGAGATTTTTCTCACATAAACATAATTATCTTAATTGTCCCATAACGGAACGCCATGACCAACTACAGCCTGCGCGCGCGCATGATGATTTTGATCCTCGCCCCCACCGTTCTCATCGGTTTGCTGCTGAGTATCTTCTTTGTGGTGCACCGCTATAACGATTTGCAGCGACAACTGGAGGATGCAGGCGCCAGCATTATCGAACCGCTTGCCGTTTCCAGCGAGTACGGGATGAACCTGCAAAACCGCGAATCCATTGGTCAGTTAATCAGCGTACTCCACCGCCGTCACTCGGACATCGTACGCGCCATTTCCGTTTACGACGAACATAACCGCCTGTTTGTCACCTCGAATTTTCATCTCGATCCGGCGGCCCTGAAGATCCCGGACGGTACGCCCTTCCCGCGCCACCTCACCGTATTGCGGCGCGGCGATATCATGATCCTGCGTACGCCTATCGTATCGGAAAGCTATTCACCCGATGAGTCTGCGCAATCCGACGCTAAATCCAGCAACAATATGCTGGGATATGTGGCGCTGGAGCTGGATCTCAAGTCGGTCCGGCTACAGCAGTATAAAGAAATCTTCATCTCTGGCGTGATGATGCTGTTCTGCATTGGCATTGCGCTGATCTTCGGCTGGCGCCTGATGCGCGACGTGACGGGCCCCATCCGCAACATGGTTAACACGGTTGACCGCATCCGCCGGGGACAGCTCGACAGCCGGGTGGAAGGGTTTATGCTGGGCGAGCTGGATATGCTAAAGAACGGCATCAACTCAATGGCCATGTCGCTGGCGGCGTATCACGAAGAGATGCAGCACAACGTTGACCAGGCGACGTCCGACCTGCGCGAAACGCTGGAGCAGATGGAGATCCAGAACGTTGAGCTGGATCTGGCGAAAAAGCGCGCTCAGGAAGCGGCACGTATTAAGTCTGAATTCCTTGCCAATATGTCGCACGAGCTGCGTACGCCCCTCAATGGCGTGATCGGCTTCACCCGCCTGACCCTGAAAAGCGAGCTCAACCCGACTCAGCGCGATCACCTGCACACTATTGAACGCTCGGCTAACAACCTGCTGGCGATCATCAACGACGTGCTGGATTTTTCCAAGCTGGAAGCGGGCAAGCTGATCCTGGAAAGCATTCCCTTCCCGCTGCGCAGTACGCTGGATGAGGTGGTGACGCTGCTCGCACATTCGTCGCACGACAAAGGCCTTGAGCTGACGCTCAACATTAAAAACGACGTGCCGGATAACGTTATTGGCGATCCGCTGCGCCTGCAGCAGGTCATTACTAACCTTGTCGGGAATGCGATTAAATTCACCGAAAGCGGTAACATCGACATTCTGGTCGAAAAACGCTCTATCAGCAGCAATAAGGTCCAGATTGAAGTCCAGATCCGTGATACCGGCATCGGGATTCCGGAGCGGGATCAGTCGCGTCTGTTCCAGGCGTTCCGTCAGGCGGATGCCAGTATCTCCCGCCGTCATGGCGGTACCGGCCTGGGTCTGGTGATCACGCAACGCCTGGTGAACGAGATGGGCGGCGATATCTCTTTCCACAGCCAGCCGAACCGCGGATCAACCTTCTGGTTCCACATTAATCTGGACCTCAATCCGAACGTACTGACCGATGGCCCGGTGACGGACTGCCTGAAAGGCAAGCGTCTGGCCTACGTCGAACCTAACGCGGCGGCCGCGCAGTGCGCGCTCGATATTTTAAGCACCACGCCGCTGGAGGTGGTCTACAGCCCAACCTTCTCGGCGCTTGCCGTTGAGCACTACGACATTCTGCTGATGGGGATCCCGGTCACCTTCACCGGCGAACTGACCATGCAGCAGGAGCGGCTGGCGAAAGCCGCGTCAATGACCGACTATCTGCTGCTGGCGCTGCCCTGCCATGCTCAGCTCAATGCAGAAGAGTTGAAAAATGACGGGGCCGCCGCGTGTCTGCTGAAACCGCTCACCGCGACCCGCCTGCTGCCCGCGCTCACGGAGTATTGCCGTCTTAGCCAGCATGCTCTCCCGCTGATTAACGATGAGCAAAAATTGCCGATGAGCGTGATGGCGGTGGATGATAATCCGGCCAACCTGAAGCTCATTGGCGCATTGCTTGAAGATCAGGTTCAGCATGTTGAGCTGTGCACCAGCGGCGCACAGGCAGTTGAACAGGCTAAGCAGATGCAGTTCGATTTAATACTGATGGATATTCAGATGCCGGGCATGGATGGCATTCGGGCCTGCGAGCTGATCCACCAGTTGCCGCATCAGCAGCAAACGCCGGTCATTGCGGTCACCGCCCACGCGATGGCCGGTCAGAAAGAGAAGCTGCTGAGCGCCGGGATGAATGATTATCTGGCAAAGCCCATCGATGAAGAGAAACTTCATAACCTGCTGTTACGCTATAAGCCGGGTCATATTGGCGGGTCGTACACGGTTTCCAGCGAGCCGGTTGAAATCAGCGTCAACCAGAACGCGACCTTTGACTGGCAGCTTGCGCTGCGCCAGGCGGCAGGTAAACCGGATTTGGCCCGCGAAATGCTGCAGATGCTGGTCGCGTTTCTGCCGGAAATTCGCAATAAGGTGGAAGAGCAGCTGGTAGGTGAAAACCCGGAAGAGCTGCTGGAAGCAATCCACAAGCTGCACGGCAGCTGCGGGTATAGCGGCGTGCCGCGGCTGAAAAATCTTTGCCAGCTGCTGGAGCAGCAGCTGCGTGCCGGTACGCCGGAATCAGAGCTTGAACCGGAGTTCCTGGAGCTGCTGGATGAAATGGATAACGTAACGCGGGAAGCGATGAAGGTGCTGGGGAGCTGAGGTAAAAGCCCGGTGGCGCTGCGCTTACCGGGCCTACAATTACGGGTGCGGCCTGATGCCCTCACCCGCCCCTCTCCCACAGAGAGAGGGAGAACTACATTCCCTGCCCCGCTTTTAGTACCGCCGCGATATTCCTTGCGGCCATCCTGACATTCTCGCTGGCATTTTCCAGCGCATCTTCCAGTGAGCAGATGGTGTAGATCACGCTAAACACCGCATCAATGCCGTGATCGTGCACCACGCCAACGTCTGCCGTCAGGCTTCCTGCAATGCCGATGACGGGTTTGTTAAAGCGTTTAGCTACTTTCGCCACGCCCACCGGGACTTTGCCGTGGATCGTCTGGCTGTCGATGCGACCTTCTCCCGTGATCACCAGATCCGCATCGGCCACCTGGTCGGCCAGGTGTAGCGCATCGGTCACGATCTCAATGCCCTGGCGCAACTGCGCGCCGCAAAAGGCGTATAGCGCGGCCCCCATGCCACCCGCCGCGCCGCCGCCAGCAAGGTTTAGCACATCGATATCCAGATCCCGGGCAATGACTCTCGCATACTGTGCCAGCGCGTTGTCCAGGGTAACGATCATCTCGGGAGTGGCCCCCTTTTGCGGGCCAAATACGGCTGACGCGCCATCCTTTCCGGTGAGCGGATTTGTCACATCACAGGCGACTTCTATCCGGCACTCCGCCAGACGTCTGTCCAGCCCGCTGAGGTCGATACGCGCGAGTTTTCCCAGCTCGCCCCCGCCCTGACCAAGGGGCTGCTCGCTGGCATCCAGCAGCTTTGCCCCCAACGCCTGCACCATCCCTGCTCCGCCGTCATTGGTGGCGCTGCCGCCAATGCCAATAATGATATGCTTAACGCCAGCATCCAGCGCGTGGCGAATAAGTTCGCCCGTGCCCCACGAGGTGGTTTTCAGGGGATTACGCTGCGAAGGGACGACCAGCTCCAGGCCGCTTGCCGCCGCCATTTCAATAAAGGCACTCTGCTCGTCACCGGATAAGCCGTAAAACCCTTCCACGCGCTCACCCAGCGGGCCGGTCACCGGAACATGCACAATGCGTCCCTGCGTTGCCGCGATCATCGCCTCAACCGTCCCTTCGCCACCGTCCGCGACCGGCAGTTTGACGTAAACCGCCTCGGGAAAGATCTCGCGAAAACCACGTTCTATCGCCGTCGCAACCTCAAGCGCACTCAAACTTTCCTTATACGAGTCCGGTGCGATAACAATTTTCATAAGCCATCCTTACGCATAGTCGTTACGTTAAGCATACACCACGTAAAAGACCGCCAGTGGGAGCGGTCCCAATGCGTTTATCGTACCATGCACGGGCGTTTATTGTCGAATGTCCAGTCGGGGATCAGATACTGCATCGCCATCGCGTCGTCACGCGCGCCCAGACCGTGTTTCTGATACAGCTCATGGGCCTTCATGACCTGGTCCATGTCCAGCTCAACTCCCAGCCCCGGGGTAGAAGGCACCTGCACCATGCCACCTTTGATCTCAAACGGCTGCTTAGTCAGGCGCTGATTACCTTCCTGCCAGATCCAGTGCGTGTCGATAGCGGTAATCGTACCCGGCGCGGCGGCGGCAACGTGAGTGAACATCGCCAGCGACACGTCGAAGTGGTTGTTAGAGTGCGAGCCCCAGGTCAGGCCAAACTCATGGCACATCTGCGCCACGCGCACCGACCCCTGCATCGTCCAGAAGTGCGGGTCCGCCAGCGGAATGTCAACAGACTGCAATGAAAGGGTGTGTCCCATCTGACGCCAGTCGGTGGCAATCATATTGGTCGCGGTCGGCAGCCCCGTGGCGCGGCGGAATTCCGCCATGACTTCACGCCCTGAGAAGCCTTGTTCAGCACCGCAGGGATCTTCCGCATACGCCAGCACGCCTTTCAGCTGTTTACCGATCGCAATGGCCTCATCAAGCGACCATGCGCCGTTCGGATCCAGCGTCACGCGCGCCTGCGGGAAACGTTTTGCCAGCGCGGTGACGGCTTGCGCCTCTTCCTCACCCGCCAGCACGCCGCCTTTCAGTTTGAAATCATTGAAGCCATATTTTTCGTAAGCGGCTTCCGCCAGGCGTACCACCGCATCCGGGGTCATCGCCTCGTCGTGGCGGAGACGGTACCAGTCGCATTGTTCATCCGGCTGGTGCTGATAAGGCAATGGCGTCAGCTTGCGGTCGCCAACAAAGAACAGATAGCCCAGCATTTCCACTTCGCTTCTCTGCTGACCCTCGCCTAACAGCGACGCAACGTTAACGCCCAGATGCTGACCCAGCAGATCCAGCATTGCGGATTCAATCCCGGTCACCACGTGAATGGTGGTGCGCAGATCGAAGGTCTGCAGGCCACGGCCACCGGCATCGCGATCGGCAAAGGTGTTGCGCACGGTGTTGAGGACATTTTTGTACTCACCCAGCGTTTTGCCCACCACCAGCGGAATGGCATCTTCCAGCGTCTGGCGGATCTTCTCCCCACCCGGAATTTCGCCCACGCCCGTATGGCCGGAATTGTCTTTGATAATGACAATGTTGCGGGTAAAGAATGGCGCATGCGCGCCGCTCAGGTTCATCAACATGCTGTCATGGCCCGCAACCGGAACGATCTGCATGGCGGTGACTACTGGGGTAGAAAAAGTACTCATCGTTCAATCCTTTTATCAGTGACGTCCGAAAACAGGGCGCTTACGGTCAAATGTCCAGCCGGGGATAAGGTACTGCATCGGGCCCGCGTCGTTACGCGCGCCGCCCGGTAGTTTTTTATACGCCTCATGGGCTTTATGGATCTGATCCCAGTCAATCTCCACGCCCAGGCCCGGCGCATTCGGTACGGCAATCTTGCCATTTATGATTTCCAGCGGATTTTTCGTCAGGCGAGCTTCCCCTTCCTGCCAAATCCAGTGGGTGTCGATGGCGGTCGGGTTACCCGGCGCCGCCGCGCCAACGTGGGTAAACATCGCCAGCGAAATATCAAAGTGATTGTTCGAGTGACAGCCCCAGGTCAACCCCCAGTCATCGCACAGCTGCGCCACGCGCACTGCGCCTGAAAGCGTCCAGAAGTGCGGGTCCGCCAGCGGTATGTCGACGGCGTTCAGCATCACCGCATGACCCATTTCACGCCAGTTGGTGGCGATCATGTTGGTCGCGACAGGCAGCCCGGTGGCACGGCGGAACTCAGCCATCACTTCACGGCCCGAAAAGCCCTGTTCCGCGCCGCAAGGGTCTTCCGCATAGGTCAGGACATCCCCCAGCCCTTTGCACAGGCTAATTGCTTCATCCAGCAGCCAGGCACCGTTCGGATCGACGGTGATGCGCGCTTCCGGGAAGCGTTTTTTCAGCGCGCGGGCGCTTTCGATTTCCTGCTCGCCCGGCAGGACGCCGCCCTTCAGTTTGAAATCTTTAAAGCCGTAGCGATCCTGCGCAGCTTCCGCCAGACGCACCACCGCGTCGCTGGAGAGCGCTTCCTGGTGGCGCAGGCGATACCAGTCGTGGTCGCCCGTCGTTCGAGCCAGATAGGGGAGATCGGTTTTATTGCGATCGCCAACGTAGAACAGATAGCCCAGCACGGTGACCGCATCGCGCTGTTTGCCGGGTCCCAGCAGTTCACAGACCGGAACGTTCAGCGTTTTGCCGAGTAAATCCAACAGCGCGGCTTCCAGCGCGGCAACCGCATTCACGCGCAGTTCGAACGTCCAGGCACCTTTACCGAACGTATCAAAGTCTGCCGACTGATTGCCCTTATGCACCCGCTGAACCACCTTGTTCAGACGGGCCACGTCATGGCCCACCACCTGCGGAATGGCATTCACCAGCGTCTGGTAAATTACCTCTCCGCCCGGCGCCTCGCCCACGCCGGTATTTCCTGCGCTGTCAGTGAGTACGACGATATTTCGGGTAAACCAGGCGTTATGCGCCCCGCCAATATTGAGCAGCATGCTGTCCTGACCGGCCACCGGGATGACCTTCATCTCAGTGACGGTTGGACTCGATTGCGTTGTCATCATCCACGCTCCGCAACAGGTTTAAGTTCGACGCGTTTGATATCCCCTACCAGCACCAGGTAACTCAGTACCGCCACCAGTGCATGCACACCCACGTAGATCAGCGCCCCGTTGAAAGAGCCGGTCGTGCCGACGATGTAGCCGATAGCAATTGGCGTAACAATCCCGGAGATGTTGCCGAACATGTTGAACAGACCGCCGCTCAGGCCGCTGATCTCTTTCGGTGCCGTATCCGCCATCACCGCCCAGCCCAGCGCGCCAATGCCTTTGCCGAAGAAGGCCATCGCCATAAAGCCGATAATCATCCATTCGGCGCTGACGTAGTTACAGAACACCATGGTCATGGAGAGCAGCATGCCGAGCACAATCGGCGTTTTACGCGCGATGTTCAGTGACCCCGTGCGGCGCATCAGCCAGTCGGAAATCACCCCGCCGAGTACGCCGCCGACGAAGCCGCAGATTGCCGGGATCGAGGCGACAAATCCCGCTTTCAGAATCGACATGCCGCGTGCCTGCACCAGGTATACCGGAAACCAGGTGATGAAGAAGTAGGTTAAGGCGTTAATACAGTACTGGCCCAGATAGATACCGATCATCATGCGCGAGCCGATGAGCTGCTTGATCTGCGCCCATTTCTGGCTGAACGGGACTTTTGCTTTTGCGGATTTCTGATCCATGTTGATCAGCGCGCCACCTTCCGCGATGTACTCCAGCTCTTTTTTGTTCACGCCAGGATGCTGGTTGGGTTCGTGGATCACTTTCAGCCAGACGAAGCTGATGACGATCCCAAGCCCGCCCATGAAGAAGAAGACGTGTGACCAGCCCACCTCATGCGTCAGCCAGCCCATGATTGGCGCGAAGATCACCGTCGCAAAGTATTGTGCGGAGTTGAAAATAGCCACCGCCGTCCCCCTCTCCTGCGCCGGGAACCATGCCGCCACAATACGGCTGTTCCCCGGGAAGGAAGGCGCTTCCGCTAAGCCTACCAGGAAGCGCAGCGTGAAGAGCGCCACGATAATGCCGAAGCCGCTGAAAATATCGACGAAACCCTGCAACAGGGTAAACATCGACCAGATAAAGATGGACCAGAAATAGACGCGTTTAGATCCAAAACGGTCCAGAAGCCAGCCGCCAGGAATTTGCCCGATGACGTAGGCCCATGAGAATGCGGAGAAAACGTAACCCATGCCCACGGGATCAAGGCCGATATCTTTTGCCATTTCCGAGCCGGCAATCGACAGCGTGGCGCGGTCACCATAGTTAAAGGACGTGACGATAAACAGCATCACCACTATCCAGTAGCGGGCATTGGTGCGCTTTTCAGCGCTGCTCGCTGCGTGGCTTAATGTACTCATTGTTGCACTCCTGAAACATAGCTTTCGCCAGGTTCATTCTGTACAGCACCGGTAGGGTAATCAGAATGAGATTTGTGTTTTGTCGTTTTGGTACGGCCTGAAGCCGTTTTATAGTGACCGGGAAAGTATATGAAGGAGTGCCTCTTCTCCTCACCGTGCAAAAACACAACATTGCAGGAGGAAGAAGACGTAATTTGGGGCATAAGCCTAATGGAGTGGAAGATGGTTCACGGAATTGGCGTTTGGTGCGGTATGTAGCGCCGGGTGGCGGCTCCGCCTGACCCGGCCTGGAAAACCCGTAGACCCGTGCAAGCGAAGCGCCGCCGGGCAGAGTGCTATTTAAGAAGCGTTGCCCAGTGCTCCACCCACGGGTTCGACTCGCTTTCTGGCTCCGGGTGCTCCCCGGCATCAATCAGCAGCATCTCGCCGACGCGCTGCGCGCTCTGTTCCTGCAGGAGCGCATCGAACTGCTTGCCGCCGCCGCAGAAGTTGGCGTAAGAGCTGTCGCCCAGGGCAATGATGCCGTAGTGCACGTCCGGCTGATAGCCAAGCTGGTCTTTAATACCCTGGAACAACGGCACGATGCTGTCCGGCAGATCGCCCTGCCCGGTGGTGGAGGTCACCACCAGAATGTATTTATCTTTATACTTTTCCCAGTCTGCCAGTTCCGGGTCTTCATAGACCGTGGCTTTATGGCCCTGGCTGGCGAGTATTGCCTCAGCCTCTTCCGCTACCAGCAGCGAGTTGCCGTACATTGTGCCGACAAAAATGCCTACTTCAGCCATGATATTTTCCCATAATGAATGCGTTTACTGTTCATCCTGAACGTTGCCCGATACAAACTCAACCCTTTCATTTTCGGGGAGTTGTCCCAGCCAGCCAAACTGTGACAGCGCCTGCATCCAGACGTCGTCCAGCCCCGCGCGGATAGTCAGCGGTTCGCCGGTAAACGGGTGCGTCAGGCTCAGCTCGCTGGCGTGCAGCATCAGACGATGACAGCCAAAGTGTTCGGCCGCGCTGCGGTTCTGGCGCAAATCACCGTGTTTGCTGTCGCCAATAATCGGGTGGCGCAGATGCGCAAGATGGCGTCGCAGCTGGTGCTTACGCCCGGTTTTAGGCAGAAGCTCAACCAGGCTGTAACGTGTGGTCGGAAATTTGCTGGTTGCCACCGGCATTTCGGTCGTCGCCATGCCGCGATAATCCGTCACTGCGGGCTGCGGACCTTTGTCATCGCGGGCAAATTTATCGGCGATTTTGTCCAGTTCCTCCACCAGCGGGTAGTCCAGCGTGGCGGACTCGGTCAGCCAGCCACGGACGATCGCATGGTAGCGTTTTTGCATCTGATGCTGTTCAAATTGCTGTGACAGCAGACGCCCCGCCTCGCTGGAAAGCCCCATCAGCAGCACGCCGGAGGTCGGCCTGTCGAGACGATGGGCGGTAAAAACATGCTGACCAATCTGGTCGCGCACGGTCTGCATCACCACCACTTTCTCATCGCGATCGAGCCAGCTGCGGTGTACCAGCCAGCCTGACGGTTTATTCACCGCCACCAGCCACTCGTCCTGATAGAGGATCTCAAGCGTCATACATCTTCACCGGCAAACAGGGCATCCAGTTTTTCCAGTTCGACCAGCATCACGTCGCGCGCAGGGTGCGTCGCCTCAAGCGCCATTTCATAGTAGGGAGAGACAGCAAACGCCAGCGGCAGCGGGTGACTGCCCTCAAGCAGGGCGCGCATGCGTGGAATTAACACCCACTGCAGCCACTCAAACGGGGCCAGCGTATCCAGGCAGAAGGGCTGGGTGCTCGCGAACGCTTCTGGCTGCGGCGCGGTCTCCTGCCACAGCTGATGTTGGCGCAAAAGGGCTTCGATGGCGTGCAACTGAGCACGAACGCTATCGTGTTGCGTCATAGTAACCTCAACTGAAAAAGTGAACGGCGCGCAGCATAGCATTGCGGAAGGCAGAAATAAAAAAAGGGAGCACTGTAAAAACAGTGCTCCCGGTTCGTTCCGCAGCATTCCAGCTACAATTCGTGCTCCCTGCTCATCCGTGACAACTTTTCCTGAAGCCCGAAGGCCTGGTCATCCGTAAACCCAAGCATCCTGCACACATCTTCCTGACGTGTTTGTTTCATCCTGAAACGTCCTGGCCTTCCTGACCCACCGACCATCCTGACCGGCTCTCGTTCTCCTTCCTGGAGGTGTCCCTTACGCATCCTGCGTTATTCACTTCGCTTCATCCTGAAGCCTTCCTGCAGCGCCGTCCTGACGAGTCCTGAGTGAGAAACGCCATCATCCTGATGTTCGTTTCTCGTGTCGGCTTCCTGTCGACGGAGATAGAATCCGCTATTCCGCTTCGTCTTACAACCCACCCCTTTAGGGTTGTAAGCCGTAAGAAATCCCTAAAAACGATGTAATGAATCAGTAATTCATTGAAAAACAGCGTGATATTAATCTGAATTAAATGAGGCGATACTGAATGTTCCAGCGATCTCTCACAAACCTTGTAAGAGATCTCTCACACGCGCTATGGCATCATGGATTACAGAAGTGGCTCAAGTCGGGTGAGGAAATCCGCAAGAGAGGGGGCGAGAGTTTCGCGATTGCGGGTACCGATAGTCTCTTTAACCACTTCGCCTGACAGGTTACAAACGGAGATAACGTCAAGTTCGCTGTCCAGCGTGGCAATAAAGAGCGTCGGAGAAAGCTTAAGGCGTTTTTGCGTGACCAGATGACCAATCAGGTTTTCCTGAACACGCTGCAGATCGTCTTCGCTCCAGGTCTGCAACAGCGTCAGCGTGATATCAGCAAAGCGCGCAGGCATATCCCCTGCGAACTGCGTGGTATAAAACGCATGAACCGCTGGTTGTACCACAATGTCCATTGCCCGTTCAACCGCATTTACGTTTTGCTCGCCGGTATTGGGCTTCGGCTGCCAGATAACGTAATCCTCGAGAGAAGAGATAATGCACGGCGAGGGTACGCCATATAAATCAGCACTTTGCGGCCACGAGCCCTGCTTTTCATGCCATGCGTCGCAATAGCGGGTCGTGAAGGTAGTGAGGGCATTTGCAGTTTCGATGTCCACCGATTTCTCTCTTCTTGTCAGACAGGATAAACTCAGGCCATAAGTGTACCTGCAAAGTGGCTATGAAACATGTCTTACGAAAATCATCATGCGTTAACCGGCTTAACGCTGGGTAAATCGACCGATTACCGCGATACCTACGATGCAAGCCTGCTGCAGGGCGTGCCGCGCAGCCTGAATCGCGATCCTCTGGGTCTGCATGCGGACGCATTGCCGTTTGTCGGCGGTGATATCTGGACGCTGTACGAACTCTCCTGGCTCAACGCACGCGGTCTGCCGCAGGTGGCGGTGGGCCACGTTGAGCTGGATTACGCCAGCGTTAATCTCGTCGAGTCCAAAAGCTTTAAGCTCTATCTCAACAGTTTTAACCAGACAAAATTCAACAGCTGGGACGACGTTCAGCACACCCTGGAACGTGATTTAAGCGCCTGCGCGCAGGGAAAGGCAAGCGTTTCACTGTATCGCCTGTACGAGCTGGAAGGGCAGCCAGTCGCCCACTTCAACGGGACCTGCATCGACGATCAGGATATTGAGGTGGAGAATTATGAATTCAGCGCCGATTACCTCGAAAACGCGGCGAGCGGAAAGGTGGTCGAAGAGACGCTGGTCAGCCATCTGCTGAAATCCAACTGCCTGATCACCCACCAGCCGGACTGGGGCTCGGTGCAGATCCAATACCGCGGCCCGAAAATCGACCGGGAAAAACTGCTGCGCTATCTGGTGTCTTTCCGCCATCACAACGAATTCCACGAGCAGTGCGTGGAGCGTATCTTTAGCGATATTCAGCGTTTCTGCCAGCCAGAAAAATTGAGCGTTTATGCGCGCTACACCCGCCGTGGCGGTCTGGACATTAACCCGTGGCGCACCAACACTGATTTTGTGCCAGCAACGGGACGGCTGGTGCGTCAATAATATAAATATTTTCACAATATGCGCGGTATCTTCCGCGCTTTAGGTTGTGAAACGTCACGCGCCAGGGCTATTGTAATCAACAGGGAAAGACGATAATCGTCCCGTAAGGAGCTCACTTGATTACACATATTAGCCCGCTTGGCTCAATGGATATGTTGTCGCAGCTGGAAGTGGACATGCTTAAGCGCACGGCCAGCAGCGATCTTTATCAACTGTTTCGTAACTGTTCACTTGCCGTACTGAACTCCGGAAGCCTGACAGATAACAGTAAAGAACTGCTGTCCCGCTTCGAAAGCTTTGATATCAACGTGCTGCGTCGCGAGCGTGGCGTGAAGCTTGAAGTCATCAACCCGCCGGAAGAGGCCTTCGTCGACGGGCGCATCATTCGTTCACTTCAGGCTAACCTGTTTGCCGTGCTGCGTGACATCCTGTTTGTTAACGGGCAGATCCACAACGCAGGCCGTTTCCAGCATCTCGACCTGGAAAGCTCGGTCCATATTACCAACCTGGTGTTCTCCATTTTGCGTAACGCCCGTGCCCTGCACGTTGGTGAAGCACCGAACATGGTCGTCTGCTGGGGTGGTCACTCCATTAACGAAACCGAATACCTTTATGCCCGTCGGGTGGGCACCCAGCTCGGCCTGCGTGAACTGAACATTTGTACCGGCTGTGGTCCAGGTGCGATGGAAGCGCCCATGAAAGGAGCGGCAGTCGGGCATGCGCAACAGCGTTATAAAGAGGGGCGGTTTATCGGCATGACCGAGCCGTCAATCATCGCTGCTGAGCCACCTAACCCGCTGGTTAACGAGCTGATTATCATGCCGGATATCGAGAAACGTCTTGAAGCGTTTGTCCGTATCGCCCACGGCATTATCATCTTCCCGGGCGGCGTGGGGACAGCGGAAGAGCTGCTCTATCTGCTGGGTATTCTGATGAACCCGGCCAACAAAGATCAGGTTCTGCCGCTGATCCTGACCGGGCCAAAAGAGAGCGCCGACTACTTCCGCGTGCTGGACGAGTTTATCGTGCACACGCTGGGTGAAGCCGCGCGTCGTCACTATCGCATCATCGTTGACGATGCCGCAGAAGTGGCGCGCCAGATGAAAAAAGCGATGCCGCTGGTGAAGGAGAACCGTCGCGATACCGGCGATGCGTACAGTTTTAACTGGTCAATCCGTATTGCGCCGGACCTGCAGATCCCGTTCGAACCAACGCACAAGAATATGGCGAACCTGAAACTCTACCCGGACCAGCCGGTGGAAGTTCTGGCCGCCGATCTGCGTCGCGCCTTCTCCGGGATTGTGGCAGGCAACGTCAAAGAGATGGGCATCCGCGCAATCGAGCAGTACGGTCCGTACAAGATCCACGGCGACCCGGAGATGATGCGCCGTATGGATGACATGCTGCAGGGCTTTGTCGCTCAGCACCGCATGAAGCTGCCAGGCTCCGCCTACATTCCTTGCTACGAAATCTGCACCTAACGCTTTGCAGCATCTCATCAAACCGGGTCGCCCTCTTGCGCGTCCCGGTTTTTTTTTACTGAAGCAATTCATAGGCATCACTTATGTCTTTTACAAACTATTCACAAACGCAAACGATTACCTCATTTTTACAACCGTAAGTTATCAGCCTTAATCCAAATTACCCGCCAGAAAATCCTAAAAACCCAATTCTTTACAGCTAAAGACACCTATATCACGGGTCAGTCTTTCAGCTCACATGTCGTTGGTGGTAGCCTTCGCGCCCGTAAATTCTCTTTGATGTTTTTTTAACAGATAAATGGTCTAAAGATGCCCACATCATAAGTGGATTATTGCATTTGGGATCAGGATCACTGATAGATTCATAACTAGAATGTATCTTTCCGCCCGCCAATAGTTACGGGTGAAAATTATTAAAAAACCGTCACTGAACGAATTTCATATTACCGTCAGGCACTTTTTCATCGGATTTGACTAAAAAACCTGACAATTCGCTTCCTCCAGGAGATACAGATGGAAACCACTCAAACCAGCACCGTTGCTTCGATTGAATCCCGAAGTGGTTGGCGCAAAACGGATACCATGTGGATGCTTGGCCTTTATGGCACAGCAATCGGCGCTGGTGTACTGTTCCTTCCTATCAACGCAGGCGTCGGCGGTCTGATCCCGCTGATCATTATGGCTATCATTGCTTTCCCGATGACCTTCTTTGCACACCGCGGTCTGACCCGCTTCGTGCTGTCCGGTAAAAATCCGGGAGAAGACATCACTGAAGTGGTTGAAGAGCATTTCGGCGTTGGCGCAGGCAAACTGATTACCCTGCTCTACTTCTTCGCGATTTACCCTATTCTGCTGGTCTACAGCGTGGCGATCACCAACACCGTTGAAAGCTTCATGATGCACCAGCTGCACATGACGCCGCCTCCGCGTGCGATTCTGTCTCTGATCCTGATTGTGGGCATGATGACCATCGTGCGCTTCGGTGAGCAGATGATTGTGAAAGCAATGAGCGTACTGGTCTTCCCGTTCGTGATTGCTCTGATGGTGCTGGCCTGCTACCTGATCCCACAGTGGAACAGTGCAGCGCTGGAAACCCTGTCTCTGAGCAACGCATCGGTAACCGGTAACGGCCTGCTGATGACCCTCTGGCTGGCGATTCCGGTGATGGTGTTCTCTTTCAACCACTCCCCAATCATCTCTTCTTTCGCTGTTGCGAAACGTGAAGAGTACGGTAATGGCGCAGAGAAGAAGTGCTCCAGCATCCTGGCACGCGCTCACATCATGATGGTACTGACCGTTATGTTCTTCGTCTTCAGCTGCGTACTGAGCCTCTCCCCGGTGGATCTGGCGGCAGCGAAAGAGCAGAACATCTCTATTCTGTCTTACCTGGCGAACCACTTTAACGCACCGGTTATTGCGTGGATGGCACCGATCATCGCGATTATCGCCATCACCAAATCCTTCCTGGGCCACTACCTCGGCGCACGTGAAGGCTTCAACGGTATGGTGATTAAATCTCTGCGCGGTAAAGGCAAGAGCATTGAAATCAACAAGCTGAACAAAATCACTGCGCTGTTCATGCTGCTCACCACCTGGGCGGTAGCGACCCTGAACCCAAGCATCCTGGGCATGATTGAAACCCTGGGCGGCCCGGTCATCGCGATGATTCTGTTCCTGATGCCGATGTACGCGATTCAGAAAGTCCCTGCTATGCGCAAGTACAGCGGTCATGTGAGCAATGTCTTTGTGGTTATCATGGGGCTTATCGCAATCTCTGCGATCTTCTACTCCCTGTACACCATGTTCTGATTATCACCCGCGCCGTCTTCGGACGGCGCACTCCTCCCTCTCTGACTGAAAGCAATGGACGCATCATGATTAGCGTATTCGATATCTTCAAAATCGGTATTGGTCCTTCCAGCTCTCACACCGTCGGACCAATGAAAGCCGGTAAGCAGTTCACGGATGACTTGATTGCACGCGGCATCTTGCATGACATCACCCGCGTGGTTGTCGATGTGTACGGCTCGCTTTCCCTGACCGGGAAAGGCCACCATACCGATATCGCCATTATCATGGGCCTGGCGGGAAATCTGCCGGATACCGTTGATATTGATGCGATCCCTGGCTTCATCCAGGATGTGAACACCCACGGTCGCCTGCTACTGGCGAACGGTGAGCATGAGGTTGAATTCCCGGTTGATCACTGCATGAATTTCCATGCGGACAACCTGTCGCTGCACGAAAACGGTATGCGCATTACCGCGCTGGCCGGCGACAAAGCGGTATACAGCCAGACGTATTACTCTATCGGCGGCGGTTTTATCGTCGACGAAGACCACTTTGGTCAAACCGATAACGCTTCTGTCGAGGTGCCGTATCCGTACAAAACGGCGGCGGATCTTCAGCGTCACTGCCAGGAGACGGGCCTTTCCCTCTCCGGCCTGATGATGAAAAACGAGCTGGCACTTCACAGCAAAGAAGAGCTCGAACAGCACTTCACTAACGTCTGGGAAGTGATGCGCGGCGGTATTGAGCGCGGGATCACCACCGAAGGCGTTCTGCCGGGCAAGCTTCGCGTGCCGCGTCGTGCTGCCGCGCTGCGCCGTATGCTGGTGAGCACCGACAAAACGACAACGGACCCGATGGCCGTCGTAGACTGGATCAACATGTTCGCACTGGCGGTGAACGAAGAGAACGCCGCTGGGGGCCGCGTGGTCACCGCGCCGACTAACGGTGCCTGCGGTATCGTTCCGGCGGTGCTGGCGTACTACGACAAGTTTATTCGTGAAGTGAACGCGAACTCACTGGCCCGCTACCTGCTGGTCGCCAGTGCGATTGGTTCGCTGTATAAGATGAACGCCTCCATTTCCGGTGCGGAAGTGGGCTGTCAGGGTGAAGTCGGCGTGGCGTGCTCCATGGCGGCGGCGGGTCTGGCCGAACTGTTGGGTGCAAGCCCGACACAGGTGTGCATTGCAGCAGAAATCGGCATGGAACATAACCTGGGGCTGACCTGCGATCCGGTCGCCGGACAAGTTCAGGTGCCGTGCATCGAACGTAACGCGATTGCCTCCGTGAAGGCGGTGAACGCGGCACGTATGGCGCTGCGCCGTACCAGCGAACCGCGCGTCTGTCTCGATAAGGTTATCGAAACCATGTACGAAACCGGTAAAGATATGAACGCCAAATACCGCGAAACCTCGCGCGGCGGCCTGGCAATGAAGATCGTGACCTGCGATTAAGCCTCTCAGGAAGCCTCGTTTTGCGAGGCTTCTTCCTGTTTTCCCCACCATCCATAGTTTCACGTTGCTGACAGTGTTACCCTTCACGCATGAGATAGAAGGGAGATTATCTGTGGCCGTTCATTTACTTATTGTCGATGCACTTAACCTGATTCGCCGTATCCATGCGGTACAGGGGACGCCTTGTAAAGACACCTGCCTGCACGCGCTGGAACAGCTTATCCGCCACAGTGAACCCACGCATGTCGTTGCCGTCTTCGACGACGAAGCGCGCAATACCGGCTGGCGACACCAGCTTCTGCCGGACTACAAAGCCGGACGCGCACCGATGCCGGACGATCTTCACGCCGAAATGCCCATGCTGCGCGCTGCATTTGAACAGCGGGGCGTCCCCTGCTGGGGTGCACAGGGAAATGAAGCCGACGATCTCGCGGCCACCCTGGCCGTAAAGGTGGCGAGTGCCGGGCATCAGGCCACTATCGTTTCAACTGACAAAGGCTACTGCCAGCTGCTCTCTCCGACTATCCGCATTCGCGACTATTTTCAAAAACGCTGGCTGGACGCGCCGTTTATTGCCAGCGAGTTCGGCGTTTCGCCTGAGCAACTGCCGGATTACTGGGGGCTGGCAGGCATCAGCAGTTCTAAGGTGCCTGGCGTCGCCGGTATTGGGCCGAAGAGCGCCGCGCAGCTGCTGACCGATTTTCAGAGTCTGGAAGGGATTTACGCCCGTCTGGATGAGGTGCCAGAAAAGTGGCGCAAGAAACTGGAGGCGCATAAAGAGATGGCGTTTATCTGCCGGGAAATCGCAACGCTACAGACGGATTTACAGCTGGACGGGAATTTACAGCAGTTACGGTTAGAACGTTAAAACGACTACACGGTTTTGTAGGCCCGGTAAGCGCAGCGCCACCGGGCAAAACAAAGCACGTACTATCGCTCGTCGCGACGCCCGCCCACAGCCGCCCACCAGCGACGAATGTGTACCGTCACCTCTTCGCGATCGTGATACAGCTGGCGCGCCTGAATGACCACGTTAATACCGTGCTCATCCATCTGCTCCTGAATGTACGCCAGGTTCTGAGACACTTCCTCGTAGCGCTTTTTCATCGGCAGCTTGAGGTTGAAAATGGTCTCACGGCACCAGCCGTTCACCAGCCAGGAAGCCATCAGCGCGGCCACTTTCGCCGGTTTTTCGACCATATCGCACACCATCCAGGAGATGTTGTTACGCGTTGGACGATAGCGGAAACCGTCTTCACGCAGCCAGGTCACCTGTCCGGTGTCCATCAGGCTTTGCGCCATTGGGCCGTTATCAACGGACGATACCCACATATTGCGTTTCACCAGCTGATAGGTCCAGCCGCCCGGGCACGCGCCGAGATCGACCGCGTACATGCCGTTTGCCAGACGCTCATCCCACTCATCCGCCGGGATAAAGACGTGGAACGCCTCTTCCAGCTTGAGCGTGGAACGGCTTGGCGCATCGGACGGGAAGCGCAAACGCGGGATGCCCATAAAGAAGGGAGAGTTGTTGGTGGTGTACGAATAGCCTGTATAGCAGCAGCCCGGTGCGATAAAGAAGATATGCACCACCGGACGCTTCGGCGTTTCGTAGTTCGTCAGCACGCCCGCATCACGCAGCGCCGCACGCAGCGGCACGGTGAACTTACGGCAGAACTTCATCAGCTCTTTACTTTCGTTGGTATCCGCCACTTCAACGCGCAGATCGCCACCCTTCTCCACCACGCCCTGTAGCATGCCGACAATAGGCGTGATGCGGTCTTCCGGCGGAAGATCCTTCAGCAGCTCACCCGCAACAAACATCTGGCGAGCAAAGATCAGCGAGCTGAACGGCAGCTCGCGTGCCAGCTTGTCTGCGTCTTCAGGCTGATAGCACTCGAATACCACATAGCCCGCGTTCTCTTTTACGCGGGCAAAGCCGAAGACTTCGCGCTTCGCCGCTTTATCGGTAATTTCCGCGGCGCACTCTTTCTCAAACCCCGGGCGACAATATAAAACAACCTTATTCATGAACAACGCCCTTGCGTTTCAGACGGATAGCTCCGATAAACATTAATACCCAACCCGCCAGGAAGCTGAAGCCGCCGACAGGTGTAACAAACGCCCACAGGCGCAGATGTGAGAGCGCAAGGCAGTACAGGCTACCGCTGAACAACACGGTACCCAGCGCCATAAACACGCTGCTCCAGTAAAACCAGATACTGATACGGCGCTGCATCGCCACCGCCAGCCCAAAAATAGCCAACGTGTGGAATGCCTGATATTCAAGGCCGGTCTGGATCCAGCCCATCTCTACTGCGCCCAAAGACTTACTTAATACATGTGCGCCGAAGGCGCCCAGTGCAACAAAAATAAAGCCACTCACCGCGGCAAAAATCAGCATGAATCGGCTGGTCATGTTTAAGTCCTGAATTGATGCGTGCCCGGCACACAAACGTTATTGCTCATACCTGAAGCGGAATTTTTCTTGCTCGGTTGCCGCTTTCGCCAGTATCCACTGCCGGAAGGCGGCTATTTTACCCAGTTCTGCCTGACTGTCATGACAAACCAGATAAAACGCATTCTTGCTGACCAGTACATCATTAAAAGGGCAAACCAGGCGGCCTGCCTCAATTTCGGACTGCGCCATGACGTTGTTCGCCAACGCCACGCCCTGCCCGTGAATGGCAGCCTGTAACACCATCGCACTGTGGCTAAAGATGGGTCCCTGCTGCACGTTTATATGTGTAAGACCTAATTGACGGGTATAAGTTTGCCAGTCGCGGCGAGAGGCATCATGCAAAAGCGTATGCTGAGCCAGGTCCGCGGGTGACTTCAGCGCCTTTTCACCTGTTAAAAGCAGAGGAGAACAGACCGGCAGGAGATATTCTGCGTATAATTTCTCAACACGCAAGCCCGGCCAGTTACCGCGACCATAAAAAATGGCGACATCCACGTCATCGGCCAGCTTGTCCTCCTGACGATCTACCGCCTGGATGCGAACGTCGATCCCCGGATAAGCTGAGTTAAAGCTTGAGAGTCTGGGCACCAGCCAATGAATGGCAAAACTGGGCAATAAACTGACAGTCAGGGCACCTTTTGCACTGCGAGCCTGCAGCTTACGCGTGGCTTCCGTAAGCTGGGAAAAAATCTCTTTAATATCCTGAAAATAGCTCTGCCCCTCTTCGGTCAACAGCAACGAACGGTTGCGTCGACGAAACAGCTTAAGGCCCAGAAAATCCTCCAGAGACTTGATTTGGTGACTTACTGCGGCCTGTGTCACAAAAAGCTCATCTGCTGCGCGGGTAAAGCTCAGGTGACGTGCTGCTGCATCAAAAACACGTAATGCATTAAGGGGTGGCAATCGCTTTGACATGGTTATCTGGCTTAGATGTTAACGGATTTTAACAAACAGGAAACAACGTTTAACCTATTAGTTTTTTTTATCTGAGCCATTATAATTTGTCCGTTGAGGAACTACCAGCAAATACCTATAGTGGCGGCACTTCCTGAGCCGGAACGAAGAGCTTTTTTCGGAATGCGTGTTCTGAAGGGCTTTTGGCTTACGGTTGTGATGTTGTGTTGTTGTGTTTGCAATTGGTCTGCGATTCAGACCACGGTAGCAACGCTACCAATTTTTCACTTCCTGTACATTTACCCTGTCTGTCCATAGTGATTAATGTAGCACCGCCAATTTGCGGTGCTTTTTTTTCGCCTGCGATCTGTTAATGCGCGATCTCTTTCATCTCTTTCACGTCCGTGCGGTTGATCTGCTGCTTGTTCCCGTTAGCATCTTTGTACGAAATCATCCCGGTATCATTATCGGTAGTCGGTTTCCCTTCCGAAACGATAGAACGACCATCGTTGGTGTGCATCACGTAGTTGTTACCAGAACAGGCGCTCAGGGCAAAAGTAAACGCACAGGCAGAAATGATTGCAGCTGTCTTATTCATGATTATTCTCCTTTAGCAATTAATGCTATTCAAACCTCGATTTATAACAGGCTAAAACATCCGCCTAACACTATTTAGCATAACCTGCTTTTTTGGGGTCATCAGGATAAGCAGACAATTCTGATAGATATCAACCTCCTTGCCCTGCCGCTGAAATTGCGCGACGATCGCTATATTGAAATGAGGAATCCCATGAACGCTTTCAGTCCTGCGCAGTTCCGCACACAGTTTCCGGCGCTGGCCGATGCCGGTATTTACCTGGATAGCGCCGCCACCGCCCTTAAGCCGCAGGCGGTGATTGAGGCCACACAGCACTTCTACAGCCTGAGCGCCGGGAATGTGCATCGCAGCCAGTTTGCCGAAGCGCAGCGATTAACCGCGCGCTACGAAGCCGCACGCGATCAGGTCGCGCGCCTGATCAATGCCGAAAGCGGGAAAAACATCGTCTGGACGCGCGGCACGACCGAGGCCATCAATATGGTGGCCCAGTGCTACGCGCGCCCACTGCTTCAGCCGGGCGATGAGATCGTCGTCAGCGAGGCGGAACATCACGCCAACCTGGTGCCATGGCTGATGGTGGCCGAGCAAACGGGTGCACGCGTGGTGAAACTTCCACTGGGTGCAGACCTTCTGCCCGATGTGGCTCGTCTCCCTGAGCTGATTACCCCCCGCAGCCGCATTCTGGCGCTCGGACAGATGTCGAACGTCACGGGTGGTTGCCCGGACCTGGCTCAGGCCATTCGCATTGCCCATGCCAGCGGGATGGTGGTGATGGTCGACGGCGCTCAGGGCGTGGTGCACTTCCCTGCTGATGTGCAGGCGCTTGATATCGACTTCTATGCCTTCTCAGGACATAAGCTCTACGGGCCAACCGGTATAGGGGCGTTGTACGGTAAGCCAGAACTGCTGGCAAAAATGACGCCGTGGCTCGGTGGCGGCAAAATGATTACCGAAGTGTCGTTCGATGGCTTCAAAACTCAGGATGTTCCCTATCGTCTGGAGGCCGGTACGCCGAACGTGGCGGGGGTGATTGGCTTAAGCGCGGCGCTGGAGTGGCTGGCTGAAACAGACATTGTTCAGGCTGAAAGCTGGAGCCGGGGACTGGCGACACTGGCAGAAGAAGAACTCAAAAAGCGCCCGGGTTTCCGCTCGTTCCGCGTTCAGGACTCAAGCCTGCTCGCCTTTGATTTTGCGGGCGTTCATCATAGCGACATGGTGACGCTGCTGGCCGGGTATGGTATTGCCCTGCGTGCCGGACAGCACTGCGCCCAGCCGCTGCTGGCAGCGCTAGGCGTGAGCGGTACGCTGCGCGCCTCGTTTGCGCCGTATAATACCCAAAGCGATGTCGACGCGCTGGTTACCGCCGTTGACCGCGCCCTTGAAATACTGGTGGATTAATGACTAGCGCTGCTTTAGCCGGACATCCGTTTGGCACGGTCATCACAGAAGAGACCTTAAAACAGACCTTCGCCCCGCTCCAACAGTGGGAAGATAAATATCGTCAGCTGATCCTGCTGGGTAAACAGCTCCCTGCGCTTTCAGACGATCTCAAAGCGCAGGCGAAAGAGATCGCAGGCTGTGAAAACCGCGTCTGGCTGGGCGTGAGCGTCTCCGGCGAGAAGCTGCACTTCTTCGGCGACAGCGAAGGCCGCATCGTCAGGGGTCTGCTGGCAGTCTTGTTGACCGCTGTGGAAGGGAAAAGCGCGGCGGAATTGCTGGCACATTCGCCGCTGGCGTTATTTGATGAGCTTGGGCTGCGCGCGCAGCTGAGCGCCTCGCGCGGTCAGGGGTTGATCGCGCTCAGCGACGCGGTACTGGATGCCGCACGTCAGGCTCAGGCCTGACGTTCCGCCTTCGCCATCATTTTCTTGAGGGCGTGAGACACCGCCACAAAGCCGAAGGAGGCGGTCACCATGGTGGCCGCACCGAAACCGGAGGCGCAGTCCATCCGTTTTGGCCCTTCCGCTGTACTCTTCATTGCGCACACTGACCCGTCCGCCTGCGGGTAGACCAGCGCTTCGGTGGAGAACACGCAGTCCACACCCAGCTTGCCTTTACTGTTTTTCACCACGTTAAAGTCACTTTTTAAGCGCTCACGCAGCTTGGCCGCCAGCGGATCCTGAATGGTTTTCGCCAGATCGGCCACCTGGATCTGCGTCGGATCGATCTGCCCGCCCGCACCGCCCGTCGTGACCAGCGGCACCTTGTAGCGACGGCAGTATGCGATCAACGCCGCTTTTGGCCGCACGCTGTCGATGGCGTCAATCACATAGCTGTAGCCTTTGCTCATGTACTCCGCGACGTTATCTGCCGTCACAAAGTCATCAATCACCGTCACGCGGCACTCCGGGTTGATCAAACGGATACGCTCCGCCATGACCTCAGATTTCGCCAGACCGACGTTATCACGCAGGGCGTGGATTTGGCGGTTGGTGTTGGTGACGCAAACGTCATCCATGTCAATCAGCGTGATTGCGCCAATACCGGTTCTCGCCAGCGCTTCTGCCGCCCACGACCCCACACCACCAATGCCCACGACGCAGATATGCGCATCCGCAAACAGCTGCAGGGCTTTTTCACCATATAAACGTGCCGTACCGCCAAAACGCTGGCGCCAGGCGTCGCTGATTACCACAGACATAAAACCTCAGATGTAAAAAGGGTGAGGTTTTCCTCACCCTGAACAGTAATCCATATTGCGTTCAGAATACCACAATCAGCCGCTGAATACGTTTCCAGCACCCGGAGCCGCCTTCAGTACCCACACGCGTCCGTAGTGGTTATACCAGCCCGCGCGATGGCCTGCGTCAGGGCCAATACCCTGATAGATGTCGAAGTGCTGGCCTTTAATCGCCCCGCCGACGTCCAGCGCCACCATCAGACGCAGCTCATACTGGCCGCTGAACTTACCGTTATGGTCCAGCAGAGGAACCTCAGCCAGCAGCGTGGTGCCTGCAGGAATAATCGAACGATCCGATGCTACCGACGCGCGGCCAATCAGCGGAACTGCACTCGCCCCTTTCACCGGCGCGAAGTTTTGCGGTTTGAAGAAGACGAACGACGGGTTCTGCTCCAGCAGCTCACGCACCTCGGCTTCGCTGTGTTTCTCGCCCCACTCGCGGATAGCCTGCATCGACATGTCTTCTTTCTTCACTTCGCCGCGGTCGATCAGCACCTTGCCAATACTGCGATAGGCGTGGCCGTTTTTACCGGAATAGCTGAAGAAGTTAAGTGGCGAACCGTCGCCAAAATCAATGTAGCCGCTGCCCTGAACGTCCATGATGAAGTTATCCATCAGGGAGTTGCTGTAGGCCAGAACGTAGTTTTCGCTCAGCGCACCGGCGTAGATCTCAGCACGAGACGGCAGACGACCGCGTTTTGGCGGCATACGGTAGATAGGATACTGGAACTCGCCCTGACGCGAGTGTCGTGCCTGGATAACCGGAGTGTAATAGCCGGTAAACTGGACGTTGCCGTAGTTATCGGCCCCTTCCATCTGCCAGGCGTCGATACCAAACTGGCGCATGTTGCGCGTATCGCCGCCTGCACGCAGCCAGTCCTGTACCGCGCTATAAACACTGTTCTGTGAGCTATACAGACGCGGCGACGCGTTGCGGATCTGGTAGACCTGTTCAGAGAAATCACCGGCATTAATCGGTGCGCCGACAGCATCAGGCTGATTAACTAAAGAGAAAGGCTGGGATAACTTCCCGTCTTTATACTGTTGACCGCGATCGGTCGGTTTGGAAGAACAGGCCGCAAGAATCGCTACCATTGCGCCCGCCATAAGATACTTCGCCCAACGTCCTTTCATTATATCTCGTCTTTAAGTTGCCCATTTCCGCGTGATGAAGATAACAAACCGCCAGGGCTAATGAAATGCGATCGCATGCCCTTTGGCAAATTTTGCGCAAAAAATAGTCCAAACAAAGCCATGTCGTTCAATTTGCATACAAAATCATGATTTATGTGAAAAAGGGGTTGCATCACAAACCTATCCGAGTATAGTGCGCATCCACGGACGCGGGGTGGAGCAGCCTGGTAGCTCGTCGGGCTCATAACCCGAAGGTCGTCGGTTCAAATCCGGCCCCCGC
>NZ_VRKN01000067.1 GCF_008080435.1 Enterobacter asburiae | reverse complement strand
CTGGCCATGGTGCTAACCCGCGTTAAATATCCCACGTAGGTCAGCGCCCCCCCTCACGGAAAGTCATACTGTCTTACCCGAAAAGTAACAAGATTTTTGAAAAACAGATCCGCCAGATTATCCGGATGAATGATTCAGGCCAGTACACAGGCCATTCCATTCTCATGCTGCTCCGCAAATCGGACGACAGAAAAGTTGGTTTCTTATGGTTATGTGTTGCACGGGATCTGGCTGGCAGACCATGTACCGAAATCCGGATAATCAACATCATAAAACCAATGCGGGGCAGAGGGTGTGGCACCCTGCTGCTTTCCATCGCGCTTGATGAATGCCGTACTCATATCGTAACGGCAAAGTGCTATCCGGGGTCAGGTCAGATGTCAGGGATGCTTAAACGGCGGGGTTTTGACGTTACGGGAACATCTGAGAGAGGCTCTGAGTTTCTTTGCCTTGAGCCAGCATAAACAATGCTACTGAGCGACTATATTGACCGTGTGTACGGCACCTATTAGGCGACAATTACCCCGTCCGCATCGCGACAATTACTCTGGCCTGTTTGTAATCTGAGCGTCCTGTTTCTTCT
>NZ_VRKN01000010.1 GCF_008080435.1 Enterobacter asburiae | reverse complement strand
TTGTCCGGAGACATTAAGAATCCATGTCACTTTGAGTGCCCACACAGATTGTCTGATAAATTGTTAAAGAGCAGTGCAACGCGGCTTTCGCTCACCGTTGCGAGGTGGCGTATATTACGCTTTCCTCTTTCAGAGTCAACCCGTTATTTCAGGATTTTTTCTCTTCAACCGACCGGGTTGTTTGTGAAGTGATTCACATCCGCCGTGTCGATGGAGGCGCATTATAGGGAGTTCTCAGCAGGCCGCAACCGCTAAATGACAGAAAAATGACTGACTGCTGCATTACACAGCAAAACCCCGCCTTATACCCTTTTATGCACAAAGTTATCCACAATCATGAACAGATCGCGATGCGATCCCACGAATTGAGCGGGAAGATCAACTATACTAGCGGCAAATAATCTCCTCTGTGCAGGCCCATCCTCATGACCACACAACGCCTCGCCCGTGACTGGCGTCTCCCTACAGCAGGGGTGATGCTGCTGGCAATCTTCTTTGCGGGGTTTACCCTGCATGCGCACTGGAACGCTTTTATCCAGTGGTGCCTCGCCACGCAAATTACGCTACACCGTTATCTGGTGATGTATCTGCTGCAGCTTAATAACCACCAGTACAGCGGCGGATTATGGCTGTTAACGGGGGCTTTCCTTTATGGTGTCCTTCACGCCATCGGACCCGGGCACGGGAAATTCATTGTAACGACCTATCTGACCACAAATAAGGAAAGCGAGCTGGCCGCCCGGGTCGTCCCTTTCCTGGGTAGCCTGATGCAGGGCGTCAGCGCCATTCTGTTTGTCTTTATTCTGGCGGTGGGGTTTAACCTCGCCTCAGGGGATATCAGTACCAGCCGCTGGTACGTGGAGAAGATAAGCGCAGTGCTTATTGGCGCATTTGGTGCGTTTGTTATTTACCAGGCGCTGAAGAGCCTGCGTCCACACAGGATAACGATCTCAGCCATCAAGCCACTTCATCAGCACGATGAACACTGTGGTTGTGGTCATCATGGCGTGGGGGCAAACCTAACACAAGGTAACTGGAAAACGCGCCTGGGCGTCATTCTGGCGATTGGCGCACGTCCGTGCAGCGGGGCGATCATGATCCTGATGTTTTCGAACGCGCTGGGCATTGTCACCTGGGGGGTGGCCGCAGTCATGACCATGTCTTTGGGGACCGCACTCTCTATTGTGGGGCTTTCACTGGCAGTACGTTACGCCCGCGAGCGCACGGTGACCTGGTTCGGTGAAAGCGCCTCATTAAGATGGCTGGTGCCGGCAGTCAAAATAGCCGGAGGGATAGTGCTGATCCTGTTCGCGACGGTACTGTTCCTGACGGTGATCCCCGTCAGCGCCAATGGCGACTACATCGCTGCGGGATGCTAATAAAAGAAAACCCGCCGTTGGCGGGTTTCTTTTATTACTCGTTGATGCGTGGATGCTGGTCCACCAGTCGGGAGCGTTTTTTCTGCAGCTCTTCAATCTCAGCGTCAATATCCTCAATCTTCTGCTCTACGTTATCGTAGTGCTCACGCAGGATCTCTTTCGCTTCCTGGATATCAGACGCCGCAGGCGTTGCACCTTTCAGAGGACGATTCGCCGTCTCCTTCATGGTAATACCGGTAATCAAACCAATCACCGCGATCACCATCAGGTAATAAGCCGGCATCATCAGGTTCTGCGTGCTCTCTACCAGCGAAGCGGCAAGCGTCGGGGTCAGACCGGCAATCAGCACCGAGATGTTAAAGGCCGCGGCCAGCGCGCTGTAGCGAATATGCGTCGGGAACATCGCGGGCAACGTTGAGGCCATCACCCCGATAAAGCAGTTAAGGATCACCGCCAGCATCAGCAGACCGGCAAAAATCAGCCCCAGCACATCACTGTTAATCAGTATGAATGCCGGAATTGCCAGAGCAAACAGCGCAACGCTTCCCAGGATAATGAACGGTCGACGGCCAAAACGGTCACTCAACAGGCCCATAATCGGCTGCACAAACAGCATACCGACCATGATGGCGATAATAATCAGCACACCGTGATCTTCCGAGTAGTGCAGGTTATGCGACAGATAGCTCGGCATGTAGGTCAACAGCATGTAGTAGGTCACGTTGGTCGAAATCACCAGACCAATACAGGTCAGCAGGCTGCGCCAGTGCTTAGTGGCAATCTCTTTGAACGACACCTTCGGCCCCTCCTGCAGCCCTTCGCGGTCACCCTGTTCCAGTTTTTCGACGTGCTGCTGGAACGCGGGCGTCTCCTCAAGCGCATGACGCAGGTAGAGACCAATAATCCCCAGCGGCAATGCCAGGAAGAACGGGATACGCCAGCCCCAGTCGAGGAAGTTATCTTCACCCACCACGGTTGAAATCAATACCACTACGCCCGCGCCCAGAACAAACCCGGCAATCGAGCCGAAGTCCAGCCAGCTCCCCATAAAACCGCGCTTACGGTCCGGGGAATACTCGGCAACGAAGATCGAGGCACCGGTATATTCACCGCCCACGGAGAAGCCCTGAGCCATCTTACAAATCAGCAGCAGAATCGGTGCCCAAATGCCGATGGTGGCGTAAGACGGTATAAGGCCGATACAGAATGTACTGATCGACATAATGACGATGGTGATGGCAAGGATTTTCTGACGACCATATTTATCGCCGAGCATACCGAAGAACAGACCGCCCAGCGGGCGAATCAGGAAGGGAACAGAGAACGTACCGAGTGCGGCAATCATCTGCAGGCTGGGATCGGCCCCAGGGAAAAACACTTTACCTAACGCATAGGCCACAAAGCCGTAGACACCAAAATCGAACCATTCCATCGCATTACCGAGCGAGGCTGCGGTAATGGCTTTACGCAGCTTTGCGTCATCAATAATGGTGACGTCGCGAAGCGTGATGGGTTTAATCTTTTTCCTTCTTAGCATAGCTATCCTCGTTGACTCGGCCCTGTCTGTTTCACAGTCCAGTTTGCGTTCTGTGAACCATGGGATCCGCTCCATGCGAATCGCCTTATTCAAGCGTAGCAGGTTTACTTACATTGACGTTTTACGTCGATACAACCGAACCTGTTGACGCCTGCCTGGGCAGTTAATGACCTTTTTACCCTACCAGCGTTTATATTTGTGATCAACTTCACACATATTTTCGTGTCTGGTCAACTCAGTCCAATTTTTGTCAAGGAGTGCCAATAAGCACTTCCTTAACCTACCTAAAGAACATCCTCACATGCGTCATTATTTCTTTCGTAACAGAAAAACAAACCACGTTAATTCACATCAGATTTACATAAATTTTCATCAACAGGAACCGGCCTCAAGTTTTACATTCAATATGTGACAAAGATAACTAAAACGATGTTTTATTTTGATTGAATCACTATTCCAATGATCGCATGATAAATCCGAATTCAACGTCTTAGGTGTTTCTGAATGAGGTTAATCGGGAGCACACATTTAATTATGTTGCAGAGTTATCGAAAAAAGACCGCAAGCAATAAGAGCAATTAATTGAATTTATTGACTAATTCTTAATACCTATCACCCGTCCTGCGGGATCCGATGTGAGGTTTGTCCATGAAGATTAAAGCCACGATAGAACGCATACCTGGCGGTATGATGCTGGTTCCGCTGGTACTGGGCGCGATCCTGAATACCCTTGCTCCCGATACCGGAGCTTATTTTGGGGGTTTCACAAAAGGCATGATAACAGGCACGGTTCCCATTCTCGCCGTCTGGTTTTTTTGTATCGGCGCATCCATTAATTTGCGGGCAACGGGTACTGTAATACGGAAATCCGGAACGCTGGTGATAACCAAAATAGCCGTAGCCTGGGCGGTGGCAATGTTATGCGCGATGTTCATTCCGGAGGATGGAATTCAGACCGGGTTCTTCGCGGGTTTATCGGTCCTGGCGATTGTCTCGGCGATGGATATGACCAACGGTGGATTGTACGCCAGCCTGATGAACCAGTACGGAACGAAAGAAGAGTCCGGCGCATTTGTGTTGATGTCTCTGGAGTCCGGCCCGCTGATGACGATGCTGATCCTGGGGTCTGCTGGCCTGGCCTCGTTTGAACCCCACCACTTTGTCGGCGCGATCCTGCCCTTCCTGGTCGGTTTCGCCCTTGGCAATCTCGATCACGATCTGCGTGATTTCTTCAGCAAAGCCACGCCGGTGCTGATCCCGTTCTTCGGTTTCGCACTGGGGAACACCATCAATCTGAAAGTCATTCTCGATACCGGCCTGCTGGGTATTGTGCTGGGTGTCGCCGTGATCGTCATCACCGGTATTCCGCTGATAATTGCTGACCGCGTAATCGGAGGAGGAAACGGTACGGCCGGCATCGCCGCCTCTTCAGCCGCAGGTGCTGCTGTCGCAAACCCGGTGATTATTGCCCAAATTAACCCGGCCTTCGAACCGGTGGCCGCTTCAGCGACGGCGCTGGTTGCCGCGAGCGTGATTGTCACCGCGATTCTGGTCCCCATCATCACGGCGCTGTACGCGAAACGCTATGCAAGTGTCCCCGAGCAGGACATCGAACGAAAAGCGGTAGAACTCCGCCATTAACACACCGCACCAAACCATCCCCTCTCCCCTCCGGGGAGAGGGTTAGGGTGAGGGGTAAGGGATTCACCCAAAAATCTCTTCCACCATCCCGTCCACCAGTCGTTTTGCCGAACAGAGCCTTGGCATACCCAGCGCGACGGTCTGCCAGTTTTGCGTCACTGACCAGCTCACCGGATGTTGATCCGCCTGACACCAGTCCCCCAGCCACCCCAGCATGTCTTTATGATCGATTAAACCCGGAGAGGCCGGCGTTGTCAGCCACTGGTGATAGAAATGGCGGGTCGTGGGGGATGCATTGATGCCCTGCGCCAGATAGTTAGCCGCCATGCTGCGCAGGTTATCCTTAAGCATTGCCGCCACATCTTCATTCGCGAGGCGGCATGCGTCACCAAATGCCCCCCAGCGCAACTCTTCCAGGACGATAAAACAGCGCCCGGCCAGCGACCAGCCATCATAATGCCCGGCCCGCCAGCGGGTAAAAATCTGCTCGCTGTGCTCACCCGCCTGCACCGTGAGCCCGCGCTGGGTCAGCGCCTTCTCTTTATATGCTGCGCGTTGGGTAAAATGAGAAGCGAGTTCAGCGTACTGCTGCATCAGCCCGGGGGATTGCGGGGCGCGCGGGTGCGTCTGCTGGCGCAAAGCAATCAGCTTCTCTGCCATCAGCGTCAGCGCGAGATGACCCGGATCAAGCATGCCGGCCAGTTTTTCCGCCAGCCCCAGGCGCAGCGCTGCATTTTCATTGAGCATGCCCGCCATCGCCCAGGGGCGTAGCCGGGTATGCGTCATGATTTCCTGAGTCAAACGCTCACGAAACTGAAGCTGTTGTGGTCCCAGATGAGGATGACGCGCCGCGTCACCCCCCTGCACCAGATCGACCATAAATTTTGGATTAATACACTCCAGTGTTCGCCCGGGGCCGTCCAGCAGTGGTGTTGTCATGGTTGCTCTGCCGCGAATAGAGTTTGAATATCATCGCGTAACAGTCGGGTATCTTCCTGTATCCACGTCGCAGTAGTGATACTTTGCTTCAACAACTGACAGAGCGCTCGGGTTGAATGCTCATTCTGTTGACGCACTGCGAGGCTATCACGCAAGCTTTCCTGTAACCCGGTCAGGCACAACGAAAATTCTGCGAAGAACGTTGCCATTCCTGCCGTAACAGAGACATCGACCTGCGCGGACAAAGCTTTACGTATTTGTTCACAAAACTGTTCAATATGTTGCTTAAATTTGTCATGTAGCTGCGCAATGTCGATAACATAGCGCGTGCGCGTTTCCACATACTCATCCCAGCCCCAGCCCGGATTATTGAGCCAGCGAGAGACCGTTTCTCGCATGCTGCTCCCGCCTGATGGCGAGCCTGCCTGACTGTCATCCTGCGCAATCGCATCGTTAAACAACGCCCGCGTATTGAAGTTAAGCTGGCTCGCCTGAAACGCAGGGAAACTGATTCGCGCCCGAAAACCCGCATGGCTCAGATGCTCTTTAATACGCGTTTCGATGGGGCGCATGGCTTCATTCAGGGAACGCGCCAGCGTAGACTCGAGCTGGTCGAAGCGTAACGCCAACTCCCGGCAAATCTTCGTCTGCGCATCCAGCATCACAAGCTCGCAGGAGGAGCGGATTTTACTCAGCGCAATCTGCGCCTGCCCTTCATCGTCCAGAACCAGCTGCTTCAGCTCGTGCGGCTCGTCACCATGAGGGTTCTGCCGATCGATGCCTGCCAAATCAAGAATATGCTGAACACTGAACACCTGGCCAATCGCCTGGTTAAGCGCGATTTTTTGGGCCCCCATAAAGTCCGCAGTGGCGTTCAGCGCCTCCTCAACTTCATGTTTCACCTCATCGCTCACCACGCTCTGGCGCGTCTGCAGAAGCGTCATGTCCTCTTCCAGACGTGCGATATTCAATTCCAGCGCCTCAAAGGCAACCGTCAGACCCTGATAGCGGAAGTCGAGGTACTCCCGGGCATTTTGTGCGTAATTCAGTAGCTTATGCGAGGCCGAACGCAACGCGTATAGCGAGGCGTTGGCATAGGCGGCGTAAATCAGTTTGCGTATGGGTTGTTCAAATAGTGAATCTTCCCAGAGCAAATCGGCAGAATGACGAATATGATCGATATCGTCCAGGTCCGCCGTACGCCAGCGACGTCCAAGTGCAGCTTCGGCAAAATCCTGCACCCAGGGTTGCTCCTGATGATCCGGCAACTGTCCGTGGGTACTCATCTCGTAGCGAGCGCGGTTCGCCAGATACGCCCACATGGACGAAACGGGGTAGATCTGGCCAGGCGAAATATTGCCTTTCATTAAGGTGCCGGAGATCATCGCCCGGATCTGCTCTTCATCGTCGCTATTGCGATCTTTCTGATCGAATTTATTGACCAGCGCATACAGCGGCACTGATTTTCCCGCTGCGGAAATGGCCTGGCGGACTTCTTCATCAGAGATGGATTTAAGCTGGGTATAATCCATCACGGCCAGCACCGCCGACGCGCGGGACAACTGCTCGCTGAGCATTTTTTGCAGATGCGGCTGTCCGGCCTCATTCGGCCCGGGCGTGTCGAGCAGCGTCAGTTGCCCGAGATGAGCATCCAGACCCGCAAGATGCACGAACTCCACTTCAATCACCGGAATATGTTCGATGGCAGCATATTCAGAGAACGGAAATTCCACACCTAACGCCTGGGATAGCCTCACCAGGTCGTTGAGGCTTTTCAGACAATGAAATATCGGCTGCGCGCCCAGGTGATGCTTCTCAAAAGCCTCCCCTTTTTCAATGCGCTCCAGCAGCGTATTCATGTCTTTATCAATTTCCAGATGCTGGGCCAGCTTCCCGCGATCGTAATCGCATAGCTTTTTCTGAAGCAGTTGAATCAATTCATCAATCGGCGAGGCATGTGAGAAATGCAGCACCGGCTCCTTCTGACCCGGCGTATGGCGAATCAGGGTAGGTAGCGCCGTCATCGGACGATTGCGGTTCGGCAACACTTCGGTACCCACAATCGCATTAATGGTGGTCGATTTCCCCGCTTTCATGGTGCCAACAATAGCCAGGACCATTTCCAGCCGGGTTATTTTCCGTAATTCATTATTCAGCATCGCCTGCTGCGCGTCGACACCGCGCGCACTAAAATGCAAAGGTAAAACGTTGTTCTTTTCACCCGTAATGGCAGCCGCTGTGCTCTCCAGCATCGCAGTCGGCATTGATTTCAACGTATCAAGATTTTGCAGGGCGAGCTGTAACAAACGCTCAGCTTCCTGGCTTAATTCAAAAATGGTCTGTGTGTGCATGATAAAAGCCTTTCCTTAACGCAAATTTATTACTTTTATTAAGCCACTGGTATTAATTATGTTGTTCAGGCTTATATGATCACGTGTGGAAAACATGTTCGCCGAAATATAACTGATTGAAGATAATCAGAAATAATTCGCTATCCTTGCATGGCGTGTATAGCTCCCCTCCTGGCCTGACGGCCAAAAGAAAAAAGCGTAGCCCAATTTTAAGAAACTTCAGGATATATCATCATTATTTATCCCCCTAAAAAGAGAGGTAATACGCCACTGCCATAAGATATGTATGGCAGTGAAGTCCGGAGATAAATAACAATGTGTCGCTTCACCTTATCCGAAATGGAGGAGCGTAGCAATTTGCCGCAATAAAATATTCGATATATTTTGCACCAATTCTTTCCACCGTGTTAATGACGTAAGCATCGCTTAACTGACTGACAGGAAGTGTCACTCCCGATACGCTTTTTGCATTTTTTTAATTCACAATATCACCGACAACCATGTGGATTTGCGCTATACTTGCCGCCTTTTTCGGCACGCTGCCGTCATTTAGCTGGCACTTTCCAGCGCGTTTACACTTTTTGAGGATACCGATATGTCACTCCCACACTGCCCAAAATGCAATTCTGAATACACCTATGAAGATAATGGCATGTTCATCTGCCCGGAATGTGCTCACGAATGGAATGATGCCGAACCATCACACGATGCTGATGCACTTGTCGTAAAAGATGCGAACGGCAATCTGCTGGCGGACGGCGACAGCGTTACCGTGATTAAAGATCTGAAAGTGAAAGGCAGTTCTTCCATGCTGAAGATTGGCACCAAAGTGAAGAATATCCGTCTGGTTGAAGGCGATCATAATATCGACTGCAAAATTGACGGCTTCGGTCCGATGAAGCTGAAATCAGAGTTCGTGAAAAAGAACTGATTTACCCGCCCGGTGGCGCTTCGCTTACCGGGTTTTCGGGAACTACACTTAATGGGCTTTTCTTACGTGAGGTAAAGATTATGCCGTTAAGTCCCTACATCTCTTTCGCCGGTAACTGCGCAGAGGCCACCGCCTTCTACCAGCAAGCCGTCGGCGCAGAGCTTCTCTATAAAATCACCTTCGGCGAAATGCCAAAAAGCGATAACAGCAATGAAGGCTGTCCGTCCGGCATGCAATTTCCGGATTCGGCTATCGCTCACTCCAACGTCCGCATTGCGGGCAGTGATATTATGATGAGCGACGGGATGCCGCCAGGCAGCAACGCGCAATATGCGGGCTTCACGCTGGTTCTCGACACCCAGGACGTCAACGAAGGCAAGCGCTGGTTCGACAACCTCGCCGCGGGCGGGAATATCGAAATGGCCTGGCAGGAAACCTTCTGGGCACACGGTTTCGGTAAAGTCACCGATAAATACGGCGTGCCGTGGATGATTAACGTCGTCAAGCAGCAGCACTAATATTCGGGCGGTGGGCGGTCTGCCCCCGCCTGTCATCAAACTCCGCTCAACTCTTCAAACTCCCGCAACCCAGACTTAACCCAAATGTCACATTGATGCGCCAGCATGAGGCCACATTTATCGTGAGGCCCAGCACATGCAAACCGTCATCCGCGTCGAGAAACTGAGCAAGACCTTCAATCACAATAAGGCTCTGCATGCCGTTGATCTGACCGTCCAGCAGGGCGAAATGGTGGCGCTGCTGGGGCCATCCGGTTCAGGTAAATCCACCCTTCTGCGTCATTTAAGCGGCCTTATCACCTGCGATAAAACGCCGGAAAGCCACGTCGAGCTGCTGGGCAATACCGTGCAGCGCGCGGGGCGTCTGGCGAGCGATATCCGTAAGAGCCGTGCCCAGACGGGCTACATCTTCCAGCAGTTCAACCTGGTGAACCGCCTGACGGTGCTGGAGAACGTGCTGATTGGCGCGCTCGGCAGCACCCCGTTCTGGCGCACCTGTCTGCGCTGGTTCTCCCCTTCCCAGAAGCAGGAAGCCTTACAGGCGCTGACCCGCGTCGGCATGGTGCATTTCGCCCACCAGCGCGTCTCCACCCTGTCCGGTGGACAACAGCAGCGCGTGGCGATTGCGCGCGCGCTGATGCAGAAAGCGCAAATCATTCTCGCTGACGAACCCATTGCCTCGCTGGACCCGGAGTCCGCCCGCATCGTGATGGAAACCCTGCGCGACATTAACCAGAACGACGGCATCACCGTAGTGGTCACGCTGCATCAGGTGGATTACGCCCTGCGCTACTGCGAACGCATTGTCGCCCTGCGTCAGGGACATGTGTTCTTTGATGGCGCAAGCCATCAGTTTGATAACGAACGTTTTGACCATCTCTACCGCAGCATTAACCGCGTCGAAGAGAACGCGCAGGCTGCTTAATTAAACCCGATCCGAGGAAAGTACATGAGCTACAAAGCCGTTGCCGCGCTGGCCTTTACCAGCATGTTCAGCCTCAGCACCCTGTTAAGCCCGGCGTATGCACAAGAGCAGGAAAAAGCGCTGAACTTCGGCATTATTTCGACGGAATCACAGCAGAACCTGAAGCCTCAGTGGGAACCGTTCCTGAAAGATATGGAAACCAAACTGGGGATCAAAGTGAACGCCTTCTTCGCCCCGGACTACGCGGGCATCATCCAGGGGATGCGCTTCAACAAAGTGGACATCGCCTGGTACGGCAACCTCTCCGCCATGGAAGCGGTGGACCGCGCGAACGGCCAGGTCTTTGCCCAGACCGTTGCGGCAGATGGCTCCCCGGGCTACTGGAGCGTGCTGATCGTGAACAAAGACAGCCCGATCAACAACCTCAATGACATGCTCGCCAAACGCAAAGAGCTGACCTTCGGCAACGGCGACCCGAACTCCACCTCCGGTTACCTTGTCCCTGGCTACTACGTTTTCGCCAAAAACAACGCCTCCGCCAGCGACTTCAAACGCACGGTGAACGCCAGCCACGAAACCAACGCCCTGGCCGTGGCCAACAAGCAGGTGGACGTTGCCACTAACAACACCGAGAACCTCGACAAGCTGAAAACCTCCGCACCGGACAAGCTGAAAGAGATCAAGGTTATCTGGAAATCGCCGCTGATCCCCGGCGACCCGATTGTCTGGCGTAAAAACCTGTCTGAAAGCACCAAGGACAAGGTGTACGACTTCTTCATGACCTATGGCAAAACGCCGGAAGAGAAAGCGGTCCTGGAGCGTCTGGGCTGGGCACCGTTCCGCCCGTCAAGCGACCTGCAGCTGGTTCCGATTCGTCAGCTGGCGCTGTTTAAAGAGATGCAGGGCGTGAAGGACAACAAAGGTCTGAAGGACGAGGAGAAGACCAGCAAAGTGGCCACCATTCAGGCCCAGCTGGAAGACCTCGACCGCCTGACCGCCGCGCTCGGTGCGATGACGAGCGTGAATAAAGCGGTGCAGTAACGCTTTTCTCCCCCTCACCCTAACCCTCTCCCCATAGGGGAGAGGGGACTGCACGGTGCGGTCTTTTCCCCCTCGCCCCTTTGGGGAGAGGGTCGGGGTGAGGGGACATAAAACCAAAGGAGCCAACATGCAAACCATCACCCTCCCACCGCCGAAGCGCAGCTGGTTCTCGCTCATAAGCTGGGCCATTTTGCTGGCGGTGCTCGTTATCTCCTGGAAGGGCGCGGAAATGGACCCGCTGCTGCTGGTCAAAGACTCCGGCAACATGGCGACCTTCGCTGCCGATTTCTTCCCGCCGGACTTCAGCCAGTGGCAGGACTACCTCGGCGAAATGGCGACCACCCTGCAAATCGCCGTCTGGGGCACCGCCCTTGCCGTTGTTCTGTCTATTCCATTTGGCCTGATGAGCGCCGAAAACATCGTGCCGTGGTGGATATACCAGCCGATGCGTCGCCTGATGGACGCCTGTCGCGCCATCAACGAAATGGTCTTTGCGATGCTGTTCGTGGTCGCCGTTGGCCTGGGCCCGTTCGCCGGCGTGATGGCACTGTTCATCCACACCACCGGCGTGCTTTCCAAGCTGCTCTCCGAAGCGGTCGAAGCCATAGAGCCCGGCCCGGTGGAAGGCATCCGCGCAACAGGCGCCAACAAAATCGAAGAGATCCTTTACGGCGTCCTGCCACAGGTGATGCCGCTGCTGATCTCCTACTCCCTGTACCGCTTTGAGTCCAACGTCCGCTCTGCCACCGTCGTCGGCATGGTCGGTGCTGGCGGGATTGGCGTCACCCTGTGGGAAGCGATTCGCGGTTTCCAGTTCCAGCAAACCTGCGCATTGATGGTGCTCATTATCGTCACCGTCAGCCTGCTGGATTTCCTCTCTCAACGTTTGCGTAAGCACTTCATCTGAGAAGCGAGGCTTTGTTTTCTATGCACTTATCCAGACATCCGACCAGTTACCCAACCCGCTGGCAAGAGATTGCGGCAAAGCTCGAAGTGGAGCTGCGCACGCACTACCGCTGCGGAGACTACCTGCCTGCTGAACAGCAGCTTGCCGACCGCTACGAAGTGAACCGCCACACCCTGCGCCGCGCCATTGACCAACTGGTCGAGCGCGGCTGGGTGCAGCGTCGCCAGGGCGTAGGCGTCCTGGTGCTGATGCGCCCGTTTGACTACCCGCTCAACGCCCAGGCGCGCTTTAGCCAGAACCTGCTGGATCAGGGCAGCCACCCGACCAGCGAAAAGCTGCTGTCGGTGCTGCGCCCGGCCTCCAGCCACGTGGCGGACGCACTGGGCATTCAGGAGGGCGACAACGTCATCCACCTGCGCACGTTGCGCCGGGTCAACGGCGTCGCGGTCTGTCAGATAGACCACTACTTTGCAGACCTTGCCCTCTGGCCGGTGCTGCAGCATTTCTCCAGCGGCTCGCTGCATGATTTTCTTCAGGGTGCGACAGGCATTGCGCTTAAGCGTACCCAGACGCGCATCAGCGCGCGCCGGGCGCAGGCAAAAGAGAGCAAGGTGCTCGAAATCCCCAATATGGCCCCGCTGCTCTGCGTACGCACCCTCAACCACCGTGATGGCGAGATCAACGCGACGGAATACTCCGTCAGCCTGACCCGCGCCGACATGATCGAATTCACCATGGAGCACTGAATGCACTTCGACACCTCCACCCGACAGCGCTGGATGCGCGTGCTGGCCCACAGCCAGCCTGCCGCGCTCTCTGTCCGCATGAACGCCCTTAGCCTGGCGCCCGATTACGACACCCTCCGCGCCCCGGAGATCGGCCTCGTGCAGATCCAGGCGCGCATGGGTGGCACCGGCGAGCGCTTTTTCGCCGGAGATGCCACCCTCACCCGCGCCGCGATCCGTCTGAACAGCGGCACGCTGGGCTACAGCTACGTGCTGGGGCGCGATAAGGCCCACGCCGAGCGCTGCGCGGTGATCGACGCGCTTTTACAGGAACAACCCTATTTCCAGACGTTAATGGAAACCCTTATTACCCCGCTGGAAGCCGACCGCGCCGCGCGCATTGCCGCACGTCAGGCCGAAGTGAACACCAGCCGGGTCGACTTCTTTACGCTCGTTCGCGGAGACAACGCATGACGCTTCAACCTGCTTTTACCCTGGCCGTCCAGGATGCCCAACACAGTTTTCGTCGCCTGCTGAAAGCGATGAGCGAGCCGGGCGTGATCGTCTCGCTGCACCAGCTCTCCCAGGGCTGGCTGCCGCTGAATCTGGCGACCACCAGCGTGCTGCTGACGCTTGCCGACAACGACACCCCGGTGTGGCTCTCGGGCGCGCTGTCGAACGATATCGCCAGCCAGAACCTGCGTTTTCACACCAGTGCCCCGCTGGTCGATCAGCCGCAGCAGGCAGTTTTCGCCGTGGCCGACGAGCAAATCAGCCATGAACAGCTCAACGCCCTGAGCGAAGGCAGCGCCGTCGCCCCGGAGACCAGCGCCACGCTGATCCTGCAGGTCTCCAGCCTGAGCGGCGGCCGCATGCTGCGTCTGACGGGCGCAGGCATCGCCGACGAGCGCATGGTCGCGCCGCAGCTGCCGGAATGCATCATTCACGAGCTTACCGAGCGCCCGCACCCGTTCCCGCTAGGCATTGATCTGATCCTGACCTGCGGCGAGCGCCTGCTGGCAATCCCGCGGACCACCCACGTGGAGGTGTGCTGATGTACGTTGCCGTCAAAGGTGGCGAGAAGGCCATCGCCGCCGCCCATGCGCTACAGGCGCACAGACGACGGGGCGATGAACGGCTTCCCGAGCTGAGCGTCGCCCAGATTGAACAGCAGCTAAACCTTGCCGTCGACCGCGTGATGACCGAAGGCGGCGTCGCCGACCGCGAGCTGGCGGCGCTGGCCCTGAAGCAGGCCAGCGGCGATAACGTGGAAGCCATCTTCCTGCTGCGCGCCTACCGCACTACGCTTGCCAAACTGGCGGTCAGCGAGCCGGTGAATACGGCGGAGATGCGCCTGGAGCGCCGCATTTCTGCCGTTTATAAAGACATCCCCGGCGGCCAGCTGCTTGGCCCTACCTACGACTACACCCATCGACTGCTCGATTTTACCCTGCTGGCGAACGGTGAAGCGCCGCCGCTCAACACAACTGACGCCGTACAGGAACCGTCTCCGCACGTTTTCAGCCTGCTGGCAAATCAGGGCCTGGCGAAGACGGAGGAAGATTCAGGCACGCAGCCGGATGACATCACCCGTACGCCGCCGGTTTACCCGTGCTCGCGCGCGTCCCGCCTGCAGCAGCTGATGCGCGGCGACGAAGGCTATCTGCTGGCGCTGGCCTACTCCACCCAGCGCGGCTACGGGCGCAACCACCCGTTTGCAGCCGAAATTCGCAGCGGTTACATCGATGTCGAAATTGTGCCGGAAGAGCTGGGTTTTGCGGTAAACGTCGGCGAACTGCTGATGACCGAATGCGAAATGGTGAACGGTTTTGTCGCGCCCGAAAATGAAGACCCGCACTTTACCCGCGGGTACGGGCTGGTGTTCGGCCTCGGCGAGCGCAAGGCCATGGCGATGGCGCTGGTTGACCGCGCACTCCAGGCACCGGACTACGGCGAGCACGTTGCAGGCCCGGCGCAGGACGAAGAGTTTGTGCTGGCCCACGCGGATAACGTTGAGGCCGCCGGTTTTGTCTCGCACCTCAAGCTACCGCACTACGTCGATTTCCAGGCCGAACTGGAACTGCTGAAACGCCTGCAACGGGAGCGCGCCAATGGCTAACTTAAGCGGCTATAACTTTGCTTACCTGGATGAGCAAACCAAACGCATGATCCGCCGCGCCATACTTAAAGCGGTGGCTATTCCGGGCTATCAGGTGCCGTTCGGCGGTCGCGAAATGCCGATGCCCTACGGCTGGGGCACGGGCGGTATTCAGATTACCGCCAGCGTAATCGGCGAGGCGGACGTGCTGAAGGTCATTGACCAGGGTGCAGACGACACCACAAACGCCGTGTCGATCCGCAACTTCTTCCAGCGGGTAACCGGCGTCAACACCACCGAAAAAACCGAAGACGCGACGCTGATCCAGACCCGCCACCGCATTCCCGAAACCCCGCTGACAGAAGATCAGATTTTGATTTTCCAGGTGCCGATCCCGGAGCCGCTGCGCTTTATCGAGCCGCGCGAAACCGAAACCCGCACCATGCATGCGCTGGAAGAGTACGGGGTCATGCAGGTGAAGCTGTATGAGGATATCGCCCGCTTCGGCCATATCGCCACCACCTACGCCTACCCGGTGAAGGTCAACGGGCGCTACGTGATGGATCCGTCTCCAATTCCGAAATTCGATAACCCGAAGATGGACATGATGCCCGCCCTGCAGCTGTTCGGCGCCGGGCGCGAAAAACGCATCTACGCCGTTCCGCCTTACACCCGCGTGGAAAGCCTGGATTTCGACGATCACCCGTTTACGGTGCAGGAGTGGGACGAGCCGTGCGCCATCTGCGGATCCAAACACAGCTATCTGGACGAAGTGGTGCTGGACGACACGGGCAAACGGATGTTTGTCTGCTCCGACACCGATTACTGCCGCCAACAGAGCGAGGCGAACAGCCAATGAAACCGCTGCTTTCGGTTAATAACCTGACCCACCTTTATGCGCCGGGCAAAGGCTTCAGCGATGTGTCATTCGAGCTGTGGCCGGGCGAAGTGCTGGGGATTGTCGGCGAGTCCGGCTCCGGCAAAACCACCCTGCTGAAGTCCATCTCTGCGCGCCTGACGCCGCAGAACGGCGACATTTTGTATGAGGGCGCCTCGCTGTACGGCATGAGCGAGGCCGAGCGCCGCCGCCTGCTGCGCACCGAGTGGGGCGTGGTGCATCAGCACCCGATGGACGGTCTGCGCCGTCAGGTGTCGGCGGGAGGCAACATCGGCGAACGCCTGATGGCCACCGGCGCGCGCCACTACGGCAACATCCGCGCCACCGCCCAGCACTGGCTGGAGGAGGTTGAAATCCCCGCCTCGCGGATCGACGACCTGCCAACGACCTTCTCCGGCGGCATGCAGCAGCGTCTGCAGATTGCCCGCAATCTGGTCACCCATCCGAAGCTGGTGTTTATGGATGAACCCACCGGTGGGCTGGACGTCTCCGTACAGGCGCGCCTGCTCGACCTGCTGCGCGGTCTGGTGGTGGAGCTGAACCTTGCGGTGGTGATTGTCACCCACGATTTGGGCGTCGCGCGCCTGCTGGCGGACCGTCTGCTGGTAATGAAGCAGGGCCAGGTGGTGGAAAGTGGGTTAACCGACCGGGTGCTCGACGATCCACACCATCCGTATACCCAGCTGCTGGTGTCATCCGTATTGCAGAACTGAGGTTGCTGTTGCCGGGTGGCGGCTTCGCCTTACCCGGCCTACGGACTGCGCTATTTGTAGGCCGGGTAAGCGAAGCGCCACCCGGCAAGAAAACGCCACGAGGCCAACATGATCCACGTACAAAACGTAAGTAAGACCTTTGTGCTCCACCAGCAAAACGGCGTGCGCCTGCCGGTACTGCAAAATGCCTCGTTAGAGGTCAGCAACGGCGAATGCGTGGTGCTGCACGGCCATTCCGGCAGCGGTAAATCCACCCTGCTGCGCTCCCTGTACGCTAACTACCTGCCGGACGAAGGCCATATTCACATTCGCCACAATGATGAGTGGGTCGATCTGGTGCAGGCCCCCGCGCGTAAAGTGCTGGAAGTGCGCCGCACGACGATCGGCTGGGTAAGCCAGTTTCTGCGGGTGATCCCACGGATCTCCTCCCTGGACGTGGTGATGCAGCCGCTGCTGGATCTCGGCGTGCCGCGCGAAACCTGCGCCGCCAAAGCCACCAGCCTGCTGACGCGCCTCAACGTGCCGGAGCGCCTGTGGCACCTTGCCCCGTCGACCTTTTCCGGCGGCGAGCAGCAGCGCGTCAATATCGCCCGCGGCTTTATTGTCGACTACCCGATTTTACTTCTGGATGAACCTACCGCCTCGCTGGACAACAAAAACAGCGCGGCCGTGGTGGAGCTGATCGAACAGGCTAAAGCGCGCGGGGCGGCGATCGTCGGGATCTTCCACGACGACGCCGTTCGCTCCCGCGTGGCGGACAGATTGCACCCGATGGGGACCCACACATGATTATCAATAACGTCAAGCTGGTGCTGGAAAATGAAGTCGTTGATGGCTCGATAGAAATCCAGGACGGCGTCATCCGCGCCTTTGCCGAAACCCCGAGCCGCTCCCCTGAAGCGATGGACGGTGAAGGCGGCTGGCTACTGCCGGGGCTGATTGAGCTGCATACCGATAATCTGGACAAATTCTTCACCCCGCGTCCGAAGGTGGACTGGCCCGCCCATTCGGCAATGAGTAGCCATGACGCGCTGATGGTCGCCAGCGGCATCACCACGGTGCTGGACGCGGTGGCCATTGGCGACGTACGCGACGGCGGCGATCGCCTGGAAAATCTCGAAAAGATGATTAACGCCGTGGAAGAGACGCAAAAGCGCGGCCTCAACCGCGCCGAGCACCGCCTGCATCTGCGCTGCGAACTGCCGCATCACACCACCCTGCCGCTGTTTGAAAAGCTGGTTGGTCGCGAACCGGTCTCGCTGGTCTCCCTGATGGACCACTCGCCGGGGCAGCGCCAGTTCGCCAATATTGAGAAATATCGCGAATACTATCAGGGCAAATATTCTCTCAACGATGCAGAAATGGCCCGTTACGAAGAAGAGCAGCTTCAGCTTGCGGCACAATGGTCGCAGCCTAACCGTCTCAGGATTGCCGCGATGTGTCGTGACCGCAATATCGCGCTGGCCAGCCATGACGACGCCACACACGATCACGTGCTCGAATCCCACCAGCTTGGCAGCGTGATCGCCGAATTTCCCACCACGTTTGAAGCGGCTGAAGCCTCCCGCAAGCACGGCATGAACGTGCTGATGGGGGCACCGAACATCGTGCGTGGCGGATCGCACTCCGGTAACGTCGCGGCCAGCAAGCTTGCCGCGCTTGGCCTGCTGGATATTCTCTCGTCCGACTACTACCCCGCCAGCCTGCTGGATGCGGCGTTCCGGGTGGCCGACGACGAGGGCAACAGCTTTACGCTGCCGCAGGCGATTCGCCTGGTGACGAAAAACCCAGCCTCGGCGCTCAATCTTCAGGATCGCGGGGAAATCGCCGAGGGTAAACGCGCGGATCTGGTGCTGGCCCACCGCAAGGGGGAGCACATCCATATCGACCACGTCTGGCGTCAGGGTAAAAGGGTGTTCTGATGGGAAGGCTCATCTGGTTAATGGGGCCCTCCGGCTCCGGTAAGGACAGCCTGCTGTCTACCTTGCGGCAGCGGGAACATCCGCAATTGCTGGTGGCGCATCGCTATATTACCCGCGCGGCCAATGCAGGGAGTGAAAACCATATCGCCCTGAGCGAGCAGGAGTTTTTCATCCGTGCCGGGCAAAACCTGCTGGCGCTCAGCTGGCATGCCAACGGTTATTACTATGGGATCGGCATTGAGACCGATCTGTGGCTGCATGCGGGCTTCGACGTGCTGGTTAACGGCTCACGTGCGCATCTGCCACAAGCGCGGGCCCGCTATGGGGCGGCCCTGCTGCCGGTCTGTCTGCAGGTTTCGCCGGACGTCTTGCGCAGCCGGCTGCAGAGTCGGGGGCGTGAATCGGCCCGTGAGATCGATCAGCGGCTTGAGCGTGCGGCCCGCTATACCCCGTCAGACTGCCACATCCTCAATAACGACGGAAGTTTGCTACAGTCAGTCGATACTTTTTTATCGCTTATTCGTCACAAGGAGAAACAGCATGCCTGACTGCCAGCTTCGCCCCGCCACCGCCGACGATGCGCAGAGTGTTTACGCCCTGATCTGCGAGCTTAAGCAGGCAGAGTTCGATCGCCAGGCGTTTCACGCGGGCTATCTTGCCAATTTGCAGGATCACAACATGCGCTACCAGCTTGCGGAGATAGAGGGACAGGTCATCGGCATGATCGGTCTGCACATGCAGTTTCACCTCCATCACGCGCGCTGGATCGGCGAGATCCAGGAGCTGGTCGTGATGCCGCAGGCGCGTGGGTTAAAGGTGGGAAGTCAGCTGCTGGCCTGGGCGGAAGAGGTGGCACGACAGGCCGGTGCGGAGCTGACCGAACTTTCCACCAGCGTGAAGCGCACTGACGCGCACCGTTTTTACGTTCGTGAAGGATATACGCAGAGCCATTTCCGATTCACCAAACCGCTGTAGAGGTGCGTTATGAGTCTGACAATCACGTTGACGGGAACGGGTGGTGCCCAGTTGGTGCCGGTCTTTGGCTGCGACTGTGCGGCGTGTCGCCGGGCGCGCCTGCAGGACAACTATCGCCGTCGCCCCTGTAGCGCGGTGGTCAAATTCAACGATGCGGTGACGCTGCTGGACGCGGGCATTCCGCACCTGATGGACGATTGGCCCGCGGGCAGCTTCCAGCAGTTTTTGCTGACCCATTACCATATGGATCACGTCCAGGGGTTATTCCCCCTGCGCTGGGGTGTTGGCGCGACCATTCCGGTTTACGGTCCGCCGGACGACGCGGGATGCGACGACCTGTTTAAACATCCGGGGATTCTGGATTTCAGCCACACGGTAGAGCCGTTTGTGATGTTTGAGCTCCAGGGACTACGGGTCACTCCGCTACCGCTTAACCATTCAAAACTCACGTTCGGGTATCTGCTGGAGTCCGCCCACAGCCGTGTAGCATGGCTTTCCGACACCGTCGGGTTGCCGGAAAAAACGGTGAAATTCCTGCTCAACAACCAGCCGCAGGCGTTAATTATCGACTGCAGCCATGGGCCGCGCGAAGAGACGCCGCGAAACCATTGCGACCTGAACACCGTGATTGCGCTAAATGAGGTGATTGGCTGCCCGCAGGTGATCCTGACGCACATCAGCCATCAGTTTGACGTGTGGATGATGAATAACCCGCTACCGCAGGGCATAGAAGCGGGCTATGACGGGATGGTTTTGGTGCTGGATTAGGTTTTCTCCCTCTCCCGTGGGAGAGGGTTGGGGTGAGGGCAACAGGCCGCACTTAACCTCGGTCGTAATCGTCTTCTAACCTGCGCTCATCCTCTTCTAACCGACGGCGATCGTCATCCAACTGACGCTGACGCTCGTCTAAACGGCGGCGCCGGTCTTCCAGCTGCCGACGACGATCGTCGTACTGGCGACTGTCGGTCTGTCGGTTGCGGTCATAACGATCGTCATTGTCATCGCTGCTGCGACTGCTGCTGGGATTATAAGCATCGTTGATCGCCTGCTGAATGTTGCCAATAGCATCATCAACAATATCGGCATGAGCCAGTTGGCTGGTGAGTGACAGCAGACCGAATAACAAAGCAGTTGAGTAACGTTTCATAAGGCCAGACTCGCAGGTGAACTGGCTTTACGATAATGAACGGCAGGGAACGGGGGTAGCGGAGGAATCTCAAATTCAGGTGTGTCCTGGATCTTCCATTAGTTGATTCGCACGCTGTTTGTTTTCTGCAACCAGTACAATGCCATAACATTTTGATCCGGCGAATGGCTCCAGATACGATCTTCGAGTATACAACCTCCGTCATAGATAACCTTGCTACCATCATATTGTTCAAAGTAACTGACAAGCGTCACGCCACACTGTAATACCAGGGCTTCATACAGGCGAGTTGCCAGTCCCTTGTCACGCTCGGCGGGATCAACGCATATACCTTCTACCTGAATAACGTTGGCATCTTCCCAACAGCGCTCGACAGCAATGACATCTTCACCCAAATGCGTTTTACGTTGTAAATCCAGGGCAGCAACAACCCGATGCCGAGGCACACCATCGAAGGTTTCGACATCCGCTCCAATAATCGCAGCCCTTGGCGTCTGGCTATCAAAAATGACATGTAACACTCGCCCGGAGAGCACGAATTCATCAACGAGCTTGAATGACCTTGCTACGGTCTTTGGGCTGTAAGTTGTAGGCATCACGATCATTTGTGAGTCCCCTCTTGTAAGTACCGGCATAGTTCCCTTTATATCCCAATCTGCCAAATTTTGCGCAGATTAGCATCATCCGGTTTAGTCACGCTCTTGATGAATTCCTAAATAGCGCCGCTTATAAACAGACTTTCCGCAGCGCCTGCGCCAGCTGCACCCGCGTAAACGGCTTACGCAGTAACTGAACGTCCGGCAATTGCGGGTTATGCGCCGGACGTAAATCCTGCCCACTGATCAGCAACACCGGAAGCTGCGGATAATGATTACGCACATGGTTAATCACCTCGGCTCCGCTGAGGCTGCCGGGCAACATCAGGTCGCTGATAAACATGCCAATATCCGGTGATGCCTCCAGCATGTTCAAAGCCTGTTCACCGTTATCCGCTTCCAGCGTCAGGTAACCAAGCTGATGCAGCTGCTCACACAGGGTCTGACGGACATCCGCCTCATCTTCCAGCACCAGGACCAGCCGCTCGTTATCGACAGAGGCGGTGGCTGACAGCGCTTCATCAGCAGCAGCGGCAGGCAGCACCGAGCGCGGGAGATGAAGCCGAACGGTCGTTCCCTGCCCCGGCGCGCTTTCAATCTCCACGCGACCGCCGGACTGGCGCACAAAGCCGTACACCATCGACAGGCCTAACCCGCTCCCGCTTCCGGTCTGTTTGGTGGTGAAGAACGGTTCAAAGACCCGGGATTTTACCTCCTGCGACATGCCGCTGCCGCGGTCAATGACCTCCAGCGCCACCATATCCTGCCTGCGCCCGTCGCTGCGGGTGACACGCTGATTCCAGGTCCGAATTTTAATTACGCCGCTTTGCCCTTCCATCGCATCACGCGCGTTCATCACCAGGTTGATGATGGCGTTTTCCAGCTGGCTAACGTCAATCCACGCGGGCCACGCCGGGGATTGTGCTTCAATCTCGAGCGTGAGAGTGGCAGGCAGGGAGTGGCGCATCAGTTCCCGGAGGTTCTCCAGCAGCGGCAGCATCTCTACCCCATGCGGCGTCAGGGATTGCTTGCGGGAAAACGCCAGCAGGCGCTGGGTCAGCAGTGCGCCGCGTTCGGCCGCCTTCAGCGCCCGGGTAATGCGCGGCGCGTCTTTTGACTCGGGGTCGGTGAGTTCAAGGCTGCCGATGATCACCGCCAGCAGGTTGTTAAAATCATGCGCCAGCCCGCCGGTCAGTTGCCCGACGGCCTTCATCTTCTGGCTGTGCAGCAGTGCCTCTTCAAGCCCCTGACGCTCAACGCGGTCGATCTCCATCTGCGTGGTTTTTTCCTTCAGCAGGCGCGTGGTGTGCTCAAGCGAGGCGGTATTGCGGGCAAAAACGTTAAACGCGCGCGCCAGTTCACCCAGCTCATCGCGCCGCTGTAGCGCAGGCACTGAAACATCCTGCTCCCCGTGGGCCAGGCGCGACATCGCCCGGGATATGGCCGTCAGGTTAGAACCCAGGTTACGGTAGATATACCAGCAGGCGCACCCGGTGATGATCAGCGCCAGCACGGCGAAAATACTGATAAACACGCTGATGGATTGCAGCTCGTGATGACTCTGGGCAGTGCGAAGCCGGGAGGCCTGCGCCACCTGCTCGACGTACTGATTGATGTCACTGTTGAGGATCGCCACCAGCGCCTTGATGTGGAACATATACCAGCTGATCGACAGGTCGCTCTCTTCCAGCTGTTTCGACAGCGGAGCAAGCTTTTGCAGCTCGTCGTTGAAATCGGGCAGGACCGCGTTCACGACCGGCTGTATGGCGCTCCGGGGCAGCGTTGCCGTCACGGCGTCCAGTTGATGAACCGTCGCGCGCGGCGAAGGGGTATCAATGGCGGCGGCGATCAGCCTGTCCATTTCCAGAAGCTGCTGCGCATCCGGCACGTTGCTGTCGTAACGACGGTTAATATCCTGCAAATGGCGCAGGTAGCTCTGGCTCTGGTAGAGCGCGCTAAGGAGTGCGTTCCGCTCCAGATGACGTCGCTGTCCGCGCTCCAGCATCCCGTTCACACTCTGCTGCAACTCATTACTTCTCTGAATGATTCGAGCCACCAGCGCCGGCTCCTGCAGCGCCAGCGGTGCCTCGGCAAGCTGTTCCAGCGAGTGCCGCAATGCCATTTGGGTCTGCTTCAACCGCTCGGCTTCACCTTTGTACTCCAGCGCCCCGACTACCTGCGAAAGCCGCACCGCCGCCGTTGCTACGTTTGCGGTATCACGGGCCAGGTTCATGCTACCGGTCATGTCATCCAGCGTTTGCTGCTGCACCTGCTCCTGGATCTGGCTGGCATGACGAAAGCCGAGTACCGCCACGCCGCTCACCATCAGCGTCACGGCGACCACCAGCAGATTAAAAATCAGCAGGCGTCCGCGGGCGCTGGCGAAAAAAGGGGGGCGGTGTGAGGACATGTTAGCTCCGTAACTGTGATCCACATTAGCTATTCATAACTATGACAAATATGAACGGCTTCTGACATTTTGCATTTACGCACCTGTGATGAAGTGCAGATATCGGCATTCGCAGGAGATCCGCCATGAGCAGAACCCCGGTATTAGAGATGCGCAGCATTGCCAAAACGTTTGGCAGTTTCCACGCGCTCAAGGGTGTGGATTTGACGGTCTTTCCTGGAGAGATCCACGCGCTGATGGGTGAAAACGGCGCGGGAAAAAGCACGTTGATGAAAATCCTCGCGGGAGCCTATACCGCCACCAGCGGTGAGATCCTGATCGACGGTCAGCCGTTTCACATTAAAGGGCCGAAAGATGCGCTGGCCGCAGGCATTACCCTGATTTATCAGGAGATGCAGCTCGCGCCTAATCTAACCGTTGCCGAAAATATCTTTCTTGGCAGCGAGCTGTCGCGCGGCGGGATGGTGCAGCGCAAAGAGATGGCGGCCCAGGCGCAGGCGGTGATTGAGCGCCTCGGCGCACAGTTCACTGCCACCGACATGGTGATGAAGCTGACCATCGCCGAGCAGCAGCAGGTGGAAATTGCCCGCGCGCTGCACCGCAACAGCCGCATTCTGGTGATGGATGAACCCACCGCCGCCCTCTCCTCGCGGGAAACGCATCGCCTGTTTGAACTGATTTTGCGCCTGCGCGATGAAGGGATGGCGATCATCTACATCAGCCACCGCATGGCGGAGGTGTATGAACTCTCTGACCGCGTCAGCGTTCTGCGTGACGGGCAGTACGTCGGCAGCCTGACGCGCGACAAGCTGAATGCTTCTGAGCTGGTGCGCATGATGGTGGGCCGCCCGTTAAGCGACCTGTTCAACAAAGAGCGTGATATTCCCCTCGGCAGCCCGCGTCTCAACGTCCACCACCTCACCGACGGTAAAAAAGTACAGCCGTGCAGTCTGCAGGTACGTTCCGGCGAAATCGTCGGGCTGGCAGGCCTGGTCGGGGCCGGACGCTCCGAGCTGGCGCAGCTCATCTTCGGCGTGCGTAAAGCCACCGGCGGCATGATTGAGGTAGACGGCGAGCCGGTGGTGATCCACTCCCCGCGCGCGGCCATCGAAAACGGCATCGGTTTTCTCACCGAAAACCGCAAGGAGCAGGGGCTGTTTCTGGAGCTGGCGGCGCAGGAGAACATCACCATGGCGACGCTGGAGCGCGACGCCACCTTCGGCATGTTAAACCGCAAAAAAGCGCAGGCCATTTCCGATGACGCCATTGCCCTACTTAACATCCGCGTACCGCATTCTCAGGTGCGCGCAGGCGGGCTGTCCGGCGGCAATCAGCAAAAACTGCTGATCTCCCGCTGGGTGGCAATCGGCCCGCGCATTCTGATTCTGGACGAACCCACGCGCGGCGTGGACGTCGGCGCGAAAAGCGAGATCTACCGCATCATGAACCAGATGGCCCGCAAAGGAGTCGCAATTCTGATGATCTCCAGCGAGCTGCCGGAAGTGGTAGGCATGAGTGACCGGGTCTACGTGATGCGGGAAGGCAGTATTGCGGGTGAACTTCACGGGCGCGACATCTCTCAGGAAAACATTATGACGCTGGCAACCGGCGTGAACGACACTCATCATCAGGCGGTGCAATCATGACAACTCCAACCCATCCGCAGCAGGTGGCAAAATCCGCCTCCGCAAAAAAAATGCTGATGAGCGATCTGATGCAAACGGTCGGCATTTTGCCGATATTAATCCTGATTGTGGCGGTTTTTGGCTTTATCGCGCCTAACTTCTTTACCGAAAGTAACCTGCTCAATATTACCCGTCAGGCGTCGATCAACATCGTGCTGGCGGCGGGGATGACCTTCATCATTTTAACCGGCGGGATTGACCTCTCCGTCGGCTCAATACTGGGCACCACGGCGGTGGCGGCGATGGTGGTGTCGCTTATCCCGGAGTTCGCCATGCTCTCCATTCCGGCGGCGCTGATGCTCGGCATGGTGCTGGGGCTGTTCAACGGCGCGCTGGTGGCCTTTGCCGGGCTGCCGCCGTTTATCGTCACGCTTGGCACCTATACGGCCCTGCGCGGCGCGGCCTACCTGCTGGCGGACGGTACGACGGTGATCAACTCGAACATCAGCTTTGAGTGGATCGGCAATAACTACCTTGGCCCCATTCCGTGGCTGGTGGTCATTGCCCTGGCGGTCATTGCTATCTGCTGGTTCATCCTGCGCCGCACTACGCTTGGCGTTCACATTTACGCGGTCGGCGGCAATATGCAGGCGGCGCGCTTAACGGGCATCAAGGTCTGGCTGGTGCTGCTGTTCGTGTACGGTATGAGCGGCCTGCTCTCGGGCTTAGGCGGCGTGATGAGCGCCTCACGCCTCTACAGCGCCAACGGTAACCTCGGCATGGGTTACGAGCTGGATGCGATAGCAGCGGTGATCCTCGGTGGCACCAGCTTCGTCGGCGGGATCGGCACGATCACCGGCACGCTGGTGGGGGCGCTGATCATCGCCACCCTCAATAACGGCATGACGCTGATGGGCGTCTCCTACTTCTGGCAACTGGTGATCAAAGGGGCGGTGATCATCATAGCGGTGCTGATCGACAAATACCGTACCCGACACCATCAAAGTGCATAACAACAAAACCCTACAGCTTCGAGGAAAACAATATGCGTTTGAAACCCTTAGTGACCGCGCTCTGTGCTGGCGCGCTGCTGGCCGCAACACCGTTTGCGCAGGCAAAAGATCTGAAGTCCATCGGCGTGACGGTGGGCGACCTGGCTAACCCGTTCTTCGTGCAGATCACCAAAGGTGCCGAGCTGGAAGCGCGCAAGCTGGCGGGCGATAACGTCAAGGTGACGCTGGTCTCCAGCGGTTACGATCTGGGCCAACAGGTGGCGCAGATCGACAACTTTATTGCCGCGAAAGTAGACATGATCATCCTCAATGCCGCGGATTCCAAAGGGATCGGCCCGGCGGTAAAACGCGCGAAGGACGCCGGGATCGTGGTCGTTGCGGTTGACGTGGCGGCGGAAGGGGCTGATGCGACCATCACCTCCGATAACACTCAGGCAGGCGAAATGGCCTGTAAGTACATTACCGACCGCCTGAAAGGCAAAGGCAACGTGGTGATCATCAACGGACCACCGGTCTCTGCGGTGCAAAACCGCGTGGAAGGTTGTCAGACGGAATTCAAAAAACATCCGGATATCAAGGTGCTCTCGGATAACCAAAACGCCAAGGGCAGTCGTGAAGGCGGTCTGGAAGTCATGACCTCCCTGCTGGCGGCCAATCCGAAGATCGACGGCGTGTTTGCGATTAACGATCCGACCGCGATCGGTGCCGATCTGGCCGCGAAGCAGGCTCAGCGCAATGAGTTCTTTATTGTCGGCGTGGATGGTTCCCCGGACGGTGAGGAAGCGCTGAAGCGGGAAAACTCCCTGTTTGTCGCAACCCCGGCGCAAGATCCGCAGGTGATGGCGGCAAAAGCGGTGGAGATCGGCTATGACATTCTTCAGGGCAAACCTGCGCCGAAAGCGCCTGTGCTGATCCCGGTGACGATGATCGATAAAAAGAACGTCGGTACGTATAAGGGTTGGACGGTTAAGTAAGCCCCTCACCCCAGCCCTCTCCCCAAAGGGGAGAGGGTGTTCAAGTTCCCTCTCCCCTTTGGGGAGAGGGTTAGGGTGAGGGGTAAGGTTTTGCAAAAATTCAAGGAGTCCCCATGAAACGCTCCGACATCAATGAAATTCTCGGCCACACGCGGCAGTTCTTTTCCATGCACGACGTGCATCTCCCGCCATTTGCCAGCTTTCCGCCCACAAAATGGCAGCAGCTTGACCAGGCCGCATGGCAGGAAGTGTTCGACCTCAAGCTCGGCTGGGACGTGACGGCGTTCGGCGGCAACAACTTTGCCGCCGAGGGGCTGACGCTGTTTACCCTGCGCAACGGCTCACCGAACGGCATGCCGTATGAAAAAGGCTATGCCGAAAAAATTATGCACGTGCGCGACGGCCAGGTCACGCCGATGCATTTTCACTGGCGTAAACGAGAAGACATCATCAACCGGGGCGGCGGGAACCTGATTATTGAGTTATGGAATGCCAGGGCGCATGAAGAGACCGAAAACACCGACGTGACGGTCACCCTCGACGGCTGCCGTCAGACCCACGCGCCCGGCAGCCAGCTGCGCCTCACGCCAGGGGAAAGCATCTGTCTCACACCCGGTCTTTACCACAGTTTCTGGGGCGAACGCGGCTTCGGTGACGTGCTGGTTGGGGAGGTATCATCGGTAAACGACGACGAGCACGACAACCACTTTTTGCAGCCCGTTGCCCGCTATAACCACATCGAAGAAGACGAACCGGCGCTGCTGGTGCTGTGCAACGAGTACAACCTGTTTCGGATATAAGGGGTGAATGATGCCATTGATTTCTCTTGCCGACGGTCTGGAGCACGCCAGGGCGCATCGCTATGCGCTGGGCGCGTTTAACGTGCTCGACTCCCACTTCCTGCGCGCGCTGTTCGCCGCCGCGAAGCAGGAACGCTCGCCGTTTATCATCAACATCGCCGAAGTGCATTTTAAGTACGTGTCTCTGGATTCGCTTGTCGAAGCGGTTAAGTTCGAAGCCGCCCGTCACGATATTCCCGTGGTGCTCAATCTCGACCACGGCCTGCATTTCGAGGCGGTGGTTCGCGCCCTGCGCTTAGGGTTCAGCTCGGTGATGTTCGACGGCTCTACGCTGAGCTATGAGGAAAACATTCGCCAGACGCGGGAGGTGGTGAAGATGTGCCACGCGGTGGGCGTGTCGGTGGAGGCGGAACTGGGCGCGGTCGGTGGTGATGAAGGCGGCGCGCTTTACGGGCATGCGGATGAAGCGTTCTTTACCGACCCGCAGCTGGCGCGCGAATTTGTCGATTCAACCGGTATTGATGCGCTGGCGGTTGCTATCGGCAACGCGCACGGCAAATACAAGGGCGAGCCGAAACTCGATTTCCCACGTCTGGACGCCATTCGCCAGCAGACAGGGCTACCGCTGGTTTTACACGGCGGCTCCGGGATTAGCGATGACGACTTCCGCCGCGCCATCGAGCTGGGCATTCATAAAATCAACTTCTATACCGGCATGTCGCAGGCCGCACTCGCCGCCGTGGAACAACGCATGGCGAAGCGCCAGCCGCTGTATGATGAGTTTGCCGAGCTGCTGCTGGGGATAGAAGAGGCGATTACGGATACGGTCGCCGAACAGATGCGCATCTTCGGTAGCGCGGGGCAAGCATGATGGAACGAAAAGGCATCATCGCCGCAGGCAACATGCTGGTGGATCACGTCCACCAGATCGTGCAGTGGCCGGAGCGCGGCTGGCTGGCTGAAATCACCCACAGCGAACGCTCAACCGGCGGGGCGCCGCTCAACGTGCTGCTGACGCTGGCGAAAATGCACGTTGGCCTGCCGCTTCAGGCGGTGGGGCTGATTGGCGAAGACGGCGACGGGGATTACATTCTGGCGATGCTCGACCAGTACCACGTCAACCGCCAGCGCGTACAGCGCACCACCTTTGCACCAACCTCCATGTCGCAGGTGATGACCGATCCCAGCGGACAGCGCACCTTCTTCCACTCGCCGGGCGCCAACCGCCTGCTGGATCTTCCCGCCTTTGATCGCTTAGACGGATCGATGAAGATCTTCCATCTCGGCTACCTGCTGCTGCTCGACAGCCTGGATATGCCCGATGACGAATTTGGCACCCGCAGCGCGCGGCTGCTGGCGCAGATGCGCGATCTTGGGTACGAAACCTCGCTCGATCTGGTTTCCCGTAAGGGCGACCCGCGCTATCAGCCGCTGGTGCTCCCTGCCCTGCGCCATCTGGATTATCTGGTGATTAACGAACTGGAAGCCGGCGAGTTTAGCGGGCTGGAGATGCGCGACGACAGCGACGCGCTGAACATGGCCCATATCGCCGACGCCTCCTCGCAGCTGCTGGCGGCCGGTGTTTGCCAGCGGGTGGTGATCCACTGCCCCGAAGGCGCATGGGGTGAAGCGCCGGGTGAAAAAGGTCGCTGGATCCCTTCATGGCTGCTGGAGCAGGACGAGATTATTGGCAGCGTCGGCGCGGGCGATGCGTTTTGCGCGGGCTTTTTATACGGTTGCCATGAATCGCTGCCGCTCACGGAGAGTATTTATCTGGCGCACGCCTGCGCGCGGGCAAGCCTGCTGGCCGCCAACGCGATTGACGGCGCGAAAACGCTCGACGAGCTACAGCGCTTTATCAAAGAGAATACTTAGGCCGCTTTCTCGCTATGGGAAACATCGGTGGCAAACACATAACCCAACCCACGGATGGTTTTGATGAGCGCAGGCTGATGCGGGTTAGCCTCGATTTTCCGGCGCAGGCGCATGATCAACACGTCAATAGTGCGGTCGAACACGTCGGCGCTTTCGCTGTGGGTCAGCTCAAGCAGCCGGTCACGGCTCAGCACCCGGCGGGCATTTTGCGTGAGCGCCAGCAGCAAGCCGTACTCACCCTGGGTTAAGGGCACGGTATTCCGCTGCGGATCGCTCAGCTCACAGCGGGTGGTATCGAGCGTCCATCCGTTAAAAGCAATGCCCGCTACGGGCGCTGCAGGGATTTCCGCAGCCAGCACACCGGTACGGCGCAATACCGCTTTAACGCGGGCAACCACCACGCGTGGGTTAAACGGTTTGCCAATATAATCGTCGGCCCCCATCTCCAGCCCCACCACCACGTCTGACTCACTGCCCAGCCCGGTTAACATCACAACCGGTAGCGCCGGTCGCTGCTTTTGCAGCTGCAGCAGAACCTGCAGGCCGTTGATATCCGGCAGCATCATATCCAGCAGCACAAGCGCGATATTCGGCTCCTGTTGTACCTGCCGCAGCGCATCCTGGCCGTTATGGCAGACAAGCACGCTAAAGACGTGCTCGCTCAGCACGTCCTGAAGCAGTTCGCAGACTGCCGTATCGTCATCAACCACCAGAATCGCCGGTTTCATCGTATGTTTCCGTCAGGGGATTATGTTAAGTCTGAACCATTCTGCCGCCGGCTCCAGTCAAATGTTTTTTTCAGTGACGGAAATTCAACCCATGTCACATCCGCTGCCCTGTCGACACGTCAATTTTGACGATTCGCTGCTTTTTGTCAGGGTTTTCGCCGCGAATGGGCCGTAAAGTCAGGGTATACCCCCTATAAAAAACATGGCATAGAAGCTGCATAGTGGGTGCGAATGATTCGATTAACTGGAGCAGACTGATGAAAAAAGTCGTCACGGTTTGCCCTTATTGTGCCTCAGGTTGCAAGATCCACCTGGTGGTCGATAACGGCAAAATCGTCCGGGCAGAGGCCGCACAGGGGAAAACCAACCAGGGCACGCTATGCCTGAAAGGTTACTACGGCTGGGATTTTATTAACGATACCCAAATCCTTACCCCGCGCCTGAAAACCCCAATGATCCGCCGCGAGCGCGGTGGCAAGCTGGAAGCCGTCAGCTGGAACGAGGCACTCGATTACGTCGCCGCGCGCCTTAGCGCCATCAAGGCCAAGTATGGCCCGGATGCGATTCAGACCACCGGCTCTTCACGCGGGACGGGGAATGAAACCAACTATGTGATGCAAAAATTCGCGCGCGCCGTTATTGGTACCAATAACGTCGACTGCTGCGCTCGCGTCTGACACGGCCCATCGGTTGCAGGTCTGCACCAGTCGGTCGGTAACGGCGCAATGAGTAATGCCATCAACGAGATAGATAATACCGATCTCGTCTTCATCTTTGGTTATAACCCGGCGGATTCTCACCCTATCGTCGCGAACCATGTTATTCGCGCAAAACAGAATGGGGCGAAAATCATCGTCTGCGATCCGCGCAAAATTGAAACCGCGCGCATTGCCGATATGCACATCGCGTTGAAAAACGGCTCGAACATCGCGCTGTTAAACGCAATGGGGCACGTCATTATTGAGGAGAACCTGTACGACCAGGCGTTTGTCGCAAGCCGTACGGAAGGTTTTGAAGAGTATAGGAAAATTGTCGAAGGCTATACGCCAGAGTCGGTAGAAACGATAACCGGCGTCAGCGCGCAGGAGATCCGCCAGGCTGCGCGGATGTATGCAGGGGCGAAAACCGCCGCCATCCTGTGGGGCATGGGTGTGACCCAGTTCTACCAGGGCGTGGAAACGGTACGTTCTCTTACGAGTCTCGCGATGCTGACCGGCAACCTAGGTAAAGCGCACGTTGGCGTGAACCCGGTACGTGGTCAGAATAACGTGCAGGGTGCCTGTGATATGGGCGCGCTGCCGGACACCTACCCGGGCTACCAGTACGTGAAGTTCCCGGAAAACCGCGCCAAGTTCGCGAAGGCCTGGGGCGTGGAAAGCCTGCCTGAGCATACCGGGTATCGCATCAGCGAGCTACCGCACCGTGCGGCACATGGCGAGGTGCGTGCGGCCTACATCATGGGTGAAGATCCGCTCCAGACCGACGCCGAGCTGTCTGCGGTGCGCAAAGGGTTTGAGGATCTGGAGCTGGTGATTGTTCAGGATATCTTCATGACCAAAACCGCGGCGGCAGCGGATGTGATCTTACCGTCGACCTCCTGGGGCGAGCATGAAGGCGTCTACACGGCGGCGGACCGCGGCTTCCAGCGCTTCTTTAAGGCGGTCGAGCCGAAGTGGGATCTGAAAACGGACTGGCAGATCATCAGCGAAATCGCCACCCGCATGGGCTACCCGATGCACTACAACAACACTCAGGAGATCTGGGACGAGTTGCGCAATCTATGCCCGGACTTCACCGGCGCTACCTATGAAAAAATGGGTGAGCTGGGGTACATCCAGTGGCCGTGTCGCGATGAGTCCGAAGCCGACCAGGGAACGTCATACCTCTTCAAAGAGAAGTTCGACACCCCGAACGGGCTGGCGCAGTTCTTCACCTGCGACTGGGTCGCGCCGATCGATAAGCTCACCGATGAGTATCCGATGGTGCTCTCCACCGTGCGTGAAGTGGGCCACTACTCCTGTCGTTCGATGACGGGTAACTGTGCCGCGCTGGCGGCGCTGGCGGACGAACCGGGTTATGCGCAAATCAACACCGCCGACGCGCAGCGCCTCGGTATTGAGGACGAAGCGCTGGTGTGGGTGAATTCGCGCAAAGGGCGGATCATCACCCGTGCGCAGGTCAGCGATCGTCCGAACAAAGGGGCGGTCTATATGACCTACCAGTGGTGGATTGGTGCCTGTAACGAGCTGGTGACGGAAAACTTAAGCCCGATAACCAAAACGCCGGAGTATAAATACTGTGCCGTTCGCGTGGAGCCGATTGCGGATCAGCACGCGGCAGAACAGTACGTAATCGACGAATATAACAAGCTGAAAGCTCGACTGCGCGAAAGCGCTATGGGGTGAAGCCGTTAATTCATCATTGAATAAAGGGAGTGAAGTATTCACTCCCTTTTTATTTCTGATTAATTCATCAGAAATATCAATTATTATTCTGGAAAGAGGCTCGCAGAAATAATGTAATTTGTGCGAAAAAAGAATTACATCTTTGCATTTTAATTCAGAGGGATAAGATGTGCGGCGGGTGCTTAAGACTTTCTGTCTTGAGCATTGTTGAGGGACAGAAAGTGGAAAGCCCCGGGAAATTTTCATTCACCCGAGGCTACCCCTCAACAACCAACAGGTTGAGAGTAGCCTCTTATTCTTTTTTGCACAAGGAGTAAAAGGCATGACGCCATTAAAAACTGCGTTAGGCATCGTCTTTATTATTTGCCTGACGATAGTGATCTTTACCTTTATTACTCGCGGCAAGCTCTGCGAGTTTTCAATAAAGAGTGAACATCAGGAGGTGGCGGCTAAATTAGCCTGCAACGAAGGCTAACCTCTTCGGGCGGAACAACGGTTCCGCCCGGCTTGTAGGATGCTGAGGTCTTAATGCACCCATTTTTTTCTTCCGCCACCGCGATTATACTGCGCGGCGTGTATCCAGATGATAAGAATCCATGAAACCCATTTTTCTGTTGTTATTCTTTTTAACCTCGTTCGCCCGCGCGGATGAGATAGGCAGCCAGTATCAGAAGCAGGCGGAAGCAGGCGATGCCCGCGCCCAGTATTATCTTGCTGATACGTACTTCAGTTCCGGTGACAGCAAGCAGGCAGCGCTGTGGGCAGAGAAAGCCGCAAAAGGCGGCGATGTTGACGCCATGGCACTGTTGTCGCAAATCCACTTTACGCAGGGCGATTACGCACAGGCCAAAGCCCTGGCACAACAGGCAAACATTGCTGGCAGCAAGCGCGGCGCGATCATGCTGGCACGCGTGCTGGTCAACACTCAGGCCGGTAAAACCGACTATCCCCAGGCCATTAAACTGCTGCAAACGGCGACCGAAGATATCGACAACGACTCTGCGGTAGATGCGCAAATGCTGCTGGGGCTGATTTATGCCAACGGTGTTGAAGTGGCCCAGGACGATGTGCAGGCCGCCTCGTGGTTCAAGCGCAGTTCAGCACTTTCACGTACGGGCTACGCCGAGTACTGGGCAGGGATGTTGTTCAGGCAGGGTGAGAAAGGCTTTATCACGCCAAATAAACAGAAAGCACTGTACTGGTTGAACCTGAGCTGCACTGAAGGGTTTGACACGGGATGCGAAGAGTTTGATGCGTTAAGCGGAGAATAAAGTGCCGGGTGGCGGCTTCGCCTTACCCGGCCTACAAAACCCGTAGGCCCGGTAAGCGCAGCGCCACCGGGCTTAGGATGTTACCGATCGGCCGTCTTATCAAAACGACCCAGCACCTCGCGTTCATACGCCAGCGCTTTTTTACGATCGAATTTGTGTTCCCACTTGGCGATAACCAGCACCGCAAGGGCGTTCCCCACCACGTTCAGCGCCGTACGCGCCATGTCGAGGATACGGTCGACACCGGCGATAAATGCCAGACCTTCCAGCGGAATACCGACGCTGCCGAGCGTAGCCAGCAGCACCACGAAGGAGACACCCGGTACGCCTGCAATACCTTTGGACGTCACCATCAGCGTCAGTACCAGTACGATCTCCTGCCACAGCGACAGGTCAATGCCGTACAGCTGCGCAATAAAGATAGCGGCGATACTCTGGTACAGCGTTGAACCATCCAGGTTAAAGGAGTAGCCGGTCGGTACCACGAAGCTGGTAATCGAGGCAGGCGCACCGTAGGCTTCCATCTTTTCAATGATACGCGGCAGCACGCTCTCAGAACTTGCCGTGGAGTACGCCAGAATCAATTCATCTTTCAGGATACGAATCAGGATCCAGATGCTCAGCCCGCACAGACGTGCCACGACCCCCAGCACCACCAGCGCAAAGAACAGGATCGCGAAGTGCACCAGGAGCACCAGCTTCGCCAGCGGCCACAGGGAAGCAAAACCGAAGTTCGCCACGGTGACGGCGATAAGCGCAAACACCCCTACCGGCGCGTAACGCATCACCATGTGGGTCACTTTGAACATGGTTTCGGAGATAGAGCGGAACACGGTCACCAGCGGTTCGCGGTGCGACGCGGGCAGGGAAGAAAGTCCCAGGCCAAACAGCACCGAGAAGAAGATGATAGGCAGCATCTCGCCTTTCGCCATCGACGCCACGATGTTGGTCGGCACCAGCGACAGGATAGTGCCCATCAGGCCATGCGCGTGGCTCTGCACTTCAGCGGTCGTACTTTGGTATTTCGAAATATCCACCGTTGCCAGTTGCGACATATCAATCCCGGAACCTGGCTGGAACACGTTCGCCAGAGTGATACCGAGGACGATCGCAACAGTAGTGATCACTTCGAAATAGAGAATGGTTTTCGCACCAATACGGCCTAACTGCTTCGCATCGCCGACGCCCGCAATACCGACCACCAGCGTCGAGATCACAATCGGTACCACAATCATCTTGATCAGATGAATAAAGATATCCCCTGCCGGTGAGAGCAGGTTCGCAATCAGCCATTCGCGGCTGTCGCTGTGATAGTGAAGGTAACTGCCCAGCAAGATGCCCAGCACAAGGGCGATTAAGATCTGCCAGGCAAGGCTGACTTTAACGTTTTTCATAGAAACTGACTTCCTCAATGAAGCGCCTTATTCACTCAAACTGCATGAATATGGAGACATACTGAAAGGGTATGAATTGTGTTGCGTTGATTTAGGGGATTTTTTAACGCGGCGTATGAGTATCATTTGCGCGACCTGTTGCGCAAGCCTTAAAGAACGATGCGTTTCACTCACAAAAGCGACGCTGACGGGAGTTTATTCTAATTCTGATAAATAACCTTTTGTTATAAAAACTCTTTTTTAAACATAAATGTGAATAATCGTCAGCATAAATTATTTTCCTTCAAAGTTTCATTCGCTCATTTTTCATACTCTTCAAACAATGCGTGATCTGTAGCCCAAATACTAAACAAAGCTTGTAAAGCCCCTACAATTAACGTTTTTGCGACATATTATTAACATCTTACAAGGAGAAAAAAAGCCATGAGCCAAATCCACAAACACGACATTCCCGCTAACATTGCGGACCGTTGCCTGATAAACCCGGAGCAGTACCACGAGAAGTATCAGCAATCTATCACCGCCCCGGACACTTTCTGGGGTGAACAGGGTCATATCCTTGACTGGATCAAGCCTTATCAGAAAGTGAAGAACACCTCCTTTGCGCCCGGCAATGTCTCCATTAAATGGTATGAAGATGGCACCCTGAATCTGGCGGCGAACTGCCTTGATCGTCACCTTGCCGAGCGCGGGAATGAGACGGCCATCATCTGGGAAGGCGATGATGCCTCGCAAAGTAAACACATTACCTACAAAGAGCTGCACCGCGACGTGTGCCGCTTCGCCAACGTCCTGCTGGAAAAAGGCATTAAAAAAGGCGATGTGGTCGCTATCTATATGCCGATGGTGCCGGAAGCGGCGGTGGCCATGCTGGCCTGTGCGCGTATCGGCGCAATTCACTCCGTGATATTCGGCGGGTTCTCGCCAGAGGCGGTTGCGGGTCGTATTGTCGATTCAAGTTCAAAACTGGTGATCACCGCCGATGAAGGCGTGCGGGCAGGACGCGGTATCCCACTGAAGAAAAACGTCGATGAAGCGCTGAAAAACCCGAACGTCAAAACGGTCAGTAACGTCATCGTCCTTAAGCGTACCGGCGGCAAAATCGACTGGAACGAGGGGCGCGACCAGTGGTGGAGCGACCTGATTGAAAAAGCGAGCGACCAGCATCAACCGGAAGAGATGAACGCAGAAGATCCGCTGTTCATTCTTTATACCTCTGGCTCAACCGGTAAGCCGAAAGGCGTGCTGCACACCACCGGCGGCTATCTGGTCTATGCGGCTACCACCTTCAAATACGTCTTCGACTACCATCCGGGCGATATCTACTGGTGTACCGCCGACGTGGGTTGGGTCACCGGACATAGCTACCTGCTGTACGGCCCACTGGCCTGTGGCGCAACAACGCTGATGTTTGAGGGCGTACCAAACTGGCCAACCCCGGCGCGTATGTGCCAGGTGGTCGACAAACACCAGGTCAACATTCTTTACACCGCGCCAACGGCGATCCGCGCATTAATGGCGGAAGGCGATAAAGCCATCGAAGGCACTGACCGTTCTTCATTGCGCATCCTCGGTTCCGTGGGTGAGCCCATTAACCCGGAAGCCTGGGAGTGGTACTGGAAGAAAATCGGCAACGAGAAATGCCCGGTGATGGACACCTGGTGGCAGACCGAAACCGGCGGCTTTATGATCACCCCGATGCCGGGCGCTACGCAGTTGAAGGCCGGCTCGGCAACCCGTCCGTTCTTCGGCGTGCAGCCTGCGCTGGTGGATAACGAAGGTAATCCGCTGGAAGGGGCTACCGAAGGCAACCTGGTGATCACAGACTCCTGGCCGGGTCAGGCGCGTACCCTGTTCGGAGATCACGATCGCTTCGAGCAAACCTACTTCTCGACCTTTAAAAACATGTACTTCAGCGGCGATGGCGCGCGTCGTGACGAAGACGGCTATTACTGGATAACCGGGCGCGTGGACGACGTGCTGAACGTCTCCGGCCACCGTCTGGGCACCGCCGAGATTGAATCGGCGCTGGTGTCGCATCCGAAAATTGCCGAAGCCGCCGTTGTCGGTATTCCGCACAATATCAAAGGCCAGGCGATTTACGCCTATGTCACCCTGAACCACGGTGAAGAACCGTCGCCAGAGCTCTATGCTGAGGTGCGCAACTGGGTGCGTAAAGAGATTGGCCCGCTGGCGACGCCGGACGTGCTGCACTGGACCGACTCGCTGCCGAAAACCCGCTCCGGCAAAATTATGCGCCGTATCTTGCGCAAAATCGCGGCGGGAGACACCAGCAACCTCGGTGATACCTCAACGCTCGCGGATCCTGGCGTGGTGGAAAAACTGCTCGAAGAGAAGCAGGCCATCGCAATGCCTTCGTAATTTTTTCTCCCTCTCCCCGTGGGAGAGGGCCGGGGTGAGGGCATCAGACCGCACCTTCCTCCCCTCACCCTAACCCTCTCCCTGTGGGAGAGGGGACTAAAAACAAACCTACCTTACCTTTGGAGACTCTGTGATGAATAACGATATTTGTCAGCAGATAGAGAATAGTGCGCACTACAGGGAGCTCGTTGATAAACGGCAACGGTTTGCCTTCTTACTTTCCATCATCATGCTGGTTATCTACGTCGGCTTTATTCTGCTGATCGCCTTTGCCCCGCACTGGCTGGGCACCCCGCTGCACGAGGGGACCAGCGTGACGCGCGGTATTCCAATTGGTATTGGCGTGATTGTGATTTCATTCTTGCTGACCGGCGTCTACGTCTGGCGCGCGAACGGTGAATTCGATCGTCTTAATAAAGCGGTACTGCAAGAGGTAAAAGCATCATGAAGCGAGTTCTGACGGCGCTCGCCGCCACACTTCCCTTTGCCGCCCACGCGGCGGATGCCATTACCGGCGAGGTCCAGCGCCAGCCAACCAACTGGCAGGCAATTGTGATGTTCCTGATTTTCGTCCTGCTGACGCTGTACATCACCTACTGGGCGTCGAAACGCGTGCGCTCCCGTAATGATTACTACACCGCAGGCGGCAACATTACCGGTTTCCAGAACGGGCTGGCGATTGCGGGTGACTTTATGTCCGCCGCCTCCTTCCTCGGGATCTCCGCGCTGGTGTACACCTCCGGCTATGACGGCCTGATCTACTCTCTCGGCTTCCTCGTCGGCTGGCCGATCATCCTCTTCCTGATTGCCGAGCGCCTGCGTAACCTAGGCCGCTATACCTTCGCTGACGTGGCCTCGTATCGCCTGAAACAGGGGCCGATTCGCACCCTCTCCGCCTGCGGCTCGCTGGTGGTGGTGGCGCTGTATCTGATTGCGCAGATGGTGGGCGCGGGTAAGTTGATTGAACTGCTGTTCGGCCTGAACTACCACATCGCGGTGGTGCTGGTTGGCGTACTGATGGTGATGTACGTGCTGTTCGGCGGCATGCTGGCGACGACCTGGGTGCAGATCATCAAAGCCGTCCTGCTGCTGTTCGGCGCCAGCTTTATGGCCTTTATGGTGATGAAGCACGTCGGCTTCAGCTTCAATAACCTGTTTACCGAAGCGATGGCGGTCCACCCGAAAGGGGAAGCGATCATGAGCCCGGGCGGGCTGGTGAAAGACCCGATATCCGCGCTCTCACTGGGTCTCGGACTGATGTTCGGTACCGCGGGTTTGCCGCATATCCTGATGCGCTTCTTTACCGTGAGCGATGCGCGCGAAGCGCGCAAGAGCGTCTTCTACGCCACCGGTTTCATGGGTTACTTCTATATCCTGACCTTTATCATCGGCTTTGGCGCGATCATGCTGGTGGGGGCGAACCCGGCGTTTAAAGACGCGGCGGGTACGCTGATTGGTGGTAACAATATGGCGGCGGTGCACCTGGCGGACGCGGTTGGCGGTAACCTGTTCCTCGGCTTTATCTCTGCCGTGGCCTTCGCCACCATTCTTGCGGTGGTTGCAGGTCTGACGCTGGCCGGCGCGTCTGCGGTATCGCATGACCTCTACGCCAACGTCATCCGCAAAGGTGCGAGCGAACGCGATGAGCTGAAGGTCTCGAAAATCACCGTGCTGGTGCTGGGCGTCGTGGCGATTCTGTTAGGTATTCTGTTCGAGAAGCAGAACATCGCCTTTATGGTGGGACTGGCCTTCTCGATTGCCGCAAGCTGTAACTTCCCGATCATCCTGCTCTCCATGTACTGGTCGAAACTGACCACCCGTGGCGCAATGATTGGCGGCTGGCTGGGGCTGCTGACGGCGGTGATCCTGATGATTCTGGGCCCGACCATCTGGGTGCAGATCCTCGGTCACGCCAGCGCCATCTTCCCGTATGAATACCCGGCGCTGTTCTCTATCGCCGTGGCGTTTATCGGTATCTGGTTCTTCTCGGCCACCGACAATTCGCCGGAGGGTAACCTGGAGCGTGAGAAATTCCGCGCCCAGTTTATCCGTTCACAAACCGGTCTTGGCGTTGAGCAAGGCCGCGCGCACTAAACCTTTCTCCCCGGTCATTCTGGCCGGGGAGCTTAAAACATCACCCACGCCACCAGCGGCGCAATCAGTACCATCACTACGCCCGAAAGCATCATCACCAGGCTCGCGACAACGCCCTCCTGCTGCCCCAGTTCATACGAACGCGCCGTCCCCGCACCGTGCGACGCTGCGCCAAACCCCGCGCCTTTTGCCATCCCTTCCCGAATAGAAAGCCGCAGAAAGAGCATATCGCCGACAGCCATCCCAAAGACGCCCGTCACCACCACAAACAGCGCCACCAGATCCGGCTGCCCGCCGAGCGGTTTAGCAGCCGCCAGCGCAAACGGCGTGGTCACCGAGCGCACGGCCAGGCTGCGCTGAATTTCATCGGGCAGCGTAAACAGTCTGGCCAGCCAGACGGAGCTGCACACCGCTACCACCGTGGCGGTGATCACGCCTGCGCTGAGCGACATCCAGTGGCGTTTGATAATCGCCAGGTTGTCGTAAACGGGGACGGCAAAAGCGATGGTCGCCGGTCCGAGCAGCCACAGCAGCCAGTGGGATTCACCAATGTAGTTTTGCCAGGAGATATGGCCGAAGACCAGCATCAGCACCAGCAGGATCGGCGTGAAGACCAGCGGCATCAGCGGCAGGGCATGAAAACGACGATACAGCCGCTTGTTGGCAAAGTAGATCGCCAGCGTGGCAATCAGGCACAAGACGCTGACCTGAAAGTTAGTCATGTTTGTGCCTGCTGATTTCAAAGCGATACACTTTATCCACCATCCAGGCGGTCGCCCCCAGCACCATCAGCGTACTCAGCGCGATAACGGCAAAGATTCGCCAGCCGTCCACCATCAGCAGCTGCGCATAGTTCACCACCGCCACCACGGCAGGAACAAAGAACAACAGCATCTCTGCCAGCAGCCAGCGCGCCCCGGCGCGCACCCAGTTAAGGGGGATCACACGACACAGAATAAGCGTCAGCATCAGCAGCATCCCCACCAGGTTGGCAGGCAGCGGCAGATGCAGCCAGCCGACAAGATATTCGGCGAAAACAAACAGTCCCGCGTAAAGCAGTACCTGAACCGGGACCTGGAGTCGTTGCACAACGGCAGGCGTAACACGGCTTAACGCCACGGCCATGGGGGTTTTCCTCAAAAATGAGACGAGGCGCCAGTATAGTGAGCGCACGGTATGGACTGAAATGAATTAAAATCATCAAAGGTATAGTTTCGAGGAATAATCATGGACATAAGAACGCTGCGCTATTTTGTCGAAGTTGTTCGTCAGCAAAGTTTTACCCGCGCAGCGGAGAAGTTGTTTGTTACTCAGCCTACTATCAGCAAGATGTTGAAAAACCTCGAAGATGAACTGAACTGTACCCTGCTGATCCGCGACGGGCGCAAGCTGTTGCTGACCGACACCGGACGCGTGGTGTTCGAACGCGGGCTGGCGATTCTGGCGGAGTTCCGCCAGCTGGAAGCAGAGCTGGACGATATCAATCATCTGACGAAAGGGGTGCTTCGCCTCGGCATTCCGCCAATGGTGGGGATGATGATGGCCGGGCCGATTAGCCTGTTTCGCCAGCGTTATCCCGGCGTTGAGCTGAAGATTTCGGAGTTTGGTGGGTTAACCGTCCAGCAGGCCGTCACCAACGGTGAGCTCGACGTCGCCATGACCGCCCTCCCCGTTGAGGAAGAGAGCGGTCTGGCGACGCTTCCGCTCTTTAGCCACCCGCTGTGCGTGCTGGTTCCCCGCTCCGGCGACTGGCTGAAGAGAGACTCGGTGAAACCTGAACTGCTCGGCGAGCACCCTTTGCTGATCTATAACGAAGACTTCGCCCTCAGCCGCCAGCTGATGACGCTGTTTAACCAACATAACGTCAAGCCGCGCATTGCGGTGCGCAGCGGACAGTGGGATTTCCTGGCGGCGATGGTGCAGGCAGGCGTGGGGATTGCCATTCTGCCGCAGCCGATTTGCGAGCGTCTGGATAAAAACACGCTGCGCTGGATCCCGCTGGAGAGCGACCTGCACTGGCAACTGGGGATGATCTGGCGTGAAGGGGTGTACCTGTCGCACAGCGCGCAGGCGTGGCTGGAGTGCTGTGAGGGGTTTTGGGTGCCCTCACCCTAACCCTCTCCCACAAGGAGAGGGGACCGATCGAGCACGTAGGCCCGGTAAGGCGAAGCCGCCACCGGGCAAAAGCGCGCTACTGATTCTCTATCAACAACGCTTCCAACAGGTCCAGATCGTGCAGCAGCTTTTGCAGCGTCTCGTTGCTGATCTGGCGCGTGGCGCGCAGGTGGTACAGCTCGGCACGCTCGGAGCGCAGCGCTGCCAGGCGGAACCGACGCTCCAGGTTCTCCTCCTGCAGCGAGCTTTCCACATCGTTACGCCCGTCCGCGCGACGGCGCAGGTTACCAATCACGCGGGAACTGACTTCCGTCAGCAGCTGATTGTCGATGTTCTCTTCCGCATCTGCGGCCAGACGTTCTTCCATTTTCTGGATGGCGACAATCGCCACTTCGGCGGTAGCCGCCCGCGCAATACGTTCTTCTTTATGCTGCTGAGTCGAATCACCAGCATCAATATGCTGGAGTAAAATCGGCAGCATAATCACGCCGACAAACAGGGAGAACAGAATCACCCCCGCCGCCAGGAAGACCAGCTCGTAGCGCGCCGGGAAGACATCGCCCGTGGGCAGCAGCAGCGGAATGGAGAGGACACCGGCAAGGGTGATCGCCCCGCGTACGCCCGCAAAAGAGGCGATCAGCAGTTCACGCGTTGTCCACGATCCGAACTCCATCGGTTTTTTCTTCAGGAAACGTACGCTGAAGTTTTTCATCGTCCACAGCCAGCCGAAACGCACCAGCATCAGCGCCAGGTAGATCAGTACGATGTCGGTAAACAGCATCCAGACTTCAACGTTCGGGTCGGCTTCGGCCGCCACCAGAGAGGATTCCATAATGCCCGGCAGCTGCAGGCCCAACAGCAGGAACACCATGCCGTTAAAGACAAATTCCAGCATGGCCCAGGTGCTGTTGGCACGCAGACGCATGGCCAGCGGCGCACGACGCATTACGCCGGAACGGGTGATGGTCATCCCTGCCGCAACCGCTGCCAGAATGCCCGACACGCCGATATGTTCGGCAATCAGATAAGAGGCAAATGGCAGCAGGAACAGCAGTACGATCTGCGTAGCGGGTTCATCGCCGCCCCAGCGGCTGAGGAAACGCAGCGAGCGGCCGTAAAGCCAGCTCACCACGAAGCCTGCGAGAATACCGCCAATCGCCACCTTGAAGAATTCCAGCGTTGCGCCGCCGACGGTAAAGACCATCGTGCCCATCGCAACGGCCACGGCAAACTTCAGGGCGACCAGGCCGGAGGCGTCGTTCATCAGCGCCTCACCCTGTAAAATCCCCATGATTTTCTTCGGAATTCGACCTTCACCCACAATGCCGGACAGCGCCACGGCATCGGTTGGCGACAGCACGGCGGCCAGCGCAAAAGCCGGTATTAATGGAATACCCGGTACCGCCCAGTAGATCAGGAAACCAATCCCGACGACGGTGACCACCACCAGCGCCAGCGCCAGGCCGAAGATCTCGCGCCCGTGCTCAAGGAATTCGCGCGTGGGCGTTTTCCAGCCATCGGCAAACAGCAGGGGCGGGATAAACAGCACGAGGAACAGTTCGGGGTCAAATTCCACGTGCAGGCCAAATGTCGGCCACGCCAGCAGCGCGCCGATGGCAATTTGCATTAATGGCAGGGGGACCTGAAAGGGTAGTACGCGTGTAACCACCCCGGATAGCGAGACCACAAGGGTCATGATGAGTATTGTGAAGAAGATTTCCATGCGTTCCCTGTTTGCTGTGTTGCTTATGTACTGCGGAAGGCGTCTTGCCTTTTATTCTATCTTCCCCAGAGTAACGCAAAAGGCAACAGGATGAGTCCTGAAAATAAAAACGGGCGGCCTGAGCCACCCGTTTTCGCATCAAAGGATAACCTAGATTGCCCAGCCGCCCGCGTAGAACGCCACCAGCGCAACGGCGATAATCACGGTGCCGATGTTCAGCTTGCGCCATTCACCGGAGACCAGACGACCAATCACCAGCGACGCGAAGCCGATCATAATGCCGGTCACGATGTTACAGGTCAGCACGATGAAGACCGCGGTAATCAGGCCAGACATGGCGTCCACAAAATCTGCAAAGTCGATTTTCGCCACGTTGCTCAGCATCAGCAGGCCAACGTACATCAGCGCTGGCGCGGTCGCATACGCTGGAACCAGATAGGAGAGCGGAGAGAGGAACAGGATCAGCATGAACAGCACGCCGACAGTGATCGCCGTCAGGCCGGTTTTACCGCCTGCCGCCGTACCCGCTGCGGACTCGATGTACACCGCCGCAGGCGCCGCACCCACCAGGCCAGAGAAGACGCTGCTCAGGGAGTCAGTGGTCAGCGCTTTGCCGCCATCGATAATCTGACCGTCTTTATCCAGCAGGTTCGCCTGACCGGCCACCGCGCGAATGGTACCGGTCGCGTCAAACACGGCGGTCATCACCAGCGCCAGCACGCTTGGCAGGATCACCGGGTTCAGCGCGCCAACGATATCCAGGCTGCCAATCAGGGAGTTGCCTTTGTCATCGCTCAGCGACGGCATGGCGAAGATACCGGAGAAGTGTACGGTCGGATCGAAAATCAGGCCGACAACGGAAACACCGATAATGGTCAGCAGAATGCCGCCCGGGACTTTCAGTTTTTCCAGACCGATAATCACCGCCAGACCGATCAGCGACATAATCACCGGGAAGCTGGCGAAATGGCCCAGCGCCACCGGCAGACCGTCCAGCGGGTTCTTGATGACCAGACCGACGCCGTTGGCGGCGATCAGCAACAGGAACAGGCCGATGCCGATGCCGGTACCGTGCGCCACGCCCTGCGGCAGGTTGCGCAAAATCCAGCTACGGATGCCGGTCGCTGAAATCACGGTAAACAGCACACCCATCAGGAACACAGCACCCAGCGCAACCGGTACGCTGATGTGCTGACCCAGCACCAGGCTGAACGCGGTAAAAGCGGTCAGAGAGATGGCGCAACCAATTGCCAGCGGCAGGTTCGCCCACAGGCCCATCACGATGGAGCCCACACCGGCCACAAGGCAGGTCGCCACAAAGACAGCCGCTGGCGGGAAGCCTGCTTTGCCCAGCATGCCCGGCACAACGATGACGGAATAAACCATCGCCAGAAACGTTGTCAAACCGGCAACAATTTCCTGGCGCACGGTGCTGCCGCGAGCCGAAATTTTAAACATGGCGTCAAGTGAACCGCCAGTACGCGCAGATGGCGTAGACATAGAAAACATCCCCTGAGAGTTTTTTAGGAAGTCCGTAAGCGAGGTGGAGACGCCACTGCCAGCTGAACGTCAAATCCTTGTGTTGCGTTTGTGACGAAAGGGCGTCACAAAAAAAGCAAACGTTTAGCTCCGCGCTTACAAACGGGTGGTCAAATTAAGGCAAACGATTATCTAGCGTAATCCCCGCCCTTTTCAACTGAACTTTATCGTTTTTCGCTAAAATTCACTTATGACGCTGAAGAAATAAACAGAGGATGCGCAAACGTTATCGTCTATGCGCAATTTGTTTACATTTCACTCCTCACCCGGGATAGATAATGGCCCCCCTTGCTCCAGGGTTCTTTGCCAGCCAGGGCTGTTCTCAACCTTTGTCTTCCATGCCTGAATATGCGGCAAATTAGGGATACCGCCGCGCGCCAGCAGGGCAAAAATCGGAAAGCTCATCTGAATGTCGGCCATGCTGAACGCTTCCCCGGCAAACCAGCTGTTCCCGGCGAGATGCGACTCAATAAAGCGCGCATGGGTTTCCAGTTGGCGGTTGAGATACGCTTTCTGCACCCCCTGCCCGAGCGCTTTGCCCAGCGTTCTGATGCCAAACGGCACGGGCGGCTTGCCGAGGCTGTTGAAGACCAGCTTCATTAACAGCAGCGGCATCAGCGATCCTTCAGCATAATGCAGCCAGAAGCGGTACTGCACCTTATGCGCCGGATCTAAAGGCTTAAGGCGTGACTCGGGATCGTACGTTTCCTGCAGGTACTCCAGAATGGCGCCCGACTCTGCAAGGATCAGTCCGTTATCTTCGATGACCGGTGATTTACCCAACGGATGCACCTTTTTGAGAGCCTCCGGCGCCAGCATGTTCTTTTCGCGCTGGTAGTGAACGATCTCATAAGGCAGGTCGAGTTCTTCCAGCGCCCAGATCGCGCGGTGCGAGCGCGACTGGTTAAGGTGGTGTACCGTGAGCATGGTTTTCTCCTGTTATTCATACTTTTTAACTATAGAAAATTGAACAACACCGCGAAAAAAATTCGGCTAAAAAAGGGCTAGCGCGGCTGGCGAAAAAACGGGTCTTGCATAGAATTAAAGTGTCAGCACAATCCGGAACCTCACCAACCAGCTCGACACGAGGGGTACTGACGTCGGGGGAAACCCTCCCGTGAACCAGCGGGATAGAGTGAAAGACAAAGACCGGGAAAAACTAAAGCGCCCTTATGTGGCGCTTTAGTTCTTTATAATGCTTTTTGCCGGGTGGCGGCTGCGCCTTACCCGGCCTACATTTGACGGTTTGGTAGGCCGGGTAAGCGAAGCGCCACCCGGCGAATGGGCTACACGCACGCTCAATCCTCTTCCAGCAACCGTGCCCCCGTCCCCTGTTCGCCCAGCCTGTCGCCGGGGTTACGCAACGGACAATCGCTACGCGACAGGCAGCCACAGCCGATACAACCATCCAGTTCGTCACGCAGGGCGACCAGCGTATGGATACGCCTGTCCAGCTCTTCACGCCACTGGGATGACAGCTCTTTCCACTCTTTCGGGCTAAGCGTGTGACCTTCCGGCAGCACACCAAATGCTTCGCCGATCGTGGCCAGGGGAATTCCGATTCGTTGCGCAATTTTGATAATCGCCACGTAGCGGAGCACGTCGCGGGTATAGCGACGCTGATTGCCCCCGTTACGGATACTCTTAATTAACCCTTTGCTTTCATAGAAGTGGAGCGCCGATACCGCAACGCCGCTTCGCTTTGCCACTTCACCGGGGGTTAAAAGCGCTTTAATTCGCGGCAATCTCTTTTCCATAAAACCTCTTTACCTCAAGTTAACTTGAGGAATTATACTCCCCCGCAGAGAAAACGACGAATTAACCGAGATAGTTGTATCTACAGAGGGGCAACCTTATGTCGCATCAGCAGATTATTCAGACGCTTATTGAATGGATTGATGATCATATCGACCAACCGTTGAACATTGATGTGGTCGCTAAAAAGTCGGGCTATTCGAAATGGTATTTACAGAGAATGTTCCGCACGGTCATGCATCAGACGCTGGGTGAGTACATTCGCCAGCGCAGACTGCTGCTGGCAGCGCAGGCGCTACGCTCAACGCAGCGGCCCATTTTTGATATCGCGATGGATCTTGGCTATGTGTCGCAACAAACCTTTTCCCGCGTGTTTCGCCGCGAGTTTGACCGCACGCCGAGCGACTATCGCCACCAGTTGAATTAATTACCCTCAGTGCAAAGGCTGCTGCTGCCAGGTCATAAATTCCTGGGGCGGCATCGCTTTCGCGAAGTGCCATCCCTGACAATACTGGACGCCGCGCTTCAACAGCCAGCTTACCTGCTCTGCCGTCTCTACCCCTTCCGCAATGGTTTTCAGCCGCAGGCTTTGCGCCATCTCGATAATATGCTCGGCGATCAGGTGGCTGGTACTGTTGGTCGTTAAGGTATCGATAAACGATTTATCGATTTTCAGAATATCCACGTTCAGCGAGTAGAGGTTGTGCAGGTTCGAGTAACCGGTTCCGAAATCATCGATCGCGACTTCATAACCCGCCTGACGGAAAGCCTGAATCACCGGCGTGGTTTTTGGCACATCGATAAAACCGCGTTCCGTCACTTCTATTTTGATTTGCTGCGCACGGACGGCGTAGTGGCGAGCCTTGTCGGAAATCATGGCGATCAGCCGCGAGGAGTGGAAATCCGTGGCCGACAGGTTAATCGAAATATAGAGATGTGGATGCTCGGCCAGGAAATGGCCCAGATCGTTGAACACCTCCTCAACGACATAATCCGTAATCCGCTCGCTCATCCCCTCATTTTCCGCCAGCGGAATAAACTCAGCCGGGCTCATCACCTGCCCGTTAAAACCAGGCCAGCGTAACAACGCCTCCGCGCCCACACACTGGTTGTTCTTGATATCAATAATCGGCTGATAGTGCACGCAAAGCTGTCGTTTGTTCAGCGCCCGGTGCAGTAAGCGCCCCGGCGAATTGAACTCACGATGGGTACGGGACCATACCAGCAAAATAATAATGCTGCAGATCATGCCCAGCGGTAGCGTCAACGTCGCCTGGTGATAAAGCGTTTCATAAAAACGTTTATTCGATGTCGACACAATGGCCGCAATAGGTCTTTTGGGGGATGTTACGATCGTATAAAAGCGGTTATCTTTTTGAAATACCGATTCCTTATCCCGAATCATCGAATTTAATAAAGAAACATTAGCTTTCTGGCTGACGGAAAAGAAAGCATTGGTTACCGTGTCGTACACCCCCCAGGAGAGAGAATGATCCGCGGACATGACTTCGCTGTATGAAAGCGGGTTGACGACCACCACATAATTTCCGCGCTGCATATATGTCATTTTATAGCCAGTATAAAATGGGGTATCGCGATAATAATAGATAGCGACGTCAGGTTTACGCGTGTAATTAGCGACAGGAATGGCGTAAGGGTGATCCGGTGTAAAAACGGTCGAACAAAGAAAATTCTGACCTTCAGCGTAAATTAAATCGGCGACAAACAGGCGGCCACGAACAACGTTCAGCATATATTGACGATGTTCCGGCGTGCAAAGCTCACCCTGATATTTTTCAGCCTCGTCCCGGGCCAGCTCAACCTGTTGAATAACCAGTTCTGTTTTGTCTAAAGCCAGTTCAGCAAACGTGCGTAGCTGGGCGCTTGTTTCAGATACGGCTCGTAGCTGGGCAAACCATAGCGCAAGCATCACCGGCAGCATAACTACCATGATGATCCCTACCACCCTGAGCATTTTGCGCCGCGCGCTACGATTCATTTCCCGCCCTATATCCCTGCATGTTGTACGCCTGTAGTAATGAAGGCCGGATGCTTTGTTAAACAGGTGATTACGTTGCATGAATCATGCGAAGTTAGCAACTGACTTTTCGTATTAAAAATCTTAAATTTCGTTATGACGATAATATTTTCCCGTAAGTTAAACTGTAAGTATTCGTTCCGTTTCAATTAAGGAAAATAATTATCCAGCCCGCCGGAGCAGGCGGGAAGATAACACAACAGACGATCGTTGATTAAGCCAAACGTCTGACAGCATGAAAAAAGTACAGCTTCATCATGACGTTTTATGCTATTTGCTCTGGGATATTGCGTTCGTTGATTTATAAATAATCAGTCTTCGCCTCAATATTTTCAGGTTCGGCTGAGAATAACGCCCCTCTTATAAAAACCGAATGTGAGGTATCCCCTCGTGCGCCGAAGGCAGAACCAGCCTGCACAATCTCCTTTCCTGAGGAATAAAATCCTCTTTTTTGATCGCACAGACGCTGGCGAATAAATCAACAAATGTGATATAGTTCACACATATTATGTAACGAGAAACAACGTTTCATTCAGTTCGTCTGTTTTGTAGAGGATGGGTTTTATGGCAACCATTACTACCAGCATGGTTCTCCTGCGCTGGCCTTTGTTGAGTGCGGTACTGATGTTTTTAGCCAGCACGCTGAACATTCAGTTTCGTAAATCTGACTATGCGGGTCTTGCTGTCATCAGCACCCTGCTGGGGCTGGGTGCGGCCTGCTGGTTTGCAACGGGCCTGCTTGGCATCACCCTGCTGGATATCGCCGCCGTCTGGGAAAATATTAAAGTGGTGATGGTTGAGGCGATGAGCCACACGCCACCCGACTGGCCGATGGTAATTACCTGATCCCTTACGGAATAAAAAAACCCAGACGATGGTCTGGGTTTTTGCGTTTTAAGCGTCTGGATATCAGAACGGAATGTCGTCGTCGAAATCCATTGGCGGTTCGTTAGACGGTGCCGGAGCGGACTGCTGCTGCGGACGAGACTGCGCGCCGCCGCTGAACTGGTTGCCACCCTGTGGCTGCTGAGGCTGACCCCAACCGCCCTGCTGCTGGTTCTGGCCGCCACCTGCTGGTGCGCCACCGCCCTGACGGCCACCCAGCATCTGCATGGTGCCGCCAACGTTGACCACCACTTCCGTGGTGTATTTCTCAGCGCCGGCCTGATCGGTCCATTTGCGGGTACGCAGCTGGCCTTCAATATAAACCTGAGAACCTTTGCGCAGATACTCACCGGCCACTTCGGCCAGTTTGCCAAACAGCACAACGCGGTGCCATTCGGTCTGCTCTTTCATCTCACCGGTCGCTTTATCACGCCAGGATTCGGAAGTAGCCAGCGTAATGTTGGCAACTGCGCCACCACTCGGCATGTAGCGTACTTCCGGGTCCTGGCCCAGATTACCGACGAGAATCACCTTGTTTACGCCTCTGCTGGCCATGATCGTGTCTCCTGAATACGTTTCTTAATAGTGTAAACGCGCGAGTGTACCATTTCCAGACGCCACTTTGATAGTTGCGTAGCATCTTCCAGAGTTCGCACGCGAACTTAACATTGTTACACAGTGAATCAGAAAATGCATTCCAATACTGTATATTCAAACAGGTCAATTTGTGTCATAATTAGCCGTTTCTGACAGCCGTTTGTCCTTCAAACAAACCAGGCAAAACCGTGTTCCAACCGGGAAAGGTGAATGGATAAGATCGAAGTTCGGGGCGCCCGCACCCACAATCTCAAGAATATCAACCTCATAATCCCTCGCGACAAACTTATCGTCGTGACCGGGCTTTCGGGGTCTGGCAAATCCTCACTGGCTTTCGACACTTTGTATGCCGAAGGACAGCGTCGTTACGTTGAATCACTCTCTGCGTACGCGCGTCAGTTCTTGTCGCTGATGGAAAAACCGGATGTCGACCACATTGAAGGGTTGTCCCCTGCTATCTCTATTGAGCAGAAATCAACGTCGCATAACCCGCGTTCAACGGTCGGTACTATTACCGAAATTCATGACTACCTGCGTCTGCTGTATGCCCGCGTGGGTGAGCCGCGCTGCCCGGACCATGACGTTCCGCTGGCGGCCCAGACCGTAAGCCAGATGGTGGATAACGTGCTGTCGCAGCCGGAAGGCAAACGCCTGATGCTGCTGGCGCCAATTATTAAAGAGCGAAAAGGCGAACACACCAAAACGCTGGAAAACCTGGCAAGCCAGGGCTATATCCGCGCCCGTATTGACGGCGAGGTGTGTGACCTGTCCGATCCGCCCAAGCTGGAGCTGCAGAAGAAACACACCATTGAGGTAGTGATTGACCGCTTTAAGGTGCGTGACGATCTGGCGACGCGTCTGGCGGAATCATTCGAAACCGCGCTGGAACTGTCTGGCGGCACGGCCGTGGTCTCCGACATGGACAACCCGAAAGCGGAAGAGCTGCTCTTCTCCGCCAACTTCGCTTGCCCGATTTGCGGCTACAGCATGCGCGAGCTTGAACCGCGCCTGTTCTCCTTTAACAACCCGGCGGGCGCGTGCCCGACGTGTGACGGCCTGGGCGTCCAGCAGTATTTCGATCCGGACCGTGTGATTCAGAACCCGGAGCTGTCGCTGGCGGGCGGTGCCATTCGCGGCTGGGATAAGCGTAACTTCTACTACTTCCAGATGCTGAAATCGCTGGCAGAGCACTACAAGTTCGACGTTGAAGCGCCATGGGCGAGCCTGACTCCGAACGTGCACAAAGTGATCCTGTTCGGTTCTGGTAAAGAGAACATCGAGTTCAAATACATGAACGATCGCGGCGATACCTCCGTGCGTCGCCACCCGTTTGAAGGGGTGCTGCACAATATGGAGCGCCGCTACAAAGAGACCGAATCCAGCGCGGTGCGCGAGGAACTGGCGAAGTTCATCAGCAACCGCTCCTGCGCCACCTGTGAGGGCACGCGTCTGCGTCGCGAAGCGCGCCACGTGTTTGTGGAAAACACGGCGCTGCCGACCATCTCAGACATGAGCATCGGCCACGCGATGGACTTCTTCAACAATCTGAAGCTCTCCGGCCAGCGCGCGAAAATTGCCGAAAAAGTGCTGAAAGAGATTGGCGATCGCCTGAAATTCCTGGTGAACGTCGGTCTGAACTACCTGACGCTTTCCCGCTCGGCAGAAACGCTCTCCGGCGGTGAAGCCCAGCGAATCCGACTGGCCAGCCAGATTGGCGCGGGCTTAGTCGGCGTGATGTACGTGCTGGATGAGCCGTCCATCGGCCTGCACCAGCGCGACAACGAGCGCCTGCTCGGTACGCTGATCCACCTGCGCAATTTAGGCAATACGGTGATTGTGGTGGAACACGACGAAGATGCGATTCGCGCGGCTGACCACGTTATCGACATCGGTCCCGGTGCCGGCGTACACGGCGGCCAGGTGGTCGCGGAAGGGACGCTGAAAGACATTATGGCGGTGCCAGAATCGCTGACCGGCCAGTTTATGAGCGGCAAGCGCAAGATTGAAGTGCCGAAACAGCGAGTGGCAGCGGACCCGGAAAAAGTGCTGAAGCTGACCGGCGCGCGCGGCAACAACCTGAAAGACGTTACTCTGACGCTGCCGGTTGGCCTGTTTACCTGTATCACCGGCGTGTCCGGTTCCGGTAAATCGACGCTGATCAACGATACGCTGTTCCCGATTGCGCAGACGGCGCTGAACGGCGCGACGCTGGCCGAGCCTGCGCCGTACCGCGATATCCAGGGGCTGGAACATTTCGATAAAGTTATCGACATTGACCAGAGCCCGATTGGCCGTACTCCGCGCTCTAACCCGGCAACCTATACCGGCGTCTTCACGCCCGTACGTGAGCTTTTTGCGGGCGTGCCTGAATCCCGTTCACGCGGGTATACGCCAGGACGTTTCAGCTTCAACGTGCGCGGCGGGCGCTGTGAGGCCTGTCAGGGCGATGGCGTGATCAAGGTTGAGATGCACTTCCTGCCGGATATCTACGTGCCGTGCGACCAGTGCAAAGGCAAACGCTATAACCGCGAAACGCTGGAGATTAAGTACAAAGGCAAGACCATCCACGAAGTGCTGGACATGACCATCGAAGAGGCGCGCGAGTTCTTTGACGCCGTCCCTGCGCTGGCGCGTAAGCTGCAGACGCTGATAGACGTAGGCCTGACCTACATTCGTCTGGGACAGTCGGCAACCACGCTGTCCGGCGGTGAAGCGCAGCGCGTGAAGCTGGCGCGTGAGCTGTCAAAACGCGGTACCGGTCAAACGCTGTACATTCTGGATGAGCCGACCACCGGCCTGCACTTTGCCGATATCCAGCAGCTGCTCGACGTGCTGCATCAGCTGCGCGATCAGGGCAACACTATCGTGGTCATCGAACATAACCTGGACGTGATTAAAACCGCGGACTGGATTGTCGATCTCGGCCCGGAAGGCGGCAGCGGCGGCGGTGAAATTCTCGTCTCCGGTACGCCAGAGACCGTTGCAGAGTGCGAAGCCTCGCACACCGCGCGCTTCCTTAAACCGTTGCTGTAACTGTCAAACGGAGAGTTGCTGTCGGGTGGTTTCCGGCAGCAGCTCAACCGCCTGCTGATAGGACGCATCCACCAGGTAGTAAATTTGCGAGCCGGGAATCGTTCCGTCCAGATAAACAGTGCTCCAGTGCGCCTTATTGAGGTGCTTGCTCGGCCTCACGTCATCATGCTGTTGACGTAGCAAATCCGCCAGTTCAGGGCTGGTTTTCAGCGACGCCGCCGGACGGCCTTCCACCTCTTTCACCATCGCAAACAGCACATCACCCACCTTAATCTGCGTGGCTTTCCAGTCGCTGTGGACGCTCTGCTCCGCGCCGGGCTTGCTCATGCAGTACTGAAGTATCTCCGAAATTGTCATCTTTATTCCCCTTGTAGCGTGGCGATAATTTTACGCGAACCACCGTGAATGCGATGCTCTCCCAGCCAGATCCCCTGCCACGTTCCCAACAGCAGCCGTCCATTGTGAACCGGCAGCATCAACGATACGCCCAGCAAAGAGGATTTAATATGCGAAGGCATGTCGTCCACCCCCTCATAGTCATGCTCATAAGGCGCGTTGTCCGGGACGCTCTTCAGAAAATGATGCTCCATGTCGGACCGGACGGTGGGATCGCAATTTTCATTAAGCGTGAGAGAGGCGGACGTGTGCTGAAGCAGCAGATGCAGCAAACCCGTTTTGACCCGCGACAGGTCGCGGAGTTGCCCGATGACTTCATCCTCACCAGGTGAAATCCGCGGGGTTTAGCGCTTAAGGTCAGGGTCTGTTGGTACCACATGTGCTGCTCCGTGATGAAAGATGAATCTTTCTAAGTGTGCAGCAAGAAGACGAAAGGTAAAACCCGCAGCAGCGAGATTTGATTAAAAAAGAGTCAAACCCGCTGCCGGGTACTTAATACTCCGAGTTGACGATCACCTCTTCGCCAAACTTTCCGGCCATCGGCAGTGGTCTGTAGGTGGAGTTAGAGGCGCGTAAGACCCTGATCCCTCTGGCGCCTACGTCATGCGCGGCGGTGATATCGTTATCTGAATCACCGTAGAATACTTTGATATTTTTCTTTTCCAGCCACTGGGTTTTGGTGTTTTGCCCTTCTTTGTCACCAGCAAAAATCACCGGATTCATGCTGGTCGCCGGGATCTGGAAATCATCCTGCAGCGTTTTAGAGACGGTTTCCGTTCTGGTCTGACTGCGGCCGGTCACAAAATAAATACTGTCACCGCGCTTCACGTGCATGGCAATAAGCGCACGGGCAACCTCTTTCGGTATGCTGAACTCGTCCCAGCCGTTATTCATTTTTTCCCAGAATTCCGGGTTCTTCAGGTACGCTTCGCTGTCTGGTGAATATGTTTTCTTACCGCGCCAGAAGCCGGGGCTTGAGAACAGCACGGTATCGTCAATGTCAAAGCCCACGGCCATTGGCGCACGGCCCATCAGGCTGTTTTCGATTTGGGCCACGGAGACCCAGTGAATGGGCGCCTGCTCGGCAAGAATGGCGGCGGTGGTACCGGTATAAAGCGGCGTCGGGGCAGAAGCTCGCGCGACGACGGCACTATTAAGCGAGAACAATAAGCAGGCGGCGCTGAGCGCCAGTGTGATCTTGCGCATATTTTCCCCTGAATATTCAGTTTGTTATCGTTTTAATTTGAGCGGATGGTCAAAAAACTATCCGACCATAACCCCAGCGGGAGGTGAAGGGAAGGAGTTTTTGCTTATGAAGCTGAATAAAAAGAAGACGATCACAAAGCGCGGATGAGTGATGTAGGCCCAGTAAGGCGTAGCCGCCACCGGGCAAGATTTTCTGCGGCCTGATGCCCTCACCCCAGCCCTCTCCCACAGGGAGAGGGGGAAAATAGGTAGTGAGTACTTACATTACCGCAGCAAATGCCTGCGCCACGCGATGAACGTTGCTGGCATTCAGGCCCGCCACGCACATACGGCCGCTGGCGATCAGGTAGATGCCGAACTCTTCGCGCAGGCGATCGACCTGCGCCGCACTCAGTCCGGTATAGCTGAACATCCCGCGCTGCTTGAGCAGATAGTCGAAGTTATGTCCCGGCACGGCCTCTTTCAGGACGTTAACCAGCTCCTGACGCATCGTCTGAATGCGCTGGCGCATCGCTTCCACTTCCGCAAGCCAGGACGCTTTCAGCTTTTCATCACCGAGAACCGTCGCCACCACCTGCGCACCAAAGTTCGGCGGGCTGGAGTAAATGCGGCGCACCGTCGCCTTCAGCTGACCCAGCACGCGACCCGCCGCTTCAGCGTCTTCACACACCACGGACAGACCGCCGACGCGTTCACCGTACAGGGAGAAGATTTTAGAGAAGGAGTTACTCACCAGAGCTGGCAGCCCGGCGCTGGCAACGGCGCGAATGGCGTAAGCATCTTCTTCCATGCCCGCGCCAAAGCCCTGGTAGGCGATGTCGAGGAACGGGATCAGATTGCGGGCCTTCAGCACCTCAATCACCGCATCCCACTGGGCATTAGTGAGGTCCGCACCGGTCGGGTTATGGCAGCATGGATGCAGCAGCACAATACTGCGCTCTGGCAGGGTGTTCAGTTTTTCCAGCAGCGCTTCAACGCGCACGCCGTTAGTTTCACTGTCGAACCATGGATAGGTCGCCACTTTGAAGCCTGCGCCCTCGAAGATCGCAACGTGGTTTTCCCACGTCGGGTCACTGACCCACACGCCTGAATCCGGGAAGTATTTTTTCAGGAAGTCTGCACCCACTTTCAGCGCACCCGAGCCGCCCAGCGTCTGGATGGTCGCCACGCGTTTTTGCGCGAGCACCGCGTGATCGGCACCAAACAGCAGCGGCGCAATGGTGCTACGGTAGGCATTTAACCCTTCCATCGGCAGATAGAGCGACGCGCCGTGTGGAACAGCGTTCAGACGCGCTTCGGCTTCGGCAACGGCCTGCAACTGAGGAATAAAACCCTCGTGGTTGTAATACAAACCGATGCTAAGGTTCACTTTGTCGCTGCGAGGATCTTCTTTGAAACGCTCCATTAAGGAGAGGATAGGGTCGCCGGCATAGGCGTCAACTTTCTGAAACACGCGATGGTTCTCCGGAATTCGATGAGGCAGGGATCTCAACAATAAACCGGAAGTGGGAGAAGGTCGAGAGGATGTTAATAAAGTTGGAGCGAGGATAAAAACCTCACTCCATTGGCGGTTCAATCAATGTATTTCATCGCTACCCTTGAAGTCAGGCGCGTGATAAGTTCGTAAGCACTTACTTTCGTGATTTCAGCAATGCGTTCAACAGGCAGCCCCTCACCCCACATCACGACATCGTCGCCAGGCTTATCCTGGGCTTCAGGCCCCAGATCAACACAAATCATGTCCATCGCCACGCGGCCGACGATCTTCACCTCGCGACCGTTGACCAGAACCGGCGTACCCGACGGTGCGGCACGTGGATATCCGTCACCATAGCCCATCGCTACCACGCCAAGACGGGTATCACGCTCGCTGGACCAGGTGCCGCCGTAGCCCACCGGCTCACCCGCTTTATGGTCACGCACGGCAATCAGGTTAGAGACCAGCGACATGACCGGCCGGAAGCCAAAGTCCGGCCCCCAGGGTTTGTTCTCCAGCGGCGACACGCCGTAGAGAATGATGCCCGGTCGCGCCCAGTCGAAGTGCGACTGCGGCCACAGCAGAATACCGCCGGATGCCGCAATCGAGCGCATCCCCGGCTTGCCTTCGCAGAAGGTATTAAAGATATCCAGCTGCCGCTCGGTCGCACCGCACTCGGGCTCATCGGCACGGGCGAAGTGGCTGACGATATTCACCGGCTGGCGCACGTTTTTGCACTGGCATAAACGCTGATAAAACGCTTCCGCGCTCTCCGGACGCACGCCCAGACGGTGCATGCCCGTGTCGAGCTTCATCCATACGGTCACCGGCTCGCTCAGCTCGGCGGTTTCGAGTGCGCCGAGCTGTTCTTCGTTGTGTACCGCCGTATGCAGATGCTGGTCAGCGATGGTTGGCAGATCGCTGGCTTCGAAAAAGCCTTCGAGGAGCAGAATGGGTTGAGTAATACCGCCCGCACGCAGGCGGAGGGCTTCTTCAAGACGGGCGACGCCAAAGGCGTCGGCATCGGGGAGCGTTCGCGCGGTCTCCAGAAGACCGTGTCCGTAAGCGTTCGCTTTCACGACTGCAACGAGCTTGCTGGCGGGTGCCAGTTCACGCAGACGTTGCAGGTTGTGTCGCAGAGCGCGGCGGTTAATAACAACAGTTGCCGCTTGCATTTGAATTCCTTAGAAATTACTCATCATCATATTGAGGACCGGCATAGTTGTCGAAACGCGACCACTGTCCGTTAAAGGTCAGACGCACCGTCCCGATCGGGCCGTTACGTTGTTTACCAATAATAATTTCGGCGATCCCTTTCAGGTCGCTGTTCTCGTGATAAACCTCATCACGGTAGATAAACATGATTAAGTCGGCATCCTGCTCGATGGAGCCGGACTCACGCAGGTCAGAGTTGACCGGGCGCTTGTCGGCACGTTGTTCCAGGGAGCGGTTCAGCTGCGACAGCGCAACGACCGGAACGTGCAGCTCTTTGGCTAACGCCTTGAGCGAGCGGGAAATCTCCGCAATTTCCAGCGTACGGTTGTCGGAGAGTGACGGGACGCGCATCAGCTGTAAGTAGTCGATCATGATAAGACCGATGCCGCCGTGTTCACGGGCGATACGGCGCGCGCGGGAACGAACCTCCGTCGGCGTCAGGCCGGAGGAGTCATCGATGTAGATGTTACGTTTTTCCAGCAGAATGCCCATGGTGCCGGAGATGCGCGCCCAGTCTTCATCATCGAGCTGGCCGGTACGAATGCGGGTCTGATCCACGCGCGACAGCGACGCCAGAGAACGCATCATAATCTGCTCGGAGGGCATCTCAAGACTGAAGATCAGCACAGGTTTATCCTGTAACATCGCCGCGTTTTCGACGAGGTTCATCGCAAAAGTGGTTTTACCCATCGACGGACGCGCGGCGACGATAATCAAATCCGACGGCTGCAGGCCGGCGGTTTTCTTGTTCAAATCGTCATAGCCGGTGTTCACGCCGGTGACGCCATCGTGCGGCTGTTGGAACAGCTGCTCGATACGCGCGACGGTGGCGTCGAGCACCTCGGCGATGTTTTTCGGCCCTTCGTCTTTGTTGGCGCGGCTTTCGGCGATTTTAAAGACGCGGGACTCAGCAAGGTCGAGCAGGTCTTCGCTGGTGCGACCCTGCGGATCAAAACCGGCTTCGGCGATCTCGTTCGCCACCGAGATCATCTCACGAACGACGGCACGTTCGCGCACGATATCGGCGTAAGCGCTGATGTTCGCCGCACTAGGTGTGTTTTTTGACAGTTCCGCCAGATAGGCAAACCCACCGCAGCTGTCGAGTTGCCCAAGACGCTCCAGCGATTCCGCGAGCGTAATCAGGTCGATCGGGCTGCCCGACTCCTGCAGACGCGCCATTTCAGTAAAGATGTGGCGGTGCGGGCGGGTGTAGAAATCTTCCGCCACGACGCGCTCGGCGACGTCGTCCCAGCGTTCGTTATCCAGCATTAAACCGCCCAACACCGACTGTTCCGCTTCAATCGAGTGCGGCGGGACTTTTAACCCTGCGACCTGGAAATCACGCTCGCGAGGTTCAGTCTGTTTGTTGAAGGGTTTGTTTCCTGCCATAGTGAATGGAGTTACCGAGATAAAGAGTGGGTCGAAAGATTACCATATTTTTCTTACGGAGGGAGCATGGCAACGCGCATTGAATTCCAGAAACACGGTGGGCCAGACGTACTGAAAGCGGTGGAGTTCACCCCTGCCGCGCCTGGCGAAAACGAAGTGCAGGTTGAAAACAAAGCAATAGGCATAAACTACATCGACACCTATATTCGCGGCGGTCTCTACCCGCCTCCGTCAATGCCGAGTGGCTTGGGCACCGAGGCAGCCGGTATTGTCATCAAAGTGGGCAGCGCGGTTAAGCATATTAAAGAGGGTGACCGCGTAGTGTATGCGCAGTCTGCGCTGGGCGCTTACAGCTCCGTCCACAACGTCCCGGCGGATAAAGCCGCCCTGCTGCCTAACGCCATCTCCTTTGAGCAGGCGGCGGCCTCGTTCCTGAAAGGTTTGACGGTTTACTACCTGCTGCGCAAAACCTATGAAATTAAACCCGAGGAGCAGTTCCTGTTTCATGCCGCAGCGGGTGGCGTCGGGCTCATCGCCTGTCAGTGGGCAAAAGCACTGGGCGCGAAACTGATCGGCACCGTAGGAAATGCACAAAAAGCGCAGCGCGCGCTGCAGGCAGGCGCCTGGCAGGTGATTAACTACCGTGAAGAGAGCATTGTTGAGCGGCTGAAAGAGATAACCAACGGCAAAAAAGTGCGCGTGGTATATGACTCGGTGGGGAAAGACACATGGGAAGCGTCGCTGGAATGCCTGCAGCGTCGTGGTCTGATGGTAAGCTTCGGGAATGCGTCAGGCGCGGTGACCGGCGTTAACCTCGGCATTCTGAACCAGAAAGGTTCACTGTACGTGACTCGCCCTTCCCTGCAAGGATACATCACCAACCGGGAAGAACTTGAGGAAGCCAGCAACGAGCTGTTCTCGCTGATCGCCAGCGGCGTCATCAAAGTGGAGGTGGCAGATGCGCAGAAATTCGCGCTGACCGATGCGCAGCGCGCGCATGAGGTGCTGGAGAGCCGGGCGACGCAGGGGTCGAGTTTGTTGATTCCCTGAGCCCCAAAAAGAAATTGGGCTTCCCGTGGGAAGCCCTTTCTTTTTTTAGTTCGGCTGTATGTAGGGTACAGCTCGATGAATTCTTTAGCGGCAGTCATAGTGACAGATTCGATAAGTAAATCCTATTCTGTTCTAAGCCATGCCGCCGGAAAAGTTACAAGTATGTGACGAACCCCTCAATACCTTAGTAACGGAAGCGGTTATTGCGCTGATAACTGGGCACTTTTGGCGCTTTAATCGCCCGAATCACCCACACGACCGCAATGGCCAGCAGTAACCACGGCAACAGTTTGATCGTCAGGGCAAACAGTCCGCCAATAAACATGACCACCGTCGCCACCACGATAGCCGCCAGAATGCCGAGCAGCGAAACGCCGGTCGCTAACAGCATGACAAAAAAGCCAATCACAAAAAGTAGTTCCAGCATGGTGCTCTCCCACGAGTTCCCGAGTAATGCAGTAAGCATTACAAGAATCATGCCAGTATTAACCTGTTGTTATTAAAGCAAAACGCCCCGCGAGCGTTCGCAGGGCGTGGTGAATTTGACGAACTTTTAGCGAAAGTTATCGCTTGTCTGCCACCAGTCGCAGCGCATGTTCCAGCACCTCGATATCGGCACCGGCTTTATGCGCATTCTCGCTCAGGTAACGACGCCACTGACGCGCGCCCGGAATCCCCTGGAACAGGCCAAGCATATGGCGAGTGATATGGCCGAGATACGTGCCGTTGCTCAACTCGCGCTCAATGTAAGGGTACATGGCGCGTACGACGGCAACCGGATCGGTGTCTGCGCCTTCGATGCCAAAGATTTCGCGATCGACCGTCGCCAGAATGCCCGGGTTCTGATACGCCTCGCGCCCGACCATCACGCCATCCATATGCGCCAGATGCGTTTTGGCCTCTTCCAGCGACTTGATGCCGCCGTTAATGGACATCGTCAGGTGCGGGAAGTCACGCTTCAGCTGATACACGCGCGGGTAGTCCAGCGGCGGGATCTCACGGTTCTCTTTCGGGCTGAGGCCGGAGAGCCAGGCTTTTCGCGCGTGGATGATGAACATCTCGCACTCGCCTTTCCCGGATACCGTATTGATGAAGTCGCACAGGAATTCATAGCTGTCCTGGTCGTCAATGCCGATACGGGTTTTGACCGTGACCGGAATGGAGACCACATCGCGCATCGCCTTGACACAGTCCGCCACCAGCTGTGCGTTTCCCATCAAACATGCGCCAAACATGCCGTTTTGCACGCGGTCGGATGGGCAGCCAACGTTAAGGTTGATCTCGTCGTAGCCACGCGCTTCGGCCAGCTTCGCGCACTGCGCCAGCGCGGCCGGATCGCTACCGCCCAGCTGCAGGGCAACCGGATGCTCTTCTTCGCTGTAGGCCAGATAGTCGCCCTTCCCGTGAATGATTGCGCCCGTGGTCACCATTTCGGTGTACAACAGCGTATGGCGGGAGAGCTGACGCAGGAAATAGCGGCAGTGTCTGTCCGTCCAGTCGAGCATCGGCGCAATGGAGAAACGGTGTGCAGGGAAAGCGGTCTGTAATTCTGACGACATGGCGAAGTTTTAAGCATCTGGTGGAAAAGGGGCGCTACTATAGCACAAAGAAAAGCCGGAGGCGCAGCGCCTCCGGTGGACTTTAGAACGTCATACTCAGCTGAGCCCCTGCGCCCCAGGTTTCGTCTTCACCGTACAGACCCATCAGGTCTACATGAACGGTACTGAACGGCGCGAAACCAACACCGCCGGTAAAGACATTGCTGTCGTTACCCTTCACGTCCGCGCGATAACCCGCACGTACCGCCAGCCAGCTGAGCGGCGTAACCTCAGCACCGACACCCACGTACTGCGACGTATCTTCGCTCTTGAAGCCTTTGGTTTCCGTCAAATCGCCATCGGCGGTAATTGTCACCAGGTCGTTGTGCCAGGCGGCACCGGCGGTCACTACAGGACTGATTTGATAAGTATCACGCACGCCATCCACTTTCTTCGTATCAATATCGCGGGAGAAGAGATTTTGTCCGGTTAAACCGACCGTCCAGTTATCACCAAAGTCAGCAGCAAGACCGGCGTCAACGTTAAAACCCGTATCATCATTACGATAGCGACTACTATTGATATCGCCGCTGTCGAAGTTGTAGATGGAGACCGTATAGTTATAGAGCCAGGTTTTCTGCAGCTTAGGTGTGATACCTACGGAGACCGGTACGCCGCTAATGTCAAACTGACGCGCCACCGCCACACCATAGTCCGAAACGATCGCCGCGCGACCAAAGCCTTTTGACTTCAAATCATTCGGATTTACCGCTAACGCAGTGGCTGGAACGGCCTCAATACCGCGCAATGTGTCAATATCACCCTGATCGATGTAAGAACTTACGCGTGCACGCGCATTCGCTTTTGCGACGAATGCTACGGATAACACGTCATTAGGAATGCTGACAGCAATCCCGGCGCCCGCTTTACCGCTGGCGGTTTTTCCTTTCAGAGAATCCAGTTGATTAGCAAGATCGCCAGCGGCAGCTGAGACCTCCCTGGAGGCCTGGCTAGTGGGATTTAAGAGAGTGAAAAGGTTGATACTATCCAGCGTGCTGCGATATTTGCTGACATCATCGCTGATATCATCAATCTTATCGCGCAGATTGTCCTTATCCGAAATTTGAGCGCCAATTGACGGCAGAATAACCGTGACATCATCATCCGGCTTTGCCTTTGCCAGCAGCGCCGGGTTTATCAATACTGCGCTGCCATAGTTCCCAGCCGCAACGCCGGTTCCACCCATTGCGTCACCACGCGCTTCTGTCCAGGTATTGGCTGCTCCCGCCTGATTTGCCATAAACAAGGAAACAGCGATACTCACCACCGAAAATTTAAAATTTTTTTTCACAGTATGCCCGTTATAGTCTGTTATGAAATAACCCCTGTCTGTTATCACCCAAACAGGAACGAACTATTGCTGTGAATAAGTAGTAAAAGACCCGCTATTTCTATCCCTAAGTAAAACTCCCTTACGGCCTGTTATATTTTGTGACGGCCCTCAATATTTATAGAAGAGGAAATTATTTTTTCCCAGGTTTTCCATCATGCGGTCCAAAAAACTGGGGTGGGTGATCAACCCAGCGATCCTCACGGGTCGCGGCATACACGGGGTTGAGTGGATAGTAGATGCGATTGTGCTTCTTGTTAGCCTCGCCAACGACCAGCAACCGCACCTCTTCCTCCGTGTTGTTGATAAAGGTGTGGCAGATACCGGTTCCCGCAGGAAACCCCACACTGTCGCCCGGTTCAAGTTTCCATAAATAGCCATTAATCCACGCTTCTGGATAACCTTCGAGCACATAAATGAACTCTTCTTCATCGCTTTCCGCATGCGGATAGGACGTCCTGCGCCCGGGCGGTAAACGCTCATGATGGATACCAATGCGCCTGAGCCCAAGCTTGCGAGCCAATGGGGCGCCGATAGAAAAAAGCTCATCGCTATCTGGATAGGTCGAATCATCCGCACCTTCTACGTCGCGCCAGTGCCGAATACAGTCAGGTTTTTTCATTGCTTATTTCCCGGTTTGTAATGGGTCAGGTATAGCACAGACTGGCGGATCTCGGTGTTTTTACCAGAACATGATAAAGTGGGGGTTTTCCGTCCTATAACATCCGGGGTGCTAAATGGATAAGTCCACAAAAGAGCTGTTAGCGCAGGCCGAAAAGCTGTGTGCGCAACGCAATGTGCGCCTGACTCCGCAGCGCCTTGAAGTATTACGCCTGATGAGCCTGCAACAAGGGGCCATCAGCGCCTACGATCTGCTCGACCTGCTCCGCGAAAGCGAGCCGCAGGCGAAGCCACCGACGGTGTATCGCGCCCTGGATTTCCTGCTTGAACAAGGGTTCGTGCATAAAGTTGAATCCACCAACAGCTATGTGCTGTGCCATCTGTTTGATCAGCCCACCCACACATCGGCCATGTTTATCTGTGACCGCTGCGGCGTGGTGAAAGAAGAGGCTGCGGAAGGTGTGGAGGATATTATGCATACGCTGGCGGCAAAAATGGGTTTTGCCCTGCGTCATAACGTGCTTGAAGCACATGGGTTGTGTTCAGCATGCGTTGAGGTGGAAGCCTGTCGACATCAGGATGCGTGTCAGCACGATCACTCTATTCTGGTGAAGAAAAAGCCGCGTTAACGGCAAAAGAAAAGGCGGCTTAGAGCCGCCCTGTGGGTGATTCAGCGTTACCAGCGGTAGTCGTTACGGGTTTCCCAGTCTTTGACTTCGTTTTCCGCCTGATCTTTCGCGTAGCCGTAACGTTCCTGAATTTTACCGACAAGCTGATCGCGTTTACCTTCAATGACGGTCATATCGTCATCAGTCAGCTTACCCCACTTTTCTTTCGCTTTACCTTTGAACTGCTTCCAGTTGCCGCCGATTTCGTCTTTATTCATCATCGTGTCCTCTTAGTTAAGCGTCGGGTCGTAACGTCCGTTACGTTCTTTTCTGCTGGACGTGATAATTATTGTAGTTAAGGATTCGGTGGTTGATTTCATATTCGGAATCTTTAACCGTCACGATATATCGTGACGTGAAGGGAACCAGGTATTGTTTTGCCAGTGACGGTGCCAGATAAACGCCAGCGATATCCCTCGCAGCGAGAGGAAGACGGCCAGGGCCAGCCACAAACCGTGATTACCCAGCCAGGGAAGCGTCAGCAGCGTCAGACCAAACCCTGCCGCCGCGACCGCCATGCTGTTACGCATTTCCGCACCGCGCGTCGCGCCAATAAACATGCCGTCCAGCAGATAACACCAGACGCCGACCACCGGTAAGATGACTTGCCAGATGAGATAGTGACTCGCCAGCTCGCGCAGCGCAGGAAGAGACGTCAGCAACGCAACGATCTGCTCACCAAAGCAGGCGTAAACCAGGCCGAACGCCAGCGCCACCAGTCCCGACTGACGGCAGGCTGCCCGCCAGACGTCCCGAAGCTGCCCGCTTTCGCGCGCACCGTACGCCTGCCCGGAATGGGCTTCTACCGCATAGGCAAAACCGTCCAGCGCGTAGGCGGTGAAGGTCAGAAGCGTCATCAATACCGCATTGACCGCGACGATTTCTGGCCCCAGCCGTGCCCCAAAAACCGTCAGCGCGCCGAAACAGAGTTGAAGCAGCAGCGAGCGCAGCATGATGTCACGATTGAGCGCCAGCAGCTTACGGATATTGCCGCGCCATGCGGTTTTGAGCAGCGCCAGGGAGACCCCGCGCATCGCCAGCACGCGCCAGACCATCCACAGACCAATAATAAAGGTTCCGTATTCGGCAATCGCCGTCGCCAGCGCCGCGCCCTGCACGTTCATATGCAGGCCCATTACCAGCCAGACATCCAGCACAATGTTGAGAAGGTTGCCCACCACCAGCAAAATTACTGGCGCACGGGCATACTGAACGCCCAGTAGCCACCCCAGCAGAACCAGGTTTGCCAGCGAGGCGGGCGCGCTGAGCCAGCGAATTTCAAGGAAACGTCGCGCCTGCGCCAGTACCGCCTCGCTGCCGCCAACAACATGAAGCGCAAGGTCGATCAGGGGCGCACGTAATAAAATGATTAACGCCCCCGCGCCAAGCGCAAGGATCAGCGGCTGAACCAGCGCGCGCGCCAGACGCAGCGGATCTTTTGCGCCATAAGCCTGCGCCGTGAGCCCGGTGGTGCTCATGCGCAAAAAGAGCAGCAGCATGAACAGGAAGCTGGTTGCCGTCGCGCCAATCGCCACGCCGCCAAGATAAACCGGCGAATCAAGATGACCAATAACGGCAGTATCGACCAGACCCAGCAAGGGCACGGTAATATTGGAGAAAATCATCGGCAGAGCAAGACGCCACAATGCCTTATCGGATGCCGTCAGCAGTGACATGAAAAATACCGGGAGTGGAGAATGAAGCAGGCTACAGCGGCGCCATAGCCTGTCAGAAAGAGGTTACAGCCATTCGCCGTTGCGAATGACCCCAACCGCCAGTCCTTCGATAGAAAAGTTGTGTTCGCGGAGATCGACCACAATCGGGGAGAACTCGTTGTTTTCAGGCAGTAGCTGAACGGTGTTCCCCTGTTTTTTCAGACGCTTGACGGTGACTTCGTCATCAATACGCGCGACAACCACCTGGCCGTTACGCACATCCTGCGTTTTGTGCACCGCAAGCAGATCGCCGTCAAGAATGCCGATGTCTTTCATCGACATACCGCTGACGCGCAGCAGGAAATCAGCGCTCGGTTTGAACATGGCTGGATCGACCTGGTAGTGGCCTTCAATATGCTGCTGTGCCAGTAAAGGCTCACCGGCAGCAACACGACCCACCAGCGGAATGCCCGTCTCTTCTTCCACCAGCAGGCGGATACCACGTGACGCGCCTGAAACAATCTCAATCACGCCCTTACGCGCCAGCGCTTTCAGGTGTTCTTCGGCAGCATTCGGAGAACGGAAGCCCAGACGCTGCGCGATTTCCGCACGCGTGGGTGGCATACCCGTCTGGCCGATATGATCCCGGATGAGATCAAACACCTCTTGCTGCCTGGTCGTTAACGCTTTCATTCCGCCCCCTGGGTGTATATACAGTTATGCTGTGAGTATATACAGTCAAAGGCGATTTTGGAACCAAAAACTGCACAAAAAACCAGGGACTTAATTATTCCTCGAGGCTCATCGGAAATGTGACCAAAGCAGCGTGACCCAGGTGATAACGGCAGTGATAATCGCCAGCAACACGGCAGCAGAGCCCATATCTTTTGCGCGGCCAGAAAGCTCATGGAAATCTGAACCAATGCGATCAACGACTGCCTCAATAGCGCTATTAAGAATTTCCACTATCATCACCAGAAGCACGGAACCGATCAGAAGTACGCGGGTAATAGCATCAACATCAAGGAAACAGGAGATGATCACCGCGATGATAGCGGCGACGCCCTCCTGGCGAAAGGCGGCTTCGTTGATCCACGCAGCACGGAACCCTTTCCACGAATAGCCGGCGGCTTTGATGATACGCGTTAACCCAGTGGTATTATTGGCCATTAAAAGAACCTTTTCTAAAAAAGAGCGTCAGTAACAGGAGGCGTAGCGCGTTTCGCTGCAGCCTGAAGTATGACGGGTAACAACAGAAATTTTGCGCGCTTTCTGTTATCCTTGCGCCGCAATTGCATTATTAACCAGAGGCTTTACATCGTTTATGTCCGGCTGGCCACGAATTTACTACAAATTACTTAATTTACCATTAAGCATCCTGGTAAAAAGCAAGTCTATCCCAGCAGAACCCGCGCTGGAATTGGGGCTCGATACGTCGCGTCCTATTATGTACGTTTTGCCTTATAACTCGAAGGCAGACTTACTGACGCTTCGCGCCCAATGTCTGGCGCATGACTTACCTGACCCGCTTGAACCGCTTGAAGTTGACGGTACGCTGCTGCCGCGCTACGTGTTCATTCACGGTGGACCGCGCGTGTTTACCTACTACACGCCAAAAGAAGAGTCCATCAAGCTGTTCCATGACTATCTCGACCTGCACCGCAGCAATCCCGATCTGGATGTGCAGATGGTGCCGGTATCGGTGATGTTTGGTCGTCGTCCGGGCCGTGAAAAAGGTGAAGAGAACCCGCCGCTGCGCATGCTTAACGGCATCCAGAAGTTCTTCGCGGTCTCCTGGCTGGGACGCGACAGCTTTGTGCGTTTCTCCCCTTCCGTTTCGCTGCGTCGAATGGCGGACGAACACGGCACCGACAAGATTATCGCGCAAAAACTGGCGCGCGTGGCGCGTATGCACTTCGCTCGTCAGCGCCTGGCTGCCGTAGGGCCGCGTCTCCCGGCGCGTCAGGATCTGTTCAACAAGCTGTTGGCCTCCAAAGCGATTGCCCGCGCCGTTGAAGACGAAGCGCGCAGCAAGAAAATATCGCATGAGAAAGCCCAGCAGAACGCCATTGCGCTGATGGAAGAGATTGCAGCGAACTTCTCTTACGAGATGATTCGCCTGTCCGATCGTATTCTCGGCTTTACCTGGAACCGCCTCTATCAGGGCATCAACGTTCATAACGCCGAGCGCGTACGCCAGCTGGCGCATGATGGCCATGAGATTGTCTATGTTCCCTGCCACCGTAGCCACATGGACTACCTGCTTCTTTCCTACGTGCTCTATCACCAGGGGCTGGTACCGCCGCACATCGCTGCCGGTATCAACCTGAATTTCTGGCCAGCAGGCCCGATTTTCCGCCGCCTGGGCGCCTTCTTTATTCGTCGTACCTTCAAGGGCAACAAGCTCTACTCCACCGTGTTCCGCGAGTATCTGGGCGAACTGTTCAGCCGCGGTTATTCCGTCGAGTACTTCGTCGAGGGCGGTCGTTCCCGTACCGGACGTCTGCTCGATCCGAAGACCGGCACGCTGTCGATGACCATTCAGGCAATGCTGCGCGGAGGAACCCGTCCTATCACGCTGGTGCCAATCTACATTGGCTATGAGCACGTGATGGAAGTGGGCACGTACGCCAAAGAGCTGCGCGGTGCGACCAAAGAGAAAGAGAGCCTGCCGCAGATGCTGCGCGGCTTGAGCAAGCTACGCAATCTGGGTCAGGGCTACGTGAACTTCGGCGAACCGATGCCGCTGATGACGTACCTGAACCATCACGTTCCCGAGTGGCGCGAGTCCATCGATCCTATCGAAGCGATTCGTCCGGCCTGGCTGACGCCAACGGTCAACGGCATCGCGTCCGAGCTGATGGTGCGCATTAACAACGCTGGTGCGGCTAACGCCATGAACCTGTGCTGTACGGCGCTTCTGGCTTCGCGTCAGCGCTCGCTGACCCGTGAACAGCTCACAGAGCAGCTGGATTGCTATCTGGACATGATGCGCAACGTGCCGTATTCCGTTGATTCAACCGTCCCTTCTGCTACCGCCAGTGAGCTTATCGATCACGCATTGCAGATGAACAAGTTTGAAGTCGAAAAGGACACGATCGGCGACATCATCATTCTGCCGCGCGAGCAGGCAGTGCTGATGACCTACTACCGCAACAACATCACCCATATGCTGATGCTGCCGTCGCTCATGGCGGCTATCATTACCCAGCATCGCCGTATCTCACGTCAGGAGCTATTGCGTCACGTTGATACGCTCTACCCGATGCTGAAAGCGGAACTGTTCCTTCGCTGGAGCAAGGATGAGCTGGCGGGTGAGCTGGACAAACTGACGGAAGAACTGCGTCGTCAGGGGCTGATCACCGTCACGAATGACGAGTTGCACATCAATCCTTCACGCTCCCGTACCCTGCAACTGCTGGCGGCCGGTGCGCGCGAAACGCTGCAGCGCTACGCCATTACGTTCTGGCTGCTGAGTGCGAACCCGTCTATCAACCGCGGTACGCTGGAGAAAGAGAGCCGGACGCTGGCACAGCGCCTGTCCGTTCTGCACGGCATTAACGCCCCTGAATTCTTCGATAAAGCGGTCTTCAGCTCTCTGGTGCTGACGCTGCGTGACGAAGGCTTCATCAGCGATACGGGTGATGCCGAGCCGGAAGAGACGCTGAAGGTGTACCAGATGCTGGCAGAGCTGATCACCTCGGATGTGCGTTTGACGATTGAGAGCGCAACGCAGGGCGAGTGATGTGAAAAAGCCGGGTGGTGGTTTCACCTTACCCGGCCTGGTGTTCTGCATAATATAAAGGCCCGGTAAGCGCTAACGCTACCGGGCCTTATTTTTGAGCCTTGTTACATCACCGCATTCAGCTCAGCAGCGTAAAGGCAATCATCCCAACAATCGCACCCGTCGTGCCGAGGATGGTTTCCATCAGCGTCCAGGTTTTCAGGGTTTGCGCTTCGGTGGCACCGGTAAATTTACCGAACAGCCAGAAGCCCGCGTCGTTAACGTGAGAGACCACAATCGAACCGCCCGCGATACAGATAGACAGCGCGGCCATCTGCGCACCAGAGTAGTTCAGCTGTTCAATCACCGGCATCACCAGACCCACGGCGGTTAAACACGCCACGGTTGCGGAACCCTGGATGATACGCACCGCCGCGGCCAGCACAAAGCAGGTTACCGCAATCGGCAGGCCCATCCCGGTCAGCGCTTCGCCCAGAGCCGGACCCACGCCGGAATCCACCAGCACCTGCTTGAACACGCCGCCGGCACCGATCACCAGCAGGATAATACCCGCAGGCTGCAGCGCGGCACCGCAGATCTCCATCACCCGGTCTTTCGGCATCCCCTGACGCATCGCCAGGCCGTAAATCGCCACCAGACACGCGACCAGAATCGCGGTGAACGGGTGACCGATGAACTCGAACCATTCGTAGGTGCTGGAACCCACCGGCACAAAGCGCGCGGCAATGGTTTTCAGACCCACGAGAACCAGCGGCAGCAGGATCAGCGACAGGCTGAAGCCGAAGGACGGCATTTTGCCCTCGCCCAGGTGCGGCTCGGTGACGTCATCCGGAATGTGCAGCTCAACGTAACGGCTGATGAAGTTGCCCCACAGCGGACCGGCAATAATCATCCCCGGGATTGCCGCGCACAGGCCAATCAGGATCATCCAGCCAAAATCAGCGTGCATCTGGGAGGCCAGCAGCATCGGCGCAGGCCCCGGCAGCAGAAATGCTGCGGCGGCCGCCACGCCCGCAAACAGCGGAATGACCAGCTTCACGAGATTAGTGCCGGTATGGCGCGCCATAGAGAACGCGACGCTTATCAGCAGCACAACGGCCACTTCGAAGAACAGCGGCAGCGCGCAAATCAGGCCAGCCAGGCCAATCGCGTAGTGCGCACGGCTGTGGCCGAAGGATTTCAGCATTTTGACGGCAATCTGGTCGACCGCGCCCGTCTCGTGCAAAATCTTGCCAAACATCGCGCCAAGGGCAACCACAATCGCCAGGAAGCCCAGCGTACCGCCCATCCCTTTTTCCATCGTCGCGGCGATCTTGTCGAGCGGCATACCGGAAAAGAGACCTGCACCTATAGAAACCACCATCAAAGCAACAAAAGCGTGCATACGCGCCTTCATCACTAAAAACAGCAGCAGCAACACGGAACCCACTGCTGTCAAAACTAGCGTTAATGTACTCAAAACTTACTGCCTTTTATTTATGACCTCAATGGTGCTGGCAACAACACCCTCCAGTGACTGATCGATATCAACCACTAAGACATCTTTCTCGTCTTCACCCGGTTCCTGCAGCGCGTCGAACTGCGTCACCAGCATCTGGGTTTTGAAGAAGTGACCTTTACGCGCCTTCAGACGGCTTTCAATCACCTCGAAATCCCCTTTCAGGTAGATGAAAGAGAGGTTCGGGTTACCGTCGCGCAGCAGGTCGCGGTAGGTTTTTTTCAGCGCAGAGCAGACGATCAGGGAGACTTTGTTGGTACGCTGCATAGCGAACGCGGCGTCATTCAGCGCCTGCAACCACGGTTTGCGGTCGTCGTCGTTCAGCGGCTCGCCGGAGGCCATTTTCATGATGTTGCTGCGCGGATGGAGGAAGTCGCCATCAAGGAACGCAGCCTGGAGTTGATGCGCCACTTCGCTGGCTACGGCTGATTTCCCGCTACCGGAAACGCCCATCAGGACGTAGACGTGGTGATCGTGATTAGTCGTGCTCAAAGGGTGTCCCTCAGTCAATTGTTACGGGTAACAGTTATCGGTAACATTGTCCTGCCGGGGCAAAAGAGAAGCAATATCCAAACGTGCGCGAAGTGAATAAGTGTGAGCTAGTTCAAATTTGTCAGTTCAAATAGATCCACCCGGTGACAAGGTGAAACCTAAATCTAACATTTTTGGAGTAACCGTCTCACCACGAATGCGCGCCAGCAGGCGTTCTGCGCCAATGCGGCCCATACGTTCACGCGGGGTCAGGACGCTCGCCAGACGCGGCTCCATCACCTGGCCGATGTCGTGGCCGTGGAAACCGGCGATCGCCATATCATCAGGGATTTTGAGCCCCAGACGCTGACACTCAAACGCCGCGCCGACCGCAAGGTCATCGTTGGTACAGAAAATACCGTCCAGTTGCGGATACTCGCGTCGCGCCTGACGCATCAGCTCAATACCCGACGTATAGGAAGAGGACTGCTCCACCATCACGCTGTACGGGGTTAAGTTCGCGTCGAGCATCGCCTGCTCGTATCCCTTCTGTTTGATGATAGTACGCTCATCAAGACGCGCACCCAGATAGGCGATATGACGATGCCCACGGGCAATGATGGCCGCCGTCATCTGGCGCGCCGCTTCGAAGTTATCGAACCCCACGGCGATATCGAGGCACGGCGACTGGCTGTCCATCAGCTCCACCACCGGAATACCGGCCACTTCAATCATTTTGAGCGTGCGGGCAGTGTGGGTACGTTCGGTTAAAATCAGGCCGTCGATGTTCCAGGAAAGCATTGATTCAAGACGTTCCTCTTCCAGTTCCGGCTTGTACCCGTAGTGGGCGAGCATGGTCTGATAGCCAAAAGCATCAGTGACGCTTTCAATACCGCGTAATACTTCGGCGAAAACCTGGTTGGTCAAGGAAGGAAGCAGGACGCCCACCGCACGGCTGGTCGCATTGGAGAGGATATCGGGTGCGCGGTTGGGGATATAACCCAGTTCATCAAGGGCAGCGGCAATCTTGCCACGTAACGCCACGGAAACCTGTTCCGGGTTACGTAAAAAACGGCTGACCGTCATTTTGGTCACACCGACGCGATCGGCGACATCCTGAAGTACGGGGCGTTTCTTTTTCATCGTCCTGAGAAATCTTGAAGTGAGAGATTTGCTCAGTTTATCACGGACAAAGCTCAACCTTCCCCGTTTAAAGGGAAGGTTGAGTAATTATTTATACCGGTGGTAAATCAAACAGCAGGATTTCACTTTCGCTGTCGGCATGCACGGAGAGCGCCTGCTCATCCCAGATGGCCAGACCATCAGCGGTTGTTGCTTTGGTGCCGTTGATGGACACTTCACCTTTCACCACCTGGATCCAGACGCGGCGGTTGGCGGCAATCTGATGCACAGACTGTTCGTCTTTTGCCAGCGCCCAGCGGTACAGCTCCATATCCTGATGCACCTTCAGGGAACCTTCACGCGCATCCGGGGACAGCACCAGCTGTTTGCCCTGTTTCGCGTCGAAGCGGCGCTGCTCGTAGCGTGGCGTGATGCCGGTCTCTTCTGGAATGATCCAGATTTGATACAGGTGCAGTTTTTCCGTTTTGCTCGGGTTGTACTCGGAGTGACGTACCCCGGTACCCGCGCTCATAATCTGGAATTCGCCCGCCGGAACCTGCTCTTTGTTGCCCATGCTGTCCTGGTGCTCAACCGCCCCTTCCAGCACATAGGTCAGAATTTCCATGTCCTTGTGCGGGTGGGTACCGAAGCCCTGGCCTGCGTCAATCACGTCGTCGTTAATCACGCGCAGTGCGGAGAAGCCCATGAAGTTCGGGTCGTAGTAGTCGGCAAACGAGAATGAATGCCATGAGTCCAGCCAGCCATGATTCGCGTGACCACGTTCGTTTGCTTTGCGTAAGTAGATCATTGTTTTCACCCTCAGTTCGTTTCGATGGAGTAAGTGTGGACGCAAACGGTCTGGGATCATAGAGGGTGAAAATTGACTCCTCTGTTCAAAAATTATGAACAAGCCCAGAGGAGCCGTTTTTGCTTATTTCGCGAGGGTTATCATGGCAGGAGAAGCCTGTTCGAAGGCCCGTTCAAGGATTTCCAGGTTGGTCAGAACGTCAGATTCCTTGACGTAATTTGGCGCGCCGTCTGTGAGAGTCTCAAACAGCGCATCGTACACGCGGCCATAGTCACCCACTTCCGGTTTGAGTTCTTCTTTTGCGGTTGTGCCATCTGCCTTCATATACTCCAGCACACCCACAGAATCATCCGCCGCAAAGCCCGGTTCGCCCGGCATGATATTGGCCTTCAGGCTGGTCTCTTGCTGGTCAATGCCGTACTTAATGAACGAGCCTCGGGTGCCGTGAACGATAAATTTCGGATAGTCGATTTTCACCAGATGGCTGGTTTTGACGATGGCTTTCAGGTCGCCGTAGAACAGCTGCGCTTCAAAGGTGTCGTCCGGGTTGGCTTTATTACGCAGACTGCGGATGTCATACGCTACGTGGTCCGGGCGGCCAAACAGGGAGATGATCTGGTCCATGGTGTGCACGCCCAGACCATAGAACGAACCGTCCTGCGGCAGGCCGGGTTGGGTTTCCGCTACCGGACGGTAGTAATCGAAGTGACTTTCGATTTCCACGATGTCCCCCAGCTTGCCGCTTTCAATCGCTTTTTTCGCCGTCAGGAAGCAGCTGTCAAAGCGACGGTTCTGGTACGGCGTAACGGTCAGGCCTTTACTTTTCGCCAGCGCGAACAGTTCCTTCGCTTCGGCGATAGTCGGGGTGAACGGCTTTTCCACCAGCACGTTTTTACCCGCTTCCAGCGCACGTTTCGCATAATCAAAATGGCTGTCGGCGTGGGTGCAAACAACAACCAGTTTGACCTGCGGATCGTTAAGTACGTCATCGAGATCGCTGGTGAAATGGATGTGTGAATACTGCGGGGATTGCTCTTCCGGCTTTGCGCGGCGGCGGTAGATATGGGCCACATGCCAGCTGTCTTTACGGTTGAGAACATACGGCAGGTGGTAGCGGGTCGTACTTTTACCAAATCCAATAAATGCGCAATGTAGTGTCATGGCTCAGTCCTTTTGGAAGGTTACTGAGTCTAACCATAACAAAAAAAAAGCCAGCTAAAAGCTGGCTAAAGTAATACTGGAAGCAATGTGAGCAATGTCGTGCTTTCAGGTTCCCATAGGGGTCTTCCTGAATGCAGAGCAATAATAATCATTCTCATTCGCACTTGTCCAATACTTTTTGCAAAAAATAGCAGTTGACTCAAATTTTAAAGTCATTGATGTTGGAAGGGACGTTTAACTGACTGAGGAATAAGGAATGAGTGAGATAGTGATACGCCACGCAGAACCGAGAGATGCCGAAGCCTTACGCCAGAACTACATGCATCCAGGGGTGTATCACGACACGCTACAGCTACCTCATCCTTCCCTTGAGCACTGGCAAGAACGTCTTATTGCAAAACCCGGGCAAAAACGCCTGGTCGCCTGCATTGATGAGCAACTCGTTGGCGATCTGATGCTTCAGGTGGAAGCCAGCCCGCGACGCAGCCATGTGGCAACGTTCGGTATCAGCGTTGCGGCGCATGCACAGGGGCGCGGTGTGGGGAGTGCGCTAATGCGTGAGATGATCAACCTGTGCGATAACTGGATGCGCATTGAACGGATTGAATTGACCGTATTCGCCGATAACCCTCCCGCTCTGGCGCTGTACCGGAAGTTTGGTTTTGAAATCGAAGGTACCGGCAAGAAATTTGCCCTGCGCAACGGAGAGTATGTGGATGCGTATTATATGGCGCGGATGAAGTAGTTTGTTGCCCTCACCCTAACCCTCTCCCACAGGGAGAGGGAATGAAAAACGTAGGCCGGGTAAGGCGAAGCCGCCACCCGGCAACACATCAATACCCCGCCGACAAATCATCCACCGAACGCGGATCGGAAGCGCCAAACAGCGCCCCGTCTGGGCCCACCATAATGCTCTGGGTGCTGCCCATCGCCTCTTTCACCGCCACCTTCTGCCCGCGCTGCTCCAGCAGCTTGATGGTGTCCGGGCTAAAGCCTTTCTCGACGCGCAGCTCGTCCGGCAGCCACTGGTGATGGAAACGCGGGGCGTTGGTCGCTTCGGCGACATTCATCCCAAAGTCGATGCTGTTCACCACCATCTGCAGCACGGTAGTGATAATACGGCTGCCGCCAGGGCTGCCGGTCACCAGCCAGGTTTTCCCGTCTTTCACGACGATGGTAGGCGACATGGACGACAACGGACGCTTCTTCGGCCCTACCGCATTCGCATCGCCGCCCACAAGCCCATAGACGTTCGGCACGCCCGGTTTGGCAGAGAAGTCATCCATCTCGTTGTTCAGCAGAATGCCGCTGTTACCCGCCACAATCCCGGTACCGAAGGTGGTATTAAGCGTATAGGTCACCGCCACCGCGTTACCGTCTTTATCCACCACCGAGAAGTGGGTGGTCTGGTTGCTTTCATACGGCGCCAGCTTGCCGGGGCGGATCTCGCTCGACGGCCTGGCCTTGTTGATATCGATCTGATCGGCAATGGATTTGGCATACGCCTTGTTGGTCAGCGCCTGCCACGGCACCTTCACGAAGTCCGGATCGCCGAGATATTCCGACCGATCGGCGTAGGCGCGTTTTTCCGCTTCCGCCATCACCTGCATGGCGTCCGCACTGCCGAAGCCGAACTTATGCATATCAAAGTTTTCAAGAATGTTGAGGATCTGCACGATGTGGATCCCGCCGGAGGACGGTGGCGGCATGGAAAAGACCTCGTACCCGCGATAGGTGCCGCTAATCGGCTCGCGCTCCACCGCCTTGTATTCCGCCAAATCCGCTTTGGTGATAAGCCCGCCGTTCTTTTGCATCTCTTCCGCAATCTGGTCGGCAATAACCCCTTTGTAGAAGGCGTCCGGACCGTGCTCCGCAATCAGCTCCAGGCTTTTGGCGAGGTTCTTCTGCACCAGCTTATCGCCCTTCTTCAGCGGCTCACCGTCTTTCCAGAAGATCGCTTTGCTGTTTTCATGATTCGGAATGACTTCGCTGCCGTAGGTCTTGAGATCGTCCGCCAGCGCATCGTTTACCACAAAGCCATCCCGCGCCAGCTTGATGGCAGGCTGCACCACTTTATTCAGCGGCAGGGTGCCGTATTTTTCCAGCGCCAGCGAGAAGCCCGCGACGGTGCCCGGCGTGCCGGAGGCGAGATGGGAGGTCAGGGATTTTTTGCTGTCAGGGTTACCCTGATCGTCGAGGAACATATCGCGGGACGCCTGAGCAGGCGCCATCTCGCGGAAGTCGATGGCCGTCGTTTTGCCATCTTTGGTGCGCAGCATCATAAAGCCACCACCACCCAGGTTACCCGCCTGCGGATGCGTCACCGCCAGCGCATAGCCGACGGCGACCGCTGCATCCACCGCGTTACCGCCCTGTTTGAGAATATCGACGCCCACTTTTGTTGCCAGCGCATCCACTGACGCCACCATGCCATGGGTTGCCCGCACGGGATGAAAAACATCTTCCTCCACGCCGTAAGAGACCGGAGGCGCCGCTGGCGGGTTCGCCGCCACGCTAAATGTACCGCCTGCCATCAGCGCGGCGATGGCGACCCAGCGCAAAAACGTTGGTTTCATCATTATTGTTCTCCAGGTGAAGGGATCCATATTCCCCGCTTAAGCCTGGTTCACAACTCCTAAAAAATCATCGTCATGGTGAAATCAGGGTAAACTTAAGAGAGACCTCAAAAGGAGGAAATGACAATGAAACGCTTGATGATTCTTACGGCGCTGATCCCGTTTGCCGCGCTCGCACAGCCACTCAACACCATGAACAACCCGAACCAGCAGGGTTATGTTATCCCGAGCCAGCAGCGTATGCAGACCGAGATGATGAGCCAGCAACAGCAGCAGAAAGGGATGCTTAATCAGCAGCTTAAAACGCAGACCCAAATGCAGCAGCAAAGCCTGCAAAATCAGATGAACGCCAACACCCAGCGCGTGCAGCAGGGGCAGGTCCGTGAGCAGCCGCTGCCGAATAAAAACGGCGGGATGTTAGGGGGGATGACATCGTCAGGCAGCGGACAGCAGCATATGCTGCCGCCGCAGTCGAATGGCAGTATGCTTAATCCGCAGAACTAAAATCCGGGCCGATCAGGTCGATCGCATCGGTACAGATGCTGTCCACGCCCCAGCGCAGCAGTTCGGCTGCACGCTGGGGTTTGTTAACGGTGTAGACCAGAATATGCAGACCCGCGTCTTTCAGCATCTTTACCCGCACCTCATCCAGCAGCTTGTGATTGAGATGGATAGAGACACACGCTAAGCGAGTCGTCAGCTCGCGCCAGTCCTCGCGCCACTCGTCAAGCAGCAGCCCGCGCGGCAGCTCAGGCACGGCTGCCTGTGCCGCTTCCAGAGCATCGATCTCAAACGAGGAGAGCAGCGGCGCGGTCATCCCTTCCCACAGCTCGCGCGCGGCCAGCGCAATCACTTTGCCCGTCAGCGGCCCGGTGCCGGTGGTCGGTTTGATTTCAATATTGGCCATCATGCCATGCTGGCGACAGCGATCGGCCACTTCCGCCAGCAGCGGCAGCGGTTCACCTTTGAATTCTCCGCTGTACCAGCTTCCGGCGTCCACTTTCAGCAGATCGCGCCACGGCAGTTCACCCGCCACGCCCCAGCCGTTGCTGGTACGTTCGAGGTTGTCGTCGTGCAGCAGGAAAATTTCGCCGTCTTTCGACAGCTTGGCGTCGAACTCGATCATCGTGTGACCGTAATACGCGCCGGTGTCGATAGCCGCCAGGGTGTTTTCCGGCGCCAGCTTACCGCCGCCCCGGTGGGCGACGACGTGGGGATAAGGCCAGTTGCTCATACTCGTTGTCCTGTTTCACCGTCAAATAAGTGCAGGTGATTTTCCGGCAGGTGCAGCCACAGCGTGCTGCCGGCTTTAGGGCGCTCCTGATGAGCCAGGCGCACCACCATTTTTTGCTCGCCCCAGCGCCCGTGCGCCAGGTTATCTGCACCCAACATCTCCAGCGTGTCCATCACCAGCGGCACGCCGCCGTCCGCCTGAGAGGTTAAACCGATATGCTCGGGGCGGATACCGAGCGTCATTTTACGCCCGGCGTAGCCACGATAGTACCAGTTGATCGGCAATGCCATCCCGCTTTCCAGTTCAAAATGCGTGCCCGCGCTGCTGATACGCCCTTCCAGCAGGTTCATTGCCGGGCTGCCGATAAAGCTCGCCACAAAGCGGCTGGCCGGTTTCTCGTACACTTCTACCGGAGTGCCAATCTGTTCGGCGATGCCCTTGTTCATCACCATCACACGCTGGGCGAGGGTCATGGCTTCGACCTGATCGTGCGTCACGTACAAGGAGGTGGTTTTCAGACGACGGTGCAGTTGCTGCAGCTCAAGGCGCATCTGCACGCGCAGCTTGGCGTCGAGGTTAGAGAGCGGCTCGTCGAACAGGAATACCGCCGGGTCGCGCACGATGGCGCGCCCCATCGCCACGCGCTGGCGCTGCCCACCGGACAGCTCGCGCGGGCGGCGCTTGAGCAGGCCGTCCAGCTCCAGAATGCGTGCCGCTTCTTTCACACGCTCCTCGATATGGCCTTTGCCCATGCCGCGAATTTTCAGCCCCCAGGCCATGTTCTCCTCCACGCTCATGTGCGGATAGAGAGCGTAGTTCTGGAACACCATCGCGATGCCGCGATCTTTTGGCTCCATCTCGGTAACACGCTGGCGGTCAATCCAGATATCCCCGGAGGTCACGCGCTCCAGCCCCGCCACCATGCGCAGCAGCGTGGATTTGCCGCAGCCGGACGGGCCGACCATCACGATGAACTCGCCGTCCGCCACGTCGAGCGTTAACGGCTGAATAACCTGGGTTTTACCATCCCAGCTTTTGGTGACTGCCTGTAATTTTAAACCTGCCATCTTATTTCTCGCTATCGACCAGGCCACGGACAAACGCACGCTGCATGGCTAAAACAATGACTACGGGTGGGATAAGGGTGAGCAGCATCGCCGCCATTACCTGGTTCCAGAGGGTAGTGCCTTCGCCAGTGGCGATCATGCCTTTGATGCCCGCCACGGCGGTGCCGAGATTGACGTCCTGAATAATCAGCAGCGGCCACAGATACTGGTTCCAGCCGTAGATAAAGGTGATCACAAACAGCGCCGCAAGGTTGGTTTTCGACAGCGGCAGCACGATGTCGCGGAAGAAGCGCATCGGCGACGCGCCGTCGATGCGCGCGGCTTCGATCAGCTCGTCCGGCAGGGTCATAAAGAACTGGCGGAACAGGAAGGTGGCGGTCGCCGAGGCCATCAGCGGCAGGGTTAACCCCGCATAGCTGTCGAGCATCTTCAGGTTGGCGATCACTTCTACCGTCGGGAAGATACGTACTTCCACCGGCAGCATCAGGGTGATGAAGATCATCCAGAAGAAGAGGTTGCGCAGCGGAAAGCGGAACCAGACGATGGCGAAAGCCGAGAGCATCGACACCGTGATTTTGCCGACCGTAATGCCAAACGCCATGATGAAGCTGTTGAGCATCATCAACCAGAACGGTGCGCTGTTAGCGCCCACGCCCTGGGTCCAGATGGTCTTCATGTTCTCGAAAAGGTGCCCGCCGGGGATCAGCGTCATCGGCGTGTCGAACACCGCTTTAGTGTCCAGCGTGGCGGCGACAAATGCCACGTACAGCGGGAAGAGGATGACGATGATCCCTAAAATCAGCATGGTATGGCTGAAAATCGTCAGCCCGGGACGGTTCTCAATCATTGGTAGCGCACCTTACTTTCGACATAGCGGAACTGCACCACCGTGAGGATGATGACGAGGAACATCAGCACGACAGACTGCGCGGCAGAGGCAGAAAGATCCAGACCGGCGAAGCCTTCGCGGTAGATCTTATAGATAAGCGTCGTTGTCGCCTGCACCGGGCCGCCTGCGGTCGCCGCATCGATCACCGGGAAGGTGTCGAAGAAGGCATAAACCAGGTTCACCACCAGCAGGAAGAAACTCACCGGGGCGATCAGCGGTAGCGAAAGCTTAAAGAAACGGCGGATCGGGCCTGCGCCATCAATCGCCGCCGCTTCCACCAGCGAGCGAGGAATGGACTGCAGCGCGGCAAAGAAGAACAGGAAGTTGTAGCTGATCTGCTTCCACACCGAGGCGAACACCACCAGGAACATCGCCTGGCCGCTGTTCTGGGCGTGGTTCCAGTCGTAACCCAGTTCTGCCAGGAAGTGGGTAATCAGCCCGCGGCCAGGGTTAAACAGGAAGATCCACAATACGGCCGCCACGGCGGGGGCCACGGCGTAAGGCAGCAGCATCAGCGTCTGATAAATACGGCTGCCGCGCACTACGTAATCCACCAGCGCGGCGAAGAACAACGACGCCACCAGACCGCTGACGGTCACCAGCGCGCTGAACTTCATCGTCGTCCAGAAGGAATCCAGGTAGTAGCTGTCATGGAACAGCGCGGTAAAGTTGTCCAGGCCAACAAACTGGCTTGACAGCCCGAACGGATCGACGCTTTGTACCGAGTACCACAGCGCTTCACCCGCAGGCCAGATAAAGAAGATAACGGTGATGACCAGCTGCGGCGCGACCAGAAGATAGGGCAGCCAGCGGGAACGGAACACCGGACGGGATGATGACATTGAGATTTGGTTCCTGAACAATGCCGGGTGGCGATTTCGGTTTTCTCCCTCTCCCTGTGGGAGAGGGTTGGGGTGAGGGCATCAGACCGCATTAATTCGTAGGCCCGGATCGCTACTCGTCACCGGGCATTTTTTTACGATTTCGTCGACTGCTCAAAGCGGCGCAGCAGCTGATTTCCGCGCTCTACCGCAGAGTCCAGCGCCTGCTGTGGCGTTTTCTTACCGGTCCACACGCTTTCCAGCTCTTCATCCACGATGGTGCGGATCTGCGGCATATTGCCCAGACGCAGGCCTTTGGTGAACGGCAACGGCGGCTTGTTCAGCATCTGGCGCGTCGCGATGTCCGCCCCTGGGTTCTTGCTGTAGAAGCCCTGCTCGCGGGTCAGGTCATACGCGGCTTTGGTGATCGGCAGGTAGCCGGTCTTCTGGTGCCATTCGGCGGCGTTTTCAGGCTTCGCCAGGAAGTCGAGGAACTCGGCCACCCCTTTGTAGGTGCCCTTGTCTTTACCCTGCATCACCCACAGGCTCGCCCCGCCGATAATGGCGTTCTGCGGCGCACCCTTCACGTCAGCGTCATACGGCATCATGCCCACGCCGTAGTTGAATTTGGCGTAGTGACGGATATCCGCCAGCGAGCCGGACGAGGCGGTGGTAATGGCGCAGTCGCCGTTGTAGAACTTCTCGGTGGATTCGTCTTTACGCCCGAAGTAGCTGAAATCGCCCTTCTTGTTGAGTTCTTCCAGCAGCGCGATGTGCTTCACCTGCTCCGGCTTGTTGAACTCCAGTACCGCATCGGTGCCGTCGAAGCCGTTGTTTTTGGTGGCAACCGGCAGACCGTGCCAGGCGCTGAAGTTTTCAATCTGGATCCAGCCCTGCCAGCCGCTGGCGTAGCCGCACTTCATGCCTGCGGCTTTCAGTTTCGCGGTGTACTCCGCCAGGTCCTGCCAGGTTTTTGGTGGTTGTTCCGGGTCTAAACCGGCTTTCTTGAAGGCGTCTTTGTTGTAGTACAGCACCGGCGTAGAGCTGTTAAACGGCTGAGACAGCAGATGGCCGGTTTTGGAATCCGTGTAGTAACCCGCTACGGTCGGCACGAACTGCGATTCGTCGAAGGTAATGCCCGCGTCTTTGAACACTTCATAGACCGGCTTGATGGCTTTGGAGGCCATCATGGTGGCGGTACCCACTTCATAAACCTGTAACAGCGCTGGCGCGTTACCGGTACGGAAGGCGGCGATGCCCGCGCTCAGGCTCTGTTCGTAGTTGCCTTTGTACACCGGCACAATTTTGTAATCCGGATGGGTGTCGTTGAAACGCTGCGCCAGGGAGTCAACTTCTTTACCCAACTCCCCTTCCATGGAATGCCAGAACGGAATAGTGGTGACAGCCATTGCGTTCGTCGCAAAAGCCAGACCCAGTGCCAGACCCAAAGCTGTGTGTCGTAACGATGTCATTGTCATCTCTCTTATTGTGCCGGATGCGCGATATCACGCGTTTTATGCTCGCGAGGTAACATGACATGCTCGAATGACAGAAAAATAACTGTTTGCTTACAGATAGGTGACAGCCAGGCGTCAGGGGGATGATGGTTGTGTGAAGGGGGGTTGGGTGTGTTGGATTGGGTGCGGTCTGGTGCCCTCACCCCGACCCTCTCCCACAGGGAGAGGGAGAAAAGCGATCGATTCCCTCTCCCTGCGGGAGAGGGTTAGGGTGAGGGGGAAACGCGATTAACCGCCTAAATACGCGCTCCGCACCGCCTCGTTCGCCAGCAGCGCGTCGCCGGTATCCTCCAGCACCACGCGGCCGTTCTCCAGCACGTAGCCACGGTCGGCCAGCTTCAGCGCCTGGTTGGCGTTCTGCTCGACGAGGAAGATGGTCATCCCCTCTTTACGCAACTGTTCGATGGTGTCGAAGATCTGCTGAATGATGATCGGCGCCAGACCGAGCGACGGTTCGTCCAGCAGCAGCAGACGCGGCTGGCTCATCAGCGCGCGGCCAATCGCCAGCATCTGCTGCTCACCGCCGGACATGGTACCCGCACGCTGGATGCGGCGCTCCCACAGACGCGGGAAGAGTTCATATACCCACTTGATGCGGGTCTGGTATTCATCGCGGTGGGCAAAGAAGCCGCCCATCGCCAGGTTCTCTTCCACCGTCATGCGGGAGAAGACGCGGCGCCCTTCCGGAACAATCGCCACCGCCTCGCGCATGATTCTGGCGGTCTGCCAGTCGGTAATGTCTTTGCCATCGAACACAATCCGCCCGCTGGTGGCGCGCGGGTCGCCGCACAAGGTGCCGAGCAGCGTGGTTTTGCCCGCGCCGTTAGCACCAATCAGGGTCACGATTTCACCCTGATTGATATGCAGGCTGACGTCGTGCAGCGCCTGGATCTTGCCGTAGTGCGCATTGACCTTGTCGAACGTTAACATCGCTTTTTCCATCTTATGCCTCACCAAGGTATGCGCGGATCACGTCCGGGTTGTTGCGGATCTCTTCCGGCGTGCCGTTTGCCAGCGGCGTGCCCTGGTTTACCACGTAGATACGGTCAGAAATGCCCATCACCAGCTTCATATCGTGTTCGATCAGCAGGATGGTGGTGTCGTGACTATCGCGCAGCTCGGCAATCAGCTCGTCCAGCTCTTTAGTCTCTTTCGGGTTGAGCCCTGCCGCCGGTTCGTCGAGCATCAGGATTTCCGGCTGCGTCACCATGCAGCGCACAATCTCCAGACGACGCTGATCGCCGTAGGCCAGGTTGCTCGCCTGACGGTTGGCGTGCTGCAGCAGGCCAATTCGGTCGAGCCAGGTAGCGGCGCGGTCAAGCGCTTCATCCTGCGCGCGGCGGAAGGCCGGGGTTTTCAGCAGGCCGGAGAACAGCCCGGTTTTCAACTGCTGATGCTGTGCCACCAGCAGATTCTCAATCACCGTCATCTCGCGGAACAGGCGCACGTGCTGGAAGGTACGCACCACGCCCATACGGGCAATCTGCTGGCCCGGCAGCCCTTCCAGGTGCTGGTCGCGCAGCATGATGGTGCCACCCGTCGGCTTGTAGAAGCCGGTCAGACAGTTAAAGACCGTGGTCTTTCCCGCGCCGTTCGGGCCAATCAGGGAGACAATCTCTTTCTTGTGCAGATCCAGATTCACGTTATTGACCGCCAGCAGGCCGCCAAAACGCATCATCAGACCGTTAACGGATAATAAAGGCTTCATGCCTGCTCTCCTTTCGCCTGAGTGCGTTTCAGCTTCAGCTGTGGACGGGTCATCGGCAGCAGACCCTGCGGACGCCAGATCATCATCAGCACCATCAAACCACCCAGCATCAGCATGCTGTATTCGTTAAAGTCGCGCATCAGTTCACGCGAGACCACCAGCAGGATGGCCGCGAGGATAACGGCGAACTGCGAGCCCATCCCGCCCAGCACCACAATCGCCAGCACAAAGGCGGATTCGGCAAAGGTGAACGATTCCGGGCTGACGAAGCCCTGACGCGCGGCAAACAGCGTTCCGGCGAAACCGGCAAACGCGGCGCTGATGGTGAACGCGGTCAGCTTGATGCGGGTCGGGTTCAGGCCCAGGGAGCGGCAGGCGATCTCATCTTCACGCAGCGCTTCCCACGCGCGGCCCAGCGGCATGCGTAGCAGACGGTTAATCACGAACAGGGTAATCACCACCAGCAGCAGCGCCACCAGATAGAGCCAAATCACGCGGTCGGACGGGTCATACTTCACGCCGAAGAAGTTACTGAAGGTGTCCCAGCCGCCTTCGCGGGCGGTACGGCTGAACTCCAGGCCGAAAAAGGTCGGTTTCGGGATCTGGCTAATGCCGTTCGGGCCGCCGGTCACTTCGGTGTTGTTCAGCAGCAGGATACGGACAATTTCGCCGAAGCCCAAGGTCACAATCGCCAGGTAGTCACCGCGCAGGCGCAGCACCGGGAAGCCAAGCAGGAAGCCCGCCGCGGCAGAGACCAGCCCCGCCAGCGGCAGGCAGGTCCAGAAGCCGAGACCGTAATAGTGGTTCAGCAGCGCGAAGGTATAGGCGCCGATGGCGTAGAAGCCGCCGTAACCCAACACGAGCAGTCCTGACAGACCCACCACCACGTTCAGACCGAGACCCAGAATTACGTAGATCATGGTCAGGGTGGCGATATCCACAGTGCCACGAGACACCACAAACGGCCACGCCACGGCAGCTACCAGCAGCGCCACGAGGAACAGCTTTTGCTTAACGGTTGAGCCGTCGATTGCCGGCAGCACGAATTTCGGCCCGGAGACGTTTTTCAGCGTCTTCTGGAACAGCGGACGCAGCAGCTGGAACAGGAATACCACGGCAGTGCCGATAAACACCCACTGCCAGCGGATGTCGGGGGCGGTATCCACCACCAGCTTCGTGCCGTCCAGACCTAACTGGACGCCCATAAAGACACCCGCCAGCACGAAGAACATGGCGGCAGAGAGCAGCGCCATTGCAAAATGCATCGGTTTCATACTTTCTCTACCTCCGGACGGCCCAGAATACCGGTAGGCATCACCAGCAGAACCAGAATCAGCAGGGCAAACGACACCACATCTTTATATTCGGTGCTCAGGTACGCCGAGGAGAGCGCTTCGGCTACGCCCAGGATCAGGCCGCCGATCATCGCGCCCGGAATACTGCCGATACCGCCCAGTACCGCCGCGGTGAAGGCTTTCATCCCGGCCATAAAGCCGATGTACGGGTTGATTACGCCGTAGAACTGGCCGAGCAGGACACCCGCCACCGCCGCCATCGCGGCGCCAATCACGAAGGTCAGGGCAATGACGCGGTCGGTGTTGATGCCGAGCAGGCTCGCCATCTTCAGGTCTTCTGCACACGCGCGGCAGGCGCGTCCCATACGCGAGTAGCGGATGAACAGCGTCAGGGCGAGCATTGCAATAAAGGTCACGACCCAGATCACCAGCTGCATGGTGGTGATAGAGGCCGAGAAGTTTTCGCTGGCCCCTACAATCCACTGGCCGTTAAACAGGCTTGGCAGCGCCACGTCGCGCGAACCTTCGGTCAGGCTGACGTAGTTTTGCAGGAAGATCGACATCCCGATCGCGGAAATCAGCGCAATCAGACGCTTGGAGCTGCGCACCGGCCGGTAGGCCACGCGTTCGATGCTCCAGCCGTAGGCGCTGGCAATCACAATCGCGCCAACAAAGCCGGCGGCGACCAGCAGCCAGCTGCTGTCGATGCCCATCATCATCAGCGCGGCGATAATCATAAAGGAGACGTAACTACCGATCATGTACACCTCGCCGTGGGCGAAGTTGATCATGCCGATAATGCCGTAAACCATCGTGTAGCCGATGGCGATCAGCGCGTAGGTGCTTCCCAGCGTGACGCCGTTAAACATCTGCTGCAGGAAATAGAGAAACTGCTCGGACATATGCAAACCTTTTTATACCCGCCCGTCAGTCCGGGCGGTGGGATAATTATTTTGCGGCCGAGGACGAACCGTCGGCGTGCCACTTAAAGACACCAAACTCAAATCCCTTCAGATCGCCTTTCTCATCCCAGTTCAGCGGCCCAATCACGGTGTTCGCCCCGTGTGCTTTTAAATCTTTCACCAGATCCAGCGGTTCTTTGCTGCCGGAGCGATCCAGCGCGGTGGCCAGAGACTGCACGGCCGCATAGGTGATCCAGACGTACGGACCACTCGGATCTTTCTTCTGCGCCTTGAGCGCATCCACGATAGCCTTGTTGGCCGGATCCTGGTCATAGCGTTTTGGCATCGTCACCAGCATGCCTTCGGCAGAATCCCCCGCGATGTTTGACAGGGAGGCATTGCCCACGCCCTCTGGCCCCATAAACTGGGTTTTCAGACCAGTCGCGCGCGCCTGGCGCAGCATCTGGCCCATCTCCGGGTAGTAGCCGCCGTAGTAAACGAAGTCGATATTCTCTTTTTGCAGACGGGCGATCAGCGCGGAGAAATCTTTCTCACCGGCGGTAATGCCGTCGAAGAAGACGATGTTAGCGCCGCCTTTTTTCAGGCCGTCCTGCACGGAGCGCGCCAGGCCTTCGCCGTACTGCTGTTTGTCATGAATAATGGCAATGCGCTGTGGCTTAACGGTGTCGAGGATGTATTTGGCGGCGGTGGGCCCCTGCGAGGAGTCCAGACCGGCGGTACGCATGATGTGCTGATAGCCGCGCTGGGTCAGCTCCGGGTTGGTGGCGCCAGGGGTGATCATCAGAATACCTTCGTCTTCGTAGATATCAGACGCAGGCTGGGTGGAGGATGAGCACAGGTGGCCGATCACATACTGGATACCGTCGTTGACGATTTTGTTGGCGACCGCGACGGCCTGTTTCGGATCGCAGGCGTCGTCATATTCCACGCCCACCAGCTTGTCGCCCTTGATGCCACCCTTAGCGTTGATGTCTTTGATGGCCTGGCGCGCGCCGTTGAACTCCATGTCACCCCACTGGGCAACCGGGCCGGACATCGCCCCCACTACCGCAACTTTAATGTCGTCTGCCATAGCGGCATGCGAGATCGACAGTGCGACCATCCCCGCGATTAACGTCTTCGCGTTCCTTTTCATCTCTGAATCCCCATTCGTGATGTCGTGTTTATATTTTGTTTTATTATGGTTAAAAAGCATTCTGTACTTTTAATGAACAACGCTATTTTTACCAGTGCCTTTAATGGTTTAGCGCAGGTTTTTGTCAAAAACCAGACTAAAATCTCTATTTTTCAGGCGATTAAGCAAAGATAATATTCTGAAATCAGGCAGAGATAAACAAATAAAAGTGCAGTTTGCAGCATAAAATAACGGTACAAAGCGCCGAATAAATCACTACCGCTCAGGTTAAAATTCTGCTTATTTTTCGATCCATGTGTTTTCAAACTGCCCATCGCGTTGCCAAAAAACTAATCACCTGGTTAATGAGAATAAAAAGAGGAAGCCGCTGAGTGAATAAATTGAGTACACTGCCCCTACTCAATCTGATTTGGACAAGTAGCTAATGAAACTGACTATCGTGCGTCTGGTGACCTTTAGCGACCAGGATCATATCGACCTGGGCAAGATCTGGCCGGAATATTCCCCTTCGTCACTTCGCGTTGATGAGACCCACCGCATTTATGCCGCGCGTTTTAACGAGCGCCTGCTGGCTGCGGTTCGCGTAACCCTGAGCGGTACGGAAGGGGCGCTGGACTCGCTGCGCGTACGTGACGTCACCCGTCGTCGCGGGGTGGGGCAGTATTTAATTGAAGAAGTGATCCGTGAAAACCCGAGCGTAACCTCATGGTGGATGGCTGACGTGGGCGTGGAAGACCGCGGCGTGATGGCGGCGTTTATGCAGGCGTTAGGGTTTACGGCGCAGGAGAGCGGGTGGGAGAAGCGTTTGGGGTGATGCCCTCACCCCGGCCCTCTCCCACAGGGAGAGGGAGAACACCGAGCGATCCCCTCTCCCTGTGGGAGAGGGTTAGGGTGAGGGCATCAGGCCGCACCAGTACTATTTTGCGTCAGTAGCAGTCCCGTTAGCATGCCAGTCAAACACGCCGAACTCGAAGCCTTTCAGATCGCCCTTCGCGTCCCAGGAGAGTGGCCCCATGACGGTCTCGACGGTATTCGCTTTCAGCCAGGTGGCAATTTCAGCCGGATCGGCTGACTGGTTCAGGCCCGCCTGCAGAGACTGCAGCGCCGCGTAGGTGGTCCAGACGAACGCGCCGCTTGGATCCTGTTTCTTCGCCTTGATGGCATCTACGATAGGTTTGTTCGCAGGGACCTGGTCGTAGTTCTTCGGTTTGGTCACCAGCAGGCCTTCGGCTGATTCACCCGCAATGTTAGACAGGGACACGTTCGCCACGCCTTCCGGGCCCATAAACTGGGTTTTCAGGCCCGCAGCGCGCGCCTGGCGCAGGATCTGACCCATTTCCGGATGGTAGCCACCGTAGTAAACGAAATCAATATTCTCTTTCTTCAGACGCGCTACCAGGGTGGAGAAGTCTTTCTCACCGGCAGTGATCCCGTCGAAGAACACCACGTCGGCATTCGCTTTCTTGAGGTTGTCCTGTACTGAACGCGCCAGACCTTCACCGTACTGCTGCTTGTCATGAACGATGGCAATGCGCTTCGGCTTCACTTTTTCAACGATGTATTTCGCCGCGGTTGGGCCCTGGTCAGAGTCCAGACCGGTGGTACGCAGGGTCAGCTTGTAACCACGCGCGGTCAGCTCTGGTGCAGTCGCCGCCGGGGTGATCATCAGAATACCTTCGTCTTCGTAGATGTCAGACGCTGGCTGAGTAGAGGAAGAGCACAGGTGGCCGATAACGTATTTGATCCCGTCGTTCACCACTTTGTTCGCGACCGCGACCGCTTGTTTCGGGTCACAGGCATCATCATATTTTACGATCTGCAGTTTTTCGCCTTTGATACCGCCCTTAGCATTAATGTCTGCAACCGCCTGCTCAGCGCCCGTAAATTCCTGGTCGCCGTACTGTGCTACCGGACCGGACATTGCGCCAACAACAGCCACCTTGATGTCTGCCTGTGCCATGGTGCTGAATGCCAACGCGATACATCCTGCCAGTAACGCTTTACCCTTCATGTTCATCCTGAGATTCCCCATTATTATGGTTATTACGATTGTTGTGATGTTGTTGTGCAGCGCTTTATGTCAGTTATAGGTGTGCTGTCCGCGCTTTTTCAGCATACTCTGCTAAAACATACCCGATTTTTATGATTTTGGAATAGCTAATTTGAAATGAATATATGATAGGCCCGGCAGGGATTTTCGCCGGGCATATGGCTTTAACGTGTCAGCGACGCGAAGATAATGTCCAGCGCTTTACGGAACTGCACTTCAGGGATAGTGAGCGGATAGAGGAAACGAATGACGTTGCCGTAGACGCCGCAGCTCAGAAGAAGCAGCCCTTCCTGCAACGCGCGCTCCTGCACCTGGCGGGTAAATTCCGGCGAAGGCTGACCCGTTTGCGGATCGTTAAACTCCACCGCCACCATCGAGCCTTGCGCGCGAATGTCAGCGATATACGGGCAGTGTTCCTTCGCTTTGTTCAGCACTTCCACCAGGTGATGGCCAAGATGCGCCGAGCGCGTGCAGAGATCCTCTTCATCAATCACGTCGAGCACGGCATGCGCCGCCGCAATCGCCAGCGGGTTCCCGGCGTAGGTACCGCCCAGCCCGCCCGGTGCAGGGGCGTCCATGACCTCTGCCCGGCCCGACACCGCTGAGAGCGGCATCCCGCCCGCCAGGCTTTTCGCCATGGTGATCAGATCGGGCTTCACGCAGTGGTGTTCCATCGAGAACAGCTTGCCGGTACGGGCGAAGCCGCTTTGCACCTCGTCGGCAATCAGCAAAATACCGTGGGTGTCGCACAGGGCGCGCAACGCCTGCATAAAATCAGCTGGCGCAATGTTGAAACCGCCCTCCCCCTGAACCGGTTCGAGAATAATCGCCGCGACCTGGTCGGGTGCGATATCCGCTTTAAAGAGACGTTCCAGGCTTTTCAACGCTTCCGACGTGCTGACGCCGTGCAGTTCATTCGGATACTGCGCGTGATACACCGAACCGGGGAACGGGCCAAAGCCGAGCTTGTACGGCGCAACTTTCCCGGTCAGGGCCATGGTCATAAAGGTACGGCCGTGGAACGCGCCGCCGAAGGTGATAAGGCCGGGACGTCTGGTGTATGCCCGGGCAATTTTGACCGCGTTTTCGACCGCTTCTGCCCCCGTGGAGAAGAACGCCGTTTTAGCCGGACCGTCAACAGGTACGCGCTGGTTGATGCGCTCGGCAAGCGCGACATAGCCCTCATACGGCACAATCTGGTACGCCGTATGGGTAAACGCGTGGAGTTGTTTTTCGATGGCGGAAATGACTTTTGGATGGCGATGGCCGGTATTCAGCACCGCGATCCCGGCGGCGAAGTCGATGTACTCGTTGCCTTCCACGTCCCACACCGTGGCGTTTTCAGCTTTATCGGCATAGAAGTTACACATCACGCCGATGCCGCGCGGCGTCGCCTGTAAACGCCGGTCGTTTAGTTCGTTATTTTTCACCCTGTCCCCCTGAGAAAGTTGCCTGCTTAGCGCATCAGTAAGTGTTTGCCAGGGGGAGGGAATTCGCCAGAGCGGGCGCTAAAAAAACAAAACCCCCGAATTTGCATTCGAGGGTTCTCGGCATACTTCGCGGAAATTACGCTTCGATAGCGGCGCGAAGTTTTTTCATGGCGTTCTTTTCAAGCTGACGGACACGTTCCGCAGAAACGCCGTAGCGGTCGGCCAGCTCCTGCAGCGTGGACTTGTTGTCTTCGTCCAGCCAGCGGGCGCGGATAATATCCTGGCTACGTTCGTCGAGGCCTTCCATCGCATGGGTAAGCTTGTTCGCGGCCTGATCTTCCCAGTTATCCTCTTCGATGCCATCAGCAAAGTTCGAGGTTTTATCCTGCAGATACAGAACCGGTGCCATCGGCTGGCTGTCAGAGGCGTCGTCGTCGGAGGACATATCAAAGGTCATGTCCTGCGCGGCCATACGGGATTCCATCTCACGCACGTCTTTGCTGGTCACGCCCAGCTCGCGCGCCACCATTTCCACTTCATCCTGATTGAACCAGCCCAGACGCTGCTTGGCTTTACGCAGGTTGAAGAACAGTTTGCGTTGCGCTTTTGTCGTGGCGACTTTCACGATACGCCAGTTGCGCAGCACGTATTCATGAATTTCTGCTTTGATCCAGTGTACGGCGAAGGAGACCAGTCGCACACCCACTTCCGGGTTGAAGCGACGTACAGCCTTCATCAGACCGATGTTACCTTCCTGAATCAAGTCCGCCTGCGGCAGGCCGTAGCCCGCATAATTACGAGCAACGTGAACAACAAAGCGCAGGTGAGACAGGATCAGCTTCTTCGCTGCTTCCAGATCGCCCTGGTAATGCAGCTTTTCAGCAAGCTCCTTTTCTTCCTCGGCCGTTAACATCGGCCAGGTGTTCGCAGCCCGGATGTAAGATTCCAGGTTACCAACAGGGGCTAAAGCTAAAGTTTGCATTTCTTTGGTCATTCATTCCTCTCAATGTTTCTTCTGGTCCAGGTCGTCCCCGTCAGGCAACAACCATGCCAAAGCGTTTGAGCAACGAGATTAGCATTCACTCTTTTATCAGACAGTGATTTTATCCACAAGTTCCAGGTGCAACGGTGAATAAATTACGCACAAAATGTGACATGGAAATGATAACAGGGGAAGCGACAACAGGGACGCTTTCCCTGCAGAGCGAACATCTCAGTGCAGGGAAAGATTATATCACGCTTTTATTAGTCGGGAGTAAAGTGACGTAAATGTTGAACGGTTGCCAGCCAGGCTGCCACCCACCCAATCATCGAGCAAACCAGTAGCAGTAACAGGCACTCATCGAACCCTAAGCCACTGATATCAAACTTCGTTCCGAAAACCTGCGCCACTTCAGTCACAGCAGATGAAAGCCGCATCACCAAAATTTCTGACAATATCAGTGAAAGAAATGCGCCGGAAAAACCGAGCAGTGCGCCACCGTAAAGGAACGGTCGGAGGATGAAACCATCCGTCGCACCAATCAGTTTCTGCACATTGATGGTATCGCGACGGGCAAAGATGCTCAGGCGTACGCTGTTACCAATGACGAGGAAGACCGCCGCCACCATCAGCACGCCAATCATCGCCGCGACGCGTCCTACCAGCCCGGTCAGGGCAGAGAGACGCGCAAACCAGCTGTCATCCATGCGCACTTCATCAATGCCCTTAATGCGCGTGATGCGATCGCGCAGGGTGTTAAGCGAATCGGTCCCCTGGAAATCCAGCTTCGGGATCACCACCGCCACGGCGGGCAGCGGGTTCTCTTCGAGCATATCCAGTGCACCGCCAAAGCCAGACCAGTTACGGAACTCGCCCAGCGCGTCTTCACGTGAGAGATAGTTGACCTTCTCCACGCCCTGCTCGGCCTGGATTTGCCCAACCACCTGCGCCGCGGCGTTATCGTCGAGCGCTTTATCCAGATAGACCGTGATCTGCGGGGACGGATAATACTGTGAGGCCGCCTGGTTGACGTTTTTATAGACCATATAGCAGACGCTTGGCAGCGTCAGGGAGATGGCGATCACCATCACCGTCAGGAACGTCGCCAGCGGTTTGCTTTTCAGGTCCTGCAGCGCGCCGTGGAAAGCGTAGCGCACCTGCTCGTTAAACACGTTGGTTTTTCGGGAGGCCGGTTTTGGCGCGGCCTTCTGGCGCTTCGGCGCATTACGATTGCCGTCACCACCGCCCTGCGACTTACGGAAACGGTCAAACCGGTTTCCGAACTGCCGAATCTGGTTTATTGCATCACGCTTGTTCACCGTGGCCTCCGTGCAAATGCCCGTCGCTTAGGGTCAGCATGCGGTACGAACGACGGGAAATGAGCCCGATGTCGTGCGTCGCCATCAATACCGTGACCCCTACGCGGTTGAATTCCTCAAACAGACGCAAAATCCCTTCGGAGAGGGCATCGTCCAGGTTACCGGTCGGTTCATCCGCCAGCAGCACCGCAGGCTTGTTCACCACCGCGCGGGCGATGCCCACACGCTGCTGTTCACCGCCGGAGAGCTGGATCGGGAAGTTCTTCGCTTTGTCCAGCAGCCCGACCTTATCCAGCGCCGCAGAGACGCGACGGCGGATATCGTCATAGCTGGCACCGGCAATAATCAGCGGAATGGCCACGTTATCGAAAACGGTGCGATCCATCAGCAGGTGGTGATCCTGGAAAATCATGCCGATCTGACGACGCAGGAACGGCACTTCGCGGTTTTTCAGGCGGCTGATCTCATGGCCGCCGAAAAAGATTTTCCCGGCGCTTGGCCGCTCGATCCCACAGATAAGCTTGAGCAGGGTACTTTTCCCCGCGCCGGAATGGCCGGTCAGGAATGCCATCTCGCCCGGCTGCAGGTGGAATGTCACCCCCTGCAGCGCTTGTCTCCCACCGAGATAGGCCTTGCTGACGTGTTCAAAGCGAATCATTGTTAGTCCTCTCGGGCAAATAATGCCTCAATAAAGTCGTCCGCCTTAAACGGACGCAAATCCTCAATACGCTCGCCCACACCGATGTAACGGATAGGAATACCAAACTGATCGGCCACGGAGAAGATCACCCCGCCTTTGGCGGTGCCGTCCAGTTTGGTCAGCGCAATCCCCGTCAGTCCTACCGCTTCATTGAACAGCTTCGCCTGACTGATGGCGTTCTGTCCGGTGCTGGCATCAATGGTCAGCATAATTTCATGCGGTGCGTCTTCGTCCAGCTTCTTCATGACGCGAACGATTTTCTTCAACTCTTCCATCAGGTGCGATTTGTTCTGCAAACGCCCTGCAGTATCGGCAATCAGCACGTCCACGTTGCGCGCCTTCGCCGCCTGGATGGCGTCGAAGATCACGGACGCGGAATCCGCGCCGGTATGCTGGGCAATCACCGGGATGTTATTGCGCTGGCCCCAAACCTGCAGCTGCTCAACCGCTGCCGCACGGAAGGTATCGCCCGCCGCCAGCATCACCGATTTACCCTGCTGCTCGAACTGGCGCGCCAGCTTGCCGATGGTGGTAGTTTTACCCACGCCGTTCACGCCAACCATCAGAATAACAAATGGCGTTTTGCCTTCAATATTAAGCGGTTCCTCAACTTTTGCGAGAATTTCACCCATCTCGTCTTTCAGCAGACCGTACAGCGCTTCGGCGTCGCGCAGCTGTTTGCGGCTCGCCCCTTCGGTCAGATTGGCGATGATCTTACGGGTGGTTTCCACGCCAACGTCCGCAATCAGCAATTGTTCTTCCAGCTCTTCAAACAGATCGTCGTCGATCTTCTTGCCGCGGAACAGACTGATAAATCCGGAACCTAAGTTTTCTTTGGTTTTGAGCAGACTGCGTTTCAGACGCGCGAAGAAACCTTCTTTGGTCGGTTTTTCCTGCTCCTGAACGATCTCTTCTTCCGGCTGTTCTTCCACCGGCACAACAATGACCGCTTCTTCAGCGGCTTGTGCCGCCAGCGCCTGAGCTTCCAGCTCTTCGTCAGTCAGCTCTGGCTCGAGTGCCGTCTCTTCTTCCACCGCCTCAACAATTTCAACGGTTTCCGCTTCGGCCTGCCACTCTTCGGCAGAAACCTCTTCGGCTTTCACCTCTTCCGGCAACGGCAGCTCTTCGTGTTCGATAACGGCCTGCGGCACTTCGGCAACGGCGTCGATGACAACCGGTTCTGGCTTCTCGCTCTCCTGAACCTGTTCCGTAACCTCAACCACTTCTTCTGCAAAGGATTCAATCTCTTCTTTGCTGTGCGCCGTTTCTTCCGCTTCGACTACCGCGGCGGTTTCTACAGGCGTTTCAGGCTGTGACTGCTCTTCAACGGCTTGTTGCTCTTCGGTTTTCTGTTCTGTTTCTTGCTCTTTTTCACCGAAGCCCAGCCAGGAAAAGAAGCCACGTTTTTTTTGTTTTGCCATCTGCGACTACACTCCTCGCGGCGCTATATACATGGAAGCTAAAAAAATGATGAAATAGTCTAACACTTTACTTAATTGACATCACCGCCCGCAATCGCAGGCCAATTGTTAACAGAGCTTTCCTGAGATGAAGAAACCCAACCGCGCCCCGGCCGGTCAAATTCGTATTATCGGCGGTCAGTGGCGAGGCCGGAAATTACCGGTGCCGGACAGCCCCGGTTTACGCCCTACTACCGACCGCGTGCGCGAGACGCTGTTTAACTGGCTGGCCCCGTCAATGGTAGACGCCCACTGCCTGGACTGTTTCGCCGGAAGCGGCGCGCTCGGGCTGGAAGCGCTGTCGCGCTATGCTGCCAGCGCCACGCTGCTGGAGATGGAGCGCGGTGTGGCGCAGACGCTGCAGCAAAATCTGGCGACGCTGAAGGCGGGCAACGCCAACGTCGTGAACACCAACACGCTGAGTTTTCTTGCGCAGAAAGGCACGCCGCATAACGTGGTGTTTGTCGACCCGCCGTTCCGCAAGGGGCTGCTGGAGGAGACGTTATCCCTGCTGGAGCAAAACGGCTGGCTGGCGGATGACGCGCTAATTTACGTTGAAAGCGAAGTGGAAAACGGTTTACCACCGGTTCCCACTCACTGGGATCTGCACCGTGAAAAAGTCGCAGGTCAGGTTGCTTATCGTCTGTATCACCGTCAGGCACAAGGAGGATCCGATGCCGGTACTGATTAACCTGGGACGTTTGCTGATGCTGGGCGTCTGGGCGTTCTTGATTCTGAATCTGGTGCACCCGTTCCCGCGCCCAATGAACATTTTCGTTAACGTGGCGCTGATTTTCACCTCGTTCATGCACGCCCTGCAGATGGTGATGCTGAAAAACGGCCTGCCGAAAGACGACCCGCAGATGACGGGCTGGCAGCAGCTGCGCGTCTTTATTTTCGGCGTGTTTGAACTGCTGGTGTGGATGAAGAAGTTTAAGGCGCAGGTGAAGAAGTAAGGTGCGTTTAGTCGCCCGGTGGCGCTTCGCTTACCGGGCCTACGAAACCCCGTAGGCCGGGCAAACGCAGTGCCGCCCGGCATTACCGCTCCGGTACAAACCCTTCAAATCTCGATCCTTTATAGCTCAGGGTTCCTTTCTCCCCCACCGTCAGCTGATGATACTGCTGCGCCTCCAGGCGGAAGGTCATCTCCAGCCCGCCGGTTTCCGGCTTAAAGCTCGCCTCATAGCGCATTGCTGTGCCCGCAGGCGTCACCTGCTGCTGGCGCGAGCGGCGGTCGTTCAGCGGTTTCTCACGCTTGTTCGTCACCACCACGCGCTTTTGCATCAGCGGCGCGGCATCGTTATCCGCCTTCTCGCGGCGCTGCTGCACGAAACGGAACGAGGCGGCAATGACGATAATCGCCACCACGATAATGAAAAACAGCGGCATCTTGCTCATTCGACAATCCCATCAGATTTTGCGGAATTCAGGATACCTTGCCTTCCCCGCCATTGCCAAACGCCCGCCCGCGTCACTACACTGGATCAGAAACTGATTATTCAGACTTAACAGATACAGGGAGTTAATATGCTTTGGTCATTTATCGCTGTCTGTTTTTCCGCATGGCTTTATGTCGATGCGTCGTACCGCGGTCCCACCTGGCAGCGCTGGTTGTTTAAACCGGTCACGCTGTTGCTCCTGTTGCTGCTGGCCTGGCAAGCGCCGATGTTTAACGCCGTCAGCTATCTGGTGCTCGCCGGGCTGTGTGCATCTCTGATTGGCGACGCCTTGACCCTGCTGCCGCGCCAGCGCCTGCTGTATGCCGTAGGGGCATTTTTCCTGTCGCATCTGCTGTATACCATCTACTTTGCCAGCCAGATGACGCTCTCCTTCTTCTGGCCGCTGCCGCTGGTCCTGCTGGTGATTGGCGCACTGCTGATTGCGGTGATCTGGTCACGTCTGGAAGAGATGCGTTTGCCGGTCTGTACCTTTATCGCCATGACCCTGGTGATGGTGTGGCTGGCGGGCGAGCTGTGGTTCTTCCGTCCGACCGCTCCGGCGATGTCCGCATTCTTCGGTGCGGCGCTGCTGTTCATCGGGAATATCGTCTGGCTGGGCAGCCACTATCGCCGCCGCTTCCGCGCGGATAACGCGATTGCCGCCGCCTGCTATTTTGCCGGGCACTTCCTGATCGTGCGTTCGCTGTATATTTAAATAAACCTTGACTCTGGAGTCGACTCCAGAGTGTATGCTGCGGTTAATGAGAAAATTATCATTACCGGAGACTGCCATGTCGACTCCAGAAATACCAAAAAAAGCCCCTCAATTCTCGGCTCTTAAGCTCAGTCCGGTTCCGTCGAAAGACGACTGCTGCTGCGAAGGCGTGTGTGAAACGCCAACTCAACCCCTTCCTGAAAGCGGTAACCGCTACAGCTGGGTCGTCAACGGTATGGACTGCGCGGCCTGCGCCCGCAAAGTGGAAAACGCGGTCAAACAAGTGTCGGGCGTCAGCCACGTTCAGGTGCTGTTCGCCACCGAAAAGCTGCTGGTTAGCGCCGATAATGACGTCAGCAAACAGGTTGAAGCCGCCGTCAGCAAGGCGGGCTATACCCTGCGTAGCGAAACGGCGCCCGTTGAAAAAGCCTCCTCCCTGAAAGAAAACCTGCCGCTCATTACCCTCATCATCATGATGGCCCTGAGTTGGGGGCTGGAACAGATTAACCATCCGTTCGGCAATCTGGCGTTTATCGCCACCACCCTGGTCGGGCTGTTCCCGATTGCCCGTCAGGCGCTGCGCCTGATGAAAAGCGGCAGCTGGTTTGCCATCGAAACGCTGATGAGCGTGGCGGCGATCGGCGCGCTGTTCATTGGCGCGACGGCAGAAGCGGCGATGGTGCTGCTGCTGTTCTTAATCGGCGAGCGTCTTGAGGGCTGGGCCGCGAGCCGGGCGCGTAAAGGGGTCAGCGCGCTGATGGCGCTGAAGCCGGAAACCGCCACTCGCGTGATAAACGGTACTCGTGAAACGGTCGCCATCAATACGCTGCGCCCGGGCGACGTGATTGAAGTGGCCGCTGGGGGGCGTCTGCCTGCCGACGGCGCGCTGCTTACCGCCACCGCAAGCTTTGATGAAAGCGCCCTGACCGGGGAATCCATTCCGGTAGAGTGCGCCGCGGGTGAAAAAGTGCCTGCTGGCGCCACCAGCGTCGACCGTCTGGTGCAACTCACCGTGCTTTCCGAGCCGGGCGACAGCGCCATCGACCGTATCCTGAAGCTGATTGAAGAGGCAGAAGAGCGCCGCGCGCCGGTCGAACGCTTTATCGATCGCTTCAGCCGGATTTATACCCCTGCCATCATGCTGGTTGCCCTGCTGGTCACCGTCGTCCCACCGCTGTTTTTCGGCGCGCCATGGGAGGGCTGGATTTATAAAGGGCTGACGCTGCTGCTGATTGGCTGTCCGTGCGCGCTGGTGATTTCCACCCCGGCGGCGATTACCTCAGGTCTGGCGGCTGCGGCACGTCGCGGGGCGCTGATTAAGGGCGGCGCGGCACTGGAACAACTGAGCCAGGTCCAGCATATCGCCTTCGATAAAACCGGTACGTTAACCGTCGGCAAGCCACAGGTGACCGGCGTGTATCCGCAGGAAAGCAGTGAAGATGAGCTGCTTACACTGGCCGCCGCCGTTGAACGGGGGTCCACTCACCCGCTGGCGCAGGCGATTGTGCGTGAAGCGCAGTCGCGCGGGCTGAACATCCCTCCGGCAACCGCCCAGCGGGCGCTGGTCGGGTCAGGGATTGAGGCCACCGTAGACGGTAAAAAGGTACTGATTGTCGCGGCTGGCAAGTCCTCTAACCCAGAGATTGAGGCGTTAGAACAGACCGGACAAACCGTCGTGACCGTCATGCAGGACGGTGTCGCGAAAGGGATGCTGGCGCTGCGCGATACCCTGCGCGATGACGCAAAAGAAGCCGTGGCGGCGCTGCATCAGCTAGGCGTACAGGGCGTTATTCTCACCGGTGATAACCCTCGCGCGGCAGCAGCGATTGCCGGTGAGCTGGGGCTGGAGTTTAAAGCCGGATTGTTGCCTGCGGATAAGGTCAGCGCGGTAACGGAGCTGAACGCTCACGCGCCGCTGGCGATGGTCGGTGACGGGATTAACGATGCGCCGGCGATGAAAGCATCCACCATCGGTATTGCGATGGGCAGCGGCACCGACGTGGCGCTGGAAACGGCCGATGCGGCATTGACCCATAACCGCCTGACCGGGCTGGCACAGACGATCGCCCTGGCGCGCGCGACGCGGGCCAATATCCGTCAAAACATCGGCATTGCGCTCGGTCTGAAAGGGATTTTCCTGGTGACGACCCTGCTCGGCATGACCGGCTTGTGGCTGGCGGTGCTGGCGGATACCGGGGCAACGGTGCTGGTGACGGCGAACGCGCTTCGGCTGCTGCGCCGCCGGTAAAAAAGCCGGGTGGCGGCTACGCCTTACCCGGCCTACAATTCGGCACGACACGTAGGCCCGGTAAGCGTCAGCGCCACCGGGCTATTTTTCAGGAGAAATAGCTCATCGCCAGCCCTAAAAACAGCACCAGACCGACGTAGTTATTATTCATAAACGCCTTGAAGCAGGCTTCGCGTTCGCGCTTCGCAATCAGCTTTTGCTGGTACGCAAACAGCAGTCCCGCCACCAGCACGGACCAGTAAAACTCCCAGTTCAGACCGTTCAGACGACCGATCGCGACCATCAGCGCCAGTACCGCGAACTGCAGGATACCGATAATCAGCTTGTCCTGACGACCAAAGAGGATGGCGGTTGATTTGATGCCAATTTTCAGGTCATCGTCGCGGTCTACCATCGCGTATTGCGTGTCATACGCCACGGCCCAGAGAATGTTCGCCAGGAACATCAGCCAGCAGCTGAGCGGTAAGGACTCACTAACTGCCGCAAACGCCATCGGAATCGACCAGCCAAACGCCGCGCCCAGCACCACCTGAGGCAGGTGGGTATAGCGCTTCATAAACGGATACACCCAGGCCAACGCCAGCGCCGCAACGGAAAGCAGAATGGTCATCGTGTTGAGGGTTAACACCAGCAGGAAAGAGAACAGCACCAGAACAATGAACAGCACGCGGGCTTCTTTCCCGGTGACCTGTCCGCTGGGTAACGGACGACCGGCAGTACGCTTAACATGGCCGTCGAATTTACGATCGGCATAGTCATTCACCACGCAGCCCGCCGCGCGCATCAGCCAGACGCCGGCAACGAATACGCCAAGGATCCACAGCGGCGGCACGCCCGGCGTTGCGAGCCACAGCGCCCATAGGGTCGGCCACAGCAACAGTAACGCGCCAATCGGTTTATCGGTACGCATTAAGCGGTGATACGCCAACAGCTTATTCTGCGTCAGGCTCCACTCCATTTTTTCTTCCTCTTAGTACAACGGTGATGCCGGTAAAAAAAGCTCCGTCAGAATTAACGGTTTACCACTCAGGCGAAGGCGGGAACGACGCCCCCAGAGTTCGGCATCACGACCAATCTCAATAAAATCCCGGGTAAGCTCAGACGAGGTGAAAAGGTAACGCCCCAGCGGCGTTTTCCCCAGACGTTGCAGCGCCAGTTCTGGCCCGGAAAGGGTGGACTCGGGCACCACCGTCCGCCCGGCAAGCCACGGCTCACCATCAGCACAGAGTAAAATTTCGCGCAGCCAGTAACGTGGCTCTTGCGGCAGCAGCGGCAGCTCGCTGGCGATCTCATCGCCAGAGACAAACCCTTCCTGAATCAAGGTCACCGTGACCGTTTTACCCTGTTGCTCAAAACGTTTCGTCATGGAATCTTCCAGCAACAACCAGTCCAGTTGCTGCGGATCAAGCGCAGGTATTTGGTCGAAATAGCGCAGCGCACGCAGTTGCGTTAGCGCAGGGTGTGACATGCCAGACTCTCCGATACATAACGTAATGGCATTGTATCGCAGAAACACGGATTGAGGGGGGCCAAACGTTATTTAACGATCACGATCGCAACATGGGCGCAACAGCCTGGCGGATACGAAAAAAAGTGCGCCCACTCAGGCGCACCAAACGACTAACAAATCAGCACTGTGGGGAAACGGTTACCCCTTGCCTTTTACACTGCTGATAAAGGTGGAACGGGCAGTGGTTGAACCTAAACGTTCGGCTTCATCAAGCAGTTTCAGCGCTTTATCGACATCGCCGCGCTTCACCGCCTGCTTAATGGCGTTGTTGAAGTACTCTTCGGTGTCGTTCAGAACCGGCTCGGCTTTCTTCGCCGGGGCAGGCGCTGCGGTCGCCACCGGTGCGGCTGGTGCGGCATAGGCAGGTGCAGCGGTATTCCCCACGGTTACCGGACCCGGGCCAGACGAACCAAACAGTGGGCCAACCAGTACGCTGGAAGCGCTGTTGGTGGAGACTTTCAGTTTGATCAGACCATCAGTAGTATGACGGGCAAGCGGGTCCGGAATATCCGGGACAGAGTTGCCGGTGCCTTTAGCGTAGGCTTTCGCCGGGTCAACCAGCTTTGTTGTCTGCTGCAAATCTTTCTCTGTTGTGAATACCAGCACGTAAATCTTTTGCTGTCCCAGGGCAGGCGTCAGGCGCATAACGCCTTGCAGACGGTCTGCACTCATCACGCCCGGTTCCTGATAGCTAAAGTAGCTGCTCGGGAAGAAAGCAGAAGGCGTCAGGTTTTGGTCCAGAATCAGCACATTCGGCGCAAAGACGCTTGTCTGCTTGTCAACTTCGCTGGTTAACGTCAGGGTCAGCTCACCAATGTTGGCCGGTACGCTGTAGGCGGCAACCGGCCCGGTGATCCCCGGCACGTTCAGCTGCTGGCCGCCCGTAGAAAGCTGTGTCGACTGCGTTTTGGATTGATCGACTGGCGTCCAGGTCAGCTGCTGGAACGCCGCCGCCGGGATAGCTGGCGCAGCGCTGGTATTTTGTGGTACGAAATTCACGTCTGCCAGGGAGACCGCCGGAACACAGGCCATCAGCCCCGCAGAGAGGCACAGCGCGACGAGACTTTTCTTCATTTTCATTGTTATTACCTCTGATAGCGTGAGCACTGCGGTGGCCAGGCAATAGCGCGCAGCACCCTAAGGATAGAGGGGCTTGCGCCCCTCTTTTAGGTCATTACGTCAGGTCTAACGAATTACCACCAGATTTCCATCTGGGCACCGAAGGTCCACTCATCAGAGTCGCCACGGCTGAAGGTACGTGCAGAAGTGTCGTTATACGCTACCCCAGGGGTGTAGCCTGCGGCCTGATCGCTGCCGCTATTTGCGTAGCCCCATTTCTCATCCCACTTCGCGTAAGTTGCGAAGACACGGATAGCCGGACGAGACCAGATGCTGTCGCCTGCCTGCCACTGTTGTGCCAGGGTAATTTTGTACTGGCTGTTTTTCTCGTCAGTTTTCTGAGATTTGACGTTGTCGTAGCCAACTTCCAGCAGGGTGCTCATGATCGGCGTCCATTTGAACATTGGACGAACACCCACGGTCCACCACTCGGTACCGTTGTTGTTGTCACGATCGATGTTCTGGTACATACCGACATACATCAGGTCCCAACGGTCTGCCAGGGTGATTGCACCGTGGTCCAGCACGCGCCACATGGAACCATCGTTATCAACGCTACCACCTTGTGGGATGCCTTTGCCGTTAGAGGTCATAGAGTCCGTACCGTACTGCAGCACGAACTTGTTGAAGCCCTTCATCATGCTCTGGGTGTGTTCAGCGGTGAACAGCCAGCCATCTTTAGAGGCGCCAGGTTGCAGGTAGTAATCATCTGGGATGTTGGTGTGACCGTAGTCAACACCCAGCTCCAGCGTACCGCCCGGGTTAGTTTCCAGACCGGCTAAACGGACATCGAAGACATCGTTTGGCACAATGTGGTCATAAACGCGGTCGCCATTCTCATCACGGTCAGCGAAGGTCGCAGAACCGCCGGACTCAGAAGAACGAGTTGCTGCCAGAGAGAGCTTACCGAAGCCCAGGTCGATGTTTTCGATACCCGCACCAGGACCTGAAATATCCCAGTAGTAGAAGTCGATCATGTGAACGTCATGACGCTGATAGAAGCGCTTACCGGCCCAGATGGTAGAACCTGGCAGCCATTCAATCAGGTTTTTACCCTGCACGTTTGCTTCACGGAAGGCCGGGCTGGTGGATTCCCAGTCGTTCTGCTGAGAGACGGAATACGCGACGTTGGTGTCGAAGTAGAAGCTCTTATCGCCCTCTTTCCACACTTCCTGGCCCAGTTTCAATTCCGCATAGGTTTCACATTCGTTACCGAGACGGTATTTAGTACCGCCAGTACCTGTCGTTGCAAAACATTGTTGTTCACCGCCACTCCCGGTCCAGCCAATGCCGGAACGAGCATAACCTTTAAAGTCCACGGCACCTGCCTGGGCAGACAGGATGCCTGCCGCAACGGCGATTGCCAGAGGGACTTGTTTGCGCAGAGTAATCATCATTCTATCTCCTGAGATCATTGCTTTTCTTTGAACACTTCACCTGTCGGTTTCGTGTCTTCTTTTGGGATTGCTTAAACGCCTGGCTCTTTATGCAGCCGACGACATGCAGTGCCATCCTCACGGAACAGATGGCAGCGCTCTGGCGGCAAGCCGATAGCGAATGTGGCACCCTCTTCTACCAACACCACGTCATTCTGGCGGTAGACCAGGTTCTGACGGATGGCGGGGATCTGGATATGAATCTGTGTTTCGTGACCAAGCTGTTCGACGACCTGAACGTCACCTTCCAGGGTCACATCGGCGATGTGGCTCGGGAGTAAATGTTCAGGACGAATACCGAGGGACATGTTTGCCCCGACCTGTACGTTGGCGCTGTCAACCGGCAGCCAGATCTGCTGGCGGTTTGGCAGCTCCACCTGTACCTGTTCAATGGCTGTCGCGGTCACTTTGACGGGCAGGAAGTTCATCTTTGGCGAGCCAATGAAGCCCGCAACGAAGCGGTCTGCCGGGTAGTGGTACAGCTCCAGCGGTTTACCTACCTGCGCCACACGGCCGGCATCCAGCACCACGATTTTGTCGGCGAGGGTCATCGCTTCCACCTGATCGTGGGTGACGTAAATCATCGTGCGGCCAAGACGCTTGTGCAGACGGGAGATTTCAATACGCATCTGGACGCGCAGGGCGGCATCCAGGTTAGAGAGAGGTTCATCGAGCAGGAACACGCGCGGTTCGGCGACCAGGGTACGGCCAATCGCCACACGCTGACGCTGACCACCGGAAAGCGCTTTTGGTTTACGCTCCAGCAGGTGAGCCAGCTGTAACACTTCCGCCACCTGCGTCACGCGCTGGTTAATGACCTCTTTCTTCGCCCCGGCCAGCTTCAGGCCAAAGGACATGTTCTCAGCAACGGAAAGGTGGGGATAAAGTGCATAAGACTGGAACACCATGCCTACGCCACGTTCGGCAGGCGGGATGTCGTTCATACGGGTATCACCAATAAATAAATCGCCACTGGTGATGGTTTCAAGACCGGCAATCATACGCAGCAGAGTAGATTTACCACAGCCTGATGGGCCAACAAACACCACGAATTCACCTTCGTTGATGTCCAGATTGATGTCTTTCGACACCACAACGTCACCCCAGGCTTTCGTTACATTACGCAGCTGTACGCTCGCCATGCCCTTCTCCCTTCGTTACAACCTGTCACCGACAGAAACATTCAAGATAAGTTCACTATGGGGTATCCATTACTTTCCCGAATCCTCCACCCCCCGCCTTTTTTATGGGGGAGGAGGCGGGAGGATGAGAGAGCAGGCTCTGCGACCGCTGTGGGAGGGCTGAGGCAAAATTCGTGAAGCCGCCTGCAAAATTCGGTGGGTTTTTATGTGCGCCAGCACTCATAACTTAAATTTATGCAACGGAGATCACACAAACGGGGGGTGGGGCGTAGGGGTTGGGAGGATGGAAAGAGGATGTCAAATAAGGAGACTGAGACACGTTGAACCACTGAAGTCATACCATGAGACATCACCAAAAAGGATGGCAGCTATGAATATCAAGACTGGCGCACGCGTTTTCGCATTGTCCGCCCTCGCAGCAATGATGATTTCCGCACCGGCGCTCGCCAAAATTGAAGAAGGCAAACTGGTTATCTGGATTAACGGCGACAAGGGCTATAACGGCCTGGCCGAAGTGGGCAAAAAATTCGAGAAAGACACCGGTATCAAAGTTACCGTAGAACACCCGGATAAACTGGAAGAGAAATTCCCGCAGGTTGCAGCAACCGGCGACGGCCCGGACATCATCTTCTGGGCGCATGACCGTTTCGGGGGTTACGCGCAGTCTGGCCTGCTGGCAGAAGTGACGCCAGACAAAGCTTTCCAGGACAAACTGTTCCCGTTCACCTGGGACGCCGTTCGCTATAACGGCAAGCTGATCGCTTACCCTATCGCGGTTGAAGCCCTGTCTCTGATTTACAACAAGGACCTGGTACCAAACCCACCGAAAACCTGGGAAGAGATCCCTAAACTGGATAAAGAGCTGAAGGCGAAAGGTAAATCCGCCCTGATGTTCAACCTGCAAGAGCCGTACTTCACCTGGCCGCTGATTGCTGCCGACGGCGGTTACGCGTTCAAGTTTGAAAACGGCAAGTATGACGTGAAAGACGTGGGCGTGGACAACGCGGGCGCGAAAGCAGGTCTGACCTTCCTTGTGGATCTGATCAAGAACAAACACATGAACGCGGATACCGACTACTCCATCGCAGAAGCGGCGTTCAACAAAGGCGAAACCGCGATGACCATCAATGGTCCGTGGGCCTGGACCAACATCGACAAGAGCAAAATCAACTACGGCGTCACGCTGCTGCCAACCTTCAAAGGCAAGCCGTCTAAACCGTTCGTTGGCGTGCTGAGCGCGGGCATCAACGCCGCCAGCCCGAACAAAGAGCTGGCGAAAGAGTTCCTGGAAAACTACCTGCTGACCGATCAGGGTCTGGATGAAGTGAACAAGGACAAACCGCTGGGTGCCGTCGCGCTGAAATCCTTCCAGGATCATCTTGCGAAAGACCCACGTATCGCGGCCACCATGGATAACGCCCAGAAAGGCGAAATTATGCCGAACATCCCACAGATGGCCGCGTTCTGGTACGCCACGCGTACTGCGGTCATCAACGCTGCAAGCGGTCGTCAGACTGTCGATGCCGCGCTGAAAGATGCTCAGGGTCGTATTACCAAGTAAGTCTGAAAAACGGCGGGTGGCGCATGCGCTTACCCGCCCTACGACTACGGCACGATCCGTAGGTCAGGTAAGCGCAGCGCCACCTGACGATAAGTTTCCACCGTTGTAGAGGAAGAACCCCATGGATGTCATTAAAAAGAAGCACTGGTGGCAAAGTGACGCGCTGAAGTGGTCAGCGATCGGTCTGCTGTGTCTGCTGGTGGGTTACCTTGTTGTTTTAATGTACGTACAAGGGGAATATCTGTTTGCCATCATGACGCTGATTTTAAGCTCTGCTGGCCTGTATATTTTCGCTAATCGTAAAGCCTATGCCTGGCGCTATGTCTACCCAGGTGTTGCCGGGATGGGGCTGTTTGTCCTGTTCCCGCTGATTTGTACCATCGCCATTGCGTTTACCAACTACAGCAGCACCAACCAGCTTGCGCAGGAACGCGCGCAGCAGGTCCTGCTGGATCGCTCATATCAGGCCGGCAAGACCTTTAACTTCGGCCTGTATCCTGCCGGGAACGAGTGGAAGTTAGCGCTTACTGACGAAGCAAGCAGCAAATACTATGTCTCCGACGCGTTCAAATTTGGCGGCGAGCAGAAGCTGGCCTTAAAAGAGGCACAAGCCCTGCCGGAAGGTGAACGTGCCAACCTGCGCGTCATTACCCAGAACCGTCAGGCGCTGACCCAGCTCACCGCCGTGCTGCCAGACGAAAGCAAAGTGACCATGAGCTCACTGCGCCAGTTTTCCGGCACGCAGCCACTCTATACCCTGGCGGATGACGGCACCCTGACCAACAACCAGAGCGGCGTAAAATATCGTCCGAATAACGATATTGGTTTCTATCAGTCCATTACTGCCGACGGCAAATGGGGTGATGACAAGCTCAGCCCGGGCTACACCGTCACCATCGGCTGGGACAACTTTACCCGCGTGTTTACCGACGAAGGCATTCAGAAACCGTTCTTCGCCATCTTCGTCTGGACGGTGGTCTTCTCGGTGCTGACGGTGATCCTGACCGTTGCCGTGGGTATGGTGCTGGCCTGTCTCGTCCAGTGGGAATCCCTGAAAGGCAAAGCGATTTACCGCGTGCTGCTGATTCTGCCGTATGCCGTACCGTCGTTTATCTCGATTCTGATTTTCAAAGGGCTGTTTAACCAGAGCTTCGGTGAAATCAACATGATGCTGAGCGCCCTGTTCGGTATCAAACCGGCCTGGTTCAGCGACCCGACCACCGCTCGCTCGATGATTATCATCGTGAACACCTGGCTCGGTTATCCGTACATGATGATCCTGTGCATGGGCCTGCTGAAGGCTATCCCGGACGATCTGTACGAAGCCTCGGCGATGGACGGCGCGGGCCCGTTCCAGAACTTCTTCAAAATTACGCTGCCGCTGCTCATTAAGCCGCTGACGCCGCTGATGATTGCCAGCTTCGCCTTTAACTTTAACAACTTCGTGCTGATTCAGCTGTTGACCAACGGCGGCCCGGACCGCCTTGGTACCACGACGCCAGCAGGCTATACCGACCTGCTCGTGAGCTACACCTACCGTATCGCCTTCGAAGGCGGCGGCGGTCAGGACTTCGGTCTGGCGGCGGCGATTGCCACCCTGATCTTCCTGCTGGTAGGCGCCCTGGCGATTGTGAACCTGAAAGCCACACGTATGAAATTTGACTAAGGAGGGCATCGATCATGGCAATGGTACAACCCAAATCTCAGAAACTACGCCTCCTGGCGACGCACTTAGGCCTGCTGATTTTTATCGCGGCGATCATGTTCCCGCTGCTGATGGTTATCGCCATCTCCCTGCGTTCGGGTAACTTCGCCACCGGGAGCCTGATCCCGGACGAAATCTCCTGGGAGCACTGGAAGCTCGCACTGGGCTTTAGCGTGGAACACGCGGATGGCCGCGTCACGCCGCCGCCGTTCCCGGTGCTGCTGTGGCTGTGGAACTCGGTGAAAATCGCAGGCATTACCGCCATTGGTATCGTGGCGCTCTCCACTACCTGCGCCTACGCCTTCGCCCGCATGCGCTTCCCGGGCAAAGCGACGCTGCTGAAAGGGATGCTGATTTTCCAGATGTTCCCGGCCGTGCTGTCACTGGTGGCTCTGTATGCCTTGTTTGACCGTCTGGGCCAGTACGTACCGTTTATCGGTCTGAACACCCACGGCGGCGTGATCTTCGCCTATCTTGGCGGTATCGCACTGCATGTATGGACCATTAAAGGCTATTTCGAAACCATCGACGGCTCGCTGGAAGAAGCGGCAGCGCTGGATGGTGCGACTCCGTGGCAGGCGTTCCGTCTGGTGCTGCTGCCGCTGTCTGTGCCTATCCTGGCGGTGGTCTTTATTCTGTCGTTTATCGCCGCCATCACCGAAGTGCCGGTTGCCTCACTGTTACTGCGTGATGTGAACAGCTACACCCTGGCCGTGGGTATGCAGCAATACCTCAACCCGCAAAACTACCTGTGGGGCGACTTTGCCGCAGCGGCGGTTCTTTCCGCCATCCCGATTACCGTGGTGTTCCTGCTGGCGCAGCGCTGGCTGGTTAACGGCCTGACGGCGGGCGGTGTGAAAGGTTAAGTTTCATCTGTTATGCCACTGCAACCCTCAACTTTAGACGTATTGTATTGACCCAACTTGTGACTGTTGTTAGGCGGCCTCCGGGCCGCCATTTTTTTATTCGCGTTTCAGCCGCTTCGAGTTGCACAGCCAGAGGGTGATCACCAGCAGCAGGATCGCCGCCGAGTAGATCAGCACGTCGAGAGGGGATTTATGATCGACGATGATCAACCGCACTATCGCAGTGATCCCAATGTAGACAAAATAACGCAGCGGGAAGTGAAAGCCGGACTGAAAGTACTTCACAATCAGGGCGATAAATTCAAAGTAAAGAAAGTAGACCACCAGTCCTTCCACCAGCGCATATTTGCTGGTTTGTTCAGGGGCGAACAGCACATCCGCCAGATGCACCGTCTCTTTACCCAAAAAGACGACCAGTATCAGGCCAAGGCTCAACAGACCGAGGTTCAGCACGGTCTGGAGGATAGTTGAGATAAACTCAACGCGCGGGCGAGTCAGGGATGTCATACAGCACCTCATTCTCCAGGGCGAGGTTCCTGTATAACGCAAAAATGTGACGGGGATCTATATTTTTTGTTTATGTTTGGCGCATTCGCCCGGTGGCGCTGCGCTTACCGGGCCTACAAAAACCGTAGGCCGGGCAAACGCAGTGCCGCCCGGCGTGAAGCATCAGCGGAAGTTAATGTTCTTATCGCTGGTCATGTCATACAGCTGGAACTTACGTCCAAGCTGCTGACCGCCGTCGCGCGTCAGCGGCGTCCAGCCGATGGCCGCACGGCTGCGGGTTGGGCCTGACGAGAACAGATCCAGCGGAATCGACACGTAGACCCCTTTGGTGAAGTCCCCTTCCCCATATTCGTCCGGCGAAACGTTGGTGATGGTGGCGTAGCCGCCCACCACGACGCCACTGTCGAAGTGTTTAGAGATATCCAGCGTACCGCCCTTATCGCCTGCCAGATACTGGCCGACGCTGGCTTTCACCAGCACGTCAGGTGCGAACGACGGTGTCCAGTAGGCGGTCAGATGGCCCGTTTTGACGCTGTAATCGGTGAACTTCATCATGTCCTGCGCGCTGCGCCAGTCACGCTGCTTGACGTAGTTAGCATCAATCCCGAACGCCCAGTTGCTGTCGACAGGACGATAAAGCACTTCTGCCCCCGCGCCGCCGTACATGGTTTCCAGATACCCACCGTACACCTGGCCGTAGAAGCCGTTGCCGAAATACTGGAAGTAGTTGGCCTGCAGGTTATTCACATAGACATCGTTCTGCACGTACTCACGCACGCGGGTACGCACGCGCGGCAGCGTCGAGTCTTTTGGCGGGTTGGTGTAGTTGAACTTGTCATAGTTGTTGGCGATGTTGCCGAACAGGCTGCCGGTGGTCAGCAGGTGGTCGGTGAGCCACAGATCCGCCGTTGCCATCACGCCCAGCTGATACATGTAGAAGTTTTCAGGCCCGCCGACGGACTGGTTCAGCACCGGATCGATATGGAAATCAAAGCGCGATTTATCGATATACCAGCCCTGCTCTGTGGTGTCTGGCACCACGGGCTCGATGCGTTTTTGCACCAGCTCGGTTTCATGCCCGAGCGGCTCGCCTTCCAGATGACGCTTAAGGCTGGCAACGTCCGTTTCGGTTGTGACCTGCGGCAGGTTGAGGCGGTTTTCCGTCACGCGGATCGTGCGGATCCCCTCCGGCAGATCGTTCATAACGATCCGGTTGGCGCGTTCAATCCCTTCCCGCGAGTCGCGGTATTTCACCTGCTCGCCGGTGACGTAAAGCGTATCGCCCTTGGTCTGAATCTTCGGATCGGCCAGGCCGGCGTTGTATTTCAGCAGCGTCAGCTGGTTTGCCACCACGGAGTGCTGCAGAATCGCATCCTGCGGCTCCGGCTGGTATGCAGGCCGCGCGTTATCATTGTAGTGCGGGCGCATGTCGTTGAAGTTGGTGCGCAGCGTGAAGCCGAACATCACCGTATTGCCACGCTCGTAGCTGAGGTTAACGTCGGCCCAGTCAGTGACGCGATAAATGGCGCCGACGTTAAACTTGCTCTTTTGCTCAATTTTCCCGGCGAAGTCCTGCGAGTAGTCATTCCCTTCATACTCCAGCTTCAGGCGTAATGGCTGCCAGGGCGTTTGATACTCCACACCGCCAAACAGCGACGCCGGACCGTGGAACATCTGGTCCCCGTTGATGGAGCCCGCTTTCTGGTAACTGTTATCGCGGTAGCAATATTTTTCGCTGTAGGAGCAAAACGGGTTTTTCACGTTACCGCTGGTGCCCAGATAACCCCATCCCAGGCCGAGCGAGAAGTCGAACGGCCCCCAGGCTTTACTGGCCACGATGTATTCCGCATCAAACAGACCGGTACCACCGATATCTTTGGCACCCACGGACACCTGCGGCATCCAGTAACTCTCTTCCCACAGGCGCAGCTTGACGTCGAAGGCTTTATCTTTGTAAGTCTGATCGCCGGAGAACGCCTCAACGCTGCTGTATTGTTTCGTACGCACGTCGGTATAGCGCAGCGTGGTTTCAAGCCACGGGAACAGCTGCACCGACGCCGAGTAGTAGCGATACTGGTCGTTATCACGGTAGTTAAGGCTAATTTCCCCTTCGCGCGCCATACGCGCGGTGGGCGTTTGCAGTAAACCGACGCCGCCGAAGTCTGACTGAGACGGGCCAATGGGTGCCGGATACGTTTCTGCATGGCAGGCGGCACTCACGCAGAGCGCCAGCATGCTGTAGAGATAAGTTCTTTTCATTATTCCGGTATCCGCTGAATCAGGGAGTGAAGGATATCGGCGTTAAGCCCGTCATACGCCTTCGTCCAGAAATGGTCGGCAAAACCGACAAAAATGATGCTGCCCGGCATAGGTTCGATATGCCGTTTATTCCAGTAAGCGACGGGGGCTTTTTGTATGTGTCCGTCAGGGTAAACCACCCAGGCGTAGCTGTTATCGGCACCGCTCAGCAGGCTCTGCTCGTCGAGGTAGCTCGCCACGTCACGACCGGGCGTAAAGGGCTTTTTACCCGGGCTGCTGATGAGCCCCATCACGGTCACCGTCGTCGGCTTCACCGGCAGCCAGAGCGTATACTCCCCTTCAAGTGTGGGGTTGCCCTTTTCCGTGACGCGCACTTCATCTGGATCAAGATTCACGTTCTGACGGCCCGTCACCTTCAGCGCCTGCAGCTGCTGGCGAACGCTGTTAATGGCCACCGCGTCGTCGCCATCTTCCTGCTCCGCTAACCCCGTCAGCCTGGCAAGGAGCGCCTTGTGCTGTTGTTCCGCTTCAACGGTCTTCTGCCGTTCAGCGATCACGGCTCCCGGCCACCAGCTGTTGGCGAGCCTTGGCTGTCCGACGAGATCGAGCAGATGCTCAGCGTGGGTTAAGGTTTTAGGTTTTTCACTGTCCGGCGTGTAGACCTTCACCGTCCCTGCGGACCATGCCAGCGGCGCGGCAAGACTGGCGAGAAGCATAACGTGGATGAGCATTTTCATGATTTCGCCGCCTTGATCAGGGTGGTTTTCACCGGGAAGAATCCGGCACCGAGATACTGCAGGGACTGGCGGATCTGCCCTTCCTCGTCGATCCAGAAACGGTTATGCCAGGTGGCCTGGTCGGTGGTGACTTCTTCATCCAGCACGCGAACATGGGTTTCGTCGCTGCCGACTTTCACGTTGTCCGTGCCGTCCCAGCGGAAGGTCGAGCGTGCCGTGGCGTAACGCACCTGCTTATGTTCGGTCCAGCCCATCGTGCGCGTCCAGTTTGCGCCGTCGGCGATCTGGTTCGGTTTGATCAGCGGATCGGCAGCGATATTATTCACTTCCAGCAGGTTGTCGCCGCCCAACAAGGTTTTCACGATACGGCCATGCTGCGTCACGATGGTGGCCTGATCCTGCGTCACCCATTTCTGCTGCCCGTTTTCGTCGAAAGCGAGCACCACAAACAGTTGCGGGCCATCGTTTAGCTGCATGTACTGGCTGGCATACGGCATGTTCTGCAGTTCGTCATCGGTCAGATGCACGCCCGGTGTGCCGAACAGGCTTTCCCACAGTGAGTTTCCCAGCCCTTTGGTGGTGGCCGAGCACGCCTGCAGCAGCAGGCAAATCAGGATGATTGCAGGTCGCTTCACGACTCTTCTCCGAAGGGGCGAAATAACCACACCGAAGTGTGGTTATGATTAAAACACCCGGTATTACTGGGTGCTGGTCGTCGTGGTGGTCGTGGTTCCGGTATTGGAGCCATCACCGCCACCGGTTGCCGCCAGCGCGACACCCACGGCTGAACTTACGGTGCTGGCGCTGGCTGCGGTAGAACTTCCCGCAGACGCAGACGTCGCAGCCGACCCTGCCGCTTCCCCGACCTGAACCGGAGCTGCATAGACAGATGTCGCCGCAAGCGCAGATATGGCAAAAATGCCATACAGTACTTTCTTCATAACAATTTCCCTTCAATGAATGAATGGAGATTTGCCCGAAAAGAATTTCAGGCGGAATCGAGTATACACAACTACTGCCGTGGGTTTGCCGTAAGGGGAAATAGGGATCGGGTTTTCGGACTAATGGATAAAATCGAAATGAAAGACAAATAACATAAATATATAACCATTTAAAATCAACAAGTTATAATATATCTATATTAACGACCTTCTACGTATTTTCTTAAAATAAACCGCAGCAATTAACGGGTTAAGCGTCTTTTTCGGATTAAACTCAGATTCGGAATTTGAGTTAACTAACAGACATCAGGAATTATCTGATAAAAAAATGCCGGCATTAAGCCGGCACGTTTTCATGACGTTTTAATTACGCACGCCATGCTTTATAACGGTTAATCAAACCATTTGTCGAGCTGTCATGGCTGGCAATCGCTTTATCGTCACCCAGCTCTGGCAGAATACGGTTTGCCAGCTGTTTGCCCAGCTCAACGCCCCACTGGTCAAAGGTGAAGATGTTCAGGATAGCGCCCTGCGTGAAGATCTTGTGCTCGTACAGGGCAATCAGCGCGCCCAGGCTGAACGGTGTGATTTCGCGCAGCAGGATGGAGTTAGTTGGACGGTTGCCTTCAAACACTTTGAACGGCACAACGTGGTCCAGGGTTGCCGGGTCTTTACCCTGGTCACGGTATTCCTGCTCAACCACCTCGCGGGATTTACCGAACGCCAGCGCTTCGGTCTGTGCAAAGAAGTTCGACAACAGCTTCGGATGGTGGTCAGACAGCGGGTTATGGGTGATAGCCGGGGCGATGAAATCGCACGGTACCATTTTGGTGCCCTGGTGGATCAGCTGGTAGAAGGCATGCTGACCGTTGGTGCCCGGCTCGCCCCAGATGATTGGGCCAGTCTGGTAATCCACCGAGTTGCCGTTACGGTCAACGTATTTACCGTTGGATTCCATGTTGCCCTGCTGGAAGTAGGCCGCAAAGCGGTGCATATATTGGTCGTATGGCAGGATCGCTTCGGTTTCAGCGCCGAAGAAGTTGTTGTACCAGATACCGATCAGCGCCAGCAGGACCGGCAGGTTTTTCTCAGGCGCGGTCGTGGAGAAGTGTTTATCCATTGCGTGCGCGCCGGAAAGCAGCTCAACGAAATTGTCAAAGCCGACGGACAGGATGATGGACAGACCAATCGCAGACCACAGGGAGTAGCGGCCGCCAACCCAGTCCCAGAACTCGAACATGTTCGCGGTATCAATGCCGAACTCGCTGACAGCTTTACCGTTGGTAGACAGCGCCGCGAAGTGTTTCGCCACGTGCTTGTTGTCGCCAGCGGTTTTCAGGAACCAGTCGCGCGCGCTGTGGGCGTTGGTCATGGTTTCCTGGGTGGTGAAGGTTTTTGATGCCACCAGGAACAGAGTGGTTTCCGGGTTTACGTTCTTCAGCACTTCGGCGATGTGGGTACCATCAACGTTAGAGACGAAGTGCATGTTGAGGTGGTTTTTGTATGGGCGCAGCGCTTCGGTCACCATGAACGGGCCGAGGTCTGAACCACCGATACCGATGTTCACCACGTCGGTAATCGCTTTGCCGGTGTAGCCTTTCCAGCTACCGGAGATGATCGCTTCAGAGAAGGCTTTCATCTTTTCCAGCACCGCGTTCACTTCCGGCATGACGTCTTTGCCGTCAACGATGATTGGCGTATTGCTACGATTACGCAGGGCCACGTGCAGCACGGCACGGTCTTCGGTACGGTTAATCTTCTCACCGGAGAACATGGATTTGATGGCGTCGGCCAGCTCAGTTTCTTTCGCCAGATCCTGCAGTTTTGCCAGAGTTTCTTCGGTAATGCGGTTTTTGGAGAAATCCACCAGCATCAGGTCGTCGAAGGTCGCGGAGAACTTAGTGAAACGATCGGCATCTTTCGCGAACAGATCCGCGATGGTGACGTCTTTCATTTCATCAAAATGTTTCTGTAGTGCCTGCCAGGCAGCGGTCTGCGTTGGGTTGATGTTTTTCATTAGCAATACTCTTCTGATTTGAGAATTGTGACTGCGGTCGATTGTAGCGCCTGCAAATAAAAATTGTGATGGTTTTTATGCCATTGCCCTGGCCTGCATCAAACACAGGTGAAAAGACCCGAAAAGTATAGCTGCTGAAGAGCCTTCCCGGGGCGGCGAAATGTCGGTCAAAATGCCCTAAAACGGAGCATAAAATCTGGCTCTGTTATAAGTCCTGTTTCTCAGGGGTACCCCCCCATAAAAAATCCGCATAATCCCAGCATTGACAGGACCTCCCCCGCATTTTATTTATAGGGCCGTATTTTGCGCCTGCACCTGTTTTCATTTCATTCTTGTGCCATGGTCGCTTATTCATTCCCTGACACGAGGTTGTTATGACGAGTTTTGTGGTCGCCAAGTTTGGCGGCACCAGTGTGGCAGATTACGCTGCCATGAACCGCAGCGCTGATGTGGTGCTGGCCGATCCGAATACCCGCCTGGTGGTGCTCTCTGCATCCGCTGGCGTGACGAACCTGCTGGTTTCTCTGTCTGAAGGACTCGAAGCGACAGAACGTTTCGTGAAGCTGGACGCGCTGCGCAAAATTCAGTTCGACATCCTTGAGTGTCTACAGAATCCGAATGTGATCCGCGAGGAAATAGAACGTCTGCTGGAAAATATCACCACCCTGGCAGAAGCGGCCTCTCTGGCAAACTCCTCCGCCCTGACGGATGAACTGGTCAGCCACGGAGAGCTGATGTCGACCCTGCTGTTTGTCGAGATTATGCGCGAGCGTAACATTCAGGCGCAGTGGTTTGACGTGCGTAAAGTGATGCGCACCAGCGATCGCTTTGGCCGTGCCGAACCGGACGTTGAGGCGCTGGCCGAGCTGACCAGCCAGCAGCTGGCACCGCGCCTGGAAGAAAGTATTGTGATCACCCAGGGCTTTATCGGCAGTGAAGCCAAAGGTCGCACGACGACGCTTGGCCGGGGCGGCAGCGACTACACCGCAGCCCTGCTGGGCGAAGCGCTGCATGCCACGCGCGTGGATATCTGGACGGACGTGCCGGGCATTTACACCACCGACCCGCGCGTAGTCTCTACGGCAAAACGTATTGATGTGATTGCGTTTGAAGAAGCGGCAGAGATGGCCACTTTCGGCGCAAAGGTGCTGCATCCGGCAACGCTGCTGCCTGCCGTGCGCAGCGATATTCCGGTCTTCGTCGGCTCCAGCAAAGAACCGAAGGCAGGCGGCACGATGGTGTGCAAGAGAACCGAAAGCCCGCCGCTGTTCCGGGCGCTGGCTCTGCGTCGCAAGCAGACGCTGGTCACGCTGCACAGTCATAACATGCTGCACTCCCGCGGCTTCCTGGCAGAAGTGTTCGGCATCCTTGCGCGCCACAATATCTCTGTCGATCTGATCACCACGTCAGAAGTGAGCATTGCGCTGACGCTGGATACGACCGGTTCAACATCCAAAGGCGACACCCTGCTGACCCAGTCGCTGCTGATTGAGCTGTCTGAACTGTGCCGCGTGGAAGTGGAAGAAGACCTGGCGCTGGTTGCCATCATCGGCAATAAACTGTCGCGCGCCTGCGGCGTGGGTAAAGAGGTGTTCGGCGTACTCGACCCGTTCAGCATCCGTATGATTTGCTACGGCGCGTCCAGCTATAACCTCTGCTTCCTGGTGCCTGCCGATCAGGCCGAGCAGGTCGTGCAGAAACTTCATCAGAATTTGTTTGAATAAAATTCGTTAGCACGATAAACAATACCTATAAGCCGGGCACAGACCCGGCTTTTTCATAACTAAACAACACGACAATACTGCAAGGAATTCACTATGTTATCCGTCATTACACGGTTGTTCCCGTTATGGGCGCTGCTGCTCTCCGTACTCGCGTATTACACCCCCGCCACGTTCACGGGCATTGGTCCGTGGGTCGCCACGCTGCTGATGCTGATCATGTTCGGTATGGGCGTGCATCTGAAAATCGACGACTTCAAACGCGTGTTGTCTCGCCCTGCGCCCGTCGCAGCAGGGATTTTCCTGCACTACCTGGTGATGCCGCTTGCGGCGTGGCTGCTGGCGATGGCCTTTAAGATGCCACCCGATCTCTCCGCCGGGATGGTGCTGGTGGGCAGCGTGGCCAGCGGGACGGCGTCCAACGTCATGATCTACCTGGCAAAAGGGGATGTGGCGCTCTCCGTCACGATCTCCTCCGTTTCCACGCTGGTGGGCGTGATTGCCACACCGCTGTTAACCCGTCTGTATGTGGACGCGCATATTCAGGTGGACGTGATGGGCATGCTGCTCAGCATTCTGCAGATTGTGGTGATCCCGATTGCGCTGGGTCTGATCATCCATCACCTGTTCCCGCGCGTGGTGAAGGCCGTTGAGCCGTACCTGCCTGCGTTTTCGATGGTATGTATTCTGGCCATTATCAGCGCCGTGGTGGCGGGTTCCGCATCGCACATTGCCTCCGTGGGCTTTGTGGTGATCATCGCAGTGGTGCTGCATAACACTATTGGCCTGCTGGGCGGCTACTGGGGCGGGAAACTGTTTGGTTTTGACGAATCTACCTGCCGCACGCTGGCAATCGAGGTGGGCATGCAGAACTCCGGCCTGGCCGCAGCGCTCGGTAAGATTTACTTCTCTCCGCTGGCGGCCCTACCTGGCGCGCTGTTCTCCGTCTGGCATAACCTCTCCGGTTCGCTGCTGGCGGGATACTGGTCCGGCAAACCGATCGATGGGCAAACGAAAAAAGATGCGGTGAAACAGGGCTAATTTGCTTTACACTGAAGCCTCCCCCTCAGGAGGCTTCAGCAATGGCTACACCACGTTTGACCCAGAAAGACATGACGGAAGCCGAGCAGCGCGAACTGAAAACGCTCCTCGACCGCGCCCGCATCGCACATGGCCGCACGCTGACGAATGCCGAAACCAATCAGGTAAAAAAGGAGTACATCGATAAACTGATGGCGCAACGTGACGCCGCAGCGAAAAAAGCCCGCAAACTGAAAAAAGAGCAGGCTTATAAACCCGATGCAGAGGCGACCTTTTCCTGGTCGGCCACTACCTCTACCCGTGGAAGGCGCTAATTAGCGCCCTTTCTTTTTGCGGCCAGGCTGGACAAAGCGTTTCCCGTTGGCCGGTTTACCGCGGTTTTTATCCTCGGACTGCGGAGCCTTTACCACCGGGCGCTTAATCGCCTGGGTTTTCGGTTTTGCTTTGGCCTTCGGCTTCGCTTCGGACGAGGAGTTCTCGATAAGCTTGAATAGCTCAATCAGCTCATCGCCGGTTAAGTCGCGCCACTCGCCCAGCGGGATACCGGACAGGCTGACGTTCATAATGCGCGTCCGTTCCAGCTTCGTCACGTCATAACCGAAGTGCTCGCACATACGGCGGATCTGGCGGTTTAAACCCTGCACCAGCGTAATACGGAACGCAAACGGCGCCTCTTTCTTGACCTTACACTTCTTCGTGACAGTGCCCAGAATCGGCACGCCGGCGCCCATACCGCGGATAAACTCGTCCGTGACCGGCTTATTCACCGTGACGATATACTCTTTCTCGTGGTCGTTACCGGCACGCAGGATTTTGTTGACGAGGTCACCGTGGTTGGTGAGGAAAATCAGCCCCTGAGAGTCTTTATCCAGACGGCCAATCGGGAAGATACGGCTGCTGTGGTTCACGAAATCAACGATGTTGTCACGCTCGCCATCTTCCGTGGTGCTGACAATGCCAACCGGTTTATTCAACGCGATAAACACCAGGTCTTCGGCATCACGCGGTTCGATGACCTGACCATTTACTTTTACCACATCGCCAGGGACCACCTGATCGCCGATGGTGGCGCGTTTGCCGTTAAGAAACACGTTACCTTGTTCAATGTAACGGTCAGCCTCGCGACGTGAGCAGATCCCGCTCTCGCTAATGTATTTGTTTAATCGGGTTGATTGAGTTGGCAGCATAGTTTCTCCTGTGAAGGCGAAATATACCTTAGGTTTGGGCTGGAAAAAAAGATTAGCCGACGGTAACTGAGACGGGTTTTTTAGTTTGCGAGACGCTTTCAGGATTTTGCGCCCTGCCATTTACCTGTGCGCTCGCTCCTTTTAGTTTTACTCTCCAGAAACAATTATTTGTAGTTTATAAATTACAGGGAGTAATATGAAGGAGATTGTTCAGACAGAATCCTTCCGACGCTGGGAGCAAAACTTAAAAGATCGGCGAGCGAAGACCATTATCGCTTCTCGCCTCTTTCGGTTAGCAAATGGCTTAGCGGGCGACGTTAAACCCGTGGGCGAAGGTATAAGTGAACTGAGGATCCACTTTGGTCCGGGCTACAGAATCTATTTTAAAGAACAAGGCAATTGCATCATCGTGCTGTTATGTGGTGGTGACAAAAGCAGCCAGGCCAGAGACATACTTGTGGCAAAAATGCTGAGCAATGTATCCCAATGGCAGGAGTGAATGAGCATGCATAAATTAACACCCTACGATCCAGCAAACGCGCTGGTGGATGACGAGGAAATTGCCGTATTTATGGCTGATGCATTAGAAACTGGCGACTCAGCGTATATTGCTAAAGCGCTGGGCGTCATCGCGCGCGCGAAAGGAATGTCGACCATTTCACAGCAAACTGGCCTATCACGAGAGCAACTGTATCGATCATTCAGTGATAAAGGAAACCCAACGCTTAAAACCACTCTGGCGGTCATGAAAGCATTGGGTCTGGGGCTAACAATCAAACACGCCGGAGATTAATATTCATCCCGCTCGTCATCTTCATCCGGCTGTTCCATCACGCTGTACGCCACCGCGCAGAACAACGAGTTGAGGCGTTTCATATCCCCCAGTAACCCCAGATGCAGTGAACTGGTCTCGATACTCTGCACGTTCTGCTGGTGCAGACGCTCAACGTGGGCGTGCGAGTAGCGGCGGTTGAGGATGCGGAAACGATGCTTATTGCGGCGCAGGCGGCGCGCGCTCGGCACGTCGCTGGAGAAGAACACCGACATCGCCAGCTTGAGGTTGCTGACCAGCTGTTCGTGCAGCGCTTCCAGCTCCTTCAGGCCTTCACCTGAAAACGCCCGACGCGCGGCCAGCGATTTGTCGGCGATCTCGCTGCCCATACGCTCAACAATATCTGAGGCCTGCTCAAGGTTAAGCGACATCTCAATGATTTCCGCCCAGCGGCGGGACTCCTCTTCCGCCAGCTCGTCCTGCGGCATACGCGCCAGATAAAGCTTGATGGCGGTATAGAGCACGTTGATATCGTCCGCTAATCTGCGCAGTTCTTTCTCTTCACGCGGCTCGCCGTGCATCACCTTCTGCAACCCTTCGAGCATGGTTTCCATTGCGTCGCCCATGCGCAGCGTCTCGCGCGCGGCATTCGCCAGCGCCAGCGCCGGGGTATCCAGCGCGGACGTATCCAGGTGCTTCGGTTTCAGACGCGCATCCAGCTCCGGCTCGTCCTGAATGAGTCGTTCGCAGAAGCGGGCCATCGGCCCAGCAAACGGCACCATCGCCAGACAGCGCACCAGGTTGTAGAACACATGGAAATAGATCACCAGCTCCGCCTTCGGCAGCGGGAGGTTGTCCATCAGGTTCGCCAGCGGGTGGATAAAGGGCAGGATAATCAGGCTACCCACCAGCTTAAACAGCAGGCTGCCAAGCGCCACGCGGCGGGCGGCGGCATTGGCGGCGCTGTTATTGAGCATCGCCAGCAGGCCCGAGCCGAGGTTAGCCCCGATCACCAGACACAGCGCCACCGGGAAGGAGATCGCCCCTGCGGCGGTAAGCGTGGCCGTCAGCAGGACCGCCGCCAGGCTGGAGTAGCTGACGATGGCAAACACCGCGCCAATAAGCGCGTCCAGCATGATGTCCCCGGTCAGAGAGGCGAAGATGACCTGAACACCGTTGGCCTCGGTGATAGGCGTGACTGCCTGCACAATCAGCTCCAGTGCGAGCAGGATCAACCCCAGGCCAATCCCTACGCGCCCGAGCTGCCCGGCGCGCGTCTGTTTGCGGCCGAGGAAGAAGATGACGCCGAGAAAAATCAGCAGCGGCGACAGCCAGGAGAGATCGAACGTCAGGATACGCGCCATCAGCGCGGTTCCCACGTCGGCACCCAGCACAATCACCAGCGCCGGGGCCAGCGCCACCAGATCCTGCGCCACAAAAGAGGTGACAAGCAGGGTTGTGGCGTTACTGCTCTGAACCAGTGCCGTTACGCCAATGCCCGCGCAGAAGGCGAGCGGCTTCTTCTCAACGCTGCTGCTGAGAACGGTACGTAAGCGTGCGCCAAACACGCGCATCACGCCGGTACGGACAATATGGGTGCCCCATACGAGCAAGGCGACCGCGGAGAGCAGGTGTAACAACGTCAACACGGAAGGGGGTCCTCCTTATCGTTATTCGTTTTCCCTGGGTTCAGTATAAGGGTTTAAACGTAAGAAAGAGACAGGGCGCCCTATGAGCGCCCTGTTTGTTGTAAGGAAAAGTGTTTTTAATCCGCGTCGTAGCCCAGATTTGGCGCCAACCAACGTTCCACTTCTGACACGCTCATCCCTTTACGCAGGGCATAGTCTTCGATCTGATCGCGCTGGAGCTGCGCCACCGCAAAGTACTTGCTGTCCGGATGGCTGAAGTACCACCCGGAGACGGACGCCCCCGGCCACATAGCGAACGACTCGGTGAGCTTCATACCTGTATGCGCTTCTACGTCCAGCAGTTTCCAGATGGTGCCTTTTTCGGTGTGTTCCGGACAGGCCGGGTATCCCGGCGCCGGGCGAATGCCCTGGTAATTTTCGCGGATCAGCTCCTCGTTGCTGAGGTTCTCATTGGCCGCATAGCCCCAGAACACCTTGCGCACGCGCTCGTGAAGGTACTCGGCGAAGGCTTCCGCCAGGCGGTCGGCTATCGCTTTCACCATGATTTTATTGTAATCATCGTGCTGCGCTTCGAACGCGTCCGCCAGCGCATCTTCTTCCAGACCACCGGTTACCGCAAAGGCGCCGATATAGTCCGCTTTACCACTTAACTTAGGCGCGACGAAATCGGCCAGGCAGTAGTTGGCGAAGCCCACTTTCTCCGTTTGTTGGCGCAGGTGGCGACTGACCGCCAGCACGTGGGTGCGGGTTTCATCGCGGTAGATTTCTACATCGTCACCCACGCGGTTCGCCGGGAACAGGCCCACCACGCCGCGCGGGTTAAGGGTTTTCTCTGCGCTCAGCGTGTCGAGCATGTCGTTGGCATCTTTAAACAGGCGCTTCGCCTCCTCGCCAACCACCTCATCTTCCAGGATGCGCGGATATTTACCCGCCAGCGACCAGGTCATAAAGAACGGCGTCCAGTCGATATAGTTGCGCAGCGTCTCGATGCTGGCGGTCACGTCCTGCACACCGAGACGATGTGCCACCGGCGGCGTATAGCTGGACCAGTCGAAGGCCAGATCGTTATCGCGCGCCGCCTGAAGTGAAACAGGCGGGGTGCGCGGTTTCTTGCGGCCATGCTGGATGCGGACGGTTTCGTACTCTTTGCGGGTGCGCGCCACAAAATCGTCGCGCTGGGTGTCGGAGAGCAGCGCGGAAACCACGCCTACCGTGCGTGAGGCGTTCTGCACGTAGACCGTCGGGCCGCTGTAGTTCTGCTCGATTTTCACCGCCGTGTGCGCTTTCGAGGTGGTCGCCCCGCCAATCAGCAGCGGAATGGTAAAGCCCTGTCGCTCCATCTCTTTTGCCACGTTGACCATTTCGTCCAGCGACGGCGTAATCAGCCCGGAGAGGCCAATCAGGTCGGCGTTCACTTCGCGCGCGGTCTTGAGGATTTTATCCGCCGGGACCATCACGCCCAGGTCGATAATTTCGTAGTTATTACACTGCAGCACCACGCCGACGATATTCTTGCCGATGTCGTGCACGTCGCCCTTCACGGTAGCGATAACCATTTTGCCGTTACTGGAGCCTTTCTCTTTGCTGGCTTCGATGTAGGGCTCCAGATAGGCCACCGCCTGCTTCATCACGCGGGCGGATTTCACCACCTGCGGCAGGAACATCTTGCCCTCACCGAACAGATCGCCGACCACGTTCATGCCGTCCATCAGCGGACCTTCGATCACCTCAATCGGGCGGGCGGCCTGCTGACGCGCCTCTTCGGTATCGAGCTCAATAAATTCGGTAATGCCTTTGACCAGCGAGTATTCCAGACGCTTTTTCACGTCCCAGGAACGCCACTCGGCCTGCTGAACGTTTGCCGCCTCATCCGATTTGCTGCCGCGGTATTTCTCCGCCAGGTCCAGCATGCGCTCGGTGGCGTCGTCGCGGCGGTTAAGGATCACGTCCTCGACGGCATCGCGCAGCTCGGCAGGGAGGTCGTCGTAAATTGCCAGCTGCCCGGCGTTAACGATCCCCATGTCCATTCCGTTGCGGATGGCGTAGTAGAGGAACACTGCGTGGATCGCTTCACGCACCGGGTCGTTGCCGCGGAACGAGAACGACACGTTCGACACGCCGCCGGAGATCAGCGCATGCGGCAGTTCGCGCTTGATGTCTTCACACGCCCCGATAAAGTCCTGGGCGTAGTTGTTGTGCTCTTCAATCCCGGTCGCGACGGCGAAAATGTTCGGATCGAAGATGATGTCTTCCGGCGGGAAGCCCACCTCTTCGGTTAAAATTTTGTACGCCCGGCGGCAAATTTCAATTTTGCGTTCGCGGGTATCCGCCTGGCCGACTTCATCAAAGGCCATCACCACCACGGCGGCACCGTAGCGGCGGACCATCTTCGCGTGGTGGATAAAGATATCGACACCCTCTTTCATTGAGATAGAGTTGACGATGCCTTTACCCTGAATGCACTTCAGCCCTTTTTCGATAACTTCCCACTTGGAGGAGTCGATCATGATCGGCACGCGGGCAATGTCCGGCTCACCGGCAATCAGGTTGAGAAAACGCACCATCGCCGCTTCGGCGTCGAGCATCCCCTCATCCATGTTGATATCGATAATCTGCGCGCCGCTTTCCACCTGCTGGCGGGCAACGTCCAGCGCTTCGCTGTATTTCTCTTCTTTGATCAGACGTTTGAACTTTGCAGAACCGGTGACGTTAGTACGTTCACCTACGTTCACAAACAGGCTATCGTCGCCGATGGTCAACGGCTCAAGGCCGGAAAGGCGACAGGCAACCGGAAGCTCGGGCAGCTTGCGCGGCGGCAGCCCGGCCACGGCGTTGCTCATGGCAGCGATATGCTCCGGCGTCGTGCCGCAGCAGCCGCCGACGATGTTCAGGAAGCCAGACTCTGCCCACTCGCGGATTTGCGCCGCCATGGTGGCGGCATCGAGATCGTATTCACCAAAGGCATTCGGCAGACCGGCATTCGGGTGCGCCGTGACATAGCATTCCGCGATACGGGAAAGCTCCTGCACGTACTGGCGCAGTTCATCTGGCCCCAGCGCGCAGTTGAGGCCAAAGGAGAGCGCTTCGGCGTGACGCAGAGAGTTATAGAACGCTTCGGTTGTCTGGCCGGACAGGGTGCGGCCCGAGGCGTCGGTGATGGTGCCGGAAATCATGATCGGCAGGTCAACGCCCAGCGCCTCGAACTCCTCTTTCACCGCGTAAATCGCGGCTTTGGCGTTAAGGGTGTCGAATACCGTTTCAATCAGGATCAGATCGGAACCGCCTTCCACCAGCGCTTTGGTCGATTCACGGTAGGCCGCCACCAGCTGGTCAAAGGAGATGTTACGAAACGCCGGGTCGTTCACGTCGGGTGAAATCGACGCGGTGCGGTTCGTCGGGCCAAGCACCCCGGCAACGTAGCGCGGTTTATCCGGCGTGCGGGCCGTCCATTCGTCCGCGCAGGCGCGGGCCAGCTTCGCGGCCTCAAAGTTGATCTCCGCCGACAGGGATTCCATCTGGTAATCCGCCATGGCGATGGTTGTCGAGTTGAAGGTGTTGGTTTCAACGATATCCGCACCCGCTTCGAAGTAGGCGTTGTGGATATCCTTAATAACGGACGGCTTGCTGAGCACCAGCAGGTCGTTGTTCCCTTTCAGATCGCACGGCCAGTCGGCAAAGCGCTCGCCGCGGAAATCGTCTTCACTCAGACGATAGCCCTGGATCATGGTGCCCATGCCGCCGTCCAGCACCAGAATTCGTTCATTTAACTGCGCACGCAGTTGCTCTACTTTGCTGCTCACACTTGCTCCCGACAACGCTCAACAAGGCCAAAAGGCTGCGTTCCATACTGGCACAATCTCGCAGGGTGGAAAAGGCGCACAGCGGTAACATGAGACATGTTCACCATCACTCCTCCGATCAGTCAGGATAACGGTTGCAAATTCACCAAATAAAACGAAAATGATTTCCACGATACAGAAAAAGGAGATCGTCATGGTCGCGACCGTTCCCGCTAAACGCGGCAGAAAACCTGCTGCCACCACCGCCGCACAACAGGGCGGACAGGTTCAATCGCTCACCCGCGGTTTGAAGCTGCTGGAGTGGATAGCCGAGTCGCACAGCAGCGTGGCCCTGACGGAACTGGCCCAGCAGGCTGGCCTGCCGAACTCCACGACGCACCGCCTGCTGACCACCATGCAGCAGTTGGGCTTTGTGCGCCAGGTGGGCGAGCTGGGGCACTGGGCGGTGGGCGCGCATGCGTTTATCGTTGGCAGCAGCTTCCTGCAGAGCCGCAACCTGCTGGCGATTGTGCACCCGATTCTGCGCAAGCTGATGGAAGATTCCGGCGAGACCGTAAACCTGGCGGTGTTGGACCAGAGCGACCACCAGGCGATTATCATCGACCAGGTGCAGTGCACGCAGCTGATGCGCATGTCCGCACCGATTGGCGGCAAGCTGCCGATGCACGCGTCCGGGGCGGGGAAAGCGTTTCTCTCCCAGCTGAGCGAGGAGCAGGTGACGGGGCTACTGCACCGTAAAGGTCTGCATGCCTATACCCACGCCACGCTGGTGTCGCCGGTGCATCTGAAAGAAGATCTGGCCCTGACCCGCAAGCGCGGCTATTCGTTTGATGATGAAGAACATGCCCTGGGCCTGCGCTGCCTCGCGGCCTGCATTTTTGACGAGCACCGCGAGCCGTTTGCCGCGATCTCCATCTCCGGTCCGATTTCACGCATGACCGATGACCGCGTGACCGAGCTGGGTGCGCTGGTGATTAAGGCGGCGAAAGAGGTGACGCTGGCGTACGGTGGGATTCGTTAAGATCGCTTTGCCGGGTGGCGGCTTCGCCTTACCCGGCCTACATGATGCCCTCTGAAAACCGGATGCTAAACCGCTGCTTGCGGCGGTAGGCGTACACATCTTCGACATGCCCATTTTTGATCCGTGTTTGCAGTCCACGCCAGTAGCTGGCACGGAACAGATCCTCATGCATCTCTTCGAATAGCGGCCCGATGCGCGGGTCGGCGCACAGCCAGTGGCGAAACTCCTCCGGAAACACATCGCCCGGCGAGACGCTGTACCACGGCTCACCGGAGAGCTCATCTTCCGGGTAGCGGGGCTGTGGGATATCGCGGAAGTTCACTTCGGTCATGTAGCAAATTTCATCGTAATCGTAGAACACCACCCGCCCGTGCCGGGTGACGCCGAAGTTTTTAAACAGCATGTCACCCGGGAAAATATTGGCGGCGGCAAGCTGGCGAATCGCGTTGCCGTATTCTTCAATGGCGTCTCGTAAAGCCTGACCGTCGGACTGCTCCAGCCAGATATTCAGCGGCACCATACGGCGTTCAATGTAGAGATGGCTAATCACGATTTTGTCGCCAAGATCGGTGATTTTCGCCGGGGCTTCCTGCATTAACAGTGCCATGAGCGCCGGGTCGATCTGCTGTTTATCCAGCACAAAGTTTTCGAATTCTTGAGTATCCGCCATGCGCCCGACGCGATCGTGCTCTTTAACCAGCTGATAGCAGGCGCGGACATGCTCGGCGGTCATCTCTTTCTGCGGCGCGAACCGGTCTTTAATCACCTTAAATACCCGGTCGAAGCCCGGCAGCGTAAACACCAGCATGACCATACCGCGAATGCCTGGCGCTTCGATAAACTGCTCGTCGGCCATGGTGACATAGCGCAGGTACTCCCGGTAGCTTTCCGTTTTGGCGTGCTTCTGGCAGCCAATCGCCATATACAGCTCGGCGGTGGTTTTGCCCGGCAGGATCTCGCGCAGCCACTCCACCAGCGCGGCAGGCAGCGGGGCGTAGACCATAAAATAGGAGCGGGCGAAGCCAAACACGATGCTGGCCTCGGCGCTGGTGGTCAGGCAGGTATCGACAAACAGTTCCCCGTCGTCGGTACGGTGGATCGGTAACAGAAACGGCACAATGGCGGTCGGCGTAAGCAGTTTGCCCACCAGCCAGGCGGCTTTATTACGGTAAAAAAGCTCGTTGGCAACCTGCAAATGGCTGTGGCTGAGCACCTCCGCGCCGAAGGTTTCGTTGAGATGCGCGTGGATATAACCGATATCCCGGGTTTTATTCTCCCAGGGCAGGCGCAGCGGCAGATCCGTTAGCACGCGGTGCAGGAGCTTTTCCCATCCGCGATCGGGAAAGAAATCTTTCGCCAGCGGACGTGGAATGGTTCGAAAGCGTCGCTCGGGCTGGGAGCTGAAGATAAATAACCGCTCAGGAGATAATGAGCGGTGGTCAAATAACCGGCAATAGACGGAGTTGAAAAAGCTCTCCGCAATCTCGAAGCGCGGGTAGTCGGGTAATAAATGGGTGTAGTGTTCTTTCACGCGCAGTAAAAATTCCGCGTCCGGGCTTTTACCGTCGGTAATACAGCGCAGTTGCTCCACCACCAGACCCACGTGGTGGTCGTAGAGATGGATACGCTGCTTCATGGCCTGCTGAACCGCATGCCAGTCTGCATGTTCGAAGCGCTGCTGCGCGCCGGATGTCACTTCAAGAAAACGACCATACTGGGCATCGAAGCCCTGCAAAATAGTTTGGGCAATCAGTAATTCCAGGCCACGCGACATATATTCCCCTTACCCAACCCTCTCCCCAGAGGGGAGAGGGGGAAAAGATTAGAACTGTGCTTCTTCCGTTGAACCCGTTAAGGCGGTGACGGAGGAGGTCCCGCCCTGAATAATTGTGGTCACGTTATCGAAGTAGCCGGTTCCCACCTCCTGCTGGTGAGACACGAAGGTGTAACCGTCTTTGCCCGCCGCAAACTCCGGCTGCTGCACCTTCTCAACATAGTGCTTCATACCTTCGCCCTGCGCGTAAGCGTGCGCCAGGTCGAACATGTTGAACCACATGCTGTGGATACCCGCCAGGGTGATGAACTGGTATTTGTAGCCCATGTCGGACAGCTGCTGCTGGAAGCTGGCGATCGTTTTGTCATCCAGCTTTTTCTGCCAGTTGAAGGACGGCGAGCAGTTGTAGGCCAGCAGTTTGCCCGGGTATTTCGCGTGGATTGCGTCGGCAAAACGTTTTGCCAGCGCCAGATCCGGCGTGGAGGTTTCACACCAGACCAGATCCGCGTAAGGCGCGTACGCCAGGCCGCGGCTGATCGCCTGTTCAATGCCGGCGTGGGTACGGTAGAAACCTTCGCTGGTACGCTCGCCGGTGATGAACTCGCTGTCGTACGGGTCGCAGTCAGAGGTGATCAGGTCCGCCGCGTCCGCATCGGTACGGGCAATCACCAGCGTTGGCACGCCAAGCACGTCAGCAGCCAGACGAGCGGCAACCAGCTTCTGAACAGCTTCCTGCGTTGGAACCAGCACCTTACCGCCCATGTGTCCGCATTTCTTCACTGACGCCAGCTGGTCTTCGAAGTGAACGGCCGCTGCACCGGCCTCAATCATCGATTTCATCAGCTCGAAGGCGTTCAGCACGCCGCCGAAGCCCGCTTCCGCATCCGCGACGATCGGCAGGAAGTAGTCAATGAAGCGCGGATCGTTGGGTTCGATACCGGCAGCCCACTGGATCTGATCCGCACGGCGGAAGGTGTTGTTGATCCGATCCACGACCGACGGCACGGAGTTGGCCGGATAGAGTGACTGATCCGGGTACATGCTGGAGGCCAGGTTGGCGTCCGCCGCGACCTGCCAGCCGGAGAGGTAAATAGCCTCAATACCGGCCTTCGCCTGCTGCAGTGCCTGACCGCCGGTCAACGCGCCGAGGCTGTTGATATAGCCCTTTTTAGAGCCACCGTGCAGCAGCTTCCACATTTTCGCCGCGCCATTTTGGGCCAGCGTGCATTCCGGGTTGACCGAGCCGCGTAATTTCACCACTTCCTCCGCGCTGTAAGGACGGCGGATACCTTCCCAGCGCGGTTGTGTCCACTCTTTCTTTAACTCTTCGATTTGTTGGGTACGGGTTTTCATGTGCAGATGCTCCATATTGTTATGTGGTGAGTTACGCCAGGAAGCGGTAGCCCGGCAGGGTCAGGAAGTCGATTAAGTCATCTGATGTGGTGATTTGCTCCATCAGGCGCGCAGCGTCGTCAAAACGTCCGCTGCTGAAGCGGTGTTCGCCCAGCTCGTCCTGGATCACCCGCATCTCTTCGGCCAGCATCTGGCGGAACAGAGATTTGGTCACCGGCTTGCCGTTGCTGAGCGTTTTTTGATGGTGGATCCACTGCCAGATGGAGGTACGTGAGATCTCCGCCGTCGCGGCATCTTCCATCAGGCCATAGATCGGCACGCAGCCGTTACCGGAGATCCACGCTTCGATGTATTGCACGGCGACGCGAATATTGGCACGCATGCCCTCTTCCGTACGCTCGCCCGCACACGGTGCCAGCAGCTGTTCTTCAGCCGTTGGGGCATCGTCTTCACGCGTGACAAACAGCTGGTTTTTGTTGTCGCCGAGTACGCGGTTGAAGACATCCATCGCCGTATCGGCCAGGCCGGGATGGGCAATCCACGTGCCATCGTGACCGTTACGGGCTTCAAGCTCTTTGTCGGCTTTCACCTTGTTGAGTACCTGATTGTTGCGCTCTGCGTCTTTGCTCGGAATAAATGCCGCCATGCCACCCATCGCAAAGGCACCGCGCTTGTGGCAGGTTTTGATCAGCAGACGCGAGTAGGCGCTCAGGAACGGTTTATCCATGGTCACAACCTGGCGATCCGGCAGTACGCGATCGGGATAGTTTTTCAGGGTTTTGATGTAGCTGAAAATATAGTCCCAGCGTCCGCAGTTCAGGCCGACAATGTGGTCACGCAGGGCGTGCAGAATTTCATTCATCTGGAACACGGCTGGCAGCGTTTCAATCAGCAGCGTGGCCTTGATGGTGCCGCGCGGCAGGTTGAAACGATCTTCCGCGTAGTTGAACACCTCGCTCCACCAGGCCGCTTCCTGCCAGGCCTGCGTTTTTGGCAGATAGAAATAGGGACCGCTGCCTTTTGCCAGCAGGTTCTTGTAGTTGTGGAAGAAATAGAGTGCGAAATCAAACAGGCTGCCCGGAATGGCTTCCCCACGCCAGGTGACATGTTTTTCAGGCAGGTGCAGGCCGCGTACGCGACAGATCAGCACCGCCGGGTTCGGTTTGAGCTGGTAAATTTTGCCGGCTTCATTGGTATAGCTGATGGTACCGTTCACGGCGTCGCGCAGATTGATCTGCCCGTCGATAACTTTGTTCCAGTCTGGCGCCAGTGAGTCTTCAAAATCGGCCATGAAAACTTTAACGTTGGCGTTCATGGCGTTGATTACCATTTTGCGCTCTACCGGACCGGTGATCTCAACGCGACGATCCTGTAAATCTTCAGGGATACCGCGGATTTTCCACTCACCACGACGAATGGAAGCGGTTTCCGAAATGAATCCAGGCAACTTGCCATCGTCAATTTCCTGCTGCTGATGAATGCGTGCCGCCAGCAACTTATTACGCTGCGGCGTAAAGCGTGTCACCAGTTCAGTCAGAAATTCTACCGCTTCCGCCGTCAAAACCTGCTGTTCTTGCTCGCCATACGGCTGGGTAAAGGCCAGTTCATCGACCGTCGTTGCCTGTTGAGTCATTACTCTGCTCCTCATCAAAGATCCAAAATCACGCTCCCGATGCGAACGAAAGATCGTTGGGTAGTTTTCGCTCAGCAGAATTAAGACTATCTATATTTTTTCTAAAATCAAAAACAATTTCCATTTTAATTTATAATTGCAATTAATTAATTGATTTAATTGAGATTAAAGTTGGATCGAACGATGAGTGATATTTCGGAAATAAAAAAAGCACCCGAAGGTGCCTGATTTGAATAGCTGAAACGCTTTAGGATCGTTTAGTGCAGAAGATTACTCCAACGTCGGATTCATGTGACGCAGATCGTATGGCGTTATCTGGTAGACGTAATAGTTGAGCCAGTTAGTGAAAAGCAAATTCCCGTGGCTGCGCCAGGTTGCTCTCGGTTTGTTTTGCGGATCGTCTTTCGGGAAATAGTTGTACGGTACATCCGGATTAAGCCCCGCTTCGACATCACGGAAATACTCTGACGCGAGGGTATGCGGATCGTACTCAGGATGCCCGGTCACAAAAGCAATGCGCTTATCCTTGCTGGCAAACAGGTAAGCATCTCCATCTTCCGTTTCGGCCAGGATCTCCAGATCGGTGTAATCACGAATCAGCTGGGCCGGGAAATCGGCGTAGCGAGAATGTGGGGCCAGGAAAGAGTCATCGAAACCGCGCGTCAGCAACGCATGTGGATGAAGAATGTGGTGTTCGTATACGCCGGAGAGCTTTTCAGTGCGGGTTTGCTTGGGGATGCCATAAAGAATATTCAGTGCGGCTTGTACCGCCCAACAGACAAACAATGTCGACGTGACGTGATCTTTTGCCCACTCCAGAACCTGTTTGATCTGCGGCCAGTAGGCGACATCGTTAAATTCAACCAGACCGAGCGGCGCGCCGGTCACAATCAGTCCATCGAAGTTTTCACCCTGAATGTCATCGAAGTTGCAGTAGAAGTTGTTCAGATGCTCAGAAGGCGTATTACGTGACTCACGAGCATCGATTCGCAGCAGCTGAATATCGACCTGCAGCGGGGAGTTCGACAGAAGACGCAGGAACTGGTTTTCTGTTTCGATCTTTTTTGGCATCAGATTGAGAATAAGCACCTTCAGCGGGCGAATTTCCTGACCTGTCGCACGCGAAGCCGTCATGACGAAGACGTTTTCTTCACGCAAGAAATTGACGGCTGGTAGCTCGTCCTGCACCCGAATCGGCATAACTTTATATCCTCACAGCATACGTATAAACGTTTAGACATCCAGATAGCTAACGATACCCAGAAACGTTATGAATGTCGAGTCTGCAAGCGGAAGGTGAGAAAGTTTCAAGGAGAGGGTGAAAAACAAAAGCAAAAAACCCCGCACCTTTCGGTACGGGGTTCTTCTGATTGATGCCTGGCAGTTCCCTACTCTCACATGGGGAGACCCCACACTACCATCGGCGCTACGGCGTTTCACTTCTGAGTTCGGCATGGGGTCAGGTGGGACCACCGCGCTAAAGCCGCCAGGCAAATTCTGTTAAATCTGTATCAGGCTGAAATTTGAATGTGTCGTCTCTTCGCCAAAACATCTTCGGCGTTGTAAGGTTAAGCCTCACGGTTCATTAGTATCGGTTAGCTCAACGCA
>NZ_VRKN01000066.1 GCF_008080435.1 Enterobacter asburiae | reverse complement strand
AAGCTCACCGTCGAAACAGCATTGAATGCCGAGCTCGGTCACGAGAAAAATGTCCCCAAAGCAGGCTCGAATACCCGTAAGCGTCGTCTCAGCACCGTCTGGCAGATCCTGAAATTCCTGAGAGGATAGTGGACACCAAATATGGTGGACGCTATCCATGAAATCATTAACCGCAGTGCGTAAAAAAAGCCCTAATTATCCCGTTGAGTTCAAAATCAAAATGGTTGAACTCTCGCATCGACCAGAGATCTCCGTAGCGCAACTCGCTCGTGAGCATGGGATCAACGATAATCTGTTGTTCAAGTGGCGTCAGTACTGGCGCGAAGGAAAACTACGTCCTCCTTCAACAACAGAAAACAGCGTGCCTGAGCTGCTCCCGATAACACTTGATGCCGAAGATGTTGTTCCTGCAACCTCCTCACTGTCACAACCTGTAGCTGCTGCGGCATCTGAATCACTCAATATCTGCTGTGAAGTGACGTTCCGGCACGGATCACTCCGTCTGAATGGTGCCATCAGCGAAAATATCCTGAACCTGCTGATACGGGAGCTCAAACGTTGATCCCATTACCATCAGGGACAAAGATCTGGCTGGTCGCTGGTATCACCGATATGAGAA
>NZ_VRKN01000065.1 GCF_008080435.1 Enterobacter asburiae | reverse complement strand
ATCTTGTACAGAGATATATCCGAAAACAGCCCTGTCAGGTGCCGAAATTAACCTTTCGTCTCTCACATCGGCAAAGAAGCACTGGCGAATAAGCCTCTGCCTGCATGCCTGCAATACGCGTGCAGGTCTGGAGCTCATCGGAGGTGGAACTCACGCCCGCGTCTGCGCGCAGCTTTGTCAGTTGCTCGACGTTTTTGAGCGCCTGAACGTTATCTATCACCGCCTGTAGCAGATCGGAATAGCGTTTGACCTCTACTTAGCTAAGCGCCGTTTTTTCGGCCACTATTTGTGCCTGGCCAATACCTAATTGCACGGCCTGCTGACTAATTGTCTGGGTGATACTCAAAAAAACACCCAAAAAGAGGTACAGATAATTAGGAACATATTTTATTTAGCTGCCTTTCTGAATTTCAGGTAATACTCCCCATACCCATTTCCATTAGAAATGAGATCTACTTTCGCCTGATTTAAATTAAGAATTCACTTATTTCTTAAACTGGTTAGCGGCATAACAAAATGTGGTATAGCCCACCACACCCACAATGTTAATGCACGCCAGCATGCTGGTTGCTGGCGGTACGGCACGCTTTAGCGTTCACGGGGACAAGGGCAGCGTGGTGAAAGCCAG
>NZ_VRKN01000064.1 GCF_008080435.1 Enterobacter asburiae | reverse complement strand
ATCAGATGTCACCGACAGAATATGAAAACCAGTATTATCAACGGCTCGGAAGTGTCTAGATTATCCGTGGCGATTCACATTTGACAGCATCGGTAGTCAAAAAATATCGTGATGACTGGTTAGTACGGGTTAAGCAACGCCGAGAAAAAGCTGATAGTTTTGCCATAAGTAAAGTAATTGGCGAGAGTTTTACTGAGGAACCTCCAATGCTTACATCCCCTTCCGATAATGACCTCTACGCATATTTGGACTCACTTCCAGCAATTCGTTGTGAATTATTGTCCCAGGCCCAGCCAGATTGGGATACTGGGATTACCGCTGTGATGAATCAAGCAAATTATGACTATATCGATGGTTTACAGGGGATCCTTGTAGGATTGGCGAAATTCTACTCCCCAAACGCATTCGACAATCAAGAACCTCATGAGTTTTTCTCAGAGATAATTTCTAACCGCTATCGTTGGCATCGTGCGCAGCTTGAACCAGATGGACCAGGGACAGGTGGAACGATTATTACTACCTTGCTTGGTGGTTCAGTCTCTGCTGACGTAGAAAAAATGATAGAAGATATTAGACGTCAACTACCTTGGCCGATACGCGTCAACTACTCTGGCCGCCTTTGAGTTATTTCTTAGCTGACTGCTG
>NZ_VRKN01000063.1 GCF_008080435.1 Enterobacter asburiae | reverse complement strand
CCACGTTCCGGGGTTCGCCGACGAAGACCACGTCGCTGTCCGGGCACATGATGTCGTTCCACAGATATACCTGGTAGCAGCCCAGCATCATGGCCACCCGCTTTGCCACAAAGCCGCCGTACCAGTAATACGCGGTGCGGGGGATATGCAGGCGGCGGCTCTCGGTCACGCTGGCGGCATGAAACGACAGCAGGTCGGCCTCAACCAGCTCGCTGACCAGCGCGCCCAGCGCCAGGTGCCACGCCTCCGTTTCGCTGCGTTCTGACAGCGAGGCAAAGTGGCGGCTGACCACCCCGGCAATCTGCTGCTCCGGAACGGCATCGTCACCGGCCGGAACCGGAGCCAGCTGGCGACGTAGCTCCTCACGCTCCACCAGGGCACTCAGCATGTCATCCGGCGTCACGCCCTGTCCGGCGGCAAGCGTTGTGAGGCGCTCGCGCAGATGATCAGACAGGAACACCCCGGAGCTGGCAGCCGCAGCCGCCGGAACCCTGACGCGCCGCGAGACGGGTTTGTAGATTTCGCCGGTCTCTGGCCGGATTTTCAGTCCGGCCTTCAGCCAGCGGCTCAGCTCCTGGGGCAGGATATCGGGATTGTCCTTCAGGAAGCGCGCGCGGCTTCCCCGGGCGGTGCCTATTAGACGTCAACTACCTTGGCCGATACGCGTCAACTACTCTGGCCGCCTTTGAGTTATTTCTTAGCTGACTGCTG